>NZ_CP052859.1:165000-4965000 GCF_012935695.1 Pseudomonas sp. ADAK18
AACCGAATAGGGGAGGCGTAGCGAAAGCGAGTCTTAATAGGGCGTCTAGTCGCTGGGAATAGACCCGAAACCGGGCGATCTATCCATGGGCAGGTTGAAGGTTGGGTAACACTAACTGGAGGACCGAACCGACTACCGTTGAAAAGTTAGCGGATGACCTGTGGATCGGAGTGAAAGGCTAATCAAGCTCGGAGATAGCTGGTTCTCCTCGAAAGCTATTTAGGTAGCGCCTCATGTATCACTGTAGGGGGTAGAGCACTGTTTCGGCTAGGGGTCATCCCGACTTACCAAACCGATGCAAACTCCGAATACCTACAAGTGCCGAGCATGGGAGACACACGGCGGGTGCTAACGTCCGTCGTGAAAAGGGAAACAACCCAGACCGTCAGCTAAGGTCCCAAAGTTATGGTTAAGTGGGAAACGATGTGGGAAGGCTTAGACAGCTAGGAGGTTGGCTTAGAAGCAGCCACCCTTTAAAGAAAGCGTAATAGCTCACTAGTCGAGTCGGCCTGCGCGGAAGATGTAACGGGGCTCAAACCATACACCGAAGCTACGGGTATCACGTAAGTGATGCGGTAGAGGAGCGTTCTGTAAGCCTGTGAAGGTGAGTTGAGAAGCTTGCTGGAGGTATCAGAAGTGCGAATGCTGACATGAGTAACGACAATGGGTGTGAAAAACACCCACGCCGAAAGACCAAGGTTTCCTGCGCAACGTTAATCGACGCAGGGTTAGTCGGTCCCTAAGGCGAGGCTGAAAAGCGTAGTCGATGGAAAACAGGTTAATATTCCTGTACTTCTGGTTATTGCGATGGAGGGACGGAGAAGGCTAGGCCAGCTTGGCGTTGGTTGTCCAAGTTTAAGGTGGTAGGCTGGAATCTTAGGTAAATCCGGGATTCTAAGGCCGAGAGCTGATGACGAGTTACCTTTTAGGTAACGAAGTGGTTGATGCCATGCTTCCAAGAAAAGCTTCTAAGCTTCAGGTAACCAGGAACCGTACCCCAAACCGACACAGGTGGTTGGGTAGAGAATACCAAGGCGCTTGAGAGAACTCGGGTGAAGGAACTAGGCAAAATGGCACCGTAACTTCGGGAGAAGGTGCGCCGGTGAGGGTGAAGGACTTGCTCCGTAAGCCCATGCCGGTCGAAGATACCAGGCCGCTGCGACTGTTTATTAAAAACACAGCACTCTGCAAACACGAAAGTGGACGTATAGGGTGTGACGCCTGCCCGGTGCCGGAAGGTTAATTGATGGGGTTAGCTAACGCGAAGCTCTTGATCGAAGCCCCGGTAAACGGCGGCCGTAACTATAACGGTCCTAAGGTAGCG
The DNA here is from genome assembly GCF_012935695.1 of Pseudomonas sp. ADAK18. Lineage (NCBI taxonomy): Bacteria > Pseudomonadati > Pseudomonadota > Gammaproteobacteria > Pseudomonadales > Pseudomonadaceae > Pseudomonas > Pseudomonas sp. ADAK18. Next base: position 166,325 of record NZ_CP052859.1, read on the forward strand.
AAATTCCTTGTCGGGTAAGTTCCGACCTGCACGAATGGCGTAACGATGGCGGCGCTGTCTCCACCCGAGACTCAGTGAAATTGAAATCGCTGTGAAGATGCAGTGTATCCGCGGCTAGACGGAAAGACCCCGTGAACCTTTACTATAGCTTTGCACTGGACTTTGAATTTGCTTGTGTAGGATAGGTGGGAGGCTTTGAAGCGTGGACGCCAGTTCGCGTGGAGCCAACCTTGAAATACCACCCTGGCAACTTTGAGGTTCTAACTCAGGTCCGTTATCCGGATCGAGGACAGTGTATGGTGGGTAGTTTGACTGGGGCGGTCTCCTCCTAAAGAGTAACGGAGGAGTACGAAGGTGCGCTCAGACCGGTCGGAAATCGGTCGTAGAGTATAAAGGCAAAAGCGCGCTTGACTGCGAGACAGACACGTCGAGCAGGTACGAAAGTAGGTCTTAGTGATCCGGTGGTTCTGTATGGAAGGGCCATCGCTCAACGGATAAAAGGTACTCCGGGGATAACAGGCTGATACCGCCCAAGAGTTCATATCGACGGCGGTGTTTGGCACCTCGATGTCGGCTCATCACATCCTGGGGCTGAAGCCGGTCCCAAGGGTATGGCTGTTCGCCATTTAAAGTGGTACGCGAGCTGGGTTTAGAACGTCGTGAGACAGTTCGGTCCCTATCTGCCGTGGACGTTTGAGATTTGAGAGGGGCTGCTCCTAGTACGAGAGGACCGGAGTGGACGAACCTCTGGTGTTCCGGTTGTCACGCCAGTGGCATTGCCGGGTAGCTATGTTCGGAATAGATAACCGCTGAAAGCATCTAAGCGGGAAACTAGCCTCAAGATGAGATCTCACTGGGACCTTGAGTCCCCTGAAGGGCCGTCGAAGACTACGACGTTGATAGGTTGGGTGTGTAAGCGCTGTGAGGCGTTGAGCTAACCAATACTAATTGCCCGTGAGGCTTGACCATATAACACCCAAGCAATTTGCGTCGAAAGGCCAGATTGCGGTGTGTGAAGACGATACAAACCGAAAGTTTGCGTAACACACAAATCTATTACATACCCAATTTGCTGAAGCGAGGCCATCAGGCCGCGACTCAGTACCCGAATTTCTTGACGACCATAGAGCATTGGAACCACCTGATCCCATCCCGAACTCAGTAGTGAAACGATGCATCGCCGATGGTAGTGTGGGGTTTCCCCATGTGAGAGTAGGTCATCGTCAAGATTAAATTCCGAAACCCCATTTGCGAAAGCAGATGGGGTTTTGTTTTGCGCGATCGGAAAGTCAAAAAGCAGCTACGAGCAGTCCGACAAATTTGCACAGTTATTTCTGAACCAGAACACTAGAATAGGCACCTGGTTTTTTTAGAGTCCGAGCCCTATATGCCCGATCCGGTTGATGCCCTCGCGGTATCAGACTTACCGCTGGAAGACTTGGTGGCATGCCATGAGTGCGATTTGCTGATGCGCAAGCCAACGCTTGCCCGCGGCGAGAAGGCCCAATGTCCGCGCTGCGGTTACGAGCTATATGCTCACCGCCACAACGTCGTTGAGCGCAGCCTTGCCTTGGTACTGGCCGCACTGTTGTTGTACGTCCCTGCGAACTTTTTACCCATTATGGAGCTCAATCTACTCGGGCAGTCCTCTCAGGACACCGTGTGGAGTGGCGTTGTCGGTCTGTTTGATACCGGCATGGAAGGCGTTGCCGCAGTGGTTTTCCTCTGCAGCATGGGTATTCCCCTGCTCAAATTGCTGTGCCAATTGGTAGTGCTGCTGAGCATCCGCTGGAACATTGGCCGCAGCTACGGTTTATTGCTGTACCGCATTTATCACCACCTGCGGGATTGGGGGATGCTTGAGGTCTACTTGATGGGCGTGCTGGTCGCCATCGTAAAGCTGTCGGACATGGCTTCCATCAATGTGGGCTTGGGCTTGGCCTGTTTTATCAGTCTATTAATGGTTCAAGTCTTGCTGGAGGTGGTGATGTCGCCTCACCAGATATGGGAAGCGTTGTCAGGGGAGGATGTTCATGCGGGCGATTGATGCGGGCATTCTGATCTGTACTGAATGTCACGAACTGAACAAGCAAGACCCGGACGCTGATGAGCAAACGTGTACCCGTTGCGGTGCTTTGGTCCATGCGCGTCGCCCGAACAGTTTGATGCGCACCTGGGCCTTGCTGATCACCGCCGCCATTCTGTACGTCCCAGCCAACCTGTTGCCGATCATGACCGCGAGCTCCCTGGGTCAGGGTGACCCCAGCACCATCATGTCCGGGGTGATTCAGTTGGCTCAACATGGCATGTATCCCATCGCCGCGGTCGTGTTTATCGCCAGTATCCTGGTACCGACCTTCAAGCTGGTGGGCATTGGTCTACTACTGTTCTCGGTGCAACGCCGCCAGCCACTTTCCGCGCAACAACGCATTATCATGTACCGTTTTATCGAGTTCATCGGCCGCTGGTCCATGCTGGATATCTTCGTGATTGCCATCTTGGTGGCGGTCGTAAACTTTGGACGGCTTGCCAGCGTCGAGGCCAATCTCGGGGCCGTGGCTTTCGCCAGTGTGGTGATTTTGACGATGCTTGCCGCAGTAACTTTCGATCCCCGACTGATTTGGGATAACACGGAGTCGGACGACGACGATGAATGATTTGCCTAAGGCTAAAACCCGCCCAGCTTCCAACTGGTCGGCCATTTGGGTGTTGCCTTTGATTGCTCTGATCATCGGCGGCTGGCTGGGATGGCGTGCCTATCACCAGCAAGGCATCGAGATCCAGGTCCGTTTTGAAAGCGGAGAGGGCATCCAGGCCAACAAGACCGAAGTGGTCTATAAAGGCATGTCCGTGGGCAAGGTCAAAACTCTGGCCCTGGATGATGAGGGCAACAATCGCGGAGTGATTGCCACCATCGAGATGAATAAGGACGTCGAGCAATATCTCCGGACCAACACCCGCTTCTGGTTGGTCAAGCCCAGCGTCAGCCTGGCGGGGATCACCGGCCTCGAAACGCTAGTCTCAGGTAACTACATCGCGGCCAATCCTGGCGATGGCGAACCAACGCGCAAGTTCAAGGCACTCTCCGAAGAGCCTCCATTATCCGATGCCAAGCCAGGCCTGCACGTGACCCTAAAGGCCGAACGACTCGGTTCGTTGAACCGTGGCAGCCCGGTGTTCTACAAACAGATCCAAGTGGGCCAGGTCAAAAGCTACCTGCTCTCCGAAGATCAGACCACCGTCGAAATCAAGGTCTACATCGAGCCAACCTACGCTAACCTGGTGCGCAAACATACGCGTTTCTGGAATGCCAGTGGCATCAGCATCGACGCCAACCTCTCCGGCGTAAAAGTGCGCAGCGAGTCCCTCTCCAGCATCGTCGCCGGCGGTATCGCCTTTGCTACGCCGGAGAACCGCAAGGACAGTCCGCCCACTGACCCGAGCCTGCCATTCCGTCTGTACGAAGACTTCGACGCCGCCGCCGCAGGCATCCGGGTCAAGGTCCAACTCAGCGACTTCGAAGGGTTGCAGGCAGGTCGCACCCCCGTGATGTACAAAGGCATCCAGGTCGGCAGCCTGAAAACCTTGAAGGTCGCCTCCGACCTCTCCAGCGCCAATGCCGAGTTGACCCTGGATCCATTGGCCGAAGATTACCTGGTGCAAGATACCCAGTTCTGGGTGGTCAAACCCTCGATCTCCCTGGCCGGTATCACCGGTCTCGAAGCGCTGGTTAAAGGTAACTACATTGCTATCCGCCCGGGTGACAAGGGCAGTGCGCCGCAACGGGAATTCATCGCTCGGGCCAAGGCACCACCGCTGGACCTGCGTTCCCCCGGCCTGCACATGGTGCTGCTCACCGACAGCCTCGGTTCGCTGGAGGTCGGCAGCCCGATTCTCTACAAGCAGGTCAAGGTCGGCTCGGTGCAGAGCTATCAGTTCTCCCGCAAGAACAAGCAACTGGTGATCGGCGTTCACATCGAGAAAGAATATGAAGGCCTGGTCAATGGTTCGACCCGCTTCTGGAATGCCAGTGGCGTGACGCTCACTGGCGGTCTTACCGGCGGCATCCAAGTGAAGAGTGAGTCTCTGCAAAGCCTGATGGCGGGCGGTATCGCCTTCGAAACGCCTGAGCCGAACGTGCCGCTGAAACACCGTATCCCACGTTTCCGCTTGTTCCCTGACCGTGAAGCCGCCCACAAACGAGGCACTCTGGTGACCATCAAGGTCGACCGCGCCGATGGGTTAAGCACAGGCACGCCAGTTCGTTTTAAGGGCCTGGATGTGGGCAAGATCGAAAGCGTAGACCTCAGCGCCGATATGCAATCGGTACTGCTCGGTGCACGAATCACCGAAGTACCGGAGCGCATTGCCCGCGTCGGTAGCCAGTTCTGGGTGGTCAAGCCAGAGTTGGGGATAATGAAAACCTCTAACCTGGAAACCCTGGTCACCGGTCAATACATCGAAGTCCTGCCTGCCGTGAAAAGCACCGGGCCACAGAAAGACTTCGTCGCCTTGGCACAACCGCCTGAGACCAACGTGCAGGAAGCCGGTTTGAGCCTGGTACTCAGCGCCGCCCGTCGTGGCTCGCTGAAAATCGGTGTACCAGTGACCTACCGTGAAGTCACGGTGGGCAAGGTCACTGGCTACGAGCTAGGCCAAACTGCGGACCGCGTGTTGGTTCATGTGCTGATCGAACCCAAATACACACCATTGGTGCGCAGCGGCAGTCGTTTCTGGAACACCAGCGGCTTTGGTGTCGACTTCGGCCTGTTCAAGGGCGCGACGGTGCGCACCGAGTCCCTGGAGACGTTGATCCAGGGCGGCATCGCCTTTGCGACTCCGGACGGCGAGCGTATGGGCAACCCGGCCCGTCCCGAGCAGACATTCCCGTTGTTCGACCAGTTTGAAGACGAGTGGCTGACCTGGGCACCGAAGATTCCGCTAGGCAAATAGGCTGTATTGCGGTCATCGCGGGCAAGCCCGGCTCCCACATTTGATCGCATCCCAATGTGGGAGCCGGGCTTGCCCGCGTTGAGGCCATCAGAAACACCATAAAATATAAAGATCACAAAAAAAGGCCGCGATCCATTGGATCGCGGCCTTTTGCGTTTCAGTGCAGCCGATCAGACTTCGTCCAGCTCCGGCTCATCTGCCTGCACGTTAACCGTCGCCTTCACCACATCATGCCGGCGAATGTATTTCCAGTCCGCCTCATCAATGTAGATACCGTTTGGCCCGCTGCCACCTTCCAGGTCAATCGCCACCTGGGCGGAAACCTGCGGCTTCACACTGGCCAGGATCGGCACAAAGCCCAGTTGCAAACTGGTTTCCAGCAATGCCGCCTGGTTCTTCTCGTCGATGTCCGCCGCCTCGTCGAGGTAGTAAGGCAGACGCACACGACCGGCCTGGTCGCGGTCCATCAAGTGCAGCAACAAGTACATGTTGGTCAGCGCCTTGATGGTCATGGTGGTGCCGTTGGACGCGGCGCCATCGATGTCGGTGTGAATAATCGGCTGGCCGTTGACCTTGGTGATCTCGAACGCCAGCTCAAACAGGTCCTTGAGACCCAACTGGTTATGATTCGCCGCTACCAGGCGTGCTAGGTATTCCTTGGCCTCTTCGTTCTTGTTGTCCTGCTCGGCACTTTGGCTCAGGTCGAACACCGACAGGGTTTCGCCTTCTTCATACTGACCTGCACTGTGGATGATCTGGTCAATATGTTTGAGGGCTTCCTTGTTCGGCGCCAGCACGATGCGGAAGCTTTGCAGGTTGGAGACCTGACGCTTGTTGATCTCGCGGTTGAACAACGCCAACTGGTGCTCAAGGCTGTCGTAGTCGCTGCGGATATTGCGCAAGGTTCGCGCGATATCGGTCACCGCCGCACGGCGTGCCTTGCCCAAGGTCAGGGCTTCGTCGGTACGGTGTGCATACGCGTTGATCAGCAGGTGCAGACGGCGCTCCATATCATCTTCGCTGTCGAACTTGGCCACACCTTTGAGGCGCACCTGTGCGTACAGCGCGTCGATCTGGCCATCAGCGCGCTGCAAACCCTGCCAACTGTCCTGATAGTCATTGAGCAGCGGCAGCAGGTTATCCATGGAGTCGTCGACCGGGTCCATGAATGGCGTACCAAACGGCAAGTCCGCCGGCAGCAACTGGCGACGACGCAAGGCATCATCCAGCGTGCGCTGCTTGGCTTCCATGTCGCCGATCTGCCGGCCCACCAACTGCAGCTTGGCCGACAGTTGTTGGACGCGTTCGGTAAAGGCATCGCTGGAACGTTTCAACTCATCTTGCGCTGCTTCCATCTGCGCCAGATTTTCCAGCTTCTCGCCTTCCTCGGCGGTCAAGGTCTGAGCGCGACGGAAGTCTTCCAGGGCTTTCTGCGCATCCAGTACTTGCTGGTACAGCGCTTCGGTCTGGGTCTTGCTCGCCGCGCGGTCGGAGGCGACGGCTTGCTGGGTTTTCAGTTGCTTGAGTTCTTTTTCCAGACGCTCTTTCTGGTCGCGCAAGGCTGCGCGGTCGGCCAAGGCCTGCAACGCCGGCGGCTCGATGTGCGAGATGTCGATGGACAGGCCCGGCACTTCAAAACGCTCACCTTTGAAGCCATCGAGGATCAGCTCCAGGGATTTGACCCACTGACCGTCCTCATCCAGCGCGATGCCGTGCTCACCCAGCGGCAAGCTGAACAACGAACTGTTGAACAGACGCATCAGACGCTCGACGTCCTGCTGTGAGAACTCTTCGCGCAGCTTGGCGTAGCTGTTGTTATCCGCGTGGTCGAGTTGCTGCTTGACCGACTTCAAGCGTTTTTCCAGGTCCCGCAGACGCTCATCCAGATCCTCGGCGCTGAACTGCCGGGACTGCGCCAGGGCGCCCGCCAACTCATCGTGGGCATCCTTGGCCGCCAGCAGTTGCTGTTCCAGAACCTTGACGTTATCCACCAGGGCAAAGCGATGCTTGAGCACCGACAACTCGCCCAGCCAGCGCTGGATGCCGCTGATTTCCCGCTCCAGACGCATCAGTTCCTGAGTGCCGCCGCGCTGATCGTTCTGCAGGGCATCTTGCTCGTTACGGTAGTGCTCGGCCTGGATCGTCAGCTCTTCCTTGCGCGCACTGGCATAGTCCGACCAGGTCCCCAGCAGCGAGTCCAGCAACGGCGACAGGCGATGCAGTTTGCCCCGCAGGATCTCCCGCTGCTTTACCCCGTTGGAAAGCGCCTCCACCAGCGGACCGGCGGCCACCAGCGAGTTGTAGTCCTGTTCCATCCGTCGTACATCGCGGAAGGCTTCTTCGCACGCGGCGATGTAATCGACACTGCCGGAACGCAGGCTGTGTTCGAAGGCATCGAGGAACAATTGCTTGAGCTTGGCCGCAGTGATTTCCCGCATGTGCAGCAAGTTGATAAACAGCGCACGGAAGGTCTTCAGGCTCTGTTCGCTGGTGGAGCGTAGCGGAATCAGGGTCAGGTCCAGCGGGATCGAAGTGTGACCCCCCACCAGCAAACGACGCAGTTCATCGGGCTTGAGCTCATAGGCTTTCAGGCCTTCGCGCTCAAGGTTGGTGAACAGCTCTTTCTGGCGCAGACAGGTATCGTTTTTCTGATAATGAGCCAGGTCCAGCTTACCGGCGTAGGCAAAGAATTGGTGCCCGAAACCGCCGCCCGGGCCGCGCCCGACAACACCAATCACGTGTGGGCCGTGGGGCAAGGCCACTTCCACCAGGATGTAGCTGGTGTCGGTAGCAAAGTAGAAACGCCGGGATTGCTCCAGGGTGTACTTGCCGAAGCTCATGTCTGACATGCGCGCCAGAATCGGGAACTGCAGGGCGTTGATCGAAGCCGATTTACCGAGGTTGTTTGCGCCATACACCGACAGCGGTTCTTCCAGCGGGAACAAGCCCAGGCTGTAACCGGCGGTGTTCAAAAGGGCGAAGCGGCGAATGCCGTAGCGTTCCTTGCTCATGCGTCGGTCTCCTGTTCTTCGGCAATGGCGCGGGCCATGGCGTCTTCTTCGCTTTCTTCAGCGAAGCCACTCAAATCCAACGGATCGTCTGTTTTCAGCAGTTTTTCATCGCTGTCTTCGTCGATCAGTACTGGCACTGGCAAAGGCAACACACTGTGCAGGCTGGCAGCCAAATCACGGTCTTGCTGTACGGAGAGGCAAACGTCGAGGAAGCGGTGCATCGGCGGCAGGAAGCGGTAGATACCGTTCTCTTCACTGGCAAAACCGAGCTGGGTCATGCGGCGCATGATTTTTTCTTCCAGCTCTTCCTGGGTCTGCACTTCGGCCTGGATAAACAGGTCGCGGTACTTTTCCAGCAAGGACGGCAATTCATCACGGCCCAGGCTGCCGCCGTCGAGCACGGCAATCGGGTCGCGGCCCTGGTCGGCCAGGTGTTCGACGATAATGAAGGTGAACAACGCCAGGCGCTGGGCGGTCTTGTTGACCTGCGCGGCGGCAACGGCGGTGTCCGGGACGAAGTAGTAGAAACCCCGGGTGTCACACACCAGTTCAAAGCCCAAGGCCTTGAACAGCGTGCGGTACTGGTCCTGGAAGTTCGACAGTTGTGCGTACAGCTCCGGGTCGCGGCGGCTGACGTGGTAACCCTTGAACAGCTCGCGAAAGATCGGTGCCAGTTGGGACAGTTCGGATAGATCAAGATGCATAAGGGGTGCTCGCAGAATTCTCGGCCGCATCAATGCTGGCCGGGAGCAGGGCGAAGGAGCGCAGGCTGACCTGGTGCTCGTGAGTGTGGTAATCCCGTCGTTCCAGACGTTCGCGCTTGAAGCGTTTCTCCCGCGACAGGCGTGAGAACCAGTACAGCAACTCGTCGGTCGCGCCGTCCGGTTCCTGCTCCAGCAGCCAGGTCATCAGGTCTGGCATTGGCAGGGCGTCTTCGCAACGTTCGAGCATTTCCTTGACCGTGCGTGGCGCACGCGGGGCTTCGCCCTTGTGGGATTTGTGAGCCTTGGGGAATCGCGCCGGCTTGGGCTCGAAGTTCGCCAGGGCGTAAACGTAGGCTTCGACCTGGCTGGCACTGCCCAGGAAGGTGCTTTGTGGCCGGGTAAACATTGGCATCGCCGCTTGCGGCACCGCGTCCAGGCCCTTGCGACGAATGGCCGACAACGCCAGTGCAGCGCCACGGGTCACGGCGTTGTGCCGGCGCGCTTCTTCACGCAGCGGCAGCAGCAGTTCGCGGGCATGGCGCAAGGTCAGTTGGGCGCTGGTCTGCATTTCGAGGATGCGCGCATGGGTGCGCAGCAGCATGTCGTCGTCCACCAGGTGACCGAGGCGTTGCTGCTCGGTGAGCATGCGCAACAGCACGTTTTCGACCTTGCGCACGCCTTGTTCGAAGGCACCGTCGGCGTTGACCAGTTGAATCATCGGTTCGACGTATTCGTCCCAGGTCGCCAGTACTTCGGCGTAACGTTGGCGCAACGGGATCTGCCGGTCGCTGGTCTTGGCGCGATCGGCCACGGCTGCGAGGGCTTGCTCGTCGTTGGCGAGTTTTTTCAGCACATCGCGCACGCGCATGTCCAGCAAGCGCAGTTGCCGGGCCAGGTCGTGGCCGTCGCGGATGTCGAAGGCGTCCTGGATATAACCGGCCAGACGCTCAAGGTGGCGCAGGTAGGCTTCGATTTCCAGGCACAGGCCTAGCCGGTGCTCCTTGCGAAGATAGGCGAGGAAGTCGTGGATCTGCGCGTTGAGCTCGAAACGGTTCGGGCTCTTGGCGACAGGCACCAGGATATCCAGGCGAATCCACACGTCCAGCAGGCTGGTGATGTCCTGTGGCGTGCTGTCCAGTTGTTGGGCGGCCAGTTGCGCGCGCAGCTCGGCAAGGCTCAGGGTGCCTTGGTCGAAGTGTTCGCACAGTGGCTCAAGCAGGGCCCAGTGTTCGGCGAGGGCGCGCAAGACGCGCTTGGGTTCGATCATGGGAATGGCCGGCTGGTTGGCGATTAAAAGCAGCGATTGTACTGCATCCTAGGTGGGATTTATCCACAGCCGGTCAGGGCGCGGTCGGGTGATGTTTTAAACGATCAACTGCGGGCGATCTTCGTCGAAGGGCGGTAGAATCCCCGTTCTTTAGTTATCCACAAGTGGCCGACCCTTGCTTATCGAGTCCCGACGCCGTGCCTACTTGACCGCCATGCAGGTGGTCAACTGGCTGCCGCGCACCGAACTGCCCTTTGCCGCACCTTCGCGGCCCGAGTTGCTGGAGGCCCTTGAACCGTTCGAGGCCTTCGAGTCTTCGGGTGAGGAAGCGGCTGTGCCTGTAGCGCTGGTCAAGCCGGCTGCTGAGGTGGTTGCAAGGCCTGCGGAGCGGGTTAAGGTTGAAGTGCCGCGCCCGTCGCCGCTTGCCAAACCTGCCGCTGCAGAAGAGGGGGCTCCCGTGGTCAAGGCCCCAGTCGTGCCGCCGCCACGCTTTGCTCTGCAACTGCTGCGGGCCGGGGGCTGCCTGTTGCTGGTGGAACTGCCCACCGGCGAGCGCTTCCAGACCCGCGACCCAGCCTATCTGCTGCTCAAGGACATGCTGCGCGCCGCCGGCCTGCCGGACAGCCCGCAAATCGTCGGCGAGCCGGTGCGTTGGCCGCTGTTGGTGCGTGGCACGATGGACCAAGGCCCGGAAGCTGCGCGGGATTTCGTACAAGGATTTGTGTCGGCGCGTCTGGAAGATGAGCCGTGCGTTTGCCTATGGCTGATCGGCTTGCCCGCCGTGCGTTTTGCCGGGGAAGCGGATGCTGAAGCCTGGTACCGCGAACTGCAGGTTGAAGGCCTGGGTTCAGTCTGGGCCCTGCCGGGCCTGGAATTATTAATGGAAGAGCCACAGCGTAAGGCTGATGTCTGGCAAGCCATGCGCCGGCTGATGGCGCGTTGGAAAAGTACCGATGAGTGACGCTGTATCCTTTCGCCCGATGACCGAGGCGGACCTCGACGCCGTACTGAAAATCGAATACGCAGCGTTCAGCCATCCCTGGACCCGCGGGATTTTTCTCGATGGGCTGGGCAAGTACCAGATTTGGCTGATGTTTGACGGTGAGCAACAGGTGGGCCACGGCGTGGTGCAGATCATCCTCGATGAAGCCCATTTGCTGAACATCACCGTCAAACCGGAAAACCAGGGCTGCGGCCTGGGCCTGAAATTGCTGGAACACCTGATGTCCCGGGCCTATGCGGCCAATGCGCGGGAATGCTTTTTGGAAGTGCGTGACAGCAATGCCGGCGCATTTCGGTTGTACGAGCGTTATGGGTTCAACGAGATTGGTCGCCGGCGGGATTACTACCCTGCTGTCGGTGGTCGCGAAGATGCAGTGGTCATGGCCTGCACCCTGGTGGATTAAACGCAACAGCCCATGTGGGAGCGGGGCTTGTGTGGGAGCGGCGGTGCGACGATTCGACTTGCTCCCACATTTAGAACAGTGGTACTTCAACGATTGCCGTCTACCGGATCCTGCTCCGCCATCTCCGCTTCATCCAACCCGTTCCCGCCGCCGATATCATCCTCATCGACGATACTCAGGTCCCAATCGGCCTGCTCGCCTTCACCTGCTTCATGGGCATCCCGTGCGCCATCCTCAAGGATCAGCGTCTCCGGGCTCATGTCGTCATCGGTCGACTCATGATCATCGGTCGAAGCCCCGGTCATACCGGCCTCTCGGAACCGTTCGTCGGGCATCAGGTGTTTGCGCTCCCGGCGTGGAGTTTCATTGCCGATCTCCGCCGTCGGCTCCTCCTCGTCAAAGTCCAGCTCCCGCATCGAGCCCATGCGGTCCTCGTTGTCATCAATCGGCTCCGGTTGCGGTGCACCGTAGGGACGTCGTGATTCAGTCATGACCATTCCTCATACTGTGGGGCTTATAGTGTGTGGACAGGCACTACCCACTAAGATTCAAGGTATTTACGGTTTGGCTATCTGCATCCCGGGCGTGACCCCGACGGGCGGTCGTCTGTCAAAGCTGCGCATCATTCCTGAGGCTTTCCCTGATGAACGAACTACAAGACCTGCTTGATAACAACGAACGCTGGGCGGATGCGATCAAACAGGAAGATCCCGAATTCTTCGCCAAGCTCGCCCGCCAGCAAACCCCGGAATACCTGTGGATCGGCTGTTCGGACGCCCGTGTGCCGGCTAACGAAATCGTCGGCATGCTGCCCGGCGACCTGTTTGTGCACCGCAATGTGGCCAACGTCGTGCTGCACACCGACCTCAACTGCCTGTCGGTGATCCAGTACGCGGTCGACGTGCTCAAGGTCAAACACATCCTGGTCACGGGTCACTATGGCTGTGGCGGCGTGCGCGCCTCGATGCAGGACCGTCAGTTGGGCTTGATTGACGGCTGGCTGCGCTCTATCCGCGACCTCTATTACGAAAATCGCGAAGTGCTCGCCCAATTGCCGACGGAAGAAGAGCGGGTTGACCGCCTCTGCGAGCTGAACGTGATCCAGCAAGTGGCCAACGTCGGACACACCAGCATTGTGCAAAACGCCTGGCACCGTGGGCAGAGCCTGTCGATCCACGGTTGCATCTACGGGATCAAGGATGGGCGCTGGAAAAGCCTGAACGCCACCATCAGTGGCTTCGAGCAATTGCCGCCGCAATATCGCCTGCGCCCGGTCGGAGCGGTTTAAGGGCGTTTACGTTGGCGCCACTGCTCCATAAACAGCTGGCCATCGGCATTCAAGGGCTCCTTCATGCCGGTGATCCAGCCTCGGCAGTTGAGTTCGCCGCAATGGCAGGCAAACTGCCGGAACAGCTCGTCTTCGGTGCTGGAGTAATCCATGGTCAGTAAAGTACCGGAGGCGATCGGCTGGACCGACCACAGCTCGAGCTCGCTGATGTCGAGGAACACGTTCGGGTTGCATGAGTGCGACAGCAAACCGCTGAACCAAAGGTCGTACAGGTGAATGCGGGCGGAAATCTGCAGCGTATGCAGCTGCCGCTCACCCAGTGCATAACCGGACACTTTGGCGATACGTACCCGACTGTCGAAAGCAGTCCTGGATTGGATCCCCGCGCCATAGGGGGTCTGTACTATCTGAAAGTCGCGTGTCGACGGATAGCCAGGCTTGTCGAGCAGGGCTTCAAAGGGGTAAAGGCAGTCACTTGCTACAGGTGCCTTATCCATGGCTTGAGTTTTCATCACTCTCCTGAGTTTTTGCTGCACTGACTTGTAGGTGCTAATTGGCATGCTAGTCATGCAACTGATGGGTTCGGCTCAAGATTCGTTGAAGTAGCAGCCAATATCTACTGTCAAATCTGACAGTAGATATTGGCTGTTTTTCGTGTAGGAAAATGTCCGCCCTTAAAGAGCGGGAGCGCTGATGGACGGTGTTGGTGCCGAGCCTTTCAACTGTTTCAACTGGGCTCTGATCCCTGGCGTGGCGCACTTGGCATTTGCCTGTTCGGGTGTCAGCTCGCGAATCGAGGTGTAGAACAGTTCGCAGGTCTGCTCCTTGCGCGTCACCTGCCATGTGTTCATGCAGGCCTTGAGTTGCACATTGGCATCGCTGACGGGTCTTTGCCCCATTGCGGCTTGCCAGCAGGCAGCGCTCAAGTCCTGGCCCATGACTTTCAAACCGGCCTCGTCGGCTTTTTGCGCGTCGCCGTCATAGGTGTCCGGATTGGCGGCATACCAGATGTAGCTGGGATGGTTGGCGCCCAGAACCGCCACCTTGCTGCCTTCGGTTGGGCTGATCTGTGCCAGGCTCAGTACGCCCACCGTTTGTCCGTATTGCTGCTTGATCCAGCTGCGCACGGGCGCACCGAAGGCCACCATCGGCAATGAGCCTCCCGCGTGCTGGCTGAGTTCCTTGACCATCCGCGTCTGGTACTCGGTGAAGTAGCTATAGACGCCCTCCAGATCCTTGCCTGCGGTAGACGGGGCGGCAATCGGGGCGATATCGATGATGGTCTGGTATTCCGGCGTCTGGGGCGCTGGAATACCGTTGGCTGTGAGCAAGGTGGCCCAACGGTCGGTGGTGGCCGACTCTAGGTAATCCTGGAAATGGGTCAGGGAGTAATCCGGCGGAAAGTGCATCAGTTCGATGCTTTTGCGGTTTTCCAGCGCCATGCCCAACGGCAGGAACAAGTACCAGCTGAACTGCCACTTGCCGTCGTTGTTGAGTTTGCTGGCGCCTTGGTAGGCGAGGTCGGCCGTGTTCAGCAGCGTGGTCAACGGCTGGCCGTAGCTGTCCGGTACACCACTGAAGGTTGCGAGGACATTGCCCTGATCGGTTTTTACGCTGACCTTCGCCCGGCTGTAACCGTCACGTTGCAGGCTCTGGTTCAGGTAGTGCTCAACGGTCTGCTCCAACGTCATCGGACGAAAACAGATGACGCCGCAGTTGTTGGGGTAAGCGAACAACTGGGTGACCCGTTGCGGGGTGCCCAGCGCTACCTCGACATCAGCGTGTACGACCGCACTCAAGGTCAGTGCGGCCAGGGTGAAGGACAGCCTGGTCAGTTTAAACATGCTTGATTCCTTGTCAGCGAATGCCCGTCTGCGCGGGATGAATGCCCACCCTCACACAGTAGCGGCTGACCAGGAAAAACGTGCAGTAAATATGCGATTTTGCCGGGCAATCGGCAAAACCCGTTACACCGTGAAGTGCAGGGCGTTACTCAAATCGCCCATGGGCTTCTGGCCTCGGGCGATCATCGCGTCATCGCGCTGCTTGAGACCATCGAGTTTCTCCAGTTGGAAGACCCGGGTGATCAGGCGCAGGGTCGATGCCGTGTCATACACCGTGTGGTCCACCGTGCCTTTGCGGGCGAAAGGCGAGACCACCAGCGCCGGCACGCGCGATCCCGGGCCCCAGCGATCGCCTTTGGGCGGCGCCACGTGGTCCCACCACCCGCCGTTTTCATCGACGGTGACAATGACCACCATGTTCTTCCACTGCGGGCTTTCCTGCAGCACCTTCAAGGCGCGGGCGATATGCCGGTCGCCGGAGGCCACGTCGGCGTAACCGGCGTGCATGTTGAGATTGCCCTGGGGTTTGTAGAAGGTCACGGCGGGCAGCTTGCCGGCTTCGGCGTCGGCGAAAAACTTATTGGTGCTCGACTCGTCTCCCAGGCCGCCGTCGCGCAGGCGCTTGTTGCGTTCTGCCGGGTTCTCTGGCCCTTGTTGCTTGAAGTAGTTGAAGGGTTGGTGGTGGTACTGGAAGTTCGGAATCTTCGGAATGCCGCTCGAGTCCTTGAACTGGTCCAGGGTCGCTTGCCAGGCACCCGCGTACCAGGTCCAGTCGATGTTCTTTTTCGACAGCTTGTCGCCGATGTGTTCGTGGGTTTGCGGCACCAGCACGTTGGGTAAATCAGGCTTGGAGTAGTCCGGATGCTCTGGGTCGCGGATCCAGGTTGGCCAGTAGGGCGGCGCCAGGGTGTTTACGCCGTAGCCGTCGGGGGTCAGCGCGCTGGGGCCGAATTGCGGCGGTCCGGTCATGGCGCTGGCCGGGGATTTATCCAGGGGCTTGAGACGCGGATCCAGCGGATCGTCACTCTGCAACACGGCGATCTGTGCCTTGGCCACCGATTGGGCGGCGTTCGGATAAAAAGGCGCCGTGGCGCTGATCAGGTACTGGTGGTTGAGGAACGAACCACCAAAAGCGCCCTGGAAAAAGTTATCGCAGAGTACAAACTCCTTCGCCACGTCCCACAGCCTCAGGGCGTAGCGGCTCTGGGCGTAATGGCCCATCACCAGGCCACCGGCATCGCCCCAGGCCACGAAACCATCATTCTTGCCGCCATTGATCTGCATCTGGTTCTGGTAAAACACATGCCACAAATCGCGGGTGACCAGGCTTAGGGGCAGGTCTTCGCCGTTGGGACCCTTGAGGGGGAACGGGGCGTTGGGCAGGTTTTCCTGGAATTGCACTTCGCTGGGATAGGTCACCCCATCCACGCTTTGCGGACCGACTTGCAACACACCGCCCCAGGCGGGCGGCAGGGTGCTTAACAGGTTGCCATCGCGATCACGTTGTTGATACTCGACGGCAGAAAGCGCCGACAGCGGCTTTTCAACGCCGGGGAAATCGCCAAACAGGTTATTGAAACTGCGGTTCTCGGCGTAAATCACCACTACGGTTTTCACCTGCTCGTGCAGCGCCTTGTCCAGCTCTTGGGGCGTCAGCGGCCGCTCCACTGGTTTGCCCGGTGCTTCGCTGGTATTGCCGCAGGCACTTAAGGTCGCGCCCACTCCCAGCACTGCCGCCCCTCCCAGAAAGCGCCGCCGGCTGGTGTCGACCGGCGGTTTGGTTGCCGTTTCGGGGGAAGGGCGATCTTCGTGCTCGTCACTCATTGCTGGGAGTCCCTGCTGGCTAGTTGTTGCAAGATATTTCGCCAGAACGGTAGCAATGGAATGTGACGGAACGAAGACAGAACTGTTATTGGGCTATGGCATCACCGGCGGCAAATACTTCAACGTCGTCCCCAACGCCCACAACAAAAACAGCACCAACGGCGTGTGCACCAGCAACTGCACGAACGAAAAGCCAATCAAATCCCGCGCCTTCAATCCCAATACTCCCAGCAGCGGCAGCATATAGAAGGGGTTGATCAGGTTCGGCAATGCCTCGGCGGCGTTGTAGATCTGCACCGCCCAGCCCAGGTGATATTGCAGGTCATTGGCCACTTGCATCACGTAAGGCGCTTCGATGATCCACTTGCCGCCGCCCGACGGGATAAAGAAGCCCAGCACCGCCGAGTACACGCCCATCAGCAGGGCGTAAGTGTCGTGGGACGCGATGGAGGTGAAGAAGGTCGAGATATGGTGAGCCAGGGTCTGGCCGTCGCCGCCTTTGACCACGGTCATCAGCGCCGCGATCGATCCATACAGCGGAAACTGGATCAGCACCCCGGTGGTGGTTGGTACCGCACGGGCCACCGCATCGAGGAAGCTGCGCGGGCGCCAGTGCAGCAGCGCGCCCACCATCAGGAACAGAAAGTTGTAGGTGTTCAGCCCGGAAATGGCACTGATCGCCGGCTTGGTCGAGAACTCATGGAACAGCCACCCGGCTGCGAGCAACGCCAGCAGGATCGTCAGCAATGGGCTGTGCTCCAGCCATTCGCCCGGACGGCTCGGCGGCTGTGGCTTGGGCAGATTGAAGGCCGGATCAACCCCGCAGGCCTCGGCGTCACGGGCGCTGTTCGGCCCCGGTGCGGTGGCATAAGCGATGATCAGCGAGACCACAATCAAGGCCAGCAACAGTACGCCGGACTGCCAGAGAAAGATGGTGTCGGTGAAGGGAATCATCCCGGTGATCGACAGAATCGACGGCGGCAGGCTGGCCGGGTTGGCCTGCAACTGTGCCGCCGACGACGACAGCCCCAGCGCCCAGACGGCACCGAGACCCAGATAGGCCGCAGCGCCGGCGGCGCGGTAGTCCATGCGCAAATCCGTGCGCCGAGCCAATGCCCGTACCAACAGGCCGCCGAACACCAGGGACAAGCCCCAGTTGAGCAACGAGGCGACCATCGAGATCAACGCCACCCACGCCACGGCAGAACGGCCGTTTTTCGGGATTCGCGCCAGGCGATCAATCAACTTGACCGCAGGCGGTGAGCTGGCGACCACATAGCCGCCAATCACCACGAAGGCCATTTGCATGGTGAACGGGATCAGGCTCCAGAAACCATCGCCAAACGCCTTGGCGGCCTCGGTCGGCGCGGCGCCCATGCTTAACGTCGCGACGGCGACAATAATTACCGCGAGGGCGGCAAACACCCAGGAGTCAGGAAACCAACGCTCGGCGAAGTTCGAGCAACGCAGGGCGAAACGGGCATAGCGGCTATCTTCGATATCAGCGGCCATGAAGCTACTCCAGATTTTTATGATTATGGTGGGGCGCCGGGCCGCAGAAGGGCCCTTGGGTTCAGTTGCCCACAGTAAATCAAACCGGGGAGAAAATGGCAGTCCGTTTCAACTGACCTGAGGCTTGGGATTACCCCGCAGGATGAAGTGCCGGGAAAACCCCAACCGACGACTGACGCCAGCAGGTTCGGATACCAGTGGCAAGCGAAACTGCGGGTGTTGCAACAGCTCCAGGTGCCAGGTGGTATCGCCGATAAACCGAAAGCTCAGGGTGTCGCCATCACCCAGCAGCAAGTCGTGAAAATGCCCGCTGCTGTAAGCTCCGCCGAGGGTCGCCGAGTCCAACAGCGCGCCCCGTTCGTCGAGCAGATGAATGTTGAGGCCTTCTTCGAACGGCACGTCATCCGTCAAAAACAGCAGGTAAAAGCTGCGCCATTGCACGGCGGCTTCCAGCACCGCGCCACTGATGAGGGTGCCACTGGCGATGCCCTGCAGCAGCACTTCGCTGGTGGGAATCACGTTTTCATCGGCGTCAGGCTGGTACCGGACGCTGACCTCTGAAGCCAACCGCATCATTGCGTCCCCTTAAAAGAGCATATCCATGCCAAAAGCGGCCAATGCACCACCGACAAAGGCGCCAACGGTGACGCACACCGGCGCTCCAGGCCCGCAGGCCAAACCGGCCAAGGCCCCCGACGCCATACCGCCGACAATTCCCGCGCCCGTGACGGCAATCTCCCGGCCAGCCGCCTGGGTCTTGTCTTCGGCACTCATCACGTTATAAACCGAAACCGCGATCGACAGCACAATCAGCCCGCGTCCAAAGCGGGACAGGTTGCGCATGGTGGCAGTAACCCGGGGGTTGGACTTGCCAGCCGATTTGACGATTTCGGCGTACACCGCGTTCTGCTGTGACGTCGACAAGCGGCTGAAATCCGCCGTCGGCCCATGCAGTTGCAGAGTCTTGCGCGCCACCAGTTCGTTGAGCGTCTTGCCCTCACTCTTCAACTGCTGGGCCATGGCACGGCCAACCGGCGTGCTGCGCGCGCGGATGATTTCCATGATGGCGTTGCGCGCCCCTTGCGCCTGGGACGCGGCCTGGGTCCAAGTCAGACGACCGCTGGCCACCTGCATGCGCAAATCATCGGCCATCAACTTGATGCGCTGGGTATAGGCCAGGCGTGCGCTGGCATCGATACTCAGGTGGGTACCGATGCTGGCGACTTCAGCCTGCAGCGCCTTGATCGAACTTTCAAAGGCGGCTTGTTGCTGACTCTGCGGGGGTGTCGTCATGGCGGGCCTGCATTCGTCCGTGAGGGTTATCGAGTATGCCGCTGGAGATTGTCGGGTGGAAGAACCTGCGCCAATCGGTTGATCGCGCCAGGGTTTGCGTAGACCATGCCCCCGCGTACCGTTATCTCTTCAATATTCAGAGTTTTGTCATGACTGCCATTTCTTATCCACAGGCGCAGCGCTTCTCCCGCTCCGACTACAAAACCCTGGGCCTGGCCGCCCTCGGTGGCGCCCTGGAAATCTACGACTTCATCATCTTCGTATTTTTCGCCCTGACATTGAGCCAACTGTTCTTCCCGCCGGAAATGCCCGAGTGGCTGCGGCTGCTGCAAAGCTTCGGCATCTTTGTCACCGGCTACCTGGCGCGGCCGCTGGGCGGGATCCTGATGGCGCACTTCGCCGATCACCTGGGGCGCAAACGGGTGTTCAGCCTGAGCATCCTGATGATGGCCTTGCCCTGTCTGCTGATCGGGATCATGCCCACTTACGCGCAAATCGGCTATTTCGCACCGCTGATCCTGCTGGCATTGCGCATCCTCCAGGGCGCGGCGGTGGGCGGCGAAGTGCCCAGCGCCTGGGTGTTCGTCGCCGAGCACGCGCCGGCCAATCATCGTGGTTATGCCCTGGG
The DNA here is from genome assembly GCF_012935695.1 of Pseudomonas sp. ADAK18. Lineage (NCBI taxonomy): Bacteria > Pseudomonadati > Pseudomonadota > Gammaproteobacteria > Pseudomonadales > Pseudomonadaceae > Pseudomonas > Pseudomonas sp. ADAK18. The sequence goes on from NZ_CP052859.1 coordinate 186,055, forward strand.
TTTCCTGCAGGCCGGCTTGACCTTCGGCTACTTGCTCGGTGCGTTGACGGCAACGCTGTTGGCGCAAGTGTTCACCCCCGCTGAAATCCTCGACTACGCTTGGCGCTTCCCGTTCCTGTTGGGCGGCGTGTTTGGCGTGATCGGTGTGTGGCTGCGGCGCTGGCTCAGCGAAACCCCGGTGTTCCTGGCGATGCAGGCCCGTCGTCAAAGCGACGCCGAACTGCCTCTGCGTACGGTCTTGCGTGAGCACCGCCATGCCCTGTTGCCGGCGATGATCCTCACCTGCGTCCTCACCTCGGCGGTGGTGGTACTGGTGGTCATTACCCCGACCATGATGCAGAAAACCTTTGGCATGAGTGCCAGCCACACCTTCGCCCTGAGCGCGTTGGGCATCGTCTTCCTGAACATTGGTTGCGTGCTGGCCGGCTTGTTGGTGGACCGCATTGGCGCCTGGCGTGCGGTGCTGATCTACAGCCTATTGCTGCCGGTGGGGATTGCGATTTTGTATGCCAGCCTCATCGCAGGCGGCGTCTGGCTCGGTGCGGCGTATGCGATTGCCGGCTTGAGCTGCGGCGTGGTGGGCGCGGTGCCGTCGGTGATGGTCAACCTGTTCCCGGCGCAGATTCGGGTGTCGGGGATTTCCTTCACCTACAACATTGCCTACGCGCTGTGGGCGAGTACCACACCGTTGATGTTGATCGCGCTGATGCCCACGAGCCCGTGGATATGCGTGGGGTATTGCGCAGTAATGGGGGCGGTGGGGGCGGTGAGTGCGGCGCACTTTGGCAGGCGCCACACCGCCGCTTGACGGTCGTTACGTCAAAAAGTGCCACATCAGCAAGGTGCCGATCAGGCCCACCACCGAAACAATGGTCTGCAAGACCGACCACACCCAGATCGTCTGCTTCAACTGCAAGCCAAAGTACTCGCGCACCATCCAGAACCCGGCATCGTTGACGTGGCAAAAGAACACCGAGCCCGCACCAATCGCCAGAGCCACCAGTGAGCTTTGTGTCGCCGCCAGCCCCGCCATCATCGGCGCCAGGATGCCCGCCGTTGTGGTGGTGGCAACGGTCGCCGAGCCGGTGGCCTGGCGCAGTGCTACGGCAATTAACCACGCCAGCAGCAGGTACGGCATGTGGGCGCCTTCAGCGAACTTGCTGATGGTCTGGCTGACGCCGGCGTCCAGCAGGGTTTGCTTCAAGCCGCCGCCGGCACCGATGGTCAGCAGCAGCACGGCGATAGGCGCGAGGGCTTTGCGCAGGGTGTTGCCGACATCGGCGCGCGGCATGCCGCTGGCCCAACCCAGGCAAATCACTGCGGCAATTACCGCCAGGCCCAGGGCAATCAACGGTTCACCGAGGAATTTCAAGGTCAGGGCGACCGTGCTTTCCGCTGGCATGGCGACCTTGGCCAGAGTGCTGCCGAGCATCAGGATCACCGGTAACAGGATGATCAGCAACGACACACCAAAACTTGGCTGGCGCGGTGCCTTGGGCGGGGCGCTGAACAGCGCGCCGATGTCGGCGGGCTCGTCAACGTGCATGCGTTTGGACAGCCAGTTGCCATAGAGCGGGCCGGCCAGTATCACCGCCGGCACCGCCAGGCAAAAACCCAGCAACATGGTCAGGCCCAGGTCGGCGTGCAGCGCGCCTACAGCAATCAGCGGCCCAGGATGCGGCGGCATCAGTGCGTGCAAGGTGGTCATCCCCGCCAGCGCCGGAATGGCGATTTTCAGCAGCGGCTGGTTCGAGCGCTTGGCCATGACGAAGATGATCGGCACCATCATCACCAGGCCCACTTCAAAGAACAGCGGCAAGCCAATCACCATCGCCACCAGCGCCATCACCCAAGGCAATGACTTGCCCTTGCCCAACCCCAGCAGGGTGGTGGCGATACGGTCGGCAGCGCCGGATTCGGCCATCAGCGCGCCGAGCATCGAGCCCAGGGCAATAATGATCCCGGCCTCACCGAGAATCGCCCCGGCGCCTTTGCTGAACGCCTTTGCCACCTCTTCAGGCGGCAACCCGGCACCGACACCCGCGATAAAGGTGCCAATCAGGATCGACAGAAACGGCGGCAGTTTGGTCGCGCTGATCAGCACAATAATGCTGGCGATGGCCAGCAGGACGCAGAGCATGAGGCGGGTGTCGTGAACCATCCACGCGGCAGTCGATAACTCCAAAACGGGACTCCTTATCGAACAGGTTGGCTAATATGTTTCTTTTTGTTTCCTGTTCGAAAAGCATACCTGATAAGACTATTCCAGAGCGCTCGTGCTCGGTTTTGGTGCGTTCAGCTAACGTTAAACTGGCCAGTGGATGACAATTTTGCAAACCATGCCGGTGGTTTTGGCCTATAGCTCTATGATCAATTTCACATTCAGTTACGAGGATATTCCATGAGCGCAGGACACAGCCACGCCCAAGTACGCGCCGGACACGAACGCAAGTTATGGATGGCCCTGGGGCTGACCGGCAGCTTCATGATTGCCGAGGTCATCGGTGCTTTTGTCACCGGCAGCCTGGCGCTGTTGTCCGATGCCGCGCACATGATGACCGACACCCTGGCCCTGGCGATTTCCCTGGTGGCGATCCAGGTGGCCAAGCGTGCGGCCGACCGCAAGCGCACCTTCGGCTATGCGCGTTTCGAAATCCTCGCGGCGTCTTTCAATGCGCTGCTGCTGTTCGCTGTGGCGTTCTACATCCTTTATGAGGCGTATCAACGCTTGCAGGCACCCGCCGAGATCCAGACCACCGGCATGCTGGTGATCGCCGTGCTGGGGCTGATCGTCAACCTGATTTCCATGCGCCTGCTGAGCGCCGCCAGCGGCGAAAGCCTCAACGTCAAAGGGGCGTATCTGGAAGTCTGGAGCGACATGCTCGGCTCAGTCGGTGTGATCATTGCGGCGGTGTTGATCATGTTCACCGGTTGGGGTTGGGTCGATTCGGTGGTGGCGGCGGCGATTGGCTTCTGGGTACTGCCACGGACCTGGACCCTGCTCAAGGAAAGCATGAACGTCCTGCTACAAGGCGTGCCGGACGGTGTTGATATCGATCAGGTCGAGCAAGCCGTTCGCGCCACCCCTGGGGTCAAGGACGTACACGACCTGCATATCTGGGCGCTGACCAGCGGCAAGAATGTGCTGAGCAGTCATTTGGTGGCGGATGCCACCGTGGGCACTGAGCAACAGATCCTCACCCAAGTGACGGAAATGCTGCATGAGCAATTCGATATTTCCCACGTCACGCTGCAGGTCGAAGGTGAAGACTTTCATCACGACGACCACGACGAGGTGCATGCCTGAGGGTTACTCCCGTTCCTCCAGCACATAACCGACGCCGCGCAGAGTGTGGATAAGTTTGTGTTCGAACGGGTCATCGATCTTGGCCCGCAGGCGGCGGATCGACACCTCCACCACGTTGGTGTCGCAATCGAAGTTCATGTCCCAGACGAACGAGATGATTTGTGTGCGCGACAACACCACGCCGCTCTGGCGCATCAACAGGTGCAGCAGGGCGAACTCCTTGGTGGTCAGGTCGATGCGCTGCAAGCCGCGATAGGCCCGGTGGCGGCCCTGATCCAGTTCCAGATCGGCCACGCGCAGCACATCAGGCACCGGCGAATGCACACTGCGGCGCATCAAGGTACGTACCCTGGCCAACAGCTCGGGGAACTCGAACGGCTTGACCAGGTAATCGTCGGCGCCCAGGTCCAGGCCCTTGATCCGGTCGGCCAATCGGCCTTGGGCCGTCAGCATCATGATCCGAGTGCTGCTGTTCTGGCGGATGCGCCTGAGCACATCCCATCCATCAATCTGCGGCAGGTTCACGTCCAGCATCACCAGGTCATAGGCGTGTTGGCGTGACAGGTGCAAACCGTCGGCGCCGGTGGCGGCACAGTCGACGATGTAACCACTTTCACTGAGACCCTGGTGCAAATAGTCGGCAGTTTTAGGTTCGTCTTCGATAACCAGAATGCGCATGGGTAAAGTCCCTCGGTTTAATGAAGAAGATGAAGTTAAGTTGGAAAGTGTGTTGAAGGTGAAAGTTGAAACTAACTTTTGCTGAGTGTGTGGGTCGCCTTCGATTGACCGGGATCTTAAAGCAAAGGTCCGCAATAGAGCGGTTGATAACGGATTTGTAATGTTCTAGCCACCCCTCTGATAAGTAACGAAAGTTACATTGCCCGTGTTTGGATTTATCCGCTATTTCATGGGCGTGGAACTCTTGTTATGCCAACTCACGTAAGAAAATTACTGTGGATTGCGGGCGCTTTGTCCGCTGTTTTGTTATTTAGTACGGCGACGGTTCAGGGCGCTCAAGCCCAAACGTTGACCCTCGATTCGGCCCTGCAAACCGCCTTCGCCAACAATCCGGACCTGGCCGCTGCACAATGGGAAATCGACATCGACCAAGGCGGTCGACAGCAGGCCGGTTTGATCCCCAATCCTGTGGCCTCTTTCGATGCCGAAGACACGCGTCGCAACTCCCGCACCACCACCATTAAGCTGAGCCAGACCCTGGAGTTGGGCGGCAAGCGCGGTGCGCGAATTGATGTGGCATCGCGGGCCCAGGACGCGGCGGCGTTGACACTGGAGCAGCGGCGCAACGTGTTGCGGGCCGATGTCATCGAAGGCTTTTACGGAGCACTGCGGGCGCAGGAGCGCCTCGATCTGGCTCAACGTTCATTGGCGCTGGCCGAGCGCGGCCTGGTGGTTGCCAATGGCCGGGTCACGGCGGGTAAATCGTCGCCGGTGGAGGCCACTCGTGCTCAGGTGCAACTCTCGGAGATTCGCCTGGAGTTCAGCCGCGCTGAAATGGGCCTGACTGACGCCTACCGCCGTTTGGCCGCGATTACCGGGGCGGCCAGTACCGACTTCCAATCTGTCGCGTCGCAAGCCATGGCCGCGCCGGCATTGCCTCCACCGTCACAACTGCTGGCACGCCTGGATCAAACCGCTGAACTGCGCTTGGCCGAACTGCAAATCCAGCAGCGCGAAGCGGCATTGGGCTTGGAAAAAGCCGAGCGCATTCCCAACCTCGACGTGTCCATCGGCAGCCAATACGACGCCAGCGTGCGTGAGCGGGTGAATGTGGTGGGCGTGTCGATGCCTATCCCGTTGTTCAACCGCAACCAGGGCAACGTGCTCTCCGCCAGCCGCCGGGCGGACCAGGCGCGGGACCTGCGCAACGCCGCCGAACTGCGATTGCGCACCGACACCCGCCAGGCCCTGGACCTATGGTCGACGGCCAACAGCGAAGTGCGTTCCTTCAACCAAGTGATTCTGCCGGCTGCCCAGAGCGCGGTGGACAGTGCCACCCGTGGTTTCGAGATGGGCAAGTTCAACTTCCTGGAAGTCCTTGATGCCCAGCGCACCTTGATTGCGGCCCGCACCCAATACCTCGCAGCGTTAGCCCAGGCCACCGACGCCTGGGTACGTATCGAACGGATTTACGGCGACCTCGCCCGGTTTTGATTTTTCAGGAGCACCCGATGAACAAGAAACAAGGCATTGCTTTGGCCGTTGCGGTGGCCATTGGTCTAGGACTGGTGGTGACGACCGACCTGTTCCGGCCTGCCCCCAGTGTTGCGGTTGAGGAAAAAGCGGCCGCCGCACAAGCGCCGGAAGAAGAAGGCAAGCTCGAACTCAGCGATCAGCAAATCCAGGCTGCGGGTATTCAATTGGCCCAGGCTCAGCCCCGGCAGATCAGCACTGTGCTGTCGTTGCCGGGAGAGATTCGTTTTGATGAAGACCGCACCTCTCACATCGTGCCCCGTGCGGCGGGCGTGGTGGAGTCGGTCAAGGTCAATCTGGGTCAGTCAGTGAAAAAAGGCGAGTTGCTGGCCGTCATCGCCAGCCAGCAGATCTCCGATCAGCGCAGTGAACTGGCGGCCAGCGAGCGCCGGGTTGAACTGGCCCGCACCACCTTCCAGCGCGAACGCCAATTGTGGCAGGACAAGATCTCCGCCGAGCAGGATTACCTGTTGGCGCGCCAGACTTTGCAAGAAGCCGAAATTGCCCTGAACAACGCTCGGCAAAAGATGAATGCCCTGAGCGGCAGCACCGTATTGGCGGGCGGCAATCGCTATGAACTGCGTGCGCCGTTCGACGGCGTAGTGGTGGAAAAACACCTCGGCGTCGGTGAAGTGGTGAGCGAGACCAGCAACGCCTTCACCCTGTCGGACCTGTCCCAGGTGTGGGTCACCTTTGGTGTGTTTCCCAAGGACTTGAACAAGGTCCAGGTGGGCAAGCCGGTGAAGGTCAGCTCCACGGAAATGGGCACCGAAGTGATGGGCAAGGTGGCTTATGTCGGCAACTTGCTGGGTGAACAGACCCGTACCGCGACCGTGCGAGTCACCGTGCCAAACCCCGATGATTCCTGGCGCCCAGGCTTGTTCGTGGCCGTGCAAGTGTCGACTGATACCTATCAGGCCAAGGTCACGGTACCCCAGGAAGCGATCCAGACCGTCGAGGACAAACCCTCGGTGTTCGTGCGCACAGCGGACGGTTTCATGACCCGCCATATCGAAGTGGGCGTGAGTGAAAACGGCTTCGTCGAAGTCCGCGAAGGCCTCGACGCCGGCGCACAGGTGGCCACCGTCGGCAGCTTCATCCTCAAGTCGGAATTGGGCAAAGGCTCGGCCGAGCACGCCCATTGATACGCGCGGGTATCTGTACCTCCTGTGGTTGGCATTACGTAACAGCGGTCGAGTAGAACGAGGCCGCGTCCGACTGCGAAGCGGTCGTAGAGCCTGATGTCCCGGGGTGTCAGATAAACCGCGGACGCAGCCTCTCTAGGGCTCGACAGCTGCTACGCAACGCTGGCCTCAGATTTGTTGAACCCCGTGCATTGATACGCCTTTTTCTGCGAGTGATTTCCCATGTTTGAGCGCCTTATCCAATTTGCCATCGAGCAGCGCATCATCGTGCTGCTGGCGGTGCTGTTGATGGCCGGTATCGGTATCGCCAGCTATCAGAAACTGCCCATCGACGCGGTGCCGGACATCACTAACGTCCAGGTACAAATCAACTCGGCCGCCGCCGGGTTTTCGCCGTTGGAAACCGAGCAGCGCATTACGTTTCCCATTGAGACGGCCATGGCAGGTTTGCCGGGATTGCAGCAGACCCGCTCGCTGTCCCGCTCCGGCTTGTCTCAGGTGACGGTGATTTTCAAGGACGGCACTGACCTGTTCTTTGCCCGGCAACTGGTCAACGAGCGTTTGCAGGTGGCCCGGGAGCAACTGCCCGAAGGCGTCGAGGCGCGGATGGGGCCGATCTCCACCGGGCTTGGCGAGATTTTCCTGTGGACCGTGGAAGCGGAAGATGGTGCCCGTAAGGAGGACGGCTCTGCCTACACGCCGACAGACCTGCGGGTGATCCAGGATTGGATCATCAAGCCGCAATTGCGCAACGTCCCGGGTGTGGCCGAGATCAACACCATCGGTGGCTTTGCCAAGGAATACCAGATCGCTCCAGACCCCAAGCGCTTGGCGGCTTACAACCTGACTTTGACCGACTTGGTCACCGCGCTGGAGCGTAACAACGCCAACGTCGGCGCCGGTTATATCGAGCGCAGCGGTGAGCAATTGCTGATCCGCGCGCCAGGGCAAGTGGCGTCCATCGAAGACATCGCCAACATCGTGATCAACACCGTCGACGGTACGCCGATTCGTGTGCGCAACGTCGCCCAGGTCGACATCGGCCGTGAGTTACGAACCGGCGCAGCCACCGAAAACGGTCGCGAAGTGGTGCTGGGTACGGTGTTCATGCTGATCGGCGAGAACAGCCGCACCGTGTCCCAGGCGGTGGCGAAAAAACTGGAAGAGATCAATCGTTCGCTGCCCGAAGGCGTGGTGGCGGTCACCGTGTATGACCGCACCAACCTGGTGGAAAAAGCTATCAGCACCGTGAAGAAAAACCTCTTCGAAGGTGCACTGCTGGTGATCGTGATTCTGTTCCTGTTCCTGGGCAATATCCGCGCGGCGCTGATCACCGCGATGGTGATTCCCCTGGCGATGTTGTTCACCTTTACCGGAATGTTCACCAACAAGGTCAGCGCCAACCTGATGAGCCTCGGGGCGCTGGACTTCGGGATTATCGTCGACGGCGCGGTGGTGATCGTCGAGAACGCCATCCGCCGCCTGGCCCATGCCCAGCAACGGCATGGACGGCTGTTGACCCGCAGCGAGCGTTTGCATGAAGTGTTTGCGGCGGCCAAGGAAGCACGCCGGGCGCTGATCTTCGGGCAACTGATCATCATGGTGGTGTACCTGCCGATCTTCGCCCTCACTGGCGTGGCCGGGAAGATGTTCCATCCCATGGCGTTCACGGTGGTGACTGCGCTGCTGGGTGCGATGATTCTCTCGGTGACCTTCGTGCCGGCAGCGATTGCGCTGTTTGTCACCGGCAAGGTCAAGGAAGAAGAAAACCTGGTGATGCGCACTGCACGCCGGGCCTATGCGCCGGTGCTGGATTGGGTGATGGCGCACCGTCCGTTGGCCTTCGGCCTGGCGGTGATGACCATCGTGGTATCGGGTGCTGTGGCCAGCCGCATGGGCAGTGAGTTTATCCCCAGCCTCAGTGAAGGCGACTTTGCCCAGCAGGCCATGCGTGTACCGGGCACCAGCCTTACGCAATCAGTCCAGATGCAGCAGCAGTTGGAAAAAACCTTGCTGGCCAAGGTCCCGGAAGTCGAGCGCGTGTTTGCGCGTACCGGTACTGCGGAAATCGCCTCGGACCCAATGCCGCCGAATATTTCCGACAGCTACGTGATGCTCAAGCCGAAGGACCAGTGGCCCGATCCGAAGAAGTCTCGCGAGGCCATCATCGCCGATATCCAGCGCGCCAGTGCGATTGTGCCGGGCAGCGTGTATGAGCTGTCGCAGCCGATTCAACTGCGTTTTAACGAGCTGATCTCCGGGGTGCGCAGTGACGTGGCGGTGAAGGTATTTGGCGATGACATGGCGGTGCTGAACAAGACCGCCGGGGAAATTGCCGAGACCTTGCAGGGGCTCAAAGGAGCCTCTGAGGTGAAGGTGGAACAAACCTCCGGGTTGCCGGTGCTGACCATCAATATCGACCGCGACAAGGCTGCGCGTTTTGGCCTGAATGTGGGCGATGTGCAAGACACTATTGCCGTCGCGGTGGGGGGGCGTCAGGCCGGTACGATGTATGAAGGTGACCGGCGTTTCGACATGGTCGTGCGCTTGTCCGACGCCCTGCGTACCGATATCGACGGGTTGTCACGGTTGTTGATCCCGATTCCGGCGCTGGCCAGTAATGCCGGTGGACAGATTGGTTTTATCGCATTGTCGGAAGTCGCCAGCCTGGACCTGGTGCTTGGCCCCAATCAGATCAGTCGTGAGAACGGCAAGCGCCTGGTGATCGTCAGTGCCAACGTGCGTGGACGTGACATAGGCTCGTTTGTCGAAGAGGCCGCGACGGCCATTACCACTCAGGTGAAAATCCCTGCCGGTTACTGGACCACCTGGGGCGGGCAGTTCGAACAGCTGAAAGAAGCCTCCGAGCGTTTGCGCATCGTGGTGCCGGTGGCGTTGCTGTTGGTATTCGGGCTGTTGTTCATGATGTTCAACAACCTCAAGGACGGGCTGCTGGTGTTTACCGGGATTCCGTTTGCGTTGACGGGTGGGATCATGGCGCTGTGGCTGCGGGATATTCCGCTGTCGATCTCGGCGGGGGTGGGGTTCATTGCCTTGTCTGGCGTGGCGGTGCTCAACGGGCTGGTGATGATTGCCTTCATTCGTAACTTGCGGGAGGAAGGGCGCACGTTGTCGGTGGCGATCAACGAAGGGGCTCTGACTCGCTTGCGGCCGGTGTTGATGACGGCGTTGGTGGCATCCCTGGGGTTTATTCCCATGGCGTTGGCGACCGGGACCGGTGCCGAGGTACAAAGGCCACTGGCGACGGTGGTGATTGGTGGGATTATCTCGTCCACGATCCTGACGTTGTTGGTATTGCCGGCGCTGTACTACTGGGCGCATCGGCGGGATGAAGAGCCCGTGAGCGACTGACCTGTAGCCGCTGGCGCAGCCTGCGATCGGCTGCGCAGCAGTCGTCAGGTCTTGAAACCGCTGAAGGTCCTTCGGCCCTTATCGCAGCCTCGTGCCTCGGCAGCGGCTACAGGGGATGTTTCGGTAACCTGTAGCCGCTGGCGTAGCCTGCGATCGGCTGCGCAGCAGACGCCAGGATCTTGAAACCGCTGAAGGTCCTTCGGCCCTTATCGCAGCCTCGTACCTCGGCAGCGGCTACAGATAAACGCCGGTCACCTGTAGCCGCTGGCGTAGCCTGCGATCGGCTGCGCAGCAGACGTCAGGATCTTGAAACCGCTGAAGGTCCTCCAGCTCTTATCGCAGCCTCGTGCCTCGGCAGCAGCTACAGATAAACGCCGCCACTCTGTAGCCGCTGGCGCAGCCTGCGATCGGCTGCGCAGCAGTCGCCAGGATCTTGAAAGCGCTGAAGTTCCTTCGGTCCTTATCGCAGCCTCGTACCTCGGCAGCGGCTACAGATAAACGCCGCCACCCTGTAGCCGCTGGCGCAGCCTGCGATCGGCTGCGCAGCAGATCGCCAGGATCTTGAAACCGCTGAAGGTCCTTCGGCCCTTATCGCAGCCTGGCGGCAGCGGCTACAGCCAGCTCGCGTCCCATAGTGGATACTCGCCGGCTTTTCTGACCAGGCCTGCGCGTAGGGGGTTGGCTACGATGTAGCGAGCAATGGTTCGCAGGTCATCTTCCTTGCGAATCGCCCTGTCGTGATAGCCTTTTTGCCAGAGCCGTCCGCTGGTCTTTGTTGACTGGTTGATGGACAGGCTGCCTCTGGACTTTACCCTGCACATTACCTGGGGCAGGGACCTTTCCTGCAGTTCGAATAACCAGTGAAAATGGTCGGGCATGATCACCCAGGCCAAGGAAGAAACACTCCCTTCCTCATGGGCGAGCTTCATCTTTTTGACCAGTAATCGGCCCAAATGGAAATCGGTAAAGACAGGCCGGCGCTGATCGGTAACAACCGTCACTGCGTAAATTCGTCCAGGCTCGGAGTAACGACCGGCGAAAAGCCGGTACTCGTTTGAATGAATGGGCAATCCTTTGCACTCACTGTTGTTGTCGACCCATTCACGTTAGTTCGACAAATCGCTTACAACTGCGGCGTAAAGTGAGTAAGTATTTCCCGTAGCCGCTGCCGAGGCACGAGGCTGCGATGGGTTTGGTGCGGCATCCTGACGAAGCGACCCTCAAGGGGAAAAACAATCCAAAAAAAAACGCCCCAATCGGGGCGTTAAAAATTCATCTCTTTCCAAAGGAGCTACACAAAAGCTTCAGAGATGAATGTGCTCGGTGTGCGCAGTTCAGATAGCCTCTTTCGAAGTGTTATCTGCCTCTGCGGACTGTGTTTGGGCTACCGCTTCTGAACCATGAACCTGCTGCTGTTGCTGGCGAAACTCGGCGAGGAACTGCTTGGAGCGGTCGCTGCCGTCGTCAGCCAATGCGGCGGTTGAAATGGTGCCCAGCAAACTGATCAATAACACGTTAAATAGCTTCATAAGGGTCTCCAGACAAGGCCTGTGCCGTTAGTTGAAAACAAACCTCGGCTGGGCTATGCGGCCAGTATATGAAGGTCAACTTAACGAGAAGGTGAGGGCGATATTACAGTTCTGACAGGCTGCAAACTGTGAACAGATGTAGGTCAACGGCAAGTGAATGTAAGCACTTGCCGTTGAGGTGTATCAGAGGATGGCCAGTGGGTATTCGACGATCAAGCGAAGTTCTTCCAGATCCGATTCAAAGGCACTGGAACGCACTGTCGCCTGGCGAACGCGCAGCGACAGGTCCTTCAGGTTGCCGCCTTGCACCACATACTTGGCCTCGATATCCCGCTCCCACCGACGTTGATCGGTCAACGGATTACCAGCCGCATCGCGGCGCATGTACACCGAATTGGCGTTGCTGTAGTCGCCGCCGGTGCCTTTGCCGTAGCGGGTCATGAAGGACAGACCGGGAATGCCGAAGGGCTGCATGTCCAGGTTGTAGGTGACCATCCACGAACGCTCCTTGGGCGAGTTGAAGTCGCTGTACTGGATCGAGTTGTCGAGGAAGATCGAGTCCGACTGGCGCAGGTAATCGAAGTCGTCATTACCGTTGTTGCGCTGGTGCGACAGCGCCAGTTTATGGGCGCCCATCTTTACGCCCACCTTGGCGCTCCAGATGTTGTTATTGAATTCCCCCAGCAGCTTTTTGCCTTCGTCCTGGGCGTTGTAATAGTTGAAACCGCCGAACAACGACACCTCATCCGTCAGCGGATAGCTGGCCGCCGTGCCGAAGTAGTATTGATCCCAGGCATCCTTCAAGCGGCTGCTGTAAAGGCTGACGCTGACATTTGGGTTCACTTGGTAATCACCACCGAAGTAGGCGATCCAAGGGGAGTCGACCTTGCCTGCGTAGAAGGTGGCGAAGCCATTGTTCATGCCGCTGGCGTTGGGCTGACTCATGGCATGCAGACGTCCGCCTTGCAGGGTCAAACCGTCAAAACTGGTGTTTTGTGCGGTGACCCCGCGAAAGCTTTCCGGCAGCAAACGCGAGTCGCCGTAATGCACCACTGGCGTTTGCGGGAACACATCGCCGGCCTTGATCACGGTATCCAGCAGGCGCACTTTCAGGGCGCCGCCGAGCTTGCTGTAGTTGTCTTCGGGACGGTTGTCGCTGTCCACCGGCAATACGCCGAACGATCCCTTACCGCCGCTGCGACCGGTGCCCGAGTCCAGTTTCAGGCCGTACATGGCGAAGGCGTCCAGGCCAAAACCGACGGTGCCCTGGGTGAAGCCGGATTCGAACTTGCTGATCAGGCCCTGGGCCCAGGCTTCCGAATACCCGTTGCCGGTGGGGCTGGACTGGCCCTTGCGGTCATCACGGTTGAAGTAAAAGTTACGGGCCAGCACGTTCAACGTACTGCCTTCGATAAACCCTTCAGGTTGCTCTTCCACGGCCATGGCGGCCAGCGGCGTACAGCCCGCCAGGGCCGCAATGAATGAAAGGGAAAGTTTGCGGTTAGTGCACATGTTTCGCTCCTCGGTATTGGCAGCTATCAGCCTTTTATTAAGTGGGCGTTATTGTTGGTTTGGCCCAGATTGATAGTTGCAAACACGAGATAACGGCGAGGTGGCGCGAGGATTACAATTTTGGAAGTTCTGCCGCACATAACGGATAAGTAATCTCTCGGTGACGCTCCTGACAGGGTTGGTTAGTTAACCTCGGTACTGAATATTTCAGACGAGGAACACCCCATGAATACCCTAAACGTCACACTAGGCGCGTTGGTCCTGGCCCTGTCGTTCGGCGCAATGGCCGAGGGCGGTGGTGACCGCACCTTTACCCAGTTGATGGACAACAACCAGAAGGCCATGGCCCTGTATGCCGCGAAAAACGGCAAGCCAGCGCCCGAGGTTCAAGCCTATCGCTACGGCATGAAGCTGGACATTGCCAAGGTGGTCAACGTGACGCCGCCGATCCGTGCTTGCGAGGTGGTGCCGTCGCGTATGACCTACGAAGACTCCACCGGCAAGCTCAATACCCTGGAGTACCAAGTGATGGGCATGTGCCGTAATAACGGCAGTTGAGGCCGCGCAAAAATATAGTTGAGCATTGCGCTAAACCTCTCTTAAGAAAATGCCGGCAGCGCCGATGGTAAGACAATCAGCCATTGTCCACCGGTGCCTCCCATGTTCAATACCCGCTTGAAGCAGGAGCTGTCCGCTCTTCGCGAAGAACTGTCCAGCCTGCTGCAGGTCAGGGAGAGCCTGGAGAGCGAGATGCTGGCCTTGACCCTGGATCCAGAGGGACGTATCACGTCGGTCAATGCCAACTTTCTCGAAGAGATGGCCTATCAGGGGATCAACCTGCAAGGCCGTCTGATCGATGACCTGGTACCTGCGCACGTCAAGCAGAATGAGTTCCAGCTGCGCTTCAAAAATGCCCTGGCCCGTGGCGAACACTTCGCCGGGACCGTGCGCCTGTTACGAGGCAACGGCAAGGAGGCGTGGCTGCGTTCTATCGTGCAACCGATACGGGGTTCGGATGGGCGGATCAAGCACTTCTCGATTTTTTCCAGTGACTTGACCCGCACCATCGAGGCGTCCCGCGAGCACGAAAACCTGATCGGCGCCCTGGTGCGCTCCACAGCGGTGATCGAGTTTGACCTCAGCGGTAATGTTCTCACCGCCAACGATCGGTTTCTCAATGGTATGGGTTACAGCCTGGCGCAGATTCAGGGCAAACATCACCGTACGTTCTGCGAGCCGGAGGAATACAACAGCGCTGAGTATCAGAACTTCTGGCGGCGCTTGAATGCGGGCGAGTTTGTGGCGGATCGCTTCAAGCGGATCGACAGCCATGGCCGCGTGGTGTGGTTGGAGGCGTCCTATAACCCGGTGGTCGATGCCAATGACCGGCTGTACAAAGTGGTCAAGTTCGCCACCGTGATCACCGATCAAGTCAACCAGGAACAGGCCGTCGCCGAAGCCGCCAATATCGCCTACAGCACCTCATTACAAACCGACAGCAGTGCCCAGCGCGGCACCACGGTGGTGACCCAGGCGGTGGATGTGATGCGTGACCTGGCCAAGCACATGCAACAGGCGGGCGAGGGCATTGAGGCATTGAATGCTCAGTCCCAAGTGATCGGCAGCATCGTCAAGACCATCAGCGGTATTGCCGAGCAGACCAACCTGCTGGCCCTTAACGCCGCCATCGAAGCAGCACGCGCCGGCGAGCAGGGTCGTGGCTTTGCAGTGGTGGCCGATGAGGTTCGGCAATTGGCTTCGCGCACCAGTAAAGCCACCGAGGAAATTGTCGGTGTTGTGCGTCGGAACCAGGACATGGCCCGTGATGCAGTCGCCTTGATGAGTGAAGGCCAGCTCCAGGCCGAACAAGGCCTGGCCCTGGCGGCCGAAGCCGGCACGGTGATCGTCGAGATCCAGGATGGCGCGCAGAAAGTCGTCAGTGCTGTCGGCCAGTTTGCTAATCAGTTGGCCACTTAAGTGCCGCCATGGATTTCAAAGTGCAGCATGTCGAACCATTGCCCATGCAGCAGAAAGCTTTTGTGTGAATGGCCGTACTGCGTGAAACCACTGCGTTCCAGTACGCGGACAGACCCCAGGTTTTCCGGGCGTACTGTGGCTTCGATACGCAGTAATCCATGGTCTTGAAAGGCTTTCTGTAACCCCAGGGCTACTGCCTGCCGAGCCAGGCCGCGGCCGGTGTACTCGGCCCCCATGCGGTAGCCCAGGGACGCGCAATGGTAATAGCGGCGCCGTACCTGGGTGAAGTTGAGTCGCCCCACCAGCAGGCCGTTCTCGCGCACCAGATACTGATAGGTGTGATCTTCGCGAGCTTCCTGCAACGCGGTTTCGATGGCCCGGGTCACGCCGTCGACGCTGTAGTAAGCATCCGGGCGGGCATTGATCCAGCTTTCGAAAAACGCCCGGTTGGCCAGCTCGAACGCCAGCATTTCGTTCATGTCATCCCACTGTGGGGGCGTCAATGTCAGGTTCATCCTTGGCAAGCCTCGCGGTCAGTGTCACTTGTGCCTCCTTCATCTCACGATCCGGCCGGTGGATTCAAGTTTCAGGTATCGTTGGATTTTTCCCGAGCCCCGGAAGACCGTCCATGAGCCTTACCTATCGCCGTCTCGTCCCGCTGTCCAAGGCCTACCGTTTGCTCAACCATGGGCCGACCGTATTGGTGAGCGCTGCCCACAATGGGCAGCGCAATATCATGGCGGCCGCCTGGGCCATGCCGCTGGATTTCGACCCGCCGAAAGTCGCCGTGGTATTGGACAAGGCCACCTGGACCCGGCAGTTGCTCGAAGGCGCCGGCAGCTTTGTGCTCAACGTGCCGTGCGTGGCCCAGGCCGATATTGTGCAGACCGTGGGTAACACCACCGGCAGCGATCGGGACAAGTTCGAAGCCTATGGCTTGCAGACCTTCACCGGCGAACACACCGAGGCGCCGATGCTTGAAGGCTGCGTGGCCTGGCTGGAATGCCGCCTGTTACCCGAGCCGCATAACCAGCAGACCTATGACCTGTTCCTCGCCGAAGTGATCGCCGCCCAGGCCGACGAGCGAGTGTTCAGCGATGGCCGTTGGCATTTCGAAGGCCAGGATGCGCTGCGCACCTTGCACCATGTGGCGGGCGGGAATTTCCTGACGATTGGCCAGCCGGTGGTTGGGCGCCAGCTCGACGTCTGAGGCTTACCACTGCGCCTGGCTCAGCGCCCGAGCATCTTCACCCACCGCGACGGCGGCAACCCGAAGGTGCTGTGAAATTGGCGGGTCATGTGGCTCTGATCGGTGAACCCGGCCGTCAGCGCAGCATCCACCAACGATTGCCCCTGGCCGATCAAGGTCCGCACCAGGTCCAGGCGGCGCATGGTCAGGTAGCGGTAGGGGCTGGTGCCGAACAACAGGCGAAAATCCCGCGACAACGCCCAACGGTCGCGCCCACTGTGCGCAGCCATCTCCTCCAGCGTGATGGGGCGGCCCAGGGCGCTGTGGATGAGTTCCCGGGCTCGCTCGGCGGCCTGGTAGTCAAAGGTCTTGCGGACGACGCTGATCCCCGAGGCATTGTTCAGGGCTTGAGCCAGGTCGAACAGCGCGTCTTGTTCCTGCAACGGATCAATCGGGCAGTCCAGGCTTTGCAGCAGCACTTCACTGGCCCGGTACAACCACGGGTCGCGTGACAGGCCATTGTGGATAAATGGCAACGGCTTGCCGCCGAGGATCTGCTGGATCAGCGCCGGCTCCACATAAATCATCCGGTACTTGAAACCTTCCTCGCTGCTGGCCCAACCGTCATGGACTTCGTCGGGATGCAGCACCATGGTGGTGCCTGGCAGGCTGTGGGTCTTGTTGCCGCGGTAATGAAAACTCTGCACCCCGAACAGGGTGCGGCCGATGGCATAGGTGTCGTGGCGATGGGGATCGAAGCCGAACCCGGAAAAATACGCCTCGATACGCTCCAGGCCGCTGGCGTGGGGCGCGCGGTGCAGCCAGTCGATGTTGGAAGTCGGTTTGCCCATGGTGGCTTGTCGCAAGGTGAGGTGGAAACACGTTAACCCAGTCTGAATCCACTGTCTGCCGGGGTCTTGAATGATTGTGCGGCGTGGGCAGACAGCCTTGCCGGCCTAGCCTATGATCCCAGTTCATGTACTGCTCTGGTGCAACCCTCATGGAATTTCTCAACCCGGCCTACGCTGCGCCGCTGGTATCGCTGGCCCTGCTCTGGGCCGTCGCGGTTGTAACGCCAGGGCCTAACTTTTTCAACACCGCGCAACTGGCGGCCAGTTGTTCGCGCCGCCATGGCGTGGTGGCTTCGTCTGGTGTGGCTACCGGCACGGTGATGTGGGGGCTGGCGGGTGGCTTGGGCATCAAGTCGCTGTTCACCGCCGCGCCCATGTTGTATCTGGCGTTCAAAATCATCGGCGGCTGTTACCTGATTTATCTGGGGTTGAAACTGTTCAAACGCTCGACGCCAGCCATGAGTCAGAGCCTGTTGCCGGACGAGCCCCGACGCTCGCTGTTTTCCGCCTGGCGCCTGGGCTTGCTGGGCAATCTGTCTAATCCCAAGGCCGCGTTGTTTGTCGCCACTGTCTTTGCTTCGACCATGCCGCCGTCACCCTCGCCGATGTTGCTGACCTTGGCCGTGATCACCATGGCGACGCTGTCATTCAGTTGGTACTCCTGCGTGGCGCTGGTGTTTTCCAGCGAGCGCATGGCCAATCTTTATAGCCGCTCGCGCAAGTGGTTGGACCGGTTCGCCGGCAGTTGTTATGTGTTGTTCGGGGCTCATCTGGTGACCACTCGCTGAAACGGAGTCAAGACCATGGATTGGCAAGACGTTGCGATACCAGCAGTCATCATCACCTGCCAGGCTTTTGCCTTGTGGGTGGTCTACCGAGTCTGGAAGCACGTGCGCAAGGCGCGGGTGTCAGCGACCACGCCCTATGCGCCAGGGACCGGGCTCAAGGGTGCCAACATCCCGGTACTGGCGACTTTTATGGGTATTCGCGTACTGCCTTGGGTGGCACTTGCCAGTAACAACCTCAACCCGGTGTTGCGTATTGACGGTGAAAACCTGGTGTATCGAGTCTTGCGTCAGCAGCAACGATTACTGTCTTCGGTGCTTCAGGTGGACGTGCGCAGCGCCTATGGCACCTTCAACCTGATATTCGAGTTCCGGGACTCACCCTTGACCTTCATCGCCAACCTTGGCAGCCCGGAACGCGGTGCGTATGTGCTGGCGATGCTGCCCGTCAGCGTTGCGCTTTCCGAACGGGCGCGTGCGGCGAAAATCGCGCTGCCTCTTTAAGTCCGGGCGAGCCTCGTGTTAAGTAGCGTGACTTTTCAGAACACGTTCAACGCGAGGCCGGTCATGAGCAAGCTGCGGGTAGGTATTATTTTTGGTGGGCGTTCGACCGAGCACGAGGTGTCGCTGCAGTCGGCGCGCAATATCGTCGATGCTTTGGACCGTACGCGCTTCGAGCCGATCCTGATTGGTATCGACAAGGCTGGCCACTGGCACCTCAATGACACCTCGAACTTCCTGATCAACCAGGAAAACTCGGCATTGATCGCCCTCAACCAGTCCAACCGCGAACTGGCGGTGGTACCGGGCAAGGCCAGCCAGCAACTGGTAGAAACGTCCAGCCAGACGATGCTGGAACACGTCGATGTGATCTTCCCCATTGTCCACGGCACCCTCGGCGAAGACGGCTGCCTGCAAGGTTTGCTGCGCATGGCGGACTTGCCGTTTGTGGGCTCCGACGTGCTCGGTTCGGCCGTGTGCATGGACAAGGACATCAGCAAGCGCCTGCTGCGTGATGCCGGAATTGCCGTCACGCCATTCATTACCCTCAACCGTGGCAACGCGGCGCGTACCTCGTTCCAGCAAGCGCAGCAGAAACTCGGCCTGCCGCTGTTCGTGAAACCGGCGAATCAAGGTTCTTCCGTGGGCGTGAGTAAAGTCGGCAACGAAGCCGAGTATCTCGCGGCGGTTGAATTGGCCTTGGGCTTTGACGAAAAAGTACTGGTGGAATCGGCGGTCAAGGGCCGGGAAATCGAATGCGCCGTACTGGGCAACGACCGACCTGAGGCCAGCGCCTGCGGTGAGATCGTGGTGCGTGACGGGTTCTATTCCTATGACAGCAAATACATCGACGGCCAGGCCGCCCAGGTGGTCGTGCCGGCCGATATCAGCGTCGAGGCCAGCGAGCGTATTCGAGCCTTGGCCATCGAAGCGTTTGAAACCCTGGGCTGCGCCGGGCTGGCGCGGGTGGATGTATTCCTTACCGACGACGGCGAAGTGCTGATCAACGAGATCAACTCACTGCCGGGTTTTACCCGTATCAGCATGTACCCCAAGTTGTGGCAAGCCGCCGGAATGAGTTACAGCGAATTGGTCAGCCGCTTGATTGAGTTGGCGCTGGAGCGGCATGCGGGGCGCGAGGGGTTGAAGATCAGCCGGTAAAGTCAGGCTTGGTTGGGTCGAGCGATATCGCCCAGGCAACGAAGCACTAATGTGGGACCTGACAAGCCAGCTCCCACACTAGATTTGCTTCGTTTCACGGGCTGTACGCGCAATCCACGAATACAATAACGTCTTCTTTTCCTCGCTGTGATGAGTCCGCCTGCGATAGCTGGCAAACGAGGATGAGGTGCAATAAGTGCACACCTCACTGACCTCAACCTGTTGGCGCGCAACCCCCGCCGCTTGCAGCAAAATCAGCGCGTATTGGCTCAGGTCAAACCACGCACTCAACGCCTGCCGTGCTTCGGGCGGTGTAATGGTCGGCGTCAGCAGCGGCGCAGGCTGTTCGAATGTCCAAGGCGCGTCACCGTCTTGCCACAAGTGACCTTGGCTCGCTTGCAACTGGGCAATGAACGACTCACTCACCTCATAGCAGCAGGGCTTGATCGACGGGCCGATGGCGACTTGCAGTTGGCCCAGGGCAATCCCCTCGGCGGCAAAGCGCTGCATGGCGTTGGCGATGATTCCGCCTTGCAGGCCCTTCCAGCCACCGTGGAGCGCGGCCACCAACTCTCCCTCTTTCGAAGCAATCAGCAGCGGCAAGCAATCGGCGGTGATCACGGCGATGGGGTGTTTGTCGCGGGTGAAAATGCCGTCGGCCTCGATGGTATTGGCCACCTGATCGCGGTGCCATTCAATGATCGTCGCGGTATGTGCCTGCTTGCAGAAGAACACCTCGTCAGGACGCAGAGGGTCGTTGATCGAGCAGAAGCCGTGGTCGACGCCGGGGATGGCGTTGAGGTTGCTTGCCTGGTGCACGCGGTTCTCTCCGTTCAATAAAACGAGTAGACGGGGCGACGACCGATGGGGTCAATCGTCACCCTGCAATGTTCAATCTCCCAGCGCTTCGCCTTCACGCCGAGGATCGGCGCCACCGCTCCACGATGGCTTGCCTTGGGCATCACGCACCCGAACGATGGCCTGGGCGCCGCTGGTCATGTCGATCTCACTGAGGGCGTGGCCTTTGTCTTTGAGCGCCTGCTTCAGTTGTGGGCTGAACAGCCCTTGCTCCAGCTCCGTGGCGCCATTGCGACTGCCGAAGTTGGGCAGGCCAACGGCGGCTTGCGGGTCCAGGTTCCAGTCGAGCATCGCCACCAGGGATTTGCTGACGTACTCGATGATTTGCGAACCGCCCGGTGAGCCGACGGTGGCCAGCAGCTCGCCGCTCTGGCGGTCGAACACCAGCGTGGGGGCCATGGATGAACGTGGGCGTTTGCCCGGCTCGATGCGGTTGGCAACCGGCTGGCCGTTTTCTTCGGGAATGAACGAGAAGTCGGTCATCTGGTTATTCAGCAAAAAGCCCTGGACCATGACGTGAGAGCCAAATGCCGCCTCCACCGTGGTGGTCATCGACACGGCACCGCCCTGATCGTCCACGGCCACCACTTGCGAGGTAGAAATGCGCAGCGGTGAGCGGTCTGGCGCGTAAGCCACCTGGATCCCCGCTGGCTTGCCGGGTTTAGCGACGCCCATACTGCGATCGCCGATCAACGCGGCGCGGCTGGCGAGATAGTTAGGTGCAACCAGGCCTGCGACGGGTACGGGTACAAAGTCTGAGTCGGCGACGTACAGGGCGCGGTCGGCGTAGGCCAGCCGGTCGGCCTCGGCGATCAGGTGGACTGCCTCCGGCACCGGCTCCAGGCCCGCCGGGCTATCGGTTTTCACCGGTTTGAGCGGCGCCAGGGCCAGGCTCGGGTCCCGGGTTTCCAGGGCCTGCAAGGTGCCGAGGATCTGCGCAATGGCGATCCCGCCCGAAGACGGTGGCGGCATGCCGCAGACTTGCCAACGCTTGTAGTCGGTACACAGCGGCGCGCGTTCTTTGGCGGTGTAGCCTTTGAGATCATTCAGCGACAGGCTGCCAGCGTTGCTGTTGCCCTGGACCTTGCGGGTGATCTCTTCGGCAATCGCACCATGGTAAAGCGCGTCCGGCCCTTCCTTGGCGATACGCTTGAGTACATTGGCCAACGGTTGGTTTTTCAACAGGGTGCCGGTGGCTTTGGGTGTGCCATCGGTGTTGAGGAAGTAGGCAGCCATTTCCGGCGAGCGGGTGATGTAGCGGTCGGCGGCGATCAGGCTGTGCAGGCGTGGGGAAATCGGGAAGCCCTGTTCGGCCAGGCGAATGGCCGGTTCAAACAATGCCGCCCACGGCAGGTGGCCGGTCTTTTTGTGCGCCATCTCCAACGCGCGCAATACGCCGGGTGTTGCGACCGAGCGGCCGCCAATCTGTGCCTCGGGGAACGACATCTGCGAACCGTCAGCTTTCAGGAAAAGACGCTCGGTGGCGCCCGCCGGTGCGGTTTCGCGACCGTCGTAGGCGTGCACCTGTTTGCCATCCCACAGCATGATAAAGGCACCGCCACCGATGCCTGAGGATTGCGGTTCCACCAGCGTCAACACGGCTTGCATGGCAATCGCCGCATCAATGGCCGAACCGCCCTTGCGCAGAATTTCCCGCCCGGCTTCGGCTGCCAGCGGATTCGCCGCCGCTGCCATATGGCGTTCGGCGTGACGAGTGTTCATGTCGGTGCGATAGCCCGAGCCGAGTTCCGGTGCCGGTGGCAGTTCCGGGGCGGTGGCGTTATGGCAGGCGGCGAGGGTGAGGGCGGCGGCTATCACCGAGAGGGTGGTAAGCCGTTGATGGAGGGGAATCGAAAACACGCGATGAACTCCGTTCATTTTGAGAATGATCTGTTGTCCTTGGGGTAGCGCTCTACAGGTAAATCACGGCTTGTATGCAAGGGAGCTCGGACACTAGCAGTGGAGGAGGGCGACCGTCAAAAGTGCGAGATAGTTGTGCCGCACAACCTAAGCTCATATAGTTGCTTCGCACAACTAAATTGCACTATTCAGATGAAGGTGGCCCCTGTGAATGCTTTCCAACCAGACCTCATTGATCAAATCCGTTCGGCCTCCCGTCTCATGGTTCGGGAGCTGGGCTTCATGCAGCCGAAGTTGGCGGTTTCCAGCTACCCACCTTCATCGGTGCACACAATTGTGGAGCTGGGGGAGCGTGGATCACTGACGGCAGGTGAGCTGGTGGAGCTGCTGGGGTTGGAAAAGTCCTCGGTGAGCCGGATGGTTCGCAAGCTGATCGAGGCGGGCGAGATTGAAGAGTTCGCTAATGCTGACGATGCGCGCTCGAAAGTACTGCGCCTCACGGTACAAGGCACGAACACATTGCGCGAGATTGAAGCATTTGCCAGGCGCCAGGTGGGGGATGCGCTAGGGCTGTTGTCGGGTGAGCAACAGCAAGCGGTGAGCCAGGGCATCGAACACTATGCGGATGCTTTGCGAGTGCATCGACTGGGGGGCGAGTGTTCTATGCCGCAACGTTTCAGCATCGTTCGAGGCTACCGGCCGGGTGTGATCGGACGCATTGCTGAAATGCACGCCAATTACTACGCAAAGCACGCCGAATTCGGCCAGCCTTTCGAAA
Organism: Pseudomonas sp. ADAK18; assembly: GCF_012935695.1. Lineage (NCBI taxonomy): Bacteria > Pseudomonadati > Pseudomonadota > Gammaproteobacteria > Pseudomonadales > Pseudomonadaceae > Pseudomonas > Pseudomonas sp. ADAK18. Next base: position 209,091 of record NZ_CP052859.1, read on the forward strand.
GCCTGGTGGCCGCCGATATGGCGCAGTTGATGGGCCGTTTGGCCAACCCTCGCAATGAAGTGTGGGCGGTGCTGGATGCCGGGCGGATTGTTGGTTCGATTGCGATTGATGGTGAGGGCGAAAACGGTGAAGCCATACTACGGTGCTTCATTCTTGATCCTTCGGCTCAAGGTCACGGGTTGGGTAAACGCCTGTTGAACGAGGCGATTACCTTTTGCGATGAGCACCGCTTCTCCGCCGTTCGCCTCTGGACGTTCAAGGGGCTGGATGTGGCACGCAAGCTCTATGAGGACGCGGGCTTTGTGCTGGAGACGGAACAGGAAGGGCAGCAGTGGGGGCGGTTGGTGGTTGAGCAGTGTTTTGTGCGGCAGGGCGGTGTTTGATGTGCCGTGATCCGTCCGCGCCCTGAGCGGGCCAGAGGCAGCCGGACGAACTAGGGCGCGAGGGAGCGAAGCGAGTACAAGATGTGGAACCAAAAGCTTCAAATGTTCACTAGGTATTGCGATCAGGACTTTCAGGAGATTGCAATGAATCTAGAGACAGAGGGCGTGGTTGGTTCGCGACGTAGTGCCATTGAGCTGGCGGTGGTGCCATCCGCTGAGAAGCTTCCTCAGGAGGCGCGTGGCAATCGTACTGTCCGAGATTTTTCATCAAAAGACAGGAATGCCCCGGCACCTGTCGAATTGACCCATTATCAATCGCTGCAACCGAGCTCGATGTTATTCGACGTCAGGCTCAAGGACGGAGGGGTGCAGACTGACGCGTCCGTGGTAGGGCAGGATATTGCGCGACAGCTCAATGGGATGAACAGGCAGTATGTCGCTGAGGGGCCTGCCGACGCTGGGACAAACACGTTGCGTATCAAAGATGAGCGGCAACATCTGTTTCATATCCAGTCCACACCTGCCGTTGCCGCAGTGTTCAAGCACGTTCCTCCTGCTGTGGCCGGCAAGGGACCTGCACAGCCTCCCGCGGGCTCTGGCAGGGCCCATCTCGGACAGATCAGCCAGGTGCAAACCACCGTTGATGGTCAGCAGTTCCGTTTGGCGAGCGGACGCCTGTATCGCTTTGAGCCACAGATCAACACCTGGCTTCCCGATGTCGACAACCGCCCGCTCAGTCGTATTGGCCTGACCCGGGAGGGCCAGTTGCTGAAAATGCCCGAGGGCGTGGTAGACGGCAGCGCCGAGGGCCGGGCTGCGGTTTCCTTGAGTCACGCCCAGGGTGTTTCGGTCTTGCATCTTCAAGGTGCTGGCGAGCAAACCCTGCGCCCGTTGGATGAGGCCGGTGCCCCATTGCAGCTGACGCGCATAGGGCTGTCCGGAAATACTCTCTATGCGAGCAACACCTATGGCGAGTTGCTGCGTGCTGATCTGCGCCCATCCCGGACCGGTGTGCTGACAATGACCCGGCAACCTGTTGAATCACTGGAGCGGGCCTTGAGCGGGGCGGTCAGCGTCAAGGGTTTTTTCCATGACGATGCGGGACAACTCAATGCCTTGGTCCAAGATTCACGCCAGCAACTGCATAGCGCCCCACTGACGGGGACGGATTCGCTGAGGCCGGAGTGGAACCTTAGTGATGTGCTGGTCAAGGGCATCGAGAAAGGCTTGCCGCAGCCCAGTCAGCAGGCACTGGCCGGGGCGATTGATCTCGGGCAGCGCGGAAAGGTTGCGTTTGACGCGGGCAACCTGTTGGCCTGGGATACGGTGGCGCAACGTTGGGAAGGCAGCCCTCAGAAGGGTATTCGAGGTCTGGAGAGAGGGTTGGATGGTCGTGCCTATGTGTTGCAGGAAGGACAGCTGAAGGCGGTGGCGATCCAGCAAGTTCGGGCGCCGATCCATGAGGGGGCCAGCCACGAGTTGTCGTCTGTTCCCAAGCCTAGGCCGCAGGTCCTACTTGATGAAGTATTGGTACCCGGCCTGTATCGGCTGAGCTTGGCAGCCGCCTCGCTTCCTTGGGTGAGCCTGGGCCACACCAGGCGTTGGCCAAGGCAATCAGCAGTGCGCTGATTCAGGTGGAAAAAAACAGTGAATCAACCGCTCGACGTCTGGGAGAGGTGCATGGCTTGGTATTTGATCCCAAGCCAGGGTTAAACCGAGCGACCATTGAGTCTGGGTCGACACTTCATCAACTCTATGAGGCTTTCAAAAGGGTCTCGCCGTCCTCGCAGAAACCCACCGCTGCATTGCTTGCCAATTACGAGGGCCAGGCCCTGTCGCTTCCGAAATGGGACCCCGAGCGCAAGCGTGATCTCAACCATCCCACGGCGATAATTGAGGGTGATCTGATTCACCATGCGGGCACCCTCAAGCAACTTACCGATCTGGCGGTCGAGCTTGAGACTGCCTCAGGTCATAGCCCGAGTGCCCTGGCGAGAATTGAACAGTCCCTGAAAACCGTGATGCAGGCCTATGACCAGAGCCCTGTGCATAAACTGTCGACTCAGAACATCGCCAGCTATGACCAGGCAGAAACCCTTTACAAGAACTTCAAATCGCTGGCCAAGGACCTTGGAACGCCAGGGTCCGCTCTTCATTGGCATCTTACGCGGTTGCTGGGTTTACCGGCCGATGCGGGCATCAAAGAGGCAATGACCCGGGAAGTGCAGCAGCTAGGTAGTGGCCAGACTCTGGCCTCGGGTCGTACCCAGGGTAAAAGCCTTGGCGTCATGGTGACCGGAATAAAACCCGTGGCACCGGTGGAGTTTTTCGTGGGGGTTTCCAAGTCCCACGCAAACGGCGTCAGCATCAGTCGAACCGATAAAGGCGCCCGGGTTGAAATCAGCATGGATGACACCCGGCGATTGGCGGCCTCGGTGGCGTCGGGGCTGACCCTGGGGCGAGGAGCGCAAGCCGTGGGGCCTGGGCTGAGGGTCGCTGCGGAAGTGACTGCGGCCATAGCAAGAAATACCGGCTCGACCATCAGCTTTGATGTGAAGGAAGCGGACTTTCCGAAAATGATGTCGATCCTCATGGGAGAGCAAGGCAATGTCTACGACTTGCTGGCCTTGGGGCAGGCGCATGTGGCGGGTAAAAGTTCGAAAAACAACGCTGATCTCAGCCTGGATGGGTTGGCGCAATTGCGTTTGCTCTACAACCCCCAAGAGGACATCGACGAGCTGGCTACGGTGATTCGAGCCGGCATTGGTGTGGTGGGCAACCTCAACGTGGCGCACGCAGACAATAGCCGGTCCACCAGCCGTGGCGCGACAAGTACCAGCCACAGTGGCGGAGCGAATCTGCAACTTGGCAGGCAGGGCGGTGTAGGTGTCAACGTTGCTCCCCTCAATATAGTGGCGATGGGCATTCCGGGTGGCGGTGCGCCTAACGTCGCCGCGTTCGCGCTACCTGAGGTGTCGTTCATGGTGAAGTTTGATCGCACGCAATCGCGGGGTTTCAGCTTCAGCTTCAAGCAGCCTGAGCCGGTGACACAGTTGCAGATTGACGGCGTTGTCAGCAGCTTGTCACGTTATTCCCCGGCGTTCAGGCAGGACCTGGGTGCGCTCGGGCTCTCGGGCAATACACCGGGTGAGCAATTGACCCAACTGCAGCAGTTTCTGGCGAGCCATCCACCGGTGCCGACAAAGTCCGAGGCTTACGATGCTATTGCCCTGTCACTGGATAAGCTGACTCACCAGCAGTACCTGCAGCAGAACGGGCTTCGCCAACTGGCGTCGGTCGAAGCTTCGGTCACCGCTGTTGGCTTACGTGACAATGGGCAGCATGCCTGGCTGAACGATGTTGCACCGGCCAATAAGGCTGCCATTGTGCAGTGGCTCAAGGATGATCCACAGTTTGCCCAGGTACTCGACCAATTGCAGAACGGTGAGGGGACCTCGGTAAGAGTCGGCCTGGAGCTGAAGCCGGATGTGTTGCGGGCCATCGAGCGCAAAATCCTTGACGGTGACAACCCTGAACCGCTGATCAAAAGTGCCCTGAATAACCGTGAGAACCTGCGTATCAAAAGTATGAGCCTCAGTCATACCGCGAGCCAGTCCCATGCCCTGTCAGTACCGGCAATGACGAATATCGGCTTTTCGAGCAATGCAGGACTTAGCCATACCCATAAACGGGTCAACGCCGACCTCGAGTACGGGGTGGATATGAACAAACCGTTAAGAATGAACCTGAGCGACACACTGGGCAGCCTGCCGAGCTACGATTTGACTATTGATTTGGCGGACCAGCGGGTGAGGACTCCCAGCTCGCCAGTGGCCTGAGTGGCCTGACGCGTGGCGGCAGGCGCAGGACTTTTCTTCAGGCATAAAAAAACGGCCTACCTTTCGGTAAGCCGTTTTTAGTACTTGGTGGTACACAGTCATTTGAACTGGTCTTGTAATGTGCTGTATTTAAAGGGTTTTGTATGGTGTATTTCAGTTAGGCATACATGTAGGCATACACGCTGCTTGCTTCTGCCTACGGATGTAGTGGTATTCCCGCTAGGTAAAGCACCACCAGGTGGTAGGTGATGTGTAGCCATTCGGCCAGGTAGTCACTTCTTTGTCCGACCTTCTGCCGACAGTGAGGCGAGGGCAAGGGCGATGAATCCTGCATTTCCATCCAGGGTATCCAGTGCCCCTCGAATGTTCTGTGCCACTTCTGTAGATCCTCTTTGCTCAACCCAGTTTGACAGCTCCTCGATAGCTGCCCCCAGGGCCAGTTGGTTTTCATTCATGCGCTTGAGTATTGAAGCAAGCAAAGGGGTGTCTTCCATGATGTTCTCCCGCCGTGTTGTCAGGTAGTCAATCTACCTCGAGCCAGTGGCATTGCATATCAGCTGTCCTCACCATCTGCTGATGAAAAATCACGCCGACCATCGCGCTTCACTAGATGCCATCAGTGTGGTGTAGGGCCAATTTGGATAGCTAGCATGAGAGCACGCACCCGGCCCCTCAAAAACTGGTGTAACCGGTGTTACGAGTGTAACGCCCTTCACCAAGCGCCCGGTTTCATTGGCTTTCACGCCTGTTACACAGTTGAGCGGCATCGCGTACATCGGATGTAACGCTGCCCGTGCGTGTAACGCTAAAGTCAGCATCCAGGCGTTGCGGCAGGCGCTGTGCGCTCGAGCCTACCAAGCGAGTTTCGCTAGCTCCGCCTCTTGATGAGAGGAAATCATGCAAGCAGTGGGACACACAACCACACTGAACCTGGCCATTGCGCCGGCTTTTTGCTTTTAAGGGGCTAAGGCGTTACTAGCTTCTGGGCCTGTTTCTTGTCCTCAAGCTGAAACATGACGATTACGGCTAGCGAGGCTACGGTAAAGACTCCCAGGCTCATAAAATTCATCAGGAGTAGAAAAACATCGAGTCGAGTCATCGGCTCGCTGCTGATGACGAACTCCAACATTTTCCAGATGCCAGTCGCGACAAGCAAAAAGCAGGAGAAATATACCCAGCCTCTGTAGACCTTGCGCCGTATCCAAGCCCAGACGCTTCGGAATTTTTCTTTTGCTTCATCAGATGCCTGTACCCATGCCAAAACGAAACCGGGCACACCAATGACGGTAATCAACAAACTTATAGCGCCGATGACAACGCTGAGTAGGTCAAGTGGGCTCATGTGAACTCTCCAAAAAGTCAGCGATTGAATGTGATCAACGTTCGATTAATGCGCGAGCGCGAAAACAGACTCGCCCTATATCATCGATATCAAACAGGAAATTGTATGACAAAAGAGCAGCAAGCGCTTTTTGAGATGCAGGTCTTAATCGTGATCGTACTGTTCCTGGTTGGCGGTATATACGGCGAAGCATGGCGGGCCGACAAGGCGGGAGTAAGCGGCTGGTCCCTAGTTCGCCGATTGCTCCCTCGGTCCGGGGCCTGCGTTGTCTGCGGGCTTTTCACCATGATGTTGCTGCATGCATCGGGTATGTCTGTGCTGGCGGCAGGTAGCATAGGCTGCCTCACTCCCATGGCCGGCGCCGATGTAGCAATTGGCTTATACGAGCGCTGGGCCGCCAAGCGGTTGGGTTTGTCCGGATAAATATATTTGATGAACAGCGCTTACCGGAAGGTGCCAAAATTCTTCATCTTTATTAGATGCTCTAAACCTTCAACAACGGTTTGCGGTGCGTAGTCAGGGCCTCGTGTGGTTACATTTAGTAGAGACGGTGAGCTGATAGTCGACGGGTTCCATTCGGCGCTTCTTGAGCCACTGTAGCTACTGAGAAGTAGAAACGTGAATTCAAGGATTGCATCTTTGAATTTGGTATTCATTTTCTCCGCGATTGGATTGATCACGTTTAATACGGCTTGTCCAAAGTCTATTGCATCTTGCCTTTTAGGAATAAGGCCCTTGTGTATTACGTCGTTCCTAAACTTTGTATTGCTTTGGCTCAGCAGCAAAGGCTCTTCGTTGAAGGTTTGTGTATAAAAAAGAATGAAGGCGCCAAGCTGTCTTTCAGACTGTTGAGCCACACTTTTCCAAGATTTGTCGACTGCGCTTGAATCGATCTTTTCGTGCAGCAACTTTACTTTTATGAAGAATTCATAAAATCTTTCTAAACTCGAAGCGAATGACGCGACTGCCTCCCTGTAGTATCCGTCAGTGATGGCGTGCATTCCGATGTTGAACAAAACCTCCAGCTTTTGCTGCTGTAATATAGTAGAAGACTTATGTCCATTAGGGCATTCGAACTCATATAGATGGCTGTCTTGGTATTCAACCCAAAGTGGGTATTGGGGAGTGTTAAGTTCATTAAAGCATTGAAAACAGGTCATGGGCAGTTTCATAAAATTCTCTGCTGATATTTTGTAAGCATTGTGCCATCACTCTGAGCTTGGTTGAAAGTCAGGGTTATGGCGCGCTCCGGGGACCCTGGCGACATTCGAGGCGCACGGGGCATGAAACCCGCGGGATCGAGTTAGCGGGAGACGTTGGAGGTTACTGAAATTTCAATCGTTGAAATTGAAAGGTTCTTGAAGAAAAAGGACCATCGTTACAGCTTCGGTAAAGGTGGCTATATCTGTTGCTGATAGTGAACACCTGCATGGCGTCAACCATGGTGATGCATGTCAACCACGTCAACCTGTCAACCGACGTAGGAAAGATTGCGGCTAGCACGATCCCGCGGGTTACTCGCCCCGTGTCGAGAGGCATTTCTCAGGGGCCCTGCCGCAATCTGGGTGTAACCGATTCTTTTCTTCGGTCAGGCACCTAGCTCGCGGGTTTCCGACCCCGTCTGAAGGGAGCCCTACAGGGGCACTGCCATTTCTCAAAGGCTGCATTGTTGCGCTGATGGTGTCATTGCCTACGGGGTGCAGGGGGACGCAATCCGAAGGGGGCAAATTAGTGGTGTTACGCGTGTTACAGGTGTGACAGAAATTGCCAACCTATTGATTCAGCTGGTTTTTTGTTGTGTTACACAATCGTATTCCTCATCGGGATTCGAGTGTTACAAGTCCCGCAGGTGTTACAGCAGAATGACTTAAGAGTTTATTGGGCGTAGGGCCACACATTGTGTGACAGTAGAATGAGTTCTTTAGGATTCGCTTCGACTAATTGGGAGGAGCGACAGTACGATGTATGCTGAAAAAATTCGCTAGGGATAGTCCGCCTGTGTGGCGCGTGATGAGGGATTCGTAAGTGAAAGCACTGATAAAACCAACTCAGTTGACGCGAGTCGGATATTCATATCAAGACCTCGTGTGCATAAAGATCCTTCTCGACTGGTTCCACGATCCCAGTAAGTATCAATGGGTTTCTATCGAGAGTACCGGAACAGACGAAGGGATGTTGAATGGGTTGGATGATGTCGTTGCGTTTGATGGGGGCGGGCGATATGAGCTATATCAAGTAAAATTCACGATCGACAGTGAAAGAGCTGATTTGGCTCTGGGTTTTGATTGGCTCTTAAAAAAGAAACCAAATGGTACGTCTTTGCTTAAGAAGTGGTCGAGTGATGTTGATAAGTATCGCGCCTTAGGAATGTTATCTAAGGCGGCTCTTGTTACAAATAGAGTTCCTGACTCTGTGTTTGCGCGATGCCTTAGGGGTGATAAGGTTGATGTTGATCTTATACCAGATGAGTTTTTAACTAGGCTGCAAAATGAGCTAGACGGGCGTATTGGTGTAGAGTGTTTCTTTAGGGACTTTACTTTTCAACATAGCCAGCCTCAAATAGATGACTTGGAAACAAAGCTGTACGACAGTGTTGTTCCTGACCATACCACTAATGAGGGTTGGTTCAGGTTTCTGAAAGCTATTGAGAGACAGGCAACTAGAAAGCCAAACCTAGAGAGCGGAGCAAAAATCACTCTTGAGTACTTAAGGGACTTATTTGAGCAAGGCATTAGTAAGACACTCAGTCAGTACCTCAGCGTCCCAGATGGCTACAGTCCTCCGTCAGAAGAGTTTCATCTAAGCATGATGGAGAAGTGTGCCAGTCAAGGGTGCTGGGTAGTTTCGGGTAAGCCTGGAACTGGTAAAAGCACCTATTTGTCATATTTGAATGATGTGTTAATCGAGTCAGGTGTTCCCGTTATCAGGCACCATTATCATTTGTCTGCGCAAAGTGATATAGATAGGATTGCATTCCAGAATGCTGCTCGTTCCCTGGAGGCGCAATTAAAGGACTATCTGCCCTCGACTTTTTCTGGAAGAGAATTGAAGGCTGAAGAGCTGGATCAATGGATTTTACTCGCTGCTAACGAGTTTCTTAGGCAAGGCAAAACGCTGGTAATAGTTATAGACGGACTCGATCATGTATCGCGCGAGAGATCAGAGATAACTCAGCTTGAGCACATGATTAATCGAATAATCCCGTTCAAAGGGACAACATGCCTTATATTTGGTACTCAAGCCGTTAGTGATTCACAGCTTCCTTCAAAAATGGTTTCAGAGGTGTCGAGGAGTGAGGACTGGCTAGAATTGCCGTTCATGAGTTTGAAATCGATTAGAAGCTGGGTTGAGGGTCTGGTTAAGAGTAAGAGCATATCAATAAATTGTGCGCGTGATGGTGAGTCAAGAGAACTCGTGGAAATTGCGGAAGCGCTCCATAAGGTTTCGAGTGGCTATGCATTGTATCTTGTTTATTCGATAAGGCGTTTGCAGCAAAAAAACAAGGTTGTGAGTGCATATGAAATAGAGCAACTGCCAATTTTTTCAGGCGGCGATATTACAAAATACTATGATTTGCTTTGGTCGAATCTTTCGGTGTCGGCGAGAGAGATATTGCAGTTGATAGCGTCTGTAGAGTTTGCATGGCCAGATAGAAATGCTTTAAGTCTGTGTTTTGATAACAACATGCAATTTGTTGAGTCATTTGATCGTATTCAGCATCTCTTTCATTTTGGAAGAAGTGGGATTACTCCTTTTCATAGTAGTATTATTGTGTATGTGAAAGGTCGTGATGGATTTGAGGTTTCTGCTAATGGGCTACTTAAAAAAGTTAACGCTTGGTTAGAAGGTTCGGCTCCATCTTATTGGCGGTGGGCATGGTATTGGGTAGTTAGGGCCCGTTTGGGTGACACTCGTCCGCTGTTGAAGGGTGTAACCAGGGAGTGGATGATCGCTTCGTTTTGTCTTGGATATCCTTTATCCCATATTGAAAAAATTATATCTTTAGCCGAATTTTTTGCAATGAGTGAAGGGTTGTTTCCAGAGTTAGTAAAGCTGCGTCTAATTAAGATTCGTTTGGTTAATGGTCCTGGGTACCAATTACAACGTTATGATCTGTTTTATAGGTGCGCCCAGAAGTGGAGCGATGAGTCGTATAGCTTGCATTGGAAGGCTGACAATCTCCGTATTCTTGGTGATGCTGAGATCTCAGCTGTAGCTATACTGTTCAGAGGTAAAGATGAATCAGTTGTTTACGATTGTTTTGAAGAACTAGTAAGGAGGGTACATTTTTATCATCAGTGTGGCGACGATTCGCATTTTCAAAAAATTGAGGCGTTAATTTATTTTGCACTTGATACTTTGATAAATTCAGTCGCACCTGATTTGCAGAAAATATTCTGGATTGCAGGTTGGTTTGATGAGCAGGATGCGGTGTATCAATATATTTTCAAGGGGTTGGTGGCTGCGGGGAACGGGGATTTAATACTTGATATACCAGTGGAAAATATTCCTGATGGATTCGTTTCCATGTACTGGAGTTTTTTCGTGCTGGCTTGCTGCGATGCTGGCGTATCATTTTTGGCAAGACCAGAAGCAGCAAATGTCGGAAAAAGCTCGTTCGTAGCTATTTTAACTTGCTTAGAAAATCAGCCTTGTCCTGAAGAGTTGCTAGATCGCAGAGAGTTTACTTTTATAGATAAGCCTGATGATGGTTTGTTTTATGAAGCGTTTTTTTATTTTTTTGCTCGTCAGTTGATGGATGCTGAAACTAGGCTGGCAGTAGAAATGCCAACGCTCTCTGAGTCGTTCGGAAATCGCGCGTTGGCTTTTTTTAAATATGCAGGATGTGTAATTGCTGATGAAGTAAAAAGAAAAAATGCTATATCAATATTTCATATTTATGATCTGATTTTAAGTATAAATCCTCCAGAGCGAACTAAGTGTTCATTTGATGAGCAAGGTATTTGGCACTCCGTATCTAGGGCGTTGACTGATGTGTCCATTGATACTGCTAGATTGCTTGAAGGCTCGGGGTTAATCGGTGGGTTAACGCAAGGTGATTACGAAAAGGTTAAGCCGAATGTAATGTGGGTTGCGAAAAACTGGCTTGGTAAGTGCATTGAAAAAAATGCGGCTCATATCTTATCAAGTGATTTGGCGAAGCAAATGGTCGTGCCAATAATTTCAGCTCTTAAGCTGGAGAAGAATGATACCTCGGTTTTAGCAAATGATTCTCTTGAGTTAGTTTCAATTGCATCAAGCTTGGGGCTTGAGCATGAGGTAAGGCTGGGGCTGAAACTGGCAGCAAAAAATACTCTAGGTTATGGTTATCGAAAAGATACGAGTTTTAGTGAGTTGTATGAAGCAATTGAAATCTATGCTCAGTCAACTGAGGGCGACGTGTCTAACTGGCTACGCCGCATAGCACCATTCACTAGTGATATGTTTGATTTTACAGAGCGTGAAATCGGTCATATTCCAAGGCTGTTTATAGATTTGTTAGCGCGATATTCACCAGAGCGACTTGTGGATGAATTTGAATATAGTGTGAGTCAACAGAACTGGCGGTTGGCTCGAGATATTTTAGAAAAATATGTGGTGCACTATCGGTTAGACGACCCAGCAGCGAAAGCTTTAGTGCTTTCTCAGACTACTTATCAAGTGTTCAAAGCTCTCGAAAATAGATCTGAAAGTGAGCCCGATGTGAAGCTTCTTTTTGATGAGCTATCTGAAGGGTTGGGTGGAACTCCTATGCCGCCGAGAGAGCGTTCGTCAGGCTCAAATTTTGTGGAGAAGCCGGTAAATATTGAACCAGCCAAGTATCCTCCGAAGGATATACGGCTATTGCACGCCAAATTTATTGATGATGGTGTGTATTCAGCACATGAATTCATGCGTGCGTGGATGAGTTATTGGGTTGAGTTGGGAAAGGGGTTGGATGTTATAAAAGCTTTTGAAACATTTTATATGGACGGTGAAGAGATTCCTTTTAGAATGGCACCTTATCTTGATGATGTATTTGATTTGAGCTTAAAACTCTGTGGTGCGAAGAGGTCTTACTGTTGGGCTGTGAGAAGTGTGAAAGCCAATAGTCATTGGGGACGCTATACCGGCTCTAGCTCTGATCAAATAATAAAGCGGTATGGCGCATTATACGCCGGCAGCTGGAAGACGTTTTTAAAGGATACCCTGGGTGGTATTGCATTCTCTTCCCGTGGGGATGAATGGGTTATAGTCCCGACTGTGAAGCTTGTTATTTTCTTTTTGGCGGTGAAACAACCAGTACTTGCGCAGCAAGTAGTGGAGGTTATGTTAGAAATTTTGGAAGATGAGATATCCCATCTCCCCATAGAGGATTTGCATTGGAGAGACACTCCAGTTTTGTCCAGCGAAATATCTAGAGAGTTGTTGCTTTGTTATTGGTGGTGGCCGGATCGGATGGCTCGTGTGCGTGCCGCAAATCAGATAGCTTTAATTATCGAGCAAGAAGCGGCTTTTGGAAGTGTATACCTGGAACATTTGAATGGCTTGACGAGTGAGATTGACGTAGCTGATTTTCTGTCAATTTTACTGCTGGTCAAAAGGCAAGTTTTTATGCTGGAAGAAATTGTTGCGTCTATTCGTTATCCTTCGATTCTTTCTGATCTTATTCTCGTCCGTTTAGGTTATTTTCCGATACGTGGAGTTCGTAGGTATTTTACTTTGTTTGAGGAATGTGATTTTAAGGAGGGCAATGATTTCAAACGTGCTTGTAATGGCGTTCCTTCCAGGTATGCTCATGTATTAAGTGGGTTGGAGGACGAATTTAATACAAGGCTACTCGATCGGTTCAGTGCTGAGTGGAGGGTAATATCAGAGAGAGAACAGGTTTATGTTTTTGATCCATATGCTTTTTGCAACGAATACTTTTATGGTCAAGATAATATAGGTTGTAGTTTTTCGTCTCGGAGCGAAGGTCTAGTTATCTCTGCGTATTTAAGGGTGCTGGCGTACGTAGACGAAAATTTTGAGATGTCTGCTGATAAACTTCAATGGTTGGTTAACGAAGCAGCTTCTATTGGGGGGGAGTATGCGCATCTGCTTCCCAGTATTAAGCCTGATGGCTGGCCATCTATTGATGTAATCAAGAGTGATGATCCTTTGCCGACAGAGGGGGACTTAATAGGGTACCTCAGAGGGTTTTTATCCAAACAGGAATTTGTTATTAGATCTAATGGCCCTGTTATTCGAGATTTGGCTGGGGTTAGTTGTGATTTAGAAACGAGGTTGATCTATTGTGGATGGGATATAGAAGAGAGTGCCGAAACCGTATATTCCATGGTTTCGCGCAGGAGTAGTATGGGTGGAGGTATAAAGGAGATGGCTGGTGTATATTTTCCAGAGGATTTTGGGCGATGGGAAACTGATCTATTAATGCGTGGTTATTTTGTTCCAAACTTTACACTTGGTTCGTTTGAGTCAAGCGTTGAGGTCACTAAGAGCGCAGTGGAGTTTTTTAGCGGCGACTCACCTTTCGCCAATTGGAAATATTGGTGTGAAGAGTGGTACCCAGTATTTTATCGTGGTTTGGGGCCGCAGCTTGGAACTTATATTGGCATTCCTAACGAAGTTTTTGAGTCTTTTAAGCCATCCGGCACCGGAGGATTTTACCTCCTTGGAAAGCTCACTATGATAGATCGTCGGGGATACAAGCCTAAAGATCCGCCTGTTGAGGTATTTGCAATGCTCCCCATACCCTGAGTGGGGAGCGGTTTCTTTTGGCTATTCTGTTCTCTGCTTTCCTTTACATAGATAAGTTCTGACTTGATAGCATTTATGGATAGTTTTTGTAGATTGTTTAGCGGTAATCTTGAGTCGAAGGTTTCTAATATTTTAAGCAGGTAAGAGGCCCTTGTTTTTAACGATTCAGAAAGCTTTGAGGTTTGCTGGTTTTGTATACTCAAACGATCACCTGTGACTGAGCTGGATAAATAGCCCGCCAGGCGGGCTATTTCGGAGTTTTCAAAAAGGCATAGCGATGCTATCGGGCGAGAATGTTCATAACGTCATGATTGGCCCGCTCGGATATATCACGTAGCTGCCAATGGCCATGATTTTCTCCTTGTTCGGGGATGTCGAGATTCAAAAACGCTATTCCGTCATACCCGATCAATCGTCCGGCGCCGTACAGCTTGGCCCCCACATCCAACAATTGCTGTGCGGCCGCATTCCACTTTTCTTCTAGGGCGTAATGAGCCACATGCAAGGCAGAGCGTTCAAGTTTCTTGTACTCCTCTTCAGTTTCAATAACGTGTTTGTCCACTGTCACCAGTTCCTCTTCAAGCGCAGTGATCATCAGTTGCTGCCGCCGATTATGTTCAGTAGCTGCCACGAGGTTTTTTGCGGCTTTCTGCGCATCATCATTCGCATTCTTTTCACCCTCTTCATCACCCCAGGCGACCGCCCGCGCATAAGCTGATGCGGCCTCTGTTTCGGCTTGTCGGGCCTTGCCCATATCCTCCAGAGCTTTCTTGCTGACCTGCTCCAATCGGACGCTCAGACTCTCGCGTTTGGCGAGAAGCTCTTCCTTATCGGCCTTCCAGTTTTCCATGCCAGAGATGTACTCGGCTATCCGAGCGTCCTGCTCAGCAACGGCCTCTCGGCGATGCAGCTTCTGATCGATTCGAAAGATCTCGAACTTGATCGAATCGATTCGGCGCTTGCGCGCATTGAACTCGTCTCTGATCGCCCTTTCCTGATCGCGATCTATACCTTCGGGAATTTCCAGCGCGGCTTCAAAAGGGAGCAATTCTGACTCCAGCTTTTCCAACTCAGGGCACAGGGCTTCACGCTGATCTTTGAGTTCTTGAATACCATTCATGATTGCTCTTTCCTGATCGTGGTCTATGGCTTCGGGACTTTCCAGCGCGGCCTCAAAAGGGAGCGATTCTGCTATCGGTTTTTCCAATTCAGGAAGCAGGGCTTGGCGTTTATCTTTGAGTTCTTGATTACCGTTCATGTGTTTTTATCCTGCGTGATTTGATTGTCTGATTGGGATAGGGCTGGCGAGGCCGGGATTCAGCCGGCATTACCTCCGAAGGCCGATCGCTAGGCCGCCTGTGCCTCGCCTTCATCCGTCCCCGGTACCGTCTTCACCACATAGCAACGCTGAGTGCCCAGGCCGGGCAAGCGGACGGCGCAGGAGGCTTTACCGTCCGTCCCGGGCTCAAGAACACCTCGGCGTATCAGCTCCTTGTTCACGGCGTTGATGTTCATGCCTTTGAACACCTCGGAGCGCCAAGCCTCCGGCAACACGTAGTAGGTGTTGGTGGTGTGCAACGCGTCACCGAGGCCATGCTCCAGCGTCTTGCGAAACCCCAGACGGTCAATGGTGCGTGGACCGTGCTCATCGATCTTCGCGGCGGCCGACTCCCAGCGGGTGAAACGGCTTTCACCGAAGCGTTCGATGACCTGACGCAACCGCGCCAAGATCGCGTCCCCTTCCAAGTTGCCAGCACCGCCGCGCTCATTCATCCAGGCACTGAGGCACACCCGAGCTGCGGTGGTGGCGGCGCCATCGGGCCAGCCGGTAATCCCCATCGCGGTGGCCAGTTCGCCGGCTGCTGCGGCCAGACCGAAACGGGCCGCCGCACGATGCGCCTGACCGCTGGCCGAGGCAGGTAGCGCCTTGGCGATGAACCCCTCCAAGGTGTGGCGCAGGATCGCCGACCAGCCATGTCGCTTACCGGGTTCACAGAGGGCCGACAGGAAGGCGGTGAGCGGTGTGCCGTAGTACTTGGCCACTCGTGCCTTGAGTGCATCGGAGAGGGCGGCGGCGTCATCAAAGCCGTTCAGAACGTCGAACATACCGAGGCCTTTGCTGGCGTCTGCCGGCACGGCGAGCATGCGTACTTCCATACCGGCTTTCAGTTCCTTGTTGGCTTCGGCCATGTGCTGCGCCAAGGTTTTCTCGCCAGTTGAGAGAAACAGCAAGCGCCACTCCTGCACCTGGCGGCCTGCTTGTCCACGATCATTGGCGCGAGCCTTCCCGGTGCCGTTGCCGAGCATGTACACCGTTTCGCCAATGATGCGTGGGTCGCACATGCCGATTTCATCCAGCACGAGGAGCCCGTCCGAATGCGCGGCTGCGATGGATTCCAAGGCGTTATCCGTCGAGCGCCAAGAGCGCACCAAACGCGGCCCGCCATAGATCGATGCGGCCACTTGCAGGTGGGTGGTCTTGCCGCCCGAGCTGTCACCGTAGAGGTGAAAGCCACCGGACTCATGGCCGAGCATGTGCAGCAGCGGACCGGCAAACGCCACGCTGACCACAAACGCCAAGCGGTGATTGCCGATGCACAAGGCACCGATTTGCTCTTGCCACTGTTCCAGAGTGCCGGCTTCGCTGATCGGTGGGAGTTGTGCGCCGGCCTCGTAGAAGTGCAGGTGTTCGGCGTGCGAACCGACCTGCTGCTCGGGCAGCAGGAAGGCGCTGTCATGCCAGCCTAGACGGGTGACTAGCCGTGCCCTTTGAGCGCTGTCGAATCCGCCGAGATAACTCTGCAGGTCGTTGCGGGCATTGCGACCGGAGCGACTGCCGGCCAGACGCAAGCCCATGTCCACCAATGGGCCGAGCACGTCCTTGCCAAAGTCGCCGGTCATGGTCCGCGCTGGGATGTTCCAACGTTTTTTCGCCCCGTCGGGATCGTCGAATTCAACCAACAAGCCCCAGTTTTGCCCCTGTGCATCACGAGTGCGCGCCAGGATCTCCAGCGGTGAACACACCGGGCGTGCCTCGCCATCGTCACCGGAATAAAACACGCCTTCGGAAGTCAGGCGGAAGCCGCCGGGCAGCAGATCGTTTTTAGGTTTTGCGGCGCGCTTTGTCGTTGGTTTGGTTTTAACTTCGGGTGGTTCGGCCGGTGATTTTTCCGGCTCAACACCGAACAGTTCGCCGCTGCGTTCCAGCTCGGCAAAATGCACCGTCGTCCAGCCTTTAGCTTGGGCATCGGCCGCGTCGTCACCGTCATCCCATTGACCACCCTTGGTGTAGGTCGGCTGGTCATTCTTGAGCGTGGGTTTGCGTTTGAAGACGTCCAAGACGATTACGCGCACCGAAGCGGCGCCGATCTGTTGCAGTTGTTCGGCGACGGCGTCCATGCAGTTCTTGCCACTGGCGTCGTTGTCGGGCCACAACACCACGGACCGACCTTTCAGCGGTGTCAGGTCAGCTTTGTGCCAGGAGTTCGAGCCGTTCGGCCAGCACGTGGCCACGTAGTTGGGCAGTAGCTCCGCCGCGGCGTCGGCAGCCTTTTCTCCTTCGCACAGAATGACCGGAGCCTCTGCGCGTTGCGCCAGTTCATTCAGGCGCAGCAGAGGACGCGGCTCCGACAGACCTTGCCAACGCCATTGCTGAATTTGGCCGTCGGCTCGTTGGCACCAGGTCAAGGGGGCAAACACTTTGCGCGGTTTGCCGTCTTCGTCCGGGCCCAAATCGAAACGATAGAGCGCCATGACCGGTTGGCCTTGAGCGTCGCGATACATCCAGACTTTGGACGGTACACCGTGTTGCCGGTGCTTGGCCGGGCACTTGTTAATGGCCTCGGTCGGGATCGGCCGAATTGCCAGCCATTCCGGTGTTTTGCTTTTGCTGGGGGTCGGTTTCGATTGAGCTGCCCCAGCGGTAACGTGGAGCAGATCGGCCAGCTTGTTGCAGGCCTCGACGTCGGTGCCGCCATCCAGATAGCGCACCAGATCAATTAGGTCGCCACCTTTGTCTCCGGTGGCAAAATCCGCCCAGGTGCCTTTGCTCAGGTTGACCTTGAGAGAGCCGGCGCGCTTGTCAGCGCGAGTTGGATTGGCGGCGGTGTATTCCTTGCCGCCGTCCACACGTTTGCCGTTGGGTAGCCAATGGGCCAGTACCCGGTCGATCTCTTTCAGAGAGACCGCTTTCACGTCGGCGAAGCTGGGGCGTTTCGCGTTATTAGTCATGGCCAGCCTCCACTCGTAGGAGGGAGCTGGTTACATCGTCGATCACGGCTTTGCCCATTTCGCTGAGGTAATGAGCGGCCATCGCGCATTGCTCAGTGTTGTCGCCGTGGGTGGCCAGAAGTGTCATGCGATTCGCGCAGCTCAGCAGGTCAGAGGCGTATTCAAGTGCGTCAGATACCGGCACGCCGGAACTGAGCCGAAACAGCGTTTGATTGGGTTGCCCGCATTGCGCAAAAGTAGTCGCGCCTTGGGTGGTGATGCTGGCTTGAATGCTCATTGCGCACCCCCGGTTTTAGCCCGAGGAAGAGAAGTCGCATCGCCGTGCAGGGTCAGGGTTTTGATCAGGCCCAGTGTTCCGCGCACGTCCCAAATAACGGCCGCCAGTACGTGATTAGCCAAGCGAGGTCTGTCACCTTCGCTTTCAAAGTGATCTTCAAGTAACGTCAGCACCGAGTCGGCGCGGGCAATGGCACAGGTGATGGCGTCAATCGGAATGCCAGCTTCGACATTGTTGCTGACGTCGAGCAGGTCTTCAGGCAGGCAGAAACTCAGGGCGTTGTTCATTGGGTACCGCCTGCGGCTTCTAGCGCGCGGGCTTTGGTCATATGGGCGTTGTAGCGGGTGAGGCGTGTGGCGAGGCTGGAGTTGGCGTGTAAAGCGGCGAGGGCCATCGCACGATGGGCAGCGGCGCGATTTTTGGACGGATTGAGGGCATGATTCATGCTGTGAGGCTCCTAACGTTGAGGAACCGCCACGACTTGCTGCAAAACAAGATTGGGTGGCGGCTGTACGCAGGTTTGCAGACCGGGACGTTAGGCACCCGGCGCGCTCGAAAGCGCCCCACGCACAGCCACCATAAAACGAAGTTGCAGGCATGAAAAAAGCGCCAGCTTTCGGAACGGTGGCGCTCATGCGCCTAACGATGTTCGGGCTGCAAAACCCGGTCGCTGAATTTGCAGCGACGAACGAAGAGTAACGTCCGTTTTTTGAAAGTGCAACTGTGGTCATAGCTTGCGGATTTTTTTGATGCGGCATAAATTGATCAGGCATGTAGATTTACCTCAACGCCTCCGGTTGCCGCCGGGGGCGTTTTCATTTCAGGCATGGACTTCCCAGCTCAGGGAAACAAAGGGCAAGAAGTCGCTATCTAGGCAGGCGCGTGCATCCTCGTAGGCGTCGATTTGTTGGCCTTGGTCGACAATGATTGCTTGAGGGGCTTGGCAGGGAACTGACAATGCGCACCAGATGCCATCGGCCCATCGCATCACCATCACGTCCCGATTCAGGCGTTTTTGCTCTGTGCGGTAGCGCTCAAAACGCTGCATACCTCGTGATGAGAAACCCACTTTTCTGAGTACAGAAAAGGGCTGCAAGATGGCCCTATTGGCAACACGACTTTTCATGCTG
This sequence comes from Pseudomonas sp. ADAK18, assembly GCF_012935695.1. Taxonomy (NCBI): domain Bacteria; kingdom Pseudomonadati; phylum Pseudomonadota; class Gammaproteobacteria; order Pseudomonadales; family Pseudomonadaceae; genus Pseudomonas; species Pseudomonas sp. ADAK18. Next base: position 228,032 of record NZ_CP052859.1, read on the forward strand.
CCACCTGATCGCGGGCTGCGATGCGTGCCCGTGTCCATGCCTGAACTTCCCCCAATACCCACGCAACCGGAGCGCTTCGGGCATTGCTGTTACTCAGCTTTACCGGCAACGGGAATCCGCTTTCAGGTTGACGCATCAGCTTGTAGATAGTCGGGCGTGCGAGCCCTACGATTGAAATGACCTCGGGCATGCGGATGAGGGTCATTGAGGGATCATGCGAGGGAATTGCTTTTAATACGGTAGACATAGCGAGCTAACCCTTTGTTAATTGAGACAACGGGTCATACGCTACGCAGGGGAGGGGGAGTGGACTGTGTCTACTCCCTTTTATTTCAGAGGTCTAAGGCCTAGAGCGGTCAAATGCTCTCGAATGGTTTTTTTTGTTCCGTTGCCCGCCTGATCGAAAAGCAGATTGGTCAGTTCAGCATCGGTGATACTGCGCTTTTCATTTTTCCGACCACTGATGATTTGCTCTGCGGCTGCCTTGATTTTCGCTCGCCTATCCATAGCGGCGGTTTTTATCGCTGAGCTGGGATTGCGGTTCCCATTGCCTGCTTCCTGGCCCCTCTTCGTCGCCTTCGTCGAAAATGCGTCGTCGAGAACTCGATGCATCAGGCTTGATGTATTGAAGCCTTTTTTAAACACATCCATCTGCTCCACTTGGCGATAAAGACTCGCCATCAGCAGCGCTTGATTCGCCTCGCCTAGTAAGGTCGCGAATTCTTCTCGTGCCCTGATCTCATTCCCGCTGCTGCGGTCCCGCTCTTTTTCGATCAGAGCAAGGTACTGGCGGGGTGAGTCATGTCTCAGTTGCTCTATCAGGTCTGCATCAATGTCGTAGGTCGCGAGTTCAAGGTCGAATAGCCAATTTGCGAGCGTCTCAACGGCCTGCGTTCCAAGTACCAGGGCGTAGGTAGCCACGAGCTGTGAATCTGCTGCGGAACAGCTGACCCGAAGGAGCCATCGAATCACGCTTGGCAATGAGCCTGCTTCCCCAGAGTCGGCATGGTCGTAGATGGCATCACGTAGGGAGTAAAGGGTTCGTGTGATCAATTCTGCACCTGGGGAGTAGGAACCCTCCTCAAGCCAGAACGATGTGGCGGTGTTGATTAGATCGAAGGCACCTTTGAAGTGTTCTTTGAACTGCGGAAACAGCGCAAGACTGCGAACGGCTGCCTCAACGTCGTCCTGATCCCATACCAGGCACGTTACATCGAAGCCTGCGATTTCGAGCTCAAGCTCTTCTGCATCGATGTCCTGCTCAAAGTCCATTTAGATCTCCCCGCCGCCCCGAAGGCGATAGGCCGTTACAGCGATTCGCAAACGGAAACGCCGATGCCAGCAGGGTTGCAGGTGTGGCTTTTCTGTAACACGACTGCTCGATGTAACACGTGGCGCTCAGAAGCTTTGCAGTGCGTGTAACGCTAAATATATTCAATAAATACAATGGGTTATTGGTTGTTGTAACACGCGTAACACCCGTAACACGACTTTTGACGGGGTGTAGGTTTAACGACTTCATACAACCTTCCCTAATTGACCTTGCACCACATTTCCTGCTTCTAGGGAATCGAGATGGTCGGCGTACCATTGCATCATCTGTGTGCGCTGCTCAAGGTACTGAGCCTTGTTGTAAATCCCTCGAACACCTTGTGCCTTGTGGCTGAGTTGGGCCTCGATATGGTCAGCAGGATAGCCATGCTCGTTGAGGATTGTGCTGGCGATGTGGCGGAAGCCATGACCTGTCTGGCGGCCTTCGTAACCAAGGCGCCGGAGTGCCATAAGAAAAACGGTATCACTTCGGGGTTTGGTGCGGTCGCTTCTACCTGGAAACAGGAGTGGGTAAGCGCCGGTTAGTTGCCGAAGCTCTATCAGTGCTTCCACTGCTTGAGTGCAGAGTGGCACCAGATGCTCACGACCTTTCTTGCGACCCTTGCGCTCGACTGGAACGGTCCACAGTCTTTTGTCGAAATCGAACTCTACCCATTGTGCCTCTCGGAGTTCGCTGGGGCGTACAGCCATCAAAGTCAACAGCCTCAGGCCGAGCTGAACATCTTTGGCGTGGGGGTAGGAGCGTATCGCTCGGAGTAACCCTGGAAGCTCATCGGGGGATACATGGGCATAGTTCTCTGCCTTTCCCGAGGACAGAAATTTATGCACACCCTCCAAAGGGTTGTTGACGGCTCTGCCCGTCACGCGAGCCAAGTCATAAATATCTTTGCAGTAAGCCCTCACACGGCTCATCTGTTCAAGAATCCCCTGACGCTCAAGCCCTCTCAATAGCTCCATCCACTCCATCGACATGATAGAGGTGTAGGGGCGTTTACCGAGCGAGGGGAATACATGGCGTTCGAGTGCGCCAAGTATCCTTTTGGCCGTACCAGCATCCCAGCCGCTCAGGCGAGACGTGTGCCACTCCCTTGCCAATGCTTCAAAGGTGTCGTTGGCCGCATCGATCTCGGCGGCTTGGCGAGCTTTCTTGGAGGTGATCGGGTTCTTACCTTCCGATGCGTCTGCGCGTAGATCAGCTGCTTTCTGCCGAGCGAAAGCGCCGCCTACTTCCGGGTAGCCGCCAAGACCAAGCCATGACCATTTGCCGTCTGGCTTCTTGTAGCGTAACTCCCAGGACTTTTGACCGTTTGGCTTGACCCTGAAATACAGCCCTGGGCTGTCTAGTTCGCGGTATGCCCCGGCCTCAGGCTCCAGGCTGGAAAGTGTAGTGTCAGCGAGAGGGCGCCGCTTGATATCGGTACGTTTCATCCTTGTATGCCTTCAGTTCAATTATTTATGAAGCATACACGTGGGCATACACGGTGGGGAAGGATAGGGGTAGATAGAGGTGGACAGCCAGAAACAAGAAAGCCCGCACTAGGCGGGCTTCTTGAGGTGATTCATAGACTGCTGTAGACATCTATGGATCGGTACTTGGTGGCTACACAGGGACTTGAACCCCGGACCCCAGCATTATGAATGCTATGCTCTAACCAACTGAGCTATGTAGCCAAGTGGCGCGCATTATTCGCGTAGAACGGGAATGCGTCAAGCGCTTTTTTTGAAAATTTATCTACGCTATCAACTGTTTAACGGAAAGCAGTGGGTAAGGCGACGAGTGGCTTGGGGTTTTTCACCGTTCTCAACATCACAAAATCTTCTGTGGGAGCTGGCTTGCCTGCGATACAGGCGCCTCGGTGTATCAGTGATACCGGGTTGATGTCATCGCAGGCAAGCCAGCTCCCACATTTGATCGGTGTTAGCCGTTAGGTTTTACGCGGATGCAGGCACTCTATCGAGCGGTCGACCATGGCCTTGGCGATTTCCAGCAGGTGCCACACGGCGAGCACTTTGGCGCGTTCGGGGCTTTGCAGGTGTTCGCCGCAGTCGAGCGCGGTGGCCGAGGCGCTGTGCAGCAGGTCGGCGGTGTAGAGCAAGGAGTCTTCGAAGCTGATGTCGTCGCTGATGGCGTAGAAGTGGGTCGACGGTTGCGGTGGGTCGGTCGGCAAATAATGGTCGAGCGCACGGTGGAAGGCGGCGCGGTCTTTGGTTTTATCACGGGGTGGATCGGGGACGATCTTGAACATGGTGTAGCTCCTGATTAACTTGGAGCCGGTCCGCTCGCGACTAAACGAAGGGTGGCGGCTGTACGCAGGTTAGTCGACCGGCTAATCAGGAAAACCCGGCGCACCCGAAGGTGCCCTGCGCACAGCCACCATGAAACCTCATGAGAACATGCGCCTGATATAAGTCCGGGCGACTAAACCCGATCACTGAAAACCAGTGACGGACCGAAGACTAGTCACCGACTCCCCCAGGCACAAGGCCGAAAGATTCTCTAGGAAACGTCCCTCAAATTAAAGGGATTCATCTTGCTGGCCCTTTACAAACCATGACCACCGCATCGACTTACCTACTCGTTAGCCTCCTAAGGGTATGGCCTTCCTGCCCCCAAAAGTGGCACATTGTCGCACCTGCACCTGTGCATCCATCTGTTGTACGGAAATCCTCTCCATGGCTCTTAGCAATTCCCAGCCCTCTGTGGCTACGGCGCCTGCTGCCGGGCAAACCAGCCCGTTGGTCATGCGTGTCATCGGTGCGGTAGCGCTGGCGCATTTGATCAATGACCTGATCCAGTCGGTACTGCCGTCGATCTACCCGATGCTCAAGGCCAACTATGGCCTCACATTCACCCAGGTCGGGCTGATTACCCTGACGTTCCAGCTGACGGCGTCCCTGCTGCAGCCGTGGGTGGGTTATTACACCGACCGTCATCCCAAGCCGTACCTTTTGCCGTGCGGGATGATCTGTACGCTGGTGGGTATTTTGATGATGTCCCAGGTGGGCAGCTTCCCGCTGATTCTGCTGGCGGCGGCGCTGATTGGGGTGGGTTCCTCGACCTTTCATCCGGAAGCATCCCGCGTGGCACGCCTGGCATCGGGTGGGCGCTATGGCCTGGCACAGTCGACGTTCCAGGTAGGCGGTAACGCCGGCTCGGCCTTTGGCCCATTGCTGGCGGCGGCGATCATCATTCCTTTCGGCCAGGGCAATGTGGCCTGGTTCGGTCTGTTCGCGGTGTTTGCCTTGTTTGTGCTGTATGCCATCAGCCGCTGGTACAGCCACCACTTGAACCTGTTCAAACTCAAGCAAGGTCAGGCGGCAACTCATGGCCTGTCTAAACGCCGGGTGCTGAGTGCGTTGGTGGTGCTGGGACTGCTGGTGTTTTCCAAGTACTTCTACATGGCCAGTTTCACCAGTTACTTCACCTTCTACCTGATCGAGAAGTTCGACCTGTCGGTGGCCAGCTCCCAGTTGCATCTGTTCCTGTTCCTCGGAGCGGTGGCGGCAGGCACGTTCTTCGGTGGGCCGATTGGCGACAAGATCGGCCGTAAGGCGGTGATCTGGTTTTCGATCCTCGGTGTTGCGCCATTCACCTTGCTGTTGCCCCATGTCGACCTGTTCTGGACCAGCGTGCTCAGTGTGGTGATCGGCTTTATCCTGGCCTCGGCGTTCTCGGCGATTGTGGTGTACGCGCAAGAGTTGGTGCCGGGAAATGTGGGGATGATCGCCGGGGTGTTCTTCGGTCTGATGTTTGGGTTTGGCGGGATTGGTGCGGCGCTCCTGGGGCACCTGGCAGACATCCATGGCATCGAGTACGTGTACACGCTGTGCTCGTTCCTGCCTCTGTTCGGCGTGTTGGCAATCTTGTTGCCGCGCTCCAAAAAGGCTTGATCTCAAGTCGATCAGGTCGGGCAGATATCCTTGCTGCCCAACGCGTGCGATCAAAGGTTAAATCGAGTGCTCCTGCGATGGGCCTCGGCGTAATGCCGGGGGCCCCGATTTACGGATGCAGCGGGTGGTGGGTGGCCCGTTTGAGCTGTTCGCGTGCACGGGATAGGCGCGAGCGAACAGTGCCAATGGGGATTTCCAGTACGTCGGCGGTGTCCTGGTAACTGCCATCGGTTTGCAGTGAGGCATACAGCGTTTTGCGCATTTCCACTGGCAGGTGCTTGATCGCTCTCAGGGTTCTTTCAAGCCTGCGGTTGACCTCGAACTCCCAATCCAGATTGTTGTTTTCTTCCTGGCCATGCCACAGCGCTTCATCGAATTCGCAATGCACAGGTTTGGCGTACAGGCGCCGAAAGTGATTGCGGATCAAGTTCTGTGCGATGCCGCACATCCAGGTGCTGAGCGTTGCCTGCCCACTGAAACGATCCTTGTTGCGCCAGGCCTCCAAATACGTCAACTGCAGAAGATCGTCCGCATCTTCCGGGTTCAGTACACGTTTATGAATGAATCTACGGAGTTTTTTATGGTGGTCGTCCGACAGATCGAGGATGGATTGGGGCGAGTCAGGGGGAAGGTGTCCCTTTCTGAAATCGATACCTGCGGTTGTTGCCGGCCCCCAGGAAGATGAACTTCGGCTGTCGCTTCACGGTGACCCTGGGGGCTTCGAGGGTCGTGGGTTACCTGTGGCTGGCTCCCGAGAGCCTGCTGGCGTTATACGAGGCCGGCCCTTGGCAACCGACAGCGGGCCCGCTGCCGGCTTCGTTTCGGTGGGCAATGGCGGTGACCCTGGGGCGGCTGCAATTGTCGATCACGCAGTTGCGCAGCGTACGTGCCGGTGATGTGCTGATGCTCGAACAACCCTTTTTCGATGTGCAAGGCAGTGGTCACTTGCACATGGGCAGGCATCGGCTGCACGGGCGTATTGACGATGAATCCGGGCCGTTGTGCCTGACGCTTATTTCGATCGAGGAAACGTCTGTGGACGAAGATTTGGCAACACAACAGTACCCAGGGCATGAGGATGATCAACCCGTGGTGGATGTCTTCGGCCATGAACCTTTTGATGAGTTGAGCATGGCCCTGACGGTGCGCTGTGGAACCCTGAACCTGACCCTGGGTGAACTGCGCAATCTTGCCCCCGGCGCGGTATTGGGCATCGCCGGGTACGCTCCCGGCATGGCCGGGCTCTATTACGGCGACCGGCCGATTGGCCAGGGGCAGTTGGTGGAAGTCGACGGGCGCCTTGGGCTGCAGTTGTCCCGTGTGATTTTCGCTAGATGATACTCCAGGGGATTGACCCCCTTGTCCTGGCGTTGTTTCTCGGCTCATTGTCGTTGATGCCGATGCTGTTGATCATCTGCACGTCTTTCTTGAAGATCGTGATTGTGCTGATGATCACCCGCAACGCCATCGGCGTGCAGCAAGTGCCGCCGAGCATGGCCATCAATGGTATAGCGCTGGCCGCGACGCTGTTTATCATGGCGCCCGTGGGCTATGAGATTGCCCAAAACATCAAGGCTTCGCCCGTGGATACGAGCAGCGTACAGAGGCTGCTGGATACCGGGCTTGAGGCCATACAGCCGTTGCGCGCGTTCATGCTGCGCAACACTGATCCGGATGTGTTGACTCACCTGCTGGAAAACAGTGCGCGGATGCCCTTTGGCATCAAGCTGGTTGCGGTGGGCATCACGCTGGTATTAACGGGCCGCTGGATCGGCCTGGAGTTGATTCAACTGATCAACCTGATGTTCGACATGATCGCCCGTTCGGCACTGAACTGAGGGAATGCGCGTGCTGCTGTATCTTGAATTTCTGCCAAGCCTGCTGGTTGCCATGGCGCGTATTTATCCTTGTGCCTTTTTGGTGCCGGCGTTCAGTTTCCAGCATATACGCGGCATGCCCCGACATATCATCGTGATGGTCATGGCCTTGATTCCTGCTCCCGGCATTCACGCCGTACTGGCTGGCCAGGATTATTCCGCGCTGATGATCAGCGGGCTACTGATCAAGGAGGCTGCCTTGGGTTTTTTGCTGGGCATCTTGTTAGCCATGCCGTTCTGGATGTTCGAGTCAGTGGGTGCGCTGCTGGATAACCAGCGCGGCGCCCTGGCGGGTGGCCAGCTCAACCCTTCGCTGGGGCCGGACGCTACTCCCATCGGGCATCTGTTCAAACAGTTGGTGATTTACCTGCTGATCGCCGTCCTGGGTCTGAGCGTCCTGACCCAGGTGATCTGGGACAGCTACCTGATCTGGCCGGCCACCGCCTGGCTGCCGCTACCGGCAGTCAATGGCTTCAGTGTTTTCCTCGGTATACTCGGCGATACCTTTACCCACATGATGCTCTACGCTGCGCCCTTTATTGCGGTGCTGTTGTTTCTGGAGTTCGGCTTCGCCGTGCTGGGACTGTACAGTCCGCAACTGCAAGTCTCTACTTTGGCGACGCCGGTAAAGAGCCTGGTGGGGCTGGGGATTCTGCTGCTTTACTTTCCGCTGTTGCAGGACTTGATCGTCACACGCCTGGCGTTTTTGGGGGACCTCAAGCATTCCCTCGCACTGATGTTCAGGGTTTCGACACCATGAGTGATTCGGGGGAGAAAAAACACGCCGCCACGCCCAAGAAGCTCAAGGATCAGCGCAAGAAGGGCCAGGTCGCCCAAAGTCAGGACATCGGCAAATTGCTCGTACTGACCACCCTGAGCGAAATCGCCTTGTTCACCGCCGAAACCAGCATGCAGCGCTTTCAGCAATTGATGGTGATGCCCATGTCACGCATGGGGCAGCCCTTTGTGCGGGCATTGGAAGAAGTGCTCATGGAGAGCCTGATGGTGTTTTTCTCGTTCGCGCTGCTGATGGCCGGGTTGGCGATTACCGTGAAGCTGATCAGCGGCTGGATGCAGTTCGGATTTCTGTTTGCGCCGGAAAGCCTGAAGCTGGACTTTAACCGCCTCAATCCCCTCAATCAGGTCAAGCAGATGTTCTCTGCCAAGTCGGTGATGAACCTGTTGATGGGGTTGGCCAAGGCGTTGCTCCTTGGCGTGATTTTGTATGTCGTGATCGGCCCGTCACTGGGCGCCTTGATCAACCTGGCCACCAGTGATCTGCAGAGCTATATCCTCGCGTTGATCATCTTGTTCCGCTATCTGCTGCACGCTTGCCTGGGTCTGTTGCTGGTCTTGGCGCTTATCGACATGGCGTTGCAAAAACACTTCTTTGCCAAGAGCATGCGGATGACTCAGGTGGAGGTCATCAAGGAGTACAAGGACATGGAGGGCGACCCTCACGTCAAGGGACAGCGCCGTGCCCTGGCTCAGCAGTTGGCCCAAGAGGAGCCGAAGGTCAAGCTGCCCAAGCTCGAAGAGTCCGACATGCTGGTGGTTAACCCGACGCACTATGCCGTCGCGCTGTACTACCGGCCGGGTAAAACGCCGCTGCCGCTATTGGTAGACAAGGGCACGGACGCCGACGCCCGCAAACTGATCGATAGGGCCAAGGCAGCCGACGTACCCGTCATCCAGTGCGTATGGCTGGCACGTATGCTGTATGAGAAAAAGCTTGGGGCGAACATTCCTAGGGAGACGCTACAAGCGGTAGCGTTCATCTATCGCACCCTGCGTGAGCTCGACGATGAAGCTAAGCGCGAGACCCTTGAGCTGCCGGAGTTGGAGCGGCGCTAAGGACGCTACGACGTTAGCTATTTCGGTGTGTATCCAGTGCTTCAAGGGTGGCCAGTGACAGCATCCGGCTGATGATGTCATTGAGCCTATTGGTGTCAGCCACCAGCGCGTGCCAGATCACCAGGGCGCCCTTGGCATCGAGATAGACAAAGCAGCCATCGAACGCCAGCGCTTGTTCAAAACGCCGCTCCAGCACGCGCTCCAACTGTCCGGTCTGCAACGCCTCTGGTTGGATCTGCAAGGCCAGCCCCGGTTGGACGCCGGCTTTCAATGGGCACAGGCCAATACCCGGAATAAGAGGCAGGTGGGCGTCATTGCCACCCACCAGGTTGTCCAGGAATACCTGGCGATGCGGATCATCGTCTGGCAATCCCATGGCCTTCATCGCTCCAGTGAAACTGTCTGGTAATCCGCCCGCTCCCCGGCCGGGCCGGGTTCAGCGCGCATCTGCGGTGGCCACCAGACCACCAGCTTATCGGCGCCCGATTGCGGGCGAGAACAGGAGTCGCCCTTGCACGTTGGCGTGCAACCGACAATGAGCAGGGCCAGGCCGACCAGGGTGATGCAGGACAGTCTATGGTTCATTGGGCGTTGTTCCGGGCAGGAGTGAGCAGGGAGGGACGGGGCACGCTGATGTGTTCATCTTTGATCACCGGACGCATGGCAATGAAGACTTCGGCTTCTTCACCCGGCTTGAGCCAGGCACGCGGCCAAACGCTGACCGCCAGGGTCTGCGAATTGCTGCATTCTTTTTCATCGATACGCACGTTGCGGTTGAATTGATTGCGCAGCACCACCACGGCCACGTTGAACTGCGGGCCGGCATACCATTGGCTGCGTTCGGTGTTCAGCGCCAACAGGTCTCGGGTGGCGCACAAGGTGTCCAGGCCCAGTGGCATCGGTGCAGCCTTGAAGGCCTTGGGTACTTGCCCGGTGACGAGGTGAGCCAGGGTGCTGGTGATGTCGCTGCGCTTGACCACCGGTTGGTGTTCGGCATAACGCCTGGCCAATGGTTTGAGTGCGGCCTGCAGTTCCACCTGATCTTCCTGCGGCAAGTAACGTGAAGGGTCTGCCTGATCACCGATAACGCGGGGAGTCAGGATAAACAGACGTTCGCGCCGATTGTTCTGGCGTTCGGTGGAGGAGAACAGGGCCTTGCCCAGTAACGGGATATCGCCCAGCAAGGGGATCTTGCTTTGCTTGTCAGTGCTTTCAGTGACATGGAACCCACCCACCACCAGCGAGCGTTTTTCCGCCATCACTGCCTGGGTGCTGACCTTGCCCCGGCGTACATCGGGGCCGATACGCTCGGGGTTGGACTCGTCGAAGTTGCCGTCCTCAATATCCACCACCAGATGGATCTGGTGCTGGCCCCGGGTGGTGATCACTCTGGGCACTACCTGGAAACTGGTGCCGACGGTAATCGGCAAAATCGTTGCGTTTTCTGTTCCGGCTGTCAGGTACTGGGTGCGGTTGAAATCAATCACCGCGGGTTGGTTTTCCAGGGTGAGCACCGATGGGTTGGAAACCATAGTGGCCAGGCCGCGTTGTTCCAACGCCCGTACATCGGCATAGAAACGGTCGCGGTGTTCAATCGACAGTTGCGATGAGGTGCCGGGTGCCATGTTCACACCGCCACGGAAGCGGCTGTTTTGAAAGCCCCAGTTGACCCCGAATTCGCGCAGTTGAGTGCGTTCGATATCGAGGATGATCGCGTCGATTTCTACCAGCTTGCGCGCTACGTCGAGCTGGGCGATCAGCTCGCGGTACATCGCCTGGCGTTCCGGCAGGTCATAGATCAGCACGGCATTGTTGCGCACGTCGGCCTCGACGCGGATTTTGCTTGTGGAAACCGGTGCCCGCGGGGGGAGCGGAAGGCCGGTGTCCAACTGCCCAGGGTTCATCCCCTGGCCGAGCATTTGCCCCAGCATCGGATTGCTCAGACGGGGAAAGGCTGAGGTTATGGGGGAGGGTTGTGATGAGGCGACGGGGCGTTGGCTCATCCCCGAAAGCGTTGAGGCCGTGCGAGGTTCCAGCAACCCCCGCAACATGCTGGCAACGCCTGGGATGGTTAGGTTTTCGCCGCGATAATCAATCTGGCGGTCCGCCGCGTTGGCAAATTTCAGTGGGTAGGTCAGCACGCTCTGCTTTTCATCGGGAGATTTGCGCTGGCTGCTGAACTGCTTGATCTGTTCGATATAGCGCTTGGGACCTGACACCAGCACGACACCATCCTCGGACAGCTCGCCCCAGCCGAAACGGCTATCCAACAGGCCAATATCGGTCAGCGCCTGCTTGAGGTCGGCGATGGTTTCGGATGAAACCTCCAGGCGTGCGGACTCTTGCTGGTCCAGGGTGCTGATGTACAGGGTGTTGTTGTACAGATACCACTGGAACCGGTGCTCTACGCCCAGCCTGTCCAGCAGCGACTGTGGGGTATTAGCGCGTATCTTGCCGTTGACGTTGCCTTCCAGAAGGCCATCGATTTGCAGTTGGGTACCGAAGGTCTGGGCGAAATCCTCCAGCACATCCCGCAGGGGCTTATGCTCGGCTTCATAGGCATAGGCGGTGTTTTTCCATTCGGTGGGGACGGCGGCGAGGGTGCTTTCCAACGGGGTCAGCAACCAGGGCATGAGGATCAGGCAGCGCCAACGGGCTCGTTGTACGGTGACTGCAGGCGAGTTGGGGGGCAAGCGGGTGTGCTTGTCGATCTTGTTAGACATGGAGAGTTCTCTGATTAGTGCGGCAGCGAGCGTAGCGAAGTGGGCGTGAGTTTCTGGGTGGGCCTGGCTAGGCGTACGGCCATGGCGCGCCAGGTATCACGCTGGTTGAGCAGGGTTTCGAGTTTGGTGACCAAGTGGGTCAGGGCACCATCACTGGGGAGTTTTTGAAGCAGCCAGAGATGGCCATTTATTGCTTCTTGCGCCAAGGCTCCCTGGAAATGTCTCAGGCTTGCTTGTCCAAGGCGCATCCACGCCTCCAAGGTCTTTTTGTCTACGCGATGGTGAGTTAGTTGAGCGCTGATCAACAAAATTTGTTGGTCGCGCTGCACCTTGATTTCGTCATCATCTTCAAACAACGTGATCTGCGGTTCGTTGCTACTCAACCAACGACCTAATAACTCGTCCACTCACTGTATGCCTTCGATAACGGTTTTGGCTGTTTCACTCATGTAATTGGTGTAGGTTGAACTGGCCGATAAAGTGGCAGCGAGGAAGATTTTTTCGTCGTTCATTGCTGCCATGGCTTCGTCATCGTCCAATCCGTCTCGTTCTATCTTTTCAAAGCGTTTTTGCGAATTTTCCAGTTTCCTATAGAGGTCTGCTTGCAGGCGATGATCAAAGCTCATTGGTTTTGCTCCAGAGGATGTTACGTTCTGTGTGGCACGACTTGTGATTCCAGTTCCATGAGTGTTTCGTTAAAAATCAATCCTCGCTGAACCGCAGCCTATCCCCGTTATTTCGTTGAACCTGCCTCCTCGGCATTCAATAAGGTTTCCACCATCGAGACCCAGTCGATACGAAATCCACCTTCGGCCGTTTCCAGAACGAGCATTTGAGGTGCGATATTCTCCTCGGAGCGCAGGGTCCAGGGGAGCCCGGTGTGTTTGTTCAGCCACTGGTCTACGTTTTTACGGTCCAGTGGATTGCAGATGAGTGTGGCTTCGATTCGCGGGACTTGGGTGGCCAGTAATTGTTTGAGCAGGGCACTTAGGCGTTGGGGCGAGGCTGTTTCCTCGAGCAGACTACGAATGGCCAGGCTTGTGATGGAGGCGGCAATGGGTTCAATGTTGTCGCAGATTGTCTGGCGCTCAATCTCCCAGCGTTGCAGTTGAGCGTTGGCGCGCTTCCAGAACTCACGGCTGGCATTTGTGTGTAGTGTGGCGCACTGCTCCTCGGCTTGGCGCAGTAGTTCAATCGCCTCGGCTTTGGCGTTAGTCAGTAATGTGCCCGCTTGAGCACAGTCAATCAGCGTCTCTCGGGCGATCAGGGTTTGTGGCAGGCCTTGGCCTTTAGTCAGCTCAATTTTGTGTCGGCATAACATGCAGATTGTTTTCTCTTGGTTAGGGCCACGCGCCATCGTTCGTCATGGCGGTCGCTCGCCAGATGACGGCTTGCCACAGGGTGTTCAACCGACCATGACTGTCGGGCAGGTTGGAGTATTTCTCCAGGCCGAGTACTCGCTGATTCGCAAAGCCAATCCGTAGGCGTTGCCATACGGCAGGCTCAACCCAGGCGCGCAAGTACTGCAGCGGATCGTCTATGTTCAGCATCAATGAATCCGGTGGGAGCGCTTTGGCAAGGCGCTGACACCAGAGGTATTCATTCTCTTCCAGTGAATTGTCGCGTACAGCCTGGCAGACACTGCCGATCAGCGTCAGCATGCGGTCACGTTGTCGTGGGGAGGCCTGTACCAGATGCAGCAAGGCTGGGGAGGGTGAAGGTGGCAGGCAGGGCTTTATAGCTAAGGCGGTGCTCACGCGCTCATGCTGGCTGCGACATAGATCGGTCGATGTGACGTACGGGCCGAGGACCTCCCAGTCACACTCAGACATCGCCCACGGGCAGGCCCACCATCGAACCCACTCCAGGTGATTACTCATGAGCGGAAGGATTTAGTGGTGCGTGAGCCGATACGGCAGATGAGTTTTGTTGCAGATGTATCCCCCGTTTGCGCCAGAGAACCGCGCCAACCCCTGCGAGTGCTAATAGCATGAGCAATAGCGTAAGACTTATACGCCAGAAACCGAGATCGCTATCTTGAACCAGGAACGGACCAAAATAGGTCAGGCGCTGTCGCTCCAGATAGGCCGCAGCAGGCACAAAGACTACAGTTAGCTTTTGAGTATTTTCTACAGCGGCTGCCATGCCGGGGATACTACTGGCCACCATCCTGCGCACTCGGGGCCGAATATTATCAGGCTCAAGTCGCGGATCATGTTTGATGAATACCGAGGCTGATGCTGGTTGTACGGGTTCACCCGGTGCAACCCGTTCGGGGAGCACGACATGGACTCGAGCGACGATGACCCCGTCGATGTTCGACAAGGTTGCCTCTAACTCCTGAGACAGTGCATAGATGTAACGGGCACGTTCCTCCAGTGGTGTGGAGATAACGCCTTCTTTGCGAAATATATCACCCAGTGTTGACCGGGCTAATTTCGGCAGGCCGGCAGCTTCGAGCGTTCGGACCGCCCTGCTGATGTCCGTCGCGGTAACACGCACAATAACGCCGTCTTTGGTCGGCACTTTTTGGGCCCGGATTTGTTTATCCGCAAGCTCTGCAACAACCTCATTAGCCTCTTGTTCCGACAGTCGGCTATGGAGTTCTACTTTTTCACCGCAGCCTCCGAGCAGCAATGCCAATGATAAAACCAACGGGGTGGTGATACAGCGGAGCATGATTTACCTACTGTAGGTTGGTTATTTTCTCGCAACATTGCACGGTTTTGCTGATCACCTTGACTGACATGGACAACTCTCGATGAGCGTCTGAAAGTGACTTGGCAATTTCGTGCATGTCTTGTGATTTTTTGTTAATGCTCAGGTCGCGCAAACCTTTGGTCGCACGTTTTGATAGCTTTGTTAAGTGAGCTGATTGTTCGGATAACGCATTCGTACCGACTGTGGCATTTTGGCTCCATGGGGAAGGAGCGGTATCATCCAGTCTGGCTTGAAAAAAATTCATGTCGGAAGCAGCGGGAGTAACGCCCGGCGATTCAACGGCTCGTGGAACCAGGCGGTCTGTGAAACTATCAGCGAGCACACGCATGTAGGCCTCCGGCAAGACGTTATGAACGTTCTTGTTGGTTTGTGAATGTTCTGTATAGCGGGAAAGGTAAGCAGCTTCCTCTATGTTTAATAGAGGAAGCTATAGTTTAAAATCTAAGTTTGCTAATGTTTTCTAGTTCTTTTGTCATTATTTCGTTTTTAATCTCCTCTTTCTTTAGTCGACGCATTTCAGCTTTTTTCGCAGCGTCAAGATCGGCGTTTTCGCCGCCACCAATACCGCTACCGCTAGAACGAGAGGGGCTGGAAGAACCAATAGAACTCATAACATCACCTTTGGGTTTCTTGATTTACATGTTGTGTGCGCTTTTAAACGCCGACGTATAGCCAGAAACATAGATCGATCGCTGCCTATCCGGTGTTTAAATAATACACATAGCATCACCGTTGCATTGAGGCTTGATCGACAGCGTTGATGATCATGTAGGTGGCCCTTCCTTGAGTGGTTAAATGAAGAGTTCGGTTCCAGAAACCTTAATAATGCTTCAACGTTTTTTGGAAAGAGCTTCTTGTTCGCGTACGCTAACCCGGTGCTTGGTATTGGCGATCTCCCTGTCCTGCGTTCAATCGGTACCGCTCAGTGATATTTCCAGTTGTTTCATCCTGTAGTACAGCGTGCGCTTGGCAACCCCCAATTTAACTGCCACCACATCCACATTGCGCCGGTGCCGGCGCAACGACTCTTCAATCAGTGATTTCTCGATTTGCTGCAGCCGCTCCTTGAGGCCGATTTCGATATCTTGATGGTCCATTATCGACTCTGAAAGCAGCGGAAGGTCCAACACAAAACGCTTGGCTGTCGAACGCAGTTCACGGACGTTGCCTTGCCAGGGATGGCACAGCAACTGTTGCAGCAGCGAGCTGGATGCCAGGGGAGCCGGGCGCTTAAAGTGCTCGGCTTCTTGGTCGACCATATTCAGGAACAACGGAATAATCCGCTCCCGACGTTCGCGCAAGGGAGGAAGCTTGATGCTGACTACGTTCAGGCGAAAATACAGGTCGCGCCTGAATGCTCCTTGCTCGACCATTTCATGCAGTGACTGCTGGGCAGACGCGATAACGCGCATGTCCACCGGGATAAACCGGGTTGAGCCCAGGCGTTCAACGCCTCTGGACTCCAGCACCCGCAGCAGCTTGGCTTGCAGGGTAAGTGGCATGCTGTCTATTTCGTCAAGGTACAACGTCCCCAAGTGAGCCGCCTCGACAAAACCTGCCCGTGATTGCATCGCACCGGTATAGGCGCCGCTGTTGACACCGAATAGCTGGCTTTCCGCAAGGGTTTCCGGAATAGCGGCGCAGTTGACGGCAACGAAATTTCCCCGTCGGCCAGACAAACGATGGACGCGTTGAGCCAGGGTATCTTTGCCGGTACCGGTTTCCCCCAACAAAAGGATATCGATGTTCAATGCCGCTGTGTTGTTGATGGTGCTTTCAATGGTCAGGCATTCAGTGAGCGGATCATCCGTTTCAAATTCGTTCTGATAGGACGCCGACATATTGCTGTTGCTCCTATTATGTGTCGCGGCACTTTACTGGACATGGGTGTCCTTCTGAATATTGTTAAGTAGATCGGACTTTCTCTGGTTTGTCATTGTGTTGAGGAGTGCGAAGTGGATACTTGTGAAGTGTGAAATGTTTAAGTTGATTGTGTTAAGAAATATTCAAGTGCTTGCGACTTGTAATTGTCTTTTTATCTGTCGGAATAATCTTAAAGAGTTCGCGATTTTCGTAAGCTTGCCGTGTTTGCGTATGAGTAGATGTGTTTTGTGTTTTTATGGGTGTGAGTATAAAACTTTAGTGGATATTTCATGGTGCAAATATTGTTATTACACAGAAACATCGCCCACAAAAAAGCCGATGCAATGCATCGGCTTTTTGTTTTACGGCGTGGGCCGCAGGTAGCGCTTACACGTTAAAACGGAAGTGCATCACGTCGCCATCCTTGACGATGTATTCCTTGCCTTCCAGGCGCCATTTACCGGCTTCCTTGGTACCAGCTTCACCCTTGAACTGAATGAAGTCGTTATAGGCGATGACTTCGGCGCGGATAAAGCCTTTTTCGAAGTCGGTGTGGATAACGCCAGCGGCTTGTGGTGCGGTAGCACCGACCTTGACGGTCCAGGCACGGACTTCTTCAACACCTGCGGTGAAGTAGGTCTGCAGGTGCAGCATTTCATAGCCCGCACGGATCACGCGGTTCAGGCCTGGCTCTTCCAGGCCCAGGGCCTCGAGGAACATGTCTTTCTCTTCGCCGTCTTCCAGCTCGGCGATTTCCGCTTCGATCTTGTTGCAGACCGGTACGACCATCGCGCCTTCTTCTTCGGCAATGGCCATGACCACGTCGAGCAACGGGTTGTTTTCGAAACCGTCTTCAGCCACGTTGGCGATGTACATCACCGGCTTAGTGGTCAGCAGGTGGAAGCCCTTGATCACCGCTTTTTCGTCGGTGCTCATGCTCTTCATCAGGCTGCGTGCCGGCTTACCCAAGGTGAAGTGAGCGATCAACTGCTCAAGCAAGGCTTTCTGGACTACTGCGTCTTTGTCGCCGCCCTTGGCGTTGCGCGTGACCTTTTGCAGTTGCTTCTCGCAGCTGTCCAGGTCAGCGAAGATCAGTTCCAGGTCGATGATCTCGATGTCGCGTTTCGGGTCGACGCTGTTGGAGACGTGAATCACGTTCTCGTCTTCGAAGCAGCGGACCACGTGGGCGATGGCATCGGTCTCGCGGATGTTGGCGAGGAATTTGTTGCCCAGGCCTTCACCTTTCGACGCACCAGCCACCAGGCCTGCGATGTCGACGAACTCCATGGTGGTTGGCAGGATGCGCTTGGGATTGACGATGGCCGCCAGTGCCTCCAGACGTGGGTCTGGCATTGGCACGATACCGGTGTTCGGTTCGATGGTGCAGAAGGGGAAGTTCTCCGCCGCAATACCGGACTTGGTCAGGGCGTTGAACAGGGTGGACTTGCCGACGTTAGGTAGGCCGACGATGCCGCAATTGAATCCCATGGTGTTTCCCCTCGGGTAAAGAGTCAGGCCTTCTGGCTGTGCAGGTTTTTCATCGCACGGTTCCATTCACCGGCGAAGATATCCGGCAGCACGCCGAGGGCAAAATCGATGCTGGCATCGAGTTTTTCCTGTTCGGCGCGTGGCGCACGACCCAGGACGAAATTTGAAACCATACTGGCAACGCCCGGGTGACCAATGCCAAGCCTCAGGCGGTAAAACGTATTCTGATTGCCCAACTGCGCGATGATGTCCCGCAGGCCATTATGACCGCCATGCCCGCCGCCTTGCTTGAGCTTGGCAACGCCGGGTGGCAGGTCCAGTTCGTCATGGGCCACCAGAATTTCTTCGGGTTTGATCCGGAAGAAGCCCGCAAGCGCCGCGACAGCCTGGCCGCTGCGGTTCATGTAGGTG
Source organism: Pseudomonas sp. ADAK18 (assembly GCF_012935695.1). Taxonomy (NCBI): domain Bacteria; kingdom Pseudomonadati; phylum Pseudomonadota; class Gammaproteobacteria; order Pseudomonadales; family Pseudomonadaceae; genus Pseudomonas; species Pseudomonas sp. ADAK18. The sequence goes on from NZ_CP052859.1 coordinate 246,192, forward strand.
GTGGGAATCAGTAGACGAACATCCTGACCCTGATGCAAGAAGCGTCCGGTCAGGCCAAAATATTTGCGATCGGCCACAAGATTGACGCCTTGGGCGTGGGCGATACGCTCAACAAAAAGGGCCCCCGCGTTATGCCGGGTCTGTTCGTATTCGGCGCCTGGATTTCCCAGGCCAACGATCAGTTTAATGGCAGTCACGACAGGGGCCCTTCCTTTGGAGTTGTGGATAACATCGCCGCAACCTGGGTGCGGCGAAAGTGGACGACAAGAGCTAACTTATCCAGAGATAAACTTCGCGTTGTCGCCCGCTTTCTCGCTACGTTCCGGTCCGCGATGTTTCCTCAAGCTCCGGCATTACAGAGTGAATTACTCTGCAGCGCCTTCTTCAGCTTCTGGAGCAACACGTGGAGCGTGGACGTTGGCAACAGCCTTGTCATCACCGTGAGCCAGAGCAACAAACTCAACGCCTTTAGGCGCTTTGAGGTCGGACAAGTGAATGATCGAACCGACTTCAGCGTTGCTCAGGTCGACTTCGATGAACTCAGGCAGGTCCTTCGGCAGGCAGGTTACTTCGATCTCGGCAACAACGTGCGAAACTTCGCCGCCTTTCTTGATCGGAGCCGCTTCGCCAACGAAGTGCACAGGCACGATAGCGGTCAGTTTCTGACCGGCGACTACGCGTACGAAGTCAGCGTGCAGCACGTGGCCTTTAGCTGGGTGACGTTGCAGTGCCTTGATGATGACGTTCTGCTTGGAACCACCAACGTTCAGCTCGATGATGTGGCTGTAAGCCGCTTCGTTTTCGAGCAGTTTGGCGATTTCCTTGGCCAGCATGCTGATGGATTCAGGGGCTTTTTCGCCACCGTAAACTACAGCTGGAACCAGGCTAGCGAGACGACGCAGGCGGCGGCTCGCACCTTTCCCCAGGTCGGAACGCAGTTCAGCATTCAAAGTAAAATCGTTCATGTTGTATCTCCAAAATAACCACATTCGCCCCAGCGTTTGCGACCAGCGCTAAAGGCGATATGGGCAAAAAAGCCCCGCCCCAACAGAATGCTGGGGCGGGGCGCTTTTCGTCAGTGAGATGCTCCGAAGGTTTGACCCTTAGCGGAACATCGCGCTGATCGATTCTTCATTGCTGATGCGGCGAACCGCTTCGGCAACTACCGGTGCGATATCCAGTTGACGGATACGCGAACAGGCTTGAGCAGCAGCGGACAACGGGATGGTGTTGGTCACCACCAGTTCGTCCAGCATTGAGTTCTCGATGTTCTCGATCGCTCGGCCTGACAGCACAGGGTGTGTGCAGTAGGCGAAGACTTTTGCTGCACCGTGCTCTTTCAGGGCTTTCGCCGCGTGGCACAGGGTGCCGGCGGTGTCGACCATGTCATCAACCAGAATACAGGTGCGCCCTTCGACATCACCGATGATATGCATCACTTCAGAGTGATTGGCTTTCTCACGGCGTTTGTCGATGATCCCGAGATCAACACCCAGGGATTTGGCAACAGCCCGTGCACGCACGACGCCACCAATGTCCGGGGACACGATCATCAGGTTTTCAAAGCGCTGATCTTCAATGTCATCCACCAGAACGGGGGAGCCGTAGATGTTATCTACTGGAATATCGAAGAACCCCTGGATTTGGTCAGCGTGCAGGTCAACCGTGAGAACACGATCGATACCTACCACGGTCAGCATGTCAGCAACGACTTTCGCGCTGATAGCTACACGTGCGGAACGCGGACGGCGATCCTGACGGGCATAACCAAAGTAAGGGATTACAGCTGTGATTCGAGTCGCTGAGGAGCGGCGGAAGGCATCAGCCATCACGACGAGTTCCATCAGGTTATCGTTGGTCGGAGCGCAAGTCGGCTGAATAATGAAGACGTCTTTACCGCGGACGTTTTCATTGATCTCGGCGGTAATTTCGCCGTCGGAGAATTTACCGACAGAGATGTCACCGAGAGGGATATGCAGCTGACGTACAACACGCCGAGCCAGATCGGGGTTAGCATTCCCCGTAAAGACCATCATCTTGGACACGCGCAGTACCTAGAGGCTGAGGGTAACCTGGATGAGTATAGAAAATGGCAGGGGCGGCTGGATTCGAACCAACGCATGGCAGGATCAAAACCTGCTGCCTTACCGCTTGGCGACGCCCCTGTATCTGTTGCAACGAGTACCCAGTACTCGGTTCCTTTTAGAGCAGACTTTGCAGCTTGCGATGCAACATCGAAACGTTGCTTCCCTTTGCTACAAACCCTGTAAGGGTCTCTGTCAGAAGGGCCGAGACTTTATCAGCTTCAGCTTTGCTTGGGAAGCCCCCAAACACACAACTTCCAGTGCCGGTTAATTTTGCTTCGGTAAATTTACCTAACAAATTCAAAGCGTTACGTACCTCTGGATAACGCCTTGCTACAACCGGTAAGCAGTCATTTCGACTGTTTCCCTTGGGAACGGGGCGCACTTTAATGGGAGGAGAGTTACGTGTCAACAGTGGATCTGAAAAAATTTCTGCTGTACTTACAGATACTTGCGGAACAAGCACGACATACCACGGCTCTTCGGGGTCTACAGGGGTGAGTTTTTCGCCCACGCCCTCGGCAAAAGCCGCGTGCCCACGCACGAAAACCGGGACGTCGGCGCCCAGTGTCAGGCCCAGCGTGGCCAGGCGATCCTCGTCCCAGCCCAGCTGCCACAAGTGATTCAGGCCGAGCAGGGTAGTGGCGGCATTCGAGCTGCCGCCACCGATTCCACCGCCCATGGGCAGGATCTTGTCGATCCAGATATCGATGCCCAGCGAGCAACCGGATTGCTCCTGAAGTTTTTTCGCAGCCTTCACGATCAGATTGCTGTCGTGAGGCACACCTTCAAATTCTGTGTGCAGTTGAATCACGCCATCGTCGCGAACCGCGAAGGTCAATTCATCGCCATAGTCGAGAAATTGAAACAGCGTCTGCAGCTCGTGATAGCCATCTTTACGGCGACCGAGGATATGCAACATCAGATTGAGTTTGGCCGGGGAGGGCAGGGTCAGGCGTTGCGCAGTCATCTCATTGCCCCAGCTTGCGAGGTTGCCAATCCTTGATCACCAGCGTGACGTCAAGGTCGGTGCCGTGCAGCTTGATGCGCTCGGGCAGCCAATAACCGTTCTGTTGCACATAGCTCAAGTACTCGACCTGCCAACCGTCCTGTTCCAGCGATGCCAGGCGGCTGTCGCCATTGAGGCTCAGGCGACTCTTGCTGTCAGGCGCAGGCAAGCCGCGAACCCACCAGACCAAATGCGAGACCGGTAACTTCCAGCCCATTTGTTCTTCCAGCAGGGCTTCCGGTGTTGGCGCTTCATAGCGGCCCTGATTGGCCACTTCCAGGCTCACTTGCCCAGGTCGGCCGGTCAGGCGCGCGGCACCACGGCCCAACGGCCCGGAGAGACGAATGTCGTAATAGTCCTGGCGTTGCAGCCAGAACAAGGTGCCGCTGCCTGAGTCCTTCGGGGCGCGAATACCGACCTTGCCTTCAATTTGCCAGCCGTCGAGGCTACTCAGTTGGTCCTTGTGCTGTTTCCATTGCGCCGGATTGCCCTGGCCTTCAACGGACTCGCGAGCGCCAAAGCCCGCGCAACCGGCGAGCAGGGCGATAAAGCTGAAAACGATAACGTGGCGCAAAAACATAAGCTTAAAGGGTCTCGGATCCGGTCAGGCGCTTGATGGTGCTGCGCAGGATAGGGCTGTCGGGTTGTTCCTTGAGGAACTTGCCCCAGATTTGTTTGGCTTCGCGTTGTTTGCCTTGGGCCCAGAGCACTTCGCCCAGGTGAGCGGCGACTTCCTGGTCGGGAAAGCGCTCAAGGGCTTGGCGCAACAGACGCTCGGCTTCATCCAGGTTACCCAGGCGGTAATTCACCCAGCCCAGGCTGTCGAGGACGGCCGGGTCTTCCGGGTTGAGCTGGTGGGCCTGTTCGATCAGGGTCTTGGCCTCGGCGTAGCGTGTTGTACGGTCGGACAAGGTGTAGCCCAGGGCGTTCAGTGCCATGGCGTTGTCCGGGTCGCGCTTGATGATCAGGCGCAGGTCCTTTTCCATCTGCGCCAGGTCATTGCGTTTTTCCGCTTGCATGGCGCGGGTGTACAGCAGGTTCAAGTCGTCCGGGTATTGCAGCAACGCTTGTTGCAACAGTTTCCAGGCACGATCGCCCTGCTTGTTGGCCGACAGGGTTTCGGCCTGGATCAGGTAAAGCTGGATGGCGTAGTCCGGCTCGGCATCCCGGGCCGCAGCCAGACGCTTTTCTGCTTCGTCGGTGCGGCCATTGCTCATCAGGATGTCGGCTTGGCGCAACTGGGCGGGCAAGTAATCATTGCCGGGACCGACTTGGGCGTACTCGACCAACGCACCTTGCGGGTCATTGCGCTCCTCGGCAATGCGACCCAGGTTCAGGTGCGCCGAGTCGACGTGACTTTCACGGGTAATCAGGTCTTCAAGGTAACCCTTGGCCTCGTCCCAGGCCTTGGCTTCCAGGCATACCAGTGCCAGGGAATAACGCAGCTCGTCATCGTCCGGGTATTGCTGGACCAAATTGGCGAATTGCACCTTGGCGTCTTCCATGCGGTCTTGTTCAACCAGCATGCGGGCGTAGGTCAGGCGCAGGCGCTTGTCATCCGGGTACTTCTTGATGTTTTTTTCCAGCAGCGGCAAAGCTTCTTTGCCACGGTTGAGGTTCTGCAGCAGTCGCGCGCGCAGCAGCAGCGGGGCGATTTCACCGTCTTCCGGCGGGTTCTGCTCCAGCAGCGTCAAGGCCGCTTGTGCTTCATCATCTTGTTGCAGCAACAAGGCCTTGCCAAAAATCAGCTGGCCATTGTTCGGGTGTTTTTGCAGCAGGCGGTCGAAACCTTTCATCAGGCCATTGCGGGTGTCCTGATCGGTGTCGGCCGCCGACAGTGCGAGGAAGTCGAAATGAGTATCGCCCTTGCCTTGCAGGACTTTCTCCATATAGACCATGGAGTCGTCATAGCGCCCGGCGCGGGCCAGTTGTATGGCCGCCGCCCGCTGGGCTTCAAGATCGTCCGGTGCGTTTTTCGCCCAGATCAGCGAGCTATCCAGCGCCGCCTGATCGGCCCCCAGGTACTCGGCGATGCGAAACGCCCGCTCGGAAATCCCTGGATCCTGAGTGTTGATGGCCTGGGTCACGTAGTTATCCAGGGCAATGTCGAAACGATTGCGCTGGCCAGCCAGCTCCGCACTCAGCAAGCTGAAGACCGTCTCTTCACTGAACGAGGAATAAACTTTGGGCTTTTCAGGGGCGGGAGTGCTGTCTTCGACCGGCGACGAATCGTCCGGAGACACGGGTGCCATGGCCTGGCAGCCGCTGAGGAAGACAAAAGCAAGGAGCAACGCGGAAGATCTATTCATATAGGAAGAGGACGACTAACCTGCGGTCGGATCATCATGACACAAGCCTTCGGCCAAACATAACCGAGTCTCAATTGATGCCTTTATAGGCGTAAGGCATTAGGACAATAGACTACGGTGGTTGTTCTGGATCAGACGAAGTAGGACAATTGTCGGCTTCTCGACATCATCAGCGATATTGAATGGCCTTCCTTGCACTCGGTATTAACCACAAGACTGCTTCCGTAGACGTGCGCGAGCGCGTGGCGTTTACGCCCGAGCAGTTGGTTGAGGCCTTGCAGCAGCTCTGCCGGCTCACCGACAGCCGCGAAGCTGCGATCCTTTCAACCTGCAATCGCAGCGAGCTCTATATAGAGCAGGAACATCTGTCAGCGGATGTGGTGCTGCGCTGGCTGGCCGATTACCACCATTTGAACCTCGATGACCTGCGTGCCAGCGCTTATGTGCATGAAGAAGATGCGGCAGTTCGTCACATGATGCGCGTCGCCTCAGGGCTCGACTCTCTGGTATTGGGTGAGCCGCAGATTCTTGGTCAGATGAAATCGGCCTACGCCGTGGCCCGCGAGGCCGGTACCATCGGCCCGTTGCTGGGACGCCTGTTCCAGGCCACGTTCAACTCGGCCAAACAGGTGCGCACCGACACGGCCATCGGTGAAAACCCGGTGTCCGTGGCATTTGCCGCCGTCAGTCTGGCCAAACAAATTTTCAGTGACCTGCAACGCAGCCAGGCTCTGCTGATCGGCGCCGGTGAAACCATTACCCTGGTCGCCCGCCATTTGCATGAATTGGGGGTCAAGCGGATCGTTGTTGCCAACCGCACCCTGGAGCGCGCCAGTATCCTTGCCGAGCAGTTCGGCGCCCACGCGGTGCTGCTTTCGGACATTCCCGCAGAACTGGTGCGTAGCGACATCGTCATCAGTTCCACCGCCAGCCAGTTGCCGATTCTCGGTAAAGGTGCGGTGGAAAGCGCCTTGAAACTGCGCAAGCACAAGCCGATCTTCATGGTGGACATCGCTGTTCCCAGGGATATCGAACCGGAAGTCGGCGAGTTGGACGACGTTTACCTCTACAGCGTCGACGATCTGCACGAAGTGGTCGCCGAAAACCTCAAGAGCCGCCAGGGCGCAGCCCAGGCCGCCGAGGAAATGGTCAGCACCGGCGCCGATGACTTCATGGTGCGTCTGCGTGAATTGGCGGCGGTGGATGTGCTCAAGGCCTATCGTCAACAAGGCGAACGCCTGCGGGATGAGGAATTGATCAAGGCCCAGCGTATGCTTGCCAATGGCAGCAGCGCCGAAGACGTGCTGATGCAACTGGCCCGTGGCCTGACTAACAAACTGCTGCATGCCCCGAGCGTACAGCTTAAAAAACTGACTGCCGAAGGCCGCCTCGATGCGCTGGCCATGGCCCAGGAACTCTTTGCCCTCGGTGAGGGCGCGTCAGATAGCTCTTCGGATAAAAAACCGCAATGAAAGCGTCACTGCTCAATAAGCTGGATATTCTCCAGGATCGTTTCGAGGAACTGACCGCCTTGCTTGGCGATGGCGAAGTCATCTCCGATCAAAACAAGTTCCGCACCTATTCCAAGGAATACGCGGAAGTTGAACCCATTGTGGCCACCTATAAACACCTGCTCAAGGTTCAGGCCGATCTGGACGGCGCCCAGGCGCTGCTCAAGGACAGCGACCCGGACATGCGCGAAATGGCCGTGGAAGAAGTCCGTGAAGCCAAGGAAAAGCTGGTTGAACTGGAAGGCGACCTGCAACGCATGTTGCTGCCCAAGGACCCCAACGACGGGCGCAACGTATTCCTGGAAATCCGTGCCGGCACCGGCGGTGACGAAGCGGCAATTTTTTCCGGCGACCTGTTCCGCATGTATTCACGGTATGCCGAGCGGCGCGGCTGGCGTGTCGAGATTCTCTCGGAGAACGAGGGTGAGCACGGCGGCTATAAAGAAGTCATCGCGCGGGTCGAAGGCGACAATGTCTACGGCAAGCTGAAATTCGAGTCTGGCGCGCACCGCGTGCAGCGGGTGCCGGCCACTGAATCCCAGGGCCGTATCCATACCTCGGCGTGCACCGTGGCGGTATTGCCCGAGCCGGACGAGCAGGAAACCATCGAGATCAACCCAGCGGACTTGCGGGTCGACACCTATCGCTCATCGGGCGCGGGTGGCCAGCACGTCAACAAGACCGACTCGGCGATCCGCATCACTCACTTGCCCTCCGGCATTGTGGTGGAGTGCCAGGAAGAACGCTCCCAGCACAAGAACCGGGCGCGGGCGATGTCCTGGCTGTCGGCCAAGCTCAACGACCAGCAAACCAGCGCCGCCGCCAACGCGATTGCCAGCGAGCGCAAACTGCTGGTGGGCTCGGGCGATCGCTCCGAGCGCATCCGTACCTACAACTTTGCCCAGGGCCGGGTCACCGACCACCGGGTCAACCTGACCCTGTACTCCCTGGATGAAATCCTCGCCGGTGGCGTTGACGCAGTGATCGAGCCCTTGCTGGCCGAGTACCAGGCCGACCAACTGGCGGCGATAGGTGAATAAATGACCATTATTGCCAGCCTGTTACGCGCCGCCGACCTGCCGGACTCGCCCACTGCGCGTCTGGATGTGGAGTTACTGTTGGCCGCCGCATTGGGCAAGTCCCGTAGTTACTTGCACACCTGGCCGGAGAAAATCGTCAGCAGCGAAGACGCGCTGACCTTTGCCGATTACCTGCAACGGCGCCGCACGGGTGAGCCCGTGGCCTATATTCTCGGCCAGCAGGGTTTCTGGAAGCTGGACCTGGAAGTCGCGCCCCATACGTTGATCCCTCGTCCGGAAACCGAGATGCTGGTGGAAGCCGCCCTGGAATTGCTGCCCGCCACCCCCGCCAAGGTCCTCGACCTGGGCACCGGCAGCGGTGCGATTGCCCTGGCCCTGGCCAGCGAGCGCCCAGCGTGGAACGTCACTGCCGTCGACCGGGTGCTGGAAGCCGTAGCTCTGGCCGAGCGCAATCGCCAGCGTTTGCACCTGGAGAACGCCACGGTACTGAGCAGTCATTGGTTCAGCGCCCTGCAAGGCCACACTTACAACCTGATTATCAGTAATCCGCCATACATTGCTGACACCGATCCGCATCTGGTGGCCGGCGATGTGCGTTTCGAACCGGCCAGCGCATTGGTGGCGGGCCATGACGGATTGGACGACCTTCGCCTGATCATCGCCCAGGCTCCAGTGCATCTCGACGCCGGTGGCTGGTTGCTGCTGGAACACGGTTACGACCAGGCCCTGGCCGTGCGCGACTTGCTGCTGAACCAGGGCTTTGAGGAGGTGCACAGCCGCATCGATCTCGGTGGCCATGAGCGGATCAGCCTGGGGCGCCGGCCATGCTGAATGACCAGGAGCTGTTGCGCTATAGCCGACAGATTCTGTTGCAGCATGTCGACATCGAAGGCCAGTTGCGCCTGAAAAACAGCCGCGTGCTGATCGTGGGCCTCGGTGGCTTGGGCGCGCCGGTGGCGTTATACCTGGCGGCGGCCGGTGTGGGCGAGTTGCATCTGGCGGACTTCGATACCGTCGACCTGACCAACCTGCAGCGCCAGATCATCCATGACACTCACAGTGTCGGCCTGGCCAAGGTTGACTCGGCCATGGGCCGACTGACGGCCATCAACCCTGAGGTCCTGTTGGTCGCCCATCGCACCGCGCTGGACGCCGATTCCCTGGCGCAGGCGGTAGGTGCGGTGGACCTGGTCCTCGATTGCAGCGATAACTTCTCCACCCGCGAAGCGGTGAATGCCGCCTGTGTCGCCGCCGGCAAACCTTTGGTCAGCGGCGCGGCGATTCGTCTGGAAGGGCAACTCTCGGTCTTCGACCCGCGTCGTCCCGAAAGCCCTTGCTACCACTGTTTATACGGGCACGGCAGCGAAGCCGAACTGACCTGCAGCGAAGCCGGGGTTGTCGGCCCGCTGGTGGGGTTGGTGGGCAGTTTGCAAGCCCTGGAAGCATTGAAGCTGCTGGTCGGTTTCGGTGAACCACTGGTAGGGCGCTTGTTGTTGATCGATGCCTTGACCACTCGCTTTCGGGAGCTGCGGGTCAAGCGTGACCCAGCCTGCAGCGTGTGTGGCGCCGCCCATGGTTAAGGACGCGCCGATTGGAGTATTCGACTCCGGTGTTGGCGGCCTGTCGGTGCTGGCCGAAATCCAACTGCTGTTACCTCATGAGTCCTTGCTGTATGTGGCGGATGGCGGGCACATCCCTTACGGCGAGAAAACCCCGGAGTTCATCCGCGAACGTTCTCGGCGGGTTGCCGGATTTTTCCGCGAACAGGGTGCCAAGGCTTTTGTGATCGCCTGTAATACGGCGACAGTGGCTGCTGTCGCTGATTTGCGCCGGGATTATCCCGACTGGCCGCTGGTGGGTATGGAGCCCGCCGTAAAACCGGCCGCAGCAGCGACCCGCAGCGGCGTGGTCGGTGTACTGGCGACTACCGGCACATTACAAAGCGCCAAATTTGCGGCGTTGCTCGACCGTTTCGCGACCGACGTGCGGGTCATTACTCAGCCGTGCCCGGGTCTGGTGGAGTTGATCGAAACCGGCGACCTGGACAGTCCGGCCCTGCGCCTGTTGCTACAAGGTTATGTCGACCCGCTGATCGCTGCCGGTTGTGACACCATCATCCTGGGCTGCACACACTACCCCTTCCTCAAGCCATTGCTGGCGCAGATGCTACCGGCGACGGTCATCTTGATCGATACCGGAGCCGCGGTGGCGCGTCAGTTGCAGCGCCTGCTGGGCGAGCGTGAATTACTGGCCGAGGGCACTCCTCAAGCCACCCGGTTCTGGACCAGTGGCGATACCGAGCACCTTAGAAGCATCCTGCACACACTATGGACATCGTCTGGAGTTGTGCAAAGTTTTGACGTGTGACACGGCCAGCCCCAACGAGCTCCGTGTTCAACGTCAGCGATACACCGTGGTAATCCCCTGACGTTCCTCGATGCACTCCGGCGCGCCCATCTCGAACTCCCGACAGATCAGCGGCCGTTTCTCATAAATAGTGCACATCATCGTGTTGCGATCCAGGGCCGCGCACCAGCCGTCGTCCAGGCGCAGCATCACTTCACCGCCCCAATCGTCAGTGTCGATAAAGCGATCGGGAACGCCGGTGTCGGTAATCAGCATGACTTCCAGCTGGCAGCAGCACGCGGCGCAGCTAGAGCAGGTGACGGCGGGTTCGGCAATTTGGGTGTGGGGGATGTTGGTCATAGGCGCGCAGTGTAAGGCAACGCGGGTGTGTGCGTGTGAAAGGTCTGACGGGCGTTATTCAATGCAACTGATCGGGTGACCACTATGCAACCACGCATGGGTAAACCTGGTAATGCAGCTGCCGATAATCGTAATTGTTATAGGTCATTCTTGCGTGGCGGAGGGTTGCGCAGCATATGTTTGTCGAGGGGCTGCTGTGGAGTGGCCGGTAGTGTCGGCAACGGCCACAGGACGGCTAGAGACAGCGCCGGGAAAGCAATTTCTGATGGGCGACCTTGCAGCTTGGCGACAATATGCCGAGCAGCCTTGTGGGCTGACCAGTTCAAGGGCATCGGGAAATCATTGTCCTCGGTCAGTGGCGTATCGACAAACCCCGGGCTGACCACGGTGATATCCATATTTTTGGATGACTGGTCAGCGCGCAGGGATTCGAACAGATGGCGCAGGCTGGCCTTGGATTCGGTCAAGGGCATTGGCAAATAGGTCACAGCACTGGCAATGCCCACCAGATGGGGTGTTCGGCCGGGCCGCAATAGCGGCAATGCCGCTTCGATGCAGTAACTGCTGGCAAGCAGGTTGGTGCGCGCCACGCACTCGATGATCGAGGAGTCGAACTGCTTGGCGTCCACGTATTCACAGGTGCCGGCGTTGAGGATAACGGTATCCAGCGCCCCCCAGGCCTGGGCAATCTGCTCGCCGATTTCGCGTACGGTCTGGCTGTTGGTCAGGTCGCCCGCCATCACCAGTACCTGACCTGGATACTGTTGCGCAAATTGCTCCAGTGGCTCCCGAAAGCGAGAGCTGAGTGCTACGTGAGCGCCGCTTTTGAGCAGTTCTTCGGCCAACGCAGCGCCGATCCCGTTGCTGGCACCGGTCAGCCAGTAACGGCGTGCAGGCGTAAGGTTCATCCGACTCTCCCAGAGGGCAGGCTGCGGAAGGCGGCGAGGGCGCGATCCCGGGATTTTTTCAGATCGACAATGGGGCGTGGGTAATCGGTGACGCCAAACAAGTCGCCTGCTGTTTCTGGATGGTGTACTTCTTTTTTACTTAGTGTCGACAATTCAGGTAGCCAGTGTTTGATGAAGCGCCCATCGCCGTCAAACTTTTCTGACTGACTCAAGGGGCTGAAAATCCGAAAGTACGGTGCCGAGTCGGTGCCGGTGGAGGAACTCCACTGCCAGCCACCGTTATTGGCTGCCAGATCACCGTCGATCAAGTGGCGCATGAAAAAGCGTTCGCCTTCACGCCAGTCGATCAACAGGTTCTTGGTGAGGAACATCGCCACGACCATGCGCAGGCGGTTGTGCATCCAGCCGGTTTCGAGCAATTGGCGCATGGCTGCATCAATGATTGGCAACCCGGTGCGGGCTTCTTGCCAGGCGACCAAGTCCTCGGGAGCGTTGCGCCAGGGGACGGCTTCGGTTTCTGGACGAAAGGCCCGGTGGCGGGAGACCCGTGGGTAGCCCACCAGAATGTGCTTGTAGAACTCGCGCCAAAGCAGCTCGTTGATCCAGGTGATGGCGCCGATATCACCGCTTTCGAATTCGCCCTGATTGCTTTGCAAGGCCGCATGCAGGCACTGGCGCGGCGAGATGACACCAGCGGCCAGGTAGGCCGACAACTGACTGGTGCCGGGTTTGGCGGGGAAATCACGCTCATTCTTGTAGTCACTGATTTGCTCATCGGCAAACTGTTCAAGGCGACGCCGGGCTTCGTCTTCTCCTGCTGGCCAAAGGGCCCGCAAGCTTTCATCCGGCGTGGCGAAGCCGCTGATGTGTTGGGGGATCAGGTCGCTTTCCACCGCCAGCGCCGCCTGAGCTTTGGGCGTCTCCACCAGGCGCGGCAGGGCTGCGTGCAGGCGTGTGTAGCAAACCTTACGGAACTGACTGAAGACCTGAAAGTAGGTGCCGGTCTTGGTCAGGACGCTGCCGGGCTGGAACAGCAGTTGATCCAGATAATGATGGAAACTGACGTTCCCAGCCTCCAGCGCACTGGCCACGGCGGCATCGCGGCGGCTTTCATGGATGCCGTATTCGTCATTGACGTGGACCGCCTCGATCGACAGTTCTCGGCACAACTGCGCCAAAGCTTGCGGTGCCTGATCCCAGGTGGCGGCATGACGAATCAGCAACGGAACGTTCAGATCCCCCAGCGCCCGGCTCAACTTGCTCAGGTTACGCAACCAGAAATCCACCTTGCACGGCGCATCGTCGTGGGCCAGCCATTGCCCGGGCGTGATCAGGTAAACAGCCACCGTGGGGCCGCGCTGGGCAGCGGCGGCGAGGGCAGTGTTGTCATGTAGGCGCAGGTCACTGCGCAGCCAGATCAATTGCCTGTTCATTACTTATATGAGTCCGTGCTGGATCAGCGTCTGATGAGCCGATAGGGGATTTTCGGCCAAGAGCAAATCAGGGATTTCATGGGTTAATACGGATAACTCGGCCTGGTGGATGGATACCGTTGGCCCGGCGATCAATTTTGGGCAACTGACGCCGCTCAGAAGTTTTGTTAACGCCTGCACGTTGATCGCCTTGCTCGAATACAGCAGCACCCCACGGGGTTGCAAATGCTCCACTGCCAAGGCTAGTTCGCCGGCGGGCAATGGCCAGTCGAAGACCTCCACCGGACAGTTGGCGTTGCTGACCAGCCAGGCGGTGAGCCACAGGTGAGGCTCCAGGGGCAGGTCTGACTGGTTGATCAGCAACAGCGGCGTGCCATTGAGCTGGCGATTGTTGTGATAGATCCGTGCGCCGAACTTGCTGCGCAACCAGGAATGGAAAAACACCCGCTCCATTTGTGCACCAAATTGGCCCTGCCAGCGCTGTTCAAGGTCTTCGAGCAGCGGCAGTAGCAGTTGCTCGCACAAGGTGCGCGGTGGATACAGTGCCATGGCTTGGTTGAAGGCCGCGTCGACCCGACGTTCGGCCAGTTCGCTGATGGCTTGCAGCAGGTTCTGGCGCAGGCTGTGCCATTCGCTTGGGGTTTCGTCGTTGCTGGTTGGTGCGGTGTCGATCAGTTTTTTAACTTGGCTGACCGGTACGCCACGGTTGAGCCAGGTGAGGATGGAATGGACGCGCTGCACATGTTCGAGGCTAAACAGGCGGTGCCCCTTGGGCGTGCGTTGGGGCACGATCAGGCCGTAGCGCCGCTCCCAGGCCCGCAAAGTCACGGCGTTGACGCCGGTCTGGCGCGCCACTTCGCGGATTGGCAACCAGCCTTGTTCCAGGGCTTGGGCGAAGTCGTTGCCGACATCGATATCGTCTTGCACAGAAGTACTCATGGTTTAAATCGCATTACGCAGGCCGAGGTTTTCCGGATGCGGTTGCAGGTAGGCCTGCTGCGCGATGTAACGGTCCGGGTGTAGGCGAAAGTGGTGTTTGAGCAGGGTCAGCGGCACCACGAGCGGCACGACGCCTTGGTGATATTGGCTGATGACGGTCTGCATTTCCTGTTTGTCTTCGGCGCTGATGGCCTGCTTGAGGTAACCGCTGATGTGTTGCAGCACGTTGGTGTGGGTGCCACGGGTGGCGCTTTTTTTCAGGGCGGTCATCAGTTCGCTGAAATAGCTGGCGGCCAGCAGGTCGAGGTCGTCACCCTTGGTCATGCTGCCCAGCAGGTTGCCCAGGCTTTTGTAGTGAGCCGGGCTGTGGGCCATCAGCAGGTATTTGTAGCGCGCGTGGAATTCCAGCAGGCGATGGCGAGTCAGGCCTTCGGTGAGCAGTTGTTGCCAGGAGGAATAGATGAAAGACCGGGTCAGAAAGTTTTCCTGAAGCATGGGGTCATTGGGCCGAGTCTCTTCTTGCGCCGCCAGATTCGGGTGGCGGACGCAAAACGGGCAGGCACTGCTGGCGATGTTTGGTTTGCGGGTGACGGACGGGGTGCTGGACATGGCCAAACCTCTACAAAATTCCTGTACAGATCCATATTTTTGTACAACTAAACCTCATCATAGGTTTGATGCTGTACAAGTCAAATATTCTGTATAGGTATTTGCGGCGAGATGGCGACTCAGGACATACCCCCGTAGTTGTCGAGCGCCAGCGAGGCTATGTATCCCGCACCACCATTACAGCCCAGACTACGTACGGGTGCCAAGGCCGTTCCTGATGAGTTTCGATGGAACCCGACAGTGCTACAGATGCGCGATCAATCGCCGTGCCGCTTCCTGGCCACTGAGCCAAGCGCCCTCGACCCGGCCTGAGAGGCACCAGTCTCCGCACACGTACAGCCCAAGGTCGGCGTCGGCCAATACGCCAAATTCATGGCTGCCGGACGGTCGAGCATAGAGCCAGCGGTGGGCCAGACTGAAAATCGGGGCAGGCATGGCGCTGTGCAGCAGTTCAGCAAAGGCACCGTGCAACTGTTCGATCACTGCCTCTTTGGGCAAGTCCAGATGCTGCTTGCTCCAGGCACTGGTGGCGTGTAGCACCCAGGTGTCGAGGGTGGTGTCGCGTCCCGGTTTGCTGCGGTTGCGGGCCAGCCAGTCGAGTGGGCTGTCCTGTACGAAACAGCCTTCCATGGGGGTGTCCAGCGGGGTGTCGAAGGCCAGGGCAACGGCCCAGGTCGGGTCCATCTTCACGCCGGCGGCGACACTTGCCAGTTTCGGTGCGGCGGCCAGCAGCGCGGTGGCTTGCGGCGCCGGGGTGGCGATGATGACGTGACTGAATGGGCCGTGGTTACCACCGTCGGCGTCCAGCAGGTTCCAATGCTGTGTGCCCTGGAACACATCGGTGATCCGGCAACCGAACTCTACCGGCAGGTCATCCAGCAACGCCCGAGTGATAGCGCTCATGCGTGGGGTGCCGACCCAGCGGGTCTGTTCATCCGGTGAGGGGCTGAATTGACCGGACTTGAAGTTGTACAACTGGGGCTCCCACTCTGCGGCCCAACCATTGGCCTGCCAGCGTTGTACTTCATTGACGAAGCGCCGGTCACGGGCAGTGAAATACTGGGCCCCCAAGTCCAGTGCGCCGGCGTCGCTGCGCTGGCTGGACATGCGGCCACCGCTGCCATGGCTTTTATCGAAGAGTTGTACAACATGCCCGGCGTCTTTCAACGCTCGAGCGGCGGAGAGTCCGGCGATGCCGGTACCAATGATCGCGATGGGAACAGTCATGGGAGGCCTCGTTTTACCGTTGGGTACAGACTACGCCGACACCAATAGCTGTACAATATTGTTTTTTGGTATAAGTTTTGGCATGCCTGATCGTTTGGCGTGTTCTATGGTTAAACCTGAGGGTTAAACCAACGTTGCGCCCGATTTAAAAGATCCCTGTCTATAAAATAGACCAGTGGTGGACGGCGAACGTTACACGAGGAAAAACTCATGCATATTTTGCTGACGGGCGGTACGGGTCTGATCGGCCGCCAGCTCTGCCAGTACTGGCAGGCTCAGGGGCATCGCTTGAGTGTGTGGAGCCGTCATCCGGAGCAAGTGGCCAAGCTCTGCGGTGCCCAGGTGCAAGGCGTCGCCCGTCTGCAGGACATTAACGAGCCGGTGGACGCGGTGATTAACCTGGCCGGCGCACCCATTGCCGGTCGGCCCTGGACCCACAAACGCAAGGCATTGTTGTGGAGCAGCCGGATCGGCCTGACTGAAACCCTGCTTGCCTGGCTCGATGGCCTTGAGCACAAACCGGGGGTATTGATCTCCGGTTCTGCCGTGGGTTGGTACGGTGATGGCGGTGAGCGCGAACTGACCGAAGACAGCGGTCCGGTGCTGGACGATTTCCCCAGCCAGTTGTGCATTGCCTGGGAAGAAACCGCCCAGCGTGCGGACGCTATTGGCATTCGAGTTGTACTGGTGCGTACCGGATTGGTCCTGGCCGCCGAGGGCGGCTTTTTGTCACGGCTGCTGTTGCCGTTCAAACTGGCGCTGGGCGGGCCTATCGGCAATGGCCGGCAGTGGATGCCGTGGGTGCATATCAAGGATCAAATCGCCCTGATTGATTTTCTTCTGCACAAGACTGACGCCCGGGGTCCTTATAATGCCTGCGCGCCGCAGCCGGTGCGCAATCTTGAATTCGCCAAGACGCTGGGCAACGTGCTGCACCGCCCAGCGTTCATGCCCATGCCGGCCTTCGCCTTGCGTATCGGCCTGGGCGAGTTGTCCGGCTTGTTGCTGGGTGGCCAGCGGGCGATTCCCCAGCGGTTGTTGGCCGCCGGTTTCACTTTCCAGTTTACTGAGTTGCAGGCGGCCCTGGACGATTTGTCCAGCCGCCTCTAGAGATAGGATGTTGCATGACGGATCACGCGTTGTTACTGGTCAACCTGGGTTCACCGGCCTCCACTTCGGTGGCCGATGTGCGCAGCTACCTCAATCAATTCCTGATGGACCCTTACGTGATCGACCTGCCATGGCCGGTGCGACGGTTACTGGTGTCACTGATCCTGATCAAGCGTCCCGAGCAATCGGCCCATGCCTATGCCTCGATCTGGTGGGACGAAGGCTCGCCTCTGGTGGTCCTTAGTCGTCGCTTGCAGCAGCAAATGACGGCGCAGTGGACTCAAGGCCCGGTGGAGTTGGCGATGCGCTACGGCGAACCGTCCATTGAGAGCGTGCTGACCCGGCTGGCTGCCCAGGGCATCAAGAAAGTCACCCTGGCGCCGCTGTACCCGCAGTTTGCCGACAGCACCGTGACCACAGTGGTTGAAGAAGCCAAGCGTGTGGTACGGGACAAGAAGCTGGCGATCCAGTTTTCGATTTTGCAGCCGTTCTACGACCAGCCGGAATACCTCGACGCTCTGGTAGCCAGTGCCAAGCCACACTTGCAGCAGGACTTCGATCACCTGTTGTTCAGCTTCCATGGGCTGCCCGAGCGACACCTGAAAAAACTCAATCCGGGCCATGAGTTCGACGGTGCTACCAATTGCTGCGCCAATGCCTCGCCGCAGGTGCGAGCTACCTGTTATCGCGGTCAGTGTTTCAGCGTTGCCCGGGACTTTGCCGAGCGTATGGGTTTACCGCAGGGCAAGTGGTCGGTGGCGTTCCAATCGCGACTGGGGCGGGCGAAATGGATCGAACCCTATACCGAAGCGCGGCTGGAAGCATTGGCCCGGCAAGGGGTGAAGAAGTTGCTGGTGATGTGCCCGGCATTTGTGGCCGATTGCATCGAGACGCTGGAGGAGATAGGTGATCGCGGGCTGGAGCAGTTCCGCGAAGCGGGTGGTGAGGAGTTGGTGCTGGTGCCGTGTTTGAATGATGACGAGCAGTGGGCAGTGGCGCTCAATACCTTGTGTGAAAGAGCGCCAGTAGCGCTGTAGTCAAGCCGAATGAAGATCCAAATGTGGGAGCGGGCTTGCTCGCGAAAGCGGTGTTTCAGTCAATATATCCGTTGACTGGCACACCGCTTTCGCGAGCAAGCCCGCTCCCACATTGACTACTGTGCTCACTCTGAGTCAGCGGGGTTATTCGTGGTGCGGTTCGCCAAGGAACGTCAGCGAACTGAATAGTCCGCGAGTCGCCACGTCGGCATTATCTTTCAGCGGGATTTCCACCTGCGCCGCAATCACATTCAACCCTTCATTACGCACCAGTACCTGGGCACGGCCTTCAGCGTCGGTCTCGGTGCTCAAGGTGTTGGGTGCATTGCGGTAGTCGCCAATCAACTTGATTCCCGCCGCCGGCTTGCCATCGAGCAGGACTTGCACCGGCAAGGATTTGCCCGGGCCTACGGTCAGAGGGTCAACTTCCGGCAGGATCAGCAGCTTGATCTGATCCAGCTTGGGCAATTTCGCCCCGGGTTGGTAAATCGCCAGGCTGTATTTGAAGGTCTGGGTAGACTCGACCGCGCCAGGCACTTTACTGCGGCCCTGGTTGATCCACTTGTTATCCGCAGTCTTCGACCACATCCCGTTATCCAGCGCTACCGCCAGCACGGCGGGTGGTTTGAGCGGTTGCAGGCGGGCATGATCGTCCAGACGTTGTACCGTGACCGGGATCATTTTTCCGCCCGCATCGTAGGCCCAGGCGCCACTGATTTTCTGGGCCTTGAAGGCATTGTCCTCGGCGCCATGGCCGTAGATGACTTCGATATTGCCGCGTCGTTGTTCGGTCCACAGGCCATGGGCCGATACCTGGGTGGCAAACAGTAGGCCCAGCACTGCCAATGATTTGAGAGGGAGCATGGTGACGTCCTTTTACAGGTTGAGGGTCAGGCTGACGGTGAAGTTGCGCGGTTCCCCGGGCATGACCCAGTAGTTGCTGTAGGACCGCTCGTAGTATTTCTCATCGAACAGGTTGTTGAGGTTCAGGCCCACGGTGACGTTGTCGCTGGCCTTGTAATGGGCCAGCAGGTCGACGGTGTGGTACGCCGGCAACTCAAAGCTGCCGCCGGCTTCACCCGAGCGATCACCGACGTAGGTGAAAGCGGCGCCGAGGTCGGATCCGCGCAGCAGGCCGTCCTGAAACTCATACACCCCCAACAGACTGCCGCTGCGCTTGGCCACGCCGAGAATCTGGCTGCCGGAGGGGATGGTTTTGTCGCCCTTGGTGACTTCGGCATCGATGTAGGCAAAGGCGCCGATAACCCGTACGGCATCAGTCAATTTTCCGGTCAGTTGCAGGTCAAAACCCTGGCTGCGGGCCTTGCCCATGGCTCGGTCGGTGTCGGTAGCCGGGTCCCTGGCCAGGACGTTCTCCTTTTCGATATGAAAGGCGGCGAGGGTGGTGCTCAGGCGGTCGTCGAACAGTTCGCTCTTGATGCCGACTTCGTAACCTACGCCTTCTTCCGGCTTGAAGGATTTACCGCCGGCGTCCAGGCCATTGTTGGGTTTGAACGAGGTGGAGGCGTTGGCGAACACGCCCATTTGCGGCGTCAGTTGGTAGAGCAACCCGGCACGTTGAGTCAGGACATCGTGGGTTTGTCGGCTTTTGGCGTGGTTGCGGGCGTAGTCGTCGGTACGTTGTTCGAAGTGCTCGAAGCGCGCACCGATCATGCCCCGCAGGCGGTCGCTGAAGACGATCTGGTCTTGCAGGTTCAGGGCCTGGCTTTTCACGTGCTCATAGAAGTCGGTACCGGAGCGCTCGCCATTGGGCTTGGGCTGGCCGTAGATCGGCTTATAGATGTCGATCGCGTAGTTGCTGCCACCGATGGCGGTCACCCGTTCTTTCTTGCGGTAATCCTCGTACTCAGTACCAATCAGCAGCTCGTGTTGCCAACTGCCGA
The DNA here is from genome assembly GCF_012935695.1 of Pseudomonas sp. ADAK18. Taxonomy (NCBI): domain Bacteria; kingdom Pseudomonadati; phylum Pseudomonadota; class Gammaproteobacteria; order Pseudomonadales; family Pseudomonadaceae; genus Pseudomonas; species Pseudomonas sp. ADAK18. The sequence goes on from NZ_CP052859.1 coordinate 266,018, forward strand.
TGTCGAACAGGCCACGCAGCTCCAGCTGGGTAATGCTGTCGTGCCAACCGGTGGAGCGTTCACGGTAGCGGCGGTTGATGGTGTGACCATCGGCATTCAGCGCGCGACTCTCCGAGGCGTCGCCCCACAGGCTGCCTTGTTTGTAATGGCTGGCCAGGCGCAGCTTCCAGGCATCGTTGAGGTGATGCTCAAGGGTCGCTTGCAGGCGGTTGTTGTGGTTGCGGATATCGCCATCGTTGGGTTCGCCGAGGAAGGTCGAGCGGGAGACGCCGCCCCAGCGGTTGTTGGGCGCGACGACGCCTCGGTCGAAGGTCGAGCTGTGGCGCACGAATTCGCTTTCCACCAGCAGGCTGGTGTCCGGGTCCAGTTGCCAACTGAAAGACGGTGCGACGAACACCCGCTTGCTTTGCACGTGATCACGGAAGCTGTGATTGTCCTCCACTGCCAGGTTGACCCGCGACAGCACGCGGCCTTCGCTGTCCAGTGGCGTGTTGACGTCAAGGGTGGTGCGGTAGCGATCCCAGCTGCCGGCGCTGGTCTGCACAGTGGTGAAGGCTTCGGGCTGCGGCTTCTTGGTGACGATATTCACGGTGCCGCCGGGATCACCACGGCCATATAGGCTGGCGGCGGGGCCCTTGAGTACCTCGACACGTTCGATGTTGGCCGCGTCCGGGGTGCTCGGGTAGCCGCGGTTGGCGCTGAAACCGTCCTGGTAGAACTCCGAGGTGGTGAACCCGCGCACGCTGTATTCGTAAAGAGTCAGGCCGCCGAAGTTGTTCTGCTTGGACACGCCGCCGGCAAATTCCAGGGCGCGTTCGACGTTGGTACTGCCCAGGTCTTTAAGCACCGTGGCGGGAATTACGCTGATGGACTGTGGGATGTCGCGTATGGCGGTGTCAGTTTTGGTGGCGCTGGCGGAACGAGTGGCGCGATAGCCTTTAACGGGACTGGTGGCGGATTCGTATGCCTCACTGGTGACGCTGATGGTGTCCAGTTCAACGGTGGAGGCGTCTTCGGCGTAGACCGGGTCCACCAGCAAACCCAAGGCGATTCCGGCCAAGGGTGCAAATTTTCGAGACGGCATGGTAGAGCGTTCCAATAGCGATATTGAAACAACATAACATAACCGATGAGAATGAATGCTTATTGAAATGTTGGGTTACAGGAGCCTGCGCACAGGCTCCTGCAAGCCGCGGGTTATTCCTCTTCTTTCACCGGTGCCGGCGGCGGCCGCAAGCCGATCTCTGCCGACAGCTTGAGCTCTTTGCCATTGCGCATGACCTGGATGGTGACCTTGTCAGTGGGTTTGATCCGCGCCACCTGGTTCATCGATTTGCGCCCATCACCCGCCGGCTCGCCGTCGATGCTGAGGATCACATCACCCAATTGCAGCCCGGCTTTCTGCGCTGGGCCGTCGCGGAAGATCCCGGCGACCACGATGCCAGGGCGACCGGTCAGCCCAAAGGACTCCGCCAACTCCTTGGTCAACGGCTGCACTTCAATCCCCAGCCAGCCACGAATGACCTGGCCATGTTCGATGATCGACTTCATCACTTCCATGGCCAGCTTCACCGGGATCGCGAAGCCGATGCCCTGGGAGCCGCCGGATTTGGAGAAGATCGCCGTGTTGATCCCGGTCAGGTTGCCGTTGGCATCCACCAGCGCACCGCCGGAGTTGCCGGGGTTGATCGCCGCATCGGTCTGGATAAAGTCTTCGTAGCTGTTGAGGCCCAACTGATTGCGCCCGGTGGCGCTGATGATGCCCATGGTCACCGTCTGGCCGACGCCGAACGGGTTGCCAATGGCCAGCGCTACGTCGCCGACCCGCAGGCTTTCGGAGCGGCCGATGGTGATCGAGGGCAGGCTCTTCAAATCGATTTTCAGCACTGCGAGGTCGGTTTCCGGGTCACTGCCGACTACGCGGGCCAGGGTTTCCCGGCCGTCACGCAGGGCCACGACGATCTGGTCTGCACCGGTGGTCACGTGGTTATTGGTAAGGATGTAGCCTTCCGGGCTCATGATCACCCCGGAGCCCAGGCTCGACTCCATGCGTCGCTGCTTGGGCGAGTTGTCACCGAAAAAACGCCGGAACTGCGGGTCTTCAAACAGTGGATGGGCCGGTTTGTTGATGACCTTGGTGGTGTACAGGTTGACCACCGCAGGCGCTGCGATGACGACGGCATCGGCGTAGGTCACCGGGCCTTGTACCACCGCGCTGGTTTGCGGTGCTTGTTGCAGGTTGACGTCAAAGGTCGGCAGGCCGACCCATTGTGGATAACGCTGAATAATCAGCATCGCGATCAGCACGCCAGCCAACAATGGCCATCCAAAAAAACGCAGTGCCTTGAGCATTAAGAAAAATCCTGACAGGTTGCAGGGGGCGCAAGAGCGCCCATAATGTCGCGCATTATACGAGGCCGCGAGCGCCTCCGAACGGGATATTTAGGAGTCTTTTATGGCCGTCGCCCTGAGCACCTTAGTCGAGGAAGCAGACCGCTACCTCAACAGCGCGAAAATTGCCGATTATTGCCCCAATGGCCTGCAGGTCGAGGGTCGACCCCAGGTGCGGCGCATCGTCAGCGGCGTCACGGCGAGCCAGGCGCTGTTGGACGCGGCGGTCGAAGCCCAGGCCGACCTCGTGCTGGTGCACCATGGCTATTTCTGGAAGGGCGAAAGCCCGTGCATCACCGGTATGAAGCAGCGGCGCCTGAAAACCTTGCTCAAGCACGACATCAGCTTGCTGGCCTATCACTTGCCCCTGGACCTGCACCCCGACGTCGGCAACAACGTGCAGCTTGCTCGGCAACTGGACATCACCGTCGAAGGCCCGCTGGACCCGGATAACCTTAAAATTGTCGGCCTGGTGGGCTCGCTGGCTGAGCCTGTGTCACCCCGCGACTTTGCCCGCCGCGTGCAGGACGCCATGGGCCGTGAGCCATTGCTGATTGAAGGCAGCGAGATGATCCGCCGTGTCGGCTGGTGCACGGGTGGCGGCCAGGGTTATATCGATCAGGCCGTGCTGGCCGGTGTTGACCTGTATTTAAGTGGCGAAGCGTCGGAGCAGACCTTCCACAGTGCGCGGGAAAACGACATCAGCTTCATTGCCGCCGGTCACCACGCCACTGAGCGTTATGGCGTGCAGGCGCTGGGGGATTACCTGGCCCGACGCTTTGCTCTCGAACATCTATTCATCGATTGTCCCAACCCGATCTAGCTGACGACATAGAACAATTGTGGGAGTTGTCGAGCCTCAGCGAGGCTGCGATGGCATTACCTCGGTGTACCTGTCAAACCGCAGCGATCCCATCGCAGCCTCGCTGGGGCTCGACAACTCCCACATTTACCGAGTTCGGCCGGCCCATGTGGCCAAACCCACCGGTATATTCATATACCGTTTCGTTCTAGCTGGCTCCCTGAATAGAAGCAGGTGCTGTGCTAGCATGCCCCGCTCGAACACGGCCCGCTGGCCGTCCATAAGATCGTTTTTCCGTGAGTAGCCATGGTCGACAAACTGACGCATCTGAAACAGCTGGAGGCGGAAAGCATCCACATCATCCGCGAGGTCGCCGCAGAGTTCGATAACCCGGTGATGCTCTACTCGATCGGTAAAGACTCCGCCGTGATGCTGCATCTGGCGCGCAAGGCATTTTTCCCGGGCAAGCTGCCGTTTCCGGTGATGCACGTCGACACCCAGTGGAAATTCCAGGAAATGTACAAGTTCCGCGACCGTATGGTTGAAGAGCTTGGCCTGGAGCTGATCACCCACGTCAACCCGGACGGCGTGGCGCAGGGTATCAACCCCTTCACCCACGGCAGCGCCAAGCACACCGACATCATGAAGACCGAAGGCCTGAAACAGGCCCTCGACAAGTACGGTTTCGACGCTGCTTTCGGCGGTGCCCGTCGCGATGAAGAGAAATCCCGTGCCAAAGAGCGCGTGTACTCGTTCCGCGACAGCAAACACCGCTGGGACCCGAAAAACCAGCGCCCGGAGCTGTGGAACGTCTACAACGGCAACGTCAACAAGGGCGAATCGATCCGTGTGTTCCCGCTGTCCAACTGGACCGAGCTGGATATCTGGCAGTACATCTACCTTGAAGGCATCCCGATCGTGCCGCTGTACTTCGCCGCCGAACGCGATGTGATCGAGAAGAATGGCACGCTGATCATGATTGACGACGAGCGCATTCTCGAGCACCTGTCCGACGAGGACAAAGCCCGAATCGTCAAAAAGAAAGTGCGTTTCCGTACCCTTGGCTGCTACCCGTTGACGGGCGCGGTGGAGTCCGAAGCTGAGACGCTGACGGACATCATTCAGGAAATGCTCCTGACGCGAACTTCCGAGCGCCAGGGCCGAGTCATCGATCACGATGGCGCCGGCTCCATGGAAGATAAAAAACGTCAGGGTTATTTCTAAGGGGTTGTCATGTCGCATCAATCTGATTTGATCAGCGAGGACATCCTCGCCTACCTGGGCCAGCACGAACGCAAGGAAATGCTGCGCTTTCTGACCTGTGGCAACGTCGACGACGGCAAGAGCACCCTGATCGGGCGCCTGCTGCACGACTCCAAGATGATCTACGAAGACCATCTGGAAGCCATCACCCGCGATTCGAAGAAAGTCGGCACCACCGGTGACGATATCGACCTGGCATTGCTGGTCGACGGCCTGCAGGCCGAGCGTGAGCAGGGCATCACCATTGATGTTGCCTACCGCTATTTCTCCACCGCCAAGCGCAAATTCATCATCGCCGACACCCCTGGCCATGAACAGTACACCCGCAATATGGCCACCGGTGCCTCCACCTGTGACCTGGCGATCATTCTGATCGACGCCCGCTACGGCGTGCAGACCCAGACCCGTCGCCACAGCTTTATCGCCTCGTTGCTGGGCATCAAACACATCGTGGTGGCCGTCAACAAGATGGACATCAATGGCTTTGACCAACGTGTGTTCGAGTCGATCAAGGCCGATTACCTGAAGTTCGCCGAAGGTATCGCGTTCAAGCCGAGCACCATGGCGTTTGTGCCGATGTCGGCCCTCAAGGGCGACAACGTGGTGAACAAGAGCGAGCGTTCGCCTTGGTACACCGGCCAGTCGCTGATGGAGATCCTCGAAACCGTCGAGATCGCCAACGATCGCAACTACACCGACTTGCGTTTCCCGGTGCAGTACGTCAACCGTCCGAACCTGAACTTCCGTGGTTTCGCCGGTACCCTGGCCAGCGGCATCGTTCACAAGGGCGACGAAGTCGTGGTGCTGCCGTCGGGCAAGAGCAGCCGCGTCAAATCCATCGTCACCTTCGAAGGTGAACTGGAGCACGCCGGCCCCGGCCAGGCCGTGACCCTGACCATGGAAGACGAGATCGACATCTCCCGTGGCGACCTGCTGGTGCATGCCGACAATGTGCCGCAAGTGACCGACACCTTCGACGCCATGCTGGTGTGGATGGCCGAAGAACCGATGCTGCCGGGCAAGAAATACGACATCAAACGCGCCACCAGCTACGTGCCGGGTTCCATTACCAGCATTGTGCATCGCGTGGATGTGAACACCTTGGCCGAAGGGCCTGCCAGTGCCTTGCAGTTGAACGAGATCGGCCGGGTCAAGGTCAGCCTCGATGCGGCCATCGCCCTCGATGGTTACGCCAGCAACCGCACCACGGGTTCGTTCATCGTCATCGACCGTTTGACCAACGGCACCGTGGCGGCGGGCATGATCATCGCGCAGCCTGTGACTCACGGCAGCGCGGCGCAGCACGGCAAGTTGGCGCACGTTGCCACTGAAGAGCGCGCCCAGCGCTTCGGCCAGCAACCGGCTACCGTGTTGTTCAGCGGTCTGTCTGGCGCCGGCAAAAGCACCCTGGCCTACGCGGTTGAACGCAAGCTGTTCGACATGGGCCGTGCGGTGTTTGTGCTCGATGGGCAGAACCTGCGCCATGATCTGAATAAAGGTTTGCCACAGGACCGGGCCGGGCGTACCGAGAACTGGCGTCGTGCTGCTCACGTTGCGCGTCAGTTCAACGAAGCCGGCTTGCTGACGCTGGCCGCCTTCGTTGCCCCAGATGCTGAAGGTCGTGAACAGGCCAAGGCGCTGATCGGCGGCGATCGTTTGCTGACCGTGTACGTGCAGGCTTCGCCGCTGGTGTGTGCCGAGCGTGATCCGCAAGGCTTGTATGCAGCGGGCGGGGATAACATCCCGGGCGAGTCCTTCCCGTATGACGTGCCACTGAATGCCGATCTGGTGATCGACACCCAGGTGTTGTCGCTGGAAGAAAGCGTCAAGCAAGTGCTGGAGCTGTTGCGTCAGCGCGGCGCGATTTAAGCTTCAGAGCTGCACAAAAAAGCCCGCCATCGATCACTCGGTGGCGGGCTTTTTTGTGGGGCCTTGAAAACAACTCGGTCAAATGTGGGAGCGGGCTTGCTCGCGAAAGCGGTGTATCAGTCATACATGTATTGGCTGACACTCTGCTTTCGCGAGCAAGCCCGCTCCCACATTTTAATTACCGTTTGCCTGGCAAATCTGTGTGCAATTTGGCGAGCAATTCGTCTTTCTCCTCCCACAACCCATTGATCCACCCCTGGAATTCCAACCGATATTCCCCATCCTGCTCATAGTTCTTACCAATGAACTGCACAGGGATCTGCACTTCTTCAAACTGCACCACCACGTCTTTCACATTCCCGCACAGCAAATCCCAATACCCGGGACGCCCGCCAGGGTAGTGAATGGTCACGTTCACCAGCGACTTCAGCTGTTCACCCATGGCATCCAGCACAAAGGCAATGCCACCGGCCTTGGGCTTGAGCAAATAGCGAAACGGCGACTTCTGCTGTGCATGCTTACCCACGGTAAACCGAGTGCCCTCGGCAAAGTTGAAAATCCCCACCGGGTTGTCGCGAAACTTTGCGCAGGTCTTGCGGGTGGTTTCCAGGTCCTTGCCTTTCTTCTCCGGATGCTTTTCCAAGTAGGCCTTGGTGTAGCGCTTCATGAACGGGAAGCCCAAAGCCCACCAGGCCAGACCGATCACCGGGACCCAAATCAACTCCTGCTTCAGGAAAAACTTCAGCGGACGGATACGGCGGTTAAGCACGTATTGCAGCACCATGATGTCGACCCAGCTCTGGTGGTTACTGGTCACCAGATAAGAATGCTCGTAGTCCAACCCCTCAAGGCCGGTCAGGTGCCAGCGGGTGCGGCGCACCAGGTTCATCCAGGCCTTGTTGTTACCGATCCATGCCTCGTGGGTGTGGTTCATCAGCCATTCGCTGAAGCGCTTGGCAAACGGCAGCAGCTTGAACAACGCCACGATAAACAGGAACGAACACAGCAGGATCGTGTTCAACGCCAACAACAGCGAGGCGATCACCCCGCGCACGGCGGCAGGTAGAAAATCCAGCATTTAGACATCCATAGGTCGGTTGGCGGCTTGAATCGCAGTCAGAGCGATGGTGTACACGATGTCGTCCACCTGGGCCCCGCGGGGCAGGTCGTTCACCGGTTTGCGCAGGCCTTGCAGCATCGGCCCCAGGCTGACGCAATCGGCACTGCGTTGCACCGCTTTGTGGGTGGTGTTGCCGGTGTTCAGGTCGGGGAACACGAACACCGTGGCCTTGCCGGCGACCAGGCTGTTGGGGGCCAGTTGCCGGGCAACGGTTTCGTTGGCGGCGGCGTCGTATTGCAACGGGCCGTCGATCAGCAGCGAGCTTTGGGCTTCGTGGGCGAGCAGCGTGGCTTCACGAACCTTTTCCACTTCTTCGCCGCTGGCCGAATCACCACTGGAATAGCTGATCATCGCCACCCGAGGCGTGATACCGAATGCGGCAGCCGAGTCGGCACTTTGCAGGGCAATTTCCGCAAGCTCTGCGGCGCTTGGGTGGGGGTTCATCACGCAGTCGCCGTAGACCAGCACCTGCTCGGGGAACAGCATGAAAAATACCGACGACACCAAGGTGCAGCCTGGCGCGGTTTTAATCAGCTGCAAAGCCGGGCGGATGGTGTTGGCGGTGGAGTGGATGACGCCGGAGACCAGGCCGTCGACTTCATCCAGCGCGAGCATCATGGTGGCGATCACCACGGTGTCTTCCAGTTGCTGCTCGGCCATCGGAGCGTTGAGACTTTTGCTTTTGCGCAAGGCCACCATGGGCTCGACATAGCGTTGGCGAATCAGGTCCGGGTCGAGAATCTCCAAGCCTTCGGGCAGCTCGATACCTTGCGCCCGGGCTACCGCTTCCACGTCCGCAGGTTTGGCCAGCAACACGCAACGGGCGATGCCTCGTGCCTGGCAGATCGCGGCGGCCTGCACGGTCAACGGCTCGCTGCCTTCGGGCAGGACGATGCGCTTGTTGGCCGCCTGGGCGCGCTGGATCAATTGATAACGGAACACCGCCGGCGACAGGCGCATCTCCCGAGGCGTGCCACAGCGTTGGTGCAACCAGCGGGCGTCGAGGTGGCTGGCGACGAAGTCGGTGATGATCTCCGCACGTTCGCGGTCATCAATCGGGATTTCCTTGTTCAGGCTGTTGAGCAGGTTGGCGGTGTCGTAAGAGCCAGTGCTTACCGACAACACCGGTAGCCCGGCCTGGAAGGCACCACGGCACAGGTCCATGATGCGTGGGTCGGGCAGGGTGTCGCTGGTCAGCAGCAGGCCGGCCAGGGGCACGCCGTTGATGGCGGCGAGGCTGACGGCGAGGATGATGTCATCGCGATCCCCCGGCGTTACCACCAGCACACCAGGCTTGAGCAGCTCCACGGTGTTGCGCATGGTGCGGGCGCAGATGATGATTTTGGTCATGCGCCGGGTTTCGTAGTCGCCGGCGTTGAGGATTTGCGCGCCCATCAGGTCAGCCACGTCGCGGGTGCGCGGGGCGTTGAGTTCCGGCTGGTAGGGAATGCAGCCCAGCAGGCGGAAATCACCGCTGCGCAACAATGGCGAATGCTCTTTGAGCCGCGCGGAGAACGCCTCCATGCTTTCCTCGGTGCGCACCTTGTTGAGGATCACACCGAGGACTTTCGGGTCTTTCGGGCCGCCAAACAGTTGGGCCTGCAGTTCCACGCGGCCGGACAGCTCGGTCAGCACTTCGTTTTCCGGCGCCGAGACCAGAATCACTTCGGCATCCAGGCTTTTCGCCAGGTGCAGGTTGACCCGTGCGGCATAGCTGGCGCTGCGGGTTGGCACCATGCCTTCGACGATCAGCACGTCCTTGCCCACGGCTGCTTGCTGGTAAAGGGTGATGATTTCTTCCAGCAACTCATCCAACTGGCCGTCGCCGAGCATGCGCTCGACGTGGGCCAGGCCCAGCGGCTGTGGCGGTTTCAGGCCATGGGTACGGGCTACCAGCTCGGTAGAACGCTCCGGCCCCGTATCGCCGGGATGCGGCTGGGCAATGGGTTTGAAGAAGCCGACTTTCAGTCCGGCCCGTTCAAGGGTGCGCACCAGCCCAAGGCTGATGGAGGTCAGACCCACACCAAAATCGGTGGGCGCGATAAAAAAAGTCTGCATGCGAATTCTCTGGAGGTGCATGGCTTCGGTGGCTGTCTATAGCTGATGGCCTACCGGGGGAATCAAGTGCCAAGGTTATCTCTATCTGAGTCCTGCGCACACCAGCCACACGCAAAGGGCCGGCCTATTTTTTCAAGGCGTTGCGCAGGGTCATTGACCCAGGCCCGGGATTGCCACGGCGGCTGGTGGCGCAGGTGTTGGGTGTGGCCGCAGGAAAGCTCGACGACCCAGTGTTGGTCTTCATCCTGATGAAAACCCATGACCGTCGAGTCGCTTGTTCGACCCCGTTTGTCCGGGTTCTGTTCGCTTTCGGGCAAATCCTTGTTTAGACTTGTCCGTTCTTCATTCTTATGCAAAAGGTCTCGCCCCATGCCGATCGCCGCCAATAAGGCTGTCTCCATTGACTATACCCTGACCAACGACGCTGGTGAGGTCATCGACAGTTCTGCCGGCGGCGCGCCGCTGGTCTACCTGCAAGGCGCAGGTAACATTATCCCGGGCCTGGAAAAGGCTCTGGAAGGCAAAGAGGTCGGTGATGAACTGACCGTTGCCGTAGAACCTGAAGATGCCTACGGTGAATACTCCGCCGAACTGGTCAGCACCCTGAGCCGCAGCATGTTCGAAGGTGTTGATGAACTGGAAGTGGGCATGCAGTTCCACGCTTCCGCTCCAGATGGCCAGATGCAGATCGTCACCATCCGTGACCTGGACGGCGACGATGTCACCGTTGACGGCAACCACCCGTTGGCTGGCCAGCGCCTGAACTTCCAGGTCAAGATCGTGGCTATCCGCGACGCTTCCCAGGAAGAAGTGGCCCACGGTCACGTCCACGGTGAAGGCGGTCATCACCATTAATTGATGGGCTAAGGTCTGTCAGTTGGAAAAAGGCGCCTTCGGGCGCCTTTTTTGATCGGCAGCTATTATTGCCGACTTGGCGGTTGTAATCTCAAACCGCTGTTACGCGAAGAACATGGATATCTGGAGTTCGTCATGAGTGCTTTCCACGACCTTAATCTGACTGGCCTCAATGGTCAGGAGCTGCCTCTGGCGCCCTTCAAGGGGCAAGTCGTGCTGGTGGTCAACGTCGCCTCCAAATGTGGGCTGACACCGCAATATGCGGCGCTGGAAAACCTCTATCAGCAATACAAGGGCCAGGGTTTCACCGTGCTGGGCCTGCCGTGCAATCAGTTTGCGGGCCAGGAGCCGGGTACCGAAGAGGAGATCCAGGCGTTCTGCAGCCTTAACTATGGCGTGAGCTTTCCCCTGGGCAGCAAGCTTGAGGTCAATGGGCCTGAGCGTCACCAGTTGTACCGTTTGCTGGCGGGCGAGGGCGCCGAGTTTCCTGGGGATATCACCTGGAACTTCGAAAAATTCCTGCTGGGCAAGGACGGTCGGGTACTGGCGCGTTTCTCGCCCCGTACTGCTCCGGATGATCCGACCATTGTTCAAGCCATCGAAAAAGCCCTGGCCTGATACACCATTGTTGTAGTGGGGGCTTGTTGTGGCGAGGGGCTTGCCCCCGTTGGGCTGCGAAGCGGCCCCAATAAAGTCACTGCATACACCAGAGAGAACAGGTTGCCCGGCTTAGGGCCGCTGCGCAGCCCAACGGGGGCAAGCCCCCTCGCCACAGTCCTTCGTGCTTTTACCCCTTAATCACCACAATCAATAGTGCTGTTCAGCGCCGCGCACTGCCCATATTATCCACGTCATAAAACCCCTTTCTCGTGGAGTGCTCCCATGCCTGTCCAAGCCTTGTTCAAACCCTTCCAGCTCGGTGCACTGCAATTGTCGACCCGCGTGGTCATGGCGCCCATGACCCGTTCGTTTTCCCCGGGTGGCGTGCCCAATTCGAAAGTTATCGAGTACTACCGTCGCCGTGCCGCAGCCGGTGTGGGTCTGATCATCACCGAGGGCACCGTGGTCGGCCATCAGGCCTCCAATGGCTACCCGAACGTACCGCATTTCTACGGTGAAGCTGCGTTGGCCGGCTGGAAGAAAGTAGTCGACGCCGTGCACGCCGAAGGCGGCAAGATTGTCCCGCAACTGTGGCATGTGGGCAGTGTGCGTCGCATCGGCACCGAGCCGGATGCCAGCGTTCCGGGTTATGGGCCGACCGAGAAACTCAAGGACGGCAAGGTCGTGGTCCATGGCATGACGGTCCAGGACATCAAGGAGGTGATCGCTGCCTTCGCCCAGGCCGCCAAGGATGCCCAACGCATCGGCATGGACGGTGTGGAAATCCACGGCGCCCACGGTTATCTCGTGGACCAGTTCTTCTGGGAAGGCAGCAACCAGCGTACCGACGAGTACGGTGGCAACCTGGCCAACCGCTCGCGCTTTGCCATTGAATTGATTCAAGCGGTCCGCGCCGCCGTGGGCCCGGACTTCCCGATCATCTTGCGTTTCTCGCAATGGAAGCAGCAGGACTACACCGCGCGCCTGGTACAAACCCCTGAAGCCCTTGGCGATTTCCTCAAGCCATTGGCTGATGCGGGCGTGGATATCTTCCACTGCTCCACCCGCCGTTTCTGGGAGCCGGAGTTCGAAGGCTCCGACCTGAACCTGGCCGGCTGGACCCGCAAGCTCACTGGTAAACCCACCATTACCGTGGGCAGCGTCGGCCTGGATGGCGAGTTTCTGCAGTTCATGGTCAACACCGACAAGATCGCCCAGCCAGCGAGCCTGGAAAAACTGCTGGAGCGCCTGAACAACGACGAGTTCGATCTGGTGGCGGTCGGTCGTGCGTTGCTGGTGGATCCGGATTGGGCGGTGAAGGTCCGCGAAGGGCGTGAGGGCGATATCTTGCCGTTCAGTCGTGAGGCACTGATGACCCTGGTATAAGCGGCGGCAGGACGGGGAGCGCCTGCTCGTCCACGCACACACCACGCAACTGCTGCTCAAACTGCTCGATAATCGCCGGCCATCCCTGACGGCTGGCGTGTTGCCGAGCATTGAGTCGCACCCGGCGCAAGTGCTCGCGCCCGTCCAGCAGCCAGTTGGTCGCGTCACAAAACGCGTCCTCATCCCCGGGCATCGCCAGCACACCGTTGTGACCATGGCGGATATGCTGGGTCGCGGCCGCCTGGTCGTAGGCCACCACGCCGAGCCCTGAGGCCATGGCCTCCAAAACCACGTTGCCAAAGGTCTCGGTGAGGCTGGGAAACAGGAACAGATCGCCCGAGGCGTAATGCCTGGCAAGCTCTTCGCCGCGTTGAGTGCCGCAGAAAATCGCCTCTGGTAGCGTTTTCTCCAACATCACCCGTTGCGGGCCATCGCCGACGATGATCAGTTTTAACTGACGCTGTGGATAAGTGGCTTGCAGCGAATCGAAACAACGCTTGAGCACGCCCAGGTTCTTTTCCTGAGCCAGGCGCCCAACGTGCAGTACGGCGATATCGTCGTTGCCCAGCCCCCAACCCTCACGCAAGTCATTGTCGCGCTTGGCCGGGTGGAACAGCTGGCTGTCGACACCTCTTGCCAGCATGCCCAGTCGCTCGAAGTGGCGGCGCTCCAGTTCCAGCCGTTGGCTGGCGCTGGGCACCAGGGTCAAGGTCGAACGGTTGTGAAACCAGCGCAAGTAGTGGGTCAGCACCCGACTCAGCATGCCCAGGCCGTACTGGTTGGAGTACTGCTGGAAATTGGTATGAAAGCCGCTGACCACGCGGATCCCCAGCCGCCGTGCTGCTCGTAGCGCCGACAAACCCAGCGGGCCTTCGGTGGCGATGTACAACACGTCCGGACGCTGGCGTTTCCAGCGCCGCAGCAACTTGTGCATCGACGATTGCCCCCATTGCAGGCCCGGATAGCCAGGCAACGGCCAGCCACGGCACAGCATCAAGCCATCATCGCTGGGCCGGCTTTGATCGCTGCCCTGGCGAGGACGGATCAGTTCCACCTGATGGCCGCGTGCGCGCAAACCGTCACACAGGCGGCCAAGGGTATTGGCCACCCCGTTGATCTCCGGCGGGAAGGTTTCGGTAATCAGGGTGATATGCAGCAAAGCGCTCGTCATGGCCCCCAGTGTCGGCGCGGGCCATGTCGTCATTGTGTCATCTGGATGATGGATTTATGACAGCTCAGGCCTTCTTCACTGCCATCGCCTCGGCACCTTGCTCGCGCACCCAGAATAGCGTCGCTCCAGCCACTGCCGCCGGCATCATCAGCAGGTTGACCACCGGCACCAGCAACACCAGGTAGACGATCCCGCCGAAGCTCATGCTCTGCCAGCGTTTCTGGCGCAGCCAGGCGAGCATTTCGTTCCAGCCCAGTTTGTGGTTATCCGCCGGGTAGTCGATGTACTGGATCGCCATCATCCACACCCCGAACAGCAACCACAGCGGTGCAGCCACCAGGTTGACCACCGGAATGAACGACAGGATAAACAGGCCGATGGCCCGTGGCAGGAAGTAACCCAGCTTGCGCATTTCCCGGGCCAGGGTGCGGGGGACCATGGCTGCCAACTCTGCCCAACTGAAGGGTGGGAAGTCGTCGGTGCCGCGCACTACCACTTCGACCTTTTCCGCGAGAAATCCGTTGAACGGCGCGGCGATGATGTTGGCGAGCATGGTGAAGGTGAAAAACACCATCAGTACCACCAGCACCACGAACAGCGGCCACAGGAGATAATTCAGGAAGCTCAGCCAACTCGGCAGGGTCGGCATCAGCGTGTCGACCCACAGGCTGAACTGATGGCCGGCGAAGTAGATCAATCCGACGAACAGTATCAAGTTGATTGCCAGCGGCAGCAGCACGAACAGGCGCAGGCCGGGGCTGAGCACCAGTTTGAGGCCTTCGCGCAGGTATTGCGGGCCTGAGAGAGCGGGGGCGGGCATGGATAACTCCGGTCAAAGGGACGAACGCGCCGACCTTACCGGCTTTGCCTGAAAGGCGAAAGCGGGGTCAACATGTCGACACTAACGGTAACAAAGGCGTCGATTAATAGAGACGACTGCATAGAGACCACCTATGAGCTGGATTGTTATTCCGTATTTCCTTAATCTTGCCCCCCTCGATACGCTGCACCCATTATTTTTCAGGGCCTGCGAGTTCAAGCCTTCCCCAAGTGCTTCGCGGTCCTTTTTTATTCCAGCCGTTCTGTTGTCCGGGCGGTCGATAGGAGTGAGTCATGTCTGATACCCGTCATTCGCGAGTGATTATTCTCGGTTCCGGCCCTGCCGGTTACAGCGCTGCTGTCTACGCAGCCCGGGCCAACCTCAAGCCGCTGCTGATCACCGGCATGCAGGCGGGCGGTCAACTGACCACCACCACCGAAGTCGACAACTGGCCGGGCGATGTCCATGGCCTGACCGGTCCGGTGCTGATGGAACGCATGAAAGAGCACGCTGAGCGCTTCGAGACCGAAATCGTCTTCGATCACATCAACGCTGTCGACTTCTCGAAAAAGCCTTACAGCCTGACCGGCGACAGCGGCGTCTACACCTGTGACGCGCTGATCATCGCCACCGGCGCCAGCGCCCGCTACCTGGGCCTGCCGTCGGAAGAAGCATTCATGGGCAAGGGCGTTTCCGCCTGCGCCACGTGCGACGGTTTCTTCTATCGCAACAAACCCGTTGCCGTAGTCGGTGGTGGCAACACCGCCGTCGAAGAAGCGCTGTACCTGGCGAACATTGCCAGCACCGTGACCCTGGTTCACCGCCGCGAGACTTTCCGCGCCGAGAAGATCCTGATCGACAAGCTGCACGCCCGGGTTGCCGAAGGCAAGATCATCCTCAAGCTCAACGCCACCCTGGATGAAGTCCTGGGCGACAACATGGGCGTGACCGGTGCTCGCCTGAAGAACAACGACGGCAGCTTCGACGAACTGACTGTCGACGGTGTGTTCATCGCCATCGGCCACACCCCGAACACCTCATTGTTCGAAGGCGTGTTGGATGCCAAAGACGGTTACCTGATCGTGCAGGGCGGCCGTGAAGGCAACGCTACTGCCACCAACATCGAAGGCATCTTCGCTGCCGGTGACGTGGCTGACCACGTTTACCGCCAGGCGATCACCTCCGCCGGCGCGGGCTGCATGGCGGCACTGGATGCCGAGCGTTACCTCGACGGGTTGAAGGACGCTTCGTTCTAAACCGTTGAAATGAAAAAACCGGCTGCGAGGCTAATGCCAGTCAGTTAAGGGCGAACACTGTACCTGTGGCGAGGGAGCTTGCTCCCGTTGGGTCGCGAAGCGGCCCCAAAAATGGGACTGCTGCGCAGTCCAACGGGAGCAAGCTCCCTCGCCACAGGTTACTTTTTACCCCCTTCTACTTCTTAACTGACTGGCATTAGGCTGCGAGGCCGGTTTTTTTATGTCTGCGATTTATGCCGCACCGCAGCTCAAATGTGGGGGCTTGTGTGGGAGCTGGCTTGCCTGCGATAGCATCACTGCGGTGTAGCTGACACACCGAGGCGACTGCATCGCGGGCAAGCCCGGCTCTCACACAAGCCCCACATTTTGATCTATGTCTGACTCAGGATTTGCGTGTCAGAGGCTGTGCACTGAATTTAACACCCACCAACCCATGCTCGATCAACGCACGGATATTGCCGTGATCACTGCCCTCAGGCGTGGCCAATACCGAACGGTAATGCTCACCAAACGCCAACAGCGCTTCCTGATCGCTCAAGCCTTCCAGCAACGCCAGGCCCAGGGTCTTGCACGAACCTTCATTCTGCCCGGCAGCGTTTTCCACGCCGCCGTTGGTGAAGGCCTGTGGCTGGTAGTCGTAACCGGCGGCGACAAAGGCCAGGGTATCGGCAAAGGCGTGTTCGCCGCTGTTGAGGCTGGCGCGCAGGGTGTTCAGGTCAGTCATGGGTTTTTCCTTTGGCGAACGCCGCTTGTTGTTCGGCGTTGGCTTCTTGCTGGTATCGGGCTTTCCACTCGGCGTACGGCATGCCGTACACCACTTCACGGGCGTCATCGAGGCTGACCTCGATCTGGCGCTCGTCGGCCTCGGCCTTGTACCACTTGGACAGGCAGTTGCGGCAGAAGCCGGCGAGGTTCATCAGGTCGATGTTCTGTACATCCTTGCGGCTGTCCAGGTGCGCCACCAACCGGCGGAAGGCGGCAGCTTCGAGTTCGAGGCGTTGTTGGTCGTTCATAGTGCTCACTGCGAATGTAAGGGGTTAGCGACTCGCCGCGAGGGTGATCGACACCGACTCGGCAAAACGTAGCGCGTGGGGTTTGTCGACTTCGACTTCGGCGTACAACACCGATTCGTTGCTCATCACCAGGTCCAGCAGTTCCTGGGTCAGGCGCTCCAGCAGGGCAAAACGGTTGCCTTCCACGTGGGCGATGATGGCCTTGGTGATGGTGCGGTAGTTCAACGCATGGTCGATGTCGTTGTCGCGCACCGCTTCCTGGGCGGCGTAGAGGATGGTCAGGTTGATCAACACATCCTGCTTGTTGAGGATTTCGTCCTCGTTGATCCCGATAAAAGTGCGCAAGCACAGGTCCTTGACCCGGATGCGCGCCATGCCTGGTTGAAGTTGTGGCATTGCTACTTGCTCCGTCCAATCAGTTGCAGGAACTCCATGCGCGTGGTGTTCGACTCGCGGAAAGCGCCGAGCATCACCGAGGTGTTCATGGTTGAATTCTGTTTTTCGACACCGCGCATCATCATGCACATATGTTTGGCTTCAATCACAACCGCCACGCCGGCAGCTTGGGTGACACCCTGGATGGCATCGGCGATTTCCCGCGTGAGGTTTTCCTGGATCTGCAGGCGACGGGCAAACATGTCGACAATGCGCGCAATCTTCGATAGGCCCAGCACCTTGCCCGTTGGCATATAGGCGACGTGCGCCTTGCCGATAAAAGGCAACAGGTGATGTTCGCACAGGGAATACAGCTCGATGTCGGCGACGATCACCATCTCGTCATTGTCGGAGGCGAACAGTGCACCATTGACGATCTCCTCCACGCTCTGGCTGTAGCCATGACACAGATACTGCATGGCCTTGGCCGCGCGCTTGGGGGTGTCGAGCAAGCCTTCGCGCTCCGGGTCTTCACCCAGGCCCTTGAGAATCTCGCGGTAGTGGTGGGGCAGGGACAAAGTCATACAACATCCTCGCAAACGGCTTACTTGATATGCCGCCCGCCGTTGACGGTCAGGGTGGTACCGGTGACATAAGGGTTGTCCAGCAGGTAACGCACGCTCTGGTAAATCACCTCGGGCCCTGGCTCGATGCCCAGCGCCGATTTGGCCAGTACTTTGGCACGATACGCCGCATCGTCGCCTTCATTGAACATCACCATGGCCGGGGAGATGCCGTTGACCTTGATATCGGGTGCCAGTTGAGCGGCAAAGGACAAGGTCAGGCTGTCGAGGCCGGCCTTGGTGGCGCAATAGGCGATGTGTTGGCGGCTGCCCTTACGGGTGACGTCATCGCTGATGTGCACAATATCGGCAGGTCGAGAGCGTTGCAGCAAGTCCGCACAATGCAGGTTGATCAGGTACGGCGCAAGCATATGCACGCTGAACATGTCGGTGAAGGCGCGGCTTTCCTCGCCGGGTGTTTCTGTTTCCCAGGCCGAGGCATTGTGGATGATTGCCCGCAGGCGGGTGGTATGTGCTTTGAGTTCATCGATGAAGGTGAGGATGCCCGCCTCGCTGGAAAAATCGGCGAATAAGGCAATCGCACCGCGCTCGCGCAGGGTCTTCACGCCGGGACGTTCGCTGCGGTAGCTGAAGATGACCGGCTGCCCTTCGTCCAGCAGGCGCAACGCGCAATGCAGGCCGACGCGCTGGCTGGCGCCGGTGATCAGGATCGGGGCAGGAGTAGGCGTCATGACGGGCTCGAATCGCGGGTAGGTGAAAACTATACCAGCGACCGGCCCACCTTACCTGTTGTGCGTAGGTTACGCCGCAGCTTCAGTGGCTTTGACCCGAACCGGTGCGGGGTGCAGCCAGTTCGCCAACAAATGGGTCGACAGCGGAATGAAGAAATACACCATCAACGGCGTCAGCGCCAAAGTGCTGACCAGCACGCGGTTGAACAGGCCTAATTCGCTGAGCAGAGGCTCAAGCCCGACATTGAACAACAGCGATACCGGGAAAAACGCCAGCCAGATGGCGACCGCTTGTTTCCAGCGGGGTGGGCGCTGGCCCACGGCGCCAAACCAGCCGTCGATCCCGCGAACTCGATGTTCCGATGGGTCGGCAAACAAATCGCTGCCGCGTCCCAGCCATGCACCGCGGGACGCCGAGAACTCCCAAGCGTGCAGGGTCTGTTCATCGGCGAAACGGAAAATGATCTGGAACTCATCATCGCCCGGTGGCGGAGCCAGTACGCCAGAGCCCAGGTAGCCCGGAAAGTCAGTGGCCAACTGTTCGCCTTCGCGCAGCCAGGCAATCAGGTCTTCATAACGACCTTTAGCCACACGACGCGCGACCATCAAGGTGACGGGTGAGGTAGACATTGTGTATCTCCAGATGTATGGGCACACGTTACCGGATAGGTGGTGTACCAAGCACAACCGCGGGGTAGGGCGGCTGCACTAAAAAACAAGCAAGGATTATTCCTGAATTGACGAAATACACCAGCGACGTTGGTCGGTTAGTAGCGACCTTGAAAAACGTAGGTGTAAAAGCGTTAAATAGGATCCAAACATCACATGGATGTGTTGTCTGCTGATGGCCACGCTTACTGCTTTACTGGATGGATTTTCGCTCACTGGCACAGTTGATTCTGAAGAGTTTTTGCCAATTCGCGAAGTCTCGAGATTGACAGGCGTCAACCCGGTCACCTTGCGTGCCTGGGAGCGGCGATATGGCCTGATCCAGCCGACACGCACCGAAAGTGGGCATCGCCTGTACTCGAAAGCCGATGTTGATACCGTTCATCGCGTTCTCGACTGGATCGAGCGCGGCGTAGCGGTAAGCAAGGTGGGGAAGATCCTGGCGCGTGATGATCAGCAAGCGGCGGCGGTGCGGGTCGTGGCGCAAGAGTCTGGTAGCCACGAGTGGGGTGAGTGGCAAAGCCAACTGTGGCAGGCCATCAGTGCCTTTGACGACAGGCAATTGTGTCGCCTGTATGGCCAGATTTTCGCGGCTTATCCGATAACGGTAGTGTTTCAGGACATTCTGATGCCTCTCTGGCATCAACTGTCGCGCCATCAAGGCCAATTTGGCCAAGCCAGTGAGTGGCTGTTCTTCGACGCCTTCCTGAGTAGCCGGGCAATACAGCGCCTGCAACTGGCGGCTGCCTCGGCGGCGCCAAGGGTTTTACTGGCGGCCATGCCTGGGGAGTGTCGGAGTCTGGAATTGCTAGTGGCCGGTGTATTGCTGGGCAGTGAAGAACTGACGGCGCAGGTCCTGGGCATGGGCCAGCCCTTCGACGAGTTGACGCTGGTTTGTGAAAAGACCCGTCCTCGTGCGCTGGTGGTGTTCTCCAATCATTCACCTACCCATGACTTGTCCCGACGCCTGAACCGGCTGGCGATGACTCTCGAATGCCCGCTGTTGTTGGCAGGTGATGCTTCGGACTTGGCGCAGGAGGCCCTGGCGGGCTCGTCCATTGGCTGCCTGGGTAATGACGCAAGGTTGATGCAGCAACGACTATGGCGGTTTCTCAGCGGTACCCTGGATACCTGAGATCAGGCGTGAACTTCAGGATGTGCAAGGCGGTGCTGCTGCAGGATGAACTGGCGCAGGCGCTCGATTTCATCCGCATCCCCCTGGTTCAGGCGGTAGGCAAACAGCCCTTGGGCGTTTTCGCGCTCCAGGGTGCCGCGCACGGCGATGCGCTCGTAACCGGAAGGGCTGAACCACAGGGAAAAGGTTTTCGGTGCCTTGGCCCGGCCGCGAATTTCCAGCAGCAACCCCTTGAATGATACTTCACGGACCCATAACGAACCTGGCTGGCCCTTGATGTTCTCCAGGGCTACTGGCTCCTCGAGTGCCAGGCGCCACGGACGGATCATCGGCCCGTCTTCGAAAATGCTCGGTACACCCAGGCGCAAATGCACCGCATGAAACTCGTCTTCCACCAGTTGCAGCGGAAAGGTCATTTGCTGGTTGTCGAATTGGGCCTGGATAGTGACGTGCTCATGGGCGGCCAGCCGGGTGAGCAGATCGCGAATCTGCGCACCGCCATTGACCGTCAGGCTCGACGACGCATCCCGCACGTTGAGTTGCGGGTTATGGTGCATGGTCTGAATAAAATCCAGCTCGTCCTGCGTCAAAAGCGCGTCGCGTTGCATTGATCTGGCTCAAGGAAAGGTGGCAAAAAGCAATTATCACCTTTAAAAGACCGCATTTTCTAAGTTTTGTTAGATCCGCTCGTCGCCTTTAGCGCGGCCAGTTCAGCCAGGGCCTCGGCCAATTGCGCTTCCAATTGCGCTACGCGCTGCTGGGCCTTCACCTGAACCGTGACGTCTTTCTGCACACCGACGAAGTACGTCTGTTTATCGGCATTGTTGTAAACCGTTGATAACGACAGCTCATTCCAGAAGTGTGTGCCGTCTTTGCGGTAATTACGCAGAATTTCCCGGCAGGCACCACCACTGTCCAGCGCATCGCGAATCGCCGTCAGTGCGGGCTGGTCACGGTCGCCTGATTGCAGGAAGCGGCAGTCCTGATAAAGGATCTCATCAAGGGTGTAGCCGGTCAGGCGTTCAAAGGCCGGGTTCACGTAGATCAGCGGTTTGTCCTTGCCTTCGCGCTCGGCGACGACGATCCCGTCGTTGGAGGCGTTGATCACCATTTGCATCAACTTGGCGTTGATCATAAAGCTGTCC
This sequence comes from Pseudomonas sp. ADAK18, assembly GCF_012935695.1. NCBI lineage: Bacteria > Pseudomonadati > Pseudomonadota > Gammaproteobacteria > Pseudomonadales > Pseudomonadaceae > Pseudomonas > Pseudomonas sp. ADAK18. The sequence continues at coordinate 287,261 of NZ_CP052859.1, forward strand.
ATGGCTTGTTTTGGGAGTGTGCAGTCTAGGACATTCGCTGAAAAAGTCTGCGCAACTGCTAATATCCCAGGCTTTTAGTCAGCTACAGGATCAGATTGATGAAAGTCGCCATCCTTTCCGGCTCGGTGTACGGCACGGCCGAAGAAGTCGCCCGGCATGCTGCAAGTATCCTTAATAAAGCGGGTTTTGAAGCCTGGCATAACGCCCGTGCCACCTTGGCGGACGTGCAGGCCTTCGCCCCGGATGCCTTTCTGGCCGTGACTTCCACCACCGGCATGGGCGAGTTGCCGGACAATCTGCAACCGTTGTATTCGATGATCCGCGATCAATTACCCGCCGCCTGGCGTGGCTTGCCGGGTGCGGTGATTGGCCTGGGTGACTCCAGCTACGGTGACACTTTCTGCGGCGGCGGCGAACAAATGCGTGAATTGTTTGCCGAGCTGGGTGTACAGGAAGTGCTGCCGATGCTGCGCCTCGACGCCAGCGAAAGCGTCACCCCGGAAACCGACGCCGAGCCTTGGCTGGCCGAGTTGGTTACTGCACTGCGCGGTTGACCGGGTACTCGCGTGGCAGCGCCAGCCAGGCCTGGGCGGCTTTCGACATGTGCCAGCGCCTTTATTGGCGCTGCTTCTCTGAAACGCTTTAAGCAAATTGAAACTATGCTGAGGAGTGACCCGCTCGGTCATCAAGCTGGCTGGCAATGCAACTACGCCAACCCTCAGGTCTGACTAGACTGGCCCTTCATCCCCCAATAATAAGAAAACCACACCGTCGAGGTCATTGCCGTGAGCCTAGCCCCCGTTCAATCGACACAGAGTGTAAAAGACCAGGTCAGTGCCGCCGAATGGCAGACCCGCGTCGACCTGGCCGCCTGCTACCGCTTGGTCGCCATGCATGGCTGGGACGATCTGATTTTCACCCACATCTCAGCCAAAGTGCCGGGCACCGAAGATTTCCTGATCAACCCGTTCGGGTTGATGTTCCATGAGATCACCGCGTCGAGCCTGGTCAAAGTCGATCAGGCTGGCAACAAGCTGATGGACAGTTCCTACGAGATCAATCCGGCGGGCTACACCATCCACAGCGCAGTGCATGAAGTGCGGCACGACGTGGTGTGTGTCTTGCACACCCACACCGCAGCCGGCGTTGCTGTCTCGGCGCAGAAGCAGGGTGTGTTGCCCATCAGCCAGCAGTCGATATTCGTGTTGTCCAGCCTGGCCTATCACGCCTACGAAGGTGTGGCACTGAACCACGAAGAAAAAGCCCGGTTGCAGGCTGACCTGGGGGAGAACAACTTCCTCATGCTGCGTAACCACGGCCTGCTGACCTGCGGCGGCACCATCGCCGATACCTTCCTGATGATGTTCACCTTCCAGCGTGCCTGTGACATTCAGGTGCTGGCGCAAAACGGCGGCGCCGAGTTGATCGCCATCGAGCCGCAAATTCTGGCGGGAGCCAAGGCCATGATCGCCGGGGTCACCAAAAGCGCCCAAGGCATGGGCGGTGCGTTGGCCTGGCCGGCGCTGTTGCGCAAGCTGGACAAGCAGGACCCAGGATACAAATCCTGATGCGTCTGGCCGAGATTCCCCTCAGCGCCTGGCGCAAACGCGGCCAGAGCTTTGTGTTTCGGGGCCGGACTATTCGTTACTGGGTGGCAGGGCAGGGCGAACCGTTGCTGTTGATCCACGGTTTTCCTACCGCCAGTTGGGACTGGCACTACCTATGGCAGCCCCTGGCCCAGCGCAACACGGTGATTGCCTGCGACATGCTGGGCTTTGGCGATTCGGCCAAGCCACTGGATCATGGCTATTGCCTGCTGGAACAGGCCGACCTGCAACAGGCCTTGCTGGAGTACCTGCGCGTACAGCGGCCGGTGCATGTGTTGGCCCATGATTACGGTGACAGCGTCGCCCAGGAACTGCTTGCCCGGCACTACGAAGGCCGCTTCAAGATGTCGAGCTGTGTGTTTCTCAATGGTGGGCTGTTCCCCGAGACTCATCGCCCAGCGTTGGTGCAAAAACTGTTGCTCAGCCCCCTGGGCTGGATGATCGGTCGCACCTTTGGGCGCAATGCCTTGGCCAGCAGCTTCAAGCAGATCTTCGGCCCTGACACCCGGCCCAGTGAAAGCGCCCTGGACGATTTCTGGAGCCTGATCAATGCACATGATGGCCCACGGATCCTGCACAAACTGATCGGCTATATCCCTCAACGGCGCCGGCAACGGGAGCGTTGGGTGGCGGCGATGCAGCGCGGTGATGTGCCGTTGCGGGTGATTGACGGCGAAGTTGACCCGATTTCCGGTGGGCACATGGTCGCGCGCTACCGCGAACTGGTGCCGAACGCCGATACGGTGTTGCTGGCCAACATCGGCCATTACCCGCAGATCGAAGCGCCGGTGCAGGTGCTCAAGCATTACCTGGCGTTTCGCGAGCGCATCGCGTTGACGGCGCCGCACGTGGCGTGTTCCTGACGATCATCCCCGCACCTTATCGCGCACCATTCAGCCCTAACCGTGTTTATTGTGACCACAAGCCCGGTGCCGGACACTCAACCTATTCCCCCCCTATCGCCCCTGGAGTTTCGTATGAGTGAGTCTGTGCAGTTCAAGGATAAGGTCGTGATCGTCACCGGTGCTGGCGGTGGATTGGGCCGGGCTCACGCGCTGCTGTTCGCCAAGCACGGCGCCAAGGTGTTGGTGAACGACTTGGGTGGCTCGGCCCAGGGCGAAGGTGCCAATGCATCGGCGGCAGACCGAGTGGTGGCCGAGATCCGTGAGGCCGGTGGCATTGCCGAGGCCAATCATGATTCGGTCACCGATGGCGACAAGATCGTACAGAACGCCCTCGACGTGTTCGGCCGCATCGACGTGGTGGTGAACAACGCCGGGATCCTGCGGGACAAGACCTTCCACAAAATGGACGATGGTGACTGGGACCTGGTTTACCGGGTGCATGTCGAAGGCGCCTACAAAGTCACCCGCGCCGCCTGGCCGCACCTGCGGGAGCAAGGTTATGGACGCGTCATTTTTACCGCTTCAACCTCCGGGATTTACGGCAACTTCGGCCAGTCCAACTACGGCATGGCCAAGCTCGGCCTGTATGGCTTGACCCGCACCCTGGCATTGGAAGGGCGCAAGAACAACATTCTGGTCAACGCCATTGCGCCTACCGGTGGCACGCGCATGACCGAAGGCCTGATCCCGCCACAAGTGTTCGAGCGCCTGAAGCCGGAACTGGTCAGCCCGTTGGTGGTGTACCTGGGCAGCGAGGCCTGCCAGGAAACCTCCGGCCTGTTTGAAGTCGGCGGTGGCTGGATCGGCAAGACCCGTTGGGAGCGCAGCCTGGGTGTGGGGTTTGACCCTGAAGCTGGCTTCTCGCCGGACGATGTGGCCGCGCACTGGCAGCAAATCTGCGACTTTGAAGGCGCCGCTCACCCTAAGGACAATATTGAAGCCTTGAAGGAAATGATGGCGAACCTGCAGAAGTACGCCCTCTGATCGTTGCATGAACATTGTTTAATAAAGCGGGGCGCGTAGAGCGCCCCGTTTTATTTCAGGCATAAAAAAGGCCGCTGCAAAAGCAGCGGCCGAAGTAAGACGTTGGATCAAGGAGCGATAAATCAACGTCAGTGAACACTGGTAACAGACTGAAAGTAATGGTCAATCCGTTTGAATTCGGCTTTCTGTTGCCTGGCGGGCGCACACTGGGAAGCGTTCGTTTGCCGTGAAAGCCAGGTAAGAATAGTCGCTTGTCACAGAATGAAAAACACCGATTCGAGACAAGGACTGTTACCAAAGTAGCAACAGTTGGCCGCGCTCTTATGTGGCAAGCCCGCTCGCCACGGGATTGGCCGTACTTCTACTTTACTGCATCCATCCTCCTGATAACCCGCCATCCACCCCGTCGATACCCTCGCCAAAACCCCATCCGGCGCCTCCTCTCATCCTTTCGAGCGACAGTACGAATACCTCCTTGGTGCGCTTATCGCTCCTGATGCGGGGCAGTAGGGTGGGGCCTTCTGTCACACCACCGGGGAAGACGCATGACAAAAACAACAATGCGCGCCATCTTCAGGCCACAGGCGCTGGCCGCTGCGGTTGCTTTGGGTTGCTGCGCCCAGGCGCAGGCTGTTTCGTTCAACATCGGGGAAATCGAAGGGCAATTCGATTCCTCTCTCTCGGTGGGTGCCAGTTGGGGCATGCGCGATGCCGACAAAAAGCTGGTGGGCATTCCCAATGGCGGCACGGGCCAGGCCTCCACCGGCGATGACGGGCGCCTGAATTTCAAGAAGGGCGAGACCTTCTCCAAGATCTTCAAGGGCATCCACGACCTGGAGCTCAAGTACGGCGACAGCGGCGTGTTCGTACGGGGCAAGTATTGGTACGACTTTGAACTGCAGGATGAAGACCGTGAGTTCAAACAGATCAGCAATAACCATCGCGACGAAGGCGCGCGTTCTTCCGGCTACCAGTTGCTGGACGCGTTCATCTACCACAACTATTCCATCGGCGACTTGCCCGGCAACGTGCGCGTCGGCAAGCAAGTGGTCAGTTGGGGTGAAAGCACCTTCATCGGCAACTCCATCAACAGCATCAACCCTATCGACGTTTCCGCCTTTCGCCGACCGGGCGCCGAAATCAAGGAAGGCCTGATTCCGGTCAATATGGTGTTTGCCTCCCAGAGCCTGACCAACCAGCTGAGCGTCGAAGGCTTCTATCAGTTGAACTGGCAAAACACCGTGGTGGATAACTGCGGCACCTTCTTCGGCAACGATGTGGTGGCCCACGGCTGCAACAGCAACTATACGGTTGGCAGCCCGGCGATTGCGCCGTTGCAACCCGTGGCGGCAGCGTTTGGCCAGGGCTTCCAGGTCACTCCGGAAGGTGTGGTAGTGCAGCGTGCCAAGGACCGTGAAGCCCGCGATGGCGGCCAGTTCGGTGCGGCCTTGCGCTGGCTGGGCGATGACACCGAGTACGGCCTGTACTTCATGAACTACCACAGTCGCACGCCGAACGTGGGCACGATCACCGCCAATACCAACTTGGCGACGATCCAACGCATCATCAATACCGCCAACTCCATTGCCCCCGGCACCGGCGCAGGCTTGGCGCAAAGCACGATGCTCGGCCGCGGTCAGTATTACCTCGATTACCCGGAAAATATTCGCCTGTTCGGCGCCAGCTTCTCCACGACCTTACCTACGGGCACCGCTTGGACCGGCGAGATCAGCTACCGCCCCAACGCGCCGGTGCAACTCAACACCACCGACCTGACGTTGTCCCTGGTCAACCCGATTGCCGGTAACGCCGCTTCACCGATTGCCAGTTCATTTGGGGCAGATAACAGCGGTTACCGGCGCAAGGAAATCACCCAGATCCAAAGCACCATGACCCAGTTTTTTGACCAGGTGCTGGGCGCCGAACGCCTGACCCTGGTGGGTGAAGCGGCCTACGTCCATGTCGGTGGGCTGGAGGCGAAATCCAAGCTGCGTTACGGCCGCGATTCGGTCTACGGGCAGTACGGTTTTGGCGGCGACACCGACGGTTTCGTCACGGCCAACTCCTGGGGTTATCGCGCCCGGGCGATCCTCGACTACAACAACGTGTTCGCCGGGATCAACCTCAAACCCAACCTGTCCTGGTCCCATGACGTCAGCGGTTATGGCCCCAACGGCCTGTTCAACCAGGGCGCCAAGGCTATCAGCGTTGGCGTCGACGCCGACTATCGCAACACCTACACCGCCAGCCTGAGCTACACCGACTTTTTTGGTGGCGACTACAACACCCTGACCGACCGTGACTTCCTCGCCCTCAGCTTCGGCGTGAACTTCTGATTTGGCTTAAAGAAGGACATCTTTTTATGAACAAGCAGCGCAACATGATTTTGCAGTGCGGCGTATTGGCCCTGAGCCTGTTGGCGGCCAACGTGATGGCGGCGGTGTCGCCGGAAGAAGCGGCCAAACTCGGCACCACCCTGACGCCGGTGGGGGCCGAGAAAGCCGGCAACGCCGACGGTTCGATCCCGGCCTGGACCGGTGGCATTCCGAAAAACGCTGGCGCGGTGGACAGCAAGGGCTTCCTGGCCGACCCGTTCGCCAATGAAAAACCGCTGTTCGTGATCACCGCCGCCACCGTCGACAAGTACAAGGACAAGTTGTCTGACGGTCAGGTAGCGATGTTCAAGCGCTATCCCGAGACCTACAAAATCCCGGTCTACCCGACCCACCGCACGGTCAATCTACCGCCAGAGGTCTACGAGTCGATCAAGCGCAGTGCGTTGAACGTCAAGGCCATCAACGACGGCAACGGCCTGGAAAACTTCACCGGTAACCGCTACTACGCATTCCCGATTCCGAAGAACGGCGTCGAGGTGCTGTGGAACCACATCACCCGTTACCACGGCGGCAACCTGCGGCGCATCATCACCCAGGCCACGCCGCAGACCAACGGCAGCTACACCTCGATCCGCTTCGAAGAAGAAGTGGCCGTGCCGCAATTGATGCCGGACCTGGACCCGGCCAAAGGCTCCAATGTATTGAGTTTCTTCAAGCAGTCAGTGACCGCTCCGGCGCGTCTGGCGGGCAACGTACTGCTGGTGTATGAAACCCTCGATCAGGTCAAAGAGCCGCGCCTGGCCTGGATCTACAACGCCGGCCAACGCCGTGTTCGCCGTGCGCCGCAAGTGTCCTATGACGGACCTGGTACGGCTGCCGATGGTTTGCGCACCACCGACAACTTCGACATGTTCTCCGGTGCCCCGGACCGCTACGACTGGAAGCTGGTGGGCAAGAAGGAAATGTACATTCCCTACAACAGCTACAAGCTCGACTCGCCGACCCTCAAGTACGACGACATCATCAAGGCCGGGCATATCAACCAGGACCTGACCCGTTACGAACTGCACCGGGTCTGGGAAGTGATCGGCACGGTCAAGCCGAGCGAGCGGCACATCTACGCCAAGCGCCACATGTACATCGACGAAGACAGCTGGCAAGTGGCGCTGGTGGATCACTATGACGGCCGTGGCCAACTGTGGCGCGTGGCTGAAGGTCATGCCCAATTCTATTACGACCACCAGGTGCCGGCCTACACCGTCGAAACCCTGTACGACATCATCGCCGGCCGCTATATAGCACTGGGGATGAAGAACGAGGAGAAACACAGCTTCGAGTTCGGCTTTGCGGCCAAGGCGGCGGACTATACGCCGGCGGCGTTGAGGGCCTCGGGCGTACGCTGATCTTCGTTTGAAATACGATCAAAATGTGGGAGCGGGCTTGCTCGCGAAAGCGGTGAGTCAGTTGGTGCATATTTGGCTGACACTCCGCCTTCGCGAGCAAGCCCGCTCCCACATTTGACCGCGTTCCACATTCAGGTCCCATGCCGGGACCCTTCGGGCGCCCGGCATTTTTTATGCCCGGCAATCAGCCTGCTGAATACTCCTCAACAACCGCCAACCACAGGACTAGGGTAGGAGGCACGCAGCCTAATAATAAAAAACAGGGACGCAGTAATGACCGCCATGACCCGTTGTCTGGATCGTCCTGGATTCATGCCCCGTTTGTCTTCCCACCATTTATTGCGCCCGCGTCTGGCCGAGCCTTTGCTCATGGCGCAGGCTCGGGTGAAGTTGCTCTGTGCACCGGCCGGCAGTGGCAAGAGCGCCTTGCTTGCCGAGTGCGCGTTACAGGCGCCCACCACGTGCCAGGTGTATTGGCTGCCCTTGAACGGTGCTGCCCTCGGCGCCCTCGATTTCTGCCAGCGCCTGGCGCAAAGCCTCGGTTTGGTGTTTGTCGATGAAGCGACATTGTCGATGGATCTCAGTCGCTGGCAGGGCACGGCCTGGGTCTTCCTCGATGACTATTGCCGGGTTCCGACCCTGGAGCTGGATGCCTTGCTCGACCGCTTGCTGGTCGCCAGCAGCCCGGCGTTGAGCTGGTGGTTGGGCGCACGGCGACGGCCGATGTGCAACTGGCCCCGGTTGCTGCTCGATGATGAGTTGTGGGAATGCAGTGGCGCGGAAATGGCCTTTGATCAGGCCGAAATCCAACAATTGACCACCCGCTGTCCCTACGCCGGGCAAACCGCCGACAAGGTGGTGCACTTCAGTGCTGGTTGGTGTGCTGGCGTGCGCATCGCCCTGCTTGAAGTGGATGGGCATCCGGATAAAACGCTGCTCGATTACCTGCAGCATGAGCTGTTCAGCACGCTGACACCTGAGCTGGCCGAAGCCTGGCGCGTGTTGGCGCACTTGCCGCGTTTCAATCCCGGTTTGTGTGAGCACCTGTTCGGTTTTGGTGATGGTGCCGACTACCTGCGGGACTTGCAGGCGCTGGGTGCCTTTATTGAACCTTGGGAGGATTCTCCCGACTGGTCGCAAGTCTTCCCACCCTTGGCGAAATTACTGCAGGACGAACCCTGGCCGGCCAAGCGCTCCTGGCATCGGCGAGCGTGCCAATGGTTCACCGTGGCCGAGGATTGGCAGGTGGCGTTCGAGCAAGCGCTGTTGGCCGAGGAGTACGAAGTCGCCGTCAGCCTGCTGCGTCATTTCAGTTTTGAAGACCTGTTCCGCCAGCAAAACGCGGTGCTGTTGTTGCGTTTGCATGAACAGCATGGCGATGAACTGATGCTGGGCTCGGCGCAGTTGGTGGGGCTGGTGACGGCGGCGTTGTTGTTTGCCGGGCGCTTCGATCAGGCCGCGCAATGCATCGACCAGTTGGCGCGGTTCACACCGCAGCCGACCGCGCAATTGCAGCGTCAGTTGTTGGCCCGTTGGCAGGCACAGTGGGGCTGGCTATTGCATCTGGGGGGCGAGGCGTTGCGCGCCCGCGAGCACTTTCTCGAAGCCCTGGCGTATCTGCCGGACGGTGCTTGGACATCGCGCTTGATGTGCTTGTCCGGGCTGACCCAACAGGCCTTGTTGCGGGGGGAACTGGACGTGGCCCAAGGTCTGAACCGAGAAGCGCTGTGCCTGGCCAGGTCTCATGGTTCATTGTTGCTGGAGGCGCTACTGGAGCTTGATCACGCCCAGTTGCTGGAGCAGCGTGGTGCGCCTTATCGAGCCCAGAGCCTGCTGGAAAATGTCCAGGCGATGCTAGCCAGGCAGCGACTCAAGGCTGGGCCATTGGTGGGACGAATTGCTCTGCGACGTGGGCGTCTGGCCTTGCGCCAAGGCCACGATGCCGTGGCCGCCGAATGCTTCGAGACAGGGTTGGACATTTGTCTGCATAGCCAGGACAAGCGTGTGTTGTACGGTTTTCTCGGGTTGGCGTTGTTGGCGGCGAACAAGGGTGATTATGCCCAGGCGTTTATCCAGCTGCGGGACGCCGAACGCCTGATGCAACAGCGGCACGTGCCGGACACCGTGTACCGGGCCGTGCTGTTGTTGCTCAGTGGGCATTTCTGGCTACAGCAAGGGCGTGCCGAGTTGACCCTGGAGGCGGTGACTCGCGTGTTGCGTCACTACCGTGGGCCGAATGCGAAACAGGCGCCGCCGGCCACGCTGGAATTGATTCCACGTCTTGAGTATTTGCAGGTGTTGGCCGAGGTGAAGTTAAGCCGTTTTGATGCGCCCATCGCGCGGCTTAACGCCTTGCTTGAGAGTGCCCGGCAACGGGGCATGCTGTGCCTTGAGGCTGAATTGCATCTGGTGTTGGGGGAGGTGGCCTGGCAAATGGCCGATCGGCCGTTGGCCTTGCGCTCATTGCAAGCCGGTCTGGAACTGGCGGGCCGTTGTCAGGTGCAGCAGGCGATTCGCGAGTTGCGTCTGCGTCAGCCGGGGTTGTTGAGTGAATTGGGGCTGGAACCTCGGGAGTATCAGGCCTGTGTCGGGGACAATCCCCTTAGTCAGCGGGAGCTGGAGGTGCTGCAGTTGATTGCCTTGGGTAACTCCAACCTGGAGATCGCCGACCAACTGTTTATCTCGCTGCACACGGTGAAAACCCATGCGCGGCGGATACATAGCAAGTTGGGGGTAGAGCGGCGGACTCAGGCGGTGGCGAAGGCCAAGATGTTGGGGTTGATGGCCTGAACGCCAATCTCGAAATCAACGCAGGCCAATGTGGGAGCGGGCTTGCTCGCGAAGGCGGTGTATCAGCCACTAGATACTTTGACTGACCCACCGCCTTCGCGAGCAAGCCCGCCCCCACATTTTTACTCAATCAGGGCTGATACCCCATCCGCCAACTCACCGCCTGGCTCGCCGCGAGCAATCGCTTGGCCGCCGGCCCATCCTCATCGGCATGAAACAACGACGTCGGCCCCACCACCGTCAACACCGCCGCCACTTGCCCCATCGCGTTGAACACCGGCGCCGACAGCGCGTCCACCCCCGGCATCAGCAGGCCATGGACAAAATGCAGCCCACGCTGGCGAATCTGTTCACAGGTGTCGGCATATGCCTGGTCATCCACCAGGGCATGGGCGATACCCGCCTGAATCTCCCGCTCACGCAACTCGACCGTTTCCCGCGAGGGCAGAAAGGCGCTGAACACCAGCCCTGTGGACGAACTCAACAGCGGCAGCACCGAGCCCAGTTGCGTCACCACCGTCACGGCCCGCACGGCCGGTTCGATGTGCACCACGGTGGCGCCCTGATTGCCCCACACCGCGAGAAAGCAGGTCTCGTTCAACTCGTCCCGCAGCTCTGCCAGGGGCAGGGCCGCGACTTTCAGCACGTCCATACTGCCCAGTGCGGCCAAACCCACACGCAAGGCTTCGCGGCCCAGGCCGTAATGGTTGGTGGCGGTGTTCTGCTCGGCGAAGCCACTGGCGATCAGCGCCTGCAAGTAGCGGTGGACCTTGCTCGCCGGCATCTGCACATGCTCAGCCAGACGCGATAACGACGTGGCCGGCGACAGTTCGGCCAGGGCTTTGAGGATGTCGGTGCCGACCTCGGCCGAGCGGACTTTCTGTTTACCGGTGTCGCGGGTAGCGGGCGGCTTTTCCATGGAAGGCGTGTATCCCAAGACGAATGGCGGTCTTTATAGCTTGACGGTCAATACCAATCAAATTACGTTATGCGTAATTGGATTACGATAAAAATAACTTCTACGCAGAGGAAGATCCATGACCCTCAATTATCAATCTGGCTTTGGCAATGAATTCGCCAGCGAAGCCTTGCCAGGCGCGCTGCCCGTCGGCCAGAACTCCCCGCAAAAAGCGCCCTACGGGCTGTACACCGAACTGTTCTCCGGTACGGCCTTCACCATGGCGCGCAGCGAAGCGCGGCGTACCTGGCTGTACCGCATCCAGCCGTCGGCCAACCACCCGGCGTTCGTCAAGCTTGAACGGCAGTTGGCCGGTGGCCCGTTGGGCGCCGTGACCCCCAACCGTCTGCGCTGGAACCCGCTGGATATCCCGAGCGAGCCGGCCGATTTTATCGACGGCCTGGTGGGCATGGTTGCCAACGCCGGGGCGGAAAAACCCGCCGGCATCAGCATCTATAACTACCGCGCCAATCGCTCCATGGACCGGGTGTTCTTCAATGCCGACGGTGAGCTGCTGATCGTTCCCGAGCAAGGTCGCCTGCGCATCGCCACCGAACTGGGCGTGCTGGAAGTCGAGCCGCTGGAAATCGTTGTGTTGCCGCGCGGCCTGAAATTCCGTGTCGAGCTGCTGGATGCCCAAGCCCGTGGCTATGTTGCGGAAAACCACGGCGCGTCGCTGCGTCTGCCGGATCTTGGCCCCATTGGCAGCAACGGCCTGGCCAATGCACGGGACTTCCTCACCCCCGTGGCCCATTACGAAGACCTCAAGCAACCCACGACTCTGACGCAGAAATTCCTCGGCGAACTGTGGGGCTGCGAGCTGGATCACTCGCCACTGAACGTGGTGGCCTGGCACGGCAATAACGTGCCGTACAAATATGACCTGCGCCGTTTCAATACCATTGGCACCGTGAGTTTCGATCATCCGGATCCGTCGATCTTTACCGTATTGACCTCACCCACCAGTGTGCACGGCCTGGCCAACCTCGACTTCGTGATCTTCCCGCCCCGCTGGATGGTCGCCGAGAATACCTTCCGGCCACCGTGGTTCCACCGCAACCTGATGAACGAGTACATGGGCCTGATCCAGGGTGCCTACGATGCCAAGGCCGAAGGCTTCCTGCCGGGCGGCGCGTCCTTGCACAGTTGCATGAGCGCCCATGGTCCGGACGGCGAGAGCTGCACCAAGGCCATCGCTGCGGACCTGGCGCCCCACAAGATCGATAACACCATGGCCTTCATGTTCGAGACCAGCCAGGTGCTGCGTCCCACCCGGTTTGCCCTGGAATGCACGCAGCTGCAAAACAATTACGACGCTTGCTGGGCCTCGCTGCCCGCAACCTTCAACCCGAATCGGAGATAACCTATGACTCAGTCCACCATCACCCGCAGTTGGGTGGCCTCCGCCAACGGTCACCGTGACTTCCCGCTGCAAAACCTGCCGCTGGGTGTGTTCAGTGTTAACGGTTCGGCGCCGCGCAGTGGCGTGGCCATTGGTGAACATATTTTCGACCTGCACGCGGCGTTGGATTTCTTTGACGGCGAGGCTCGTCGTGCCGTGGAAGCCACCGCTGGCGGTCAATTGAACGCCTTCTTTGAACTCGGCCGTGGCCCTCGGGTGGCCCTGCGTGAACGCCTGTTGGAACTGCTGGCTGAAGACAGCAGCCTGCGTGGCAAGCTCGAAGCGCTGGGGGCGAAAGTGCTGCCGTTGGCCGCCGATTGCCAGATGCACCTGCCGGCGAAGATCAACGATTACACCGACTTCTACGTCGGCATCGAACACGCACAAAACGTCGGCAAACTGTTCCGCCCCGACAACCCGTTACTGCCCAACTACAAATACGTGCCCATCGGTTATCACGGCCGTGCGTCGACGATTCGTCCTTCGGGCACCGAGGTGCGCCGACCCAAGGGCCAGACACTGCCTGCGGGCCAGACCGAACCTACCTTCGGCCCGTGCGCTCGCCTGGATTACGAACTGGAACTGGGGATCTGGATCGGTCAGGGCAACGCCATGGGCGACTCGATTGCCATTGGTGACGCGGCGGACCACATCGCCGGCTTCTGCCTGCTCAACGATTGGTCGGCGCGGGATATCCAGGCTTGGGAATACCAGCCGCTGGGGCCGTTCCTCTCGAAAAGCTTTATCACCAGCATCTCGCCATGGGTAGTAACCGCCGAAGCGCTGGAGCCATTTCGCAAGGCACAACCGGCACGCCCTGAAGGCGACCCGCAACCGCTGCCGTACCTGTTGGACACGCGTGACCAGAAAGGCGGCGCTTTCGATATTGAGTTGGAAGTACTGCTGACCACCGTCTCGATGCGCGAGCAGAACCTGCCGGCCCATCGCCTGACCCTGAGCAACACCCGGCATATGTACTGGACCGTGGCGCAGATGGTCGCGCACCACAGCGTCAACGGCTGCCAATTGCAGGCCGGCGATCTGTTTGGTTCGGGCACGTTGTCGGGGCCTGAAGCGGGCCAGTTCGGCAGCCTGCTGGAAATCACCGAAGGCGGTAAAAAGCCGATTGAACTGGCATCCGGTGAAGTCCGTAAATTCCTCGAAGACGGCGACGAAATTATCCTGCGGGCCCGTTGTACTCGTGAGGGGTTTGCTTCCATCGGCTTCGGCGAATGCCGAGGCACTGTGATCGCGGCGCGCTGAGAGGGCAGGGCCATGGAACTCTATACCTACTACCGCTCCACTTCGTCGTACCGGGTGCGAATCGCACTTGCGCTCAAGGGCCTGGATTTTACGGCGGTGCCGGTCAATCTGCTGGTGCCCAAGGGCGGTGCCAATCGCCAGCCCGAGTACCTGGCCATCAACCCGCAAGGCCGCGTGCCCGCCTTGCGCACCGATGATGGAGAGCTGTTGATTCAGTCGCCGGCGATCATCGAGTACCTGGAAGAACGTTATCCACAGGTGCCGTTGCTCTCCAAAGACCTGGCAACCCGGGCTCATGAGCGGGCGGTGGCGTCGATCATCGGTTGCGATATTCATCCGCTGCACAACTCCAGCACCCAGAACCTGCTCAAGCAGTGGGGGCACGACGAAGCGCAGGTGCTGGAGTGGATTGGTCATTGGATCAGCCAGGGGTTGGCGGCGGTGGAGCAACTGGTTGGTGACGAGGGTTACTGCTTTGGTGAGCAGCCGGGGATGGCAGATGCGTTTCTGATTCCGCAGTTGTATGCGGCAGAGCGCTTCAAGGTGCCGTTGGATGCCTACCCACGCATTCGGCGTGTGGCTGAGCTGGCGGCGAAGCATCCGGCGTTTATCCAGGCGCATCCAGCCAATCAACCGGACACCCCATAAATCAATGTGGAAGCTGGCTTGCCCGAGATCGGTGTAGCCGCTGCCGAGGGACGAGGCTGCGATGCGGGCCGCAGGACCGCCCTTGAGGGCCGCTACGTCGGAATGCCGCACCAAACCCATCGCAGCCTCGTGCCTCGGCAGCGGCTACATCGTAATTATGTATTTACCTAGTCAAAAACCGCCTCGCATGAAGGCGGACACCTAAAAAACAACACAGGTACCTTGCGATGCACAATCAGATTGCCAGCTTTCGCGCGGCACTCGACACCCGTCCGGTGTCGCGCTACCAGTGGTTGATTCTCCTGTTGCTGGCGTTGCTGCTGGTCACCGACGGCTACGATGCTCAGGTCCTGGGTTACGTAGTGCCTGCGTTGGCCAGGGACTGGGGCCTGGAAAAAGCCGCGTTCGGCCCGGTGTTCAGCGCCAACTTGTTGGGGCTGACCCTTGGCTCCCTGGCGGTGACACCGCTGGCGGATCGCTTCGGTGTGCGGCGCATTCTGCTGTGTTGTGTGCTGATCTACGCCAGCCTCACGGTGCTGATGGTCTTTGCTAACTCCCTGAATACCTTGATGGCCGCACGCTTCATCTGCGGCATCGGCATGGGCGGCGCGATGCCCAGCGCCATGGCCCTGATGTCTGAATACTCACCGCCGCGCCTGCGTACCTTGATGGTGACGTTGGCGGCGTGTGGCTTTTCGTTCGGTGGTGCAGCCGGCGGGTTTGTCGCGGCGGGGTTTATCGACAGCTTCGGCTGGCAAGCGGTGTTCCTGGCGGGTGGTATCACACCGTTGCTGCTGTTCCCGTTCCTGGCCTGGTTACTACCGGAGTCACTGCCGCGCTTACTGCGTGACGCACCACCGTATGCGCGCCTGCAAAAAGTCACCGCACGCATGCTACCCGGCTGGCAGCCACCTGCAGCGAGCGAGGCAGAAAACCGTCAGGAGCAGGGCAGCAAGCTGACCGTAGTAGAGCTGTTTCGCCATGGTTACGCCCGTCCGACGCTGCTGATCTGGGCGACCTTTTTTGTCAGCCTGATCCTGCTGTATTTCATGATCAGTTGGCTGCCGTCGCTGCTGCTGGAAAGTGGCCTGGGCATGAACGAAGCTAACCTGGTGACCTCGATGTTCCTGTTTGCCGGGACCTTGGGCGCTATCGGCATGGCCTGGTTTGCCGACCGACTGAAAAGCAAAGTGCGGCTGCTGTCTGGCGTGTTGGCTGCTGCGGCGGTGTGCACGATCTTGCTGGGGCTCAATCACGACAATCCGCGTTATCTGGTGGCCAGTGTGTTCGCGGCAGGTTTCTGCATCATCGGCGGCCAACTGACCCTCAATGCGTTCGCCAGCAATTTCTACCCGGCCCACGTACGTGCCACCGGCACGGGTTGGGCGTTGGGCGTGGGGCGATTCGGTTCGATCCTGGGGCCGTTGTTCGGCAGCATGCTGTTGGCGATGCATATTCCGGTGCAGCAGATTTTCTTTTTCTGCGCGATTCCGGCGGTGATTGCGGCGTTGTTGATCATTCAAGTGCGTTCGCCGGGTAGCGATGCACCGAAGGAGCCGATGTACAGCGATATCCTCAAAGTGCCGACAAAGTTGTGAGCGGTGGCTTCAATGCACCACTGAATTGGGCGGCAGATGCCCCAGCCGCTCGGTCAGGCGCAGCCGCTGGATAGGGTCTTCGCTGAGCATCAGGGCGTGCTCCAGATCAAAGCGCTCGGCATTCGGGCAGTCCAGGCGCTGGTACAGGCTGGCGCGGGCCAGGTAGTCGGCCGCGCTGGCATTGCCCAGTTCCAACACGCGTTCGGCGTCCACCAGGGCGGCGAGGTGATCGTCGTTGGACAGGTGCAACTGGCGCAGATTGCGTGACAACCGTTGCAGGATCTCCCGAGGCTCGGCGGTGTGCAGGTGATCGGCCTGCAGCTTGAGGTTCGGCCCGTACTGGCGTTGCAGCAGCTCGCGGCAATCGTTGGGGTACAGGCGCCGACCGCCGCAGGGGTCCAGCAGATGATCAGTACCGGGTACGCGGAGCAAGAAGTGCCCCGGAAAGTTGACCCCGACCATGGGGATGTCCAGCCGTCGTGCCAGTTCCAGGGCGATCAGTCCCAGGGCCAGCGGTTGCCCACGCTTGCGTTGCAACACCTTGTCCAGCAGGGCGGCGGCGGGGCGTAACGGGGTGTAGTCGTCCTGGGCGAAGCCTAAGTCATTCATGCGCCGCAGCAGCGGTTGGCCCAGTTCATCGGGCGCCAAGGTGGGCATGCCGAGGTTGATCCGCTGCGCCAGCCATTTGAAGTCGTGCAGGATGACCAGGGGCTCGACGGCGGGGTCGTGCTCGGCAGCCATCCACAGCGCGGCTTCAAACAGCGCGGGGGGTGAACGTTCCAGACAGGCGAAAAAGGCTTGGCGGGGATTCATTACGGTCTCCGGCGGATGGTTCGTTTTAGCCTTGCAGAGCACTTTCGTCCAGTGCCTTATAAGAAACGCCCCACTTGGTTATGTCGCAAAGCCTGTAAAACCGGCGGGCTTATTCCTGCGTACTTCGGCAAGCTTTTACCGCAGGCCTATACTTGGCCATTACAAGAAGTGATTCGGGAGCCCGACGATGTTTGCGCTCATGCACAGCTCACGCCTTGAATCGCTGCACCTGAGTATCGACCCGGTGACGGGGTTGAAGGCGGTCATTGCCATCCACAGCAGCCGCTTGGGCCCCGCCCTGGGAGGTTGTCGCTACTTGGCCTATCCGGACGACGAAAGCGCCGTCGCGGATGCTGCGCGCCTGGCCCAGGGCATGAGCTACAAGGCTGCCATGGCCGGTTTACAGGTCGGCGGCGGTAACGCCGTGATCGTCCGCCCGGCCCACGTTGAAAGCCGCGCGGCCCTGTTCGAAGCCTTTGGCCGCTGCATCGAGCAACTCGACGGCCGCTACATCACCGCCATCGACAGCGGCACTTCGGTCGCCGACATGGACTGCATCGCCCAGCAAACCCGCTTTGTCACCAGCACCACGGCCGCTGGCGATCCTTCGCCCCATGCCGCCATGGGCGTATTCGCCGGCATCCGCACCACCGCCATGGCTCGTCTGGGCAGCGATAACCTGGAAGGCCTGCGCGTGGCGATCCAGGGCTTGGGCAACGTCGGCTACGCCCTGGCCGAGCAGCTGCATGCGGCGGGGGCTGAATTGCTGGTGAGTGATATCGACCACGGCAAAGTGCAATTGGCCATGGAGCAACTGGGCGCTCACCCGATTGCCAATGAAGCCTTGCTCAGTACCCCGTGCGACATTCTCGCGCCCTGCGGCCTGGGCGCCGTGCTCAACCGCCACAGTGTCGCCCAGTTGCGCTGTGCTGCCGTGGCCGGTTCCGCCAGTGCCCAGTTGACCAACCTGCAAGTGGCCGACCAGTTGGAAGGGCGCGGCATCCTTTACGCCCCAGACTACGTCATCAACTCGGGCGGGCTGATCTACGTTGCCCTCAAACACAGCGGCGCGGAGCTGGCGACCATCACGGCGCACTTATCAAACATTGGCACGCGCCTGACGGAAATCTTCGCCCATGCCCAGGCTGAAAAACGCTCGCCTGCGAGGGTGGCGGATGAGCTGGCCGAGCGGCTGTTGTACCGATAAACAGGTATTAAAAAGGCCCTGAACCAATGATTCAGGGCCTGTTCAATTCGGGCTTTATTCCGCCGGTGGGTTCAGCAACTCGGACAGCGCGTCCGGCTGACTCTTGAACGCCTTGGCAAACACATCGCGATTCTTCGCCATGTAGATCCCGGCTTCCTCCACCTGCTGCTCGCTCAGGGAAGGCACGGCTTTTTGTAACACTTCTGCCAGCAACTCAGCGAGTTCAAGCATCTTGTCATGACGGTCAGCTTCGGCTTTATCCATGAACAAACGCTCCAGATCTCGGCTGCTGCGGTATACCACTTCGACGGCCATTCACCACCTCACATGCCTTCACGATAGTTGTCTTTTGCGACTACTGTATTTATATACAGCAAAAAGGATAAGCCAATCCACGGGTTTTGGGTAGCAGCTTTTTAATGTAGTCGGTAAATGGGGGTTTGCAGCAGGAGAAATTTCTGACAACTTGCCGGGGTTGCGCCGGTTTCGTCCGGTGGCTTACCTTCGCCGTTCGCTGCACATGCAGCAAACGGGCTTGGCGGCCCGATACACGAAAGGCGCAACAGTGTCGCCAAACAAGATTGCAGGCGTTTTTTTACGTCTGCACTCCTGTGTTATGGCGGGTTGCGCAAGGACCCTTCGGGGTGCCGGGTTCCTTTCGTGCCGGTCCGCCAACCTTGTGCAATCCGTCACCCAATCTGCTTGGCGGCAGATGGTGATGGTCCCATTACGAAAGGATCTATGCCATGAAAAAGCACTCCCCCAATCCCCCTGACAATTCGCACAATGATGGTCGGCTCCAAGCTGCCGCCAATCGGGCCATTGATCACTGTCTACGAGCTGAATCATCTCAACCTGCACCCGAATCCCCCACGATGCTTTTCAGCGTTACGCCTCAAGCGGATACGGAAACTTTACTGGTCAATGCCAGCGAAACCTTGAACAGTGCCCGTGAAATGGCAAGCAGTCTGGCTTTTGAACTTGAGGGCTCGCAACGAAGCCTGTTGCTGGCGATCCATCAGTTGGTGGAAATGAGCGGCTTGCTGGTCGATCGAGCGTTGGAGCAAACCACACCCGCTTGAGGGTGATGCAACCGAAACCCTGTAGCCGCTGCCGAGGTACGAGACTGTGATGGGGTTGGGCGGCATTCCGATGTAGCGCCCCCCCAGTCGGCGGTCCTGCGGCCCGCATCGCAGCCTCGTACCTCGGCAGCGGCTACAGAGCGCCAAGAAGTGCCTAATATCATCCGGCCACCTTCTCACTCTCTGTCCCTGGCCTTTTTTCTGCATGCAGAGAAACCGTCACGTCCAACCCGCATTATCCGGTCGAGCTGACCTAAGGAAGCATCATCGTGAAAATCAACTGGGCCGAAAAACTGCGGCATAACGTGCATCAACTGGCCGAGTCCCTGGGTAATCTGTTCGTCGAGTCGTTCCACTACCTGGCGCTGTTCGCCATTGGTGCGGTGACGGCCTGGGCGGCGGTGATGGAGTTTTTGGGGATGCTCGAAAACGGGCACATCAAGATCGATGACATCTTGCTGCTGTTCATCTACCTGGAATTGGGGGCGATGGTCGGGATTTACTTCAAGACCAACCACATGCCGGTGCGGTTCCTGATCTATGTGGCGATCACCGCGCTGACCCGCCTGCTGATTTCCAACGTCTCGCACCACAACCCGCCGGACATCGGCATCATCTACCTGTGCGGTGGGATTCTGCTGTTGGCCTTCGCGATTTTGGTGGTGCGTTATGCGTCCTCGCAGTTTCCGTCGGTGAAGGTTGAAGGCCCGAGGCGCAAAGGCCAGGCGAGCCAGGAGACGGAGAAGGGCGAGCTTTAAAACCCGGTGGTTAATGGCGCTCCACTGTTGGGCGGCCGTTGAAGAGGGGGAGGGCTATCGCCATCGGTCATCACCGCGAGGATTTCCATGGCGCTGTGGCCCTGTTCGATGGCGATGCCAAATTGCACACTTTGCACCAGGCGCCTGAGGCGTTGCGGGTCGTTGCGTTGTGCGGCGCTGATCATGCGTTTGGCCACTACGCCGTTATCGTCGGAAAGGGTCAGCATGATGCTGCCGTCCAGGCGTTGAATGCTCAAATTGACCCGGTATTGGGGGCTAAAGGTGTCGGTGATGATCTGAAAAGGATTGTCCATGGTGCGCTACCGCCTGATAAGAGCATGCAGTCATTGACGGTCGGTGTCGGGATTAGTTCGCGTTTCCAGACCACCGGCCATTCGCTCGCTGAGGTTTTCACAAGGTCCGTTTTCCTCATGAGGGGTAGAGCAAGGGCCGTGCCGTTTAGGCAAGATGCGATTCTACGGGTAGCCACAAAACCCATGTGGGAGCGGGCTTGCTCGCGAAGGCGTTGGGTCAGTCACCAGATGTGTTGACTGATCGACCGCCTTCGCGAGCAAGCCCGCTCCCACATTTGATGGGCGTTGTTCTTGAGGTTTGTGTTCCGTTTCAGGGCATGAACGAGAAAACGATCGCAGACAGCGCAATCAGCCCGATCAACACCACAAACACGTTCGATGCCTGGCCCGAGTACTGGCGCAAAGATGGCACGCGCCGAATGGCGTACATCGGCATCAGGAATAACAGGCAGGCGATGATTGGCCCGCCCAGGGTTTCGATCATGCCCAGGATGCTCGGGTTGAAGGTGGCGACGGCCCAGCAGGTCAATACCATGAACAGCGCGGTGCTGCGCTCCAGCCATTTGGCCGACATCGAGCGGTTGCGCCCGCGCAGGGATTTGACGATCAGGCCCTGGAAGCCTTCGCTGGCGCCGATGTAATGGCCCAGGAACGACTTGGTGATTGCCACCAGCGCGATCAACGGCGCGGCGTAGGCGATCACCGGGGTCTGGAAGTGGTTCGCCAGGTAAGACAGGATCGAGATGTTCTGTTCCTTGGCCGCCGCCAGGTCTGCGGGGGACAAGGCCAGCACGCAACTGAAGCAGAAGAACATCACCGTCAGCACCATCATGCTGTGGGCGATGGCCAGGATGCCGCTGCTTTTACGCTCGGCTTGCGGGCCGTAGACGCGTTTCTGGTCGACCGCAAAGGCGGAGATGATCGGCGAATGGTTGAAGGAGAACACCATTACCGGAATCGCCAGCCACAGGGTCTTGAAGAACAGCGGCAGCGGCATGCCTTCACTGGCGGAGGCGAAGAACGCACCGTTCCAGTTGGGGATCAGGCTCAGGCCCAGCAGCAGCAAGGCGGCGACGAACGGGTAGACCAGCACGCTCATGGCCTTGACGATCACGCCCTGGCCGCAACGCACGATTGCCATCAGGCCGAGGATCAGCACCAGGGACAGGATCGCCCGAGGCGGCGGTGCCATGTGCAGTTGGTGTTCCATGAAACTGCTCAAGGTGTTGGTCAGCGCCACGCTGTACACCAGCAGGATCGGGAAGATCGCAAAGAAATACAGCAGGGTGATCAGCTTGCCGGCGCCGACGCCGAAGTGTTCTTCCACCACGTCGGTGATGTCACCGGATTTGCCTGACAACACAAAGCGCGTCAGCCCACGGTGAGCGAAGAAGGTCATCGGAAAGGCCAGCAGCGCCAGCACGATCAGCGGCCAAAAGCCGCCGACGCCGGCGTTGATCGGCAGGAACAAGGTGCCAGCCCCGATGGCTGTGCCGTAGAGGCCGAGCATCCAGGTGGTGTCGTGTTTGTTCCAGCCTTTTGTGACGGTGCTTGCAGTCAGGTCTACAGCGGGATTTTCGGCAGCAGGTGTACGTACATCGGTCATCGATATTGCCTCGTTATTATTCTTGCGCGGGCTCACGTTGGGACGGTCAGCGAATGCTCCTCAGCATTCCACCCAGCTAACGGCCAGGCCGCCCCGTGAAGTTTCTTTGTATTTGTCGTGCATGTCGGCGCCGGTGTCGCGCATGGTGCGGATCACCCGGTCCAGGGAGATGAAGTGTTTGCCGTCACCGCGCAGGGCCATTTGCGTGGCATTGATCGCTTTGACGGCGGCGATCGCATTGCGCTCGATGCACGGCACCTGAACCAGGCCGCCGACCGGGTCGCAGGTCAGGCCGAGGTTGTGTTCCAGGCCGATTTCAGCGGCGTTTTCCAGCTGTTCCGGGGTGGCGCCGAGGATGTCGGCCAGGCCAGCAGCGGCCATGGCGCAGGCAGAGCCGACTTCACCCTGGCAGCCGACTTCGGCGCCAGAGATCGAGGCGTTTTTCTTGCAGAGAATGCCGACAGCCGCTGCCGCGAGGAAGAAATTGACGACATCGTCGTCAGACGCTTCGGCGTTGAACTTCATGTAGTAATGCAGCACCGCCGGAATGATCCCCGCTGCGCCGTTGGTCGGCGCGGTGACCATGCGCCCGCCGGCCGCGTTCTCTTCGTTGACGGCCAGGGCGAACAGGTTGACCCATTCCATGGCCGACAAGGTCGACGTGATGACGTTGGGTTTGCCGATTTCCAACAGGCTGCGGTGCAATTTCGCCGCGCGCCGTGGCACATCCAGGCCGCCCGGCAAGATGCCTTCATCCCGCAGGCCCTGCTCGACGCATTCGCGCATCACCGACCAGATATGCAGCAGGCCACTGCGAATCTCGGCATCGCTGCGCCAGGCCCGTTCATTGGCCATCATCAGTTCCGAGACCCGCAGGCCGTGCTTTTTGCACAGGCTCAGCAATTCGGCGGCGCTGGAAAAGTCGTAGGGCAATTGCACGTCGCTGGCGGGCGCAATGCCTGATTCGGCTTCGGCGGCTTCGATGATGAAACCACCGCCCACCGAGTAATAGGTCTGCTCGATCAGCAGGCCATTTTCCCCGTAGGCATGCAGGGACATGGCGTTGGGGTGGTAGGGCAGGCTTTCGTCCAGCAGCAGGAGATCGTGTTGCCAGTTGAAGGCAATCGACACTTTGCCTGCCAGCAGCAGTTGGCCCGACTCACGCAACTGCTGAATACGCGGACCGATGCTGGTGGGGTCAACGCTATCAGGCCATTCGCCCATCAAGCCCATGACGCAGGCACGGTCGGTGGCGTGACCTACGCCGGTGGCGGACAAGGAGCCGTACAAGCGGACCTCCACGCGGCGGGTTTCACTCAGCAACTGCTGGTCAGCCAGGGCCTGGGCGAAGGTCGCCGCCGCACGCATCGGACCGACGGTATGGGAGCTGGATGGGCCAATGCCCACCTTGAATAGATCGAAAACACTGATAGCCATGCTAAAGCCTTACAAGCAATGGAGTAGGAATCGCTGCCATGTTTTGTAGGACAAGCGGAATCGGCGCGATACTGAGCCTCTAGATCGGCACTGACCAACGAATTATCCTAAGACACCCTTTAGCAGGACTAAACCCTATGAACCGCCCGTTTCATGGTCAGACTTACGTTTGGCTGCACGTATTTTTGTGCGCTGCACGGCACTTGTCGTTCACCCGTTGCGCCGAAGAACTGCACATCACGCCGGGGGCGGTCAGCCAGCAGATTCGTCAGTTGGAGGAGCGGTTGGGCTTTCGTCTGTTTCATCGACGGGCGCGTGGGGTGGAGTTGAGCGCCGAAGGCCAGCGGCTAGCGATTACCGTGGGTGAGGCGTACGGCAGCATTGACGCCGAGCTGCAGCGCCTGGACGCCGGCATGATCAGCGGCACCCTGCGCCTGCGCTCGATTCCCTCGTTCCTGGGCAAGTGGCTGACCCCGCGCCTACCGCGTCTGCAACAGCGCTTTCCGGATATTCAACTGCGCCTGGTGGCCGAAGACAGCAGCGTGGCCCTGCACGAGGGCGACTTTGACCTGGCCATCGACCTCAATGACGGCAGCTATCCCGGTTTGTTATCCACAGCCCTGCTGGATGAGCAGATCTTCCCGGTGTGCGCGCCGAGCCTGCTGCGAGGCCGGCCGCCGCTCCACGGCCCGGCGGACCTTGTGCATTTCCCGCTGTTGCACGACATCACCGCCTGGCGTGGGAGTTATGAGTACGCGGAATGGGAGTTTTACCTGAATGCTATCGGCTATGACGCGGCGGATGTGCGCCGTGGGCATACCTTCAACCGCAATCACCTGACCATTGAAGCCGCCATCGCCGGCATGGGCGTGGCGATTGCCCGGCGTACCCTGCTCAATGACGAACTGGAGCGCGGCACCCTGATCGTGCCGTTCGGCGTGGCCGTGCCCAATCACAAGCGTTATGTGTTGCTGTACGCGCCGGGCGCGCTGAGCCATCCGGGCGTGCGGGCGGTGCATGACTGGCTGGTAGAGGAAGCAGAAATTTTTCGCGGATTGCACCCGTTGGGAGAGGGGCAACTTTGAGGAATACGGGCGTAAGAAGATGTAACTAACTCCCCACCCTAACAGCGCTTTCGGCGGTTGTCAGACTTAATTTGTAATGTGGGATTTATCTTTGTAAAGGGCTTGAATTGTTCCTCTGTCTGCTCAATTGTGTAATCAGGAGGTCATGGTTTTCACCCCTCCGGTGAAGCAGGAGTGACCTCCCGCGAGCTAGCTGAAATAAGGGAAGAACTATGCAAATCCAAGTCAATAGCGATAACCATATTGAAAGCAGCATCCGACTGGAGGAGTGGGTACGTACTACCATTGAGAGCACGCTCGAACGTTATGAAGAAGACCTGACCCGCGTTGAGGTCTACCTGCGGGATGAGAACGGCGACAAGCCCGGTCCCCACGATTTAAGTTGCCGATTGGAAGCACGGCCAAAGGGCCATCAACCGGTTTCGGTCTGCCATAAAGCCGATACGCTGGAACAAGCGATCGATGGTGCGGCCAACAAGCTGGAGCATGCGCTGGAGCACTTGTACGGCAAACTGCGCGGCAAACCACGCGCCGCCGGTCAAGGCTTGCCGAATACCAAGGCCGACGAGGCCGAGCTTGAAGAGGAATTCCTGGAAAACGAACAGGCTGCGCTTAACGGCTGATAGCTGATGGTTTTTTCAACCCTACTGAAAACGGGCCTGCATCTGCAGGCCCGTTTTGTATTTCAGGGTAGCGTCGGCTCTTGGACTCAGCGCAGATCAAGTGTGGGAGCGGGCTTGCTCGCGAAGGCGGTGGATCAGTCAAAGTATCTGGTGACTGATACACCGCCTTCGCGAGCAAGCCCGCTCCCACATTAGATCTCCATTTCCCCAGGCACTGGCGTCGAGCTTTTAGAACGCCACCGACGTTTGCACATACACCGTCCGCGGTTCGCCCACGTACTTACCCTTGTTGTTATCGTCAAACGAGCGCGTGTAGTACTGCTTGTTGAAGATGTTCTTCACCCCAACCGCCACATTCAAATCCGACAACTGCGGGCCAAAGTCATACGCCGCACGGCTGCTGAACAACATGTAGCCGGGGATCCGCCCGGTGCTGCCGTCGGCGCTTTCCGCCTGGGTATTGGCGTTGTCGGCGAACTGGCTGCTCTGATAGCTGCTGTCCACATTCAGCTTCCACGGGCCTTCGGTGTAGCCGACGCCCAGGGTGCCTTTGTGCTTGGACGAGAAGGGCACGCGGTTGCCTTTGTTCGGGCCGTTTTCGCGGATGGTGGCGTCGACGTAGGCATAGGTGGCGTACACATCAAAACCGGCCAGGGCCGGGCTCAACCCGTCGAGGGCGTAGTTGATGCTGGACTCGATGCCCTGATGGCGGGTTTCACCGCGCGCAATCACCGTGTCGTTGGTCTGGTTGCTGTCGTACTGGTTGTCGAAGTTGATCAGGAACGCGCCGATTTCCGCCCGCAGGGTGCCGTTGTCATAGCGCGTACCCAGTTCCCAGGTGCGGGCCTTTTCCGGTTTCACTTCGCCGCTGTTCACACGGTTGGGCATTTGGCTGTACTGCACGCTGCCGAAGGAGCCTTCGGTGTTGGCGTAGAGGTTCCAGTCGTCGGTCAGGTGATAGAGCACGTTCAACGCCGGCAGGGCGGTGTTGTAGTCACCCTTGTATTTGACGTTGGTCAGGTTGTTGGTCTGTTGCGACTCGATCATCTCGTAGCGCACGCCCGGGGTGATGGTCCACTTGCCGATATCAATCCGGTCATCGATAAAGAACGCATGGGCTTCAGTACCGCCGCGGGTGTCGCGGTCGTTGCGGCTGTTGGTGCTGGGCAGTTGCTGGTTGGCGGTGATCGGCGTGCGGTAGCGCAATTCGTGGCCGGCTTCGTTGATGTAGCGATAGCCGACGCCTACTTCGTGGCTGCTTTCACCAAGATCGAAGCCTTGGGCGAAACGGGTTTCGAGGCCACGCACCCAATATTCGCGGGGTGACAGCGAGAGGAAGTTGCCTTGGTCCAGGTAACCGCTGCGCAGGGTCTTGGTGAAGAAGCTATTGACGGTGAATTCCCGGCGATCTTCCTGATAGCGATAGCCGAAGTTGAACATCGTGCGACGGCCCCAGAACTTGTCGTTGGGACGGGTGGACTGATACGGATCAGCCTTGTAGTCCGCCGCGCTCAAACCGCCGGGCATATCGGCCTGGCCTTCGTAGTACTGGGCCATGGCGTTGAAGCTGTTGGCTTCATCCAGTTGGTATTTGCCCTTGAGGATCAGGTCGTCGATTTGCGTGTCGCTGTGTTCGCGCCAGTCACCGCCGCGAGTGCCGGAGTAGAGGATCGCGCCGCCCAGGCCGTTGTCGGCAGTGCCGCCCGCCAGCAGGTTGCCGGTGGTCTTGAAGCCGTCATGGCTGGAGGACGGGCTGGTCTCGGTCTGCAAGCCGCCTTTGACGGTCGGCGCATCGGGAATCGCGCGGGTCACGAAGTTGACGATGCCGCCGACGTTCTGCGGGCCGTAACGCACCGCGCCGCCGCCACGCACCACGTCCACCGCGTCCATGTTGCCCATGCTGATGGGAGCGAAGGACAGCTGCGGCTGGCCATACGGCGCGAAGGGCACCGGGATACCGTCCATCAAGACTGTGGAGCGCGACGCCAACCGTGGGTTGAGCCCGCGAATCCCGAAGTTCAGCGCCATGTCGTGGCTGCCAGTGCCGTTGTTTTCCGGGGCATTCACGCCGGGGATGCGGTTGAGCACGTCGCGGGCCTGGGTCGCGCCCTGGCGTTCGAACTCTTCGCGGCGGATCACGTCACGGGCGCCGGGGTGTTCGAAGACGTTGGTCTGGGCGGCATCGCCCAACCAGTCGCCGACCACGCTGGAAGTGCCCAACTCCAGGGTAGCCGGCGCGTTGACCGATTGCAGGCTGTAGGCGTTATCGCCTTCGGCACGCGCCTGCAAACCGGTGCCTTCCAACAGCTTTTGCAAACCCTCTTCGGCGGTGTAGTTGCCCGACAAACCATGGCTCTGCACACCAGCGGTGACTTGTGACCCAAAGGAAATCAACACGCCCACTTCCCGACCAAACTGATTCAGCGCCGCTTCCAGGGAGGAGGGCGCGATACGGTAAGGCTTGGTCTCGGCAGCTAAGACCAGCGGCAGTACCGTGAAACTGAGGCTGGCGCCCAGCAGCAGGTGGCGCAGGGTGCGAGCGAGTGGCGTCAGGCGAGTCGGTTGCTGGGGCATGGAAGGCGGTCCTGAGAAGGAGAAGTCTGGGTGGCTTTCCTTCTCTGTCACGCGAGGTGCGGAAAACGGCTCACAGGTGCAAAAAATAATTCAGGCGCGGGCTTCGACCGTCACCCAGTAGCGGGTAAAACGCCGCACTTTCACCGGCAGGCTGATTTCCAGCAGGTCGAGAATCCGCTCGCTGTCGTCCAGCGGGTAGCTGCCGGAGATCAGGAGGTTGGCCACTTGCGGATCGCAATTGAGTTGGCCGCGGCGATAGCGCCCCAATTCGTCGAGAAAATCCGCCAGGCGCATGTGGGCCGCCACCAGCATGCCGTCGGCCCAGGCGCCGCTGCCGGCATCGACGGATTGTGCGGTGTCCCAGCCTTTACGGGTGAAGTTCACCTGACGGTTTTTTTCTACCGTCAGCGGCAGGCCGGAGTAGGCCTTGGGCGTGACCTCGACATGGCCGTCAAATACCGCCAGTTGGGTGTGATCGCTGAATTGCCGCACATTCAGTCGCGCCGCTTGGGTGCTCAGCAATCCTTGACCGGTCAGGACGCGCAGCGGGGTGGTGCCCGCGTTGCTGGTGAGCAAAATCTCGCCTTCGAGCAAACGAATCAGGCGTTGCTGGCCGTTGAAATGCACATCCACCGCGCTGCCGGTGTTGAGCTGCAGCTGACTGCCGTCGGCCAGTTGCACCTTGCGGCGCTGGCCCACGGGGCTGCGGTAGTCGGCGCTCAACGGTGGCAGCAGGTGTTTGTCCCGCAGGCCCCAGGTCACGGCCGAGCCGGCGCCGAGGATCAACAACAGTTTCAAGGCGTGGCGCCGGCTGCTGGACGTCGGTGCATTTAATGCCGCGTGGGCCAAGGGCGATGGCATGCCGCGCAGCCGCTGGTTGACCCGTTGAATATGCTCCCAGGCCCGTTGATGTTCGCTGTGGGCGTCCAGCCATTGCTGCCAGGCGGCCTGTTTGCGCGGGTTGAGCGGTGCCTGCTGCATTTCCATCAGCCAGTGCACCGCCTGTTCGGCGACTTGGGTGGAGAAGTTCGTGGCCGGGTTCATAGGGCGAAGTAACAGCGCAGGGCTGCCTTGTTGAGATGACGTTTGACGGTGGCGATGGAGATCTTCAATTCGGCACCGATTTGCGCGTAGGTCAAGCCGTCGAGTTGCGCCAGCAGGAAGGCGCGCTTGACCATGGTGGGCAAGCCGTCCAGCAATTGATCAAGCTCGATCAGGGTTTGCAGGATGATCGCCCGGTCTTCTTCCGAGGGCGTCACGCACTCAGGCATTTGCGCCAGGGCATCGAGGTAGGCGCGCTCCAGGTCTCGGCGGCGGAAATGGTTGAACAGCACGCGCTTGGCGATGGTGGTGAGGAAGGCACGGGGCTCGATCAGCGTCGGTGTTTGCGGCGCCGTCAGCACTTTGATGAACGTGTCCTGGGCCAGGTCGGCAGCACTGTCCGGGCAGCCGAGCTTGCGTCGCAACCAGCCGGTAAGCCAGTTGTGATGGTCGTGGTAGAGGACTTCGACAGTGGTGGACGGCCGCAACGTGCATACTCCGGCAGCATCTGCATGCTTTAGAGAACAAGAATTGTTCGCATTGTAGTAGCGGCCGATGGCATTCGGCAATCAGTGGCAGACCGATGGAATGCGAATGCATCCGTTCTCTTTTGCTTATGAGAATATTTATCATTAATATTGCGCCCTGATAAATCAGGCGTTGCCCGCATGAAAAGTAAGGCCTCACTTCCCGTCTCCTACCGCCTCGGCGTGACATCGCGCGCGTTGGCGGCTGTCTTGGGCGGCTACTTGTTGGCTTCCCTGGCCAGTGTCTGTATGGCCTTCTGGCTACCCCTTTCACGGGCCGATGCGGTGGTCAGCGCGATGATGAGTTCTTTTGTGTTCTACCTGTTGGCGGTGATCTGGTGTTTTGCCTGCCGTAGCGCCTGGCGAGCCTGGTTTGGCATCTTGGTACCCAGTGCGGTATTGGCGACGCTGGCGGGCGTCAGCCACTGGATGGTCCAGCCATGAAAGAGGGCTTCCGTCAGGCCATGGCCTGGTTGCACACCTGGGCTGGGTTGATCTTCGGCTGGCTGCTGTTCGCGATTTTCCTGACGGGTACCTTGTCCTATTTCAAGGACGAAATGACCCACTGGATGCAGCCCGAGGTGCAGGCCCATCCTCTGGACAACGCCCGCAGCCTGGCGATGGCCCAGACCTATTTGCAACAACAGGCACCCAATGCCGCCCGCTGGTTTATCACCTTGCCTGACAGCCGCCAGCCGGGTCTGTCGGTGATGTGGCAGGACAAGGTCGACCCAGGCAAACGCGGCAATTTCATCCGCAAACGTCTCGACTCGCTTGCCGGCAGCGAGGTCCAGGCCCGAGAAAGTATGGGCGGCGAGTTCTTCTACCGCTTCCACTTCCAACTGCAAATGCCTTACCCGTGGGGCCGCTGGCTGTCGACCATGGCAGCGATGGTGATGTTTATCGCGTTGATCACCGGGATCATCACCCACAAGAAAATCTTCAAGGACTTCTTCACCTTCCGCCCGCGCAAGGGCCAGCGCTCCTGGCTCGATGGGCATAACGCGGTGGGTGTGCTGGTGTTGCCGTTTCATTTGATGATCACCTACAGCAGCCTGGTGATTTTCATGAGCATGGTGATGCCGGCAACCATCGTGGCCTCCTACGGCAGTACCGACGCGTTTTTCGATGACCTGTTCCCGGCCACTAATAATGCGCCCGCCTTGGGGCAGCCTGCGCCGTTGCTGGCGCTGGGCCCGATGTATGACGAGGCACGCAAACAATGGGGCGGCGGCCACGTCGAACGGTTGGTGGTGAACAACCCGGGGGATGTGAACGCTTCGGTTAATGTGATCCGCGCCGGTTCCGATCGAGTGGTGCATGATTTTGGCAGCGTTGTGTCGTTCAACGGCGCCAGTGGTGAAGTGGTGCGGGTCAGTACCGAGCAATCCCTGCCCATGGCCATCAGTGGCAGTTTCTACGGCTTGCACATGGGGCATTTTGCCGGCCCGGTGTTGCGTTGGTTGTATTTCATTTGTGGCTTGGCGGGCACGGCGATGATCGGCACCGGGCTGGTGATCTGGTTGGGCAAGCGTCAGCTCAAACATGCCAAGACCGGCGTCATGCCGTTTGAGTTGCGGCTGGTGGAAGTGCTGAACATCGCCAGCATGTCGGGGTTGATGATCGCCATCGGCGCGTTCTTCTGGGCCAATCGGCTGCTGCCGGTCGGGTTTGCCGAGCGCTCAAGTTGGGAAGTACAGAGCTTCTTTATTGCCTGGGGCCTGACCGTACTGCATGCGACGGTACGGCGCGGGCGCCAGGGTTGGGTCGAGCAACTGAGCCTGGGTGCGTTGCTGTTTATCGGTGTGCCGCTGCTTAACGCCTTGACTACCTCCCAGCACCTTGGGGTGTCGCTGGTTCAGGGCGACTGGGCCATGGCCGGCTTCGACCTGACCTGCCTGGGCAGTGGCATATTCCTCGCCTGGGCCGCCTGGAAAATGCAGCATCGCGCAGTGCCGCAACTCAAGGCTGAGCGTGCCCGCGCACTGTCTCTCAAGGGCGAGGTGAACTGATGCTGCTGGCGCTGCTGCTGTGTTACGTCGGATTCACTGTGTTGTGCCTGTCCACCGACCGCCACCATGGCGAGTTGCTGCGCAGCAAGCCATCGCCGAGCCGGCGGCTGGCCTTGCGTCTCGGTGGTTGGTTGCTGCTGATCGTGTCGATCTGGCCAGCGGTGCGCGTCACCGGTTGGGGCCAGGGTTTGGTGGAGTGGTGTGCGGTGCTGATGTGCAGTGCTTTGCTGCTGGTGTTGCTGTTGCCGTACCGGCCAAGGTTGGCCTTGATCCTGGCTGGCGTCAGCCTGCTGGCCAGCCCGGTTGCGGCCGTCGCAACACTTTGAGCGCACCCTTGATGATCACCACGCCACCCGAATCCCAGGATTGCCAGCACGCCGAATCGGCCGGTGGACGTGCGCATTTTTTACAGGTGTTTTTGTCCCAGCGTTCGCAGATGGAAGCGCTGGTCAGCCGTCGTGTCGGTTGCCGGGCGACGGCGGCGGATTTGGTCCAGGACTTGTTCCTGCGCTTCTGGCGTCGGCCGCTGGTGCAGGTCGAAGAACTCAGCACTTACCTGCTGCGTTGCGCCGGTAATATCGCCATCGATCACCTGCGCAGCGAAGGCGCGCGCGTGCGCAGCAACGAAGGCTGGTTGCCGGAACAACAGCACAACCAGAGTTGTGAACCCCAGGCCGCGCTGGAAGCCGGCAACGACCTGCGGCATGTCGAAGCCGCCTTGCGCAGCTTGCCCGAGCGCACACGACAGATCTTTTTGCTCAACCGGATTCACGGTCGTAAGTACGTCGAGATCGCCAAGGCCATGAGCCTGTCCCAAAGCGCCGTGGAAAAACAT
Organism: Pseudomonas sp. ADAK18; assembly: GCF_012935695.1. NCBI lineage: Bacteria > Pseudomonadati > Pseudomonadota > Gammaproteobacteria > Pseudomonadales > Pseudomonadaceae > Pseudomonas > Pseudomonas sp. ADAK18. The sequence continues at coordinate 319,069 of NZ_CP052859.1, forward strand.
ATGATGCGTGCCCTCGAAGCCTGCAAGGCCAGCCTTCGTGAACCCTCATTGCCACGCTCGCCAGGGAAAGCACCGTGATCACCTCTTTCAGCGTCACCCCGACGCCCGAACAGGAACAGGCCGCACTGGCCTGGCTGAGTCTGCTCCACGACCATCCCAGCAGCGGCGATCAAGCCACGTTCAGCCGTTGGTTGCGCGCCGATCCGGCTCACGCCTGTGCCTACGCCCAAGCCCAAGTGCTGTGGGAATTGAGCGAAGTGCCGGCGCGAGCACTCGCGCAGGAAGAAACCGTGGTGTTGCAGGGTTATCTGAATGCGATGGACCGTTCAAAACGCTCAAGCGTACGGCGCTGGTCGGGTGCCTTGGCGATGGCCGCGTGCCTGTTGTTGATGGTGGCTGTCGGTGCCGGTTGGCAGCCGTCGCGCTGGGTCGAAGACTTCGGCGCCGATTACGTGACGGCGCCGGGTGAGGTGAAGACGCTCATCCTGGCGGATCAATCCAGGGTCACCCTGGATGCTGACAGCTCCATCGCCGTGGATTTCAGCCATGGCGAACGCCATATTCAACTGCGTCGTGGTGCCGGTTTTTTCAGCGTGAGCCACACCGGCGAACCCTTTGTGGTGGAGGCGGGCAGCGGTGAAGCGCGGGTGCTGGGCACACAATTTGAAGTGCGCCTGCAACCGGCGGGCGCCCAGGTAACGGTGTTATCCGGGCGCGTGGGTGTCACGCCATCCAAGAGCGGGCAGCAGCAGATTCTCACCGCTGGCCAGCAAGTGGCCTACGCGGATGGCGTCGCCGATGAGCTGCATGCTGTCGACAGCGAGTCGCGCCTGGCCTGGCGCGACGGCTGGCTCAACTACTACAAGGCGCCCCTGGCCGATGTGGTCCAGGACCTGCGCCGCTACTACCCGGGGCGTATCCTGTTGCTCAATGACGACCTCGGCAACCGCCGCGTCAGTGGCAGCTTTCCGAGCCAGGATCCGCAGTCGGTCATCAGCGCCTTGCAGGCAGTTTTGGGGTTCGAACAGCACACCGTACTGGGTCGTGTAATTGTGTTGCGCTAGACATCAATTGCCGCGCGAGCAGCCCATTCGCATCAATGTTTTTCCTGAATCTCTCTTTCGCCTATCGCTACAGGCCATGCACCACGGCGCATGCAGACCCTTCATCTAACCTTCATCGCAATTACCAAAACCTGTCACCAAACCGTTACACGAGGCGCGGATGATCGCCGGATTCCTGAGCAGATGGTCAGGAAGATTGGCGTCTTCTGTCAGCTCAGTCCCGACGCAAATTCCTCCCTACAACAGAAAAATGTAAGCAAGGGATCTACTCGTGAAGATCAACAAACTCTCTGCCCTGCTTTTAGCATCGGGCCTGGGCAGCTTTGCGCCGCTGGTTCTGGCGGACGACACCCAAGATGTTGGCTCGGTGAATGTGGCCGGTAAACAAACCTTGGGCAACGGCCACATGATCCGGGAAGAAAGCGCCAAGGCACGGTCGACGGTGACCAAGGAAGCCATGGACGAAATGTCGGCCACGGCCAACGCCATCGACAAACTCAAATACACACCGGGCATCAACGTTTCCAGTGATGACGCCAGCGGTACCAGCGGCACCAGCTTCACCATGCGCGGCATGAACTCCGACCAGGTCGGGGTTTCCATGGACGGTGTGCCGATCAACGACTCCGGCAACTACAGCGTTTATTCAAACCAGTTCGGCGACCCGGAAAACCTGGCAGAAGTGTTTGTCACTCAGGGCTCTTCGGAAGCGGACGGCCCGCACATTGGCTCCAGCGGCGGCAACATTGGCATGATCACGGTTCGGCCAACCAAGGAGTCCGGGGTTTTCGTCAAACAGATCGTCGGCGCCAATGCCCTGCGCAAGACTTTCGCACGGATCAATACTGGTGAGATGGGTGGTTTCAAGTCCTGGATTTCGGCGTCCCATCTTGAAGGTGACAAATGGCGCGGCGAGGGCACGATGCGCAGTGACAAGGTTGAATGGAGCGGCTTGTTCGAAGATGACAACGGCAATTCCACCCAGGCCATCGTGAAATACAACAAGCAGGAAAACTACAACTACAGTTCCTTGAGCAAGGCACAGTTCCAACAGCAGGGACGGAAGCTGGACTATGCTGAAACACCGGTCTACAAGGGCGGCTTGCTGTCATCTTCCTACAAGCTCAACCGCAACCCGTTTGAAAGCGTCAATGCGACGCTCACCCAGCGCTGGCAACTGCGTGACAACCTGTCCCTGACCGTCACGCCTTATTATTACTGGGCCAGCGGCGGCAGCTTCAGCGGCCAGACTGCTTCCAATCTGGGGCCGAAGTCCGACAAGGCCGGCAACTACGACCTGAGTAACCTGCAATCGGCCAACTATTACCGCCCATCATGGACCGAGACCTGGCGTCCTGGCGTCACCGCCAAAATGAAATGGGACATCAACGAAGAGCACAGCCTGGACTACGGCTACTGGTACGAACGCGCACGCCAGCGCCAGACCCAGCCGTTTATCGGGATCAACAGCGAAGGCGCACCCAATGATGTGTGGGGCGACTACAACAGCGGCAACCAAGTGGTCGACAAGAACGGCGCCACCGTTCAGGGCCGCCACTACTACACTGAGACCCCGTCGCAAAAGCTCTGGGTCCAGGACAGTTGGCAAGCAACCCCGGACCTGAGTTTTGTCGGCGGCGTGGCTTACCAGTATGTCGAGCGTGACGGCAACAACCTGGGCAGCCTGTACGATCAGGCGGAAAAACGTAACGCCCGCTACCATCAGTTCCTGCCCAACTTCAGTGCCAAGTACCAGGTCGATGAGAGTAACCAGGCGTTCTACAACGTCACCCGCAACATGCGTACGCCGCCCAACTACGTGCTGTACAACAAGGGTGATTCCTTAAGCCTCAGCCCCGAGTTGAGCTGGAACCAGGAGTTGGGCTGGCGTTACACCGAAGAGAAGATGGCGCTGAGCGCGACCCTGTTCTACATCACCTTCAAAGACCGTCAACTGTCGACCACCGACCTCAACGGCGACTTCGTGATGGCCAACGTCGGCGACGTGACCAACAAGGGGCTGGAACTGGAATGGAGCGGCCTGCTGCCGCACAACTTCAACTACTACGCGTCCTACACCTACACCAAGTCGGAGCAGCAAGACGACTTCGTCAGCAAGAACGTATTGTTGCCGACCTCGGGCAAGCAGTTGGCCAACGTGCCGGAAAACATGTTTAACCTGGTCTTCGGTTATGACGACTCGCTGTTCTACGGCAACATCGCGGGCAAGTACGTGGGCAGCTTCTATGGTGACTTGACCAACAACGAGAAGATCGAAGGCCGCACGGTGTTTGACCTCAACGCCGGTATTTACTTGCCGGTGGATAAAAAAGTCATCAAGTCGGCGACCCTGCGTTTCTCGATGCTCAACGTGTTCGACAAGGAATACCTGAGCTCGGCGCGCACCGTGTCGTTCAACTCGGCACCGGTCAACGGCCTGGGGGCAAGCACCGCGTTTTATAACGTGGGTGAAGAGCGTACGGCGATGGTTTCCCTGGAAGCCAATTTCTAACCGCTGTGGCGAGTGGGCTTCCTGTGGCAGTCGGGCTTCCTGTGGTGAACGGGCTTCCTGTGGCGAGCGGGCTTGCCCGCGTTGGGCCGCGAAGCGGCCCCATAACGTCACCGCGCTCTTTCAGAAGAAACGCGGTGACAGGTTTCAGGGCTGCTTCGCAGCCCAACGCGGGCAAGCCCGCTCGCCACAGGAAGCCCGTTCACCACAGGAAGCTCGTTTGCCACAGGAAACGGGCTCGCCACAAAGGTCTTCTCATCACTGTTTCTGAAAAATATTTTCAGTTTGCCATGAGGTAAACCCACCCCTCATCCGTGTAGTGCTTGAAACTGCGATTAATTCGCATTAACAGCGCTTCTCTACACGGGTTCTCAAGCATGAAGTCCAGGGCAACGTCGGCGACAGGTGGTTTGGTTAAGCAATGGCTGGGAGCCTCGGTGATGGTGGTGTCGGGGCTGGCGTTGTTGCCCTTGTCGGTGGCGCGGGCGGCGGAGTCGGAGCAGCAAAGCACGGTGTTCAGCTTTGCCCTGGCGGCCAAGCCGTTACCTCAGGCGTTGAGTGAGTTCAGCCGGGTCACCGGGATCAGCGTGGTCTACACCGATGAAGCGCCCTATGGCCTCAACGCCCCGGCGGTCAACGGACGGATGAGTGCGGCCCAGGCCATGCAGCGTTTGCTCGGCAGTTCCGGTTTCACCTTCCGCCAGATCGACGCCCGTACCCTGGTCTTGGAGCCACAACCCACCGAAGGTGCGTTGAATCTGGGCGCCACCACCATCAGTGGCCTGGGCCAATCCGAGGAAACCACCAGCTATCAGCCACCGCCCACCAGTTCGGTGATGCGCTCCCAGGGCTTGCTGCTGGAAACCCCGCAAACCGTCAACGTGGTACCGGCTCAGGTCATTCGCGATCAGGTGCCGCGTAATCTTGACGATGCCTTGGCCAACGTCAGCGGTATCACTCAAGCCAACACCCTGGGCAGCACCCAGGACGCGGTGATGCTGCGCGGCTTTGGCGACAACCGTAACGGTTCGATCATGCGCGACGGTATGCCAGTGGTGCAGGGCAGGGCGCTGAACTCCACGGCGGAGCGGGTCGAAGTGCTCAAGGGCCCGGCGTCGTTGTTGTACGGCATCCAGGACCCGGGCGGCGTGGTCAATATTGTCAGCAAAAAGCCCGAACTGACCCAGTCCACCGCCCTGACCGTGCGCGGCTCGACCTTCGGCAGCGGCAAGAACGGCAGCGGTGGCAACCTCGACACCACCGGCCCCATCGGTGACTCGGGCCTGGCGTACCGCCTGATCGTCGACCATGAAGATGAAGATTACTGGCGTAACTTTGGCACCTATCGCGAAAGCCTGATCGCGCCGTCCCTGGCCTGGTATGGCGAGAACACCAAGCTGCTGTTCGCGTATGAACATCGGGAATTTCTCTCGCCCTTCGACCGTGGCACCGCCATCGACCCGAAGACCAATCACCCGCTGGACATCCCGGCCACCCGTCGCCTGGATGAGCCTTTCAACAATATGGAAGGCCGCTCCGATCTGTACCGCTTTGAAGCCGACCATGACCTGAACGACGACTGGAAAGCCCACTTCGGCTACAGCTGGAACCGCGAAACCTATGACGCCAGTCAGGTGCGTGTGAGCAAGGTCAACGCAAACGGCACCCTGACCCGCAGTATGGACGGCACCCAGGGCGCGCTGACCACTGACCGTTTCGCTACCGCCAGCCTTGAAGGCAAGGTCGATGTGGCCGGCATGCGCCATGACTTGGTGTTCGGCCTGGATGACGAGTATCGCAAGATCTACCGTGCCGATCTGATTCGCCAGGCCAGCCGCAGCACTTTCAGCTACACCGACCCGGTGTATGGCCGTGAAGTGGCCGGCAGCACCGTCAGCGCTCCGGACAGTAACCAGACCGACTTGCTGCGCAGTGACTCGCTGTTCTTCCAGGACGCCATCCACCTGACCGACCAGTGGATCCTGGTGGGCGGCGCACGCTTCCAGAAATACGACCAGTACGCCGGTAAAGGCGTGCCGTTCACCGCCAACACCGATGGTAACGGCCAGAAGTGGGTGCCGCGGGTTGGCCTGGTGTATCGCTACACCGATGAATTGTCGTTCTACGGCAGTTACACCGAGTCGTTCAAACCCAACTCCACCATCGCGCCGCTGGCCAACAAGAGCGTGCTGGATGGCAGCCTTGAGCCGGAAGAATCCAAGTCCTGGGAATTGGGGACCAAGCTCGACATGCCAGGGCGTATTACCGCTAGCGCCGCGTTGTTCAATATCGACAAACGCAACGTGCTGGTATCGGTGGGCGAAGGCCTGACCTCGGTCTACAGCGTCGCAGGCAAGGTGCGCTCCCGTGGCCTGGAGTTGGATCTCAGTGGCCAGTTGACCGATCAGTGGAGCTTGATCGGTAGTTATGCCTACACCGATGCCAAGGTCACCGAAGACCCGGCGTTGAAAGGCAAACGCCTGCAAAACGTGGCGAAGAATACGGGCTCGCTGTCGGCGGTCTATGACTTCGGCAGCATTGTCGGCGGCGACCAACTGCGTGTCGGCGCCGGTGCGCGTTACGTCGGCGAGCGAGCTGGGGATGCCACCAATAGCTTCGAGTTGCCGGGCTACACCGTGGCCGATGTGTTTGCCACCTACGACACCAAGGTTGACGGGCAGAAGGTCAAGTTTCAGCTCAACGTGAAGAACCTGTTTGACCGCACCTACTACACCTCCGCCGTCAGCACGTCCTTTGTATCGATTGGCGATGCACGGCAGGTGTCGGTCTCGAGCACCCTGGAGTTCTGATGAAAAATTGGCTACTGGCACTTTTGTTGATCAGCGGGACCGCGTTGGCTGATGACGCGCTGTATCACCGTGAACACCGGGCGACATTGCCCGGTTCCGGTCACAATTGGGGCTTTGTCGCGCTGGACCCGACCCGGCCCTATCTGTTCCTGGCTCGACGCGAAAACGGCTTGAGCGTGTTCGATACCCGGCAACAGCGGCTGGTCAAGACGGTGGAGCAGTCCGAAGGCGCCAATGGCGTGGTGTTTGTGCCGGAAGTGGACCGGGTGTTTGTGCTCCACACCGACGGCAGTTTGAGTGTGGTGCAGTTATCCACGCTCACACCGTTGAAGCGTATCCCCGTGGCGCAAAGCAACCTCAACAGTGCGGTGTACGAGCCCACCACCGGCAAGGTGATTATCGTCAGCGGGCGGCGGGCGGATCGTTCGACGCTGTTTGAATTCGATCCGAAGCAGGAGCGGATCACCGGGGCCCATGAGATGGCGGTGAAAAAAATCGACCCGCTGCTGGTCAAGGGTGACGGCAGTTTCTTCCTGCCGATGCGGGATGAAGGCAAGGTGGCCCGCTTCGATGCGAAAACTTTTGCGGTGCTCGACACCTGGCAGTTTGCCGATTGCCCCAAGCCCAGTGCCCTGGCCCAGGATGTGGAGCGTCAGCGCGTGTTCATCGCCTGCCGTGGGGACGCGCCGCAGTTGATCGTCGCCGACCGTGAAACCGGCGAAGTGAAAGCCCGCTTGCCGATCACCCGCGACGTCAACGCCCTGGCCTACGATGCGCCGCATCGTCGCCTGCTGATCCCCAGCGGCGTGGACGCCAGCCTGACGGTGATCGAGCAACACGACGCCGATCACTATGTGCTGCGCGCCAGCATCAGCACCTTGCCGATGGCCTACAACATGGCGTTCGACCCGCAGACCCGGCGGGTTTACCTGCCAGCGATGGACTTCATTCAACCGGCGCCGAGCCCGGCGGAGCCCAAGCCGGACCCGTTGTTTCAGGCCGATACGTTCTCGGTGACGACCTTGGCACTTGATTGAGCGGGGTGAATTCACCAAGCTGCGCACTCTCGCACATCAAGGAACACACGGTTTATGCGGTTGGGACGATGGACACACGCCAGTGGCATGCTGCTGGGCTTGAGCTTTTTGCTGGGCGGTTGCGCCACGGCGCCGACACCTTCAACCAGTCAGGCCCTTGACCACCTGTTGGCCGACCCGGCACTGAACGGCGCCAGCGTTTCGCTGATGGTGCGTGATGCTCGCAGCGGCAGCACGCTCTACCAGCACAATCCGCGCAGCCGGTTGACCCCGGCTTCCAGTCTAAAGCTGCTGACCACTGCCGCCGCGATGGATGTCCTCGGGCCGCAGTACCGGTTTTCCACGCAACTGCTGAGCAACGGCGCTCGCCAGGGTGAGCGCCTGAACGGCAATCTGTACCTGCGCGGTCTTGGGGATCCGACGATCCAGTGGGCGGATTACCAAGCACTGGCGGCGCAATTGGCGAGTCAGGGTATTCGTCAGGTTCAGGGCGACCTGGTATTCGATGACACCTGGTTTGACGCCGAGCGCCTGGGCGTTGATTGGGCCCATGACGACGAAAGCACCTACTACGGCGCGCAGATTTCGGCGCTGACGGTGTCGCCCGATACGGATTTTGATGCGGGCACGCTGCTCATTACGGCCAAGGCACCGGTGGTTACCGGCCGGCCGGTGACGGTCGAGATCAGCCCAGCCACCGATTACGTACAAATCAGCAATCGGGCGGTCAGCGGGCCGGGCAACAGTTATGGCCTCAACCGCCAGCACGGGACCAATCTGCTGCGGCTCAGCGGTGCGGTGGCGCCGGGCAAGCAAAGCCAGCAAGCGGTCAGCGTCTGGGAGCCGACCCAACTGGTGGCCAACCTGTTTGAACGGGCATTGGCGGAGCAGGGGATTAGCGTTCAGGGGCGTCGAGTGATCGGGGGCACAAGCCCAACCACGGCGACGGTGTTGGCGGTGCACGAGTCGGCGCCGTTGCAGGAATTGATCACGCCGCTGCTCAAACTCTCCAATAACAGCATGGCCGAAGCGCTGCTCAAGGCCATGGGCCGCAAGACCGCCAACACCGGCACGGCGGCTGCGGGTACGGCGGCGGTGGCCGGCTTTCTGAAACGCCAGGGGCTGGACCCAGCAACGCTCAATCAGGTGGACGGTTCGGGTTTGTCCCGGCGCAACCTGGTGTCGGCGCAAAACCTCACCGACCTGTTATTGGCGGCGAGCAAGCAGCCATGGTTCAGCGCCTGGTACAACGCGTTGCCGATTGCCGGCAATCAGGACCGCATGACCGGTGGCAGCCTGCGCTATCGCTTGCGAGGCACCTCGGCCGAGAACAACCTGCACGCCAAGACCGGGTCGATGGGCGGGGTTTCGTCGTTGACCGGGTATGTCACTGATGTTGAGGGGCGTAAGTTGGTGTTTTCGATGGTGACCAATAACTACGTGGTCGAGGGTGCGCGGATCAAAGTGCTGGAAGATCGGTTGGCCGCTGCGCTGGCGCAATGGGCGGACTGAAACCGAACACAATTTCCGGAATATAGGGAGATCAAAATGTGGGAGCGGCGGTCCTGTGTGATTCAGGCCAAGAACGCCTGGCGGTATTCCCCCGGCGTCGCCCCCATCGATTGGCGAAACCGATTGGTGAAATGACTGGCACTGGAAAACCCGCACGCCAGGGCAATTTCGCTCAAGGGCAGTGAGCTGCTGCGCAGCAGCTCCCTGGCCCGGTTCACTCGGCGTGCCAACAAATATTGATGGGGCGGCAGGCCAAAACTCTCGCGAAACATCCGCGCAAAGTGGTACTCCGACAACGCGCACATCCCCGCCAGTTGCCCCAGGCTGATGGGCTCAGCCAGTTGCTGGTCAATGTATTCCACCAACTGCCGACGCTGGTGAGCGGCCAATCCACCCTTCAAGCGCAAGCCTTCGCGCATGCCCACTTGGCTGAGCAAGGTGTGGCTGAGCATTTCATGAGCCAGGCTGCTGGTGAGCAAACGCTCGGCGGGCTCGTGCCAGTTCAGGCCGATCAACTGGTGGAAGCGACGGGCTTGCCGGGCATCTTCCAGGAAAGTGTTTTCCCGCAGTTGCAGTTCACGGGGTTCGCGGTCCAGCAGGGTGACGCAGCCAAGGGCAAACTGTTCCGGGCTGAAATACACATGGGCCAGGCGGATCTCGCCGTTGATCACCCAGGCTGACTGATGTTCGGCAGGCAGAATGCACAGTTTGTCCGGGCCGCCCTTGGTGCCGGGCTGGTCGCGCCGGAACGTCCCGGTGCCGCCGCCCACGTAGCAGGACAAGGTGTGGTGGCTGGGCGCTTCATAATCCTGGGCATCGTGATGGTTGCTCCACAAGGCTGCAGACAAGCCGTCACCGAGCTCGGCGCACCGCTCAAGGCGAGCGTTGGGCGAGCGGTTGAGGGATTGAAAGACTTGCAGGGTTTCCAGTGGCGGCATGGCGGTTCTCTCTGACGACTTGCATCCTACTCCCCGCAGCGGGCGCTGTGATCCCGCCAGCCGACAAAAGCGCAAGAATGTGCAAGAGCTGCCGGCCGCTGCGGGGCGACACTGTGGCTCAACAACCGGAGTGCGCCATGAACCTTTCCCTGTATTTACTCACTGTGCTGATCTGGGGCACCACCTGGATTGCCCTCAAGCTGCAATTGGGCGTGGTGGCGATCCCCGTGTCTATCGTCTATCGCTTCGGCCTGGCGGCGCTGGTGTTGTTTGTGCTGCTGCTGGCCAGCCGCAAGCTGCAGGTGATGAACCGCCGTGGGCATCTGATCTGCCTGGCCCAGGGCTTGTGCCTGTTCTGCGTCAACTTCATGTGCTTCCTGACCGCCAGCCAATGGATCCCCAGTGGGTTGGTGGCGGTGGTGTTCTCTACGGCGACCTTGTGGAACGCCCTGAACGCTCGGGTGTTCTTTGGCCAGAGAGTCGCCCGCAATGTGTTGATGGGCGGCGGCCTAGGGTTGATGGGGCTGGGGCTGCTGTTCTGGCCGGAGTTGGTCGGGCACACCGCCAGCCCGCAGACCTTGCTTGGCCTGGGGTTGGCGCTGCTGGGAACCATGTGTTTCTCGGCGGGCAATATGTTGTCGAGCTTGCAACAGAAGGCCGGGCTCAAGCCGCTGACCACCAACGCCTGGGGCATGGCCTATGGCGCGTCGATGCTGGCGCTGTACTGCGTGTTCCAGGGGATTCCTTTCGACATGGAGTGGAACACCCGTTATATCGGTTCGCTGTTGTATCTGGTTATCCCAGGTTCGGTGATCGGGTTTACGGCGTACCTGACGCTGGTGGGGCGTATGGGGCCGGAGCGTGCGGCGTATTGCACGGTGCTGTTCCCGGTGGTGGCGCTGAACGTCTCGGCCTTTGCCGAAGGTTACCAATGGACGGCGCCGGCGTTGGCGGGATTGGTGCTGGTGATGTTGGGGAACGTGTTGGTGTTTCGTAAGCCCAAGCCCGTAGTGGTAGAGGCCCGGGCGGTAGCCTGAGGGCTACTTCATCCCCAGCCGCTTGGCCATCCGGCCCAGGTTCGCCCGGTCCAGTCCTAGTTCCCGGGCGGCGCTGGCCCAGTTGCGCTGGTGGCGTTCCAGGCAATCACTGATCACCTGGCGCTGATAGTTTTCGGTGGCCAGGCGTAGATCGCCGGTCACCTCTGGCAAAGCGGCAACCGGTTGTTCTTCGAGCTGCGGCGCCGAGACGTTCGGTAAATCCAGGTCCTGGGCACTCAGGCTGAGTATCTTCGGCCGTTCCCGGCAATTACCCAGCGCCTTCAAGGCGCTGCGGCCGATCAGGTGTTCCAGCTCGCGCACGTTGCCCGGCCAGGCATACGCCAGCAAGGCCGCTTGGGCGTCGCTGGTCAGGCGCAGGCTGCCCAGGCCCATGCGTGAACGGTTCTGTTCAAGGAAAAATCCGGCGAGCAGCAGCACATCGCGACCACGCTCACGCAGGGCCGGGACTTGCAGCGGGTAGACGCTCAAGCGGTGGTAGAAGTCGGCGCGATAACGGCCGTTGCGCACTTCCTCGGCCAGGTCGCGGTTGGTGGCAGCAATCAGGCGCACATCCACCTGATGTTCCTGATCTGAGCCCAGGCGCTGCAACTGCCCGCTTTGCAGCACCCGTAACAGCTTGGCCTGGACCGTGAGCGACAACTCGCCTACTTCATCGAGAAACAGCGTGCCGCCATTGGCCAGTTCAAACTTGCCCCGGCGCTCATTCAGCGCCCCGGTAAAGGCGCCGCGCACATGGCCGAACAGTTCGCTTTCCACCAGGGTTTCCGGCAGCGCCGCGCAGTTGAGGCTGATCAGTGGTTTCTCGGCCCGCGGCGAGGCGGCGTGAATGGCCTGGGCCACCAGCTCCTTGCCGACGCCGGTTTCGCCGGTGATCAACACCGTCAGGTCGCTGCCGCCCACCAGTTTGATCTCCTCCACCAGGCGCTTGTGGCTCTTGCTCTGGCCGATCATTTCCTTGTGCTGCTGGCCGCTGGCCTGGCGGTAGATCTCGGCGCGCTGGTGCTCGTCTTCGGCACGAATGGCCAGGCGTTCGATGCGCTCGGCGGCATTGACCGTGGCGGCGGCGAGGCTGGCGAAGGCTTGCAGAGCGTCCAGCTCGACCCGTTCGAAACGCTCGATGTCGAGGGCGTCGAGGGTCAGCAGGCCCCAGGGTCGGTCGTCGATAAACAGCGGGCAGCCCATGCAATCGTGAACTTCCAGATGGCCGTGCAGGCCATCCACCAAGCCGTCGTAGGGGTCGGGCAGTTTGCTGTCACTGTCAAAGCGGGTTGGGCCGGTGCTGCTGAGCAGCACCTCGAAGCGCGGGTGTTCGCTGATCTTGAAGCGCCGCCCCAGGGTATCGGCGCTCAAGCCATCCACTGCCAAGGGCACCAGCCATTCACCGTCCAGGCGCAGCAACGCGGCGGCGTCGCACGGCAGCAGGGCGCGCATGGCCTGGAGCAAGCGTCGATAGCGTTCGCCTTCGGGCAGTTCGCGAGACAGGTCGGCGACCAGGGGCAGCAGGGTGGTGAGCAGCGATTGCGCAGTCATAATGACTCCTTGTAGTCCTAATGACTATAAGTCGTAGGAGGTCATACTGACTACATATAAATTAAGTGATTGAAAATTAACGATTTATTTATTGGCACGATTCCTGAGTAACACAGGGTAATCAGTTAGAAACCCAAAGCCCAGGAGTGTCCCCATGCTTAGCGTTCAAGACCGCGCCATCGTCAAGTCCACCGTACCGCTGTTGGAAAGCGGCGGTGAAGCCCTGATCACTCATTTCTACCGGATGATGCTGTCCGAATATCCTGAAGTACGCCCATTGTTCAACCAGGCCCACCAGGCCAGCGGTGATCAGCCCCGCGCCCTGGCCAACGGCGTGCTGATGTACGCCCGGCATATCGACCAACTGGACCAGTTGGGTGACCTGGTGGCGAAGATCATCAATAAACACGTGGCCCTGCAAATCCTGCCGGAGCATTACCCGATTGTGGGCAATTGCCTGCTGCGGGCGATTTCCGAAGTGTTGGGCAGCGAGATTGCCACGCCTGAAGTGATGAGTGCCTGGGGCGCCGCGTATGGTCAACTGGCCGATATCCTGATCGGTGCCGAAGCCGCGATCTACGACGAGAAAGCCCAGGCCCCGGGCGGCTGGCGTGGTGCGCGGCCATTTACCTTGGTCAAGCGCGTGGAGGAGAGCAGTGAGATCATCTCCTTCTACTTTGAACCTGTGGATAAAGGCCCGATCCTGGCCGCCGAACCTGGCCAGTACATCGGTATGAAAGTACTGCTCGATGGCGAAGAAGTGCGCCGCAACTATTCATTGTCGGCACTCAGCGATGCGGGTCAGTACCGCATCAGCGTCAAGCGTGAAGACGGTGGGCGGGTGTCCAACTACCTGCATGATCAGTTTCAGGTCGGCGCAATTATCGACCTGTTCCCGCCATCGGGCGAGTTCACCCTGGTGGCCAGCGACAAGCCCTTGGTGTTGATCAGCGGTGGTGTTGGCATCACCCCAACCCTGCCGATGCTGGAAGCGGCGCTGGCCACTGATCGTGCGGTGCACTTTATCCACTGCGCCCGTAACGGCGGGGTGCATGCGTTCCGTGATTGGGTGGACGCGCTGGCCGACCGTCATCCGCAACTGCAGCGCTTCTACTGCTACGCCGAGGACGATGGCGTGAGCCCGGCGGCGGACAAGGTGGGGATGCTCAGCCAGGAGCAACTGGCAGCTTGGCTGCCTGAGCAACGGGACCTGGATGCGTACTTCCTGGGGCCCAAAGGGTTTATGGCGGCGATGAAGCGCCACCTGAAAGCCTTGGGTGTGCCGGAGAAGCAGAGCCGGTATGAGTTCTTTGGGCCGGCGGCGGCGTTGGAATAAGGTTTAACCGATACACCAAGTCGGCTTCATCGCGGGTAAGCCCGGCTCCCACAGTTGAACGGTGTTTGCTTGAGCAACTCGGTCAACTGTGGGGGCCGGGCTTGCCCGCGATGGCGTCAGCACAGTCACAACCTGTTCAACGATTAATCCGCTGTTAACCCTTGCTGTTTAAACCTCCTGACGCCAACTGCTCAACGTTCACGCTCTGCGTGTAAACTTGCGGCCATTGGCATCGACACGGTCGACAACAACCATTATTGGCAAAGGGAAACGGGGATGAGTGACGAAATGCGTTTGGGACGGGAACGACGCTTTCTGGTGTTGCTGGGCATTATCTGCCTGGCGCTGATCGGCGGGGCGCTGTACATGCAGGTGGTGTTGGGCGAGGCGCCATGCCCGCTGTGCATCCTGCAACGTTATGCCTTGCTGCTGATTGCGATCTTCGCCTTTATCGGTGCCGCCATGCGCACCACCCGCAGCGTCACGATCTTTGAAGTGCTGGTGGTACTCAGTGCCATCGGTGGCGTCGCCGCAGCCGGGCATCATGTGTACACCCAGTTCTACCCGGCGGTCAGTTGCGGCATTGATGTACTGCAACCGATTGTCGATGGTCTGCCCCTGGCGACGATCTTCCCCCTCGGTTTCCAGGTCGATGGCTTCTGTGACACGCCTTACCCACCGATCCTCGGCTTGTCCCTGGCCCAATGGGCGCTGGTGGCCTTTGTGCTGACGGTGATCCTGGTACCGCTGGGCATTTACCGCAATCGTCACAGCAAATCCTGAGCCGTTACTCAAGAGCGCCCCGGTCTTTCTTATAGGAAGGTCGGGGCGTTCTTGTTTGTAGGAATTTTGTGAAGGTGGTGTGACGGAGGGCAACATCAGGTGCGCGCAGCATGCGACATGTTGTCACAGTGGCGATGTCGCAGGACGTTTCCCACCCCTTAGGCAGCTAAGTAAATTTGCATCCACGCAAGAATTCTGGCTGTCAGTTCGTCGTTTGAGCAACGCTACACAGCACGTGCCGTCCATGACATTGCCTGATGTCTGAATGCCTTGTTTTTAGGGGGCTTGGATGCGTTTCCTAATCCCTTACGAGGTGTAGGGAATGTGGCGTAATGCCCTATAACACGGTACTTTTTGGGGTTTTTGTTGAGAATCAAACGCGATACGGTCGCGCACCTTTGCAATAATGGTGAAGGATTATTGCTGGAAACGATAAAAATTATTTCTGGATAAGACATGGTTTCTACATCCTTACCTATCTACAATCGCCCGCACTGAATGTCCGGTGCTGCTCATCCCATGAGTATCAGGGCGGTTGAGAGGCGCAGGAACTGCTTCATGCGACCCCCAGGTGCCGGCAGCCTTCAATTATCCGCACCAAATGGAATTGGTCTGTAACAAGGCCTTTGACCCACGAATTCGAATAAGAACTCACCGCTAACCCGGACGTGTCGATCGCGCATAGCGTGACGAGCGGGCCCTTATTCAATCGAAGAGAAATGCCAACCCTTGGCAGGGTGAAGTGTTGGCGATCAAAACCCAACTGCATTGCGCAAGCTGCTTTAGAGGTCGTGAGATGAGTAAAAACAGGTACCCCCGATTACTAGGCTTTTTGCCGCTGCTCGGCATGTTTTTAATGCTGGGAGGCTGCAAGTGGACCTTGCTGGACCCAAAAGGCCAGGTCGGTCTGGATCAACGAAACCTGATCATCACCGCCACCCTGCTGATGCTGTTGGTCGTGGTGCCCGTGATCATCATGACGTTCGCGTTCGCCTGGAAATACCGTGCCTCCAACACCAGCGCGACGTACGCGCCGAAGTGGTCGCACTCCACCAAGATCGAAATCGCGGTGTGGCTGGTCCCGATTCTCATCATCATCGCCCTGGGTTACATCACCTATAAGTCGACCCACGAGCTGGACCCTTACCGTCCGCTGGACTCCGACGTCAAGCCGATCAACATCGAAGTGGTC
Source organism: Pseudomonas sp. ADAK18 (assembly GCF_012935695.1). NCBI lineage: Bacteria > Pseudomonadati > Pseudomonadota > Gammaproteobacteria > Pseudomonadales > Pseudomonadaceae > Pseudomonas > Pseudomonas sp. ADAK18. The sequence goes on from NZ_CP052859.1 coordinate 334,838, forward strand.
GCTCTGGACTGGAAGTGGCTGTTTATCTACCCGGACCTGGGTATTGCCACTGTGAACCAGATCCGGTTCCCGGAGAACACCCCGCTTAACTTCCGGATCACCTCCGATGCCGTGATGAACTCGTTCTTCATCCCTGCTCTCGGCGGCCAGATCTACGCGATGGCAGGCATGCAGACCCGCCTGCACCTGATCGCGAACGAGAAAGCTGAAATGGAAGGCATCTCCGCCAACTACAGCGGTGCTGGCTTCACCGGCATGAAATTCAAAGCGATCTCGACGAGCCAGGAAGACTTCAACGCCTGGGTAGCCGAAGTCAAGGCCGCACCTAAACAGCTTGATCAAGCTGAATACGAAGCCCTGGCCAAACCAAGCCAAAACAACCCAGTCGCCCTGTACTCCACGTACGAGCCGGACCTGTTTCAGAAAATCGTCGACAAGTACGAAGGTATGAAGCCAGGCAAGCCGATCGAGCACGAGAAGAAAGAAGTGGCCGCGGTTGAAGGTTCTGACACGGGCTCGAATTCAGCTGCTGGGGCAGAGGAGTAAACGATGTTTGGTAAATTAAGTTGGGAAGCGGTCCCGTTCCACGAGCCGATTGTGATGGTGACTATCGCCATGATCGCACTCGGTGGTCTGGCGCTGGTCGCGGGTATCACCTACTTCAAGAAGTGGACCTACCTGTGGACTGAGTGGCTGACTTCGGTCGACCACAAGAAAATCGGCGTCATGTACGTCATCGTTGCCATGGTCATGCTGCTGCGTGGTTTTGCCGACGCCATCATGATGCGTACCCAGTTGGCCATGGCCACCGAGGGTTCGCCTGGCTACCTGCCCCCTGAACACTATGACCAGATCTTCACCGCCCACGGTGTGATCATGATCATCTTCATGGCGATGCCTTTCTTCACCGGCCTGATGAACCTTGCCTTGCCGCTGCAGATCGGTGCACGTGACGTTGCGTTCCCGTTCCTTAACTCCCTGAGCTTCTGGCTGCTGGTTTCCGGCGTTGTGCTGATCAACCTGTCCCTGGGCGTCGGCGAATTCGCCAAGACCGGTTGGGTTGCGTATCCGCCGCTGTCGGGCCTGGCTTACAGTCCGGGCGTGGGTGTGGACTACTACATCTGGGCGCTACAGCTATCAGGACTCGGGACGACATTGACGGGGGTCAACTTCCTGGCCACCGTCTTGAAAATGCGTACCCCTGGCATGAAGCTGATGGACATGCCGATCTTCACTTGGACCTGCACCTGGGCCAACGTACTGATCGTCGCTTCGTTCCCGATTCTGGCTGCAACCATGGCGTTGCTGTCGCTTGACCGTTACCTGGATTTCCACATTTTCACCAATGAACTTGGTGGCAATCCAATGATGTACGTGAACCTGTTCTGGGCATGGGGTCACCCTGAGGTGTACATCCTGATCCTGCCAGCGTTCGGTATTTTCTCTGAAGTGATCTCGACCTTCTCCGGCAAGCGCCTGTTCGGTCACCACTCGATGATCTACGCCTCGGGCGCGATCTCGGTACTGGGCTTCATGGTTTGGCTGCACCACTTCTTCACCATGGGTTCGGGGGCCAGCGTCAACGCGTTCTTCGGACTGGCGACGATGCTGATTTCGATCCCGACGGGGGTGAAGCTATTTAACTGGCTATTCACCATTTACCACGGTCGTTTGCGCATCACCAGCCAGGTTCTCTGGACCCTGGGCTTCATGGTGACCTTCGCCATCGGCGGCATGACCGGCGTACTGCTGGCCATCCCGGGTGCTGACTTCGTACTGCACAACAGCCTGTTCGTGATCGCTCACTTCCACAACGTGATCATCGGCGGCGCGGTATTCGGCTACATCGCAGGCTTCAGCTTCTACTTCCCGAAAGCGTTCGGCTTCAAGCTGCACGAAGGTTGGGGCAAGGCTGCATTCTGGTTCTGGATCTCGGGCTTCTTCGTCGCCTTCATGCCGCTCTACGCTTTGGGCTTCATGGGCATGACCCGTCGTCTGAACGCCACCACCAACCCTGAGTGGGTGCCGTACCTGTACGTCGCCATGTTCGGTGCGGTGATGATCGCTGTCGGTATCGCCTGCCAGTTGATCCAGCTGTATGTCAGCGTGCGTGATCGCAAGCTGAACGCCTGTGACTCCGGCGACCCATGGAATGCACACACCCTGGAATGGTCGACCTCCTCGCCACCTCCGTTCTACAACTTCGCTGTGTTGCCGAAAGCCAACAGCATCGATCCGTTCACTGAAGCCAAGGAAGACGGTACTGCGTACCAGAAGCCGGCTCACTACGAACCGATCCACATGCCAAACAACACCGCCACTGGCGTTGTGATGGGCGCGCTGTTGACCGTGTTCGGTTTCGCGATGATCTGGCACATCTGGTGGCTGGCCATCGTGAGCCTGGTGGGCACCATCGGCTACTTCATCGTTCACGCTGCCCGTGATGACCAAGGCTACATGGTGCCGGTCGACGTGATCGAACGCATCGAAGCCGAGCAACACGCTCGCCTGGTTGCCGAGAAGAAGATCCCGGCCAACCGTGTTGAAACCTCGTTGGAACAGGCTTAAACCATGTCGAACTTAGTGACCAATGCTGGACACGCCCATGTCGATGACCATGGGCACGATGACCATCACCACGACTCGGGGCCAATGACCGTCTTCGGTTTCTGGCTCTACCTGATGACCGACTGCATCTTGTTTGCGTCGATCTTCGCGGTGTACGCGGTACTGGTAAACAACGTAGCGGGTGGCCCCTCGGGCCACGACATCTTCGAACTGCCTTACGTGCTCGGCGAAACCGCCTTGCTGTTGTTCAGCTCGATCACCTACGGCTTCGCCATGTTGGCCTTCTACAAGGGCAACAAGAAAGGCGTCCTGAGCTGGTTGGCGCTGACCTTCCTGCTGGGCCTGGGCTTCATCGGCATGGAGGTCAACGAGTTCCACCTGCTGATCTCCGAAGGCTACGGCCCGCACCGCTCTGGCTTCCTGTCGGCGTTCTTCACGCTGGTAGGTACCCACGGCCTGCACGTATCCGCCGGTCTGCTGTGGATGGCGGTGATGATGTATCAGGTCAACAAGCATGGCCTGACCAACACCAACAAGACTCGCCTGAGCTGCCTGAGCCTGTTCTGGCACTTCCTGGACGTGGTCTGGATCTGCGTCTTCACCGTTGTCTACCTGATGGGGACTCTGTAATGGCTAATGCACATTCCCATGACAGCCATGATGATAGTCACGGCAGCGTTAAGTCGTACGCCATTGGCTTCATCCTGTCGGTCATCCTGACGCTGATCCCGTTCGGCCTGGTGATGTACCCGACCTTGCCGAAATCGATCACCTTGATGATCGTTCTGGCGTTCGCGGTGATTCAGGTTCTGGTTCACCTGGTGTACTTCCTGCACCTGGACCGTTCGAAGGCTCAGCGCGATAACGTGATTGCGTTCGTGTTCGCAGGTTTGGTAATCCTCCTGCTGGTTGGCCTGTCGGTATGGATCATGTTCAGCATCCATACGTTCATGATGGCGAAGTGAGGTAAGACCCGATGTCGCTTAAGCACTTTATCCAAATCACCAAACCGGGGATCATTTTCGGTAACGTGCTTTCTGTGGCAGGCGGCTTCTTCCTGGCCTCCAAGGGACATGTCGATCTGGCCATTTTCCTGGCCGCGATGATTGGCACGTCCCTGGTGGTAGCTTCCGGTTGCGTGTTCAACAACTGCATCGACCGCGACATCGACATCAAGATGGAGCGCACCAAGAATCGTGTGCTGGTCCAGGGCCTTATCTCCCTGAAGCTGGCACTGATCTTCGCGACCGTCCTGGGTGTTGCCGGTGTAGTGTTGTTGTACAAGGTGGCCAATCCGTTGGCGGCGCTGTTTGCCGTGATCGGCTTTGTCATCTACGTCGGCCTCTACAGCCTGTACCTCAAGCGCAAGTCGGTTCACGGCACGCTGGTGGGCAGTCTGTCGGGGGCGATGCCGCCGGTGATTGGTTATGTGGCTGTGACCAATAGCTTCGACATGGCCGCGCTGGTGCTACTGGTGATGTTCAGCCTGTGGCAGATGCCGCACTCTTACGCCATCGCGATCTTCCGTTTCAACGACTACCTGGCGGCTTCGATTCCGGTATTGCCGGTCAAGCGCGGTATCCAGGTCGCGAAGAAACACATCCTGCTCTACATCCTGGCCTTCCTCGTGGCGACCTTGATGTTGACCTTCAGTGGCTACGCTGGCATGAGCTACCTCGCCGTCGCGGCTGCCATGGGCATGTACTGGTTGTACATGGCCTGGACCGGCTACAAGGCGGTGGATGACACCGTCTGGGCGCGCAAGCTGTTCGTGTTCTCGATCTTCACCATCACCGCCTTGAGCGTGATGATGTCCCTGGATTTTCGGGTGCCGAGTGAACTGCTGGTGACCTACGCACACTGAGTGGTAACGCAGTCAAAAAGCCCCGCCTTCGAGAGAAGCGCGGGTTAATGAGATGGTCACCCCCAACACCCTGTGAGGGCTACGCTTTCACGGGGTGTTTTGTTTTCGGAGGCCATCATCATGAGCGAGTCAGCACTGATCGGTATCGATCTCGGCAAACATACTTTCCACCTGCACGGCCAGGATAAGTCGGGCTGTGAGGTGTTTCGCAAAAAATGCTCACGGACGCAAATGATGCAGTTTTTCGGCAACTCGCCGAGCTGTATCGTGGTGATGGAGGCCTGTGCGGGGTCGCACTATGTTGCTCGTCAGTTGGCGGCAATGGGGCACACGGCCAAGCTGATTTCTCCGCAGTTCGTTAAGCCCTTCGTCAAGGGCAATAAAAACGACTTTGTCGACGCTGAGGCAATCTGCGAAGCCGCTTCGCGCCCATCTATGCGCTTCGTCACGCCTAAAACCGAATCCCAGCAAACCCTGTCCGTGCTACACCGGATGCGCGAATCGCTGGTGCATGACCGCACCAAAACGGCTAATCAGATGCACGGTTTCCTGCTGGAGTTTGGGATCAGTCTGCCCAAAGGGTTGGCCATCATGAAGCGTCTGGCGAGCGCCTTGGCCGAGCATGAATTACCCGTTCGTCTGACGATATTGTTGCAACGCCTGCACGACCACTTTGCCTACCTGGATGAGCAAATCAAGGTCTTGGACAAAGAGCTGGCGGGCCAACTGGCCGACGATGATCTGGGCAGTCGTTTGCTGAGTCTTCCATGTGTCGGCCCGATCACCGCCAGCCTGCTGGCTGTAGAAATGGGCGACGGCAAGCAGTACCGATGCAGTCGGGACTTTGCCGCCTCAGTGGGCTTGGTGCCCAGACAGTACAGCACCGGTGGCAAGGCCAACTTGCTGGGAATCAGCAAGCGTGGTGACAAGCACCTGCGACAACTGTTGGTGCAGTGTTCCAGGGTCTATATGCAAAATCTGGAGCACCAAAAAGGCGCCTTGGCCGATTGGGTGCGCTCATTGCTAAGTCGACGACATTCGAATGTCGTGGCCTGTGCCCTGGCTAACAAACTGGCGCGTATCGCTTGGGCGATAGCCGCTCACCATACGCAATATGAAGCAGGGCCAGACGCCTTGAACGCCTGACCCCGCGGTTGTTGCAGTACCACGATTCACCTTCAGGTTTTGCGATAGCTGAACAACAGATGATGTGAACGGCACACCGGCCTGGCGAAGATCCTGACATAAAAATCGGCTTCAGAAGCCGACGGGTTTTTAAGGATCGTCAGGCGCGACTCTCATCGTGGCGCTGGGGCATGCCCCAAACAGACGCCGGATAGATTTAAGCAAGCCAACCACACCACCCGTTAATCAGTATTGCAAAAATGGGGGTGACCATAGATTTTTTATTGAGTGCGCTGCCGTGGGCCGTTTAAAATGTTGAAATGACCCCTATTAATGCAGGAAGCAGAAAGATGAAGAAAAAAGCCGTTATCGTTTTCAGTGGCGGACAGGATTCAACGACCTGCTTGATCCAGGCGCTGCCTCTGTACGATGAAGTGCACTGTATTACGTTTGATTATGGCCAACGCCATATCGCTGAAATTGAAGTCGCACAGAAGCTCTCAAAACAACTTGGGGCAACCGTGCATAAAGTACTGGATACCTCCTTGTTGAACGAGTTGGCGATCAGCAGCCTGACCCGCGATAACATTCCGGTGCCGACTGTGAACAGTTCAGGCGAAAGTCTGCCAAGTACTTTTGTGCCGGGAAGAAACATTCTGTTTTTAACCCTGGCGTCTATTTATGCCTACCAAGTACAGGCTGAGACGGTCATCACCGGTGTGTGTGAAACCGACTTCTCTGGCTACCCGGATTGCCGGGATGAGTTTGTCAAAGCGCTGAATAAAGCCCTTCAACTGGGCATGGAATATAACGTGCGCCTTGAAACACCGCTGATGTGGCTGAACAAGGCAGAGACATGGGCGTTGGCTGATTACCACAACCAGCTGGACTTGATTCGTGATCAGACGCTGACCTGCTACAACGGCATTATCGGCAGTGGCTGTGGCAACTGCGATGCTTGTAATCTTCGCGCTAAAGGCTTGAACGAATATCTGGAAAATAAAACAGAAGTCATGCGCAGCTTGAAAAATAAACTGGCCTGATAGAGTCGGCTGCCAATGGGTTTATGTTATTGAACCCATTGGCTTGAAAATGATCAGGTGGCTTGTTGTTGGGCTTGGCTGTCGCCCGTTATATACCGTTTGAACAGTGAACGGGCGCCGTAGGCAGGCAGGATATTGAAAAAGGCAAAGCAGACTTTTATCGCGATCTGCACATAAATCATGTTGAGGATGTCACTGGTTTGCATGGCGCCGTAGAAGGCGATGAAGCAAAACAGGAAGCTGTCGATAATGACCGCAAACAATGTGCTCAGGAATATGCGTAAAAACAGGTACCTGGAATTGGTCAGTTCCTTGATTTTGCACAGCAGGTACGAGTTTATATTTTCTGAAACAAGAAACGAAACCGAGGATGCGATCAACACCGACGAGACTTGAACGATCACGTCGTTATAGGGGCCGTCGAGCTTCCAGCCGGGCAAGCCGGGGAGGAAGGTCGAGCCATAGAGCAGGATGATAATCATAGCGTTGCTGGCAAACGCAAACAGGATGGCCCTTCTCGCCAGCCTCAGCCCGAACTGCTCGTTCAGCAAATCAACGATCAGGAATGTCAGGGGGTAGAGAAAGGTGCCCGGAGTCACAATGATATCGAGCGATTCCAGATAAATGGGCTTTGTCGCGGCAATACTGGTAAAAATATAAAATGTAAAAAGCAGCAGGTTCAGGATGATATAAATCATCCATGAGTTTTCATGCCGGTCATTTATATCGTAGGCAGTCAGTGTTTCGCCTTGAGAATAGAGTTTCTTATACAAGTTCTTAATTTCCGTTTTATTTAAATTGTCCATTATTTCACTGTTTACTACTTCGCTCAGTTTTATCCTGATTATCTTGCCGGTGGCGATGATCATGATGACGGCCAAACTCTTGTCATTTTCGAATCCCAGCAGTTTGTATTTGCTGTTTTCGATGTCACCTTCATACGCCGTCATTAAATCTCTCCTCAATGATATCGCCGACGACACACATGCGCTCTGAGCTAACCCACGCGTCATTCGTGATAAACAGTCTTTTTGTTATTCTGTCGTACACCAGCTTTTCCTTGTCGTCACTCGACGCGCCTTTTTGTATGATCAACAGGTCGCCGGGCTCGTTTACTCCGCTGATTTCGTTCTCTAAAAGTACCGCGATCAAATTGTAGGATGTGCCGAAGTAGTAGGTCAGCGGGTAAAGGGTAGCCAGCTCGCCAATTCGTTTGTCCATGCTTGAAATAACCAAGCTTTCTTTGATGATCGGGACGGCCGCCGGGTTCATATTGCCTTGCAGGGAAATACTGCCTTCGATTATCTCTTTCTCTTCAAAGTCGACGGTTTCTATCTCCGAGTAAGACACTCCAAAAAAATCAGAAATTTTGCGAATGGTCGACTGTTGTACATTGACTACTTTGCCTTCCAGAATGTTATAGATAGTGGTTCTGGTCAGGCCGCTGGAATTGCACAAAGACAGCTGCGTCTCTCCGCGACTTTTTATCAAGTACTTAATGTTGCTCTTCAAGTACTCGGTTCTTTCTCTTTTGTGCATCAAATGCCCACCATTTCCTTATAGTCGTGACACGTCGAGTTTTTACAGCGCTCGCACCCTGGAGGGGCATTCAATGCTCGACGCAAATCTGGGCGATCAAATCGTGGGGAAGTCCGATTCGGGTTTGCGTTTCAGGAGGCACCGCAGACGGAAGTGTTGCATGCACCCGCTATAAGAATAAAGGCCCGGGTACTCGCCGTCATGGCGTCCCTGGGTGAACGGCCCGCGCCAACCCATGGAAAACTGCCGGCCTGCCAGTGATCGTAAATCCCTTGATCAGGCAGAAAGCATCATTTTATTTGGAAAGTGTTTAATTTTCTGTTTAATTGCCCTGCGTAGGGTGCAGTCTGCACCAAGGCTTCATACGCACACACGAACGTGAAACCCAGGAAAGCGTGCGGTCGTTCGTAGCACGCAATCACCAAGGAAGGGGCACAGAAAATGGCAGCCAATACTGAACCACTGAAGAACCAGGCTGACCTGCTGCGACGAGGCATGGCGGACCTGCGAGCAGAAGACGCCGAGTTGGCGGGAATCCTGGACGCAGAAGTCACGCGCCAGCACCGCACACTGTCACTGGTCTCGTCTTCCTGCGCAGTCACGCCTAGAACCCTGGCGGCATCCGCCTCAGCGTTGGTCAACGTCACGGCGGAGGGCACGCCAGGCCGGCGCTATCACGCAGGTTGCGAGAACGTCGATCTGGTTGAGTCTCTGGCCATCCGAAGAGCCCGTGAGCTGTTCGGCGCCCAATACGCAGGTGTGCAATCACACTCGGCATCGAACGCCAATGCCCAAGTACTCGCTGCCCTGCTTGAGCCTGGTGATACGCTGCTGGGAATGGCCCACGATCACGGCGGGCACCTTACCCATGGCGGGCCCGTCGCATTTACGGGCGCCTACTACAAGGCGATCCGATACGGCACGACATCTGACGGCCTCATCGATTACGACCAAGTGCGCACACTGGCGCTCGCTCATCGCCCGCGCATCATCATCTGCGGTGCTACGGCTTACTCACGGGTCATAGATTTCGGGCGGTTTCGCGCGATTGCCGATGAATCCGGGGCGATTCTGCTCGCTGACATTTCACATATCGCCGGACTGGTTGCCACTGGGCGACATCCGAGCCCGATCGACGCAGCACACGTCACGACGACGTGCACGCACAAGCAACTCGCGGGCCCTCGCGGAGGCCTGATCCTTTCCGGCCGCGATGCCAATACAAAGGTTCCCGGCCTGAAGTCGACCTTCAGCCGCGTGCTTGACCAAGCCGTGTTCCCCCGGATGCAGGGCGCGCCAGCCGTCAACATGATTGCGGCAAAGGCCGCTGCGCTGGGTTACGCCATGTCCCCAGCGTTCGACGCTTGGATGGGACGGATTCGGACCACGGCGGATGTGCTGGCCGGTGCGTTTCAGGCCTATGACTACGAGGTCGTAGGAGGGTGCAGTGAAAACCACACGGTTCTGATTCGATTGCGTGGAGGTATCACCGGCGCCATCGCGGAGTCGGCACTGGAGTGCTGCGGCATCACCGTGAATAAAAATCGAGTACCGGGCGAGACCCGATCGTCATTCGTCACCAGTGGGTTGTGTATCGGCACCGGCTCCATGGCGCAACGTTTCATCGACCCTGCGGGATGTCGCCGAGTTGTCGATTTGGTTTGCCGGATATTGGACGAGGTGACGCCGCTCGGCGAGCAGGAGTACACCCTGGAGCCCGCCGTACAGGCACAATTGCGGTTAGAGGCCGAAGCGTTGTGCGCGATGTATCCCATCGCCGACTATATGGAACGTTGATGTTTCATGTGATTACAGGATGAATTGCTGTAGGGTGGTTCAGCAACTGTCATACATGCTCGTCTTACTTCTCATTCTTATTATAAGCAAGCTGTCCGGCAGCTTGATGTTCTCCAGGCAGTTATAAAAGGGCTCTTAAAGTCCGATCAACTTCAGTGAACGAAGTACTCAGCCTTTTACAGTGAAGTCGACATTGGTCTCTCTACCGATCATTGCTCGACTCATGTGGAGATACCCCCGTGATTACCAGAAGAAAACTTCTTTATTCAGGTGCAGCCTTGACCGGCGCCGGCCTGTTCGCCCCTTTGTGGGCGGGCTCTGCGCTGGCGCAGGATGTTCGCAGCGCAGCCAGTGACGATGTTGAATCCTTCCGTCAGTTATCGATGTTCCTCACCGAACGCCAGACCGTCGATGCCACCTTGTCCCTGCGGATCCTGGCCCAGTGCACGCAGAACGATCCCCAGTTCCCGGACAAGATGAAAGCGCTGTGGAGCAAGGTCGGCCAGCAGCACTTGCGCAGCGTCAGCCAATTGTCCGGCAGCCCGATCTATCGCGATCCAGTGGTTAAAGACACCGTGCAAAAAATCGTTTCGGCCTGGTACCTGGGCTACACCGGCACTCCGGTTTCCTGGCGTGCCACGGACAACACGCGGCTGGTGACCTTTACCGGGGCGTTGGCCTATGAGCCAACCCGTGATGCCACGGTGATCCCGACCTATTCCCGTGGAAAAACCAATTACTGGGTTGATCCTCCGGCCACGCTGGCCAACGACTAAGACAAGGCACCTTTATGAATCAGGATTATGACGCCGATGTCATTGTGGTTGGCTCCGGCGCTTTAGGCAGTAATGCCGCTTTTGAATTGGCCAAACACGGCAAGTCAGTGATTATTCTGGAAGCGGGTGAGCATATTCCCCGCTGGAAGATCGTCGAGAACTTCCGTAATTCGTCAAACAAGAGCAATTACAACTCACCGTATCCCAATGAACCGTGGGCTCATCATTCTTATGATGAGCAATATATTGAGAACACCGGTTCTTTCGAGTTTCGCCCCGGCATGTTGAAACTGGTGGGCGGCACTACCTGGCACTGGGCGGCGGCCTGCTGGCGTTATTTGCCTAACGATATGAAGTTGAAGACGTTGTATGGCGTCGGTCGTGACTGGCCGCTGGAGTACAGCGATCTGGAACCCTATTACGTCAGGGCGGAAATTGCCCTGGGTGTGTGTGGCAGCGACACCCAGGACCAGAGCGGGCAGGGCGGCAGCGCTTTCCCACCGCGCTCGGCTCCTTATCCGATGGCACCGGAAGGCGATACCTACCTGTTCCAGCGGCTGCGAGAGCGAATGGCACCGGCCGGTTATCACTTCATTCATGAGCCCAACGGCCGCGCCACCGAACCGTACGACGGTCGCCCAGCGTGCAGTGGCAATAACAACTGCATGCCGGTGTGCCCCATCGGTGCGATGTACAGCGGCGATGTCCACGCTCGTCATGCTGAACAGGCCGGTGCCAAGCTGCTCACCGACGCCACTGCCTACAAACTGGAAAAGGGTGCGGACGACAAGATCGTCGCGGTCCATTACCGCAGTTCCACCGGTGCCGATGTGCGACTCACGGCCAAGTATTTCGTGGTCGCCGCCCATGGCCTGGAAACCCCCAAGTTGCTGCTGATTTCCGAGGTGGCCAACTCCTCCGATCAGGTCGGGCGCAACCTGATGGACCACACTGGCATGGGCCTGCAGTTTCTCGCCGACGAGCCCTTGTGGCCGGGGCGCGGCGCAGTGCAGCAGGGCGGGATCTTCAACCGCCGCGACGGTGAGTTCCGCAAGGAACGAGCCTCGGTCAAACACTCTATCTCCAACAACGTGCCCAACATTGCCGTGGCCAAACGGCTGATCGCCGAGGGCGTCTACGGCAAGGAACTGGACGAGCGCATCCGCCACGACGCGGCACGCTGGGTCGATGTGTCCACCGTCTACGAAACCCTGCCGCTGCCCACCAACACCGTACGCCCGAGCCGCACCCGCAAGGACGCCCTTGGTATTCCGATGCTGGTGGTCAATTACGAAGTGGGGGATTACGTCAAGGCCGCCAAGGCAGACGTCGATGAAGATTACGCCCACTTTGTGCGCCTGATGGGCGGCACAGTGGTGGAAGACAACACCGGCTACCAGAACCGCGACCACCTGATGGGCACGGTAATCATGGGCACCGATCCCAAGGACTCGGTGGTCAACCACGAGTGCCGCACCCACGACCACGGCAACTTGTTCCTCGCCACCACCGGAGTGATTCCGGCGTCCGGCACCATCAACCCGACCCTCGCGGGTGTGGCGTTGAGTATCCGTATGGCCGACATCATTGCGCGGGAGGTTTAGGTCATGGGATTACTGAAATTTCCATTGCTGGCGCTGTTGGCGGCCTCGCTGCCGGCCTTCGCCAGCGAAGACAATGCGGCGCTGATCGAGCAAGGGGCTTATGTCGCACGGGCTGGGGATTGTGTGGCCTGTCACCGCACCGCTGAAAACGGCGGGCCGGAAATGGCCGGCGGCTATGTGATCGACTCGCCCATGGGCAAGATCATCTCCAGCAATATCACGCCCTCCAAAGCCTATGGCATCGGCGACTACACCGAGCAGCAACTGGCGGATGCCTTGCGTAAGGGCATCAACGCCAAGGGCCAGCACCTGTACCCGGCGATGCCGTATACGTCCTATCAGGGCATGAGCGATCAGGACATCCACGCGCTGTACGTGTACCTGCAACAGGGCGTCAAACCGGTGGACCAGCCGGTGCCGGAAACGAAGTTGGCGTTCCCCTTTAACATCCGCCAATTGATGTTCGGCTGGAATCTGGTGTTCCTCGACAGCCAGGGCTTTGTGCCCAAGCCGGGCGCCAGCGAACAGGTCAACCGTGGCCAATACCTGGTGGACAATCTGGCGCACTGTGGTGCCTGTCATACGCCGCGCAACGTATTGATGGCCGAGGACAACAGCCAGTACCTGGCCGGGGCGAAACTGGGCGGCTGGGTTGCGCCCAACATCACCTCGGACAAGGTCAGCGGCCTGGGAGACTGGAGCGAGGACGACCTGGTCGACTTCCTGAAAAACGGTCACCTCACTGACAAGGCTCAAGCCGCCGGTGGCATGGCCGAGGCGGTGGAAAACAGCTTCCGTCACCTCAGTAACAGTGATCTGCATGCCATGGCTGCGTACCTGCAGAAGGTCCCGCCGATCCGCGATCCGCAGCAGGCCGAGCGGGTGGTGCGTGAGGTCAAGCCGGTGGACATGAGCACCCTGGAAACCGGCCAGGGTGATCAAGCCTCACTGGCCGACGCCAGTGGCACCGATGGCGCGCGCCTCTACAACTCGGCGTGCTCCAGTTGCCATGGTCGCGATGGGCAGGGCACCTCGGATGCGTTTTATCCGTCCCTGAGCCTCAACAGCGCGCTGAACGGCAACCAGGCCAACAACCTGGTGATGGCAATCATTGCCGGGATCGACCGCGAGGGCGCCGATGCGGCTGTCAGCATGCCAGCGTTGGGTGGCGATCTGAATGACGCGCAAATTGCCGCCATTGCCAACTACAGCCTGCAAACCTTCGGTAATCCGGCACTGAGTGTCAGCCCGGCAGACGTGGCCAGTATGCGTCGCGGCGGGGACGCGCCACTGTTGATCACGGCCATGCCGTATCTGCTGTGGGGTGGCGGGTTGTTGGTGTTGCTGCTGATTGTTGTGCTGGTGGTGTGGCGGCGTCGCCGCGCACAGGTGCGGGCGCTGGAGGCCAAGCGCATTGCTTTGAATCGTCGGCTGCATTCAAAGTAACCGCCACAAAAAAGCCCCGCCTTCGTGAGAAGCTCGGGGCTTTTTTATGACTCGAACTTTGCGTAGATACCGTCTTGAACCTCACCCGGCAAGCACACCAGCCCGTAGCAGCTGTTGAGCTTTAGCGAGGCAGCGTCAGGCGCCATGCGGTGCCTGACGCATCGCAACCTAGCGCCTACGCGATGCTGTAGCCGTCAAACGCGGTCTGCTGTTGCAACGCCGTCACGATGCTTTTGCGGGTCAGCGGCTGCTCGTTACCGGCGTTATCCACAAAGGTCTCGACTTCCAGTTCCGCTTCATCACCTTCACCGACAAAGCTGAAGCCGAGGAACTCAAACGCTTCGCGGTCGACATTCGGCTTGGAGCGCGGCGAGCGCATGGGCAGGGTAACGCTGATGCCGTCCTTGCTGATGGCGAACACTTCGACTTCCTTCTTGGCCCGGGCCGCCTTGCCTTTGCCGGCACTCGGGTTGCTGATGGCCTGGTGAGTCTGGTTCAGCACCTTGAGGGCCAGGCCGTAGACCAGCTCCTGGAACTCGGGGTCGTCCTTGAAGCTGGACAGGATGCGGCTGATGGAGAACTTGCTGTTCAGGTCTTCCAGGGCGGCATTGTCGGCGGCTTCGGCGTCCTTGAGCTGCTTGAGCTGGCCCATCAGGTCGTAGGCCTTGTCGTCGTCGAAGGCGTCGTGGGCTTGGCGGATAGCGAGGCGCAGTTCGCGGATCTGGTCGCTTTCCTTGGAGGTGTGGAACGCGTCCAGCACCATTTCACTGATGCTCTTGGCCGCCGGCACGTGTTGTGAAAGGTTGATGGCGTTTTCGTATTCAGCTTTGGACTGCAAGGTGTCTACGGGTTCTTCGATACGGGCATCAGACATTGAAATTTCACTACTTCGTTAAACGGGGAGACGGGAAAAGCGTCGGGCATTTTCAGCGGGGAGACGGATCAGGTCAAGGCAGCACTCTGCCTTCATTGGGTGAGTCATCTTCTTGATCAAGGCGCTTACCCATCTCGAAGGCGCGTATTTCATAGCCCATTTCCTGGTACAGCCGTTGCGCCGGCTCATTGAAGGACCAGACCGTGAGCCGCAAATCCCCAGCCCCCTGTTCGATCGCCCAGCGCTGGGCAATGCCCATCAGTGCCCGGCCAATACCTTGGCCGCGCTGCGCTTCCAGCACGCACACCGAGCCAATCCGGCAGGCGCGCAGCGGTTGCATCAGCGGACTGCTGGGGTCGAAGAGCTGCAAGGTGATGAAGCCGATACCCACGCCATGCTGTTCAGCGATAAAGGCCGCCTGGTGGGTATTGGTCAGGCTGGGCAACCAATGGGATTGGTCGCGACCTACGTGCTCTGTGGCCGCGGTGTAGATATCCGGGCGGGCCTGGTGATGCAGACGGTTCAATGGCTGTCCCAGCTCGCACAGGGTCAGTAGGTCGGCCTCGGTGGCCTGGCGGTACGTCAATCCTTGAGACATGGGCAGTCCTTAATGTGGGAACGGTTGTTATGCCGTCAATCAACGTTGTCGTAAAGAGCGCTGACCCATGTCAATTGGCCGTTGCCGAGAATCCGCTACAACGAAGCCGGGGCTGACCTTGCCCCGGTTATCCGCCTGATGACCTCATAACAACGATTGCAGACCTGCGCCGAGGGGACCACTCCAGGCCAGGTTATTAAAGGAATAATGCGATGGCCCTTTGCCTGTCACGTCTGGCCCTGATGGGGGCGACGCTGTTGTTGGCGCCTCCTCTGCACGCCAACGAACCCGATACCCGCCTGATCGAGCACGGCCAATACGTTGCGCAACTGGGCGACTGCATTGCCTGTCACACCGCCAAGGAGGGCCCGGTGATGGCCGGCGGGCTGGAGCTGAAGACGCCGATGGGCACGATCTTCTCCAGCAACATCACCCCGGACCGTGACAGCGGAATCGGTCAATACAGCTTCAAACAATTCGACCGGGTCATGCGTGAAGGCGTGACGCCGGCGGGGGGCAATCTGTACCCGGCGATGCCGTACCCGTCCTACGCCAAGATGAGCGAAGCCGACATGCGTGCCTTGTTCGCCTACCTGATGCAGGGCGTGGAGCCGGTGCGCCAGGCCAATCTGGAAGCGGACATGGGCTTCCCGTTCAACCAGCGCTGGGGCCTGGCGTTGTGGAATTTTGCGTTTCTCGACAAGCAGCCGTTTGCGCCGGATCCGGCCCGGGATGAAGTGCTCAATCGTGGCGCTTACCTGGTCCAGGGCCTGGGGCATTGCGGCTCGTGCCACACACCACGCGGCATTGCCTTCCAGGAAAAAGCCATGAGCGATGCCGGGCGCGGCGGCCAGCACTACCTGGCCGGGGAAACCGTCGAACATTGGCGTGCGCTGAGCCTGCGCAACCTGTGGACGGTGGAAGACACTGTGCAGTTGCTTAAGACCGGGCAAAACCGATTTGCCACGGTGTCCGGCAACATGGCCGATGTGATTCACCACAGCACCCAACACTTCACCGACGGCGATTTGACCGCCATTGCCACCTACCTGAAATCCTTGCCGGCAGGCAAAGACGACTTGCCGATGCCCGCTGTGGCGCAGGCACCCGCAGCGCTACCCAAGGATTTGTTCACCCGTCGCGGCGGCCTGGGTTACATGCAGTTTTGCAGCGACTGTCACCGCAGCGACGGCGGTGGCGTGAAAGGTCTGTTTCCGCCTCTGGCCGGTAACCCGAGTGTTGCTTCGAACAACCCGACCTCGCTGTTGCACATCACCCTTACCGGTTGGGAAACAGCAGAAACGGCGACCCACCCACGGGTCTACACCATGCCGGGTTTTGCCCGATTGGTTGATCAGGAAATCGCCGAAATTCTCAGTTTTGTCCGCACCAGCTGGGGCAATGAAGGCACACCTGTCAGCGCCGCGCAGGTCAAGAAGCTGCGCGACCAGCTCAACCCGGTCAGCACCGACTCATCGGCCTTTGAAACCCCGCGACTGGCCAACTTGCTCGCGGCACCGAATGCCGACCAAGTAGTGCGCGGTATGCGCCTGCACCTGCAAACCAAAGAACTGCTGCCGGACAACGTCGGCAACTCACTGAACTGCACCAGTTGCCATTTGAACGCGGGTACCGTGGCGGACGGTTCGCCCTTTGTTGGTGTCTCGGCGTTTTTCCCCAGCTATGCGCCGCGTGCGGGCAAGGTGGTGAGCCTGGAGGAGCGGATCAACGGTTGTTTCCGGCGCTCCATGAACGGCAAGCCGTTGCTGCCGCAATCGGCGGACATGCAGGCGATGGTCGCGTATTTCGACTGGATGCAAATGAACACTAAACCCGAAGACAAGGTTGCCGGGCGTGGCGTGGGCAAGATCGATCCAGCGATCAAACCTGACTTGGCCAATGGCAAGCAGGTGTACGCCAAGCAGTGTGCGGTGTGCCACGGCAACAACGGCGAGGGCCTGACCCGTGTCGATGGCAGCCTGGTTTATCCGCCGCTATGGGGCGAACAGTCCTTCAATATCGGCGCTGGCATGGCCCGCACTTACACGGCTGCAGCCTTCGTCAAACGCAACATGCCGATTGGCTTCCACGAGAAATTCCCGTTGGGGCAGGGTGGTTTGTCGGACCAGGAAGCGGTGGACGTCGCGGCTTACTTTTCCGGCCAACCGCGCCCGGACTTCCCGGACAAGGTGAAGGACTGGCCGAACGGCGGCAGGCCGTTGGATGCGCGGTACTAAGCCATATTTGAAGAGCGAACACTGACCTGTGGCGAGGGGACAAGCCCCCTCGCCACAGGTCAGTGTTCGCTCTTAATTGATCGGTATTGGTCACAAAACTAAGACCGCAACCGCTCCTGCACAAAGTCCATCACTTTCAGCGAGCGATAGATGGCATTCGCCGCGACCAGCCCGAACGGCCCGCCATTCCACGGCAGCAGGTAGGGCTTGAATAGCTCATACCTGCGGGTCTCGCCGCAGACGGCTTCGGCGATCACCCTGCCACCGATGGACCCGGTGTTCAGGCCATGCCCGCCAAACGAGGTGCAGGCCCACACGCCCGGTTCCAGCAGTCCCAGGTTGGGCATTTTGTGGGTCGCGTAGCCCATCAGACCGGACCAGGCGAGTTCAATTTTCACCGGGGCCAGTTGTGGGTACACCGCGACCATATCGGCCTTGAGCATGGCTGCCAGGGCTTGTTCGTCCTGTTCGTTGTGGGTGGTGATGCGTCCGCCCCACAGCAGTCGGTCGCCTTCCACGACGCGGTAATAGTCTGAGGCGCGGCGGTCGTCGGAGAAGGCGGCGTTGGAGTCGAGGACGTTTTTGATGCCATCGCCCAAGTGTTCCGTCAGCACCACATAGGTGGCGATGGGCAGGTAGGCGTGGCTGAGTTTTTGCAACTCCGCACCGCCGTAGCCACCGGCGCAAAACACCAGGTCTTTGCAACACACCGTGCCGTCGGCGGTCTGGACAATGCGGTCATTACCATCGCGATGCCAGGCGAGCATTTTCGACTGTTCGAAAATCCGCCCACCAGCGGCTTCGATCGCCTGGGCCAGGCCCAGGCAATAATTCAGTGGGTGGAAATGCAGTGCGTTGGGGTCTTCGATGCCCTGGTAATAACGTTGGGTGTGGGCCCGCTCGCGCACCTGGCGAGTGTCGAGGTAGTTGAGCTCATAGCCGAAGTTCTGGCGCATGCTTTCGATATGGTTTTTCACGCTGGCGCTGTCGTCGTAGCGCTTGACCCGAATCGTGGCGGGTGCGGGATCACAACCGGGGAGCGCCAGATCGGTGATGTTATGCCGCACGATCTCGACGCCTTCGGCCGACAGCTTGAACAAGGCCTGGGCGTGTTCCAGCCCGAGTTTTTTGCGGATGGCGCCTGAACCTTCGGCCCAGCCCGGCGAGACCACCCCACCATTGCGCCCGGAAGCACCCCAGGCAATCTGATGGGCGTCGAGGACGATCACCCGTTTGCCGCGCCGGGTCAGCTCCAGCGCCGCCGTGAGGCCGGCGATACCGGCGCCGATAATGCACACGTCGCAGGTTTCGTCGGTGCTCAGGCTGGGGCGCGGTGTGCGCGGGAGTGAGGTTTGTGAGTACCAGGTGGTGGGCATGGTTATTCCTTCAAATCTCAGTACAGAGGTATCTGCCGCTATTTTCGTGAACACGGATCCCTGTGGCGAGCGGGCTTGCCCGCGTTGGACCGCGAAGCGGTCCCAGTAAGAACAACGCGTTGTTCAGACAGCGTTCCGTGGCAGGTTTCAGGGCTGCTACGCAGCCCAACGCGGGCAAGCCCGCTCGCCACAGGGGGTTCGTCGGCCAATGGTTGTGTGCAGTGCTATTTGACGGTTGAGTAGTCCACGCCATACCACTTGGTCGACAGTTTGGTCAGCGTGCCATCGTCATGCATGGCGCCGACGATTTCGGCGAGTTTGGCCTTGAGTTCCGCGTCGCCTTTGTCGGTGGCAATGGCCAACGGTTCGTAGAACACCACGCCATCGATCGCCTTGAGCGGGTAGTTTTTCTTGATCGCCGCTTCCAGGGTGCTGCGCTGGGTGAGGATCGCGTCCAGGCGCACGCCATCCCCCAGGCGCAGATCATCGAGGGGCGCCAGGGAGCCGGCGTAAGTCTTCAGTTTGCCGGCTTTGACGTCACATGAGGCCGGTGGAATGTCGCTGGTTTCGATGGCCAGGGCCTGATTCAGGCAATCCTCGGAAGTCGTGCCGCCTTCCACGCCAATGGTCTTGCCATTGAGGGCCTGGCGGTCGGTGACGGTGGACGTGTTGTGCACCGCGAACACATAGGGCACGTAGTAGTAAGTGGCCGGGAAATCGAGAATTCGCGCACGGCTTTTAGTCGCCGTCATGGAACCCACGGACATGTCCCAACGCCCATTCCACTTGCCGGCGGTGATCACGTCCCAGTCCGGTGTAATGAACTTGACCTCCACCCCCAATCGCTTGGCGATCTCTTTGGAGACGTCGATGTCGAAGCCGTCGATTTCATTCTTGTCGTTGATAAAGCCCTGGGGCGGCCAGATCGCCGACGTCGCCACGGTCATTTGTTTGCTGCTCTGGATCTTGTCCAGGACGGCACCGGCGTTGGCTGTGCCGACGAACAGCAGTGACAGGGTTGCTGCCAAGGTGATTGCACGTTGTTTACTGAGCATGTCCATCTCCACGTCTGGTTATTGTTATGGGTAAAGCGGCACTCAGTGACCGATGATTTGCGAGAGGAATTTCTGCGCGCGCTCGGTCTGGGGGTTGTTGAAAAACTCGGCGGGGGTGGCTTGTTCGATGACTTGGCCCTGATCCATGAACAGCACACGGTCGGCGACCTTGCTGGCGAACCCCATCTCGTGGGTCACGCAGATCATGGTCATACCGTCGGTGGCCAACTCGCCCATCACTTCCAGCACTTCATGCACCATCTCCGGGTCCAGGGCTGAGGTGGGCTCGTCGAACAGCATGACCTTGGGGTTCATACACAGCGCCCGGGCAATCGCGACTCGCTGTTGTTGGCCGCCCGACAATTGGGAAGGATACTTGTGGGCGTGTTCGGCAATGCGCACGCGTTCGAGGTAAACCTGGGCGCGTTTTTTCGCCTCGGCCGAGGACGCGCCTTGCACCAGTTGCGGGGCCAGGGTCAGGTTGTCCAGGACGCTGAGGTGGGGGAACAGGTTGAAGCTCTGGAACACCATGCCGATTTCCCGGCGCACTGCGCTGACGCTTTCCGCTTCGCTGGTGAGGGTGATGCCGTTGACCTGGATATGGCCCTTCTGAAAGTTTTCCAGGTGATTGATGCAGCGAATCATTGTGGATTTACCCGAGCCCGACGGGCCGCACACCACCAGTATTTCGCCGCTGGCAACGTTCAGGTCGACGTCACGCAGCGCATGGAAATTGCCATACCACTTGTTCAGGCCAGTGATGGCAATCATCGATGGGGCGAGGGTCGCGCGCTCGGTGAGATGAATCTGAGTGGTCATGGTTCAGCCCCTTGCCGTGGATCGGTTGACCCGTTTTTCGATCCGCGCCTGCACCCGTTCGAGAATGAAGGACATCGCCCAGTAAATCATTGCGGCGGTGATCAGCATTTCCAGGTGACGGAAGTCGGCGCGGCCCTGAGTTTTGGCCAGGTACATCAACTCCCAGACACCGATCACCGAGACCAGGGAGCTGTCCTTGAGCATGGCGATGAACTGGTTACCGGTGGGCGGGATGATCACCCGCAAGGCCTGGGGCATGATCACTCGGCTCAAGGTCTTGAACGGGCTGATGCCCAGGGCCCGGGAGGCTTCCCACTGGCCCACTGGAATGCTCTGGATGCCTGCGCGAAAAATCTCGGTCATGTAGGCGCCGTAGCACAGCGACAAGGCGAGGATGCCGGCTGGCACCGCGTCGACCACGTAGCCCAGTTGTGGCAGACCCAGGTAAATCAGGTAGATCTGGATCAGCAATGGCACACCGCGAAAGAACGAGGTGTAGAACGAGGCCAGCGCGTTGGCTACACCGTTGTTCGACAGTTTGGCCACCGCGCCGATGAGCGCCAGGACGAAAGCCAGCACGATGGCGATGGCCGAGATATACAGCGTGGTGGCCGCGCCCTGGATGATCAGGAAGCCCACCTTGTCGAGGATGAAGCTGTAAGAGAGGTTGAAAGTGTCGAAGAACGCCAGGAACAGCATCAGCAGCTCGACCCAGACCACGGTCGTCTGCACCTTGAGCTTCAGGCGCCCCAGAACATGAAAGTTGAGTGTGCCGAGCACGGCAATGCCCAGGCCGATGGCGATGTTGCGCGCCGTCAAACTGTCTGGCGCGTTGCCCAGCAGGGGCTGCAGGGCGTGACTCAGGGCGCTGTTACCCAGGTTCATCAGGTATGCGCCGAGAAATAAAACCACAGCTACGCCGAGCAGGAACCGAGGATCATTGGACTTCTTTTTATAAATTATATTGTCGTGATACATGAATGCCTCTGGCTTGTCAGGGGTACTGATCTCGTCGGGTAGAGGGGATATCGGCCAGTATTGCCGGGCAAAATTGCCCACGACAAGCGACCATAATTCGTTATGTCAGTCCCTGAGGTCATCCTGGGTTTAGCGGTTCAATCCAGTGCAGCCAGGCAGGCTTCAAGAATATCCAGGCCTTCCTCCAGCACAGCGGGCTCGATGGTCAACGGCGCGAGCAGGCGGATGATGTGGCGGGATTTACCGCTGGGCATCAGCAGCAAACCGGCATCCCGCGCCAGGCTCAGCAGTTGGGTCAGTTGTTTGGATGCAGGTGTTCCATCGACGTTGACCAACTCAATGCCGCGCATGGCGCCGACGCCGGTCAAGCGGCCCAGATACGGTGAAAGCTGTTTGGCTCGCCACGACTCGTAGCGGCCAACGATCGCTTCTTCCTGCTGCGTGCCCCAGCTTTGAAGGTGTTCATCCGTCATGACATCAAGGGTAGCCAGCGCCGCCGCGCAGGCTATCGGGTTGCCGGAATAGGTGCCGCCCAGGCCGCCCTTGGGCAAGGTGTCGAGCAACAACTTGCGACCCACCACCGCTCCCAGTGGCACACCGCCGGCAATGCTTTTGCCCAGCAGGATCAGGTCCGGTTCGATGCCCAAGCGTGAGAAGGCAAAGCGCTGGCCGGTGCGGCCGAAACCGGACTGGATTTCATCGGCGATCAGCAGGATCTTTTTGTCATCGCACAATCGCCGTAGGGCTTGTGCGAACTCCACGTCGAGGGCCAGGAAACCGCCTTCGCCCTGTACCGGTTCGATGATGAAGCAGGCAACGTCATCCACATCGATTTCCACGCTGAACAGCCGTTCCATGGCCTTCAACGCCTCGCTGCACGTCACGCCGTTGTCCTTGCTGGGGAAGGGCAGGTGATACACCGGGCCCGGCAGCACACCGACTTTTTGCTTGTAGGGCGCGACCTTGCCGTTGAGGTTCAGCGTGGCCAACGTGCGGCCGTGGAAGGCGCCGTCGAAGGCGATGACTGCGGTGCGGCCGGTGGCGCCACGGACGATTTTCAAGGCGTTTTCCGCCGCCTCCGCGCCGCTGTTGGTGAGCATGCCGCTGACCGGGTAATCCACCGGGATGAAGGCCGTGAGGCGGTCCATCAGCTCGATATAGGGCGCGTGGGGCGCAGCGTTGAAGGCGTAGTGGGTGAGTTTTGTCGCCTGCTCGCGAATCGCCTCGACGATACGTGGGTGACAGTGGCCGAGGTTGAGCACGCCGATGCCGCCGACAAAGTCGATGTAGCGTTTGCCGGTGGTGTCCCAGACTTCAGCGTTTTTGCCGTGGCTGAGGCTGATGGGGTGGACGATGGAAATCGACTGGCTGATGGTTTCGCGGCTCATGGCTCTCGGACTCGCAAGTGGGTACTTCTTTTTATCTAAGCCGTGAGCTGCGCTGCCCCGCAAACGAAATAAAGTCGCCGGGTCATTATTAAAAGTCGGGATGTGCGGTAGCAAGCGGGTTTGCCCGGATACCTGAAGCTTGTTTGTGGCCAAGGTGTAAAGCGGTTGATACTCATCGCTCACTATCAAGCGGCGCGGGTTTGCGGCGCCGAATAATAAGAATCGACAGGGAGTGCCTTGCATGAAGAACGTGAAAACCACTTTGGCCGCATTCAGCGCCGCTGCGTTATTGGGCTTGACCGGGGCCGCCCAAGCAGGCGCGACCCTGGATGCCATCCAGAAGAAAGGCTTTATCCAGTGTGGCGTCAGCGACGGTTTACCTGGCTTCGGCGTGCCGGATGCCAAGGGTAAGATGACCGGTATAGACGTTGACGTCTGCCACGCTGTTGCCGCTGCCGTGTTCGGCGACGCCTCGAAAGTGAAGTTCAGCCAGTTGACCGCCAAGGAGCGTTTCACCGCGTTGCAGTCCGGGGAAATCGACGTGATCTCTCGCAACACTACCTGGACCAGCTCACGGGATGCTGGCATGGGCCTGGTATTCACCGGGATCACCTACTACGACGGCATCGGCTTTCTGGTGAATAACAAGCTGGGGGTGGCCCATGCCAAAGAGCTGGACGGCGCGACCATCTGCATCCAGGCCGGTACCACCACCGAGTTGAACGTTTCCGATTACTTTCGCGCCAACGGCATGAAGTACACACCGATCACCTTCGACACCGCCGATGAAAGCGCCAAGGGCCTGGAGGCCGGCCGTTGCGACGTGCTGACCACCGACCAGTCGGGTCTGTACGCGCAGCGGATCAAGATGGCCCATCCGGACGAGTTCGTGGTGCTGCCGGAAGTGATTTCCAAGGAGCCGTTGGGCCCCTTGGTGCGCAAGGGCGATGAGGAATGGTTCAGCATCGTCAAATGGACCCTGTTCGCCATGCTCAACGCCGAGGAAATGGGCATCACCTCGCAGAACGTTGAAGAGCAGGCCAAGAGCACGAAGAACCCTGATGTCGCCCGCTTGTTGGGTGCCGACGGTGAGTACGGCAAGGATTTGAAGCTGCGCAAGGATTGGGTGGTGCAGATCGTCAAGCAGGTGGGCAATTATGGCGAGGTGTTCGAACGCAACATCGGCCAGGGCAGCGTGCTGAAGATCAAGCGTGGCCTCAATGCCTTGTGGAACAACGGCGGTATTCAATACGCACCACCGGTTCGTTAAACGGTGACAGGAGCGAGTTTGCTCGCTCCTGCATCACTCTGAGACGCCATCCTTGCCCGCCGCCTTGGAGCGATACAGCGCCTGGTCCGCCCGGGCCATCAGGCGGGAGGGCAACTCGTCAGAGAAGCGTTGCACGACTCCCAGGCTCACGGTCACCTTGAAGTCGCCCACGGTCGGCAGCTTCCTCAGTGCCTGGCGCATGCGTTCCGCCAGGGTTTTTGCGGTTTCCAGGGTGCTCTTGGGCAGGACAACCATGAACTCATCACCGCCCCAGCGGGCCAGCAAATCGCCGTGGCGCACGCAGGCTTCAAGGCATTCCACCACCCGCACCAGCGTCTCATCGCCTACCGCATGACCGTGCCGATCGTTGATCGGTTTGAAGTCATCGATATCCATCGCTATCACCGACAGTGGCAGGCGAAACCGCTGCGCGCGTTCGCACTCTTCCAGCAGGACCTTCTCCAGGCGATAGCGATTGGCGACGTGAGTCAGGGCATCGCGCTCGGCGAGGGAGCGGTTTTCGTCCAGTTGCAGTTGAAGTTGCTGATTGACCCGAGAAAGCTCCAGGGTGCGCTCAGCCACCAATGCTTCCAGGGATTTGTTGCGGCGCTCAAGCTGTTCGATGGAGCGTTTACGCACTTGAATATTGCGGTGGGCACCGACCATTCGTGCCACGCTGTCATCGGCATTGCGCGCAATCACGTAGCCTCGGTCTTCGATCCACAGGAAAGTGCCGTCTTTCTTGCGACAACGGTATTCGGCTTGATAGTGGGTAGTGCGGCGGTTGGTGTAATCATCAAACACCTTCATCACCTGGGGATAGTCGTCGGGATGAATGACGTTTTCCCAAGTGAAGACACTGTTTTCCAGGGAGTGCCTGGGGTACCCGAGCATTTCGTACCAGCCCGGGTTGCGATACACAAATCCGGTATTGGCGTTCCAGTCCCAGATGCCATCACTGACCAACTCCATGACGGCATGCAACATGTCGGCATGGAGGTCGGAAAAATCATTGCTCAATGGTCCGGTATCGGCTGTATCGCACATCTGCGCGCTCCCTGCGAGGGCTGGCTCGAAATGGCCAGTCAAGTGTTAACGCCGATACTCCGTGGCTGGACGTAATGTACAACGGGGATTTTGCGGTTAGAAGGGTGTGGCTATATGCCATTATTTTGGGCGTAACGAAGCTTACTGCGGTGCTTCCATCTTTGTCCGAGGTGTCCCATTGGCGTTATGTTGATAGATCGCCTCTGGCTGCCCCCGATCATTGAAAAACACCTGGCCAATTCCCGCCGAGTTCCATAACCGTTCACCCGCCCGGGCGTGTTCTGGAATATGCGGTACCACCTGCATGGGGCGGCGACGGGTCAGCCAGTTCAAGGGCGAGCGGGGCGAGTA
Source organism: Pseudomonas sp. ADAK18 (assembly GCF_012935695.1). Lineage (NCBI taxonomy): Bacteria > Pseudomonadati > Pseudomonadota > Gammaproteobacteria > Pseudomonadales > Pseudomonadaceae > Pseudomonas > Pseudomonas sp. ADAK18. The sequence continues at coordinate 360,593 of NZ_CP052859.1, forward strand.
GAGCCAGCGGTTGAGGCGGTCGAACCAGTCCAGCAAGCGTCTGGGGAATTCGTTCTTGATGCCGCTGCTGGTGATCTGCCAGATCTTTGGCCCGGCGTTGCGGTGGCGGATCAACACTTCGTAGACGAACGAGTAGTGCACGTCACCCGACAGGATCACGTAATTGCCTGGGGTGCGCGAGTGTCGAAAAATATTCAGGATCACTTGGGCGGCACCGCGATGGGCCATCCAGTTTTCGGCGTCCACCAGCAGTGGGTAGCCGCACCAGCTGAAGGCTTTTTGTACGGTCTCGATCAGCTTCACCCCAAAAACGGGTGCCGGTGAAACGATGATCGCCGAAGGGTGGTCCAGCAGTTCCTGTTGCAGTTCGCTCAAGGCCTCCCAGTCCAGCAGGCCGGACGGTTGCTTGAGGTTGAACTCGCTGCGCCAGCGCCGGGTGCGGGTGTCGAGCACCACCAGTGCAGGCGTGGTGGGCAGTACGTAATGCCATTGCTGGAACTTCAGCAGATCATCAATCAGTTGGTCCTGGGCATGAGCGTTCAGGTAGTTATCGCGGGCCTGGGCGGTGAGGGCGCAGGTTTGGCTGAGTACGTCCTTAAAAGCGTCCGGGTTATTGCCCCAGCCCTGGCACAGCATATAGGCCAGCAGGGCGTTGCCGATAATGCGTTTGGAGAAGGGATGACCGTAGGCGGTTTCTTCCCATTGCGCGCTGAGGTTCCAGTCGTCGGTGATGTCATGATCGTCGAAGATCATCAGGCAGGGCAGGTGGGCAAGCACCCTGGCCACTCCGTTCAAACCGTCGCGAAATTTATCAATCTGCACCTGCTCGCGGGCATAGCGCGCCTGTTCTTCGGGCGTCAGTTGCGGAGCTTGCGGCGTGATCAGGGTCCAGGGCGTTGGCGACCACACCAGTAGGTACATGGCCATCACTTCGGCAAAGGTCACCAAGTGATTGTCGGCGCTACTGCTGGTGAAAATCGGTTTTTTCACGCCGCCGAAAAAACGCTCGCGCAGGGTTTCGTTACGCTTCAGGGCGGGCAGCAGGTCGGCGCGATGGTAGTAACTGGCCGGGTGCTCGTAGAGCTTCGCGCTGTCGTCCACGACAGCACCATCCAGGTGTTCGCCGAACAGGCCAAGACGCTCGATCAATTGGTGAATAGCCCGCAGCATCGGCCCCGCCACATCATCGGCGTAGACCTGATCGCCACTCATCATCAGCAACGCCGGACGTTCAGCCGGTGTGTGGGCTTCGGCCAACAAGCGGTCCACGCATAATAAGCCTTCATCGGCGCAGTGGTGCGGTTTACGGCAGGAACCGTGCATCAGTTGGTGAATATGGCTGTGCAGGACAAAATTCGGGTTTTGCGCGTTTGCGTACATCAGGTGCGGCGCCCATTGGGCGATACCGGATGGGTGACCTTGGGCTTCGGTGATCAGCAGGTCATAGCCGATGGTTACGTCTTGGGGCAGGGCGTCGGCCAATGCCACATCGATCAGGTGGATAAAGGCTTGGCGTCCCACAGGAACAACTTGGCAGCGCGTAGCATCCAGTTCGAGATCGAGGGTTTGCCCTGGCAGTTGCAGCCTCAGGCTCAACGCCAGTGCCTGACTTCCCACCAGCCACAGCACCAGGCGCCCGGGTTCCAGGCGACGTAGCAGCGGGCCGGCAAGCACGGCGGGCAGTGTGTCGGGTTGAGACATGCAGGAAGTGGCTCTGTGCAAGGTTGGACCGGCAAGGGTAGCGCAGCGGATGTCAGTGTTTTGTTAAGGCGGGTTCAAAGCAAAACAGAGAACTGCGCGAAGGCACAGTTCTCTGCCCTGATTATTTAAAGGAGGTTGCCACGACCGAGGCTGTCCAACCCTCCGGAGCTTTTTGGCCTGTCGTTGGCCGATGGGCCGCTGAAGTCAATCGCTGACCCCTCGACACGCGGCTGTTCAATGCTGCGCTTGTTACGTACAGGCGCTTGTTCGTCATTTTTGGGAAAGTTGTTGTATACGTTTCCAATAGAGGGGGTAGTGACGTTAAACATGGACGTTTTCCTTCTGTAAGAATGGATTTTCCCGATAGGCAACCCAGGGGCAATCAGCCGTCTGGTTATCAAGAAGAGCGTGAACTTACAGAGGGAGGGAGGGCCGAGATATAAACGCCTCGCGTCAAATTATGACGCTAGAAACCGGGTGTCAGAGCGGTTGCTTATCGCTGTGGCCGAGGTCTCTCCTTGGTCAATCAGCCAGCGCAATACGTCCTCCACCGCGACGCTGTACTGGCGCTCGACCCAGCGCACACCCTGAGGGCTGTACTGTTCCATATAGCGGTTGAGCACCAGTCGGCTCTGATCGGACGAAAGGTGCAGACGGGTTTCCCGGCACAGCAGGGCATTGGCGCCCCGTTTGCGTACGTGATGTTGCAGGAGCAGCGAGCCAGGTTCAGAAATCATCGCCAGCCTCCTTCGCGCAGCGGTCGGCCTGGGGAGCCGTGAGCCCTTGCTTGCCCTCAAGCACATAAGCGGCGCGGTGTTCCGCCACCACGTTACGCAGCGCACTGTAGTAATCCGGCAGCCGTTGCAGGCTGTCAGTCAGCGGCAGCAAGGATGCCCGGGTGTCTATCGTGCCACCCACCAGGCTGATGGTGTCCAGGGTCCGTACGGTATCGCTGTCTCCCAGTGGCGCCACCAGGAAATTCAACACCTTGCCCACTGCATCACGGCTGTTGCCGGTGCCCAGCAATGGCAATTCGACGATCGGGCCATTGCCGATGCCCCACACACCGAAGGTCTGGCCGAAATCGGAAGTGTGGCGGGGGATACCCAGTGGGTCGGAGACGTCAATCAGGCCGATGATCCCCACCGTCGTATTCACTGCGAAGCGCCCCAGGGTGTTGACCGAACGTCGTGCATTGCCCTGCAGCAGATCGTTGATAAACACCTTGGGCTCGCTGAAGTTGCTGGCGAAGTTATGCACACCCTGCTGGAAAAAGTCCGGCAGGTAGCGATAGCCGCGGGCCACAGGGGCCAGGGCATAGTCATCAACGGCTCGGTTGAAGGCAAAGACGCCACGGTTGACCGGTTCGGCGGGGTCATACACCGGGTAGGAAACCTGTGCACAACGGGTAGTACTCGCCACTGGGGCCGGGCTGGTACAGCCTGCCAGGTAAGACAGGGTCAACAGCAGCGCCGCCTGGCGGGCCAGGCGCGGGGAATACGTCAGCGAGCGCATTGGCACGGTCTCCGAAAAAAGGAAGCCGATGCTGGCATTCGCGGTTTGCGCAAAGATGTCTGCTTTATTGCGGAACTGACGCTTTGTTGCACGGTTGAAATATATGACGGGCCGCGTCTAATGGTTTTAGATAGCGGCTTTGACCAGCCCAAGTGATACCACCGGTGAGCAACCTTTTAATTGTCGATGATGACCTTGAAGTCCTCGCGCTCCTGAAGAAATTCTTTCTGCAACATGGCTATACGGTCGAGACCGCCGCCAATGGCACCGACCTGTGGGCAGCCATGGAGCGCCAGCCTGCGGACCTGATTATTCTCGACCTCATGTTGCCGGGGGATAACGGCCTGCTGCTGTGCCAGCGCCTGCGCCAGCAATACGCAACCCCGGTGATTATGCTGACGGCCATGGGCGAGCTCAGTGACCGGGTGGTGGGCCTGGAAATGGGTGCCGATGATTACCTGAGTAAACCCTTCGATGCCCGCGAACTGCTGGCTCGGGTGCGTGCGGTACTGCGTCGCGCCGGTGAAAACCATCCCGCCGTGGGTGATGTCATGCGACCATTGATCCGCTTCGACGGCTGGCAGTTGGACCTGACTCGTCGTGAACTGCGCTCGCCGGATCAGGTGATGATTGCACTGTCGTCCGGTGAATTCGACCTGCTGCTGGTATTTGTCGAGAACCCCCAGCGGGTCCTGACCCGCGAGCAGCTATTGAACCTGGCACGCGGCAACCGCCACGATGCTTTCGACCGCAGCATCGACGTCCAGGTGAGCCGCCTGCGACGCAAGCTGGAGTTCGACACCAAGCGCCCGGCGATGATTCGCACCGTGCGCAACGGTGGTTACCAGTTCACTGTCAGCGTGACCCGATCATGATTATTCGTCGCCCGCGGGACACCGTAGCCCGCTGGATTGCCCTGACCATCCTGATTGCCATGTTCACGGCCCTGGCCCTCAACGCACTGTTTGTCCAGTTGGCGGGTGTGTGGGCCCGTCCGCCACTGAGTGAAACCGGTTTATTGGACAAGGTGGCGGTGATTGTTCGAATAGTCGAAACAGCCGAGCCCAGCCAACGCCCCAGCCTGTCCCAATCAGCCGGTGATGGAGGTTTCAGTGTGAGTTGGTCGCTCAATCGCGAGCGCTTCGATCTGCCAGCCTTGAAGGCTTCTGATTTTCACACCGGCGAAGAAGTTTTCGGGTCGGTGCTCAGGTGGCCACAACGGCGAGTCGAAGGCTATGAGCCGACCGACTGGCCAGGTTCCGGCGGGCACTACGCTTTGCTGGTGGAGCTGACTGATCACTCTTGGCTGATGTTCAGCGCACCCTCGCGCAGTTGGGGGTTGGCAGAAGGGCCGCGCAGCTTGATCGTGCTGGTCCTGGTGCTGATTTCCACTGCGCTGGTGACGTTGGTTGCCACCCGCCGCCTGGCCCGGCCCCTGCAGCATTTCGCCCTGGGTGCCCGGCGTTTTGGCGCAGATTACCGGGCGCCACCCATCGATCCGGTCGGTCCCCACGAAATTCGCCAGGCGATTCTGGCCTTCAATGGCATGCAGGCCCAGTTGCAACACTTCATCCAGGACCGCACGCAGATGCTCGCGGCGATCTCCCACGATCTGCGCGCACCCTTGACCCGCTTGCGGCTGCGGGGTGAATTCATTGAGGACAGCGACCAGCAGCAAAAGCTGTTCCGCGACGTCGATGAAATGCAGGCCATGATCCACACCGCGTTGGAATTCTTCCGTGACGACGCGCGTCTTGAACAGGCCACCCAATTGGACCTGGCGGAGCTGCTGCAAACCTTGGTGGACGATTACCGCGACCAGTCCATCGACATCACCTTCAGTGGGCCGCCGCGCCTGGTGTATTTCGGGCGGCCCCTGGGGCTCAAGCGGGTCATGACCAACTTGATGGAGAATGCCATCCACTATGGGGGTGCACCCGAGATTGAACTGCACCAACGCGCGGGGGAGGTTGTCATTCACGTGCTGGACCGCGGTCCGGGAATTCCCACGGCCTTTCACGAGCAAGTGTTCCTGCCGTTTTTCCGCCTGGAAGGCTCGCGCAACAAAAGCACCGGCGGGGTCGGGTTGGGGCTTTCCACTGCGCGGGCGATAGTGCTGGAGCATGGTGGGACGCTGACGCTGGCGGATCGCCAAGGCGGTGGGCTGGAAGTGATGGTGGTATTACCGGTCTAGGTGATATTGCGAGGTTATCAAATGGGGCGGCAGGGCCGACTGCACGCAATCGATCAAGCGTTCGACACTCCATGGCTTGGGAAGAAAGTGTACGGTGGTGCCCAATTGCTCCGCCATCACGGTGTCCCCCGAGGTCAGCAGCACCGGCAACGAAGGCCAGCGATGAGCGACCACCTTGCTCAAGTCATAGCCATTGAGCAGGCCCGGCATCTGGATATCGCTGACAATCAAGTCCACCGGATCGCTCGTGCGCTCTAGAAACGTCATGCCTTCGTCCGCCGAGGGGAAAGACGTCACGCGCGCACCGAAGTCTTCCAGCACCTCCACCATCAACGCACGAATGATCTCGTCGTCTTCCAGTACCAAAATCGATGGCTGAGCCATGATCACTACTCCACCATCGGGGTTCAATAGGGTGGAGTCGGGCGTGATGGAATAGGTTCGATTGAATGTTTTTTATTAGATGGATGGTCATTTGGCTGGCTTTCAACCCACAGGGGGCATGGCTTGCAGGCCCGCTGCAGGATGCGTCAGGCTACCGTCGCCACCAGAAGATAGACCTCACAAACCCATGCTTATCGTGATTCGCCTTGCCACTCCCGATGACGCCGAATTTCTGCCCGCGATTGAGCGTTCGGCCGCCCAGACCTTTCGTCTCATCGAGGGTCTGAGCTGGCTTGCCGAGGCCGGGGTGATGAGTGCTGAGCGTCATCGTCAACTGATCACGCTGTCTACTTGCTGGGTGGCGGTTGACGCTGATAATCAGCCCCAGGGCTTTTTGAGTGCGCAGTTGTATGGCGAGGATCTACACATCCATGAACTGTCCGTCATACAGACCCTGCAAGGCCAAGGAGTCGGGCGGCAATTGGTCGAGGCCACGATGGACGCAGCAAGGTCGCGACATCTGCGCGCGGTGACCTTGACTACGTTCTGCGATGTTCCCTGGAATGCGCCGTTTTACCAGCGACTGGGGTTTGAGCGGGATTCGTTGGTGAAGCCGGATCCGCGTCTGACGCAGATTCTACGTGATGAATATGGCCATGGTTTTGCCCCGGACAGTCGTTGCGCCATGGTGCGGCGCGTATCGCGATAGAATCGGCGGTCTTTTGTTGCCAGCCCTATCTGATCGGGAGCCACCCATGAAATACGCTGCCCTATTAACCTGCGCCCTGACGCTCACAGCAGGGTTGTTCAGTACCCCGTTATTGGCAGCCGGCGATGCCGAGGCCGGCGGGAAGCTGTTCAGCAAAACCTGCGGCGGCTGCCATAGTATTGGTGTTAACGCCCGCGGCGGTTTCGGGCCAGAGCTCAATGGGATTATTGGGCGGCCGGCGGGGACCACCACGGACTATCAGTACTCCGACGCGATGAAAAACTCAGGCGTCGTGTGGACGCGGGAAAAACTGGCGGCTTATATCGAGGCACCGAAGAAAGTCGTGAGTGGCACCCGGATGATTTTTTGGGGCATCAGTGATCCGGAGAAGATCGAGAATTTGCTGGCGTACCTTGAGACGTTTCAGCCGCAGTGATTAAGTGTCTACGGTGGCGCGACCCCGGGTATACCCCGGGGGCAGGGCAAGTGCAGCGATAATTACTGATTCATGTTCCGGCAGGAATATAAGTTTGCTGCGAGTTACAGCGGGTTCCTATCTGAAGTGCTGAATCGTCCGTATAAGCCGTTCCATCGGGGCTGACTCGGTAGAAAACTTCATGCAGGTACTGCTTGCCATCTTGAATGAAGCAGCGGAATGACGCGTTTGCGGGAAATGCTTTTTTGAGGTCATCAAACATCACGCTATGGCCTATCCAGGCTTCAAACATCGGCTTGTTGTAGTCGACTACTTTCCTGAGCGTCACGAGGTCATTGAAATAGTCCTCCTCGGTCTTACCGGAGCAGGTTCCATGCTTTTTCCATTCGTGCCTGAACATGCCTTGCGGGTTGGTGGTGACCAGTTTGGCAATCTCAGGTTTACGCGCAATGCTTTCCAGTTTGTCCTCGCTGATCGCGCACTCTGTGTCTAGCTTGCAGCTTGGAGATGTGTTGCAGAAAGCGGGGTGGCGGTTGGTTTTCTCAGGGGTGCTGTTGTTATACGGCCATATACCATGGGTGAGGAATGTTTGCGGTGGTTTGTTACAGCCTGCTGTATCGGGTTTCAACTGGCAGAAGCTGGGCTGCCAGGTAACAGAATAGACCCAGTATTGGTAACCCATATCGCTGGGGGTGATTTCCTCGTTGGCATCCAGTGCCTGAGCACCATTGCAGATTAGAACGGTTGCAATGGCTGCCACGAATCTATGCATTAATTTCATGGTCCTGCTCCCTGACCTGGCGATCAGGTTGATCGCCTCCTGGAGCCCATGGTTGCCCGTAGTTGCACAAAAATCTACTGTCAGAAACAACAGGTGCCTGGCGAAAGTTATTGGGCCGCCCCCACTGTTGCGCGAATAACTTCCCAGGGAATCGAACTACGATTTGGGAGCCTCAGTCTGCTGGTCAATTGCTAACTACCTTCAGCGGACATTGCGAAACAGCATCAACCGCGCACTTTCATGCAGCCCGCGAGTCAGTCCCTGCAAGCGCTGAAACTCCTCCGGGTACTGCTGCGCCACATCCTCGCGGGGTGTTTGCGAGGCCAGGTCATGCAAGGTCGGCGAACTGCCGTCGTGCTCCATCTGTAATAAAAAGTCCTGGGTCACGCCGCCAATCAGCGGGAACGTCCCCTCACGTAATACCAGTGGTACTACACGCTCACCCTCCGGCGCAGGCTGCTGGATGTCGCGCCCCATGGCGCCATTGCGAAAAGGCATGCCGGCCATCCCGGCCACGGTGGGCAGCAAGTCCGCCAGGCCCACGGCCTCTTCAATCACTTTGGGCTGCAAACGCCCTGGCGCATGAATCAGCATCGGTACGTTGTTGCTTTCCAGCCCTAGCTGTTCGAAGGCTGGCGCCATATGCGGGATCTGGCTGATGCGGGTGTTGTGGTCGCCGAAGAACACGAAGATGGTGTTGTCGTAGTAACCGCCGGCCTTGGCGATCTCCATCAGGCGCCCGATGTTGTAGTCCAGCAAGCGTACGGCGTTGTATTGCTCGACGCTGCGCGAGCCTGCGGCCTGAACCTGTTCCAGGGTCAAGTCGTGGACCACGAAGCCATCGTTGTCCTTGGGAATGGTGAACGGTCGATGGTTGCCGGAGGTTTGCAGGTAGGCAAAGAACGGCTGGTCCTTGGGCACGGCGCGCAGCAATTGGTCGCTTTCTTTGAACAGGTCCAGATCGGAGATGCCCCACACGTCTACTCGTGGCGAGCGCCAGTTGCTTTCCTCATACAGCTTCACGCCGTCGATGCTCTGGCGGATCAATGCGTTGATATTGGCCCAGCCAGCGTTGCCGCCGATCATGTAGAACTTCTGGTAGCCCTCGAACGCATTGATCAGCGAGTGTTGCCGGGTAATCAGCGGGTGACGTGTCGCGGTCTCCTGGCGGGTGACGTCGGGCACGCCGGTGATGCTGGCCCAGACGGTCTTGGCGGTGCCGGTGACGGGCACGTAGAAGTGCTTGAAGAACCAGCTTTCAGTGGCCAGTTTGTCGAGGTTTGGCGTCGGGTTCAGCGGATTGCCGTAGGCACCCACGGCGCTGGTGCCCAGGGATTCGAGCATGACGAAGATCACGTTGGGCGGGCGTTCGCCAGCGAATCGATAAGGCTGCACGCCTTGCTCGCGAACGAAGTTCAGTTGCTGCGCGTCCGGTTGGCTCACGCCCAGGTAGTGGGCGACTTGTGGATAATGCTCGCGCACTTGTGCCTCGTCGAATTGCGACTGGCCGGCTTTGAGCGTGTCATATAAAAACAGCACCGGGTTCAGGCCCACGGCGGCGACCTGGTTGTTGCCGGAAAAAAATGCATCGCTCCAGCGCAGGGGCACCGGGTTTTCGAGATTCAGGTTGGCGACGCGCCCGAGCAGGGCCAGCAGGACTGCGATTACGCCGACCACGGCGACAGACGCAATGGCCAGCTTGCCGATGGCCTGAGGTTCGCGATCCAGGGTGATCCGCTCAAGGCGAATCAGTGCCCAGGTCCAAAGCGAGGCGGCGGCGAGCCAACTCAAGGTTATCCACAGCACCGGGTAGGTTTCCCAAACCATTTGTTGGGAGATCTGCGCATCTTCCAAGTAACGCAGCACCGTGGCGTTGATACGCACACCGAGGTAGGCGTAGTGGCCGAAGTCGATGATATACACCAGTCCGACGACACTCAGCGCCAGCAACAGGTAACCCCGCGCCAGCCAGCGCAACGCCGGTAACGTCAGCAGGTTCCAGCGCGGCAGCCAGGCGAGCAGAGCCAGCGGCAGCAGCATCAGCACCGCCAGGCGCAGGTCGAAACGCAGGCCGATGCCCAAGGTTTCCAACAGCGCAGGCGTGCGCAGATCAACGCCGGAAAAGCCCAGCACAAATATCAGCCGTAGCCCGACCAACAGCGCAAATACCAGCCCGATCGCGCCCGCGCCGTAGCGCAGGCGGCGTGATTGCAACCAACCCATCATTGACCTCTTTTTTTCCAATCTATAGAACGAAGCAGATCCAGTGTGGGAGCTGGCTTGCCTGCGATGGCGGAGTATCAGTCAATAGAAATGCCGACTGGCACACCGTCTTCGCAGGCAAGCCAGCTCCCACATTTGATCTTCATTGTTTCGCCGGGAGTGCTCGGCTTGGTATTTGATGCCGGCGCAGCCAAACGGCCATCGCCAACATCCACACCCCAGCCACCAGGCAATAACCCGCCAGCAGCGGATCAATCACATAGTCCCAATAGTTTTCCGACGCCTTAAGCCGCAAAGCGAACGCCAGCGTGCCCACCGCCAGCATCCACACCGCCAGGGTATTGCGCAGCGCCAGCATCACCAGCGCCGCCACGCCCATCAGCACGATCATCGGCCTAGGATTGAAGCCCCAACGGTAAGGATCGAAATAGGTCAGTCCCAGGGTGGCTGGATACAGCATCAGGCTCAGCACGCCAAACAGCAGCAGGACTTGCACCCGATGCCGGCCATTAAGCGGCCGCACCACCCCCAATCGGCACAGGCCCACCCACGCCAATAACACCAAGGTGCTGATGGCCAAGTCATCGGTAAAACTGCGCACATAGGCCGCCAGCGGCAACTCATTGATCGGGATAAAACTCGCCAGCGCCAGCAGTGGCAACAACCACGGCCGCCAGGGCGCGGTAAAGCGCAGCGCGCTCAACAACACAAAACCCAGCAGGACAAAACTCAAATGGGCTTGCCACAAAGAAACCATCACAGACGCTCCGCCAGCCAGGCCTCGTTGAAGCTGACATGTTTGATAAAGGTGTTATTCCACGAGTAGACCAAGTGGTACATGCCGTCCGGGCTGCGGCTGAAGTACGGGTACTCGTATTCGAATTCGCAGCCTCGGGGTTTGCACACCCGGTAATCCAGGCTGCTGAGGAAGCGTTGCTCCATGGGTAAACGCAGGGCGCCGCTGGAGGCGCGGAAACCTTCGCCGATGATTTCCTTGTAGGCCTCTGGAGAGAACGGTTGGCCCAACGGGTCTGGCGACTGGTCCAGCTCCACCACGTTACGCCACTGATTGAGCCCGGCGTTGGTGCCGTACAGGCTGAGTTTGAAGCGCCCGTCCTGCAGATCATTGAGGGCTACCAGCAGTCCGTCGTTGGCCATGCCCACCGCCGCCAGCGACGAGTTTGGATTGGACGGCTCCAGCGGATACGGCTCGCTCCACGTCTGCCCGGCGTCTTCGGTGCGGCTGGCGAGAATGCGGTGATGGGTCTCACCGGCGTAACGCAGCATGGCGATAGCACGTTGCCCATCCTGCGGAACGATAGTCGGTTGCAGCGAATGCTTGCCACGGCTGATGCGGAATTTATCGATCACCGCACCGTCGGCGCTCAAATACAGGTACTCGGCAAACTTGCCCATGAACTCGTGATACACCGGCAGGCCAATGGACCCGTCGGCATGGAACACCGGCGCGGCGCGCACCAGGGTGCTGATGTTGAAGAACGGCGACGTGATCAATTGACGAGGTGGCGACCAGTTCGTCCCCAGGTCGTCGGAAACCATCACATTGATCGCGCTGGTGGCCCAACCACCGACGGACACCGAGACATAAAACATCCACAGGCGATTGTCCGGCGCCAGGGCAATCACCGGATTGCCCAGTTTGCGAATGTAGCGGTGGGTGCCGTCGCGGGTGCTTTCCCGAGTGGCCAGCACTTGTTCGGCGCCCCATTCGCCGCTGTTGGCGTCAAAACGTGCGGTACGCACCTGCACATCGGCGGCGCCTTCACGGGAGCCGGCAAACCATACCGCCATCAGGTCGCCGCCGGGCAGGGCGGTCACGGAGGAGGAGTGGACAAAGTCCGTGAGTTGCGAGGAGACGAAGCGGCTGCTGTATTGCGGGGCTGCTGCCACTGCTGAGGCAGACTGGCTCGCTTGGGCAAACGGGGCCAACACATGGGGTGGATGGCTTTGCCAGGCGGCAAAAAATACCGCTAGCAGGCTGCAGATCAATAAAGGCGCGCGTAGGGAACGCTTGTCGAAAAAAGGTTTACTGCGCACGGAAACATTCTCAACAGACGTGGGATGTTCCACTGTGCAAAACCAACCTTAGCGAAAGCTTAGTTAGCAACGATACGTAACATCTTTCCCGGAATACTCCCCGCTGGAACCCGGCATGATGCGGCGGTTTCCTACAGAGAGTCCGCTATGCGCCTACTCCTCGTCGAAGATGACCGTGCCCTCGGCCAGGGGATTCGCGTGGCCCTGAGCGCCGAAGGCTACACTCTGGACTGGCTGCACGATGGTGTCAGCGCGTTGCATGCCCTGCGCAGTGAAAGCTTTGACCTGCTGCTGCTCGACCTCGGCCTGCCGCGCCTCGACGGCCTGGCGCTGCTGCAACAACTGCGCGCCGAGCAACAGGACCTGCCGGTGCTGATCCTCACCGCCCGTGACGACACCGCTGATCGTATTGCCGGCCTCGATGCCGGCGCCGACGATTACTTGGTCAAACCCTTTGACGTCGAAGAATTCAAGGCCCGGGTCCGCGCCCTGTTGCGCCGCAGCCAGGGGCGAGCGCAACCGTTGCTGGAGCACGCTGGCGTCAGCCTCGACCCGGCGACCCAACAAGTCAGCTACCAGGGCCAGGACATCGTCGTCACGCCCATGGAATACCAATTGCTCCACCAACTGATGGCGCGCCCCGGCAAAGTCGTCACCCGCGAGCGCCTGTCCCGCGCGCTATATGGCTGGCAAGACAGCGTCGAGAGCAACACCCTCGAAGTGCTGATCCACAACCTGCGTAAAAAACTCTCCACCGAACTGATCCGCACCGTTCGTGGCGTCGGCTATGTGGTGGAACTCAAGCCATGAACTCGGTCCGTGCACGCATCCTCATCCCGGTGCTGGTACTGATCCTGCTGGGCGACGCCCTGATCAGTTGGCTGGTGCTGCGGGACAGCCATCATGAAATCGAAGAAGTCTACGACGCCCAACTTGGCCAAAGTGCCCGTCTGCTGCAAAGCGTGCTGCGTCAGCGCGACCCTGGCGACGCCGACTGGGACCGTCTCTATCAGGCCTTCGACCATGCCATGAGCCGCGTGGGTGAAGACGGCGCAGCACATCCCTACGAAACTCGCCTGACGTTCCAGGTGTGGCGCACCGACGGCCAATTGCTCGTGCGCTCCACCGAAGCGCCGATCCTCGATGCACCGCCCACCACGTTCGGGTCCCACGACATCACGGAAAATGGCAACGATTGGTGCGCCTTCCTCCTGGCCGATCCGCAACAAGGCGTGCTGATCTGGGTGGGTGAACGCGACGACATTCGCCAGGACGTGATCGAGCGCATCGTGCGGCACACGTTATGGCCGAGCCTTATCGGCGTACCTCTGTTGGCCGTGCTCATCTGGCTGGCCATCGGCTGGGGCCTCAAACCCCTGCGCGCCATGGCCCAGGCGATTCGTGGGCGTAATACCAATACGTTGCAACCCTTGCAACTTGAGCCATTACCCGCAGACCTGGAGCCGATGCAAACCGCGTTGAATCGGCTGCTGGTGCAGATTGATGAGTTGCTGGCGCGCGAGCGGCGGTTCATTGCCGATGCGGCGCATGAGTTGCGTACGCCGCTGGCGATATTGCGCATTCATGCGCAGAACGCCCAGAGAGCAGGGACTGAGGAACAGCGTCGAGAGGCATTGGATTTTCTGGTGAATGGCGTGGACCGGGCGACGAGAATTGGTAGCCAGTTGCTGACCATGGCGCGCATCGAGCCGCAGTTGAACAACCCGGTTCGCGTGCGTGTGCAATTGACGGCGTTGGTGCGGGAGGAGTTAGCGGAGTTGACACCCCTGGCAATGGAGAAAGGCGTTGAGCTGGTGCTGGAAGGGGATGAAGCATGTTGGGTTGAAACCGAGCCGATGGCGCTGGCGATTGCATTGCAGAATCTAGTGACCAATGCGCTGAATTTCTCGCCAGTGGGGAGCGAGGTGAGGGTGGTGGTCAAGGTGCTGGATTCCGGGGTGGTGCATCTGTGCGTGGAGGATGCGGGACCGGGGATTGAAGAGCAGGAGATGGGACGATTATTTGAGCGGTTTTATAGCCAGGGGAACGCCAACGGCGCGGGGTTGGGGCTGGCGATTGTCGAGATGATCGTGGGGAAGATTGGGTGTGGGTTGGAGTTGTATAACCTGGAGGCAGGTGGGTTGTGCGCGCGGGTGAGTTTCAGTTCCTGTGGGGTTGAGCCTGCGGGAATATCACGCCGTTGAAGGTGTGGGTGCAGCAGTCGCAAAACGGTTTCATGCGTTCTGCATTTAACTGCGGATTGACCTTCTGCAGCAGGCCTGTTTTATCGACGTACAGTCCGCTGTAGTAGGTTGATTCACCCACTCGCACGTACTCTGTTTTATCGGCGTCGTGTAGGGCAACCATCCAGAATACCGGCTCAGGCCGATCCAGGCGGGCATTGGCTTCGCTGAAAACTTCATCCCATTGATGACCGACCTTGGACAGCAAAAATCTGAATAGCGGTGTGTAATCAAAGCCATGTCGGTGATGGCTGTGCATCGAGCCACGGTTGGACAAAGAGCTTTTTTCGCTTTTGCTGTGGCGTTCATGTCGATAGGCGCGAAAGCTACCATGGCGCACATTCCGGGTTCGAGTGTTGACTGAGCGATAGAGAGGGGGCTTTTTCATTGGGTTCCTTTTATGGCTGCTTGGCGGGTTGGGGTGGCCATTTACCTTGGTAGCGGAAAGATATTTGGTAATCGAACTGCTCGGGTTCAATCACATGCTGGAAGTGCGGTTGGATAATCGCTATCCAGATTGGAAGAACATTGAATACGTCGGCATATATCGCAGGTTCCTGGTTCAAACCTAATGCCTCAAAAAAGCTGTCTCCATCATCAAGCTCTGCCGAGTATTCATCCGCTTTAACGTCATTGCTGTGCTTGTCGTACCATCGCAATCTGACTTTCATAACCATTCTGGATTCTCCGCGTTATCTGTAAATTCGGCGCTCTGGTTTTGCTGGGCCTCGACGCTCGCCGGTGTAGGGGTCGAATGCACCGAGGTGACTAAGGTCACTGTTTCGATAAGCTTCTAATTCGCCTTTTTTGGAATCCCATTCATAGAGTTTCCTCCCTTTAGCATCTATCCAACGCTCACGTAAGCCGCTCCCGCCTTGCCTTGGCGTCACGGGTCTTTGTTCTATCAGGCCTGGGAAGCCCGTTATGTCTTCAGTTTTGGGTGCAGGAAAGTAATCATGGTCCGGGTTTCTCAACCCCTTCCGAGGTTCGTTAACCACCACATATAGCGGCCTGACCCCCGACTCCACCGGAAACACCAGAATAAAATCCCGATACCCCGGCGGGTAAATAGGGTTCACCAAAATCTGCTTCGCCGCCTCAGTCGGCGGATAGATCCACATCACCGGGGCTTGCGGCGCAGCTTCTAATGCCGGAATGCCCAGGGTGTCGCCAGGATCAACGGCAGGTGTCCAAATCAGCTCCACACCTTCACCGAGATCCGCCACAAATTGACTGTCTCGGTTCTGGAACTGAACCACATCTATCATCTGCCAATCGGCATTCTTACCGGTGTAAAACCCATACCCCTTGAGTGTCCCGTCGGTGCTTTGCTCGACATGCAGGCGCATCTGCGAGCGGGCTTGTCGCAGGTTCCGGAGCTGGTCTTCGCTATAGAGCGCGCTGTCCCCAAGCTGTGACGGCCAAGCCAGCGCCACCAGCCCTGTCAACAGGCCTCCCGCTGCGGCACCGACGGTCGCCGCTGCTGACTCCAGCGCCGCCGTGCGCAACACAAGCTGGCCAAGCCCGACGGGCAGGGCGCTGCCACTGATCTTCTTGAGAGACACGCCGCCGCGGCTGTCCACCTCACGCCCGCCCAGTAGGGTGAAGTGGCCGTAATCCTTGATCAGCTCAAGCGGTACATAACCGCTCGGGTTGTTGTAGCTGATGATGCCGTTGGGCAGTTGGCACGACTTGGCGAATACGTAGCCTGGAACCTTGGTGGGTTCAGGCTTGGAAGCGGGGATGGTGTCGGGAACATCAATGAACGGTGAATAAGGCGCCCGCGAAGGTTGCGGGGTCAGAATTCGCTGTCTCAGCTGTTCTTTTTCGGTAATCGGATAAGCGCGTTCTGGCATGACTGGCTCACTTCCCTGTGCAGGGGAGTGAGCCTATGAGAGCGGGCGAGAGACTGAAATTCTCGTTGTTCGATGGTGTGCGTGGGAAAAGTCATTTTGAGCAACGGGCTCCTATAACTCAGCCTGGGAGCGGCAAGATTCGGGTTCTCGTTTATTTAACGTTTTCGTACTCGCTGGTTTCACACTCGGTGATCGTGCGGAGAAAACTCAGGGCTCGCGGGGCTCAATCAGCTTAGGTAATGAACCTCTGGTGCAAGATCCGGGTATTCGATCGCCATATCTGTAAGGCACTGCCGCATGAGCTTTGCGTCGCGGGGTAAGTGTTCCGAGAAAACACTCCAGCCAACGAGTTCCAGTTTTATTGGCATCTCCACCAGGCCGGTGATGGCATCCCAGAAGGCGTCCCAGTTATAGCCGTACCAGTCGGGGAAGCTGAGTGCGTTGCTCAGGGTTGAATGGAGTTCGCCCGAGTCCTTGACGCTACTTAAGTCAATTTCTACAACGGGTAATCTAGCCACCTATTCTCCGAGATGCGTTTGGCCTAGAGGTTTGAGCCTGATAAGAGTTGTCAGAGCACGTGCCTGGAAATCAACTTCGATATTTCAACAATCGAAGTCTTCCCGGTAAATTCAAACTTAACCTTCCCCACCGACGAAAAATAAATCTCCAACTCCGAATCCAGGTCAAACGTGCCAGACGTTTCCACCGAATACGCGACGATGTTTTTATAGGGCAGGGAGGTGAAGTCTTTCTTACTGCCGGTGATGCCTTGCACATTCACGGCGATGATGCGCTTGGTGGTGAAGACCACGCCGTCGCGCATGGCTTTGTAGGAGTCGATGACGTGTTCGTCATCCAGCAGCAGGGACGATACGCGTTCGGCGTATTCGTTGTTTTGTTTGAGTTTGAAGAAGCCTTTGTTGTTGAAGTCGATCATGTTGACGGTCCTTGTGGTGAGCCAGTGAGGGCGCGTTTTCGTTGACGTCCATCGCGGGCAAGCCCGGCTCCCACAGGGGAGCTGTGTCACTGGATGGCTTTGAGGTAGTCCTTGAGTGCGTCGAGCGGCGTGTTCAGTTCCTCAAGCGTTGGGGCTTGGTGAACGTCAGTCGCCAGTTTTTGCAGCTCGCGACCCAGCACGGTGTCGGCACCTAAGGCGTGCAAAGCCTGCGCGATGCATTCATCGAGCTTGAGTTGAATGGCATCGAGGTCTCCTTTGCGCACCAGCAACCCAAACACTTCCCTCTCATACTCGCTCATGATCAGATCATCCCGCAAAACCGGGCTGCCACCGTCCGTCTCATAAGCCAATTTGAGGGCGAATAGCGCCACCGTCTCCAGCGTCAATTCCATGGTCCAGGTTCCTCTGCTGTCTCGTGTGCCCGCCAACCGGCACTTTTCTACAGGCGAAAAAAAAGACCTTGAATTTCAAGGTCTTTTTTTAAGATGGTGCCCCGAGGGAGACTCGAACTCCCACTCCTTTCGAAAACGGATTTTGAATCCGCCGCGTCTACCAATTCCGCCATCAGGGCTCAATGGCGGCGAAGTATAGAGATGAGATTACCGTTGGTCAATCACGTTTCATGGTCTATTTTCACTATTTCCGCTAGACTTCCCGGCCCTGCTAGACGAACCCCATCATGCGCGTTGCTGACTTTACTTTTGAGCTCCCTGATTCGCTGATCGCTCGCCACCCTTTGGCCGAGCGTCGCGCCAGTCGACTGCTGACCCTGGACGGGGTCAGCGGTGCCCTTGCACACCGTCAATTCACTGATTTGCTTGAGCATTTGCGCCCAGGCGATTTGATGGTTTTCAACAATACCCGGGTGATTCCGGCACGGCTGTTTGGCCAGAAAGCGTCCGGCGGCAAGCTGGAAATTCTGGTAGAGCGGGTGCTGGACAGCCATCGCGTGCTGGCCCATGTGCGTTCCAGCAAGTCGCCGAAACCAGGGTCGAAGATCCTTATCGACGGCGGTGGCGAAGCCGAGATGCTGGCGCGTCATGATGCGTTGTTCGAGCTGGGGTTTGCCGAGGAAGTACTGCCGCTGCTGGAGCGGGTTGGGCATATGCCGTTGCCTCCTTATATAGACCGCCCGGACGAAGACTCGGACCGCGAGCGCTATCAGACAGTGTATTCCGAGCGCTTGGGCGCGGTGGCTGCACCGACGGCGGGGCTGCACTTTGATCAGCCGTTGTTGGAAGCGATTGCCGCCAAGGGCATCGAATCTGCCTTTGTGACCCTGCACGTGGGGGCCGGGACGTTTCAGCCGGTGCGTGTGGATAACATTGAAGACCATCACATGCACAGCGAATGGTTGGAAGTCAGCCAGGACGTGGTGGATGCGGTCAATGCGTGCAAGGCCCGCGGTGGTCGTGTGGTGGCGGTCGGTACCACCAGCGTGCGTTCTTTGGAGAGTGCGGCGCGCGACGGCTTGCTCAAGCCCTTCAGTGGCGATACCGATATCTTTATTTACCCAGGCCGGCCGTTCCATGTGGTCGATGCCCTGGTGACTAATTTCCATTTGCCGGAATCCACGCTGTTGATGCTGGTGTCGGCCTTCGCTGGTTATCCCGAAGCCATGGCCGCCTATAAGGCCGCCATCGAGCATGGATACCGTTTTTTCAGCTACGGTGATGCGATGTTTATCACCCGCAATCCGGCGCCGCGCGGCCCAGAGGAACAAGTATGAGTCGTATGTCGTTTGAACTGCTGGCCACCGACGGCAAGGCCCGTCGTGGTCGCCTGACCTTTCCGCGTGGCACCGTCGAGACCCCGGCATTCATGCCGGTCGGTACCTATGGCACGGTAAAAGGCATGATGCCACGGGATATCGTCGCCACCGGCGCCGAGATCATCCTGGGCAACACCTTTCACCTGTGGTTGCGCCCGGGCACGGAAGTGATCAAGAAGCACGGCGACCTGCATGACTTCATGAAGTGGCAAGGCCCGATCCTGACCGACTCCGGTGGTTTCCAGGTGTTCAGCCTGGGCGCCATGCGCAAGATCAAGGAAGAGGGCGTGACCTTCGCCTCGCCGGTCGACGGTTCCAAGGTGTTCATGGGCCCGGAAGAGTCGATGCAGGTCCAGCGTGACCTGGGCTCCGACATCGTGATGATTTTTGATGAATGCACACCGTACCCGGCCGATGAAGACGTGGCGCGGATCTCGATGGAGTTGTCGTTGCGTTGGGCCCAGCGTTCGAAGAATGCCCATGGTGACAACACTGCGGCCTTGTTTGGCATTGTGCAGGGCGGCATGCACGAAAACTTGCGCAAGCGCTCCCTGGAAGGCCTGGACAAGATCGGCTTTGACGGCCTGGCCATCGGCGGTCTGTCGGTGGGCGAGCCCAAGCACGAGATGATCAAGGTACTGGATTACCTGCCGGGCCTGATGCCGGCTGACAAACCTCGTTACCTTATGGGCGTTGGCAAACCTGAAGATCTCGTAGAGGGTGTGCGCCGCGGTGTGGACATGTTCGATTGCGTGATGCCAACCCGTAATGCCCGCAATGGGCATCTGTTCATCGATACAGGCGTGCTGAAGATCCGTAACGCGTTCCATCGCCATGATGATTCGCCGCTGGATCCCACCTGTGACTGCTATACCTGCCAGAACTTCTCCCGTGCTTATCTGCACCATCTGGACAAGTGTGGGGAAATGCTGGGTAGCATGTTGAATACCATCCACAATTTGCGTCACTACCAAGTCCTGATGGCTGGTTTGCGCGAGGCTATTCAACAGGGTACATTGGCCGCCTTCGTCGATGCCTTCTATGCCAAGCGCGGGCTGCCTGTGCCGCCCTTGGACTGAGTTTTCCGACCCTAAGATTCACTATTTGCAACTGGAGTGCTAAATGAGCTTTTTTATCTCTAATGCCATGGCTGATGCCGCTGCGCCGGCCGCTGCCGGTCCCCTGGGTGGTGGTTTTGAGTGGATTTTCCTGGTCGGCTTCCTGGTCATCTTCTACCTGATGATCTGGCGTCCACAGGCCAAGCGCGCCAAAGAGCAGAAGAACCTGCTGGGCAGCTTGCAGAAAGGCGACGAAGTTGTGACCACCGGCGGTATCGCTGGCAAGATCACCAAGGTTTCCGATGCTTTCGTGGTTCTGGAAGTCTCCGACACCGTAGAAATGAAGTTCCAGAAGGGCGCCATCGCCGCCACGCTGCCAAAAGGCACGCTCAAAGCGATCTAAGTTCCAACCTTTACCAATCGACGGGGCGCGCAAGGCGCCCCGCGTTATAAGCGGGCGGCGTGATGCTGAACAAATACCCTCTGTGGAAATACGTACTGATCCTGGCGGTGCTGGCGATCGGTTTTATTTATTCCGCTCCCAATCTCTATCCTGATGACCCGGCGATCCAGATCACTGGCGCCAGCACTGCGTTGCAGGTCAATCAGGCTGATCTGGACCGCACGAGCAAAGCGCTCACCGACGCGGGTATCCAGGTTAAAGCGGCAACATTGGCAGCTGATGGCAAGGGCGGTTTGTTGCGCCTGACCAAGCAAGAAGACCAATTGCCGGCCAAAGACGTTGTGCGCAAGATCATGGGTGATGACTACGTCGTCGCGCTGAACCTGGCACAGACCACGCCAAAATGGCTGCGCAGCATTGGCGCGCACCCGATGAAGCTGGGTCTGGACTTGTCCGGTGGTGTGCACTTCCTGTTGGAAGTGGACATGGACAAGGCCCTCGATGCTCGCCTGAAGGTCTATGAAGGCGATGTGAAGAGCCTGCTGCGTAAAGAGAAGTTGCGCTATCGCAGCCTGCCGCAGCTCAACGGTGCCATCCAGCTGGGCTTTGCTGACGAAGCAACCCGCGAACAGGCCCGTGCGCTGATCCGCAAGAACTTCAACGATTTCGACATTGTTCCGGCCGACCTCAATGGTCAAGCGGTACTGCGTCTGGCGATGACCCCGGCCAAGCTGGCGGAAATCCGTGAATACTCCATCAAGCAGAACTTGACCACGGTACGTAACCGCGTCAACGAGCTGGGTGTGGCCGAGCCGCTGGTTCAGCGCCAGGGTGCCAACCGCATCGTGGTTGAGCTGCCGGGCGTGCAGGACACCGCTGAAGCCAAGCGGATCCTCGGCAAGACCGCCAACCTCGAGTTCCGTCTGGCTGCAGAGCCAGGTGCTTCGAAAGCCACTTCCGAAACCTTCGAGTTCCGCGAAGGCAACCGACCTGCGGCTCAGATCGAGCGTGGCCTGATCATCACCGGTGACCAGGTGACTGATGCCAAGGCTGGTTTCGGCGAGCATGGGACGCCCGAAGTGAACATCCGTCTGGATGGTCATGGTGGCGAGCTGATGAACCGCGCGACCCGCAGCAACGTCGGTCGCAGCATGGCGGTGATCTTCATCGAGCAGCGTCCGGTCACCACCTACACCAAGCAGATGGTCAACGGTGTCGAGAAAGACGTACCGGTGCAGACCTTCAAGGAAGAGAAGAAGATCATCAGCCTGGCGACTATCCAGTCGCCGCTGGGTGCTCAATTCCGTATCACGGGCCTGAACGGCCAGGGCGAATCGTCCGAGCTGGCGCTGCTGCTGCGTGCCGGTGGTCTGGCGGCACCGATGTACTTCGCTGAAGAGCGCACCATCGGCCCTAGCCTGGGTGCTGACAACATCACCAAAGGTATCGATGCTTCCCTGTGGGGCATGCTGTTCGTGTCGCTGTTCATCATGGCCATCTACCGCTTCTTCGGTTTGATCGCCACGGTCGCACTGGCGGTGAACATGGTGCTGCTGCTGGCCTTGATGTCGCTGCTGGGGGCTACGCTGACCCTGCCAGGCATCGCCGGTATCGTACTGACCATGGGTATGGCGGTGGACGCCAACGTGCTGATCTTCTCGCGGATTCGTGAAGAGATCGCCGCCGGCATGACCGTGCAAAGGGCAATCAACGAAGGCTTCGGCCGGGCATTTACCGCGATTCTCGACGCCAACCTGACCACGCTGTTGGTCGGCGGTATCCTGTTTGCGATGGGCACAGGTCCAGTCAAAGGCTTTGCGGTGACCATGTCCCTCGGGATCTTTACCTCGATGTTCACGGCCATCATGGTGACCCGCGCAATGGTCAACCTGATCTTTGGCGGGCGTGACTTCAAGAAGTTGTGGATTTAAGGGGCTGCCATGTTACGTACAATCAACTTCATGGGCGTTCGCAACGTTGCGTTCGGCGTCACTGTGCTCCTTACCGTCCTGGCGTTGTTCAGCTGGTTCCATAAGGGCCTGAACTATGGTCTGGACTTCACCGGCGGTACGCTCATCGAGCTGACCTACGAGAAGGCAGCCGATGTTACCCAGGTGCGGACCGAGCTGAACCAGGCCGGTTACCACGAGGCCATCGTGCAGAGTTTCGGTGCGACTACCGACCTGCTGGTGCGTATGCCAGGCGAAGACCCGCAATTGGGTCACCAGGTAGCCGAGGCCTTGCAGAAGGCTGGTGGCGACAACCCGGCAACGGTCAAGCGCGTCGAGTTCGTGGGTCCGCAAGTGGGTGAAGAGCTGCGCGACCAAGGCGGCCTCGGCATGCTGATGGCGCTGGGCGGCATCCTGATCTACCTGGCGTTCCGCTTTCAGTGGAAGTTCGCGGTCGGCGCCATTGTGTCGCTGATCCACGACGTGGTGGTGACCGTGGGTATCCTGGCCTATTTCCAGATCACCTTCGACCTGACGGTCTTGGCAGCGGTGCTGGCGATCATTGGTTACTCCCTCAACGACACCATCGTGGTATTTGACCGGGTTCGCGAGAACTTCCGGGTACTGCGCAAGGCGACGCTGATCGAGAACATCAACATCTCCACCACCCAGACCCTGCTGCGCACCATGGCGACATCGATCTCGACGTTGTTGGCGATTACCGCGCTGATGGTGTTCGGTGGCGACAACCTGTGGGGCTTCTCGCTGTCGCTGTTTATCGGCGTGCTGGCAGGTACCTACTCGTCGATCTACATCGCCAACGTGGTGCTGATCTGGCTGAACCTCAACAGCGAAGATTTGATCCCTCCGGCCAGCACTGGCAAGGAGGTCGACGACCGTCCTTGATGGGCGATTGTTGATCTGCTGTTACAAAGAAGGCGCGAGTATTGAACTCGCGCCTTTTTTTTGGCTCCAAGGCTGGGTATAGCGCGGACGTTTCGGTCCGTTTGTGATGGTCAGGAGGTTCATGTGAACAAGTCGTTGCTGGTTGGTGCGGTATTGGGTGCTGTCGGTGTGACTGCCGGGGGCGCTGTTGCCACCTACAGCCTGGTAAAAAGCGGCCCTGAGTATGCGCAAGTGCTGGCTGTGCAGCCGGTGAAAACCCAGATCAAAACCCCGCGCGAGGTCTGCAAGGATGTCGCGGTAACCCGGCAGAAACCGGTACAGGATCAGCATCAGATCGTCGGTACGGTGGTTGGTGCGCTGGCCGGTGGTTTGTTGGGTAACCAGGTTGGTGGCGGTAATGGCAAGAAGCTGGCCACGGTGGCCGGTGCGGTCGGTGGCGGTTATGCCGGTAACAAGGTTCAGGAAGGTATGCAGAACCGTGATACCTACACCACGACTCAAACCCGCTGTAACACTGTGAATGACATCAGTGACAAGGTTGTCGGGTATGACGTGCGGTATCTGCTGGATGGCAAGGAAGGTTCCGTGCGCATGGATCGTGATCCGGGCGGCCAGATTCCGGTGAACAAGGAAGGGCAGTTGGTACTTGGCCAGAATCAGCCGGGCCAATAAGTTGCCGTGATTGAGTGTTCTTCAGGGCTCACTCAAAAACCAGGCATAAAAAAAGCACCCCTAGGGGTGCTTTTTTGTGCTCGCTCGCTTAGCGCTTCAGCGAAGCCGGCAGGTGCGGTTGGATCGCCGTCAGTACTGCCTTGAAGCATTTGGTGTTGCCGGCAACCACATGGCCCTTCTCCAGGAAGTCGTGACCGCCGGTGAAGTCGCTCACCAGGCCGCCTGCTTCTTGAATCAGCAGCGCGCCTGCAGCCATGTCCCACTCGGACAGGCCCGACTCCCAGAATGCGTCAAAACGACCAGCGGCCACGTAAGCCAGGTCCAGGCTTGCAGCGCCGGCGCGACGGATGCCAGCGGTCTGGCCTACTAGGGCGCGGAACATGCCCAGGTAGTTTTCCAGGTTGTCCATCTGGTCATCACGGAACGGGAAGCCTGTGCCCAGCAGGGCGCCGTCCAGGCTGGTGCGACCGCTGACGCGCAGGCGACGACCATTGAGCTGGGCGCCACGGCCGCGGCTGGCGGTGAATTCTTCCTGGCGAACCGGGTCCAGAACAACAGCGTGTTCCAGGCGGCCACGGTATTTGCACGCGATGCTCACGGCAAAGTGCGGGATGCCGCGCAGGAAGTTGGTGGTGCCATCCAGTGGGTCGATGATCCACAGGTAGTCTTCGCCTTCGCCGCTACCTTTGTGCAGGCCGGTTTCTTCACCGAGGATGCCGTGGGTAGGGTAGGCCTTGCGCAGAGCGTCGATGATTTTCTGTTCGGCGGCGCGATCCACCTCGGATACGTAATCCTTGGCGTCTTTTTCGTCGACCTTGATGGTGTCCAGGCGCTCGATGGAGCGGAAGATCAATTCACTGGCGCTGCGGGCGGCGCGCAGCGCGATATTCAGCATGGGCTGCATGGATGTGTCACCTAAGGTTGTTAAAGAAAGCCGAGCATTCTAGCAGAAACTTTCTTCAGGTGAAGGATGACGTTAGCTTTCATGGCATAACCTTAGGCTGTTCTGTAAGATTTGCTCCCCTTTCCCGTGTCCGAGAGCGCCTCCCTTGCTGCAAAACATTCGTGTCGTCTTGGTCAATACCAGTCATCCCGGCAACATCGGTGGGGTGGCGCGAGCCATGAAAAACATGGGGCTGACGCGCCTGGTGCTGGTCGAGCCTCGCCTGTTTCCGCATCACGAGGCCGATGCCCGCGCGTCCGGCGCCAATGACATCCTCGCAAGTGCGCAAGTTGTTGCCACTCTGGAAGATGCCTTGGTGGGCTGTAATTTGGTGTTGGGTACCAGCGCCCGCGACCGTCGTATCCCCTGGCCACTGCTCGACCCCCGCGAATGCGGCACCAAAGTGGTCGAGGAGGCTGCCGGCGGCGCTGAAATTGCCTTGGTGTTCGGTCGTGAAGATTCCGGCCTGACCAATGACGAGCTGCAGCGATGTCATTACCACGTGCACATCCCCTCAGACCCTGAGTTCAGCTCGTTGAACCTCGGGGCGGCGGTGCAGGTGTTGAGTTATGAAGTGCGCATGGCTTGGTTGGCGGCTGAAGGCCAGCCGAGCAAGGTTGAGAAGGACGAGGTTGCGTCGACCAAGAGTGGCGAGTTGGCCACCATGGATGAGCTGGAGCGGTTCTATGAGCACCTGGAGCAAACCCTGGTAGCCATTGAGTTCCTCGACCCGGAAAAACCACGGCACTTGATGGCGCGCCTGCGTCGGCTGTACGGACGCAGCTCGGTCAGTCGGGCGGAAATGAATATATTGCGTGGCATCCTCACGGAAACCCAGAAGGCGGCCCGTGGCGAGCTTCTTAAGCGGAAGGATTAAAAATGTTCGAGCGTTTGCGAGAAGATATCCAGAGTGTATTCCACCGTGACCCGGCGGCGCGCAACGCCTTTGAAGTGCTGACCTGCTACCCGGGCATGCACGCGATCTGGATTCACCGTCTGTCCGGCGCCTTGTGGAATATGGGCTGGAAGTGGCTGGCGCGGCTGGTGTCGAACTTCGGCCGTTGGTTGACCG
The DNA here is from genome assembly GCF_012935695.1 of Pseudomonas sp. ADAK18. Classification (NCBI taxonomy): domain Bacteria; kingdom Pseudomonadati; phylum Pseudomonadota; class Gammaproteobacteria; order Pseudomonadales; family Pseudomonadaceae; genus Pseudomonas; species Pseudomonas sp. ADAK18. The sequence continues at coordinate 386,425 of NZ_CP052859.1, forward strand.
GGATCGAGATTCATCCGGGGGCCAAGGTCGGTCGTCGGTTCTTTATCGACCATGGCATGGGCATCGTTATCGGTGAGACAGCCGAAATTGGCGATGATGTGACCCTGTATCAGGGCGTGACCCTTGGTGGCACCACCTGGAACAAGGGCAAGCGTCACCCAACCCTGGAAGATGGTGTGGTGGTGGGGGCGGGTGCCAAGGTGCTTGGGCCGTTTACTGTCGGTGCCGGGGCCAAGGTTGGCTCCAACGCTGTGGTTACCAAGGCTGTGCCGCCTGGCGCTACCGTAGTGGGTATTCCGGGGCGGATCATCGTCAAGCCGCAAGTCGGTGATGAGCAGGAAGCCAAGCGCAAGGCTATGGCCGAGAAGATCGGCTTTGATGCCTATGGTGTGAGCGAAGACATGCCTGATCCGGTGGCTCGCGCTATCGGCCAATTACTTGATCACCTGCAAGCGGTGGACGGCAAGCTGGACGGCATGTGCGGCGCGTTAAAGGATCTTGGCAGTAGCTACTGCGCCAAGGACTTGCCGGAGCTGCGCAAAGAAGACTTTGCCGAGATCAAGGACGAAAGCGCCAGTAAGGCGAGCTAAGTCTCAAGGCTAATGCAACCCCTGTGGGAGCTGGCTTGCTTGCGATAGCGGTCTGCCAGTTCCATTTCCGGTTCTGATCCACCGCTATCGCAGGCAAGCCAGCTCTCACAGGGGATCTCCATTGGTCTCGCAATCGTGCTCAGGTCTTGATCCTGCTGTTCGATGTCGCCCCATCCTGCTATTATTCGCGCGCCCTTTTTACGGGTATTCCTGACTAAAGTACTAGGTCTTATAGTTGACTTAAATACTCGGGAATCGCATACTTGCTCCCATTCTGAAACACCTTGGTACTTGTCCATGAGACTGACTACAAAAGGCCGATACGCGGTAACCGCCATGCTTGATCTGGCCTTGCACGCGCAAAATGGGCCGGTGTCCCTGGCCGATATCTCCGAGCGCCAAGGCATTTCCCTGTCCTACCTCGAGCAGTTGTTCGCCAAGTTGCGCCGCAGCAATCTGGTTTCCAGTGTTCGTGGTCCAGGTGGCGGCTATCAACTGTCCCGCGATATGCAGGGCATTCAGGTGGCCCAGGTGATCGACGCGGTCAACGAGTCCGTCGATGCCACCAAATGCCAGGGCCTGGGTGATTGCCACGCCGGCGACACCTGCTTGACGCACCACTTGTGGTGCGATCTGAGCCTGCAGATCCATGATTTTTTGAGTGGTATCAGCTTGGCTGATCTTGTGACTCGCCGTGAGGTGCAAGAAGTAGCCCAGCGTCAGGACCAGCGCCGTTGCAACACCAAGGCGCCGCGTCTGGACAAGATTGAAGCGTCCGCCGTCGAGTGACAGCCGAAGAGCTAACGGCACGCCAGCCAGCCTGATTTAGGAGAAAGTCCATGAAATTGCCGATTTACCTTGATTACTCAGCGACCACCCCGGTTGATCCGCGTGTCGCGCAAAAGATGAGCGAATGCCTGTTGGTTGACGGAAACTTCGGCAACCCGGCGTCCCGTTCCCACGTTTTCGGCTGGAAAGCTGAAGAGTCCGTGGAAAACGCTCGTCGCCAGGTCGCCGACCTGGTCAATGCCGACCCGCGTGAAATCGTCTGGACCTCCGGTGCCACCGAGTCCGACAACCTGGCAATCAAGGGCGCCGCGCATTTCTACTCCACCAAAGGCAAGCACCTGATCACCACCAAGATTGAGCACAAGGCTGTCCTCGACACCATGCGCCAACTGGAGCGTGAAGGTTTTGAAGTCACCTACCTCGAGCCAACCACCGACGGTATCGTGACCCCGGCGATGATCGAAGCTGCGATGCGTGAAGACACCATCCTGGTTTCCGTGATCCACGTGAACAACGAAATCGGCACCATCAACGACATCGCGGCCATCGGCGAGCTGACTCGCTCCAAAGGTGTTCTGCTGCACGTCGACGCCGCTCAGTCCACCGGCAAGGTCGATATCGACCTGTCGAAACTGAAAGTCGACCTGATGTCGTTCTCTGCCCACAAGACCTACGGTCCTAAAGGCATCGGTGCTCTCTACGTGAGCCGCAAGCCTCGCGTGCGCATCGAAGCCACCATGCACGGCGGCGGTCACGAGCGCGGCATGCGCTCCGGCACCCTGGCGACTCACCAGATCGTCGGCATGGGCGAAGCTTTCCGTGTAGCCAAGGAAGACATGGCTGCCGAAAACGTGCGCATCAAGGCTCTGAGCGATCGCTTCTACAAGCAGGTCGAAAACCTTGAAGAGCTGTACATCAACGGCAGCATGACTGCCCGTGTACCGCACAACCTGAATTTGAGCTTCAACTACGTCGAAGGCGAGTCGCTGATCATGGCGCTCAAGGACCTGGCGGTTTCGTCCGGCTCGGCCTGTACCTCGGCCTCTCTTGAGCCGTCCTACGTCCTGCGCGCCCTGGGCCGCAACGACGAGTTGGCGCACAGCTCGATCCGCTTTACGTTCGGCCGTTTCACCACCGAAGAAGAAGTCGACTACGCCGCGCAGAAAGTCTGCGAGGCCGTTACCAAACTGCGCACTTTGTCGCCGCTGTGGGACATGTACAAAGACGGTGTCGATATCTCCAAGATCGAGTGGGCGGCACACTAAATATAGAAGCCGCCACCCAAAGGCTCTGTAAAAACGTGGCGGAAAACGCAGGCGTTTTTGCAGGGTTCCAGAGCGGCCCTGATGAGTGAGGATTCAGTACCATGGCTTACAGCGAAAAGGTCATCGACCACTACGAAAACCCGCGTAACGTCGGCAAGATGGACGCGGAAGACCCAGATGTGGGCACCGGCATGGTCGGCGCTCCGGCGTGCGGCGACGTTATGCGCCTGCAGATCAAGGTCAACGATCAAGGTGTCATCGAAGATGCCAAGTTCAAGACCTACGGCTGCGGTTCGGCGATCGCCTCCAGCTCCCTGGCGACCGAATGGATGAAAGGCAAGACCCTGGATGAGGCTGTCACCATCAGCAACACCCAACTGGCCGAAGAACTGGCCTTGCCGCCAGTGAAAATCCACTGCTCGGTACTCGCAGAAGACGCCATCAAGGCGGCCGTTCGCGACTACAAGCAGAAGAAAGGCTTGATCTAAGCATTTGGCGACGAGTAAGGAGTCACGATGGCTATCAGCATGACAGAAGCGGCGGCTAAACACGTGCGACGCTCCCTTGACGGGCGCGGCAAAGGTGAGGGGATTCGTCTGGGTGTTCGCACCACGGGCTGTTCCGGCCTTGCCTACGTGCTGGAGTTTGTCGATGAGGTGGTCGAGGAAGATCAGGTGTTCGAAAGTCACGGCGAGAAAGTGATTATCGACCCGAAAAGCCTGACCTACCTGGACGGCACCGAACTCGATTTCGTCAAGGAAGGGTTGAACGAAGGCTTCAAGTTCAACAACCCCAACGTACGCGGTGAATGTGGCTGCGGCGAAAGCTTCAACATCTGAGGCTGATTGTGGGTACTCCTTGTCATTTCGCTTTATTCGAGTTGCAGCCGAGTTTTCGCCTGGATCTTGACCAGCTTGCCACGCGCTATCGTGAATTGGCGCGAGGGGTGCATCCGGACCGTTTCGCTGACGCTTCCGAGCGTGAGCAACGCTTGGCGCTGGAGCAATCAGCCAGCCTCAATGAAGCCTATCAGACGCTCAAAAACCCTCCCAAACGCGCGCGCTACCTGCTCGCCATGGGCGGTCGCGAGCTGCCACTTGAGGTCACGGTTCAAGACCCTGATTTCCTGATGCAGCAGATGCAGTGGCGTGAAGAACTCGAAGACTTGCAGGACGAGGCCGATCTGGCTGGCGTCGCAGTCTTCAAGCGCCGTCTGAAAGTGGCTCAGGATGAACTCAACGAAAGCTTCGCGGCTTGTTGGGATGATGCGGCGCAACGCGAACAGGCCGAACGCCTGATGCGGCGCATGCAGTTCCTCGACAAGCTCACCTACGAAGTGCGCCAGTTAGAAGAGCGCCTCGACGATTAACCCAGTGCTGCCCACGTTGCACGCCTGATAGACAGATAAGACCTGATTACCATGGCCCTACTGCAGATCGCCGAACCCGGCCAAAGTCCTCAACCGCACCAGCGTCGTCTGGCGGTCGGGATTGACTTGGGCACTACCAATTCGTTGGTCGCTGCGTTGCGCAGCGGTCTTTCCGAACCGCTGCCCGACGCTGATGGCCAGGTCATCCTGCCGTCTGCCGTGCGTTATCACGCTGACCGCACCGAAGTCGGTGAGTCAGCAAAGCTGGCGGCATCTACCGACCCCCTGAACACCGTGCTGTCAGTCAAGCGCTTGATGGGTCGCGGTCTGTCCGACGTCAAGCAACTGGGCGACCAACTGCCATACCGCTTTGTCGGTGGCGAGTCCCATATGCCGTTCATCGACACCGTCCAGGGCCCGAAAAGCCCGGTGGAAGTGTCGGCGGATATCCTCAAGGTTCTGCGCCAGCGCGCCGAAACCACCTTGGGCGGTGAGCTGGTCGGTGCGGTGATCACTGTTCCTGCGTATTTCGATGACGCTCAGCGCCAGGCTACCAAGGACGCGGCAAAACTTGCCGGCCTGAACGTGCTGCGCTTGCTCAACGAGCCGACCGCTGCCGCTGTGGCTTACGGTCTCGATCAACACGCCGAAGGCCTGGTCGCTATTTACGATCTGGGTGGCGGTACGTTTGATATCTCTATTCTGCGCCTGACCGGCGGTGTCTTCGAAGTCCTGGCTACCGGTGGCGACAGCGCCCTGGGTGGTGACGATTTCGATCACGCCATTGCTGGTTGGATCATTACCAGTGCCGGGTTGTCTGCCGATCTGGATCCGGGCGCGCAACGTAACTTGCTACAAACCGCCTGCGCCGCGAAAGAAGCACTGACTGACGCCGCGTCGGTTGAAGTTTCCTACGGTAGCTGGTCGGCCCAACTGACGCGCGACGCCTTTGATGCGCTGATCGAGCCAATGGTCGCCCGCAGCCTGAAAGCTTGCCGCCGCGCCGTTCGTGATTCCGGTATCGAGTTGGAAGACGTCGGCGCCGTGGTTATGGTGGGTGGTTCGACTCGGGTGCCACGCGTTCGCGAAGCCGTTGCCGAAGCCTTTGGTCGCCAGCCGCTGACCGAAATCGATCCGGATCAAGTGGTGGCCATTGGTGCCGCGATCCAAGCCGATACCCTTGCCGGCAACAAACGCGATGGTGGCGAACTGCTTCTGCTCGACGTGATTCCGTTGTCCCTGGGGCTGGAAACCATGGGCGGCCTGATGGAGAAGGTGATTCCACGTAACACCACCATCCCTGTCGCTCGCGCCCAGGACTTCACGACGTACAAAGATGGCCAGTCGGCCATGGCGATTCATGTGTTGCAGGGCGAGCGTGAGCTGATCAGCGACTGCCGCTCCTTGGCACGCTTTGAGCTGCGCGGTATTCCGGCCATGGTTGCCGGCGCGGCGAAGATTCGCGTGACCTTCCAGGTCGATGCCGACGGCTTGCTCAGCGTTGCTGCCCGTGAGTTGGGCTCGGGCGTTGAAGCCAGCATCCAGGTCAAGCCGTCCTACGGCCTGACCGACGGCGAAATCGCCAAGATGCTCAAGGATTCGTTCCAGTACGCCGGTGACGACAAGGTCGCCCGTGTACTGCGTGAGCAGCAGGTCGATGCCCAGCGCCTGCTCGAAGCGGTGCAGGGCGCCCTGGATGCTGATGGCGACCGCCTGCTGGATGCTGAAGAACGCCTGGTCATCAACCTGCAGATGCAGGACTTGGCCGAACTGATGAAAGGCACCGATGGTTACGCCATCGAGCAGCAGACCAAGCGCCTGTCGCAAGTGACCGATGCCTTTGCCGCCCGTCGTATGGACCAGTCGGTAAAAGCCGCCCTGGCGGGCCGCAACTTGAATGAACTTGAGGATTAACTGATGCCGCAGATCATTTTTCTGCCACACGCCGAGCATTGCCCGGACGGTATGGTTGTGGAGGCTGAGACCGGCAAGTCCATTCTCGAAGTCGCTCACGACAACCACATCGAGATCGAAAGCGCCTGCGGCGGCGTCAACGCCTGTACAACCTGTCACTGCATCATCCGTGAAGGTTTCAATAGCCTCGAAGAGGCTGATGAGCTGGAAGAGGACTATCTTGATAGGGCGTGGGGTCTGGAGCCGACATCGCGCTTGAGCTGTCAGGCAAAAGTGGGAACAGAAGACCTTACCGTCGAAATTCCGAAATACTCGCTTAACCATGCCGCCGAAGCGCCGCACTGACTGGTAGAACTGTCATGAGTTACGGTTGGAATGATGTACAACGCATTGCTGAAGAACTGGCTGAAGCCAAGCCGGGTGTCAGTCCGCTGACGGTCAACTTCGTCGACCTGCAACGATGGATCATGGAGTTGCCTGATTTCGACAATACCTCCGGTCGCTGCGGCGAGAAGGTGTTGGAGGCCGTCCAGGCGCTCTGGATCGAAGAAATAGACTGATCATCCCCGCAGGTTAGGCAATACCCAAGAACCCGCGTATAATTCGCGGGTTTAATTTTTCGTAAATTACCGTTTCTGGAGTTACACCATGGCTGTTCAACGTACTTTCTCCATCATCAAGCCTGACGCTGTTGCAAAAAACGTCATCGGCGAGATCACCACTCGTTTCGAAAAAGCCGGCCTGAAGGTTGTAGCTTCGAAACTCAAGCAACTGTCCAAGGCTGAAGCTGAAGGCTTCTACGCTGAGCACAGCGCCCGTGGTTTCTTCGGTGACCTGGTTGCTTTCATGATCTCCGGTCCTGTTGTTGTCCAGGTTCTGGAAGGCGAAAACGCTATCGCTCTGAACCGTGAGCTGATGGGCGCTACCAACCCTAAAGAAGCTGCTGCTGGCACCATCCGTGCTGACTTCGCTGACTCCATCGATGCCAACGCTGTACACGGTTCGGACTCCGAAGCCGCTGCTGCTCGCGAAATCTCGTACTTCTTCGCAGCTACTGAAGTAACCACTCGCTAAGCATTGGCTTAAGAGTGAAGGTGAATCCATGACTACATTGACTGCAAAAACCAACCTGCTGGGTCTGACTCAACAGGAAATGGAAAAATTCTTCGACTCAATCGGGGAGAAGCGTTTCCGTGCCGCTCAGGTAATGAAGTGGATTCACCATCTTGGTGTCGATGATTTCGACGCCATGACGAACGTCAGCAAGGCCCTGCGCGACAAGCTCAAGACCATTGCCGAAGTTCGCGGCCCCGAGGTTGTCAGCGAGGACATCTCCACCGACGGCACCCGTAAGTGGGTGGTGCGTGTGGCGTCCGGTAGCTGCGTCGAGACCGTCTACATTCCCCAGGGCAAACGCGGCACTCTGTGCGTTTCGTCCCAGGCAGGCTGTGCCCTGGACTGCAGTTTCTGCTCCACTGGCAAGCAAGGTTTCAATAGCAACCTCACCGCCGCCGAAGTCATCGGCCAGGTGTGGATTGCCAATAAATCGTTCGGCAGCATCCCGGCGACCGCCGATCGTGCCATCACCAATGTGGTGATGATGGGCATGGGTGAGCCGCTGCTGAACTTCGACAACGTCGTCGCGGCCATGCATTTGATGATGGACGACCTGGGCTACGGCATCTCCAAGCGCCGTGTGACCCTGTCGACCTCCGGCGTGGTGCCGATGATCGATGAGCTGGCCAAGCACATCGACGTCTCCCTGGCGTTGTCCCTTCACGCACCGAATGACGCATTGCGTAACCAATTGGTGCCGATCAACAAGAAGTATCCGCTTAAGATGCTGCTCGAATCTTGCCAGCGCTACATGGCGACCTTGGGTGAGAAGCGTGTGTTGACCATTGAGTACACCATGCTCAAGGACATCAACGACAAGGTCGAGCACGCGGTCGAGATGATCGAGCTGCTCAAGAATGTACCGTGCAAGATCAACCTGATTCCGTTTAACCCGTTTCCCCATTCTGGCTACGAGCGGCCGAGCAACAACGCCATCCGCCGCTTCCAGGATCAACTGCACCATGCCGGCTTCAATGTCACTGTACGCACCACCCGTGGTGAAGACATCGATGCGGCATGTGGCCAACTGGTAGGACAGGTGCTGGATCGCACCCGTCGTAGCGAACGTTATATCGCCGTGCGTGAGTTGAGCGCTGACAGCGATATGCCGCAAAGCGCTGCGACTCGAACCTGAGAGAGGATCTCTATGCCCTTGCGCCTTGCGCTGCTGTTGCTGGTTGCCAGTCTCACGACTGGCTGTGTTTCATCGGGCTATGACAGCCCTTTGCAAACCGGCAAGGGCCGTGATGAGGCGCGTGCTGCCTATGTGCAGTTGGGCTTGGGCTACTTGCAGCAAGGGATGACCGAGCAGGCCAAGGTTCCATTGAAGAAGGCTCTTGAGCTGGATGGCAACGATGCCGACGCCAACGCGGCATTGGCCCTGGTGTTTCAGGCTCAGGCCGAACCTGAGTTAGCCGCCGAGTATTTCCAGAAGGCTCTGGCTTCACGTCCTGCCGATCCACGCTTGCTGAATAATTACGGCAGCTTTTTGTTTCAGCAGAAACGCTATGATCTGGCGTCCGATTATTTCCAGCAGGCTGCGGCGGATACCCTTTACCCTGAGCGCTCGCGGGTTTTCGAGAACCTTGGGGTGACTTCAATGCTTCTCGGCCAGCGCGACACCGCCCGCCAGCAACTGGAAAAAGCCCTGCACCTGAACCAGCATCAGCCACGAGCGTTGCTCGAAATGGCTGAGTTGTCCTTCGAAGACAGGCATTATGTGCCGGCACGTGACTATTACGAGCGTTTTAGCCTGCTCAGCGGGCAAAATGCACGTAGTCTATTGCTCGGTGTGCGCTTGGCGACGGTTCATGAGGAACGCGACAAGGCCGCACGTTTTGGCCAGCAATTAGAACGACTCTATCCCGGTACGCCGGAATATCAGCAATACCTGTCGGAGCAATGATGAAAGCGGCGCACCCGGAAGTTGTAGCAGCTAATCGCATAAACCCAGGCGAGACCTTGCGTCAGGCCCGCGAAAGTAATGGTTGGTCGCTGGCAGAAGTGGCCCTCAAGCTCAATTTGACCACCACTTCATTGGGAAACCTGGAAACCGGCGCGTTCGACAAGCTGCCAGGGCATACCTTTGCCCGGGGCTATATCCGCGCCTATGCCAAATTGCTGGGTATTGATCAGACCGCGCTGGTCCAGGAATTCGACCAGTTCACCGGTACCGACTCCCAAGGCAGTAATGTCCATGGCCTGGGCCGCATTGAAGAGCCGGTACGGGTTTCCCACACTATTTTGCGAATTGTCAGTCTGTTGCTGCTGATCGCTGTAATCGGTGGTGGTTTCGTCTGGTGGCAGGACCAAACGTCCTTGCGCTCCAAAGACCTGGTCAGCAACGCTATGGAACATGTCGAAGTCGAAAGTGCCGACGGTACCACCCAGATTCATCCGCTTGACGAGCCGGAAGAGCCGGCTGCGACTCAGACCCAAACGACACCTGAAGGCCAGGCCAACCTGGATCTGCAAGCGGGTCAGCCGGCTGTTGAAGCCAGCGTTGACCCAGCCGCTACGGCGGTTGCCCCAGCCCCGGCTGTGCCTGCAACGCCAACAACCCCGATTCATGCTCCGGTAGCGGCGGTCCAGGCCCCAGTCACGACGGCTCCGGTCGCTCCGGTAGCACCGGCGGTTGCCGCACCAATAGCCCCAGCGCTTATCGCGGGTGACGGGCGTGTACAGATTACCTACGTTGCTGACTGCTGGACGCAAGTCACTGACGGTAATAGCAAAGTGTTGTTTAGTGGTCTGAAGCGTAAGGGAGATACGCTTGACCAAGGCGGCAAGCCTCCTTTGACGCTGCGTCTGGGCTTTGCCCGTGGCGCGCAAGTGGCCTACAACGGCCAGCCTGTGGACGTGGCGCCGTTCACCAGTGGCGAGACTGCTCGCCTGAAGTTGGGACAATAGTCATGCACGGCGAATCTCCAATCAAACGTCGCGTATCGCGCAAGATCTGGGTCGGCTCGGTTCCGGTGGGTGGCGACGCCCCCATCGCGGTACAGAGCATGACCAACAGCGACACCAACGATGTTGCGGCCACCGTCGCCCAGATTAACCGTCTGGAAGCTGCCGGCGTCGATATCGTCCGGATTTCCGTTCCGGACATGGATGCTGCCGAAGCCTTCGGCCGCATCAAGCAGTTGGTCAAAGTACCGCTGGTGGCCGACATTCATTTCGACTACAAGATCGCCCTGCGTGTGGCGGAGTTGGGTGTCGATTGCCTGCGGATCAATCCGGGCAACATCGGTCGCGAAGACCGGGTGCGCGCCGTGGTGGATGCCGCCCGTGATCGTGGGATCCCGATCCGCATCGGCGTCAACGCCGGTTCCCTGGAAAAAGATCTGCAAAAGAAATACGGCGAGCCGACTCCGGCGGCGCTGGTTGAATCCGCGCTGCGCCACGTTGAACACCTCGAACGCCTGAATTTCCAGGACTTCAAGGTCAGCGTAAAAGCTTCCGACGTGTTCATGGCAGTAGAAGCCTACCGTCTGTTGGCCAAGGAAATTGTCCAGCCGTTGCACTTGGGTATCACTGAAGCCGGTGGTTTGCGTTCAGGCACAGTGAAATCTGCGGTGGGTCTCGGTATGCTGCTGGCCGACGGGATTGGCGATACTATTCGCATCTCCCTGGCGGCAGACCCGGTAGAGGAAGTGAAAGTCGGCTACGACATTCTAAAATCCCTGCATTTGCGCTCCCGTGGCATCAACTTCATTGCCTGCCCGAGTTGTTCGCGGCAGAACTTCGACGTGGTGAAAACCATGAACGAACTGGAAGTGCGCCTGGAAGACCTGCTGGTGCCATTGGATGTTGCTGTAATCGGTTGCGTGGTCAACGGGCCGGGTGAGGCCAAAGAGGCTCATGTGGGCCTGACCGGTGGTACGCCTAACCTGATTTATATCGACGGCAAACCGTCGCAGAAATTGACGAATGACAATCTGGTGGATGAGCTGGAACGGCTGATCCGCCAGAAAGCGGCCGAAAAGGTCGAAGCTGACGCTGCGGTTATCGCGCGCGGCTGATCGAACGAATTTAAGGATTTGATGTGAGCAAGTCTCTGCAAGCCATTCGTGGCATGAACGACATCCTGCCTGAGCAGACGCCCCTGTGGCGTTACTTCGAGGCGACTGTCGCGCGCCTGCTGGATAACTACGGTTACAAGCAGATCCGCATGCCGATCGTCGAGTTCACCGAGTTGTTCAAGCGCTCTATCGGTGAAGTGACCGACATCGTCGAAAAAGAGATGTACACCTTCGAAGACCGCAACGGTGACTCCCTGACCTTGCGTCCGGAAGGCACTGCTGCGTGCGTACGCGCTGTTCTGGAGCACGGCATCACCGGTGGTGGCCAGACCCAGAAACTGTGGTACATCGGCCCGATGTTCCGTCACGAGCGTCCACAGAAAGGCCGTTATCGCCAGTTCCACCAGATCGGTTGTGAAGTGTTCAACCTGGACGGTCCGGACATCGATGCCGAGTTGATCGTGCTGACTTGGCGCCTGTGGGGCCAGTTGGGCATCCGCGACGCCGTCAAGCTTGAACTCAACAGCCTGGGCACCAGCGAATCTCGGGGCCGCTACCGCGAAGCCCTGGTGGAATTTCTGTCGGCCCACCTGGACAAGCTGGATGAAGACAGCCAGCGCCGCCTGAAAACCAACCCGTTGCGGGTCCTGGATACCAAGAACGCCGATACCCAGGCTGTGCTGGTAGATGCGCCAAAAATGGCCGACTACCTGGATGAGGAATCTCGCACGCACTTCGAGGGCCTCAAGGCTCGCCTGGATGCGGCCGGTATTCCCTACGTCATCAACCCGAAGCTGGTGCGCGGCCTGGATTACTACAGCAAGACCGTATTCGAGTGGGTCACCGACAAACTCGGCGCTCAGGGCACCGTGTGTGCCGGCGGTCGTTACGACGGCCTGGTCGAGCAGATGGGCGGCAAGCCAACCACTGGTGTCGGTTTCGCCATGGGTATCGAGCGACTGATCCTGCTGCTGGAAACCCTGGAGCAGATCCCCGAAGAGATTTCCCGTCAGGTGGATGTGTACCTGTGCGCCTTTGGTGAGGCCGCCGAACTGGCAGCCCTGGCCTTGAGCGAGAAGGTCCGTGACCAACTGCCTAACCTGCGCCTGCAGATCAATGCCGGCGCTGGCAGCTTCAAGAGCCAGTTCAAGAAAGCCGATAAGAGCGGCGCGTTGTATGCGCTGATCCTGGGCGATGACGAGTTGGCCCAGCAAGTGGTAGGTTTCAAACCCCTGCGTGGCCAGGGCGAACAACAAAGCATTGCCTTTGATGCGCTTGCTGCGCACTTGGCCACCTGCGTCGTGCAGGGTTGAAGCTGTCAAACAGCCGATTTAGCGATTAAGGAGTATTGGGGTGTCGAGTACTGATGATGACCAGCTGGCCGAGTTGAAAGACTGGTGGCAGCGCAACGGCAAGCCCCTGGTCACTGGCGGCTTGCTGGCTTTAGTGGTGGTGTTCGGCTGGCAAGCCTGGCACAAGTATCAGGGCAACCAGTCCCAGGGTGCCTCGATCCTCTATCAGCAACTGTTGGAAACCACGCTGACGCCAGATGGCAAGCCTGATCCTGCCCAAGTGGCGGACCTGGCTGGCAAGCTGAAAAGCGAATTTGGCGGTAGCGCCTACGCCCAGTACGGCAGCCTGTTCGTCGCAAAAGTTGCGGTCGATACCGGTAAGTTGGATGACGCAGCTTCCGAGCTGAAAGCTATTACCGACAAGCCGGTCAACCCGACCTTGGGTGAAATCGCACGCCAGCGCCTGGCGCAGGTACTGGCGGCACAGAACAAGCCTGATGATGCACTGAAACTGCTCGACGGCGATGCTGACAAGGCATTCCTGGCTACTCGTGAAGAGCTCAAGGGCGACCTGTTGGTCCAATTGGGTCGTACCGACGAAGCCAATGCTGCGTACCAAAAAGCCAAGGCTGCGCTGTCTGATGAAGCGGCGGTCGGTGGCTTACAAATCAAGCTGGACGACCTGGCCAAAGGGGATGCATGACGTGATCCGTTGGAAACATGCAGCATTGCTGGCTCTGGCCGTTTTGGCCGCGGGTTGCAGCAGCAACAGCAAAAAAGAACTGCCTCCTGCCGAGCTGACCAGCTTCAAGGAAGAAGTGGTCCTGCAAAAACAGTGGAGCCGCTCCGTCGGTGATGGTCAGGGCGACCTCTACAATCTGTTGGTGCCGGCAATCGACGGTGACAACATTGTGGCCGCTGACTCCACTGGCGTCGTGATGTCCATGGATCGCATGAACGGCGACGTCAAGTGGAAGAAAGACCTCGACGTACCGGTATCCGGTGCCGTCGGTGTGGGCTACGGCCTGGTGATGCTGGGTACGCTGAAAGGCGAAATCATTGCACTGGACTCGACCAACGGTGAAGAGAAATGGCGCGCTCGCGTGACCAGTGAAGTGCTCGCACCGCCTGCCAACAACGGCGATGTCGTTGTTGTGCAGACTCAGGATGATCGTGTGATCGGCCTTGATGCCGCCACCGGCACCCAGCGTTGGTTGTATGACAGCACCCCGGCAGTCCTGACCTTGCGCGGTACCAGTGGTCCGGTTGTGACCAATAACCTGGCAGTAGCAGGCTTGTCGACCGGTAAAGTGGTCGGCCTGAATATCCAGAACGGCGTGCCGGCCTGGGAAACCCGAGTAGCGATTCCACAGGGTCGCTCGGAACTGGATCGCGTGGTGGACATCGACGGTGGCTTGCTGCTGTCGGGTGAAACCGTTTATGTCGCGACTTACCAGGGCCGTGTGGCTGCGCTGGACCTGCAAAGCGGCCGGATCAACTGGCAGCGTGATGCATCCAGCTACGCCGGTGTCGCCCAAGGGTTTGGCAGCGTCTATGTCAGCCTGGCGTCCGGTACTGTTGAAAGTGTCGACGAACGCTCCACCACTGCACTGTGGAGCAACGACTCCCTGGCCCGCCGCCAGCTGTCGGCACCGGAAGTGTTCTCCAGCTACGTAGCGGTAGGCGACTTTGAAGGTTACCTGCATCTGCTGAGCCAGGTAGACGGTCGTTTTGTCGGTCGCGAACGTATTGACAGCGATGGCCTGCGTTCTCGCCCGCTGGTGGTAGGTAATATGCTTTACGTGTTTGGTAACAGTGGCAAGCTGGAAGCCCTGACCATCAAGTAAAGAACTATGCTTGGGGTAACCCCCAGGCGGCCCTGCTTCGGCAGGGCATGCGGCACCTCCGGGTGCTGCCCCGAGCACCAGCCGCTGCCTTGCAGCGGCTTTTGTATTTTCTGAAATAACGAAGTGGAGAGCCGCATGGTTCCCGTAATCGCCCTGGTGGGCCGACCCAATGTCGGCAAGTCCACCTTGTTCAACCGCCTGACCAGGACTCGCGACGCCATCGTCGGCGACTTGTCCGGTCTGACCCGTGATCGCCAATACGGTGAGGCAAAGTGGCAAGGGCGCTCCTACATTCTTGTCGACACCGGCGGTATTTCCGGTGACGAGCATGGCATGGACGAAAAGATGGCCGAGCAGTCGCTGCTGGCCATCGAAGAAGCCGATGTCGTGTTGTTCCTGGTGGATGCCCGCGCGGGCTACACCGCTGCTGACCAGATGATTGGCGAACACTTGCGTAAGCGCAACAAGCGCTCCTACGTGGTGGCCAACAAGATCGACAACATCGATCCAGAACTGGCCCGCGCCGAGTTCAGCCCGATGGGCCTGGGCGATGCGATCCCGATCGCCGGCGCCCACGGTCGTGGCATCACCCAGATGCTGGAAATCTGCCTGCGTGACTTCCCTCGGGATGACATCGAGGAAGAAGAGGGCGAAGGCGAGATCGTTGCCGAAGGTGAGGAAGCCAAGCGCATTCCTGGCCCTAGCGAAAAAGACGGTATCAAGATCGCTATCATCGGCCGGCCGAACGTTGGCAAGTCGACTCTGGTCAACCGCATGCTCGGTGAAGACCGGGTTATCGTCTATGACGAGCCCGGTACCACCCGCGACAGTATCTACATTCCATTTGAACGTAACGACGAAAAGTACACGCTGATCGACACCGCCGGTGTGCGCAAGCGCGGCAAGATCCACGAGGAAGTTGAAAAATTCTCGGTGGTGAAAACCCTGCAGGCGATCAAAGACGCCAACGTGGTGATCTTCGTCATGGACGCCCGCGAAGGCGTGGTCGACCACGACCTCAACTTGCTGGGCTTTGCCCTGGAAGCCGGTCGGGCACTGGTGATCGCGATCAACAAGTGGGACGGCATGACGCCGAGCGAGCGCGACTTCGTCAAGATCGAGCTGCAGCGTCGTCTGTTCTTCGTCGAGTTCGCCGATATTCACTTTATCTCGGCACTGCACGGCACTGGCGTGGGCAACCTCTACGCCTCGGTGCAGAACTCGTTCAAGTCAGCGGTAACCCGCTGGCCGACCAACCGTCTGACCCAGATCCTCGAAGACGCCGTAGGCGAGCACGCACCGCCGATGGTCAACAACCGTCGGATCAAACTGCGTTACGCCCACTTGGGTGGTGCCAACCCGCCGATTATCGTGATTCACGGTAACCAGATCGAGAAGGTGCCGAAGTCCTACGTCCGCTACCTGGAAAACACTTACCGCCGTGTCTTGAAACTGGTCGGTACGCCGATCCGGATCGAGTTCAAAGGTGGCGAGAACCCATATGAGGGCAACAAGAACAGCCTCACCGACCGCCAGGTAAACAAGAAGCGCCGGATGATGACTCACCACAAGAAGGCCGATAAGAAGCGTCGCGATAAACGCTGATCTTGATCTGTCAAAAGGGCGCCTCTGGCGCCCTTTTTCATGCCCGCCGTATGGGCTATCCTCGGGGCTTCCCGTGCCGCCGTAGAGCCGGGTGTTCAGCAGGGACTTACCGATGATCACCAGCAAGCTGCCGAATGTCGGCACCACTATTTTCACCACCATGTCGCAGCTCGCCTTCGATACCGGCGCACTCAACCTGTCCCAGGGTTTTCCCGATTTCAATGGGCCTCAAGGTTTGCTCGACGCGGTGGGCAAGCATATCGCCCTCGGCCATAACCAATACGCGCCCATGACCGGCTTGCCAGTGCTGCGCGAGCAAGTGGCGGCCAAGATCGCTCGCAGCTATGGTGCCACGGTCAATGCCGACACCGAAGTGACCATCACCCCAGGCGCCACCGAGGCGATTTTCTGCGCGATCCAGGCGGTAATCCGCAGCGGCGATGAAGTCATCGTCTTTGATCCCGCCTACGATAGCTACGAACCCTCGGTAGAACTGGCTGGTGGTCGTTGTGTGCATGTTCAATTGGGCCTGCATGACTTCGCCCTGGATTTCGAGCAGATCAAGGCCGCGCTGTCACCGCGTACCCGCATGATCATCCTCAACAGCCCGCACAACCCCACTGGCGCCCTGATCAGTCGCGCGGAGCTGGACCAGTTGGCTGAGCTGATTCGCGACCGCGATATTTATGTGGTCAGCGACGAAGTCTACGAACATCTGGTATTCGACGGCGTGCCTCACGTCAGCGTGTTGGCCCATGAGGAGCTGTATCAGCGCGCCTTCGTGGTCAGCTCCTTCGGCAAGACCTACCATGTCACTGGCTGGAAAACCGGCTATGTCGTCGCGCCACCAGCCCTTAGCGCCGAGCTGCGTAAGGTGCATCAATATGTCAACTTCTGTGGTGTGACCCCGTTGCAGTATGCTTTGGCGGACTTCATGGCCGAACACCCGGAACACGTCGAAGAGCTGCCGACGTTCTATCAGGCCAAGCGCGACCTGTTCTGCGACCTGCTGGCGCCTTCGCGTTTCAGCTTTACTCGGGTGACCGGCACTTACTTCCAATTGGTGGATTACTCACAGATTCGCCCGGACCTGGATGACGTGGCCATGTCACTGTGGATGACCCGCGAACACGGTGTGGCGACGATCCCGGTTTCGGTGTTCTATCAGAACCCACCGCAAGGCCAGCGCCTCGTGCGTCTGTGCTTTGCCAAACGCGAGGAGACGCTGCGTCAAGCAGCAGAAAAGCTATGCGTGATCTGAGTGCACTGCCCAATCTGAATATCGCCCTGGTGCAGACCACCCTGGTGTGGCATGACCGCCAGGCCAACCTCGAGCATTTCGAACTGCTGCTGGATCAGGCCCAAGGCGCTGACCTGATTGTGCTGCCGGAGATGTTCACCACCGGCTTCTCGATGGAGTCGAAAACCCTCGCCGAGCCGGAGCACGGCCCGACCCATGATTGGCTCCGGGCCCAGGCAAAAAAATACAACGCGGTCATCACCGGCAGCGTGATCATCCAGGCGGCCGACGGCAGTCATCGCAACCGTTTGTTGTGGGCGCGGCCGGACGGCGAAGTGTGGCACTACGACAAGCGCCATCTGTTTCGAATGGCCGGTGAGCACGACCACTACACCCCCGGCGAGCGCCAGGTGCAGTTCGAACTCAAGGGTTGGCGGATCCGTCCGTTGATCTGCTATGACCTGCGCTTCCCGGTATGGAGCCGCGATGCCCAGGACACTGACCTGCTGCTGTACACCGCCAATTGGCCGGGCGCACGGCGTCAGCATTGGAATCGCCTGCTGCCGGCTCGGGCCATCGAAAATCTCTGCTACGTAGCAGCGGTGAATCGAGTGGGGACGGATGGCAAAGGCTTTGCCTACACCGGTGACAGCCAGGTCCTGGACTTCCAGGGCGAAAGCCTGCTGAGCGCGGGGGAGGCGGATGGGGTGTTTCAGGTTTGCCTGGATGCATCGGAACTGGCGGCGTACCGCGCGCGGTTCCCGGCGAATCTGGATGCTGATACTTTCGAGTTTGTCTGAAAGGTTTCTATTGTTTGAGAGAATGCTATCGCGGGCAAGCCCGACTCCCACAAGGGGAATGCATTTTTTCCAGACAATGCAGATCAAATGTGGGAGCCGAGCTTGCTCGCGATGAGGCCCTGACAGACACCGCAGCTTTCAAAGCCAACAAAAAGGCCCCTGGGTTCTCACTCAGGGGCCTTTTGCATTTCAGCGGCTGGTTACGCCGCTTTAGCTTCCAACTGGCTCAACGAGCGGTTCAGCGCGCTGAACACGGCCTTGAAGCTGGCCGTGGTGATGTTTTCATCAATGCCCACGCCGTGCACCGGACGCTCACCGTTGACCCGCAGTTCAATGTAGGCCGCTGCCTTGGCATTGGTCCCGGCACCGATGGCGTGTTCGTTGTAGTCCATGATCTCGACACCAATCGGCAGGCCGGCCACCAGCGCTTCCAGGGCGCCGTTACCCTTGCCATGCCAACGCAGGTTGGTCTCGCCCTGGCCTTTGCCGGAGACTTCGACTTCCACCGAGCTGTTGCCGTTCTCTTCCTGCAAACGATGGCTGACCAGCGCGTACGGGGTGTTGGCTTGCAGGTATTCACGCTGCAACAACGCATGAATCTGCGAAGCGGTCATTTCCAGGCCCACACGGTCGGTTTCAGCTTGTACCACTTGGCTGAACTCGATCTGCATACGACGCGGCAGGCTGATGCCGTATTCCTGTTCCAGCAGGTAAGCGATCCCGCCTTTGCCCGACTGGCTGTTGACGCGGATCACTGCCTCGTAGCTGCGGCCGATGTCGGCCGGGTCGATCGGCAAGTACGGTACTTCCCACAGGGCGTCGGACTTCTGCTGGGCGAAGCCCTTGCGGATCGCGTCCTGGTGAGAGCCGGAGAAAGCGGTGTGAACCAGATCACCCACATACGGGTGACGTGGGTGCACTGGAATCTGGTTGCACTCCTCGACGACTTTGCGCACGCCGTCGATGTCGGAGAAGTCCAGCTCAGGGTTCACGCCCTGGGTGTAGAGGTTCAACGCCACGGTCACCAGGTCGACGTTACCGGTACGTTCGCCGTTGCCGAACAGGCAGCCTTCGACACGGTCGGCGCCGGCCATCAGGCCCAGCTCGGTGGCGGCCACGCCGGTGCCACGGTCGTTGTGGGTGTGCAGGCTGATGATCACGCTGTCACGACGGTTGATATGACGACCGAACCACTCGATCTGGTCGGCATAGATATTCGGTGTGGCGCACTCGACGGTAGCCGGCAGGTTGAGGATCACCTTGTGCTCGGGCGTAGGGTTCCAGACCTCGATCACGGCGTCACAGACTTCCTTGGCGAACTCCAGTTCGGTGGCGCTGAAGGTCTCTGGCGAGTACTCGAAGGTCCACTGGGTTTCCGGCTGCTGGGCGGCGTATTTGACGAACAGCTTTGCTGCGTTGACCGCGATGGCCTTGATCCCGTCCTTGTCCTGGTTGAAGACAATGCGGCGGAACGACGGCGAAGTGGCGTTGTACAAGTGAACGATGGCTTTCTTCGCCCCGCGCAGGGATTCGAAGGTGCGGGCGATCAAGTCTTCACGGCCCTGGGTCAGCACCTGAATGGTGGTGTCCTCGGGGATGTGGTTGTCTTCAATCAGGGTACGCACGAAGTCGAAGTCGGTTTGCGAAGCGGCCGGGAACGAGGCCTCGATTTCCTTCACGCCTACCGATACCAGGGTTTTCCAGAAGCGCAGTTTTTTTGCCGCGTCCATCGGTTCGATCAGCGACTGGTTGCCATCGCGCAAGTCGGAACTGCACCAGATTGGCGCTGCGGTGATGGTCTTCGACGGCCAGGTGCGATCCGGGATATCGATAGTCGGGAACGCGCGGTATTTCGAAGACGGGTCTTTGAGCATGCTCATCAGAAGAATCCTTGTTGTAGGGCCGAGAAGAGGCGGCCTGCCGGAAAGCGTTTATTAGGGATACTGCTATTGGATAAAGCAGGGGACGAGGCAGTTCGATTCAGCCTGGCAGTCGTGCGCTGACAAGGCACAGGCTGCGGTGCTGGCGAAGTTGAATGAGGGTGTGAGAGGTTTTCATAAGCTCAACCCTAACCGCGAGGGTGAAAGATGGCAAGCTGTTGAAAAAAATTGAGAGAAGTTCTGCTATTAACGTCGTAAACGAGATTTTATGGTTGGGGATGGCGTGGATGGTGGTTTTATTTGCGCGCTCTTTGCTGGGCGCGCAATAGAGGTGATTTACTTCTTAAGGCTGGAACGCCCCGATAAAAATCGCCGGATCCACGCGCGCATCATTCAGGCTGATATTCCAATGCATATGCGGCCCGGTCGCCCGTCCGGTGGAACCCACTTTGCCCACCACCGCGCCGCGAGCCAGTTGCTGGCCTACCGTCACGTCAATCTTCGACATATGGCAAAACATGCTGATAAAGCCCTGGCCGTGGTCGACAAACACGGTGTTGCCGTTGAAGAAGTAGTTACCGGTCAGGATCACCTTACCCGCTGCCGGGATCTTGATCGGAGTGCCGGCGCCTACAGCAAAGTCCAGACCGGAATGAGGATTACGTTCCTCACCATTGAAGAACCGGCGCACACCAAACTTGCTCGACAGCGGCCCGTTGACCGGCTTGTCCAACACCAGGTTGCTCGGGGTGTTCGGGCTGAAGCTGCGGTAGGCCTTGAGCTGGACCGCCAGCTCGCCTTCGATGCGCTTGAGCTGTGCCGGCTCCGGGTTCACCTGGCTTTTGTTCTTCAAGGTGATGTGCTGTTCCGGGTATTTCTTGTTGCCCACCGTGAACGGCAAGTTGCGCGCGCCACTGCTGATCTGTTGGCTGCCAGGCTTGACGGTCAGAGGGATGCCGACAATCGCCAGCCAGTTGTTCTGTTCCTTGACCACCAGCACCGGTTTGCCTTGATAGGTAGCCTTGGGCGCCGTCGCCGAGACACCCAGGTCAACCACCGCAACGCCACCGGGCACCGGTTTATTCAACACGCGGGTGATGTAGCTGTCGGCATGGGCATTGAAGGTCAGGCACAACAGCATCAACAAGCTTAGAAAACGTGGCATGCATCAATCCAGTAGCGAGAGGGTGACGGGTGTCAGGTGGTTGTCTTCCACCCGGACCTGCAATTGGCCTTCACCGAGACGCGCGGTGAGACGCTGGCCGGTGTGGGTTTGCGCGGCATTACGAATCGCCTGGCCGCGCTCGTCCAGCAGAATGCTGTAGCCACGACCCAAGGTTGCAAGTGGGCTGACCACTTGCAGCGTTTGCACTTGGCTTTGCAATTGCAGGCGACGTGCCTTGAGGCCTTCGCGCATGGCGCGGGGCAGGCGTTCGGCGAGGCTGTCCAGGCGCTGGCGCAGCAGGGCCAACTGACGGCCAGGATGTTGGCCGGCGAGGCGGGTTTCCAGGCGGATCAAGCGTTCGCGTCGGGTATTGAGGCTGCGCTCGAACGCGCGACGCAGACGCATGTCCAGGTCGTCCAGGCGTTGGGCTTGCTGACGTAGACGCTCGCCGGGATGACGCAGACGACGAGCCATGCCTTCCAGGCGCAGGCGATCATGCAGCAGGCGGTTACGCATGTGCATCACCAGGCGCCGGTGCAGGCTTTCAACCTGGCGCACCAGATCGCTGGAGTCCGGCGCCAACAGTTCCGCAGCCGCAGAGGGCGTCGGGGCGCGCACATCGGCAACGAAGTCACTGATGGAAACATCGGTTTCATGGCCGACGGCGCTGACAATCGGCGTCACGCAGGCATCCACGGCACGAGCCACGGCCTCTTCGTTGAAACACCAGAGGTCTTCCAGGGAGCCGCCGCCACGGGCCAGGATCAGCGCGTCGAAGCCACGTGCGTCGGCCAGCTTCAGTGCGCGGACGATTTGTGCTACCGCTTCACGGCCTTGCACGGCAGTCGGGATCAACGTCAGTTGCACGTTGGGCGCCCGGCGGCGGAACACGCTGATGATGTCGCGAATCACCGCGCCGGTGGGCGAACTGATAATCCCGATACGTCGGGGATGAGCCGGCAGAGGTACCTTGCGCTCGGCACTGAACAACCCTTCGGCGCTGAGCTTCTCCTTCAACGCATCGAAGGCCAGGCGCAGGGCACCATCGCCGGCCGGTTCCACCGTGTCGAGGATCAACTGATAGTCGCCACGACCTTCAAACAGCGAGACCTTGCCCCTGACCTTGACCGCCAGGCCGTCTCTCAAAGCTTGGCGCACCCGCGCGGCGTTCTGCCGGAACAGCGCGCAACGCACTTGGGCGCCGCTGTCCTTGAGGGTGAAGTACACGTGGCCGGAGGCCGGGCGGGCGAGGTTGGAGATTTCGCCTTCGACCCAGATATTGGTGAACACGTCTTCCAGCAACACCCGCGCGCGGCCGTTGAGCTGGCTGACAGTCAGGACTTCGCGGTCCAGGCCCAGGCGGGCAAAGGGATCTTTAATCATGGGCGGCAGTTTATAGGCATTCGTGCAGGGTTTGACAGAATTGCTCCACCAATGCCGTCGGCGCTTGCCGACAGGCAAGGGCGATGGTGCTTTGGCTGTCGGGATCGGCCAGGGGCAAGAAATGGATGTTGGCGGGTGCGATGTCTTGCATCGACTCCGGCAGCAAGGCGATACCGAACCCGGCCTGGATCAACTGCAATTGGGTGGTCTTGCGCGACATCACCCGTGCGGCCTTGGGGAAAAATCCGGCGCGCATGCACAGCTCGGCGGACAGATAACTCAGCCCGCCACGCTGCGGGTGAGGGATTGAAATAAACGCTTCGTCCCGCAACTGAGCCAGGTCGATACCGACGGCGGGTATGTTCTGCGCGAGAGGGTGATTCGGCGGCACTGCCAGTAACAGTCGTTCGCTATATAAAGGCACGATTCGTACACCTTCGCGCTGGCGCAATACCGGCAAGCGCAACAGCCCTGCATCGAGCCGACCGTCGGCGATTTCTTCCAGCTGCGCTTCGGAGGACAGTTTGACGATGTCCATCGACACGCCAGGGCACTGTTCAAGGTAAGCACTGATCCCTTGTAGCAGGCGGCCGCTCATGGGCACGGTGCTGGAATGGCTCAGGCGCAAGGTGCCGAGTTGACCGTTGCCCACTTGGGTGGCCATTTCACTGGCTTTGAGTAGTTCGCCCAGCAGGTTGCGTGCCCGTGGGTAAAAGGCTTCCCCGGCCGCCGTCAGCCGTGGCTGGCGGGCCGTGCGTTCGAACAGTGGGGTTTGCAGGAGGATTTCAAGCTCCTTGATCTGCCGGCTGAGGGCCGATTGCGCGACGAACAGCCGTTCGGCTGCGGCGCTGAAACTGCCGCTCTCGGCGATTTCGACGAAGTAGCGCAGTTGACGGGTGGAAATCACAAGTCATGCCTTTTCGAGATAGGTGAGTGGCTTTGAAGATATTAGTCGCAACTCAGAGTGATGGCTAAAGTGACTGCCATCATCTTCAAGGAATACCTCATGAACTGGGTCGAACTGCTTAACCAATGGGCCTTCAGTGGTGTCGACTGGCTGGTGATCGGTGTCGGGATTGTCGTGGCTTATATCGTGTTTGGCATCGCCGGGTTCGGCACGGCGCTGGTGGCGGGGCCAATCCTGATTCTGTTCATGCCGTTGTCGAAGATCATCCCGCTGCTGGTGCTGCTGGACTTTGTCGCCGCCTTTGGCAACCTCCTGCAGTCGCGGCGGGACGTGAATAAGCCAGAACTGTTGAGGCTGCTGCCGTGCATGGCGATCGGTTGCACCCTGGGCGTGATCTTTCTGCTCAATCTCCACTCGAACCTTTTATTGCTGTTAATGGGGCTGTTCATCAGTGCCTACGCGATCTATAGCCTGTTGGTAAAGGCTCGCCCCAAGCAGTTGGCGGCCGGCTGGGCCATTCCTATGGGCACTGTCGGCGGTCTGTTCGGGGCGTTGTTTGGTAGTGGCGGCTTTTTATATGCGATCTATCTGAACAGTCGTCTGCCCAAAGACCCAGCGCGGGCGACCCAGAGTGCCTTGATCAGTTGCAGCACCGTGGTGCGTTTGAGTTTGTTTTTGCTCGCCGGGGTGTATGCCGAGCTACCCTTATTGGTGTTGGCGGTGTGCTTGCTGCCGGCGATGGCCCTGGGGCTGTGGGTCAGCCGGCGGCTGACACTGCATATGTCCCGTGAGGCGTTCGTGCGGCTGGTGACCTGGTTGGTACTGGGCAGCGGCATTGCGTTGATTGCCCGGTACATGAGTACTTGACCCGTTTTTTTCAGGGATTAAGCTGCCGTCCTCCCGGGCCTCATCGCGGGCAAGCCCGGCTCCCACAGTTGATCGCATTTCAATGTGGGAGCCGGGCTTGCCCGCGATGAGGCCAGAAGTCACACCGCAGGACATCCAGGCCTCATGAACTCCCAAAGCATCCTTGTCCCGAAGATCTCCACATTGCCTGTCCACGAACCCCGGGCCCGGGCGATTGTGCGCTGGCTGGTGCGCAAGAATATTGTCAAGGAAGAGCTGACCACCTGTGGCCGTACCGGCAACCGCATGGCCTACGCGCTCGCCGACGGTGCCCGCGCCGTGGTGCTGCACCCCGAGGCGCTGCCGTTCAACGAGCCGGTCAATGGCCTGGAGATCATCTATAAACGCTGCATCTACACGCCGGCCAAGGGCTTTCTCGAGGAAGCAGGCTGCCCTGAATGCCTGAAAGAAGTCGGCGAAGCGCTGTTCGAAAGCCTGGAAGACTGGATGCCCGGCCACACCGATAACTTCACTTGCCCATTGTGTGGTCATGAAGACGACATCAACGGCTTCCTGTACTTGCAGGAGTGCGGCTTTTCCAACCTCGGGTTCATCTTCAATAACTGGGCGGAGGCGGGGTTCAAGCAGAGTTTTATCGACGAATTTGCCGATTGGTTGGACCAGAAGATGAGTTGGGTCAAAGTCGAGCTTTAACCCTTCTATCAGTATTACCAAGTTTGTCAGAGTTTTACATTGAACCCGAGGGGGTGTCTGACTATAATGGCGCGCTTCCATTTTCCCGCTCGGGAGCCCCCGCGATGCTGCGTATCAGCCAAGAAGCTCTGACATTCGACGACATTCTCCTAGTGCCCGGTTATTCCGAGGTGCTTCCTAACGAAGTCAGTCTCAAGACCCGCCTAACCCGTGGCATCGAGCTGAATATTCCTCTGGTTTCCGCTGCCATGGACACCGTCACCGAAGCCCGTTTGGCAATCGCCATGGCTCAGGAAGGCGGCATCGGCATCATCCACAAGAACATGACCATCGAGCAGCAAGCTGCCGAAGTGCGTAAGGTCAAGCGTTACGAAGCCGGTGTGGTCAAGGACCCGATCACGATCGAGGCCGATGCCACCGTTCGTGACCTGTTCGACCTGACCCGCCTGCACAATATCTCCGGCGTTCCGGTGCTGCACGATGGCGACCTGGTCGGCATCGTCACCTCCCGTGACGTGCGTTTCGAGAACCGTCTTGAAGTCACCGTCCGCGAAGTGATGACGCCTAAAGAGCGTCTGGTCACGGTCAAGGAAGGCGCCGACAAGAACGACGTTCGCGAATTGCTGCATAAGCACCGCATCGAACGCGTACTGATCGTTGACGACAAATTCGCCCTCAAAGGCATGATGACCGTCAACGATATCGAAAAAGCCAAGGCTTACCCGCTGGCCAGCAAGGACGATCAAGGTCGTCTGCGCGTAGGCGCTGCGGTCGGCACCGGTAAAGACACCGGTGACCGTGTCTCGGCCCTGGTCGCCGCTGGTGTTGACGTGGTGGTGGTCGACACCGCTCACGGTCACTCCAAAGGTGTGATCGACCGCGTACGTTGGGTCAAGCAGAACTTCCCTGACGTGCAAGTGATCGGCGGCAACATTGCCACCGGCGCTGCCGCCAAGGCACTGGTTGAAGCGGGCGCTGATGCAGTCAAGGTCGGTATCGGCCCAGGCTCGATCTGCACCACCCGTATCGTTGCCGGTGTGGGCGTGCCGCAAATCAGCGCCATCGCCAACGTCGCCGCTGCCCTTGAAGGTACGGGCGTACCGTTGATCGCCGATGGCGGTATCCGTTTCTCCGGTGACTTGTCCAAGGCCATCGTAGCCGGTGCTTCCTGCGTGATGATGGGCTCGATGTTCGCCGGTACTGAAGAAGCGCCAGGCGAGATCGAACTGTTCCAGGGCCGCTCCTACAAGGCTTACCGTGGCATGGGTTCGCTGGGCGCAATGTCCCAGGCTCAAGGCTCTTCCGACCGATACTTCCAGGACTCCTCGGCAGGCGCCGAGAAGCTGGTACCGGAAGGTATCGAAGGGCGTGTTCCGTACAAGGGCACCCTGAGCGCCATCATCCATCAACTGATGGGTGGCCTGCGTTCCTCGATGGGCTACACCGGCAGCGCCGACATCGAAGAAATGCGCACCAAGCCTGAGTTTGTGCGGATCACCGGTGCTGGCATGGCCGAATCCCACGTTCACGACGTACAGATCACCAAAGAAGCGCCGAACTACCGCGTAGGTTGATGCTTCAAGCAAATAGTTAAGTAACCGGGGCTGTCTTATTCAGCCCCGAGTTGTTTCTGATTCATTAGACGAGACTGATCTCATGGCCCTCGACATTCACGCCCACCGCATCCTGATCCTCGACTTCGGTTCCCAGTACACCCAGCTGATTGCCCGCCGCGTGCGTGAAATCGGCGTGTACTGCGAACTGCATCCGTTCGACATGGACGACGAAGCGATTCGCGAATTCGCTCCAAAAGGCGTCATCCTCGCCGGTGGCCCCGAGTCGGTACACGAAGCCAACAGCCCTCGTTGCCCTCAAGCTGTGTTTGACTTGGGCGTGCCGGTCTTCGGTATTTGCTACGGCATGCAGACCATGGCCGAGCAACTGGGCGGCAAGGTCGAAGGTTCCGAACTGCGTGAATTCGGTTATGCCCGCGTTGATGTCGTCGGCAAGAGCCGCCTGCTGGACGGCATCGAAGACCACATCGACGCTGACGGCCTGTTCGGCCTCGACGTATGGATGAGCCACGGTGACAAGGTCACCAAGATGCCGGAAGACTTCCACATCCTGGCCAGCACCCCGAGCTGCCCGATTGCTGGCATGTTCAACGACGCGCGCGGCTACTACGGCGTGCAGTTCCACCCGGAAGTGACCCACACCAAGCAAGGCGGCCGCATCCTGTCGCGCTTCATCCTCGACATCTGCCAGTGCGAAGCGCTGTGGACCCCCTCGAAGATTGCTGAAGACGCCATCGCCAACATCCGTGCCCAGGTCGGCACCGATAACGTCCTGCTGGGCCTGTCCGGTGGCGTTGACTCTTCGGTGGTTGCCGCGCTGCTGCACAAAGCCATCGGCGACCAACTGACCTGCGTCTTCGTCGACAACGGCCTGCTGCGTCTACACGAAGGCGAGCAAGTGATGGCCATGTTCGCCGAGAACATGGGCGTCAAGGTGATCCGTGCCAACGCTGAAGATCAGTTCCTGAACAACCTGGCCGGCGAGTCCGACCCGGAGAAGAAGCGCAAGATCATCGGTCGTACCTTCATCGACGTATTCGATGCCCAGTCCAACAAACTGGACAACATCAAGTACCTCGCCCAGGGCACCATCTACCCTGACGTGATCGAGTCGGCTGGCGCCAAGAGCGGCAAGGCCCACGTGATCAAGTCTCACCACAACGTGGGTGGCCTGCCTGAGGAAATGAACCTCAAGCTGGTCGAGCCGCTGCGCGAACTGTTCAAGGACGAAGTCCGCCGTCTGGGCCTGGAACTGGGCCTGCCGTACGACATGGTCTACCGTCACCCATTCCCGGGCCCGGGCCTGGGCGTGCGGATCCTCGGTGAAGTGAAGAAGGAATACGCCGACCTGCTGCGTCGTGCCGACCACATCTTCATCGAAGAACTGCGCAAGGCCGACTGGTACCACAAAGTCAGCCAGGCTTTCGTAGTGTTCCAGCCGGTGAAATCGGTTGGCGTTGTAGGCGATGGCCGTCGTTACGCGTGGGTCGTGGCCCTGCGTGCGGTGGAAACCATCGACTTCATGACCGCCCGTTGGGCACACCTGCCGTACGAACTGCTGGAAACCGTCAGCGGCCGTATCATCAATGAAATCGAAGGTATTTCGCGCGTCACTTATGACGTGTCGAGCAAGCCGCCGGCGACCATTGAGTGGGAATAAACATTGGCCGACATGGCCAACGTTAAGTAACTAAAAAAACCTGGCCTCGGCCAGGTTTTTTATTGTCTGTCAGATAGGCAACCGGCTTTGCAAACTCATGCCCATGTTAGTAAGGGCGCTGGACAGCTTTTCCAGCGTTGGGAAGTGCACATCATGGACGGCAGCCCAGGCAGGCCGGTCGATATAAAAGCTGCCATCGGCCAGCCGATTGATGGGTGTGCTGACGATCCCCCTGTCTCTGCTGTGATGCAGCAGCGTGTAGTTGCCCTGGCTTTCATTGATCAGGTACATGCCCTTGCGAAACAACAACCGCTGGTTTTGCTGCAAGGTGCGCCGCACCAGAGGCGCCTCTACTTGTACCCGCAGGTCGGCATGGAAGGTGTCGAAGCTATCGCCGGCGCTTTCAAGCAGGGGCGCATTGTCGCGATCTATGGCAATACCGGGGTCCAGGCGCACATCGTTACCTTGCCCAGGCAGCACCTCTTCGACACGCAGCCCGATGCCACCTTCCAGTTCGCTGAGGCCGGCGAATCCATTGAAGGTGTTGATGTTTCTCGCGCCCGTCAGTACCAGCCACTTACCGCCACCGTTCAGGGCTCTATCGGCTTGGATAAGGGTGTGGGCGAGGTAGTTGCTCGTTACTTGTTCTGACAGGTCGGCGACAGGGGCGGGGTATTTGTAATGGGCTGCACAGTCGATTGCCTGCACGCGTATGCCGTTGTTCCTGGCGGTCTTGACCAGCTCCAGTTCGTTGAATTGCCCGGACGGGTCAGTGCTCAGTCGGCTCAGGTGGTTTTCCAGGTCCTCGGACATAACTCCGGTGCGGAAGTAGAGGTTCAAGTCATCTTGGGCGAAGTCATTGAGCAGGCGGCGCATGTACAGGGTTTTGACGCTCTTGCGCGCAAAGAGTGGCATTTTTTCGATTACCAGACGGGTACTGGCGACACGGTCGAGGGTTTCACCGATGACGTATCCCGGTACCTCGTCGGGCAGGCACTCGAGGGCTTCATCAAGGGTGGCGGTGGGTTCAAAGGCGGGGATATCCGGGCGAGCCGGTAACCGGGCCCAGGGCAGTTCGTTGTAGAAGTCTTGCGCCAATTGCAGCAGTTTGCGGTGGGTTGAGCCGTAGTAGTAAGTGAAACTGTCGATGCAGCCGAAACGGCTTTGAACGTGAGTTTCATTGAGCCCCAATGCCCAGCGTTTTACTTCTGGGCGGGTCGATGGCGGGGTATCGAATTGCGTGGTGACCCTGCGTACGCCGCTAGACGGCTGAACCACAGGTTGCGAAGGCGGTGTGGTGCGCGAGGGCGCTGTTTCCTTTGCCGCTTTACTGGAGTTGCCGCCACCGCCTTTCAGGCCTTTGCCGCCGGGCACCCGCTCCCATTCATTGAACTCATTCAGGCGCACCGGCAGCGAGCCGGAAAAGGCATGGGGGGTGTTCGGGTCGACGATGGCCCAATAACCACGGCCATTGGGATCGCTTTCATAACGTACGTAATAGGCTTCATCGTTCAGTAGGATGGCTTGCTGGGGCATGCCGTCCGATGACCTGAGGGAATAAACCTGCTGAAACTTTCCGGGGGCGGTATCCAGGGTTTCGCCTTCCAATATCAGGTTGGTCTGGTAGATGGCCGGCACCGCAGGTTCAGGTGCCGACGGTGGCGCAGGGTGTTCTGCGGGAAGTGTGGTTTCAACCGCCAGGGTTTCGGCAGCTTCGGCGATATCCGGCATGACTCCATCGGCTTTCAGCAGCGCGAGGTTGAACAGGGTGTCGATGGCACTGAGTACGGCGCCAAGCTCCCCGGCGCGACGCTCAGCGAGGGTTTTGCCGTTGATGGCCTGGTCGATATTCAGGCCGAGATTCGCCACGCTGGCCCCCACGACCACCAGGGCTATCGGCCAGCCCGCCACCGCCATCGGGCCGAAGGTTTTGCCAAAGGCATTCAGGTAGCCGATCCACAGTTTCTTGCGCAGGTCGCCGTTGCTGCGCAGAGCAAAGTCCGCATCATTGTGCATACGAGACTTGCCGGAGTGCGCCAGCCAGGTAAACGCATCGCCTTCAATCGTCTGGTCGGTTTGGTTGATCAGGTGGTGCTCCCAGGTGCCCCAGTCGATAAAGAGCTGCTCGATCAGGTGGTACAGGCCGGTGTCGACCGAGTCTGGCGGCAGGGTGCCGGCCAGGGCCTGGCCGGTACGATAGATCAGCACGGGTGTCAGCAGCATCTGCTTCCAGGTCACGGCGTCGGTGTCGTCCTGCTGGACCTGGGCCGACAGCGGGAAGTGGGCCATGAAGCGGGCGCGGTTGTCCGGATGATTGGTCTGGTTCAGCAGCCAGAAATGCAGGTCGGCGGGGGTCTCGCAACAATGGAAAGCCTGGGCGTCGCCGGGGATGTAGAGGATTTGCCGGCCAGCGTGGTTGACGATGCGCAGGATGTCCGTGGCGATATGCCCACCGATATCCAGCGCCGCCACACGCAGCCCATTCACAGAAGGCGACTCGGCTTGCAGATGGGACAGGGTCGGGGGCCAAGGCAGGTTGCTGGCCAGGGCCTGGAGGACCGTTTGCAACTGTGACTCGGTAAGGTGCCCGGTATGACGGGCTTGCAGTGCCTGGGCCAGGCAGTTGACCTTGGCCAGGGTGCGGAAGTCGTCGAAGTGGGCGCTCCAGAAGCTGTTCATGCGGGTGGTGTAGTGATCACTGAAGTTGATCGTCCAGAAATCGTCGAGCACTGCACGGGCCGATAGCCGCACTTCGTTGTGGTGATCGAACAGCCGCGCCTCGGGACCATCGAGATAGAAGCCACCATCGCCGTCGAGCAGGTCGGCATTGTCCTGGTCATGCACATTGAAGCGGTGAATGACCAACTGCGTCAGGGTCATCGACTCTTGCGGTTTTTCGTTATGGCTCCAGCCGGTAAAGGCCGACGGGTCACTGTAGCTGCCGTTGAAACGGTGCCAATACAGGTAATCGGGGTCCAGGTCCGCCAGACCGTGCCTGGCGAGAATCTCACGGGCGGTCTCGATGGCCATTGTCTGCATATTCGGGCAGGCATCCAGCACCACGGGAGCCAGGGCTTTGAGTTGTTGCTGGGCGGCGGGGGATGTATCGGTAAGCGGCATGCTGCTCTCCTTGAGGGGGGAGAACCGAGCATGCCAATCCCTTCAGAAGGGCGGTGGGTAGATAATTACCGCCTGGCGATATCGGAGAAGTAGAACTTATCCAGGGTATGCCGCGACTCGGTGTATTCGAACTGCCGACCGTCCTGCAAAAACGTCTGGTTACTCACCACGATCACATGACTTTGACCCTCGAGGTCCAGGTGTGCCTGGTCGTCCTTGCTGCGGGGCAGGGCTTCGATGGTGCGTTGCGCGTAGCTGATCTGCAGTTGCAGGGTCTGTTCGATAAACGCGTAGATCGACTGTTCGGCAATCGCCTGGTCCAGGCCAGGAATCAGTTCGGCGACGAAGTGGTTGATGTCGAGGATTACCCGCTTGCCGCCGATGCGCCGTACCCGTTTGATCCGGGTGATCAGGCTGCCGGCTTCGGCCTCGATATGTTCCAACAGCGCGCCTTCCAGCGGGAACTGGGAGAACTCGACGACGTCGGTGCGCACATCATCCCCCAGGTCAGCGTGGGTTTCGCGGAAGCTGACAATCCCGCCCAACTGGAACTCGATGGGGTTGGGCGACAGCACAAACGTGCCTTTGCCATGAATTTTTTGCGCGAACCCACGCTCCTGCAACTGTTCGATAGCCCGGCGTACGGTGCCGCGGCTGGCCTGATAGGCGTCCATCAGTTCGGTTTCGGAGGGCAGGCGAGTGCCGCGTTGCAGGCGTTCGGTGGTGATGCTGGCAAGCAGATCGGTGTAGATCTGGTTGTATTTGCTCATGGGGAGGGCTCTGTGCCGCGTTTGCGTTCAAGGCAGGAACCTTAGAGCCAGAGGTGGGGTTTGTCCATTGGACCATTGGAAAACTGTGGTCTGTGTAGGAGCGAGCTTGCTCGCGAAGAGCGGTAACGATAACGCGACGAACCTGATAACCCGCAGCGCTCTCAGGTTCTTCGCGAGCAAGCTCGCTCCTACAGAAAGCGAAAACCGATATTTTTCAAACTCGTACAGACGAGTTGTTGCTTTAACTCGTACAGACGAGTACTTTTGCCCTCGGCGTGCTGCCAATGACTGCCCGAATAACAAAAAAACCAAGTGGAAACCAAGCATGAGCCACGACTATCCGAATATCGCCCGCGAGATTCTCCAGAGCCTCGGGGGCAGCGACAACCTTGAGCAAGCTGCCCACTGCGTGACCCGCCTGCGCCTGGCGCTCAAGGACCCGAGCCTGGTCAAGAGCGGTGAGCTGAACCAGATCGATCTGGTCAAGGGTTCCTTCTTCACCGGCGGCCTGTTCCAGATCGTGATTGGCCCTGGCGAAGTGGAAAAGGTCTACGCCGCCCTGCGCGAACAGACCGGCCTTGCCGCCTCGACCATCGCCGATGTGAAGCAGAAGGGCGTCGAAAAAACCAACCCGATGCAGCGCCTGGTACGGGTGTTCTCCGATGTGTTCATGCCCATCCTGCCGGCGTTGATCATTGCCGGTCTGTTGATGGGCGTGAACAACCTGATGGGCGCCAAGGGCATGTTCATTGCGGACAAGACCTTGCTTGAGGCCTATCCGAACCTGGATGGCCTGTGGAGCCTGATCAACCTGATGGCCAACACCTCGTTCGTGTTCCTGCCGGCGCTGGTGGGCTGGTCGGCGGCCAAGCGGTTTGGCGGCAGTGAAATCCTTGGCATCGTCCTTGGCCTGATGCTGGTGCACCCAGACCTGCTCAATGCCTGGAACTACGGCAAGGCAGTGGCCGGGCTCGACGGCCAGAGCCTGCCGTACTTCGATATTTTCGGCTGGTTCAAGATCGAGAAGGTCGGTTATCAGGGGCAAATCCTGCCGATCCTGATGGCGGCCTACGTCATGAGCGTGATTGAGAAATGGCTGCGGGCGCGAGTACCGAATGCCATTCAATTGTTGGTGGTGCCGATTACCACCATCGTCGTCACCGGTGTGCTGGCGCTGGCGATCATTGGCCCGGTGACCCGTCACCTGGGCATCTTGATCACCGAAGGTGTGGTCACTCTGTTTGACCTGGCGCCGATGGTCGGTGGGGCGATCTTCGGCCTGTTGTATGCACCGCTGGTGATCACCGGCATGCACCACATGTTCCTCGCCGTGGACCTGCAGCTTATTTCTACCCAGGGCGGCACGTTTATCTGGCCGATGATCGTCATGTCCAACCTGGCCCAGGGCAGCGCAGCGCTCGGTGTGTTCTACATGAGCCGCAATGCGCGGGATAAAAGCATGGCCTCGACTTCGGCGATTTCCGCCTACTTCGGCATCACCGAACCGGCGATGTTTGGGGTCAACCTGCGCTTCAAGTTTCCATTCTATGCGGCCCTCACCGGGTCGGCGCTGGGCAGCATTTTCCTCTCGTTGAACAAGGTCCATGCCTCGGCTATTGGGGTCGGCGGCTTGCCCGGTTTTATCTCGATCATTCCGCAATACATCCCAAGTTTTGTCATCGGCATGGTCATCGCAATTGTGGTGCCGTTTGTTCTGACTTGCGGGTTGAGCATGAAGATTGTTCGGCCTGGTTATCGGGTCGCCTGACAGATCGCTATCGCGGGCAAATCGAATCGTCGCACCGCCGCCCCCACAGTTGAAATGCTTTCCCATATGGGAGCTGGCTTGCCTGCGATGAGGCCTTCAGGGCCAGCACACAACCAAATGAAGGAACCCACCATGCAAGACTGGCAACACTCGGTGATCTACCAGATCTACCCCAAAAGCTTCCACAGCCACGCGGGTAACGCCACCGGTGACTTGCTGGGGGTTGTGGACAAACTCGATTACCTGAAGTGGCTGGGTGTCGATTGCCTGTGGATCACCCCGTTCCTGCGTTCGCCTCAGCGCGACAACGGTTACGACATCAGCGACTACTACGCCATCGACCCGAGCTACGGGACTATGGCCGACTGCGATCTGTTGATCAGCGAAGCAGCCAAGCGAGGCATCAAGTTGATGCTGGACATCGTGGTCAACCACACCTCCGTCGAACACGAGTGGTTCCAGCAGGCCCGCAGCAGCCTCGACAACCCGTACCGCGACTTCTACATCTGGCGTGATCAGCCGAATAACTGGGAATCCAAGTTCGGTGGTTCGGCCTGGGAGTACGAGGCGCAAACCGGCCAGTACTTCCTGCACCTGTTCGACCACACCCAGGCTGATCTCAACTGGGATAACCCGAAAGTCCGTGCCGAAGTGTTCAAGCTGATGCGCTTCTGGCGTGACAAGGGGGTCGGTGGATTCCGTCTGGATGTGATCAACCTGATCTCCAAGCCGAAGGACTTCCCGGAAGACAACAGCGACGGCCGCCGCTTCTACACCGACGGCCCGAATGTGCACGAGTACCTGCAGGAAATGCACCGCGAAGTCTTCGAAGGGCATGGCCTGATCAACGTGGGTGAGATGTCTTCCACCAGCCTTGAACACTGCATTCGTTACTCGCGTCCAGAATCGAAAGAACTGTCGATGACCTTCAACTTTCATCACCTGAAAGTGGATTACCCGAACCTGCAAAAGTGGGTGCGGGCCGACTTCGATTTCTTGCAACTCAAGCAGATTCTTTCTGACTGGCAGTTGGGCATGCAGGCCGGTGGTGGCTGGAACGCGTTGTTCTGGTGTAACCACGATCAGCCGCGAGTGGTCTCCCGTTTTGGTGATGACGGCGAGCACCGCGTGGTCTCGGCGAAGATGCTCGCCACCGCGTTGCACTTCCTGCAAGGCACGCCCTTCGTCTATCAAGGTGAAGAGCTGGGCATGACCAATCCGGGCTTCGGCAAGATCGAGCAGTACCGCGATGTCGAGACCCTGAACATCTATCGGCTCAAGCGCGATGCGGGAGAGTCCGAAGCTGAAAGCATGGCCGCGATCATGCAGAAGTCCCGGGACAATAGCCGCACACCGATGCAATGGGATCACGGGGCTAGCGCCGGTTTCAGTAGCGGCAAACCGTGGATCGGCATCCCGGCCAACGCCGCGCAGATCAACGTCGAAAGCCAGCTTGATGATCCGGAATCGGTGCTGCATCACTACCGTGCGCTGATCGCCCTGCGCCGCCATGAACCGCTGATCCAGGAAGGCGTTTACCGCCAACTGCTGCCAGAGCACCTGCAGGTCTGGGCCTATCTGCGCGAAGGCCACGGCGAGCGCTTGCTGGTGGTGAACAACTTCTACGGCACGCCGTGCCAGGTCCAATTGCCGGAAGGGCTTTTCAATCACGCGATCGAACAACGCCTGCTGATCAGCAACTACCCCGACTGCCCGGTACGTACGGCTCAGGTGTCGTTGCGCCCTTATGAATCCTTTGTGCTGCACCTCAAGGACTGAAGAGCGACCTGTAGCCGCTGCCGCCAGGCTGCGATGGATCACCGTGGTGTTTTTGGGAGAACCGTGATGAGCGTTTACCAGTGCTGCGCACTGGATCGCAGCCTCGTGCCTCGGCAGCGGCTACAGGGGGGTACAAAAAAATGAGCCAAAAACATAATAAAAATATCGGAGCGCTTCATGAAAACAACAATAAAGCTGGGCCTCGTTGCTTCTTGTCTGTCTTTACCTTTTGCCGCCCAGGGGCTGGAGTTTGCCGGTTACTTGCGTAGCGGTGCGGGGACCTCGACCGGCAGTGGCAAGCAGCAGTGCTTCCAACTGCCCGGCGCACAATCGAAATACCGTTTGGGTAACGAATGCGAACAGTACGCCGAGCTGGAGTTGCGCCAGGACCTGTTGACCCTTGACGACGGCTCGGTGCTCAGCGTCGATGCCATGGCTTCGTTGTATAACCAATACGATCGCGAGCTGAAGTTTCAGGGGGAAAACAACGGCTCGGCACGCATGCCGCAGATGTATGCGCAGTGGTCGAACCTGCCCAGCCTCAACGGCGGTTCGCTGTGGGCCGGTCGGCGTTACTACAAGCGTAACGACATCCATATTTCCGACTTCTACTACTGGAACCAGAGCGCCACGGGCGGCGGTATCGAGGACGTGAAAATCGGCGATCTGAAATACAGCTACGCGATTTCCCGCAAGGACAACCTGTACCAGAAGGAATACGCCACCCGTCACGATTTCAACGTGGCCGGCTTCAAGACCAACCCTGACGGCGAGTTGGAATTGGGCTTGAGTTACATTGCAAAAGCCGGTGGTCGGGACGCTAACAGCGGCTGGGCCATCACCGCCCAGCACGTTCAGAAACCCTTCCTGGGCGGTCGGAACAAGTTCGCCCTGCAGTACGGCGAAGGTCCGGGCACGGGCCTCGGTTACACCGGTAATACCGCACTGGATAACAGCAGTAAAAGCTACCGTGCGGTGGAGTTCTTCGACTGGCAAGTGACGCCGCGTTTCGGCGGCCAGGTCGAGGCGGTGTACCAGAAAGACATTCGCCCGGGCAGACAGGATCAGACCTGGATGTCCATTGGGGTGCGCCCTGCCTATGCAATCACCGAGCAGTTCAAGCTGGTGACCGAGTTGGGTCACGATCAGGTCGAGGCCACCGGTGGCACACGCAAACTGAGCAAATTTACCTTTGCCCCGACCTGGTCGCCTAAAGGCCCGGATTTCTGGGCGCGGCCGGAAGTGCGTTTGTATTACACCTACGCTACCTGGAACGAAGCCGCCAAACGTGCGGCCAATGAACTGGCGGCGGGTTCGGCGTTGTCCGACACCGGCGCTTATGGCACGGCGCGGCATGGATCGAATTTTGGTGTGCAGGTTGAATATTGGTGGAAATAAATGAACCCGGTACACCCATGATTCATGTGAATGGGCTTTATGTGGGAGCGGGCAAGCCAGCTTCCACATTGGATCTCCATCGTTTGCTCGATGATTTTTACAGAACAAAACAGCAGGTGAAGTCATGACCACAACCCAACCCCTGGAACTGCTGGCGCCCTTGTCCGGTGTGCTGTTGCCCTTGGACCAGGTGCCCGATCCGGTGTTTTCCAGTCGGCTGATTGGCGATGGCCTGTGTATCGACCCGACGTCGCAGACCCTCTGTGCGCCCTTGGCCGGGGTGATCAGCAATATCCAGGACAGTGGCCATGCGGTGAGTGTCACCGGCGACAACGGCGTCCAAGTGTTGATGCACATCGGCCTGGACACTGTGAACCTGGCCGGCAAAGGCTTTACCCGGCTGGTCGAGGAGGGCCAGCGGGTGGAGGCTGGTCAGCCGCTGATCGAATTTGATGCCGACTTTGTCGCGCTCCACGCTCGCAGTTTGCTGACCCTGATGTTGGTGGTCAGTGGCGAACCGTTTGTGCTGCTGACTTCGGGCACCGGGGTGGTCGATGTGGGGCAAGCGTTGCTGCGGGTGACGCCTGAGACCAGTGCTGATGAGGTGGCGGACGAAGAGGGCGATGCGCTGTTTTCCAAACCCCTGACACTGCCCAATGCCAATGGCTTGCATGCCCGGCCGGCGGCAGTGTTTGCCCAGGCGGCGAAAGGCTTCAAGGCGAGTATTTATCTACACAAACAAACCCAGAGCGCCAATGCCAAGTCGCTGGTGGCGATCATGGCATTGCAGACGGTGCAGGGCGATACCTTGCAAGTGAGCGCGGCGGGGGATGATGCAGAGGCAGCGATCAAGGCGTTGGTGACGTTGCTGGCCGAAGGGTGCGGCGAGACCGTGGTGGCTGCGCCTGTCGAGACCCCCGAACCGGTCGCGCCGGCTTCATCGCCGAGCCTGCTGCGGGGCGTGTGTGCGTCGCCGGGTTCGGCGTTTGGCCAAGTGGTGCAGGTGGCCGAACCGGAACTGGACATCACTGAAGCGGGTGCCGGTGAAGCCGTCGAGCGCGTTGCGCTGGTGAGCGGTCTGCTGCAGGCAACCGAGGCCCTGCAAGCGTTGCAGGCCAAGGCTGTCGGCAGCGCCCAGGCGGAGATTTTCCGTGCTCATCAAGAGTTGCTGGAAGACCCGACGTTGCTGGACCAGGCCCACGCGCTGTTGGCTCAGGGCAAGAGCGCCGCATTCGCCTGGAACAGCGCCACGGCGGCCACTGCCATGCTGTTCCAGGGCTTGGGCAGTGCGCTGCTTGCCGAGCGTGCCGCCGACTTGGCAGACGTCGGCCAGCGGGTGCTGAAGCTGATCCTCGGTGTCAAGGACAGCGCCTGGGATTTGCCGGAGCAAGCGATCCTCATCGCCGAACAACTGACCCCTTCGCAAACCGCCAGTCTCGATAGCCGCAAGGTGTTGGGTTTTGTCACGGTGGGTGGTGGCGCTACCAGCCATGTCGCGATTCTCGCCCGTGCCCTTGGCCTGCCGGCTATCTGCGGCGTACCGATGCAAGTGCTGGCGTTGGCCAACGGCAGCCAGGTACTGCTGGATGCCGACAAGGGTGAATTGCACCTGGACCCGGATTTGGCCGAGATCGAGCAATTGCAGGCCTCCCGCCAACGGCAAGTGCTGCGCCGTCAGCGTGAAGTAGAGCAGGCCTCTCTGGCCGCCACCACGCGTGACGGTCATCACGTGGAAGTGACGGCCAACGTTGCCTCGCTGCAAGAGGTCGAGCAATCGCTGTCCCTGGGCGGTGAAGGCGTGGGCCTGCTGCGTTCGGAGTTCCTCTACCTGGATCGCAACCGCGCGCCGAGCCCCGAAGAACAGGCGGGCACTTATAGCGCCATCGCCCGGGCGCTGGGGCCGGATCGCAATCTGGTGGTACGCACCCTGGACGTCGGTGGCGACAAGCCGTTGGCCTATGTGCCGATGGACAGTGAAACCAACCCATTCCTCGGGCTGCGCGGGATTCGTTTGTGCCTGGAACGTCCTGAACTGTTGCGCGAACAGTTCCGGGCGATCCTCGCCTGCGCGGGCCTGACTCGCCTGCATATCATGTTGCCGATGGTCAGTCTGCTGTCGGAATTGCGCCTGGCCCGCAAGATTCTGCAAGAGGAGGCACAGGCCCTGGGACTTACGGAACTGCCGAAACTGGGGATCATGATCGAGGTGCCCTCGGCGGCCTTGATGGCGGATCTGTTTGCACCGGAGGTGGATTTCTTCTCTATCGGTACCAACGACCTGACCCAATACACCCTGGCCATGGACCGTGACCACCCGCGTCTGGCCAGCCAGGCTGACAGCTTTCATCCGGCGGTGCTGCGCCTGATCGCCAGCACGGTCAAGGCGGCCCATGCCCATGGCAAGTGGGTCGGCGTCTGCGGCGCCCTGGCTTCGGAGGCGCTGGCAGTGCCAATGTTGATCGGGCTGGGGGTGGATGAGTTGTCGGTCAGTGTGCCGCTGATCCCGACCATCAAGGCCACCGTGCGTGAGCTGAACCTGGCGGACTGCCAGTTGATCGCCCGCCAAGTGCTGGGCCTGGAAGAAGCCGCGCAGGTACGCGAGGCCTTGCGCCTGTACCACGCGGCGACCGTCGAAACCTCTTTGGTTGTGGAGAACTGAGCATGTTCGAGAAATTGCAGCAGGCGTTCTGGAAGGCCCTGACGCCGGACTTGATTGCCGAGACGGTTGCCGTGTCGACGGGTGAAGCACCACTGGCGCCGGGGGTGTTGAGTGCGCTGGGTGGTGCGGGCAACCTCAAGTCGCAACAACGGGTGGCATTGACTCGGGTGCGGGTGCAATTGCACGAGCCGGGGCGATTGGATGCGGTGGCGCTACGCGCGGCGGGTGTGCCGGGAGTGATGGTGCTGACGGGTGGGGTGGTGCACCTGATCACCGGACTTTAAAGGCGAGAGCGTTCTTGTGGCGATCCGGCAAGCCCCCTCGCCACAAGAGCCCGGCTCCCGCATGGGTATTGCAGTGTTTGGGAAATCGGTGAGTTACAACTGTGGGGTTTCTTCGGTGGGCTTGGTCTTGTCCACGCCCGGCACATGCAGATTGCCTTCCACCACCTGGTTGCCTTCCAACTGCGGCTGGGTCACCCAGGTCAGGATGTCGTAGTAGCGCCGGATGTTCGCCACAAAATGTACCGGCTCACCGCCTCGGGCATAGCCGTAGCGGGTCTTGCTGTACCACTGCTTCTGCGACAGACGCGGCAGCATTTTCTTCACGTCCAGCCACTTGTTCGGGTTCAGCCCTTCTTTTGCGGCCAGCTTGCGGGCGTCATCCAGGTGACCGGTGCCGACGTTGTAGGCGGCGAGGGCGAACCAGGTGCGATCCGGCTCGGCAATCTTGTCGTCCAGCTCATCCTTGATCCTGGCCAGGTACTTGGCGCCGCCCATGATGCTCTGTTTGGCATCCAGGCGGTTGGACACGCCCATGGCCTGGGCGGTGTTCTGGGTCAGCATCATCAGGCCGCGTACGCCGGTCTTGGAGGTGACAGCCGGTTGCCATAGGGACTCCTGGTAACCAATGGCTGCCAACAGTCGCCAATCGACCTTTTCTTCCTTGGCGTAGGTCTTGAAGTGCTTTTCGTATTTTGGCAGGCGCTGTTGCAGATGCTGGGCGAAGGTATAGGCGCCGACATAGCCGAGTACATCGACGTGCCCGTAATAGCGATCTTTCAGACGCTGCAAGGTGCCGTTCTTTTCAACCTTGTCGAGGTAACTGTTGACCTCATTGAGCAGGCTGTTGTCTTCACCCAACGCCACTGCCCAGCTCTGGTTGCTGGCGTCTCCGAGGTCAAAGGCGACCCGCACGTTGGGAAAGTACACCTGGTTCATCGCCACTTCGTTGGAGTCCACCAACGTCAGGTCGATTTGCCCTTCGTCGACCATGCGCAGCAGGTCGACCACCTCAACGGCGTCGGACTCTTCATATTCAATCGCGGGAAATTGCTTTTTCAGCGCAGCCAATTGCTCGGCGTGGGTACTGCCCTTGAGCACCATGATCTTCTTGCCCACCAGGTCCGCCGCCGTGGTGGGGCGAGACTGGCCGTTGCGATAGATGATCTGTGGAGTGACTTCCAGGTAAGGATGGGAGAATCGCACCTGCTGGCGGCGTTGCTCGCTGCTGACCAAGCCGGCAGCGGCCAGTACCGGGCCATTGGGTTTACCCACCTGCGCGAACAGGTCGTCAAGGTTGTCGGCGGTCTCGATCTCCAGTTTCACGCCCAGATCGTCGGCAAAGCGTTTGACCAGTTCGTATTCGAAACCGGTTTCGCCGTTGCGGTCCTGGAAATAGGTGGCCGGGCTGTTTCGGGTGACCACCCGCAATACGCCATCCTCCTTGATTCGCTCGAGCGTGCTGGGTTTATCAACACAGGCGCTGAGCATCAGGAAGAGTCCGGTGACGATGAGCCATTTGGCGCATCGCGGGCGCAAAGCAGTTGGGGAAAACATCTGCGCAGTATACGCAAAGGACCCTCGGCGCCATATCTCGACAGCATGGGACTTGTCTGCTAGCACCCCGTAAGCCGGGCTGAAGGCCGCAGAAACGGGGCTTGGCGCGCCATTGTGACGGTTAAAATAACTGCCGCGAATGATCCTGATGGCCCGCTGGTACGGTGCAATTTATGCCAACTGACGTCCGGCAACGGCCACTGGTGCCGTTTCGGGTGCCGTTGGCGGCGGTTTACGCTAGAATGCACGGCCTCAAAGCACACCCCTTCCCGAGGCTGTCCCGAAGATGTTGATCCTGCGCGGCGCTCCTGCCCTTTCTGCCTTTCGCCACAGCAAACTCCTTGAGCAACTGAGCCAGAAAGTCCCGGCTGTCAGTGGCTTATATGCCGAATTTGCTCACTTCGCCGACGTTACCGGCGTTTTGACTTCCGACGAACAGCAAGTGCTGGCGCGCCTTCTGAAGTACGGTCCCAGCGTCCCAGTCCAAGAGCCTAGCGGCCGCTTGTTCCTGGTTCTGCCACGGTTCGGCACCATCTCGCCCTGGTCGAGCAAGGCCAGTGACATCGCCCGCAACTGCGGCCTGGAAAAAATCCAGCGCCTGGAACGCGGGATCGCCTTCTACGTCGCGGGCCAGTTCAGCGATGCCGAGGCCGAGCTGATCGCCAGCAGCCTGCACGATCGCATGACCCAGATCATCGTTGGCCAGCTGGAACAGGCCGCCGGTCTGTTCAGCCATGCCGAGCCCAAGCCGCTGACCGCGATTGACGTGCTCGGCGGTGGTCGCGCCGCCCTGGAAAAAGCCAACACCGAACTGGGCCTGGCCTTGGCCGAAGACGAAATTGACTACCTGGTCAACGCCTTCATCGGTCTCAAGCGCAACCCGCACGACATCGAACTGATGATGTTCGCCCAGGCCAACTCCGAGCACTGCCGTCACAAGATATTCAACGCCAGTTGGGATATCGACGGCCAGAGCCAGGAAAAAAGCCTGTTTGGCATGATCAAGAACACTTACGTGATGCACAGCGAAGGCGTTCTGTCGGCTTATAAAGACAACGCCTCGGTGATCGTCGGCAGCATTGCCGGTCGTTTCTTCCCGGACCCTGAAACCCGCCAGTACGGCGCGGTGCAGGAGCCGGTGCACATCCTGATGAAAGTCGAGACCCACAACCACCCGACCGCAATTGCCCCGTTCCCGGGTGCAGCTACCGGTTCCGGCGGCGAGATTCGCGACGAAGGTGCAACCGGCCGTGGCGCCAAGCCAAAGGCTGGCCTCACCGGTTTCACCGTCTCCAACTTGCAGATCCCGGGCTTCGAACAGCCGTGGGAAGTGCCGTACGGCAAGCCTGAGCGCATCGTCACCGCGCTGGACATCATGATCGAAGGCCCGCTGGGCGGCGCTGCGTTCAACAACGAATTTGGTCGTCCGGCCCTGACCGGCTACTTCCGTACGTTCGAGCAGTCCATCACCACCCCGCATGGCGATGAAGTGCGCGGTTACCACAAGCCGATCATGCTGGCTGGCGGTATGGGCAACATCCGTGAAGATCACGTCCAGAAGGGCGAGATCCTCGTCGGCTCCAAGCTGATCGTCCTCGGCGGCCCGGCGATGCTGATCGGCCTGGGCGGCGGCGCAGCTTCCTCGATGGCCACCGGTACCAGCTCGGCAGACCTGGACTTCGCTTCCGTTCAGCGTGAAAACCCTGAAATGGAACGCCGTTGCCAGGAAGTCATCGACCGTTGCTGGCAGTTGGGTGACAAGAACCCGATCAGCTTCATCCATGACGTCGGCGCGGGCGGTTTGTCCAACGCCTTCCCGGAGCTGGTCAACGATGGCGAGCGTGGCGGCCGTTTCGAACTGCGCAACATTCCAAACGACGAGCCGGGCATGGCCCCGCACGAGATCTGGAGCAACGAATCCCAGGAGCGCTACGTGTTGGCGGTCGGCCCTGCCGACTTCGAACGCTTCCAGGCGATCTGCGAGCGCGAGCGCTGCCCGTTTGCCGTCGTTGGCGAAGCCACTGCCGAGCCGCAACTGACGGTCACCGACAGCCACTTCGGCAACAGCCCAGTGGACATGCCGCTGGAAGTGCTGCTGGGCAAAGCCCCGCGCATGCACCGTTCGGCCGTGCGTGAAGCCGAACTGGGCGACGATTTCGATCCGTCCACGCTGGCCATCGCCGATTGTGTGGAGCGCGTTCTGCACCACCCAGCCGTTGCCAGCAAAAGCTTCCTGATCACCATTGGCGACCGCACCATTACCGGT
The DNA here is from genome assembly GCF_012935695.1 of Pseudomonas sp. ADAK18. Classification (NCBI taxonomy): domain Bacteria; kingdom Pseudomonadati; phylum Pseudomonadota; class Gammaproteobacteria; order Pseudomonadales; family Pseudomonadaceae; genus Pseudomonas; species Pseudomonas sp. ADAK18. The sequence continues at coordinate 430,001 of NZ_CP052859.1, forward strand.
CTGGTTGCCCGCGATCAAATGGTTGGCCCGTGGCAGGTTCCGGTGGCTGACGTTGCCGTCACCGCCACCAGCTTCGACGTCTACACCGGTGAAGCTATGGCCATGGGCGAGCGCACACCGCTGGCCCTGCTGGACGCTCCGGCGTCGGGCCGCATGGCTATCGGTGAAACCCTGACCAACATCGCCGCTTCGCGCATTGGCAAGATCTCCGACATTAAACTGTCGGCCAACTGGATGTCCGCTGCCGGTCACCCAGGTGAAGATGCGCGTCTGTACGACACCGTGAAAGCCGTCGGTATGGAGCTGTGCCCTGAGCTGGGCATCACCATTCCGGTGGGCAAGGACTCCATGTCCATGGCCACGCGCTGGAACGATGAAGGCGTGGACAAGAGCGTCACCTCGCCGCTGTCGCTGATCGTCACCGGCTTTGCGCCAGTCACCGACATCCGCCAGACCCTGACCCCGCAACTGCGCATGGACAAGGGCACCACCGACCTGATCCTGATCGACCTCGGTCGTGGCCAGAACCGCATGGGCGCCTCGATCCTCGCCCAGGTGCACGGCAAACTCGGCCAGCACGCTCCGGACGTCGACGACGCCGAAGACCTGAAAGCCTTCTTCGCCGTGATCCAGGGCCTGAATGCCGACGGTCATCTGCTGGCTTACCACGACCGTTCCGACGGTGGCTTGCTGACCAGCGTGGTCGAGATGGCCTTCGCCGGTCACTGCGGCCTGAGCCTGAACCTCGACGGCCTGGCGGAAACCTCCGCCGATATCGCCGCGATCCTCTTCAACGAGGAGTTGGGTGCGGTGATCCAGGTTCGCCAGGACGCCACCCCAGACGTGCTTGCACAGTTCAGCGCTGCTGGCCTGGGCGACTGTGTGTCCGTGGTTGGCCAGCCGATCAACAACGGCGAAATCAACATCGTCTTCAACGGCGAAACCGTGTTTGAAGGCCAGCGCCGTCTGCTGCAACGCCAGTGGGCAGAAACCAGCTACCAGATCCAGCGCCTGCGGGACAACGTCGACTGCGCCGAGCAGGAGTTCGACGTGATCCTGGAAGAAGACAACCCGGGCCTGAGCACCAAGCTCAGCTTCGACGTCAACCAGGACATCGCCGCGCCGTACATCAAGAAAGGCATCCGCCCACAAGTTGCCGTACTGCGTGAGCAGGGCGTCAACGGCCAGGTGGAAATGGCGGCCGCGTTCGACCGTGCCGGCTTCAATGCGATCGACGTGCACATGAGCGATATCCTCGCCGGTCGCGTTGACCTCAACGAGTTCAAAGGCCTCGTAGCCTGCGGTGGTTTCTCCTACGGCGACGTGCTGGGTGCCGGTGAAGGCTGGGCCAAGTCGGCCCTGTTCAACAGCCGTGCCCGCGATGCGTTCCAGGGTTTCTTCGAGCGCAACGACAGCTTCACCCTGGGTGTGTGCAACGGTTGCCAGATGATGTCCAACCTCAGCGAACTGATCCCGGGCAGCGAGTTCTGGCCGCACTTCGTGCGTAACCGTTCCGAGCAGTTCGAAGCCCGTGTTGCGATGGTTCAGGTGCAGGAGTCCAACTCGATCTTCCTGCAGGGCATGGCCGGTTCGCGTATGCCAATCGCCATTGCTCACGGTGAAGGCCATGCGGAATTCTCCAGCGAAGAAGCCTTGCTGGAAGCTGACCTGTCCGGTTGCGTGGCGATGCGTTTCGTCGACAACCACGGCAAGGTCACCGAGAGCTACCCGGCCAACCCGAACGGCTCGCCGCGCGGGATCACCGGGCTGACCAGCCGCGACGGTCGCGTCACCATCATGATGCCGCACCCGGAGCGTGTATTCCGCGCCGTGCAGAACTCGTGGCGCCCGGAAGAGTGGAACGAAGACGGCGCGTGGATGCGCATGTTCCGTAACGCTCGCGTGTGGGTGAACTAAGGCGGTGTACAAGCTCAGCTTCTTTGTGCCCGACAGCCATGTGGAGACGGTGAAAGCCGCCGTCTTCGCAGCCGGTGGCGGGCGCATCGGCACCTACGACAGCTGCGCCTGGCAAGTGCTGGGCCGAGGCCAATTCCGGCCGATGGATGGCAGTCAGCCGTTTATCGGCCAGATCGGGCAGGTTGAAGTGGTCGAGGAATGGAAAGTTGAGCTGGTGGTGGCGAATGAGTTGATCGTGGCGGTAGTGGCTGCGTTGAAGCTCAGTCATCCCTATGAGACACCGGCGTATGAGGTATGGCAGTTGGCGGATTTCTGATCCGTTCGTTGTTGAAAAAAAGCCGCTGATCGTTACCGATTCAGCGGCTTTTTTACGTGGGTTTTCGTTGTCTGACGGTGGGATACCCTGTAATCATTTCCTCGCACGGTATGAGCGCTATCGCACCCGCAGGCTGCGCTTTATGGCGCCGGTGTCAGGCGTACTTTCGCTTTAAGCATGTCAATCAGCATTGACTGATATTCGAAGTACTGTTCTTTCATGTCCCAGCGATCAATAAAAAACAACCCTTTATCGTTCACTTGAATGGGTGTGGACTCGATTTTTCCAGTACTGGAGTAGTGCACCAGGTTGGTCTCGATGGCCGAAGGGCGTTCGATCAGGAAGTGCCCGGGAACTTTTAATCTTGACCTGTCGATAGAGATAATGGGAGCAGGTGCCCGGTTTCCGGCGATGGCCTCCTCCAGTTTGAAATCGCTGCGCAGCGCGGGCCATCCCGTTTCTTCAATCACTGTTTCCCAGGCGGCACGGTGAATTTTTCTGCCCAACCCTGGGGCAACATCCCTGACCTCAAGGCTGACTGTCCCCAGTATTTCTGCTAGCCCTGGTACCCCCACGTGGTAATTGCCGTGGGCGTTGCCGACGAAGGCGATCCATTTATGAGGCCCTTGCGCGGCTTGGTCGGCTTGTATGACGCGCGAGGCAAAGTAGTTGAACATCTTGGTCCTGGCCTCATATTTGGCGCCTACGCCTTTGAGGTTATAGCTGGCGGTACAGTCGAGGGCTTTGACACGGATGCCGTATTTGCTGGCGGCTTGGTAGACCTCTGAGTAGGTGTTACTGCCGCCGTAATGGAGGGGCATGTGGCCTCTGTCCTGGCTTTTCAGGTATCTCTTGAGTTTGTCTGGAAGCCTCTGGGTTTTATGGAACACGTCCAGTTCAGCTTGATGCAGATCGGTACACAGATGTTCGACATAGAGCGTCTTGAAGCCCAACTTCTGGATTTCTTTCATATCAGTTATCAGTAGTTTCTTGCTCGACTGCGCAGAGTGGGACTCGCCCAATACAAGTCCTGGCAAGTTGCTGTCACTGATCTCTTTTAGAAAGGATTCAGGTGTGGTGCTTTCCGTTATCGTAGGCAGTGCTGGGCGAGAAGGGGGTGTGTAGTCGGTAAAGAAACGTTCAGCCTTGTCTTGCAGCCTGGTTCGCGCATTGGCGAATACAGAGAGCGCTTTACGACTGTCCTCATTGCGATAACTGTAAATGGGGTTCAGGCCATTTGGGGTGTAGTACTGGCGATCAATCTCATCCCTCATTGAGATGGGAATATCAAATTCGTTGACACTGTGTGCAGCGGTCGCAACTTCAGCCGCTGGTTCGACTTGCCTGGCGCCAGCGATCGGCTCGGGTACTTTGTAGGATGTTTCCAGCGTTATGCGATAGTCGCCCTTGGCCAGCGCATCACCGGTTATCGCGCCGGCCGTGTCTGTCCAGAGGCCTATAGGCTGGTTCGGACCGACATCTTCAATACGCACAGCGATCGTATTCTTTTGCAGATCGGCAAGGCCTGGTATCTCGTTGAACGTGCGCATTCTGGATTGATCCACCAAGGCGATCCAGCGCCCGTCGGGCTCGGTTTTGGCGTCGATCTCAATGACCTTGTGGGAATAGAAGTTCCTGACTGCATTGTCCCGCGGGATCGTCACCGGAGCGTCGTTGAATTGCAGGACATCGTCCAGGTGATAGGACGTGGATGCATCCAGCGCGTTGATCTTCATTTTCTTTTCTTGAGCCGTGCGTACCAGGGCACGGTAGGAGTACTCGGCGTTCTCGGCAAAACCCATTGCTTGATCGATGCTTCTTAAATGCTCCGCGATGTGTTGCCAGGTTCCATTTTGGTTGAGTTTTTTCAGTTTTGGACGGAACACGTCGATGGGCAGGTATTCCACATACAGTCGCTTGAAGCCTTTCTTGACCAGGGTGTCCATTTCCATGATCAGCAGCTGTTTACTGGCGATGGAACCCGGTACCGCGCCGATGACCAGGTTCTTATCTCCGGCAAAAACGTCGCTGTCGAGCAACTGCTTGAAGGTAGTGCTGGCCTCAATGGTGGGGGCCTCGGTGCGGGCGGGCAGCGGGGGAAGGTTCTTGAAAAAGTCCTGGGCATCCTTCTCCAGGAGTTGGGTTTTTTTCAAGTAGGCTTCGTGAAGATCATTCACATCGAGAGCTGCACTTCTTCGCGCTTGTTCCTGCGTGATGGTCAACCACTCTTTGTTTTCCAGTATGGAGGCGCGTTTCTTGGGATTGAGGATGATTTCAAGTTCAACCACGTAGTTTTCCGGTACCTCATATTGTTTCAACGGCTGAGGCGTATCGGGCAATTTTTCATACTTCGGCGCGCCTCCGACGACGCCGGTACGGCGCCAGACGCCTTGCGCATCGGGTGCGGCCACGCGGGTGGTGGAGACCATCCTGCCGCTGACTGGGTCAAGCCGATACAGCAAATAGCGACCGATGGCGTCTGGCGTATTTTTCGCCCAAAGGACCTCTCCCGCGAACAGCACCGCTTGCATGCCCGCAGGCGCAGGCGACGTTGGCTCCAGTGGGCGGATCAGCTTAATGGCCTCACTCGACGCTGCGCTTACCGGGGCTCGGTGCAGGACAGGTTTTGCCAGCTGTTTAAGCGAGAACAACGCCGGTCGCAGGTCGGTGAACGCTGCCCCGGCGCTGTTGAGCACGTAGCCGATCAAATGCTCCAGGGCGGCACCGGTATCGCCTTGATGATAAGCGTGCAAGGCCAGCATGCCGTCCTTGAACGCCAATAACATACCGAGGCTCAGGCTAAGGGTTGGAAACGGCGCAGTGGCAATCGCAGTGACCCATTCCACGCAGGACCACAGGATGCCGGTGATCATTTGGCTGCGATTGGCGGTGGTCCCTTCAACGTCGTCGATCTTGCGCTGCTGCTTCATGTCGTACAGCGCGTGGCGCAGATCAAGAAGCGGTACTTTCGAGCGGGTCGAGTCATAGCGTGCCGGGCTGACGTCGGTTTTATTCAGATCCTCGGGCAGTTGGCGCTTGGCATCCTCCAGGAAGGCCCGCACCCTGGCCTGGGACTGAGCACCCACCCGGGTCGTGAGGTAACCGACCATGCCGGGATTTTTTTTCAGCAGATAATTGAATTGCTGTGCCTCGCGAAAGCTGATGCCATCCGGGGCGTCGGGGGTGTACAGCAAGGTTGGGTAGCTGGCGTGGCTGAAAAGGAAGTTGCCGATGACCCAGTCTCCGTCCACCAGCAGGCGGTGGATGGCGTAGGTGCCGCGGGTATCGCTGGAGGTGTCGCCCATGCTGGCGATGCTGCGCTCCAGCCACTGCCAATCGACCCCGGCAAGATGCCCTTGCAGGCGGCATTCCAGGGCCGCGCTCTGCATCTGGCGCTGGGTGATGCTCAGCGTTGCATTGCGTCGCAGATCATAGTCTGCGCTGCCGGTGTTCAGCAGCCTGGTCTTGACCTCGTTGATATAGCGTTGGCCGATCCACACACCGGTGACCGAGCGTGCGACCTTTTCAGCGGTCAGCAGGCTCAGGTCCACGTCTTTCGGGCCCTTGAAACGTGCGGATCGGGAGAACTTCTCGTCGAGGAAGCCCACACCGTCGGTGTAGCCGTCGCGGTACAGTTGGGTGTAGGTCAGCGGCGGCGAGGTCAACGAACCGATCAAGGCCGGTGGTGAGAGGGCCCATACGGTGTCGGGGTCGACATCGTTCTGGCGGCGTCCCAGCAGTTCGTTCAAGCGCTTTTTCGCCTGTTCATGTAGGTAACGGGTGAAGCTGGGAAAGCGCGCGTCAGACAACGGATACTCGCTGTAGGCATGCAGGGCACCGTCGGTATCTTCGGCGAGCTTCAACAGTGTCTGACGGTTCTCGGTACTGGTGGAGCGATACCAGTTCGGAGTGCTGAACTCGTAGTCGTCGACACGGGTAGCCAGCACATGGGCCGACATGGCCTTGAGGCAATCGGCATGGCTGCCACTATTGCCAAAACGGATCTCTTTGTTTTCCTGGGTGTGAAACTTGAAGCTTAGGCCGTTCAACACCTGCTTCATTGCGCCGCGAAAACGCAGGGCGATCCGCTTGATCAGGTAGTCGGTCAGCGTGCCAATGGGATTTTTCGTACCGTTGTCCAGGCTCCAGCCGAGGATATGGTTCTGGCAGGCGATTTCGCTGTTGAATGCCTGAAATTGCTGTTCCCGGGGCGCCTCGGGCGTACACAGCAACAGGCGGATGACCTTGCCGCTGGCATCACTCTGGCGCAGTACCCACAGGTCCTGTAACTGAGCGGCATGCAGCGACAGGGTCGCGGCACTCAGGTGGGCGTCGGTACCTAGGCGCAGGCGCTGCACCAACTGGAAGTCGCCTTCGCTGAGGTGGCCTTGCAACACTGCGGCATAAGCCAGCGCGTTGATCCGCTGATCGAGCATCTGTTCGATAGCGCGGCTGAGGGCTGGCTTTTCATGCATCTGATTTTGCAGTTCGGCAAAGTCGAGACGCGGTTGCAGAGTGGCCAGCTGTTGCGCCAGCCAGGCTGGTGTGAGGTCTTGATAGACCTCGGGCAGTGGCGCGCCTTTGTAGGTGAGGGTGGTTTTTGTCAGGAAGTCCGATCCGGGCCGTTCATCACCCGCTTGCGGGCCGCGCAGAGCCAGGTCGACCAGGTTGTGCTCGTGTTCGTACTCGCCAATGGGGTCGACGTAGCGGCGAGTGTTGATCACCAGGTGTTCCGGCGCCAGGTCGTGGATAGACAGGTCATCGCTCAAGCGTTCAAGCAGTTGATAGCGGGCCAGGGTTTCAGGCGTGGTAACCGGGCCCAGCAGATCGAGCAAATTCTGACGAGCCTCGTTGTAGCCACCCAGATGTTCGGCCAGCGTGGCTCGTCGAGCGTCGCTGGCGCTGCGGTACCAGTCCGGGGCGCTGTTGCGCAGGTGGCGTTCCAGCAGGCGTTGGGCTCGCCACTCCAGGCGTGCGGTGATGTCTGGCAGGGAGGCAACAATGGCACGGTCCAGGGCGTCGATCAGTTGCGTGGCCTGTTGCTCCGGGTTGTCCACAAGGCTCAAGGCACGGTTGATGTCTTGGGTGCGTTTGTCGATCAGGGCGTTGTAGGTGTGCTCGAACAGCGGCTTGTCGTCGATGGGAGAGAGTTTCAGGGGCCAGATCGCGCCGGGTGTCACATCACGGAAACGCGCCGGCAGCAGTTGCATGAAGTTGCGCCATTGCGCGTCGTCACCCATCCCTTGCAGTAAATGCGTATTCAGTTGAGCCAGTGAACCAAAGGATTCAATGCCGCGTGAGGGAGTGAATAGCATCACTTCCCCGACTGCTGGCATGGACGTCAGGTCGGCTACGACCGGGTTGGACTTTTCTGTCAACACAAAGGCACCGGCCAGCTCGACGGTCTGTTCCTGATAACGGAAAGTCAGCGCGTAGAAGCCAGGACGTGAGGTGATGCCTTGCGGCACACGTTCGAGCATCGCCTGTTGCAGAGGGTGCAATAAACGGTCGTGGGCACTGAGCGCGTTTTCGTTCGCCAGAACGGTGAACCCGGCTTCAAAGGTCATGAAGGATTTGCGTGACTTGCCGTCGATCTGCTCATTGCGATCGAGCAGTTGAAGGTGAGCGTTCAGTGTGGTCTTGAGCGTCGCCAATTGGAGAGGCAAGTCGCTCTGTTTCAACCCTTGATAGAAGGCTCGGCCCTTTTCCAGGAATTGCTGTCGGTACTTGATCAGTATCCCGTTGAGCTTTTCCAGGTACGCCAGTTCGCCAGAGGGTTTCTGTTCGGGCAATAGCGGCCCTTCGACTTTGAGCAGGTGATGGCCGATCTGATTAAGATTGCCTTTGAGGCCTTCAAAGGCCTGGTGTGTTGTGCTCACAGGCACGCGCTCCATGCTGGGGATAAGAACCCTCAGCATGGCGAGCGGTGCCCTGGGCAGGGCGGTAGATAAGTAGCGGCGTCAGACCCCGGCGCGCACCGGGTCGCGGCTGGCTAGGGACTTGAGTGCGGCACTCAAACCTTGTGCCGAATCACCCACCAGCAAGTGCCAGATACCACCGTCGAGCTGGCTCACACCCTGGCAACCCAGGGCTTTGAGCTGCTGCTCCGACAGTGCCTGGTCATCGGCCAGTTGCAGGCGAATACGGGTCATGGCCACGCAATCCAATTGCAGCACATTGTTGCTGCCACCCAGGGCGTTCAGCCATTGCTGGGCGTCGGGCGTTGCGACGGCATGCTCCGGGGTTTTCGGGGCTGCGGCGATGGTGGGTGCGTTGCTGGCGGTCGGCATGGCCAGACGGATCTCGTCGGCAATGCTGTCAGCCATCGGCCCCACTACCACCTGCAAGCTGCCGCCGTTACCGGGGCGAACCACGGCCATCGCACCCAGCGCCTTGAGCTCTGCGTCCACGGCCTTGTTGCGGTCCACCATGTCCAGGCGCAAGCGAGTGGTGCAGGCGCCGACACTGAGCAGGTTGTCGGCACCGCCGAGGGCTCGAATGTAGGCTCCGGCGCGCTGGTTGTCGGTCATGGCTTCGGTCTGTACGACCTGGATGTCTTCACGGCCCGGCGTCTTCAGGTTGAAGCGGCGGATACAGAAATCAAATACGGTGTAGTAGACCACCGCATAGGCCAGTCCCACCGGTATCACCAGCCAGCCATTGGTGGATTTGCCCCAGCCGAGGACCATGTCGATGAAACCACCGGAGAAGGTAAAGCCCAGGTGAATGTTCAGCAGGTTGGTAATGGCCATCGACAGACCGGTCAGCAGCGCATGCAGCAGATACAGGAACGGTGCGAGGAACATGAAGGCAAATTCGATCGGCTCGGTCACCCCGGTCAGGAACGAAGTCAGGGCCATCGACAGGAAAATCCCGCCCATGATCTTGCGTCGTTCCGGCAGGGCGTTGCGGTACATCGCCAAGCAGGCGGCGGGCAGGCCGAATAACATTACCGGGAACATGCCGGTCATGAACTGGCCGCCTTTCGGGTCGCCGGCGAAGTAGCGGGTCAGGTCGCCGGTCACTACCGCGCCGGTCGCCGGATCAGTGAAGCTGCCGAATACAAACCAGGCCATGTTGTTGAGGATATGGTGCAGGCCGGTAACGATCAGCAAGCGGTTGAACACGCCAAAGACAAACGCGCCGAAGCTGCCGCTTTCCATCAGCAACACGCCGAAGCTGTTGATGCCATGCTGGATCGGCGGCCATATCAGCCCGAAGATCACCCCCAATCCCACCGCCGAGAATCCGGTGACAATCGGCACAAACCGTCGCCCGCCAAAAAACGCCAGGTATTCCGGCAGCTTGATGTCCTTGAAGCGGTTATACAGTGCGCCGGCCATCAGGCCGCTGGCGATCCCCGCGAGCATGCCCATGTTGATGCTGGCATCCATCACCTTGAGGGTGGAGATCATCACCAGGTAGCCAATGGCGCCGGCAAGCCCTGCGGTACCGTTGTTGTCCCGGGCAAAGCCCACGGCGATGCCGATGGCGAAGATCAGCGCCAGGTTGGCGAAGATCGCTTGCCCTGCGTCGTGCATCACCGCGATGTTCAAAAGGTCGGTGTCACCCAGTCGCAGCAGCAGGCCGGCAATCGGCAAGATGGCGATGGGTAGCATCAGCGCGCGGCCCAGGCGTTGCAGGCCTTCGATGAATAATTGGTACATGGCGAGTCTCCTTTTTTCTTGTTGTTGTCAGCTCAGCGGCCAGTGGTGTTGACAGGCTTGGCGAACGGCCTTGGCGCTGCTCAGGTTAAGCAGGCCTTGGCTCAGTTGCCGGCATTGAGCCGCGTCCATGTGGCGGACGCGGTCCTTGATTTCTGCGATTTGCGGCGGGCTGACGGACAGCTCGCTGACGCCCAGGCCGATTAGTACCGGCGTGGCCAATGGATCAGATGCCAGAGCGCCGCACACACCAACCCAGCGCCCATGCTTGGCGGCGCCGATGCAGGTCTGGGCGATCAGCCGCAGCAGCGCCGGGTGCATTGCATCGACCCGTGCGGCGAGGCCGGCGTGGTCGCGGTCCATGGCCAGGGTGTACTGGGACAGGTCGTTGGTGCCGATGGACAAAAAGTCCGCGTGCTCGGCCAGTTGCTCGGCCATCAGCGCGGCGGCGGGCACTTCGATCATCACGCCGAGTTCCGGGCGTTGGGTCAGCTCCAGCTCGGCGCACAGCTCGTCGAGACGCTGGCGAATGTGCAGCAACTCGTCGACTTCGCTGACCATCGGCAACAGGATCCGGCAGCGTTGCAGCGGGCTGACCTGGAGTAGCGCACGCAGTTGCTGATCCAGCAGTTCCGGGCGCACTTGGGCCATGCGAATGCCACGTAGACCGAGCACCGGGTTGGCTTCGGCGGGCAGCGGCAGATAGTCGAGCTGCTTGTCGCCGCCGACGTCGATGGTGCGGATGATCACGGATTTGTCGCCCATGGCATCCAATACCGCTTGATAGGCCTGGCGCTGCTCTTGTTCATCGGGTGCTGTACGGCGGTCGACGAACAGAAATTCAGTACGCAGCAGGCCGACACCATCGGCACCGTTTTCATGAGCCACCTGCGCTTCGGCGCTGGAGGCGACATTGGCCGCTACTTCAATGCCCACACCATCCAGGGTACTGGCCGGTGCTTGAGCCTGGGCCTGTTGTTCCTGACGCCGCAGCTTTTGCGCATCGCGAATCTGGTGGACCTGGGCGTGGCGTGCATCGTCCGGCGTGAGTTCCAGGCGACCATTGACGGCGTCCAGCACCACACGTTGGCCTGTCGGTACATCGAGTACTTCGGCGCCCAGTGCGACTACACACGGCAAACCTTTGCCCCGGGCGAGAATCGCCACATGAGAGGTTGCACCGCCTTCGGCCATGCAGATGCCAGCAGCGTTTTGTGCGCTCAGTTGCAGCAAATCCGAGGGGGTCAATTCATGGGCGGCGACAATGGCCCCCGCAGGCAACTCGAAATGCCAGGCTTCCCCCAGAAGCGCCCGCAGCACACGTTGCTGCAAGTCCCGCAGGTCGTTGGCGCGCTCGGCGAACAAGGGTTTGCCCAAGGCCAGGAGTACGTCGCACTGGGCCTGGATCGCATCACGCCAGGCGTGAGTGGCAGCGCTGCCTTGTTCAATGGAGCCAGTGGCGGCCTCCAGCAGGGTCGGGTCTTCCAGCAACGCCAGGTGGGCGGCGAAGATCTCTTCTTCCTCGACGGCCTTGCGCTGACGGGCGTGGTCCAGGGTGTTGCGGATTTCGCTGCGCACCTGTTCCAGGGCGCTGTCCAGGTGCTGCAATTGCTCGTCGGCCGAGTGGTTGCCTGAGTCCTGCGGCAACTCAATCCCGTTCAGCCGGAACAGCGGCCCGCAGACCAGGCCGGGCGCGCCGCATACGCCTTGCAGTACACCGACTTCGGTGTTGACCACGCGTGGGGCGTCGGCTACCGGTGCATGAGGCTCTTCGCTGACCGCGACCGACAGCGCGTCGATCAGCGCCTGCAACGCAGCGTCGCAGTCCTTGCCACGGCAAGTGACCTGCACCTCATCTTGTTCACCGATGCCCAGCCCCATCAGGCCGATCAGGCTGTCGCACGACGCTGATTTTCCGGCGAAATGCAGCTGTGACTGGCTGCTGAAACCCTGGGCGGTCTTGCGGATCAGGGCGGCCGGCCGTGCATGCAGACCACCCCGGTGAGTGATGCGAATGCTGGCGCTGGCTTCAGTGTGAGAGTCGTCGGCAGCCATGGGGCGTACGGTGGAGGCGTGGCGAGAAACTACTCGCAGCATCGGCTCGCCAACCTTGATCGTCTGCGAGGCAATCGGTTGCAGCTCGAACTGATCGCCATTGGTGACGATGATCAAGCTGATCAGGCTTTTGCACTGGCGGGCGATACGGTCCAGGTCAAAGCGCACCAACGCCTGTCCATCACGGACCCGCGCGCCTTCCTTGACCAACAAGGCGAAACCCTCGCCTTTCAACTCGACGGTGTCGATGCCTACGTGCAGTAACACTTCGGCACCGTTGTCGGCACGAATCGTCAGGGCGTGGCCGGTGCGGGCGACATGGATCACCACGCCGTCGCACGGTGCATGCAGGCAGTCGTTGAGCGGGTCAATGGCAATGCCGTCGCCCATGGCACCGCTGGCGAACACCTCATCAGGAACGTTGCCCAGGGTCAGCACCGGCCCACTGAGGGGCGCGCTGAGGGTGAGGTCATTATTATTGTGGGACATGGGCACGGTACTCATCAGGAAACGGCGGAAATCAACTCAGTGGGTACGGGTAACTTTGCTCAGGTGACGCGGCTGGTCCGGGTCCATGCCCCGGGCTTCAGCCAGGCCTGCAGCCATCACGTAAAAGCTCTGGATCGCCAGGATTGGGTCCAGGGCTGGGTGTTCGGCGCGAGTCAGGGTCAGGTCGCGCTCGGCGATATCGTCGGGCGCCGCCAGCAGTACACGGGCGCCGCGCTGGCGCATGTCGGCGGCCAACGTCAGCAATCCGGCTTGTTCGGCACCGCGCGGGGCGAAGACCAGCAGCGGATAGTTTTCGTCGATCAGGGCCATCGGCCCGTGGCGCACTTCGGCGCTGCTGAAGGCTTCGGCCTGGATCGCCGAGGTTTCCTTGAGCTTGAGCGCGGCTTCCTGGGCGATGGCAAAGCCGGCGCCACGGCCGATGACCATCAGGCGTTGGCAGTCGCGCAAGGCGTCGATGGCCAGGCGCCAATCCTGTTTGGCAGCTTCACGCAAGCCATCCGGCAAGGCATGGCAGGCTTCCAGAAGACCGTCTTCCTGGTTCCAGTGGCCGATCAATTGGGCGCTGGCGCTCAGGGTGGCGATAAAGCTTTTGGTAGCTGCGACGCTGTTTTCCGGCCCGGCGCACAGCGGTACGTGGAATTCGCACGCGGCTTCCAGGGGCGAATCTTCAGCGTTGACCATGGAAATGCTCAGGGCGCCACGCTTGCGCAACAAGCGCAGGCTGTTGACCAGGTCCGGGCTCTGCCCCGACTGGGAGAAGCCGAACGCCACCTGGCCGCTGACTTTCAGCGGCGATTGCAGCATGGTCACCACTGACATCGGCAGCGACGCCACCGGAATCCCCAGGTGTTGCATGGTCAGGTAGGCGAAGTAACTGGCGGCGTGGTCAGAACTGCCCCGAGCGATCGTCATCGCTACTTGCGGCGGCTGGCGGCGCAGGCGGCCGGCGACTTCCTCCAGTAGTGGGTCCAGGCGTTGCAGCTGGGCCTCGACGGCCTCACAGGAGGACAGGGCCTCTTCAAGCATTTTTGAAGTCAATGGTTTCTCCTTCGACCATTACGTCGGTGAGGTTCAGGGAGCGGTCCAGGCGCACGCAGTCGGCAAAGCTGCCGGGTTGCAGGCGACCACGTTCTTCCAGGCCCAGGTAGTCCGCAGGAAATTGCGACAGGCGTTGTGAGGCTTCGCTGATGGGCAGTCCGATCTTCACCAGATTTCGCAGCGCCTGATCCATGGTCAGGGTGCTGCCAGCGAGGGTGCCGTCAGCCAGGCGTACGCCGCCCAGGCATTTGGTCACGGTGTGGCTGCCCAGCTTGTATTCACCGTCGGGCATGCCGGCGGCGGCGGTGGAGTCGGTGACGCAGTACAGGCACGGAATCGAGCGCAGGGCCACGCGCATGGCGCCCGGGTGGACGTGCAGCAGGTCGGGGATCAGTTCGGCATATTGGGCATGGGCCAGGGCCGCGCCGACGATGCCCGGCTCGCGGTGATGCAGCGGGCTCATGGCGTTGTACAAATGGGTGAAGCTGGTGGCGCCGGCGGCGAGGGCGGCGACGCCTTCTTCATAGCTGCCCAGTGTGTGGCCGATCTGCATACGCACGCCCCGCGCGCTGAGGGCGCGGATCAACGCATCGTGGCCGGCGATTTCCGGGGCAATGGTGATCACCCGGATTGGCGCCAGGCGCAAATACTCTTCCACTTCGGCCATCAGCGCGGTGTGGGCGAAGTTCGGTTGTGCGCCGAGTTTTCCGGGGTTGATGTAAGGACCTTCCAAGTGCACGCCGAGGACACGGGCGCTGCCCGTCGGGCGGCTTTCGCAGAAGCGGCCGAGGGCGCCTAACACGCTGGAGATTTCGTCTACCGGCGCAGTCATGGTGGTGGCCAGCAGCGAGGTGGTGCCAAACCGCACATGGGTGCGGGTGATGGTCTCGAAGGCCTCGGTGCCTTCCATGATGTCTTTGCCGCCGCCGCCATGAACGTGCAGGTCGATAAAGCCCGGCAGCAGGTACGGCAGGTCATTTTCGGTCGGGTCGCAGGGCACACCTTCAACGGCAATGACTTTACCGTTGTGGTGCACCAGGCGGCCGCGAATCCAGCCTTGGGGCGTGAGGATGTTGTCTTCGGACATGGGCAGTTCTCTAAGTCTCGCAATTGGCGGCAAAGTCATATCGACGCGGCTTTCTAGCGTCGAAGCTCTGCGACAAAGTCGTAGTAATCGTTGCGGCAGTAGGTGTCGGTGATTTCAATGGGCGTGTTGTCGGCGGTGTAGCCGACGCGGGTCATCAGCAACATGGCGGCGCCGGGGGCGATGCCCACCAGGGCGGCGAACTCGTCCGAGGCGTTGATCGCCTGGATGTGCTGCAGGGCGCGCACGATGGGTTTGCCGATGCTTTCCAGGTATTCATAGAGCGAGTTGCCGATGGCTTGCGGTTGCGGCAGCACCGAGGCCGGCATGGCTGTCATTTCGATCGCCATGACCGTGTCGTCGGCCTTACGCAGGCGTTTGAGCCGCGCCACTTTGTCGGTGGGCGAAAGGCACAAGCGGATCAGTTCTTCGTGGGTCGGTGGGGTAATGTCCCGTTCCAGCCATTGGGAGGTGGGGACAAAGCCCTTGAGCCGCAGCATTTCGCTGAAACCCGAGAGGCGCGACAGCGGCTGCTCAAGGCGCGGCGTAATAAACGTTCCGGAACCCTGGCTGCGGCGGATCAGGCCTTGGGCGAACAGCACTTCCAGCGCCTTGCGGGCGGTCACCCGGGAAATACTCAACTGCTCGCTCAGGGCGCGCTCCGATGGCAATGCCTGCTCGGATTTCCACTGGCCAGCATGAATCGCGGCTTCCAGGTTACGGGCCAGTTGCAGGTACAGCGGCGTGGATTGTTTGTCGTCAGGGCGCAAGGCCAGGATCGGGTTCATCTGTAGGGTTTCCGATGCGGTTATTGGAGTGTTGTCGCCCGGTAGTGGTCGGAAATTAATACCACTTAAATACCATGTCAATGCCACGGAAATGGTGCAGGCAAGCGTTTACGGGCGTCTTTATGGTGCGCCGAATCAAGTGGTATTAGAGAGGTCTTTCTTTGTGGCGGAAGCGCGCAGCCTCCGGTCGTGCCTGGCAGGTGAACTGGTATTCACCGGCAGGCATCGCCGAAGGCTGGGATTTTTTTTGAATTTTTTACGAACGGTAGAGGGTTACGGCCGAATTTCGATCAGCGTGCCGTCCTTGACCAGATTCCAGACCTCACGCATGTCGACATTGCGCATGCCGATGCAGCCGTCGGTCCAGTCCAGGGTGTGGAACCACTCTTCCGGGTAATCCTCGGCGTCGGGGGTGCCGTGGATCATGATCATGCCGCCCGGCAGTACGCCTTCGCGGCGCGCACGGGCGGCGTCAGTAATGTTGGGATAGGAGATGTGCATGGACAGGTTGAAGCGGTCGCTGGTCTTGCGCCAGTCGATCCAATAGAGGCCTTCCGGGGTTCTGCGGTCGCCTTCCATCAGCTTGGTGCCCTTGGGGTTCCTGCCCAGGGAAATACGGTAGGTCTTGAGGGACTTGCCGTCATTGATCAGTTGCAACTGACGAGCAGATTTGAGAACCAGGATCTTTTCGACAGGTTTACCGTTCAGGGTCTCCAGGGTAGAGGCCGGCGACAGCGTGGCGAACGACAGGCAAATCAGAGCAAGCAACCAACGCATCAAGCGATATCCCTTAGAAGACTACGTACTGTCTGGATTGTTATTTGGCCAACGCAGTCAATGGCGGTACTGATTCGCTGCGCACTGGATACGACTGTTGCCGACGGTCAGCGAAAAAGCATTCTAGGGTACGCCCGACTGTGCGGAAAGCCAGCTCGGACCAAGGGATGTCGGCTTCATCAAATAGCCGTACTTCCAGGCTCTCGGGACCGGCGGAAAAATCCAGGTCGATCAGCTCGGCGCGATAGAAAATATGCACCTGGCTGATGTGCGGCACGTCGATCAGGGTATAGATGCTCAGGTTGCGCACTCGGGCGCAGGCTTCTTCCATGGTTTCGCGCATGGCGGCCTGTTCCACGGTCTCGCCGTTTTCCATGAAGCCTGCGGGCAGTGTCCAGAAGCCCAGGCGTGGCTCGATGGCGCGGCGGCACAGCAGCACCTGGTCGCCCCAGACCGGCACGGTACCGGCGACGATATTGGGGTTTTGGTAGTGAATGGTCTGACAGTGATCGCAGACATAACGCAGGCGTGCGTCGCCTTCGGGAATGCGTTGGGTGACCGGTTTACCGCACTGGCTACAGAAGTTCATGCTGGGGTTCCTGACGAGTGCGCCTATCTTGGCGTGGCAGGGTTGGGCCTGCAAGTTGTCGTTTAGCGACACCGCCCGGGTTTTGGGGTTGGGCGCCTGCACGCTTTGGTGCATGATGCAAAGTAGCCAACAGATCGAGATGACTCATGCTGGACGAGCTACTTCGCCGGGTAAGCAATCATACGCCACACGCACTGGAGGCTGACGGCCGTTTCCCGGAGGCTGCCGTGCTCGTACCGATCACCCGCAGTGATGAGCCGGAGCTGATCCTGACGCTTCGGGCCAGCGGTTTGTCGACCCATGGCGGTGAAGTGGCGTTTCCTGGCGGACGGCGCGATCCTGAAGACCCCGACCTGATATTCACCGCTTTGCGCGAGGCCGAAGAAGAAATCGGCCTGCCGCCGGGCCTGGTGGAAGTGGTCGGCCCGCTAAGCCCCTTGATTTCCCTGCACGGCATTCGCGTCACACCTTATGTCGGTATCATCCCCGATTACGTGGAGTACCTGGCCAACGACGCCGAAATCGCCGCTGTCTTCAGCGTACCCCTGGAGTTTTTCCGCCAGGACCCGCGCGAGCACACCCACCGTATCGATTACCAGGGCCGCAGTTGGTACGTGCCCAGCTATCGGTTTGGCGAGTACAAGATTTGGGGGCTGACGGCGATCATGATTGTCGAGCTGATCAATCTGCTCTATGACGACGCTGATATCAGCCTGCACCGTCCGCCCAAAAGCTTTATCAACACTTAATAAGCCATCGTTTCGTATGGCACGCCGTGAGGGCCACACCATGAAATACCGCCTGGGCGACGCCCGAGTCGAGACCCATCCCCAGAGTTGGGTAGCTCCCAACGCCACGCTGGTGGGCAAGGTCAAGTTGGAGGAGGGCGCCAACGTCTGGTTCAACGCGGTATTGCGTGGCGATAACGAACTTATCCTGATCGGCAAGAACAGCAACGTGCAAGACGGCAGCGTGATGCACACCGACATGGGCTACCCGCTGACCCTGGGCACCGGCGTGACCATTGGCCATAACGCCATGCTGCATGGCTGCACCGTCGACGATTACAGCCTGATCGGCATCAATGCGGTCATCCTCAACGGCGCGAAGATCGGCAAGTACTGCATCATCGGCGCCAACTCGCTGATCGGCGAGGGCAAGGAAATTCCCGATGGTTCACTGGTGATGGGCTCGCCGGGCAAAGTGGTGCGGGAATTGACCGAAGCGCAGAAGAAAATGCTGGAGGCCAGCGCCGCGCACTATGTGCATAACGCCCAGCGTTATGCCCGTGATCTGGTTGAGCAGGAAGAATGAACACGCCGGAACGCCCAGTGGCTTCGCCTTGCGTGAGTATTTGTGCGCTGGATGACGATGACATCTGCACGGGTTGTCAGCGCAACGTCGATGAGATCACTCGCTGGAGTCGCATGGACAATGCCGAGCGGCGTGTGGTGTTGGGGTTGTGCCATGAGCGGGCGAAGGCGAGCGGGATGATGTGGATGATCCCCGGAAAATCTGGCGCCTAACCCTGTGGCGAGGGGGCTTGTCCCCCGCTGGGCTGCGCAGCAGCCCCAGTTAAGTCACCGCAGCCAGGCAGGTAAATCTCTGTTGTAGGTTTTAGGGCCGCTTCGCAGCCCAACGGGGGACAAGCCCCCTCGCCACAGAGTACCCTGTGCCCCTTACCCACAGGTCCTTCGCCCCATGTTTTTCCTGATCGCCTATATCAGCAGCGTCGTGCTGATCAACTTCGCTTTTTCCACCGCCCCGCACCTGGACGTCATCTGGTCCGCCTGGGGCGGCCTGGTGTTTGTCTTGCGTGACATGGTGCAAACCCGCTTTGGTCATGGCGCGATCATCGCGATGCTGGCGGCGCTGGTGCTGTCCTATGTCACGTCCGATCCCGCCATTGCCCTGGCCAGCGCTACGGCGTTTGCGGTCTCCGAGTGCATTGACTGGCTGGTGTTCAGCATCACCAAGCGTCCACTGCACGATCGACTGTGGATAAGCTCGGCACTGAGTATCCCCCTCGATACCTTTATCTTCTTCGGCCTGATCGGTGCCCTGACGCCCGCCGTGGCGGGGACCGCGCTGGTCTCGAAATTCGCCGGGGTGACCGTTGTTTGGCTGGCCATGGCCTGGCGTATACGCAAGCAGCGTGTCGCCAACTGAGGCCAATCTTTACAGTTCATGTAAAATGCCGGCCTTTCTCCCTACGATCCGCTCCCCTGAGGACCTGAGATGACCCGAATCGGAACTCCATTGTCGCCAACCGCGACCCGCGTTTTGCTGTGTGGCTGCGGTGAGCTGGGCAAGGAAGTGGTAATCGAACTGCAACGCCTGGGCGTTGAAGTGATTGCCGTGGATCGCTACGCCAACGCGCCGGCCATGCAGGTTGCCCACCGCAGCCATGTGATCAACATGCTCGATGGCGCCGCCCTGCGTGCGGTGATCGAGGCGGAGAAACCGCACTACATCGTCCCGGAAATCGAAGCCATCGCCACTTCCACCCTGGTGGAGCTGGAATCCGAAGGCTTCACCGTGATTCCTACCGCTCGCGCTGCACTGCTGACCATGAACCGCGAAGGCATTCGTCGTCTGGCCGCTGAAGAGTTGGATCTGCCGACCTCGCCGTACCATTTCGCCGATACCGTGGAAGACTACCGCAAGGCCGTCGAAGACCTCGGTTTCCCATGTGTTGTGAAGCCGGTAATGAGCTCGTCGGGCAAGGGCCAGAGCCTGCTGCGCAGTGCCGATGACGTGCAAAAAGCCTGGGACTACGCCCAGGAAGGCGGCCGTGCCGGCAAAGGCCGGGTGATCATCGAAGGTTTTATCGACTTCGACTACGAAATCACCCTGCTGACCGTGCGCCACGTGGGCGGTACCACCTTCTGCGCGCCAGTGGGTCACCGTCAGGAGAAGGGCGACTACCAGGAGTCCTGGCAGCCCCAGGCCATGAGCCCGATTGCTCTGGCCGAGTCCGAGCGTGTGGCCAAAGCCGTGACTGAGGCGCTGGGTGGTCGAGGCCTGTTTGGCGTCGAGCTGTTCATCAAGGGCGATCAGGTGTGGTTCAGCGAAGTGTCGCCGCGCCCACACGACACCGGCCTGGTGACCCTGATTTCCCAGGATTTGTCGCAGTTTGCCTTGCACGCGCGGGCGATTCTGGGCTTGCCGATTCCGTTGATTCGTCAGTTCGGGCCATCGGCTTCGGCGGTGATTCTGGTGGAAGGGCAGTCGACCCAGACGGCATTCGCCAACCTCGGTGCTGCGCTGAGCGAGCCGGATACGGCGTTGCGTCTGTTTGGCAAACCGGAAGTGAATGGCCAGCGCCGCATGGGCGTGGCGTTGGCGCGGGATGAGTCGATCGAGGCTGCTCGGGCTAAAGCGACCCGTGCTTCCCAGGCTGTTGTTGTAGAGCTGTAACCGCGGCGCGCCTATCGCGGGCAAGCCCGGCTCCCACATTTGGAGTGCATTCTCCTGTGGGAGCGGCGGTGCGACGATTCGACTTGCTCGCGAAAGCGGTCTATCAGTCGACCTTGTTCAAATCGTTATCCCGCGTCTCTTTCAGGCACAGCACAGCAATCAAGCTGAGCAACGCCGCCGCCGACACATACCCGCCGACATAACTCAGGCCACCCATCGCCACCAGCTTGGTAGCGAAGAAGGGTGCAGCCGAAGCACCCACGATTCCACCCAGGTTATACGCCGCCGAAGCACCGGTATAACGCACCCGGGTCGGGAACAGTTCCGGCAACATCGCGCCCATCGGAGCGAACGTGATGCCCATCAGGAACAGCTCCAGGGCCAGAAACAACGCGACGGCCCAGGTCGAGCCATGGGTCAGCAAGGGCTCCATGGTAAAGCCCGACAGAATGGCCAGGACCGCACCGACGATCAGCACCGGCTTGCGCCCGTATTTATCACTGGCCAAGGCCGCCAATGGCGTGGCCAACCCCATGAACAGCACCGCAAAGCACAGCAGTCCGAGGAAGGTTTCTCGGCTGTAGCCCAGTGTGGATACGCCGTAGCTCAGGGAAAACGCCGTGGTGATATAGAACAGCGCATAGCACACCACCATCGAGGCCGCGCCCAGCAGCACTGGCAACCAATGCTGGCTGAACAGCTCCACCAAGGGCACTTTCACCGGTGCTTCCTTGGCCACGGCATTGGCGAAGACCGGGGTTTCATGCAGCTTCAGTCGTGCATACAAGCCGACCATCACCAGCGCTGCGCTGAGGATGAACGGGATGCGCCAGCCCCAACTGCGAAATTGTTCGTCGTTCAGGTTCATGGCCAGGATCAGGAACAGCCCGTTGGCGGCCAGGAAACCAATAGATGGCCCCAGTTGCGGGAACATGCCGAACCAGGCGCGCTTACCCTTTGGCGCGTTCTCCGTGGCCAGCAATGCCGCGCCGCCCCATTCTCCGCCAAGGCCCAGACCCTGGCCGAAGCGCAGCACGCAGAGCAGGATCGGTGCCCAGGCGCCGATGCTGTCATAGCCGGGCAGCAAACCGATCAGCGTGGTACAGACCCCCATCAGCAGCAGGGACGCCACCAGTGTTGATTTGCGGCCAATGCGGTCACCGAAATGGCCGAACAATGCCGATCCCAGCGGACGGGCGATAAAGGCGATGCCGAAGGTCAGGAATGACGCGAGCATCTGCGCCGTGCCGGATGTCTGTGGGAAGAACACCGGACCGATCACCAGTGCGGCGGCGGTGGCGTAGATATAGAAGTCGTAGAACTCGATAGCGGTGCCGATGATGCTTGCGGTAGCAACCCGTGCGGTCGAGTTGGTCGGGGCGGCAGGCGCGGCCTCGTTATAGGTGGTGCTCATTGACGTATCCCTGAAGTCATTGCGCGCTTGAGCGCAGATTATTATTGGTCTTGCACCCATGGATCAGGGTTGTGCGCGGAGCGGCTCGGGATGGGAGCGAGCGCCGGTCAGACAAAGTAACGCGATGCCTGGACGCACTGAGTGCGGATAGCACGCGGACGGGCAGGGCTTGGGTAAGCCGTGGGGATTATAGGAAGGGGGATGTGGATACAACAAGAGGTGCAAGCGCAGCAAAGCTAATGTGGGAGCAGCTTGTGTGGGAGCAAGTCGAATCGTCGCACCGCCGCTCCCACATTGACCGTCGTTCAGGCCGCCACCGGCACGGTGCTGGTATGCCAGATCAGCACCTTGCTCACGCGGTTGTCTTCGGTCTCGACGATTTCCAGGCGATAGCGGCCAATCTTCAGGCACACCGCGCAATCGGGAATGGTCTCCAACGCTTCGGTCACCAAGCCGTTGAGGGTTTTCGGCCCGTCGCTGGGCAGGTGCCAGCCCAGGCTTTTGTTCAGCTCGCGGATCGAGGCTGCACCGTCGATCACGTAGCGGCCATCCAGTTGCGGCTCAATGTGCGGGTTATCCACACTGTGCTCGCTTTCGAATTCGCCGACGATTTCTTCGAGAATGTCTTCCAGGGTCACGATGCCCAGCACTTCGCCGTATTCGTCCACCACCATGCCCAGGCGTCGCTGCTGTTTATGGAAGTTCAGCAGTTGCAGTTGCAGGGGCGTGCTTTCGGGGACGAAGTAGGGTTCATGGCAGGCCACCAACAACGCGTCTTTGGTCAGGCTGGCGTCCGGCAGCAGGTGCTGGACCTGACGGGTATTGAGCACCGCTTCGACCTGATTGATGTCGCTGTGGAACACCGGCAGTCGGGTGCGTTTGGACGTGCGCAACTGCTCGATGATCTCTTCGATGGGGTCATCCAGGTTGATACCGTCCACTTCGCTGCGGGGCACCAGGATGTCATTGACGGTGATGTTGTCCAGGGCGTGGATGCCCGGCATGCCGGCTTCCCGGTCGTTGGGGGCTTCGGGTTCCGGTTCATCGTCGTGGTCCGGTTGTGGTTCGTCGCTTTTCTTGACGATACCGGCCTTGCGGGCAAACGGACGCAGCATTAACAGACTGATGCCGTTAAGTAACCAGGCCAGCGGATAAAGAATTTTCAGAGGTACGCCCAGCAGTGTATTACCAAACCCCAGCACCGCATGGGGATGGCGGGTGGCCAGGGTGCGGGGCAGGTAGTCGGCCAGCACCAGTAGCGCGGCGCAGGAGATCACCCAGCCGAGCCATGGGCCGTTTTCCGCCCAGGCATAGATCGCCAGCAAGGTGCAGAGGATCACCACCACGGCGCGGCACAAGGTGTTGCAGAGGATCAGGCTGTTGCGTGGGAAACTCAGGCGAGCGGCGGCCTTGTCGCTTTGACGAGTACCGGGGCGCAGGGCCAGCAAATGGTGCTGGGCGGCTTCGATGGCGGTAAACAGCGCCGACCACAAGATCAGCAAGGCGACTACCGCGAGCATCGGCCCCAGGGGCAAGTTGTCCATTATTACTGCCCGTCAGATATGCAGGATGAATTCGCGAACCAGCTTGCTGCCGAAATACGCCAGCATCAGCAGGCAGAAACCGGCCAGGGTCCAGCGGATCGCCTTGTGCCCACGCCAGCCCAGGCGGTTGCGGCCCCACAGCAGCACGCTGAACACCACCCAGGCCAGGCACGCCAGCAGGGTTTTGTGCACCAGGTGCTGGGCGAACAGGTTCTCGACGAACAGCCAGCCGGAGATCAGTGACAGCGACAGCAAGGTCCAGCCGGCCCAGAGGAAACCGAACAGCAGGCTTTCCATGGTTTGCAGCGGCGGGAAGTTCTTGATCAGTCCGGACGGGTGCTTGTGTTTGAGCTGGTGGTCCTGCAAGAGCAGCAACAAGGCTTGGAACACTGCAATGGTGAACATGCCATAGGCGAGGATCGACAGCAGGATGTGGGCCAGGATGCCTGGCTCTTCATCAATAACCTGCACCGTGCCTGATGGCGCGAATTGCGCCAGCAGCACGGTCAGCATCCCGAGGGGGAACAGCAACACCAGCAGGTTTTCCACCGGAATCCGCGAACAGGCCAGCAGGGTCAGGGCGATCACTGCCGCGGCAATCAGGCTGGCGGCGCTGAAAAAATCCAGGCCCAAGCCGACCGGCGTCATCAGATGAGTAAACAGGCTGGCAGCGTGGGCCAGCAGGGCGAGCACGCCAAGACTGACCAGCAGGCGCTTATCCGCCTTGGCGCATTGGGCCAGACGTGTGCCTTGGTAGATAGTCGCAGCGGCATACAAGATGGCGGCGGCGAGACTGGTGAGCAAACTGGGTGACAAAGGGAGCATAAATCCTGTTAAGCAAGCCCGAAAGCCGATGAGTTTGGCATACACCTGCGTTCCACGAAAGACCACCGGGCCAGACAGCGGGTGTGCATGTCGACAGTCTTCGCTATAATCCGCGACCTGCCCACGCCGCAGGCTCGCCGAGCGCTGTTTTTAATAGCGATTTACCACAGCCTGGGCCGCCATTACCTCGGTCTACCATAGGGCCTGAAAGGATCGCGCATGTTTGAAAACTTGACTGACCGTCTCTCGCAGACGCTGCGCCATGTCACCGGCAAGGCCAAGCTGAGCGAGGACAATATTAAAGACACCCTGCGTGAAGTGCGCATGGCGTTGCTGGAAGCCGACGTTGCCTTGCCTGTGGTCAAGGACTTCGTCAACTCGGTCAAGGAACGTGCGGTCGGCACCGAAGTGTCCCGCAGCCTGACCCCGGGCCAGGCCTTTGTGAAGATCGTCCAGGCCGAACTCGAAAGCCTGATGGGCGCAGCCAACGAAGACTTGAACCTCAGCGCCGTGCCTCCGGCCGTTGTGCTGATGGCCGGTTTGC
This sequence comes from Pseudomonas sp. ADAK18, assembly GCF_012935695.1. Taxonomy (NCBI): domain Bacteria; kingdom Pseudomonadati; phylum Pseudomonadota; class Gammaproteobacteria; order Pseudomonadales; family Pseudomonadaceae; genus Pseudomonas; species Pseudomonas sp. ADAK18. The sequence goes on from NZ_CP052859.1 coordinate 454,486, forward strand.
AAGGTGCGGGTAAAACCACCACCGCAGGCAAGCTCGCGCGCTTCCTTAAAGAGCGCAAGAAAAAGTCCGTAATGGTGGTTTCTGCCGACGTTTACCGTCCGGCGGCCATCAAGCAGCTGGAAATGCTGGCGGGTGAAGTGGGTGTGACCTTCTTCCCGTCCGACCTGAGCCAGAAGCCGGTCGACATTGCCCAGGCAGCTATTAAAGAAGCAAAACTGAAATTCATCGACGTGGTGATCGTCGACACCGCTGGTCGCCTGCACATCGATGAAGAGATGATGGGCGAGATCAAGGCGTTGCATGCCGCGATCAACCCGGTCGAGACGCTGTTCGTGGTCGATGCCATGACCGGCCAGGATGCGGCCAATACCGCCAAGGCCTTTGGTGATGCGCTGCCGCTGACCGGCGTGATCCTGACCAAGGTCGACGGCGATGCCCGTGGTGGTGCCGCGCTGTCGGTGCGTGCTATCACCGGCAAGCCGATCAAGTTCATCGGTATGGGCGAGAAGAGCGACGCGCTCGAACCGTTCCACCCTGAGCGGATTGCCTCGCGGATTCTCGGCATGGGCGACGTGCTCAGCCTGATCGAACAGGCCGAAGCGACCCTTGATAAGGACAAGGCCGATAAACTGGCCAAGAAACTGAAGAAGGGCAAGGGCTTCGACCTCGAAGACTTCCGTGATCAGTTGCAACAGATGAAAAACATGGGCGGCCTCGGCGGCCTCATGGACAAGCTGCCGAACATGGGCGGTGTGAACCTGGCGCAAATGGGCAACGCCCAGGGTGCGGCAGAGAAGCAATTCAAGCAGATGGAAGCCATCATCAATTCCATGACCCCGGCCGAGCGCCGCGACCCTGAGATGATCAGCGGTTCGCGCAAACGTCGGATCGCCATGGGTTCCGGCACTCAGGTGCAGGACATCGGTCGCTTGATCAAGCAGCACAAGCAGATGCAGAAGATGATGAAGAAATTCTCCGCAAAAGGCGGAATGGCCAAAATGATGCGCGGCATGGGCGGTATGTTGCCCGGCGGCGGCATGCCAAAGATGTAAAGAATTCGAGCAGGAGCGTGCTCCTGCTCCGACCCACAGGGATGTGGGATCTCCAGCAAACCCGCACTTGGCGGGAGCTGACTGGCCGTTTTAACCGACGGCTCTATAGCAGATCTGAATGGCACGCAGGTAGGTGCCGGAAAAAGACATTTGCAAAAGTCCGGATATTCCTTAGAATATGCGGCCTTTCGGGCACCCATGCCCGCTGTGCATTTAGATTTGCAGCACCGACTACAGGAACGATGTTCACATGCTAACAATCCGTCTTGCCCTTGGCGGCTCCAAAAAGCGCCCGTTTTACCACTTGACCGTAACCGACAGCCGCAACCCGCGCGACGGTTCGCACAAGGAACAGGTTGGTTTCTTCAACCCTGTTGCTCGTGGTCAAGAAATTCGTCTGTCCGTGAACCAAGAGCGCGTAGCCTACTGGCTGAGCGTTGGTGCACAACCTTCTGAGCGTGTTGCTCAGTTGCTGAAGGACGCTGCTAAGGCTGCGGCCTGAGCAATATGAACGCGACGCCTGCTATTGCTGATGATTTGATCGTTATCGGCAAGATTTATTCTGTTCACGGCGTTCGCGGCGAAGTGAAGGTGTATTCCTTTACTGATCCGACTGAAAACCTGTTGCAGTACAAAACCTGGACGCTCAAGCGCGAAGGCTCTGTCAAACAGGTCGAGCTGGTCAGCGGACGCGGGAACGACAAGTTCCTGGTCGCAAAGCTCAAGGGTCTTGATGATCGTGAAGAGGCTCGTCTTCTGGCCGGTTATGAGATCTGCGTGCCGCGCAACCTGTTCCCTGAATTGACCGACGGCGAGTACTACTGGTACCAGCTGGAAGGTCTGAAGGTCATTGATCAACTCGGGCAATTGTTCGGGAAAATCGATCATCTTCTGGAAACCGGCGCCAATGATGTAATGGTGGTCAAGCCTTGCGCTGGCAGCCTGGATGATCGCGAACGCCTGTTGCCGTATACCGAGCAATGTGTGTTGGCCGTCGACCTGGCCGCGGGCGAGATGAAGGTGGAATGGGACGCGGACTTCTAAACGTGGCTAACCTGCGCGTAGAAGTGATCAGTTTGTTTCCCGAGATGTTTTCCGCCATCAGCGAGTACGGCATCACCAGTCGTGCGGTGAAACAGGGGCTCTTGCAGCTCACCTGTTGGAATCCGCGAGACTACACGACGGATCGACATCACACTGTGGACGATCGCCCATTTGGCGGTGGCCCGGGCATGGTGATGAAGATCAAGCCCCTGGAAGATGCTCTGGTTCAGGCCAAGGCAGCAGCCGGGGAGAAGGCGAAGGTAATTTACCTGTCCCCTCAAGGCCGTCAGCTGAATCAGTCGGCGGTACGCGAGTTGGCGAATCTGGAAGCATTAATCCTGATTGCCGGCCGCTATGAAGGCATTGACGAGCGTTTTATTGAAGCTCATGTCGATGAAGAGTGGTCGATTGGGGACTATGTCCTGTCTGGCGGCGAGCTGCCGGCGATGGTCCTGATAGATGCGGTTACACGACTGCTGCCCGGAGCTTTAGGGCATGCGGACTCCGCGGAGGAAGATTCCTTCACGGATGGTTTGCTGGATTGCCCGCACTACACCCGACCGGAGGTGTATGCGGATCAGCGTGTTCCCGACGTATTGCTTAGTGGCAATCACGCACACATCCGGCGTTGGCGTTTACAGCAGTCCCTCGGGCGGACCTATGAACGACGCGCCGATCTTCTGGAAAGCCGCTCGCTTTCTGGAGAAGAGAAGAAGCTGCTCGAGGAATACATCCTCGCGCGGGACGATAGTTAACAACGTATCGATGGTAGGTCCGATGACTTACCTTAGGAGCACAGCATGACTAACAAAATCATCCTTGCACTCGAAGCAGAGCAGATGACCAAAGAGATCCCTACCTTTGCCCCGGGCGACACTGTTGTCGTTCAGGTGAAAGTGAAGGAAGGCGACCGTTCGCGTCTGCAAGCGTTCGAAGGCGTGGTAATTGCCAAGCGTAACCGTGGTGTGAACAGTGCTTTCACTGTTCGTAAAATCTCCAACGGTGTTGGCGTAGAGCGTACTTTCCAGACCTACAGCCCGCAAATCGACAGCATGGCCGTTAAACGTCGCGGTGACGTACGTAAAGCCAAGCTGTACTACCTGCGTGACCTGTCCGGTAAAGCAGCTCGCATCAAGGAAAAACTGGCTTAAGTCCAGCTTCCCGATGCAGAAAAAAGCAGCCTACGGGCTGCTTTTTTGTTGCCCGGGATTTGTCTATTGCTCTGGCTGGATCACGGCCAGCAACGTCCATCCCGCCACCGGCTTCAAGCCGCTTTGCGGTGTCACCACATGCACCCAGCCACTGGTGTCCCGGGCAAACAGCAAGATTGCGCGCTCGCCGTGCAGTGCTTGATAGTCGTCCCAACCAAATCCGTCCGTCAGGTTAGTGCTGTAGAGCTCAGCCCCTTGCCCCAACAGGCTGGCCAGTTTGGTGTAGCTCAGCGGCTGGCTCCCCAGCAAATGTCCACGATGCTCATGGCTTGCCCGGTGCTTGTCGGTTCGTCGGCTTTCCTGACTGCTGGCCAGGGCAAACAGTCGCTGGCCAAACTCATGGCGAAAACGCATGGCGGCCAAGGTGTTCAATTCGCCTGACGGCGACAGTGCCAACAAGTGCCCCAAGCCCACCAGGTCCAGATGCGATTCGGCATGCTGCGACGCCGGGTTACCAAAATAGGTCGGCAAACCCTCCATCCGGCTGGCGCGGATATTCTCCCAGCTCGAATCGGTCAACAGCACCCGACAGCCCAACTGTTGCAAGGCTTTACCCAGTATGCGTGCCGGACCGTTGGCACCGACGATCAGAAAACCGCTGGGCGCCGGCTCCGCCACTTTCAATAGGCGAGCCAGTGGACGTGCCGTGGCACTCTGCAACACCACCGTGCCGATAATCACCGCAAAGGTCAGGGGCACCAGCAGCAGCGCACCTTCATGACCTGCTTCATCCAGGCGAATGGCGAAAATCGCTGACACCGCCGCCGCCACTATCCCTCGTGGTGCAATCCACGCCAGCAGTGCCCGTTCCCGCCAATTCAGGTTCGAGCCAAAGGTCGACAGGGCGACATTCAATGGCCGTGCAATAAACTGAATGATCAACAACAAGATCAGCACAAATGGCCCCAGGGCGATCAATGCGTTCAGGTCCAGCCGCGCCGCCAGCAGGATGAACAGCCCGGAGATCAGCAGGACACTGAGGTTCTCCTTGAAGTGCAGGATGTGTCGCACATCGACGCCCTTCATATTGGCCATCCACATGCCCATCAATGTCACCGCCAGCAGGCCGGATTCGTGCATCGCCTGGTTGGAGGCGATAAAGACCCCCAACACGCCCGCCAGGGTCGCCAGGTTGTGCAGGTATTCCGGCAGCCATTGCCGACGCATGATCTGCCCCAGTACCCAGCCGCCGGCAATGCCGAACAGGCTGCCACACACAATCACCCCGCCAAAGGTCAGCAGGCTGTGGCTCAAGCCGTCACCGGAGGCGCGGGCGATAATGAAGCTGTAGACCACCACCGCCAGCAATGCGCCGATCGGGTCGATGACAATGCCTTCCCAGCGCAGGATGTTGGCGATAGAGGCTTTGGGGCGTACGACACGCAGCATGGGCACGATCACCGTCGGCCCGGTCACCAGCGTCAGGGTGCCGAACAGCAGGGCCAGCATCCAATCGAAACCGAGTAGCCAATGGGTTGCGAGGGTGATCACGGCCCAGGTCGACAGCGCTCCGATCGTCACCAACCGGTGTACCACGCTGCCGATTTCCCGCCATTCCGACAGGTGCAGGGTCAGGCTGCCCTCAAACAGAATCAGCGCCACCGCGAGCGACACCAACGGCATCAGTAACGGGCCAAACATCTCTTGCGGGTTGAGCCAGCCCAGCACTGGCCCCACCAAAATCCCGGTCAGCAGCAGAAACAGGATCGCCGGCAGTTTCAGGCGCCAAGCCAACCACTGGCACCCCAGCGCGGCCACGCCGATACCGCCAAAAGCCAACAAAATCTGTTGTTCGTTCATTGAAGCTCCCTGTTCCTTGAAATAGCTGGCTATGAAAGACTAGTGACCTTCGTCACAGTTCACTATTAATTTGCGCAAAGCCCCGTGCCAGCGCTGCCCGAGTGCCCATGCCTGCCATCGATCACCCCCTGATAGACCGCTTCCTCGACGCCCTCTGGCTGGAAAAGGGCCTGTCGGACAACACCCGCCAGGCCTACCGCAGTGATTTGGCCCTGTTCAATGGTTGGCTGCAGGAGAAGAACCTGGAGCTGATCAATGCTGGTCGCGAACTGATCCTCGACCATCTGGCCTGGCGTCTGGAGCAAAACTACAAGCCGCGTTCCACGGCGCGTTTTCTCTCCGGCGTGCGTGGCTTCTATCGCTACTTGCTGCGGGAAAAACTGATCGCCGTCGACCCGACCCTGCAAGTCGACATGCCGCAACTGGGTAGGCCATTGCCTAAATCCCTGTCAGAAGCCGACGTTGAAGCCTTGCTGGCGGCGCCCGATCTGAGTGAAGCCATCGGCCAGCGTGACCGCGCCATGCTCGAAGTTCTGTATGCCTGCGGCCTGCGGGTTACGGAGCTGATCAGCCTGACCCTGGAGCAGGTCAATCTGCGCCAGGGCGTGTTGCGGGTGATGGGCAAGGGCAGCAAGGAGCGGCTGGTACCGATGGGGGAGGAAGCGATTGTCTGGGTCGAGCGCTACATGCGCGATGCCCGTAGCGAACTGCTGGGCGGGCGTCCCAGCGACGTACTGTTCCCCAGCCTGCGGGGTGAGCAAATGACCCGCCAGACCTTCTGGCACCGCATCAAGCACCAGGCCAAGGTCGCCGGGATCGGCAAGTCGCTGTCGCCCCATACGCTGCGTCATGCCTTTGCCACCCATTTGCTCAACCACGGTGCGGATTTACGGGTGGTGCAAATGCTGTTGGGCCACAGTGACCTGTCCACCACCCAGATCTACACCCATGTGGCACGGGCACGCTTGCAGGATATGCATGCCAAGCACCATCCGCGTGGTTGAAAAAGCGCCAATTTACCTACCACAGTCGGCCCTCCCGCCCAACTGTGGTAGGCTTTGCCGGTTCGCAAAGGGGACGGCCCCAACCCGTGTTTTCAGACCGGTGTTCTTGCCCCCGTCCCTGCATCTGCCTTCAGGAGTTCCCATGCGCTTGACCCAGATTTTTGCCGCCGCAGCTATTGCGTTGGTCTCAACCTTTGCCGTTGCCGATGATGCCGCCGAGAAGGCTATTCGCCAGAGCCTGCAAAACCTCAAGCTTGATACCCCGGTGGAAAGCATCAGCGCCAGCCCGATGGCCGGCCTGTACGAAGTCAAGCTCAAGGGCAGCCGCGTGCTGTATGCCAGTGCCGATGGCCAGTACATCGTTCAGGGCTACCTGTTCCAACTCAAAGACGGCAAGCCGGTCAACCTGACCGAGAAAGCCGAACGCTTGGGCGTGTCCAAGCTGATCAACGGTATCCCGGTGGCCGAAACCGTGGTGTACCCGGCGATTGGTGAAACCAAGACCCACATCACCGTATTCACCGACACCACCTGCCCGTACTGCCACAAGCTTCACGCCGAAGTGCCTGAGCTGAACAAAATGGGCGTTGAAGTGCGCTATGTGGCATTCCCGCGCCAAGGCCTGGGTTCGCCGGGTGATGAGCAGTTGCAAGCGGTCTGGTGCTCGACTGACAAGAAAGCGGCCATGGACAAGATGGTCGACGGTAAGGAAATCAAGGCTGCCAAGTGTGCCAACCCGGTTTCCAAACAGTTCGCCCTTGGTCAGTCCATCGGTGTGAACGGCACGCCGGCCATCGTCTTGGCCGACGGTCAGGTCATCCCGGGCTACCAGCCTGCACCACAAGTTGCCAAACTGGCGCTGGGTGCCAAATAAACAGTATCGTCGAGCCTTTGACGATCATGGCGCGACGACAATGGTCGGCGCGTCATTAATAGAGAGCCGCAGTTGTGCGGCTGTTTTCCACGGCCGACCTTGAGTCGGCCGTTTCATGGGGAGTTCTTCAGTGAAACCGGTCAAAGTAGGCATCTGTGGGTTAGGGACCGTCGGTGGCGGCACCTTCAACGTACTTCAGCGTAACGCCGAGGAAATTTCCCGCCGTGCAGGGCGTGGGATTGAAGTGGCTCAAATTGCCACGCGTACGCCAAAGCCTCAGTTCCAAACGACCGGTATTGCGATTACCAACGATGTCTTTGAAGTTGCCACCAACCCTGAAATCGATATTGTTATCGAGCTGGTGGGCGGCTACACCGTGGCCCGCGAACTGGTACTCAAGGCCATCGAAAACGGCAAACACGTGGTCACCGCCAACAAGGCTTTGATCGCCGTACACGGTAACGAAATCTTCGCCAAGGCCCGGGAGAAGGGCGTGATCGTCGCTTTCGAAGCGGCTGTTGCCGGTGGTATCCCGGTGATCAAGGCGATTCGTGAAGGCTTGTCCGCCAACCGCATCAACTGGGTGGCCGGCATCATCAACGGCACCGGTAACTTCATCCTCACCGAAATGCGCGAGAAGGGCCGTACGTTCGAAGACGTGCTGGCCGAAGCCCAGGCCCTGGGTTACGCCGAAGCCGATCCGACCTTCGACGTCGAAGGCATCGACGCGGCCCACAAACTGACCATCCTGGCTTCCATCGCCTTTGGTATCCCGCTGCAGTTCGACAAGGCCTACACCGAAGGCATCACCAAGCTGACCACCGCCGATGTGAATTACGCCGAAGCGCTGGGCTACCGCATCAAGCACCTGGGCGTGGCGCGCAGCACCGCCGCCGGTATCGAGTTGCGTGTACACCCGACGCTGATCCCGGCCGACCGCCTGATCGCTAATGTGAATGGCGTGATGAACGCAGTGATGGTCAACGGCGACGCCGCCGGTTCGACCCTGTTCTACGGCGCTGGCGCCGGCATGGAACCGACCGCCTCGTCCGTGATCGCCGACCTGGTGGACGTGGTTCGCGCCATGACCAGCGACCCGGAGAACCGCGTACCGCACCTGGCGTTCCAGCCGGATTCGTTGTCGGCCCACCCGATCCTGCCGATCGAAGCCTGCGAAAGCTCCTACTACCTGCGAATCCAGGCCAAGGATCATCCGGGCGTGTTGGCCCAGGTCGCCAGCATCTTGTCGGAGCGCGGCATCAACATTGAATCGATCATGCAGAAGGAAGTCGAAGAACACGACGGTCTGGTGCCTATGATCCTGCTGACCCATCGTGTGCTGGAACAGCACATGAACGATGCCATTACTGCGCTGGAAGCCCTTCAGGGCGTGGTTGGTCCGGTGGTGCGGATTCGCGTCGAACACCTGAACTAACCGATTTTTCCAGGGGCCCCGTGTGTTCGGCGGCCTCTGTTCGAGAATGTTTTAGAGGAGCCAGTCATGCGTTACATCAGCACCCGCGGCCAGGCACCGGCCCTGAATTTCGAAGATGTCCTGTTGGCAGGCCTCGCCACTGACGGCGGCCTGTACGTGCCGGAAAACCTGCCACGTTTCACCCAGGAAGAAATTGCCTCCTGGGCCGGTTTGCCATACCACGAGCTGGCGTTCCGGGTCATGCGCCCGTTTGTCACCGGCAGCATTCCGGATGCAGATTTCAAGAAAATCCTCGAAGAGACCTACGGCGTGTTTTCCCACAACGCCATCGCACCGTTGCGTCAGTTGAACGGCAATGAATGGGTTCTGGAACTGTTCCACGGCCCGACTCTGGCGTTCAAGGATTTCGCCCTGCAATTGCTGGGTCGTCTGCTGGACTACGTGTTGGAGAAGCGCGGAGAGCGCGTGGTGATCATCGGTGCCACCTCCGGTGATACCGGCTCGGCGGCCATCGAAGGCTGCAAGCATTGCGAAAACGTCGACATCTTCATCCTGCACCCGCACAACCGCGTGTCAGAAGTGCAGCGTCGGCAGATGACCACTCTCTTCGGCGAGAACATCCATAACATCGCCGTCGAAGGCAACTTCGATGACTGCCAGGAAATGGTCAAGGCCAGCTTCGCTGACCAAAGCTTCCTCAAAGGCACCCGCCTGGTAGCGGTGAACTCGATCAACTGGGCGCGGATCATGGCCCAGATCGTCTACTACTTCCACGCCTCCCTGCAACTGGGCGGCCCGGCGCGTTCGGTGTCGTTCTCGGTGCCGACCGGTAACTTCGGCGATATCTTCGCCGGTTACCTGGCGCGCAATATGGGCCTGCCGATCAACCAATTGATCGTCGCCACCAACCGCAATGACATCCTGCACCGCTTCATGAGCGGCAACCAGTACGTCAAGGAAACCCTGCACGCCACGCTGTCGCCGTCCATGGACATCATGGTTTCGTCGAACTTCGAACGCTTGTTGTTCGACATGCACGGTCGCAACGGCGCGGCACTCGCCGACCTGATGGAGAGTTTCAAGCAAGGTGGCGGTTTCAGCGTCGAGCAAGAGCGCTGGACCGAAACCCGCAAGCTGTTCGACTCCCTGGCCGTGGATGACGCGCAAACCTGCGAAACCATCGCCGAAGTCTACGCCCAGACCGGCGAGCTGCTGGACCCGCACACCGCCATCGGCGTCAAGGCCGCACGTGAATGCCGCCGCAGTCTGGACATCCCGATGGTGATCCTCGGCACCGCCCATCCGGTCAAATTCCCGGAAGCGGTGGAAAAGGCCGGTGTCGGCAAAGCCCTGGAGCTGCCGCCGCACTTGGCGGACCTGTTCGAGCGCGAAGAGCGTTGCACGGTCCTGGCCAATGATCTGAAAGCGGTACAGGCTTTCGTCAGCCAGCACGGCAATCGCGGCAAGCCGCTCTGACCTCAAGGCTTTACAGCGTTGTACAAGCCCGTCCTCGTGACGGGCTTTTTCTTTTTAGCGAGCCATACTCGCTAAGGCCCTCTTTGCGAGGGCACAGTTGGCAAAATAACAACCAAGGAAACCGACACGGTGTGGTTATCGACCCGATGGCGTTTGTGGCTAATGTGCGTGCTATGGCTCTGTCACGCGCCCTCAAGCCTGGCTGCCGTCAGCCTGCCTTTCAAGTTGGTGCCGGCGTTTATCCCGCTGGCATCCATGCCCCTGGCACCCGCCGAACAGCAGTGGTTGGCGGCCCACCGAACGCTGAAAGTGGGGATCTCCATTGATGACTATCAGCCGATTGATATCACCCGCGACCGTAATCGCTACCAAGGCATCAGCGCCGACTACCTAAGCCTGGTGGGTGCGCGCCTGGGCGTGTCGATGCAAGTGCTGGGCTTCGCCGAGCGGGCGCAGGCAGTGGAAGCCCTGCGTGCCGGGGCCATCGATATTCTCACCAGTGCCAATGGCTACGAGCGCGATGTGCCTGGGTTGGCGTTTACCCGGGATTACATGCCGGACCGTTCGGTGGTGGTTGTGCGGCGGGACGACGACACGCAAAACGAGGACCTGAATGACAAGAAAGTGGTATTGCTGGAGGGCTACGCCAACGTCAACAACGTGCACGCGGCGTACCCCGACAGCCATATCATGCTGGCCCCCAACCTCTACAGTGGCCTGGAAGCCCTGAAGCAGGGCGATGCCGATGCCTTTATCGGCAATGAAGTGATTGTGCGAGCCTACAAATCCCTGCGCCCTTATCTGGGTTTGCAGATCAGGGTGGAGAGCAGGCTGGCGCCGATTGGTTTTGCTTTTGCCACGCGCCAGGCCGATCCGCTATTGGGCACGATGATGGATCGCGCGCTGTCGACTATCGATGAGTCGGTGCAGCGGGAAATCCTCGCACGCTGGACCACCGGTCTGGGCGTCGGTCTTGCCGGTGAGCGCATAGAGTTATCGGCGTCGGAGCAGGCGTGGCTACTCCGGCATCCCCACGTGGTGGTGTCGACCCAGCAACTGTCGCCTTACGTATTCAAGGACAAGAACGGTGTGTGGGTTGGTCTGAATGTCGATGTGCTTAATCGCATCTCGCGGATGACCGGCTTGCAGTTCGTCTTCGAGGAAGTATTTTCCACTGCGCAGACCCTGGAGTTGCTGGAGGCGGGCAGGGCGGACATGAACACCACGCTGGTCGAGAGTCAGGAACGCAAGGGATTCCTCAATTTCAGCCATGGTTTTGGCGGTTCCGGCTGGGTGTTTGTCGAGCGTGTCGAGGCGCCGCCGGTGACAAGCTTGAGCGAGCTTTCCGGTAAGGTGCTGGCGCTGCCGGCACGGCATGTCCTGGAAAGTTATATCCGTCGTGAGCACCCCACTATCAAGCTGCGGCTGGTGGACAACTACGCCCAGGCGCGTGAGCTGGTGATGCGCGGCGATGCGGCCGCGACCGTACAAAGTGAAGTGGAAGTGCAGAGCTACCCGACCGATGAGTTGCGCATCGGTCGTAGCGTCGACGGCAAATGGTCGGCCAACAGTCTGTCGGTGCGCAAGGACCAGCCTGAGCTGCTGAGTATTCTGAACAAGGCCCTGGAAGCGTTGCCGGTGGCTGAGTTGAGCACCTTGCGTTTGCGCTGGTTGGGGGCAGTGGCAATTCCAATGCCGGTCTGGCAACGCGTGCCGCCTTGGGCTTACTGGATGGTCGCCACGGCCATCTTGTTCGTATTGGTATCTCTGGTCTGGAACAGCCGGCTCAAGCGCCAGATCCGCCAGCGTCTGGCGGCTGAACAGCGGCTTAACGATCAGTTGGCATTCAAGCGTGCCTTGCTCGATGGCATGCCTAATCCGGTGTTTGTTCGCGACTTGGCCGGCCGCCTGGTGACGTGCAACAAAAGCTATGAGCAACAATTGGCCACCCGACTTGAACTGATCCAGGGCCTGACCCTGATGGAAAGCGGCCTGTTACCCGAAGCTACCGCGGCACGCCTGCACGCAGGCCACATGGAGCAATTGGCCAAGCATCAGTCATTGTTTGTTGATCGGGAGTTGGAGTTCAACGGTGGAACCTTCCATGTCTACCAGTGGACGGTGCCGTTCTTCGACGCCCAAGGCCAGCTGCAAGGTTTACTTGGAGGCTGGATCGATATCAACGAGCGCAAGGTTCTGGAAACTCAGTTGATGGACGCGCGCCAGGCCGCCGATGAGGCGAACTTTGCAAAAAGTGCCTTCCTCTCGACCCTCAGTCATGAGATTCGTACGCCGATGACCGCCATCATCGGTTTGCTGGAGTTGGAACAGGAACGCGCGACGGCCTCAGGCAAACCAGTGTCCGAAGCGCTGCGAGTGGCCCATCGCTCGGCGCGGGAGCTGATCGCGTTGATGGGCGACAGCCTGGATCTGGCCAAGATCGAAGCGGGCCATTTGCAATTGGCCCCACAGACCACCGACCTGAAAAGTTTTTTCGAAGGTATTCAGCGGCTGTTTGAAGCGACAGCACAGAAAAATGGCCTGCACCTGACCTTGGCCTTCGACCCGCAGGCGCAAGGGCATTATTGGTTCGACCCGCTGCGTCTGCGCCAGGTCATGCACAACCTGCTGGGCAATGCACTCAAGTTCACGGAGCAGGGAGAGGTCCGTGTCAGCGTCGCATCCAAGGTGGATGAGGCGGGTACCGAATACTTGCACCTGTGCGTTGAGGACAGCGGCCCGGGGATCGGTGTCGAACAACAGGCCCGTGTGTTCAAACCGTTTATCCAGGTCAGTCCGCTGACGGCTGCCGAACACGGTGGGACGGGCCTGGGTTTGAGCATCTGTCAGCAATTGGTGGAGCTGATGGGTGGGGAAATTACCTTGCACAGTCTTCTGGGCGAAGGCACGACGGTATGCGTTGATCTGCACCTGGACCGGGTCAGCAGTGACGACGTGCCCGCCGCCGTCTCGCCGCAACCTGCCGGCCGAGTGTTGTCGGTGTTGATTGTCGATGATCTGCCGGCCAACCGCCTGGTGCTGGCACAGCAATTACAGTTCCTCGGTCATCAGGTGGTGTCCCTCAATACCGCTGAGGCAGCCCTGCAGCGTTGGCGTGTCGAGGCATTCGACCTGCTGGTGACCGACTGCCAGATGCCGGGGATGTCGGGTTATGCCTTGAGCCAGGCCATTCGCGAGATCGAGGCCCAGGAGCAACGCCCGCGTTGTGCGCTGGTGGGGTGCACGGCCAATGCTTTTGATGACGAACGCCTGCGCTGTCGGGAGGCCGGTATGGACGAACTGCTGGTCAAGCCCGTTACCCTGGAGCAATGGGCCCAGGTGCTGGCCCGTGTGGTACCCCCGCGCTCCTTTGATATCCACACCCTGCGTACCATGACCCAGGCCGAGGGGCCAGTCCTGCAGCGGATGTTGCAGGAGTTGGCGAAGAGTCTTGAGCACGAACACAGCGCACTCTCCGGCGCCATGGACGATCAGGACTTGGCGCGGCTGGCGGCCTCCTTGCATCGCCTCAAGGGTATTTGTTGCCTGGTGGATGCGCTGCCGCTGGCCAAGGCCTGCGTGGCGCTAGATGTCAGTGTGCGTGAGCGGCGCAGCGGTGAATTACCGGCGCAATGGCTGGCTTTGTCCGGCGCATTGGCGCAGTTGCGACGAGATATTGAGCCCTATCTGATTACGGCTAAATAGGACTCGTCCTATGGGGTATGGACCATGTTTTGACTAGTGTGGGCGACCTTGCTCGCGCCCACAGGGTTTCCCATGCGTTCACTCAAAGTCCTGATCCTTGAAGATAACCCGTTCCAACTGATGGCCCTGCACCAGATGCTCAACGCCAACGGCGTGTTCAATGTGCTTACGGCGGAAAGTGTCGAAGCGGCCCGCCAATCACTGGCCAGCAAGGGGCCGGTGGATATCGCCATCTGCGATCTGTACCTGGAGCAGGGTGACGGCCTGGAGTTGATCCGTGAGTTGGCCGAACACCGGCAGGCTCAGGTGTTGATTCTGTTGAGCAATGCCGAGCCCGACGTACTGGAGGGCGTGGCGAATATGGCGCGTCAAGCCGGGCTCAACGTGTTGGGGTGCTTGCCCAAGCCGGCGTCGGCGACGCTGATCGGGCAATTGCTCGCCGCGTGCCAGCAACGCTTGCGGCCAGGTCCACCAGTCATGTCCTGGGAACGGGTACGCCAGTTGCTGGGGACGAACGAGGTCGAGGCGCAGCCAGGACCGTCAGGGGCCTGCCATGCAGCCATCGCACGCTGCGCCAGTACGTGGTTCCAACCCATTGTCAGCCAGACAGGAGAGCTGCAAGGTGTGGAGGCGTTGGCTCGGTGGCAGCACCCTGAACGAGGTCTGTTGTTGCCCGACGAGTTTTTATCCGTGCTGGAGTTTGCCGGGTTGGAAGAGGCCTTCACCTGGCATGTGCTGGAAGAGGCGCTGGGAATCGCCGCCCAAGTGCTACAGGATTCGGGCAAGGTATTGCCTGTGTCGGTCAACATTCCCGGGCGAGTGCTTGAACACGGACACTTTCCCCAAGCCTTGCAGGCCTTGTTGCAACGCTTCGCGATCCCGGCCCACAGCCTCACTCTGGAACTGGTCGAAACTTCCCGCTTGAAGACCGACAGCACCCATGTCACCGGTTTACTGCGCCTGCGTATGATCGGCTGCAAGTTGTCTATCGGCGATTTCGGTGTCGGAGGTACCAGCTTGCAGCGTTTGCTGGAGTTGCCGTTCACCGAGTTGAAAATTCCGCCAGCCTTTGCCTGCGGGATGGCCGACGACGAGCGCAAGGCAGCGGTCGTTGCCGGAGCCATGAGCATGGCGGGGCACTTGGGCGTGGGCGTCGTGGTGACCGGCATTGAAACTGCGGCTGACCGTGAAGCGGTTTGCGCACTGGGCACAGCCTGGTTGCAAGGCTGTTTCATCGCTCGGCCCATGAGTGCTCAGGCGCTGCGGCAGTGGATTGCGCAATGCCCGGAGTTTGCGGCTTAGGCCAAGCCGTGTTCCTGCCCATAGATGAACAGTGCGGCATCACTGGAAAGACCGAGCTTGCGCATGGCGCTGACTTTTTGCGTGCTGACAGTCTGCTTGCTGCGATTGAGGTTTGCCGCGATTTCGCCCACCGTCATCCCGGCGGCCAGCAGGCGGATCACTTCCAGCTCACGGGGTGACAGTTGCTCCTGGGAGTGCAGGCGATCAGGGCCCACTTCGCCAGCCAGGCTCAGCGCCTGACGAATGGTGTGGGCCACGTAGCGACGCTGTAGCCGCACTTGCCGGACCGCCTCGGGCAGTTCGTCGGCCAGGCTGGCCTTGCTGAGCAAGCCCATGACCCCAAGCTCCAGAATGGAATGAAAAAGCCCTGCGTTGTTGAGCATCGTCACGACTACGATGGGCAGGGTCGGGTAATTCCGGCGCAGTTGCTCAATCAGACGCAGGCCATCAGCCTGGGGCTCGGCGGGCATCATGAAGTCGGTGACCAGCACATCGCAGGCACAGTGTTGCAGCAACTCGGTGAGGGCCTGGGGCGAACTGGCTTCGCCAACGATGCTCACCCGTTCATCACGCTCCAGCAGCGCCCGCAAGCCGATCAGGAAAATCGGATGGTCGTCGGCGAGGACGATGCGCAATGGCTTTTCAGACGCGGTTTTCAAAGCGGGCTCCCAGGACAATTCCGGGATTCTAGCCTGTTAATGGAGAAGATGGCCTGAAGGTATGCCCCCACGAAGCTCAAAAAAACGCCGCATTCCCTTCCAGGGGCTGCGGCGTTTTTTCTTTCTGATAGGCCTTGACCGGTGTTTGGGGGGCACCCGGGTCTTCGGTTATGTAAGCAATTTGATCAGCAGCGCGGTGGCGGTGGAAATCGTGGCCACTACGGCTAATGCGATGCCCATGGGGTACCAGAAAGTTTCACAGGTTATCTTGCTTACTTCTGCGTTGTATTTACGTTGCTCCGCTACCAGCTTTTTTATTTCTACGTGAACCTTCTCCAGTTCAGCCTGCTCTTTAGTGTGTTCCAGCATGGGGTTCATCCTTCGGGTTGGGCCTTGTGACATGCGCTTCTACCTGTCTGGTGGGGTGAGGTGCGCTTAATGAGTATAGGTCTGGCCAGTAACGTCATTGGCTGCTGCATCACCAGATTCCAGGCCAATGAGTAAGCAGTTATGTGCAGTCGTTTTTTCGTTGTCATGTTGCAAGTGCATGCTGGTCGAAGTCACTCCCCGACAGACCCAAAAGACGAAAAGGCGAACTTTCCTACGCAAAAAGTAGTCACTTGAGTTAGATACATCTGCCGTTTACACGACTGTTTTCGAACTATTGAAGGTGATCGAGATGGAAAGTATCAGCCTAATGCTCGGTGAAGCACTGAGCCCTTATCAGGTTACGCTGACCCCCTCGGACGCGCAGGGCGAATGCCTGGTGACGGTAAAGAGCCCAAGTGGTGCCATCGTTGTCGAACGTGAAGTCGATCAGGCCCAACTGACCGATAAACGCACCTTGGTGGATGTGGTGGATTGTTTGCACCGCGACCTTATGATTGCCGAAGGTCGACTGGAACCTTCGGTGATTGCGGCGTTGCGCAATGCGGCCCTGACCCGCTCCCCAGCCTGTACATGAAGATTTATTTTTGTTTGGAACCTTCCTACACCAAGGCGAGTCAGATTTTGTAACAACGGGATCAAGCATTGTGCTCCGGTGCTTGTGGCCTGTTGTTACTGGTCTTTGTAGGCCATGTTTAACCCCGAGTTGTTTCCCCACTGCTCGGGGTTTCTTTTTGCCCGCGATTTGTCATTGATCCGGGGCGTCCTGAAAAAACTGCGGGTTGTCATTCAAGTAGTGCGTTCGCAGTACTGGGTCGAGCCATGAGGCGTAGGACTGCAACAGGCTGTCCTGAGGGATGCGGCGCAGCACCTGGTTGATGCGGGCCATGGCATTACGACCATGGGGCGTGTCAGAGCAGCCGATATGGATGCGCTGGTAAGGCATGCTCCCGGTGATCGGATAGAAGATCAGGTCATGGGGATCGATATTCTGCTGCAGGGCCTGGTAGCGGACCTCCGGCCAATACCCCAAGACCACCTCCAGTCGTCCCCGTTGCTGCATCTGCAACAGGCTGCCGATGGCGTCATTGCCGTAGTGTGCTGTCAGCTTGTGAGGGTTGGCCTGTTGCAGCCGCTCATCAATGACGGGACCGTAGCTGCGTTCGGCGATGATCCCGAGCCGCGCCTCCTGAGCCTCTAGAAACGCTGCCAGATCAAACTGTCCATCGACGATGAATGGTGCCAGCGCCTCCTGCTGGCTCTGACGGATCGTCACCCCATTGGCCACCACCGCGAATGCGGGCGTGGAAAACACAATCGACTTTGCCCGTGCCGGCGTCCACAGCAGGGACGGGTCGCAGGTGAAGGAGGGCGCCTGGAGCATTTGTAGGCCGCGGGCGCGATTGACGTGCAGGATCTGGTGCCGGTATTCCGGCAGGCGCTCGATGAGTATCGGCAACAGTTGATCTACAGCACCCCGGCCCTTTTGCGGGCCTTCGAGAATCGTCATCGGCGGCAGGTCACGGACCAGCCAGGTCAAGGTTTCTTCGGCCTGGCCCGAGAGCGGTAGGGCACCGAGCAGCGAGGTCATGAAACACAGCCGAATGAGTCGGCGTTTGAAGCAACAGGCCATTGTCTTGAGTGTTCTCCTGAAAACTTTTTTCAGATCGCGCCATCTGTGCGCAGTCGGGTTATAGCGGCGGCGTCGTAGCCCAATTCATTGAGCACCACATTGTTATGTTCCCCCAATTGCGGCCCTACCCACTCGCAACTGCCGGGGGTGTCCGAGAGCTTGGGCACAATGCCCGGCATCTTGAAGTCTTTGCCGCCGGGCAGTTGTGCCTTGAGGAACATCTCCCGAGCAAGAAACTGCGGGTCGCCCAGCATGTCTTCCGCGCTGTAGATCCGGCTGGCGGGCACTTCTGCCTTATTCAACTGCTCGACCACCTGCTCCAGCGGCAGCGAATTGACCCAGCGGTCGATCACCCCGTACAGCTCGTCACGGCGGTTGTCTCGGCCGTCGTTGCTCGCCAGTTCAGGATCGCTGGCCAAGTCCTCACGGCCAATGGCTGACATGAAGCGCTTGAAGATCGCATCGCCATTGGCGCCAATCTGCACATGCTTGCCATCCAGGCTGGTATGGATCGATGACGGGGTAATCCCCGGCATGATGTTGCCGGTGCGCTCGCGGATAAAACCGAACACGTCGAACTCGGGGATCATGCTTTCCATCATGGCGAAGATGGCTTCATACAGCGCCACATCCACCACCTGGCCCAGGCCGCCATTGACCTCGCGATGACGCAAGGCCATCAGCGCACCAATCACCGCCCACAACGCGGCAATGGAGTCGCCGATGGAAATTCCGGTGCGCACCGGCGGACGGTCCTCGAAACCGGTGATATAGCGCAGGCCGCCCATGGATTCGCCGACTGCGCCAAAGCCCGGTTGATCCTTCATCGGTCCGGTCTGGCCAAAGCCCGAGAGCCGCACCATCACCAGTTTCGGGTTCAGGGCATGCAGGGTTTCCCAGCTCAGGCCGAGCTTTTCCAACACGCCGGGGCGGAAGTTCTCGATCAGGATGTCCGCGTCGGCCAGCAATTGCTTGAGGATCGCCAAACCGTCCGGGTGTTTGAGGTTCAGGGTCAGGGACTTCTTGTTACGCGCCTGGACGAACCACCACAGCGACGTGCCTTCATAGAGCTTGCGCCACTTGCGCAGCGGGTCGCCACCGTCCGGGGATTCGACCTTGATCACCTCGGCGCCGAACTCGGCACAGATACGCGAGGCGAACGGGCCGGCGATCAGGGTGCCGAGTTCGATGACTTTCAGGCCGGCAAGCGGTTTGGCGGTAAACGACATGGGGATCCTTTCAGGCGCAGGGCAGGTGTGTGATGCCTTTTAACATAGGCCAATGGCACAGGGATAAGGATGATGCAGCGCAGGATTCGTTGAATGACCCCACCATCGGTTAGACTTGCCGCCTTTCCCTGTCTTTAGAAGCCCGTTCATGGCCCAGCCGTCCACGACCTACAAATTTGAACTCAACCTCACCGACCTTGATCGTTCGGTGTACGAGAGCGTCAAACAGACCATCGCCCGCCACCCTTCGGAAACCGAAGAGCGCATGACCGTGCGTTTGCTGGCCTACGCCCTTTTCTACAACGAACAGTTGGCTTTTGGTCGTGGTTTGTCAGATGTAGACGAGCCAGCCCTGTGGGAAAAAAGTTTGGATGATCGTGTTCTGCACTGGATTGAAGTCGGCCAGCCCGATGCCGATCGCCTGACCTGGTGTTCGCGCCGTACCGAACGCACCACTTTGTTGGCGTATGGCAGCCTGCGTGTCTGGGAAGGCAAAGTGGTTCCGGTGGCGAAGAACCTGAAAAACGTACATATCGCGGCCGTGCCCCAGGAAATTCTGGAAACCCTGGCCAAGGACATGCCACGGGTGATCAAGTGGGACGTGATGATCAGCGAAGGCACGATCTTCGTGACAGATGACCGTGGACAGCATGAAGTCCAGCTGGAATGGTTGGTTGGCGAGCGCGACTGACATTTCGGTACCTGGTCAGGCATACGGTCCGGGGAAACGAAACAGGTCGATGTGGGAGCTGTCGAGCCCCAGCGAGGCTGCGATGGGATCACCTGAGTGTATCTGCCAGACCGCAGCGTCTGCATCGCAGCCTCGCTAAAGCTCGACAGTGCCCACACGGAATCGCCGCTGTTTTCAGCCTTCATTTTCAACGTTGTATCAAAGAGAAGCCTCCGTCATCCCATGCGTATCGATCCCCGTCCGTTGCCCGCCGTCCTGCCGTTTCTCGGTGAATTGCCACCGCTGTTGACCCGTCTCTATGCCGCGCGCGGGGTGCAATCGGAAGCCGAGTTGGATAAAAGTCTGGCGCGGTTGATCCCGTATCAGCAACTCAAGGGCATCGATGCCGCCGTGGACTTGCTGGTGACGGCGCTGGAGCAACGCCAGCGGATCCTTATCGTTGGCGACTTCGATGCGGACGGCGCCACGGCCAGCACGGTGGGCACTCTTGGTTTGCGCTTGCTCGGGGCGGCCCATGTCGATTACCTAGTGCCTAACCGCTTTGAATACGGCTACGGCCTGACCCCGGAAATCGTCGCTGTGGCCCTGCAACGCCAGCCACAGTTGCTGATCACCGTGGACAATGGCATCTCCAGCGTCGAAGGCGTCGCGGCGGCGAAAGCGGCGGGGCTCAAGGTACTGGTGACCGATCACCACTTGCCAGGCGACGAACTGCCGGCGGCCGACGCCATCGTCAACCCGAACCAGCCGGGCTGTGAGTTTCCCAGCAAGGCCCTGGCCGGCGTCGGTGTGATTTTTTACGTGCTGATGGCTTTGCGCGCCCGCTTGCGCAGCCTCGGCTGGTACGACAGCAAACCGCAGCCGAATATCGGTGAATTACTGGATCTGGTCGCCCTCGGCAGCGTCGCCGACGTGGTGCCCCTGGACGCCAACAACCGCATCCTGGTCCACCAGGGCCTGGAACGCATTCGTGCCGGTCGCGCCCGGCCGGGGATCAAGGCGATCCTCGAAGTAGCCAAGCGCGACCACGCTCGCATTACGTCCACCGACCTGGGTTTTATCCTCGGACCACGGCTGAACGCCGCCGGTCGCCTGGACGACATGAGCCTGGGCATCGAATGCTTGCTGACCAGTGATGTTGCTGCCGCCCGGGAAATGGCTGCGCAACTGGATGGCATGAACCAGGACCGCAAATCTATCGAGCAAGGTATGCAGCGCGAGGCCCTGGCCCAGCTCAAGGACTTGCCGGTGGAGTCGATGCCTTATGGCTTGTGCTTGTTTGATCCGGAATGGCACCAAGGCGTCATCGGGATTCTGGCCTCTCGGATGAAGGAGCGGTATTTCCGCCCCACCATTGCCTTCGCCGATGCCGGCGACGGCTTGCTCAAGGGGTCGGGGCGTTCGGTGCCGGGCTTTCATATTCGCGATGCGCTGGCGGTAGTGGCCAGCCAGCATCCCAACCTGATTGCCAAGTACGGCGGCCATGCCATGGCGGCAGGGCTGACCTTGCCTGAGGCGAATTTCCCGTTGTTCGCCGAAGCCTTTGATGCCGAAGTGCGTCGGCAACTGCGCGAAGAAGACCTCACCGGACGGTTGTTGTCCGATGGCACCCTGGCGGTCGAGGAGTTTCACCTGGAACTGGCGCGTGCCCTGCGCAACGCCGGTCCTTGGGGTCAACACTTCCCCGAGCCGTTGTTTCACGGGGTGTTCCAGTTGGTGGAGCAACGGGTGGTGGGCGAGCGGCACCTCAAAGTCGTGCTCAAGAGCGAATGTGGTTCGGTGAAACTCGATGGCATTGCCTTTGGCATTGATCGGGAAATCTGGCCAAACCCGACCATCCGCTGGGTGGAACTGGCCTACAAACTTGATGTGAATGAATTCCGGGGCCAGGAAACCGTGCAGTTGATGATCGCGCATATCGAACCGCGCTGAACCCTCCAAGATCCCTTGTTGTCGACTAGTCTCTAAGCACTGTGTGATTGGTCTTGTGACCTTGTCCTGTTTCAGCCCACCGGGGGGTGGGTATTTTCGTCGACCTTTCAAACAGAACCCTGGAGCCAGCCCACCGGATACGAGAAGAGGTGCCCCATGAGTCTGCTGCTTGAACCCTATACCCTGCGCCAATTGACCCTGCTCAACCGCATTGCCGTGTCGCCGATGTGCCAGTACTCCAGCACCGACGGCCTGGCCAATGACTGGCACCTGGTGCACCTCGGCAGTCGGGCCGTGGGCGGCGCCGGGCTGATTTTTACCGAAGCCACTGCCGTCACCGCCGATGGTCGCATCACCGCTCAGGACCTGGGGCTGTGGAACGATGAACAGATCGAACCCTTGCAACGCATCACCCGCTTTATCAGTGCCCAGGGCGCGGTAGCGGGGATTCAATTGGCCCACGCCGGGCGCAAGGCCAGTACCCACCGGCCGTGGCTCGGCAAGCACGGCAGCGTCAAGCCAGGCGACGGTGGCTGGCAACCGGTTGGCCCGTCGCCGATTGCCTTCGACCCGCAGCACACGTCACCGAAACAATTGGACGAAGGGCAAATCCAGGCTGTGATCGAGGCGTTTGTTGCATCGGCCAAGCGGGCGTTGGTCGCCGGTTTCAAAGTGGTGGAAATTCACGCCGCCCATGGCTACCTGTTGCACCAATTTCTCTCGCCCTTGAGTAATCAGCGTCAGGACCAATACGGCGGCTCGTTCGAAAATCGCATCCGCCTGGTGCTGCAAGTGACCGAAGCCGTACGCGCGGTCTGGCCGCAAGAACTGCCATTGTTTGTGCGGCTCTCGGCCACCGACTGGGTGGAAGACGGTTGGAACCCGGATGAAACCGTAGAGCTGGCGCGCCGCTTGAAAGGGCTGGGTGTTGACCTGATCGACGTATCGTCCGGAGGCACCGCCGCCAATGCGGAAATCCCCATCGGCCCCGGCTATCAAACGCGCTTCGCCGAGCGTGTGCGCAAAGAGTCCGGGATAGCTACCGGCACCGTGGGCATGATTACCGAGCCGGCTCAAGCCGAGCACATCCTGCGTACCTGCCAGGCCGACATCATCTTCCTGGCCCGTGAGCTGTTGCGTGATCCGTACTGGCCGCTACACGCCGACGATGACCTCGGTGGGCGCAAAGCGATCTGGCCAGCGCAGTATCAACGGGCGACACACCGGGACCAGCCGATTCATGAGTCGGACTTGCGGGACTGACAGGCTGTTTGTTCAACCAGAACCCACCGCTGACAACGGTGGGTTTTTTATTGCTCGTTGTCAGAGAAGTCGTGATCCTTGGTCATCCGAAGGCTGTAGATCGTTACTGCCAAAGTGTTTTTTAAGTGATTGCTCTAAAAAAATCTCACACGCGCCTGGATAGTTTCTACGCTTTAAGTAAGGCGGGTTTCTGGCCCAGGGAATCAGTCTGTTTATCCACGGAAGCATTGCGCTTTACGGGAGGAGATTATGGGCACAAGGAGTCGATGTTTATTACACGGAGAAAGAGTCCATGGCCAAAACCTATGGTTTAGCGGGTGTTCTGGAGTTTTTTCTGACCCGTAAGCTGTCGTTGCGCCGTCGTTGGTTGAGTTCGGATGAGGCGCAATTGCTGGAGCAGTACCGCGCCCTGACCGAAAACGACCAGGTGGCGATGCGGTATCTGATTGGGGCAATGAAGAGTATTTCTCGGTTCTGAAAAGGCGTTGATCGTTCCCACACAATGGGAACGATCAACGTGCCTGTCAGGTGTATTTGCGTTTGTCTGGCGCCGGTGGGAAGTACTGGTACAGCCAGGTTTCACTCAGGGTCCGGTCCTGGGTGCGAATGAACAGCCGCAGTTCTACCGGCTCCACGCTGTCACTGGTCGGGTACCAGTCGAAGAGGATTCGATAGCCTTTGATGGCATCGAGTACCAGCACGCTGAAATCCTTCACTTCGCCATGGGAACAGGTGACGATCGGCTCGATTCCCGTGCCTTCGGGCAAGCGGTCCAGGCCACCACCGTTGAAGTCCACGGCAAAACGTCGGGCCCAAACCTTGGGGTAATGCTCGCCCGGTGCCCAACCTTCTGTGAAGCCGCCCATGCCCGAACGGGTGGCGTTGACCTGCGCCAGCGGTGTGCTGACCGGCGGCAGGGCGCTCCAGTAAAGCTTATAGCCGTAGTTCAGGGAGTCGCCGGCGGCCACGGGTGTTTTCGGGGTCCAGAAGGCCACGATGTTGTCCAGGGTTTCGCCGGTGGTAGGAATTTCCAGCAGATCGATAGAGCCTTCGCCCCACGCGGTTGTCGGCTCTACCCACAGGCTCGGGCGCTTGCTGTACCAGTCAACGGTGTCCTGGTAGCTGGCGAACTCATGGTCGGTCTGCACCAGGCCGAAACCTTTCGGGTCCTTGTCGGCGAAGGCGTTGAATTGCAGGGTGGCCGGGTTATTCAGCGGGCGGCAGATCCACTCGCCATTGCCGCGCCACATCGCCAGGCGATCCGAGTCGTGAATTTGCGGGTGGAGGGTGTCGCACATTCGGCGTTCATGGGTGCCGCAACTGAACATGCTGGTCATCGGCGCGATGCCCAGTTGTTCGATGGCTGTGCGAGCGTTGATGTGGGCGTCGATCGCCATGACCACCTGGTTGGCCTGACAGTCGATGTCGAAGCGGTAGGCGCCGGTAGCGCTCGGTGAGTCCAGTAGGGCATAGACCACGAAGCGGGTGCTGTCCTTGTCCGGGGTCTCGAACCAGAACTGGGTGAAGTCGGGGAACTCCTCACGTTTTTTCGCGTAGGTGTCGATGGCCAGGCCGCGCGCGGAAAGCCCGTACTGGCCAGTGGAATCCACCGCACGGAAATAGCTGGCGCCGAGGAAAGACAGCACGTCATGGCGATCCAGCTCCGGCGCCTTGAACAGCTTGAATCCGGAAAAACCCAGGTCGCCCTTGAGTTGTTGGGTGTCGACCGTGGTTTTTGCGTAGTTGAAGAGCGACGGCCGGAAATGCACCTCGCGGGACATTCGAGTCTTCGGGTCGACGCTATGCATGCGCACTGGCGTTTTGAAGCCCATGCCGACGTGGAAGAATTGCACATCCAACTGGCCGTTCAATTCCTTCCACAGCGAATGGTTGCCGTCGTAACCGATGGCATTGAAATTCTGCGGGGTCATGTTGGCCAGAGTGGGAGGCAGCACCTGTTTGGTGTCCTGATATGGCTTGCTGGCCAATTGCTTGGCCTGGGCCTTCAGTGTCTCGAAGTCGAAGGCCAGGGCGTCGCCATCCGCGGCACGATTTCCTGCCCAAGCCTGGGCGGCCAGCAGGCCGCTGGCCGACAGACCGGTATAAGCCGCGATGGCCATGGACGCTTTGAGCAAATTCCTGCGGTGCATAGATACAACCTGTCGTGAGCAATCCCGCGCCGTTCCTGGCACGTGGTGGATTAGAGATAACGGTTCGGACATGCCTTCGGCCAAACGCAACGGACATTAAACAGATGCCAAATAGCTTAAGCCGTTCGGTGCCGAAGGAAAAATGATTGATGGCGGGGTGATGGCCTCGTATGTGAAACAAGACGTGTCGGCTCAAGCCTGAAGCTTGAAGCTACAAGAGCGGTGTTACATCTGGAAGTACTCTAGGCCGCGAGTTTGTGGCACTTGGTTTTACGCTGGTGGCCTTATTAGTCCTGTAAACCCAAGTTTCTGGAGGCTGTGATGAATACCCGTGGATTGCTTGATCAGTTGCTCAAGTCCGGCCAGGACATGCTGCAAAACAAGGCTGGTGGCCAGCGTAAAAGCGAAGACAAAGGCGCCTTGGGCGGGTTACTTGGTGGCGGCGGGCTGGGAAGCTTGCTGGGTGGTGCTGGCGGTGGTGCCCTCGCGGCCGGGGCCATGGGGTTGTTGCTGGGCAACAAGAAAGCCCGCAAGTTTGGCGGCAAGGCGCTGACCTACGGTGGCCTGGCGGCGTTGGGGGTGATTGCCTACAAGGCCTATGGCAACTGGCAGGCGCAGCAGGCCAATGCACCACAAGGGGAGCCGCAAACCATTGATCGTTTGCCGGCGGCTCAGGTTGAGCAGCATAGCCAGGCGATTCTCAAGGCGTTGGTGGCGGCGGCCAAGGCTGATGGGCATGTAGATGAGCGGGAGCGGGCGTTGATCGAAGGCGAGTTTACCAAGCTGGATAACGATCAGGAGTTGCAACAGTGGTTGCATGCTGAACTCAACAAGCCCTTGGACCCGACTGATGTGGCGCGGGCGGCGAGTACGCCGGAGATGGCGGCTGAGATGTATATCGCCAGTGTGATGCTGGTGGATGAGGAGAACTTCATGGAGAAGGCCTACTTGGATGAACTGGCTCGCCAGCTTAAGTTGGAGCCGGGGTTGAAGGTTGAGTTGGAGAGGCAGGTGAGGGCGGCGATGCTCTGATGTTTGGTGGTTGTTTTGTGTACATATCCGTTTTTGCGGTAACGGCTACTTAAGGTTCCGCCCTTACGGCGGGTCACTTTGGAAGAGCCGGAATGCCGGCCCAGCCCAAAGTAACCAAAGGGCTCTTGCCCCACCACTTGGTGCCTCGCTGTGGCTCGGCATGCCTGAACGTAGGCATTGCTCCGTGGGCCGCCGCAATGGGCCATCCCTGGCCCAGTGCGGCTAAACCGGCGTCCTGCCGGTTTACCCACGGACCAATGCCTACGTTCAGCCATCGTGGTTTAACGGGGCGCCTAAGATCAAAAACAGAGCGAGGCGGCCTAGTAGCCGACCTAATCTTTGAAGCGTACGCGGTGTGGCTTTTACATCCTTATTCGCTGGCGAAGTCAGCGGTCTTTTGATCTGGTTTTTGATCTTGATCTGAGGCGCCCTGTTAAACCACGCTGGCCGGAATCCGATATTGATTTGGGGGGTAAACCGGCAGGACGCCGGTTTAGCCGCCCTCGGCCATGGATGGCCGATGGCGGCGGCCCCCCAAATCAATGTCGGATTACGGGCACACCGAGCCTTAGCGAGGTGCCGAGTGGTGGGGCAAGAGCGTTTTGCTTACTTTGCCGCTTTTGCAAAGTGAGTCGCCGTAAGGGCGAAACCCTACTCAGCCGTTACCACAACAACGGATATACACACCAAACAACCCGCCCCCCAAACAGCCCCGCCACAAGTCAATCCCCCTCCACCACAATCTTTTTGCATTCCCTGAGACCCACCCCACAACCCATTGATAGATGATGGCATTTGCTCAGCTATACTCCCCTCCATTTGATCGGCCCTCGAGGAATTACTGTGAAGAACTGGACCTTGCGCCAAAGGATTTTGGCGAGCTTTGCGGTCATCATTGCCATCATGCTGTTGATGGTAGTGGTCTCGTATTCACGGTTACTGAAGATCGAGACCAGCGAGACATCGGTCCGCGACGACGCCGTACCTGGGGTGTTTTTCAGCTCGATGATCCGCAGCGCCTGGGTCGACAGCTATTTGCAAACCCAGGAGTTGATTGGTTTGCATAAAAATCAGGGCATTTCTGACGCCGATAAGCAGGACTATAAATCTTTCGAAGCACGCCTCGAGCAGCACATGGCCAGTTACGCGGCCACGATCAACATGGACCAGGATCGGAGCGAGTTCAATACCTTCGAAAATCTGCACCAGGCCTACAACAAAATCCTCGCTCAGGTTCTGGACTTGCACTTGGCTAACAATGACGCCGAGGCGGTCAAGATGTTTAACGAGCAACTGACACCGGCCTGGACCGCAGGCCGCATGAAGCTCAACGACATCATCAATGAGAACAAGCAAGTGGCGGATCACGCCACTGCGGCGATTGACGATGCCGTGAACGCCGCGAAAATCAGCATGGGTGTCTCGTTGATCCTGGCGATCTTCGCTGCCGGCCTTTGTGGCCTGCTGCTGATGCGGGCAATCATGGCGCCGATGAAACGCATCGTCGATATTCTCGAGTCCATGCGCACCGGCGATCTGAGCAAGCGCTTGAACCTGGAGCGCAAGGATGAATTCGGCGCCGTGGAAACCGGCTTCAACGACATGATGACCGAGCTGACCGCTCTGGTGTCCCAGGCTCAGCGTTCGTCAGTGCAGGTCACCACCTCGGTCACCGAGATTGCCGCCACGTCCAAGCAGCAACAGGCCACCGCCACTGAAACTGCCGCGACCACCACCGAGATCGGTGCTACGTCCCGGGAGATTGCAGCAACGTCCAAGGACCTGGTGCGCACCATGACTGAAGTGTCCACCGCTGCCGATCAGGCCTCGGTGGCCGCCGGTTCTGGCCAGCAAGGCCTGGCCCGTATGGAGGAAACCATGAACTCGGTGATGGGGGCCGCCGACCTGGTGAATGCCAAACTGGCGATCCTCAATGAGAAGGCCGGCAACATCAACCAGGTGGTAGTGACCATCGTCAAGGTCGCCGACCAGACCAACCTGCTGTCCCTCAACGCGGCGATCGAGGCCGAGAAGGCCGGTGAGTACGGCCGTGGTTTTGCCGTGGTCGCGACCGAAGTGCGGCGCCTGGCGGACCAGACTGCCGTGGCTACCTACGACATCGAGCAGATGGTCCGCGAGATCCAGTCGGCCGTGTCTGCAGGCGTGATGGGCATGGACAAGTTTTCTGAAGAAGTACGCCGTGGCATGTCCGAAGTGCAGCAAGTGGGCGAGCAGCTGTCGCAGATCATTCATCAGGTCCAGGCCCTGGCGCCTCGTGTTTTGATGGTCAATGAAGGCATGCAGGCTCAGGCCACCGGCGCAGAACAGATCAACCACGCCCTGGTGCAATTGGGCGATGCCAGCAGCCAGACTGTGGAGTCTCTACGTCAAGCCAGCTTCGCCATTGATGAACTGAGCCAGGTCGCAGTGGGCTTGCGCAGTGGCGTGTCGCGTTTCAAAGTCTGATGAGCGACCTCGCGGCTAAACGCGGCGCCGTTACGGCAGCGAAAAAAGCGTTGTTCCTGGTGTTTCACATTGCCAGCGAACGTTATGCCCTCAAGGCCACCGAAGTGGCCGAGGTGCTGCCGCGTTTGCCGTTGAAACCCATCGCCCATGCGCCTGCTTGGGTGGCCGGGATCTTTGCCCATCGAGGGGTGATGGTGCCGGTCATCGACCTCAGCGCCCTGACCTTCGGTTCACCGGCCCAGGCCCGAACCAGTACACGGTTGGTGCTGGTCAACTATCGGCCTGAGCCTTGGGTTGATGCGCGCTGGCTGGGCCTGATTCTCGAACAGGCCACCGATACCCTGCGTTGTGACCCGGCGGACTTCCAGCCCTATGGCCTGGACAATCGCCAGGCGCCATACCTGGGGCCAGTACGTGAAGACGAGCGGGGCTTGATGCAATGGATTGGAGTGGCCGACCTGCTGACGGCTGAGGTGCGGGCCTTGCTGTTTTCTGCCGACCTGACGCCTGAGGAGGGGTGATGAGCAGTGACCAACGCTTTTTCGACTTCCTTAAAGAACGCATCGGCCTGGATGTTGCTTCGGTGGGCGAAGCCATCATTGAGCGTGCCGTGCGCCAGCGTAGTCAGGCCTTGCAGGCACTGACCGCGGATCAGTACTGGCTGCATTTACAGGGCTCCCATGACGAACAGCAAGCGCTGATCGAAGCGGTAATCGTCCCTGAGACCTGGTTTTTCCGATACCCGGAGTCCTTCGCCACCTTGGGCCGGCTGGCGCTGTCACGGCTGGCCGAGATCAAGCAGATGCGCGCGTTGCGCATTCTCAGCTTGCCGTGTTCTACCGGCGAGGAACCTTATTCGATTGCCATGGCCTTGCTCGATGCGGGGCTTGCACCCCATCAGTTCAAGGTCCAGGGCATGGACGTCAGCCCGTTGTCGGTGGAACGTGCCCGGCGTGGGGTGTATGGCAAGAATTCCTTTCGTGGCCAGGACATCGACTTTCGCGAGCGTCACTTTGCCGAGCAAAGCGATGGCTACCGGGTTTCGGACCGGGTTCGCGAACAAGTGCGCCTGCAAGTGGGCAACTTGCTGGACCCGGCGTTGCTGGCCAATGAGCCGACCTATGACTTCGTATTTTGCCGCAACCTGCTGATCTACTTTGATCAGCCGACACAGAAGCAGGTATTTGAAGTACTCAAAACCCTGACCCATGTCGACGGTGTGCTGTTTATTGGCCCCGCCGAGGGCAGCTTGCTGGGGCGCCTGGGCATGCGCTCGATTGGTGTACCGCAGTCTTTTGCGTTCAGTCGGCATGCCGAGCCGGTGCCTGAGCCGGTCTTTGTGCCCATGCCGGCGCCTGTACCTCAGCGCAGCGCGGCACCGATTCCCGTGAAGCCTCGACCTTTCAGCTCATTCAGTGCGCAGGTGACGCCGATCAAGGCAGCGCCTGCGCATTCGGATGCTGCCGATTTACTCAGTCAGATCGCAATCCTGGCCAATGAAGGCAAAAGCCTCGAAGCCCGTGCTGCCTGCGAGCGTTACCTACAGAGCCATCCGCCGGCGGCCCAGGTGTTTTATTGGCTGGGCCTGCTCAGTGATGTGGCCGGCAGCGCCCTGGAAGCCCAGGGCTATTATCGAAAAGCCTTGTACCTGGAACCCCAGCACCCGCAGGCCTTGATGCATTTGGCCGCGTTGCTTGAATCCCAGGGTGATGTGGCGGGAGCCCGCCGCTTGCAGGCCCGTGCCGCCCGCAGCGAGCGAGCAGACAGTGAGCGTAAACGATGATTGACCCTGTATCCCAGGACCTCGGGATGGACCTGACCCTGGCCGACACCCAGGCCATCGACGACTGTTGGAACCGCATCGGTATCCACGGTGACAAGTCCTGCCCTTTGCTGGCCGAACACATTCATTGCCGTAATTGCTCGGTGTATTCCGCCGCCGCTACCCGTTTGCTCGACCGCTATGCCCTGCAGCAGGACGATCGCCGTCCAGTGGCTGCAGTGGAGGCTGATGGCGATATCGTCACGCGCTCGCTGCTGATGTTTCGTCTCGGCGAGGAATGGTTGGGCATCGCCACCCGTTGCCTGGTGGAAGTGGCGCCGTTGCAGCCGATTCATTCCTTGCCCCACCAGCGCTCGCGGGCGTTGCTGGGGGTAGCCAATGTGCGGGGAGCCTTGGTGGCTTGCCTGTCGCTCGTGGAGTTGCTGGGCCTGGACGGCTCCGGCAGTGGCCCGAGCGGTGGTCGGATCATGCCACGCATGTTGATTATCGCGGCGCAAGACGGCCCGGTGGTGGTGCCGGTGGATGAGGTGGACGGCATCCATGCCATTGATGAGCGCACCTTGAAGGCTGCGTCTGCGTCCGGTACCCAAGCCAGCGCGCGCTTTACCCAGGGCGTATTGCAGTTCAAAGGCCGCAGCCTGCGTTGGCTGGACGAAGAGCAGTTGTTGTCCGCCGTGACCCGGAGTCTCACATGACCCCCGACCAGATGCGTGATGCGTCGCTGCTGGAATTGTTCAGCCTGGAAGCTGACGCCCAGACCCAGGTCCTCAGCGCCGGCTTGCTGGCGTTGGAACGCAACCCGACCCAGGCCGATCAGCTTGAAGCCTGCATGCGCGCCGCTCATTCCCTCAAGGGAGCGGCGCGGATTGTTGGGGTGGATGCCGGGGTCAGCGTGTCCCATGTCATGGAGGATTGCCTGGTCAGCGCCCAGGAAGGCCGGCTTTATCTGCAACCGGAACATATTGATGCGTTGCTGCAGGGCACCGACTTGCTGATGCGTATTGCCACCCCCGGCAATACGGTGGGCCCGGCAGATATCGAGGCGTATGTGGCGTTGATGGAGCGTTTGCTCGATCCGTCGCAATTGAGCGCCAAAGTCGCACCACCTACACCGCAACCAGAGCCAGCACCCACGTCGCTCGTCGAAGACCTACCGCCAGAGCCTGAGCCCGCACCACCGCTCAGCAGCGATGTGCCGCGGCAGAACAAGTGGATGACCGAAGGTGGCGAACGGGTATTGCGGGTCACCGCCGAACGCTTGAACAGCCTGCTGGACTTGTCCAGCAAATCCCTGGTGGAAACCCAGCGGCTCAAGCCTTATCTGGCCAGCCTGCAACGCCTCAAACGCATCCAGAGCAACAGCTCACGCGCGCTGGACAACCTCGATGGCCAGCTCAAGCTCGTTGAATTGAGCCTGGAGGCCCAGGAAGCCCTGGCCGATACTCGTCGCCTGTTAAGTGAAGCGCAGTCGCTGCTGGCGGAAAAAACCGCCGAGCTGGATGAGTTCGGCTGGCAGGCCGGGCAGCGTGCCCAAGTGCTTTACGACACCGCGCTGGCCTGCCGCATGCGGCCCTTTGCCGATGTGTTGGCCGGGCAGGTGCGCATGGTTCGCGACCTCGGCCGTAGCCTGGGCAAGCAAGTGCGTCTGGAGGTTGAAGGTGAAAAGACTCAGGTCGACCGCGATGTGCTGGAAAAGCTCGAAGCGCCACTGACCCATCTATTACGCAATGCCGTTGATCACGGCATCGAAACGCCTGAGCAGCGCCTGCTGGCCGGCAAGCCGACAGAAGGCCTGATCCGCCTGCGGGCCTCCCATCAGGCGGGTCTGCTGGTACTGGAGCTGAGTGATGACGGCAACGGTGTCGACCTTGAGCGCCTGCGAGCCACTATTGTCGATCGCAATCTGTCGCCGGTGGAAACCGCGCTGCGCCTCAGTGAGGAAGAACTGCTGACGTTCCTGTTCCTGCCGGGTTTCAGCCTGCGGGACAAGGTCACCGAAGTCTCCGGGCGTGGCGTCGGCCTGGATGCGGTCCAGCATATGGTCCGCCAGTTGCGCGGTGCGGTGGTGTTGGAGCAGACGGCGGGGCAGGGCAGTCGTTTCCATCTGGAAGTGCCACTGACCCTGTCGGTGGTGCGCAGCCTGGTGGTGGAAGTCGGGGATGAAGCCTACGCGTTCCCCCTGGCCCATATCGAACGCATGTGCGACCTGGAACCCGATGACATCGTGCAGGTGGAAGGTCGCCAGCATTTCTGGCATGAGGGCCGGCATGTTGGTCTGGTGGCTGCCAGTCAGTTACTGCATCGGCCGCCAGGGCAGAGCAATGAGGAGACCCTCAAGGTCGTGGTGATCCGCGAGCGCGAGGCGGTCTATGGTATCGCCGTGGAGCGCTTTATTGGTGAGCGCACGTTGGTGGTGTTACCGCTGGATGACCGCTTGGGCAAGGTCCAGGACATCTCCGCCGGCGCCTTGCTCGATGATGGCTCGGTGGTGTTGATCGTCGATGTCGAGGACATGCTGCGCTCGGTGGACAAGTTGCTGAATACCGGTCGTCTGGAGCGCATTGCCCGGCGTAATCAGCACGTCGTCGAAGTGGCGCGCAAGCGTATTCTGGTGGTGGATGATTCGCTCACCGTGCGCGAGTTGCAGCGCAAGCTGTTGCTCAATCGCGGTTATGACGTGGCGGTTGCGGTGGATGGCATGGATGGCTGGAACGCCTTGCGTTCCGAAGACTTTGACCTGCTCATCACTGACATTGATATGCCTCGTATGGACGGTATCGAATTGGTCACACTCTTGCGCCGCGATACCCGTCTGCAGTCGTTGCCGGTGATGGTGGTCTCCTACAAAGATCGAGAAGAAGACCGGCGTCGTGGACTGGACGCTGGAGCCGACTATTATCTAGCCAAGGCTAGTTTCCATGACGATGCACTGCTGGATGCGGTGGTGGAGCTGATTGGAGGTGCCAGGGCATGAAGATCGCTATTGTCAATGACATGCCCCTGGCTGTTGAGGCGTTGCGCCGGGCCCTGAGCCTGGAGCCGGCCCATGAAGTGGTGTGGGTGGCCAGTAACGGCCTGGAAGCGGTGCAGCGTTGTGCCGAGTTGACGCCGGACCTGATCCTGATGGACCTGATCATGCCGGTGATGGATGGCGTGGAGGCTACCCGGCAAATCATGGCCGAGACACCGTGTGCGATTGTTATTGTCACCGTGGACCGTCAAGCCAATGTCGGCCGTGTCTTCGAAGCCATGGGCCACGGTGCTCTGGACGTAGTGGATACCCCGGCCCTGGGTGTGGGCGATGCCAAGGAAGCGGCGGCGCCGTTGCTGCGCAAGATCCTCAATATCGGTTGGCTGATTGGCCAGCGGGGCGCTCGTGTACGTGCCGAACCCGCGCCGCAGCGGGTTATGGGTAAGCGCCAGAGGCTGGTAGCCATTGGCTCTTCCGCCGGTGGTCCGGCCGCCCTGGAGGCGCTGCTCAAGGGCTTGCCTCGAGATTTTTCGGCGGCCATTGTGCTGGTGCAGCATGTGGATCAGGTTTTCGCCGCGGGCATGGCGGAATGGCTGAGCAGTGCTTCGGGCCTGCCGGTACGCCTGGCTCGGGAAGGTGAGCCACCGCAAAGTGGCGTGGTGTTGCTGGCGGGCACCAATCATCATATTCGTCTGTTGAAGAACGGCACGCTGGCTTACACCGCCGAGCCGGTAAACGAGATCTACCGGCCGTCCATCGACGTGTTTTTCGAGAGTGTCGCCAGTTACTGGAGCGGCGATGCCGTCGGCGTAT
This sequence comes from Pseudomonas sp. ADAK18, assembly GCF_012935695.1. Classification (NCBI taxonomy): domain Bacteria; kingdom Pseudomonadati; phylum Pseudomonadota; class Gammaproteobacteria; order Pseudomonadales; family Pseudomonadaceae; genus Pseudomonas; species Pseudomonas sp. ADAK18. The sequence goes on from NZ_CP052859.1 coordinate 488,398, forward strand.
TGCTGACTGGCATGGGGCGCGACGGGGCTCAGGGACTCAAATTGATGCGTCAGCAAGGCTACCTGACCATCGCCCAGGACCAGCAAAGCAGCGCGGTGTATGGCATGCCCAAAGCGGCAGCCGCGATCGACGCCGCTGTTGAAATTCGCCCATTGGACAGAATTGCGCCACGATTGCTGGAGATATTCGCAAAATGACCGATATAACTCGCGTCCTGGCCGGCAAAGTAGTAATTCAGGTGACCGCAAATGAATGATTTACAACTCGATGACTTCAAGACCGACGAGAACGCCGCCATGGTGTTGCTGGTCGACGATCAGGCAATGATCGGCGAAGCCGTGCGGCGTGGCCTGGCCCAAGAAGACAATATCGACTTCCACTTTTGCGCCGACCCGCATCAGGCCATTGCCCAGGCGATCCGCATCAAGCCCACGGTGATCCTGCAGGACCTGGTGATGCCGGGCCTGGATGGGCTGACCCTGGTACGCGAATACCGTAACCACCCGGCCACGCAGAATATTCCGATCATCGTGCTCTCGACCAAGGAAGACCCGCTGATCAAGAGTGCGGCGTTTGCAGCTGGGGCCAACGACTACCTAGTCAAGCTGCCGGACAACATCGAGCTGGTGGCGCGGATTCGTTACCACTCCCGTTCTTACATGACTCTGTTGCAGCGGGATGCGGCGTATCGCGCATTGCGGGTCAGTCAGCAGCAGTTGCTCGATACCAACCTGGTATTGCAGCGCCTGATGAATTCCGACGGCCTGACCGGGCTGTCCAACCGTCGGCACTTTGACGAGTATCTGGAACTGGAATGGCGCCGCGCCATGCGTGACCAGACCCAATTATCGTTGCTGATGATCGATGTGGACTTCTTCAAGACCTACAACGACAGTTTCGGCCACCTGGAAGGCGACGAGGCCCTGCGCAAAGTAGCCGCGACTATTCGCGATGCCAGCAGTCGTCCATCGGACTTACCGGCCCGTTACGGCGGTGAAGAATTTGCCTTGGTGCTGCCCAACACCTCACCGGGTGGTGCACGGTTGGTGGCCGAGAAGCTGCGTCAGGCGGTGGCGGCCCTGAAAATCCCCCACATCACCCCGGCCGAAGGCGCGAGCTTGACGATCAGCATTGGCCTGTCGACCATGACGCCGCAATTGGGTACCGATTGCCGGCAGCTTATTTCGGCGGCGGACAAGGGGTTGTACCTGGCCAAGCATAATGGGCGTAATCAGGTGGGGATCGAATAGCCGAAACACCACAAAACCCTTGTGGGAGCGGGCTTGCTCGCGAATGCGCTGGATCAGTCAATATAGGTGTTGATTGACACACCGCATTCGCGAGCAAGCCCGCTCCCACATTTGCTCTGTGTTGATGCATAGGTCGCACTCAAACCTGCCTTTTCGGCCAAGCGGACTGCCGTTTTCAGCCGTTTACCGTTATACTCGCCGGCTTTCAAAAGTTCGCCAACGAGTGCTGCCCGCCATGGAAATCAACCCGATCCTTAACAGTATCAAGGACCTGTCCGAGCGCTCCGAAACTATTCGGGGGTATCTTTGACTACGATCAAAAGCATGAGCGTCTGACCGAAGTCAATCGCGAGCTTGAAGATCCGAGTGTCTGGAACAACCCTGCCTATGCCCAGGAACTGGGGCGCGAGCGCTCCCTGCTGGCGCAGATCGTAGAAACCCTCGATGAGATGCACTCAGGCCTGGCCGACGCCAAGGACCTGCTGCTGATGTCCGCCGAGGAAGAAGACCAGGGCGCCGTCGATGACGTGGCCGCTGAAGTCGAGCGCCTGCGCGAGGCCCTGGAAAAACTCGAATTCCGTCGTATGTTCAGCGGTGAGATGGATGCCAACAACGCCTACCTGGATATCCAGGCCGGCTCCGGTGGCACCGAGGCTCAGGACTGGGCCAACATCCTGCTGCGCATGTACCTGCGCTGGGCTGACAAGCGCGGTTTCGACGCGACCATCATGGAACTGTCCGCCGGTGAAGTCGCCGGGATCAAGGGCGCGACCATTCATATCAAGGGTGAATACGCCTTTGGTTGGCTGCGTACCGAGATCGGCGTACACCGCCTGGTGCGCAAGAGTCCGTTCGACTCCGGCAACCGTCGCCATACCTCGTTCTCGGCGGTGTTCGTGTCGCCGGAAATCGATGACAACATCGAGATCGACATCAACCCGTCGGACCTGCGCATTGACACCTACCGCTCCTCGGGTGCCGGTGGTCAGCACGTAAACACCACCGACTCGGCTGTACGTATTACTCACGTACCGTCCAACACCGTGGTCAGTTGCCAGAATGAACGTTCCCAGCATGCGAACAAAGACACCGCGATGAAAATGTTGCGGGCCCGTTTGTATGAGCAGGAAGTGCAGAAGCGCAACGCCGCGTCCCAGGCCCTGGAAGACACCAAGTCCGACATCGGCTGGGGTCATCAGATTCGCTCCTACGTGCTCGACGCGTCGCGAATCAAGGACCTGCGCACCAACATCGAACGCAGCGATTGCGATAAAGTCCTCGACGGCGATATCGACGAGTACCTGGTGGCCAGCCTGAAACAAGGCCTTTAACACTGTAGGAGCGGGGGGGACACCTAGTTCTTGCCCGCGATCCCCAGCCGAAGGCTGGGGAAAACGTACCTGTGATGGAATTTCAAAAGACATGAGCGACCAACAACTCGACCCGCAAGCCCTGCAACAGGAAGAAAACTCCCTGATCGCCCTGCGCAAGGAAAAGCTTGCTGCCGAGCGCGCCAAGGGCAATGCCTTCCCCAACGACTTCCGTCGCGACGCCTACTGCGAAGACTTGCAGAAACAGTACGCCGACAAGACCAAGGAAGAGCTGGCAGAAGCGGCGATTCCGGTCAAGGTGGCAGGTCGCATCATGCTCAACCGTGGCTCGTTCATGGTGATCCAGGACATGTCCGGCCGCATCCAGGTCTACGTCAACCGTAAGACGTTGTCCGAAGAAACCCTGGCCGCAGTGAAAACCTGGGACCTGGGCGACATCATTGCAGCCGTTGGCACCCTGGCCCGTTCCGGCAAGGGCGACCTGTACGTTGAAATGACCAACGTGCGCCTGCTGACCAAATCCCTGCGCCCGTTGCCGGACAAGCACCACGGTCTGTCCGACACCGAGCAGCGCTATCGCCAGCGTTACGTTGACCTGATCGTCAACGAAGACGTGCGCCACACTTTCCGCGTGCGTTCGCAAGTGATTGCCCACACCCGTGCCTTCCTGATGAAGCGTGACTTCCTGGAAGTGGAAACGCCGATGCTGCAAACCATCCCGGGTGGTGCCGCAGCCAAGCCTTTCGAAACTCACCACAATGCGCTGGACATGGAAATGTTCCTGCGTATCGCACCTGAGTTGTACCTCAAGCGTCTTGTTGTGGGCGGCTTCGAGAAAGTGTTCGAGATCAACCGTAACTTCCGTAACGAAGGCGTTTCGACTCGTCACAACCCTGAATTCACCATGTTGGAGTTTTACCAGGCCTACGCCGACTACGAAGACAACATGGACCTGACCGAGGAACTGTTCCGCGAACTGGCAGAACTGGTTCTGGGGACTACCGACGTGCCGTACGGCGACAAGGTATTCCACTTCGGCGAGCCGTTCGTGCGCCTGTCGGTGTTCGATTCGATCCTCAAGTACAACCCTGAGCTGACTGCCGATGATCTGAACGACATCGACAAGGCCCGCGCGATTGCCAAGAAAGCCGGCGCCAAGGTGCTGGGCTTCGAAGGCCTGGGCAAATTGCAGGTGATGATTTTCGAAGAGTTGGTGGAGCACAAGCTGGAACAGCCGCACTTCATTACCCAATACCCGTTCGAGGTCTCGCCGCTGGCCCGCCGCAACGATGACAACCCGAACGTCACCGACCGTTTCGAGCTGTTCATCGGTGGCCGTGAAATCGCCAACGCCTACTCCGAGCTTAACGACGCGGAAGACCAGGCCGAGCGCTTCATGGCTCAGGTGGCAGACAAGGACGCCGGCGACGACGAAGCCATGCACTATGACGCCGACTTCGTCCGCGCCCTGGAATACGGCATGCCGCCAACCGCCGGTGAAGGTATTGGCATCGACCGTCTGGTGATGTTGTTGACCAACTCACCGTCGATTCGCGACGTGATCTTGTTCCCGCACATGCGGCCACAAGCGTAACTGTAGCGAATCAAAAGCCGCCTTTTATAAGGCGGCTTTTTTGTGTGGCCTGAACAAGCGTCAAGCTTGCAGTGCCGGGCTTTAACCTCTTCCAAGGATGTGTGTTGTGAACCGCGTATTGGCTAAAGAAGGCGCCGCCGGCATTGCTGCTGCCGTGGTTGAAAGCGTTCAGTATCAGGGCCGAAAGGCTAGTCGTCAGGGCAGTGAACAGCGCAGACAAGACATCCTCGATGCCGCCATGCGGATTGTCGTGCGTGAGGGTGTGCGCGCCGTTCGGCATCGGGCGGTGGCGGCAGAGGCCGGGGTGCCGTTATCGGCGACCACCTATTACTTCAAGGACATCGATGACCTGCTCACCGACACCTTCGCCCAGTATGTGGAGCGTAGCGCGGCCTTCATGGGCAAGCTGTGGGTACGCAACGAAGGCCTGCTGCGGGAAATGGTGGCCTATGGCGATGGCAGTGCGCAGTCGCGCTCGCAACTGGCCGATGACATTGCACGGCTGACCGCCGACTACGTGCAGCGGCAATTGCTCAATCGTCGCGAGTACCTGATGGCCGAGCAGGCCTTTCGCCAGGAAGCGCTATTGAACCCACGCCTGGCTGATCTGGTACGTTCCCACCAGCAAATCCTGTTGCAGGGCACCTGCCAGTTTTTCCAGGTGTTGGGTTCCAGCGAGCCGCAACAGGATGCCAAGGTGTTGACGGCGATTATCGGTCGGATGGAATATCAGGGCCTGCTTGGCGGGCCAGAGCCTCTGACGGGCGAAGAGATGCTTGAGATTCTCAAGCGTCACATGCATCTGGTACTGGCTTCGGTGTAACGATCGCGCAAAAGGTACTACCGTTGAGACCATGCGCTACCGGCGCATGGCTACATAACGTTTAAAGAGGGAGCATCGGGTGGACGATTACCAGCAGACGATACGCACCTTGTCTGATCGCATTGTGCTGGCGCAAACACCGATTCGTGTCCTTGATGCGGTGAAGTGGGACGAGAATATTCGCAAGGGCTTCCTCAAGGCCAAGGGCAAGGAAATGCCGGCGGTGGACCGCGACTATTATCTCAATCGACCCCTGTCGTTCGATTCCAGCGCGGTGAAACTGGAGTTTCAGAACATCGAGCGGGACATCACCCGCACCCTCGGCCAGTTCAGCCCTGTGGGGCAGATCATGCGGCGCATGTGCAGGGAATACCGCATGGTGGTGCGCATGCTTGAAGCCCGTGGCACCGCAGATTTCGGCCTGATTTCCCAGGAACTGTATGGCGCCGCCTCCGACGCGTTCCACGCCGGTGACCCAACCCTGGCTGACCTGGGCCTGATGCTCTCCGATTACCTGAACAACATCGATGGCCGTGGCGATCTCAAGGACGAAGCCAAGACCTTGACCGCCAAGGATGCCGTCAACCTGCTGCAAAGCCGTCTTAACAAGGTGTTTGGCGAAGCGGAAGAAACTATCCGGGTGTTCGAGTCTGACGGCATCGTCGCCGACGCGGCGGCGGGGGCCGACTACATCAAGATTCGCGCCGACGCGATGTTCAACGACCGCGACGTGCGGGCTCTGGAAGTCCACGAAGGCCTGGTGCACGTGGGTACCACCCTCAATGGCCAGAACCAGCCAATCTGTACCTTTTTGTCGAAAGGGCCGCCGTCGTCTACCGTCACCCAGGAAGGCCTGGCGATCCTGATGGAAATCATCACCTTCGCCTCCTACCCCAGCCGTCTGCGTAAATTGACCAACCGTACCCGCGCCATTCACATGGTGGAGGAGGGTGCGGACTTCCTGCAGGTTTACGAATTCTTCCGTGAGCAGGGCTTTGAAATGGCCGAAAGCTACGGCAACGCCAGCCGGGTGTTCCGCGGCTCGGTGCCCAATGGCCTGCCGTTTACCAAGGATTTGTCCTACCTCAAGGGCTTTATCATGGTTTACAACTACATTCAGTTGGCCGTGCGCAAAGGCAAGCTGGAGCAGGTGCCATTGCTGTTTTGTGGCAAGACTACCCTGGAGGACATGCGTACCTTGCGCCAGTTGGTGGACGAAGGGTTGGTGGTGCCGCCCAAGTACCTGCCGGAGCAGTTTCGCGATATGAACGCCCTGGCGGCCTGGATGTGCTTCTCCAACTTCCTCAATCATCTGAGCCTGGATCGGATCGAGGCGGATTACTCCAATATCCTCTGACCCTTGTGGCAAGCGGGCTTGCCCGCGTTGGACTGCGTAGCAGTCCTATAACCGCATCGGGTGTTCTGCCTGAAACAGCGTGAGAATCAGAATGGGGCTGCTATGCAGCCCAACGCGGGCAAGCCCGTTCGCCACAATGCTGGGCCACCTTTTTATCCATTTCTGAGGCTTCAACGGATGAGAATCCTCGGCATTTTTTGCCTGCTACTGATCTTGAGCGGCTGCAGTTCCTTGTTGTTCTACCCCGAACCGGGCCTGCCGTTCACGCCAGAACAAGCCCGCCTGCAATACCGCGACGTCACCCTGGCCACCGCCGACGGTCTCAAACTTCATGCGTGGTGGCTGCCGGCCAAGGCCGGTGTGCCGATCAAGGGCACGGTGCTGCACCTGCACGGCAACGGTGGCAACCTGTCTTGGCACTTGGGCGGTAGCTGGTGGTTGCCGGAGCAGGGCTATCAAGTGTTGCTACTGGACTATCGTGGCTATGGCCTGTCCGAAGGCAAACCTTCGTTGCCTGCGATCTATCAAGACCTGGACGCCGCTTTCAACTGGATCGATAAGGCCCCAGAAGCTCAGGGCCAACCGCTGATCATCCTCGGCCAAAGCCTGGGGGGCGCGCTGGCGGTGCATTACCTGGCCCAACATCCCGAGCGCCAACGACAACTCAAGGCCATTGTCCTGGATGGTGTGCCGGCCAGTTATCGTGACGTAGGGCAATTCGCCCTGAGTACTTCCTGGTTAACCTGGCCGTTCCAGGTACCGTTGTCGTGGTTGGTGCCGGACGCCGATAGCGCGATCAACGCCATGCCCCAGTTGACAGGCGTGCCGAAACTGCTGTTTCACAGTCTGGATGACCCGATCGTGCCGCTTTCCAACGGTATCCGCCTGTATCAAGCAGCGCCACCGCCGAGGGTGCTGCAGTTGACCCGGGGTGACCACGTACAGACATTTGCCGACAAGACCTGGCAAACCGTGATGCTGCGCTACCTCGACGACCCGCAGCATTTCAATGGTCTGCGCCGCCTGGGGGAAATCCCCAATTACCCGGTCGCCCCGAACTTCAAAGTTGAATCATCAGAGAGCCCGCAATGAGTGAAGAACGCAACATGATTCCCCTGATTCTCACCGGCATCGGCACCATCATCGGCACCGTGGGCTGCCTGTGGTACTACGGCTACCTGCATTTCGCCAAGCCGGAGGATGCGTTATTGCTCAGTGATTTCACCATGCTCAAGACTGTGCCTGGCGAGGATTACAAAATCTCCCTGACCCCGGCAGCCCAGGTGGCGCAATGCGTCGATGGTGTGCTGGTGCTGTTTGATACCGAACAGAAAGGCCTGACCGGCGTGCTGGTGAATAACAAGAAACAGGCGGTGCGGTGTATGGGGCAGGAAACGCCGCAGCTTGAGCAATAGTCGTAGGAATCGGCTCCCGCTCCACCTGTAAGTCAGAAGCCCGGAACCATATCTTGTAAGAGACCACTGAACGGATTGTCAGCACCGCTGATAAAAAACTTATGAATAGTTAACTGTGAGGTGTGTAATGGGTATGGGCGTTGGTGGTATCGGTGGCATGCAGGGTATGGGCGGCATGCAGGGTCTGGACCAGGGGCAGAAGCAGGGCATCGACCCTGAGATGCTTAAAAAACTCCTGGAAATGATGATGGGCGGCGCCCAAGGTGGCGGTGGTGCTCAGGGCGGTGGTGGCAGCCAGGGCGGCGCAGGAGACCAATCTGGCTCCATGAACCCAATGAATCAACAAAGTCTACAAAGTATGATGCCGCAAGATAACAGTAACCAAGTCCAATTCGGATGAAGTAAAAAGCCCCCTTGTATTGAAGGAGGCTTGTCTAGTCCCGAAATAGGGTTACACCTGTTTCAGTCTCAAAACGCCCGATGCACTGCATCGGGCGTTTTGCCAGTCCGTTACTGGATTGACGAACGTGGCTTGACCGGCTGGTTGTCGTTGGAAATGGTCACTTCAACGCGACGGTTCATGGCTCGGCCGGAAACGCTGCCGTTATCGGCAACCGGGTATTCCTTGCCATAGCCCTGGGTCACGATGCGCGAAATATCCACACCTTGTTGGGCCAGTGCACGCTGTACGGACGCTGCACGGCGCTCCGACAGGCTCTGGTTGTAGGCATCGGAGCCGGTGCTGTCGGTGTAGCCTTCGACAATCACTTTACGGTCCGGGTTGTCCCGCAGGAACTGCGCCAGTTTGGTGATGTTCACCAGGCCACTGGATTTCAGGTCGGACTTGTTGGTGGCAAACAGCACGTCACCGAACGTCACTAGCGTACCGCGATCAGTCTGCTTGGCGTTCAAGCTGTTTTGCAGCTGCTTGATTTGCGCATCACGGGCTTCGAGCAGTGCGCGGGCACGTTGGTCACCTGCGTTTTTCAGCTGGGATTCTGAAGTGCGCAGGGCGATGGTGTCTTTGGCGACTTCAACACGCTGGTTGGTCAGGTAGGCCAGTTGGTCGACTTTCTTCTCGTCATCGTTGTCGCGGTAGGCTTTGTCAGCCTTGTCCAACCAGTCGCTGGCGTCCTTGGTTTCCAATGCCGCGACTTTGGTGGCTTGCGGGTTGGCTTGCAGGGCCGAGAAGTTGGTCCGTGCGTTTTCCAGATTTGCGTTCGGCGGGGTGGAGCAAGCCGCCAGGGCAACGCTCATCGCCAGCAGGGCAGGGATCATCAATTGTTTACGCATAATGGTGTCGTCCTTTCAATTCGATTTCGGGTGCAATGCAATCAGAGGTCAGTCACTTACTGTTGGATAACAGCAGGACGCATACCTTCGTGACGCAGCTCCTGAACAGCTTTCTGGGAGTCCTTCACGGCTTGCTCTGCCTTGGCAGCCTGAGCTTTACGCTCGGCGACGCGAGCATCCCACTCAGCTTGTTCGGCCAAGCGACGAGCGTCGTCATACTTCTTGTCGTGCATGGCGATTTCGGCTTGCTTGAGCTTGTCCTGGGCCGATTTCATTTCCACGGCTGCAAACTCGGTACCGCCGGCGCTGACCGCGCTGTTCACCGCTGACTGGGTCACGGCGTATTGCTCGGTCGGCGGGTTACCGGCGCAACCGGCCAAAATGAAGCTGGTACCGATTGCCAACGCGGCCAATTTGAGCCCGCGCAGGTGGTTAAACGAGGATTTGGCAGTGCTGGTCTTCATGGTCATCAACTCCATTGGGTAACTCCTCAAAAACATCAAAATCCATCGCTGGTTTGCAGTGTGTACAGGGTCTGGCGGTAAGTTCCGGGACGCCTTTCAAACGGCTGTTCCAAGTGATGGCTTACTGGCTGTGACCTGAGGCTTTTTTGAATAGTTCAGAGAAGATGGCGCTTTGCCTAAATATTTTTTTGACTGAATAGTCAGCGTTTAAAAGTTTGAACTTTCGTCAGGCGCAGAGGTATTACGGGCCTCTGAGAGGCCCGTAATACCTGGGGTGGTGGGTTTTTAGCGGATGTTTATCAGTGTTTTTGCTTATCGGGTTGAGCTGACAAATCGTGCAAGTAACGTCGAGACAAAGTGAGAAAGCGCGGTGTAGGGCCGACGTCTTCGTACAGCGGATCACCTTCTTCATCCGTGGCAATCACATGCTGGCCCTTGATGTAAGGAAAGCTGGTTTCCAACTCTTCGAGGGCTGCGCCAATCAGTTCGCCGAGTAGCTCTTCGGTGTGCCGTTTGGGGTACATCTCGCAGAGTGCCGCGAGCCTGGCGGCGGCTTCTACATCCAGATGGATGGCGTATTCGGTTTTGGTCAGGCGACCCTTGGCGTTTTCTTCCCAATGCTGGGCCAATTCTCGGATTTTCATGACGACCTCGATGAGCGCTCAGGTAAGCGGGCAATCCTGGGGACCGCATAGTTGAGACTAGCTGTAAGCCACAAGGTTTAAAGTCAATTCTCCTGGTCCTTGTAAGAAGCCGGCGCCGGCGGCACTCTTGGGGATCAAAGCATCCCGGATTTCTGGCTGGAGATTGGCTGATGAGCGATATCGATGCACGTTTGCGTGAAGATGTTCACCTGCTGGGTGAACTGCTGGGCAACACGATTCGAGAGCAGTACGGCGATGAGTTTCTCGACAAGATCGAGCAGATTCGTAAAGGCGCCAAGGCCGATCGACGGGGTGCCGCATCGGAACAGGCCGCCGGCGAAGAGCTGAGTGCCAGCCTTAATCAGCTCAAGGAAGACGAACTGCTGCCAGTGGCGCGGGCCTTTAACCAGTTCCTCAACCTGGCCAACATCGCTGAGCAATACCAGTTGATCCACCGTCGCGACGAGTCGACGCCTGCGCCCTTCGAGTCACGGGTATTGCCTGAACTGTTGGCGCGTTTGCAGAGTGAAGGCCACAGCAGCGAATCCCTGGCTCGCCAGTTAGGTCGCCTGGAAATCGAATTGGTCCTCACGGCCCACCCTACTGAAGTCGCCCGCCGCACCCTGATCCAGAAATACGACGCCATCGCCGCGCAATTGGCCCTGCAGGATCACCGCGACTTGACCACCGCCGAGCGCGAACAGATCCGCCAACGCCTGCAACGCTTGATCGCCGAAGCCTGGCACACCGAAGAAATCCGCCGCACCCGACCGACTCCCGTAGATGAAGCCAAGTGGGGCTTTGCGGTGATCGAGCATTCCTTGTGGCACGCCATTCCCAATTATCTGCGCAAGGCTGACCTTGCCTTGCACGCTGCCACAGGCCTGCATTTGCCCCTGGAAGCAGCGCCGATTCGCTTCGCTTCATGGATGGGCGGCGACCGTGATGGCAATCCGAATGTCACTGCTCCGGTCACCCGCGAAGTGTTGCTGTTGGCCCGCTGGATGGCCGCCGACCTGTACTTGCGCGATATCGATCACCTGGCGTCCGAGCTGTCGATGCAACAGGCCAGCCCTGAGTTGCAGGCCAAGGTCGGTGACAGCGTTGAACCTTACCGGGCGCTGCTCAAACAGCTGCGTGAGCGTCTGCGTGCCACCCGCCAATGGGCCCACACCTCGTTGGCCGGCAGCACCCCGGCGCCCGCCGAGGTCCTGCAGAACAACCGTGACCTGCTGGAGCCGCTGGAGTTGTGTTACCAGTCCTTGCATGCCTGCGGCATGGGGGTGATTGCTGACGGCCCGCTGCTTGATTGCCTACGACGTGCGGTGACCTTTGGCCTGTTCCTGGTGCGTCTGGATGTGCGTCAGGACTCCAGCCGCCATTGCGCGGCCATGACTGAAATCACTGACTACCTGGGCCTGGGGCGTTACGAGGATTGGGACGAAGACGCACGCATCAGCTTTCTGATGCGTGAACTGGTCAATCGACGGCCGCTGTTGCCAGCCTATTTCAAACCGTCCGCCGACACCGCCGAAGTACTCAACACCTGCAAGGAAATAGCCGCCGCACCGGCAGCGTCGCTGGGGTCTTATGTGATCTCCATGGCCGGTGCCGCCTCCGATGTTCTGGCAGTGCAATTGCTGCTCAAGGAGTCTGGCGTGCAGCGGCCGATGCGCGTGGTGCCGTTGTTCGAAACCCTCGCCGACCTGGATAACGCGGGCCCAGTGATCGAACGCCTATTGCTGCTGCCGGGCTATCGCTCGCGCTTGCAGGGGCCGCAGGAAGTGATGATCGGCTACTCCGACTCGGCCAAGGACGCAGGCACTACGGCGGCAGCTTGGGCGCAATACAGGGCCCAGGAGCGGCTGGTGGATATCTGCCGTGAACAGCAGGTAGAACTGCTGTTGTTCCATGGTCGCGGTGGCACCGTTGGGCGTGGCGGCGGTCCCGCCCACGAGGCGATTCTGTCGCAGCCGCCGGGTTCGGTGGCAGGGCGTTTCCGCACCACCGAACAAGGTGAAATGATCCGTTTCAAATTTGGCCTGCCGGATATCGCCGAGCAGAACCTCAACCTGTATCTGGCGGCTGTGCTGGAGGCAACCTTGCTACCACCGCCGCCGCCTGAACCCGCATGGCGTAACTTGATGGATGAGTTGGCGGCCGATGGCGTCAGTGCCTATCGCGCGGTGGTGCGGGAAAATCCGCAGTTCGTCGAGTATTTCCGCCAGTCCACCCCCGAACAGGAACTGGGCCGACTGCCTTTGGGCAGCCGGCCAGCCAAGCGCCGCGCCGGCGGGATCGAAAGCTTGCGGGCGATCCCGTGGATTTTCGGTTGGACCCAGACCCGCCTGATGCTGCCAGCCTGGCTTGGCTGGGAAGCGGCCTTGAGCAAAGCCCTGGAGCGTGGTGAAGGTGAGTTGCTGCAGCAGATGCGCGAGCAGTGGCCGTTCTTCCGTACCCGCATCGATATGCTGGAAATGGTCCTGGCCAAGGCCGACGCCGATATTGCCCGGCTTTATGATGAACGTCTGGTACAACCTGATCTGCTGCCACTGGGTGTGCACTTACGCGACCTATTGTCGCAGGCATGCAGTGTGGTGCTCGGCCTGACCGGCCAGTCGCAACTGCTGGCGCATAGTCCGGACACTCTGGAGTTCATCCGTCTGCGCAACACTTACCTCGACCCACTGCACCTTTTGCAGGCGGAACTGCTGGCACGCTCCCGACAGCGGGAAGCGGCGCAGGACAGCCCTCTGGAACAGGCGTTGCTGGTGTCCGTGGCGGGAATTGCCGCTGGTTTGCGTAACACCGGCTGACAATTCTGAAGGGTTCTCAAGGGCTTGCAGATAAAGCCGAGCGTTGCCTCGAAAGGGGCGGCGCGAGGTTTTGCCACCGGGTTGCGCCCGGCGATAGCTGTGTTATGAGGCCTGCGCGGCGTGGGTTCCTCCTACTTTTGGCGGCTTGTGTGGTTAAGGCCTGCTGTGTATCTTGATCAGCCTTTGGCCGTTTGGGCGGCCATGACCCTTTTTTCCGAGATTGGCCCCATGCGGCGAATCCGAGCGTTATCTCTATAAAAAAATTGAGGAGCACATCGATGCGCGTCATTCTGCTGGGAGCTCCCGGGGCCGGTAAAGGTACTCAGGCAAAGTTCATCACTGAAAAATTCGGCATTCCACAAATCTCCACCGGCGACATGCTGCGTGCGGCCGTCAAGGCCGGCACCGAGCTGGGCCTGATCGCCAAGAGCGTGATGGACAGCGGTGGCCTGGTGTCCGATGATCTGATCATCAACCTGGTCAAGGAACGCATCAGCCAGGACGACTGCAAGAGCGGTTTCCTGTTCGACGGTTTCCCGCGTACCATTCCTCAGGCTGAAGCTCTGGTGAAGGCCGGCGTTGAGCTGGACCACGTGGTAGAAATCGCCGTTGAAGACGAAGAGATCGTGCAGCGTATTGCCGGTCGTCGTGTTCACGAAGCTTCGGGTCGGGTCTACCACATCGTCTACAACCCGCCAAAAGTCGCTGGCAAAGACGACGTCACCGGTGACGACCTGGTACAGCGCAAGGACGACACTGAAGAAACCGTGCGTCATCGCCTGTCGGTCTACCACTCCCAGACCAAGCCGCTGGTGGATTTCTACCAGAAGCTGTCGGCTGCCCAGGGCAAGCCGAAGTACAGCCACATCGAAGGTGTGGGCTCGGTTGAAGCCATTACTGGCAAAGTACTGAATGCGTTGAGCTGATAGATTTTTCGCGAGCAAGCTCGCTCCTACACAACGGCCCGCTTGCGGGCCGTTGTTGTTTATACTGGCGCACTTTTTTTCAACTTGGACGCAAACACCGATGAGCACCCTGCTGGCCCTGGACACCGCGACTGAAGCTTGCTCCGTTGCCTTGCTGCACGATGGCAAGGTAACGAGCCATTACGAGGTGATCCCGCGCCTGCATGCGCAAAAGCTGTTGCCGATGATCAAGCAATTGCTGGAGGAGGCCGGTACCACCTTGTCGGCGGTCGATGCCATTGCGTTCGGTCGCGGTCCAGGTGCGTTTACCGGTGTGCGGATTGCCATCGGCGTGGTCCAGGGACTGGCGTTTGCCTTGGAGCGCCCGGTGTTGCCAGTGTCCAACCTGGCGGTATTGGCGCAACGAGCGTTTCGTGAGCACGGCGCGCATCAGGTCGCGGCGGCCATCGATGCTCGCATGGATGAGGTCTACTGGGGCTGCTACCGGGAAACCGCGGGTGAGATGCGTCTGGTGGGGGTTGAAGCTGTACAACCACCTGAAGTGGCCGCTTTGTCAGACGATTCCAGCGGAGAATGGTTTGGTGCTGGCACTGGCTGGGGTTATGCCGAGCGCATCGGCGTGAAGCTCAGTGGCCAGGATGCGGGCATGTTGCCTCACGCTGAAGACCTGCTGACCCTGGCGCGATTTGCCTGGGAGCGGGGCGAAGCGATTCCGGCGGACCAGGCGCAACCGGTGTATTTGCGCGATAAAGTGGCGCAGACCAAGGCTGAACGCCAGCTGTGATGGATTGCGGGACAAACGTGGGGGCCAACCCGCTCCCAAGCACCGCCAGTCGTCAGAAATTCCCCCGCGCTTTTAAACCTTTGTCTATTTATGTGTTCTAGTTATCACCAGAGCATTTGCGCGCTAAGGAAAGTGCCGCTAAATTGCCATCATTGATACCGGATTTGCATGCATGCGTATAGACGGCTTCTCCTCTCAGTCCTACCCCCTCAAGCGTAAGCCACGCAAGGCTAACGTGACGGTAGACGAGTCCGTCGAGGACTCGCCGGACTTCGTTGAAGTCCAGTCTGAAGCCCCCTCCGGCTCAACTGTTTCTGCGCGCTCCCAGGGTTCTGCCAGTGCCCGTATCGGTGCTGTTCCTGCCCGCCAGCAAGACATGATTTTCCCGCGCTCCATGAGCAAAAGCGTTGCCAATGCCTTGGCCAGCTACCTGACCACCGCCGGCTTTGTCGAATGGGATATGGAAGTGCTGGGTCTCGATATCCACATCTGATGCCGTTGCCTTACTACCTGGGTTGCCCGTCTTGGAGTGAAAACGCCTGGCGCGAATACCTGTATCCCCAAGACGCCCGCCCCAACGACTACCTCGCCCTCTATTCCCAGGTCTTCAACGCTGTTGAAGGCAATACCACGTTTTACGCCCGTCCTTCGGTGGCCACCGTGCAGCGCTGGGCCGAGATCATGCCGGAACACTTTCGTTTTACCGCCAAGTTCCCCGGCGATATCAGCCATGGCGGTGACCTGCGTGAGCAACTGCCGGCAGCGGAGAGTTTTCTCGGGTTGATGAGCCCTTTGGGGCAGCGAGTTTCACCGTTATGGCTGCAATTACCTGCCAGTTTTGCGCCACAACGTCTGGCGGAGCTGGCCGGGTTTATTGATGGGCTGGAGCGACCGCTGGCGGTAGAGGTACGTCACCCGGAATTCTTTGCCAAGGGCGATGCCGAGCGGATGCTCAACCGTCTGCTGCGTGACCGTGGCGTCGAGCGCATTTGCCTGGATCCCCGGGCCTTGTTCAGTTGCACGTCCACCTCGGCGGCGGTGCTCCATGCCCAATCGAAAAAGCCCAAAGTGCCGCCCCGTCCGGCCGCGTTGACGCAGTTTCCCCAGGTGCGATTTATCGGCCATCCTGAGCTGGAAGCCAACGACCCGTTCCTGGTGCCATGGATTGAAAAGGTCGCCGTCTGGATCGAGGAAGGCCGCACGCCTTATGTGTTCCTGCACACCTCGGACAATCGCCTGGCGGCGCAATTGGCCCTGCGTTTCCATGAAAAACTGATGGCGCGTTTGCCTGGCTTGCCAGCCTTGCCTGAGCTATACAGGGAACCTGCTGTGGAGCAACTGGGGTTGCTCTGAGTGCCTTTCTTACAAGGAGCGAGCAATGGACCCACAAACCCTGCGTGCCGAAACCTTCAAGGCCCTGCATGAGCGCGACCGAGCCTTCGTCATGCCCAATCCCTGGGACGCCGGTTCCGCGAAAATGCTCACCAGCCTCGGCTTCGAAGCCTTGGCCACCACCAGCGCCGGTTATGCCTTCAGTCTCGGGCGCCCGGATGCTGAAGGCGCGTTGTCCCTGGAGGACACGCTGCACAACACCGCAATGATCGCCCAGGCCACGGTGCTGCCGGTGGCCGCTGACCTGGAAAACGGCTTCAGCGATACCCCTGACGGCTGCGCCCAAACTATTCTTCGGGCGGCCGCGACAGGCATCGTCGGTGGTTCGATCGAAGATGCCACCGGTATTGCCGTCGATCCGATCTATCCCTTTGATTTGTCCGTCGAGCGTATTGAAGCCGCAGTCGCCGCTGCTCGCAGCCTGCCATTCCCGTTCATGCTGACGGCCCGTGCGGAAAATCTCCTGCATGGAAAATTGGATCTGCCCGACACCATTCGACGCTTGCAAGCCTACGCCGAGGCCGGTGCCGACGTGCTGTATGCGCCCGGGTTACGCAGTGCCGAGGAAGTTATGGCGGTGGTGCGGGCGGTGGCGCCCAAACCTGTGAATGTGTTGATGTCTGGCGGGCTCAAGCTCACGGTGGCGCAGTTGAGCGAGATGGGGGTCAAGCGCATCAGCGTCGGCTCGGCCATGGCGCTGGCGGCCTATGGTGAGTTCTTCAGGGCGGCTCAGGAGATTCACGACCTCGGCACGTTCACTTTCACCGAGCGTTCGATGTCGTATAAACAGGCCAGCCAGTTGGTCAAGTAACGAGGGTCAGGCGGCCAGGCGTAGGTTATTGAGGATCAATGGACGCGCCCATTGGCAGTCGTAGTCCAGTTGCTTCTGCTGCTCAACCAACTCTTGTGGCGGGAACGGCTCGGCGGCGGGCGGCAGGAGGTCCAGTTCGAACTCGGCAATCGGCAAGTGCAGCGGCTGTGGCTGCGGTGCCGGGCCGGGTTCTGGCAGCGGTTGGCCTGCGGTCAGCACGAGAGGGCGAACCCAGCCACTTTCGAAGTTCTGTTGGCGCTGTTGGACCACGACTTCATCCGGTGGGAACGGCATGGCGGCGGGTGGCAGCAGGTCCAGTTCGAATTCGGCAATCGGCAGGAACAACGGTTCAGGCGGGGCGATCTCGGTGTCCTGCACGTCGCATTGGCGTTGGGTGACGATTTGGCTCAGCAGGTCGCTGCCTTCCCGAGGCTCTACCGAGGCATCCACCGCTGCCGGTATTTTGTTGGCGAGCGCCCCCGAATCCCCTCCGAGCTGCTCGGCCAGCGCCCGGGCGAAGAAGTCCTGCCACACATGACTGACCCCGGCCAGCGCTTGGGTATTGCGCAGGCCGTAATGGTTGTGGGTCGGCAGTACACCGATGGGTAGGGAATGAATGTCTGACATTTCTCTCGGTCGACGCTCAGCTCTGGCAAAATGCCTGATCATTTTTTTATCGGCCGTTTTTTGCCGATCCTTAATATTTTTGAGCGTAGCGACTGATGAGCGAACAACCAGCGGCCAGCCGCATTCGGGTCGAGGCCCTGGCCGAAGGCTTTCAAGCCCGGGCCCAGCAGTGGGCCGAGCAGCTTGGGCTGCCTTTGCAACTGGAGGCGGCGGACTTTACCCTGCAAGTCGGTGAGCACGGCCTGCAACTGCAACAGCTTGGGCCTGACGCACCGGGGCCGGTGCGGGTGGATTTTGTCGAAGGTGGCGCGGCCCACCGGCGTTTATACGGTGGAGGCAGCGGGCAGATGATTGCCAAGGCCGTCGGTATCGCGCAGGGCGTGCGCCCGCGCGTTCTGGACGCCACGGCCGGCTTGGGCAAGGATGCGTTCGTGCTGGCCAGCCTGGGCTGTGAGATGAGCCTGATCGAGCGTCAGCCGTTGATCGGCGCTTTGTTGGAAGATGGCCTGGCCCGTGGCGCAGACGATTTTGAAGTGGCACCAATTGTCGCGCGGATGACTTTGCTCAAGGGCAATTCCATTGATGTCATGCGCAACTGGGAAGGTGAGCCGCCACAGGTGATTTACCTGGACCCGATGTTTCCTCATCGTGAGAAAACCGCCTTGGTGAAGAAGGAAATGCGCCTGTTCCGGCCATTGGTGGGGGATGATCCCGACGCATCGGCGTTGCTGGCCGCCGCGTTGGCCCTGGCCAGCCACCGGGTGGTGGTCAAGCGCCCGCGAAAGGCACCGTGCATTGAAGGCCCCAAGCCGAGCCATGCGCTGGATGGCAAGTCCAGCCGGTATGACATTTATCCTAAAAAAGCGCTGAAGTCCTGAAGCCCCTGGCTAATTGTGGCGAGCGGGCTTGCCCGCGTTGGGCTGCGCAGCAGCCCCAGTAAGGTCTGCATGTGCTTACAGGCAGAATGAGAACACAGGTTTTTGGGCTGCTTCGCAGCCCAACGGGAGCAAGCTCCCTCGCCACAGGTCATTTGCCAACTTATCGGCTCTAAGCCCGATACGCCCGCATAAACAATCCCACCACATCCTGAACGTGCTCCTCGGCGGCTGCCTCGCTCAGCCGTCCGCCACAGCCATGTAGCAATCGAAAGTTCGCCGTGCCCTTGAGCAGGCAGAAAAAATGCTCGGCGGCGGTCAGCGGTTTGTCGATGTTCAGGGCGCCGCTCTGGTCAATTTTGGCCAGCAAGCGTTCCATGCCCTGCAACATCCGCAGGGGCCCGGCTTCGAAAAAAATCTGTGACAGCTTAGGGTCCTGGCTGCCGGTGGCCATCATCAAGCGATGCAGGTTCACCGACTCATCGCTGTTGATCAGCACATGAAAGCCGCGAGCGATGTTTAGCAGCACCTTTTCCACGGGCACGCCGTCCGGCAGCTCGAAATACATCACAGGCAGTTGTTCTTCGCACTTGGCGACCACGGCCGCGGAGAACAGCGTTTCCTTGTCGGTGAAGTGGCTGTAGACCGTCAGTTTTGAGACGCCGGCTTCCACGGCCACGGCATCCATGCTCGTGCTGGCGTAACCATTGCTCAAGAACAGGATTTTTGCTGCATCAAGGATTGCCTGGCGCTTTGCCATGTCCTTGGGACGCCCGGGGCTATTGGTGTTTACGAGATTGTCGGACATTTTCACTTTAATACTGGACTGGTGAGTTTGGTATTAATAACATACCGACCAGTATAATTATTCCTAGCACTATTAGCGAAAGGTCCTTCAGCATGCGCAGCCTTGTCCTGCCCCTCGCGTTGCCTGTCAGCCTGGCGTTTTTATTGGCTGCCTGCGGCCATGAAGAAGCGACCCAAGCCACCGTCCGTCCGGCCATGGTGGTTCAGCCACAGCCTTCCGCCCTGGCGATGGACAGCTACCCGGGTGAAGTTCGCGCCCGTTATGAGCCAGACCTGGCCTTTCGCATTGGCGGCAAAGTCAGTCGCCGACTGGTGGAGGAGGGCGAGCGGGTCAAGGCCAACCAGTCCCTGGCAGAACTCGATCCCCAGGACGTGCGCCTGCAGCTGGAAGCCACCCGCGCCCAGGTCGCCGCCGCCGAGGCCAACCTGAGTCTGGTACGCGCTGAACGTGATCGCTACAAGACCCTGATGGACCGTCAGATGGTCAGCCGTTCCCAGTACGACAATTCCGAAAATATGTACCGCGCAGGCGAGGCACGTCTCAGGCAGATCAAGGCTGAGTTCGACGTAGCCAATAATCAGGCCGGTTACGCCGTACTGCGAGCGCCCCAGGACGGGGTCGTCGCCAAGCGCGCGGTGGAAGTGGGCCAGGTGGTGTCCGCCGGCCAGACGGTGTTCACCCTGGCGACTGACGGAGAACGGGAAGTGCTGATCAGCCTGCCGGAACAAAGTTTTGGCCGCTTCAAGATTGGCCAACCGGTGTCAGTGGAGCTGTGGAGCCAGCCGGACCAGCGTTTCAACGGACGGATTCGCGAGCTGTCACCAGCGGCAGATCCCAAGTCTCGGACCTTCGCCGCCCGAGTGGCCTTCACCGGTGGCAAAGTCCCTGCGGAACTGGGGCAAAGTGCTCGAGTATTCATACAAGCCGACGGTGTTATTCCGCTGTCGGTGCCGCTGTCTGCCTTGAGTGCGGAGAACGGTGCGTCCTACGTCTGGCTGGTACAGCCCGACAACACCCTCAAGCGGGTACCGGTGCGGATCGGCGCCTTCGGTGAGAAAAACGTACCAGTGCTGGAAGGTCTGAACCCCACCGACTGGGTGATTGCTGCCGGTGTCCATGTGCTTCATGAGGGCCAGCAAGTGCGCCCGGTGGATCGCTCCAATCGGGTAGTGAATCTGGCGGCCAAGGAGTAGTCCCCGATGGGTTTCAATCTTTCCGAATGGGCGTTGCGTAATCGCCAGATCGTACTGTTCCTGATGATCCTGCTGGCCGTAGTTGGCGCTTTGTCCTACACCAAGTTGGGGCAAAGCGAAGACCCGCCGTTCACCTTCAAAGCCATGGTCATCAAGACCAATTGGCCGGGCGCTACGGCCCAGGAAGTCTCGCGTCAGGTCACCGAGCGCATTGAAAAGAAGCTGATGGAGACAGGCGAGTACGAGCGCATTGTTTCCTTCTCGCGGCCGGGTGAATCCCAAGTCACCTTCATCGCCCGGGACTCCATGCATTCGGCGCAAATTCCTGACCTGTGGTATCAGGTGCGTAAGAAGATCAGCGACATTCGCCAGACCTTGCCGCCGGACATCCAAGGCCCGTTCTTCAACGATGAGTTCGGCACCACCTTCGGCAATATCTATGCACTGACTGGTGACGGTTTCGACTATGCCGTACTCAAGGACTACGCCGACCGCATCCAGATTCAGCTGCAACGGGTGCCGGACGTGGGCAAGGTTGAATTGCTGGGGCTGCAAGACGAGAAGATCTGGATCGAGCTGTCCAACCTCAAGCTGGCGACCCTTGGGTTGCCATTGGCAGCGGTGCAGCAGGCGCTGCAAGAGCAGAACGCGGTGTCCACTGCGGGCTTCTTCGAAACCCCGAGCGAGCGCGTGCAACTGCGGGTGTCCGGCAATTTCAAGACCGTGGAAGAAATCCGCAACTTCCCGATTCGTGTCGGTGACCGTACGTTCCGTATCGGCGATGTGGCCGAGATCCATCGTGGCTTCAACGATCCACCCGCACCGCGCATGCGTTACATGGGGGATGACGCGATCGGCCTGGCAGTGGCCATGCGCGACGGCGGCGACATCCTGGTGCTGGGCAAGGCTCTTGAGAACGAATTCGCACGCCTGCAGAAGAACCTTCCGGCCGGCATGGAACTGCGCAAGGTGTCCGACCAACCGGCGGCGGTGAAAACCAGTGTCGGCGAATTCGTCCAGGTTCTGGCCGAGGCCCTGGCCATTGTGTTGCTGGTGAGTTTCTTCTCGTTGGGCGTACGCACCGGCATGGTGGTCGCGTTGGCGATTCCGCTGGTGTTGGCGATGACTTTTGCCACGATGTATTACCTGGGGATCGGCCTGCACAAGATTTCTCTCGGTGCGCTGGTACTGGCCCTTGGTTTGCTGGTGGATGACGCGATCATCGCCGTGGAAATGATGGCGATCAAAATGGAACAGGGTTACGACCGGCTCAAGGCCGCCAGTTTCGCCTGGACCAGTACCGCCTTTCCGATGCTCACCGGCACCTTGATTACCGCCGCTGGCTTCCTGCCGATTGCCACTGCGCAGTCGAGCACCGGCGAATACACTCGTTCGATCTTCCAGGTGGTAACCATCGCGCTGTTGGCCTCCTGGGTCGCCGCCGTGGTGTTCGTGCCTTACCTCGGGGAAAAACTCCTGCCGGACTTGGCGAAGATTCATGCGGCCAAACATGGCGCCGACGGCCCGGATCCCTACGGTACACCGTTCTATCAGCGTGTAAGACGCTTGGTGGAGTGGTGCGTGCGGCGCCGCAAAACGGTGATCGTGCTGACCTTGCTGCTGTTTATTGGCTCGGTGGCGCTGTTTCGTTTTGTGCCCCAGCAGTTCTTCCCGGCCTCCGGGCGACTGGAGCTAATGATCGACTTGAAACTGGCGGAAGGCGCCTCCTTGAGCAACACCGCTGACCAAGTCAAACGCCTGGAAGGACTGCTTAAAGAACACGCCGGGATCGAAAACTATGTGGCTTACGTTGGCACCGGTTCGCCACGTTTCTACCTGCCTCTGGACCAGCAATTGCCGGCCGCGAGCTTTGCCCAGTTTGTGGTTCTGGCCAAGACCATCGAGGAGCGTGAAAGCCTGCGCACCTGGCTGATCGAAACCCTGAATGAACAATTCCCGGACCTGCGTTCACGTGTCACGCGTCTTGAGAACGGTCCACCCGTTGGCTACCCGGTGCAGTTCCGCGTCACGGGCGAACACATCGAGAAAGTACGCGCATTGGCGCGCAAAGTGGCGGCCAAGGTTCGCGAAAATACCCACGTGGTCAATGTGCACCTGGACTGGGAAGAACCGAGCAAGATCGTTTATCTCAATGTCGATCAGGACCGCGCGCGCGCCCTGGGCGTCAGCACCGCCAACCTGTCGAAATTCCTCCAGAGTTCTCTGACCGGTTCCAGCGTCAGCCAATACCGGGAGGACAACGAGTTGATCGAAATCCTCTTGCGCGGCACCGTGCATGAACGCACCGAGTTGTCGTTGCTGCCAAGCCTGGCGGTGCCGACTGACAACGGTAAAAGCGTGGCGCTGTCGCAGATTGCCACCCTGGAATATGGCTTTGAAGAAGGCATCATCTGGCATCGCAACCGTTTGCCAACAGTGACCGTTCGCGCCGATATCTACGGTAAGGAGCAGCCGGCAACCCTGGTCCAGCAAATTCTACCGACCCTGGAAGGCGTACGTGCCGAGCTGCCGGATGGTTACCTGCTGGAGGTCGGCGGCACGGTGGAGGATTCCGCTCGCGGGCAGAACTCGGTCAAGGCCGGGGTGCCGCTGTTTATTGTGGTGGTGTTGACGTTACTGATGCTGCAATTGCGCAGCTTCTCACGCACGGCCATGGTCTTTCTCACGGCGCCCTTGGGCTTGATTGGTGTGACGTTGTTCCTGCTGGTGTTCCGTCAGCCTTTTGGCTTTGTGGCCATGCTGGGCACCATCGCACTGTCCGGGATGATCATGCGCAATTCGGTGATCCTCGTGGACCAGATCGAGCAGGACATCAAGGCTGGGTTGGCGCCGTGGCAGGCGATTATCGAAGCGACAGTGCGGCGCTTCCGGCCGATTGTGCTGACTGCGCTGGCGGCGGTGTTGGCGATGATTCCATTGTCTCGCAGCGTGTTCTTCGGGCCGATGGCGGTGGCGATCATGGGCGGGTTGATTGTAGCGACGGCGTTGACGCTGTTATTCCTGCCGGCGTTGTATGCCGCTTGGTTCAGGGTCAAACCATCGGCTTTGTAGAAGGGCGATGTCGGAAAATGTCGGTGGGTTGGAACTGAGGACGATGTTTTTAACACACAAGAAAGCGTTGCCGTTCAGCGGCAACGCTTTCGTGGGGGAGTGCCTTTCCTGGTCATTGAGCCCCATCTTCAGGAACAAACCAGACATAAGGAATACGATCATGGCTTTCTTTTTACCTTTATTGGCGGCTATTGCTGCGCCAATTCTTAAGGCCATAGGAGTGGGGGTAGTCAGTGGCGCGGCTGCTTTCGGTGCAACCAAGGCGATGGAAGCGATCACCAAAAGTAAGCCCGCCAGCCCGACCAAAGAGGATGATCCTCCCAGTAAGAAAGCTATTGACCTGGCCGACAACATTCAAACGAAGGTCGGGGAGACTCCAGGAGGGGCCCCCGAGAAAACACTCCTCACACCTACAGTGGCAACTGCCCCTGACGCCCCTGCAAAGTTTGCAACCCGCTCAACCCTAGCGCCCCGCACGGCGTTTGCGGTACCTGTGCCTCGCGAAATGCCTGTTGAACAGATATCCCATTCCCCTCTTGCTGAAGCTGAGCCTGCCGCCGCCGTGCCCTCTGCTGGCCCCGCTGTGCTTGCAGGCATATCCCCAGTCATGCCGCTTGCTTCCTTGCCCATTTAGTCGTTAGGGACAGCCTTGTATATGGTCATACATAGCTTTCCCTTGTTGCGGACGGTGCTTACGGTTGTTTCCGTTCTTTATATTCCTCCCTGGCCTAGCGCATCGCCACGGCGCCACCTATCAAAGATGCGCTGCTTGTTACCTGCTCTCTCTTTCCTATCAGTTGTGGCAGCGCAACAACAGCGTCGCCGACTCGACGGGGGACCGTTTCGGTGGGATGTATTTCTTTTTGCTTACCGTCATGAATTCCAAGGGTTTGTTGATTGTTTCGTTTATAGCGCCGGTCAATGCGTTCACCGAACTTGAAGGCTACTTGGCCTTTATGGCCACTCTCGCTGTGGCGATCATTCCCGTTGGCTTCACCTGGATACTGCTGGGTGCGGGATTCAAAAGCCTGCAGCAAACGTGGTTGGCCCCCCTGAAGATCAACCGGGCAGCGTCCGTCGCCATCTGTTGTTTCGCCTTCATCATGATTGGACGATTGGCTGATTCAGTTATCAACTGAAGGTTTTTCCTATGTGGCTGCAGGGTTGCATTTGATGACGCAGGTTCGTCGAGCCCGACGCCCTGCATTTGATGTCACTCAGCGTAGGAAGGTACAGATGTAGTGGCCAGGGTAAGGGGGGAAAGGACGCCTTCCTTATGGATGGGGAAATTTATGGCAGTGGAAAGCTATGACAGTGCATCGGAACCTTTCCTTCAAGTCTTGCCACACAAGGTCTACCTGATATGCAGGTGTTTTTCTTGTGCGTCCTGGCAGAGAAAACTTAAAGAAGACTTAAGGAGTGTTCATATGATACAGGCTCTTATGGCCCCAATAATGGGCCTTATTTCTCCACAAATGTTCCTTGGCCCTCTGTCCCAGAAGGGTATTGAGAAAATGGTGGAGGATGCCCATGACAAATATCATCAAAAGCCTGGCAACGATTGCAAAAAACATGATCACGGAGGCGGCAAGCCTGGTGGCGATTGTCATTCTCATACTGGGCCAAGATCGATTGAGATCTCGGGAACACTAAACATAAGCCGGAACTAACTGACGTGTTATCAGCGTAGCTCCTGAGCGCTGGGTAATACCTGTCCAAGCTAGAACACAAGCTCCCGAGTATTCGGGGGCATGTGTTCTTAAAGGGGCCGGGTTCATGCTTCCAGGAGTTGAGAGGCGCTGGAAGCGTTTGCAATATCGCCCACAAATCGGGGATTTTAAGGGCCTTTACAGCGTCCCAAACACCTTCTTCGCCAGACTGGTAGCTGCCGCTGCCGGGTTCTTGCGAATGGTCTCTTCCTGCTGGGCAATCATCTTGAACAACCCGTCCAGCGCTTGTTCGGTCACGTAGTTTTCGATACTGGCGTTCTTGTCTCCGAGCAGGTTCGCGGGAGCTTTTTTAGCCAGGGCGTTGTACTGCTGGGCCACGCCGACCTTGTCAGTGGATTGCTTGACGATGGGCAGAAACTTGGCGCGGATCTGCTCGCGGCTGCTCTTGTCGAGGTACTGGGTCGCTGAATCCTGGCCGCCGCTGAGGATGCCTTTGGCATCGCTCACGCTCATGTTTTTCACGGCATTTACCAGAATTGGCTGGGCCTGGGTCACGGCAGACTCGGCCGCCTTGTTCATGCTGGTTTCAAGTTGCGTGAGCTGGTCGCCCATGCCGAGCATTTTCAGCGCGCCGGCGGCTTTGTCCAACTTGCCCGGCAAGCCGATTTTTACTTCGGGGTTATTGCTGAAACCACCGGGCACGCCCAGTTGTTTGACGGCAATTTGCGCGCCTTGGGTCAAGGCGTCCTTGAGGCCACCGGTGGCGTCGCCCTGGGACAGGTCGCCCAGTGACAGGGCCATGGCGTTGGCACCGAGC
Organism: Pseudomonas sp. ADAK18; assembly: GCF_012935695.1. Lineage (NCBI taxonomy): Bacteria > Pseudomonadati > Pseudomonadota > Gammaproteobacteria > Pseudomonadales > Pseudomonadaceae > Pseudomonas > Pseudomonas sp. ADAK18. The sequence continues at coordinate 514,360 of NZ_CP052859.1, forward strand.
AGCAGACCGGCACACAGGGCGGTCAAGCGAAGAGAGTTACGGAGCATGGGCGCTTCCTTTTGTCTGAGGGAATCAGTGAGCGACCGCATCAACGCGCAGGCGCAACGGTTGGACATCCTGGCCGTTCAACTGCACCGAATGCCGCTCGGTGGTGATAAACAGTAGCTTGCCATCCAGTTCGATGCGAGCGCTGACCGAATAGCTATGGCCGGGTTTGACCTGGGCGGGGTCGTAGCTCAGGTGAAACGGCAGCGGTACCTGGCCTTTGACCGGACCTTTCTGTTCGGCCAGGGTCACGGCAGGTGCGTCCATCAGGGAGACATCTTGCAGGCTGACACTCAAGGTCGCGGCCGGTGGCAGGGCGATGCGTTGCAGGTAGAACACTTCGCCGTCGAGGCTAGCCTTGGGAGTAGGGTTCATGGTGTGGCAGGCTCCCAGCAATGCAGTCAGGCCCAGCAGGATGATTTTTTTCATGGTACAGCTCCTTGTCAACGGCGCCAGAAACAGCCTGGCGCCTTGGTAAATCTAGCGGGTTTCTTCAGGGGCGGCCGGCTTGTCGGCCAGCTCTTCACTGCGATGCAACGCCACCTGGCGAATCGACAGGCGAATCTCCGCCGGCAACACGCGCTTGGCTGCGCCTTCTGCCAGCTCGCCCAGCAATGGGTGATAACTCAGCTTGCCGGCTTCATCGCGGCGCAGCACATCTTGCTCCAGAAGGGTCTGGATGAAGTGTCGGAAAAGGCTCTTGTCGAAGAACTCGGGGGCGTTCAGGCCGTGCAGGATCGACAGGCGCTGGGCCATGACCGTACACAGGTCTTCCAGTTCTTCGGCGCTGATACTGTTTTGGCCACTGTTGAGCAGCAGCGAGATGGCCATATAGAAGCGCTGGAGGGTCTGGGCGATGGTCTTGGATAACAGCGTCAACAGCACGAAGTGCCGCGAGCTGGGTGCCGGACGCAGGTAGACGGCATTTTCAAAGCGCAGCAGGCCCTGTTCGACAAAGGCGTCGAGCCACTGGTCGACCACCGCATCCAGTTCGTCCAGGGACCAGCGGATAAACAGCTCCGACTGCAAGTACGGGTAGAGCGCGCGGGTGTAGCGCAGGATCTGTTCGCGGTTCATGCGCGAGCTGCTCTGGAAGAAACTGGCCAACAACGCCGGCAGGGCAAAGATGTGCAGCACGTTGTTGCGGTAGTAGGTCATCAGGACGGCGTTCTGCTCGTCCAGGTACAGAATCTTGCCCAGGGCATCGCTCTGTTCCGATAGCAGTTGCATGTCCTTGACGTGCTTGATCAGGGCCTGGCCATCACCTTCGGGCAAGGTGGTGTGCGGCGAGTAGGGCACCTTGCGCAGCAGCGCCAAGTACAAGTCCAGCACCCTTGCCATGGCCTGGTCATCCAGGGCCAGGCGACTGGTGGACAGCAGCGCCAGCGCTACCAGGTTGACCGGGTTGATCGCCGCCGCTTCATTCAAGTGCTGCGCCACCCGCTCGCCGAGCCGGTTGGTGGTTTCGTTGAGCCACGCCGGCTTGTAGTTCGGTCCCAGTTCCTGGGCGCGCCAGTCGGGTTGTTCCTGATCGAGGAATTCGGCGAGCTTGATCGGTTCACCAAAGTTCACGGCGACCTGGCCAAAGCGCTGTTTCAAAGCACCGATGACCTTGAAGATATCGAAAATCGACTCTTTCTTCTTGCTGGCACCGCGCAGTTCACCCAGGTAGGTACGGCCTTCCAACACCCGCTCGTAGCCGATATACACCGGCACAAACACGATCGGCATGCGTGAGGAGCGCAAGAAGCTGCGCAGGGTAATCGCCAGCATCCCGGTTTTTGGCTGCAGCATGCGCCCGGTACGGGAACGCCCACCTTCGACGAAGTACTCCACCGGGAAGCCCTTGGTGAACAGGGTGTGCAGGTATTCGTTGAACACCGAGGTGTACAGCGGGTTGCCCTTGAAGGTGCGGCGCATGAAGAACGCCCCGCCACGACGCAGCAGGCTGCCGATCACCGGCATGTTCAGGTTGATCCCCGCGGCAATGTGCGGCGGGGTCAGGCCGTTCTTGAACAACAAATAGGAAAGCAGCAAGTAGTCGATATGGCTGCGATGGCACGGCACATAGATGACTTCATAACCTTGGGCGACTTTTTGCACGCCTTCGATGTTGTTGACCTTGATGCCGTCGTAGATCTTGTTCCAGAACCAACTCAGTACCACTTCCAAAAAGCGGATCGCGGTGTAGGTGTAGTCCGAGGCGATCTCGTTGCCATAGCGCAGGGCCTGGGCCTTGGCTTTTTCCGGGGTGATCTTCTCCCGTTCGGCTTCATCGAGGATCGCCTGGCGCACCAGCGGCATGTTCACCAGGCCCTTTACCAGGTTGCGGCGGTGGGACAGGTCGGGGCCGATCACGGCGGTCTTCAGGTTACGAAAGTGCACCCGCAGGATCCGCTGGGCCATCCGCACGGTGCGTTCGTGGCCTTTATTGTGCTCGATCAATTCGCGCAAGTTAATGGGGGCGGAGAATTGCACCCGGGTCTTGCGGCCGAGGATCAGGATGCTCAGCAACCGGCGCAGGCGGCCAGTGACGGCCCAGCTGTCGGCGAACAGCAGTTTCCATGGGCTGGATTCGCTGTCCGGCGACTGGCCCCAAAACACGCTGACCGGAATGATTTGTGCATTCTCTTCGGGGTGCTCGGTCAGGGCATTGACCAGGTGGGTCAGGGTCGGTGGTGCGCCGCGTTTGTCCTGGCGACCGAGCCAATCCGGGTCCGGGGTCAGGTAAAAGAACGCCGCAGGCTCCAGCAGTGCGCCAACCGATACTGGCAGCACCGGGCGCGGCAGGCCGGCCTTGGTGCACTCGGTATCGACCACGGCCAATTCGGTGAGGGATGGAGATTGCAGGACATAAAACACCGGTCGGCTGCGGTCGAGATTCAGGGTAAGGGACGACTGGTTGATCGTCTCCGAGCGAACCCAGAGGTACAACAGTCGGCGCAAGGTGCCAAATACCAGACGGCGAAATGGAGAACGGGTCATACGGCTTCTGCTTTGAGTGAGGAAAACCGAGCAGTTGCTCGGGCGACTAGTGTGCCGTATTCACCGAAAATCGGCAAAAAAGCAGCGAAGTAATCTTGAGTTGAGAGTTTTTGAGCCTGTCTTATACTCGGCAGTTCAATGCTTACTGACTCAACAAAAAACTCAACAATAAAATCAGGTGGGGGTAAACAGATGACAACGCGCGAGACCGGCAATGTGAAGTGGTTCAACGACGCCAAGGGGTATGGCTTCATCCAGCGTGAAGATGGCAAGGATGTGTTTGTGCACTACCGCGCCATTCGCGGTGAGGGGCACCGTTCCCTGGCCGAGGGCCAGCAGGTGGAATACGCCGTGGTGAGCGGTGAGAAGGGCTTGCAGGCTGAGGATGTGGTGGGGTTGTAAGCCTGAGCAGATCTTGTTCTGGTAACCCGATCAAATGTGGGAGCTGGCTTGCCTGCGATGCAGACACCTCGGTCTATCAGACAGACCACAGTGATGCTATCGCAGGCAAACCAGCTCCCACATTCTTAAACGGGTTCGCAGTTTTAGATCAGGCAGTTTTCCAGGTGATCTGCTCTTCACCGTCTTCGCTGATACGAATCCAGGTGTCGGCGCTTTCTTCACCTTCTTCCTCGACCCAGCTACCCGGCGCGCAGCGCACTTCGACGTTCAGCGCGGCAAAAGCGGCGCGGGCGCAGGCAATGTCGTCTTCCCATGGGGTCTGGTCGCTGTCCAGGAACAGGCTGTTCCACTTGCCTACGGCTTTGGGCAGCCACGTCACGGAGACGCTGCCGGCCTTGCACTTATAGGTCTGGCCTTTCTGGACCCAATCAGTGCACGGGCCCAAAGCGGCGCCCAGCCAGGCGGCAATGCCCTTGTAGTCGACGTCGGCGTCCTTGAGGTAAATCTCGATATCAGGTTGGCGCATGGATGTTCCTCGTTGCGGGATTTCGAAAATCCATTCGCGGGTTCAGGGTAGGCCCCAGAGGCCAAAAAATAGTGGGTTATTGAAGCACGAAATAGTCGTAGCGCATCGAAACGGTGACCAACAGCGGCTCCGGGTCCTCAATCACCTGCGCCCGGCGCTCGGCACTGGCGCGCCAGCCGTGGGGCGTCATGGCTAGCAGGTTGGCGCGGTCCTTGGGGTCGGCCAGGCTGAGCTGGAACTCCAGGGTTTCGCTGTGTTGCAGGCTCATGCCTTCCGGCACCAGGGCCAGGTGCTTATCGTCGGTGTACTCGCGCACTTCGTCGTACAAACGCTCGCGCAACTCCATCAGGTGGCCGCTGGTCGGGCCGACCTTCATCAGGCCGCCTCCGGGGCTGAGCAGGCGCTTGGCCTCTTGCCAGTCCAACGGGCTGAACACGCTGGCGAGGAATTGGCAGCTGGCATCGGCCAATGGCACCCGGGCCATGCTGGCGATCAACCAGGTCAGCGTCGGGTTGCGCTTGCAGGCACGCTTGACCGCTTCCTTGGAAATATCCAGGGCATAACCATCGGCGCGCAGCAGGGCATCGGCAATCTGCGCAGTGTAGTAACCCTCGCCACAGCCGATGTCCAACCAGCGCTGAGGTTTGCGCTCAGCGGCCAGTTGCGCCAGCCGCTTGGCCACCGGGGCGTAATGCCCGGCGTTGAGGAAGTCGCGACGGGCTTCAACCATAGCCAGATTGTCGCCCGGGTCACGGCTGTTCTTGTGCTGCACCGGCAACAGGTTCAAGTAACCCTGGCGCGCCCGGTCGAAACGGTGCCCGGCCGGGCAGGTCACGCCATTGTCCACTTCATTCAGCGGCGCACTGCAAATGGGGCAAGCAAGCATCAGGCGAGCAACTTGATCAGGGTCTGGTAATAAATTTCGGTCAATACATCGAGGTCGCTGGCGAGGATGCGTTCGTTGACCTGATGAATGGTCGCGTTGACCGGGCCCAGTTCCACCACCTGAGTACCGAGGGTCGCAATAAAGCGCCCGTCGGAAGTACCGCCGCTGGTGGAGGCCTTGGTCTCGCGACCGGTGATGGCCTTGATGCTCGCGGAGACGGCGTCCAGCAGTGCGCCCGGCTCGGTGAGGAACGGCAGGCCCGACAGCGCCCACTCCACATGCCAGTCCAGGCCATGCTTGTCGAGAATCGCCGCGACCCTCTGTTGCAGGCCTTCGACGGTGGACTCGGTGGAGAAGCGGAAGTTGAACACCGCCGTCAGGTCACCCGGGATCACGTTGGTAGCGCCGGTGCCGGAATTGAGATTGGAGATCTGGAAACTGGTCGGCGGGAAGAAGGTGTTGCCATCGTCCCAATGCTCGGCGGCCAGTTCGGCCAGGGCCGGGGCCGCGAGGTGGATCGGGTTCTTCGCCAGGTGCGGGTAGGCGACGTGGCCTTGCACACCGCGTACGGTCAACGTGGCGCCGAGGGAGCCACGACGGCCATTCTTGACCACATCTCCCACCAGAGTGGTGCTCGACGGTTCGCCGACGATGCACCAGTCCAGGCGCTCCTTACGGGCCGCCAGGCGTTCGATCACAGCTTTGGTGCCGTGGTGCGCCGGGCCTTCTTCGTCGCTGGTGATCAGGAAAGCCACCGAACCCTTGTGGTCCGGGTAGTCGGTCACGAAGCGCTCCGAAGCCACCAGCATTGCTGCCAGGCTGCCTTTCATGTCTGCTGCGCCACGGCCACAGAGCATGCCGTTTTCGTCGATCAGCGCGTCGAACGGGTCGTTCTGCCAGGCTGTTACCGGGCCGGTCGGCACCACGTCGGTGTGACCGGCGAAGCACAATACCGGGCCTTCGTGTTTACCGTGGGTAGCCCAGAAGTTATCCACATCCTCGATGCGCATTGGCTCAAGCGCAAAACCGGCGTCGCCCAGGCGCTGCATCATCAGCTTCTGGCAATCGGCGTCGACCGGCGTCACCGATGGGCGACGGATCAGGTCGATAGCGAGTTGGAGGGTCGGCGAAAGGTCGGCGTGGGCCGTCATGTAAAAACTCCGGAAGCATGTCAGGGCGCAGGGCTTATGTGGGAGGGGGGTTGTGTGGGAGCGGGCTTGCTCGCGAATACGGAGTGTCAGTCAACGATGCATTGGCTGACCCGGCGCATTCGCGAGCAAGCCCGCTCCCACACAAAGCATTGGCCTGGGCCAAGTCTCACAAAATGGCCGTTATCTTATAGCAAAACGGCGGCCAGAGGCCGCCGTTTAGTGCATTGCGCAGGTTTTTAGCCCACTGGAGCGGGTTCCGGCTCCGGTGCCGAAGGTTTCGGCAGCGACGACAGGAACGCCATGATCAATGCCGCTACGTACGGCAGCGATTGCACCAGCAGCATCACCACCCAGAAGCGTATGTCATTGCTTGGCAGGCCTTGCACCAGGTAAATCCCCAGCGCCGCGCCCCACAACAGAAGCATGATGAACATTTCTTCCCGTGCTTCGGAAATCGCGACCCAGAAGCCGTGGTTATCCGCGTTTTTCGGCGTACGAAAGAACGGAATGCTGGTGGTGAAGAAACCATACAGCACCGCTTTGGCGATGGTGTGGGACAACGCCAGCCCGGCCAGCGCCGCGCAGAACGCATCTTTGAGGTTCACACCCACCGTGCGACGGTAGAGGAAGATGATCTTGCCGACTTTGAACACGAACAGCGCCAACGGCGGGATCGCGAAAATCAGCAGCGGCGGGTCAACCCGCGTCGGCACGATAATCATCGCCGCCGACCACAACAGGGCGCCCACGGTGAAGAAGATGTTCATGCCATCCGCCACCCACGGCAACCAGCCCGCGAGGAAGTGGTAGCGCTGGCCACGGGTCAGTTCGGTGCCCTTACCGCGCAGCAGGCTGGCGGTGTGCCGCTTGATGATCTGAATCGCCCCGTAGGCCCAGCGGAAACGCTGTTTCTTGAAGTCGATAAAGGTATCGGGCATCAGGCCCTTGCCGTAGCTGTCGTGGTAATACGCTGCCGACAGGCCTTTCTCGAATACGCGCAGGCCCAATTCGGCATCTTCACAGATACACCAGTCAGCCCAGCCCAGCTCTTCAAGCACCGAGCGACGGGTCATGGTCATGGTGCCGTGCTGGATGATCGCGTCGCGGTCGTTACGGGTGACCATGCCGATATGGAAGAAGCCTTTGTATTCCGCGTAGCAGAGCTTCTTGAAGGTGCTTTCGTTCTGGTCGCGATAATCCTGTGGCGATTGCACCACGGCGATTTTCGGGTCGGCGAAGTGCGGCACCATGTGCTTGAGCCAGTTCGGCGAAACACAGTAATCAGAGTCGATCACCGCGATGACTTCGGCATCCTTGGCGGTATGCGGGATCAAGTAGTTCAATGCCCCGCCCTTGAAACCAGCCAGGGGCGATACGTGGAAGAACTTGAAGCGCGGGCCCAGGGTTTCGCAGTAGTCGCGCACGGGCTCCCAGACGGCCGGGTCCTTGGTGTTGTTGTCGATGATCAGGACTTCGTAGTCCGGATAGTCGAGGGCGGCCAAGGCGTCTAGGGTCTGTTTGACCATCTCTGGTGGCTCGTTGTAGCAGGGCACGTGGATCGAGACTTTCGGGCGGTAGTCCGAATCACCTTCAACCGGCAGGAATTCACGCCGGCGCTTGTGAGTCCAGACCGCTTCCGCCAGTTCGTGGGCCTCGGTCAGCAACACGATAAACACGCCCAGAGCGCCGAGCGCCAGCAGGAAACCCACTGTCAAACTGAACCAGGTGCTGTATTGCTGGCTGTAGTCGTAGCCGATCCACACCAGTACCGATCCGCAGAGGAAGGCGATAAAGGTCAGGAAGGTCCGTCCACGCTGGCGCAAGGCCGAACCGTCGATCATCAGCAACGTCAGGGACAGCAGCGCCAACACGACCGAGCCGATCGCCAGTACCCGCCATTGCGGGATCGCGACGACCGGGCCATCAAAATTGAATTTCTGTTGGCGTGCGGCGTTGTAAACGCCCCAATAGGCGCCGGCGGAACCTTCGTCACTGACTTTCCAAGGCTGGTCGAAGGCCTCGATCACAAAGTAGTTGTAGCCTTGGCGGTTCAGTTTATTCACCAGCGTACGCAGGTAAATCGCCTGGTCTGCCGGCGACGTTTCATTGCCACCGCGCATACGTCCGTTACTCGGCCAGCCAACTTCCGACAGCAGTAGCGGCTTTTTCGGGAACAATTTCTTCAGGTCCCTGGCACGGTCGAGTACGTACTGGCCAGCCTTATCCATCGGGATAAATTCCCAGAACGGCAGGATGTGGGCGGCGATCAGGTCGACGTGCTTGGCCAGTTGCGGGTTCTTTTCCCAGATGTGCCATTGCTCGGAGGTGGTCACCGGCACCTTGACGGCGGCGCGCACTCGATCCAGCAACACGATCAGCGCTTCAGGAGTGATTTCTTCGCGGAACAGGGCTTCGTTGCCCACCACTACCCGTACTACGCTGCGGGAGCTGTTGGCGATCTCGATGGCACGCTGGATCTCGCGCTCGTTGCGTTCCAGGTCCGGGCTGATCCAGATCCCCAGGGTCACCCGCAGGCCGAACTCTTCCGCCAGCTTGGGGATATCCCCCAGGGTGCCGTCGACCGAGTAGGTACGGATGTTGTCCGTCAGCTTGCTCATGATCGCAAGATCCTGGCGCATCTGGTCGTCGGTCGGGTACTGGTCTTTCTGCGGGAACTGGCCTTGCTGGAACGGCGAGTAGGAAAAACCGGAGATCTGCTCAGGCCAGTTAGGGGTAGTGACCGGGCGGTTGATCAGCGCCCAGAAGCCGGTGAACAGCGCGGCAATTGCCAGCACGACCACCAGGTTAAGTCCAAATTTACGCGATGACATGGCGATTTCGGGTTCCAAAGGGTGTGGAACGAAAAGAGGTGTCGGCTTGCGCCGAACGGCGCGCATCCTACACTGGCCTTTCACTGACCGTACAGCAAGCCGAGAAAAACCGGACATTGGGCAGCGAAAGTCCATCTAAGTTCTTAACTTGTAGCTGGAAGCTTCGAACTTGTCGCGGCAACGCCCTATAATGCGCGCCGGTTTTTGGGGTAATGGTCATGAGTACAGAAGATCCGCGGTTTGCTGGTGTCGCCCGCTTGTATGGCATTGAAGGCCTGGACCGCTTGAAGGCGGCCCACGTGGCGATCGTCGGCGTCGGCGGTGTCGGCTCCTGGGCGGCGGAAGCCATTGCCCGTTGTGGCGTGGGCGAGATTTCGCTGTTTGACCTGGACGATGTCTGCGTCAGTAACAGCAACCGCCAATTGCACGCGCTGGACAGCACCGTGGGCAAGGCCAAGGTCGACGTCATGGCTGAGCGCCTCAAAGGTATCAATCCGGACTGCACCGTGCATGCGGTGGCGGATTTCGTCACTCGCGACACCATGGCTGAGTACATCACCCCCGACATTGATTGCGTGATCGACTGCATCGACAGCGTCAACGCCAAGGCGGCGCTGATTGCCTGGTGCAAGCGGCGAAAGATCCAGATCATCACCACTGGCGGTGCGGGTGGGCAGATTGATCCGACGCTGATTCAGGTGTGTGATTTGAACCGCACGTTCAATGATCCGCTGGCGTCCAAAGTGCGCTCTACCTTGCGTCGTGATTATGGGTTCTCGCGTACCGTGACTCGGCATTACAGCGTGCCCTGCGTGTTCTCCACCGAGCAACTGCGTTATCCGAAGCCGGACGGCAGCATCTGTTTGCAGAAGAGTTTTGTCGGTGATGGCGTGAAGCTGGACTGCGCGGGCGGGTTTGGCGCGGTCATGATGGTGACGGCGACGTTTGGCATGGTGGCGGCCACCAAGGCGGTGGATAAGATTGTGGCTGGGGTGCGCCGGCCGTCGGAGCGGGTCAAACCCACCTAGATTTCAGCACCTTGCAAAGATCCAAATGTGGGAGCGGGCTTGTGTGGGAGCGGGCTTGCTCGCGAATACGTAGTGTCAGTCACCAGATGTTTGGCTGACCCACCGCCTTCGCGAGCAAGCCCGCTTGTATGCTAGGACTTGAAGGGAGGAGAAGGGACAAAGCCCGATTCTGACTGTTGGCGCAGTACAGACCGTGGGAGATTTCGCCCCTCCTCCTTTCACCCAAGCGCCGATAAAGAATGCATCTGGCTATGACCGACGATAGGAACAAGCCTGCGCCTCTGGGTGAGCCCTTCAAGTGCTCAAAACCTTAGCCCGGAGTAAGTCCCATGGCAATGCCAGTTCCCGTCTCAAAGCCGATCGCTGGCGTCGATGTCGCTAAAAATGAGCTGGTGATTTACCACGCCGAGCTCGATTTGCTGGAAGTGATCCCGAACAACAAACCGCTATTAAAAAATGGCTGAAGGCCCTACCGGGCGCCGTGGCGGTCGCGATTGAAGCTACTAACATCTATCACTTGGAGTTCGCTGATCTGGCCTATGAGGCCGACTGCATGATCTACATGGTGGGTGGTTATGAACTCAGCCATTATCGTAAAGGTGTGAATGTCCGGGCTAAAACCGATGCTCTGGATGCCAAGTTGCTCGCACGCTATCTGAAAAACGAAGCCGAGGAGCTTCGCCCCTGGACGCCGCCATCTCCTCTGTATCGCCAGCTTTTGAGCCTTTTCCGTCGCCGGGCGGCCCTGGTTCAAGCACGTGTCAGTCTGACTCAAAGCTGGGCGAATGAGCCGTTGCTGAAGGCCTCTTTTGCTGAGCAAGTGAAGTCGATGCAAAAGCTAGAGGGCCTGATCGAAAAGATGATCGGTGATCGCCTGAAAGAAGCTGGACTCTCGGATCAGCTAAAGCGTTGTTTGAAAGTTGAAGGTATCGGCTTTTTGACTGGAGCCCGCTTGGTTACTACCTTCCAACGAGGTGATTTTAGAAATGCGGATGCGTTTATCGCTTTCTTGGGCATGGATTTACGCGTTTCTAAGTCAGGACAAAAAGATAATCGTCGCAGCTTGAGCAAGCGTGGCGACTCAGAGGCTCGGCGTCTGTTGCACAACGCCGCAATGGCAGCGAGTCGAACGGCTGCATGGAAGGAGTTTTATCAAGCGCAACGGGCGCGGGGTTATAGCACCACACAGGTACTGGTAATGCTGGCCCGTAAGCTTGCTCGAGTGGTATTCGCCTTGCTGAAAGGACAAAGCGAATACCAACCGAAGGTTGGTTGAGGGTTGCCCCTCAACCATAGAATCTCCCACATTTAGATTTGTGTGCGGCTCAGATCCCGCATGCGCTGCAAGACTGCATTGAGGCCGTTACTGCGCGACGGCGACAACTGGCGGGAAAGCCCCAGTTGATTGAACCAGTCGGGCAAATCAACCGCCTGCAACTCAGCAGCAGATAAGCCATTAACCCGCGTCAGCAACAGCGCCACCAGCCCACGAATCAGCCGTGCATCACTGCTGGCAGCAAACTGCCAATGCCCCTGCTGCAAACGCCCCACCAGCCACACCAGGCTCTCACAGCCCTGCACCAGATTAGCGTCGACCTTATCCTCGTCCGCCAAGGCCGGTAGCCGCTCGCCCCATTGCATCAGCATGCGGGCACGTTGCTCCCAACTGACGACTGCCTGAAAGGCTTCCAGCGCTACCACTGCATCCGTCGGCAGGTTCATCGCAGCATGTCCAAGGCCTGGTCCAATGCTTCAAAAAAACGCTCCAAGTCATCGGAGTCGTTGTACAGCGCCAGGGACACCCGGATCGCCCCCGATAACCCCATGTGCTTGAGCAACGGCATCGCGCAATGATGGCCTGCGCGCACGGCAATCCCTTGTTCGGTCAGCAGGTGGGCGAGGTCGGCGTTATGCACGCCGTCCACCACAAAACTGGCCAAGGCCACTTGCGGTGAGCCCAGCAGCCGTACGCCATTGCGCGCTTTCAAGCCTCGCAGCAGATAGGCGTGCAGCGCGGCTTCGTGAGCCATCACCGCGTGCTGATCCAGTGAGGTCAGGTAGTCCAGGGTCGCCCCCAGGCCAATCACGCCGGCAATCGGCGGTGTTCCCGCTTCGAAACCCAGAGGTGCGGGACGGAAGCTGGCACTGTGATAGTCGGCCTGTTGCACCATCTCGCCGCCAAACTGCCAATGACGCAGGTGATGCAGCGCTTCGGTACGGCCGTAAAGCACACCGACGCCGTCCGGGCCGTAGAGTTTGTGGCTGGAAAATACATAGAAGTCGCAGCCCAGAGCCTGTACGTCATGACGACCGTGGACGATGCCTTGAGCGCCGTCGATCACCGTCATGGCGTCGTGAACCTTGGCCAGCGTCAATAACTGCGGCAACGGCTGCCAGGCGCCGAGCACATTGGACAGTTGGCTCACTGCCAGCAGGCGGGTGCGTGGGCCGATCAAGCGGGCAGCTGCTTCCAGGTCGATCAGACCGTCGTTGTCGAGCGGCAACACCACCAGCTCAAGCTCCCGACGTTTGGCCAGTTGCTGCCAGGGCAGCAGGTTGGCGTGGTGTTCCAGGGCGCTGATGACAATCTCATCGCCCGGCTTGAAAAGGTGCTCGAGGCCATAGGCCAAGAGGTTCAGCGCACAAGTCGCGCCGTGGGTGAAGATGATCTGCCCGTCGCCGCCGACATTGAGCCACTGCGCCACTTTGTTGCGGCTGTCCTCAAAGGCCTGGGTCGCATGGGCGCCTGGCAAATGCTGGGCGCGGTGCACATTGGCTGCGCCATTGGCGTAGTAATGACTGATCGCGTCCAGCAGGGCTTGAGGTTTTTGCGTGGTGGCGGCGTTGTCCAGATAGGTCTGGTCTTGCCGTTGCAGGGTGGCGATGGCCGGAAAATCGGCGCGCCAGGGAGAGGGCACAAGCATGATGATCAAGACTCGTATAAGCGAGCTACACCGCAAAGATGCAGCCCGCTAGTGGCATCGAGTTGCTGCTTAGTTGTGAGCGTGCAGCGCTGCGTTCAGCTCGATGGCCGATTTGTGGGTTTTGCATTCCACTGCACCGGTCTCGGAGTTACGGCGGAACAACAGGTCAGGTTGGCCTGCCAGCTCGCGAGCCTTGACCACTTTGACCAGTTGGTTCTGCTCGTCGAGCAGCTTTACCTTGGTCCCGGCGGTCACGTACAGGCCGGATTCCACGGTATTGCGGTCGCCCAATGGGATACCGATACCGGCGTTGGCGCCGATCAGGCAGCCTTCGCCGACCTTGATCACGATGTTGCCGCCGCCCGACAGGGTGCCCATGGTGGAGCAACCGCCGCCCAGGTCCGAGCCCTTGCCGACGAACACGCCAGCCGATACACGGCCTTCGATCATGCCCGGGCCTTCGGTCCCGGCGTTGAAGTTGACGAAACCTTCGTGCATCACGGTGGTGCCTTCGCCGACGTAGGCGCCCAGGCGGATACGAGCAGCGTCAGCGATACGCACGCCGCTGGGCACGACGTAATCGGTCATTTTAGGGAACTTGTCTACCGAGAATACTTCCAGCAGCTCGCCACGCAGGCGGGCTTCCAGCTGGCGTTCGGCCAGTTCGGCGATGTCGATGGCGCCCTGGCTGGTCCAGGCCACGTTCGGCAGTTGCGGGAACACACCGGCCAGGCTCAGGCCATGCGGCTTGACCAGACGATGGGACAGCACATGCAGCTTGAGGTAGGCCTCAGGGGTGGACGTCAGCGCGGCGTCTTCGGCCAGCAGCGTGGCAACCAGCGGCTTGTGGCTTTCCGCCAGGCGGGTGAGCAGGGCGGCCTGGGTTGCGTCGACGCCTTTGAGTGCGTCAGCCAGCTGCGAAGCCTGGGCGACGGTGAAGGTGATCGCTTGATTGCCTTCGCTGTAACCGAGGATCGGTGCGATGGCCGCGACGATTTCAGCCGATGGATTGAGCAGGGGCTGTGCGTAAAACACTTCCAGCCAAGCACCTTGGCGGTTCTGAGTGCCGACGCCGAAGCCCAGGCTGAACAGGGAATTGGACATGATGTTACCTCTACAAAAATGGAGTGGGCTGGCCTACTTGAGGGCCGCCGAATAACTATCTGGCTTGAAGCCAATCAGGGTTCTGTCACCGAGATCGAGCACCGGGCGCTTGATCATCGAGGGTTGTGCGAGCATCAATTCAATTGCTTTCGCCTGGTCGAGATCGGCTTTGCGTTCGTCTTCGAGTTTGCGAAAGGTGGTGCCCGCACGGTTCAAAACCACCTGCCAACCGTGCTCATTGCACCATTGGGTCAAGTGTTCGCGGTCGATACCGGCCGTTTTGTAGTCATGAAACTCATAGCTGACAGCGTGTTCATCGAGCCAGGTGCGCGCCTTTTTCATGGTGTCGCAGGCTTTGATGCCGAAAAGGTGCAACGTTTTGCTTGAAGCGGTCAAGGAATTGCCCCCCTTTGGGTTGCTGAAAATGAAAGACCACGGATTATGCCACGACCGGAAGGATTCGGTGCCGCTCGTCACCCTATGGCGTTAACGGGTGCGACTTTTGTGCAACGGCCAGAGGGCAGCATAGGCGGCTAATATGGCACTTCAACGGCGAGTTGTTGCCTGATGTGTGTTATTGCAAGTCGATTGTCTGGGAATCCCGCGTTATGCAAACCGCTTACACCGTTCTAATCCTGCTGATGTTGGTCAGCGTTTCGCGCCTTGTGGGGCGTGTCATTCCTTTGCCGCTGCCACTGGTGCAGATCGCCGCCGGAGCCTTGCTGGCCTGGCCGACCTTGGGCCTGCATGTGGCGTTGGACCCGGAATTGTTTCTTTTCTTGTTTCTGCCCCCGCTGCTGTTCTCCGACGGCTGGCGTATGCCCAAGCGCGAGCTATGGAGCCTGCGCGGGCCGATCCTGACCCTGGCCGTGGGGCTGGTGTTGTTCACTGTCGTGGGCGCCGGTTACTTCATCCACTGGCTATTGCCGTCTATTCCACTGCCCGTGGCCTTCGCCTTGGCGGCGGTGTTGTCGCCGACGGATGCGGTGGCGGTGTCAGCGATTTCCCAGAACCGTCTGCCGACGCCTTTGATGCATATGCTTCAGGGCGAGGCTTTGATGAACGATGCATCGGGCCTGGTGACGTTCAAGTTTGCCCTGGTGGCGGCGGTGACTGGGGTGTTCTCCCTGGCGAATGCCAGCCTGACCTTCGTGTTGGTGGCGGTGGGTGGCCTGGCTGTCGGTGTGGCCTTGAGTTGGCTGGTGGGCCGCCTGCGGGCCTGGATGATTGCCCGGGGCTGGGATGACCCTGCCACCCACGTGGTGTTCATGTTGCTGCTGCCATTTGCCGCTTACGTGCTGGCTGAGCGCCTCGGTGCTTCGGGCATCCTGTCGGCGGTCGCGGCGGGGATGATGCAAAGCTGGCTGGACCTGCTGCCGCGCCAGACTAGCACTCGCCTGCTCAATCGCAGTGTCTGGTCGCTGTTGGAGTTTGCCTTCAATGGCCTGATTTTCCTGCTGCTGGGTTTGCAGTTGCCGGACATTATCAAGGCGGTGACCAGTCACGAGGCCACGCTGTGGCCGACCTTGATGTATCGCTGCCTGGAGGTGGTCGCGATCTTCCTGGTGCTGGTGGTCTTGCGGTTTATCTGGGTGCAAAGCATTTGGCGCTTGTCAGGCTTGCTGCGGCGGCTGAGGGGCAAAGGTGCGCTGACGCTGGTGCCGACGGCCCGATCCTGCTGGTTGCTGACCGTGGGCGGTGTGCGCGGGGCTGTGACTCT
Organism: Pseudomonas sp. ADAK18; assembly: GCF_012935695.1. NCBI lineage: Bacteria > Pseudomonadati > Pseudomonadota > Gammaproteobacteria > Pseudomonadales > Pseudomonadaceae > Pseudomonas > Pseudomonas sp. ADAK18. The sequence goes on from NZ_CP052859.1 coordinate 529,962, forward strand.
GGCGGGTGTGATGTCAGTGCCGCTGCTGTTAAGCCCTGGCGAGGACTTCCCGGAGCGCGACCTGCTGATCTTCATTGCCGCCGGGGTGATTCTGCTGTCGCTGGTCGCCGCCTGCATCGCCTTGCCGCTGTTGCTGCGGGGTATTGAAAAGAGCCCGGACAACAAGCGTCGTGGAGAGGTGCGAGACGCCTGGAAGAAAACGGCCGAAGCGGCGATTCATGCGCTCGAGGTCGAAGAACCTGCCGATACCGCGCCTCAGGATGCGGCCCAGGCCGCTTTGTCTGCGGAGCTCAAGGCGCGGATCATGTCGGAGTATCGTCATCAGTTGGAGGTTTTCAACGACTCGGCCGAGGCCCAGGCATTGGCGTTCCAGATGGATCAACTGGAGCGCAAGTTACGGCTCAAGGCTCTGCGGGCGCAGCGCCTGGAACTGTATAGCCTGAGCCGCCATCACCAGATTGGCGATGACGTGCTGCGGGAAGTGTTGGCGGATCTGGATATGAGTGAGGCAAACCTGGGTCACGTGAAGTGACCCGCGATCGGCTTAGCGGCGGCGCTGGATAAAGTCGCGAATCCGCTCAGCGGCTTCAACACACTCGGCCAGCGGCGCAACCAGCGCCATGCGCACACGACCGGCGCCAGGATTGAAACCGTCCACTTCCCGGGACAGATACGAGCCTGGCACCACGGTCACATGCTCTTCCACGAACAAGTCCCGACAGAATGCTGCGTCGTCGCCTTCGACATTCGGCCACAGATAGAAACCGCCATCCGGGTTTTGCACATCCAGTACCGGCTTGAGAATCGCCAGCACGGCGTCGAATTTTTCCCGGTACAGGTCACGGTTGGCCTGTACATGGGCCTCGTCCTGCCAGGCGGCAATACTCGCCAATTGGGTTTGTACCGGCATCGCGCAGCCGTGGTAGGTGCGGTACAGCAGGAAGGCCTTGAGGATCTCGGCATCACCCGCCACAAACCCCGAGCGCAGGCCCGGCAGGTTGGAGCGCTTGGAGAGGCTGTGGAACACCACGCAACGCTTGAAGTCTTGGCGACCCAGCTCAACGCAGGCGCTGAGCAGGCCTGGCGGTGGAGCCTGCTCGTCGAAGTACAGCTCGCTGTAGCACTCGTCAGCGGCGATCACGAAGTCATGTTCGTCGGCCAGGGCGATCAGATTTTTCAGTACGTCGACGGGAATCAGTGCACCGGTCGGGTTGCCCGGGGAGCACAGGAACAGGATCTGGCAGCGCTTCCAGACATCGGCCGAAACCGCGTCGAAATCCGGGTTGAAGCCGTTTTCATCCAGGCACGGCAGGTAGTGCGGTTTGGCCCCTGCGAGGAACGCCGCACCTTCGTAGATCTGATAGAACGGGTTCGGGCTGATGACCAACGCGTCATCGCCACGGTTAACCACGGTCTGGGTGAAGGCAAACAGCGCTTCACGGGTGCCATTGACCGGCAGGATATTGCGCGCCGGGTCCAGCCAGCCCTTGGGTACGTTGAAGCGGCGTTCGCACCATGCACCAATGGCCTCGCGCAACGCGGGAATGCCCAGAGTGGTCGGGTACACTGCCATTTGGTCCAGATTGTTGGCCAGGGCCTGGGCGACGAAATCCGGGGATTTGTGCTTGGGTTCGCCGATGGACAGCGCGATTGGGCGCTTGTCCGGGTTCGGCGTGACACTGCCCAGCAGGGCGCGCAATTTCTCGAACGGGTAGGGCTGCAGCTGGTTCAGGGCGTTGTTCATGGAAAATCTCGTTCAATATGGGAGCAGCTTGTGTGGGAGCTGGCTTGCCTGCGATGGTATCAACGCGGTGTACCTGACACCCCGCGTCGCCTGCATCGCGGGCAAGCCCGGCTCCCACATGAGTCCGGGCCGGGGATAGGGGGTTGATTCAAATACTCAGTCGCGACAATTCAACCCCGGGCTCATGGCTGACGCTCAGTTGCTGGACGATTGCATCCTGCAAGCGGCGGCACAGTTCAGGGTCGGAAAGCGGCTGGTTGTCAGCGTCGGTGATAAAGAATACGTCTTCTACTCGTTCGCCCAAGGTCGCAATCTTGGCGTTCTGCAGCGACAGGTCGAACTCCAGGAAGATCGTACCGATCCGCGCCAGCAGTCCGGGTCGGTCCGGCGCGCTGAGCTCCAGCACGGTCACTGGGCGCTGTGCGTCGTTGTGAATGGTCACCTGGGGCGCAAAGGCAAAGTGCTTGAGCTGGCGGGGAACCCGGCGCTGGATAATGGTCGGGTAGTCGTCGGGGTTACGCAGGGCTTCGGTCAGGCCTTCGCGGATCTTCTTCACGCGGGCCGGATTGTCACCAATGGACTCGCCTTCCGTGTCGAGCACGATGTAGGTGTCGAGGGTGAACTGGCTGCTGGACGTGATAACCCGGGCGTCGTGAATGTTCAGGTTGAGCTGGTCCATGGCCGCCACGGTCACGGCGAAGAAGTCGTGCTGGTCTGGCGCATAGATGAAAATTTGCGTACCTCCTTCGAACTCACGCTGGGTGGTCTCCTTGATCAGCACCAGTGGTCCGCCGTCGGCTGGCTGCTGCAGAATTGCGTCGCTGTGCCAGGCCACGTCACCAGCGGTGTGGCGCAGGAAGTAGTCGTCACCCAGCTGTGACCAGAGCTGCTCGACGTCGTCCGGGTCGTTGCCGCCGCGTACCAGGATGTCCAGGGCCGCGCTTTGGGTGCGTCGGATCTGTTCTTCGCGGTCCACCGGGTTCTCCAGGCCGCGACGCAAGGCACGTTTGGTTTCGGTGTAGAGCTGGCGCAACAGGCTGGCGCGCCAGGAGTTCCACAACGTTGGGTTAGTGGCGTTGATGTCGGAGACGGTCAGCACGTACAGGTAGTCGAGACGGGTTTCGTCGCCGACGATCTGCGCGAAATCGTGGATCACCTGCGGGTCGGACAAGTCCTTGCGCTGGGCGGTGGTGGACATCACCAAGTGGTTTTGCACCAGCCAGACAATCAGGCGGCTGTCCCATACGGGCAACTGATGACGTTGGCAGAACGCTTCGGCGTCTACGGCGCCAATTTCCGAGTGATCGCCGTGACGGCCCTTGCCGATGTCGTGGTACAGGCCGGCGAGGTAGATCAGTTCAGGCTTGGGCAGGCGTGCCATGAGCTTGCTGGCCAGCGGGAACTTCTCTGACACCTGGGTGTACTGCAACTTACGCAGATGTTTGATCAGGTTCAGGGTGTGGGCATCCACCGTGTAGATGTGGAACAGGTCGTGCTGCATTTGCCCGACGATAAAGCCGAATTCCGGTAAATAACGCCCGAGAATGCCGTAACGGTTCATCCGTCGCAGGTTGCGATGGATGCCGATCTTGCACTTGAACAGCTCGATAAACAGGCTGGTGTTGCGGATGTCGTTGCGGAAATCGTCATCGATCAGGTGCCGGTTTTCCCGCAGTAGACGAATGGTGTCGGCGCGTACGCCCTTGATCTCCGGCTGCTGGGCCATCAGCACGAAGATCTCCAGCATGGCGAACGGCGTGCGGCTGAACACGTTGTCGTTGCGTGCTTCGATATAGCCGTCGTGCAGTTGGAAGCGCGAGTTGATCGGCGGCGGCGGCGTTTCGTCTTCCGGAGCCAGGATCACTTCTTCGAAGTGTTGGATGATCAGGTCGCTGAGCTGGGCAATGCTCATGACCACCCGGTAGTACTGCTGCATGAAGCTTTCGATACTGGTTTTGGCGTCTTCGCCTTCGAACCCCAGCAGTGTCGCGATAGAGCGCTGGTGGTCGAACAGCAGGCGGTCTTCGGAGCGTCCGGCGAGCATGTGCAGGGCGTAGCGCACCTTCCACAGGAACTCCTGGGATGAAGCCAGCAGGGCGTTTTCACTCTCTACCAGGAAGCCTTCGCCGGCCAGGGCTCGCAGGTTCAGGGTGCCGTATTGGCGCCGCGCGACCCACAAAATCGTCTGGATGTCCCGCAGCCCGCCAGGAGAACCTTTGACATTGGGTTCCAGGTTGTACTCGGTGTCGTTGTACTTGTGGTGCCGGGCCTTCTGTTCGGCGCGCTTGGCCAGGAAGAAATCCTTGCTCGGCCACATGTGGACAGTGCTGGTGACTTCCAGCATGCGCTGGCGCAGGCGCTCGGGGCCACAGATGGTGCGGCTTTCCATCAGGTTGGTGACGACGGTCAGGTCGGCGCGAGCCTCTTCGGCGCATTCGTCCACCGAACGTACGCTTTGGCCGACTTCCAGGCCGATGTCCCACAACAGCGTTAGAAAACGCTCGATGGAATCGCGAAAAATTTCATGATCGGCGCTGTCCAGCAGGATCAGCAGGTCGATGTCGGAGTAGGGGTGCAGTTCGCCGCGCCCGTAGCCGCCAACCGCCACCAGGGCGATGTCGGCGTCTTCACTCCAGTTGAACTGTTCCCAGGCCTTTTGCAGGATGTTATCGACGAACCAGGCGCGGTCCTCGATCAGCCGACGGATGTCCCGGCCACTGCGAAAGCGCTCATCGAGTACTTCCCGGGCCTGGCGGATGGCCTTCTTGAAGGCGGCGATGGGGCTTGCCTTCAGTGCCAGTTCCGCCTGGAACTGGCCACGGTCGAAGAGTTCGGGATCCACCTGGGGCATCGATCGGCTTTCCTTTCTATCTAGTAGGTCACACGCTTTGGGCGAAAACCGACGCAACAATCAGGCCGAAACGCGAGGAATCGTGTCGTCAGCGCGCAAGGTGAAGATCTCGTAACCGGTGTCGGTCACCAGCAGGGTATGTTCCCACTGGGCCGAGAGCTTGCGGTCTTTGGTGATGGCGGTCCAGCCGTCGCCCAGCACCTTGGTGTCGGCCTTACCCTGGTTGATCATTGGCTCGATGGTGAAGGTCATGCCCGCCTTGAGCTCCATACCAGTGCCGGCGCGGCCGTAGTGCAGGATCTGCGGCTCTTCGTGGAACACCTTGCCGATGCCGTGGCCGCAGAACTCGCGAACCACCGAGAAACCGTTCTTTTCGGCGTGCTTCTGGATCACTTCACCGATATCACCCAAGCGGCAGCCGGGTTTGACGATCTCGATGGCCTTGTACATGCATTCCTGGGTGATCTGCGACAGACGCTCGGCCCATACGGGTACGGTGCCGACGTGGAACATGCGGCTGGTGTCGCCGTGGTAGCCGTCCTTGATCACGGTGACGTCGATGTTCAGGGTGTCGCCGTCTTTCAACGGCTTGTCGCCAGGAATCCCGTGGCAGACCACATGGTTGATCGAGGTGCAGATCGACTTGGGGAAGCCTTTGTAGTTCAGCGGCGCGGGGATGGCCTTCTGCACGTCGACAATATAGTCGTGGCAGATGCGGTCCAGTTCTTCGGTGGTAACGCCGGGTTTGACGTGTTCGGCAATCATTTCCAGCACGTCGGCAGCCAGTTTGCCGGCAACGCGCATGCCAGCGATGTCTTCGGCGGTTTTGAGGGTGACGGTCATACAGGCTCTCTCTAGCGCGACGCGCTGAAATCAATACGGTTTACGGGTGTGCGACAAAAGGTTGCTGAATTCGCACAAGCCCAAAAACGCGATTCTAACAGACGCAGGGGGCAAACCATGAGCGTCTGGCTATCGCTTCTATCTATTAAGATGAGGGCATTCTGGCTCTATTCAAAGGCTTGCGCAAAAGCGGTTGTCGGCAAATGCGATTGCGGGTTTCGTTTTTGCCCTTCGTGTGGTATAAAATGCGCCGCTTTCCGGGGATACCCCGCAAAGCTTAAATCCACACACGTGTCGACACGATGACCTGGGTGCCGGAGGCTTGATGCCGCTGGTTGGTCATTGGGATACGTGGAGGCCAAACCCGACTTATTAAGGAACTATCATGTCCCAAGTCAACATGCGCGATATGCTGAAGGCCGGTGTGCACTTCGGTCACCAAACCCGTTACTGGAATCCGAAAATGGGTAAGTACATTTTCGGCGCGCGTAACAAGATCCACATCATCAACCTTGAAAAAACCCTGCCAATGTTCAACGAAGCTCTGACTTTCGTAGAGCGTCTGGCCCAAGGCAAAAACAAGATTCTGTTCGTCGGCACCAAGCGTTCCGCTGGCAAGATCGTTGCTGAAGAAGCAGCACGTTGCGGTTCGCCGTACGTCGATCACCGCTGGTTGGGCGGCATGCTGACCAACTTCAAAACCATCCGTGCTTCCATCAAGCGTCTGCGTGACCTTGAAGTGCAAGCCGAAGATGGTACTTTCGCCAAGCTGACCAAGAAAGAGGCGCTGATGCGCACTCGCGACCTGGAAAAGCTGGATCGTTCCCTGGGTGGTATCAAGGACATGGGCGGTCTGCCTGACGCACTGTTCGTTATCGACGTTGATCACGAGCGCATCGCGATCACCGAAGCCAACAAGCTGGGCATCCCGGTTATCGGCGTAGTCGATACCAACAGCAGCCCGGACGGTGTTGACTACATCATCCCAGGCAACGATGACGCAATCCGCGCTATCCAGCTGTACATGGGTTCGATGGCTGACGCTGTAATCCGTGGCCGCAACCACGTTGCTGGCGGCACCGAGCAGTTCGTTGAAGAAGCTCCGGTAGCAGCAGCTGAGTAATTGACGCCTTGGCGTTGACTCAGTAAGCAAAAAGGGGGCTTGGCCCCCTTTTTGCCACCTCGAAAACCATTTGTCGGTGCTCACTTGTGGCAGCGCAACATTGCGACTGTAACGTGCAGCGGCCTACAAGGGTGATTCGGGAAGAATTGATCGCCCGTTTGATCGGGTGGAATGGTTGAAAACCTATCCAAGAGGATTTTGAAATGGCAGAGATTACTGCAGCGTTGGTCAAAGAACTGCGTGAGCGTACTGGCGAAGGCATGATGGATTGCAAAAAGGCCTTGACCAAGGCCGGCGGCGACATCGAAAAAGCCATTGATGACATGCGTGCTTCGGGCGCCATCAAGGCTGCCAAGAAAGCAGGCAACGTAGCTGCTGAAGGCGCCATCGCCCTGAAGGAAGACGGTAAAACCGCCGTTCTGCTGGAAGTGAACTCGCAGACTGACTTCCTGGCTCTGCAGGACGACTTCAAGGCATTTGTTGCTGCAAGCGTTGAAAAAGCGTTCGCCGACAAGCTGACTGACGTCGCTCCGCTGATCGAAGCTCAAGAAGCTGCTCGCCTGGTACTGGTCGGCAAGGTTGGCGAAAACGTCAACATCCGTCGCCTGGCTCGCGTTGAAGGTGATGTTGTTGGTGGTTACCTGCACGGTAACAAGATTGGCGTTGTGGTTGCCCTTAAAGGCGGCAGCGTTGAGCTGGCCAAAGACATCGCTATGCACGTAGCGGCCAGCAACCCTGAATTCCTACTGCCATCGGAAGTGTCCGCTGAAGCGGTCGAGCGCGAGAAGGCTGTGTTCCTGAGCCTTAACGCTGACAAGATCGCCGGCAAGCCGGAAAACATCGTTGAAAACATGATCAAAGGCCGTATCAGCAAGTTCCTGGCTGAAGCGAGCCTGGTTGAGCAGGCGTTCGTCAAGAACCCTGAAATCAAGGTTGGCGAACTGGCCAAGAAAGCCGGTGCTGAAATCGTTTCCTTCACCTACTTCAAAGTAGGCGATGGCATCGAGAAGCCGGTCGACAACTTCGCTGAAGAAGTTGCTGCCCAGCTGGCTGCCGCCAAGCAATAAGACGGTTTTAACTGTCGCCCAAAAGAGGCTGCCCGCTCACGCGCGCAGCCTCTTTTCAAATGGGATGATCAATTTTATTTGGTTTCCCTTTGGAACTGGCTTACAAAGCCGTGTTCCGATGGCGCTGTGGTAGCGTCCAGCTAGAGTGAACGCAGGCCGTAAACGGCTTGCCAAGAATTTTTAAAAATACGCCGCAGGAGAGATTCGCAATGGCTCAGCAGGGCAGTGGTTATCAGGCTCGCTATAAACGCATTCTACTCAAGCTTAGCGGCGAGGCCCTGATGGGCTCGGAAGAGTTCGGGATCGATCCCAAGGTACTCGACCGCATGGCGCTGGAAGTCGGCCAACTGGTCGGCATCGGTGTTCAGGTCGGCCTAGTGATCGGCGGCGGCAACCTGTTCCGCGGTGCGGCGCTCAGCGCGGCCGGCATGGATCGGGTCACTGGCGACCACATGGGCATGCTGGCCACTGTGATGAATGCCCTGGCCATGCGCGACGCCCTGGAGCGGGCCAATATCACGGCGATCGTGATGTCGGCTATTTCCATGGTGGGTGTAACCGATCACTATGACCGCCGCAAAGCCATGCGTCACTTGGACGCCAAGGAAGTGGTGATTTTTGCTGCCGGTACCGGCAACCCGTTCTTCACCACTGACTCGGCAGCCTGCCTGCGTGGCATTGAAATCAATGCGGACGTGGTGCTTAAAGCGACCAAGGTTGACGGCGTTTACACTGCTGACCCGTTCAAAGACCCGCATGCCGAGAAGTTCGATCATCTGACCTACGATGAAGTGCTGGATCGCAAGCTGGGTGTTATGGACCTGACGGCTATTTGCCTGTGCCGCGACCACAAGATGCCGCTGCGTGTATTTAACATGAACAAGCCCGGCGCCCTGCTGAATATCGTACACGGCGGCGCGGAAGGGACTCTGATCGAGGAAGTCGAACAATGATCAACGAAATCAAGAAAGACGCTCAAGAGCGCATGCAGAAATCCCTGGACTCTCTGAACCATGCTTTTGGTCAGATTCGTACCGGTAAGGCTCACCCAAGCATTCTGGGTAGCGTGATGGTGCCGTACTACGGTGCGGACACTTCCATCACTCAAGTAGCCAACATTACAGTAAAAGATTCTCGCACCCTGCAAGTCGTGGCCTTTGAGCGCAACATGCTCGGCGCCGTCGACAAGGCGATCCAGAGTGCTGGCCTGAACCTCAACCCGACCAACCTGGGCGAGTTGCTGTTGATTTCCATGCCTGCCCTGACCGAAGAAACCCGTAAGGGCTTCACCAAGCAGGCGCGTAGTGCAGCTGAAGACGCTCGTGTTGCCGTGCGCAACATTCGTCGCGATGCCTTGGGTGACCTGAAGAAGTTGGTCAAGGACAAGGAAATCAGCGAAGACGAGGAGCGCCGTGCCGTCGCTGATATCGATAAGTTGACCAAAGACGCCGAGGCCCAGATCACCAAGGCCACGGAAGACAAAGAAAAGGACCTGATGGCCGTATAAGGGGTCAGGACGTTTTCATGGAAAAGACCAAGCAGACTGTGCCCTCCGTGGTGCCGCGCCATGTCGCGATCATCATGGATGGGAATAATCGCTGGGCGAAAAAACGCTTTATGCCGGGTGTCGCCGGGCATAAAGCGGGTGTCGATGCGGTACGTGCCGTGATCGAGGTGTGCGCCGAGGCCAAGGTTGAGGTGCTGACTCTGTTCGCGTTCTCCAGTGAAAACTGGCAGCGCCCGGCGGAAGAAGTCAGTGCTTTGATGGACTTGTTCTTCAAGGCATTGCGTCGTGAGGCCAAGCGCCTGAACGAGAACAACATCAGCCTGCGCATCATCGGTGACCGTTCGCGGTTTCATCCGGAGCTACAAGCGGCGATGCGTGAAGCCGAGGCGATCACCGCTGGCAGTAACCGTTTTGTGCTGCAGATCGCGGCCAATTACGGTGGCCAATGGGATATCGCCCAGGCTGCCCAGCGTCTGGCTCGCGAAGTACAGGCCGGTCACCTGCGGCCGGAAGACATCACGCCCGAACTGCTGCAAACCTGCCTGGTAACCGGCGATCTGCCGTTGCCTGACTTGTGCATCCGTACCGGTGGCGAGCACCGCATCAGCAACTTCCTGTTGTGGCAGCTGGCCTATACCGAGCTGTACTTCTCCGACCTGTTCTGGCCGGACTTCAAACACGATGCCATGCGCAACGCGCTGGCTGATTTCGCTTCCCGTCAGCGTCGCTTCGGAAAAACGAGCGAGCAGATTGAAGCTGGAGCCCGGGTTTAATGCTTAAACAACGAATCATCACGGCACTGATCCTGCTACCGATCGCCTTGTGTGGGTTTTTCCTGCTGGAAGGTTCCGGTTTTGCGCTGTTCATCGGCCTGGTCGTTACCTTGGGCGCCTGGGAATGGGCGCGCCTGGCAGGTTTTGCCGAACAACTGCCGCGTGTGGTGTATGCCGCTGTCGTGGCCTTGTTGCTGTTCCTGATGTACATCCTGCCGGACGTGGCGCCTTGGGTGCTGGGTGCGGCGGTTCTGTGGTGGGGGTTGGCGACGTTTCTGGTGCTGACGTATCCACAGACCAGCGGTCATTGGTCCAGTGTTGCCTGCAAATTGGTGATCGGCCTGTTGATACTGCTGCCGGCCTGGCAAGGGCTGATCTACATCAAGCAGTCGCCTTCGGGTAATTGGTTGATCATGGCTGTGATGATCTTGGTCTGGGGTGCTGATATTGGTGCCTACTTCTCCGGTCGGGCCTTCGGCAAGCGCAAGCTGGCGCCGGCTGTCAGTCCGGGCAAGAGCTGGGAAGGCGTGTTTGGTGGTCTCGCACTGACACTGATCATCACTGCTGTGACTGGCGTTGTCCTGGGTTGGGGCATCAAGCACGTGTTGCTGGCCTTGATCGGCGCGGCGGTGGTTGTGCTGATCTCGGTAGTCGGTGACCTGACCGAAAGCATGTTCAAGCGCGAGGCCGGGATCAAGGACAGCAGTAACCTGCTGCCGGGTCACGGCGGCGTGTTGGACCGTATCGACAGCCTCACTGCTGCTATCCCAATCTTTGCCGTACTGTTGTGGATGGCCGCTTCGTGAACCGCCTGCAACAAGTGACCGTACTGGGCGCGACCGGCTCGGTGGGGTTGAGCACCCTGGATGTGATTGCGCGTCATCCCGAACGCTATCAAGTATTTGCCTTGACCGGTTTCAGTCGCTTGAGTGAGTTGCTGGCGTTGTGTGTGCGTCATGTGCCGCGCTACGCCGTGGTGCCGGAGGCCGCAGTTGCGCGGGGCTTGCAGGATGATCTGCGGGCTGCGGGCCTGTCGACTCGGGTGTTGGTGGGGGAGGAGGGGTTGTGTCAGGTCTCGGCCGACCCTGAGGTCGACACGGTTGTGGCGGCGATTGTCGGTGCTGCCGGCTTGCGTCCCACCCTCGCTGCGGTCGATGCGGGCAAGAAGATCCTGTTGGCCAACAAGGAGGCGCTGGTCATGTCTGGCGCACTCTTTATGCAGGCTGTACGCAGGAGTGGCACGGTGTTGTTGCCGCTGGACAGTGAACACAACGCAATTTTCCAGTGCATGCCCGGGGATTTTGCCCGCGGCCTGAGCCAGGTGGGTGTGCGCCGGATCCTGTTGACCGCTTCCGGTGGCCCGTTCCGGCAGACGCCATTGGCTGAGCTGGAGCACGTATCTCCAGATCAGGCGTGTGCCCATCCCAATTGGTCCATGGGGCGCAAGATCTCGGTGGATTCGGCAAGCATGATGAATAAAGGCCTGGAGCTGATCGAGGCGTGCTGGCTGTTCGATGCGCGACCTGAACAGGTCGAGGTGGTGATCCACCCGCAAAGTGTGATTCATTCCCTGGTCGACTATGTGGATGGTTCGGTATTGGCCCAGTTGGGTAACCCGGACATGCGTACACCGATTGCCAATGCCTTGGCTTGGCCGGAGCGCATTGACTCTGGCGTAGCGCCCTTGGATTTGTTCGCTATTGCCCGTCTGGACTTCGAAGCGCCTGATGAGCAACGCTTTCCCTGCTTGCGTTTGGCGCGTGAAGCGGCCGAGGCGGGTAACAGTGCGCCGGCGATGCTGAATGCGGCCAATGAAGTGGCGGTAGCTGCGTTTCTCGAGCGGCGCATCCGTTTTCCGGAGATCGCGAGTATCATCGAGGACGTCCTGAGTCGCGAGCCGGTGGTTGCTGTGAATGAATTGGGTGCGGTGTTCGAGGCTGATACAAAGGCCCGGGCCCTGACCGAGCAATGGTTGAACCGCAACGCGCGCTAGCCCTGGGATATGTTTGGGCCTGCAAGGCACTGGATTGGAATGCGGAGAAATTAGATGAGTGCGCTCTACATGATTGTCGGCACCCTGGTTGCTCTGGGTGTGCTGGTCACCTTCCACGAATTCGGCCACTTCTGGGTGGCGCGTCGTTGCGGCGTCAAGGTATTGCGCTTTTCCGTCGGCTTCGGCATGCCGTTGCTGCGCTGGCACGACCGTCGTGGCACCGAGTTTGTGATCGCGGCCATTCCCTTGGGCGGCTACGTTAAGATGCTTGACGAGCGCGAAGGTGAAGTGCCGGCCGATCAGTTGGACCAGTCCTTTAATCGCAAGACCGTTCGTCAGCGTATCGCGATTGTTGCCGCTGGTCCCATCGCCAATTTCCTGCTGGCCATGGTGTTCTTTTGGGTGCTTGCGATGCTGGGCAGCCAGCAGGTACGTCCGGTCATCGGTGCGGTCGAGGCGGGTAGCATTGCAGCCAAGGCCGGCCTCAGCGCGGGCCAGGAAATTGTTGCTATAGATGGCGAGCCGACCATTGGCTGGGGGGCGGTCAACCTACAGTTGGTGCGCCGTCTGGGTGAAAGCGGTGTCGTGAAGCTGGTGGTGCGTGAACAGGATTCCACCGCTGAGACCCCGCGCGAGTTGACCCTGGACCATTGGCTTAAGGGGGCTGATGAGCCCGATCCGATCAAGTCCTTGGGGATTCGTCCGTGGCGTCCAGCCCTGCCGCCAGTGCTGGCAGAGCTGGATCCCAAGGGGCCGGCCCAGGCTGCGGGTCTGAAAACCGGCGATCGCCTGTTGGCCCTTGATGGCCAGGTGCTGGATGACTGGCAGCAAGTGGTTGATCAGGTCCGTGTACGTCCTGATACCAAAATTGTGCTGAAAATTGAGCGCGACGGTGCTCAAATCGACATCCCTGTGACCCTGGCGGTTCGTGGAGAAGCCAAGGCCGCCGGGGGTTACCTGGGCGCCGGGGTGAAAGGTGTCGAGTGGCCACCGTCGATGGTGCGAGAGGTCAGCTTCGGGCCTTTGGCAGCAATTGGCGAGGGTGCACGACGCACTTGGACCATGAGTGTGCTGACCCTCGATTCCCTCAAGAAAATGTTGTTCGGCGAGCTCTCGGTAAAAAACTTGAGTGGACCGATAACCATTGCTAAAGTGGCGGGCGCTTCTGCCCAGTCGGGCATGGCTGATTTCCTGAATTTCCTGGCTTATCTGAGTATTAGCCTGGGGGTTCTGAATTTGTTGCCCATTCCAGTATTGGATGGGGGGCATTTGTTGTTTTATCTGGTCGAGTGGGTGCGTGGTCGCCCCTTGTCGGATCGGGTGCAGGGTTGGGGGATACAGATCGGTATCAGTTTGGTGGTCGGAGTGATGTTGTTAGCTCTGGTCAACGATCTGGGACGACTGTAACGCTTCGCTGAATTGCGAATCTGCCGCATTTTGCGGCAGTTTGTTTATTGCCAGTTGGAATAAGAAAGGACTTCATGAAACGTCTGCTGCTAACTGCGGTTCTCACCGTATTGATGATCGCCGAAGTTCACGCCGAGTCCTTCACCATCTCCGATATTCGCGTCAACGGCCTCCAGCGGGTTTCCGCGGGTAGCGTCTTTGGTGCCTTGCCGTTGAACGTCGGAGAACAGGCTGATGACCGTCGCCTGGTGGAATCCACTCGTGCGCTGTTCAAAACCGGTTTCTTTCAAGACATCCAACTGGGTCGCGAAGGTAACGTCCTCGTTATCACCGTGGTCGAGCGACCTTCTGTCGCCAGTATCGAGATCGAAGGCAACAAGGCGATCTCCACTGAAGACTTGATGAAAGGCCTCAAGCAATCCGGCCTTGCCGAAGGCGAGATCTTCCAGCGTGCCACCCTCGAAGGCGTGCGTAACGAACTGCAACGCCAGTATGTTGCCCAAGGTCGTTATTCCGCTTCCGTGGAAACCGAAGTGGTGCCGCAGCCGCGTAACCGTGTCGGCCTGAAGGTCAAGATCAATGAAGGGACCGTGGCGGCCATCCAGCACATCAACGTGGTGGGTAACACCAAGTTTGCTGACGAAGACCTGATCGACCTGTTCGAACTCAAGACCACCAACTGGCTGTCGTTCTTCAAGAACGACGACAAGTACGCCCGTGAAAAACTCTCCGGTGACCTGGAGCGTCTGCGCTCCTACTATCTGGACCGTGGCTATATCAACATGGATATCGCTTCGACCCAGGTGTCTATCACCCCGGACAAGAAGCACGTCTATATCACCGTCAACGTCAACGAAGGCGAGAAGTACCGCGTTCGTGACGTCAAGCTCAGCGGCGACTTGAAAGTGCCTGAAGACCAGGTCAAGTCCCTGCTGCTGGTGCAGAAAGACCAGGTGTTCTCGCGCAAACTGATGACCACCACGTCCGAACTGATCACCCGCCGCCTGGGTAACGAGGGTTACACCTTCGCCAACGTCAACGGCGTGCCTACCCCGCACGATGATGACCACACCGTGGACATCACCTTTGTCGTCGACCCAGGCAAGCGCGCCTACGTAAACCGCATCAACTTCCGTGGCAACACCAAGTCTGCGGACGAAGTGCTGCGTCGTGAGATGCGTCAGATGGAAGGCGGTTGGGCCTCGACTTACCTGATCGACCAGTCCAAGACCCGTCTTGAGCGCCTGGGCTTCTTCAAGGAAGTCAACGTCGAAACCCCGGCAGTACCGGGTGTGGATGACCAGGTTGACGTGAACTATGCCGTGGAAGAACAGGCTTCCGGTTCGATCACCGCCAGCGTCGGCTTCGCCCAGAGCGCTGGTCTGATCCTTGGTGGCTCGATCACCCAGAACAACTTCCTGGGTACCGGTAACAAGGTCAGCATTGGCTTGACCCGAAGCGAATACCAGAGCCGCTATAACTTCGGTTATGTCGACCCCTACTGGACAGCTGACGGCGTGAGCCTGGGCTACAACGCCTTCTATCGCACCACCGACTACAAAGACCTCGATGTCGACGTAGCAAGCTATGCAATCGACAGCCTGGGTGCAGGCGTCAACATCGGTTACCCAATCAGTGAAACCTCGCGTCTGACCTTCGGTCTGACCGCGCAACAGGACAAGATCAAGACCGGTGTCTACACCGTGGATGAGATCTTCGACTTTGTACGTAAAGAAGGTGATCAATTCCTGAACTTCAAGGCCTCGGCCGGTTGGTCGGAATCGACCTTGAACAAAGGGGTCATGGCAACACGTGGTCACTCCCAGAGTTTGACTCTGGAAGCCACTACCCCAGGTAGTGACCTGTCGTTCTTCAAGCTCGATTACCGTGGCCAGGTGTTCGCGCCTCTGACTGAAAACTACACCATGCGATTCCATACAGAATTGGGCTACGGCGATGGTTATGGTTCGACCAGTGGTCTACCGTTCTACGAGAACTACTACGCGGGTGGTTTCAACTCGGTACGTGGTTTCAAGGACAGCACACTGGGTCCACGTGGTACGCCTAGTCGTGGCCAGGCAGTTACCGGTAACGTTGGGACGCAGCTGGATACTGATGACAAGCCGCTCCCATTCGGTGGTAACGTGCTGATTCAAGGTGGTGCGGAAATTCTGTTCCCATTGCCGTTCATCAAGGATCAGCGTTCCCTGCGGACTTCGCTTTTCTGGGATGTGGGTAATGTGTTCGACTCCAAGTGCGAGCAGGTCAGTAACCCAGCGCCTGGTTCAAAGTCCAACACCCAGTGCAACGACGTCAGTTTCAGCAACCTGGCCAGCTCTGTTGGTGTAGGTGTGACCTGGGTTACCGCCTTGGGTCCATTGAGCTTTGCTCTGGCCATGCCGGTGAAGAAACCGGATAACGCTGAAACCCAGATCTTCCAATTCTCCCTCGGCCAGACTTTCTAAGAGTCTGACCCAAGATAACGACAACGGATTCTGTAGGAGTGCATCGTGCGTAAGTTGACTCAATTGGTTCTCCTGGCGACTGTCCTGGTAGCGACCCCGGCCTTTGCCGAAATGAAAATCGCCGTCCTGAACTATCAGATGGCCCTGCTGGAATCCGATGCGGCCAAGAAGTACGCCGTGGATGCCGAGAAGAAATTCGGTCCGCAATTGACCAAACTCAAGACTTTGGAAAGCAGTGCCAAGGGTATCCAGGATCGTCTGGTTGCCGGTGGTGACAAGATGCAGCAGGGCGAGCGCGAGCGTCTGGAGCTTGAATTCAAGCAAAAGGCTCGTGACTACCAGTTCCAGTCAAAGGAGCTGAACGAAGCCAAGGCTGTTGCCGACCGTGAAATGCTCAAGCAGCTCAAGCCGAAACTCGACAGCGCTGTGGAAGAAGTCATCAAGAAAGGTGCCTTTGACCTGGTCTTCGAGCGTGGCGCTGTGATTGACGTCAAACCTCAGTACGACATCACCCGTCAGGTGATCGAGCGCATGAATCAGCTGAAGTAAGCCATGACCGCGACTATCAAACTCGGCCAATTGGCCGAGTTCCTGGGAGCTACCTTGCGTGGTTCTCCAGAGAAAGAAATCACTGGGCTAGCCACCTTGCAGGAGGCTGGCCCAGCTCAGTTGAGCTTTCTGGCAAATCCCCAATACCGTAAATTCCTAGGCGACAGCCAGGCCGCAGCTATATTGCTGAAGGCCGCTGATGCTGAGGGGTTTGCAGGGGATGCATTGATCGTAGCTAACCCGTACCTGTCTTATGCGCGGGTATCGCACCTGTTTGATCCAAAACCCAAGGCGCCGGCCGGGATTCATCCCTCGGCGGTGATCGCTGATGACGCGCAGGTTGATCCGGCCGCGAGCATTGGCGCTTTTGTGGTGATCGAGAGTGGCGCGCGTATTGCTGCTGGCGTGACGGTAGGCGCTCACTGCTTTATTGGTGCTCGCAGCGAAATCGGTGCAGGCGGCTGGCTCGCGCCTCGCGTGACCCTGTACCACGATGTGCGTATTGGCGAACGTGTGGTGATTCAGTCCGGTGCCGTGATTGGTGGTGAAGGCTTCGGCTTTGCCACCGAGAAGGGCATCTGGCACAAGATTGCCCAGGTCGGTGGCGTACTGATTGGCGATGATGTGGAAATTGGCGTCAACACGGCTGTTGATCGCGGTGCTTTGGCCGATACCGTCATCGGCAATGGTGTGAAGCTGGACAACCAGATTCAGATCGCCCACAACGTGCAGATTGGTGATCACACCGCCATGGCTGCCTGCGTGGGGATCTCCGGCAGTACCAAGATCGGCAAGCACTGCATGCTTGCGGGTGGTGTTGGCCTAGTGGGTCATATCGAAATTTGCGACAACGTATTCATCACTGGGATGACCATGGTGACCCATTCGATTACCGAACCTGGGTCCTATTCTTCCGGTACGGCCATGCAACCTGCGGCCGAATGGCGCAAGAGCGCGGCTCGTCTGAGGCAACTCGACGATATCGCTCGACGCCTGAAACATCTGGAAAAGCGTGTTGGGGACGTGACCCCTGGCGGTAATGCTTCATCAGATGGCTGATACCATTTCCATATCAAGTGTGCACAGCCGCTAGACTGCCTCCTTGATTTGCTAGAGGAGCGTGCCTTAGTCCGCGCGCTCCCAATCTTTATTACAGGCTTCCCCCCGAAATGATGGACATCAACGAGATTCGCGAATACCTGCCTCACCGTTACCCGTTCCTGCTGGTGGACCGTGTAGTGGAACTGAATGTTGAGGAAAAGCGCATTCGTGCCTACAAGAATGTCAGCATCAACGAACCGTTCTTCAATGGTCACTTCCCTGCGCATCCAATCATGCCGGGCGTGTTGATCATTGAGGCAATGGCCCAGGCTGCCGGTATCCTTGGTTTCAAAATGCTCGACCTGAAGCCTGCCGATGGAACGCTTTACTATTTCGTGGGCTCCGACAAGCTGCGTTTCCGAAACCCGGTGACCCCAGGTGACCAGTTGATTCTGGAAGCCAGGTTCGTGAGCTGTAAGCGCCAGATCTGGAAATTCGAATGCCAGGCTTCGGTCGATGGCAAACCTGTGTGCTCCGCTGAAATCATCTGCGCGGAACGCAAACTATGAGTTTGATTGACCCTCGCGCAATCATCGATCCGACGGCCATTCTGGCCGCCGACGTCGAGGTTGGCCCATGGTCGATCATTGGTGCTGGTGTGGAAATCGGCGAGGGAACAGTCATCGGGCCGCACGTGATCCTCAAAGGCCCGACGCGGATTGGCAAACACAATCGCATCTACCAGTTTTCCTCGGTGGGCGAAGACACTCCTGACATGAAGTACAAAGGCGAAGAGACACGCTTGGTAATCGGTGATCACAACATCATCCGTGAAGGCGTGACTATTCATCGCGGTACGGTCCAGGATCGCGCCGAAACCACGCTAGGTGACCACAACCTGGTGATGGCCTACGCCCATATCGGGCATGACAGCGTGATCGGC
The DNA here is from genome assembly GCF_012935695.1 of Pseudomonas sp. ADAK18. Taxonomy (NCBI): domain Bacteria; kingdom Pseudomonadati; phylum Pseudomonadota; class Gammaproteobacteria; order Pseudomonadales; family Pseudomonadaceae; genus Pseudomonas; species Pseudomonas sp. ADAK18. The sequence continues at coordinate 548,268 of NZ_CP052859.1, forward strand.
AACCATTGCATTCTGGTCAACAACACCGCGTTGGCCGGCCATGTGCATGTTGATGACTGGGCGATTCTGTCCGGCTTCACTCTGGTTCACCAGTACTGCCATATTGGTGCCCACAGCTTTTCCGGCATGGGCACCGCGATTGGCAAGGACGTTCCGGCATTCGTCACGGTATTCGGCAACCCTGCGGAAGCTCGCAGCATGAACTTTGAGGGCATGCGCCGTCGTGGCTTCAGTGAGGACGCGATTCACGCCCTGCGCCGCGCCTATAAAGTGGTTTATCGCCAGGGGCTGACAGTCGAGCAGGCCTTGGCCGAGTTGACAGAGCCGGCGTTGTTGTACCCGGAGGTCGCGGTGTTTCGTGACTCCATCCAGTCTTCGACTCGCGGCATCACTCGCTAACCATGGCCAAGTTGCGTATTGCGTTGGTGGCTGGAGAAGCTTCCGGCGATATCCTGGGTGCGGGTCTGATGCGAGCACTCAAGGTTCAGCATCCGGCTGTCGAGTTTATCGGAGTGGGAGGCCCTCTGATGCAGGCCGAAGGCCTGACTTCCTACTTCCCCATGGAACGCCTATCGGTCATGGGGTTGGTGGAGGTGCTGGGGCGCTTGCGCGAGCTGCTGGCTCGCCGCAAAAAGTTGATCCAGACCCTGATCGAAGAAAAGCCCGACGTCTTTATCGGAATCGACGCTCCGGACTTCACGCTTAATATCGAACTAAAGCTGCGTCAGGCCGGGATCAAGACTGTGCATTACGTCAGCCCGTCCGTCTGGGCGTGGCGGCAGAAGCGTGTGCTGAAGATCCGCGAAGGCTGCGACCTGATGTTGACCCTGCTGCCATTCGAGGCCAAGTTCTACGAAGAGAAGGGCGTGCCGGTGCGGTTTGTCGGCCATACCTTGGCTGACACCATTGCGCTGCAAGCTGATCGTGCCGCCGCTCGCGCCGAGCTGGGGTTGCCTGACGGTCCTCTGGTGGCGCTGATGCCAGGCAGTCGTGGTGGCGAAGTCGGTCGTCTCGGCGCGTTGTTCTTCGATGCCGCCGAGCGTCTGCAGGTTTTGAAGCCTGGTGTGCGCTTCGTGCTGCCATGTGCCAGCCCTCAGCGTCGTGCACAAATCGAGGCGTTACTGGTGGGGCGTAATCTGCCGTTGACCCTGCTCGACGGTGGTTCACACCTGGCTTTGGCGGCTTGCGATGCGGTGCTGATTGCTTCCGGTACGGCGACCCTTGAGGCCTTGCTCTACAAGCGCCCGATGGTCGTAGCCTATCGCCTGGCGCCACTGACCTATTGGATTCTCAAGCGTATGGTCAAAAGCCCTTACATCTCCTTGCCCAATTTGTTGGCCCAGCGTCTATTGGTGCCTGAGTTGCTGCAGGGTGATGCAACGCCGGATGCCCTGGCGCAGACGTTGCTCCCCTTGATTGAAGGCGGAGAAGAACAAACTCGTGGTTTTGACGAAATTCACCGGACCTTACGCCGCGATGCGTCGAACCAGGCCGCCGATGCGGTCCTGAGCTTGATTGGCCAAAAACAGGAAGCCCTATGAAGACGCAAATGGGCCTGGATTTCAGCCTGGTCGCCGAAGCTCATGAACTGGTTGCCGGTGTTGACGAAGTCGGTCGCGGTCCGCTTTGTGGGGCTGTCGTCACGGCAGCGGTGATTCTCGACCCGAGCCGCCCGATTCTCGGCCTCAACGATTCGAAGAAACTCACCGAAGCCCGCCGTGAAAAGCTCTTTGACGAGATCTGCGAGAAGGCTCTGAGCTGGCACATCGCCCGAGCCGAAGTCGAAGAAATCGACGAGTTGAACATTCTTCATGCCACCATGCTGGCTATGCAGCGCGCCGTAGAGGGCCTGCACATCACCCCCAAAATGGCGATGATCGACGGCAACCGTTGCCCGAAATTGGCAATGCCGTCTGAAGCCGTGGTCAAGGGCGATAGCAAGGTCCCGGCGATCGCTGCTGCGTCGATTCTGGCCAAGGTCAGCCGCGACCGTGAAATGGCCGCTTTTGAATTGATCTACCCCGGTTACGGCATCGGCGGGCATAAGGGCTATCCAACGCCCGTTCATCTGGAAGCCTTGGCTCGACTGGGCCCGACCCCGATTCATCGCCGCTCGTTTGCCCCGGTACGTCTGGCTTACGAGGTGCGGGAGAGTCTCAGCGAGGTTTAGTCGCGAGGCTGATGTTTTTGCCAAGGCCCGGTACAATCCGGGCCTTGTTGTCTCCACGTATTGAACAGGATCACTATGCCGGCTTCATTCGTTCATCTGCGCCTGCACACTGAATACTCCTTGGTCGACGGCCTGGTACGGATCAAACCGCTGGTCAAAACCCTGGTGGGCATGAATATGCCGGCCGTGGCGGTTACCGATCAGAACAACATGTGTTCCCTGGTCAAGTTCTACAAGGCTGCGATGGGTGCCGGTATCAAGCCGATCTGCGGTGCCGACCTGTGGCTGTCGAACAAAGACCCGGATAACCCTCTGAGTCGCATCAGCCTACTGGCGATGAACGCGGTCGGTTATCGCAACCTCACCGAGCTGATTTCCCGTGGCTTTATTGATGGCCAGCGCAATGGCTCGATCATCATCGAGCGCGAATGGGTGGCCGAAGCCAGCGAAGGGCTGATCATGCTCTCGGCAGCCAAGGAAGGTGAAATCGGCATTGCGCTGTTGGGCGGCAATCCTCACGAGGCTGAAGTTCTAGCCCGTGAGTGGATGGACGTCTTCCCCGACCGCTTCTACCTGGAAATCCAGCGCACCAATCGTCCCAATGACGAAGAGCAGTTGCACGCAGCAGTGGCCTTGGCTGAGAAGCTGGGCGCTCCGTTGGTTGCGACCAACGACGTGCGCTTTATCAAGCGTGAGGACTTCGAGGCCCACGAAACCCGTGTGTGCATTGGTGAAGGCCGGGCCCTTGATGATCCGCGCCGCTCGAAGAACTACAGCGAAGAGCAATACCTCAAGACCGCCGAGGAAATGGCCGAGCTGTTCAGTGACTTGCCCGAGGCGTTGGAAAACACCGTCGAAATCGCCAAGCGCTGCAACATTGAAGTGAAGCTGGGCAAGCACTTCCTGCCCAACTTCCCGATTCCCGATGGCATGACCATCGATGAGTATTTCCGCAAAGTTTCTTTCGATGGTCTGGAAGAGCGTCTGAGCGTTCTGCTGCCCAAGGACACCACTGAAGATTACGAGGCTAAGCGCCAGGTCTATGTCGATCGGCTGAATTTCGAGCTGGATATCATTATCCAGATGGGATTCCCCGGTTACTTCCTGATCGTAATGGACTTTATCCAGTGGGCCAAAAGTAACGGTGTACCGGTGGGACCTGGGCGGGGGTCGGGCGCCGGGTCGCTGGTGGCCTATGTGCAGAAGATCACTGACCTCGACCCGTTGGAATATGACCTGCTGTTCGAACGGTTCCTGAACCCGGAACGGGTATCGATGCCCGACTTCGACGTCGACTTCTGCATGGACGGTCGCGACCGAGTCATTGAGTATGTGGCTGAGAAGTACGGCCGCAACGCCGTAAGCCAGATCATCACCTTTGGTTCCATGGCGGCGAAAGCGGTAATCCGCGACGTGGCCCGGGTTCAGGGCAAGTCCTACGGCCTGGCTGACCGTTTGTCGAAGATGATTCCCTTCGAAGTTGGCATGACCCTGGAAAAAGCCTACGAGCAGGAAGAGATCCTGCGGGACTTCATCAAGGTTGATGAAGAAGCGGCCGAAATCTGGGACATGGCCCGCAAGCTTGAAGGTGTGGTGCGTAACGTTGGTAAGCACGCCGGTGGCGTGGTGATCGCACCGACCAAGCTGACCGACTTTTCGCCGATCTACTGCGACGAGGAAGGTGGCGGTCTGGTAACCCAGTTCGACAAGGACGACGTGGAGGCGGCCGGTCTGGTGAAGTTCGACTTCCTCGGCCTGCGAACCCTGACGATCATCGACTGGGCGCTGAAGACCATCAACCGCGAGCGTGCCAAGGTTGATGAGGCGCCGCTGGACATCGCCTTTATCCCGCTGGACGACAAACCGACGTACCAGTTGCTGCAAAAAGCCGAAACCACGGCCGTATTCCAGCTTGAGTCGCGCGGTATGAAAGAGCTGATCAAAAAGCTCAAGCCTGACTGCCTGGAAGACTTGATCGCACTGGTGGCCCTGTTCCGTCCGGGCCCGCTGCAATCGGGCATGGTGGATGACTTCATCAACCGTAAGCACGGTCGCGCCGAACTGGCTTACCCGCACTCCGATTACCAGTACGAAGGCCTCAAGCCGGTACTGGCGCCGACCTACGGCATCATTCTGTATCAGGAACAGGTGATGCAGATTGCCCAGGTCATGGCCGGTTACACCCTGGGTGGCGCGGACATGCTGCGTCGGGCCATGGGTAAGAAAAAACCCGAGGAAATGGCCAAGCAGCGTGGCGGTTTCATCGAAGGTTGCGCCACGAACAATATCGACGCCGACCTGGCGGGTAACATCTTCGACCTGGTGGAGAAGTTCGCCGGTTACGGGTTCAACAAATCCCACTCCGCCGCCTACGGCTTGGTGTCATACCAGACCGCTTGGTTGAAAGCCCACTACCCGGCGCCATTCATGGCCGCGGTACTGTCGGCGGATATGCACAACACCGACAAGGTCGTGACCTTGATCGAAGAAGTGCGGACCATGAAACTGCGCCTCGACGCGCCGGACGTGAACACTTCGGAGTTCAAGTTCACGGTGAACGACGAAGGTCGCATCATTTATGGCCTCGGCGCGATCAAGGGCGTGGGCGAAGGCCCGGTGGAGGCGATTACCGAAGCGCGTCAGGACGGACCGTTCCAGGACCTGTTTGACTTCTGCGCCCGGGTTGACCTCAAACGCATCAACAAACGCACCCTCGATGGCTTGATCCGCAGTGGCGCCCTGGATCGTCTGGGGCCGTATTTCCATGATGAGCCGAAGGCTTACCAGGCCAATATCGACCGTAACCGTGCGGTGTTGCTGACGGCCATGGAAGAAGCGATCAAGGCGGCGGAGCAAACCGCTCGCACCCATGACAGCGGCCACGCCGACCTGTTTGGTGGTTTGTTCGTCGAAGAGGACGCGGATGTCTACGCCAATCACCGCAAGGCCAAGGAGCTGACCCTCAAGGAGCGCCTCAAAGGCGAGAAAGATACCCTGGGCCTGTACCTCACCGGTCACCCGATTGACGAGTACGAAGGGGAAATCCGTCGTTTTGCCCGTCAACGCATCATCGACCTGAAGCCGGCGCGGGATACCCAGACCGTCGCGGGCATGATCATCGCCCTGCGGGTCATGAAGAACAAAAAGGGCGATAAGATGGGCTTTATCACCCTCGACGATCGCTCCGGCCGCATTGAAGCCTCGCTGTTTGCTGACGCGTTCCATTCCGCCCAGTCGCTGTTGCAGACCGATGCCATGGTGGTGGTGGAAGGGGAGGTCAGCAACGATGACTTCTCCGGTGGCTTGCGTTTGCGGATCAAGCGGGTGATGAGCATGGAAGATGCGCGCACCAACCTGGCGGAAAGCCTGCGCCTGAAAGTGCGCACTGAAGCGCTGAAAGGCGATCAGCTACGCTGGTTGGGGGATCTGCTCAAGCGCCATCGTGGTGCGTGCCCGGTGACCATGGAGTACACCGGCAACGATGCCAAGGCCATGCTGCAGTTCGGCGAGACCTGGCGCATTGACCCGGCGGATGGCTTGATTCAAGCATTGCGTGACCAGTTCGGGCGTGACAACGTCTTCCTCCAATACCGTTGACGGTCAGGTGCATGGACAATGCCCTGATCTCGACTAAACATTTAATCTCGACCTTGACGCGCCTCTCCCTTAAGGTGGGCGCGAATAGACAACCGGCTGGCCAGGCACCCCTTGGCCGTCGACCCAAGACGGACGCTTATGAACCCGAATTTTCTTGATTTCGAACAGCCGATTGCTGACCTGCAAGCCAAGATCGAAGAGCTGCGCCTGGTCGGCAATGACAATTCGCTGAACATCGGCGATGAAATCTCCCGCCTGCAAGACAAGAGCAAGACGCTGACCGAGGACATCTTCGGCAAGCTGACCAGTTGGCAGATCGCGCGCCTGGCCCGCCATCCGCGCCGTCCGTACACCCTGGACTACATCCAGCACATCTTCACCGAGTTCGACGAGCTGCACGGCGACCGTCACTTCTCCGATGACGCTGCCATCGTTGGTGGTATTGCTCGTCTGGATGACCAGCCAGTGATGATCATCGGTCACCAGAAAGGCCGCGAAGTGCGTGAGAAGGTCCGCCGCAACTTCGGCATGCCTCGTCCGGAAGGCTACCGCAAGGCCTGCCGCCTGATGGAAATGGCCGAGCGCTTCAAGATGCCGATCCTGACCTTCATCGACACTCCCGGTGCATACCCGGGTATCGATGCTGAGGAACGTAACCAGAGCGAAGCGATTGCCTGGAACCTGCGGGTCATGTCGCGCCTGAAAACCCCGATCATTGCCACCGTGATCGGTGAAGGTGGTTCCGGCGGTGCATTGGCCATCGGCGTTTGCGACCAACTGAACATGCTGCAGTATTCGACCTACGCGGTGATTTCGCCGGAAGGTTGCGCCTCGATCCTGTGGAAAACCGCCGAGAAGGCCCCGGATGCAGCCGAAGCGATGGGTATCACCGCTGATCGCCTGAAAGGCCTGGGTATCGTTGACAAAGTGATCGCCGAGCCACTGGGCGGCGCCCATCGTGACCCGGCTGCCGCTGCTGCGACCATTCGAGCAGAACTCAGCTCACAACTGGCGATGCTCAAGAAGTTCGACAACGATGCGCTGCTGGCTCGTCGTTATGAGCGTCTGATGAGCTACGGTCTCTAAGTCGACGCAGTACTAAATGTGGGAGCGGCGGTGCGACGATTCGACTTGCTCGCGAAAGCGTGGTGTCAGTCACTGAAATATTGACTGATATACCGTGTTCGCGAGCAAGTCGAATCGTCGCACCGCCGCTCCCACATTTGCTTTGTGTATGCTGAGTTATCGCATTCCAGATTGATGGCGTACTTTGCTATGAAGCCCACCTTAACCGCCAAACTTCTGCAAACCCTCGCCCCGTGGCACAATGCCCCTGCCTGGCATATCGCCTTTTCCGGCGGCCTCGACTCCACCGTCCTGCTGCACCTTCTGGCTACTCAGGCCAAAACTGACAAACTCCCGCCACTCAGCGCTATTCATGTCCATCATGGGCTGCAAGCTGCGGCTGACGCGTGGCCGGCTCATTGCCAGGCCCTGTGCGACGCCTTGGGCGTGCCCCTGCAAGTGATCCGCGTGCAGGTGCCGCCTGGTGCAAGCCCGGAGCGCGCGGCGCGTGAAGCGCGGTATCAGGCATTCACCCGGCTCATCGGGGCAGGGGAGTTGCTGCTCACCGGTCAACACCGTGACGACCAGGCTGAAACCATGTTGTTTCGCTTGTTACGTGGGGCCGGGGTGCGCGGACTTGCCTCCATGCCCAAACAGCGGCCACTGGGCGATGGTTGTCTGTTACGGCCTCTGCTGGATATCTCGCGGGCCGAACTGGAAACCTACGCTCGCGAGCAGCAGCTAGTCTGGATCGAAGATCCTTCCAACGCCGACTCGCGCTTCTCCCGCAATTACCTGCGCCATCATGTGCTCCCCCTGCTGACCGATCGCTGGCCCCAAGCCGTCAGCTCCCTGGCCCGCAGCGCCGAGCACCTGAGTGAAGCCCAAGGCTTGCTAGATGAGTTGGCACAAATGGATCTGCAGGCCGCCAGCCAGTCTTCGGCGTTTCCCTGGCTGCCACTGCCATCCCTGTCCCTTGCAGCGCTCTGTGCGCTCTCTGAAGCGCGTCAACGCAACGCCTTGCGGCACTGGCTGGCACCGCTGACGCGTTTGCCCGACAGCGACCACTGGGTTGGTTGGAACACATTGCGCGATGCCAAGAGCGATGCGCAGCCACTGTGGTGCCTGGCCGACGGCCAATTGCACCGTTGCGGCGGGTATATTTGGTGGTTGCCTGCCAGTTGGTCGGAATTTTTCGACGCTCCCTTGAGCTGGCCACAACCCGAAAACCCACTACAGTTACCCGGCAACGGCCATTTGCATTTCAGCGGCAACCCGCCCGTGGGTTTACTGAGTGTTCGCTACCGTCAGGGCGGCGAAATCATGGAAGTGCCAGGCCGAGGTCGGCGCGACCTTAAGCGTTTGCTTAACGAAAGCGGGTTGCCGGGCTTTGTCCGTGGCAGATTGCCGCTGCTGTATCAGGGCCAGCAATTGCTGGCAGTGCCCAACCTGCCGGGGCTGGCGGCAGACGCCCGTGGTGACTGGCAATTGCATTGGATGCCACCAACCTGCGATCAAGGTTTGAGCTGATAGCGCCTTTCCGGTAGACTACGCTCCCTTCTTGATACAACTTCTGTGGATTCGCCTGAATCGCAGTCGTTGCCGATTACCAAGCAGTCTTTGCTGGGCGATTCCAAAAAATGTGTAGCGATCAACGTACCGGTGTTCCATTGCTGGTCTGTCACAACGCGGCGGTTTTTTTGAAAGGTGCACTGTGATTAATGCAGGTGATCGGGGGCTTCGGCCTTCCTTCGCTTTCCCCGGCGGCTCGGACCGCTTTAACGCAGACTTCTAGGGTTTTTCATGACGCGCTACATATTCGTCACGGGCGGTGTTGTTTCTTCATTGGGGAAAGGCATTGCCTCCGCTTCATTGGCGGCCATCCTGGAGGCGCGGGGACTTAAGGTCACCATGCTCAAGCTGGACCCATACATCAACGTTGACCCGGGCACCATGAGCCCGTTCCAGCACGGTGAAGTGTTCGTCACCCACGACGGCGCAGAAACCGACCTGGACCTGGGCCATTACGAGCGGTTTATCCGCACGACCATGACCCAGAACAACAACTTCACCACCGGCCGTGTCTACGAGCATGTGCTGCGCAAGGAGCGCCGTGGTGACTACCTGGGTGCAACCATCCAGGTGATCCCGCATATCACCGACGAAATCAAGCGTCGGATCATCAAGGGCGCCGGCGATGCCGACGTGGCCATGGTCGAGATCGGTGGCACCGTGGGTGACATCGAATCCCAACCGTTCCTTGAAGCCATCCGTCAGTTGCGCTTCGAAGTCGGCGCCAAGCGCGCGATGCTGATGCACCTGACCCTGGTGCCGTACATCGCCACTGCGGGCGAAACCAAAACCAAGCCTACCCAGCACTCGGTCAAGGAACTGCGTTCCATCGGTCTGCAGCCGGATGTACTGGTGTGCCGTTCGGATCACCCGATCGATATCTCCTCGCGTCGCAAGATCGCCCAGTTCACCAACGTTGAAGAACGTGCGGTGATCGCCCTGGAAGACGCCGACACCATCTACAAGATCCCGGGCATCCTGCATTCCCAGGGCCTGGATGATTTTGTCGTCGAGCGTTTCGGCCTGCAGTGCGGCGGTGCCGATCTGTCCGAGTGGGAAGCCGTGGTCGACGCCAAGCTCAACCCTGAGCATGAAGTCACCATCGCCATGGTCGGCAAGTACATGGAACTGCTGGACGCCTACAAGTCACTGATCGAAGCGATGAGTCACGCCGGCATCAGCAACCGCACCAAGGTCAACCTGCGCTACATCGACTCCGAAGACATCGAGAATCAGGGTACCGCGTTGCTCGAAGGTGTGGACGCGATCCTGGTGCCAGGCGGCTTCGGTCTGCGTGGCGTGGAAGGCAAGATCACTGCTGTTCAGTACGCTCGGGAAAACAAGGTGCCGTACCTGGGCATCTGCCTGGGCATGCAAGTGGCGGTCATCGAGTTCGCCCGTAACGTGATGGGCTGGAAAGACGCCAACTCCACTGAATTCGACCACACCAGCGGTCACCCGGTCGTGGGCCTGATCACCGAGTGGGAAGATGCCACCGGCGCGGTCGAGACCCGTACCGAAACCTCCGACCTGGGCGGCACTATGCGCCTTGGCGCGCAGGATTGCCTGCTGACGCCGGGTTCTCTGGTTCATGACTGCTACGGCAAGGACGTGATCGTCGAGCGTCACCGTCATCGCTATGAAGTGAACAACAACCTGCTGCCGAAAATCATGGAAGCCGGCCTGAAAATCTCCGGTCGTTCCGGTGATGGTGCATTGGTTGAAGTGGTTGAAGCCCCGGATCATCCGTGGTTTGTCGCTTGCCAGTTCCACCCTGAGTTCACCTCGACCCCGCGTGACGGTCACCCGTTGTTCAGCGGCTTCGTCAAAGCTGCACTGACGCAACATCAGAAGAAGGCGTAAACCTGATGGCCCAGAAGATCATTCGCGTAGGCGATATCGAGATTGCCAACGACAAGCCCATGGTGCTGTTTGGCGGCATGAACGTGCTGGAAAGCCGCGACATGGCGATGCAGGTCTGTGAAGAGTACGTCAAGGTGACCGAGAAACTCGGTATCCCTTACGTGTTCAAGGCCAGCTTCGACAAGGCTAACCGTTCGTCCGTGGCCTCCTATCGCGGCCCGGGTCTTGAAGAAGGCATGCGGATCTTCCAGGACATCAAGCAAGCCTTCGGCGTGCCGATCATCACCGACGTCCACGAGCCTGAACAGGCTGCCGTGGTCGCCGAGGTGTGCGACATCATCCAGTTGCCGGCCTTCCTGTCGCGCCAGACCGATCTGGTTGTCGCGATGGCCAAGACCGGTGCGGTGATCAACATCAAGAAAGCCCAGTTCCTCGCACCCCAGGAAATGAAACACATCCTGAGCAAGTGCGTGGAAGCAGGTAACGACCAGTTGATCCTCTGCGAGCGTGGTTCGAGCTTCGGCTACAACAACCTCGTGGTGGACATGCTCGGTTTCGGCATCATGAAACAGTTCGAGTACCCGGTGTTCTTTGACGTGACCCACGCGCTGCAAATGCCCGGTGGTCGCGCAGATTCCGCTGGTGGCCGTCGTGCCCAGGTATTGGACCTGGCCAAGGCCGGCATGAGCCAGTCTCTGGCGGGTCTGTTCCTGGAAGCTCATCCCGATCCGGACAACGCCAAATGCGACGGTCCGTGCGCCCTGCGCCTGGACAAGCTGGAGCCCTTCCTGGCTCAGCTCAAGCAACTGGACGAACTGGTCAAGAGTTTTCCGACGGTAGAGACCGCGTAACAGCGATTTCTCCGGTAAAGTATCCCACGCTTAATGCTCAGGCCCCCGGGCCTGAGCCTTGTCGTCTGCAAGTCTGCCCTGTTGTTCCACCCTTGCGGTCGGTCAAAAAATTTCCTACAGCTGCGTCGTTTTCGTCAACTTTGGAGTGTTTACAACAATGGCAAAAATCGTCGACATCAAAGGTCGTGAAGTTCTCGACTCCCGTGGCAACCCCACCGTCGAAGCCGACGTGCTTCTCGATAACGGCATCATCGGCAGCGCTTGCGCGCCGTCCGGTGCTTCCACCGGTTCCCGTGAAGCACTGGAACTGCGTGATGGCGACAAGAGCCGTTACCTGGGCAAGGGCGTGCTCAAGGCTGTAGCCAACATCAACGGGCCGATCCGTGACCTGCTGCTGGGCAAGGACCCTCTGGACCAGAAAGCCCTCGATCACGCGATGATCAAGCTCGACGGTACCGAAAACAAAGGCAGCCTGGGCGCCAACGCCATCCTCGCTGTGTCCCTGGCGGCTGCCAAGGCTGCTGCTCAGGACCAGGACCTGCCGCTGTACGCGCACATCGCTAACCTGAACGGTACCCCGGGTGTGTACTCGATGCCGGTTCCGATGATGAACATCATCAACGGTGGCGAGCACGCCGATAACAACGTCGACATCCAGGAATTCATGGTGCAGCCGGTTGGCGCCAAGACCTTCTCCGAAGGCCTGCGCATGGGCACCGAAATTTTCCATCACCTCAAAGCTGTGCTGAAGGCCCGTGGCCTGAGCACTGCGGTGGGCGACGAAGGCGGTTTCGCACCGAACCTGGCGTCCAACGAAGATGCACTGAAAGTGATCTCCGAAGCCGTGGCCAACGCTGGCTACAAGCTGGGCACTGACGTGACCTTGGCCCTGGACTGCGCGGCAAGCGAATTCTACGAAGACGGCAAGTACAACCTGTCCGGTGAAGGCCACGTGTTCACCTCCGAAGGTTTTGCCGACTACCTGAAAGGCTTGTGCGAACGCTACCCGATCATCTCCGTTGAAGATGGCCTGGACGAGTCCGACTGGGCCGGCTGGAAAGTCCTTACCGACAAGATCGGCGAGAAAATCCAACTGGTAGGCGACGACCTGTTCGTGACCAATACCAAGATCCTGAAAGAAGGCATCGACAAAAAGATCGCCAACTCGATCCTGATCAAGTTCAACCAGATCGGCACCCTGACCGAAACCCTGGAAGCGATCCAGATGGCCAAGGCTGCTGGTTACACTGCCGTGATCTCCCACCGCTCCGGCGAAACCGAAGATTCGACCATTGCCGACCTGGCCGTGGGCACTTCGGCTGGCCAGATCAAGACCGGCTCCCTGTGCCGCTCCGACCGTGTATCCAAGTACAACCAATTGCTGCGTATCGAAGAGCAACTGGGCGGTAAAGCCAAGTACAACGGTCGTAGCGAGTTTCGTGGCTGAGTAGTTGATGGTAAAAAGACAGCAGGTCGTGTCGGAAAATTTACTTAAAGGTGAATTTTCCCACTAATCTGATGCCTATCAAGCACAAGCCTGGATTTTCCAGGCTTCGTGCTATCAGTTACTCAAAAAGTGTTTGCTTGGCTGTCTTTTTTCACTGGATACCCGATATTCGATGCGCAGTCCCAATTGGTTGTTCCTCGTCTTGCTCTTGCTGCTGGCTGGCCTGCAATACCGCCTATGGGTGGGAAATGGCAGCTTGGCGCAGGTAAAGGACCTGACCCAGCAAATTGCTGACCAGCACGCCGAAAACGAGCGTCTGTTGGAGCGCAACCGCGTGCTCGATGCGGAAGTGCTTGAGTTGAAAAAGGGCACGGAGACCGTTGAAGAGCGGGCTCGTCATGAGCTGGGCATGGTCAAGGAGGGCGAGACCCTCTACCAGTTGGCCCAATGAGCAGCAGCTTGCCGGCCTTCTGGGCCGTGATTCCTGCCGCGGGTGTCGGTGCCCGTATGGCTGCGGACCGTCCCAAGCAATATTTGCAACTGGGCGGGCGCACTATTCTCGAACACAGCCTTGGCTGTTTTCTCGACCATCCTGACCTCAAGGGGTTGGTGGTCAGTCTTGCTATCGATGATCCGTATTGGCCACGCCTGGCGTGTGCTGGCGACCCTCGCATCCAGCGGGTGGACGGCGGCGCGGAGCGTTCCGGCTCGGTGCTCAATGCATTGCTGCACTTGCATGAGCAAGGGGCCAATGATGACGACTGGGTGCTGGTGCATGATGCGGCGCGTCCCAATCTGAGTCGCGATGATTTGGACAAACTGCTGGCGGAACTGGCAGATGACCCGGTAGGTGGCTTGCTGGCGGTGCCGGCCCGGGACACTCTCAAGCGGGTTGACAGGCATGGGCGCGTGGTGGAAACCGTTGATCGCACTCTGATCTGGCAGGCCTACACACCACAGATGTTCCGCTTGGGCGCCTTGCATCGGGCCTTGGCCGACAGCCTGGTGGCCGATGCCGTGATCACTGATGAAGCGTCCGCCATGGAGTGGTCCGGCCAAGCGCCGCGCCTGATTGAAGGGCGCTCGGACAATATCAAGGTGACTCGACCTGAAGATCTCGAGTGGCTCAGGCTGCGCTGGGCTAACCGGTTGTAGCCGCTGCCGAGGTACGAGGCTGCGATGGGCTGCGTAGCGGCCCCTACGGCGGTCCTGCGGACCGCATCGCAGCCTCGTACCTCGGCAGCGGCTACAAAAAATCAATCAACCCCCGTACTCCGGCCGCCCAGCCAAGCCGTCCTTCAGAAAATCCACCAGCTTGCGAACCTTCGGCGACAAATGTCGCTGCTGCGGATACAGCGCCCACACCGCAGTATTCGGCGGTTGATGCGCTTCCAGCAGCGACATCAGCGCCCCGCTGTGAAAATGTTCCAGTACGTAATAATCCGGCAACTGACACAACCCCACTCCTTGCAGCGCCGCATCCAGCACTGCTTGCCCGCTGTTGCAGCGCCAATTTCCCTGCACTCGTTGGGAAAACTCTCGCCCGTCCTGGGCCAGTTGCCAAATATCAGAGCTGCCAATCAGGCAGTTATGCCGACTCAACTCCGACAAGCTATGTGGCCGACCATAGCGCTCAAGGTAGGAAGGCGATGCGCACAGGTACATGCGTCGTGGCGCCAGACGGCTGGCAACCATCCGTGAGTCTTGCAGGCGTCCCAGACGAATCGCCAGGTCCAGGCCTTCGTGGACCAGGTCCAGTTGGCGATTACTCAGCTCGATGTCTACCCGCAGTTGCGGATACAGCCCCATGAAGCGCGTCACCAGCGGCACGATAAAGCGTTCGCCATAGGCCACGGCGCAGGTCATGCGCAGCATGCCCTTGGGTTCGCTGGTGAGATCGCCCACGGCTCGCAACGCCTCCTCGCGGCCGTCCTGTAAGCGTTGGCAGTGCTGGAGGAAGGTCTGGCCTGCTTCGGTCAGTGTCACGCGGCGGGTGCTGCGATAGAGCAGGCGGGTTTGCAGGCGGTCTTCCAGGCGCGCCACTTGGCGGCTGATATGAGATGACGAAACGCCGAGGCGTTCGGCCGCCGCCGTAAATTGACTGCATTCAGCCACGGCGACGAACTCGTCGATGCCTTCCCAGCGGTTCTCCTGCACGGTGATTATCCCTATATGGCAATAAAGTTTTGCTTTTGGCTGGATTATTAATCAATCAGGCATGTTTTACACTGCCGTCCTCAGTTTTTTACTCCATGGAGAAATCGGATGATCAAGTCCCGCGCTGCCGTAGCCTTCGAAGCCAAGAAGCCCCTTGAGATCGTTGAAGTGGATGTCGCTTTGCCGAAGGCCGGCGAAGTGCTGTTGCGGGTCGTTGCTTCCGGCGTGTGCCATACCGATGCCTACACCTTGTCGGGCGCGGATCCGGAAGGCATCTTCCCGTCGATCCTCGGACATGAAGGCGGTGCAGTGGTTGAGGCCATTGGTGAGGGCGTGACCTCGGTAGCCGTTGGTGACCATGTGATCCCGCTGTACACCCCGGAATGCGGCAAGTGCAAATTCTGCCTGTCGGGCAAGACCAACCTGTGCCAGGCCATTCGCGCCACCCAGGGCAAGGGCCTGATGCCGGACGGCACTACGCGTTTCTCCTACAAAGGCCAGCCTATTTTCCACTACATGGGCACCTCGACCTTTTCCGAATACACCGTGCTGCCGGAAATCTCCGTGGCCAAGATTCCTAAAGATGCGCCGCTGGAAAAAGTCTGCCTGCTGGGCTGTGGCGTTACCACCGGGATCGGTGCGGTGATCAACACCGCCAAGGTCAAGCCAGGGGATACCGTGGCCATCTTCGGCCTGGGCGGTATCGGCTTGTCAGCGGTGATCGGTGCGGTGAAGGCCAAGGCTGGCCGAATCATTGCCATCGACATTAACCCGGCCAAATTCGAAATCGCCAAGCAATTGGGTGCAACTGATTGCATCAACCCGAAAGACTACGATCGCCCGATCCAGGACGTGATTGTTGATCTGACCGACGGCGGCGTGGACTTTTCCTTCGAATGCATCGGCAATGTCCAACTAATGCGTGCGGCGCTCGAGTGCTGCCACAAGGGCTGGGGCGAGTCGGTGATCATCGGCGTTGCCGGTGCTGGCCAGGAAATTGCCACCCGTCCGTTTCAACTGGTGACCGGTCGCGTCTGGCGTGGTTCGGCCTTCGGTGGCGTGCGCGGTCGCAGCGAACTGCCAAGCTACGTCGAGATGGCCCAGACCGGCGAAATCCCGCTGGATACCTTCATCACCCACACCATGGGCCTGGAAGATATCAACAAGGCGTTTGACCTGATGCATGAAGGCAAGAGCATTCGTACCGTCATTCACTTCTGAGGTCGGCCATGAGTCTGGAAAACCTGTCCTGCCAGAAAAGCTTCGGCGGCTGGCACAAACGCTATAAACACCATTCTGATGTGCTGGGTTGCGACATGACGTTCGCCGTGTATCTGCCGCCGCAAGCGGAGCAGGGTGGCAAGCTGCCGGTGTTGTACTGGCTGTCGGGACTGACCTGTACCGATGAGAACTTCATGCAAAAGGCTGGTGCCCAGCGTATGGCGGCCGAGTTGGGGTTGATTATTGTTGCGCCGGACACCAGCCCGCGCGGGTCAGGTGTGCCGGGCGACCCTGACGGCGCCTGGGATTTCGGTCTTGGCGCCGGGTTTTATCTGAATGCCACCCAGGAACCCTGGGCCAAGCATTATCGGATGCATGACTACGTTGTGCAGGAATTGCCGGCATTGGTCGAAGCGCATTTCCCTGCGTCAGACAAGCGCGGTATCAGTGGCCACTCCATGGGTGGGCACGGCGCGCTGGTCTGCGCCTTGCGCAACCCTGGGCGTTATCTGTCGGTGTCGGCGTTCTCGCCGATCAACAACCCGATGGATTGCCCGTGGGGGCAGAAGGCGTTTTCCCGTTACCTCGGGGATGAGCGCTCGAAGTGGCGCGAGTGGGACGCTTGCGTGCTGATCAGTGACGCGACGCAAAAGCTGCCGTTGCTGGTGGATCAGGGCGATCGTGACGATTTTCTCGCCGTGCAGCTTAAGCCTGAGGCCCTGATCCAGGCGGCGAAGGCGGCGAACCATCCGCTAGAGCTGCGGCTGCAACCGGGCTATGACCACAGCTACTTCTTTATCGCCAGCTTCATCGAAGACCATTTGCGACATCATGGACGCGCTTTGCTCGGTTAATGTCCGGCAAAAGTAGGTAGAATCACGCCCTGAATTAAATCGGGGCGTTTTTTTATGCGTATTGGCCACGGCTATGATGTTCACCGTTTCGCCGAAGGCGACTTCATTACCCTGGGTGGTGTGCAAATCACCCACCACCACGGGTTGCTGGCTCATTCCGACGGCGACGTTGTCTTGCATGCCTTGAGCGATGCCTTGCTCGGCGCGGCAGCGTTGGGGGATATCGGTAAGCACTTTCCAGATACCGACCCGACCTTCAAGGGGGCGGACAGTCGTGTTCTGCTGCGTCACGTGGTCGGGCTGATCCATGCCAAGGGCTGGAAGGTCGGCAATGTCGACAACACCATCGTGGCCCAGGCGCCGAAAATGGCCCCGCATATCGAATCCATGCGCATGCTGATTGCCGCGGATCTTCAAGTTGAGTTGGATCAAGTGAACGTAAAAGCTACCACCACCGAAAAACTAGGGTTTACCGGTCGCGAAGAGGGCATTGCCGTGCACTCCGTTGCCTTGTTGCTGCGCGCATGAATGATCTGCAACTGCTGGGCCCGCGTGCCTATGGCGATGCCTTGGGCAGTGCTGTACTGAAAGCCACTGCCGAAGATTTCCAGGTGGATGAAGTGCTGGATATCCCGCTGACCGGCGAGGGTGAACACCTGTGGCTGTGGGTGGAAAAGCGCGGCCTGAACACTGAAGAAGCGGCGCGACGTATCGCCAAGGCCGCCGGCGTGCCGTTACGCACGGTCAGCTATGCTGGGCTCAAGGACCGTCAAGCGCTGACTCGCCAGTGGTTCAGCGTGCAGCTACCGGGCAAGGCCGATCCTGACCTGAGCGCCGCAGAAAACGACACCCTGAAGATCCTCAAGATTGCCCGCCACAAGCGCAAGCTGCAGCGGGGTGCGCATTCGGCCAACGGTTTCACCCTGCGACTGACTCAGTTCGCTGGCGACAGCGCGGCCATCGACGCCCGCCTGCAACTGATTGCCAAGCAGGGCATTCCCAATTATTTCGGCGCCCAGCGTTTCGGCCATAACGGCGGCAACGTCGTCGATGCTCGGGAGTGGGCGGCCCGCAAGGCTTTGCCGGAGCAGCGCAATGTGCGTTCGCGCCTGCTGTCCACCGCCCGTAGTTTCCTGTTCAACAAAGTGCTGGCGGCGCGGGTCGCTGATGGTTCATGGCAGCGCGCCCAGGTAGGTGATTTGCTGGCATTCACCGACAGCCGCAGTTTTTTCCCGGCAGGGGAAGCTGAATGCAGCGACCCACGCCTGGCCATCCTGGATTTGCACCCTACGGGCCCGCAGTGGGGCGAGGGCGATTCTCCGGCCTCGGGTGCCACTCAGGCTCTGGAACAGGCGGTCGCGGCCAGTGAAGCGGATCTACGGGATTGGCTGGTCAATGCCGGCATGAGCCAGGAACGTCGCATTCTGCGACTGCCCATCGGCGGGTTGACGTGGCATTATCCCGAGTCTGACATTCTGCAATTGGAATTCGTCCTGCCGGCCGGATGCTTTGCCACTGTATTGGTGCGCGAGCTTGTAGATCTGGTGCCGGTGGGGCAGACGGACAGCCCATGCGTATTCTGATATCTAACGACGACGGGGTCACCGCCCCCGGCCTTGCCGCGCTTTATGCTGCGCTGGCGGATTACGCCGAGTGCGTGGTGGTTGCCCCTGACCAGGACAAAAGTGGCGCCAGCAGTTCGCTGACGCTCGACCGTCCGTTACACCCACAGACTTTGGCCAACGGCTTTATCAGCCTGAACGGCACCCCCACCGACTGTGTACACCTGGCAATTAACAGCCTGTTGGACCAGGAGCCGGATCTTGTGGTGTCCGGTATCAACCTGGGCGCCAATCTGGGGGATGACGTGTTGTACTCCGGTACGGTCGCGGCAGCCCTTGAGGGGCGCTTCCTAGGCCGAACTTCGTTCGCCTTTTCGTTTGCCTCCCGTCAGCTGGGCAACCTGCCGACGGCGGCCTATTTCGCCCGCAAGCTGGTGGAGGCCCATGAATCCCTGGCCTTGCCACCGCGTACGGTGCTCAACGTCAATATTCCCAACTTGCCCCTGGACCACATTCGTGGGATTCAGCTGACGCGTCTGGGCCACCGTGCCCGTGCGGCAGCGCCGCTGAAGGTGGTCGATCCCCGTGGCAAGGAAGGGTATTGGATTGCTGCAGCAGGCGATGCCGAAGACGGCGGGCCGGGCACTGACTTTCATGCGGTGATGCAAGGTTATGTTTCGATTACTCCGTTGCAACTTGATCGCACCTTCAGTGATGCCTTCAGTAGTCTCGATGGCTGGCTGGAGGGGCTGCGCTGATGGCTCGTGAACAAGACGACCTGCTGCGCCGGGGCATCGGGATGACCTCCCAACGTACCCGCGAGCGTTTGATTCAGCGGCTTTACGAAGAGGGCTTGTCCAACGCCCAGGTGTTGGAAGTCATCCGGCGTACTCCGCGGCACCTGTTTGTCGATGAAGCCCTGGCACACCGCGCTTATGAAGACACGGCGTTGCCGATTGGCCACAACCAGACCATCTCCCAACCTTACATGGTGGCGCGGATGAGCGAGTTGCTGCTGGCGGCAGGGCCTCTGGACAAGGTGCTGGAGATCGGCACGGGTTCCGGCTACCAGACCGCCGTGCTCTCGCAGTTGGTGGAGCGGGTGTTTTCCGTCGAGCGAATCAAGGTATTGCAGGATCGGGCCAAGGAACGTCTGGTGGAGTTGAATCTACGTAACGTGGTGTTCCGCTGGGGCGATGGCTGGGAGGGTTGGCCGGCATTGGCACCCTACAACGGCATCATCGTGACGGCCGTTGCCACGGATGTCCCCCAGGCATTGCTGGATCAACTGGCACCGGGTGGACGCTTGGTGATTCCGGTCGGGTCAGGCGAGGTGCAACAATTGATGTTGATCATTCGCGAGGAAGAGGGCTTTTCTCGGCATGTATTGGGTGCCGTACGCTTTGTCCCGCTACTTAATGGCCCACTGGCCTGATCATTTATGAGTAGGGCACTGAATTCTATTGCCGGGTATGTGTCTTACTGCGGGGTCTATTAAGTAAACATGATTGGTAATGGGTGTTAAACATGATGAATTTTTCTTTAAGGTCGTGTTTTCGGTAAAAGCTCTACTGCCCGTTATACTTGCGACATATTTCAAGCCTGATACAGGCATTCAGTTTCAGCCACCAAAAAGGGAGCGGCGGGTGAGTCTCACGGTCATTGCGCAGCGTATGAGTAAAACAAGCATTCAGCGACTGGTGATTGGCCTTGTCTTGGGTTCCTTATTGACGGCTTGTTCCAGCACGCCAAGTGGCGGTGCGCGGGTTGTTGATCGCAATAATGCGGTGCCACAAAAGCCGACGGTCACCACCGGGCAATATGTAGTGCGCAAGGGCGATACGATGTTTTCGATTGCCTTCCGTTATGGCTGGGATTACAAGGCATTGGCAGCGCGTAACAACATTCCTGTGCCATATACGATACATCCGGGTCAGACCATTCGTTTTGATGGGCGCACCGGCTCAACACCGACGGCAGTTGTCAAATATTCCGGTTCTTCAGCGTCATCTTCGAGCAGAACCACCATCATCACTCGGCCTGCAGGCACCGCTGCGCCTACGGTTGCGAGTAAACCGGCACCTGCGCCGCTGCCTCCTGCCGGGCCTGCACCCACCGGTTGGGGATGGCCTTCAAATGGCATTCTTATTGGAAAATTCTCTTCAAACGGTAGTTTGAATAAAGGCATTGATATCGCCGGGGATTTGGGACAGCCTGTTTTAGCTGCGTCTGATGGGACAGTGGTATACGCCGGGAGTGGTTTACGGGGCTACGGCGAACTGGTCATCATCAAACACAGCGATACCTACGTCAGTGCTTACGGTCATAACCGCAGGCTGTTGGTTCGGGAGGGGCAGCAGGTCAAAGTCGGACAGACAATTGCCGAAATGGGGTCGACTGGTACAGACCGGGTGAAACTTCACTTTGAGATTCGCCGCCAAGGTAAACCTGTTGATCCACTGCAATTCCTTCCCCGGCGTTGATGTGTTGCCAGCCTGTTCCCTCACGTAGAAGGAACAGGCTCCAGCGTTGCCAAGGATAAAGGCGTCGCTTGAGCTTGAGGTCGAACTCACCAAAGGACTATAACAATGGCTCTCAGTAAAGAAGCGCCGGAGTTTGACATCGACGATGAGGTTCTCCTTATGGAGACCGGCATCGCTATGGATTCGATGTCGAATGATGAGGGATCTGCTACACCTTCAGTTCGTACCAAATCCAAAAACTCCACCGCGTTAAAACAGCACAAATACATTGATTACACGCGGGCGCTTGATGCGACCCAGTTGTATCTCAATGAAATCGGCTTTTCCCCATTACTTACCCCCGAAGAAGAAGTCCATTTTGCGCGCTTGTCGCAAAAGGGCGATCCGGCCGGGCGCAAGCGCATGATTGAAAGCAACTTGCGACTGGTGGTGAAAATCGCCCGGCGCTATGTCAATCGTGGGCTGTCTCTGTTGGACTTGATCGAGGAGGGTAACCTCGGCTTGATCCGGGCGGTGGAGAAGTTCGACCCGGAGCGGGGGTTCCGCTTTTCGACCTACGCCACCTGGTGGATTCGTCAGACCATCGAGCGGGCGATCATGAATCAGACCCGCACCATCCGGTTGCCGATCCATGTGGTCAAGGAGCTCAACGTCTACCTGCGGGCGGCGCGTGAGCTGACACAGAAACTCGATCATGAACCTTCGCCTGAAGAAATCGCCAACCTGCTGGAAAAACCGGTAGGGGAGGTCAAGCGCATGCTTGGCCTGAATGAGCGGGTATCTTCGGTCGACGTCTCGCTGGGTCCTGATTCGGATAAAACCCTGCTGGACACCCTGACCGATGATCGTCCTACGGATCCTTGTGAGCTGTTGCAGGACGATGACCTGTCACAAAGTATCGACCAGTGGTTGTCGGAACTGACAGACAAGCAGCGTGAGGTGGTGATACGCCGCTTCGGGCTGCGTGGCCATGAAAGCAGCACCCTGGAGGATGTTGGCCTGGAGATCGGCCTGACCCGTGAGCGTGTGCGGCAGATCCAGGTGGAGGGTCTCAAGCGCTTGCGGGAGATCCTGGAGAAGAATGGCTTGTCGAGTGAGTCGTTGTTTCAGTAACGAAGCAAGACAAAATGTGGGAGCTGGCTTGTGCGGGAGCCGGGCTTGCCCGCGATAGCATCACCTCGGTGTAACTGACAGACCGAGGTGCCAGTATCGCGGGTAAGCCCGGCTCCCACATAAGCAAGTCCCACATTTTTTATGCCTGGCATTTGGCTGTCCCCAAACGCCAGACGTAAAAAAGCCCCGCTTTTAAGGGCAGGGCTTTTTGACTGGATCAGTACAAGTTAGATAACTTGAACTTCTTCAGCTTGCATGCCTTTCTGACCGCGGGTAGCGATGAAAGAAACCTGTTGGCCTTCTTTCAGGCTTTTGAAGCCGTCGGATTGGATAGCTTTGAAGTGAACGAACAGGTCGTCACCGGATTGTGGAGTGATGAAGCCGAAGCCTTTTTCATCGTTGAACCACTTAACGGTACCAGTTTGGCGATTAGACATGGTGTATCTCCTTGGACAAAGTTAACTGCGACTCAGGAAAAGCCCTGGCCGAGACTGAGTGCAAAGAGCAGGAAAAATTCTTGGAGATGGTTGGATCGAAATTCAACATCGTGTAGAGATTCTCAGTGACACAAGCAGCACAGTGGCGCCACCTTAACCCTTTTTCCGGGACGTGCCAATGATATTTCCGAAGGTTTCTCTATTTTCGTGACTGGCGGTGGTCTGTGAGGGTTTTGGCCGCTTCAATTCAAGCCTCGCCCCACGGGCTGTGGCCTGACAGCCTGCAAGAAAAACCTGCGGCCCTTTGAACCGCAGGGCCGGCCCCGGTAAGATGCCCAACAGAATTTTTCCACCTCGCTATTCAGGACACCCGCCATGAGCATCAAATCGGACAAGTGGATTCGCCGCATGGCGCAAGAGCACGGCATGATCGAGCCCTTCGTAGAGCGCCAGATGCGCGGCGAAGGCACCGAGCGGCTGATTTCGTTCGGGGTTTCCAGCTACGGTTACGACGTACGTTGCGCTGATGAGTTCAAGGTTTTCACCAACATCAATTCGGCCACCGTTGATCCGAAAAATTTCGACGAAAAAAGCTTCGTCGACGTCAAGAGTGACGTGTGCATCATTCCGCCGAACTCCTTCGCCCTGGCGCGTACCGTCGAGTTCTTCCGCATTCCGCGTAATGTCCTGACCATCTGCCTGGGCAAAAGCACCTATGCGCGCTGCGGCATCATCGTCAACGTGACGCCTCTGGAACCCGAGTGGGAAGGCCACGTGACGCTGGAGTTCTCCAACACCACTACCTTGCCGGCGAAGATCTACGCCAACGAAGGTGTGGCACAGATGTTGTTCTTCGAATCCGACGAAGAGTGTGAAGTGTCCTATAAGGACCGTGGCGGCAAGTATCAGGGTCAGCGCGGCGTCACCCTGCCACGCACCTGATCGAAACGTCTTACACGTTAAGGGAATTTGTCTGCGGGCAGGCACTCTATTGAGTGTACTGCTCCGGATCGTGCAAAACGTTCCGGGCCACGCTTGAGGAGTCCCCCTATGAAGCTCGATCCGCGAATCAGCGCCGAACTCGCCCGCCTTGAACCTAACCAGATTGGCGTCATGGCGTGGTCCTTGATGGCGCATCCGTCCGTCAGCGACGGCGGCATTCCCGGCCAGCCTGACGAAGATTATCCCCAGCCTACCGAACCCGGTGAGCCAACCTTGCCAGACGAGCCGCCACCGGCCCCAGTTGCCTGAATCACTCTGGACGCCTCTGAGAGCCTGATGAACGCTGAATGCTTAAGGAAGTGAGCGTTACTTCAGATTGCCGCTGAGGAACTGCTGGAGGCGCTCGCTCTTGGGATTTCCCAGTACGTCCTCCGGCGTGCCTTCCTCTTCCACCAGTCCCTTGTGCAAGAACAGCACCTGGCTCGATACCTTGCGGGCGAAGCTCATTTCGTGGGTGACCATGATCATGGTCCGGCCTTCCTCCGCCAGACCCTGAATCACCTTCAGCACTTCGCCTACCAGTTCCGGGTCAAGGGCCGAGGTGGGCTCATCGAACAGCATCACCTCCGGCTCCATCGCCAGCGCCCGGGCAATCGCCACTCGTTGTTGCTGGCCGCCCGAAAGAAACGCTGGGTATTGATCGGCGACGCGCGCCGGTAGACCCACTTTGTCCAGGTAGCGACGGGCACGGTCTTCGGCGTCCTTCTTGCTGCAGCCCAGCACCCGGCGCGGCGCCATGGTGATGTTTTCCAGCACGCTCATGTGGCTCCACAGGTTGAAGTGCTGGAACACCATTGCCAGCCGTGTGCGGATGCGCTGTAACTCGGCCTCATCAGCCACGCGCATGCCGTGGCGGTCGCTGACCATGCGGATTTGCTGGCCATCCAGGGTCATGGCGCCGTCATCGGGTTGTTCGAGAAAGTTGATGCAGCGCAAAAAAGTGCTTTTGCCCGAGCCGCTGGCGCCGATCAAACTGATCACGTCACCCGTCTTGGCCTTGAGCGAAACACCTTTGAGCACTTCATTGTCGCCATAGCATTTATGCAGGCCTTCAACGGTCAATTTGTACATGGGGCATGCATCCTCAAGGCGAAAGTAGATAGCCGCTGCGATAGGCCTCACGGCCTGCGACATGGGCGATGACCATCCCGGCAGTGGCCATGCGACGCAGTGAGCGGGCGTAAAGCAGGCCGGCATTGCGGCAATGCACCGGCGTTACGCGGTCATGAATGGGGTCAATGATTTCGGCGATCAACTGTCCGGCTTCCACGTACTCCCCCGGCAGCGCGCTGAACACCAGCAAGCCGCCTACGGGCGTGGCAACCGGTTCGACGCCCGCCAACGGTGTGGCGGGGTAGGACAGTTCCGGCAGAGGCGCAGGCTCACCGGTAATCGCCCCGAAGCGAATCAGGTAATCGATGATCGCCTGGCAATCGAGGCTCGCCAGACCATGGTTGACGTCGCCCTGGCCACGCAACTCGAGGGTCACGGAAAAACTGCCCATGGGAATGGTGAATCGATCGCCGAAACGTTGCTGCAATTGCCACCACACCAGCGTGAAACACTCATCGAAGGACTGTCCACCGGAATCGGTGGCCAGCAGACTGGCTTCAGCGCCGATATAGCGGGCCAATGGCTCGACCTGTGGCCACGCTTGGGGTGTGGTGTACAGGTGGGCCACGGCTTCGAAGTCGCAATGCAGGTCCAGCACCATGTCGGCATCACACGCCAGGCGTTGCAACACCAGGCGCTGGGATTGCAGTTGGGTGGCGGGTGTTTGCGCGGCCAGCGCCAGGGCCAGGGCGTCGCGGATCAGCTCAAGGTTGTGCTGCGGATCTTCCCCCAGCAAGTCTTCGACCTGATTGCCGACCTCTTCACTGAGGTCAACAAATAGCCGATTGAAGTTCTGCCCGCTTTCCAGCTCGTAGCGGCCCAGAGGGATATCCATCAATACCTGTTCCAGTCCCGCCGGGTTGGCAATTGGCACCAGTACGATTTCACTGCGTAGGCGCCCGGTGGCGGCCAGTTCGGCCAGGCGAGCCTTCAGGTGCCAGGCCACCAGCATGCCGGGCAGTTCGTCGGCGTGCAGCGAGGACTGGATGTAGATCTTGCCTTCGGCCTGCTCGGGACCGAAGTGAAAGCTGTGAATCTGCCGCTCGGTACCCGGCACCGGCGCCAGTAAGGGATGAATCTGATGACGCATGGAAGCTCCTTAGTGGCTGGGCCCGAGAAAGGCCAGCCAGCGGCGCTCCGCCAGACGAAACAGACCGACCAGGGCAAAGGTCACGGTCAAGTAGATCAGCGCAGCGATGCCGAATGATTGAAAGGTCATGTAAGTGGCGGAGTTGGCGTCCCGGGCGACTTTCAGAATGTCCGGGATGGTTGCGGTAAAGGCCACCGTGGTCGAGTGCAGCATCAGGATCACTTCATTACTGTAGTACGGCAATGAACGGCGCAGCGCCGATGGCATGATCACATAGGCATACAACTTCCAGCCGCTCAGGCCGTAGGCCTTGGCTGCTTCGACTTCACCATGGGCCATGCTGCGGATCGCTCCGGCAAAGATCTCGGTGGTGTAGGCGCAAGTGTTGAGGGCGAAGGCCAGGATGGTGCAGTTCATCGCATCGCGAAAAAATGCATCCAGCACCGGTTGTGCCCGAACCGCCGCAATGCTGTAGATCCCGGTGTAGCAAATCAGCAGTTGGATATACAGCGGCGTCCCGCGAAACAGGTAGGTATAAAACTGTACTGGCCAGCGCACCCAACGATTGCGCGAAACCCTGGCGATAGACAAGGGAATCGACACCAGAAACCCGATGAAGATCGAGGCACTGAGCAGCCACATGGTCATGGCCAGGCCGGTGATGTGCTGGCCGTCGCTATAGAGGAAGGGGCGCCAGTATTGCTGGAGAAGTTCGATCATCGCACGGCCTCCCGTACGCCCGAGGAGTAGCGGCGTTCAAGCCTGCGCAAAACGAAGTTGGAGGCACTGGTGATCAGCAGGTAGATCAAGGCGGCGAGCACCAGGAAATAGAACAGTTGATAGGTGCTCTTGCCCGCATCCTGGGCAGCTTTCACCAAGTCCGCCAGGCCGATGATCGACACCAGCGCAGTGGCCTTGAGCATCACCATCCAGTTATTGCCGATGCCTGGCAGGGCAAAGCGCATCATTTGCGGGAAGGTCACGTAGCGAAAACGCTGTCCGCGCTTGAGGCCATAGGCGGTAGCGGCCTCCAGTTGGCCGCGCGGCACGGCGAGGATTGCGCCGCGAAAGGTTTCGGTGAAGTAGGCGCCGTAGATAAAGCCCAGGGTGATGACCCCGGCGCTGAATGGGTCGATCTCGATGTATTCCCATTCCATGAAGTCGGTAAAACCGGTCAGCCAGATTTGCAGACTGTAGAAAATCAACAGCATCAGCACCAGGTCTGGTACGCCACGGATCAACGTGGTGTAGAGCTGGGCGGGGATGCGCAGGAACGGCACACGGGACAATTTGGCGGTGGCACCGAGCAAGCCCAGTAACACGCTGACGGCCAGAGACGCGACTGACAACTTGACGGTCATCCAGGTGCCTTGCAGCAACAGCGGGCCGAATCCCTTCAGACTGAAGGCGCTCAGTCCCAGGGTTTGCAAAAGATCTTCGAACATAAATCAGGGCCTATGGCGATAAAAAAGCGCCCATCCGGAAGATGGGCGCCAGGGTGTTATTTACCGCTGTACAGGTTCAGGTCACCGAAGTGTTTCTTCTGGATGGTGGCGTAGGTGCCATCATCGTGTAACGCTTTGATACCTTTATCCAACAAAGCCTTCAGGTCTTTGTTACCTTTTTTGATACCGACCGCAGTTTTGGCGGGCAGCAAAGGATCGTCAATGGCCTTGCTGACTTCGTAGTCAGCGCCTGCTGGCGACTTCAAAAAGCCCAGTTCGGCTTGCAGCATGTCCTGCACCGAAGCGTCCAGACGACCCGAGGTCAGGTCGGCATAGACTTGGTCCTGGTTGGCGTAGGCCTTGGTGGTTACACCGGCTTTGTCCAACACGGCCTTGGCGTAGGCTTCCTGGATGGTGCCTTGTTCGTAGCCGACGGATTTGCCCTTGAGGGATTCAGGCGTCGAGTAGCCAGCGCCTTTTTTGAACACCAGGGAGGTAGGGCCGGAGAACAGCTCGTTGGAGAAATCGATCGCCTTTTCACGGGCTGCGGTGACGGTCATGGAGGAAATCACGCCATCAAATTTGTTGGCGTTGAGGCCTGGAATCATGCCGTCGAAGTCACTTTCGACCCATTTGCATTTGACCGCAAGCTCGGCGCAGATGGCATTGCCCAGGTCGATATCGAAGCCCACCAGGCTGCCGTCAGCGGCTTTGGATTCAAATGGTGCGTAGGACGGATCGACACCAAAACGCAATTCCTTGTATTCCTTGGCCAACGCGGAACCTGCGGCCATGCACAGAGCCAGTGCAGAAAGGGTCAGCAATGCTTTTTTCATTATGTATTCCCTGGAAACCAAGATAAGCGCTTGTGGCGCGTTTAGGACTGTTACTGAACGGTGTCAGACGTAACCCAGGTAGCAATTTCTGCACCATAGTTCCGAGTGGTCGTTTTAAAAGGTGGGATCTGGGAAGGGAGTACGTAAGAAATGCCCGAAATCGGGCATTGATGGTTGAGTGCGTCATCTTGGAGCGAGCAGAGTAAAAATGTGGGAGCGGCTTCTACAGCGATGCCTTTCAGGTCTTTGAAAAACAGTTTTTGGCTAATATCGGTCAAGAGGCGAACACTGACCCTGTGGCGAGGGGGCTTGTCCCCCGTTGGGCTGCAGAGCAGCCCCAAAGGATCGCTGAGTTTTTTCAGATAGACCGAGATCGCAGGTTTTAGGGCTGCTTCGCAGCCCAACGGGGGACAAGCCCCCTCGCCACAGGGTCAGTGTTCTCTCTCCAATACGGCTGACTTTTTAAAGACCTTGAAAGGGCTGGCTTCTACAGCGAAACCGTTTTACTTGCCCGGCACCAAGGTCAACCGCGTCTTGCCGTACACCTTGTCAAAATTCTGCGGCTGCATCGGGAAGCTCAGGTATTGCGCCTTGAGCCACGGGTCGATGCCGTTCGCATAGTTCGGGCTGGCAGGGTTGCCGGATTGGCCAATGCCGTTCTGGCCCATCATCGGTTCCACCTCGCTGAAGTCGATAATCATCCGCAGGACTGGCACTTGGACGGTGTCGAAACGTTGGCCCCAGTTGTACGGGGAGCTGTTGAGCGTGTTGTGATCCCCGCCCGCCGCCAGTGGGCCGCGTACGGTCTGGCCGTTGGCGTTTTTCCAGGTGGTGCTGTGGAGCTTGCCCCACTGCCAGGCCTTGTGATCCGTGCCCAATTGACTGTCGCCTGCGGTCATCGCGGCAGCGAGGCTGCGGGCGAGGATCGCCGGTTTGTCTTCTTTTTGCGGCGTGCGTACGTCATCCCAGAACGGGCTGTCTTCGCGCCCCAGCAAGTGATCGGCCTGAGCTGAGTACGACAGGCTGGCGTTGGCGACAAAGGCTTTCCAGGTGGCGTTGTTTTCCGGTCCCAACTCGTCGAGGAAAATCTGCTTGGCACTTTCCTGCAGGAACAGTTCGTAAATCGCCGCGTCGCTGGACGTAGGCGCCAGACGTCCATCGAACGCCATCAAGCGACTGAACGCTTCCTGAGCCTTGGTCCGTTCGGCGGCTGGCAGGGCGTCGATGGCCTGTTTCAGCGGCTGGGCCATACCTGGCGCCTGGAACATCACCTTAAGCTTGGCGGCAAACGTGGTGGTCTGGTCGTACTGCATGGCGATCATGCTGCGGGTGTCGTGCTTACCGGCACCGGCCAGTTGCGCCAGCCGTTCACTGCGCTCGGGGGCGTCCCAAGAGTTGGACAACTGCATGCCGTAGCCCCGTGGGGCGGTACGTTGGTTGGCGGTGCCGAGCCAGCCCTGGGCCGGGTCCTGGTCATAGGGATGCAGCATCGCGTCGGCGTAACCGTCCCAGTCAAAGCGCGCATCCCAGCCCGGCGATGGCAGCAGGCCTTCGCCTTCGCGGCGGTTGGGGAAGCGGCCGGTGACTTGCCAGCCAATGTTGGTGGCGTCGGCGAAGACCATGTTCAGGGCAATGGCGCGGATTTCCCGGGTCGCATCCGAGGCCTTGCCGGCGTTTTGCGCTCGGGACAGGTCGAAGAACGCATCCAGGCTCTTGTCGTCCTTGAAGTCTGCCGTTTGCAGGGCCACGCCGTAGCCAGTGTTCAGGGATTGGCTGCTGTTGAGCAGGGCGCCATGGCGGGTTTCGTACACCACCTCGCGAATCGGACGCTGACCTTTGGCGAAAAAGGTTTCGTTACGCACCACTGCGGGCAGCCATTTTCCGTTGTTCTCGTAGTACAGCGCGCTGCCCTGGCGTTTGATTTTTTCCAGGAACAGGTCCTGGGTGTCGCCTTTGACCGCGCTCATGCTCCAGGCCACTTTGCCGTTGAAGCCGGAAAACAGTGTCGGCAGGCCGGCAATCGAGACACCTGCAGCCTGATATTTCGGGGCGCGAATCTGCACGTAGCTCCACGGCGACGGGGCTTGAGGCTTGGCCGACAGGTCATTGGCCAGCAGGCTTTTGCCGGCGCGGCTACGTTGAGGACCGACGGCCCAGTTGCTGGACGTGGTTACGCCGAGGCTGTTGAGGGCACTCACTTGCTGGGCGACCGTGTCCAGCGCGGCCATGCCGGCAATCTGGCTCAGGTTCACACCCTTGAGTTTCTCGGTCTCGCCCAGAGGCAGCGGCTCGTCTGGGGTGCTTGGGATCAGCCAGGCGAGTTTGTCGGCACCGACTTTTTGCGCCAGCACCAGCGATGACAATTCTTCCTGCAAGTTGGTCGACTCGCTGAAATTCAGCAGGCAGAACAACAGCGCCGAATCTTCCGGCTTCCAGTATTCCGGCTTATAGCCAGTCTGGGCCAGGTCCGGCGGCAGCTTGTCACGGTAGCGGAACAGGTAAGCGTTGACCCCGCGGGCATAGACTTCAAAGAAACGCTTGAGGCGCGGCGACGAGGCGTTATACAGCTCTGCGGCGCTTTTTTTCAGGTTGACCGCCCGCATGAAGCGGTCGACATCCAGCGCCTCTGGCCCGGACATCTCTGCCAGGCGGCCCTGGGCCAGCAGCCTCAGGGTGACCATCTGGTTGATGCGGTCGCTGGCGTGCACGTAACCGAGGGTGAACAGCGCGTCATGGAAGGTATTGCTTTCGATCAGCGGCATGCCCTGGCTGTTGCGGCGCACGGAAACGTTTTGCGCCAGGCCCTTGAGCGGCTGTACGCCGGATACCGGGGGCAGGGTGTCCTGGGTGTTCAGTGACTGGCAACCGACCAGGCCCAAGGCACTGACCACTGCCGCGGCAACGCCGAACCGGGGAAGAAAATGTGAGAGGGCTGGCGAGGCCATGGCAAAGCTCCTGCGGGGGGGTAGCGTCAGTAAAGGCGCTACGTTAGTGAGCGCGGCGAAACGACGCAAGCGGGAGGCGATGCTTATTTGTAGTTTGATCTTGTAGCCGCTGCCGAGGCACGAGGCTGCGATGGGTAGCGAAGCGACCCTCGAGGGCGGTCTTGCGGACACGCATCGCAGCCTCGTGCCTCGGCAGCGGCTACAAAGCATCAGGACTTCGGCGGATTCACTTTTGCCACCAGCTCATAAGCCCGTACCGTCGCCGGCCGTTCCTTGATGTGGCTGAACCAACGCTGCACATGTGGGAAGTCTTCCAGCTTCTGACTCTGCCACTTGTGGGAAACAATCCACGGGTAAATCGCCATGTCGGCGATGCTGTAGTCCTCGCCGCCTACAAACGCGCGGTCGGCCAGGCGCCGATCCAGCACGCCATATAAACGGGCGGTTTCATCGATGTACCGCTTGATCGCGTAGGGGATTTTTTCCGGAGCGAACTGGCTGAAGTGGTGATTCTGCCCAGCCATTGGCCCCAGTCCACCCATTTGCCAGAACAGCCATTGCAGGACTTCCTGGCGAGTGCGCAGGTCTTCGGGCAGGAACTGGCCGGTTTTTTCCGCCAGGTACAGCAGGATCGCGCCGGATTCAAAGAGCGAAATCGGAGCGCCGCCGTCGGTCGGGTTCTGATCGACGATGGCCGGGATACGATTGTTAGGCGCGATTCTCAGGAAGTCAGGTTTGAACTGATCGCCCTGGCCAATGTTGATGGGGTGCACCTCGTAAGGCAGACCGGCTTCCTCCAGGAACAACGAAATCTTGTGACCGTTGGGGGTGGTCCAGTAGTACAGGTCGATCATGAAGCTCTCCAAGGGTGGTAACACTTGAGCGGATAGCAAACAGATGAGTGGGCTGTTTTACTCCCGATGACTTGCCTGTAGGAATAGGTGATGTTCAAGTATCGAAAATTCAATGAAACATTTGGATCTATCGATATGGAAATCCGACCCGGTGCAGCGCTGATCCTGATTGACCAGCAAAAAGGTATTCATCATCCCAAGTTGGGACGGCGCAATAACCCTCACGCCGAGGAGTGCATGCTCGCGCTGTTGGCCCATTGGCGACGCAACGATTGGCCGGTGATCCATGTGCAGCATTTGTCCCATTCACCAGAGTCGGTGTTCTGGCCTGAGCAGTCAGGTGTGGAGTTTCAGGAGGCGTTTTTTCCACAGGCGGGGGAGTGGTTGATTCAGAAGCGGGTACCGGATGCGTTTTGCGGTACGACGCTGGAGACGAGTTTGCGCGATGCCGATATCGGGCAACTGGTGCTGGTAGGGGTGGCGACGAATAACTCGGTCGAGTCCACGGCCCGAACTGCTGGCAACCTGGGATTCGAGGCCTGGGTGGTTGAGGATGCTTGTTATACCTTTGACAAGGCGGATTTCTTTGGCGAACTACGCTCCGCCGAAGTGGTGCATGCCATGTCCTTGGGTAACCTGCACGGTGAATACGCGACGGTTATCTCTTCAGGACAACTGTTGGCTTAGTGCAATCTCTTGCTTTGAACACACCCCCCCCAGCGGGGTGGCGAGGGAGCGCACTCCCTCGCCGCCGAGGCATCACGCCCCGTGGCACTTCTTGAATTTTTTCGCACTGCCGCATGGGCATGGATCGTTGCGGCCTACGTCTTTCAATGTGTTGCGCACCGGCTCCTGGTGAGCGTGGCCGCAGTTCGGGCCGTGGACATGGCCGTGGTCGTGATCATGGTGATCGTGATCGTGGTTACAGTCAGGACCATGGACATGGGGTTGCTGAGTCATCGATGTCGCTCCGGAATAATATCGCCGGGGATTATCTCGCCATTACGCAGCACGTGCACGTCGTTACCGATGAATAATCCGGTTTTCAACTCGCCTTCCAGGCGATAGGGGATGGGCTGGCTTGGATTTTTCAGCATGACAACCAGCTCGCGGATTTGCGGCCACAGGTTGGTCCTTACCGACACCTTGAAAAATTTGTGGCCGCGAGGCGGTACGGTGAGCCACTCGTTAGACTCGCCTTCGGTCAGCAACAGGTCGTCCAAGGTGATTTTGTAGATCAGGCCGCGAACCGTCAGGTCCGAGTCATCACGGTTATCGACGCGAAAGTACAGCTTGAACTTCTGCTCGAGCAATTTGGCCCGGACCAGTTCGACCTTGACCAACTGCACCTGGGGCGCAGGTGTGTCATCGGCGAACCAGGACGCACAGCCGCCAAGCCCGAAGGTGATCGCCAGCAGAAGGCTGAAAGTCCTGAATATCCGTGCCTGAGAAACCATGCCGTTACTCCGTGAGAAGTTTCAGCATAGCAAGGGTGAGCCAGCGGAGTATTGACGAAATTTCTGCGGTGCTGTTCAGAGGTAGCTTGAGCAGCACTTCTTGAATTTTTGCCCACTGCCACACAGGCAAGCATCGTTGCGCCCAGCCTTTACTTCCACCGTCGGATCGATGAAATACCAACGCCCATCATTTTGTACGAAGGATGACTGTTCCCTGTGGCTGTGTTCACCGGTGCTGTCATGCCAGCGGGCGATGAAGGTGACGAAGGCGTGCTCGGGTTGCCCGCCGAATACCTTCGAGCTTTCCACCTCAAGACCCAGCCAGGTGCTTTGGGCGCTCCAGGCGCTGATGGCTTCGCGGTCCAGGCCGGATTGTTGCGCCGGCAGTGTCGTGGCCACCAGATAGTCCACCAGGCCCAGCACGTAGGCGCTGTAGCGCGAACGCATCAGCGCGCTGGCACAAGGCGCGGGGTGGCCGGCGTGATAATGGCCGCAGCAAGCATCCAGCAGGTTGCCACTGCCACATGGGCAAATGGATGTACTCATCGGGTTACCACCAATACTTTCCGAAGTTTTCCGGGTTGGCCCAGAAGCGGGCGTTCAGCCAATCCGGCACCTGTTTATAGTCAAGCAGATCGTAGGTAAACAGCGTCAATACCTGATCATCGCGCTGAAAACGCTCGCTGGCTTGCAGGGCCAGGGAGAAAAAGTCGGTTTCCTTCCAGTCGCACGCGCTCAGGTCCACCAGTACCGCGATACGGCTGGCATTGAGGTTACGAATGCCACCCAGTAGCGTCAGACCCGCAGATTTTGACAGGTGCTCCAGGCAATCAACCACCAGCGCCAGATCAAAGCGCTGCGCAGCCAATGTTTCAGGCAAAGGTCCTGGCTCGGCGAACGACACGACGGTATCGGGATGTGCCTCTTTGAACGCATCAAGGGCCCCGAACTGGCTCGCACCCAATAGCAGCAGGCGTTTTGGGGCATGCAGATCGAGCAAGGCAGCGAGCGCTTGCTGAGGTGTACGGGAAGAAATACCGGCGGTCATCGAAGATCCTCACATCTGGACCGTAGAGACTAGCCTGCCTGAGCGTGCGGGCCTAGAGCGGGGCGCTGGATAAAGTCTGAGAAAAGCAGCTTCGGCCAATGAATACTGGGGTGTGACACGCTGGCGCAGATGAAAAGAGCGGTCTTTACTCCAGCCATCGGCTCCCCGCCGATCCCCTCAGGAGAAATCAGATGAGCATCATGCGGACAGCTCTACCCTTGGTTCTGCTAACCGGAGTATTGACAGGTTGCGCAGGCTTGCAGAAAACCGATTGGCCCACCTGCGCCGCTGTCGGCGGGGTGACCGGCGCCGCCCTCGGCGCGACCGAAAGCTCGTCATGGGCGGGCGGTGGCGCACTGTTGATCGGTGGTATGGCTGGCGCCTGGTGCTGGGTCCATGGCGACGGTGACGAAGACGGCGATGGCGTGCCGGACAGCCGTGATAAATGCCCCGGCACTCCCAAAGGCGTGCAGGTGGATGCCAATGGCTGCCCACCGGTACCTGTAGCGGTGGTCGAGGAAGTGGTGGTGGTCAAGGAAGAAACCATCGTGATTCGCGATGTTCACTTTCAGTTCGACTCAGCCAAGCTCACGGCGGCGGACAAAACCAAACTCGACATCATCGCCACTCGTCTGAAAAAAGAAGCCCCGAGTGCGCAATTGCGTGTCAGCGGCCATACCGACAGCGTTGGCAAAGATGCCTACAACCAGAAACTCTCGGAAAAACGCGCCCATTCGGTGACCGATTATCTGGTCAGCTCCGGCGTGCCCCGC
Organism: Pseudomonas sp. ADAK18; assembly: GCF_012935695.1. Lineage (NCBI taxonomy): Bacteria > Pseudomonadati > Pseudomonadota > Gammaproteobacteria > Pseudomonadales > Pseudomonadaceae > Pseudomonas > Pseudomonas sp. ADAK18. The sequence goes on from NZ_CP052859.1 coordinate 583,223, forward strand.
AGCAGCTTCGTCTCGGTAACCGGGGCGGGTGAAAGCCATCCGGTGGCGGACAACAAAACTGCCGAAGGCCGCGCCCTCAATCGTCGGGTTGAGATTCAGATCAACCGCTGACAGACCCATTGCCCCTGTGGGCTCCACAGGGGCTTTGCTGGCGAAGACCTGGCATCAAGTTTTTTTATCCTTCACTGGCAAATCGCCTGTAGAAGTCGTTACTGTGCGCCCAAAGAATAATGTGCAAGGGGAGCGTGCGGGATGAAGGTATTTTGGGGGTTGGGGAAGTTCCTGACATTGTTGTTCTGGGTTGTAGTGGTGATCAACTTGTTCAAGCCACTGATCAATCCGTTTCATTTGTTGGTCAACCTGGCCGGCAGTCTTTTGCTTGTGACTCATCTGTTGGAGTTGCTGTTATTCAACGGCAGCGTGAAAAACCGTGCCCATCCCTGGCGTGACCGCTTGCAGATTCTGCTGGTAGGTATGTTCCATTTGCAGAGCCTTCCGGCGCCCGTTGTTGATGTCAATGAGGAGGCCAATCATGCATAAGACTTTTCTATTGGCCCTGCTGGTCAGTCCCCTGGCCATGGCCCAGAGCGTCAGTGTCGAGACCAACTCATTGATGCGCCTGCCCAACAGTAGCAGCGTGTTGCAACTGGAACGGCTGGATGTGGCTGATTACGGCACTTTGCTGATTCCTTCCACGGTCACCCAGGTCAATGTCGACGAACTGCACCTGGGCCGCGAAGCCCGGATCGCCATCGTGCCCAGTAGCACCGTCCTGCAACTGCAGGTGCGCCACGCGCAACTGGAGCATGGCAGCCAGATCACCTCTCGCGGCGCCCCTGGTACTCACGAGAAACCGGCCAAGCCGGGGCGTGACCTGAGCTTGCGTATCCAATCCTTGAGCGCTGATGAACTGTCGGTGGACGCCCGTGGTGGCGCCGGAGCCCAAGGTTATTCCGGCCTCGACGGTGCCAACGGTGAAGACCCTGGTTGTACCTGGGGCTCGGCCGGGCGCGGTGCCAATGGTGACAACGGCGGTGACGGGCTGGCAGGTGCGGCGGGTGCGCAGGTACGAGTCGAATTGCCTCAGGATTATCCGAGCGAGCAGATCAAGGTCTGGGTGGATGGCGGCGCCGGCGGTTTGGCGGGCACTGCGGGCAAGCCTGGGAAGGGTGGGCAGTCCAAGGGCTGCCTGGTGTATCGCGCCGATGGCGGCGAGAAAGGCCGGTCGGGGCTTGAAGGGCAGCCGGGTGTGGCAGGGCCTGCGGGTTCTGTAACCGTTCAGCGCCTCTGAATCGAATGATCTGACGCCTTCGCGAGCAAGCCCGCTCCCACACTTGACCGTGTACATCCTGAAGGAATGCGGTCGAAATGTGGGAGCGGGCTTGCTCGCGAAGGCGGTGTATGGGGCGCTTCAGAACATCGGCCGTGCCGAAGCCACTGTCACCAACACCAACCCGACAATCAGATTGATCCCCACCAACTTGCGGATTTGCCCCAGGGCAGCAGCGCCTGCCGGCCAATCCTCAGCCGCCACCGCCGTGCGCAGCTCCGGCAGCTTCAGTGCCTGGATGCGGATAAACAGCGCCGTCATCACCAGATACAAGCCCATCATGATCTGCACATAACGCGGCGCGGTCTCAAACCCGTTGAAGCGCAATTGCAGCAGGCCGACGCCGCTGATCGGCAATACCAGCACCGCCACCCAGACCCACACGAAAAAACGTTGAAACACATTCACCCACAGTTTCAGTCGGGCAGGGCCCTCAAGCGCGGCCATGGCGGCCGGGCGCAGGATCATCCAGGCGAAAAACATACCGCCGACCCAGATCAGGGCGGCCAGTACATGCAGGGTGTAAGCGAGGCTAAAGACGGTCATTGGGGTACTCCGTTCTGCGCGGGATTAATTAGCGGGGTATGATAGCGGCCGATCCGAACCACTGAAAATTTATCCAGCGTTTTTTGCGCCCGACTATCCATGATCAGCACTGAACTCAAAACCACGATCCAGGGCGCCTACACGCGTTTTCTCGAAGCCAAGAGCTTGAAACCGCGCTACGGCCAGCGCTTGATGATCGCTGAAGTCGCCAAGGTCCTCGGGGATATCGACACCGACGACGAAGGCCGGCGCAGTGGCGACCCTGCGGTGGTGGCCGTCGAAGCCGGCACCGGTACCGGGAAAACCGTGGCCTACAGCCTGGCTGCGATCCCTACCGCCAAGGCCGCGGGCAAGCGCCTGGTGATTGCCACGGCCACCGTGGCCCTGCAGGAACAGATCGTCTACAAAGACCTGCCGGACTTGATGCGCAACAGCGGCCTGAACTTCACCTTCGCCCTGGCCAAGGGTCGTGGGCGCTATATGTGCCTGTCCAAGCTCGACGTGCTGTTGCAGGAAGGCCATGCGCAAACTGCCACGGCGTCGCTGTTCGAAGAAGAAGGCTTCAAGATCGAGGTCGATGAGGCCAGTCAGAAGCTGTTTACCAGCATGATCGAGAAGCTGGCCGGTAATAAATGGGACGGCGACCGTGACAGCTGGCCCAATGCCCTGGAAGATGCCGACTGGGCACGCCTGACCACCGACCACAGCCAATGTACCAACCGTCACTGCCCCAACTTCGGCCAGTGCGCCTTCTATAAGGCGCGGGAAGGCATGGGCAAGGTCGACGTTATCGTCACCAACCATGACATGGTCCTGGCGGACCTGGCCCTGGGCGGCGGTGCCGTGCTGCCGGACCCGCGCGACACGCTCTATGTATTCGACGAAGGTCACCACCTGCCAGACAAGGCCATCGGCCACTTTGCCCACTACACCCGGCTGCGTTCCACCGCCGACTGGCTGGAAACCACTGCCAAGAACCTCACCAAGTTGTTGGCCCAACACCCGCTGCCCGGCGACCTCGGCAAGTTCATCGAGCAGGTCCCGGAACTGGCGCGGGAGATCAAGACCCAGCAACAGTTCATGTTCAGCGCCTGCGAGCAGGTAGCGGACTTCAAACCCGGCGAAGATGTGGAAGGCCGTGAGCGTCCGCGCCACCGTTTCGTCGCAGGGATGATTCCCGAACATATGCGGGAAATGGGCATTGAACTGAAGAAGGGCTTTTCGCGCCTGACCGACCTGTTCACCCGCCTCACCGATCTGCTCAAGGAAGGTATGGACGGCGAGGTCAACATCGGCATCGCCAGCAACCAGGCCGAAGAGTGGTACCCGCTGTTTGGCAGTCTGTTGTCTCGTTCCCAGGGTAACTGGGAGCTGTGGACCGCCTTCACCGCCGAAGACCCGGAAGACAACCCGCCAATGGCTCGTTGGTTGACCCTGTCGGAAAGCGGCGCACTGTTCGACATCGAGGTCAACGCCAGCCCGATCCTTGCGGCGGAAATGTTGCGACGTAACCTGTGGAACGTGGCCTACGGCGCTTTGGTCACTTCGGCAACGCTGACGGCCCTGGGTACCTTCGACCGCTTCCGTATGCGTGCCGGCTTGCCAAAAACGGCCGTCACTGCGGTGGTGCCAAGCCCATTCCATCACGCCGATGCTGGCGTGCTCCGTGTCCCTGACCTCAAGGCCGACCCACGGGACGCACCGGCCCACACGGCGGCGATCATCCGCGATCTGCCTTCATTGGTCGAAGGTTCCAAAGGTACCTTGGTACTGTTCTCGTCTCGTAAGCAGATGCAGGATGTGTTCGACGGCCTCGACCGCGATTGGCGCAAGCAGGTGTTTATCCAGGGCAACCTGTCTAAACAGGAAACCCTGAACAAGCACAAGGCGCGGGTCGACGGCGGTGATTCCAGCGTGTTGTTCGGCCTGGCGAGTTTCGCCGAAGGCGTGGACTTGCCTGGTGCCTACTGTGAGCACGTGGTGATCGCCAAGATTCCGTTCTCGGTGCCTGATGATCCTGTGGAAGCCGCATTGGCCGAGTGGATCGAAGCGCGTGGCGGTAACCCGTTCATGGAAATCTCGGTGCCGGACGCGTCCTTGAAACTGGTCCAGGCCTGCGGTCGCCTGCTGCGTACCGAACAGGATCGCGGCACCATCACCTTGCTTGACCGGCGCCTGGTCACCCAACGTTACGGCAAAGCGATCCTTAACGCGTTGCCGCCGTTTCGCCGCGAAATATCTTGAACCACCGTGGGCGAAATCGCCCACTTCGTGGTCTATCTCACCGTTATTGATTTATGTCATCAGGCCATTCATCGGCCGTTTGGGAGAACCTTGTTCGTATGATTCGCACGCTGCCCGCTCTTTTTGCCTTGCTGTTCGCCGCGCCGTTGCTGGCTGCGCCTGCCGGACAGCAAACGTTGTTCAACTTTGTCCGGCCTGCCGACGTGGTCAAAGTGGCGACCCAGGACGCCAGCCTGCCGCAATACAACGCAGAACAAACCCCGGAAGGCGAAGTGCTGCGCCGTATTACCTTCAACCCTGCGGCAGAGCCGAGCCTGGTGCTCAGTCCGCAGACTGGCGCCTGGGATTGGTCCCAGTCCAGCGCCATGAGTTTGCGTATCCAGAGTGCGATGGATTGGGCGCTGACCCTCTACGTCAAGGTCCAGAGCAATGACGGCAAGACCCTGGTCAGCCGTATCGACTTGCCGGCAGGTCCGGCGCAGACCCTGCTGATCCCGTTGCAAGCCAACTCGCCCCTGACTCAGGGCATGAAGGCGGGGCCGCTGATGCCGATGATGGTGGAGGGCCAGCGTGTGTTGCTGGCCAGCAGTGCAGGGGAGGTCAACCGCAGCCAGATAGTGTCGGTGACACTGTCGATGATCCAGCCCAACGTAGCCCAAAGCATCCTGCTGGAGCGCTTCGGCGTGCAGGACAGCGAGCCGGTGCTCAAGGCCGTCTACAGCGACCTGGTCGATGCCTATGGGCAGTCCAGTCGTGGCAAGTGGCCGGAGAAAGTCAGCAGCGATGAGCAGTTGAAAGCCGCAGCGACTAAGGAGCAACAACAACTCAAGGGTTGGCTCGCTGAACGTGACCGTTCTTCCCTGGACAAGTTTGGCGGCTGGAACAAAGGCCCGGCCTTCGAGGCCAGTGGTTTTTTCCGCACCGAGAAGCGAGAGGGTCGCTGGTACCTGGTGACTCCGCAAGGTCATCCGTTCTATTCCCTGGGGGTCAACACCGTCGCCCCGGATAACAACCAGACGTATGTGGCAGGACGCGAATGGATGTTTGCTGCACTGCCCAAGGCCGGTGAGCCGTTCGACAAGTATTACGGCAGTAGCGACAACCGTAGCGGCAACGGCGCCGATCAAGGGCGTGGTTTCAACGCCGGCCGTTGGTACGATTTCTATGGCGCCAACTTGCAGCGCACCTACGGCCAGCCTTGCGTGCCCGGCGTACACCAGGCCGATGAAGCGAAAGCCGAGGCGACTGCGCCTTGCACGCCAGAAGGTTTCGACCAGAAACGGTGGGTCAATCACACCCTGGACCGCCTGCAGGCCTGGGGATTCAACACTGTTGGCAACTGGAGCGCTCCTGAACTGGCAACCGCTGACCGTGTGCCGTACACCTTGCCGCTGTCGATTGTCGGCGATTACGCGAGCATCAGTACCGGTACCGATTGGTGGGGAGGAATGCCCGATCCCTTCGATCCGCGCTTTGCCATGGCTACCGAGCGTGCAGTGGCGATTGCTGCCCGAGACCATCGTGACGATCCGTGGCTGATCGGCTTTTTTGCCGATAACGAACTGGCCTGGGCCGGTCCGGGAGACGACGCGAAGTCCCGTTACGCCTTGGCCTATGGCACCTTGCGCATGACCACTGACGTACCGGCCAAGCGGGCATTTCTCAAGCAACTGCGGGACAAATATCGCAACCAGGAAGGTCTGTCGCGGGCCTGGGGCATTGATCTGCCGGCTTGGGAATTGATGGAAGACCCGGGCTTTGTGCCGCCGATGCCGAGTCCTGAACACCCGGAAATCGAAGCGGACTTCAAATATTTCCAGAAGACCTTCGCCGATGCTTATTTCAAGACCATCTCCGACGCGCTGAAATGGCATGCACCCAACCAACTGTTGCTGGGTGGCCGCTTTGCTGTGAGCACGCCGGAGGCCGTGGCGTCCTGTGTGCAGTATTGCGACGTGTTGAGCTTTAACATGTACACCCTCAAACCCCAGGACGGTTACGACTTTGCCGCCTTGCGCGCGCTGGACAAACCCGTGCTGATCACCGAATTCAACTTCGGCTCGAACGATCGTGGCCCGTTCTGGGGCGGCGTGACCCAATTGGCCCGGGAAGAAGACCGTGGCCCGGCGTACGCCAACTTCCTCAAGCAGGCCATGGCCGAGCCGTCGATCGTTGGCGTGCACTGGTTTCAGTACCTTGACCAGCCTGTCACCGGTCGGCTGCTGGACGGTGAAAACGGTCACTTTGGCTTGGTGGGCATCACTGACGTGCCGTTCCAGGGCTTTGTCGACAGCGTGCGCAAAAGCAACATGGCAATGGTCGATCAGTTGGGCAAGGAAGCTGAAAAAGCCAAGGCGGCCAGTGCAGCCCACGCCGGTGACGGTGGCAAGTCCGGCCATGAAGGTAAAGGCGCCGGGCAGGAGGCTGGACATGCTGGTGGGCATTCGGGAAATGGTCATTGATTCATCGGTAACGGGTTTCCAAATTCCATAATCGCTGGAACAATGTCGGCCACTTTATGCGGTACTTTTCCTAGGGGGCTTCGGTGCAGATTCAGGGTCATTACGAGCTTAAGTTCGAAGCGGTGCGTGAAGCCTTTGCCGCGCTGTTCGATGACCCTCAGGAGCGTGGCGCCGCGTTGTGTATCCAGATTGGCGGTGAGACGGTCGTTGACCTTTGGGCGGGTACTGCGGACAAGGATGGCAGTGAGGCCTGGCACAGCGACACCATTGCCAATCTGTTCTCCTGCACCAAGACCTTTACCGCGGTCACCGCCCTGCAACTGGTGGCTGAGGGCAAGTTGCAACTCGACGCACCCGTGACCAGGTATTGGCCGGAGTTCGCCGCGGCCGGCAAGGAGTCCATCACCCTGCGCCATCTGCTCTGCCATCAGGCCGGGTTGCCGGCGTTGCGAGAGACGCTCCCTGCCGAAGCCCTGTACGACTGGCAAATGATGGTCGACGCACTGGCCGCCGAAGCGCCGTGGTGGAAGCTGGGCGAAGGCCATGGTTATGCCGCGATCACCTACGGCTGGCTGGTGGGAGAGCTGTTGCGCCGGGCCGACGGTCGAGGGCCGGGAGAATCCATCGTGGCGAGGGTTGCACGGCCACTGGGCCTGGACTTTCACGTCGGGCTGGCCGATGAAGAGTTTTATAGAGTCGCGCATATCGCCCGAGGCAAGGGCAATATGGGCGATGAGGCGGCGCAGCGTTTATTGCAAGTAACAATGCGCGAACCCATGGCCATGACTACGCGTGCATTTACCAATCCACCGTCTATTCTCACCAGCACTAATAAACCTGAATGGCGGCGCATGCAGCAGCCGGCGGCAAATGGTCACGGTAATGCCCGCAGCCTGGCGGGCTTTTATAGTGGGTTACTGGACGGTAGTTTGCTGGAGGCGGATATGCTCGAAGAGTTGACCCGCGAACACAGTATTGGCCCAGATAAAACCTTATTGACTCAAACCCGATTTGGCCTGGGCTGCATGTTGGATCAACCCCAGGTGCCGAATGCGACTTTCGGCCTTGGCCCACGGGCTTTCGGGCATCCGGGGGCGGGCGGTTCAGTGGGCTTTGCGGATCCGGAACATGATGTAGCCTTCGGTTTTGTGACTAATACCCTGGGACCTTATGTATTGATGGACCCGAGAGCGCAAAAGTTAGTAAGAATATTGGCCGGTTGTCTGTAAATAGCTTGCTGTTACGTGATTTTTTGTTACAAAGGCGTCTATAAAGCGTTGCTCAAAAAGACGCCGGACGAAATGCTGTAACTTTAATGTTCTAGAAGCGTCTGTTTAACGGGTCATCTAGACCCTTGGTTTTTTCTCATTTTGTGGAAATCTCATGTTATCGAACAAGTCCTTGGCATTGGCGCTCTGCCTCACTATTACCGGTTGCGCACAAACTCCGCAGAATGATGCGGAAGGTGGGCATTGGTGGTCATTCGGTTCCGACAAGACAGCTTCCAAGGACGACTCAGTCGTAGCCGGCGCTAAGCCGGATGCCAAACCAGATGCCAAGTCTAGCGTTACAGCCAAGGCTGATGCGCCTGTAAAAGCCGACGCTGCTGTGCCTGCGCCGGTTGCCAAGGCAGACACCAGCTACAGCTGGTGGCCTTTCTCCGCGAAAAGCGCTGACGAAAAGGCTGCTGATGCCAAAGCTGACCTGAAGGCCGATCTCGCGGCTGCAACCCCAGCATCGACTGCCGCGCCGGTTGCCAAGACCGATGCCGAGCCTCGCTGGTGGTGGCCGTTCGAAAGCAAGCCAAAGCCGTTGGCCAAGGTCGACGTGACCAACGTCCCGATGCCTGACCCGAAAATCACCCAGGCTTGGCTGGACGACTATGAGCCGCGTCTGCGCACGGCCATCAAGGGCACCAATCTGGTACTTGAACGTCGCGACAACGTACTGGTGGTGATTGCCCCGGTTGATGGTTCCTACAACCCGAAGCGCCCAGCCATGTTGCTGCCGGTAACCCTTGGTCCTTTCACCCGTGTAGCCAAGGCGGTTGAGAGCGATCCAAAGACTGCTGTTTTGGTTCTGGGCCACGTTGATGCCACGGGTACCGCTCCTCAGAGCCAGGCGCTGACCAAAGAACGCGCGCAATCCATCGCTTCGATTTTCAGCCTCAGCGGTCTGAAACAGGATCGCCTGATGTTGCGTGGCATGGGTGACCTGATGCCGCGTGCCGCCAATGACAGCACTCAGGGCCGTGCCTTGAACCGTCGTATGGAAATCATGTTCACCCAGCGCACCACCATGTTGGCCTTGCTCAGCAAGTACAACTCGGCGAACCCGCCGAAGGCTGAAATGGTGGCTGTACAGGACGTTCCGGCACCTGTTGCTCCGGCTGCGAAAAAAGCTGCCACAGCGAAAAAGGCACCGGCCAAGAAAGCTGCCGCCAAGCCTGCTGCCAAGACTGCGGCTAAAAAAGCCCCAGCCAAAGCAGCCGCGAAAAAGCCAGCACCGGCCAAGGCTGCTGCACCAGCGGTGTCGAACGACCAGGCAAAAAACTGATCCGCTGAGCAAGAAGGATAAAGCCGCATGACCCAGGCACTGGCCGATATGCGCCGTGACTACATACGGGACGGTTTGAGCGAGGCCCAGGCCCCGGACGAACCGTTTGCCTTGTTCCACCAGTGGTTCAGCGATGCGGTGAAAACCGAGCAGCCACCGGTGGAGGCCAATGCCATGACCTTGGCCACAGTCGACCAGGACGGTCGACCGCACTGCCGGATCCTGCTGCTCAAGGGGCTGGATGCACAGGGCTTTACCTTCTTCACCAATTATCAGAGTGCCAAGGGCGAGCAACTCGCCGCTTGGCCCTTTGCTGCCATGACCTTCTTCTGGCCAACCCTGGAACGCCAAGTGCGTATCGAGGGGCGGGTGGTCAAGGTTACGCCGCAGGAATCGGACGCTTACTATCAGGTCCGCCCTCTGGGCAGCCGCCTGGGCGCCTGGGCCTCCCCACAGAGCCGGGTGATCAAGGACCGCGAGCAGTTGCAAGACTTGCTCAAGGCCACCGAGCAGCGTTTCAGCGACACCCAGCCTGACTGTCCCGAACATTGGGGTGGTTATCGCTTGCTGCCGGAGCGCATCGAGTTCTGGCAGGGCCGCGCGAGCCGCCTGCATGATCGGCTGAACTACCGCTTGCAGGGCGCCGACTGGACCCGTGAGCGGTTGGCACCGTAATACCTGTTGATTACCCGTGGCCGTTTGCGGCTACGGGACTTCGTAATCATGCGCTGTGTCCTGCAGCCATTGCGGCAAATCCCTGCGCTTGACCTGCTCACCCCGAGCCTTGTCCAACTGTCTGTAGGCGTTGCAACGTGCTACCGTTCGTCGAGTTTTGCGGTACAGGTAGTCTGTACTAGGGCTGAATGAAAGCAATTTTATGCCGGGCATGCCGTGACAGGCGTAAAGCTGCGGAGTTTAATGAATACTTGTCCTTTGGAGTTGATGCTATGCGTAAGTCTGTTTTACTGGTTGCCTGCTTTACCACCATGTCGTTGCTGCTGGGTGGCTGCGCCTCGAGTCTGACGGGCGACTCCTATTCCCGTGACGAAGCGCGTCGTGTACAGACCGTGCGCATGGGCACCATCGAATCCCTGCGTCCGGTGAAAATCGAAGGCACCAAGACCCCAATCGGCGGCGCTGCTGGCGCCGTCATCGGTGGTGTTGGCGGCAGCGCCATCGGCGGCGGTCGTGGCAGCATCGTCACCGCAGTCATCGGCGCCGTAGCCGGCGGCCTGCTGGGCTCGGCCACTGAAGAAGGCCTGACCCGCACCCAAGGCGTTGAAATCACTGTTCGCGAAGACGATGGCAGCATGCGCGCCTACGTTCAGGCCGTTCAGGAAAATGAAATCTTCCGCATCGGTGATCGTGTTCGCATCATGACCGTTGACGGGACCAGCCGCGTTACTCGTTAAGGGTCAATGCAGCGGGAAAAGAAACCCCAACCGGGTGACTGGTTGGGGTTTTTTGTTTGGGGGGCGCTTTTTCATTGTTGTGTGCGTGTTCCGATGAAGTACTCCAGATCGTCGCGTAGGCTGATATTGAGCAGAGTCGCTAACTGTGACACTTGGTGTTTTGTAAGCTCCAACTCTCCAGGCGCCAGTTCTGCAAGAGGCTTTGACTCTGTGAGTTGTGCTGCGGCCTGGTTAAGCTGGTCCCCTTCAATATCAAATTTGAATTGCAGCGAATCGTCTTTTTTCTCGTCAGGGTAAAAACCCGTAATTGATAGGTACACCATAGGGTTGCTCTCATGATTATTGACGTGTGGTGGTTCTTCCCGGCTTTGCTTCTTTGGTTTGTTCACCGGTTATATGGTTGAACTCGCCAAGGTGAACCGCAAACCTGTCGAACTTTTCTACTGCGTTACTTTCATAGTCCCATTCGTAAATTCTCCCTTTTTTATCAACCCACCTTGCCCTTCTTTTGCCTCCGCCCCGGACAGAGGTTTTAGATTTGACGGGTAATGCATCAGGGAAGGCTGGGAGTGTTGCGGGGGCACCGTAGTACTTATGATCTCCCGGTCGAACACTTACCACCACGTACAGCGGTCTAACCCCGGAGTCCGCCGGAAACACCAGAATGAAATCCCGGTACTCCGGCGGGTAGATTGGGTCGACGATGATGTTGGCTGCTGCCTCAGTCGGCGGATACACCCAGATATGGGGAGACTGCGGCGCCGACTCCAGCGCAGGTATGCCGAGGGTGTCAGCAGGATCAAGAGCGGGTGTCCAGATCAGCTCAACGCCCTCACCCAGGGCGGCCACGTATTGCGTGCCACGCAGACCAAACTGCACGACATCGACCATTTCCCAATCGGGGGTCTTCCCGGTGTAGAACGCGTAGCCTTTGAGGCTGCCGCTGGCCTGTTGCTCGATATGCAAGCGAACCCGTGTGCGGGCTTGAGGCAGGGCACGAAGTTGTTCATCGCTATAAAGCGCACCATCACCGAGGCTTGAAGGCCAGAGCAGTGCTGCCAGGCCCACCATCAATCCGGTCGCGACAGTACCTGCCGCTGCTCCGGCAGCGGTGGTAATGCTCGAACCGCTCAGGGCGAATGTTCCCAGGCCGGCAGGCAGTGCGCTGCCACTTATTTTCTTGAGGTGCAGCAGCCCTGCGCCATCCGTCTCGCGGCCGCCAAGCAGGACATGCTCGCCGTAGTCCATCAAACGGTCAGTGGGTATGAAACCAGAGGGATTGCTGTAGTTGATGATCGCGTTCGGCAAGTTGCAGGACTTGACGAATACACAACCCGCAATGGGGGGCAGGGTAGGTTGTGGCTCAACCTTGATACGAGTCTCGTAAGCCTCCTGGCGGGTAAGCATGGCGTCGTATGCGTTTTGCCTGGCCTCACTGTCCGCCAGTTCGCGCGCGTTCATGTGCTCGAGGCGTCGATAGCCTCCGGTCCCGGTTCCGTAGGATCGCCAGACCTGGGGAACATCCTTGTTGTTTGCCATCGCGCCCTCCTGGCTTCATAACGAAGTCCGGCTCAATGCCGGGGGCACGACGTTATTGGAGGCGCAGGGAGAGGGATGTAGGAGGGTTCTGTGAGGAGGTGATGAACTGGCTGAAAAGGTAAGTGCTCCGGTGTGAACGCAAGTGCGCCACACCGGAACCGCAGCGGGGTTTAAGGCTGAACCACCGCCTGCTTGCGACTGGCCATTGCGGTCACCGCATAACCAATCAGCGCAGCCAGGATGGAACCGGTAAGAATACCCATGCGGTCCATGCCTGCGTATTCACTGCTGCCCGGTACGAACGCCAGGGAGCCGACAAACAGGCTCATGGTGAAGCCGATACCACACAGGATCGCGACCCCCAGCACCTGGCCCCAATTGGCGCCGCTGGGCAGGGCTGCGAGGCCGGCTTTCACAGCGAGCCAGGTCAGGCCGAAGACACCGATGGTCTTGCCCACCAGCAAGCCGGCAGCAATGCCCATCGGCACATGGTGGGTGAAGCTTTCCAGGTTGACCCCGGCCAGCGACACGCCGGCGTTGGCGAAGGCGAACAACGGCAGGATGCCGTAGGCCACCCAGGGGTGCAGGGCGTGTTCCAGGTTCAGCAGCGGCGAGGGTTCAGCGTTTTTGGTGCGCAGCGGAATGCAGAACGCCAGGGTGACACCCGCCAGCGTGGCGTGAACGCCGCTCTTGAGCACACACACCCACAGGATCAAGCCGATGATCATATAGGGCCCGAGCTTGACCACTCCCAGCCGGTTCATTGCAATCAAGGCGATCAGGCAGGCCCCCGCGCCGGCCAACGAGGCTCCGGACAGGTCGCTGGAATAGAAGATCGCGATGACGATGATTGCACCGAGGTCATCGATGATGGCCAGGGTCATCAGGAACAGCTTCAACGAGACCGGTACCCGCTTGCCCAGCAGGGCAAGAACGCCCAGGGCGAAGGCGATATCGGTGGCCATGGGGATCGCCCAGCCACCGAGCGCCGCCGGATTGTCCTTGTTCAACGCCCAGTAGATCAACGCCGGAACGACCATGCCGCCAATAGCGGCTGCGCCCGGCAGTACGATCTGCGAAGGCTTGGACAGGTGGCCGTCGAGCAACTCGCGCTTGACCTCCAGGCCGATCAGCAGGAAAAACAGGGCCATCAGGCCATCGTTGATCCACAACAACGCCGGCTTGGCGATTTTCAGCGCACCAATCTGTGCCACCACGGGCACATCGAGGAAACCGGCATACAGGTGCGACAACGGCGAATTATTGATGATCAGGGCCAGCGCGGCGGCGGCGATCAATAACAGACCGCTGGCGGCTTCCAGCTGGAAGAAACGGGTGACAGTGCTACGCAGAGGCAAGGGATGCTCTCCAATCAAGGTTCAATAGGTGGGTACCCTAACCCGTACCGTTAGTTGTTAAAACAAAAGTTATATTCTTTTTTGTTATAAGAAGAAGGTAGAGTGGGTATTGCGCCAGAGCCCAGCAATTGTGTGTCCAATTGAGTCTGGACTGTATCTGTGTGAAGTGTAGGAAACATCCTAAGATCGAGATTGAAAACCTTAGAGAAGCCAACCATGAGCGACAACCGACCTTGGGCCCGCGAAGCCATTCGCATTATTGAAGCGGACTTTCAGCGCAGCGCCGATACTCACCTGATCCCCTTGCCGTTGCCGGGCCTGCCGGGTATCGAGTTGTACTTCAAGGATGAGTCGAGTCACCCCACCGGCAGCCTCAAACATCGGCTGGCCCGTTCATTGTTCCTCTATGCATTGTGTAATGGCTGGCTCAAGCCCGGCGCGCCAGTGATCGAGGCGTCCAGCGGTTCCACGGCGATTTCCGAGGCGTATTTCGCGCGTCTGCTGGGCCTGCCGTTTATTGCGGTGATGCCGGCAAGCACGTCCCAGGAAAAGATTGCCCAGATCGCCTTTTACGGCGGCAAGAGCCACCTGGTACAGGATCCGACGCAGATTTACGCTGAGTCCGAACGCCTGGCCCGGGAAAGCGGTGGTCACTTCATGGACCAGTTCACCTACGCCGAACGCGCCACCGACTGGCGGGCGAACAACAATATTGCCGAGTCGATCTTCCAGCAGCTGCGCTTCGAACGGTATCCGGAGCCGAGCTGGCTGATTTCCAGCCCGGGCACCGGGGGCACAACGGCAACCCTGGGGCGGTATGTGCGTTATCGCCAGCATTGCACCCGTGTGCTGTGCGCGGATGCCGAGCGCTCGGTGTTCTTTGACTATTACTTGACCGGGGACGCGACGCTGCGCCTGGACTGTGGTTCGCGGATTGAAGGCATTGGCCGGCCACGGGTTGAGGCGTCGTTCCTGCCCAAGGTGATTGATGCCATGGTCAAGGTGCCGGACGCGTTGTCGCTGGCAGCCATGCATTATCTGGCGCAACGCTTAGGGCGGCGAGTGGGCGGTTCCAGTGGGACCAACCTGATTGGTGCCTTGATGGCGGCGCAGCAGATGAAGTTGGCGGGGGAAAGCGGGTCGATCGTGGCAATCTTGTGCGATGGCGGTGAGCGGTATGCCACCACCTATTACGATCCGGCGTGGCTGGCGGCGCAGGGGTATGAGCTGGACGGATTGATGGCGGCTGTTGCGGCCAGCGTGGAGCGAGGAGAAGCGCTGCCGGACAGCGTGTTGCGCGCGAATATCTAAGGTCTTCCAGGTCACCTGAATCAGTGTGGGAGCCGGGCTTGCCCGGCTCCCACATTTGATGGGTGTCACTTTCGGAATGGGTATCAGGCCTCGATGCCCAACATATCCCGTGCCACGGCCTCGGCAATCCGAATCCCGTCGACACCCGCCGACAGAATCCCACCGGCATAACCGGCACCTTCACCCGCCGGAAACAGGCCCTTCACGTTCAAGCTCTGCATCGTTTCGTTGCGCGTAATCCGCAGCGGCGATGAAGTGCGGGTCTCGATGCCGGTCAATACCGCGTCGTGTAACGAGTATCCCTTGATCTGCTTCTCGAACGCCGGCAACGCCTCGCGGATCGCTTCGATGGCGAAGTCCGGCAAGGCCAGGGCCAAGTCACCCAACGCCACGCCTGGCTTGTAGGACGGTTCTACAGTCCCGATGGCGGTGGACGGCTTGCCGGCGATGAAGTCACCCACCAGCTGCGCTGGGGCCTCGTAGTTGCTGCCACCGAGGATGAACGCGTGGGACTCCAGGCGCTCCTGCAACTCGATCCCGGCCAGCGGGCCACCTGGATAATCCACTTCCGGGGTGATGCCCACCACGATCCCGGAGTTGGCATTGCGTTCGTTACGCGAGTATTGGCTCATGCCGTTGGTCACGACACGGTTTGGCTCGGACGTCGCTGCTACCACCGTACCGCCCGGGCACATGCAGAAGCTGTAGACCGAACGTCCGTTCTTGGCGTGATGCACCAGTTTGTAATCGGCGGCGCCGAGCTTTGGGTGCCCGGCGTATTTGCCCAGGCGTGCAGCGTCGATCAGCGACTGCGGGTGCTCGATCCGGAAACCCACCGAGAACGGCTTGGCTTCCATGTACACACCACGGCCATGCAGCATGCGGAAGGTGTCGCGAGCGCTGTGGCCGAGGGCCAGGATCACGTGCTTGGACAGAATCTGCTCGCCGCCATCGACCACCACGCCATTCAGTTGGCCGTCTTCGATCAGCACGTCAGTCACACGTTGTTCAAAACGCACTTCACCACCGAGGGCGATGATCTGCTGACGCATGGTTTCCACTACACCCGTCAGGCGGAACGTACCGATGTGCGGCTTGCTGACGTAGAGAATCTCTTCCGGGGCTCCGGCGTTGACGAACTCGTGCAGGACTTTACGCCCGTGGAACTTCGGATCCTTGATCTGGCTGTAGAGCTTGCCGTCGGAGAAGGTCCCGGCGCCACCTTCACCGAACTGCACGTTAGATTCCGGGTTAAGCACGCTTTTGCGCCACAGCCCCCAGGTGTCCTTGGTGCGCTGGCGCACTTCCTTGCCGCGCTCGAGGATGATCGGCTTGAAGCCCATCTGCGCCAGCAATAGGCCGGCGAAAATCCCGCAAGGGCCAAAACCGACCACGATCGGTCGCTCAGTCAGACCTTCCGGCGCCTGACCGACCACTTTATAGCTGACGTCCGGTGCCGGATTGATGTTGCGATCATCGGCGAACTTGAGCAGCAGGGCCGCTTCGCCCTTGACGTTCAGGTCGACGGTGTAGATGAAGCACAGCTCCGATGATTTCTTGCGGGCGTCGTAGCTGCGTTTGAACAGGGTGAAATCGAGCAGGTCATCACTGGCGATGCCCAGGCGCTGCACAATGGCAGGCCGCAGGTCTTCTTCGGGATGGTCGATGGGCAGCTTGAGTTCGGTGATTCGTAACATGACAGGATCCGGTATGCGGCGTTGGTTGCGGCCGGCGGTTTTGCAAACCGGCGATTATAAGCCCCAATAGCGGTTTACGGTCATGTTAAAACAACCCGGGCCTGAATCAATCGTCCCGGGAACCGCCGAACGCCGCGCAACCACGCTGTACCTGGCCATTGACCCGCAGCTCTGCGCTCATGTGTTGCAGGCTGCCGCTGACGCTGTCAACACACCGTTGCGGGGCAACCCACAGTTCGATGTGCTGGTTATTGGCTTCAGTCATGAGATTGAAGCGGCCATCACCCGACTGCTCTTCCACATAAGGCACAGCCAGCGGTTGTTGGCCCTCACGCTCCAGGACCATGCCCTTGGCGGTGACATTCAATGCCCAGGCCGGCTTGTGGCCGTTGGCCCGCAGGATCATGCGCTTGAAGTCGGGGTCATCGCAGGCGGAGGTCGAGCGTTCAACACGGTAGAGCTGTTGCAGGTCGACTTGGCCTTGGGTCCCGCTGGCGACACCGGAGAATTTGCCGCGCAAGTCGGCAAACAGGGCGCCTTGCTGGCCCGCGAGTGAGGCCGCTTCCTGCAGGATGCTGGTGCCGCCGGTGTCGTTGACCACATAGTTGCGCTGGTCATGGCAGGGTTGGAACAGCAGTTTGTCGCCGACGGCTGTCAGTTCACCCTGCATACGGGTCAGGCTTGCGAGGGACGGCTTGGCCGGCTCGCTTTCGAACATCTGGCAGGCAGAGAACAGGGGGAGCAGGGCAATCAGCACTAGGGAACGGGCGGCACGCATTATCGGGTCTCCTGATAAGTGCCGCCACGTTACGCAGGCTGGCGGTGCATCACAAGCCCGTTACCCCACGATATAGATCTGTCCGGTTTGCAGGCCTTCCACGCTTTTTGCGTAGGCCAGTCCCACCTCCGCTCCCGGAACCGGTTTGAAACCGCGGAAGTACGGTGCGTAGCTGCCCATGGCCTCCAGCAGTACGGTCGGGCTGACCGAGTTGATACGCAGGCCTCGTGGCAACTCAATCGCCGCTGCTTTCACGAAGGCGTCGATGGCACCGTTGACCAGCGCGGCCGAGGCGCCGGTGCGAATCGGGTCACGGTTGAGGATGCCGCTGGTGAACGTGAATGATGCGCCATCGTTGGCGAACTCACGGCCAATCAGCAGCAAGTTGACCTGGCCCATCAGCTTGTCTTGCAGGCCCAGGTCGAAGTCGGTTTCGCTCATGTCGGCCAGGGGCACAAAGTTGACGCTGCCGGCCGCGCAGACCAAAGCGTCGAACTTGCCGGTTTGCTCGAACAACCGGCGAATCGAGGCGCTGTCGCTGATGTCGACTTGGAAGTCGCCGCTCTTGCGTCCGATGGCGATGACCTCGTGGCGCTGGGACAGTTCTGCCTTGACCGCCGAACCCACGGTGCCGCTGGCACCAATCAATAGGATTTTCATCGTGCCGTTCCTCCAGAGATGTAGGTGAGATTTCAGTCTAGAGTGGTTTTTTCATTGGATAAACGCGCTAATAGGCAACCTTTGGTTTTCAAATGGAAACAATCCATGAGCGAAATGGATGACCTGGCGGCCTTTGCCGTGTTGATCGAAGCGGGCAGCTTTACCCTGGCGGCCGAGCAACTGGGGTGCAGCAAGGGGCAACTGTCCAAGCGCATCAGCCAGTTGGAGGCCCGATTTTCCGTGGTGTTGCTGCACCGCACCACCCGCAGGCTCAGCCTGACCGCGGCGGGTGCGGCCTTGTTGCCTCAGGCCCAGGCGTTGGTCGTCCAGGTCGAACGGGCCCGTCAGGCATTGGCCCGGCTCAAGGATGACTTGGCTGGGCCGGTGCGTATGACCGTTCCGGTTTCCTTGGGTGAAACCTTCTTCGATGGCTTGTTACTGGAGTTTTCAAGGCAGTACCCGCAGGTGCAGATTGAGCTGGAGCTCAATAATGGTTATCGAGACCTGGCCCGGGATGGTTTTGATTTGGCGGTGCGCTCAGGAGCTGCGGATGACGAGCGGTTGGTGGCCAAGCCTCTGTTGGCCTGGCACGAGATGACATGTGCGAGTCCGGCCTACCTGGAACAGTACGGTGAGCCAGCGACGCCCGCGGAGTTGGCGGGGCATCGCTGCTTGCTCAACAGCCATTACAGCGGTCGCGAAGAGTGGCTGTATCACCAGCAGCACGAACTGTTGCGGGTTCGGGTTTCCGGGACGTTTGCCTCGAATCACTACAACCTGCTGAAAAAGGCTGCCTTGGTGGGCGCCGGTATCGCGCGTCTGCCGTCCTACGTCTTGCAGGCGGAATTGGCTGATGGCCGTTTACGCTGGCTCCTGCGTGACTATCAGACCCGGAGTATGCCGATGTACCTGGTCCACCCTTATCAAGGAGGGCTGCCGCGCCGGACCCAAGTGCTGGCGGATTATCTGGTGCACTGGTTCAAGCGCAGCGGCGAAGCGCTGGATCGGCTTTAGTGGAAGCGCCGGGCAATCCAGTGATCAAGGGACAGGCGGCCTGGCCCCTTGGCCATCAATAGCAGCAGCAGGGCAATCCAGGTGCCATGGGTGGGATAGGCGTCCGGGTAGACGAACAGTTGAATGGTCAGCGTCATGCCCAGCAATGCCAATGCCGAGAAACGGGTAGCGAAGCCCGCCAGGATCAGGATCGGGAAAAAGTGCTCGGCGAAGGCGGCCATATGGGCTGCCACTTCCGGCGATAGCAACGGTACGTGATATTCGCTGCGAAACAGTGGCAGGGTGGAGTTGGCCAGGCGTGGCACTCCCAGTTCAAAGGTGCCGTTGATCAGGTCCACGGCAAAGCCCTCAACCTTGGTTTGGCCGGACTTCCAGAACACGGCCGCAATCGAAAAGCGTGCGATGAAGGCGATCAGGCTGTAGGGAATTCTTTCGAAAAGCTGGATGACCCGTTGGATCAGGCACGGCGGGGCAGTGTTCATGGCGATACCTTTTGTTCGGTGTGTAAATGAGTGATGGCGCCGTAGCCGATCAGCAGGGCCAGGCATTGGTGCAGGTCGAATTCGGCGGCAGCGTCCAGGGCGTAGGCCAATGACATTTCCATTGGCCAGCCGTTGTTGAGGCTGTTGATAAAGGCCACCGAACCGCTGTCGATGGCGAACACCTTGACCTCCAGACCGTTGCGCAGAACCAGGGCGCTTTGGGCGTGCAGGGGATTGAGCGTGGCCCAGGACTCTCCTGTCTGGTGCGCGGCCCACAACCCCACCACGGCATAGGCCGAGTTCAGGGTCGCGACGCAGGGATGCAGTTGCAGGCGCAACTCGCCCAGGGTGGACTGTTGTTGCAAGGCGGTGATAACGGCCTGCTGATCCAGGGACAACACATCTGCCGCGTGATAGGCCTTCACCCGCAGACGCTCCAGCCGTGCCACATCGGCCAGGTACGGCACGCTGGCGGCGGGGGCAAAGCCCTGGATAAAGTCGGCGAAATCATTGCCGTACTCATTGATCAGTGGGCTGCCTGGCGGGAACGCCTGGACGTAGAGTCCCGCCATGGCCCGGAAAAACGCTTCGCCCACCAGTTGCAAGGTCACCGGATAACCGGCAGCCAGGGCGTTGATCAATGAGCTGTGAACGTTGTTGCGATAGACCGCAAAACGACTGGCCGGGTCAGCACCATTGCTGCTGAACAGGCCTCCGGGGCAAGGCCTCTCGAGTGCCAGCAGAGCATTGGCAAACTCATCCTGACGGCTCACGAGAGCACCTCCATCAGATACCGGTCGGCCTGGCGTGCTTCGGCATGCAGCACGCTGAAAGCAGGCACCTGATTATCCCGCTCGATCAACGTGGCCACTGGTCCGGTTCGCTTCAGCACATGTTGGTACAGGTGCCATACGGCGTTGTCGATGGGTGCGCCATGGTCATCGATCAGAAGGCGCTCACCAAGGCTGTCAGTGTCTTCAGCAAAACCTGCCAGATGAATCTCACCCACCGCGTGAAGTGGCAAGGCATCGATGTAGCTTACGGGATCACGCTGGTGGTTGATGCAGGAGACGTACACGTTGTTGACGTCCAGCAGCAGGCCGCAACCGGTGCGCCGAATGACTTCGCTGATGAAGACCGTTTCGTCCAGGGTGGAGGAGTGGAATTGCAGATAAGTCGACGGGTTCTCCAGCAGCATTGGCCGATTGAGGGCGGTTTGCACCTGGTCGATGTGCTCGCACACACGGTTCAGGGTTTCGTGATCGTAGGCCAGGGGCAGTAAATCGTTGAGGAACACCGGGCCATGGCTGGACCAGGCCAGGTGTTCGGAAAAGGAGTGGGGTTGATAGCGTTCGATCAGCATCGCCAGGCGTGCCAGGTGTTCGCGGTTCAGTGGGCCTTCGCCGCCGATAGACAGGCCGACACCGTGCAGCGACAGTGGGTACTGCTCGCGAATCAAACCCAGGTAGTGATGAAAAGGACCACCGGCCACCATGTAGTTTTCGGCGTGGACTTCAAAGAAACCGACATCGGGCAGGGTCTCGAGCACTTGCGTGAAGTGCTCGTTCTTGAGGCCCAACCCTGCCCGGCGGGGAAGGCCGGGCGCCTGAGTCTGGGAGGCGGAGCGGGGGGATGAAAGCGTCATCATCAGTACTCAGGCGAAGGGCTGTTTCAGGACTTGGCGGTGAAGGCCGCTTCCTGGCCGAAACCCGTCGGCGAGGTGGTGCTTGGGGTTTTGAGGCAGGTACCGGCCGGGACCAGTTTCCAGGCATTGGCCTGATCCTTGGTTTTCGAGGTTCCCGCGCAGGAAGTGCCAGCGCCCGCAGCGCAATCGTTCTTGCCGGCTGCGGCGACGCCGAAGCATTTCTGCATGTCGTCGGCAGCGTGGGCGGTGGTGGTCAGGGCAGACAAGCTCAGGGCGGTACCCAGGGCCAGGGCGAGGGTGGCAGCGGACAGGGAGCGAGTGGTGGTGGTCATGATGTTTCTCCAGCAGTGAGGTTGAGTAAGGAAGCGTTTGTGCTTGCTTACACCACTAGAGAAAGGGGGAGGGGAACCGTTACAGGCTCATCAAGAAAAAACTCAGATATTGCAAAACTGAAGGGGGCACGCAAAACAAATGTGGGAGCGGGCTTGCTCGCGAATGCGGTGAATCAGCCACCAGATGTATCAACTGATACACCGCATTCGCGAGCAAGCCCACTCCCACACAATCTCACTTATTATTCCAGAATGCTTAGCCGCCCAGGTAGGCCTCACGCACCTTTGGATCGGTCAGGAGTTGTTCGCCACTGCCCTGCATCACCACCCGACCGTTTTCCAGCACGTAGGCACGGTCGGCGATTTTCAGCGCCTGGTTGGCGTTCTGTTCCACCAGGAACACCGTGACACCGTCCTTGCGCAGTTGCTCGATGATGTCAAAGATTTGCTGGATGATGATCGGTGCCAGTCCCAGGGACGGCTCGTCCAACAGCAACAGTTTGGGCTTGCTCATCAGTGCCCGGCCGATGGCGAGCATTTGCTGCTCCCCGCCGGACATCGTGCCGCCACGCTGGTTGAAGCGCTCCTTGAGCCGCGGGAACAGGTGCAGCACCTTATCCATCTGTTCCTGATAGTCACCCTTGTCGGTGAAGAAACCGCCCATGGCGAGGTTTTCTTCCACGGTCAGGCGGGCGAACACGCGACGGCCTTCCGGCACCACCGCGATGCTCTTGCGCATGATGTCCGAGGAGTGTTGGCCCACCAATTCTTCACCCAGGTAGCGGATGCTGCCGCTATAGGCCTGGGGCGAACCGCACAGGGTCATCAGCAGGGTGGACTTGCCGGCACCGTTGGCACCGATCAGCGTGACGATCTCGCCCTGGCGCACTTCGACGTTGACGTCATGCAGGGCCTGGATCTTGCCGTAGAAGGTGGAAACGTTTTCGAATTGCAGCATTTACGCTTCCCCCAAATAGGCTTTGATCACTTCCGGATTGTCGCGGATCTGCTCCGGTGTCCCGTCGGCCAATGGCGTGCCCTGGTTGATCACCACGATATGGTCGGAAATGCTCATGACCAGTTTCATGTCGTGTTCGATCAGCAGCACGGTGGCGTTGTTTTCTTCGCGCAGCACACCGATCAGCGCCTTGAGGTCCTCGGTTTCGCGAGGGTTCAGGCCGGCGGCCGGCTCGTCGAGCATGAGGATCCGCGGGCGGGTCATCATGCAGCGGGCGATTTCCAAGCGGCGTTGCTGACCATAGGCCAGGGTCCCGGCAGGGCGGTTGGCAAACTCGGTGAGGTTGACCTTGTCCAGCCAGTACTCGGCGTACTCCATGGCCTCGCGCTCGCTCTTGCGGAACGACGGAGTCTTGAACAGGCCTGCAAAAAAGTTGGTGTTCAGGTGACGATGCTGGGCGATCAACAGGTTCTCGACCGCCGTCATGTCCTTGAACAACCGCACGTTCTGGAAGGTCCGCACCACGCCCTTGCGCGCAATCTCGTGGCCGGCCAGGCCCTGGATCGGCTGGCCGTCCAGCAGGATGGTGCCGCCAGCCGGCTTGTAGAAGCCGGTCAGGCAGTTGAACACCGTGGTCTTGCCGGCGCCGTTGGGGCCGATCAAGGCCACAACCTGTTTCTCTTGCACGGTCAGGGCCACGCCGTTGACCGCCAGCAAACCGCCGAAGCGCATGCTCAAGTTTTCGACTTTCAGGATCTCGCGGTTCATTTGCGCAGCTCCATGTGTGGACGTTGCATGGGCAGCAGGCCTTGAGGGCGCCAGATCATCATCAGCACCATCATGGCGCCGAACATCAACATGCGGTATTCGCTGAACTCACGCATCATTTCCGGCAGCAGGATCATCACGATCGCGGCGAGGATTACCCCCAGCTGCGAGCCCATGCCACCCAGTACCACGATGGCGAGGATGATTGCCGACTCGATGAAGGTGAATGACTCCGGTGTCACCAAGCCCTGGCGCGCGGCAAAGAAGCTGCCAGCGAAACCGGCGAATGTTGCCCCGAGGGTGAATGCCGAAAGTTTGATGATTGTCGGGTTCATGCCTAACGCACGGCAGGCGATTTCATCTTCGCGCAGCGCTTCCCACGCACGGCCGATCGGCATGCGCAGCAAACGGTTGATCACGAACAAGGCCGCCAGCGCCAGCAACAACGCCACCAGGTACAGAAACACCACTTTGCTCACCGGGTTGTAGTCGATCCCGAAGTACTCATGGAAGGTCTGCATGCCTTCGGCCGCGGTGCGGTCGAACGACAGCCCGAAGAACGTCGGCTTGGGGATGCTGCTGATGCCGTTGGGGCCGCCGGTGATATCGGTGAGGTTACGCAGGAACAGACGGATGATTTCGCCGAAGCCCAGGGTCACGATCGCCAAATAGTCACCACGCAAGCGCAGTACCGGGAAGCCCAGCAGGAAGCCAAATGTGGCCGCCGCCATGCCGGCCAGTGGCAGGCAGATCCAGAAGCCCCAGCCCAGGTAATGCGAGAGCAGCGCGTAGGTATAGGCGCCCACGGCATAGAAACCCACATAACCCAGGTCGAGTAAGCCGGCCAGGCCCACCACGATGTTCAGGCCCAGGCCCAGCAACACGTAGATCAGGATCAGCGTTGCGATATCCACCGCGCCACGGGAACCGAAGAACGGCCAGATCAACGCGGCCACGATCAGGCCGATGATGATGTAGCGCTGGGTGCGCGGCAGGGTCAGGAACTGGCTGACCTTGGGCGACACCAGTGGGCCACGATTGCCCTTGAACAAGGCACCGACCTGCTGACTAAACAGCACTCGCAGGAACATCAGTACCGAGCACAGGGCAATGAGGGACAAGGTCAAGGGGCCGGTGCCATGTACTTCAAGGTTGATCCCGACAATGCTCAGCTTCAGCCCGAGTACCGGGAAGGCCACGGCCCACACCAGTAAGGCGCTGAACAGCGCCTGTTTAAGATATTTACTCATACTTTCTCAACCTCCGGACGGCCCAGAATGCCGGTCGGCCGGAACAACAGCACCAGAACCAAAAGACCGAATGCCACCACATCCTTGTACTGGTCACCGAACACATCGGCGCCAAAGGCTTCGGCCACCCCCAGCACCAGCCCACCGAGCATGGCGCCCGGAATGCTGCCGATGCCGCCCAATACCGCCGCGGTGAAGGCCTTCAGGCCCACCAGGAAACCGGCGTTGGGGTTGATCACGCCATACTGCATGCTCAGCAACACAGCAGCGACGGCCGCCAGTGCGGCACCGATGACGAAGGTCAGGGCGATGATGTTGTTGGTGTTGATCCCCAGCAGGTTGGCCATCTTGATATCTTCGGCGCAGGCCCGGCAGGCGCGCCCCAGACGAGAGCGGGAGATGAACAGGGTCAGGCCCAGCATGGCCACCAGGGTGACGACGAAGACCAGGATCTGCATGTAGGAAATCAGCACTTCTTGTGCGCCGCCTGGACCAAAGGAGATGCTCCCCGGGATCAGGTTGGGAATGGATTTGTCCTTGGAATCCTGGGACAGCAATACGGTGTTCTGCAGGAAAATCGACATGCCGATCGCAGAGATCAGCGGGATCAAGCGGTTGCTGCCACGCAAGGGGCGGTACGCAACGCGTTCGATACTGTAGCCATAGGCACTGGTTACGACGATGGACGCCAGGAACGCAGCGGTCATCAACAGCGGCAGGGAATGGATACCCAGCATGGCCAGCCCGGCAAGGGCGATGAAGGCCACGTAGGAACCAATCATGTACACCTCGCCATGGGCGAAGTTAATCATTCCAATGATGCCGTAAACCATTGTGTAGCCAATGGCTATCAAGGCATAGGTGCTGCCAACGGTCATGCCGTTAACCAGCGTTTGGAAAAAATGATAGATCTCAGGCATTACAGCGCTCCTAAAAACCCGATACGCATTTCACTGGTGGAGTCAATTTCCGGCTCGGTGCCCTGTTCTGTGGCCAGGTTGCACGAAGCGTTTGCCAGCGAACCGCTGGTGACGGTTTTAAGATTTTCAGGTGAGCCAGCACCCGGATCGCGGGTGCGTGGCTCATAAACCTCGTAAAACAAAGCCCACTGCTTGCACAGTGGGCTTGTTGACCAGTAACGCCTGGCTTACTGAGGGGAGACTTCGGTTTTTGGTTTGCCGAAGTGCCATTCGTAGACGACGAATTTGAAGTCCTTCAGGTCGCCCTTGGCGTCGAAGCTCAGGTCGCCAGTCGGGGTCTTGAAGGTACCGGCGTGGATGGCAGCAGCCACCTTGGCGGTGTCTTCGCTCTTCGCGGCAGCGATACCGCCGGCGATCACTTCAACAGCCGAGTAGGCCGGGAACACGAACGGACCGGTTGGATCCTGCTTGTTCTTGGTGAACTCTTCAACGATTGCCTTGTTGGCAGGATCGGTGTCGAATGACTTCGGCAGGGTGACCAGCAGGCCTTCGGAAGCGCCCTGGGCGATTTGCGAGATGGAATCGTTGCCGACGCCTTCTGGGCCCATGAACTTGGCATTCACGCCTTTTTCCTTGGCTTGGCGCAGGATCAGGCCGAGTTCAGGGTGGTAGCCGCCGTAGTAGACGAAGTCGACGTTGGCTTGCTTGAGCTTCTGAATGAGCGAGCCGAAGTCTTTGTCGCCAGCGTTGATGCCTTCGAAGAGGGCAACTTTCACGCCTTTCTTCTCGAGGGTCTGTTTAACGGCGGTGGCGATGCCTTCACCGTATTGCTGTTTGTCGTGAATAACGGCTACGACTTTCGGCTTCACGTGGTCGGCGATGTAGTTGCCGGCTGCTGGGCCTTGAGCGCTGTCCAGGCCGATGGTGCGGAAGATCAGCTTGTAGCCACGGGAAGTGATTTCCGGGCTGGTGGCAGCCGGGGTGATCATGATCACGCCTTCGTCTTCATAGATGTCGGACGCTGGCTGAGTGGAGCTGGAGCAGAGGTGACCGACTACAAACTTGACGCCGTCGTTGACCACTTTGTTGGCTACGGCAACGGCTTGTTTTGGATCGCAAGCATCATCGTATTCCTTGGCTTCGAGCATTTTGCCATCTACGCCGCCCTTGGCGTTGATGTCCTCGATTGCCTGTTTGGCACCCATGAACTGCATGTCGCCGTACTGGGTCACCGGGCCGGTTTTAGGGCCGGCGATACCGATCTTGATGGTGTCAGCTGCGAACGAATGGCTGGCAACCCCGGCCAGAACCATAGCGGCAAACAGTTTGGAAATCTGCTTAGTAGCCTTATTCATAGTGCTCCACTCTTACTGTTGTATTTTTTATAGTTCTAGCGGCCTTGTGGGCTACAGAACCGGATCAGATATCTCGGATATCCCCCGGCAGCGGCCTGGCAACTGTACCGGTACAGTGTAGAGCGCCGGTTGATCGCTTGAAAAGCTAGCTGCTGGGGGCAAAACCCGGGCGTGTCGCTTAAATGAAAGAAAAAGACAGAATTGCGGCGGGGTCATGCCGGAGTTTCGGGCAATCCTTGGCTTTCCTGGCACTTTCTATCGGGACCTCATTTGCAACTGGGTTTTTCTACCTGGGGCTCGACGGTATGATTGCGCCGATTTTTTTCCTCAGGTGAACTCCCATGACGCAAGAACCTAGCACCCTCTATGCCAAGCTGCTCGGCGAGACCGCCGAAATCTCCTGGAAGGAGCTTGAGCCGTTCTTTGCCAAGGGTGCCCTATTGTGGGTCGACACCCGTCTGGATTTGATCGAGGCCGCCGAAGCGATGGCTGAAGATAATCGGGAGAAAGTCGCGGGTTGGCTGGCTTCAGAGATCTTTGGCGAGGTGTCTGCGACGCGGGCATTGGACCTGGTTGAGCGTGATCCGGCACTGTGGGCGGTGGTGGTTTCGCCTTGGATTCTGATCCAGGAAAGGGCGGCGTAAGAAAAGCCTGCACGAAAATAGTGCGTGAATTTTCCGGCAGCAAGTGTGTAGCGGAGTAACTGCTTTCACCATGATGGCATCTTGCCCGTGGAGAAAGGTCACAGGCGAGGGTGACGTGCGCGTCATGGGAACAGTTTTGCGGGTGGCGGAAGCGTAGGCGAATTGTTTCCGGGTGTGGCAAGGATGCGGTTATCTGGTGGCTGACAGGTCCCCTTCGCGGGCTTGCTCGCGAAGGGGGCGACGCGGTCTAGGCTGTCTTCCCCGTAGGGTTATTCAACGAAATCACCTTGGTCTTCCCAATCCGGTGACGATAAATCTCGCGCAAGTACTTGATCGCCTTCTTCACACAATCCCGAGACAGGCGAATGTCATTGATCGAGACAAACTTCTCTTTGTCATTGATCAGCTCGCGGTACTTCTTCTCATACATCGGCTTGATCGCGTGCCAGTTGGTGTCGAGGATTTTCGCCGGGTTTTCGAACTCATTGAGCAATTCGTCGATGCGGTCTTCGTCGAAATCCTCGTGGATGATGAAGTCCAGTATCGAGTTATCCAGCGTGTCATCAAACCGATACGGGTTGCGCGCAAAGCAGCGTTTTATAAAGGCGACGATTAGCGTCAGGAAATCGTCCGACAGGCACGGGCTCTTGGCGATCAGGGTGGTCAGCGAATTGGCCTTACCACAGAAGTTGAACCTGAACGACCGGGCGCGGGGTCCTGCAGCAGCCTGACATCCTTACCTCCCGCCAGGCTTAACGGGTTGAGCAGGTTGCGCTGATCCAGGCCCGCGATAACCGCAGTGATGTCGCTGACCGGCACCGCGGCGCTGAGCAGGTAACCCTGGACGAAGTCGCAGCCGTGTTTTTGTAATATCTCCAGTTGTTGCACGGTTTCGACACCTTCGGTGATCACCTGCAGGTGCAGTGTGTGGGCCATGCCGATGATCGCCTGGACAATCTCGATATCGGGGGTGGATTTGGGAATGTCCTGGATGAATGATCGATCGATTTTCAAGGTATTCAGCGGCAGGCGTTTTAAATAGGCCAGGGATGAGTAACCGGTGCCGAAGTCGTCGATGGACAGCGAGACGCCTAAGGCGCGGATTTGCCGCAGCAGCACCAAGGTACTGCTGATATTGCCCATCAACGCGTTTTCGGTTACCTCCAGTTCCAGGCGGTTGGCGGCGATTCCGCTACTGCGCAGGGCGCTTTCGATCTCATCAGCCAGCTCATCCCGTGCAAGGTTGAGCGCCGAGCAGTTCACCGCCACGGTCAGTTCGGGGTAGCCCCGCTCGGACAATAGGCTCAGGTCGGCACAGGCCTGGCGCAGAACCCAATTGTCCAGTTCACCAATCAACCCGTTGTGTTCGGCAATGCTGATAAAGCGATCTGGCATCAGTAGCCCGTGTTGCGGATGTTGCCAGCGCACCAGGGCTTCGAGCCGGGTGACTTTGCCTTTTTGCAGGTCAAGGATGGGTTGGTAGTAGAGCACCAGCTCGTTCCTGTCCCGCAGGGCGCTGCGCAGCTCTTCTTCCAATTGAAGCTCAAGAAAGGCTCGGGTTTTCAGGTTGGAGCTGAAGAAGTTCAGGCTGTTTCGGCCGGCGTCCTTGGATTGGTAGAGCGCAAGATCAGCGGTTTTCAGCAGCTCCTCGCTGGTACTGCCATCCTCGGGAAACAGGCTGATACCGATGCTGGTGGTCATTACCATGCGCCGCCCGGCCAGTTCTATCGGGTCTTTCATCTTCTGCATGATGCGCTGAGCCATATGCCGCGCTTCGTCGCGATGATGAATGCTGATCAGAATGCAGAATTCGTCGCCGCCAAAACGGGCGACCACGTCATCGTGGCTGCGTACTGAGCCTTTGATTTGGTTGGCGAGGACGGTGAGCAGTTGGTCGCCGGCGTCATGGCCGAGGCTGTCGTTGATGCGTTTGAAGTGATCGATATCGAGGAAGATCACCGCGAGCATACCTTCGCTCTGCGTCTTTTCAGCGAGCTTCTCGGCGAAGATCTGATTGAAACCACGACGATTGAGCAGGCTGGTCAAGGCATCGTAATGGGCCACCTGCTGCAGGGACGCCCGGGCCTGGTCCAGTTCGCTGAGCAGCGCGTTGACCCGCCGCAGGTCAGTTTCTTTGTGTTGCAGCTTTTTGTCCGCCAAGGCGGCGCTGACGCTGCTGCCAATCACCAGCAGGGTGATCACTGCCATCATCAGCCCCAGTTGCATGGGGTTGTTGTCCAAAGGCACCGAGGGGGCCACACCGCTGGGGAGCATCAGCTTCATCGCAGCCATGCCGGTAAAGTGCATGGTGAGAATGCCAGCACCGAGCACCAGACAGGCGGCGTATTTGAGCAACTGATGGAACATGCCACTGCCGTTGCGCAAATAGCGCGATAGCAAGAGCGCCGCCAGGCTGGCGCCCATCGCAATCACAATGGACAGCACGAGCAACCCAGTCTCGAAGTACGGCACCGCCTCGGAACGCATGGCGCCCATACCGACGTAGTGCATCAGCGCAATGCCCAGTCCCATCCATACCGAGGCCAGCAGGTATTGGTGCCAATGCAGTTGCGCATGACTGAGGGTTTGCATGGCGAACAACGACGCGATCAGCGCGATCAGCAATGAGGCGAACGTCATGGTCAATTCGTAGTGAATGGCAACGGGCGTCTGGAAGGCCAGCATGCTGATGAAATGGGTGGACCAGATGCCGCCTGCCAGACAAGCCGCACCGAGCCAGCGCCAACGGCGCTGTGCTGTGGGATTGTCGACATGACCGACCCGTTCGGCCATGTTGAGGGTGCCAAAACTCGCCGCACAGGCGACCAGATACGCCAGTAGCACCAGAAAGGGGTTATGACTGCAATTGAGTAATAAATGCCCGTTCTCTGGAAGGTCGGTAAAAAAATGCAAACCAAGCCATTCCATAGCATGTCCCGTTACAGAGTCATCTTGTGTCACTGCCAGTGGCTATGACCTATGACGTCCAGTATAGAAGCCTCGGGCGAATCACAAGGGGATAGTGGCATTTTGATTGCAATTATTTTGGCATGCCAGCGATAACGTTTAATACTAAGCGCTGATGGGTAGCTCGAACGCGTAGATTGGCTCCAGAAGCGGTGGCAATCCGAATGCCGCCCGAGCCGCATCACAATCGACATTCGCCTCGCCCTGGCTCCATGACGACTCGAATTCCCGGCAGACACTGGAGCGCTGCTGATAGATCGAGCAACTCGTGCTTTTTCCCACTTCTCCCTCGAGGCTGCAGCAACGCGCGGGTTTGGCGTCGGTACCGATCATTGCCACCCGGCTGGGATTGATCTGTACCACCAGGTCATCGGGCACCGTTCCACCCGATGAGGCGCATTCGCCCCAAAAGAAAGACACGCGAAAGTGTGAACAGCAGGCACCGCAACTCAGACACGGACTGGCTTCGGACATGGGCGTCTTCAATAAGAAAGGCAAGGAGGAGGGGGGAACGGAAGGCTCGCCATTCTAATCGTGTTGCAAGCCTTGGGAAGGGGGCCAGCGCTTATATTTCTGTGGGCCGAAGCCTTGCCTGCGGGAATGAAATTACGCCCTATCAGCTTTACGAATCATTACAGACAACCGGGTCGTGGCTGACTAGATTGCAGGTTCCGGGCAGGATGCGTCGGGCATCGCAGCTCTATAACAATAAAAGAGACGGACCCATGCAGAACTCGACCCAAGCGGCGAATGCCTGGCGCATTCTGTTCCTGCTGTTCCTGGCCAACCTGTTCAACTTCTTCGATCGCACCATCCCCGCGATCATCATCGAACCGATCCGTATGGAGTGGCACCTCAGCGACTTCCAGCTGGGCATCATCGGTACCGCCTTTACCATCGTCTATGCCATTGCCGGCCTGCCCCTGGGCCGCATGGCCGATACCGGTTCGCGCAGCAAACTGATGGGCTGGGGCCTGGCGGCCTGGAGCGGGCTGACGGCGGTCAATGGTTTGGTGGGCAGTTTCTGGACCTTCCTGCTGGTGCGCATGGGCATCGGTATCGGCGAAGCCAGCTATGCGCCAGCGGCCAATTCGTTGATTGGCGATCTATTTCCGGCCCACCGTAGGGCCAGGGCCATGGGCATTTTCATGCTGGGCCTGCCCTTGGGCCTGTTACTGGCGTTCTTCACTATCGGCGCGATGGTCAAGGCGTTCGACAGCTGGCGCGCACCGTTCTTTATTGCCGCCGTGCCGGGGTTGATCCTTGCGGTGTTCATGTTCTTTATCAAGGAGCCCAAGCGTGGCGCAGCGGAAACCGTGCAGGTTTCCCAAGAGCGTGTGGATCGTCCGGTTCGCCGCGTGTTGGCCATTCCAACTTTTCTCTGGCTGGTGCTGGCTGGGTTGTGCTTCAACTTTGCGACGTACGCCTGCAATTCATTTCTGGTGCCGATGCTACAGCGCTACTGTCTGATGCCATTGCAGGAGGCGGCTGTCGCGACCGGGGTAATTGTCGGGGTGACGGGCTTGGTAGGCCTGACTTTAGGCGGATGGATTGCTGACAAGATCCATCAGCGAATTGCCAACGGTAGGCTGTTGTTCGCCGCGTTCAGCCTGATCATCTCCACCGTCACCACCGCGTGGGCGTTACATGCCGGACGGATTGAGATCGGGGTGTTTGTGGCGCTGTTCAGCGTCGGCTGGTTGTTTGCCTACAACTTCTATACCTGTGTCTACACCGCGATTCAGGATGTGGTGGAGCCACGCCTGCGGGCCACGGCCATGGCGCTGTATTTTGCCGGGTTGTATTTGTTGGGCGGCGGTTTGGGGCCGGTGGTGGTGGGGGGATTGTCTGATCACTTTGCTCATTCGGCGATGTACGCGGCGGGTACCGAACAGATGACTGAGGCTTTTAAAGCCGTGGGGCTGCATGACGCCATGTACCTGATCCCGGTGGCGTTGTTTTTGACCATGCTGTTTCTGTTCCAGGCGTCGCGGTGTTTTGTGAAGGATGCCAAGCGAATGAAGGAAGGGTTGGTGGCGGAGGCGGTGCCGGGCCCGGCAGTTACGGCTTGAGACCGAGGTGAGGCTATCGCAGGCAAGCCAGCTCCCACAGTTGACCGAGGATAACTGGAGTAATTCGGTCAGCTGTGGGAGCCGGGCTTGCCCGCGATGAGGTCATCAAGGCCAACGCTGGAATTAAGTGATAAAAAAGGCCCGCATTGTGCGGGCCTTTCTATTCAGCAGGGCAGAGCGGTCATCAGCCCGCTACCAGTACCCGAATCGCTTCCAGTCGCAGCGCCGCCTTGTCGAGCATGGCCAGGCCTTGCTCGCGTTGCTGGCGCAGGGCAACCAGTTCGCTGTCACGCACGGTCGGGTTGACCGCTTGCAGTGCGGTCAGTCGCGCCAGTTCTTCGTCGGTGTCAGCGGCCAGACGACGCTGGGCCTCGGCCACACGCTCGGCGTGACGCGGGAAGATTTTCTCTTCACCGGCGTTGATCCGTGGCGTCAGCTGGTCGCGCTGGGCCTGGACGAACTTGTTGGCGCTGGCCCGTGGCACACTTTCCAGTTGGTCGTTCAAGGTTTCGAACGAGACCCGGCCCGACAGGTCATTGCCGTTGGCGTCCAGCAGGCAGCGCAGCGCGGCCGGTGGCAGGTAGCGGCCCAGTTGCAGCGAGCGCGGGGCAACCACTTCACTGACGTAGAGCAGTTCGAGCAATACGGTGCCGGGTTTGAGCGCCTTGTTCTTGATCAGCGCCACGGCGGTGTTGCCCATGGAGCCGGACAGCACCAAATCCATGCCGCCCTGGACCATCGGGTGTTCCCAGGTGATGAACTGCATGTCTTCGCGAGACAGCGCCTGGTTGCGGTCGTAAGTGATGGTCACGCCTTCGTCGTCGCCGAGCGGGAAGCTGGCATCGAGCATTTTTTCGCTGGGCTTGAGGATCAGCGCGTTTTCCGAATGGTCTTCGCTGTCGATGCCGAAGGCGTCGAACAGGGTTTCCATGTAGATCGGCAGGGCGAACTGATCGTCTTGCTCAAGGATGTCCTCGACCAGTGCGTCACCTTCGCCAGCGCCGCCGGAGTTGAGCTCCAGCAGACGGTCGCGACCGGTGTGCAGTTCGGCTTCCAGGCGCTCGCGCTCGGCGCGGGCTTCATCGATCAGCGCTTGCCACTCGCCGTCATCGGCGTTTTCCAGCAGCGGCAGCAGGCGTGGGCCGAACTGATGCTGCAGGGCGTTGCCAGTCGGGCAGGTGTTGAGGAAGGCGTTCAGCGCTTCGTGGTACCACTGGAACAGCCGCTCTTGCGGACTGGTTTCCAGGTAGGGCACGTGCAGTTCGATCACATGTTTCTGGCCGATCCGGTCCAGACGTCCGATCCGCTGTTCCAGCAGGTCCGGGTGGGACGGCAGGTCGAACAGCACCAGGTGATGGGAGAATTGGAAGTTGCGGCCTTCACTGCCGATTTCCGAGCAGATCAACACTTGGGCGCCGAACTCTTCATCGGCGAAGTACGCCGCAGCGCGGTCGCGCTCGAGGATGTTCATGCCTTCGTGGAACACCGTGGCCGGGATACCGGAGCGCACGCGCAGGGCGTCTTCCAGGTCCATCGCGGTTTCGGCGTGGGCGCAGATCACCAGGACCTTGGTGCGCTTGAGCATTTTCAACTGGTCGATCAGCCACTCGACCCGTGGGTCGAAACGCCACCAGCGTTGTTCTTCGTCGACGTCTGGCTGAGACTGGAAGCTGACTTCAGGGTACAGCTCCGCATGTTCGCCCAGCGGCAGTTCGAGGTACTCGTCCGGGCACGGCAGCGGGTAGGCGTGCAGTTTGCGCTCCGGGAAACCTTGCACGGCGGCGCGGGTGTTGCGGAACAGCACGCGGCCGGTGCCATGGCGGTCCAGCAGTTCGCGCACCAGACGGGCGCTGGCTTCGGCGTCGCCATCGTTAACGGCAGCCAGCAGGGCTTCGCCTTCGTTGCCGAGGAAACCCTGGATAGTCTTATGGGCTGCTGGGGACAGACGGCCCTTGTCCAGCAACTCCTGGACGGCCTCGGCCACCGGGCGATAGTTTTCGCTCTCCGCGCGGAAGGCGTGCAGGTCATGGAACCGGTTCGGGTCCAGCAGGCGCAGACGCGCGAAGTGACTGTCCTGGCCCAGTTGCTCCGGGGTCGCGGTGAGCAGCAGTACGCCTGGAATCACTTCGGCCAGTTGTTCGACCAGCGAATATTCAGGGCTGGCTTTTTCTTCATGCCAAACCAGGTGGTGGGCTTCGTCGACCACCAGCATGTCCCAGCCGGCTGCGAACAGCGCGTCCTGGGCCTTCTCGTCGTCCACCAGCCATTCCAGGGCCACCAGCGCGAGCTGGGTGTCTTCGAAGGGGTTGGCGGCATCGCTTTCGATAAAGCGTTCTTCATCGAACAGCGCAACCTGCAGGTTGAAGCGGCGGCGCATTTCCACCAGCCATTGGTGTTGCAGGTTTTCCGGGACCAGGATCAGCACGCGGCTGGCACGACCCGACAGCAACTGGCGATGGATCACCAGGCCGGCTTCGATGGTCTTGCCCAGGCCTACTTCATCCGCCAGCAAAACCCGTGGCGCGATACGGTCGGCGACTTCACGGGCAATGTGCAGTTGGTGCGCAATAGGCTGCGCACGTACGCCACCCAGGCCCCAGAGCGAGGACTGTAACTGGCGGCTGGTGTGTTCCAGGGTGTGGTAGCGCAGGGAGAACCAAGCCAGCGGGTCAATCTGCCCGGCGAACAGACGGTCACTGGCCAGACGGAACTGGATGAAGTTCGACAGTTGGGTTTCTGGCAGGGTGACCTGCTCGTTCTGCCCATTGAGGCCGTGGTAGACCAGCAGGCCGTCGACATCGTCGACTTCGCGCACGGTCATTTTCCAGCCTTCGAAATGGGTGATGGTGTCACCCGGCGAGAACCTCACACGAGTGAGGGGCGCATTCCGTAGCGCATACTGGCGGGTGTCGCCAGTGGCCGGATAGAGCACGGTTAACAAGCGGCCGTCCTGTGCGAGAACGGTGCCTAACCCCAGCTCTGCTTCGCTGTCACTAATCCAGCGTTGCCCCGGTTGATACTGCTGCGCCATGCTGCCTGACTCCCGCCGTGAAAAAGCCGACTATTCTAACGGAACACGGCTTCCAGACCAAAAGGAATAGGTGCAGCTTCAAGCTTTAAGCTGTAAGCGGCAAGAAAAAGGGCGGTGCGTTCGTCAGATAGATGACGATTGGTTCACAAGTTGGCGAGCGCAGGCTCAAGTCGTTACCTCGCCAGCCGACAGCTTGCTGACAGGAGACCGATAATTATGCTGCCACCCATGCTGCCCTTGAGTGTTGTGCCCGTGACGTCGCAACTTGATCCGGCACGCCAGAAACCCGATATCCCTCCCGTGGCGCCGGTTCAACCGGGCTCCAACCAAAGCACCATCGACTTGAAAAAAGGCGATGCCGAACAGTCGACTTTGCTGCTGCGCGAGGAACAGCGACGTCAGCAGGAACAGCAGAAGCGTCGGCGTGAAGCCAACGAAGATGCTGAACAGCACCTGGCTATTCCTGGCGATGAACTCAACGCCGACAATACCGTGCCGGTGATACCGCTGATCGAGGATGCGCCCCGGCAAGGGTTGTGGGTGGATGTCGAGGTCTAACGTAGCCGCTGAAGTACGAGCTGCATGGGCTGCCGCTTGGTAGACCCTGAGGGCTTCAAAGGCGCGCAGGGGGCAGCAAGGGCAGAAGATCCTTGTGCAGTAACACGTTGTGGGGCCGTTGGGTCAGTGGGAAAGTCCGATTTTGCAGGCAAATCGGGCCGATGACATGGATTTTGTTGACGGGCTGTTTGCGGCACGGCAAGTCAGGCCGCATTATTGAGGCATTCCAGCCACTGCGTAAGCCAAGCCATGAGTGACGATGACAAGCTGATTGACCTGAATGCCGAACGGGCCAAACGTGTGCATGACCTCAATGACAAGCGCCTGAATGAAGTACGCCAGGCGTTTGAACAGGCGATGCCGTTAGGGAAAGCCAAGAAAAAGTCGAAAAACAAACCGAAAAAGCGTTGAAATGCCCTGCACC
Source organism: Pseudomonas sp. ADAK18 (assembly GCF_012935695.1). NCBI lineage: Bacteria > Pseudomonadati > Pseudomonadota > Gammaproteobacteria > Pseudomonadales > Pseudomonadaceae > Pseudomonas > Pseudomonas sp. ADAK18. Next base: position 619,536 of record NZ_CP052859.1, read on the forward strand.
TATTGATGCAGGTCAGTTATTTCCCTTCTTTACGCCCCGTCGCGGGCGACATTGATCCTTGTCAATTTCTCCTCTCGTCTTCTTGGTTAACTTAGCCCTATCGCAACAGGGCAAGAGCAGGAGGCCGGTCATGTTTTTCGATAATGTGGTATTTGCCGGAGTGCTGACGGTTGGCCTCATGGTGATGTTCTTTGTAGGGTTTGGAATTTTTATCTGGAAAGACGCTAACAAGCGCAAGAAGCCTTAGGTCTTTCCGGATTACATGAGCACGCAAGGCATTTTGGGCGACTTCGGTCGCCCTTTTTTTGCTTGGGATTTGATGGGGGGTATTTGGCAAGGATGAGTACATATCCGTTGTTGCGGTTACGGCTGCTATTGGTTCCGTTCTTACAGCGGATCACTTTTGGCTGGGCCGGCATTCCGGGCTCTTTTCCAAAAGTGACTCGCTGTAAGAGCCAGCTCTTTCAAGGTCTTTGAAAAAACAGTCATTAGAGGTGCACATTGACCCTGTGGCGAGGGGGCTTGCCCCCGTTGGGCTGCGAAGCGGCCCCAATAGGATCGCTGAGTTTCTTCAGATAGACCGAGATGGCAGGTTTTAGGGCTGCTCCGCAGCCCAACGGGGGCAAGCCCCCTCGCCACAGGTCAGTGTTCTCTTTCCAAGTACGGCTGCGTTCTCAAAGACCTTGAAAGGGCTGGCTGTAAGAGCGAAACCAATAGTAGCCGTAACCGCAACAACGGATATGTACTCAACCAACCGACCGACCAAGCATAAAAAAGGCACGACCCTCACAGGTCGCACCTCTTTTATCACAGCCGAACGATCAGCTACCCAACGCCTTGGACGCCAACCAGAACAACCCGGCCGACAAGGCCACAGTCGCCGGCAGCGTCAGCACCCAAGCCATCAGAATGGTCTTCACGGTGCCGCCTTGCAGCCCACTCTTGTTGGCTACCATGGTCCCGGCCACACCCGACGACAACACGTGAGTAGTCGAAACCGGCAGGCTGTAGATGTTGGCCAGGCCAATCATAGTGGCGGTAGTGATCTGCGCCGACATGCCCTGAGAGTAGGTCATGCCTTGCTTGCCGATCTTCTCACCAATGGTCAGTACCACACGCTTCCAGCCCACCATGGTGCCCAGGCCAAGGGCCAGTGCCACAGCCAGAATCACCCAGAACGGAGCGTATTCGGTGGTGGCGGTCAGGTCTTTGCGCAGCTTGTCCAGGTCGGACTTCTCACGGGCATCAAGGCCAGGCAATTTGCCGACTTTCTTCGCCGTGTCGTCCAGGCAGAGCAGGTAGCGACGCACTTCAATGCGGTGATCGGAGGTCAGAGAATGGTAGTCGGAGACCCCCTTCAATGTGCCAAGCAGCGCGTTGATGGTGGGTTCAGTCTGTTGCGGGTTGCAACGGAACTTGCCCGGCAGGTCGTCTTTGACGCTTTTGCCCAGGGCGAGGAATTCGCCGAGGGTTTCGTGGTTACGCTGGTAGAACTGATTGAGGTGCAGGGTGGCGTCGCGGGTGCGCTCGATCTGGTAAGTGGTGCTGCCCAGATCGAGTACGAACTGCGCGGGCACGATACCAATCAGCACCAGCATGATCAGGCCGATACCTTTCTGACCGTCGTTGGAACCGTGCACGAAGCTCACAGCCATGGCGGAAATCACCAACACCAGACGGTTCCAGAACGGTGGGTGTTTCTTGTCGTCCAGTTTGCGGCGTTGGTCCGGAGTCTTGTGCATCTTGGACAGCGGACGCCACCATTTCAGGCCGATCAGCACCAGGGCTGCCACCAGGAAACCGGCCATGGGTGAGAACACCAGCGAGGCGCCGATATCCACAGCCTTCTGCCAGTTGACCCCGTCAGCCAGTGGGATGTCGTTGATCAGGGCGTTGGCCAGGCCGACACCGAGAATCGAGCCGATCAGGGTGTGGGAACTGGACGCCGGGATCCCGAAATACCAGGTGCCCAGGTTCCAGGTGATCGCCGCCGCCAGCAATGAGAAGACCATGGCCAAGCCGTGGCCGGTATTCACATTGATCAGCAACTCCACCGGCAGCAAATGCACGATGGCATAAGCGACACCTACGCCGCCGAGCAATACGCCGAGGAAGTTGAATACCCCGGAGAAGAACACGGCCAGATGTGGTGGCATGGCTTTGGTATAGATGACTGTGGCCACCGCGTTAGCGGTGTCATGAAAGCCATTGATGAACTCGAAGGCGAGGACAAAGGCCAGGGCGAGCAACAGGCTCACTAGAACCCAAGCATCCAGTCCGCTGAATAAATCGATCATGAAGGTTTTCTGACCCGGTCGTAAGGGGGCGCGATTATGCCAGAAAACCTTGGTAATCGATGCACTAGCTGCTCATCGGTAACATTCTTCAACGAAAAAGTTTGTGGGACGGGCGCGCGTCCCAGGGTTTACGGGGCTTTGGCAAGTCATTGATTTATAAAGCCAAGGCCCGGCCTGTCGGGGTGTAGCAGGTGTCGGGATAACGTCTGAAACAAACGTATGAAATTTCGACAAGGCAGGGGCGGGGCCTGCTGGAGGGTTTGCCGAAGCCGTTGTAAGGGCAAATATAAGGGGCAGGCGGGATGCCCTCCCGGCCGGCCGTGCGTTGGCGGGGAGGTGGCGAACCCTGGGGACTCAACCCGAAGCGCTTATGGCTCTTCGGTTTTGAGGTCCTGTTCGATCTTTTGAATTTCCTGCGCAAAAGCCTGGTCCAGCAGGCTGGCCCGTTTGCGCCATGGCTTGCGTTCAGGTTCCGGCTGGGCGGCGTAGGTGGTGACTTCCCCGCCGTAAACATCCTTGTAACGTTGTTCCTGGCGCTCAAGTTCCGCGCGCAGTTCGTCTTTCGTCACATTATTACCTAATTGAGTTGAGTTTGATTCCAATGCCGCACGATGCCAAAAAGTCGGCCTCGAGTTCTCGCCATATTGAACAGTCAGGCTGCTCAGCATTTGAGGGTATACACGATAAACCACTTCTTTATTGCAGGCGGCCACAGCACCGGAGAAGAACAGCTGTCGTAGCAGCAGTTTTCTTTCAGGTCGCAGTAATAGGCAAACATTTGAAATGAGTGTCAGGTACTTGCGACGATGCATGCACAAAGCAGGTGCACAACCTACGGGGAATAGTGCGGGGCTTGAGGCCCATACGCATCCTCGTAGGATGCATTATAGCGATGCATTTGAATAACTCTATCACCGGCAAGTTAAAAATCGTCAACTTTGTGTGAGAGTTTTGTTACGTGTACAGGTGGGTATTTCCAAAGCTCGGGTGCTGTACTTGCTTATTCTTCGACAAATATCAGTTGCGGCAATAACTTCATTTATCAAACCACTGACTCGAAGAGTCAGGTGGCTTCAACCTGTGTGGTGAGGCCGATCAGGCCAGGCCTGAAAAGGACGGTCGTGGAAAATTGCGATTATCGGATGATCGTCCGATAATCGCCCAATGTTGGCGGGCCGGCCTTGTGTATCGATTGCCAGGCGGCTTGTAATAGCGGTTGAATCTTGAGAAGGATCTGAAATGAACGATCAATTGCGCAACTCCTTCGCGTCAGTGGCGCCACCGATCGTTGCCTCTCCTGCCAAGCGTATCCAGGCGTTCACCGGTGATCCGGATTTCATGACCTCTCTGGCCCGTGGCCTGGCAGTGGTGCAGGCATTCCAGGAGCGCAAGCGTCACCTGACCATCGCCCAAATCAGCCATCGCACGGAAATCCCCCGCGCTGCTGTACGGCGTTGCCTGCATACCTTGATCAAACTTGGCTACGCCACCACCGATGGACGCACCTATTCGCTGCTGCCCAAGGTTCTGACCCTCGGCCATGCCTATCTGTCCTCCACGCCGTTGGCGGTTTCCGCTCAGCCTTATCTGGATCGCATGAGCGAGCAACTCCATGAGGCCTGCAACATGGCGACCCTGGAAGGTGACGACATCCTTTATATCGCCCGTTCGGCGACCACTCAGCGCCTGATCTCCGTCGACCTGTCGGTGGGCGGGCGCTTGCCGGCTTATTGCACATCCATGGGCCGGATCCTGCTGGCGGCGCTCGATGATGCCTCGCTGCAGGACTACCTTGATCATGCCGACCTGCAAACCAAGACCAGCCGTACCGTCACCACGCCCCAAGCCTTGCTCGAATGTTTGCAACAAGTGCGTCAGCAGGGTTGGTGCATCGTCGATCAGGAACTGGAGCAAGGCCTGCGCTCCATCGCGGTGCCGGTGTATGACGCCTCGGGTCAGGTGCTGGCCGCACTGAATGTCAGCACCCATGCCGGGCGGGTCAGTCGCAGTGAGTTGGAGCAGCGTTTCCTGCCAAGCATGCTCAGCGCCAGTCGAGAGTTGAGTACTCAGCTATTTGCTTAAGTTGTTCGGTAAACGCCCATATCTCGGTTTGATGAATTGACGGTGTTTCCTCTGGCTCATTAATGTCGCGGCAGCGCATTTGACCGCGATGGCTCAAATCGCGCCCCAATAATAATGATGAGGCTCAGCCTCGTTCGCCCGCCCCTTGGTGTGGAAATAAAAATAATGAATCAGCCTTCTCCTTCTGTCGGCACTTGCCTGGACGTGCAGTCCTTTATCAATGCCCAGCCGCTGTCGCGTTATCAGTGGCGGGTGGTGATCCTGTGTTTCCTGATTGTCTTCCTCGACGGTCTCGACACCGCAGCCATGGGTTTTATCGCGCCGGCGCTGTCTCAGGATTGGGGTATCGACCGTGCCAGCCTGGGGCCGGTGATGAGTGCCGCGTTGATCGGCATGGTGTTCGGTGCATTGGGTTCCGGCCCGTTGGCTGACCGTTTTGGCCGCAAAGTGGTGTTGGTGGGTGCGGTACTGGTGTTTGGCGCCTTCAGCCTGGCTTCGGCCTATAGCAGCAACGTTGACCAACTGTTGGTGCTGCGTTTTCTTACCGGCCTGGGCCTGGGGGCGGGGATGCCGAATGCCACCACCTTGCTGTCGGAATACACCCCGGAGCGTCATAAGTCGCTGCTGGTGACCAGCATGTTTTGCGGTTTCAACCTGGGCATGGCCGGTGGCGGGTTTATTTCGGCCAAGCTGATTCCTGCCTTCGGCTGGCACAGTCTGTTGATGATCGGCGGTATCTTGCCGTTGATCCTGGCGGTGGTGTTGTTGGTGTGGTTGCCGGAGTCGGCGCGGTACCTGGTGGTGCGCAACCGCGGTACCGACAAGGTGCGCAAGACGTTGTCACCCATCGACCCGGGCATCGTCGCCCAAGCGTCCAGCTTCAGTGTCCCCGAGCAGAAGACCGTCAAGGCCCGCAACGTGTTTGCGGTGATCTTCTCCGGCACCTACAGCGCCGGCACCTTGCTGTTGTGGCTGACGTACTTCATGGGTCTGGTGATTGTTTATCTGCTGACCAGTTGGCTACCGACCCTGATGCGCGACAGTGGAGCGAGCATGGAGCAGGCCGCGTTTATCGGTGCGCTGTTCCAGTTTGGCGGTGTATTGAGCGCTGTTGGCGTTGGTTGGGCGATGGACCGGTTCAATCCCCACAAGGTCATCGGCATCTTCTATTTGCTGGCCGGGGTATTTGCCTACGCTGTGGGGCAGAGCCTGGGCAACATCACCTTGTTGGCGACCCTGGTGCTGGTCGCCGGCATGTGTGTCAACGGTGCGCAATCGGCCATGCCGTCCCTCGCCGCACGGTTCTACCCGACCCAGGGGCGCGCCACGGGCGTGTCATGGATGCTCGGTATTGGCCGTTTTGGTGCGATTCTCGGGGCGTGGATGGGCGCTACCTTGCTGGGCCTGGGCTGGAACTTCGAGCAAGTCTTGACCGCGCTGGTGGTCCCGGCCGCAGTGGCGACCGCAGCAGTGGTGATCAAGGGCATGGTCAGCCATGCGGATGCGACCTGACAGCAATCGATAGCTTGCCAACAATCTGTTCGATAATCGAACGCTCAGTCGATTATCGGATTGTTTGGTCTTTTCTCCCGGCTTAATCTTCAAGCACTTCGGCGCTATCCACGGCGCCTTTTTCGATCCAACCGGGAGCCCAACCCCATGGCTGAAATCCTATCGCTGGCTGATGCGGTGAAGCGGTTCGTCAATGACGGCGATACCGTCGCGCTCGAAGGCTTCACCCACCTGATCCCTACGGCGGCAGGTCATGAAATCATTCGTCAGGGCAAGAAAGACCTGACCCTGGTCCGCATGACGCCCGACCTGATCTACGACCAACTGATCGGGGCCGGCTGCGCACGCAAGTTGATTTTCTCCTGGGGCGGTAACCCGGGTGTGGGTTCCCTGCATCGCCTGCGGGATGCGGTAGAGAAGCAATGGCCACAGCCGTTGGAGATCGAAGAACATAGCCATGCCGACCTGGCCAATGCCTATGTCGCTGGCGCATCCGGCTTGCCATTCGCGGTATTGCGGGCTTACGCCGGTTCCGACCTGCCCAAGGTCAATCCGCTGATCAAGACCGTGACCTGCCCGTTCACCGGCGAAGTGCTGGCAGCAGTGCCGTCGGTGCGCCCGGACATCACCGTGATCCACGCACAGAAGGCCGACCGCAAGGGCAACGTGTTGCTCTGGGGCATTCTCGGGGTGCAGAAGGAAGCGGCCCTGGCGGCCAAACGCTGCATCGTCACCGTCGAAGAAATCGTCGATGACTTGAATGCACCGATGAACGCCTGCGTGCTGCCGACCTGGGCCCTGACTGCCGTTTGCCATGTGCCCGGCGGCGCGCATCCGTCCTACGCACACGGTTACACCGAGCGCGATAACCGTTTCTATCAAGCCTGGGACCCGATCGCTCGGGACCGTGGGACTTTTACCGCCTGGATCGACGAATACATCCACGGCACTGCTAACTTCAGTGAATTCCAGGCCAAACTGGCTGCCGCGCAGGAGGCCAAGTAATGGCTTACTCAACCAACGAAATGATGACCGTCGCCGCCGCGCGCCGCCTGAAGAATGGCTCGGTATGCTTCGTCGGCATCGGCTTGCCCTCCAAGGCGGCCAACCTGGCACGCCTGACGTCGTCGCCGGACGTGGTGCTGATCTACGAGTCGGGCCCGATTGGTGCCAAGCCTTCGGTGTTGCCGCTGTCCATCGGTGACGGCGAACTGGCGGAAACCGCTGACACCGTCGTCCCCACCGGTGAGATCTTTCGCTACTGGTTGCAGGGTGGGCGTATCGATGTCGGCTTTCTCGGCGCGGCCCAGGTGGACCGTTTCGGCAATATCAACACCACCGTGGTCGGTGATTATCACCAGCCCAAAGTGCGCCTGCCGGGTGCCGGTGGCGCGCCGGAGATCGCAGGCTCCGCCAAGAGCGTGCTGATCATCCTTAAGCAATCGGCGCGTTCGTTTGTCGACAAGCTCGACTTCATTACCTCGGTGGGTCACGGCGAGGGCGGCGACTCGCGCAAGCGTCTCGGTTTGCCAGGTGCGGGCCCGGTAGGAATCATTACCGACCTGTGCATCATGGAACCAGAGGAGGGCAGTCACGAATTTGTGGTCACCGCGTTGCACCCCGGCGTGACCCGCGAGCAAGTGGTAGCGGCCACCGGCTGGGCGATTCGTTTTGCCGATCAGGTCAGCACCAACGCCGAACCCACCGAAGTCGAACTGACCGCCCTGCGCGATCTTGAAGCCCGCACGGCCGCCGCCCATGGCCAAACTCCCGGAGAAGCATGATGCGTGACGTATTTATCTGTGACGCCATTCGTACCCCCATCGGCCGTTTCGGCGGTGGGCTGTCCACCGTACGTGCCGATGATCTGGCCGCGTTGCCGATCAAGGCGCTGATGGAGCGCAACCTGTCTGTGGACTGGAGCGCTGTCGACGAAGTATTCCTCGGCTGTGCCAACCAGGCCGGCGAAGACAACCGCAATGTTGCCCGCATGGCGCTGCTGCTGGCCGGCTTGCCTGAAAGCATTCCCGGCGTGACCCTCAATCGCTTGTGCGCTTCGGGTATGGACGCCATTGGCACCGCGTTTCGCGCGATTGCCAGCGGTGAGATGGAGCTGGCGATTGCCGGGGGCGTCGAGTCGATGTCCCGCGCACCGTTCGTAATGGGCAAGGCCGATGCCGCGTTCTCGCGCAACATGAAGCTGGAAGACACCACCATCGGCTGGCGTTTTATCAACCCGTTGATGAAGGCCCAGTACGGCGTCGATCCAATGCCGCAGACGGCTGACAACGTGGCCGACGACTATAAAGTCACCCGCGCTGATCAGGACGCTTTTGCCTTGCGCAGCCAACAACGTACCGCTGCCGCACAAGCCGCCGGGTTTTTCGCTGAAGAAATCGTTCCGGTGCGTGTCGTCCATAAAAAAGGCGAAACCGTGGTCGAGCACGATGAGCATCCACGGGCCGATACCACCCTGGAAGCCTTGACCAAACTCAAACCGGTCAACGGTCCAGACAAGACGGTCACCGCCGGCAATGCCTCCGGTGTGAACGACGGCGCCGCCGCGCTGATTCTTGCGTCTGCTGAAGCCGTGAAAAAACACGGCCTGACTGCCCGTGCCCGGGTATTGGGCATGGCCAGCGCCGGTGTCGCGCCGCGTGTGATGGGCATCGGTCCCGTGCCCGCCGTACGCAAGCTGGTGGAACGCCTGGGCTTGGCGGTCACCGATTTTGATGTGATCGAACTCAACGAAGCCTTCGCCAGCCAAGGCCTGGCGGTGCTGCGTGAATTGGGGATCGCGGACGACGCTCCTCAGGTCAACCCGAACGGCGGTGCTATCGCCTTGGGTCATCCGCTGGGTATGAGCGGTGCGCGTCTGGTACTGACGGCCCTGCATCAGCTTGAGAAAACCGGTGGCAGAAAAGGCCTGGCGACTATGTGTGTCGGCGTTGGCCAAGGCCTGGCGCTGGCCATTGAGCGCGTCTGAGATCCATAAGAAAAACGAGGATTGATTCATGAGTGACAAGCCCGGTTACCGGCGCCCGCAAGCGGGTACTCAGCCTGACTACCTGCACCCGGCCTACCAGTCGACGAACCTGCGTTCGCCGTCCAAGCCGTTGGTGTTTCTGCCCCATTCCTTGTCGGAAATTACCGGCCCGACTATTGGTGCCGAATACCTGCAAGAAAACGACAACGACCTGACCGCCCAACACGTTGGCGAGCCTCAGGGCGAACGCATCATCATTCATGGCCGCGTGCTGGATGAAAACGGCTTGCCCGTTCCCGGCATCCTGGTGGAAATCTGGCAGGCTAACGCTGCTGGTCGCTACAACCACAAGCGCGATGTGCACGACGCGCCCCTGGACCCGAACTTCACCGGCACCGGCCGCACCGTCACTGACGCTGATGGTTGGTACCAGTTTCAGACCATCAAGCCCGGCGCCTACCCGTGGGGCAACCACCACAATGCCTGGCGCCCGGCGCACATTCACTTCTCGCTGTTCGGCCCCAGTGTGCTGACGCGTCTGGTGACCCAGATGTATTTCCCTGGCGACCCGCTGCTGGCCTACGACCCGATCTACAACTGCGTCCCGGACACATCCGCCAAGGAGCGCTTGATTGCCAGTTTCGACCTGGAAAATACCATTGCGCACTATGCCCTCGGCTACCGCTGGGACATCGTCCTGCGCGGCCGCGATGCCACGCCGATGGAGAAATGAGATGACCCTCAACGCGACTACGTCCCACACCGTCGGGCCCTATTACCACATCGGCCTGACCTGGCTGAACCGCGAAGACCTGACCGTTACCGAAACCCTGGGCGAGCGCGTGGCGATCACCGGGCAAGTGGTGGACGGCAATGGCGACTTCGTCAACGACGCCATGCTGGAAGTCTGGCAGGCCAATGCTGCGGGTAAGTATGACCACCCGGAGGATGAGCAGGACAAAGCGCTGGACCCGCACTTTGAAGGTTTTGGTCGGGTGCCAGTGGACGCCGAAGGGCGGTTTCGGTTCACCACGATCAAGCCGGGCAGTGTGCCGGGGTTGAAAGGTACGACCCAGGCGCCGCATTTGGTGGTGCTGGTGTTTGCCCGTGGGCTGGTGAAGCATTTGTTGACGCGGATTTATTTTGACGGTGACGCGGCGAATGGGGATGACCCGTTGTTGGCGTGTGTTCCGCAAGAGCGGCGGCGGACGTTGATTGCCAAGGCGGATACGACCGGTGCGTATCAGTGGAATGTGATCTTGCAGGGCACAGACGAAGAGACAGTGTTCTTTGATTATTGAGTTGGCTTGAGATTTATCGCGGGCAAGCCCGCTCCCACATGTTGATGTGTGAATACCGTCAAATGTGGGAGCTGGCTTGCCTGCGATGAGGCCCGCCCAGGCAACAAATATCCAAAAGTCTGCTTGCGGAACATGGTTGTTGCAAAGTATGTCTAGGCTATAACCGTTCCCACTGAGTGAAAAACCATGACAACAAAAACGAGTCACTACACCGGAGAAGAGCGCAGCAAACGGATTTTTGCCATCGTCGGTGCGTCCTCCGGCAACTTGGTCGAGTGGTTCGACTTCTACGTCTATGCCTTCTGCGCCATCTATTTTGCCCCGGCGTTTTTCCCGTCGGATGACCCCACGGTCCAACTGCTCAACACCGCCGGTGTATTCGCCGCCGGCTTCCTGATGCGTCCCATCGGTGGCTGGCTGTTTGGCCGGGTGGCCGACAAACACGGTCGCAAAAATTCGATGATGATCTCGGTGCTGATGATGTGCGCCGGCTCGCTGGTTATCGCCTTTTTGCCCACCTATAAAGACATCGGCGCCTGGGCCCCGGCCCTGCTGTTGGTGGCTCGGCTGTTCCAAGGGCTTTCGGTAGGCGGCGAATACGGCACCACCGCGACCTACATGAGTGAGGTCGCCCTCAAGGGCCAGCGCGGTTTCTTCGCTTCGTTCCAGTACGTCACCTTGATCGGCGGGCAATTGCTGGCAGTGTTGGTGGTAGTGATCCTGCAACAGATCCTGACCGAAGACGAACTGCGAGCCTGGGGCTGGCGGATTCCATTCGTGATCGGCGCCATTGCGGCGGTGATTTCGCTGTTGCTGCGCCGCACGCTGAAAGAAACCACTAGCAAGGAAATGCGTGAAGACAAAGACGCCGGCAGCATTGCCGCGTTGTTCCGCGACCACAAGGCCGCCTTCATCACCGTACTTGGATACACCGCTGGCGGTTCGCTGATTTTCTACACCTTTACCACCTACATGCAGAAGTACCTGGTGAACACCGCCGGGATGCACGCCAAGACGGCCAGCTACATCATGACCGGCGCGCTGTTCTTCTATATGTGCATGCAACCGGTGTTCGGCATGTTGGCGGACAAGATCGGCCGACGTAATTCGATGCTGTGGTTCGGCGCCCTGGGTACGCTGTTTACCGTGCCCATCCTGCTGACCTTGAAAACTGTCACTAGCCCGTTCCTGGCCTTTGTGCTGATCACCCTGGCGCTGGCCATTGTCAGTTTCTATACCTCCATCAGCGGCCTGGTGAAAGCGGAAATGTTCCCGCCACAAGTGCGTGCGTTGGGTGTGGGCCTGGCGTATGCGGTGGCTAACGCGATTTTCGGTGGTTCGGCGGAATACGTCGCACTGGGGCTGAAAACGATCGGTATGGAAAACACCTTCTATTGGTATGTCACCGGCATGATGGCGGTGGCCTTCCTGTTCAGCTTGCGCCTGCCGAAACAGGCGGCGTATTTGCACCACGATCTGTAAACGGTCGGCGCATGCCTCTGGAAGGCATGCGCCACCTGGGGATGGTTTATGACATTGCGCACGAGCAATCAGTTGTTCGACGCCTATTTCACGGCCAATAGCATGGCCGAGGTGTTCTGCGATCAGGGGCGCCTGCAGGGCATGCTGGATTTTGAAGCCGCGCTGGCTCGGGCCGAGGCTCAGGTGGGGGTGATTCCGCAAGCGGCCGTCGCGCCCATTGCCCAGGCATGCCTGGCTTCACTCTACGATGTTGATGCCCTTGGCGAGGCGATTGCCACGGCGGGGAATTCTGCAATTCCGTTGGTCAAGGCGCTGGGCAAGCTGATTGCCAGTGAAGATGCCGGCGCCGAACGTTATGTGCACTTGGGCGCCACCAGCCAGGATGTGATGGACACCGGCCTGGTGCTGCAATTGCGCAATGCCGTGGCGCTGATCGAAAGCGACCTGTCACGTCTGGGGGAAATCCTTGCGGCACAGGCGGTACGTTACGCCGCGATTCCATTGGCCGGCCGCACTTGGTTGCAGCATGCGACGCCCGTCACCTTGGGCATGAAAATCGCTGGCTGGCTGGGCGCGGTGACCCGCAGCCGACAACGTCTCACGCAGCTCAAACCGCGCTTGCTGGTGCTGCAATTTGGCGGTGCCTCCGGAACCCTGGCGGCGTTGGGCGAACAGGCGATGCCCGTGGCCGAAGCGTTGGCCGCCGAGCTGCAACTGAGCTTGCCGGAGCAACCTTGGCACACCCAGCGTGATCGTCTGGTGGAGTTTGCCTCGGTACTCGGTTTGATCGCTGGCAGCCTGGGCAAATTGGGCCGGGATATCAGCCTGCTGATGCAAACCGAAGCAGCGGAAGTGTTCGAGCCATCGGCTCCCGGCAAAGGTGGGTCCTCGACCATGCCCCACAAACGCAATCCGGTGGGCGCCGCTGTGTTGATCAGCGCCGCGACCCGCGTTCCCGGTCTGGTGGCGACGATGTTCAACGCCATGCCCCAGGAACACGAGCGCAGCCTGGGCCTGTGGCACGCGGAATGGGAAACCCTGCCGCAGATTTGCCGGCTGGTGTCCGGTGCCTTGCATCAGGCGTTACTGGTGAGCGAAGGCTTGGAGGTGGACGCTGAACGCATGGCGCGAAACCTCGACCTGACGCAAGGTCTGGTACTGGCCGAAGCGATCAGTATCGTCCTCGCCCAGCGCCTGGGCCGTGAAACTGCGCACCATTTATTGGAGCAGTGCTGCAAGCGTGCAGTTGCCGAACATCGCCATCTGCGTGCGGTGCTCGCCGATGAGCCACAAGTGACTGCCGAACTGTCGCCCGCTGAACTCGATCGCCTGCTGGACCCAGCGCATTACTTGGGCCAGGCCCGAACCTGGGTCGCCCGCGCGGTTGCCGAACATGTTGCATTGATTGCCTGAGGAGGCTGCTGTGGGATTTGTACAACTCGCCGATGGCGAACTGAACTACCAACTGGATGGCCCTGAAGGTGCGCCGGTATTGATGCTGTCCAACTCGTTGGGTACGGACCTGCATATGTGGGATACCCAGATTCCGGCCTTCACCCAGTATTTTCAGGTACTGCGTTTCGACACCCGTGGGCATGGCAAATCCCTGGTCACCGAGGGTCCCTACAGCATCGAACAACTGGGCCAGGATGTTTTGGCGCTGCTGGATGCGCTGCATATCGAACGGGCGCATTTCTGTGGGCTGTCCATGGGTGGTCTGATTGGGCAGTGGTTGGGCATCAACGCCGGTGAACGCCTCAGGCGTCTGGTGGTGTGCAATACGGCGGCGAAGATCGGTACACCTGAGGTGTGGAACCCTCGGATTGAGATGGTCCTGCGCGATGGCCCAGCAGCGATGGTCGCGTTGCGCGATGCCTCGATTGCCCGCTGGTTTACCGCCGATTTTGCTGAGGCCAATCCTGGCCAGGCCACGTTGATCACCGACATGCTCGCGGCCACATCGCCTCAAGGTTATGCCGCCAACTGTGCGGCGGTACGTGACGCCGATTTCCGTGAGCAGTTATCGTCGATCAAGACGCCGACGCTGGTGATTGCCGGTACCGAAGACGCGGTCACGCCGCCGTCCGGTGGGCACTTTATCCAGGCGCATGTAAAAGGTGCCGAGTACGCCGAGTTTTACGCCGCGCACCTCTCCAACGTGCAAGCCGGTGCCGCGTTCAGCGACCGGGTGCTGGAATTTCTGTTAGCCCGCTGAGGAGTCTTTCGTGGACGAGAAACAACGTTACGCCGACGGCCTGCAGGTGCGTCGCGAGGTGCTGGGTGACGCGCATGTCGACCGTAGCCTGAATGCCCTGACCGAGTTCAATGCCGAGTTTCAGGAAATGATCACCCGTCATGCCTGGGGTGATATCTGGACCCGCCCGGGCTTGCCCCGGCACACCCGTAGCCTGATCACCATCGCCATGCTGATCGGCATGAACCGCAGTGAAGAGCTGAAGCTGCACCTGCGGGCCGCCGCCAGCAACGGCGTGACGCGAGCTGAGATCAAGGAAGTGCTGATGCAGAGCGCGATCTACTGCGGGATTCCGGCGGCCAATGCGACGTTTCATCTGGCGGAATCGGTGTGGGATGAGTTGGGGGTTGAGTCGCTGGATTGATGACTATTAACCCCCTCATATCCGCTCACTCCCCATCAGAGAGAAAGTAAGAGTTACGCCGTGGAAAGCCCGTTTCTTCACGGAGTGCGTTCTCAGTAAACGGTTTGGGGTTGCTTGTGGTGCGGGGAGTCGAAGGGTTGTTGTCAAAATCAAAGGCGGGTGCACTCGTCTCCAACCCAACCGCCTGTCGCTCCCCATTTGGCTCCCCTTCGGTCATGCCTGGTAAAAATGTGCCATTGGCGCCGTTATAGGCGTGGCTCATTTCATGGTAGAGGCTAATGGCCGGAGGTTCTCGGAAGATAAAACCTGGATTGTTATGTATCGTTGCGCCAGTTGCTACCGAGCCCTTCGTATTGCCTTGGACGAACCCTAGCAGGGGGGACTCTGCGATATCGTCATAATCTTTTAGTTGTTTGTCATGCTCTCTTGTGAAGTTATTGGTAAATGAATAGTTATGGCGCCCCGTGGTTTCTCGGATATTGATGGGAGAGCCGTTGCGTTCGGCGGCCTGGTCCAACTCATTCAGCATCTTTTGTGCCGTCGGCGAGTTTCTGAAAAATTCAAGGTCGTCCTGGACTTGCTGCTTGAACTTGTCTGAACCTTCAATGTTCAAGCCTTTGTGGCCGGCATTGCTTATTTCAACTTGTCTTAGTGTAGAACCGGCAACCCTGGCGATCCGATCACCTGCGTCGGCGTAGATCTTATCGCTGGCATTATTTGCCAAGACGGTGTCTCGACCTCGACCAGTGTAGAAAGTGGTCGGTCCTTTTCCGTACATCAAATCTGCACCGGCGCCACCATGCATCAGATTCATGGGACTTTCACTGACCATGATATCGTTGCCGTTGCCGCCATCCATATAACTGAAGGTTCCCTTGCTGCCGGAGCCGGAGAACATCACGTCGTTGCCGTTATTGCCATACATAACGGTTTTGCCGGTCCCACCCCTCATTGTGTCGTTGCCGCTATTACCTTCGGCATAGCTGTCACCGCTACCCAATGTTATGTCGTCATCTCCCGAACCACCATAGACACGGGTGTCACCACTGCCAAGGGTTTCAATCCGGTCTCGGCCCCTGCCGCCCTCAATGGTAATAGGGATAGTCACGCGAGGATCAACCCTGATCTGGTCATCGCCACCTTTTGACTTGATGTGCAGTGATTCCGGGTAGTCTTCGTGGTTATTGATTTTTAATCTGTAATGAATGCCATTGACTTCCAGGTGAATATCGTTGCCCGAAGAAGCGCTGACTTTTATGATGTCAGATTTTTCACCTGTTTCAATTTGAAGAACATTGTCTCTATTTATATGTCCGGGAGTTTTGGGCGTTTCCCATGTGGTTTTGTGGGTTATTTTTATGTTGCTGTCATTAAGTAGGGGGGTGGAGTTTGTATAGGTAGGATATTTCTCTACGTAGTTTTGGTCTGTGGTTAGTTTTGAACGTGGTGTGAAAAAAGCGTCAGCTTCTTGCAGTACTGGGCTTTGAATAATTATGGGGTTTGATGCTGAGTTTTCAGTTGGTGCTGTAATGGGGTGATTTGAGATGGGGTGGTTTGAATTTTGTGAAACGCCTGGGATTACCATTGCAAACTCTCGATATGGTGTGTGAGTTTTGAGAGATAGTGGTTGGCTGGTAAGGGACGTTCCGCAGTAAACTAATACTGTTTTTTTCGGCTGGACGTGGCCTGCAAGGTATTGGTATTAAAGCGTTGATGTAAGGGGCAGGGTTGTAAGTTATTTATGTCGTTTAATTTTTCAGATGTGCGGGGAGAGTTGTTCAGCGTCGCTGATCACAGTTTCAGTGGGAGTCGGCGTCCCATACCCAATTCCACACACCGGGCAAATGTACTACCTCATTGATGTCAGCCACTGTGCGGGCCATGGCGGCCCGCTGCAATGCCGCGTGGTCCGTGTAGAACGGTTCGGCGGCGGTATGCACTCCGGTCGCGCGAGCGCTGTCCATCAGGATCTGCAAGTACTCCTGCAGATGCCGCGCGGTGTAGCGGTTGATGTCGTGGAACGTCACGACCACCGGTATCACGCCGTCCACCGTCGGCAACTCTCCCAGGGCGATGCGCTCGCGTACCACCGACAGTTGCCGATACAGATTGGCCCGTCGACGCGGGCTGCCATTGAAGCCCCAGATTTTGCCGTCATTGGCGCTTAAGTCCGTCAGCAATACGTGCATGCCGTGGCGCTGGTAGGCGGCGAAGGTGCGTCGGTCGTAGTTCCAGAACGGCGGGCGTACCAGGGTGGGCGGCGCGCCGGTGATCGAGGCAATATCGGTCGCGCCCTGAGTGAGGGTGCGTTCAAGCTCCGCGTCGTTCAGCCAGCGGTGGTTGGTATGAAAGGCCGTGGCGGTGTGGAACGCCAGGATATGTCCAGCTGCGTATTCACGTTCCATAGTCTTGCGACCCCGGGGGTTGCCGCCTGAGCGGGACGCTTCGGTCTGCAGGAAAAATACCGCTTTGATGCCTGGCAACACCGGATTGTTCGCTAGATCAGTGACCACCGAACGGCTCGGGTTGTTATAGCCCGAGGCACTGGGGCCATCATCGAAGGTCAGCAGAAAACGGATCGGTGCCTGAGCTTGCAGGCGTTGTTCGGTCTGTGGTGTCAGGGCGATGGGGGCGCTGATGCAGCCGCTGAGGCTCAAGACAAGGGCAAGCAGGGCGGAGGTAAGGGCGAAGAATTTCATGGTGTAGGCCGGGCTCGTCGGGAGACCGCTGCTGAGTCAGCTCAGCAGCAGGCGCGCACCATACCGCAAGGTTGTCGTGGGTTTACAGCAGACTTATCGGATAGCTGACGATTAACCGGTTTTCATCAAACTCGTTGTTGTTGTAGTCGCGGCGCATGCTGGAATTGCGCAGCCGTAGGTTGAGGTTTTTCAAGGTGCCGCTTTGCACGGTGTAGGCCACTTCGCTTTCCCTGCCCCATTCTTTGCCGTCGGTCACGATGCCGCTGTGTACGTTACTGCCGCTGATATAGCGGTTCATCACCGTCAGGCCGGGAACACCGAGGGCCGCAAAGTTGTAGTCGTGGCGCACTTGCCAGGATTTCTCTTGGGCGTTGTCATAGCTGGCGTTGTAGCTGTCGTTGGCCAGGGTGCCGCCGCTGGTGCCGTTGACGCGCATCCAAGCGCTGTTTCCAGTGAGTTTTTGCAGGCCAACGTAGAAGGTGTTGCCACCGTATTTGGCCGAGAACAGGCCGGACCAGGTCTTGTTGTCCAGGCTGCCAGCGCGGGCGCTGCCGTCGTCCTTGCCGTAGAAGAACCCGAGGTTGGCGCCCAGGGTCCAGTCGCCCACAGGCTGGCTGTGGATCAGGTTGAGGTATTGCTGGCTGTAGATGTCTTTGAGTTGGGCGTTCCACACCCCGACCTGTGTGCGCTTGTCATTGAAGGCGTATTCCGCGCCCTGGAAGTTGAAGCGGTCCGAGGTGAACGCTGTTTTACCGAACATCGACATGTCGGTCATGCTGCTGTCGTCCCGCGGGCTGTTGGCGCGGAACTGGCCACCGTAGAGGGTCAGGCCGTCGATCTCTTTGGAGGTGATCTGCCCGCCGCGCAAGGTTTGCGGCAGCGAGCGACCGTCATCGGAACGTAGGATCGGTAGCACCGGCATCCATTCGCCGACCTTGAGTTCGGTCTTCGATAGCCGGGCTTTAAACGCCACCCCCAGGCGGCCGAAGTCATCGGCAGGCCGTCCGTCATGGTCCAGCGGCAACAACTGAGTGCCGCCAGTGCCTCGCCCACCATCCAGTTTCAACGAGTACAACCCCAACACGTCCACGCCGAAGCCAACCGTGCCTTGGGTAAAGCCTGACTTGGCGTCGAGAATGAAACTTTGCGTCCACTCCTGCGCACCGCCCTGGGCCTTGGTCGGGTTGGTGTAATTGCGATTGAAGAAGAAATTGCGCAGGTTCAGGTTGGCGCTGGCGTCTTCCAGGAAACCGTGTTCTTCAGCCATAGCCGGAAGCGCGAGGCTGGCGACGACGGTGGCCAACAGCAAGTGGCGGGCGGGGAGGGTGCTCATGGCGTCGGGTCTCTCTAATTGTTAGGGATGAAGCAGGGTGTTGCCGCAACGAGGGTTGCAGACAAGATTCAGTCCTGGGGAAAACGGAAGGCTGTCGTCAGCCCGAAAGCGCGGGGCGGGCAGTCATGATTGCGTACCTGTTGTTATTGGTTTTGCAGGTGCGGGCCATGGTGCGGGGCAGCGGCAGGGGGATTCAATCGGGCAGGGCGGGTTTTGGGCGGTGATCGAACGAAAGTAGTCAGGCGCTGCCCCGGCGGCTGGAAAACAAAAAGCCCACCAAAAGGTGGGCTTCGTTTTTGCCGGTGTTATCAGAACAACTTCAACTTCGGCGCTTCTTCTTTCAACGGCTCATTTTTCGCCGTCTGTTCGTTCCAGCCACCACCCAGCGCTTTATACAAAGTCACTTCGCTGGTCAGCTGTGCCAGGCGGTCGGTGATCAGCGTTTGCTGGGCACTGAACAACTGGCGCTGGGCGTCGAGGAAGGTCAGGTTGCTGTCGACACCAATGCGGTAGCGGCGCTCGGCCAGACGGTAGTAGTCCTGGTTGGCGGAGACGAAATCACGCTGGGCCTGCAACTGTTGGTTGTAGGTCGCGCGTGCTGTCAGGCCGTCGGAGACTTCCTGGAAGCCAGTCTGGATCGCTTTCTCGTAGGTCGCGACGTTGATCTCTTTCTGGATTTTCGAGTAATCCAGGCTGGCACGCAGGCTGCCGGCGTTGAAGATCGGAATGTTGATCTGCGGCGCAAACGACCAGGTGCCCGAGCCGCCTTTGAACAGGCCGCCGAGGTCCGGGCTCAGGGTGCCGGCGTTGGCCGTCAGGCTGATGCTCGGGAAGAACGCAGCCCGTGCCGCGCCAATGTTGGCGTTGGCAGCCTTGAGGTTGTACTCGGCTTGCAGGATGTCGGGACGACGTTGCAGCAGGTCCGAAGGCAGACCGGCCGGTACTTCGCTCAACAGGTCATCAGCCAATGGGCGGCTGACAAGGTTTGCCGGCAGGCCGGTGCCCAGTAGCAGGGTCAGGCTGTTTTCGTCCTGCGCCACCTGGCGGGTGTAGCGCGCCAGTTGGACCCGGGCGCTTTCCACCGAGGTACGTGACTGACTCAAGTCCAGAGCCGAGGCCACGCCGACTTCGTTGCTGCGAGAGGTGAGCCGATAGCTCTCCTCGTAGGCACCCAGGGTGTCCTGGGTCAGTTTCAGCAGTTCCTTGTCGGCCTGCCAGGTCAGGTAGGCGTTGGCCACGCTGGCCACCAGGCTGATCTGCGTGCTGCGGCGAGCCTCTTCGGTGGCAAAGTACTTCTGCAGCGCTTCTTCGCTCAGGCTGCGAACCCGACCGAACAGGTCGAGTTCATAGGAGCTGACGCCGAGGGTGACCGATGCCGAACTGGTGATGGTCTCCGAACCGGTTGACGACATATTCGCCGGCGTACGCTGGCGACTGCTGCTGCCATTGGCCGAAACCGCCGGGAACAGGTCAGCGCGCTGGATGCGGTACTGGGCAGCGTAGGCGTCGATGTTCAGGGCCGCGACACGAAGGTCACGGTTGTTCACCAATGCAGTCTGGATCAGCTGTTGCAGGGCAGGGTCATGGAAAAACTGCTTCCAGCCTTGCTCGGCAGCGGCCTGGCCCGGTGCCTGGGCCGACGAATACGCCGGCCCCTGCGGGAACTGCGCGGCCACCGGCGCTTCGGGGCGCTGATAGTCAGGTATCAGCGAGCAGCCACTAAGCACGAATGCCGTAACTGCCAGGGAAAGTAGCGACTTGCTCATCGGCCAGCCTCATTGTGTGGAGTTTCAGTGTCGTCTGGTTTGTCCGCATTTTTCCTGCGGCCCATGGACGATACCGTGACGAAGAACAGGGGTACCCAGAAGATCGCCAGGATGGTAGCGGTGATCATACCGCCGATCACTACGGTACCGATGGCGTGTTGGCTTCCCGAGCCCGCGCCCGTGGAGATGGCCAGTGGCACCACGCCGAGAATAAACGCCAGGGACGTCATGATGATTGGACGCAGACGCATGCGGCAGGCCTCAATGGCGGCCTCCTGCAAGCTCTTGCCCTGTTCATGAAGGTCTTTGGCGAACTCGACGATCAGGATGGCGTTTTTCGCCGCCAGACCAATGGTGGTCAACAGACCCACCAGGAAGTACACGTCGTTGGACAGACCGCGCAGCGTGGTCGCCAGCAGCGCACCGATAATCCCCAGCGGCACCACCAGAACAACCGCGATCGGAATCGACCAGCTTTCGTACAGTGCCGCCAGGCACAGGAACACCATCAGCAACGATAGGGCAAACAAGGCCGGTGCCTGGGAACCTGCCAGACGTTCCTCGTAAGACAGGCCGGTCCAGGAGATACCGACACCTTTTGGCAGTTTCGCGGCGATACGCTCAACTTCCGCCATGGCCTCACCGGTACTGTAGCCAGGCGCCGGAGCACCGAGGATTTCCATCGCTTCCACGCCGTTGTAACGGGCCAGTTTCGGCGAACCGTAGACCCACTCACCCTTGGCGAAGGCAGAGAACGGCACCATGGTTCCGGCGCTGTTGCGCACGTACCATTTCTTCAGGTCTTCCGGACTCATGCGAGAGTTATCGCGACCTTGCAGGAACACCTTCTTCACCCGACCGCGGTCGATGAAGTCGTTGACATAGCTACTGCCCAGCGCAATCGACAGGGTGTTGTTGATGTCAGACAGGGTCACGCCCAAGGCGCTGGCCTTCTCGTCGTCGACCTCCAACTGGTATTGCGGTTCGTCGTTCAGGCCGTTTGGACGGACCTGGCTGAGGATCTTGCTTTGCGCCGCCATGCCCAGGAACTGGTTACGCGCTTCCATCAGCTTCTCGTGGCCGATACCGGCACGGTCTTGCAGGAATACGTCGAAACCGGTGGCGTTACCCAACTCCAGTACGGCCGGCGGAGCAAAGGCAAACACCATTGCATCGCGGAAGCTGAAGAAGTGCATCTGTGCACGTTGGGCCAGCTTGAACACGCTGTTGTCAGCGTTACGCTCGTCCCATGGTTTGAGCATGATGAACGCCATACCCGAACTCTGGCCACGACCGGCGAAGTTGAAGCCGGTCACGGTGAACACCGAGTTCACAGCGTCACCCTCACCACCGTCCTTGGCTGGACGCAGGAGGTATTCGCGCATTTCGTCGACCACCACCTGGGTACGTTCGGCACTGGAACCGGCTGGCGTCTGGACCTGGGCAAACAGCACGCCTTGGTCTTCTTCCGGAAGGAAGGACGACGGGATACGCAGGAACATCCAGATCATGCCCACGAAGATGATCACGTAGATCAGCAGGTACGGTGCCTTGTGCCGTAGGATATTGCCCACGCCACGCTCGTAGCTCTTCACGCTGCGGTCGAAAGTGCGGTTGAACCAGCCGAAGAATCCGCGCTTTGGCGTGCCGTGTTCACCCTTGGGAATGGCCTTGAGCATGGTGGCGCACAGGGCAGGGGTGAAGATCAGGGCAACCAGTACGGACAGCGCCATGGCTGACACGATGGTGATCGAGAACTGTTTGTAGATTACGCCGGTGGAGCCGCCGAAGAACGCCATCGGCAACAGTACGGCCGACAGCACCAGCGCGATACCCACCAGCGCACCCTGGATCTGCCCCATCGATTTGATGGTGGCATCCTTGGGTGACAGGCCTTCCTCACTCATCACCCGTTCGACGTTCTCCACCACAACGATGGCATCGTCCACCAGCAAGCCGATGGCGAGCACCATTGCGAACATGGTCAACGTGTTGATGCTGAAACCGAAGGCCGCGAGGATCCCGAAGGTACCCAGCAATACCACCGGTACCGTCATGGTGGTGATCACCGTGGCGCGGAAGTTTTGCAGGAACAGGAACATCACCAGGAACACCAGCACGATCGCTTCGACCAGGGTTTCAACTACACCCTTGATCGACTCGGTCACCACTGGAGTGGTGTCGTACGGGAATACCACTTTCATCCCAGCAGGGAAGAAGGGTTCCAGGTCGGCGATGGTCTGGCGCAACGCTTTTGCGGTGTCCAGGGCGTTGGCGCCGTTGGCCAGTTTCACGGCCAGGCCGGAAGCCGGGCTGCCGTTGAACTGGGCGCTGATGCTGTAGTTTTCACCACCGAGGCCAACATCGGCCACATCACCGACGCGCACTTGCGAGCCGTCAGCGTTGACCTTGAGCAGGATCGCCTTGAACTGCTCGGCAGTCTGCAGGCGGGTCTTGCCAATGATCGTGGCGTTCAGCTGTGTGCCTGGGGCTGCCGGCAAACCACCCAGTTGCCCGGAGGACACCTGTACGTTCTGCGCGGAAATAGCGTTCTTCACATCGACCGGAGTCAGGTTGAAGTTGTTCAGTTTGGCCGGATCGAGCCAGATACGCATGGCGTACTGGGCACCGAAGACTTGGAAGTCACCTACACCGGCAGTCCGCGAGATCGGGTCCTGCATGTTGGACACGATGTAGTTGGACAGGTCGTCCTTGGTCATGCTGCCGTCGGTGGATACCACACCGATCACCAGCAGGAAGTTCTTCACGGCCTTGGTGACGCGGATACCCTGTTGCTGCACTTCTTGAGGCAGCAGCGGGGTGGCCAGGTTCAGCTTGTTCTGCACCTGAACCTGAGCGGTGTCCGAGTTGGTGCCTTGTTCGAACGTCGCGGTAATGGTCATGCTGCCGTCGGAGTTACTTTCCGAGGAGACATAACGCAGGTTGTCGATACCGTTGAGCTGCTGCTCGATAACCTGCACCACGGTGTCCTGCACGGTTTGTGCAGAGGCGCCTGGGTAGGTCACGGAGATGGCGATCGCCGGTGGGGCGATGCTCGGGTACTGGTTAATGGGCAACTTGAGGATCGATAGAGCACCGACCAGCATGATCACCAGGGCAATTACCCAGGCGAAAATCGGGCGGTTGATGAAAAAGTTCGACATGGTTTACTCCCCTTTGCCGCCCGCAGCTTTATCAGTTGCCGGGGCAGGGGCCGGGTTTGCTGCCTTCACGTTAGTCGCTTCGGTAGCCTTGACTTCAACGCCAGGGCGCACGAATTGCAGTCCTTCAGTGATCACGCGATCACCGGCTTTGAGGCCGTCTTCGATCAGCCATTGGCTGCCAACGGTACGGCTGGCCTTGAGCTGGCGCAATTCGACCTTGTTGTCCGCACCGACCACCAGAGCAGTTGGCGTGCCTTTGAGGTCACGGGTCACACCCTGTTGCGGGGCAAGAATCGCCGCGCTGTTCACACCGGCCTGCAATTGCGCGTGGACAAACATGCCCGGCAGCAGGGTGTGGTCAGGGTTGGGGAACACGGCACGAATGGTCACGGAACCGGTGGTTTCGTCGACCGAGACTTCCGAGAACTCCAGCTTGCCGTCGAGGCTGTACGGGCTGCCATCTTCCAGGGTCAGTTTGACCTTGGCCGAGTTGTCACCGGCTTTTTGCAGGCGACCGCTTTCCAGCTCGCGGCGCAACTCCAGCAGTTCAACCGAGGACTGGGTGACGTCGACGTAGATCGGGTCCAGTTGCTGGATCACCGCCATGGCGTTGGTCTGGCCGTTGCTGACCAGGGCACCTTCGGTGACCGAGGAGCGGCCAATGCGGCCAGTCAGCGGTGCGTAGACCTTGGTGTAGCGCACGTTGATATCGGCGCTTTGCAAGTTGGCTTCCGATGTCAGGCGGTTGGCGACGGCAGTGTCGTACTCCTGCCGGCTGACAGCCTGTTCGTTGACCAATTGCTTGTAGCGATCGGAAATCGACTTGGTCTGTTGCAGGTTGGCCTGGGCGCTTTTCAGGGTGGCCTCATAGACCGACGGATCGATCTGATAGAGCTGCTGGCCTTCTTTGACGTCACCGCCTTCCTTGAACAGGCGTTTGAGAATGATGCCGTTGACCTGAGGACGGACTTCCGCGATGCGGTAAGCCGTGGTGCGGCCCGGGAGCTCGGACGTCAGGGTGAAGGCTTGAGGTTGAATGGTGACCACGCCGACCTGAGGGGTTTGAGCGGGCGGAGCCGCTTCTTCCTTTTTACATCCGCTGAGCAGCGATGCCAGGGCGACGGCAGTGACCAGAGCGGTAACAGCTGGCTTAAGTTGCATGAAGATCCTCGGGTCAGGCGCGCAAAGTGCGCACAAGAATGGTGGAAGGGTAAAAAACAGGCACTGAGTGGATAAGTAGCTTGCTACGCAATATACTTACGTTCATGGTTGTTTGTAAACTCTTGACAGGCGTCCAGGATTCGTAACAAACCCGCCTCGAAAGCCACGATTTTAGTACGTTCGAAGCCCTTGATGGCCTCGTCCCATAATTATTCAGATGATCCTTAGCGATCACTCCATGTGTTCTGATTGAGGTTTTACTGCCATGGTCCGTCGTACCAAAGAGGAAGCTCAGGAAACGCGCAAACAGATACTTGAAGCCGCCGAGCAAGCCTTTTACGAGCGCGGGGTTGCGCGTACCACGCTGGCGGATATCGCAGCGTTGGCCGGTGTGACGCGCGGTGCCATCTATTGGCATTTCAGCAATAAGGCCGACCTGGTGCAGGCGATGCTCGACACCTTGCATGAGCCTCTGGACGAAATGGCCAGGGCCAGCGAGAGCGAGGACGAAGTCGACCCGCTGGGCTGTATGCGCAAGTTGCTGATTCATCTGTTCCGTCAAGTGGCCCTGGATCCGAAAACCCGGCGCATCAATGAGATTTTGTTTCATAAGTGCGAATTCACCGATGAAATGTGTGATCTGCGCCGTCAGCGTCAGACGGCCAGCCTTGAATGCAATTTGCGCATCGGGTTGGCCCTGCGTAACGCGGTCCATCGCGGGCAGCTACCGGAAAACCTCGACACCGTACGTGCGGCGGTGTGCATGCATGCCTATATCGACGGGATCCTCGGCCAGTGGCTGCTGGTGCCGGACAGTTTTCAGCTACACCAGGAGGCTGAGCGCTGGGTCGATATCGGGTTGGACATGCTGCGCTTGAGCCCTGGCCTGCGCAATTAAGACAAAATGCGTAATTGAGTCTAGTTGTGTCAACAGTAAAGACTCAAGGCGCTCAATCGAACCTGCGCCTGATTTTCTGGGGTGACGTTATACGTCAGGTTGATACGTAGCCGGCTAAGTATTTTGTAGCGATATTGTTGCAAGGCTGTGAAGGAGTGTTTCCCGTCGCCTTTATAAGAGTGAACTTGCTTTGGGCGCCGTCTCTCCTGCGGGTTCTACCTTTGTCTTCTTTAGAACGTTGAGATGCTGGCGCATGTCTCGTTGAGATTCAAGCGCATCAGGCTACGTGCCTTCTTGAGGGGCGACTTCATTGGGGTACCAAGGCGTTGCACCATGAAAAAGCCGGCGGCCCCAAACGAGGCTGCCGGCTTTCAGGTGTCATCAGCTCACCCTACGTGGGTCATTACGCCGCGTGAGTCAGTTCTGACTCCAGAATCAGGCTCGGAACTGCTACCCAGGTATTGATACCACCATCGGTTTCAACAACGACGCTCAGGTCCAACTCCGGGTGTATGTCGTTGATGGAAGGCAGCGTCATTTCACCGGCAAACAACTCGCCCGATGCATCCTGTAGCAAGTCGGACAACGACAGAGCCAGGGGCACCACGTCACTGGTGGTGTCGTCTTGTACTGCGGTCATCAATATTGATTCATCATCAATGCCAATGTGCAGAGTGAAAGGCGTCGAGTCGCTTACACCGTCGGACACAGTGAACACATTATGACCAGAAGCCAGCGAGCGGTTGCTATCTACACCCACTTCCCATGTCCCGTCTGACTGCACTACACCGCTACCGACCAGCAAGCGATCTCCGCCAGTGCTCACAAACAAGAACACCGGCGCATCCGGTTCACCATGGCCGTGGAAGACCGGCTGATGCTCGTCAGTGGCGCTACCGTCGCCAATCATTCCAGTCATCGGGCCTGTCAGGTCAAATGCTGACTCGATCACCAACGTTGCCGCTTGCGGAGCGTTAATCACGGTCAACACGAACGGATCGGACACCACATCATCCCCTCTCACGGTGAAAACGTGTTCGCCGGGTGCGAGGGCGCGTGGCGAGAGCAAGTTCCAACTGCCATCATCAGCCACTACGGTACTCACCATGTACCTGCCGTCTACGTACAGGGATACCGTGGTGTTCGGTTCGCCACGACCCTGCAGCGTCGGCCGCGCGTCGTCGGTGGTAGCACCGTCGCCAATCAAACCAGTATTGGCACCGATATTATCCAGCGCAGATTCGATCACTGGCTTGCCAAGGGTCGCTTCGGTCACGTTCAACACGAACGGTTCCGAACGATCGCCATTGTTGTCCGTCAGCGTAAACACGTGATTACCTGGCGCCAGGGAAACCTGATCGCTGATCGTCCAGTTGCCGTTCGCATCTACCAGGGTAGTAGCAAGGCGAGTGTCGCCCTCATAAAGGTAAATGCGAATACCTGGCTCGCCCTTACCGGAGAATGACGGGGTGCTGTCATCCGTACTACCACCGCTGATGACCGTGCCCGGTTCACCCCTATCGTCGTAAATTGATTCGATCACTGGCTTGCCAAGGGTCGCTTCGTTCACGTTCAACACGAACGGTTCCGAACGCTCGCCGTTGTTGTCCGTCAGCGTAAACACGTGATTACCCGGCGCCAGGAAAACCTGATCGCTGATCGTCCAGTTGCCGTTCGCATCTACCAGAGTAGTAGCAAGGCGAGTGTCGCCCTCGTAAAGGTAAATGCGAATACCTGGTTCGCCCTTGCCGGAGAATGACGGGGTGTTGTCATCCGTACTACCGCCGCTGATGACCGTGCCCGATTCACCGTTATCGTCGTAAATCGATTCGATTACTGGCTTGCCAGAGGGTTTTTCAGGAACTCCGGTCACGTTCAGCACAAACGGCTCCGAATGCTCACCTCCGTGGGCCCTCACTGTGAATACGTGCTCGCCAGACGACAGTTGATTTGAATCAATCGTCCAATTGCCGTCTGCATCCGCTAAGGCCCTGGAGACAACCTGATTGTCTTCATACAGGTAAACGTAGGTGCCAGGCTCACCCTTGCCGGTGAAAGTCGGGGTGTCGTCGTCAGTATTACCATCGCTGATGATCGTGCCTGTTTCGCCCACATTGTCGTAAGCCGAGGTGATTACGGGCTGGGCGACGTCCATCGCCGTTACCGTCACATGGAACGGTTCGGAACCCTCACCTGCTTCGTTGACCACGGTAAAGGCATGTTCACCTGGCTCGATCAGGGTGTCGAAGAAAAATACCTGTAGGCTCCAGCCGCCTGCCTTGTCGACGAGCGTCTGTCCCAGTACCTGGCCGTTGTCGTAGATCGTCACTACTGAACCTGGCTCACCTTGGCCACGCAACTGCGGAGCGGGATCGTCCATGCTGCCGCCGTTATTGACGATTTGCGAAGCGCCGTGTTTATCCAGTATCGCGGTGATCGACGGCGTTGATAATAGACCCGCCCCCAGACCGACCGGGTTGCTGCTGTTTAACATTTCGACCAGCGCACTCCCGACTCCTGCTTCAACAATCAACTGTGCTGGATTGATACTCTTGTCATTCGGGTTCATTTGAGATCCTTGATTATTTGTAATTGGATGTAGTGATCTCTCCGGGCATGTACCTAACCGAAAAATGATCAGGGCTCCATCTGGGCAGAGAAAATCCTGAGCCACACAGGACATCTCCATGGATCCTGACTCTTGAGTGCACTGAACGAAGGGGCGTTACATTTTTCTTGCGAAAAAGTTTCCGCTTAACTGAATGCATGATCACCGCCAACATTTGTGTGAGCAGTCGTCGTGCTGGCGAGGGAGTATTGGCGGGGAGCGACGCAAGCGTCGCTACGCTATATGGCGTCAATGGAAACAGCCCTCAACGAGGGGCCGTGACCGGATTGGAAACAGCTTGGATTGATCTCAATATTGGAGCGCGGTAATCCGGCTAAGTCGTATAGCCCGAACCGCCGTAGGATGATGAGAGGGCGGTGGTTGTGAGGCCACCCCCACTCGATTCAGCAGATCAGAGTGCCAGGGTCGGGTAGTCGATGTAGCCGACCGGGCCCTTGGCGTAGAACGTCTCAGGATGCGCTTCATTCAGTGGCGCATCGGCCTTCAGGCGAGCCGGCAGATCCGGGTTGGCAATGAAGGGCACACCAAAGGCCACCGCATCCGCTTTGCCCGAGGCCAGCCAGGCATTGGCGCTGTCCTTGGTGAAGCGTTCGTTGACGATGTACGGGCCGCCGAACGCTGCCTTGAGCTGTGGGCCCAGGCTGTCGCCGGCTTCTTTCTCACGGGAGCAAATGAAGGCGATGCCACGCTTGCCCAGTTCACGAGCGACGTAGGTGAACGTTTCCGACAGGTTTTCATCGCCCATGTCGTGAAGATCGGCGCGGGGCGACAAATGCACACCCACACGGCCAGCGCCCCAGACTTCGATCGCCGCGTCAGTCACTTCCAACAGCAGGCGGGCACGGTTTTCCACGGAACCCCCGTAGTTGTCAGTGCGCTGGTTGCTGCTGCTTTGCAGAAACTGGTCGAGCAGGTAGCCGTTGGCCCCGTGGATCTCTACACCGTCAAAACCGGCGGCCTTGGCATTCTCGGCACCTACGCGGTAAGCGTCGACGATGTCGGCGATTTCAGCGGTTTCCAGGGCGCGCGGAGTAGGGAAGTCGGCCAGCGGGCGGACCAGGCTGACGTGGCCCTTAGGCTGCAGGGCGCTCGGGGCCACCGGGGTCTCGCCGTTGAGGTAGGACCCGTGAGAAATCCGGCCGACGTGCCACAGTTGCAGGAAGATCTTGCCGCCTGCGCCGTGTACGGCTTTGGTCACGTTGGCCCAGCCGCGTACCTGGTCGTTGGACCAGATGCCCGGGGTGTCCGGGTAACCCACGCCCATCGGCGTCACGGAAGTCGCTTCGCTGAGGATCAGCCCGGCGGACGCCCGTTGTACGTAGTATTCAGCCATCAGCGCATTGGGGACGCGACCGGCGTCGGCACGGCAGCGGGTCAGCGGCGCCATGATGATGCGGTTCGACAGTTCCAGGTCGCCCAGTTTGATCGGATCGAAAATAGTCGTCATGGGAAACACCCTTCTCTTTAGTTGATCAGTTAGTCGCAGGGGCCAGGTCGGCATCGCCGCTCTGACGGAAAGTAATCAGGGTCACCAGCAGGGCGAGGACCGCCAGGACTGCAGCGGCCAAAGGCACGCTGGTCAGGCCGAAACCATGGGCGATCACGCTGCCGCCGACCCAGGCACCGAGGGCGTTGCCGACGTTGAAAGCACCGATGTTCAAGGTGGACACCAGGTTGGGGGCCGCCTTGCCGAAGGTCACCACGTTGATCTGCAGCGCCGGTACGGCGGCAAACGAGGCGGTGGCCCAGAGGAACAGGGTGATTTCAGTCGGGATCAGCGCGACGCTGGTCCAGGTCAGCACCGTGGAGACCACCGCCATGCTGATAAACACACCGATCAGGGTGGCCGCCAGGCGCTTGTCCGCCAGCTTGCCGCCAATGATGTTGCCGACAGTCAGGCCGAGGCCGATCAGCAGCAGGGTCCAGGTCACACCTTTGGGCGAGACGCCAGTGACATCCCCCAACAACGGTGCGACGTAGGTGAAGAGGGTGAACATGGATGCCGAAAACAGCGCGGTCATGGTCAACGACAGCCAAATGCCGGCGCCCTTGAGGGCCTTGAGTTCGGCACGCATGTCGAGTTTTTCTTCATCGCGCTTGGCCGGCAAGAAGCGGATCAGACCGATCAAGGCGACTACGCCAATCACGGTTACCGCCCAGAAGGTCGAGCGCCAGCCGGCTTCCTGACCCAGCGCGGTACCCAGCGGTACGCCGAGGACGTTTGCCAAGGTCAGGCCGGTGAACATCAAGGCCACGGCCGAAGCGCGCTTGTTGGCCGGCACCAGATTGGCTGCCACGACCGAACCGATACCAAAGAAGGCACCGTGGCACAGCGCGGTGACCACACGGGCAAGCATCAGCACGTTGTAGTCGCTGGCCATGGCACAGAGCAAGTTGCCGATGATGAAAATGCCCATCAACACTACTAGTGCGGCCTTGCGCGGCAGCTTGGCGGTGGCCAGTGCCATGAAGGGCGCACCGATGGCCACACCCAGGGCGTAGCCAGTCACCAGCCAGCCGGCGCCGGGAATCGATACACCCAGGTCGGCCGCCACATCGGGCAGCAGGCCCATGATGACGAACTCGGTGGTACCGATGGCGAAGGCGCTTAAGGCCAGGATGAGTAGCGAGAGGGGCATTGTCAGGTCCTTGTTACAGCGGTGTGCTGAGTTCTTCGGTGAGCGCTTTGAGGAAGGCTTGGATCACATCCTCGTTGCGTTTGAAAAAGTGCCATTGGCCGGCCTTCTGGCTGCTGATCAGCCCCGCCCGTTGCAAGTTGGCCAGGTGGGCTGACACGGTCGACTGGGACAAGCCGCAGCGCTGGTCGATCTGCCCGGCGCAAATGCCGTATTCGTGGTTGTGCAGTTGCTCGGGGAACTGCACTTTCGGGTCTTTCAGCCAGTTGAGGATGTCTCGCCGTACTGGGTGCGCCAGGGCTTTTATTATTTCGTCGAGGTCGATGGACATGGCAGTGGTGCTCGGTTTTGGTAAAACGTTATATCGCGATGAAGCGAACTTTAAATCGTTATATCTCGATACACCAATATGATTTTGGTCTTAAACCAGATTAAATCGGTATATCGGGTTATAACGATACGTTAGCGGCAGTGTTAGACTGCGCGCCATGAATTATCTCGCACATCTGCACCTGGGCGGCCAACTTCCTGCTCAACTGCTCGGCAGCCTGTATGGCGACTTCGTTAAAGGTCGCCTGCAAGGCCAGTTCAGCCCGCAAATCGAGTCGGCGATTCAACTGCATCGCTCAATCGATCGCTACACCGATAGCCACCCGCTTGTAGGGGCGGCGCTGTCGCGTTTCAGCCTGACCCGTCGACGCTACGCAGGAATCGTCCTTGATGTGTTTTTCGATCATTGCCTGGCGCGGGATTGGGCGTTGTATGCCGATCAGCCACTGGAGCGGTTTACGTCGGATGTGTATCGGGTGCTGGCGGCGGAACCGGCATTGCCGGGGAGGCTGGCGCAGATTGCGCCGTATATGGCGGCGGATGACTGGTTGGGTTCTTATCGCGAATTTGCGGTGATGGAACAGGTACTTCGGGGAATCGCCCGGCGCCTGACACGGCCCGAGGAATTGGGCCATGCCATGCAGGAATTGCGGCAGTTGTATGAGCCACTGAGTGAGGATTTTCGAGTGTTCTACCCACAATTGCAGGCGTTTTCGAACAGCCAACTGGCAACACAGAGCTAAATGTGGGAGCTGGCTTGCCTGCGATAGCGGTCTGCCAGTTGATATCTCTATTGCTGATCCATTGCTATCGCAGGCAAGCCAGCTCCCACATTTGAACCGTGTTCATATCACTTCAAGCCGCAAACGCTGGCCGAACCGGCATTCTTTCGGTCTCAGGCACCGCCCCAAACAACGCCTTCTGCACTGCCTGCTGCGCCTGAAACGCCAGCGCCGCACGCTCCTGCCCACCACAGACAATCGGCTTGAGCAGATGAATCTCCACATCCCCCTGATCATTGCTAAACAAGCGCATCAGGTGCGAGAGCAAATCATCATCCCCAATAAACGGCGCCAGCGGATCAATCTGTCCGTCACGCAGATAACGAATCGCCACCGGTTGCAACGACACCTCGGCTTCAATTGCACTGGCCAGCAACCGGCCGTGAAAAGTCCGCAAGGCGCGCCCGTCGGTGGTGGTGCCCTCCGGAAACATCAGCAGCGGGTGCTTTTGCTCCAGATGTCGGGTCATCTGCTTGCGGATCAACTGGCTGTCGCCCGAGCCGCGCCGGATAAACAAACTACCGGCCTTCGCCGCCAGCCAGCCCGCCACCGGCCAGGTGCGCACCTCAGCCTTGGACAGAAACGACATCGGCGCCACCATCCCCAACAACGGGATATCGGTCCAGGACACATGATTGCTGACCCACAACATCGACTGTTGCGGCAACTCACCGTGAACCGTCACACGAAAGGGCAGGGCATTGCTCAGTCGCGCCATGAAAAACCGCGACCAGCGCTGGCGCCGGACCATGGAGTTGGCGACCCTCAGGCGTTCGAACAGGCCAAACACACCGGCCATGCTCAAACCCAGGGCCACCACCAACAGTACGCGGGCGATCCGCCCGTAGACCCGAAGGCGGCTCATCACATGGCTGCCTTGAAGTGGCGGGCGTAGCGCGGGCACAGTTCGTCGCGCTTGAGCAGGATGAACACGTCGGCCACTTGGAAGTCTTCGTCCCAGCACGGCTCGCCGCAAATCTTCGCCCCCAGGCGCATGTAGGCCTTGAGCAAAGGCGGCATTTCGGCGATGACGTTGGAGGGCAGGTCGAGGCTTGGCAGCGGCTTTTTCGGCTCGGCCCGCAGGTGTTCGTTGCACAGGTAGCGCTCGCGCAAGCGCTGCATGATGGCGTGAGCCTGGATACCACCATCGTGCATCGGAATGCTCGCGCAGCCCATCAGGTAGCTGTAGCCGCCCTGGTTGAGGACCTCCGCCAATTCGCCCCACAACACGGCGATGGTGCCGCCGTTGCGGTAGGCCGGGTCGACGCAGGTGCGACCGATTTCCAGGATCGGCCCCTGCAAGTGGCCCAGGC
Organism: Pseudomonas sp. ADAK18; assembly: GCF_012935695.1. Lineage (NCBI taxonomy): Bacteria > Pseudomonadati > Pseudomonadota > Gammaproteobacteria > Pseudomonadales > Pseudomonadaceae > Pseudomonas > Pseudomonas sp. ADAK18. Next base: position 652,525 of record NZ_CP052859.1, read on the forward strand.
CATGGAGGCTGAATTCTTCTTCACTGTAGAACCGGCCCAACGTGCTGGCAGCCTGGTGATCCAGCAAACGGGTGGTAGCCACCAGTCGACCGCTGTTCAAGTCCCGCACGCCGATATGGCTGCAGTGAACATCATAGTCATCCATGTCCAGGCCCAGTTCCGCGCCTTTCAGCTTGGCGTTGAATTCGCCGCTGAACACGTTGAAACGCAGGGCCTGGGCTTCCTGCAAAGCCTGGGCACCGATTAGGCGTTCGGCTTGCAGACGGCGTTCATTGCCGGTGTCGCTGATGCGGGCGATCTGAGTCATAGCGAGTCTCCAGGTGCCGGCCAGGGTTGCGGCCAGTCGACTTGTTTGTGCAAAGTCAGGCTATGTACCCCCGGTGTCATCTCCATGAAGTTACGATGACGCTTAGATGACAGCCCTTTGAGGACGCCCCCATGCCTTGGCCCGCCTTGCTCGATCGCCCCGACCGCCTGCCTGCCCATGCTGACCTGGCTGAGGGCTACAGCGTTTTGTTACAGCGACTGGGGCCTATGACCCCTTTCGAATTGGCAGTGCGGGGCGGGCACCTCATGACGACGCCGGGCTTGGCGTTTCTGGTGGGTTACCAGGCAGCGTTGCGCGCCCTGTGGCCCAGCGCGCCCCATAGCCTCGGCGCTTTATGTGTGACGGAGCAGCGCAGCCTGCGGCCGGTGGATATGCAAACGCGCCTGGATGATTTGCGCCTGACGGGCCGCAAGGATTTCGTCACCGCCGGCGATGCTGCCGACTGGCTGTTGGTGGCCGCCCGTTGCGAAGGTCCGGATGAGAAACCACGGCTGAGCCTGGCGGTGGTCCTGGCCGGTGATACGGGTGTGCGTCTGGAACCGCTGCCCGCCATCGCGCTGATGCCGGACATCAGCCATGGCCGGGTGCACCTGGATAACGTGTTGTGCGAGCGTTTACCGGGAGACGGTTGGGACCATTACGTCAAACCCTTCCGCACCCTGGAAGACACTTATGTACTCAGTGCGATGACCACCTGGCTCTATGGCGTCGGCCAGGAATGCGATTGGCCACAAGGCTTGCGTCTGCAATTGTTGGCGTTGTTGGCGGGGTGCGCGGAGGTCAGTCGCCAGCCAACGGCGTCCGGCGCCGGGCATGTACTGCTGGGGGGCTTGTTTGCGCAGTTTGAGGCACTGAAAGGGCAGGTTAATGACGCGCTGCTCAAAGGCCCCGCGTCCTGGGCAACGATGTGGCAGCGCGACCAGGCGGTGCTGGATCTGGCGGCCGGCGCGAGGGCCAAGCGGCTGGAGAAGGCCCTGAATCCTGCGCACAATTGAGGTGTCGCCAAACCGTCATTTTCCTCGGCTAGGCTCGCGGGCTTGAATGCCCCCCGAGTTCCTCTCCATGGTCAAAGGCCTGTTTTGCGTCGCCTTGCTGTTATTCACCATCACCGCCCGCGCCGAAAACTGGCCGACTAAAGACTGGTCCCGAGGGCAGGTGCTCAGCGGCCCTGCCGTCAAGGCCCTGGAAGACTACGCCTTTGCTGCGCGTGATGACGTCACGCGCAAGGGCATCCGTACCGATGCCTTGCTGGTGATTCGTGACGGCCAAGTGATCTACGAACGTTACGTCGCCCCAACCACTGCCAGCACCCCGCACCTGACCTGGTCCGTCAGCAAAAGCATCATGGCTACGGTGCTGGGCGTGGCCTTCAGCGATTACCGCTTCAAATTGAAAGACCCGGTTGCGCGCTTTTACCCACCGATGAAACAACACCCGACAGTCACCATGGCTGATCTGCTGCACTGGGCCTCGGGCCTGGATTGGCAGGAAGACTATGAGTTTGCCCCGCTGAAGTCCTCGGTGGTGGCGATGCTCTACACCCGTGGCCGGGGCGATATGGCGGAGTTTGCTGCCGATACCGGCACCTTCAGCGGTCCCGGGCAGGCCTTTCGTTATTCCAGCGGCGATACCAATCTGCTGTCCGCCGCCCTCAAAGGCATGCTCGGTCACAAGGCCTATGTCGATTACCCATGGACCGCATTGTTCAAGCCTTTGGGTATTCGCAACGCCACCTGGGAAGCCGATGCCGACGAGACCTTTGTTGCCTCGTCCTACGCCTACCTCACTGCCCGGGACTTGGCGCGGATCGGCCTGTTGATGCAACGGGGCGGGCGTTGGGGCGAGCGGCAGTTGGTGCCCAAGGAGTGGGTCGACTTCAACCGCCAGCCCTTCGATAAATACAGGGCGGGCCAGGACGAAGCGGTTCCTGGCGGCCACTGGTGGCTCAACCGCGAAGTGCAGGGCGCCGCCAAGCCTTGGCCGGATGCACCCGCCGATACCTTTGCCGCCCTTGGCCACTGGGGCCAGGCGCTGTATGTGATGCCCGCCGAGCAGTTGGTGATCGTGCGCTACGGCGATGACCGCGACGGCAGCTATCGCCACAACGAACTGCTCAAACGCGTATTGGCCGCAGTGGCCGGGCAGGTGCAGCCATGATCCGTCGCCATCCGCTCATCAGCCTGTTGCTCTTACTGTTGCTCGCGCTGCTGGGGTGGATCTGGCACGAGCGGGTCAACCTGCAATCCTTCCCCGACATCATCGCCGCCTACACCGCCAAGGAGTACTGCTCCTGCCGCTATGTGGAAGGCAACCCGGGCGAGTATTGCCTGGGTTATGTGAAGCAATACGTGCCCACCAGCGCCTTTGCCGACGACCCGGAGAAACGCCTGGTCACCACCAGCGGACTGGGCCGTACCCACAGTGCCCAGTGGCTGGGTGAACGCCAGGGTTGCCGCCTGACGCCCTGATCGCTGCTGCTGATCGGCTTTTTGTGGCGAGGGGGCAAGCCTCCTCGCCACAGAAAGCCCCGTTGCCACACAGACTCGCCAGCCACAACGGGTCTGTTTGAAGCACAACGAGCCTCCTGAGGTTCCACAGGGTGGAACCACCTTTGATTGTCCTCGTACGCACATCGCGGTTATCTGACGGTGTCGTGCCAAAAACGCAAAAAAGAACGGGAATACCCGCCTGCGAGGAGAATCACCATGAGCCCACACCAGCACATCCTGGATTGGCTGAGCGATGTCGCCAGCGACTTGCACGCCGTGCGCCAGGACATCCATGCCCACCCCGAATTGGGTTTTGAAGAAAACCGCACCTCGGCCCTGGTGGCAAACGCGCTCAGGGAGTGGGGCTATGAAGTCCACACCGGCATCGGCCAGACCGGCGTAGTGGGTGTGCTGCGCAACGGCAGCAGTTCACGAAAGCTGGGGATTCGTGCCGACATGGATGCCTTGCCGATCATCGAAAACACCGGCGTCGCCTACAGCAGTCAACACAGCGGTTGCATGCATGCCTGTGGCCATGACGGCCACACCACGATGCTGTTGGGCGCCGCTCGCTACTTGGCGGCGACTCGCCAATTCGACGGCACCCTGAACCTGATCTTCCAGCCCGCCGAAGAAGGCCAGGGAGGCGCCGAAGCCATGCTCGCCGACGGCCTGCTGGAACGCTTCCCCTGCGATGCACTGTTTGGCATGCACAATATGCCGGGGCTGCCGGCCGGCCATCTGGGCTTGCGGGTCGGGCCGATGATGGCCTCTCAGGACCTGCTCACCGTGACCCTCGAAGGCGTTGGCGGCCACGGCTCCATGCCGCATCTGACCGTGGACCCGCTGGTAGCGGCGGCCAGTATGGTCATGGCCTTGCAGACGGTGGTGGCGCGCAATATCGATGCCCAGGAAGCTGCCGTCGTCACGGTCGGTGCCCTGCAAGCCGGCCAGGCCGCCAACGTGATTCCCCAAGAGGCGCTGTTGCGCCTGAGCCTGCGGGCGCTGAACGCGACGGTCCGTGAGCAGATGCTGGAGCGGGTCAAGGCCATCATCCTCACCCAGGCCGCGAGCTTCGGCTGCACCGCGCAGATCGAACATCGCCCGGCCTACCCGGTGCTGGTCAACCATCCCGAAGAAACCGAATTCGCCCGCCAGGTCGGCGTCGCTTTGCTCGGCGAGGACGCTGTGGATGGCGACACCCGCAAGCTGATGGGCAGCGAAGACTTCGCCTGGATGCTGCAACGATGCCCCGGCAGCTACCTGTTTATCGGCAACGGCGTCTCGCGGCCGATGGTCCACAACCCCGCCTATGACTTCAACGACGACATCCTGTTGACCGGCGCCGCCTACTGGGGCGCGCTGGCCGAGAGCTGGCTCAAACCTGCCTGACGAACCCTTTTTCTGCCGCTGGACCTTTCCCCAATTGGTTGAATGGAGTGTTCCTCATGCAGACTTCAAAACAAGGCGTTTCCCGTACCCGCCAAGTGGTGGCGGCCGTGATCGGCAATGCGCTGGAATGGTATGACTTCATCGTTTATGGCTTTCTCGCCAGCATCATCGCCCGGCAGTTTTTCCCGTCGGACGATGAGTACGCTTCGCTGTTGATGGCGCTGGCCACGTTTGGTGTCGGTTTCTTCATGCGTCCGGTGGGCGGGATTTTGTTGGGCATCTATTCAGACCGCAAAGGGCGCAAGGCCGCGATGCAGTTGATCATCCGGCTGATGACCCTCTCTATCGCGCTGATCGCCTTTGCCCCTCCCTATGCGGCCATTGGCATGGGCGCGCCGCTGTTGATCGTGGTTGCGCGGATGCTCCAGGGGTTCGCCACGGGCGGTGAATACGCCAGCGCCACGGCGTTCCTGGTGGAAAGCGCGCCGGCCCATCGCAAAGGTTTGTATGGTTCCTGGCAGTTGGTGGGGCAGTGCCTGGCGGTGTTCGGCGGCGCGGCGATGGTGGCGTTGGTCACGCATTTCTTCTCCCCGCAAACCCTTGACCTGTGGGGCTGGCGCCTGCCGTTTATCTTCGGCTTGCTGATCGGCCCGGTAGGGTTGTGGATTCGCCGCCACATGGAAGACCCGGAAGAATTTATCGAAGCCCGCAAAAAAGCCACCGGCCCGGCGCCTACCCTGATGGAGGTCCTGCGCGACCATCGGCGCAGCATTCTGGTGTCCATGGGCTTGGCTTGCGGGGCGACGGTCTCGTTCTATGTGGTGCTGGTGAATATGCCAACCTTTGCCCACAAGAACCTCGGCCTGCCCCTGGATCAGGTATTGATGGTGCAAATGTTCGCCGTGGCGCTGATGACCGTGGTGATTCCGTTGTCCGGCCTGTTATCGGATCGGCTGGGACGGCGGCCGGTGTTGATGGCCTTCACCTTGGCGTTTTTCGTGATGGTCTATCCGCTCTATGTGTGGGTTGCCGCGGCGCCGTCCATCGAACGTCTGCTGGTGATGCAGGTGATGTTGTGCACCGCCATTGGCGGCTTCTTCGGCCCGGCGCCAACGGCCCTGGCCGAGCAGTTTCCCATCGAGGTGCGTTCCACTGGCGTATCGGTGGCCTACAACGTGGCGGTGATGGTGTTTGGTGGCTTTGCCCCGTTGATCGTGACCTGGCTCAGCAAGGTGCTGGGCACTCCGGTGGCGCCGGCGTTTTATGTGCTGTTCGCTTGCGTCCTGACGCTGCTGGGCACTTACTGCATGCATGAGGCGCCACGGGCGAAAAAGCCGCTGCCCTTTTCCAGCGAGGTGAAGCCTTGAGTATTGTTGATTGGGATGCCATCGAACTGTCGCGTGCGATCCATGCCCGGCAGGTGTCCTGCCACGAGGTGATGCAGGCATATCTGGCGCAGATCGAGCGCTTCAATCCCGTGGGCAATGCGCTGGTGTCGTTGCGCCCTCAGGACGAAGTACTGGCCGAGGCCCGAGCCTGTGATCAGGAATTGGACCGGGGCCACTCCCAAGGTTGGATGCACGGCATGCCCCAGGCGATCAAGGACCTGGCGGCCACCCGGGGTTTGCGCACCACCCTCGGTTCGCCGCTGTTCGCCGAGCAGTTGCCGGCCGAGGACGCCATCAGCGTGGCGCGCGTGCGGGCCAGCGGCGCGATCATTATCGGTAAGACCAACGTGCCGGAATTCGGCCTGGGCTCGCAGACCTACAACACGCTGTTTGGCACTACGGGTAATGCCTACGATCCGACCTTGATCGCCGGCGGCAGCAGCGGCGGTGCTGCGGTGGCCTTGGCGTTGCGCATGCTGCCGGTGGCCGACGGTAGCGACATGATGGGCTCGCTGCGTAATCCGGCGGCGTTCAATAACGTGTTCGGCCTGCGCCCCTCCCAGGGCCGCGTGCCCCATGGTCCGGCGCCTGAGCTGTTCGTCCAGCAACTGGCCACCGAAGGCCCGATGGGCCGCAGTGTGGCGGACGTGGCGCGACTGTTGAGTATTCAGGCCGGCTACGACCCTCGGGTGCCGCTGTCGCTCAAGGATGATCCCGCGGTGTTTGCTGAAAGCTTGCAGCGTGACTTCAAGGGCACACGGCTGGGCTGGCTGGGCGACTACAACGGCTACCTGGCGATGGACGACGGTGTGCTAAGCCTGTGTGAATCAGCACTGGCCGACTTCAGCGCCTTGGGCTGTGACGTCGAAAGTTGCCAGCCGGATTTTTCCCTGGAGCGTTTGTGGCAGACCTGGCTGGTTCAGCGCCATTGGTTGGTCCAGGGTTCACTGGGAGCGGCCTACGCCGACCCGCAAAAACGTGCGCTGCTCAAACCTGAGGCGCAATGGGAAGTGGAGGGTGGTTTGTACTTGAGCGCGGCGGATGTTTTCCAGGCCTCGGTCAGTCGCAGTGACTGGTACCGGGCCTTGGGCAAACTGTTCGAACGTTACGATTTCCTGCTGTTGCCCACCGCCCAAGTGTTCCCTTTCGATGCACAACAACCCTGGCCGCGCCTCGTTGGCGGGCGTGAAATGGACACCTACCACCGTTGGATGGAAGTGGTGATCGGCCCCACACTGGCCGGTCTGCCGAGCATGAGCGTGCCGGTGGGCTTCAACCCCCAAGGCTTGCCCATGGGTCTGCAAATCATCGGCCCGGCCCAGGCGGACCAAGCCGTGCTGCAACTGGCCTATGCCCATGAACAACTGACCCGTTGGGTACAACGCTGCCCTCCTGGATGCCTGGCGCCGACCGGCTGAATCCAGACGGGCCTGTATCTTGCTGTGAAAAAAGATCATCCATCCGCATCAAGGAGATCGACCATGGGCAGCAACGCCGAGACAGGCACCGTGCGCTCAGTGGAGCGGGCACTGGCGATCATCGAATTGCTCGGCGAGCATCAGGCGCTGGGGCTGGAAGAGTTGCATTACCTGACCCGCCTGCCCAAGGCCACGGTGTCGCGGATGCTGCTGACGTTGCAGGATCAGGGCTGGGTTTACCGCGGCCTGAGTGACCGTCGTTACCGGCTCACCGCGCAGCGACTGTTTGGCGACACCCAGCAACGCTTCAAGCGCCATCTGGTGGAGCGTGCGGCGCCGTGGCTGCTGGAGTTGAGTGAGCGCACCGGGTTGGTGGCGGATCTGTCGAGCTTTGATGGCGAGCGGCTGGAGGTAATGGAAAGCGCGATCCCCACGGTGTTGCGCAAGCTGTACCCGAACAACTGCCAGATCGTCGGTCAGCATGCCAGTCTGTTTCATTCGGCCATGGGCAAAGCGTGCCTGGCGCAACTGGCTCCGGATGAAGTGCAGCGCCTGGCGGGCCGGGATCATGTGGCGGCGGATGAGCAATATCGGGCCTGCGAGCAATCTCAGCATCAAGGCTTTGGCCAGCGCACGGAGGGTTATTGGGAGTACCCGGTGCGTTTGCCGTTCCTGATCCGCGCCGTGGCCTTGCCGGTTCGGGCCAATGGCCGGCTGGTGGGCAGCATGGCGTTGCATTGGCCGATGCATCAGGCGCCGGTGGAGCGGGTGTTGAGCCTGCACCTGGCGAGCCTGGAGTCGGCGATTCGGGATGTGCAGCAGGCGTTGGCTTGACATGTGGGAGCGGGCTTGTGTGGGAGCGGCGGTGCGACGATTCGACTTGCTCGCGAAGGCGGACTGTCAGTCAACTATGTATCAACTGACCCACCGCATTCGCGAGCAAGCCCGCTCCCACATTAGTTCTGTGTTGTCAGTTACATTGCGCCCGGTTAATGGCCCAGTTAAGGTTCGTTCAGGTTTATCGCCCAACGAGTCTTTATGTTCAACGTGTCCCTGCTCAAACCCTTCGCCTTCCTCCTCCTGGCCTGTGCAGCCTTGCCTGCCCACGCCGACTGGTACCTGGACAACGAATCCTCGCGCCTGTCATTCGTTACCACCAAAAATACCGATATTGCTGAAGTTCATCGCTTTCTGGTGTTGCACGGTAAGGTCGACAGCCAAGGTGCGGCGCAGTTGGAAGTCGAGCTGGAATCGGTCAACAGCGGCATTCCACTGCGCGATGAGCGCATGCGTAATGAGCTGTTCGAGATCAAGACCTTCCCCGACGCGTTGATCAATGCGCAGATCAATCTGCAACCAATCAACGACCTGGCGGCCGGTGCCCAGCTTGAGCTACGGCTGCCGGTGTCGGTGACGCTGCACGGCAAGACCCAGACCTATAACGCCGAGCTCTTGGCCACTCGCCTGGACGACCGACGTTTTCAGGTGGTGACCCTGGAACCGCTGGTACTGCACGCCGAAGATTTCGATTTGCTGCCGGGTGTGGCCGCGCTGCGCAAGGCGGCTGGTTTGGCGCAGATCAGCTTGTCAGTGCCGGTGGGTGCGGTGCTGATTTTCACGGCGCGCTGACATGAGCGGCGCGGTGTTCCCCTGGCGCAGTGCCAACCGTTTCGAGTTGCTGATCGACGGCCCAAATTTCTTTCCGCAGATGCTGGTGGGCATTGCCCGGGCCGAGCGTCAGGTGGAACTGGAACTGTACCTCGTGGAGGCGGGCGCGTGTGCCGAGGCCATGGTCCAGGCCTTGGTGCAGGCTGCCGAGCGTGGCGTGCGGGTGCGTTGCCTGTTCGATGATTACGGCAGCCTGGCGTTTACCCTGGGTTTGCGTCGGCGCTTGATCGAGGCCGGCGTGGAGCTGCGCTTCTACAATCGCCTGAGCTGGCGCCGTTGGATGCGCAACCTGTATCGGGACCACCGCAAACTGCTGCTGATTGACCAGAGCATCGCCGTGGTCGGCGGTACCGGTGTGACCGACGAATTCTGGACGCCCGGGCAAGACACCTGCGACTGGCACGAGGTGATGGTGCAGATTACCGGCCCGTTGGTGTTGGACTGGCAGGCGTTGTTCGACCGCCAATGGCTGGCTAACAAAGCCCGTACCGCCTGGAAACCGGCGACTTACTTTGGCCTGTCACGCTTGCCCAAGGTACCGGCCACCGGGCCGGGGCTGGGCCGTGTGGCCTATGCCGACGCCCGTCAGCATCGGGACATTTTGCAATCGTTGATTCGTGCGCTTAACAGCGGCCAGCGACGCATCTGGCTAGCAACGCCGTATTTCCTTCCAACATGGAGCGTTCGTCGCGCCTTGCGTCGTGCAGCCGCACGGGGTGTGGACGTGCGCCTGCTGCTGACCGGGCCGCGTACCGATCACCCGTCGGTGCGCTATGCCGGGCACCGTTACTACCCGCGCCTGCTCAGGGCTGGGGTGAAGATCTTTGAATACCAGCCGTGTTTCCTGCACCTGAAAATGGTGTTGGTGGACGATTGGGTGAGTATCGGCTCGTGCAACTTCGATCACTGGAACCTGCGGTTCAATCTGGAGGCCAACCTGGAAGCGCTGGATCCTGAATTGACGCTGGCGGTGGAGGGCAGTTTTGAGCGTGATTTTGCCCAGAGTCAGGCGGTGAGCCTGGAGGCGTGGAAGGCACGGCCGTTATGGCGGCGGGTGAAGCAGCGGGTGTGGGGCTGGATTGATCGGTTGGTGGTTAATCTGCTGGATCGGCGGGGGTAGTGAGCTAAGGGGAGGCGGCGGACTTGTTGTGGCGAGCGGGCTTGCCCGCGTTGGGCTGCGCAGCAGCCCCAAAATCTGTCACCGCAACCTGAGTGAAAAATCGCGGTGATCTTATTGGGGCTGCTGCGCAGCCCAACGGGGGCAAGCCCCCTCGCTACAGGTTAGAGCAGTTCGAAACTCTGCTGCTTCACATCCTGAGAATCCAAGCCAATCTGCACATTGAACTCGCCCGGTTCCGCCGCAAACTTGAGCTGGGTGTTGTAGAACTTCAAGTCATCTTCGGAAATGCTGAAGTGCACCACGCGTTCTTCACCCGCTTTGAGCATGATTTTCTGGAAGTTCTTCAACTCCTTCACCGGGCGAATCATCGAGCCGGCCACGTCCTGGATATACAGCTGCACCACAGTTTCGCCATCCACCTTGCCGGTGTTTTTCACCACCACACTGGCGTCGAGCTTGCCGGTCTTGTTCAGGGTGGTGGATGACAGCGCCATGTCCGACAAGCTGAACGTGGTGTAGCTCAAGCCATAGCCAAACGGGAACAGCGGACCTGTGGTGTCATCGAAGTACTGCGAGGTGTAGTTACCCGGCTTGCCCGGCGTGAACGGCCGGCCAATGCTCAGGTGGTTGTAGTAGGTCGGAATCTGCCCCACCGAACGCGGGAAGGTGATCGGCAGCTTGCCGGACGGGTTGTAGTCACCGAACAGCACGTCGGCAATTGCATTGCCGCCTTCGGTACCGGCGAACCAGGTTTCCAGAATCGCGTCAGCCTGTTGGTTCTCATCGAGAATCGACAGTGGGCGGCCGTTCATCAATACCAGCACCAGCGGCTTGCCGGTGGCTTTCAAGGCCTTGATCAGGTCGCGCTGGCTTTGCGGGATGTTCAGGTCGGTGCGGCTAGACGACTCGTGGGACATGCCACGGGACTCGCCCACGGCGGCCACGACCACGTCAGCGTCTTTGGCGGCCTTGACCGCTTCATCGATCAGCACCTGTGCCGAGCGCGGATCGTCCACCACTTCCGGGGCGTCGAAATTGAGGAAGTTCAGGTAGTCGACCACCTTCTTGTCATTGGTGATGTTGGCGCCACGGGCGTAGATCACTTTGCCTTTGTCACCGATGACGGCGTTCATGCCGTCCAGCAGGGTCACCGATTGCGCGGGTTTACCGGCGGCGGCCCAACTGCCCATCATGTCGATCGGTGCCTTGGCCAGTGGGCCCACCAGGGCAATGGTCGCGGATTTTTTCAGCGGCAGGGTGTCGTTCTGGTTTTTCAGCAAGACCAGGCTGCGGCGTGCCACGTCACGGGCATCGGCGCGGTGCAGACGGCTGTCGGCATAGGTGTCGGCCGGGTCATCCTCGGCTTTGCCGATACGCAGGTACGGGTCGGCGAACAGGCCCATGTCGTACTTGGCGCCGAGCACTTCGCGCACGGCATTGTCGATGTCGCTCTGCTGGATCTCGCCGGACTTGAGCAGGCCGGGCAATTCCTTGCCGTAGAGCTGGTCATTCATGCTCATGTCGATGCCGGCCTTGATCGCCAGCTTGGCCGCTTCGCGACCGTCCTTGGCCACGCCGTGCTTGATCAGCTCGAAGATAGCGCCGTGATCGCTCACCACCAGGCCCTTGAAGCCCCACTCCTTGCGCAGCAGGTCATGCATCAGCCAGGTGTTGGCGGTGGCGGGCACGCCGTTGATCGAGTTCAGGGCAACCATCACGCCACCGGCGCCGGCCTTGATCGCGGCGTGGTAGGGCGGCAGGTAGTCCTGGTACATCTTGACCGGGCTCATGTCGACCACGTTGTAGTCGCGACCGCCTTCCACTGCGCCGTACAGGGCGAAGTGTTTGACGCTGGCCATGAGGCTGTCGGCGTTGGCGGGGCTGGTGCCCTGGAAGGCCTTGACCATCACCTCGGCAATGCGCGACACCAGGTAGGTGTCCTCGCCAAAGCCTTCGGAGGTACGGCCCCAGCGTGGGTCGCGGGAAATATCGACCATCGGCGCAAAGGTGATGTCGAGGCTATCGGAGGCGGCTTCCTGTGCGGCGATGCGCCCGGAGCGGCCAATGGCGTCCATGTCCCAGCTCGACGCCAGGGCCAGGCTGATCGGGAAAATCGTCCGATGGCCATGGATCACGTCATAAGCGAAGAACATCGGGATCTTCAACCGGCTGCGCATGGCGGCGTCCTGCATCGGACGGTTTTCCGGGCGAGTGATCGAGTTGAAGGTGCCACCAATGCGCCCGGCCGCGATTTCCTTGCGGATCAGTTCCCGAGGCATTTCCGGGCCGATGCTGATCAGGCGTAACTGGCCGATCTTCTCATCGAGGGTCATCTGCTTCATCAGGTCGCTGACGAAGGCGTTCTTGTCCTTGAGCGCAGCGGGCTTGGTCTCGGCAAATACAGCGTGACTGGCCAGAGTGGCAACAAGGCCCAGCAAACACAGCTTCTTCATGAATATCCTTTCTCGCAGTCTTGGGGCCGACGCTGAGCGCTATGGAGCCAAAGTCTGGGGAGCGTCTATTGTTGTTCGGGTATTGTTCAGATAAATGCAGCACACTTCTGAACTCTTATTCGCGCTGGGCATCTTTTAGCTGATTGGCTCGATGCAATCCAGTGGGTGGTGGCGGATTATGCCCCAGGCGCGAGATGTATAGGGTTACCAAATTCCATAGGGTTGAGCAGGGAGAAACACAATGTCAGTCATTCAAGGTTACCGCTGGGGCTTCAAGGCTGCGGCATTGTTGCTGCTCGGCACGGTGCTCAGTGGTTGCGGTATCAACAATATTCCAACCCTGGACGAGCAGGCCAAGGCGGCCTGGGCTCAGGTGCAGAACCAGTACCAGCGGCGCGCCGACCTGATCCCCAACCTGGTGGAAGTGGTCAAGGGCTACGCTGCCCATGAACAAGACACCCTGACCGCCGTGATCGAGGCGCGGGCCAAGGCCACGTCGATCCAAGTGGATGCCAGCACCCTGGACAACCCGGAAAAACTCAAGCAGTTCCAGCAAGCCCAGGATGGCTTGAGCGGTGCCCTCAGCCGTCTGATGGTGGTGTCCGAGCGCTATCCGGACCTGAAGGCCAACCAGAACTTCCTGGCCTTGCAATCGCAACTTGAAGGCACGGAAAACCGCATCAGCGTGGCCCGTCGTGACTTTATTGCCGCCGTGCAGGCTTATAACACCGAGATCCGTACGTTCCCTGGCCGTCTGTGGCACACCGTGATGTACAGCGATTTGCCGATCCGCGCGAACTTCGAAGCTACCAGCGCTGATGCTGATAAAGCACCGCAAGTGAAGTTCTGATAACGCTTCAATGAGGTGTCGATGCGTTTACTACGGATAGGCCTGGCGCTGTGGCTCCTGGCATGTGTAACCACCGTCCAGGCGGCGCTGACGTTTCCTGCGTTGACTGGGCGGGTGGTGGACACCGCCCAGATGATCGACCCGGCCGTGCGCGAGCAACTGACCCAGCAATTGCAGGCGCTGGAGCAGACCAGCGGTGACCAGATCGTGGTGGTCACCGTGCCCGACCTGCAGGGCGTTCCCATTGAAGACTACGGTTATCAATTGGGCCGCCAGTGGGGCATTGGCCAGAAGGGCAAGGACAACGGCGCGCTGTTGATCGTTGCCCGTGATGAGCGAAAATTGCGCATCGAAGTCGGTTACGGCCTGGAAGGCGTGCTGACGGATGCGCAGTCTTGGGTGATCATCAACCAGGTGATGGCGCCGTCGTTCAAGGCCGGCAACTACAGCAAGGGCATCAGCGATGGTGTCGGGGCGATGTTGCAGGTGGTGGGCGGTGATCCACTGGCCGTGCCGGCGCGCGTGGCAGACCCCAATTTTGCCAAGGATAATCCGGCGTTTTCCATCGGACTGTTCGTGCTGTTGCTGATCGTGTTGTGGTTGTGCAACCGCATGGGCCTGCCGGTAGGTGCCATCCTCCTCGCCATTCTCAGCAGCAGTGGGCGAGGTGGCGGCGGAGGCGGTGGCGGCGGCGGTGGATTCAGCGGGGGCGGTGGTGGTTTCGGCGGTGGCGGGGCCTCGGGCGGCTGGTAATGACAATAACTAAAGAGCATCTGCAACCATGGCACTACTGACCGAACACGAACAACGCCAGGTCGCCGAAGCGATCGCCAAGGTCGAGCAACAGACCGACGCGGAGCTGGTGACCGTGCTGGCCGCTCGGGCCGACGATTACGCCTACATCCCGCTGCTGTGGGCCAGCTTGTTGGCGCTGGTGGTGCCGGGGATCATTCATTACCTGTCCGGCTGGATGACCATGCACACCTTGCTGTTGGCGCAATGGGCGACCTTCATTGTGTTTTGCCTGTTGTTCCGTTTGCCGAAGATCACCACGCGGTTGATCCCGCGTTCCGTGCGGCACTGGCGGGCCTCGAACCTGGCGCGGCGGCAGTTTCTGGAGCAGAACCTGCACCACACGGTGGGCAGCACCGGCGTGCTGATTTTTGTCAGCGAGGCCGAGCGTTATGTGGAAATCCTGGTGGATGACGGCATTTCCAAACGCCTGGACAACAGCAGTTGGGATGCCATCGTCAAAGCCTTCACCCAGCAGGTGAAACAGGGCCAGACACTGGCCGGGTTTATCGCCTGCATTGAAGCCAGCGGGGAATTGCTCAAGGTGCATGTGCCGCTGACGCAGACCCGCAATGAGTTGCCGAATCGGTTGGTGGTACTCGAATAGAACCAGCGCCGCGAAACAAATGTGGGAGCGGGCTTGCTCGCGAATACGGAGTGTCAGGCAAATATGTATCAACTGACCCACCGCCTTCGCGAGCAAGCCCGCTCCCACATTGATTTGCGACGTGGCTTTTACCGTTGATCAAATAACCCCGTGCCCTAAAGCCCCATCCCCCCTAAAATGCCCGGCATTCCCTGCCCGAGGCGTTTTTGTTCATGTCCGTTACCGCTAAACCTGCCAGCCTTGCGCCGGATCATCACGCACAGTTCCTCGAACTGCTGCGCGCCAGCCTCGAGCAAACCGCCTTTATCAAGCTGGTGCTGGCCAAGTACGTCGGCAGTGAAGCAGACCTGCAACGGCTGATCATCAAGCCGACGACGGTCAAGGACCAGCCTTGCCTGTCCTTCGTCTATCGCTACAAGACCCGTGACATCACCAAGAACTTCTCCCTGGCCGATGGCGTAGCGGCGATTGCCGAGCTGTTGCCGGCGTCGTTCAAGAACGCGCACTTGCTCTCTGTGACCGACGAAGCCCAGCTGGAATACAGCAAGAAGAACAAAAGCTCGTTGTTCAAAAGCAAGCCGCAGCAATTGCGTGAAGCGCCGTCCGCTGAGCACAACCGCGAGAAACACCGCTTCCTCGACCTGAGCCGGCCGTTTCTCGCCGACCTGGGCGTGACCAACGCCAAGCACGAGCTGATCCCGGCGATGTCGCGCAAGTGGAAGCAGATCAACAAGTTCATCGAAGTGTTCAGCCATGCGCTGACTTCCTCACCCTTGAAGCTGGACCAGCCGGTACGGGTCGCAGACTTCGGTTCGGGCAAGGGCTACCTGACGTTCGCCATCCACGATTACCTGCGTAACACCTTCAAGGCTGAGGGCCAAGTAACCGGTGTCGAATTGCGCGAAGACATGGTCACGTTGTGCAACGCCGCCGCCGCCCATCTGGAGCATCCGGGACTGGTGTTCAAGTGCGGTGACGTGCGCAGCGTGGCGCCCAGCGAGCTCGACGTGATGATCGCCCTGCATGCCTGCGATATCGCCACCGACTACGCGATCCATACCGGTATCCGCTCCGGTGCGTCGATCATCATGTGCTCGCCGTGCTGCCACAAACAGATCCGCCTGCAAATCCAGAGCCCGGTGCTGCTCAAGCCGATGCTGCAATACGGCCTGCACCTGGGACAGCAGGCGGAAATGGTTACCGACAGCCTGCGGGCGTTGTTCCTAGAGGCTTGTGGCTACGAGACCAAGGTCTTCGAGTTCATCTCGTTGGAGCACACCAACAAGAACAAGATGATCCTCGCCGTCAAACGCGCCGAGCCGTTGGACAACGCGCAGTTGCTGGCGAAAATCCAGGAGCTCAAGGCGTTCTACAGCATCACTGAACATTGCCTGGAAACCTTGCTACGGGCTGACGGTTACCTGGCCTGATTGCAATCAAAATGTGGGAGCTGGCTTGCCTGCGATGCATACGCCTCGGTGCTTCAGGTAAACCGTGTCGATGCCATCGCAGGCAAGCCAGCTCCCACATTGTTTTGTGTTTACACCGGGGTGATATTTACCACAGGCGCTGGCCGCACCGCCGTCTTGCGCCCCAGCATCACCGTGATAATCACCCCACAGGCAAACAGCCAGGTAATCGGCTCGATGTGTTCGCCAAAGAACAGCGCTGAAAAGGCGATGGTGAAGAAGATCTGCAACAGCTGAATCTGGCTGACCCGGGCGATGCCGCCCATGGCCAGTCCGGCGTACCAGGCAAAGAAACCAAAGAACTGGGAAAACAGCGAGACGTAACCGAACGCCCACCACGTGCGCGGGGAAATCGGTCCTTCATGCTGGATTGCCAGGTACAGCACCGGGCCGATCAATACCGGCGTCGACAACACTAGCGCCCAGCAGATTACCTGCCAACCGCCCATTTCCTTGGCCAATCGGCCGCCCTCGGCGTACCCCAGACCACCCACGGCAATCGCCCCGAGCATCAGCAAATCGCCCGCCTGAATACTGCCGGCTCCGGTGATCAGCGCATAACTCAGCACCAATGCACTGCCCAATGCCGCGCAGGCCCAGAAGGCTTTTGACGGCCGCTCGTGGGACAACCACGCCGCGTACAACGCCACGCACAGCGGTTGCAGACCGTTGACCAGCGCGCCGTGGGACGCCGGCAGGGTTTGCATGGCCCAGGCCGACAGCACCGGGAAGCCAAGGATCACCCCGGCGATCACCAGCGTCAGGCCACGGACCTGGCGCCAGGTCGGCCACTGCTCGCGCCGCCACAGCAACAGCAATGCCGCTGGAACTGCTGCAAACAGTGCTCGGCCCAGACCATTGAGCAACGGATGCATTTCCTGCACCACGATACGGGTGAAGGGCAGGGTCAGGCTGAAGATGATGACGCCCAGCAAGCCGAGGGCCATGCCGGTGTTTTCGCGGGAGCTCATGGGGGGACCAGAATCTGAAGGGCCGGGAGTGGGTCTTCATCTAGCCACAAAGCCCGAAAAGCGAGTGCCTACAGCTGGGTACAGATTTATCCGTACAGTTGCGGATTCTGTAGAACACCGCCGGACTAATGTGGGAGCGGGCTTGCTCGCGAATGCGGAGGGTCAGTCTCCAAATTTTTAACGGACCCACCGCTTTCGCGAGCAAGCCCGCTCCCACATTCTGATCGCAGTTCAACCTGAGGACTTAGAAGAAACGCGTCACGCTGATCTTGGCATTGCGCCCCTCGGTGTAAGCCATATCGCCACTCAACGCCGGTCGGTAATTATTGTTGAACAGGTTGTCCACGGTGAAGTTGACCTCTGTGCCTTTCAGGTAAGCCTGCTGCGGCTTCCAATTGGCGAACAAACCCTGGGTGTTATAGGCACGGTTATCGTACTGATCGTAGAAGGTATCGCCGATGCTGCTGCCCGGGCCACTGGAGTACTTGTCGCTGGGCAGGCGATCGGTCTGGCGAACGAACTGCCCTTGCCAGCCCACTTGTGCATCCCAGCTTGGGATCTTGGTCCCCAGCACCACCACCCATTTGGCCGGCGGAATATCGCGTGCCCAAACATCCGGTCCCCATGGGTTGGTGTAGGCACCTTCATGTTTGCCGGTGGCGTAAGAGTAAGACAGGGACCCGAACAGGTAGGTCGAATCGTAGTAGCCCTCGACCTCGAAGCCCTTGATGGTCAGGCCGCCAATGTTGCGGTAGTTGGACATCGGCCCCATGCCTTGGCACGCGCTCGAAATACTGCCGCCATTGAGTGCCTGGTTTTCACAGCCAACACCGGTGGCTTTGAAAATCTCGTCTTCGATCTTGTTGTGGAACAACGTGGTACGCAGTTGCAGGTTGTCGCCGCTGACAATCACGTTGGCGAAGCTGGTGATGTTGCCCAAGGTAATGGAGGTAATGCGCTCCGGGTTCAGGTTGACACTGGTGGCGGTGCGGTTGCCCAGGCCCTGGACTTCGTATTGCTCGTCGATCACCGGGGCGCGCCAGGTTTTGCTCCAGTTGGCGAACATCGCCACGTTCGGCGTGACGGTCCAGAACGCTGCCAGGCGCGGCGACCAGCCGGTGTAGGTGCGGTCGCTGTAGTCGTGGCCGACGCTTGGGGCCGGGTTGTTGTAGTACGGCGCATCGTTGCCTTCGCCACGGTTGCGCACATGGTCATAGCGCAGGGAGGGCGTGATCGTCACGTCGCCCAGGGTCACTGCGTCCTGGACAAAGAAGCTGTTGGTGTCGACCTTGCCTTGGGGCATGAACGCCGGCTGGAAGCGCCCGTAGTTGTATTTTGGCGTGTTGTAGCTGCTGCCGGGCATCCACATCTCGGTTTCACGGGTGTGCCGGCGGATCTGCATGCCGGTGGTCACGGCGTGCTCCAAAGGCCCGCTGGTGAACAGGCTGATATTGCGTACGTCGAGATTCTTGTCGTCGTAGGAGGTGTCCATCTTCCGACCGCCCGTGGCCATCTGGAAGAACGCCGTGGCGTCGCGTTCGTCGGTCTGCTCGGTATTGGACTGGGAGTATTTGACCGTCAAATCCACCAGTGGGTTGTCCATTGGCTGGTATTGGTACTTGGTCGACCAGGTGGTGTCGACGGTGTCGCGATTGGCCAGGAAGCGTTTCAGCGCGCCCTCATAACCATACCTGTCGATGTTGGCCTGGCTCGGCGGCGAGGGATAACTGGTGGCCGAGAAGGGTGCCCAGCGCTGGCTGTGGGAGCGGGAGTAGGAGAGGCCGACGCTGTGCTCGTCGTTGAGGTGCATGTTCAGTTTGAACAGCTTGCCATCTACATCCTGGGCGCTGTTGGGCAGGCGCTTTGGGTTGATCGGGTAGCGGTTGTCAGGATCGGGCAAGGTGCCGGCCAGCTTCATGTCGCCGCCGTCGCGCTGGGTCAGGTAGGCCAGGGCGTCGAAGCGGCCGTCATCGGTACGGCCATAGACGGCGCCACTGTAGACCTGTTCATGGTCGTTGCTGGAGTAGCCATATTTGAGCATCGCACCGCTGTTGCGGCCGTCCTTGAGCAGGTCTGGCGCATCCTTGGTGGTCATGTTGACCGTGCCGCCAAAGCCGCCGTTACCGGTAAAGGCAGAGTTCGGGCCCTTTTCCACCTCGATGCTCTTGATCAGCTCGGGCTCGATAAATACCGTGCCTTGCTGATAGCGCTCGAAACCGCTTTTGGTGGCGCCGTCGACCGTCAGCGGAACATCTTCGGCATCCCCCAGGCCGCGAATGTTGATGGTCTGGCCGCCGGGTTTGAGCGAGCCGCCCATGCTGACCCCGGGCAAGGTCTGCAGCAGGCTGGGGATGTTATTGGACTGGTAACGGTCGATATCAGCTTGGCTCAGGGTGGAGCGGCCGACGGTACTGGAGTCGACTTCGTTACCTGTGCCAATCACGCTCAACGCATCCAGTTGCAGGGCACCGCTGTTGGTGGTCTTGCCTTCGTCGGGGCGCACGACGTAGGTGCTGCCGACCTTGATCAGGGTGAATTCACCGTTCTTCAGCAAGGTACGGATCGCCACTTCCGGGGTGTATTCGCCTTTGAGGGCGGGCGCCTGGACGTTTTTCAGCAGGGCTTCATCAAACAGCAACTGGATTTTCGCCTGCTGCGCCACCTGACTCAGGGACGTGGCCAGGGACTGGGCGGGCAGTTGCAGGGTGAACGACTCGGCCTGGGCGTGCAGGCTGAAAGCCAGGCACGAGGCGATGAGCGTCGGTCGAAGAAGCAGGTGCTGGACGTGGTAAGGCGCGCGAAACATGAAATCCCCCAAAGCGGCAAAAAGTGCCAGAAAGGCATGCGTATCAAACGCAGACGGGAGGAAGACGTGGCAGGGAAAAAAATCCTCACATGAGAATGAAAAATATTCTCAAATGAGAGGTTGAGGACGCTACTTGCGGGCTTCGATCCTGATTTTTCCGTCGGCCAGGGCCACGGTTTTCACCGGTAGCAGGGCCGGTAGCGCGTTGAGCAGGGCATCCGGATCGTTCACGTCCAGATTGCCCGAGACCTTCAACTGCGCCACGGCGTTGTCCACTTGAAAGCTGGCGGTGGGGTGGTACAGGCCCAGTTCATCGATCAGGCTGGCCAGTTCGCGATTGCGAAACGACAGGTGCCCGCTGCGCCAGTCGGCGACCTCGCCAGCATTGAGTGTTTGTTGTTGCAAGGTGCCCTTTGCGTAGCTCCAAACGGCTCTTTGTTGTGCGCCGAGCAGGGTGGCGGCAATCTTGGAGTTCGGGTCGAAGGCCACCTGGCCGTGGGCGACGCTGACGACCAGTTGCTGCTGGCTGCGCCGCACATCGAAACCGGTGCCCACCACCCGTACATTGGCCTCGCCGGCCTGTACGAACAGCGGCCGTTCCTTGTCGGCAGCCACATCGATGTACAACTGGCCCTGCTCAAGGTGAACGATGCGTTGATGGGCATTGAAGTCCACCCGCAGACGCGTGTTGGCATTGACGTACAAGGTGCTGCCATCGGGCAGGTACAGGGTGCGCATGCCTGTGTGATGGGCCGCGATCTGGGTGTGGAACAGCGTCCGTGGCGCACCGATATTACTGGCCAACAGGGCGCAGACCAGAGCGCCCGCCACCGCCAGTGCCGGGCGCCAGACTGTGGGCTTGCGGGTGGGCAATGCCACCGGTTTATTCAGTTGCTGCAATTGGGCGAGGTCAGCCCACAGCTGTTCGAATTCAGCATAGGCTCGGGCATGGGCGGGCACGGCTTGCCAGGCGGCAAAGGCCTTGCGGTTGGTGCGACTGCTGTCGTTGCGGTTACGCGCAAACCAGCTGGCAGCCTGGGCATCGATGGAGTCGTGCGCTTCGATTTCACAGCGGTCGATGTCGCTCAAGCGGGTCATTCTGGCTGCTCCTTGCCGGGTATGTGTTGAAGTCGCTGCTTGCAGTGCAGCAGGGCAAAGGCGATGTGCTTCTCCACCATACTGATCGAAACCCCCATGCGCGCGGCGATCTGCGCCTGGCTCAAGCCTTCGAAGCGGTGAAGCATAAGGGCTTCTCGCCGGCGGGGCGAGAGTTCGGCGAGGACTTCTTTCAACTGTTCCAGGCGTTGCAAGCGTTGGGCGCCAGCCATGGGGTCGTTTTGCTCGTCGGTGACAGGCTCGACATCCCGGTCGGCCTGTTCGTGATGGACGGTGCTGCGCACCTTCTGTTTGCGCCAGTGATCACGCAGCAGATTGCGCGCCATCTGGAACAGAAATGCCCGTGGCTGTTCGACCTTGGCGCGGTCGCCGTAATCCAGCCATTGAGTGAAGACATCCTGGGTCATGTCCGCCGCGTCGCTGGCGTTGTCCGTGCGCTTGCGCAGGAAATGCAGGATGTCTGCATAGAGCCCGCGAAAGGCATCGGCCGACACCGGATCGGGCTTGGGACGAGACATGAATATCCTTCTTGACGAAGCACGCAGTAGAAAGGCTGCGAATGATATCGAGAATTATTGCTATTTGTCTCTAGGCAAATACCGGTGACGGGTCTTGGCTGGCAAAAAGCTGAGCATGGCCTTTAATCCTACGGGTCGTTGACGATATTCGTATTTAAAGGGAGCAGATCATGTCTGGATGGTATGAGTTAGCAAAAAGCAGCAATGGGCAGTTTCGTTTTGTCCTCAAGGCAGGCAACGCGGAAACCATTTTGACCAGCGAGCTTTACACCACCCGCAGCGCCGCTGAAAACGGTATCGCCTCGGTTCAGACCAACAGCCCGATCAATGAACGTTATGAGAAAAAAGTCGCCAAGAACGGCCAGCCGTACTTCAACCTCAAGGCTGCCAACCATCAAGTGATCGGTAACAGTGAGCAGTACTCGTCGGAAGCGGCGCGGGACAAGGGCATCGAAAGCGTCAAGACCAACGGCCCCACCACGACCATCAAAGACAAGACCTGACGGTTCCTCACCAACACGAAAGCCCCGACGCGTGAGCGCCGGGGCTTTTTTGTGGCGCAATCGTTATGGCTTAACGCAACTTGGCCAAGAGTTCACTCAGTTGAGTGCAACCAGCCTCGGCCAGCGGGAACACCGGCAACCGCGGATCACCCGCTTCCAGGCCGGTCAGCCGCAACCCGGCTTTGATCGTCGCCGGCAAGCCGCCCTTGAGGATGAAGTCCAGGAACGGCAACTGGCGATAAAACAGCTCCCGTGCCTTCGTCAGGTCGTTGGCCAGCACCGCCTGGTACAGGTCCAGGTTGAGCTGTGGAATCAGGTTCGCCGCCGCTGTGCACCATCCTTTGGCACCGGCCGCAAACGCTTCCAGGGCCAGCGGGTTGCAACCGTTGTAGAACGGCACCTGGCCATCGCTCAGGCGGTGCAACTGGTGCATACGCTGAATGTCGCCAGTGCTCTCCTTGACCATGGTCACGTTGTCGACCTGCTTGAGAATACGCAGGATCAAGTCCACCGACATGTCGGTGCCGCTGGTGGCCGGGTTGTTGTAGAGCATGATTGGCACGCCGACGCTGTCGCCGATGGCGGCATAGTGGGCGAGGATTTCCGCTTCGCTGAGTTTCCAGTAAGACGTCGGCAGGACCATCACCACATCGGCACCGTGGGCTTCGGCGAAGCGCGCACGGCGTACGGCCTTGGCGGTGGTCAGGTCGGAGACGCTGACGATGGTCGGCACGCGCTTGGCGACTTTTTGCAGGCTGTAGGCGCTGACTTCGTCCCACTCTGCATCGTTCAGGTAGGCGCCTTCGCCGGTGCTGCCCAGTGGCGCGATGGCGTGTACGCCGCCGTCGATCAAACGGTCGATGGAACGGCCCAGGGCGTCGAGGTCAAGGCGTTCACCGCCGGCGCTGAAAGGGGTGATGGTGTAGCCGATAATGCCGTGAATAGAAGGGCTGGACATGGAAAGTCTCCGGTCGAAAAGGGTTTCAGTTCAGGCAATCGGCGTGTTGACGCAGGTTCTGCCGAGCGTAGTAGTTAAAGGCGGCAGCATGGCGCTTGGGCTTGGAAATCCAGTCATGGGCCTCACGCCCCAGGGCCGGTAGGATCGATTTGACGGTGCCAGCCGACATCGCCAGCAACTGCAACTTGGCCGCGCGCTCGATCAACTGGGCGATCACGCACGCTTCTTCGATGGTGGTACCGGTGGACAGTTGGCCGTGGTGGGAAAGCAGAATGGCGCGCTTGTCACCCAAGGCGGTGGTGATGATTTCGCCTTCTTCATTGCCGACCGGCACGCCGGGCCAGGCTTCCAGGAAGGCACAATCTTCATACAGCGGGCAAAGGTCCATGTGGGACACCTGCAGCGGCACTTCGAGCATCGACAGCGCGGCGATGTGGGTCGGGTGGGTGTGAATGATGCAGTTCACATCCGGCCGGCCACGGTAGACCCAACTGTGAAAACGGTTGGCCGGGTTGGGCATGCCATGGCCTTCGAGGACTTCCAGATCTTCGTTGACCAGCAGCAGATTGCCAGCGGTGATTTCATCAAAACCCAGGCCCAGTTGTTGGGTGTAGTAGGTGCCAGGCTGCGGGCCGCGGGCGGTGATTTGCCCGGCGAGGCCGGAGTCGTGGCCGTTCTCGAACAGAATACGGCAGGTCAGCGCCAGCTTTTGCCGGTCGGTCCACGTATTATCCGCCAGGGTGTTTTGCATCTGGCTCAGCGCTTGCTTGACCAGTTGGTCTTTGGGGAGTGCTAATGTCTTGGCCATGTTGGTGTCCTTTGGCTAGTTCAATGGACGTCGGATGTGTTCGTTCCCCGTTGCTCGCAAGGTCGTTGGGTGAACGCAAATGACACTTAAGAGACTATATGACACAAAGTGTCATTGGCAAGCACTCATCATCGCCTCTTTCATGGATTAACCGCTGCACATGTCTATCCGTTTGAAAATACTGAGAAAAAAACTTGGCGTGACCTTGGAGGCCCTGGCCGAAAAGTCCGGGATGACCAAGAGCTACCTGTCGAAAGTCGAACGCGGCCTCAATACGCCGTCGATTGCCGCCGCGCTGAAACTGGCCAAGGCGCTGAACGTGAAAGTCGAAGAGTTGTTCAGCGAAGACAACGTCAGCCTCGACAGCTACAGCCTGGTGCGCAGCCACGAGCGTCAGGCGTTGTCCGGCACCGATGCGTCACCGGGTTACGCGGTGTTGGCCCATCAGGTCAGCGAGCGCAGCCTGTTGCCGTTCATCATCTACCCGCCGGCGGAGTTCACCGACAAGACCTTCAAGGAGCACTTGGGGGAGGAGTTTCTGTTTGTCCATGAAGGCCGGGTGGAGGTGGACTTCATGAACGAGCGGGTGATTCTGGAGCGGGGCGATGCGCTGCATTTCAATGCGCAGAAGCCCCACCGCATCAGGTCGGTGGGGGAGGTGCAGGCGCAGTTGTTGGTGGTGGTGCACAGCAGCGAAGAATGACCGCCACCTTGTTTTGGAATCCGGTCAATGTGGGTGTCGAGCTTTAGCGAGGCTGCGATAGGGTCACCACGGTGTACCTGTCAGACCGCAGCGCCTGCATCGTAGCCTCGCCAGGGCTCGACAACTGCTACGTTTAGAGGATTAGCGTTCCACGGGAACCGACAATGCCGGATTGCCCAGTGCATGCGTGCGCGCATCAAAGAACCGCAACTGCACGTCCATCCCTTCGAACAGCCCGGCATAACGCCGCTTTTGCTGCTGAATAAACCCTTCGCTGCGACCAAACACCGAAATCGCCAAGGTCTTCACCTTGGCCTGTCGAATCGCTTGCACCAGGTGTGAATCCTGCGGCCCCAGGTGATGCCCGAAGATGCACAGCGCACCTTCATGGTTCAGCAACTGCTCGTAGCAGAACGACAGGTAATCGGAACTGCGGATGGTCTTGAGCTTCTCCTCAACCTTGCCTTCGCTGACAAACAGCGGCACGTCGTCCAGGGTTTTGATCGTATTGTTGATCGCAAAACTGCTGAGCAAGGTGCTGTCGGTGGTCGGTAATTTACGCGCAGTTCCGTCCAGGTTGCGCACCAGATGCAGGCCGCCGTGCAGGTACAGAATACGACTGTTGTTGCTCACGGTATTACGCAGGTCAAAGCTGGCGTCGGCGCTGCGAAACAGATCATCGATACCGGGTACCTGCAGGACCGACCAGTAGTTGAGCAGGTCGTAGTTACTGGTAAATACCGTGGAATAGCTGGCCAGTTCCTGATTCATCGTCGCAAGCAGCGACGGCTGCACTAGGCGCCACGGAATATGCACGCCGTGGATGGTGTTGATCAGTGCTTCCTTGATTGCGTAGTAACGATTACGCGGCGCCGCCGAGCTGACCGCCAGGGCTTTGTTGACCCGACTGGTGGTTTTCAGCGCCCCCAGCACCTGCTCGAAACTGCGGGTCTGCATCGCGTCGAACACGCTCAGCTCGGATTGACTGAGCGGCTTTTCTTCCACCGTGCGGGCGTTTTCGAACAGGGAGTCGTAGGCAAAGTCTTCCCACACCGCACGGCTGGCGCCGTTGCCGATCAGAATCCCATTGAAGTCGGTGCTGCTGCGCAAGGCGCTCCAGTCTTCAAGGTGGGCGTCAACATCCTGGAAATCCTTCATTGCGGCGGGTCTACTCAAAAACGGCTGGGGGGGGACTTTATCATGAGCAGGGCTTGATCCTTGTCAAGATGCTACAGGCGAGGGAGGTCAATGCTGTAGCCATCAACGCTCCCAGAGGATTCTTCATGAGCAGCACCTTCTTCATCCCTGCGGTCAACATCATGGGCATCGACTGCCTCGACGAAGCCATGTCTGCCATCCGCAACTACGGCTTTCGCAAGGCGTTGATCGTCACCGACACGGGGTTGGTCAAGGCGGGCGTGGCCGGCATGATCGCCGAAAAGCTGGCGATGCAAGACATCGACTCGGTGATCTACGATGGCGCCAAGCCCAACCCCAATGTCGAGAACGTCGAAAAAGGCCTGGCGCTGCTGCAGCAAAGCGCCTGCGATTTTGTGGTGTCCCTGGGCGGTGGCTCGCCCCATGATTGCGCCAAAGGCATTGCCTTGTGCGCCACCAATGGCGGGCACATCGGCGACTATGAAGGTGTCGACCGGTCGACCAAGCCGCAACTGCCACTGGTGGCCATCAACACCACTGCCGGTACCGCCAGCGAGATGACCCGTTTTTGCATCATCACCGACGAAACCCGTCATGTGAAAATGGCCATTGTCGACCGCAACGTCACACCGTTGCTGTCGGTCAACGACCCGGCGCTGATGGTCGGCATGCCCAAGGGCTTGACCGCCGCCACTGGCATGGATGCCCTGACCCACGCTATCGAGGCCTACGTATCCATTGCCGCTACGCCGATCACCGACGCCTGTGCGATCAAGGCCATCGAACTGATCAGTGCCAACCTGCGCCTGGCGGTACGTGATGGCAACGATATGGCCGCCCGGGAAAACATGGCGTATGCACAGTTTCTCGCCGGCATGGCTTTCAACAACGCCTCCCTGGGCTTCGTGCACGCCATGGCGCACCAGTTGGGCGGCCTGTATGACTTGCCTCACGGCGTTTGCAATGCCGTGCTGTTGCCCCATGTACAAAGCTTCAACGCCAGCGTCAGCGCCGAGCGCCTGAGCGATGTCGCCCGGGCCTTGGGCGCGGACATCAAGGGTGTGACCCCCGAAGAGGGTGCACAAGCCGCTATTGTTGCCATTCGTAGCCTGTCCCATGACGTCGACATCCCCGTCGGCCTGCGGGAGTTGGGCGCCAAATTGCAGGACATCCCGCTGCTGGCCAGCAACGCGCTCAAGGATGCTTGTGGGCTGACTAACCCACGGCGCGCCGATCAGCGCCAGGTTGAAGAGATCTTTCGCAGCGCCTTTTAATCAGCTCGGGATCGGGCGACGCACAGCAGTGCGCCGCCCGCCAGTGCCACACATAGCAGCGCCAGTGGCCATGCTTGCTGACTGGCCAGTAAGCTGGCGACACCGCCGATCATGGCGGCCGTCAACTGATGCATGAAACCGCTCAACGCTATGGCGTAGGACCCACTCACCGGTGATGCATCATTGGCCAGAGACAAGCTGATGGGGTAGCTCATCGATTGTCCGAACACGGCCAGGCAATACGGCAGCCACAACAGGACTGCCAGGCCGCTTGCGAACACGCTGCCCAGCAACATCGTGGCACTGCCGCACATCACCAGCGCCACGCCCCAACTCATCATCGACAGGCGCCCAGTGCGTGCGACGAAACGATTGACCATCAGCGCGCCGGCCAGATACGCCGCGCTGATCGGCCAGCCCAACAGTCCATATTCTGCTGCGCTCCACGCGAAGTGCCCTTGCAGGATCAACGGTGCACAGGTATTGAATGCGATGATCACGCCATAACCCAGGCCTCCTGCCAGGGCCGCCCGCAGGAATGCCGGATGGCGCAGGATCGTGCCGTAGATTCGCCAGGCGGACATTTGCCCAGGCACTTTCAATAAGGCGGGGAATGCGACCCGCTGCAACGCAATCATCAGCCCGATGGCCGCGAGTGCCAGCCCATAAAAAATTGCTTTCCAGCCGAACGCTACCTGTAGCAATGAGCCAATAAACTGACCGATCCCCAGAGCGATCACGAAGGTCATTCCCAGCCACGACAATCCCTTGGCCAACAGCGCACCGCTGAAACTGTCGCGGACCAGCACCCGCGCCATCACCGACACACCGCCCGCGCCCAGGCCCTGAATCAAGCGCAGAGCCAGGAAGGATTCGAGGTTGTAAGCCGAGGGAATCGTTGCGGTGGCCAAGACATACAAGGCTAATGCCGCGAACAACACGGGCTTTCTACCCACTCGCTCTCCAAGGCTGCCCCACAACAGCATCGGAAGGGCCATGCCGATCAGGTAAACCGCCAGGGCCAGCGCCACCTGATCTTCAGCTGCCGGCAACGCCTGGGCAATCGCCGGGACGGCGGGCAAGTAAATACTGATGCCGACTTGGGACAAAAAGGCAGCGCTACAGGCGATTGTCAGGGTTGTGGTGCTTTTCAAGGGCAGAATATCCTTACTGTAGTAAGTCTCTAGTAGAAGGTTGGGAGAGTGTTTGTCTTGCGGTTTTACCGTTTAAGCGTTTGCCCGGTAATATGCTGGTCTGCGTTTTTAGTGTCTCGGTATTTTGGCTTTTTAATGGTTATCTGCTTCGATGTGCTGCTTCATTAAGTCGGTTAGTTTGGTGCAGAATAAGCGAATTAGTGAGTGGGGCATATCTGCTCGTAATGTGATACGTATGGCGGCTTTTCCTCGTGGTACCACCGGAAAGAATACGGCTGAGGTAAAGAATCCATTGTTCGCGAGTTTGATGGCTAGCGTGTTTGCTGTTTTAGCGTCGCCACAAGTGATCAGGCGGATTGCGGTGTTTGCTCCCGATTGCTCTGTTTTTATTAGGCTGTCGAAAAGTTTGATGTTGGCCTGAAGTGTTTTTTGAAGAGTGGCGAGTTCATCTGTCTTGTGTATTTTGATGGATGCCAATCCTGCTCCGATGGCCGCAGAGTTTAAACTTTGGGACCAGTTGTTAGACCCTCCGTAGCGATATATGAGCTTTTTTTGACGCTCGCTACCAAACATGACTAAGCCGCCGCTTGCTCCAAACGATTTGCCAAGCGATGCGACTATAATAATTTGATCATCTAGCTGTGAAAGTCGTGGTCGTACATATCCTCGCCCACCTCCTCCTACTGCCGATAAAGCATGAGAGTCGTCTAGATAAAGGAATAGCCCATAGCGTGACTTCAAATAAAGTAGGTTCTCCAAGTCGGCAACACCGCCCATGCTATATATGCCATCAGCTACGTACGCAATTTTTATGCTTTTTACATAAATCTTCGAGAAATGAGATGTCATTATGAGGTGCAGTAATCACTTCTGTCTCATCGGCGCATGAGGCTTTAAGGTGATTCATTGAATAATGGGATTTTTTATCGAATACCATGACGGGAGGAGTGTTGTCTGTAAATACACCGCTGGCAAGCAAAGGTAATATTCCAGAACTGGCAGCGCTACAAGAAAGGGTGCTCAGGCAAATCGCACTAAAAAGTTCGGAAAGTTCTGTTTCATATTGGTCAAGTATGGCGAGTTTGCAGCGATTTTTAGAGTTTGCAATGCGTAATGTTCCGGCGTTTTGTATGCCGCAAATCGCACCTTTAAGAATTTTTTTGTGGTAATCCAGTCCTAGATATGAGGTCGTGCAAAAATGATAGATGTTTCGTCCATACTGATCGGTAAGAAGGTTGTTGCTGTCTACTGAGACATTTAATTCGCAGATTCGGCCTGATTTTGCCGTTTGCCAGTCATTATCTGCTAGTTGAATTATTTTTTTGTAGTTTGTGAATTTGTTGAATGAAGAGCTATCCATCGCTGATTTGTACTTTATGTTTGTAGGGGCAGAACCTTAGCGAGTAAATGTATTTTGAAAAAGTCGGGCGTTTCCCATGCGTCTTATTCAGGTTGGAGTTTTTGATGTGGGTAAGGTCCTACTTTTTTATGGTGAAATTGTCGCTTCGTTTGTTTTTAGGGAGTCTGTAGATATCGCACCCTATGGGCGGCAGTGCCGTTCAGTGGGCGGGGCAAAATAATATGGTTTTCGAAAGCTGTTACCACACACGCTTGGGTTCAGTGTTAACTTGCAGAATTATTGTGCCCAGAAGAGAGGGCGCGAGGATCGTTTACCGTTCAGTAAACACCTGAGCCGGGGAGTTTTTATGAGAGTTCTGTTATTCGGTGCCACCGGTATGGTCGGCCAGGGCGTGTTGCGCGAGTGCCTGCTGGCCAGTGATGTGCAGGAAGTGGTGGCGGTCGGCCGTACGCCCCTGACCCAGGAACACGACAAACTGCATCAGGTGCTGCACGCCGACATGCTCGACTTCCAGCCCCTGGAAAACCTGTTGCAAGGGTTTGATGCCTGCTTCTTCTGCCTGGGCGTGTCCTCGGTGGGCATGGATGAAGCCAAGTACACCCACCTGACTTACGACCTGACCCTGGTGGCTGCCAGCACCCTGGCCCGGCTCAATCCACAGATGACCTTTGTCTACGTGTCTGGTACCGGCACCGACAGCTCGGAGACGGGCAAGGTGATGTGGGCCCGGGTCAAGGGCAAGACTGAAAACGCCTTGCTGCGCCTGCCGTTCAAGGCGGTGTATCTGTTTCGTCCTGGC
Organism: Pseudomonas sp. ADAK18; assembly: GCF_012935695.1. Taxonomy (NCBI): domain Bacteria; kingdom Pseudomonadati; phylum Pseudomonadota; class Gammaproteobacteria; order Pseudomonadales; family Pseudomonadaceae; genus Pseudomonas; species Pseudomonas sp. ADAK18. The sequence continues at coordinate 682,627 of NZ_CP052859.1, forward strand.
ATCATTCAGCCACTCCACGGCGTGCGCTCGAAAACCCCGCTTTATCAGTCGATCTATACCGTGACAGGCCCGCTGCTGTCGCTGGTCCGCCGCACACGGCCAGGTTGGGTGGTGAGCACCGAAACCGTAGGCCGGGCGATGTTGACGGCCGTTCGTCACGGCGCTGCGCAGCCGGTGGTGGAGCAAGTGGATATTAATCGCCTGGCCTCTGAGCCCGTCTGATGCTGCAAAAAAGCCTGATCCGCCGCCTTGACCTGATCACTCTGCAGCTGTTTGTCGCGGTCCACGAAGAGGGCACTCTGACCCGCGCCGCCGCCCGTGAGGCCATTGCGGTCTCGGCCGCCAGCAAGCGCCTGATGGAGCTGGAGCAGGTGCTGGGTGTGAGCCTGTTTGTACGTCAGGCCAAGGGCATGAACCTCACGGCCGCTGGCGAAACCTTGCTGCATCACGCGCGGCAGATGTTGTTCAACGTCGAGAAAATGGGCCTGGAACTGGGCGAACACAGCCATGGTGTACGCGGCTATGTGCGTATGTTGGCTAATCTCTCGGCGATCATTCAGTTTCTTCCTGAAGATTTGCGGGATTTTTCCGGGCTGCACCCTCAGGTGAAAACCGACCTGGAAGAACGTCCCAGCCGTGGCGTGGTTCAAGGCGTGCTCGACGGCGTTGCAGACCTGGGCATCTGCTCCAGCGATACCGACACCAAAGGCTTGCTCAGCGTGACCTACCGCCGAGACAAACTGGTGGTGTTGATGCCGGCGGGTCACCCATTGGCCAGCCGTGAAACCCTGGCCTTTGCCGACACTCTGGACAGTGACTATGTCGGTCTGCATTCGGCCAGTTCCATCAATATGCGCACCCACGCTGCCGCACGTGAGGCCGGCAAACTGTTGCGCCTGAGGATTCATGTGCCGGGGTTTGATGCGATGTGCCGGATGGTCCAGGCCAACATGGGCATCGGCATCCTGCCGCAAAAAGCCTATGAACTGTTCGGCCGGGCCTTGGGGTTGCAGGCCGTGCCGTTGACGGATGAGTGGTCGGACCGGCGGTTGATTCTGGTGATCCGCAATGAGGCTTCGTTGTCACCGGTCAGTCGATTGCTGTTCGAATATCTACAAGGCACTGAAGCACAAGTCTGACGGATCGGTGCGTCAGGCAATGCTCTGTGCATTCGCGTTTCGCGAACGCTCGTTGCCAACTGAAGATTGGATTTATACCGTCGTCGTCCTCTAGCCTTGGCCCACATTCCAAGAATAAGAGGCACACCCCATGACAGCTCCCCTGAGCGGCATCAAGGTGATCGAGATCGGCACGCTGATCGCCGCGCCCTTTGCCGCACGGCTGCTGGCCGAGTTTGGCGCCGAGGTGATCAAGGTCGAGGCCATGGGGCAGGGCGATCCGCTTCGCAAATGGCGAAAGCTGCACGAAGGCACGTCGCTGTGGTGGTACCTGCAATCACGCAACAAAAAATCCCTGGCCCTGGACCTCAAGTCTGCCGAAGGCATCAGCTTGATCAAGCAATTGCTGGCCGACGCCGACGTGCTGATCGAAAACCTGCGCCCCGGAGGCCTGGAAAAACTCGGCCTGGGTTGGGATGTATTACACGCCCTCAATCCCAAGTTGACCCTGGTGCGTATCTCCGGCTACGGCCAGACCGGCCCTTATCGTGACCGGCCAGGTTTTGGCGCCATCGGCGAGGCCATGGGCGGGATTCGCTACACCACCGGCAATCCCGACTCACCACCGGCGCGTGTTGGCGTCAGCCTCGGCGATTCCCTGGCCTCGTTGCACGGGGTGATCGGCGCGCTGATGTCGTTGTTGCGGGTCAAGACCGGCCAGGGCGATGGCCAGATGGTGGACGTGTCCCTGGCGGAAAGCGTGTTCAACCTGATGGAAAGCCTGGTTCCGGAATACGACATGCTCGGCCATGTCCGTGAACGCAGCGGCGGTGCCTTGCCGGGTATCGCGCCGTCCAACACCTACCTCACGGCGGACGGCGCGTATGTGGTGATTGCTGGCAACAGTGACCCGATCTACAAGCGCCTGATGACCACCATTGGTCGCGTCGATCTGGCCGAAGCCGAGGAGTTTGCCCACAACGACGGACGCGCGGTCAAAAGCGGCCTGCTGGACGCGGCAATCACCCATTGGACCAGTAGCTTGCCCATCGACCAGGTGCTCAGTGCCCTGGAAGCGGCCGAAGTACCTGCCGGGCGCATCTACTCCGTGGCCGATATTGTCGCCGATCCGCACTATCAGGCCCGGGACATGCTGCTCAACGCTGACCTGCCCGGTGGCCTGACGGTGAAGATGCCCGGCATCGTGCCCAAACTTTCGGAAACCCCAGGGGCGGTGAACTGGCAGGGGCCCAGTCTGGGGCAACACACGGATGACATCCTCGCTGACCTGGGCCTGACGGTGGCTGATATTCAACGCCTGAAAGCCTCGGGGGTGGTTCAATGAAAAATTATGCAGACTCGCTGATCGTGCAAGAAGTCTCTCCTCGTGATGGGCTGCAGATCGAGCCGACCTGGGTCGAGACCGCCGATAAGATCGCCCTGATCGACCAGTTGTCCCTGGCTGGATTTTCTCGAATCGAAGCCGGCTCGTTCGTTTCGCCCAAGGCCATCCCGGCACTGCGCGATGGTGAGCACGTCTTCCAGGGCATCACCCGTCGCCCAGGTATCATTTACGTGGCGCTGATTCCCAACCTCAAGGGCGCCATGCGCGCGGTCGAGTCCAGGGCCGATGAGTTGAACCTGGTGATGTCCGCCAGCCAGACCCATAACTTGGCCAATATGCGCATGCGCTGCGAAGCTTCCTTGGCGGCCTTTGGCGACGTGGTCAGCTTTGCCGCCGACCACCCGGTGAGGCTCAACGGCAGTATCGCGACCACCTTCGGCTGCCCATTCGAAGGCAAGGTCGACGAAGACCATGTGCTGCAATTGGTGGACGCCTATCTGGCGTTGGGTATCCAGGGTGTGACGCTGGCCGATACCACGGGCATGGCCAATCCGCGTCAGGTCGAGCGCTTGGTTAAACGGGTGCTGGAGCGTGTGGGTGCTCATGATCTGACCCTGCATTTTCACAACACTCGAGGCCTGGGTTTGTGCAACGTACTGGCCGCCTATGAAACCGGTGCCCGGCGTTTTGACGCGGCCCTCGGTGGCCTGGGTGGCTGTCCGTTTGCGCCAGGGGCGTCGGGCAATATCTGCACCGAAGACTTGGTCAATCTGTGTGATGAAGTCGGTATTCACACCGGCATCGACCTGCCTCACCTGTTGCACATGTCCCGGCAACTGCCGGCGCTGCTCGGCCACGAATTGCCTGGCCAGGTGGCCAAGGCGGGGCGCAACTGCGATCTGCATCCGGCGCCGGGCTATATCGCGACGCTGTAAGTCTCAACCAGACAACAAAAACAATCGGACACCTGCGGGCAGTCCGCCTGGAGAAAAACAATGAGCCTTAATACGTTGGAGGCCGGCGTGCGCCCGGTCGCTGAGCACGATGCTGAAAAAGCCCTGGTCAGCAAGGTCGCCTGGCGCCTGATGCCGCTGATCATGGTGTGCTACCTGTTCGCCTTTTTTGACCGCATCAACATCAGCTTCGCCAAGTTCCAGTTGCAGACCGACCTGAGCTTGAGTGACACCGCCTACGGCCTGGGGGCAGGGCTGTTTGTCGTCGGCTACGTGATCTTCGAAGTGCCGAGCAACATGATGCTGTACAAGGTCGGCGCCCGTCGCTGGATCGCGCGGATCATGATGTCCTGGGGCCTGGCCACGGCGGCTATGGTATTTGTGACCGCCGAATGGCAGTTCTACGGGCTGCGTTTCATCATCGGCGCAATGGAGGCCGGATTTGCTCCCGGTGTGTTGTATTACCTGACCCTGTGGTTCCCGCAAAACTACCGTGGGCGCATCACCTCAATGTTGTTCCTGGCCTCCGCTTTTGCCGGATTGGTGGGCGCGCCGTTCTCCGGCCTGGTGCTGGAGCATCTGGACGGCGTGCTGCAGATGCGCGGCTGGCACTGGTTGTTCCTGCTGGGTGGTTTGCCCTGCATCGGCCTGGGCTTCCTGGTGCTGATCCTGCTCAAGGACCGCATTGAGGACGCCCACTGGCTGAGCACGTCAGAAAAGGCCTTGCTGTCCAGCCGCATTGCCCAGCATGAACCGAACAAACATGGCGGTTCGCTGCTGGCGGCGATACGTATTCCGGGCTTCCTGATGCTTGGGTTTATCTACTTTCTGATCCAGGTCGCGTCTTACGGCCTGAACTTCTGGGCGCCACAACTGATCCGCAGCGCCGGTACCGAAAGCCCGGTGATGATCGGCTTGCTGACGGCTATTCCCTACGTGTGCGGAGCCATCAGCATGGTGGTGATCGGACGTTTATCGGACGCCACCGGCGAGCGTCGCAAGTTTGTCAGCGGCTTGGTGGCCCTGGGCGCGGTGGGGTTCTTCTGTGCCGGGATCTTTGCCGATCACACCACGTTCCTGATTGTCGCCTTGGGCCTGTTGGGCGCGGGCATCATCGCCTCAATTCCGACTTTCTGGACCTTGCCACCGAAACTGCTGGCCGGCGCAGGAGCAGGGGCGGCAGGCGGGATTGCAGTGATCAATACTCTGGGTCAGTTCGGCGGCATTGTCAGCCCGGTGATGGTCGGCCGGATCCGCGACCTGACCGGCAGCACCACGCCAGCCCTCTATGTCATCGGCGTGTGTGCGCTGATCGCAGCCGCGCTGTTGCTCTGGGGCTTGCCGCAAAAGTTGCGGACACTGGACAAGTTCTGATCATCAAGCGGCTGCCAGGACTTTACTCGGCACCGCACTGAACTGAATCAGCGCCACGCCTGCGATCAACATCAGTGCCCCGATCAACCGGGGCGCTGTCAGTTGCCGCTCCACCAGGCCGAACAGCCCGAAGTGATCCAACAGCAGTGAGGCAATGATTTGCCCGGCCATGGCCAAGGCGATAAACCCCGACGCCCCGAGCTTGGGCAGCAGGATCAGTGCCAGGGAAATGAAGCACACCCCGAACGCGCCGCCGGCCCACATCCACAAGGGCGCCTTGGTGATGAAGTCCAGGCTGGGCAGTGGCAAACGCAGCGCCACAATGACGGGCAGCAACACCACGATACTCACCAACAATGAGGCCAGGGTTGCCCATAACGGGTGCCCCAGCCCACGCCCGAGATTAGCGTTGATCGCGCTTTGAAACGGAACCACCGCGCCTGCTATCACCGCCAACAGCAACAAGCCTACCCAATGCAACGTGGTCATGAAGATTCTCCCAGAGGTTTTTCTGGACTCTAGAGCATTCGTCGCGCAAATTTAAATTCCAAGTTCTTATGCTGGACATGCACCGGATGAATGATCTGCGCCGCATCGACCTCAACTTGCTGGTGATCCTCGACGCCTTGCTCAGCGAGCAACATGTCACCCGCGCCGCTGAGCGTCTGCACTTGAGCCAGCCGGCAGTGAGCCATGCGCTGGCGCGTTTGCGCGACTTGCTGGGGGATCCGCTGTTGGTGCGCCAGGGCGGCGCATTGGTGCCCACGGCTCGCGCCCTGGAGCTGGCCACGCCGTTGGCCGATGCCCTGGCCCAAGTGCAAGCGTTGCTGGCACCGAACCGCTTTGATCCCGCCTCGGCCAAGCGTACCTTTCGCCTGGCCATGTCGGACTACGGCGCTGCTCTGTTGTTGCCGGGACTGGTACGCACCTTGCGTCGGGAAGCTCCTGGGATCGATCTGTTGATCATCCCTGCCAGCCGCGAAGGCATGGTCGAAGGTGTGCTCAACGGCGATATCGACCTGGCTGCCGGCGTGTTTCCCGACCTGCCTGCCGAACTGCGCAGCACACCCTTGTTCGAAGAGCACTATGCCTGCCTGGTAGACCGCGACAGCCTGCCCGCCGATGGCATCCTCGACTTGCCCACTTACCTGGCGCGTCCCCATGTACTGCTGGAAATGCGCGGCAGCGGGACCCCGGAAATCGAACGGGCGCTGACGGCGATTCGTGAACGTCGACATGTCGCCATCAGCCTGCCGCATTGGGGCGTGGCTCCCCAACTGATCCAGGGGACCGACCTGATTCTCACCGTCTCGTCCCGCAGCCTGCTCGACATTGATCAGGAGCGGCTGCTAGCCGTGTCGCCGCCGTTTCCTATCCCGGCCTTTGCCTTCGTGCTGGCCTGGCATTCGCGGCGGGGAGGGGATCCGGCGTTGCAGTGGTTGATTGAGCAGGTTGAGAATGTATTGTCTTGATGTTCACGCCCAAAAAGGACTCACAACATGCTCTCAGGCCTCAACCACCTGACCCTGTCCGTCACCGACCTGAATCGTAGCGTCGGCTTCTACCACGGCCTGCTGCACCTGCATCTTGATGCCACGTGGGACAACGGTGCCTACCTCTCGCTGCCCGGGCTCTGGTTGTGTCTGTCGCTGGACCCGTTGCGCCCCTGCGCGCCAGTGGCCGAATACACCCACTATGCATTCAGCGTGGTCGGCGCCGACTTTTCGGCTCACGTGGAGCGTCTGCGAGCCGCCGGCGTGCAGGAATGGCGGGATAACCGCAGTGAAGGCGCCTCGTTCTATTTTCTCGATCCCGACGGTCATAAGCTGGAAATCCATGTCGGTGACCTGGCGTCACGCCTACAGGCCTGTCGTGATAAACCTTACGCAGGAATGAAGTTTTACCCGTAGCCACAGAACATGCAGAATCAACCGACCCGCTTTCCCTCTGCCAGAGCCAAACGCCCATGACTTCATCCTTGTTGTTTGCCGTCCTCGCCTCGGGTTTTATCTATGCCATTACGCCTGGCCCCGGCGTGCTGGCGGTGTTCGGCATTGGTGCCGCACGCGGCCGTCGTGCCGGGGCCGGTTTTTTGTGCGGGCATTTGCTGGGGGATGTGGTGTGGTGCAGCACCGCGTTGATCGCCATCGTCGGCGCCCGGGAAATCGGCAGCAGCGCTTTTGATGTACTGGGCGTGCTGAGCGGTCTGTATCTGTTCTGGCTTGGCTGGCGCGCTATCCGCACCCAGCGCAGCAGCGGGGAAACGCCTCAGGGCGCGGCGCGTAAACCGTTCTGGCACGGCATCCTGTTCGGCCTGACCAACCCCAAGGCGTATCCGGTGGCCGTGGCGACCTTCACCGCGTTGCTCTCCAGCCGCGCTGAACTGCTCACCTGGTCGATGCTGCCGTGGCTGATCTTCATCAGCTTTGTGGGCGGTATTGCCGCTTACGCGATCCTCATTGGGGTGGTCGGTGCTCGGCAGGTGCGTGCGGTTTATCAGCGTCATGAAGTGATGATCACTCGACTGTGCGGGGTGATGTTTATCGGCTTTGCCATCAATGCCCTGGCTCATGCATTGCCGGGATTGTTCGGGCACAAGGCGTGAGCCACCGACGACCGTTCGTCGCACTGGCCAGTTTTTTCTAAACCTTTGCCGCCTTGAAAATTCAAATTCAGGGCGGGGTTCGTTCCCCTACACCTGTTTATTACTTGGAGGAACCCATCATGAGCCGCATGGCTATCCGGTTACGCACCGCCAGTTTCGCGATGCTGCTGGGCCTCGGCGCCAGCAATGCTTTCGCCCAGTCGCCCGCCGAATTTATCGAGCAGGCTTCGGCCAAGGGCATGGCCGATATCGAAACCAGTCGCATGGCCCACGCCAAGACCTCGTCCCAGGAAATCAAGGACTACACCATCGAGGTGATCAACGAGCGCACCACCGCCAACCAGCACCTGGCGGCGATCGCCAAGAAGCTCGACCTGCCGGTGGCCCCTCGGGAGAAAATCGTCGACAAGGCTGAAAGCCTGATGCCCGAACTCAAGGACGGTGACTCGTTCGACGCGGCGTACACCGCGCAGCAGGTCAAGGCCAATGAAGACGCCATCGCCTTGTTCAAGCAGGAAGGCGCAGCGTCCGAGGTGCCAGAAATCAAGGCGCTGGTGGACGAAACGCTGCCCAAGCTGGAAACCCAATTGGAAAAGGCCAGGGCGCTGGCCTCGACTTATGGAAAAGGTCACCAGGGAGAAGGCTGATTCCGGCGATAGAGCCGTTAAGGGCCAAATGAAAAACGGCGGTTGGACCTACTCCAACCGCCGTTTTTTTACGCCTGATTCAGGTCGGTCTTGCTCTGTGCGCCGTCTTCGGACACATCCGTGACCAGGGTTGTGGGTGTGATCGTTTCATTGTCGCCGATGGTCTTGTACTCGCCGCGCAGCTTTTCCAGCGTCTTGCGATCCAAGCCATCCAGGCTCAATACCGCGTTGTGTGCGTCCTTGGTGGCGCGCAGCAACTCATCAATCTTGATATGCAAAATATCGTTGTCACGGTTTTGCGTGTTCTGAATCAGGAACACCATCAGGAACGTAATGATGGTGGTTGAGGTATTGATGATCAGTTGCCAGGTGTCGTTGTAGTGGAAATACGGTCCACTCAAACTCCACAGAAAAATCAACGCCACTGCCGCGTAGAACGTCCGGGCACTGCCTGCCCAGCGGGACAAGGATTGTGAGACTGCGGAGAATTTCATGGCCGTTTCCTTAACGGGTGGGTGATGAAAATACTGACCTCGACGGTGCTCTGAAATTTCTTTTTACAAACTGAAAAATGGACAAACGTATACGATTTTTCGTCGGGCCTTTTCGGAAAGCATTTACGGTGCCTTTAAGCGGTGTCGCCAAGACTGGGTTTTTGCCCGGACCCCCGTTATGCACGCCATTGGCCCCCTCGATCTCGCCAGCCTTTATCACCAGACCGAACACCACTATTTCGCTGTGACATGCCCGTTGCACCGGCGCTTCAACGCCTGCGTAAACGGGTATTTCGCTGATCTGCACATCAATGAGTGGAACCTGCTGTTTATCCGGGTGGGCAGCGGCCTCCTGGGTGACGGGTTGGATGCCATTCTGGAGCTGATCCCCCGCACCGTGGTGCCGGTGCGCACGATGGTCCACCGGGATAAGATCGGGTGTGTGCAGGAACCCCTGGCGAACCTGGGGTTTACTGTTATCGAGACCACAACGGCGATGGTGCTTGACCTGGCAACCTTTGCACCTGCAGCAGCGAGGGGTGCCCCGCCGCAGATCAACCTGACCTACAACCTCGACGACTGGGCGGGTCCCGTGGGCAGCGCGTTCGCGATGTCTGCCGAATGGACCGCGCACTATCAAGCCCGGCATCAGTTGGCCATGGACGGTGGTGAAGACCTTTACCATTTCACCGCGACAATACAGGGGACGGTGGTGTGCGCACTGACCTTGTCGATGATTGACCAGGTGGCCCGGCTCAACGATGTGGGCACTCATGCGGCTTTTCGCGGCCGGGGTTATGCGACGCAGTTGATGCAGGCCTCCCTGGCGCATGCCATGGGCCTTGGCGCGCGCTGGTGTTTCCTTGAGGCCTCCGCCCTGGGGGTTTCTCTGTATCGCAAGATGGGCTTCAAGGACTTGTTCGAATACCAGGCGTTTTGGCGCGGGCCGCTGCCGGCACTTACCCCGCCGCACTCTGGCGAAACTGCCGTGGGCTGACCCCCGTCAGCGACTTGAACTGACGGCTGAAGGCGCTGTGATCGGTATAACCGCATTGCAACGCCACGTCGGTGATCGGTAACTCACCGAGCAGTAAGCGTGATGCATGTTCCAGGCGTACTTTGTGGATCATCTGCCGCGGCGTCAGGTGGAAGATCCGTTTGCAGTAGCGCTCCAGTTGCGCCACCGATAGGTCGGCGATGGCCGTCAGGTCATCCATGCGAATCGCTTCATTGTAATGCTCGCGGATATACCGGTCGACAGCAGCCAGGCGTTGATAGGCCGGGTGCGCATCACGTGCCGCCTGCAGGTCGAAGGAGATGCCGGCCATACCGATGATCTGCCCGTCGCATCCATACAGCGGCAGCTTGTGGGTCAGGCACCAACCCGGTTCGCGGCTGCCATACAGGTGCAACTCCAGTTGGCCTTTGATGGTAATGCCCTGGCGCAGCACGCGTTGATCCTGCTCGGTGTAGACCGGCCCCAGAACCGCCGGGAAGACTTCGGCGGAGGTCTTGCCCAGCAACGGGGCCACTGTCTTGAAACCGCAGCGCTGGGCCAGGGTCAGGTTGGCCGTCAGGTAGCGGGCTTGCAGGTCCTTGATGAAAAACACCGTGCTGGGAATGCTGTCCAGCAGTGGCAGGATCAACCCGATGCTGCCCAGCAGGCTGTCGATATCCTGGGGAGCGGCGGTGAGGCTGTTGAGCAGCACGGTGTCGTTCATGTCTGTGCCTATGTTGTGTAGTCGCTGCCGGTGGCTGTAGCCGCTGTCGAGGTACGAGGCTGCGCTGGGCTTGGCGAGGGCGGTCCTGCGGACACGCATCGCAGCCTCGTGCCTCGGCAGCGGCTACAGGAGGGTACTGATCCTGGCCGGCACTAATGGCGAGCGTGGCAGCGGAGCGTCCCAGCCAAACAGGGTTTGCGCGGCGGTGCCACACACGCGGCCCTGGCAAGCGCCCATGCCGCAGCGGGTTTGCAGTTTGGCGGCGGTCCAGGAGCTTTCGCAAGCCATGGCAGCAAAGGGCACATCCTCGCAGCGACACAGTAGCGTATCAGGCTGTGCCAGGCGGTGGATCGCCGGGTTCAGCGCAAAGGCTTGCCTGACCTGATCGGCAAAGGCCTGCCAATGGTCGCGACGCACAAGCAGTGCCTCAATCTCTGGGTGTTGCCCACTGGCCGCCAGCCCGGCGATCTCTCCCTCGATCAACGCCAGTTCGCTGCCCCCGACGCCGGTGCATTCTCCCGCGGCATACACCTCGGGCAGGCTGGTGCATTGCCGTGAGTCGACCGCTATGGCGGTGCCTTGCAGTTCACACCCCAAGTGCGCCGCGAGGGTGGTGTTGGGCACCAGCCCGAAACCGCAGGCCAGGCGCTCACAAGGGATTTCCTTGAGGCGGCTACCGACCTTGATCCGTACCGCTTCCAGCCGCTGGTCACCCAGGGCCTCGACCACGTGACTGTTCCAGCGATAGGCCGTGGTGGCGAGGTCGAGGGCTTGGCGAATCTTCGTCGGCCAACGCCACAGTTGCGCGGCAAATCCCGTGACGGATCTGGCGCAGGCCTGCTCCAGCACGTTTTCAACCTGAGCCCCGGCTTTACGTGCCGTGGCTGCACTGGCCAGCAACAGCGGGCCACTGCCGGAAATCAGCGTGCGTTCGCCCTGTATGGACAAGCCATTTTTCACCAGGGCTTGCAGGGCGCCGGCACCAGTGACACCCGGCAGGGTCCAGCCGGGGAAGGGCAGTAACAATTCCCGGGCGCCGCAGCAGAGAATCAGCCGACGGTACTCCATGACAAAGCCATGCTCGGCATTCTCCAGCAGCAGCGATCCTGGCTGGAGTGCCGCCACCACGCGCGTCCCCGGCAGGTAGCGAATCGACGGCTGTTCCAGCACCGCCAGGCGTTCCAGCACCGTAGGTTCCAGTTGAGTATCCGGTCCGTTGCGCCAGATCTGTCCACCGGCACGCGGGTTATCGTCGATCACGGTGATATGCAATCCCGCGCGGCTGGCGGCACGGGCGGCGGCCAAACCGGCGGGGCCGCTGCCCACGATAAGAATGTCGCACGCTTGATTCATACGCTGCGCTCCACCTGCATGCCTTCGCGGCACAAGGTCTGGCAGGCCAGCTGGCGCCGGCCGTTGATGGTCATCCGGCATTCCTGGCAAATACCCATGCCGCAAAACGCTGCTCGAGGCTGGCCGGTGCAGGACGTGCGAGTGACCGTCACCGCAGCGGCGACGGTGATGCCGTCGCGCACCGTCAGCGGTTGGCGCTCCAGGTAAATAATCATGCGGTCACTCCAGCGAAGCGCTCGGGAAGGTAAGGGCGAATATCCAGGTCGGGTGTTTCACCCAACATTTGCGCCGCCAGCAGGCGGGCGCTGCCGGGGGCGGTGGTGACACCCAGGCCTTCGTGCCCGACCGCCAGCCACAGGCCTTTTTGCTGTGGATGCTCGCCGAGGATGGGCAGGCCGTCCGGTGTCGCCGCACGAAATCCGGTCCAGGCGCGAATGCCATTGAGGTCGCTCAACCCCGGCAAATATTCCACGGCCCGCTGCAACATTCGCGCGAGTACGGCGGGCTCGACCGCATGCTCCAGGGTGTCGAATTGACGAGACGAGCCAATCAGCAATTGCCCCGTGGGACGCGGCTGCACATTGAACGCCACCGAGGTGCCGTCGCTGGCATGGGCGCTGGCGGCGTAGCCCAGTTCCACCAGTTGATGGCTGACCTGCACCGGGTAGCGATCAGTGATCAACAAGTGGCCCTTTTTTGGCCGCAGTGGTAATTCCGGCAGCAACGTCCGGGCGGGATAACCATTGGCCACGACCACGTATTCGGCCGACAACGTGCGCTGGTCGGCCAGTTGCACGCGTTGCGGACCGACGGCCTGGACGTCGGCCTGGAGCTGGCTGATCAGTGGGTGTTTTTGCAGCAGCCATTGGGCGGTCGCCGGGGCGTAGAGAATGCCGTCGCCGATGATTTTCAGAGCGCCACCCAGGCCTTTGCGCAGCATCGGTTCCATTTGTGCCAGTTGTTCGCGGTCGAGCAATTGCCCATCAATGCCATGGTCGGCCAGGGTGCGCTGCTTGGCCCGTGCCAGGTCCATCTCGGCATCATCGGCGGCCAGCCACAAGGTGCCGCAGTTGCGGTAAGCGCAGGCGGCGGGCATCTCGTCGCGCAGGGCATTCCACAGGCCAATGGAATAGTGACTCAGGGCCAGTTCGGCGGCGTTGTCATCCATCGCCACCAGGTGGCCCATGCCGGCACCGGTGGCGCCACCGCTGGCGTTGTCCAGCACCAACACTTTCAGGCCGCGCCGGGCGAACTCGTGGGCGCAGGCCGCACCGACAATCCCGGCGCCGATCACGATCACATCGGCCTCGGCGTTCACAGCACAATGCCCCAGGCGAACGGGTCGCTGTCTTCGATCAGCAAGGTGGCTTCGGCGCTCAGGTGGGCGGTGCCGCGCAGCGTCGGGATGATCTGCTCGCCCACCACGTCATAGTGCGCGGTGAACTGGCTGCCGATCACGCTGGCCTGGGTCCAGGTTGCCCCTTCGGCCAGTTTGCCGTCAGCCGCCAGGCACGCCAGTTTGGCGCTGGTGCCGGTACCGCAGGGAGAGCGGTCGTAGGCTTTGCCGGGGCACAGCACGAAGTTGCGGCTGTCGGCCTGGGCGTCGTCGGCGAACAGTTCGATATGGTCGATCACACCGCCATCCTTGCCGGTGATATGGGCCGCCTCCAGGGCTTCACGCACTGCCCAGGTGTAGTGAGTCAGTGCCTCGACGTTATCGCCGGCAATGCGCTGACCATGCTCGCTGATCAAGAAAAACCAATTGCCGCCCCAGGCAATATCGCCCTGGATCACGCCGTGGCCAGGCACGCTCAGTTCGACCGCTTTGCGATAGCGATACGCGGGCACGTTGCGCACGCTCACCGACAGGTCGTCGTGCAAGGTAGCTTGTACGGTGCCCACCGGGGTTTCGATGTTATGCACGCCTGGCGTGATGCGCCCCAGATGATGCAGCGAGCGCACCAGGCCGATGGTGCCGTGGCCGCACATGCCCAGGTAACCGCTGTTGTTGAAAAAGATCACACCAGCACAGGCGTCGGCGGCTCGCGGTTCGCATAACAACGCGCCCACCAGCACGTCGCTGCCCCGAGGTTCGAGCACGCAGGCGGCGCGCCATTGATCGTGGTCGCGCTCAAGGATCTGCTTGCGCTCGGCCATGGAGCCCTGGCCCAGATCCGGGAAGCCTGCGATCACCAGGCGAGTGGGCTCGCCCCCGGTATGTGAGTCGATGACGGTGATTTTTTTCATGGCAGCACCTGATGAGAATGGCCTACAGAGTGGCTCGCATCGGGACGGATTCGCTTGTTGTTTTTCGCGGGTTGGCATGACGAAATCGGCACAATTGCCGTGGTTGAGGTGCCGATCGTGATTGTGCCGATTTCGTCTCCTTCAAGTAGGAAAAGTCTCAAGCTGCATCGGCGCAAAAGGCGGAATCTGTTTTACGTTTCCAACGCCAGTCGGCCAGACCGACCCTAATAAGGACAAGACCATGAGCCGTAAAGCCATTCATTGGAGCGGGGTTTTTCCCGCTGTCAGCACCCAGTTCAAGCCAGACTTTTCCCTGGACCTGGAAGCCACCCATGCCGTGATTCGCAACCTGGTGGAAGACGGTGTTTCCGGCCTGGTGGTGTGTGGCACCGTCGGCGAAAACACCTCCCTGAGCACTGCAGAAAAGCTCTCGGTCATCGAAGTGGCCAAGGATGCAGCCGCTGGCCGCATCCCGGTGATCGCCGGCATTGCCGAGTTCACCACTGACTTCGCCCGCAACACCGTCAAGGAAGCTGCCCGCGTGGGCGTCGATGGCGTGATGGTAATGCCGGCCCTGGTGTACTCCGCTACCGCACGGGAAACCGCTGCGCACTTCCGGGCGATTGCCACCAGCACCGATTTGCCGGTGATGGTCTACAACAACCCGCCGATCTACAAAAACGACGTGACACCGGACGTGCTGGTCGCTCTGCAGGATTGCGAAAACATCGTCTGCTTCAAGGATTCTTCCGGTGATACCCGACGGTTTATCGACCTGCGCAACGCCGTGGGCGATCGCTTCGTACTGTTTGCCGGCCTGGACGATGTGGTGGTGGAGAGCATCGCCGTGGGGGCTGAAGGTTGGGTCTCGGGCATGTCCAACGCTTTCCCGAAAGAGGGCGAAACGTTGTTCCGCCTGGCCAAGGAAAAGCGCTTTGAAGAGGCGTTGGCGCTGTATCGCTGGTTTATGCCGTTGCTGCACCTGGATGCACGTCCTGACTTGGTGCAGTGCATCAAGCTGTGTGAAGAGCTGGTGGGGCGTGGCTCCTCGATCACGCGTCCGCCGCGTCTGGCGTTGCAGGGCGAGACGTTGGCCGGGGTGAAAGCCATCGTTGCCAAGGCGCTGGCCGAGCGGCCGGCATTGCCGGATGTGGGGCTGTAAAGACTCTATGTGAGTGAATACTTGTGGCGAGCGGGCTTGCCCGCGTTGGGCTGCGAAGCAGCCCCAAAACCTGCCGCTGTGGTCTGTCTGTAAGGCTGAGTCGGGCCTGCAGGGACTGCTACGCAGCCCAACGCGGGCAAGCCCGCTCGCCACAAAGAAGCCTGCTCAACACAACAAGATTTTGCTGTGAAAGACATTTCGATCTGCCTATTCCAATAACCACATAAAAGAAGGCGCGCCTATGTCAGGCCAAGGCAAGTTCAAGAAACAGTTATCGCTGGTCGACCTCACCTTTATCGGTTTGGGGGCGATCTTTGGTTCCGGCTGGCTGTTCGCCGCCAGCCATGTCTCGGCGATTGCCGGGCCGGCAGGGATCTTTTCCTGGTTGCTGGGTGGCTTTGCCGTGTTGCTGCTTGGCATCGTCTATTGCGAGCTCGGCGCGGCCTTGCCTCGAGCGGGCGGAGTGGTGCGTTATCCGGTGTTTTCCCACGGGCCGTTGCTGGGCTACTTGATGGGCTTTATCACACTGATCGCCTTCTCCAGCCTGGTAGCGATTGAAGTGGTCGCCGCACGCCAATACGCCGCCGCCTGGTTTCCCGGCCTGACTCATGAAGGCAGCAGCAACCCGACCATCATTGGCTGGTTGATGCAGTTCGCCTTGCTCTGCCTGTTTTTTGCGCTGAACTACTACAGTGTCAAAACCTTCGCCAAGGCCAACAACGTCATCAGCCTGTTCAAGTTCATCGTGCCGTTGCTGGTGATCGGTGTGCTGTTCACCTTTTTCAAACCCGACAACTTTCATGTCCAGGGTTTTGCGCCGTTTGGTCTGTCGGGCATTGAGATGGCGGTCTCTGCAGGCGGGATCATTTTTGCCTACCTGGGGCTTACACCGATCATTTCCGTGGCCAGTGAAGTCCGCAATCCTCAGCGCACGATTCCCATCGCGCTGATCCTTTCGGTACTGCTCTCCACCCTGATCTACGGCCTGCTGCAACTGGCTTTCCTCGGCAGCATTCCCACCGAAATGCTCGCCAATGGCTGGGGCGCCATCAGCAAGGAATTCTCCCTGCCATACCGCGATATTGCGCTGACCCTGGGTGTGGGCTGGCTGGCCTACCTGGTGGTGGCAGACGCGGTAATTTCCCCCAGCGGCTGCGGCAACATCTACATGAATGCCACGCCGCGCGTGGTCTACGGCTGGGCACGCACTGGCACGTTCTTCAAGATTTTTACCCGCATCGATGAGAAGTCCGGCATCCCGCGTCCGGCGCTGTGGCTGACCTTCGCCTTGTCGGTGTTCTGGACCTTGCCGTTCCCGTCGTGGGAAGCCCTGATCAACGTGGTCTCGGCCGCCTTGGTGCTCAGTTACGCCATTGCCCCGATCTCCGTGGCTGCGTTGCGCAAGAGCGCGCCAGACCTGCCTCGTCCGTTTCGCGTCAGCGGTTTTGCCGTGCTCGGCCCGGTGTCGTTTGTGATCGCGGCGCTGATCGTCTACTGGTCTGGCTGGGGCACGGTGTCGTGGCTGCTGGGCCTGCAAATCCTGATGTTTGTGATCTACCTGGGCTGCAAGCGCCTGGTGCCCACCGCACACTTGAGCCTGGGGGAACAAGTGCGCTCGTCGCTGTGGCTGATCGCTTTTTATGCCCTGACGATTTTGATTTCCTACTTGGGCAGTTTCGGCGGCATCGGTGCGTTGGTGCACCCGTACGACACCCTGGCGGTGACGGTCATGGCCCTGGGCATTTACTACTGGGGCGCCAACACCGGCGTGCCAGCCCACAAGCTGGTGCTGGACGGCGACGAAGAATGATTTTCCTGACGTATAGCGAGAGGTAACCCATGTCCATGACAGGTCAACTGCTGATCGGCCAACGTGCGTGTCGCGGTGAAAACGGTGAACTGCGCGGGCTGGATGCCGCCACCGGGCAGGCATTGGAGCCCTCATTCGGGGGCGCCAGCCTGGCGGATCTGGATCGCGCCTGTGAGCTTGCCGAGGCTGCATTCGATGACTATCGCGCACGGCCGCTGGAGCGACGGGCGGCGTTTCTGGAGAGCATCGCCAGTAACATCCTCGCCCTTGGTGATGAACTGATCGAGCGTTGCATGCAGGAAACCGGGCTGCCTCGTGGCCGTATCGAAGGTGAGCGCGGGCGCACCGTTGGACAGCTGCGGCTATTCGCCGAGGTGGTGCGCAAAGGTGACTTTCTCGATGTGCACATCGACCCGGCCCAGCCTGACCGCACACCGCTGCCGAAGGTCGATTTGCGTTTGCGCAACATCGCCATCGGCCCGGTGGCGGTGTTCGGTGCGTCGAACTTTCCCCTGGCGTTCTCTGTGGCTGGGGGCGATACCGCTTCGGCGTTGGCCGCAGGTTGCCCGGTGATCGTCAAGGCGCATTCGGCGCATCCCGGCACGTCGGAGTTGGTGGGGCGGGCGATTCAGCAGGCGGTGAGTATCCATGGTTTGCCGGAAGGGGTGTTTTCGCTGCTGTTCGATACCGGCCGCAGTATTGGCCAAGGGTTGGTGGCGGATCGTCGGATCAAGGCGGTGGGCTTTACCGGTTCGCGAACCGGCGGCGTGGCGTTGATGAAAATTGCGGCGGGTCGCGAGGAGCCGATCCCGGTGTATGCCGAGATGAGTTCGATCAATCCGGTGCTGTTGATGCCCCATGCATTAGGGGAGCGGGGCGCTTCGATTGCGAGTGGTTTTGTGGCTTCGTTGACCTTGGGCGCGGGGCAGTTTTGCACCAATCCCGGATTGATCCTGGCGATTGACGGGCCGGCGCTACGGTTGTTTGAGGGGGCTGCTGTCGATGCTTTAGAGAAGGTCGCCGCCAATACGATGCTGACACCGGGAATTCATGGCAGTTACTGTCAGGGTGTCGAACGCTTGTTGGCGCATGCCGAGGTCGAGACGTTGGGGCAGGGGCTTGCGGGTGATCGCTATCAGGCCCGAGCGGCGTTGTTCGCCACCTCCGCGGTGGCCTTCTTGCAGCACTTGGCATTGCGTGAAGAAGTGTTCGGCCCTGCATCGTTGATCGTACGCTGCTCTGACGAGGCTCAACTCAAGCAATTAGTGAGCGCCTTGGAAGGTCAACTGACCATCGCCTTGCACATCAGCGAGGCGGATTACCCGCAAGTCCGTGCGTTGTTGCCCACCCTGGAAAACAAAGCCGGGCGCTTGCTGGTCAATGGCTTTGGCACGGGTGTCGAAGTGGGTCATGCCATGGTGCATGGCGGCCCGTTTCCAGCCACCTCGGACACCCGCACCACATCGGTGGGCGGCCTGGCGATTAATCGGTTTTTACGACCCGTGTCGTATCAGGATTTGCCTGCGGCACTGTTGCCGCTGGAGTTGGCGGACAGTAATCCCTTGAATGTGCCTCGGCGGGTCAACGGTGGACGTGCTCATGACTGAGCGCCTTTCGCTGGACGAGGTCCACCACTTGGCGTTGAGCGTGCTGACTCATCACGGCCTGTCCGACGCCCACGCCGAAGCTATTGCGCAGGTCATCACCAGCGCCCAGCGGGATGAATGCCATTCCCATGGTGTTTATCGCCTGCTGGGCTGTGTGCGGTCTTTGCGCCAAGGTAAGGTCGATCCGTCGGCCTCGCCCTCCGTGCGCCACCTTTCGGCGGGTGTGGTGGAAGTGGACGCTCACTATGGCTACTCACTGCTGAGCTTCCAGACGGGCTTGCCATTGTTGGTGGAAAAAGCGCGCAGCCAAGGCTTGGCCGCCATGGCGATCAAGCGCTGTTTTCACTTCTCGGCGCTATGGCCGGAGGTCGAAGCCATCGCCGCAGCAGGACTGGTGGGCATCGCCATGAACCCCAGTCATAGTTGGGTGGCCCCGGCGGGTGGTAGCAAACCGGTGTTCGGCACCAATCCACTGGCGTTCGCCTGGCCAAGACCCAATGGCAACCCGTTCGTCTTTGACTTCGCTACCAGCGCCATCGCCCGTGGCGATATCGAACTTCATGCGCGTCAGGGTTTGGCGATCCCTGCTCATTGGGCGATCGACGCGGACGGCCAACCCACCACCGACGCCAACGCGGCGCTCAAAGGCGCGATGCAAACCTTCGGTGGCCACAAAGGCTCGGCGTTGGCAGCAATGATCGAGTTGCTGGCGGGGGCGTTGATCGGGGATTTGACCAGCGCTGAGTCGATGGCCTTTGACGACGGCGTGGGCGCGGCGCCGTGTCATGGGGAGTTGGTGTTGGCGTTTGATCCCAAGGTGTTTTTGGGGGACGACTATGAGCAGGGATTGCAGCGGGCAGAAGGGCTGTTCGAGGCCATTACCGGGCAGGGCGCGCGGCTGCCTTCCCAGAGGCGGTTTGAGGCGAGGGCGCGGAGTTTGAAGCGCGGGGTTCAGATCCCGAAGGCGTTGTTGGCGGATATTCGGGCGCTGCTCAGTTAAGTGACTCGACGATGCGCTGATCTCGCTCTGTAGCCGCTGCCGAGGCACGAGGCTGCGACGGGCTGCGTAGCGGCCCCAGGGGCGGTCCTGCGGCCCACATCGCAGCCTCGTGCCTCGGCAGCGGCTACAGGGCGAAATCAGACAGCAAGTTCCAGCTCCAGCAAATACTGCTTGGCCTCAAGCCCACCGGCAAACCCGGTCAAGCCGCCCGACGCACCAATCACCCGGTGGCACGGCGTAACAATCGAAATCGGGTTACGCCCGTTGGCGGCGCCCACCGCACGCACGGCTTTCGGGTTGCCGATCTGCAAGGCGATCTGGCTGTAGCTGCGGGTTTCACCGTGGGGAATGGTCAGCAGTGCCTGCCAGACTTTCTTTTGGAAGTCGGTGCCGGCAAAGTCCAGTTCCAGCTCGAAACGATTGCGGGTGCCGGCAAAGTATTCCTTCAACTGCCGCTCGGTTTCCAGCAGCACCGGACTGTCGCTTACCTCCTGCAACGGCCCCAGGCGCACGCGATTGGCGCGTTCGTTTTCCCACAGAATGGCCGCGAGTTTCCCGCCCCGGGCGACAAGGGTCAGTTGGCCGACCGGAGAGGGTATGAGTTTGTATTCGCAAGACATGATCGGACTCCTTGATGAGCAGGTGTGAACGGTACGACGCCACTGTAGATCGGGCAGTCCAGGGAGAAACTACGTTTCTTGCGATCAAATTCGTCGGGTTAGAAGTTCCAGTAAAGCCAGTTGGAGAAAGGCGGGTAGGCATAAAGCCAGACAATGATATAGAGCGCCCTGAGTACCGATGGCGTGCCCAGGGTAGCCATCGAGAGAAGATTGAGCAGCGTGATGATCACGGCGAATATCGTCAGCCACCGACCAGCATTGCTTATGGCAAACCAAACGCCATAAATCGACGACGCGATAGCGGTCATGCTCATGGTTATGGCCAGTAAAGTTGGCAGCTTTACCAGCGTGACCAGCAGTGGGAGAAGCAGCACCAAAGCTACCACCTTTCTGAGTACGGCTTTTGAACCGTGCTGGTTTGACGAGAGCATACTGATTGTTCCCGATTCAGTGTTTGAGGGTTTTGGCAATCATCCGGGTCTAGTCCCACCGCAGCATTCAGAACTTTCTCAAAACGCCTTCATCGATCCTGTTGCAGCACCTTGAGCGCCGCCGAGGCAAGAAAGCCCGAGCGGCTTTTCTCTTCCGGGTGATTCAATACATATTCATCAATCCGGTTCAGCAGATAGCCGGGCAGGGTGATGTTGAGTTTCTGCGCTTTGCCCAGGTATTTGGTGACATCAATACCTACCACCGCCCAGGTACAGCCGGCGTACTGCGGATTGGCCGCGTGCAGGGTAACTTTTTGCGCACTTGGAATCGGTGCACCGTCTTCCGCAAGGATCTCGAAGTGGCCTTCGATGGCTTCGCGGGCCATGGACATGGCTTCGTCCAGGTCATCTCCGGCGCAGAAGCAGCCAGGAATGTCTGGTACTTCCACACCCCAGGCGTGGTCCTCGTCACCGTTTGAAATTGCAATGGGGTACAGCATACTGGTGCCCTCAAAAGGGTGTTTACTATAACCACACAAGACGAGTTATCAACACGATACCTACCTCTAGCGATGAGAGGTTTTTCGCAATGGCGTGTATGAAATGTATGGACCATTAGAGCCTGATGTTTCAGGCGTGTTGGCGAGCCCGCAACCGCTCATCAATCACCGCCATAAACGCCTCGACCAACAGGTTTTGCCCTTCAGCGCGGGTGAGCACCAGCAACTGCGCACAAGCATCAGGATCCGTCAGCGGTCGATAGGTCACGCCTTTGTTCCTCAAACTCTGGGTGCATTCGGGCACCAGTGCGACACCTTGGCCGGCCGCAACCAAAGCAATGATCGAGGTAATTTGTCGCCCGGACGGCCCAGGGCGCAAGGGCAGGTCATTGCGTCGGTAGAGTTGTTCGATGGACTGGTTAAGCCCCGAACCGTAATCGGCCGGGAACAGAATCAACGGATAGGCGCTGAGCTGGGCCAGGCTGACCTCGTCCTGGCTGGCCAGCGGACTATCACTGGAGAGTGCAGCCACCAGCCGTTCCTCACCCAGTGACAACGCTTGCACATCCGTCTGCCCGTTTTGCGGCAATAACCGGCTCAGGCCGATATCCAGGCGTCCATCGGCCACTTGTGAACCCAGGCTGCCGGACGCACATTCCACCAGCGTCAGTTGCACATCGGGAAACCGCTGGGCAAAGGCTTGAATGGTTTGGCTGAACAAGTCAGAAAGAGCAATCGAGCTGACATAACCCAATGCCAGTTGCCCGGCCGAACCGTTGGCCAGTTTGCCCGCGATGACTTCGGCCAATTCAACTTGCTCCAGCACAGATCGGGCATACGGCAAGAAGGATCGACCTTGGGCGGTGAGGGAAACGGTGCGACTGGTGCGGTCGAACAGACGAAACCCCAGCTCGGTTTCCAGTGCTGAAATCTGCCGGGTCAAGGGTGGCTGTGCCAGGTGCAGGCGCAGGGCTGCGCGGCCGAAGTGCAATTCTTCGGCTACGGTGAGAAAGTAACGCAGCTTGCGTAAGTCGAGCATCCTGGCCCTCGTGTCCTGTCTCATGAATACGATTCTCTTTTGACGAGTGGCTGTTTTCGTCAGACAAGGCGCCGCGACGACTCATAGCTTGCTATGGGGAGGAGCGGCAACGCAGTATGACGACAACAGACGCCGTCAAAAAGGATCAGTATTTGTGAGGCAGGACACGGAAGTATTGATCGGTCCGAAATCGGTATTGGTTCTAGACCCACTGGGCATTCTATAAAGCCTTCTCAAAATAAAACGAGAGGTTTCATGAAACCGCATCTGCATTGTGCCCGTCTTGCGCTGTTCCTGTGTGGATGCGCAGCGTTTCTCAACCTCTACGCCACCCAGAGCATCCTCCTGAACCTGGCCGTGCGCTTTCATGTAAGCGCCAACGCAGCGGGGTGGAGCATTATGGTTACCACCCTGGCCGTGGCCATCACCGCACCCTTTGTCAGCCGTCTGACCGCACGCTTTGAGCAACGGACGGTGATCGTCGCCGCAGCGATGTTGTTGGCGCTGCCCTCGTTGATGATCGCCTATACCAACAGCTTTGCCCTGATGTTGGCTTGGCGCTTTATCGAGGGCATGTTGATTCCGGTGGTGTTTGCCACCAGCGTGGCCTACATCGGTGATCGCTGGAGTGGCGGCACCGTCACCGAAGTCACCAGCCTTTACGTTGCCGGGACCGTATTGGGCGGCTTTGCCGGACGCTTTGTGACCGGCGTAATGCTTGAATACGTTGGCTGGCGCGAAGCGTTTGAGTTGTTGGCGGTGTTGAGCCTGGTGGTGGGTGGGTTTATCCAGTTCCTGTTGCCGACCAACTCGAACCGAGTGGTGCGGGTGGCTGCCACCCGTGCAAGCCTTCTCGCCAAACCGCTATTGGCCGCCTATGCCGTAGGCTTTTGCGTGTTGTTCTCCCAAGTTGCGACTTTTACCTACGCGGGGCTCTACCTTGGTCGGGAGCCGTTCAACCTTGGACCCGCCGCCTTGGGAACTATCTACATGGTGTTCCTGCTGGCCTTGGTGGTCACGCCCATTGCTGGCCGCCTGGGCAAATCCCGACCGCAGTCTGAACTGCTGGCGGTCGCCGCGGTGCTCGGCGTCATCGGTTCGGTTCTGACCCTGTTGCCGTCCCTGTGGTACATCGTCCTGGGTTTGGCCCTCAGCTCCACCGGCGTGTTCCTCGCCCAGGCCGCGGCCAATGCTTTTACCACCGCCACTGCCGGGGATAACAAAGCGGGTGCGGTGGGGTTGTACCTGACCTGTTATTACCTGGGTGGCAGCTTCGGCGCCATCGTCCCTGCGATGATTTGGGGACGTTGGGGTTGGGCAGGGTGCGTGGCACTGATTATTGGATTCCAATTGCTGTCATTGCTGATCGCCCTGGTCGGTTGGAAGAAGCCATCAGCCTCCACACTCACTACCACGTAGCAGCTGTCGAGCCCTGGCGAGGCTGCGTAGGCGGCCTGTCTGACACACTGAGTAGCTGCTACGCCAACGTTTCCTTCCCGACAACCGGCGCCTGCCCGAGATGACTGACACAACCTCTCTATCCGTCACGCCAGTTACCGACAGTTCAGTCCGGCGCCGCTCCCTGGTCGCCGGTTGCAGCGCCCATGCCGTCCACGATGGCCTCACTGATGTCATCTATGTGCTGCTGCCGATCTGGCAAACCCAGTTCGCCATGACCTACGCCCAGGTTGGCCTGCTACGGGGCGCCTATTCCGGAATGATGGCCGGCTTCCAACTGCTCGCCAGCCGGGCCGCCAAACGTTGGGGGCGAACGCCGATGCTGGTGGTGGGGACGGCGTTGGCCGGTGTTGCTTATTTGTTGGCGGGGCAGGCTGTTGGGCTGGTGACGTTGCTGTTGGCACTGCTGTTGGGTGGCTTGGGTGCCAGCACCCAACACCCGCTGGCCTCCTCGATGATCACTGATACCTATGAGGATGGCGGCGGTGTCAAGGAAGCCCTGTCCCAATACAACTTCGCCGGCGATATCGGCAAAACACTGGTTCCGGGACTGGTTGGGCTGTTGCTGACAATGATCAGTTGGCGGGCCAGTGTCACGGTTTTAGGTGTGCTTGGCCTGGCGGCGGCGGGGTTGCTGTGGTGGTTGATTCCAACACGAACCTCTACGTCGACCTCTGGAAAAGCCGCTAAATCCCTCACCGGAACCGGCTCCCCTGGCGGCCTGCGCGCCCTGGTTCTCACTGGCACCCTCGACAGCGCCGTGCGCATGGGCTTTCTCACCTTCCTGCCATTCCTGCTCAAAGCCAAGGGTGCTGGCACCGCAGGCATCGGCTTGGCGCTGACTCTGCTGTTTATCGGCGGCGCCTTCGGAAAATTGCTCTGCGGCTACCTCGGCGCACGCATCGGCATGATGAAAACCGTCTGGCTGACGGAAACCAGCACAGCAGTGCTGATCATCGCGGCGGTGTACTTGCCACTGACAGGGTTGATGGTGATGTTGCCGCTATTGGGACTGGCACTGAATGGCACGTCTTCGGTGCTGTATGGCACGGTGCCGGATCTGGCGGGAGCGGAGAAACGGGATCACGCGTTTGCAGTGTTTTATACCGGGACGATTGGAGGAGGGGCGCTGGCCCCCGTATTGTTTGGTGGGCTGGGAGATGTGACCGGGATTCCCGTCGCGGTGATGCTCTTGGCGGGGACTCTGCTGCTGACGCTACCGTTGTCCTGGGTAGTGCAACGGGGATTAGTGTCTGAGGTATCACGCGTCAGGACTCAGGAACAATGACAAGCCACGACAGCGGGGAAAACGCGGTTCTACTTACCCGAGAGGCGAAGCCTGACGACGTGCAAGCGATGCTTGAATTGGATGTCTATGCGCAATCGAATCCCGGCCGTGGCGCTGTTATTCGCGAGGCGGTTGATAAGCGCCAATGCCTGGTGGCGGTAGAGTTGGGTCGCCTTGTCGGTTACCTCGTGCTGACCCACGATTTTTTTGAGAATGGCTTTATTTCGCTGGTGGTGGTTTCCCCTGCACATCAGCGCAAAGGCGTGGCGCTTCAGCTGTTTGCGGCGGCGCAGCGGGCCTGCAAAACGGCCAGGCTGTTCACCTCGGCGAACGAATCGAATCTGGCTTCCCGAAAGCTCATTGCCAAGGCTGGCTTTGTGCCGAGTGGCGTTATTGAAAATCTGGATGAGGGGGATTCGGAACTGGTGTATTTCAAGTTTGTTCGGTGATCGGTTGGGCATGGTTTATAGGAACCGCGTGAATGAATTGATTCATCCCTTTACCGGTTGGCGACATGCCCAGGCTGGGCCAGCAGATCAATACCCAATGAGTGAAGCACCTTGAGAACTGTTTCGAAGCGAGGTTTTGCCCCAGGAGCAAACGCCTTGTACAGGCTCTCACGGCCCATCCCGGTGCCCGTGGCGATTTTCGCCATGCCACGGGCTTTGGCCACATACCCAACCGCCCGGAGGAACTCCTCGTTGTCGCCGTCAGCCAGGACCTGAGAAAGGTATTCGCTGATGGCTTCGTCACTGTCGAGCAGCGCTACCATGTCAAATGTCGTCAGTGTTTGGCTCATGATCAAACCTCCTTTGCCAGTTTCTTTGCCCGCCGGATGTCGGCGTCTTGTGAGGATTTGTCGCCACCTGCCAGCAATACGATGACCGTTCTACCGCGCACGCGATAGCCGACACCGACATCCACACGCATTTCCGAAACACCCCCTCCTACCGTTTTTATATCGCCCAGATTGCCAATGGATGCGCGATCGATACGACGTGCAATAGCGATCTTAGCTCGCAAATCACGTATTGCTGTGTGCCAGGTAATAAAGGTTTGCGTTTGCTGGATAAGGTAGTTCACGGAGTCTCACTGTATCCACATGGATACTTTCTGGCAATAGAGATGAGCCTGTGAGGGCTTCGGTGAGGCGCCGGAGAATGATGTGAGTGGGCCTTTGATTTCAAACGCTGTCTTGTTGCGAGCGATTGCAGCCTTGAGTTCATGCTGATCAGATCGCGGAAAGGGGGGCGGATTGATTTATCACTAAATCCCGCCCATAAAAAACCGGCCATTAAGAGCCGGTTTTTTCTGCTTCTAGATCCCCCGCCAAAACATCCGAGCGTGAGACCAAAATCAAATTGGAGCGGGTGAAGGGAATCGAACCCTCGTTATCAGCTTGGGAAGCTGGAGTAATGCCATTATACGACACCCGCTCAGAGCGGCTGACTTTGTACCAGATGTGCGCGGGGATTTGAAGTTTTTCTTTGGGAAATGTGTGGGTTGCGCTGGTCGGCCGAAGCCGTGAGCGCGCCCTCTGTAGGAGCGAGCTTGCTCGCGATGGATTCAAGAGCGCCGCGTTTACCAGTAAACACGTGTCATCGACCATCGCGGGCAAGCCATGCTCCCACAGGGGATCTCGGTTCAGATCGCGAAAGCATGCTGGGCCTGAGCCTGGTGGTAACGAAGCCGACTTGGTTGTTGCTCCGGCCGCAAAAAACTCATCAACGCCTGCCGACTGTCTCGGCATGCCGCTTTATGCTCCATATCCAGAAAGTGCCCGGTCGCCTGGATCGTCCCGAAGCTGCTGTTCGCCACGTGCTGGCCAAACAACTTGGCATCCTGGGCACTGGTGTACTCGTCCCATTCCCCGTTCAGAAACAACACCGGAATGTCGATCTGCTTCGCCGCCTTGAGGTAGCACAGGCGGTCGCTGTTAAGCACATGGCTGATGTGAAAGTGCATCTGCCCATATTCATGCTCGGCCAGGCTGCTCACATGCTTGTAGTTGTAGCGCTTGAACAGCGACGGTAGGTGTTTGCCGATGGTGCTGTTGACCAGATGCCCCACGCGGTCACCGTCGAGGTTGCCGAGGTAGTCGACGCCACGCTCCAGGTAATCACGCATGGGGGCGTTGATCACCGGAGAGAACGAGCTGATCACGGCCTTTTCCACGCGGCGGGGGCGGTGGGCGAGGGCGACCAGGGTGGCGGCGCCGCCCCAGGAGAAGGACAGCACGTGTTCGGCGGCGAAGTGGTCGATGAGTTCCAGGAGGACCTGGCCTTCGACTTCCTTCGTCAGCATTTTCTCGTGACGATTGTGGGCTTTGGAGCGACCGGCGTAGGGCTGGTCGTACAGAACCACGTTGAATTGCGGGTGCAGGCTTTTCACGGTTTGCGCGAAAGACGCGGTGGTGGCCATGGAGCCGTTGACCAGGATGATGGTCTTTTCTGCAGCGTCCGCGCGATAGAACTCCGTGTAAACCCGATACTGACCCTGTATATCCAGCACAGCGATTTCTGGCCTCATGTCGTAAGACTCCTGGCAAGCGGGTGGTGCGCGCAGATCACTCTGCACGAGCTTTGTGACAGGTAGGCATACGCCTGGAAGTGAGGGCCCATGTCGGTCCGGTGTTGGCTGGCCGACGGGTGTTGTTATGGCGGGCAATTTGCCGAAGATGCCCGCAGATCAAGCGGCGCGGGCTGGCAAAGTGTTTCTTGGAAGGTTATGGGTGACTCACCAGTCACTTTGCGGCTGGCGTTTGGATTCAAGCAGGATGGGGGCCAGGTCGCCAGTCGAAAACGTGGTTTTTTTCCATCATCGGCTGAACGGTCATCAGACCTGTTGGATTTCAGCGTCTGTCAGCGCCCGGTACTGGCCAGGGGCAAGGTTTTCATCGAGTACCAGCGGCCCCATGCACTCGCGGTGCAGGCGCATCACTTTGTTGTCGAAGTGGCCGAACATGCGCTTCACCTGGTGATAACGCCCTTCAATGATGCTCAGGCGCGCCGTTCTGGGGCTTAGCACCACCAACTCGGCCGGTTGGGTGGTGAGGTCTTCGAAGGCGAAGTACAGACCTGCCGCGAAGGTCTGCGCGTACTCGGGGCCGATGTCTTGCTCGGTCTCGACGTAGTAGACCTTGGGCAGTTTGGTCTGCGGTTGGGTCAGGCGTCGCGACCACTGGCCATCGTTGGTGATCAACAGCAGGCCCGTGGTGTTGAAGTCCAGGCGTCCGGCGATGTGCAACTCGCCCTTGTTCGGTTCATCCAGCAGATCGAGCACCGTGGGGTGTTGCGGGTCAGCGGTGGCGCTGACGCAACCCTGGGGTTTGTGCAGCATGAAGTAGCGCGCGGGTTTGCCGGTTTGCAGGACTTCGTCGTCCAGCGAGACATGGCTGAACTCGCGGACTTCGTGGTGGGGATCGCTGACCACATGGCCGTCGACCCTGATCCGCCGCTCCACCAGCAGCAGGCGTACTTGTTGGCGATTGAAGCGGGGTAGATTGCTGAGGAAACGGTCGACACGCATTACGGTTGCTCGGCCCCACGCAGTTGCTCGTCTACCTGGGCACAACGCGGGCACAGGCAGGCCTTGTTGCGCAGTTCATCAGGCAGCGCTTGGAGCACGGCCGGGTCGATGGTGACGCTGTAGCACCAGCAGGCCTGGTCGGCAGTACGCGGATCGGCCAGGGCGCAGTCGTTGCGGGCGCCGCAGGCGGGGCAAAGTTGAGGTGTGGTCATCGGTCGGTTCAGGCTGTATCGGACGAGTCCCGGTGGAACCCAGTGTGCCTTGCACGATACAGCTCCGATTCTTTATTGCAAACGAAGGACTATCACGTCAGGCAGATGTATCAATCTATGTCCAAATCGCACCAGATTCGGTTTTTGATGTCAGATGTTTCGTCAGTCAGTGAAAGCTGATTGCTGCCCCCAGCGTCGCTGGTGTGTGCTTTCTCGCGGTCCAGGAGGCCGCCATGTATCGTCGACTGCTTCTCATCGCTGTGCTCGGCCTGACCCTTTCTGCCTGTGTGCCCTATTACGACGGAGGCGGGAGTTACTACCGTTCCGAGGTCTATACCTCGCCGGCACCGGTCTATTACAACGGCTACTACGGCGGTGGCCCGACCTACTACCGGCGTGGTTACTATGCGCCATCACCGCGTTACTATTCGGCGCCGCGTTATTACCAGCCGGCCCCTCGTTATTACCCGGCGGGGCCGAGGGGTGGTTACCGTCCTTACTCCCATCAGGGAGGGGGTGATCACTGGGGTAATGGTGGCCGTGGCCGGGGGGATGGCCGAGGCGGTGACCACGGTGGAGGCCGTGGCGGACACCGGTAATCAGTTTTGATTTTAAGCGGCGCTTGATGCGCCGCTTTTTTGTGGACGTTGTATATCCGTACTGTCAGATTTCACAGCTATCTTAAGGCCCTGGATTGTAGTCCCCTGTGGAAAGAGACGTTGTTCTTTGCCGATCTGACAGTGAATTCACGGAACGAAATATGAATATTCGGGAATTGTGTTTATTTTTCCTGGGGCTGGCCTGGACCGCTCAAGCTATTGCGCAGCAAGGTTGTCCTTATCCGTCGTCGGTCAAATACATTGAGGATGCTTTTCAAGCGGGCAGTGCTCGTTCGCTTTGGAAAAGCCCAAAGATGAAGACTCAGGATTTTATCGACAGGTTTGTAGGCGCCATCTTTGTGCCCAGTGACGGGCAAGAGCGCAAGAGCGGTTACCTGGAAAAATGTATCTACCTGACAAACAGGGGCCGTCCCGTGACCTTGAGGTATGGCATGGAGGAGGAAGTTCTGAACATGTCGTTGGTCGATACCACTTACTGGCAGCCCGCCATCGACTTGTTCGGTCTGAATATCTATGTGTGTGACGACCGTCAGCCGGACAATTGTTCGTTCACGGTCGATGAATCACGGCGCTGATCAGCCCCAACGTTCAATAGTCAGACAAGTCTGCCAGCGGGTGCCTACCTTCCCACACCTTGTGGAAATGAGCCTCCACCATCGCCTCCGGGATAGCGTTGATGTTCGGCCAATGCCAATGAGGCTGTTGGTCCTTGTCGATCAACCGCGCCCGTACCCCTTCGCTGAACTCCGGATGCCGGCAGCAATTGAGGCTCATGGTGTATTCCATCTGGAACACCTGGGCCAGGGACAGATGCCGCGCTCGCTGAATCTGCTCCCACACCAAATGTGCCGTCAGCGGACAGCCTTCGCTCAGGGTCTTGCCCGCACGGCTGAATAGCGGATCGGCGTGTTCGCGCAGCTGACTCAAGGCGCGCCAGGCACAGCGCACATCACCGACATCCAACCATTCGTCGATCTGCGCGCGGCGTGGTAGCCACTGGGCTTCGGGTAACTGGTCGCTGGCTTCCTGGGCCAGGGCCTTGAGCAGACTATTGAGCTGCATCGCGGTTTGCTCCTGCCAGTTCAATTGCAGCAGACCGTCGATCAGTTCGTCCTGTTGTTCATCGCGCAAGAAACGGTCGGCAAGGCCCAGGTCCAGGGCGTCGCGACCATTCATCTGGGCACCGGTGAGGCCGAGGAACAAACCGAGCTTGCCGGGCAGGCGCGACAGAAACCAACTGGCACCTACGTCCGGATACAGTCCGATGCTGATTTCCGGCATGGCCAGGCGGCTGCTCGGTGTGACAATGCGCACCGAGGCACTTTGCAGCAAGCCCATGCCGCCGCCCAGCACATAACCATGGCCCCAGCAGATCAGCGGCTTGGGGTAGGTGTGCAAGCGATAGTCGAGTCGGTATTCGGCCGCAAAAAAAAGCTCGGCCAGGGACGGCACTTCGCCGGGCTGCTCACGACAGGCCTGCACCAGGCTGCGCACTTCGCCGCCGGCACAAAACGCCTTGGGACCGTTGCCACGCAACAGCACACAGACGATCTGCGGGTCCTTGGCCCAGGCGTCAAGGCGCTCGGCCAAGGCCAGGATCATGGGCAGGGAGAGGGCGTTGAGGGACTTTTCAGCATTCAGACTGGCGATGCCGATGCGGGCGCCACCTGTGCCGGTCAGTTCTTCGAAGTGCAGGTTCATCGTGACCTCAATCGATAAATTGAACGTTCAGTATGATCCCTTCGTGGGAAAGTGCCGGTTCTGCGTCAGATCAATTGACAAGCCGGGTAGGCTTTCCTAGGGTTCGCCTCATTCTTTTGACTAGATGATGCAACCATGACCACTGACGACCGTATCAAACTCGAACCCAGCTGGAAACACGCCCTGCGGGATGAGTTCGACCAGCCGTACATGGCCCAGTTGCGTGAGTTCCTGCGCCAGGAACACGCGGCTGGCAAGGAGATCTACCCGCCGGGTCCGATGATCTTCAATGCGCTCAACTCCACGCCGCTGGACAAGGTCAAGGTGGTGATCCTCGGCCAGGACCCGTACCACGGCCCGGGCCAGGCCCATGGCTTATGTTTTTCGGTGCAACCCGGCGTGCCGGCGCCGCCGTCCCTGGTCAATATCTATAAAGAACTCAAGCGTGACCTGAATATCGACATCCCCAGCCACGGCTACCTGCAAAGTTGGGCCGACCAGGGCGTGCTGATGCTCAACACCACCATGACTGTGGAGCGGGCCAACGCCAACGCCCATGCGGGCAAGGGCTGGCAGTTCTTTACCGATCGGATTATCGAAGTGGTCAGCGAGCATCAGCCCCATCTGGTGTTCCTGCTGTGGGGCGCTCATGCCCAAGGCAAGCAGAAGCTGGTGGATGCCACCAAACATCTGGTGTTGACGTCGGTGCATCCGTCGCCATTGTCGGCATACCGTGGGTTTATTGGATGCGGGCATTTCAGCCGGACCAACAAGTTTCTTGAGCAGAATGGCGAGACGCCGATTGAGTGGCGATTGCCGCCGGTGTGAGAAGAGGGTTTGTGGGGCTCGACAGCTCCCACATTTTGACTGTGTTACGGCTTTAAATTTTTTCCGGCTGCCTGTTCCAATGCTTGAACAACGGCTCCGCCAGAAACAACACAAACAGCAAGCGCATGACCTGCATCGCGGTCACCAACGGCACCGACAATTGCAGGGTTTCCGCTGTCAGGCTCATCTCGGCAATGCCACCGGGCATCATGCCCAAGGTCAGCGAGCGTAGATCCAGGTGGGTCAAGGCGCTCAAACCCACTGCCGCGAGGGTCGCGATCAACATGGTCAACGCCGTGCCGATCAAGGTACGGCCCATGAACAGCGGCGCGCGGCGAAAGAATTGCCGGTTGAAGTGGCAACCCAGGCCGCTACCGATCAGCCATTGGCCAATCTGACTGCCGCCGTCGGGCAAGCCGATGTGCAGGTCCCAGGCCACGCTGGCCGTGGCGGCGACCAACAGCGGTCCAAATAGCCAGGGGTTGGGTTGACGCAAACGCTGCCAACCCCAGGCCACTAACGCACCCACGGGAAACAGCAGCGCCAGCCAGGCCCAGTCGACGGCTGCCGGATGAAACTGTGGCGTACCGCCTCCCAGCAGATATTTGAAAATGGCCGGCACACACAGCACCACCACCAATACCCGCAAACTCTGACCCGCCGCGACGCGGCTGAGTACCGCACCATTGCGGGCGCCGAGGTTGACCATCTCCCCGGAACCGCCCGGCATGCTGGAGAAAAACGCGGTGGCGCGGTCTTCGCCACTGCGGCGCATCAACCACACGCCGACAATGCTCGACAAGCTGGTCACCAGCGCGCCAACGAAGATCAAGCCGAAATGGCTCATCACCTGCTCGATCACCACGGGGGTGAAGTGCAGGCCGATACCGATACCCACCACCCATTGGCCGCATTTACGCCCGCCAGGAATTTCCGCCAGTTGCCAGGGGGTCAGGCAGCGCACCAGGATGATCGCCAGCAACGAGCCGACCATCCACGGCAGCGGCCAGCCGATCTGGCTGGCGAGGTAACCCCCCAGCAGACCGACCAGCGGGGTTCCCCACCAGTTTTTAAAAGTGGCCTCAGACATCGGCCACGGCACGACGCTGCAGGGAACGCTTGCGGTAGATACGCACGAGCGGGAACAGCAGCATCAACGCAGTCAGTACCCACACACCGAAGGTGATCGGGCTCGACCAGAGGATTTGCAGTTCGCCATTGGAGATCGACAGCGCACGGCGCAGGTTCTGTTCCATCAGGCCGCCGAGGATGAAGCCCAGCAGGACCGGCGACAGCGGGAAGTCCAGCTTGCGCAGGATGTAGCCGAAGATACCAATACCGATCATCAGGAACAGGTCGAAGGTGGTGGCGTGAACGGCATAGACGCCAATCGCGGTGATGATGGCGATCACTGGCACCAGCGCCCAGTTCGGCACGGCAAGGATGCGGGTGAAGATGCGGATCATCGGGATGTTGAGGATCACCAGCATGATGTTGGCGATAAACAACGAAGCGATCAGGCCCCAGACGATGTCCGGTTGCTGTTGGAACAACAACGGACCTGGCGTGATGTTGTACAGCGACAGTGCGCCGATCATCACCGCCGTGGTGCCCGAACCCGGTACGCCGAGCGTCAACATCGGCACTAAGGCGCCGCAGGCGGAAGCACCGATGGCGGTTTCCGGTGCAGCCAGGCCGCGCATGTCGCCCTCGCCGAATTTACCGCTGGCACCGGCCAGGCGTTTCTCGGTCATGTAGGCAACGGCTGACGCCAAGGTCGCACCGGCACCCGGCAACACGCCCATGATGAAGCCCAGCAGGCCGCAGCGAATGTTCACCACGAACACCGACGAGGCTTCCTTGAAGTTGAACATCATGCGCCCGGTGGCTTTCACGGCTTCCTGGCCACGGTGGGTTTT
This sequence comes from Pseudomonas sp. ADAK18, assembly GCF_012935695.1. Taxonomy (NCBI): domain Bacteria; kingdom Pseudomonadati; phylum Pseudomonadota; class Gammaproteobacteria; order Pseudomonadales; family Pseudomonadaceae; genus Pseudomonas; species Pseudomonas sp. ADAK18. Next base: position 716,207 of record NZ_CP052859.1, read on the forward strand.
TTCCAGCAACAACAGGATCTCGCTGATGGAGAACAGGCCCAGCACCAGCACTACGAATTGAATACCGTCGGTCAGGTGAATGTTATCGCCGGTGAAGCGGTACACGCCGCTGTTGGCGTCGATGCCCACCGCTGACAGAAACAGGCCGATCAACGCGGCGACAAAGGTTTTCAGCGGCTTGTCACCGGCCATGCCGCCCAGGCAGACGATGGCGAACACCATCAGTACGAAATACTCCGCAGGGCCGAAGGCAATTGCCCACTTGGCCAGCAGCGGGGCAAACAGCACCATGCCGCAGGTGGCAATAAACGCACCGATGAACGAGCTCCAGGCCGACAAGGACAAGGCCACGCCGGCCAGGCCTTTACGGGCCATCGGGTAACCGTCGAGGGTGGTCATTACGGTGGAGGCTTCGCCCGGAATGTTCAGCAGGATCGAGCTGATCCGGCCGCCGTATTCGCAGCCCAGGTACACGGCCGCCAACAGGATCAAGGCCGATTCAGGCGGCAGCCCGAGGGCGAACGCGATGGGGATCAACAGCGCCACGCCGTTGATCGGGCCCAGGCCTGGCAACAGGCCGACCACGGTGCCGATCAGGGTGCCGCACAGTGCGGTCACCAGGTTGTAAGGGCTCAGCGCGACGCCGAAACCCTGGCCCAAATAGCCAAAAGTATCCATATCAATTCTCCAGAACGTCGAGCAGGCCGAGGGGCAGTGGCACGTCCATGGCTTTATCGAACAGCAGATAAAGGCCGACGCTCATCAAGGTGATGATCACCACGCTGGGCAGCCAGCGTCCGCCGTACAGGCGGGCCATCGGGATGCCGATCAACATGCTGCTGAGAATGAAACCCAGGGGTTCGAAGGTGCCAGCAAACACCAGCAGCAGTGCTACGCAGATGCCGATTTTGATCAGGGTGTCGCGGTCCAGCGGCGGCTCTTCTTCACTGTGTTTGGTCGCTTGCGGACGAATCAGCATGTAGATCAACGCCAGGCTCATCAGCCCGAGCATCAGCAATGGGTAGGCCCGAGGTCCGACGGGCTCGTAGGAAAATGACGCCTGATACGGCCAGGCCATCAGCGCCAGGCAGGCACAAGCCAGCAACAGCACGGCAGCGAAAATGCGTTGTAAGAGCATGGGGAACTCCTTGGAGACTCTTGTAGGCGCGAGCTTGCTCACGAAGAACACAAGGATGTCGCGTGTATCCATGCAGCACGCGTCATCGTTGAAGTTTTTCTCGAGCAAGCCCGCTCCCACAGAGGGGCGATTACTGGATCAGGCCGAACTCTTTGGCCAGCACTTTGTAGTCAGCCACCTGTTTCTTCACGTAGGTGTCCAGCTCTGGGCCGGTCATAGCAAACGGGAACAGCTCGCGCTGGTCACGCAGCTTGGCGAAGTCTTCGGACGCCAGCAGTTTGTCGAAGGCAGCTTTCCACCAGGCGTAGTCTTCGTCGCTGACTTTTGGCCCGAGGTAGAAGCCACGGACTACCGGCCAGACGATGTCGTAGCCTTGTTCCTTGGCGGTCGGAATGTTCTTCATTTCCGGCTCGTCCAGGCGTTCCTCGGAGAACACCGCCAGCAGGCGCATGTCACCGCTGAGGATGTGCGGCATGGAGTCGGAGATATCGGTACTGCCCACTTGGATATGGCCGCCGAGCAGTGCAGTGGCGATTTCACCGCCGCCTTCCAGTGCCACGTAACGCAGGTCCCGCGGGTTGATCCCGGCGGCCTTGGCGATCAGCGCGGTTTGCATCCAGTCCTGGCTACCGACGGTGCCGCCGGAACCGATGACCACTTTGCTCGGATCTTTCTTCAGCGCCTGGACCAGATCGTCGAGGTTCTTGTAGGGCGAGTCGTTTTTCACTGCGATGGCACCGTAGCTGGTGCCTACCGCCGCCAGCCAGCGCACGGCGCTTTCGTCGAAGCGACCGAACTTGCCCTGGGCCAGGTTCAGCAGCGAACCGCTGGACCAGGCCACCAACGTGCCAGCGTCGGCTGGACGCTGAGCCACCACGGCGTTGTAGGCCACTGCACCCACGCCGCCAGGCATGTAGGTCACGCGCATCGGCTTGCTCAGCAGTTTTTCGTTGACCAGCGCGCTTTGCGCCAGTTTGCAGGTCAGGTCAAAACCACCGCCTGGCGAGGCCGGGGCGATGCATTCCGGGCGCTTGGGCTCGCCGGCGGCCAGCAGTTGGCCGGCGAACAACATGCAGCCGGCGGCCAGGGCAAATTTACGCAGTGAAAGGGTCATGGGTTTCTCCGTCATTGTTGTTATGAGGTGGGCTACTACCACAGTGCGACGCTGTAACTGACCAGCAAGCGCACTTCATCCGCATCACGGGCCGAATAGTTGGAGCGGTACGTGGCGTTACGCAGGCGCACGGCCACATCCTTGAACGTGCCGCTTTGCACCACGTACTTGATCTCGCTGTTGCGTTCCCACTCTTTGCCGGTCTCGCCGTTCTTGAGCTTGATGTTGTCGCCGGACAGGTAACGGCTCATGAAACTCAGGCCGGGAATCCCCAGTTTGGCGAAGTCGTAGTCGTAGCGGGCTTGCCAGGAGCGTTCTTCGGCGCCGGCAAAGTCGTTGATCTGCACGAAGTTGACCAGGTACGGGTCGCTGCCATCCACGTACGGGAAAGCGCTGTCACCGGACATGTGCTGGTAGCCGGCGCTGAGCTTATGGCCATTGAGGGCATAGCTGAAGATGCCGTTGAGGGATTTGTTATCAATATTGCCGCCGCGCGCGCTGCCGGTGTCATCGCTGATGGCCAGGCGCAGGTCGGCGGCGAATGTGCCTGGGCCCACGGGGCGTGAAGCTACGAGGCCGAGGAAGTGCTGGCGGTACACGTCGTCGAGCTGAGCGAAGTGGTAGCTGCCGGTGATCTTGTCGGCGAACTTGTAGTCCACACCGCCAAAGTTGAAATGCTTGCCGGTGGCACCGCTGACGAAACGGCTGTTCTTATTGTTGAGGGCGATGTCTTCGTAGTTGCTGTCGTCACGGTCCTTGGCCTTGTCCAGGCGGCCGCCGGTGAACACCAGGTTCTTGAACTCCTTGGAGGTCAGCAGGCCACCGTTGAAGGTCTGCGGCAGGATACGGCCATCGTTGGGCTTGAGGATCGGCAGTTCGGGGATCAGCGAGCCGATTTTCAGCTCGGTGGCGGAGATCTTCATCTTGCCGGTGACGCCCAGCTTGGAGTACTGATTGGCCGCGCGCCCGTCATCGTGGGTGGGCAGCAGGCCAGTGCCGGTGCGGTCGGGGCTGGAATCGAGCTTGACCCCGAGCATGCCCAGCGCATCGACGCCAAAGCCGACGGTACCGTCGGTGTAGCCCGATTGCAGGTTGAGCATGAAGCCTTGGGCCCACTCGTCACGTTTGGATTGCTGCGCGCTGGTGCCGTCGCGAAAGTCGCGGTTGAAGTACATGTTACGGGTTTCGAGGGTCGCGCTGCTGTCTTCAAAGAAGGCGGCTTGGCCAAGCGGTGAAAAACCGGCAAGGGCGGCGGCACTGGCGAGGGCGGTCTGGGTCAGGCGAGAAAAACGAACAGGCGGGCAAGCCTGTGGCTGTGAGGACAGCATCGTTGGAGTACTCCCGTTATTGTTCTTATTTGACGAAAACGCATCGAGGCGTTTTTCGGGTGCTATCGGTGAAATAGCTCGGCGGACGTAACCCACCGTGGTTGGATGCTAAAGGGCGAAGCTTTCACTAACCTTTCAGTTGTCTTTCAATGTTTTCGGGCTTCACAGCGCAGGTAGCGCCTGTAAACTCGCGGGCGAGTTGGTCAACAAAGGGCGGCGCCGTCCACCCCTGAACGAGGTACAGATCCATGCGTGTCCTTCTGGTCGAAGACCATTTGCAGCTAGCCGAAAGTGTCGCCCAGGCGCTCAAGAGCACGGGTTTGACCGTCGATGTGCTGCACGATGGGGTAGCGGCGGACCTGGCCTTGAGCAGCGAGGAATATGCGGTGGCAATCCTCGATGTGGGTCTACCGCGCATGGACGGTTTTGAGGTGCTGGCGCGTTTGCGGGCCCGTGGGAAAAATCTTCCGGTGTTGATGTTGACGGCCCGCAGTGATGTGAAGGACCGGGTTCATGGCCTGAATCTGGGCGCTGACGACTACCTGGCCAAGCCCTTCGAACTCACCGAGCTGGAAGCCCGGGTCAAGGCGTTGCTGCGCCGTAGCGTGCTGGGCGGCGAACGACAGCAAGCATGCGGGGTTTTGGTTTATGACCTGGATACACGGCGCTTTACCTTGGGCAGTGAATTGCTGACCCTGACCTCCCGTGAGCAGGCGGTGCTGGAAGCCCTGATTGCCCGACCAGGCCGGGTCATGAGCAAGGAGCAACTGGCATCCCAGGTGTTTGGTCTTGATGAAGAAGCCAGCCCCGACGCCATCGAAATCTATGTTCACCGCCTGCGCAAAAAACTCGACGGTCAGCCGGTGGCCATCGTTACTTTTCGTGGTCTGGGCTATTTGCTGGAAGCCCGCGATGCATAAGCCCAGCAGCCTGCGTTGGCGCTTGCTGTGGAACCTGGCGTTGTTGCTGGTGGTGCTGATGATTGCCAGTGGTTTGAGCGCTTACTGGAATGGTCGTGAGGCCGCAGATACGGCCTATGACCGAACGCTGCTGGCATCGGCACGCACCATCGCCGCCGGGCTGTCCCATCGCGACGGCACCCTCAGTGCGGATGTGCCCTACGTGGCCCTGGATACGTTTGCCTACGACAGCGCCGGACGGATTTATTACCAGGTCAACGATATTAATCAGAAGCTGATTTCCGGCTACGAAAACCTGCCCGGCCCACCGCCGGGTACGCCACGCACCGACGACTATCCGGCGCTGGCGCGGTTCTACAACGCCAAGTACCAGGGGCAGAATGTGCGGGTGGTGAGCCTGCTCAAGGCCGTGTCCGAGCCGAACATGAACGGTATGGCGGAAATCCGCGTGGCAGAAACCGATGAGGCACGGGTCAGCATGGCGCGTAGCCTGATGGCAGACACCTTGTTGCGCCTGGGCATGCTGGCCATTGGCGCGTTGTTGTTGGTGTGGTTCGCGGTCAGCGCCGCGCTGCGGCCGCTGGAGCGTTTGCGCACGGCGGTGGAGGAGCGTCAGCCAGATGATTTGCGGCCGTTGCCATTGGTGGAGGTACAACATGAGTTGGGGCCTTTGGTACGTTCCCTCAACCATTTCACCGAACGTTTGCGTGGGCAGTTCGAACGTCAGGCGCAATTTATCGCGGATGCTGCCCATGAGCTTCGTACACCGTTAGCGGCACTCAAGGCCCGCCTGGAACTGGGCTTGCGCGCCGAAGACCCGACGACCTGGCGCAGTACCTTGGAAACGGCCGCCCAAGGCACCGATCGTCTGACCCACCTTGCCAACCAGTTGCTGTCCCTGGCCCGTATCGAAAACGGTGCCCGGGCGATTGCTGAAGGTGGCGCACAGCTGCTCGATCTCAGTCAGTTGGCTCGGGAGCTGGGCATGGCCATGGCACCCTTGGCCCACGCCCGCGGCGTCGCCCTGGCGCTGGAGGCGGATGAACCGGTTTGGCTACGGGGCGAGCCGACCTTGTTGAACGAGCTGTTGAGCAACCTAGTGGACAATGCCCTGGCCCACACGCCACCGGGCGGTAATGTGATCCTGCGGGTTGCCGCGCCGGCGGTACTGGAGGTCGAAGACGACGGTCCGGGAATCCCGCTGGATGAGCGGGATCGGGTGTTCGAGCGCTTTTATCGGCGCAATCAACTGGGCATGGGGTCGGGGCTGGGCCTGGCGATTGTCGGGGAAATCTGCCGGGCGCATCTGGCGCAGATCAGCTTGCATGATGGTGAGTTGGCGGGGTTGAAAGTACGGGTGAGCTTTAACGCAGGATAGTCAGTAAAACATCGACCGTGCTTCATCCAGGTCGGTATTGAACGTACGGCTTTGCGGGTCGATGCGCAGCTTTTTGAAGGCCGGCAAGGTCGACAGGGGCACCGTGGCCAGCGGGTGATCAGTGCCTTTGTGGCAATACAGAACCGCTACCTGGACAACATCGATGTAATCGAGTTTTTCAGAGTCGCGTGTCAGGTCCAGATATTGCCCCGGCACGTCCACCAACATCTCCGGAAAGTCCCAGACCCGCAGCAGTTTATCCCCCAGCAGCGGGTGGATGCTTTCAATCACATGGTTGAGGCTGACCGGATCGGCCAGCAGCTCGTAGCGATCTTCGGCATAGGTCAGGATCGGCAGCACGCCAATCTGATGCACCAGGCCACCGAGAGCCGCTTGGTCAGGTTTCAGTTGGCTGTGATTACGACACAGGGCATAGCTGACGCCCGCCACTTCCAGGCTGCGGCGCCAGACATCGCGCATCTTTTGTTCGACGACATCGGAGCGGGCGTGGAAGATCTGCTCCATTACCAGGCCGATGGCCAGATTGCTGCTGTAGTTGGTGCCCAGCCGGGTGATGGCGGTGTGCAGGTCGGTGACTTCCTGGGTCGCCCGCAGCAACGGGCTGTTGACCACTTTGATCAGCCGCGCCGACAGGGCGGTGTCGCGGCCGATCACTTTGCTCAAACGGCTGATGCTGATCTCCGGGTCTTCAGCGGCCTGACGAATTTTCAGGGCCACTTCCGGTAACGTTGGCAGAACCAGGTCATCGTTATCGATGGCCTCAACCAAAGCCTGTTGGACTTTTTCCGCCAGCTTGTTCATTTCTAATCTCTAGGGTGCTGCAAAAAAGTACGGCGATTAACGCTGGATCTCACGATCACGGTCCAGTGAGTAGGGCAGGTCGAGCAAGTGCAGGCCTGGTCCTTCCAGCGTACCCACATGCACATCGCCGGCGTCTGCTGCTTCGGCTTGCAGTACCGCTAGAAGTTCAATCGTTTGATCGGCCCGCGCGGCGATCACTACCTCGCCGATGGCGCTGTTATGGCTGGGTGAAAACAGCGGTGTCCCTGGCTCGGGTAGCTCGCCGGCGTTCAGGCTCAGTCGATACAGACGACGCTTGAGCTTGCCCAGGTATTGCATGCGGGCAACGATTTCCTGGCCGGTGTAGCAACCTTTCTTGAAGCTGACACCGCCAACGGCTTGCAGGTTGAGCATCTGCGGGATGAACAGTTCGCGGGTCTGGGCCATGACCTGGCCGATCCCGGCGCGGATCTGCCCCAGCAGCCACTGATTCAGATCACCTTCTTTCAGGTGTGCGGCCAGGTGGCTGCGCACGGTGTCGGCTTGTGTGGCAGGTGCCCAGAGTTCGGCGCGGCCAGGGGAGACACGAATGGCGATCAGCTCGTCAGTACGGGCGACGCTGTCGGTTTCAGGTGGTAGTTTCAGGCCGAGGCTGACCAGTGTCGAATCCGCATCCGACAGACCGAAACGCACCCAGGCGGCGCTTTCGTCGGTCAGTTTGGATTTGGAAAACACGGCGTATTTCTTCAGGTCCGCCAGTTGTGGCTCCAGCAGTTCGCTGGCCATGGCCAACAGCACGCCGTCGCCTTGCAACAGGATGCGAAAGCTCGACTGCATGCGGCCTTTCTGGGTGCAGCGGGCACCGAGGCTGGCCTGGGTGTCGCTCAGGTAATTGAGGTTGCAGGTCAGTTGTCCCTGCAGGAACTTGGCAGCGTCAGCGCCGCGGACGGCGAGAACGCCTTCGTGGGACAGGGGGCAGAAGAAAGCAGAGTCAGCCATGGGTCATCGCAGGTTGAAAAGTTATGAGTGCATCATAGAGGGGCGTCCGGCAAATGGGTAGTTTCCATATGCCGACCAAAGCCGACTGTTCCGAGCTTCTTGGGCCTGTATACTTGCGCTCTATTTGAGGAGCGCTCCATGGTCGAAGATGTAGAACTCAATCGCCTGTACTGGCACAGCCGTCGTGGCATGCTTGAGCTGGATGTGTTGCTGGTACCGTTCGTCAAGGAGGTCTATGCGCACCTCAATGACGTTGACCGCGACTGCTACCGCAAGCTGCTGGAGTGTGAAGATCAGGACATGTTCGGCTGGTTCATGGAGCGGGCCGAATCGGAAGACCCGGAGCTGCAGCGCATGGTTCGGATGATTCTGGATCGTGTCCAGCCCAAGTAATAGCTTCGAATGCCGCTGGCAGGCCTCACGGCTGTTGCTGGCGGCGTATCTCCTTGCCCAGCTGTTCGCGCTGGGTGCATTGATGGTGCTTGCTGTTTCCCTTTGGGCCGCTGTGCTGGGAGCCATCTTTTGCCTGGCTCATGCGGGCTGGGTCCTGCCGCGCCATATCCTGTTGACTCACCGTTCGTCGATTCGTGGCTTGCGTCGTGATGCTGAGGGTTGGCAGCTCTGGAGCGCCGAACGGGGCTGGCACGCAGTGCAATTGCGCCCCGACAGCCTGGCGTTGCCGTTGATCGTGGTGCTGCGCTTTCGCGTGCGGGGAGAATGGCAGGTACGGTCGATCTGTGTGCCGCGGGATTCGCAGGTCGCCGATGTGCATCGGCGCCTGCGGGTGCGCTTGAAGTTCAGTCGCCGTAGGTGGCTGGCACCAGAATAGTGTCCCGGGCCTCGGGCAGCATCTGCGGGTAGTCAAGGGTGTAATGCAGGCCTCGGCTCTCCTTGCGCTCCATGGCTGAACGGATCATCAATTCGGCTACCTGGGCCAGGTTGCGCAGCTCGATCAGGTCGCGGCTGACCTTGTAGTTGCTGTAGAACTCGTCGATTTCGTCCAACAGCAATCTCACCCGGTGCTGCGCCCGTTGCAGGCGCTTGTTGGTGCGCACAATCCCTACGTAGTCCCACATGAAGCGCCGTAGCTCGTCCCAATTGTGGGCGATGATCACGTCTTCGTCGGAGTCGGTGACCTGGCTGGCGTCCCAGCGGGGCAGTGCGGACGGCACCGGGATACGCGGCAGTTGTTCTAGGATGTCGGCAGCCGCAGAACGGGCATAGACGAAACACTCCAGCAGTGAGTTGCTGGCCATGCGGTTGGCGCCGTGCAGGCCGGTGAAGCTGGTCTCGCCGATGGCGTACAGGCCGGGCACATCCGTGCGGCCTTGCTGGTCGACCATCACGCCGCCGCAGGTGTAGTGCGCCGCCGGGACCACCGGGATCGGGCCTTTGGTGATGTCGATATTGAAGGCCAGGCAGCGCTCATAGACTGTCGGGAAGTGCGTCTTGATGAAGGCTTCGGGCTTGTGGCTGATGTCCAGGTAGACGCAGTCGATGCCCAGGCGCTTCATCTCGTGGTCGATGGCTCGGGCCACTATATCTCGAGGTGCCAGCTCGGCCCGTGGGTCGAAGCGCTGCATGAAGCGTTCGCCGTTGGGCAGTTTCAGGTGCGCGCCTTCACCGCGCAGGGCTTCGGTGATCAGGAAGCTCTTGGCTTGCGGGTGATACAGGCAGGTGGGGTGGAACTGGTTGAACTCCAGATTGGCCACCCGGCAGCCCGAGCGCCAGGCCATGGCGATGCCGTCACCGCAGGCGCCGTCGGGGTTGCTGGTGTAGAGGTAGACTTTGGCTGCGCCGCCCGAGGCCAGAATGGTGAAGCGGGCACCGTAGGTGTCGACTTCGCCACTGGCACGATTGAGCACGTAGGCGCCGAGGCAGCGTTCTCCCGGAAGGCCCAGGCGCTTTTCGGTGATCAGGTCGACGGCGACGCGCTGTTCCAATAGTTCGATGTTGGGGCGCTGCCGGGCCTGGGCGAGCAGTGTCTTGAAAATGGCCGCGCCCGTGGCATCGGCAGCATGGATGATGCGCCGATGGCTGTGGCCGCCTTCGCGGGTCAGGTGGAACTCGAAACCACCGTCGTCGGTGCCGGACTCTTCGTCCCGGGTGAAGGGCACTCCTTGGTCGATCAGCCACTGGATGGCTTCGCGACTGTGCTCGACGGTAAAGCGCACTGCGTCTTCGTTGCACAGGCCGCCACCGGCGTTAAGGGTGTCTTCAACGTGGGATTGCACGGTGTCGGTGTCATCCAATACCGCAGCGACACCACCTTGGGCCCAGAAGGTCGAGCCATTGGCCAGGTCGCCTTTGCTCAGTACGGCTATGCGCAAATGGCTCGGCAAGGTCAGTGCAAGGCTCAACCCCGCCGCACCGCTGCCAATCACCAGAACATCGTGTTGAAACTGTTGGCTCATTTGAAGGATTCCGCAAAAAGCGATCCGAAGGGTTGGCGCAAACAGGACGCCTGGATCGGCGAATCAAAGGGTCACACGGCCCACTAGTATATAGAGAGGGGGATCGGCACAATAGCCGGGCATTCGTGGCATTGTGAGACTACCGTCAACGAACTGCACGGCTTTCAGAAAACAGCCTGGTGTGAGTGGGGGGAACTTTTTGCATGAGCTCCGACTCAATAGCAGGTTGCCCGAAAGCTGGGAAAGCGTTGGATTTACTGGTCGGCCTTGAATATGGGGCGCGTCAGAAAACTGGCGAAAAGATTATTCGCGCAGCCGGGGTTGCCCGTGCTGCGTTTTTCGTGTGTGCCAAAACAGTGCGCACCGGAAACTTGCTTGGAGGGGGAGAACTTTTGCGAAAAGCCCGAGTCTATGTTTGCAAGCCTGATCGTTTAGTTATGCAAGCTTCCTCCAGGTACAACGAGGAGTGTTCATGCTAACCCAGGAAGAGGATCAGCAGCTGGTCGAGCGTGTTCAGCGCGGCGATAAGCGGGCATTTGATCTGCTAGTGCTGAAATACCAGCACAAAATTCTCGGGTTGATCGTGCGGTTTGTGCACGACACCCATGAAGCCCAGGATGTTGCGCAGGAAGCCTTTATCAAGGCGTACCGTGCACTTGGCAATTTTCGCGGTGACAGTGCGTTTTACACGTGGCTATACCGCATCGCCATCAACACGGCGAAGAACTATCTGGTTTCTCGCGGTCGCCGCCCACCCGATAGTGATGTGAGTTCGGAAGATGCAGAATTTTACGATGGTGATCACGGCCTCAAAGATCTCGAGTCGCCGGAGCGTGCATTGCTGCGCGACGAGATTGAAGGCACGGTCCATCGAACTATTCAGCAACTGCCAGAAGATTTGCGTACGGCATTAACTTTACGTGAGTTCGATGGTCTGAGTTACGAAGACATTGCGAGCGTTATGCAGTGTCCGGTGGGGACCGTTCGCTCCCGGATTTTCCGGGCCCGGGAAGCCATCGATAAAGCCCTGCAGCCGTTGTTGCAGGAAAACTAAAGACAGCGGCGACAGCCAAGAGAGGAACCGCCATGAGTCGTGATGCCCTGCAGGAATCGCTGTCCGCAGTGATGGATAACGAAGCGGATGAATTGGAACTTCGTCGGGTGCTTAATGCATTTGACGACGCCGAAACCCGTGATACCTGGTCTCGTTACCAAGTCGCTCGGGCGGTGATGCACAAGGATCTATTAATCCCTCGTCTGGATATTGCTGCGGCCGTTTCTGCTGCGCTGGCTGATGAAGCCGTTCCGACAAAGGCTGCTCGCGGTCCTTGGCGTAGCCTGGGTCGCCTGGCAGTAGCTGCCTCGGTGACCGTCGCTGTATTGGCCGGTGTTCGCCTGTACAACCAGGACGAAATCGCCGGTGCCGAACTGGCCCAGCAAACCCAGCAACCGGTCATGGCCGGCCCGCAGGTCAAGGGCCCGGCAGTGCTGGCAGGCTACAAGGAAAGCTCTGACGCTACCGGGCCAATGGCCAATGGTGTGCTTCAAGGTCAATCCGGCTGGCAGGATCAGCGTCTGCCAGGTTATCTGCGCCAGCACGCCCAGCAATCGGCGCTCAAAGGCACCGAAAGCGCTCTGCCATACGCCCGCGCTGCAAGCCTGGAAAACCGCTAAACCGCTAAGGAGCCTTATGCGCGCCATACCGCTCCTTGCGCTCTTGCTCAGTGGCTGGTTTGCAGTACCTGCCCATGCCGACGAAGCCCAAGACTGGCTGACTCGTCTTGGGCATGCAGAGCAGCAGCAAAGCTTCCAGGGCACCTTCATCTACGAGCGTAACGGTAGTTTTTCTACCCATGACATCTGGCATCGCGTCCAGAATGGTCAGGTCCGTGAGCGGCTGTTGCAGCTCGACGGCTCCGCCCAGGAAGTTGTGCGTGTCGATGGACGCACCCAGTGCGTCAGCGGCACTTTGGTTGCCGGACTCGGCGACTCACCTGACGCCTCCGCCCGCGCCCTTGATCCACAAGCACTTAAAGCGTTCTACGACCTTGCCGTGATAGGCAAGTCGCGTGTCGCTGGCCGTAATGCCGTGATCGTGGCTCTGACGCCCCGTGACCAATATCGCTATGGCTTCGAGCTGCATCTGGACCGTGAAACCGCGCTGCCACTGAAATCCTTGTTGCTCAATGATCAGGGGCAGTTGCTGGAGCGTTTCCAGTTCACTCAATTGAATACCTCTGATGTACCCGACGATCATGAGTTACAGCCCAGCGGCGACTGTAAGCCGGTAGTGGCCTCCAGCAATAAAGAGTCGGAGGTTGATACCCCCCAAGCATGGAATCTGGATTGGTTGCCGCCGGGCTTCCAGTTGACCAGCAGTCGCGCCCGCAAGGACTCCAAGACCAACGTTGTCGTCAACAGCCTGATGTATGGCGACGGGCTGGCGCGCTTCTCGGTGTTTTTTGAGCCACTCAACGGTGCTGCGGTCACCGAGACTCGTACCCAGCTAGGGCCGACAGTCGCTGTTTCACGACGCCTGACCGCTCCTGAGGGTGAAGTAATGGTGACGGTAGTTGGCGAAATCCCCATCGGTACCGCTGAACGAATAGCCCTGTCTGTACGCAGTGGTACGACGCCCGCCAAGCCGTGAGTCGTTAATCCTATGTTCATCCTGATATTTCAAAGTTGCGCAGGAGAAAGTCGATGCCTGCGGAGAACATGAAATGTCTGGACAGCATTTTCACTTGCAAAATGTTCTCATGTTTTTTATAGGTCAGTGCTTCTCGGCTCTGGCCTTGTTTTGTTCGTGGAACAAAAATGTCGGGCGCAGTTTCCGGCGTTTATTGAACCCTGTCGCTCAACCCTGCTCGTCGTAACGGGAGCTGTATGTCGATACCACGTTTGAAGTCTTACCTATCCATAGTCGCCACGGTGCTGGTGCTGGGTCAGGCCGTTACCGCGCAAGCGGCCGAGCTGCCTGACTTCACCCAACTGGTGGAGCAGGCATCGCCTGCCGTGGTTAACATCAGTACCACCCAGAAGCTGCCGGATCGCAAAGTCTCCAATCAGCAGATGCCTGACCTTGAAGGCTTGCCGCCGATGTTGCGGGAGTTTTTCGAGCGTGGCATGCCACAACCGCGCTCGCCCCGTGGCGGTGGTGGTGGTCAGCGTGAAGCGCAATCCCTGGGGTCGGGCTTCATCATCTCGCCGGACGGCTACATTCTTACCAACAACCACGTGATCGCCGATGCTGACGAGATTCTCGTACGTCTGGCTGACCGCAGCGAACTCAAGGCCAAGCTGGTTGGCACTGATCCTCGCTCTGACGTGGCCTTGCTGAAGATCGAAGGTAAAGATCTGCCGGTGTTGAAGCTGGGCAAATCCCAGGACCTGAAAGCCGGGCAGTGGGTGGTTGCCATCGGTTCGCCGTTTGGTTTTGATCACACCGTGACCCAGGGCATCGTCAGCGCTATCGGTCGCAGCCTGCCGAATGAAAACTACGTGCCGTTCATCCAGACCGACGTGCCGATCAATCCGGGTAACTCCGGTGGTCCGCTGTTCAACCTGGCGGGCGAAGTAGTCGGTATCAACTCGCAGATCTACACGCGTTCCGGTGGTTTCATGGGCGTGTCCTTTGCGATCCCGATCGACGTGGCCATGGACGTTTCCAATCAGCTGAAAAGCGGTGGCAAAGTCAGTCGTGGCTGGTTGGGCGTGGTGATCCAGGAAGTGAACAAGGACCTGGCTGAATCCTTCGGTCTGGACAAGCCGGCCGGTGCTTTGGTCGCGCAGATTCAGGACGATGGCCCGGCTGCCAAGGGTGGCCTGCAAGTAGGTGACGTGATCCTGAGCATGAACGGCCAGCCAATCGTCATGTCGGCTGACTTGCCGCATCTGGTGGGCGCGCTCAAGGCGGGCAGCAAGGCCAAGCTGGAAGTCATCCGCGAAGGCAAGCGCCAAACTGTCGAGCTGACTGTAGGCGCCATTCCGGAAGAAGGTTCGACGCTTGACGCCTTGGGCAACAAGTCCGGTGCCGAGCGCAGCAGCAACCGCCTTGGCATTGCCGTGGTCGAGCTGACCGATGAGCAGAAGAAGAGCTTCGACCTCAAGAGCGGTGTGGTGATCAAGGAGGTTCAGGATGGTCCTGCTGCCTTGATCGGCCTGCAGCCGGGTGATGTCATCACTCATCTGAACAACCAGGCCATCAACTCCACCAAGGAATTCACCGACATCGCCAAGGCGTTGCCGAAGAATCGCTCGGTGTCGATGCGTGTCCTGCGTCAGGGTCGTGCCAGCTTCATTACCTTCAAGCTGGCTGAATAAGCCGCTAGTCGTAGCCCAATAAAAAGCCCCGCTTTAGAGCGGGGCTTTTTATTGGGTGAGAGGCTTAGCTCATCATCCCTTTGACCAGGCGTTCCTGCTCGATCAACTCGCGCTGGCGGGCGTCGATGCGTGACGACAGTGGGAAGTTGCTGCCGGCACGGCGCTTGGCGAAGTCCAACTGCTGAATGGCCTGTTGGAAGTCGCCCACCAATGCGAAGTATTCGGCGCGGGCTTGATGCAGGCCAATGATATTGCCTGACAAACCGCGGGTTTCTGCGACTTGGTACCAGACGTCTGGATCGTCGGGACGAGACTTGAGCAAACCCTCCAAGGCTTTTTCCGCATCAGCGGTGCGGTTTTGCTTGAGCAGCAGGTCCACCCGCACCTGATTCAACGGATAGTTGCTGGGGTATTGGGTCAGCATCCGGTCTGTGCGCTGCTGGGCGTCAGGCAGGCGGTTGTTGGTGATATCCAGTTCGATCTGCGCCAGATTGTAGGTGATGTCGTTGGGAGCTTTGGCCAGCAGTGGTTTGAGGTTCTCCCGGGCATCATTAAGCTGAGTGCCTTTGATCTGGGCGATGGCCAGGCCGTAGCGCGCTACGTCGCTTTTCGGATTTTCATCTAATTGGGCGCGAAAGCGCTTGGCCGCCAGTCCCGGGGTGTCTTCGTAATACAGCTGAACCCGGGCGCGAATCAGTTGATAGCGCAGGCTGTCTTCCTTGCCCCCGGGTTTGGACTGTTCGGCGCGGTTGCGGGTGTCGGCGATCCGCGATTCGGTGACCGGGTGGGTCAGCAGGAACTCCGGTGGCTTGGCGTCGAAACGGTATTGGCGCATCAGGCGTTCAAACATGGTCGGCATGGAGCGTGGGTCGTAGCCGGCTTTCTCCAGGTTGAGAATGCCGATACGGTCGGCCTCTTGTTCGTTTTGCCGGGAGAACCGCCGTTGCTCCTGGATCGCTGCCGCCTGGCTGCCGGCAATCGCGGCAATACCTGCGTCGCCGGCACCCGCGGCGGCGGCGATGATGCCGCCGAGCAGGGCTGCCATCATCGGGATCTGCATGCGTTGCTGCGCTTCCATGCCCCGGGCGAAGTGGCGTTGGGACAAGTGAGCCAATTCGTGGGCCAACACCGAGGCGTACTCGCCTTCGGTCTGGGCATTGAGGAACAGGCCACCGTTGACCCCGACGATACCGCCAGGCGCCGCGAAGGCGTTCAATTGCGGGCTGTTGATCAGAATGAACTCCAGGCGCCGGTCGTTGACCTGGCTGGTCTCCACCAGTTTGTAAACGCTGGTTTCGACGTAGTCCTTGAGCTGCGGGTCGTTAAGTTGAGAGACCTGGCCGCGCAGATAGGCCAGCCACGCTCGGCCCAGTTGGTATTCCTGTTGTGGCGAGACAATGGCAGAACTGGCGTCGCCAAGTGACGGCAGCTCGTCAGCGAAGCCTGGAGAGGCAAGCAGGCAAGCCAGCGTCAGCAGGGTAGGGCGCAAAAAAGTCATGCACAAAGCCTTTCGACAAAGAGCTTACTGTAGCCGGACACTGAGCTTCGGACCAGATATTCTAAGCGACCCACGATGCCTTTCCGGAGTAGAACCATGACTGACGCTGTAGCCTTTGATGCCGAACTCGATGCCAGCGGCCTCAACTGTCCGTTGCCCCTGCTCAAGGCGAAGCTGGAGCTCAATCGGCTGGCCAGCGGCGCGGTACTCAAGGTGATTGCGACGGACGCGGGTTCCCAGCGGGATTTCCGGACCTTCGCCAAACTGGCCGGCCATACGTTGCTGCATGAAGAAGACGAAGCTGGCGTCTATCGTTACTGGTTGCGCAAGGCCTGAAACCTTTCGAGTGTGCCTGTCCCCATTGCCCGAGGTTGATTGATGTTCAAAGTGTTACGTGACTGGATTCAGCGCTACTTCTCCGACGAGGAAGCCGTGGTGCTGGCAGTCCTTCTGTTTCTGGCCTTCACCGCCGTACTGACCTTGGGCGGCATGCTGGCGCCTGTCTTGGCGGGGATGGTGCTGGCTTACCTGATGCAAGGCCTGGTCACTATCCTGGAGCGTTTGCGACTGCCCGGCGGAGCTGCGGTGGGCCTGGTGTTTGCCTTGTTCATGGGCGTGCTGCTGGTGTTTATCGTGGTGGTCGTGCCGCTGTTGTGGCATCAGGTGATCACCCTGTTCAACGAACTGCCGGGCATGCTCGCCAAGTGGCAGTCGCTGTTGCTGCTATTGCCTGAACGCTATCCGCATCTGGTGTCGGACGAGCAAGTGTTGCAGGCCATTGAAGTGGCGCGGGGAGAGATCGGAAAGTTCGGGCAATGGGCGCTGACATTTTCCCTGTCCAGCCTTCCGCTGCTGGTCAACATCATGATCTACCTGGTACTGGTACCGATCCTGGTGTTCTTCTTTCTCAAGGACCGGGAAATGATCGGTCGCTGGGTGCGTGGTTACCTGCCACGGGAGCGGGCGCTGATTACCCGTGTCGCCCAGGAAATGAACCGGCAGATCGCCAACTACATTCGTGGCAAGGTCATTGAGATCTTTATTTGTGGTGGCGTGACCTACATCGGCTTTGTCGCGTTGGGGCTGAATTACGCAGCCCTGCTGGCACTGCTGGTCGGTGTGTCGGTGGTGGTGCCCTATGTCGGTGCCGTGGTGGTGACGGTACCGGTGCTGTTGATTGCGCTGTTCCAGTGGGGCTGGAGCGACCAGTTCATCTACCTGATGGCGGTCTACGGCATCATTCAGGTTCTGGATGGCAACGTGCTGGTGCCGCTGCTGTTCTCCGAGGCGGTGAACCTGCATCCGGTGGCGATCATCTGTGCGGTGTTGTTGTTTGGCGGGCTGTGGGGCTTCTGGGGGGTGTTCTTTGCGATTCCCCTGGCGACGTTGTTCAAGGCTGTGCTGGATGCGTGGCCGCGGCAAGAACCTGTAGTTGCGCCATTACTTTAATAGATGGGGCGAGGCTGATGGCCCCATCGCAGGCAAGCCAGCTCCCACATGATTGACCGAGTTGCATCAAATATGGGAGCAGGCTTGTCTGCAATAGCTATCTAACGGCCATCGCCGTAATCAAGCCTTGCTCAATGCCTGCGCCGCCGCCAAAACCGCGTCTACATGGCCTGGCACTTTCACGCCACGCCATTCCTGACGCAGCACCCCATCCTTGTCGATGAGAAAGGTGCTGCGATCAACACCCAAGTATTCCTTGCCATACAGCTTCTTCAGCTTGATCACATCAAACAGCTGGCAGACAGCCTCGTCCTTGTCGCTGATCAGCTCGAAGGGGAATTCCTGCTTGCCCTTGAAGTTCTCATGGGACTTCACGCTGTCTCGGGACACGCCAAATACTTCAGTGTTGGCGGCTTTGAAGGCTGCGTACTGGTCACGGAAACCCTGGCCTTCGGTGGTGCAGCCCGGGGTGCTGTCTTTCGGGTAGAAGTAGATCACCACTTGCTTGCCCTTGAGCCCGGAAAGGCTGAAGGTCTGCCCGCTGGTGGCCTGGGCTTCGAAGTCGGCTACCGGTTTGTCGATGACTACAGCCATGAAAACTTCCTTACATTGGGTTCTGTGGGCGCCATGGCTCGATCAGTGCGTCGAGGTTCAGGGCATCGGCGAAATCCAGGAACTGGTCACGCAGCCAACTGATCTGCACGCCGGCCGGCAAGGTCACGGTAAAGGTGGCGTTAAGCATGGTGCCGCCGGTCTGTGGGGCCTGATAGGTGTCGCAGGTCAGGTTTTCCAGCTCGACGTTATGGTCGATAAAGAACTGGCACAGCTCGTTGACGATGTCCGAGCGGTAGGCCGAACTGACATAGGCCACATACGGCAGGGCTTGAGGACGGTTCTCCAGCGCTGCACTGCGTACCACGTTGACGGTGAAGTCATGTTTCTTGGCCAGGCCCGGCAAGCCGGTTTCCAGACGTGCCAGGGCATCCCAGGTTCCGGAAATCTGCAGGACCAGCGCGCTGCACTCGCCATGGCGGGTCAGGCGGGAGGTCACGACGGCGCAGCGATTTTCATGGCTGGCGCGGCACAGGACGTTAGTCAGCTCCATGGGGTTGGCGCCGAGGGCACTGATGACAAGGAATTGTTCGCGGACTGTGGGGGTGGACATGCAGCCTTCCTAAAGCGATGAGCGGTCGATACGATGACAGCGGTATCAATCAAAGGATGAAGGGTAGCGAAAACCATCGCCAAGGGCTAGGAGGTGGCGTTTTCATTACGTTATCGCCTTCTTTAAACCTTCCTTTGCCTCAATGATGGCATTGCGGGCGACTAAGTTGATCCATAACGCGTACTCATACGGTACTTCGCTTGTGCAAGCATCTTGGCGCCAGTACCATTACCGCTCTCTTTTTCCGGCAGGAGCGGTTGCATGATTGCGGGCAGTATGGTGGCACTGGTCACACCCATGGATGCACAAGGTAATCTCGACTGGGACAGCCTGGGCAAACTGGTGGACTTCCACCTGCAAGAGGGCACCAACGCCATTGTGGCGGTCGGCACCACGGGTGAATCGGCCACGCTTGATGTGGAAGAACACATCAAGGTGATCGAGTACGTGGTCAAGCGCGTTGCAGGGCGTATTGCCGTGATCGCTGGCACAGGCGCCAATTCGACCCGCGAAGCGATCGAATTGACCAAGAACGCCAAGAAAGCAGGCGCTGATGCCTGCCTGCTGGTGACGCCGTACTACAACAAGCCGACCCAGGAAGGCCTGTACCAGCATTTCCGCACCATTGCCGAAGCCGTAGACATCCCGCAGATCCTCTACAACGTGCCCGGTCGTACCGCATGCGACATGAAGGCCGAGACGGTGATTCGCCTGTCCACCGTGCCGAATATCATCGGTATCAAGGAAGCCACTGGCGACCTGCAACGTGCCAAGGACATTCTGGCCGGCGTGAGCAGCGATTTCCTGGTGTACTCCGGTGACGACGCGACTGCCGTCGAACTGATCCTGCTGGGCGGCAAGGGCAACATCTCGGTGACCGCCAACGTTGCGCCGCGCGCCATGAGCGAGTTGTGCGCCGCTGCCATCGCCGGTGACGCTGTCACTGCTCGTGCGATCCACGAGAAGCTGATGCCGCTCAACAAGAACCTGTTTATTGAATCCAACCCTATTCCCGTGAAATGGGCGCTGCATGAGATGGGCCTGATGCCGGACGGTATCCGTCTGCCGCTCACCTGGCTCAGCGAAGCCTGTCACGAACCGCTGCGACAGGCCCTGCGCCAGTCCGGCGTCCTGGTTTAATTGAGGAAGCACTACGCATGAAGCGATTGGCCGGACTTTCCGCACTTGCCTTGATTATCTCCAGCACCAGTGGCTGCGGTTGGATCTGGGGCCCGGAAGGCTACTTCCGTGACCGCGGCAGCGATTACCTGGAAGCACAACCCTCCAAACCGATGCAATTGCCGCCGGATGTCACTGTCGCCAAGCGTCTTGACCCGTTGCTGCCAATTCCACGCAACGTCGCCGATGACACTGCCAAGGGCGAGTTTGAAGTGCCGCGCCCACAGCCGATCTCGGCCGTGGCTGATGCCAGCGACTACAGCCTGCAGAAGAGCGGTGATTCTCGTTGGATCATGGCCCAACGCCCACCTGCCGAAGTCTGGCCGGTGGCCGTGCAGTTTTTCCAGGACAACGGTTTCCGCATGGACCAACAGCGCCCGCAAACCGGTGAGTTCACCACTGCGTGGCAGCAACCGAGCGAACTGTCGGCCACAATGGCCAAGCGCCTGCAAGCAGGCGGTGTGGCTGGCGATGGCGAAACCCGTATTCGGGTGCGCATCGAGCCAGGCGTGCAGCGTAATACCAGTGAAGTCTATGTGGTCAGTGCCCAGCGTCCAGCGGGCAGCACGGCCGACGTCGACTTCACCACGCGCTCGGTCAACACCGGTGTTGATTCCGCGCTGGTGGACGAAATGCTTGCCAGCATGAGCCGCATTTCCGAGAAGGGCGGGTCTGTCTCCCTGCTCGCCGCTGGTAGCTTCGACACGCCTAGCCGCGTCAGCCTCAGCGAAGACGGCAGCGGCAACGTCGTACTGAACCTGGGTGAAGACCTGGATCGTGCATGGTCGAGTGTTGGCCGTGCGCTGGAAAAGGGCCAATGGCGGGTTGAAGACATCAACCGCAGCCTGGGCCTGTACTACATCAACTTGGCCGAAAAAGCCGAGAAGAAAGACGAAGAGCCAGGTTTCTTCAGCAAATTGTTCGGTAGCACACCGACCAAGGAAGAAGTTGAAACTCGCGCCGAGCGTTATCAGGTTCGTTTGAGCAAGGTAGGCGAGAGCGTGCAGGTCACCGTCGAGAAAAACATCAACACCGTGGCGCCGGCAGAAGTGGCGCGCAAAGTGTTGGGCGTGATTCAGGACAACCTGGGCTGATCCGATGCGTTTTGCCGTTCTCGGCAGCGGTAGCCAAGGGAACGGCACGCTTGTAGCCCACGACGACACGTACGTCCTGGTGGATTGTGGTTTCTCCCTGCGGGAAACCGAGCGACGCCTGCTGCGCCTGGGGGTTCACCCCGCGCAGCTGAGCGCGATTCTGGTAACCCACGAACATGCCGACCACGTGCATGGCGTGGGTTTGCTGTCTCGACGCTACAATCTTCCGGTGTACCTGAGTCGCGGTACCTTGCGCGGGATGCGCAAACCCATTGAACCCGCAGGTTTCCTGGCCGGTGGCGAGCAGCTACAGGTCGGTGCCCTGAGCATCGACGTGATTGCCGTGGCTCACGACGCCCAGGAACCCACGCAGTACGTATTCAGTGACGGTGAGCGCCGCTTCGGCTTGCTCACCGACCTGGGTTCTTATTGCTCCAGGGTGCTGGACGGTTACCGGGACCTCGATGCATTGATGATCGAGTCCAACCACTGCCGTGACCTGCTTGCACGCGGTCACTACCCGTACTTTCTCAAGCAGCGGGTCGGCGGTGAACTGGGACATTTGAACAACCACCAGGCGGCGTACCTGGTGTATGAGTTGGGCTGGCAAGACCTGCAACACCTGGTCCTGGCCCACCTGAGCAGCAAGAACAACCTGCCGCAGCTGGCCCGGCAATGTTTTGTCGACACCCTCGGGTGCGACCCGGACTGGCTGCAACTGGCCGATCAAGATTCAGGGCTCGACTGGCGACACATCGCCTAGCCCACCTACTTAGCAAGCGGAGCCCATCATGGAAAAACGTGAAGAACTCTACCGCGGCAAAGCCAAATCGGTTTACAAGACCGACGACGCCAACCGCTTGATCCTGTTGTTTCGCAACGACACCTCGGCGTTCGACGGCAAGCGCATCGAACAGCTCGATCGCAAAGGCATGGTGAACAACAAGTTCAACGCCTTCATCATGCAGAAACTCGAAGCGGCCGGCATTCCGACCCAGTTCGACAAACTGCTGGGCGACAACGAATGCCTGGTGAAAAAACTCGACATGATTCCGGTCGAGTGCGTTGTGCGTAACTACGCAGCCGGCAGCCTGGTGAAGCGTTTGGGCGTGGAAGAGGGCCTCAAGCTCAATCCCTACACCTTCGAACTGTTCCTGAAAGACGACGCCAAGGGCGACCCGTTCATCAACGAATCCCACGTGGTGGCATTCGGTTGGGGCACCGCTGAGCAACTGGCCCGTATGAAGGAGTTGTCCCTCAAGGTCAACGACGTCCTGAGCAAACTGTTCGACGACGCCGGCCTGCTGCTGGTGGACTTCAAGCTAGAATTCGGTGTGTTCCACGACGGCTCCATCGTCCTGGGCGATGAGTTCAGCCCGGACGGCTGCCGTCTGTGGGACAAGGACACACGCAAGAAGATGGACAAAGACCGCTTCCGCCAAGGCCTCGGTGACGTCATCGAAGCCTACGAAGAAGTCGCCAATCGTCTCGGCGTACCGCTGTAATCGACGCAAGCATCTGATAGCACGGAAAAAAATCTCTTCGGAGCTTTGCTTCCAGGTAACAGGCTGTTATGATGCGCGCCGTTGGAGAGATGCCAGAGTGGCCGAATGGGACGGATTCGAAATCCGTTGTACCTTCACCGGTACCTAGGGTTCGAATCCCTATCTCTCCGCCATACATAGAAAAGCCCCGTAACTGAATAAGTTACGGGGCTTTTTCGTATCTGGGATTTTGCTCCAGAATGCGTTCACTGTGCGGCATCCTCACCCAGGTCCGCCCGGCTTCAAAGCCGAGCGGATAATGTACTTACTGCTGAGGCTTTCCCTCATCAAGAACATGCTCCTCCAGATTCACGACATCGAGTGCCTTACCCATTGAATCGCGTGCCACAAGCGTCTGAGACGGCACCAACTCTAACACCCGATTCCGACCACCTTCGGCCACCAGATACGTCCCTTTGGCGGTACGCACGATCGACTGCGGTGCCTTCAAGAACGACAGAATGGTCTGCTGGTGCCCTTGTTTATCAATCAGCAATAACCGTGCACGGTGTGTCGAGTCTTCATTGATCCATAACCCGCGCTCATCGCACATCAAAAAGGTAGGCTTGTTCAGATTGGACAACACCACGGGGTCGCTGCCGTCTTCGGTCAACTCACGTACAACGCCTTTCTTCTTTTCCGTATAGAGCATGCGCCCATCCGTACAGCGTGTGATCGACTCGCCTTCGTTGAGCTGGTCGCGCAGTACGGTCAATGTCTGGTCGCTCCAGCCGTAGCGCAGTATTCGTCCACCTTCCTTACGGTCTTCGATGGCGTAGAGGTATTCGCCGTCATCCCATAGCCCCTGCACGTTTTCCCCTGTGAACAGGGCGGTAACGCTGCCGTCCTTGAGGAGGCTGACAGGTGCGCCACCGACTTCCTGGCTGAACGCCCAGCCACCCTGAGTGGGGACTAAACCATCGGGTTTGGAGAGGTTTCCTACAACCACTTCGCGCTTACCGTCGGGGTGGATGCGCACGATGCTGCCGAGGCCCTTATTCAGTTCCTGGCTGACCATCAGCGACCCATCGAGCATCGGGGCCAGGGAGGCGGCCTTTTCCACATCGCGATGGAGCACGTGATAACTCCAGTCATCGGTGGCCTGTACCGGGTAGAAGCTCTGCCAGGCAAAGAAGCCCAGGGTGGCGAAGCATGCGAGGCCGAGTATCGAGAATCCCAATCGAAGTGCTCGATACGGCGAACCTGCGCGGTTAGTCCTTTTTATTGTCTTGCCCATGGATCCCACTGCTAAACACTCTTTAAGAAAGGTCGTACCGACCGATGCTGCCCGCTACGGTAACAAGTAGAGGACTCAACATCACCCTGCTATTTTCAATCCCGCCCCCCATAATGACGCCACCCGCGACCAGCCAATGGCCCACCCATGATCATCAACTTCGACCTGAACGATCTCCAAGCCTTCCGCGCCGTGGTAGACAAGGGCAGCTTCCGCGCCGCCGCCGAGGCGATCCGCATCTCTCAGCCCGCCTTGAGCCGACGCATCGAAAAACTCGAGTCCGCCCTCGACGTGAAGCTGTTCGAGCGAACTACTCGACGCGTCAGCCTGACCATGGTCGGCCGCGCTTTTCTGCCCCAGGTCGAACGCATGCTGGATGACTTGGATATCGCCTTGATGGGCATCAGCAACGTCGCTTCGACCCGTATGGGCAATGTCACCATCGCTTGCGTCCCCTCGACCGCCTACTACTTCATGCCTCACGTGATTTCCGAGTTCCACAAGTTGTACCCGAAGATCCGCCTGCGGGTGCTGGATGCCAGTGCCGGTGAAGTCAGCGCGGCAGTGGCCAGCGGCGAGGCGGATTTTGGCGTGAGTTTCAGCGGCAGTCTGGCGGACGAGGTGGAGTTCGAGTTGCTGTTGCAAGAGCGTTATGTGTTGGCCTGTCGACGTGATCATCCGTTGGCCGAGCGCGTGAATGTGACGTGGGCCGAGGCTTACGAGCACGACTACATCACGGTGGACAAGACCTCAGGCAATCGTTTTTTGCTGGATCAGGCGTTGCGTGGCGTTCGGGTGAAGAAGCCGAGCATCTGCGAGACCCATCATGTGACGACAATGATCGGGCTGGTGGAGGCGGGGTTGGGCGTGGCGATGGTGCCGTCGATTGCGATGCCGGCTGGGGCGCACCCGATTTTGGTGAGTGTGCCGCTGGTGGAGCCGGAAGTGGTGCGCAATGTCGGTTTGATCAAGCGCCGAGGGCGTACTTCTACGCCGGCGGCGCTGGAGTTGGAGCGCCTGGTACGAGAGAAACCGTTCCGATCAGGGTGAGACCGAGTCCAGGCCAGTGGATTGCACCACCGGTTGCGCCTGGGGCGAGGCGAGGAATTGCAGCAGCGCCTTGGCTTGGGCCGGGTGTTCGGCGTTGACCGGGATACCGGCGGCGAAGCGGGTGACCGACTGCACGTCTTCGGGGATTTTGCCGACGTACGTCACACCGGGGACCGGCAGCAGTTCAGCGACTTGCTGCAAACCCACTTCGTAATCGCCCTTGGCAACCACCGAAGCCACCGGGATGCGTTCGATCATCGTGCCCTTGGATGCCATCCCCAGTTTTTTGAACAGCTCCTTTTCCACGTACACACCACTGGCGCTGTCGGAGTACGCCACCGACTTGGCCTTGAGCAACACGGCCTTCAGCTCTGCATCGTTGCCAATCAACGGCTTGGCGGCGCCTTGCTTGATCACCATGCCGATCCGCGAATCCGCCAGCTCAACGCGGGAGTCTTTGTCGACCTTGCCTTGTTTGATCAACTCATCCAGGGCGTAGCCGACCATGATCACCACATCGGCCTGTTCACCACGGGCCAGTCGATTGGGAATGGCTTCAGGCGCTTTGCCCATCGAAGGGCCGAGGATGGTGTCGAGGCTATCGCCGCTTTGGCTGGCGTATTGCGGGCCCAGTAGTTGGTAGGCGGCGGTGAATCCGCCGGATGTCATGACTTTCAGCTCTTCGGCCTGGGCTGCCATTGCCAGCGTTGCAGTCATCAATACAGCCAGTGCCTTGCATGCAAATTTCATCAGTTTGGCTCCTGGATTACACCGCCACTTGCGTACGCAAGTTGGCGCGGCGGTACAGCATCAAGGTCGAGCAGAGCGCGCACAGCGCCGCAAACACCAGCCAGTAGGCAGGCGATGCCTTGTCCTCGGTGACATGAATCAGCCAGGTGGAAATGGCGGGGGTGAAACCACCGAACACCGCCGTGGCCAAGCTGTAGGCCAGGGAGAAACCTGCCACACGCACTTCCACTGGCATGATTTCAGTCAGGGCCGGGATCATTGCGCCGTTGTACATGCCGTAGAGGAAGGAGAACCACAACAGGACTTCCAGCATGTGCGTAAAGCTGGGTGCTTGCACCACGAAAGACAACGCTGGATAGGCCGTCAGTACAGTCAGCGTGGTCATGGCGACCAGCACCGGCTTGCGGCCGAAACGGTCACTCAAGGTGCCGCCAATCGGCAGCCAGATAAAGTTGGAGATCGCCACCAGCAAGGTCACCAACAGCGCGTCGGCGGTGCTCAGGTTCAGTACGGTCTTGCCGAAGGTCGGCGCGTAGACAGTGATCAGGTAGAACGCGGTGGTGGTCATGGCCACCATCAGCATGCCGGCGATGACGATGGTCCAGTTTTTGACCAGCGTGGCCAGCACTTCGCGCATGGTTGGGCGATGGCGGCGGGCGGCGAACTCTTCGGTTTCCTGCAGGTTACGACGCAGCACAAAGATGAACGGAATGATCACGCAACCGATGGCGAACGGGATGCGCCAGCCCCAATCCGCGACCACGGCGGGTTCCATCCACTGGTTCAGGCCAAAGCCGAGGGCGGCCGCGACCACAATTGAGATCTGCTGGCTGCCTGATTGCCAACTGGTATAGAAGCCCTTGCGCCCCGGCGTGGCCATTTCAGCCAGGTACACCGACACACCGCCCAGTTCCGCACCGGCCGAGAAACCCTGGAGCAGACGGCCGAGCAGCACCAGCAGCGGTGCCCACAAGCCAATGGTCTGGTAGCCAGGCACCAACACGATCAACAGGGTGCCGCTGGCCATGATCGAGAGCGTGACGATCAGCCCTTTGCGACGCCCAACATCATCGATGTATGCGCCGAGAATCACGGCGCCCAGCGGCCGCATCAAAAAGCCCGCGCCGAATACGGCGAAGGTCATCATCAATGAAGCGAATTCGTTGGCGGCCGGAAAGAACGCTGCGGCGATGTAAGTGGCATAGAAACCGAACAGAAAGAAATCGAACTGTTCGAGGAAGTTGCCGGAAGTGACGCGGAATACCGCGCCGGCTTTCGAGCGGGCAGAGTCAGGCCGGGAAGGGCTTTGCATGGTTTGTGTCTCCAGCGTTCTTTTTAAAGTGCTTGTTTCGCTTAAGACCGCCGATAGTGGCTGACACATTTAGAAATGATAAGTGAGTTATTTACATGTATTGATGCGTGAAGGTTATCAATCTGGCCAAATTATCCGGGCTACACAACGACATTCCCTGTTCTATGCTTGGCCAGTGTGATCAATTCTTGCGCAGGGGAGGTGAGTATGACCAACGAGCAAAAGCCGCGGGATGAGACGGATCAGGAGCGCGCCAAGCGACAACGCGAAGAAGAAAAGCCCCAGACCTGGAAACATCCAGACGACGGAACGGAGCTTTCCGAGCGGGATCAGGAGCGCCCGCTCAAGCCTTGACTGTGCCTGCCGGGAGCCGCATCAGGCTCCCGACACCAGCAATGAGACAGGAAACCCGGAGACCAGGCACAAAAAAACCAGGAACGCCGCCAGACATAACCCGATTAATACCCGCAGCAGTGTCCTGATGGTTGGATGATCGATGAACTTGATGGCCCAGAACAAAACGCCGACCAGCAGGACGATCAAAGGAAGAATCAGCAGCACGATGACGCTCCGGATAGCCGTAAAAGCTGATTTATAGTCCCAATGACGCAGGTTGGATAGTCTGCGCATAGACGCCGGGCCCGCTGTGTTTCTACACTGGCTGCTGTCTTGGGGAGTGGGGCGAGCACCAATGAATCGCAATGAATTACGCAAGGCTGACATCAACCTGATGGTGGTCTTCGAAACGCTGATGCTTGAGCGCAACGTGACACGGGTGGCGGAGAAGCTGTTCCTCGGGCAGCCGACCATCAGTTCGGCCCTCAACCGCTTGCGCACCTTGTTCAATGACCCGTTGTTTATTCGTGTGGGCCATCGCATGGAACCGACGGCGCGGGCCGAGGAAATCATCCAGCATCTGTCGCCGGCTCTGGACTCGTTATCATCGGCCTTGAGCCTGACCCACGACTTCGACCCGTCCATCAGCACCATGACTTTTCGCATCGGCCTGTCCGATGACGTCGAGTTCGGTCTGTTGCCCCCTTTGCTTCGCACCTTGCGCCAGGAAGCGCCCCAGGTGGTGTTTGTGGTGCAGCACGTCGATTACTGGCGTATCCCCGACCTGCTGGCCTCGGGTGATATCACCGTAGGGATCACCCAGACCCGTGGCCTGCCGGCCAATGCCAAGCGCAAGTTGCTGCGCCATATCCGTCCTTGCGTGTTGCGTGCCGATGCCTCGGAACATCCATTGACCCTCGATGAGTACTGCGCGCGGCCCCATGTACTGGTGTCCCACACTGCCAACGTCGCAGGCTTTGCCGATGAGTGGCTGGCAGAGGTCGGGCGCAAGCGCCATGTGGTGTTGTCGGTGCCGCAATACAGCTCCTTGCCGGCGCTGCTGGCCGGGACTGACATGATCGCCAGCCTGCCGGACTACACCGCCCAAGCCATGGCGGCTTCGGGCAGCCTGTTCTGTGAACCATTCCCGTTCGAAACCCCAACCCTGGATTTGTCCATGGTCTGGCTTAGTCACGTGGACACCGACCCGGCCGAACGCTGGATGCGCTCGCGGCTGGAGGCGTTCATGAGTGATCGGGAATTGTTGCCGGTTGTGGCGTCTAAGCCCTGAACCAACACCGGTGCTGCTAGTAACCCCTATGGAGATCCACCCATGAACCCATCCCGTTCATTGCTGCGCGGACGCGGCAGTCATGACAGTGGCAAGGTCGGCATGGTCGAGTTGTTTTTCGACCTGGTGTTTGTCTTTGCCGTCACCCAACTGTCCCATTCCCTGTTGGCCCATTTGTCCATCGGCGGCGCGGTGCAGGTGGCGTTGATGATGATCGCGGTCTGGTGGGTGTGGATTTTCACCTCCTGGGTCACCAACTGGCTGGACCCGGAAAAGATCCCGGTCCGCCTTGGCCTGTTCGCCTTGATGGTGGCGGGGTTGCTGCTGTCGTCGTCGATCCCCAAGGCGTTTACCGACCGTGGCCTGCTATTCGCCGGCGCCTATGTGTTCATGCAGGTCGGCCGAACATTGTTTGCGCTGTGGGCGGTGCGTGCCGCGCCGCTGAACATGACCCGCAACTTCCAACGAATCCTGGTATGGCTGCTCTGTTCAGCCGTGTTTTGGATCAGCGGGGCGTTGCTGGAAGGTGACCAACGCCTGGCATGCTGGGCGGTAGCGCTGCTGATCGAACTGATTTCACCATCGTTGTATTTCTGGGTGCCGGGGATGGGGCGTTCGACCCTGACGGACTGGAATGTGGAAGGTAATCACATGGCCGAGCGTTGCGGACTGTTTGTGATCATTGCCCTGGGCGAGTCCTTGCTGGTGACCGGGGCAACCTTCGCCGAGCTGCCCTTGAGCCTGGACGGCCTGGCGGCGTTCCTGGTGGCGGTGGTCGGCAGTATTGCCCTGTGGTGGATCTATTTCGACAGCGGCGCTGAGCGCGCCCATCACCGTATTGCCAGCTCCGACGACCCCGGCCGCCAGGCGCGGATTGCCTACACCTACCTGCATGTGTTGATTGTCGCCGGGATCATCGTCAGTGCCGTCGCCGATGAACTGGTGCTGGTGCATCCAGGCCATGCCAGTGACGCCGGGATTGTGGCGATCATTGCGGGGCCGCTGTTGTTCCTGTTGGGCAGCGGGTTGTTCAAGTGGGTCATGAACGATCGGCCATTGCCGCCGTTCTCTCACGTGGGCGGCCTGGTGCTGTTGCTGGTGTTGTTGCCGCTGGGCTTGCAGCAGGTGTTTTCGGCGTTGGTGCTGGGTACGTTGACCACGGCAGTGCTGGTGCTGGTAGCCGCATGGGAGAACCTGTCGCTGCGAAGCAGTGCGGTGGTTTCACACTGAACACTGTCCAGTCTCGTGCTATATCTATGACTCTTTTCTTACAGCAACTCGGAGCTTTTCATGCCTCACCTGCACCTGGAATACACCGCCAACCTGCCGGAGCTGGACACCGACAAAGCCCTGCTGCGACTCAATCATGCGCTGGTGGCCTCCGGTCAGTTCGGGGCCGAGTTCGATATCAAAAGCCGCGCGGTGAAGGTGGAGAGTTTCCGTGTTGGCACCGCCATGTCACCACGGGGTTTTGTCGCGGTGAGGCTGGCGTTGCTCAGCGGGCGTTCACCGCAGGTCAAGAAGCAGTTATCGGAAAGCTTGCTGGCGGTGTTGCAGGACTTGGGCGCTTGGCCTGCTGATGTGCAAGTTCAATTGAGTGTCGAGCTGCTGGATATCGATCGCGATTCCTATAGCAAAGTCGCCATTGGCTGATGCCGAAATCCTGTAGGGCGGTCCTACGGACCGCATCGCAGCCTTGTACCTCGGCAGCGGCTACAGCACTCCCTGAACCCCACACACCTTCACTACCTGCTCGCGAAACCAGGTATTGGCGTTGTCCTGTTCGCTGGACTCATTCCATTGCATCTCCAGGGTGAACCCCGGCAGGCCGTTGGGTGCTTCGCAATGGCCGAAGAGCGGCTCGACCGCCAGCAGTTTCTGCACCCGTCGGGGTAGGGTGACGATGAAGTCGGTGCCGGTGATCATCTTCAGGGCCGCGCTGTAGCTGTTGGCCCGGGCAATCACCTGGCGCTTGTGGGCCTGGCGGGCCAGCCAGCCATCGATCATGTTGGTGTCGGAGGTCCAGGGCGTGGGGAATACGTGGCGCCGGGCCACAAAGGATTGCAAGCTGAACGTCGGCTCGCGAGGGGCTGAACGTTTATCGAAGACGCAGACCAGATCGTCCTCCAACAGCATTTGCGTCTTGAGATCCTTGTGGGTCCGATGAAAGTGCGGGCCAAAGCAGATCACCAGGTCCAGGCTGCCGCTGCGCAAGGCTTCGGCAGGGATGTCGGTTTCCAGCTTCTGCACGTTGACGATCACCGGCAGGTCGGCGTGATCGAAGTTCTTCAGCAGCCGAGGCAGGATCAGTTGCTCGAAGTATTCCGGGGCGCAGATGTTGAAGGTCACGGCTTCCTGGCTCGGGTCGAAGGCCTGGCTGCCTGCATGACACAGGTTGATGCTTTCCAGGATCTTCTGCACATGGCCGTACATGCTGGTGGCCTTGTACGTGGGACGCATACCGGCCCGGGTGTTGATAAACAAATCGTCCTCGAAACTGGTGCGCAGTTTCTTCAAGCTGTAGCTCACGGTGGACTGGCTGACGTAGAGGGTTTCGGACACCTCGGTGACGCTGCTTTGCTCATACACAGCGATAAACACCATCAGGTCCTGCATATCGAGCTTTCTAAGCAAGTTGCTGTTTAGCATCCATTCCGTCCGATAAGCCCTTTGCGCTGTTGCAGCGCAATACAGGGTCAAAATGTTAACGGAACGAGCGTACCAATAGAAAGGTCTGTAGCTCCTTTCTATGTTTGGTGTGGGACAAATAGTGTTTTGAATACGACGCTGCGACCAAAGGCTCTAGCTCAAGCTATTTAATATGTTGGGTGTAATGCCGTGGATCGAAGCGCAGCACGATCAGCAGCATGACCACCATCACCGCCGTCAGCGACCACCAGGCCCATTCGAAGCTGCCCAGTTGGTCGCGGATCATCCCGGCAATCAGCGGCGACAGGCCTGCGATCAAATAACCGATGCCTTGCACGAAAGCTGTCAGGCCACCGGCGCGGCGGGGGTTGTCCAGGTGGTCGAGGGACAGGATCAGGCTCATCGGAAACAACCCGCCAATACCCAGGCCCAGCAGGCACGGCCACAGCAAGCTCAAGTGTTGGGGAGACAGAATCAGGCCGTAGAAACCGGCGATGATCAGCACCAGCAACACCGCGACCACGCCACGTTTGTCCTGGCGTCGGTTGGCGATGGCCGGCGTGATCAGGCCCGAGACCACTTCCATGGCGGTCAGAAAGCCCAGCAGCAGCCCGGCGTTCTGTTCGCTCCAGCCTTGTTCCACGTAGTACGGCGCGAGCCAGGCCAGTACGCAGGTGTAGGACGCGGTACCGAGACCGAAGAAGATCGCCAGCAACCATGCACGACGATTGCCGAAAAACGACTCCTGCGGCCCCGAGCCCGTTTGCGGCAGTGGTGGCAGCGCCGAGCGCTGGGCGAACCAGAACACCAGCGCCAATACAGCCAGCACCGCCCAGATTGCCAGGCCCATGCGCCAACTGCCGGTGCGTACCTGGACGAAGGGCGAAAAGGACGCAGCGAGGGCCGCGCCGCCCATGATGGCGGTGACGTACAGGCCCATGAACAGCGAAACGTTATCGCTGAAACGGGATTTGATCAGCGCCGGCATCAGCGCCTGGATCATCGCGATCCCCACGCCGGCAGCGATGGCACTGATGATCAACTCCAGCGCCGAGTTGAG
Source organism: Pseudomonas sp. ADAK18 (assembly GCF_012935695.1). Taxonomy (NCBI): domain Bacteria; kingdom Pseudomonadati; phylum Pseudomonadota; class Gammaproteobacteria; order Pseudomonadales; family Pseudomonadaceae; genus Pseudomonas; species Pseudomonas sp. ADAK18. The sequence goes on from NZ_CP052859.1 coordinate 748,236, forward strand.
AAACAGCCGCGACACCGTCGCCAGGCCAATCACCACCAGCGACAGCACAATGCTGCGGTGCTCACCGAAGCGCTTGGCCAGGCCCATGCCAAAGAACATCGCCAGCCCCATGGCCATGACCGGCAACATGGTCAGCAATGAAGCGCTGCTGAAGCTCAAGGGCACATCGGCGCGAATCGACGACAACAACGGGCCGACCGCGGCCATCGACGGTCGCAGGTTGAGGGCGACCAACACGACACTGATCATCAGCCAGAGGGCGGTGGTGGGTTTTGCGCGAACGGTTTCCATGGGCGGGCCTTGAAATGACAAGGGCATGATTAGGCCGCGCAGGAGGGAGTGGGGCAAATGAGAAAGTCGTTGAGGCTATTGAAAAAATACATCCATTGGCCTAACACAAATCAAATGTGGTGATCTTGAGGTGTACTACACCGCCCGAATTACGTGCTTGATCTCCTGAAACGCCTGCAACCCCCACGGCCCCAGCTCCCGACCGATGCTGCTCTGCTTGTAACCACCCCATGCCGTTTGCGGGAAGATCACCTGCGGTGCATTGATCCACACCAGGCCCACCTGCAAGGCATTCGCCACCCGTTCGGCAGCGTTCAAGTCAGCACTGACCACGCTGGCCACCAACCCAAAATCGCTGTCATTGGCCAGGGCAATCGCCTCGGCTTCGTTGGCAAAGCTGCGTACACACAGCACCGGGCCGAAGATTTCTTCGTTCCACAACGCACTGTCCAGCGCCACTTCGGTAAACACCGTGGGCCGGATGAAGTAGCCGTGGGGCAGGTCCGCAGGCCGTTTGCCGCCGCACACCAGATGCGCGCCGGCCTGTACACCGCGTTCGATATGACCAAGTACTCGCTGATACTGCGCACGATTCACCAGTGGACCCATCTCCACACCCTCGGCAAACGGCTCGTCCACACGAATACTCTCGGCCTTGGTTTGCAGGCGCATGAGGAACTCATCCGCCAACTCATCGGCCACCAACACCCGACTGGTGGCGGAGCACATTTGCCCGGCATTGAAGAAACCGCCGCCACAGGCCAGCTCCACGGCCAGTTCCAGATCAGCATCCGCCAGTACCAGCAACGACGATTTGCCACCCAATTCCAGGCTCACACTCTTGACGGTTTCGGCGGCGCGTTGCATCACCTGCACCCCCACGGCATTGCTGCCGGTGAAGGAAATTTTCGCCACTCGGGGATCCGCCGCCAATGGCGCACCGACCGCAAGCCCGGTGCCGCAGACCAGATTGAACACGCCGTCCGGCAAGCCCGCTGCCGCGATGATCGTCGCCAATTGCAGCTCCGCCAACGGCGTGACTTCCGACGGCTTGAGCACCACGCAGCAACCTGCAGCAAGGGCCGGGGCGAGTTTCCAGGCAGTGGTGACCATCGGGAAATTCCACGGCACGATCAGCCCCACCACGCCACAGGGTTCGCGGCGCAGGCGGGCACTGAAATCGTGGCTGGGCAGCGCCACCGGCTGGTCTTGTCCCGCGTCCAGTGCTTCGGCCACACCGGCGTAGTATTCAAAGGTCGCGATCACGTCATCCACGTCGATACCGGCCTCGAACAGCGGCTTGCCGTTGTTGCTCGATTGCAGGTGCATCAGCCGTTCACGTTGTTCGCTCACGCCTTGGGCGATCTTGCGCAGCAGCGCGCCCCGTTCAGCGCCGGTGGTGTTGGCCCAGGCCGGGAAGGCCGCGCTGGCGGCGTCCACCGCCGCAGTCACCGCATTGGCATCGCCGACGCTGACCTGAGCGAGGGTGACCTCGGTCGCGGGGTTGATCACCTCCAGCACCTCAACGCCTGCGCGCCATTGACCGTTAATGTACAAACCTTCGAGCGCGGCACTCATACCGAGACTTCCTTCATCCACCGGCCCTGGTCGATTTCAATCAGCGTCGGCCCCTGGCGGTCAGTGGCGGCGCGCAATGCCGTACGCAGTTCTTCAACGCCGCAGATGGCCTGGGCGGCGCAGCCCAGGGCCTTGGCCACGCCGATAAAGTCCGGGGTGTAGATGTCCACGCCCACCGGTTCGATAGCGCGGTTGACCATGTATTTCTTGATCTCTTCGTAGCCCTGGTTATTCCACAGCAGGACGATGATCGGTGTGCGCGCCTCCACGGCGCTGGCCAGTTCTGACAGGGTGAATTGCAGCCCACCGTCACCAATCAGGCACACCACCGGCGCCCTGCAACCACGCCCCAGCCAAGCGCCGATGGCGGCGGGCAGGGCGTAGCCGAGGGTGCCGTAGCCGGTGGACGAGTTGAACCAGCGACGCGGTTGATCGAGGTTCAGGGTCAGGTTGCCGGTGTAGACCGGTTGCGTGGAGTCGCCCACCAGCACTACCTCGGGCAGCTCTTCCAGAACAGTGTTGAGGAACAGGGTTTGCGCGCGGGTGGCGGCGTCCCAGGTGGGTGTCAGGTCGGCCCACAGGCGGGCGACGCGGTTGACGCCCCAATCATCATGACGAGGCGGCAACGGTTGGCGATTTAACGCTTCCAGCAACGCCTCGGCGGCGATCTGCGCGTCAGCCACCAGCGCCACCTGCGGCGGGTAGTTGCGTACGGTCTGGTCCGGGTCGATGTCGATGCGCAGCAAGGCGCCGGGAATCTCGAAGCCGCCGGCGAAGGTGACGTCGTAGTCGGTTTCGGCCAATTCAGTGCCGATAGCCAATACCACATCCGCTTCGGCGACCAACGCGCGGGTGGCCACCAGGGTTTGGGTGGAACCGATCAACAGCGGATGGTTGGCCGCCAGCATGCCTTTGGCATTGATGGTCAGGGCCACCGGTGCGCCAAGAGTTTCGGCCAGGCGGGTCAGTTCGGCAGCGGCGTCGATGGCACCGCCACCGGCCAGGATCAGCGGCCGTCTGGCTGCTCCCAGCAACTGGCTCATCTGCTTGACCGCCGACGGTGCGGCACCGGCCCGGGCGACACTGATTGGCTCACTGCCAAGCAGCGCATCGGCATTCTCCACCAGCACATCCAGGGGGATTTCGATATGCACCGGACGCGGCCGCCCGGCCTGGAACAGCGCAAACGCCCGCGCCAGTACGCCCGGTAATTCGGCGGCCGACATCAACGTATGGGAAAACGCCGCGACACCGGCCACCAGCGCGCTCTGGTTCGGCAGTTCATGCAACTTGCCGCGCCCGCCGCCCAACTGGCTGCGGGACTGCACGCTGGAAATCACCAGCATCGGGATCGAGTCGGCGTAGGCCTGTCCCATGGCGGTGGTGATGTTGGTCATGCCCGGGCCGGTGATGATGAAACACACGCCGGGTTTGCCGCTGGTGCGGGCATAACCGTCGGCCATAAAGCCGGCGCCTTGTTCGTGGCGCGGGGTGACGTGGCGGATGCTGGAACGAGCCAGGCCTCGATACAGCTCCACGGTGTGAACCCCGGGGATGCCGAACACCTGTTCCACGCCGTAGCCTTCCAGCAGCTTGACCAATACTTCGCCACACGTCGCCATTTCAAAAGCCCTTGTTGTTAATTGAGACGAGGGCGCTATTGGACGGCTGGGCTGTAGCGGCAACAATCGATAAAAAGTCATACTAGCCATGTCCTCACGTCATGGCTGCTGCCCGATGAAACGCCTCCCACCGTTGCCCGCACTGCACACCTTCTGGGTCACGGCCCAGTGCTGCAACTTCACCCGTGCTGCCGAGCAATTGCACATCACCCAGGGCGCGGTCAGCCGACAAATTGCCGGGCTGGAAAGCCATCTGGGCTACCCGCTGTTCCAGCGCCAGGCCCGCGGCTTGAGCCTGACCGATGAGGGGCGCGAGTGGTCGCTACGGGCGCAGCAAGTGTTCAGCCTGATCGGTGATGCGGTGGAGCAGATCGGCCGCCGCCGCGAGACTTTACAACTCAAGGCCTCCACCTGCGTCATGCGCTGGCTGCTGCCACGGTTGATGCAGTGGCAACAGGAACGGCCGGACGTGCCGGTGGAACTCACCACCACCGTGGCCTACACCGTGGATTTTCGTCGTGAGCAGTTTGATGCGGCGGTGATCTATGCGCCCATCGCTGAGCAGTCAGCCCAGGCTCGGCATCTGTTTGATGAGCAACTCACACCGGTTTGCGCGCCGGCCTTGCTGGAGGGGTTGAAGACGCCGGCGGACTTGCAGCGGCAGGTGCTGCTGCACCCCACGCGGGATGAGCGGGATTGGGCGTTGTGGTTGAAGGCGGCAGGTACACGATTGGGTAACTTGAACCAGGGGCATCATTTCGAGACGCTGGACTTGGCCATGACCGTGGCGTCACAGGGTTCGGGCGTGGCGATTGGCGACAGCGCGTTGATCGGCGAAGACCTCAAGGCCGGGCGGCTGGTGATGCCGTTTGAGTTGAGGGTGCCAACAGGGATGGGGTATTACCTGGTGTATCCGCCGGGGACGGAGCCGTCGGTGGGGCTTGAAGCGTTGCTGACCTGGTTGGTGGGGCAAACTCAACCTGTGTAGCCGCTGCCGAGGCACGAGGCTGCGATGGGCTGCGCAGCGGCCCCCGAGGGCGGTCCTGCGTCCCGCATCGCAGCCTCGTGCCTCGGCAGTGGCTACAGGTGATTAGTAACCGACAGTAAACCGCTGGCGCGAATGCTTCGGCGTTTCCACTTCATCAATCAACGCAATCGCGTAGTCGGCAAAGCTGATCCAACTGCGACCTTCGCTGCTCACCAACAAATCATCCTGACCCAGGCGGAATTTGCCGGTGCGCTCAGTCTCGACAAACTCCGCCGACGGCGACAGAAAGGTCCAGTCGAGCTCCTTTTCCTGACGCAAGGCGTTGAGGAATTCAATCCCAGCGCCGGCTTCAGCCTTGTACTCCGCCGGGAAACCAGGGCTGTCGAACACGCGACCACCGCCCGGTAGCAACAGCGAAGCGGCACCGCCCACCACCAACAGGCGTTTCACGCCGGCCTTCTTCACCGGGCCGATCACAGCGCTGGCGGGCAGGGTGGCAAAGTGTGCGGCGCTGATCACCACGTCGTTGCCGGCGACGGCCTGTTGCAGGGCATTGGCGTCCTGGGCATCCACCTGCTTGACCGTCACACCAGGGCGTACGCCGATCTTGTCGGTATTTCGGGCAATGGCCGTAACGGTGTGGCCGCGACGCAGGGCTTCTTCCAGCAGTTGGCTACCGGCACGACCGGTGGCACCAATAATTGCGATCTTGCTCATGACGTTCTCCAGTACGGTAGGTTGAAACACTTCACCACTTCATCTCGCCCTTGGCGACTTTGGCACTCAGCTCCAGGGAGCTTTCGTCGGCCAGGTTCGGGTAACGCTTTTTCATGGCTGTAATCAGTGCGGCGGAATCCTTGGCCTTGGCGGTTTCTTCGTCGAAGGCCTTGATGTAGTCAGCGGTAAACGCCACGGATTTCAGCGACGGTGTGCCCAGGTAGTGACCTGGAACCACGGTGCGCGGTTTCAGGTCTTCGATACGTTGCAGGGTGGCCAGCCAGTCCGTGTGGGATTTCGCGCTCTGGGTGTCAGCCATCCACACATGGATGTTTTCAGCCACGACTACACCGCCAACCACCGCCTTGATGGACGGGATCCACACAAAGCTGCGGTCCGGCTGCGGGCTGTCGAGGCCGATCACTTCCAGTTTCTGCCCTTCGAGGGTCAGCTCATGGCCTTCAAGCACTTGAGGGACGATGGTTTTGGCGGGCTTATCGGCGCCCATTTTCGGCCCCCAGAATTCAAGTTTGCCGGCCACGGTGGCTTTGATGTGATCCACCACCGGTTGTGGCGCCAGCACCTTGGCGTCAGGGAAGGCCGCAATCAGAGTATCGAGGCCGAAGTAATAGTCTGGGTCACCGTGGCTGATATAGATGGTGGTCAGTTGCTTGCCACTGGCGCGGATCTTCTGCACCAGTTGCTCGGCCTGGCCCTTGCCGAATTGGGCGTCCACCAGGATCGCGTCTTTCTGGCCGCTGACCAGTACCGAACTGACCGGGAAAATTGCTGCTTCACCTGGGTTGTAGACATCCAGACTCAGGTCGGCGGCTGCGGCGTGGGCGGCAAAGCCCAGGGCAGCCGAAGCCAGTGCAAAACGCTTGAGGATCGAGAACATGTGCAACTCCAGCAGTCGATAGGCCTTGGCAGGCGATGAACAGAGCTTAGTTGCACTGAACGCAGCAAAAAATGCGATGCTTGAACATAGTTTGTTTCTGAAATCGGGCAAATCATGGATCGTCTTCAAGCAATGCGGGTGTTTGTCACGGTGGTGGACCTGGGCAGCCAGTCGGCTGCTGCCGATCATCTGGACCTGTCACGCCCGGTGGTGTCGCGTTACCTGGCGGAGCTGGAGGATTGGGTGGGCGCGCGGTTGATGCATCGCACCACACGCAAGCTGAGCCTGACTGCCGCCGGCAGCGAAACCTTGCCCCGTTGTCGCCAGATGCTGGAACTGTGCAGTGACATGCAAGCCGCCGTCAGCGAACCGGACGAAGCCCCACGGGGCCTGTTGCGCCTGAGTGTCAGCACCTCCTTCGGCCAGGCGCAGTTGGCGGATGCCATGGCCGAATACGTCAAGCGCTACCCGCAGGTCTCTGTCGACCTGCAAATGCTCGACCGTACGGTGAACCTGGTGGATGAGCGCATCGACCTGGCCATCCGCACCAGCAACGACCTGGACCCCAACCTGATCGCCCGCAAGCTCACGGTCTGCCGCTCGGTGATTTGTGCATCACCACTTTACCTGCTGGAACATCCGCAACCGCACAAGGTGGAGGACCTCGCCCGACACAACTGCCTGACCCATTCCTATTTCGGCAAAAGCCTCTGGCATTTCGAAGAGGGTGGCGAACACGTCTCGGTGCCAGTGCAAGGCAACATCAGCGCCAACGAGGCCAGCACGCTGTTAAGAGCGACGTTGGCCGGTGCGGGGGTCTCTATGCTGCCCAGCTACCAGGCCGGGGACTATATTCGCAGCGGCCAGTTGATCCGCCTGCTTCCCGAGGCTGAACCACGGCAGATGAACATGTACGCGGTGTATGCCTCGCGCAAACACATGCCGTCGGCGCTGCGCAGCCTGCTGGATTTCCTGGTGTTGAGGTTTCCCGAAGACCCGGTGTGGGATATCGGTCTTTAACGCGTCATAAAGGTGTTGAATACCGCCCCATAATGGCGGTGTGCCCTGTCTGATCTATGCTGATTGAAGCACCTTCTTGATCGGATCAGAGGTCAGCATCATGTCGATCAAAACAAGAAAGTATCTGACGATTTTCACCCTGTGCGCTGCCGCCACGGCGTTGTATGGCACGGCCGCCTATCGCGTCGAACAGACCCGCATGAAGCCGAGCCTGGCTGCCAGTTGCGACCGTGACCATTGCATTCCCCAAACCGCCAGCTTGAGCGCCCTCAGGTAACGTCCTGATCGGCTTTCAACTGCTCTCGAAACGCCTTGGGCGAGAACCCGACACGCCGGCGAAACAGCCGTGAGAAGTTGGTCGGGTCGGAAAACCCCAACACTTCCGACATTTCATTGATGGTCATGCTGGTGTAGGTCAGCAGGCGCTTGGCCTCCAGCAATTGGCGGTCGTGCATGATCTGCAACGCCGGTTGCCCGCCCAGTTCCCGGCAGGTGCCATTGAGGTGGGACACCGAAATCCCCAGCTTATGGGCCAGGTCCTCGATTTTCGGGTGTTCGCGGTAGTGCTGTTCAACCAATTGGGTGAAGTGCCGGAAATATTCGCGTCCCCGGGGCGCCCGAGGATGACGGCGCTGGATGGCCTGGCGGCTGATCCACACTAGCAGCACGCTGACCAGGGCGTGCATCATCATGTCGCGCGCGGGCTGGTCATCGGCGTACTCGTCCTGCAGCCGGGAAAACAGGCTGTTGAGGTAGTCACCATCCTGGCCAGCAGGGTAACTGCCCAGGGCACTCAAGCCGTCTACCGCCGAACCCAACTGCCCCTGCAAATGCACCACTAGCGGTGCAGAGAGGGTCACGACATAACCTTCAACCTCTTCGGAAAAACGAAAGCCATGGACGCACAGCGGCGGCAGCACTTGCAGCGTCGATTCGTTCAGCACCGTGCGCTGGCCTTCGATCTCCAACTGCGCCTGGCCCTTGTACACAAACAGTAACTGACACAGGTCCGCGTGCCGGTGCGGTGCAATCTCCCACTGATACTCGCGGCTGCGCCGGGAGATGGTTTCGCAGTGCAACAGATCCGGGGTCGGCCATTGCTGGTTTTCCCCATACAGCTTGAAGACCGGAATCGCGGTAGTGGCAGTTTTGGTCATGGTTTCAATCCGATATTCAGGATAGTGGTGCGGTAATCGCCCCGATTGGCAAAAAGCGCAGGCTTTGGATCAGTTTTCACCTTCTGATGCTGGCCATTCAAGTGAAAAATGCCAGCACCAAGACCAATGACAACTCTTTCACCGAATACGTTCGCGGAAAGCTACGGGCCATAAAAATAATGAAAACGTTGAAAACCCAAATCGCCATCATCGGCGCCGGTCCCTCCGGGCTGCTGCTAGGCCAACTGTTGCACGAGGCAGGCATCGAGACCCTGATTCTTGAGCGTCAGACGCCCGATTACGTCGCCGGGCGGATTCGTGCCGGCGTGCTGGAACAAGGCATGGTCGACCTGTTGCGCCAAGCCGGTGTAGGCCGACGAATGGACACCGAAGGGTTGGTGCATGACGGGTTTGAGCTGGCGCTGAATGGGCAATTGACCCATATCGACCTCAAGTCGTTGACCGGTGGCAAGACGGTGATGATCTACGGCCAGACCGAAGTCACCCGCGACCTGATGGCGGCACGCCAAGCGGCGGGTGCCGTCACCTTGTATGAAGCCCGCAATGTGCAGCCCCATGACCTGAAAAGCCAGAAGCCCTGGCTGACGTTCGAGCATGACGGCGAGTCGTTTCGCCTGGAATGTGACTACATTGCTGGTTGCGACGGTTTCCACGGTGTGGCGCGGCAGTCGATCCCGGCCGAGCATGTGAAGGTTTTCGAGCGGGTCTATCCGTTTGGCTGGCTGGGGATCCTGGCCGAAACCCCACCGATTCATGATGAACTGGTGTACGCCAAGCATGAGCGCGGTTTTGCCTTGTGCAGCATGCGTTCGCCTACGCGCAGCCGCTACTACTTGCAAGTGCCGGCCGAAGAGGCTGTCGAAGATTGGTCCGATCAGCGCTTCTGGGATGAACTCAAGGCCCGCCTGCCAGCAGGGTTGGCAGCGCAACTGGTGACTGGGCCGTCCATCGAGAAGAGCATCGCGCCTCTGCGCAGCTTCGTGGTGGAACCCATGCAGTACGGCCGCCTGTTCCTGCTGGGAGACGCCGCCCATATCGTGCCGCCCACCGGCGCCAAGGGCTTGAACCTGGCGGCCAGCGATGTCAGTACCTTGTTCAATATCCTGCTCAAGGTCTATCGCGAGGGGCGTGTGGATTTGCTGGAGAAATACTCACAGATCTGTTTACGGCGGATCTGGAAGGCCGAACGCTTTTCCTGGTGGATGACCTCGATGCTGCATCAGTTCCCGGAGGCGGACGGCTTCAGCCAGCGCATTGCCCAGAGCGAATTGGAATACTTTGTCGGCTCCGAAGCTGGGCGCAAAACCATTGCAGAAAATTACGTCGGACTTCCTTACGAGGCTATCGAATAGCGGGCTATCGAGTAAACTGACAAGCATTCCTGCGGGCCCTTTTACCCGTGGGGCTTGCCTGCAGGTTCAGCCGTGACCAACCTCAATCAGCCCGTTCAGCCCAAACCCGCCATCCGCAGTGTTCTGGTCGCCTTGATGATGGCGATTTTTCTCGGCGCGCTGGACCAGACCATCGTCGCCGTCTCGATGCCGGCCATTTCCGCCCGGTTCAACGACGTCAACCTGCTGGCCTGGGTTATCTCCGGCTACATGGTGGCGATGACGGTGGCGGTGCCGATCTACGGCAAGCTTGGTGACCTGTACGGGCGGCGGCCGATGATGCTGATTGGCATGGGCCTGTTCACTATTGCTTCGTTGTTCTGCGGCATGGCGCAAAGCATGGAACAACTGGTGTTGGCGCGGATCCTCCAGGGCATTGGCGCCGGTGGGATGATCTCGGTGAGCCAGGCGATCATCGGCGACATCATCCCGCCCCGTGAGCGCGGTCGCTACCAAGGCTATTTCAGCAGCATGTACGCGGTGGCGAGCGTCGCCGGGCCGGTGCTGGGCGGTTATATGACTGAATACTTGTCCTGGCGCTGGGTGTTCCTGATCAACCTGCCGCTGGGCGCGGGCGCCTGGTGGGTGGCACATCGCACGCTGGTGGGGCTGCCAGTGCCGCAACGTAAACCTGTCATCGACTATCTGGGCACCTTGCTGATGATCATCGGCCTGACCGCGCTGTTGCTGGGCATCACTGAAATCGGCCAGGGCCACCATTGGCGTGACGATCAAGTCTTGGGGTTGCTGGTCTGCGCCCTGGTGGCGCTGACGGTGTTTGTCTGGCATGAACGCCGGGCACGCGAACCCTTGCTGCCGATGCACCTGTTCGCCAACCGCAGTGCGGTGCTGTGTTGGTGCACGATTTTCTTTACCAGCTTCCAGGCGATTTCGCTGATCGTGCTGATGCCTTTGCGTTACCAGACCGTTACCGGCGCCGGTGCCGACAGCGCGGCGTTGCACTTGTTGCCATTGGCTATTGGTTTGCCGATGGGCGCTTATTTTGCCGGGCGCATGACCTCGGTGACTGGCCGCTACAAACCGATGATCCTTACCGGCGCGTTGTTGACTCCGTTGGCGATCCTCGGCATGGCGTTCAGTGCGCCGCAGGCGTTGCTGTTGAGTAGCTTGTTCATGTTGCTCAGTGGGATTGCTGCGGGTATGCAGTTTCCCACCTCCTTGGTGGGGACGCAGAATTCGGTGGAACAACGGGACATTGGCGTGGCTACCAGCACCACCAACCTGTTTCGCTCCCTCGGTGGTGCGGTGGGGGTGGCATGTATGTCGGCGCTGCTGTTGGCGTTGTTGCAGGATTCCAGTTTTGCTCATCTGGCCAGTGGGGCGCTGGTGGCGGAGGGCAGTTCTGGCAATGTGTTGCTCGATGGGCTTAATGCGGCGCCAGGGCCGGCGCAGGATGCTTTGCGGGGGGAGTTGTTGGTGACGTTTCGGCATTTGCTGATGGTGAGTGCGGGGGTGTCGTTGTTGGGGTTGGCGGCGGCGGTTGCGATGCCTAATCGGGTGTTGCGGGGGCGGGAGGACAAGGTTAATTGATGGTGTACATATCCGTTGCTGCGGTAATGGCCGCCATTGGTTCCGCTCTTACAGCGGGTCACTTTGCAAAAGCGGCAAAGTAACCAAAACGCTCTTGCCCCACCACTCGGTGCCTCGCTTTGGCTCGGCATGCCCTCACTCCGGCATTGCTCCGTGGGCCGCCGCAATGGGCCATCCCTGGCCCAGTGCGGCTAAACCGGCGTCCTGCCGGTTTACCCACGGATCAATGCCTGCGTTCGGCCATCGTGGTTTAACGGGGCGCCTAAGATCAAAGTCAAAAGCAGATCAAGAGCACAGCGGCCTACCGGCCGGCTTGAGTGGTGTGAAGCGAAGGCAAAATCAAAAGCGAGCACGGTCTACTGTGGGAGCTGGCTTGCCTGCGATGCAGGCAACTCGGTCTTTCAGGAACACCGAGGTGATGCCATCGCAGGCAAGCCAGCTCCCACAGAAAAGCAGATCTGCTTTCGCTCTGGCCCTTGCCTTTGCTTCTACCACTCAGGTCGGCTTTCAGGCCGCCGTGCTTTTGATTGTGATCTTAGGCGCCCCGTTAAACCACGCTGGCCGAACGCAGGTATTACGCAGTGGGTAAACCGGCAGGACGCCGGTTTAGCCGCGTTGGGCCATGGATGGCCCGTCGCGGCGGCCCACGGAGTAATGCCGGAGTGAGGGCACACCGAGCCTGGGCGAGGTGCCGAGTGGTGGGGCAAGAGCCCTTTTGGTTACTTTTGGGGCTCTTTTCCAAAAGTGACCCGCTGTAAGAGCGGAACCAATAGCAGCCATTACCGCAGCAACGGATATGCCCCCTCCCAGCCCCTCCAAAACCTCAAGGACTGTAATACCCCACAGCCACCATCAAACGCCCAGCCTTACGCAAATAGGCATGCTTATCCTCAACCTTCCCCGTCACCGGGTTCTTCCATCGATACTGATATTCCCCCTGATCCTGCTCAGCCATCAGCTTCAAGATCGGTTCCCCCACCGGCTTACCCTCCGGGTCGTTGATCTTGCCAAAGTCGGTATTAACCAACCGCAAATTTGTCCCGTGAGCCACGTACCGCTGGGTATCCAGGTCAACCACAAACACATACAGATCATCCTGCAGAAAACCACCCTGCATCGCATTGATCGCCTTGAGCGTGCCGCTTTCATCTTTCGCCAGATCGTCTACTGCCTTGTCCCGCAGGGCCTTGGCCTGCTCCGGCGAGGCCCGTGGCAGGTAATAGCCCACCGCGAGAATGCGATCGCCAATGCGCTGATAAAACACGTGCTTGCGTTCGACCTTGCCGTCGTTCCAGTTCTGCCACCGGTAGTCGGCCTGCTGAATACCGTTGGCCTCGGGCTGTAGCAGCACATCCTTGAAGGATTTGCGCAGGTCCGGCCCCAGTACTTCGGAGATATCCCGATCGATCAACGCGGAGGAGGGCCCGCCACTGGCCAGCAGAACGCCCTTGGTGTCGACCACGAATACGTAGCGATCCTTGTCGACAAACTCGCCCTGACGACTGAAGGCTGCGAAGGCCTTGTCGCCATAGTCGTGGTAGTAAGCCAAGGCCTTTTCCAGCAGGGCTTTGGCGGCTTGGGCGTCTTTGTCTTGCGTGGTGGCGGCGTGCACCTGGCTGAAACACAACAGTAACAGCCAGGTGATGCGGAGCATTGCCTTCATTGCCCGTCCCTCGTTCTTGTCAGTGTCCCAAGAGCGTAGACGGTTGTCGGGTAATCAGAATGGCTTGGTTGGCAGGTATTTGCCGTCCAGGGTAATCACTGCGCGGGAGCCGCCGTCCGGGTCTTCGACCTTCTTGATGTCCAGTTTGAAGTTGATGGCGCTGATGATGCCGTCGCCGAATTGCTCGTGGACCAAGGCCTTGAGGGTGGAGCCATAGACCTGGAGCATTTCATAGAAACGGTACATGGTCGGGTCCGTCGGAATACCACCCGGGAAGCTGCCGCGCAGGGGCACGGTTTGCAGCAGGCGGCTGGCGTCCTGGTCGAGACCGAGTTTGTCGCAGACCACGTCAGCGGCGTCCTTGGGCAACGGGTGCTGGCCCAGCAAGGCGGCGGTGACGAACGCCAGGCTCAGGCCGGTGCCGTCGGTGAGGTCCTGCCATGACAGGTTCTTGCGGGTCTTGATGTCGATAACGGTATCGGCCAGGGCCAAGCGTGGGGTTTGAGCGAATTGGGATTGCAACATGGTGATTTCCTCTTGGGTAAACAGGGGTTATGCAGCGTGTTGAGGTGTGGTCGAGACCGCACGGGTCTGCGGGTTTTCCAGCAGGGACACAAAACGTCCGGTGGTGCCGTCCAGGGCGGCGATGCAGCCGCTTTCGATGTCATACACCCAGCCGTGCAGGTTCAGCCGGCCTTGTTCCAGCGCCAGGGCGACTGAGGGGTGAGTCTTGAGGTTAGCCAGTTGCGCGACCACGTTTTCCCGTACCAGGGAGTCCAGCCGGGCCTCGTCGGAGGCATGGGTACGGGCCGCATTGATCACCTTGGCCGATTCGGCATGGCGCAACCAATTGGCCACGGCCGGTAGGTGATCCAGGCATTTGCAGGTGGAGATGGCGGTCATGGCGCCGCAGTCGGAGTGACCGCAGATCACGATGTCGCTGACGCCGAGTACGGCTACGGCATATTCGACGGTGGCTGACACGCCGCCCGGCTCCGGGCCGTAGGACGGCACGATATTGCCGGCGTTGCGGATCACAAACAGGTCGCCGGGTTCCTGCTGGGTCAACAGCTCCGGGACTACGCGGCTGTCGGAGCAGGACACAAATAATGTGCCGGGGTTCTGGGTGGTAGCCAGGTGTTTGAACAGGTCGCTGCGCTGGGCAAAGGCCTCGTTCTGGAACTTGCGGAAACCGTCGATGAGATGCTGCATGGTGGTTCTCCTTGCGTCGCTGATGGGGCAAGGATGGAAGTTTTCAGCTATAGCGTCCAAGACCGGCTTATTATGGTTTCTATAAGTCATACCTATAGTTGAGCGCCCTCATATGCTGCTACGCCATATCCGCTACTTGCTGGCCGTTGCCGAGCACCGCAACTTCACCCGCGCTGCCGAAGCGTTGCATGTGTCCCAGCCGACCTTGTCGCAACAGATCAAGCAATTGGAAGACACCCTCGGTGCGCCGTTGCTGGATCGCACCGGGCGTAGCGTACGGTTGACCGATGCAGGTGAGGCCTATGTACGTTTTGCGCGGCTGGCCTTGCAGGATCTGCAGGCTGGTACGCGGGCGATGCATGACGTGCAGGACCTGAGTCGTGGCAACTTGCGCCTGGCCATGACCCCGACGTTTACCGTCTACCTGATCGGTCCGTTGCTGGCGCAGTTCAACAGCCTGTACCCGGGGATTGTGGTGAGCGTCGAGGAGCTGACTCAAGACCGTATCGAAGCGGCATTGGCGCAGGATCAGTTGGATATCGGTATCGGGTTTACCGGCGAGCACTTGCCGGATATCGAGTGCGAGGGATTATTTGTCGAGGAGTTGAGTGTGGTGGTCAGCGCCAGCCATCCGGACCTGGGTGGCCAGCACTGGCTTCAACAACCGCTGGTGCTGTTGAACTCGGGCTTCGCCACCCGACGCTACATTGATGACTATTGCCGCAGCCAGGACGTAAAACCGCAGATCGCTATGGAAGCCAACTCCATCAGCGCAATCATTGAGATTGTCCGTAACACGACGCTGGCGACCATTCTGCCCAGTGCGATTGCATGGGCTCAGGTGGGCTTGAGTGCGGTGCCCATTCACCCGGCGTTGCCGCAACGCACGGCGGCGTTGCTCAGTCGCAAAGGGGCTTATCGCAGCGCGGCTTGCCGGGCGTTTATCGAATTGATCAAGGCGCCGCCAACCACTGATTGACGATCCCGTCATACACCCCGGTGACCGTACTCAAATGCAGCCACTGGTCGACGTAGCTTTTCCAGGCCACATCGTCCCGGGGCAGCAGGAAGGCCTTTTCGCTGTATTGCATGTAACGCTCGGGGTTCACGGCGCACAGCCCAGGCTTGAGCTTCTGCTGGTAACGGGCCTCGCTGGCGTCGGTGATCATCACGTCGGCCTTGTTCGCCAGCAATTCGTCGAAGATCGTCACGTTGTCCGGGAACAGCCGCAATTGCGCCTGGCCCAGATGCGCCCGGGCGAAGACTTCGTTGGTGCCGCCCGCCGGCTCGATCACCCGGACTTGAGGCTGGTTGATCTGCTCCACGGTCTGATAGCGCGACACATCGGCACAGCGCACTAAAGGGATTTTGCCGTCGACATTCATCGGCTGGCTGAAGAAGGCTTTTTTCTGCCGCTCCAGGGACACAGAAATACCGCCGACGGCGAGGTCGCAACGCTGGGCGAGGAAGTCCGGCATCAGGGTTTTCCAGGTGGTAGGCACCCACTTGACCTGCACGCCGAGGCTTTTGGCCAGGGACTGGGCCATGGCGATATCGATGCCCTCATAGCTGCCGTCCGCGCGCAAATAGGTGTAGGGCTTGTAGTCACCGGTGCTGCAGACCGTCATTTCACCGCGCTGGATCACCTCGTCCAGGCGCGAAGCGGGGGAGGCGGCCAACGCGGGCAGCGCCAGACCTGTCAGCAGGCAAAGTGTCAACGGAGCTTTCATGCGGGCGAGTCCTTGGGGGGCAGAAGCGGGGCCCCATATTTTCAAATGTTTAGTCTGGGCACAACCAAACTCCGTCAAGACTGAATTGAACGACTTATCCAGCCATGTGACGCTGCCCGGCATCTCTTCACTGTGATCCTTGCATGGACGGTTCCTCCGACACTCACCCCGAGACACCGCCCGGCGCTACCGCGTCCAGCCGTCCGGCTCGTCGACGAACCTCTGCCGATGCATTGCCCTCCGAGTTGGCCTTCTGGGCGTTGTGGCACTGCCGCCATGCACGCCCACCGGATACTGCTTCTTTACGTTGATTGTCCCCGTGGATGCCCCGCGCATCTGACCGGCAGCGCCTGCGCGCCTGCCTGACGCGAACGTATGAGGACTCTCCATGAGCACCGCCTTTGCCACCCTGCATGAAGCCCAGTCCTTTCTTGACCTGAACCCGGATATCGAGATGTTCGAGTTGTTTATCCTCGATAACAACGGCGTACCCCGAGGCAAGTTGTTGCACCGCGATGAATTGCTGGCGGTCTATAAAAGCGGTCGGCCGCTGCCCAGCACCATCCTCGGCCTGACCATCAATGGTGACGACGTGGAAAACTCCGGCCTGGTGTGGGAAGTGGGCGACATCGATTGTCGCGCGTACCCGGTCAGTGGCAGTTTGCAGCGCATGCCCTGGCGGTTGATTCCGACAGCGGCGGTGCAGGTCAGCATGCACCCCGAGGAAGGCATGCCCGCCACCGTGGCCGATCCTCGGCATTTGCTGGCCAAGGTGATCGACGGGCTCAAGGCCGACGGTTACTACCCGGTGATGGCGGCGGAGTTGGAGTTCTATTTGCTCGATCAGAAGCCCGACAGCAACGGCCGGCCGCAACCTGCGCGCGATGTCGATGGCAGTCGTCCGCGCTCGACCCAGGTTTATGGTTTGCGGGAGTTGGAACAGATCGAACCGTTCTTGGCCGACCTGTACAGCGCCTGCAAACTGCAGGGTATTCCCGCGCGCACGGCGATTTCCGAGTATGCCCCGGGGCAGGTGGAAATCACCCTTGAGCACCGCAGCGATGCCCTGCAAGCCATGGACGAGGCGGTGCGCTACAAGCGACTGGTCAAGGGCGTCGCCCACAAGCACGGGATGACCGCCTGTTTCATGGCCAAGCCATTCGACGACTTGGCGGGCACCGGCATGCACATGCATGTCAGCCTGGCCGACCGAGACGGCAACAACCTGTTTGCCAGCGAGGCTGCCGATGGCACGCCGCTGTTGCGCCAGGCGGTGGGCGGCATGCTCAGTACCTTGCTCGATTCACTGCTGATGTTCTGTCCCAATGCCAACTCCTATCGACGCTTCCAGACCAATAGCTACGCACCGCTGGCAGCGACCTGGGGCGTGGATAACCGCACTGTAAGCCTGCGCGTGCCTGGCGGGCCGGCGTTTTCCCGGCATATCGAGCACCGTATCTGCGGCGCCGATGCCAATCCGTACCTGGCCGCCGCCGCGATTCTGGCGGGGATTCACCGAGGTATTCGCGAGCAGCGCGACCCGGGTGTTCCGGTGGAAGGCAACGGGTATGCCCAAGCTAAAGAGTTGCTGCCCACTGACTGGCTGACCACCTTGCGCGCGCTGGAGGGTTCGACCTGGGCGCGGGGGGCCTTTGGCAGTGAGTTCCTCGGGGTTTACCTGGCGGTGAAACGTGCGGAATACCGTCAGTTCATGGGGGAGGTCGGGGAGCAGGATTGGCGCTGGTACCTGCATCAGGCCTGACGGGTTCTTCCGGGAGTAAACAGAAAGTTTGGTAATTGTTCACTCCCACTATTTATTCCTATTATTTTCACGAAAAATTGATAGACGCCTGCTTACAGTCCGTGCCGTCGCTACCAAGGGGTTTTTTCCTGGCGGCACTTATTTCCTGGCCAAGCAGAGCGTTATGTTTAGCGTCAAACCCGTCCGCCCCGAGATTATTACCCTGATCGCCAGCGCTTTTCTGTTGCTGGGATTCAACCTCGTTCTGTGGCAGCACCTGGCAGATATTGTCACCCTCGACACCCGCGGGTGGCTGATGTGCGCAGCTTTCGCCGTCATGCTGCTATTCGGCTTCAATCTGGTGCTGACGCTGTTGGCCTTTCGACGGGTGCTCAAGCCGGTCTTGATGTTGCTGTTTTTGATCAGTGCCGGCGTGGCTTATTTCATGAGCCAGTATGGGGTGTTGATCGACGCTGCCATGTTTCGCAACTTTGCCGAAACCAACGCGACTGAAGTGCGCGACCTGCTGTCTTTAAAGTTGCTGGCCTATGTTTTGTTGCTGGGCATTTTGCCGTGTTGGTTATTGTGGAAAACCCCGATCAATTATCGGCGCTGGCACCGTGAAGTCTTGAGCAAAGTGCTGGTGAGTGTTGCCTCGGTTGCGGTGATCGGTGGTGTAGCCCTGATCAACTACCAGGGGTTGTCGTCGCTGTTTCGTAACCACCATGAACTGCATTTGATGATCGTGCCGAGCAACTACGTGGGGGCCTCCATTGGCTACCTGCGCGAACAGGTAGTTTCTGCCCGGCAACCGTTCCATACCATCGCCGAAGACGCGCAGAAAAGTCCCGCCTGGCAAGCCCACACCCGTAAGTCTCTGACCGTGCTGGTAGTGGGGGAGAGTGCGCGCGCCGAGAACTTCGGTATTCTGGGGTACGACCGTGATACCACTCCCGAGTTGTCGCAGGAAAGCGGCCTGATCGCCTTCACCGACGTGCACTCCTGCGGCACCGAAACGGCGGTGTCGGTGCCCTGCATGTTTTCCAATATGGGTCGCAAGAACTACAACGCCAGCCAGGCGAAAAACCAGGAAGGCTTGCTGGACGTGCTCAAGCGCGCCGGTATCGAGGTGATCTGGCGCGACAATCAATCTGGCTGTAAGGGCACCTGTGATCGGGTGACGGTCCAGAATGTCAGCAAGCTCAAGGACCCGGTGCTGTGTGCCAACAGCGAATGCCGCGACGAAATCCTGCTGCAGGGTCTGCAGGCGTTCATCGACAACCTGGACAAGGACACCGTGCTGGTGCTGCACCAGATGGGCAGCCATGGCCCGGAGTACTACAAGCGTTACCCCAAGGAGTACGAACATTTCACCCCGGTGTGTGAGAGCAATGCCCTGAACACCTGCAGCCGCGAAAGTATTGTGAACGGCTACGACAACACCCTGGTCTACACCGATCATGTGCTGGCCAGCCTGATCAACGTGCTGCGCAGCAATCAGCAGAAGGTTGATACCGCCATGCTCTACCTGTCCGACCACGGCGAGTCCCTGGGGGAATACAACCTGTTTCTCCACGGCACCCCGTACATGTTGGCCCCGGATCAGCAGAAACATGTGGCGATGTTGGCCTGGTTCTCAGACAGTTATCAGTCAGCTTTTTCGGTGGATACTCATTGCCTGCAACTGAGTCGTCACAAACCCTTGAGCCAGGACAATCTGTTTCATTCGATGCTGGGCCTGCTGGACGTCAACACCCAAGCCTACAACCCAGGCCTGGATATGTTCGCCGGCTGTCGCACGGCAGTGGCTGACGGTGTACTCGCCAAACATTGAACCTTTTTCGACCTTTTTTTCACGCGCCGGTAGTTAAGCTCCTTGCGTCTGAACCACCCACAAGAGTCGTGTGATGTCGTCGCAACCACCGTCCTCCATCGAGATTGAATTTGCCGAGCGCTATGATCGTGAGCACGCCCGCGTCTGTGGCGACACGCGTCCGCCCGGGCTGTGGCGTCGACTGGCGCTATGGCGTGATGAGCGGTTGGTACGCAATGCGCTGAAGATCGCCGGCGAGCCAGGCTTGATCCTCGATCTGGCCTGCGGTTTGGGTCGTTTCTGGCCGGTGTTGGCCGAGCACGGCAACCGGGTGATCCTGGCATCGGACAACTCCCAGGCCATGCTCGACCATGCCCGCACCCACCATGCCCCGGCGTTGCTCAAGCGCGTGAAGACCTTTCAGGGCTCGGCATTTTCCATCGGCCTGTCGGCCAACGCCGTGGATTGCATCTTTTGCCTGGAGTTGTTTCGCCATGTGCCCAGTGCCGAAGGGCGCTTGGCGCTGCTGCAGGAGTTTCATCGGGTCAGCCGCGACACGGTGATTGTCTCGGTAAACAGTGACGCCGGTTACAAGGCGTTCGCTGCCCAGGGCTTGGCCCCGACAGCCTCAGGCAGTCATCGGGCACAGGTGGAAGCGGAGTTCAAACAGGCCGGCTTCAAGATCCTCAACCACCAGGAATTCCTGCCAGGTTCGGCCATGTGGCGGGTGTACATCCTGCGTAAAAGAGGCTAATCCGCTTCTGTCGGACTATTCTTCGGCTCCTGTCAGAGTTTTCATGGCCGCTCTTGCACTGCGGATGCTCGCAAATCCCTTTAGCGATATATACTGCGCGCCATTCTTCAAGGGAGAGCCGTGTGGCCATCGATATTCACTGGATCTGCGACAACGATAGCCTCGGCCAGCATTGCGCCCAATGGCAGCAGTTGCCATTCGTCGCCCTCGACACCGAATTCATGCGGGTCGACACCTTTTACCCTATTGCCGGGCTGATCCAGATCGGTGATGGCGTTCGCGCTTATCTGATCGACCCCTTGACCATCGATAACTGGCAACCCTTGGCCGCCTTGCTGGAGAACCCGGCGGTGATCAAGGTGGTGCACGCCTGCAGCGAAGACCTGGAAGTGTTGCTGCGCCTGACCGGCAGCCTGCCGGTGCCGTTGTTCGACACCCAATTGGCGGCCGCGTACCTGAACCTGGGCTTTTCCATGGGCTATTCGCGGTTGGTACAAGCCGTCCTCGATATCGAGTTGCCCAAGGGCGAAACCCGCTCGGACTGGCTGCAGCGGCCATTGTCCGAGACGCAAATCAGCTACGCCGCCGAAGACGCCGTGCATCTGGCGGAGGTCTACACACGCCTGCGGCCCAAGCTGTCTGACGACAAATACGCTTGGGTCCTGGACGACGGCGCTGAGCTGGTAGCCAACCTGCGCCGGGAAGTTGACCCTTACGAGGTCTACCGCGACGCCAAGTTGGCCTGGAAACTGTCTCGGGCCCAGCTCGCCGTGCTGCGTGAACTGTGTGCCTGGCGTGAGCAGGAAGCCCGCGCCCGTGACCTGCCACGCAACCGGATCATTCGCGAGCATTCGTTATGGCCCCTGGCCAAGTCTCAGCCGGATAACCTCGCCGCCCTGGCAAAAATCGAAGACATGCACCCACGGACTGTGCGTCAGGACGGCGAGTTCCTGCTGGACCTGATCAAACGTGCCGGCAGTGTGTCGATGGACCAATGGCCGCCGGCGGTTGCCGAGCCTTTGCCGATAGATGCTGCTGTATTGATCAAGCAGCTGCGTGCCCTCGGCCAGGCGCAAGCAGAACGCCTCGACATGGCGCCGGAACTGATGCTGCGCAAGAAAACTCTCGAAGCCCTGGTCAAAAGTGGCTACCCCGAGGGCCCTTACCAATTGCCTGACTCGCTGCGTGGCTGGCGCCGCGAGTTGATGGGCCAGGCGCTGCTGGACAGCCTGGCCACCGCCGGAGAACAGCCTTGAAGCGTATTTGCTCCATCTATCGCAGCTTGAAACGAAACGAGATGTACCTCTATGTGCTGAAAAGCGATGCCTTGGAGCGCGTTCCGGAGACCCTGCTGGCGGCGTTCGGCAAGCCTCACCACGCCTTTGACCTGGTACTGAGCCCGGCGCGCAAGCTGTCCCGCGAAGACATCGAAGTAGTTCTGGAAAACCTCGAGAAGCAGGGGTATCACCTGCAAATGCCGCCGGCCGAGGACGAGTACATCGAGCACTTGCCTGACGAACTGCTGCGCCGCAACGACCCGATGTGATCGGGAGGTGTCCCGTCAGGGGCACGTTCATGAAATGGAATCGTATTATCTGGCGGCGGCCCGAGGGATGCCGTGAACTTGCTGCTTGCGGCCGCCTGCACTGTTTTTGAAAGGTTTGAACCATGCGCGTTCTGATTGCTGAACACGATCATCCGTTATACGCCCAACTGCTGCGCGAAGCCGCGCCGGACCTCGAAGTGATGACCAGCGGCGACTCCGCTGAATTATCACGCCTGGCCGCTGATTGCCCGGTGTGGCTCGGCCAACCGGACCTGCTGGCGACCCTGCTGCGTCAGGGCCACCATCCGCAATGGCTGCAATCGACCTGGGCCGGAATCACTCCGTTGCTGGCTGAAGGCTTGCCCCGCGACTACCGCCTGACCCGCGCCGTCGGCATTTTCGGCCAGGTGATGGCCGAATACGTGCTCACTTACATGCTCGGCCACGAGCGCGAAGTATTGGCGCGCCTGGTCAGCCAGGTGGAGCGCAAGTGGGACAACCGCATGGGCCAGAGCCTGGCGGGGCGCAAGGCGCTGATCGTTGGCACCGGTGATATCGGCCGCAGTGTGGCGCAGTTCCTCCAGCCCTTTGGGGTCGAGCTGTATGGCATCGCCAGCGAAGCCCGTGAGCAGGCACCGTTTGTTGAAGTGGCCGGGCTGGACCAGCTTGGCCGGTTGGTGGGGGAGGTGGACTACGTGATCAACCTGCTGCCCAACACGCCGAACACCCACGATGTGTACGACGCGGCGCTGTTCAAGCAATTCAAGACTACCGGTTTGTTTATCAACGTCGGACGCGGTGTGGCGGTGGTGGATGCCGACCTGGTGGAAGCCTTGAAGGAAGGGCATCTGGCGGGCGCGGTCATCGATGTGTGCCGTCAGGAGCCGCTGCCACAGCGTCATCCATTCTGGACGGCCTGGGGCTTGCTGCTGACCGGTCACAGCTCGGCGCCGACTTCACCGAAAATGATGGTGCAGTTGTTTGTCGAGAATTTGCGGGCGTATCAGGCCAAGGATGCGTTGCGGGGCGAAGTGAGTTTCGAGCGCGGGTATTGAAAAAAACGATTAAATCGACGGCGCTCAGGTGCGGACGTGGACACTTTCGCGCCAAGCATTAACCCTGCATAACCGGGAATGATTCGGCGAGGTGTGCGATGGCCGGCGCTCACAAACGTCTGTTAACACTAAGCTGATTTCGTCGTTGCGGGTCCCATGTGACGCTGGTGCTCTTCTTCAAAAAGAGTACTTGCTCATGTTGAATCTTGGCGTTGCGTCCTTACCTCCCCAGGACATCCCTGTGGTGCCCGTGGGGTTGACCGATCAAACAGCGGGCCCCTCAAGAAGCCCACCCGGGGAGCCGAGTCGAGTAACGGGTGGATCATATTTACCAGGGCCCATCACCCAAACCAGCCCTTCGCTCGCCCCAAAAGCTGACCTGAAAGTTGCACTGGGCGATAGGCAGAATTGGAAGATATTGGGACAAAAGCTCAACGAAATGGCTGCAAAGCTGGGTGTGAACGCTACCCCTCAGGCGGTGCAGGCGGCGCTGAAAAGCACACCGATGGACGTTCAGCCCGGTTCGTCCTACTCGACGCAGGTCGGCAACGCCGCAACCCTTGAGACTTTCATCAGGGGCCATGGCTTGCACGTGCCCACCACCCATTTCCATCTTGCAAGCCTTGCTGACTCGGTGAATGAGAGGGCCTTGGCGCATCCTTTCGGCAACTTTGGGGGTGGTTTGTCCTGGCCTGTTCCCCTGAGTGCCAGTGAGCAACGCACGGTGCTGGACACCGCCATTCATTATGCCAATCACAATCCGAATAAACCGCAAGTCGGTCCGAGCGTGGGTGTACTGGAATACCTGAACAGTAACCAACCCCTCTGCGGTGAAGCGTTGCGCGACCCGGCCAAAGCGCTGGAGGTGATCGTCAGCTCCGCCCGCGGGCAGGCAATGGGGCTGGCCGTACAGACCCAATTGAATGGCATTGCCACCGACACCAGCACCAATGAATACGCCTTGGCAGCCATCCATTCGGTACTGGACCCGGAGTCCATTGCTGTCCCCCGCCGAAACAAGGTGGCAGGCTTTGACTTGGGGCAGCCGCAACACTGGGGCAAGCCGGCGTCAGTGGTGCTTGATGGGCTGAGCGAGCACCTGAGTGTCAGCGGCAAGGCTACCCCCGAAATGGCCAAGGTGGGTGCGTACCTATTGCTGGCAAGGAACGCCCCTGAATTTCTGATCAAAGACATCCCCATCAGCGTGACATACGGCAGCCCGGCCTGGGTCAGCCTGTCGATCGCTGCGGCGACGATAGAAGCTCAGTCGCCAGGCACGGTGCCGAACATGACCTTTGCTCAAGTCATGCTCAAGGCCGAGCGTGCAGCGTTGGCCAATCCAGCAGTCACTCAACTTGCCCAGAAGGCAGCGTTAGTGGACTGGGGTGTGGTCAACGGCATTATCCCTGAGAAAGAAAATGATAGTTACAACCCCATCGAAGTAGAGGGTGTAAGAACCGCGTTCAATCAACAACTGCAGGAACGGATAGCGGCTTCGAAGTTATTGGAAACCGAAATTCCAAGTCGTAAAGAAATTGCACTGGCCAAACTCAAAACTCGGTTCGCAGAAAACGTACCTTTTGAAGAAAGGCTCTTAAGGGTCAACACTACGGGGCAGCCGTCAGCCCAGGCCCTTTACGATCCGAATCGGGCGCCTGCGGGCCTTCATTCGATGCTGGATATTGCCATGAGCGGGCTGGACCAATATGCGTGGAAAACGACGGACCAGCGCATTATCGACGCAACGAAAGGCAAGTCTCTTAAGTTCGATGTGAACAAGACTTTCAATGAGCAATTCAAACAGGCCATCGATTCGCGCAAGCAGGGCATCGGTACCACTGTCAAACACCTCATTGCTCAGCTTCCGTTGGCCGACAGGCAAAATCTGGAATATGCGAAGCTCGAATTTTTCCAAAACAATACTTACAAGCTCGGTATGGGCTTTACGGGTAAAACGCTGGAGCACAAAAATGACAACCTGCTGGTGAAAACCACAGGCGTTAATGGGGTGACTGCTTATGAAATTGACCTGAAGAATGGCGCCATCACGACTGTGCCGCCTTATGTATTGACGAGGCAACAAGAGCGAAATGCCAATCTGATATATCCGATAGAACAGTTTACGCCGGCTAACGCCAGCGAGGCCGACTTGGGACAAAAGCAGCCCGGCAGCACTTCAGAGATCCCCTTGAGCTTTTCCAGCACGCGGACCCGGTTTATCGCCGATGCGTTTGTCGAGCATCTCGATATCGATAATAAAGATGCTGTGAAACAGGCCGGGGGGAGCACTACTTACGATCAGCAAATGGAAAACGAGTGGAAAATAGCGGATTTTTTCCTGAATCTCGTTCCGCTTAGATCGGCCATCGTCAATTTTCAGAACGGTAACTATCTGGACGGTGCGATAGATTTGGGCATGGATATCTTTGGTTTCGTCACTGCCGGTGTGGGAGCTGCGGCCAAGGTGACGAAGGTTGGAACCACGGCCGTCAACACGACCCTCAAGGCAGTGAAAGTCGCAAAGATCATCGGCACCACTGCTGTCGGCGTATTTAATCCTGTGAGTGGTTTGGGCGATTTGGCGGTGGGAGGCGCCGGGTTGGTACGCAGAGGGGCGGGCTTGCTGTTCGACAAAGGTCTTGAAGGGGTTAATAAGCTCAGAGGCGCATCCGGCAGTTATGACCTGTTGAAGGCGGCCAGCAAACAGTATGAGGCCGCGGCAACGGGAACCTTCAAGGTTGCCGGTCATAGTGTTGAAGGTGGGGCTGTGTTGTGGAACGGTAAATGGCATGCCTTCGATGCAGACAAGATGCGGCCATATGGCGGCCCGCTCGAAGGGTTCACCTCCAAAACGAAGGCTGTGGATGGCGCGCTCACCACGGTGCGCATTGAGCCGGGCGGTGAATTGAACAACAGGCTCTTTGGTGAGTTCAAAGTCCCGGAATCCAGCATAGCCGGGCTCTCACGTAATAGTCAGGGTGTGTATGTCGCGGCCGATGGCCACCTGTCCCATATCCGTCACACCGACAGTACCGGACAAACCGCAGTCTACGAGGTACGACACGTCACCCGAACCGCTGACGGCGTTGTCCAGGCACGGATCTATCACAACAATCGACAAACGCCGGTGTTGGTCCAGCAGGTGCAGGGCGATCAGTGGCAACGCCTGGGGGCCCGGGGCGGAGATCCGCTGTCGGTCGCATCCGATCTGGGGCCTGTGATTGGGGGCGGCAGTGAGGGGGTCATCTACGCAAGTCTGGATGGAAAAAGTGTTTATAAAGACCTCGGTCAAACATCTTTAAAACCCTTCGCGGGCTACATGGATATGGAAACCCGATCCCTGAATAAATATTATGGTGACGGTTTTGCAAGGACGATCATTGAGGATGGCCGTAAATATATAAAGATGGGACGGATTGATGGGGTGGATCTTAGTAAGTTTGAGAAGGGTAGTTTGCCGTCGCAAGCGCGATCACTACTTGATGATGTATTTGTGCAGATGGAAGGGAAGGATATCTATCACAATGATCTGCAGTTGAAAAACTTCATGTATTCCTCACGGGACAAGAAGATTTATCCGGTGGATATGGATTCGCTGAGTTCTGAGTTTATGGTGCCGGTTGTCATGGATTCTTATAACCGACATAAAGAAGCGCTGCGCCGGGCCTTTAGCGGTCTTATCGCTAAAGCGAGTTGATCCATTTCAGGTATACCCTGCCGTTTTTAACGGCAGGGTTTTCGTGTGTTGCACAGGGCAGGCAATGACCTGCCAAGTCTGCATCAGCCTTAAAGGCTGAAATCCCCTTCCGCCACCAACTCAGTCAGCGGCCGACGCGGGCTCGGGGTTTCCCGGGCTTGCAGGTAGTCCGCCAATGTCGACTTGTCTCCCAGCTTGCCGACGGCCACGGCCGCATGCAGTGCATAGCCTTCGGGGATTTTCAGTTCCTTGCGGGTCAGTTCCTGATCGAAACCGGCCATTCCATGGGTGTGCCAGCCGCTGATGCTGGCTTGCAGTGCCAGGTGGCCCCAGGCGGAACCGGTGTCAAAGGTGTGCCACAGGGCTGGGGTTTCTTCGGTGGCGCCAGGCACAGCGAAGTCGGTTTTCGAGATCACGATCACCAGGGCCGAGGCATGCTGCGCCCAGCCCCGGTTGAATTCGTTCAGCAGGCCCAGGAAACGCTCCCAGTTCGGCGTATCACGGCGCGCATAGAGAAAGCGCCAAGGCTGTGAGTTGTACGCCGAAGGCGACCAGCGGGCGGCTTCAAAGAAGCTCAGCAGGGTTTTTTCCGGGATGCTTTCGCCGGTAAAGGCCCGTGGTGACCAGCGGTCGGTGAACTGCGGGTGAATGGCATAATCGGCAACGCGTGGCTGGGTGCTCATGGGCAGTTCCTGGTGACGGGATGGGCTAGGGTTGCAAGGTGCAGATCAAAAAACAGGGGCTCAAAACTACTGCGCCTTTTGGGTTGCTGACAAGTCTTGTTCTACCGGCAGTCGTAAGCGCTTGGCCCCGACGGCCTTGGGCACTAGACTGGCGGCCTTTTAACATACCGATACTGATGTAGAGCCATGGCCGCTAAAGTCGAACCTTTCTGGATCCGCAAAACCCTCGAACAACTCGACCAGGATGAGTGGGAGTCGTTATGCGACGGCTGCGGCCTGTGCTGCCTGCAAAAGCTCGAGGACGAAGACGACAACAGCGTCTATTACACGCGCATCGCCTGCAAACTGCTGGACCTGAAAACCTGCCAGTGCACCGATTACCCCAATCGTCGCGACTCGGTGCCTGACTGCATCCAGCTCACCCCGGGCCAGGCCGACCAGTTCAAATGGCTGCCGCCCACCTGCGGCTATCGGCTGGTCAGTGAGCGCAAGGACTTGCCGCTGTGGCACCACTTGGTCTGCGGCGATCGCGACGCCGTGCACCACGAACGCATTTCCCAGTCCGGGCGCATGCTCAGCGAAGGCAGCGTGGCCGAGGATGATTGGGAGGATTACCTGATTTTCCGCGCAGGCTGAAAGGAGTGTGTATGACGGTTGTAGGGAAACTGGCCGCAAGCCTGTTGCTGCTGGCGCTGAGCACGTCGGCATGGTCTGCGAAGAAAGTCGACCTGGACTATCACGTCAAGCTGTTGCCTCAGAGTGATCAAGCCGAAGTCCGCTTGAGCCTGTCCCAGGGCTCGGCCGTGCGCAGCCTGAACTTTGACTTGGGCCGCGATGGCGACTACAGCGATTTCAAGGCCGATGGCCAGTGGCAGGTTCTGCCGGGCCATACGGCCGGTGACAGCCGAGGCTTGTGGCAGCCCAGTGCCGACAAGGCCAGCCTGACTTACCGTGTACGCCTCAGTCATGCCCGCAAGAAGGGTATCTATGAGGCTCGAATGACACCGAGCTGGGCGCTGTTTCGCGGTGAGGACCTGGTGCCGACGGCCCGTCTCGATCAGCAAGACGGTATTGAGCTGGTGTCACGGCTGATCTTCGAACTACCGTCTGGCTGGAAAAGCGTCGAGACCACCTGGCCGCGCGTCGGTAAAAACAAATTCCGCATCGATAATGTTTCCCGCCTGTTCGACCGGCCCACCGGCTGGATGCTCGCCGGTACCTTGGGCACGCGCCGGGTGCGCCTGGGGGAGACCGAAATCACGGTGGCCTCGCCCAAGGGCCAGGGTATGCGGCGCATGGACGTGCTGACACTGCTGACTTTTGTCTGGCCCCAGGTACAAGCGGCGTTTCCCCGCCATCCGGCTAAATTGCTGGTGGTGGGCGCCAGTGACCCGATGCGGCGTGGCGCTTTTTCTGCGCGCGATTCGATCTACCTCAACAGCCGCACGCCACTGGTGAGCGAAAATGGCACTAGCCCATTGATGCGTGAGGTGGTGCAAGCCATTGGCCGCTTCAATGACAACCAGAGCAGTGACTGGATCAGTGAAGGCCTGGCCGAGTATTACGCTATTGAGCTGATGCGCCGTGCCGGTGGCATCAGTGACGAGCGCTACGCCGCGATCCAGGCCCGGCTGAATAAGGAAGGGAAGGCGGTGACGACGTTGCGCGGTGATCAGGTCAGCGGGGCGACTGTGGCGCGGGCGGTGGTGTTGTTACAGGAGCTGGACCGCGAGATCCGCCTTAAAACCCACAACAAGCGCTCCCTGGATGATTTGACTCAGGCGGTGATGCGCCTGAACAGCATCAGCACAAAGGAGTTTGTGCAGTTGGGGGAACGCATTATTGGCGAGTCGTCAGTGGTGCTGGATACCAAGCTGCTGCACTAAAGCTGTCTGTAGCCGCTGCCGAGGTACGAGGCTGCGATGCGTGTCCGTAGGACCGCCGCCTTGGGGCTGCTACGCAACCCATCGCAGCCTCGTACCTCGGCAGCGGCTACAGGTAATCATGTTCAGCCGGTGGTTTTAGCGGTTTTCTCAGCTGCGACTTCCGCCTTGGTCTTGAGGTTCTTCAGCTCTTCCCCCGCCCGTTCAATCTTCGTGCGCACGGTGTTCATGTCCTGGCGGCTTTTTTCCAGCAGGTCTTTCGCCGAGCTGTGGCCGCTGATACCACGGGCCAGTGCTACGCCGCCAATCGCTACCTGGATCAAGCCAAAAAAGCCGCCACGGCGCAGGCCTTTGCCCATCATCACTACGCCACCTGCCAGGGAACCAATGCGCTCCCAACCTTGCACGTTCTGCGTGGGGCGGGTCTGGAACGGGGTGGACTCGATGATAGGTCGCAGGGTTTTGCTGTCGCTCATGATCTGTCTCCAACAAGGGTCATTGATAGATAGCTGACTGTAGGCGGGACACAGATGTTCCCGAAAAGTCAGTACTTGGGTCCCGAGCGGGTGTTGTTGCCCTTGGCCAGACGGTCATAAAGCACGACGTTGACGGTGGCGGCGAGGTTCATGCAGCCGGTGGTCGGAATGTAGACCACGTCCTCACACCAGTCGCGAATCTCCTTGTCCAGGGAGCCGTCTTCCGGGCCGAAGATATACAGCGCACGGTCAGGGTGGGTGTATTCGGGGAGAGGGCGGGCGCCTTCCACCAGTTCCACGGCGACCGGGATGCAGCCCAGGGGCAGGATCTTTTTCAGGTCGTCGATGCCGATCAACGGAATGTCGTGGTGGACTTTCTTGGTGTCGGTGATGAAATCCCGGGCCCGTTCATACCGCTTGCCGGTGTAGAACACCGACGCCACGCCATAACAGCCGGCGGCGCGCATCACCGAACCGACGTTCTCGGGTGACTTGGGGTTATACAGACCGATACAGCTGTAGCGTTTATTGCCCACGGGGAAGGGTGCCTCGAGAAAAACCGCGATTATACGGGGATTGCTCCCAAGGCGGGCGGTTTGCAGGAAGGGTGTTGATTGGGCAATTGCCCAATCAACAAAGCCACTCAGTCGTCTTTCTTCATCAGGCCAGCCAACGCCGCAAAGGGGTTATGCGTCGCCTTGGCGATGGTTGGACTGCTGGTGGAACCTTCACCGAAATACTGCTGGTCGGTATAGCGCGAGTGTTCGTTATCGTGGCAGTACAGGCACAGCA
The DNA here is from genome assembly GCF_012935695.1 of Pseudomonas sp. ADAK18. Taxonomy (NCBI): domain Bacteria; kingdom Pseudomonadati; phylum Pseudomonadota; class Gammaproteobacteria; order Pseudomonadales; family Pseudomonadaceae; genus Pseudomonas; species Pseudomonas sp. ADAK18. Next base: position 778,515 of record NZ_CP052859.1, read on the forward strand.
ACTCCCAGTTGGAGCCGTCCTGGGGGTTGTCGTCATGGTTATGGTTGCGGTGGTGCACGGTCAGTTCGCTCAGGCGCTTGCCAGCGAATTCACGGGCGCAGCGGCCGCACACGTGGGGGTACATCTTCAAGGCTTTGTCGCGGTAGCCCATTTCCCGGTCGCGCTGGGCATCGGCGAGGATGCGGTCCAGCTTGGCGGTGTGGGAGGGCGGGTTGGTCGAGCTCATCATGGCTCCTGTGTTTTAGTGAATCACGGATAGCGTTGATTCTAGCCGTTGGCGGAATAATTAGCCCCAGGCTTTTTTCAACGGTGCCCCCATCCCGTAGCAGGTTATTTTGTAATATTGCGGCTCGATGATCGGGTGATCGTCTGGAGAAATCACTATGAAAGGATCCTCATTCATGCGCTTGCAATCAGGGCTGTTGGCCCTTCTGTTATGTGTTGTCGCCGCTCAGGTCCAGGCGTTCTCTACGCCCAAGCCGGGTCAGGTGATTGATGTCGCCCTGGAGCAGTTGCATCCGACCCAGGCGGTCATCGGCTTTGATCAGATCTATTACAAGCTGGGGCTGTTCGCTGGGTCGCGGTCCAAGCTGTTCGACGAGTACTGTGAAACCAACGGCCAGGGCAAAGCCGAGAAGGTGCCGAAAAAGGCCGATTTGCAAAAGCCGGACAGCTTCACCTGTAAAGACCCCGTGGGCACTCACCCCGCGGATATGAAAACCGTGGTGGTCGGCCCCGCTGGCCAGTTGTACCTCACCGACGGCCACCATACGTTCAGCAGTTTTTGGGAACAGCCCGGCGCTGGCGCCAAGTTGAAAATGTGGGTACGGGTGACTGACGACTTCAGCGACAGCCCAAACCTGGCCACTTTCTGGCAGCGTATGGAGCAGGGCCGCAAAGTCTGGCTCAAGGACAGCCAGGGTAAAACCATTACGCCGGCGCAGATTCCTGCGCATCTGGGGTTCAAGGGCCTTCAGGACGATACCTTCCGCAGCCTGGTGTACTTCGCGCGCAAGGCGTCCTACGGCAAGCCGACTTCGGAGGCCGTGGTGCCGGAGTTCCTGGAGTTTTATTGGGGCGGTTGGTTGCGGCCGCAGGTGGACCTGACAGCGTTCAACTTGAACAAGAAGGGCGGGTACAGCGATGCCATTGAAGCGGTCGCCAAATTGATGGTGACGCTGGCGTCAGGTGCTCCTGTGGGTGACAGTGGCTTCACCGCCCAGCAGTTGGGGGGCTTTACGTCGCTGAACCGCAAGGAACTCGAGAAGACCTTCGAAGAGAAGGTGCCGTATGTGATCGATTACCGGAACGGGTTTCGCTAGGCCCTGATGACCGTTCCCACGCGAGCGTGGGAACGGTCCGGCTTAGCCTTTGAGCTTTTCAGCAATCCAGATGGTATGCCGCGTGCCCTTGTTGCCATGGGCAAACACCTGCACTTCTTCGGCCTTGAAGCCCGCCTTGCGCAGCTTGTCGCTGAATTGTTTATCCGCACTGGCCGACCACACCGCCAACACACCCTTGGGTCGCAGGGCCTTGGCGCAAGCGCTCAGGCCGCCGGCGGAATACAGCCAGCTGTTGGCTTTTTGCGTCAGGCCTTCGGGGCCGTTATCGACGTCCAGCATGATTGCATCAAAGCCCTGGGGTTCGGCCTGCAGTACCTTGGCCACGTCTTCCATGCGGATCACCGTGCGCGGATCCAGCAGCGGTCGGCCAGACTTTTCCCCTAAAGGGCCGCGATTCCACTCCACCACGCCCGGCACCAACTCGGCGACCACCACTTCGGCAGTCTTGCCCAGATGCTTGAGGGCAGAGGCCAAGGTAAAGCCCATGCCCAACCCGCCAATCAACACCCGTGAGCCGAGCCGGCCGGCGACTTTGCGGCACGGAATCTCCGCCAAGGCGTCTTCTGAACCGTGCATGCGGGTGTTCATCAACTGGCCACCGTCACCGCCCTGGATCTTGATGACAAAGTCCTCGCCGTATTCGAACAGGCACAATGCACCGCCGTTGTCAGGGATCGGGGTGGTGTCCAGCAGAACGAAACGTTTCATGGAAATCTCATTGAGAAGGGCATTCTTGCGCGGTTGGGAGTAGCCTTGGGACTGGATTACAGTCAGGCCATGGAGCCATCGATGAAGTGCAGCATTCTAACGGTCATTGTATGGGGCGCGCTCACCTTGAGTACCGCGTACGCTCAGGAGTTGCAAACCGTGCCCATTCCTCCCGCACCCACGCCGGGTTCGCCGGGCACTGCAACGCCCACACCCTACCCGCAAGTGACCCCGCCGACGACGCCCAAGGCGCCCGGCAGTACCGGTGCGCCGTTGTTGCCGCCGATTGAAATGCCCAAGCCGCCGAAGGATCAGACGCTTCCCGGCTTGCAGCAGAACGACATCAAGCCCAAGCCATCGGGCAGCTAGCACTGTCGGGACGGCAACTACCCGTTCCTTAAGCCAACCCCAGCGCCTTGAAAACGAATCCGTATTCGAGGGCTACGTCACGTAGTCCTTGATAGCGGCCACTCATCCCGCCGTGGCCGGCTCCCAGTTCAGTCTTGAGCAGCAGCAAGTTGTTGTCGGTCTTGGTAGCGCGCAGCTTGGCCACCCACTTGGCTGCTTCCCAATACTGCACCCGGCTGTCGTTGTAGCCCGCAATCACCAGCGTCGCGGGATAAGACTGGGCGCTGACATTTTCGTAGGGCGCGTAGGCCTTGATGCGCTCGTACACGTCCGGTTCCTGAGGGTTGCCCCATTCGTCGTATTCGGTGACGGTCAGCGGCAAGTCCGGGTCGAGCATGGTGTTGAGCACGTCGACGAACGGCACTTCGGCAATCGCTGCCTGGAACAGCTCCGGGCGCTGATTGAGTACGGCACCGATCAACAGCCCGCCGGCGCTGCCGCCGCTAATGGCTAGTTGCTTGGACGTGGTGAGGCCCTGGGCGATCAGGTGTTCGGCGCAGGCGATATAGTCGCTGAAGGTGTTCTGTTTGTGTTCCTGCTTGCCGGCGCGGTACCAGGCTTCGCCCAGCTCGCCACCACCACGTACATGGGCAATGGCGAAGGCCACGCCACGGTCCAGCAGGCTCAGGCGGGCGTGGGAGAACCACGGGTCGAGGCTTTCGCCGTAGGCGCCATAGCCGTACAGGTACAGCGGCGTTGGCTTGCCGAGTTGGTCGCGTTTGACCACAAGACTGATGGGCACCTGAGTGCCGTCGGCCGAGGTCGCCCACAGTCGCTGGCTGACGTAATCGTCGGCGTTGAACGCGCCCAATACCGGGGTTTCCTTGAGTACTTGCTGCGCGCCGCTGGCCAGGTCCAGCTGGCGCACCTGAGCCGGGCGGTTCAGGGCTTCATAGCGCAGGCGGATCTTGTCGCTGACGAATTCCAGGGTGTTCTGCACGTACAGGCTGTAGGCCGCGTCCGGCAACTGCACCCGATACGCCGGCAGGCCTTGTGGGTGAACCTCGATGCTCGGCAGGCCGCCTTCGCGCAGGCTCAAGGTCATGGCCCGGGCGTTGAGGCTCACGCCATCGAGCATCACTGTGTCGCTGTGAGGGATCAGGTTCTGCCAGTCTTCCGCGGCTGGCACGCTGCCGGTGTCGGCAGCCTGGAACAGGGCGAAGTTGATCCCGTCGCGGTTGCTGCGGATAAACCAGGTCCACTGATCATCCAATTTGCCGTGGTCGACGTCGTATTCATGGCCTTCGACTCTTGGCGCCAGGCAGGTAAAGACCTGTTGCGGCTGGTTGGCGTCCAGGGCCCAGACTTCGCTGGTGGTCTTGCTGCCCAGGGACAGCAGCAGTTGCCGTTCGGAGCTTGCGCGGTAGCAATGCAGGAAGAACCGTCCGTCCGGCTCATGGAACACTTCTTCGGCAGCCGTGCCGTCCAGGCGATAGCGATACAGTTTGTGCGGGCGATGGGTGTCGTCCAGCTCGCCAAAAAACAAGGTCCGGCTGTCGTTGGCCCAAGTCATGCTGCCGTCGCAATCTTCGAACGCCAGTTCGCTGACTTTACCGGTGGCCAATTCCTTCACGTACAGGGTGTAAATCTCTTCGCCGCTGGTATCCAGGCTGTAGGCCAGGCGCTGGTGGTCTGGGCTGATGCTGAAGGCACCGAGGGAGAAAAAGCCGCCGTTGGCCAGCACGTTGGGGTCGAGCAGCAACTCTTCGGCATTTTCGTCCACCTGCTGGCTGTCGTCGGCCGGGCGTGGGCAGCGGTAGTGACGGGCGTATTCGTCGCCGGCCGTGGTGCGGGTGTAATACAGGTACGGCCCCCACGGTGAGGGCAGGGACAGGTCGGTTTCGAGGATCCGGCCCTTGATCTCTTCAAACAGGGTTTCGCGCAGGGCTTTCTGATCCGCAAGCTGCGCCTCTTGCCAGGCATTTTCCGCCTTGAGGTAGTCGAGCACCTCGCTGCTGTCGCGTTCTTGCAGCCAGGCGTACGGGTCGTTTCCTGTGGCTTTGCGGGCAACCGGGGCGGCAGTGACGTGGGTCGATGGGGGCATGGATCACTCTCTGTCTGGCAGTTGGCCGACGGCATTGCAGCCTCGGCACTGAAAAGCCGTTATCATAGCGGCCTGTTTGCCTACCTTGCCATGGACACCATGACCGAGAACGACTATCTGACCGCTTGGGGCCTCTACGCCTTCGCAGCTTTGGGCTGCCTGTTGGTGTGGTTTGCCATGACCCGCTGGATGTGGCGCTGGCTGCGTGAGCCACTGCGGTTGCTGATGGCGGTGTTGCTGTTAAGCCCGACCATTGTCGATCCGGTCAAGACGCAGTTTGCGCCGGCCGTGGCCATCACCGCCCTGGACCTGGTGCTCAAGGTCGGTAACAACGCCTGGCGGGCAATTTCCGATCTGGTGATGTACGCGATGATCGCCTTCGGTGTGTACCTGGTGGTCGTACTGATCCGCTGGCCCATCGAGCGTGCTGCCAAGGCTCGCCGTGAGCAGAAGGCTGCGGCTGCAACTGCTGCGGCGGCGGAACCTGCAGAAGACGACGAACCCTTTGGTGGCGAGCGTTACGGTCGCCCGGCAGTCCCTGCCAGCAACCTGCGGGTCGAACCGCGTCTTTAACGTTGTCCGCCCTGCTGCGAGAGCCCTGGCATGTGTGAATTATTGGGCATGAGTGCCAACGTACCGACCGATATTGTCTTCAGCTTTACCGGGCTGATGCAGCGGGGCGGTCGCACCGGCCCCCACCGCGACGGTTGGGGCATCGCCTTCTACGAAGGTCGTGGCCTGCGCTTGTTCCAGGACCCGGCCGCCAGCAGCGAATCTGAAGTTGCACGGCTGGTGCAGCGTTATCCCATCAAGAGCGAAGTGGTGATTGGCCATATTCGTCAGGCCAATGTGGGCAAGGTGTGCCTGTCCAATACTCACCCGTTTGTCCGCGAGCTGTGGGGCCGCAACTGGTGTTTCGCGCATAACGGACAGTTGGCGGACTTCAATCCCCGCGCCACGTTTTACCGCCCCGTAGGCGATACCGACAGCGAAGCGGCATTCTGCGATTTGCTCAACCGGGTGCGCGAGGCTTTCCCGGAGCCTGTGGACATTGAACAGGTGCTGCCGGACTTGATCGCAGCCTGCGCCGAATACCGCAGTAAAGGCGTGTTCAACTGCCTGCTCAGTGATGGCGATTGGCTGTTTTGCTACTGCTCGACCAAGCTGGCGCAAATCACCCGTCGCGCGCCGTTTGGCCCTGCGCGCTTGAAAGATGTCGACGTGATCGTCGATTTTCAGGCCGAAACCACCCCCAATGACGTGGTGACGGTGATTGCCACCGAACCCCTGACCGAAAACGAGACCTGGACCCGTTACGAACCGGGCCAGTGGAGCCTGTGGCGACGCGGTGAATGCGTCAGCCAGGGCATAACGGCATAAGGACGTCGCTCATGTTGCTCAGCTATTTGCGCTTGGTGTTGTTTGCCATTGGCTTGTTGGTCGGTGTTCAGGTGCCGGGGTTTATCAATGATTATGCCAAGCGCGTGGAAGCCCACCTGATCGAGGCCCAGACTGGCCTGCGTGGCTTTGACGCCACGGCGCAGCAGTTCTTCAATGGTGACTTGCAGGCGTTGGTGGCCCATTACCGCGCCAGCGATGATCCAGTCTTCCGTAGCGATGCCAACAGCCTCGGCACCTTGCTCGACCGTCAGGTGGCGTTGGACAAGCAGTTCCAGGCGATGCAAGGCCCTTGGTACATCCGTGCCCTGCAAGTGGCGGTGGCCGCCGACCCGGATATTCGCCAGGAAACCTGGAACGGCTACAGCTATCAGTTACTCCTGACCCCCGAAGCCATGGGCTGGGGCCTGGGCGGGGCGATGTTGCTGTCGTTTGGCCTGGAGTGCCTGTTCCGGCTGATCGACTGGGTCGTGTTGGGCGGCAAGCGCCTGCGCCAGAGCCGGCCGATTGAAGAGCGGGATTTGAAGGGGCTTTAAGGCCCAGCCCTTTCAAGGTCTTTGAAAACAGCCTTATGGTTAACACCGAACCTGTGGCGAGGGGTCGTGTCGATCACCTGTAGCCGCTGGCGCAGCCTGCGATCGGCTGCGCAGCAGTCGCCAGGATCTTGAAACCGCCGAAGGTCCTTCGGCCCTTATCGCAGCCTTGTGCCTCGGCAGCGGCTACAAGTGCATTCGCGAGCAAGTCCCACATTTTCAAGTGGGTTCCTTCAGTGACGAGGGTTTGCTCAACACCATCAATTCCTCTCCCACCTCCTGCGCATATCGGGCCACGACCGTCTGGCACAGCCCGACAATCTCTTCCACCAATTCCACGCCAACCCGCCACGACACCACCACCTGCAAGTTCGGCGGCCGTTGCTCCATGGGCAGCATCACCAACTCACCCCGTGCCAGTTCTTCGCTGACCAGCACCGGTGGCAATGCGCCGATACCGAAGCCATCGCGCAGCAAACGGGTAATCGCCGATACCGAGTTCACGCAGTTCATCCTGGGAGTCGCCACGCCGTTGGCCTGCATCAGGCTCAGTACATCCTGGTGGGGATGGGAGTTTTTCGAGTAGGTGATGATGCGTTCCTGGGCCAAGTCGGCGAGGGAGGCGTAGTCGCGGTTGTAGATCGATTGGCTGGCGACGATCCAGCCCATGGGGTGGCTGGCCAGTTCCAGGCTGCGCAGGGTTTCCTGGCGCAGCAGGTCGGTTTGCAGGATCAGGTCCAGAAAGCCTTTTTGCAGCTGATCGCTGAGGTTCAATGCGGTATCGGCGACCAACTCGATTTCCACCAGTGGGAAATGGTCCATCAGTTCTGCCACCAACGGGCTGAGCCACGTGTGGATCACGGTGTCCATGGCGCCGATGCGGATCCGTCCGACCTTGCTGCTGGTGGTTTCCAGGGATTGCTTGAGCCCCTGCATGGTGACCATCATCTGCTCGGCATAGTCGAGCACCTTCAAGCCTTCCGGCGTCAGGCTCACGCCACGGGAGTCGCGCAGGAACAGCTTCACCCCCAACTCGTTTTCCAGCACGGCAATGCGGCTGGAGATCGAGGCCTGGGTCGTGAAGAGCTTCTCTGCCGTGAGGCGAAAACTTTTGAGCTTGGCCACCCAGACGAAGGTTTCAAGGAACTTCAAATTCATGGGATCAACTTTTTCTTATGCATGGATCGGTTTTTATTAGTTGGACGCAGCCTAAGGCAAACGCCAAAAATCGAGTTGTCTCACGATAAGCGTCGTGGGGGTTCAGGACAACATCGTTGCGATATCTTGGTAAAAGATCCCACACTACAAAAAAATAATGCCTACAGGAGTCCCCACCGTGAGCCGCCTGCTATTGAACTGCGACATCGGCGAAAGCTTTGGCAACTGGACCTTGGGTCTGGATGCCGAGGTCATGCCGTTCATCGACTGCGCTAATGTGGCTTGCGGCTTTCACGCCGGAGACCCGAGCATCATGCGCAAGACCGTCAACCTGGCGTTCCAGCATGGCGTGCAAGTTGGCGCGCACCCGGCGTATCAAGACCTGGCGGGGTTCGGCCGCCGTTCCATGGCCTATACGCCCCAGGAAATCCAGGACCTGTTGCACTACCAGATTGGCGCGCTCGATGGGATTTGCCGGGCCCAGGGTGGGCGGGTCAGCTACGTCAAACCCCATGGTGCGATGTATAACGACATGATGGCCAAGCCTGAGCAATTGCGCGCGGTGATCAAGGCCGTGGCGGCCTATGGCGAATTGCCGCTGATGTTGATGGCAACCCGCGACAACAGCGTCGCCCAAGCCTTGGGCGATGAATATGGCGTGACATTGTGGTTCGAGGCGTTCGCCGACCGGGCTTATGACAGCACCGGGCATCTGGTTTCGCGCTTGTTGCCTGGCGCCGTGCACCACGACCCGGACAAAATCGTCGAGCAGGCCATGCTCATTTCCAGTGGCGAGCCGCTCACGGCCAGTGATGGCAGTGCCTTGCACTTGCAGGCCAACACGTTATGCGTGCATGGCGACAATGTCAGTTCAGTGGCAGCGGTCCAACGCATCCGCGAGGCCTTGACCCTACGATGAAGCCGCGGATTGAAGTGGTGGCCATCGACTGCCTGATGGTGCGTCTGTTTGATGTGATTGCTGAAGACAATATGCCCTGGATGCTTGCTGCCACTCGTCGTCTGCGGGAAGGTTTTGGCGCGACGTTGGTGGATCTGGTGCCGTCTTACACCACCTTGATGGTGCATTACGACCTTCTTGCGTTGAGCCCGGTTCAGGCTCGGGAGTTGATTAGCCTGGCGCTGAATGGGTTGCAGCCCGAACCCAAAGGCAGCGGGCATTGCCATGTGTTGCCGGTCTGGTATGACCTCAGTGTCGGCCCCGAACTGACATTGCTGACCCAGCGCAGCGGCCTGGCAGCGGAGGAGGTGATTCGTCGTCACAGCCAACATGAATATCAGGTGTTTGCCCTGGGTTTTGCCCCAGGCTTTGCCTTTATGGGGCTGGTGGACGAGGTGCTCGCAACTCCCCGCCTGAGCACCCCGCGTAAACGTATAGCAGCAGGCAGTGTGGGCATCGCCGAACGACAAACCGCCGCTTATCCTGTGGTGTCACCGGGCGGCTGGAACCTGATTGGCCGTACCCCGGCCAAACTGTTCGATCGGGAGCGCGACGGCTATAGCCTGATGCAGCCGGGGGATACTGTACGTTTTGAGCCCGTCGATCATGCCGAATTCATCAACCTGGGTGGCGACGACACGCCGTTGGAGGCGCAGGCATGAGCCGCTTGTTGATCGAGGCCAGCACCCCACTGTGCCTGTTGCAGGATGCCGGACGTTTTGGTGTCAGGCACCTGGGCGTCACTCAGGGTGGTGCGCTGGATTGGGTGTCGATGTCATGGGCCAACGGGTTGCTGGGTAATGCACTGGATGCGCCTGTGGTGGAAATCACCCTGGGTGGGTTTACCGTGCGGGCCGAGGAATATTGCCTGTTGGCGTTGGCCGGGGCGGACCTGGGGGCTTATGTGGATGAGCGAGCGATCAGCCCCGGACGCAGTTTCATTCTGCAAAAAGGCCAGCGATTGCGGTTCACCCAACCTTTCAGCGGGGCACGGGCCTATTTGGCGGCACCGGGAGGCTTTGATGCACCGAAGGTGCTGGGCAGTTGCGCCAGTGTCGGGCGTGAAGAGCTGGGCGGGTTGGATGGATTGGGTCGGGCGCTGGCCGAAGGTTCGCATCTGGCCTATTCCGGCACTGGCGGTGATATGCGCGTGTTGTCCGCCGAGCAGTTGCCGAACCTGCAATCAAAGGCACCGCTGGAGTTGATCGTTGGGGCGCAGATCGGCCAGTTCAGCGGGCAGAGCCTGTTTGATGCGTTCAATACCGAGTGGACCCTGGACAGCCGTGCCGACCGCATGGGCATGCGTTTGCTGGGGACGCCATTGCAGTATCAGGGGCCGTCATTGATTTCCGAAGGTATCCCGTTGGGGGGCATCCAGGTGCCGCCGGACGGGCAGCCAATTGTGTTGCTTAATGATCGGCAGACCATTGGCGGTTATCCGCGATTGGGGGCATTGACGCCGTTGGCGTTGGCGCGGCTGGCGCAGTGTTTGCCGGGAGAGAAGGTGAGGTTGGCACCGGTGGTGCAAGAGACGGCGCATCAGCAGCATGTTGAGTATTTGCGACGGTTTCACTGAGCCTGTAGCCGCTGCCGAGGTGCGAGGCTGCGATGCGGTCCGCTTCGGTCGAGCGCGCCCCCGGTCCCATCGCAGCCTCGTACCTCGGCAGCGGTTACAGGACGTTATTTGGACAAGAAGCGCATCCCTTCCTCAAGCCCGCGCAACGTCAGCGGATACATCTGATCCTCGATCAAATCCCGCACGATGCCCGTCGACGCCGTATAACCCCAGGTGTCTTTCGGGTACGGGTTAATCCAGATCAGCTTCTTGTACTTCTCCATGAAGCGCTGCATCCACACATAGCCCGGCTCTTCGTTCCAGTGCTCGACACTGCCACCCGCCTGGGTGATTTCATAAGGTGCCATGGCTGCGTCGCCAATAAAAATCACTTTGTAGTCGGCGCCGTACTTGTGCAGTAAGTCCTGGGTCGAGGTGCGTTCCGAACCCCGGCGCATGTTGTTCTTCCACACCGATTCGTAAATGAAGTTGTGGAAGTAAAAGTACTCAAGGTGCTTGAACTCGGTCTTGCAGGCCGAGAACAGTTCTTCGCAGGTCTTCACGTGTGCGTCCATCGAACCGCCGATATCGAACAGCAACAGCAGCTTGATTGTGTTGCGCCGTTCCGGGCGCATCTGGATATTCAGCAGCCCGGCATCGCGGGCGGTGTGGTCGATGGTGCCGTCGATGTCCAGTTCTTCGGCGGCGCCCTGGCGGGCGAATTTACGCAGGCGGCGCAGGGCGATCTTGATGTTGCGGGTGCCCAGTTCCACCTGATCGTCCAGGTTCTTGTACTCGCGCTGATCCCATACCTTGACCGCTTTGCCCTGGCGCTTGCCGGCGTCGCCGACGCGAATCCCTTCCGGGTTGAAACCACCGGAGCCGAACGGGCTGGTGCCGCCGGTACCGATCCACTTATTGCCGCCGGCATGGCGTTCTTTCTGTTCTTCCAGGCGTTTCTTGAACTCTTCGATCAGCTTGTCGAGGCCACCCAGAGACTGGATCTGCGCTCGTTCTTCATCGCTCAGGGAGCGCTCGAATTCCTTGCGCAGCCAGTCTTCGGGAATCAGTGCCTGCAGGTGGTCGTCGAGCTTTTCCAGGCCGTTAAAATAGGCGCTGAAAGCCCGGTCGAACTTGTCGAAATGCCGTTCGTCCTTCACCAGGATCGCGCGGGCCAAGTAATAAAACTCGTCCATGTCGGCGAAGGTCACGCGCTGTTTCAGCGCGTTGATCAGGTCCAGCAGCTCACGCACCGAGACCGGCACTTTGGCTGCACGCATTTCATTGAACAGGTTGAGCAGCATGGCAATTGCCCTTATCGAGTGCCGCGACGGCTCATGAACGCCAGGCGCTCGAGCAGTTGCACGTCCTGCTCGTTCTTCACCAGGGCACCGGCCAGGGGCGGAATCGCCTTGGTCGGATCACGCTCGCGCAGCACCGCTTCGCCGATGTTGTCGGCCATCAGTAGCTTCAGCCAGTCCACCAGTTCGGAAGTCGATGGTTTTTTCTTCAGACCGGGCACCTTGCGCACGTCGAAGAACACGTCGAGGGCTTCGCTGACCAGGTCTTTCTTGATGTCCGGGTAATGCACGTCGACGATTTTCTGCAGTGTGGTGCGGTCGGGGAAGGCGATGTAGTGGAAGAAGCAGCGGCGCAGGAACGCGTCCGGCAGCTCTTTTTCGTTGTTGGAGGTAATGATGATGATCGGGCGCTTCTTGGCCTTGATGGTCTCGTCGATTTCGTAGACGTAGAACTCCATCTTGTCGAGTTCTTGCAGCAGGTCGTTGGGGAACTCGATGTCGGCCTTGTCGATTTCGTCGATCAGCAGAATCACCCGCTCCTCGGACTCGAAGGCCTCCCAGAGCTTGCCCTTTTTCAGGTAGTTGCGTACGTCGTGGACCTTGTCTACACCCAGCTGCGAGTCGCGCAGGCGGCTGACCGCGTCGTACTCGTACAGACCCTGATGGGCCTTGGTGGTGGATTTGATATGCCAGGTGATCAAGCGGGCGCCAAAGGATTCGGCCAGTTGCTCGGCGAGCATGGTCTTGCCGGTGCCCGGTTCGCCCTTGACCAGCAACGGCCGCTCCAGGGTGATGGCGGCGTTGACGGCCAGTTTCAGGTCATCGGTGGCAACGTAGGCCTGGGTGCCTTCGAACTTCATCGGTCATTCCTCGAGCGTGACGCCCACAGGCAGCGGGCCTGGGGACGAATCATCAGTAATGGGCCGACTATACCGCGCAGGCCCGGCGACTGTGAACGCAGACGGGCTATTCAGTCTCTGAATGGGCGGTCACATTGAGTTCAGTCCGCGCTGGGCTTGGGTTGTTCATAGCGGGCATTGAACGCCTGGACGAAACCGTTGCGCAAAATCTGTAAAAACGCCTGGAACGCGCTGATATCTTGCTGATGCACGCTTCCGCTGAGTTCCACGCGGGTAGCGAATTGGTTCTTGCGCTGGTTTTTCAGCACCGTCTCGCCGGCACCGACCACTGCTTCCCAGATTGACCGGAAAAGCCCCTTGTCCTTGTTTTCCACGTCCTGCTGCCAGTTGAACACCTCGACATCCCGCAGCAACGGCTTGATATAGCCGCTCAATTGGCCTTTTTCAGCCTGGGCTTCGATCACCACATCGCCGGTACCTGCATTGAAGTCGAACTTGCCGTAGGCCGACGCGAAGTCGTTCAAGCGCTTGAGTTGAATATCACGGGCGCGAAAACGGAATTCAAAGTCTTCGAAATTACTCAGCGGATCGAAGGTAGCCGTCGCCTCCAGTGGCGCATGGCCCAGCAGCAGGGCTTTGCCGTCGAAACGCGCGTCGCGCTTGCCTTGGACGTCCACCACGTTGGTCAGGTTGTAGAGCGTGGCATTGACCTCGGTGGCGCCGATGTTGACCGGGGGTTTGGAGCTGAAGTTATGGAACGCGATCGTACCGTCGTTGATGTGCACTTCGTTGAGGGTAATCGGCAACAGTTTGCCCAACTGCGCGCGCCAGTCGGTGCCTTGACCGGTCTGAGACGCCTGTTTGTTGGGGCCACCGTCGACGAAGTTCAGTTCCGGCGTGATGAACTGCACCTCGGCGACCACCGCATGGTCGTACCACAGCGAATGCCAACTGACCGACAGGTCGATCACCGGGGCCTTGACGAACGGTACCGGGACTTTGCCGTCGACCTTGACGATCTGCAGGCCGTTGATCCGATAGGCGCCACGCCACAGGGCCAGGTCCACATCGGTTACCTGGCCACGGTAATCACCCATGTCGGCGAGTTTGTCATTGAGGTAGTTGCGCACCAGGTAGGGCAGGGCGATATCCAGGGCAACCAACACCACCACAATCACAGCGAAGGTCCATAGCGGCCAGCGGTAGCGACGTTTCATAGGGCGTTTCTCCATCCGTATAGGCGATTGACTACGGTGACCGCTGGACGTTCGCCTTGACTGGACGCTTCGGGACACGAGGCATACCCTTGGGACCTCTCCAAATGGTGCAATGAGGACCCGTCATGAGCCGCATTTTTGCAGACAACGCGCACTCCATCGGTAACACGCCCCTGGTTCAGATCAACCGTATCGCGCCCCGTGGCGTGACGATCCTGGCCAAGACCGAAGGGCGTAACCCGGGGTATTCGGTGAAGTGCCGGATTGGCGCGAACATGATCTGGGACGCTGAAAGCAGCGGCAAACTCAAACCGGGGATGACCATTGTCGAGCCCACGTCGGGCAATACCGGGATCGGTCTGGCGTTCGTCGCCGCGGCCCGGGGTTACACATTGCTATTGACCATGCCGTCGTCCATGAGCATTGAGCGGCGCAAGGTGCTCAAGGCCCTGGGGGCCGAGTTGGTGTTGACCGAGCCGGCCAAGGGCATGAAGGGCGCGATTGAAAAGGCCGGGGAAATTGTCGCCAGTGATCCGGCCAAATACTTTATGCCGGCCCAGTTCGATAACCCAGCCAACCCGGCGATCCACGAGAAAACCACTGGTCCGGAAATCTGGAACGATACCGATGGCGCGGTGGACGTGTTGGTAGCGGGCGTGGGGACGGGTGGCACCATTACCGGAATATCCCGCTATATCAAGAACACCCAGGGCAAGCCGATCTTGTCGGTGGCGGTGGAGCCCATCACTTCCCCGGTGATTACCCAGACGTTGGCCGGCGAAGAGATCAAGCCCAGCCCCCACAAGATTCAGGGTATTGGTGCCGGCTTTGTACCGAAAAACCTCGATCTGTCGATGGTCGACCGGGTTGAGCTGGTCAGCGATGACGAATCCAAGGCCATGGCCCTGCGGTTGATGCAGGAGGAAGGAATCCTCTGTGGTATTTCCTGTGGCGCGGCGATGGCCGTGGCGGTGCGCCTGGCCCAGAAGCCGGAAATGCAGGGCAAGACCATCGTCGTCATACTGCCGGACTCCGGTGAACGGTACCTGTCGAGCATGTTGTTCAGCGATTTGTTTACCGATCAGGAAAACCAGGCTTGACCCAAATCAGCCCGATTGCATGGGCCTTATGCATAATTGGCCCATCATCGCGCATTGCTTAACACCGATTGTTGGATTGCGCGGGTTTTTCCCGAGGCCCGGAGTGTTTATCATGGCCGGCTGCTACGTCTGGTTTCCCTTCAACGGGAGGTTGTTGGCCAGGCGCCTATTTCCAGGAGTTGCTGCATGACCTTTTCTTTGGCCGCCAAGTTGTCGGTGTTGCTGCTGTTTATCGGCAGTACGCTTTATGTGCATTTGCGTGGCAAGGCGCGTCTTCCGATGTTGCGTCAGTTCGTCAACCACTCGGCGCTGTTCGCCCCCTATAACGCCTTGATGTACATCTTCTCTGCGGTGCCGTCCAAGCCCTACCTGGACCGCAGCAAGTTCCCGGAGCTGGATGTGCTCAAGAACAACTGGGAAGTGATCCGCGAAGAGGCCATGCACCTGTTTGACGAGGGCTATATCCGCGCCGCCGAGAAGAACAACGACGCCGGCTTCGGTTCGTTCTTCAAGAAAGGCTGGAAGCGTTTCTACCTCAAGTGGTACGACAAACCACTGCCGTCGGCTGAACTGCTGTGCCCGAAAACCGTGGCTTTGGTCAGCAGCATTCCTAACGTCAAGGGCGCGATGTTCGCCTTGTTGCCAGGCGGCAGCCACCTCAACCCGCATCGTGATCCGTTTGCCGGCTCCCTGCGTTATCACCTGGGATTGTCGACACCTAATTCCGACGACTGCCGCATCTTTGTCGATGGCCAGGTCTACGCCTGGCGCGACGGTGAAGACGTGATGTTCGACGAGACCTACGTGCACTGGGTGAAGAACGAAACCGAGAAAACCCGGGTGATTCTGTTCTGTGACATCGAGCGGCCTCTGAGCAGCCGATTGATGACCCGTATCAACCGCTGGGTCAGCGCCCAATTGGGTCGTGCTACTGCGCCGCAGAACCTGGATGACGAGCGCG
Organism: Pseudomonas sp. ADAK18; assembly: GCF_012935695.1. Lineage (NCBI taxonomy): Bacteria > Pseudomonadati > Pseudomonadota > Gammaproteobacteria > Pseudomonadales > Pseudomonadaceae > Pseudomonas > Pseudomonas sp. ADAK18. The sequence goes on from NZ_CP052859.1 coordinate 794,059, forward strand.
TTGGCGGGATCAACCAGGCCTACGCCTGGAGCAAGCGGTTCAGTGACAGCTTCAGTGGTGGGGTCAAGCAGTGGAAGCGCAAGTATCCGAAGGCGTACCGCATCCTGCGGCCAGTATTGGCGGTGGTGGTGTTGGCGGCGTTGGGGTATTGGTTGTTTGGTTGAGGCCTTTGCAGGCATAAAAAAACCGCTCGGATGAGCGGTTTTTTTATGCCTTTGGCTTATCTGGACAGCCTGCCAAAAGAGAGGGCTCTTCGGCGTTGCTTGTCATGGCTGCATTCAGAAAGCGGCGCTGATTAGCGGTAAGCGGGGCAGTCTTGAGCCCTCTGACTGCCTTGGAAGATGCTTTCCGGGTGCCGGTTTTTTTCAAAAAGTGCTTCCATATTGGTCATTGGTGAGAGGCCTCCTGAGGTTGAGTGCATTGGTTTTTCCCAAGGCTAGGTGCGGTGCCTCCAAATGTCCTTACTGGCCTTTTGGCGAAGTCGTTGCAAAGCATGTCGCCGGCTGGTTATAGTCAGCCTCAGGTGTTTCACAGCACCTTTTTATCCCTTCAAAAAAGATCAGCACATGCCAGCTTCCTTGCGCATAGCGGTAGTCGATTCAGCGGTCAGCGCTGTGGTCGTGCCGTGCGGGAATCAACAGCCTGTGCAGATCAGTCATTACCCCCCACCTGTCAGTAGCACGCCGGTATACGCAGTCGTATCACCGCCGGGCGTTGGCATTTCGGGCTGATCAGCTGATTGCTGTTGCCCCGTGCCCGCCTGAAGAAAACCTACTGAATTTCAGCCTCGGCTGAGTTGGCTTTTTGCCTGATGACAGGTGGTATCCATGTCTGTTCTTTCGAAACAATCCGTGGCCGCGGCGGCCTCGACGAGTCTGTTTGTCTTGCTGTGGAGCAGCGGGGCGATTTTCTCCAAATTGGGCCTGGCCCATGCGTCGCCCTTTGCCTTTCTGCTGATCCGTTTTGCCATTGCCCTGCTGGGGTTGGTGATCCTGGTGCCGATCCTCAAGCTCAAGTTGCCGCGCCCCGGTCAACCGATGCGGTATGCGGTGGCCACCGGTCTGGTGTTGTTGGGGGCGTATCAGATTTTCTATCTGCTGGCCCTGGACCTCAAAGTCACTCCGGGCGTCATGGCGACCATCATGGGTGTGCAACCGATCCTGACCGTGGTGCTGATGGAGCGTCAGCGCTCCTGGCGTCGGATGTTTGGTCTGGCGTTGGGGTTGGCGGGGTTGATCATGGTGGTTTACCAGGGCATCGGTTTGTCCGGGATGTCCCTGGCGGGGATGCTCTTCGGCTTGCTGGCCCTGGCAAGCATGACCTTCGGCGCCATCATGCAGAAGCGCATCACTGATAACCCGCTGGGCACGCTGCCCGTGCAGTACCTGGCAGGCCTGTTGTTGTGTGCGGTGTTCGTGCCGTTCCAGCCGTTTCACTTTGAGCACAATACGGGCTTTTACCTGCCAGTGCTGTGGATGGGCTTGGTGGTGTCGCTGCTGGCAACGTTGCTGCTGTATCGGCTGATCGCGCGGGGCAACTTGGTGAATGTCACCAGTCTGTTTTACCTGGTGCCCGCCGTGACGGCGGTGATGGATTACCTGATCTTTGGCAACAAACTGGCGATGTTGAGCCTGGTGGGAATGGGGTTGATCATCATCGGATTGGCTTTTGTGTTCCGTAAAAGCTGATCAATAAACACCCTGTAGGGGCGAAAAAGCTTCTACAGGGTTTTAGCCAATTTCCCCGGCCTGAGCACTAACCATAACGCCCCAGCAATCAACACCCCACCATACAGATGGGCCATCGACAGCGGCTCATCCAGCAGCAGTGCGCCCCACAACACGCCGAACGGCGGAATCATAAAGGTGACGGTCATCGACTTCACCGGCCCAATAGATGTCAGCAAGCGGAAGTACAGGATGTAGGCAAACGCCGTGCATACCAGCCCCAAGCCCAACAATGACAGCCAAACATGCCAACCGCCCCAACTGGCCGGTGGATGGCTGATCGCGCTCCAGCCGAACCAGGGCAATAGAAACAACGTTGCGCCGAGCATGCTGCCAAGGGCTGACAAGCGACTATCAAGGCCACCTTGTTGATCGAGCCAGCGCCTGGCCAGGAACCCGGCGAAACCGTAGCACGTCGTTGCCAGCAAGCAGGCGAGGGCGCCCATCAGCAGTTCTATGTCGAACGCCACCGGGCCGGCTCGGGTCAGGATGCCGACACCGAACAGCCCCAGGCAGACGCCGGTGATCTTGGAGGGGGTCAGACGCTCACTGAAGAACAGGCCGCCAATCAACACCCCCATCAGCGGCGTGGTGGCATTGAAAATCGCCGAATAACCGGCGGGTAGCACTTGGGCAGCCACCGAATACATGGTGGCGGGAATCCCCGAGTTGATGACTCCCAGTAGCAGGACAGTCTTGAACTTGCCTTGAAAATCCCAGCGTACGCGCATCATCGCCAGGATCACCAACAGGCCGGTGGCGGCAATCGACACGCGAAAGAACGCCGTAGGAATCGTGCCTATTTCAGGCGCGATGATCCGCATGAACAGAAAGCTCGCGCCCCAGATAGCGGCCAGCACCAGCAGGTGCAGGGTGTCGACAGGTCTCACGGAAAACTCCTACTTGATGGGGGTGGAAGTGTTGCCCAGCGGCCTGCCTGACACAATTACTAATCCACTATTTACAGAACAAATCGGGTCACAGCGCCTGCTGACGGCTGGCCGGAAAAATGACCCTTCTCCTGTTCCCCGACACTGGCTAAGCTCAGGTCTTCCAAATGCCGTAGAGGTTTCCCTTATGTCGCAGCAAACGCCCGCCCTCGACATTGCGCAAATGATCCTCGACGGCTTCGACGATTACCGCGAGCATTTTCGCCAGATCACTGACGGCGCCCGGGAACGTTTCGAAAAAGCCCAGTGGCAATTGGGGCAGGCAGCGTCGGCAGCCCGTATCAACCTCTACGAAGAAAAAGTCAGCGAGGTGATCGCGCGGCTGAGGGCCAGCTTCGACGACGCATCGTTGCTCGACATTGCCGCCTGGCCGCTGGTGAAAAGCGCCTACATCAACCTGATCGACCTGCGCTTCGACGATGAGTTGTCCGAGACCTGGTACAACTCGACCTTTTGCGGGCTGTTCAGCCATGACCTGATCAGCGACGGCTGCATGTTCATCCACACCACCCGCCCAAGCCTGCGCCGGGCCCGGGCCGCGCAAACCCGCACCTACAAGCCGCAAGGCAAGCTGTCAGGCATGCTTGAGCAAATCTTTGCCGACTACAGCTTCAGCGAACCCTACGCCGATTTGCCGGCGGACCTGCGCCGACTGGAAGCGCAGTTGCGGGAGAACCTGCCGGATTGGGTGTGCAAGGATCCGGACCTCAACGTCGAGCTGTTTTCCTCGGTGCTGTACCGCAACAAAGGCGCGTACCTGATAGGGCGTATCTACACCCGCGACGAGCAGTGGCCATTGGTAATTCCGCTGTTACACCGGGAGGGGCGCGGCATCCAGATTGACGCGCTGATTACCGATGAGGCGGATGTGTCGATCATCTTCTCCTTTACCCGTTCCTACTTCATGGTGGATGTACCGGTGCCGGCGGAATTCATCGGCTTCCTCAAGCGCATCCTGCCGGGAAAACACATCGCCGAGCTCTATACCTCCATCGGCTTCTACAAGCACGGCAAGTCCGAGTTCTACCGGGCGCTGATCAACCACCTGGCCACCACCGACGACCAATTCATCATGGCGCCGGGAGTGCGTGGCATGGTCATGAGCGTGTTTACCCTGCCGGGCTTCAACACGGTGTTCAAGATCATCAAGGACCGCTTTTCTCCGTCGAAAAACGTTAACCGCGCCACGGTGATCGAGAAGTATCGATTGGTGAAAAGCGTCGATCGCGTCGGACGCATGGCCGACACTCAGGAGTTCGCCGACTTCCGTTTCCCCTTGAGTAAATTCGAGCCCGAATGCCTTGCTGAATTGCTTGAAGTGGCGGCCGGCACGGTCGAAGTCGAAGGCGATACCGTGTTGATCCGTCACTGCTGGACAGAGCGGCGAATGACCCCGCTCAACCTCTACCTGGAAAACGCCAACGAGGCCCAGGTACGCGAAGCGCTGGAAGACTACGGTTTGGCGATCAAGCAGCTGGCGGCGGCCAATATTTTCCCCGGTGACATGCTGCTGAAGAACTTCGGCGTCACCCGCCACGGGCGTGTCGTGTTCTATGACTATGACGAAATCTGCTACCTGACCGAAGCCAACTTCCGCCACATCCCGGCACCGCGTACGCCGGAAGATGAAATGGCCTCGGAGCCCTGGTATTCCATCGGGCCGCTGGACGTATTCCCCGAAGAGTTTCCTCCGTTTCTGTTTGCCGACGCTGGCCAGCGCAAACTGTTCGATCAGTTGCACGGCGAGTTATACAACGCCGACTACTGGAAAGGTCTGCAGGAAGCGATTCGCGCCGGCAAGGTAATCGATGTGTTTCCGTATCGGCGCCACGGGCTGCCGGATGAATAACGCCTGGGTGCATTGGCTTGAACTGGCGTAGGTGTCTATCGAGCACCCGTTGGCGGAGACGGTACGGGATGTTCGATAGACCTGAGACTTGCTTGATACTGATGTGATCATCTACCGGAGAAGGTGACCATCAAGCTCCTGGCCCGCAAGCTATGGCGGCTTGGGAGCTCAGGGGCTTCCTTTTACTGACTTGACCAATTTTCTTTGCGGATGCCTTGGAGCCAGGGTTGATTCTTGCCCAAGCCTGTCAGGGTGTCCGTCACATTGGAGGCGCGGTTCTTATCTGTTTCATTGGTGCTATTGAGTTGGATGTCCCTGACTTTTTTGTACAGTGAGCCCATTTCTTTGTTCAGCTCTTTCTCATCTCTTTTATTTTCCCTGTGGTTGCTGATCTTTGTGAACGGATTCTTAGAGTCAGTATTGTTCGCCAGTTTGTCGATTCTCTGTTGTATCAGGCTAACGGGGCGTTGATAGTCTTCGGATGTAAGGCTGCGGATCGGAAAGTCTTTCGGGAGTCTTTCAAGGGTGTCTTTCGTGTTCTTCGCCTGATTGAGCTTTTCCTGTGTGGATTTGCTCAAGCTGGATAGCGGTGTCTGATTCACCAGTGGGGTGGACGAGCTCTGAGCCCACGAGCCGTGAGGTGCTTGACTTTCAGGTGCGATACTTTGGTATTTGTTAGCGTAGCTGGAAGTATTGTTGTAGGTATTAGGATACGAGTTACCATCGATCGGCATAAAGTACTCCTTGGCGATTACACTAAAGGTTGCGTTATAGCGATTACATTGGAACCGATCCCTCTTTTCATAAGTTGTCAGCCTTTTATGATGGTGTTTGATACCTTTCCTTATCAGCTGTGGGAGCGTTCTCCTATTCGGTAGGACATTTTCCAGGGAGAGCGGGGGTGTCGTAAGCGGTCGCCTCGTCCGCAGGTACGGAATCTGCGACAATCCTTCGTTACGAGAATGTCACCGCAGGCTTACCTGCCTCACTAAAAAGACCTTTGCCCACCCGATGACTGACCAAGCACCCGCTATCGACCAACTGCTGAAAAACCTCGATCACGCCATGCTCACCGACCGCCACCGGTTGCGTCGGCAGCTGCTTGAGCTGCGCAAGAAGCCCGATGAGGAGAAACTTGCGCAGTGGGTGACGAAGATGCAGGCCTCCTGTGCTCAGGTGACGGCGCGGCGGGCCAGCCTGCCTGTGATTCGTTATGACGACAGCCTACCGATTGCCGCCAAGCGTGACGAAATCAAGGAAGCGTTGCTAAAGCATCAGGTGCTGATCATTGCCGGTGAAACCGGCTCGGGCAAAACCACCCAGTTGCCAAAAATCTGCCTGGAGATCGGTCGTGGCCAATATGGCTTGATCGGCCACACCCAGCCACGGCGGATTGCTGCGCGCAGTGTGGCGAGTCGGGTCGCCGAGGAATTGGCTACCCCGCTTGGGTCGTTAGTGGGCTATCAGGTGCGGTTTGAGGACCAGAGCGACTCCAGCACCCTAATCAAGCTGATGACCGACGGCATCCTGCTGGCGGAAACCCAGAACGACCGTTACTTGGAACGCTACGACACGATCATCGTCGACGAAGCCCACGAGCGCAGCCTGAACATCGACTTTCTGCTGGGTTACCTGAAAACCCTTCTGCCGCGTCGTCCGGACCTGAAAGTCATCATCACTTCGGCCACCATCGACCTTGAACGCTTTTCCAAGCATTTCGACGACGCGCCGATTGTCGAGGTGTCCGGTCGTACGTTCCCGGTGGAAACCTGGTACCGCCCGCTGACTCTGGAGCAGGACGAGGAGGGCAATCGCGTCGAGGACGACTTGACCGTGGATCAGGCGATCCTGGCCACCCTCGATGAAATCGCCGCATTTGAACGCAGCGAGCACAAGAGCCCCGGTGATGTGCTGGTGTTCCTGCCGGGCGAGCGAGAGATCCGTGACGCTGCCGATATGCTGCGCAAGGCCCAGCTCAAGCACACGGAAATTCTGCCGTTGTACGCACGGCTGTCACCGGCCGAACAGCAGCGGATCTTCCAGTCCCATCCAGGTCGACGCGTGGTGTTGGCGACCAACGTCGCTGAAACCTCGCTGACCGTGCCGGGTATTCGCTATGTGATTGACAGTGGCACCGCCCGCATCAGTCGCTACAGCTATCGCGCCAAAGTCCAGCGCCTGCCGATCGAGGCGATTTCCCAGGCCAGTGCCAACCAGCGCAAAGGCCGTTGCGGGCGGGTCGAGCCGGGCATCTGCGTGCGCCTGTTTAGCGAGGAAGACTTTGTTGGACGGCCGGAGTTTACAGATCCGGAAATCCTGCGCACCAACCTGGCAGCAGTGATCCTGCAGATGCTGCACCTGCGCTTGGGTGAAATCACCGACTTCCCGTTTATCGAACCACCGGATGGCAAGGCCATCAGCGACGGTTTCAACCTGCTGCAAGAGTTGTCGGCGGTGGACCGCAATAGCCAGTTGACCCCGATGGGCCGGCAGTTGGCGCGTTTGCCGGTGGACCCGCGCATGGGCCGCATGTTGCTGGAAGCGGCCAAGCTAGGCAGTTTGCAGGAAGTGTTGATCGTCGCCAGTGCCATGTCGATCCAGGACCCGCGCGAGCGTCCGCCGGAGCGTCAGCAGGCCGCCGACCAGGCCCACGCACAATGGAAAGATCCCGATTCGGACTTCGCCGGGCTGGTCAATCTGTGGCGTGGATTTGAAGAGCAGCGCCAGGAACTGACCGCCAGCCCGCTGCGCAACTGGTGCCGCAAGAACTTCCTCAACTACCTGCGTTTGCGTGAGTGGCGTGACTCCCATCGTCAGTTGAGCCTGATCTGCCGTGATATGCAGCTGACGCTGAATAAAGAACCGGCAGACTTCCCGAAACTGCACAAGGCCGTGCTCTCGGGCTTGCTGAGCCAGGTCGGCCAGAAGACCGAAGACGGCGACTACCTCGGTGCCCGCCAGCGACGTTTCTGGATTCATCCTTCGTCGGGCATCGGCAAGAAGCGTCCGCAATGGTTGATGACCGCCGAACTGGTGGAAACCACCAAGCTCTATGCGCGGATGGTGGCCAAGATCGATGCCGACTGGATCGAGCCGCTGGCCGGGCACCTGATCAAGAAAAATCACTTCGAGCCCCATTGGGAGAAGAAGCGCGGACAAGTCGTGGCGTTTGAGCAGATCACCCTGTTCGGGTTGATCGTGGTCGGTCGCCGGCCAGTGCATTACGGGCCGATTGATCCGGTGACCTCCCGTGAGCTGTTCATCCGCGAAGGGCTGGTGAGGGGCGAGATTCAGTCTCGGGCCAAGTGCCTGGCGGCCAATCAGCAACTGCTGGAACAACTCGACGAACTGGAAGCCAAGGCCCGCCGTCGCGACATCCTGGCGGACGAGGAAACTCTGTTTGCCTTCTACGACGCGCGCTTGCCGGCGGAGATCCACCAGACCGCCACCTTCGACAGCTGGTACAAGGTCAACAGCCAGAAGGACCCGCAACTGCTGATCATGCGCGAGGAAGACGTGCTGGCCCGCGAAGCCAGTGAAGTCACCGCTGCACATTACCCGGACACCTTGCACCTGGGCGACCTGGCCTTGGCCTTGAGTTATCACTTCGAGCCCAACCATCCCCGCGATGGTGTGACCTTGCGCGTGCCGGCGCCGTTGTTGCCGGCACTGCCTGCCGAGCGTCTGGAATGGCTGGTGCCGGGTGTAATTGAGGCCAAGTGCATCGCCCTGGTGCGCAACTTGCCCAAGGCCCTGCGCAAGAACTTCGTGCCGGTGCCGGATTTCGTCAAGGCAGCCCTGCAACGTATCGAGTTTGCCCAGGGCTCGCTGCCTCAGGCCTTGGGGCGCGAGTTGTTGCGCATGACGGGCGCGCGGGTCAGCGACGAAGCCTGGGCTGAATCTGCTCAGCAGGTGGAAAACCACCTGAAGATGAACCTGGAAGTGGTCGACGGTCAGGGCAAGTTCCTTGGTGAGGGACGCGACTTGGCCGAACTGACGGCGCGCTTCGCTGAAGCCAGCCAGGCGGCCTTGGCCGTGCCACAAACGGCGAAAAGCCAACAGCCGGTGGAGGCCAAGGTGTTCGCGGCAGTGGCCGAGAAGACCCAGCAGAAGATCGCCGGGCTGTCGATGACGGTCTATCCGGCGTTGGTGGAGGAGAACGGCACGGTCAAGGAAGGACGTTTCTCCACCGCCGCCGAAGCCGAGTTCCAGCACCGTCGGGCCTTGCAGCGGCTGTTGATGCAGCAATTAGCGGAGCCGGCAAAATTCCTGCGGGGTAAATTGCCTGGTTTGACCGAACTGGGGCTGATGTACCGTGAACTGGGGCGCATCGATGCCTTGGTGGAGGACATTCTGCTGGCCAGCCTCGACAGCTGCGTGTTGGAAGGGGAAGCCAGTCTGCCTCGTGATGGTGCCGGCCTGGCTGCCTTGGCCGAGCGTAAGCGCGGCAGTTGGACCGAACATGCCGAACGCCTGGCACGCTTGACCCTAGAAGTGTTGAAACTGTGGCACGGCCTGCAAAAACGCTTCAAAGGCAAGATTGACCTGGCCCAGGCTGTGGCTCTCAATGACATCAAGCAGCAACTGAGCAACCTGGTGTACCCGGGCTTCGTGCGGGAAACCCCAGCCCAGTGGTTCAAGGAATTGCCACGCTTTCTCAAGGCCATCGAGTTGCGCCTGGAAAAATTGCCGAGCCAGGTGCAGAAGGATCGGGTTTGGAGTGCCGAGCTGAGCGGGTTGTGGAGTCAGTATCAGGCGCGCCTGAACAAACACGCCCAGGAAGGCAAGCACGACCCCCAGCTAGCGTTATACCGCTGGTGGCTGGAAGAGTACCGGGTATCGTTGTTTGCCCAGCAGTTGGGGACCAAAGTGCCGATTTCCGACAAGCGCTTGAGCAAACAATGGAGCCAGGTGGAAGCCTGACCGCACTCCGGAGGCTGGCACGCTTTGCAAGTGGCGCCAAACCCCCGGCTTTATGGCAAACTTCGCTGTTATAAATGCCGGGATCGTCGAGAAGGGCTGGTGCAGCTGCGACGCGATGGAATAAAGCGTTTCCAGTTTGATGTCCGCTGGGCGGAATTGAACTACTTACGGTGTGGTACGACGGTACCAATACCATCTGCCTGAACAGATTTAGAGGAACGACCGTGCATAACGTCGTCATCAGCGGCACAGGCCTGTACACCCCGGCCGACAGCATCTCCAACGAAGAGCTGGTGCAGTCTTTCAATGCTTACGTACAACAGTTCAACCTGGATAACGCAGCGGCCATTGAACGTGGTGAGGTGCAGGCACTGACCGAATCCAGCGCCGCCTTTATCGAAAAGGCTTCGGGCATCAAGAGCCGCTTTGTCATGGACAAGGCCGGTATTCTCGACCCCCAGCGCATGGCGCCACGCCTGCCCGAGCGTTCCAACGACGAGTGGTCGGTGCTCTGCCAGATGGCTGTCGGCGCTGCCGAACAAGCCTTGCAGCGCGCCGGCAAGACCGCTGCCGACATCGACGGTGTGATCGTCGCCTGCTCCAACCTGCAACGGGCTTACCCGGCCATCGCGATTGAAGTCCAGGAAGCCTTGGGCATCCAGGGTTTTGGCTTCGACATGAACGTGGCTTGTTCTTCCGCGACATTCGGCATCCAGAACGCGTGCAACAGTATCCAGCTGGGCCAGGCGCGGGCGATCCTGGTGGTCAACCCGGAAGTCTGTACTGGCCACTTGAACTTCCGCGACCGTGACAGCCACTTCATCTTCGGTGATGCAGCGACGGCGGTGATCCTTGAGCGGGCCGACCTGGCCACTTCCAAGTACCAGTTTGACGTGGTCAGCACCAAGCTGCTGACCAAGTTCTCCAATAACATCCGCAACAACTTCGGTTTCCTCAACCGCGCCGCGGAAGAGGGCATCGGCGCACCGGACAAGCTGTTCGTGCAGGAAGGCCGCAAAGTCTTCCGTGATGTCTGCCCGATGGTCGCCGAGTTGATCGGCAAGCACCTGGCGGAAAACCAGTTGAATGTAGATGACGTGAAGCGCTTCTGGCTGCACCAGGCCAACCTGAGTATGAACCACCTGATCGTCAAGAAACTGCTGGGCCGCGAGGCTACGGTGGAAGAAGCCCCGGTGATCCTCGATACTTACGCCAATACCAGTTCGGCGGGTTCCGTGATTGCGTTTCACACCTACCAGGATGACTTACCCAAGGGCGCTGTGGCGGTACTCAGCTCCTTTGGCGCGGGCTATTCGATTGGTAGCGTGATTCTGCGCAAGCGCTGATTAACAAAGGGACTCGGTCAGTATGGGAGCTGGCTTGTGTGGGAGCGGGCTTGCTCGCTCCCACACAAGCCTGGTTCCCACACTGACTGTGTTCTTATCTTGAAATGTGTTTGTACCGAGGTCTGAATGGCAGCAGCGGACGACTCGCACCTGCTCGAACGATTGCTCAAGGGCGAGCAGCGTGCCTACAAAGAATTGGTCACCACCTATCAAAGCGCCATGCGCGCTGTCGCCTACGCCATTGTTGGCCAGCGTCATGCTGATGAAGTGGTGCAGGACGCCTGGCTCTCGGTGGTGCGCAACCTGGGCAAATTCGAGGGGCGTTCCAGCCTCAAGACCTGGCTACTGACTATTACCGCTAACGCTGCCAAAGGCCGCTACAAACAAAATCGCCGGGAAGTCCTGCTGGATGACCTGCCGTCTCCCCACGGTACCATCGGTGATGATCGCTTCGTGCCGGAGGATGGTCACTGGTTGATCGCACCGTTTGCTTGGCACCAGGACACGCCTGAAGCGTTGCTCACCGAGAATGAGCTGCGCGAATGTCTGGAGCACACGCTGTTGAGCCTTTCCGAATTGCAAAGCAGCGTGTTGCTGTTGCGCGAGCGCCAGGGGCTGGAGTTGGAGGAAATTTGTAATCTTCTGGAGATCTCACTCTCCAATGTGCGTGTGCTGTTGCATCGGGCACGGCTTAAAGTCTTCGCCACCGTGGAGCATTTTGAGGAAACCGGCGAATGTTGACCTGTAAAGAACAAGTGGCACGTTCCAGCGACTATCTCGACGGGCAACTGACCTTTCGCGAACGCTTGCTGGTGCGTCATCACTTGATGTTCTGCCCCAATTGCCGGCGTTTCATCCGTCAGATGCGCCTGATGCAAGCCACCTTGCGGGTCATGCCCGAGCCACCTGTGACGGATGTCGACCAGTTGGCTGAACGCTTGGCCGCCGAGCGCTCTCGCGACCCGCAGTAACCTGACAGTTTTCACAGCAACACCCAAACCCGCGTCGGCCTCAGACGCGGGTTTTTTTTCGTTCGAAAAATCACCTTATTAAAAAGATTTCATTTTTGTCATTGTTTTTACATTTTGTTTCATTTGGCGTTTTCGGTACTTTTTTGCCGCAAGACGCTTGCCAGGCATGGCTTTGAGCTTATTTCCATTGGCTATAAAAAAGTTCCCATGTAACAAAATCTTTATGTTGCAGCAACCCGGCTGAAATATCCCCTCCCCAAGATCCCCACCCAACACAAGCGGCTCTAGTCCGCGTGTTTTGCCGATGCACAAGACCATCAATTAGGGGAATTCTTCGATGATCCGTAAGCACTTCGCCGGTTTCGTGGCCAGCGCTCTGGCCCTGGCGGTTACCGCCCAGGCTTCCGCTGGTACTGTCACTACTGACGGCGCCGATATCGTGGTCAAAACCAAGGGCGGCCTTGAGGTTGCGACTACCGACCAGAACTTCAGCTTCAAGTTGGGTGGTCGTCTGCAAGCCGATTACGGTACGTTTGATGGCTTTTACACCAAGAATGGTAACTCGGCGGATGCCACTTACTTCCGTCGCGCCTACCTGGAACTGGGCGGCACCCTGTACAAGGATTTCAAGTACCAGGTCAATTACGACTTCTCCCATAACTCGGGCAACTCCGACGACGGCTACTTCGACGAAGCGTCCATGTCTTATGTGGGCTTCAAACCGGTCACGATTCGTGTGGGTCGCTTCGACGCAGATTTCGGCCTGGAAAAAGCCACCAGTTCCAAGTGGGTCACTGGCATTGAGCGCAACTCGGCTTACGAATTGGCTGACTGGGTCAACTCCCACGAAAACGGCATGGGCATTCAAGTCAGCTCGGTAGTGGGCGATATGGCTTACCTGTCCGCCAGCGTTGCGTCCAAGGACATCAACGACAAGGACGGCAAGGGCGTGAAGCAATTCAACGGCCGTGCTGTGTTTGCGCCGATGCATGAAACCGGCAACGTCTTGCACGTGGGCCTGGATGTCGCGGTACGTGATTTGAAAGACACCGCATTCGACTCCCGTATCCGTCCTCGCCTCGGCGCACGTGGTGTATCCACCTCCGGTGGCAACGACGCTGGCACCAACGGTAACCGCGCCACCTTTGGCGGCGGTGTGGGGCTGGATGCCAGCAACCTGACCAGCACCGACGCCTACGACACCGACACTGTATTCGGCGGCGAATTCGCCTTCGCTACCGGCCCCTTGTCCCTGCAGGCTGAATACCTGAACCGCAAGATGAAGGCTGACAGCAGCGCCTATCAGGACGTGAAAGCCACCGGCTTCTACGGCCAGGTGGCTTACACCCTGACCGGCGAGGCCCGTGTCTACAAACTTGACGGCGCCAAGTTCGACACTATCAAACCCGAGAACAAACAGTACGGCGCGTGGGAAGTGTTCTACCGCTACGACAACATCAGCGTTGACGACAAGAACATCGTTCGTAACAGCGCCACCCGCGAAACCGGCGACGCCAAGGCCAACCTGAACACCATCGGGGTCAACTGGTACGCCAACGAGTCCGTCAAAGTATCGGCCAACTACGTCAAAGTCAGCACCGACAAGATCAAGAACGCCAATGGCGATGACAGTGGTGACAACTTTGTCGCCCGAGTGCAGTACGTGTTTTAAGCAACCTGCAACACTGTTTCAAAGCGCTCTTCCTTCATCCGTTAAAGCGCTCCTCGTTTTTTGCCCCGCCGTTTGGCGGGGTAATGAGATGGTCACCCCCAACACCCTGTGAGGGCTACGCTTTCACGGGGTGTTTTGTTTTCGGAGGCCATCATCATGAGCGAGTCAGCACTGATCGGTATCGATCTCGGCAAACATACTTTCCACCTGCACGGCCAGGATAAGTCGGGCTGTGAGGTGTTTCGCAAAAAATGCTCACGGACGCAAATGATGCAGTTTTTCGGCAACTCGCCGAGCTGTATCGTGGTGATGGAGGCCTGTGCGGGGTCGCACTATGTTGCTCGTCAGTTGGCGGCAATGGGGCACACGGCCAAGCTGATTTCTCCGCAGTTCGTTAAGCCCTTCGTCAAGGGCAATAAAAACGACTTTGTCGACGCTGAGGCAATCTGCGAAGCCGCTTCGCGCCCATCTATGCGCTTCGTCACGCCTAAAACCGAATCCCAGCAAACCCTGTCCGTGCTACACCGGATGCGCGAATCGCTGGTGCATGACCGCACCAAAACGGCTAATCAGATGCACGGTTTCCTGCTGGAGTTTGGGATCAGTCTGCCCAAAGGGTTGGCCATCATGAAGCGTCTGGCGAGCGCCTTGGCCGAGCATGAATTACCCGTTCGTCTGACGATATTGTTGCAACGCCTGCACGACCACTTTGCCTACCTGGATGAGCAAATCAAGGTCTTGGACAAAGAGCTGGCGGGCCAACTGGCCGACGATGATCTGGGCAGTCGTTTGCTGAGTCTTCCATGTGTCGGCCCGATCACCGCCAGCCTGCTGGCTGTAGAAATGGGCGACGGCAAGCAGTACCGATGCAGTCGGGACTTTGCCGCCTCAGTGGGCTTGGTGCCCAGACAGTACAGCACCGGTGGCAAGGCCAACTTGCTGGGAATCAGCAAGCGTGGTGACAAGCACCTGCGACAACTGTTGGTGCAGTGTTCCAGGGTCTATATGCAAAATCTGGAGCACCAAAAAGGCGCCTTGGCCGATTGGGTGCGCTCATTGCTAAGTCGACGACATTCGAATGTCGTGGCCTGTGCCCTGGCTAACAAACTGGCGCGTATCGCTTGGGCGATAGCCGCTCACCATACGCAATATGAAGCAGGGCCAGACGCCTTGAACGCCTGACCCCGCGGTTGTTGCAGTACCACGATTCACCTTCAGGTTTTGCGATAGCTGAACAACAGATGATGTGAACGGCACACCGGCCTGGCGAAGATCCTGACATAAAAATCGGCTTCAGAAGCCGACGGGTTTTTAAGGATCGTCAGGCGCGACTCTCATCGTGGCGCTGGGGCATGCCCCAAACAGACGCCGGATAGATTTAAGCAAGCCAACCACACCACCCGTTAATCAGTATTGCAAAAATGGGGGTGACCATAGATTTTTTATGGGTCAAGCCTTACTCGGCAGCAGGCGCTTCTGGCTTGCGACGCTTGAGCGGGGCCATGCCGTCCTTGCTGACCAACGACAGGTTGTCGGTCTTCGGTCGGTTGGCGATCTTGCGCTTGGTTGGCGACTTGGCGCCGGTTTTCTTCTTGTCGCCCTTGGCGTCGACCTTTTTCTTCTTCACGCCAACAGCCTTGCCCGACGCCTTGACCTTTTTCGGTCCGCCGTAGGTGCCTTTGACTTCCTTGATCGTGCGGCGCTCGAAAGACTGCTTCAGGTAGCGCTCGATGCTCGACATCAAGTTCCAGTCACCGTGGCAGATCAGCGAGATGGCCAAGCCATCATTGCCAGCACGGCCGGTACGACCGATACGGTGCACGTATTCGTCGCCGCTGCGGGGCATGTCGAAGTTGATCACCATATCCAGGCCATCCACGTCCAGGCCGCGGGCGGCCACGTCGGTGGCAACCAGGATCTTCACGCCGCCTTGCTTGAGGCGGTCGATGGCCAGCTTACGGTCCTTCTGGTCTTTCTCACCGTGCAAGACAAACGCCTTGTACTCCTGAGCCACCAGGCGGCCGTAGATACGGTCGGCCATGGCCCGGGTGTTGGTGAAGACGATGGCCTTCTGATAGGTCTCGTTGGCCAACAACCAATTGAGGATCTGTTCTTTATGCACATTGTGGTCAGCGGTGATGATTTGCTGACGGGTAGTGGAGTTCAGGTCGCTGACGCTGTTGACCTGCAGATGCTCAGGGTTGTTCAGGACCTTGGCGACCATGTCGCGCAAGGTCGAGCCACCGGTGGTGGCCGAGAACAGCATGGTCTGCTGGCGATTGGTGCACTCTTGCACCAGGCGTTGCACGTCATCGGCAAAGCCCATGTCGAGCATGCGGTCGGCTTCGTCGAGGACCAGGACTTCAACTTCCTTGAGGTCCAGGTTGCCGGCGTTCAGTTGTTCAATCATCCGACCTGGCGTGCCGATCAGAATGTCCGGCACCTTGCGCAACATGGCGGCCTGGACCTTGAAGTCTTCACCGCCGGTGATCAGGCCGGACTTGATGAACGTGAACTGGGAGAAGCGTTCAACTTCCTTCAAGGTCTGCTGGGCCAGCTCGCGGGTCGGCAGCAGGATCAGGGTCTTGATGCTGACACGGACTTTTGCCGGGCCGATCAGGCGGTTGAGGATCGGCAGGACGAAAGCGGCAGTCTTACCGCTACCGGTTTGTGCCGTCACCCGCAGGTCACGCCCTTCGAGCGCGAGCGGGATGGCCGCTGCTTGCACAGGCGTTGGCTCGACAAATTTAAGCTCGGCCACGGCTTTGAGCAGGCGTTCGTGCAGGGCGAATTGGGAAAACACGGGTGCTACCTCGAAGAAATACAAAAAAACAGCTGCATAGGGTAACGGTTTCGGGCGCTCAGGCCGAGTTTCTTTACGCGAACAACGCTAATCAGGCGCTTTTTTGTCAGGGGATTTGTCCGCAACACTAACTTTGAAGCACTTCAATGCTCTAATCGCCCCGTCAGTCCTACAGAAGAATCGCTTTAACCCATGGATATCAAACAGCTCTGGCTCAACGTCCAAGACCTCTGGGGCGCCCTCGACCAACACCCACTGCTGCATTCAAGCCTGGCGCTGGTGGTGTTGCTGGTGGTGGCCCTGCTGCTCGGACGGGTGGCACGTTACCTCATCCTCCACGCCGTCAAACTGCTGGGTCGGCAACCGGCCCTGCACTGGCTCAATGACCTGCGGCACAACAAGGTCTTCCATCGCCTGGCGCAGATGACCCCGTCCCTGGTGATTCAGTTCGGCCTGTACCTGGTGCCGGAGCTGAGCAAAACCAGCACCGTGTTCATCGGCAACGTCGCCCTGGCATTCACCATTCTGTTCCAGGTCCTGGCCCTGAGCGCCCTGCTCAATGCCCTGCTGGACATCTACGCCCGCACCGAACACGCCCGCACCCGCTCCATCAAGGGCTATGTGCAACTGGCGAAGATGGTGCTGTTCGTGTTTGGCGCCATCATCATCGTCGCCACCTTGATCGACCGCTCGCCGCTGTTACTGCTCTCAGGCCTGGGCGCCATGTCGGCCGTGATTCTATTGGTCTACAAGGACACCCTGCTGTCATTCGTCGCCAGTGTGCAACTGACCAGCAACGATATGTTGCGGGTCGGCGACTGGATCGAAATGCCTCAGGTCGGTGCCGACGGCGATGTGGTGGACATCACCCTGCACACGGTCAAGGTGCAGAACTTCGACAAGACCATCGTCTCCATCCCCACCTGGCGGCTGATGTCCGAGTCGTTCAAGAACTGGCGCGGCATGCAGGCTTCTGGCGGGCGGCGGATCAAGCGCAGCCTGTTTATCGACGCCAGTGGTGTGCGTTTCCTGCGGGACGATGAAGAAGTACGCATGACTCAGGTGCACCTGCTGACCGACTACATCGGCCGCAAGCAGGCGGAATTGAAAGCCTGGAATGAAGCCCAGGGCCACAGCGCGCAACTGACCACCAACCGTCGACGGATGACCAACCTGGGGACCTTTCGAGCTTATGCCCTGGCCTACTTAAAGAGCCATCCGGACATCCAGCCAAACATGACCTGCATGGTCCGCCAGATGCAGACCACCGCCCAAGGCGTACCCCTGGAAATCTACTGCTTCACCCGCACCACGGCGTGGGCCGACTACGAGCGGATCCAGGGCGATATCTTCGATTATTTGCTGGCGGTGCTGCCGGAGTTTGGCCTGAGCCTGTACCAACAACCCAGCGGCAATGACTTGCGGGCCAGCCTGTTTCCGGTGAAGCAGAACGCCAGGGCCATGGAAGCCCTGGAAAACTGATATCGACGACTGCGAGGGGTGCTACGAGCGCTGGAACTGCGGATCACCCGTCAGTTGGAACAGCAATTGAGCCCCCTCACTTTAGAACACCCGTAAGACTGATCACGCCGCCGGCTTTACGCCAGGTCCGGACTTTATCCCCAACCGGCTGATCCACACCGCCCCCAGAATCACCATCCCTCCAAGGAACAACCGTCCCAACGGCTCATGCTGATTCCAGATCAATAAGTTGATCAGCAAGCCCACCGGCACATGCAGATTGTTCATCACCGCCAAGGTGCCGCCGCTGACCAGGCAAGCGCCTTTATTCCACCAGTACATCCCCAACGCAGTACTGACCAGGCCGAGGAACACCAGCACACCCCATTGCAACGGCGCCTCCGGCAAGAAGTTGGCCTTGCCGAACAGCAGGAACGCCGGTAATGCCACCGCCAACGCCCCCACGTAAAAGTAGCCAAACCGCCGATAGTGCGGCAGATCGCTGGGATGACGCACCACTAGATGCTTATAGAGCACCTGCCCGGCGGCATAGGTGAAGTTGGCCAGTTGCAGCAGCAGGAAGCCCATGAAGAAGTTCGGCGTGATCTGGTCAAAGCGAATCACCGCCGCGCCCGCCACAGCCACCAGTGCCGCAATCAGTGCCCAAGGGTTGAAACGCCGGTTCAAGGCGTCTTCGATCAGGGTCACATGCAACGGTGTCAGGATGGTGAAAAGCAACACTTCCGGCACCGTCAACACGCGAAAGCTCAAGTACAGGCAGACGTACGTCACGCCAAACTGCAGAGCGCCGATCAGCAACATGCCACGCATGAACGCGGGCTCCACGGAGCGCCAGCGGGTCAACGGAATAAACACCAGGCCTGCCAGCAGTACGCGCACCAATACCGCGAAGTAACTGTCGACGTGCCCCGCCAGATATTCGCCGATCAAGCTGAAGGAAAATGCCTGGATCAGGGTGACAATCAGTAGGTAGCCCATGTTCGCCTCATATCGAATGGGCGGGACCTTAGCGGTTTTCGAACACTTGCGAAACTCAAGGCAAAAAAAACCCGATCTCGCTAAAGCGTCAATCGGGCAGGAGCACTCAGGAGCAACAAGTGCAAAGGGAGGTTCGATACGCGTACTTGAAGGGTTGCGTGGCCTTATATAAACAGCGGGCGATTATCTGGAGATTAACAATCAGGCCACCTGGGCCAGCAGTGCCTTGGCCTGGTTCAGGCCCTTTTCCTGGAAGTCGCCGCCCATGTTCACCCCTTCGGCGTGAATGAAGGTGACATCGTGGATGCCGACAAAGCCCATGACCTGGCGCAGGTAAGGTTCCTGATGGTCACTGGCGCCACCGGCATGAATGCCACCACGCGCGGTCAGGACAAAGGCGCGCTTGCCATTGAGCAAACCCTGGGGACCGGTAGCGGTGTACTTGAAGGTCACACCGGCCCGCAGCACATGGTCGAGCCAAGCCTTGAGCGTGCTGGGAATGGCAAAGTTGTACATCGGAGCGGCCATCACCAGAACGTCGGCTGCCAGCAACTCATCGGTCAATTCATTGGAACGGTCCAGGGAGGCCTGTTCAATATCGTTGCGTTGTTCGACCGGCTTCATCCAGCCACCCAGCAGGTTCGCGTCCAAGTGCGGCACTGGGTTGATGGCCAGGTCACGCACGGTGATCTGATCGGCCGGATGGGCGACCTGCCACTGGCTGATGAACTGTTGGGTCAGTTGGCGGGAGATTGAATCCTGCTGGCGGGCGCTGCTTTCGATGATCAGAACACGGGACATGGCTATGTAGGCTCCATCGGTAAATGCTGTAAGTTGATGGAGTGAAGGTTAAACAGAGCTCATTCGATAAAAAAGCGTAAAAAACTGCTATAACCCATCTATAAATTTGTTTATAAGCGGAGTATTGCTGTAGGCGTGCTCCGCTTATGCGTTATTTCGGTGCGCAGGTCAGGGCGATGCGCATCCGGATAATGTCGCGGGTGAACTTGGCCGTGGTGTTGGTGCTCTTCCCCGCGGGGACCGTGACTTGGCGAGTGCGAGGGGATTCCGGGCCGTTGGTGAAGACTACCTTGCACACCGCGTCGTTGGTGCCGTAGTTATTGAGTTGGATCGAACTGATATCGCCGTCAACGTCAGATGCTTTGTAGTCGACACTGACGCCCTCGATCTTTTTCGTCACGTCAATGGGATAGGCAAACGCACTTAACGGCAGCAGCGTCAGCAGCACACAACAGAATTTTCTCATTCGGCAGTCTCCAGTAAGGACTGCCAGCTTAGGACAAGAGGAGCTCATCTTGAAAGCGCCCCGCGTTACCCTTGATCAATGGCGCACGCTGCAAGCCGTGGTCGACCATGGAGGCTTTGCCCAGGCGGCCGAAGCGCTGCACCGTTCGCAATCCTCGGTGAGCTACACCGTGGCCCGTATGCAGGACCAACTGGGCGTGCCATTGCTGCGCATCGACGGGCGCAAGGCCGTACTGACCGAAGCCGGCGAAGTGCTGCTGCGTCGCTCCCGACAACTGGTGAAAAACGCCAGCCAGCTGGAAGACCTGGCTCATCACATGGAACAGGGCTGGGAAGCCGAAGTGCGCCTGGTGGTCGACGCTGCCTACCCCAACGCCCGGCTGGTGCGCGCCCTGACCGCCTTTATGCCGCAAAGCCGCGGCTGCCGCGTACGCCTGCGCGAAGAAGTGCTGTCCGGCGTCGAGGAGCTGCTGATCGACGGCATGGCTGACCTGGCCATCAGCGGCTTCATCATCCCTGGCTACCTGGGCACTGAAATGAGCGACGTGGAATTTATCGCCGTGGCCCATCCAGAACATTCGTTGCACCGATTGAACCGTGAATTGAGCTTCCACGACCTGGAGAGCCAGATGCAGGTGGTGATCCGCGACTCGGGGCGCCAGCAGCCGCGAGACGTCGGCTGGCTTGGCGCCGAGCAACGCTGGACGGTCGGAAGCCTGCCCACCGCCGCCACCTTCGTCAGCAGCGGCCTGGGCTTTGCCTGGCTGCCCCGGCACATGATCGAACGCGAACTCAAGGAAGGCTTGCTCAAGCAGCTACCCTTGGAGAAAGGTGCCAGCCGCAACCCGACATTTTACCTGTACTCGAACAAGGACAAACCCTTGGGCCCGGCCACGCAGATTCTCGTCGAGCTGCTGCGTACCTTTGACACCGCACCGCTGGACGCAGCTTTTGCCGCACCGCAGCAAGCCTGAACAGGAGTTCATCAATGGCCTATTTCGAACATGAAGGTTGCACCCTGCATTACGAGGAATACGGCCACGGCCACGGCACACCGCTGATCCTGATCCACGGCTTGGGCTCCAGTTGTCTGGATTGGGAGTTGCAGGTGCCGGTGCTGGCACAACATTACCGGTTGGTCGTCGTGGACATACGCGGTCATGGCCGCTCCGACAAACCCCGGGAGCGCTACAGCATCCCAGGGTTTACCGCCGACCTGGTGGCGCTGATCGAGCATTTGCATCTGACACCTGCCCACGTGGTGGGCCTGTCCATGGGCGGCATGATCGCCTTTCAACTGGCCGTGGATGAACCCCAGTTGGTCAAGAGCCTGTGCATCGTCAACAGCGCGCCTCAGGTCAAGGTCCGCACCGCCAGCGATTATTGGCAGTGGGTCAAGCGCTGGAGTCTGGCGCGAATACTGAGCTTGAATACCATCGGCAAGGCCTTGGGCACGATGCTGTTCCCCAAGCCTGAGCAGGCCGAATTGCGGCGCAAGATGACCGAACGCTGGGCAAAAAACGACAAACGTGCTTATCTCGCCAGCTTCGATGCGATTGTCGGTTGGGGCGTACAGGAACGACTTTCCAGGATCACCTGTCCAACTCTGGTCATCAGCGCCGACCACGACTACACCCCGGTGGCGCAGAAAGAAATCTATGTAAAACTGCTGCCTGATGCGCGGCTGGTGGTGATCAACGATTCCCGCCATGCCACGCCCTTGGACCAACCCGACGTCTTCAATACCACCTTGCTCGATTTTCTGAATACAGTCGAAACCACTACCCAGGATCACTGACCCATGCTGAAAAAAATCGCATTCTTTGCAGGCTCCGTTCTGTTTGCTGCCAACCTGATGGCCGCTGAACCTGCCAAGGCGCCCCACGTACTGATCACCACCACCAATGGCGATATCGAAATCGAACTGGATCCGGTCAAGGCGCCGATCAGCACCAAGAACTTCCTGGCCTATGTCGATAAGGGCTTCTACACCAATACCATTTTCCACCGTGTGATCCCGGGTTTTATGGTTCAGGGCGGTGGGTTCACTGCACAGATGTCGCAAAAACCGACCGAAGAGCCGATCAAGAACGAAGCCAGCAACGGCCTGCATAACGTGCGTGGCACCTTGTCCATGGCCCGTACCAACGACCCGAACTCGGCCACCAGCCAATTCTTCATCAACGTTGCAGACAATGCGTTCCTTGATCCAGGCCGCGATGCTGGCTACGCAGTCTTCGCCAAAGTCGTCAAAGGCATGGACGTGGTCGACGTCATCGTCAACTCGCAAACCACCACCAAACAGGGCATGCAAAACGTGCCAATCGATCCTGTCCTGATCAAGTCGGCCAAGCGCATCGACTGAGGTCTACAGGGAGTTTCGCGCGGCGCCCACAAGGCCCCGCGCGTATTTGAACAGGAGAGCCCGCCCGGCGGGCGTCAGACCTAATGCTCTATCGTCGTTTTGAACAACTGATCGATATTTTCCGCGACGCCCCCACCGCGTCTCCTCCCGATAAAGTCCTGCCGTTCTATCTCTATTACCTGCGTCAGGTGTGGCCATGCTTTGCCGCGCTGCTGGTGGTGGGCCTGATCGGCGCACTGATCGAAGTGGCGCTGTTCAGCTACCTGAGTCGCATCATTGACTTGGCCCAGGGCACGCCGCCGCCCGACTTCTTCCAGATTCACGCCACCGAGCTGATCTGGATGGCCGTGGTCGCCTTGCTGTTGCGCCCGATCTTCGGCGCCCTGCATGACTTGCTGGTGCACCAGACCATCAGCCCCAGCATGACCAGCCTGATCCGCTGGCAGAACCACAGCTATGTACTCAAACAGAGCCTGAATTTCTTCCAGAACGATTTTGCCGGGCGTATTGCCCAGCGCATCATGCAAACCGGCAACTCCCTGCGGGACTCCGCAGTCGCTGCGGTGGATGCCATCTGGCACGTGGCGATCTACGCCATCAGCGCCCTCGTGCTGTTCGCCGAGGCTGACTGGCGCCTGATGATCCCGCTGGTCGCCTGGATCGTCTGCTACAGCCTGGCTTTGCGTTACTTCGTCCCTCGGGTCAAGGAACGCTCGGTGATCTCCTCCGAAGCGCGCTCAAAATTGATGGGCCGGATCGTTGATGGCTACACCAACATCACCACCTTGAAGCTGTTCGCTCACACCCACTTCGAGCAGAACTACGCCAAGGAAGCCATCGTCGAGCAGACCGAGAAAACCCAACTGGCCAGCCGTGTCGTCACCAGCATGGACGTGGTGATCACCACCATGAACGGCCTGCTGATCGTCACCACCACGGGCCTGGCCCTGTGGCTGTGGACCCAATCGATGATCTCCGTCGGCGCCATCGCCCTGGCGACTGGCCTGGTGATTCGGATCGTCAACATGTCCGGCTGGATCATGTGGGTGGTCAACGGCATTTTCGAGAACATCGGCATGGTCCAGGACGGCCTGAAAACCATCGCCCAACCGGTCGCCGTCACCGACGTGGCAAATGCCCAGCCCCTGAGCGTGCCACACGGCGAAGTGCGTTTTGAGCAGGTGGATTTTCACTACGGCAAGAAAAGCGGAATCATCGGCGGCCTGAACCTGGAGATCAGAGCCGGGGAAAAAATCGGCCTGATCGGCCCGTCCGGTGCGGGCAAGTCCACGTTGGTGAACTTGCTGCTGCGCCTGTATGACCTGCAAGGCGGGCGCATCCTGATCGACGGCCAGAACATCGCCGAGGTCGCCCAGGAAAGCTTGCGCGAACAGATTGGCATGATCACCCAGGACACCTCGCTGCTGCACCGCTCGATCCGCGACAACCTGTTGTACGGCAAGCCCGACGCCACCGACGAAGAGCTCTGGGCCGCCGTGCACAAGGCTCGCGCTGATGAGTTCATCCCGCTGCTGTCGGACTCCGAAGGCCGCACCGGCCTGGATGCCCATGTCGGCGAACGTGGTGTGAAACTCTCCGGCGGCCAGCGCCAGCGGATTGCGATTGCCCGGGTCCTGCTCAAGGATGCGCCGATCCTGATCATGGACGAAGCCACCTCAGCCCTCGACTCGGAGGTTGAAGCGGCGATCCAGGAAAGCCTGGAAACCCTGATGCAAGGCAAGACCGTAATCGCCATCGCCCACCGGCTCTCGACCATTGCCCGGATGGACCGGTTGGTAGTGCTGGAAAAGGGGCAGATCGCCGAAAGCGGCAGCCATGCCGAGCTGCTGGCTCATCGCGGGCTGTATGCGCGGTTGTGGCAGCACCAGACGGGAGGTTTTGTAGGAATCGACTGACGCCAACTGTCTCAAAATCCGAACAATTCTGACAGTTTTTCTCTATCAAACTGGTCATACGCCATAATCCTGCTGTACTGCAATCAGGATTCAGGAGGATCCTGACATAAGCGGCAAGGAAGCTTCACCGACCAGTTAATCAGATAGAGCAATCTATTAAGGACGTGTTCATGTCTTCTCTGTTCAAACGTTCCGTTACGGAAGGATTAGGTACGTTTTGGCTGGTGTTGGGCGGCTGCGGGAGTGCCGTATTGGCCGCATCGTTCCCCAATGTCGGGATTGGTCTGCTCGGTGTGGCCCTGGCATTCGGGCTCACCGTGCTGACCATGGCCTATGCCATCGGTCATATCAGCGGTTGCCACCTTAACCCGGCAGTATCCGTGGGGCTGGTAGTGGGCGGGAGGTTCCCGGCCAAGGAGTTACCGGCATACATCGTATCTCAGGTTATCGGCGCCATCGTCGCGGCTGCGCTGCTGTACTTCATTGCCAGCGGCAAACCAGGCTTTGAACTGGCCGGCGGCCTGGCATCCAATGGCTATGGCGAGCATTCACCGGGTGGTTACTCGATGGCTGCGGGCTTTGTCACTGAGTTGGTGATGACAGCGATGTTTGTGCTGATCATCCTCGGCGCCACCGACCGTCGTGCTCCAGCTGGCTTGGCGCCAATTGCCATTGGCCTGGGGTTGACGCTGATCCACCTGATCTCGATCCCCGTCACCAACACCTCGGTCAACCCGGCTCGCAGCACTGGCCCGGCGCTGATTGTCGGCGGTTTGGCACTCCAGCAGTTGTGGATGTTCTGGGTCGCGCCGATCCTCGGTGCAGTGGTCGGCGGTGTGGTTTATCGCTGGTTGGGCAAAGAAGAGAAAGCCTGAGGCAAACGGGTTCAGCCCTGCCGATAAGGCAGGGCTGTTCTCGCCTCCTCGGCGTACGCCACAATCCCCACACGCTCCCGCTCCAGAAAGTCCGCCACCGCCGTCTTCAAACCGGGATGGCGCAGGTAATGCCAGGAATGGGTAATGACCGGCTCGAACCCACGAATCAGTTTGTGCTCGCCCTGGGCACCGGCGTCGAAACGCTGCAAACCGTGGGCAATCGCGTAATCCATACCTTGATAGAAACATGTCTCGAAATGCAGGCGGTCGAACTCCGCCAGGCAGCCCCAGTAACGCCCATAAAAACTGCCGCCGCCGATCAAGCTGAAGGCCATTGCAACAGGCCGTGATCCTTGCTTGGCCAGCACCACGCGAATCACTTCAGGCATGCGTTCGGCCAACAGGCTGAAAAAAGCCCGTGTCAGGTAAGGCGACTGCCGGCGCACGGCGTAAGTATTGGCGTAGCAGGCATAGACAAAATCCCACTGAGCCTCGCTCAGCTCGTGACCTTGCAACCACTCGAACTCGATGCCTTGCCCCGCTACCTGTTCGCGCTCCTTGCGCATCTGCTTGCGCTTGCGCGAACTCAAGGCGTCGAGGAAGTCCTGGAAATCTCGGTAACCACGGTTCTGCCAATGGAACTGGCAACCCAATCGCTGCAGCCAGCCTGGCTGCAGGGCCAGGGCGCTGTCGGTCAACTCATCGGTGAAGTTGATATGGGCACTGGAAAGACCTTCGATTTCCAGGTAGCCAGGCAGGCTTTTGAGTAACTCAAAACCGTCCTCTGCACTGGCTGCCAGCAGGCGCGGCCCACTCACCGGACTGAAAGGAACGGCCGTCAGGAGTTTGGGGTAGTAGTCGATACCGGCACGCTCGCAGGCATCGGCCCAACCATGGTCGAAGACGTATTCGCCATAGGAATGCCACTTGCGATAGCTGGGCAACGCGGCGATCAGGCGCCCGTCTTCATAATGCAGCAAGTGCTCAGGCTGCCAGCCGGAGTGCGGACCGAGGCTGGCGCTGTCTTCCAGGGCACTGAGGAAGGCATGGCGCAGGAAAGGCTGGTCGACGGGGACCAGTGCATTCCAGTCGTCGGGGGCAATCTCGGACAGGTTATTCAAACGTTGTAACGGCATCCGCTTCCCCGACGATGATTGCTGGTAGACGGGGCGAGTATCGCAGTTCCAGCACTTTCACGGCCATAAAAAATCTATGGTCACCCCCATTTTTGCAATACTGATTAACGGGTGGTGTGGTTGGCTTGCTTAAATCTATCCGGCGTCTGTTTGGGGCATGCCCCAGCGCCACGATGAGAGTCGCGCCTGACGATCCTTAAAAACCCGTCGGCTTCTGAAGCCGATTTTTATGTCAGGATCTTCGCCAGGCCGGTGTGCCGTTCACATCATCTGTTGTTCAGCTATCGCAAAACCTGAAGGTGAATCGTGGTACTGCAACAACCGCGGGGTCAGGCGTTCAAGGCGTCTGGCCCTGCTTCATATTGCGTATGGTGAGCGGCTATCGCCCAAGCGATACGCGCCAGTTTGTTAGCCAGGGCACAGGCCACGACATTCGAATGTCGTCGACTTAGCAATGAGCGCACCCAATCGGCCAAGGCGCCTTTTTGGTGCTCCAGATTTTGCATATAGACCCTGGAACACTGCACCAACAGTTGTCGCAGGTGCTTGTCACCACGCTTGCTGATTCCCAGCAAGTTGGCCTTGCCACCGGTGCTGTACTGTCTGGGCACCAAGCCCACTGAGGCGGCAAAGTCCCGACTGCATCGGTACTGCTTGCCGTCGCCCATTTCTACAGCCAGCAGGCTGGCGGTGATCGGGCCGACACATGGAAGACTCAGCAAACGACTGCCCAGATCATCGTCGGCCAGTTGGCCCGCCAGCTCTTTGTCCAAGACCTTGATTTGCTCATCCAGGTAGGCAAAGTGGTCGTGCAGGCGTTGCAACAATATCGTCAGACGAACGGGTAATTCATGCTCGGCCAAGGCGCTCGCCAGACGCTTCATGATGGCCAACCCTTTGGGCAGACTGATCCCAAACTCCAGCAGGAAACCGTGCATCTGATTAGCCGTTTTGGTGCGGTCATGCACCAGCGATTCGCGCATCCGGTGTAGCACGGACAGGGTTTGCTGGGATTCGGTTTTAGGCGTGACGAAGCGCATAGATGGGCGCGAAGCGGCTTCGCAGATTGCCTCAGCGTCGACAAAGTCGTTTTTATTGCCCTTGACGAAGGGCTTAACGAACTGCGGAGAAATCAGCTTGGCCGTGTGCCCCATTGCCGCCAACTGACGAGCAACATAGTGCGACCCCGCACAGGCCTCCATCACCACGATACAGCTCGGCGAGTTGCCGAAAAACTGCATCATTTGCGTCCGTGAGCATTTTTGCGAAACACCTCACAGCCCGACTTATCCTGGCCGTGCAGGTGGAAAGTATGTTTGCCGAGATCGATACCGATCAGTGCTGACTCGCTCATGATGATGGCCTCCGAAAACAAAACACCCCGTGAAAGCGTAGCCCTCACAGGGTGTTGGGGGTGACCATCTCATTAAACCGGACGCTGTCCGGTTTTTTTTCGCCCTCAGTTTTTGGCTTTGGCAGCGGCTTCATCCAGTTCCTGGAGCCTTTTGTCGATTAGTTGACACTTGTCCGGCAGATCGGCGCTGGCGGTGTCCAGGTCCATGTGCTGCAGCTCTTCGTTTATCTCTTTGGCTTTGGTCGGGTTCTGTTCCGTGAGTTTGCTCACTTCCTTGGCCAGTTGTTCACGCTTGGCGGTGGCTTCTTCCGGAGTACACGCCCAGGTGGGCAGGGCAGCGAACAGCGTGGCGGCAACGAACATATTCAGCAGGTTTTTCATCGTTCTGACCTCCATGACGGTGATGTTCAGTTGAGGTGGCGGCCAATGCAAAAGTTCAGTGCAATGACGCCTGTCCACAAGGCTGAACGGCTGTTGACGCTGCATGTCACAACCTATGAAGGGCATCTATCCGTGTGCCTGAAGGAGGAATCAGGATGACGACTTACAATTGGGATTTGATTGAACGTCTGCTTCATGAAGTGCAGAACAGTGCGGGTGACAGTTTTGCCCCGCGCAAGTATGCCGAGCAACACGCCGCGCAAAAGGCTACGGCGGGCGAGTCCACTGGCAACCTCGACGAACTGAAAGTCACCGCCACCGAATACGAAAAGCTGCTATTGGACCGTGGCTTTATCGAGTCGCGTCCCGAGGAAGAGGGCGGCAATGGCGAGAACTTCATCCTGACGCTCCGTGGCTCCCAGCTGCTGAGCCTGATCGACAGCTGCATTCCGGGTAACGATCACCCGCGCCAGGTACTGGATGAACAGGTGGATGCGTTGGATCCAGCGACGTTCGATGAAGTGGCGTCCAAAGCGCAGATAGCCTGAATCCAGAGGTGCTGATTGCGCCTGTGCGCAAGGCGAGGATCGCAGTGAATTGCGCTGAGGCTATAGTGAGGCGCTTCGCAAACACTTGAGCGCCTTGAAATCACTGCGCACCTTGTCGATTTTTTGCGCCAGCTTCTGCCGTTGCTGCACGGTGCTTTCGGCCATCAAGTCAACGATCAGGCTGCGGGCCGCCTGTTCCGTCTGGGCATAGGCCTGCCGATAAGCCGGGGTCCACAGGCTTTCACGGTCCACCAGCAGTTGCTGCATTTTCTGCGAGAAGTCGCTGCTCTGGCGTTGCTCCACAGAAGCGATGAACTGCGTCTGCCAATGGGCGCGATTGCCGATCCACTGCTGGTTCTGTTCACCCAGGGTAATTGACCAGGCCATTACTCGATTCTGTTGGCTGGGGCTAAGCGAACCGAGCCAGGTATCCAGGCGCTGGATCATGCGCTCGCTGCGCTCGTTGATCTGTTGTTCCAGTGATGGCTTGAGGTATTCGTCCTGGCGTTTGCGCAGATCCTTCGCCAGCGCCTGTTTCATGTCGTTGACCTGCTGATCGTCCAGGCCACGCAACAGTTCGGTCGCCGACGGGGTGATTTGCCGGGCGACTTCGGCAATCGCCTGCTTGGCCTCTGCGGTGCGGGTTTGCAGGGCGGCGTCGGTGACTTGATTGCTGTCGACCATCTGTTGCAGACGGTCCAGCCAATCCAGGTAGCCCGGCAGTTGGGTGGTGCAATGCCAGGCCAGGTGTTCCTTGAGGGTATCGTTGAACCAGCTCTTTTGCCCGGCGTTCATGTCCAGGTAGTCGTTGAGGGTCCAGGGGATGATTACGTCGAGGTTGCGATAGGCCAGGCCCACCCGATTGCAGCCGGCAAGCACGAGGCTCAGGGCCAGCAGGACCACCAGTAGTTTTAACCGACGCAGCATGGGCGAGTCCTTGCGCAGATGGGATAGTTCATCTGAACCCGCCACGAGGGCGACAGTTCAGCCCATCAATAAAACGACCGCTCGGCCTTCAAGGTCAACAGGCCGTCACATTGCGAGTTGTGTCCAGAGTATGCCGAGCAATCGCCGCCACTGAGACTGGAGTCGCTGTAGATCAGGTTGAGATCGATGCCCATGAACGGCCGGGAGAACTTCACTGACCAGTCGCTGAAGCTGGAAATCGAGCCGCCATCAGTCACCGACACCGGACTGCCCAACTGATGGGTGGTGTACTTGATGCTGACGCCGATGCCGAAGGGCTGGGTTCCACCACCCAAGTCGGCAAACAGCGTGCTGTCGCGGCGGTCCGGGTCGTTGCTGAAGGCGGCGCCAAAGCGATTGCCCAGCAGGGTCAGGCCGCCATAGAACTCTTGGCTGTCGAGGGGGCTTAACTTTGGATAACTGTAGTGAATCATCCCCAGTTCATAGCCCAGAGTTTGATCGAAAGGGTGCTTGAAGCCCATGTAGGAGTCGACTTCAAGGTTAGTGGCCGATGAAAGCCCCATGCTAGGCGACCATTGGCCGAAATACAGGCCGCTGTCGTGGGACAGGTCCAGGCCACCGTGGAAAGAATCGCTACCGGCAGACGTGGGTTTGACCAGGCCTTGGGCCATGCTGCGGCTGGGGGTGGTGCCTAGCTTGAGGTCGAAGTCCCCCAGTTCACGCTGGAAAACCTGCGCTTCGGCGAGAGGGCTGGCCAATAGGGCGCAGGCCAGGAAAATGCAGGTTTTGAGCATGCTTCACTCCGTGGAAAGCGAGGAGCAGTAACAGGAAGTATCAGGCAAACGCCCGATTTAGACGTGTGCAAGCATACCGGCGAAAGCCTGGTGATGAGGCCCGTTCGTCGATTAGCTCAATAGAAGGTGGAGCAAGGAGGGTATTTCGGGCTCTAGTCCTAGCGCCTTGGAAGGCAAAGCGCTTAGGGACCAGGTGTCACGCGCGGGTGTTACTTTTTACCCAGGGTGATCTGCTTGGACGGGCCGAAAGTCTGGCCGCTCACGCCTTTGGCAATCTGCTGGATTTCGCCACCGGACTTGAGGAAAGCAGCAATCTGGCTGTTGATCGATTCGCTGGTTTCAACGGCGGGAGCTGGCTTTGCTTTGCTGTTGGATGCTTTTACACGCATGGCGGCCACTAACCTGTAGAAAATTAACTTGGCCAGGCATCGTACATGAAAAGCTTGACAATTGCTTGACAAATATCCCCCTGAAATAAGCGGCACTCTTCTGAAATGCCTAAGTTGATGTTTGAAATAAACGCCTAACTCGCTGTTTTAACTAGAAACCGATGGTCAGAAAACAGCCTGGATCATGGGCGAAATGTAGGGTGCTGACCAGACGAGCGGAGGCCTACTGGGAAAAGACCAGCCCAGGCCATGATTTTTCGGGGCTGTGGACCCGGTCGGGGCTCCGTTGCCGTCAAACTCGGGTAGAATGCCGCCCACGTAACGAGGGTATTGGAAATGGCTTTAGTCGGGCGCTACAACAGCTTGCAAGTGGTTAAACACACTAACTTTGGTTTGTACCTGGACGGTGATCAAGAGGGCGAAATCCTCTTGCCTAATCGTTATATTCCCAAAGATATTCCCAGTGAAGATGAAGACTGGCTTAACGTTTTTATTTATCTGGACAGCGATGACAAACTTATCGCTACCACCGAAAAGCCAAAAGTACAGGTGGGTGAATTTGCCAGTCTGAAAGTGGTTGAAGTCAACAGCATCGGCGTGTTCCTGGACTGGGGGCTGCCCAAGGATCTGTTGCTGCCGTATTCCGAAGAAAAGCGCCAGATGACCGCCGGTGAATACTGTGTGGTGCACGTCTACCTCGACAAACACACCAAGCGCATCACCGCCACTGCGCGTCTTGACCGCTATCTGGACAAGACCCCGGCCAACTACAAAGTCGGCCAGGAAGTTGATCTGCTGGTTGCTGAAGCCACCGATATGGGCTTCAAGGCGATCATCAACAACAAGCACTGGGGCCTGATCCACAAAAACGAAGTGTTCAAGTTCCTGCGCCCGGGTAAAGAAGAGAAAGGTTTTATCAAGGAAATCCGCGCCGACGGCAACATCAGCCTGAGCCTGCAACCGGTGGGTGAAGAGGCGGCCTCCAGCCTGAACTCGAAGATCCTCGCCAAGTTGCGTGACAACAACGGCACGTTGCCGGTCAGCGATAAAAGCGATCCGGCCTTGATCAGCAGTTTGTTCGGCGTCAGCAAGGGCAACTTCAAGAAGGCCATTGGTGCGCTCTACAAGCAGGGGCACATTGTGATTCATGCGGATCGCATTGAGTTGAGCTGACCGAGATGGGTTGTGTTGCGGGAGCACGTCTGCTCCTGCAAGCAGCAGCTGTGCAATTGATTGTGTACAGGATTGAGCTGCACCGTTGCTGAGCGCATCTGCACCGTTTAATCGCTTTATCTCCCTTTCTGTTGGCTGATCCCTCTCTCTTTTGACCCTTGTCCTAGAGGGATTGTGTCGTCTTTTATTCCGTTGGCACGCATTCTGCTCATCATCTCGTATACAAACCATGCCGCCTCCCGTACGCACTCCCGTTGCGGGTGGCAGGCCGGTATTTTCGAGGAGCCCTGCGATGTCCGAACAATTGCCCAAAGGCTACAGCCCGCGCCTGTACAACCAGGACCTGGGACCGCTGCCGCAAAAATGGAACTGGTACAACATCTTCGCCTTTTGGATGAGTGATGTGCACAGCGTCGGCGGTTATGTATTTGCGGCCAGCTTGTTTGCGTTAGGGTTAGCCAGTTGGCAGGTGTTGATCGCCTTGCTGGCCGGTATCTGCATTGTTCAGTTGATTGCCAATCTGGTGGCCAAGCCGAGCCAGCAGGCCGCCGTCCCATATCCGGTGATCTGCCGGATGGCCTTTGGTGTGTTCGGGGCGAATATTCCGGCGGTGATTCGCGGTTTGATCGCCGTTGCCTGGTATGGGATTCAGACGTACCTGGCGTCCAGTGCCTTGATCATTGTGGTGCTGCGCTTTTTCCCACAGATGGCGGCGTACGCTGAGCCGCATTTTGCCGGCCTGTCTTACTTGGGTTGGTTCGGTTTCCTCAGTTTGTGGTCGCTCCAGGCATTGGTGTTCTGGACCGGCATGGAATCCATTCGCCGTTTTATCGACTGGGCCGGTCCCGTGGTCTATGCGGTGATGTTCGTGCTGGCCGGCTGGATTGTCTGGAAAGCAGGCTGGGCGAATATCAGTTTTACCCTGTCGGAAAAGTCCCTGTCTGGCTGGGAAGCATTCGGTCAGGTGATCGTCGCCACGGCGCTGGTGGTCTCGTATTTTTCCGGACCTACTTTGAATTTCGGCGATTTCAGTCGCTACTGCCGCACCATGAAGGACGTGCGGCGCGGTAATTTCTGGGGGCTGCCGGTGAACTTCCTGGCGTTCTCTGTGGTGACCGTGGTGATTGTCTCGGGCACCTTGCCGGTGTTCGGTGAAATGCTCCACGACCCGATTGCGACCGTCTCGCGCATCGACAATGACATGGCCGTATTGCTGGGGGCGTTTGCGTTCGTCACCGCGACCATTGGCATTAATATCGTCGCGAACTTTGTCTCGCCAGCCTTCGATTTCGCCAACGTGGCTCCAAGCAAGATCAGTTGGCGTGCCGGCGGGATGATCGCGGCGGTGGCTTCGGTCTTCATCACCCCTTGGAACCTGTTCAATAATCCGCTGATGATCCATTACACCCTGGACATACTGGCGGCGTTTATCGGGCCGTTGTTCGGGATTATGTTGGTGGATTACTACCTGATCAAAAATCAGAAGATTGATGTCGACGCGCTGTTCGATGACAGCCCGAGTGGACGTTATTACTTCGACGGCGGGGTCAACTGGACGGCAGTCAAGGCGCTGGTGCCCGCGACGCTGGTGGGTGTGGCGATTACCTTCATTCCCGTGCTGCAGCCGATGGCCAACTTTGCCTGGTTCACCGGTTGCTTTCTCGGCGGTGCGTTTTTTCTGGTCCTGGCTCGCCGGGAGCAGGTCCGTGCCCCGGCGACACTGGTTACTGGCTGAGCGGATTTGCGCCGGTCACGGTAGCGGCGGCGGGGCGCAGCAACAGCGCCCCCGCCAGCAACAAACCGCTACCGGCCACGATCAGGGCGGGCTGCAGCCCGCCACTGAAGTGACTGCTCACCGCCGCCAGCAGCGGGCCACTTAGTTGGCCAACGGCGAAACATGCGGTCAGCAAGCCGGCATTGCGTTGGGTGCCGTGCGGTGCGATTTCACGTAGACGTTGCATCACCAACTGCATGCACGCCAGGAACGGCATCCCACACAGCAGTACCCCCAGCGCCAACCCCGCGCCATTGCCCAGCAGACAAGCGGAGACGCCGGCGCCTTGCAGCCATAACGTCGCGATCAACCAATGCCGGGTAGCGTTCGGGTTGTGTCGACGCAGGCTGACCAGCAGCACGCCAATCGCCGAGGCCAAGCCAAAGCACGGCCAGAACAAATCAGCCTGCCAGGCACCTTTGAACTGGGCACTGGCCATCTGCGACAGAAACGTCGCCGGAATGATGTAGCCCAGACCGTAGAGGCAATAGATCCAGCCCAAACGCGCAATGCTGCCGTTGGTGCCACCCTGAGCATTGGCGGCAGGCGCCGTGGTGGCGTTTGCCTGGGGCAACAGCGGCAGAATCACCAGCAACATCACCAGGGCGACCGCTGCGTAGATCAGCCATAAAGTGGCAGACGTCTGATTCAGCAAGTGTGAGCCGAGCGCGAGAAGCCCGGTCAGAAAAATCCCCAAACCCGGTCCGGCAAAGACCAAGGCCCCCAGGCGTGGGCGACCAGCGGCAATAGCCAGTGGCTGGCTCAAGCCTGTGATCATCACCAGTACCCAGGCGCTGGCGACGCCGGTACCAAAGCGCAATAACAGGTGTGACCAGAACCCATTGGCCCAGAACGAAGCCAGGGTCAGCAGTACACACAACCACAATCCACCGAGCAGCCGCCCGCGCACATGATGATGGCTACGGGCGAACATCGAATCCACCGCCCCGACGAAATAGCCCAGGTAGTTGGCCGCCGCGATCAGGCCGGCCTGTGTCAGGTCGATCTGCCCTTCACTGAGCAAATGGGGCATTTGGGGAGTAAGGGCGAAGCGGCCAATGCCCATGGCCATCATCAGAGCGATAAAGCTGGCGAGTAAGCGGATGAGGGGGGACATGGTCAGTTTTCCTGCAAGCAGCGAGTGACCGTTAGGCTAGGACGGATTGACTTTCTTTAAAATTGAATAATAGTGAGTAACTTGTTCTGTTTAGGAGAATGGTGTGGAGTTCAGTCAATTGCGGATTTTCCAGGCCGTGGCCGAGGAGGGCTCCATCACTCGTGCCGCCGAGCGCCTGCATCGGGTGCCGTCCAACCTGTCGACCCGGCTCAAGCAGATGGAAGAACAGTTGGGTGTAGAGTTGTTCGTCCGTGAGCGCCAGCGCTTGCAGTTGTCACCGGCCGGCAAGGTCCTGCTGGACTACAGCGCACGGCTACTGGCCTTGCATGACGAAGCCCATGGCGCCGTGCAGGGCGGGCAGCCCGCCGGGGACTTTGTCCTGGGCAGCATGTACAGCACGGCGGCGATTCATTTACCGACGTTGCTGGCGCGTTATCACAAGGCTTATCCGATGGTGAACTTGCAGGTGCAATCGGCGCCCAGTGGTGAGTTGCTAGAGGGCCTGATCACCGGGCGTCTGGACGCAGCATTGGTGGATGGGCCGCTGACCCTGGCCACGCTGGACGGCGTGCCTCTGTGTGAAGAGCGTTTGGTGCTGATTTGTGAAGCTGATCACCCACCGGTGCGCGGGCCCCAAGACGTCGCCGGGCGCTCGGTGTTCACCTTCCGACGCAGTTGTTCCTACCGGGCGCGGCTGGAGGCGTGGTTTTCCCACGATCGTGTGGCCATGGGCCGGGCCATCGAAATTGAGTCGTATCAGGGCATGCTGGCCTGTGTCATCGCCGGTTCCGGGGTGGCATTGATGTCTGAATCGATGCTCGAGAGCTTGCCCGGCAAGGACAGCGTGTCCGTTCATCCGCTGGCGGAGCCTTTTGCCAGTGCCACCACCTGGCTGATGTGGCGCAAGGGTATGCTCGGGGCTAACCTCAATGCGTGGATTGATCTGCAACAAGAGGGCAAGGTAGAACCCGTACAAGATGCCCGAGCGATTGCTTGAACGATCCGTCAGGATTTTGATCCATTCAGTAATAGTTCGTTGTGCTTTCAAGCAAGCATTACGTAGGACTTAGGGCTACTATCTGTATGAAACGGCGACAGAACTCTGCCGTTCGGCATTACCCCAAGGGGGCACCATGAAAGAGAAACTGCAAAACTGGCTGCACGACCTCGGCGTCGCACTGGGCTTGATCGAGCCTCCGCTGCAACCGGTGCCTATTCGCACCGATGATGAGCAACGTCGGCCGCGTCGCAGGTAAGTCCTGAAAGGCGCTCACGCGAAGGTTGGGTTTATCGTGCGAGCGCTGCCGGGTGGGTTACTCAGGGTTGTTTTGGCCCCTGAGGCTGGGCCTGCAGGCTAAAATTTCCCAAATCTTGTTTTCGCTGAATCATTGAATTTGTCTGACTATGAAACCGTTCTGGTCGGACATCTCCTGTTGCGGTACCCGCCAGTATTTTCATTGTTCTAAAGCCCTATGTTGTTGCTTCCCTCAAGGCAAAAGCAGAGCGATGTGCATATGAGCTCCGGGTTTCGGTTGTCGGGCATTGTGGTGCTTATCGCAGGCTGCGTAAGCCCCCATGCCTCAGACTCTAAAAACAACGTAGAAGACATCGTCATCTCCCACTTCCAGTCTCTGGAACCTCAAAGCTGTCGTCCTTCAGACGTCCCTCTTGATCGGAACCAGGTACGGGATTTTTTCCAGCGCGCCGCAACTATTGATAGTCGCACGTTGCATGATCGCTACGAGTGGGCGCCTTGTTACCTTGAAGGTACGTTGAAATACCAGGGGCAAGCGTGCACGTGGCAGGTGAGGGCGGGAGCCACCGGGGTGATTGAGTGTCTGGCGCTGGAGCAATATTTTGCGTGTGAGGAGTGCGACGATCTATTTGTCAGGGCTGAGCGCTAGATCAGGTAAAAAAAACGGGTGCGACAACCGACGTCGCACCCGTTGAAGAAAGCTTCGTTATCAGACCGCGCGAACAGCCGCTGCCTCAGGCCGACGAGACAACAAACTCACCAGCACAAAACTCACCAGACCCACGCCGAGGCTGTAATAGATCGGCGTATTGGCGTCCAACCCATCCTTGATCATGAATGCCAGGGCCGTGACAAAACCCAGCGTCATGGACGTGATCGCACCCGAGGTGGTCGCGCGTTTCCAGAAAATCGCCCCGATCAGCGGGATCAGCATGCCGCCCACCAGCAGGTTGTAAGCCAGGGTCAAGGCGCTGATCACGTCGCTCACTACCAGGGCAATGCCCAGCACGGCGATGCCGGTCAGCAGGGTAAACAGGCGGTTGATATTCAGGCTCGACTGTTTACCACCCCGCAGGCGCGGCAGCAGGTCTTCGGTCAATACAGTGGAGGCGGCCAGCAAGCCGGCGCTGGCGGTGGACATCATCGCAGCCAGTGCGGCGGCAATCACCAGGCCGCGAATACCGTCAGGCAGCGAGACTTTGACGATGGCGGCGAAGGCGTTGTTGACGTTGTCCAGGTCCGGAAGCAGTACATGGGCGGCCATGCCGATCAGTGCACAGGCCAGGCCGTAGAGGATGCAGTAGAAACCAGCGAAGGTGCCCGCGTACTTGGCGACCTTTTCGTCACGGGCGGTGAACACTCGCTGCCAGATGTCCTGGCCGATCAGGATGCCGAAGAAGTAGATCATGAAGTAGGTGATGATGGTGTCCCAGCCGATTTCGGTGAAGCTGAAATTCGACGCGGGCAGCTTGGCCACCAGTTCGTCCCAGCCGCCGACGCGGTACAGGCAGATCGGCAACAGGATAAACATCAGGCCGACGGTCTTGATCACGAATTGCACGATGTCGGTCAGGGTCAGCGACCACATGCCGCCGATGGTCGAGTAGACCACCACCACGCCGCCGCCCACCAATACCGAGATCCAGAACGGCAGGTCGAACAGCACTTGCAGCACGGTGCCGATGGCCAGGATCGAGGTCACGCCGATCATCAGCGCGTAGGCCAGCATGATCACCGCACTGGCCTGGCGGGCCATGGGGTTGTAGCGCTTCTCCAGGACCTGGGTCACGGTGAAGATTTTCAGCTTGAGCAGCGGTTTGGCGAGGAACAGGTTCAGCGCAATGATTCCCGCGCCCAACGCGGCGCACAGCCAGAACCCGGAAATGCCGTGGACATAGCCCAGGCGTACGGTGCCAACGGTGGACGCACCACCGAGCACGGTAGCGGCCATGGTGCCCATGTACAGCGTCGGGCCCAGGTTGCGGCCGGCCACCAAGTAGTCTTCATGGGTCTTGGCGCGGCGCATGCCGTAGTAGCCGAGCACCAGCATGCCGGCGGCGTAGATGAGGACGACGAATAGATCTAAAGCCATGACGGCGGGTCTCCGATTATCTTTTTTATGGGCTATCAGGCGGCTTGTTGCATCGCCGGTTTATCGAGCGCATCCGTGCGCTTGCTACGAGAATCGTTTGGCCCGTAAACCGAAGCCGGTTCCGGAAACAGACGAAGCAAGGTCAGGTACACCACCGAGGCCAGGCCCAAGGTCACTGGCAGGCTGATGTCGATGCCATCGGCCAGGTTGCCCAGTGGCCCGACAAACTGCCCAGGCAAGTTGACGAAGCACAGCCCCACCAGCGCACTGGGAATCCAGGCGCCCAGGCCGCGCCAGTTCCAGCCATGGCTGAACCAGTAGCGTCCGCCGGTCTCACCGCGGGTGAAGACTTGCAGGTCGTCCGGGCAGTAGAAGCCTCGGCGTACGATCAGGCCGATGATCATCATCACCATCCACGGCGTGGTGCAGGTAATGATCAGCACGGCGAAGGTCGACACGCTCTGCACCAGGTTGGCGGCGAAACGTCCGATGAAGATGAAGGCAATCGACATCACACCGATCAGCAACGTCGCCTTGACCCGCGACAACAGCCGTGGGAACACGCTGGACATGTCCAGGCCGGTGCCATACAGCGAGGTGGTGCCGGTGGACATGCCGCCGATCACCGCGATCAGGCATACCGGCAGGAAGAACCAGCTTGGCGCCACCGCCAGCAGGCCGCCGACGTAGTTATTGGCTGCGATATAGTCCGGCGCTTTGATCGCCACGATGGTCGCAGTGGCCAGGCCGAACAGGAACGGAATCAGGGTCGCGATCTGCGCGGCGATTACCGCCAGCATGATCCGGCCTTTAGGCGTTTCCCGAGGGATATAGCGCGACCAGTCGCCAAGAAACGCGCCGAAGGAAATCGGGTTGCTCATGGCTACCAGTGCGGCACCGATAAAGGATGCCCAGAAGCCGGTCTGGCCGAGGCCGACGGTGCCCGCGAAGTGGCTGTCGAAAGTCGGTGCGAAGGCAAAGATCCCCAGCAAGAACAGCAAGCTCGCCGCCCACACGGCAATACGGTTGACCCACAGCATGAAGCGGAAGCCGTAGATGCACACCGTCAGTACCAGGATCGCGAATACGCCGTAAGCGAGGCCCAGGGTCAGGTCGGTTTCCGGCAAGCCAATCAGCCGTTTCGCACCACCGACCAATGCATCGCCTGAACTCCACACCGACAGTGAGAAAAACGCGATAGCGGTTAGCAGTGATAGGAACGAGCCGACAATCCGCCCGTGCACACCGAAATGCGCACCCGAAGACACTGCGTTGTTGGTGCCATTGAGCGGCCCGAACAGGCCCATGGGTGCCAGGATCACCGCGCCCACCAGCACGCCGAGGACAATCGCCCAGACGCCGGCCTGGAACGACAAGCCAAACAGCACCGGGAAGCTGCCCAGTACTGCGGTGGCAAAGGTGTTGGCACCGCCGAAAATCAGGCGAAACAAATCCTTGGGCCCGGCTGTGCGCTCATGGTCCGGGATCTGTTCGACGCCGTTGGTTTCTATGTTGCGAATACTGTTTTCGTTGTTTTTATTATTCATGATCTGCTCCGATCACATTGGCTAAGGGGGCGGCAGCCCTTCCGGCATAGCGGACAAATGTTCGTGACAGGCCAGCCACAGGCCTTTTTGTTGTTGTGTGCGCAAACCTTGTCGTTTGAAGACAATGGTCTCGCGTTCCTGGCTAAAGCTTTGCTCCCCGTTCATGCGCAGCTCGGTGGCCACGTCATGAATAAATATCGCCACGTCACCTTGCAGGTTGACGAAAGCGTTGCTTGAGGTGCAGGACAGCACCTCGAAGCCTTCATCCCGGCGCCAGCTGTCCCACAACACCTGATAGGCATCGCGACTCAGCAGCGGCTCGGGAAGGGTGTAGAACACGAAGCTGGCGTGCGCACTGAACGCGCCGAAGTAGGCGTCGCGATCATTGCGGGCGAAGGCCGACACCAGGTCGGCCGCCGCGTCCAAAACCTCGTCGCGTTCGTTCATTAGCGGTGGACCACGCCCGGCAGTACGCAGAGCATTTCGTACAGCAGGTTGGCGCCCAGCAGCGAGGTGTTGCCGGTGGTGTCATAGGGCGGCGAAACTTCTACCAGATCGCAACCAATCAGGTCCAGGCCTTGGCAGCCACGGATGATCTCGATCGCCTGGATGGTGGTCAGCCCACCGATTTCCGGGGTGCCGGTGCCAGGCGCCCAAGCCGGGTCGATGCCGTCGATGTCGAAGCTCAGATAGACCGGGCCACCGCCGACCTTCTCACGCACTTCGGCCATCAATGGCGCCAGGGAGTGGTGCCAGCATTCCTCAGCCTGGACTACGCGAAAGCCCTGCTTGCGGCTCCAGTTGAAGTCTTCAGCGGTGTAGCCCTGGGCTCGCAGGCCGATCTGCACCACGCGGTCGCAATCGAGCAGACCTTCTTCCACGGCGCGGCGGAAGGTGGTGCCGTGGGCGATTTTCTCGCCGAACATATGGTCGTTGACGTCAGCGTGGGCATCGATGTGCACCAGCCCGACCTTGCCGTGTTTCTTGTGGATCGCCCGCAGGATCGGCAGGGTGATGGTGTGGTCGCCGCCCAGGGTCAACGGAATCACATCGTGCTCAAGGATCTCATCGTAAGACTCTTCGATGATCCGCACAGCGTCCAGCAGGTTGAAGGTATTGATGGCGACATCGCCGATGTCCGCAACGGACAACGAGTCAAACGGCGCGGCGCCGGTGGCCATATTGTAGGGGCGGATCATCACCGACTCGGCGCGGATTTCACGGGGCCCGAAGCGGGTGCCGGCGCGCAGGGAGGTGCCGATATCCAGGGGCACGCCGATAAAGGCGGCATCGAGACCCTCGGCCGATTGCAAATGGGGAAGACGCATCATGGTGGCGATGCCGGCGAAGCGCGGCATTTCGTTGCCGCCCAGTGGTTGGTGGAAAATCTTGTCCACGGGATTGCCTCATCGTTGTTTTGTTTATTAGAGGCCGATTCTGCGAAATGCCGGGGAGGGGAAGAATCGCTGGGCGCAAATACTTAGTTCAGATTTTTCTAAACTAATCTCTGAGGTAGACTTTACCGATTGTTACTCGGAGCCACTCATGGCCAACGCCTTGCCCGACCTGAAACTCCTGCGCATTTTTGTCAGCGTGGTGCGGCACCAGGGGTTTGCCAACGCCCAGCACGAACTCAACCTGTCGACGTCGGCCATCAGCACCTACATGAGCCAACTGGAAGGCGCGTTGGGCCTGGTGCTGTGCCATCGCGGGCGGGGCGGTTTCAGCTTGACCAGCAAGGGCGAACTGTTCCACCAGGAAACCTTGCGTCTACTCGGCGAACTGGAAGGCTTCGAGCAATACGCCGCTGCGCTCAAGGGCGAGTTGCGCGGCACCCTCAAGCTCGGCGTGCTGGACTCCACCGTCAGCGACAAGGCCCTGCCGTTCGCCGAGGTGATCGGTGCCTACAGTCTTGAACACCCGGCGGTGCATTTGCACCTGTCGGTAATGAGCCCCTACGAACTGCAACTGGGGGTGCAGGACAATCGTCTGGACTTGGCCATCGGCGCTTTTTCCACGCGCATGAGCGGGCTGATCTACATGCCGCTCTATCGGGAGCAGCACTGGTTGTATTGCAGCACACGTCACCCGTTGTTCAACGAACGGCGCATTCCTGAACAAGTGATCACCCAGCAACGCATGGTCGGTCGTGGTTACTGGAGCCAGGCCGAACTGGCACGCCACGGCTTCAAGCACAGCGCCGCTACCGTGGAAAGTATGGAGGCGCAACTGATCCTGGTGCTGTCAGGTGCCTACATCGGCTACCTGCCGGAGCACTATGCTCAGGCCTGGGCCGACAAGGGTGACCTGCGGGTGCTGTTGCCAGCGACTTTTGGTTATCAGGCGCCGTTTTCGATGATCATGCGCCGGGGCCGCAGTCGCGAACCGCTGATCCAAACCTTCCGCGACTTGCTCAAAGCCCAGCTCAACCAGGCCTGAAAACTCATGTCCAGACCCCAATGTTCCCGCTGCCTCAGGCCGCTCACTCACTGCTTGTGTCCGCTGATCCCGAGCCTGGATAGCCGCACCCGCGTGTTGCTGCTGCAGCATCCCAGTGAGGTCAACCACGCCTTGAACACTGCGCGGTTGGCGGCGCTGGGGCTGATGAATGCGCAGTTGGTGGTGGGGGAGGTGTTTGAGAATCTGCCAGCCTTATTGAACGTACCCGGGTACCGGACGCGACTGTTGTTTCCTGCCGAGGATGCGCAACCGTTGCAGGCGTATACGCCGTCCGACGAGCCGTTGCTGTTGGTAGTGCCCGACGGTACCTGGCGCAAGGCGCGCAAATTGCTGCACCTCAACCCCTTGTTGGCGGCGTTGCCGCGAGTCACGTTGGCCGAGGGCGCCGTGTCCAGATATCGGCTGCGCAAGGCGCCGGGGCCAGGGGCGTTGTCGACGGTGGAGGCGATTGTGCAGGCGCTTCAGGTATTGGAGGCCCCCGTGTCGTTCGAGCCGTTGTTGAAGCCGTTCGAGGCGTTGATCGAAGGGCAGATCGCAGCGATGGGCGATGAGGTTTTCCAGAAAAACCATGGTCCAGGATGATTGTTTTGTTACTTATTCCATTAAGCGATAAACACCATACTTTGCGTGATATGGCCCGCCAGCGTTTGCCGGTATGATGGGCGCCCCCGCAGTCTGGATTGCGAATACGCCATGACCTTGCAGTACCCAACTATCGCCGATTGCGTCGGCAACACCCCGCTGGTCCGCTTGCAGCGCATGCCGGGCAATACGAGTAATACCTTGTTGCTCAAGCTCGAAGGGAATAACCCTGCGGGCTCGGTCAAGGACCGCCCGGCGCTGTCGATGATCACCCGCGCCGAGCTGCGTGGGCAGATCCAGCCCGGCGATACCCTGATCGAAGCCACCTCCGGTAATACCGGGATTGCCCTGGCCATGGCCGCGGCGATCAAGGGTTACAAGATGATCCTGATCATGCCCGACAACGGCAGCGCCGAGCGCAAGGCAGCGATGACCGCCTATGGCGCCGAGCTGATTCTGGTGACCCAGGAAGAAGGCATGGAGGGTGCACGCGATCTCGCCGAGCGCATGGCTGCCGAAGGCCGTGGCCAGGTGCTGGACCAGTTCGCCAACGGTGATAACCCGGAGGCGCACTACACCAGCACCGGTCCGGAGATCTGGCGCCAGACCCAAGGCACCATCACCCATTTCGTCAGTTCCATGGGCACCACCGGCACCATCATGGGCACGTCGCGCTTCCTCAAGGAGCAGAACCCCGAGATCCAGATCGTCGG
Source organism: Pseudomonas sp. ADAK18 (assembly GCF_012935695.1). Taxonomy (NCBI): domain Bacteria; kingdom Pseudomonadati; phylum Pseudomonadota; class Gammaproteobacteria; order Pseudomonadales; family Pseudomonadaceae; genus Pseudomonas; species Pseudomonas sp. ADAK18. Next base: position 837,424 of record NZ_CP052859.1, read on the forward strand.
TTTGCAACCCATGGAAGGTTCGGCGATCCCCGGGATTCGTCGCTGGCCGCAAGAGTACTTGCCGAAGATCTACAACGCCGAGCGCGTCGATCGCATCATCGACATGGCCCAGCGTGAAGCCGAAGACACCACCCGGCGCTTGGCCCGTGAAGAGGGCATCTTCTGCGGCGTGTCCTCAGGTGGCGCTGTGGCGGGGATGTTGCGCTTGTCCCAGGAGCTGGAAAACGCGGTGATTGTTGCGATCATCTGTGACCGTGGCGACCGTTACCTGTCGACCGGCATTTTCGACGCGCCTAACTGATGGCCAAGCACGAGAGAGGCTTGCGCTTCCAACCGACGGGCGGCAGCCGGGCCCCACAAATACCGACGGGCAAGAAACAGCGCCTGACCATCGAGCGCCTGGCCAATGACGGCCGTGGCATCGTGTTCTTCGAAGGCCGCACCTGGTTTGTGATCGGTGCACTGGCTGGCGAAGAGGTCGAGGCGCGGGTGCTGGGCGCCCATGGCAAAGTGGTCGAGGCCCGTACCGAGCGGGTGTTCAAGGCCAGCGAGTTGCGCCGTCCCGCACCCTGTGTGCATGCCGGCCGCTGTGGCGGTTGCAGCCTGCAGCACTTGCCCCACGACGAACAACTCGCCCTGAAACAGCGCATGCTCGCCGAGCAGTTGTCCCGCGTGGCGGGTGTCGAACCCCAAGAGTGGGCCGCGCCATTGAGCGGCCCGGAATTCGCCTATCGCCGTCGTGCCCGGGTGGCCGTGCGCTGGGATGCCAAGGCGAAAAAACTTGAGGTGGGTTTCCGCGCTGTCGCCAGCCAGGACATCGTCGCTATCGACGATTGCCCGGTGCTGGTACAGGCCTTGCAACCGATCATGCAGCGTTTGCCGAATATGCTACGGCGTCTGAGCAAGCCTCAGGCTCTGGGCCATGTCGAACTGTTCAGCGGATCGTCCATCGCCGTGTTGTTGCGGCACATGTCGCCGTTGTCCGAAGCGGACCTGACGATCCTGAAAGAATTTTGTACGTTCCATGAAGCGCAACTGTGGCTCCATGGCGAAGGCGAGCCGCAGCCATTCGAACCAGATCAGGCCCTGGGTTATCGGTTGGAGCGCTGGGATCTGGAGCTGGCCTATCGGCCGGGGGATTTTATCCAGGTCAACGCCGGGGTCAACGAGGCGATGGTTGCCCAGGCCCTGGAGTGGCTGGCGCCGAAGTCTGATGAACGGGTTCTGGACCTGTTTTGCGGCCTGGGCAATTTCGCCTTGCCCCTGGCGCGTCAGGTGCGGGAGGTGGTGGCGGTAGAAGGTGTGCAGGCGATGGTTGATCGTGCTGCGGCCAACGCCATCAGCAACAATTTGCATAATGTGCAGTTTTTTCAGGCCGATTTGTCCCAGCCTTTGACCGACGCAGAGTGGGCCAAAGAGGGCTTTTCTGCGGTACTCTTGGACCCACCTCGCGATGGTGCCCTGGAGGCTGTGCGCAAGCTCGCCACTCTGGGGGCCGATCGCCTGGTGTATGTGTCCTGCAACCCAGCGACGCTGGCGCGGGACACGGTCGAGTTGGTCAAGCAAGGCTACCGGCTAAAGCGTGCCGGGATCCTCGACATGTTTCCGCAGACGGCCCATGTCGAGGCCATGGCGTTATTTGAAGCGGGCTAGGATGCCTGTTTAATCCGACTGGCCTGCATCTCTGGGCCTGTGACCTGCCAGGGAGTGTGCGCAAGCTTGTTTTGTAAAGCAGGTCAGCGATGATTTTGATGCACTAAAGGTGCGTCGTAGGGAAGGTAAGCAAGATGGTACAGGTGAGAGCACACCAGCCGATCAACACCGACGGCAGTATCAATCTCGAGGCATGGCTGGATCATGCCGTCAGTGTCGACCCGGCACTGGACCGTGAAGCCTTGAAAGCAGCCTGCGAGTTCGCTCGTGAGTCTGAGCAGCAAGACAATGCGGCCAAGAACCTGTGGGCCGAAGGCACCTCAAGCTTTCGCACAGGGTTGGAAATCGCCGAGATCCTCGCCGATCTCAAGCTCGATCAGGATTCGTTGATCGCGGCCGTGCTGTATCGCGGCGTGCGCGAAGGGCATATTGCGCTGCCCACCGTCAGCCAGCGGTTTGGCGCCGTGGTCGCCAAGTTGATTGATGGTGTGGCGCGCATGGCCGCCATCAGCGCCAGCCTCAGCCCGCGTCAGTCCATGGTGATGGGCACCCAGGGCCAAGTGGAAAACCTGCGCAAGATGCTGGTAGCGATGGTCGATGACGTGCGCGTTGCCCTGATCAAACTGGCCGAGCGTACCTGCGCGATTCGTGCGGTAAAAACTGCCGACGACGAAAAGCGCAATCGCGTTGCCCGGGAAGTTTTCGATATCTACGCGCCGTTGGCCCACCGTCTGGGCATCGGTCATATCAAGTGGGAGCTGGAGGACCTGTCCTTCCGCTACCTCGAACCCGATCAATACAAACAGATCGCCACGCTGCTCCACGAGCGGCGGCTGGACCGTGAGCGCTTTATCAGTGACGTGATGGGCCAGTTGCGCTCCGAGTTGCAGGCTACTGGCGTCGAGGCTGACATCAGTGGCCGGGCCAAGCACATCTATTCCATCTGGCGCAAAATGCAGCGCAAGGGTCTGGCCTTCAGCCAGATCTACGACGTACGCGCCGTGCGGGTGCTGGTGCCGGAAATGCGCGATTGCTACACCGCGCTGGGCATCGTCCACACGCTGTGGCGGCACATTCCCAAGGAGTTCGACGACTACATCGCCAACCCCAAGGAAAACGGCTATCGCTCGTTGCACACCGCAGTGATCGGCCCCGAGGGCAAAGTGCTGGAAGTGCAGATCCGCACCCACGCCATGCACGAAGAGGCTGAGCTGGGTGTGTGTGCTCACTGGCGCTACAAGGGCACCGACGTCAAGGCCGGCTCCAACCAGTACGAAGAGAAAATCTCCTGGTTGCGCCAGGTGCTGGAATGGCACGAAGAACTCGGCGATATCGGCGGCCTGGCCGAACAGTTGCGGGTGGATATCGAACCCGATCGGGTCTACATCTTCACCCCCGACGGTCACGCCATCGACCTGCCCAAGGGCGCCACGCCGTTGGACTTTGCGTACCGCGTGCACACCGAGATCGGCCACAACTGCCGTGGCGCCAAGATCAACGGGCGCATCGTGCCGCTCAACTACAGCCTGCAGACTGGTGAACAGGTCGAGATCATCACTAGCAAGCACGGTACGCCGAGCCGCGACTGGCTGAACCCGAACCTGGGCTACATCACCACATCCCGGGCGCGGGCGAAGATTGTCCATTGGTTCAAGTTGCAGGCGCGTGATCAAAACGTCGCGGCCGGCAAGACCTTGCTCGAGCGCGAGCTGGCACGTCTGGGGCTGCCGCAGGTCGACTTCGACAAGCTGGCCGAAAAGGCCAACATGAAGATCGCCGAAGACATGTTCGCCGCCCTCGGTGCCGGCGATTTGCGCCTGGCGCAGTTGGTCAACCTGGCCCAGCAGTTGGTGGAGCCGGAGCGTGGCAGCGAGCAGTTGGAACTGATCCCGCGCAAGGCCACGGGCTACAAACCGGGCAAACGTGGTGATATCCAGATCCAGGGCGTCGGCAACCTGATGACGCAAATGGCTGGCTGCTGCCAGCCGCTTCCGGGCGACGCAATCGTCGGTTACATCACCCAAGGCCGTGGGGTGAGCATTCACCGTCAGGATTGTGCCTCGGTGTTGCAGCTGGGCGGGCGTGAGCCGGAGCGGATCATCCAGGTCAGTTGGGGCCCGGTGCCGGTGCTCACCTATCCGGTGGACATCGTCATTCGCGCCTACGATCGCTCCGGTCTACTGCGGGATGTGTCGCAAGTGCTGCTCAATGAGCGGATCAACGTATTGGCGGTCAATACACGCTCGAACAAGGAGGACAACACCGCGTTGATGTCCCTGACCATCGAGATTCCGGGGCTGGACGCGCTGGGACGGCTGCTGGGGCGTATTTCCCAGTTGCCGAACATCATTGAGACCCGGCGCAACCGGACGCCTTGAGTAGTGGGATGAGCGCGCACTAGTGTGGGAACAGGCTTGTGTGGGAGCCGGGCTTGCCCGCGATGCAGGCGCCTCGGTGTATCAGATACACCGAGTCGATGCCGTCGCAGGCAAGCCAGCTCCCACAAGCCCGCTCCCACATTTGAGCTTCAGCGTTCCCATTTCAGCGGACAGAGATTGATTGATGTATTCACTTGAAGACTTGCTGCACCTGATGAGCCGCCTGCGGGACCCGCAATACGGTTGCCCGTGGGACATCAAGCAAACCTACGCCACCATTGTTCCGCACACCCTGGAAGAAGCCTACGAAGTCGCCGATGCCATCGAGCGCGGGGATTTTGATCACCTGCAAGGTGAGTTAGGCGACCTGTTGTTTCAGGTCGTGTATTACAGCCAACTGGCACGGGAAGAAGGGCGTTTCGAGTTTGCCGGGGTGATCGACAGCATCACCCGCAAGCTGATTCGTCGTCACCCCCATGTGTTCCCGACGGGAGATCTGTACGCACCGCTGGATATCCCACAGTTAAGTGAAGAACAGGTCAAGGTACGTTGGGAGGAGATCAAAGCTGAGGAGAGGGCAGAAAAGTCCGATACACCTGAGCAGTTATCCTTGCTCGACGATGTGCCCACAACCTTGCCCGCTTTGTCCCGCGCAGCCAAATTGCAAAAACGCGCAGGGCAAGTCGGTTTCGATTGGCCAGCGGCGTTGCCGGTAGTGGATAACGTGCGCGAAGAGCTGGATGAAGTACTTGAAGCCATGGCCGATAACGACCCGGCGGCTATCGCTGATGAAGTCGGTGACCTGCTGTTTGCGGCGGTCAACCTGGCTCGTCATCTCAAGGTTGACCCGGAAACCGCCCTGCGCGGCGCCAATGCCAAATTCGAACGACGTTTCCGATTTATCGAACAGGCATTGCGCGAGACCCACCGTCCCATAGAAGATTGCACCCTCGAAGAGTTGGACGCCCTGTGGGGCGAAGCCAAACGTCAGGAAAAGAATGTGTCCAGCTGCGGTTGAGCAGTTGCCTAAGTGAGTAAGCACCATGAGCCTTTCCCTTCGCGACCAGTTGCTCAAAGCAGGTCTGGTCAATCAAAAGCAGGCCAAGCAGGTCGGCAAGGATAAACAGAAACAGCAGCGTCTGGTCCATAAAGGCCAGGTCGAAGCTGATGACACCCAGGCGCGTCTGGCCATTGAGGCGCAGGCCGAGAAGGTCAAGCGTGACCAGGAACTGAACCGCCTGCAGCAGGAAAAGGCCGAGGCCAAAGCGCGCACAGCTCAGGTCAAGCAATTGATCGAAACCTCGCGCTTGCCGAAGTTGACCACCGAGGATTACTACAACTTCGTCGATGACAAGAAGGTCAAGCGCCTGTCGGTCAACACATTGATGCGCAATAAGCTGAGCAACGGCTCCCTGGCGATTGTCCATCACGGTGGCGGTTACGAAGTGATTCCGCGTGAGGCGGCGCTGAAGATTCAGGAGCGGGCGCCAGAGCGAATTGTCCAACTCAACATCCTGACCGAGAGCCAGGTGCCGGATGAGGATGATCCGTATGCGGCCTACCAGATCCCTGATGATCTGATGTGGTAAGGCAACATTGTGGCGAGGGGGCTTGCCCCCGTTGGGTTGCGCAGCATCCCCAGTAGGCCCATAAAACAACAAACCCCGCTCAACGGCGGGGTTTTTGTTTGCCGGTACCGCGGCTGCGTGGGCCGGGTACCAGCGGGATTTCAATGCTTCAGGAGCTTTGCGCCTGGCGTTTCATCTCTAGGGTTTCGAGCTCGCTTTTATAATTGTGGGCATCGATTTCGGAGTGAAACATACCTACCAGCAGGTCTTGTTGATGTACATCCCAGATACGGATGCCATTGGCTACGCCTTCATGGGACATATGTGCATCGTCGCGTTCAGTTACTTTTACAGTCATCTGCTTGCTCCAATCTCTGGTTGATCTGCGGCAAGGCGTCGCAGGCCTTTGTTATATGGTTTGTTAGCTTGCTAAGTAAATAAGCAAAAAGTGCAACAGACCTTTACTGAAATTGGAACAGTCCTTCAGCCCCCGAAAACCGCGACATTGCGTCGCAGGCGGTTGAGTTTTATGACAAAAGTTTCATGTTTGCGTCATTTGAGAGGAGAGGAGAGGAGAGGAGAGGAGAGGCTGTGGCGAGCGGGCTTGCCCGCGTTGGGCTGCGTAGCAGCCCCAGTACCTTATTCCCAACCTGTTTGAATAGCGCGCGGTGCTTACTGGGGTCGCTTCGTGCCCCAACGCGGGCAAGCCCGCTCGCCACATGAGGCGAAAAAAAGCCCCGCATTCAGCGAGGCTCTCTATATCGATAGCGGTGGATCAGCTGCCTTTGACAGCCTTGCCGTCCACAGTACCGTCTTGCAGCATGATGTTGTATTCCTTGCCGTCGGTTTCTACCTGACGCAGGGCAACCAGGATGCCGCCCCAGTCCTTGGCAAACCACATCTGGGTAATGCGCTTGGTTTGTGTCGGGTCACGCACACGCTCGACCTTGATGGCATCAATGGAGCCTGCCTTGGTCTGGACCTTTTCCGGGCCGATCACGCGGAAATCATAGGTGTCTGTATCGGTGCCTTCGGCCACCCGATAGCTCATGCTTTTCTTGCCAGCGGCGACATCACGCTGCAAAACCAACTGGTAGGTGGACTTGTCCAGCATCCCGCTTTCCAGTGGGAGGTTGACCGCGTCCTTGTTTTCAAAACCGGTGACCTTGTTGGCGGTCCAGTCGAAATCCAGGTTGATCTTCTTCGTCTTGCCCAGGCCACCTCGTTCGAAGGTGTAGCTCTGTGGCTGCAGGGCATTTTTGTCGAGACGGATGACGCTGGTCTCGGTCAGGCTGGCGATCATCATGGAAGCCTTGAAATTCAAGGTCCAGGTGCCGTTGTCATTCTTGGTCAGGCTGCGTTCGGCCGAACCACTCATGGGCAACTGTTTCCAGTCGGCGGTGTAGCTGGCGGAGAACGGTTGAAGGTCTGCCGCTTGCACGGCAGGCAAGGCAAACAGCGCAAAAGCGAAGAGCAGGGCGCGACGCATAAAATCTCCTAGGTTCGAATCAAGTGGCCGCTGGCCGCGAGTAACTGACCGTCCAATAATGCACCCTGTTCACTGAGAATCAACCGCTCCTCAGCGAACCAGCGAACAGCCAACGGGTAAATCCTGTGTTCCTGGGTATGAACCCGTTGCGCAAGCGTCTGCGCAGAGTCCGCAGACTCTACCGGAACTACTGCCTGTACGACCAGAGGCCCGCCATCGAGTTCCTCGGTGACGAAGTGCACGCTGCAGCCGTGCTCCGCATCGCCGGCCTCAAGGGCGCGTTGGTGCGTATGTAACCCTTTGTATTTGGGCAGCAGGGAAGGGTGGATATTCAGCAGGCGCCCCTGGTAATGCCGCACGAAGTCAGCGCTGAGAATGCGCATGAAACCGGCCAGGACCACGAGCTTGGGGTTAAAGGCGTCGATCAGTTCGATCAAGGCTGTATCGAAGGCCTCGCGGCCTTCGAAAGCCTTGTGATCCAGGGAGCGGGTATCGATACCGGCGTCCCTGGCGCGTTGCAGGCCGTAGGCGTCGCTGCGGTTGGAAATCACCGCAGCGATGCGCACAGGGCTATCGCCCGTGCGCGTGCTGTCGATCAAGGCCTGCAAGTTACTGCCGGTGCCGGAGAGCAGCACCACGACATCACAGGTTGCGGGCATCCGCTCTTGCATCAATGTGCCTTAAGGTTTTTCAGTTCAACCTGAGCTGCGCCTTCGGCGGCAGTTGCGATCTGGCCGATGACCCATGGCTGCTCGCCGGCTTCACGCAGGACGTTCAACGCGGTTTCAACGTGCTCTTGAGCTACGCAGATCACCATGCCTACACCGCAGTTCAGCACGCGGTGCATTTCGGTTTCGTTGACGTTGCCTTTCTCTTGCAGCCAGTCGAATACCGCCGGACGCTGCCAGCTGGCCACGTCGACAATTGCCTGGGCGCCTTTAGGCAGTACGCGTGGGATGTTGTCCAGCAGGCCGCCACCGGTGATGTGGGCCATAGCTTTGACGGCGCCGGTGTCTTTGATCAGCTTGAGCAACGGCTTGACGTAGATACGGGTCGGGGCCATCAGCAGATCGGTCAGTGGCTTGCCGTCGAGCTGGATGTTTTCGATGTCTGCACCGGACACTTCGATGATCTTGCGGATCAGCGAGTAGCCGTTGGAGTGCGGGCCGGACGATGGCAGGGCCAGCAGGGCGTCACCGGCAGCCACTTTGGAGCCGTCGATGATTTCGGATTTTTCCACAACGCCGACGCAGAAGCCGGCCAGGTCGTAATCTTCGCCTTCGTACATACCTGGCATTTCAGCGGTTTCGCCGCCGACCAGGGAGCAACCGGACAGCTCACAGCCTGCGCCGATGCCTGTTACCACCTGGGTGGCGGTTTCGACGTTGAGCTTGCCGGTGGCGTAGTAGTCGAGGAAGAACAGTGGCTCGGCACCGCAGACCACTAGGTCGTTGACGCACATGGCGACCAGATCGATGCCGATGCTGTCGTGCTTGTTCAGGTTCAGTGCCAGGCGCAGCTTGGTGCCCACGCCGTCGGTGCCGGACACCAGGACAGGCTGCTTGTAACCGGCCGGGATTTCGCAGAGGGCGCCAAAACCGCCCAGGCCGCCCATGACTTCGGGGCGCGCAGTGCGCTTGGCGACGCTCTTGATGCGTTCGACCAATGCTTCACCGGCGTCGATGTCTACACCGGCGTCCTTGTAGCTCAGGGAGGGTTGCTTGCTCATGATCCAGGCCTTTAGGGGGGATTCAGGGGTAACGACCGAATGGCGCGGGGCACTTGGAAAAATGCCCAGACGTTGCCGGTCTGCGAAGGCGCGCGATTTTATCAGGCTTGAGGGGCAGCGGCCATCCTCGGGCCGACGGGCAGGGGCATATGGTGTTAAAAAAAACGCTAATCGACGCGCTTCGAGGCTGTATTAAGGTATAGCCTTTAACCGGCTATCGTTATGACAGTACGAAAACTTACCAAGACCCTGTGAATGTTTTACTGCTTGCTGTGGTCACAGCCTTGCCAAGCGGTCTTCATTTGGTCTGTTCCAGCCGTTTTTTGTGTCGGGAATCTTCCATGCGTCTGTGTAAATTCTTCTTTGTGGGCTGTTTGTCATTGGTCAGCCTGGCGAGTCATGCCGAAACCCTCCATGGCCTTTATCAAGTATTGGAACCGGTCAGCGGCCAGTCTCCGGATGAGCGCGCCCAAGCGACACAGCGCGCCCTGGAGACCCTGGTCATCCGCTTGACTGGTGACGCCAAGGCCGCTCAAGGCCCGGGCCTGGCGGAGATTCGCAAAGACCCGCAACAGATCATCAGCCAGTACGGTTATGACGCAGGGCCACCCGAAAGCCTGCAGGTGGATTTCGATCCGGTCAGCACCGATCGCGCCTTGCGCGGGGCGGGTTTGGCATTGTGGGGCAGTAATCGGCCGTCGATCCTTGGCTGGTGGCTGAATGACTCCACCGAGGGCAGCAGTCTGGTGGGTGATGGCCAAGCCATCGCCCAGCCGTTGCGGCGTGCAGCTCAGCACCGGGGTTTGCCGCTGCGCCTGCCCCTGGGCGATCTGGATGAGCAGATTGTTGCCACCGCGCCCAACCTTGAAAGCCCGGATGCGACGCCATTACGAGCGGCGTCCGAGCGTTATGGCGCTGATGCGTTGCTGGCGGTGCACGCCCGTGAAGATGGCGGCCAGTGGCAGGCCAAATGGCGACTGTGGTTGGGTGACAAAAGTGAGCAGGGCACCGCGCAGGCGGCTGATACCGCAGCTCTCGCCGATGCCGTATTGCTGGCAGTCAGCGAGCGCCTGGCACCGCGCTTTGCGGTCAAACCTGGGGTAAGCAGTGAACAATTGCTGGAAGTGCAGGGCATGAACCTGGAGCGCTACGCCGCTTTAGGCCGCTTGCTTGAGCCTTTTGGCGGGCACCCTTTGCGGGTGGATGGCAGTCGTATTGTCTACCGGGTCAATGGCAGTGCCGACCAGTTGCGTACGCAGTTGAGCCTAGCCAAATTGCAGGAGGTTCCGGCGGGTGAAACCCCGGCACCTGTGCAGCAACCCGCTGTAGACGGTGCGCAGCCAGCACCGGCAGAGCCGCAGGCGCAGTTACGTTTTCGCTGGTAAATGTTCTTCCTTATATAGCAGCAACTGAAAAATGGAGTGGGTTATGGCGGATACGCGTCGTTGGGTGTGGCTTGGCGGGATCGTCCTGCTGTGTGTGTTTGTATTTTTGCTGCATTCGATCCTGACGCCGTTCCTGGTCGCCTTGTTGCTGGCCTATCTGTTCGATCCGGTGGTGGATCGCCTGGAGAAGGCTGGCCTGTCGCGGACGTGGGGCGTGGTGACGGTGTTTGCGCTGTTCACCCTGATCATCATGGCGCTGCTGCTGGTGTTGGTGCCGATGCTGGCCAAGCAGTTGTTTCGCCTTTATGAACTGGCGCCGCAAATGCTCGACTGGCTGCAGCACACTGCCATGCCTTGGGCCCAAACCAAGCTAGGCCTGGCTGATGGCTTCTGGAAGTTCGACAAGGTCAAGGCCGCCATCAGTGAGCATATGGGCCAGACCACGGACATTGTCAGCGTGGTGCTCAGCCAGGCCACGGCGTCCAGCCTGGCGTTGATTGGCTGGTTGACTAACCTGGTGCTGATTCCGGTGGTGGCGTTCTACCTGCTGCGGGACTGGGACATCATGATGGCGAAGATCCGCAGTCTGCTGCCCCGTAACCGCGAAGAGCGCATCGTGTCTCTGGCCGAGGAGTGTCACGAAGTGCTTGGTGCTTTCGTCCGTGGTCAGTTGCTGGTGATGCTCGCCCTGGGGATCATCTATGCCGCTGGGCTGATGGCTATCGGCCTTGAGCTGGGGCTGTTGATTGGCCTGATTGCGGGCTTGGCAGCGATTGTGCCGTACATGGGCTTTGTCATCGGTATTGGCGCGGCGCTGGTGGCCGGGTTGTTCCAGTTTGGTGGCGACTTGTATCCGATGCTGGGGATTGTCGCGGTGTTTATGGTTGGCCAAGCCCTGGAGGGCATGGTGTTGACGCCGTTGCTGGTAGGGGATCGGATCGGCTTGCACCCCGTGGCGGTGATCTTTGCGATCCTGGCTGGCGGCGAGTTGTTCGGTTTTACCGGTATCTTGCTGGCGCTGCCGGTGGCGGCGGTGATCATGGTGCTGGTGCGCCATGTGCATGATTTGTATAAAGACTCGGATATCTACGCTGGCGTCGACGAGCCTGACTTATAAATCCAAGGCTTGGCTCCCTCTTTCAAACCCGGCCTGGCGCCGGGTTTGTTGTTGATGGAGCCTGGGCATTTGGCCATCGCGTCAAACAATCTCCACGAAATCCAACGAGTTAACGCAAACCTTTGATTTTGCTTGTGGTCTGCTGCATTGTGCGCCCGGCGTCACGGGTATAAACTTTGCAAACTTTACACAGAGGCCCCTAACGGTTCGATGGGAACTGTTCAGTCAGCATGAAACCGATTCAGCTGCCCCTAGGTGTGCGTCTGCGTGACGACGCTACCTTTATCAATTACTACCCAGGCGCCAATGCCGCTGCACTCGGCTATGTCGAGCGGCTATGCGAAGCCGACGCCGGGTGGACCGAAAGCCTGATCTATCTGTGGGGCAAGGACGGCGTGGGGCGTACCCACTTGCTACAGGCCGCTTGCCTGCGTTTCGAGCAGATGGGGGAGCCCGCGGTTTACCTGCCGCTGGCGGAGCTGCTGGACCGTGGTATCGAGATCCTCGACAACCTTGAGCAATACGAGCTGGTCTGCCTGGATGATTTGCAGGCGGTAGCAGGGCGGGCGGATTGGGAAGAGGCGCTGTTCCATCTGTTCAACCGATTGCGTGACAGCGGCCGGCGCTTGCTGATTGCGGCGTCTACTTCGCCCCGGGAACTGCCGGTGAAGCTGGCGGACCTCAAGTCCCGCCTGACCCTGGCGCTGATTTTCCAGATGCGCCCGCTGTCCGACGAAGACAAATTGCGCGCCCTGCAACTGCGTGCCTCCCGTCGTGGCCTGCACCTGACCGACGAAGTCGGGCACTTTATCCTTACCCGTGGCACACGCAGCATGAGCGCGCTGTTCGAATTGCTCGAACGGCTCGATCAGGCCTCTTTGCAGGCTCAGCGCAAGCTGACCATTCCCTTCCTCAAGGAAACCCTCGGCTGGTAGCCAGCCCTTTAAAAATGTGGGGTTCGGCAAATTTCAGGCGCCAGAAAACCTGCGTTTTTGCCGGTTTGGCCACGCAAAAGGGTCTAAATGGGGTTTAAGGGCTTAGATGGCATAGGCCAAACAAGAAGTCACATAGATCACGATTGAATTTGCAAATCGATGTGATAGAAGGCATAGTCTCGGCTTCTTTACACATTCAGCCACGGTCGTGCCCATGCTAAATCGCTTCGCACCCCTCGTGCCTCTCGCACTCGTTACCCTGTTGTTTGGTTGCGCCACCCACCCTCAACAAGTGGCTGAGCAGCAAAAACCTCAACAACAGAATCAACAAAAATTCGTCGCTGCGCAGTCTTCCACTGTTTACCAAGAAGAGCTCGCAACGGAAAAAGAACTGGTCGCCTTCGCCGGCAGCAAGCCTTACCAGCTTCCAGTTCTGGCCGACAGCATCCTCGAACGCGGCATGTCCCTGATCGGTACCCGTTACCGTTTTGGCGGTACTTCTGAAGCCGGTTTCGACTGCAGCGGCTTCATCGGTTACCTGTTTCGTGAAGAAGCTGGCATGAATTTGCCGCGTTCTACTCGCGAAATGATCAACGTGGATGCACCGTTGGTCGCACGAAACAACCTCAAGCCCGGTGATCTGCTTTTCTTTAGTACCAATGGTCGTGGTCGTGTCAGCCACGCCGGTATCTACTTGGGTGATGACCAGTTTATCCACTCCAGCAGCCGCCGCAGCGGTGGTGTGCGGGTCGACAAACTGGGCGACAGCTACTGGAGCAAGACCTTTATCGAAGCCAAGCGCGCCCTCGCCATGGCCCCTACTAGCGTTACCGCTCGCAAGTAAAGTTAAAGTGATACTTGAAGTTTGACGTGTAAGAGCTAGAATCTCTGGACATTGTTGTGAACTGATCGCGCGAGCCTTGCTTGCGCGATCTGGTTTCCAGCGTTCGGCAGCGAAAGCCGCATCCAGATCAGGATTGTTCTGCCCATGTCGACCTCGGCCCGCCTAATTCTTCTCGTTTGCGCCGCGCTGCTTAGCGCCTGCGCAAGTCACCCCCCACCTGCGCCCGTGGCCGTCAAGCCCAGGCCGGTGTTCAACTATTCCAGCCAAACCTTTTCGCCAGCGGCCGAAGACGTGCTTTTTCGTGCGCTGGGCCTGGTCGGTACGCCTTATCGCTGGGGCGGCAATACGCCGGACTCGGGTTTTGATTGCAGCGGTTTGATTGGCTTTGTCTACCGTGATGCTGCGGGCATCTCTCTGCCGCGTACCACGCGTGAGCTGATTGTGATGCGCGCCCAGGATGTGAGCGAAGACGCCTTACAGACCGGTGACTTGATCTTCTTCGCCACCGGTGGTGGCTCGCGGGTCAGCCACGCCGGGATCTACGTGGGTGAAGGGCGTTTTGTACACGCGCCGCAAACCGGCGGTACGGTGAAGCTGGACACACTGTCCAAAGCTTATTGGCAGAACGCCTACCTGAGTGCCAAGCGTGTATTGCAGCCTGAGCATCTGGCGCGCAACCCCTAGAATTGCGCTGATCAAAATGTGGGAGCGGGCTAGTGTGGGAGCGGGCTTGCTCGCGAAAGCATCACCTCGGTGTAACTGATACATCGAGGCGCCTGCATCGCAGGCAAGCCAGCTCCCACACAAATCCACAGTTATTATGTGGTGTTCTCTAGGTCAGCTATTTAGCCGCCGATACCCGCCACACCTTGTTTCCCACATCATCCGCCACCAGTAAATCCCCTTGTTTATCGATCACCACGCCCACCGGCCGGCCCATGGCTTTCTCGTCGCTATTAAGGAACCCGGTCAGTACATCCACCGGCATCCCTTTCGGCTGGCCTGCCTCAAACGGCACAAAAATCACCTTGTAACCACTGTGGGGCTTGCGGTTCCACGAGCCGTGCTGGCCGATAAACGCTCCGTTGCTGAATTGTGCGGGCAACGTGCTGCCTTCGGCGAAGGTCAGTCCCAGTGAGGCCGTGTGTGGCCCAACGGCGTAGTCCGGTGCGATGGCCTTGGCCACCAGTTCAGGATTCTGCGGTGTTACTCGCACATCGACGTGCTGTCCGTAGTAGCTGAACGGCCAGCCATAGAAGGCGCCGTCTTTGACCGAGGTGATGTAGTCCGGCACCAGGTCGCTGCCGATTTCATCGCGCTCGTTGACCGCCGTCCACAGTTTGCCGCTTTGGGGTTCCCACGCCATGCCGTTGGGGTTGCGCAGGCCTGAGGCGAAGATTCGGTGCTGACCGGTGGCGCGGTCCACTTCCCAGATGGCGGCTCGGCCCTGTTCCGCTTCCAGGCCGTTCTCTGCAACATTGCTGTTGGAGCCGACGCTGACGTACAGCTTATTGCCGTCCTTGCTGGCCACCACGTTTTTGGTCCAGTGATGGTTAAGCGGGCCGCCGGGTAAATCGACGACCTTGCTTCCCGCCTCCTTGATGGCTGTTTCGCCCGGCTGATAGGGGAAACGCAGCAATGCATCCGAATCGGCGACATACAGGTCGTTGCCCACCAGCGTCATGCCAAACGGCGAGTTGAGGTTTTCCAGGAATACGGTGCGAGTTTCGGCGACACCATCGTGGTCGGTATCCCGCAGCAGAGTGATGCGGTTCGGGCTGGGCACCCCGGCACCGGCGCGCCCCATGACTTTCCCCATGACCCAGCCACGAATGCCCTTGGCGTCATCCGGCTTGGGTGGCGCGTTGGTTTCGGCTACCAGCACGTCGCCGTTGGGCAGTACGTACAACCAGCGCGGGTGATCCAGGCCTTCGGCAAACGCTGCAACCTGGGTGCCGGCGGCTGCGGTGGGCTTGACGCCTTCAGGCCAGCCGATCGCCGGGGCGATGTTTACAGTGGGGATCAGGGTCTTGTTGGGTTCCGGCAGTTTGGGCGAGGGCCCGGTGCCGTCGGAGACTTGCAGGCTAGAGCTTTCACCGCAGGCGGCGAGGCTGCTTGCGACCATGATGAGTAAGGCGAGTCGGGTCTTGTGCATGGTTTTCTCCTTAATACCTGTAGTGATAGAGGCACTTAGCAGGCTGATGGTTCAAGTCTGTCGGCGGCTTTAATTGACGCTCCACCCCCAACCCACTAACCTTCGCGGCTTGTTTCAGGTGCTCTGTGGCGTGTGCGTCGACAGAGTGAAACAGGGAAGCCGGTGAGTGAGCACACTTTTCAACAGTGAGGCCGCGATCCCGGCGCTGCCCCCGCAACGGTAAATGAGTCAAAACGGTGCTTTCAGCCACTGTATCGCCCCGCGATATGGGAAGGCGCACCCCCGACATGCTCTTGAAGAGAGCGTCGCTCATGAGCCCGGAGACCGGCCTGATTCATCCAACAGCATCACGGTGGGCGATGCTTGGCTGTCTGTTTTTTCTTTTCCTGCCCGCCGTTTTTGTCCAGCCCCAACGGAGAGCTGCCATGACTGATTCCCCTGATCGTGACGAACGCCACCTGGCGCGCATGCTGCGCAAAAAAGCGGTGATCGACGAACGTATTGCCAATTCACCGAACGAGTGCGGATTGCTGCTGGTGCTGACCGGCAACGGCAAAGGCAAGAGCAGCTCGGCCTTTGGCATGCTCGCCCGGGCCATGGGCCACGGCATGCAGTGCGGTGTGGTGCAGTTCATCAAGGGCCGCACCAGCACGGGCGAAGAGTTGTTCTTCCGCCGCTTTCCCGAGCAAGTGCGCTTCCATGTGATGGGCGAGGGCTTTACCTGGGAAACCCAGGACCGTCAGCGCGACATCGCCGCCGCCGAGGCCGCCTGGGTAGTTTCCCGGGAAATGCTTCAGGACCCGTCCATCGGCCTGGTGGTGCTGGATGAGTTGAACATCGCCCTCAAGCACGGTTACCTCGACCTGGATCAGGTGCTTGGCGACTTGCAAGCCCGCCCGCCGATGCAGCATGTAGTGGTCACCGGCCGCGGTGCCAAGCCTGAGCTGATCGAAATGGCCGACACCGTCACTGAAATGGGCATGCTCAAGCACGCGTTCCAGGCTGGGATCAAGGCACAGAAGGGCATCGAACTTTGAATCAGCCCCGTCATTGCCCTGCCGTCCTAATCGCCGCACCGGCGTCAGGCCAGGGCAAAACTACCGTCACTGCCGCATTGGCCCGCTTGCACCGCAACCTTGGGCGCAAGGTACGGGTGTTCAAGTGTGGCCCGGACTTTCTCGACCCGATGATCCACGAGCGCGCCAGCGGTGCGCCGGTCTATCAATTGGACATGTGGATGGTCGGTGAGCAGGAAAGTCGCCGGTTGCTGTGGGAAGCGGCAGGGGAGGCCGACCTGATCCTGATTGAAGGTGTCATGGGCTTGTTCGACGGTACGCCTTCCAGCGCCGACTTGGCGCGGCACTTTGGTGTGCCGGTACTGGCGGTGATCGATGGCACGGCCATGGCCCAGACCTTTGGCGCCCTGGCGCTGGGGCTGGCGCGTTACCAGCCGGACCTACCGTTTGCCGGTGTCCTGGCCAACCGCGTCGGTACGTTGCGCCATGCGCAGTTGCTGGAAGGTAGCCTCACTGAGGGCTTGCGCTGGTATGGCGCGCTGTCCCGTGAGACGGGTATTGAGTTGCCCAGCCGTCACCTTGGACTGGTGCAAGCCAGCGAGCTGAATGACCTGGATGTGCGCCTCGACGCCGCCGCCCAAGCCTTGGGTGGCAGTTGCGAGGTAGCGCTGCCACCTCCAGTGGAGTTCGCCGCGCCCGAGGTCATCGAGGTCGAGCCGCTGCTGGCCGGTGTGCGCATTGCCGTGGCCCGTGATGAAGCGTTTGCCTTCACCTACGGTGCCAGTCTCGATCTGTTGCGGGCGATGGGGGCCGAGTTGCGCTTCTTCTCGCCGATCCATGATCGTGAGTTGCCCGATGCCGACAGCTTGTACCTGCCCGGCGGCTACCCGGAGCTGCATCACAGGGCGTTGTCGGAAAACACCACGATGTTGAGTGCGATCCGTGCCCATCATGCCGCTGGCAAGCCGTTACTGGCTGAATGCGGTGGCATGCTCTATCTGCTGGACTCGCTGACCGATGTGGACGGCACTCGCGCAGAACTGGTTGGCCTGCTTCAGGGCGATGCCGTGATGCAAAAGCGCCTGGCAGCCCTGGCCTTGCAGAATGTCGAGTTGCCGGAGGGCCTGTTGCGTGGCCACACCTATCATCACTCCCTGACCAGCACCGAATGGCAGCCTATTGCCCGGGGCTTGAGCCCCAATGGCGGGCGCGGCGCCGAGGCAGTTTATCGGCAAGGGCGGATGACGGCTTCTTATGTGCACTTTTATTTCCCATCGAATCCAGCTGCGGTGGCTGCACTGTTTGCGCCTGACCGCGAGGCCACCCTCGCAGGCAAGCCAGCTCCCACGGTGGGTCTGTGTGAGTCCCCCATTGACGGATCAATCCAATCCAATGTGGGAGCGGGCTTGCCCGCGATGAGGCCATGAGCCACAACGCCTTCCCCGAAACCGAACGCGCCGCCGTCTACCGCGCCATCGCTGAACGCCGCGATATGCGCCACTTCAGCGGCGGCATCGTCGCTCCCGAACTGCTGCAACGCTTGCTGCACGCCGCGCATCAGGCCCCCAGCGTCGGCTTGATGCAACCCTGGCGCTTTATCCGCATCAGCGACCGCAACCTGCGAGGGCAGATCCAGCAGTTGGTGGAGGAAGAGCGGGTGCGTACTGCAGAAGCCTTGGGCGAGCGCTCCGACCAGTTCATGAAGCTCAAGGTCGAAGGCATCAACGATTGCGCCGAGGTGTTGGTAGCGGCGCTGATGGACGATCGCGAGCGGCATATCTTCGGCCGCCGTACCCTGCCGGAAATGGACATGGCGTCGTTGTCCTGCGCGATCCAGAATCTGTGGCTCGCGTCCCGGGCCGAAGGGCTGGGTATGGGCTGGGTCTCTTTATTCGAGCCCCAGGCTCTGGCCGATCTGTTGGGCTTGCCGCCCGGCGCAAAACCTTTGGCGGTGTTGTGTCTCGGGCCGGTCACCGAGTTCTACCCGGCACCGATGTTGCAACTCGAAGGCTGGACCGAACCGCGTCCATTGAGCGACATGCTGTATGAAAATTATTGGGGAGTGAGTCAATGAGTGTGGCCTTGCTGAGTGTCGCTGCCGTGGCGCTGGATGCGCTGCTGGGCGAACCCAGGCGCTGGCATCCGCTGGTGGCGTTCGGCAATTTCGCCGGGCGCATCGAGCAACGTTTCAACTCCGCCGGTCGTGGCTGGCGCAGTCATGGCGTCACCGCGTGGGTGATCGCGGTCATACCGTTGACCTTGCTGGCCACGGCCCTGTCGTGGGCGCCCTACGTGGGTTGGGTGATTGAGATTCTCGCGCTGTATTGCGCCCTCGGTATGCGCAGTCTGGGCGAACACGTGGCACCCGTGGCCCAGGCCCTGCGCAGTGATGACCTCGAAGAGGCGCGTAAACGTGTTGGCTATCTGGTCAGCCGCCAGACCAGCGAACTGGACCGTACCGAAGTCGCTCGTGCCGCTACCGAATCGGTGCTGGAGAACGGCAGCGATGCAGTGTTCGCTGCGCTGTTCTGGTTTGTCGTCGCCGGTGTACCCGGTGTGGTGCTCTATCGCCTGAGCAACACGCTGGATGCCATGTGGGGCTATCGCAATGAACGTTTTGAACGTTTCGGCTGGGCCGCAGCCAAGATCGACGATGTGTTGAACTATATTCCTGCGCGGCTGGTGGCCTTGACCTACGCATTGCTGGGCAAAACCCGGCTGGCCCTCAAATGCTGGCGCACCCAGGGCTCGACCTGGGACAGCCCCAATGCGGGTCCGGTGATGGCCGCCGGTGCCGGTGCGCTGGGTGTCGAGTTGGGTGGCGCGGCGATTTATCACGGTGAACTGCATCAGCGCCCACAACTGGGCGAAGGTGTGCCAGCGGATGCCGATTCCATCGACCGTGGCTGGCAACTGGTGCAGCGTGGGGTGTGGCTGTGGTTGCTGGTTCTGTGTGTGGGGGCTGAGTTTTATGCTTGAGCATGGCGGCCGGCTGCGCAAGGCAGCCCTGCAATATGGTGTCCCCGAGGCTGATTGGCTGGACCTGTCCAGCGGTCTGGCGCCTTGGCCTTGGCCGATCCCGGAGATCCCGTTGCGGGCCTGGGCACGCCTGCCAGAGACCGATGACGGCCTGGAACAGGCGGCTTGCGAGTATTACGGCGCTACCCAGGTGCTGCCGGTGCCCGGTTCCCAGGCCGCAATCCAACTGCTGCCGCGTTTGCGGCGTGCGGGCAAGGTCGGGGTGCTGTCACCGTGTTATGCCGAGCATGCCGAAGCTTGGCGCCGCGCTGGCTATATCGTCCGTGAAGTGCTGGAGCAGGAAGTCGACTTCTTCCTCGACAGCCTCGACGTGCTGGTGGTGGTCAACCCCAACAACCCCACTGGCTTGAGTTTGCCCCCGCAACGCCTGCTGGATTGGCATGCACGGCTCGCCGAGCGCGGCGGCTGGCTGGTGGTAGACGAAGCCTTTATGGACAACACCCCGCAACTGAGCCTGGCGAGCCAGGCTGATCAAGTAGGCTTGGTCGTGTTGCGTTCGTTCGGCAAATTTTTCGGCCTGGCCGGCGTGCGGCTGGGCTTTGTCCTGGCCGAACGCAGGTTGCTCAAACTGCTCGCCGAACAGGTCGGGCCGTGGGCGGTCAGCGGGCCGACGCGGGTGCTGGGCCAAGTGTGCCTGAGAGACAGCGCCGGTCACGTCCAGCAGCGACTGCGTTGTGAAGAGGCCAGTCGGCGACTGTGCGAGCTGTTGCAGCGCTTCGACCTGCAACCCCAGGGTGGTTGTGACTTGTTCCAGTGGCTGATCACCGAGCGTGCCGAGCACCTGCACGAATTCATGGCCCAGCGCGGCATTCTGCTGCGCTTGTTCGTCCACGACAGCAGCCTGCGTTTCGGCCTGCCGGGGACCGACGCCGATTGGCTGCGGCTGGAACACGCCTTGATCGCCTACAGGGAAGCCTCATGAGTACCTTGATGGTGCAGGGCACCACGTCCGATGCGGGCAAAAGCACTTTGGTGACCGCGCTGTGCCGTTGGCTGGTGCGCCAGGGCGTGGCGGTGGTGCCGTTCAAACCGCAGAACATGGCGCTCAACAGCGCCGTCACTGCCGAGGGCGGCGAGATTGGCCGGGCCCAGGCGGTCCAGGCCCAGGCGGCGAACCTGGCGCCGCACACTGACATGAACCCGGTGCTGCTCAAGCCCAACAGCGACACCGGCTCCCAGGTGATCATCCATGGTCGCGCCGTCGCCAGCATGAACGCGGTGGCCTATCACGACTACAAGGCCATCGCCATGCAGGCGGTGCTGGCTTCCCATGAGCGCTTGAGTGCGGCGTATTCGGTGGTCATGGTCGAAGGCGCGGGCTCGCCGGCGGAGATCAATCTGCGGGCCAACGATATTGCCAACATGGGCTTTGCCGAGGCGGTGGATTGTCCGGTGTTGCTGATTGCCGATATTAATCGTGGCGGGGTTTTCGCCCATTTGGTGGGGACGCTGGAACTGCTATCGCCGACCGAGCAGGCGCGGGTCAAGGGTTTTATCATCAACCGGTTTCGTGGCGATATGGCTTTGTTGCAGCCTGGGCTGGACTGGCTTGAGGCGCGCACAGGCAAGCCGGTGGTGGGTGTTCTGCCTTATGTGATGGACTTGCATCTGGAGGCCGAGGACGGCATTGACCAGCGCCAGATTGATAAGGCCGCGCATGTGCTCAAGGTGGTGGTACCGGTGTTGCCACGTATCAGTAATCACACGGATTTTGATCCGCTGCGGTTGCATCCCCAGGTGGATTTGCAGTTTGTCGGGCCGGGGCAGGGGATTCCTGCGGCAGACCTGATTATCTTGCCGGGGTCGAAAAGTGTGCGCAGTGATTTGGCATATTTGCGGGCCAATGGGTGGGACACGGCGATTGCCAGGCATTTGCGCTATGGCGGCAAGGTGTTGGGGATTTGTGGTGGGCTGCAGATGCTCGGTGAGCAGGTGCATGACCCGTTGGGGTTGGAGGGGCCTTCGGGTTCCAGCGATGGTCTAGGGTTGTTTGCGTTCAGCACTACGTTGGAAGAAGAGAAGCAGCTGCGTAATGTGTGTGGGCGGTTGTTGCTGGAGGATGCTGAGGTCAGTGGTTATGAGATTCACGCGGGGGTGACCACAGGTCGTGCCTTGGAGCAGCCGTTGGTGGCGCTGGATGATGGGCGCTTTGATGGTGCTCGAAGTGATGATGGGCAGATTCTTGGCACGTATTTGCATGGGGTGTTTGAGACGCCTGCGGCGTGTGGTGCGTTGTTGCGGTGGGCGGGGTTGGAGGATGTGCAGGCGGTGGATTATCACGGGCTGCGTGAGCGGGATATTGAGCGGTTGGCGGATTTGGTGGAGCGGCATTTGGACACGGGGTTGTTACGGTCTTTATGTGGGGTTTGAGTTGGGCTGGGGACATATCCATTTCTTTGGTAACGACCACCTAAGGTTCCGCTCTTACAGCGGCTCACTTTTGAAAAGCGCAAAAGTAAGCAAAACGCTCTTGCCCCACCACTCGGCACCTCGCTCAGGCTCGGTGTGCCCGAACGGAGGCATTACTCCGTGGGCCGCCGCGACGGGCCATCCATGGCCCAACGCGGCTATCCCGGCATCCATGCCGGGATGCCCACTGCGTAATGCCTGCGTTCGGCCAGCGTGGTTTAACGGGGCGCCTCAGATCAAAGTCAAAAGCCAAAGCAACAACCAGATCAAAAGACCGCTGACTTTGTCAGCGAATAAGGATGTAAAAGCCACAGCGCGCATGCTTCAAAGATTAGGTCGGCTACTAGGCCGCCTCGCTCTGTTTTTGATTTCAGGCGCCCCGTTAAACCACGATGGCTGAACGTAGGCATTGGTCCGTGGGTAAACCGGCAGGACGCCGGTTTAGCCGCACTGGGCCAGGGATGGCCCATTGCGGCGGCCCACGGAGCAATGCCGGAGAGAAGGCATGCCGAGCCTAGGCGAGGCACCAAGTGGTGGGGCAAGAGCCCTTTGGTTACTTTGGGGCTTTTCCAAAGTGACCCGCCGTAAGGGCGGAACCATAACTAGCCGTAACCGCAGAAACGGATATACACCCAATCAAAACGAGGCCAAACCCGATGCTCCAGCTGATCCTAGGCGGCGCCCGCTCCGGCAAAAGTCGCCTGGCCGAAACACTCGCCACCGACAGCACCCTGCCAGTGACTTACATAGCCACCAGCCAACCCCTGGACGGCGAAATGAACGAACGCGTGGCTCATCATCGCCAACGTCGCCCAGCCGAGTGGGGCCTGATCGAAGAGCCCATCGAACTCGCCCGCGTCCTGCGCGAAAACGCCGCCCCCGACCGTTTCCTGTTGGTGGACTGCCTGACCCTATGGCTAACCAACCTGCTGATGCTCGAAAACCCCAAACGCCTCACCGAAGAACGCGAAGCCCTGTTACAAACCCTGGCATCCCTGCCCGGTGAAATTGTTTTTGTCAGCAACGAGACCGGTCTGGGTGTCGTGCCGCTGGGCGAATTGACTCGCCGCTATGTCGATGAAGCCGGTTGGCTGCATCAAGCCCTGGCCGAGCGTTGTCAGCGTGTTGTCCTGACCGTTGCCGGCCTGCCCCTGACTTTGAAAGGTACTGCGTTATGACCGACACCTGGTGGCTCAACCCCTGCAAAACGATCGACGCCCAGGCGCACGAACAAGCCCTGGCCCGTCAGCAACAACTGACCAAACCTGCAGGCTCCCTCGGCCAGCTGGAAGCCGTGGCCGTACAACTGGCCGGCTTGCAAGGGCAGGTCAAACCCAATGTTGATCAGGTATGGATCGCGATCTTTGCCGGTGATCACGGGGTTGTGGCTGAAGGCGTTTCGGCGTTTCCCCAGGAAGTCACCGGGCAGATGTTGCACAACTTCGTCACCGGCGGCGCGGCCATCAGCGTTCTGGCGCGTCAGTTGGATGCGCAGCTGGAAGTGGTCGACCTCGGCACCGTCACGCCATCGCTGAACCTGCCGGGTGTGCGTCACCTGAATATCGCGGCAGGCACCGCCAACTTCGTCAACGGTCCAGCGATGACTGAGGCTCAGGGGTTGCTCGCCCTGGAAGCCGGCCGTGACAGTGTGCGTCGCGCCATCGCGGCGGGTGCTCAGTTGTTTATCGGCGGCGAGATGGGCATTGGTAACACGACTGCCGCCAGCGCGTTGGCATGTGCGTTGCTGGACTGCCGGGTGGCTGATTTGACCGGTCCCGGTACCGGCCTGAATGCCCAGGGTGTCAGCCATAAAGTGGCCGTCATCGAGCGGGCGCTGGCATTCCACGCGGCGCAGCGTAGTGATGCCCTGCAAACCTTGTTCAACCTTGGCGGCTTCGAGATTGCGGCGCTGGTGGGCGCTTATCTGGCGTGTGCCCAAGAGGGTGTGGTGGTGTTGGTGGACGGCTTTATCTGCAGCGTCGCAGCGCTGGTGGCCACACGTTTGAATCCGGCATGTCGTGAATGGTTGTTGTTCGGCCATCGGGGCGCTGAGCCGGGTCATCGGCATGTGCTGCAAAGCCTCGAGGCCGAACCCTTGCTGGAGTTGGGTCTGCGCCTGGGCGAGGGCAGTGGTGCGGCGTTGGCGGTGCCGTTGTTGCAACTGGCCTGTGCGTTGCACGGGCAGATGGCGACTTTTGCTGAAGCGGCCGTGGCGGATCGTCCGGCATGATTTTGCACCTGGACTTGCTTCGCCATGGCGAAACCGAGTTGGGCGGTGGCCTGCGGGGCAGCCTGGACGATGCGCTGACCGCCAAGGGCTGGGAGCAGATGCGCACCGCCGTGGTGGAGCAAGGGCCTTGGGACCGGTTGGTCAGCTCGCCGCTGCAACGCTGCGCACGGTTTGCCGATGAGTTGGGCGCACGCTTGGACATACCGGTCACCCTGGAAAAAGACCTGCAGGAGCTGCATTTCGGTGCTTGGGAAGGGCAGAGCGCGGCGAAGTTGATGGAAACTGATGCCGAGGCGTTGGGCCTGTTCTGGGCCGATCCCTACCGCTTCACGCCGCCACAGGGTGAGCCGGTTTTGCAGTTTTCCGAACGGGTGCTTGGGGCTGTTGCCCGGTTGTATCAGGCCTATGCTGGGCAGCGAGTGCTGTTGATCAGCCATGGCGGGGTCATGCGGTTGCTATTGGCTCAGGCTCGCGGCTTGCCCCGTGAACAGTTGTTGAATGTTGAAGTCGGCCACGGCGGGTTGTTCTGTCTGAAGGTCGAAGCCGATGGCGTCTTGAGGGAAGGACTCTGATCATGCTGCCGTTCTGGATTGCCCTGCAGTTTCTCAGCAGTTTGCCGATTCGCTTGCCGGGCATGCCGCAGCCTCAGGAGCTGGGCCGCTCGTTGCTGTTTTATCCGCTGGTGGGTCTGCTGTTCGGGCTGCTGTTGTGGGGCTTGAACGCCGTGTTGATGGGCGCGCCGTTGCTGTTGCACGCTGCGTTGTTGCTGACGGCGTGGGTATTGCTCAGCGGCGGCTTGCACCTGGACGGCTTGGCAGACAGCGCGGACGCCTGGTTGGGCGGCTTTGGCGACCGTGAACGCACCCTGACAATCATGAAGGATCCGCGTAGCGGGCCGATTGCCGTGGTCACCCTCGCACTGGTGTTGCTGCTCAAGTTCACCGCGCTGGTGGCGCTGATTGAACAGCACAACGGTGCTGCGCTGATTCTCGCGCCATTGATCGGCCGCAGCTCGATGCTGGCATTGTTTCTGACCACACGTTACGTGCGGGCGGGTGGTTTGGGTCAGGCGTTGTCGGATCATTTACCTAGAGTTGTCGGCCAACAGGTGCTGATT
Organism: Pseudomonas sp. ADAK18; assembly: GCF_012935695.1. Lineage (NCBI taxonomy): Bacteria > Pseudomonadati > Pseudomonadota > Gammaproteobacteria > Pseudomonadales > Pseudomonadaceae > Pseudomonas > Pseudomonas sp. ADAK18. Next base: position 862,488 of record NZ_CP052859.1, read on the forward strand.
CTCAGTGGCCTGGCCTGTGTATTGATCGGTGGTTTCAGCGGCGGGCTTGCGGTGTTGCTGGCGTCACTGTGTTTTATCGGGCTGCGGCAACTCATGGTCAATCGACTCGGCGGCACTACCGGCGATACGGCAGGGGCCTTGCTGGAACTGCTGGAAGTGGCGGTGTTGATCGGCCTGGTGCTGTAACAGTTTCTTGCATTTCCTTAATCGCGGGTATATACACGCTCCATGCTTGCCTCTCAATGTTTATGTACCAACCTGCGTCGTGCCGCTCGTGGCGTCAGCAGGCATTACGACGGCGCTCTCGACGGCTTCGGGATCAACGTCGCCCAGTATTCTTTGCTGTGCAACCTGCAGCGCCTCGATCAACCGAGCATTTCCAGCCTGGCCGAAGCCATGGGCCTGGATCGCAGCACCCTGGGGCGCAACCTGCGGGTTCTGGAAGGCGAAGGTCTGGTGCAGTTGGTCGAAGGTGATGATCTGCGCAATCGCCTGGTGTTGCTCACCGAGACGGGCCATCAGCGACTTGCTGCGGCCTTGCCGGCGTGGGAAGCGGCGCAGCAGAAGTTGATTGACCGGTTGGGAGCAGAAAAGCGCGAAACCCTATTGGCCTTGCTGGACGAACTCGCTTAAACGCGGGTTTGTTCGAATACAAGCGGGTATATACCCGCGAGCGGAGAATAAGAAATGACCTCGATGTGGCGGACCAGCGGCTGGATTCTTGTCGGGAGCGCACTGATCCTGGCGTTGTCCCTTGGCGTGCGACACGGCTTCGGCCTGTTTCTGGCGCCCATGAGTGCCGAATTCGGCTGGGGCCGTGAGACCTTTGCCTTTGCCATCGCCTTGCAAAACCTGATCTGGGGCCTGGCGCAACCGTTCACTGGCGCTCTGGCCGATCGCTTCGGCGCGGCCAAGGTGGTGGTGATCGGTGGCGTGCTTTATGCCTTGGGCCTGGTGTTCATGGGCTTGTCCGACTCGGCGTGGTCGCTGTCCCTGAGTGCGGGGTTGTTGATCGGCATTGGCCTGTCGGGCACCTCGTTCTCGGTGATCCTTGGCGTGGTGGGCCGTGCTGTTCCAGCAGAAAAACGCAGCATGGCGATGGGCATTGCCAGTGCTGCGGGCTCCTTTGGCCAGTTCGCCATGCTGCCGGGCACCTTGGGTTTGATCGGCTGGCTCGGCTGGTCGGCGGCGTTGCTGACACTGGGCCTGTTGGTGGCCTTGATCATCCCGCTGGTGAGCATGCTCAAGGATCGCCCGCTGCCGACGATGGCGGGTCAGCAGACCTTGTCCGAGGCGCTGCGCGAAGCGTGTTCCCATTCCGGGTTCTGGCTGTTGTCTTTCGGCTTCTTTGTTTGCGGTTTCCAGGTGGTCTTTATCGGCGTGCATCTGCCGTCGTATCTGGTGGATCAGCACTTGCCGGCCTCGGTGGGCACCACGGTGTTGGCACTGATCGGGTTGTTCAATATCTTCGGGACTTACACCGCCGGCTGGCTGGGTGGACGGATGTCCAAGCCGCGCTTGCTGACTGGACTGTATTTGTTACGGGCGGTGGTGATTGTGATCTTCCTGTGGGCGCCGGTGACGCAAACCAGCGCTTATCTGTTCGGCATGGCCATGGGCTTCCTGTGGTTGTCGACGGTGCCGCTGACCAATGGCACGGTGGCGACCTTGTTCGGGGTCAGAAACCTTTCCATGTTGGGTGGGATCGTGTTCCTGTTCCATCAGTTGGGTTCGTTCCTCGGCGGTTGGTTGGGTGGTGTGGTCTATGATCGAACCGGCAGCTACGATTTGATCTGGCAGGTGGCGATTCTCCTGAGTCTGCTCGCCGCTGCCTTGAACTGGCCGGTGCGTGAGCGCCCTGTGGCGCGATTGCAGGCGCAGATGGAGGCGGCATGAGTACGACGTGGTATTGGCTCGGTGCAGCGGGGGTGTTGACGCTTCTGCTGCTCCTGGCATGGTGGGGTTGGCAGCGGGGCGGCCTGGCGTTGATGCAGTTGGGCATGGCGATCTGTTAAGTTCTGTGTCTGACCCTATTCAAGGACACTCGACATGCTGATGCGCTGGTTTGCAGTTCCAGCCCTGATGGTGGCTTTTAGCAGCGTCGCCATGGCCGCCGATTGCCCGCCGTTGCTTGAAGGCCAATTGCCCAAGTTGCGCGCCAAGGAATCCATCGACGTGTGCCAGCGCTTTGCCGGCAAGCCACTGGTGATCGTCAATACCGCCAGCTTCTGTGGCTTTGCGCCCCAGTTCAAAGGCCTGGAAGCCTTGTACCAGCGCTACAAGGGCGATGGCCTGGAGGTGATTGGCGTGCCGTCCGATGACTTCAAGCAGGAAGCCAAGACTGGTGAGGAGACGGCCAAGGTTTGTTATGTCAATTACGGTGTGACCTTCACCATGACCGAGCCACAAAAGGTCAAGGGACCGGATGCCGTGCATCTGTTCAAGGTCCTGGCGCAACAGAGCAGCGCGCCGAAGTGGAATTTCTACAAGTATGTGGTGGATCGCCAAGGCAAAGTGATTGCCAATTTCTCCAGCCTGATCAAGCCCGACAGCCCTGACCTGATCAAGGCGGTCGAGCAGGCACTGGCCTCCAAGCCCTGATCTGCGCCCATTGAAAAGCCCCGCCTCTTTCACAAGAGAGCGGGGCTTTTTGTATTCAACTGGCGAGCCCATCAGGCTCGCAGTGAATCAGAACTTGTAGGTCGCACCCAAAGCGTAACCCCAAGCACTGTTGTCGTACTGGGCGCTGTAGTTGTTGCCTTTGCCACTACGGTTGACGTCGACTTTCTCTTCCCACAGGTAGGACAAGGCCGCATCGATAGTCAGGTCATCGGTGGCGTTGAAGCCCGCACCAAAGCTGACGGCTTTACGATCGCCCGTAGGGATACGAACCGAACGGTCGGTGTTGTTGGTTGGCGACTGGTCAACCGAGAAACCGGTACGCAGAACCCACTGCTTGTTGACTTGGAACGATGCACCAATGGCCGAGGCCCAGGTGTCGTGCCAGTTCTGTGGTTCGCTGATGGTGCCGATCGGGCCGGCTGCGCCACCGAGTTGCGCTGGAACGCCGTCGTTGTTGACGGTGATATCTTTCAGGCGGCTCCAGCGAGTCCAGGTGCTGCCCGCGTACACAGTCCACTGGTCATCCAGTTTTTGTGTGATCGAGAAGTCCACCGACTCTGGTGTGGTGATGTCCAGCGATGCGCCGTAGCGGCCACCGTTGAATGGGCCGAAGCCGGCACCGGAAATATTGGTGTGGCCGTCCAGCTTGTATTTGACCTTGGAGGTATACGTCAGACCAATGTTGGTCTTGTCGGTCGGAGTGACCAGAATACCGACCTTATAACCCCATGCAGTGTCATCACCCTTGATGTCCACCAGGCCATCATTACGGCCGAAGGTTTGTGCCAGAGGTGTGGACGACGTCAACTGACCGCTGATCTTGTTGATCGTCGGACCGAAACCCACGGAAACGTATTGGTTGAAGGCGTAGCTGACCGTTGGCTGGAAGGTGACGACTTTAACGTCGCTCTTCTTGCCGTAGTAACGGCCACCGAAGCTGTCTTCGTAGTTGGTTATCAGACCAAACGGAGCATAGATACCGAGACCAAAGGCCAGATCATCAGTGGCTTTCTTGACCGCAAACAGCATCGGGACTTTGGTAAATGGAACCATGTCGCCGTCATTGGTGCTGCCAGGTGGCCCACCGTTGGCATGTCTGATATCGGTCTTGGCGTCGATGGCTGCGACACCACCAGTAATTTGGTCGCGCTTGAGGCGAGACATACCGGCAGGGTTGCCAGCAACAATACTTGCATCATCGGCAGATGAAGATCGCCCCGCATAACCGGTACCCATCCCACTGATGCTCTGTTCGTTGAGGGCGAAGCCGCTCGCGAACAGTTGGGAGGAAGCCATTGCAACGGCGAGGCTAAGTGTGGTCTTGAGCATTACTTTTTTCATTATTAGAACTCCGTGGTGATCACCGCTGCGGAAAGTATCAATAAATTTACGTTAGCGCTATAGGCTGTAACGCAGGAGATAGAGCGGTTTTGTAGGACAATCTGACGAAAATCTCTGATTTTTACTGAATCTTGCAAATTGCCCGGTCAACAGGCCACTTGATTCAAGGGGGATACACAGGTTTGCCAGGCGCGGGTGTAGTCCCGCAGTCGGCCCTGAGGGTGAAATATTTCTCGCCAGATGCGCGCCATCGCCAGCACATCGTCTGGCGGGGGCAGTGCAGGGCGGTGTTGTTCTACCAGCAGCCAGGCAATGGCTGTGGCGTAACGCAGGTTGACCGTCAACTCCAGTTGCGGGCCGCTGAAGAAAGCATGCTGGCTGGCCAAGCCACGTACCAGGCTGGCACGTTCTGGATCCAGGGCCAGGTAGTCGTCCCACAGGGCACGGTGGCGCGGTTCGGTAATGCTATAGAGGCCATGGCCGCGGCGGTCATGCAAGGCTGAACCGAGGGCTGACTGGCTGGCAGCGATACCCAGCAGCAGGAATTCTGCGGTGGGGCTATGACGGCCCAAGTAAATCAAGGTGGGCCGGATCACATAACGACACAATTCGCTGGCGGCGATACCCATAATTGCCTCGATCCATGAAAGTAGTCGGCGAGTCCTGAGAGGATAGGGCTTGGCAGCGGTGGATCGGATCTCAGGCTCACCGGAAGCGGATCATGCCGCTTGAGTTGAAGTGTAGTGTCATACTCACGATGTAAAGGACTGTTTTTAAAATATTTTCATCATTTAGTTATAATGTTTATATCTATTTGCTCTTAGGTAAAACAGCGAATACTTGAATTTCAGGCAATAAAAAACCCCGCCATTTAGACGGGGTTTTGTGTTTCAGCGATCCGGGTCGATCAGGCAATCAATGCCTGACGGGTACGCTCGATCACGGCCTGCAGCGGCTCTGCGCTGGAGTATTGATCGGGGTACAGGCGTTCGCTGTGACGAGCGATGCCGTGTTCGTTGACCAGGGTGAAGCTGAAGCAGCCTTTGCGAGCAGCCATGATCAGGCAGTTCATTGGAGCAAAAGCATTAGTGAGGGTGCGAATGGCATCCTGAGTGTGGATTTGATTAGACATATTATGGGTGTTCCTACAAATGACACGGATAAGAACCGTGCAACGTTAAAACGTTCCAGTGACGCTGATCACCATTGATCAAGCGAAGAACCCGACTGGAACAAAGCAGCCAGTTTGAAGCGCTAAATAGTTTGGCGCGCTTGGGCTGGCAGGTAGGTACTTAGGAGGGCAGGCAACACAACAGGGGCAAAGGTTCTGGGCCCAGGGTGAAGATCCTGATCAATTTGCAGGTTGGTTCGGTCAGAGTATTGAGACTTCGCGACACCCTTTGCATTATTCAAAGGCTGTGTCGTCGCAAGTGATACCTGGAAACCATCGAGGTGGTCGATCCCGTGTTGTCGGCAGGTGCTCTCTTTAGGGAGGGTGCCGTGGGGATTTGTTCGACCAGAATTGACTTTCAGCTTGGTACTAACGCCGCGGATAGTAACGGATTGAAACAGAGAAAGGAAGTGTGCTAGGTAAAATACTTTGGGCGCCCCCTGCAAACGTCGGCAGGCCCGGGGCTGCGTACACACCGGCGCTGTAGGACCAGGCAGGTGACGTACCAAGGATATGGGAGCGGTGCACGTTTCGGGGGGGGGGGCGGTAACGTTATGGGGTAACCCTGGGCCAAAAAGAGGTAGTGATATAACCATCCAGTGGGTAGTTGTGCACATTGGTTGCGTAGTGTGTCACCGCACTGTCACCTCGCCTGCGAGACCTTCGGTTGCCTGCAATGAAAATTTAAGTCAATGAAAAATCTGGCTTTTTTTTATTGGTGAAAAAATCGTCAGTTTGACTGCGGCCCCCATTCCATGGGGCTTTGCGCGAGTTAAAGAACGGTTGTCCACTGAGTTATCCACAGCTTCTGTGGATTGTCCCAAGCGCTTGCTCTAGGACGGGCGTGCAGGGTTTTTTCAGCTTTACCTGTACGAAAAAAGGAGTAGAGTTGCGCGCCTTTCGTCCTGTCCCACAGTGCTTTATGAAGTTTCGCTCAGTATCACCATCTGTTACCGACAGCCCTCAGGTTGTTACCGCCCCCAAGCGTTTTTCCTTGAAAGTGGCTTTGTGGTTGCTCGATAGCCCGCGCCTGGGTGATAACCCCAACGTCAAACATTTCGCCGGGCATCTGCTCAAGCAGCCGGCTCGTGAAGGTATAGTCGCGGCGCAAAGCCGGCTGGGCCAATTGATGTGCCGTGAGTGCGGCAATGCCCGGGACCGTCGCATTGGCCATGACTTACTGCGTCAAGCCGCTCGCGCCGGCGACCGTCGCGCCCTGCGGGAATTGGGCCAGATCGAAGACTGAGCTGTCCTCCTCGCGTCAGCTTGGTTAACCTTCCTTTTTCAGAGTATTGGCAGGAATGGCTATGGCTTTTGACTGGACCAGTGTGGCGCTGGGTCTCGCCGGTGCGGCATTGCCGCTTTTGGCGTTGTGCTGGCAGGTTCAGCGACGGCTGAATGAGCGGATGGCCGGCAGAGAGCTGTTGGAAGAGCGCCTGGCCATGGCCCAACTGGCGCAGGAAGGGCTGGCGGCGCAACTGGATGCCAGTCGCGATGAGATCAGCGACCTGAGCCAGGCCAATGCCGTCAAGCAGGCGGATTTAGCTGCCGTGCGCCGGGAAGTCGAATTACTGCAGATAGACCGCGACAATGCCCGTGACGCTGCTCACGCCTGGAACCTGGATCGCTCCGCCAAGGAAGTCGAGTTACGTCGCCTGGACGCTTTGTCCGCTTCCCTGCGCGCCGAACTGCGTGAACAACAGGAAAGCCACCAACAACGCCTCAACGACCTGCAAGGCTCACGGGACGAGCTGCGCGCGCAGTTCGCCGAGTTGGCCGGGAAAATCTTCGACGAGCGCGAACAACGTTTTGCCGAAACCAGCCAGCAGCGCCTTGGGCAGTTACTCGATCCGCTCAAGGAGCGCATCCAGTCCTTTGAAAAGCGTGTGGAAGAAAGCTACCAGACCGAGGCGCGGGAGCGGTTCTCCCTGGCCAAAGAGTTGGAACGCCTGCAACAGCTGAACCTGCGTCTTTCCGATGAAGCCACCAATCTGACCCGTGCGCTGAAGGGGCAGAAGACCCAGGGTAACTGGGGGGAGTTGATTCTTGAGCGGGTGTTGGAACATGCGGGCCTGGAGAAGGGCCGCGAGTACCAGACCCAGGTCAGCCTCAAGGGCCCGGACGGCGAGCGCTTCCAGCCTGACGTGTTGATCATGCTGCCGGGCGACAAACAGGTGGTGGTGGATTCCAAGGTCAGCCTGACGGCGTATCAGCAGTATGTGGTCGCAGATGATGAGGTCATCGGCCAGGCGGCACTCAAGCAGCACGTACTGTCCCTGCGCACCCATGTCAAAGGGCTGGCGGGCAAAGATTACAAGCGTCTGGAAGGTCTGCACAGCCTGGACTTTGTCCTGCTGTTCGTGCCCATCGAAGCGGCATTTTCGGCCGCGCTGCAGGTCGAGCCAAACCTGTTCCAGGAGGCGTTCGATCGCAATATCGTCATCGTTAGCCCGACAACGTTATTGGCGACCTTGCGGGTGATCGACAGCCTGTGGAAGCAGGAACGGCAAAGCCAGAACGCCCGGGAAATTGCCGAGCGCGCCGGCTGGCTGTACGACAAGTTCGTACTGTTTATCCAGGATCTGGATGAGGTGGGCAATCGCCTGCAGCAGTTGGACAAGGCTTACAGTGCGGCGAGGAACAAGCTGACAGATGGGCGTGGGAATTTGGTCAGTCGGACCGAGCAACTGAAGCTGCTCGGTGCTCGTGCCAGTAAAAGCCTGCCGTCGGATCTGCTGGAGCGGGCGATGACCGATGAAGACGGTGTGGCGCAGTTGCCGGAATAAGTTCGGTCACAGCGGCAAATGCCGACTCAGCAACGCCCGCAACGCCGCCGGTTTCACCGGCTTGGCCAGATAATCCAATCCTGCCCCATGCACCTCGGCGACCATCTCCGGCCGCCCATCGGCACTGATCACTACGCCCGGGATCGGTTCCGCCAATTGGGCACGCAGCCAACCCATCAATTCGGTGCCAGTCTCGCCGTGGTCCAAGTGGTAGTCCACCAGCGCCAGTTGCGGTCGCATCCCTTCGGCCAGCAACGCGGCGCATTGTGCCTGGTCGCGGGCGGTAAAGACCTCGCAGCCCCAGCGGCTGAGCAGGCTGCGCATGCCAATCAGGATGCTCTCTTCGTTGTCCACGCACAGCACCTGGGCGCCGCTCAGTGGCAGGCCATTTTCCAGCGTCGGCTTGACCTGCGGGCTGGACTGCGTCCGAGCCAATGGTACCCGGACACTGAACACGCTGCCCTTGCGTGGCCATGAGCGCACGCTCAAGCGGTGACCGAGCACTCGGCACAGCCCATCGGCAATCGCCAACCCAAGCCCCAGGCCTTTTTCGGCGCGGGTTTGATGGCTGTCCAGGCGTTTGAACTCTTCGAAAATCACTTTCTGCTTGTCTTGGGGGATGCCGGGGCCACGGTCCCAGACCTCCAGGCACAACTCACCTTGGCGGCGTCGTACGCCTAATAGCACCGGGCCGTCGGCATAGCGGAAAGCGTTGGTCAGGAAGTTCTGCAGGATCCGTCTTAGTAGCTTGATATCGCTGTCGACGCGCAAGCGACTGCCCCGTAAGCGGAAGCGCAAGCCTTGCTCCTGGGCCAGGGCCTTGAACTCGGCGCCCAAGGTGTCGAACAGTTCGTTAAGGACAAAAGGCTGGCGCTGTGGGTTGATCTTGCCGTTCTCCAGGCGCGAAATATCCAGCAGGTCGCTGATCAGGTCTTCGGCCGAACGCAGTGAACTGTCCAGGTGCTGCACCAATTGCCGGGCTTCCCCGGACAAGCCGTCGTTCTGGTGGGAGAGGGCGGCGGAAAACAGTCGCGCAGCGTTCAGCGGTTGCATCAGGTCATGGCTGACGGCCGCAAGAAAGCGGGTTTTCGATTGGCTGGCCGACTCGGCAACGCCCTTGGCATCGGTTAGTGCGACGTTCAGTTGCGATAACTCATGGGTTCGTTCGGTAACCCGCTGTTCCAGGCCTTCGTTGGCCTCCGTCAATGCCTGCTCGGCCTCGCGGAAGGCGGTGATGTCGGTGAAACTCATGACAAAGCCGCCGCCGGGCATCGGGTTGCCGATCAGCTCGATCACTCGGCCATTGGGGAACAGCCGCTCTGAGGTATGGGCGCGCCCCTGGCGCATCCAGTGCAGGCGACGAGCCACGTGCACTTCGGCTTCGCCGGGACCGCACAGCCCGCGCTCGGCGTTGTAGCGAATAATGTCGGCAATCGGCCGGCCGACGCTGATCAGCCCATCGGGGTAGTTGAACAGTTCCAGGTAGCGGCGGTTCCAGGCCACCAGCTTGAGGGACTGGTCGACCACGCTGATGCCTTGGGTGATGTTTTCGATGGCTCCTTGCAGCAGGGCACGGTTGAACTGCAGCACTTCGGACGCTTCGTCGGCGATCCGCACTACGTCCTCCAACTGCATTTCCCTGCCTTCAATGGCTGCTTTCACTACGGCTCGGGTCGACGAGGCCCCCAGCACACCAGCCAGCAGCCGCTCGGTGTGGGCGATCCAATCGTTGTCGGCGTTCTGGTTCGGATTGAAGCCTTTGCCCTGGCGATAGGCGAAGCGGACAAAACTCTGCTGCGCTCGTTCCTCACCGACAAATCGCGCGGCCAGGCTGAGCAAATCGTTGATCTGCACCGAGAGCATGGAGCGGGCGCTGGCTCGCTGGCTGGTTTCCTGGCCGATAAACCGCCCGGCCTGCCAGTGCTCCGACACCCGCGTGCGCGACAGCATCGAGACCCAGACAAACAGCGTGAAGTTACCCGCCAGAGACAACACCACGCCTTGAGTCAGCGGGGTGATGGGCAGGCCCAGAGGATTGCCGTGCAGCCAGGTCAGGCCTGGGAAAACACTCAGCGACCAGCCCAGGCTATGGGCGGCAATCGGCAGGATCAACGTGTAGAACCACAGGAATGTCCCGGCCGCGAGTCCGGCAAACACGCCGCGACGGTTGGCTTGTTTCCAGTACAGCGCGCCGAGCATCGCAGGGGCCAATTGGGTGACGGCGGCGAAGGCGATCTGGCCGATGGTCGCCAGGCTTGCGGTGGAGCCCAGCAGGCGGTAGCTGACGTAGGCCAGCAGCAGAATGATCACGATGCTGACCCGGCGCACCGAGAGCATCCAGTGACGGAACACTTCGAACGGACGTTCGGCGTTGGTGCGGCGTAGTAACCACGGCAACAGCATGTCGTTGGAGACCATGGTCGACAGCGCCACGCTGGCCACGATCACCATGCCGGTGGCCGCCGAGGCACCGCCGATAAATGCCAGCAGCGCCAGGGCTGGATGCGCTTCGGCCAGTGGCAGGCTGATCACATAGGAGTCGGGCAGCACGGATCCCGGCAGCAGCATTTTCCCGCCCAGGGCAATCGGTACCACGAACAGCGCGGCAAGAATCAGGTACGCCGGGAATACCCACTTGGCCAGGCGCAGGTCCTGGGGTTCGATATTTTCCACCACCGTCACATGAAACTGTCGTGGCAGGCAGATGATCGCCATCATCGCCACGCCGGTCTGGACCACCATCGATGGCCAGTTGATGGTTTCCTTCCAGTACTCCTCTAGCCGTGGTGCCAGCATCGCCTGGCTGAACAGGTCATCGAAACCGTCGTACAGGCCGTAGGTCACGAACGCACCGACGGCAAGGAAAGCGAACAGCTTGACCAGGGATTCAAAGGCAATCGCCAGCACCATGCCGCGATGGTGCTCCGTGGCATCGAGGTTGCGGGTGCCAAAGACTATGGTGAACAGTGCCAGCACCAGGGACACGATGAGCGCGGTGTCCTGGGCGCGGGTGCCAGTGGCGTCGGCGCCAGCGCCAATCAACAGGTTCACGCCGAGTACGATGCCTTTGAGCTGCAGGGCAATGTAGGGCAGCACACCCACCAGGCAGATCAGCGCCACCACCACCGCAAGGGATTGGGATTTGCCATAGCGGGCAGCGATAAAGTCAGCGATGGAGGTGATGTTTTCCTGCTTGCTGATCAGAATCATCTTTTGCAGCACCCAAGGTGCCAGCACCAGCAGCAGTACCGGTCCCAGGTAAATCGGTAAAAACGCCCACAACTGTTCGGCCGCCTGGCCCACGGCGCCGAAGAAGGTCCAGCTTGTGCAATAAACCGCCAGCGACAGGCTATACACCCAGGCACGCACTCGCGGTGGCAACGGCGCGTGGCGACGGTCACCGTAAAAGGCAATGGCAAACATAATGGCCATATAGGCCAGGGCAACGGCGGCGATCAGCCCGCTGGACAGCGTCATGGGAACTCCGGACATAAGAACACCGGGCATTCCAGGCCCGGTCAGACAGTCTCGCATGATGCCGGGGGTTAGTCAGTGTCGACCAAGGTCGTGTGGGAGTTGTCGAGCCTTGGCGAGGCTTCGATGGGATCGCTGCGGCCTGACAGGTACATCGAGGTGACCCCATCGCAGCCTCGCTAAAGCTCGACAGCTCCTACAGTGATCCTCAACGCCGGGGCAGGGTCTTTTGCCTCAGGATATAGATCGTCACCAGCACCGCACTGGTCAGCATGAATCCGCGTGCCCAGGGCAGCGGCACTAGGTAGCAGGATAAGCCAATACTCAGCCACATCAGCCCGATGGCGTACACCTTGCCCTTGAGAGGAATGCCGTTGCCGTCCAGGTAATCACGAATCCACGGGCCCAGGCGCGGGTGCTCCACCAACCATTGGTAGACGCGCGGTGAGCTACGGGCAAAGCAGGCGGCAGCCAGCAGAAGGAAGGGCGTAGTCGGCAGAACCGGAAGGAAGATGCCGATCACCCCAAGCGCTACGCTCAACCAGCCGATGGCCAGCAGAACGTAACGCAGGATCAGGGAGCGGTTGCCCATGGGGCCCACGGGCGAGGGGCTTAGTGGTGGCGAGGCTTGAGGATCGCCGGTTTTTCGTCAGGCGCGTTGCACAGCAGGTACAGGGCGGTGAGCGCTTCCGGGATCTGTACGATCATGTCGTCCATCAGGTTCGCGTCGGCAGCGATGTCGGAGAATTCAGGCTGATCATCGAACAGACCGGAGCCGACCATGATCGGCAGCAGCATTTCGCTGACTTCTTCTTCGGCGGTTTCGAACCAGGCTGCTTCGCGCAGGAACACGCCTTCCATGAAGCCGATGCACCAGCCGCGCAGGTCGGAGTCGTCCGGGTCTTCACCCAGGTCCAGGTCGCACGGCAGCTCGAACTCCTCATCGGAGGCCAGTTGGCGACCAATGTGGGCCTTGAGGGCCAGCAGGGTGGATTCGATTTCTTCGCGCTGGGCGGCATCACTGTAGTGAGGCTCTTCGGAGAACAGCGCGTCGATCCATTCACGCTCGGGAACGACTTCGGAGCAGATCGACAGGGCGGTCAGATAGCCGTGGCCGGCCACGTAGTCCAGCGCCTCGTCATGCAGCTCATCGGCGTCGAGGAAGGCTTGCAGGCGGGTTAGTTGCTCAGCGAAGGACATGAAGGACTACCTTGGGAATAAACGATGCTGAATTCTAGGCTTTCTTGAGCGCCCCGGCCAGCTGTGGGAGCGGGCTTGCTCGCGATGAAGGCAATTTAGTCGGTCTGACGGAACGGGCTGTCAGCGTTTCGGGGGCCAATTATCCCTCTCCCGCTATTCGTCAGCGGCGCCCTTTGCCGGGTGGCGCTCGGGTATACTGCCGCATTTTGTGATGCCCTTGCAGGCCAAGCGCTGTAGCGGGAAAAGTTCGCTTACGGATTATTTTCCGTCGGGGCACGCTTTTTCGGCCAGCCTGTACAGAGGGATTTCGGCGATATTTGGAGTTTTTCATGCTCGAGCAGGCTCAACGCGTCCTCAAGGACATCTTCGGCTACGACAGTTTTCGTGGCCGCCAGGGTGCGATCATTGAGCGCGTGGCCAACGGTGGTGATGCCTTGGTCCTGATGCCCACCGGCGGTGGCAAGTCCTTGTGCTTCCAGGTGCCGGCGCTGTTGCGTGAAGGGCTCGCCGTGGTGGTGTCGCCGTTGATCGCATTGATGGACGATCAGGTGGCCACCCTGGAAGAGCTCGGCGTGGCAGCCGCTTCGCTGAACTCGACCCTCAGTGCCGAGCAACAGCGTGACCTGGCCAACCGCATTAAACGTGGCGAAGTGAAGATGCTCTACCTGGCTCCCGAGCGCCTGGTGCAGCCACGGATGCTGGCCTTCCTGCAGAGCCTGGAAATCGCCCTGTTCGCCATCGACGAAGCTCACTGCGTATCCCAATGGGGCCACGACTTCCGTCGCGAATACCTGCAACTAGGGCAATTGGCGGAGCTGTTCCCCAACGTCCCACGCATCGCCCTGACCGCTACCGCCGACAAGCGCACCCGGGAAGAAATCGTCGAGCGCCTGCACCTGCAAGACGCCGAGCGTTTTCTCTCCAGTTTTGACCGGCCCAATATTTTTTATCGCATCGTGCCCAAGGAACAGCCGCGCAAGCAGTTGCTGGCATTCCTCTCTGAGCGGCGCAGCGATGCCGGCATCGTCTATTGCCTGTCGCGCAAGAAGGTTGATGAAGTGGCCGCATTCCTCTGCGAGCAAGGCTACCCGGCGCTGCCGTATCACGCAGGCCTTCCCAATGACCTGCGCGCCTACCATCAGAAGCGCTTCCTCAACGAGGAAGGCCTGATCATGGTGGCGACCATCGCCTTCGGCATGGGCATCGACAAATCCAACGTGCGTTTTGTCGCTCATATGGATTTGCCCAAGTCCCTCGAAGCGTACTACCAGGAAACCGGTCGTGCCGGCCGTGATGGCCTGCCGGCGGACGCCTGGATGGTCTATGGCCTGCAGGACGTGGTGATGCTCAAGCAGATGCTGCAGAACTCCGAAGGTGACGAACGCCACAAGCGCCTGGAGCAGCACAAGCTCGACGCCATGTTGTCGTTGTGCGAAGAAACCCGTTGCCGCCGTCAGACCTTGCTCGCCTACTTCGACGAAGACATGCCCCAGCCTTGTGGGCATTGCGACAACTGTGTGGACGGCGTTCAGACCTGGGATGCCACGGAGCCGGCCCGTCAGGGGTTGTCAGCGATCTTTCGCACGGGCCAGCGTTATGGCGTCGGGCATCTGGTGGATGTATTGCTAGGTAAGGACAACGAAAAGGTCCGCAGCTTTGGTCACCAGCATCTTTCGGTCTTCGGTGTCGGCAAGGACCGTGCTGAAGGCGAATGGCGCTCGCTGTTCCGGCAGATGGTCGCGCGTGGCCTGGTGGATATCGACCTGGAAGGTTATGGCGGCTTGCGCCTGAACGACAGCTGCCGGCCGCTGCTCAAGGGCGAGGTCAGCCTGGAGCTGCGTCGCGACCTCAAGCCACAAACCACCGCCAAAAGCAGCACCAGCCAGGCCAGCCAGTTGGTACGTTTCGAAGAGCGCGAACAGTGGGAAGCCTTGCGCGCGCTGCGAAAAAAACTCGCGCAAGAACACAGCGTACCGCCTTATGTCATCTTTCCCGACTCTACCTTGCTGGAAATGCTTCGCGAGCATCCCACCACGCTGGGCGAGATGGCCAAGGTCAGCGGTGTGGGTGCACGCAAGCTGGAGCGTTATGGCCAGGCGTTCCTCGAGGTGCTCGGCGGCCAGGCCGAAGCGCCGAAAGAAGTCGCCGATATTCGTCACGAGTTGATCAGTTTGGCCAGGGCCGGCATGACCCCGATCCAGATCGCCGGGCAACTGCAATGCTCGGAAAAGAACGTCTATACCTTGCTGGCCGAATCCATTGGCAAGCAACAACTGTCTTTGGAACAGGCCCTTGATTTGCCGGAAGATTTGCTCGGCGAAATCCAGGATGCGTTCCTCGACGGGGAAGGCGAATTGCCACCTGTTTCCGAGATTGCGACGTTGTTTACCGGCCGCGTTCCGGAGGGTGTTTTGTACTGTGTTCGGGCTGCTTTGCAGTCGGAATTCGAGATTTGATGTGCCAAATACGACAATGTAACGAATCAGTACATACCAGGTCTTGCCTACTGACATGGGTCATGCTTAGCTGACTAATAATTAGCCACACTTTATTTTCAGTCTAATCCATGAGTTTTTTATGCCGTTAACCGATCAACACCGTTTTGGCATGCAGCTGGCACAGATGTCCCGAGGTTGGCGTGCCGAGCTGGATCGCCGTTTGGCTGGCCTGGGTCTGTCCCAGGCGCGCTGGCTGGTATTGCTGCATCTGGCGCGTTTTACGGACGCGCCCACCCAGCGTGAGCTGGCGCAAAGTGTTGGGGTGGAAGGGCCGACCTTGGCGCGTTTACTTGATAGTTTGGAAGGTCAGGGGCTGGTGCAACGCCAAGCCGTGGTAGAAGACCGTCGTGCCAAGCGCATTGTCCTATGTGATACCGCTCGCCCTTTGATCGAACAGATCGAAACCATTGCCACGGCCTTGCGCCATGAGCTGTTCGTGGGTGTCGACGAAGAAGATCTGCGAGTGTGCATGCGGGTTCACGGGCACATTCTGTCGAATCTGGAAAAGTCCTGAATTCAGTGCGCAGATGATCAAATTGTGGGAGCTGGCTTGCCTGCGATAATGGACTTTCAGTCAATACCTCTGGTGACTGATACACCGCTATCGCAGGCAAGCCAGCTCCCACATAGGTCTTGCAGCGTCTTCAGAATGTCTGGCCCAGATTCAGATACACCGCTTTCTGATTGTCATCGTTAAAGCCATAGCTGAAATTCAACGGCCCCAGCGGCGTATCGAACCCCAGGAAAATACTCGCGGCATTGATGTAGCCGCTGTCGTATTCATTGTCGTTGTTCCACGCCCGGCCCCGTTCCAGGGAGGCGCCCAGGTACAGCGGGAAATCCAGTGGCAGGTATGAGCGTGGGGTCAGGCGACGATAGTAGACCGCTCGCATCAGGCTGATGTTCTGCCCGGAAATCGCGTCCTGGCGGAAGCCCGACAACTGCCGCGCGCCCCCCAGCAGGAAGCTGGAAATCACCACGTCCGACTTATCCAGCGTACGCCCATAACGCCCGCCGAGGATCAGTGTGTCCGGCCCGCTGCTCATGGCCTTGTCCAGCTTGAACTCCCATTGCCGGTAACGCTGGTCGGAGCCCAGGCCGGGTTCGAATTCGCGGAACGCCAGGCCAATGTCTTCACCCGTGTGGGGGAAGTAGACGTTGTCCAGGGAGTCGAAGGAGTACTTCAACTCATAGAAGCCCTCGCTGAAGTTCACGCTCGGCGTATCACGATCGCCAATACGCACATCCGCCTTGCCCCAGGCCTCACCGACGCCGAAGCGGATCTCGCCGCTGTTGCCGATTTGCCGGCCGACGTTCAGGCCAAAACCGTAGCGCTCCAGGCGGTATTCGGAGATGGGGTTGTTGTCTTCAATCAGCTCGACGTTCTGCGCCTCGGCGCTGATATAGGGCGCGACGAAGTAGCGTGAACCGGTGTCCAGCGGTTGATAAAACTCGCTGTACAACTCTTGCCGATCGCCGATCTGCACCCGTGTCAGCCACTCGGCCCCCAGGCGATTGATGCCGTTGATGCGATAGCTGGCGCCGAGGTTGAAGGCGCTGTCACCGCGCATGTCATCGGAGAGATTGAGGCCCAGGCGCAGATAGTCGGTGCCGCTGCGTTTGCCTCGCGCGCTGATGACCAAGGTATTGTCCTGGCCTTTTTTTACTACTCGGTATTGCACCTGCTCGAAATAATCCAGGCCATACAAGGTGCCCATGTCGGTTTGCAGGCGACCCATGTCCAGCGGTTCACCGATGTTTTGCCGGATGTAGTAGCGGATCACGTCGTCACCGACCTTGGAGTCGTTTTCAACCTTGATCGCGGTGATGACCGGAGTGCGTTGGCCGGGTGTACGCGCGGCCACTAGTTCAGCGTCCACCGGCTGGGTAGGACGCAGGTGGGCGAGGCGCACATCAAGGGCGCGGGTGGCGCGGTAGCCGGCGTCGATCATGTCCTTGGCCCGGCCAAAATCCGCTACGCCATAGGCGGCCAGGGGCGGCTGGATCAGTACGTCGCCAGGATGCAGGGCCTTGAGCTGTTCTTCGGAGTTACGGCGGGTCATCAGGGTGATGGACTGGTTAAGCACATCTATTACGGTCGCCAGCTGTTTGCGTGAGCGCAGTGGTGTGCCGATATCCACCACGATGGCGATGTCGACGCCCATCTCCCGTGCCACGTCCAGCGGGATGTTATCGGTCATGCCGCCGTCCACCAGCAATCGACCTTCCAGCTCTACCGGAGCGAACACTGCGGGAATCGACATGCTGGCGCGGATCACCTGGGGCAAGTGGCCCTTGCGGAAGACAACCTTTTCGCCGCTGGTGATGTCGGTGGCCACGGCGCGGAAGGGGATCGGCAACTTATCGAAGTCACGGATGTTACTGGTGTGGGCAAACATGCTTTCCAGCAGCAACGCCAGGTTCTGGCCCTGGATCACGCCCAGCGGTAGGCCGAGGCTGCCGTCATCGCGAAAGCTGAGTTTCTGTTTGACCAGGAAATCCCGGTCATCCTGCTTGCGTCGAAACGGCACATCTTCCCGGGGAGGCGCATCGGACAGCGCCAGCTTCCAGTCGATGTTCAACGCCAGTTTTTCCAGCTCGTCGATCTTGTAGCCCGACGCATACAGCCCACCAATCACCGCGCCCATGCTGGTGCCGGCGATGGCATCAATGTGAATGCCTTGTTCCTCCAGGGCCTTGAGCACGCCAATGTGGGCCAGGCCACGGGCGGCGCCGCCGGAGAGCACCAGGCCGATCTTTGGGCGTGGGGGCTCTGTAGCGTGTACGAGGACAGGGAGCAGGCACAACAGCAGGCAGGACAACAGGCGGCGCATCATGAATCTCGGGGCTGAACGATAAAGGCCGGTATTATAGCCACTTGATCCTTTCAACCCGTCAAGCAGGAGCCAGTCAATTCATGTCTGCGGCCAAGCCCGAGATTGTCATCACCTACTGCACCCAGTGTCAGTGGTTACTGCGCGCCGCATGGCTGGCCCAGGAGTTGTTGAGCACCTTCGCTGATGACTTGGGGAGAGTGGCGCTGGAGCCGGCCACCGGTGGCGCGTTTCGTATTACCTGCGACGGCGTGCAAATCTGGGAGCGCAAGGCCGATGGAGGCTTCCCGGAAGCCAAGGTGCTCAAGCAACGGGTGCGCGACCAGATCGACCCGCAACGGGATCTGGGGCATAACGACCGCACTCAATAAAGGAAAGGCCACCGCTGTTGAGCAGGCAGTGGCCTTTTGGTCCAGACCTACTTGGTGGCCATCTTGTTTTTGATCCAGCCGACGACAAACGTCAGGACCAGGCCGCCAACACCGCCGCCAATAATATTGCTGCCGACTGCCGCGAGATCCAGCGCATTGCCGGACTCCACACCGGTGATGGCCGCGACGATCTGGCCCAGCACTAATCCGCCAACACCACCGACGACCGTATTAAGCCCGGTGCCGAGACCTTGTTTGCCCAGGCCCGCTATTTGGCCGCCGACGGCGCCGCTGATGATTTGGATGAGCAAGTTGATGAGCATTTCCATGGTGCAACTCCTGCATAGCGTTAATGGAATGACCACTCGCTTGCAGCAACTTCAAAAAGCACCCTGGCTGTCGTCGAGGAGTCTGGGTCCGTTGAATGACAACACACTGCTACGGACACACAAAGTATAGATCAGGCCGTGGCGGCGGGTTGTTTGACCGGTTTGCTGCTGCCCATCAGCCCTGACACGATGATGGCGACGATGATCAAGGCGCCACCGGCGAGCATGCGCAAGGTCGGGTTTTCACCAAACAGCAGCCAGGCCACGGTGATGCCGTACACCGGCTCCATGGCAAACACCACGGCGGCCGTGCGTGCCTTGATCACCGCCAGACTGGCGACAAACAGGCTGTGGGCCAGGCCCGTGCAGAACACCCCCAGCAGGCCGATCCACAACCAGTCCAGGGCGCGTACATCGGCAAGGCCAGGTGCGGCAACTGGTAACAAACACAGCGCGACGACTACGTTTTGGCACAGTGCAGCCTGTACCGCCGGGATACGTCCGCTGGCACGATTGTTCAGCGACAGCAGCGAGAACAACAGCCCCGAGCCCACGGCCCAAAGCAGGCCGCTGGTGGCTTGGCTGGCGAGGTCGAAGTCCGGCGTGACCAGCACCAGGCCGATGCTGACCAGCGCCACCAGGAGGATTTCATTGGCGCGAATCCGCTCGCGGAAAATCAGCCCTTCGAGGATCACCGTGAACGCCGGGAAACTGGCAAAACCCAGGGTGGCGATGGCCACGCCGGCGACTTTCACGGCAATAAAGAAACTCACCCAATGCCCAGCCAGCAGCAAACCGCTGAGCAGCAGCCTGCGATAGTCACGGCTGTACAGTTTTTGCCAGGCGGTATTACTGGCAAAGCGGGCGAACACCGCCAGGGCAATTACGGCAAACGCCGCCCGGCCGAACACGATAATGGCCGGCGACGCTGTCGCGAGCTTGCCGAACACACCAGTGAGGCCAAACATCAGTGCGCCGATATGCAGGGCGCCGAGGGCAGTGCGGGGAGTCATTGCGATCCTTGAATGGCTGGCTGACAAGGCCCTCAGTCTAGAGGGGGCGCTGCGGGGCGTCTGTCGTGAAACTCGCGGGTTTTGTCGCCGGGCTAGCGTTTACGCCGCAACGCGCCGGGAGATGCGCCAAACTCGCGCAACATAGCGGCCGCAAAAGCGCTTTGGGAACCATAGCCGACCCGCACCGCAATTTCACCGATGGCGAGCTGGCTGTCACGCAACAGGCTGTGAGCTATCTGCAAGCGCCGGCCGCGCAGGTAGTCCATTGGCGTCTGTCCGCACTCGGCGACAAAGCGGGCATGCAGCCGGGCGACTGACAGGTTGGCGATCCGCGCCAGGTCTGCCACTTCCAGCGGTTGTGCGG
The DNA here is from genome assembly GCF_012935695.1 of Pseudomonas sp. ADAK18. Lineage (NCBI taxonomy): Bacteria > Pseudomonadati > Pseudomonadota > Gammaproteobacteria > Pseudomonadales > Pseudomonadaceae > Pseudomonas > Pseudomonas sp. ADAK18. Next base: position 882,491 of record NZ_CP052859.1, read on the forward strand.
CGTGTTGGTCGATGTGCGCGTTGAACGCCGCATAGGGCAACCGGCGACCGTCGCTGCCGGCCTGGCCGTTGAGACTGGCCAGCAACAGGGCCGCGCCTTGCTGGGCAATCAACGGATCATCCAGCTGACTGCTGGCCAACCACTGCACCAACTGACTTTGCCGGGCATCCAATGCGACCCGAGCGGGCTGATCGAGCAAGCGGCGGCTGGCATCGGCATGTGCGCCCAGGGACTGCACCAACCATTGTTCGTCGGGCACATCCAGCACCAGGCAGTGGCTACCGTCGGGACTGCCGCAGGCATGATGGGCCGAGAAGGGCAGCACCATCACCGCTTGGGGGCGGATCTCGCTGCCCAGGCCTTCCACCTCGAAATCCAGACGCCCGGCCAAGGCGAATACCAACTGCGCGTGGTCGTGGCTGTGGGCAATCAAGTCATGGCTGTAGTGGCGTAGCGTGAGGATCGGTCTCATCGCAGTCTCCTGGGCAGGGCCGCAGTTTACACCGCGTAGCGGCAGATGAGCGCTGTCATCAGACTGACGCACGACTGTCATGGGCTATTAATCGCATGGGAGCAAGCTCGCGAAAACACCGTCGAGGTATGCCCATGACCAGTGCCGAGCTCGCCAAACCCAGCCGCAAGCAACGGGTGCGTACCCTGTGGATTTCCGACGTGCACCTGGGCACTCGGGATTGCCAGGCCGAGCACCTGTCGCAATTTCTCAAGCGCTACCATGCCGACCGCGTGTACCTGGTGGGCGATATCATCGACGGTTGGAAGCTGCGTAGCGGCATGTATTGGCCCCAGGCTCACACCAATGTGATCCGCCGTCTGCTGACCATGAGCAAGCGCGGCACTGAGGTGATCTACGTCACGGGTAACCATGACGAATTCCTGCGGCGCTATTCCAAGCTGATCCTGGGCAATATTCAGTTGGTGGACGAGGCGGTACACGTGACGGCCGATGGTCGCCATCTGCTGGTGATTCATGGTGACCAGTTCGATGTCATCACTCGCTATCACCGCTGGCTGGCCTTTCTCGGTGATTCGGCCTACGAGTTCACCCTGACCCTCAACCGCTGGCTGAACCACTGGCGAGCGCGTTACGGATATGGCTACTGGTCACTGTCGGCCTACCTCAAGCACAAGGTGAAAACTGCCGTTAGCTTTATCAGCGACTTTGAAGAAGCCATCGCCCACGAAGTGACCAAGCGCGAATTGCACGGCGTGGTATGCGGGCATATCCACCATGCGGAGATTCGCAAGGTGGGCGAGGTGGATTACCTCAACTGCGGGGATTGGGTGGAGTCGTGCACGGCGTTGATCGAGCACTGGGACGGGCATATCGAGCTGTATCGGTTGGCGGATGACCAGGCGAAAGAGGCGCAGCTCAAGGCGGAGATGGTGGCGGGCTAAAGGCACACTCGGTCTAAATGTGTGCGGGCTTGTGTGGGAGCGGGCTTGCTCGCGAAAGCGTAGTGTCAGTTAAATGTATATCAACTGACCCACCGCCTTCGCGAGCAAGTCGAATCGTCGCACCGCCGCTCCCACATTTAGTTCCGGTTTCGTCAGTTAGAGGCGGGACACATCTGCAATCGCTTCAGCCAATAACGCCAGCCGTGTCGCATCAATCCCAGCCACGTTGGCACGGCCAGTATTGACCATGTACACGCTGTGCTTGTCCCGCAGTTGCTTCACCTGTTCTGCGTTCAACCCGGTATAGGAAAACATCCCGCGCTGCACGCCGATATGGGCGAAACGCTCTGCCAAACCATGTGGTTGCAAGGCCTCGACCAGCCCCGAGCGCAGCTGTGCAATCCGTACGCGCATCGCCTCGACTTCCTCGCTCCAGAGCTTTTTCAGCTCGGCATCGCCCAGGATGGTAGCGACCACGGCCGCACCATGGTCCGGCGGTGTCGACCACAGGTTGCGCGCAATAAACGCCAGTTGGCTGCGCACATCCAACAGCTTCTCGGCATCCGCCGCACACACAATCAGTGCGCCGACACGGTCACGGTACAGGCCGAAGTTTTTCGAGCAGGAACTGGTGATCAGCACTTCAGGCAGTTCGGCAGCAAACAACTGAACGGCCCAGGCATCCTGTTCCAAACCATCGCCGAAGCCTTGGTAGGCGAAGTCGATCAGTGGCAGCAGGTGGCGCTCGCGAACGATCTTCAGCACCTGGCGCCAGTCATCCTGGGACAGGTCGAAACCGGTCGGGTTGTGGCAGCAGGCGTGCAGCAGCACCACGTCACCCTCAGGCACTTTGGCGAGCGTGGCCAGCATCGCCGCGACATCCAGGCGGTTGTCACTGCCCACATAAGGGTAGTGGCTGACCTTGAGCCCGGCCTTGGCGAAGATGGTTTCATGGATCGGCCAGGTCGGATCGCTCAGCCACACGCCGCGACCGGGCAGGCTGTGGGCGATAAAGTCGGCGCTCAGGCGCAGGGCGCCAGTGCCCCCCGGCGTCTGGGTGACACCGGCACGGCGTTCGCGCAGCAGCGGCGAATCGGCGCCCAGCACCAGTTCGCCGATCAGTTTGCCGAACGTCGCATCGCCGTGGCCGCTGACGTAAGTCTTGGTGGTCTGTTGCTCCACCAGGCGCTGTTCCGCCAGTTTCACCGAATGAGGAATCGGCGTCAGGCCCTGGGCGTCTTTATAGACACCCACGCCAAGGTCGAACTTGTTCGGGTTGGCGTCCTGGGCATACAGCTCCATCAGCCCGAGGATCGGGTCCCCGGGCACCCGGCCAATGGCATCGAAATGCATTACTTGCGCCCCTCGGCATCTTTGGCCACTTCGTCAGTGCGCGCCGCCATGATGAAGTCGTTGCGGTGCAGGCCCTTGATGGAGTGGCTCCACCAGGTCACGGTGACTTTGCCCCACTCGGTGAGCAGGCCTGGGTGGTGACCTTCGGCTTCGGAGATCACGCCAACCGCGTTGGTGAAGGCCAGGGCGAATTTGAAGTTCTTGAACAGGAAGACCTTTTCCAACTGCATCACGCCGTCGCGGACTTCGATGTTCCAGTCGGGGATTTGCTTGATCAGCACCGGCAGTTCTTCGTCGCTGACTTGTGGGGCGTCGGCGCGGCAGGCTTCGCAGTGGGCTTGGTTCAACGTGGTCATGTGGGATGTCCTGAAATCGAGTGTTTGGAAAACGGTCGTCAGTGGCGTCACCCTAAAGCAACGCGGGGCCAGGGAACAGACTCACCTGGCCTTAAAAGGCGAGGCTCACGCGGCTTTGGGCTTGGGCGGAAACTTTGGTTTGTGAAGACCCAACTGCATACCCCGTTCGACCATGCCCATGATGTCTTCCTGCGCCACTTCAAACAGACGCTTGAGGTTGGGCAGGGCGAAGTACAGGGGTTGCAGGATGTCGATGCGATAAGGCGTGCGCATGGCTTCCAGCGGATCAAAGGCCTGGTGCTCGGGCTCGTCCGACAGGCAATACACCGTCTCTTTGGGAGAGGACAGAATGCCGCCGCCGTAGATGCGCCGGCCCTCAGGTGTGTCCACCAAACCGAACTCGATGGTCATCCAGTACAGGCGCGCCAGGTACACGCGCTGTTCCTTGGTGGCCGCCAGGCCGAGCTTGCCGTAGGTGTGGGTAAATTCCGCGAACCAAGGGTTGGTCAGCAGTGGGCAGTGGCCGAATATCTCGTGGAAAATGTCTGGCTCTTGCAGGTAATCCAGCTCTTCACGGGTACGTATAAATGTCGCCACCGGAAACTGCTTGTTGGCGAGTAATTCGAAAAAAGTCTGGAAGGGAATCAGTGCGGGCACTCGGGCCACTTGCCAGCCGGTGGTGTCGGCCAGCACTTGGTTGACCTCTGCCAATTGCGGGATGCGGTCATGGGGCAGGTCGAGCTTGTCGATGCCGTCCAGGTATTCCTGGCAGGCACGTCCCTCGATCACTTTCAGTTGGCGGGTGATCAGGGTATTCCACACCGCATGCTCTTCGGGCGTGTAATGGATAAAACCTTGCGCGTCGGGCTCGCGGGCCACGTACTGCGTCTGTTTCATACGGCTCTCCTGCTAGGCATTCATTCTTGTTATGTCCTGCGATGAGCCTATTGATACTCCGGCTGGATAAAGAATCCATCCACCCTCAGCCGTTGCTTGTAGGAAAACATACTGCATTTCGTAAAGTATTCGTTACGGATGACGGGATTGTCGCTGCACATTGCGATTGGTCGGTTTGAAAAGGGCGGAATCTGTCACATAATCTTGACGACTATCTGCGCCCAGCGGCAAAAAGACGCAGCACCTTTAGCCCTTCAACAACAATCCGGGCCTTTTCATGCGTATCAAAGTGCATTGCCAGAACCGCATCGGCATCCTGCGGGACATTCTCAACCTGCTGGTGGAATACGGCGTCAACGTCGCCAAGGGCGAGGTCGGCGGTGAACACGGCAATGCCATTTACCTGTTCTGTCCGAACCTGGTGAACATGCAGTTCCAGGCGTTGCGCCCGCAGTTCGAGGCGATTGCCGGGGTGTTTGGCGTCAAGCGGGTAGGGCTGATGCCCAGTGAACGTCGGCACATGGAACTCAATGCGTTGCTTGGGGCCCTGGAGTTTCCGGTGCTGTCCATCGACATGGGTGGCTCCATCGTCGCGGCCAACCGCGCGGCGGCGCAGTTGCTCGGGGTACGGGTGGACGAGGTGCCGGGCATTCCCTTGTCCCGTTACGCCGAGGACTTTGATTTACCGGAGCTGGTACGGGCGAGCAAATCGCGGATCAATGGCTTGAGGGTCAAGGTCAAGGGCGATGTGTTCCTCGCCGATATCGCACCGCTGCAATCTTCGGAACACGATGACAGCGAAGCCATGGCGGGGGCTGTGTTGACCCTGCACCGTGCCGACCGGGTCGGTGAGCGTATCTACAATGTGCGCAAACAAGAGCTGCGGGGCTTCGACAGTATTTTCCAAAGCTCGAAAGTCATGGCCGCGGTGGTCCGCGAAGCCCGGCGCATGGCGCCCCTGGATGCACCGCTATTAATAGAAGGCGAAACCGGCACCGGCAAAGAACTGCTGGCCCGCGCCTGTCACCTGGCCAGCCCCCGTGGGCAATCGCCCTTGATGGCCCTCAACTGCGCCGGCTTGCCGGAATCCATGGCCGAGACCGAGCTGTTTGGTTATGGCCCGGGCGCCTTTGAAGGCGCACGAGCGGAAGGCAAGTTGGGGCTGCTGGAATTGACGGCAGGCGGCACCTTGTTTCTGGACGGTGTTGGGGAAATGAGTGCGCGGTTGCAGGTGAAGTTACTGCGCTTCTTGCAGGATGGCTGCTTCCGCCGTGTAGGCAGTGACGAGGAGGTGTACCTGGATGTGCGGGTGATTTGCGCGACCCAGGTGGATCTTTCGGAACTGTGTGCCCGGGGCGAGTTTCGCCAAGACCTTTACCATCGGTTGAACGTGCTGTCCCTGCATATTCCGCCGCTACGCGAATGCCTGGATGGCTTGACGCCGTTGGTGGAACACTTCCTCGACCAGGCCAGCCGCCAGATTGGCTGCCCGCTGCCCAAGTTGGCCCCGGCGGCGATGGATCGCCTCAGTCACTACCATTGGCCGGGCAATGTGCGGCAGTTGGAAAACGTGCTGTTCCAGGCGGTTTCGCTGTGTGATGGCGGCACCGTCAAGGCCGAGCATATTCGCCTGCCGGACTATGGCGTGCGCCAGCCCTTGGGGGACTTTTCCCTGGAGGGTGGGTTGGACGCGATTGTCGGCCGGTTCGAGAAGGCGGTGTTGGAGCGGCTGTATTCCGAGCATCCCAGCAGCCGGCAGCTGGGTAAGCGGTTGGGGGTTTCTCATACCACCATTGCCAACAAGTTGCGGGACTATGAGGTTGTCAAAGGCGACAAATAAGCCTCCGAAGTAAATACGGTAAAAACTGTGTGGCTTGCCTGCGATGGGTTTGGTGCGGCATTCCGACGTAGCGGCCCCAAGGGCGGTCCTGCGGACACGCATCGCAGGCAAGCCAGCTCCCACATTTAATCTTCGTCGTTGCCGTAAGCGGCATAAGTCCGCCGTTTTTTCGACTCTTGTGCCTCCTTCATTTCCGCATACCTGCCAGCAACCCATTGCCCCGCCTGGCTTTCCCTTCGTTTTAAGAAGTTGGTTCGCAAATTGCTTAAGCCTCCTTAGTACAGCGGTGGGCGGCAAGCGTCCGTCAGAAAGAGGAATGAGCGTGGACAAGTACCTTTATGTGGCAATGACCGGCGCCAGCCAGAACGCACTGGCGCAAAAGGCTCATGCCAACAATCTGGCGAACATCTCCACCAATGGTTTTCAGCGTGACCTGGAGCAGGCGCGCTCGATGCCGGTGTTCGGTGACAGCTTTCCGGCGCGGGCGTTTGCGCTGACAGAGCGGCCAGCGACGGATTTTGCCGCCGGCTCGATGATTGAAACCGGCCGCGACCTTGATGTGTCGGTCAGCGGCGACGGCTGGATCGCGGTGCAATCGCCAGACGGCAGCGAAGCCTACGTGCGCACCGCCAGCATGAACGTTGATGCCCTTGGTGTGCTGCGGGCCGGCAACGGTATGCCGATCATGGGCAACGGTGGCCCGATTGCCGTGCCGCCAGAGCAGAAAATTGAAGTGGGCGAGGACGGCACTATCAGCATCCGCGCCATGGGCGAAGGCCCGCGAGTGATGGCTGAAGTGGACCGGATCAAGCTGGTCAAGCCGGACTTCGCCAACATGACCAAGGGGTTGGACGGTGCGATCCACACCAAGGACGGCCAGCCGGCCCCGGCAGACGCTGGCATCAAATTGGTCTCGGGTTTCCTGCAGTCGAGCAACGTCAATGCCGTCGAAGAAATGACGGCGGTGCTGGCCCTGTCCAAGCAGTTCGAGTTGCACATCAAGATGATGAACAGCGCCAAAGAAGACGACCAGGCGATGACCCGTGTCATGCAGATGAGCTGATTGCGGTTTCATTACTTGGCTTATTAAACAGATAGCGCAACGCAGCGCCAACAAACAGGCGCACGAAGGAGAACAGCATGCTTCCGGCTCTATGGGTTGCCAAAACAGGTCTGTCCGCCCAGGACACCAACCTGACCACCATTTCCAACAACCTGGCGAACGTATCAACCACGGGCTTCAAACGTGATCGCGCCGAGTTCCAGGACTTGCTCTATCAGATCAAGCGCCAGCCAGGCGCCAATTCGACCCAGGACAGCGAACTGCCGTCGGGTCTGCAATTGGGTACCGGTGTGGCGATTGTCGGCACCCAGAAAAACTTCAGCGCCGGTAACCTGCAACAGACCGGCCAGCCGTTGGACATGGCGATCAACGGCCGTGGTTTCTTCCAGATCCTGCAACCGGATGGCACCACGTCTTACACCCGTGACGGTACGTTCCACTTGGATTCCAACGGCCAGATCGTGACGGCCAACGGTTTCGCCCTGGAGCCGGCGGTTGTTGTGCCCGCCGATGCCAAGACCTTTACCGTCGGCAACGACGGCACCGTGTCCATCACTGTCGCCGGCAACCCGGCTTCGCAAGTGATCGGCAACCTGCAAACCGCCGACTTCATCAACCCGGCCGGCCTGCAAGCCATGGGCAACAACCTGTTCCTGGAAACCGCTTCCAGCGGCGCGCCGCAAATCGGCACACCTGGGCTCAATGGTTTTGGTACCACCCTGCAAAGCACCCTGGAAACGTCCAACGTCAGCACCGTTGAAGAGATGGTCAACATGATCACCACTCAGCGCGCCTACGAGATGAACTCCAAGGTGATTTCCACCGCCGACCAGATGCTTTCGTTCGTTACGCAGAATCTGTAATCAAGTCTATGGGGCGTCTTGAAGGCGCCTGCAGCACCGTGAGGTAAGGGTCATGAATCGCTATGTTTCCGTCTTGGCATTGAGTGGGATCGCCGTGCTCGCGGGCTGTGTCGCCCCGACGCCAAAACCCAATGACCCGTACTATGCGCCGGTGTTGCCGCGCACGCCGTTGCCGGCGGCGGCCAACAATGGCTCGATCTACCAGGCCGGTTTCGAACAGAACCTGTACAGCGACCGCAAGGCGTTCCGGGTCGGTGACATCATCACCATCACCTTGAACGAGAAGACCCAGGCCAGCAAAAACGCCAACTCCCAGGTGGGCAAGACCAGCAAGACCAACATCGGCCTGACGTCGCTGTTCGGCGGCGGCCTGACCACCAACAACCCTTTGGGTGACGGCGATCTGAGCCTGAACGCGGGCTACAGCGGCGACCGCGCCACCAACGGTAAAAGCACCGCAGGGCAGGGCAACAGCCTGACCGGTTCGATCACCGTGACCGTGGCGGATGTGTTGCCCAACGGCATCATCGCGGTACGTGGCGAGAAGTGGATGACCCTCAACACCGGTGACGAGCTGGTGCGCATTGCCGGGATGGTCCGCGCCGATGATATTTCCACTGACAACACCGTGCCGTCGACACGGATTGCCGATGCACGCATTACCTACTCGGGTACGGGTTCGTTTGCTGACGCCAGTCAGCCGGGCTGGTTTGACCGTTTCTTCCTTAGCCCGCTGTTCCCTTTCTAGGTGATCACTTTGAAACTCAAACAGCTGATGGCCGCCGCATTATTGCTGGCCTTGAGCGCAGGCGCCCAGGCTGAGCGTCTGAAAGACATCGCCAGCATTTCCGGCGTGCGCAGTAACCAGTTGATTGGCTACGGGCTGGTGGTGGGTCTTAACGGCACGGGTGACCAGACCACCCAGACTCCGTTCACCTTGCAGACCTTCAACAACATGCTTTCGCAGTTCGGGATCAAGGTGCCGCCTGGGTCGGGCAACGTGCAGTTGAAAAACGTGGCGGCGGTGTCCATCAGTGCTGATTTGCCGGCGTTCTCCAAGCCGGGGCAGGTGGTGGACATTACGGTCTCGTCCATCGGTAACTCGAAAAGCCTTCGCGGCGGCACCTTGCTGATGACCCCGCTCAAAGGTATCGACGGCAATGTCTACGCCATCGCCCAGGGCAACCTGGTGGTGGGCGGTTTTGATGCCGAAGGCCGCGACGGTTCCAAGATCACCGTCAACGTCCCGTCAGCCGGTCGGATTCCCGGTGGTGCCATGGTGGAGCGTACCGTGCCCAGCGGTTTCAACCAGGGCAACAGCCTGACCCTGAACCTCAACCGTTCGGACTTCACCACCGCCAAGCGTGTGGTGGACAAGATCAACGACATGCTCGGCCCAGGCGTGGCCCAGGCCATCGACGGCGGCTCGGTGCGTGTGACCGCGCCGCTGGATCCAAGCCAGCGTGTGGATTACCTGTCGATCCTGGAAAACCTCGAAGTGGATCCAGGCCAGGCGGTAGCCAAGGTCATCATCAATTCGCGCACCGGTACGATCGTGATCGGTCAGAACGTCAAGGTGTCGCCGGCGGCGGTGACCCACGGCAGCCTGACCGTGACCATTACCGAAGACCCGATCGTCAGCCAGCCGGGCGCGTTCTCCAACGGCCAGACTGCGGTAGTGCCACGTTCGCGTGTTAATGCCCAGCAAGAAGCCAAGCCGATGTTCAAATTCGGCCCCGGTACCACCCTGGATGAAATTGTCCGTGCGGTGAACCAGGTGGGCGCAGCGCCCGGCGACTTGATGGCAATCCTTGAAGCCCTGAAACAGGCCGGCGCTTTGCAAGCCGACCTGATCGTGATTTAAGGCCATGGCCATAGACATGCGCAAAAGCGGCCTGAGCAGCACGGCGGACTCGGGTTCCTATTCCGACCTCAACCGGCTTAACCAGCTCAAGGTCGGCGACAAGAACAGCGAAGGCAACATGCGCAAGGTGGCGCAGGAGTTCGAGTCGTTGTTTCTCAGTGAGATGCTCAAGTCCATGCGTTCGGCCACCGAAGCCCTGGGCAAGGACAATCCGCTGAACACGCCGGCGGCCAAGCAGTACCAGGAAATGTACGACCAGCAACTGGCGGTGTCGTTGTCTCGCGAGGGCGGTGGTATTGGCCTGGCGGACGTGCTGATGCGCCAGATGAGCAAGGACAAACCGGTGGTCGCGGCCGATGCGACCCTGCAAGGCCCGGCGGTACCGGCGAAGAAAGTCGATGTACCGACGGAGATTGGCGCAGGCACGTTGCCGGACGGTCCGTTGGGGCGTTCCAACGGCCAGCGTCCATTGTGGGCTTACCGTGTGGCGACCACTGACCGCTCCAACGATCCGGCCGCCCACGCCAACGACATGGAACTGATGAATCAGCGCCGCATTGCGTTGCCGAGCAAGCTGACCGATCGCCTGTTGGCCGGCATTGTGCCTGCCACTGGATTAAACGGCAGCGATGCCAAGGCCGCGCCGTTGCGTAACAGTGCCGCCGATGACGGTGTGATCAACAGCGCTGCCCGCAGTTTCGCGGTGCCGAGCGGGCGCATGCAGGTTTATGGTCGCGCTATCGCGCAGCCGCCGCTGGCGCCTGCGAAGAAGGCGTTCAGTTCGCAAGATGAGTTTGTGGCCACCATGTTGCCGATGGCCAAGGAAGCGGCCTCGCGCATTGGCGTCGACCCGCGGTACCTGGTGGCCCAGGCGGCCCTGGAAACCGGTTGGGGCAAATCCGTGATGCGTGCCCAGGACGGCACCAGTAGTCACAACCTGTTTGGTATCAAGGCCGGCCAGAGTTGGCAGGGCGACCAGGCACGGGCGATCACCAGCGAGTTTCGCAATGGCGAGATGGTCAAGGAGACGGCGCAATTCCGTTCTTATGCTTCCTATAAAGACAGCTTCCATGACCTCGTCACGTTGTTGCAAAGCAATGATAGGTATCAAGAAGTTCTGAAATCGGCCGACAACCCGGAACAGTTTGTACGCGAGTTGCAAAAAGCCGGTTATGCAACCGACCCGGACTACGCCAGCAAGATTTCGCAGATAGCCAAAACGATGAACAGCTACCAAAACTACGCTGCGGCGGGCGCTTCCACACATTTATAAGGTCTGAATCATGAGTTTGCTCAATATCGGGATGTCGGGGCTCAATGCCGCCCAAGGATCGTTGTCGGTCTTAAGTAACAACATTGCCAACGTCAACACCCCGGGCTACTCACGTCAGCAGAGCTCTCAGAACGCCAATGCGTCGAACCAGTTTGGCGGTGTGTTTATCGGCAGCGGTACGACCCTGGCGGATGTGCGCCGGGTGTACAACCAGTACCTGGACACCGCTTATCAGAACAGCACCTCGCTCAATAGTGATGCCAATGCCTACCTGGGCCAGGCCAGTGCGATAGACAAGACCCTGTCGGACAAGACCACCGGCATGTCTGCGGTGCTCAGCGCCTTTTTCGCGGCCGCGCAGACCGCAGCGGCTACGCCCAGTGATGTGTCCGCCCGACAACTGCTGCTCACCAGCGCCCAGACCTTGAGCAACCGTTTCAACGCCATTTCCTCGCAGTTGACCCAGCAGAAAGAAAGCATCAATGGCCAGTTGAGCAGCCTGAGTGATCAGGTCAATACACTGACCTCATCGATTGCCTCGCTCAACAAGCAGATTGCCCAGTCCCAGGGCTCGTCCAGCAACGCGCCAGCCAATCTGCTGGATGCGCGTACCGAAGCGGTACGTTCGCTCAATGAGCTGATCGGGGTCACGGCCACCGAGAAGAACGGCCAGTTCAGTGTGACAACGGGTACGGGGCAGTCGCTGGTGGAAGGCGGTATTGCCAGCACAATTTCGGCAGTGCCAAGCAAGAGTGACAACAGTCAGTACACCATTCAGCTCAACCTTGGCAGCACCACGATGGACATCGGTTCGGTGGTCAGCGGTGGCAGCATTGGTGGCCTGATGCGTTACCGCAGCGACGTGCTGATGCCGGCCATCAATGATCTGGGTCGTATTGCCATCGCCACCGCTGACACCGTCAATAACCAACTGGGCCAGGGCCTGGACCTGAACGGTGAATTCGGTTCGTCGCTGTTCAGCGATATCAACAGTGCGGCGGCCATCGCCCAACGGAGCCAAGGGGCTGCGGGCAACAGCGCGGGCTCGGGCAATCTCAATGTGACGATCGCGGACAGCAGTAAACTGACGACCTACGACTACAAGGTCACGTTTACCAGCGGCAACCAGTACAACGTCGTGCGTTCCGACGGTAAGTCCATGGGGTCGTTCGATACCACTACCACGCCGCCACCGGTTATTGACGGTTTCACCCTGGCGCTCGATGGCAAGGGGCCGATGGCTGCCGGCGACAGTTTCAAGGTTAGCCCGACCGCCAATGGCGCCAGCGGGATCGGTGTCGACCTCAAGGATGCCAATAAACTCGCGTTCGCCGGGCCATTGGCGGGTAATGCCAGCAAGACCAATACGGGGACTGGCATCTTCAATCCACCCCAATTGACCCTGCCGCTGGATATTCATGGCGGTGCCAATACCGCGCAACTGCGCACCGGGATTGAAAACTCGATGCCGGTGAAAATGGTGTTCGGCAAGCCTGCGGCCGACGGTACCCAGTCGTACACGGTCAACGATGCCCAAGGTAACCCGATCGGTACCGGCAGCATCATTCCGGGCCAAGGCAACAAGGTCACCGTCAATGTGCCAATGCGCGATGCCAGCGGTGCGTTGATTCCGGGCAAGAGTTTCAGTTTTGATACCACCGTCTCCGGCTCACCCTCCAATGGCGACAGCACCACCTTCGCCTTCAATGATGCCGCCAAGTCCGATGGTCGCAACGCCCAGCAGCTGCTTGGCCTGCAAACCAAGGCCACGGTGGGCGTGGCGGATGGCAGCTCGGGTGTGAGCCTGGTCAGCGCCAATAGCCGTCTGGTGTCCCAAGTAGGTTCCAAGGCTGCCCAGGCCGGCACCGACAGTACCGCGACCGCTGCATTGCTGGCGGCGAACAAGGCGGCCAGCAACTCGGTGTCCCAGGTCAACCTGGATGAAGAGGCGGGCGACATGATCAAGTTCCAGCAGTACTACACCGCGTCGTCGCAGATCATCAAGGCCGCGCAAGAAACCTTCAGCACGCTGATCAATGCCCTTTAAAGGAGTCTGGAACGATGCGTATTTCGACACAGCAGTACTTCGATACCAGCGCCAGCAAGTATCAGGATAACTATTCCAGTGTGGTGAAGGCCCAGGACCAGGCAAGTTCCGGGGTTCGGGTGCAGACGGCTGCCGATGATCCGGTGGCCGCCGCCCGTTTGCTGATGTTGCAGCAGCAGAAGGACATGTTGGGGCAGTTCAACGGCAATATTAATAGCCTGCAAAACTCCCTGACCAATGAAGAGAGTGTGCTCGATAGCATCAACACGGCCATGCAAAGGGCCAGTGAGTTGGCACTGCGGGCCGGTAACATTGGCATCAGTGATGATGATCGCAAGTCGATCGCCAGCGAAGTGGGGGCGCTGGAGGATCATGTGCTGAGCCTGCTCAACTCCAAGGACGCCAATGGCAATTACATGTTTTCCGGGGCCAAGACCGATACGCCGCCCTACAGTCGTAACAACGATGGAACCTACACATATCAAGGGGATGAGACGCCGCTGAGCTTGCAGGTTTCGGATAACTTGTCGATTCCCGTCGGTGATACCGGCAAGTCGATCCTTGAGGGCGCCTCTAACACCGGTCGTACTCGGGCCACCTTGTTGCCGCCGGCCGTCAATGACGGCAAGGTCGCGGTCTCGTCCGGGCTGATTACCTCCGGCACCACGTACAGCAAAAGCTTTTCTGATGGGCAGCCTTACAAGCTGACGTTCTCCAGCAGCACCCAATACAGCGTGACCGATAAAGACGGTAATGACGTCACCTCCGAGATTGCGGGTAATGGCACCTTTGATGCCACCAAGGAAGGCGCATCCAGCGTCAACCTGCGGGGTGTCAAGTTCGATATCAGCCTGAACCTGGGCAAGGACGTCGCGCCGGGCGCTGCCTCCGATGCGCTGGTGGCGGGCAAGGCGTTCACCCTGGAAAACAAGCCGGATACATTCAGTCTTTCGCGCACGGCGAGTAACTCCTCCACCGCGCAACTGACTGGCGGTAAGGTGACGGACCAGGCGGCCTATGCCAGTACCTTTCCCAGCTCGGGTGCTCTTATCAAGTTCACCAGTGGCACCAGCTACGAGGTATACGCCCAGCCGTACACGGCAGATAGCAAGTCTATCGCCTCAGGTACCATGGCTGCTGGCGCGACGTCGATCACTACGGCGGGGGTGACCTTCGACATCAGTGGTACGCCTGGTACGGGTGATCAGTTCTCGGTCGGGGCCACCAGCAACAAAAATCAGAATGCGCTGGATACCTTGAGCCAGTTGCGTAAGGCCCTTGAAACCCCGGCGGATGGTAATTTGGTTGCGCAAAACAAGCTCAAGGATGTGGTGGCCACGACCATTGGCAACCTGAACAACGCCAAGTCGCAGATTGATCTGGTGCGCGGTTCCATTGGTGCACGAATGAACGCCCTGGAGATTCAGGGCGCAGAAAACACCAGCTTGGGGGTAGCCAATACCGCCACCATGTCGTCACTGGCCAACGTCGACATGGGCGAGGCAGCGATCAACCTGACGCTGCAGCAGACCATGTTGCAGGCCTCCCAGCTGGCATTCGTGAAAATCTCCCAGTTGAGCCTGTTCAGCAAAATGTGATTCAGCGGCTGTAGACCGGCGGCTCACCCTGGAAACGGGGTGGGCCGTTGTCGTTTTTGGCCCCTGTATGTCCCCAGGTTTCGCACAAAGCGCAGAAAATTGAGTGACCTGTGAGTCATAAAGCGCATCTTCACTGTATCGTGTGAAAAGGATAGGTCGTCGCCAGGTCTCTGCGAGGGCCTGCTGCCAAGGTGTAAGGGCGGTTTTCGGCGAGTTTTTTTGCGGGGTTATCCCCTTTATTGTCAGCACCCCCCGGCCTGTTCCGAGGGGTGTTCTCCAGCTATTTAGTATTGGGAAGCCACAATGATTGGCATAAAAAGCATCGCCAGTTACGTGCCGGCAGACGGGATCGATAACTACGCCCAGGGTGCCAAGTTCGCCAAGGATGAAGAATTCATCATTGGTAAGATCGGTTCAGCGTTTCTGCCGCGCAAGGAAGCCGCGCAAGAAACCTCCGATCTGTGCGTCGAGGCCGTCAATGCCTTGTTCGCCAATAATCCGGATTTGAAGCGCGAATCCATCGACGCGCTGATCGTCGTCACCCAGAACGGCGACGAAGAGGGCTTGCCTCACACGGCAGCCATCGTCCAGGACAAACTGGGCCTGCCTACCCACGTGGCCGCCTTCGATATCTCCCTGGGTTGCTCCGGGTATGTGTACGGCATCTATGCCATGAAAGGCTTCATGGAAGCCACCGGCCTGAAAAACGGCCTGTTGGTGACCGCCGATCCGTATTCGAAGATCGTCGATCCGGAAGACCGCAACACCACCATGCTCTTCGGCGATGCCGCCACGGCCACCTGGATGGGCGAAGGCGCTCCCTGGGCGCTGGGCAAAGCCAAGTTCGGTACTGACGGGTCCGGCGCGCCGCACCTGAAGGTCAGTAACGGTGTGTTTTTCATGAACGGCCGCCAGGTGTTCAACTTTGCCTTGCTCAAGGTGCCGGCGCATTTGCATGAGCTGCTCGATGAGTCGAACCTCAAGGCCGACGATATTGATGCGTTCTGCATTCACCAAGGCAGTGCGGCGATTGTCGATGCCGTGGCGCGTCGCTTCGAAGAGGCACCTGTGGAGAAGTTCATCAAGGATATGGTCGAGACCGGCAACACCGTGTCGTCGAGCATTCCCTTGCTGCTGGAGAAGCACATGATGGACGCAGACTGGCAGCGCGTGGCGATCAGCGGTTTCGGCGTTGGCCTGTCTTGGGGCTCGGCGATTCTCTATCGGCCGTGATGCTGTAATAGAGCTGCACAAAAAACGCCCATGATCGAAAGATCATGGGCGTTTTGTTTTTTCTGGCGTTCAGCCGTGAAGACCCCGGATTCCGGGATTTTTGCCTGATGTAAATGCTTGAATTGCAAGGAGTGGCCCCGTGCTAGTAAAAAAAATCAAAAAAGTCCTCAAGCAACTTGCTTTCACGACGATAACTATTACGAAGGTTCTCTAGGCCACACCCGGCGGTTGCCAGGGCCGGAAGCCGCAGTACACCACCCACGAGGATTTCGTCATGGCATTAACAGTAAACACCAACCTTGCGTCGTTGACCGTTCAGAACAACCTGAACAAGGCTTCCGGTAACCTGCAAACCTCCATGCAGCGCCTGTCTTCCGGCCTGCGTATCAACAGCGCAAAAGACGACGCTGCTGGCCTGCAGATCTCCAACCGTCTGACCAGCCAGATCAACGGCCTGGGCACTGCCATCAAGAACGCCGGTGACGGTATCTCCATTGCGCAAACTGCTGAAGGCGCAATGCAGGAATCCACCAACATTCTGCAAAAAATGCGTACCCTGGCACTGCAATCCGCCAACGGCTCGCCAAGCGCTGACGACCGTAAGTCGAACAATGCGGAATACGCTGCTCTGACCGCAGAACTGACCCGTATTTCGGCTACTACCACTTTCGGTGGTCGTAACCTGCTGGACGGTTCGTTTGGTACTACTTCTTTCCAGGTAGGTGCCAACGCTAACCAGACCATCAACATGACTCTGGGCGACGTATCGGCTAAAAGCATCGGTTCCCAGCAGGTCAAGAGTGCGGCGATCAAGCCGGCTGCAGGTTTCACTGCTGACACACTGACTGTTACCGGTAGCGGTCAAAGCTCCCCTGTTGCGGTACTGGCCACTGACTCTGCTGGCTCCATCGCTGCCAAACTCAATGGTGCGGTCAGCGGCCTGAGCGCCACGGCGAGCACTGAAGCTCAGTTCGTTTTTGACTCTGCCACCATCAACGCTGCTACCCCTGCCAACTTCACTATGACCGTTGGTGGCGCAGCCGTTAAATTCGTCGGTGTGACCGATGCTGCCAGCATGGCAGAGCAATTGAAGTCCAACGCTGCCAAGTTGAATATCAGCGTCAACTTCGACTCCAAGCTGGGCTCCCTGTCGATCAAGTCCGACAGCGGCGACAACATCTCTTTCAGCGCCAGTGGTGGTGCAGTTGGTGGTATCACCGTAAACACCAAGGGCGGTGATGGCGCTTATGTTCCAGCTAACGCCACCGCACTGGCTGACGGCATCGTTGCGGTAGGTGCTGTTTCGCTCAACTCCAGCAGCGGTTATGCCATCAGCGGTGCTGCCGGTGCCACGGCCCTGTTCGGCGCTGCTGCTACCAGCTCCACCAAAACCAGCGTTTCCAACACCGACGTACTGACCGCTACCAGCGCTCAGAACGCTGTCGACGTGATCTCCCAGGCGATTTCCAACATCGACTCCCAGCGTGCTGACCTCGGTGCTGTACAAAACCGTTTCGACAGCACCGTCGCTAACCTGCGTAGCATCTCGGATAACTCTACCGCTGCTCGTGGTGTGATCCAGGACGTCGACTTCGCTGCTGAAACCGCCCAACTGACCAAGCAGCAAACCCTGCAACAGGCATCCACTGCGATCCTGTCCCAGGCTAACCAGCTGCCGTCTGCTGTACTGAAGCTGCTTCAGTAATAGCGACGCTTGATGACTGACGGAAGGGCGCGTTTACGTGCCCTTTTGTCTTTTGCGTGATGAGGAGATTGGACATGGACATGAGCGTCAAGTTGAACCTGTCTTATCCTGCTGCGGTACCGCAGACGGTGCCCGCACCCGTAGCCGCGAGGGCCGATCAGGCCGACGCCAAGCCTCAAGCCAAGGATCAGCCGGCTGCCGAGGCCCGGCGCGCGGATCTGGAAAAGGCGGTCACGGATATTCGCGAATTCGTCCAGGCTGCCCAGCGCAAACTGGATTTTTCCATCGATGATTCCACCCACCAGGTAGTGGTTAAAGTCATCGCGACGGAAAGTGGCGAAGTCATTCGCCAGATTCCCTCGGAAACTGCATTAAAACTCGCCCAAAGCCTGCATGACGCCAGCAGCTTGCTGTTTGATGCAAAGGTCTGAAGTGGCATGAATTTTGTTGCTGTTGCTGTCTGAGACATAGTCCGTCAAGAAAGCAACAGGCCCTGGAATAGGAGAAAGACGATGGCAGGCCCAACGATTAGCGGTCCGGGTTCGAATATCGATACCCAGAAGATTGTGGCGTCTTTGGTGGCCGCTGAAAAAGCGCCCAAGCAAACGGCGATCAACGACCAGACGCTGAAAGCTACCACCCAGCTGTCGTCGATCGGCAAGATCCAGGCAGCCCTGGACGCCTTCCGTGGCGCCATCGACAACATGTCCAAGAACACCAGTTTCAGTGGCTTGTCCGCCTCATCTTCGGATGAAAAGGTTGCCACGGTGACCATGGGGGCAGGGGCCGCCTCGGGTAGTTACTCACTGATAGTCACCCAACTGGCGACGGCCTCGAAGGTGGCCACTCAGACATACAAGGACGGTAACAAGACCGTCGTCAATAATGGTACGTCTCCCACCACGCTGACGATTACTCAGTCTGGCAAAGAGTATGACCTGAGCATTCCGGCCGGATCGACCCTCCAGCAGGTGCGCGACTCGCTCAACACACAGTTTGCTTCTGCGGGATTGAGCGCCAACATCCTGACCGACTCCAATGGCTCGCGGCTGGTTGTCACTTCGACCAGTACCGGCGTGGGCACTGACTTGACGCTTTCGGGAAATTCAGGCCTGGACGTTGGTTCGAGTGTGGTGGGTCCTGCGCCACAGAACGCCAAGTACATCCTGGATGGCAGTGCGCAAGAGTCCACGAGCAACACGCTGACTGAGGCAATCAGCGGTGTCAGCATCAAGCTGCTGGCTGAATCGCCTAAAACCACCACAACCCCCTCGGGACCCATCACCAGCACTATTTCGGTGGCTGCCAGCAACGCTACATTGAAGTCATCCGTCAAAGGCTTCACTGACAGCTACAACGCCTTGATGAAAGCGATCAACACCGAAACCCAAACCACCAAGAATCCCGACAACACCATTACTGCGGCGGCCCTCACCGGTGATGCTTCGGTTCGCTCACTGATGACGTCGGTACGCAATGAGTTGAACGCGTTGTCGGGTTCGGGAACGTTGAAGTCACTGGCATCGTTCGGTATTACCACCGACCAGCAAACAGGCCTGTTGTCGATTGATGACAAGAAATGGGATGCGGCGCTTAAAACCAATGCCACGGATATCAACACGATCTTCACCGGGGATAGTGGCCTGCTGACGCGTCTGACCAAGGCAACCGATAGCTTTGCACTGAGCAGGACGGGTGTCTTTGCCCAAAGATCCACGACCCTGAGTGACAGCCTCACTGACCTCAAAAAGCAGCAGGATGCCTTGGATGAGCGAATTGCCGGCCTGCAACTCAGCTTGACCGCCAAGTACACGGCGATGGATAGCCTGGTGGCCCAGCTCAATGCTCAAAGCTCTAGCATCATGACCACCCTCAATGCCCTGAATAATCCAAAATCCAACTAGTTCCTGAGTGACGAGAGCCTGCCAGGCGGGCTCTTCACCAGATGATCGGGTTAAAGTTTTTGGCGGCACCGTCGACATAATATTCAGCGCATCCCCCTTTCCATCGTTGCCTGTCACGAGGTAGAAACATGAATCCCATGAGAGCCCTTCGCCAATACCAGAAGGTTAATTCCCATGCCCAGATCTCCGAAGCCAACCCGCATCGCCTAGTGCAGATGCTGATGGAAGGCGGCCTGGATCGCATGGCTCAGGCCAAGGGCGCCCTGGCTCGTGGTGATATCGCGCAGAAAGGTTTGATGTTGGGCAAGGCTGTCGACATCATCGTCGGCCTGCGTGATGGTCTGGATGCGGAAAAAAGTGATGACAAGGCTTACGTACAACAGTTGGAAGGTTTGTATGTGTACATGACTAACCGCCTGATGGAAGCCAATCAACATAACGATGCCGACATGATTGACGAAGTCGCCCGCTTGTTGATTACCGTCAAAGAAGGCTGGGATGCCATCGCAACACAATAAGGCCGTGGGCCTGGAGTACGTCATGAGCCAAGCATTGCAACGCATTGATGAAACCCGTGAAGCCT
This sequence comes from Pseudomonas sp. ADAK18, assembly GCF_012935695.1. NCBI lineage: Bacteria > Pseudomonadati > Pseudomonadota > Gammaproteobacteria > Pseudomonadales > Pseudomonadaceae > Pseudomonas > Pseudomonas sp. ADAK18. The sequence goes on from NZ_CP052859.1 coordinate 902,486, forward strand.
TGATCGGCGCGCTGGCTGAGCGTAATTGGGACGCTATTGGCGAACTGGATATGGGGTGCCGCGCCGTGATCGATGAAGCGCTCAGCAACATACCGGTGGATGAAAATGTCTTGCGGGAAAAACTGGAAAGCCTGTTGGTGGTGTACCAGCAGCTGCTTGAGGTGACGACTGGGGAGCGTCAAGCGATCTTCGAAGAGATGTCGCAGATCAACCAAGCGAAAAATGCGTCAAAGGTTTACCATCTGTTCGGCTGATCTGGCTCAGTTAATCCGAACATAGCGCGTCATAAATTTGACTGTGCACGTTTTTTTGACTTAACTAGTGCTATTTTCAGACATCAGATGGCTGTAACGCAGTAAATGCCTACAGCTTTCTAGATTGCCCCGACTCGAGGGCATTTGAGTTTACTAGGGAAGTTGCTATTGCATGTGGCGTGAAACCAAAATTCTGCTAATCGATGACGATAGCGTTCGACGCCGCGATTTAGCGGTGATTTTGAATTTTCTTGGTGAAGAAAATCTACCCTGCGGTAGCCACGACTGGCAGCAGGCGGTCAGCTCGTTGTCGTCGAGCCGTGAAGTCATTTGTGTACTGATCGGGACGGTAAACGCTCCTGGGGCAGTTCTGGGCCTGTTAAAGACACTGTCGACCTGGGATGAGTTCCTTCCAGTGTTGCTAATGGGCGATATTTCTTCTGTGGACCTTCCGGAAGACCAGCGCCGTCGGGTGCTTTCCAATCTGGAAATGCCTCCCAGCTACAGCAAATTGCTCGACTCCCTGCACCGTGCCCAGGTCTATCGCGAGATGTACGACCAGGCCCGCGAGCGTGGACGTCACCGTGAACCCAATCTGTTCCGTAGCCTGGTCGGCACCAGCCGTGCCATCCAGCACGTGCGTCAGATGATGCAGCAAGTGGCCGACACCGACGCCAGCGTGCTGATCCTCGGCGAGTCCGGCACCGGCAAGGAAGTGGTAGCGCGCAACCTGCACTATCACTCCAAGCGCCGCGACGGGCCTTTTGTGCCGGTCAACTGCGGGGCGATTCCTGCTGAGTTGCTGGAAAGCGAATTGTTCGGCCACGAGAAGGGTGCCTTTACCGGGGCGATCACCAGCCGCGCTGGGCGTTTCGAGCTGGCTAACGGTGGCACCCTGTTCCTCGACGAAATCGGCGACATGCCGTTGCCGATGCAGGTCAAACTGCTGCGGGTCCTGCAAGAGCGCACCTTCGAGCGCGTGGGTAGCAACAAGACCCAAAGTGTCGATGTGCGCATCATTGCCGCAACCCACAAGAACCTCGAAAGCATGATCGAGGTCGGCAGCTTCCGCGAAGACCTGTACTACCGCCTCAACGTATTCCCAATCGAGATGGCTCCCCTGCGTGAGCGGGTCGAAGACATCCCGTTGCTGATGAACGAGCTGATTTCACGCATGGAACACGAAAAACGTGGCTCGATTCGTTTCAACTCGGCGGCAATCATGTCCCTGTGCCGTCACGGCTGGCCGGGCAACGTTCGCGAGCTGGCCAACCTGGTGGAGCGCATGGCGATCATGCACCCGTACGGGGTGATCGGCGTGGTCGAGTTGCCAAAGAAGTTCCGCTACGTCGATGACGAAGACGAACAGTTGGTGGACAGCCTGCGCAGCGACCTGGAAGAGCGCGTGGCCATCAACGGTCACACGCCGGACTTCGGCGCTACCGCCATGCTGCCGCCGGAAGGTCTGGACTTGAAGGACTACCTCGGCAGCCTGGAACAAGGCCTGATCCAACAGGCTCTGGACGATGCTAACGGTATCGTTGCCCGTGCCGCCGAGCGCCTGCGTATCCGCCGCACTACGCTGGTGGAAAAGATGCGCAAGTACGGTATGAGCCGTCGTGAAGGTGATGAACAGGCGGATGATTGACGCCTGTTTTTCAACTGACTGAAAACTAAGTCTATTTTTTTAGGCACGGGTATTGCTACAGCACTCGCAACGTTCCGTTTAACTGACGGTCAGCCAAGCGAGAGAGCATGATGCCCCACGCCGCCCAACTATCGCAGGTCCCTGGTATTCAGGGGCCGGCACCTTCCGTAGAGCAGATCAGCCGGCTAGGACTTGAGCAGGCGTTTTCGCTGTTCAATCAGATGTCCAGCCAGTTGACTGACTCCTACAGCCTGCTGGAAGCCCGGGTCTCTGAGCTCAAAGGCGAGCTGGCGGTGGTCAGTGCCCAGCGCATGGAAGAGCTGGCCGAGAAAGAGCGCCTGGCCAACCGTCTGCAAAACCTCCTCGACCTGTTGCCCGGTGGCCTGATCGTCATTGACGATCAGGGCCGCGTGCGCGAGGCCAACCCGACCGCCTGTGACCTGCTGGGCTTGCCCCTGGAAGGCGAGCTGTGGCGTCACGTGATCGCCCGCTGCTTTGCGCCCCGCGAAGACGATGGCCATGAAGTGTCCCTCAAGGACGGTCGCCGACTGTCCATTGCCACGCGCTCCCTGGATGCCGAGCCCGGGCAGTTGGTGTTGCTCAATGACCTGACTGAAACCCGTCACTTGCAGGATCAGTTGGCGCGCCACGAACGGCTGTCTTCCCTGGGGCGGATGGTCGCTTCCTTGGCGCATCAGATTCGCACGCCGTTGTCCGCTGCCCTGATCTACGCCAGTCATTTGACTGACGAGCAACTGCCTGCCGCCACCCACCAGCGTTTTGCCGGTCGCCTCAAAGAGCGTCTGCACGAGCTGGAGCATCAGGTGCGCGACATGCTGGTCTTTGCCCGGGGCGAGTTACCGCTGACTGACCGCGTCACCCCGGCACTCCTGATGCAATCGTTGCAAGCAGCGGCAGCCATCCATATTCAGGACGTCTCGATGCGTTGGCAGTGCGACAGCCGCGTGGGTGAGTTGCTGTGCAATCGCGACACCCTGGTAGGCGCTCTGCTCAATCTGATCGAAAACGCGACCCAGGCCAGCGGCCCAGGGGCGCGGCTCAAAGTGCATCTGTATAACCGTGGCGAAGTACTGCGCCTGTGCATCAGCGACAGCGGCAGTGGGATCGAGCCGGCGGTGCTGCAGCGCCTGGGTGAGCCTTTTTTCACCACCAAGACCAATGGCACTGGCCTCGGACTGACCGTGGTCAAGGCAGTCGCCCGTGCTCATCAGGGAGAATTGCAGCTGCATTCCCGGTTGGGTCGCGGCACGTGCGCATTGATGACGCTGCCGCTGTTTTCAAGCGCGCCAAGCGCGGAGTAAAGGTAATGGCAATCAAGGTTCTACTGGTTGAAGACGACCGCGCCCTGCGCGAAGCCCTGGCGGACACGTTGCTGTTGGCCGGGCATGACTATCGGGCTGTCGGCTCGGCCGAAGAGGCCCTTGAAGCGGTAGGGCAGGAGTCTTTCAGCCTGGTAGTCAGTGACGTCAATATGCCGGGCATGGACGGCCACCAGTTGCTGGGCCTGCTGCGCGCTCGCCAGCCGCAATTGCCAGTATTGCTGATGACCGCCCACGGCGCAGTGGAGCGGGCCGTGGATGCCATGCGCCAAGGCGCTGCGGATTACCTGGTCAAACCGTTCGAGCCCAAGGCCCTGATCGAGCTGGTCGCCCGCCACGCCCTCGGGACTGTGGGAGTGTCAGATGGCGAAGGCCCGATTGCCTTTGAGCCAGCCAGTGCCCAGTTGCTGGAGCTGGCCGCACGCGTGGCCCGCAGCGACTCCACGGTGCTGATCTCTGGCGAGTCCGGCACCGGCAAGGAAGTCCTGGCGCGTTATATCCACCAGCAATCCCATCGTGCCAGCCAGCCGTTTATTGCGATCAACTGCGCAGCGATCCCCGACAACATGCTAGAGGCCACTTTGTTTGGCCACGAAAAGGGCTCGTTCACCGGCGCCATCGCGGCCCAGCCCGGCAAGTTCGAGCAGGCCGACGGCGGCACCATCCTGCTGGACGAAATCTCGGAAATGCCTCTGGGCCTGCAAGCCAAATTGCTGCGGGTGCTGCAAGAGCGTGAAGTGGAGCGGGTAGGGGCGCGCAAGCCGATTCAATTGGATATCCGCGTCGTCGCTACCACCAACCGTGACCTGGCGGGCGAAGTGGCGGCGGGGCGCTTTCGCGAGGATCTGTTCTACCGGCTTTCGGTGTTCCCGCTGGCCTGGCGCCCGTTGCGTGAGCGCCCGGCGGACATCATTCCCTTGGCCGAACGCTTGCTGAGCAAGCACGTCAATAAAATGAAGCACGCCCAGGCGCGACTGTCGGCTGATGCCCAGGCATGTCTGATCAGCTATCCATGGCCTGGCAACGTGCGGGAGCTGGACAATGCGATCCAGCGTGCGTTGATCTTGCAGCAGGGTGGCTTGATCCAGCCTCAGGACTTCTGCCTGGCCGTGGGTGGCAATAGTGCGCCGCTGCCGAGCCTGGCGAGTACCCCTCAGATTGAAACGACGGCAGCCGAATCGGCTGGAGCGCTGGGTGACGACCTGCGCCGCCGTGAATTCCAGATGATCATCGACACCCTGCGTTCCGAGCGCGGTCGCCGCAAAGAGGCCGCCGAGCGCCTGGGCATCAGCCCGCGCACCTTGCGCTACAAGCTGGCGCAGATGCGCGATGCCGGGATGGATGTGGAAGCCTACCTTTTCGCTACCTGATATTTACTTGGGACGACAGGATCAGTCGTCTTTTCTTACGATTAGCCACGGAGCTGGCACCCTTGTTGCTACCACCCCACTAACCGCAGACGTAGTGTCAAAAAATTGCGGGTCGTCGGAGAGAGAAGTTCATGAGCCAAGGTGTTGAGTTCAATCGGTTGATGTTGGATATGCGGTCCATGCAAATGGATGCCATGGCTCGTCCAAAATCCGTCGCCGAAGTGCCGGAGTTGGGCAAGAGCAATTTTGCCGACATGCTTGGCCAGGCCATCAACAAAGTCAGCGATACCCAGCAAGCCTCCACTCAGTTGGCCACCGCCTTCGAGATCGGCAAGAGCGGCGTGGACCTGACCGACGTGATGATCGCTTCGCAAAAGGCCAGTGTTTCCTTCCAAGCCTTGACCCAAGTGCGCAACAAGCTGGTTCAGGCTTATCAAGACATCATGCAGATGCCGGTTTAAGGACGAGATTTAAGTCATGGCAGAAGCAGTCGTGGACAACGCACCCGCCAAGGCAGACGGCAAGCCGCCGCTGTTCGGCCTGTCGTTCCTGGAAAACCTTTCCGAGATGACCATGTTGCGTCAGGTGGGCCTGATGGTCGGCCTGGCCGCCAGCGTGGCGATTGGTTTTGCCGTGGTGTTGTGGTCCCAGCAACCTGATTACCGGCCGCTGTATGGAAGCCTCGCGGGCATGGATTCCAAGCAGATCATGGAAACCCTGGCCGCCGCCGATATCACCTACACCGTCGAACCCAACTCCGGCGCCTTGCTGGTCAAGGCCGATGACGTGGCGCGTGCGCGGATGAAGCTGGCTGCGGCTGGCGTTACCCCTGGCGATGCGAACATCGGTTTTGAAATCCTCGACAAGGACCAGGGCCTGGGTACCAGCCAGTTCATGGAAGCCACCCGCTACCGTCGCGGCCTGGAAGGTGAGCTGGCGCGGACCATTTCCAGCCTGAACAACGTCAAGGGCGCCCGGGTGCACCTGGCCATTCCGAAAAGTTCGGTGTTTGTGCGCGACGAGCGCAAGCCCAGCGCCTCGGTACTGGTTGAGCTGTTTTCCGGCCGCTCCCTGGAGCCTGGCCAAGTGTTGGCGATCATCAACCTGGTGGCCACCAGCGTTCCCGAATTGAGCAAGTCGCAAATCACCGTGGTCGACCAGAAGGGCAACCTGCTGTCCGACCAGGCGGAAAACTCCGCGCTGACCATGGCCGGCAAGCAGTTCGACTACAGCCGTCGCATGGAAAGCATGTTGACCCAACGGGTACACAACATCCTGCAGCCGGTGCTGGGCAATGACCGCTACAAGGCTGAAGTGTCTGCTGATGTGGATTTCAGCGCGGTCGAGTCGACGTCCGAACAATTCAACCCCGATCAGCCGGCCCTGCGCAGCGAGCAATCGACCAGCGAACAACGCACAGCCTCCAATGGCCCGCAAGGTGTGCCGGGTGCCCTGAGCAATCAGCCGCCAGCGCCGGCTTCGGCCCCGCAAACTACCGGAGGCGCAGCCGCTACGGCCGCTGCGATCCAGCCCGGCCAACCGCTGTTGGACGCCAATGGCCAGCAAATCATGGACCCGGCTACCGGCCAACCGATGCTTGCGCCATATCCTGCGGACAAGCGTAACCAGTCCACCAAGAACTTCGAACTCGACCGCTCCATCAGTCACACCAAGCAGCAACAGGGCCGGATCAATCGCCTGTCGGTGTCGGTGGTGGTCGATGACCAGGTCAAGATCAACGCGGCCAACGGTGAAACCACCCGTGCGCCATGGAGCGCCGACGAATTGGCGCGCTTCACTCGTCTGGTGCAGGACGCCGTCGGTTTTGACGCCAGCCGTGGCGACAGTGTCAGCGTTATCAACATGCCGTTTTCCGTCGAGCGCGGCGAAGTGATCGCCGAAGCGTCGTTCTACACCCAGCCGTGGTTCTGGGACATCGTCAAGCAAGTACTGGGTGTATTGTTCATCCTGGTGCTGGTGTTCGGTGTACTGCGTCCGGTGCTCAACAACATCACCGGCCACGGCAAGAAACAGTTGGCCTTGAGTGGCAGCGACGTTGAGTTGGGCGGCATGGGCGGCCTGGATGGCGAACTGCGCAACGACCGGGTCAGCCTTGGCGGCCCGCAAAGCATCCTGTTGCCAAGCCCGAGCGAAGGCTATGACGCTCAGTTGAACGCAATCAAGAGTCTGGTGGCAGAAGACCCGGGTCGTGTGGCCCAGGTCGTGAAAGAGTGGATTAACGCAGATGAATGATCGAGCCGCTGTTGCCAAGCTCTCCCGGGTCGACAAAGCCGCTGTATTGCTGCTGTCCCTGGGCGAAACCGACGCAGCACAAGTGTTGCGCCATATGGGCCCCAAGGAAGTCCAGCGGGTCGGCGTCGCCATGGCGCAAATGCGCAACGTACACCGCGAGCAAGTCGAGCAGGTGATGAGCGAATTCGTCGAGATCGTCGGCGACCAGACCAGCCTCGGCGTCGGCTCCGACAGCTACATCCGCAAGATGCTCACCTCTGCCTTGGGCGAGGACAAAGCCAATGGCCTGATCGACCGCATCCTGCTGGGTGGCAACACCAGTGGCCTCGACAGCCTGAAATGGATGGAACCGCGGGCCGTGGCGGACGTGATCCGCTACGAGCACCCACAAATCCAGGCCATTGTTGTCGCCTATCTGGACCCGGACCAGGCCGGTGAAGTGCTCGGCCATTTCGACCACAAGGTGCGCCTGGACATCATCCTGCGGGTCTCGTCGCTGAACACCGTGCAGCCGGCGGCCTTGAAGGAACTGAACACCATTCTCGAGAAGCAATTCTCGGGTAATTCCAATGCCTCGCGCACCACCCTGGGTGGTATCAAGCGTGCGGCGGACATCATGAACTTCCTCGACAGCTCGATCGAAGGCCAATTGATGGACTCGATCCGCGAGGTCGACGACACCCTGTCCGGTCAGATCGAAGACCTCATGTTCGTCTTCAACAACCTGTCCGATGTCGACGACCGTGGCATCCAGGCCTTGCTGCGTGAAGTCTCCTCCGATGTGCTGGTGCTTGCCCTTAAAGGCTCGGATGAGGGCGTCAAGGAGAAGATCTTCAAGAACATGTCCAAGCGGGCTTCCGAACTGTTGCGCGACGACCTCGAGGCCAAGGGCCCGGTGCGCGTCAGCGACGTGGAAACTGCGCAGAAGGAAATCCTCACCATTGCCCGCCGTATGGCCGAAGCCGGAGAAATCGTTCTCGGCGGGAAGGGCGGCGAAGAAATGATCTAAGGCGCCGCACATGTCGAACAAAGATGAGACGCCCAGCGATCTGATTCGCGCCCGGGACGTCGGCGGGTTCGACGTCTGGTCACTGCCCAGTTTCGACCCGCATCAGCCTGAACCAGAGCCTGAGCCTGTGGAAGAAGCACCGGCGCAGATGGAAGAGGTGCCGCTGGAGGAAGTCCAGCCATTGACCCTGGAAGAGCTCGAGAGCATCCGTCAGGAGGCTTACAACGAAGGTTTTGCCACCGGTGAGAAAGAAGGCTTCCACAGCACCACCCTCAAGGTGCGCCAGGAAGCTGACGCCGCCTTGAGCGTCAAGCTGGCCAGCCTGGAAACACTGATGGGCAGCCTGTTCGAGCCCATCGCCGAGCAAGACTCGCAGATTGAAAAGGCTATGGTCGGGTTGGTGGAGCACATCACTCGCCAGGTGATCCAGCGTGAGCTGGTACTGGATTCCAGCCAGATCGAAAGCGTGATGCGCGAAGCCCTCAAGCTGTTGCCCTTGGGCGTCGGCAACGTGCGGCTGTACATCAACCCCCAGGATTTCGAGCAGGTCAAAGCCCTGCGCGAGCGCCATGAGGAAACCTGGCGCATCGTCGAAGACGCTTCGTTGCAGCCAGGTGGTTGCCGGGTGGAAACCGAACACAGTCGGATCGACGCAACGGTAGAGACGCGCATCAGCCAGATCATGGCCAAGCTCTTTGATCAGTTGCACGAGCAGGCGCTGCATCCGGCGGCGGCGGATCTGCATCTTGAGTTGGGCGACGACCTGGACACCCCTGATGCGCCTTGACCGCACCAGCTTTGCCAAGCGCCTGGGAGGCTACGCTGAAGCCACCCAGTTGCCTGGCCAGCCGATCCTTGAAGGTCGGCTGCTGCGTATGGTCGGCCTGACCCTCGAAGCCGAAGGCCTGCGCGCCGCCATGGGCAGTCGCTGCATGGTAATCAACGACGACAGCTACCACCCGGTGCAGGTGGAAGCGGAAGTCATGGGCTTTTCCGGCAGTAAGATTTTCCTGATGCCCGTGGGCAGTCTCGCCGGCATCGCTCCTGGCGCACGGGTTGTGCCGCTGGCCGACACTGGCCGCCTGCCCATGGGCATGAGCATGCTCGGCCGAGTCCTTGATGGCGCCGGGCGTGCCCTCGACGGCAAGGGTGGGATGAAGGCTGAAGACTGGGTGCCGATGGACGGCCCCACCATCAACCCCCTCAAGCGCAACCCCATCAGCGTGCCGCTGGACGTGGGTATTCGCAGCATCAACGGTTTATTGACGGTCGGTCGCGGTCAGCGCCTGGGCCTGTTCGCCGGTACCGGCGTGGGCAAAAGTGTGCTGCTGGGCATGATGACGCGCTTTACCGAGGCCGACATCATTGTGGTGGGGCTGATCGGCGAGCGGGGCCGCGAGGTGAAGGAGTTCATTGAACACATCCTCGGCGAAGAAGGCCTCAAGCGTTCCGTGGTGGTCGCGTCACCTGCGGATGACGCGCCGCTGATGCGCCTGCGCGCGGCGATGTACTGCACGCGGATTGCCGAATATTTTCGCGACAAGGGCAAGAACGTCCTGCTGCTGATGGACTCCCTGACCCGTTTCGCCCAGGCCCAGCGGGAAATCGCCCTGGCCATCGGCGAGCCGCCGGCCACCAAGGGTTATCCGCCCTCAGTGTTCGCCAAACTGCCGAAGTTGGTGGAGCGGGCCGGTAACGCCGAGGCGGGTGGTGGCTCCATCACCGCGTTCTACACCGTGTTGTCCGAAGGTGATGACCAGCAGGATCCGATTGCCGACTCGGCCCGGGGCGTGCTCGACGGCCACATTGTGCTGTCCCGCCGTTTGGCGGAGGAGGGGCACTATCCGGCCATCGACATCGAAGCGTCCATCAGCCGGGTGATGCCGTCGGTGGTCACGCCCGAGCACATGATCCGCGCCCAGCAGTTCAAACAGTTGTGGTCGCGTTACCAGCAGAGCCGTGACCTGATCAGCGTCGGCGCCTATGTGGCTGGCGGTGATCGCGAGACCGACCTGGCAATCGCCCTGCAACCGCAACTGGTGACCTACCTGCGCCAGGGCCTGAACGACAACATCAGCATGGCCGAAAGCGAGGCGCACCTAGCCTCGATCTTTGCGCCGGCACCTGGCGGTTAAGCCATGGCAACCAGTCGCGCCGCCCGCCTTGCGCCCGTGGTGGAGATGGCCGAAACCACCGAGCGCACCGCCGCCCAGCGCCTGGGGCATTTCCAGGGGCAAGTGCGCTTGGCCCAGAGCAAGCTGGGGGACCTGGAAGGCTTTCGCGGCGAATACCAGCAACAGTGGATCAGTCGCGGCAGCCAAGGCGTTTCCGGGCAATGGCTGATGAACTACCAGCACTTCCTCAATCAACTGGAAACCGCTGTCGGCCAGCAGCGCCAAAGCCTGGCCTGGCACGAGGCCAACCTCGACAAGGCTCGCGACAGCTGGCAGCAGGCCTACGCCCGCGTTGAAGGCCTGCGCAAGCTAGTGCAACGCTACATCGACGAAGCTCGAGCGCTGGAAGACAAGCGCGAGCAGAAGCTGCTGGATGAGCTGTCCCAGCGCTTGCCGCGCCAAGACCACTACTGACCCTGTGCGGTCTTGTAGCCGCTGATGGTTCTGTAGCCGCTGACGAGGTACGAGGCTGCGATGGGTTGCCCATCTTCCCATGAGCTGCTAAACCTTGTGCCTATTGCCAATGACAAGGAAGCAGTCGTATGTCAGTTGATTCAGCAGTGTCCCTGGATGGGAAAAAGTTGACGATCGCGGTCAAGGGGCGGTTCGACTTCGGCAGTCACCAGGCTTTTCGTGATGCTTACGAGCGGTTCTACAAGGTGCCCGAGACCTACGTGGTGGACATGAAAGAAACCACCTACGTGGACAGCTCTGCCTTGGGTATGCTCCTGCTGTTGCGCGATCATGCGGGTGGCGATGAGGCTGAGGTGCAGGTGATCAATAGCAACTCTGACGTGCGCAAGATCCTCGCCATCTCTAACTTCGACAAACTGTTCGACATCAGTTGAGCACCCTGGTGCCAGTCCTTGAAACCCTCACCGTACTGATCGCCGAAGACAGCGCGGCCGACCGGTTATTGCTGTCGACCATCGTGCGTCGTCAAGGGCATGCCGTGCTGACCGCCAGCAACGGTGAGGAAGCGGTGCACGTGTTCACCCGTGAGCGCCCGCAGCTGGTGTTGATGGATGCGCTGATGCCGGTGATGGACGGCTTTGAGGCTGCCCGTCAAATCAAGCAGTTGGCGGGTGAGGAGCTGGTGCCGATCATTTTCCTCACGTCGTTGAGCGAGAGCGAGGCCCTGGCCCGTTGCCTGGACGCCGGTGGCGACGACTTTCTGCCCAAACCTTACAACCAAGTGATTCTGGCGGCGAAGATCAACGCCATGGATCGCCTGCGCCGTTTGCAGGCCACCGTACTGCATCAGCGGGACTTGATCGCCCGACACCACGATTACCTGCTTCATGAGCAGCGTGTGGCCAAGGCGGTGTTCGACAAGGTTGCCCATTCCGGCTGCCTGAACGCGGCCCCCAACATCCGCTACCTGCAATCGCCCTATGCCTTGTTCAATGGTGATCTGTTGTTGGCGGCGTACACACCGTCGGGCGACATACACGTGCTGCTTGGGGACTTCACCGGGCATGGCTTGCCCGCAGCAGTGGGGGCGATGCCCCTGGCGGAAGTGTTCTACAGCATGACGGGCAAGGGCTACGGCCTGGGGCAAACCCTGCGAGAGATGAACGCCCGGCTCAAGCGCATCCTGCCGGTGGACATGTTCTGCTGCGCCACGTTGTTGTGCCTCAGCACGGAGCGACGGGTGGTGGAGGTGTGGAACGGCGGTATGCCCGATGGCTATGTGCATGAGGTGGCTAGCGGGCGACGTACGCCATTGGTGTCACGGCATTTGCCCCTTGGTGTGTTGTCGGCAGAGGCCTTCGATGATCGTACCGAGGTTTGGCCCATGGCCTTGGGTGACCGGATCTTCCTGCTGTCCGATGGCGTGCTGGATACCGCGGATGCCAATGAGCAGTTGTTTGGTGTCGAGCGCCTGCAGCAGGTGTTCGCCGCCAACCGCCATCCGGATCATTTGTTCGAAGAGATTGAGCAGGCGCTGGCACGCTTTCGCGGCCAGGTGCGGGATGACATCAGCATGGTGGAAATCAGCCTCTCGCTGGATCAGCCGTTGCGCTCGCCAACCCTGGTCTATTCCGACAGCGGTCAAGCGAGCCCGCTGGATTGGTCGGTGAGTTTCGAGTTTCGTGCCGAAACCCTCAAGCACTACAATCCGCTGCCGTATTTGCTGCAACTGCTGCTGGAAATCCACGGCTTGCGCGGGCAGAGCGGGGCGCTGTATAGCGTGATGGCCGAAGTGTATTCCAATGCTCTGGAGCATGGCGTGCTGGGCCTCGACTCAAGCCTCAAGCGCGATGCCCGAGGGTTTGCCGATTATTACCGTCAGCGTAATGAGCGCCTGGCGCAATTGAGCAGCGGTTATGTGCGGGTGCATATCCAAGTGCTGCCCACCGCCGTGGGCGGTTGCCTGACATTGCGCGTCGAGGACAGCGGAGCGGGATTCGATGTGGAGAAGGTTCTGGCCCAGCCGCAGGAAGTCGACCGCTTGTCCGGTCGTGGCCTGAGTCTGGTGCGCCAACTCAGCAGCACTGTGAGCTGGTCGGACGGAGGGCGTAGTGTCTGCGTGGAGTTTTGCTGGGAGGCTCTGGCATAATCCGCTGATTCTTGATCAAGGAGAGAGCAAGTGGCTGTGGATCATCTGGACAAAGACGTGTTGACGCATCTACGTGATGTCATGGAAGGCGAGTACCGCACATTGCTGGATACTTTTCTGGAAGACTCGCAAGAGCGTGTCGAAGCCCTGCGCAAGGCCAGGGATACCAAGGTGTTGGGCGAGATTGCCCACAGTTTCAAAGGCAGTAGCAGCAACCTGGGAGCAATACGCCTGGTTGAGTTGTGCCACCGCCTGGAAACCGAAGCGGCGAATCAGTCGCTGCAGGCCCTGGAGCCGCTGGTGGATGAAATTGGCGATGAGTTCGCCTTTGTACGACCGCTCTATGAGCTGGAGCGGCAACGGTATCCGTTCTGATCAAATCGGGCCTGATGCAAAGCTGGCCCGACTTTTGCTCCACCCTCTCTTACTGTGCCCTCGACCCTGTGCAGTGGAGACCCTTATTTATGCCTCTTGCCCCGAATTCGCTCCTTCAGGCTGCCCCTGCGGCCAAGCCTCAAGCCCCCGTTGCCAACTCACCGGCACCGGCTGCGGACCCGCGGAACAAGGCCCCGGCCTTCGCTCAGGTGTTCGCCAAGCAGGCCTCTTTGCCTGTAGCCAAGTCCACCGACATCACCAGCAAGCCTGCGCGTGACAAGGCGGTTGATACTAACGCCAAGCCAGTTGCCAGCAACGATAAGCCTGCCGCCGACGCTCCAGCGGTTGCCGATAGCGGCAAGACCTTGCCTGCCAACCCGCCGGCCAAGACAGACACGTCGGCCAGCAAGGACGATGATGCCGCCACGGATCCAACGGCGGCGCAGCCTCCGGTCGATCCGACGGTCGACCCTGCGCTGATGGCCGCAGTGGTTGCACCGGTCCCCTTGCCGGTGCCGGCTGCAACACCGGCTCCGGTGGCTGCCACCGATGAGAATACCCAGCCTGCTGTCGCGGCGGTGCCGCTGGCACCGTCCGATGAAACCAAGCCAGCCTTCGACCCCGAAGCCGACCCGCTGGATGCATTGCCGGCCGTGCGCTTGGCGATGGAGCAGGGCGGACATGTCTCGGCGAGCAGTCAGGCGCCGCAAAAGAATGCTGCGACTCAGGATCAGCCGACCGCTGCACAGAACTTCACTAACGGCCTGGCTGCCATGGTGGATCAACAGGCCACCAAAGACAGCACCGATCAGGGCGGTGACAAGGCGTTCAGCGGTCTGATCGACGACGGCCTCAAAGACCTGAAAAACGCCAGCAGCGACACCCGTGTCGACGACTTTGCCAATCGCCTGGCCGCCTTGACTCAGGCCGCCACCCCGAAAACCGCCAACGCCTTGCCGCCGGTAGCCAATGCGCCATTGGCCATGCATCAGAGTGGTTGGACCGAGGAGGTGGTGAATCGGGTGATGTACCTGTCCAGCGCCAATCTCAAGTCGGCAGACATCCAGTTGCAACCGGCTGAGTTGGGGCGCCTGGATATTCGCGTGAACATCACGGCGGACCAACAGGCCCAGGTCAACTTCATGAGTGGCCATGCGGTCGTTCGGGAAGCATTGGAAAGCCAGTCGGGCCGCCTGCGGGAGATGTTCGCCCAGCAGGGGATGGGGCAGGTGGACGTGAATGTCTCTGACCAGTCTCGCGGATGGCAGGGGCAAGGGCAGGATCAACAGCAGAGTCAGAGCCGTGGCGTCAGTGGCAATGGCGAACGCGATGATGGGCGTGACGGTGGTATGGCGGCAGATGTGGCTGAAGTCGCAGCGCCTGTTACCCGAACCGTGATCGGCTCCAGTGCTGTGGACTATTACGCCTGATTCCAGGGTAGAGCACCGATCAAAAATGTGGGAGCGGCGGTGCGACGATTCGACTTGCTCGCGAAGGCGGTGGGTCAGTTAATACATGTGCTGACTGACACACCGCCTTCGCGAGCAAGTCGAATCGTCGCACCGCCGCTCCCACATTGGTTTTGTGGTGCTGCCGACATCCGTGACAACTCTGGCATAACACTTGCTCTTGCCTTGCCGTGGATCTGTGAAAACCCGAATAGTGACGGATTATTGGCATGGCAAAGAGTGATGAAGCAGCGCAAGAACCCGCAGGCAAGGGCAAGCTCAAGCTTATCCTGCTGATTGTCCTGGCTTTGCTCCTGGCGATCGGCTTGTCCGTGGGGGCTACCTGGTACTTCATGCACAGCGCCCAGAGCACAGCGCCCGTTGCTGGCGAGGTCAATCCTAACGTCAAGCAACCGGCAATCTTCGAGCCGATGCTCCCGGCCTTTGTCGCCAACTTCAATCAGAACGGCCGTCAGCGTTACTTGCAGGTGAGCATTACCCTGCTGGCACGCAACCAGGCGGACCTGGATGCCCTCAAGGTGCACATGCCAGTGATCCGCAACAACCTGGTGATGCTGTTCTCCGCGCAGAGTTTCGACACCCTGGCCACCCCGGTAGGCCAGGAAATGCTGCGCCAGAAAGCCACTGCCAGCGTGCAGGAAGTGGCTCAGAAGGAAGTCGGTAAAGTCGTGGTCGAGCAGTTGCTCTTCACTAATTTCGTATTGCAGTAGGATCACGACATGGCCGTGCAGGACCTGCTGTCCCAGGATGAAATCGATGCGCTGCTCCATGGTGTCGACGATGGTCTGGTACAGACCGAAATGGCTGCCGAGCCCGGCAGCGTCAAAAGCTACGACCTGACCAGCCAGGATCGCATTGTCCGCGGACGCATGCCGACCCTGGAAATGATCAACGAGCGTTTTGCGCGCTACACCCGCATCAGCATGTTCAACATGCTGCGTCGTTCGGCGGACGTGGCGGTGGGCGGCGTTCAGGTGATGAAGTTTGGTGAGTACGTGCACTCGCTGTACGTGCCGACTAGTCTGAACCTCGTAAAGATCAAGCCGCTGCGCGGCACCGCGCTGTTCATCCTCGACGCCAAGCTGGTGTTCAAGCTGGTGGACAACTTCTTCGGTGGTGACGGTCGTCACGCCAAGATCGAAGGGCGTGAGTTCACCCCGACCGAACTGCGTGTGGTGCGCATGGTGCTGGAACAGGCCTTTATCGATTTGAAAGAAGCCTGGCAGGCGATCATGGAAGTCAATTTCGAGTACATCAACTCGGAAGTGAACCCGGCCATGGCCAACATCGTCGGCCCCAGCGAAGCCATTGTGGTTTCCACGTTCCATATCGAACTCGATGGCGGCGGCGGCGACCTGCACATCACCATGCCGTACTCGATGATCGAGCCGGTGCGGGAGATGCTCGATGCGGGCTTCCAGTCCGACCTGGACGATCAGGACGAGCGTTGGGTCAAGGCACTGCGCGAAGACTTGCTGGACGTCGACGTGCCGCTGAGCGCCACCGTGGCCCGACGTCAGTTGCGCCTGCGGGACATCTTGCACATGCAGCCGGGGGACGTGATTCCCGTCGAGCTGCCGGACGAGTTGATCATGCGCGCCAACGGCGTACCGTCGTTCAAGGTCAAGTTGGGCTCCCACAAGGGCAATCTGGCGTTGCAAGTGATCGAGCCGATCAACCGTCGCTGATCCACCCTAACTCATGAATCAATGCTGCACCGAGGACATGTAATGGCTACCGAACACGAAAACACTTCTGCCGAAGACCAGGCCCTGGCTGATGAGTGGGCGGCTGCCCTGGAAGAAACCGGTGATGTCGGCCAGGACGATATCGATGCCCTGTTGGCGGCCGATGCTGCTACTGCGCCGGCTGGCAATCGCCTGCCCATGGAAGAGTTCGGCAGTGTGCCGAAGAATAACGACCCGGTGACCCTGGACGGTCCGAACCTGGACGTGATCCTCGATATTCCGGTGTCGATTTCCATGGAAGTGGGCAGCACTGAAATCAACATCCGCAACTTGCTGCAGCTCAACCAGGGCTCGGTGATCGAGCTTGACCGCTTGGCCGGCGAGCCGCTGGACGTACTGGTCAACGGCACACTGATCGCCCATGGCGAAGTGGTAGTGGTCAATGAGAAGTTCGGTATTCGCCTGACTGACGTGATCAGCCCGAGCGAACGCATCAAGAAGCTGCGCTGATATGAAGCGTCTGCCGTTGGGTAAAGGGCTGGTGGGGCTGCTATGGGCGCTGCCGTTGAGCGTCCTGGCCGCGGAGCCTGTGGCCCCGGTTGCCGCTGTGGCGCCGGTCAGTGGCATGGCCGGGCAATTGACTCAGTTGGTGCTTGGCCTGCTGCTGGTGGTCGGACTGATCTTCGTCCTGGCCTGGCTGTTGCGCCGGGTGCAGCGCATTGGCCCGGGCAACGCCCAAGTCATCGAGCTGGTGGGTTCGCGAGCCCTGGGGCCGCGTGATCGGTTGGTGCTGGTGCAAGTGGGTGAAGAACAGATTCTGCTGGGCATCACGCCCGGCCGTATTACCCCGCTGCATGTACTCAAGACGCCTGTGGAAGCGGCCCAGACTCAGCCGGCCACGCCGGAGTTCGCCCAGCGCCTGATGGAGCTGTTGGGCAAGGACCAGAAGGATAAGAAGTAATGCGCGTTCTATTGACGCTCATGCTGTTGCTGGCGGCGCCATTGGCGTTTGCGGCAGACCCGTTGTCGATCCCGGCGATCACGCTGGGCACTAACGCGGCGGGCGCGCAGGAATATTCGGTCAGCCTGCAGATCCTGCTGATCATGACCGCGCTGAGCTTTATCCCGGCGTTTGTCATGCTGATGACCAGCTTTACCCGGATCATCATCGTCTTCTCGATCTTGCGCCAGGCCCTGGGCCTGCAGCAGACACCGTCGAACCAGATCCTCACCGGCATGGCGCTGTTCCTGACCCTGTTCATCATGGCGCCAGTGTTCGACAAGGTGAACCAGCAAGCCCTGCAACCTTACCTGGCTGAGAAAATGACGGCCCAGGATGCAATCGACAAGGCCCAGGGCCCGATCAAGGATTTCATGCTGTCCCAGACCCGTTCCAGTGACCTGGAGCTGTTCGTGCGCTTGTCCAAGCGCACCGACATCGCCAGCCCGGACCAGGCACCGTTGACCATTCTGGTGCCGGCGTTTGTGACCTCGGAACTGAAGACTGCGTTTCAGATCGGCTTCATGATTTTCATCCCGTTTCTGATCATCGACCTGGTGGTTGCCAGTGTGCTGATGGCGATGGGCATGATGATGCTCTCGCCGCTGATCATTTCCTTGCCATTCAAGATCATGCTGTTCGTGTTGGTGGATGGTTGGGCGCTGATTATCGGCACTTTGGCGGGCAGTTTCGGTGGGGTATAGGGCATGACACCAGAAGTCGCAGTCGACCTGTTCCGCGAAGCCCTGTGGCTGACCACCATGATGGTCGCCGTGCTGGTGGTGCCCAGCCTGTTGGTGGGACTGCTGGTGGCGATGTTCCAGGCCGCGACGCAGATCAACGAACAGACCTTGAGCTTCCTGCCGCGCCTGCTGGTGATGCTGATTACCCTGATCGTCGCCGGCCCGTGGCTGGTGCGAACCTTCATGGAATACATCCTGCAGCTGTACGGCAGTATTCCGCAGCTGATCGGCTGAGATGAACTCCCTGTTGGCGTTGACCGATACCCAGATCAGCACCTGGGTGGCTTCGTTCATCCTGCCGTTGTTCCGGGTGACGGCGGTGCTGATGACCATGCCGGTGTTCGGTACCACCCTGGTGCCGCGCCGCATTCGTCTGTACTTCGCGGTGGCGATCACAGTCGTCATTGTTCCGGGGCTGCCGCCGATGCCGCCGGTGAATGCCATCGACCTCAGCGCATTGCTGCTGATTGCCGAGCAGATCCTGATTGGCGCGCTGCTGGGCTTCTCCCTGACGCTGTTCTTCCAGGCCTTCGTGATCGCCGGGCAGATCATCTCGATCCAGATGGGCATGGGCTTCGCGTCCATGGTTGACCCCACCAACGGTGTGTCGGTGGCGGTGATCGGGCAGTTTCTGACGATGCTGGTGACCTTGCTGTTCCTGGCCATGAACGGTCATCTGGTGGTGTTCGAGGTGCTCACCGAGAGCTTCACCACTTTGCCGGTGGGGCACGGGTTGGTGGTCAATCAGTTCTGGGAGTTGGTTGGGCGCCTGGGCTGGGTGTTGGGGGCGGCCTTGCTGTTGGTATTGCCGGCCATTACTGCGTTGCTGGTGGTCAACATTGCGTTTGGTGTGATGACCCGGGCGGCGCCGCAGTTGAATATCTTCTCCATCGGTTTCCCGTTGACCCTGGTGCTGGGCATGGGCATTTTCTGGGTCGGCATGGCTGACATTCTCAATCAGTATCAACCGCTGGCCAGTGAGGCCCTGCAGTTTTTACGTGACCTGGCCCGAGCGCGCTGAGCCATGGCCGAGAGCGAGAGTGGCCAGGACAAAACAGAAGACCCCACGGAGAAACGGCTAAAGGACTCCCGGGAAAAAGGCGAGATTGCCCGCTCCAAAGAGCTCAATACCCTGGCGATCATGCTGGCCGGTGCGGGTGGGTTGTTGGTCTACGGCGGCGGCCTGGCCATGGACCTGATGGAGTTGATGAAGCTCAATTTTTCCCTGCCCCGTGAAGTGCTGCTGAGTCCGGGCGCCATGGGCTTGTACCTGCTGCACTCAGGCAAAATCGCGATCCTGGCGGTACAGCCGGTACTGATCACCTTATTGCTGGCGGCATTGATCGGGCCGATCTCCCTCGGTGGCTGGTTGTTTGCGCCTGGCAGCATGGCGCCAAAGTTCAGCCGGATGAACCCGGGTGCCGGGCTCAAGCGGATGTTTTCATCCAAGGCGCTGGTGGAGCTGCTCAAGGCCCTGGCCAAGTTCGCGCTCATTCTGTTCGTGGCGCTGGCGGTGCTGTCGTCCGACATCGATGACTTACTGCGCATTGCCCACGAGCCGCTGGAACTGGCGATCATTCACAGTGTTCAGGTGGTGGGTTGGAGCGCGTTATGGATGGCCTGCGGGCTGATCCTGATTGCGGCGGTGGACGCGCCGATCCAGCTGTGGGAAAGCCACAAGAAACTGCTGATGACCAAGCAGGAAGTGCGCGACGAACACAAGGACCAGGAAGGCCGGCCGGAAGTGAAGCAGCGCATCCGTCAGCTGCAGCGGGAAATGTCCCAGCGCAAGATGATGGCCGCCGTTCCTGACGCCGACGTGATCATCACCAACCCGACCCACTATGCCGTGGCCCTCAAGTACGACCCGGAGAAGGGTGGGGCGCCGATGTTGCTGGCCAAGGGCAGCGATTTCATGGCACTGAAGATTCGCGAAATCGGCGTGGCCAACAACGTGCTGTTGCTGGAATCGCCGGAGCTGGCCCGTTCGATCTTCTACTCCACCGAACTGGATCACGAGATTCCCGCCGGGCTGTACCTGGCTGTGGCCCAGGTGTTGGCCTACGTCTACCAGATCCGCCAGTACCGCGCGGGCAAGGGCAAGCGCCCGGATCCGCTGAAGGACCTGCCGATTCCACCGGATTTGCGCCGGGACTCCTGAGTCTTGCAACGCCCGATCGGGCCTCATCGCGGGCAAGCCCGGCTCCCACATTCGACCGAGTTTGCCTGCCCCGACTCGATCCAATGTGGGAGTCGGGCTTGCCCGCGATGGCGTCAGTCCCGGCAACCTATCCCTTCAGGCCAGTCTTGGAAGGGGGCTACCATTCGTCGTAATTCCCCGCCTACCTGTCAACTTTGACAGTAGCCACCCGATTGCCTTCACGGTTTGATAAGGCGGCGATGCTGCGTGTTTTGCGTAGATATTCGAACTGGATGTAGGGAGAAGAGCTATGGCAACGGGTACGGTCAAGTGGTTTAACGAGGACAAGGGCTTTGGGTTTATCAAGCCGGACGATGGAAGTGCTGATGTGTTTGTTCACTTTTCAGTAATTGAGGGTACAGGCATCTCAGTCCTTCACGAGAATCAAAAGGTGCAGTACAACCTCACGCAGGATCTAAAAGGACTTCAGGCAACGGATGTTCAGCCTCTATAGCGATGATCGTTCCCGCGCAGGAGCGTGGGGCCGCCCCATCAACCCTTGTGGCGAGCGGGCTTGCCCCGTGTTGGGCTGCGCAGCAGCCCTGAAACCAGCAACCGCGGTCTTTCTGGCGGATCACTGTGATCTTCATGGGGCCGCTTTGCAGCCCAGCGCGACGCCCGACCGTTCGTCTTAAGCCAGGCCTTACCTGTCAACTCTCACAGTAGCCACTGCCGCGACTTCGCAGTTTGATAGGACGGGGTGCGTGTTCTGCGCCGTTCAAGTCTTCTCAGGGTTAAAGGAGTATCAAATGAGCGTTATCACCACTGAAAGCGGTCTTCAATATGAGGATATAGAGGAGGGTATGGGTGACGTCGCAAAAGCTGGCCAGACCGTTGAGGTTCTCTACACCGGTTGGCTGGCGGATGGGACGGAATTCGACTCAAGCAAGAGTCGCGGCGAGTCGAGCACCTTCTCGCTGTACGCCGTAATATCTGGTTGGAGGGAAGGAATACCAGGGATGAAGGTCGGAGGGAAACGCAAGCTGACAATCCCGCCTGAACTGGGTTATGGCGCGAAAGGAGCCGGAGGGGGGATCCCGCCGAATTCAACGCTTGTCTTTGATATTGAGTTGCTTGGGGTTGAATAGCCTGGCATGGCGCAACTCCACTCATTAGTAAGTTCCCACTCGCGAACGATCTGCCCCTTCAAGCAAAAGTTCAGAGGAAAAGAGGGGAAAAGGGACTAATGCCGATCAGTTAAGCGAACACAAGACCTCAAGACAGAGAAGATCAAAGGTGGGAGTTGTCGAGCCCCAGCGAGGCTGCGATAGCGGTGGGTCAGGCAGCATCAATGTTGACGGTGCCGACGCCATCGCAGCCTCGCTGGGGCTCGACAGCTCCCACATTGGATCTGCTTCGGTTGTTGGATCTCCATTCCTTAACTGACTGGCATTGGGAAAAGGGGATGCATTTATTTAATCGAAAATAAATGCGTCCCCTTTTTCGCCTCATGCGTGCATCGAAGTTGATTGCTCAACACCTTCCAGCACTCGATCAGCCTGTAACCGCGCCAGCTCAATCAACTGCGCGATCCCTAGCGCTCTCTCACGGCGCGATCCCTCCAGCTCAAAGGCCAGGTCGCAGATAAGCGCGTTGGCCGACGCCAGTGTTTCGCTGAGATTGACCAGCAAGTCTTCGGTGCCGATGCCGTCGGTCACGGTAAACATCTTGATGGGCGGATGGTTGGAGGGCTGCAAGTGAAAGTCGAGTGCCCGGTTTGCGGCTTTGCGCAAAGTGTCGGCGTTGAGCGGAGGGTTTGGGGTCGGTTTAATCATTGTGAAGCTCCTCAGGAAAGTGGAGCTGCCACTGATTCGCCGCGATGCGATGGGGTGGCAGCTGTGCGCAGGTTCGCGGACCGGTCCTAAGGCAACCCGGCATACCCGAAGGTATCCCGCGCACAGCCGCCATAGCGCCGCACAGTAGACGATAAAAAAGCGTCAACTGAAAGCGGGCGATAGCGCTTTTGCTCTTAGAAAATCGCGGACCGCGAAGCCCGACCGCTGCGTTTGCAGCGGTGTACGGAGACTAGAGAGCGGGTTTCCTAGGGGCAACCCCAAAACCCTGTCGGAAATTTCCTCGGTAGCAGCGGATGTACACAAATCTAAATGTGGGAGCGAGCAAGCCCACATTTGGATTTGTGTATCCCCAGGAGGCTCGGTCGCTTGTAAAGGTCATCAACGCTCAAGCCTGCAGTGATCTGGCCGGGAAAGCAAAAGTTGGAAGGCTTCTTGCAATACCGCCTCCAGGACGCCTCCCGGCGTCAAAAGTTTGCTTCAAGGACACGAGGAATACCGGTGGATCGCTCTCAAATGTTCAACAATGCCCGTGGCACGCTGACAGACCTTTCGCGAGGCAATCTGGGTGTGCCGCTGTTGCTGTTGGTCATGCTGGCAATGATGATGTTGCCGATGCCGCCGTTCCTGTTGGACGTGTTTTTCACCTTCAACATTGCCCTGTCCATTGTCGTGCTGCTGGTCTGCGTGTATGCCCTGCGACCACTGGATTTCGCGGTCTTTCCGACCATTCTGCTGATCGCTACCTTGCTCCGGCTGGCGCTCAACGTGGCCTCCACCCGGGTGGTGATGCTTCACGGTCAGGACGGTCACGCGGCCGCGGGCAAGGTGATCCAGGCCTTCGGTGAGGTGGTGATCGGCGGTAACTACGTGGTCGGTATCGTGGTGTTCGCGATCCTGATGATCATCAACTTCGTGGTGGTGACCAAGGGCGCCGGGCGGATTTCAGAGGTGAGTGCGCGTTTCACCCTCGACGCCATGCCCGGCAAACAGATGGCCATCGACGCTGACCTCAACGCCGGCCTGATCGATCAGAGCCAAGCCAAGTCCCGCCGCCTGGAAGTGGCCCAGGAAGCCGAGTTCTACGGCTCCATGGACGGTGCCAGCAAATTTGTTCGCGGCGACGCCATTGCCGGCCTGCTGATTCTGTTTATCAACCTGATCGGCGGCATGGCGGTCGGCATCTTCCAGCACGGTATGACCTTCGGCGACGCAGGCAAGGTTTACGCCTTGCTGACCATCGGTGACGGTTTGGTGGCGCAATTGCCATCACTGCTGCTGTCCACCGCTGCCGCGATCATGGTGACCCGTGCTTCCGGCTCCGAAGACATGGGCAAGCAGATCGGTCGGCAGATGTTCGCCTCGCCCAAGGCCTTGGCGGTAGCCGCTGGCCTGATGGCGGTGATGGGCGTAGTGCCGGGTATGCCCCATGTGTCCTTCTTGAGCATGGCGGCCCTGGCAGCTGGCGGCGCGTATCTGTTCTGGAAAAAACAGAACACCATCAAGGTCCAGGCCCAGCAAGAGGTCGCCCGTCAGCAGGAACTGCTGCCGTCCCCGGCTCGCGCCCAGGAAACCAAAGAACTGGGTTGGGACGACGTGACCCCGATCGACATGATCGGCCTGGAAGTGGGCTACCGTCTGATTCCCCTGGTGGATCGCAACCAGGGCGGCCAATTGCTGGCGCGGATCAAGGGCGTGCGCAAGAAGCTGTCCCAGGACCTGGGCTTCCTGATGCCCACCGTACACATTCGCGACAACCTCGACCTGGCGCCGAGTGCCTATCGTCTGACCCTGATGGGCGTGATCCTGGCCGAAGCCGAGATCTACCCGGACCGCGAACTGGCGATTAACCCGGGCCAGGTGTTCGGCACCCTTAACGGCATAACCGCCAAAGATCCGGCTTTCGGCCTGGAAGCGGTGTGGATCGAAGTCAGCCAGCGCAGCCAGGCACAGTCCCTGGGCTACACCGTGGTGGACGCCAGTACCGTGGTCGCCACCCACCTCAACCAGATTCTCTACAAGCACTCCCATGAGCTGATCGGCCACGAAGAAGTCCAGCAACTCATGCAATTGCTGGCCAAGGCCTCGCCGAAACTGGCCGAAGAGTTGGTGCCGGGCATTTTGTCGCTGTCGCAACTGCTCAAGGTGCTGCAAGCGTTGTTGGCCGAACAGGTGCCTGTACGGGACATTCGCAGCATTGCCGAGGCTATCGCCAACAATGCCGCCAAGAGTCAAGATACTGCCGCCCTGGTGGCTGCGGTGCGCGTCGGATTGTCGCGTGCCATCGTCCAAAGCATTGTAGGGCTTGACTCCGAGCTGCCTGTGATCACCTTGGAGCCCAGGTTGGAACAAATATTGCTCAACAGTATCCAGAAGGCCGGACTTGGCCAGGAAGAGGGCGTTCTGCTGGAGCCAAGCATGGCTGAAAAGCTGCAGCGCTCATTGATCGAGGCGGCACAACGCCAGGAAATGCAGGGCCAACCGGTGATTCTGTTGGTGGCAGGCCCGGTTCGAGCGATGTTGTCGCGGTTTGGACGCCTGGCAGTACCGAATTTGCACGTTTTGGCTTACCAGGAAATTCCTGACAATAAGCAAGTGACTATCGTCGCGACAGTAGGGCCCAACGGCTGAGGTAGTGGGTTATGCAAGTGAAGCGTTTTTTCGCCGCCGATATGCGTCAGGCCATGAAGCTGGTTCGTGATGAGCTGGGCGCCGACGCCGCGATTATCGGAAACCGCCGCATTGCCGGCGGTGTCGAGCTGACGGCTGCCCTGGATTACACACCCTCGGCGCTCGCGCCGCGGGTCCCGAACATGGAACTGGAAGACGAACTGCGCAAGACCGCCTCGCGCATTGTCTCGGCCCAGGCCGAATTGAGCATGCGTGGCGACAGCGACGCCAGCACCAACCGTCAGTTGTTTGCCGGCCTGCCGCTGACCGCTGCCGAGCCTCTGGTAGAGCCGACGTTCGTCGAGCCGCCGCGTCCTGCTGCGCCGGCGCCGGCAGCCGCAGTTGATCAGCGGGTCTTCGACTCGATGCGTTTCGAACTCAATGGCCTGCGTGAGCTGCTGGAAGTGCAGTTGGGCTCCCTCGCCTGGAACCAGTTGCAGGGCAGCAAGCCGCAACAGGCCAATCTCTGGCGTCGCCTGCAACGCATTGGCCTGTCTGGCCCGTTGTCCCGCGACCTGCTGGCGCTGACCACTGAAATTGAAGAACCTCGCCAGGCCTGGCGCATGTTGCTGGCCCACCTGGCGCGGATGATCGTTACCCCGGAAATTGAACCCCTGGAAGAAGGTGGTGTGATTGCCATGGTCGGCCCCGCCGGCATGGGCAAAACCACTACTCTGGCCAAGCTGGCTGCCCGTTATGTGCTTAAGTACGGCGCACAGAACATCGCTTTGGTGAGCATGGACAGCTACCGCATCGGCGCCCAGGAACAGCTCAAGACATTGGGCCGGATCCTCAACGTGCCGGTAACCCATGTCGACCCGGGCCAGTCCCTGGCCAACGCCCTCGATCCGCTGCTGCGCAAGCGCGTGGTGCTGATCGACACCGCCGGCCTGCAAGCCAGCGATCCGGCTCTGCGCATGCAGCTGGAAAGCCTGGCCGGGCGCGGGATCAAGTCCAGGAATTACCTGGTGCTGGCCACGACCAGCCAGAAGCAGGTACTCACCGCCGCCTATCACAGCTACAAACGATGTGGGCTGGCGGGCTGCATTCTGACTAAACTGGACGAAACGGCCAGCTTGGGTGAAGTATTGAGCCTGGCTATCAGTCATGAGTTACCGGTTGCTTACCTGACCGACGGGCCGCGGATCCCGGATGATTTGCATCTGCCGCGCCGTCATCAGTTGGTCAGCCGGGCAGTGAGTGTGCAAATGCAGGAAGAGCCGAGCGAGGAAGCGATGGCTGACATGTTTGCTGATCTGTACCACAGTCCGGCCAAACGGGTCGGCTGAGGTGAATCTGAACACGCAACATAAAACGACAGTGCAATGTATCTACATTGATGGCCTGCAAGCTCCTACCGCAGCCAACCTATGTAGCCTGCGTCTAAGCAAGACAAGGTAAAGAACGAACATGGGCAGCATGCATCCCGTACAGGTGATCGCGGTGACCGGCGGCAAAGGTGGCGTCGGGAAAACTAACGTGTCAGTGAATTTGTCCCTGGCCCTGGCAGAGCTTGGCCGTCGCGTCATGCTGTTGGATGCCGACCTGGGCCTGGCGAACGTTGATGTTCTGCTGGGACTGACACCCAAACATACCCTGGCCGATGTCATCGAAGGCCGCTGTGAGCTGCGCGACGTATTGTTGCAGGGCCCTGGTGGTATCCGCATCGTGCCGGCTGCCTCAGGCACCCAGAGCATGGTGCATCTGAGCCCGGCGCAGCATGCCGGCCTGATCCAGGCCTTCAGTGACATTGGCGACAACCTCGACGTGCTGGTGATCGACACCGCCGCCGGGATCGGTGAGTCCGTGGTCAGCTTCGTGCGCGCCGCGCAAGAAGTACTGCTGGTGGTGTGCGACGAACCCACCTCGATCACCGACGCTTACGCCCTGATCAAACTGCTTAACCGTGACTACGGCATGAACCGCTTCAGGGTGCTGGCCAACATGGCCCAAAGCCCGCAAGAAGGGCGAAACCTGTTCGCCAAGTTGACCAAGGTCACGGATCGCTTCCTCGATGTCGCCTTACAATACGTCGGCGCAGTTCCCTATGACGAGTGTGTGCGCAAGGCTGTGCAAAAGCAGCGTGCAGTCTATGAAGCGTTCCCTCGTTCGAAGTGCGCACTGGCGTTCAAGGCTATTGCCCAGAAGGTCGATACGTGGCCACTGCCCGCCAATCCCCGGGGGCATCTGGAGTTTTTCGTCGAGCGATTGGTGCATCAGACGAGCGCAGGACCGGTGCTATGACATCCAGCGGCTACAACCTTTACAAGAAGTCGGCACGTGACAGCCAAGGCGAATTGATCGAGCGCTATGCGCCACTGGTCAAGCGCATTGCCTATCACTTGCTGGCCCGATTGCCCGCCAGTGTCCAGGTCGAAGACCTGATCCAGGCCGGGATGATCGGCTTGCTTGAAGTGTCGACCAAATACGACGCGAGCAAGGGTGCGAGTTTCGAGACGTATGCGGGTATCCGCATCCGTGGTGCGATGCTCGACGAGGTCCGTAAAGGTGATTGGGCGCCGCGTTCGGTCCACCGCAATACCCGGATGGTGAGTGACGCCATTCGCTCAATTGAAGCAAAAACCGGTCGCGACGCTAAAGATCACGAAGTTGCGGCCGAACTCCAATTGAGTCTCGACGATTACTACGGGATTTTGAACGATACCTTGGGCAGTCGCCTGTTCAGTTTCGACGACCTTTTGCAGGACGGCGAACATGAGGGGCTGCACGAGGACGGCGCGAGTGCTCATCTCGAACCGTCACGCGATCTGGAAGATGAACGCTTCCAGAGCGCACTGGCGGACGCGATTGCCAATTTGCCGGAGCGTGAGCGACTGGTGTTGGCGCTGTACTACGACGAAGAGCTGAACCTCAAGGAAATCGGTGAAGTCCTGGGGGTCAGCGAATCGCGGGTCAGCCAGTTACACAGCCAGTGCGCGGCCCGCTTGCGGGGGCGTTTGGGAGAGTGGCGAGCGCGCTGACAGGCAGTGTGGGGACACTGCGAATGATACCGTCCGGGCCAAAAGCCCTGGCGGTTTCAACCCGTGGTGCGCCTCAGTAGTCCTTATTTGTAACGCCTGAATGATTGAAATGGCGCGCCCAGGTGCTGGACGCGTTTAAGACTGCTTGGAGGTCGAATTGGACAAGAACATGAAAATCCTCATCGTTGATGACTTCTCAACGATGCGGCGGATCATAAAAAACCTGTTGCGTGACCTTGGGTTCACTAACACGGTCGAGGCGGATGACGGCACCACGGCGATTCCGATCCTCAACAGCGGGAGCATCGACTTTCTGGTAACCGACTGGAACATGCCGGGCATGACCGGTATCGACTTGCTGCGCCACGTGCGCGCCGATGAAAAACTGCGCAGCCTTCCTGTGCTGATGGTGACCGCCGAAGCCAAGCGTGAACAGATCATTGAAGCCGCCCAGGCTGGGGTCAACGGTTACGTGGTCAAGCCATTCACTGCATTGGCCTTGAAAGAGAAGATCGAAAAAATCTTCGAACGCATCGGTCATTGATGTCGCCACGGGGGAGCTATGGAGCATAACGAATCATCACAGGCCGACTTCGAGTCGACCCTGAAAAAGCACGCTCACCAGTTGGTTGAAAGCCTTGAAAAAGGCCAGTTCGGCGACGCGGTGCAGTTGATCCATGAGCTCAATCAGACCCGTGATCGTGGCCTGTACCGGGAAGTCGGCAAGCTGACACGCGAGTTGCACAGCGCCATCGTCAACTTCCAGATTGACCCGCACATGCCGCAGGCCGAGGAAGTCTCGCAGATCACCGATGCCACCGAACGCCTGTCTTATGTGGTCAGGCTGACTGAGGCGGCGGCCAATCGCACCATGGACCTGGTGGAAAACGCCACGCCGCTGGTCAATGGCATCGCCAACGAAGCCAAGGCCCTGAGCACCGACTGGGGCCGCTTCATGCGCCGGGAAGTGGGCGCCGAAGAGTTTCGCGAATTGGCACGGCGAGTCGAAGGCTTTCTGGCGCGCAGCGAGCAGGACAGCCGCACGGTGTCGAGCAACCTCAACGACATCCTGCTGGCCCAGGATTACCAGGACCTCACCGGCCAGGTGATCAAACGCGTGACCCAACTGGTCACCGAAGTGGAGAGCAACCTGCTCAAACTGGTGCTGATGGCCAGCCAGGTCGACCGTTTTGCCGGCATCGAACATGACCGCGAAGCGATCCTCTCGGAAAAAGATCCACAAAAACACCTCGCCAAGGGTGAAGGTCCGCAGATTCATGCCGATAAACGTGAAGACGTTATGTCAGGTCAAGATGACGTAGACGATTTGCTGTCCAGTTTAGGCTTCTAAGGAGCACGCAATATGAGCTTCGGCGCCGATGAAGAAATCCTTCAGGATTTCCTTGTAGAGGCCGGCGAAATTCTAGAGCAGTTGTCCGAACAACTGGTCGAGCTGGAAAGCCGACCGGATGATGCGAACCTGCTCAATGCAATTTTTCGCGGTTTTCACACTGTAAAAGGGGGCGCCGGCTTCCTCCAGCTCCACGAGCTGGTGGAGTGCTGCCATATCGCCGAGAACGTGTTCGACATCCTGCGCAAGGGTGAACGGCACGTCGACTCGGAACTGATGGACGTAATTCTCGAAGCACTGGATGCGGTCAACGGCATGTTCAGTGAAGTGCGCGAACGTGCACCGATCACGGCGGCCACCCCGGAACTGCTGGCGGCTCTGGCACGCCTTGCGGAACCGGCTGACAATGCGCCGGCCGCAGTGGCCGTCGTTACGCCTGAACCTGCCGGTGATGTGACGGATAGCGAATTTGAACAACTGCTGGACTCGCTGAACGCCGTCAAGGCCCAGGCCGAAGCCCCAGCAGCAGTGGCCCCGGCGATGGTGCCGACCACCGAAGACATTACCGATGCCGAGTTCGAGTCCCTGCTCGACCAGTTGCACGGCAAGGGCCAGTTCGCCCCCGACGCGGTGGCCGCTGTGTCGGCGCCAACGGAAGCCGCAGCGCCCGTCAGCAATGAAATCACCGACGACGAATTTGAAGCCCTGTTGGACCAGTTGCATGGCAAAGGCTCATTTGCCGCCGAGGCACTGCCAGAGGTAGCGGCTGCCGCTGCGCCAGCTGTTCCGGCGGCCAGCGCTGCCCCGGCTGCCGATGGACTGATCTCCGATCACGAATTTGAAGCCCTGCTGGATGAGTTGCACGGCAAGGGCAAGTTCACCGAAGTTGCGCCTGCCGCCGTTTCCACGGCCGCCGTTGCTGCACCGCCACCGGTGGCTGCCGCGAAGGCGCCTGCGCCAGTGGCCGCCAAGCCGGCTCTAGCTCCAGCCCGGGCACCTGCCGCTTCGGCGCCAGACAAACAACCCGCCAGCGAAGCCGAAACCACCGTACGGGTCGATACCGCACGCCTGGATGACATCATGAACATGGTGGGCGAGCTGGTGCTGGTGCGTAACCGCTTGGTGCGCCTGGGCCTTAACAGCGGCGATGAAGCCATGCAAAAGGCCGTGTCCAACCTGGACGTGGTCACCGCTGACTTGCAAACCGCCGTCATGAAGACCCGGATGCAGCCGATCAAGAAAGTCTTCGGCCGTTTCCCGCGCCTGGTTCGCGACCTGGCACGCCAGTTGAAGAAAGAGATCAACCTGGAATTGGTGGGCGAAGAAACCGACCTCGACAAGAACCTTGTCGAAGCCTTGGCCGACCCGCTGGTCCACTTGGTGCGCAACGCCGTCGACCATGGCATCGAAACCCCGCAAGAACGTGAAGCGTCGGGCAAGTCCCGTGGCGGCAAGGTGATTCTGGCGGCGGAACAGGAAGGCGACCATATCCTGCTGTCGATCACCGATGACGGCAAAGGCATGGACCCGAACGTGCTGCGATCCATCGCGGTCAAGCGTGGGGTGATGGACAAGGATGCCGCCGATCGCCTGAGCGACACCGAGTGCTACAACCTGATCTTCGCGCCGGGTTTCTCGACCAAGACCGAGATTTCCGATGTGTCCGGGCGTGGCGTGGGCATGGACGTGGTGAAGACCAAGATCAGCCAGCTCAACGGCTCGATCAATATCTACTCGACCAAGGGTCAAGGCTCGAAGATCGTCATCAAGGTGCCGTTGACCCTGGCGATCATGCCGACGCTGATGGTGATGCTGGGCAACCAGGCGTTCGCCTTCCCGCTGGTCAACGTCAACGAAATCTTCCACCTCGACCTGTCGCGCACCAACGTGGTGGACGGCCAGGAGGTGGTGATCGTGCGCGACAAGGCGTTGCCGCTGTTCTACCTCAAGCGTTGGTTGGTGGCGTCGGCCAAGCATGAGGAGCAGCGCGAAGGCCATGTGGTGATTCTCTCCGTGGGCACCCAGCGCATCGGCTTTGTGGTCGATCAACTGGTGGGCCAGGAAGAAGTGGTCATCAAGCCTTTGGGCAAAATGCTGCAGGGAACCCCGGGCATGTCGGGCGCGACCATCACCGGTGACGGTCGGATCGCGCTGATTCTCGATGTTCCGAGCATGCTCAAGCGTTACGCCGCACGGCGTATTTGATTCTGGTGGGGCAGGGCGGTATTGCCCGTCCCGCCTAACGGAGTGTTTATGGTAGTCAAGGTCCTGGTGGTGGACGATTCGGGTTTCTTCCGCCGCCGCGTCTCGGAAATTCTTTCAGCCGATCCAAGCATCCAGGTGGTCGGTACGGCCACCAACGGCAAAGAGGCGATCGATCAGGCCCTGGCACTCAAGCCGGACGTGATCACCATGGACTACGAGATGCCGATGATGGACGGCATCACAGCGGTGCGGCACATCATGCAGCGCTGCCCGACTCCGGTGTTGATGTTCTCCTCGCTGACCCACGAAGGCGCCCGTGTCACCCTGGATGCGCTGGACGCCGGTGCGGTGGACTTCCTGCCGAAGAACTTCGAAGACATCTCGCGCAACCCCGAGAAGGTCAAGCAGATGCTCTGCGAGAAGGTGCACAGCATCTCCCGCAGTAACCGTCGCAGCCTCTTCAGCGCGCCAACTCCTGCTCCTGCACCCATTGCGGCACCTGTGGCGCCGAGCCCCTTTGGTCGCCCGGCCCCTGCCCCGGTAGCGCGTCCCGCGGCTGCCCCCGTTCGTGTACCTGTAACCGCACCCAGCGCGCATTCGCCTGCGCCCAAGCGCAAAGCCTACAAACTGGTGGCTATCGGTACGTCCACCGGCGGCCCGGTGGCGCTGCAGCGGGTGTTGACCCAACTGCCGGCCAACTTCCCGGCGCCGATCGTATTGGTCCAGCACATGCCTGCCGCGTTCACCAAAGCGTTCGCCGAGCGCCTGGACAAGCTGTGCCGCATCACCGTCAAGGAAGCCGAGGACGGCGACATCCTGCGCCCTGGCCTGGCATTGCTGGCCCCAGGCGGCAAGCAGATGATGGTCGACGGCCGTGGCGCGATCAAAATCCTGCCGGGTGATGAGCGCCTCAATTACAAGCCTTGCGTGGATATCACCTTCGGTTCCGCTGCCAAGTCCTACGGCGACAAAGTTCTGGCGGTGGTGCTCACTGGCATGGGCGCCGACGGTCGCGAAGGCGCGCGCCTGCTCAAGCAGGGCGGCAGTGCGATCTGGGCCCAGGATGAGGCCAGTTGCGTGATCTATGGCATGCCCATGGCCATCGTCAAGGCGGACCTGGCAGACGCCGTCTACAGCCTGGATGACATCGGCAAGCACCTGGTGGAGGCCTGCCTCTGATGGATGTATTGAGCCTGATTGGCATCATCATGGCCTTCGTCGCCATTATCGGTGGCAACTACCTCGAAGGCGGCCACCTTGGGGCCCTGGCCAACGGCCCGGCGGCGCTGATCGTGATCGGCGGCACCGTGGGCGCGGCATTGCTGCAGTCGCCCATGAGTTCGTTCAAACGTGCCATGCAGATCCTGGTGTGGATTATTTTTCCGCCACGGGTCGATCTGCCGGGCGGTATCGACCGTGTGGTCAACTGGAGCCTGACGGCGCGCAAGGAGGGCCTGCTGGGCCTGGAAGGCGTGGCCGATGCAGAACCCGACAGCTACGCGCGCAAAGGTTTGCAATTGCTGGTGGACGGTGCCGAGCCGGAAGCTATTCGTAGCATTCTCGAGGTGGACTTCTACACTCAGGAAAGCCGTGACATCAACGCCGCCAAAGTCTTTGAGAGCATGGGCGGCTACGCGCCGACCATCGGTATCATCGGCGCGGTCATGGGCTTGATCCATGTGATGGGCAACCTGGCCGATCCCTCGCAACTGGGCAGCGGTATTGCCGTGGCGTTCGTCGCCACCATTTACGGCGTGGCCAGTGCCAACCTGGTGCTATTGCCGGTGGCCAGCAAGCTCAAGTCCATCGCCATGCGCCAGTCCCGTTATCGTGAGATGTTGCTCGAAGGCATCCTGTCGATTGCCGAGGGTGAGAACCCGCGCTCCATCGAATTGAAGCTCCAGGGCTTCATGGATTGATGAACATGGGGATTTGCACGGCCCACCTGTGGCGAGCGGGCTTGCCCGCGTTGGGGCACGAAGCGGCCCTGAAAGCCGCAAGCCGGTTTCTTCTGGAGACGTGTGGCGATTTTACTGGGGCCGCTTTGCAGCCCAACGCGGGCAAGCCCGCTCGCCACGGATCTTGTGTGCATGGGAGTGGTGTGGGAGGTATCTGTCTGTGAGTCGTCGCCGCCGCGAGCCTGAAGAACACGTCAATCATGAACGCTGGCTGGTGTCCTACGCCGACTTCATTACGCTGCTGTTCGCGTTTTTCGTGGTGATGTATTCCATCTCGTCGATCAACGAAGGCAAGTACAAGGTCATCTCCGAAGCGTTGGTGGGAGTGTTCAGTGATTCGGACCGTGCCCTCAAGCCGATTCCCATCGGTGACGAGCGGCCCAAGACCGTGACCCCGGCCAAGCCGCTGGTCAAGGACAGCGACGAAACCGATGCTGGCCTCAGTGGTGCCAGCGACCCGTTGAAAAGCATTGCCGACGACATCAGCGCAGCCTTTGGCGACCTCATCAGTTCCAACCAGATGACCGTGCGCGGCAATGAGTTGTGGGTCGAGATCGAGCTCAACTCCAGCCTGCTATTCGCCAGCGCCGATGCGATGCCCAGCGATCAGGCGTTTACCATCATCGACAAGGTGGCGGCGATTTTGAAACCCTTCGACAACCCGATCCACGTCGAGGGCTTTACCGATAACCTACCCATCAGTACGGCGCAGTACCCAACCAACTGGGAGCTGTCTTCTGCACGTTCGGCGAGTATCGTACGCATGCTGGCGATGCAGGGCGTGAACCCCGGGCGCCTGGCGTCGGTGGGGTATGGCGAGTTTCAGCCGGTGGCCAACAATGCCACTGCCGAAGGCCGTGCACGCAACCGGCGGGTAGTGCTGGTGGTGTCGCGCAACCTGGATGTGCGCCGCAGCCTGACGGGTACCGGCACCGCCAATGCGCGACCGGATGCCGCACTGAAGCGGGCTGGCACACAAACTGCACCGACGCCCGTAAAGCCGCCGGTACGTGAGAGCGCCGTCAATTCTCCGTCGCCGGCCCTATAACCTCGTGCTATTTCTCGGTCGAGCTAAAGCCTTCCGGGAGGAACAATCCGAATGAGAGTCTGGGCAGTTGCCAATCAAAAGGGTGGAGTCGGCAAGACCACCACCTCCATCGCCTTAGCCGGCTTGCTGGCCGAGGCGGGCAAGCGTGTGGTCGTGGTCGATCTGGACCCTCACGGCTCCATGACCAGTTATTTTGGCTACGACCCGGATGCCCTGGAACACAGTTGCTACGACCTGTTCCTGCACAAGGGCAGCGTGCCGGACGGCTTGCCCGGGCAACTGCTGATGCCCACCAGCAACGACAATATTTCGCTGTTGCCCTCCAGCACTGCCTTGGCCACCCTTGAGCGCCAGTCGCCGGGGCAGAGTGGCCTGGGCCTGGTGATCGCCAAGAGCCTGGCGCAACTGTGGAAAGACTTCGACTACGCGATCATCGACAGCCCGCCGTTGCTCGGGGTGCTGATGGTCAACGCGTTGGCGGCCAGCCAGCAACTGGTGATCCCGGTGCAGACCGAACACCTGGCGGTCAAAGGCCTGGAGCGGATGGTCAGCACCCTGGCGATGATCAACCGCTCGCGCAAACAGGCGCTGCCGTTCAGCATTGTCCCCACCTTGTTCGACCGCCGCACCCAGGCGTCTCTCAGCACTTTGCGGGTATTGCGTGACGCGTATCCGGAGACTATTTGGCAAGGCTATATCCCGGTGGACACCCGTTTGCGCGACGCCAGCCGAGCCGGGCTGACACCGTCGCAGTTCGACGGCAAGAGCCGTGGCGTGTTGGCGTATCGGGCGTTGCTCAAGCATCTGCTGTCCCAGCAGCTTGTTGCGCAGGTGGCTTGAGATGAGCACGGATAACACGCTGATTTCGCTTCACCGCAACCCCTGTAGCCGCTGGCGAGCCTGCGAGCCTGCGATCGAGCGCGAAGCGCTCGCAAAGCCCGACGCTATGCTGTTTCAGGTAAACCGAGAGCGCAGGTTTTACGGCCGCTGCGCAGCCGATCGCAGGCTCGCAGGCTCGCCAGCGGCTACAAGGGTCGTATTGTATTCAAGTCGACGGGACATCAGGCCGATAACCTCTGAGTACAGAGGTAATGGGACTTGCGCGTGGGCATACAGATGAATCGTCCAGTCGATCTCAAGACCCGGCCACAGCTGGCGCTGGAGTCCTACCTGGACGCCTTGCTGCAGGATGCGACCGAGGAGCAAATGCCGGAGCCGATTCTGGTTCTGGATGAAGTCGTTGAGCCAGAAACCACGCTGGATGACTTTCAACTGGCAGTGCTGGAAGAGCAGGCCCGCGATGCAGTGGTAGTGCCGGTCGCGACCCCGGCCCCGGAGCCCGTTCAACCTGCGGTGCTGGTGATGCCCGCGGTGATCGCACCCGTGGTGGAAGTTCACCTGCCGCCGAGCATCACGCCACCACCGGTTGAACGTGATGGCCGCCCGGCGTGGGCCGCTGAACCGTTCGAATGCCTGTTGTTTGATGTGGCCGGCCTGACCCTGGCAGTGCCGCTGGTGTGCCTGGGCTCGATCTACTCCCTGGAAGGCCAGGAACTGACGCCGCTGTTTGGCCAGCCCGAATGGTTCCTCGGGATTCTGCCGAGCCAGGCCGGCAACCTGAAGGTGCTGGACACCGCGCGCTGGGTGATGCCCGACCGTTATCGCGATGATTTCCGCCAGGGCCTGCAATACGTTATTTCGGTCCAGGGTTACGAGTGGGGGCTGGCGGTGCATCAAGTCAGCCGCTCGCTGCGTCTGGACCCCAACGAAATCAAATGGCGCAGCCACCGGGGCCAACGGCCATGGCTGGCGGGCACCGTGATCGAACACATGTGCGCGTTACTGGATGTCGCCGAGCTGGCGGAGTTGATTGCCAGCGGAGCGGTGAAAGATATGCCGGGTAACAAACGTACTTGAACAAGCATGAGCAGCACCTTCGTGCTGCTTAGAGAGAACACACACCGTTACCAACGGTTTTTGAAGGGGTCAGGGGTATGAACAAGTCAGCGTCCGCGTCCGCACAAGGTTTGGATGATCCGATCCTGCAATGGGTGACCTTCAAACTGGACAACGAGACCTACGGCATCAACGTGATGCGCGTGCAGGAAGTGCTGCGCTACACCGAAATCGCCCCGGTGCCGGGCGCGCCGAGCTATGTGCTGGGCATCATCAACCTGCGCGGCAACGTCGTCACCGTGATCGACACCCGCCAGCGTTTTGGCCTGGTGCCGACCGAAGTCAATGACAACACCCGTATCGTCATCATCGAAGCCGACAAGCAAGTGGTCGGGATCATGGTCGACAGCGTGGCGGAAGTGGTTTACCTGCGCCAATCGGAAGTCGAAACCGCGCCGAACGTGGGCAATGAAGAATCCGCCAAGTTCATCCAGGGCGTGTGCAACAAGAACGGCGAACTGCTGATTCTGGTTGAGCTGGACAAGATGATGAGCGAAGAAGAGTGGCAGGAACTGGAGAGCATCTGATTGATCCTTGAGCTGGCAGTGATTGTCCTGGCCATCCTATGGGCCGGGACGTTGGGCTTTGTGCTGCGCTACGTGCGCCAGCAGCGCGAATTGGCGACGCAGCAGGCCGAGCGCGATACCGCGCGCGACCGGCGCTTTATCGAATTGACCAAGCGCGTCGACCACTTTCAGCAGAGCGCTGTGCAGGTGGGGGATGAGGTGCATGAACTGCGCGCGATCATTGCCCCATTGCCGGACAAATTGTCGGCGCTTGAGCAGCGCGATCCGTCGAGCCTGTCCTTCGCCCAGGCGGCGAAGCTGGTGGGCATGGGGGCCACGGTGGATGAGTTGACCCAGAGTTGCGGCTTGACCCAGGCCGAGGCGCAGTTGATGAGCAAGTTGCACAAGAACTGAGCCGTGCGAGTCAATCCAGCCTTGCACGGCGCAAATGTGGGAGCGGCGGTGCGACGATTCGACTTGCTCGCGAAGGCGGTGGGTCAATTAACACCTCAGTGACTGACACTCCGCCTTCGCGAGCAAGCCCGCTCCCACATTTTAGTCTGCGTACATCAGTAATCATCCCCTCTATCCGTCACATCCCGCTCCACCGGCCCCGCATCCGGGTCATACCCCACCGGAAACTTGCCCTTCAACGTCCAGGCAAACGCAATAATCTCGGCAACCGTGCGGTACAGCTCCTCGGGAATGCTGTCGCCCAACTCCATCCGTGCCAGTAATTTGACCAGTTCGGCATTCTCATAAATCGGCACTTCATGTTCCCGCGCCAACTTCAAGATGGCTTCGGCCAAGGCATCGTCACCTTTAGCGCTCAGGGTTGGCGCTTGCTGACCGTCATACTTGAGGGCGATGGCCTGACGGGGCGGATTAGCGTTTTTCATGCGGTTTCATCCACCCAGCGTTGATCAAGCCCGGTTTTTGGACCTTGGGGTGGTGCGCCGAGGTGGCAATCGAGGTCGCCAACGTTGAGTCCCGAGGCCACCAGGCGTTCGCGCAGGTTACCCAGGTGACTTTCGATCAGGTTGGCGGTGTAGGGGCGGGTAGCCCACAACTGGCTGGATAACTTGCCCTGGCTCAGTTGCGCCTGGACCTGCAGCGGGCCCAGAGGCTCCATATCGAAGGCCAGTTCCACGCGCCAGAGTATCTGCTTGGGTTCCTTATTGGCCTTGCGTTCGGGCTGTTCCTTGTCCGGTGCCGGTTCTTCGCGCTGGAACCTGACCTGAAGCGGCACGATGTCTTGCAAGGTGCGCATCGGGATCTCCAACTGCCAGGTGGTCAGCAGTTTGCCGTCGGCGGTGGTACCGGTTTGTTCCAGGCTCGACAGTTGATGACTCTGCAATCGGGAGATGGCTGCGGCAGCCAGGCGCAGCAGGTTTTCCAGGCTGTTTTCGCCGTCCAGGGATTGCATCAGCCGCTCCGGCAAAGGGAAACCGGCTGGAGCGGTGCGGGCGCCGACTTGGCCAAGTGTGCCCAACGGGCTGCGCACAAAGCTGGGCAGTACCTGGGCCAGGGTGTTGGCGGCGAGGATGGCATTCAGGTTGGTGCTGGCGGGCAGGGTGGGCAGTAATTGCGCCACCAGGCGCAGCAGGCTGCCTTTCATATCCGGCGGCTCCACCAGCGGGTTCTGCCCGGCCAATAGCTTGGCTTCCAGGAACACCCCACTGTTTTGCAGGGCCTGCGCCAGGCCCTTGGGGGTGCTGATCTGCGCCAGGTCCGGCAAGCCTGAGAGCAACCGTTCGACCGCTGCGCGCAGGTCGGCTGAGGTACTGTCGCTGCGGGGCAGGTTTTGCAAGGCGTTGAGTACGCTGTCCAGGGATCCCTGACGGCTTTGCTGGGTGGAGAGTTGCTGAGCGATGGCCAGTTGATCCTGACGCCCGCTCAGTGGCACGAAACTCAAGGTTTGCGCGTTCTGCACCACGGCACTGAGCAAGCTGCCGATGCGCAATGGTTGCGGGCTTTCAATCGCCAGGGTGCTCCCGCTCATAGCGCTGTTCAGCACACTGACCATGGAACGATAGAGGGTCGCCTGGCCCGTGCCTTGGGGCAGCGGTTGGGTGGTGATCACCTTGCCCTGCAGCAACGTACCCACCGGCAATTGGTTGGTGTCGATACGGGTCAGGGTGGCGACTGTGGAACTCAGGGCCTGTTGCAGGCTGATGGTCAGGTTGCCCGAGGGTGCCTGGCTGACCGCTACATTGCTGCCCAACGGCAGTGGCTGGTTGCTGGAGGCCTGGACCAGGGTCTGGCGGCCGCCTTCAAGGGTCAACTTGAGCAATAACTGAAAGGCATCGCCGCCTTGCTTGAGCGCCAGTACCTCGGCATTCGCGGTTTTTCCGGGGTCAATCAGTCCGGTCTGGGGCTCCAGCAATTTCAGCAGTTCACCCACCGGCGGAGCAGGGCGAGGCGCGGCCGGGGGCGTCGGGGGAAGCACAGGAAGGTTGATGTCACCGGTCATCGCGCGCGCCGTCTCAAGGGAAATTGCCCTCTTTAGAGTAGGGCATCACATGTATAATGCCGCCCGTCTTCAAAGAGAGCGGCTAAAACCTTACAACTATTTGATCCAGCTCTCTAAAACAGGCCGTCAAAGCATCTATTCTGCATCTCTTTAACGGCCGCTCCACCGCCGACTTGAACCGTAAAGGCACGCGATCTCTTGACCAGCCCTCTTCTAGAAGCCGTAGCGCTCGCTTGTGAACGCGATCTGCGGATGCTCTTCGAACACTTCGAACTGCGTCTGGCGGGCGGCGACATGGTGCAGATCAGCGGGCCCAACGGCAGTGGCAAGACCAGCCTGTTGCGCCTGCTGGCCGGCTTGATGCAGCCGACGGCCGGGCAAGTACGCCTCAACGGCAAACCCTTGAACCAGCAGCGCACGGAACTGGCCCGCAATCTGGTATGGATCGGCCACGCCGCCGGGATCAAGGATGTGCTGACCCCTGAAGAAAACCTCAGCTGGCTCAGTGCCCTGCATCATCCAGCCACCCGTGACGCCATCTGGCAGGCCCTGGCTGCCGTTGGACTCAAAGGTTTCGAGGATGTGCCTTGTCACACCCTTTCAGCTGGTCAGCAGCGCCGTGTGGCCTTGGCCCGCCTGTATCTGGAGGGCCCGCCGCTGTGGATTCTCGACGAACCGTTCACTGCCCTGGATAAACAGGGTGTTGCGCAACTGGAAGAACACTTGGCCAAGCACTGCGAGCAGGGCGGCATGGTGGTGCTCACTACCCATCACACCCTGGCCCGGATGCCCGCCGGTTACCGTGACCTTGATCTGGGCAGGTGGTCGGTATGAGTGTCTTCGCCCTGTTGGTTGCCCGTGAAGCACGCTTGCTGTGCCGTCGTCCGGCTGAATTGGCCAATCCACTGGTGTTCTTCGCGATTGTCATCGCCTTGTTCCCTTTGGCGGTCGGGCCCGAGACTAAACTGTTGCAAACCTTGTCCCCGGGACTGGTCTGGGTAGCGGCCCTTTTGTCGGTCCTGCTCTCGCTGGATGGGCTGTTTCGCAGTGATTTCGAAGATGGTTCCCTTGAGCAGTGGGTCCTTTCGTCGCACCCCCTGCCTCTTCTGGTTCTGGCCAAGGTACTGGCACACTGGGCGTTTTCCGGCCTGGCGCTGGTATTGCTCGCGCCACTGCTGGCGATGATGCTGGGATTGCCCTCCGAGTGCCTGCCGGTGTTGCTCCTGTCATTATTGCTCGGCACTCCGGTGCTCAGCTTGTTGGGCGCTGTCGGTGCGGCACTGACCGTCGGTTTGAAACGGGGTGGCCTGCTGTTGGCCCTGTTGATCTTGCCTTTGTATATCCCGGTGTTGATCCTGGGCAGCGGCGCTTTACAAGCTGCGCTCCAGGGCATGCCGGCGACCGGTTACCTCCTGTGGCTTGGCAGCCTGGCCGCCCTGGCGGTAACCCTGACACCCTTTGCTATAGCGGCTGGCCTGAAGATCAGCGTCGGCGAATAATGAGGTCTGGCTAAGTTATTACTTAACCAGTAAAGACCCTTGGCTTCTTGCAACGACAAGAAGCACCGTGATGGAAACAGCAATGAACTGGACCTGGTTTCACAAGCTCGGCTCGCCCAAGTGGTTCTATGGCATCAGTGGCAAACTGCTGCCATGGTTGAGCATCGCCGCCGTTTTGCTGATCGGCATCGGCCTGGTGTGGGGCCTGGCCTTCGCGCCGCCGGACTATCAGCAAGGCAACAGCTTTCGCATCATCTACATCCACGTTCCTGCCGCGATGCTGGCCCAGTCCTGCTACGTGATGCTGGCGGTATGCGGCATCGTCGGCCTGGTGTGGAAGATGAAACTGGCTGACGTCGCCCTGCAATGCGCCGCGCCCATTGGTGCCTGGATGACGGCCGTGGCGCTGGCCACCGGTGCGATCTGGGGCAAGCCGACCTGGGGCTCGTGGTGGGTGTGGGATGCACGCCTCACGTCCATGTTGATCCTGCTGTTTCTGTACTTCGGCCTGATCGCACTGGGCAACGCCATCAGCAACCGCGACAGCGCCGCCAAGGCCTGCGCCGTGCTGGCCATCGTCGGTGTGATCAATATCCCGATCATCAAGTACTCGGTGGAGTGGTGGAACACCCTGCACCAGGGCGCGACGTTCACCCTCACCGAAAAGCCGGCCATGCCTGTGGAAATGTGGGCGCCGCTGCTATTGATGGTGCTGGGGTTCTACTGTTTCTTCGGCGCCGTGCTGCTGATGCGCATGCGCCTCGAAGTGCTCAAGCGTGAAGCCCGCGCCAGTTGGGTCAAGGCCGAAGTACACAACAGCCTGGGAGCCCGTGGATGAGTTTTGCTTCTTTCAGTGATTTTCTCGCCATGGGGCATCACGGCCTGTACGTCTGGACGGCCTATGGCATCTGCCTGGCGGTGCTGGCCCTTAACGTCGCCGCGCCGATCCTGGCCCGCAAGCGTTACCTGCAACAAGAGGCGCGTCGTCTGCGCCGGGAGACCGATAAGTGAATCCGCTGCGTAGAAAGCGTCTGTTAATCATCCTAGCCATTCTGGCCGGCGTCGGCATTGCCGTGACCCTGGCTTTGAGCGCCCTGCGGGAGAACATCAACCTGTTCTACACCCCGACCCAGATCGCCAACGGCGAAGCACCGCTGGACACGCGCATTCGCGCTGGCGGCATGGTGGAGAAGGGTTCACTGCAACGTTCCGGTGATTCCCTGGACGTCAAATTCGTGGTCACCGACTTCAATAAATCCGTGACCATCACTTATCGCGGCATCCTCCCGGACCTGTTCCGCGAAGGCCAGGGCATCGTCGCCTTGGGCAAGCTCAACGCCGACGGCGTGGTGGTGGCTGATGAAGTACTGGCCAAGCACGATGAAAAATACATGCCGCCAGAAGTGACCAAAGCGCTGAAAGACAGCGGTCAATCAGCCCCAACCCCTGCCAAGGAGGGCTAAGTGATGACGTCTGCACTGTTTATTCCTGAGTTGGGCCAACTGGCGATGATCCTCGCCCTGTGCTTCGCCGTGGTCCAGGCCATCGTCCCGCTGCTGGGCGCCTGGCGCGGTGACCGCCTGTGGATGAGCCTGGCCCAGCCGGCCGCCTGGGGGCAGTTCGCCTTTCTGGCGTTTGCTTTTGGTTGCCTGACCTATGCCTTCATGACCGACGACTTTTCCGTCGCCTATGTCGCCAACAACTCCAACAGCGCCTTGCCCTGGTACTACAAGTTCAGCGC
Source organism: Pseudomonas sp. ADAK18 (assembly GCF_012935695.1). Classification (NCBI taxonomy): domain Bacteria; kingdom Pseudomonadati; phylum Pseudomonadota; class Gammaproteobacteria; order Pseudomonadales; family Pseudomonadaceae; genus Pseudomonas; species Pseudomonas sp. ADAK18. Next base: position 944,753 of record NZ_CP052859.1, read on the forward strand.
CGTGTGGGGTGCCCACGAAGGTTCCCTGCTGCTGTGGGCCTTGATTCTCGGCGGCTGGACCTTCGCTGTATCGGTCTTCTCCCGGCAACTGCCGCAAGTGATGCTGGCGCGGGTGCTGGCAGTGATGGGCATGATCAGCATCGGCTTCCTGCTGTTCCTGATCATGACCTCCAACCCATTCACCCGCATCCTGCCGCAAATCCCGGCGGACGGGCACGACCTCAACCCGCTGCTGCAAGACATCGGCCTGATCGTCCATCCGCCGATGCTGTACATGGGTTACGTCGGTTTCTCGGTAGCCTTCGCCTTTGCCATCGCCGCCTTGCTTGGCGGGCGTCTTGATGCGGCCTGGGCACGCTGGTCGCGGCCGTGGACGATTGTTGCCTGGGCCTTTCTCGGTATCGGTATCACCTTGGGTTCGTGGTGGGCCTACTACGAACTTGGCTGGGGCGGCTGGTGGTTCTGGGACCCGGTGGAAAACGCCTCCTTCATGCCTTGGTTGGTGGGTACGGCGCTGATTCACTCGTTGGCGGTGACCGAGAAGCGCGGTGTGTTCAAGAGCTGGACGGTGTTATTGGCCATTGCTGCGTTCTCCCTGAGCCTGCTGGGTACCTTCCTGGTGCGCTCGGGCGTGCTGACGTCGGTGCACGCGTTTGCCTCCGACCCCGAGCGAGGCGTGTTCATCCTGATCTTCCTGCTGTTTGTGGTGGGCGGTTCGTTGACGCTGTTCGCCCTGCGCGCGCCGGTGGTCAAGAGTCATGTCGGCTTCAACCTGTGGTCCCGGGAAACCCTGCTGCTGGGCAATAACCTGGTGCTGGTGGTGGCTGCGTCGATGATCTTGCTGGGCACCCTGTATCCGCTGGTACTCGATGCCTTGACCGGCGCCAAGCTCTCCGTTGGGCCGCCGTATTTCAACGCGCTGTTCATCCCGCTGATGGGCTTGCTGATGGTGGTGATGGCGATCGGCATGCTGGTGCGTTGGAAAGACACACCGGTGAAATGGCTGGTGGGCATGCTGACGCCTGTATTGTTGGGCAGCGCCGCCCTGGCCGTGGTTGCCGGGATCGCTTACGGCGACTTCAACTGGGCCGTGCTGGCGACCTTCATGCTCGCCGCCTGGGTATTGCTGGCCGGCGTGCGCGACATCTTCGACAAGACCCGCCACAAAGGCCTGATCAAGGGCCTGCCGAGCCTGACTCGCAGCTACTGGGGTATGCAGGTGGCGCACCTCGGCATCGCCGTTTGCGCACTGGGCGTGGTGTTGTCCAGCCAGAACAGTGCCGAGCGCGACCTGCGCCTGGCCCCGGGCGAGTCCATGGACCTGGCCGGTTATCACTTCATTTTCGAGGGCGCCAAGCACTTCGAAGGGCCGAACTTCACATCGGACAAAGGTACCGTGCGCGTCGTGCGCAACGGCAAGGAAGTGGCCGTGCTGCACCCGGAAAAACGCCTGTACACCGTGCAAAGCTCGATGATGACTGAAGCGGGGATCGACGCCGGGTTTACCCGAGATTTGTACGTCGCCTTGGGCGAGCCGTTGGGTGATGGCGCCTGGGCCGTGCGGGTCCACGTCAAACCGTTCGTGCGCTGGATCTGGTTCGGCGGTTTGCTCACCGGTTTTGGTGGATTGCTGGCCGCGATGGACCGACGTTATCGGGTCAAGGTCAAGAGCCGGGTGCGTGAAGCCCTCGGCCTGCAAGGGGCAGCCGTATGAAGCGTTGGTTGATGATGTTGCCGCTGGCCCTGTTTTTGGTGGTGGCCGTGTTCTTGTATCGCGGTCTGTATCTGGACCCCGCCGAGCTGCCGTCAGCGATGATCGGCAAGCCGTTCCCGGCGTTTTCCCTGCCGACGGTGCAGGGCGACCGAACCCTGACCCAGGCCGATTTGCAGGGTAAGCCGGCACTGGTCAATGTCTGGGCCACCTGGTGCATTTCCTGCCGGGTCGAGCATCCGGTGCTGAACAAGCTGGCCGAGCAGGGCGTGGTGATCTACGGCATCAACTACAAGGACGACAATGCGTCGGCCTTGAAGTGGTTATCGGAATTCCACAACCCGTACCAGATGGATATCCGCGATGAGGACGGCAACCTCGGTCTCAACCTCGGTGTCTACGGTGCTCCGGAAACCTTCTTCATCGATGCCAAGGGTGTGATCCGCGACAAGTACGTAGGGGTGATCGACGAAGTGGTCTGGCGCGAGCAACTGGCCGCCAAGTATCAGGCGCTGGTCGACGAGGCCAAGCCATGAAGCGTTGGTTAGCCGCTGCGGTATTGGGCTTGAGCATGGCCGGCGTGGCTCACGCCGCCATCGACACCTATGAGTTCGCTAAAGACGGTGACCGCGAGCGTTTTCGCGAATTGACCAAGGAACTGCGCTGCCCCAAGTGCCAGAACCAGGACATCGCCGACTCCAACGCGCCGATTGCCGCCGATCTGCGCAAAGAGATTTTTCGCATGCTGGGCGAGGGCAAGGACAATCAGCAGATCATCGACTTCATGGTCGACCGCTACGGTGATTTCGTCCGCTACAAGCCGGCGCTCACCGGCAAGACCGCGCTGCTGTGGTTTGGCCCCGCGGGGTTGCTGTTGGGTGGCCTGGTGGTCATCGCCGTGATCATCCGCCGTCGTCGCGCCGCTCCGGCCGAAGGCTCGGACTCGCTTTCCGCCTCCGAGCGTCAACGCCTCGACCAACTGCTGGACAAAAACACTGATGATTGATTTCTGGCTCGCAGCAGGTCTGCTGCTTTTGGTTGCCTTGAGTTTCCTGTTGATCCCGGTTTTGCGCGGACGTCGTGCCCAACGTGAAGAAGATCGCACCGCGCTGAACGTAGCGTTGTACCAGGAACGCGTGGCGGAATTGCAAACCCAGCAGGACGAAGGCGTGCTTGATGCCGCGCAGCTGGATAGCGGTCGCGCTGAAGCGGCCCGTGAATTGCTGGCCGATACCGAGGGTGTGGAAAAACCTCGGGAATCACGCCTTGGCAAGCCGTTGCCATTGCTGGCCGCGATTCTCGTACCGGTGTTGGGTCTTGGTCTTTACCTGCATTACGGTGCCAGCGACAAGGTCGAGTTGACCCGCGAATTCTCCCAGCCACCGGTGTCCATGGAAGACATGACACGACGTCTGGAGCGGGCAGCAGCAGCGCAGCCGGATTCGCCGGAAGGCCTGTACTTCCTCGGTCGCGCCTACATGGCCCAGGACCGTTCGGCCGATGCCGCAAAAGTCTTCGAGCGCACGGTGGCATTGGCCGGTCGTCAGCCGGAGCTGCTGGGGCAGTGGGCTCAAGCACAGTACTTTGCCGACAACAAACAATGGTCGCCCAAGGTCCAGGCCTTGACCGATGAAGCGTTGAAGCAGGACCCGAAAGAAGTCACCAGCCTCGGGTTGCTGGGTATCGCGGCCTTTGAAGGCCAGCGTTATCAGGAGGCGATTGATTACTGGAACCGCCTGCTGGCGCAGTTGCCACCCCAAGACAACTCGCGTGCGGCACTGCAAGGCGGGATTGATCGGGCGGCGCAGAAGCTGAAAGAAAGCGGCGGTACTGTGGCGCCCGTTAAGGCACAAGCGCAAATGAAGGTCCGCGTTGACCTCTCAGCGGACATTAAAGCCAAGGCCTCGCCAAGCGACAGCGTGTTCATCTTTGCCCGCGCGGTAAACGGCCCGCCGGCGCCTTTGGCCGTCAAGCGTTTCACTGTGGCCGACCTGCCGGTCACCGTCGAACTGGGTGACGCTGATGCGATGATGCCGCAGTTGAAACTGTCCAACTTTCCCGAAGTCCAACTGGTTGCGCGCATATCCCGGGCCGGTCAACCGACCGCTGGCGAGTGGATCGGCCGCAGCCAACCCTTGGCCAGCAGCACCACGGCCTTGCAGCAACTGACCATCGACAGCCCGGATAAATAACGTGAGGAAGTGCCCATGACCGCCATCGCTCGTATCACCCTGCTTAGCCTGGTTCTGGGCTTGAGTGCTTGTGCGGTTCATCGGCCTTCGGCGCCTACCGGCCCAACTATTCCACCGTCCGGGCCGTCAACCCATCCGAGTACTAAACCGTCCGGGCCGGTGACCGCACCGCCCAAGGCGCCACCGAGCACCTCCGCCACCTTCGCCCCGCCGCCTGGGGCTGCCAGCCATTGGGATGGGAAGATGCAGGTGTATGTGCTGGAGGAGCAGCCGGACACGTTTTACCGCCAGCGCACGTACTACCGCTGGAGCAACGGCTGGAGTCGTTCCATCAGCCCTAATGGGCCTTGGGAAGAGACCGATATCCACGGCGTACCGCCGGGGTTGAGCAAGCAGTACGCGCAATGACAAAAGGCGACCATCGGGTCGCCTTTTTTGTGCCTGTTTGGAATGTATTCTGAAGAGGGGCAAACACCTTGTGGCGAGGGGGCAAGCCCCTCGCCACAGGAACTCATTCCCACTCGGTAATCAGGCTGCCGGATACTCTCTGTTCAGCGCCGCATCCACCAACAACTGTGCCATCTCGATCAACTGCACCACTGCCAGTACTTGCTTGCGGCTGGAGCCTTCAAGATGTCCGGTGCAGTCGTACGCGCTGACCGCCGCCGACTCAAGAATCTCGCTGGCATTGCTCAACGCTTCCTCGGTGCTGAGGCCGGTACGTACGGTGAAGAGTTTTTCTGACGCAGGGGAGGCGGGTTGTGAGTGCAGTTCGTAATGCTTGAAGGCGCGCTGGGCGGCGTCGTGGAGTTTGCTGTCGTTCAAGGAGTAGGGCGGTGGGTTCGGGGTCACTTTTTTCATGGTGAAGCTCCTCTATGAGTAAGCACCTCCATCTCGCTACCACACGATGTAAGGAGGCGACTGTACACGGGGTGGTAGACCGGTCATAGAAACCCGGCAGGCCGAAGCCTCCCATGCACAGCCGCCACAAAGCAGCCCGCACGAAAAAACGCCCTTGAGCGTTTTGGGGTCTATGAAAGAACCGGGCTACCACACCCGTTCGCTGATTTTGCAGCGACTCGCGAAGGTTCGCGGTGAGATCGACCGCAAGCAACCCTAAATCTGTGTGGGAACGGTCCCTCGGCCAGTTCCAACCTTTCACAAAACCTTAACCAAACCGTTTCACTCCCGTCATGTGCAAGTCATAGGCCTGACACCTCCCGCGCCTACTGTCGTTTGAACTCAAATACAGCCACGGATGGCTGTTCAACCAGACAGAGAAGCCCATGACTCCAGCTATCCATGTCGATCATCTGAACAAGACCTTTGCCAAGAAGTCCGCACTGGTCGACCTCGAACTCACCATTGCATCCGGTGAGATGGTCGCGCTGATTGGCGCTTCCGGCTCCGGCAAGTCCACCTTGTTGCGTCACCTCGCGGGCCTGGCCTGTTGCGACAAGGGCAACGGCGGCAGGGTCAAGGTGCTGGGCCGGGAAGTACAGGCCAGCGGGCGGTTGAATGGCAAGGTGCGGCGGTTGCGGGCGGATATCGGCTACATCTTCCAACAGTTCAACCTGGTTAATCGCCTGAGTGTGATCGACAACGTACTGCTCGGTTGCCTGGGCCGCATGCCGCGCTGGCGTGGCAACCTCGGCTTGTTCAATGCCGAGGAAAAACAGTTCGCCATGGAGTCCCTGGCCCGTGTTGGTCTCGCCGACCTGGCTGCACAGCGCGCCTCGACGTTGTCCGGCGGCCAGCAGCAGCGGGTGGCGATTGCCCGGGCACTGACCCAGCGTGCCGAAGTCATCCTCGCCGACGAGCCCATCGCCTCCCTCGACCCGGAGTCGGCGCGCAAGGTCATGGAGATCCTCGCCGACATCAACGGCCGCGACGGCAAGACCGTGGTCGTCACCCTGCATCAAGTCGACTACGCCATGCGTTATTGCCCGCGAGCCGTGGCGCTCAAAGGTGGGCGGATTCATTTCGATGGCCAGGCCACGGAGATGAGCAGCCAGTTCCTCAATGATTTGTACGGTGCCGACGTCGACACCAGCCTGATGTTTTCCGACCAGACCCGCCGTACCGAGCCCCCCACTCGGCTGGCCCTGGCGCGCGCTTGAAACCTCTCCCACGACCCACAGGAATCCATTCCATGTTGAACCGTATTGGTCACGTGTTTCTGTCTGCCGTCCTGTTGGCCAGTTGCGTTTTGGGCAACGCCCAGGCCGCCGACAAGGCCATCAACTTCGGCATCATGTCCACCGAGTCTTCGCAGAACCTCAAGAGCATCTGGCAGCCGTTTCTGGATGACATGCACAAGAAAACCGGCCTGACCATCAACGCCACCTTCGCCTCCGACTATGCCGGTTTGATCCAGGGCATGCGCTTCAACAAGGTCGACGTGGCTTGGCTGGGTAACAAGGCTGCCATGGAGGCAGTGGACCGTTCCAACGGTGAGATCTTCGCCCAGACCGCCGCTGCCAATGGTGCCGCCGGTTACTGGAGCGTGTTGATCGTGCGCAAGGACAGCCCGATCAACAACGTCGAAGACATGCTCAAGAACGCCAAGAACCTGACCTTCGGCAACGGTGATCCGAACTCCACTTCGGGCTACCTCGTGCCGGGCTACTACGTGTTCGCCAAGAACCACGTCGATGCTGCCACCGCGTTCAAACGCACGCTCAACTCCAGCCATGAAGTCAATGCGTTGAGCGTGGCGAAAGGGCAGTTGGACGTCGCCACGTTCAACACCGAAAGCTGGGACCGCCTGGAAGTCACCCAGCCGGACAAAGCCGCTCTGCTCAAGGTGATCTGGAAGTCGCCGCTGATCCCCGCCGACCCAATGGTCTGGAGCAAGGCCCTGAGTGACAGCGAGAAAACCAAGATCCGCGATTTCTTCGCCAACTACGGTGACACCGACGAAGAGAAGGCGGTGCTGAAGAACATGCAACTGGGCAAATTCCTCAAGTCCAGCGACGACCAGCTGTTGCCAATCCGCCAACTGGAACTGTTCAAGCAGCGCACCACCATCAGTGCCGACAGCAAGCTGGAAACCGCCGACAAGGCCAAGAAGCTCGCCGATATCGACGCCGACCTGGCCAAGCTGCAACAGCGCATCACCGAACTGGACAAGAAGACTGCCGCCAACGGCTAACCCTTGTGAGAGCTGGCTTTTGTGGCGAGGGAGCTTGCTCCCGTTGGGGTGCGAAGCGCCCCCAAAAGTCGACGACTGCTGCGCAGCCGAACGGGAGCAAGCTCCCTCGCCACAACAAGCCCGCTCCCACACAAGCCCGGTTCCCACATTTACTGAGAGTGACCCCATGACTACGTTGCACGCTGAAGCCGTAGGCAAACGCACTTGGCCGCAATACCTCGGTTGGGGCCTGTTTCTGGTCCTGCTGGCCTGGGCCTGGCACGGCGCCGAAATGAACCCGCTGGCGCTGTACCGCGATTCCGGAAACATGGCGACCTTCGCCGCCGACTTCTTCCCGCCTGACTTCCACGAATGGCGCTCCTACCTCAAGGAGATGATCGTCACCGTGCAAATCGCCCTCTGGGGCACGGTGCTGGCGATTGTCTGTTCGGTGCCGCTGGGGATTTTGTGCGCTGACAACATCACGCCGTGGTGGATTCACCAGCCGCTGCGTCGGGTGATGGATGCCTTCCGTTCGATCAACGAAATGGTGTTTGCGATGTTGTTCGTCGTCGCCGTCGGCCTCGGTCCTTTTGCTGGCGTATTGGCCCTGTGGATCAGCACCACCGGCGTGCTTGCCAAGCTGTTCGCCGAAGCCGTGGAGGCCATCGACCCAGGCCCTGTGGAAGGTGTTCGCGCTACCGGCGCCAGTGCCTTGCAAGAGGTGATCTACGGCGTGATCCCGCAAGTCATGCCGCTGTGGGTCTCTTACGCGCTTTACCGTTTCGAAGCCAACGTACGCTCGGCCACGGTGGTGGGAATGGTCGGCGCTGGCGGTATCGGCGTGATCCTGTGGGAGAACATCCGCGCCTTCCAGTTCGTCCAGACCTGCGCGGTGCTGCTGGTGATCATTGTGGTGGTGAGCCTGATTGATGTGCTTTCCCAACGACTGCGCAAGCAGTTCATCTGACGTCGGAGGGGTGCCCCTGGGCGCTTTTTTTTAAGCATGCAGTTGTCTAGACAAGATGAGCCGGTTTACCGCGAACTCGCGGATATCCTGCGCCGGGAACTGAGCAGCTACCAGGCCGGTGACTTTCTGCCGGGCGAGGTGCAGTTGGCCGAACGCTTCGGCGTCAACCGCCACACCTTGCGCCGGGCCATCGACGAGTTGGTGTTCGAAGGCAGTCTGTTGCGCTTGCAGGGCAAGGGCACGCAGGTACTGGATCGGCCGTTGATTTACCCGATGGGCGCCGAGACCTCTTACAGCCAGTCGCTGTCGGCCCAGGGCGTCGGTGTGGAGGCGGTGCTGCTCAAGCGTCGCTATTGCTACGCCAGCCGCGACGAAGCCCAGCAGTTGGGCATCGCCGAGATGGCACCAATGATCGAGCTGCAAACCCTGCGCAAGCTCGACCACCAGCCTGTCAGCCTGATCCGCCATCGCTATTGCGCCAGCCATGCGCCGCTCTTGGCGGACTACAACGGCGGCTCCCTGCGCCAGTACCTGCGTGAGCGCGACCTGCCGTTGACCCGCACCCAGAGCCTGATCGGTGCCCGTTTACCCAACCGTGACGAGGCCGCGCTGCTGCTGATGCCCCGGCATTTGCCAGCCTTGACCGTGTTCACCCTTTCCCGCGATCGCGATGGCCGCCCGGTGGAGCTGGCGCAGTCCACCAGCCGTTCGGATCGCTTCCAGTACCAGGTGGTGACTTGATGGAGACCTTGATGAGCCCGTCTCAGCGACAACACTGGATAGGCGTGCTGGCCCGCGCCCGTCGCAGTGAATTGCAACCCCATGCAGACGCTTTGCGCGATGTGGATTACCAACTGATTCGCGCCCCGGAAATCGGCATGACCCTGGTCCGTGGCCGCATGGGCGGGAATGGCGCGCCATTCAACGTCGGTGAAATGAGCGTGACCCGCTGCGTGGTGCGCTTGGCCGACGGTCGCACCGGCTACAGCTATCTGGCGGGGCGCGACAAGGTCCACGCCGAATTGGCAGCCCTGGCCGATGCGCATTTGCAAGGCACGCAACCGAGTCTTTGGCTCAGCGGATTGATCACCTCGCTGGCCGCTGCCCAGGTTGAACGCCGGGCGCAGAAAGAGGCGGATACCGCCGCCACCAAGGTCGAGTTCTTCACGTTAGTTCGAGGAGAAAACTGATGAATGCCCAACTCTTGCAACCGGCGTTTGTGGATCCGGTGCTGGACGCACAGCGTGGTTTTCGCGGGGCGCTCAAGGCGCTTGCCGAGCCTGGCCTGATCCAGTCGCTGCCTGCCGCACCCAACCTTGAGGGCTTGGCGCCGGCCACTTACGCGCTGTGCCTGGCGCTGTTGGATGTAGACACGCCGTTGTGGCTGGCGCCGGCGTTCGACACGCCATTGATTCGCGCCAACCTGGCTTTTCACTGCGGTTGCCCGCTGACCGCTCGCCGAGAGGAGGCTGCATTCGCCTTGCTCGGTGAAAAGGACCTGTCGGACCTCGGTGGCTTCGACCACGGCAATGACCGCTATCCGGATCAGTCCTGCACCTTACTGGTCCAGTTGCCTGATCTGGAGTCAGGCGATGGCCTGAACTGGCGCGGTCCAGGAATCGAGACTGTGCGCCGGGTCAGCCTGCCGCTGCCCCATGACTTCTGGCAGGAACGCCAACGCCGCGAAGCCTTCCCTCGCGGCCTGGACGTGCTGTTCGCCGCCGCCCACCAACTGATCGGCCTGCCTCGCAGCACCCGCATCGCTGAGGAGCTTGCCTGATGTACGTAGCCGTCAAGGGTGGCGAACAGGCCATCGACAATGCCCACCGTCTGCTGGCGAAAAAGCGCCGGGGCGATACCTCCGTTACCGAGCTGGGTGTCGAGCAGATCCGCCAGCAGTTGCCCCTGGCCGTGGCCCGGGTGATGAGCGAAGGCTCGCTGTACGACGAAGAACTGGCCGCGCTGGCAATCAAGCAGGCGGCAGGGGATCTGGTGGAAGCGATCTTCCTGCTGCGGGCCTACCGCACTACGTTGCCGCGCTTTAGCCCAAGCGTGCCGATTGATACGGCGCAGATGGTGCTGAGTCGGCGTTTGTCTGCCACGTTCAAGGATGTGCCCGGCGGCCAATTATTGGGCCCGACGTTTGATTACACCCATCGCCTGTTGGACTTTGCGCTGTTGGCCGACGGTGAATACCCAGGCCCGCAAACCACCACTGAGGCGAGCCTGGAACCGTGCCCACGGGTCCTCGGCTTACTCGCGAAGGAAGGCCTGATCAAGAACGAATCCGACGACACCGGCAGCATCGCCGACATCACCCGCGACCCGCTGGAATATCCCGCCAGTCGCGCCCAGCGCTTGCAGGCCCTGGCCCGTGGCGATGAAGGTTTCCTGCTGGCGCTGGGGTACTCGACCCAGCGCGGTTACGGCCGCAATCACCCATTCGCCGGTGAGATCCGCATCGGCGATGTCGAGGTGTGGATCGACCCAGAAGAACTGGGCTTTCCCGTCTGCCTGGGCAGTATCGAAGTGACCGAGTGCGAGATGGTCAATCAGTTCGTCGGCTCGGGCACGGAGCTGGCGCAATTCACGCGCGGTTATGGTTTGGCCTTCGGTCACGCCGAACGCAAGGCCATGGGCATGGCGCTGGTGGACCGCTCGCTGCGTGCGGCGGAGTTCAACGAAGAAGTCGTCTCGCCGGCCCAGCAGGAAGAATTTGTCCTGGCCCACTGCGACAACGTCGAGGCCGCAGGCTTCGTCTCGCACCTCAAATTGCCTCACTACGTGGACTTCCAGTCCGAGCTGGAACTGATCCGCAAACTGCGCCAACCGGCCGAGAGCACCCGCCATGAATGACCTGACGCAAGCGCCTGTGCGTGACCCGGCATACAACTTCGCCTACCTGGATGAGCAGACCAAACGCATGATCCGCCGCGCCTTGCTCAAGGCCGTGGCGATCCCTGGTTACCAGGTGCCGTTCGGCGGCCGGGAGATGCCGTTGCCTTACGGTTGGGGCACCGGAGGTATGCAATTGACCGCCGCGATTCTGGGTGCTGATGACGTGCTAAAGGTCATCGATCAAGGTGCGGATGACACCACCAACGCTGTCTCCATCCGCCGCTTCTTCGCCCGCACCGCCGGCGTCGCCACCACCGAAAGCACACCTGATGCGACGGTCATCCAGACCCGCCACCGCATCCCGGAAACCCCATTGCAGGCCGATCAGATTATGGTCTACCAGGTGCCGATTCCCGAGCCGCTGCGCTTTATCGAACCCTCGGAAACCGAGACCCGGACCATGCACGCCTTGAACGATTACGGGGTGATGCACGTGAAGCTCTACGAGGACATCGCGACCTTCGGCCATATCGCCACCAGCTACGCCTACCCGGTGATGGTCGATGAACGCTACGTGATGGACCCTTCGCCGATTCCCAAATTTGATAACCCGAAACTCGACATGAGCCCGGCGCTGATGCTGTTCGGCGCCGGGCGGGAAAAGCGTCTGTACGCGGTGCCGCCGTACACCCAGGTCATCAGTCTGGACTTTGAAGATCACCCGTTTGAAGCCCAGAAGTGGGAGCAATGCTGCGCCATTTGCGGCAGTCGCGATTCGTTCCTCGACGAACTGATTCTCGACGATGCCGGTACCCAGAGTTTTGTCTGTTCCGACACCTGGTACTGCGCCCAGCGGGTCAAGGAGAACAACCAATGAGCCAACCACTGTTGCAAGTACGTGACCTGTCGCTGCTATACGGCGAGGAGAAGGGCTGTCAGGGCGTGAGCTTTGATCTGTACCCCGGCGAAGTGCTGGGGATTGTCGGCGAGTCCGGCTCGGGTAAATCCACCTTGCTTTCGCTGCTCAGCGGGCGCTTGCCGCCGCAGGGCGGGCACATTGGCTATCGCGGCAAGGATGGCGAATGGCTGGACCTCTACAGCGCCAGCGAAGCGGAACGCCGCACCTTGTTGCGCACGGAGTGGGGCTTTGTCGAACAGAACCCACGGGACGGCCTGCGCATGGGCGTCTCCGCCGGCGCCAATATCGGTGAGCGCCTGATGGCCCAAGGCGTGCGCAACTACCAGCAACTGCGGGGCGCCGGGCTCGACTGGCTGAGCCAGGTGGAAATCGACCCGCTGCGCATCGACGACTTGCCCCGGACCTTTTCCGGCGGCATGCAACAGCGCCTGCAAATCGCCCGCAACCTGGTGTCGAGCCCGCGTCTGGTGTTCATGGATGAGCCCACCGGCGGGCTTGATGTGTCGGTGCAAGCGCGCTTGCTCGACCTGCTGCGCGGCTTGGTGCGCGAGCTGGACCTGGCCGTGGTGATCGTCACCCACGACCTGGCGGTGGCGCGCTTGCTGGCCGACCGCTTGATGGTGATGCGCCGCTCCCGTGTGGTGGAAACCGGGCTGACGGACCAGATCCTCGACGATCCACAGCACCCTTACTCTCAACTGCTGGTGTCTTCGGTATTGCAGCCATGATGAATGCCTTGATCGAGGTCCGTGACCTCTCGAAAACCTTCACCTTGCATCAGCAGCACGGCGTGGTATTGAACGTGCTGCGCGGGGTGGAATTCAGTGTGCGAGGCGGCGAATGCCTGGTGCTGCATGGCCAGTCCGGCGCCGGTAAAAGCACATTGCTGCGCACTTTGTACGGTAACTATTTGCCGGCGAGCGGCAGCATTCGTGTGCAGCATGCCGGTGCCTGGCTGGAGTTGGTGGGCGCCGAGCCTCGGGATGTGTTGCAGGTGCGTCAGCAGACCCTTGGCTACGTCAGCCAGTTTCTGCGGGTGATTCCCCGGGTGGCCTGCCTGGACGTAGTGATGGAGCCGGCCCTGGCTCGTGGGTGGTCCAAGGCTGATGCGCAAGCACGGGCCGAACACCTGCTGACCCGCCTCAATATCCCGCAACGTCTGTGGCAGTTGGCGCCCGGCACCTTCTCCGGTGGCGAACAACAGCGGGTCAACATTGCTCGCGGTTTCATGGTGGCCTGGCCGGTGATGCTGCTGGACGAGCCCACCGCATCGCTGGATGACAGCAACCGCCAAGTGGTGCTGGAACTGATGAACGAAGCCAAAGCCGGCGGCGCTGCGTTGATTGGTATCTTCCACGACCGCGCCGCCCGTGAGGCGGTCGCCGACCGCCATTTCGACATGACTCCCACCGCCGTCGCCGAAGAGGAATACGCCCATGCCCGCTGAACAGATCCTCAGCAATGCCCAACTGGTCACCGCTGATCGCGTGTTTCTCGGCACGGTGGTCCTGCGCGACGGGATGATCGTCGACCTGGCCGAAGGCCGCAGCCAGTTGCCTCAGGCCCAAGACCTCAACGGCGATTTTCTGCTGCCTGGCCTGGTGGAATTGCACACCGACAATCTGGAAAAACACATGACTCCGCGCCCCGGCGTGGACTGGCCTTCGACCTCGGCGGTGCTCAGCCATGATGCGCAGATCATCGCGGCCGGCATCACCACGGTGTTCGACGCGGTGTCCATCGGCGACGTCAATCCCAAGGGCAATCGCATGCAGAAATTACCGGCGATGCTCAATGCCATTGCCTCGGCAGAAGGTGCCGGCCTGACCCGCGCCGAGCACCGTCTGCACCTGCGCTGCGAGCTGTGCCACCCGGATACGCTGAGTGTGTTCCGCGACCTGGTGGAAAACCCGTTGGTGCAACTGGTATCGGTGATGGACCACTCGCCGGGCCAGCGCCAGTTCGTGCTGGAGTCCAAGTACCGTGAGTACTACATGGGCAAGTACCACTTGAACGACGAGACCATGGATGCCTTTATCGTGCTGCAAATGGCCAATTCCAAGGAATACAGCGACCGCTACCGTGCCGCCATCGTCGAGCACTGCCTGGCGCGCGGCCTGTCGGTGGCCAGCCATGACGACGCCACCTTGGCCCATGTCGAGGAGTCGGCCCGCTACGGCATGACCATCGCTGAGTTCCCCACCACACTGGAAGCCGCCCGCGGCTGCCAGCAACTGAACATGAAAGTATTGATGGGGGCGCCCAACGTGGTGCGTGGCGGGTCGCACTCGGGTAATGTGGCTGCCGCCGGCCTGGCTGCGCAAGGATTGCTGGATATACTTTCCAGTGACTACTACCCGGCCAGCTTGTTGCAAGCGGCTTTTGCCCTGGCGGCACTGGACAATCATTGCGATCTGCCCCAGGCGGTCAAGATGATCAGCCTGGCGCCCGCACGAGCGGCGGGCTTGAGTGATCGCGGCGAAATTGCCATTGGCCTGCGAGCGGATCTGGTACAAGCCAGGACCCAAGACGGCCTGCCAGTGGTCCAACAAGTCTGGCGACAAGCGAAGAGGGTGTTTTGATGGCGGGCAGGTTGATCTATCTCATCGGGCCATCGGGTTCGGGCAAGGACAGCCTGCTGGATGCTGCACGTGCGCGGTTGGCCGAACGTGGCTGGCGCATTGTACGTCGGGTTATCACCCGCTCGGCGGAAGCGGTAGGCGAGGCGGCTCAGGGTGTCAGTCCTGAACAATTTGTCGCGATGGACGCTGAGGGCGCGTTTGCCCTCAGTTGGCATGCCAACGGCTTGTCCTATGGGATTCCACGGGAAATCGATGATTGGCTGGCGGCGGGGGAAGACGTGCTGGTCAACGGCTCCCGTGCCCACCTGGCGCAAACCCGGTTGCGTTATCCGACGTTGCTGGTGGTGTTGCTGACGGTCGATCAGGCGGTGTTGCGCCAGCGGTTGCTGGCGCGGGGCCGCGAATCCATCGCTGATATTGACGAGAGGCTGGCGCGCAATGTGCGGTTCAGCGACAGCCTGACCGCTGCGCCAGACGTGTTCCTGCTCGACAACTCCGGCGCGCTGGCGCTCACCGTCGAGCGATTGCTAGGTTGCCTCGATGGACATCCCGCATGCGCCTGACTCTGCTGGGCACGGGTGACGCCCGCCAAGTTCCGGTCTATGGCTGTGACTGCGCTGCCTGTGGGTTGGCCCGCAGTGATGAAAGCCTGCGCCGTCGGCCGTGCAGTGCGCTGATCGAGTGCGGCGACCAGCGTTGGCTGATCGACAGCGGGCTGCCGGACCTGACCGAGCGTTTCCCGCCGCGCAGCTTCAATGGGATTTTGCAGACCCACTACCACGCTGACCATGCCCAAGGCCTGCTGCATCTGCGCTGGGGCCAGGGCCTGATCATCCCGGTCCACGGCCCGGTGGATCCCGAAGGCCTGTCGGACCTCTACAAACACCCCGGCATCCTCGATTTCAGCCAACCCTTTGCCGAGTTCGAAACCCGTCAGTTTGGCGAGATGAACGTCACCGCGTTGCCACTGCAACACTCCAAACCGACCCTCGGTTATTTGTTCGAAGGCCAGGGCCGGCGGATCGCTTATCTGACCGACACCGTCGGCCTGCCACCGGCCACTCGTGCCTGGTTGCAACGCGAACCGTTGGACGTGCTGGTGCTCGACTGCTCCATGCCGCCACAGCCCCAGGCACCGCGTAATCACAACGACCTGACGTTGGCGTTGCAGTGCATTGACGAAGTGAAGGCCGAGTTGGGGGTGCTGACCCATGTTGGGCATACGTTAGATGCCTGGTTGATGCAGCATCGCCGCGAGCTGCCGAGGCATGTCACGGTGGGTTGGGATGGGCGGGTGATCTAGCGGACTTCCAGGCAGCGCCTGCAGTTGATCTTCACTTCTCCGGTTAGATCTTCAGCCTTTTGTCGCCCCTGTTTCCCGTTTACTCTCAGCATCTTTTCGGGAGAAAACCCATGGACGAACTGTTTTCCCACATCGCCCAATGGTTAGGCGAGTCCCATACGTCGTGGCGGGGGCGGACGTCTTATAACGTCGAGATAGTGTTGGCCATTGCGATGAGTATCGGCGGAGCCATCATTGCCAAGGACTATGCGGCGCAACGCAAAGCCAACCGGGAACGTACGCTTCTGGCCCTGTCATCGATTGAGTTAGTGGCGACTTCGTTCTCCGGACAAGACGGCCAACGGGTCAAGTATAGGGGGACGTTGCGTCAGGAGAATGAAGCCTATACCGTCAGCATCCTTCGGCAAAGTGACCTCGAACGTACCGAAACACACAGCCAGCCTTTGCCGTCATTGGAGGCCGTTGAGGCCTATCTCACCAGCCAGACGGTCTTCGTTCTGGCCGATTTCAAAGAACCGCCTGCATCTCACCCGCAGGCCGGGTGACGTCCACTCGGTCACTCCCTACCTCAATTCCAAACTGCTTGGCCAATGCTCTTTTTCCCTTGGCCGTCACTCCCAGTGCCCGACTATCCAGATCCTGCGTCAGCCATTGGCGGTCGAGGGTTATCTGCAGAAACGCCGCCCCCAGGGCCCCGGCCAGATGAGGACGACGCATGCTCCAGTCCAGGCAGGAACAGGCGAAGCGTCGGCGTTGTGCGCTGATAGTGGGAAGGTCTAGCCCGAGTCCGCTCATGGCTACTTCACCTTTTTGGGTCAACTGATAGGTACTGTCGCCAACCAGCCAGCCGGCGTCGATGAAGTGGTCGTGCAGGCGCACCGCCAAGCTGCCGGCCATGTGGTCGTAGCAGGTGCGGGCGAGTTGCAGGCGGCTGGGTGTCGCGGAGACGAATCGGGAGGCAGTGTTGGCGCTGAGTACCATCAAGGTTTCCAGTGTCTGGGCCACCTGAGAACTGGCCAGGCTGTAGTAGCGATGCCGGCCCTGAGTGTAGAGCTTGACCAGGCCATCGTCCTTGAGCCTGGCCAGGTGGGCGCTGGCGGTTGAGGCGCTGATGTCGGCAATAACGGCCATTTCGGTGCTGGTGCGGGCGTGCCCGTCCATCAGCGAACAAAGCATTTTGGTCCTGGCAGGCTCGGCAATCGCGCCGGCGATCCGGGACATGGCAGCATCATTGTCGTGGGAATCCATACTTCGCTCCTGGGCGAATCGTTACCGTGAAAGGTAGCTGATAGTAGCGGTTCTTTGTGAACAGGACGCCCGGAATGACACCGCTGGAAGCTGCGACCCATGCTGATCCTTACCCCTATTACGCACGCCTGCGGCAGGAGGCGGGCTTGCGGTTCGACACCGAGCTTGGCTTGTGGGTGGCCAGCCGCGCCGAGACGGTGCAGGCTGTTTTGGCTCATCCCGATTGTCGGGTGCGCCCGACCGGCGAGCCGGTACCGGGGGCCATTGCCCAGGGCACGGCGGGGCAGGTTTTCGGCCGTTTGATGCGGATGAACGAAGGCGAGCGGCACCAATGTCCCAGGAGGGTGATCGAGCCAGCCTTGTCTGCCATGGCGACTGACACCATCGCCGACTCCGTGACGCACCTTGTAAGTACAGCCGATAGCCTGAACGAGCTGATGTTCAGCGTGCCGGTTTCGGTCATGGCGGTGCTGCTGGGCTTTGCGCCCAAGCAACTGCGGGAAGTCGCACAGCGCACACGGGACTTTGTCGCCTGCCTATCGCCGCTGAGCAACGCGCTTCAACTGCGTAACGCCGATACCGCAGCGTCTCGCCTGGGCCAGATGTTCAGCGTATTGCTCGGGGACCCGGTGCAGCAAAGTGGCCTGCTCAAGGCGATCTGCCGCAACGATGCTGTCAGCACTTGGCAAGACCCTGAAGCCCTGGTCGCCAACCTGATCGGTTTGCTGTCCCAGACCTGCGAGGCCACCGCTGGCCTTATCGGCAATAGCCTGGTGGCGCTCCAGCGCCAACCGCAACGGTTTGAGGACATTCGACGGACACCCACCCTCGCCGTGGCATGGGTGGAGGAAGTGGCGCGCTACGACTCACCGGTACAAAACACCCGGCGATTTGTTGCCGAGCGTTGTGTGATTGGGCAGAGCGTGCTGGAAGCGGGGGATACCGTGTTGTTATTGCTGGCATCTGCCAACCGGGACCCTGATGTGAATCCCGATCCCGATCGTTTTTTGCTCGAGCGCCAGTCACGGCGAATCTTCAGCTTCGGGTCGGGAAAACATCAGTGCCCAGGCCAGCATCTGGCGTTTACCATCGCCTCGCAGGTCCTCCAGGCATTACTGCATCGCCAGCCGGCCTTACTGGCTCGTCCCTTTAGTTATTGGCCGTCGCTGAATGGCCGCATCCCGCGGTTCCACGATGGTCAGGAGACCGCACAATGATTGCCGTCATTTTTGAAGCTTGGCCGCATGAAGAGCAGTACGAGCGCTATCTGGACTTGGCTGCGGAGCTGAAGCCGTTGCTGGCGCAAATCGAGGGTTTTATTTCCATTGAGCGGTTTCAAAGTTTAAGTGAACCGGGGAAGGTTCTGTCGTTGTCCTTTTGGCGTGACGAGGACGCTATCCAGCAATGGCGCAGCGTTGAGTTACACCGCGCTGCCCAGGCCGCAGGGCGCGGGCGAGTTTTTGAGGACTACCACCTGCGCATTGCCCAAGTGGTACGAGATTACAGCCTTGAGGACAGGGCGCAGGCGCCGAAGGACAGTCGGCAAGCTCATGGGTAAGGGGAGTTGGCGTGAGCGTTAAGCCAGCAACCCTTGCACATACTCGACAAACGCCCGTGCCTTGGCGCTCGCCATCCGCCCGGTGGGGAACACCGCCCAAAGATCCCTGGGCGGCAGTTCCCAGTCGGTCAATACTGCCTTGACCTCGCCGCTGGCCAGCTCCGGAGAAAACATCCATTGCGATGCCATGGCCAGGCCCTGATGCGCCAGGACCGCAGCCCGCACGCCCTCGGCCGCCGTTACGCGCACACGACCCTTGGCGATCACTGGTTGCTCGTCCTTGCCTTGGGTGAAGTCCCAGCGTGCACCGCCGCCCAGGCTGTAGATCACTGCTTGGTGCTTGAGGATGTCTACCGGCGTCTGCGGCTCACCGAAGCGCTCGAAGTAGGTCGGCGTGCCGAGGATCAGGCAGGCGCTCTGGCCGATCTTGCGGGCGGTTAGGCTGGAGTCGCTCAGCGTGCCCATGCGCAGTGCGACGTCGATACCTTCTTCCACCAGATTCACGCTGTGATCGTTGAGGATTACGTCGATATTCAGGCCCGGGTGTTGGTCGAGGAACGGGCCCAGATGGGGAATGATGTGCAACCGGGCGAAGGTGTCGAAGTCGCTCACATCATGCTGCAAGAGATAGCCGCCGAAGGCCGGGCGATTCCGATGCCAACCTCGGTTGCCGCACACCACAGCAACGAGGAGTACGCCGGGATGGGCTGGGGAATGTTGGAGCTCGACATTTCGCCTTATCTGGGCAAGACCGAGAAGGTCAATGTGACCCTGCCGGGGTATGTCATCCAGCGCATTGACCGTTATGTGCGCGAGCACAAAGTGAAAAGCCGCTCGTCATTTCTGGCGGATGCGGCATTGGAGAAGTTGGTTCGATCGTAGTTCGGCATAATATTTCAGTATTTAGAGGCGTTTTTGGTTGTTGGAAAAATCTTTGGTTGAAGTATGAGCGGTGAATAGTATGTGTAAGGAGTTTTACTAGGATTTAATTTTAAGGAATACAACTTTTTAAGTGTATGAATTTTCCGGTGCAGATGTGATTCTTTGTTTTTTTGAGTGTATGACCAATGCGTGAAATGCAGGTGCCGAAATAGAGAATGTAGAGTTTGTGTTTCCTTATGGGTGATCTTGATATTTTTATTGGTGTTAGTTTTTTGTTTTAAATCAATGTTATATTTTATTGTTTTTATTAATGGCTCTGGAAAATATTGCAAGGGTAAATGTATTTTGTTAGTGGGGAAAACAAATGGGTAGGCACGTTTCAGCAAGAACTAAATATAAGGTGGTGTGATAGTTTTCTGCATGAAAGATTAAATGGGTATAGGAATTCTCTGATAGGAACCTGCCGCTGAGTGGTCAGCTATCAGCCTTGAATCCTGTCGTTTCAACCCTTTACTCGATGCGGAGAGTTACAGTTATGAATGAAGTAGGCAAAACCTCCATTAAACTGGCTTCATATCCTGCGGTAATAGACGAATCAGATAACCAGCTGTTTTCGTCGGCCCCAACGTTCACTGATAACTATGCAAGGCGCTCTTTCACCACGGATCAAGCAGCGACTCACCTCACTCGAAGCGGCGCACGCTTCTACGACCGTAACGGCGACAGTAAAACGGATGTCTCTTTCCGGCTCGAAGGCTTTAACGAGCAACAGAAACACTGTGCCCGGCGGGCTTTGCAGTCTTGGCAGGACGTCGCCACTATCCGTTTTCAGGAGAACGCCCAAGGGCCTGACGGATCGATCCAACTGACCGGCAGTAATCGAATGACCAGTGGTGTCGCCTGGGGGCCTACTCGGCAAAATCCTGCGGCCAGGGCGATGATCGGCACGCAGCCAGCGGAGAATGCCAACAAAATTGGCAGTTACTTCACGAATCTGCTTGTGCATGAGATCGGTCATTGCCTGGGCCTGGCCCACCCAGGTGAGTACAACGGCGGTGGCTCCTATGAGCGGGATGCGGTCTTTGTGCAAGACACCAGGGCCGGCAGTGTCATGAGCTACTGGTCCGAGAGAAAGCAGGCGGGCCACAATTTCAAGAACATGCAACCTTCGGCTCCAATGATGTATGACATTGCCGCGATTCAGAAACTGTACGGAGCCAACCTCAAGACCCGCGATACGGACACCACCTACGGCTTCAACTCCAATAGCGGGCGTGAAGCCATGAGCCTGGCAAACGCCGCAGACTCTGCGGTTTTCTGCGTATGGGACGGTGGTGGAAACGATACGCTGGATTTTTCCGGGTATCGGCAGGATCAGAGCATCAACCTCAATGCCGAGTCGTTCTCCGATGTGGGCGGGATGAAAGGCAACGTTTCCATTGCCAAGGGCGTTACGCTGGAAAACGCCGTGGGAGGGGCAGGCAACGACACGCTGACAGGCAATGAGGCGAATAACCGACTCAAAGGCGGTACCGGTGCGGACCGGTTACGAGGTGGGGGCGGCGCCGACACGTTTGTGTATGACAAGATCGCCGACTCTACACCGCTGAATACCGACCTGATCCTGGATTTCACCAGTGGCACCGACAAAGTCGATGTCTCTGGAGCGATGAAAGAGGCAGGGATCAAGGCCCTTAATTTCACCGACCGATTCAGTGGTCGTGCCGGTGATGCGGTGCTGAGCCACGATCCGAAGACGGGTCGCTCAAGCCTGGCCATTGATATGTCTGGCAGTGGCAAGGCCGACTTGCTGGTGGCAAGCCAGGGGGAAATGAAGTCGACGGATATCCTGGGGGGCGACCAGGTACCGACCCCGACCCCAGGCCCGGTGCCGCCCCATCCAGCACCGGAGATGGACCTGCTCGCGAGGTTGGTGAACTTTGTCGATGATGCGCTTGCGACGATTCAGCCGATATTGAGCATGTTCGAGAAGGTCCTGAGGCTGTTCTCTGGTAGTGGCGCTGGTAGAGAGCAGCACCCATAAGTGGGTTGCTGTCAGGCACTCACCGCGGCGGCCAGTCGGGGGGCACTCAAAAACCGCAACAACGCTACCAGCGGGAACGCACTGCCCACCAGCATCACTCCCAGCCAGCCGCCGTGTTCGTACACGCTGCTGGCAATCGCTGAACCGAAGGCGCCGCCGATGAAGATGCTGGTCATGTACAGCGCGTTCAGGCGGCTGCGGCTGTGGGCGTCGAGGGCGTAGACGGCGCGTTGGCCGAGGACCATGTTCATCTGCACGCAGAAGTCCAGGACCACGCCGGTCACCGCCAGGCCAATCACGCTGTAGAGCGGATGGATGAAAGCCGGCAGGAAGCTCAAGGCGGCAAACAGCATCGCCAGCAGTGAGGCTTTGTGGGTGTGGCCGGCATCCGCCAGGCGTCCGGCGATGGGGGCGGCGATGGCGCCGATGGCACCCACCAGGGCGAAGATGGCTATCTGGGTTTGGCTCAGGCCGTGGTTGCGTACCAGCTCCAAAGGGGCGGCGGTCCAGAACAGGCTGAAGGTGGCAAACAGGCAGCCTTGATAAAACGCGCGCTGGCGCAGTACTGGCTGTTGACGCAACAGCGTGCCCAGAGAGCGCAGCAACTGGCCGTAACTGGCGGAGTGATCGGGTTGGCGCTTGGGAATGGTCAACAACAGCACCACGCTGATCACCGCCATCAAGGCCGCTGCCGCCATGAACATCGCACGCCAGCCGAAGTGGTCGGCCACCACGCTGGACACGGGTCGTGCCAGCAGGATACCCAGCAGTAGGCCACCCATGATGCTGCCGACCACCCGACCACGGGATTCAGCCGGTGCAAGGTGCGCCGCCAATGGGATCAGGATCTGCACCGAGACTGAACTGAAGCCGATCAGCAACGACACCAGCAGGAACAGATTCGGCTGTTCGGTGAACGCCGCACCCAACAGGCTGGCGATAGCCACCACGGTCGTGATGATCATCAACCGGCGGTTTTCCAGCAAGTCGCCCAACGGCACCAGGAAGAAGAGGCCCAGGGCATAACCGATCTGCGTCAGGGACACGATCAGGCTGGCCAGCGTCGGGCTTATACCGATGTCCGGGGCGATCAGTTCGATGATCGGTTGTGCGTAGTAGATGTTGGCGACGATGGCGCCGCAACAGAACGCAAACAGCATCACCATTCCTCGGGTCATGGTGCTTGCAGTGTGAGGCGTGGCGTTCATGGCGTTCTCATAAAAGCGAAGGGAGATGGCGAGCGAGAATAGAGGCTGGACCCTGACGGGAGTAGGCCGTTTACGGTGATAACACTCATGCCGGGCATTAATGACTGAAACGTTAACTTTCGGGCCGTAGCTCAATGATACATTCAGTCACAACTGCAAAAACAGGAAATCGACTGCCATGAAGATGACATTCAACACAATGCTCCTGGCCTCAAGCCTGGCCGCGTTCATGACCCTGGGCGTCGCCCAGGCCCAGGACGCCCCACGTATTGGCGTACGCGGTGCCATTACGGCAATGGACGGCGATGCCATGCACGTCAAGGTCAACAGCGGTGAAGACGTCACCGTGCACCTGACCAAAGACACCCAGGTGCGTGCCGTGACCCTGGCCAAAATCGAAGACATCAAGCCTGGCAGTTACATTGG
The DNA here is from genome assembly GCF_012935695.1 of Pseudomonas sp. ADAK18. Classification (NCBI taxonomy): domain Bacteria; kingdom Pseudomonadati; phylum Pseudomonadota; class Gammaproteobacteria; order Pseudomonadales; family Pseudomonadaceae; genus Pseudomonas; species Pseudomonas sp. ADAK18. Next base: position 967,767 of record NZ_CP052859.1, read on the forward strand.
CTCGGCGGCCATGCCTAACGCAGATGGCACCCTGACCGCGCTGGAAATTCATGTGTTCCCACCCGCGATGGCGGGCACGGGGGATGGTCACCGGGCCTTCGACCTGAAAGAGGGCAGCAGTATGACCAACGGCACCGTGGGTGATCTGGTGGTCAGTAACGGCCGCACCCTGACTGTGAAGTACAAAGGTGGCGAGCAGAAAATTGTAGTGCCGGATGATGTGCCGATCGTCAACCTGGAACCTGGGGATCGCAGTTTGTTGAAGGCGGGGGTGAAGGTGGTGATGTTTGCGGCCAAGGGCGCTGATGGGACGATCACCGCTCAGGCTATCTCGGCTGGCAAGGATGGCGTGACGCCGCCGATGTAACGGCCAGGCCCGGAAAAAATGTGGGAGCTGGCTTGCCTGCGATAGCATCACCTCGGTCTACCTGATACACCGAGGTGATGCTATCGCAGGCAAGCCAGCTCCCACAGTGGACTGCATTTCTTCAGTTAGAGCTGATTATTGCCCGGTGTAGATCTGGTCAAACACCCCACCATCATTGAAGTGGGTCTTCTGCACCGTGCGCCAGTCACCAAAGGTCTTCTCCACCGACAAAAAGTCGACTTTCGGGAAGCGGTCGGTGTACTTGGCCAGCACTGCCGGGTCACGTGGACGCAGGTAGTTGTTGGCAGCGATTTCCTGGCCTTCTGGTGACCACAGGTACTTCAGGTAGTCCTCGGCGGCAGCGCGAGTGCCTTTCTTGTCGACCACCTTATCGACCACCGACACCGGCGGCTCGGCTTCGGCGGAGACGCTTGGGTAGATCACTTCGAACTGATCACGGCCGAATTCACGGGCAATCATTTCTGCTTCGTTTTCAAAGGTCACCAGCACGTCGCCGATCTGGTTGGTCATGAACGTGGTGGTGGCTGCGCGGCCGCCGGTGTCCAGCACTGGTGCGTGTTTGAACAGGTCGCCCACAAACTTCTTGGCCTTCTCCTCGTCACCGCCGTTCTTCAGCACGTAGCCCCAGGCCGACAGGTAGGTGTAGCGGCCGTTACCCGAGGTTTTTGGGTTAGGCACGATGACTTGCACGCCATCCTTGAGCAGGTCCGGCCAGTCTTTCAGGGCTTTGGGGTTGCCCTTGCGCACGATGAATACGGTGGCCGAAGTAAACGGCGCGCTGTTGTTCGGCAGGCGGGTGACCCAGTTGTCCGGCACCAGTTTGCCGTTGTCCACCAGAGCGTTGATGTCGGTCGCCATGTTCATGGTGATGACGTCAGCCGGCAGGCCGTCGATCACCGAGCGCGCCTGTTTGCTCGAGCCGCCAAAAGACATCTGCAAGGTGAGCTTGTCGTCCGGGTGTTCGGCTGCCCAGTGCTTCTGGAAGGCGGCGTTGTAGTCTTTGTAGAAGTCGCGCATCACGTCGTAGGAGACGTTGAGCAGGGTGGTCGGTGCGGCCTGGACGGCGCCAGCCAAGGCGAGGCCGGCGGTCAGAAGAGAGGCGCTAAGGAGTTTTTTCACTGCTCATTCCTTGTTGTTGGGTTACGTGAGGGCAATATGCCACCGACTATAGCTGTGCCTGCATAGTCGTTTAAAGATTAAAAAGAACTTTGCTTATTCCATTTTCTTGAAAAGCCCATTACCGCAGCGCGAACAAAACGCTGCGTTCGGTTCGTGGGTGTCTTTCTTGCACACTGGGCAGTCGTGTTGCAGCAGTTCGCCGCGCATGGCATTGGCCAGTTCGGCGGTGAAAATCCCGGTGGGCACGGCGATGATCGAGTAACCGGTGATCATCACCAGCGACGAAATCACCTGGCCTAGCGGGGTGACGGGCACGATGTCGCCAAAACCCACGGTGGTCAGGGTGACGATTGCCCAATAGATGCCCTTGGGGATGCTGGTAAAGCCGTGCTCCGGGCCTTCGATCACGTACATCAACGTGCCGAACACCGTCACCAGGGTGCAGACGCTGAGCAGGAACACCACGATCTTCTGTTTGCTGCCTCGCAGCGCCGACATCAGGTAATTGGCCTGCTTGAGGTACGGGCCGAGCTTGAGCACGCGGAAGATCCGTAGCATCCGGATGATGCGGATGATCAGCAGGTACTGGGCATCGCTGTAGTACAGCGCGAGGATCCCGGGGACGATCGCCAGCAAGTCCACCAGGCCATAAAAGCTGAAGGCATAGCGCCACGGTTTGGGCGAGCAATACAGCCGCAGCCCGTACTCGATAGCGAAGATGATGGTGAAGCCCCACTCGATGTAGGCCAGCACGTTGGCGTAGTTATCGTGGACCGACTGGATGCTGTCGAGGATCACGATCACAAGGCTTGCGAGGATGATCAGCAACAGGGTGCTGTCAAAACGTCGGCCGGCCGCAGTGTCGCTTTGGAACACCATCACGTAGAGCCGTTCACGCCAATGTTTGTTGCTGTCCATGAAAATCGCCTGAATCGAAGATCCGAGAAGCCTAGGGGGATTCGAACGGGCTGTCCACGCTGGCCCGCTGCATCAGCCTGCGGCTGGCGTGGACGAGCCAGCAGGCGAGGATAAACGGTGCGGTCAGCGCAGGTAGATTCAGGGCGGCGAAGCCAGGGGTGAGGATGATTGACAGGAGGATGCCGATCAGCGGCAGCCAGGGTTGGCGGCGTTGCTGACTGAGGGCCAGTGCCGCCAGTGCCGGGTTATAGCTGTTCAGGCCGAGCAGGGCGCTGGCGGGTTCGCCCAAGAGCAGGGCGATCAGTACGCCGAGGCTGGCGCCGATCAGCGCCCACAACGCGGCGCGGCGGTTGGCGAGCAGCAAACCGAGGGCGATCAGCAGCCCGGCCAAGGGTTGATCCAGCAGGATGATTTGCGCAAGCCCAGTGAATGGCGCACTGAGCAACGTCCATGTGTCAGGCTCAATGGCTACCAAAGCCGTCGCCGGGGACGCGCCGAGCAGCAACCAACCCAATGCGACAAAGGGCAGGGTGTAGGCGGGCAAGTCATCGGGATGCTTCGCGCGTTTGAGCCACTGGCGAATGAGGATCGCACTGAGGCCGCCGCTGGCGAGAATCAACGGCGGCAACAGGGCAGACCAGGCGAAATGCTGGCTGATCAGCAAACCCAGCAGCACACCGTTGTAGCTATAGAGCCCGGCCTGGCGCTCTGCTTTGGGATAGCCTCGGCGCTGGGCGGTGAGCAGGCCGGCAACCCCGCCCAGCAGTGCGCCGCCGAGTAAGCCCGGGGCGCCTATCAGGATGGCCAGCAAACAGAGCAAACCGCACAGGGGGTGACGCTGGAGGAAGATCTGGCTGAAGCCGTTGAGCAAGGCTTCGGCCCAGTCGGGGCAGGATTGGTTGGGCATGGTGGTGAGTCTGTGAGACCGAGTTGTCCCCTTCGCGAGCAAGCCCGCTCCCACATTTGATTGGGTTTACAAATCAAAATGTGGGAGCTGGCTTGCCTGCGATGAGGCCTGAGCAGGCGCTAAACCAATGTCTCTATACGCAACGAGTTAGTAGACCCGGGCTGCCCAAACGGCACCCCTGCGGTAATCACCAACGTATCCCCACGCTTCGCCATGCCTTGGGCCTGGGCAATTTCCAGCGCCGTGGAGCACACCTCGTCCACCTGCCGCAGCCGATCATTGACCACCGAATGCACGCCCCACGCCACGCTCAAGCGACGCGCCGTCGACAGGTTTGGCGTCAGGTTGAGGATCGGAACCGACGGCCGTTCCCGTGCCGCCCGCAGGCTGGATGCACCGGACTCGCTGTAGTTCACCAACACCGCCACCGGCAGGATGCTGCTGATACGGCGGATCGCACAGCTGATGGCGTCGGACACCGTGGCATCGGCCTTGGGCCGGCTGACATCCAGTTGAGTCTGGTAGTCCGGGCCGTTCTCTACCTGACGGATGATCTTGCTCATCATCTCCACCGCTTCCAACGGGTAATCCCCGGAAGCGGTTTCCGCCGACAGCATCACCGCATCGGCGCCTTCGGCCACGGCGTTGGCCACGTCGGTGACTTCGGCGCGGGTCGGGGCCGGTGAGAAACGCATGGATTCGAGCATCTGCGTCGCCACCACCACCGGTTTGCCCAACTGGCGACAGGTGCTGATGATGTCTTTCTGGATCTGCGGCACACTTTCGGCCGGGACTTCCACGCCCAGATCCCCTCTGGCGACCATAATCGCGTCGCTCAACGCGGCGATTTCCTGTAGGTGCTCAACCGCCGAGGGCTTCTCGATCTTCGCCATCAAGAAGGCCTTGTCGCCGATCAATCCGCGGGCCTCACGAATATCTTCCGGGCGCTGCACAAACGACAGCGCCACCCAGTCCACGCCCAGCTCCAGGCCGAAGCTCAGGTCGCGGCGGTCCTTGGCGGTCAGCGGGCTTAATTCCAGCAAGGCCTGGGGCACGTTCACCCCTTTGCGATCCGACAGCTCGCCACCATTGAGCACCGTGGTGTCGATGGCGTCGGCATATTTGGTGATCACCCGCAGGCGCAGCTTGCCGTCGTCCAGCAGCAGGTCCATGCCGGGTTCAAGGGCGGCGATGATTTCCGGGTGGGGCAGGTTGACCCGGCGCTGGTCGCCGGGTGTTTCGTCCAGATCCAGGCGCAGGGCTTGGCCACGAATCAGTTGCACCTTGCCGGCGGTAAAACGCCCGACCCGCAACTTTGGCCCTTGCAGGTCCATCAAGATGCCGAGAGGATAGTTGAGCTGTTTTTCCACCTCGCGAATCCACTGAAAGCGCTGGGCATGGTCGGTGTGTTCGCCATGGCTGAAGTTGAGGCGAAAGATGTTCACCCCGGCTTTTACCAGGTCGCGGATGTCTTCAAGGCTGTCGGTGGCCGGGCCCAGGGTGGCGAGGATTTTGACTTTCTTGTCAGGCGTCATGTTCAGGGGACTCTCTTTCAGGGCTCTCGAGGATCAAAATGGCGCGGAAGTCGTTGACGTTGGTACGGGTCGGCTCGGTGATGATCAACCCGTCGAGTGCGGCGAAGTAGCCATAGCCATTGTTGTTGTCCAGCTCGTCGCTGGCCGACAGGCCGAGGGCTTCGGCGCGGGCATAGCTGGTTGGGGTCATGATCGCCCCGGCGTTGTCTTCGGAGCCGTCGATGCCGTCGGTGTCACCGGCCAGGGCGTAGACGCCGGGCAGGCCCTTGAGGCTGTCGGTCAGGCTTAGCAGGAATTCGGCGTTACGCCCGCCACGGCCATTGCCGCGCACGGTGACGGTGGTTTCGCCGCCGGACAGAATCACGCAAGGCGCCGCCAGGGGCTGGCCGTGCAGGATGATTTGCCGGGCAATACCGGCATGCACCTTGGCCACGTCCCGGGCTTCGCCTTCCAGGTCGCCAAGGATCAGCGGGCTGAAACCGGCCTGGCGGACTTTGACCGCCACCGCTTCCAGGGACTGTTGCGGGCGGGCGATCAGTTGGAAGTGACTGCGCGCCAGGCACGGATCGCCGGGTTTGACGGTTTCCGATTCCGGGCTCTGCAACCAGCTGCGCACGGACGCGGGGATTTCGATCTGATAGCGCTTGAGAATCGCCAGGGCTTGTTGCGAGGTGCTCGGGTCGCCGACGGTGGGGCCGGAAGCGATGACCGTGGCCTGGTCGCCCGGCACGTCGGAAATCGCGTAGGTGTAGACCGTTGCTGGCCAGCAGGCCTTGGCCAGACGCCCACCCTTGATCGCCGAGAGGTGCTTGCGCACGCAATTCATCTCGCCGATGGTGGCGCCGGATTTGAGCAGGGCTTTGTTGATGGCTTGCTTGTCGGCCAGGGTGATGCCTTGGGCCGGAAGGGCGAGTAGTGCAGAGCCACCGCCGGAGAGCAGGAAGATCACCCGGTCGTCTTCCTCAAGGTGGCTGATCAGTTCCAGCACACGCTTGGCGACGGCCTGGCCTGCGGCATCCGGCACTGGGTGCGCGGCTTCGACCACTTCGATTTTCTTGCAGGGTGCGCCGTGGCCGTAGCGGGTGACCACCAGGCCTGAGACTTCGCCTTGCCAGGCGTTTTCCACCACCTGGGCCATGGCTGCCGCGGCTTTGCCGGCACCGATGACAATCACGCGGCCTGTGCGGTCGGCGGGCAGATAGGATTCGAGGACTTGCCGGGGGTGGGCGGCGTCGATGGCTGTGGCAAACAGCTCGCGAAGCAGGTGTTGCGGATCGACCGACATGAGCGGGCTCCCGGATTCTTGTTATTAGAGATGCATCCATTTCAAGCTTGGAATGCAATCAAGAATGTGGGAGCGGGCTTGCTCGCGAAGGCGGTGTGTCAGTCGACATCAATGCTGAATGTCAGACTGCATTCGCGAGCAAGCCCGCTCCCACATTTGGAGTGCATTCCAGGGTAGGAGCGGTGCCGCTTACTTATCGCGAATCGAAAAATTCGCCATATGTTCCAGGCCCTTGATCAGCGCCGAGTGGTCCCAGTTGCCGCCACCCAGACCTACGCAGGTGCTGAACACTTGCTGGGTGCCGGCGGTGTTCGGCAGGTTGATCCCCAGCTCCTTCGCACCGGCCAGGGCCAGGTTCAAATCCTTCTGGTGCAGGTTGATGCGGAAACCCGGATCAAAGGTGCCCTTGATCATCCGCTCGCCATGCACTTCCAGGATCTTCGATGAGGCGAAGCCTCCCATCAGTGCCTCACGTACCTTGGCCGGGTCTGCGCCGTTTTTCGAGGCGAACAGCAGCGCTTCGGCCACCGCCTGGATGTTCAGCGCAACGATGATCTGGTTGGCCACTTTGGCGGTCTGGCCGTCGCCGTTGCCGCCCACCAGCGTGATGTTCTTGCCCATGCTCTGGAACAGCGGCAGGGCGCGTTCAAAGGTCTGTGGCTCGCCGCCGACCATGATGCTCAAGGTCCCGGCCTTGGCGCCGACTTCACCACCGGACACCGGGGCGTCGAGGTACTGCGCGCCGGTTGCGTTGACTTTGGCCGCGAAGGCCTTGGTGGCAGTGGGTGAGATCGAGCTCATGTCGATCACCACTTTGTTTGGCGACAGGCCGGCCGCAACACCGTCGGCGCGGAACAGCACGTCGTCGACCTGCGGGGTGTCGGGCACCATGACGATGATGAATTCGGCTTCCTGCGCAACCTGCTGCGGGTTGGCCAAGGCTACTGCGCCGGCAGCGACCAGCGCTTCTGACGCCTTGCCGTAGTGCTCGGAAAGGAACAGTTGATGACCTGCTTTTTGCAGGTTTGCGGCCATGGGCTCACCCATGATGCCGGTGCCGATAAATCCGATTTTAGCCATGAAGAAATCCTCTTGTTTTTAGATGTAGGAGCTGAGCACGGTCTGCCAAACACAGCTGATCCAAATGTGGGAGCGGCGGTGCGACGATTCGACTTGCTCGCGAAGGCGGTGTGTCAGTCAAACAGGTGTTAACTGACCCGCCGCTTTCGCGAGCACCGCCGCTCCCACATGGCTTTTCAGCCAACCTAAACCTGCTTCAGTGGTGGTCAACGGCTTGTACTCACACCCAACCCAACCCTGATAACCAATGCGGTCCAAATGTTCGAACAGGAAGCGGTAGTTGATCTCACCGGTACCCGGCTCATTACGCCCTGGGTTGTCCGCCAACTGGATATGGTTGATCTCACCCAGGTGTGCCGACATGGTCCGGGCCAGGTCGCCTTCCATGATTTGCATGTGATAGATGTCGTATTGCAGGAACAGGTTGGCACTGCCCACTTGCTCGCGAATCGACAGGGCTTGCGCCGTGTTGTTGAGGTAGAAACCTGGAATGTCGCGGGTGTTGATGGCTTCCATCACCAGCTTGATGCCCACCGCTTGCAGCTTGTCGGCAGCGTATTTGAGGTTGGCGACGAAGGTTTTTTCCAGGGTCGCCTCGTCAACGCCTTGTGGACGGATACCCGCCAGGCAGTTGATCTGGGTATTGCCCAGCACCTGGGCATAGGCGATGGCCAGGTTCACACCGGCACGGAACTCCTCGACACGATCCGGGTGGCAGGCCAGCCCGCGCTCACCCTTGGCCCAATCACCGGCTGGCAGGTTGAACAGCACTTGGGTCAGGCCGTTGGCATCGAGTTGCGCCTTGATTTCGGCAGAGCTGAATTCGTAGGGAAACAGGTATTCCACACCACTGAAACCGGCGTCGGCGGCAGCTTTGAAACGGGCAAGGAAGTCCTGTTCAGTGAACAGCATGGACAGGTTGGCAGCAAAACGCGGCATGGGAGTCTCCTCAAAAGCGTCAGCGTTCCCGCGCTTTACACGGGAACGCATACTCTTTAATAAAGCGTCATTTAATCGAGCAACGAAATCGCGGTAGGGGCATCGTTACCCACCAGCGCCAGGTCTTCGAACTCGTTGACGGCGTTGATCTCGGTGCCCATGGAAATATTGGTCACCCGCTCCAGAATAATCTCAACGATCACCGGAACCTTGAACTCTTCCATCATTTCCTGGGCGCGGCGCAAGGCCGGCTGGATCTGATCCGGCTCGAAAACCCGCAGGGCCTTGCAACCCAGGCCTTCGGCGACGGCGATGTGGTCGACACCATAACCGTTGAGTTCCGGGGCGTTGAGGTTATCGAAGGACAACTGCACGCAGTAGTCCATCTCAAAACCGCGCTGCGCCTGGCGAATCAACCCCAGGTAGGAGTTGTTCACCACCACGTGGATGTACGGCAGCTTGAACTGCGCACCTACCGCCAACTCTTCGATCATGAACTGGAAATCATAGTCGCCAGACAGCGCGACAACCTTGCGCGTCGGGTCGGCCTTGACCACACCGAGTGCCGCCGGAATGGTCCAGCCCAATGGGCCGGCCTGGCCGCAGTTGATCCAGTGCCGTGGCTTGTAGACGTGCAGGAATTGCGCACCGGCAATCTGCGACAAACCGATGGTGCTGACGTAGCAGGTGTCTTTGCCGAACACCTGGTTCATCTCTTCGTACACGCGCTGCGGCTTGACCGGCACGTTGTCGAAGTGGGTCTTGCGGTGCAGGGTGGCTTTGCGCTGCTGGCAATCGTTGAGCCAGGCGCTGCGGTCCTTGAGCTTACCGGCGGCTTTCCATTCGCGTGCTACTTCAATGAACATGGTCAGGGCTGCGCCGGCGTCGGAGACAATGCCCAGGTCCGGGGTGAACACACGACCGATTTGCGTCGGCTCGATATCGACGTGAATGAACTTTCGGCCAGCGGTGTAGACATCTACCGAACCGGTGTGGCGGTTGGCCCAGCGGTTACCAATGCCCAGCACCACGTCCGATTTGAGCATCGTCGCGTTGCCATAACGGTGGGAGGTCTGCAGGCCGACCATGCCCACCATCAGCGGGTGATCGTCGGGGATGGTGCCCCAGCCCATCAGGGTCGGGATCACCGGGATACCGGTCAGTTCGGCGAACTCCACCAGCAACTCGCTGGCGTCGGCATTGATCACGCCACCCCCGCTGACCAGCAGCGGACGCTCGGCCTGGTCCAGCAGGGCCAGGGCTTTTTCCACCTGGATACGGGTGGCCAGCGGTTTGGCCAGCGGCAGTGGCTGATAGGCGTCGATATCGAATTCGATCTCGGCCATTTGCACGTCGAATGGCAAGTCGATCAGCACTGGGCCGGGACGGCCGGAACGCATTTCATAAAAGGCTTTCTGGAACGCGTAAGGCACTTGGCCGGGTTCCATCACCATGGTCGCCCACTTGGTCACCGGCTTGACGATGCTGGTGATGTCGACGGCCTGGAAGTCTTCCTTGTGCATCCGGGCCCGTGGTGCCTGGCCGGTAATGCACAGGATCGGGATCGAGTCAGCCCAGGCGCTGTACAGGCCAGTGACCATATCAGTACCGGCTGGGCCGGAAGTACCGATGCACACGCCGATATTGCCGGCCTTGGTGCGGGTGTAACCCTCGGCCATGTGCGAAGCGCCTTCAACGTGGCGAGCAAGGACGTGATCGATGCCACCGACCTTCTGCAAGGCCGAATACAGCGGGTTAATCGCGGCGCCCGGGATGCCGAAGGCGGTGTCGACCCCTTCACGGCGCATCACCAGAACGGCGGCTTCGATTGCTCTCATTTTGCTCATGGTTTTGGTGCCTCTTGCGTTTTGTAATTGTATACAAGTTGTGTTGCATTGAAGTGTATTCACGGCGAGCCGCGCAGGTCAATCCATTTTCTTCGTTGGCCTAGGCGTTCGTCGGAAGCCTTTTATGCAGGACTATTTCGACGCGTGGTGTGTATGTTTCGAAATATTGTATACAAAAAATAAATCTATTGTGTTCTATTTGTTTTATCCGGCTTCTGATCAATCAGAGCCCAACGGCTTTCCCAATAACAAGATAAGGACGGCACCCATGAGCGCTTTAACCTTGAAAGTCGCAGTCAACCTGGCCAGCCAGGCCATCGCCGCAGGTCGCACGATTTCGGCGGCACCGCTGACCATCGCGGTACTCGACAGCGGCGGGCACTTGATCACCTTGCAGCGTGAAGACGGCGCCAGTTTGCTACGCCCGCAAATCGCCATCGGCAAGGCCTGGGGCGCGATAGCTCTGGGCAAAGGGTCACGGCTGCTGGCGCTGGATGCGCAGCAGCGTCCGGCGTTTATCGCGGCATTGAACAGTCTGGGGCAGGGCAGCGTGGTGCCGGCACCGGGTGGGGTATTGATTCGGGATCAGGATGGAAAGGTGTTGGGGGCAATCGGGATCAGCGGGGATACGTCGGACATTGACGAGCAGTGTGCGATCAGCGCGATTGAAGGGCAGGGGTTGTTGGCGGATGCGGGGGTTTCTGCTTGATTTTGCAGTGACGATGCGGGCCTCTTCGCGAGCAAGTCCGCTCCCACATTTGATTGGGGTCACACATCAAAATGTGGGAGCGGCGGTGCGACGACTCGACTTGCTCGCGAAAGCGGCGACTCGCTCTCGAATCTATACCCAAATCGCATCCCACAGCGGATAGTCGCCAACTCGCTTCACCAGCCCCGCTCGCAGAGGATTGGCCACTACATACCTGGCAACTTTCACCAAATCCTCTTCCTTACGCAGCGCGTGATCATGAAAGCTGGTTTGCCAAAGTCGACCTTTGCGGCCTGTGGTGCCGTTCACGGATCGAGTGCTTTTGGATTTCACTTGGCACATCAAGTCGCCCAGTGAGCCTCTTTGTAGTTCGATGAGCCCGTGGAAGTGGTCAGGCATCACCACCCAGGCGAGAGAGTTCGCCAACCCTTGATACTGGGCCAGCCTGAATTGCCAAACCACCAGGCGGCCCAAGTGAAAGTCACTGAATATAGGCGCGCGTTCGTGGGTGTTGGTGGTGATCAAGTAGATACGATTGGGTTCGCTGAACCGACCGATGCGCAGGCGGTGTGAGGTGGCTAGGTCAGGCATTCCGTTGCCTCTCTTCAGAAGGTGTGCTGAGAGGCTAGATCGGGGAGTTTGAGGCTGATGGGCAGGCTTTTGGCAGGATGTGTCTGAGAGGGCGCTTTCGCGAGCAAGCCCGCTCCCACAGAGGGTCGGCGGTGTTCATACATTGTGTGTCAGGCACGGACCAAGTGTGGGAGCGGGCTTGCTCGCGAATCTTGGCCGCACCACGGTCTATCAGTCCGGCTCACATCCTTTAAGCACCAACCGAATAATCGTCTGCGCCGCCGCCTCGTAATCGGCCTCATCCAGCTTGGCCTTGCCCGTTATCGCCGAAATCTGCCAATCAAAATCAGCATACGTCTGCGTCGCGGCCCAGATGCTGAACATCAGGTGATTGGGATCAATCGCCGCAATCAGTCCTTTATCCACCCAGCTCTGGATGCAGTCGATGTTGTGCTTGGCCTGGGCGTTGAGCTGCTCGACCTGCTCGGGGCTAAGGTGCGGGGCGCCGTGCATGATTTCGCTGGCGAACACTTTGGAGGCGAAGGGCAGGTCGCGGGAGATGCAGATTTTCGAGCGGATGTACCCGCTCAGCACTTCCTTGGGATCACCGTCCGGGTTGAACGGCGTAGAAGCCGCCAGGATCGGCTCGATGATGCTTTCGAGCACCTCGCGGTAGAGGTTGTCCTTGGACTTGAAGTAGTAGTAGACGTTGGGCTTGGGCAGCCCGGCCTTGGCGGCGATGTCGCTGGTTTTGGTCGCGGCGAAGCCCTTGTCGGCAAACTCCTCACTGGCAGCCCGCAGGATCAGTTCTTTGTTGCGCTCGCGAATGGTGCTCATAGGGTGTCCAGTCTCACAGATACAGTTTCTTTTTGACGGCGTCTGTTGCCGCCATGCTGCGTCGCCGCTCCTCCCCATAGCGAGCTATGAGTCGTCGCGGCTCCTTGCCTGGCGACAACAGCCACTCGCCAAAAGAGAAACGTATCTATGAAACTGGGCACTAGGTATTTCCTTGCCGAGACAGGCGGTTGCGCATGGTAGCACCGGCTTTGCACAGGGCTCAAGAATCCCGCCTGAGCCCTTGCTTGGCGGGGGTTGTAGCTGACTTTGTCTGTCTTGATGCTGAACGCATTCACGGTCGTACAGGCATACACCAGGCACGCTGCTAGAGTTCAGTCAGTGATCAATCCTGATTTCGGCGTTCGAGAGAGTAACTGTGGAGAAAAGCAGACGACGTACGTTCGCCTGGGTAGTCGGCAGTGTGTTGCTGATAGCGTTATTGATTGCCTTGGGTTTGCACTTCTTTGCAGGTGGGCACAAAGGCAAGCCACCCACGCCGGGCGAGCCGGTGGCTGTGGTGCCCGTTGCCTTGCAGGACGTGCCGGTGTACATCGATGCCCTTGGCACTGTCACCCCGACCCGCAGCGTGACGGTGGTGACCCAGGTCGATGGCATCCTCAGCAGCGTGGAATTCAAGGAAGGCCAGCGGGTCAGCAAGGGTCAGGTGATTGCACGGATCGATGATCGCGCATTAAAAGCTCAACTGGCCGTGGCCAAGGGCAACCTGGCGCACGACCAGGCGGTGTTGAGCAATGCCCAGCGCGACCTGGCACGCTACCGTGAACTGGTCAAGGCCGGTTCCACCAGCCAACAAACCGTCGACACCCAGGCCTCGTTGGTCCAGCAGCAGTTGGGCACCGTGGCTGCCGACCAGGGCAATGTGCAGAACCTTGAGGTGCAGGTGGGTTATTGCACCATCACCTCACCGGTTGACGGTGTGGTCGGCCTGCGCCAAGTGGACCCTGGCAACTACGTCACCACCGCCAGCACTACCGGTATCGTGGTGATCACCCAAATGAATCCCGCCACGGTGGTGTTCGCGGTGCCCGAGGATGACTTGGGCTCGATCAACCAGGCCCTGTCCCATGGCCCGGTGACGGTATTGGCCTACGACCGCAACAAAAAATCCCTGTTGGCCACCGGCAGCCTGTTGGCCCTGGATAACCAAGTCGACACCAGCACTGGCACGATCAAGGTCAAGGCGCAGTTCGACGATTCGGGCAATGCGCTGTTCCCCAACCAGTTCGTCAACGCGCGCCTCAAGGCCGATACCCTGGCGCAAATTACCGTGGTACCGACCCGCGCGATCCAGCATGGCAGCAAGGGCGACTTCGTGTTCGTGGTGAACGGCGACAAGGCCACCTTGCGTAACATCAAGACCGGTCCAGCCATGGGCGATGTCTCGGTGGTTCTCGAGAATGGCGTCAAGCCGGGCGAGCAAGTGGTCACCGAGGGCGCCGACAAACTGGATGATGGCTCGCCGGTGAAGGTCGTCGCCCAGTGAGGAGCTGCCGTTCATGAACGTCTCGCGGCCCTTTATTGAACGCCCGGTGGCGACCACCTTATTGATGGTCGCGGTGCTGTTGCTGGGGATGCTGGGGTATCACTTGTTGTCGGTGTCGGCGCTGCCCGAGGTGGATTACCCGACCATTCAGGTCTTCACCCAATACCCTGGCGCCAGCCCGGATGTGGTCAGTTCCTCGATCACCGCGCCCCTTGAGCGTCAGTTAGGGGAAATGCCCGGCCTTAAATCCATGAACTCCACCAGCTCCGATGGCGCCTCGGTGGTGACCCTGCAATTTGACCTGTCGCTGTCCCTGGATGTTGCCGAGCAGGAAGTGCAGGCGGCGATCAATGCGGCCGGTACCTTCTTGCCGGCCAACCTGCCGTATCCGCCGGTGTACAGCAAGGTCAACCCGGCGGATGCGCCGGTGCTGACCCTGTCCCTGACGTCCGATGTGTTGCCACTGACCAAGGTCGAAGACCTGGCTGACACCCGTCTGGCGCAGAAAATCTCGCAGATCACCGGCGTCGGCCTGGTGAGCATCAGCGGTGGCCAGCGTCCAGCGGTTCGGGTTGAAGCCAACACCTCGGCGCTGAACAGCCTCGGCCTGTCCCTGGATGACTTGCGCACGTCCCTGGGCACAGCCAACGTCAATCAGGCCAAGGGCAATATCGACGGCAAGTTCCAGGCCTATTCCATTGGGGCCAACGACCAATTGCAGTCGGCCGAGGAATACCGCGATCTGGTGATCGCCTACAAAAACGGCGCGCCGATTCGGCTGTCGCAGATCGCCAGTTCTACCCAGGGCCCAGAGAACCCACGTCAGGCAGCGTGGACCAACAGCACACCGTCAATTGTGCTGAATATCCAGCGCCAGCCCGGCGCCAACGTGATTGAAGTAGTCGACCGCGTGCAGCAATTGCTGCCCAAGTTGCGGGCCAGCCTGCCGGGCACCTTGAAGGTCGCGGTGCTCACCGACCGCACCCAAACCATCCGTGCCTCGGTCACCGATGTGCAGTACGAACTGGCGCTGGCAATCTTGCTGGTGGTGATCGTGATTTTCATCTTCCTGCGCAATATCGCCGCCACGATCATTCCCGCCGTCACGATACCGCTGACGCTGGTGGGTACCCTGGCGGTGGCCTATGCGCTGGGGTTTTCCCTGAACAACCTGACGCTGATGGCGCTGACCATCGCCATCGGTTTTGTGGTGGATGACGCCATCGTCATGATCGAAAACATCACCCGCTACCTCGAAGCCGGTGACTCGCCGCTGGTAGCGGCACTCAAGGGTTCGGAGCAGATCGGCTTTACCATCATCTCGCTGTCCATTGCCCTGATTGCGGTGATGATCCCGCTGCTGTTCATGGGCGATGTGGTGGGCAGGCTGTTCCGCGAATTTGCCATGACCGTGGCGGTGACCATCGTTATTTCGGCGCTGATCTCGCTGACCCTGACGCCGATGATGTGCGCGCGGATGCTGAAGCATAAGCCTCAGGAACGTCGTGCGGATTTCTTTGACCGCATCAATACCCACTATGTCCGAGGCCTGGACTGGGTGTTGGCCCACCGCACCCTGACGCTGATTTCGGTGGTGCTCACCGCCGTGCTGACATTGATGACCCTGGTGATCATGCCCAAGGGCTTTTTCCCCGACCAGGACACCGGTCTGATCCAGGGTATTTCCCAGGCTTCACCGACCATTTCCTTCCAGCAGATGCAGATTGAACAGCAACGGTTGGCGGCGCGGATCCTCAAGGATCCGGCGGTCGAAAGCCTGTCTTCCTTCGTCGGCATCGACCAGACCAACCCGACCATCAACCAAGGCAACTTGCTGATCAACCTCAAGCCACGCGGCGAGCGTGACAGCGCCACCGAGGTGATCCGTCGCCTGGCCGATGCCAACGCCGACGACGCCGGAATCCGTCTGTACCTGCACTCGGTGCAGGACTTGACCCTGGACGCCACCGTCTCCACCACCAGTTACCGCCTGGGCCTGCAAGCCACCGACCCGGATGAACTGGAACAGTGGACCACCAAGCTGCTCGCCGCCGTCAAACAAGACCCGATGTTCACCGATGTGCAAAGCCAGGCCATGCAGTTCGGCAACCAGATCCAGCTGACCTTCGACCGCGCCACCGCCTCACGCCTGGGCATCACGCCGCAAGCTATCGATGACGTGCTCTACGACGCGTTCGGCCAGCGCCAGGTCTCGACCATTTACACTCAACTCAACCAGTACCATGTGGTGATCGCCACTGACCATCCACCGCGTAACTTGCCGGACCTGCTGACCGGTTTGTACGTTGATATTCCCGCCGGAGGTGTGGCTCCGTTGTCGAGCATGGCGACCCTGCAGGTGGTGCGCACGCCCATCACCATCAACCGTCTGGGGCAATTTCCCTATGCCGATGTGTCCTTCAACCTCGCGCAGGGGCAAACCCTCGGCGCTGCGGTAACTCGGCTCAAGGACATTGAGGCCAAGGTCGGTTTACCGCTGTCGGTGCAGGCCAACCTGGAAGGCGCGGCGGCGACGTTCGAGTCGTCGTTGTCCAATCAGGTGTTCCTGGTAGTGGCGGCGATTGTGGTGGTGTACCTGATGCTGGGGATTCTCTATGAGAGTTTCGTGCACCCGGTGACGATCCTGTCGACGCTATTGTCAGCGGCCCTCGGCGCCTTGCTGGCGCTGCTGGTGACGGGCACGCAGTTCGACATCATTGGCCTGATCGGCATCGTCCTGCTGATTGGGATTGTGATGAAAAACGGCATCATGATGGTCGACTTCGCTCTGGAGTTATTGCGCAAGGGCGGCCTGAGTCCGGCGGCGGCGATTCGCCAGGCGGCGGAGTTGCGGTTCCGGCCGATCCTGATGACCAGCATGGCTTCGCTGTTCGGCGCGGTACCGCTGGCGCTGGGCACCGGCATCGGTTCGGAGCTGCGCCATCCACTGGGCATCGCGATTATTGGCGGCCTGTTGCTGAGCCAGTTACTGACGCTGTTTTCCACCCCGGTGATCTTCTTGGCGATGCACAGCCTGGGGGAGCGTTTCAGCCGTCGCCCGGTTGAAACGGACTGATGGCAATGAACCTCAGCGCGCCGTTTATTCATCGCCCCATTGCCACCACGCTGCTGGCGGCGGGGCTGGCTCTGTTTGGCGCGCTGGCGTTCAATCTGTTGCCGGTGGCGCCGCTGCCGGAAGTGGACTTTCCGACGATCAGCGTCAGTGCGTCGCTGCCGGGGGCCGATCCGACCACCGTCGCCAGCTCCGTGGCCACGCCATTGGAACGCCAGTTCGGGCAGATCGCCGGGATCACGCAAATGACCTCCTCCAGCAGCCTGGGGTCGGCGCGGATCATCATGCAGTTCGACTTGAACCGCGACATCGACGGCGCCGCCCGGGACGTGCAGGCGGCGATCAACGCGGCACGTAGCAACTTGCCCAGCGACTTGTCCGGAAACCCGACCTACCGCAAGGTCAACCCTGCGGATTCGCCGATCATGATCATCAGCCTGACCTCCGACAGCGCCACGCCGGGGCAGATGTATGACGTGGCATCGACCCTGCTGGAGCAACGCCTGTTGCAGACCACCGGCGTCGGCGACGTGACGGTGGGGGGCGGCGCGCTGCCGGCTGTGCGGGTGGAGCTGAACCCGGATCGGCTCAATCAGTACGGCGTCAGTCTGGAACAAGTGCGCCAGGTGATCAGCGCCTCCAACGCCAACCTGCCCAAGGGCAATGTAGCGATCGGCGACCGCTCCTACGGCATTGGTGCGAATGACCAACTACTTAACACCGATGACTACGGGCCGCTGGTGGTCAAGGAGCACAACGGTGACCTGATCCGCATTTCCGATCTCGGCTACGTGCGCGAAGACGTTCAGGACCTGCGCAACTTCGGCCTGTCCAACGGCAAGCCGGCGGTACTGCTGGTGGTGTTCAAGCAGCCGGGGGTCAACGTGATCGAGACGGTGGATGCGGTGAAGGCGTCGCTGCCGTTCCTGCAAAGCTCGATCCCTGCGTCGATCAAGCTCAACCTGCTGATGGATCGCACCACGACCATCCGCGCCTCGCTGCACGACGTTGAAGTGACGTTGCTGGTCTCGATTCTGTTGGTGACCCTGGTGACCTTCGGTTTCTTCCGCGACTGGCGCAGTACGCTGGTGCCGGCGATTGTCGTACCGCTGTCATTGCTGGGCACGTTCGGTGCCATGTATTTCCTCGGCTACAGCCTGAACAACCTGTCGCTGATGGCGTTGACCATTTCCACCGGCTTTGTAGTGGACGATGCGATCGTGGTGGTGGAAAACATCATGCGCCACCTGGAGCGTGGCAAGACTCGGGTGGAGGCCGCTCTGGCCGGGGCTCGGGAGGTGGGTTTCACGGTGCTGACCATCAGCGTGTCGCTGGTGGCAGTGTTTATTCCGCTGTTGTTGATGGGCGGGGTGGTCGGTCGGTTGTTTCGCGAATTCTCGGTGTCGCTGTCGGTGGCTATCGTGATTTCGATGCTGATCTCGCTGACGGTCACGCCGATGCTCGCCAGCGTGCTGCTGCGGGCTCCGGCCACGATCACCGAGGGCAACGAACACCCGGATTCGCGCTTTCATCGCTTTTATGACCGGACGCTGGGTTGGGTGATCGACCACTCGATTCTGATGGGGCTGGTGACGGTGCTGGTGATCGTCCTCGCCGGTGTGCTGTACGTGCTGGTGCCCAAGGGCTTCTTTCCCCAGGAGGATACCGGGCGTTTGCAGGGCAGCATCCTGGCGGCCCAGAGTATTTCCTACGGGGCGATGCAGAAGGACTTCACCGAGATCAACCACAAGGTTATGAACAACCCCAATATCGAAACCACTGCCGGTTTTGTCGGCGGTGGTGGCGGCGGAGGAGGGGCGGTCAACAGTGCGCAGTTGTTTGTGCTGCTCAAACCCCTGGATCAGCGCAAAGACAGCGCCACCGACGTGATCGGGCAGATCCGCCGCACCCTCGGCGACTTGCCAGGCACCAAGCTGTACCTGCAATCGGCCCAGGACATTACCGTGGGTGGCCGGCAGAGCGGCGCGCAGTACCAGTTCACCCTGACCGCCGACGACCAGGCCTCGCTGGATGAATGGGTGCCCAAGGTGGTGGAAGTGCTGCGCAAGTTGCCGCAACTGACTGACCTCAACACGGATCAGCAAGACAACAGCCTGTTGGCCAATGTGACGGTCAATCGTGATACCGCGGCCAGGCTCGGAGTCGGCATGTCGGCGGTGGACCAGACGCTGTACGACGCCTTTGGCCAGCGTCAGGTGTCGACCCTTTACCGCGCGGCCAACCAGTACCATGTGGTGATGGAAATCGCCCCCGAATACTGGACCGACCCGTCGGCGCTCAAGGGCATTTATGTGCCAACCGGCAGCGAGGCCACGTCGACCAAGGGCAGCACCGCGCCGCCCAATCTGGCGACCCAGCAGCCCTTGGTGCCGCTGTCGGCGCTGGCCGATAACTCAGTGGCGCGTACGGCCATTTCCATCAGCCACCAGGGTACTTTTCCGGCGGTCACCGTCTCGTTCAACCTGGCGCCCGGCACCTCCATCGGGCAGGCCACCGCATTGGTGGATGATGCGGTGAAGCAGTTGCGCATGCCGGCCAGTGTGGTCGGCCAGTTCGCCGGCACCGCTCAGGTGTTCCAGTCGTCAGTGGCCAGCGAGCCGTTACTGATCGTCGCCGCGCTGCTGTCGGTGTATATCGTGTTGGGCATCCTCTACGAAAACCTGATGCACCCGCTGACCATCCTCTCGACCTTGCCCTCGGCGGGCGTCGGTGCCTTGATCGCCTTGCTGGTGACCGGCACCGAGCTGTCGATCATTGCGCTGGTGGGGGTGATTCTGTTGATTGGTATCGTCAAGAAGAACGCAATCATGATGATCGACTTCGCCATTACCGAGCGCCGGGAGTTCGGCCTGACGGCCAAGGAAGCGATTCGCCGGGCGTGCCTGATTCGTTTCCGGCCGATCATGATGACCACCCTGGCGGCGATCCTCGGCGCGCTGCCGTTGGTGGTGGGCACCGGCTACGGTTCGGAACTGCGCCGGCCCTTGGGGATTTCGATTATTGGTGGCTTGCTGTTCAGCCAGGTGCTGACGCTGTACACCACCCCGGTGATCTACTTGTGGCTCGACCGGGCGTCCCAGCGCCTGGGTCGGCGGAAGGAAGCCAAATCATGAACCTGAAATACAGCGTGCTCTTGATCAGCCTGGCGCTCGGCGGCTGCATGGTCGGCCCGGACTACCAGCAGCCGGCCATGGCGCTGCCGCAATCGTTCAAGGAAGGCGCACAGTGGCAGCGGGCGGCGGCCAATCCTCAGGGCGCCATGGACAGTCAGTGGTGGCTGGCTTATCAGGATCCGGTACTGAACGACTTGGTGGCGCGGTCGGCCAAGGCTAATCAGTCGATCATTGCGGCTGAAGCGGCTTATCGGCTGGCCCAGGCCCAGGTGGCGTCCAGCCGAGCCGGGTTGTGGCCCACCGTCGGTGTGGGGTTGTCGGGTTCGCGAGGCTCGAGTGGCAGCAGTACCACCAGCACGACTTCCAGCGGTGTTTCGAACAGCGTCAGCGCCACCTTGACCGCCAGCTGGGAGCCGGACCTGTGGGGTGAAGTGCGGCGCGGTATCGAGTCGAGCCAGGCGACGGCCCAGCAGTCCGTTGCCTTGCTGGCCGGGGTGCGGTTGTCCATCAGTTCCAGCGTGGCTAGTAATTACCTGGGCTTGCGGCAGATGGATATCGATATCGGCCTGTTGCAACAGCAGCAAAAGATCAACCAGCAGTTACTCGACATGATCCAGGCCCAGTACACCCAAGGCGTCGCCACCAATGACCAACTGCTGATCGCCCAGGATCAGTTGACCACCTCGATTGCCGACTTGCAGACCTCGCTGCGCGATCGCGAGCAGTTCGAGCATGCGTTGGCGGTGCTGGTGGGTGTGGCGCCGGCTGAGTTCAGCGTGGCCGCGCGTAACGACTTCACTTTCGTCCTGCCCCGGCCGCCGCTGACGTTGCCGTCGACCTTGCTCCAGCGCCGTCCCGATGTGGTTGCAGCCGAACGCTCGGCGGCAGCGGCCAACGCGAAAATCGGTGTCGCCGAGGCGGCCTTTTTCCCCACCCTGGACCTGACGGCCCAAGTCGGCTATCGCGGCAGTGCCCTGGGCGGTCTGTTTTCCTTGCCTAATCGCATCTGGACCCTGGGGCCGGCGCTGGCCGAAACCCTCTTCGACGGCGGCGCCCGTGAAGCTGCGGTCAAACAGGCCGAGGCCAGTTATGACCAGATCGCGGCCAATTACCGTGGCACGGTGCTCGGCGCCTTGCAGAATGTGGAAGACAACCTGTCGGCCATCAACCACCTGCAAACCCAGGCCGATGCGTTCCAGCAGATTTACCAACGCAACCAGCAACTGTTCGGCAGCCAGGAAGCGCAGTTGCGCGCCGGCACCGTCAGCCAACAGGCCGTATTGACCCAGCAATTGATCCTGCTGCAAACCGAGCAGAACCTGCGTGATACCCAGGGCCAACTCAGCCAGGGTAGTGTGGCGCTGATCCAGAGCCTGGGCGGCGGCTGGCAACCGACAGACCGCTGAACGGACTCGCCTGCCAGGCAGGCGCCGCGTTATTCTCGGCGCACTTTAACGACAGGAAGCCTGAACCATGGCAGGAAGCAGTTTGCTGGTGCTGATCGACGATATTGCGGCGGTGCTGGATGACGTCGCGCTGATGACCAAAATGGCCGCCAAGAAAACCGCCGGCGTGCTCGGCGACGACTTGGCGCTCAATGCACAGCAAGTCTCCGGCGTGCGCGCCGAACGGGAAATTCCCGTGGTCTGGGCGGTAGCGAAAGGCTCGTTCCTCAACAAGCTGATCCTGGTGCCCGCCGCCTTGCTGATCAGTGCCTTCGCCCCTTGGGCGGTGACGCCGTTGCTGATGCTGGGTGGCGCGTACTTGTGTTTCGAGGGCTTCGAAAAGCTGGCGCACAAATTCCTTCACAGCAAGGCCGAAGACCAGGCCGGGCATGCCCAGTTGGTCGAGGCTGTGGCGGACCCGGCGACGGACTTGGTGGCCTTTGAGAAGGACAAGATCAAGGGCGCGATCCGTACCGACTTCATTCTCTCGGCAGAAATCATCGCCATCACCCTGGGCACCGTGGCCGATGCGCCGTTGATGCAACAGGTGATCGTGCTGTCGGGCATCGCGATTGTCATGACCATCGGCGTCTATGGATTGGTGGCCGGTATCGTCAAGCTGGACGACTTGGGCTTGTGGTTGACACAGAAGCCTGGGCAGATGGCACGCAGCATCGGCGGCGGAATTTTGCGGGCAGCCCCGTACATGATGAAAAGCCTGTCGGTGATTGGGACGGCGGCGATGTTCCTAGTGGGCGGTGGAATTCTGACCCACGGTGTGCCGGCGGCGCATCACTGGATCGAGACCGTGAGTCAAAGCGCTGGTGGCCTGGCGTGGTTGCTGCCGAGCTTGCTCAATGCAGTAGCGGGGATAGTCGCCGGAGCAGTGGTGTTGGCGGTGGTATTACTGTTCAGCAAAGTGTGGCGCACAGTCAAAGGCTAGGATTGGCATTCAGCGGGAATATAGATACGATGCTAATCATTAGCTTGCTATCTATGTGTTCGTTGAATGAAAACGCTCACCTTTCAACTCCCCGATTTCTGGCAAGCCGTCCTCGCACCCTCGCGTAGCGATCTGTTGTTTGCCCTGCGCAACATCATCGCCGGCGGGGTCGCGTTGTATCTGGCCTTCTGCTTCGACCTGGAGCAGCCACAATGGGCCTTGACCACCGTGTTTATCGTCGGCCAGTCCACCAGCGGCATGGTGCTGGCCAAGGGTGCCTATCGGCTGGTGGGCACTTTGGTGGGGGCCGTGGCATCTGTCGCCATGGTCGCGGTCTTCGGTCAGGCGCCGTTGTTGTTCCTGTTGTGCATGGCGCTGTGGCTGGCGTTCTGCACCACCGGCGCCTCATTGCTGCGCAATCACACTTCTTATGGTTTTGTGCTGGCGGGTTATACCGCCGCAATCATTGCGCTGCCCGCCACCTCGGCGCCGTTGACGGTATTCGATCAGGCGTCTGCCCGTTGTCTGGAGATCGGCCTGGGGCTCGTCTGTGCCTCAGTGGCGAGCACGGTGTTGTGGCCGCGGCATGTAGAGCAGGCTCTGGCCGCACAAGGCCGGGCCGCTTGGCTGGCGGGAATGCGTGCGGCGGCTTCGGAGCTGTTGGGCACTGATCAACGTAAAGGTTTATTGGAGGCCTTGGGCCGGCTCGTGGCGGTGGACACCCAGCGCGATCACGCCTGGTTCGAAGGCCCCAAGGGGCGCCGTCGCTCCCAGGCGTTGCGGGTGCTTAGCCGCGACTTGCTCAGTTTGCTGCGCGCGGCGCGCGGGGTGGCGCGGCAACGGTTGATGCTCAATGAGACGGCACGGGTTCTGCCGTTGGTGGAAGAGGTGGCCGCCACCTTGCAACAAGAGCGACACCAGGATCTGCCTGACCTGGCTCTTCGCCTTGGCTTGGCGCTGGAGGATCCGGCGCTGAGTCAGGAGGCGCACTTTTGCCTGATGCAATTGGCGCAGGTGCTGCGTTTGATCGATCAAGGCGCCTTGACGTTGGTGGCCGTTGAGCAGGGCAGGGTGCCACCGGGTGCGCCGGGCGCAATGTCCTGGCACCGAGATATTGAACAGGGCCTGCTTGGCGGCTTGCGCAGTGCCTTGGCGTTTCTGGCTGTTGCAGCCTTCTGGATTTTTACCGCCTGGCCATCGGGGCTGGGCGCAGTGTCGATTTGCGGGGTGGTCCTGAGCCTGTTTGCTGCGCGGGAAGACCCCTCGGCGTCCAGCCTGAACTTCTTCAAAGGCATCGCTTTGTCGGTCCCGGTGGCGGCTGTTGTGCACTTTGGCCTGCTGCCCGGTTTTGATGCCTTCCCGTTGCTGTGCCTGGGGCTGGGTGTACCGCTGTTTTTCGCCTCGCTGTGTATGAGCCGCGTCAAACTGGCGGCTACGGCTTCGGCGTTCTGCATCTTCTTCGTCAACAACGTCGGGCCCAGCAACCTGATGACCTATGACTTCGCGGCCTTTCTCAATAAGGCCATCGCGACGCTGGTAGGGGTCGGTATTGCGGTGGTGGTGTTCCGTCTGATCCAGCTTAATCCGGGCGAGCACCACTATCGGCGGATGTTCAAGGCGTCACTGTTTGACCTGGCGCAACTGACCGTGCGCCCGCTGGAGCAGGCCGAAAGCTGGTTTGGCGGGCGCATGGCAGACCGCTTGATTCGCCTGTCGCGCTACAGTGAAACCCTGCCGGCCGAGCGTCGCAGCCATTGGGATAATGGGTTGCTGGGGTTGGATCTGGGGGATGAGTTGCTGGAGTTGCGGGCGTGCCTGGCGAACAGTCAGGGCACGTTGGCGGTTGCGCGTGATCGCTATTTGCGGGGATTGGCGGTTGCCCTCAAGCGCGGCGGACCGACTTTGGCGAGCGTATCCGTGATGGATGGGCCGAGCGTGGCGTTGCTCAAGGCACTTGAGCAGCCTTCCATGTTGCCAGAGCAGGAGAGGGAGATGGCAAGGGCGGCGATCCTGCAATTGCAGTTCACCTGGCAGAAGTGGTGTCGACGGGGAACTGATTTGAACCCCGACTTGTAGGCGCCGGTAAGCCAGCGCCTACAAGGGGATGGTTACTCGGCAATCTGCAACTTGCGCGACTCGGTATACACGTACCGCACTTTTTCATACTCAAACGGCGAGTTCATCTGGCCATAGCGGAAGCTGGTCTGGTAGCGCTTGTCGACGGCGCGCAGGGCCCAGATTTCCGGGTGGTTTTCGCTGACCTTGGACACGTTGAGGAAGTTGATCTGGGATTCGGCTGTGTAGTCGACGGCCAGGCCGGCGGTGTCCCGCAGGTTGGAAGGGCCGAAGATCGGCAGTACCAGGTAGGCGCCGCCCGGCACGCCGTAGAAGCCCAGCGTCTGACCGAAGTCTTCGCTCTGGCGCGGCAGGCCCATGGCGGTGGCCGGGTCCCACAGGCCGGCGATGCCGATGGTGGTGTTGAGCAGCAGGCGCCCGGTGGTTTCCAGGGAGCGGTGGCCCTTGAGTTGCAGCAGGCTGTTCACCAGGTTGGGTACATCGCCCAGGTTGTTGAAGAAGTTGCTCACGCCGGTGCGCAGGAAGCTCGGGGTCACATAGCGGTAACCGTCGACCACCGGCAGGAAGACCCATTGGTCAAACCGATAGTTGAAGTGATAAACCCGACGGTTCCACGACTCCAGCGGGTCGTAGATGGTGAGGGCGGTGAGGGTCGAGCGCTCGAATTCACGCTGGTCCAGGCCCGGGTTGAACTTGAGTTTGCTGAGTGGTTCCTTGAATCCGTCGGCATCTGCCACCGTCGGCGTATGGGCCTTGCTGTTGTCGGCATTGGCCGCGCCCGCGCAGAGTAACGCAGCGATAAGCAGGAGATATTTAGCCACGGAAGAACTCCAGCATGGCGTCGGCGTTGACGCGGTAGTTGAGGTTGCCGCAATGGCCGCCCAGGGGGTAGACGGTCAAGCGATCGCCGAAGGTTTTGCGCAGGAAACCGAGGTCGCCAGGGCCGAGGATTACGTCGTCGGCGTTGTGCATGACCGCGATTTTCGGGCTGTCGTGCAGATAGTCCTTGAGGGCATAGAGGCTGACCTGATCGATCAACTGCAACAGGCTGCCACCGTCGGAGCGGGCGCGCCACATCGGGATCACTTGTTCGGTGAGGTAGCAGTCGAAGTCACATTGCAGCGCACGTTTGAGGAACGGCGTGAGGCTGGTGCCTTCGGTGATCGGGTATTTCGGTGGGGTGATCAGGCCGCGGCGATTGATCAGGTCCGAGGTGAAGGCAATGTCGGCCGCCGAGAAGCGGAACGAGGTGCCGATCAGCATGGCCATCTGTTCGTTGGTCAGGTGTTCCTTGGAGTTCTGGAAGTCGTAGAGCAGGGCATCGTTAAGGTCGATGTAGCCCTTTTGCTGGAAGTAGCGGGTCAGTTTGTTCAGCACCAGTTCATAGAAAGTGGTGCTGTTGTTGATGCCCTTGACCTCGGTTTGCACCAGCTTGTCGAGATTGGTGATCGACGTATAGAGGTTGACCGGCGGGTTGAGCAGCAGCACTTTCTTGAAGTTGAAACTGCGCCGGGTTTCGTCCAGTTTGCTGACGAAGGCCGCGTCGAGTGCGCCAAGGCTGTAGCCTGTCAGATAGAAATCGGTCACCGGCAGCGTCGCGTTTTGTGCGCGCACGGCTTGCATTACGCGGTACATGTCCTCGGCATCTTCTGAGGTCACGCCCGGAGTGGCGAAGCGGGAGGCGGCGCTGATGAAGTCGAAGCTGGTGGGCGACGACAGCTGTACCACATGGTAGCCGGCCTTGTAGTAGAGCTTTTTCAGGTACTCGTTGATGGTGCTGTCAAAGCGTGCGCCGGTGCCGGAGATCAGAAAGATCAGCGGTGCGGCGCGGTCCTGCTTGGCGATGCGGTAGGTGAGTTTCTTCACCGCCCAGAAGTTGTCCGGCAGGCTGAACTGGCGCTCTGGGCGCATTGTCAGGCTGTAGTCGGACTGATTGATCTCGTCATCGCTCGGCAGTTCAGGCCGAAGATTCGGTGGGGTGGTGGCGATGGTCGCTTCAAACGGATTGGTCAAAGGGTAGCCATAGCTGGCTTGGTCGACGTCGACCGCCAGTGCTGACGCACTCAAAAAAAGGCCGCCCAGCAGGGCCGCACAGCGCAAGGAACGGAGCATGACTAAATCCCTAAGAGGAAAACGTGCTGAATGAAGTTCGCAGGCTATGACCACCGCGTTGCATCCGAAGTGCCAGCTCTCGGCACGAAAAGTCGGAAATAACCGCGGGAATCGGGGTAATAGTAGCTAGACGATACACTTTGGCACGCATTGATGAACAGTTATCTGCGTACAAGCCTTGCCAACGGCCACCGGGGGATTAAGCTGGGCGCCGTTTTCGCCTATCGGAGTGCCCCATGTCCCGCCGTTTGCCGTTGATCCTGCTGCTCATTGCCTTACCGTTGTGGCTGGCCGCCAGTTATGGCGCGCGTTACGGCTTTATGGAGGATGGCCAGTGGGTTGGTCTCTGTGCTGACGAGGCCAGCCGTTGGGAATGCCAGGTGCGCTCGAACCTGGGGTTGATGATTCACTTCAAAGTGATGGGCTGGGCGGCTTTGGTGACGTCGGTGCTGGCGTTTTTTGTGCCGGGTCGGGCAGGGTGGGCGTTGGCAGTGTTGGGGCTGGTGTTCGGGTTTCCGGCGTTGGCGTTGTACAACACCACGTTTGCGGTGTTTGCCGTAGTGATTTCCGGGCTGCGGTTGGTCAGAAAGCCGCCTGCTACCGAGTAACCTGTGGCGAGGGGGCCTGTTGTGGCGAGGGGGCTTGCCCCCGTTGGGCTGCGCAGCAGCCCTAAAATCTACACCTCGGTACTATCTGAAGAAATGCGGCGTTCTTATTGGGGCTGCTTCGCAGCCCAACGGGGGCAAGCCCCCTCGCCACAACAAACCACCTGCCACAAAAGCATTATTTGCGTACCCGCAAGCACCGCCACAACGCCACCACCATCAACACACTCACCAACGCCCAACTCAGCGCCTGCTGGTTCATCAAGCCTTCGCGGTACAGCTGCGGCGCAATGCCGGCACCGATGATGAAGGTCAGCAAGGCGATCTCACGACGAGGACCGGTCACCGGGCGTACCAGGTACACCAGCGCCGGCAGCAACAGTGCTGCGCTTGGAAAGCTGCGATAACGCGGATCAAACACCAGCGCAAGCATCATCACCGCGCCGGCAAATCCGGCCACAGCTACCAGCCAGCCGGCGCGTTGCTCAAGCCAGTTGAAACTGCGTTCGCGCCAGCCTTCTCGGGCACTCAGCGCCAGGGCGGCATGCGCCAGCACCAAAAGGTTCAAGACCACCAGTAATCCGGCCCAGACCCATTCGTCAGTAAAACGCGCCGTCACGCGGGTCAATTCGGCCCAGGTGCCCATCGAGCAGGCTGCAACCGCGCCAAGCAATGGCAAGAGCAGGGCGGCACGGGTGCTGCGAACACGACCGCCGAGCAGCAGCGTGCCCAGCAGGATAATCCCGCCAACCCCCAGCCATGTCGTCCAGAACGGCACATTCGTCACAGGCCCTGCCAGCACGCCCTTGTCCTGGCGATCGGCATCAAACAAGCCCCAGTAACCACCAACGGCACCTTCACTGGCACGCTTCCACGGTTGGTCGAAGGCTTCGATCAGGTTGTAGTGCCAGCCGTTCTGTTCGGCCATTTCCACAAAACCACGGATGAACTTGGCTTCGTTGACGCGACTCGGCACGGCAGTTTCGCGCTGGCGGCCTTCGCTCGGCCAGCCGGTCTCACCGATCATGATGTCTTTGGGGGCGAATTGGTTACCAAAGGTCTGGCGAATGTCACCCACATGCTTGAGGGCCTGGTCGATCCCGGCGGGGTCATCTTCCCAATACGGCAGCAGATGAATGGTCAGGAAGTCCACTGCAGGGGCGATTTCAGGGTGTTGCAACCAGAACTCCCAGACATCGGCATAGGTGACGGGCTGCTTGATATGGCTTTTGACCTGATGGATCAGTTTCACCAACTGCGTGGCGGTGATTTCCTTGCGCAGCAGGGTTTCGTTGCCGACGATTACCGAGGTCACTACGTCGGGGTTGGCGTTGGCCGAGGCGATCAACGCGTCGACTTCCTTGGCTGTGTCCACCGGGTTGCTGTTGACCCAGGCGCCGATCATCAGCTTCAAACCGTGCTTGCGCGCCAGGTCCGGCAGGGCTTCGAGGCCGGTCATGGAATAGGTGCGAATGCATTCAAAACGGGTGGACAGCAAGGCCAGGTCGGCATCCATGCGCTCGGGGCGCAGTTTGAACGGCTGGTCGAAGGGCGATTGATCCTTGTCGAAGGGCGTGTAGGACGCGCATTGCAGCTTGTGCGTGGCGCTGGCCACATCGGGCAGCACCACCGGCTGGCCGAGGCCATACCAGTAGCCGCCGAGGGCAAACAGGCTGAGGATCAGGGCGAATAAATAGGGCAGCACAGGGAAGCGGGCAGTCGCGGGCATGGTCAGGCCGTCTGGGGGAGCAAAGCCGCGCATCTTACCTGTATTTGGTACCTGCCAGTGGGGCCGCATAATTTTGACATGCAAAGTTCGGGCGGAATTGGCACAAGAGCGCCTACAAAGGTTATGGATGGCGATGTGATGTCGTTTCTTGCTTACCTGAGGTCGTAGTCAGAGCAGGTCCGCTCCGGCAGCAGGTTGATGATCGAAGTGTCAGCACTCCACTGATGTCGCCAAAGCATGATCGATGCGCGTGAAGGGGGCGCGGTGCACCATATAACAATAGGTTGACGTCGCTCGGCATCCGTCGGGCGCAGCACTTTCGGGGAAGCACTATGAAGATGCGACGACTCTTGGGCGCAGCTGCCACTTTGGTAGTTGCGATGGGCTCCACACTGGCCAGCGCCGACAGCAAAACCCTGAGCATCGGCTATGTGGATGGCTGGTCGGACAGTGTCGCCACCACCCACGTGGCGGCAGAAGTGATCAAGGAAAAGCTCGGCTATGACGTCAAGCTGCAAGCCGTTGCTACCGGGATCATGTGGCAGGGCGTGGCCACCGGTAAGCTCGACGCGATGCTCTCGGCCTGGCTGCCGGTGACTCACGGTGAGTATTGGGCCAAGAACAAGGACAAGGTGGTCGACTACGGCCCTAACTTCAAGGACGCCAAGATCGGCCTGATCGTGCCGGAGTACGTCAAGGCCAAGTCCATTGAAGACCTCAAGACTGACACCACCTTCAAGAACAAGATCGTCGGTATCGACGCCGGTTCAGGTGTGATGCTCAAGACTGACGAAGCCATCAAGGCCTATGGCCTGGACTACAAGCTACAAGCCAGTTCGGGCGCTGCGATGATCGCCGAGCTGACCCGCGCCGAAGACAAACAGGAGTCCATTGCGGTCACCGGTTGGGTGCCACACTGGATGTTCGCCAAGTGGAAACTGCGTTTCCTTGACGATCCAAAAGGGATTTATGGTGCTGCTGAAACCGTCAACAGCATCGGCAGCAAAGGCCTGGAGAAGAAGGCGCCGGAAGTGGCGGCTTTCCTGAAGAAATTCCAGTGGGCCTCCAAGGACGAAATCGGCGAAGTCATGTTGGCGATCCAGGAAGGTGCCAAGCCTGACGCGGCGGCCAAGGATTGGGTGGCCAAGCATCCAGAGCGTGTTGCCGAATGGACCGCTAAATAACCTGAGAAGCCTCTAAATCGCACCTTACAGGCCCGTCTGGCGTTTTCGTCAGGCGGGCTTTGTCGTTTCTGGGTTAAAGGCTGTCAATTTAATCAGTTCAGCGGTGGCGTGTTCCGGTATCTCGTTCTAATACTAAGGTCGTCTGGAACCTGTTCCGCAGCCGCATACAGTGGATACGTTCCAATAATAAAAAGCTGTGCTGCGAGGATAAAAACAATGAACGACAGCATTTACCTCAAGATTCAAGACAGCCCGCGTTTCAAGGAGCTGGTGAGTAAAAGGGAAAGATTCGCCTGGATTCTCTCGGCGATCATGCTTGGGCTGTACTCCGGATTCATCCTTCTGATTGCCTATGGGCCACAAATACTGGGGGCCAAACTGAGCCCCGGTTCGTCCATTACCTGGGGAATCCCGATCGGGGTCGGGCTGATTGTTTCAGCCTTTATCCTTACCGCTATCTATGTGCGACGTGCCAACGGCGAATTTGACGACCTGAACAATGCGATTCTCAAGGAGGCTGCGCAATGATCCGTCGTCTATTGGCAGTATTCGGCATCATGGCCTTTGCTCCCGCCGTTTGGGCGGCTGACGCATTGACCGGCGAAGTACATAAACAACCGCTGAACATCGCAGCGATCCTGATGTTCGTCGCCTTCGTCGGCGCCACCTTGTGCATTACCTACTGGGCCTCCAAGCGCAACAAATCGGCGGCCGACTACTATGCGGCCGGCGGCAAGATCACTGGTTTCCAGAACGGTTTGGCGATTGCCGGTGACTACATGTCGGCGGCGTCCTTCCTGGGGATTTCCGCGCTGGTGTTCACCTCTGGCTATGACGGCCTGATCTACTCGATCGGCTTCCTGGTGGGCTGGCCGATCATTCTGTTCCTGATCGCCGAGCGCCTGCGTAACCTGGGCAAATATACGTTTGCCGACGTGGCGTCCTATCGCCTTGGGCAAACCCAGATCCGCAGCCTGTCGGCGTGTGGTTCGCTGGTGGTGGTGGCGTTCTACCTGATCGCGCAGATGGTAGGGGCGGGCAAGCTGATCCAGCTGCTGTTCGGCCTGGATTACCATGTTGCGGTGATCCTGGTGGGTATCCTGATGTGCCTCTATGTGTTGTTCGGCGGCATGCTGGCGACCACCTGGGTGCAGATCATCAAGGCAGTACTGCTGCTGTCGGGTGCCTCGTTCATGGCGCTGATGGTGATGAAGCACGTCAACTTTGACTTCAACATGCTGTTTGCCGAGGCGATCAAGGTTCACCCTAAAGGTGAGGCGATCATGAGCCCGGGCGGCCTGGTGAAAGATCCGATTTCGGCGTTTTCCCTTGGTCTGGCACTGATGTTCGGTACCGCCGGCCTGCCACACATCCTGATGCGCTTCTTCACCGTGAGTGATGCGAAAGAAGCCCGCAAGAGCGTGCTGTATGCCACAGGCTTCATCGGTTACTTCTACATCCTGACCTTCATCATCGGCTTCGGCGCGATTCTACTGGTGAGCACCAACCCGGCGTTCAAGGACGCTGCAGGTGCCTTGCTGGGCGGTAACAACATGGCGGCGGTGCACCTGGCCAACGCGGTGGGTGGCAGTATCTTCCTGGGCTTCATCTCGGCCGTGGCGTTTGCCACCATCCTCGCGGTGGTTGCCGGCTTGACCCTGGCCGGTGCTTCGGCGGTGTCCCATGACCTGTACGCCAGCGTGATTAAGAAGGGCAAGGCCAACGAGAAGGATGAGATTCGCGTCTCGAAGATCACCACCATCGCCCTGGCGGTGCTGGCCATTGGTCTGGGTATCCTGTTCGAAAGCCAGAACATCGCGTTCATGGTCGGCCTGGCGTTCTCCATTGCCGCCAGCTGTAACTTCCCGGTGCTGCTGCTTTCCATGTACTGGAAAAATCTCACCACCCGCGGTGCAATGATTGGTGGCTGGTTGGGCTTGATCAGTGCCGTTGGCCTGATGATCCTGGGTCCAACCATCTGGGTATCGATCCTGCATCATGAGAAAGCCATCTTCCCTTATGAGTACCCGGCGCTGTTCTCGATGATCATTGCGTTCGTCGGTATCTGGTTCTTCTCCATCACCGACAAGTCGGCGGCGGCAGAGAAGGAGCGTGCGCTGTACTTCCCGCAGTTTGTGCGTTCGCAGACTGGTTTGGGGGCGAGCGGGGCGGTTTCTCACTAAGGTTGTATCGAGGTAGCTACCTATAGAAATGCCCCGGTCGAGAGACCGGGGCATTTTTTATGGCTGATTAGCTGCCGGGTGAGTTTCTGTGGCGAGGGGGCTTGTCCCCCGTTGGAGTGCGTAGCGCTCCCAGGATTTTGGGGCCGCTGCGCAGCCCAACGGGGGACAAGCCCCCTCGCCACAAATGCTCCTGGGCACAAACAAATACGGCCTCCATATAGGAGGCCGTACTCAATGCAATCAAGCAGCTAACTGCTTACTTGCGATCTTCCAGCTTGGTAATGTCACGCGACTCGTAGCCGGTGTACAGCTGGCGCGGGCGGCCAATCTTGTACGGGCTGGAGAGCATTTCTTTCCAGTGGGAGATCCAGCCCACGGTCCGCGCTAGGGCGAAGATCACGGTGAACATGCTGGTTGGAATGCCGATCGCCTTGAGGATGATCCCCGAGTAGAAGTCGACGTTCGGGTACAGCGAGCGTTCGATGAAGTACGGGTCAGTCAGGGCGATCTCTTCCAGGCGCATGGCCAGTTCGAGTTGCGGATCGTTCTTGATGCCCAGTTCTTTCAACACTTCGTCGCAGGTCTTCTTCATCACGGTGGCGCGCGGGTCGCGGTTCTTGTAGACCCGGTGACCGAAGCCCATCAACTTGAACGGATCGTTCTTGTCCTTGGCCTTGGCGATGAATTTGTCGATGTTGGACACATCGCCGATTTCATCGAGCATGGTCAATACGGCTTCGTTCGCACCGCCGTGGGCAGGGCCCCACAGTGCGGCGATACCGGCGGCGATACAGGCGAACGGGTTGGCACCCGAAGAGCCTGCCAGGCGTACGGTAGATGTCGAGGCGTTCTGTTCGTGGTCGGCGTGGAGGATGAAGATCTTGTCCATCGCTGCGGCCAGCACCGGGCTGATCGGTTTGATCTCGCACGGGGTGTTGAACATCATGTGCAGGAAGTTTTCCGCGTACGTCAGGTCGTTGCGCGGGTACATCATGGGTTGACCCATGGAGTACTTGTAAACCATTGCGGCCAGGGTCGGCATCTTGGCAACCAGGCGGATCGCGGAAATTTCGCGATGCTGCGGGTTATTGATGTCCAGGGAGTCGTGATAGAAGGCCGACAGGGCGCCGACCACGCCGCACATGACGGCCATCGGGTGGGCGTCGCGACGGAAGCCGTTGAAGAAGGTCTTCAACTGCTCGTGCACCATGGTGTGGTTCTTCACGGTGCTGACAAACAGGGCTTTCTGCTCGGCTGTTGGCAATTCGCCATTAAGCAGCAGGTAGCAGGTTTCCAGGTAGTCCGACTTCTCGGCCAGTTGCTCAATCGGGTAGCCGCGATGCAGCAAAATGCCGTTATCGCCGTCGATATAGGTAATCTTCGACTCGCAAGAGGCGGTCGACATGAAGCCTGGGTCGAATGTGAAACGGCCCGTGGCCGTCAGGCCCCGTACGTCAATAACATCGGGACCAACGGTGCCGGTTAAAATGGGCAGCTCGACGGGGGCTGCGCCCTCGATGATCAACTGCGCTTTTTTGTCAGCCATGTGGCCTCCTATTTATGCTTCAAATCATCAGACAGACCCCCCACGCAGGGCCCGCACCACTATAGTGAGATAAATTCAGATGTCAATTTGCCTAAAGTCTTGCTCCAGAAGGCTTTAACCGTACTTTTTCCTCGAAATTGCCTGCCATTTACGCCTTTTATCCCGCCAGCGCAATCAGCTATTAGGGTGAGGAGCGCGCGTTGTCATTAGTTGCCTAACTGTCTATACTCGGCCACCGACCGCCAAGGGCTTTTGGGCTTGCTTTCATTGGGGGTCGCACTCCCTGGGTGGTGCTTACCTGACCAGTGCACTCCCCAACAACTTTGCCCTGATTGTTAGGGGCTCTTCAGTGTGAAAAAAAGCCGTGAATAGCCAACGACCTGTAAACCTAGACCTAAGGACCATCAAACTCCCCATCACCGGCGTAACGTCATTCCTGCACCGTGTTTCCGGCATCATCCTGTTTCTTGGCCTGGGCATCATGCTTTATGCATTGAGCAAATCCCTGGGTTCGGAAGAAGGGTACGCCGAGGTGAAGGCATGTCTGACCAGTCCGCTGGCCAAGTTCGTGGCGTGGGGCCTCCTGTCCGCTCTGCTGTATCACCTGGTGGCCGGTATTCGCCACTTGATCATGGACATGGGTATCGGTGAGACGCTGGAAGGCGGCAAGCTGGGCTCGAAAATCGTCATCGCCATTTCCGTGGTGTTGATCGTTCTGGCGGGAGTTTGGATATGGTAACCAGCGTTACGAACCTGTCGCGTTCGGGCCTCTATGACTGGATGGCGCAACGTGTGTCTGCGGTTGTTCTCGCGGCTTATTTCATTTTCCTGATCGGGTACCTCGCTGCGAACCCTGGCATTGGCTACGCCCAATGGCATGGCCTGTTCGCTCACAACGGGATGCGTATCTTCAGTCTGCTGGCCCTTGTAGCCCTGGGCGCTCACGCCTGGGTTGGCATGTGGACCATCGCGACCGACTACCTGACGCCGATGGCGCTGGGCAAGTCCGCGACTGCAGTACGTTTTCTCTTCCAGGCAGTATGCGGCGTCGCGATGTTCGCTTACTTCGTCTGGGGTGTGCAGATTCTTTGGGGTATCTGATTCATGGCTAACACAGTTAATACGCTTTCATTCGACGCCATCATCATTGGCGGCGGCGGTGCCGGCATGCGCGCTGCGCTGCAACTGGCCCAGGGCGGTCACAAGACTGCCGTGATCACCAAGGTGTTCCCGACCCGTTCCCACACCGTTTCGGCCCAGGGTGGCATCACTTGCGCCATCGCCTCCGCCGATCCAAACGATGACTGGCGCTGGCACATGTACGATACCGTCAAGGGTTCCGACTATATCGGTGACCAGGACGCTATCGAATACATGTGCTCCGTAGGCCCGGAAGCGGTCTTCGAGCTGGAACACATGGGTCTGCCGTTCTCCCGTACCGAACAGGGCCGTATCTACCAGCGTCCGTTCGGCGGTCAGTCGAAAGACTTCGGTAAGGGTGGCCAGGCCGCTCGTACCTGCGCCGCAGCCGACCGTACCGGTCACGCGCTGCTGCACACCCTGTACCAGGCCAACCTCAAGGCCGGTACCGTATTCCTCAACGAATACTACGGTGTTGACTTGGTCAAGAACGAAGACGGCGCCTTTGTCGGCATGATCGTCATCTGTATCGAAACCGGCGAAACCTCCTATGTACGTGCCAACGCCACTGTATTGGCGACCGGCGGTGCAGGCCGTATCTACTCGTCCACCACCAACGCCCTGATCAACACCGGTGACGGTATCGGCATGGCCCTGCGTGCAGGCGTTCCGGTACAAGACATCGAAATGTGGCAGTTCCACCCGACCGGTATCGCCGGCGCCGGTGTGCTGGTTACCGAAGGTTGCCGTGGTGAAGGTGGTTACCTGATCAACAAGAACGGCGAGCGTTTCATGGAGCGTTATGCTCCGAACGCCAAAGACCTTGCCGGTCGTGACGTTGTAGCCCGTTCCATGGTTAAAGAGATCATCGCCGGTAACGGCTGTGGTCCTGATGGCGACCACGTGATGCTGAAGCTCGATCACCTTGGTGAAGAAGTGCTGCATAGCCGTCTGCCAGGCATCATGGAGCTGTCCAAGACATTTGCTCACGTTGACCCAGCTGTTGCGCCGATTCCGGTTGTTCCAACTTGCCACTATATGATGGGCGGCGTTGCCACCAATATTCATGGCCAGGCGATCACCCAGGACGCCGAAGGCGTTGACCAGATCATCCCAGGTCTGTTCGCAGTAGGTGAAGTGGCGTGCGTATCGGTTCACGGTGCCAACCGTCTGGGCGGCAACTCGCTGCTCGACCTGGTGGTATTCGGTCGTGCCGCCGGCCTGTTCCTGGAACAGACCTTGAAGGAAGGCGTTGATTACGCCCGTCCACGCCAGTCCGACATCGACGCTGCCCTGGCGCGTCTGGATGGCCTGAACTCGCGTACCGACGGCGAAGACGTCGCTTCCCTGCGCAAAGAACTGCAAAGCTGCATGCAGAACTACTTCGGTGTGTTCCGTACCGGCGAATACATGCAGAAAGGTATTGCCCAACTGGCTGACCTGCGTAAGCGCATTGCCAACGTCAAGATCAACGATAAGAGCCAGGCGTTCAACACCGCTCGTATCGAAGCCCTTGAGCTGCAAAACCTGCTGGAAGTGGCTGAAGCAACTGCCATCGCCGCAGAAGTTCGCAAAGAGTCCCGCGGCGCTCACGCCCGTGAAGACTTCGAAGAGCGCGACGACGTCAACTGGCTGTGCCACACCCTGTACTTCCCTGGTGACAAGCGCGTGGCCAAGCGTGCCGTGAACTTCTCGCCAAAAACAGTCCCGACCTTTGAACCAATGATTCGGACTTATTAAGGGTGGCCGATATGTTGAAAGTCAGTGTTTATCGCTACAACCCTGATCAGGACGCCGCGCCGTTCATGCAGGAATTCCAGGTCAATACCGGTGGTAAAGACCTGATGGTCCTGGACGTACTGGCCCTGGTCAAAGAGCAGGACGAAGGTTTCTCCTATCGTCGCTCTTGCCGTGAAGGTGTCTGCGGTTCCGACGGCATGAACATCAACGGCAAAAACGGCCTGGCGTGCATCACGCCGCTGTCCGCCGTGGTCAAGGGCAACAAGCTGATCGTTCGTCCACTGCCAGGTTTGCCGGTTATCCGTGACCTGGTCGTCGATATGAGCATCTTCTACAAGCAATACGAGAAGGTTAAGCCATTCCTGCAGAACGACACGCCGGCTCCGGCCATCGAACGTCTGCAGACCCCGGAAGAACGCGAAAAGCTCGACGGTCTGTACGAGTGCATCCTGTGCGCTTGTTGCTCGACTTCCTGCCCATCGTTCTGGTGGAACCCGGACAAATTCCTGGGTCCAGCTGCCCTGCTGCAAGCGTACCGCTTCCTGGCAGACAGCCGTGACACCAAGACGGCCGAGCGTCTGGCTTCACTGGATGACCCGTTCAGCGTATTCCGCTGCCGTGGGATCATGAACTGCGTCAACGTATGTCCTAAAGGCCTGAACCCGACTAAGGCCATTGGTCACGTACGTAGCATGCTGCTGCAAAGCGGCGTGTAACTGACGTTGTAGCAAAGCAGAACCGTTGTGCCCGTAGATGCTGCGGCGCAGGCTTCAACCGGCGCCGTAGTTTTAACCTGAGCAGCGACTTACAAAGCGCGGCTCTTATTTTGAAGAAATGAGACAAGCAGGGGCATCCGGGTTGGTACCCGGACTATCAGCGTGATCCTAAGTGGCTTGTTTTGGTCGCTGCACTCGGACTTTGCAAGCAGACTCGGTGTCTTCGCCGGTGGTGTCCCCTAACCGAGGGTGACCAAGCATGCAAGAAAGCGTGATGCAGCGCATGTGGAACAGCGGCTATCTTTCAGGTGGTAACGCTGCCTATGTGGAAGAGCTTTATGAGCTCTACCTGCACGACCCTAACGCTGTGCCAGAAGAATGGCGCACCAAATTTCAGACGTTGCCCGCTGACGGCAACGCTGCCACCGATGTATCGCACGCTACAATTCGCGATCAGTTCGTGCTGCTGGCAAAGAACCAGCGCCGCGCCCAACCGGTTTCCGCCGCAAGCGTGAGCAGTGAGCACGAGAAGAAGCAAGTTGAAGTATTGCGACTGATCCAGGCCTACCGTATGCGTGGCCACCAGGCAGCCCAGCTTGACCCGCTGGGGCTGTGGCAGCGTCCTGCACCTGCAGACCTGTCGATCAATCATTACGGCTTGACCAATGCCGATCTTGATACGACCTTCCGTGCCGGCGACCTGTTCATCGGCAAAGAGGAAGCGAGCCTACGCGAAATTCACGAAGTGTTGCAGCAGACATATTGCCGCACCATCGGCGCTGAATTTACGCATATCACCGATTCCGAGCAGCGCCACTGGTTCCAGCATCGTCTGGAAGGCGTGCGTGGCCGTCCGGTATTGTCTGCCGATGTGCGCAGCCACTTGCTCGAGCGCGTGACCGCAGCGGAAGGCCTGGAAAAATACCTGGGTACCAAATACCCAGGCACCAAGCGTTTCGGCCTGGAAGGCGGCGAGAGTCTGATTCCGATGCTCGACGAGCTGATCCAGCGTTCCGGCTCCTACGGTACCAAGGAAATCGTCATCGGCATGGCCCACCGCGGTCGTCTGAACGTACTGGTCAACACCTTCGGTAAAAACCCGCGCGACCTGTTCGACGAGTTCGAAGGCAAGAAGAAGGTCGAACTGGGTTCCGGTGACGTTAAATATCACCAGGGCTTCTCGTCCAACGTCATGACTGTAGGCGGCGAAGTCCACCTGGCCATGGCGTTCAACCCGTCCCACCTGGAAATCGTTTCTCCAGTGGTCGAGGGTTCGGTGCGTGCCCGTCAGGATCGTCGTAACGATCTGACCGGTGAAAAAGTGCTGCCGATTTCCATCCACGGTGACGCGGCATTTGCCGGTCAAGGCGTGGTCATGGAAACCTTCCAGATGTCGCAGACTCGCGGCTTCAAGACCGGCGGTACGGTTCACATCGTCATCAACAACCAGGTTGGCTTCACCATCAGCAACCCGGAAGACTCGCGTTCGACCGAGTACGCCACCGACGTCGCTAAAATGATCCAGGCGCCGATCCTCCATGTGAATGGTGATGATCCGGAAGCCGTATTGTTCGTGACTCAGTTGGCTATCGACTACCGCATGCAGTTCAAGCGTGACGTCGTGATCGACCTGGTCTGCTACCGTCGCCGCGGCCACAACGAAGCGGACGAGCCGAGCGGCACCCAGCCGTTGATGTACCAGCAGATCACCAAGCAGCGCACCACCCGTGAGCTGTACGCTGAAAGCCTGATCAAGTCCGGTGTAGTGGACGAGGCACGCGTTCAAGCGAAGATCGACGAGTACCGCAACGCGCTGGACAACGGTCTGCACGTAGTGAAAAGCCTGGTCAAGGAACCGAACAAAGAGCTGTTCGTTGACTGGCGTCCGTACCTGGGCCACGCCTGGACTGCGCGCCACGACACCACCTTTGATCTGAAGACCTTGCAGGAACTGTCTGCCAAACTGCTGGAAATTCCAGATGGTTTCGTGGTGCAGCGCCAGGTTGCGAAGATCTACGAAGACCGTCAGAAAATGCAAGCCGGCGGCCTGCCGATCAACTGGGGTTATGCCGAAACCATGGCATACGCGACCCTGGCGTTCGAAGGTCACCCGATCCGCATGACCGGCCAGGATATTGGCCGTGGTACGTTCTCGCACCGTCACGCGGTATTGCACAACCAGAAAGACGCGGGCACCTACATCCCGTTGCAACACCTGTACAAGGGCCAGCCACGTTTCGACCTGTACGATTCGTTCCTGTCCGAAGAAGCCGTATTGGCGTTCGAATACGGTTACTCGACCACCACGCCTGAGGCGCTGGTGATCTGGGAAGCCCAGTTCGGCGACTTCGCCAACGGTGCGCAGGTGGTTATCGACCAATTCATCACCAGCGGTGAGCACAAGTGGGGCCGTCTGTGCGGTCTGACCATGTTGCTGCCTCACGGTTATGAAGGTCAGGGGCCGGAGCACTCCTCGGCCCGTCTGGAGCGTTACCTGCAGCTGTGCGCCGAGCACAACATTCAGGTGTGCGTGCCGACTACCCCGGCCCAGATCTACCACTTGCTGCGTCGCCAGGTGATTCGTCCCCTGCGCAAGCCACTGGTAGTCCTGACTCCGAAATCGCTGTTGCGTCACAAATTGGCCATCTCGACCCTGGAAGATCTGGCTGAAGGTTCGTTCCAGACCGTTATTCCGGAAATCGATGCGCTTGACCCGAAAAAGGTCACCCGTCTCGTGCTGTGTAGCGGCAAGGTCTACTACGACCTGCTGGAAAAACGCCGTGCCGAAGGTCGTGACGACATCGCCATCGTGCGTCTTGAGCAGCTGTACCCATTCCCTGAGGACGACTTGATTGAAGTCCTGGCTCCTTATTCCAACCTCAAACACATCGTTTGGTGTCAGGAAGAGCCAATGAACCAGGGTGCCTGGTACTGCAGCCAGCATCACATGCGCCGCATCGTGGGTGGTCACAACAAGTCTCTCGTACTTGAGTACGCGGGCCGTGACGCCTCTGCTGCACCTGCTTGTGGTTATGCATCGATGCACGCCGAACAGCAGGAAAAACTGCTGAAAGATGCTTTCACTGTTTAACGCCTTCGCGCTGACTGAAACCGAATTTTAAGGACCTACAGACAATGGCTATCGAAATCAAAGCCCCCTCATTCCCGGAATCGGTTGCCGATGGCACCGTTGCTACCTGGCACAAGAAACCAGGCGAGGCCGTCAAGCGTGACGACCTGATCGTCGACATCGAGACCGACAAAGTCGTACTCGAAGTGTTGGCCGAAGCCGATGGCGTGCTGGGCGCAATCGTTGCTGAAGAGGGCGCTACCGTCCTGTCCAACCAGGTACTGGGCTCGATCGAAGAGGGCGGTGCTGCTGCCGCCGCTCCAGCCGCCGCCGCTGCACCGGCTGCTGCTTCTGCTCCAGCCGCCGCTCCGGCTGCTGCTGACGAAGATGCTATCGCCGCGCCTGCTGCTCGCAAGCTGGCCGAAGAAAACGGTATCAACCTGGCTTCCGTCAAAGGCACCGGCAAAGACGGCCGTGTGACCAAGGAAGACGTGGTTGCTGCTGTTGAAGCCAAGAAAGCCGCTCCGGCTGCCGCACCTGCCAAGGCTGCTGCACCAGCTGCCGCTGCTCCTGTGTTCGCTGTTGGCGACCGCACCGAGAAGCGCGTACCGATGACCCGCGTTCGCGCCACCGTGGCCAAGCGCCTGGTTGAAGCACAGTCGAACATGGCGATGCTGACCACTTTCAACGAAGTCGACATGACCGAAGTCATGGCCCTGCGTTCGAAGTACAAGGACCTGTTCGAGAAGTCCCACAACGGCGTACGCCTGGGCTTCATGTCGTTCTTCGTGAAAGCGGCCACCGAAGCGCTGAAACGCTTCCCGGCAGTCAACGCTTCCATCGACGGCAGCGACATCGTGTACCACGGCTACGCAGACGTCGGCGTTGCCGTGTCCAGCGACCGTGGCCTGGTGGTACCGGTTCTGCGTAACGCCGAACTGATGAGCCTGGCTGAAATCGAAGGCGGCATTGCCAACTTCGGCAAGAAAGCCCGTGACGGTAAGCTGACCATCGACGAGATGACCGGTGGTACCTTCACTATCACCAACGGTGGTACTTTCGGTTCGATGATGTCGACCCCGATCGTCAACCCGCCACAAGCCGCGATCCTGGGCATGCACAACATTCTGCAGCGTCCTATGGCGATCAACGGTCAAGTGGTCATCCGTCCGATGATGTATCTGGCGCTGTCCTACGATCACCGCCTGATCGATGGTAAAGAAGCCGTGACTTTCCTGGTGACCATCAAGAACCTGCTGGAAGACCCGGCTCGTCTGCTGCTGGATATCTGATAAAGCAGCCGTGAGCTGCAAGTTTCAAGCTGCAAGCAATTGCAGCCTGGCTTGCGGCTTGTGGCTTGAAGCTTTTTGCTAAAGAGGATTTTTTTTCATGTCGCAGAAATTTGACGTTGTAGTGATTGGTGCAGGCCCTGGCGGCTACGTTGCCGCCATCAAGGCTGCACAACTGGGCCTCTCGACTGCTTGCATCGAAAAATACACTGACAAGGAAGGCAAACTGGCGTTGGGCGGTACTTGCCTGAACGTTGGCTGCATTCCTTCCAAGGCGCTGCTGGACAGCTCCTGGAAATTCCACGAAGCCCAGGACGGTTTTGCCATCCACGGCATCAACCACGCTGGCGTGACCATGGACGTGCCAGCAATGGTCGGCCGCAAAGCCAACATCGTCAAAGGTCTGACCTCCGGCGTTGCCACCCTGTTCAAGGCCAACGGCGTCACTTCCCTGCAAGGTCACGGCAAACTGCTGGCAGGCAAGAAAGTTGAAATCACCAAGCCTGACGGTTCGGTAGAAATCATCGAAGCCGAGAACGTGATCCTGGCTCCAGGTTCGCGTCCAATCGACATTCCACCTGCTCCTGTGGACAACAACGTTATCGTTGATTCCACCGGTGCCCTTGAATTCCAATCGGTTCCAAAACGTCTAGGCGTGATCGGCGCTGGCGTGATCGGTCTGGAACTGGGTTCGGTGTGGTCCCGTCTGGGCGCTCAAGTGACTGTTTTGGAAGCCCTGGACACGTTCCTGCTGGCTGCCGACACCGCTGTGTCCAAAGAAGCGCTGAAAACCCTGACCAAACAAGGTCTGGACATCAAGCTGGGCGCTCGCGTAACCGGTTCCAAGGTCAACGGCGAAGAAGTAGTCGTGACCTACACCGACAAGGATGGCGAACAAACCATCACTTTCGACAAGCTGATCGTAGCCGTTGGTCGCCGTCCAGTGACCACTGATCTGTTGGCTTCCGACAGCGGCGTGAACCTCGACGAGCGCGGTTTCGTGCATGTTGACGATCACTGCGCTACCACCGT
The DNA here is from genome assembly GCF_012935695.1 of Pseudomonas sp. ADAK18. Classification (NCBI taxonomy): domain Bacteria; kingdom Pseudomonadati; phylum Pseudomonadota; class Gammaproteobacteria; order Pseudomonadales; family Pseudomonadaceae; genus Pseudomonas; species Pseudomonas sp. ADAK18. Next base: position 1,010,422 of record NZ_CP052859.1, read on the forward strand.
GCCAGGCGTCTACGCCATCGGTGACGTGGTTCGCGGCATGATGCTGGCGCACAAGGCTTCCGAAGAAGGCATCATGGTTGTCGAGCGCATCAAGGGTCACAAGACCCAGATGAACTACGACCTGATTCCATCGGTTATCTACACCCACCCGGAAATTGCATGGGTCGGCAAGAACGAACAGCAGTTGAAAGCTGAAGGCGTTGAAGTTAACGTCGGCACCTTCCCGTTTGCCGCTTCTGGCCGTGCCATGGCAGCCAACGACACCGGTGGTTTTGTCAAAGTCATCGCTGATGCCAAGACTGACCGCGTATTGGGCGTCCACGTGATTGGCCCAGGCGCTGCAGAGCTGGTTCAGCAGGGCGCAATCGGTATGGAATTCGGCACCAGTGCCGAGGACATCGGCATGATGGTCTTCTCCCATCCGACTCTGTCCGAAGCGCTGCACGAAGCCGCGTTGGCAGTGAATGGCCATGCCATCCACATCGCCAACAAGAAAAAGCGCTAAGCGAGATAATAAGAAACCACGGCGGTTGCCCGTCGTGAGCCTTGTGCGCAAGACTCACCGCGGAATATCCGCTGGACGCAGTCTTGCGCAGTTTCACCGCCCTGGGCCCAGGCCTTTGGTGGTTTGACTGTGCAAGCAGCAGTCACAGGTGGCGCGGCACTCAATAAAGAGCGCAGCGCCGAATGCGCAGTACCTAACGAAGACGGTAATAAGCATGAATCTTCACGAGTATCAGGGTAAGCAGCTGTTCGCTGAATACGGCCTGCCAGTATCCAAGGGTTACGCAGTAGACACCCCGGAAGCAGCAGCAGAAGCCTGCGACAAAATCGGCGGCACCGAGTGGGTTGTCAAAGCCCAGGTCCACGCTGGTGGTCGCGGTAAAGCGGGCGGCGTTAAGCTGGTTCGCAGCAAAGAAGACGCCAAGGCCTTCGCACAGCAGTGGCTGGGCAAGCGTCTGGTGACTTACCAGACTGATGCCAATGGCCAGCCAGTCACCAAGATCCTGGTTGAATCGTGCACTGATATCGCTAAAGAGCTGTACCTGGGCGCTGTCGTTGACCGTTCGAGCCGTCGCATCGTGTTCATGGCTTCCACCGAAGGTGGCGTGGACATCGAGAAGATCGCTCACGAAACCCCTGAGAAAATTCTCAAAGCTACTATCGATCCACTGGTTGGCGCTCAGCCATTCCAGGGTCGCGAGTTGGCATTCCAGTTGGGCCTGGAAGGCAAGCAAGTTACTCAGTTCGCCAAGATCTTCGTAGGCCTGGCCAAACTGTTCAAGGATCACGATCTGGCCCTGCTGGAAGTGAACCCGCTGGTGATCAAGGCTGATGGCGATCTGCATTGCCTCGATGCCAAGATCAACATCGACGCCAACGCCATGTACCGTCAGCCTAAGCTGAAGACTTTCCACGATCCGTCGCAAGACGATCCGCGCGAAGCGCACGCTGCCAAGTTCGAACTGAACTACGTAGCCCTGGAAGGTAATATCGGTTGCATGGTCAACGGTGCTGGCCTGGCCATGGGTACCATGGACATCGTCAACCTGCATGGCGGCAAACCAGCCAACTTCCTCGACGTGGGCGGCGGTGCTACCAAAGAACGCGTTACCGAAGCGTTCAAGATCATCCTGTCCGACTCCAACGTCGCTGCAGTATTGGTCAACATCTTCGGCGGCATCGTTCGTTGCGACATGATTGCCGAAGGCATCATCGGTGCAGTGAAAGAAGTCGGCGTTAAAATCCCGGTTGTTGTTCGCCTTGAAGGCAACAACGCTGAGCTGGGCGCTAAAGTACTGGCAGAAAGCGGTTTGAACATCATCGCTGCTACCAGCCTGACCGACGCTGCTCAACAAGTTGTCAAAGCTGCGGAGGGCAAATAATGAGCGTCCTGATCAATAAAGACACCAAAGTTATCTGCCAGGGTATTACCGGTTCGCAAGGTAGTTTCCACACCCAGCAAGCCATCGAATACGGCACCAAGATGGTCGGTGGCGTTACTCCTGGTAAAGGCGGCACCGAGCACCTGGGTCTGCCAGTGTTCAACACCGTGAAAGAAGCAGTAGAAACCACTGGCGCTACCGCCAGCGTGATCTACGTTCCTGCTCCTTTCTGCAAGGACTCGATCCTGGAAGCGGCATTCGGCGGCATCAAGCTGATCGTGTGCATCACCGAAGGCATTCCTACCCTGGATATGCTGGACGCCAAGGTCAAGTGCGACGAACTGGGTGTGGTCCTGATCGGCCCTAACTGCCCAGGCGTGATCACTCCAGGTGAATGCAAGATCGGCATCATGCCAGGTCACATTCACTTGCCAGGTAAAGTCGGTATTGTTTCCCGTTCCGGCACCCTGACCTACGAAGCTGTTAAGCAAACTACTGACGCCGGTTTCGGTCAGTCGACTTGCGTCGGCATCGGCGGTGACCCGATCCCAGGCTCGAACTTCATCGACATCCTGAAATTGTTCCAGGAAGACCCGAAGACCGAAGCGATCGTGATGATCGGTGAGATCGGCGGTTCGGCTGAAGAAGAAGCGGCTGCCTACATCAAGGCACACGTGACCAAGCCGGTTGTTTCCTACATCGCTGGTGTGACTGCCCCTGCTGGCAAGCGCATGGGCCATGCTGGCGCAATCATCTCTGGCGGCAAAGGCACTGCAGACGAGAAGTTTGCTGCCCTGGAAGACGCAGGTGTTAAAACCGTGCGTTCGCTGGCAGACATCGGCAAGGCTTTGTCCGAGCTGACCGGTTGGGCTGTCAAGTAAGCCTCGCGCTTAGCTGACGCTTCACCCACACAAAGGCCACCTTCGGGTGGCCTTTGTGCATTCTGGGGTTACTCAAATATTTGACCTGGTGAAGATCAAAATGTGGGAGCGGGCTCAGCTCCCACATTCGATTGCATTCCACTATTTAAGTATGAAAACGCGACATATAAATGTCGCTTATCGGACAGTTCGCCCTGCAACAGTGCGTTTGTCAGGCAAATTCGTTAGGCTACCCGCCTCTTTATGCGTCCACAGCCCACAAGGTCGTGGCGCGCTAGACCGGTCAGTCCCCATCCGGCCTGACAGTATTTCCCTCATCCATAGGGAAGCCCTCTCTAAATTCCGATTCAGTAGTGTGGTATTTCCTCAAATGAAAGTGTTGAAAAGCCAGGATATCCTGGCGTTGGGCTTTATGACTTTTGCCCTGTTCGTGGGCGCCGGTAACATCATCTTTCCGCCGATCGTCGGTTTGCAGTCCGGGCCTCATGTCTGGATGGCGGCGCTAGGCTTCCTGATTACTGCTGTTGGCCTGCCCGTGGTCACCGTGGTTGCCCTGGCCAAGGTTGGTGGCGGCATGGACGCGCTGAGTAGTCCCATCGGCAAGATCGCCGGTGGCTTGCTGGCAGCGGCTGCGTACCTGGCGGTAGGCCCGTTGTTCGCGACTCCTCGTACCGCGACGGTCTCCTTTGAAGTTGGCCTGGCGCCGCTGACCGGTGAAAGTCCGCTGGCACTGTTCCTCTACAGCTCGGTGTACTTCCTGCTGGTGTTCTTCATTTCCCTGTACCCGGGCCGTCTGCTGGATACTGTGGGTCGCTTCCTGGCGCCATTGAAGATCATTGCCCTGGCTGTATTGGGCATCGCTGCCTTTGCGTTGCCGGCCGGTGATGTGGGTGTCGCTACCCCTGAGTATGTGGCTGCGCCGTTCTCCCAGGGTTTTATCAATGGGTACCTGACCATGGATACCCTGGGCGCGCTGGTGTTCGGCATCGTCATCGTCAATGCCATTCGCTCCCGTGGTGTTGAGTCGCCGCAACTGATCACCCGCTATGCGATCATCGCCGGGCTGATTGCCGGCGTGGGCCTGGCGCTGGTGTACATCAGCCTGTTCCGCCTGGGCTCGGGCAGCCATGAAGTGGCTGCCGGTGCTGCCAATGGCGCAGCGGTGTTGCACGCCTATGTGCAACACACCTTTGGTTCCCTGGGCAGCGGCTTCCTGGCGGTACTGATTTCCCTGGCGTGCCTGGTGACAGCGGTTGGCCTGACCTGCGCCTGCGCCGAGTATTTCAGCCGCGTACTGCCGCTGTCCTACAAAACCCTGGTGGTGATCCTGGCGGTGTTCTCGCTGGTGGTGTCCAACCTGGGTCTGACCAAGTTGATCGCGTTCTCGATCCCGGTACTGACCGCGATCTACCCACCGTGCATCGTTCTGGTGGCACTGAGTTTCTGCAAGGACTTCTGGCAGGAGCAGGGGCGGATCGTCGGGCCAGTCATGCTGGTGTCGTTCATCTTTGGCTGCATCGACGCGCTGAAGGGTGCTGGCCTGGCGGACTGGATGCCATCGCAGTTGGCCCACCTGCCGCTGAGCGAGCAGGGCCTGGCGTGGTTGGTACCCTCGGTGATGATCCTGGTCGTGGCGGTGGTTGTAGACCGTATGTTGGGCAAGCGCAGCGAAGCCATCGCCTAAAGCGCTTGGTCATACGCTGACATCGAAATGCCCCGTATCAAACGATACGGGGCATTTTTTATGGGCGGCGCGCAGTGTCTTTTTCCCTGAGCTAACGTCGAAGGGGTTATCAACTTCTTCAGCTGGAGCGCGGTCAGTGTGGGAGCGGGCTTGCTCGCGAATGCGGTGGATCAGTCAATGTATGTGGTGACTGTCCCACCGCATTCGCGAGCAAGTCGAATCGTCGCACCGCCGCTCCCACAGGGATCTGCGTTCGCAAAACTTACCTTGCATGAGGACCCGCATGTCGTTCGTCGAAGCCAATCTGATCCACTTGCTTGCCGCCCTCTGGTTTGTCATCTGCTGGGGCGGTTACACCCGCTATGCCAGCTGGAAAGCCCGTGATACGGCGTGCCTGGCCAGTGTGTTGCACCTGTACCGCGAAGACTGGATGCGTCGCATGCTACTGCGGGACAACCGCATCGCCGATGCCAGTGTGATCGGCAATCTGGAGCGCAACGCGTCGTTTTTTGCCTCCAGTACCCTGATTATCCTCGCCGGTATTCTCACCGTGCTGGGTGCATCGGAGCGGGCGGTGTCGTTGCTGGCGGACATTCCTATGGTGCAGCAAGCGTCCCAGGGCATGTCGGAGATCAAGTTACTGTGCCTGGCCTTGGTGTTTGTCTACGCCTTCTTCACCTTCAGTTGGTGCATGCGTCAGTACAACTTTGCGGCGGTATTGGTGGGGTCGGCACCGATGGTCGGTGAGCGGCATGTGTCTGAGCAGGAGCGCAAAGCGTTTGCTTCCCGGGCTGCACGAGTGATTTCGATGGCCGCCAACCAGTTCAACCTTGGCCTGCGATCCTATTACTTCGGCATGACTATGCTGGCCTGGTTTGTCAGTCCGTGGTTATTCATGCTGATGAGCACTGGGGTCGTGCTGGTGTTGTATCGACGGGAATTTCATTCCGATGTGCTGGACGTAATGGTCTATACCCCGACTGAGGCGCCCTTGCCTGAGTTGAATAAGGAGACGACTTCGTAAGCCTTGCGTGTTCATTATCCTTTGAACAAATACTCCAGACAAAGTAAAGCCCGCTACTTGAGCGGGCTTTCTTTTGCAACACGGTTGTTAAACCACGGCATTCAAGTCGTCAGACTCAAGAACCGGTTGCAGGTGTTGCAGGTGCTGCTTCTTTTACTGCTGCTTCGTTCGATTCTTGCTGGGCTTTGGCAGCATCAGCGTTTTCTTTTGCAGCTTCGTTCACTTTATCCTGAGCTTCGCTCATTTTCTGTTGAGCTTGTTCAGCATGTTGGTTGGCATCCTGAGCTTTGTCCTCGGATTTTTTATCGCAGGCAGCGAGGCCCAGAGCGGCGGCCAACATCAAGGAAATAGCTAAAGTCTTGCGCATGGGGTGTTTCTCCTTATTGAAGATATCTACTGGCCTTTCGAGCCTGTGGTGAGCGCTTAGTTCCTTTAATCCCACAGATATATAAGCGTTTTCGTCATGGAACTTTCATCCGGGATTACAACTCATCCAGATTAACACTAATAAGAGTCGCTATCGAATGACCGAAAACCTTCTTTTAGAGCGTGCCATGCGCTTTGTTTCAGCGTTGCGCCACTGCCAGGTACTGGGAATCCAGGTTCACGATGCCGGCGGGGAGGGCATGACGCTGGTCCTGCCGTACAGCCAAGATATCGTAGGTGATCCGCAGACCGGCGTGATCCATGGTGGCGCTCTGACGTCGTTGATGGACACGGCCTGTGGCATGGCCACCTTGTGTGTGTTGCCGGAGTTCGAGGTCTGTCCGACCTTGGACTTGCGGATCGACTACATGCACCCCGCAGAACCCCATAAGCCGGTGTTTGGCTTCGCCCAATGCTATCGGGTGACCACTGACGTGATCTTCACCCGCGGCTTTGCCTATCAGGATGACCCACAACAACCGATTGCTCACGTGGTGGGCACGTTCATGCGCATGGGCAAGCGGCTCAAGGGGGCGCAAGGATTGGGCCGCGCCATCAAGGGGGAGCAGGCATGACGCATCAATTCAGGAGCCGGCTGGAGCAAGCCCACAGGCGCGGTGACTATGAGGCGGTACTCAACTTGATTCCCTATGCAAAATTGATTGGCATCGAGTGCACGCGCCAGGGAGACGAGTTGCTGTTCCGCATGCCTGCCAACAAGGACAACATTGGTAACCCCATATTGCCGGCGATCCACGGCGGAGTAATCGCAGGCTTTATGGAATTGTCGGCTGCGTTGCATTTGCTGGTGTTCACGGGCGCGCCGGGCGTTCCTAAAATCATCGACTTTTCCCTGGATTACCTGCGGGCCGGGCAGTTTCGTGACACTTACGCCAAATGCCAGGTGTGGCGCCAGGGGCGGCGGGTAGCCAACGTGGCGATCACCGCGTGGCAGAGCACCCAGGCGGAACCCATCGCCACCGCCCGAGCCCATTTCAAAATCCAGGAGCATGCCCGCCCTTGAAATCCTGGTCTTAGCCCCCAACTTTGATGACAACCCGCCGCCAACCCTCAAGGGCGCGGCCACTGCCATCCAATTGGAGTTTGATGACCATGAGTGTGGAAACTCAAAAGGAAACCCTGGGCTTCCAGACCGAGGTGAAGCAACTGCTGCACCTCATGATCCATTCGCTGTATTCCAACAAGGAAATCTTCCTTCGCGAATTGATCTCGAACGCCTCTGACGCTGTCGACAAATTACGTTTCGAAGCCCTGTCCAAGCCTGAGTTGCTGGAAGGTGGCGCGGAACTGAAAATCCGTGTGAGCTACGACAAAGACGCGAAAACCGTCACCCTCGAAGACAACGGTATTGGCATGAGCCGCGACGATGTGATCACCCATCTTGGGACCATCGCGAAATCCGGCACCGCTGATTTCATGAAAAACCTGTCGGGCGACCAGAAAAAAGATTCACACCTGATCGGTCAGTTCGGTGTGGGCTTTTACTCGGCCTTCATCGTTGCCGACGAGGTTGAAGTGTTCAGCCGCCGTGCCGGCCTTGCTGCCAGCGAAGGTGTGCACTGGTCTTCCAAAGGCGAGGGCGAGTTTGAAGTCGCTACCGTTGAAAAGGCTGATCGCGGCACCCGTATCGTCCTGCACCTGAAATCCGGTGAAGACGAGTTCGCCGATGGCTGGCGTCTGCGCAACATCATCAAGAAGTACTCCGACCACATCGCGCTGCCGATCGAGTTGCCGAAAGAACAAACTGCGGCTGAAGGCGAAGACGCTCCAGCCCAGGAATGGGAAGTGGTCAACCGCGCCAGTGCCCTGTGGACTCGTCCTCGTACCGAAGTCAAAGACGAGGAATACCAGGAGTTCTACAAGCACATCGCTCACGACTACGAGAACCCGCTGAGCTGGAGCCACAACAAGGTCGAAGGCAAGCTGGAGTACAGCTCGCTGCTCTACGTACCGGCCCGTGCTCCGTTCGACCTGTATCAGCGCGAAGCGCCAAAAGGTCTGAAGCTCTACGTACAGCGTGTGTTTGTCATGGATCAGGCGGAGTCGTTCCTGCCGTTGTACCTGCGTTTCATCAAAGGCGTGGTTGACTCCAATGACCTGTCGCTGAACGTGTCGCGGGAAATCCTGCAGAAAGACCCGATCATTGATTCCATGAAGTCGGCGCTGACCAAGCGCGTGCTCGACATGCTGGAAAAATTGGCGAAGAACGAGCCTGAGCAATACAAAGGCTTCTGGAAAAACTTCGGCCAGGTCATGAAAGAAGGCCCGGCGGAAGATTTTGCCAACAAGGAAAAAATCGCCGGCCTACTGCGTTTTGCTTCCACCTTGGGTAATGACGGCGAGCAAGTCGTGTCCCTGGCCGAATACCTGGCACGCGCCAAGGAAGGTCAGGACAAGATTTACTACCTGAGCGGTGAAACCTACGCTCAGGTCAAGAACAGCCCGCACCTGGAAGTCTTCCGCAAGAAAGGCATCGAAGTGCTGTTGCTGACCGACCGTATCGACGAGTGGCTGATGAGCTACCTCAGCGAGTTCGACGGCAAGAACTTTGTCGACGTGGCGCGTGGTGATCTGGACCTGGGTAACCTGGATTCGGAAGAAGACAAGAAAGCCGCCGAGGAAGTGGCCAAGGCCAAAGAAGGCCTGGTTGAGCGGATCAAGACTGCCTTGGGCGATGCCGTCAGCGAAGTGCGGGTTTCCCACCGTCTGACCGATTCCCCGGCGATCCTGGCCATTGGTGAGCAGGACCTGGGCATGCAGATGCGCCAGATCCTGGAAGCCAGCGGTCAGAAGGTTCCGGACTCCAAGCCGATCTTCGAATTCAACCCGGCTCACCCGCTGATCGAGAAACTCGACAGTGAACAGAGCGAAGAGCGTTTTGGCGACCTGTCGCACATCCTCTTCGACCAGGCAGCCCTGGCTGCTGGTGACAGCTTGAAAGACCCGGCCGCTTATGTGCGCCGACTGAACAAGTTGTTGGTTGAACTGTCGGTTTAACACCGTTGTAGAAAAACCCGCTTCGGCGGGTTTTTTCGTTCTAGTGCTACTCAACTGGAGTAAATGATGAGCCAAGTCACTGTGCGTTCCGTGGTCTATCAGATTGATGGCCAATCTTATGAAAGCCGCCTGGCCTTTGATGCCAGCCACAAAGGTCCGCTGCCAGGGCTGTTGATGGCGCCGAACTGGATGGGTATCAGTGCGGGTGCCGAGGACATTGCCAAGGCGGTGGCTGGCAAGGGCTACGTGGTGCTGATCGCCGACCTCTATGGGCAGCGTGTTCGTCCATCCAATGGCGACGAAGCCGGCGCGGCGATGATGCCGTTGAAGAATGACCGGGCCTTGCTGAACAAACGCATGCAAGCGGCGCTTGAGCAACTGCAAGGCCAGACCGAAGCGGCCGTTGATACGTCGAAACTGGCGACCTTCGGTTTCTGTTTCGGTGGTTGCTGCTCCCTGGAGCTGGCCCGTACCGGTGCGCCATTGAAGGCTGCCGTGTCGTTCCACGGTACCCTCGATACGCCAAACCCGGCGGATGCGAAGAATATCAAGGGTTCAGTACTGGTATTGCATGGTGCTTGCGATCCGCTGGTGCCGAAAGAGCAATTGCCGGCGTTTGAGGATGAGATGAACGCTGCCGGTGTGGATTGGCAGTTGCTCAGCTATGGCGGTGCGGTGCATTCCTTTACCGACCCGCATGCCAATGTGCCGGGCAAGATGATGTATGACGCGAAGACTGCTGGCCGGGCGTTTGTGTCGATGCATAACTTGCTGGATGAAGTGTTCAAGGGCTGATAACCAGGTTGCCTGGGCCGGCCCATCGCGGGCAAGCCCGGCTCCCACAGGGGAACACCAGTCAACTGTGGGAGCCGGGCTTGCCCGCGATAGCTACCTGGTAGGCGATAAATCTCTCAAGCCTTGCTGCCCGGCAACTCAATCCGCTCACTTTCCCCCGGCACCGTCGGCCAATCCCCGGCCGCCCAACGCCGCCGAGCCTGGTCGATCAATAGCGGATCACTGGCGACAAAATTCCAATTGATCCGCCTCGGTCCATCCAACGGCGCACCGCCAAACACCACCACATGGCAATCGGTTTCGGCAAACAGTGCGATGCTCTGGCCTGCGGGCAACACCGCCAGGTTGCGGACCTCCAGCGGTTCACCGTCCAGTTGAGCATCACCGGCCAGCACATACACCGCGCGTTCCTGATGCTCGTCAGGGATCAGCAGCGTCGTGGCCGTCTGCATCTCTATCTCGGCATACAGCGTCGGTGACAGTACCGGTACCGGCGACTCCAGGCAGAAGCCGCTGCCGGCGATCAGGCGAATCTTCACCCCAAGGTTGTCACTGACCGGCAGGCTCGCGGCGGGATGATGGCTGTAGTGCCCAGGGCCTAGTTCCTGCTCCTTGGGCGAGGCCAGCCACACTTGCAACCCGTGCAGGTTGAAACCGCTGGCCTTGAGGGCTTCTGGCGTGCGTTCGACGTGGGCGATGGCGCTGCCGGCTGTCATCCAGCTGACGTCTCCGGCCTTGACCACCTGGTCGGAGCCCAGGCTGTCCTTGTGCATGAGTTCGCCTTCAAACAGGTAGGTCAGGGTGGACAGGCCGATATGGGGATGCTGACGGATGTTCATGCCGGTGCCCGGGGCGTAGCGGGTTTCGAGCATATGGTCGAAGAACACGAACGGTCCGACGCTACGGCATTCCCTTGAAGGCAGTGGGCGCAGGATCGGTTGGCCTTCGACATCTTCGGCGCGAGGGCGGATCACGGTCACAGTGGTCATGGTGCGTCCCAATCTGAGCGGGTTAGGCTTGGGAGCATAACCCGCTCGATGGGATGTTGCCGCTATTGGCTGAAGGCACCTTCCGAAAGCCGGGTCTCGATAGTGACCTCAGCGGTGGTCATCAGCTTGTGTACCGGGCAGCGGTCGGCCACGCGGTGCAACTCATCGCGCTGGGCATCGGTCAGCACACCCTTGAGGGTCAACTTGACGTTGAGCTTGTATTTGCCTTTCTGCTCTTCGCTGCTGTCATGGGTGACTTCAACGGTAACGCCCGTCAGCGGGATGTCCTTTTTCTGCGCGTAAAGCTTGAGGGTCAAGGCCTTGCACGAAGCAAGGGCTGCATCGAAGTAATCATGAGGCGAGGGCGCCGAGTCGTCGCCACCGAGACTCTTGGGCAGGTCGGTAAACAACTCGTGTTTATTGACATGAACGCTGTGGCGGAAGTTTTCGTTGTTCAGCGTGTTGACGGTAACAGGCATGGAGAACCTCACAAGGTGGCAGGACAGGAGTGATGCAGTTATAGAGCATGCTGGCACGTTGGTGTTCCCACAATGTTGCCCTATCGTGTTTGTCATCCTCCCGTCACACCGGCCTCATAAGCTCCCGCCATCTCAAACAAGGAGCGAACCATGCACTTCACCCGTTCAGGCGCCCTGGTAGCGCTGATGATGATCAGCGGCCTGGCCAGTGCCGAAGTCCGTATCGATGGCCCGGTGGAATACGGTGTGTTTGATGGTCCGAACGCCGAGCTGCAATCGGGTGAGCGCGTACTGCGTCGCAGCAATGAGCACATCCAGCCGACTGAAATGGTCCCGGCCAAACTGGGCACCAAGTTCGGCCTGCGTTATCAATTGCTCGGTAAGGTCGCCGAGGGTACGCCGCTGACCTTGCTCTATTTCACGCCAGGCATTCGTACTCCGGATGGTGCGCGCCACGACAAATTCGAAGTCACTCAGAAACTGGTACCCGGTGCGCCTCAAGACGTAATGGCCTACGAGTTCACCGAAAGCCACGAAGTGGTGCCGGGGGAATGGCGTTTCATGGTGTTCCAGGGTGACCGGCTGCTGACCCAAAAGAGCTTTACCGTTCGCTGAATCGCTAAGCTCCGGACCGGGCGATGAGAAGGCATTTTGATATCGCTTTTTCGTCTTACATAAAATGAGCAAGACGCCGATACCTTTCAGGAGCCTCGCTGCAGGTGATGCAGCGTTTTTGGAAGGAGCCGAAGCAATGAGTATCAGAAGTCTCAATATCGCCCCCCGAGCGGGACTGGGGTTTGGTCTGCTGGCGTTGATGGTGTTTGCCCTGGGAGGCTTTGCCTTGCTGCAGATGGGCAATATGCGCCAGCAGTCGGACCAGGTGGAAAACAACTGGCTGCCCAGTGTGATGGCGGTCGGCGAGATGAATCAGGATCTGTTGCGCGTCCGCGCCCTGACCTTGCGTCTACTGCTCAATCGCGATCCGCAGGCGTTGGCGCTGAATGAGCAGAAAATCACCGATATAAAAAATGGTTTGCATAGCGCGCAGTCTTTGTATGAAGGGCTGATTGTCCTGCCTGAGGAGACGGTGCTGTTCAACCGCTTTAAAATCGAACAGCAGCAATACTTGCAGCGCCAGGAGCAAGTCATGGCGTTCTCTCGGCAAAACCAATTGGAGGACGCCCTCAAGGTGGTCAATGGCGAGATGAATCAATTGGCTGACGCGATGGCCGGCACCCTTCATGAGTTGGTTATTCTCAACAAAGTCAGTGCCAATCAGGCGGCGACGCTCGCGCAGAGTGTGTTCAGTCGATCCCGAAGCTGGGTGATTGGCATGATCGCGGTGACGGCCCTTATCACCATCGGCTTGGCTTTGCTGTTGACTCGCAGCATCGTGCTGCCCCTGTCCCAGTCGTTGAAAGTGGCCCAGGGCGTGGCCAGCGGCGATCTGACGGGTGAGATCACTGTCAGCGGCAAGGATGAGCCGGCGCGCCTGCAGCAGGCGCTCAAAAGCATGCAGGAGAGCCTGCGTGAAACCATCCGGCGTATTTCCGACTCCTCCAACCAGTTGGCATCTGCTTCTGAAGAGCTCAGTTGCGTCACCGAAGATGCCACCCGTGGCCTGCATCAGCAAAGCCAGGAGATCGAACAGGCCGCCACGGCGGTCAACCAGATGACCGTGGCGGTGGAAGAGGTCGCGAGCAACGCAGTGGCGACTTCCCAGGCATCCCGGGAATCCGATCGCATTGCCCAGCACGGTCGCGAACAGGTGCACCAGACCGTGTTATCCATCGAATCCCTGGCTGAAGATGTGACGGCCAATGCGACACAGGTCGAGGACCTGGCGCAAAAAGTCTACGGCATCAGCAAGGTGCTGGATGTGATTCGCTCGATTGCCGACCAAACCAACCTGCTGGCTTTGAACGCGGCGATTGAGGCAGCGCGGGCTGGTGACGCCGGGCGCGGTTTTGCGGTGGTGGCGGATGAAGTGCGGGCCTTGGCCCATCGCACTCAGCAGTCGACCCAGGAAATCGAACAGATGATTAGCGGGATCCAGCAGGGCACTGATCAGGCGGTCAGTTCTATGCAACAGAGCAACACTCGGGCGCGTTCGACGCTGGATGTGGCTAAGGCGGCCGGTACGGCATTGGAGGAAATTGCTTCGGCATTTACGCTGATCAACGAGCGTAACCTAGTGATCGCCAGTGCTTCGGAAGAGCAGGCGGCGGTGGCCAGGGAGGTGGATCGTAATTTGATGAATATCCGCGATCTGGCGCAGCAGACATCGGCGGGAGCCACCCAGACGAGTGCGGCGAGTCAGGAGTTGTCGCGGTTGGCGGTGGATCTTAATACGATGGTGGCGCGATTTTCGGTGTAGGGCTTGAAATCGAGTTGGCCCATTCGCGAGCAAGTCGAATCGTCGCACCGCCGCTCCCACACTTGACCGTGTACATCCTGAAGGAATGCGGTCGAAATGTGGGAGCGGCGGTGCGACGATTCGACTTGCTCGCGAAGCAGGCGACTCGGTTTGCGAGGCTTACTTGCCCTGCCAGCGTTTCAGCACCAGGGTGGCATTGGTGCCACCAAAGCCGAAGCTGTTGCTCATCACGGTGTTGATGGTCGCATCTTCACGGGTCTTGGTCAGGATCGGCATGTCAGCCACTTCCGGATCCAGTTCCTCAATGTTGGCAGAACCTGCCATGAAGTTGCCTTCCATCATCAGCAAGCAGTAGATCGCTTCGTGAACGCCGGCGGCGCCCAAGGAGTGGCCAGACAGGCTCTTGGTAGAGCTGATCGCCGGTGCCTTGTCGCCGAATACTGCACGTACGCCTTCCATTTCCTTGGAGTCGCCGACCGGAGTCGAGGTGCCGTGGGTGTTCAGGTAGTCGATCGGGCCGTCAACAGTGGCCATGGCCATCTGCATGCAGCGGATCGCACCTTCGCCGCTTGGCGCAACCATGTCGTAGCCGTCGGAAGTAGCACCGTAGCCGACGATTTCCGCGTAGATCTTCGCACCACGAGCCAGAGCGTGTTCCAGCTCCTCGACTACCACCATGCCGCCACCGCCGGCGATGACAAAACCGTCACGCTTGGCGTCGTAGGCGCGGGAGGCCTTTTCCGGGGTTTCGTTGTATTGGGTGGACAGGGCGCCCATGGCGTCGAACAGGAACGACTGGCTCCAATGTTCTTCTTCACCACCGCCAGCGAACACGATGTCTTGCTTGCCCAACTGGATCTGCTCGACTGCGGTACCGATGCAGTGAGCACTGGTGGCGCAAGCGGAGGAGATCGAGTAGTTCACGCCTTTGATCTTGAACGGCGTGGCCAGGCAGGCGGAAACGGTGCTGCCCATGGTCCGCGTGACGCGGTACGGGCCAACACGCTTGACGCCTTTCTCGCGCAGGATGTCCAGCGCTTCCATCTGGTTCAAGGTCGACGCGCCGCCGGAGCCGGCGATCAGGCCGGTACGCGGGTTGGACACCTGGTCGTCGGTCAGGCCGGAATCAGCGATCGCGTCCTTCATGGCCAGGTAGGCGTAGGCGGCTGCGTGGCCGACGAAGCGATAGATCTTGCGATCGATCAGCTCTTCGAGGGGCAGGTCGATGGAGCCGGAAACCTGGCTACGCAGACCCATTTCGGCATATTCCGGGTTGAAGCGGATGCCAGGGCGACTTGCACGCAGGTTAGCGGAGACGGTCTCTTTGTCATTGCCCAGGCACGAAACGATGCCCAGACCAGTGATAACGACGCGGCGCATGCGGATAACCCTTAAAAGTTGTCAGTGGAAGTGAATACGCCGACCCGAAGGCCTTCGGCAGTATAAATCTCGCGACCGTCGACAGTCACCGAACCATCGGCAATGGCCAGGTTCAGCTTGCCCTTGAGGACGCGCTTGATTTGAATGTTGTAAGTGACTTTCTTGGCGGTCGGCAAGACCTGGCCAAAGAACTTCACTTCGCCCGAACCCAGGGCCCGGCCACGGCCCGGCAGGCCTTGCCAGCCGAGGTAGAAGCCGACCAACTGCCACATGGCGTCGAGGCCCAGGCAGCCCGGCATTACCGGATCGCCTTCGAAATGGCAGGCAAAAAACCACAGGTCAGGGGTGATATCCAGCTCGGCGACCAATTCACCTTTGCCGTACTTGCCACCCTCTTCGCTGATATGGGTGATGCGATCCACCATCAGCATGTTCGGGGCGGGCAGTTGCGCGTTACCTGGGCCGAACAGCTCACCGCGACTGCAGCGCAGCAGATCTTCCCGAGTAAAGGCGTTTTGTTTGGTCATGCGAGCTCCTCAATAGTCCCATGCGGCAGGGTAGGGCAAATCTTCCCGACCGACTGAAGCGTTCATGCCTCATATCGGCAGCCTACACATAGACTATTGCGTTGTAGTGAAAGTCACAGCGTCAAGGGCATGAATGTACACTTGTGCACTGAAATTATAAACCGGGCCGATTTACAGGCCCGTTCGGGTGCCTAAGACTGCCGCACTTTCGCCTTTCACGCCAGTCGCAGTTGGCCGATGGTGTCCATCTACTGAACCCAGCGTTGTAGGATTTGCTGCAAATCCGTACGTTTGAACGGCTTTGCCAGGTAGTCGTTCATTCCGGCGGTCAGACAGGCTTCGCGGTCGCCCTGCAAGGCGTTGGCGGTCAGGGCGATGATCGGCAGATCGGCGCAGCCGGGCAGTTGGCGAATCTGCCGGGTGGCTTCGTAACCGTCGATCAGTGGCAGCCGGCAATCCATCAGGATCGCGGTGAAAATCAGGCTTTCGGCACTGCGAATCGCCTCGGCGCCGTCGGTGGCGATGCTGACCTCGAACCCCAGGCTGCGCAGCATGGCTTCAACTACCGTGCGGTTGACCGGGTTGTCTTCCACCAACAAGACGTTGCGTCCCTCGCCGGCACTGGCTTTACCTTGGGTGTCCGGTGCGATGACCGGCAGGCTCTGCTGGTAGATCGCCAGGGGGATTTCCAGGGTAAATACCGAACCTTGGCCTTCCTCGCTCTGGGCACGCAAGGTTCCGCCCATCCGTTCGGCCAGAGTGCGCGCGATGGGCAAGCCCAGGCCAGTGCCGCCGTAACGTCTTGAGATAGAGCTGTCGGCCTGTTGGAACGCGTCGAACATCAGCTCCAGGCGCTCGGCCGAGATGCCTATCCCGCTGTCGCGCACGGTGCAGGTGAACCACAGCAGTTCATGGTCAAGCGTCTGCCAGTGAGGCTCGACGGTGACGGTGCCACGCTCGGTGAACTTCAGGGCGTTGCCAATCAGGTTCACCAGAATCTGCCGGATCCGCGTCGGGTCACCCTGAACCTGCAACGAGTCCATGCCCCGCGGTATCGATAACTCCAGCACCAGCCCGCGTTGTACGGCGCTGTGCTGGAAGGCCTGGGCGCAACTGTTGATCAACTCGACCAGATTGAACGGGATGTGCTCAAGCTCCAGGGCCGCGCGCTCGATGCGTGAGAAGTCGAGGATATCGTTGATGACTTTGAGCAGGTGCTCGGTGGACTCGGAGGCCAGCGCCGCATATTCGGTTTGCTCCTCGGTCATGTCGGTGGTTTCCAGCAGTTGCAACATACCCAGCACGCCGTTCATCGGAGTGCGCAGTTCGTGGCTCATCATCGCCAGGAAATCTGACTTGGCATTGTTGGCCCGCTCGGCCTCTTCGCGGGTCTGGATCAGTTGGGCCATGGCCTGGTGCTGTTCGCGGCTGGCCTGGTTGAGGCCTTCGGCGAGGTTGTTGATGTGACGGGACAGGTCGCCCAGTTCCGAGTCATCGACGATGGGCAGTGGCGTTTTGTAGTCGCCCTGCTGAATGGCCTTGACCGCATGCCCCATGGCGCTGATTGGCTGCGACAGGCTGGCGGCCAGTCGCCGCGCCAGCAAGAAGGTAAACAGCAGGGCAAACAACGCGAGGATCCCGGCCTTGAACAGAATCTCCTGCTGGCGCTGGCTGAAGGCATCGTTGGACATGCCGACGATCACTCGGCCCAGATAGTCCGCTCGGGGGGCCTTGGGTTGCGCGCTGTTGTCCTGGAAGAAGTCATTGCCCAACTGGATATGTTGCAGGCGTATCGGCGCCTGGAACACTTTCACCGACAGCGAGCGGTCGTGTTTTTCCGAGGGCTGTTCGACGTAGACCAGGATGTTCTCCGTACTGTCCTGGATTTCCAGGAAGCGCACGTGGGGTGTGGCCAGGGTGGCGCGCAACAGGCTTTCCAGCACATCGTTGTTGCCGGAGATCACGCCGTACTCGGTGGCCGGGGCCAGTTGGTTGGCGATCAGTTGACCGGTGTGGTCGAGTTCCTGGCGCAGGTCCTGAATCCGCACGAAGGTGAAAAAACTGATCAGCAGCAGCGTCAGCAACAAGGCCGGGCCCAGGGTGATGATCTGGGTGCGGGTACTGATGTCCCAACGGCGACGGAAGGTCATGGGCGTTTTTCTCCTTCGGCCAATCGGACTGCGACTGCGGCTTCGTCCACCTGTTCGATCCCCAGTGAGCGCGCGACTTGCGGGTTGCCCACGACTTTGAAGTGTTCCGGGTACAACGAGCGTGGCCAACTGGACGGCGAGTGATCCAGCAGGCGGTCGAGTACGTCCAGCCAATCGCTTTGATCGCTGTAGGTGCTGGCCAGGCTGCCGGCCTTGACGAAGCCTGCGTTGGGCCCGATCAACGGCAATTGCCTGGCATAACTACTTAGCAGCAGGTTCTTTGCGGTTTTCGGGTTGTACAGCTGGGGATCGTCCAGGCCTAGCAGAACATCACTGCTCTTGAACAAAGTTTGCAGCGGGCGGCTGTCATTAATGTTGTCCCAGGGCTGGGAGACGATTTCCAGTCCCATGGACGAGGCGTGCTGGCGCAGTTCGTGGAGCAGGAATTCACTGTCGATGCCGTACAGGACACCGATGCGCCGCGCCTGGGGCAGGATGTCGGCGATCAGGCGTAGTTGGCGCTCCAGCGGTGGGTCGCTCCATAACAGACTGATCCTTGGCGGCACGTTATGCCCCAGGTGCTGGCGGGCCTGAAGGCGGCTGATGCGCAGCACCAGGGTCGGCGGGCCCTGATTGTCCTGCAAGCGCCAGTCGAGGCTTTTCAGGTCCAGCAGGATCAGGCGGGTAGTGTTCGGCAAGTGAGCGGGTGCGGGAAGGTCTCTGAGTGGCGTGAATGTCACACTGTCTTCCGGGCGCTGTTGGCCCAGGGCCTGTACGAAAGCCTGTACTCCAGGGCCATCCTCGGCAGCGGTCAGCAGGATCTCGGCCGCCCATGTCGGGGTGGCGAACAGCAGGCTTGCGAGCAATAGGCAGCGCCGCCAGACGCGGGCGGCGAAGAAGCGGGTCATCCGTGACGGAGGGTGGTTCATCTAGAACTCTAACTCCGCACTGAAGTAGAGCACGTGGCGCTGGTCGTAGTTGTTGTCGGCCCAGGTGGTGGGCTGGTTATCGAGCCGTTGCTGCAACATGCCGGCCAGCTCCAGGTTGGCTTTGCCCAAGGCAATGCGCTTGGCTACCCGCATATCGACCCGTTCGAAGCGATATTGGTTGAGGGCGTCGTCGCCATAATAGAACAGCGCACTGGACCAGCCTTGGCCCCACTCGCGCAGCCAGCCGACGGAGCCGCTGTTGCGGGCGGTCTGCTGTTGGTCGAGCGGATTGGTGGCACTGGCATCGACATAAGCATAGGTCAGGCGCAGCCGGTCGGCCGCGCTCACGCGCCAGTCGAGCTGGGTTTCGGTGCCGGTAAAGCGTGAGCTGTTGGCGTTGCTGGCGATGTACTGGTTGTTGCGCAGTGGCTCGCTGATCATGTCGGTGATTTCGTCATAGAACAGCTTCACGTCGACGTTCAGCCCGATATCAGCAAAAAAACCGTTGTAGCCCAGCTCCCGGGAGCGCATCAGTTCTTTGTCGAGGTTACCCGGGCCACGGGTCTTGACGAAGTACTGGCCAGAGTTCTGTCCGTAGGCCGGCGAGCTGAGATTGGTAACCCGATAGCTCCAGTTGACGTTGTTCTCAAACATGTCAGGGGAACGGATGGCTTCGGAGTACACCGCCCGCAGGCCATGGCGCGGGTTGATCAGGTAGTTGACGGCGACCCTTGGGGTCAACGAGTTGCCGCTCAGGCGGGTGTCCTCGAACATCGCGCCACCCTGTAGCAGCCAGTGTTCGCTGGCCCGCCATTCCAGATGACCGAACAGGCGCCAGGTGTTGTCGTCCAGGGTGCCGTTGAAGTAGGTGTCGGAGTCGGCGCGGTCGTAGCGGTAATTCATGCCGCTGACCAGGCGCAGGCTGTCGGTGAGGCTGAGGGTGTCCTGCAGCTCCAGGTCGTAGCGGCTTTCCCGGGTGCTTTGGTCGATGTTGCCGCAGACGCTGTCTTTGCCGCCACCGTTCTTCCATTGGTCCAGCACCTGGTTCGCCAGGGCCTGTTCGGCAGCGCTGCCCGGCGGTGCGCTGGTGTAGTTATCCATGTGCCGCGCCAGTTTCTCGGCGTAGTTGGAATTGAGTTGCCACAGTTGCGTCAGCTCAGGGCTGAACGAGACCTTGGCGTCGCAGGCTTTCCATATTTGCCGGCGATCCCATTGCTGGGCCGACCCTTGGATGTACAGGCTGTGCTCGGGGCTGAAGTCGAAGTTCCAGCGTAACGAACCCGCGTAGTCCTTGGCGGAGACGTCGGAATTGGTGCCGCCTTCGGTAATCCCATCGAATACCGGCTTGTAGGTATAAGGGCGCTGGTTGCTTCCTTCCTTGGCGTTGAATTGCCAGTCGATACTCTGTTGCTGATTCAAGGTCTGGCTGACGGCCAGGCTGAAGCGGTTCAGACGGCGACTGTCGCGCCGATCGGCGCCGAGGGCATCGCTGTCGAAACCATCATCCTGCTGGCCGGAAACTGACAGCCGCAGGTTGCCGGTTTCCCAGCCCACACCTTGGCTGGCGTAGTAGTCATTGATTCCCCGTTCGCCTTGGGTGATTTTCATCCGCGTGCCCTGGCTGTTGGCCGGTGAGCGGGTGAGGATGTTGACCACCGCCATCAGCGCGTTGGCGCCATAGCTGACAGTGTTGGGGCCTCGAAAGACTTCGATGCGCTCGATGTCTTCCATGGCCACCGGGATGTCGCTCCAGTCCACGGTGGCCAAGCCTGCGCGATACACCGAGCGGCCGTCGATCAGGACCTGCATGCGCCGCGCGTCGCTGGCGTTGGTGCCGTGGTAGTTGACGGCCGCCTGGTTGCCGGTGGTGTAGCCGACCATCATCCCGGGCACCAGCCGCAGCAATTCAGCAATGTCCCGCGCGCCGCTGGCCTTGATCAGCTCGCTGTCGATCACCGTCATGCTGCCGGGCACGGCGGCGGCCGACTGCTTGAGCCGAGTGGCGGTCAAGACCTGCGGCAGCGGCTGGCTGTCGAGGAAAAGATCGTCGGCCAGCAACGGTCCGCTGAACAGCAGCGCCAGAACGAGGGATGAACGAGGAGGAGGGCCCAAATACACGGCACGGCCTTGATAATATCGAATAGCCGCCCATGTTAACTGAGGCGAGGGCTTTTGCCAGTCGTCGCCCTTGCAATTACCGCGTGTAAACACGCCATTTTCCGACAAACGCGGGAATTTACGCGGGGGCTGGCCGCAGGCGGGTCGCCCCGTATAATGTCGCCATCGCCACTGGTATGGATTAACGGATTGCATATGACTGAACAGCGCCCTATTGCGGTCCTGGGAGGCGGAAGTTTTGGTACCGCCGTGGCTAACCTGTTGGCTGAGAACGGCCATCGGGTACTCCAGTGGATGCGTGATCCCGAACAGGCCGAGGCCATTCGGGTCAATCGTGAAAACCCTCGCTACCTTAAAGGCATCAAAATTCACCCGGCGGTCGAGCCCGTCACCGACCTGTTGGCGACCTTGACCGCCTGCGACTTGTGCTTCGTCGCCCTGCCGTCCAGCGCCTTGCGTTCGGTGCTGGCGCCCCATGCCGAGCGTCTGGCCGGCAAGCAACTGGTCAGCCTGACCAAGGGCATCGAAGCCCACACCTTCAAGCTGATGAGCGAAATCCTTGAAGAAATCGCCCCCCAAGCCCATATCGGTGTGCTGTCCGGGCCTAACCTGGCGCGGGAAGTGGCCGAGCACGCCTTGACCGCCACGGTGGTGGCCAGCGAGGACGAGGCTCTGTGTGAACGGGTCCAGGAAGTGCTGCATGGCCGCACCTTCCGGGTCTACGCCAGTGCTGACCGCTTCGGTGTGGAGTTGGGCGGAGCGCTGAAGAACGTCTACGCAATCATTGCCGGCATGGCTGTGGCGTTGGGTATGGGGGAAAACACCAAGAGCATGTTGATCACCCGTGCACTGGCGGAAATGACCCGCTTTGCGGTCAACCAAGGCGCCAACCCGATGACCTTCCTGGGCTTGGCCGGGGTGGGCGACCTGATCGTCACCTGCTCGTCACCGAAAAGCCGTAACTATCAGGTCGGTTTCGCCTTGGGCCAGGGCCTGAGCCTGGAAGACGCCGTGACGCGCCTGGGGGAAGTGGCCGAAGGCGTCAACACCCTGAAAGTACTGAAGGCCAAGGCCCAGGAAGTCGGGGTCTATATGCCGCTGGTTGCAGGCCTGCACGCGATCCTGTTTGAGGGGCGTACCTTGAACCAGGTAATCGAGTTGCTGATGCGGGCCGAGCCGAAAACCGATGTCGACTTTATTTCCACCAGTGGTTTCAACTGAGGAACGCGTGATGAACGATCCGAAAGCAGCACCCAAGTATGAGTCCATTGTTCTGCGTGTCCTGTGGATGCTGGTGTTTGCCCTTGTGTGGCAAGTGGCGCAGTTTCTCTTGGGCGCGCTGGTGGTGGTGCAACTGATTTACCGTCTGGTTTACGGGGCGCCGAACCTGGGCCTGATGAACTTTGGTGACAGCCTCAGCCAGTTCCTGGCGCAGATCGGCCGTTTTGGCAGCTTCCACAGCGAGCAAAAACCCTGGCCGTTCGCCGACTGGCCAACCCCGCGCGCGCCGGAAGGCGAAGCCGCCCACAGCGTGCCGCCTGCGCCGCATCCGGTGCGTGATGAGGAACCGAAGCTATGAAGGTGTGGGTATTGCGTCACGGCGAAGCCGAAGGGCATGCCCGCACTGATGCCGAGCGCAACCTTACCGAGCATGGCCGTGCAGAAGTGCTGCGCAGTGCGGCTCATCTGATTGGCCAGCCGATCAAGGCGATCATCGCCAGCCCTTATGTGCGGGCGCAGCAGACGGCGCAGTTGGTGCGTGAGGCGTTGGGGTTTGAACCGGAGATTCGCACGGTGTCCTGGTTGACGCCGGAGAGCAGTCCGCTGCAGGTGCTGGATCATCTTGATACGGATGACACGGTGCTATTGGTCAGTCATCAGCCGCTGGTGGGGAGCTTGATCAGCTTTATGCAGCATCGCCATTTGCGTGAGCCGCAGCCGATGAGTACTGCGAGTTTGGCGGAGCTGGAGGGGGACTTTCCGTTAGCGGGGTTGATGAGCCTCAATAGTGTCAAGAGTTTGTAGAAGACCCGTTGGTTTGGGCGCGGCTCTGTTGGGGTGGGGGGCAGATCCGTTGTTGCGGTAACGGCCGCTATTGGTTCCGCCCTTACGGCGGGTCACTTTGCAAAAGCGGCAAAGTAACCAAAACGCTCTTGCCCCACCACTCGGTGCCTCGCTCTGGCTCGGCATGCCTGAACGTAGGCATTGCTCCGTGGGCCGCCGCAATGGGCCATCCATGGCCCAGTGCGGCTAAACCGGCGTCCTGCCGGTTTACCCACGGACCAATGCCTACGTTCAGCCAGCGTGGTTTAACGGGGCGCCTACGATCAAAAACAAAGCGAGGCGGCCTAGTAGCCGACCTAATCTTTGAAACGTATGCGTTCCTTCCTCCCCACCCTCGCGTAGCAGCTGTCGAGCGCCAGCGAGGCTGCGTGCTCTTGATCTTGATCTTGATCTTGATCTGAGGCGCCCCGTTAAACCACGCTGGCCGAACGTAGGTATTACGCAGTGGGTAAACCGGCAGGACGCCGGTTTAGCCGCGTTGGGCCATGGATGGCCCGTCGCGGCGGCCCACGGAGTAATGCCGGAGTGCGGGCACACCGAGCCTAGGCGAGGTGCCGAGTGGTGGGGCAAGAGCCCTTTTGGTTACTTTTGGCTGGGCCGGCATTCCGGGCTCTTTTCCAAAAGTGACTCGCTGTAAGAGCGAGACCATAAGAGGCCGTTACCACAACAACGGATATGTACCCCCCAAAAAAACGCAGAACTTGAATCTTGTTCCCCCATAGAAGCCCCCTCCGTGTGTGCTATATAGTCACCCAAGCAAGTGCTTGGTTGGCTACCATCGCAACACACAGGAGCGCCCCCATGTCTGTCGCTTTTCGTTTGCCGCTGCAGGTCTTCTTCGAACGTGAAGCGCGTCACCCGCGCCAACGCTTCATGGTCCAACCCATGGGCGGTGACGAGGTACAAACCCTTACCTGGGCCGACGTCGGCCATCAAGCACGTTGCGCCGCACACTGGCTGCGAGCGCGGGAACTGGCCCCAGGCTCCCATATCGCCCTGATCTCGAAAAATTGCGCCCACTGGATCATCGCCGACCTGGCGATCTGGATGGCCGGGCACGTCTCTGTACCGCTCTATCCCAACCTCACCGCCGATTCCGTCGCCCATGTGCTGGAGCATTCCGAGGCAGCCCTGGTCTTTATAGGCAAGCTGGACGACTGGCCCTCCATGATGCCCGGGGTCAAGGCGAGCCTGCCCACCATCAGTTTGCCGCTGTGCCCGGCCGGCGACTTCGATTACACCTGGGCCGACCTGCAAACCTGCTCACCGATCCAGGACAACCCGGCGCCAGCCCCATCAGACCTGGCCACCATCATCTACACCTCCGGCACCACCGGCTTGCCCAAGGGGGTGATGCACAGCTTCGGCGCCTTGGGTTTCGCCGCCGTACGTGGTACCGAATTGTTTGGCCTGGGGGAGGGCGACCGATTGCTGTCCTACTTGCCGCTGTGCCACGTGGCGGAGCGCATGTTTGTCGAACTGGCCTCGATCTACACCGGGCAGACCGTCTTTTTTGCCGAAAGCCTCGATACAT
Source organism: Pseudomonas sp. ADAK18 (assembly GCF_012935695.1). Lineage (NCBI taxonomy): Bacteria > Pseudomonadati > Pseudomonadota > Gammaproteobacteria > Pseudomonadales > Pseudomonadaceae > Pseudomonas > Pseudomonas sp. ADAK18. The sequence continues at coordinate 1,034,683 of NZ_CP052859.1, forward strand.
TTCTGGCTGACCTCCGGCGGGCGCGGCCGACGGCGCTGTTCGGTGTGCCACGGATATGGACCAAGTTTCAGATGGGTGTGTACAGCAAGATTCCAGAAAAGCGCCTCGATACCCTGTTGCGCTTGCCGTTTATTGGCAAGCGGGTGGGGCACAAGGTGCTCGCCGGGCTGGGCCTGGATGCGTTGCGCATCGCACTCTCCGGGGCGGCGCCGGTGCCTGAAGCGCTGTTGCGCTGGTACCAGAGACTGGGGCTGGATGTGCTGGAGGTCTACGGCATGACTGAAACCTGCGGTTACTCCCATGTTTCTCGTCCCGGCCAACAGAAAATCGGTTGGATCGGCCTACCGTGTCCGGAAGTCGAGGTGCGTATCGATCCGTCGGGTGAAGTGCAGGTGCGCAGTGGCGCGACCATGCTCGGTTACTTCAAGGACCCGCAGAAAACCGCCGAAACCGTCACCGAAGACGGCTTCCTGCGCACTGGCGACAAGGGTGAGCAGGACACCGAGGGCCGTTTGCGGTTGACTGGGCGCCTCAAGGAAATCTTCAAGACCAGCAAAGGTAAATACGTGGCTCCGGCCCCCATCGAAAACCGCCTGGCCGAGCATGCACGTATCGAACAAGTGTGCGTGGTGGGTGATGGCCTGACCGCGCCCATGGGACTCTGTGTGTTGTCCGCCGTGGGGCTGCAAGATGCGTCGGGCTCGGCCCGCAATGCCTTGCACGGTAGCCTTGAACGCTTGCTGGAGGAGGTTAACCTGGCTCTGGATAAACATGAGCGCTTGCGCCAACTGGTGGTGGTGAAAGACAGTTGGTCGGTGGAAAACGGTTTCCTGACCCCGACCTTGAAGATCAAACGGAGCGTTATCGAATCCACGTACGGGTCACAGTTCCAGGCCTGGAGCGAACGCTCCGAGGCCGTGCTGTGGCAGGATTGAACCCTTCACAACACCAATAAGGACACGTTAATGAGCCTGTGGCGTACCCAACCTGATATCGAACGACTGAACTCCAGCCAGAAAAACACCATCGGTGAAGTGCTGGATATTCGTTTCGAAGCCTTTGATGATGAGTCTCTGACCGCGAGCATGGTGATCGACCATCGCACCCATCAACCTTATGGCCTGCTGCACGGCGGGGCATCGGTGGTGTTGGCGGAGACTGTGGGTTCCATGGCCAGCTACCTGTGCATCGACGCCAGCAAGTTCTACTGCGTAGGCCTGGAAATTAACGCCAACCACCTGCGGGGCTTGCGTTCGGGGCGGGTGACGGCGGTGGCCAAGCCTATTCATATCGGGCGTACCACCCATGTCTGGGATATTCGCCTGACCAGCGATGAAGGCAAGGCCAGCTGTGTGTCGCGCCTGACCATGGCAGTGGTGCCGCTGGGTGAAAATCCACCGGCTCGATAGTCATGGCGTGAGTGTCATCATTCCTGGCAGTTACAGTCATTGCTGTGGCAGCCGGGCTTGGGGACAATAAATTTCTGTTTTCGGTGATAGGTCCGGTATGTCGCAACACGTGTTTTTCGCTCACGCCAATGGCTTTCCTTCGGCGACCTACGGCAAATTGTTTGCCGCACTGGCCCCGGAGTATTCCGTTGCGCACTTGCCACAGCACGGCCACGACCCCCGGTTTCCCGTGGATGATAACTGGCAGAATCTGGTGGATGAGCTGATCCATCACCTGGAGCAGCAACCGGAGCCGGTATGGGGTGTGGGCCACTCCCTGGGTGGTGTGTTGCACCTGCACGCCGCCCTGCGTTGCCCGCAGCTGTATCGCGGCGTGGTGATGCTGGACTCCCCGGTACTGACCGTGACCGACCGCTGGGTGATCCGTGCCGCCAAGCGCTTTGGCTTTATAGACCGCCTGACTCCGGCGGGCCGCACCCTCGGTCGGCGTGAAGAGTTCGCTGACCTGGACGCCGCGCGTCAATACTTCGCCGGCAAGACCCTGTTTCGTGGCTTCGATCCCGAGTGTTTCGATGCCTATTTGCAACATGGTCTGCAACAGGTTGGGGATCGTCTGCGTCTGCGCTTTGACCCTGCCACCGAAATCAGTATCTACCGGGGCGTGCCCCACACCAGCCCCGGCCAGGCGCGGCAATTGAAAGTGCCGCTGGCGGTGGTGCGTGGGCGGCAGAGCCGGGTGGTCATGCGCCACCATGCCAGCAGCGTCGGGCGCATGCCCATGGGCGAAATGCTGACCATGCCCGGCGGCCACATGTTTCCCCTTGAGCGTCCTCAGGACACCGCAACCTTGATCAAGAACCTGTTTGCCCGTTGGGAAGCCCGCCAGTGCGAGCCTGACTGCGCATGACCGCGCCCGTCGAAGAGGTGCGCCTGAGCCTGCCGCATATCGAACTGGCGGCCCATTTATTCGGCCCTGAGGACGGTTTGCCGGTCATCGCCCTGCATGGCTGGCTGGACAACGCCAACAGCTTTGCGCGCCTGGCACCGAAACTCAGTGGTCTGCGCATCATTGCCTTGGACATGGCCGGGCACGGTCACTCGGCCCATCGACCGATTGGGGCCGGTTATGCCCTGTGGGATTACGTCCACGATGTGCTGCAAGTGGCAGAACAACTGGGCTGGAAACGTTTTGCATTACTTGGTCACTCCCTTGGCGCCATCGTTTCTCTGGTGTTGGCCGGCGCCTTGCCCGAGCGGGTGACGCACCTGGGATTAATCGACGGTGTGATCCCGCCGACCGCCACCGGCGAGAATGTCGCCGAGCGCTTGGGTATGGCGTTGCAGGCGCAATTGAGCTTGCAAGACAAGCGCAAGCCGGTGTACACCACGCTCGACCGCGCCATTGAGGCGCGAATGAAGGGCGTGGTGGCGGTCAGCCGCGAAGCCGCAGAACTGCTGGCCCAGCGTGGCCTGATGCCGGTACCGGGTGGTTACACCTGGCGCAGCGACAGCCGCTTGACCCTGGCCTCACCGATGCGTCTGACGCAAGAGCAGGCCATGGCTTTCGTGCGTCGAGTGTCCTGTCCGACGCAATTGGTGGTGGCTGAAGACGGCATGTTGGCGAAACATTCCGAATTGCTTGCACAACTTCCCTTCAACCTGGCAACGCTACCCGGTGGTCATCATTTGCACCTGAATGACGAGCTTGGCGCGGTCCTTGTTGCAGACTGTTTCAATCGGTTCTTCACCACGCCTTGACTTGGCGGGGGCAACTGCCGAGGCTGGGCGGATCGAAAGGGAGTCAACCATGAACAATCTCAACACCGCTGCGACCTCATATGGCCAGGGCTCGCTGACCCAATGAGTATGCCGAAAGGATTTATCCGTATTCTGGGCCTGTTCTGTTTCAGCCCTCTGGTGTTCGCTGCCGACGTGCCGGGTAGCCAGGATTTGCCTGCCGTGGCACGTCAGGTCGACGCGCAGATCGTCGATTACCGCCCGACTGAAGACAAGGAGCGCATCTACCCGATGGGGGCGATCCGCAAGATCAGCGGCCAGTTGCGCTATGAAGGCCAGGCTACCGCCCGCGGCCAAGCGACTGCCATCACCTATGAACTTCCTGCCGAACACACCTCCAGCGCGGCTTTTACCGCCACCCGCGAAGCGTTGCAGGCCCAGGGCGCGCAATTGCTGTTCTGGTGCCAGGCCCGCGATTGCGGGGAAAGCAGCCTGTGGGCCAATGAAGTCTTCGGCAACGCCAAACTGGTGGGCGCCGATGGCCAGCAGGAATATCTGCTGCTGCGTCTAGCCGCTCCGCAAGACAACTCGCTGGTCGCGCTATATGGCATCACCCGGGGCAATCGTCGGGCTTACCTGCATGTCGAGCAACTCGACGCCAGCGCCCCCCTGGGAGATTTGCTGCCAACGTCGGCCACGCTCCTGCGGGAACTGAAGAGCACTGGCGAGTTGGACTTCCCCAAGCTCGGCGCCGAACCTGATGCCACCTGGCTGACCTTGATTTCCCGTGGATTGAACCTGGACGCGACTTTGCGGGTCAGTTTGACCGGGCCCAATGCCGAAGCCTGGCGTCAGGGCCTGATCGAGCAAGGCGTGCGTGCCGCGCGCTTGGAAACGGGCACTGCCGAGGCCAAGGGCCTGCACTTGCATCTGATACGCTGACCGTTCCAGGGCGAACGGACCCGCGCCGTTCGCCTAAGCTCTCCTTCTACAGACTTCTTTTCGAGAAACCACATGCTCAACAATGATCGCCTGCTGGTGCAGATCCTGCTCCTGGTGCTGTTTGGTGCCAGCTTCTGGGTGATGGCGCCGTTCTGGTCGGCGCTGTTCTGGGGCGCGGTGCTGGCGTTTGCCAGTTGGCCGCTGATGCGCCTGCTGACCCGCTGGCTGGGTGGGCGTGAATCCCTGGCCGCCGGCATCCTGACCCTGGTCTGGATGCTGTTGGTGGCGGTGCCGCTGGTTTGGCTGGGCTTTAACCTGGCAGACCATGTGCGCAGCGCCGTGGTGCTGATCAAGGATATTCAGGTCGACGGCTTGCCTCATTCGCCAGCCTGGCTGGGCTCCATCCCCTTGGTCGGTGAGCGGCTGGTGGGCATGTGGGACAGCATCGACCAGCAGGGGACGGCACTGATCGCCAGTCTGAAGCCCTACCTGGGGCAGGTCGGCAACTGGTTGTTGGCCCGTAGTGCACAGATCGGTGGCGGTATCCTCGAACTGACACTGAGCCTGGTGTTCGTGTTCTTTTTCTATCGGGACGGGCCGCGTTTGGCGATGTTTGCCCATCGTCTTCTGGAGCGCCTGATCGGTGACCGCGCCGGCTACTACATCGAACTGGTGGCGGGTACGGTGCAACGGGTGGTCAATGGCGTGATCGGCACGGCAGCTGCCCAGGCGTTGCTGGCGTTGATCGGGTTTCTGATTGCCGGCGTCCCGGGGGCGCTGGTGCTGGGGATCGTGACGTTCCTGCTCAGCCTGATTCCCATGGGCCCGCCGCTGATCTGGATTCCTGCCACGGCGTGGCTGGCGTGGAAAGGTGATTACACCTACGCGGTGTTCCTTGGGGTGTGGGGGACGTTCATCATCAGCGGCGTGGACAACGTGCTCAAACCGTACCTGATCAGCCGTGGCGGCAACCTGCCGTTGGTGATCGTGCTGCTGGGGGTGTTTGGTGGGTTGATTGCCTTTGGCTTTATCGGCTTGTTTATCGGGCCGACGCTGCTGGCAGTGGCTTACAGCCTGTTGATCGACTGGAGTAACAGTCAGGCCCAGGCTCGTCGGGAAGACAAGACGGGTCAATAATCAGGGCGGCATGATCGCTCCCGCATGGAGCGATCAGCACTTTACGCCCGGGGTAGCCACATGACGGCAGTCAACCCGCCCCCCGGTGTTTCCTCCAGGCTCAACTTGCCACCGAGCCGCTCCACTGCTTCCTTGGCAATGGTCATCCCCAAACCCACTCCACCGGAATTGCGGTTACGCGAACCCTCCAGCCTGAAAAAGGGCTCGAACACGGCTTCACGCTTATCTGCGGCAATCCCCGGCCCATGGTCGATCACCCGCACCACCAGCACCTGAGGGCTATCGGCCAGTTCAATACGCGCAGTGCCGGCATACCGCAGTGCATTATCGATGAGGTTATTGAGGCTTGAGCGCAGGGCCATCGGCTGCACCTGCAACGGTGCGCACTGTCCGCTGCATTGCACGTCCGAACCCCGGTCCTGGGCGTTTTCGGCGAGGGACTCCACCAACGCCTGCACATCCAGCCAATGCCGGGTTTCGCTGGTGCGTTGCTCGTGCAGGTAGCTGAGGGTGGCGTCGAGCATGCCGATCATGTCGTCCAGATCCTGACGCATCTGGCCCTGCAGTTTGGTGTCTTCGATCTGCTCCAGGCGCAGTTTGAGCCGTGACAGCGGGGTACGCAGGTCATGTGAGACGGCCCCGAGCATGCGTGCCCGCTGTGTAACCTGCTCGCGGATGCGTTTTTGCATCAAGTTGAAGGTCGATGCTGCCTGGCGTGCTTCTCGGGGGCCGGACTCATCCAGCGGCGGGCTATTGAGGTCGACGCTCAAGCGCTCGGCCGCCGCGCTCAGGCGCTGGATCGGCCGGCTGAGCAGTTTGGCACCGTACCAGGCGGCGATGATCAACGAGATGAATTGGAACGTGAGCGGCACCACTGGGCCGCCGAACCAGGGGCGATGATGCTCCCGGGGCAGCGGCGTCAAGGTGCCATCAGCTTGCTCGACAAACGTCTCGCGGGGTGGCGGCGGCGGCGGGCCATAGTGGTGAAACCAGAAGAAGGCGAGCACATGGGCCAGGACAATGGCCACCAACAACACACCAAACAACCGGCCGAACAGCGTGTTAAAGGCGTTGCGCATTAACCGATATCCCGGGCGTCGAACAGGTAGCCTTCGCCGCGCACGGTTTTGATCAGCTGCGGTGCTTTAGGGTCATCCCCCAGTTTTTGCCGCAGGCGCGACACCAGCAGGTCAATGCTGCGATCAAAGGCTTCTATAGAGCGACCCCGGGCCGCGTCCAGCAATTGCTCGCGGCTCAATACCCTGCGCGGGCGCTCGATAAACACCCACAACAAGCGAAACTCGGCATTGGACAGTGGCACTACCAGGCCGTCATCGGCGACCAATTGGCGCAGTACGCTGTTCAGGCGCCAGTTATCGAAACGGATATTGGCCCGCTGTTCGGTCCGATCGTCGCGTACCCGGCGCAGGATGGTCTGGATCCGCGCCACCAGCTCACGGGGTTCGAAGGGCTTGGACATGTAGTCGTCGGCCCCCAGTTCCAGGCCGATGATGCGGTCGGTGGGTTCGCAACGGGCGGTGAGCATCAGGATCGGGATGTCCGACTCGGCCCGCAGCCAACGGCACAGCGACAGGCCGTCTTCACCGGGCAGCATCAGGTCGAGTACCACCACGTCAAAGGTTTCGGCCAACATGGCGTGGCGCATGGCGGCGCCATCGGTCACGCCGCTGGCAAGAATGCCGAAGCGGGCCAGGTAATCGATCAGCAGTTCGCGGATCGGCACATCGTCGTCGACAATCAGCGCGCGAGTGTTCCAGCGCTTGTCGTCGGCGAGACCAGTACCTTTTTGATCGTCATTCAGCGTGGCGGTTGTGGTTTGCATGGTGCGATCATCTGCCTGGTTGGCCGCTGGGCCCAAGGGCGGCGGCAAGGTTGTCACGTTCAGCATAGGCGCCCAATCCTGTGGCTGGAAGTGCTGGCCGCTCGGGTCATGGGGCGAGGCTAGTCTTCAGGCGTGTTGTAGACATGTCGTGAATGTATCAACTTTGAAATATTTGCTGGCCAATGCCCGAATCCTGAGGATTTACCGATCATCGGATCCCGCAACGGCGCTGCTTGCGCTACAATCCGCGCCGATTTCGACTTGCCTGAGAGCCCATTCCAATGTCCGTCTGCCAGACTCCTATCATCGTCGCCCTGGATTACCCCACTCGTGACGCCGCACTGAAGCTGGCTGACCAGTTGGACCCGAAACTATGCCGGGTCAAGGTCGGCAAGGAACTGTTCACCAGTTGCGCCGCGGAAATCGTCGGCACCTTGCGTGACAAAGGCTTCGAGGTGTTCCTCGACCTGAAATTCCACGACATCCCCAACACCACGGCCATGGCGGTCAAGGCCGCTGCCGAGATGGGCGTGTGGATGGTCAACGTTCACTGTTCCGGCGGTTTGCGCATGATGGCGGCCTGCCGTGAGGTGCTGGACCAGCGCAGCGGTCCCAAGCCCCTGCTGATTGGCGTGACTGTGCTGACCAGTATGGAACGTGAAGACCTGGCCGGCATCGGCCTGGATATCGAGCCACAGGAGCAAGTGCTGCGTCTGGCGGCATTGGCGCAAAAGGCGGGCCTGGATGGCTTGGTGTGTTCGGCGCTGGAAGCCCAGGCGTTGAAAGCCGCCCATCCGTCCCTGCAACTGGTCACCCCGGGGATTCGCCCGGCGGGCAGCGCCCAGGACGACCAGCGTCGCATCCTGACTCCGCGTCAGGCACTGGACGCCGGTTCCGACTACCTGGTGATCGGCCGTCCGATCAGCCAGGCGGCCGACCCGGCCAAGGCGTTGGCGGCGGTGGTTGCCGAGATCGCCTGATAGCGCTGAATCTGAAGCCAACACTTAAAAAAGTGGGAGCACCGCCGCTCCCACATTTTGTGCAGCAGTGTGTCAGTTGACCTTCAACACCAACTTCCCGAAGTTCTCCCCGTTGAACAACTTCATCAACGTTTCCGGGAACGTCTCCAGGCCCTCGACAATATCTTCCTTGCTCTTGAGCTTGCCCTGCGCCATCCAGCCGCCCATCTCCTGCCCGGCGCTGGCAAAGTTTGCCGCATGGTCCATCACCACAAAGCCTTCCATGCGTGCCCGATTGACCAGCAGCGACAAGTAGTTGGCCGGCCCTTTTACCGCTTCTTTGTTGTTGTACTGGCTGATCGCACCGCAAATCACTACCCGGGCCTTCAGCGCCAATCGGCTCAGCACCGCGTCGAGAATGTCGCCGCCGACGTTATCGAAATACACGTCGACGCCGTTGGGGCACTCACGCTTGAGGCCAGCGTGTACGTCTTCGTTCTTGTAATCGATGGCGGCGTCAAACCCCAACTCATCCACCAGGAACTTGCACTTGTCGGCGCCCCCGGCAATCCCCACCACTCGGCAACCTTTGATCTTGGCGATTTGCCCGGCAATGCTGCCGACCGCACCGGCCGCGCCGGAAATAACCACGGTTTCCCCAGCCTTCGGCGCACCGGTGTCGAGCAGGGCGAAGTAGGCGGTCATCCCCGTCATCCCCAACGCCGACAGATAACGCGGCAGCGGCGCCAGTTTTGGGTCGACCTTGTAGAAACCTCGCGGCTCACCGACGAAATAATCCTGCACGCCCAGGGCGCCATTCACGTAGTCGCCCACTGCAAACTTGGGGTTGTTCGATGCAATAACTTTGCCCACGCCCAGTGCGCGCATGACTTCGCCGATGCCGACCGGTGGAATGTAGGATTTGCCCTCATTCATCCAGCCGCGCATCGCCGGGTCCAGTGACAGGTACTCATTGCGCACCAGAATCTGCCCCTCCTGAGGCGTGCCCACCGGCACTTCCTGATAGGTAACGGTGTCCCGGGTAGCCGCGCCGACCGGGCGTTTGGCGAGCAGGAATTGGCGATTGGTCTGGGCAGTCATGGCAGGGACTCTGAAGAAGTGAACCTTGAGTGATAGTCCCTCTTGGCGCTGGGGGCAAGCTGCTCCGACGGGTGCGAATGCCCGTCGATAGGCTGTGATGATAGTGAGCTCGGCAGGCTTATCACTGCCACTCATGGAGCGCTAACCGGCCTTTTGATAGTGCTGACGTGCACGTGTTGCCAGTGGCTAGACTGGGTCAACGGGCATTCCATCCAAGGATCTAACCATGAGTATGACGTTTTCCGGCCAGGTCGCCCTGGTCACTGGTGCGGCTAACGGTATTGGCCGCGCCACGGCATTGGCTTTTGCCGATGAAGGTTTGAAAGTGGTCGTCGCCGATCTGGATGTGGTGGGCGGCGAAAGCACGGTGGCATTGATCCATCAGGCCGGTGGCGAAGCGATTTTCGTGCGCTGCAACGTCACCCTGGAAGCGGATGTACAGCAGTTGATGCAGCAAATCGTGGCCACTTATGGGCGGTTGGACTATGCCTTCAACAACGCCGGGATTGAGATCGAGAAGGGTAAACTGGCCGATGGCAGCCTGGATGAATTCGACGCCATCATGGGGGTCAACGTCAAGGGCGTGTGGTTGTGCATGAAGTACCAGTTGCCGTTGCTGCTGGCCCAAGGCGGCGGGGCGATCGTCAATACGGCGTCGGTGGCCGGATTGGGCGCAGCGCCGAAGATGAGTATTTATGCGGCTTCCAAGCATGCGGTCATTGGCCTGACCAAATCGGCGGCCATTGAGTATGCGAAAAAGAAAATCCGGGTTAACGCGGTCTGCCCGGCGGTGATCGACACCGACATGTTCCGCCGCGCCTATGAGGCGGATCCGAGAAAGGCCGAATTTGCCGCTGCCATGCACCCGGTCGGGCGTATTGGTACGGTTGGGGAAATCGCCAGTGCTGTGCTCTATCTGTGCAGCGACGGCGCTGCCTTCACCACGGGGCAAGCGTTGGCCGTGGACGGTGGCGCCACCGCTATCTAGGACCGCAAGCCCTTACCCGATCAGAATACCTTCGAGGCGCTGTGAGGCGTTTCCGTAGGTGGCCAGATGCCGCGTTCGAATGTGTTTCATTAGGTAAATAATTCAATAAAATCAATGATTTAATAAATATTATGAGCGGCGCTCATCAACGTCTGTGCTTAACTGTTTTGGGTTTAAATGACAAACAGTTGAAGTGAGTGGCTCATGGATTTAGGGATCGATCGACAAGCCCTTGTACCGGTAGTTCAGCAGATCGTCAGTGCGGTTGCCGAGTGGATTCGAGAGAGCGGGGTAGGCCCTGGGACGCGCCTGCCTCCCATTCGACAATTGGCCCGTGACAACTTGCTCAGTCAGTCCAGTGTCATCGAAGCATTCGAGCGGATGGTGGCGCAAGGACTGCTGGCGTCAAGACAAGGCTCGGGTTTTTTCGTCGCCGAGCAACCTGTCGCCAGCGGCCCCAAGAGCGAAAACCAGTGGTATGAGGGCGCGGAACAAGGATGGGGACGCTTCACCGATAACCCGCTGGGCGAATTGAAACTGGGGTGTGGCTGGTTGCCGGACACCTGGCGTGAAAGTGATGACATCAGCTATGCCATTCGCGAAGTCACGCGCACCAATACTGCAGGGCTATTCAACTACAGCACGCCGCTTGGGCTGCCGGCGTTGCGCGAGCAACTGCTCAGGCGCCTGAACCATATCCGGATTGCCACCAGCCTTGACCGTATCCTGACCACTCAGGGCGCCAGCCATGCCCTCGACCTGCTGATACGCACGTTGCTCAAGGCGGGTGACACGGTGATGGTTGAAAGCCCGGGGTACGCCAACCTGTACCGTTTATTGGCGTTTCACGGCGTCAAATTGCTTGAAATCCCCAGGACCCGTGGCGGTCCGGATATTGCTGCACTGGAGGAGTTGTTGCAGGTACATCGTCCCAAGTGCCTGTTCATTAACAGCCTCTATCACAACCCGACAGGTACCAGCCTGACCCTAGTGGTGGCGGAGCGTTTGTTGCAACTGGCTCACGCCCAGGACTTCTTCATTATAGAGGAAGACGTCTATGGCGACCTGCAACATGCCACCTGCACCCGACTCTCGGCGTTGTCCCACGAAGATCGGGTCATCTATGTCTCGAGCTTTTCCAAGACCCTCAGCAGTGCCTTGCGGGTGGGCTATCTGACCGCCAGTGCGGCAATCATTGGGCAACTGGTCAAGGTCAAGACCCTGACCGGCATCGGCACTTCGCGATTTGCCGAGGCGGTGGTGGCAACCTTGTTAGTCAATGGCACTTATCGCAAATGGGTGCAGCGACTACGCAAGCGCCTGAGCACCGAAATGGCCATGACCCTGCAGGTGCTGGAGGACGAAGAGTGGGAAGTTTTTGCCGTGCCGGCTGGGGGCATGTTTGTGTGGGCCAGGCCTTGCGTGGACAGCCGCCCGCAGTTGCAGGCCAGGGCTCGTAAACTTGGGGTTTTGTTGTCGCCGGGCTCGCTGTTCAATCCGACGGGGGCGCACAGCGACTGGCTGCGTATCAATGTGGCCTATGCTGCTGATCAACGCGCGCTGGCGCTGTTCAAAGCCGTAGGGCCTGCAGGATCGACCTCTACCATTCTGAAAACGACGGGTATGTAGCTTTTTGCCATTATTGTGGCGCCAGTGTCTTGTGTTCGATGCCTTGTCGTTGCGAATCTCCCTTCATGGAAAGTGGGCTTGATGGCATTCGCCACTCCAAGAGGACTCAAGTGCAATGATTTCGGCCGTGCAACGACGTTTTGCCAACCTCGGTATGGCGAAGAAACTGGGTCTGGGCTTTGCCTTGGTATTGCTACTGACGGCGCTGGTGGCCGCCATTGGGGTGTGGTCACTGCAAACCGTCGGCCAGCGTTTTGAAGGCCTGAAGAGCATGTCTTCGCTCAACAGCGGCCTGTTGAAAGTGCGCTTGATCGAGCAGGACTATGCGCTGCATGCCGATCCAAAATCCGTCGACGCCTTGCATGAAAGCGTCGATGCCTTGTCCGCTTTGGCCGCCAGTCTCAAGGCCGGTTCTGCCGCCAATGTGCCGGTGATGACGGATGTGGAGCAGGCCCTCATCGCCTATCGCAAGGCGTTCGACGAGTTTGTCGAACTGACCCAAGCTAAGGACCTGGCGCTGGAAATGGCCAGTTGGTCGGTCTCCAGTGTCTCCAACAACCTCGACGTGTTGCAGGCAGGTCTGGCGGATGACGGTGCCTACGGTCTCAAGGAAAGCCAAGGCAAAGACGGCGCCGAGTTTATCGAGCAGGCGGGGCAGGTCAGCCAGGTTTCGCGGCTGATGTTGCAAGCCATGAACGAGGCTCGGCTGCGTCTGGATCAAAGCCGCAAGGGCGATGACGAAAACGCCGGGCAAGGCAAGATTGAGCAGGCCGATCAGGCGCTGGCCCAGGCCGAACAACTGAAAACCACAGTCAAGGATCCTGGCTACCAGACGGTGCTCAATGAAGTCGCCGGGCATATTGCGGCGTTCAGCGAAAAGCTCGGCGAATACACCGGCCTGCTGGCACAGGAAAAGACCGTCTACAAACAACTGCATGAGCGCGCCGATCAAGTGGTGACCCGGGTCAACCAGGCCTATGCCGCAGAAGATCAGTCGATGCAGGCACAACTGAAGAAAAGTACCTTGCTGATCATAGGCTCTTCAGCCCTGGCCTTGCTGGTAGGGTTGATTGCCGCATGGGTCATTACCCGGTTGATCGTCATGCCATTGCGCAGTGTGATTGGGGTGGCCCAACAAATTGCCGCCGGTGACCTCAGTGGCCGGATGGAGGTCAGCCGTCGCGATGAAATTGGCCAACTGATGCAGGCCATGCAACAGATGGGTACGGGCTTGAGCAGCATGGTCAGCGGGTTACAGGCGGGTATCGAGCAGTTGGCAAGCTCCGCCCACTCACTGTCCAGCGTGACCGAGCAGACCAATATTGAGGTCAGCAGCCAGAAGGAAGAAACCGAGCAAGTCGCTACCGCCATGAACCAGATGACCGCAACGGTACATGACGTGGCGCGTAACGCTGAAGAGGCAGCCCAGGCGGCGCAAACAGCGGATGACAAGGTCGACAGTGGCCAGCAGGTGGTGCGCCAGAGCTTGCAGCGCATTGAGTTGCTGGCGACTTCGGCGACTTCCGCGAGTACCAGCATCGAAAGCTTGAGCGCAGAAATCCAGAACATCGGCACCGTCCTGGAGGTGATCAAGAGCGTGGCCGAACAGACCAACTTGCTGGCCCTGAACGCAGCGATCGAAGCGGCGCGGGCAGGAGAGCAGGGGCGTGGCTTCGCCGTGGTGGCCGATGAGGTGCGAGCGTTGGCCAGGCGGACCCAGCAATCCACCGAGGAAATCGAGCGACTGGTCAGTACCTTGCGCAGTGCGGCGCAGTCTTCGGTGCAGCAGATCAAGCAGAGTGGGGAATTGGTCAAGCTGGCGGTCAGCGACGCGCTGGAAACCGAAAGTGCCTTGGGCAGCATTGCGGCAGCGGTGTCGTTGATCCAGCAAATGAACCAGCAGATCGCCGCAGCCGCCGAGGAGCAAAGCTCGGTGGCCGAGGAAATCAATCGCAGTGTCACCAGTATTCGTGCCAGTGCCGATCAATCGGCGTTGAGCATGCAAGGCAACGCGGCATCCAGTATCCAACTGGCGCAGTTGGGGGCAGAGCTGAAAGGGATGGTCGGGCACTTCCGCCTTTGATCGCCGCTTGATCGCGGCGCTCAAAAGGGGGAGGGGTCAGGCGTGGTTGGCCAGGAACGTCAGCAGTGCTTCATTGACGAAATCAGGGTTTTCCCGGCTGGAGATGTGCCCTGCATCTGGAATCAATGTTAGTGCGCAACCGATCAAATCAGCCATTTCTTCGGATTCGGCTGGTGGCCGTGGCTTGTCCTGCTCGCCGCACATCACCAGCGTGGTGTCGGCGTCCAGGCGTGGCAAGTGTTCCAGGACATTGTCGCGGCTGAAGATGAGCCGGCCCAACGGCACGATGCTGTGCAGCAGGCGCTCCTTGGGGAAGGCCTTCAGCGCATTGCGAAAGTCTTGGTACAAGGCCGATTCGCGGTCAATGCCTGGACGGAAGAAGATCGGTGCGACCACATCCAGCAAGGGCTCCGGGATGGCACCGGCATCCTCGATCATCTTGAACAGCGAGAAGTAATACTGGCGAGTGGCCTCGGGCTCGGCGCCCAGGTAAGTGTCCATCAGTACCAGGCTGTTGACTCGCTCCGGCGCCTGCAATGCCAGGCGCGCGCCCCACATGCCACCGACCGAAAGACCCACCAGGTTGATTTGGGTAATGTCCAAGTGATCCAGCAGGGCCAAGGTCTGGCGTGCCAGGTCATCCATGGATGCTGTTTTCTGCGGCAGCTGGCCGGACTCGCCATGGCCCCACAACTCGGGGACGATCACTCGGTACTGTTGGGAAAGGGCTTCGATCTGCGGCGCCCACATACGGCGGTCCCAGAGATAACTTTGGCCTAGCAGGACGACGGGGCCGCTGCCTTGATCCAGGTAGTGCAAGGGTTGTCCATCAATCACGGCGACAGGCATGGAGGAGCCTCTTTCGTTAACAGAGTGAGGGGCACTTTTTTACGCTAGTCGCGGGCGGGAGGATAGATGCAGGATGATGGCACGGGAAGATCATGTAGGAGCGAGGGAGACGCCTAGCTCCTACAGAGGGAGAGGGGATCAGTCGTAAATCGCTTTCTTCTTCCAATCGGCATCCGCATCCACGACTTTCAAGCCTTCGCTCAATTCATTGACCTCATCGGCAGCCGGCTGAGTGTTGGTCAGCACCATTGCGTTGGCGCGGGCCAGTTGTTTCTCCAGCCACTGCAACTGTTCGCTGTAGAGCACCGGCTCTGCCTGTTTGCGCAAATACTGGACGCCACGCTCGAATGCCAGGCGTGCCTGGCCTGGCTGAGCCTGCTGCAAGGCATGCTGGCCGAGGTTGTTGAAGAACTCGATGTGCAGCAGCACCAGGATGTGGCGGATTTCCTTGATCCAGTGCTTGGCCTCGTTGGTCGGCAAGAAACCGTCCTGGGCCGCGCGGGTCACCTGGCCGTGCAGCGCTTCCAACAGGAAACGCACGTCCTTGGCCTTGGCTTCGGTCTGGATCGGGCCAGGAGGATTGGTCACCGGAATCGACTCGCCCTGGGCGATCAGTGCGTTGAGCTCGGTGATTCGCGCTTTAATGGGCGCGCTGGATTTGTTCAGGTTCAACAGGCGCTGGTTGACGTTGAGTTCCAGGCGGGTCAGCAACAGCTTGAGCGCGGGGGTCATCAATTGGCCCGGGAAGGTCTCGGTGATTTCGCCGCATCGACGCAGTCGGTCATTGAGCTCGATCTGGGTCCTGGCCTTTTCCAGTTTGTTGTTTTCCACCACATGGTTCATGTAGCCAATGGCGATCAGTATTACGATCCCGGCTATTACCAGCAGGGTGATCATGAGTGGTGTCACCGGTGAGACCTCTTTATTGGGTTTGCGTTGGAGTGTAGTGACTGGGGCATTGGGCGGATAGGACTGATCGACGAGTTGATCCGGTACTTTCCTCTATATAGGTAGGCGGTCTCGGCATGGATGCACATTGCCATCATTCGCTGATGTGAACTATAGCGCCTTGTCGGACGCCAGAATATAGGCGCCAAACACTGGACGTCGAGAATGCCCGAGAAGCTCGGTAAAGCGCATCGAAGTCATTGATTTAAATAAATTTATAGTTGGGGGTTGACGACCTCTCAATCCATCCATAGAATGCGCGCCACTTACAGCGTAAAGCACACAGCGAAACGCGGTAGGGAGTGAATGTTGTACGTGTGTCCCCTTCGTCTAGTGGCCTAGGACACCGCCCTTTCACGGCGGTAACAGGGGTTCGAGTCCCCTAGGGGACGCCATTGCGGGAATAGCTCAGTTGGTAGAGCACGACCTTGCCAAGGTCGGGGTCGCGAGTTCGAGTCTCGTTTCCCGCTCCAATTTTAAACAGTGTTGCTTTCGGGCGGCACTGAGTGAAACCAGGACCAAGTCTTCGGGCTAGGGTCTGGGCACTGAAATACACACCATGTGTTTCAGTTAGCGTGTCCCCTTCGTCTAGTGGCCTAGGACACCGCCCTTTCACGGCGGTAACAGGGGTTCGAGTCCCCTAGGGGACGCCATTTGCGGGAATAGCTCAGTTGGTAGAGCACGACCTTGCCAAGGTCGGGGTCGCGAGTTCGAGTCTCGTTTCCCGCTCCATATTTAACAAAAACGCCGCTCAGCAATGAGCGGCGTTTTTGTTTGTGCGTTATTGATGCCTGGCGGTTCGAGTGTGCACTGGGACCAAAGCCGGGCCCGCCGCAACAGCGGGCCCGAAAGGAGAATCAGAGCTTCGGCAGTTGCCCGATGCGGCTCATCATCTCGGTCACGACCTGCAGGTCCAGCAGGAACTGCTCCACTGTCTTGAACTCGCTGTCGGTGTGGCCGGTGTACTTGACGTTTGGCATCGCCAGACCGAACTGCACGCCATTGGGCAGGTTATGGACCGAAGTGGCGCCGGCGGAGGTGCCGAACTTGTGTTCCATACCCAGGTTTTCAGTGGCCACGGCCAGCAGCGCCTTGACCCACTCACCCTCTGGGTTGCGGTACATCGGTGCCGCGATCGAGTAGTCGAAGGTCGCTGCAATGCGAGTCTTTTTGCTCCAGGCAGCGATCTTGTCGGCAATTTCGGATTTGAGCGCTTCTGGCGACTTGCCCTTTGGCACCCGCAAGTTGACCGCGAGCTTGAAGGTTTTGTCATCCATGGCGACATAGGTCAGGGACGTGGTCAGCGGGCCCATAAAGGCATCGGAAAAACCGACCCCCAATTTGCCCCCCAGATAATCCAGGCCCCAGTTGTCGGCTGCATAACGGGCAGCGTCAGTAATGTGGTTGTGCTTGAGTGCGACTTTTCCGTCCAGGCTGTTGATAAAGTCCAGCATCCGGGCGACCGGGTTCACACCGGATTCGGGCTCCGAAGAGTGGGCGGAAACACCAGTGACAGTCAGCTTGACGTCGTTACCGTCGACCTTGGTGGTGATCGTGAAGTCGCCGCCATTACGCTTGGCGTACTCACTGCCGGCCTTTTGCAGGCTGGCGGCCAGTTCAGCGGGTTTGTCAGTGATCAGGGTGGCAACCGAGGCCGACGGAATCTGGTTGGTGGCCAGGCCGCCGGTCATCGAGGTGATCTCGGCGCCTTTGCCCTCAGCTTTGCGCCGGGCAAAGTTCGCCATGACCGTGCCATAGCCTTTTTCGGCAATCACTACAGGGTAGCCACCGTCCAGTGCCAGGTTGTAGTTGGGAACCGGGTTGCGTTCAAAATAGTAAGGGATGGCGTCGCCAGTGGTTTCTTCGGTGGTGTCGACCAGCAGCTTGAAGTTGCGCGCCAGAGGCAGCTTCTCTTCCTTGATGACCTTCATGGCGTAGAGCGTTACCACGATACCGTTCTTGTCATCCTCGGTGCCCCGGCCATACATACGGTCGCCGATCAGGGTGACCTTGAACGGATCAAGTTTGGTGCCGTCCGGCAGGACCCAGTTTTCCGGCGTCACAGGCACTACGTCGGCGTGAGCATGAACGCCCACCACTTCATCGCCAGCGCCTTCGAGAGAGATTTCATAGACGCGGTTGTCGACGTTGCGAAAGTTCAGGTTGAAGGCCTGGGCAAGGTTCTTGATCTTATCGGCGATCTTGATGAACTCAGGGTTGTCGTGCTGGGCAACGCCGTCCACGCGGAAGGTCGGAATGGCCACCAGCTCACGCAGGGTCTCAAGGGCCGCATCGCCGTATTTCACCCGTGTATAAATGCCTAGAAGACGATAGATCTCGTTCTGCTGTTCGGCGGTAAGGGTCTTGTTGCCTTGAAACGCACTGATTGCCGCGCCGAGATCATCGGTTTTGGCCAGGTCGCTCTTGGCCAGGTTTGTCAGGAACTGCCTGAAATCCGTGACCGACGTATCGCTGAAGGTCTTGAGGATGGTCGCACTCTGTTGCGGGGTAATATTGGCGAGCGCGGGCGTGGCGAGCGACGAAAGGCTGGCCAGAATCAGGGTCGTTGCAGCCAGGTGCTTGAATGAGAAATCCATTGCTGGGGGCATTCCTTTGCAGGTGGTGGGTAAGAAATGTCTGATCGGTAGATCAGAAATATTTCCACACACTAACACCATGAAGGAAGGGTAAGGGAGCCCCTGAAGTGGGATGTGTCCTACATAAATACAAAAACGCCGCTTGGAAATAAGCGGCGTTTTTTTATGGGGGCTTGTCCTCAAGGCTTGCCTGGATGTGGGGCCGGGTATTCACTCATGACCTCCAGCGGTTTCGCATACGGGCCATCCCACAATTGCTCATGCAGCTCACCAATGCGTTTGGCCATCGCAGCATCACGCATCACCACTTCCAGATTGCGCGAATTATCCAGGTAGCCGCCGAGCCAGTTGCTGGTACCCACCCAGGCCACCTGCCCATCAATTTCCATGGTTTTGCTGTGGATCACTCGGGCATAGGGGATAAACCCCTCGGGCGCCTGAGGCAGGGTGACGATCTTGACCTGGATATTGGGCAGTACCGCCAGGCTTTTCAGGTAGGGCAACTCCAGCTTATCGGTGTTCCAGTTGGACACCATCAACTTGACCGAAACCCCGCGCGCCGCCGCAGCTCGCACGGCATTGTCGATCACCGCGTAATACGGCCGGGTTCTATCAGGCCCGTAGGACAGTGGTGCATAGTCCAGCAACTGCACCCGTACTTCGTTCTTCGCTTCGGCCAGCAGGCGCGGCAACTCCAATTGCGAGTCGCCCACCCCAGGCGGGTTGTAGCGTTGCGGGCTGGCGACCAGGTAGTTGCCGGTGCGTGCCGGTTCCTTGCCAGCAGCGGGCAGGGGTACGGGCTTGTTTTCCGCCAGGGCTGCCTGGGCCTGCCAATCCTGTTCAAAGATTGCCTGCACCTGGGCAACCACGCGTTCATCGCTGATGCGAAGCCCGGTTTCGTGGATGTGTTCCAGTGAGCGCCAGTCGAAATTCTGGCTGCCGATAAACGCCTGCTTGCCATCTACCAGCATGTATTTGGCATGGATAATCCCACCGCTCACTTGCGCGTAGGGCAGTACCCGGAACGTCAGGTTGGGAATGGCTTTCAGCCGTTCGAGAGTGGCGGGATCCGACAGCTTCAGGCCCTTTTCCTCTAGCAGGAAGCGAATCCTCACCCCACGTTTACCGGCGGCCTCAAGGTGTTCGATCACGGTGTCCATCACCGATCCGGGATGATCCGCCGCATAGAACTGACCAATATCGATCTGGCTTTTCGCCCCATCGAACAGCTCGATCCATACGAGCCCTGGTTGACGCAAATCCGCAGTCCCCAGCGTGGTGGCCACCGGCACGGTGTGTACTAATTCAAACCCCGGAATGGAAAAATCCGCCTGAGCCAGCGGACTGATCAGCAAGCCAACCAGGCCTGCAATACGAACGCCGAGTAGCGCCCGTGGGAACTTCATGCATGCGGACATAAACGTCTCATATAAAAGAAAGGCGAGCGCACCCAGCGCTCGTCTTGGGGTCAGGCGGTACGACTGTGCATCGGGTTTGGCACCAGGTGCGGCACTTCGCCTTGCACGCGGGCACCGGTGGCGGCGCGGATCAGCAGCATTTTAAGTTGATCATTGATGCGCTCCAGGCTGTCCTGGAAAAAGTTGTGGAACACCACACAGAACAGGGCGATGGCGATACCCAGCCCGGTGGCGAACAACGCCGTCCCGATACCACCGGAAATCTGGCCAGGGTCGGACACGCCAGCACTGGCCAGGGCCTTGAAGGTGTCGATGATCCCTAGGATGGTCCCCAGCAAGCCTAGAAGCGGCGCGGCGGTGGTGATGGTTTCAATGATCCAGAGGCTGCGGGCCAGCGGGGCTCGGGTCGACAGGTATTGGGTTTCGATCACGTCATCCAGGTCCTTGCGCGAACCATGGGACGCCTTTTGCGCCAGCACCGGCCGCACCATGCTCAAGGGCAGGCTATCGCGATGGATCGCGCTTTCCGGTAGATCACGCTCGCTGTGAACGGCGGCGCCCAGGGCGTCCATCAACGATCGGGCCTGGCGCCGTACATAGGCGAAGTAGATGCCGCGTTCGATGGCAATGAAGATCGCGATGGCCATTGCGGCATACATCACATAGAAGGTGATGTCGTGAAGCAGGTTCATGTCCATGATTGTTTACCTCTTGGGTGAAGATCAGAAATTCGCTTACTGCACGCTGTAGTTGAAGGTGGCGGTGAAGCGTTGTTCGTTGCGTCCACCGAAGGCTTGTTCGGGGAACGGCTTGACCTGCTTGATACGCCGCAGGCTGTTAGTGGCGGCCCGATTGAGCAGCATGCTCGACGCCTGGGTCTGGATCCCGGAGTCGAGGACGCGGCCTTGGCGGTCCACCATCAACCAGACCACCACCTCGCCATTGGGGCGTTCGAGGGAAGCCTGTCGTCCGGTGGGGTACTGCTTGTAGGTGTCCAACTCGTTGCGCAAGCCTTTGAGGTAGCCGCCTTCAAGGGCTTGGCCATCGACTTTCGGTGGCGCCGGCGGGGCGGGCGTCGGGGCAACAGCGGCCTGCACGGGCTTGGCGGCGACCGGAGCTGGCATGGGCGTCGGGGTTGGCTTGGCGGCCACGGCCATAGGTTTTGGCAGCGGCTTTGGCTTGGGTTCAGGTTTTGGCAGCGGTTTTGGCGGCGGTGGAGGAGGGGCCGGCTCGGCTTCTTCGTTCTCGATCACCGGTGGTGGCGGCTCTTGTTCCACCATGGGTTCGGGGACCACTTCGGGCTCTGGTTCGACCAAGGCAATTTCAACCGCGGACTCGTCATACACCGGCTGCACTTTCAGGGTTTGGGACTGGATACCCAGTGCAATCAGCACCAAGGCGATGATGGCCGGGACGCCGCCCAGCAGCTGACGCGCACGAAACAGGGCATACATGATCAGGACTTACGCGTGGCGATGGAGATGGAGGTAAAGCCACCCAGGCGCAGGGTGTCCATGACCTCGACCAGGCGGGACACTTCCACCCCCTTGTCGCTGTTGACGATGATTGTCGACTTGCTGTCAGGCTTTTCGGCGGCCTTGAGCACGGGCACCAAGGCCTCGACGGTCAGGTCTTTGCCATCCAGTTGCAGTTGGCCTTCCAGGCCCAGGGTGAGGATGAATTTGTTCTGCGGCTTGAGCTGTTGCGAACTGCTGGCGCTGGGCAATTGGGTCTTCATGCCCAGTGCCGGAATCACGTTCAGGCTCACGAGTACGAAAAACACCAACAGGAACATCATCACGTCGATCATTGGGATCAGCTCGATGTGCGCCTTGCGTTTTTTGGGTTCGTCCCAGGTTCTCATTCCGTTACCCCGTAGTGGATTAGGGGCGACACGTTAGCAACCAAAAATGACCGAATGGTTAACTTTAATTTAAGCTTTTAAGTGTCTAGGACGCGTCTTGCAGAAGACCGTGCAGTCTGTTTTGTGACGTAATGAAACTGACACGATGTGGGTACACTCTTGGAAAATTTACCCGGCGAGCTACCGATATGAGCGCTGCACTCCCTCACCTATTCACTGCGCGGCTGGTGTTGAAACCACTGCAAAAGCACCTGGCCGAGACACTCTCCGAGCTGGCCAACGGGCCTGAGATTGCTGACAACACTGCTGCTATTCCGTCGCCTTACACTCTGGATACGGCGCACTCTTTTATCGACGCTCAGCAGGAGAACTTCCGTTCGGGGCACTCCCTGGGGTTGGGCATTCATCTGCGGGAGACCGACGAGTTGATCGGCGTGATCAGCCTCAGATTGTCGGCGGCGCATCGAAGCGGTCATTTGGGATATTGGGTGGCTGCGCACCAGCGCAACCTGGGTTACACCACTGAGGCGGCTGCCGCGATAATGGCGTTCGGCTTTGCCGAGCTGGCGCTGCACCGTGTCGGCAGCCAATGCTTTGCCCGTAACACAGGCTCGGCTCGGGTGATGGAGAAGATTGGCCTGCATTACGAAGGGCGCATGAAAGGTGCGTTCCTCAAGAACGAAGTGCACGAGGATCTGTTGCTGTACGGGCTGTTGCGGGCCGATTGGCAGCCTGCGTCATGAGTGACGACACTCGCAAGTCGGTAGATCTGGATCGCCGCCGAGTGCTGTCGGGCCTGGCGGTGGCGACGGCCTTTTCGATCCTCAGCCCCTTTGCCCGCAGTGCCGGCATCGACTACCCGTTCACATTGGGCGTCGCCTCGGGTGACCCGTTGCCGGATGGCTTTGTCATCTGGACCCGCTTGGCACCGCTGTTCAACGCCGTCGATGGTCGTGGCGGATTGAGCCGCGCGGTGCCGGTGCGCTGGCGGGTGGCCAGTGATGCGTTGATGACGCGGATTGTGAAGCAGGGCGAAGTCATGGCCTCTGAACGCTTCGCTCATTCCGTGCATGTCGAGGTCGCGGGATTGGAGGCCGGCCGGCCTTATTGGTTTCAGTTTGAAAGCCTCGGGGCACAGAGCCCGACGGGCCAGTCGCGCACGGCGCCGCCGCTGCATGCGATGGCGTCGGCGCGGCTGGGCTTCGTGTCCTGTTCGCACTGGGAGCGAGGATATTTCAGTGCCTATCGTCACTTGGCCGCCGAACAACCTGACTTGGTGTTTTTCCTCGGTGATTACATCTACGACTATTCCTATCCCACAGGCTCCAGCAAAATCATTCGTCCTCATGGCAGTGGCGATGCCGAAGACCTGGCCGGCTATCGCAATCGCTACGCCCTGTACAAATCCGATCCCGATTTGCAGGCGCTCCATGCTGCGGCGCCCAGTGTGGCCACCTGGGACGATCACGAAGTGCAAAATGACTACGCCAACCAATGGTCCCAGGACCCGAACGTCACGGTAGAGCGTTTTCTCAAGCGCCGAGCGGCCGCTTATCAGGCCTTCTACGAACACATGCCTTTACGCGCCACCAGCCTGCCTCGTGGGCCGGATATGCGCATTTACCGGAACCTGGACTACGGCCGACTGGCTCGTTTCCATGTACTGGACGGTCGGCAGTACCGTTCAGTACAGCCGTGCATTGAGGCCAATGGCAGCCGTAAAGGACATATCGCTGCCGATAGCTGCGTAGACCTGAGCAATCCCGAGCGCACCATGCTCGGTTGGAAGCAGGAAGCCTGGCTGGATCAAGGTTTTGCCGAATCCCGTGCACAATGGAATGTGATCGCCCAGGACCTGCTGGTGGCGCCGCTGATCCAGCATGATCCGGCGAGCCAGGCGTTGGGCCACTGGACCGACGGTTGGGACGGCTATAGGGCGACCCGCGAACGCGTGCTGGCGTCCATCGAGCGCAGACGCGCCCGTAACCCGGTGTTCTGGGGCGGGGATATTCATTCGTTCTGGGCCACGGACCTGCACGCCGACGCCAACGACCCAGACTCGCGGATCGTCGCCACCGAGTTTGTCGGTACGTCAGTCACCTCCGACGGTCCGCCGTTTGATGCCTTCAACTCGATCCTGCCACTCAATCCCCATGTACGTTTTTTCGACAGCCGCCAGCGGGGGTATGTGTCGGTGGAGCTGGAAGAGCAGAAGATGCTGACGAACTTTCGGGTGATTTCCGATCCTCGGGATCCGAATGCCAGTGTCTCGACCCTCAAGTCCTTCGTGGTGGAACCGGGGCGGGCGGGGGCGATTGCGGTGTAGTCAGTCCAGGCTATAACGCACCGATAGCGCGCCCTTTTTTTCGGACAGGGCCAGGATCGTCACCTGGCCCAGCGCACCCAGCGTCTGTACATGCGTACCGCCACAGGCGTAGGCCGGCAGGTCACCAAAGCCGACTTCACGCACGCCTTCCTCAAGCGCCAGGTGACGCGGCAAGTCGGCGGCGATCCACTGATTGACTTGGTGTTGGATCGCCTCGGCGTCCATGGTTTGCGCCGACTCCCCACGTATGAAAGTAATCTTTCCTTCGCCTGGCCAGTGATGAGCCTTGATTGGCATCCAGCCCAGGGTTTCGCCGACATTGCCGATCAGATGCCCGGCGGAATGCAGTCGTGTATTCAGGGTGCGACGTGCCTCATCGACCCGCGCATCTATCAGCCCCGGCTCAACCGGCTGATCCACGTAGTGCACGATATGATCTGCTTCCTGGATCACCTTGATCACCTGGCTACCTCCCAGCCAGCCGGTGTCGAAAGGCTGGCCGCCGCCCTGGGGGTGGAAAATGGTCGATTGCAGGGTCACGGCAAAGTGGCCCTCGTGAGGTACGCATTCCAGCACTTCAAGCTCGGCTGTCAGGTGGTCGTGGGTGAAAAACAGGCGTTGGGTCATCATCTACATCCGCATCAGGGTTCTACCTGGCAGTATAAATAGTGCGCCGATGGGTGATAATCCGTTCAACTCTCAATGGACTTGTGCGTCATGAGCATCAATCTTCCACTACCACTGCTGGGTGAAATGGCGATCTTCGTCAAAGTGGTGGAGACCGGCAGCTTCTCCGAAGCGGCGCGGCAACTGGGGGCTTCGCCGTCATCGGTGAGTCGCAGTATCTCGCGTCTGGAAAAGTCCCTGGCGATTCGTCTGTTGCAGCGCACGACCCGTAAGTTACGTCTCAGCGAGGGCGGCGAAGAAGTATTCAAGCGCTGCCAGGAGATGGTCAGCGCCGCGCGTTCGGTGATGGAGATCAGCGGCCAGTACACCCATGAAGCCGAGGGGTTGGTGCGGGTCAGTGTGCCCAAGGCGGTCGGGCGGTTTGTGGTGCACCCGCATATGCCTGAGTTTTTGCGGCGCTATCCCAAGGTCGATGTGCAGTTGATCCTTGAAGACCGGCACGTGGATCTGATTGATGACAACGTCGACCTGAGCATTCGCATCACCGACAGCCCGCCGCCGGGGTTGGTGGGGCGGCAGTTGTTGCCTATCGAGCACCTGGTCTGTGCCACGCCGCAGTATCTGGCCGAGCATGGCACGCCGAGTCATCCCCATGATTTGCTGGAGCACAGCTGTATCTATCTGGGGGAAACCACGGGGGATGCGCGTTGGAAATTCCGCCAGGGCAGCAAGGCGGTAACAGTCGGTGTGAGCGGGCGATATGCGGCCAATCACACGGGTGTGCGGCTGGATGCGGTGTTGCAGCATGTGGGAATTGGCAGCTTGCCGTATTTCACGGCGCGCCATGCACTGGAGGAGGGAGCGTTGGTGCAGGTGTTGCCGGCGTGGGACTTTATTGCGTCCTACCACGGTGATGCATGGTTGCTGCACTCGCCCACGCGTTATCTGCCGCCGAAGTTGCGGGTGTTTATTGATTATCTGGTGGAGTGCATGGCGCGGGAGCCTACGTTGCGCAGGCGATAGCCTGATCAGGAGGGCTGTTGTGGCGAGCGGACAAGCCCCCTCGCCACAGGTCAGCGGTCAGCCTGTCTGATCAGTGTTTGCTCTGGTCGTTGGACATGGCCAACAACTGTTTTTCCTGGTTCCAGTCGAACGGTTCGTCGTTCTGTTCGGCTTCGAAGCGACGTTCTTCCAGGGCCTGGTACAGGTCCAGTTCGTCGTCCGGCATGAAGTGCAGGCAATCACCGCCGAAGAACCACAGCAGGTCACGTGGTACCAGGTGGGCAATTTGTGGGTAGCGCAGGATGACCTGGCTCATCATGTCCTGGCCCAGGTACTGGCTTTCGATCGGGTCGATGGGCAGCAGGGCGCGCAGCTCATCGAAGCGCTCCAGGAACAGGGCGTGGCTTTCCTCGGGCACCTGTTCGGCTTCGCCGACGGCAACCAGGATGCTGCGCAGGTGGTCGAGCAAGACGAGATGATCGGCAACGACGTTGGACACGGAATAAGTCCTCAAGAGCAAAACGGGCGCGAGAGTATATAGTCCTCGCGCCCGTATTTATATCACCGCAGGGATCAGCGGACTTTTCCCTTGGCCTGGCTCAGTTCCTCTTTGCTGAAGTCATCCACGTCGATCACCTTGCGCCGTGCCGCTTCGGCGTCACGCAAGGTCTGCGCTTCGGCCGGTTGCAGCACGCCAGCCTGCAGCGCGGCGTCGATCGCATGTTCGCCAGCGGCAGGCTTGACCTGGCCGCTCTTGAGGCTTTCGTGGAGTTTTTTCTGCAAGGGATGGCTGTCAGCCAACAGGTCGTAGGCATGTTGCAGGGCGCCCACTGGATCGTCGGCCGATTGCGGGCGATAGCAACCCGCCAGCACGGCTTCGAGGGCTGGATCGCCTTTGGCACGGCCAATCACTGCTGCAACTTCAGCATCCAGTGCATCGGATGGGCCCTTATGACGACGCCCGAACGGGAACACGATTACCCGCATCAAGCAGCCCAGCACTTTGTTCGGGAAGTTGGTCAGCAGTTCATCCAGCGCTCGTTCCGAATGGCCGAGGCTTTCTTCCATGGCCCAGGCAAATAGCGGCTCCAGGTGATCGGGCGAATCCAGGTCGTGATAACGCTTGAGCGCTGCCGACGCCAAGTACATATGGCTCAGCACGTCTCCCAGGCGCGCCGACAGTCGTTCACGGCGCTTCAACTCGCCACCCAGCAGCATCATGCTCAAGTCTGCGAGCAGGGCAAATGCTGCTGCCTGACGGTTGAGGGCGCGGAAGTAGCCTTGGCTCAAACGGTTACCTGGGGCCTTTTCGAAATGCCCCAGGCCGAGGTTCAACACCAGGGTGCTGGCGGCGTTGCTGACGGCGAAACCGATGTGTTGCAGCAGCAGCCCGTCGAACTCTTTCAGCGCCTGGTCGTGGTCTTCGCGGCCGGCCAGGGCCATTTCCTTGAGCACGAACGGATGGCAGCGAATGGCGCCCTGGCCGAAGATCATCAGGTTACGCGAGAGGATATTCGCGCCTTCCACGGTGATGAAGATCGGCGCCCCTTGCCAACTGCGGCCCAGGTAGTTGTTGGGGCCCATGATGATGCCCTTGCCACCGTGTACGTCCATGGCGTGGCTGATGCACTCGCGACCACGCTCGGTCAGGTGGTACTTGAGGATGGCCGAGAGCACCGAGGGTTTTTCCCCAAGGTCCACGGCGTTAGCGGTGAGCATTCGTGCGCTGTCCATCAGCCAGGCGTTACCGCCGATACGGGCCAGGGCTTCCTGGATGCCTTCGAAGGCCGAGAGCGGCACGTTGAACTGCTCGCGCACCTGAGCGTATTGGCCAGTCACCAGGCTGGTGAACTTGGCGGCACCGGTGCCCACGGCGGGCAGGGAAATCGAACGGCCCACTGACAGGCAATTCATCAACATCATCCAGCCCTTGCCGAGCATTTCCTGGCCACCGATCAGGAACTCCAGGGGAATGAATACGTCTTTGCCCGAGTTCGGGCCGTTCATGAAGGCGGCGCCCAACGGTAGATGGCGACGGCCGATCTCCACGCCGGGGGTGTCGGTGGGAATCAGCGCGAGGCTGATACCCAGGTCTTCCTGATCGCCCAGCAGGTGGTCAGGGTCATGGGCCTTGAACGCCAGGCCGAGCAAGGTCGCTACTGGGCCGAGGGTGATGTAGCGTTTTTCCCAGTTCAGGCGCAGGCCAAGGGTTTCCTTACCTTCCCATTCGCCTTTGCAGATGATGCCGGTATCGGGCATGGAGCCGGCATCGGAGCCAGCCAACGGGCCGGTCAGGGCGAAGCATGGGATATCGTCTCCACGCGCCAGGCGGGGCAGGTAATGGTTACGTTGTTCGTCGGTGCCGTAGTGCAGCAGCAATTCGGCTGGGCCCAGGGAATTCGGGACCATCACGGTGGAGGCCAGGTCACCGCTGCGGGTGGCCAGTTTCATGGCGACTTGAGAGTGAGCGTAGGCGGAGAAGCCCTTGCCACCGAATTCCTTGGGGATGATCAGGGCGAAGAAACCGTGTTGCTTGATGTGTTCCCAGGCAGCCGGCGGCAGGTCCATGGCCTGGCCGATTTCCCAGTCTGTGACCATGGCGCAGAGTTCTTCGGTGGGGCCATCGATAAAGGCCTGCTCTTCCTCAGTCAGTTGCGCCTTGGGGTAGGCCAGCAGCTTGTCCCAGTCAGGGCGACCGCTGAACAACTCGCCGTCCCACCACACGGTGCCGGCGTCGATGGCGTCGCGTTCGGTCTCGGACATTGGCGGCAGGACTTTCTGGAGCCAGTTGAACAGTGGCGCAGTGAAGTACTGGCGGCGTAGGTCCGGCAGCAGCAAAGGCGCGGCTACCACGGCAATCAGTACCCAGAAGACCAGCAGCAACCAGCCCGGTGCATGGCTGAAGGCACCCATCGCCAACAGGTAGACGGCGACCACACCCAGGGCGGGCAGGGGCGCGGTGCGGCGGTGTGCCAGGTAGGCAATGCCGACCACCAGAACCAGTATCCACAACAACAGCATATTCAATCCTCCGTGAAACCAAGGGCAAAATCACCTCAGAGCTTAGTCGGCATCCGAAAAAGCGGGTGACGAGCGTGTTACGTGTTGTGCCGGGAAGCGCTTTTTAATCACCGGGTCTCAGGCGCCGACATTTGGCCGAATCGTCGTTATCGCTGGGGCGGGCCTGTGGTTAGACTCAGGGCTCGCCTCGGAGATTGTGCTCATGGATACGTATTTGAATCCCAGCCGCTTCATCGATAGTGACCACCCCGCGGTGGTGGAGTTCGCCGAAAAACACCGGGGTTCGAGCCCCGACCTCCGTGACCAGGCGGTCAGTCTCTATTACGCCGTGCGTGAGGCAGTGCGCTACAACCCCTACACTTTCAGCCGCGACCCGCAAACCCTGAACGGCAGCTACGCCCTGGCTGCCGGCGAGAGTTATTGCGTGCCCAAGGCGACCTTGTTGGCCGCTTGCGCACGGCACTGCGGGATCCCGGCGCGCATTGGCCTGGCCGACGTGCGCAATCACCTCTCGACGCCACGTTTGATCGAACTGCTCAGAAGTGACGTATTTGCTATGCACGGTTACACCGAACTATATCTGGATGGCCGCTGGGTCAAAGCCACGCCAGCGTTCAACCAGCAACTGTGCGAACTGTTCGATGTGCCGCCGTTGGAGTTCGACGGTACTCACGACAGTGTTTTCCACGCCTTCAACCGCAAAGGCCAGCGGGCCATGGAGTACGTAGTGGACCATGGGCAATTTCCCGACATCCCCGAGGACTTCTTCTTCGCCCACCTGGAGAAATGTTACCCGCACCTGTTCGGCGAGCAGATGCCGAGTCTCCTGGGGGATATGCAGAGTGATTTAAGCCGCCCGTGAACCGGCGTATGCTGCCTCGGCATTCATCCACCATATTCATCACATCGGGGCGGTCATGCTGAAGATCTGGGGTCGTAAAAATTCGTCAAACGTCAGGAAAGCACTGTGGTGCGCCGAGGAGCTCGGTCTGGACTATGAGGCAATTGATGCGGGCGGGGCTTTTGGGGTGGTCGACACGCCGGGTTATCGGGCGTTGAACCCCAATGGCCGGGTGCCGATGATCGAGGATGGGGACTTTGTGTTGTGGGAATCCAACACCATCGTGCGCTACCTCAGTGCCAAGCATGCCCCGGACTCGGCCTGGTATCCGAAGGACCTGCAGGCCCGGGCCAACGCGGAAAAATGGATGGACTGGACCACCTCGACTTTGGCCGACCCGTTCAGGACCGTGTTCTGGGGCGTGCTGCGTACCCCTGCAGACCAGCAAAACTGGGACAATATCCACGCCGGGCGCAAAGCCTGCATTGATGTGCTGAAAACAGTGGATCAGGCCCTGGCCACGCAACCCTATCTGTCAGGTGCCGAGATCGGCATGGGCGATATCCCTTTGGGTTGCTTTATTTACGCCTGGTTCGAAATGCCCATCGAGCGGCCGTCGATGCCTAATCTAGAGGCCTGGTATCAGCGTTTGCGCCAGCGCCCTGCCTACCAGAAAGCGGTCATGACTGCGTTGACTTAATACTGACTATTAATACAGGTGACTGTACTTGTGCGGCGCGGACAAGCACCATGCTTGTCATGCGCAGCCGTTGTATTCCGCGCGGTCAGCCCACATGTAACAATTCTATTCCTCTTCTTTGGTGCGTAATCCGATATGAGTTCCGCTCTGTCCATCCGGCAGCTAACCAAAACCTACGGCAACGGTTTCCAGGCCCTGAGTGGTATCGATCTGGATGTCGCCGAAGGTGATTTCTTCGCCTTGCTCGGCCCCAACGGCGCCGGAAAATCCACCACCATTGGTATCCTCTCGACCCTGGTCAACAAGACCAGCGGCACCGTGAATATCTTTGGCCATGACCTGGATAAATCCCCGGCCGCGCTCAAGCGCAGCATTGGCGTGGTGCCCCAGGAGTTCAACTTCAACCAGTTTGAGAAGACCTTCGACATCGTTGTGACCCAGGCGGGTTACTACGGTATCCCGCCGAAGATCGCCAAGGAACGCGCCGAGCAATACCTGACCCAGTTGGGTTTGTGGGACAAGCGCGACGTGCCTTCACGCTCCTTGTCCGGTGGCATGAAACGTCGCCTGATGATCGCCCGTGCCCTGGTTCACGAGCCGCGCCTGCTGATCCTCGACGAACCGACGGCAGGGGTGGACATCGAGCTGCGCCGTTCGATGTGGACCTTCCTCACCGAGCTGAACCAGAAAGGCATCACCATCATCCTCACCACCCACTACCTGGAAGAGGCTGAGCAGCTGTGCCGCAACATCGGCATCATCGACCATGGCACGATTGTCGAAAACACCAGCATGCGTTCGCTGCTGAGCCAGCTGCACGTCGAGACCTTCCTGCTGGACCTGAAAAACGACATGACGGTGCCACCGCAACTGATCGGCTACCCGAGCCGCCTGGTGGACAGCCATACCCTGGAAGTCCAGGTGGATAAAGCTGTAGGTATCACTGCGTTGTTCGGCCAACTGGCGACTCAAAACATTGAAGTGCTGAGCTTGCGTAACAAAACCAATCGCCTTGAGGAGTTGTTCGTGTCCCTGGTGGAGAAAAATCTGGCGAAGGTGGCGGTATGAGTTCTGAACTGCAACCCAACCTCGTCGCGCTGCAGACCATCGTCTATCGCGAAGTGAAGCGCTTCACCCGGATCTGGCCGCAAACCCTGCTGCCGCCGGCGATCACGATGGTTTTGTACTTCGTGATCTTCGGTAATCTGATCGGCCGGCAGATTGGCGATATGGGCGGTTTCACCTATATGGAATACATCGTGCCGGGGTTGATCATGATGTCGGTGATCACCAACTCCTACGGCAACGTGGTTTCCAGCTTCTTTGGCAGCAAGTTTCAGCGTTCCATCGAGGAATTGATGGTGTCGCCGGTATCGCCTCACACTATCCTGATCGGCTACACCTTGGGTGGCGTGCTGCGCGGGCTGATGGTGGGTGTGATCGTGACGCTGCTGTCGATGTTCTTCACTCAACTGCAGGTGCATCACCTTGGGGTGACCATTTTGGTGGTGGTGCTGACGGCGACGATCTTTTCGTTGTTGGGTTTTATCAACGCGGTATTTGCGCGTAACTTCGACGATATTTCGATTATTCCGACGTTTGTGCTGACGCCGTTGACGTATCTGGGTGGGGTGTTTTATTCGATCACCTTGCTGCCGCCGTTCTGGCAGACGGTGTCGTTGGCTAACCCTGTATTGCATATGGTCAACGCCTTCCGCTATGGCATCCTGGGCGTGTCGGATATCAAGATCAGCGTGGCGATCACCTTTATGCTGGTGGCGACGGTGGTGCTGTATGTCGGTTGTGCGCGGTTGCTGGTGAGCGGGCGTGGGATGCGTACGTGATTGTTGGTTTTTAGAGAGTAAGACGGCCTCTTGATGAGGCCTTTTTTTTGGGTGTACATCGATCAAATGTGGGAGTTGTCGAGCTTTAGCGAGGCTACGATGGCGGGCTGATAGCCGACTGTTTTCTGGGGCTCTGTGTGTATATCCGTTGCTGCGGGAATGGCTGCTGTTGGTTCCGCCCTTACGGCGGGTCACTTTTGGCAAACGCCCCAAAAGTAACCAAAAGGGCTTTGCCCCACCACTCGGTGCCTCGCCTAGGCTCGGGATGCCTGAACGTAGACATTGCTCCGTGGGCCGCCGCAATGGGCCATCCATGGTCCAGTGCGGCTAAACCGGCGTCCTGCCAGTTTACCCACGGACCAATGCCTACGTTCAGCCAGCGTGGTTTAACGGGGCGCCTAAGATCAAAAACAGAGCGAGGCGGCCTAGTAGCCGACCTAGTATCTGAAGCGTATGCGTTTCCTCCTCACACCCTCACGTAGCAGCTGTCGAGCGCTAGCGAGGCTGCGTGCTCTTGATCTTGCAGTTGATCTGCTTTTGATTTTGATCTGAGGCGCCCCGTTAAACCACGCTGGCCGAACGTAGGTATTACGCAGTGGGTAAACCGGCAGGACGCCGGTTTAGCCGCGTTGGGCCATGGATGGCCCGTCGCGGCGGCCCACGGAGTAATGCCTGCGTTCGGGCACACCGAGCCTGAGCGAGGTGCCGAGTGGTGGGGCAAGAGCCCTTTGGTTACTTTGGGGCTTTTCCAAAGTGACCCGCCGTAAGGGCGGAACCTTAGGTTGCCGTTACCCAAAAAACGGATATGTACCCAAACCCCCCATCACCCCCGCAACGCAACCTCAATCAACTCATGCAACTCCCCAACCCCCAACGGCGCACTGGAAAACAGAATCCGAAACACGGTCGGTGCCACTACCAGATTCAGCAGTCGATCCAGATTGGGCAACACATCTCCACTGTCCCGGTAGCGATCCAGGATGATCTGCAACTGCCCTCCGAGAATGTTCACGCAATACCCAGGCGTCTGTGTGGATTGCACATCGCGCATCATATTACGCCCAGGCTCTGAACTCATTTCATCCAGATATTGCTCGGCCCAGGCGCGTATATCACCCCGCAGGCTGCCGGTGTTGACAGGCTCGCTGTCCGGCCGCATACGGGCCAGGGCCACATCGGCGAGCAGGGCGGACAAGTCACCCCAGCGGCGGTAGATCGTCGAGGGCGTCACGCCTGCGCGAGCAGCAATCATCGGCACGGTAACGCTGGAACGCTCATGAGCTTCCAACAATTCACGCACGGCAGAGTGCACTGATTCTTGTACCCGGGCACTGCGGCCTCCCGGGCGAAGGCCTTCTTTTATCGCCATGACCAAACCTTAACACAAAGAATTTGCTTTAAGCGGCAGGCAGTAGCACACTCCGCAAAAGCAAAATATTAGCTTTAGCGGAGCGTGCTCATGTCCAGCGTCACTTCACATCGATCCAGCCTGGCGTTTCTGGCGATCACCTTGCTGACCTTTCTCGCCGCGTCCAGCGCGCCTACGCCGCTGTATCACCTCTATCAGGAAGGCCTGCACTTTTCCGCAGCTACACTGACGCTGATTTTCGGCGTGTATGCCATCAGCCTGTTGGTGGCGCTGTTGACCGTCGGGTCGCTGTCGGATTACCTGGGGCGCAAACCGGTGATTTTTGCCGCATTGGTCCTGGATGTGCTGGCGATGCTGCTGTTTATCAATGCCGACAGTGTCGCCTGGTTGATCGCTGCCCGGACGATGCAAGGATTTGCCACCGGCATGGCTACGGCTGTACTGGGGGCGGCGCTGCTGGATACCGATCGCCAGCAAGGTCCGTTGGTCAACAGTGTGGCACCGTTGCTGGGCATGGCGTGTGGCGCCATGGGCAGCAGTTTGCTGGTGGAGTTCGCACCGTTGCCCACCCAATTGATTTACTGGACGTTGCTGGCGCTGATGCTGATGCAGGCGCTGTATGTCTGGCGTTTGCCGGAGACTGTGAGTCGGATACCTGGCGCGCTGGCGTCGTTGCGGCCGACGTTGCATGTACCGCCCCAGGCGCGTCGGGCGTTGTGGTTGTCGCTGCCGGTGGACATCGCGGTGTGGGCCGTGGGTGGTTTCTACCTGTCCCTGGCGCCGTCGCTGGTCAGGGCAGCGACCGGGTCCACCTCCAATCTGATTGGTGGCAGCCTGGTGGCGGTATTGACCTTGAGTGGCGCGGTGATGATCTTCAGCCTGCGCAATCGTCCGGCCCAGAAAGTCCTGCGTTTGGGTGCAAGCCTGTTGGTCGTGGGCGTGGCGCTGATCCTAGTGGCTGTCCACACTGCCAGCTTGCCGCTGTTTTTTATCGCGACGCTGATCGCCGGCAGCGGCTTCGGTGCGGGATTCCTGGGGGCGTTGCGCAGCGTCGTGCCGCTGGCCTTGCCTCATGAGCGGGCCGGGCTGATGTCGGCGTTCTACGTATTGAGCTACCTGGCGTTCTGCCTGCCGTCGCTGTTGGCGGGCAATCTCACCCGCACCTTTGGGTTGATTGCCACCACCGATGGCTATGGCGCGGTGCTGATTGTGTTGGCCCTCAGTGCCTTGTTCGGCTTGATGATGCAAGGTTCGGCCAAGGTTGAGGCGACGCCTGGCAACTGATTCGGTAATAATCAGCCACCCGCGTTTAGCACGCTTTGAGATTCAAGTATGAAGATCATCCGCAGCAAGGATTTCACCGGTAGCCGCGCCTGGGAGGCGTTGGATATCGCCAGCATGAACGGCATCACCACACGCCTGCACTGGACCGACCAGCCTTACCGCTGGCACGTCAACGACGGTGAAGAAGTCTTCGTGGTCCTTGATGGCCAGGTGCAGATGCACTACCGGGAGAAGGGTGAGGAGCAGATCGTGCTGCTTGAGGTCGGTGACATCTTTTACGCCAGTGTCGGCACCGAGCATGTGGCTCATCCGCTGGGTGTGGCGCGGGTGTTGGTGGTCGAGTCGGAGGGCAGTGTTTAGCTGTATATCTACAAAGCAGATAACAGTTAGAGATATTACCCGTTATATAGATATTCGATACGGTTCTATCATGGGCTCAACCTCATACGAGGAAGAGGATGACACCATGACCTGCCCCAACAGCACCACTCCCAGCTTCAAGCCATTCAGCCACTTGGCCCGTCCACGGGAAGTGATTCGCCAGTTCACCCCCAATTGGTTTGCCGCCACCATGGGCACCGGGGTGCTGGCGTTGGCATTGGCGCAACTGCCGTTCAACCTGCCGGGGTTGCATGCCTTTGCTGAGGGGCTGTGGTTGTTCACGATCTTTCTGTTTGTGCTGTTCAGTGCCTTGTACACCGCGCGCTGGGTGATGTTTTTCGACGAAGCACGACGAATCTTCGGGCATTCCACGGTCTCGATGTTTTTCGGCACCATCCCCATGGGCCTGGCGACCATCATCAATGGCTTCCTGCTGTTCGGCGTGCCGCGCTGGGGCGAGGGCGTGGTACCGCTGGCCGAAGTGCTGTGGTGGCTGGATGTGGCAATGGCCCTGGCCTGCGGTGTGTTGATTCCATTCATGATGTTTACCCGTCAGGAACACAGCATCGACCAAATGACTGCCGTCTGGCTGCTGCCAGTGGTGGCCGCTGAAGTCGCCGCCGCCAGCGGAGGCCTGTTGGCGCCGCACCTGGCTGACGCCCATTCGCAACTGGTGATGTTGGTGACCAGCTACGTACTGTGGGCATTTTCCCTGCCGGTGGCGTTCAGCATCCTGACCATCCTGATGTTGCGCATGGCCCTGCATAAACTGCCTCACGCCAACATGGCCGCTTCGAGCTGGCTGGCTCTGGGCCCCATTGGCACCGGTGCGCTGGGCATGTTGCTGCTGGGCAGCGATGCGCCGGCAATCTTTGCCGCCAACGGGTTGCCGGGCGTAGGTGAGATGGCCAACGGCATCGGCCTGGTGGCTGGCATCACTTTGTGGGGCTTCGGCTTGTGGTGGATGTTGATCGCGGTGTTGATTACCCTGCGCTACCTGCGCGCCGGCATTCCGTTCAACCTCGGCTGGTGGGGTTTCACCTTCCCGTTGGGGGTTTACTCGCTGGCTACGCTGAAACTGGCGAGCACCTTGCACCTGGCTTTTTTCAGCGTTGTCGGCAGCGTGCTGGTTGGTGCCCTGGCCCTGATGTGGCTGATTGTTGCCAAGCGCACCGTGCAGGGCGCCTATAAAGGAGAACTTTTTGTTTCGCCTTGCATTGCAGGACTAGGGAATAAGTAAGCGGGATTAGGTAAAGTCGTGGCCTGAAAATTAATAACAGCCTTCAGGCCACGCAGGAACACGGACGATGAGCCACCCCTCGCAATTCACTTTGCTGCGCACGCGGCGTTTCCTGCCGTTTTTCATCACCCAGTCCCTGGGAGCGTTCAACGACAATATCTTCAAGCAGTCGTTGATCCTGGCCATTCTCTACAAGTTGACCATCGAAGGTGACCGCTCGATCTGGGTCAACCTGTGTGCTTTGCTGTTTATCCTGCCGTTCTTTCTGTTTTCGGCTCTGGCCGGGCAGTTTGGCGAGAAATTCAACAAGGACGCGTTGATCCGGGTGATCAAGATCGGCGAGATCGTGATCATGGCGGTAGGCGCCACGGGTTTCATGTTCGACCACCTGGAATTGATGCTACTGGCGCTGTTCGCCATGGGCACCCACTCGGCACTGTTTGGCCCGGTGAAGTACTCGATCATGCCCCAGGCGCTGCATGAAGATGAGCTGGTGGGGGGTAACGGTCTGGTGGAAATGGGCACATTCCTGGCTATCCTCGCCGGGACCATCGGCGCTGGCATCATGATGTCTTCCACCCATTACGCGCCGGTGGTGTCTACGGCCATTGTCGGCGTGGCGGTGCTGGGTTACCTGGCCAGCCGCAGCATTCCCCGCGCCGCCGCCGCCAGCCCCGAGATGCGCTTGAACTGGAACATATTCAGCCAGTCCTGGGCCACCTTGCGCCTGGGCCTGGGGCAAACGCCGGCGGTGTCCCGCTCGATTGTGGGTAATTCGTGGTTCTGGTTTGTCGGCGCGATCTATCTGACGCAAATCCCGGCCTACGCCAAAGAGTGGCTGTACGGCGATGAAACCGTGGTGACGCTGATCCTCACCGTGTTCTCGGTGGGCATCGCGATGGGCTCGATGCTCTGCGAGAAATTGTCCGGACGTAAAGTGGAAATCGGCCTGGTGCCCTTCGGCTCCTTCGGTCTGACAGTGTTCGGCCTGCTGCTGTGGTGGCACTCCGGCGGCTTCCCGCAGAACGTCCAGCCTAATGACTGGATTGCGGTGCTCAGCTACGGCCACGCGTGGTGGGTGTTGGTCGATATCCTCGGTCTTGGGGTGTTCGGTGGCTTCTATATCGTGCCGCTGTATGCACTGATTCAGTCGCGTACACCTGAAAAAGAACGGGCGCGGGTGATTGCCGCCAACAACATTCTCAATGCGTTGTTCATGGTGGTGTCGGCCATCGTCTCAATCGTGCTGCTCAGCGTGGTCAAGCTGTCGATTCCCGAGTTGTTCCTGGTGGTGTCGCTGCTCAATATCGCGGTCAACGCCTACATCTTCAAGATCGTCCCCGAGTTCAGCATGCGCTTCATGATCTGGCTGCTCAGCCATTCCATGTACCGCGTTGAGCACCGCAACCTGGAGCTGATTCCGGACGAAGGCGCGGCGTTGTTGGTGTGCAACCACGTGTCGTTCGTCGATGCGCTATTGATTGGTGGCGCAGTGCGTCGGCCGATTCGCTTTGTCATGTACTACAAGATCTACCGCTTGCCGGTGCTCAACTTCATCTTCCGCACGGCCGGGGCAATTCCGATTGCCGGGCGCCATGAAGATATTCAGATCTACGAGAAAGCGTTCCAGCGGATTGCGCAGTATCTGAAAGAAGGTGAGTTGGTGTGCATCTTTCCGGAAGGCAAATTGACGGCCGACGGTGAGATGAACGAGTTCAGGGGTGGGCTGACGCGCATCCTTGAAGAGACGCCGGTGCCGGTGATTCCGATGGCGTTGCAGGGATTGTGGGGGAGTTTCTTCAGTCGGGATCCGAACAAGGGGTTCTTGCACAGGATCTGGTCGCGGGTGACGTTGGTGGCGGGGCAGCCAGTGGCCGTTGAGACGGCGACACCGCAGGTGTTGCAGGGATTGGTCGGGGAGTTGCGGGGGAGTGTCAGGTAGTTATGGGTTGAGCTTTCGGGCCTCATCGCAGCGATGCGGCGACCCGACAAGCCAGCTCCTACATTTTGATCTGTGAACACGGTCAAAAGTGTGGGAGCGGGCTTGCTCGCGAAGAGGGAGGTGGCTTAAGCGCTAATCTTCAGCCCGATCAACCCACAAATAATCAACGCCACACTGGCCAGCCTGAACAACGCCATGGATTCCCCAAACAGGATAATCCCGGCGATCACCGTGCCCACTGCACCCACTCCGGTCCAGATGGCATAGGCGGTGCCCAGGGGCAGTTCTTTCATGGCCAGCCCCAGTAGGCCGAGGCTGATGGCCATAGCGGTAATCGTCAGGGCGGTGGGCAGCGGCTTGCTGAAACCGTCGGTGTATTTCAGCCCGACGGCCCAGCCGACTTCAAACAGACCCGCGAAAAACAGAATGATCCAGGACATGATGGTCTCCATCGATAGATGGGGTCGTCCCCGGATTGAACACTCGATTGAGCCGCGAGGTCGTCCCCACGAAGGTGCGTAGAGTGCCGAAAACTGACTGAGTGATCAACACTCAATCGGCTTGCTGCGCCAGCAACTCACGGTCTTCCTTCTCGCTCATCCGCCGGAAATACGTCGACAGCAACGCCCCGGAAATATTGTGCCAGACGCTGAACAGCGCACTCGGTACCGCCGCAAGGGGGGAGAAATGCGCGCTGGCCAGTGCGGCACCCAACCCGGAGTTCTGCATGCCCACTTCCAGTGCCAGCGACTTGCGTTGCGCCAGCGGCAGCTTGAACAGGCGCCCCGTGAAGTAGCCCAGCAGGTAACCAAAGCTGTTATGCAGCATCACCACGGCCATGATCAGCAGGCCCGACTCGGCGATCTTCGCCTGGCTCGCCGCAACCACGGCGGCGACGATGATCACGATGCTGACCACCGACACCAGTGGCAACACTTCCACGGCGTGGCGTACCCGATTCCCCAGCAACCGTTGCGCCACCACCCCAAGCACGATGGGCAGCAGTACCACTTGCAGGATCGACCAGAACAACTCCATGAACGACACCGGCAACCAGGCCGAGGCCAGCAGCCAGATCAGCGCTGGGGTCAGTAATGGGGCGAGGAGGGTGGTGACGGCGGCGATGGCCACCGACAGTGCCAGGTCGCCACGGGC
This sequence comes from Pseudomonas sp. ADAK18, assembly GCF_012935695.1. NCBI lineage: Bacteria > Pseudomonadati > Pseudomonadota > Gammaproteobacteria > Pseudomonadales > Pseudomonadaceae > Pseudomonas > Pseudomonas sp. ADAK18. The sequence goes on from NZ_CP052859.1 coordinate 1,073,919, forward strand.
CAGCCAGGTCATCACGTTGGACGAGGTGCCGCTCGGGCAGCAACCCACGAGAATCACGCCGACGGCGATTTCCGGTGGCAGTTGAAAGGCCTGGCACAGCAACCAGGCCACGCCGGGCATGATTACAAAGTGCGCAACCACACCCAAGGCTACGCGCCACGGATGGCGGGCTACCTCGGCGAAATCTTCAAGTTTGAGGGTCAGCCCCATGCCGAACATCACCAACCCCAGCAGCGGGACGATGGCGCTTTTCAGGCCGATGAACCAGCTGGGTTGCCAGAACGCAACCACGGCAAAAATCAGCACCCAGTAGGCGAAGGTATTGCCGACGAAGCGGCTCAAGGCGGCGAGTGCGCGCATGGGGGTGGTCCTTGTTATTAAGAGAATACGGTGTGCTGGACGACTGCAATCCTAATGTGCAAACCCAATCAAATGCGGGAGCTGGCTTGCCTGCGATAGCATCGGGTGTCACTGATAAACCGAGGTGATGCTATCGCAGGCAAGCCAGCTCCCACACTGACCGTGCCCACATCAGGCAGGAACTGGTTTTAGATCCCCTGCGGAGTCTCTTCACCGCCCAACGCTTCAACCAGCGCCGGAAGGAAGTCACCGAACGTCAGCATCATCAGGGTAAAGCTGGCGTCCTGCTGGCCCAAGGCCTCATCACCGCCGTCCTGTTCCGCTTGATCCTGCAGCAGGTCTTCAAACTTCAGGCGCTTGACCACCATCTTGTCATCCAGCACGAAGGACAGCTTGTCCTGCCACGCCAAAGACAGTTGGGTAACCACTTTGCCGGTGCTCAGGTGCAACTGGATTTCTTCGCCGGTCAGGTCCTGGCGCTTGCAGCGCACGATGCCGCCGTCTTCGTGGGTGTCACGCAGTTCGCATTCGTCGAGGACAAAGAAGTCATCGGCCGGTTTCTGCGTGGTGACCCAGTCGGTCATGGTGGCGGTCGGAGCCATTTTTACGGTCAGTGGACGCACCGGCAGGGTGCCGATCACTTCACGCAGGGTAGACAGCAGGTCTTCGGCACGCTTGGGGCTGGCCGAGTTGACCAGGATCAGGCCTTGTTTCGGCGCGATAGCGGCGAAGGTCGACGAACGACGAATAAAGGCGCGGGGCAGGAAGGCCTGGATGATTTCATCCTTGATCTGGTCGCGTTCCTTCTTATAGACCTTGCGCATTTGCTCGGCTTCGATCTCTTCGACCTTTTCCTTCACTGCGTCGCGTACAACGCTACCCGGCAGGATGCGTTCTTCCTTGCGGGCGGCGATCAGCAGGAAGTCGCCGCTGACGTGTACCAGTGGCGCGTCTTCGCCTTTACCGAACGGGGCAACGAAACCGTAAGTGGTCAACTCCTGGCTTGCACAAGGGCGCGCCAGTTTGGTGGCCAGTGCAGTTTCCAACGCCTCGGCATCAACAGGCAGATCTTGGGTCAGGCGATAGATAAGCAGGTTTTTGAACCACATGGGGTGAGTCTCTCCTCTATACAAAGGGGGGCATTATTCTCCTCGTAGCGTCATAGGCCAACCCCGCCTAAGCCATTGGAAGGCCTGAAAAAAATATTTAAGAAAGTGCTTGCCAGAGTCTAGGTCGCTCCGTAGAATGCGCGCCACACCGAACGTGAAGGGTGATTAGCTCAGCTGGGAGAGCATCTGCCTTACAAGCAGAGGGTCGGCGGTTCGATCCCGTCATCACCCACCATTCGCATTCAAGTGTTACGCGCAGCGGTAGTTCAGTCGGTTAGAATACCGGCCTGTCACGCCGGGGGTCGCGGGTTCGAGTCCCGTCCGCTGCGCCATATTCGGTAATCTGGAACACTGAACGCCAGGTCACCACGGAAAGCCCGCTTAATCGCGGGCTTTTTGCTGTCTGGGGATTGGCAAAAATCGCCTGATGAAGTTTTTTTGAATAAATTGCATTTAAATCAACACATTAGGATTTTTTGGTATAGAATGCGCCCCGCACCGAACGTAAAGGGTGATTAGCTCAGCTGGGAGAGCATCTGCCTTACAAGCAGAGGGTCGGCGGTTCGATCCCGTCATCACCCACCATTACGTCCAACGCTACGCGCAGCGGTAGTTCAGTCGGTTAGAATACCGGCCTGTCACGCCGGGGGTCGCGGGTTCGAGTCCCGTCCGCTGCGCCATATTCGGTAACCTGGAACGCTGAACGCCAGGTCACCACGCAAAGCCCGCTTAAATAGCGGGCTTTTTTGTGCCTGAAATTCAGGTCAAGGATTGAATGGCGGGTACAGGCATAACGCTACGCCGCCCCAGGAACAGAAAGACCACCGTCGCCGTGAGCAGGGTGAAACCGGCGAGCAGTTGCAGCAAGGTGTTGAACCCTGCGGTATAGGCCGTGCGCAATACCTCCACTGGGACTGCCGCGCTGGCGCGCTGGATATCGCCCATGACCAGGCCTTGTGCGATAGATGAGAGGTCGGCGGTGGGCACGCTGCCCCGCAGGTGGTGCGCAATCAATGTGCTCAACACCGCCGCCGTGATCGCCAACGCCACGCCTTCGCTGGCGACCCGAGTGGTGTTGAAAATCCCCGCCGCCATGCCTGCCCGTTCTTTTGGGATCACGCTGATCGCCAGGCCGTCCATCAAGCCCCACGGTAATCCCGTGCCGATCCCGGTCAGCAGCATGGCGCCGATGATCTGCGATTGATCGCTGACCGTACTCAGCCAGCAAAGGCCTGCTGCAGCGATCAATAAGCCGATAGCGCACAAGGTTCCCGCTGGTAACCAACGCGTCAGGGCTGCCGCGATCATCGGCACCACCAGCATCGGCGCCGACAGCGCCAGCATCATCAAGCCCGCATCGAGGGCGCTGGCGCCTTCGACCCCGATAAACCGCAACGGCAACAACACAATCAGCACGATGTAGCAGTAGCAGGTGCCGATTGGCAGGATCTGCACGCCCACGAAGCGCGGGAACAGAAACAGCTTCAGCTCCAGCATCGGTTGCTTCGAGCGGTTCTCGATGAGGATAAATACCAGTAAAAACGCCACAGCCGCTACCAGCAAAGAAACGATCAGTGGGGATGCCCACCCGTGTTCAGGCGCCAGGATGACCGCCGTGGTGAAGGTCACTAGCAACCCGGAAAACGTCAGCACTCCGCCAGTGTCCAGGCTCAGGGCTTGTGGGTCGCGGCTTTCGCGCATGGTCGGCGCGGCAAACAGCAGCGAAATACCCGCCAGCAGCGCGGTGCTGAGGAAAATCGCCCGCCAGCCCCAATGTTCGATCAGCAACCCCGACAGCAGCGGGCCGAAGGCCAGGCCTGCGCCGAAGGTGGTGCCCAGCAGGCTGAAGGCGCGCGTCCTGGCATGGCCTTCGAATTCTTGGGCCAACGCTGCGCAGCCACTGGAGAGTGCGGTGGCGGCGGCAACGCCCTGTAATGCGCGCAAGATATCCAGCCAGAAGATGCCGGGCGCCACCGCCAACAGTAAAGAAACCAACCCAAACAGGGCCATGCCCCAGAGGAACAGGCGCTTGCGCCCATAGAGGTCGGCGAGGGTCCCGGCCGCCATCAGCAGGCTGCCAAAACTGAGCATGAAGGCGTTGGTGATCCAGGCCAACTCCGTGGGGCGGGCATCGAATGCCTGGCCGATAAAAGGCGTGGCCACGGCGCCCCCGGTAAAACTCATGGGTAAGACCAGGGCCGCCAGGCAAATCGCGGCGAAAATGGAGTACCGGCCAGGGGTTGGCAGCGGTTCGGCGAGGGTGTTCATGGGGGGTATTTCCTGTCGGTGGATAAGGTCAGCGCGCTGTCCTTAAGACTCTAAACAGGATGCAGTCGTGGATAAACGGGCTTACATTCCGCTCATAGCGGAAAAAATGGATGCAATGAGATGCCGGACAATCTGGGTGGTGTGATCGCTTTCGTAAAAACCGCAGAGGCGCTGAGTTTTATCGGTGCTGCCCGGGCAATGGGGATTTCCGCGTCAGCGGTGGGCAAGAATGTCGCCAAACTTGAGGCCTCTCTGAATGTGCGGTTGTTGCACCGCAGTACCCGCAAAGTCAGCCTGACCGCCGAGGGACAATTGTTTTACGAACGTTGCAGGAAAATCCTCGACGATCTGCAAGACGCCCGGGCCATGCTTTCTCACGCTATGCAGGCGCCTCGTGGTCGGCTGCGGGTCAGCCTGCCGACCATCGGCTATCGTTTTCTCATGCCCCACATGACCGAGTTTCGCAAAACCTACCCGGAGATTGAGCTGGAGCTGGATTTCAATGACCTGTTGGTGGACGTGATCGAGGAGGGCTTTGACGTGGTTATTCGAAGTGGCGGGCTGGCCGACTCGACGCTGATGTCACGCAAGCTGGGGCCGTTCAGGTTTGTACTGTGCGCTTCACCGGGCTATCTCCAGGATCATGGAAAACCCGTGACCCTCAGCGACCTTGAGCGCCACCAATGCCTGCGTTACCGGTTCGCGACCACCGGTAAAATCATGGACTGGACCCTTTCCGCCAACCCGGCGATCACCCAATTACGGCTGCCAACCGCCATGACCTTGAACAATATGGAAGCGATGCTCAGGGCCGCCGTCGATGGTCATGGCATTGCCTATGTCCCGGACTTTCTGGCCAGGGAAGCGTTGGCCCTGGGGCAACTGGAAACGCTACTGGACGGGTACTCCGATGACCGAGGACAGTTCTGGGCGCTGTGGCCGTCGAGTCGCCATCTCTCACCAAAAATTCGCGTATTCGTCGACTTTGCCGCCGAGCGCCTGTTCAAGCACTCTGCCGCGAAGTAGTCGGGTCATTCGGCTTTTCTCTTTTTGGGTTGGCGTTTGCTCAAATACTCAAAGCAAAAAGAGGCGGCGCCAAACAACGCAATCATTGAAAGAACGAGCATGCCAAGGGTTGAGTTTTCCACGGTGCTTCCTACGGATTTGAAGGTAGGAAGTCACGGTAGTGGGGTGGCAATCCGGGCTCAACAGGCTCGACGCAATCCTTATGGCCGTCGTCGAATTCATACGGAACTTTTACAGGTTTCGGCTATGCCGATAGTCGCTGACTGCCTCATACACCGCCTTACGCAATCGATTAATCCCCCCAATCGGCCGATGCGCCTCCACCCCAAACCAAGGATTAAACGACTGGTTATCACACGCCAGATTCAACGCGGGCGTATCGAAATCCTGAGCGCCAACCCTGACATACGCCACCGACTCATAAGGCGCATCACTCTCCTTCCACTCGATGCTCGTGTCCTCAATCGGCATAAACTTGCGCGAATCCTGCCGCTGAACCTGCAGCACAAAACACGCCGGCACCCGATCCGTTGACAGCTGCTGACTCAACGCACTGCGCAAGAAGTTCGGCAAATCCTGATTCTGTTTGGGCAGGATATATTCAGGGCAATTCTCTGGATCCGGCGTCACCCGAAACTTGGCATTGGCCGCGCCAAACTTGTAAGGCGATACTGAAAAATACGTCGTCTGCGTCGGGCTTGCGGGTGCCGGCGCGAGGGTCGCCAGGGCGATAAACAGATGCCGCACCTGCCAGCTACGCGGATCAACACTGGGGAAGAACGCCATGACCTTCTTCCCATCGGCCTGCGCAGAAACGTTCTGCGCATATTCCGCTACATCACTGACAAAAAAGTTCGGGTGGCTGAACATCACAAAATCTTGCTCGGTGCGCGCCTGCTGATCCGCCAGCAGTTGCTTGCCCGGCACGTCCAGCAGTTTGATCGCCATGCCACGGGCATCACGGATGCTGTCGAACTGCGGATAAGCGTTGCCGTTGGACAGGCGAATCATTGCCTGCCAGGTTTTGCCGGGTTCGGCGAATACGCCTTGGCGCAGGGCCGGGTCGAGGTCATGCAGGACACTGACTTCGGCCTTCACACAACCGTGAGCCTTGGCGTGTGCATCCCGCAGGTAGCGGGTGCCTTCGCGGTGTTGGTCGACGATGCGCACTGCGGTTTGAATGATGCCTTGGGTCATGGCGGCTTCCCCGGGGGGGATTTGTTCATCTGCCGAGACGGGCCCGCTGTGTTGCCAGGCAAACCATACGGTGGACAGCAACCAGCCGAGTAACCCCAGGCCCACCAGCCATAGCAGGGTCTTGCCGAGAAATGCGCCGAGGCGCAGCCAAAGTCGAGCGAGCATCACACAATCCTTTTTTGCAAAGAGGGTGGGTCAAGGCAGTTGCTGTTCCAGCGGACCGCCCAGCACTTTCAAATATTCCAGCAAGGCCCAACGCTCCTGAGGCTGCAAGGCACGCCCGATGACGCCGTTGCCACGCTGGCCTGCACGGAATTCATGGCCGCTGTTGTGGTTGCCGGTGATGCGCGTGTCGAACAGGAAGGCGTTGGTGAATGCGCCGGTTTGATAACCCAGGTGACGGGTATCGTATTCAAACGTGCCTTTATAGAAGGTGGCGCTGCGTTCGTCCTGAGGCGAGAGCAACTGGTAAATCGTTGGCACCGAACCGTTATGCAAGAACGGCGGCGTGGCCCAGACGCTGGCCAGTGGCCGTGCCTTGTAGGCGCGTAACTCACGCACGCCGATAGGCAGGTCGTAGCCGTCCAGGCGCGGACGCTCGGTCGGAGTGACGCCGGCGGCGCGGTAGGCGTGGTCTTCGACGAAGGCAGTGACGTAGGCCAGGCCTTTGGCCACTGACATTTTGTGCAGGTCCAAGGGCTCGGTCGGTGTCGGGTGCAGTTCGACATTCAGTTGCGCCAACTCCGCTGGGTCCCATTGCAGGGCGCTGAGGTCGTAGCGCTGATCGGCAATGTTATTGGCGGCTCCGGGGTCGGTGCCGATGACTTCGACAGGCAGCATTTTCAGCTGTTTTACTGGGCGGTCATTGACCTGGGTAACGGCGGGCACGTGGCAGCCGGCGCAGTTTTCGGCGAACAGGGCACGGCCTTGGGTGGCCAGCGGTTTGTCGATGGCGCCGAACAGGTCTTCAGGCCAGGTCGGCGGCTTGAGCCGTTGCAGGGTTTCTTCGATCAGGTTCAGGTCACGCACGCGCACGCTGGACGGATAGCGGGCGTCGCCTTTGAGGGGCTGGCCGGCGCTGTCGAAGAAGTCCAGGGTTGCGCCCACGCCCAGGGCTTCGCCGATATTGCGTGCCATGGGCTGCTGGGCCGAGCCGTTCCATTGCACCCAGTCAAAGGTCCAGATATCCCACAGTTGCGGGTAGTCCACCGGGGCGTTGGCGACGCGGTAGTTGTCCGGGGAAATGGCGTCGCCAAAGCTGGCATTGGCGATACGGCCAAAGGCGTCGGTGCGACCCGGGCCTTCTTCGGTGGGGTAGAGGCCACGGTGGGTGTCGTTCCAGGCCACACGCAGGAAGTTGTTCAGGGATTGCTTGAAGTCCTGGCGCAGTAGTTGTTCGTTGTGGTCGTCGTATTCCTGGCCCAGGACTTTGCGCGCGAAGCGTTCGAATTTCCACGGGTTGTAGTAGGTGGAGGCGAGGCTGGCGACCAGGGCCTGGCCGAAGCTGCCACCGCGCAGGGTCGGCACGCTTGCGGGCAGCACATGCTGGGCCGGGCCGCCGTCGATACGCAGGGCCTGGCCTTTGAAGTGCAGTTCGCCGGTGTGGCAGGCAGCGCAGGTGATGTCGAGAAACTCGTCATTGCTGCTGGCGTTCTTGTGCCGGGCAAAACCGACCGGCAAGTTGCCAGGGTTTTGCGCGGTGGGTACCTGCTTGGGATCCACCAGAAAACCGAAGCGCGCCAGGTACTCGGGAGTGGCAAAGCGCTGCTCGGAGAACGGCAGTTCCAGCGCGGTGAACCAGTCATAGCGCAGGCCTTTTACCTGAGTGCCCTGGGGCGTGAAGTAATAGGTCTGCCGATCGGCTGCACTCCACTGGTCCTGGTAGTGCACTTGCTCTACCGGCACGTAGTTCGGCAGTTTCGGGTTGATGACGTAATAGATCACCACCGCCAGGATCAGGCCGAGCAATGCGAGGATCAGGAGTAAAACACGGGAAAAAATGCGCAAGATAACTATCCTTGTCGAGTTGTAGGGTTCTTATGCCATTACGCCACAGGTGCGGCAAGTGGCCATGAGCCCTGTTTTTAGTGGTTCTGCTGTCCGTAGCAGAGCCCTATAGTGAATGAAAATGCGTTTAAACACGTGAACTTATCAGAAATCTCCTGCTCTCATGCCGGTAGCCATTGGTCGTGGCCGCCTGATAAGCTCGCGACTTTACTCGATTGCCCTCTTGGCACACGAACAAGGAAATAGCATGAAACAGCATCGGTTGGCGGCGGCGGTGGCCCTGGTTAGCCTGGTACTTGCGGGTTGTGATTCGCAAACCAGCGTAGAGCTGAAAACCCCGGCGCAAAAAGCTTCCTATGGTATCGGCCTGAACATGGGCAAAAGTCTTGCCCAGGAAGGCATGGATGACCTGGACTCCAAAGCGGTAGCCCAAGGCATCGAAGATGCCGTCGGCAAGAAAGAACAGAAGCTGAAGGATGACGAACTGGTCGAGGCCTTCGCAGCACTGCAAAAGCGTGCTGAAGAGCGTATGGCCAAGATGAGTGAAGAGTCGGCAGCCGCCGGCAAGAAATTCCTCGAAGAAAACGCCAAGAAGGAAGGGGTGGTCACCACTGCTTCCGGCCTGCAATACAAGATCGTGAAAAAAGCTGACGGTCCTCAACCAAAGCCTACCGACGTGGTGACTGTTCACTACACTGGCAAGCTGACCAACGGCACTACCTTCGACAGCTCCGTGGATCGCGGTAGCCCGATTGACCTGCCGGTCAGCGGCGTGATTCCAGGTTGGGTCGAAGGCCTGCAACTGATGCATGTTGGCGAGAAGTACGAGCTGTACATCCCGTCCGACCTGGCCTACGGCGCCCAGAGCCCGAGCCCGGCGATTCCAGCCAACTCCGTGCTGGTATTCGACCTGGAACTGCTGGCGATCAAGGATCCGGCAAAAGAAGCAGCCGCTGCCAAGTAATCAGCGCCTGAACACACAACGCCCCGTTTCGACGGGGCGTTGTTGTTTCTGGGGTATGCCCTTCGAAATCCAACCGAACGGACGTGCCCCGGAGCAGTCTGATAAAAGACCTGAGTGTGGGTAGTCGCAGATGGCCTTCAAGTCAACGAATTATTGGGTTTTTTTTATGTGCGCAAAAAACGCCCGATCTGACTGCAAGCCTTGTAATACGCGGCTTTCAGCCTTGAAAATGTGCTCTGTTCACAAGGTTATCCACAATTTGTGTGGATAACCTTTTCTAATGCCTGGAACTGGAGTGATGATGAACGCACCCTGGAATTTCACCCGCTTCCTGCCAATGGCTGCACGCTTGATTGGTCGCGGTCGTTTGCCGACCCTGCTGTTTGCGGTTGCCGCCAAGGGCGCGAGCCAGGGCAATCGGTTGGGTAAGCTCAAGGATGATCTCAAGCTGCTCCAAGCTTTGTGCCTGGCCTACTGGCGTGGCGAGTACCGCGCCATCAGTCCCAAGGCGCTGATTTCAGTGGTGGCGGGGCTCATGTATTTCCTCAGCCCGATTGATGCGATCCCGGATTTTATCCCGGTGTTCGGCATGCTCGATGACATCGCCGTGCTGGCATGGGTCATGAAGACCCTGAACGGCGAACTGAGCGCTTTCCGTGCATGGCGTGACACACAGCGGCCCGAGAAGCTGGTCGTGGTTGAGCGGTTGCCAGCGACGCCGCAATTGCTTGAGCGGGAAAATCCGCAAAAAAACTGAGCCTCGCCAATATCCCCCTGCGCTCTTTGTGGCTGTTAGGATTACACTCCTAAGGAAAGTACTTACTCAGTAAGTGTTGTGATCCTACGGGGCAGTGATGGATATTCAAATAATTTCAAGGGATGGCGAACCCGAATACGCGGTTCTGCCATGGGCTCAGTATCAGGCGCTGTTAAAAGCTGCCGGTGTGCAGCCACCAACGACGCCTTCTTCGAACCCTGTCCTGGCCACAGTCGCCGAGGATCTGCGGCCCCTGGCGCAACTGCGCAGCCTGCGGGAAGCCAAGGGGTTGGCCATCGAGACGTTGGCCCGCACGGTAGGCATCAGCCCGTCGTACCTGGGGTTGATCGAAAGTGGTGAACGCCAGCCGGATGCCGCCATTCGCCGTAGCCTGGCCTGGGAACTGGGCGTGCCGGGCTGGAGGGAAGAACCGTGAGCGTACGCATCAGCCGTCAACATTGGGATGGGCTAATCAACGAACTTGATCAGGCCCGCCGTCAGCGACATCTCTTGACCTATCGCGCCTTGCTGGAGCGCCTGCAATTTCCTACCCCCGCCATGCAAACCTTGACGGCCGCCCTGGAGCATTTGGCGGCCCTCGACGCCAAGGCCGAACAACCCCTGCGCAGTTCACTGGTGATCAGCCAGGGTGCCAGCCGCTTGCCGCGTACCGGATTTTTTGAGTGTGTGGAACGCCTGGGGCGCTTTTGCGGACCTTCCGATGGTGTGGCGGCGGCCTCGTGGCACGCCTCCGAAGTGGTGCGGGTGTTTGAGTACGATTACCCCGAATCAGCGGAGGCTTAGTGTTCTGGAAGCTCAAGGCGTATGTCAGCTACTGGTTGGCGCGCAAATTGTTTCATTGGTCCTGGTTTATGCAGCAGCCCCGCGGCTGGCGTTGGCTGGAAGGTCAATTTGCACGCATGGCCAACCTCGGTAATGTCGGGGCGCAGAGCTTTTACGGGCATATCCTGACCTTTCGTGGTCGGGGCCTGGGCGCTCGTGAAGAAGGCGTGCGCTTGTTGCGTCTTGCGGCCCAAGGCGGGGACGGCAAGGCGGCTTACCAGATTGGGGTGTTGAGCCTGGCGGGCAGTCTTGGCAAGGCGCCTGACCCGATTGAAGCAGCCCGATGGTGGAAAATGGCTGCCAAGGCCGGGCATCCGCTGGCGCAGATTCGCCTGGAACAGCTTGGCTGAAGCGCGTCAGGCCACCGGCACTGCTTGCATATCGGTCTGCAAACTATCAATCACATGAATGCTATACCCCGCGATGTTCTTCGCGTGGTGTTTGGCTTGCGACGCCAGCTCTGCCAATTGGCTTGCATCGAGTTGTCCACAGGCCTGTGGATATAAATGCACCACGCCAATGGACAGTGACAGCAGGGCAAATTCCTGGCGTACACCTTGTCGATTCAACGCCACGAAGCAGCCGGCCTCCACGTGTTCGCTGCGGTAGAAGCGCCGGCACTGGGTATGGAAATCGTCCAGTAACTGATTGAGCCGCTTGCGCCAGTCCTGTGGTCCCAGCACCAGCAGAAAGTCATCGCCGCCGATGTGTCCGACAAAGTCACGGCTGGGATCGACCCGATCGTTCAGGCATTGCGCCAGACACAGCAGCACTTCATCCCCACGGCCGTAGCCATAGATATCGTTAAATGGCTTGAAGCTGTCGATATCCACGTAACAAATCACCGATTCCCTTTGCTGCTGCAGCAGCCGGGTGAGGCATTGCTGGATCGGTACGTTACCCGGTAGCAAGGTCAGTGGATTGGCGTAGCGCGCTTGCTGGATCTTCAACTCGGTGATCAGCTTGAGCACGTCAATCACGCGGCCCAGCCCCAGGTAGTCACCATTGAGGGTGATGATGAAATCTTCCTCAATACGCTGGCGTGCACGACTGGTGAGCAGGCGGCTGACCTGCTGCAAAGATTGGCTCCGTTCCACGGCGAGAAAGTCATCGCTCATCAAGCGGCTGATGGGCTTGCGGGCAAACAGGTCGGTGGCAAAGGGCTTGAGCAGGGCGTCAGACAACGAATGCCGATGCACGATGCCGATGGGATGGCCGCGCTCATCCAGCACCGCCAGGGAATTGAGGTTGGCTTGACGGCGAAATGCCTCCAGCACCTTTGCGGTGGCGGTGTTCTGGCCCACGGCTGGCTGTTCGTTGAGCAGGGCGCTGAGGTCGCTGCCTTCGTCATTCAGCGACACTGCGATGCTGTCGGGCTTGGGCAATATCAATCGCGCTTCTTGCGGTGGATGTTCCTGTGGGCGGCAGAGCAGGTAACCCTGGACCAGATCGACGCCCATCTCCGTCAGTACCGCCAACTCTTCCGGCAACTCGATACCTTCGGCGATCACCTGTGCCCGCGAAGCCCGGGCGATCTGTAGGATCGATCCGACAAACTCGCGTTTGAGCGCATCCTGGTGAATGCCGTCGATAAAATGCCGGTCGATTTTTACGTAGTCCGGGCGTAATTCCGACCACAGGCGCAGGCTTGAATAGCCGGCGCCCAAGTCATCCAAGGCAATCGAGAAGCCCATGGCGCGGTAGTGATGCAGAGCGGTTTGCAGCAATTGAAAGTCATCGGTGGGGGTTTGTTCGGTGAGCTCGATCACCACCTGATTGGGGGCGATACCGAAGTCATTCAGCAGTTGCAGGGTTCGTCCAGGCTGGTGGGCAGATTCCAGCAGGGACTCCGGTGAGACATTGAGGAACAGCTTGCCCGGTAGCTTCTGATCGCTGAAGCGCCGGCAGGCACTTTCCCGACAGGCCATTTCCAGTTCACTCAGGCGCCCGGCATGGCGCGCCACGGAAAACAGGGCGATGGGCGAATGCAGGGGGCTGTTGGACGGGCCTCGGCTGAGGGCCTCGTAACCGAGAATGCGGCGTTCGGACAGGGAAATGATCGGTTGGAACAGACTGTGCAAACTGCCTTGAGCAAGGATTGAGCCCAATGCATTCAGCTGTTCGGTCATGGTCATGGTTTTCTCGGTCGAAAAAAGGGCCCGATACTGAAAGTATCGGGCCCTTTATTTCACGACAGAATGATGTCTATTTGATGACGCTCCGGGGAGCGATCACATTAAATTGCCATCACTTACTGCTTGGCCACCGTCTTACTGATCTTCAGGTAGTCCAACAGAATCCGCCCGGTTTCGCTCAGGTAGGCATCATCTTCCGGCTTGGTCTTTTCAGGCTCGGCTGGCAGTGCGTCTTCGTCTTCTTTCTTCAGTTCCTTGAGTGGGTCTTCGCCTTTGGCCTTGCGGCGGGCGTTCTCCAGCACAAGCTGCTGATTCTCGATGTCGGCGTGCTGCGCGCGGCGATCCACTTCGTTGAGGCTGACGGTTTTTTCTTCCATCAGTTTCTTCGCCAGGGCCAGCTTGTCGCGAATGAACACGAACTCGGCATCCTTGGCGGAGCGAGCATCGTGATCGGTCTTCAACTGCGTCAGGTAGGGTTTGAACGGATCCACCGCAGGCTTGATCGCCGGACGGATGGTGTCCCACGGCATGGCCTCGGGCAGGGCGCTCTCGCCGATTTCCTTGGTGTCGATGATCGATGGGAAGTCGACATCTGGTAGTACGCCCTGATGCTGGGTGCTCTGCCCGGAAACCCGGTAGAACTTGGCCAACGTCAGCTTAAGCTCGCCATGGTTCAGCGGCTGAATGGTCTGCACTGTGCCTTTACCGAAGGTCTGGCCGCCGATGATCAATGCGCGGTGATAGTCCTGCATCGCACCGGCGAAAATCTCCGAGGCCGACGCTGAGAGACGGTTGACCAGCAACGCCATCGGCCCTTTGTAGAAGGCACCCGGGTTCTCGTCTTCCAGCACGTCGACACGGCCGTCAGCGTTGCGTACCAACACGGTTGGCCCCTTGTCGATAAACAGGCTGGTCAGCTCGGTGGCTTCCTGCAGGGAGCCGCCGCCGTTGTTACGCAGGTCGATGACCACACCGTCGACTTTTTCTTTCTGCAGCTCGGTCAGCAGTTTCTTGACGTCGCGCGTGGTGCTCTTGTAGTCCGGATCGCCAGCACGGAAGGCCTTGAAGTCCAGGTAGAAGGCCGGGATTTCAATGACGCCCAGCTTGTAGTCCTTGCCATCCTGCTTGAGGTTGAGCACGGACTTCTTCACTGCCTGGTCTTCTAGCTTCACCGCTTCACGGGTGATCGAAACGATCTTGCTGGTCTGGTCGTTCGGGGCGTTGGTGTGCGGAATCACCTCCAGGCGCACCACGCTGCCTTTCGGCCCACGGATCAGCTTGACTACTTCGTCCAGGCGCCAGCCGACCACGTCGACCATCTCTTTGTCGGCCTGGGCCACACCGATGATCTTGTCGGCCGGGGCGACCTGCTTGGTCTTGTCCGCCGGGCCTGCCGGCACCAGGCGCACGATCTTGACCTGGTCGTTATCGCTCTGCAGTACTGCGCCGATGCCTTCCAGCGACAGACTCATATTGATATCGAAATTTTCCGCGTTATCTGGCGACAGATAGTTGGTATGCGGGTCGTAGGACATCGCGAAGGTGTTGATGTAGGCCTGGAAGATATCTTCGGCACGGGTCTGATCCAGACGTGCCAGCTGATTCTTGTAGCGCTTGGTCAACAGCTCTTGAATGGCCTTGGGCTCTTTGCCGGCGATCTTCAAGCGCAGGACTTCATCCTTGACGCGCTTGCGCCACAGATCGTCCAGCTCGGCGGTGGTGGTCAGCCAAGGAGCGTCCTTGCGGTCTACCAGCAAGGTTTCCTTCTTGGTGAAGTCGAGCTTGTCGACGCCTTTGTTCAGCTCACCCAAGGCGAAGTCCAGACGCGCTTTGACGCGGTCCAGGTAACGCTTGTAGATGGTGAAGCCGGGCTGCAGGTCGCCGCTCTTGAGGAAGTCGTCGAACTGCGTCTTCCACTTGTCGAACTCGGCAATGTCGCTGGCCAGGAAATAGCTGCGCGAGGGATCCAACAGCTTGAGGTAGCTGTCATAGATGATCACCGAGCGAGCATCATCCAGCGGTGGCTTGCTGTAATGGTGGCGCTTGAGCAACTCGACAACGTTAAGGCTGGCAATCACCTCATCGCGATCAGGTTGAAGGTTGTCCCAGCTGTTGGCTGCGAACGTATTGCTCGATAGCGGCAAAAGGCCGATACCAATGAAAAGAGCGAGGGCGGTGCTGGGGAACAAATGCTTCATGCTGATTCGACGCGGGGGCAATTGATAACGCATATTAGGCCGTCTTTGAAGTCGCCGGTTCCATATGGGCCGGTCGCATAATGCAAAAAGCCCGGCGCTACAGCAACGGGCTCAGTCCAGACTCACTATGGAGGCACTGTGAAAGCATTGCAAGGCGTTGAAGGTCATGTGGAGTGGGTTGAAAGCCCGAGTCCTACTTGTGATGTAGGCCAAGTACGCATTCGAGTAGCGGCTGCGGGGTTGAATCGGGCCGATTTATTACAACGCGCGGGGCTCTATCCGCCACCGCCTGGCGCTAGCCAGGTTCTGGGCCTGGAGTGTTCCGGGATCATCAGCGAGATGGGCGCCGGCTCGTCCTGGCAGGTTGGTGATCGTGTCTGCGCACTGCTGGCCGGTGGCGGGATGGCCGAGGAAGTGGTGGTTGATGCCCGCCATGTGCTGCCGGTGCCAGAGGGTTTGTCTCTGACCGAAGCGGCGGCGTTGCCTGAGGTCTACAGCACGGCGTGGCTGAACCTGTTCCAGCTGGCGGCCCTCAAGCCCGGCGAGAAGGTGTTGCTGCACGCTGGCGCCAGTGGCGTGGGTTCGGCGGCGATCCAGCTGTGCAAGGCTTTTGGCAGCCCGTGCTGGGTCAGCGTCGGTTCAGCGGATCGCTTGGCGTACTGTGAAGCGCTGGGTGCCCAGGGCGGCGTGGTCCGTACTGACGGTATCGAGAGTCTGAGTGACTTCGGCCCGTTCGATGTGATCCTCGATCCGGTGGGCGGCAATTACGCGGCGCTGAACGTCAAGCTGTTGGCCCTTGATGGCCGTTGGGTGTTGATTGGTCTGATGGGCGGCCGTGAGGCGCAGTTGGACCTGGCGAAGGTGCTGGCCAAGCGTGTGCAGTTGCTGGGTTCGACCTTGCGCAGCCGGGATGAGCAGTTCAAGGCTGACCTGTTCAGTGATTTGAGCCAGCATGTGTGGCCGTTGTTTGCTGAGGGTCGCTTGAGCCCGCAGTTGGCCAAGACCTTCCCGATCGGGGATGCAGAAGCGGCATTTGCCGAGTTGGCGACCAACCAGATTTCCGGGAAATTGGTGTTGGTGATTGACGAAAGGTTGGTCTGACACTGACTCCGGATTGGAATCGGATAAAAATGTGGGAGCGGCGGTGCGACGATTCGACTTGCTCGCGAAAGCGGTGTGTCAGTCGATATCAATGTTGACTGTCACACCGCTTTCGCGAGCAAGCCAGCTCCCACATTTGATTGGGTTTGCACTTCAAGATTGGTTGAGTCAGACCCAGTGATAGATCGGCCAGTCGGCCTTTTCTGCATGCTCACGCAACACCGGATCCGGATTCACCACTTGCGGATTCTCCACCTTTAGCAACAGCGGCAAGTCATTACGCGAGTCGGAGTAGAAGTACGCCCCTTCCAGGCTTTCACCTTCCTGCTCCAGCCACTGCATCAGACGGGTGATCTTGCCTTCGCGGTAGGTCAGTACGCCGACGGTATGGCCGCTGTACACCCCGTGCTTGACCTCAAGCTCAATCCCCAGCACTTCATCGATGCCGATACGTGCCGCAATCGGCTTGACCAAGTGGGTGCCTGACGCGGAAATCACCAGGATCCGGTCGCCGTTCTGGCGATGCTTGGCGATGGTCTTGGTGGCGTCGCTGTAGATCAGCGGCTCGATAATGTCTTCCACCCACGGCTCCACCAGATGGTCGATTTCTTCCGGAGTACGGCCGATCATGGGCTCCAGGCTGAAGGTCATGAAGTCCTCCATGGCCAGCTTGCCCTTGCTGTAGGCATCCATCAATTCGTCGTTCTTGCGCATGAACGATTCGCGATCGACCCAACCCAGGCGGCCCATCTGCTCGCTCCACAGGGTGGCGCAGTCGCCGTGGATCAAGGTGTCGTCGAGATCAAAAATTACCAGAGCCATCAGTCATGCTTCCTCAATCAATCGTCTAAACCGTGAATCCCGTCAGGCTACCTCACACAGCGCACTGGGATCGATGGAAAGTGCCAGGCGCTGGCCGTCAGGGTGCAAATCGTCCGCTGAACGATTGAGCACGTCCACCACCAGCTCCACGCCTCGGGCCTCGATGCGGTAGCGAATCACGTTGCCCAACAGACTATGGCTGCGCACCAGGGCGTCCAGTTCGCCGCTGCGGCTCAGCTCGATGGCTTCGGGGCGAATGGCGATGCGCCCGGTGATCGGCCGTTGTAACAGCTTGCTGGCCTTGTCTGCGTCCAGCAGGTTGTAGTTGCCGATAAAACCGGCGGCAAATACGTCCACGGGTGCGGTGTAGAGGGTTTCGGCATCGCCGCTCTGGACGATCTTGCCCTGGTTCATCAGGAAGATGCGGTCGGACATGGTCAGGGCTTCTTCCTGATCATGGGTGACGAAAATTGTGGTCAAACCCAGCTCGCGCTGGATCTGGCGGATCTGTTCACGCAGGTGCTTGCGGATCCGCGCATCCAGGGCCGACAGCGGTTCATCGAGCAGCAGCAGGCGCGGGCGGGTGACGAGAGAACGGGCGAGGGCCACACGCTGGCACTGGCCACCGGACATCTGGTGCGGATAACGACCGGCGAGGTCTTTCAACTCCACCAGTTGCAACACTTCCTGGACCCGTTTATGGCTGTCGTCTGAATTAACCTTTTGCATGCGCAGGCCGAAGGCGACGTTCTGTTCCACGGTCATGTTGGGGAACAGCGCGTAGCTCTGGAACACCATGCCGATATGCCGTTTCTGCGGGCTCAGCGGGACGATGTCCTGGCCGTCGAGGAGAATTTTCCCACTGTCCACCGAGGTCAGGCCAGCGATGCAGCGCAGCAGCGTGGACTTGCCGCAACCGGACGGGCCGAGCAGGGTGACGAACTCGCCCTTGGCAATTTCGCAATTGATGTCGCTGAACACCGGGGTCCCGGCGTAGCCTTTTTGCAGGTGTTGGACGCTGACGAAGCTCATTGGCTTTTGTCCTTGTTCAAGATGTTGGCGGCCCAGGTCAGCACCAGCACAAAGAAGAAATAGGAGATGACCAGCGCACTGGTGAAGTGGCCGCTGCTGTTACGCATGTTGTTGAGGTACACCTGCAGGGTTTCGTAGCGGGTGCCCACCAGGATATTGGCAAACACGAACTCGCCGAACAGGAACGAGAACGACAGCAGCAACGCCACCATCAAGCCCTTGCGCAGGTTCGGCAGCACCACCAGGAACGCCGCCTGAAAGGTACTGGCACCGAGCAGTTGGGCGGAGTCCATCAGGTCTCGCAGGTTGATCGCTTGCAGGTTGTTGGTGATCGCCCGGTACATGAAGGGCAGCGCGATGGTGAAGTAACAGCCGATCAGGATCCACGGCGTACCGACCATGGCAAACGGCCCGGAACCATATAGCTGCAACAGGCCGACCGAGGACACCACTGGCGGCACCGCGAAGGGCAACAGGATCAGGATGTTCATCAGCGCGTCGAGCTTGGGGAAGTGGTAATGCACCACAAACAGCAGCGGCAGAATCAACACCACCGACAGGATCAACGCGCCCACGCATACCAGCAACGACTGGCCAAACGCATGCAGGAAGCGCGGGTCGCTCCACAGCTGCACATACCATTTGAAGGTAAAGCCTGAGGGCAGGATGGTCGCCGACCAACTGCTGGCGATGGAGTAGATCAGGGTGCCAATCAGCGGCAATACCAGGATCGCGAACAGCAGATACACCACGACCCGATGGTAGAGGGCGGCCGAGCCCGGTTCAGCGCGAGACATGGTAGCTCCTCTTGAGCAGCAGTTGATGGACCACGGTCACCACCGTCATCAGCGCCACCAGCACCACAGCCAAGGCGCTGGCCATGTTCGGGTCCAGGGAGATATCACCGGAAACCATCGCCGCGATACGGATTGGCAACACGTTGAAATTACCGGTGGTCAGCGCGTACACCGTGGCATAGGCGCCGAGGGCATTGGCCAGCAGGATTACGAAAGTGCCGAGCAAGGCAGGTGTCAGCACCGGCAAGCCGATATGCCGCCAGAACTGCCAGCCGTTGGCCCCGAGCAAGGCGGCGGACTCGCGCCAGTCTTCACGCAAGGCATCGAAGGCGGGATAGAGCAGCAGCACGCCGAGGGGAATCTGGAAGTAGGTGTAGAGGATGATCAGCCCGGTCTTGGAGTACAGGTTGAAGTCCTGAATGATCCCGGCCTGCTTGAGCATAATGGTGATGCTGCCGTTGAACCCCAGCAGGATGATGAAGGCAAAGGCCAGGGGCACGCCGGCGAAGTTGCTGGTCATGTTGGCGAAGGCGGTCACGAAGTTACGCAGCGGCCCATCCACCCGCCGCAGCGAGTAGCTGCCCAGCACCGCGATGATGATCCCGAAGATGCTGGAGTAGAAACTGATCTCCAGGCTGTACTGGATCGCCTGCAAGTAGAACTTCGAACTGAAGATTTTGGTGAAGTTGGCCAGGCCCCAGCCGAACTCTTCCGATTGCAGGCTGTTGATCATCACCCACAGCAGCGGGGCGATCTCGAAGACGATAAAGAACAGGGCGAAAGGCACCAGGCACAAGGCGGCCAGCCATTTGCCACGGGTCATGGAGTTCACTTCAACAGCTCCCGGCATACAGGTTTGTCGTGGAGTACACCGAGCAGCTCGCAAACAGTGCCGCACAGGTCGGTCTGCCTGGGTGTGGCGGAGGTCGTCAGGCTGAAGGCGTCACCCAGGACAAACAGTGGCACTTCCCGCTCTTCCGGCAATAGGCCGTTGTGGGAGCGGTCGTTGTTCATGCCGTGGTCGGCGGTCACCAGCACCTGGTAACCGGCGTTGAGCCAGCCTTGCAGGTAGTCGGCGAGGATGATGTCGGCCGAACGTGCGCTGTTGCGGTATTGCGGGGTATCGAGGCCGTGCTTGTGGCCGGCGTCATCGATGTTCATCGGGTGTACGACCAGGAAGTTCGGCGCGTGTTTGAGGCGCAGGCTTTCGGCGTCGGCAAACAGGTGCGAGTCCGGGTAATGGTCATTCCAGTAGAAATGTCCATGCTGGATCGCCAGGGCCTTGTCGTCGGTATGACGGTCACGGGCGGCGATGAAGGGGGAGCGGTTATACAACTCGCTGACCCAATGGTAAGCCGCCGCCGCTGTGGTCAAGCCGGCGTCGGTGGCGTAATGAAAAATGCTGCGCTGGTTGGACAGGCGCGAGACATGGTTGTGGACGATACCGCTTTCGATGGGTGGCACCCCGGTAAGGATGCATTCGTACAGTGGCCGGGACAGGGCCGGCAGTTCACATTCCAGTTTGTACAGTGCTGCGCGTCCTGCGCCGATGTAGGCCTGAAGATGCCCCATGGCGTGCCGGGCAACTTCGTAGTTCAGGCCGTCGAGCACGACAAGGATGACGTTGTGCTTCATAGGGGCTGGAACTCCGCAACTAATAGGCTTGATTCGGTTTTTCTGCTGGAACCGGATCAACTGTGGGAGCTGGCTTGCCTGCGATAACGGTGTATCAGTCGACACACGTATTGAATGTCAGACCGCTATCGCAGGCAAGCCAGCTCCCACACTGACCGTGTTCCAGGTTTTATTGCATATTGATAATGACTTCTTCCTGCCACTTCTGTGGCAGTGCCTTGGAGGTCTTCTCCCAAGCGTCAGCATCTTTGATCGGCGTCACTTTCTTGTACTGCTCATTCGGCAGCAGCTTGGCTTGTACGTCTGCCGGCAAGGTCAGGTGCTCGGCACGAATTGGCCGTGCATTGCCCTTAGCCAGGTTGATCTGGCCGGCATCACTGAAGATGTATTCACGGGTCAGCTTGGCCGCGTTAGGGTGTTTGGCGTATTTGTTGATGATGGTGGTGTAGCCGGAAATCACTGAGCCATCCGATGGGATCAGCACCACGTAGTCATCCGGGTTGGCCATCTTGGCTTTGTAGCTCAGGCCGTTGAAATCCCAGACCACGCCCACTTCCACTTCACCTTTTTCCATGGTGGCGATGGTCGGGTTGGCGAGGGACAGGCGACCTTGCTTGGCAATGTCGGCAAACATCAGTAGTGCAGGCTGGATGTTCTTCTCGTCGCCACCGTTGGCCAGGGCTGCCGCGAGTACGCCGTTGGCTGCTTGTGCAGCGGTGCTCACGTCACCGATGGAAACCTTGTATTTACCGGTCTTCAGGTCAGCCCAGCTTTTCGGTGCTTCGGAGCCGTGCAGCAGCTTTTTGTTGACGATGAACGCGATGGTGCCGGTGTAGGCCAGTGCCCAGTTGCCGTCTTTGTCTTTCGCCCAATCCGGGACCTGTGCCCAGGTGCTCGGCTTGTACGGCTGGACCACGCCCTGTTTCACCGCAATCGGACCGAAGGCCGCACCGACGTCGCCGATGTCAGCACTGGCGTTGTCTTTTTCTGCGGCGAACTTGGCGATTTCCTGAGCCGAGCTCATGTCGGTGTCGATGTGCTTGAGGCCGTAGGTCTTGGCCAGGTCTTCCCAGGTGCCTTTCCAGTTGGCCCAGTCATCGGGCATGCCGACGCTGTTCACAGCGCCTTCCGCCTTGGCGGCGGCTTCCAGGGTTTTTAGATCGGTATCAGCGGCCATGGCGGCGGTGCACATGGCAATGGTCGAGCCTAACAGTGATGCCAGGAAAAGCTGTTTCATCCGAAGCTCCTTTGGGCGTTTTCAACGCTGCGTTTTTATGAACGTTTGCGGTGGTGTTGGTCTAGGTCAGCAATACACGAGCCAATTTAGGCGTGGTGGATGACAGTTTCATGTCGATGTCGCTTTTTGCTCGTTTGAGTCGGTAGGTGAGGGGTAAGCGTAGACCAAGACCAAGTGCCCGGAAGCCCTGGACTTGGCCGGTGTCTTGCAAGTTGTGGGGTGGCGCATTGGGCGTCGCTGTCATCTGTCGGTCATGTGCAATGCCTAGGCTTGCACGCAGTAGCAGGAGCTCATTTGAGGGGCGTTTTGTGCACTCAAACAGTGCTGGTCTAGTCCAGATAGGTAACGTTGATGCGTGATGAGGCAACCAAAGCGGTGACAACCATTGGCCTGGCACTGCAAGAGCAGATCGACCACGGCTTGTTGCCGCCTGCCAGCAAACTGCCGGCCGAGCGCAAACTCAGCGAGTTGTTTGGTACCACCCGGATTACCGTGCGGGAAGCCTTGTTACAACTTGAGGCCCTGGGGCAGATTTATCGCGAAGAGCGGCGGGGGTGGTTTGTGTCGCCGCCCAGGCTGGCTTACAACCTGATGCAACGCAGTCACTTTCACGCGATGGTCAGTGCGCAGGGGCGGGTGCCTTCAACCGAAGTGATTTCGGCGCGGCTGCAGCCGGCTTCGGCGGCGGTGTGTGCGTGGTTGCAGTTGCCGGCGTTGTCCAGCGTGATCCAGATTTGCCGGGGGCGCAGGATTGATGGGCGGTTGGTGTTGTATGTGGAGCACTATCTGAATCCGCAGTATTTTCCGGGGATTCTGGAATGTGATTTGAATGAATCGATTACCGAGCTGTATGCGAGGTTGTATGACTTGCATTACGGGCGGGTGCGGTTTGAGATTGTGCCTACGTCGTTGCAGGTGGAGGCGGCTGCGGCGTTACGGGTGTCGGTGGGGAGCCCGGGGTTGCGGATTGCTCGGGTTAATTATGATCAGCATGAGCGGTTGATTGATTGTGATCTGGAGTTTTGGCGCCATGATGCGATTCATGTTGGGGTGGATGTGGTTTGATCGCTTGACCTGGTACATATCCGTTTCTGCGGTCACGGCCACTTAGGGTTCCGCCCTTACGGCGGGTCACTTTCGAAAAGCGCGAAAGTAACCAAAGCGCTCTTGCCCCACCACTCGGTGCCTCGCCTAGGCTCGGCATGCCCGCACGCAGGCATTGCTCCGTGGGCCGCCGCGATCGGCCATCCATGGCCGTGTCGCGGCTACCCCGGCATCCATGCCGGGGTACCCACTGCGCAATACCTGCGTGCGGCCATCGTGGTTTAACGGGGCGCCTAAGATCAAAATCAAAAGCACGGCGGCCTGAAAGCCGACCTGAGTGGTAGAAGCAAAGGCAAGGTCCAGCAAGGGCCAGAGCGAAAGCAGATCTGCTTTTCTGTGGGAGCTGGCTTGCCTGCGATGGCATCACCTCGGTGTTCCTGAAAGACCGAGTTGCCTGCATCGCAGGCAAGCCAGCTTCCACAGTAGACCGTGCCCGTTTTTGATTTTGCCTTCGCTTCACACCACTCAAGCCGGCCGGTAGGCCGCTGTGTTCTTGATCTGCTTTTGAATTTGATCTTAGGCGCCCCGTTAAACCACGCTGGCTGAACGCAGGCATTGGTCCGTGGGTAAACCGGCAGGACGCCGGTTTAGCCGCACTGGGCCATGGATGGCCCATTGCGGCGGCCCACGGAGCAATGCCGGAGAGAAGGCATGCCGAGCCACTGCGAGGCACCGAGTGGTGGGGTAAGAGCGTTTTGCTTACTTTTGCGCTGTTCAAAAGTGAGCCGCCGTAAGGGCGGAACCCTAAGTGGCCGTGACCGCAGAAACGGATATGTACTCAGTTAAAGCCCCCAGCCTCCAGCCTCAAGGCTTAACACCAGCATACAAATAATCCGTAGCCAACGAAGCCAACGTCCTCACCCCCACCACCAACGCCGACTCATCCACAAAGAACCCCGGATTATGATTCGGCGCCGCCTTGCTCATCTCCTGATCCCGCGGCGTCACCCCAAGAAACACAAAGAACCCCGGCGCCTCCTTGGCATAAAACGAAAAGTCCTCAGCCCCACCCACCAGCGGCCCCTGGATCACATCACCGTTGGCCGCCCACCGCAGGCTCGGCAGCATCTTCTCAGTCAGCGCAGGATTGTTGATGGTCGGATCGTACTTCTCAATGATCGTCACCTCAGCCTTCGCCCCACCACTTTCAGCGATCTTCTCCACGGTCTGGCGCACATCCGCGTGCAGTTTCTGGCGGATGCCATAGTCGTAGGAGCGAATGGTCCCACTCATGTCCACCGACTCGGGAATGATGTTGTAGCGAGTGCCGCCATTGATCGTGCCGATGCTCACCACCGACGGAAACGAAGAAATATCAGTGCGCCGACTGACCACGGTTTGCAGCCCGACGATGGCTTGCGCGCCCACGGTAATCGGGTCAATACCGTTCCATGGCTGGCCGGCGTGGGTCTGTTTACCGAGGATTTTGATGCGCAGGTCGTCGGAGCTGGCCAGGGTCGGCCCCGAGCGATAGGCGATCTGCCCAGCGGGTACGCCGGCCCAGACGTGCAGGCCGAAGACGGCATCCGGCTTGGGTGATTTCATCACGCCTTCCTGCACCATCATCTTCGCGCCCCAGGTATTTTTACCGTCGGGTATGAAGTCGCTAGGGCCTTCTTCGGCGGGCTGGAAGTAGAACACCACGGTGCCCGGCAGGCGGTCGCGCATACCGGTGAGAATTTTCGCCGTGCTCAGCAGGATAGCGGTGTGGGCGTCGTGGCCACAGGCGTGCATCACGTCGACTTCTTTGTCCAGGTACACGCCTTTGGCTTTGGAGGCAAAGGGCAGGCCGGAGGTTTCCTTGACCGGGAGTGCGTCCATGTCGGCACGCAAAGCGACGGTTGGGCCGGGCAGAGCGCCTTTGAGGATCGCGACCACGCCAGTGCGGGCGACGCCGGTTTTTACTTCCAGGCCCATCTCGCGCAGTTGTTTGGCTACAAGTTCGGCCGTGCGCTTTTCGGTGTTGCCCAGTTCGGGATGGGCGTGGATGTCGCGCCGGGTTTCCAGCAGGGCTGGCTCGAGAATTTTAGCCTGGGCGGCGATTTCTTCCCGGGCGCTATCCTGGCCGCTGCTGGCGGCGATGACCGCACTGCTGGCGACGCCGCACAGCAGGCCGAAAACCCATTGATGTGTAAGACCGGTTAACCGCATAAGGACTTCTCCATGATTATTGTTGTTGATCCTCGTGTCGTCCGGGCGGCGCCTATTCTTTCTCTTGCGTGCCTCCCGCCGCCGTCACCACCTGCACGCTCAAGCGTGGTGTTGCCAGGTCCAGTCCGGCTTCGTCCAGATGCCGCTTGAGCGACAGGTTGAACGCTCGCGAAACTTCCCACTGCTTGATCGGCGCAGTCTTGAAGCGTGCGCGAAGAATCGCACTGCCGGACTCGAAACTTTCCACCCCCTGGATCTCCAGTGGCGACCAGATATTGCGGCGCTGCAACGGGTCGTTGCGCATCTTCTGGCCGACATCGCGCATCAGCTTGATGGCGTCGTCGATCTCCATGTTGTAGGGGATCGCCACTCGGAAGATCGCATAGCCGAACTCTCGGGAGTAGTTCTTGATGCTTTTGATTTCGCTGAACGGAATAGTGTGGACGATGCCATCGATGTCCCGCAGGCGCACCGTACGAATGGTCAGCCCCTCGACCGTCCCCAGGTGACCGCCGACGTCGACATAGTCATCAATCGCCAGGGAGTCCTCGATGATGATGAACAGGCCGGTGATCAAATCCGCCACCAGTGATTGCGCACCAAAACCGATGGCCAGGCCGATCACACCGGCACCGGCCAGCAGTGGCGTGACGTTCATACCCATGTTCGCCAGGGCGACGATGGAAGCGATGATGAAGATCGTCACGAACAGCACGTTGCGGATCAACGGCATCATGGTCTGTGCGCGGGCGTTGGCCAGACCTTTGCGCGAGCGGGTGAGCGCGTGGTGAATGGCGGTGTCGGCGAGAATCCAGATCAACCAGGAAAACAGCAACGTGCCGCCGAGGCCGAACAGCTTGACGCTGATTTCATGGCCGTCGCCTTCGGTAAAGCGAATCAATGACAGGCCCCAGACCCGCAGGCCCAGTTCGATAAACGCTAGCCACACCACCAGATGGGCAAGGGTGTAGACGAAGCTTTTCAGGCGTTCGGAATACAGCGCGTGACGCTTGTGCCCACGCTGGGGTTTGAGTGAATGCCGACGCACCAGGCCATTGATCACCATGCACAGCACCAACAACACCGTGCACAGCAGGGATTGGCGCAAGGCGGTACTGGTATCACCGGCGGAGAGGAAGGTGGCGAACAGCGAGATACCCACCAGCAGCAGTGCCGGCAGGTACCAGAAGGTGCCGATGATTGAGAGCGTGTCGCTCAGGGCGCGGCGGGTCAGGCGGCGCGACAGTGGCTGGTTGCGGATCAGGTGCGCAATGGGCCGACGGAAGCGCAGGATGAACACCCCGGTGGACAGCGCGGCCATGACATTGGCGATGGTCGCTGTCGTGTGGGCCAGGTGGGCGCCCAGGCTTTCCGTCATGCGTGGGTCGCTCAAGGCCTCGCCGAACGCAGCGAAACTGCCGATCCACCACAGTGGGCGGAACGCCTGGTGACGCAGGATGTACAGTGCGCGGTGGCGGTGAGGACCGTCCAGTACCGAAAAGGCAATGACGCAGATCGCCGAGAAACAGGTGCCCACCACCAGTGCATAGGCCAGCATCATCGCCAGGGATTTGCCCAGGGATGAAGGCAGTGCGTAGCTCAGGTAGACAGTGATCACCAGAGCAATCAGCCAGGGGCCCAGTTTGCGCAGGGCAAAGCGCAGCATGTCCCAGGTCCTGGGGTGTTGCGGCAGTTCTTCACTGAGGCCGAAACGCTCGCGCACCCGATGGCTGATCCAGATCAGCGCGGCGGCCAGCAGGCTCCAGAGCGCCAGGATCACGGCAAAACCAAAGATGATCGGTAACCATTCACTGGCTGGGAGCATCAGTGCCGTCAGTTCGTCCTTGGCTTGGTCGACTTCGTTGGACCAGCGGCTCACTGGGCTGTCGGCCCCGGAAAACTGCTGCTCAAGACTGCTCAGGGTGCCACCGATCAAACCGAGTACACCTTGTTCGGCTACGGGTTGGGCTTTTTGCGTGGTCTCGCGCAACTTCTTCAAGTCGCTCAGCAGCTTGGTGCGCTGCTGGTCGTTTTCCAGGGTCTTGATCACCTCGTCGAGGGATTGCCCCAGAGGCACGTCGGCCTGCGGCTGGGTTTTGTTGGTGTTGCCCAACAACCCTGGCAGGCCGATGGCCTGGGCAGGGGCCATGGGCAGCAGGGTCAGCAGGCAAACTAGTAAGCAATAGGGCAGGGCAAACAGACGGGCAAGCACGAGGCGGTCAACCTTAACAACGACGAATTGACCGAGTGTACGAGGCCGCTATGCCCAATGCGAGTGCATTTGTTACTCGGCGAGCTTGGCGAGGATCTTGTAAACCACAGTGCCGAGGATCAGCAGCATGCCGATCCACATGCTGAACACGCCAAGGTTCTTGTCGCGGAAATTGAAGCCGACGGCCAGCAGGATCATGCCCGTGAGGATGGGAATGAGCATGGAGTGGAAGGCGGACATGGTGATCATGGGCGACGGCCTTGTCGTTGGGGGATGAGTATAAGTCTAGGCCGGTTTGCGGGAAGTGGGGTTGATGTGTGTCAGAAATAACACCTGTGGCAAGCCCCCTCGCCACAGGATGTGAGAGTCAAGGCAAATCGCGACTCGCGTAGAACGCGCCCAGCACCTTTACCAGGTGCGCCAGGTCATGGCTGCCGCACAATTCACGGATCGAATGCATGGCAAACGTCGGCAGGCCGATGTCCACAGTACGCACACCCAAGTGGCTGGCGGTGATTGGGCCGATGGTCGAGCCACAACCCATGTCGCTGCGCACCACGAAGCTTTGCACCGGCACTTCTTCGGCCATGCACAGGTGACGGAAGAACCCGGCGGTTTCGCTGTTGGTGGCGTAGCGCTGGTTGCTGTTGACCTTGATCACCGGGCCGGCGTTGAGCTTCGGGCCGTGGTTGGCGTCGTGCTTTTCGGCGTAGTTGGGATGTACGCCGTGAGCGTTATCGGCGGACACCAGCAGCGATTTCTGGATGGTGCGTACGAACTCGTCACCGTCGGGCAGCAGGCGGCGCAAGGTCTGTTCCAGCATCGGGCCATCGGCACCGCAGGCGGAGCAAGAGCCCACTTCTTCGTGGTCGTTGCACACCAGTACACAGGTTTCTTCGGTGTTGCTGGTGAGCAAGGCCTGAAGACCGGCGTAGCACGACAGCAGGTTGTCCAGGCGGGCGCCGGCGATAAAGTCGCCATTAAGGCCAATCACTGCGGCGCTCTGGGTGTCGTAGAAGCTCAGTTCATAGTCGAGCACCACGTCGGCATTCAGGCCGTGCTCGCGGGCTAACTGCTCGGTGAGCACGGCGCGGAAGTCCACGCGCTCGTCACCGGCAAATTGCGCGAGGATCGGTGGCAGTTCGGTCTGGGCATTGATCGCCCAGCCCTGGTTGGCTTCACGGTTCAGGTGAATGGCCAGGTTGGGGATGATGGCGATGGGCAGCTTGAAGTCGATCAACTGGCTTTCGACCTTGCCGTCGCGACGGAAGGTGACACGGCCGGCCAGTGACAGGTCGCGGTCGAACCACGGTGCCAGCAGCGCGCCGCCGTACACTTCAACCCCCAGTTGCCAGAAGCCTTGGCGTTGCAATTCGGGTTGTGGCTTGACTCGCAGGCATGGGCTGTCGGTATGGGCGCCAACCAGGCGAATCCCGCTTTGCAGCGGCGAGTGGCGGCCGAGCTTGAAGGCAATGATCGAGGAGTCGTTGCGGGTCACGTAATAGCGACCGTTGGCCTCGGTAGTCCAGGTCTCACGCTCGTCCAGACGCTGGAAACCCGCAGCTTCCAGGCGCTGAGCAAGGGCCGCAGTGGCGTGAAATGGGGTAGGGGAGGCCTTGAGGAAGTCGATCAGGCCTTGGTTCAACTCTTCGCGCATAAGTAGCTCCAGACAGCAATGCGCGGAGTTTACCGTATTGGCTTGTTTTGTGTGGGAGCTGTCGAGCCCCAGCGAGGCGGCGATGGTGTCGCCTCGGTGTGCCTGAGAAGCCGCAGCGCCTGCATCGCAGCCTCGCTGGGGCTCGACAGCTGCCACATTTTGACCGTGTGCAACCTTTAGAACGGAGCGGGGCACTCGAAGCGCAAGCGCTCACCGCTTTGCGGATGAGTGAAGCTCAGCATGCTGGCATGCAGGCACAACCGCGGCCATGCGGCCAACGCCTGTTCATGGGCATACAAACCATCACCCAGCAACGGATGACCAATGGACAACATATGCACCCGCAGTTGGTGCGAGCGCCCGGTAATCGGCGTCAGCTCCACCCGGCACCACTCGCCGCAACGTTCCAATACCTTCCAGAAGGTCAGGGCGTTCTTGCCGAACTCATGATCCACCACATGCCGGGGCTTGGTGGGCGGGTCGTAGCGCAATGGCAGGTCGATGCTGCCGCTGTCCAGTTCCGGTTGGCCCCAACACAGGGCGGTGTAGGCCTTTTCGGTTTCCCGGTCGTGGAACTGACGAGACAATTCACGGTGGGTATCGGCGTCCCGGGCCAGCAGGATGATGCCCGAGGTTTCCCAGTCCAGGCGATGGACGATACGGGCTTCGGGGTAGCCGTTTTCCTGCAGGCGGGTGATCAGACAGTCCTTGTTGTCGTCGGCGCGACCGGGCACAGACAGCAGCAGGGTAGGCTTGTTCACCACCAGGACAGCGGCGTCCTGATGAAGGATATGAACATTGGACAGCGGCATTAAACAGCCTCGTAACAAACGCCAACGGCGGCTCGCTCACCCCGTTCCCATAAAGAGATCAAGGTAACCGAGCCGCCGTGGCGACCGCCTTTTCGATCAACGATCAGGC
Source organism: Pseudomonas sp. ADAK18 (assembly GCF_012935695.1). Classification (NCBI taxonomy): domain Bacteria; kingdom Pseudomonadati; phylum Pseudomonadota; class Gammaproteobacteria; order Pseudomonadales; family Pseudomonadaceae; genus Pseudomonas; species Pseudomonas sp. ADAK18. Next base: position 1,103,452 of record NZ_CP052859.1, read on the forward strand.
AGGGTGATATTGAGTTCCAGAATCGAGCAACTGCCGTCATTTTCCAGGGCGACATGTACGTCATCGTTACCGATATTGACGTACTTGCGAATCACCTCAACCAGTTCCTTTTGCAAGGCAGGCAGGTAATCCGGCGTGCTGCGTTGGCCGCGTTCGTGCGCCACGATGATCTGTAGACGCTCTTTCGCTACCGACGCGGTGCTTGGCTTTTTGTTGGCACGAAAGAAGTCAAGAAATTTCATTGTTTAGTTGCCTCCAAAGATACGCTCGAAGAATCCCTTCTTCGCTACATCGAGGAAGCGATGTTCCACGGTTTTGCCCAGCAAGCGATCAACAGCATCGCTGTACGCCTGGCCGGCGTCGCTCTGGTCGTCAAGAATCACCGGGACGCCCTGGTTGGAAGCCTTGAGCACTGCCAGGGATTCTGGAATCACACCCAGCAGGGTCACGGCCAGGATGTCCTTGACGTCTTCAACACCAAGCATTTCGCCCTTGCTGACGCGCTCAGGGTTGTACCGGGTCAGCAGCAGGTGCTCCTTGATCGGGTCTTCACCTTTCTCGGCGCGCTGGGATTTGCTGGCCAGCAGGCCCAGCATGCGGTCCGAGTCACGTACCGAAGACACTTCCGGGTTGGTCACGACGATGGCTTCATCGGCGAAGTACATCGCCAGGTGAGCACCAGTCTCGATACCCGCCGGAGAGTCGCAGACCACGTATTCGAAGGTTTCCTTCAGTTCGGCGAGGACTTTGCCCACGCCTTCTTTGGTCAGCGCTTCTTTATCACGGGTCTGGCTGGCGGCCAGTACATACAGGTTCTCAAGGCGCTTGTCCTTGATCAGGGCCTGTTGCAGGTTGGCTTCGCCGTTGACCACGTTAACGAAGTCGTAAACCACACGGCGTTCGCAGCCCATGATCAGGTCGAGGTTACGCAAACCGACGTCGAAGTCGACGATGACTGTCTTGTGGCCGCGCAGAGCGAGGCCGGTACCGATAGCGGCGCTGGTGGTGGTCTTACCCACACCACCCTTGCCGGATGTAACCACGAGAATCTTGGCCAAGGTGTTTCACCCCTAAGGAAAAAGGACTTTTAGCCCCTGAAAAACATCTCTTGAAACTCGCTGCAGGCGGACAGCCAGTGTAGGAATGGGATGAAAAAAGTGTGGTTTATTCAAAATAAACAGCACTTTCCAATTATTCCTACGCAAGTTTTGCCGTTTTCGCTGTGCTATCAGAGTCTAGAGATGCTTGGAAAATGCGGCAGTATCCGTTAAAGACGGACGATGTTCAACACATCGCCCGACAGGCTGACTTGTACCCCGGCCCCCCACAGCGGATCGCGGCGCAAATCTTCTGAAACCTTGTACTGGCCTGCGATCGACACTAGCTCGGCGGTCAACTGCTGGCAAAAAATCCGGGCCTTGGTGTCACCCTTGATGCCGGCCAGTGCACGACCCCGCATGGGACCGTATACATGGATATTGCCATCGGCGAGAAGTTCCGCTCCAGGGCTGACGGGGGCGATGACTACCAAATCGCCACCCTGGGCATAAATCTGCTGCCCGCCGCGAACGGGCGAGGTAATGATCTTGGTTGGCTTGATCGTGGGCTCCGGCGGTTTCTCCGGTTTTTTCTTCACCTCGCCTTCCAGCGGGTCCAGCGCACGCTCGCGAGCGCCGGACGGTGGCAATACAGGCAATTCAATGGCAATGGCGGCGGCGATGTCTTCGATGCGGTTGGCACGAATCGCCAGGGTGCGCAGGCCATGGGAACGGCACACACGCATCAATCCCGGCAGATCGACCGCGCCTTGACCAGCGGGCAGTTTGTCCAGGGCCAGTACCAGCGGGGCGTTATTGAAGAAATTCGGCGCCAGGGCGACCTTGGCGGCGAGCTGGCGATCCAGGGCGTCGAGGTCGTTGCGGGCCAGTTCCAGCACGGTAATGGCGAGCATGCTGCCTTTCAGCTGGAACACGGGATCTTGGTCTAGCGGTTCGGTTTGGCTCATGGTCGGCATAAAGCGGCTTGTCACGAAAAGTGTCGAGACTTATAACGAGAACATCCGCTAGCCGCAAGCCGAGTCGAACCGTTGTAGAATGCGCGGCCCTTGTCTTTACCGGAATCTGTAATGGATCGCCCGCGTTTTCGAGCTGTATTTTTTCACCCGCGTTTTTGGCTGTTATGGCTGGGACTCGGCTTGCTGTGGCTGATCACACAGCTGCCGTATCGGGCTTTACTGGGGATTGGCCGCTTGCTCGGTGCGGGAATGTACCGGGTGGCGGGTGAACGTCGCCGCATCGCCGCGCGAAACCTGGAGCTGTGTTTTCCGGAAAAATCCGCCAAAGAGCGTAAACGTCTGCTCAAGGAAAATTTTGCCTCCACCGGTATCGCCTTCTTCGAGATGGCCATGAGCTGGTGGTGGTCCAAGCCACGCCTGGCACGCCTGGCCCATGTCGAAGGGCTTGAGCACCTCAAGCAGGCCCAGTTGGAAGGCAAGGGCGTGATCTTGATGGCCCTGCATTTCACCACCCTGGAAATTGGCGCCGCCTTGCTGGGGCAAAAGCACACCATCGATGGCATGTACCGCGAACACGGCAACCCGTTGTTCGATTTCGTCCAGCGCCGTGGCCGCGAGCGGCACAACCTTGATTCCTTGGCGGTAGAGCGCGAAGACGTGCGCGGGATGCTCAAGCTGCTGCGGTCCGGCCGCGCCATCTGGTACGCACCTGACCAGGACTACGGCGCCAAGCAAAGCGTGTTTGTGCCGTTGTTCGGCATTCAGGCGGCGACCGTCACGGCCACCAGTAAATTTGCCCGCCTGGGCAAGGCGTTGGTCGTGCCCTTTACTCAGGAGCGCTTGGCGGATGGCAGCGGTTATCGCTTGGTGATCCACCCGCCACTCACCGATTTCCCGGGTGAAAGCGACGAAGTCGACTGCCTGCGTATCAATCAGTGGGTGGAGGCGTCCGTTCGCGAATGCCCAGAGCAATACCTGTGGACCCATCGCCGCTTCAAGAGCCGGCCGCCGGGTGAGCCTAAACTGTATGAAAAGCGCCGTCGTTGATGTGATGTCCCTACGCACCATGGAGTGATGCAATGCGCCCAGCTGAACCGGTCACAGGCTTGATTCTTTCCGGCGGCGGGGCGCGAGCCGCCTATCAGGTGGGGGTATTGGCGGCGATTGCCGAGTTGTTACCGCCGGGGGCAGCCAATCCGTTTCCGGTGATCGTTGGTACATCGGCGGGGGCGATCAATGCGGTTAGTCTGGCCAGCGGTGCGATGGACTTCAAGGCCGCGATCCTGCGGCTGACCGCCTTCTGGCAGGGCTTTCGCAGCCATCTGGTGTTACGCAGTGACTGGCCCGGGGTGATCCGTCAGGCCAGTCGATTTTTTGGTCACAGCCTGTTGGGTTTCGGGGCACAGCTGCCGGTGGCGCTGCTCGACAGCTCGCCGCTGCGGGATCTGCTTCAAGACAAGCTGCAACTGGAAGGTATCGACGAAGCGATCCGGCACAAACACCTGCATGCGGTGGCTGTCACGGCCTTCGGTTACGAGTCGGGGCAGGCGGTGACGTTCTACCAGGGCGGCGGCACCATCGATGCCTGGCTGCGTCATCGGCGTATCGGTGTGCCCACTCAGTTGACGGTTGAACATCTGCTGGCCAGCTCGGCCATCCCGTTGTTGTTTGCACCGGTCAAGCTCGATCAAGAATATTTCGGCGATGGTGCGGTGCGCCAGTCGGCACCGATCAGTCCGGCGTTGCACCTGGGGGCCAGCCGTGTGCTGGTGGTCGGCGTCAGTGGCAACCCGCGAGGGCTCGACCCTTCAAATCCCCTACAGCGCACCTACAGCGGCCTGGAGCCCACCCTGGCGCAGATTGGTGGGCACATGCTCAACAGCACGTTCATCGACAGTCTGGAAAGTGACATCGAATTGTTGGAACGCCTGAACCAGTTCAGTCGTTTGTTGCCGGTCAACAGTGCTGCACAAGGTCTGGCGCCGGTGGACGTGCTGGTGATTGCGCCGAGCCAGCCTATTGACGAGATTGCTGCCCGTCATCGCCAGGAATTGCCAGCGGCGTTGCGTCTGTTCCTGCGCGGCCCGGGGGCCACCAAGACCAGTGGTGCGGGGGTGCTCAGTTACTTGTTGTTCGAGGCGGGGTATTGCAGCGAGTTGATTGAACTGGGACGGCGGGATGCGTTGGCCAAGCGCGAGGAGTTGAAGCAGTTTCTTGGCCTGGAGAGTACGTTGTAGCCGCTGCCGAGGCAGGATGCTGCGATGGGCTGCGTAGCGGCCCTTGGGGCGGTCCTGCGGACCGCATCGCAGCCTCGTACCTCGGCAGCGGCTACAAAATATGACAGGCGGTCAGAAGTGATACTTGACCAGCAAGCTCGCCGTATCCTGATTGGTCTCGAATGCGCCCGAATCCTGGATGCCGTACTTGTTCTTCCAGTAGTCGTATTCGATACCGACATACAACTGCTTCTCGCCCCAATGCAGCGCCTTGCCCAGGTCATACTTGATCTGCGGGTTGAAGTGCAGGTTGGCGTGGTAAGTGCCACGAGCGTTTTTGTCGTTGTCCACCACCCAATCCATAAAGCCGTCGATCAACACATTGGAGTTGCCCACAGGGATGGTGTACGACCACACCGGCGTGATCTGCCACACGCCGTCTCCCGGGCGATTGCCTTCGGTCTGGCGCTGGTAGAAGTTCAACTGGAAGTAGTCGAAGCCGGGGATGTTCAGGTCAAAGCCTGGGCCCAGCAAGTAGGACTCATTGTCGCCTTCGCCGAACTCGTACGTGAACGCCAGCAACACGTCCTTGATCGGTCCGAAGGACAGGTCCGTATCAAAGATCTTGCCGAAAGACAGGCGCGGGCTGAACTCGCCGTAGTAAGTATTCGGTCCGACGTTGCCGTCTTCCTTGCCGTTGTAAAAGATGCGGTCGAGGAAGAAGAAGTTGTCGCCATACTTCCAGGCATCGGCATGCTCAAAGGTGACCGTTTGCTGGATTTGCGGGTTGACGGTGAAGTTCTTGCCCCACAGATACGTCAGGCTGTTGTTCTGCCACTGCAGCAGATCGCCGGCCATGGCCTGGCCTCCGGCCAGCAGGGATCCCGCCAGCATCAGGCTGTTCACAGTACGTTTCATTCGGTTGCTCCCGAGTTATAGGTTTCTGGTTTTTTTTCTAAGCAAACGCTCTGGTGTGGCGTCTTTTGGCTTGCCGCAAAAATCGTCTGTCCGGTCAGCTTTAATGCTTTTAGCAAGAGCTGCGCCAAAGTGTTCAAAAAGCCAATAAAACACCGTCGGCTGCGGTCAACGCAGTCGGGTCCAGGGGTTTTTCGTGCACGTTGGCCGCTGACATCGGGCCGGGATAAGTTGGCCTGGCAGTCAGCTTTTACATTTGCTGTTTTTTTTTGAGTCGACATGAGCGGGCGCGGAGAATACTGACTCCCGTGCCTGTGCTCAAGTGCGCCGTTACAGAGCGCGTGGGGCGAGAATGGGGCGCGGCGTGTGGCCGGCCCCGGGTGAATGGCGTGCATGGTGTTGCTCCCTGATCGTTCTTATTGTTGTAGTGACGCCGGGTGAGCTGTTTTCTGAATCAGTGTTGGTGAGCGTGTTCGTTGGCCGCAGCCCGTTCGGCTCCGCCCAGGATGTTGAACAACAGGTTCAGCGACAACGCGCTGAGGGTCGCCATGGCGATGCCACTGTGGGTGATCGGGCTCATCCACAACGGCAACTGCGCGAAGAACTCCGGTCGCACCACTGGAATCAAGCCCATGCCGATGCTCACCGCCACCAGCAACTGGTTGCGACGGTCGGCGATGTCGGCTTCCTGGAGGATCTTGATCCCGGTGGCCGCCACCATTCCGAACATGGCGATGGCTGCGCCGCCGAGTACCGCTGGCGGAATCGAGGCCACCAGGAACGCCGCCTTGGGCAGCAGGCTGAGAATGATCAAAAAGCCCCCAGCAACGATGGTCACCGAGCGGCAGCGCACACCGGTCATTTGCACCAGGCCGATGTTTTGCGCGAAAGAGGAATGGGTGAAGGTGTTGAAGAACCCAGCGAAGAACGATGCCCCGGCGTCACACAGAAGGCCACGACGCAGCATTTTGGGCGTGACTTCCTGACCGGTGATCTTGCCCAGGGCCAGGAACATCCCGGTGGACTCGACAAAGATAATCACCACCACCAGGCACATCGACAGAATCGGCGCCAACTCGAACTTGGGCATACCGAAATGCAACGGTGTCACTACTTGAACCCAGGGCGCCTGGGCCAGGCCGCTGAGGTCGACCATGCCGATTATCCCGCACAACCCATAACCCAGGGCCATGCCGATCAGTACTGAAATATTGACCCAGAAGCCACGCATGAAGCGATTGATCAGCAGAATGGTCGCCAGCACCAGGGCGGCAATGGCCAGGTAAATCGGTGAGCCGAACTGCACGGCAGCGGCGCCACCGCCTGCCCAGTTCACGGCAACGGGAAATAACGAAAGACCGATGGCGGTGATGACCGTGCCAGTCACCAGTGGTGGGAAAAAACGCACGACCTTGGACATGAAGGGCGCGATGACGATGCCGAAGAAACCGGCCGCGATGGTCGCGCCGAAGATCCCTTGCAGGCCGATGCCAGGCATGCCCGCCATGGCAACCATGCTGCCAACCGCAGCGAAACTGGCGCCCATCATCACCGGCATGCGAATGCCCACCGGGCCGATGCCGAAGGACTGCACCATGGTGGCGATGCCCGCTACCAACAGGTCGGCGTTGATCAGGAAAGCGATCTCTTCACGACTCAAACCCGCGGCTTGTCCGATGATCAGGGGGACTGCAACCGCACCGCCGTACATCAGCAATACGTGTTGCAGGCCTACCAGAATCAGTTGCAACAGGGGTAGCCGCACCATAGCGGGTGCGGCAGGAATCTGCGGTTCGGCTAACTCGGACATGCAACACCTCGGATCTTTTTTATTTTTGTGTTGTTTGGCATTCAATTGCGGGTGGAACTCGATCTTCAAAACACCCCGCGGCCCCTGTGGGAGCGGCGGTGCGACTTGCTCGCGAATGCGGTGTGTCATTCAATGCTTCAGGTGACTGAACCACCGCCTTCGCGAGCAAGCCCGCTCCCACATTTGGTCTGCGTTAATCAGTCAGTTGGTACGTGCCCCCTGATTGATCCAGGTGCCAATCAAATCCCGTTCTTGCTGGGTCATCTGGGTGATGTTGCCCAACGGCATGATCTGGCTCGCCACCGCTTGTGCCTGAATCCGCGGTGCCATTTGCTGGATCTGCTGCGGCGTATCAAACATCACCCCTGCAGGGGCTGCGCTGAACAACGGGCTGGTGGGCTTGGCCGAATGGCACACGGCGCAGCGTTCCTGAATCACGCTATGTACCTTGCCGAAATCCGTCGAAGCCTGTGCCGGTGCTGCTTCGGCAGCAGCCGGTGCAGGTGTGGCCGGTGCAGCCGGCTTGAGCCCACCACCCAGCGCCGTTTCCGGCAAAGGCTGGTACTCGATAGCAGCCGGAGCCTTGGCGACGTCCGGTGCGGTGGCCACAGGTTTCGGACCGGTGACGTACGCCAGGCAAATCATCGCCAGGGCGCCGACCGGTAAGGTCCAGGCATATTTCTGGCTGTTATGACGGGTGTTGAAGTAGTGACGTACCAACACCGCGGCTACCGCGATCCCGGCCAGGATCAACCAGTTGTACTGGCTGCCGTAGGTGCTCGGGAAGTGGTTGCTGATCATGATGAACAGCACGGGCAGGGTGAAGTAGTTGTTGTGGCGCGAACGCAGCAAGCCCTTGGCCGGCAATGCCGGATCCGGGGTGCGGTTTTCCGCGATGGCCGCCACCAGCGCACGCTGGGCCGGCATGATGATGCGGAACACGTTACCGACCATGATGGTGCCGATCACGGCGCCCACATGCAGGTAAGCACCACGACCGCTGAACACCTTGCTGAAGCCATAGGCGGCCGCAATCAACAGCACGAACAGAATCAAACCGAGCAGGGCAGGGCGCTTGCCCAGGGCCGAGTCGCAGAGAAAGGAGTAGACGAACCAGCCGACGAACAGTGAGCCAATGCCCAGCAGCACACCTTCCGGACCACTGAGGCTGCTGCCCGGGGCCAACAGGTACAAGGTCGGGTTGGCGTAGAACACCACGCACAGCAGCGCGACGCCCGACATCCAGGTGAAATAGGCTTCCCATTTGAACCAGTGCAGGTTGTCCGGCATGGTCGGCGGAGCCAGTTTGTATTTTTCCAGGTGGTAGATACCGCCACCGTGGATAGCCCACAAGTCACCGGCCAGGCCGTCCTTGGGGTTGACGCGATTCAGGTTGTTTTCCAGCCAGACAAAGTAGAAGGAAGCGCCGATCCAGGCGACGCCAGTAATCATATGAACCCAGCGCACGCTCAGGTTCAGCCATTCCATCAAATGTGCTTCCACAGTCTTTACCTCTCGCCTGTCACTCTGTCGTCGAGTGATCAGACCTTCTCTTATTGGTGGGGGGCAAGGATCAACCGCTCATCCTCTTTGAAAAAATGCTCATCGCAGTTATTGCCTGTGCCACTGCGATCAACCACCAGGAAGTCATCCCGCTTTTCGATCGTCAGCACCGGGTGGTGCCAGACGCCGCGATGGTAATTAATGCCCTGCCTGCCGTTGGTGACGAAGGCGCGGACCAAGCCCGATACAGGTTCATCGCCAAGTGGCGCGACCACGATCAGAAAGGGGTTGCCGAGCAGCGGAATGAAAGCCTGGCTGCCCAGCGGGTGTCGCTCCAGCATGCACACAGTCAGCGGCATGTCCTGCGCATCGGCGCGGAAGATGCTGATGATTGCGTTGTCTTCTGGCGTGGCGGTTTGCACCGTCGCCAGTTTATGAAAGCGCATGGTCGACCCGTTGTTGATCATGAAGTGATCGCTGCCATCGGTTTCGATAACGTCTCCGAAAGGGGCGAAGGCTTCTTTGGTCAGGGGCTCGATCATCAGTGTGCGCATGGCTGTCTTCTTATCCGAATGCTGTGTTGTTAGTTGTGGCGAGCGGGCTTGCCCGCGTTGGACTGCGTAGCAGTCCCAATCTTTTTAAACAAAGAGCGGGGCCGCTTCGCAGCCCAGCGCGGGCAAGCCCGCTCGCCACAGGGTTCATCGCTTACTTCGCGACCTTGCCCAGTACCCGCAGGCGGCTCACACCGCCATCCGGGAACACGTTCAGGCGGATGTGAGTGATCGGGCCCAGTGCCTTGATCTGCTCGGCGAAGGTGTGTTCGGCGTGCATTTCCAGCTTCTGTGCCGGCAGCAGTTCACGCCAGAACAGCGATTGGGTTTCGATCTGGCTGTCGGTGCCGCCCTTGACGAAAGCACCCTGGATCGAGCAGGTGTCCGGGTAGTTGCCCTTGAAGTGCAGGGTGTCGACAACGATTTTCTCGATTTCACCCGGATGACCCAGGGCGACGATCACCCAGTCATTGCCTGGCGTACGACGACGTGCAGTTTCCCAGCCGTCGCCCATGTTGATGCCACGGCCCGGGTTTAGGATGTTGCTCATGCGGCCGAAGTGTTCATCGGAGCAGGCCAGCGCGCGACCACCGTTGAGGGCGGCTGCCAGGTCGACCTGTTCGTTGTCGCCTACAGCGGACCAGTCGCGGAACGGAATACCGTACACACGCAGACGGGCCACGCCACCATCCGGGTAGATGTTGAAGCGCAGGTGGCTGAACGCCTGGTCGTTGTTGATCTCATGGAAGTGATGGCTGTTGCCTTGCAACTCTACAGCCGACAGCACTTCAACCCATTGAGTGTTGTCATCCGGCTCGCCGGACGCCAGGAAGCACGCTTCCAGGGACGCTGATGGCGGGAAGTTGCCGGTGAAGAATGAAGTGTCGATGTCCACGCCCTTAATCGAGCCCGGTACGCCCAGGCGAATCACCGCGCTGTCGTAGCCTTCGAAGCGCTTGCGGCGCGACTCCCAGCCGTCCATCCACTTGCCGTTGTCATCGAACACGCCCTCCTTCCATACGGCCGGGGTTGGCTGGAACAGTCGGTTGGCGTCAGCGAACCAGTCATCGGTCACCGAGATGATCTTGGTGCCCAGGCGGGCGTCGGCCAGGTTGACGAACTTCTCGAACGGTACGGCGTAAGCTTTCATTCTTCTTGTCTGCCTTAAATAGAGTGGCTTGGGATGCTTGCCAGGCCCTGGGCGCTAATCGATTCGCTCGGGCCAGGTTTGCTAAAGGGTCAGTAATCGGAACAACGCGATTTTATTAATCTCCGCCAGCGCGCACTTGAACTCGGTATCGATTGAGTTGTGGATGCGCGTTTCGAATGCCGCGAGGATCTGGTGCCGGTCGCTGCCTTTTACCGCCATGATGAAGGGAAACTTGAACTTGGCCTTGTAGGCGTCGTTCAGCTCGGTGAAGCGCGAAAACTCGTCGCTCGAGCATTGGTGAATACCGGCGCCAGCCTGTTCATTAGTGCTGGCTTCGGTCAACTGGCCCTGGACGGCCGCACGGCCTGCCAGGTCCGGGTGAGCGTTGATCAGGGCCAGCTGACTGGCATGATCGGCGCTCAACAGGATGTCGCTCATGCGCTGGTGCACGGTTTCGATCTCGTCGATCGAGCTGTCCTGGCCCAGGTCGAAGGCCTTTTCGGCCACCCATGGCGAATGTTCGTAGATATCGGCGAAGGCGTTGATGAAGGCATCGCGGCTCAAGGTCGAAGGTTTCAAGGTCTGGAAGGTGCTCATTTGGCCGCTCCCTGATACGGGTGGGTTTCGTGCCAATGCCGGGCAATGTCCACGCGGCGGGTGAACCACACCTGCTCATGGCCCTTGGCGTATTCGATAAAACGCTTGAGGGCAGCCATGCGCGCGGGGCGACCGATCAGGCGGCAATGCAAACCGATGGAGAGCATTTTCGGTGCCTCTGCGCCTTCGGCGTACAGCACATCGAACGCGTCTTTGAGGTATTCGAAAAAGTCGTCGCCCTTGTTGAAACCCTGGACCTGGGTAAAGCGCATGTCGTTGGTGTCCAGGGTGTACGGGATCACCAGGTGCGGCTTGCCGGTCGGGTTGTTGGGTTCCCAGTAGGGCAGGTCGTCGTCGTAGGTGTCGCAGTCGTAGAGGAAGCCACCTTCTTCCATCACCAGCCGGCGGGTGTTGGGGCCGGTGCGTCCGGTGTACCAGCCCAATGGGCGTTCGCCGGTCAGTTCGGTGAGGATGCGGATCGCTTCGAGCATGTGCTCGCGCTCTTGGGCTTCATCCATGTATTGGTAGTCGATCCAGCGGTAGCCGTGGCTGCAAATCTCATGGCCGGCGTCGACCATGACGCGGATCACGTCCGGATGGCGCTGGGCGGCCATGGCCACGGCGAAGATAGTCAGCGGGATATCGAATGCTTTGAACAGTTTGAGGATGCGCCACACGCCGGCACGGCTGCCATATTCGTACAGCGACTCCATGCTCATGTTGCGCTCGCCTTGCAGGGGCTGCGCCGAGACCATTTCCGAGAGGAAGGCTTCTGACTCTTTGTCGCCGTGCAAGATATTGCGCTCACCGCCTTCTTCGTAGTTGAGTACGAACGACAAAGCGATGCGCGCCTTGCCCGGCCAATGTGGGTGAGGAGGGTTACTGCCGTAACCGATCAGGTCGCGTGGGTAGTCAGCGCTCACTGCAGTCTTCCTTCTTGTTCGTGGTAGCTAGTGTGTGGCGGCCAGCGAAAAGACTGGGTGGCGTCACAGCGATGGACTGATTGTATACAACTTGATGGTCACTTTGTAAGCCTGTATTTCCGCATTTTTTCAGTGGCTTCCTAACAGGGTAGTACTGCAAGAAACCTGCCTGACTGGTCAGCTAATGGACGAAAGGTCGTTTAAAAGCAAGGACGGATAAGGAATTTCCCGTAGGACCAGGGGCAATCGGGCAGTGCAGAAGTTTGTGATTTTTATTGTGTACAATTTTTTTAAAAAGTGTCTTAATCAGCCATCACCAGATTTTTTAATGCCCTAATAAGGGGCCGCTTTTTTCTAATCGGATTTCGGAGGCTCACGCCCCATGGGACGACTGACCACACACGTACTGGACGCCGCTCACGGCTGCCCGGGTAGCGCCATCAAGGTTGAATTGTATCGCGTTGAAGGCGCACAGCTTGAGCTGGTCGCCAGCACCATGACCAACAGCGACGGTCGTTGCGACGCGCCATTGCTGCAAGGCGATGATTATCGTAGCGGTGTCTATCAGTTGCAGTTCAGCGCCGGTGATTACTACCGAGCCCGTGGCGTGTTATTGCCTGAGCCAGCTTTTCTTGACGTAGTGGTGCTGCGTTTCGGTATCAGTGCCGAACAAGACCATTACCATGTGCCCTTGCTGATTTCGCCTTACAGCTACTCGACCTATCGCGGCAGCTGAGTCGTCACCTCGCTTCACACCCCCAAAGCTCTTCGTTGGTTTCGCCCGCTCACACTGCGGGCTTTTTTTTGCCGGTTGGCCGTTCAATTATCTAACGCCTTTTGAATATTTACGGTGCTTAGGCTGGGTGTTTTCCTCGACGAAGAAATCACCGTGACCTCACCCGCCGACAACTTAATCATTGCCTCCCCTCGCATCTCCTCGAGCGACGCCGCCGACTCTGAAGACCCGTACAGGTCTGTCGAAGACGTATCGCAGGCGATACGCGACCAGCTGACACTGCGCATCAATACCCATACCCATCCCAGCCGCCTGATCAATCAGATCGGCCTTGCTGACCTGCGGTGTGCCAACTCTGCACAGGTGCTTGCACGCTTGGTATCGCGTGCGCCCAAAGTCTTGAAGGTGATCCGCGCCGAGCTGCGTAAAACGTTTGGGATTGACCCCGACAGTCTGCTGTTTACCGAGCCCAAGCCGCCCCAGGTCCCTCTGAAAGTCGATAGTTTGACCGATCGGGCACTGCTGTTGCTGGTCCTGCCCACGGTGCCGGTCAACATCAATCAGTTCACCGCCCTGAGCGTCAAGGGGGCCTCGGCCCACCCGTTGTCCTATACGCCATTGGAAGCCATGCAGCGCGTGATCGCGATGAAGCTCTTTGACCGGCTCGCCCATGCAGCAACGGAATATTGGGGCACCCTGGTGCAGGGTTCCTGGCTGACACGCAGGGAGCGTTGGGTGGAGCTGTACAAGGAACTCCTCGCTGACCGGGCTTTTATGGCGCGGCAACTGGACGAGGTATCAAGTACAGGAATGGCCATGGTTCAGGCCCTGATCGATGCCCCAACCGCTGAGGCACGTGAGCGCTCAGGGGGGGATTGGGCCAGTGTGCGAGCGTGCCCGTTGATGTGGCCGGGTGCAGTTTCGGTACCGATTCCCGGGGCATTGCATATTTATCGTGAGGGCGACCCCAGCGATGCGCCCCATGTCATTTATATACCGGGCCTGGTCCGCAGTTTCTACGAGTATTCCTCCTTCATGCTCCTTCAGTGCGGTCTGTTGAAGCTGGCCAGTGAGTCGCTGTTCGATGACCTCTGGCAGTGCATGCCGTTAAAACGGCGCCATGAATTATGCCGCCCCACCAACATGACCTCCGCTTCCAGCGTTCTTCGCGGCTCGATGGTAACGGACGATGCGCTGGCGTTTAGTGCGCAGGCGTTGCTGGACGGGCAATGGGAAAACGAACTGGCCTGCGCCATTGCGATCAATCACGCGCACGTTTTTTCCAGTGAGCGGCCGCGACCTCCGGCATTAGCTGCCGTGCCTTTTCTCGCGTATATCGAGCGTGCGAGGAAACAATTGGTCGGCGGCGCCCGGCTTGGCGTCATTCGCGATGAATTGCTCCAATGGGACCAGCAAAGACGGCGCGCAGAAATTATCTTTGCCAGCACGGCGCCCGGCCTGGCCCTGCTCACCGTAGAGCACCAGGTCAAACGCTATGAAAAAGCGCTGGTGGCGCTGCTGAACCCGCTTGATCCAGGCGAAGATACTCAAGGGTATCGGGATCTCGTGGTGCTGGTGAACCAACTCAAGGTCCATGCGCAGGCGTTGAATACGCTGACCCAGGGCGCGCAGCAACGGCTGTTCGAACTGGCATTTTGGATTGAGCGCCCCACCGGCACGCGTAGACGTGGCTTCCTGGTCGTACACGCCCAAACAGAGGCCCTGCGTTGCGAGGTTCAGTTGCTACACCGGCTCAAGCTGATACGCACTGCTCATCGAGACCTGATAATCGAAGTATTGGACCAGCCTTTGGCCGCTAAGCGTTCGGACAGTACTACCCAAGTACTGTCGATCTCGGTGGGCAGTGAACCTGACGCCTTCTACCCACTCCATAATGTGTGGGTGGTGACCAGGGCTGAGGCGGTGAAGTCTGCGGCGCGCCAGGTTCCGGTCGTACTGTGCGCTTTCGGGCAAAAGGGCGGGGTGACGACGTTCTCCGGTCTGGACGCATTAACCCGTAGCCTGAAGGTTAGCCTGAACAGCCGTGACGATTCTGTGCTGTGGGGCTGTGTTGAACGCGACAAACGTCACGACTTACGCGCACACGCAGCGCGTGAAACGCTGGCGGTGCGTTACGAGCTCGTCGAGGGTAATCCTGCGCTGCTCTCTCTCAAGCAGCTGCTTAAGTGCTACGTTCGCTTGAAAAAAAGCATCGATGGCAATGATGCTCGTCTTTTCAGTGAGGTGACGGATGTTGAGTTGAGCCGCTTGCTGCTGGTGGGCGAGTTGGATGAGCATCTGAAAGTGCCGGCCAGTGATGCGCTTAAGCAGGCGCTTGCCAATATTGACCTGCTGCGTAGCGCCGCGTCTGAAGCGAAAAAGCTTCCGGCGTGGTTGCCACGCGCAACGGTTGTCCAGCGTAAACACTTCATGCAGTTGCAGCGCCACTACGTGAGCAGCGCCGTCGTATTTGAAAGCAGGCTTAAACAACGTCTGCCTGAGCTGGACACATTCGCCCGCCGCATTTTGATCGCCCGCTTGAGTCAGGATGGTTTCTACCCGCAACTGGATATCGACAAGCCCTTGATCGAAATGCCCGATGCTGTAGCCAGCCATCAGAGCGGGTGGGACAGCACCAGTTCTATTGGCGATCGCCAAGTCATCCACACGCCAACCCTTGAACGTACAACCTTCAGCATGCTGCATCTGGCGTTGCATAACCTTGATCCGAAAGACGCCTCGACGAAGCGCCGATTTAATTACGCCCGCTATCTGCAACCCGATTGGAAAAAGCGGCTGAACTCCAGTTACCTGATCAATATGGTGTCCTCGCTGGATATCGGCGGCCAGTACGAGGCATTGATCAACAAGGTTTTTTATCCGCACGTTGCCACCGCCCACACGCTCAGTGAAGGACGTATTCCCGCGTTATTGAATCGCACGTTACAGGCGGGTGTGAGTGGTCATCTTTTTTCGGCTGTTCAACAAGGGTTGACGGCGAATGCACAGAGCGTATTCACGACCGCAATGACGGCACGAACCCCAGAGGACCTGTTGAGAAACGGGCATCAGCTGCAACTGTGCGTGGTTCATCTGGTGGGCCACACGATGCGCAATGATCGTTATATTGCAGGGATAGTGGTCATTCATGACAAGCACTCCGAACGCTGCGTGGTTTATTGGCCCAGTGCCCCCGGTACCTTTGTGCTCTGCGAGTACAGCAGCTTGCAACAGGCCCATGCTGAGCTGAATCGCATCGGTGCATTGCCCGACAACTTCAAGGCATTGGTGCAGCAGATAGCACCTGGTTGGGCATTTGAGGCAATCACCCACCATCCCGATAAAGTCGACGCACCCATCTGGCCAATCAAAATTCTCGATACGCGTTCTGTCAGTTTCATGCTTAAGGGGATCTGGAAGGGGGCTGAGTTTGTACGCTCATTCAGCATCAAGCATCTGGAGCCGACGGCGTTGCCCGATGAGATTGAAAAGCAGACCCGCGAGCAGATGGCCAGTGATCCGCTGAGTTGGTTGGCTGTTGTACCGACCTCTCACAGCAACGCCAAAGCATTGTTATACCGTGCCTACGTTCTCGACGTGCAACGCCGGACTCAAGCGGCCTGTAACTCCGGCAAGGCGCTGGAGAAATATCGACTCCGTCGCGAGGAGGAGCAGAGCGATACCCGCATACGAGCGCTGGTGTCTTTTTTCGTGCCACCCATCGGGATGGCTAACGCCTTCTATGAGTTGCTACTCGCAGCGCGACGTTATCACCGCTTTGGCAGTCCCCACGATGCAGTAGATGTGGGCTTTATGACTGTATTTTTGGTTATCGATCTGTTGACGAGCTTTATACCCGGCTCAAAGGGAAAGGGTGTCGCCGGAGTTGGTATCGTGCGGCGCCCGCTGGGAACTGCCCTGAATCGGATCCGTCGCTTGAGTATGAAAACTCACGGAGGATTTTCCCGCCAGACACCGTCACCTGTCACTCAGTTAAAACCCTTGCAGCCTTTCAAAATCAAGGGCGTGCCTGAGGGGGCTGTGGCGCTGAAAGGGCCGGGTGAGAGAGGCATCCATGTGAAAAGCGGCGAACACTTTGTGGTGGATGACGCGCACTATTACCCGGTTTACCGGCGCAGTAAGGAACAGCCGTTTCGCCTGAAAAACAAGCAGGTGCCGGGGCAAGACGAACTGATTCTGGACATCCATCAGGGCAAGGAGTGGCTGTTGGGTGCGGATGCGCCTCAACCGATACCAGGGCCGAGTTCGGGCGTGCTCAGCCCGTGGCGAACGCCTGCCCTGTCGTCGGACTGGCGGCCACCTACTGTGCGTATGGGTACGGAAAGCAGAATTTTTCAGTCATCCGTGTCGGGCACCGATTGGTTCAGTTGGCGTTCTCAAACTCCCGGGAATCAGATCTCGGGCCCCTCGGTGCTCGGGGTGTCTCGTGTTCATTTGGAGTCCCCAGGATTTCCCTACGATGCCATCTATGTGGGCTCATGGTATGACACGGCGACGGAGTCCGGGGCCGGGCATTACCGGTTGCTCTACCAGGGTGATCAGGCTCCGTTGAACAAGATTGCGTTTATCTACAGGGATGAGCCGCTGGTTTCATTGGCCAGCGTTGATATTGAACGTTGGACAAACACCGCTACCGGTCGTCGCGATCAGCCCATTCCGGTGTCGCGCGGCCCCACCGGCGACTGGCAGCTCCATGCGCCGCTGTTCGGCAGGCCGTTGGAGCAATCTGTGGGTATGGCTTTCCCCAGCATGACGACCCACAGCCGGCGATTTTTGGTCCTGAGGTTGATTGAACTATCAGATTCTTCCCGCCCGGTAACGGCCAGTCATCTGCTCAATGTCCGTGCGACGCTGGACAATTGGTTGCCCCCTGTTCCCAGCAGGCTTGGCCAGACGGACGATGTGCTGCAAATGTTGCGGCCCGCCAAAATGAAGCAAAACGTTTTCGTTGGCTACGAAGGCAAAGCCCCCGGCTTCACTCGCGTCGACTTCACGCCGTCTGTAGCGTTAGACCCGGTGCTCAAGTCCGGTGGCACGCGAGTCAAGGCCGCTAGAAATATTGCACAGCGTGCGCAAGTCAGGACGGTGCTGGAGCAGCAAGGCTTTAACTGCCAGGAACTGCAAGTAAAGCGTGGTCGTGTACTTGCTCATGAACTGATTGCTACGCATCCCAACTCAAACAAACTGTACTACGTGTCTTATCATTGGATTGAGTACGGGAGCATCATGTTGGGGAGGAGGTTTACGGATCATTGGCTTAACAGCAGCATCAACAAATACCCCCTTTCACTTCCTTTGGCGGGCGTCAGAAGTGCGATGCAAGAACAGCGCTTGACTCGGATCGTGGCAGGTATTCACTGGCCAAAAAGGGGGACACTCCCTGCCACCGTTTATTTCGTCAAAGTGAGCCCACTCGAGCCTTGATCAGCGATAGAACCCCAGCACCCCCGAATAACCCGGCACTGATGCGGTTGAACCAGCTTTGGCCGCTACCGCTGCGTAGATACCGCGCTGCGCCATGCGCGCCCAGGCCGTAGGCCAGCTTGCATAGCAGGTCGAGGACGGTCCAGGTGGCAATCATGATCAGCAACTGAGGCAGAAAAGGCTGCTGACTGCTGAGGAACTGCGGCAGGAACGCGGCGAAAAACAGAATGTCCTTGGGATTGCTCGCGCCCAGTACAAAAGCCTGACCGAACAGGGCGCGAAAGCGTGGTGTCGGTGCTGTCTCCGGCACTTCGGCGCCCTGGGTTGGCTGGCGAGATTGCTGCCAGCTCTGCCAGGCGAGGTAAAACAGATACAGCGCGCCGACTATCTTCAAGGCGCTGAACAGCTGCTCTGAGGCCAACAACAGGGCGCCGAGCCCCAGGGCCGAGGCACTCAACAGGCAGATCGAAGCAAAAACGCCACCGAGAAACGCCGGGTACGAACGGCGCAGGCCGTAGTTCAAACTGTTGCTGATCATCAGCAACGACAGTGGCCCCGGAATCAGGATCACCACCAGCGCAGCGCCGCTGAACAGCAGCCAGGTTTCCAGACTCATTCCATTCCTCCATTCATGCAAAAGCCTCACCCGAGGGTGAGGCGGTTTTCAACGATTCCCAGACTACAGGAAGATAAACTTGGCGATGAAGATCGCGCACAGCACCCACAGGCTGATGGAGATTTCCTTGAACTTGCCGGTGCCGGCCTTGAGCACCACGTAGCTGATAAAGCCCAGGGCAATACCGTCGGCGACCGAGAAGGTCAGGGGCATCATGATCATGGTGACAATCGCCGGGATGCTGTCGGTGGCTTCATCCCAGTCGATGTGGGCCATGCCGCCCATCATCAGCATCGCCACATAAATCAGCGCGCCGGCGGTGGCGTAGGCGGGAATCATGCCAGCCAGCGGGGCGAAAAACATCGCCGCGATAAACAGCACGCCGACGGTGACCGCCGTCAACCCGGTGCGACCACCAGCGGCGACACCGGCAGCACTTTCCACGTAGCTGGTCACGGGCGGCACGCCGACCATGGCGCCGAACACGCTGGAGGCGCTGTCGGCCTTCAAGGCGCGGGACAGGTTTTCAATGCGGCCGTCAGCGTTGACCAGTCCGGCACGTTGCGCCACGCCCATCAGCGTGCCGGCGGTGTCGAACATGTGCACAAACAGAAACGCCAGTACCACGCTGATCATACTGATGTTGAATACGCCGGCGACGTCCATGGCCATCCACGTCGGTGCCAGGCTCGGCGGTGACGACAGGATGCCGTGATACTGCACCAGGCCTAGACCCCAGCCCGCCAGGGTCACAGTGATGATGCTGATCAGGATCGCACCAAACACTCGGTGGTAGCTCAGCACCGCGATCATCAGGAAACACACAGCAGCCAGCAATGGTGCAGGGTCGCGCAGGTTGCCCAGCTTGATCAGCGTGGCCGGGCTGGCAACGATGATCCCGGAGGTTTTCAGGCCGATGATCCCTAGAAACAGCCCCACACCTGCGCCCATGGCGTAGCGCAGGCTGACCGGGATGCTGTTGAGCAGCCATTCACGGATGCGCGACAACGTCAGGATCATGAACAACACCCCGGAGATAAACACCGCACCCAGCGCGGTCTCCCAGGTGTAACCCATGGTGCCGACCACTGTGTAGGTAAAAAACGCGTTCAGCCCCATGCCTGGCGCCAGGCCTACCGGCCAGTTGGCGTACAGGCCCATCAACAGGCAGCCCAGGGCGGCGGCGATGCAGGTGGCGACAAACGCCGCGCCGTGATCGATGCCGGCGTCGGCCATGATGTTGGGGTTGACGAAAATGATGTAGGCCATAGTGATGAAGGTCGTAAGACCGGCGATCAGCTCGGTCCTCACAGTGGTGCCATGCAAACGCAATTTGAACAGGCGTTCCAGCCAGCCGTTGTGTGGTGGCGAAAGGTCCAGCGTAGGGGCTTCGGATTTGCGGCTTTCCACAGCGAGTACTCCTCAAGAGTTTTATTGTTATTTCCAGCACCGGACACATGAGTGGGCAGCGGCGCTTTGAGGTACCAGCGGGTTTTGTTGACCAATAGGTCAGGAACTCGCACGAAACGAATTATGCTTTTGTATACAAATAAAGCAAATAATGTTTTCGGATTTGCGTGCGAAAGGGATGGAAGGCCAATCAGGATTGGCCGCAAAGTGCCTTGTTTACCGCCAGCCAGCCCTCTACTGCGGTCTCTCCAGCCTCAGCGAACGCCCGTTGCAGCAATTTCACTTGTTCGCGGCGTAGTGACTGCTCGAAACGCAGTCCTTCTTCGGTCAGTTCCAGCAGGCGTTTACGCTTGTCCGTCGCTGACGCGACGCTGTTCACCAAGTGCATCTCCTGCAACTGGCGTAGCGGCATGTTCAGCGCCTGCTTGCTGACACCGAGCAGTTCCAGCAGCTCCTTGACGCTCAAGGCCGGATAGCGGGCGATAAAAAACACAATGCGCTGATGCACCCGGCTCAGGCCGCGACGCTCAAGCATTTCATCAGCCTTGGCGGTGAAGGCCTGGTAGCCAAAGAAGAACGCTTCCATGGCCGCTTGCTGAGAGGTCTGGTTTTTAAGGTCAAGCATATTGACGTATCTACTTAAGCCGTCGTAATTTCGGTCAACCAGTTTGACGTATTTCCCACAGGCTTTGCTACCGGTGACCTTATGGCTTTCTCTGAACGTGTTTCGCGCCTTAAAAGCTCCCTGATCCGTGAAATCCTCGCGGCGGCCCAGCGTCCAGAGGTGATGTCTTTTGCCGGTGGCTTGCCTGCCGAAGCCATGTTGCCCCCGCTTGATTGGGACGATATGCCGCTGAACATTGGCCAGTACGGCATGAGCGAAGGTGAGCCGCAGTTGCGTGAGTTGCTGGCGGCCGAGGCGCGGGCCCTTGGTATTCCATGCGAAGCCAGTCAGGTGCTGGTGGTCAGCGGTTCCCAGCAAACCCTGGACCTGGCGGCCAAGTTGTATATCGATAAAGGTACGAAAGTCCTCTTGGAGGGCCCGACTTACCTGGCCGCGTTGCAGATTTTCCAACTGTTCGGTGCCGATTGCCTGACAGTGCCGCTTGAGGCCGACGGCCCGAATCTGGCGGCCTTGCGCAAAAGCCTCGAGCAGCATCGGCCGTCCTTCATCTACCTGATCCCGACGTTCCAGAACCCGTCGGCGGTGCGCTACAGCGAAGCCAAGCGCGACGCGGTTGCCGCTTTGCTGGATGAGTTCGAGGTGACCCTGATCGAAGACGAACCCTACCGTGAGCTGACTTTCGACGGTGGCAGCGCCCAGCCGATCGTCAGTCGCTTGAAGAGGGCGAGTTGGATCTACACCGGCACCGTGTCCAAGACCTTATTGCCGGGCCTTCGCGTCGGTTACCTGATCGCCAGCCCGGACCTGTTTCGCCCTCTGCTCAAACTCAAGCAGTCGGCCGACTTGCACACCAACCGTGTCGGCCAGTGGCAGGCAATGCAGTGGATAGGCACCGAAAAATACCAGCAGCACCTGGTGGAACTGCGCCGTTTTTACCGGGTTCGCCGCGATGCTTTCCAGGCAGCCTTGGAACGGCATTTCAGTGACTTGGCCGACTGGCAGGAGCCCCAGGGTGGATTATTCTTCTGGTTGACCTTGAAACAGCCGCTCGACACCCGCACTTTGTTGGCACCAGCGCTCGACCAGAACATCGCGTTCATGCCCGGTGAACCGTTCTTTTCCGAGCCGGACAACCATCACGGTCACTTGCGGCTCAATTTCAGCCATATCGACCCGGCGCGTTTGGACGAAGGTCTCAAGCGTCTCGCTGCGGTGGTCCGTCAAGCACAGCACGCGCAAGCGGCATAAGGGGAGCCTCATGTACAAGGTTTATGGCGATTACCGTTCGGGCAACTGCTACAAGGTCAAGTTGATGCTTAGCCTGTTGGGCACCCCGTATGAGTGGGTGGATGTCGACATCTTGAAGGGCGACACCCAGACCGCCGAGTTCCTGGCGAAGAACCCCAACGGCAAGATCCCGGTGCTGGAGCTCGAAGACGGCACCTGCCTGTGGGAGTCCAACGCGATCCTGAACTTCCTGGCCGACGGCAGCGAGTTCCTGCCCAGCGAACCGCGCCTGCGCACGCAAGTGTTGCAGTGGCAGTTTTTCGAGCAGTACAGCCATGAGCCGTACATTGCGGTGGCCCGGTTTATCCAGTTGTACCTGGGGCTGCCGGAAGATCGGCAGGAGGAATACAAGAAGCTGCACAAAGGCGGGTACAAAGCCCTGAAGGTGATGGAGCGCCAGTTGCAACTGACGCCTTATCTGGTGGGGGATCAGTTCTCGATTGCCGACGTGGCGTTGTATGCCTACACCCATGTGGCGGATGAAGGTGGCTTTGATTTGAGCGCCTATCCCGGCGTGCAGGCGTGGTTGACGCGCGTGGCCGGTCATCCAGGGCACGTGACGATGCTGGGCTGAAATACGCTCAAAATGTGGGAGCCGGCTTGTGTGGGAGCCGGGCTTGCCCGCGATGCAGGCGACTCGGTCTGTCAGTGCTACCGAGTTGATGCAATCGCAGGCAAGCCTGCTCCCACACAAGCCCAGCTTCCATATTTATGGGTGTTGTGTGCCTGGCAGCTCTGCATTCAGCAACTCAAAACACCGCTGCGCCGCCGGGCTTAAACCCATTCCACTACGACTGATCAACCCAATCTCCCGATTGACCCCCGGATGGTCGATCGGGATACGCTTCAACCCCTCCAGGCTGTCTGCTGCCGACTCCGGCAAAATACTGATCCCCAACCCCTGGCGCACCAGCGCGAGTACCGTCGACATGTAGTTGGCCTCCATACCGGCCAGCATCGTCATGCGTGTTTCATCGAACAATGCATCCACCTGTTCGCGCACGCTGCTGTCGCGGCCGGTGAGGATGATCGGTTGGTCCGCCAGTTGCTCCAGGGTCAGCGTGGTGTGCCGGGTCAGAGGATGATCCAGCGGTACGAAGGCACACAAACGATCATTAAGCACCGGCACAAACGCCAAGCCATGGCTCAGGCGTGCGCGAACGCCAATGCCGAAATCCACCTCCCCCGAACGCACCTGGGCATGAATGCGATGGGCCACCAGGTCATGCAGGCGCACTTCGATGCCGGCAAAGCGTTCGCGAAACAAACGCAGCACCGGCGGCAGGCTGCCGGCGCACACGGAGGGCAGGGCGGCGATGGTCACCACGCCCCGGCGTAGCGCCGCCAAGTCCCGGGAGCCGGTGACGATGTTGTCCAGGTCCAGCAGCAGTTTCTCCATCGGCCCCCGGGCATCCAACCCGGCCGTGGTGATGCTGACATGCCGTGGACTGCGGTCGAGCAGGGCAACGCCCAGCCAATCTTCCAGTTGTTGCACCTGTACCGTCAGGGCCGAGGGCGACAGGTGCAATTCGTTGGCGGCCTTGGTAAAGCTGCCGGTGCGGGCGACGGCCAAAAAGGCCTGGATGTGCTGGATCGAATTTTTCATGTTGTTGTTCCGATCATTTTGTTTTTACGAATATGGATGGCTGAATATTCTAATTTACAAAGCCTAACCCGCTTCCAATACTCCAGGGAAAACAATAACCGGCCGAAAACGCCGTTCTGGAGCTGCCCCATGCTCGCTACCCTGGGTGTTATTACCATCCTGAGTTTGCTCGCTGCCGTCATGAGCAAACGCCTCTCGCCACTGGTGGCCCTGATTGCCTTGCCGATCATCGCCGCGCTGCTGGGTGGCTTCGGCCTGCAAACCAGCGCCTTCATCATCACCGGTATCAAGAACGTCGCTCCGGTGGTGGGCATGTTTGTGTTCGCGATCCTGTTCTTCGGGATCATGACCGACGCCGGCATGCTCGACCCCATCATCGACCGAATCCTGCGCACGGTAGGGACGCGTCCTACACGCATTGTCGTCGGTACCGCGACCCTGGCGCTGTTGGTGCACCTGGACGGCTCGGGTGCGGTGACGTTCCTCGTGACGGTGCCGGCGATGCTGCCGCTGTATACCCGGTTGGGCATTGATAAACGCATCCTGGCCTGTGTTGCCGCGATGGCCGCCGGGGTCAACTTCCTGCCATGGACCGGCCCGGTGTTGCGTTCCTCAGCGGCGTTGCATGTGCCGGTGGCAGACCTGTTCCAGCCCCTGATACCGGTGCAGATCGTCGGCCTGATCTTTGTCTTCGCCTGCGCCTGGTGGCTGGGCCATCGTGAAGAAAAACGCCTGGGCCTGGGCGCCGGTTCCAGTGTCGACGCCGTGCCGCAACGGGTGTTGAACGAACAGGACGAAGCCCTGCGCCGCCCACGGTTGTTCTGGGTCAACCTGGTGCTGACGGTGTTGGTGATGGTGGTGATGATTGCCGGCTGGGTCGACCCGGTGGTGATGTTCATGCTGGGTACCGTGCTGGCACTGTGCATCAACTACCCGAACGTCGACGCCCAGCGCGCGCGAATCGACGCCCATGCAAAAACCGCCCTGACCATGGCCAGCATCCTGCTCGCCGCCGGCGTGTTCACCGGCATCATGCAGGGCACCGGGATGCTCAAGGCCATCGCCGAAGTCGCGGTGGCACAGATTCCCTCCGGCCACGGCAAGTTGATCCCGGCCGTGGTGGGTTTCCTGTCGATGCCCTTGAGCATGTTGTTTGATCCCGATTCCTACTATTTCGGCGTGATGCCGGTGATCGCTGAAGTGGGCAAGGCCCTGGGTGTCGATCCGTTGCAGGTGGCTCAAGCCTCATTGCTTGGCGTGCACACCACCGGCTTCCCGGTCAGTCCGTTGACCCCAGCCACATTCCTGCTGGTGGGCCTGTGCAAAATCGAACTGGCCGATCATCAGCGCTTCACTATTCCTTTTCTGTTTGCCGCGTCGGTGTTGATGACCCTGACCGCGTTGCTCCTGGGAGTGTTTTGAGATGAAAACCTTGCGCATCGGTTCCGGCGCCGGCTATTCCGGCGACCGTATCGAACCTGCGGTCGAGTTGGCCGAACACGGCGACTTGGATTATCTGGTCTTTGAATGCCTGGCTGAGCGCACCATCGCTTTGGCCCAGCAAGTGCGGATCAGTGATCCTCAAGGTGGTTATGACCCGTTGCTCAGCGAGCGCATGCGTTGCGTGCTGCCTTTTGTCGGGCAACTCGTCGGGCGTCGGCGTCTGCGGGTAATCACCAATATGGGCGCAGCCAATCCGATAGCGGCAGCCGCTGAGGTACGGCGTATTGCCAGCGAGTTGGGCTTGAACCTCAAGGTGTTGGCCGTCGTGGGTGATGACGTGCTGGAGACCTTGCGCCAGCAACCTGAGCAGTTGCTGGATAACGGTCAGACGCTTGGATCATTGGGCGAGCGGTTGATTTCTGCCAATGCCTACCTCGGTGCGCAGGGCATTATCGACGCCTTGCGCGCCGATGCAGATGTGGTGATCACCGGCCGGGTGGCCGACCCATCGTTGTTCCTCGCGCCGCAGATGTTCGAATTTAATTGGGCTACCGATGATTGGCCGCGCCTGGGACGGGGCACGCTGGTGGGGCATTTGCTGGAATGTGCGGGGCAGGTCAGTGGCGGTTATTTCGCCGATCCAGGCTTCAAGGATGTCGAGGATCTGGCGCGGCTGGGTTTTCCGTTGGCCGAGATAGATGCCGACGGCGAAGCTCTGATCACCAAGGTCAAGGGTTCTGGTGGGCGAGTCAGCCGTGCCACCTGTATCGAACAACTGATTTATGAAGTCCACGACCCGGCTGCGTATTTGACGCCGGACGTGTGTGCGGACTTTTCCCAAGTGGCCTTCGTTGAGGAAGCGGTAGACCGGGTACGTGCCCACGGCGCGTCGGGTCGACCACGGCCTGAGCAGTTGAAGGTCAGCGTCGGTTATCTGGACGGTTGGATCGGCGAGGGACAAATGTCCTATGGCGGTCCGGGGGCGGTGGCGCGGGCGCAACTGGCTCGGGACGTGGTGCTCAAACGCCTGGAACTGACGGGCGTGCCCATGCAGGAGGTACGCGCGGAACTGATCGGCATCGACTCACTGCACGGTCACCGCAGCACTGTTGAACCCTGGGAAGTACGCCTGCGGGTGAGCGCCCGCTGTGAGGCGCGCAGCGACGCGGTGCGGGTCGGCAATGAAGTGGAAACCCTCTACACCAACGGCCCTTCGGGCGGTGGCGGTGCCAGCAAGGGCTTGCGTCAGGTCGTGGCGGTGGCGTCGTTGCTGCTGGCGCGCAATGCGGTCAACCCGAGGATCGAGTCATGAGCGTCGTCAAACTGCACACCTTGGCCCATTCACGCACGGGCGATAAGGGTGATACCTCGAATATCTCGATCATTGCGTATCGGGCCGAGGACTATCCGTTGTTGTGCGAGCAACTGACGGCTGAGACAGTTGCGGCGTTCTTTGCGCCATTGCTGGAGGCAAGCGCGGCACCGGTGCGGCGTTATGAATTGCCCAATGTGCAGGCGTTGAACTTCGTGTTGCCGGGGATCTTACGGGGCGGGGTGACGCGGTCGCTGGCGCTGGATGCCCATGGCAAGTGCCTGGGCTCTGCATTGCTGGACCTGGAATTGGCAATGCCGAGCTAATGTGGGAGCTGGCTTGCCTGCGATGCAGACACCACGGTGCATCCGGCAGCCCCCACACGGGTTCTTCAGTGTTCAATGAACGGTGTCAGGCCGCCGCAAACCGCTTGTCCAAGTAATCGATGATCACCTTGGAGTCATACATCCAGGTGGTCTGGCCGTTTTCTTCAATACGCAGGCATGGCACCTTGATCTTGCCGCCTTGCTCCAGCAGGGTCTGGCGATCCTGCTCATTGTTTTTGGCGTCTTTCAATGCCACTGGCACGTTCAGGCGGCGCAGGGTGCGACGGGTCTTCACGCAGAATGGGCAGGCGTGGAACTGATACAGGGTCAGGGCCTTGGCCGCTTCGTTCACCTGTGCCTGTTGCTCGGCGGGGCGCTGCAGTTTGCGCGGGCGGGTGATGAAGTCGCCTGCGATGATGAGCTGGCCGAGGCCCACTCGAAGTGCTTTGACGAACATGGCTGAAACCTCTTGCCCATGGCTGAAGGGTCGGCAGCTTACCTGATTTCCACGGACGAAAAAAAACCGGCGATGAACGCCGGTTTTTTCCTACGCAGCCTGTTACTTGATCAGGCTGAGAAACTCGCTGCGGGTCGCCGCATTCTCACGGAACTCACCGAGCATCACCGACGTGATCATCGACGAGTTCTGCTTTTCCACACCGCGCATCATCATGCACATGTGCTTGGCTTCGATGACCACGGCAACACCCAGGGCACCGGTGACCTGCTGGACCGCATCGGCGATCTGGCGGCTAAGGTTTTCCTGGATCTGCAGGCGGCGGGCGTACATGTCGACAATCCGCGCGACTTTCGACAGGCCCAGCACTTTGCCGCTCGGGATATACGCGACGTGGGCCTTGCCGATGAAAGGCAGCAAGTGGTGTTCGCACAGCGAGTACAACTCGATGTCCTTGACCAGCACCATTTCGCTGTTGTCGGAGCTGAACAGGGCACCGTTGGTGACTTCTTCGAGCGTCTGTTCATAACCGCGGCAAAGGTATTGCATGGCCTTGGCGGCACGTTTTGGCGTGTCGAGCAGGCCCTCGCGGGAGACGTCCTCGCCGAGCTGGCCGAGGATCTCTGTGTAATTCTGTTCCAGGGACATGAAACTACCTGTGGGATTTTCGCAAAGGACAAGGGTACGGTGGCCGACAGATCGCTGCAAGCGTGTGTTACTCGTCGCGGCCTTCCATCATCGTCCGCTTGAGCATCACGTAGACCGCCCCAGCACCGCCGTGACGCGGCTGGCAGGAGGTAAAACCCAGCACCTGGGCGTGTTGGCGCAGCCAGGTATTGACGTGGCTTTTGATCATCGGTCGCTTGCCGTCCAGGCGCACGGCCTTGCCGTGGGTGACGCGCACGCAGCGGATTTCGAATTTGGTAGCTTCGGCGAGGAAGGCCCAGAGGGTTTCCCGGGCTTTTTCCACGTTCATGCCGTGGAGGTCGAGGCTGCCCTCGAACGGGATCTGGCCGACCTTGAGCTTGCGCATCTGGCTTTCCTGCACGCCATCGCGGGCCCACATCAGCTCATCTTCGGGGCCGACGTCGATGACGAACTGGTCGGACAGGCCATCCACCGTGGTGGCGTCGGTACGCACCGTAGCCGCCTGGCGCAGCTTGGCGATCTGCGCGCGGTCGGCCTTGGGTTTGCCGGTGTCAGCGCGATCGTGCTTGATCGGCTTGACGCCACGAAGCTCATTTTTGAACAGGGAAAAATCATCGTCTTGCATGTCAGCCTCCGCGAAGGGCGGGCAGTTTACCTAAATCGCGGCGGCTGGATGCGCAAGAAACGCTATCTATGCGCCATCAGTCGTGCTTTTTCATCAGGTGTGAGGCGATGTTCAGTGACAGTGGCTGACGCATGCGTCGCCGGCAACGGCGCCACAACCAGACGCCAAACCACAGCACCAACAGCCCGACCACCAGCAGTACTGCCGCACCGCCAGGGCTGGCATTCAGTTCACCGAGGGCCGGTGAGTGTCCCAACAGACTGGCGGCCCCGGCGATTGCCAGCAGCACGCCCAACATGGCCAACAGCGCGGCAAAACACGCGCCCAGGCGCAGACGCCAGTTTCTCGGGCCTTTAGGGCGCAAGCGACGAGCGTCAAAACCATCGGATATCTTCATTCCGACCTTTCCTCCAGGGTATCGGCCCTTCGACCGGAAGATGGACAGGTTGTTCCGGGAGCAGAGGCAATTGCAGCAAATGAGAGGCTTTTGCGGATGAGCGGGGCCTCAATGGCTGCGCCGCTCATCGAAAGGTCGATCAGATCAGATCTTTGGTCAAGGCAAGAGTGGCGAAATTGTCAGCCATGATGGCCATTTCAGTCTGCTGCACGTGTTCGGCGCTGAGGATCCCGCCTTTGTAGGGCAGGTCGCGGGTGGCACAGGCATCTTCCACCAAGGTGCACCGGAAGCCCAGGTTCTTGGCGGCACGCACGGTGGTGCTGACGCTGGAGTGGCTCATGAAACCGCAGACGATCAGGTCCAGGGAACCGAGGTCTTGCAGGTGTTTTTCCAGCCCGGTGCCGTGGAAGGCACTGGGCAGCAATTTGCCGATGATGGTCTCGTCACCCGCAGGCTCCAGGCCCGGTATGAACTCGCCACGCTCGCCTTGGGGATCGAACAGCCCGCCGACGGTGCCCAAGTGACGCACATGGACAATCGGGCGACTGGCGGTACGCGCCGCTGCGGTCAGTTGCTTGATGTTTTCGACAGCTGCCTCCATGCCCGACAAGGCAAGGGGACCGCTCAGGTATTCCTTCTGGGCGTCGATGATCACAAGGGTCGCGTGGTTCAGGTTGGCTGCTGCGTAACCGCGACCGCTGAGTTGAAACATCGTCTTTGGAACGGACATTCTGGGGCTCCTGTGAGTGGGGCTTTTGCGACATTGTCCTCTGGCTGAGCGCTTCTGTGAATCGCTACTATCGTAAGGTACGCCGTTGCTGGCGTGCAGCGATGTCAAGAGGGCACTACGTTTAGGTGGAAAACTGCAAACCGGATGAAATCCGACGTGTGGTGAAGGTTTTTCGTACATCGTCGGTACAGCTCAAGGCTGTTAGAATCGCCAGTCGTTTTTTCCAGGAGCTTGCCCCCGTGATCACTTCCCGCCTGCGCACGTTGCGCGACCACATTCGTTGGGCTGTCAGCCGTTTCCATGGGGAAGACCTGTTTTTCGGCCATGGTGCCGACAACGCCTGGGACGAAGCCCGGCAATTGGTGCTCGGTGCGTTGCACCTGCCTTGGCAGATTGCCGACAGCTACCTGGATTGCAACCTGGAAGAGGATGAGCTGGTCAATTTGCAGCGCCTGCTCAAGCGTCGTATTGAGGAGCGTATTCCAACCGCCTACCTGTTGGGCGAAGCCTGGTTCTGCGGTATGGCGTTCATTGTCGATGAGCGCGTGTTGATCCCGCGTTCACCGATTGGCGAACTGATCGAAAACCGCTTTGAACCGTGGCTCGGTGCACCGCCGGCACGAATTCTCGATTTGTGCACAGGTTCCGGTTGCATCGGCATTGCCTGCGCCTACGAATTCCAGGACGCGGAAGTGGTGCTGGCGGACTTGTCTTTTGAAGCGCTGGAAGTGGCCAACCAGAACATCGAGCGCCATGGCGTCGATGAGCGGGTCTACACCGTCCAGGGTGATGGCTTCGATGGCCTGCCGGGCCAGCGTTTTGACCTGATCGTTTCCAACCCGCCATATGTCGATGCCGAAGATTTTGCCGACATGCCGGATGAGTACCAGCACGAACCGGAATTGGGCCTGGCCTGTGGTGATGATGGTTTGAACCTGGTGCGGCGGATGTTGGCCGAGGCGGCGGATCACTTGACCGAGAAGGGCTTGCTGATTGTCGAGGTGGGCAACAGCCAGGTGCATGTTGAAGCGCTGTACCCGGAAGTCGACTTTGCCTGGCTGGACTTCCAGCGCGGTGGGCATGGTGTGTTCATGTTGACGGCCGAGCAGTGCCGGGCACACCAGGCGGTGTTTGCCTCGCGGGTTTAACCTCTCTTCATAGAGATAACCCTTGTAGCCGCTGCCGAGGTACGAGGCTGCGATGCGGGCCGCTACGTTGGAATGCCGCACCAAGCCCATCGCAGCCTCATTCTTCGGCAGCGGCTACACGCCGTTAACGGTGTGTAGCAATCCAGATCAGCAAGCCCGCCTGGAACACGGTAAACGCCACCAGGCAGGTAATGGTAAAGCGCAGGCCGCTGTCTTCGCGCTTGAACTTGATGACCTTCTCTTCTTCCTTGCGCAGTTTCACTTCCTGCTCGGCCAGGTTCTGCTCTGCCTGTTGCAGCATTTGCGCCGCTTCAAGGATTTCCACGAACTGCAGCTTTTCAGTGTTCCAGCTGTCCAGCACCTCGCTGACTTTTCCCGGCTGCACGTTGCCTTTCAAATGCTGGACATCGGCATAGGCCACATCAAATCCCTGGATCCGCAGGAAGTGATCCCGGCGCAGGCGCGTGGCTTCGTTCAACGCGTCCTTGTTCGCCAGGTCCACGCCATCGACGCGGTAGTGTGACCACTTCTTTTTCGCCCAAGCGGCACCCTGAGCGACCAGGAAGCGGCCAATGCCACGGTTCGCGGGCTCGATTTCCAGGCTATTACCCGGGCCGAAATGCACTCGATGGGTAGCGTGATCCACCCAGATATCCAGGTGATTCTGTTCCCTGCGCACCCGTTGGCCCGGCAGATGAATGACCATGCGCAACAGGCTGTGGTCCTTGTTATTGCGTTCGGCATAGCCAAATTGCACAAAACGCAATGGCCGGGCACCGGTGGCGCGATCAGTGGCCAAGGGGGCGAGGCGCAGCATCTTGAAGTGTTCAGCCTGGACGTCCGCCCACGGTAGGGCAGCCGTCTCGGTGGCCGCAGTTTCGGCGGTACTCTCGGCGGTTGTTTCGGGTGGTGTTGTTTCGGTGTTTGTCATGCGGCGCGATCCTGTCCAAGCCCTGCGGGTCGACAGGCTTTTTGCTGTCGACCCTTGGCTTATCGGCCGGTTTATTCAGGACTGGAGGACGAATGATCGCTTAACTGGCGCGAAGTCCGTCGATAAAGCGAACCAGGCGAGCACCCAGTTCGGCTGCCAGGGGCAATTGCGGGTCGTTGTAGGAGGCCAATTGCTGTTTCACCTCATTGGGGACGATGCGCATCACGTGGTTCATGCCCTCGATCACCGTCAACTGGGCGTCTGGCTTGGCGGCCTTGAGCATCTGTGCATCGCCTACGCCCACTTGCAGGTCATTGGTGCCTTGGATGATCAGCGCCGGCATCTTCAACCTGGCAAAGGCGGCTGAAGGATCGGCACGGAACAGGCTGATCAGATAAGGCTGCACGCTGGGTCGGAAGATTTCCTCAAGTGGGCCCGGCACATCGGCATCCACCTGGCCGGCCTTGAGGTGATCGAGAATCTGATTACTGCGCAGCAACAAGGCTGGCGGCAGGTGATTGGCGAGTTGCTGGCGGATGACCTGATCCACCGGGCGGGCGCTGCCGGACAGCGAAATGATCCCGGCCGGGTTTAGTTGCGGCGCGGCGAGGACAGCGACCAGCGCGCCTTCGCTGTGGCCCAGCACAATCAATGGCCCCATGCGTGGGTCGGCCTTGAGCAGCTTGCCCCAGGCCACCGCATCGGCGACGTAGGCGTCCAGTGTCAGGTTACGCTCGTCCGGGGTGGCCGCGAGGCTGGCGGCCACGCCGCGCTTGTCGTAGCGCACGCTGGCGATGTTGTGTTTGGCGAGTACCCAGGCCAGGCGCTTGAGGCTGTCATTGCGCGCGCCGTCGGCACTGTTGCCGTTGCGGTCGGTAGGCCCGGAGCCGGCAATGATCAGCACCACCGGCACCGGGCTGTCGGATTTGGGCAATAACAGCGAGCCAAACAGCTCGCCGCTGCCAGTGTCCAGGCTGATGGGTCGTTGCAGCACGACAGGGGAGGCGGCAAAGGCCACGCTGGTGAACAGGGTAAGGGTCAAGAGCAAAACTCGAAGCATCATCGCGCCATCATGGGGAAGGTGCCGGTTGGACCAATGTCTACCGGTAAGGTTTCGAGGATGAACTACTCGGTTAGCCTGCGTATACTGGCGCCCTTGGTTATTACAGTTGTTATTACGGTTGAGTTATTTCAACTGATTTCACGGAGCGTCCCGCATGTCCGGCAATACCTACGGCAAGCTGTTCACTGTCACCACTGCGGGCGAAAGCCATGGCCCGGCGTTGGTCGCCATTGTCGACGGCTGCCCGCCCGGCCTTGAGCTGTCCCTGGAAGACTTGCAGCACGAGTTGGATCGCCGTAAACCCGGCACCAGCCGCCACACCACCCAGCGCCAGGAGCCCGACGAAGTCGAAATCCTCTCCGGCGTGTTCGAAGGCCGCACCACCGGTTGTTCCATTGGCCTGCTGATCCGCAATACCGACCAGAAGTCCAAGGACTACTCGGCGATCAAGGACCTGTTCCGCCCGGCCCACGCCGACTACACCTATCACCACAAATACGGTGAGCGTGACTACCGTGGCGGCGGCCGCAGTTCTGCCCGGGAAACTGCCATGCGCGTGGCAGCCGGGGCGATTGCCAAGAAATACCTGGCCACCCAAGGCATCGTCATTCGTGGCTACATGAGCCAGTTGGGCCCGATCGAAATCCCGTTCAAGACCTGGGACAGCGTCGAAGAGAACGCCTTCTTCAGTCCTGACCCGGACAAGGTTCCAGAACTGGAAGCCTACATGGACCAGTTGCGCCGTGATCAGGACTCCGTGGGTGCCAAAATCACCGTGGTCGCTGAAGGTGTGATGCCTGGCCTGGGCGAGCCGATCTTTGACCGACTGGATGCCGAACTGGCCCACGCCCTGATGAGCATCAACGCGGTCAAAGGTGTGGAAATCGGCGCCGGTTTTGCCTGTATCGCCCAGCGTGGCACCGAGCACCGTGATGAAATGACGCCGCAAGGTTTCCTCAGCAACAATGCGGGTGGCATTCTCGGCGGCATCTCCTCCGGCCAGCCAATCGTTGCGCACCTGGCCCTCAAGCCAACGTCGAGTATCACCACGCCAGGGCGTTCCATTGATGTGCATGGCAACCCGGTGGACGTGATCACCAAGGGCCGTCATGACCCATGCGTCGGCATCCGTGCCACGCCGATTGCCGAGGCGATGATGGCTATCGTGCTGATGGATCACCTGCTGCGCCACCGTGGGCAAAATGCTGATGTGAAAGTGAGTACCCCGGTGTTGGGTCAGTTGTGATCGAACGCGGTCTTTGTAGCCGCTGCCGAGCCTGCGAGGCTGCGAACGAGCGCGAAGCGATCGTAATCCGGCAAGCGAGGTTTCCTTATAGGGCTGCGTCGTCAGGTTTTGCGGCTGCTGCGCAACCGATCGCAGCCTCGCAGGCTCGGCAGCGGCTACGGGTCTGACCGTGACAGCGCTCCCGTACTGGCGACTCTCCAGCTTCTACCTGTTCTATTTCGCCCTGCTGGGGGCGACGGCGCCGTTCCTGGCGCTGTACTTCAATCACCTGGGGTTTTCCAGCGCGCGCATTGGCGAGCTGGTGGCCATCCCCATGCTGATGCGCTGCGTTGCTCCCAATATCTGGGGCTGGCTGGGGGATTACACCGGCCGGCGCCTGGCTATCGTGCGGGTTGGTGCGGTGTGTACGCTGGTAAGTTTTTCGTTGATTTTTTTCAGCAAGACCTACGCTTGGCTGGCCCTGGTGATGGCGTTGCATGCGTTCTTCTGGCACGCGGTGCTGCCGCAGTTTGAAGTCATTACCCTGGCACACCTGAAGGGCCAGACCTCACGCTACAGCCAGATCCGTCTGTGGGGTTCAATTGGTTTCATCCTTACCGTGGTCGCCATGGGCCGCCTGTTTGAATGGTTGAGCCTGGATATCTACCCGGTGGCCGTGGTGGTGATCATGGCGGGGATCATTGTCGCCAGCCTCTGGGTCCCCAATGCCCAGCCGGAAAACCAGGGCAATCGCCTGGTGGGTGACGGCTTCTTGCTGCAATTGCGCAGGCCGGGTGTCCTGGCGTTTTATGCTTGTGTGGCGCTGATGCAAATGAGCCACGGCCCGTATTACACCTTCCTGACATTGCACTTGGAGCATCTGGGCTACAGCCGCGTTGTGATCGGCATGCTCTGGGCCCTGGGGGTCGTGGCGGAAGTCTTGATGTTCCTGGCCATGAGCCGAATCCTGGCGCGTTTTTCGGTACAGCGAGTGTTGATGGTCAGTTTTCTACTGGCGGCATTGCGCTGGTTGCTGCTGGGTTCGTTCGCTGAGTTCTTCTGGGTGCTGTTGTTCGCGCAAGTGCTGCATGCCGCGACCTTTGGCAGTTTTCACGCCGCCGCCATTCACTTCGTGCAACGCAGTTTCGGTGCTCGCCAGCAAGGCCAGGGGCAGGCGCTCTATGCCGCGCTCGCGGGAACCGGCGGCGCGCTGGGTGCCCTTTACTCAGGCTACAGCTGGAACCTGCTGGGGCCGACCCTGACGTTCAGCATCGCCAGCCTCGCGGCCCTGGCCGCAGCCGTTATCATTGGTATTCGATCCGAGGAATAGTTTCATGAGCAGTCTTTGTGTGTACCACCTCTCGACCCCGGATACGCCGAACAAGGTCCTGACCCACGCTGACGATATTGCGTCGACTCTGGCCGAGCAGGGCATCCATTTCGAGCGTTGGCAGGCCACCACCCGAATCGACGCGGGGGCCACCCAAGCCGAGGTGGTTGCGGCCTATCAGGAGCAGATCGACACGCGGATGACCGAAGGTGGCTACCTCGCCCTCGATGTCCTCAGCGTCAACCATGACCATCCGCAAAAAACCGACATTCGTGCCAGGTACTTCGAGGAGCACCATCAGGCTGGGGACCAAGTGCACCTTTTCGTCGCTGGTCGTGGCTTGCTTGCATTACACATCGACGACTACGTCTATGCCGTACTTTGCGAGAAAAATGATCTGATTTTGATACCTGCCGGTACCCCGCACTGGTTTGACATAGGTGAAAACCCTCGGGTGGTGGCGATCCGCATGTTCAAACACTCGCAGGGTTGGGTGCCCGATTTTACCGGCGACGACATTGCCAGCCGTTTTCCGCAGTTCGAGGACTGAGTCACCATCTTTGAATTATTGTAGGAGTTCGCTCCTACAATTTGAAAGTTCAACCGCTTCTAGTTGTAGGATGTTGTGGGAAGAAACTTATTGATCTGTAAGTTTCAACTGTTTGTCCTGGGCCTTACTTGTTAATTCGAATTGTTGTGTAACTCTCTCGCCTCAATGTTTAATCGTCTGTCAATAGGATAAGTCCGAAGGCTGGCGATATAAGACCTAATAGAAGAGGGAGGGATATGAATGAGCGGCCCAAAGGAGCGGGACCAACCGGCAGCCGAGCCGAATCCGCCTGCGCTGAACAACCATGCCATCACCCCTAAACAACCTATAAACACTATGGGCCTGAGTGAAAAGGAGCGGGAGGTTCTACGCTGGGCGGTTCAAGGCAAAACGGTGTGGGAAATCAGTCAGATCCGTGCAGTCTCGCCGGCAACCGTGAAGTTTCACCTGCACAATATCTATAGCAAGCTGCAAGTCGGCAATCGTGTCCAGGCGGTAGCGGAGGCAGTAAAGCGGGGCTTGTGCGAATAAGCAGTTCCATAAAAAACGGGCCGTGACGCTGGATGACGTCACGGCCCGCTAAAGGTACTTGTTTATACCGAATGGTAGGTCGGCAGGGCAAAGCGGTTCTGGCTTTGCAGCATCGAAATCTGTGGCAGATCGCTGGCTTGTTCCGCCAGGTCGCGGCGGATGGCGCTAATGACCCAAGTCAACTGGTCGGCGGTGTGCAACTGCTGATACGAGATCGACCGTTTGATCTGCTTACCTTCGCTGTTGCTCAAGGTCAGCAGGATCCCGCCGTCCGGACGGGCCTGGGTTTTGACGTCGTAGTTGGAGAACACAGAAGAAAACTTATCTTGGATCAGGCTCATGTCTATCAGCTCCGTTAGCTCATGATTGGCAAGCGTGGAGTGATAGGTGCAGTGATTGTGCCAGTATCTAGGTTTTAAAAATCTGTTTTAAATCAACAGTTTAATAAGATTGGAAATTTTCGGTTTCGTGCAATTTGCATGAATGGCCATCGTGCATCCTGCATTTTGCGTGGATTGCCCTTGGCTTCTCCCTGGCTAGGAAGAGGTAGGGCTTCTCTACTGACCGTCGTTCCCCTGCATAAATTCCCTTTTTCAGATCAGGGGCCCGGGATACAAAACTTTTCAAATCCTGCGTGTACAGCCAAAGAATGGCTGGCGTATTTTCCTGCAAGGCACTTGGCGTTCGTCCTACGGCGTAATGAGTGTGCTCCTGGATCATATAAATAATAAGAAAAGGGACGTTCCTGCGATGAGCCATCAGCAAAGCGACATGATTACCTGGAGCATGATGTTACGTAAGGTGCCGACCATTGTCCGCGCGCTTCCGCGTCTGTTGCGGGGTATCCGGGCCGCCAACATCACCGACCCCGAGCAACCTTGCGGACTGGGCTGGACCTTCGAGCAGGCCACCTTGCGCAACCCCGAAGGTGCTGCGTTGCTGTATGGGGATGAAGTGCTCAGTTACACCCAGGCCAACCAGCAAGCCAACCGTATCGCCCACCATCTGCGGGAACAGGGCATCGGCAAGGGTGATGTGGTGGCGTTGTTTATCGAGAACCGTCCCGAACTGCTGTTGAGCGTACTGGCGGTGGCCAAGGTCGGCGGCATTTGCGCCATGCTCAACACCTCGCAAACCCAGACGGTGTTGGTCCACAGCCTGAACCTGGTCAATCCGGTGGCGATTGTGGTGGGCGCGGAGCTTGTCGGGGCGTACTCGGCTGTTCGCGATCAAGTACTGATTGAGCCTGGCCGGACCTGGTTTATCGCCGACCAGCAGCAAGCCAGTGTGCCTGACGGCTACATCGACCTGATGGCGGCCAGTGCTCACTGTGGGGTGGACAACCCGTCCAGCAGCCAGGGAATCTACTTCAACGATCCCTGTTTCTATATCTACACCTCCGGCACCACGGGCTTGCCTAAGGCCGGCATTTTCAAGCACGGTCGGTGGATGAGGTCCTCGGCCAGCTTTGGCACCATCGCCCTGGATATGGGGCCGCAGGATGTCGTTTATTGCACCTTGCCGCTGTATCACGCCACCGGT
Organism: Pseudomonas sp. ADAK18; assembly: GCF_012935695.1. Lineage (NCBI taxonomy): Bacteria > Pseudomonadati > Pseudomonadota > Gammaproteobacteria > Pseudomonadales > Pseudomonadaceae > Pseudomonas > Pseudomonas sp. ADAK18. The sequence goes on from NZ_CP052859.1 coordinate 1,141,114, forward strand.
CTGTGTGTGTGCTGGGGCTCGGCGATTGCAGGGGCAGCGGGGTTTGCCATTCGCCGCAAGTTCAGCGCCAGCCAGTTTTGGGACGATGTGCGCAAATTTAACGCCACCACCCTGGGATACGTCGGTGAGTTGTGCCGCTATCTGATCGACCAGCCACCTGGCGAGCGTGACTGCAATCATCAGGTGACGAAGATGATCGGTAACGGCCTGCGCCCTGGGGGCTGGGCCCAGTTCAAGGAGCGTTTCGGTGTTGATCACATCTGCGAACTGTATGCCGCCAGTGATGGCAATATCGGCTTCACCAATGTGCTGAATTTCGATAACACCATCGGCTTTTCCCTGATGCACTGGGCGCTGGTGGACTACGCCCATGACACGTGTGAGCCGATTCGCGGCAGCAACGGTTTCATGAAGGAGGTGGTGAAGGGCGGCCAGGGGTTGTTACTGGCCAGGATCGACGACAAGGCACCGTTCGATGGCTACACCGACCCTGAGAAGAACCGCAAGGTGGTCCTCAGCGACGTGTTCGAGAAGGGCGATCGCTACTTCAATACCGGCGATCTGTTGCGCAGTATCGGTTTCGGTCATGCGCAATTTGTCGACCGCTTGGGAGATACCTACCGTTGGAAAGGCGAAAACGTCTCCACCACCGAAGTGGAAAACATCTTCCTGCAGCACCCGCAGATTTGCGAAGTGGTGGCCTATGGCGTGGAAGTCCACAACACCAACGGCCGTGCCGGCATGGCGGCCATCACCCCGGCTGAATCCCTGGCCTCCCTGGACATGCGCGAGTTACTGCAGTTCGCCCATGGTCAACTGCCGTCCTATGCCGTGCCGCTGTTTCTGCGGATCAAGGTAAAAATGGAGACCACCGGCACCTTTAAGTATCAGAAGGTCAAGCTCAAGGAGGAGGCGTTCGATCCCGGCAAGGCCGGTGATGACCCGATTTATGCCTGGTTGCCAGGGTCTGACAGCTACGTACCGGTGACGGAGCAGGTATTGGCGGATATCCAGGCAGGCAAATTCCGCTATTGATTGTGACTATTGAAGTCTTTGGCAAAAAAGAAATGACAGAGGGGAACTCCCTCGCGAGACTGGGCGCCTTATGAAATACCAGACAAGGAGCCCCCATATGTCAGACCAACCCAAACAGATGACCGAACAGGAAGCCGCCGAATTTGCCGAGCAGGTCTTCGACGTGGCGCGCAGGGGTGATGCAGCGCTGCTGGCGGCGCTGCTGGCCAAGGGCTTGCCGCCGAACCTGCGTAATCACAATGGCGATACCTTGTTGATGCTGTCGGCTTACCACGGACATGTCGATGCGGTGAAAGTGTTGTTGGAGTTCAAGGCTGATCCGCAGATTGCCAATGACAAGAACCAATTGCCGATTGCAGGTGCGGCGTTCAAAGACAATCTGCCGGTGGTCAAGGCGCTGATCGAAGGCGGTGCTCTGGTTGAGGGTGCATCTACCGATGGCCGTACGGCGTTGATGATGGCGGCGATGTTCAACCGCATCGAGATGGTGGACTACCTGATCAGCCAAGGGGCGAACCCCAAGGCGACGGATGCCCAAGGTGTGACCGCGCTGGCGGCGGCCCAGACCATGGGAGCGGTGGATACGGCGGCACAGTTGCAAAAACTGGTGTAGGCTTTGCGCCCCAAAATCAGCCCCGTCACAGGATTCGCCCATGAAAAACGCACTCGTCGAACTCATCACTAAAATCAGTTCCGGTTGCCTGGGCGAAACCGAGATCGTGCAAATCGCTGATGAAGCAATTCAAGCCTACGCAGACCCCGAGGCTTTTCTGGCCGCCAACCCGGACATCAACTACGACGACACCTTCCCGATCCCATTGGGCGAGTGGATAGTTGTCGGCAGCCTACCGGACACCGTGCTGTTCCAGGCCGACACCTACTCGGACCTGTTCGCCCAGATCGTCGCCTCTTTCGGCCCGGGCGTAGCCTTCAACCTCAAACCCAAGCAGCTGTTGAAAACCGAAGACCTGACCGCCCTGAACCGCATCCAGATCCAGATGAGCGCCCTGAACCCGGACAGCGGTGGCTATGTGCTGATGAACTTCAGCCAGTTGCTCGATGACGAGATCCAGATGGTGTTGGTCTACGGCAATGACGTGCCGCGGGTGCAGGAGCTGTGTGCCGAGGTGGGTATCAAGGGCGAACCTTCCCTGGAAGCGCTGCGGGTGGCGGTCCACGCTTGAAATAAAACGGAACCCTCACCAAGGCTGACTATCCTAAGGAGGCAAGCCCTCACTTAGGAGCGACACCATGGGTTCCACTTTTAATGGTCTGATCGGGTTGATCATCCTTGCGTTGGATATCTGGGCGATCATCAACGTGTTCAAAAGCGGCGCGGGAACGGGCGCCAAGGTGCTGTGGATCCTGTTGATCCTGCTGCTGCCGGTGTTGGGCTTGATCATCTGGGCGATTGCCGGGCCGCGCGGTAACGTGCGGATCTGATTCAACCCCATAAAGGCTCCCATGCTCGCCATGGGGGCCTTTAGATCAACCAACTGCCTTCCAGCTCCAGCAACTTCAACTTGTTTTCGATCCCGCCACCAAACCCTATCAGCGTCCCGTCGCTGCCCACCACTCGGTGGCAGGGGATGATAATGGAAATCGGGTTGGCGCCATTGGCCTTGCCCACGGCGCGAATCGCCTTGGGGTTGTCCAGATGGCGGGCCTGTTCGCCATAGGTCCAGGTTCGTCCATAAGGAATCAGCAGCAGCGCTTGCCAGACTTGTTGTTGGAAGGGCGTGCCCTGCGGTGCCAGGCGCAGGTCGAATACCTCGCGCTTGCGTGCGAAATACTCATCCAGTTGCCGGCACACATCATCCAGTTCGTGCGTCGCCAGTTGCCAGTGTTCCTGGGCATGCTGGTGGTGCACATCCATATACAGCAGGCGCAAGCCTTGTTCGTCACCCGCCAGTAGCAACGGACCCAGCGGACTTGGGTGATAGCGATAAAACATGAAGGTCAATCCACAAAGGCAGAAGGCAAAGTTCGCACATTTGCGCGTGAGCGTCTCAGGTGTTTTTTGTGTATCGAGATATTCGCTGTACGGAATTTTCACATTTCATCCAAGACAATTCGCCGGCTTTGTTTTCTCGCCAAGGCTCTATATTCAGGGCTGATAAACGTAGGTATACGGAGCGCGATCAGTAATTAATAGCGTTGATGCCGTTGATCGGGCACCATTTGCTCCACCGCGTTAACCCCTCGATCCCAATCTGTATGGGTAAGGGCATTACGCCGCTGCATTAATTCGCAACTTAAACTTCCAATGGGTCCTAAAACGACATGGCAAACCCGGACGCCCTGAATCAGCAGCGAGCTTCTAATCGCTTGCTGCAACCGACCGTCAAATCCCATCTGGCGTACACGCTGCTCTGCGCTCTGGTCATGATGGTGATGTTTTCCCTGCTGCGCCTGGCGCTGCTGGTGTACAACCGCGAAATGATCCTCGACACACCGGCCTCGACCTTCCTTGAAGCGTTCGCCAACGGCCTGCGTCTGGACTTGCGCCTGGTGGTGTACCTGAGCATCCCGTTGCTGCTGGCGTTGTTCAGTGTAAGGGCCATGGCCGCGCGCGGCTTTTTCCGTTTCTGGCTGACCGTCGCTTCCAGCATCGCCCTGTTCCTGGGCCTGATGGAGATGGACTTCTACCGCGAATTCCACCAGCGCCTCAACGGCCTGGTCTTCCAGTACGTCAAGGAAGACCCGAAAACCGTGATGAGCATGCTCTGGTACGGTTTCCCGGTGGTGCGCTACCTGCTGGCCTGGGCCGTGGGCACGGTGATCCTGAGTATCGCCTTCAAGGGCGCCGACCGTGCGACTCGGCCTCGCGGGCCGTTCAGCGGCGGCACCATCGGCACCCGCCAGGTTGCGCCGTGGTATACGCGCATTGCAGTGTTCGTGGTGTGCCTGTTGATCGCCGTGGTTGCTGCCCGTGGCACCCTGCGCCAGGGCCCGCCGCTGCGTTGGGGTGATGTCTACACCACCGATTCCAACTTCGCCAACCAGTTGGGCCTCAATGGCAGCCTGTCGCTGATCTCGGCAGCCAAGGCGCGGTTCTCCGAAGAGCGTTCCAATATCTGGAAGGCCACGCTGGATCAGCCTAAGGCCACCCAGACCGTGCGCGACATGTTGGTGATGGCTGATGAAAAACTGGTAGACGCCGACACCGCCGCCGTACGCCGTGACTTCACGCCGCCGGCCGAGAAAACCCTGCCGATCAAGAACGTCGTCGTGATCCTGATGGAAAGCTTCGCCGGTCACTCGGTGGGCGCCCTGGGTCGTCCGGGCAACATCACGCCGTACTTCGACAAACTGTCCAAGGAAGGCCTGCTGTTCGACCGCTTCTTCTCCAACGGCACCCATACCCACCAGGGTATGTTCGCTACCATGGCCTGCTTCCCGAACCTGCCAGGTTTCGAATACCTGATGCAGACCCCGGAAGGCAGCCACAAACTGTCTGGCTTGCCGCAGTTGCTCAGTGCCCGTGATTTTGACGACGTGTACGTCTACAACGGTGATTTTGCCTGGGACAACCAGTCGGGCTTCTTCAGCAACCAGGGCATGACCAACTTCATTGGTCGCAATGACTTCGTCAACCCGGTGTTCTCCGATCCGACCTGGGGCGTGTCCGATCAGGACATGTTCACCCGTGGCCTGGAAGAGTTGAAGGCACGTGAGGGCGGCAAGCCGTTCTACGCACTGCTGCAGACCCTGTCCAACCACACACCGTATGCCTTGCCCACCCCATTGCCGGTTGAGAAAGTCACTGACCGTGGCAGCCTCAACGAGCATTTGACGGCGATGCGTTACTCTGACTGGGCCCTGGGCCAGTTCTTTGAAAAGGCCCGCAAGGAGCCGTACTTCAAGGAAACCCTGTTCGTCATCGTCGGTGACCATGGCTTTGGCAACGAGCAGCAGATCACCGAAATGGACCTTGGCCGCTTCAACGTACCGATGCTGATGATTGCACCGGGTGTGCAGGAAAAGTTCGGCGAGCGTGATCACACCGTGGGTACCCAGATCGACATCGTGCCGACCATCATGGGCCGCCTCGGTGGTGAAACCCGCCACCAGTGCTGGGGCCGCGACCTGCTGAACCTGCCGGAAGGCGACAAGGGCTTCGGCGTGATCAAACCGTCGGGTAGCGACCAGACCGTCGCTTTGCTCACCGCTGACCGCGTGTTGGTCCTGCCCAAGGAAATGCCGCCGAAACTGTGGCAGTACGAACTGGGCGCGAACCCTACCGGGACTGTGATCCCTGAATCACCGGACGAGGCTGCCCTCAAGCAGAAACTCGAATCGTTCCTGCAGACGGCTACCAAGAGTCTGCTGGATAACACCGCCGGTGTGGTGGATGGCAAGCCGGACTAAACGTCGGTGAATAAAAAAGAGGCCTTCATGGCCTCTTTTTTTTAGTTGTTTTTCAGGCTGCACGGAATTTATATCTTGCCGAGCAACAGCAGGATCAACAGTACTATCAGTACAGTGCCGAGAATACCCGACGGACCATAACCCCAGTTCCTGGAGTGTGGGAATACTGGCAGTCCACCGACCAGCAGGAGGATCAGAATGATGATAAGAATGAGGCTCATGGTGTGTTTTCCTTATTGTCTTCTGAAAAGACCCGTTATTTAAAGATAGGCCCGTTATCCGGACGTCTTAATAAATCCGACTGGTAGGCTCGGCAGAAGATTCCCTGTTTTTTAAAGCTTTTTGCTCAGTGGGTTATTTCTTTTAACACCGTTGCAATTAATAAATCTTAGTTTGAAAAATATTGAACTTGCCGCATTCCCCGCTATCCGACCGGGCTTGCGGTTTGCTCGGGGCATTCAGCAATCTGATGGTGCATGGGGGCAGGAAAAACCTTCGCTACACTGCGGTTCACTTCTTCCGTGAACCACAAGGCTACTTCCTATGCAAAATCGCATGATGATCACTGGCGCCGGGTCCGGCCTGGGTCGCGAAATCGCGCTGCGCTGGGCCCGGGAGGGCTGGCAGTTGGCATTGTCGGACGTCAGTGAGCCTGGCCTTCTGGAAACCCTGAAGCTGGTACGCGAAGCCGGTGGTGATGGTTTTATCCAGCGTTGCGATGTACGGGACTACAGCCAACTCACGGCTTTTGCCCAGGCTTGCGAAGTCAAACTGGGCGGCATCGACGTGATCGTCAACAACGCAGGGGTGGCGTCCGGAGGCTTCTTCAGCGAGTTATCCCTGGAAGACTGGGACTGGCAGATCGCAATCAACCTGATGGGCGTAGTCAAGGGCTGCAAGGCTTTCCTGCCGCTGCTGGAAAAGAGCAGGGGCCGGATCATCAACATCGGTTCCATGGCCGCATTGATGCAAGGCCCGGCCATGAGCAATTACAACGTGGCCAAGGCGGGTGTGGTGGCGTTGTCGGAAAGCTTGCTGGTGGAGCTCAAGCAGCAGGAAATCGGCGTGCATGTGGTATGTCCGTCGTTCTTCCAGACCAACCTGTTGGACTCGTTCCGCGGCCCGACCCCGGCGATGAAGGCCCAGGTGGGCAAGCTGCTTGAGAGTTCGCCTATCAGTGCGGCAGAGATTGCCGATTACATCTACCAGCGCGTTGCCGAGGGTGAATTCATGATCCTGCCCCATGAGCAAGGGCGGATGGCCTGGGCGTTGAAGCAGAAGAACCCACAGTTACTGTATGACGAGATGACCGTGATGGCGGACAAGATGCGGGCGAAGGCCCAGTTGGCAAAAGGCTGAGGTTTACCTCCCCCAGTGGCGAGCGGGCTTGCCCGCGTTGGGCTGCGCAGCAGCCCCAAAAAAACTGAACTGCGGAGTGGCTGAGCGACTGAGGCAATCCTTACTGGGGCTGCTACGCAGCCCAACGCGGGCAAGCCCGCTCGCCACAGGTAGACGCGGTGTTTAAGGTTTGGGGCGCGATATGCGTAAATCGCTATTTGTCTGTCAGGGAAATTAACCTAGCCCTGTAGGGTATGCCTGTTTGTCCCGCGCGGCATTGATGGGCCGTAGGTGAGGGGGCATGGTCAACGTCCGGTAACTTTCAAAGGACGAACGCCATGCTGGTATTGAGCCGTACGGTAGGTGAAATAATCTCCATTGGGGATCACATCAACTTGCGCATCCTGGAGGTCAACGGCACTCAGGTAAAACTCGGCGTGGAAGCGCCAGCCGGGGTCAATGTGCATCGCTCGGAGGTGTATCAGAAGATTCTCAGCCGCCAGGCGCAGCAGGCGGCGACTCACCCGGTGCCAGTGCCCAATCCTTAGTCGAACAAATGCTTGGGCACATCGTGCTTGAGCATCAACTGGCACTGCTCGCTCTCGGGATCGAAGACGATCAGTGCCTGACCCTTGGTCAATGCCTGGCGCACGCGCAGTACCCGGGTTTCCAGGGGCGTTTCATCGCCGTTGTCAGTGCCGTCACGGGTGACGAAGTCTTCGATGAGGCGGGTCAGGGTGTCGACTTCAAGTGCGTCGTAGGGAATCAGCATACAAGCCTCAATTAAGTAATCCCGGCGATGCTACTGCGCCGGGATCATTGTTGCCAGTCTCAGGTTTTCTGCCCCACCAGGCTGTCCACCGATGGCACCCGGGTGTCGCTCTCCATCTGCGTCTCATGTTCCAACTGATGACTGAAACGGTCCAGGGAGCCCTGGGCCGGTTGCGCATCGCTGGCGAATACCGGCGGGCTGAGGATATAGGCGCTCAGCAAGCGACTGAGGGCCGCGAGGCTGTCGATATGGGTGCGCTCGTAACCGTGGGTGGCGTCACAACCGAAAGCCAGCAACGCAGTGCGGATATCGTGGCCCGCAGTAACCGCCGAGTGGGCATCGCTGAAGTAATAGCGAAACAGGTCGCGGCGCACCGGCAGTTCGTTGTCCGAGGCCAGGCGCAGCAGGTGCCGGGACAGGTGGTAGTCGTAGGGCCCGCCGGAATCCTGCATGGCCACGCTCACCGCGTGCTCGCTGGAGTGCTGGCCGGGTGCGACGGGCGCGATGTCGATACCGACGAATTCACTGACATCCCAAGGCAGCGCGGCGGCGGCACCACTGCCGGTTTCTTCGGTGATGGTGAACAGCGGATGGCAGTCGATCAGCAAGGGTTCGCCGCTGTCGACGATGGCCTTGAGCGCGGCCAACAGCGCCGCGACGCCGGCCTTGTCATCCAGGTGGCGGGCACTGATATGGCCGCTCTCGGTGAATTCCGGCAGGGGGTCGAAGGCGACGAAATCGCCCACGCTGATCCCCAATGAATCGCAATCGGCGCGGGTCGCGCAGTAGGCATCCAGGCGCAGTTCAATATGGTCCCAACTGATGGGCATCTCATCCACGGCTGTATTGAACGCATGCCCCGAGGCCATCAACGGCAGCACGCTGCCGCGGATCACGCCGTTGTCGGTAAACAGGCTGACGCGGCTGCCTTCGGCAAAACGGCTGGACCAGCAACCCACTGGGGCCAGGGTCAGGCGGCCGTTGTCCTTGATCGCCCGTACGGCAGCGCCAATGGTGTCCAGGTGCGCGGAGACGGCGCGATCGGGGCTGTTTTTCTGGCCCTTGAGGGTGGCGCGAATAGTCCCGCGGCGGGTCATCTCAAAGGGAATACCCAGCTCTTCCAGGCGCTCGGCGACGTAGCGCACGATGGTGTCGGTAAACCCGGTGGGGCTGGGGATGGCGAGCATTTCCAGCAGCACTTTTTGCAGGTAGGCAAGGTCCGGTTCTGGAATGGTTCGGGTCATGGAAACTCCTGATGAGTTGAGGGCATCGATGGTTTCGATGAGTGGGCCGGTGCAGGCAACACCGTTCTCAAGCCGCCGGCTGGCTGTGGGGAAACAACAAATCCACAAATTTCTCTGCTGTCGGCTGCGGTTCATGGTTGGCCAACCCGGCCCGTTCATTGGCTTCGATAAAGACGTACTCCGGTTGGTCGGCAGCCGGCACCATCAGGTCCAGGCCCACCATGGGAATGTCCAGGGCACGGGCGGCGCGCACGGCGGCGTCCACCAGGGTCGGATGGAGGATGGCGGTAACGTCGATAAGGCTTCCGCCGGTGTGCAGGTTGGCGGTGCGGCGCACGGCCAGGTGTTCGCCTTGCGCCAGGATGCTGCTGTATTCGTAGCCGGCGGCGTGCAAGGTGCGCTGGGTTTCATGATCCATGGGGATTTTGCTTTCGCCATCGGTGGCGGCCTGACGGCGTCGGCTCTGGGCTTCGATCAGCGCGCCAATGGAGTGCTGGCCGTCGCCGATCACCTCGGCCGGTCGGCGAATAGCAGCGGCGACCACCTCGAAACCGATCACAACAATGCGTAGGTCCTGGCCTTCGTGGAAGCTTTCCAGCAACACCCGGCTATCGAATTGCCGTGCAGCCTCAATGGCTTTTTGCACGTCTTCGATGTTCTGCAGATCCACTGCGACGCCCTGGCCTTGCTCGCCATCCAGCGGCTTGACCACGATGCGCTGGTGTTCGTCGAGAAACTCCAGGTTGTCATCGGCGCTGCCCGCCCGTTGCTGGGCTGGCAGGTTAAGCCCGGCAGCCTTGAGCACCTTGTGGGTCAGGCTTTTGTCCTGGCACAGAGTCATGCTGATGGCACTGGTCAGGTCGCTCAATGACTCACGGCAACGTACTCGGCGTCCGCCGTGGCTCAACGTAAACAAACCGGTGTCGGCGTCATCTACCTGCACATCAATCCCGCGCCGATGGGCTTCCTCGACAATGATCCGCGCATAAGGATTAAACCCGGCTTGCGGGCCTGGCCCGAGGAACAGTGGCTGGTTGATGCCGTTCTTGCGTTTGATGGCGAAGGTGGTCAGCGCGCGAAAACCGAGCTTGGCGTAGAGGCTTTTCGCCTGACGATTGTCGTGCAGTACCGACAGGTCCAGGTAGCTCAGGCCCCGGCTCATGAAATGCTCGATCAGGTGGCGCACCAGTACTTCACCGACACCCGGCCGACTGCATTGCGGGTCAACCGCCAGGCACCAGAGGCTGCAACCATTTTCCGGATCGTGAAAAGCCTTCTGGTGATTGAGCCCCATCACGCTGCCGATCACCGCGCCGCTGTCTTCATCCTCCGCGAGCCAGTACACCGGGCCGCCTTGATGGCGAGGGGTCAGCAACGCAGCGTCCACGGGCAGCATCCCGCGCGCCTGATAGAGGTGATTGACGGCCTGCCAGTCCGGGTCGTTTTGTACCCGGCGAATGCGAAAGCCCCGGAATACTCGCGTTGCCGGACGGTAGTCGCTGAACCACAGGCGCAGGGTGTCGGAGGGGTCGAGAAACAGTTGCTGCGGATCAATCCCCAGGATCTGCTGCGGCGCGGCCACATACAGGGCGATGTCTCGCTCCCCTGGCTGCTCGTTGAGCAGCTCTTGGGCCAGGCTCGCCGGGTCGCAAAAGGTATGGCCGATCAACAACCGGCCCCAGCCGCAATGCACGGCAATCGGCTTGGGGCTCAATGCACTGCCGTCTTCGGCGAAGCGGGCTTGCAGGCGCTCGTAGGAGGGCGCCTGGCCCCGCAGCAAGCGTTGGCTGTAAGCCGTGGCATGAGGTTTCATCAATCAGATTCCTTGTTCGCTGAGCCACAGGTTCAGCGCCGCCAGTTGCCACAGCTTGGAGCCGCGCAACGGGGTCAGTTGGCCCTGCGGGTCGGTGAGCAGGCGGTCGAGCATGGCAGGGTTGAACAGGCCGCGATCCTGGCTCGGGTCCAGGAGCAGGTCACGCACCCAGTTCAAGGTATTGCCCTGCAAGTGCTTGAGGCCCGGCACCGGGAAGTAGCCTTTCTTGCGGTCGATGACTTCGCTGGGAATGACCCGGCGCGCGGCTTCCTTGAGCACTTGCTTGCCACCGTCCGGCAGTTTGAATTTGCCCGGTACGCGAGCAGATAACTCCACCAGTCGGTAGTCGAGAAACGGCGTTCGCGCTTCCAGGCCCCAGGCCATGGTCATGTTATCCACACGCTTGACCGGGTCGTCCACCAGCATCACGGTGCTGTCCAGGCGTAGGGCTTTGTCCACAGCCGCATCGGCGCCTGGTTGGGCGAAATGTTCGCGGACAAAGTCACCGGCGGCGTCATTGGCGGTCAGCCACTTCGGCGAGACGGTGGCAGCGTAGTCGTCATAGCTGCGGTCAAAAAATGCGTCACGGTAGGCGCCATACGGATCGCTGGCACCATCCACCTGCGGGTACCAGTGGTAACCGGCGAACAGTTCATCGGCGCCCTGGCCGCTCTGCACCACCTTGCAATGCTTGGCCACCTCCCTGGACAACAGGTAGAAGGCGATGCAGTCATGGCTGACCATCGGCTCACTCATGGCACGGAAGGCGGCGGGCAATTGCTCGATGATTTCGCTTTCGGCGATGCGCAATTGATGGTGTTGGGTGCCGTAGTGCTTGGCGATCAGATCGGAATACTGAAACTCGTCACCGCGTTCGCCGCCGGCGTCTTCAAATCCGATGGAAAAGGTCGACAAGTCCTGTACGCCAACTTCCCGCAGCAGGCCCACCAGCAGGCTGGAGTCCACGCCGCCGGACAGCAACACGCCGACGTCCACCGCCGCACGTTGGCGAATCGCCACCGCTTCGCGGGTGCTGTCGAGTACGCGGTCGGTCCAATCTTCCAGGGTCAGGTGGGCTTCGTCCACATGGGGGCCGTAGGGCAGGCTCCACCAGGTTTGCTGTTCGGTCTTGCCGTCGGCTTCGATACGCATCCAGGTGGCTGGCGGCAATTTTTCTATGCCGGCCAACAGCGTGCGTGGCGCGGGCACCACCGCGTGGAAGTTCAGGTAATGGTTGAGCGCCACCGGGTCGAGGATCGGGTTGATATCGCCACCCTTGAGCAGCGCTGGCAGTGCCGAGGCAAAACGCAAGCGCTGGCCGGTACGTGACAGGTACAGCGGCTTCACGCCTAGACGGTCACGGGCGATGAACAGACGCTGGGCATCGCGCTCCCAGATGGCGAAGGCGAACATGCCGTTGAGTTTGGGCAGTAAAGCTTCGCCCCAGGCGTGATAACCCTTGAGCAGCACTTCAGTGTCGCCACCGGAATAGAAGGCGTAACCCAAGGCTTCAAGCTCGGTGCGCAGTTCGGGGAAGTTGTAGATGGCGCCGTTGAAGGCCAGGGACAGGCCCAGTTGGGCGTCGACCATCGGTTGGGCCGAGCCGTCCGACAGGTCCATGATTTTCAGGCGCCGATGGCCCAGGACAATCGGCCCCTGGGCATGGAAGCCCCACGCGTCTGGGCCGCGAGGGGCGAGGTGATGGGTGATTCGCTCAATCGCTGCCAGGTCGGCAGGTTGGGCATCGAAACGTAACTCTCCAGCTAATCCGCACATAAATTCCTTACCGGTTTTTCCGTTGGGGAGGGGTAAAAATGCAGCGCGCCAAAATGGCGGGTACCTAGGGAGTGACCCGAGTGTATTCAGAGAGTTTTAGAACAATCCGTTATAAGGCAAAGGGTTGCAGCCCTGAGGAGCATGTCCGGCGGGCTGTAGGGCCTATGTGTGGGAGCTATGGCGCGGGGCCGGTTATTTTTCCGCTTTGGCGACATTGCTGCGAATCAGTGCCCGCACGGCGAAGCGATTCGGATGACAGGCTTCGGCCACGCTTCGAGGCAAGGGCAACGGTTCGTTGTTCAGCCAAGCCGCAAGCAACTCGCCGGACAACGGCGCCGTGATCAGACCGCGTGAGCCATGCCCGCTGTTGACGTACAGGCCGTCCAGCCACGGGCAGGTGGCATCCGGCGTGTGGCGGGCGTCTTTGCGCAGGGCGTCATAGGCCTGGGTGAAGGCGGGGTTGTCGGCCAAGGGGCCTACGATCGGCAAGTAGTCCGGGCTGGTGCAGCGAAAGGCGGCGCGGCCCTCAAGGGTTTCGGGGGCCAGCGTATCGGCGTGCAGCCGCTGCGCCAGGTCCGGGGAGATCTCGTGTAGCAGGGCTAGGTTACCGGCATGCTCGGCGACGGTGGGGGTCAAGTCATCGCTCTTGAAGTCAAAACTGGCCCCCAGGGTGTGTTCGCCCAAGCGCGCCGGTGCGACATAACCCTCGGCACACACCACCGTGGCCAACGCTTCGCTGGCGACGGTCTGGGGCAACCGGGTAATCTGCCCGCGAATGCGTTTGAGGGGCAGCCCGGCGCTGGCGGCAAAGCGCTTGACCTCGGCGGCCCCGGCCAGCACTACCACTGGCGCGCTGGCCAGTAACCGCTCCCCGTCCCAGGCCTGCCATTGATCGTCGACTTTGCGCAGCTCAAGTACGTCATGGTGGACGAGCACATCAATACCAGGTTGGCGAGCCTGCCACTGGCAAAGCGCAGGTGGGTGGACCCAACCGCCTTGCGGGAAAAACATCCCGCCGTGCTCCAGGGCAATACCTGCCTGAACCTGGGCCTGGTCTCGATCCAGCAGATGCAACAAATCCGGGGCAAACGCCTCGGCCAGTTGTACCTGCCGTTCACTTTCCTTGGCATTGAAGGCCAGTTGCAAGACGCCGCAGCTGTCCCAATCTACCCCGCGCTGCAGATGCTCCAGCAAGCGTCGGGTATGACCGAACCCGCTGACAATCATCTGCGACAAGGCTGTGCCATGAGCGGACAGCTTCAGATAGAGCACCCCTTGCGGATTACCTGAGGCCTCTTGGGCCAGGCCGTCATGCCGCTCCAGCAGGCTGACCTGCCAACCCCGTGCCGCGAGGCTGGCAGCGCTGGCGCAACCGGCCAGGCCGCCGCCGATCACCAGGGCCCGGCGCTCGCCGCCAAGGGCGGGTGGCCGGGCGAACCAGGGCTTGGCGATCTCCGCTGCCGGCGCATCGGCAGGCCAGCCGAGGAATTCACCGCGCAGGATTTCCCACTTATGCCCGATGCCCGGCGTACGCTTCATCTTGAACCCGGCGCCATTGAGCAAGCGCCGCACCCAACCGGTGCTGGTGAAGGTACTGATGGTCGAGCCTGGCGCTGCCAGCCGGGCCAATTCGGCGAACAGTTCGGCGGTCCACATGTCGGGGTTTTTTGCCGGGGCAAAACCGTCGAGGAACCAGGCGTCGATCTGCGCGTCCAGTTGCGGCAATTGCTCCAGGGCATCGCCGATCAGCAGCGTCAGCGTAACGCGGCCATTGTCCAATACCAACCGTTGGAAACCCTGATGAATAGCGATGTATTGCGCCAGCAGTTGATCGGCGAATGGCTTGAGTTCCGGCCAGAGGGCGAGGGCCCGTTGCAGATCCGCATGGTTCAGCGGGTACTTTTCCACGCTGACAAAGTGCAAGCGCGTGCCTTGTACCGCGTGCTGTTCAAACAACTGCCAGGCGCAGAGAAAATTCAGCCCGGTGCCGAAGCCGGTTTCGCCAATTACCAGCCTACCGCCCACGGGCAAGGCGGCAAAGCGCTCTTGTAGACGGTTCTGCTCAAGGAACACGTAACGGGTTTCATCAAGGCCCGACTTGTCGGAAAAATACACGTCGTCAAACACCCTCGAGCGAGGGCGGCCTTGGTCGTCCCAGTCAAGCTGGGCATTGGGCTGTACGGGGTTCATGGGCAACTCGGCAAAGACAAGGTGGCCATTCTAGCCGATCACGGGGCGCGCGATTGATCCACGGCAGTCAGGATCGCGACAACCCTCAAAACGCCCGACGTTGCCTTGGCGAAAACGTGGCGGTAACCCGCTAGTTTTCCCATGGAAAATATCGTCGAAATGCCCTGCTGAACGATCAACAATCAGCGTCAATCCAGCGCGGTGCTCCGGGTATCGTTAACACCTGATTCACGGGCAATAAAGGATATTGCTGATGCAGGTACAGGATGATTTGACTCAAACCTTCAACCAATTGACGCAACAGCAGTTGCAAGCCGCGTTGCTGGCAATGACGGGCGATCTGGCCAAGGCCGATGTGCTGCAAAAGCGCTTGCCGGGCTGGATGATCAACGCCCCGTCAGGTTCGCTGGAAGCGCTGGAAAGGGATGCCTGGCGGGTGGAGGACGCCAGGGCAACGGTCGCCGAACGCTTGAAGCAATTACGGCCACTGGATGACTTTTGCAATGAGCACTTGAAGGCTTACTGCCAAGAGCGCTGGCAGGTAAGGGTGGACCCGGAAAAAGATCTTTTCATCCACGGTGTCTATGAGTTCCAGAGGGAAGTCGGTCCGCTGACGTATGTGCGGACCGTCACGCTGAAACAGCAGAGCTTGTTGCATATGGCGCTGCAAAATTTTTCCGAGGATGAGGAACGCGCGGATCATTATGCTCCTGGATCAATGCTGCAATCGGGATCAGCCCCCGGTGCGGTGATTGCAGTCACCCCCCATGAATTCGCCCAAGGGTGTCGCACCCTGGACCTTGGCCGATTGTATCAACAGCACATCAGTGAGGTTTTTGACCTGGGCACGGAGCCGACCGAGGATGAGCTTGTAACCAGCGGGATGGCGATTGATATCGGGCGGATGAAAATCCTGGATATGAAAGTCGATGCGCACATCGCCCTCATGCGCGGCGATATCACCTCGAGCACCTATGCCATGGTGTGTACGTTACTTGACCAGAATAGGCCTTCGGCCGAGGCCAAAGGCGTGCTGTTTCAGGGGCGCCCGGTGATGTGGCAAGGCCTGAATGCCCTCGACAGTTGCCTGTGGAGCATCGTCGTCTTCTCAAACCGGCCGATTGCCGAGCACCCGCAGGAACCCTGCGTGGTCTATATGCCGAATGAGCCAGGGCGAGCGTTTTTCGAGTATCCCTCGCTCAACGACTTCAAGGTCTACCTGGACTTGAAGTTGGAAGTGGCCAGCTATCGCACCTTCTTTACCGGCTATCTGGGAGAGGTTGATCGAGTCGGTTTTTTCAGTCGGTTTGATCAGAGCCGCACGCTGGGTGTGTTGGAGGCCAAACGCATTACGGCCAGCCTGGCGAACCATTTTTTTGGGACTTACGCCGGTAAACTGCAAATCGACGCGCGGACACTGGCGGTCCCCGTGGAAGATGTTGACGAAGAGGTCCGCAAGCGACGCTTGCTCGAGTATCTGGATGCCGGGTTGACGTTGCTCAACCTTGCCGGTTTCGTCGTCCCTGCGCTGGGGTTATTGATGACGGGGGTCGCGGTAGGGCAGATGCTCAGTGAGGTGTATGAGGGTATTGAAGACTGGCGGCGTGGTGACAAGGACGAAGCGCTCAAGCAGTTGGGCGCCGTGGCGGAAAATATCACCTCAATGGTGTTGTTCGCAGCGGGAGCCAAGGTTGTCGGTAAGGTATTGAGGCGAGCCCGGTTAAGCTTTGATGCCCACTTCCAGGAGTTGGAGGCCGTACGCTCGAACGACGGCAACATGCGGTTGTGGCGCCCGGACATTGCACAGTACAGCCATGATCAACTTCTGCTCGATGGTGTGGTTGAAGATGCCGAAGGTATCTACAGGGTGGATGGCCATACGTATGTCAAAGTCGATGGTTTCGTCCATCGGGTTTCGTTCGACTCAAGGCAGGGCCGATGGCGGGCTCACCACCCCGTGCGGCAGACGGCCTATCGCCCGGGATTGCTGCATAACGGCGAAGGGGTCTGGCGCTTTTCCTTTGAAAAACCGCAAGAGTGGGAAGACCAACACTATCTCTTTTCACGCCTCGACCCGACGAGTCGACACCCCAGGCTGGACTCCAGAAAGTTGCGACTGATTACGGAGATCATGGATAAACCCCACCGCTGGGGTTACCACCTGGCCGAGGAGTGCCTGCCTTTTCCCGCGCGCTTTCGTGATTTATACGAGCGCTTCAGGCTGGAGCAGTCTATTCGTGATCTGATCTGGCTCCTGGAACGCGGTGTTTATCTCAATGCTGAAAGTGCGGCCTTGCAGATGCATGCCTTGCCGCTGCTGCCCGGATGGCCCAAGGGTCGCTATTTCGAGGTGCAGGACGCCCAGGGCGGCGTCAAGGCGCGCTATCCCGCCAACGGGCTGGCTGACGATGTCAGTCAGCGCTTGACCATCACCGAGCAGGCACTGAGTGAGGGGCAAGTATTTGATGTGTTGTTGTCGCGGTTGGATGACGAACAAAAGATCGGCCTGCTGGGAGACGGTGTTGCCGCGAATGAGGAACACACCGTATTGGCGCGTCGATTACTCGCCCACCTCAAGGCTGATCGCAAGCCACTGTTTGAGCAGTTGTATCAGTCTTATGACGGGCCGGCGGCGCAAGAGTGGGAGCCGCTCAGGAAGGCATACCCGCAATTGCCGTGCACGGCGATCCGCGAGTTGATGGCTGAGGCGCAGACGGTGGAGCGTGAGTCGCTGCGCGATAATCAGCGTGTCCCCATGGCGCTGGCAGAGTCGGTGGGGCGCGTACTGGACGAGCAGCGCCTGGACCGCGCCCTTGCCGGTTTCGAACTGCCGGAGTTGGCCGACTTCGACACACAGTGTGTCGGGGTTCGAATGCTGCCGCGCATTGAGGGGTGGGATGAGAAGCTGTGGATGGAACTGCGCCAGGATTCGCCCCGAGGTGATCTATTGGCCCTTGGCGCGGTGGAAGGCGCCGACGTGCGCCGCCGGGTGGTGGTCAGGTCTTCGGCAGGTTTTCAGCCGTTCGATGACAACGGCGAGAGCCTCGATAACGTCCAGTCTGGCCCGGACGCAATGTTCGAGGCGATTGCGCGCACGCTCGAGGATAAGCAACGAACAGCCCTGGGACTGTCGCTGACGGAGAGCGAAAATGGTTGGAGACTGCGCCGTATGGTTGCCGCCAGGGCTCAGAGTGAGCGTGATATGGCGGCCGAGGCCTTTTCAGATAGAAGCCGCGAACCGCTGACGGTAGAAAAGCCCTGCAGGGTCTCGGATTCCCCGGTGAGGCCAGTGGTGCGTCCCACCGCATTGGTGCGCAAACTGAAGAAGCTTTATCCCCTGATCAGTGACCTACAGGCATCTGATCTGCTGATGGATCTGGGGGTCGATGATCTCGCCCGGGCCAAGGCAGTAGAACGTCTGC
This sequence comes from Pseudomonas sp. ADAK18, assembly GCF_012935695.1. NCBI lineage: Bacteria > Pseudomonadati > Pseudomonadota > Gammaproteobacteria > Pseudomonadales > Pseudomonadaceae > Pseudomonas > Pseudomonas sp. ADAK18. The sequence goes on from NZ_CP052859.1 coordinate 1,159,075, forward strand.
GGGCAGACCTGCGCCGTCTGCGCGCCATCCTCAAACACTGGAAGACCAACATCAGCGGCCTGGATAAACAACCTGGCCTCAGAGATATTCGCCAGAGTCGCCAGCAAGTGGCCGAACGCATTGAAGCCTGTTGGCGGCGGCAAAGCTTCCTCCTGAATGAACAGCAAGAGTCGGTTGCCGGCCTGACTCTGGATGGGATGCGTGTTGGCACCTTGCCGGTGCTGCCTCCCGAGATTCGTTTCGACCATGTCCAGCAGTTGTCGCTAAAAAACATGCGCCTGAAGGATGACGTCGCCTACTTCCTGAAGTGTTTCAAGGGGCTGCGACGCCTGGACATGGACCGTAACCAGTTGACCCGGTTGCCGGAATACCTTTCTCGGATGCCCGAGCTCGACAGTTTGTCAGTGGCCAGCAACCAGCTTGCGCTGACTGAGTACACCCGGCGCAAGCTGGCCGACCTGAGCACGTTGCGCCTGCTGAACCTGAGCCACAACCCGGTTGAGGGCAGCCTGGATGTGGGCAAGATGCGCGATTTGCACACCCTGTTGTTACAGGACACAAAAATCACTGACGTGCCCACAGGCCTTGAGCGGCTGGGCTACCTGGATCAAGTGGACCTGCGTGACAACTGGATAACCCTTCTGCCCGACTGGTTGTTCACGTCGACACGTAGTTTCAGTCAGGCGATCAACCTGGGAGGCAACCCATTATCCCGCTCGACAGTTACGGCGCTCAACCGCTACCGCGAGGAAGTCGGGATTGGCATGGGCTATGTGGATGACGACCCGCCACGTTTCACCGAGTTAAAAGCCCGGGCGTTGTGGTTACCGGATGAGGTGGCAGCCAGAAACGCCACTAAGCGCAGTACGTGGGCCAACCTGCGCGATGACCCGGAGTCGACACCTTTGTTCGAGGTACTGGCCCAGTTGGCCGGCACCGCTGACAGCCGTTACGTGCGTGAAGACTTGAGCCGGCGGGTTTGGGAAGTACTGCAGTCAACTCATGACAGCGTCGATCTGCGTGAACGGGTCTTTGAACTGGCGGCACACCCGATGAACTGCGCGGATGGGGCCGCCGATATTTTCAGTCAGATGGAAGTCCTGATGGAGGTCGAGAAGGCGACTCGACTGTCCGCACGTGTTCAGGGGCATCCTGCAGTGCTGCTGAAGTTGGGGCGTGGTTTGTTTCGTCTCAGCCAAGTGGAACAAATTGCCGCGGGTCATGCGGTTGATAACCCGACCCTGGAACCGTTGGAAATCAGCCTGGCGTACCGCACTGGGTTGGCCAAGATCCTCGACCTGCCGGGGCAGCCCAGGCATGTACGGTTCACATCGTCGGCCAATGTAACCAGCGATGGCCTGGAAGAGGCGCACCAACGGGTACGTGCCGCGGAGTTGTCGCCTGCACTTTTGCGCTTCATCACGCAACTGTCCTTCTGGAAGTCCTACCTCAAACAGCAATTTCCTCAGTCATTCGCTACGGCAACCGAGCCGTTTGACACCCAGCAGCAAGCCCTCTTTGAGAACAGCCAGGCCCTCACGGACGGCGAGTACCTGCGTCAAATGGAAGCGCTGCGCTCACCTCGCAAGCGGGCAGTAAACGGAGTGGTTGAGCGCTTGACCCAGCAAATAATCAGAAACCAGGACCTTGGTATCTGTCATGTGCCTGAACGGTAGGCGAGTCCCTGCCATTGGGGCCGGCGATTGATCCACGGCAAGGCCCTGGGAATTCCTTGCCCGCAGTGATGCCCAATCCGCTAGTCTTGATCCATCTTGGAAGGGAGCCGCTCATGTTTGAATCTGCCGAAATCGGTCACGCCATCGACAAAGAGACTTACGACGCCGAAGTTCCGGCGTTGCGCGAAGCCTTGTTGGAAGTGCAGTACGAGTTGCAGCAACAAGGGCGGTTCCCGGTGATTGTGCTGATCAACGGCATCGAAGGCGCCGGCAAGGGTGAAACCGTCAAGCTGCTCAATGAGTGGATGGACCCACGCCTGATCGAGGTGCGCACCTTTGACCAGCAGACCGACGAAGAGCTGGCCCGCCCGCCAGCCTGGCGCTACTGGCGCCAATTGCCGGCCAAGGGCCGCATGGGTGTCTTCTTCGGCAACTGGTACAGCCAGATGCTCCAGAGCCGGGTTCACGGTGAGATCAAGGATGCGCGACTCGACCAGGCGATCGCCGGTGCCGAGCGTTTGGAAAAGATGCTGTGCGATGAAGGTGCCTTGATCTTCAAGTTCTGGTTCCACCTGTCCAAAAAACAAATGAAGGCGCGGCTCAAGGCGTTGCAGGACGACCCGCTGCACAGCTGGCGCATCAGCCCGCTGGACTGGCAGCAGTCCGAGACCTACGACAAGTTCGTGCATTTCGGCGAGCGCGTATTGCGCCGCACCAGCCGGGACTATGCGCCCTGGCATGTGATCGAAGGCGTGGATGCCCACTACCGTGGGCTGACCGTCGGCAAGATCCTGCTGGAAGGCCTGCAAAGCGCCTTGAAAGTGCCCAAGGGCAAAGCCAGTGGCATGAACCCGGCGCCGTTGCCGTCCGCCGTGGACCAGATGAGCTTGCTCGACAGCCTGGACATGACCCTGCGCCTGGATAAGGACGATTACGAGGAACAGTTGATTACCGAGCAGGCCAGGTTCTCTGGCTTGATGCGCGACAAACGCATGCGCAAGCACGCCCTGGTGACTGTGTTTGAAGGCAACGACGCGGCGGGCAAGGGAGGGGCGATTCGCCGGGTTGCGGCCGCACTCGATCCACGCCAATACCACATCGTGCCGATTGCCGCACCCACCGAGGACGAGCGGGCCCAACCTTATTTGTGGCGCTTCTGGCGCCAGATTCCGGCACGGGGCATGTTCACTGTGTTCGACCGCTCGTGGTATGGGCGGGTGCTGGTGGAGCGGATCGAAGGGTTCTGTACGCCGGCGGACTGGATGCGTGCCTACGGCGAGATCAACGACTTCGAAGAGCAACTGCGGGATGCCGGTGTGATCGTGGTCAAGTTCTGGCTGGCCATCGACAAACAGACCCAGCTGGAACGGTTCCAGGCCCGGGAAGAGATTCCGTTCAAACGCTTCAAGATCACCGAAGACGACTGGCGCAACCGCGACAAGTGGGACGCCTACCGGGCGGCGGTGGGCGATATGGTCGATCGCACCAGCACTGAGGTTTCACCCTGGACGTTGGTTGAGGCCAATGACAAACGCTGGGCGCGGGTCAAGGTGTTGCGCACCATCAACCGGGCGCTGGAGGACGCATTCGACAAGTCCGACAAACATGACAAAAAGGGCAAGAAGAAAAAGTAATCCCTGTGGAGAGGGGGCTCATTCACCTTCGGGGATCTGTCGATACCTGAGACATACGCGGGATGAATGATTGTCGCGGTTGATGAGGGCTGGATCTATGCTCGATCCATCTCTCTACCACCACAACAAGAGGCAAGCCCATGCGTGAAGTAGTGATTGTCGACAGCGTGCGAACCGGCCTGGCCAAGTCTTTTCGCGGCAAGTTCAACCAGACCCGCCCTGATGACATGGCTGCCCATTGCGTCAATGCGCTGCTGGCCCGCAACGGTATTGATCCGGCCAGTGTCGAGGATTGCATCGTTGGCGCCGGCTCCAACGAAGGGGCTCAGGGCTATAACATTGGCCGCAACGTCGCGGTGTTGTCGCGCCTGGGCACAGGCACGGCGGGTATGACCCTCAACCGTTTCTGCTCCTCGGGTTTGCAGGCGATTGCCATCGCGGCCAACCAGATTGCTTCTGGCTGCAGCGACATCATCGTTGCGGGCGGGGTCGAGTCCATCAGCCTGACCATGAAAAGCGTCAACACCGACAACCTGATCAACCCGCTCCTCAAGGAGCAGGTGCCGGGCATCTATTTCCCCATGGGCCAGACCGCCGAAATAGTCGCTCGCCGCTACCACGTCAGCCGCGAAGACCAGGATCTGTACGCCCTGCAAAGCCAGCAGCGTACCGCCCAGGCGCAGGCGGATGGTCTGTTCGATGATGAAATCGTGCCGATGGAGGTCAAGTACAAGGTTGAGGACAAAAACACCGGTGAGGTACAGATCCTTGATGGCGTGGTGGATCGGGATGACTGCAACCGCCCGAACACCACCTTGGCCAGTCTGGCCGGTTTGAAACCGGTGTTCGCCGAGGACGGCTCGGTGACGGCGGGCAACTCGTCGCAGTTGTCTGATGGTGCCTCGATGACGCTGGTGATGAGCCTGGAAAAAGCCCTGGAACTGGGGCTCAAACCTAAGGCATTTTTTCGCGGCTTTACGGTGGCCGGCTGCGAGCCGGACGAGATGGGTATTGGCCCGGTGTTCTCTGTGCCCAAGCTGCTTAAGGCGCGGGGGTTGCAAGTGGCGGATATCGACCTGTGGGAACTCAATGAGGCGTTTGCCTCCCAGTGCCTGTATGCGCGCAATCGGTTGGAAATCGACAATGCCAAATACAACGTCAACGGCGGGTCGATTTCCATTGGTCACCCGTTCGGCATGACCGGGTCGCGGCAGGTCGGGCATCTGGTGCGGGAGTTGCAGCGGCGCAATTTGCGTTATGGGATCGTCACCATGTGCGTGGGTGGTGGGATGGGCGCGACCGGGCTGTTTGAGGCCGTGCGCTAACCGATCTTGCCTTGTAAACCCGATCAGTGTGGGAGCAGGCAAGCCAGCTCCCACATTTGATTTGTGGCGTGTCCTACAAAAACCTCGCCCAAGTCCCGCCTGATCACCCTAGAATGCTGGTTCCTCCACCTCTGGCTTTTTGGGGCGCTCATGCACATCTCATCCGGCCGCTGGGTCTACGGTTTATCCCTGGCCCTGCTGACCGCGCTGCTCTGGGGCATTTTGCCCATCAAGCTCAAGCAAGTCCTGCAGGTGATGGACCCGATCACCGTGACCTGGTTTCGCCTGACCGTGTCCGGCCTTTGCCTGTTCGCCTACCTCGCTACGGTCAAGCGCCTGCCGAGTCGAAGCGTGTTGGGGCCGCGCGGTGGCTGGCTGGTAGCGATGGCGGTGTGCGGGCTGGTGGGCAACTACGTGTTGTATCTGGTGGGGCTGAACCTACTGAGCCCGGGTACCGCGCAACTGGTGGTGCAAGTGGGGCCGATCTTTCTGATGATCGCCAGTGTGTTCATCTTCAAGGAGCGCTTCAGTGTGGGGCAGGGCATGGGCCTGCTGGTGCTGATTATCGGTTTCGGGCTGTTCTTCAACCAGCGCCTGGAAGAACTGCTGACGTCCTTGGGGAATTACACCGCCGGGGTGTTGACCATCCTGCTCGCGACCACCATCTGGACCTTCTACGCCTTGGGTCAGAAGCAGTTGCTCACGGTATGGAACTCCTTGCAGGTGATGATGGTGATCTACCTGTCGTGCGCCGTGTTGTTGACGCCCTGGGCGCATCCTCTGGAAGCGTTGCAACTGAACCCGCTGCAAGGCTGGCTGTTGCTCGCCTGCTGCCTGAACACGCTGATTGCCTACGGTGCGTTTGCCGAGGCGCTGGCCCATTGGGAGGCGTCGCGGGTCAGCGCGACCCTGGCGATGACGCCCTTGGTGACCTTTGCCGCAGTAGCCGTTGCGGCGGGGCTGTGGCCCGAGTATGTGCATGCCGAGCAAATCAATGCGTTGGGTTATGGCGGTGCGGTGTTGGTGGTGCTGGGGTCTGCGATGGTGGCATTGGTGCCTTCGTTGCTCGCCGGGCTCAGGGCCCGGCGGGTACGACTGTTGTAGCCGATGCCGAGGCACGAGGCTGCGATGCGTGTCCGCAGGACCGCCCTCGGGGGTCGCTTCGCCACCCATTGCAGCCTCGTGCCTCGGCAGCGGCTACAGCAGCTACAGCAGCTACACCATGTTCTCCGGTTTCACCCAGGCATCAAACTCAGCATCGGTCAGGTAACCCAACGCCAACGCCGCTTCCCGTAACGTCAGTCTTTCGGCATAAGCCTTCTTGGCGATTTCAGCTGACTTGTCGTAGCCGATATGCGGGTTCAGCGCCGTCACCAGCATTAAGCCACGCTCCAGGTGCTGGGCCATTTGTTCGGCGTCAGGCTCCAACCCTGCAATGCAATGCTGTTGGAAGTTGCTGCAGCCGTCGGCCAACAGGCGAATCGATTCGAGCAGGTTGTGGATAATCACCGGCTTGTACACGTTCAACTGCAAGTGGCCTTGGCTGGCGGCAAAGCCGATGGTCACGTCATTGCCCATCACTTGGCAGGCCAGCATCGACAGGGCTTCACACTGGGTCGGGTTGACCTTGCCAGGCATGATCGAACTGCCGGGCTCATTGGCTGGCAACTTGACTTCCGCCAGCCCCGCGCGAGGGCCGGAACCCAATAGGCGCAAGTCGTTGGCGATTTTCATCAGGGCCACGGCCAGGGTTTTCAGGGCGCCAGATAAGGTGGTCAGCGGTTCATGCCCGGCCAATGCGGCGAACTTGTTCGGCGCCGTGACAAACGGCAGGCCTGACAGCGCCCCCAGCTCCGATGCAATCGCCTCGCCAAAACCGTGGGGCGAGTTGAGCCCGGTGCCGACGGCGGTGCCGCCCTGAGCCAGCTCGTACACGGGGGGCAGAGCGCTGCGAATCGCCCGTTCGGCGTAGTCCAGTTGCGCGATGAACGCCGAGACTTCCTGGCCGAAGGTGATCGGCGTGGCATCCATCATGTGGGTGCGACCGGTCTTCACCAGCTTCATATGGCGCGCCGACAACTCCGCCAGGCCGCCGGACAGCTCGCGGATGGCCGGCAACAAGTGCTGGTTGACCGCCTGGGCAGCCGCAATGTTCATGGCGGTGGGGAAGCAGTCGTTGGAACTCTGGGAGCGGTTGACGTGATCGTTGGGGTGTACCGGGACTTTGCCGCCGCGGGGCTTGCCCGAGAGCTCGTTGGCGCGACCGGCGATCACTTCGTTGGCGTTCATGTTGCTCTGGGTGCCACTGCCGGTCTGCCAGACCACCAGAGGGAACTGGTCGTCGTGCTGGCCGTCGAGCACTTCGTCGGCGGCTTGTTCGATCAGCCGGGCGATGTCGGCGGGCAGGTCGCCGTTACGGTCGTTGACCCGTGCGGCGGCTTTCTTGATCAGGGCCAGTGCGTGCAGTACCGCCAGGGGCATGCGCTGGTCGCCAATGGCGAAGTTGACCAGTGAGCGTTGGGTCTGAGCACCCCAGTAAGCGTCGTCCGGGACTTGCACTTCTCCCAGGCTGTCGGTTTCGATACGGCTCATCGGGCACACTCCTTCCAAGACATGATTTCGCAGTTTAGGCCGTGATCGCTGTGAGGGGTTCCCCTGTGGTCTGTTTATCGACTTTCGTCGCGCAAATGCAGGCTCTATAAGGGGTGGGGTTGAGCGCCGAGGTTTTTTAGGCGCAGAATGGTCGCCCTTGGGGTCTTACCTCGCCTGCTAGAAAAGGAAACTCGATGACTCGTCTTCGTGCCATCTGTACCGCGGTTGCTCTGGTATGTGCCAGCGGCCAGGTTTTTGCCGATACCGCCAGCCACAACGCCAGTGCCGAAGCCTTCCTTACGCTGGCCCATGCTGACAAGCTGGGTACCCCGGTGTACATGCAAGTGCAGCAAATGTTCGCTCAGCGTTTCGAGCAGACCAAGGCGCCTGCTACCAAGCAAAGCGTGCTGGACAGCTACCAGGCCAAGGCCAACGCTGCCCTGGACCAGGCCATCGGCTGGAACAAACTCAAGCCTGACATGGTCAAGCTCTACACCACTAACTTCAGCGAATCCGAGCTCAAGGACTTGGTTGCGTTCTACCAGTCGCCCCTGGGCAAGAAAGTCCTGGAAAAAATGCCTCAGTTGACCCAGCAATCGGCCCAGATGACCCAGGCCAAGCTGGAAAGCGCAGTACCTGTGGTGAACAAGCTGTTGGAAGACATGACCAACGAACTGACACCGAAAGCCGCAGCACCGGCCAAAAAGAAGTAATCAGGAATGACCATGCAACAGCGTATTGAAGCGGCACTTGTCGCCCTGGACCCGGAACACCTGAGCGTGCTGGATGAAAGCCATATGCACAGCCGTGGGTTGCAGACTCACTTCAAGGCCGTGCTGGTCAGCCAGCAGTTCGACGGGCTCAACCGCGTCAAGCGCCACCAGAAGGTCTACGCCACCCTGGGTGACCTGATGAGCGAGTTTCATGCGTTGGCGCTGCATACCTATACGCCTGAAGAATGGGCGAAAATCGACGCAGCCCCGGCCTCGCCGACCTGCGCTGGCGGCCATAGCTGATCAGAAGGTGTCTCTGACACCTGGCATTTGCTAGAATCCGCAACGCGCCGCTCAGTCGGCGCGTTTTTTTTGCATCCGGTTCACCCTTTGCGAGGGTAGCCACCTGGAGAGATACCCATGACACACCCTATTGTCGTGGCGGCACTGTATAAGTTCGTCACCCTGGAAGATTACGTTGCCCTGCGCGAGCCACTGCTGCAGGCGATGGTCGACAATGGCATCAAAGGCACCTTGCTGATCGCCGAAGAAGGCATCAACGGCACCGTTTCCGGCAGCCGTGAAGGCATTGATGGCCTGATGGCCTGGCTCAAGAACGACCCGCGTATGGACGATATCGACCATAAAGAGTCGTACTGCGACGAGCAACCGTTCTACCGCACCAAGGTCAAGCTCAAGAAAGAGATCGTGACCCTGGGCGTCGAAGGCGTCGACCCCAACAAGAAAGTCGGCACCTATGTCGAGCCGCAAGACTGGAATGCGCTGATCAGCGACCCTGAAGTCTTGCTGATCGACACCCGCAACGACTACGAAGTGTCGATCGGCACCTTTGAAGGCGCCATCGACCCGAAGACCACCAGTTTTCGCGAGTTTCCCGATTACATCAAAGCCAACTTCGACCCGGCCAAGCACAAGAAAGTCGCGATGTTCTGCACGGGCGGCATTCGTTGCGAAAAAGCTTCGAGCTATATGCTCAGCGAAGGTTTCGACGAGGTGTATCACCTCAAGGGTGGCATCCTGAAATACCTCGAAGAGGTGCCTCAGGAAGAAACCAAATGGCAGGGCGACTGCTTTGTCTTCGATAATCGCGTCACTGTGCGCCACGACTTGAGCGAAGGCGACTACGATCAATGTCATGCCTGCCGCACACCGATCAGTATCGAAGACCGCACGTCCGAGCACTACGTGGCCGGCATCAGTTGCCCGCACTGCTGGGATAAACTTTCCGAGAAAACCCGTCGCAGCGCCATCGATCGGCAGAAGCAGATTGAGCTGGCCAAGGCCCGCAATATGCCGCACCCGATTGGCTACAACTATAAGCAATCATCTTCCGAGGCCTGAACCATGTCCGCGCGCCTGCTCTATGTAATGGACCCGATGTGTTCCTGGTGCTGGGGCTTCGCGCCAGTAGCCGAGGCACTGGTGGAGCAGGCGCAGGCCGCCGGTGTCGAATTGCACCTGGTGGTGGGCGGTTTGCGCACCGGCAGTGGTGCGGCACTGGAACCGGCGACCCGACGCTACATCCTCGAGCATTGGCAGGCGGTCACCGAAGCCACCGGTCAACCATTCAAGCTGGACGGTGCACTGCCTGAAGGTTTTGTCTACGACACCGAGCCCGCCTGCCGCGCCCTGGTCACGGCCCGCAGCCTGGCCCCGGATTGCGCCTGGAAGCTGTTGGGCCTGATCCAGCGTGCGTTTTATATGCATGGCCGGGATGTCACCCAGGCCAGCGTTCTGGTGGAGTTGGCCGAGACCGCCGGCGTGCCGCGGATCGAATTCGCTGAAGCCTTTGACCGTGCCGATCAGCATGCGGCCACCGCTGCCGACTTCACTTGGGTCCAGGACTTGGGCATTGCCGGCTTCCCCACGCTGCTGGCCGAGCGCAATGGTCAGTTGGCGCTGCTGACCAACGGCTACCAGCCGCTGTCCGAGCTGTCGCCCTTGCTCGGTCGCTGGCTGGAGCGCGCTACCTGTGCCTGATCAGCCTGACAGCACTGTGCCATCCCAGCGTATCGATCGACTGACCTGGGCGGAAGTTCGCCGTCTGGCCCTGCATCACAAGAAATCCCTGTGGATCGCCAATGGCGTCGCCGTGCTGGCGACCTTGTGCAGCGTGCCAATTCCCCTGTTGTTGCCGCTGCTGGTGGACGAAGTGCTACTGGGACATGGCGACGCGGCGCTGAAAGTGATGAACCATGCGCTGCCGTTGGGCTGGCAGAAAGCGGCTGGCTATATCGGCTTGATGTTGCTGGTGACCCTGGCCTTGCGCTGCGGTGCCTTGGTGTTCAACGTATTGCAGGCACGATTATTCGCGCGGCTGGCCAAAGACATCGTCTACCGCATCCGGGTGAGGTTGATCGAACGGCTCAAGCGGATTTCACTGAGTGAATACGAAAGCCTGGGCAGCGGCACCGTGACCACCCACTTGGTCACCGACCTGGATACCGTGGACAAGTTTGTCGGCGAGACCTTGAGTCGTTTCCTGGTGGCGATGCTGACCCTGGTGGGCACCTCCGCGATCTTGATGTGGATGCATTGGCAGTTGGCATTGTTGATCCTGCTGTTCAACCCGTTGGTGATCTATGCCACGGTGCAGTTGGGCAAGCGGGTCAAGCACCTGAAAAAGCTGGAAAACGACAGCACGTCGCGGTTTACCCAGGCCCTGACCGAAACCCTCGACGCGATCCAGGAAGTACGCGCGGGCAACCGTCAGGGGTTTTTCCTCGGGCGCCTGGGCCGGCGGGCCCAGGAAGTGCGGGATTTTGCAGTCAACTCTCAGTGGAAAAGCGATGCCTCCAGCCGCGCCAGTGGCTTGCTGTTCCAGTTCGGTATCGACATTTTCCGCGCGGCGGCGATGCTCACGGTGCTGTTTTCCGATCTGTCCATCGGCCAGATGCTCGCCGTGTTCAGCTACCTGTGGTTCATGATCGGCCCGGTGGAGCAACTGCTGAACCTGCAATATGCCTATTACGCGGCAGGCGGGGCGCTGACACGGATCAACGAGTTGTTGGCCCGTGCGGACGAGCCGCAATACGCGGGCGGCGCCGACCCTTTTGTTGATCGCGAGACGGTGGGGATCGAGGTGCGTGGCCTTGATTTCGGGTATGGCGAAGAGCTAGTACTCGACCAACTCAACCTGGTCATTGCGCCGGGTGAGAAGGTGGCGATTGTCGGCGCCAGCGGTGGCGGTAAAAGCACCCTGGTACAACTGTTGCTGGGGCTCTATACACCGCAGGCGGGCACAATCCGTTTTGGTGGCGCGACTCAGCAGGAGATTGGCCTTGCGACGATTCGCGAGAACGTTGCGGTGGTGCTGCAGCACCCGGCGTTATTCAACGATACCGTGCGCGCCAACCTGACCATGGGCCGTGAACGCAGCGATCAAGCCTGCTGGCAGGCACTGGAAATCGCCCAGCTGGATGCTACCGTCAAGGCTCTGCCTTTGGGGTTGGACAGTGTGGTAGGGCGCTCAGGGGTGCGTTTTTCCGGTGGGCAGCGTCAGCGTCTGGCCATCGCGCGGATGGTCCTGGCTGAGCCGAAAGTGGTCATACTCGATGAAGCCACCTCTGCCCTGGACGCGGCCACCGAGTACAACCTGCACCAGGCATTGGCGCGGTTTCTCAGTGGTCGTACTACACTGATCATTGCCCACCGGCTGTCGGCGGTAAAACAGGCTGACCGCGTACTGGTGTTCGATGGTGGACATATTGCCGAAGATGGCGACCATCAGCAGCTCATTGCCGACGGCGGGCTCTACGCCAAGCTGTACGGACATTTACAGCAGGTGCGCTGAGGTTGTTGAGTTTCAAACGAATTTCTGTGCTTAGTACGTGAGTTCCCCGTGGGGAAAGCGGCTTTCCTGCTTCGTTTCATGAAGTGGGCGCTAAATCGATCCGGGACATCCATGTGGATGGACCGCATTTAGCTTGGGCTGCGCTGTCAGGAGCGGTTATCCACTGGCCTGTGCTTGTGCAAGGGACCTCATGAAGCAAAAGCGGACTCTCGGAACACCTCGGTTGTTGGGCATTGTCTGGCCATTTATTGCCGTCGTGCTGTTTCAGGCATTGATGGGCGGCGTCAGTCTTTACGTGCTTTCAGCGGTGCGCGGCTATGTGGCCGGTGAGAGCCTCTGGTCCAAGGGCCAGAAGGATGCCATCTACTACCTTACGCTGTACGCGGATAGCCGCGATGAAGGCACTTATCTCAAATACCAGAATGCCATTGCCGTGCCTCAGGGCGGGCATGAACTGCGGGTGGCGCTGGACCGTCCTACGCCAGACCTGGAGGCAGCGCGCCTGGGCATTCTCAAGGGTGGCAACCATCGTGATGACGTCTCCAGTGTGATTTGGCTGTACCTCAACTTTCGCCATTTCAGTTACTTGGAAAAAGCCATCGAGTTGTGGACGGTGGGGGATGGCTACCTGGTGCAGTTGGATGACCTGGCGCAGAAGATGCACAGGGCGATTGTCAGTAATCAGGTGAACAGTGGCGACGTGAGCCGCTGGAAAGAGCGCATCTTTGCCATCAACGATGGCGTGACGCCGGCCGCCAAGGCGTTCAGTGATGCCTTGGGCGAAGGCTCACGCATGATTTTGCGGCTGCTGCTGGTGACCAACCTGGCCACGGCCTTGGGCTTGATCGCCCTGGCGTTGTTGCGTACCCACAAGTTGCTGGCCCAGCGGCATGCTTTTGCCGATGCCTTGCAGTTGGAGAAGGAGAGGGCGCAGATCACCCTTGAGTCCATTGGTGACGGGGTGATTACCACGGATGTCGACGGCGCCATTGCCTACATGAACCCGGCGGCCGAGGTCCTGACCCACTGGAAAGCTTCCCAGGCCCAGGGGTTGCCGCTGGCGGCCTTGTTCAATCTGCTGGATGAAAACGCCCAGTCTGATGGTTTTACCCTGATTGAGCACATCCTTGACGGCCAGCTCAGTGGTGGCAGTGAGCATTCAAAGTTGATCCAGCGAGTGGATGGCAGCACGGTTTCCGTGACCCTGGTGGGCGCGCCGATCCGCAGTGCAGGCAAGGTCAGCGGCGCGGTGTTGGTGCTGCACGACATGACCCAGGAGCGGCAGTACATCGCCAACCTATCCTGGCAGGCGACCCATGACGCCTTGACCGGCCTGGCCAACCGCCGTGAGTTTGAGTATCGCCTGGAACAAGTGCTGCACAACCTTGGGCGCCAGCAAACGGGGCGCCATGCGTTGATGTTCCTCGACCTGGATCAGTTCAAACTGGTCAATGACACCTGCGGTCATGCGGCAGGTGATGAGCTACTACGGCATATCTGCGCGTTGTTGCAGTCCGACCTGCGCGAAGGTGACACCCTGGCCCGCCTGGGCGGCGATGAATTCGGCATTCTGCTGGAGAATTGCCCGGCCCCGGTGGCGGAAAAAATCGCTGAAAGCCTGCGCCATACGGTACAAAGCCTGCATTTCGTGTGGAAGGGCCGGCCGTTTGTGACCACTGTCAGTATCGGTCTGGTGCACATCTCGCAAACCCCAACCACCCTTGAAACTTCGCTGCGGGCCGCCGACATGGCCTGCTACATGGCCAAGGAAAAGGGACGCAACCGGGTGCAGGTTTATCACGCGGATGACTCGGAATTGTCCCTGCGCTTTGGCGAAATGGCCTGGGTGCAGCGCCTGCACATGGCTCTGGAGGAGAACCGTTTCTGCCTGTACGCCCAGGAAATTGCGCCCCTGGGGCATACCGACCCTGACAATGGACACATCGAGATCCTGTTGCGCCTGCACGACGAGGCCGGTCGGATTATCTTGCCCGACAGTTTTATTCCGGCCGCAGAACGTTATGGCCTGATGACCTCTCTGGACCGCTGGGTGGTGGAGAATGTATTCAAGATCATTGCCCGGTGCATGCTTGAGCGCCCAGGCCGGCCCATGGCCATGTGTGCGATCAATCTGTCAGGTATTACTATTGGCGATGATGCTTTTCTCGGCTTTTTGCGTGAGAAGTTCAGTGCCTACAACATACCTGCGGAAATGATTTGTTTTGAAATTACTGAGACCAGTGCGATCTCGAATTTGGGCAGTGCAATTCGCTTTATCAATGAACTCAAAGAGTTAGGTTGCCATTTTTCCTTAGATGACTTCTGTGCCGGAATGTCCTCATTCGCATATCTTAAACATTTACCTGTAGACTTCCTGAAGATCGATGGAAGTTTCGTAAAGGATATGCTGGACGACCCGATTAACCGCGCTATGGTCGAAGTGATCAATCACATCGGTCATGTCATGGGTAAACGCACAATTGCCGAATTTGTCGAAACACCGCAGATCGAACAAGCCCTGCTTGAGATTGGTGTGGACTATGCTCAGGGATACCTGATTGAGCGCCCGCAGTTGTTTACCTTTGACAGTTTGCAGTGTCGACCTGTACGACCACAGCCCTTGTTATTCAAGGCGCCTGGCACGTTCCGCTGAAACATTTGCTGGTCTGTACAATCACACATCAAAAGGAGCCCGACAGTGATCGACACATTCAACAGAACCGGTCCGCTTATGGAAGCCTCAAGTTACCCCGCCTGGGCTCAGCAATTGATCCAGGACTGTAGCGAGAGCAAGCGCCGAGTTGTCGAACACGAACTGTACCAGCGCATGCGCGATAACAAGCTCAGTGCCAAGACTATGCGTCACTACCTGATTGGTGGTTGGCCGGTGGTGGAACAGTTTGCGTTGTACATGGCACAGAACCTCACCAAGACCAAGTTCGCCCGTCATCCTGGGGAAGATATGGCGCGGCGCTGGTTGATGCGCAATATTCGCGTGGAACTGAACCATGCCGATTATTGGGTGCACTGGGCTCGTGCCCACGGTGTCAGCCTGGAAGAGTTGCAGGCGCAGAACGTGCCGCCTGAGTTGCATGCCCTGAGTCATTGGTGCTGGCACACCAGTTCGGCCGATTCGCTGATTGTCGCTATCGCCGCCACCAACTACGCCATCGAGGGGGCTACTGGGGAGTGGTCTGCCGTGGTGTGTTCGACTGGCGTCTACGCGGCGGCCTTCCCTGAGGAAGATCGTAAGCGTGCGATGAAATGGCTGAAGATGCATGCCCAGTACGATGATGCCCACCCATGGGAAGCGCTGGAAATCATTTGCACGCTGGCCGGGATGAACCCGAGCAAGGCGCTGCAGGTCGAGTTGCGTCAAGCGGTGTGCAAGAGTTACGACTACATGTATCTGTTCCTGGAGCGTTGCATGCAGTTGGAGAAAGCGCCGGCAGTCCGTGAGCGTCCGACGCTGGTCGCCAGCGAGGCCTGATGCGAGGATGGCGGGGTGTGATTACCCCGCCATTGCCAAGCGATTGCGGCCTTCGCGCTTGGCCACATACAAGGCATTGTCCGCCCGGCGCAACACGCTCTCGGCGGACTCTCCAGCCAGCAACGTCGAGCAGCCCAGGCTCACCGTCAATTCGATACATATCCCATCTGCCCAATAATCCTGGGCCTGTGCTGCCTGGCGCAGGCGCTCTCCGACCATGGCTGCAGCGTCCCGTCCAGTGTTGGACAGCAGGATCAGAAACTCTTCCCCGCCAAACCTGAATACCATATCCACATTGCGCAGTTGGCTCTTGATCGAGGCGGCGACGGCCTTGAGCACCTTATCGCCAGCGGCGTGGCCGTGGCTGTCGTTGATGCGCTTGAAGTGATCAATATCCAGCATCAGCAATGACAGCGGATGTAGGTGCCGCCTGGCCATGTCGATTTCCCGTTGCAGGGTCTGGTCCATGGCGATGCGGTTACCGGTTTCGGTCAGTGGGTCACGCAGGGCGCTGCGGGTTGCGGCGCGGTACAGCAGGGCGTTGCGCATCGGGTAGAGCAGCGTTGCCAACAGTGACTCCAGCTTGCCCTGCTCATCGTCTAGGAAGCGCTGATTGCGCCGAAAGACCAACTCGCCCAAGTGTTCACCTTCGTGACTGAGGGTGTAGCTCACTGAGTGGTGGCCTCGCTGACCGTATTCCAGGCGCAAATCGCTGGTTTCGTGACGGTATTGCAGGGCGTCGAGGGGTACCAGACGTTGGATTTCCCGGAAAAACAAACCGAGGATGCGCTCAGGCTCCAGGCTGGTCTGCAATTGCAGGCTCAGTTGCTGGCGAAGTTGGGGGGCTGTGGCGGGGCGCCGCGCGAGAAGAGAAGGTTGACCAAAGCCCAGGCGTTGCAATTTTGCGCTATCGAAGTCAATTGCGTTGGTCTGGGTCGGTGTTTTCATAAACTGATAGGCCTCTAAGCACTTAATGCTGTCTTACAGGCTGGATGAGAGCGGCGAGTGCCAAGCGTCTTACTGTTCCTTCAGTTCCGTAGGACATAGGGATAGTCTAGACCGCTTTGCTGGGGGTTATAACCCCTGTTTCCGTGCCGCACGTCGTGTCTTTGTGCCACCTGTGTGTGAGAGATCTCAGCGAAATTCGTGCCATTTGCCTTCGCAGCGTGAAAGTGCTTTGAATTCAGTTGGTTGGGTTTTCGTTGGAAAATAGGGGTGGGGAGGGGGCGGCAATAAGTTGGCGTAGGCGCTGTCGAGTGTGAGATGGATCTTCAAGGGATCGCAGCTTCGCTTTACTCGACAGCACCTGTGAGCGCGCCTTATTGCGCGTCGAACGCCTGCCCGTTGATGCCAGTGCTGTCCGGCCCCATCAGGTACAGGTATACCGGCATGATTTCTTCAGGTGTCGGGTTATCGGCAGGATTTTCCCCCGGGTAGGCCTGGGCACGCATGCTGGTGCGGGTTCCGCCTGGGTTGATGCTGTTGGCGCGCACTGGAGCGACGGTCTCGAGTTCATCGGCCAGGGTCTGCATCAGGCCTTCGGTGGCAAACTTCGACACCCCGTAGGCGCCCCAATAGGCGCGGCCCTTGCGGCCTACGCTGCTGGAAGTGAACACCACCGAGGCGTCCTGGGACAGCTTGAGCAGTGGCAGTAGGGTGCTGGTAAGCATGAACATGGCGTTGACGTTGATATGCATCACCCGCATGAAGTTCTCGCCGGACAATTGTTCGATCGGTGTGCGTGGGCCGATGATCGAGGCGTTGTGCAGCAGGCCGTCGAGGTGGCCGAATTCCTGTTCAATCATTGCCGCCAGTTCGTCGTACTGGTGGGGCAGGGCGGTCTCCAGGTTGAATGGAATCACCACTGGTTGGGGATGGCCGGCTGCTTCGATCTCGTCATAGACCTTGGCCAGATTGGCTTCGGTCTTGCCCAGCAACAGCACGGTGGCGCCATGGGCGGCATAGGTTTTTGCCGCTGCCGCGCCAATCCCGCGACCAGCACCGGTCACCAGGATGACCCGGTCTTTAAGTAGCTCTGGGCGTGCAGAGTAATCAAACATAAACGACCTCAACAGAAATTCATTGTAGGAGCGAGCTTGCTCGCGAAAAATTTGAGTGCGCCGCGGGGAGTCAGGCTCCCCGCATTATCGTTGACGCCCTTCGTGAGCAAGCTCGCTCCTACAGTGGGAAGGTATTCAGCAACTGCACAGCGCGTTATCCAGCACCTGACGCAGCTCCAGCGGATGATTCACCACGACATCGGCACCCCAGTTACGCGGGTTGTCATCCGGGTGAATATAGCCGTAGGTGACGGCGGCGGTGCGAGTCCCGGCGTCGCGTCCCGATTCGATATCCCGTAGGTCATCGCCGACGAACAGCACGCTGGTCGGATCCAGGTCGAGCATCTTGCAGGCCAGGATCAGCGGTTCTGGATCCGGTTTGCTGTTTTTCACGTGGTCCGGGCAGATTAGCAGCGCCGAGCGCTTGGCCAGGCCCAGTTGCTCCATGATCGGTTCGGCGAAGCGCAGCGGCTTATTGGTGACCACGCCCCAGATCAGCTTGGATTTTTCGATGTCGGCCAGCAGCTCGGCCATCCCGTCGAACAACTTGCTGTGAATCGCGCAACCCCTGAGGTAGCGCTCCAGGAACTCCAGGCGCAACTCTTCAAAACCTGGAGATTCCGGGTCCATGGAGAAGGTCACGGCGACCATTGCCCGGGCGCCACCGGAAATTTCATCGCGGATGTGTTGGTCGTTCATCGGCGGCAGGCCACGGTCGGCGCGCATGGCCTGGCAGATGGCGATAAAGTCCGGCGCGGTGTCCAGCAGGGTACCGTCCATGTCGAAAAGAACCGCTCGCAACTTCACAGGCTTACTCCTCTCGCAGGGTCTGGATCATGTAGTTGACGTCAACGTCGCTGGCCAGTTTGTAATGCTTGGTCAGCGGGTTGTAGGTCAGGCCGATGATGTCTTTGACGGTCAGGCCGGCCTGGCGGCTCCAGGCACCCAGCTCGGAGGGGCGGATGAATTTCTTGAAGTCATGGGTGCCGCGAGGCAGCAGTTTCATGATGTATTCGGCGCCGATGATCGCGAACAGATAAGCCTTCGGATTGCGGTTGATGGTGGAGAAAAACACCTGGCCGCCCGGCTTGACCATGCGCAAGCACGCGCGGATCACCGACGAAGGGTCAGGCACGTGCTCCAGCATTTCCAGGCAGGTGACCACGTCGAATTGCTCGGGCATCTCTTCTGCCAGGTCTTCGGCGGTGATCTGCCGATATTCGACGCTGACGCCCGATTCCAGCTGGTGCAGTTGCGCCACGGCCAGTGGTGCTTCACCCATGTCGATGCCCATCACGGTTGCGCCGCGCTGGGCCATGGCTTCGCTGAGAATGCCGCCGCCGCAGCCTACATCAAGTACTTTCTTGCCAGCCAGATTGACCCGTTCGTCGATCCAGTTGACGCGCAGCGGGTTGATATCGTGCAGGGGCTTGAACTCGCTTTCGCGATCCCACCAGCGATGGGCCAGGGCTTCGAATTTGGCGATTTCAGCGTGGTCGACGTTGCTCATGGGTCATCCTCTAAATCTGATAAAACGGTTTGCGGGTCCCGAGAGGGGGCTCAGGCGCCGCGTTATTCGGTGTGTCCGCTGATGCGTTGGCCCCAGGCGATGGCCGTGGAGCACAACTGCTGCTCATCCAGACGGGTCAGTTGCCGGTCGTCGAGCAATTGCTTGCCGCCGACCCAAAGGTGTTTCACACAATCGCGTCCGGTGGCATATATAAGCTGCGAGACAGGATCGTAGATCGGTTGTTGCGCCAGGCCTGACAGGTCGAAAGCTACTATGTCTGCGGCCTTGCCGACTTCCAGTGAGCCGATTTCGCTTTCCAGGCCCATGGCCCGAGCACCATTGAGGGTGGCCATACGCAAGGCGCGATGGGCATCCAGCGCCGTGGCGGAACCGGCGACGGCCTTGGCCAGCAGCGCTGCGGTACGGGTTTCACCCAAAAGGTCGAGGTCATTGTTACTGGCGGCGCCGTCTGTGCCTACTGCCACATTGACGCCGGCTTGCCACAGGCGTTCCACCGGGCAGAAGCCGCTGGCCAGTTTCAGGTTCGATTCGGGGCAATGGATGACGCTGCTGTTACTTTCTACCAGTAAAGCCAGGTCGTCATCGCTGATTTGGGTCATATGAACAGCCTGGAAGCGCGGCCCGAGCAATCCCAGGCGCCCAAGGCGGGCCAGCGGTCGCTCGCCGTGCTGTTCCAGCGACTGCTGCACTTCGAAAGCAGTCTCGTGAACATGCATGTGGATGCCGGCGTCCAGTTCTTCGGCGATCACCCGGATTTTCTCCAGGTTCTCATCGCAGACGGTATACGGCGCATGCGGGCCGAAGGTGATTTTGATCCGAGGGTGATGCTTGAGGTCGCCAAACAGCTCGACACCTTGGCGAATGGCCTCGTCGGCAGTGCTGGCGCCGGGAATCGGGAAATCCAGGATCGGGATGGCGATCTGTGCACGAATGCCGCTGTTGTGCACCCGTTCGCTGGCAACTTTCGGAAAGAAGTACATGTCCGAAAAGCAGGTGATGCCCCCTTTGATTTGCTCGGCGATGGCCAGGTCGGTGCCATCTCGCACGAAGGCTTCATCGACCCACTTGGCTTCGGCGGGCCAGATGTGGTTTTCCAGCCAGGTCATCAGCGGCAGGTCGTCGGCGAGGCCGCGAAACAGGGTCATGGCCGCGTGCCCATGGGCGTTGATCAGCCCAGGGCTGAGCAGCGTGCCCGGCAATTCCCGGACTTCGCTGGCGGCCAGTTTCAGCGCTTGCGCACGAGGCCCGATGAAGGCAATCCGTCCGTCGCGAATGCCCAGGCCGTACTCCTTGAGGACCACGCCAGCAGGCTCGACCGGTACCAGCCAGGTTGGCAGGAGCAACAAGTCCAGCGGGGCGGCAGTTGGGGTCATCGCGAGCGTCGTCCAAGGCTGTTATTAAGAAGTGGCGAAGTATACCCGAGCGTCTTGGCTGGCGGATCGCTATAATCGGCGGCTTTTGTTCATGAGTGCGGGGTGAGGGATGCGCGACCGACTGTTGGCTGCGGAGAAGGTGAAGGCCATCGATTGGCGTGATGGCACTTTGTATCTGCTTGATCAGCGCAGGTTGCCATTCGAGCAAACCTGGGTCGCCTGCACCAGTGCGGCGGCCGTGGCCGAGGCCATTCGCTCGATGGTCGTGCGTGGTGCGCCGGCCATTGGTATCAGTGCTGCCTATGGTTTGGTGCTTGCCGCCCGTGAGCGAATCGCCGAAGGCGGTGACTGGCAGGCTGCGTGGGAAGAAGACTACGCGCTACTGGCCGATACCCGTCCGACCGCGTCGAACCTGTTCTGGGCCCTCAAGCGGATGCGCGACCGCCTGGACCGTGTGAAGAAACACGCTGATCCGCTGGTGGTGCTGGAAGCTGAGGCTGTTGCGATCCATGAAAGTGATCGGGAGGCCAATCTCACCATGGCCCAGCTCGGCGTCGAGTTGATCCGCAAGCACCAGGGCAATGCCCAGGCCATTCTGACCCATGGCAATGCTGGCGCGCTGGCCACTGGCGGGGTCGGCACGGCCCTCGGGGTGATTCGTGCGGCCTTCCTGGAGGGCATGGTCGAGCAGGTTTATGCCAATGAAACTCGCCCTTGGCTGCAAGGTTCGCGGCTGACGGCCTGGGAATTGGCGGGAGAGGGCATCCCGGTCACGGTGAATGCCGATTCGGCGGGCGCACATATCCTCAAGACCAAAGGCATAACCTGGGTGATCGTCGGCGCCGATTGCATTGCCGCCAATGGCGACGTGGCCAGCAAGATTGGCACCTATCAGTTGGCCGTGTGTGCCATGCATCATGGCGTGCGTTTCATGGTAGTGGCGCCGAGCTCCACCATCGACCTGATGCTGGCCAGTGGCGATGAAATCCCCCTTGAAGAACGTGACGAGCGAGAGTTGCTGGAGGTCGGTGACAGGCGACTTGCCGCCGATGTGGGCGCGTTTAGCCCCGTGTTTGATGTGACACCGGCGGACCTGATCGATGTCATCGTCACGGAAAAGGGCATCGTCGAGCGGCCGGACGCGGCGAAACTGGCGCAGTTGATGTGTCGTAAGCGGCTGCATTAAGGGTTTCTGCCCTCTAAATATGGCTTGGATCCAGCTCTAAGCCCCTCTCGTCCCCTTTAAGCCTGTCACCGGTCAACTAACTATGCTCCATGCGCATCAGGGGGATAGGTGCGTGGCGGCGATTGTGATAACATTCGGCGGTTTCCAGGGTCACCCCGAGGGGTGGCCTTTAATGCGCAGATCCGTGTCATAACTCGTTGATTTGTCGTAAGTCGTTGTCAGGCACCATGCCAGCAGCGACGAGCTTCGTTCGTCCCATATGGATGTGACGAGGTTTCACCCGAAAAAGGAATCAGGCTTCTCATGGGCGAACTGGCCAAAGAAATCCTCCCGGTCAATATCGAAGACGAGCTGAAACAGTCCTACCTCGACTACGCGATGAGCGTAATTGTCGGTCGGGCACTGCCTGATGCGCGCGATGGCTTGAAGCCCGTGCATCGGCGTGTGCTGTTCGCGATGAGCGAGCTGGGTAACGACTGGAACAAGCCGTACAAGAAATCTGCCCGTGTTGTCGGTGACGTGATCGGTAAGTATCACCCTCACGGCGACACTGCGGTGTACGACACCATCGTTCGGATGGCCCAGCCGTTTTCCCTGCGCTACCTGCTGGTAGACGGCCAGGGTAACTTCGGTTCGGTCGACGGCGATAACGCAGCAGCCATGCGATACACCGAAGTGCGCATGACCAAGCTGGCGCACGAGCTGCTGGCTGACCTGCACAAAGAAACCGTGGACTGGGTGCCGAACTACGACGGCACCGAAATGATCCCGGCGGTCATGCCGACCCGTATTCCCAACCTGCTGGTCAACGGCTCCAGCGGTATTGCCGTGGGCATGGCCACCAACATCCCGCCACACAACCTCGGTGAAGTCATCGACGGTTGCCTGGCCCTCATCGACAACCCAGAGTTGACCGTTGATGAGTTAATGCAATACATCCCCGGTCCGGACTTCCCGACCGCCGCGATCATCAACGGTCGCGCCGGTATCATCGAAGCCTACCGCACCGGTCGCGGCCGTATTTACATGCGTGCCCGCTCGATGATCGAAGACATCGACAAGGTCGGTGGTCGTCAGCAGATCGTCATCACCGAACTCCCTTACCAGTTGAACAAGGCGCGTCTGATCGAGAAGATCGCCGAGCTGGTTAAAGAGAAGAAGCTTGAAGGCATCACCGAACTGCGCGATGAGTCTGACAAGGACGGTATGCGCGTCGTGATCGAGCTGCGTCGTGGCGAAGTGCCTGAGGTGATCCTCAACAACCTCTACGCCCAGACCCAGTTGCAAAGCGTGTTTGGTATCAACGTCGTTGCTCTGATCGACGGCCGCCCACGGATCCTGAACCTCAAGGACCTGCTGGAAGCTTTCGTACGTCACCGCCGCGAAGTGGTTACCCGTCGTACTGTGTTCGAACTGCGCAAGGCCCGTGAACGCGGCCATATCCTGGAAGGCCAGGCGGTTGCGCTATCGAACATTGACCCGGTCATTGCTCTGATCAAGGCGTCTCCGACTCCGTCGGAAGCCAAGGAAGCACTGATCAAGATGCCGTGGGAATCCAGCGCCGTAGTGGCGATGGTTGAGCGCGCCGGTGCCGATTCGTGCCGTCCGGAGACCCTGGACCCGCAATACGGTTTGCGTGAAGGCAAGTACTTCCTGTCGCCAGAGCAGGCCCAGGCTATCCTGGAGCTGCGTCTGCACCGCCTGACGGGTCTGGAGCACGAGAAGCTGCTGGCCGAGTACCAGGAGATCCTCAATCAGATCGGCGAGCTGATCCGCATCCTCAACAGCGCTGTGCGCTTGATGGAAGTGATCCGCGAAGAGCTGGAAGTGATCCGCGCCGAATACGGCGACGTGCGTCGCACTGAAATTCTGGATGCCCGTCTCGACCTGACCCTGGGTGACATGATCCCGGAAGAAGAGCGCGTCGTGACCATCTCCCACGGTGGCTATGCCAAGACCCAGCCATTGGCTGCGTACCAGGCCCAGCGTCGTGGCGGTAAAGGTAAATCGGCTACCGGCGTCAAGGATGAGGACTACATCGCTCACCTGCTGGTTGCCAACAGTCACACCACGCTGCTGCTGTTCTCCAGCAAGGGCAAGGTGTACTGGCTGAAAACCTACGAAATCCCGGAAGCATCCCGTGCGGCCCGTGGTCGTCCGTTGGTCAACCTGCTGCCGCTGGGTGAGGGTGAGTACATCACCACCATGCTGCCGGTCGAGGAATACACCGAAGGTCACTACATCTTCATGGCCACCGCCAACGGCACCGTGAAGAAGACCCCGCTCGAGTCCTTCAGTCGTCAACGCAGCGTGGGCCTGATCGCCCTGGAGCTGGACGAAGGCGACGTACTGATTTCCGCTGCCATCACCGATGGCGAGCGTGAAGTCATGTTGTTCTCCGACGGCGGCAAGGTCACTCGCTTCAAGGAATCCGACGTTCGCGCCATGGGCCGTACTGCCCGCGGTGTGCGTGGCATGCGTCTGCCGGAAGGGCAGAAGCTGATTTCCATGCTGATCCCGGAAGAAGGCAGCCAGATCCTCACAGCTTCGGCCCGTGGCTACGGCAAGCGTACCGCCATCAGCGAGTTCCCTGAGTACAAACGTGGTGGTCAAGGTGTTATCGCCATGGTCAGCAACGATCGTAACGGCCGCCTGGTCGGTGCGGTCCAGGTGCTCGATGGCGAGGAAATCATGCTGATTTCCGACCAGGGCACCCTGGTGCGTACCCGTGTTGATGAAGTGTCGAGCCTGGGCCGTAACACCCAGGGCGTGACCTTGATCAAGCTGGCCAGCGACGAAACCCTGGTTGGCCTGGAGCGTGTCCAGGAGCCGTCGGAAGTCGAAGGCGAAGAGTTTGAAGGCGAGGAAGGGATTGAGCTCGAGGGCCAGGTGATCGGTGGTGCTGATGACGGCATCGACGAGCAACCACTCGACGCTGCCGCAGACGAAGAAGAGCCGCAGGAATAAGCGGACACACAGGGGGCGGATGAAGATTCGCCCCCTTGTTGTTTGTCCTTTGTGAAATACACGTCCTTTGTCTGGACGCGGTCCCTGTGGGAGCTGGCTTGCCTGCGATAGCAGCGCTGCGGTATCACTGAGCTACCGAGGCGTCTGTATCGCAGGCAAGCCAGCTCCCACACGGTCCCGCTCCGGAACAGGAACGTTGCCGAACATGATTGCAGACCCCACCAGATCAGAGCGAGATTGGATGTGAGCAAGAGAGCCTATAACTTCTGTGCCGGTCCCGCGGCGCTTCCTGAAGCAGTCCTGCAGCGCGCGCAGGATGAACTCCTCGACTGGCATGGAAAAGGCCTCTCCGTGATGGAAATGAGCCATCGCAGCGATGAGTTCGTGTCCATCGCCACCAAGGCCGAGCAGGATATGCGCGACTTGCTGGGCATTCCGTCCGACTACAAAGTGTTGTTCCTGCAGGGTGGTGCGAGCCAGCAGTTCGCCCAACTGCCGCTGAACCTGTTGCCGGAAGATGGCACTGCCGACTATATCGACACCGGTATCTGGTCGCAGAAGGCCATCGAAGAGGCGTCGCGCTACGGCAACGTCAACGTGGCGGGTACTGCCAAGCCATACGACTACTTCGCGATTCCCGGTCAGAACGAGTGGAAGCTGTCGAAGGATGCGGCCTACGTGCACTACGTGCAGAACGAGACCATTGGCGGCCTGGAATTTGACTGGGTTCCAGAGGTGGGTGATGTTCCTTTGGTGTGCGACATGTCTTCGGACATTCTCTCGCGCCCGATCGATGTGTCCCGCTACGGCATGATCTACGCCGGTGCCCAGAAGAACATCGGCCCGAGCGGCATCCTGGTCAATATCATCCGTGAAGACCTGCTGGGTCGTGCGCGTTCGCTGTGCCCGACCATGCTCAACTACAAGGTCGCGGCCGATAACGGCTCGATGTACAACACCCCGCCAGCCTTCGCCTGGTACCTGTCGGGCCTGGTGTTTGAATGGCTGAAAGAGCAGGGCGGTGTGGCCGCTATGGGCAAGCTTAACGAAGAGAAGAAACGTACCCTGTACGACTTCATCGACGCCAGCGGCCTTTACAGCAACCCGATCAACCTGACCGACCGCTCGTGGATGAACGTGCCGTTCCGTCTGGCTGACGATCGCCTGGACAAGCCGTTCCTGGCCGGCGCCGACGAGCGCGGCCTGCTGAACCTCAAGGGCCACCGTTCGGTAGGTGGCATGCGCGCCTCCATCTATAACGCTGTCGACCTCAACGCCGTAAAGGCGCTGGTGGCCTACATGGTAGAGTTCGAAAAGGAACACGGCTAATGTCTGAGCAAGAACTCAAGGCTCTGCGCGTACGCATTGATGCCCTGGACACCAAGGTCCTGGAGCTGATCAGTGAGCGTGCGCGGTGCGCCCAGGAAGTTGCGCGGGTGAAAATGGCCTCCCTGGCGGAAGGCGAAGTGCCGGTTTTCTACCGTCCGGAGCGTGAAGCCCAAGTGCTCAAGCGCGTGATGGAGCGTAACCAGGGGCCGTTGGGTAATGAAGAGATGGCGCGGTTGTTCCGTGAAATCATGTCTTCCTGCCTGGCCCTTGAGCAGCCATTGAAAGTGGCTTACCTCGGCCCTGAGGGCACCTTCACCCAGGCTGCGGCCATGAAGCACTTTGGCCATGCCGTGATCAGCAAGCCGATGGCGGCGATCGATGAAGTGTTCCGCGAAGTGGCGGCAGGTGCGGTGAACTTTGGCGTAGTGCCGGTGGAAAACTCCACCGAAGGCGCAGTCAACCACACCCTCGATAGCTTCCTTGAGCACGACATGGTGATCTGCGGCGAAGTCGAGCTGCGTATTCACCACCACCTGTTGGTGGGGGAAAATACCAAGACCGACAGCATCAGCCGCATCTACTCCCATGCCCAGTCCCTGGCTCAGTGCCGTAAATGGCTGGACGCCCATTACCCGAATGTCGAGCGCGTGGCGGTGTCCAGCAACGCCGAAGCGGCGAAGCGGGTCAAGGGGGAGTGGAACTCGGCAGCGATTGCCGGGGATATGGCGGCCGGTCTGTACGGGTTGACGCGCCTGGCCGAGAAAATCGAGGATCGCCCGGACAACTCCACGCGCTTCCTGATGATCGGTAGTCAGGAAGTGCCGCCTACCGGCGACGACAAGACCTCGATCATCGTCTCCATGAGCAACAAGCCCGGCGCGCTCCATGAGTTACTGGTGCCGTTCCATGACAACGGGATTGACCTGACGCGAATCGAGACTCGTCCTTCGCGCAGCGGTAAATGGACGTATGTGTTCTTTATCGACTTCGTCGGCCATCACCGCGACCCGCTGGTCAAGGGTGTGCTGGAGAAAATCAGTCAGGAAGCCGTGGCACTCAAGGTGCTGGGCTCTTACCCGAAAGCGGTTTTGTGAGGCTTTAACATGAGTGGCAACTTCCTCGCCCTGGCGCAGCCGGGCGTGCAACAACTGTCGCCTTACGTTCCGGGCAAGCCTGTGGACGAGCTGGCGCGTGAGTTGAATCTGGACCCGTCGAAGATCGTAAAACTGGCCAGCAACGAAAATCCGCTGGGTCCAAGCCCCAAGGTATTGGCGGCGATTCGCGATGCTCTGGTTGAGTTGACTCGTTATCCCGATGGTAATGGCTTTGCGCTCAAGTCGCTGTTGGCAGAAAACTGCCGCGTTGACCTGAACCAGGTGACCCTGGGTAATGGTTCCAACGACATCCTTGAGCTGGTCGGTCGTGCCTATCTGGCGCCGGGCCTGAATGCGGTGTTCAGTGAGCATGCGTTTGCGGTCTATCCGATCGTCACTCAGGCCGTTGGCGCTGAGGCGCGCGTGATTCCTGCGAAGGATTGGGGTCATGACCTGCCGGCCATGCTGGCGGCCATTGATGACCAGACCCGTGTCGTGTTTATCGCCAACCCGAACAACCCGACCGGCACCTGGTTCAGCGCCGAGGTGCTGGACAACTTCCTGCAAGACGTGCCGGAGCACGTGCTGGTGGTCCTGGACGAGGCTTATATTGAGTACGCCGAAGGCAGCGACCTGCCGGATGGCCTGGACTTCCTTGCGGCTTATCCGAACCTGCTGGTCTCGCGCACCTTCTCCAAGGCTTACGGCCTGGCGTCGCTGCGGGTCGGCTACGGCCTGTCCACCGCGGTGGTGGCCGATGTGCTGAACCGCGTTCGTCAGCCATTCAACGTCAACAGCCTCGCGCTGGCGGCGGCTTGTGCTGCGGTGCAGGACGCTGAATACCTGGAAGAGGGCCGTCGCCTAAACGAAAGCGGCATGCTGCAGTTGCAGGAAGGTTTCCGTGAGTTGGGCCTGGGCTGGATTCCGTCCAAGGGCAACTTCATCTGTGTCGACCTTGGCCAAGTGGCTGCTCCTGTGTTCCAGGGCCTGCTGCGTGAAGGCGTAATCGTGCGCCCGGTGGCCAACTACGGCATGCCGAACCACCTGCGTATCACCATTGGCTTGCCGGCAGAGAACAGTCGCTTCCTTGAGGCGCTGGCCAAGGTCCTGGATCGTGGTTGATGTCACTGCATTGCAACCTGCTGTGCCTATGATCGGTCGCTTGGTGGTGGTCGGTCTGGGATTGATCGGTGGTTCCTTCGCCAAGGGCTTGCGTGAAAGCGGTCTGTGCGGCGAGGTGGTTGGTGTGGACCTGGATCCGCAATCGCGCAAGCTGGCAGTTGAGCTGGGTGTGGTGGATCGCTGTGAGGCTGATCTGGCGGTTGCCTGTCAGGGCGCGGACGTCATTCAGTTGGCGGTGCCGATCCTGGCCATGGAGAAGCTGCTGGTGCTGTTGGCTGGCATGGACCTGGGGCAGGCAATCCTGACGGATGTCGGCAGTGCCAAGGGCAATGTGGTGCGAGCGGCGCGGCTGGCCTTTGGTGGTATGCCGGCGCGGTTTGTGCCGGGCCATCCGATCGCAGGCTCCGAGCAGAGTGGGGTAGAGGCGTCCAACGCGCAGCTGTTCCGTCGCCATAAGGTGATTCTGACGCCGTTGGATGAAACGGATTCAGCGGCCTTGGCGATGGTTGATCGGCTTTGGCGTGAGCTGGGGGCGGACGTCGAGCATATGCAGGTCGAGCGACACGATGAAGTGTTGGCTGCGACCAGTCATTTGCCGCATCTGCTGGCGTTTGGCCTGGTGGACTCCCTGGCCAAGCGCAACGAGAACCTCGATATTTTCCGCTATGCCGCCGGTGGCTTCCGCGATTTCACAAGGATCGCCGGCAGTGACCCCGTCATGTGGCATGACATCTTCCTCGCCAACCGCGAAGCAGTGTTGCGCACCCTGGATACCTTTCGTAGCGACCTTGACGCCTTGCGCGATGCGGTTGATGCGGGTGATGGTCATCAGTTGTTGGGCGTGTTCACTCGTGCTCGGGTGGCGCGGGAGCATTTCAGCAAGATTCTGGCGCGCCGGGCTTACATGGACACGGTCGTGAATGCCGATAACCTGGTTTTTCTCGCCAGCCCGGGTGGTCGTCTGAGTGGGCGGATTCGGGTGCCGGGGGATAAGTCGATCTCCCATCGATCGATCATGCTGGGGTCCCTGGCGAACGGTATCACCGAAGTCGAAGGCTTCCTTGAGGGCGAAGATGCCCTGGCAACGCTGCAGGCTTTCCGTGACATGGGCGTGGTGATTGAAGGCCCGCATCACGGGCGCGTCACCATTCATGGTGTTGGCTTGCATGGCTTGAAGCCAGCGCCTGGCCCGATCTATCTAGGCAACTCTGGCACTTCCATGCGGCTGTTGTCCGGTTTACTGGCGGCGCAGAGTTTCGACAGTGTCTTGACGGGGGATGCGTCGCTGTCTAAGCGCCCAATGAGTCGTGTGGCCAAGCCATTACGGGAAATGGGGGCGGTTATCGAGACGGGGCCGGAAGGGCGTCCGCCACTGACGATTCGTGGCGGTCAGACGCTTAAAGGCCTGACCTATACGCTGCCGATGGCCAGCGCCCAGGTGAAATCCTGCCTGCTGTTGGCTGGGCTGTATGCCGAGGGCAAAACGGCTATTACCGAGCCTGCACCTACCCGTGACCATACCGAGCGGATGCTGCGTGGTTTTGGTTATCCGGTGGAGGTGGCGGGTGCTACCGCTTCGGTTGAGCCTGGCCATGCGCTGACCGCGACGCATATCGAAGTGCCAGGAGATATTTCTTCCTCGGCGTTTTTCCTGGTAGCGGCCTCGATTGCCGAAGGCTCCGAGCTGTTCCTTGAGCATGTGGGTGTCAATCCGACCCGTACCGGTGTCATTGATATTCTGCGCTTGATGGGCGCCGATATTACGCTGGAGAATCCGCGGGTAGTGGGCGGCGAGCCTGTGGCCGACTTGCGTGTACGGGCGGCTGCGTTGAGCGGGATCGAGATTCCAGAGGCGTTGGTGCCACTGGCTATCGACGAATTCCCCGTGTTGTTCATTGCTGCGGCGTGCGCAGCAGGACGAACGGTGCTGCGCGGAGCCGGGGAGTTGCGGGTCAAGGAGTCTGACCGGATCCAGGTCATGGCCGATGGCCTCCTGGCGTTGGGTGTGAAGTGTGAACCGACTCCTGATGGGATTATCATTGATGGCGGCCTGATGGGCGGCGGCGAAGTCCATTCTCATGGCGATCATCGGATTGCCATGGCGTTCAGCGTGGCTTCCCTGCGTGCTGCTGCGCCGATTCGTATCCATGACTGTGCCAACGTGGCTACGTCTTTTCCGAATTTTCTTACACTGTGTGCCCAAGTCGGCATTCGTGTTGCCCAAGAGGCTCAATTGTGAATATCAAAGCACCGGTGATTACCATCGACGGGCCAAGCGGCTCGGGCAAAGGCACGATCGCCGGCATCCTGGCCAAGCGCCTGGGCTGGTGCCTGCTGGATTCCGGGGCGTTGTACCGCCTGCTGGCGTTCGCGGCGCGTAACCATGGTGTCGATCTGACCAACGAAGAATCTCTCAAGCTGCTGGCGGCGCACCTCGATGTGCAGTTTCTCGGGGCGACGGAAGGTCACCCGCAACGCATCATCCTAGAAGGGGACGATGTTACCGACGACTTGCGTAATGAGCAGGTGGGTGCCTGGGCTTCCCAGGTGGCGGCATTGCCGGCGGTACGTGATGCCTTGCTGCAGCGCCAACGGGCGTTTCAGGAGCCGCCGGGTCTTGTAGCGGATGGTCGCGACATGGGCACGGTAGTGTTTCCCGAGGCTCCGTTGAAGATTTTCCTGACCGCCAGCGCCGAGGAACGAGCCCGTCGCCGATACTTGCAGTTGAAGGGCAAAGTCGATGGTGTTAGTCTGTCGAGTCTGCTAGATGAGATCCGTGCACGCGATGAGCGTGACACCCAGCGTGCGGTAGCCCCGCTAAAGCCGGCGGCTGACGCCATACAGCTGGATTCCACGGAGTTGTCCATTGAGCAGGTGCTGGAACGCATCTTGAGTGAAATCGCCATTCGCGATATCACCGGGTGACTCAGAAGGAGCGCAGGGGACCAGTCTTAGTCCTGCATTCCTTCTTTTATATGAACGTAACCCACACCGTCTGGGGTGTGGCAGATGGGCGTATTCTTCGCCCTTATCAACAGGAATTAAAATGAGCGAAAGCTTTGCGGAACTCTTTGAAGAAAGCCTAAAAACCCTGAACCTTCAGGCTGGCTCCATCATCACCGGTGTTATCGTTGATATCGATTACCAAGCTCGCTGGGTAACCGTTCACGCTGGTCTGAAGTCTGAAGCACTCATCCCGCTTGAGCAGTTCTACAACGACGCTGGCGACCTGACTATCAATGTCGGTGACGAAGTTCACGTTGCGCTGGACTCGGTTGAAGACGGCTTCGGTGAAACCAAGCTCTCCCGTGAAAAAGCCAAGCGCGCTGAATGCTGGATTGTTCTGGAAGCAGCCTTCGCAGCTGAAGAAGTGGTCAAGGGCGTTATCAACGGTAAGGTTAAAGGCGGCTTCACTGTCGACGTTAACGGCATCCGTGCGTTCCTGCCAGGTTCTTTGGTCGACGTTCGTCCAGTGCGCGACACCACGCACCTGGAAGGCAAAGAGCTCGAATTCAAGGTCATCAAGCTCGACCAGAAGCGCAACAACGTTGTCGTTTCCCGTCGCAGCGTCCTGGAAGCAGAGAACTCCGCCGAGCGTGAAGCTCTGCTGGAATCCCTGCAGGAAGGCCAACAAGTCAAAGGTATCGTCAAAAACCTCACCGATTACGGCGCATTCGTCGATCTGGGTGGCGTCGATGGCCTGCTGCACATTACCGACATGGCTTGGAAGCGTATCAAGCATCCATCGGAAATCGTCAATGTTGGCGACGAGATCGATGTCAAGGTTCTGAAGTACGATCGTGAGCGCAACCGTGTCTCCCTGGGCTTGAAGCAGCTGGGCGAAGATCCATGGGTCGCTATCAAAGCTCGTTACCCAGAAAGCACTCGCGTAACCGCGCGCGTTACCAACCTGACCGACTACGGCTGCTTTGCTGAGCTGGAAGAAGGCGTGGAAGGCCTGGTACACGTTTCCGAAATGGACTGGACCAACAAGAACATCCACCCTTCGAAAGTCGTACAAGTCGGCGACGAAGTGGAAGTTATGGTTCTGGACATCGATGAAGAGCGTCGTCGTATCTCCTTGGGCATCAAGCAGTGCAAATCTAACCCATGGGAAGATTTCTCTGGCCAGTTCAACAAGGGCGATAAAATCTCCGGCACCATCAAGTCGATCACCGATTTCGGTATCTTCATTGGTCTGGACGGCGGCATCGACGGCCTGGTTCACCTGTCCGACATCTCCTGGAACGAAGTGGGCGAAGAAGCTGTTCGTCGTTTCAAGAAGGGCGACGAGCTGGACACCGTTATCCTGTCGGTTGACCCAGAGCGCGAGCGCATCTCCCTGGGTATCAAGCAACTGGAAAGCGATCCGTTCTCCGAGTACGTTCAAGAGAACGATAAAGGCGCCATCGTTAAAGGCATCGTGAAGGAAGTTGACGCTAAAGGCGCCATCATCACTCTGGCCGACGATATCGAAGCGACTCTGAAAGCCTCCGAAATCAGCCGTGACCGCGTTGAAGACGCGCGTAACGTTCTGAAAGTTGGCGAAGAAGTAGAAGCCAAGATCATCAGCGTTGACCGCAAGAGCCGCTTGATCTCCCTCTCCATCAAGTCGAAAGACGATGCTGAAGAGAAAGAAGCAATCCAGAGCCTGAAAACGGCCCCGGAAGCTGCTGCACCTGGTGAAACCACCATGGCTGCACTGCTGCGCGAAGCAATGGCTAAGCAGAACTAAGTTCTGTAAGGCAGTAAAAAGGGCGACTTCGGTCGCCCTTTTTTGTGTCTCGAATTCCGTTCCTGCGGGCTGATCGTTGGGGTCGTGTCTTCTGCGGTCTTGTGGCTGCGTTAGTTGATGATTGGTTGTAACAGGCTCTATCTGATGATGCTGGCCGTTGGGTGTCTCCTGTGGCTTCTGAGGAAGTGGGGCGCCAAGCCTCGGACTTACGCTTAAAGCTCTAACTTCTGAAAGATAAGTCAATACTCGGGCTGTTCAAACTGCTCTGGTCATGCTAAAACCTTCGAAGCGCTTTTCCTAGCTGCTTGAAAAAGAAGGGAAAAATATGACGAAGTCGGAGTTGATCGAACGAATTGTCACCCATCAAGGGCTGCTCTCATCCAAGGATGTGGAGTTGGCCATCAAGACTATGCTTGAACAAATGTCCCAATGCCTCGCTACCGGCGATCGCATCGAAATTCGCGGGTTTGGCAGCTTCTCACTGCACTATCGTGCGCCCCGGGTCGGCCGTAACCCGAAGACCGGGCAGTCCGTCAGTCTTGACGGCAAATTCGTGCCCCACTTTAAGCCGGGTAAGGAATTGCGGGATCGGGTGAACGAAGACGAAGAAGGCGTCGTCTGAGTGTTTTTGGGATTAGGAGAAAATTATGCGCGGTGCTAAGCGCGTTGCCTTGGTGCTTATTGTGCTGGTCGTCGTCCTGGCGATCCTGGCGTTCATATTGGAAAATCAGCAGGGCGTTGCCCTGTCGTTTTTTGGGTGGGCTACTGCACAGATGCCCGTATCGGTATTTATTACATTTTCTCTGATTCTTGGAATGGTCATTGGTCCGGTGCTAGGTGTGCTGTTCAGGCGTAAAGGTGTTCGGTGATTTAAGGTGGTCAGCGTAACTAGGTAGGCTGCCTGTCTGATCATAAGGGCAGAAAAATCTCTTGGCGACTTCAGAGTTGTCTTACAGACATGTCAAGTCTTGTAATGTTACCAGTAGATGGCAAAATGCTCGCTGTTCTCGAAAACAGTCATTTTGCGAGCCTCAAGCCTAGCAGCGACGCCGGGTATTGCTGGCCGAATACTATAAGTACAAAAAAACGCAAATAGTCTGCATAACGAGCCCGCAGTTTCTCTTTGAAGGCAGGTTTTTGTTGTGAGTAGTAGCTTCCGCGCTCCGCCGGTCCATTCTTCCGAACAGATTGATCTCATTACGCTTTTTCAGGCTGTCTGGAAGCAAAAAAAGTTGGTTATGGCTGCTACTACAGGCGCCGGGCTGATTGCTGTGATTTATGCGCTCCTCACGCCTCCTCAGTACGAAGTCAGTAGTGTGTTGCGCCCGGCAGCAATCAACGAACTGGATGCGTTGAATCGTTCCGAAATTTATACACTTCCTCCCGGTGATGCACTTGTCAGGGTGGGGGCATCGTTAGAATCTTACGATACTCGTTTGGGTTTTTTTCGTTCAAACCAGAAACTGTTCAAAGCGTTTGAGCAGCCTGGCAGGACCTTGGAGCAGAGCTTCGAAGAGTTCAACCGAAACTCTATTGAGCTCATTCTGCCCGACCCCAAGAAGGCCAACTCCCTCAGTGCCTACATCAAGATTGAGATGAGTTATCCGAAAGGTGTTGATGGCGTCACCATTCTCAACGGTTTCATTGACTATGCGATAGCCACTGAGCGTGAGCAGATTGCGGCGGATCTGGATGTTATCGTAAAAAATAGGATGAACGAACTCAAAGGCAAGATCGATGCTGCCCGTTCCAGCTATGAAGTTGATAAAGAGGCAAGGATCGCGGCTCTTCGGGAAGCGGATAGCTTGCGACGGGCTCAATTGCAGGATGAGCTCAAGGCGCTACGAGCACAACTGAAAACTGGGCGCACTGACCGAGTGGCGCAGTTGAACGAAGCCATTGGTATTGCCATGTCTCTAGGCATCAGAAAGCCCAGTACACCTTCCTCGCTGGGTGAGTCGGACCGTAACGGTTCAACAAGTGTGATGCGCACCGAAATAAACAATCAGCAAATCCCTCTGTATTTCATGGGGGTCGAGGCGCTTGAGGCCGAGCGCACTGCGTTGTTGCAGCGTAAATCGGATGATTTTGCAGAGGGTCGTATCGCGCAGATTGCCAAAGAGCTGCAATTGCTCCAAGCCAATCGTGAAATTGAAGTGCTTAATCGTCGTGAAAACGAAGATCTGTTCCTGGCAGGTGTTCAGCCGGTGCGTGCTGAAGTGGCCCGGTTACGTAACCTGAGCATTGATATGAGCCGACTGAAGTTGGTGACTATCGATAAGCAGGCACTGGAGCCTTTGCGTCCGGTCAAGCCTCAGAAGGCGTTGATTATTCTGCTTGGGCTGATTTTGGGCGGTTTCGTCGGGGCCTTTATTGCCGTGATACGTCATCTTGTCGCAACGCGTCAACCTCGACAGAAACCGGTGGTGCTATCCGTACAGCCTGGCTCACCGACGATGGTGGGTAGCGATGCAGGATTGAGCAAGGCGCAGTAGAGAGTCGTACGGTCGGTGTTTTACTTTCCAGGCAACGTGGGATTTTATTCCGTGAGGAAACTAGCCCGCAACTTGCTGTCTAAACGCACCAGGATCAAAGGTTACAGGCTCCAGGGCTCAATTGGCTCCTAGAGTCGCCGGAGTGACTGGTGTTCGTTGAGCGGGCGACCCTCCTCAGCGGGTTAATCATGTAAAAAGCGGCAGCTCCCGGCCCAGATGGATCATAATCACGCGAGTCGATCAGCTTGGGAGCGATTGTTTTCCTGCACCGAGTATTTTCTGTGTTGTGCAGGAGGTGGCTGCAGGTGCAGGCTCTGCTTTGAAAAATTTACGATTTTACATTGGCAATTTCGGGTTACCGGCCGCTGGCATTGAAATTGCCGCGCAATACCGAGAATCTACGCGCTATTTTTCGCCCGCCTACCTGTGTGTTGGCTTGGTGTAATGCAGGTATTTAAGGAAATTTTACAGATATGAAGGACATCAAACGCAAAGGCATCATCCTCGCTGGCGGCTCGGGTACGCGTTTGCACCCACTGACGTTGGGCGTATCCAAGCAAATGTTGCCGATCTTCGACAAGCCGATGATTTTCTATCCGCTGTCGGTGTTGATGTTGGCTGGCATGCGCGAAATTTTGATTATCTCCACCCCTGAAGATTTGCCTTGCTTTAAAAAGCTCCTGGGTGATGGTAGTCAGTACGGCATCCAGCTCAGCTATGCCGAGCAACCTAGCCCGGACGGTTTGGCTCAGGCTTTCCTGATTGGCGAGGAATTTATTGGTGATGATCCTTGCTGCCTGATCCTTGGCGACAATATTTTTTACGGGCAGCATTTTTCCGATAACTTGCGTTCCGCTATGTCCCAGAAAACCGGTGCGACAGTCTTTGGCTATCACGTATCAGACCCTGAGCGTTTTGGTGTTGTTGAGTTCGATGCCACCGGCCGTGCACTGAGCATCGAAGAAAAACCAACGAAGCCAAAGTCCAACTATGCAGTGACAGGCTTGTACTTCTACGACAATCGAGTTGTAGAAATTGCAAAAAGCATCAAGCCTTCCCCGCGTGGAGAGCTTGAAATTACGGACGTAAACCGTGCCTATCTGGATGACAAATCGTTAACCGTCGAAATGCTGGGACGTGGTTTTGCCTGGCTGGACACGGGCACTCACGAGTCGCTCCTTGAGGCGAGTCATTTCGTTCATACCATCGAGCACCGCCAGGGGTTGAAAGTCGCTTGCCTGGAAGAAATTGCATTTCATAAGGGCTGGATTACCCCAGAGCAACTGGGTGTCCAAGCGGAAAAGCTGAAGAAGACAGGCTATGGTCAGTACTTGCAAAAACTTCTAGAAGAGGCTTCAGAGGCATGAAACTGATTCAGACTGCTATTCCTGACGTCGTGATCATTGAACCGAAGGTTTTTGGCGATGATCGTGGCTGGTTTATGGAAAGCTTTAACGAAGAGCGGTTTCATACAGCGCTTACAGAACTGGGGTTGCCTGTACCGCGAGCCTTTGTTCAGGATAATCACTCCTGTTCGGCAAGGGGCGTGCTGAGGGGGCTGCACTTCCAGCGCGCTCCCCATGCACAAGGCAAACTGGTGCGTGTCGTGCGGGGCGCTGCTTTTGACGTGGCGGTAGATATTCGGCCTGAGTCCAGCACGTACCTGAAATGGGTTGGTGTGCAGTTGGATTGCACCAATAACCATATGCTGTGGATCCCGGAAGGTTTTGCGCACGGCTTCGTTTCGCTAGAAGACGATACTCACTTTCTGTACAAGACCACTGATTACTACGCTAAGGAGTCTGAGGGCGCGCTCCATTGGAGTGATCCAGCTCTCAATATTGAATGGCCTGATGCGGAAAATTATCTCGTTAGTGAAAAGGACGACAACGCGCCAGGGTTGCAAGCCTTTCTGGAGGCACAGCAATGAGTTTGATCGAGATTTTAGATATCCAGTCGAGAGGGGATGAGCGGGGCCAGTTGATCGCTCTAGAGAATAATATAAATATTCCCTTCGAAATCAAACGTGTGTATTACCTTACCGAAACCCGGAAAGACGTTGCTCGTGGTTTTCATGCTCATAAAGAATTGATGCAAGTCGCAGTATGTATATCAGGCCGGTGCCTTATGAAATTGGATGATGGGACCAATCAGGAAGAGGTTTGGTTGGATTCTCCCGTCAAGGCAATTCTCATCAGGAAGATGATTTGGCGTGAAATGCATCAGTTCAGCCCAGATTGTGTGTTGCTCGTCTTGGCGAGTGAGCTTTACAATGAGCAAGATTACATTCGTAATTATTCTGATTTTAAGCTGCTGGCTAAGTCGTATTAATATTCTGTCGATCGCCATGGACTGCAATGACGGTTGTGAATTAGTGTGTTGTATCGAATTTAGTCTGTTGTTTAGTCGGAACGATCAGGTATCTGTAGAATGATAAAATTTTTAGAGTTGAAAGATATAAACAACCGTTGCCGCGACGAACTGGTCGCCGCCTGCACGAGGGTTGTTGACTCCGGTTGGTACATCGGCGGCACTGAACTTCATGATTTTGAGCGCGAATTTGCGGCGTATTGTGGTACTCGGCACTGTATTGGTGTTGCTAACGGTCTTGACGCCTTAGTGTTGGTTATCAGAGCGTGGAAAGAGCTCGGTTACATGAGTGAAGGGGACGAAGTTATCGTTCCTTCCAACACCTACATCGCTAGTGTTCTGGCTATTTCCGAGAATGGACTGGTCCCCGTGCTTGTGGAGCCAGATCCTCGCACACTGAATTTATGTCCGGTTAAAGTCGAATCTGCGATTACGAATAAGACAAAGGCGATTCTTCCTGTTCACCTGTATGGTCGAATGGCTAATATGCCCAAGATTGCGGAAATTGCAAAACGCCACAACCTCTTGGTTCTGGAGGATTCGGCGCAGGCGCACGGTGCGCACATTGATGGTAGAAAGGCGGGTAACTGGGGGGATGCATCGGGATTCAGCTTCTACCCAGGAAAAAATCTCGGTGCACTAGGTGATGCAGGTGCCGTGACAACCAACGATGATAAGTTGGCTGCGACGATTCGAGCATTGGGTAACTACGGATCCTATGAAAAATACAAAAATACTTATCGTGGTGTAAATAGTCGGCTTGATGAAATTCAAGCGGCTTGCCTCTCTGTCAAACTTAAGTACCTAGATGCCCAAACGGCTTATCGTCGTGAAATTGCACAGCTTTATACAACATCAATCACCAATCCGCTTATTAGCCTGCCTGTCAGGTTGGATTTCGATGCGCTCGGTAACTCCAGTCATGTATGGCATGTCTACACAGTGCAGTGCGAACAACGGGATGAGCTTCAGAAGCACTTGTTGGGCCATAACATACAAACATTGATTCACTACCCCATTCCTCCTCATCAACAACAAGCATATGCCGAGCTTGCCGATCAGTCCTATCCGGTTGCGGAGCGTATCCACCAACAGATATTGAGTTTGCCAATCGGTCCTACATTATCTATGGCGGAGGCACAGGCTATTGTCTCGGCGTGTAATAGTTTTGGTCGATATTGATGAACCTTGTTAAAACCAGTCTTTTGAATGGGATCGCTGTCGTCATAAAGATGTTGACCTTGTTGGGCTTGAATAAGGTCCTGGCTATTTATGTCGGACCGAGTGGTTATGCGGCGATCGGTCAGTTTCAGAATGTTGTACAGATGCTGACCACATTTGCCAGTGGTGCTATTAATAATGGGGTGACTAAATATACTGCTGAGTATGCCGAGGAAGAATACCGGCTACACGCTTTGTGGAGGACCTCGGGTACTATTGTTTTAATAGGGGCAACACTTGCCTCACTGTTGATAGCGTTGTTCAGTAAAGAGCTAGCGCTGTGGACGCTGGGTGACGTCGAATTTTCTGGCGTATTTCTTTGCTTTGCCGCTACCTTGGTACTGTTTAGTTTCAATACCTTGCTGTTAGCTGTGTTGAATGGCCGAAAAGAAATTATTCTTTATGTCTTTGCCAATATAGGAGGCAGTCTTTTTTCATTGGTTGTTACCTCGGTAATGGCGATTTACTTCGGGCTTTATGGGGCGCTGGCTGCTCTGGCGATATATCAATCATTAAGTTTTTTGGTGACGATTATTCTCTGTCGGCAGACGACGTGGTTTAAGATTCAATTGTTTTTTGGTGCTGTAGATCGAGCGGCTGCATTGAATTTGGCAAAATTCACTGCCATGGCTTTGACGTCCGCTATATGCATGCCTATTAGCACGATGCTGATTCGAAGTGATATTGCCGCAACGCTCGGCTGGGAAGCAGCAGGATATTGGGAGGCAATGCTTAGGCTGAGTGCTGCATATCTCTTGTTAGTGACTACGACGCTCAGTGTTTACTATTTACCACGTCTGTCAGAACTCGGCACCGCTAGAGAGTTGATTCATGAAATAAAGCAAGGTTATAAAATTATTTTGCCTTTCGCTGTTTTGGCCGGGGTCGTGATGTACTTTGCGCGAGATCTGATAGTATTTTTACTGTTTACAACGGACTTTTCTCCGGTACGTGAGCTATTTGCTTGGCAAATGGTGGGTGACACGTTGA
Source organism: Pseudomonas sp. ADAK18 (assembly GCF_012935695.1). Lineage (NCBI taxonomy): Bacteria > Pseudomonadati > Pseudomonadota > Gammaproteobacteria > Pseudomonadales > Pseudomonadaceae > Pseudomonas > Pseudomonas sp. ADAK18. The sequence continues at coordinate 1,198,792 of NZ_CP052859.1, forward strand.
AGATCGGTAGTTGGATTCTTGCTTATCTACTGTTAGGTAAGGCGATGTACAAAATGTACATCATTACGGAAGTTGTTTTTTCTGCATCATACGTATTTTTTGCGTGGTATTTTGTACGGCAGATTGGCTTGGAAGGCGTGGTAGTGGCTTATGCGGTGAACTACGCACTTTACTGGGCGGTCATGGTTGCTTGCGTGGCAGGATATTTTAGGACGATGCGCAGCACTGCATCCGTTAAGGGTAAATAAGGTATATTAGATGCTGACTATTGTTATTCCTGCCTACAATCATGAGCGCTATGTTGTTGAAGGGCTGGCGGCGGCATGCGCGGTTGATTTGCCAGGAACGGAAATAATTATCGTGGATGACGGGTCTACTGACTCGACAAAACTAAAGATAGAGCAGTTTCTTAATGAGAAAACCCCAAGGAATGTTAACTTTGTGGTTAAGGATAATAGCGGTGTTGTTTCGTCGTTGACCCTTGGGCTTGAAATGGCGAAAACCGAGTTCATTTATTTCGTTGCGTCGGACGATGTGCTTTGTCCGGCAGGGCTCGCAGAGTGTGTCCAGAAACTGAAAGATCATCCTCTCGCGATGTTTTGCATCGGTGGTGGGGTGAGCTTTGCTACCGAAGATCCAGAAGTACATACGCCAGTTTATAATAAATCACACGAAAATTTTTTTTCCATGAGTGCTTCGTCTAGAGCTGATGCACTGTATTTGGACTATCCGCAACCCATTCTTATCCAGTCGACAGTTTTTAGGAGCGCTGGCTTGAGAGAGGTCGGTGGTTGGGATCAGCGTGTTATCTTAGACGATTATCCAATGTTTATAAAAATGCTTACTCGATTTCCACTGCTGAACCGGGATTTTTTATATGAGCCGGAACAAATAGTAGTGAAATATAGGCAGCATGGGGCTAATGCCTTTAAAAATATACCTCGGCAATTTTTCATAATAAAACAAATGCTGAATTTTTCAGCGCCTGCGAAAATTTACTCAAAAGCACTGGGTAAAGTGCTTGCGATGCATTTTTTAGGTGCTGTTCGGTTAGGTCGTATCGCTGATGGAGTTGATCTTTTTAGGGGGAGCTCAATTGGTGTCAAGTTGTATTTTTTCTATTATTTTTTGACCTATTCTTTCAGCTTCTTCCGGCGCCGTTTAACTAAGTTAGTGCGGAGAATATTCAGTTGAAATCATCAGGACATGAGCCAACTCATCAATTTCATTTGAGTGGACGCTGGAGAGTGACGACTCCAGGTGCTATTGCGGTATTTGTTTTCGCTGCAATAGCCTCACTGTTGATCGCATTGCGCCCAATGGGTTTTGATTATGATTATCAGAACTACCTAGAGTATTACGATAATATCGTCGCTGGCACCCCCCCAGGAGTTGAGGTCGGTTATCAGGTTCTATCACTGATTTTTGATTATGTTGGAATAGGTTTTGTTGGGGTGCTTTACACATATGCGTTTATCGCATTATATGCAAAATTTAAGTTTTTTCAGAGGGTGGAGAGTAGTTACGGCGTTCGTGAAGGGTTGTTTTTCGGAGTCGTCTATGCACTTGTTTTTTTTCCAGTTTGGGAATTGACGCAAATTCGCAACGCGGCCGCGGTGGCGGTGGTTGCGTTGGCTATTCTTGAAAATCGAAAAACCAGTTCGGTTTTCTATTTTTTATGTGCTGTGCTTTTACATAACGTTAGTTTTTTGATCATCGCTCTGTGGCTCGTTCAGCGTTTTTTCGGGTCGCTGAAGTATCCTATTGTCATTGGCGTGGCGCTGGTAGTTTTTTTGGGACTCGAGTATGCACCTTATTATCAACAGTATGCTGCTGATGTATATAAAGAGGATTTCAATCCGCTCTCGTTAAAGAATTTTTTTATCGTTTTTACATTCTGCTATGTGCAGTTTTCAAAGCGGCCTTTGGCGAAGCACTTTGCATATTATTCGGTGGCTTTGCTGTTGTTTTATCTGGCGATGGGGAAAATGCCAGCCGCTGCTATTCGGGTCGCAGATATTTCACTTTTTTTCGGCTTGTTAGCATTGTCCCTAACGCACCTTCGGTTTGGTTGGCTCTATAAGCTAGTGACTATTCTTGCATTGGGTTACGTTTTTACGAATATCAGTTATTTAGGGGAAAATCCTCTAATTAAGCTGGATGCAATTTCGTGGGCTGGCTGAGGAGTTGGCCTCCTATTTTAGCTGTACTTGAGTTTGATGTTAGAGGTGAAAGTGGCTAAGATTGCTGCAGTAGTAGTCGGTTATATGCCGGAAATAGACGTCCTAGACAAGCTTCTGGTTTCGCTTGCTTCACAGGTGGATATGTTGGTTTTTCTCGATAATGGAGGCTCGTCCCAAGTATTGATGAGCGCTCACGACGAGCGACAATCCCTCGTCTATGTGGATATGGCAGGAAATAAGGGTTTGGGGGCTGCTTTAAACGAAGGCTTCGAGTTAGCGGTCAATGCTGGTATGGAATTTGTGGTTACTTTCGACCAGGACAGTCATGCTGAGCCTGAGTTGATTGCGAATCTTCACGCAGCGATGACTCAAGCAAAATTGAAGGATCCACGCTGTATTGCGGTTAGCCCGACTTTTTTTGACCGCCGTGATGGTAAGAAAATTAATTTCCCATTTTATCAATCGGTTAATGGCGTTATTAAACCGGTGTTTCATTCCGACGACGAGCACGGCTTGGTAAAAGTTGATGTTTTGATTACGTCGGGAATGTTCATCAGCACGCATGCGTGGATTGAAGGCAGTCGGTACAACGATGGGCTGTTCGTCGACTTTACCGATTCCGAGTGGTGTTTTCGGGTTAGAGATCTGGGATATACACTTTACGGATGTCTAAACGTTGAGATGGGACATGCCTTGTCCGATGCGCCACCAGTCAAAATTTTGGGGTTTAGTTTTCTTCGATACTCCCCGGTGCGCCGTTATTTTTTCTTCCGTGGCACGGTCGCAGTGTGTCGGATGAGCCACACTCCCGCATGTTGGAAAAAACGCCTGATGCTGGCATTGATATTACGTTTTTTTGTTAACCTAGTGATCGACAAAAACAAATTTCAGTCCATGAAAATGATGTTGCGTGGAGCGCTCCATGGTTGGCAAAAAAAATTGGGCCCGTTGCGTTAATCTTCGATTGTGATTGAGCGCCCTCGTGCCAGTATGTGGGTTAGGTATTAAAGGTAGAGAGTTATGCAACCACGTATCTTGGTTTTACTCGCAGCATACAATGGTATGCGTTGGATCGCTGAACAGGTCGAATCGATCTTGGGCCAGGAAGAGGTTTCTGTTTTTGTGCTGATCAGTGTCGATCGTTCGGATGATGGCACTGAGAGTTGGGTCGACGAGTTGTGCCTGCGGGATTCAAGGGTTAAATGCCTGGCTCACGGAGAAAGGTTTGGGGGGGCGGCTCGAAATTTCTTTCGTTTGATTAACGAAGCATCTGTTGAAGATTTTGATTACTTTTCATTTGCAGATCAGGATGATATTTGGCTGTCAAACAAGCTGATCAGTGCGACCCGGTTCATGCTTGAGAATAAATCTAATGGTTACTCCGGTAATGTCACTGCATTTTGGCCTGATGGGCGTGAGTCGATCATCGTCAAGTCGCAGCCTCAGGTGGCATTTGACCACTTGTTCGAGGCGGCCGGGCCGGGATGTACGTACGTTTTTTCTCAACCTCTGTTTGTTGAGCTTCAACGAGATATCAATAGTCGGTTTTCGCAGGTGCAGAATGTCACTCTGCATGATTGGTACTGCTATGCCTACAGTCGCTCACGCGGCTTTAAATGGGTGATTGATAGTCGGCCTTACATGCTCTATCGCCAGCATGGCGGTAATCAGGTAGGTGTAAATAGCGGCCATAAAGCATTTAAAAAGCGTTTGTCTCAGGTTTTTGATGGGTGGTGGCTAAACCAGGCTGCGCTGATTGCCAGTATGGTTGGCGTGGCAAATGATCCTTTTGTTCGGCGCTGGATCGGGCTGGGGCGTTGGGACCTGATTCGCCTAGCCGCCAGTGCCTCCAAATGCCGCAGGCGTGCCCGGGACAAGCTGGTTTTCAGTGGATTGTGTTTGGTATTGGCCTTGTTGAGGCAAAAGAAATGAAAGCTCAGTTATTGGTCACCGGCAGCAGTGGTTTCGTCGGAAGTCACCTGATTCAGCAGCTAATGGGCCGTACAGAATACGATGTACGTGCCCTTGTCCGCCGTTTGCCCGATGTTATGGCGACAGGTGTTGATTACGCAGTACTCCCCGATTTTTCTACTGTGACGGCAGAGAGTCCCTCACTGCTTGGTATTGACGTCGTTGTTCATCTCGCATCGCGTGTGCATGTCATGAATGATACGGAATCCGATCCTCTCGAAGCGTTTCGCCGGGTGAACGTGGGCCATACGCTTCAATTGGCTCGCAGCGCCGTAGCAGCTGGGGCGAAGCGTTTCATCTTCGTCAGTTCAGTCAAGGTGAATGGCGAGCAGACAGCGATCGGCAAGCCATACACTGAAACCGATATTCCTTCTCCGGTGGATCCGTATGGCATCTCCAAAATGGAAGCCGAGGACGCACTCAGAGAACTTGCAGCGCAAACAGGTCTTGAGGTCGTCATTGTCCGTCCTGTGCTGGTTTACGGTCCGGGCGTGAAGGCCAATTTTGCGAATATGATGAAGTGGCTGAAAAAGGGCGTTCCATTGCCGTTTGGTGCGATCGGTAACCAGCGCAGTCTTGTGGCACTAGATAACTTGGTCAGTTTTATTTTGACCTGCGTGTCTCATCCGGCCGCTGCTCACCAGACTTTCCTGGTCAGCGATGGTGAAGATGTATCAACCGCTCAATTATTAATTCGATTAGGCGAGTCCTTGAGTTCGCCCGCCAGACTAATCTCGGTTCCTGAGTGGTTGTTGGTGCTAGGAGCCACGCTACTGGGTCGCAAGGCACTATCCCAGCGGCTGTGTGGCTCGCTGCAAGTGGATATTACAAAATCCCGGCAACTATTGGGCTGGGCGCCAATCGTCACCCTTAAAACGGGTCTTGACGCAACCGCGCAACATTACCTTAGTGAGCAAACTCAATGACGTATTGGTACATCCTTCCCCTTGTCGCGCTTGCGTCCCTGTTACTGACAGCTGTGCTGCGTCAATACGCGCTGCGCCGTAGCATTATTGATATTCCTAATGCGCGCAGCTCTCATACGGTTCCAACGCCCAGAGGGGGAGGGGTTGCAATTGTACTGACGTTCGCACTTTCACTGCTGGTAATGGCAGCCCTGCAACTGGTGCCGATTGCTGAAAGTCTCGCGTTCCTAGGGTCAGGTCTATTGATCGCGGTGATCGGCTTTATGGACGATCATGGTCACATAGCAGCACGTTGGCGGTTGGTAGGACATTTTATTGCCGCTATCTGGGCGCTTTTTTGGATGCAAGGATTACCTTCAATTACGGTATTTGGTTTTTCCTTGAGTCTTGGATGGTTTGGGCATTTACTCGCCACACTTTACCTAGTCTGGATGTTGAATCTTTATAACTTCATGGATGGTATAGACGGCATTGCCAGTCTTGAGGCGATTTGTGCGTGCATCGGTTTGTCGATTATTTATTTTCTTAGTGGTCATGAGGCATTGATATGGACGCCTCTATTGCTGGCCATGGCCGTTATAGGATTCCTGTACTGGAACTTCCCACCTGCTAGAATTTTCATGGGAGATGCGGGGAGTGGGTTTCTTGGCATTATTCTGGGAGTTCTTTCCATACAGGCAGCCTGGGTTGGCAGCGAGTTTTTTTTCGCCTGGCTGATCATGCTGGGAGTTTTTGTAGTGGACGCAACCTTTACCCTTGGCCGACGGCTGGCCCGTGGAGACAAGGCCTATGAGGCGCATCGCAGCCATGCATACCAATTTGCATCTCGTCAATTTGGAAGGCACCTGCCGATAACGTTGTCTATTGGTGTTATCAACGTTGTCTGGCTTCTCCCCTTGGCGCTTTGCGTTACGTTACTGGGAATGGATGGGGCTCTGGGTGTAGTAGTTGCATATGCGCCTTTACTATTGTTGGCGGTAAAGTACAAGGCTGGTATGCGTGAATAGGTACCTTGGTGAGGTATGGGCTGACCACTTTTTTCTTTTCATGCAGGCTTAACCTGTATGATCGGGGAGCTTCCCGAAAAGTACGGCAATCGTTGGTTGCCGTTCGCAGAAGCACTAGATAGTCGCTGGTCGTTAAGAGTTTTAATCTAATTGTGAGTAGTAAAGGTCGTCAAAAAAACATGGATAAATTACGGACACTCCTGCTGAACCTACCTCGCAGGCAAAAGCGTATCCTGCAGGTCATTGCCGACATCATGTTGGTCTGGCTTGCCCTTTGGATGGCATTTGTTGTTCGTCTCGGGATCGACGAGTTAGTCAACCCCATCATCCTGCATTCATGGTTGTTCATCAGCGCTCCAATCATCTCTATCCCGCTGTTTATCCGTTTTGGCATGTACCGCGCCGTAATGCGTTACTTCGGTAACGATGCGCTCATCGCAATCATCAAGGCCGTCAGCCTGTCGGCGTTGATTCTCGGGGTTGTCGTCTATTGGTACAGCAACCACGAAAACGTGGTCCCACGCTCGATCGTGTTCAACTACTGGTGGCTCAGCCTGATCATGATTGGCGGTTTGCGTCTGGCCATGCGTCAGTACTTTTTGGGCGACTGGTTTGCAGCGGCCCAGCATGTACCGTTTACCAGTCGCGATGACGGCCTGACCAAAGTCGCGATCTACGGCGCAGGCGCTGCCGGTAATCAGTTGGTTGCAGCGCTTCGCATGGGACGGGTCATGCGTCCGGTGGCGTTTATCGATGACGACAGTAGCATTTCTGATCGTGTCATCTCTGGCCTCCAGGTGTTCAAGCCCAAGCACATTCAACAGATGATCGACACCACAGGGGCCCAGGAAATCCTGTTGGCCATTCCATCGTCCAATCGTGCGCGGCGTCGGGAGATTCTCGGCCTGTTGGAAGGGTTTCCGTTGCACGTACGTAGTGTGCCGGGTTTCATGGACCTTGCCAGTGGCCGGGTGAAGGTCGATGACATTCAGGAAGTGGATATTGCCGACTTGCTGGGACGTGATACCGTGCCGGCCCAAGGCGATCTGCTCGAGCATTGCGTCAAGGGGCAAAGCGTCCTGGTGACCGGTGCCGGGGGGTCTATTGGCTCCGAGCTTTGCCGGCAGATCCTGGCGCTGCGGCCAACCACTTTGTTGCTGTTCGAACACAGTGAGTTCAACCTTTACAGCATCCTGTCCGAGCTTGAGCTGCGTATCACCCGTGAGTCGCTGCCTGTTCGCTTGCTACCGATTCTAGGGTCGGTGCGCAACCAGACAAAACTGTTCGACGTGATGAAGACCTGGCACGTTGATACGGTCTACCACGCTGCAGCTTACAAACATGTCCCGATGGTTGAGCACAACATTGCCGAAGGCGTCCTGAACAACGTCATTGGTACCTTGAACACTGCTCAGGCGGCGCTTCAGGCGGGAGTTTCCAACTTCGTGCTGATCTCCACGGACAAGGCTGTTCGCCCGACCAATGTAATGGGCAGTACCAAGCGTTTGGCCGAGATGACCTTGCAAGCGCTGAGTCGCGAATTGGCACCGGTGTTGTTTGGCGACAATGCCAACATTTCTCGCGTCAACAAAACCCGTTTCACCATGGTGCGCTTTGGCAATGTACTGGGCTCGTCCGGCTCGGTTATTCCGTTGTTTCACAAGCAGATCAAATCAGGTGGGCCGCTCACGGTCACTCATCCCAAGATCACGCGTTACTTCATGACGATTCCTGAAGCGGCCCAATTGGTGATTCAGGCGGGCTCCATGGGGCAGGGCGGGGATGTGTTCGTGCTTGATATGGGCGAGCCGGTGAGAATTGTCGAACTGGCAGAGAAGATGATTCATCTTTCAGGTCTTAGCGTTCGCTCGGACAAAAATCCCCATGGTGATATCGCCATTGAGTTCACTGGGTTGCGCCCCGGTGAGAAACTATACGAGGAACTGCTGATTGGTGACAACGTTGTGGCCACCCAACACCCGATGATCATGAGTGCCAATGAGGACCATCTGGCGTGGGAGATATTCAAAGGCAAACTGACTGAGCTACTCGCGGCTGTTGAGTCGGACGACTACAGCAAGGTCCGTCAACTGCTGCGCGATACGGTCAGCGGGTATGCTCCGGATGGCGAGATCGTGGACTGGATTTACCAGCAGCGTCGCCTAGAGCCTAAAGTCCAAGGATAGGTGCTCCATAAATCCCGCATTCATAGTCACCACCTGGCCCCTGTGCTGTGCTCCCGATTCCTGTCGGAGCCAGCACCTTCTAATGATGCATCCCAGCGCAAAATTCGAACAAGCCCAATCTCTGCCCTATCTCGTCGACTTCCGAAGATCCATCGATGGGCTCGCCGTTATGATCGAACTGGAGATCCAGGTCGCGGTGTTTGACCCGGTGCTTTTCGTGTTCCTCAACAGTCCGCCCAACACACTTTGCGTGATTAAGTGAGCGTCCACCGTAAGCGGATGGCGAACACATCTTACTTCGCCTCACATTGATCCGCTTCCAACTTCTATAAGGCTCCGTCTCGCGAAGAGGTGTGAGTAGGTCGTGGGAGCGATGCGATCATTTGATCAAAGGCCGCCACCGCATACCTTCCATCAATGCTTTTCAAGGTTGGTATTTCTGAAGGAAAGCCAAATCGCACTTTGCCGGGAAGCACTTCATTCATAGCTGAGTACCAGGTCAGCAGAGCATGTTGGAGGCGCACGTGTAGCTCGAACTTACTCCGGCGACGGGTGGTGTCTGCTTTGGCTCGTTCGCGCGCTAGCTGAGGCTCTATGGAGCCAATAATGTAATAGTCAGCAAAGCCAATACGTCCTTGTGCGATAGTTTCTCTTGTGGCGTCCAACTCTATTCGCCAGTCGTGTTCGCTCGCCTCGCCGACCTGCCAAAGGCTCCAAATGTAGTGGAGCTTGAGAGGGTCACTGTCACACAACGCCCACGAAGAAATGTCTTCCATGGCCAGCGCCGTTTGCCAGCGATCCACGTTTCGCTCTGCCCAAAAAGCTGCTGCTCCCGCTGGATCCTTTAGTCGATCCGGCTCGTTTTCAAAACGGCCGTTTTCCGGAATGACATGTTGCCCTCCATGCTTAGTACACCAAGTGGTTTTCCCGCTGGCGCTGATACCTTCAACAACCAAAATCATCGTTATGACTACTCCCTTAATGGCGTCATCCTTGTAAGTCTCAAAGCATCGGGGCTTACGTGGTTTCTGCGGCCACCCACTGATGCGGTAGCAGTTGCCCAATCTCACTCGCCCGCTGCGTCGGCAGCCCTGTGTCAGCACATCTTCCAGATAGGCATACGGATCATGCCCATTCATGCGTGCCGACTGGATCAGACTCATGATCGCCGCCGCCCGTTGCCACTGCGAAGCGACCCGGCAAACGACCAGTTCGAGCGCCCAAGCGCCCGCGGTAGGATTTAATTCTCGTATCAGTTGTCATCGATGAGCAAGCACTGTCAGCGCTGTCCAGTATTTGAGGCTGTAACCCAGCGCCTTGGCGATGACCGATTCCTCATCCGCATGCTGTCTCTGGGTGATTATTCAGGTATGAAGTGCGTCGATGAGCAGCGCTGTTTTTTCCTGCCATATTCGCTGCCGGACACTCGGCTCCAGCTCGCGTGCCTCTCGCTCAATTTCATACAAGGCCGCGATGTAATGCAGCGCTTTTTTGGCCATCTGACTCTTATTGGTTGCGTACAATCCGAAGAATTTTTGCGTGCATGCAGCCGATCTCCGTGATACCCGTTTCAAAGCCAACCTTGCCGCCAGCGAAGTCATCGCCGACCAGCTTTCCGTTCCGGCTGCGGAGGAAGACACGGGTGTATTCGCCAACACCACTCTGGCTGAAGTCGTAAACGACCGCAGCCAGATCGAAAATCTGCCTGGTGGTGTAGGCCCACTCTTGGGTTTAACTGCTGTGACATGGGTCTTCAAGATTGCGATTAAAGTATCGCTTCTTGGCGTCCGCTGCGCGGGAACAAGTCCAGAGTGTTTTCCGGACGGTTACACTTAAATCACGCTTTCATCAAGTGGATGAGCAAGTACCGAATTTTGACTCGTCAAGCTGAACATCAGTTGCGGCTTGCCGAAAAGAGAACCTAGAGTTGCTCGCACATTGTATTTACTGCATGCATCGAATATCTGATCAGGAGCAGTATGATGAGAGATTGTTACGTACGATTCTGTGAGCACTCGAGGGGGGAATTCCCTTCGGCTGACTCGACTCATCGACACGCCCAAAGGCGCGATGGCCAGCGCTGAGAGCGCGAAGGCCAACGCTCCGGGTACTGCTTGGGCAGCCTCAGTGGCTTATGAAGTGGGCAATGGATCAGCTCACAGGTGTCGTCTAGCTGCGCGTGCTGCCATATTGAAGCCGGTGCAGTTTATGGAGTACTTACTGAGATTTTGCTCGACAGCCTTGTTTTTGTTGCCTCAACGGCATCTTTTGTTATAGCGAAAATAAAGTCGAGATCGGTCTCTCCAGTTTTACGGGCCCCCATCTTTTCGTGAAACGATATGACGCGCTCATTTCCTTTTCTGACATCAAAATGTGATTTCTGGAAACCAAGGTGATCAAAGGCAAACTTGTAAACTAAGAAGGCGCTTTCCAAAGCAGCATATTTTGTTTTGTCTTCGTTGAGAATCCAGCTTCCCCAACAAAAGGAGTCCTCAGTTAAATCGTAAACTCGTACGGTACCGCAGGGTACTCCATCGTTTCTTTCAATGATGAAGTAATATTGGCTGCCTTGCGTTTCATCATTTTTGTATTTCTTTATCCACTCTTTTTGTGCTTCTACACTTGGATTTACTGAGGACAGAAACTGATTGTACTTTTCATCTAATCGTAGCTTCAACACGAAATCGGCATCACTTTCTTCAATTAGACGTAGCTTTACCGTTTTTGATTGCAGATCCATGGCTTGCTCCCTTTGAGGCGTCATTCGTTGGGTGACATGATAGCTGGCTTCCTCTGATTATTGAACTGTGGAAGCTCCTCTTGTTAACACCCTGTAACGCAACCATTTTTGACTTACCCACGACATCGCCTAAGTTTGAAAAGCAGCTTCGGAAAGCTGCTTTTCTCACTGATGTCATGGAGCGTCTCTGTTATGCGTAAAACTACTTTTTCCTCCCTCTTTTTCGCTTTCCTGGCCAGCGTTTCCCTGGCTACCAACGCAGCCCCCGCCGTTAAGCCCGAGGTTTCCACCCCCATCGCCGTTCAAATGACCAAGGCCGAGCAAACCGGCAAGGTCAATCTCAATTCAGCGGACGCCGAGACCCTCAGGCGTGATCTGTTTGGGATCGGTGCAGCCAAAGCCAGGGCGATTATTGCTTACCGTGAAAGCAACGGGCCGTTTACGGCGGTTGATGAGTTGCTGGAGGTGAAGGGGATTGGTAAATCGCTTCTGGAAAAGAATCGCGACAGGCTGGAAGTCAATTGAGGATCTATATGTAAGCCAAGAGGCCGGTCATTGACCGGCCTTCTTTTTGTCTCTGATTTGCGGGTCTACTTGTGTTTTCAGGTTCCCGCGCACCACCTCCAGTATCTACGACCCAACTCCGAAAATGCTCATCAATGGGCCACCCTGATCCGACGAAGTCTGTGCCCCTTGGAAAGGTAGCTATCAATAAACGCTTCCAACAGTTGCCCCTGGCTGTACCTTCACCACTCTTCACAAATGTGTGTCCACCCACACTCACCGACATCTGAGTTGGCACGAATAGTGATTACCTCTTGCACAACGATTGTTGAACAATCAAGAGGTGTCCATGGGTATCACATTGTCACTGGCTGATCAGATTGCCTTGGAGCTTCGAGCTGACATTACCGGTGGGCGACTGTTGCCTGGCATGGCGCTGGTCGAGGCAGAGCTGGTCAGGGCCTACAACGCCTCACGCAATACCATTCGCGAGGCATTGCATCGCCTCGGCCAAGAGGGTTTGACCCGCTATGTGCGTAACAAAGGAGTGATGGTCCGGCGGCTGGAGCGCGATGAGGTGCGCGACCTGTTTGTCGTCCGCCGCACGTTGGAGTTACAGGCAATTGCTGTGGGTCGACCCTTGTCGGCTGAGCAGTGTGACCGCATGCAGGTGGCGATCGAAGCCACCACCCTGGCTCGGGAGCGTGAAGACTGGCGCTCTGTGGCAACCCACAGCCTGGGCTTTCACCAGCAGATTGTCGGCTTGATGTGCAGCCCGTTGTTCGATGAGTTCTTTGCCCAGGTGATCGCGCAGTTGCGCCTGGTGTTTTGCGCCGCCCCTGATGAACAACATTTCCAGTCACCTTGGCTGGAACGGGATCGAGAGATTTACGCGTTATTGGCACAAGGCAATAAGCCGGCGGCAGGGGAGGCGATGAGTCTGTATCTGGACGACTCGGAGCGCCTGTCGCTGGCCCTGTTTACTCACTCTGATGGAGGACGTTCACCATGTATAAAGACTATCCCGCCGCTTACCAGGTGAGCAAAGGCTCGGCCTTGCAGGTCGACAAGGCGTTCTACGAACGGATTCGCGATGCTGTTGATCAACGCACGCTGATTGAACAGTTCGAAGTGCCGATCCGCACCGGGCAGGCGTGGAAGGTTCCGGCCGGTCACGTGTTTCGGGTGACCACGCCGGTGGGGCCGCAGGTAGGTGATTTCAACGTGTGGAATGCCAATGACCCACGCGAGCGTTTATGGGCGGCGCGTACCCGGCAGTTGCAGGGTGCCCATGTCAGTACCCACGACCGACTCTGGTCGAATCTGCCGTTCCTGAGGCCATTGGTGACCATCACTGATGACAGCCTGGCCGGTTATGGCATTGATGAACACGGTGGGCGTTTGCACGATTTGCTGGGCACGCGCTGCGATCCCTATGTGAACAAGATGCTGACGGGGGAGGACTTCCACCACCATTGCCATTCAAACCTGACCCGTGCAGTGTTGCCCCACGGGCTGACGGAGTTTGATGTGCATGATGTGCTGAATATCTTTCAGTGCACCGGGCTCAATCACGACGACATGTACTTTATGAAGGCCTGTCCTGCGCAGAAAGGTGACTACCTGGAGTTCTTTGCCGAGATTGATTTGCTGTGCGCGCTGTCGACATGCCCGGGCGGGGATCTGTCACTGCCGATGTGGGGGCCGGATGCACAGGATCCGCTGACCGTGTGCCGTCCGTTGGGGGTGGAGATTTATCGATTGGAAGACGGGTTGCTCGCAGGCTGGAGCCAACCCGAACGTGCTGCCTATAAAGGCCAGCACGGGTTGCATATCGCCAAGGCGGATTGGGAATAATCCTGATCAGCGATCCTGTGAGTCCTTGGCATCCGCCTGGGCGTTGCGTTCGGCCACGCGTTTGCGTTGTTCGTCCGTCAATTCCACCTTGTTGGCGCTGTCACGCAGCATCAACAATCCACCGACGATCGAACCGATCGCAACCACCAGAATCAACCAGGCATACCAGGGCATAACGCTCTCCTTGAGGCAGCTTGCCGTAGGAGGATTTCCCACGGCAATAACAGCTTTGAGCTACGGGGTTTATCAGTGGTTCCATTGTAGCCCCGTTCTGCCTCAAGACTCAGAGTCCGGTCAACATCGCGTCAGCCGGTGCGTCGGCGCGATCCTGCGCAGTCAGTTGGAAGTAGACATAACCCACCGCCATGAAACCGAGGAAAATCAGCCCGATCAGCGTGTTGAACCAGGCCATCGCCACCAGGCACACCACGGCCAGCACCAGGGCGATGCCGGGAACGATGGGGTAACCGGGGGCACGGAAGGTGCGTTCCAGCAACGGTTCGGTTTTGCGCAGTTTGAACAGGCTGAGCATGCTCATGATGTACATCACAATGGCACCGAACACCGCCATGGTGATCATTGCTGCGGTGAGGGTCATGCCACCCAGGTTGATCAGGCCATCGCTGTAGATCGCAGCGATACCGACGACACCACCGGCGATGATTGCCCGATGGGGCGTCTGAAAGCGCGACAGTTTGGCGAGGAAAGAGGGCAAGTAACCGGCGCGCGCCAAGGCAAAGAACTGGCGAGAGTAGCCAAGGATAATGCCGTGGAAACTGGCCACCAGCCCAAACAAGCCAATCCACACCAGCATGTGCAGCCAACCTGAACTGTCACCGACGACGGTTTTCATCGCTTGTGGCAGTGGGTCGTTGATGTTCGACAGCGTGCGCCAGTCACCCACGCCGCCGGCGAAGAACATCACGCCCATCGCCAGGATTACCAGAGTCAGGATGCCACTGATGTAGGCCTTGGGGATCGTGCGTTTCGGATCCTTGGCTTCTTCGGCGGCCATGGCGGCGCCTTCGATGGCGAGGAAGAACCAGATGGCAAAGGGAATTGCGGCAAACATCCCGGCAATAGCAGGCGCGCCGAAGGTGTCGGAGCCAGCCCAGCCATTGAGGGCGAAGTTGCTGAAACTGAAGGCTGGCGCGACTACCCCCATAAACACCAGCAGTTCGGCCACGGCCAGCACGCAGACGACCAGCTCAAAGGTCGCCGCCAGTTTGACCCCGAGAATATTCAGACCCATGAACACAATGTAGGCGCCCACGGCGGCGTGTTTCGGGTCGAGGGCCGGAAACTGCACATTCAGGTAAGCCCCGATCGCCAGCGCGATGGCCGGTGGGGCGAAGACAAATTCAATCAGTGTCGCTAACCCTGCAATCAAGCCGCCTTTCTCGCCAAACGCCCGACGGCTGTAGGCAAAGGGGCCTCCTGCATGGGGAATTGCGGTAGTCAGCTCGGTGAAACTGAAGATAAAGCAGGTGTACATGGCGGCGACCATCAATGAGGTCACCAAAAAGCCCAGGGTACCGGCCACGCCCCAGCCATAGCTCCAGCCAAAGTATTCCCCGGAAATCACCAGCCCGACGGCGATACCCCATAAATGCAAGGTGCCCAAGGTCGGTTTGAGTTGTGTGTTCATCGTGTTGCTCCCTGAACGGTGTGTAATGTTTCAGGACGTTGCAGTGGTCATGCCATTCCCGGCAACGGTGTCGTAAAGCGGTTCCGCTGTCGCCTGGGGGACGGTTTTGCGTTTGAATACGTTCCTTGCTGCACCAGATAAGTGCGGTGGTGATGCTGACGGCGCCATCGCGGGCAAGCCCGGCTCCCACAGGTGACAGCACTCCAATGTGGGAGCCGGGCTAGCCCGCGATGAGGCCCTCAAAGCCCCCCAAAACCCCAGTGTAAACCCCGCATAAACCCACTCTTTACGCGCTCTTTACGCCCTGCCCATACCCTCGCTCTCGTTCCTTTACGGCGCACCTGCGGACAATACCCCTACACACGGCAATCGCCGTACGACGGAGAACTTCCATGAGCGTTCTGGACGGGGTGTCACTGCTGTTGGCTGTGGCGCTGTTCATTTATCTGCTGGTTGCGCTGTTACGCGCGGATCGGAACTAGGAGCGGCTATGCACAGTTATGACTATTGGCTGATCATTGCCTTCTTTGCCTTGGTACTGATTCCGGCGCCCTTTTTGGGGCGGTTTTACTACAAGGTCATGGAAGGCCAGCGCACGTGGCTGACCCCGGTTTTCGGTCCGGTGGAGCGTGTGTGTTATCGCATCGCTGGCGTTGACTCGCAGGAAGAGCAGAGCTGGCAGAAGTATGCCCTGGCCTTGCTCGCCTTCAACCTTGCAGGGTTTGTGTTGCTGTTCGCGATTCTGTTGTTCCAGGACTATCTGCCCCTCAATCCGCAGAAACTGCCAGGTCAGGAATGGACGCTGGCCTTCAACACTGCAATCAGTTTCATGACCAACACCAATTGGCAGTCCTACAGCGGTGAAGCCTCCCTGAGCTACCTCAGCCAGATGGCCGGCCTTACCGTGCAGAACTTCGTCAGCGCCGCCACCGGTTTGGCGGTGCTGGTCGCGCTGTGCCGTGGTATCGGTCGCAAATCCACCAAGACCCTGGGCAACTTCTGGGTCGATATGACCCGCGCCACCCTCTACGGTTTGTTGCCGTTGTGCCTGGTGCTCGCGTTGTTCCTGGTGTGGCAGGGCGTGCCGCAAACCTTCGCCCATTACGTTGATGCGGTGACGATGCAAGGTGTGGATCAAGTGATCCCCTTGGGTCCGGCCGCCAGCCAGATTGCGATCAAGCAACTGGGCACCAACGGCGGTGGTTTCTTCGGGGTCAACTCGGCGCATCCGTTCGAGGATCCGACCGCCTGGGCCAACCTGTTCGAAGTGGCATCCATCATCCTGATCCCGGTGGCGTTAGTGTTCACCTTTGGCCATTACGTAAAAGACCTGCGTCAGAGCCGAGCGATCCTCGGTTGTATGTTGGCGCTGTTCCTCATCGGCGGCGCGACTTCGCTGTGGTCCGAATACCAGCCCAACCCGACCCTGAACAACCCGGCCGTCGAACAGACCGCGCCGCAGGAGGGCAAGGAGGCACGCTTCGGCACCACCGGTACGGTGTTGTGGTCGGTGACCACCACCGCTGCATCCAACGGTTCGGTGAACGGCATGCAGGACAGCCTCAGCCCCCTGAGCGGGATGGTCGCGCTGGTCAACATGATGGTCGGCGAAGTGATTTTCGGCGGCGTCGGTGCCGGTATGTACGGCATGTTGCTCAATGTGTTGATTGCGGTGTTCCTCGCCGGCCTGATGATCGGACGTACCCCGGAATACCTGGGCAAGAAACTCCAGGCCAAGGAAGTGCAATTGCTGGTAGTGACCTTGATGGTGATGCCCGTCGGCGTACTGGTACTTGGCGCCATTGCCGCCAGCCTGCCTGGCCCGGCCAGTGCCATCAGCAATCCCGGCCCTCATGGTTTCAGCCAGTTGCTCTACGCGTACACCTCGGCCAGTGCCAACAACGGTTCGGCGTTTGGCGGTTTCAGTGCCAACACTCCGTTCCACAACCTGATGCTCGGCCTTGGCATGTTGATCGGTCGCTTCGGCTACATCCTCCCGGTACTGGCCTTGGCCGGCAGCCTGGCGATGAAGAAAACCGCACCGATTGGCCAGAACAGCTTTCCGACCCATGGCCCGCTGTTCGTGACCCTGTTGACCGTGACCATTTTGCTGGTGGGCGGCCTGAGCTTCTTGCCGACACTGGCACTGGGCCCTATCGCTGAACACTTGAGCATGGGCTTCTAAAGGGATATGAAAATGAATATGCCTGCAAAAAACGCAGCTCCCGTGAACGCTCAGGAGCCGGCTAAAACCGCAATCTCGGCCCTGTGGCGACCGGCGATGATCCAGGCGTTCGTCAAGCTGGACCCGCGCCAGTTGCAACGTTCACCCGTGATGCTGGTGGTCGAACTGACCGCGATCCTCACCACCGTGTTGTGCTTTGTGCCGGACACCTCAGTACCGACCTACGTCGCCGTCCAAATCGCCGTATGGCTGTGGTTCACCGTGCTGTTCGCTAACTTCGCCGAAGCCTTGGCGGAAGGTCGCGGCAAGGCCCGTGCCGACAGCCTAAAGGCCGGCAGCGAAGGCCTCAGTGCGCGCCGCAAGGAAGCCGATGGCAGCTTCCAGGTCGTGCCAGCCGCAAGCCTGCGTAAAGGCGACGTGGTACGGGTTGCCGCCGGGGAAATGATCCCCGGTGACGGCGAGGTCATTGAAGGTATCGCTGCCGTCAACGAAGCGGCGATCACCGGCGAATCTGCACCGGTGATCCGTGAGTCCGGCGGCGACCGCTCGGCGGTCACTGGCAACACCCGCCTGGTTTCGGACTGGTTGGTGATCCGTATCACCGTCAATCCAGGTGAGTCGACACTGGACCGCATGATCGCCCTGGTAGAAGGCGCCAAACGCCAGAAAACTCCCAACGAAATCGCGCTGGATATCCTGCTGATCGGCCTGACGCTGATCTTCCTGCTGGTGGTGGTGACCCTGCAGCCGTTCGCCCACTTTGCCAATGGCAGCCTGCCGTTGGTGTTCCTGGTGGCGCTGTTGGTCACGCTGATTCCTACCACCATCGGTGGCCTGTTGTCGGCTATCGGTATCGCCGGTATGGATCGCCTGGTGCGCTTGAACGTGATCGCCAAGTCCGGCCGCGCCGTGGAAGCGGCGGGGGATGTGCATGTGCTGTTGCTGGACAAGACCGGCACCATCACGTTTGGTAACCGTCGTTGCACGGCGGTGGTTGCCGCACCCGGTGTCAACGGCAAGGAACTGGCCGAGGGGGCGTTGTTCGCCTCGTTGGCCGACGATACCGCTGAAGGCAAGTCCATCGTCGAGTACCTGCGGGCGTTGCACCCTCAGGCCGAGCCATCGGCTGAAGAGCTGACCGTGGTGCCGTTCAGCGCCGAAACACGCCTGTCCGGCGTCGATTACAAAGGCCGTGTGTTCCGTAAAGGCGCCGTGGATTCGCTACTGGCATTTATCGGCCTGCAACGCAGTGATCTGCAACCGGCGCTGTCCCGGGAAATCGACAAGATCGCCCAGAGTGGCGGCACCCCGTTGCTGGTGTGCGCCGATGGCAAATTGCTGGGGGCGATTCACCTCAAGGACGTGGTCAAACCCGGCATCCGTGAGCGTTTCGCCGAGCTGCGCAAATTGGGAATCCGTACGGTAATGGTGACCGGCGACAACCCGTTGACCGCCGCAGCGATTGCCGCTGAAGCGGGCGTCGATGACGTGCTGGCCGAAGCCACACCGGAGAAAAAACTGGCGCGTATTCGCCATGAACAGAATGACGGTCGTCTGGTGGCGATGTGCGGTGACGGCGCCAACGACGCCCCGGCGCTGGCCCAGGCCGACGTCGGCATGGCGATGAACGACGGCACTCAGGCCGCCCGTGAAGCGGCCAACATGGTCGACCTCGACAGCGACCCTACCAAGCTGCTGGACGTGGTGCAGATCGGCAAGGAGTTGCTGGTAACCCGTGGCGCATTGACGACCTTTTCCATCGCCAACGACGTGGCCAAGTACTTCGCGATCCTGCCGGCGCTGTTCGCCTCGATCTACCCGCAACTGGGTGTGCTCAACGTGATGCACCTGCAAAGCCCGCAGAGCGCGATCCTCTCGGCCATCGTGTTCAACGCGCTGATTATCGTGGTGCTGATCCCGTTGGCACTGCGTGGTGTGCGTGTACACGCGGCGAGTGCGGCAGCATTGCTGCGGCGCAACCTGTTGATTTATGGCCTGGGCGGGCTTCTGGTGCCGTTCGTGGGGATCAAGGCGATCGACATGCTGTTGACCGCACTGCACCTGGTGTAACCGGCTGATTTTTGTGGCGAGCGGGCTTGCCCGCGTTGGGCTGCGCAGCAGCCCCAGTAGGACCGCCGCATTCTTTCAGACAGAGTGAGGTGGCCGGTCTAGGGGCCGCTGCGCAGCCCAACGGGGGCAAGCCTCCTCGCCACGGGTTTCAGTTGTGTCAGAAATTGATGTGTTCAACGAATTGAGGAATATGAAATGTCCAACATGATCCGCCCGGCCCTGAGCCTGCTGGTGTTGATGACCCTGATCACCGGCGTGGCTTATCCCCTGGTTGTCACCGGTGTGGCACAAGTGGCGTTCCCTGATCAAGCCAACGGCAGCCTGGTACACGATGCCAGTGGCAAGGTCCGCGGTTCAAGCTTGATTGCCCAGGATTTCACCGGCGACAGCTGGTTTCATCCACGGCCATCTGCCGGAGCATTTGCTACCGTCTCCAGTAGCGCCAGCAACCTGGGGCCAAGCAACCCGGCGTTGGCTACCCGTGTGTTCGACGATGCCAATAAACTGTTGGTGTCGAGCCAGGGCCCGGTGCCTCTGGCGATGTTGACTACCTCTGGCAGCGGTCTTGATCCACACTTGCCACCACAAGCAATTGCCTATCAACTGGCGCGGGTTGCAGCGGCGCGTAATCTGCCGGTGTCGACCCTGGAACGCTTGATGGATGAGCACATCGAAAGCCCGCTGGTGGGCCCGCCGGTGGTGAATGTGCTGGCGTTGAACATGGCTTTGGAAAAGTTGTAAACAGGGGGGCCGCCATTCGACTTGCTCGCGAATGGCGGACTCAAGAAATCCACATCAACACCTGAAGGAAGACCTCCCGCATGAGCGACTCCGGCCGCGCCGATGCCCTGTTAGCCGACTTGCCCCGGGACGGCCGTGGCCGGCTCAAAGTGTTTCTCGGTGCCGCCCCCGGTGTCGGCAAGACCTACGCCATGCTCCAGGCCGCCCATACCCAACTGCGTCAGGGCGTGCGACTGGTCGCCGGTGTAGTGGAGACCCATGGCCGCGCCGAGACCGAAGCCTTGCTCAGCGGCCTGCCGCAACAGCCGTTGCTGCGCTCGGAATACCGCGGCGTGATGCTGGAGGAAATGGACCTCGACGGTCTGCTCGCCGCCAAGCCCAAGCTGGTGCTGGTAGATGAACTGGCCCACAGCAACGCTCCCGGCAGCCGCCACGAAAAGCGCTGGCAGGACATTCAGGAACTGCTGGCGGCCGGCATCAACGTGTTCACCACCGTCAACGTGCAGCATCTGGAAAGCCTCAACGACCAAGTGCGTGGCATCACCGGCGTCCAGGTGCGTGAAACCCTGCCTGACTGGGTATTGCAGGAGGCCGATGAGCTGTTGCTGATCGACCTGCCATCCCGCGAGCTGCTGGAGCGCCTGCGAGACGGTAAGGTCTACGTGCCGGAACAGGCTCGGGCGGCTATCGATGCGTTCTTCACCCAGACCAATCTCATGGCTTTGCGCGAGCTGGCGATGCAGACCGCGGCGGCCCACGTCGACGATGACTTGACCCAAGGCTATCGGCAACTGGGCCAGGCTGCACCGACGGTGCGCGGGCGGCTGTTGGTGGGCGTGGACGGTGATGCCCAGGCCGAGCGGCTGGTGCGTCACGCCAGCCGTGTGGCTCAGCGTCGGCATTTGCCCTGGAGCCTGGTGCACGTGGACAACGGCCGAGTACGGGATGAGCAATCGCGACTGCGCCTGCAAAACGCTCAGCAACTGGCCGAACGCCTGGGCGGTGAAGTGGTGTTGCTGCGGGCGGGAGAAGTGGCCAAGACCCTGATCCAGCACGCCGTCGAACGTCGCGCCAGCCTCGTGTTGGTGGGTCAATCGCGGCCGCGCTGGCATCGTCGGGTGTTCGGTGGCGGACTGGCCTCGCGGCTATTGCGCAATGCCCGTGGTCTGGAAATCAACGTCCTTGACAGCGACGACGCCCCGACCCCGCCACGTATGCCGGATGTGCGTGGCCTGGTGTGGTTCGACTATGCCCTTGCGGTGCTAGCGACCGTGCTGGCCGCCGGTGTGGCCTGGGCGGTGTCCAGTGTTCTGCCGTTGCCCAACATTTCGTTGGTGTTCCTCGCCGCCGTGTTGCTGGTAGCGGTGCGCAGTAGCCTGGGCCCATCGCTGGCCTGTGCGGCGCTGTCATTCCTGACCTACGACTTCCTGTTTATTCCGCCGAACTTCTCCTTCGCCATCCAGCGTGAAGAAGACGTGCTGACCCTGTTGTTCTTCCTGCTGATGGCCGCGTTGACCGGTAACCTGGCCGCTCGCCAACGCCGGCAACTGCAAGCCCTGCGTGACACCCAGGAAGAAACCAGCGAACTGCTCGACCTGTCGCGCAAACTCACTGCCGCCACTGATCGCCAGGCGGTGATCAGCGCGGCGGCTCATCACCTTGAAGACTGGAACGACCTGCACCTATGCCTGGTCAATCGCGACGGGCAGGGTGACTGGAAAGTCGATACCGGCGGCCCGATCACCTTCACCGAGGCTGAGCGCGCCGCTGCCGATTGGGCTTGGCAGCACGACCAGCCAGCGGGTATGGGCACCGGCACTTTACCGTTTGGTCGCTGGTGGTGGTGGCCATTGTCCGGCGAAGAAGGCCCGTTGGGTTTGCTGGGCGTCAGCCCCAAAGCCGGCCGGGAGTTGAGCGGCCAACGCCGTCGCTTGCTCACCGCGTTGAGCCAGCCACTGGCTCAGGCGCTGGCCCGGGCCCAATTGGCCCAGGAGCTGGAAGCCGCTCGCCTGCACGGTGAAACCGAACAATTGCGCAGTGCCTTGTTGGCGTCGGTGTCTCATGATTTGCGCACGCCGCTGACCTCCATGCGCGGCAGCATCGACAGCCTGTTGGCCCTCGGCGAGGCCATCCCGCTGGAAGATCGCCGGGAATTGCTGGAAGGTACCCGCGACGAAGCCGAGCGTCTGGACCGCTATATTCAGAACCTGCTGGACATGACACGCCTGGGCCACGGTGCCTTGAAGCTGGCGCGGGATTGGGTGTCGCCCGGCGATATCGTCGGCAGCTCGTTGGGCCGCTTGCGCGCGGTGCTGGCGCCGTTGCAGGTCACGGCTGATGTTCCAGCCGAACTGCCGTTGTTGTACGTGCACGCGGCATTGATCGAGCAGGCGCTGGTGAATGTGCTGGAAAACGCCGCGCGTTTCTCGCCGCCCCACGGCCGTTTGCAACTACGCGCCGGCGTGCTCGACCAGCAGTTGTTTTTTGCGGTCAGCGATGAAGGCCCGGGGATTCCCGAGGATGAGCGGGCGAAGATTTTCGACATGTTCTACACCGCCGCCCGCGGTGATCGCGGAGGGCAGGGCACCGGGCTCGGCTTGGCGATCTGCCAGGGCATGGTCGGTGCCCACGGCGGGCATATCAGTGTGGCGGAGGGCATTGAAGGGCGGGGCACTTGCATCACCTTATTTCTGCCTTTGCAGGCCCAGCCTGGCCTGGAAAGCGAACCTTGAGCTACCCTCTTTTTTTCACGGATTTTGATTGGACACCATGAGCCAGACTGCGACGATTTTGGTCATTGACGACGAACCGCAGATCCGCAAGTTCTTGCGCATCAGCCTGGCCTCCCAGGGCTACAAAGTAATCGAGGCCGGGACCGGCAACGAAGGCCTGGCCCAGGCCGCCTTGAGTAAACCGGACCTGTTGGTCCTCGACCTCGGCCTGCCGGACATGGACGGCCAGCAAGTACTGCGCGAGTTTCGTGAATGGTCGACGGTGCCGGTGTTGGTGCTGTCGGTGCGTGCCAGCGAAGTACAGAAGGTCGAGGCGCTGGATAACGGCGCCAATGACTACGTGACCAAACCCTTCGGTATCCAGGAGTTCCTTGCCCGTGTGCGGGCCCTGTTACGTCAGGCACCGGCGGGTGAGGCCCAGGAAGCGGCGTTGCGCTTCGGGCCGCTGACCGTCGACTTGGCCTATCGTCGGGTGTTGCTGGACGGCGCCGAAGTGGCCCTGACCCGCAAGGAATATGCGGTGCTGGCGCAACTGGCGCGGCATCCCGGCCGAGTGATTACCCAACAGCAATTGCTCAAGGATATCTGGGGCCCGACCCATACCGAAGACAGTCATTACCTGCGGATCGTCGTGGGGCATTTGCGTCAGAAGCTGGCGGATGATCCGACCCAGCCGAGGTTTATCGTGACCGAGGCGGGGGTTGGGTATCGGTTGTTGAATACCGAGGGCTGATACCTGATAGATGTGTGGTGCCCGTATGGACGCCTTCGCGGGCTTGCTCGCGAAGGCGTCAGTAGCCACACAGAAAATTCATTGCTGCTCACTCTCATACCGATCCAACGTATCGCTGGCAATCTCCCGCCCCAGGGCGATCAATTCCGGCGCCTTGTAGAACTCGAAAAATCGGCACACCCGCTTCGGCACGTTGATCAGAATGTCCGGTGGGTAACCGGCGATCTTGTACTGCGCCAGTGAAGTCTGCATCACCTCGAAGCTCTGGTTGATCAGGTCCAGCAGCGATGCAGGGCCAACGTTGTCGATGATGAATGAACCGGTGGCGGACTTCGGCGCTCCGGCCTTTTCCGGCGCGGCGGCAGGCTGTTGTGCTTCGGGTTCGGCGGACTCCAGCCACGGGTTGATGTCGGCGGCTTGGGCTTGCAGGGCTTCCTGCTCCAGCAGCAGTAACTGCTCGGCCTGCTTGCGGCGAAATGGCAAGTGCGAACCCAGCGAACGTACCAGGTTGTCAAAGCGGCTCTTGAACGCAGGTGGACGTTGAATCACCGGCAGTTGGTAGTGCTTCTGGTTAGTGGAGTTGAGGTTGACTGCGATGATCAGATCGCAGTGGCTCGACACCACCGGCACGATGGGCAGCGGGTTGAGCAGGCCGCCGTCCACCAACATACGGTTGCCTTGCATCACCGGGGTGAACAGGCTGGGAATGGCGGCTGAAGCACGCATGGCCTGATGCAGGCAGCCTTCCTGGAACCAGATTTCCTGCTGGTTGGTCAGGTCGGTGGCCACCGCGGTGTAGGGGATACGCAGGTCTTCGATATTGATCTCGCCGACGATCTTGCGAATCTGTCCGAAGACCTTTTCGCCGCGTATGGCACCGAGACGAAAGCTCACGTCCACCAGGCGCAGTACGTCCAGGTAGTCCAGGCTTTCGATCCAGTTTCGATACTCGTCCAGCTTGCCCGCGGCGTAGATTCCGCCCACTACCGCACCCATGGAACAGCCGGCAATACAGGCGATGTCATAGCCGCGTTTTTCGATCTCTTCGATCACTCCGATATGGGCGTAACCCCGAGCACCGCCGGAGCCCAGCACCAATGCAACACGTTTCTTCATGATCTGAGTCCTTCGTAAAACAGGTGCCCACAATGCACCCATCGAGAGGTGGCTTCAATATTCGCTGCCTACGTGGATTATTTTTGCGAGGGAGACATTCTGCTCGGGTATGCTTCGGCAATAGGACTTTGGATTTCAGGCTGCCTGACAAGGCACTTTTTGTTGTAGGCAACGTCTACTTACCACGACTGTTTTTCTTTTTTTGAGGTGTCATTGATGAAAGCCTGGATGTGTTTGCCTGTGATCGTATTGGCGCTGGCCGGTTGCGCAGGAAAAACTGCTTATCGCGACAGCTGTGCTTCGCAGTTGGATTCGGCCTGGAAAGAGCTGGACCTGGCCAAGGCTGAAGGCTTCGCTGGCACCGTGAGTTACTCCAAGGCCCTGTCCCTGCTGACCGGTGCCAAGACCCAGCAGCAATTCGAAGCCTTCGAAGGATGCTCCAACAAGGCCGAGAAAGCCCGCTTCTACATTCGTGAGTCTCGTGCTGGGCGTTGATCCCGATCACCGTGTCATGGAGTAGTAGTCGTTAAGGTGGTGCGTGGCGCTGGCTGCATCAGGCGCCCCGATGATGAACAGGGGAAGTAAGCATGTCTGCCTTGGTAGATCAGTTGGTCGCTCAGGTCATTGGCCTGGAAGTTGGGTTGCTGAACTGCCAGGCGCGCCTTGCAGCGGTCACCGATGATGAAGCCTTGCACGACCTGCGTACTACCGTACGACGCCTGCGCAGCCTGCTGCGGCCGTTGCGTGGTTTACCCGGTGTCGAACAATTGGAGGCCGCCGCCAGTGGCGTCGGCCAACTGACCACGCCACTGCGGGACCGTGAGGTCCTGGCGGCCTATCTTCACCAGCACGGCCATCATGAGGCCGCTGCCCGCCGTATGGCTCAACAGTCGGATGCGTATCGCCAAGTGGCCCGAGGGCCGGAGCTGGCACAACTGTTGTTGATCCTTGATGCATTCCCGCGGTTTATCCGCGCGTCTCAGCGGCAAAAGCTGCTCAGGGGCCTGCGTCCACGCATTGAAAAGCGCCTGGCCAAGCAGTGGCAGAAACTGGATGTGGCGTTGCACGACCCCGACCATGACCGTCATCGCTTGCGCCTGCTGATCAAGCGGGTGCGCTATGCGGCGCAGGCTTATCCGCAACTGGGGAAGTTGCCGGACAAAGCCATGTCACGACTCAAGTCTGCTCAGGGCGCGCTGGGTGACTGGCACGATTGCTGGCAATGGCTGGCCCAGGCTGAACACCAGGTGGATTTGCAACCCTGCGTCGCCGTTTGGCATCGGACTGTGTCCGAAGCGGAAGGGCGGGCGGATCGAGTGCTGGATAAATTGAGCGCCGACTGTTTCACGAATAAGGCCTAAGGCTTATCTGTCCGCTTGTTTGGCCGGAATAGGTGGTGTGCCGTAGCCGCGCGCTGGTTAAGATCCCTCAACCGTTTTTCGTTGAATTGAGGTCGCCATGCGCTTTTGTGATTTGCTCGACGCTGCCCGTAGCCATCCCCTGGACGTGACGATCCCGGCCGAGTGGGCCCAGGGCCGAGCCACATTTGGTGGCCTGGTCGCCGCCTTGCAGTACGAAGCCCTGCGCGCCAAAGTGCCGGCAGATCGACCGCTGCGCTCGTTGGCCATTACCTTTGTCGGCCCGGTGGCGCCGGATTTGCCGGCCAGTTATCAAGTCGAAGTGCTGCGTGAAGGCAAGGCCGTCAGCCAGTTGCTGGGCCGGGTGGTGCAGAACGGTGAGGTGATGACCCTGGTACAAGCCAGCTTCGGCGCTTCGCGGCCTTCGCAGATTAATGTCGTGGCCGAACCGGCACCTACCTTCAAACACTGGGACGAGTGCCAGGAACTGCCCTATATCAAAGGCGTGACCCCCGAGTTCATGCGCCATCTGGCCATGCGCTGGAGTGTGGGTGGCCTGCCATTCACCGGTAACAAATCTCGCGAGATGGGCGGCTGGGTGCGCTTGCGTGGGGATGTGAAGGAAGAGCCATTGACTGAGGCCTACATCCTCGCATTGGTGGATGCTTGGCCGCCGGCCCTGTTACCTCACCTGACCCAGCCGGCGCCGGGCAGCACGTTGACTTGGACCATCGAATTCGTTCAACCCTTGCAGGACCTCACCACGCTGGACTGGTGCCAGTACCATGTGCAGATCGAGCATGCCCGCGACGGCTATGGTCATGCTGCCGCCGCGCTTTGGAGCCCCACCGGGCAGTTGATGGCCCTGAGCCGGCAGACCGTGGTGGTGTTCGCTTAGGCCCTCAGACCAACAGGTGCCGATCGCTGGAGGCGTTAGCCGTACGAGCCTCCAGGCTGCGGCCATGGTGTTGCAGGGCCATGGCTGCCAGCAACCCGACAACCCCGACGGCAACACTGGCCAAGTTCAAGCTGAACACTCCGGAGGCAATCAGCAGAAAACCGATGATGAACAGTGGCAGTGCAATCAGTTGCAGAACCTGATTGGTCGAATGCTGATGGCTCTGTGGGTGATTGCGCCATTGCCAGGCGGGAATGTTTGGATGACGTTTGCCCATGATCAAATCCTCTGTTCTGAAACAACTTGAACAGAGTTTAGGTTGGGCTGGATAGCCAGGCGAATCAAGGCTGGCTATCGAGGCTATAGCTATAACTTCAATTGACCAATCGCCCGGCTCAATTCCCCGGCCAACGTGGCCAGCTCATTGCTCGTGGTTGCCGAATCCACGGTCTGTTGCACGGTGTTTTCAGTGACGTCACGAATACTCACCACCGCCCGGTTCATCTCTTCGGCCACGTGACTTTGCTGTTCGGCGGCAACGGCGATCTGGGTGTTGCTTTCACGCATCTGCGCCACGGCACCGGTGATCTGCGCGAGTGCTGCACGGGCTTCCTGGGCCTGTTGCACGCAGTCGTCGGCCTTGAACGAGCTTTCCTGCATGAAGTCCACCGCATCCCGAGTGCCGGCCTGCAGGGCCGAAACCATGCGGGTGATTTCGTCGGTGGAGCTTTGTACGCGTTTGGCCAGGTTGCGCACCTCGTCGGCGACTACCGCAAAGCCACGGCCCATTTCCCCGGCACGGGCCGCCTCGATGGCAGCGTTGAGGGCCAGCAGGTTGGTTTGTTCCGCGATGCTGTGAATCACGCCGACCACGCCGTTGATTTTCTGGCTGTCCTCGGCCAGCTTCTGGATCATCTCAGCGGTTTGTTGAACGCCTGTGGATAACCCGGCAATCGAGCGTTGCACACGGCCTACCACTTCCTGGCCGCTGCCGGCCAGGGTGTCGGCGGTCTGCGACAGATCACGGGTGGCGCTGGCATGCTGGGCGATGTGGTACACGGTAGCGGTCATCTCATTGATGGCCGTGGCGGCCTGGTCGGTTTCGCTTTGCTGGCCGAGCATGCCGTGCTGGACTTCATTCATGCTGCTGGCCAGGCGTGCGGCCCCTTCGTCCAGTTGCCTGGCGGTGCGCGCCACAGTGTTGACCACGCGTTGATAGCCGGCTTGCATGGCGTTGAACGCACTGGCCATCTGGCCGACCTCATCAGTGCAGGCCAGCGGCACGCGGGCCGATAAATCGCCGGTTTTTTCCACATGCAGCATCACGTCTTTCAAGGTGTTGAGCTGGCTGAGCAGGAAGCGGATCAGCAGTTGCGAGGCGCCGAGCATGGCCAGCATCAGGATCATCACCGCTACGGCGTAGTTGGCGAAGCGCTCAGTGAACACCTGGCTCAAACTTGGTGCATAAGCCAGTACGGCAACCTGCTGGCCGTCGGGCCGGGCGATCACGTCGGCACCCATCAGCGGGTTTTCACCGAACAGCGGCATG
This sequence comes from Pseudomonas sp. ADAK18, assembly GCF_012935695.1. NCBI lineage: Bacteria > Pseudomonadati > Pseudomonadota > Gammaproteobacteria > Pseudomonadales > Pseudomonadaceae > Pseudomonas > Pseudomonas sp. ADAK18. Next base: position 1,227,196 of record NZ_CP052859.1, read on the forward strand.
TGATTGAACTCAACCCAACCGCTGGCTGTGCTCAGGGCTGACAGATCCTTGTCTGCCAACTGTGGGATCTGACCCCGTGCGAACGTCAGCCATTGCTCGCCTTTGGGCAGCGCCTGATTCGCGGGCCAGGCGCCGAGCAATTGTCCCTGAGCCAGCGCGGAGGTTTGGGAGGCTTGGCTGCGGGCCTGTTGTTCGAGCTGTACTGCGTACAGCACCAGCAGCAGCGTGGTGATGAAGGCGACCGCATTGACGGCCCAGAATTTGTACTTCAGTGAGATGTTGCTAAGCCAGGCACCCATGGAAGGTTTTCTCTGATAGCGGAAACAGCATTGGCAAGGTGCCATTATTGTGCCGCTACTCAGGGAAAGGGCCTTGATGTGGGTCAATGTGCCGCGTCAATCCGGCACAGGCAGTCCGAAAAAGGCGCGGGCGCAGGCGGTACTGTGTTGGGCCAGATCGTCTGTGCTTTCTTCACGATGCAAGGCGACTTCGCGCAACACTTCTGGCAGATAGGCGGGTTCATTACGGCCGTTCTTTGGTTTGGGGCGCAGGGTGCGTGGCAAAAGGTATGGCGCATCGCTTTCCAGCATCAGACGGCCTCGGGGAATTTCCCTGACTAAGGGATGCAGGTGTGTCCCACGACGCTCATCACAGATCCACCCGGTAATGCCGATATGCAAGTCCAGGTCGAGGTAGCTGAACAGAGCGCGCTGTTCACCGGTGAAGCAGTGCACCACGGCGGCGGACAGGTGATCGCGATAGTCCCGAAGGATTTCCAGCAAGCGCTGGTTGGCGTCCCGTTCATGGAGAAACACCGGTAACTTGAGCTCCACGGCCAGGGCCAGGTGTTCTTCGAGGACTTTTTCCTGTTGCGGGCGTGGCGAGAAATCCCGGTTGAAATCCAGCCCACATTCACCCACCGCGCGCACGCGGTTTTCCTTGAGCAGCGCTCGCAGGCGTTGTGCGCTGTCAGCATTCCAGTCGCTGGCGCTATGGGGGTGAATACCGGCGGTGGCGAATAACCGTTGGTCAGTTTCATCCAGTCGATGACAGAGCTCCAGGGCCTGCTCGCTGCCCTCCACACTGGTGCCGGTGAGGACCAATTGGCTGACCCCGGCGGCATACGCACGGTCCAGTACGGCCTGGTGCTTGTCGTCGAAACTTGGGTTGGTCAGGTTGACGCCGATATCAATGAGTTGCATGGTGCTATCTCCGCCTGCGGTCGGAAAGCATATCAGAGCTGTAGATTTATAAGAAAAGCCAAGAACTACAACGAGTTGAAGCTGTCTTTGTATGTCACGAGTGACACCGTGTTTGGCCGAGTGCCTTCCACCGTGCCGCCCTTGCAACCAAAGCCTGCGCTCACGGCGCTCTGTTTCTGTCCCCCAATGCCTTGTCGTAGATGAGTTGTTGGGCCGTATTCTTTCCGGAGAGCGGATGATCCGACCCTCGGCGTTGCTCATGCTGTGCCTGACGTTACTGCTGCCTCCGGCGGCGGTTGCGCGTCTGCCCGGGCCGCCAGAAGCGGCCAAGCCGGGCAAGGTCCGCGACCTTGCCGAAATTCGCAACAGCCGCACCTTGCGTGTATTGGTCAACCAGAGCCGCAATAGCTCGGGTGAAGTCCAGGGCCAGGCCATCGGTGCTGAGTACCATCGACTGCGCGCCTTCGAGCAATACCTCAACGGCCACGCCCGCGACGGTCAGGCAATCAACCTCAAGATTATTCCCAAGGCCAAGGACCAGTTGCTGGGCGCGCTGGCGCGTGGCGAAGGGGATCTGGTAGCGCCCGGAGAACTGCTGGATCTGAAGGCGACGCACAAGATCAGCACCAGCGACCCGATTGTCAGTGACGTGCCTCTGTGGCTCGTCGGGGTCAAGGGCGAGCGACGGTTTACCCGATTGGAGCAGTTGTCCGGCCGGACCCTGGCCCTGACCACTGGCAGTGCGGCTGGGGAGGCGGTAAACCAGATCAACCAGAAGCTGGCGTTGCGCAAGTTGCCGCCGGTGAAAGTGGAGTGGGTCGATCCCAGTCTGGCCGTGGAGGACGTGCTGGAGATGGTCCAGGCCGGTATTTTCCACCTGACCATCGTCGAGCGCCCGATTGCCGAGCGTTGGTCGAAGGTCCTGCCCAAGTTGCGCTTTGATCGACAAGTGACGATCAGGGAGCCGGGCGAAGAATACTGGTTTGTCCGCCAGGACGCCGCAATGTTGCGGGCCAGCATTGACCGCTTCCTGAAGACCTACAAGACCCCAGCCGATCAGGATGTTGCCTTCCAGCGTGTCTACCGTCGCCTGTATCAAGTGCGTTATCCATTGGCCCGGGCTGACCGCCAGCGCCTGGAAAAGCTACGGCCGGTGTTGCAGAAACATGCTCGGGAGCAGGGGATGGACTGGCTGAACCTGGCCGCTGTGGCGTTCAAGGAGTCATCCCTTGATCCCAGTGCAAAAAGTGCCAGCGGCCCCACCGGCCTGATGCAGATCACACCGTCAGCCGCCCAGCGGGTAGGGGTCAACAATATTCAGACCCTGGACAGCAATGTGCAGGCAAGCGCGCGTTACTTGGCGCTGATCCGTCGCAAGTTTTTCGCCAGCCCCAAACTTAACGAGCGTGAGCGCATGGCGTTTATCCTGGCGGCCTACAACATGGGCCCGGAACGGGTACAAGGCATGCGCGCCGAGGCCCGGCGACGGGGCTTGAATCCCAATCAGTGGTTTTTCCAGGTCGAACGCATTGCCATGGAGCAGGTGGGAATGGGCGGCGTCAGCTATGTTAATAGCGTCAACAAGTACTATTTGGCGTTTGATCGGGAGCGGGATTCCCTTGAACCGCCGACGCCGAAGATTGCCTCACGCAAATAATCGATTAAATCGATATTAATTCGGCATTTTTTCGGCTTTTATCATTCCTTAAACTGATTAATATAGCGGCCAACCAACCCCTATCTTGAAAAGGATTTACCAGCATGAGCCCAGTGATCAAAAGCCTTCTGTCCACCCGCGCCGGCTACGGCCTGACAGTCCTGCGAATTTTTGTTGGTATCGTCTTCGCTGCCCACGGTTCGCAAAAGCTCTTCGGCTGGTTCGGCGGTGGTGGTTTGGCCGGCACTGCACAGTGGATGGAAAGTATCGGTCTGGCTCCGGGCACCCTAATGGCGCTGCTGTCGGGTGGTACTGAGTTCTTCGCCGGCCTGGCACTGATCATCGGTTTGCTGGCGCGGCCTGCGGCACTGGGCCTGAGCATTATTTCGTTGGTGGCGATCTTCTCGGTGCACATCCATAACGGGCTGTTCATGGCCAACAACGGTTATGAGTTTGCGCTGGCCTTGCTGGGTGGCACTATCGCCGTGATGCTGGAAGGTGCTGGCAAATTGTCTGCCGACCGTGCAATCGCCAACTGAGATATTGCAAGTCCCTTAAAAGGCCCGCCCGTGCGGGCCTTTTCGTTGCTCGGGATTCTTGACACCGCCCCACAGGCTTCTCTAGGATGCTGCTTATGCGCCGATTTAAACAGCTAATTGCGGGGCGCCACAGGTGACTGAGAACAGTCCCGACAGAAACCTGATCCAGGTTTCGAAATACCGCTAAAGCGCTGGTTCGGTGTTGCCTCTCACCTGCCCGCAGACTTTTGAGGCAGAGACACGACACGATGAATGCACTACGCCCTCTCATACGCTTGGCCCCGATCACTGCGGGTCTCACTCAGCGCAATCCGAAAATCCTGCTGGGTGGCAAACATCAGCCTACGCTATTGCGTTATCTGGATGGTTGGCCGCGCCGCACTGGCAGGCCTTCGGCCTTTCTGATCCAGTTTGTCGACGACGGTGATTCTCTTTCCCGCTTTGCCACCGACAGTTTTGACCTGGCGGTCATTCAAGCGCCAAGTGCCAGCGAGGCTGGCGAAGTTATCCGGCAATTGACCCGTATCTCACGGCAAGGGTTGATTACACGGCGTTGAGCCGTCTCAGTAATGGATCGCCGAGGGTGGGAACTGACGATATCGGCGGGACAGGAAAACACCCAGGGCTATCAGGCTGAGTATCAGCGGTAGCGTAACGGTGTTGAGCAGTTTTACGTTTCGCTCCAAAGCGTAGACCTTCGCGTAGGCCTGAATTTTTAATGCGTGAAGCTCCATGGGTAAGCGCAGACGTTCTTTGTTGAGCGCTTGCAGCAGCGGGTTTGGTGTGACCACTCCTGTACTGAATGACGGCAGTTGGAGGGATTGCCATTCCTTTTCCGTCTGGTCCAGGCGCAGCTCCAGTGCGGCAGATTTTTCACGGTAATCCTGCGCAGCGTCGTTGCGTAACTTCTCCAGTACCAGCAGTGGTCGGCGGATGCCTGCATGGGGCCGAATGTTCATCAGCGTATCGGGACCGGAAAGGTTGTCCAATGTATTGAGGACAAACCTCGCATTACCTGAATACGTGATGCTTTTCCCATTGCGGTCCTGTATCGCGCTCCATACACGGTCGCTGAGCAGGTCGGTGTCGGCGATCACCACCACATGAATGTGGGCCGCTTTTTGCAAACCGGTATTCTGGACGTTGGTATCACCCGCAAATGCTGAGTACGCAGGCCCCTGAATACGGGCGGCGATGACATGGCGTTGTCCGCGAGTTGTGGCCTCGTTGTTCAATGAGTCAAATTCGGTTGGGCTGGCGAAGCGGCCAGCATCAAACAGGGCTGCTTGGCCCGAGCTTTGGAGCAGGGGAGTGAAGGTGGTACGGCTCTTTTTAAGCGCAATAAGTGCGCCACTGCTTAACACCGTCACAGTGCCCAGCTTCCAGGTGCTGACGTCGTTCTGTGCCATTGCCTGGCGCGGCAAGGTAAGTGCTGCCGGATGGCGGATGGGTGGATGCCCGTCGGTGAGAACAACCGGGGTGGCGTAGAGGCGATCGGCGAGTACTTTATGAGCAGGCATCTGCAGCCCCCAAGCGGTCAACATTCCTGGCAGGTTCGAGTATTTGTCTGATGTTTCTGGGCTGGTGTCCAGTTCGCTCAACGGATCAATAAATAACATCAGCTTGCCACCGCCCTGTACAAACTGGTCAATGGCATACAAGGTTCGATCGGGTAATCGTTTGGGATGAACCAGCATCAGGGTTTTAACATGATCGGGAATCTGTTCGATATCGTTCGCCAGGCTCATCAGGTTGAAGTGCCGACGAATCTCCTGGAGTAATCGCCAGGGAGGCGAGGTTGTTCGGTTATGCTCATCCCGTTCGCCATCCATCGGCAGCCCTGATATCAGGCCTATAACGGCTTGTTCGGGATGGGTCACCTTGGAGATCAGATGGCTGATCTCATACTCCAGTAACGACTCCTGACCGGGGCTGAAGGACTCGATTTTTTGTGCAGCATTGTTCGCATTGACCCCGACAAGGCCGAAGAACCCTTGCTTGCCGTCCAGGCCCAATAGCTTGGCTTTGTATTCATCCTCGGAAAAAGGCATGGGATCGATAAGGTGCAATCTGATTTTGCCATTTGCGGCTTTTTCGTACTCTTTGAGCAGTGTCTCGACATCCCTACCGTAACGCTCCAACACGGCGCTCTTTTGAGGGTGTTTTCTCGAGTTGAAAAAGTACAGATCCATGGAGTGCTCGAGTGTGGCGAGCATGGTGTTGGTGGGTTCGGACAGCGTGTGGATTTTTTGCTCTGACAGGTACAGCCGGGTATTGGGGAGTTTCAGTGCCCATACCAGATTGAAAGCGAGAAAGAGTAATAGTGTGACGATAAGTGTGATGGCGATGCTTATGAGAGGTTTCATCGAGGTCTTTCCTTCTCAGCCTTTTTTTTTAAATTTCAGGGTGACGATTGTTGCGACGAGAAACGCAAGAATCATGCTGAGGAAGTACGAAAGGTCTTGCAGTGTCAGAACGCCGTTACCGATCGTGTCAAAGCGCGCCGATGGACTTAGAGAAATTAAATTTTCGATAATCCAGGCCGGGGTGTGATAGTCAAAGGCATCGAGAATAGATGACAGTCCGCTGGCTGTAAGCAGCAAGCAAAGAGTTAAAGTAAAGATAATGAATCGGTGGCAGGTCAGTGCACAGATAAAGCAACCTCCCGCCAGATAAGCACCTGCTAATAACCAGCTCCCGAAGAACTGTATTGCAATGGTTTCATTCTCGGGGAGTCCTAAGTAGTTGACGGTAATAACCGTTGGGAATGTTAATAGCAGGGCTAATCCTGAAATCGTCCAGGCCGCGAAAAATTTTCCGAGTGCCAGTTCGAAAACGTTTATGGGTAAGGTGTTCAGGAAGTCGAGTGCGCCTTCTTTTCCTTCATCTGACCAAAGTTGTGTGCAAAGTACGGGAATAAGGAAAAGATAAAGCCAAGGGTGAAACCGGAAAAAAGGGTACAGGTCGGTACTGTCATGTTCCAGAAATGTGCCTAGCTGAAAGCCAGCAATAGTGGACACCAGTAAGAAAGCTGCAATACAGAGATAAGTGGCAGGTGAAGAAAAGTAACTGCCAAGCTGTCGCTTGAATATGACGGGTAACAGTTTCAATTTGAGGCCTCTTGGCTCAGGTGGTGAACCACATCATTCAAGCGTCCAGGCTCCACCTGCAGCGAGTTGATTTTCCAGCGACGGTTGGCAATCAATGTGTTGATATGGGGATAGATAATTTGGCCTGGCATTGCCAGTACTGTCACGGTGCCTGGCGTATGCCGGTGCTCCTCGATTCCTGCAACACCCGGCAGCACGGCTAGCGCGAGTAGATCCAGTGGACCATCGACTGTCAGGGTGACTGCCTGAAAATGGCGGGAGCTGTGCTTCAGTGCTGACACAGGCAGGTCTGCCATTAAGCGACCGTCAGCGATGATCAACGCGCGGTCGCAGATACAGGCAACTTCTTCGGGGTTACGGGAGGCAATGATGACGCTCATCTCGCTCGCCAACGAGGTGATGAGGGTCCTGATGTTGTGTTTTTGATGGGGCGCGAGGCCCTCGGTGGGTTCATCCAGCAACAATAAGGCCGGATCATGAAGGATGGCTTGGGCGATCGCTACTTGGCGTTTCAGTCCTGCAGGCAGGGTATCAATGCAGTATTTGAGGGTGCGCCTGAGGTCCAGTCGGTCGACCGCGCGGTCCACCATTTTGCGTTTGTTTTTGCCATGGAACCCACGAACGTCAGCAATAAAATCAAGAAAGACCTTCACCGTAATTGAGTGATGACTACTCAAGGTTTCTGGTTGGTAGCCTATTATCTTTTTTGCCTGTAGAGGCTGAAGGCCTAGATCAATTCCAAATATACTTATATGGCCAGAGGAGGGGGCGAGCGCTCCTGATAGCATTTTCATCATTGTTGTTTTACCTGCGCCGTCATGTCCGAGCAGTCCCAGGCTTTCTTTATGTTCGCCACGAAAAGAAATATCTTTTATAACGCTTCTTCTACTAATGGTTTTTGTTAGGTTTGTTATCTCTATCATTATATTTTTCTGTTGGGTAGGTGCACTGGATGGGGGGCGATCCGGGTGAAACGTTGGCGTTATGAAAAATAAAGGCTTGAAAAGTTGCGGTCAGCAGGCGCCGTGTATTGGGGTTGCAAAAATGGTACGTTCAAAGTCGGGCGTTGGATATGCCGGAAAAGCTAAATAGGATAATCCCTACGTACAAGCAGGTTAATCATTGAGATGATTAGGCTGTTTCGGCTGACTTTTACTGTTGATTTGGTGTTTTATATGGGTTTTAAGTTCTAATAATTTAAAAGGGAACCTGATTTTCATGATGCTTTTACGCACTCTTGTTCTTGAACGATCTGGTCAGGACACTCCGGTTAATGGTGCGCTGCTTTGTGGCTTTTCCGTAGCTCAGGTCTCATCGAACTTTCTGGCCTATAGCCTGGATGAAGAGACGGAGCCCGGCAGTTCACGGGTATACATTGCAGCGTTACGTAAGAAGTCTGAACGGTATTTTTTGGGAGGAATTGATTCCAAGAGCGACTTGCAGGTAGCGATGCAAGTTTTCAAGCAAATCCTTACGTTGGCTGCCGGGCCTGGTAGTAAGCCGGGAAGCGTATCGGAGCCCCAGATTCCCTACCATTTTGTTGATTTGAAGGGGTGCAAGCTGCCGCCGGCGCGTCCAGAGGACCACCACTCGTTGACGATCAAAAAGACGCTAGTGATGAAAGTGATCACACTAGGGACTTCGGTACCGGGTTTGCCAGCTATCGAAAGTACCTCGTTGATTGTCCCTTCGATTCGTTTTTCCTCACACATGGTGGCTCCACCCAGGGCCTTGAGACAAATCGAGCCGGAGTCATGCGAGACGCTGTTACAGGCCCCTGCTGTTGCACCTGTAGCGCAGCAACTTGCTGAGTCTGCGCAGCAAGTGCACGTTGAACCAATGTTGCAAACGGTGTTGGAAGAGTCCTTTCCCGTGACTTTGCATCCTGTGCCGGACCAGCAGGCGAGGGAAGCGCCCGAGCGTGAAACTGCACCGGTTCCTCCTGTCGAGGAGGAGCGGGTATCGCTCTTTGAGGTGGACAATACGCTGACCAATCTTGCTCGGGTGGCTCAAGAACTGACGCAGCAGAAAAATACTGTACTCAAGCAGGAGGAAGAGCTTGCTCAGTCTCGCAGTCTGTTGCAGCAGGAAAAAGCCAGTTGGGAGCTAACGAAGCAACAGGAGGCCGGTCGAGCCTCCGAAAAAGAGCTCGCTCTGCAACAGCAGGCCCAGATGTTGAATACTCGTGAAGAGCAATTGCAGGGGCGTGCTGAGGGGCAACAGGCGCAACAGCACCGGCTGGAAGAGTGGGTGCGCGATCTGGAGCGTCAAGCCATTGAGTCACACAGTCACGACCTGGCAGTCCGTCATAGGGAGGAGCAATTGGCCGTAGGGCTGTCGCACTTATCCCGTTTCAGGGCTGGCCTCAGGGAGGTGCTCCATAATGTGGATGAAGTGCTCGGCGCTGGTCATGACCAGGACGGGAGTGTAGAGCCGCAACCTCAAGCTGATGGAGAGGCGCCTGTGTAACGGTTGGGTGAGCCAAGTCTGGCTACTTTCCCCCGTTCATTTATCATCGACGCCAGTCAACTGAAGTCAGACGATTGTGGTCTTCTGCTTGATATCGCAATGTGTCCGAATAAAGGGAAATTTCCAGGGGATGTATAGCTTTTGAGTACCAAGCTGATTACCAAAGAAGGTCATGAAGCGCTAAAGAAAGAGCTTGATTACCTGTGGCGAGAAAAGCGCCCCGATACCACCCGTAAAGTGACGTGGGCTGCCTCATTGGGGGACAGAAGCGAAAACGCGGATTATCAGTACAACAAGAAACTGTTGCGCGAGATTGATCGTCGGGTGCGTTACTTGCGCAAGCGCCTGGAGGACATGCGCGTGGTCGAGTACATGCCCGAGCAGGAAGGCCGGGTGTTTTTCGGCGCCTGGGTGGACATTGAAAACGAGCAGGGCGAGACCAAGCGCTTTCGCATCGTCGGCTACGACGAAATTTACGAGCGCATGGACTACATCTCCATCGACTCGCCCATGGCCAGGGCGTTGCTCCGAAAGGAAGTGGATGACGAAGCCATGGTGCAGACCCCCAGTGGCGAGGTGTGCTGGTGGATTACTGCTATCGAGTATGTGAAGTAGGCATTGATGGCCCGCGCTCCGCGTCGCGAGCGGGCCATCAGTTTTTTCAGCCTTCGCGCAACACGGTCAATGGGCTGGCATTCAAGGCCCGCCGTGTACCGAATACGCCGGCACCGCCAATCAGCACCGCACCGATGACGGGAAGAACCAGCAGCCACGGGTGAGGGTGCCAGGGCAGGTCAAAGGCGTAGCGGTACAACACCAGGGTTACCAACTCCGTCCCCAGCGCTGCCAGCAAGCCGCTGACAGCCCCCAGCAATCCGAACTCGATACGCCGAGCCGTGACCAGCAACTTGCGCTCGGCCCCCAGGGCGCGCAGCAAGGCGCCTTGACGGATACGTTCATCCAGGGTGGCCTGCAGGCCGGAGAACAGCACCGCCATTCCCGCTGCCAGCACAAACAACAGCACATACTCCACTGCCAGGGTGACCTGGGCCAGAATGCTGCGCAGTTGGGCAAGCAGCGCCTCGACCTGCAGGATAGTCACTGCCGGGAAGGCCCGGGACAGGTCGACGATCTGCTGGTCATGGCCGGCTGCCAGGTAAAAACTGGTCAAGTAGGTGGCTGGCAGGTCTTTCAGGGTTCCCGGCTGGAAGATCATGAAGAAGTTGGGCTGGAAGTTGTCCCAGTTGATCTCTCGCAGGCTGGTGACCCGCGCTTCGCGGTTTTCCCCACCCACGGTGAAAACCAGGTGATCGTTGAGTTTCAGCTTCAGGCTTTCGGCAACCTTGGCCTCCACCGAAACACCGGGAACATCGTCGGTCGGTTGCGCCGACCACCAGGAACCGGCTGTAAGGCTATTGCCCGGTGGCAGGTCGGCGGCCCAGGTAAGGCTCAAGTCGCGCTGGATCGCGCGATCACCGCTAGAATCCTTGCTGACAAGTTCCTGTACCGGCTTGCCATTGATACTGATCAGACGGCCCGGCACCACGGGATACAAGGGGGCCGCCTGTGCCTGCAATTCCAGCAGGCGCGCGCCGAAGGCGTCCTTGTCTGCTGGCAGGATGTTCAAGGCAAAGTAATTGGGAGCGTCCTTGGGGAGCTGGTTTTGCCAGGTGTCCAGCAGTTCGCCCCGCAGCAACGCGATTAGCCCCATGGCGAGCAGGATCAGGCCAAATGCCAGGGATTGTCCGGCTGCCGCCAGAGGATGGCGCAGCAACTGCCCCAGCCCAAGGCGCCAGGGCAGGGATGCTCGGGCCAGCAACCGCCGCAGGCTTTGCAACAGCAGCAGGAGCAGGCCGCCAAGGATCAGCGCAGCCAACACACCACCGCCGAGCAGGGCGAAGGTCAGCACCAGGTCCAGGCTCAAGCGCCACATGATCAGGCCCAGGGCGAACAGTGCCGCACCATAGACCATCCAGGTGCTGGAAGGGATTGGCAACAGGTCGCGCCGCAATACCCGCAGTGGTGGCACTCGACCCAACGCCGCCAGCGGCGGCAGGGCAAAGCCGGCGAGGGCGACCAATCCGGTGCCGATCCCTGCGACGGCGGGTAACAGGCCACCTGGCGGAACGTCCGCGGGTAGCAGGTCATGCAGCAGATAAAACAGTCCCAACTGCGCCAGCCAGCCGAGCAGGGCACCTGTAAGGCTGGCCAGAAGCCCCAGCACGGTCAGTTGCAGGCTGAACAACAACATCGTTTCGCGGCGCGACAAGCCGAGGCAGCGCAGCAACGCACTGGCGTCAAAACGTCGGCTGGCGAAGCGATTCGCCGAGAGTGCCACGGCTACGCCGGACAGCAACACGGCCACCAGGCTGGCCATGTTCAGGTAGCGCTCGGCTTTGCCCAAGGCTCCGCCGATTTGCTGGTTGCCGTCTCGCGCATCCTGCAGGCGCTGGTTGGCAGCGAGACCGGGCTTGACCAGATCGCGATAGGTTTGCAGGGCTGTGCCCACTTGCGGCGCGCGCCAGAGCTCGCGATAGCTGACCCGACTGCCAGGCTGAACCACGCCGGTGGCCTCAAGGTCGGCCAGGTTGATCATCACCCGGGGGGTGAGGCTGTACAGATTGCCGGCGCGATCCGGTTCATAGGTCAATACGCGGCTCATGCGCAGCGTCTTCATGCCGACGTCGATGCTGTCGCCGACCTTCATGGCCAGCGCGGTCAGCAAGCGTGCTTCAACCCACGCCTCGCCGGGTTTTGGACCGCCTCCCAGGGTTTCCTCGCCGAAGGGCTCGGCGGCGCTTTTCAGCTGGCCGCGCAGCGGGTATTGCTCGTTGACGGCCTTGATACTGGATAGCTGGATGCCATTGTCGGTGGCAATGACGCTGGAGAACTCCACGACCCGGGCATGCTCCAGGCCCAGTTCGGTCCCGCTTTTGATTTGTTCGGGCCGGGCTGGCGAGCTGCCTTCCAGTACCAGGTCGGCGCCCAGGAACTCGGTGGCGCGCAACATCATGGCGCCATTCAAGCGCGCTCCGAAGTAACCGATGGCAGTACTGGCGGCGACGGCCACCAGCAAGGCGAAGAACAGTACACGCAACTCGCCGGCGCGGGCGTCGCGCAACAATTGGCGCAGGGCAAGGCTGAACAGGCGCAACAGCGGCAAACGTGCCATCAAGGCTCCAGGGACGCGACCATCAGGCCGGCTTCAAGACGGATCAGACGTCGGCAACGATGGGCCAGGCGCTCGTCGTGGGTCACTAATACCAGGGTCGTGCCGTTTTCCTGGTTCAGTTCGAACAACAGGTCGCTGATGCGCTCGCCGGTGTGGCTGTCGAGGTTGCCGGTGGGTTCATCGGCAAACAGCACGTCCGGTTCGGCGGCGAAGGCCCGGGCAATGGCCACCCGTTGTTGCTCGCCACCTGAGAGCTGGCGCGGTGAGTGGGTCAGGCGCTGGCCCAGACCGACCCGCTCAAGCAGGTGTTTGGCACGCTCGCGGGCGTCCTTGCGGCCGTCCAGCTCCAAGGGCAGCATGACGTTTTCCAGGGCGTTGAGGCTGTCGAGTAACTGGAAGGACTGGAAGACGAAGCCGACGTGTTCGGCGCGGATTCGTGCGCGCTGGTCTTCGTCGAGGGTGCTGAGGGCTTGCCCTGCGAGGGTGACTTCGCCACTGCTGGGCAGGTCGAGGCCGGCCAGCAGGCCCAGGAGGGTGGATTTTCCGGAACCGGAACTGCCGACGATGGCCAGGCTATCGCCCTTGTTCAGTTCCAGGCTCAGTTGGTGCAGGATGGTCAGTTCACCTTCCGCGCTGGGAACCACTTTGCTAAGGTTTCGCGCGGTGAGAATGCTTGCGCCCATGGAGAATCCGATGCGAATGTGGTTTTTGAGTGCTGGCCTGGCCTTGATGTGCATGGCCCAGAACGCAGCGGCGGGTACAGTCCTGATCGTTGGCGATAGTATCAGTGCCGGTTTCGGCCTGGATACCAGCAAAGGGTGGGTCGCATTGCTTGAGCAGCGGCTCAAGAGCGAAGGTTTCGACGACAGAGTAGTCAATGCCTCCATTAGCGGCGACACCAGCGCTGGTGGCCTGGCGCGCCTGCCGGCGGCGCTTGCAGAGCATAAACCGGACCTGGTGATCCTTGAGCTGGGAGGCAATGATGGGCTGCGTGGGCAGCCGCCAGCTCAATTGAAACAAAATCTTGCGTCGATGATCGACCAGTCCAAGGCCGGTGGTGCCAAAGTGCTGCTGCTGGGCATGCAGTTGCCGCCCAACTACGGTCCTAAATACACCACTGCGTTTGCAGAGGTCTATGGCGCGTTAGCCAAGGAAAAACAGATCCCGCTGGTGCCGTTTTTCCTTGAGGGAATCGGTGGGCATCCGGAGCTGATGCAGGCCGATCAATTGCATCCGGCGGTCGGTGCCCAGGGCAAGTTGCTGGAAAATGTCTGGCCGACGCTAAAACCGCTGCTATGACGCTTTTCTAGTAGCGGTCTTTCGGCTAAGGTGGCGCCCCCCCGATTTGGAGCCCTCGATGTCGCGCCCTGCCTGGTCCCTGTTTGCCTATCAACTGATCGAGCCTGACGAGCAGTTGGATTTGTTCGCCTGCCAGGAAGTCCGGGTGCATTTGGTGACGCGTCAACTGGAGTTGGGCGGCTCGATCGATCGCACCCTCTGTGGCACGTTGCTGCCTGCCCAGCCGCGGTGGTCATCGGTGGATCGCTCGATCTTCCAGGACCAGCGTTTGTGCCCGTTATGCCGAGCGATCCTCGAATCCCAGAAGCGCGGCACCCCGCCGATCTGGCCGGAGCTGCGATTCGAGCTTTGAATGTGGGTGCCCGCCGGGCACCCGTGTACAATCAATGTTTACTACCCGTCGATCTGCGAAGGTATTCCCGGATGTTGTCTCGCCTTTCCGCTGTCACCTGCTGCCTGTCTCTCGCCGCGCTTTGCGCAGCTGGTTCTGCTGCAGCCTTGCAGTTACCTTTGCCGCCGCCGGGTGAAGACATTGTCGGCCAGGTCCAGGTGATCAAGGCCAAATACGAAGATACCTTTGCCGATCTGGGCACCACGTACGACCTGGGCTACTCGGAGATGGTTGCGGCCAACCCGGGCGTTGATGCCTGGTTGCCGGGCGCGGGTACCGAAATCGTACTGCCGACGCGTTTCATCCTGCCATCGGGTCCCCGTGAAGGCATTGTGATCAACCTCGCGGAGTACCGGTTGTACTACTACCCCAAGGGCCAGAACGTCGTTTACACCTTCCCGCTGGGGATTGGTCGTGAAGGCTGGGGCTCGCCGATTGCCCACACCAGCATCATCGCCAAGACGCCGAACCCGACCTGGACCCCTCCGGCTTCGATCAAGGCTGAGCACGCCGCCAACGGCGACCCGCTGCCCAACGTGGTGCCAGCCGGCCCTGACAATCCGCTGGGACCTTTCAAGTTCACCCTGGGCACGCCGGGCTACCTGATTCACGGTTCCAATATGAAATTTGGTATCGGTACCCGTACCAGCCACGGCTGCTTCCGCATGTTCAACAACAACGTGCTGGAAATGGCTGGCATGGTGCCGGTGGGTACTTCTGTGCGGATCATCAACGACGCGTACAAGTTTGGCTCAGCCGGTGGCAAGGTCTATCTGGAAGCGCATACACCATTGAACGATGATGGCACGCCGTCGGTGGTGGACAAGCACACTGCGGTGATTAACGCATTGCTCAAACGTGAAGACCTGTCCAATAACCTTCGGGTCAATTGGGATCAGGTGCGTGACGTGGTCGCAGCGGAAGATGGCCTGCCGACGGAAATCGGTGTGCCGGGCGGGGCGCCGATGGTGTCGAGCACGCCGGTCGACTTGCAGCAATAACGCCACAGGATCTACAACCCGTCATGGCCTTGCGCGATGACGGGTTTTTTATTGCCCCTTGTTCTGATACCAGATTGCGGGCAATAAAAAAGCCGATCCAAAAATGGATCGGCTTGATAATAACCCCGAAGGACTATTACTTGCGGCTTGCTTTCTCAAGCATGCGCAGAGCGCGCTCGTTAGCTTCGTCAGCAGTCTGTTGTGCTTTTTGAGCAGCAGCCAGAGCTTCATCAGCTTTACGATAGGCTTCGTCTGCACGAGCCTGGGAGCGAGCTGCTGCGTCTTCAGTTGCAGTCAGACGAGCTTCGGTTTCTTTGGAGACGCTGCTGCAACCGGTAGCCAGAACTGCGGCCAGAGCCAGAGCAGAGAATTTCAGAACGTTGTTCATCGTGTTCCCCTTCAAGGACTTTCTATTAATGGCTACTTTCTCAGAGTGAGCTAATAGCCGGCGTACATACTACCCATTACTTGTAGTAAGTAAACTGACGTAGCGCAAGAAGCAAAAAAAATTCTTGTGCAGAATCTATTTTGGCTAATCTTTTGAGACTTTGTATAAAAATTATCCAATTTTTTGCACTCTGGTGAAAAATGGATCCAGGCTGAAAGGGCCAGCCAGCATGTGTTAAGCCTTGTAAACACAAGTCAATTTATATATCAGCGTTGACACTTTTGTTCAGATTCTCTTTGCACCCGTCGGTATCTTTTGTGCATGTTGAGGTGACTTTAAGAGCGAGTGTTCGTCTCAAGCTTCAACTGCCGGCAATGTTCAGGCCATCGACCTAAGGATGCTCGATTGGCCGTTTCTATGTCCGCCAGCGCGGGAGGATGACGAGTTTGCCTTGAGCAATTACGCGATTGGCGCCTACTATTCCTACGTGCGGGTTGTGAGTGCTGTAAGGCTTTTCTCGTTGTCGAAACCGGCACGGGGTGGCGTAGATGTTCCTTCGCCGGAAAAACATCGGTAAGGTAGGGGTCAGAAACCAAGACCCGCGAGGAGTAGTGATGAGCGAGGCGTTGTCCATCCACCATGACCAGGCTGGTCATCAGTTCGAGACCAATGTGGACGGTCATCGTGCCTACCTGACCTATATGGACCTCGGGAAGCAGACCCTGGATATCTATCGGACATTCGTGCCCAATGCCTTGCGAGGTCGCGGTATTGCCGCTGCGCTCACCGAGGAAGCACTGAAATATGCCGAAGAGGCAGGCTACACGGTGATCCCATCCTGCTCCTACGTGGAGCGCTACATGGAGCGTCACCAGCGTCATGCCGCAAAGCTCTGAGCTTCATAGAGCCGTCGTGAAGTGAGCATCCAAAAAAACGCCGGGCTAAAAGCCCGGCTTTTTTGTGTCCGCGGTCTTTATCAGCCGCGTGTGCGCTTGGGTAGCACGTCTTTGAGCTTGGCGTGCATGCTGCGCAGGGTGTTCTCGGTGGCAGACCAATCGATGCAGGCATCGGTGATCGACACGCCGTATTGCAGGTCGGCCAGGTCCTTTGGAATCGCCTGGCAACCCCAGTTCAGGTGGCTCTCGACCATCAGGCCGATGATCGACTGGTTGCCTTCAAGAATCTGGTTGGCAACGTTTTCCATCACCAGCGGTTGCAGTGCCGGGTCCTTGTTGGAGTTGGCATGGCTGCAGTCGACCATAATGTTCGGCTTGATCTTCGCCTTGTTCAGCGCCTGTTCGCACAGGGCGACACTGACCGAATCATAGTTGGGTTTGCCGTTGCCGCCGCGCAATACCACGTGACCGTAGGCGTTGCCTTTGGTGGTGACGATGGATACACCACCTTCCTGGTTGATCCCCAGGAACCGGTGAGGGCTGGAAACCGACTGCAGGGCGTTGATTGCCACAGTCAGGCCGCCGTCGGTGCCGTTCTTGAAGCCCACGGCCGAGGACAGGCCGGAGGCCATTTCCCGGTGGGTCTGGGATTCGGTGGTGCGCGCACCAATGGCCGACCAACTGATCAGGTCTTGCAGGTACTGCGGGGAGATCGGGTCCAGGGCTTCGGTGGCTGTCGGCAGGCCCATTTCCGCCAGGTCCAGCAGCAACTGACGGCCGATGTGCAGGCCGTCCTGGATTTTGAACGAGTCGTCCAGGTAGGGATCGTTGATCAAGCCTTTCCAGCCGACGGTGGTGCGCGGTTTCTCGAAATAGACACGCATGACCAGATACAAGGTGTCGGACACTTCCGCCGCCAGCACCTTGAGGCGTTCGGCGTACTCGTGGGCGGCCTTGAGGTCGTGGATCGAGCACGGCCCGATGACCACGAACAGGCGGTGGTCGGTGCCGTCGAGAATGTCACGAATGACCTCGCGGCCCTTGGTAACGGTCTGCAGGGCTGCGTCGCTCAAAGGGATTTCGCGCTTGAGCTGATCGGGTGTGATCAGGGTCTCGTTGGATTCGACGTTAAGGTCGTTGATCGGTAAATCAGCCATCGTGTTACTCGTCAGGGTCACGGGTGCCGGCCGCCAGCGATCCCCGTGCGGCGGAGCACAGCATGATTTAAGTGCAAGGGGGGAGGAACCTTAGCGCGTAACCAGCCTGCTCGACAATGGGCAAAGGCCGCTTTAATCCAGCGTTGGCTGTACAAGGGCCTGGTGGAGGGTGTCGTGGGAGAACTCGCCGGCATGGCGTGCGACCCATTCCCGGGCCAAGGCTTCAACACGCTGGGGTGTCGGTTTGGCATCTTGATGCAGGCGGCAGTAGCGTTCAATCTGGCACACCTGTTCGCCCATCCGTGCGCCGAACAAGGCTTGCTCATCGGTAAAGGCAATGCCGACCCGATAGCCGTTTCCATTTTTACGGCACCAAGCGACATAACCGGGATAGCGCGCTGCCGAGCCGAGCGAGGGGATGTGCATCTCGATGGCAGTGCCCTGGCGCCAGGCACGAGGGTAATTGCATGCGACGCCGCCCAGGCCGACAGTGTGCAGCCGTTGGCGGGTAATGCCGGGGTAGGGGCGTTGTGTCAGCTCAACAAAAACATCATCAGGGTGAGGCAAGAAACGACCCATGCACACGGACTCCGAGCACCGTCCAATTGACGGCGGTGGCAGCAGTATAGTGAAGGAACTGGAGTTGACCGATCTGGATATCGATCAGCAATTGTTAGCGTTGCCAGGGACGTCGCTGCTGGTGTTTACCAGTGCCGGTTGTTCCAGCTGTCGTTGGGCGCGTCAGCAATTGCCAGGCTGGAACCTGTCGGTGGACCGAGTGTGCTGGATTGATGCCGGCCACAATGGCGGGGCGGTTGCGCGCTACGGAATTTTTCATTTGCCGGCGTTGTTTGTGGTGTGCGAGGGTCAATTCCACGGGCAATTACAGGCACGCCTGACGGCTCATGATCTTGACGCGGGCGTGCATCAGGCGCTTACACGTACACCAGAGGAATTGCCATGAGCGGAGCAACCACGCAGTCACCACGGATCGGGATTATCGGCACTGGTGCCATCGGGGGCTTTTACGGGTTGATGCTGGCGCGTGCCGGGTTCGACGTGCACTTTTTGTTGCGCAGTGAATACGCGGCGGTGAGTGATCGAGGCCTGCAACTCAATAGTACGGTGTATGGGGCGTTGAGCCTGCATCCGGTCCAGGCTTATGCCAGTGCGGCGGACATGCCGCCGTGCGACTGGCTGCTGGTGGGCACAAAAACCACCGGTAACGTTGAGTTGGCACCCACTATTGCGCAAGTTGCGGCGCCGGATGCCAAGGTGGTGCTACTGCAAAATGGCCTGGATGTCGAAGACAGCCTACGTGAGCATCTGCCGGACTCGCTGCATTTGCTCGGTGGCCTTTGTTATATCTGTGTCCATCGCTCGGGGCCCGGTATCGTCGAGCATCAGGCGATGGGTCGGGTCAATCTCGGTTATCACAGTGGCGCCGCTGCGAATGATGAGGTCAGGCGACAAACGATCGTCGAGGAGGGCGCCGCGCTGTTTCATCAGGCGGGCATCGATTCCCAGGCCATGCCCAACCTGCATCAGGCACGCTGGCATAAACTGGTGTGGAATGTGCCGTATAACGGTCTTTCGGTCTTGCTGGGGGCAGGCACCACTGCATTGATGGCCGACGAGTCCAGCCGTGAACTGATCCAGGCGCTGATGGCCGAAGTGGTGCAAGGCGCGCGAGCGTGTGGCCATGAAATTGCCGCCAGTTATGCCGAGCAGATGTTCACCATGACCGAGAGCCTGACTGACTATTGGCCAAGCATGTACCACGATCATCTGCACAAGCGCCCGCTGGAGCTGGCCGCCATCTATGCTCGACCCTTGGCCGCTGCCAGGGCCGCGGGTTGCGAATTGCCGCGGATGCAGGCGCTCTACCAGGCCTTGAACTTTATTGATCGACGTAACAGCTGATCGGGGGAAACAACATGGCTAAGGGAATGGGCGACAAGCTGGTGCTGGCGATCTCTTCGCGTGCACTGTTTGACCTGAGCGAAAGCCACAAGGTCTACCTGGCGCAAGGTGTAGAGGCTTACCGCAAATATCAGATTGATCATGAGGAGGAAACCCTCGAACCGGGTGACGCCTTTCCTCTGGTTAAAAAACTGCTGAGCCTCAATGCCAGCCTGGGTCGTGCCCGGGTCGAGGTGGTGCTGGTGTCACGCAACAGCGCCGATACCGGTTTGCGCGTGTTCAATTCGATCCAGCACTACGGCCTGGATATTTCCCGTGCTGCGTTCGTCGGTGGGCGTAGTCCCTATCCGTATCTGGCCGCCTTTGGGTGTCATCTGTTTCTGTCCACCCACGCTGACGATGTACGCAGCGCCCTGGATGCCGGGTTTGCTGCGGCGACCATTCTGTCTGGCGGCGCGCGCCGAGCATCTAGTGCGGAATTGCGAATCGCCTTCGACGGCGACGCCGTGCTGTTTTCCGATGAGTCGGAGCGAGTCTATCAATCGGCCGGCCTGGAAGCGTTCCAGGCCAGCGAACGTGAGTCGGCCCGGGAGCCTCTGCGCGGAGGCCCGTTCAAGGGCTTCCTGGCGGCGCTGAACCTGTTGCAGCGTGAGTTTCCTGATGATGCCTGCCCGATCCGTACAGCACTGGTGACGGCGCGTTCGGCACCGTCTCACGAGCGAGTGATTCGCACATTACGCGAGTGGGATATCCGTCTGGATGAGTCTCTGTTCCTGGGTGGCCTGGAAAAGTCGGCGTTTCTTGAGGCCTTTGCCGCCGACGTTTTTTTCGATGATCAGGCCGGTCATTGCGAGAAAGCCAGGGAGGTGGTGGCCACGGGTCACGTTCCCCATGGCATCAGCAACGAGCTGAAAATACACACAGAGAGCTAAGTCCATCGAACTCCCGAAGGCGCTGCTAAGCTGAATCAATCCCCGCCATCCTGGCAGTCCAGGAGGTCCTATGATTGGTTCGATGCTGTATGCCACTGACCTGGGTCTGTATGCGCCTTATGTGATGCAGCATGCATTGGCGCTGGCGCGAACGTTCAACGCCGAGTTGTATGTGATTCATGTGGTGGAGCCCATCGGCCTGTTCGCTGAATCGGTGTTGCAGAGCTACCTTGATGAGCAGGCGTTGAGTGAATGGCAGAGCCAAGGGCTGGCGACGGTGATGGCCAACATCGAGCAGCGGGTGCTGGACAGTCTTCGCGAGGAGCTGGGGGACGGCGAGCAGGACCTCAAGTTGATCCGGTCGGTGCGAGTGATTCAAGGCGATCCTTGCGAGGTGATTCTCGACCAGTCGCAGAAACTCTCGGTGGATTTGTTGATCGTAGGTAGTCATAGCCAGGCCGTCGGGGTGGCAACGCCTCTGGGGCGAACCGCTGCACGGGTGTTGCAGCTGTCGCTGGTGCCGGTGTACCTGGTGCCGCTGTTGCAGCGTCGACGCAGTGATGACGTGTGATTGGTAGGAAAGGATAAAAAGTTCTAGATTTATCTGTTAAACCTTTAATATAGTTATATACCGTCGCTGATACCCGTGGCGTCTATCTGCTTTGAGGGACACATATGAAGCTTCAACAACTGCGCTACATCTGGGAAGTGGCGCACCACGACCTCAACGTTTCCGCTACCGCTCAAAGCCTTTACACCTCGCAACCGGGTATCAGCAAGCAGATCCGCCTGCTCGAAGATGAGTTGGGCGTCGAAGTCTTCGCCCGCAGCGGCAAGCACCTGACCCGCGTCACTCCAGCCGGCGAGCGCATCATCACCACCGCTGGCGAGATCCTGCGCAAAGTCGAAAGCATCAAGCAGATCGCCCAGGAATTTTCCAACGAGAAGAAGGGCACCCTGTCGATCGCCACCACCCACACCCAGGCTCGTTATGCGCTACCGCCGGTGATCAGCAGCTTCATCAAGCAGTACCCGGACGTTGCCCTGCACATGCATCAGGGTTCACCGATGCAGATCGCCGAGATGGCCGCTGACGGCACCGTCGATTTTGCTATCGCTACCGAGGCCCTGGAGTTGTTTGGCGACCTGGTGATGATGCCGTGCTACCGCTGGAACCGCTGCGTTGTGGTCCCGCAGGGTCACCCGCTGGCCAAGCTGTCGAAGCTGACCTTGGAAGCCCTGGCTGAATACCCGATCGTTACCTACGTGTTCGGTTTTACCGGCCGTTCGAAACTCGACGAAGCGTTCAGCCATCGTGGTCTGACACCGAAAGTAGTCTTCACCGCCGCCGACGCTGATGTGATCAAAACCTACGTGCGTCTTGGGCTGGGCGTCGGGATCGTCGCCAAGATGGCGGTTGACACTACCCTCGATAAAGACTTGGTAGTGCTCGACGCCAGCGAACTGTTCGAGTCCAGCGTGACCAAGATCGGTTTCCGTCGCGGTACCTTCCTGCGTGGATTCATGTGCGACTTCATCGAGAAGTTCGCCCCGCACCTGACCCGCGAAGTCATGGCCAAGGCCATCCAGTGCCACAACAAGCAGGAACTGGAAGAGCTGTTCGATGGCGTTGAACTACCGGTTCACTGATCGGCTCACTTGACCTCGGTAACAGTAAACTGTTGCCGAGTGCCAGCCACCAGAATCTCCACCTCATCGCCCTCGAACTTGCCCAGCAGGCTTTTGCCTAGGGGCGAGCGGGGGGTGATGACGGTCACCGGTTGCCCGACCACTTCGACCTTCAATCCGGCAGCGTCCGGCGCTAAAAACAGCCATTGCTGGCGACCGTTGTCATCCTCCAGCCCCAGCAGTGCACCCACCTCAATACCCCGTTGCTCATCGTAAGCACGCAGGTTCATGTTCTGGCAGAGTGTCAGCGCCAGCTTGATTTCCTCGACCCGACGGGCTTGACCGGCCGCCAGATAAGACGCTTCGAGCCCTAGGGTGTCGTATTTGTTCTCTGCGATGTTTTCTTCGTGGGTCGCGGTTTCGTAGGCGGTTTGTGCGGCGCGCTGGGCGATATCAAGATCGACCGCGAGCTTTTCCAGGATCAACGTGTGGACGGCGTGTTTATTCATGGGTCTGCTTGATCATCAGTCGCAAAATTGCAGGACATTGGCCCGGCTTCTGTCGCTGGGGGCGTTCTGGTCTTGTTGCAGCCAGAACTGGCATTTGGGGTTGGACAGATTGCGCGGGTTGTTGCGCGCCTGGTCCAGCGTTTGTTGTTGCTCCTGTTTGCGCAGGTTCTCCTGGTACTGCTCGAACAGGCGGTTCGGCGGTTCCGGTGCCGCCACCGCAGGTTTACCCCACTGCTGCACGGCCTGAGCTACGGGGGCTACGGCGTGCTCTGGCGCATAGCGGGACGCCAGCCACACGGTCAGCACAATGGCGATAAACCCCAGCCACAGCCCAAAGGCCACAGCGATACTGAGTTTGAACAGCGAGAGCGGACGATCAGACATGACGGCCTCCTTGCGGGCATTTGCGTTGTAGCATGGCGCCGATTGTCCCACAGCAGCACGCAGAATAATCGCGATCAACCCTTCTGCATCGGTGCATTTATGCGGACAATCTAACCTTTGAGCGTTGGAGCCCGGAATGAAAGCCCGCTGGGATATTTTTTGCAGCGTCGTCGACAACTACGGCGACATCGGCGTGACCTGGCGCCTGGCCCGGCAGTTGGTAGCGGAGCACCGCTGTGGGGTGCGCCTGTGGGTGGATGACCTGCGGGCATTCGAACGCATGTGCCCCGAGGTGGATGTGCAGTTGGACCGGCAGGTGCAAGAGGGCGTCGATGTACGTCGCTGGCCTGCGGACTGGCCGGCGACCGAGGCGGCAGACGTGGTGATCGCAGCATTCGCCTGCCAATTGCCACCTGGCTACATGGAAGAAATGGCCGGGCGGGAACGCACACCTTTGTGGATGAACCTGGACTATCTGAGCGCCGAGGACTGGGTGGTCGGCTGCCACGGCCTGCCGTCGGTGAAATTCAAGGGCGTGCAAAAGTACTTCTTCTTTCCCGGCTTTCGCGCGGGTACGGGTGGCTTGTTGCGTGAAGCTGGATTACTGGAACAGCGCCTGGCTTTTCAGCAGAACGCCGCCGGGAAGAAACAGTTCCTGCAAGGGCTCGGGGTTTTTCCGGCTGCGGGCGCGCGGCTGATGTCGCTGTTTGCCTATGAAAACGCCGGGTTGGCCAGTTGGCTCGATGCACTGGCGGCCGATGGGCGCACAACTCATCTGCTGGTTCCGGAAGGGCGGATCCTGGGTGACGTGCAGCGCTGGCTGGGTGTTGAGTCGTTGAGTGTGGGCGATGTGCAGAAGCGAGATGCCTTGACCGTGCAAGTACTGCCGTTTGTACGTCAGGAGCAATACGACCGCCTGCTGTGGTGCTGCGACTTCAACGCCGTGCGTGGCGAAGACTCGTTTGTGCGGGCGCAATGGGCCGGTCGTCCATTCTTGTGGCACATCTACCGTCAGGATGAAGACATTCACCTGGACAAGCTCGACGCCTTCCTCGAGCTGTACACCGAAGGCCTGTCACCGGCCGCAAAAACCGCGCTGGTCAGCCTTTGGCAGGCCTGGAACACTGATGGCGATATGGCACATGGCTGGAAAATGGTACTGGAGCATTGGCCAGAATTGACCGTTCATGCTGAAAACTGGTGTCTGGAACAAGGCTCGCAGCCCGATCTTGCGACGGCGCTGGTACAGTTTTATGTAAATTGGATATGATACGCGACCTTGATTTTTGTAAATCCCATCCAAATTTCGGATATACGCAATGAAAACTGGTAAAGAACTGAAACCCGGTACAGTGATCCGTCTCGAAAACGACCCTTGGCTGGTTCAGAAAGCTGAGTTCACCAAGTCTGGTCGTAACAGCGCCATCATGAAGACCAAGCTGAAGAACCTGCTGACCGGTTACAAGACCGAGATCGTCTACAGCGCCGATGACAAACTGGACGACGTGATCCTCGACCGCAAAGAAGCGACCCTGTCCTTCATCAGCGGCGACACCTACACGTTCATGGACACCACCGACTACACCATGTACGAGCTGAACGCTGAAGATATCGAAGCCGTTCTGCCGTTTGTGGAAGAAGGCATGACTGACGTCTGCGAAGCGATCTTCTTCGAAGACCGCCTGGTTTCCGTAGAGCTGCCGACCACCATCGTACGTACAATTGACTACACCGAAGGTTCCGCTCGCGGTGACACTTCGGGCAAGGTGATGAAGCCTGCCAAACTGAAAAACGGTACTGAACTGCAAGTTGCAGATTTCATCGAAATCGGTGACGACATCGAGATCGACACCCGTGAAGGTGGTTCGTACAAAGGTCGCGCCAAGAAGTAATTCTGGCGACACCGATACGAAAAAAAGCCCGACCATGAGTCGGGCTTTTTTGTGCGCGTCAGTTTTTACTTCGGGTGTGAGGGGTATCACACGATGACGTGCAGGCGTACATCGACGTTGCCACGGGTGGCGTTGGAGTAGGGGCAAACCTGGTGGGCAGCATCGACCAGGCTTTGTGCCTCATCCTGGGCCAGGCCTGGCAGGCTCACGTGCAAGTCGATGTCCAGGCCGAAACCGCCGGGGACCTGACCGATACCGACGTGGGCGGTGATCGAAGCGTCACCCGGGATTTTGCGTTTGGTCTGGCTGGCGACGAATTTCAGGGCGCCGATGAAGCAGGCGGAGTAACCGGCAGCGAACAGTTGCTCTGGGTTGGTGGCCTGGCCACCGGCACCACCCAGTTCTTTTGGGGTGGAGAGTTTGACATCAAGGATGTTGTCGCTGGAAACGGCACGACCATCACGGCCGCCGGTGGCGGTGGCTACTGCGGTATAGAGCGTTTGCATGATGTATTCCTCGTTGATTGCGCGATAAAAGTTTGCGCGCTAAGTAAGTGGCAATGTGAATGTATCGCGCAAATATTTTGCGCACAAGATAAATTGAAAAAAATTTGCATTCTGTAGGCACGAGCTTGCTCGCACCTACAGGGGCCGGGGTTACATGCTGGCCTGCAAATTGCCCCGTAACGCCAGCAAATCAATCTGCAGCTTGCGCAACTGCTCAATGTCCATCCCGCTGGCGCCGAGGATGCACTGAGGAATATCCATGGCCTTGTCCCGAAGGGCGCGCCCGGTGTCGGTCAGTTCAACCACTACCACCCGTTCATCTTCCCGGCTGCGGGTACGGCTCAACAGACCTTCCACTTCAAGTCGTTTGAGCAGCGGTGTCAGGGATCCCGGATCGGTCAGCAGGCGGCTGCTGATCTCGCCCACGGTCAAGCCGTCCTCTTCCCACAGCACCATCATCGCCAGGTACTGCGGATAGGTCAGGCCAAGGGCTTGCAGCAAGGGCTTGTACACTTTGGTCATCAATAACGACGTGGAGTGCAGGGCGAAGCACAGTTGATTGTTGAGCAGTAAGGATTCACAGGTGTCGGGGAGGGTAGTCATGGCAATGCCTTAAAACGTGTATGACCAAGAATCTAGCGGGCAAACCTTTAACGCGCCAGATAATTCTGTCCGGGTGCTCAGGCCAAGCCGCTCTGCAAGGCCAGATCCCACGGCGGGACAGGGCTGAAGCGTGCCTTGAGGTATTCCAGCAGTAACCGGCTGCGGGCGTTGGCGTGCTGTTCCAGGCGCAGCGCATAAATCCCGGCAGTTTCCGGGGTAGGCAGGCCGTTTTCGCAGAACAATGGCACCAATTCCCCACGCACCAGGTACTCACTGGCCAGCCAAGTTGGCAAGTGCGCAATACCCAGCCCTGCCAGGGCACCCGAAAGCAAAGCTTCGGCATTGTTGGCGCTCAGGCGGATACGTTGTGGTCGATAGGTGGTCTTGCGGCCGTCCAGCTCGAAGCGCCAGGCAAATAGCGGAGCCAGGCCCTCCCAATCCAGCCCGTCATGTTCGCTCAACTCTCGGGGATGAGTCGGCGTGCCGCGCTTTTTCAGATAGGCCGGGCTGGCGCAGGCGATGCGTACGATGCTGGCCAAGGGCGTGGCGATCAACCGGGTATCGACGATGTGCCCGGCACGCAAGACCAGGTCGACCTTGCCCAAATGCGCGCCCTGCATATCGACGAAGCTGTCGATCAGGTGCAGGTGCACATCCAGGCCGGGGTAGACGTTGAGGAAGTCGGCGATCACCGGCGCCAGGTGTCGTCGACCAAAAGCCGCCGGGGCGTCTACACGGATCAAGCCTTCCGGCGCATGACTCAACGACACTGCTTCTGCGCGCGCCAATTGCAACTCGCTGACGATCCGCCGCGCCCGCTCGGCAAAGGCCAACCCAGCCGGCGTTGGTACCACGGCGTGGGTGCTGCGCAAAAACAGGCGGCTGCCCACCGAAGTCTCCAGGCTGTCGATCCGGCGGGCGACGGCGGAAGGCGTCAGTGGATGACGTCGAGCCGTTGCGGAAAAGCTTCCCGTCTCAAGCACGTCAAGAAACAGGCTTAACTGATCGGTCAGGGTATTGGGATTCATGGCAGCGCTGCTTGTGCGAAATCGGCATAGCCATTGTGCGTTGCTATGCGTTTCCACGCCAGAGTGGACTGAGTAGCATGCAAGACACTGGATTGCGAAGGAGCAAGTGGTGGCGGATTTAGCAATGTATTGGCTGCTGGGCGCGCTATTAGGCACGGTCGGTGGCTTGTTTGGTATTGGGGGCGGACTGATCGCCATCCCGGTGCTGGGAGTACTGTTTGGCCTGGATCAACAAATCGCCCAAGGCACGGCGCTGGTGATGGTCGTACCCAATGTGATGCTCGCGTTGTGGCGCTACCATCAGCGCAACCGGATTGAACTGCGTCATGCGCTACCGCTGGGTGTGATGGGGTTCTGCTTTGCCTGGCTGGGGTCGATCTGGGCGGTGGGCATTGATGCGGGCGTAATGCGAGTCGGCTTTATTGCCTTCTTGCTGGCGTTGTCGGCCTACAACCTGCTGCGCATGTTCACCGGCAATGCGCCGCCGTCGGCGCAGATGCGTTATTCGTGGCCGTGGCTCGGCGTGTTGGGCGCTGCTTCCGGATCCATGGGCGGCTTGTTCGGCGTGGGTGGCGCGGTGGTTGCGACGCCGGTATTGACCAGCATCTTCGGTACCAGCCAGGTGGTTGCCCAGGGTTTGTCGCTGGCATTGGCCCTGCCCAGTACCAGTGTGACCCTGGTGACCTACGCCTACCACCATGAGGTGGACTGGGCGATCGGTATACCGTTGGCAGTTGGCGGCCTGCTCAGCATCAGTTGGGGCGTAAAGGTTGCCCATGCCATGCCCGAACGCATGCTACGCGGCCTGTTTTGCGGCTTTCTGGTGATCTGCGCGGTGATGCTGACCTTTAAAGTTTGAAGCCTTCGATGATGTACTCGGCCAGGCATTCGGTGATCGGGGAGGTCGTGCGCGCATTACGCAACAGCCGCAGATTGACTGATGGCAAAGGCGGGAATCCCTCGCTTGCGCCCAATATCCGCAGGTCTTCGGTCACCAGGCTTTCCATGGTGACCGTGACCGCCAGGCCGGCACCCACCACCGCCTGGATCGCGGCGCCGTTTGAGCTGTGATAGGCCAAGCGATATTCGCGCCCAGCTGCATCCAGCGCCGCGCGCGTCCATTGGGTGCAAAAGCCATCCATGCCGGAAACGGCTAGGGGAAGCGTGGTGTGTTCATCCACGCAGAAGCAGGGCGCGGCGACCCAGACCATGCGTTCATGGCGAAGCAATTCGCCGATTTCATTACCCGGTTCGCGGCTGACGACGGTCAGGTCCAGGTCTCGGCGTTGCATCAGTACCGTTGACGACTCGCAATGCATTTCAATCTGGATCAGTGGGTAAGCCTTGGAAAAGCGCTTGAGGATGCCCGGCAAAAACCGCATCACGTAGTCATCGGGTGTACCGATGCGCACCAGCCCGACCATGTGCGGCTCGCGCAGGGTGTTGAACACCTCGCTGTGCAATTTCAGGATCCTGCGGGCATAGCCCAGTAGCACCTGCCCCTCTGGCGTCAACCTGACCTGGCGACCATCGCGCTCGAACAGCTTGCGCTGCAGCACATCTTCCTCCAGGCGTTTCATTTGCATGCTCACCGCGGACTGGGTGCGGTTGACCTGCTCGCCCGCGCGAGTAAATCCGCCCTGATCAGCGATGGCGACGAAGGTGCGCAGCACTTCGGTGTCGATACTCGGGTAGCTGGACAATCGATCAATCTCCGAGATGTATTGCATAAGAAACATTCGTTGGATTGATCATAGACCCAAGCACAGACTTCAGTCATCCCCACTGGAGGGCGAGATGATGAAAGGTCAAAAAGGTTATGTGTTGATGGTGAAGCAGCCATTTCGTGGTCTGTTTCAGAGGATGGCGCGTTGGCAGACGCTGCGCCGCGAGCGCGTGGAATTGGCCGGCATGAGCGACGATGCGCTAAAGGATATCGGCCTGAGCCGCGCCGATGTCGAGTTGGAAAGCCACCGTCACTTCTGGGAAGACCCGCTGCGAAAATGACGTGGGTGTGCCTACACAACGCGGGATGCAGTAGGGTAGTTTGTGAGCATACAAGGAGATGCACATGCCCGCAGAACTGTCCTTTTCCCTCAAGCAAGCCCGGCGACTGGCGCTGGCGGCCCAAGGCTTTTCCGGGCGCCAGCCGCCTGCGCTGATCAAGGCTGCGCAAGTCAATCGCCTGATCGAGCGCCTGGGCGTGCTGCAGATTGACTCGGTCAATGCCGTGGTGCGTTCCCATTACCTGCCGCTGTTCTCTCGTCTGGGCAACTATTCCCCTTCCATTCTTGAGCAAGCTGCCTGGAGTCAGGGGCGACGGCGCTCGCTGTTTGAGTATTGGGGGCATGAGGCCTCACTGCTGCCGATGGCACTTTATCCATTGATGCGTTGGCGCATGGCGAGGGCTGAGCAGGGCGAAGGGATTTATCAGCAAATGGCGCGCTTTGGGCGTGAGCAACAAGCCACCATTCGCCGGGTTCTGGCCATCGTCGAGCAGCAGGGTGCTTTGGCTGCCGGCAGTTTGTCGACGCGTGAAGAGCGCGCGGGCCCGTGGTGGGACTGGAGCGATGAAAAGCACGCCTTGGAGTGGTTGTTCGCGGCGGGTTTGGTGACTGTCGCCGGGCGTCGTGGATTTGAGCGGCTTTATGATCTGCCCGAGCGTGTGATTCCTGCCCAGATTCTCCAGCAGGCGCCCTTGAGCGAGGCTGAGGCGCAACGCGGTTTGTTGTTGCAGGCGGCGAGTGCGTTGGGTGTGGGCACTGAAAAAGACCTGCGCGATTACTTTCGCCTGGAGCCTGCTGACAGCCGCGCGCGGTTGGCAGAGTTGGTGGAGGAGGGGTTATTGGTTCCGTGTCAGGTCCAGGGTTGGAAGCAATTGGCCTATTGCGCGCCTGAGCCGAAAGTCCCGCGCAAAGTGCCCGCCAGCGCATTGTTGTCACCCTTTGATTCGCTGATCTGGGAGCGCAGCCGCACCGAGCGCCTGTTCGATTTCCGTTATCGGCTGGAGATCTACACCCCACAGCACAAGCGGGTGTATGGCTATTACGTACTGCCGTTTCTGCACAATGAACGAATTGCCGCACGGGTCGACCTGCGGGCCGAGCGCGCCGCCGGGCGGTTGGCGGTGCATGCGGTGCACGAAGAGGAGCCGGGGTTGGATGAGGAAGGGATGCTGGCGTTGGCCTTGAATCTGCGGCAGATGGCCGACTGGCTGGGGCTTGAGCGGATACAGCTCAATTGCCAGCGGGTCAGTGCGGCGCGGTTGCGAGTGGCGATGGGGATTGGCGTTTAGCGCTTTCTGTGGCGAGGGGGCTTGCCCCCGTTGGGCTGCGTAGCAGCCCCAATAAGGCCGCTACATTTCTTCAGATAAAACCCAGTGTCTGTTTTTAGGGCTGCTACGCAACCCAACGGGGGCAAGCCCCCTCGCCACAGGGTATCCATCAGGCAATAAATAGCTTCAACGTTTCACTTGTTTTAACGTCTCCGCAATCAAAAACGCCAATTCCAGCGACTGATCGGCGTTCATCCGTGGGTCGCAATGGGTGTGGTAGCGGTCTGACAAACCATCTTCGGTAATCGGCCGCGCGCCACCGATGCACTCAGTCACATTCTGCCCGGTCATCTCGATGTGAATCCCACCGGCGTAGGTGCCTTCTGCTTGATGCACCTGGAAGAACTCCTTCACCTCGCTGAGGATCTGCGCGAAGTCGCGGGTCTTGTAGCCGCTGCTGGCCTTGATGGTGTTGCCGTGCATCGGGTCGGAACTCCACAGCACCTGCTTGCCTTCGCGCTGTACGGCGCGGATCAGGTTGGGCAGGTGATCGCCGACCTTGTTGGCGCCCATGCGCGCGATCAGGTTGAGACGGCCCGGATCGTTGTCCGGGTTGAGAATGTCGATCAGGCGAATCAGGTCCTCCGGCTTCATACTCGGGCCGACCTTGACCCCGATCGGGTTGTTCACCCCGCGCAGGAACTCGACGTGGGCACCCTCTAACTGACGGGTGCGATCGCCAATCCACAGCATGTGGGCCGAACAGTCGTAGTAGTCGTTGGTCAGGCTGTCACGGCGCACGAACGCTTGCTCAAAGTTGAGCAGCAAGGCTTCGTGGGCGGTGAAGAAGCTGGTCTCGCGCAGCTGCGGCGAACTGTCCATACCGCAGGCACGCATGAAAGCCAGGGTTTCATCGATGCGGTCGGCCAGTTGGCTATATTTTTCGGCCAGGGCGGAGTTGGCGATAAAGTCCAGGTTCCACTTGTGCACTTGGTGCAGGTCGGCAAAACCGCCCTGGGCAAAGGCCCGCAGCAGGTTCAGGGTGGCGGTGGACTGGTGGTAGGACTGCAACAGACGCTCAGGATCCGGCCCCCGGCTTTTTTCGTCGAAGCCAATACCGTTAACGATGTCGCCCCGGTAAGCCGGCAGGGTCACGCCGTCGATGATCTCATCATTGGCCGAACGCGGCTTGGCGAACTGCCCCGCCATGCGCCCGACTTTGACCACCGGGCAACCGGCGGCGAAGGTCATGACGACGGCCATCTGCAGCAGCACCTTGAAGGTGTCGCGGATTTTCGCCGCCGAAAACTCGGCAAAGCTCTCTGCGCAATCGCCGCCTTGCAGAAGGAAGGCGCGACCATTACTCACCTCGGCAAACTGACGGCGCAACTCGCGGGCTTCCCCGGCGAAAACCAGGGGCGGATAACTGGCCAGGGTCTGCTCGACCCGCAACAAGTGCGCAGCGTCAGGGTACTGGGGTTGCTGCTGGATCGGCAGGGCACGCCAGCTATCGGGGCTCCAGGGTTGGCTCATCATGAACTCAAGTGATTTATAGTCGGAGAGCCATGTTATCAGCAATTAGTGCGTGACCTGCTGCGGTCGGTTCGCCGACAATCGCGCCTTTCCCGCTTGGGAACAGGCGGCTGGACCTTGTTGGTGGACGTTAGGAGTAGTCATGACTGAGGAGCGCGTCGAGCGCCTGCTGGCCGAGGTCCATGATGACTTCGGCATGATCCGTGTGCTGGAAGTGGCCGATTACCGCTTTCTTGAGTTTGGCGACGCCATCGAGCAGAGCTGCGTGTTTACCGCTGATCCGAGCTGGTTGGAGTATGACTACACCCGTGCCATGCTCATTGGTGCGTTGTGCCATGAGCAGCCGGAAAGCGCGCTGTTCCTCGGGTTGGGTGCTGGTACCTTGACCCAGGCCTGCCTCAAGTTCCTGCCCCTGGAAGATGTCGAAGCCATTGAGCTGCGTCCCGATGTGCCGCGCCTGGCCATCGAGTTCCTGGGGTTGGATGATGATCCGCGTTTGTATATCCGTGTCGGCGACGCTCTGCAGTTGCTGGAAACGGCAGAGCCTGCGGACCTGATTTTTGTCGACCTTTATACCGACGTGGGTCCGGGTGTCGGTCACCTGGCCTGGACCTTCCTGGAAAACTGCCAGAAAAAGCTCAACCCTGGCGGCTGGCTGGTGATTAATCAGTGGGCGACCGATGATGGCAAACCGTTGGGCGCGGCCTTGTTACGCGGTTTGTATCACCGGCATTACTGGGAATTGCCGGTGAAGGAGGGCAATGTGATCCTGATTGTGCCGGCGGACCTGGATCAGGAACTCGATCTGGCAGCACTGTCCGCCCGGGCAGAGGACCTTGCACCACGATTGGGGTATTCGCTGCAATCGTTGATCAAGGCGATTCGGCCGGCAACTTGAGGCGCGGTGTCAAAGCCCTTTGAATACACCGGGCCGCTTTTCAATCATGGCCCGAACACCTTCCTTGGCGTCTTCACTGTTCAGCAGTTTCTCCACCAGCACTGGCAAACCGGCTGCGGCGGCTGTTTCACCTTCGATTCGGGCCTGGCGTGCCGACATCAAGGTTGCCTGCACGCCCAGCGGTGCCTGCCGGGCAATGCGGTTGGCCAGCTCCAGCGCGCGAGGTAGCAGGTCTTCACTGGCCATCACTTCTTGCACCAGGCCCAATCGCAGTGCTTCGTGAGCATCAAACTCATCACCGGTGAGCAGCCAGCGCATAGCATTGCCCCAACCGGCAATCTGATGAAAGCGCAGGGTTGCGCCGCCAAACGGAAAGATCCCGCGCTGCACTTCCATCTGCGCGAAGCGAGTATTGCTGGCGCACAGGTTGATATCCGCCGCCAGCATCAGTTCGATTCCGATGGTCAGGCAATAGCCCTGAGCCGCGACAATCACCGGTTTACTGACCCTGGGGCCTGCGAACACGCCCCAGGGATCGCAACCTCCCAGCGGCGGTTGCCAGCCCTGGGCCATCGTCTGTCCGACGCTTGCCAGGTCCAGTCCGGCGGTAAAGTGATCGCCGTGGCCAAAGACAACGGCCACCCGCGCGTCATCATTACGATCAAATTCGCCATAGGCCAGGCTCAGTTCGTTGAGCAGCTCCAGGTCAAAGGCATTGCGTTTGGCCACCCGGTCCAGCCCCAGTAACAGGACATGGCCTTGCTGTTCACGGCTGACACGGCTGCTGCTGGCTTGATTCATGGGGTGTGTCCTCGGGCGCAAAGGGGGCGTTCGGACCGAAGGGCCCGCAGCGAAAGGTGAACCGTTTAAGTGTCATGACCAACAGGGCCGGGCCTTTGAAAAATAGACGTTGCTATCAGGATGTGCAAAGCCTTTGATACAGAGCTGTTTATCGGGTCTTTCCGATAAAAAAAGCTCCCTTTTTCAGCGATTTCCGGTATAGTGCGCGCCGGCCTTTAACCGGGCCGCGTTTAGGTAGTGCAATTCCCCGAAGCCAGCTTCGGCTGCTCGTCCGCATAGCGGACTCTTCCTTGACGAATCTTTTCCATTCATTCGTTTTCGCAAATCCCCGCCGACAAAGCAGCCAGGGCGACTCTTGAGTCTCAACACGGCATGCGCAGCTTTGGAGCATGGGTCTTTGCGGATGCACTTAGAGGCAGACCCATGACCCAGGAAACCGGCGGCTTCGCCGCTTTTAATCTTAACCCGAATATTCTTGCAGCCGTCATCGCGACTGGCTACGAAGAGCCTTCGGCTATTCAGCAGCAATCGATCCCGATCATCATGGCCGGCCAAGACATGATTGGCCAGGCGCAAACCGGTACCGGTAAAACCGCCGCGTTCGCTCTGCCTATCCTGCACTGCATCGATCCTGCCAAGCGCGAGCCGCAAGCCCTGATCCTGGCGCCAACCCGTGAGTTGGCGCTGCAAGTAGCAACCGCTTTCGAAACCTACGCCAAGCAAATGCCAGGCGTTACCGTTGTGGCCGTTTACGGCGGCGCGCCTATGGGCCCACAACTGAAAGCAATCCGTAATGGCGCACAGATCGTTGTCGCCACCCCGGGCCGTCTGTGCGACCACCTGCGTCGCGACGAAAAAGTTCTGTCGACCGTGAACCACCTGGTTCTCGACGAAGCTGACGAAATGCTCAAGCTGGGCTTCATGGACGACTTGGAAGTCATCTTCAAGGCACTGCCAGCGACCCGTCAGACCGTATTGTTCTCGGCCACCCTGCCGCAGTCGATCCGTGCCATTGCTGAACGCCACCTGCGCGATCCGCAACACGTGAAGATCCAGACCAAGACTCAGACCGTTACCGCGATCGAACAGGCTCACCTGTTGGTTCACGCTGACCAGAAGACCTCGGCTGTATTGAGCCTGCTGGAAGTCGAAGACTTCGACGCCCTGATCATGTTCGTGCGCACCAAGCAAGCGACCCTGGACCTGGCCAGCGCCCTGGAAGCCAAAGGCTACAAAGCCGCTGCGCTGAACGGTGACATTGCCCAGAACCAACGTGAGCGTGTAATCGACTCCCTCAAGGATGGCCGTCTGGACATCGTTGTGGCGACCGACGTTGCT
Source organism: Pseudomonas sp. ADAK18 (assembly GCF_012935695.1). Taxonomy (NCBI): domain Bacteria; kingdom Pseudomonadati; phylum Pseudomonadota; class Gammaproteobacteria; order Pseudomonadales; family Pseudomonadaceae; genus Pseudomonas; species Pseudomonas sp. ADAK18. The sequence continues at coordinate 1,261,727 of NZ_CP052859.1, forward strand.
GCTCGTGGTCTGGACGTTCCACGTATCACTCACGTGTTCAACGTCGACATGCCTTACGATCCAGAGTCCTACGTTCACCGTATCGGCCGTACTGGTCGTGCCGGTCGCGAAGGTCGTGCGCTGCTGCTGGTGACTCCACGTGAGCGCCGCATGCTGCAAGTGATTGAGCGTGTTACCGGTCAGAAAGTTGCCGAAGTCCGCCTGCCGGACGCTCAGGCCGTTCTCGATGCCCGCATCAAGAAACTGACCAACAGCCTGTCGCCGCTGGTGGCTGACGCTGAATCGACCCACGGTGATCTGTTGGATCGCCTGACCGCCGATATCGGTTGCACCCCGCGTGCCCTGGCTGCAGCCCTGCTGCGCAAGGCTACCAACGGTCAAGCGCTGACCCTGGCTGCGATCGAGAAAGAACGTCCACTGGTACCGAACAACGCTCCACGCGGTGATCGTCCAGAGCGTTCCGGTGATCGTCCGGACCGTGGTGATCGTGAGCGTCGCGCTCCGGTTCCATTGGCCGAAGGTCGTGCTCGCTGCCGTACCGCGCTGGGCGCGCGTGACGGTATCGCTGCCAAGAACCTGTTGGGCGCAATCCTCAATGAGGGTGGCCTGGCACGTGAAGCGATTGGTCGTATCCAGGTCCGTGACAGCTTCTCCCTGGTGGAGCTGCCGGAAGATGGTTTGGAGAAGTTGCTGACCAAGCTGAAGGACACTCGCGTTGCCGGTAAGCAGCTCAAGCTGCGTCGCTATCGCGAAGATTGATCCGCTCTCGGGCTGATTGATCGAACATAAAAAATCCCCGACTGGTTCGGGGATTTTTTATGCCTGGAATTAACCAAATCGGTAAATGTCCATGCCCAGCGCGCCCATGGTGAATCCCTGGTGCGCCACACTGAACGTCCCACCCGCGCCCCTGGCGAAATAGAGTGGTAACAAATGCTCATCACTGGGATGGCTGCGCACCGCATGGGGTGCCTGGCGACGGTAGTCATGCAATGCGGCTTCATCCTGGGCCGCGAGTTTGTCGACGATCCAGTCTCGGAAATCCCGGGCCCAAGGCTCGATGCTTTCCGGGCCTGCGCGCCAGTCCAGCTCGCCAAGGTTGTGGGTGATGCTGCCTGAGCCGATCAGCAGTACGCCTTGTTCGCGCAGGCTGGCAAGTGCTCGCCCGACTCGGGTTTGCAGTGCTGGCCCCATGCGGCTGGGCAACGACACTTGTACCACTGGGATGTCGGCGTCCGGATACATCAGCGACAGCGGCACCCAGGTGCCATGGTCGAACGGGCGTTGGTTATCGATACGGGCATTCAAGCCGTCCACCGTCAGCAGTTCGACGATCTGTGCGGCCAGTTGCGGTTGGCCAGGGGCCGGGTATTGCACGGCAAACAGCTCCTGTGGAAAGCCACCGAAGTCGTGCCAGGTCTCTGGGGCCGGGTTGCCGGTAACCAGCAGTTCCTGGCTTTCCCAATGCGCTGACACCACCACAATGGCTTTGGGGCGCGGCATCTCGGCAGCCAATCGCTTGAGTGCCGGACCGCTGGCGCCGGGCTGCAGTGCGAGCATGGGCGAACCGTGAGAGATAAACAGGCTGGGAAGCATGAGCAGGGTCCTGAGGGGTAAGATGGCCCCATCTTCAATCAGATCATTGATCTAAATCTAATATAAGTTTTAGCGCTATTTGATCGAATTTTCAGGGGGGAATCATGGAGCCGAGGTTTTGGCATGAGCGTTGGGCGCGCAATCAGATTGGTTTTCATCTGTCCGAGGTGAATCCCTACCTGCCTCAACATTGGTCCGGCCTGGGCTTGGCGAATGGGGGCCGGGTGTTGGTGCCATTGTGCGGAAAAAGCCTGGATTTGTTGTGGCTGGCCAGCCAAGGGCACCGGGTTCTGGGTGTCGAGCTGTCGGAAAAAGCCATCGAAGAGTTCTTCAGCGAGCAGGGGCTTACGCCGCAGATCAGCAGGCAGGCCGTTTTCAAGGTCTATCAGGCTGGGTCTATCGAGCTGTGGTGCGGTGATTTCTTCGCCCTGGAGGCGGGAATGGTGGCCGATTGCACGGCGCTTTACGACCGTGCAGCGCTGATTGCCTTGCCTCCGTTGATGCGAGAGCAGTATGCCGCGCATTTGAACAGGGTCTTGGTAGCGGGTTGCCAGGGGATGTTGATCACCCTTGATTATGACCAGGCCCGCAAGGCAGGCCCGCCCTTTGCCGTGACCGATCAAGAGGTCCGGTTGCTCTTTGGAGGGCGTTGGCAAATGTCTGTAGTGGATGAACGGGATATTCTCGGCGAGAGCTGGAAGTTTGTGCAGGACGGCGTCACGAGCCTGGAAGAGCGGGTTTATCGATTGACCAAGACCTGAAATGCGCCCACAAAAAAGGGGCGATTCAATCGCCCCTTTCTGTATTGCTGCGGACTATCAGCCCCGACGACGCAGGGCGTCGATCCGCTCTTCCAGCGGCGGGTGGCTCATGAACATGCGAGCCAGGCCTTGCTTGACGCCACCGTTGATGCCGAAGGCGTTCAGGGTGTCGGGCATGTGCACTGGCAGGCCCTGTTCGGAGCGCAGGCGCTGCAGAGCACCGATCATCGCATTGGTGCCCGCCAGGCGCGCACCGGCTTCGTCAGCACGGAACTCCCGTTTGCGCGAGAACCACATCACGATCGAGCTGGCGAGGAAGCCCAATACCAGTTCGGCGAAGATCGTTGCTACATAGTAGGCAATACCCTGACCACCTTCGTTCTTGAAGATCACCTTGTCGACGAAGTTGCCGATGATTCGAGCGAAGAACATCACGAAGGTGTTCACCACGCCCTGAACCAGCGCCAGGGTGACCATGTCACCATTGGCCACGTGGCCGATTTCGTGGGCCAGCACGGCCTTGACTTCGTCGGGCGAGAAACGCTCCAGCAAGCCCTGGCTAACGGCTACAAGAGCATCGTTCTTGTTCCAGCCGGTGGCGAAGGCATTGGCTTCATAAGCCGGGAAGATCCCGACCTCGGGCATCTTGATTCCGGCTTCACGGGACAATTGTTCGACGGTTTGCAGCAACCATTGCTCATGCCGGGTACGTGGCTGAGTAATGATTTGGGTGCTGGTGCTCATCTTCGCCATCCACTTGGAGATGAACAGCGAGAAAATCGAGCCGGCGAAACCAAAGACCGCACAGAAAACCAGCAGCTGATTGAGGTTGAGATCAACCCCGTTGGCCGCCATGAACCCGTTGAAGCCGAAAAGGCTCAGGGTGATGCTGGCAATCAGCACGACCGCCAGGTTAGTGGCCAAGAACAGCAGGATGCGCATCATGGTTGTAGAGTTCTCCTCATGCTTAATATGTCGCGTACTGCGGGGTATATAAGGTGCGGCACGGGGCTATTCAACCGAGCGACTATTTCAAACTGTGTCCTACAGCCTGAATGTAGAGCCTTGAAGGGATATTCCGATCCCGGATGCTGGTCGTTATGCTCGCCCCGTTGCCTTACAGCCCTGTAATTATTGGGTGGAAGGTTACCAAGATTGAGACCAGCAGGGGTGAAGGTGTTTGTGCCCGCATCGGGCAGAGAAGTGTTGCCAGATAATCGCTGTACGACCATAGGTGGGCCGTACAGCGCAAAGGCCATTACTGGCGATAGGATTTCAGGAAGTTCCCGATGCGACCTATGGCCATGTCCAGGTCATCCACTCGTGGCAAGGTCACCACGCGGAAGTGATCAGGCCACGGCCAGTTGAACGCAGTGCCTTGGACGACCAGCAGCTTTTCCGACAGCAGCAGGTCGAGCACGAACTTTTCGTCGTTGTGGATCGGGCAGACCTTCGGGTCGATCCGCGGGAAGGCATACAGCGCACCCATGGGCTTGACGCAGCTCACGCCGGGAATGTCATTGAGCAGTTCCCAGGTCCGGTTGCGTTGCTCCAGCAGTCGGCCCTGCGGCAACACCAGGTCATTGATGCTCTGGTAGCCGCCAAGGGCGGTTTGGATCGCATGTTGGCTCGGTACGTTGGCACAGAGGCGCATGTTGGCCAGCATGTCGATGCCTTCGATGTAGCTCTGGGCATTGTGCTTGGGACCGGAGATGGCGATCCAGCCGGAGCGGAAACCCGCTACCCGATAGGATTTGGACAGGCCGTTGAAGGTCAGGCACAACAGGTCTGGCGCCAACGATGCGGTGCAGATATGCACGGCATCATCGTAGAGGATCTTGTCGTAGATCTCGTCGGAGAACACCACCAGGTTGTGTTGGCGCGCCAACTCCAGCATGCCCAGCAGCACTTCTTTGGAGTACACGGCGCCGGTAGGGTTGTTCGGGTTGATGATCACCAGGGCCTTGGTGTTCGGGGTGATCTTGGCCTTGATGTCGGCCAGGTCCGGAAACCAGTCGGCTCCCTCGTCGCAGAGGTAATGCACCGGATGGCCACCCGCCAGCGTCACGGCGGCGGTCCACAGCGGATAGTCGGGTGCCGGTACCAGCACTTCGTCGCCGTTGTTGAGCAGGGCCTGCATGGACATGACGATCAGTTCGGAAACGCCGTTGCCCAGGTAGATGTCTTCAATGCCGACACCTTCGACCTGCTTTTGCTGGTAATACTGCATCACGGCCTTGCGCGCACTGAACAGGCCTTTGGAGTCGCTGTAGCCCTGGGCGGTGGGCAGGTTGCGGATCACGTCCTGGAGGATTTCATCGGGCGCTTCGAAACCAAAGGGTGCCGGGTTGCCAATGTTCAGCTTGAGGATGCGATGGCCTTCCTCTTCCAGGCGTTTGGCGTGCTTGAGCACTGGGCCGCGAATGTCGTAGCAGACGTTGGCGAGCTTGTTCGATTTGCTGACCTGCATGGCGATGTGATCCTGAAAATGAACGATCCAGACGGTGTGAAGACAACCGTACTGTGAATCCTGCGTTGGGTGCATCCATAAATACGTTTGAATGCCGGTAACGCGGGTGCCAGACTGGCGTTTTGACGAGGCGCAATCATACGTGCCGCCTGATCCATGGAAAAGACACAGATCAGGCTTTTTCAGTTGCCGAGGTATACCGATGGAAAAGTTGCAGAAAACCGTTGATGAGTGGAAGGCGATGCTCGACCCGGAACAATACAACGTGTGCCGCCTCAAAGGCACCGAGCGGCCTTTTTCCGGCAAATACAACGGCACCAAGACCGATGGCGTTTACCACTGCATTTGTTGCAACGAACCGCTGTTCGATTCCAAGGCGAAGTTTGACTCCGGTTGCGGTTGGCCCAGCTTTTACGAGCCGATTGCCGAGCAAGCGATGGTCGAGATTCGTGATGTAAGCCACGGCATGATCCGCACCGAAGTCACCTGCGCCAAATGCGATGCGCATCTGGGGCACGTATTCCCTGATGGACCGCCGCCCACTGGTTTGCGCTATTGCATCAATTCGGTGTGCCTGGACTTGGTTGCGCGCTAGATTTGCTCCTGTAGCCGCTGCCGAGGTACGAGGCTGCGATGCGGTCCACAGGGCCGCCCAAAGGGCCGCTTGTCGCAATGCCCCACCCAGTTCATCGCAGCCTCGTACCTCGGCAGCGGCTGCAACGTTATAGGCGTTGATAAGTTCGGGTAATTAAATTGCACACAATTGAATTGAGCGCTATGTTTTGCCTTCTTCTCTACTTTTGAGGCACCGCCATGAGCGACAACTTGCTGAGTATTCCTTGCACCACCATCAAGGGTGATCAGAAGACCTTGGCCGATTTCTCTGGCAAGGCAATCCTGGTGGTCAATACGGCCAGCAAATGCGGGTTCACCCCTCAGTACAAAGGCCTGGAGCAGCTCTGGCAGCAGTACAAGGATCAGGGGTTGGTGGTGCTGGGCTTTCCGTGCAACCAGTTCGGCAAACAGGAGCCAGGTAATGAGGGTGCTATTTCCGAGTTTTGCGAGCTGAGCTACGGTGTCAGCTTCCCGCTGTTCAAGAAGATCGATGTCAACGGTGACGCCGCTCACCCATTGTTCGTGCAACTGAAAAAACAAGCGCCGGGGTTGCTGGGTTCCAAGGGTATCAAGTGGAACTTCACCAAGTTTCTCATTGGTCGCGACGGTCAGGTGGTCAAGCGCTTTGCGCCCACCACCAAGCCCCAGGACCTGACGCAAGAGATTGAAGCGCTGCTCAAATGACGGATCTGTCCATCGAGTCGCTGGCCCTTGATAACCAGTTGTGTTTCAAACTGTACGCCGCGTCACGGGCGGTGACGCGAGCCTATAAGCCGATGCTTGATCAGTTGGGCCTGACCTACCCGCAGTACCTGGCGATGCTGGTGCTGTGGGAATGGCAGGATGCTGCGCCGGCACAACCGACGGTCAAGGCTCTGGGTGAGCGTCTGTTGCTTGACTCCGGCACGTTGACGCCGCTGCTCAAGCGCCTTGAGCAGCTCGCCCTGATCAAGCGTCAGCGTAGCCATCGGGATGAGCGTGAGGTGCACTTGAGCCTGTCCGAGGAGGGCAGGCGCCTGCGCGATCAAGTCCAGCCGCTCAAGACACGCCTGTTGTGTGACACCGGCGTCGACCTGCGCCAGGCCGATGCGTTGCGTCTGGGGCTGGATCAATTGCTCAAGCAGATCAAAGACTGGTCGTAGTCGGTACCCATAGGTCGATCAGGGCCTTGAGTTCTTCCCGGCGAAAGGGTTTGGCCAGGTAATCGTTCATCCCCGCGGCCCTGCAGCGTTCCCGTTCTTCGGACAAGGCGTTGGCCGTCAGTGCGACGATCGGCAGCTCCGGCCAGCGCCCGCTGCGACGGATCTGTCGACTCGCCTCATAGCCGTCCATGACGGGCATGTTGCAGTCCATCAACACCATGTCGAAGCTTTGCTCCTCAAGCCGCTTGAGTGCCTCGCCACCATGGGCGGCGACGATGACCTCGCAACCGAGTTTGCCGAGCATGCCCTTGGCGACCAGTTGATTGACCGGGTTGTCCTCCACCAGCAAGATGCGCGCCCGGTGGGCGAGAGGGGCGGTTTCCAACTGGGCGAGATCAAGGATCAGCTCCGAGTCGGGGCGTAAGTTGCGCTGCAGAATTTGGTACAGCGCAGTGCGACTCAAAGGCCGCGCCTGCTGTTGCAGAGGGGCCAGGGCCGCTACTTCTTCGTTGGGCATGAAGCTGCCATAGGCGGTGACCAGCAGGATGGGGGCGGTAATACCTGGGCGCAGGCGGAACAGGCATTCGGGGCAGTCGGTGATCAGCAGGTCGGGGCTTATCCCGCTCAAATCGTCGTCGATGGTGTAGCAACGCAGGGTCAGCCCCCAGCTTGGCAGCAAGGTGGTCAGCAACTCCGCCAGGCCACTGCTGGTACTGGTAATGACAACCACCTCACCTGCCAGAGGCACCTGACGTGCTGCGGGTGTATGGGCAGGCAGCGGCAAGTCGGCGGTGAACTGGCTGCCGAAGCCGGTTTCCGAGCTGATGCTCAGGCGACCGTGCATGGCCTCGCAAAGGTTGCGGGTCAGGGCCAGCCCCAGCCCGGTTCCGCCGAACTGGCGCGTGATGCCAGCACCCGCTTGGGTGAACGGCTGGAAGATCTTGACCTGGGCGTCCTGTGCAATGCCGATCCCGGTGTCACAGACTTCGATCCGGATGCCACCGTTTTGCACGCGCAGCCGTACATCCACCCGGCCAAAGCGGGTGAACTTCAAGGCATTGGAGAGCAGGTTGCTGACGATTTGCCGCACCCGGGTTGGATCGCCCAGCACTTGGGCGGGAAATTGCGGCTCGATCAGGCAGGTCAATTCGACACTGGGGGCGGCGTTTTGCGATAGCAGATTGGCCGTGTCTTCCACCAGTGCACCCAGGTCAAAGGGGATGTTCTCCAGCTCTAGTTGCCCGGCATCGAACTTCGACAGGTCGAGAATATCGTTCAGTAATTCCACCAGCACTTTGCCGGAGTCATGGGCAATCGACAGTTGCTGGCGTTGTTCCGCATTCAGTGGACTGTCCAGAGACAAGGCGATCATGCCCAAGAGGCCATTGAGCGGTGTGCGGATTTCGTGGCTCATGTTGGCCAGGAACGCAGCCCGCGCCTGGGCCATGCCCAGCGCAGTCATCTTTGCCGCTTCCAGTTCTTCATTGGAGCGGCTTAACCGTTGATTGATAGTCTTGAGCTCGGTGGTGCGGGCTGAAACGATGTTTTCCAGTTGCCCGAGGTACTCGGTCAGGCGGTCCTCTGCTTGTCGGCGCTGCTGGATTTCGGTCTGCATGTTTTCGAACTGTTGGTTGGCGACGTTGACCAGCACGCCGATTTCGTCGTGCTCGTGACCCGGAGGGCAGTCCAAGTGGGGCTGCGGTATGCCGCGAGGATTGCGTGTGCTCAGTTCGCGGATAATTCGCACCAACGGTTGGGTCAGCATCACGTAGAACAAGCCCAGCAGGATGCCGGTCAGGATCAGGCTGCGGGCAAAACCATTGAGCAGGGTGATCTCTGCTCGGTGCAGGAAGCGGCTGCCAAAGGCGTAGGTGTCTACGTCAAGACGCAAGACCCCGAGAGACTCGGTGGGCATATGGGTGAGATACAGCCGGTCTTCGAACTGGCGGTTGGCGCCGAACAGGAAGTCGCTGATGGGGCGGTAGCTGCTTTCCTTGCGTGGTCGATCAACGTCAGCCAGCACGGTGCCGTTATTGTCGATCAGTTGCGCATGGATGATGGCGGGGGAGTGCAGCAGGCCCAGCGTCAACTCTTGGGCCAGCTCGGCGTCGATGTTGTAGGCGATGCGGGAGGCCGGGTTATGACTGATTTCAAGCAGCGAACGTATTTCCCGGTTGATGGACGCGTCTTCGCTGGCATAATCGATCCAGATTTGGATCAGGCTGAGCAAGGTTCCCAATACGAAACCGACCAGCACAGTCAGTCTGGCTTGTTTATAAGACAAGCGGTGGGCGAACTTGATATCCATCGGGTGCTGAACCACTTTGCGTTTCCCTTCGCCCGGCAAGCATAGCTGAATATCCGAAGCTATCGGCTTTGCCCGGCATGAATCGATTTATTCGGGTGCAGCCCTGTACGGTCTGCCTCAGGGTTGCCAATACGCCATCTTTTACAAGAACTTGCCAGAGGAATAGTCGTGGATTCTCGATTGAATGCCTTTCTTGAGCGTGCCGATGCCGTGCTTGCTCGCTTGGAACCCTTGTTACCCGCACCGCGCCAAGCCATTGACTGGAACCAGTGCCTGGCCGCCCGTTGGCAGCGTGAAGGCCGCAGCGGCTTTTTATTGCCACTGGAAGTGAGCTTGGACATGCGTCTTTCCGATTTGATCGGTGTGGACAAGCAACGTGAGCAGTTGGCCCGGAACACCCAACAGTTTCTCGATGGGCTGCCCGCTAACCATGCCTTGCTCTGGGGCTCGCGAGGCACTGGCAAATCCTCCCTGGTCCGTGCCTTGCTGGCCCAGCACGCCAAGGCCGGTCTGCGCTTGATCGAGATCGAACGCGATCACCTGGCCGATCTGCCGCGGGTGGTCGAACAACTGGTCAAGTTGCCACAGCGCTTTGTGCTGTTTTGCGATGACTTGTCTTTCGAGGCCGGTGAAAGCGATTACCGGGTCCTCAAGAGCGTTCTCGATGGCTCGCTGGAACAGGCACCGGAAAACGTCTTGCTGTATGCCACGTCCAACCGCCGCCACCTGGTTCCGGAAAACCAGAGCGACAATGAGAACTGGAAAATGGTGGATGGCGAGTTGCATCCCAATGAGGCAGTGGAAGACAAGATCGCCTTGTCCGACCGTTTCGGTTTGTGGCTCTCGTTCTATCCGTTCAATCAAGAGCACTTTCTCGATGTGGTTGAGCACTGGATCGGTGAGTTGGCGAGCAAGGCCGGTTTGCAGTGGCAGCGTGATGAAGCGCTGGACATCCTCGCGGTGCGCTGGGCAACCGGGCGCGGTAATCGTAACGGCCGTTGCGCTTATCAGTTTGCCCGTTACTGGGTGGGCCTGAAGTTACTGGAGCGTCAGTCATGATCGATTTGCAACAGGCCGGAACCGGCCTTGATGGCTACGCCATGCTCTGCGCCCAGCTTGAGTCCTTGCTGGCCGATGAGCGTGATTTCATTGCCAATGCTGCGCAGTTTTCCGCGTTTCTGTTCAACCAATTGGACGATTTGAACTGGGCGGGTTTTTACCTCAATCGCAATGAGGAGCTGGTGCTCGGGCCTTTCCAGGGCCAGATCGCCTGCGTACGCATTCCATTTGGGCGTGGGGTATGTGGTGCTGCGGCAGCCACACGGCAAACCCAGCGCGTGGAGGATGTGCATGCATTCGCGGGGCATATTGCCTGTGACAGTGCGTCGAATAGTGAGCTGGTGGTTCCGTTGGTCAAGGAGGGACGGCTGATCGGAGTGCTGGACCTGGACAGCCCTTCGTTGGCGCGGTTTACCTTGCAGGATCAGGTTGGCATTGAACAACTGGCGGCCATTTTCCTGCGGTTGACCGAGTGCTGATAGCGTGATCCCTTGCAGGAGCGAGCAATCTCGCTCCTGCAATTGCTTGTTAACGATCCTCCAGGCTGGTTAGTTGCGTCTGCAACATCCTTTCCAGCTCAAGCATGGACTTTTCCGTGGCCTTGACACCCGCTTCGATGGTTGTCGGGTTGGTGCCGTGGGCACAGACTTGCTCCAGGGCTTCGCATTGTGCGGCCAGCGCATCGGCCTGGACTATGCGGGCTGCGCCCTTGATCTTGTGAGCCAGCTCAATGAGTTCCTGAGGGGAGCCTTGTCTTGCCAGCAAGGCCATAAGCTCCTGACGATCGTGGCGACTGCTACTCAACAACTCTTCCAATAAGCGTCGACTCAACTGCGGATCGCCTCCTGTCAGGGCATCCAGGCTACCTGGATCGAAGAGTTTGCCCGTAGGGGGCGGTCCGATTTTCGCCAGCTCTCGCTCCAGCGCAGTGAGGCTGATGGGCTTGAACAGGCAGTCATTCATGCCGGCTTGCGCACAACGCTGTTTCTCCTCAGGTTGGGCATTGGCGGTGAAGCCCAGGATGATACAAGGGGGCATCTGTTCTCGTTGCTCGTACTCCCGAATCGAACGACTCAACTCGTAGCCATTCATGATGGGCATATTGCAGTCGGCAATCACGAGGTCGAAGTGTTCCTGGCGCCATGCTTGAAAACCTGCTGCGCCATGGGCGGCAGCGGTGAACTGGTGACCGAGGAAGCCCAGTTGCTGGCACATAAGCAAGCGATTGGCTGGATGATCGTCCACCACCAGCACGTTGAGTACCGGGGCGGGGGCCACTTGCGCTGGCTTGTATTCGTCCACGACTTTTACAGGGGGCAGACAGGTCATCTTCAGGGCGATATGCACCTGGGTTCCTACCATGGGAACGCTGCTCAGGCTCAGTTGGCCGCCCATCATCGCGCACAGGCTGCGGCAAATCACCAGGCCCAGGCCAGCGCCGCTTCTGGCCAGGTGGCCTGAGTTGTCTGCCTGGGCAAAGGGCTCGAATAGCCGTTGCTGATCGTCTCGACTGATCCCTATGCCCGTGTCCTCCACCACCAGTTTCATCTGGACTTGCTGCGGTAGCGCCGTGGCTTCCACATCGACCTTGACCTTCACCTGGCCGCGCTCGGTGAACTTGATGGCATTGCTCACCAGGTTGGAAAGTACCTGCTTGAAGCGCAACGGATCGATCAGCACGTCGGTGTCTTCGATGTCGGGATTGAATTCCAGTATCAGGCTGAGGGTTTTCTGTCGTGCCAGCCCGTCGAAGACGCGTACTACCGATTCGATCACTTCGCGCAGATTGACGCGCTCCGGGGCCAGGCTCAATCGGCCGGACTCGATTCGCGCGATGTCGAGGATATCGCCGATCAATTCCAGGAGGTCTTTCGCCGAGTTGTAGGCCACCTCAATGGCCGGCCGGTCCAGATGACCATGATCGGCACGCTTGAGGGTCAACTCAAGCATGCCGATGACCGCATTCATCGGTGTGCGGATTTCATGGCTCATGGTGGCGAGGAAGGTACTTTTCGCTCGGTTGGCTTCATCGGCACGTTCCTTGGCGGCGCGAAGTTCATCGAAGAGTTGGCGCCGTTCGCTGATATCGATCCAGCCACCAATGATGCCCTGGACCTCGCCGGTGGAGTCGCGGTACGGAAGAATCCAGTGATAGATCGTCAGCTTTTTCCCTTGGATATGCAGGGCACGATCAAGGATCAACGGATTGCCCTCAGCCACCACTCGCTGATAGTCGGCGTGGTATTGCGCGGCCTCTATTTCGAGGGTCTGGCTCATCTGGATGACGCTTTTGCCAATCACGTCTTCGCGCTTGGCGTTGAAAACCTGCAGGTAACTGTCATTGCAGGTCTGCAGCAAGCCGTCGCGATCGCGCACGTAAATCGGATGTGGTGTTTCATTGACCAGCGCCCGCATGAATTCGAACTGGTCGTTGAGGGCGCGCTCAGCCATTTGTCTCTGCTTGATTTGTCGGCGCATGTACGCGTTCCACGTCAAGGAGATCAATAGCAGCAGCCCGGTCCCCACGATGATCTGGCCAATCAAGTTGTGATAGTTGCGCCAGTAGCTGTCGGATGCGGCGGTGTAGCCGCGCCAGCGACTGTTGATAATCCCCAGCTCATCCGGAGCAATGCTCAGTAGTGCCTTGTCGAGAATTGAGCTCAGCTCGGTGGCGCTGCGTGATGTGGCCAGAGCAAAAGAAGCGGGCAGCGTGCCGATGCTGGAGGTGATCTGCAGTTTGTCCTGAAACATCAACGAGGAAAGAAAGTAGTTGGCGATCACCAGCGAGTTCACGGCACCTTCCACTTGGCCTTGGGCCAGCAATTCCGAGGCCTTGAATGTATCGCTGGTTTCCACCAGTTGGATCTGCGGAAACTCCTCGCGAAGGCCTTTTACCAGCGGATTGCCTTGAGTGATTGCCAGGCGCTTGCCTGCCATTTGCTCAAGGTTCAAAGGCATCCCCGGCTCTTTACGTGTCAGCAGCACGTAGGAGTTTTCCAAGTATGGGCGGCTGAAGTTCAGATAGGACTCTCGCTCGGCGCTGGGGGTGATAGCCCCAATAATGTCAGCCTTGTGGGCGTTGATCTGGTCGATCATGGCGCTGACGTCGCGAGTGCGCTGAACGTCGAAGCGCAGGCCGGTGCGCAGTCGAATCAACTCCAGAAGGTCGGCGGTGATGCCGCGGAAATTGCCGTCTGCGTCGAAGAAAGTCAGTGGTGCGAAGGTTTCATTCACCACGACTTTTACCACCGGGTTCTCTTTCAGCCAGCGCTCTTCGCGCTGGGTCAGTTGCAGCTTGTGATCGGTCAGCAATATATCGCTGCCGGCGCTCCAGCGTTTAGCGATGCTGTCCCGTTCATGGGTGGACACGCTGACAAGCACCAAGTCGACGATGCTTCGGAGCAAATGCTGATCCTTGCGCAAGGCAAAGCTGAATCCGTAAGCCTCATGTTTGCCAAAATTGGCCATGCGAATATTTTTCAGGTAGCCCTTGTTGATCATGTAGTGGGTTGAAATGGTATCGCCGAGAAAGACGTCGGCTTGGTCGAATGCAACGGCACTCAAGGCATTTTGATAGGACGGGTAGGCCTGGATGATCGCTTTTGGGTACAGCGCTTCTACTTCTTCCTGCGGCAGGTAATGGTAGACAAGGCTTAATCGCAGGCCTGCAAGCCCATCGCGAAGGCCGCGGCTTTCCCCTTCGCGAGTGACCAATACCGGTTGGTCCACAGCGTAGGGTGCCGACAGAGCCAGGTTGGGGTTTACAGCCTCAAAGCCATTGGCGGAGCCAAGAAGATCGATTTGTCCGGCTTCAAGAGCCTGGATAGCAGCCTCTCGGGTAGGGTAACGCAACACTTTGACAGGCAATGCCAGGGCCTTGGCTAACAGGCCTGCGTAATCGGCGGTCAACCCTTCGTAATCATGACCGCTGGAGGTGATATCGAAGGGCGGGTAGTCGGGTGCCGAGGTGCCTAGCACCAATTCGCGCTTGCCCTGTAGCCATTGGCGCTGAGCCTTGTCCAGTTGGCTCTCCAGTTGGATGGAACCTGCGCGGCTCAGTAGCGTGTAATATTTTGGAGTGGTTTGAGCAGCAGATACAGTAGTGCTTAAGCACAAGCCGGCACTCAATATAATTAAATAGTCCTTTAAACGCCTGGGCATCCGATCTCTCACACTAGCGCGTTGCGTTTTGCCAGCTCGATAAGCTCTACCAAGGACTTGGCTTTCAGTTTTTGCATAAGTCGTTTCTTGTAAGTACTGACAGTTTTGTTGCTGAGGAACATACCTTTGGCAATTTCCTTGTTTGTCCGGCCTTGTGCAAAAAGTTGCAAGACCATGAGTTCGCGATCGTTCACAGCCTTGAAAAGTTCCAGCTCTTCATTGATGCCGGTTTCTGCACCGTTACCATTCAGTGCCTGGCTTGGGAAGTAGTTGTAACCGGATAGGACGGCCCGGATGGCACTCAGCAGTTCACTTAAGTCGCCTTCCTTGCAAACATAGCCATCTGCACCTGACCGCATGCAGCGTGTGGCGAAGAGTGCAGGGCATTGAGCCGTCAGGACTAACGTCTTTATCGGGGTACTCATCGAGTTGAACCGGCATAGAACTTCAAGGCCGTCCAGTTTTGGAATGCTAATGTCGAGAATTATCAGGTCCGGCAGGCATTCCCTGACCATTTGGATTGCATCGCAGCCATTATCAGTTTCTCCAACTACTTTATAACCTTCGTGCTCTAACAGCATTCGCAATGCAAGTCGGATGACAGGGTGGTCGTCGATAATAAAAACTGAGTTCATGATCAAATCCCATACGAGCGTAAATAAAGCGGGCACATTAGCTCACATGGCGATGAAGGAGGATGAACTGAATGTGGAACAAGCATGAAACAGGAATTTTCCTACATTAAAAAAAGCATAGGATTACCTGTTGTTGGGGCTTTATTGGTTGGGGTGTAAGAAAATCGCGCTCACAAATTTGAAATATGAGCGACAGCTTCTGGGTGGCTTTGCGGTACTGATTTTTCGTAGTGTTTGGATGTTTAATATCCTACGTCGTTATGTAATGTGTCTGCTTCCAGTTGTTATGGTCTCAGTCTCGCAGCGGGACGATTTCCCCTTACAAGGTTTTGATTGGCTTATCAGCACTTGCAACGCCTCATTATTGAGCGGTTTTGCCAAGTAGCCCAATAGCGGGAAGTCACGTTGCAGAGCCTGGACTTTCAGGCTTTCCAGTTCGTTGGCAGGTAGGCCGCTTAATAATATGGCGGCCTTTATGAAACCTCTACGGTGGGCTATTTCTATCAGCTCAATCCCTGGTAGATCCGGCAAACATTGATCACAGAGCAGAATGTCGAATGGCATTTCGGTTTGAGTCATCAGTCTGAGGGCCTGTTCGGCGTTTTCAGCGGGCGTCAATTGGTGATAGCCAGCATTTTTCAGCAAACATTGGGTGGCCAACAGTTGAAAGGGGTGGTCCTCCACCAGCAGGATGCGTAGTTGTTTGAGCATAGGTTCGTCCATGGCAACGGGCATAGGCCCTGAAGTTGCTCCACCAAGGGGGCTTCACAGTTTATGAATGAGAAGTTGATTGGCCCATCAGAGGGTGGGCGTAGGAGTTGGCCGATAGGGTGGATAAGAGCGCGCGTGATTATTCATCGGGCGTTTGCAGAAGTTCGATCAGGCTGCTCTGTTCTCTTCGTAGGGCGATTCTTTGAGCGGTTGAAAACCCTGGTTGGAAAGCAGCAAGCCAGGGTCTTCGTCTAGAGCAATGGATTACTGAGGGCTGGAGCGCCCAGTCATTTCTCGCGCCATCTCCGTGGCGTAGCTATCGGTCATGCCGGCGATGAAGTCGATCATCCGCAGAAACGACGAGTGCAGCGGCCAGGCTGGATCGGGTGCGTTGTTACCCAGCAAGTCCAGGATGCGCCGGTTCTTGAAGGAGGGTGTGCGACCGCCGTGCTGTTCCAGGGCGGCACCGCAGAAAGCGTTCAAGAGAATTTCGAGGGTGGTGTAGGCGCCGATCTCATGCAGGGTCTTGCGTTTGTCCTGAAAGATCTTATTGCGGGCCATGTCCTTGGCGTTCAAGACGCAACGCTTGGCAGGGCCGTGCATATGTTCTACCAGGTCGCCCGGCAGGGTGCCGGCCAAGAGCGCCTCTTGTTGTTCGACGAACGCTCGCGCCGCTGCGTTGGTCAGGTGCTCGATGGCCTTGCCTCGCAGAATGGCCAGTTTACGGCGCCGGGAGTCCAGTGGGCCCAGTTGCCGATAGGTTTCCGGCAAATCGTCGCCAACTAGATCCAGTAACAGCGATTCGACTTCGGCGTACTCCAGCAGGTCCATTTCCAGGCCGTCTTCGAGGTCAATCAACGCGTAGCAGATATCGTCGGCGGCCTCCATCAGGTAAACCAGAGGATGTCGTGCCCAACGCTGTTCTTCCAGTTGTGGCAGGCCGAGTTTATGGGCGATCTGCTCAAGGATCGGCAGCTCGCTCTGGTAACAGCCGAACTTGTGTTTCTTGTAGCCCAGGGAGTCGGCGTGGCGCGCAGTCCAGGGGTACTTCAGGTACGTGCCCAGGGTGGCGAAGGTGAGGCGTGTACCGCCGTCGAACTGATGGTATTCCAGCTGTGTCAGGACCCGGAACCCCTGGGCGTTGCCTTCGAAATTGAGGAAGTCATTGCGCTCGGCGTTGCTCATGTCATCCAGCCAGCCACGGCCTGCGGCCTGTTGGAACCAGTGGCGAATGGCATCTTCACCGGAGTGGCCGAATGGCGGGTTGCCAATGTCATGGGCCAGGCAGGCCGATTGCACCACCATGCCCAGATCGCTCGGATCGCACCAGTCGGGTAGTGCGCTGCGGATAGTTTCGCCCACACGCATGCCCAGGGAGCGGCCGACACAGCTGACTTCCAGGGAGTGGGTCAGTCGGGTGTGGATATGGTCGTTGCTGGAGACTGGATGCACCTGGGTCTTGCGGCCCAGGCGGCGAAACGCCCCGGAGAAGATGATGCGGTCATGGTCTTTGTGAAAAGGGCTGCGCCCCAGTTCTTCTGGGCTGTGCAGGGGCTTTCCAAGGCGTTCGCGGGTAAGCAGGGTGGGCCAATCCAAGGCGGGTACTCTCCGTGCGGTGAATGACGTGCCCCAGCTTCCCGGTTCAGCCCCGTGGGTGCAAGAAAAACTACAAGCCGGCGGCATCGATATCGATAAGCAGCAAGCGTTGACCGTTATCGAAGAATTGCCCGGCAGTCAGGCAGTACTGGTTGGTGGTGGCGTCGCGATAGGTGGAGGACAGCGTCAGGCGACGCTCTTCCCAGCCTTCTGCCAGCAAGTAATAAAAATACGGACGCCACGACCAGTTATGGCCCAGATAGCGACTGTCGGCCTGCCAGGCGCCTTGGCGCCATTCGAAGTTGGGCGTCAGTTGGGTGCCATGCCGATCACATTGATAAAAACGCAGCAGCCAGGGAAAGGCGGGTAGTTGGGGCAGGTGGCTGAGGGGCGCCTGGGCCAGGGCCCAGGTTTGCAGGATGAGCATCAACTCGGCCAGTTGCTGGCGCAGTACCATGATGCGCCCGCGTTCAGCCAGCTTCTGGCGGACGTACGCGGTACGGAGCTGGGCGAAGCGTGCAACGAAAGCATCGGTGGCGAACCAGTCCAACTGGGCCCGGGCAAACAGATAGCCCTGGACATAGCGTGAGCCACATTCGAGGGCAAAGCTTAGTTGCGCCTCGGTTTCAACGCCTTCGGCAATGATCCAGCAACCGGTTTTTTCCGCCATTTGCGCCAGCGCCCGCACCACGTCACTGCTGGGGCCACCACGGGCGGCTGCCTGGAACAGGCGCATATCCAGCTTGAGGATATCCGGTTGCAAGGCCAGTACTCGGTCAAGCTGTGAATAGCCGGCACCAAAGTCGTCGATGGCGATTCGCACGCCGGCGTCGCGATAACGCTCCACCACGTCGGCCAGGCGCCGGCTGTCGCCCCCCAGTTCGGTGATTTCAAAGACGATGCGTCGCGGGTCAACGCCATGCGCCTGCAATTGCATCAGGCTGGGCAGTGTCTGGCCCGGACGCAGGCGGGTGATCCAGCGCGGAGAGATATTCAGGCTCAGGAACCAGTCTTCAGGCGCTTCATGCAGTCGGCTCAAGGCGTTGTCGCGGATCTGTCGATCCAGGCGACGCAGCGCCACCGCCGGGCTACGCGGGTCGGAAAACAGTGGGCCCACCGAGCGCAGTTGACCGTCGGCCTGGCGCAAGCGCCCCAAGGCTTCGACACCGGCGATGCGGCCGGTGGCGGTATCAATGAATGGCTGGAAACAGGCAAGCGGTTGCCCATCGATCACAGAGCCTCCTTAAAAACTGGAAAAGGGACGGGCATAAAAAAGGCCCGACCCTTGAGAGGGGCCGGGCCTGATCCGTTAGCAAGAATACGGCCAGTGTGGCTTAACCCTTGCGCGCAGCGCCTTGCATGGCCAGTTTGATCAGCGGTATCAGACCGGCACCGAGCCGCACGAGGCGAGTCAGGGTCCCGATGCTGCCGCCCTTGGCGCCTTTACCGGTGAGAAAGCCCAGCAGTGTCACCACACCCACGCCCCACAGCGGCGCATGTTTGATGCCGAAGCCGTCCTGCCAGCTTTGGCCCATGTTGCGGACCTTTTGCAGGGGCGCCAGCAGTTGCTGGGATTCATGCCGAATTTCCTGGCGGTGCATTTCCATGCGCAAGCGGATCAGTGCTTTGCGCATTTCCCGCCGGGACGCGGTTTGCGGAATTTCAGTCAGGCTCATGGCAACAGGCGCTCCCGGTCGTTGGCCAGCTCTTCGAGGGTGGCGTGGAAAGGAGTGGACTCATCGAAGATGGCTGCCTTCAAGCGCAAGCCACAGAATGCCGCTGCCAGCACATAAAAGGCACACAGGCTGATAATCCCGGTCAGGCGATAGGTGTCCCAGACCAGAATCATCACCAGTGCCGACAAGCCCACCAGCAACAGCAAGGCAAACACCAGCGCCAGGCCTGCGAACAACAGGAGGCTGACCGTGCGGGCTTTCTGTTCCTGCAACTCGATGCCAAACAGCTCGACATGACTGTGGAGCAAACCCAGAACAGCAGCGCCCAGGCGCCGCGAAGTAGAACTTGAGCCCGTGGACGAGCCGGATTCGCCGATAGACATGATTAGCGCCTTGTGGCCAGCAGGCCGATCAGAAAGCCCACGCCGGCGGCAATGCCGACGGACTGCCAAGGGTTGGCCTGCACATAGTCTTCGGTCGCCGTGACCGCTGCTTTGCCGCGCTCGCGCAGCGAGTCTTCGGTCAGTTGCAGGGTTTCACGGGCCTTGAGCAGGCTCTCGTGGATTTTCGAGCGCAATTCGTCAGCCTGGTCACCGGCCAGTACGGCCGTGTCGTCCAACAGTTTTTCGGTATCGCTGACCAGGGTTTGAAAGTCCTCCATCAGTATTTCTTGAGCAGTCTTTGCCGTTTTGCTGGCCATGGGTATCTCCGTGAGTGGCTATCTGATGTTTTCGAGTCACCGGCATCGGTGAAGGTTCACTGCAATTGTCTGGTACAGCTTTTGCTTTGCCTTGGTGCGCAAGCCCCTGGGTTTGCGCTGAATTTGGGCGGTAAGGCCTTGAGCCTTCAAAAACCTTACCTTAAATCACTAAAACTCGCGGAAAAACCCTGCCGGGAACTGCCTTCTTCATTGAGCGCTGCGCTAAAGCGGTTCACGCCTTCTACAGAAGGCCTGGACTGTCGGTGCCAATTTAGTGCGCAAATGAAGAGCATGAACTGCTTTGGTGCTTTTTCCTGAATATGCAGGCCTGCCAACCTCCATGGAAAATTTGCAAAGTGCAGTGGACACACTGGTCCATAGCTCCAACACCCTGTTTATTCTGATGGGTGCGGTCATGGTCCTGGCCATGCATGCCGGCTTCGCGTTTCTTGAAGTCGGCACGGTACGGCAGAAGAATCAGGTCAACGCCCTGTCGAAAATCCTCAGTGACTTCGCCATCTCGACCCTGGCCTATTTCTTTATAGGCTATTGGATCTCCTATGGGGTCAGCTTCATGCAACCGGCGGCGGTCATCAGCGCGGACCACGGTTATGGCCTGGTGAAGTTCTTTTTCCTGCTGACGTTCGCGGCCGCTATCCCGGCGATTATTTCCGGCGGCATTGCCGAGCGTGCACGTTTTGCGCCGCAACTGTGTGCCACTGCGTTGATCGTGGCGTTCATCTACCCGTTTTTCGAGGGCATGGTGTGGAACGGCAATTACGGTTTGCAAGCCTGGCTGCTCGCTACCTTCGGCGCCAGCTTCCATGACTTTGCAGGTTCTGTGGTGGTGCATGCCATGGGCGGCTGGCTGGCGCTGGCGGCGGTGCTGTTGCTGGGGCCGCGCCAGGGTCGTTATCGGGAAGGGCGCCTGGTGGCGTTTGCGCCGTCGAGCATTCCTTTTCTGGCGCTGGGCTCGTGGATCCTGATTGTCGGCTGGTTCGGGTTTAACGTCATGAGTGCGCAAACCCTGCCTGGGGTGAGCGGCCTGGTGGCGGTCAACTCGCTGATGGCCATGGTTGGCGGCACAGTGGCGGCGCTGGTGATCGGGCGCAATGACCCGGGGTTTCTGCACAATGGTCCGCTTGCCGGGTTGGTAGCGATCTGCGCGGGCTCCGATCTGATGCACCCGGTGGGGGCGCTGGTCACCGGCGCAGTGGCGGGCGGCCTGTTCGTCTGGTGCTTCATCGCGGCCCAGGATCGCTGGAAAATTGATGACGTGCTGGGTGTCTGGCCGCTTCATGGCCTGTGCGGTGTATGGGGCGGGATCGCCTGCGGGATATTCGGCCAGACGGCTTTGGGCGGGCTGGGTGGCGTCAGTTTGATCAGCCAATTGATCGGTACCGCATTGGGTGTTGTCGTGGCCCTGGCGGGCGGGTTTTTGGTGTATGGGGTGATCAAGCGCGTTTATGGCCTGCGCTTGAGTCAGGAGGAGGAGTATTACGGCGCGGACTTGTCGATACACAAGATTGGAGCCGTCAGTCAGGATTGATTGGCACCGCTGGCTCGACGATGTTTTTCCCGAGGCCTAGAATGGACGCCTATTCCTTTTAGGGTCCGTTTGCCATGCCTCCTGAATGCCAGTTGTTCGGCACCTTGGGCTGCCATCTCTGTGAGCTTGCTGAAGCTGAAGTCATGCCGTTGGTCGATCATGGGCTGCTGGTGGAGTTGGTGGACATCGCCGACTCCGAGACCCTGTACGAAGCCTACGGCCTGCGTATTCCGGTGCTGCGCCGGGTGGATACGGGGGAAGAGCTGGGCTGGCCTTTCGATACCGAACAGGTCGTGGCTTTCCTGCTCTAGGACTAATCCAATGGCGGGCTCCCGATTATTCGGTTACTGTATGTTTGTACAGCGATTGAATGAGAGGGAACGCCCGTGGTGAATGTCGAACAACTGAAAAGCAGCGTCAATCGCATGTCCGCCGACGTCGTGGGCGATGCGGTGAACGAGCTGCGCCTCGATGGCCTGGTCACGGAAGGCAAGACGCCCTTTAACAAAGTGCATTTCAATACCTGCTTTGCCGAGATCGAGGCGTTGTTCCAGCGCGCTGGGTATCACAAGCAACTGGATGTGGTGGGGTATCAGGGGCTGCTCTATGCCTTGTATGACCCGGGACGCTGGGAGGCCGTGGATGTGCTGCGCTGGCTCAAGGAGTTCACCGAGGCCGCCAGTGCGTCGCCGGTGTTGCGGGCACAATTGGCCAAGGCTTGAGATCTCTCCTAGGCCTGATCCAACGACATGCGGGATAATGCCCGCTTGTATTTTCAGGCCTTGAGCATGCCCATGTCCGCATCCGGTTTTTCCGCTTCCCAGCATCAAGCCAGCACCTTGTATTTGCCACCCGGCACCTGGGCGACGGTGCTGGACTGTCTGTGCGAGCATTTTCGCGCTATCGGCCGTGAACAATGGCTGGACCGCATTGCCCGGGGGCGCGTGCTTGATGTGAACGGTGCGCCCATCCGCCTGGACCTGGCCTACAAGGAAGGCCTGTGCATCTACTATTTTCGCGAAGTGCCGAACGAGAAACCGATCCCGGTCCAGGAAACGATCCTGTATGCCGATGAGCATCTGGTGGTGGCGGACAAGCCGCATTTCCTGCCGGTGACCCCGGCCGGCGAGTATGTCGAGCAGACCCTGTTGCGCCGGTTGATCCGTCGCCTGGACAACCCGTCGCTGGTGCCGCTGCACCGCATCGATCGCCACACGGCGGGGCTGGTACTGTTTTCGGCGAATCCACAAAGTCGCTCGGCGTATCAGCAGCTGTTTCCGACACGCAAGATCGACAAGTTCTATGAAGCCATCGCGCCAGCGTTGCCGGGACTGACCTTTCCGTTAGTGCACAAAAGCCGGCTGGTCGATGGTGAGCCGTTTTTTCGCATGCAGGAAGGTCCCGGTGCGAGCAACACCGAAACGGCGGTTGAGGTGCGGGAGGAAAATGGCGATCTGTGGCGTTACGGGCTGTTCCCGGTTACCGGCAAGAAGCACCAGTTGCGGGTTCATATGACAGCGCTGGGGGCCAGTATCTGCAATGATCCTTTCTACCCCGATGTCATCAAGGATGCCGAGGATGACTATGCCAATCCCCTCAAGCTATTGGCCCAGGGCGTACGCTTTATTGACCCGGTAAGCGGGCTGGAGCGCACCTTCAAGAGCGAGATTTCCCTCGATTGGTAATCCCCCGAAAACAACAAGGCCCGCACATGGCGGGCCTTGTTTGCAAGCGTAAGGCTTACAGGTCTTTAACGGTGCGAACCTGATCTTTGTTGATACGGGTCTGCTTGCCGTCAAGTTGTTCGAACTCGTAGAAGCCCGAAGCCTTGTCGAATTTAGGGGTGTCGACGGCCTGGATTTCGCGACCGTCATTCAGGGTGATCACTGTTGGCGAGGCGCAACCGGCAAGGGTAGCGAGGCCCAGTGCAAGCATGAGAGCGGCGATGGTCCGTTGAGTCATGAGTTTGTCTCCAAGAAAATACTTTTTTGAGTGCTGACCTTGTGACGTATACAACGCCCGCAAAGTTCCTTGTTCGAGGATCATTCTGACACGCTGGGCGGGCGGTGCAACAACTCTGGTGTATTGAGGTTGGCCAGGCGTGGGTCGTTGGCGGGGCAGTCCAGGGCCTTTGCCCCCAGCGCCAGCATGATTTGGCGCGGGCTGCGCTCACCGGCCTGCCAGGCACGTTCGATGTTGTCGCGCAAACCGGTCGGGATGACACAGAGCAGGGGCTCCCAGAAATCACCGTGGCGTACCATCAACGGCTGTTGTGGATTGTGCTGTGCTGCCGTGCGCAGATCGGCCAGCAGTTGCTCATCGATTTGCGGCACATCGCACGGTAGGACCAACAAATGCGTGTGACGAGCGACGGCCAATCCCGCCCGGATGCCGGCCAAGGGGCCCGGGAAGTCGGGGCTGTCGTCGCTAATCAACTGATCGGCGTAAGGCGCGTACTGTGGCTGGTTACGGTTGCACGAGATGATCAGGTCATCGGTCAGGGGGCGCACCAGACGGTGCAGATGGGCAATCAGCGGTTGTCCGTGCCAGTCGAGCAAGCCCTTGTCCTGGCCGCCCATGCGCTGCCCACGACCGCCGGCCAGCAGCAGGATCGAACAGGGAGGTAGGGAAGAATTCAGTGGCATGACGGCTCCGCAGCGGCAGTGAAATAGGGGCCTGTGATATAACATCAGGCTGTTTCTACGACAACCGGACCGAGCCATGAAAGCCAAGGCTGATGCGCCTTTCGTACCCCTGAATATCGCTGTATTGACCGTCAGCGACACCCGCACCCTTGAAACCGATACCTCGGGGCAGGTCTTCGTTGACCGCCTGGTCGCCGCCGGCCACCTGCTGGCTGAGCGCGTTCTGCTTAAAGATGATCTGTACAAAATCCGTGCGCAAGTGGCGCACTGGATTGCCGAAGACGTGGTGCAAGTGGTGTTGATCACCGGCGGCACCGGCTTCACCGGTCGAGACAGTACGCCGGAAGCCGTCAGTTGTTTGCTGGACAAGCAGGTCGACGGCTTTGGCGAGCTGTTCCGGCAAATTTCCGTGGCTGATATTGGCACCTCCACCGTGCAATCCCGTGCCCTGGCCGGCTTGGCCAATGGCACCTTGGTGTGCTGCCTGCCAGGTTCCACCAATGCGGTGCGTACCGGCTGGGACGGGATCCTCGCCGAGCAACTGGATAACCGTCATCGCCCGTGCAACTTTGTCCCGCACCTGAAGCAGGCCGAGCCCTGTGAATCCCGTGGATAAGCCGGGCAAGACGGGCGTGCTGATGCCTGTGGAGCAAGCACTCGAGCGCCTACTGGCAATGGCTGATGCGGCACCGATCCGCGAACAGGAGAGCCTGCCATTGGCCGAATGCGACGGTCGGGTCCTGGCTCAGGCGCTGGTTTCGACCCTTGATTTGCCGCCCTGGCCCAACAGTGCCATGGATGGATACGCACTGCGTGTGGCGGATTGGAGCGGCGAGCCTCTGGTGGTAAGCCAGCGCATTTTTGCCGGCCAGGCACCGCAGCCGTTGGTGCCCGGAACCTGCGTCCGAATCTTTACCGGAGCCCCGGTGCCTGAAGGCGCCGACTGCGTGGAAATGCAGGAAAACGCCGAGGTGCAGGCCGATCAGCGGGTGCGCTTTACCGAAACCCTGCAGGCGGGACAGAACATCCGTCCTCAGGGCCAGGAAACCACTGTCGGTGATCAAGTGCTGTCGACTGGAACGCGTCTGGGGCCGATCGAGTTGGGGCTTGCGGCCTCTCTGGGGTGTGATTGCCTGGAAGTCGTGCGGCGCCCTCGGGTGGCCGTCCTGTCCACCGGTGACGAGTTGATCGAGCCTGGCTTGCCGCTGGGCCCCGGACAGATTTACAACAGCAACCGCCGTGTGTTGTGCAGTTGGCTGGCGCGCCTGGGCTGTGAAGTGGTTGATGCCGGTATCTTGCCGGATGACCTGGAGCAAACCCGCGCACGCCTGGGCGCGTTGGGATCGGTAGACCTGATTCTCTCCACCGGCGGTGTGTCGGTGGGTGAGGCGGACTTTCTGGGCATCGCATTGCGCGAAGAAGGCGAACTGGCGCTGTGGAAGCTGGCCATCAAGCCCGGCAAGCCGCTGACCTTTGGTCATTTCCGTGGTGTGCCGGTGATCGGTTTGCCGGGTAATCCGGCCTCTACGCTGGTGACGTTTGCCTTGCTGGCACGCCCCTACTTGTTGCGTCGTCTGGGAGTCGAGGACGTGCAACCGTTGAGCTTCGAGGTGCCGGTGGGGTTCACGTGGGCCGTGGCGGGCAACCGTCGAGAGTACCTGCGCGGGCGCCTGGAGCAGGGACGCGCTGTGATCTACCGCAACCAGAGCTCTGGTGTGTTGCGCAGTGCGGCTTGGGCCGAAGGTCTGGTGGAGGTGCTTGAGGGCACGACGTTGGCAGAGGGTGATCGCGTCAACTTCATTCCGTTGAGCGAGGTGTTGAACTAATTCTGCAATCCGATGGCTTTTTTTCCATCGCTCAAGGTCCACATCCCTCAGGACCTGAACGATAGGAGCTTCATCCCATGAGCAAGCCCAAGGCGCTGCTGATCCTGCACGGCAAGCAAGCCCTCAACGAGCAGGTGCGCTCGGCGGTGCAAAGCAAACGCGAACAAGGTTGGGAGTTGGACGTGCGCGTGACGTGGGAGGGCGGCGATGCCCGGCGCCTGGTCGACGAGGCATTGGTGGCCGGCTACACTCGACTCATCGCGGGCGGTGGTGACGGTACGCTGCGGGATGTCGCCGAAGCGATGGCCCACGCCAAGACCGATGCGAGCCTGGTATTGATGCCTCTGGGCACCGCCAATGACTTTGCCCGGGCAGCCGGGGTTCCGCTGGAGCCTGAGCGAGCCCTGGATTTACTGGCGGTGCCGGCCCGTGCCATCGACCTGGGCGAGGTGGGAGGGCAAATATTTCTCAACATGGCCACCGGTGGTTTTGGTAGCCAAGTCACCGCCAATACCTCGGAGGACCTGAAGAAGGTCCTTGGCGGCGCCGCTTACTTGTTTACTGGACTTTCGCGCTTTAACGAATTGCATGCCGCCTACGGCGAATTGCAGGGGCCGGACTTTCATTGGCGCGGCGAGTTGCTGGCCTTGGGGATCGGTAACGGTCGTCAGGCCGGCGGCGGGCATGTGTTGTGTCCAGGGGCCCTGGCCGACGATGGTTTGTTGGATATCAGCATTCTGCCGGCGCCGCAGGAAGTGGTCGGTACCCTGCGGGACTTGATGACCGATGGCTGGGGTCTGGACAACCTGTTTGTCCGCGCGCGCTTGCCCTGGGTGGAAATCAAGGTCGCCGAAGGGTTGTACATCAACCTTGATGGCGAGCCAATCAAGGGCAATGACCTGCGGTTCTCGGCGCTACCCCGGGCTTTGAAGGTCCACCTGCCGGCGGATTCGCCGCTACTGGTCAGTCGTCCAGGCTGATGATCTGCTCGCGCACGGCAAACAGCACCAGGCCGGCCACGTCGAAAATCTGCAGGCGCTTCATGATTTGCGAACGGTGGGCTTCCACGGTCTTGATGCTCAAGCCCAGGCCGTTGGCGATTTCCCGGGTGGACTTGCCGCGCACGATCAGGCGCAGTATTTCCAACTGACGCGCCGTCAGGTTATGGCTGTGGCGCGCGGGGGAGGTGAGGCCGTGGTTACGGACCAGTGCCTGGTTGATGACGGTGTGGGCGATGGCTGGGCTCAGGTAACGCTCGTTATTGCGCAAGGCCAGCAGCGCATGCTCCAGCTCATTGGCGGTGGTGTCCTTGAGCAGGTAGCCATGGGCGCCGGATTCCAGGGCACGCATGATCAATTCCGGATCCGTGTGCATCGACAGGATCAGCACTTTGCTTTTGGGGTAGGCGCGCTTGAGCTGCTGCAAGGCGTCGAGCCCACCGGTGTGCTTCATCGACAGGTCCAGCAGTACGATGTCGGGTTGCAGGGCATCGAATTGTGCCAGCACCTGATCGCCATCGTTGGCTTCGCCGATCACCGCGTAGCCAGGAATATCCAGGATCAGCGCACGTACGCCAGCCCTGATCAATGCGTGGTCATCCACCAGGAGTAAGTTACAGGTCACTCTAGAACCTTATGGGAGCTGGCCCGTTCGAGGGCGCGAGGCGCCCAGGGAAAAAGAGCCTCGATCCGTGTCCCTTTGCCTGGCTGGCTGTTGATAGACAACGTGCCTCCCAGTTGATCGATTCGCTCGGACATGCCGGCCATGCCCCGTTGCCCTTCCAGGCCAGGGTTGATAGCGGGCGAGAACCCCAGGCCGTCATCGCCGATAGTGAGCGACAAGCCCTGCGGCAGGCGCTGCAGGCGTACCAGCAGATTGCGCGCCTGGGCATGGCGCAGCATGTTGGTGACCGCCTCCTGAGTGATACGAAAGGCCGCCACGGCCATCTCTTCCGGAATGCCGGTCAGGCGCTGCTGGCATTCCAGGCTCCAATTTACCTTGGTGTTTTCCAGGGTTTTGAGCAGGTGGGCTCTGAGACTGGCTTCCAGACCCAGGCTGGCCAGTTGCCGGGGATTGAGGATGGCCGATACATCACGCACCTTGGCCAGGGTTTCGTTCAAGGTGCTGCACAGCACCGAACACTGGTCTTGCAATTCTTCCGGCAGGCGGCGTTTGAGCCATTCACTTTGCAGCTTGGCGGCCGTCAGCAGTTGGCCGATATCGTCATGCAGTTCGCGGCTCAAACGATGGCGCTCGTTTTCCTGGACTTGCAGCAGGCGGTCCGCCAACTCCTGAGGCTGAAACTTGATGGACTTGCGGGCTCGCCAGTGTTGCAGGGCGGTCGCGACAAGGGTGGCCAGGTTCAGTATCAGCAGCGATAGGGGCAATCGGGCCGAATGCGCATAGACCCAAAGGCTGGCCAGGGCTGTGCAAAGGCACAGGGCGTGGGTCAGCCAGCACCCATTGCGACGGGACACGGACCTTGCGATGAGTGACTTGAGGCTGGCGTACATAGCGGATGGAGCCAATGAATGTTCGCTGCGGGTAGACCGGTCACGGCGACTGACTGGACTCTGTCTGGAAAGCGTGACCGGGCCATGATCCGGGTTCAACCCAGGGTTTACAGGGCGTTGAGGCTGACGCGGGCTTGAGGTGCTTTTCACGTTGTCAGGCATCATGAAGCCGGGTCACTTCGAGCACGGCATGGTATCACCACAATGACCGTTGGTCGCCTGGCGTTGTTCTCGGTGAGGGGTGTCAATCAAGGCATATCCTGAGCATTAGTCCCACTGTTCCAAGAATGGGAAGTTGTATTATTAGAATTGTTTTGTATTGTTATTACCATTGCTGGCCTATTGATCTCGCCAACAAACCGGCATGCGGATTAGTTGCCCTTGTCGTTCTCAGACAAGGTATTGATTGAATACGACACCCTCTCGGATTAAACGCGTAGAAGATCAGGACGCGTGTGGCAATCGTTGTTGCGCCTTATAACTCGCGCCTTTTTGCGGAATCTGTTGGCTTGCCGTCGCGATCAAGGTTGCTTGCTCGCTGTCATCGAGACCGAGTTGACCGGTTTTTGCGTCGATCAATTCCAGTTGCCAGGCCAGTAACGTCAGGCACTCCTGCAATGCGGACAGTGCCTGATCATGTAGTTGCAAAGGACAGGCAGCATTGTTGATCAGGTCCTGGATGTGCCTTGAAAACTCGCCAATGGGCTGCAAGGCCATGGCATCTGCCTTCTGGCTGAGCTTGGCCAGGCTGCTTTTCATGCAGTCGATGGCATCGTTGTCGTTACGAATCAAATGCAGGTGGCTCAAGCATTCTTCAGACTTGGCCAGCAGCATTTCAGCCTCGAGGAGAAACTCGGGAAGTGCAAGTTGCCACTCTTTACCGTCGTTCATCATGCAAGTCTCCACAACATGCGGTCGGGTGATGAGATAGCGCACTGGGTGAATAGCTTAAAACTACCGCTGAAATGTGACTGGAATCTGTAGTTCGTTTCTTGTTTTTCGGTAGGACGTTTATTTTTAAGAGGGCGGCAGCGGTCCGTGTCCCCACTTTCCGGGGGCATATGCACCACGTCGACTGCCAAGGCATAAGTGCCTGGGAGGCTCGTGGCCCGTGGGCTTGCAGTAGCAAACAAAAGCCTGACTCCATTCATGCAATGAGAATGGCGTCACATTAATGGCTATTAGATATCGCGAATATCAGGTTGGACCTGATTGCGGCTAGGGGAATCCCTTACGCAGGGGAACCTCGCGGCGATTTCAAGGTCGCGCGGCGGGGTTTGAATGCAAAGTCAGCAGACCAACTCAGTAAAGCATGATGTCAGTGTGACATCAATGGGATTGCGTGGCATTTTACCAAGGGTCAAGGTCCGGCATTTGCCGCCGATACCCTGCTTCAAGTCACCCGCAAAATTCATCAGCGCACCCCAGGAGTCTTTAATGGCCGGCATTCTCGACACGGTAGATCAACGCACACAATTGGTGGGTGAGAATCGCCTGGAGATCCTCATGTTTCGCCTGGCCGGGCGGCAATTGTTCGCGATCAATGTGTTCAAGGTGCAGGAAGTGCTGCAGATGCCCAAGCTGACCCTGATGCCCCAACGTCATCCGTTTGTCTGCGGGGTGGTCAACCTGCGTGGCCAGACCTTGCCGGTGATTGACCTGTCCCAGGCCATCGGCATGCGTGCGCTGGTGCCAGGCCCTAACAGCACCATCATCGTCACCGAATACAACCGCTCGGTGCAGGCGTTCTTGGTGGGTGGCGTGGACCGTATCGTCAACATGAACTGGGAAGCGATCCTGCCGCCGCCGGCCAGCGCCGGGCGCCAGCACTACCTCACGGCCATCAGCAAGGTCGATGAGCAACTCGTGGAAATCATCGACGTAGAAAAAGTGCTGGCCGAGATCGTGCCCTACAACGCCAAGGTTTCCCGGGAAAAACTCGATGACCCTGTGTTGGAGCGCGCTCGTGGTCGTGAGGTGCTGCTGGTGGATGACTCCAACGTGGCGCTGTCGCAGTTACGCGATACCTTGTCGCAACTGGGGGTGAAGATGCATATCGCCAGCGACGGCCTCAAGGCGCTGAACATGCTCAAGGCCTGGGCCGACAGCGGTCAGGTGATGACCGACAAACTGCTGATGATCTTCACCGACGCCGAAATGCCCGAGATGGACGGCTACCGCCTGACCACCGAGATTCGCAACGACCCGCGCCTGCGTGGTCTGTACGTGGTGCTGCACACGTCGCTGTCGGGCAGTTTCAACGATTCGATGGTGAAGAAGGTCGGTTGCGACAACTTCCTCTCCAAGTTCCAGCCGGACAAATTGGTCGACGTGGTGCGCCAGCGTCTAATGCTGGATGAAGTGCCGGCCTGACTTTGATTCCTGGGCGGCCCTCGTATAGGGTGACGTTTTTGCCCATCAGGAAAGCAGGCTCATGCTGCGTCTCAGCGCGTTGTATCGATACCCATTGAAGTCCGGCAGGGGCGAAGCCTTGCAGCAGATCGACCTGGATAAACTCGGGCTGGACGGGGATCGACGCTGGATGCTGGTGGACGAGCCCAGCGGGCGCTTCCTGACCCAGCGGGCGTTTGCGCAGATGAGCCAGTTATCGGCGACCTGGAACCACACCGGTGGCCTGACTCTGAGCGCGGCCGGCCACCCGACCCTGGACGTGCCGCTGCCCGGCAGCGATGCCGAGCTGCGCGGTGTGACCATCTGGCGCGACACCCTGCGGGTTCCGGACGCTGGTGACGAGGCCGCCGCCTGGGTCAGCGAATTCATCGGTAAACCCACGCGCCTGGTGCAGGTCCCTGTAGCGCGTGCGCGTACCACGGCGTCCGGCTACGGCAAGGATGACGACAAGGTGGCCTTTGCCGATGGGTTCCCGCTGTTGCTGATCGGCCAGGCGTCCCTGGATGACTTGTCCCAACGCATCGGCCGGCCAATGGAGATGCTGCGCTTTCGGCCCAATCTGGTGATTGAAGGCAGCGAAGCCTTTGCCGAGGACGGATGGAAAAGCGTGCGGATCGGCGATGTGGAATTTCGCGTGGTCAAGTCCTGTTCGCGCTGCATCCTCACCACTATCGACCCGCAAACCGGCGAGCGTAGCGCCGACCGTCAGCCGCTGACGGCTCTTGAGGCTTATCGCAAGGAGCCGGATGGCGTGATGTTCGGCCAGAACCTGGTCAACGATGGCGTGGGCCGCCTGGAAGTCGGTATGCCGATGACAATTCTGGAATAACGGCTCGGAACGAAAAATGCCCGTCTTGTGAGAGACGGGCTTTTTTTTCGACGTTAAAAAGCTTAGCCACGGTATTCACACAGGTAAGCGGTGTCCACGGCGACCTTCAGCTGGAACTTACTGTTGGCCGGCACATTGAACTGGCTGCCGGCTGCGAAGGTTTCCCAGTTGCTGTTGTCCGGCAGCTTGACGGTCAGCGCGCCGGAAACCACGTGCATGATTTCTCGTTGGGCAGTGCCGAATTCGTATTCACCCGGGGCCATGACGCCGATGGTCGCCGGACCTTCTGCGGTGCCGAAAGCGATCGACTTGACGGTGCCGTCGAAGTACTCGTTGACTTTAAACATGGGCGAATCCTCGAAAAGGGTCAAGAAAGGTCGGCCAGTATGCCTTCTACACGGGCAAAATCAACGGCAGCAGGCGTGCTGTATTGCGCGCATCTTCCAGTGCCCGGTGTTGTTGGCCGTTGAACTGCATCCCGGCCAATTGCAGCGCACCATTGAGCCCTAATGGCTTGTCCAGGCGCCGGGCCTTGGCGAAGCGCTGCTTGAGGTTCACATGGGGGGTCTGGCCGAGGAGGCTGGTCAAACCGTGGCGCTGCCATTCCAACTCCAGTTGCTGGCGATCATAGTCACCCCAACTGGCCCAGCCCTCCAGGCGTGCCTGATGTTGGCCCAGCCAACGTTCAAACAGCGGCCAGACCTCGTTCAGTGGCAATGCACTGTCGATACTGGGCTGGTTGATATGGGTCAGTTGGCGGCAGAAGGGCGTCAATAACGGCCGGCGCAACGGCCGCACGAAACGCTGGAAGTGATCCAGTTCGCGACCTTGGCGGTTGACCAGGCTCACGCCGATTTCGATGATTTCCATCTCCGTCACGGGCCAGCCGCCTTCATCCGTTGTGGCTTCAAGATCAATAATCAGCCAATGAGGCATCGCAGGTTCCCGTACTCTTCCCGTCCTGATGGGGATAGAGCGTAGCCAAGCCTGGTAGTTCCGCCTAGCGCTTACTCTATCTCCAGTAAAACCTGACGGCTGCGCACTTGATCCCCGGCAACCACCTGAACCCGTTTGATCACGCCGTCGATGCCAGCCTTGAGTGGATGCTCCATTTTCATCGCTTCCAGCACCAGCAACAGTTGGCCCTTGCTCACCCGATCGCCTTCGCTGACCCGTACCTCGACGATGGCGCCATCCATCGGCGCCTTCACCGTGCCGTTGCTGGCTTCGGTCTGGCGGCTGGCAACCGCCTGGGTGTGATTGGCGATACACAGCCCGCCACTGGCGGTGGCCAGCCACAGCCGCGTGCCCTCCAGGTGATAGGCGACGCGACGGCGGATGCCATTGACGACCACCGTGGCCCAGCGTCCGTCGGTATCCACAAGGTGTATCTCGATGGCCTGCTGGTCGACTTCCACTTGCAGGCAGTTGTCCGCCAGCAGGCTGATGCTGATTGCCTTGAGCTCCTCCTGCACCGCCAGGCGGTAGGTCCACGGCACGTTGGCGTTATTGCGCCAGCCTGGCAGGCCGCCGCGATGAGTGTTGGCGCTGTGCTGATAAAACAGCGCGGCGGCCAGGCCCAGTTCTTCGGGTGTTGGCGTATGGCGGGCGATGTCGTTGAAGTGTTCGCCGATAAACCCGGTGCTGAAGTTGCCCGCGACAAATCCAGGATGTTTGAGCAGGTCAGCCAGCAGTCGCTGGTTGCTGCACACCCCCAGCAGCACGCAATCCTCCACGGCGCGTAGCAGTTTGCGTCGAGCCTCTTCGCGGGTGGCGCCGTGGGCGATGATCTTGCCCAGCATAGGGTCATAGAACGGGCTGATCCGTTGCCCTTCGCACAAGCCATGGTCGATGCGCACACCGGCCGCCGGTTCCCAGCGCACGACGTCGCCGGTTTGCGGCAGGAAGCCCTGGGCTGGGTTTTCGGCGTACAGCCGTACTTCCATGGCGTGGCCGCTGAGAGTCACGTCTTCCTGGCGCAAGGGCAGGGGAAGGCCTGCGGCGATTTGCAGTTGCCAGTCCACCAGGTCCAGGCCGGTGATCAGCTCGGTCACCGGATGTTCGACTTGCAAGCGGGTGTTCATTTCCAGGAAGTAGAACTGGCCGTTGCGATCCAGCAGGAACTCCACGGTACCGGCTCCGATGTAATTCACTGCGCGACCCGCCTTCAGCGCGGCCTCACCCATGGCTTGGCGCAGCTCGACGGTCATGACCGGGCAGGGTGCTTCTTCGATGACTTTCTGGTGGCGACGCTGGATCGAGCAGTCGCGTTCTCCCAGATAGATCAGGTTGCCGTGGGTATCGCCGAACAGTTGCACCTCGACATGACGCGGTTCGATCAATGCCTGTTCCAGAATCAGCTCGGCGCTGCCAAAGGCATTCAAGGCTTCGGAGCGGGCGGTGCGCAGTTGTTCGAGCAAGGTGTCGGGGTTGTGGACCAGGCGCATGCCCCGGCCGCCACCGCCGGCGCTGGCCTTGATCATCAGTGGATAGCCGATGCGTTCGGCTTCGCGCTGGAGGGTCTGGTCGTCTTGTTCGGGGCCTTGGTAGCCAGCGATGCAGGGTACGCCGGCGTTGAGCATGGCGATTTTTGACAGGCGCTTGCTGCCCATCAGCTCGATGGCTTCGGGGCTTGGGCCGATGAAGGTCAGGCCGGCGGCTTGGCAGGCCTCGGCGAATTCGGCGTTTTCCGAGAGGAAGCCGTAGCCGGGGTGGATCGCGTCGGCGTCTGTGCGCTTTGCGGCTTCGAGGATGGCCGGGATGTTGAGGTAGGACTGTTGGACCGGGGCGGGGCCGATGTGGATGGCTTCGTCGGACATTTGGACGTGTGGGGCGTTGGTGTCGGCGTCGCTGTAGATGGCCACGGTGCGGTAGCCCAGGGTTTGGGCGGTGCGTTGGATGCGGCAGGCGATTTCGCCACGGTTGGCGATCAGGATTTTGTTGAACATGAGTGGGTCCTTGGGCTTTCGGTCGAGTACATATCCATTCCTGCGGTAACGGCGGCTTATGGTTTCGCTCTTACAGCGAGTCACTTTTGGCAAACGCCCCAAAAGTAACCAAAACGCTCTTGCCCCACCATTCGGCGCCTCGCTGTGGCTCGGCGTGCCCTCACTCCGGCATTACTCCGTGGGCCGCCGCGACGGGCCATCCATGGCCCAACGCGGCTATCCCGGCATCCATGCCGGGATGCCCACTGCGCAATGCCTGCGTTCGGCCATCATGGTTAACGGGGCCGGATAGATCAAAATCAAAAGCAGATCAAAAGCACGGCGGCCTGAAAGCCGACCTGAGTGGTAGAAGCAAAGGCAAGGGCCAGAGCGAAAACAGATCTGCTTTTCTGTGGGAGCTGGCTTGCCTGCGATGGCATCACCTCGGTGTTCCTGAAAGACCGAGTTGCCTGCATCGCAGGCAAGCCAGCTCCTACAGTAGACCGTGCCCGCTTTTGATTTTGCCTTTGCTTCACACCACTCAAGCCGGCCGGTAGGCCGCTGTGTTCTTGATCTGCTTTTGACTTTGATCTTAGGCGCCCCGTTAAACCACGCTGGCTGAATGTAGGCATTGGTCCGTGGGTAAACCGGCAGGACGCCGGTTTAGCCGCACTGGGCCAGGGATGGCCCATTGCGGCGGCCCACGGACCAATGCCGGAGTGAGGGCACACCGAGCCTAGGCGAGGTGCCGAGTGGTGGGGCAAGAGCGTTTTGCTTACTTTTGCGCTGTTCAAAAGT
This sequence comes from Pseudomonas sp. ADAK18, assembly GCF_012935695.1. NCBI lineage: Bacteria > Pseudomonadati > Pseudomonadota > Gammaproteobacteria > Pseudomonadales > Pseudomonadaceae > Pseudomonas > Pseudomonas sp. ADAK18. The sequence continues at coordinate 1,296,656 of NZ_CP052859.1, forward strand.
GAGCCGCTGTAAGAGCGGAACCATAAGCCGTCATCACCGAAGCAACGGATATGTACACCATCAAAACCCCCCATCACCCAACCCACCGAGGCTTACGCTTCTGCACAAAAGCCTGGGTCCCCTCAACCCCTTCCTCCCCCATCACCGCCTCGGCAAACCACTGCGCCGCCTGGTCCAACAATGGCCCCAAGGGCTGCTCAACACTCCCCAGCAGCAACGCCTTGGTCCGCGCATTCGCCCCAGGCGCACACCGCAGAACCTGCCCCAACACCTCATCCAACCGTTGCGCCAACGCCTGGGAATCACCCTCAACAAAGTGCACCAACCCCAAGCGCCCAGCCTCCACCCCATCAACCCGAGCCGCCGTCAGCGCCAGCCGCCGGGCCTGGGTCAACCCGATGCGCTTGACCACAAACGGTGCAATCTGCGCCGGCAACAAACCGAGGCTGGTCTCCGGCAACCCGAACTGCGCCTTGTGATCGGCAATTGCAATATCACTGACACAGGCCAAGCCAAACCCACCCCCCAGCACCGCGCCTTGCAGCACCACGATCACCACCTGTGGCAGGCCTTCAACCTCTTGCAACAACGTGCCGAATACTCGATTGAGCGCCTGCATCTGCTCCTTGCCACGCGCATTAGCCATGTCTTTCACATCGGCCCCGGCGCAGAAATGCCCACCCGCACCGCTGATCACCACGGCGCGTACCTGGCTGTCGAGTTGCGCCAGTACCTCGCGCAATTCGCCGACCATCTGCACGTTCATGGCATTGCGGTTTTCCGGCCGATTGAGGGTGACATGCAGCACCCCGTTATGGCGCTCCAGCAGCAAGGTACTCATGGCTTTTTCCCCGGCAGGGTACCCATCAGTTTGCAGATGATCCCCAGCATGATTTCGTCGGCTCCACCGCCAATCGACACCAGCCGTACATCGCGGTAAGCCCGGGCCACCGGGTTGTCCCACATGAAACCCATGCCGCCCCAGTACTGCAGGCAACTGTCGCTGACTTCCCGGCCCAGCCGCCCGGCCTTGAGCTTGGCCATGGAGGCCAGTCGGGTCACGTCCTGGCCCTTGATGTATTGCTCGGTGGCCTGATAGACCAGCGCCCGCAGGCATTCGATTTCGGTGGACAGTTCGGCCAGGCGGAAGTGGATCACCTGATTGTCGATCAGTGCCTTGCCGAAGGTCTTGCGCTCCTTGCAGTACTCGATGGTGCTGTCGACGCAGTACTCCAGGCCCTTGATCATGTTGGCGGCGCCGAACAGCCGTTCCTCCTGGAACTGCAGCATCTGCATCATGAACCCCGCGCCCTCGTGGCCGATGCGATTGCGCTGAGGCACGCGCACGTCGTCGAAAAACACCTGGGCAGTTTCTGAACTGAGCATGCCGAGCTTTTCCAGTGGTGGGCTGACGCTGACTCCCGGCGTGTTCATCGGCACCATAATCAGTGACTTGTTGATGTGCGGCTTATCGTCCGAGGTGTTGGCCAACAGGCAGATAAAGTCGGCGCTGGGGGAGTTGGTGATCCACATCTTGCTGCCGTTGATCACGTAGTCGTCGCCGTCCTTGCGCGCATGGGTTTTCAGCCCGGCCACGTCGGAGCCGGCACCGGTTTCCGAGACGCCGATGCAACCGACTTGCTCACCACTGATGGCCGGGCGCAGGAACTCGTCGCGCAGTTCATCGGAGCCGAAACGGGCCAGGGCCGGGGTGCACATGTCGGTCTGCACGCCGATGGACATCGGGATACCGCCGCAGCGAATGGTGCCGAACTCTTCGGCAGCGACAATCGAGTAGCTGTAGTCCAGGCCCATGCCACCGAACTTTTCCGGTTTGGAAATGCCCAGCAAGCCGAGGTCGCCGGCCTTGCGGAAGATGTCGTGGATCGGGAAGCGTCCGGCCTTTTCCCATTCGTCCACATGCGGGTTGATCTCGCGCTCGACAAAGCCACGGACGCTGCGACGCAGTTCTTCGTGTTCCTGGGTGAAGATCATTTTTTATCGTTCTCCTGATTCAAGTCACAACGTCCCGGATCGACTGTAGCCGCTGCCGAAGCATGAGGCTGCGAAGCGCCCCCAAAAGCGGTCCTGCGGACACGCATCGCAGCCTCGTGCCTCGGCAGCGGCTGCAGGATTAAAACCGCGCCACACCAAAACTGTTGGGCTGCAATTGCCGCACCTCGGCTTCATGGCAGATATCCAGCAAGTAGCCGAGCAGGGTGCGGGTGTCCCGTGGATCAATCAGCCCGTCGTCCCACAAATTGGCGCTGCCATACAGCGCGGTGGACTGGCTGTCGAGCTTCTGTGCGGTGACTTGTTCCAGCATGTCGAGCATTTTGGGATCGGGCACCAGTCCGTCCTTGAGCTGCTTGGCCTCGGTGACAATCCGCAGCACCTTGCCCGCCTGGGCGCCGCCCATCACGGCGGTGCGGCTGTTGGGCCAGGCGAAGATAAAACGCGGGTCCAGGCCGCGGCCGCACATCGCGTAGTTGCCGGCGCCGTAGGAGCCGCCAACGACGATAGTCAGTTTCGGTACACGCGCATTGGCCACCGCCTGGATCATCTTCGCGCCGTGCTTGATGACGCCTTGTTGTTCCGACTCGGTGCCGACCATGAACCCGGTGGTGTTGTGGAAGAACAGCAGCGGCGTCTGGCTTTGGTCGCACAGTTGAATAAACTGCGCGGCCTTGCTCGCGCCCTGCGGCGTGATCGGGCCGTTATTGCCGATAAACCCGCAAGCCCGACCCTGGATCTGCAAGTGGCCGCAGACGGTATGAGGATCGAACTCTCCTTTGAATTCGAGGAAGTTCGAAGCGTCCGCCAGCCGCGCAATGATTTCCCGAACGTCATAGGGCTTTTTCGGGTCGTCGGGGATCAGGCCCAGCAACTCTTCGATCGGGTACAGCGGTTCGGCATAGGCGCGCTTAGGCGGGGCGGGCAAACGCTCATCCCAGGGCAGCAAGCTGACAATCTCGCGCACGATCCGCACACCATCGGCGTCGTTTTCGGCCAGGTATTCGGCGGTCCCGGCGATCTGTGCGTGCATCTCGGCACCGCCCAGTGCTTCATCGGTGGCGACTTCACCGGTGGCGGCCTTGAGCAACGGCGGGCCGGCGAGAAACAGCTTGGCCTTGCCACGCACCACCACCACGTAATCCGACAACCCTGGTTGATAAGCCCCGCCTGCGGTGGCCGAACCATGAACCACGGTGATCTGCGGCAAGCCCATGGCGGACATCCGCGCCTGGTTGGCAAAACTGCGCGCACCTTCGACGAAAATCTCCGCCGCGTAATTGAGGTTGGCGCCGCCACTTTCGGCGAGTGTCACCACCGGCAATTTGTTCTCCATGGCGATCTGTTGCAGGCGCAGGGATTTTTTCAGGCCGCTGGGGGAAATGGTCCCGCCCTTGATCGCGCTGTTGTTGGCGACCACCAGCATCCGCACGCCGCTGACGTAACCGATACCGGCTATCAGCCCGCCACCGGCTGCGTTGCCGTCCTTGTCGTCGTGCAGTTTGTAGCCGGCCAGGCTTGCCAACTCGAGAAACGGTGCGCCGGGGTCCAGTAGCAAATTCAAACGTTCCCGAGGCAGCAATTGCCCGCGCTTGTCGAACTTGGCCTTGGCTTCGGCAGCCTTGCTCAGCAGGTTTTGCTCCAGTTGACGCAACTGATGGATGCCCGTGAGCATCGCTTCCCGGTTCTGGGCAAACTGCAGGCTGTGGACGTCGAGTTGCGAGTCGATCACCGGCATGGCTTATTTCTCCTCCTTGAGCACGTCCGGCAGGTACGCCCGGTGGAAACCATTGAAGGGCTCGCTGGGCGGCTGGGCCTTGTGCAATGGCCAGGCGCGGCTGCCCAGGCTGGCGGCGCCGTCGATGCGCAGGGTGCTGCCACTGACGAACGCTGCTGCTGGGCTGAGCAGAAACACAATCGCGGCGCTGACTTCCGACTCGGTACCAATGCGCTTGAGGGGCACGTGTTCACGCAAGGTGGGAATCACCGCCTTGAACGCGCCTTCGTAGGTGTCCATGCCGCTTGAGGCAATCCAGCCGGGTGCCACGGCGTTGACCCGTACACCTGCGTAACCCCATTCAAAGGCGGCGGTCTTGGTGAAGTTGTCCATCCCCGAACGCGCAGCCCCCGAATGGCCCATGCCCGGCATGCCGCCCCACATATCGGCGAGCATGTTGACGATGGCGCCGCCGTGCTTGCTCATGGACTGGTTGAACACTTCCCGCGCCATCAGGAAACCGCCCACCAGATTAGTGCGCAGCACGGTTTCAAAACCCTTTTGATTGATCGAGGCGAGCGGCGAGGGGTATTGGCCGCCGGCGTTATTCACCAGCCCGTGAATCGGGCCGTGTTCCTGGATGACCTGGCTGACCAAGGCTTTGACCGCTTCTTCATCACGGATATCGCAGGCCAGCCAGCTGGCGTGGCCACCGTCTTCGAGGATTTCTGCCGTGACGTTTTGCAGCTTTTCAGGCTTGCGACCTACGAGGATCACCTGGGCACCGAGGGCGGCCAGTTCATGGGCGGTGCAGCGGCCGATACCGCTGCCGCCACCGGTGACGATAACGGTCTGCCCTTGAAACAGGTCGGCTTTGAAGATCGAGTCGAAGGCCACGGCACGGATCCTTTAATTAGTTAAGTTGATCGGCGAGGTGTTGCGGCACGGCAATCGGGATTTCCAGCAATTGCTGGGCGAAGGCCTTGCCTTGCGGGTCGATGCGCAGGCTGGCGATCCCGCCGCCACCCAGGGCGTTTTCCAGGAGGAAGTTCAGGCTGTGGCTGCCGGGCAGGTACCAGCGCTCGACGCGGCCATGGACTGGGTCGAGCACATGACTCATCCAGTCGACAATCACTTCGGGGGTCAAGGCTTCGGCAATCCACGGCAGGTACTCGGGCTCGCGGGCTATCACGCCGATATTGCTGTGATTGCCTTTGTCGCCGGAGCGGGCCACGGCGAGTTTTACCAGCGGTACGCTGGCGTCGGCGCGGCCCTGGGGTTTCGGTGGATCGAGCGGGACGGGCAGGGCGCGGGTGTTCAGTGCCTGGCTTTTCGGCAGGTCGCAGGGATGGCGCTCGCCGAGAAAATCGACGGCCAATGTGCAGGCGGTTTTATCGATCAAAAACGAAAACAGCCGAATCAACGGGTACACCGTTGGCCGGCCACCGACGATGCCGGTCAACCCAGGTGCCATACCGGTAGCCGCCTGGGCAATCTCCCGGGCGAACAGCACCAGCGCCTGTTTGCTTGGATGACGCACAGCCAGTTTCACGACCACTTCCCGGCAATCCCGGCGCTGTGCATGGGCACCGTAGGTGGCTTCGCTGCCCAGCAGCTCGATATTCACATCGGTGTAAGGCGCCCAGCCGCGCTGGCTGAACAGTTCCGAGGTCTTGTTGATAATCGCCTGGCTGACCCGCTCGGCCTTGGCCACGGCGTCGATACCGGCGATCAGGCAACTGGCGGTGCAGCGAAAACCGTCCGGCCAGGTGGCGCTGACCTTGTACTGATCGGTCGGCGGCAGGCCCTTGGCGCCGTGCAGGCGAACACAGTTTTTGCCTTGCTGCTGGAGTTTTACCTGGCTGAAGTCGCAGATCACATCGGGCAGCAAATAGGCCCGTGGGTCGCCGATTTCATACAGCAGTTGTTCTGCGACGCTCAACTCGCTGATCAGGCCGCCGGTGCCTTCGACTTTATTGACGGTGAACTGGCCATCGGCGCTGACCTCCACAATGGGAAAACCGATGTGCTCGTAATCCGGCACCTCGCGCCAGTCGGTGAAGTTGCCGCCGGTGCACTGGGCGCCACATTCGATGATGTGCCCGGCCAAGGCAGCCTGGGCAAGGTGATCGTAGTCGTGCCACGACCAGTTGAACTCATGCACCAGCGCCGCGCTGACCACGGCGCTGTCCACCACACGCCCGGTGATCACGATGTCGGCACCTAGCTTCAGCGCATCGACGATGCCTGGTGCGCCGAGATAAGCGTTGGTCGACACGCACATTGGCGGCAAGGGCGCACCGCTGAACATATCCGTGATGCCGGTGAGCTGTTTGAATTGCGGCTGTAAGTCATCCCCCAGCAGCACGGCAATTTTCAACGGGATCTGCGCCTGATCGCAGGCGGCTTGCAAGGCGGTGGCGCAGGCTTGGGGGTTGATGCCGCCGGCGTTACTGATGACACGGATGCCCTGGCGTTGAATGTCGCCGAGCAAGGGCGTGAGGACTTCGACGAAGTCGGTGGCGTAGCCGGCCTGAGGATCTTTCATCCGCGCCCCGGCGAGGATCGACATCGTGACTTCCGCCAAATAGTCGAACACCAGGTAATCCAGCGCGCCGCCTTGCACCAACTGCGCAGCGGCGGTGCAGGTGTCGCCCCAGAAGGCGCTGGCACAGCCGATACGAACCGTCTTGTTCATGAGAAGTCCTTCTCTGAAATGGCTGGGTCGAGACTACCAAGCAAGCGCTTGGTTTGTAAACTCTGGTCACAAGTTTTACCCAAGCGCTTGCTTGGGTGGCTGTCACGGCCTAAATTGCCGGCCAAGACGTCACTAGAAGTTAAGGAGAGCGGCATGGATGAGCAAAAAGCCCTGCTGGTAATGCGCACCATGGTCGACGCCGGGCAATTGACCGACCCTGACAGCGCCCGCGGCAAGTTGCTGCAAACGGCGGCTCACCTGTTTCGCAACAAAGGCTTCGAGCGCACCACCGTGCGCGATTTGGCCGGTGCGGTGGGGATTCAGTCCGGCAGCATCTTTCACCACTTCAAGAGCAAGGACGAGATCCTGCGCGCGGTGATGGAGGAAACCATTCACTACAACACCGCGCTGATGCGCGCTTCCTTGGCGGAAGCGACCAACGTGCGCGAACGGGTGCTGGCGCTGATTCGCTGTGAATTGCAGTCGATCATGGGCGGCAGCGGCGAAGCGATGGCGGTGCTGGTGTACGAATGGCGTTCCCTGTCGGCCGAAGGACAAGCCCAGGTATTGGCCTTGCGTGATGTGTATGAAGACATCTGGTTGCAGGTGCTGGGGGAGGCCAAGGACGCCGGTTATATTAAGGGTGATGTATTTATTACTCGGCGCTTCCTCACCGGTGCCTTGTCCTGGACCACCACCTGGTTCCGCGCCCAAGGCAGCATGACCCTGGAACAACTGGCAGATGAAGCGTTGCTGATGGTGCTCAAAGCTGATTAAGCCAGTCGCGCAAGCTATTAATTGTGTAGCAGAAAGTTGTCTCTCCAGACAAAAACGCCTAGCTTAGCGGCATCAAAATTTTGAACGGTGTGTGCCTTGATGTTTTCGCCATGGCGGCTGGCTACGGGACTTGCAATTTTGGCACTTGGCGCGCTGTGGCAGACACCGGTTTGGGCGGCCCAATTGGTCCGCGTCGGCGCCGCGCATTTTCCGCCTTACACCGTGCGCCCGGAGCAGGGCGCCGACACCGGTTTGCTGCCGCAACTGCTGGAAGCCTTGAACGGTTTGCAAACCGACTATCAGTTTGTGCTGGTGCCCACCTCTATTCCTCGGCGTTTCCGTGACTTCCAGCAAGGCCGGGTCGACATGGCGATCTTCGAGAACCCAAAATGGGGTTGGCAGGATATTCCTCATGTCGCTGTCGACATGGGTCTTGAAGATGCGGAAATATTCGTCGCCCAGCGTGCGGCGGGTCGCGACCAGGCGTATTTCGCCGACCTCTCGGGCAAGCGACTGGCGGTGTTCAGCGGTTATCACTACGCCTTTGCCAACTTCAATCCTGATCCCAAATACATGGTGGAGCATTTCAACGCCACGCTGACGTATTCCCACGACAGTAATCTGCTGATGGTCGCCCGTGGCCGTGCCGACATCGCCTTGGTGACTCGCTCCTACCTCAGCGATTTTCTGGTGCGTAATGTTGATATGGCTACGCAGTTTCTGGTGTCCGAGCGGATTGATCAGGTGTATCACCACTATGCCTTGCTGCGGCCCAAGGCGCCCATCAGCGGCGAGGCCTTCGCCGAGTTGCTGGGGCGGTTGCGCGACAGTGGCGAGTTGTTGAAGATCTTCGAACCCTACCGCATCGATGTGATGCCGGTACCCGCTGCACCTCAGGGTTAAATTTTCCCGCCTGGCTCACGTCACTTCTTCAACTGTCGACGATTACCGTGAGCCTCACCCATGTCCAATCTGAATGACCTGTCTGTCCTGCCCCTGCCGGCGGGGCCTGCCTTGAATGCCGATGAAAGCGCAAGCCGCCTGAGCCTGACCCTGGAGGGCGAGGCGCTGATTCGTCTGCGACTTGAACGCGGCGATGAGTTGCAGGTGCATTTGCAAGAGGCCGGCAGCGTGCCGGCAGCGCGTGCCGTGTGGGCGGCCTGTTATTGGCTGTTCGCCAAGGAGCCGGCTCGCCAGCATCTGACCTGGCACCTGGAGCATGCCCCTGATGACGCGCTGCGTAGCGGGTTGCTGGTGGCTACGCCAACGCCGGGCCAGTTTCGTTGTGAGCGCACTTTGTTCTGGCAACTGCCGCAACCCTGGCTCGGGCAGCCCTTCAGTGGTGCTTACCCGCAGCAGATGATGATCAGTGGCGGCAAGCGTCATCCCGCCCGTGCACCGAAGCCTCGGGGCGAAGTTTATCGGCGTTTCGATGCACGCCTTGGGGCATGGGTGTCATTGCGCACCGTCGAGATTGACGTCGACCTGGCGCGCTTCAACCGTTGGCAGAACAGTGCGCGGGTGGTGCATTTCTGGCAGGAGGGCGGCAGCCTGGAGCAGCATCGCGAGTACCTGGACAAGCTGGACGCCGACCCGCACGCACTGACCCTGATAGGGTGTTTTGATGATGAGCCCTTCGCCTATTTCGAGGCCTATTGGGCCAAAGAGGATCGTATCGCACCGTTCTATGACGTCGGTGATTACGACCGCGGCATTCATATGCTGGTGGGGGAGGAGCATCACCGGGGGCCGCACAAGGTCGCCAGCTGGATGTCTGCGCTGGTGCACTATCTGTTTCTGGATGATCCACGTACCCAGCGGGTAGTGGCTGAACCGCGTGCCGATAACGCGAAGATGATCGGCCATATGCAGAACCAGTGCTTCCACTGCGAGAAGGAATTCGACTTCCCCCACAAGCGCGCGGCACTGATGATTCTGGGACGTGAGCGGTTTTTTGAGCGGTGTGGGTTGGTGTAGATAATGTAGCCGCTGACGATCACCTGTAGCCGCTGGCGCAGCCTGCGATCGGCTGCGCAGCAGTCGTCAGTGTCTTGAAACCGCTGAAGGTCCTACGGCCCTTATCGCAGCCTCGTACCTCGGCAGCGGCTACACCGTTATTGCGGTTGCGTTCAGACCCGCCGCGCAAACGTATCGCTGTGAGTTCCCGAAACCTTGCGGCAATGCACCAGCGCATCACGAATCATGAAGTTCACCAGTGTCGGTGACACCCCCAATTCCTTGGCGATGTCCTTCTGCGGCACACCGTGCAGGCGATACATCTCGAATGCGTAGCGGGTGCGCTTGGGCAGCTCGGTCAGGGCGTCCGCGATGTTTTCCAGGGTCGAGAAATTGATATGCGAGGTTTCCGGTGAAGCGCCGTGAATCACCACATTCAAGCCTTCCTCTTCGGTGCCTGAGTACTTCAGCTCCAGAGCCTGTTTGCGGTAGTGATCGATCGCCAGGTTGCGCACGATCTGAAACAGGTAACTGAGCTGGGCTTTGAACGATGAGGTGATAGTCGGCGCCGATTGCAGCCGGAAGTAGGCGTCTTGCACCACGTCTTCGGCACGGGAGCGGCAACCGGTAATGCGGGCTGCGATCTTGACCAGGATCAACCGGTTGTCGACAAAAGCCTGGAGTAACGGTGAGTCGCACCTGCTTGTGGATACTTGTTCCGTCATGGAAGTCACCTTGCTGCAAAAGAGGGTGGTGGGGGGCGTCCGTGATGAGCCTCCCTACACATCGGGCAACAAATTATGCTGAATGATAATGATTGTCAAATGAGAAGACGAACTAATCTTATGTCGGTTTGTGAGGTGTGAACCGCGTCTCGCTCGTGCCCCAGCGACTAATTATTTCCAGATGCCATCCGTTCTCATGGATGACAGGCCCGTTAGCAAACGGGCCAAGGATCAGCTCTGGGAGGAGGACAAAATGGGTTTCTATCGTGAGTGCCGGGGTGCTTCGCAATGAGCTCGCCGACACGACTGCGCCTGTTTTGCCTGCCATATTCCGGCGCCAGTGCCATGGTCTACAGCCGTTGGCGCCGCGCGTTACCTGAGTGGTTGCAGGTGTGCCCGTTGGAGCTGCCAGGCCGCGGCATGCGTATGGATGAGCCGTTGCAGCGCGACATCAAGGCCTTGGCGGCGCAACTGGCGCTTGAGATCAGCATGCAACTCGACGGCCCCTACGTGTTGTTCGGCCACAGCCTCGGCGGCCTGCTGGCATTCGAGCTGGCCCATGCCCTGCGCGAGCGCGGTTTGCCGGAGCCCCTGGCGTTATTTGCGTCTGGCACGGCGGGCCCGGCGCGACGTGATGTCAGCGAATACGCCATCGAAAAGACCGATGCGCAATTGATCACCCGCCTGCGCGAACTTAAGGGCACCGCCGAAGACGCCTTGGCCAATCACGAGCTGATGCAGTTGATGCTGCCGATCCTGCGGGCCGACTTTCTGCTTTGCGGCAGTTTTCACTACGGCGAGCGTGAGCCGCTGGCGATGCCGATCCATGTGTTTGGCGGCAAGCAAGACAGCGTGCGTGCCGAGCAACTGCTGGATTGGCAGGAAGACACCACCACCGGCTTTTCCCTGGACATGTTCGAGGGGCACCACTTTTTCCTGATGCAACAGGAAAGCTCAGTGCTGCGCTGCCTGCGCCGTTATGCCGACGAACACTTGGCTCGCTGGCGCAATGGCGCGGTGCGCCAGAGCGCGCTGAGCCACTAGGGCACACGCCCCTCGCCACAGATTTGATTCCCCCGATTTTCCCGTAAGCCGATTTCAGGCAGGAACCCCATGATGGACGCCTTCGAACTTCCCCGCACCCTGGTCCAGTCCCTTCAACGCCGTGCCGCGCAGACCCCGGATCAGGTGGCCCTGCGCTTCCTGGCCGAGAGCAGCGAGCACAGTGTTGTCCTCAGCTACCGTGACCTGGACCTGCGCGCCCGCACCATCGCCGGCGCTCTGCAGGCTTCGGCCGAGCTGGGTGATCGCGCTGTGTTGCTGTTTCCCAGCGGTCCGGATTATGTCGCGGCGTTTTTCGGTTGCCTGTACGCCGGGGTAATCGCGGTGCCGGCTTACCCGCCGGAGTCCACTCGTCGCCATCATCAGGAGCGGCTGCTGTCGATCATTGCCGACGCCGAGCCACGGCTGCTGCTGACCAGCACCGGCCTGCGCGATTCCCTGGCGCAAATCAGCGAGGCGCCGCAGTTGCTGTGTGTCGATGACCTGAGTGCCCAGAGTGCTGAAGGTTGGGTCGCACCCGACTTGCAGGACGATGACATCGCCTTCCTGCAATACACCTCCGGCTCCACCGCGTTGCCCAAAGGCGTGCAAGTCACCCACGGCAACCTGGTGGCCAACGAACTGCTGATTCGTCGCGGTTTTGGCATTGATCTGAACCCTGACGACGTGATCGTCAGCTGGCTGCCGCTGTATCACGACATGGGCCTGATCGGCGGCCTGTTGCAACCGATCTTCAGCGGCGTGCCTTGCGTGCTGATGTCCCCGGCGTACTTCCTGGGCCGGCCATTGCGCTGGCTCGAAGCAATCAGTGAATACGGCGGCACCATCAGCGGTGGGCCGGACTTCGCTTATCGGTTGTGCAGCGAGCGGGTCAGCGAATCGGCCCTGGAGCGCCTGGATTTGAGCGGCTGGCGCGTGGCCTATTCCGGCTCCGAGCCGATTCGCCTCGATACCCTGGAACGCTTCGCCGAAAAATTCGCGGTCTGCGGCTTCACCCCGAACAATTTCTTCGCCTCTTACGGCCTCGCCGAAGCAACTTTGTTTGTCGCTGGCGGCACCCGTGGCCAGGGCATTCCGGCCCTGCACCTGGACGAACAGGCGCTGGCGGCCAACCACGCTACGCCTGGGCAGGGCAGTGCGATCATGAGTTGCGGCACCAGCCAGCCGGAACACGCGGTGCTGATTGCCGATCCCCACTCCTTGGGCGCGCTTGCTGACAACGCCGTGGGTGAAATCTGGGCGACCGGGCCAAGCATCGCCCACGGTTACTGGCGCAACCCCGAGGCCACAGCGAAGACTTTCGTCCAGTATGACGGCCGTACCTGGTTACGCACCGGCGACCTGGGCTTTATCCGTGACGGCGAAGTGTTTATCACCGGTCGCCTGAAGGACCTGCTGATCGTTCGCGGGCACAACCTCTACCCGCAGGACATCGAGCAAACCATCGAGCGCGAAGTGGAAGTGGTGCGCAAGGGCCGTGTCGCGGCGTTTGCGGTCAATGACCAAGGCCTTGAAGGCATCGGCATTGCCGCCGAAATCAGCCGCAGCGTGCAGAAAATCCTGCCGCCCGAAGCGCTGATCAAGGCCATCCGCCAAGCCGTGGCCGAGGCCTATCAGGAAGCCCCGTGCGTGGTGGTGTTGCTCAACCCCAGCGCGCTGCCGAAGACCTCAAGCGGTAAGGTCCAACGTTCGGCCTGCCGCAATCGCCTGGCCGATGGCAGCCTCGACAGCTACGCACAGTTTCCGGACCTGCAGGCGCAGGGGAGTGATAACGCCGGCTTGGAATCCGAGCTGCAAAGCCAGATCGCCGCTATCTGGTGTGAACAGTTGCAGGTGGCTGAAGTGGCGGCCGACGATCACTTCTTCCTGTTGGGCGGCAACTCCATCACCGCTACTCAGGTGGTCGCCCGCCTGCGGGAAACTCTGGGCCTGGAGTTGAACCTGCGCCTACTGTTCGAAGCGCCAACCCTTGCGGCCTTCGCCGCCAATATCGCGCAATTGCAGCAGGATGGCGGTGTGGCCCAAGGCGCGATTCACACCTTGTCGCGCCAGGAAGACCTGCCGCAATCCCTGGCGCAAAACCGTCTGTGGATCACCTGGCAACTGGACCCGAACAGCAGTGCCTATACCATTCCAGGCGCCTTGCGTTTGCGCGGTGAGCTGGATGAAAAAGCTATCCGCAGCAGCTTCGAGCAACTGATCCAACGCCATGAAGCCCTGCGCACGCACTTCTTTGAGCGCGACGGCCAGGCCTTCCAGCGGGTCGACGCCCACGTCGATTTCCACCTGCACGTGATCGACCTCAGCGACCTGCCCACTGCCGAGCGTGAAGCCCGCGCCCAACAGATTCGTGAAGATGAGGCCCGCACCCAGTTCGACCTGGAAAAAGGCCCGCTGCTGTGGGTAACCCTGGTACGTCTGGATGACGAAGACCACCAACTGCTGGTGACGATGCACCACATCATCGCCGATGGCTGGTCACTGAATGTCTTGATCGACGAATTCTCGCGCCTGTATGCCGCTACGTCCCAGGGACAAACCCTGGCGTTGCCCACATTGGCTTTGCAATACGCCGACTACGGCAGTTGGCAGCGCCAGTGGCTGGCCGAAGGTGAGGGGCAGCGACAATTGGCCTACTGGAAAGCACAGTTGGGCGATGAGCATCCAACCCTGAACCTGGCCACCGATCAGCCGCGCTCGGCGCAACACGTTCGCAGCGCCTCCCGCCACAGCGTACGGTTGAGCGCCAGCCTCGGCGAAGCCATTCGCCAGACCGCCCAGGCCCACGAATCCACGCCGTTCATGCTGCTGCTGGCGGCTTTTCAGAGCCTGCTGTATCGCTACAGCGGCCAGCGCGATATCCGCATCGGCGTGCCCAGCGCCAACCGCCCACGCCAGGAAACCCAGGGCCTGATCGGCTTCTTTATCAATACTCTGGTGCTGCGTGCCGAACTGGATGCGCGCCTGCCGTTCAGCGAGCTTTTGGCAGCCACGCGAACCTCGGCCCTGGGCGCCCAAGCCCATCAGGACCTGCCTTTCGAACAACTGCTGGAAGCCTTCCCTCAAGCCCGCGAGCAAGGCCTGTTCCAGGTGATGTTCAACCACCAGCAACGTGACCTCAGCGCCTTGCGCCGCTTGCCCGGCCTGCTGGCCGACGAGTTGCCCTGGCACAGCCGCGAAGCCAAGTTCGACCTGCAGCTGCACAGCGAAGAAGACCGTAATGGCCGGCTAAGCCTGTCCTTCGACTACGCTGACGAACTGTTCGACGCCGCGACCATTCACCGCCTGGCCGAGCACTTCATCAACCTGCTGCAAGCCGTGTGCGAACAACCGCGACAAGCCCTGGGTGATCTGAAACTGCTTCAGGCCGATGAGCACGCGCAACTACGCCAATGGAGCGAAGCGCCTTGCACAGCGGCGCAGCAATGGTTGCCCGAGTTGCTTAACCAACACACCTCGGAATGCACCGCCGTGGTGTGGCAGGACGGCAAGCTGAGCTTTGCCCAGCTGCACACCCAGGCCAATCGCCTGGCTCACTACCTGCGGGACAAAGGCGTTGGCCCGGACGTGTGCGTGGCCATCGCCGCCGAGCGTTCACCGCAATTGCTGATCGGCCTGCTGGCGATCATCAAGGCCGGCGGCGCCTACGTGCCTCTGGACCCGGATTACCCGGCCGAGCGCCTGGCCTACATGCTCAAAGACAGCGGTGTGCAATTGCTGCTGACCCAAACCTCGTTGCTGGAGCAACTGCCGGCCGCCGAGGACGTCTGCGTGATCGCCATGGACAGCCTCAAGCTCGACAGTTGGCCGAGCCACGCGCCAGGCCTGCACCTTAACGGTGACAACCTGGCCTATGTGATTTACACCTCCGGCTCCACCGGCCAACCCAAAGGGGTGGGCAACACTCACGCGGCCCTGGCCGAGCGTTTGCAGTGGATGCAGGCGACCTATCAACTGGATGAAACCGATGTGCTGATGCAAAAGGCGCCCATCAGTTTCGACGTCTCGGTGTGGGAATGCTTCTGGCCGCTGATCACCGGTTGCCAACTGGTGCTGGCGGGCCCCGGCGAACATCGCGATCCGCATCGCATCGCGCAGTTGGTGCAGAAGCATGGCGTGACCACGCTGCACTTCGTACCGCCGCTGTTGCAGCTGTTTGTCGATGAGCCGCTGGCGGGCGAATGCACCAGCCTGCGTCGCCTGTTTTCCGGTGGTGAAGCCTTGCCGGCCGAGTTGCGCAACCGCGTGTTGGCCCAGTTGCCGGCGGTGCAGTTGCATAACCGCTACGGCCCGACCGAAACCGCAATCAACGTCACCCATTGGCACTGCCGCAGTAATGACGGCGAGCGTTCGCCCATTGGCCGACCGTTGGGCAATGTGATCTGCCGTGTATTGGACTGTCAGCTCAACCCATTGCCGGCGGGTGTGCCGGGCGAGCTGTGCATCGGCGGGATTGGCCTGGCCCGGGGCTACCTCGGCCGTGCCGGATTGACCGCCGAGCGTTTTGTGGCCGATCCATTGGGTGAGGAGGGCGCACGCCTGTATCGCACCGGCGACCGTGTGCGCTGGAGCGCCGACGGCGTGCTGGAATACCTTGGTCGTCTGGATCAGCAAGTCAAACTGCGGGGGTTTCGCGTCGAGCCGGAAGAAATCGAAGCCCGTCTGCTGGCCCTGGACGGCATCGCCCAGGCCGTGGTGCTGGTGCGCGAAACGGCGGCCGGTGCGCAGTTGATCGGTTACTACACCGCCAGCACTGAACTGGACGAGCAAGAGGTGAAACACGCCCTGGCTGCCGAGCTGCCGGAGTACATGGTTCCGGCGCAGCTGATGCGTCTGGACGCCATGCCGTTAAGCCCCAGCGGCAAGCTCGACCGCCGTGCGTTGCCGGAACCGGTGTGGCAAGTACGTGAACACGTCGAACCTGAAACAGAGTTGCAACAGCAGATCGCCGCCATCTGGCGCGGGGTACTGGGCTTGCCACGCGTCGGCCTGCGGGACGACTTTTTCACCCTCGGCGGCCACTCGTTGCTGGCTACGCAAATCATCTCCCGCACTCGCCAGGCATGCGATGTCGAGCTGCCCCTGCGCACCTTGTTTGAGGCCAGTGAGCTGGGCGATTTCGCCGAACAAGTACGCCAGATCCAAGCCTCGGGGCAACGCAACCAGCAGCTGGCGATTGCCAAAGTCGACCGCAGCCAACCGGTGCCGCTGTCGTACTCCCAGCAGCGCATGTGGTTCCTCTGGCAGATGGAACCGGACAGCCCGGCCTACAACGTCGGCGGCATGGCGCGTTTGCGTGGGGTGCTGGATATCGGGCGTTTCGAGGCGGCACTGCAAGCCTTGATTCTGCGTCACGAAACCCTGCGCACCACCTTCCCAAGTATCAACGGCGTGGCGCAGCAGAAGGTTGCGGCACAAACCGGCGTGCGCATGGACTGGCAGGATTTCTCGGCCCTGGCTGAAGACGTGCGTCAGCAGCGCTTGCAGCAATTGGCTGACCGCGAAGCGCATACGCCGTTTGATCTGGAAACCGGCCCGTTGCTGCGGGCTTGCCTGGTCAAGGCCGGTGATCAGGAACACTACCTGGTGCTGACCCTGCACCATATCGTCACTGAAGGCTGGGCCATGGACATCTTTGCCCGTGAGCTCAGCGCCTTGTACGAAGCTTTTATCGACGAGCGCGAATCGCCCCTGGAACCGCTGCCGGTGCAATACCTGGATTACAGCGTGTGGCAGCGCCAATGGCTGGAGGGCGGCGAGCGCCAGCGTCAACTGGATTACTGGACCGCGCAACTGGGGACTGAACATCCACTGCTGGAGTTGCCTGCCGACCGCCCACGGCCGCCGGTGCAAAGTCACCAGGGCGAGTTGTACCGCTTTGATCTGAGCGACGACCTTGCCGCTCGCGTACGGGCCTTCAACGCTGAGCGTGGCCTGACGCTGTTCATGACCATGACAGCCACCCTTGCCGTGTTGCTCTACCGCTACAGCGGCCAGACCGACCTGCGTATCGGTGCGCCGGTGGCCAACCGGATTCGTCCGGAAAGTGAAGGGCTGATTGGTGCATTCCTCAACACCCAGGTGCTGCGTTGCCAGCTCAACGGGCAGATGCGTGTGGGTGAGTTGTTTGACCAGGTCCGCCACACGGTGATTGAAGGCCAGTCCCATCAGGACCTGCCATTCGACCATCTGGTGGAAGCCCTGCAACCCACCCGCAGTGCGGCGTACAACCCGCTGTTTCAGGTGATGTGCAACGTGCAACGCTGGGAGTTCCAGCAACGCCGGCAGCTCGCCGGAATGAGCGTCGAGTACCTGGCCAACGACGCCCGCGCCACCAAGTTTGACCTCAACCTGGAAGTCACCGACCTCGACCATCGCCTGGGTTGCTGCTTGACCTACAGCACCGATTTGTTCGACGAACCGCGCATCGCGCGCATGGCCGAACATTGGCGCAATCTGCTGGAGGCGTTGATTGCCGATCCGCAGCAGCGTCTGAGCGAACTGCCGCTGCTGCAGGCCGATGAACAACGCGCGTTGCAAGACAGCTTGGGCATTGAAGCCGGCGAGCATCGCCTGGACCAGTGCATCCACCACCTGTTCAGTGAGCAAGCCCTGGCCCGTCCCGACGCTGCGGCTTTGACCTTTGCCGGACAAACCTTGAGCTACAGCGAGCTGGACAGCCGCGCCAATCGTCTGGCCTGGATGCTCCGTGAGCGCGGCGTAGGCCCGCAAGTGCGGGTTGGTCTGGCGCTGCCACGTTCCCTGGAGATGGTCATTGGCCTGCTGGCGATCCTCAAGGCCGGTGGTGCCTACGTGCCGCTGGACCCGGAATACCCGCTGGACCGCCTGCACTACATGATTGAAGACAGCGGTATCGGCCTGCTGCTCAGTGACGTCGCGATGTTCGATGCGCTGGGTGATCTACCTGCCAGCGTCAGCCGCTGGTGCCTGGAACAAGACTCGCCGGCGTTGGCCGACTACCCGGCCAGTGAACTGCCGTTTATCAGCCTCGCGCAACATCAGGCGTACCTGATCTACACCTCCGGCTCCACCGGCAAGCCCAAGGGTGTGGTGGTGTCCCACGGTGAAATCGCCATGCATTGCCAGGCGGTGATCGAACGCTTCGGCATGCGCCCGGATGACTGCGAGCTGCACTTCTACTCCATCAACTTTGACGCGGCCACCGAGCGTTTGCTGGTGCCGCTGCTCAGCGGTGCGCAAGTGGTACTGCGTGCTCAGGGCCAATGGGATGCCGAAGAGGTTTGCGGGCTGATTCGTCAGCATCGGATCAATATCCTGGGCTTCACCCCGAGCTACGGCAGCCAGCTGGCGCAATGGCTGGCGACACAGAACCAGACCTTGCCGGTGCGTATGTGCATCACTGGTGGCGAGGCGCTGACCGGTGAGCACCTGCAACGCATCCGTACGGCGTTCCAGCCGGCGCTGTTTTTCAACGCTTATGGCCCGACTGAAACCGTGGTCATGCCGCTTGCCAGCCTCGCTCCTGAGTCGCTGGAAGAGGGCGTCGGCAGCGTGCCGATCGGCAGCATCATTGGTGCGCGTGTAGCCTATATTTTCGACGCAGACCTGGCATTGGTCCCGCAGGGTGCGACCGGTGAGTTATACGTCGGCGGTGCCGGCCTGGCCCAGGGTTACCACCAGCGTCCGGGGATGACGGCAGAGCGTTTTGTGGCTGACCCGTTCGCTGATAACGGTGGTCGCCTGTATCGCACCGGCGACTTGGTACGCCAGCGTGCCGATGGCCTGGTGGAATACCTGGGGCGTATCGACCATCAAGTGAAGATTCGCGGTTTCCGTATCGAACTGGGAGAAATCGAGAGCCGTCTGCTGGAGCATCCGTCGGTGGCCGAAGCGGTGGTGTTGGCCCTCGACAGCCCGAGCGGCAAGCAGCTTGTGGCGTATTTGGTCAGTGACGACGCGGATCACAGCGCTTTGCGCGACGCCCTCAAGGCGCATCTGAAAGCGCAACTGCCAGACTACATGGTGCCCACGCACCTGATGGTGCTGGACAACATGCCGCTGACCGCCAACGGTAAACTCGACCGCCGCGCCTTGCCGCAGCCGGACCCTGAGGCGAACCGTCAGCACTACGTGGCGCCCCGCAATGAGCTGGAGCAAACCCTGGCAGCGATCTGGTGTGCGGTGCTGAACGTGCAACAGGTCGGCCTGGACGATAACTTCTTCGAGCTGGGTGGCGACTCAATCCTGTCGATCCAGGTGGTGAGCCGGGCGCGGCAGGCGGGGATTCATTTCAGCCCACGGGATCTGTTCCAGCACCAGACCGTGCAGACCCTGGCAGCGGTGGCGACCCGCAGCGAGCAAGTTACCGCCGAGCAAGGGCTGCTGACCGGCGCGTCGGGGCTGACTCCGATCCAGCACTGGTTCTTCGACACCGACATTGCGGCGCGTCAGCACTGGAACCAGGCCTTGTTGCTGGAGCCGGTGCAGGTCCTCGAACCCCACCGCCTGGAGCAAGCGCTGTTGGCGGTGATGGAACATCACGATGCCCTGCGCCTGAGCTTCACCCGCCGCGACGCTCAATGGCACGCCGAACACCTGGCCGTGCCCGAAGGTGGCGTGCTGTTGCAGGCCCAGGTTGCGGATATGGCGCAGTGTGCCGCGCTGTTCACCGATACTCAGCGCAGTCTCGACCTGGAACACGGCCCCTTGCTGCGCGCCTTGCTGGTGGACGGCCCCGATGGCCGGCAACGGTTGATGATCGCGATCCATCACCTGGTGGTGGACGGCGTGTCCTGGCGTGTACTGCTGGAGGATCTGCAAAACGTCTATCGTCAGTTGAGCGACGGCCAGTCGGTAAACCTGCCGGCCAAGACCAGCGCGTTGCGCGACTGGGCTGCACGCTTGCAGGCCTATGCCAGCAGCGAATCCCTGCGCGAAGAGTTGAGCCTTTGGCAAGACCAGTTGGCCGGGCCGGCTGTTGAATTGCCGGTGGACCGTCCGCTGGGCTCGCTGCGCAACCGTGATGCTGAAACCGTCAGCGTGTGCCTGGACGCCGAGCGCACCCGCCAACTGTTGCAACAAGCCCCGAGCGCCTACCGCACCCAGGTCAATGACTTGCTGCTGACCGCTTTGGCCCGTGTGCTATGCCGCTGGAGCGGTCATGAGTCGGCCTTGATCCAACTGGAAGGCCACGGCCGCGAAACCTTGTTCGACGACATCGACCTGACCCGCAGCGTTGGCTGGTTCACCAGCGCTTACCCGCTGCGCCTGACTCCGCTGCACATTGAAGAAGCCGCAGGGCAGGGCGCCTCGATCAAGGCGATCAAAGAACAACTGCGTGCCGTGCCCCACAAGGGCCTGGGTTATGGCGTGCTGCGCTACCTGGCAGATGACCCGTGCCGCCAGACCATGGCCGCGTTGCCGGCAGCCGGGATCACCTTCAACTACCTCGGCCAGTTCGACCAGAGCTTCGGTGATGACGCACTGTTCCACCCGCTGGATGAGTCAGTGGGCTTGGCCCATGACCTGGACGCACCATTGCCCAACGCGCTGAGCGTCGACAGTCAGGTGTACGGTGGAGAATTGGTGCTGCGCTGGACCTTCAGCCGCGAGCGCCATGACAGCCAGACCATCAGCGACCTGGCCCACGCCTATCTGGCGGAGCTGCAAAGCCTGATCGAGCATTGCCTCAAGGACGAGGCGGGTGGCCTCACACCGTCGGACTTCCCGTTGGCAGGCCTGACCCAACCACAGCTCGATGCACTGCCGGTACCGGCCAGCGCCATCGAAGATGTCTACCCGCTGACGCCGATGCAGGAAGGCTTGCTGCTGCACACCCTGCTGGAACCGGGCACCGGCCTGTATTACATGCAGGACCGCTACCGCATCAACAGCGCGTTGGATCCCGAGCGTTTCGCCCAGGCCTGGCAGGCGGTGATCGCCCGTCACGAAGCCTTGCGCGCCTCGTTCTGCTGGAACGTTGGCGAAGACATGTTGCAAGTGATCCACAAGCCCGGCAGCACGCCGATCGAATACCTCGACTGGAGCGCTGACCCGGAAACCGAACAGGAACCGCGCCTGCAAGCGCTGCTCAAACAGGAGCGCGAAGCCGGTTTCGATCTGCTCAACCAGGCGCCGTTCCACCTGCGCCTGATCCGCGTCGGCGAGGCTCGCTATTGGTTCATGATGAGCAACCACCACATCCTGATCGATGCCTGGTGCCGCTCACTGTTGATGAACGACTTCTTTGATATCTACATGGCCCTGGGCGAAGGTCGTGAGGCGCAACTGGCCATGCCGCCGCGCTATCGCGACTACATTGCCTGGCTGCAACGCCAGAACCTGGCCGAGGCGCGGCAGTGGTGGCAGCGGAACCTGCAAGGCTTCGAACGCACCACGCCGATCCCCAGCGACCGACCGTTCCTGCGCGAACACGCGGGCCACAGCGGCGGGATGGTGGTGGGCGATTGCTACACCCGGCTCGATGTCCAGGACGGTGCGCAATTGCGTGAGCTGGCCCAGGCTCATCAACTGACCGTCAACACCTTTGCCCAGGCGGCGTGGGCGTTGGTGCTGCGGCGCTTGAGCGGTGACCGTGATGTGCTGTTCGGTGTCACGGTTGCCGGGCGTCCGGTGGATATGCCGCAGATGCAGCGCACCATCGGTTTGTTCATCAACAGCATTGCCCTGCGGGTCAAGCTGCCCGAGGACGACCAGAAGTGCAGCGTGCGCCAGTGGCTCAGCGGTTTGCTCGACAGCAACATGCAACTGCGCGAGTACGAATACCTGCCGTTGGTGACCATTCAGGAGCACAGCGAATTGCCCAAGGGCCAGCCGCTGTTCGACAGCCTGTTCGTATTTGAAAACGCCCCGGTGGAAGTCTCGGTGCTGGACCGTGCGCAAAGCCTGAATGCCACTTCGGATTCCGGCCGTACCCACACCAACTTCCCGCTGACGGCTGTGTGTTATCCGGGCGACGATCTGGGTTTGCACCTGTCCTATGACCAGCGCTACTTCGATGAAACCACCGTGCAAGGCATGCTGGGTGAGTTCAAACGTCTGTTGCTGGCGCTGGTGCAGGGCTTCCATGGTGACATGGCCGACTTGCCACTGATTGGCGAGCAGGAGCGTGAGTTCCTGGTGGAGGGCTGCAACCAGAGTGAGCATGACTACCCGCTGGAACAGAGCTATATCGAGCTGTTCGAGGCCCAGGTGGCGCAGCATCCACAACGGATTGCCGCCAGTTGCCTGGATCAGCGTTGGACCTACACCGAACTGAACCGGCGCAGTAACCGTCTCGGTCATGCGCTGATCGCTGCGGGTGTCGGGCTGGATCAGCCGGTGGCATTGTTGGCTGAACGTAACCTCGACCTGTTGGGCATGATCATCGGCAGCTTCAAGGCCGGTGCCGGTTACCTGCCGCTGGATCCGGGGCTGCCGACGCAGCGCCTGAGCCGGATCATTGACTTGAGCCGCACACCGCTGCTGGTGTGTACCGAGGCTTGCCGGGAACAGGCGTTGGCGCTGCTGGAAGAGTTTGCCTGTGTCGGTCGTCCGAAGTTGTTGGTGTGGGACGAGGTTGCAGGATCGGAGGAGAACCCTGGAATCTACAGTGCCCCGGATAACCTTGCGTATGTGATCTACACCTCGGGCTCCACCGGCCTGCCTAAAGGCGTGATGGTGGAGCAGCGCGGCATGCTCAATAACCAGTTGAGCAAGGTGCCGTATCTGCAACTGAGCGAAACCGACGTGATCGCCCAGACCGCCTCGCAAAGCTTCGACATTTCAGTTTGGCAGTTCCTCGCTGCGCCGCTGTTTGGCGCGCGGGTAGACATCGTGCCGAACAGCATTGCCCATGATCCCCAAGGCTTGCTGGACCATGTCCAGGCCCAGGGCATCACCGTGCTGGAAAGCGTGCCGTCGCTGATCCAGGGCATGCTGGCCCAGGAGCGCATAAGCCTCGACGGCTTGCGCTGGATGTTGCCTACCGGTGAGGCGATGCCGCCGGAGTTAGCGCATCAGTGGTTGCTGCGTTATCCGCAAATTGGGCTGGTCAACGCCTATGGCCCGGCGGAATGCTCGGATGACGTGGCGTTCTTCCGTGTCGACCTGGCGTCGACCCGGGGCACTTATCTGCCGATTGGCACACCGACGGACAACAACCGGTTGTACCTGCTGGACGGTACGCTGGAGTTGGTGCCGCAAGGGGCTGTCGGCGAGTTGTGCGTGGCGGGCACCGGGGTGGGGCGTGGTTATGTCAGTGATCCTTTGCGTACTGCCCAAGTGTTTGTGCCGAACCCGTTCGGCGGGGCGGGCGAACGTCTGTATCGCACCGGCGATCTGGCCCGCCGTCGTAGCGATGGCGTGTTGGAGTACGTCGGTCGTATCGACCATCAAGTGAAGATTCGTGGCTACCGTATCGAGCTGGGGGAAATCGAAGCGCGTCTGCACGAACAACCGGAAGTCCGTGATGCGGCTGTTGGTGTGCAGGAAGGCGTAAACGGCAAGCATCTGGTTGGTTACCTGGTCGCAGCCGATGAGACCCTTAACCCTGGCGAGCGCCTGGACCGTATCAAGCAACGCCTGCGGGCCGAGCTGCCGGAATACATGGTGCCGCTGCATTGGTTGTGGCTCGACCGTTTGCCGCTGAATGCCAACGGCAAGCTCGATCGTAAGGCTTTGCCGGCCCTGGAGATCGGCCAGTTGCACAGCCAGGATTATCTGGCGCCGCGCAACGCACTGGAACAGACCCTGGCCGATATCTGGGCTGAGGTGCTGAAAGTCGAGCAGGTGGGTGTGCAGGACAACTTCTTTGAACTGGGCGGGCATTCGTTGCTGGCCACGCAGATTGCCTCCCGGGTGCAGAAGACCTTGCAGCGGGATGTGCCGTTGCGGGCGATGTTCGAGTGCAGCACGGTGGCGCAGTTGGCCGAGTACATCGATGGGCTGGCCGCCAATGACATCAGTGCCGAGAAGGTGGATCGGTTGAGTGATTTGATGGCGGAGTTGGAGGGATTGTAAACCTGTAGCCGCTGCCGAGGTATGAGGCTGCGATGCGGTCCGCAGGACCTGGGGGTCGCTACGCAGCCTATCGCAACCTCGTGCCTCGGCAGCGGCTACAACGAGGGTGTCAGCTTAGGCGACGGTTATTTCGGCCCGAGAATCTTCGCCAACTTATCCGGCGACGGCGCGCCTTGCTGTTGCTGCAACTGACCCTTGTCGTCCATATAGAAAATCGCCGGCGTCGCCGACAATTCCAGCTCCTCCATCAACTTCATATTGGCATCGAGCTTGGCCTGGATATCCGCAGGGATCTTCTCCAGCGGCTGCAACTTGCTGCCTTTACCCGCGCCTTCGTGGGCTTCCAGGGCTTTTTGTGGGTCTTTGCTGGCCAGCAACGCGGCCGACTTGCCCGGGCTGTCCTCACGAATAATCCCGACCATGACGTGCCGCAACTGCACCTTGCCAGCCTTCACCCACGGCCGTGCCTGTTCCCAGAACATGTTGCAGTACGGGCAGTTGGGGTCGCTGAACAGGTAGACGGTGCGTGGTGCGTCCTTGTTGCCGTCCTGGATCCAGTTGCTCTGTTCCATCTTGGCCCAGACTTCTTTGGACATCGGCGCATACACCAGTTTTTCCAGGGGCGCGGCGCTCAGGTCGTTGCCTTGAGCGTCGTACAGGTTGCCGGCGATGACACTTTTGCCATCGGCAGTCAGGTACAGCGCCATGCCCCGGTTCTGGTATTGCGCGGCATAACCCTTGAGGCCGCTGGGGGCGTCGAAGCTGCCGATGATCTTGGCGCCCTTGGCTTCGATCTGTTTGATCGGCGCCGGCCAGTCTTCGGCCAAGGCCTGTGTGGCGACGAGGGTCAGGGGCAGCAGGGTCAGCAGGTGGCGGAGGCGGGGCATAAGGGTTTCCTTGTTGGAGCCGGCTTGGCGGTGGTGGCGTCGGTCTCGAAACGTTCCATGGCACGGGCGAGGCTGGCCTGGGACAGTTCGCCCAGATGGCTGTTGATCAGGCGTCCGTCAGGTTCGTAAAACAGTGTAGTCGGCAAGGCCATGGAGCCCACGGCCTGGCCGAGGCGGCCGCTGGCGTCGAACAGCACGTTGTCCAGGTTCAGGCCTTGGGTCGCCAGGTAAGTACTGACGCTCTGCATGCTTTCGGCCTGGTTGACGAACAGGAAGGTCACGTCGGGCCGTTGTTTCTGGGCATTTTCCAGCACCGGCATTTCCCGGCGGCACGGTGGGCACCAAGTGGCCCAGAGGTTGATCACCAAGGGGCCGCCCTGGTAATCGGTCAGTTGCACGGTTTCGCCGTTGGCGTTGCGCAGGGTGATCTCGGGCAGGCGGGTGCCTTTCTCATAGATCGTCAGGGAGAAGCTGGCCAGGACCCAGAAGGCCAGACCGGTGATCACGCCCGCACTCAAGGGTTTGCGCAGGAGCGGACGGCGCCAGCCATACAGCAGGGCACCGAGGATCAGGACGATGACACCGGGCCAGGCGAGGAAACCGCCGTCGCGCAGGTCGATGATTTGCAGTAGGTCGTTACGGTAGTAGGCCCAGTACATCACCACGAAACCGATCCGGGCGCTGAGCATACCCAGCAAAAACAGGGTGAACAGTACCGACTCCGGGTTCTCGCCACCGCGCTTGGCCACGTGCCAGCCCACCAGGGTGGCGAGGATCAGCGCGCTGATCAGCAGCAAGTGGTTCAAGGCGATGGCGAAGGTGCCGATGGTGAAGGTCAGCATCAGAGGGCATCCCGGGTCTGGGTCCAGCGTTGCAGGAAAGCTTCGGCGTTGACTTCGCCGGTGATGCGCTGGGCGCGGCGTTCTTCACCGTTGGGGCCGATCCAGACAAAGCTGGGTGGCCCGGGTACTTTGTAGCGGCCCAACAGTTCGCGGCTGGCGGCGTTGTCGGCAGTGACGTCCAGACGCAACAGGCGCACGTCCTTGAGGGCGTCCATCACTTCAGGTTTGCCGAACACTTGTTTTTCCATGATCTTGCACGACACGCACCAGTCGGCGTAGTAGTCCAGCAGCACCCATTGGCCCTGGGCCTTGGCGCTGTCGAGTTGGCTTTGCAGCACGGCCGGGTCGCTGATCGTCGTGAAAGCGTCGTGGGCGCTTGGCGCACTGGCGACTTGCGAACCGGTGAAGACCTTGAGCGGCTGCCACAGGTCATCGCTGCCACCCGCCGCACCCACCACCAGTAGGCCGCCCCACAGGCCCAGGACCAGGGAACCGGCGCCCAGCACCTTGGCCGCGAGACCATGGTGACTGGCCAGCCGCCAGCCGCAGTAGGCCATGACCAGCGCCAACACGCCCCACAAAGCAAGCCACAGGGTTTCACCGACCACCGGACGAATCATCAGCACGGCGGTCGCGAGGAACAGGAAGCCGAAGACGCCCTTGAGCACGTTCATCCAGGTGCCTGGTTTGGGCAGGAAGCGATTGCCCACGGTCACCAGCAGCAACAGCGGCACACCGATGCCGATGCCCATGGCAAACAGGATCAAGCCACCGTGCAGTGCGTTGCCGCTCTGGGCGATATACAGCAGGGCGCCGGCCAGCGGTGCGGTCATGCACGGCCCTACCAGCAAGCCGGACAGGGCACCGAGTACACCGGCACCGATCAGGCTACCGCCGCTTTGCTGGCGGCTGACGTTGTCCAGGCGATCGCGCAGGAAGGCCGGCAGTTGCAATTCAAAGAAGCCGAACATTGGCAAGGCGAGGATCACAAACAGCGCGGCAAAGCTGCCGAGGATCCACGGGGTTTGCAGCAGGGCAGCGAGATTGCCCCCCAACAAGGCAGCCAATACGCCCAGGGCGGCATAGATGAGTGCCATGCACACCACATAGCTGGTGGCCAGGGCGAAGCCGCGTCGTGGACTGGCGCCGCTGCCCACTACCAGGCCAGCGAGGATTGGCAGCATGGGCAAGGAACAGGGCGCGAAGGCCAGCAGCAACCCCAGGCCAAAGAACACCAGCAGGCTCCAGCCCAGGCTGCGTTGTTGCAGACCGCTGGCCAGGCTCTGGTCCTGGGCCTCAGCGGTGGCCGCGACGGCGGGGTTGCCGCCCAGATCCACGGTGATCGACTGCGGCGGATAACACAGTCCGGCATCCGCGCAGCCCTGCCAGCCCAGCTTGACCTGACCGGTGGCACCCGCTGGAATCTTCACCTCCAGGCCTTGGCGGTACACTTGCTGCTCGCCGAAGAACTCGTCGCTATGGGCTTCGCCTTGCGGAAGTGCTGGTTTTTCGGCCAGGCCATCGAACTTCATGCGTTGCTGGTACAGGTAATAACCGTCGGCAATCTGCCAATACAGTTGGGTTTCGCCAGAGGCCAGGCGCTCGGAGGTAAAGGTGAAGGCTTTGCCCACCGGGAGGAAATCGGGTTTGGTCTCGAAAGGATTATTACCCGGCGCAGCCTGGGCGAATCCCGCGAATAACACCAGCAAGAAGAGAAACAGATGCCGCATGGTCAAGCCTTAGTTCGATGCAAGTGGGCACACAATGTGTGGTGTTGATTAACCGATGATTAACCGGGCTATTCTAACGCGTAAGACTTGTCTGAATATGAACGACGGCACCGCATAATGCGCACTTAATCCGTTCGCCTTCTAATCATCATTTTTCCAAAGGGTTCACCATGCACGTACTGGTCTGTGAAGACGATGAGCTGATCGCCAGCGGCATTGTTGCCGGCCTTGGCGCCCAGGGCTTTACGGTCGAACGCGTCGCGACGGCTGCTGCCGCGCGGGCAATGCTCAAGGCGGCTGAGTTCGACATCATGGTGCTGGACCTCGGCTTGCCGGATGAAGACGGCCTGAAACTGCTGCAACAACAGCGTAGCCAAGGCCTGGAAATCCCGGTGCTGATCCTCACCGCCCGGGATTCGGTGACCAACCGGGTCGATGGCCTGCAAGCCGGCGCCGACGATTACCTACTCAAACCCTTCGATTTGCGGGAGCTGGCTGCGCGCTTGCAGACCTTGTTACGTCGGGTGGCCGGGCGCAGCGTCAACCTGATCGAGCACGGGCGCCTGACCTATAACCCCAGCAGCCGCGAAACCTTGCTGGGCGGTCAATCGGTGGACCTGTCCCGCCGCGAGCAGGCGCTGTTGCAGGCCTTGTTGCATAACCGTGGGCGGGTGCTGTCCAGCGAGCAGTTGAAAGACAGCGTCTACGGCTTCAACGACGAACTGGAAAGCAACGCCTTGAACGTCCATATCCACCACCTGCGGCGCAAACTGGGCAATGGCATCGTCGAAACCGTGCGCGGCCTTGGCTATCGCCTGGGCCCGGCTGATGGTGGAGAGGACGCTTCGTGATGAGCCTGCGCCTGCGCCTGACGTTCAAGTTGGGCGCCGCCTTTGTGCTGATCTGGGCGCTGGCGGCGGCCTGGATGCTCAGTGACCTGCGCAACCAGATGATGTTTTCCCTGGATCAGCGACTGGTGGCGTCAGCGCGCATGGTCGCCGGCTTGATGGAGCAGTTGCCGGCCTTGCCTACCAAAGGCGAAGGTACCCATTTCAGCGCCGAACAGTTGAATATCCCTGGCGGCATGGCGTGTCAGGTCAGTTCTTTGCGCGGGGAAATTCTCGCCCGCAGCCACACCACCCCGGACCAGGGCCTGGAGTCGCACCAGAGTGGTTTTCGCGATCAGATGATCGACGGCACGAGCTGGCGCAGTTTCACCCTGGCCCGCGGCGACCTGTTCATCACCACCGCCGACCGCCAGGTGGAGCGTGAGGCGTTGAACCTGTCGATCCTGCTGGCGGCATCGGTACCGGTAGGCGTTGCCTTGCTGGGTTGCCTATGCCTGCTGTGGCTGGGCATCGGCCAGAGCCTGGTGCCGCTTAATCGCATGCGTGATGCCTTGATGCGCCGCAGCGCCGACTCCCTGGAGCCGTTGCAGATTCATCCGCTGCCCAGCGAGCTCAAACCGCTGCTCGACACCCAGAACCAACTGCTGCAGCGTATCGCCAAGACCATCGAACGCGAACGCCGCCTGACCGGTGATGCCGCCCACGAACTGCGCAGCCCGCTGACGGCAATCAAGACCCACCTGCAAGTGGCGCGCATGACCGAAGGCGCCGCACGTGACCGGTCCCTGGCCCATGCCGAGGAGGGCGCCGACCGCCTGCACCGCACCCTTGAACAGTTGCTGTTGTTGGCCCGGGTCGAGGGCAGCCTGTCGTTCGACGACGGTTTGCAATCGAGCGCCGAACAAGTGGCACGCCTGGCAATCCAGGACGCCAACGCCGGGGACAACTCGCGCATCGACCTGATCCTGCCGGCCAATTTGCCTGAGACACCGGTGGAAATGCCGGTGGGCCTGGCCGTCGCCGCCTTGCGCAACCTGCTGGATAACGCCTTGCGTCATACGCCGGCGGATACCCGAGTGGAACTGAGCATCTTCACCGTCGCCGATAACGTGGTGTTCCAGGTGCGGGACCATGGTGCGCCGATCTCCAGCGAAGACCTGCAACACCTGACCCAACGCTTCTGGCGCAACGGCAACAGCGACGGGTGCGGCCTGGGCTTGGCCATCGTGCAAGCCATCGTGCAACGCTGCTCATGTTCCTTGAAATTCGACAGCCAGCCTGATGGCCTGCGGGTTGAACTGGGCATGCCGCTGCGCCGCTGACCGGTCCTTCAAGAAGCCAAATAGTTACCGCCATCTTAAAGCCCAGCGCTTCAGGATGACGGTAAACGGCTTACAGGCTGAATGATTCAGCCTGTCTTGAAAAGGACAGCTCCCATGTTGGTCATCGATACCACATACCCCGCAAAAAACTTCAACCAACGCGATGGCGAAACCGTGCGCCAGGTCATCGTGCATTACACCGCTGCGCCATTTGCCAGTTCCTTGCGCGCGCTGACTCAGGATGGGGTCAGCGCTCACTATTTGCTGGCCGATCCCCATGACTGCAGTTACCGCGCTGCCGGCTATGACGAGTTGCGGGTGTTCCGCCTGGTGGACGAGCAGCACCGCGCCTGGCATGCCGGCGTCAGCCAATGGGCCGGGCGCGACAACCTCAACAGCCGCTCCATCGGCATCGAAATCGTCAACCTGGCCCGTGATGACGCGGGCGTCTTTACCTTTCCCGCCTATGACCCTGAGCAGATTGAGTTGTTGATCGCCTTGATCCGCGACATTCAGGGACGTTATCCGGGCATCGGTCCCACCGACATTCTTGGCCACAGCGACGTGGCGTACTGGCGCAAAAGCGATCCTGGCCCGCGCTTGCCCTGGCGCCAACTGTTCGAGGCAGGGGTGGGTGCCTGGTTCGATGGGGTTACCCAAGAGGTCTACCAGCGCAGGTTTTCCATGGGCCTGCCGCCGGAAGTGGAGATCGAAAGGGCATTCCAGCGCTACGGTTACGCGGCGGCAAAAAATCGCCAGGCCTTCCAGCAGCGGGTGCGGGCGTTCCAGATGCATTTTCGTCCCGATAAATTTGACGGACGGTTGGATGCTGAAACCTGCGGGATCCTTTATGCATTGAATGACAAATACACCGGTGTTGCCGGCTGAACCTGCGGCATTTTTAATGCCCAAGGTGTAAATCCTCGAGCCCCTGACGCGTTTCCAAAACAGGAAATCCGTGCGCGTGCCCTTGGGCCAGACGCCAACGGATTGGCAGTTTGGTCACCATCATCAGCGTATTGAGGGATCGAGAGATGTCAGTCGCTACCAGCCGTATCGAAGATTTGCAGGTTCGGGTCAGTCCGGTCCCGGCGGAAACGCTGTACCAGTTTGACGAAACACCGCTGCTGGCCCGCCAGCGCCAGCAGGAATCCAACGCCCGTAGCTATCCGCGACGCATTCCCCTGGCCCTTAAGCGGGCGCGGGGGATTTATGTCGAAGACGTTGAAGGCCGCAGCTTTATCGATTGCCTGGCCGGCGCGGGCACCTTGGCGTTGGGGCATAACCATCCGGTGGTGATCGACGCGATCCGCCAGGTGTTGAGCGATGAGCTGCCGCTGCACACGCTGGACCTGACGACACCGGTCAAGGACCAATTCGTCCAGGACCTGTTCGGCTTGCTACCGGCGGAACTGGCCCGTGAAGCGAAGATTCAATTCTGCGGCCCCACTGGTACCGATGCGGTGGAAGCCGCGCTGAAACTGGTGCGCACCGCTACCGGGCGCAGCACGGTGCTGTCGTTCCAGGGTGGTTATCACGGCATGAGCCAGGGTGCGTTGAGCCTGATGGGCAGCCTGGGGCCGAAAAAGCCGTTGGGTGCACTGTTGAGCAATGGTGTGCAGTTCCTGCCGTTTCCTTATGACTACCGTTGTCCGTTTGGCCTGGGTGGGGCGGAGGGGGTCAGGGTCAACCTGCACTACCTGGAAAACCTGCTGAACGATCCCGAGGCGGGCGTGTTGCTGCCAGCAGCGGTGATCGTTGAAGTGGTCCAGGGCGAGGGCGGCGTAATTCCGGCGGACCTCGACTGGCTGCGCGGCCTGCGGCGGATCACCGAGCAAGCCGGCGTGGCGCTGATCGTCGATGAAATCCAGAGTGGCTTCGGTCGCACCGGCAAGATGTTTGCCTTTGAGCACGCCGGCATCGTCCCGGACGTGGTGGTGCTGTCCAAGGCCATTGGCGGCAGCCTGCCGTTGGCGGTGGTGGTGTATCGCGACTGGCTCGATACCTGGCTGCCGGGTGCTCACGCCGGGACCTTCCGCGGTAATCAGATGGCCATGGCGGCGGGGTCAGCCGTGATGCGTTACCTCAAGGACCATGACATTCCTGCCCATGCGGCGGCGATGGGCGAGCGCCTGGGTGAGCACCTGCGCATCCTGCAGCGGGACTTCCCGCAATTGGGGGACATTCGCGGGCGTGGCCTGATGTTGGGCGTGGAATTGGTGGACCCCAGTGGTACGCCGGACGTTCAGGGGCATCCTCCGGTGCATCGTCAGTTGGCCCCGTTGGTACAGCGTGAGTGTCTCAAGCGTGGATTGATTCTTGAGCTGGGCGGACGGCATGGGAGCGTGGTGCGGTTCTTGCCGCCGCTGGTGATTACGGCGGCGGAGATTGACCGGGTGGCGCAGATATTTGGTCGTGCCTTGGCGGCAGCGGTGGGCAGCCTTTAATTTTTGCCGGGCGCGGTACGTTCTTATCTACATCACCGCTGCGCGTGGAGCGCGGCGAGCCTTATAGCGACGGAGAACAGCAATGACCTCAGTATTTGACCGCGAAGATATTCTCTTTCAGGTGGTGGTCAACCATGAAGAGCAGTATTCCATCTGGCCGGATTACAAGGCTGTGCCACAGGGTTGGAAGACCGTGGGCAAGAGTGGGATGAAGAAGGAGTGTCTGGCTTATATCGAAGAGGTTTGGACGGATATGCGGCCTTTGAGTTTGCGGCAGAAGATGGAAGCTGTGGCTGGTTGAGCATCGGCGACCACTACGGAGTACATATCCGTTTTTTTGGTAACGGCTGCTATTGGTTTCGCTTTTACAGCGACTCACTTTGCAAAAGCGGCAAAGTAAGCAAAACGCTCTTGCCCCACCACTCGGTGCCTCGCTGTGGCTCGGCATGCCTTCTCTCCGGCATTGCTCCGTGGGCCGCCGCAATGGGCCATCCCTGGCCCAGTGCGGCTAAACCGGCGTCCTGCCGGTTTACCCACGGACCAATGCCTACGTTCAGCCATCGTGGTTTAACGGGGCGCCTAAGATCAAAGTCAAAGCAGATCAAAAGCACAGCGGCCTACCGGCCGGCTTGAGTGGTGTGAAGCAAAAGCAAAAGCAAAATCAAAAGCGGGCACGGTCTACTGTGGGAGCTGGCTTGTCTGCGATGCAGGCAACTCGGTATTTCAGGAACACCGAGGTGATGGCATCGCAGGCAAGCCAGCTCCCACAGAAAAGCAGATCTGCTTTCGCTCTGGCCCTTGCTGGCCCTTGCCTTTGCTTCTACCACTCAGGTCGGCTTTCAGGCCGCCGTGTTTTTGATTGTGATCTTAGGCGCCCCGTTAAACCACGCTGGCCGAACGCAGGTATTACGCAGTGGGTAAACCGGCAGGACGCCGGTTTAGCCGCGTTGGGCCATGGATGGCCCGTCGCGGCGGCCCACGGAGTAATGCCTGCGTTCGGGCATGCCGAGCCACAGCGAGGCACCGAGTGGTGGGGCAAGAGCCCTTTGGTTACTTTGGGGCTTTTCCAAAGTGACCCGCCGTAAGGGCGGAACCTTAAGCAGCCGTTACCCAAAAAACGGATATGCACTCAGTCAACCACCCCAAAAGAACAACAGAACACTTGCGACCCTCAATTTTCTTTGCTAGCTTCTCACAAAATGTTAACGATAACATTTGCTCTAAAAATAAAAACAAAACAGAGATCCTAGCCATGAAAACGCTTCCGAAAACCCTGTGTTTGCTGGCCCTGAGTATCACCCTAGGCACCGCTACCCTGGCGCAGGCCGACACCAAACCCGCGCCCATCCGCATCGGCGCGTCCTTCCAGGAAATCAACAACCCTTACTTCGTCACCATGAAAGACGCCCTGCAGGAAGCCGGGGCGACGATCGGTGCGCAGTTGATCATCACCGACGCCCGCCACGACGTCTCCAAGCAGGTCAGCGACGTCGAAGACATGCTGCAAAAAGGCATCGACATCCTCCTGATCAACCCCACCGACTCGGTGGGCGTGCAATCTGCCGTCAAGTCCGCCCACGCCGCCGGTGTAGTGGTGGTCGCGGTGGACGCCCAAGCCGAAGGCCCGCTCGACTCCTTTGTCGGCTCGAAGAACTTCGACGCCGGGTTCCAGGCCTGTGAATACCTGGCCAAGAACATCGGCAACAAAGGCAATATCGCGATCCTCGACGGCATCGCCGTGGTGCCGATCCTGGAGCGGGTGCGCGGTTGCAAGGAGGCGGTGGCTAAGCACCCTGACATCAAGATCGTGAGCATTCAGAACGGCAAGCAGGAACGTGACCAGGCGCTGACCGTCACCGAAAACATGCTCCAGGCCCAACCCACTCTCAAGGGTATCTTCAGCGTCAATGACAACGGCTCCCTCGGTGCGCTTTCGGCCATTGAAGCCAGTGGCCTGGACGTCAAGTTGGTGAGCGTTGACGGTGCGCCGGAAGCGATCAAGGCGATCCTGAAACCGGGTAGCAAGTTCATCGCTACTTCGGCGCAGTTCCCTCGGGATCAGATCCGCCTGGCGCTGGGTATTGCCCTGGCCAAGAAGTGGGGCTCGCAAGTGCCCGCCAGTATTCCGGTCGACATTGCCCTGATCGACCAGGCCAAGGCCAAGGATTTCAGCTGGTAAACCGTCCAGGCCCCACGCAAGCCGTGGGGCGCAGGGCACCCTTCTGAACGAGAGGTCGGTGGCATGAGCAGTCTTCTGCAGTTGGAAAATATCTGTAAGCGCTACCCGGGGGTGCAAGCCCTCAAGTCCATCAACCTGCAAGTGGAGCGGGGCGAGATTCATGCCTTGCTCGGGGAAAATGGCGCGGGTAAATCGACCTTGATGAAGATCCTCGGCGGCGTTGAGCATCAGGATGAAGGGCGGATTCTGATCGACGGCCAGGCGCAGCAGTTCGCGACGTATCGCGATGCGATTGCGGCCGGGATCGGCATCGTGTTCCAGGAGTTCAGCCTGATTCCCTACCTCACGGCGGTGGAAAATATCTTCCTCGGCCATGAGTTGAGCAACCGCTTCGGCCTGTTGCGCAAGCGCGAGATGGTTGAGGCGTCCGAAGCCTTGTTCAAGCGCCTTGGGGTAACCATCGACCTGCAATGCGCGGTCAAGCATTTGAGTGTGGCTGAGCAGCAGTTTGTCGAGATCGCCAAGGCCCTGGCCCTGGATGCGCGGTTGCTGGTGCTCGATGAGCCCACCGCGACACTCACACCGAGCGAAGCCGAGCTGCTGTTCGAGATCATGCGTGAGCTCAAGCGTCAGGGCGTAGCGGTGATTTTTATCTCTCATCACCTGGAGGAGATTTTCCAGGTCTGTGATCGCATCAGCGTGTTGCGCGACGGCGGCAATGTCGGTGTCACCGATGTGGCTGACAGTGATATCGACCGGCTGGTGGAAATGATGGTGGGCCGGCGCCTGGAGTGCAATTTCCCTCCCAAACCGACCACCGAACGCGGGCCGTTGTTGCTGGAGGTCAAGGACATCCAACTGGTACGCAACGGGCCGCATAACCAGTTCCAGTTGCACAAGGGCGAGATCCTCGGCTTTGCCGGCTTGGTGGGCTCCGGCCGCACCGAACTGGCCCTGGGCATGATGGGCGCGCTGCCGTCGGTGAGCAAAGACGTGTGGCTGCGGGGCGAACACGTCACGTTGGACGACCCGGCCCAGGCCTTGGCCCACGGCATCGGCCTGCTACCGGAAAGCCGCAAGAGTGAAGGGCTGATCACCGATTTCAGCATTCGCGAAAACATCTCTTTGAATAATCTGAGCAAGTACCAGGGCGCCAGCGGCCTGATCGACAAGGGCAAGGAGAGCGCCAGTGTCGAAGACCTGATGCGGCAACTGTCGATCAAGGCTCCCAGCGGTGAGAGCCGGGTGTTCAACCTCAGCGGCGGTAACCAGCAGAAAGTGGTGATTGCCCGCTGGATCAACCACCACTGCGACGTGCTGGTGTTCGACGAACCCACCCGTGGCATCGACGTGGGTGCCAAGGCGCAGATCTACGCGCTGATGCGCAACCTCACCGAACAAGGCTACGCAATCATCATGATTTCCTCGGAACTGCCGGAAATCATCGGCATGTGCGACCGGGTCGCCGTGTTCCACAAGGGCGCCATCGTCAAGGTACTGGAAGCGTCCGCCGTTAACCCACAAGAGGTCATGCGCCATGCAACAGGGGGCTCAAGTGAATACGTCCATTAATGCCGCCGACACGAGCCGACTGCGCCTGAACCTGGCGCGGCTGATTCGCTCGCCGGCGTTTTATCCCTTTGTCGGGCTACTGGTGGTCACGCTGGTGATGATCTTTGCCAGTGACAACTTCCTTACCGCCAGCAACCTGTCGAATATCGCCCGCCAGGTGTCGATCAACGCGATTATCGCGGTTGGCATGACCTGCGTGATCCTCACCGGCGGTATCGATTTGTCGGTGGGACCGGTGATGGCCTTGTCCGGCACCTTGACCGCCGGGTTGATGGTCGCAGGCTTGCCGCCAGGGCTGGCGATTGGTGCCGGGATGCTGATTGGCGTGGCATTCGGTATCGGCAATGGCTTGTTTGTGGCGTACCTGCACATGCCACCGATCATCGTCACCCTGGCGACCATGGGCATCGCCCGTGGCTTCGGCTTGATGTACACCGATGGCTACCCGATTTCGGGCCTGCCGGAGTGGTTCGGATTCTTCGGCCGCGAAAGCCTGTTCGGCATCGAGGTGCCGATCCTGATCATGCTGGTGACCTACCTGGCGGCCTATGTGCTACTGCAGCACACGCGCATTGGCCGTTATATCTACGCTATCGGTGGCAACGAGGAGGCCGTGCGTTTGTCCGGGGTGCGGGCGGCGCGGTTCAAGTTGCTGGTGTATGGCATCAGCGGCCTGACGGCGGCGATTGCCGGGTTGGTGCTGACCTCACGCCTGATGAGCGGCCAGCCGAATGCCGGGGTCTCGTTTGAACTGGACGCGATTGCGGCCGTGGTCCTGGGCGGCGCCTCGATTGCCGGTGGGCGCGGGGTAATTGTCGGCACCTTGCTCGGGGCGATGCTGCTGGGAGTGCTGAACAACGGCTTGAACATGCTTGGGGTGTCGCCGTACGTCCAGAGCGTGATCAAGGGCGGGATCATTTTGCTGGCGATCTTTATCAGCCGTCAGCGCCACAAGTAAGCGAATAACGTTTTCTCGACGCGGCCCGCTGGCCGCGACGGGTTCCTTCATGCTCAAGAAAGGTCAGAACACCATGGATAAGCACAGCGAAATGCAAGCCGTCGTCTGCCACGGCCCGAAAGACTACCGCCTGGAGCGCATCAGCAAACCCCAGGCTCGCCCCAATGAATTGGTGATTCGCATTGCCGCCTGCGGGATTTGCGCCAGTGACTGCAAATGCCATTCGGGCGCGGCGATGTTCTGGGGCGGCGACAACCCGTGGGTCAAGGCGCCGGTGGTGCCGGGTCATGAGTTCTTCGGCTACGTGGTGGAAGCGGGCGAGGGTGCTGAGGAGCACTTCGAGGTCAAGGTCGGTGACAAGGTGATCGCCGAGCAGATTGTGCCGTGTGGCAAGTGCCGCTTTTGCAAGTCGGGCAAGTATTGGATGTGCGAAGTGCACAACATCTTCGGCTTTCAGAAGGAGGTGGCCGAAGGCGGCATGGCCCAGTACATGCGCATTCCCAAGACCGCCATCGTGCACAAGATTCCGGAGTCGGTGTCGCTTGAGGATTCGGCGTTGATCGAGCCGATGTCCTGCGCGATCCACACGGTCAACCGTGGCGAAATCCAGCTCGACGACGTGCTGGTGATTGCCGGCGCCGGCACCCTGGGGCTGTGCATGGTCCAGGTGGCTGCGCTTAAGACGCCGAAGAAACTGGTGGTGATCGACATGGTCGACGAGCGCCTGGAGCTGGCGAAAAAATTTGGTGCCGACGTGGTGATCAACCCGTCCCGGGATAACGCCCGCGAGATCATCAACGGCCTGACCGACAACTACGGTTGCGACGTGTACATCGAAACCACCGGCGTGCCGGTGGGCGTGACCCAGGGCCTGGAGTTGATCCGCAAGCTGGGGCGGTTTGTCGAGTTCAGTGTGTTTGGCGCCGAGACCAGCGCTGACTGGTCGATTATCGGCGACCGCAAGGAGTTGGACGTACGCGGTGCGCACCTGGGGCCGTATTGCTACCCGGTGGCCATCGACCTGTTCGAACGCGGCCTGGTGACCTCAAAGGGCATCGTTACCCATGATTTCCCGCTGGATAATTGGGCCGAAGCGTTCGACCTGGCCAACTCGGTGAAGTCGATCAAAGTGCTGTTGAAACCGGCGCAGTGACCATGGACTACGTCATCGGTGTGGACATCGGTACCCAGAGTACCAAGGCACTCTTGGTGGATGGCCAGGGCGCGATCATCGCCCAGCACAGCCAGGGATATCGCGTGGATACCCCGAAAGTGCGCTGGGCCGAGCAATGGCCGCAGGTCTGGCTGGAGGCGGTGGAAGCTTGCGTCGCTCAGTGCATGGCCAAGGCCGGCGTGGCATCGGTGCAGGTCAAAGCGTTGTGCATCAGCAGCCTTTATGGCGGTTCGGGCATTGCCGTGGATGCAGCGATCAAACCGTTGCATCCGTGCCTGATCTGGATGGATCGGCGTGCAGGTGAGCAAGTGGAATGGGTGCGTGAGCATGTGGACCTGGAGCGCCTGTTTCAGATCACCGGCAACTCGGTGGACAGCTATTACGGGTTCACCAAGATGCTCTGGCTCAAGCAGCACCAGCCCGAAGTCTGGGCCAATACCCGTTACCTGCTGCCGCCCAACAGCTACATCAACTATTGCCTGACCGGTGAGTTGGCGGTGGATCACAGCAGTGCCGGCAATATCGGCGGGGTTTACGACGTGGCACAGCGCGGCTGGTCCGCCGAGATGCTGGCGGCGTTGGAGATTCCCCTGGCGATGATGCCTGAGCGGTTGCTGTATTCCGGTGAAGTGGTGGGCGGTTTGCTGCCGCAATGGGCGCAGCGCCTGGGCTTGCAGGCGGGGATGCCGATTTTGGCCGGTGGCGTCGACGCGGCCATGGCCACCTTGGCGGCCGGAGTGACGCGGCCGGGCAATCATGTGGCGATGATCGGCACCAGCATGTGCTGGGGTTATCTCAACCAGCAGGTGGATGCCCGCCATGGTCTGGTGAGCATGCCCCATGTCTATAACGGGCATCAGGACCTGTACATCTTCGGTGGGGCAATTACCGCCGGGGCGTCGGTCAGTTGGTTTCGCGAGCAGTTTTGCCAGGCAGAAGAACAGCAGGCGCAACAGACCGGTCAAGACAGTTTGTGGCTGCTGGAACAGAGCGCAGCGAAGATCCCGGCGGGCAGTGAAGGGCTGTTGTTCCTGCCGTACCTGATGGGGGAGCGCAGCCCGGTGTGGGATGACCGCGCCAGCGGCAGTTTTGTTGGGTTAAACCTCTATCACAGCCGTATTCACCTGTATCGCGCGGTGCTGGAGGGGGTGAGTTTTGCCTTGCGTCACAACATCGAGGCGGGCACGCGTGGGGCGCACTCCCTTGATCCGCGATTGATTGTGGTGGGTGGGGCGAGCCATTCGGATTTGTGGATGCAGATTATTGCGGATGTCACCCACTACCTGGTTTACACCATCGTTCAGGAGGTGGAAGCAGCATTGGGGGCGGCGTTGTTGGCGGCGCATTCGGTGGGGTTGGTGGATGAGGCCGAGATGGATAAGGGCTGGGTGCAGTTGGAATTGAGGGCGCAGCCCAAGGCGGAAAATGTTCAGGCGTATGACCGAGCATTTGCTGATTATTTAGCCTTATATCCAGCGTTGAAACCGGTGATGCATAGCTTGCAAAGCAGCTAAGTGAACATGGTCTTGGAGAACATCAGTAATGAACGCCACTTTTGATTTCACCCACCACCGCATCCTAGTCACCGGCGCCAGCAGCGGCATCGGCCGGGAAATCGCCCTGCAACTGATCGCCAGCGGCGCCCAGGTATTCGCCCTCGGCCGTGACGCCCTGGCGCTGTCCCAACTGGGCTGCGAAACCCTGTGCCTGGACATCGCCAACAGCGCCGCCCTCGACCAGGCCCTGCAAGGCCTGCCGCCCATGCACGGCCTGGTCAATTGCGCCGGCATCTCGCGCCTGGAGCCCGCCGCCGCTATCAGCAGCGAGGCGTTCGATCAGGTAATGAACGTCAATGCCCGCGCCGCCGCTCAAGTCGCCAGCCGGGTGGCCGCCGCGATGATCGAGGCGGAAATTTCCGGCAGCATCGTCAACGTCTCCAGCCAGGCCTCACTGGTCGCGCTGGAGGATCACCTCGGCTATTGCGCCTCCAAGGCGGCACTGGATGCGATCACTCGCGTGCAATGTGCTGAATGGGGGCGTTTCGGGATTCGGGTCAACAGCGTCAACCCCACTGTGACCTTGACGCCCATGGCGCAAATGGCCTGGTCGGATCCGGCCAAGCGCGATCCGGCGTTGGCAGCGATTCCCCTGGGGCGTTTTGCCGAAACGATAGAGGTGGCACTACCGGTGCTGTTTCTGCTGAGCAATGCCGCGAGCATGATCAGTGGTGTAAGCCTGCCGATCGACGGTGGCTACACCAGCCTATAGCTCCATAACCCCACAATCCTGTAACCGCTGCCGAGGCAGCGGCTACAGGATTGCAGGGGTTGCAGGGATTGCAGGGATTACAGACAGTATTCAGCCGTTCTCCAACTTGCCGGCAATCACCACCTTGTCCCGAGGCTTGTGCGGGTCGTCAAGGCGGTCCAGCAGCAGCCGTACCGCGCTGCTGCCGGCCAGCGAGGCGTCGTGGGCCACGCAGGCAATCGGCACGCCGAAGATATCGGCAAAGGGTAGGCGGTCGATGCCGCAGATGGTCAGGCTGTCGTGGGGGATGTTGTGCATGCGTAAAGCGCGTAAGGCGCCGAGGGTGATCAACTGGTTGAAGCCCATGATCGCGTCCGGCGCCGAGTGTTCGGCCAGGTAGTCGAGGGTGTGCAGGTAGGAGGGCATTAGCGTGTAGTCGCCGGCCTGCACTTCGACGTGCACCTGAGGGTATTCGGCCAGTACTTCTTGCAGGCCTTTGAGGCGCTCCACGGTGATGCGCGAATGTTCTGGCCCGGTCAGCACCAGCAGGCGCTTGAGATCTGGCGTCTGGCGCAGCAGGTACTGCGCGGCCTCGATACCGCTGTGGTAGTTGTCCAGCACCACGCGGCTGAACGGGCTGTCGTGGATCGTGCGATCAAGCAACACAACCGGGGTCTTGCCGTTGCTCAGGCGTTCCAGATAGTCGGGCTGGTAGCTGGGCTCATCGGAGACCGGCGACAGGATAATCCCCGCCACGCGGTACCCGAGCAGCGTATCGACGGCTTTGCTTTCCAGCTCTTCCAGCTCGTCGGTGTCCACCAGCATGATGGTGTAGCCGTGTTTTTTCGCTTCCCGGGAAATAGCCTTGATCATCTCGCTGTAGAACGGGTTGTCCACCGAGGCGGTGATCACCCCGATGATCAGGCTTTCGCTGCGTTTGAGCCCACGGGCGAAGGCGTTTGGCACGTAGTCCAGCTCCCGCGCGACCTCAAGGATCCGCGCCAGGGTGGCGGGCTTGACCAGATCAGGTTTGCTCAACGCACGGGACACCGTGATGGTGGTCATGTTGACCCGTTTGGCGATGTCGCTGATGGTGACGGATTTTTTCTTGTTCATCGCAAGGTGGGACCAGAAGAAAACAGTAGGAGGCTAACATGTGCGCCGGTTCAAATCACCGGATCCCAGCGTTGTGACCAGTCACCCTCTGCCTTGACGACCCCTCGCAATAATTCCAGTGCCTGTTGCAGCACTGCGCAATCCCGTTCCCGGGAATACACCAGGTAGGTGGGGAAGCTGAACTCCGGCGCCTTGGGCACCCGCTCCATCACACCGTTGTCGAGGTAGTGTTGCACCACCCGCGTGCGGAAATAGCCGGCACCGCCGTTTTCCAGGATGTACTGCAACGCCAATGGCCCGAGGTTGAAAGCCAGGGCAGCACGGGCCTTGTCCGGCAGGGCGGCGTCGTGTTGCTGGCGAAAGCCCTGGCCCCAGTCGATGTACACATAGGGTTCCGGTTTGGCCACCAGGCGCACCATGATCAGTTTTTCTTCCAGCACTTGCTCCACCTGCAACCCCGGCCAGTACTGCGGCTGGAACACCAGTGCGGCGTCCAGCACCCCGAGTTCCAGCTGGCGCAATAGGTATTCGCCTTCGCGGATTTCGGTACGCAGGGCATGCCCGGGAATGTGTTCGCGCAGGGCCTGGGCCCAGCCGAGCATCAGCGGGTTGCACAGGCTGACTTCCCCGCCGATATGCAGCACGTTGCGATAGCCGTCCGGCAGTGGCAGGTCGCGACGGGCGGCTTCCCAGGTTTGTACCAGTTGGTTGGCGTAGACCACGAAGGCCTCGCCGTCCGGCGTCAGGCGGGCGCCGGCACGGTTGCGTACGAACAGGGTACTGCCCAGTTGGTTTTCCAGGTTTTTGACCCGGGCGGTGATGGCGGTCTGGGTGACGTGCAGTTTCTCGGCGGCTGCGGCCAGGCTGCCGCAGCGGGTGATTTCGAGGAAGGTGCGTGCCAGTTCGATGTCCATGAGAGCCCCAGGTTTGAATGGGGGCATTGTAGAGCGATGCGCGATTGGAATGCGATCTGTGTGGGAGCTGGCTTGCCTGCGATGGCGGTGGAACATTCAAAATGGCTATCGCAGGCAAGCCAGCTCCCACATTTGATTGCATTTCAGGTTGGGGTTTTTGGGGCTTGTAGATGCTTGGTCGGAAACGCCTTGGCATATACCTGGCACACCCGCAGCACCTGCTCATCAGCAAACCGCGCGCCCACCACATGCAGCCCCACCGGCAACCCGTTCGCCGCCAGCCCGCACGGCACCGAGGCCGCCGGTTGCTGGGTCAGGTTGAAGGGGTAGCTGAATGGCGTC
The DNA here is from genome assembly GCF_012935695.1 of Pseudomonas sp. ADAK18. Lineage (NCBI taxonomy): Bacteria > Pseudomonadati > Pseudomonadota > Gammaproteobacteria > Pseudomonadales > Pseudomonadaceae > Pseudomonas > Pseudomonas sp. ADAK18. The sequence goes on from NZ_CP052859.1 coordinate 1,339,184, forward strand.
CATTCCATCCACTCCCCCAGCCCGGAGCCTGGCGGCACATTGTGCCCGGCCTCAAACGCCGTGATCGGCATCATCGGCGAAACCAGCACATCGTAATGTTCATGGAACGCGGCCATGCGCGCGACGAGGGCGGCCCGTGCTTCCAGCGCGGCGTTGTAGTCGCGCAGGCTGATCTGCTCGCCCAGTCGGGCGATGCGCAGCAGGCCGGGGTCAAGCAGCTCACGCTGGGCGTCGGTCAGCTGCCCGGCCAGCCGCGCCGCGCCGGCAAACCACAGGGTATTGAACACCTCCAGCGGGTCACTGAATCCTGGATCAATCTGTTCAACCTGCGCACCCAACTGCGTCAGCCCCTCGACCGCCTGAGCGACCACCCTGGCCACCTGCGGGTCAACCTCTACATAACCAAAATTCGGGCTATAGGCGACACGCAGTCCCTTCAAATCAGCCCCGGCCTGCAACCATGGCGTGGTCCGTGGCGCGCCGATCAAACCGTCACGGGAGTCCGGCTGCGCGATGGTCTGCAACATCAGCACCGCGTCTTCCACCGTCCGTGTCATCGGCCCCAGATGCGACAGGATCGTCATGGAACTGGCCGGCCACTGGGGCACGTAACCAAAGGTTGGCTTGATGCCAAACGTGCCGGTAAATGCGCAAGGAATCCGGATCGAACCACCCGCATCGCTACCCTGGTGCAGCACACCAAGATTCAACGCAGCGGCCGCACCCGCGCCACCGGACGAACCGCCTGCCGTCATGCGTGTGTCCCAAGGGTTGCGAGTGATGCCATACAGCGGGTTGTCGGTGACACCTTTCCAGCCGAATTCCGGGGTGGCGGTTTTGCCCAGCAACACCGCCCCCGCCTTGCGCATAAAAGCCGAGAAGGGCGCATCCACCTCCCACGGGCCGTCGGCCGAGGTGGTACGCGAGCCCTTGCGGGTGGGCATGCCAATGGTCGGTGTCAGGTCCTTGATGGATGATGGCACGCCGTCCAGAGCACCACAGGGCTCACCCTTGAGCCAGCGCTGTTCCGAGGCCCGTGCCGCGTGCAGTGCACCCTGCGGGTCGACATGGCAGTAAGCGTTGACCACCGGGTTATAACGCTCGATCCGCAGCAGTGCATCTTCGGTGACTTCCACCGGCGACAGGGTTTTGTCGCGATAGTGAGCCAGCAGTTCAACCGCCGTAAGCTTGGCGATATCCGTCACAGGGCACCTCCTTGCGCCGCATTGACCATAGCCCGCAGCAATACCGCACAGCCCGCGGCCAGATCATCCGGCGCGGCGTTTTCGATTTCGTTGTGGCTGATGCCGCCTTCACACGGCACGAAGATCATCCCCGCGGGCCCCAACTCTGCGACAAAGATCGCGTCATGCCCGGCGCCGCTGACGATGTCCATATGGCTCAGACCCAGGCTGCTTGCGCCGTCGCGCACGGCGTTGACGCATGCGTGGTTGAAGTCCAGCGGCGGGAAGTCGGCCGTGGGTGTCAGTTCAAAGGTCAGGCCGTGTTGTTTGGCGGTGGTTTCGATCACTTGGCGCACTTCATCGACCATGGCTTGCAGCTTGTCGGCATGCAGGTGCCGCAGGTCAATGGTCATGTGCACCTGGCCGGGAATCACGTTGCGTGAGCCCGGATGCAAACTCAGGCAACCGACGGTGCCGCAGGCGTGGGGTTGCTGTTCATGGGCGATGCGATTCACCGCGCTGACCACTTGCGCGGCACCCACCAGGGCGTCCTTGCGCAGGTGCATGGGCGTGGGGCCGGCATGGGCTTCGACGCCGGTGAGGGTCAGGTCGAACCACTTCTGGCCGAGGCAACCCATGACCACGCCAATGGTGATGGCCTGATCTTCCAACACCGGGCCCTGTTCGATATGCGCCTCAAAATACGCCCCCACCGGATGGCCAAGCACGGCGCGGGAGCCAGCGTAGCCGATGCGCTGCAATTCGGCGCCCACCGAGAGGCCTTGCTCGTCCTGTTTGTCGAGGGTTTCCTGCAAGTCGAACTTACCGGCGAACACCCCGGAACCCATCATGCACGGTGGGAAACGCGAGCCTTCTTCGTTGGTCCACACCACCACTTCAATCGGCGCCTGGGTCTGGATATTCAAATCGTTCAGGGTACGGATCACTTCCAGGCCGGCCATCACCCCATAACAACCGTCGAACTTGCCGCCCGTGGGTTGGGTGTCGATGTGGCTGCCGGTCATCACCGGTGGCAGGTGCGGATCAAGTCCGGCGCGGCGGGCAAAGATATTGCCGATGGCATCGATGCTGACGCTGCACCCAGCCGCCTCGCACCACTGCACAAACAGGTCACGGGCCTGGCGGTCCAGGTCGGTCAGGGCCAGGCGGCACACGCCACCCTTGGGCGTGGCGCCGAGGCGGGCGAGGTCCATCAGCGATTGCCACAGGCGTTCGCGGTTGATCAGCGAGGCGTTGCTGTTGAGCGGTTGTGACAAATCCACAGACGTATTCATCAGGTGTCTCCGGTCAGGCACTCAGGGCCAAATAGCGATTCTTGATCGTCGGGTCGGCGCGAAAGGCGGCGGCGCTGCCTTCGTACACCACGCGGCCCTGTTCGAGGACGTAATGGCGGTCGGCGAGCTTGTCGCAGACCATCAGGTTCTGTTCCACCAGTAGCACGGGAAGGCCGTCCTCCTTGACCTTGCGCAGGATCTTCACCAGTTCGTCGACGATCACCGGGGCCAGGCCTTCGGTGGGTTCATCGAGGATCAGCAGCTTGGGATCGTTGAGCAGGGCACGGGCGATGGCGAGCATCTGCTGCTCGCCGCCGGACAGCGCGTGGCCGGCGTTTTTGCGGCGCTCCTTGAGGCGCGGGAACATCGCGTAGACGTCTTCCATCTGCCAGCGGCTGGTCTTGCGCACGGCGATGCGCAGGTTTTCCTCGACGGTCAGCAGGCGGAAAATCCCGCGATTTTCCGGCACCAGTGCCAGGCCCTGGCGAGCGATTTCGAAGATTTTCTGGCCCACCAGCGGCTGGCCGTTGAAGTGGATCTGGCCTTGGCGTGGGCAGATGATCCCGAGGATGCTGCGCAGTGTAGTGGTCTTGCCTGCACCGTTGCGCCCCAGCAGGGTCACCAGTTCACCGGGGTTCACGGTCAGGGACACGCCTTCGAGGACGTGGCTCTTGTCGTAATAGGAGTGGATGTTGTCGACGGTCAGCATCAGGCGGCTTCTCCCAAATAAGCAGTGCGCACGCGTTCATCGGCCCGGACGAATTCCGGTGTGCCTTCCACCAGAATCTGCCCGTGGCTCATCACGGTGATGCGTTGGCTGATGGACATGACGATGCTCATGTTGTGTTCGATCAACAGCACGGTGTGATCGCGACCGAGGTCGCTGATCAGTTGGGTCATGATCGGGATGTCATCGATGCCCATGCCCGAGGTGGGCTCGTCGAGCATCAGCAGTTTCGGTTTGGAGCAGATCGACATGCCTACTTCCAGCACCCGTTGCTGGCCGTGGGATAACTCGCCGGCCAGGGTGTCGGCGCGGGCGGTGAGTTGCAGGCGTTCCAGCACCTGGTCGGCCATCTCCAAGTGCTCGCGCTTGCTGTCGACCCGGCGCCAGAAGTTCAGCGCCTTGGCGCCGTCACGACCTTGGGCGGCCAGGCGCAGGTTTTCCCGCACGCTGAGGTTCTGGAACAGGCTGGTGAGTTGGAATGAACGCGCCATGCCCAGGCCGACGCGGCCGTGGGCCGGCTTGCGCATCAGGTTCTTGCCGTCGAAATGGATCGCCCCGGCGGTGGCCTGGCGTTCGCCGGTCAGGCAATGGAACAGGCTGGTCTTGCCAGCGCCATTCGGCCCAATGATGGTGTGGATGGTGCCGGCCTCGACCTTGAGGTTGACGCCATTCACCGCGTGGAAGGCGCCGTAGGCCAGTTCCAGGTTTTGGGTTTCCAGCAGGATGCTCATAGCAGCGTCTCCTTGGTCACGACGTTGGCCTTGCGGCTGCTGCGAAGGCGTTCGAACAGCGCCGACAATCCGCCCCACAATCCGCCGCGCATAAAGATCACCACCATGATCAGGATCACCCCCAGCAACATCAGCCAGCGCGGCCACAGGTCGGAGAGAAAATCCCCCAGCAGCACGATGGAGCCAGCACCCAGCAACGAGCCGAACAGCGAGCCGGTGCCGCCGACGATGGTCATGATCAGGATGTTTTCGGACATCGCCAGGTCGATATTCGACAACGGCACAAAGTGCAGCAGCATGGCGTACAGCGCGCCGGCAATCCCGGTGACGGCACCGGACAGCACGAACACCAGGATCTTGAAATGGCGGGTGTCGTAGCCGATGGCCGAGGCGCGGGTTTCGTTTTCGCGGATCGCCATCAGCGTGCTGCCGAACGGCGAGGCAATCACCCGGCGGGCGCCAATGAAGATCAACAGGAACAGCACCGCGACAAAACCGTAGAAGGCGCGGGCATCGGTCAGAGACAGCAGCACGGTGTCACCGATACGGATCTCGGGGCGTGGCACGCTGAGCAGGCCGTTGTCGCCGCCGGTCCAGTCGCTCAGGGTGTAGGCGACGAAGTAAGCCATCTGACTGAAAGCCAAAGTCAGCATCACGAAGTAGATGCCGGTGCGCCGGATTGCCAGGGCGCCCACTAAAAAGGCCAGGAACCCGCCAACCACCGCAGCGCCCAACAGCGCACTGAACAGACCCAGTTGCAGATGGATCATCAGCAGCGCCGCACAATACGCACCGGCGCCGAAGAAGATGCCTTGGCCGAAGGACAAGAGCCCGGTGTAGCCCAGCAGCAGATTGCAGGCCAGGGCCGCCATGGCAAAGATCAGGATTTCGGTGGCCAGGGTCGCAGAGGGCAAAATCAACGGCAGGCCGATCAATACCGCAAGCACCAACAGCAGCATGTAGCGCGACTGGGTCTTGGCGAACGGCAGGGGATTTTTCTCGCTCATGTCAGGCTCTCCCGAACAGGCCGTAAGGGCGTACCAGAATCACCACGGCCATTGCGCCGTAGATCATCAGGCTCGCACCCTGGGGCCAGAGTGTGGTCATCAGGCTTTGCACCACGCCCACCAGCAGGCCACCGACGAGGGCGCCGCTGAACGAACCCATGCCGCCGATTACCACCACCACGAAGGCAACGCCGAGAATTTCCGGGCCGACAAAGGGCTGGGCGCCGCGCAATGGCGCGAACAGCACGCCGGCGACACCGGCCAGGGCTACGCCGAGGGCGAAGGTCATGGAAAACAGGCGGAAAATATTGGTACCCAGCAGCGACACGGTTTCGGTGCTTTCACTGCCGGCCCGCACCAGGGCGCCGAAACGTGTGCGTTCCAGCAGCAGCCACAGGCCCAGGCCCACCAGGCCGGAGAAGGCGATCAGGAACAGACGGTAGTAGGGGTAGACGAAATCGCCGATCACCAATACGCCGCGCAACAGTTCCGGTACGGCGACGCTTTTGCCCACCGGGCCCCAGATCATCACGCTGGCTTCCTGGATGATCAGCGCGATCCCCAGGGTCACCAGAATCTGGAACATATGCGGTAAGTGGTAGATCCGCTGGATCAATAATCGCTCGATGGCCCAGGCCAGGGCGGCCACCACCAACGGCGCGATCAGCAGTGCCAGCCAGAAGCTGCCGGTGAGGCTGACAGCGGTGTAACAGATGTAGGCGCCCAACAGGAAAAACGCACCATGGGCGAAGTTAACGAAGTTCAGCAGGCCGAAAATAATCGTCAGCCCGACCGCAATCAGGAAGTAGATCATCCCGAGGCCCAGGCCATTGAGAATCTGGAACAGGTAAAGATTGAGCATGCAGGAGTCCTCAAACAGGAGGTCGCTGGCGCGACCCTGCCGTGTGTAACCGATAGTTTTTAGCGGATCAGCCGAGCACGCAGCCCGTGGTTTCCACCGGCGGGAATGACTGGCCGGCGCTGAGCACCTTGGCCAGGTCATCCTTGTCGGCCATGTCGCCGGCTGCCTTGCCCACCAACAGGTAGTAATCCTTGATCACCTGGTGGTCGCCGGCGCGGATAGATTCCTTGCCGGTCGGGCCTTCATAGCTCAGGCCCTGCATGGCCTTGGCCACGGTCGATCCGTCGAAGCTGCCGGTCGCGATGATGGTGTCGAGCATGACCTTGGTGCTGATGTAGTCGGCAGCCAACGGGTAGGTGGGATTGATGCCGTATTTGGCCTGGGTCAGCTTCACCAGCTCGCGGTTGAGCGGCGTGTCGACCTGATGCCAGTACTGTGCGCCGAGGTACACGCCTTCCAGCACATCGCTGCCCAGTTCCTGAAATTGGTCGAGACCGGCGGACCACACCAGCAGCACCTTCATGCGCTCCTTGATGCCGAAGTTCACCGCCTGGCGCAGGGTGTTGGATGACTGGCTGCCGAAGTTAAGCAGCACCAGCACGTCGGGTTTGGCAGCGATGGCATTGGTCAGGTAACCGGAGAATTCCTGTTCCTGCAATGAGTGGTAGCTATTACCGACATGCTCCAGGCCGTTCTCTTTGAGCACGGTCTTGGCACCTTCCAACAGCGCTTCGCCAAACACGTATTGCGGCGTGATGGTGTACCAGCGCTTGGCGTTCGGTAGCAGTTTGATCAGCGGGATCAGGGTTTCGCGGATTGCACCGTAGGTCGGTACCGACCAGCGAAAGGTCGCACTGTTGCAGTCCTTGCCGGTGACTTCATCGGCGCCCACCGGGGTCATGAATACACCGCCGACCTTGGCCACTTCCTTGGCCACCGCCAGCGCCGAGGAGGACAGGGTGCAGCCCTGGAAGAAGCGTGCGCCATCCTGTTGAATCGCTTCCTGGACCTTGCGCACCGCCTTGCCGGCGTTGCCTTCGGTGTCGATCACCTTGTAATTCAGCGGCCGGCCCAATAGCTCGGGATACTGTTCCACCGCCAGGCGCGAACCCATGTCGGCAAATTTGCCATAGCTGGCAAAGGCGCCAGACATGGACTTGAGGCCGTAAAAGGTAAAGGGCTCGGCGGCGAATGCGCAGCGCACACTCAGCGGAAGGCTGAGGGCGGCTGCAGCGGTAAGACTGGCTTTCAACAACGTACGACGCTGCATGGGGTGACTCCCTGGTTTAATTATTGGCAGGAGTGGCAATGGCAAAACGGCGCATCACGGCCTGTGGGCAGGCCTTTTATTGGGTGAAACGGTCTTTTTTTCGCCGCCTTCGTAGCAGCTGTCGAGCTCAAGCGAGGCTGCGTGGGCGGTGCATGACGTGATGATTAGGGTGCGTCCTACGCAGCCTCGCGTGAGCTCGACAGCTGCTACGGTTGTTGTCAGTGGCTGTGATCAAACTCCAGTAGAAAATGTGGGCTGACTTGGCCTTCCAGCGCGGTCATGTGGTGTTCGGCGTCGCACATGTGCTCATGCATCAAGCTGCGGATGGCCGTTTCATTCTCGGCGCGAAAGGCGATCAACAGTTGCTTGTGGTAATCGAGGTTGGCTGCGTCGAACTGCTTGCGCTTGGGCTTGTAGGCTTTCTTCAACACCACCAGGTCGCGCAGCAGGTCATTGAGAAACTGCGCCATGAAACTCAGCAGCGGGTTGGGGCAGGCCTTGGCCAGCAGGTTATGGAACTCAAGCTCTGCCAGACGTTGCTCACGCTGACCAGCCTCGCTGTCTTCCGGGGCGCTGCAAAAGTCCACGTTGTCTTGCAGGGCGCGGTAGTCGTCTTCGCTCAAGCGGCCTAGCACCGACACGGCCAGTTCTACCTCAATGACTTTGCGTAGTTGGTACACCTGCTCGCCGTCCAGGTGCTGGAAGTGCAGGTAATTACGCAAGGCGCGGCTGGCCGGTTCGGTCCCGGCCTGGTTCAGGTAGGCACCGCCACTGGGGCCGGTACGGGTGTTGACCAGTCCTTCAACTTCCAAGGCCTTGAGTGCTTCGCGGGCCGAACCCTTGGAGCACTGGAAGCTTTCCATCAGCTCACGTTCAGTGGGCAGACGGTCTCCGGGCTTCAAAGCATCGGTGACGATGGAGCGCTTGACTGACTCGACAATCACGTCGGAAAGCTTCTGGCGTTTGCGTCGCAGGGGGCGGCTGAGCATGTTTTCTATTTATCGTATTAATGCGGATAAATAGTACTTAATAGGGCTTGGAGCGAGGCGTCAACGGAGGGTGTCGTTTTCAGTAAAAAAGGGTCGTAATCGAGGCTGGCACAATCATGACCGTTCCTTGCGCGTGTCACTGTGCAGCGGTTGCGTCACTGCACAGGGTTGATCGCGGTGGCATCGTTCCATGGACCAGGTACTCGCCGACCCATTGGTTTACACATGCACTCACCCCGCTGAACGACACGCCATGCAGGTTGACGCCCTTGAGCAGGACCCGGCTGGCCGGCAGTGTCCGTTCAAAGGCCCAGGCGGCGCCCATGGCTGGGGCCTGGTCATCGAAATCGGCTTGCACCATCAACAAGTTTTCGGCTTCGGCCAAGCGTTTGTGGGGCAGGGGATTGGCTGTGCGTTGTGGCCATGCCGTGCACTGGCGGCCTTCCAGGAAGCTCCCTGCGATGGGGTACTTCACCGCATATTCAGCTTCCGTCCGCGCCCAGAAGGTTTCGTTCGAGTAGCCCGAGCTATTGCACAAAATGGCGTGCCTCACCGAGTCGGCAGCTGACATGCGCAAGGGCCCTGGTGCCGGTAGATTGGGCTGGAATGGCTCGCGAACGCGTTGCAGCAATAGTCCAAACAGCGATTTTGCCCGGTGTTCGATGACGGCTTCGGGACTGAAGACATAAGCCCGAGCTCGTGCCAGGAGCGCCAGATCGTCGGCGCCCGGTGTTTCCTGCAACCAGCGGCTGAGCAGGTGCGCACTCATCAAGCCTGCGGGATCGCTGTAGTAAAGGTTGTTGGAGCGTAGCGCTGCGCGAACAGTGGGCTGCAACTGCAGGAACACTTGCCGCACCGCCTCCCGGGTCTCACCCAGTTGGTAGACCTGTGGGTTATTGGCGGCGGGAGTGGCCACGAAGTGATCGAAGATTCGCTCTTTCTCCCGGGCAACGATCAGGCTTGCGTGTTCGAGCGACGAGGTCCAGTCGATATTCGAGTCCAGCACCATGCGTCCGAGCTGTTCCGGGAACAGTCCGCCGTACCAGGCGCCGAGCCATGTACCGTAGCCGATCCCCAGGTAGTTGAACCGCAGTTCGCCCAGGTGCCTGCGCACAAACTCCAGGTCTCTGGTCGTCTGCTCGCTGGTGATGTAGGGCGTCAACGGGTGTTTGGCGCAGGCCTGCGCGATGACCCGAGCGTTGTGGCGCATCGCTGCCAGGTTGCCTTCGCTGCGGTCTTCGGTGACATCCCCTTGAGGCATGATCGAGGCGTCGGATCGGCACTCCAGGCGTGATCCTGGCAGGCTACTCAACCCCCGAGGGGTAATTTCGATTACGTCATAGGCGTCGGCCAGTACCCGATAGGTTTCCCCCCACGCGGGTTGCGTTGCGTAATGCTTCCAGACGGTTGCCAGATGCACGGCGAATGCGCCGCCAGTATCGACCCCGGGCCCGCCAGGATGGGTGAAAAGCGCGCCTTGGCGAGAGAGTGGTTGTTTGGCACCAACGCGTGTGATGTCGAAACTGATGGTGCCCAGGTCGGGTGTGGCGTGGTCCAGTGGCGCGGTGACGACGCCGCACTGGGTCCTTCCAAGGACCTCGGGGTCCACCCGGTCTAGGGACGGCCGGGTACATTCCAACAACCACTCGATGCCGGTTTTCGGCGATTCAGTATTGGCATGGACAATGGCGGGCGCCAGCACCGTCAGCAACAGCCCGCAGCCAATCGTGATGCCTCTTGCAGCGTCATGGGTTTTCATCAGCGGTCCTGGATTGCCATTTTTCGAGGCGACGTTTTACCAAGGACTGCAGGGGAGGAATGTAGGTGAAAATGACGCTGGATGTACGAAAGAGGACTTTTGATTTTCGGGTCGAGTTGTTTACCCCAACCCCACCCTGACCTCGGCACACAATCCACCGCCTTGCCGATTGCTAAGCGTCAGCGTTCCCCCAATTGCCACCACCAACTGCTGAGCAATCGCCAATCCCAACCCAGTCCCCCCGGTGCCCCGATTACGCGAACTCTCCACCCGATAAAACGGCTGCATCACCTGCACCAATTCATCCTCGGCAATCCCTGGCCCGCGATCCAATACCTTGATCGACAACTCACCAGCCGCCGTCCCGACCTCCAACTGCGCCGCCCCGGCAAACTTCAGGGCGTTGTCCACCAGGTTCACCAGCACCCGGCGTAAGGCATGGGGCCGAGTATTCAGCACCACCGCGCTTTTCCCGCTTAAGCTGACCTGCTTGTTCATGTCCTGATAGTCAAACATCACGCTGTCGAGAAACGCATCCATGTCGATCCGGCAACTCGCTTCGGTGGCGCCGTGGACGCTGCGGGCATACGCCACACCTTCGCGCACCAGATGCTCCATTTCTCCCAGGTCACTCCACAGTTTTTCCTTCTCGTTGGAGTCGTCCATGAACTCGGCCCGCAGCTTCATGCGGGTGATGGGCGTCTGCAAATCATGGGAGATTGCTGCGAGGATTTGCATGCGCTCCTTGAGGTATTCGGCAATACGCGCCTGCATGGCATTGAATGCGGCGGCGGCGTGGGCGACTTCGGTGGGGCCGGTTTCGTCCAGCGGTGTCGGGTGGGTGTTGGGGTCGAGAGTTTCCACGGCGCGGGCCAGGCGGGCCAGCGGGCGGATGGCGATGCGCACGGCCATCCAGGTACACCCCAGCAATAAGGCCAACTGCAGGATCAGCACCACCGGCAGCCACAACGCCAGTGGAACGGCAGCGGGGCGCACGTCGATGGTGATCGGGTGGCCATCCGCCAGGGTCAGGTCGGCCTGGAAGTGTTTTTGCAGGCCGGGGATGTCCCGAAAGGTCAGGGCGTACTGTTTACCCAGTGCGTCGGCAATGGACGTCGCAGCCATGGGCACGTTGTCAGTGCTCATGGGCACGCCGGTTTCTCCGGCACCCAACAGATAGCGGTAGTTCTGTCGGTCGAGGCGCGGTAGCCAACTGGCCCGTTCAGCGGCGGGCAGGCGGTCGAGGATGGCAATCGAGGTGGAGACGTCGTTCTCCAGGTTGCCCAGCATGGCGGTCCTGGCGCTGATATAGCGCTCATAAAACTGCGCACTGAACGACAGACCATGGGCGCAGATCAGGCTCACCAGGAAAATCAGCGACAACTGCGACGCCAGGGTGCGCGGCCAGCGAAACCCCGGCTTCATTCCTGAGCCCCGAGGATTTCCACCGGCAGTGAGAACACATAGCCTTCGCTGCGCACGGTCTTGATGTAGGCCGGCTCACGTGCATCGTCCAACAAACGCTGGCGCAGGCGGCTGACCAGCAGGTCGATGGAGCGGTCGAACAGGTCGGCATCCCGGCCCTGGGTCAGGTTGAGTAACTGGTCACGGTTGAGTACCCGTTGGGGATGGTCGAGGAACACCCGCAGCAGGCGGTATTCCGCGCCACTCAAGGCCACCAGGGTGTCATCTTCGTCCAGTAAATGGCGGGCGGTGGTGTCCAGGCGCCAGCGACCGAAGCGGATCAAACGACCGCTCTCACTGACGATCAGGTTGGGTGGCAGCATCCGGGTGCGGCGCAATACGGCGTTGATCCGTGCCAGCAGTTCCCGGGCAGCGAAGGGCTTGACCAGGTAGTCGTCGGCGCCCATTTCCAGGCCGATGATACGGTCGGTCTCGTCGCTGCGTGCGGTGAGCATCAGGACCGGCGTGGACTTGTGTTTGCCGACCCGCAGTTCGCGGCACAGCTGCAAGCCGTCGTCGCCCGGCATCATGATGTCGAGCACGATCAGGTCCACGGGGGTGGATTCCAGAAAGCTGCGCATCTGCCGGCCGTCGGCCACGACCGTGGTGCGCAAGCCGTTCTTTTTCAGGTAGTTGCCCACCAGTTCCCGGATCTCCCGATCGTCGTCGACAATCAGAATGTGATCGACATGATCCATCCGCTGCTTCCTCGTTAGTGGCCCGTAGGTGCGCAGTCTAGCTATTGGCAGCGGCCTTGCCTTGTGCCCTTTGTATTGCAGTGTATCTGGCAGGTGCGAGATACACGTCGAAGCAAAAGTCCTGCCGGGTTTCCCTCAGATTATTGAAAGCGCAGGGCACTTCAATGGGCGGACGGGATGAACGCCACACTGCCACCCGAGCGCTTGTGAAAATATCGCTCGCCATTGTCCGGCTGCGTCGTGATCACCTGGTGGTCGTTGCCCAGGAACGCCAGCGGCGTCGGATCTTCCTTGGAGTACTGGGCGACGATGATCGTGCGTCGCGGGTCCCAGCGTTTGCCGCTGGTTTTTTCCAGCCAGGCCATGAAGGCGGCGCTGTCGCCTTGGCGCGGGAAGTCCTGGCTTTCGGCGACGTAGTAGAACGGTGCGCCGTTATTTTGCAGGTACATCGGTAGTTTGTTGTCGACTTCCACCATGACGAATTTCCATTCGTCCCAAGGGGCGCTTTTAACGGCTTGGGTTTGCACATCTTCGGCGAAGCGGGTCACGCCGCCGTTGCCGTTGGTCCATGGGTAAATCACCCCGAGCACCAGCAGCATGGCCCCGGCTGCAATGCCGAACCCCCATTTCCAACCCTGCCCGCTGAGCTTTCCAGCCGCACGTTTTTGGGCAATACGTTCGCTGACCCACCACGCCGCCAATAATTGAGCGAACGGCACCAGTGGCAATACGTAGTAGCTGCGACGGCTGCCACTGGCGGTGAAAAACACAAACAACAGGCCCAGGCCCCAGACGAGCCAGCGGGTGTTGGGTTCAGTCTTGCGCCAGTGCCGCACGGCCAGCCACAAACCGAGTATCCAAAACGGTGCCCACGGCAAGGTGTAGGCTGGGAGGTAAATCAGGTAGGTGTAGATCGGCCCCATATGGTCGAAAGGGTCGAAGAAGCGCACCACGTTCTCGCGAAATACCAGTTCCAGGCCGCTTTCACCGTAAGTCGGTGCGCCGTAGAGACGAGACAGCACAAACGGAATCGCATAAAACGCCCCGGCGATTACCACCGCCAGCAGCAGGCGTGGGTTGAGGTGACGCTTGTAGCGCTGTTCGCTGAGCAGGTGCGGCAGCAGCACCAGGCCCGGTAGCACAAAACCGATCAGCCCCTTGAACAGTGAAGTGGCTGCCAGCAGCAGGAAAAACACGGTGTAGCGGCCCAGCCGCGTATCGTCCGGCCCGCGCCAATACCACCAGACCGCTGCGAGCACACCGCAGACGGTCAGCACATCCGCCGTGGCCACCCGGGCCCAGAAGATAAAGTAGAAGGTGGTCGCCAGCATCCAGCCGGCAATCAGCCCTGTACCCTTGCGGTACAGGCGTTCGCCAATCAGATAGACCAGCCAGATGCTCAGCCAGGCTGCGATCACCGAAGACAGACGCAGTGACCAGGGGCCGAGGCCGCCCATCATGTTGGCGAAGGCTGTAATCAGCCAATAAGAGGGCAGGGGTTTGTCGTAATAAGGCGCGCCCTTGAGGTAGGGGTCGAAGTAATCACCACTTTGCAGCATTTGCAGGGCGATGTTCGCCCAGCGGGTTTCCGGCCCCCACAGGTCACGACTGCCCAGGCCCAGCAGCAGGATCACAGCTGACACACCAAGGAGCAGGAGCAGCGCCCCTCGTTCGGTTTTCCAGAAGCTCATGGGGCGATTCCAATGCAGGTAAGGGTGGGGGCGGATCAAATGTGGGAGCGCAAGCGCCCCCACATTAGTGCTGCTGTGTTACAGGGATTGCGGGTAAATGATGATTTCCAGATTGCCCTTGTAATACCGCTTGCCTCCTGGCGGCAGTTGCCCGGCTTCACGCATTTCGCTGGTGCTCTTGACCCGCATGATGACTCCCACCGAACCTTGGCGGCGGGCTTCGGCCAGCCAGGACTGGACGCTATCCAGGTCGACCTTGCGGTAGGCCGAGTCGGGGTAGTTAAGGCCATAGCGCAACTCGCCGACGGTGTCATAGAACGCCACCTCGGGACGTCGCAGGCGCCAGGACAAGGCCGATGCGGAGTCCAGTTCATTGCTAAGCAGTGCGCGGGTCTGCTGCAGCTCGTCCAGGTGTTCAAGGATGAACTGGTCGGGCATTTCGTTATCCGTCACCACGGCTGGCATACCCACGGGCAGCAGGGCGACCAGCAGGCCGATGCCCAGGGCTGGCATCGCCCACAGGGTCAGTGGGCGCAGCACCTGCAACAGATTTGTCAGCATCCAGCCCATCAATACGATGTAGGCCAGGGACAGGCTGAACATCTCACTGTGACTGTTGCCATACAGCGGCCGGTCGATTTGCAGGTAGATCAGGACGACCATCGCCGTCAGGCCGATCAGGAAATTGAGCAGGCCGTTGATGAACAGGGTCCGGGGTTTGGCACGGGTCACCAGGTCGATCAGGGTATGCCCCATCAGCAACGCCAGGGGCAGCAGGCACGGCATGATGTAGGTCGGTAACTTGCCTTTGCTCAGGCTGAAAAAGGCCAGGGGCAGCAGGAACCACAGGGCCAGGAAAACCATGGCCGGCCGGCGTTTTTCCTGCCAGGTCTTGATCAGCGTCGCCGGCAGCAGTGCGGCCCACGGCAGGCAGGACACCACGATGATCGGCAGGAAGAACCACCACGGCCGGGCGTGTTGTGCGTTGTCGGCGGCAAACCGGCGGATGTGCTCATGCCAGAAAAAGAAGCGCCAGTAGTCGGGCTCCTGGGCGTGCACCGCCAATGCCCATGGCAGGCATATCACTGCGGCCACCAGCATCGCCAATGGGCCGTAACGCAGCAGTTCCCCCAGTCGGCGTTGCCAGATCATGTAGGGCAGGGCGATCAACACCGGCAACAGCCAGGCGAGAAACCCCTTGGTCAGGAAGCCCATGCCGCAGGCGACGCCCAGCAGCGCCCAGAATGCGAGTCGGCTGCGTTGGGTGCGGCTGTCGAGGGCAAACCACAGTGCGACCAGGCTCAGGTTGACCCAGAACGTGAATTGCGGGTCGAGGTTGGAGTACCCCGCTTGCCCGGCCACCAGACCAAAGCTCATGTAAAGCAGGGCACAAGCAAGGCTTTTGCGTGGGTCGTTCCACAGGCGGCGGGCGATCAGGTAGGCCAGCAATACGCTCAAGCCCGTCGTCAGCGCCGAGGCAATACGTACCCCGAACAGGTTTTCGCCAAACACGGCTTGGCCGAGCGCGATCAGCCAGTAGCCCGCGGCAGGTTTTTCAAAATAACGTACGCCCATGAAGTGTGGAGACACCCAGTTGCCACTCATGAGCATTTCCTGGCTGATCTGGGCATAGCGGCTTTCGTCTGGCGTCCATAGGCCATGCAGCCCCAGAGGCAACAGGTAGAACAGGGCAAATGCCAGTAACAGCAAGGGCAGCGGTTTGATTCGGGTCATCAATAGTGCTCCCCCAGGCAGCGTTGGCGGCAGACCGACGTGAGTGTCGAATCCGCCCAAGAGCAGGTGCCGGGGTTTCTCGGAAGGGCCAAGGGGATCAGGGATAAAAACTCAATATAAAAAACACGCACAGAGAGTCATTCCTTAAACAGTCTGTTAGTCGTCGGGGAGAACAAAGAATCACGCAGTGCAGTCAAGTCGGTGCCGGGTGCGATGTCCAACAACACACTGGAACTTTTCATCATGTCTAAACACTATTTGTTAGCTAGCTACTAAAGTACCCAGGGTGAACATGTATTCGAACAGCAAAAGATGCCATGCCGTGGCTGTCTTCTTGCTGAACAAATTGGGTGTTATTAGATGTAATCAAGTGTTTAAAGTTGTTTAAGTGCGGCCGGCCAGTCCTTTGTATTCATGATGCCCAGTGCCTTGAGTTTGCCGTTGGCACCAACCTTCACGAACAACGCGCTACCGTATTCGGCGTGAGCCGCGCGTGGGTAACCAAGTTCCTTCTCCAGGTCGCTGATGCAGGCACTGTGGGTCACCAGCAGCAGGTTGCGCCCGCCGGCTTTATGCGTAATCAACTCCTCGGCTATAGCGTTGCCACAGATGGCCAGGGGGCCGGGGGACAACTCGGTCTTGCCGAACATGAAGAGCGAAGTCTGTGCAGTGCGTGTGGCGGGGCTGCTCAGTACATCACTGTTGCCCATGCCCAGGGTTTGAAAGGCTTTACCCACGGCGGTAGCGATGACAGTACCGGCAACGGTCAGGCCGTCTGCCGGGCCCAGGCAAGGGTTACTGGAGCGGTCGCAGCGCTCCTCGTGGCGTATCAATACGATCAGGTCGCCGTCGCGCCAACTGGACACGACGCCCGAACTGAGCATGCGATGGCCCACGCTCAAGTCCGGGGGCGAAGTTGGCCAGAACATCACGCCAGTCACCAGCACGCCAATAACGGCAATACCCGCCAGGCTCAGCCAGAGCTTCTTGAGTCGTTTTACCGAAGCCCAGCGCGAGCGGGGTTTGGGCAGGATCAGGTCAACCACACTATTCACCATGGGCAGCTATCGGTAGCGTTAAATTAAACAGGCACAACTAACAGGCGCAGGTTGCAACGGAGCGAGAGCCTGTCACAGCGCTGCTGTCTTTTTGCTGAACATTCCGATGTAAAAAAATATTTAGGTACGGCAACTAGCAAGTTGCAGATAGCCGATTTGCTATCTGCTCATGGGGGGCAATTTAAAGTGCGGGAGGTTGGCGGCTAGTGAAATGAATGTGAAAAAATTGCGGCGGTTCATGGGGTCGCTCCTTTGGCCCAGTGTTGTGACATAAAAATGTGACAACCGTTATTCTCTGCCTTCAGTCCAATGGCAGGTGGGTGCTCAAATGCTGCAGGTGCAAGGTGTCTTCAAGAGCTACGGAACACCTTCGGGGCCATTGGTGGTTTTGACAGGTGTCGACCTGACCCTCAATGAGCGTAGCAGTCTTGCGTTGATGGGCGAGTCTGGAAGTGGAAAAAGTACCTTATTGCACCTGGTGGCCGGGCTCGACCAAGTGGATCAAGGCACTATTGAGGTCGGTGAGCAGCGCCTGGATCGCATGACCGAGTCGCAACTGGCCCATTGGCGCCGTACCGAAATTGGCCTGGTGTTCCAGCAGTTCAACCTGATCGGTAGCCTGCGGGTGGAGGACAACCTGGCGTTTCAAGCGCGCCTGGCGGGGCGTTTTGATCCGTTGTGGCAGGCGCAGTTGGTGGAGCGCCTGGGCCTGGGGGATTTGCTTCAGCGTTACCCCGAACAATTATCCGGTGGCCAACAACAACGGGTGGCGGTGGGGCGGGCGCTGGCGTCCCGGCCAGGGTTGCTGCTGGCGGACGAACCCACCGGCAACCTCGACGAAGCCACCAGCGATGAAGTCCTGCAGCTGATGCTGGACCTGTTGCACGACAGCGCCACCAGCTTGCTGATGGTCACCCACAGCCCCCGAATCGCCGCGTGCCTGGACCGGCAGATGGTGTTGCATCGCGGCCATGTGGTCGCGGCGCAGGCCCGCTGAGATGCGGGTCATCTATTGGACGTTGCGGGCGCTGCTCAGCCATTGGCGTCGGCACCCGGTGCAATTTTTCAGTGTGCTGACCGGGTTGTGGCTGGCCACTGCGCTGTTGATCGGCGTGCAGGCCCTCAACAGTCAGGCGCGTGACAGCTACGCCCGGGCCAGTCAGTTGATCGGTGGTGAGCCCCAGGCCAGCCTTGTCGCGCCGGACGGTTCGAGTTTTTCGCAAGCGCTGTTTGTCACGCTGCGCCGTGCCGGGTGGCCGGTGTCTCCAGTGGTCCAGGGCCGCGTGGTACTCAAGGGGCACGAAGACCTGCGTGTGCAATTGATGGGCATTGACCCGGTGTCGCTGCCGGGAGGCGGATCACTTGCCGGGCAGACCTTGGACCGTGGGCAGATGGTCGCCTTCTTCAATCCGCCGGGCCGTACCTGGGTCGCACCAAAGACGCTGCAAGCGTTGGGCCTGCAAGAGGGCGAGCAACCCCTGACAGCCAGCGGCCAGCCTTTGCCACCGCTGCACGCACAACCCGATATGGCCCCCGGTCTTTTGCTGACCGACATCGGCTTCGCTCAACCGCTGCTGGATATGCCTCAACGTCTGTCGCGGCTATTGCTGGACAAGGCCTTTGCCGCGACTCATCCCGCCTTGCCGGCAGAGATAAGCGGTCAGCTGCAACTCAAGGCCGGCGAGGAAAACAACCTTGCGCGCCTGACCGAAAGCTTCCACTTGAACCTTGATGCCCTGGGCTTTCTGTCCTTTGTGGTGGGGCTGTTCATTGTCCACGCCGCCATCGGCCTGGCCTTGGAACAACGACGCGGCCTATTGCGCACCTTGCGTGCCTGCGGAGTCAGTGCGCGGGCGCTGATCCTCAGCTTGAGTATCGAACTGGGTGGCCTGGCCTTGTTGGGCGGGCTGGCCGGGGTGGCCAGCGGGTACCTGTTGGCCAGCCTGTTGCTGCCGGATGTGGCGGCCAGCTTGCGGGGACTGTACGGCGCCGAAGTGGCCGGGCAACTGAGCCTCAGCCCACTATGGTGGGCCAGCGGCCTGGGCTTGAGCCTGCTCGGTGCATTGCTCGCCGGGGCCAGCAGCTTGTGGCGGGCGGCGCGGCTTCCGTTGTTGGCGCTGGCCAATGCCCAGGCCTGGCACCAGGCTCACGGGCGCTGGTTACGTCGTCAGGGTTGGGTGGCGGCTGCGGCCTGGTTGGTTGCATTGTTGGCGTTGTGGTTGGGTGACAGCCTGATCAGTGGTTTCGTGTTGATGGCGGCCTTGTTGCTGGGGGCTGCCCTGGGTTTGCCGGTGTTGCTCAACGTCCTGCTCAAGGCCGTGCTGGGCCGTAGCCGCTCGGTGCTGGGCCAATGGTTTCTCGCTGACTGTCGTCAACAACTGCCGGCCTTGAGCCTGGCGTTGATGGCTTTGTTGTTGGCGCTGTCGGCCAATATCGGTGCCGGTTCCATGACCTCGGGCTTTCGCCAGACCTTCAGCAATTGGCTGGAGCAGCGGCTGACCGCCGAGCTGTATGTCAATCCGCAAAATCCGGCCCAGGCCGAACAGTTACAGCAGTGGCTGGCGCAGCAACCCTTGGTGCAAACGGTGCTGCCCACCTGGCAAGTGCCGGTGCAATTGCAGGGCTGGCCGGCGGATGTTTTTGGTGTGGTGGATGACCCCACCTATCGCCAGCACTGGCCGTTGCTGCAAGCCGTGGCAGGTGATCCGTGGGATCAGTTGGTGCAGGGCGATACGCTGATGCTCAGCGAGCAACTGGCACGCCGGTTGAAAGTACAATTGGGCGATACGGTGACGATCCCGACGCCACAGGGGGCATGGTCGCCCACGGTGGTGGGGATCTACGCCGACTATGGCAACCCCAAGGGACACATCCTGGTCAACACCCGGCATCTATTGCAGCACTGGCCAGGGGCATCCCCGGCACGTTTCAACCTGCGGGTCGTGCCGGAAAATGTGCCGACGTTGGTGCGTGAGGTACAAGCCCGGTTTGCCCTGGAAGACAGCCGTATCGTCGACCAACAGCAACTCAAGGGTTGGTCGAGCCAGGTCTTCGAGCGCACCTTTGCCGCCACCGCCGCCCTCAACAGCTTGACCCTGGGCGTTGCCGGAGTGGCGTTGTTCATCAGTCTGCTGACCCAGAGCCAAAGCCGGCTGGGCCAATTGGCGCCGTTGTGGGCGTTGGGGGTGACGCGGCGACAATTGATGCTGCTCAACCTGGGGCAAACCTGGCTGCTGGCGGTGCTGACCCTGGTGCTCGCGTTGCCGCTGGGTTTGCTCCTGGCGTGGTGCCTGGACGCGGTGATCAACGTCCAGGCCTTTGGCTGGCGCCTGCCGTTGCAGGTGTTCCCCTGGCAGTTGGCCCAGTTGCTGGGGCTGGCGATGCTCGCCACGTTGTTGGCCTCGGCCTGGCCGCTCTGGCAGTTGTACCGCAGTCGCCCGGCCGATTTGCTGAGGACCTTTGCCCATGAAGATTAAGTGCCTGTTGTGGGCTTCACTGCTGTTGCTGAGCGCCTGCGATAAGCCGGTGCCGCCTGAGGAAAGCTTCGCCGGCCTTGGCAGCGATGCCGCAGACTTTGCCCAAGTGGTTCCTGGCAAAGTCTTCAACTTTCCTGAGGATCACGGTCCCCATGATGGTTTTCGCATCGAGTGGTGGTACGTCACCGCCAACCTGAAGGATGCCGAGGGCAACCCCTTCGGCGTGCAATGGACGCTCTTTCGCAACGCCCTCAAGGCCGGGCCGGTACAACCGGACTGGCATGATTCGACGATCTGGCTCGGCCATGCCGCCGTCACCTCCGCCTCCAGCCACTACGCCGCCGAGCGATACGCCCGAGGCGGCGTGGGGCAGGCCGGCGCCCAAGCGGTGCCCTTCAGTGCCTGGATCGACAACTGGAGTTTCGCCACCCGCCCAGGTGCCGCGAGCACCTTGACTGACATGCAGCTCAAGGCGGGCGATGGGCATTTCAACTACGACCTGCACTTGACGTCCAGCCGGCCACTGATCCTTCAGGGCGACAATGGCTACAGCCGCAAATCCGACCAGGGCCAAGCCTCGTACTACTACAGCCAGCCGTTTTTCCAGGCCAGCGGCAGCCTCACCCTCGATGGCAAAACCTATCAGGTCAGCGGCCCGGCCTGGCTCGACCGCGAGTGGAGCAGCCAGCCACTGACGGCCAACCAGACCGGCTGGGATTGGTTCTCCCTGCACCTGGACAGTGGTGAACAATTGATGTTGTTTCGGGTGCGGCAGAAAGAAGGTGAGTCCTACCTGACCGGCACCTGGATTGACAAGGAAGGGCGAACCCAAACCTTGCACAATCAAGACATTCAACTCACGCCGCTGGACAGTACCCAGATCGACGGACGCCGTATTCCAACACGTTGGTCGCTGAAAGTGCCTGGCAAACAGCTCGACATCACCACCGAAGCGGTAAACCCGAAGGCGTGGATGAAGGTGAGCATTGCGTATTGGGAAGGGCCGGTGCGGTTTGAGGGGGGAGTGGGGTATTTGGAGATGACGGGCTACTAGAAGTGGCTGTAAGAATTAGCTTACAAATAACTGGACATATATACAGTATTTATTTACATTCCATCCCAGGTGACCGGATGTCACCGAGCACTTGAGCGTTAAATTTTTTAACTATGGATGGATAAAAAATGAAATCTAAAAAAGCCTTTATGCTGGGCGCGGCCATGGCCGCTTCCTGCTTTGTTTCGACCTTTGCCCTGGCCGAGCAATACCCTCAACTGACCCAGAAAACGGCTCAGCCTGCTGACAAACAGGGCCTGAAGCAAGGCGCCAAAGTGGCGGTACACAAGGCCTCTGCTGAGCTGAAACAGCAATTGCAAGCGGCCTCCCAACTGAAAAAAACCACCCTCAAGGCCAAGCCAGTGGCCAGTGCTGGCGTGGTTGAAGGCAGCGCTGCACGCGCGCCGGCCACCAAGGTGCTCAAGCAACGCGCGAGTCAGGCCGGTGTGGCGCCGGTTGCCAAGGCTGCGCTGGTGGCCGGGTGTGAAACCACGCTGGATATCAACGTGCTTTACCCGGTGGACGGTATGCAGACCGGCGACTTGCTGTGCTACCACTTCAACCTGCCGCAGAAATCCCGGATCAACGCCTTGTTGATTGGTCAGAGCGAGGGCACCGACATGTCGTTGACCCTGTTTCAGGATGACGGCCAGGGCAATCCTGTTTCCCTGGGGACTTCCGACAGCCCGGGCAATGCCGATGAAGGCTTGAGCGGTGTGGTGCCGGCCGGTGATTACTATTGGTTCATGGAGACCAAGGCGGCCGTGGTCGGTTCGACCTTTCAGTTGGGGGTGGCCGTTGATAGCAACATCGATGACTTCGAACCCAATGACACACCGGACACAGCCTTCCAACTGCCGGATACCTTGAACTTCTTCAGCGGCAATGCGGACACCCTGGATGATGTCGATTACTTCGATTTCACTGCGGTGCGTGGCCAGGCAGTCGGCATCGCGCTGACGGCTGACGCGGCGAGCGGCAGTACCCGTGGCAAATGGATTCTCGAGCGATTCGATGGCACCAACTGGGTGACCTTGGGCGCCAATATCCCTACGACGACTGTCTCCAGCCCAGGCGTCAATGGTGTAGTCAAGGTTCGGGTGCGTCCCAATCAGCACCCCAACGAGCCGTGGAGCGCGAGCGGTAAATACACCCTGTCGTTGGGTTCCAGCCCCCGTATGAACAGCGGTGATGTCAAGGGCGAGCCCACCGTGATCCGCGTTCCCAGTTCCAGCCCTTATGGTTTCATGACCACCCAGGCCTACCGGACGCTGAACTGGTCGATGAACCTGTCGGACAGCACCGGCGCACCATTGGTGGGGCTGCACCCGATCCTGTTCCTCGACCAGCACGTCAATCCGACAACCGGCGATATCCTCTACAAAGCCTATCCGGCCACCACCAACAGCAGTGGCCAGGCGACGTCTACCGTCAACCTGGGGACGTGCTTCGGTGACTTCGAAGCGACCTCTGTCGACTATTCCATGGGCTACAACAACACCTGGCGTACGGAGTACAACTTCGGCGTGTGGCGCATGGGCGTACTGGAGTTTCCGGGCATCGGTATCGGCGGTGACAACGTGCAGTTCGTCACCTTCGGGCACCTGTGCAAGCAAACCCTGATCAGCAGCACCAAGAGCTGATTTGTTGCAGTTGTTCCAGGGATACAGGCCTTGTGGTCTGTATCCCTTTTTTTGTCTCTAGGGTTTCAGTGCAACCTGCAGCGGTGCCGCGCCATGCTCCATCGACTGAGCCTTGGGTGGCGACCAGTTGACCGACTGGACCTTGGTGGGCATCAGCAACAGGAAGGCAATAACCGTGATCAGGATCACCAGCAGCAGGTGCCGAGCTTTTCGTGGGCGGGTGTTCATGACCGTTCCTGGGTGTCGTTGGGCTCGTGGGTGGCGGGCTCCCAGTGCAGGGTGCCAAACAGGTAGTCCATCAATGGCAGGACGATGTTGAAGTTGCGTCCCTGCATCAGTTCACGACGGTGATGCAGGGCGTGCAGTTGACGCATCTGGCGAATCCAGGGGAGGCGCGCCAAGGGGTGGTGGTCGTGCAGGTGTTCGCAGGCGTGGAAAATTTCGTAGAGCAGGTAGCCGAGAATCATGCAGCCGGCGAACAGGCCGGCGACGTTGGGGTTCAGTTGCTTGAGCAGCCACCAGGCGGGAAGGGTGATGGCCAGGCTGTGGAGGATGATCAGCCAGGCGGGGAACAGGATGACGCGCCAGTCTTTTGCGCTTTGGTAGGTCATATGCCCGGGGGTGAAGAAACTGTGGTGGTCGCCGGTATGGCGGGCGTAGAACAGCTGGGCGAAGGTGTGTTTGTGGTGGCCCAGGTGGCGATGGACGAGGTAGATGCACAGGTTGAAGAACACCAGAGACAGCGGGATGGTCAGCCATTCCAGGGGTTGGACCTGGTGGACGGTGGACCAGAACAGCGTGATGCAAAGCAGGCCGTAACCCAGTACGAAACCGGCGTGTAGCCAAGGGTTGTAGCGGGGGTGGACGCTGGCGCGGTAGCGGGTGCGGAAGGCCTCGGTGGGGTGGGGCATGGGCGTGGCTCGTTGTTGTTTTTTTGGGTGGAGTGAGCTTAGTTGGTTGTGGGGATTATGCGAGTTCGTAGCTTGCACACCCCAGTCCCCGACTCTAAGCTCCACCACTCCTGCCCCTAGCGACGCGTAAACCATGCCCACCCCGAGACCCTCGTTGACCCTCACCCTGCTGCAAGCCCGCGAAGCGACCATGGCTTTCTTCCGCCCGCTGCTCAACGAGCACGACCTGACCGAGCAGCAATGGCGAGTGATCCGCATCCTGCGCCGCCAAGGCGAGCTGGAAAGTCATCAATTGGCCCATCTGGCCTGCATCCTCAAACCCAGCATGACCGGTGTGTTGGCGCGGTTGGAACGTGACGGTATCGTGCGGCGCAGAAAGTCTGCCGAAGACCAGCGTCGGGTGTTCGTCGCCCTGACCGAGCTTGGGCACCAGCGCTTTGTCGACATGAGCGGGGGGATGGAAAGTAACTACCTGAAGATCCAGGAACAGTTTGGCGAGGAGCAACTCGAGCAACTGATGACGCTGCTCGAAAAGCTCAAAGGCATCAAACCCTGAACCTTATTGCTCGGCGGTTGCCAGGCTTGGCCACTGTGCCCACGCGCCACCCAGCGCCGTATACAGGTTCACCTGCGCCACCAGTTGCGCCAACCGGTCGGCAATCAACATCTGCTGCGAACTGAACAGCGAGCGTTGTGCGTCCAGGAACGTCAAGTTGCTGTCCACGCCGCTGCGGTAGCGGTGTTCCGCCAGGTCGTAGTAGGCCTGGTTGGCCTGCACGAAGTCCCGTTGCGCCTCCAGTTGATCGTTGTAGGTCTGCCGTGCGGCGAGGCCGTTGGAGACTTCCTGGAAGGCGGTCTGGATGGACTTCTCGTATTGGGCGACGAGGATGTTTTTCTGGATCTTCGCGTAATCGAGGCTGGCCCGCAGGCTGCCGGCATTGAAGACCGGCAGGTTGATCTGTGGCTGGAACGTCCAGCTTCCCGAACCGCCCTTGAACAGTCCTGACAGGTCCTTGCTGGCGCTGCCGGCATTGGCGGTCAAGGTGAGGGAGGGGAAAAACGCGGCGCGGGCGGCGCCGATGTTGGCATTGGCGGCCTTTAGTTGGTATTCGGCCTGGAGAATGTCCGGGCGCCGTTGCAGCAGGTCTGATGGCAGCCCGGCCGGGACCCGGGCAATCAGGTCGCCATCCAGTGGGCGTGCGGGCAGTGTTTCGGGGACCGGGCCACCGACCAGCAAGCTCAGGCTGTTTACGTCTTGGGCAACCTGGCGCTGATAACGGGCGACGCTTGCCCGCGTGCTTTGCACACTGGTGCGGGCCTGGATCACGTCCAGCGAGGAAGCCTTGCCGGCGCTTTTGCTGCGGGAGGTCAAGCGCAGGCTGCGCTCGTCAACTGCCAGGGTTTTCTCTGCCAGGGCCAGCAGCTCCTGGTCGGCACGCCAGGTCAGGTAGCCGTTGGCGACGTTGGCCACCAGGCTCAGTTGGGCGCTGCGCCGGGCTTCTTCGGTGGACAGGTAGGTCTGCATGGCCTGCTCACTGAGGCTGCGCACGCGTCCGAAGAAATCCAGTTCATAGGCGCTGATTCCCAGCGTCGCCGAATAGGAGGAGGTGATGGCGGATTTGCCAGTACCGGTGATGTCGCCCGGTAGTTTCTGGCGCTTGCCGGCGCCGCTGGCGGACACGGCCGGGAACAGGTCGGCCCGTTGAATGCGGTACTGCGCCTGGAACGCTTCCACGTTCAAGGCCGCCACTCGCAGGTCACGGTTGTTGGCCAGGGCGTCGCGGATCAACTGCTGCATCGCCGGGTCATGAAACAGGTGCTGCCAGTCCGGTCCCGAGGCTGTATCGACCCCCGTCAGCGCGGCGGTGTAGGCCGGGCCCTGAGGGTACTGCGCAGGGGTGGGTGCTTCGGGTTGTTGGTAGTCCGGGATCAGCGAGCAACCGCCGAGGATCCACGCAACCGTCACCAAAGAGATGGGGAGCTTGCTCATTGACCAGCCTCAGGAAAAAAGGGAAGAGGCGCGCCGGGTTGCAGGGCTCGCCAGAGTGAAGGTGCTTTAGGCGCCGACCATCCATTTGGCCAGGCCATGGCGGCCACTCACCCCCAGCTTGGCGGCGGCGCGTTTGAGATAGGTTTCGATGGAGCTGTTTTTTACGCTGAGCTTCTCGGCCATCTGCGGTACGGTGCCGCCGGTCAACAGCCCCAGGCAGACTTCCTGTTCTCGCGCCGACAGGGTGATGTCACTGAGGGACAGGCGCTTGTAGAACTCACGCTGCAACTGTGACTGTTCCAGCAACGTTTGCGATTCCACCGCCCCGTTTACCGGCTCGGCCCGTAGGGCTTGTCGGCTGGCCTGGGCGTGCCGCTCGATCAACGGCAGCAAGGTGTCGGACAGACGTTTGAGAAATGACAACTGCGCCAGGGAGAACACCGGTTGTGTATGCGGGCGGTAAAGCGAAATCACGTAGCGACGATTGGCCCTGCGTGACACCAGATTGCACTGATGGGACGTGCCTCGCACATGGGGACTATTGGCTTTGGCGTTCATCTGGATCAGCAGCGAATCATCCATGCCCAGCATTTCCTTGAGCAGCGGGTGATCGTTGCGATGGTGCAGGGTGCGCGGTGCGGGTAGGTCTTCCTTCAAACCGGCGCTGCCCAGCAATGTAATGTCCAGTACGCTGGCCTGTTGCTCGTCCAGGGTCCACTCACTGAGGTCCACCAGGTGAGCCGGCACCAGTTTGTCCACCAAGTGCAGCATCCGCGTTGCAAAGTGCTCATTGCCTGTACTTGAAATCAACTCTCCCAATTCGAAATAGAAATGTGGGCTTTCCATCTGTCGAATACTGCTGATCAGGCTCATATACATCCATCCTTGATGTCGAAAACCGTCAACGGTTGCCGGGTGCATCAGCAGACCGTCCGTACTCCTTAAACGTAATGCGGCGCTCGAGATTTTATTTAGCCATACAGATTTGTCCTACGTATGTAGCGGAAACGGGGGACACAACCTGCCATAGAATCCAGGAAATGAGTTCGCTATTTCTGACAGGCGGAAGATTTTTGGTCTGATCAATAGTAGTTTTTAGAGTTATTTAACTAGTTGATAAAAAACAATTTTTGTTGATGTCTCAGGCTCATTAGTTAGCTAGGCATCGGAAGAAAATGGTCAATCTCCTACATTCATTTAATCGTTTCAGCAGTGAACGTTTAGCCAGCCCGGTTTTTGGACACCGACACCGGTCCTCTAAAGCCTCGAACTGTCCGGGTTTCGGGTGACAGACAGTCCCGGGAGGCAGTGCTTAAATCCGTTGATTTCGCCTGAACGGGCAGCCTTGCGCGCCCTCTGGACACCCCTCCCATGAGATGGACCTTATGACGCTTTTTTCTACCACTGCCGTGGGCGACGTTGCTGTGAACGAGGCTTCTTGTGGCACCTTGCCGGTGTTCCCGCTCACCGCCGCACAGCGGGATATCTGGCTTGACCAACTGCGCCTCGGCGACTCGCCGCTGTACAACATTGGTGGTTATGTCGACCTTGCGGGCCCTGTCATTCCCGAACTGATCCAGCGAGCGGTAGAACTGTTGGTGTTCAAGCACGATGCATTGCGCACAGTGCTGCTGCTCGATGGCGATGGCATGCCCCGGCAAACCTTCACCTCAGCATTGGCGGTGCAGGTGCCGTTGCACGACTTTTCCACCTTGGCTGATCCACAGGCTGCGACCCAGGCCCTGATGCAGCAGCAGATGGCGCAGGTCTATTCCATGGAGCGCGGGCCCTTATTCCGCTTCTTCCTGGTCAAGCTCGATGACGATCATTACCGCCTCGGCACCCAGGCTCACCACCTGATTCTCGACGGCTGGGGCTTTGGTCAGATGCTGCAATCCCTGGCCGGGATCTACTGTGCCCTGGAGCAGGGCCGCCAGCCGGACTTGGTGGCGCCGTCCTATATCGACTTCATCGACAACGATGAACACTATCGCGAGTCGGCCCGTTACGCCCGCGACCGAAAGTACTGGCTGGATAAATACCAGGCCCTGCCCGAGCCGCTGCTGGTCCCTCGTTATCGCCCGCACCGCGACAACGACCAGGCGCCCAGCAACACGCTGGTGCAGCCGTTTCCCGTGGCCTTGCTGGACCGTATGGAGCAGGTTGCGAACCGCTACCAGGCGTCGGCGTTCCACGTCTTGCTGGCGGCGATGTACGTGTATTTCACCCGTACCACGCAGCGCCAGGAGTGGGTCGTCGGGCTGCCGATTCTGAACCGCTCCAACGCGCGCTTTCGTTCGACCCTGGGGCTGTTCGCCCAGGTCAGCGCCGTGCGCTTTCAGTTCAACGAGCAACTGCCTTTCAGTGCACTGGTGCGCGGTGTGCGTGATCAGCTCAAGCAGGATTTTCGCCACCAGCGTTTCCCCTTGAGCGAGATGAATCGCGAGTTGGGGCTATTACAAGCAGACCGTGGCCAGTTGTTCGACCTGTCGGTGTCCTATGAGCAGGATGATCATGATTACCGCTACGGCCAGGCCATGGCCCATGCGATCAAGGTCTCCAACCATCATGAGCAACTGCCGATTGCCATCCACCTGCGCAGCAATCGCTACAACCACACCGCTTGCCTGCACTGCGTCTACAACCAGGCCTATTTCCAACACGACGAGGTGCAGGCCCTGGCGGAGCGCTTTACCCATGTGCTGGAACAGGGGCTGGAAGACACCACCTTGCCGGTGGCTGGGTTCTCGCTGCTGACGCCCCGTGAAGCCGAGCAATTGCGGCACTGGAATGCGACGGCTCAGGCTTACCCCCCCGGGCAAACCCTCCACCAGCGCATCGAAAACCAGGCGGCACTGACGCCGGATGCCGTAGCCGCGCTGTACCAGGGCCGGCCACTGACCTATGCCGAGTTGAATCGGCAGGCCAACGGGTTGGCGCATTACCTGTTGGAGTTGGGCGTTCAACCCGACGACCGCGTGGCCATCGTCGCCCGGCGCGGGCTGGAGACGTTGGTGGGCTTGCTGGCAATCCTCAAGTCCGGTGCCTGTTATGTGCCGGTGGATCCGTCCCATCCGGCTGAACGCCTGAACTACCTGCTCAGTGACAGCGCGCCGGTGGCGGTGCTTACGCAGCAGGAGTTGCTGGCACGCTTGCCGGCCCTTGATGTGCCGGTGATCAACTTGGATCAACCTGCCTGGCAGCAGCATTCGACGGCCAACCCGCAAACGGCCGTGACGCCCACCCACCTCGCTTACCTCATCTACACCTCGGGCTCCACCGGGCAGCCCAAAGGGGTGATGGTGGAGCATCACACCGTGGCCAACTTGGTGGACTGGCATTGCCAGGCTTTCGGTCTGGGTCAGGGCAGCCATACCGCCAGCGTTGCCGGTTTCGGCTTCGATGCCATGGCCTGGGAAGTCTGGCCGGCCTTGTGCATCGGTGCGACCCTGCATCTGCCGCCAACCCACGACGGCGCGGAAGACATCGACGCGCTGCTGGACTGGTGGCGCGCACAACCCCTGGACGTGTGTTTCCTGCCCACTCCAGTGGCTGAATACGCCTTCAGCCAGAACCTCGAACACCCGACCCTGCGCACCTTGCTGATCGGTGGTGACCGTCTGCGCCAGTTCGCCCGCGCCCAGCGCTTCGAGGTGATCAATAACTACGGCCCTACCGAAGCCACGGTCGTGGCCACTTCAGGTCGGGTCGAGGTGGGCCAGCCATTGCACATTGGCAAGCCCATCGCCAATGCCACGGTGTACGTGCTGGACGAGCAGCAGCGTCCGGTCCCTGTGGGTGTTGTCGGCGAGCTGTACGTTGGCGGCAAAGGCGTGGCGCGGGGCTATTTCAACCGTCCGGAAATGACCGCAGAACGCTTTCTCGACGACCCGTTCAACCCCGGCCGCCTGTACCGCACCGGCGACCTGGCGCGCTGGCTGGAGGACGGTAACCTTGAGTACCTGGGGCGCAACGACGACCAGGTGAAAATCCGTGGCGTACGCATCGAACTGGGGGAAATCGAAGCCGCGCTGGCCAGCCATCACGGGATCGCCGAAGCCGTGGTCCAAGTCCGTGAGGGACAATTGCTGGCCTGGTTTACGGCACCTGAACCTGCGGCAATCGACGCGCTTCGTGCCCATGTGCAATCCCGCGTGCCGGACGCGATGGTCCCCGTGGCCTATATGAAACTGGACGCGCTCCCATTGACCGCCAACGGTAAACTCGACCGCAAGGCCTTGCCGGCGCCAGGGCCGGAGGCTTTTATCACCCGCCGCTATGAAGCCCCGCAGGGGGCTGTGGAAACCGCCCTGGCACAGATCTGGGCCGAGGTGTTGCAGGTCGAGCGGGTAGGGCGCCAGGACCATTTCTTCGAACTGGGTGGGCATTCCCTGCTGGCGGTCAATCTGGTGCAGCGCATGCGCCACGCCGGGTTGCAGGCTGATGTTCAGGTGTTGTTTGGTCAACCCACTCTCGCGGCGTTGGCCGCTGCGGTGGGGGTTGGGACGGAGCTTGAGGTCGCGGCCAATCGCATCCCGGCCGATTGCACACGCATTACCCCGGACATGCTGGCGTTGGCTGAGCTGGATCAAGTGACGATCGATCGCGTCGTCGCCGCGATTCCCGGTGGTGCTGCCAATGTGCAGGAGATCTATCCGTTGGCACCGTTGCAGGAAGGTCTGCTCTACCACCATGTGACCGACGAGCGTGATCCCTACCAGCAACACGCGATGTTCACCTTTGCCGGGCGCGAGCAGCTGGACGCCTTTGCCGAGGCCTTGCAACAGGTGATCGCCCGACATGACATCCTGCGCACCAGCCTGGTCTGGGACGCCATCGAGCAACCGATGCAGGTGGTCTGGCGCGAGGCACGGCTGACGCTGGAGCAGATGACACTGCCGGGCGATGCCATCGTCGACCGGTTGCGCGAACACTTCGATCCACGCCAGCGACCGTTGGACCTGCGCCAGGCCCCGATGATGGCCTTGGCGTTTGCCGAGGACCCGCAGAACAACCGTTGGGTCGGCATGTTGCGCTTCCATCACCTGGTCAACGACGCAACGTCAACCACTGTACTGATGGACGAAATCCAGGCCCACATGCAGGGTCAGCACCAGCGGTTGCCCGCGCCGATTGCCTACCGCAACTTCGTCGCTCAAACCCGCGCACCGGATCGTCAGGCCCGGCATGAGGCGTTCTTTCGTGAGCGTCTGGGGGATATGGATGAGCCGACCCTGGCCTTCGGTTTGCAGGAGCGCCAGGCGGATCGTCGCGAGACACAAGAAGTCGAGTGCGTGCTGCCCGACGCCCTCGGCCAGCGTCTGCGGCTACAGGCACGTACTCTGGGCGTCAGTGTGGCGAGCCTGTATCACCTGGCCTGGGCTCATGTACTCGGCAAGGTCTCGGGACGTGACGACGTGGTATTTGGCACCGTGTTGCTGGGTCGTTTGCAGGCGGGAGAGGGCGCGGACCGTGCCCTGGGCATGTTCATCAATACCTTGCCACTGCGTCTGCGGCTGGCCGGGCAACGGGTGCGCGATGCGGTCCTGGACACCCATCGTCAACTGAGCGCCTTGCTTGCCCATGAACAGGCTTCCCTTGCGTTGGCCCAGCGTTGCAGCAGCCTGCCGGCCTCCACCCCTCTGTTCAACAGCCTGCTGAACTACCGGCACGGTTTGGCCGACGATGATCAAGGGCTGCTGCGGGGTGTACCGGGGGTCGAGTTGCTGAGCAGTGAAGACATTCTTAGCTATCCGTTGATGCTCACTGTGGATGACCTGGCCAGCAGTTTCCGGCTCAAGGCCAAGGCACCGCGTAAGGTCGGCGCCCAATGTTTGCTGGATTACCTGGGCACTGTACTGGCAGGGTTGGTGCAAGTCCTTGAACAGAAGCCGGATACGCTGCTGGGCAAGGTTGCAGTGATACCAGCGGCCGAGCTGCAGCAGTTGTTGGTCGATTTCAACGCCACTGAAATCGATTACCCCGCGCACTTCACCGTCCAAGGGCTATTCGAGGCCCATGTTCGGGAGATTCCTGACACCGTGGCGGTGCAAGCGAGTGAGCGGCAACTGACGTATCAGCAGCTCAACGAGCGCGCTAACCAACTAGCCCACCACTTGCGCGAGTTGGGTGTGCAGCCAGATGCTCGGGTGGCGTTGTGCGTTGAGCGCGGCCCGGAACTGGTGGTGGGATTGCTGGCGATTCTCAAGGCGGGTGGCGCCTATGTGCCCATGGATCCCGGCTATCCCCGAGAGCGCTTAGCCTACATGTTGCAAGACAGTGCCCCCGTGGTGTTGCTGGTCCACGGCCCGACTCGCGACTTGCCGGGGGACGTCACTATGCCGGTGATCGACTTTGACCGCTGCGTCTGGCAGCACCAACGGCTGACCAATCCCGAGATCCCCGGCTTGAGTGTCGATAACCTCGCTTACGTGATGTACACCTCTGGCTCCACCGGCACGCCCAAAGGTGTGATGGTCGAACATCGTGGCCTGGGTAACCTGATGCTCTGGGGGGCACGGCTGTGCCCGAATGCTCGGGGGGGGGCCTTGTTGCAGCGGGCGCCGTTCAGCTTTGATGGTTCGGTGTGGGAGCTGTTCTGGCCATTGGCCAATGGCATGCGCCTGGTCTTGGCACGACCCGATGGGCATCGCGAACCGTCCTATCTGGTGCAAGTGATCCGCGAACAGTCCATCACCGTGATCAAGTTCGTGCCGGCCATGCTGCAACAGTTCCTCGAACTGGAAGAGTCCAGCCTCTGCACCAGCCTCACCGATGTGTTGTGCGGTGGCGGCGAACTCACCGAAGCCCTGGCCCGAGGCGTCCAGGCTCGCTTGCCCAAGGTTCGCCTGCACAACGTCTACGGCCCTACTGAAGCCACCGTCGATAGCAGCGCCTGGACCCTGGAGCCGGGTGCACCGGTGCCGTCGGTGCAGTTGCCCATTGGCCGGGCCATCAGCAACACCCGGCTGTATGTACTGGACGAGCACGATCAACCGGTACCCGTGGGCGTCAGCGGCCAGTTGCATATCGGCGGCGTGGGCGTTGCCCGGGGTTACCTGGGGTTGGCGCAGATGACGGCCGAACGTTTTATCGACAGCCCGTTTGTGGCGGGTGATCGCCTGTACCGCACCGGGGACCTGGTGCGTTACCTGCCAGACGGTAATCTGGAGTTTCTCGGTCGCAACGACTTCCAGGTCAAGCTGCGGGGCGTTCGCCTGGAGCTGGGAGAGATCGAATCGCGTCTGGCCGCCCACCCGGCGCTACGTGAAGTGGCGGTGCTGATTCGCGATGAGCGACTGGTGGCCTACTTCACCGTTCGCGGTGAGACGCCAAGCCTTGAGAGTTTGCGCATCCATGTGCTGGAGCTGTTGCCGGAATACATGGTGCCGTCGGCGTTTGTGCAGCTTGAAGCGCTGCCCCTGAATCCGGCTGGCAAGCTCGACCGCAAGGCCCTGCCGGAGCCGGGGTTGGAGGCCGTGGTGAGTCGTACCTACGAGGCGCCGCAGGGCGAAGTAGAAACGCTGATGGCCGGCATTTGGGCCGAAATGTTGAAGTTGGAAAGGGTGGGGCGTCATGATCACTTCTTTGAACTGGGCGGGCACTCATTGCTGGCGGTAGGCCTGGTGGCGCGCTTGCGCAAGGCGGGACTGGAGGTGGATGCGCGGACCTTGTTCAGCCAGCCGACGCTGGCGGGGTTGGCGGGTAAGGTGGGGGCGCTTGTGCAACGGGTGGAGGTGCCGCAGACGTTGATTCCGCAGCTGGATCGGCGGCGTAGGCTTTGAAGGGGCCGGCTTGAGAGCCACCCCCACAACCCACAACAAAGTGGTACGCCTTTCCCGCCCCGGCAGTTAGCATTGCGTCCATCCGCCCGACATTCAACGGGCGGATCACCGCCAACCAGCCGGTCAAACAATAATGGAACGACGCCAATTCAGCGGGGGTATGCAGGGGAAAAACCTGCGTTACCTGAACGAAGCCCCTGGCCAAACACCGCAAAAGATCCAAACAGGCTTCCTGCTGCTCGAACACTTCTCGCTGCCAGCATTTACCCAGGCCCTGGATACGATCATCACGGCAAACCTGCTGCGCCCCGGGCTCTTTTCCACCTGTACCTTCGGTTTGGGCGAAGGCGAGATCGTCAGCGACCTGGGCCTGGTCATTCGGCCAGAGGCGCGGCTTGGGGCCTCAGTGCTTCCCGAACTGGACTTGTTGGTGATTTGTGGCGGCTACCGTACAGCGCTCACGGCCAGTGACGAGTTCCTGCACCTGCTCAAGGCCGCATCGCAGCAGGGTGTCAGCCTGGCCGGGCTGTGGAATGGCGCCTGGTTCCTGGGCCGGGCGGGTGTGCTGGACGGTTATCGTTGCGCCATTCACCCCGAGCATCGTCCTGCACTGGCAGAGATCGCCAAGGCGACCCAGGTCAGCAGCGAACCCTATGTGATTGATCGCGACCGACTCACCGCGTCCAGTCCCTCCGGCGCTTTCCACATGGCGCTGGACTGGATCAAAAGTGTGCATGGCAAGGCGCTGGTGGAAGGGATCGAGGACATTCTGGCGTTCGAAGAATCGCGTTATCGGCGCGTCAAACCGGTGACCCATATCTCGGTGAGCGCGCCATTGCGCGAGGTCGTGAAGTTGATGGAGGCCAACCTCGAAGATCCGTTGGCGCTGGATCAGTTGGCGGTCTATGCCGGCCGTTCACGGCGACAACTGGAGCGCTTGTTCAGGGAGCAACTGGGCACCACCCCGCAGCGTTACTACCTGGAACTGCGCATCACCGAGGCGCGGCGTTTGCTCCAGCACACGGAAATGTCCCAGGTCGAGGTGCTGGTGGCCTGTGGTTTCGTGTCGCCCAGTCATTTCAGCAAATGCTACAGCGCGTTTTTCGGCTATCGGCCATCGAAGGAAACACGACGAGTCAAGTGACCGACCGCTCTACGGTGCACGTGCAAGGTGTGTGCCGCCCCCTCTTGTCCCTACTTCCCATGTCACCCCCACTGACCTGAATGCTCTAGTTTTCCAACCCTGCGGGGAGCCCTGCGGCTGAACGCCGCACGCTGTTTTTTTGCGCAGCCCTCCCGGCAAACCCGCTCGTCTTCGGGCACTTGTGTGACAGCTGAAAACAGACTTTCTCCTCAACTGTATCCGACTCAAAAAGCAGGTTACTCCCATGCAGTTCAGCGAATTATTGGCAGTTCTTTCCACCTACCCGATCCGTCTGCAACTGGAAGAAGGCGACTTGATCGTTCTGGGTGACGACGATGCGCTGGATGACGCGCTGTGGGACCAACTGATTGCATACAAACCCCAATTGCTGGAACTGGTGACCCAACACGGTGGTGACTGGCTGAGCCCGGCCTATCGCATCACCCCGGACATGCTGCCCCTGGTCACGCTCGACCAATTGGCTATTGATCGCATCGTCGCGACCGTCCCGGGTGGGGCGGCCAACGTGCAGGATATCTACCCGCTGGCGCCGCTGCAGGAGGGCATGCTCTACCATCATGTGTCCTCCCGTCAGAGGGATCCCTACGTGCTGCATGCGCAGTTTGTATTCGACAGCCGCACCCGCCTCGAAGCCTTTGCCGAGGCGCTGCAATGGGTGATCGACCGTCATGACATCCTGCGCACTTCGATGGTTTGGGAGCGCCTGGACGAGCCGTTGCAAGTGGTCTGGCGCCAGGCCCGCCTGGTGTGTGAAGAAGCGCTGCTCAGCGGCACCGACGGTGATGCACTGACGCAGTTGCGTGCCCGCTACGATGCCCGCGATTACCGCATGGACCTGGGGCAGGCACCGTTACTGCGCCTGGTATTTGCCGAAGACAGCGTCCATCAGCGCATGGTCGCC
This sequence comes from Pseudomonas sp. ADAK18, assembly GCF_012935695.1. Lineage (NCBI taxonomy): Bacteria > Pseudomonadati > Pseudomonadota > Gammaproteobacteria > Pseudomonadales > Pseudomonadaceae > Pseudomonas > Pseudomonas sp. ADAK18. The sequence goes on from NZ_CP052859.1 coordinate 1,374,577, forward strand.
ATGCTGCTGTTCCACCACACCATTCTCGATCACACCGCCCTCGACGTGGTACGCCGGGAAATCCAGTTGTACCTGGCCGGGCAGACGGAGCTGGCGGGCACGCCCGTACCGTTTCGCGGCTACATCGCCCAGGTGCGCCAGGGCGTCAGCGAGCAGGCCCATGAAGCGTTCTTTCGCGGGATGCTGGCGGACATTGATGAGCCGACGCTGCCTTTTGGCCTGAACGAAGTGCAGGGCGATGGTCATGGTATTGATGAAGCTCGTATCACGGTCGAGCATGACTTGAGCCAGCGCCTTCGGGCTCAGGCACGTCCACTCGGTGTCAGCCCGGTGAGTATGATGCACCTGGCGATGGCCAGGGTGTTGGGCCAGGTGTCCGGTCGTGAGAGCGTGGTGTTCGGCACCGTGATGCTCGGCCGCATGGGCGCCGGTGAGGGTTCTGATCAGGCCCTGGGCATGTTCATCAACACCCTGCCATTGCGGGTTGATGTGGGTGAGCAAGGCGTGCGTGCCGGAGTCAAGGCCACCCATGAGCGGCTGACCGCGTTGCTGAATCACGAACATGCCTCTCTAGCCCTGGCCCAGCGTTGCAGCGGAGTGGCGGCGCCGACGCCGTTGTTCAGCGCTATCCTCAACTACCGCCACAGCGACGCTGCGGACACCGCCGATGTCATCGATATCGCCGAAGGCATCCAAGTGCTGGGTGCCGAGGAGCGCACCAACTACCCGCTGACGGTCAACGTCGACGACCTCGGCGAGGACTTTGCATTGACCGTACTGGTGGACACCTCCATCGGCGCCACGCGTATTGCCGGTTACCTGCACAATGCCCTCGAAAGTCTGGTGCGGGCGCTGGAACAGTCCCCGGATGCCGCGCTTCACAGTCTGGATATTCTGCCGGCCGCCGAGCGCCAGCATTTGCTGTTTGGCTTGAACGACACCGCCATCGATTACGACCTCAACCAGACTATTCATGGTCTGTTCGAGCAGCAGGTTCTGCGTACCCCGAGCGCGGTGGCCCTGCAAGCCGGTGATCAGCAACTGACTTACGCCGAGCTTGACCAGCGTGCCAACCAATTGGCCCATCACCTGCGCGAGCTGGGTGTGCAACCGGACACCCGAGTGGCGATCTGCGTCGAACGTGGCCTGGACATGATGATTGGCTTGCTGGCGATCCATAAGTCCGGTGGCGGTTATGTGCCGCTGGACCCGGCCTACCCGCTGGACCGCATCGCCTACATGCTGCAGGACAGCGCTCCGGTGGCGGTGCTGGTGCAAACCGCGACCCGTCCGCTGCTTGGCGAGGTGACCGTACCGGTGCTGGACCTGGACTGTTGCACCTGGCAGCAGCAACCCACCGGTAAGCCGTCAGTTCCCGAACATACGGCACAACACCTGGCCTATGTGATTTACACCTCCGGCTCCACCGGACAACCGAAGGGTGTCAGCAACGAGCACGGCGCGGTGGTTAACCGTCTGTTGTGGGGGCAGGGCGCCTACAGCCTGACGTCCAGCGATATCGTGCTGCAGAAAACCCCGTTCAGCTTTGACGTGTCAGTTTGGGAGCTCTTCTGGCCGCTGATCGCGGGGGCAAAACTGGTCATGGCTCGCCCCGGCGGTCATAAGGATCCAGCTTACCTGCGGGAGGTGATCGCCACCGCTCAGATCACCACGATGCACTTTGTACCGTCGATGCTCGATGTCTTCCTGGCCTTCGGTGATATCAGCCAGAGCAACGGGCTGGTCCGGGTCATGTGCAGTGGTGAGGCTTTGCCGGGGAGCCTGGTACGGCGCTTCAAACAACAATTGCCGGGCTGCGAGTTGCATAACTTGTATGGTCCGACCGAAGCCGCTGTGGAAGTCACCGCCTGGGATTGCGCTGGGCCTGTCGAGCAGGTAGCGGACAACACCCCCATCGGCAAGCCGATTGCCAACACCCGTATGTACTTGCTGGATGCGCAGTTGCAGCCGGTGCCCTTGGGTGTGATCGGTGAGTTGTTTATTGGTGGGGTGCAGGTGGCACGGGGTTACTTGAACCGTGCGGAGCTTACCGCTGAGCGCTTTCTCAAGGACCCGTTCACCGACGGTCGGATGTACCGCACTGGCGATATTGGGCGCCTCCTTGAAAGCGGTGCCATCGAGTACCTGGGGCGTAACGATGATCAGGTGAAAATTCGCGGCCTGCGCATCGAACTGGGGGAAATCCAGGCGCGCCTGAGTGACTTCCCGAGCGTCAAGGAAGCCGTGGTGCTGGCCCGTGAAGATGTTCCGGGAGACAAACGCCTGGTGGCGTACTACACCGGTACATCGGCCGAGATCGAAAGCCTGCGGGCTCACTTGTTGGAACAGTTGCCGGACTACATGGTGCCGATGTTGTTCGTGCACCTCGACGTCTTCCCGCTCAACCCCAACGGCAAGCTCGATCGCAAGGCCTTGCCCGCGCCGGGCTTGGGCTCGTTGATTGCCCGCGAATACGAAGCCCCAGTCGGGCAGACCGAAATCACCCTGGCCAAACTCTGGGCCGAATTGCTCAACGTGGAACAGGTCGGCCGTCACGACCATTTCTTTGAACTGGGTGGTCATTCGTTGATGGCGGTGAAGTTGATCGAACGCATGCGCCAGGTGGAGTTGAGCGCCGACGTGAAAGTGCTGTTTGGTCAACCCACCCTGGCCGCGTTGGCGGCGGCGGTAGGCGGGCAGCATGAGGTGCGGGTGCCGGCCAACCGGATTGCCGCAGACAGCCTGCGGATCACCCCGGACATGCTGCCCCTGGTGGAACTGGACCAGGCAGCCATCGACCAGATCGTTGCCACGGTGCCGGGCGGTATCGCCAATGTGCAGGATATCTATGGCTTGGCACCGTTGCAGGCCGGCATCTTGTACCACCACCTGTCGACCACCCAGGGCGATCCCTATGTGTTGCAGGTGCAGTTCAGCTTTACCGACGAGCCGGCGGTGCAGGCCTTTGCCCGCGCCCTGCAAAGCGTCATCGCCCGCAATGACACCCTGCGCACCAGCGTGCTGTGGGAAGGGCTGGACGAACCGGTGCAAGTGGTTTGGCGCCAGGCGCCCCTGGCGGTGGAGCGTATCGAAGCCGAGCCACAACACGGCGACGTCCTGCAACAGTTGCAGCAGCGTTTCGACCCGCGTCAGTACCGACTGGACTTGTCCCGGGCCTCGTTGATGCGCCTGGCCTATGCCGAAGATCCGCAGCAGGGCCATTGGGTCGGCATGCTGCTGTTGCACCATATCCTGTTGGACCACACCGGACTGCACGTGCTGGTGAATGAAGTGAGTGCTTATCTGGCGGGGCTCGGTGCGCAGTTGCCCGACGCCGTGCAGTATCGCAACTACGTGGCCCAGGCGCGGCTGGGCGTGAGCAAGGAGGCCCATGAGGCGTTTTTCAGTGAGATGCTGGGGGATATCGATGAGCCCACCCTGGCGTTCGGCTTGCAGGACGTCAACCGTGACGGCAGCGGCATCCGTGATGCGCACCTGACGCTGGACCCGGCACTGAGCCTGGGCCTGCGCGAGCAGGCGCGCCAGTTGGGTGTCAGTGCTGCGAGCCTGGTACACCTGGCCTGGGCTCAGGTGCTGAGCCAGGTATCGGGCCGCGAAGATGTGGTGTTCGGTACCGTTTTGCTGGGGCGGATGCAGGGTGGCGAGGGCGCGGATCGAGCCCTGGGGATGTTCATCAATACCTTGCCGTTGCGGGTCAGCGTCAGCAGCGCCGGTGTGCAAGCCGGCGTGCGCACTACCCACGCGCGCCTGGCACAGTTGCTGGGGCATGAGCATGCCTCGTTGTCCCTGGCCCAGCGTTGCAGCGGCGTACCGGGTTCATTGCCGCTGTTCAGTACGTTGCTCAATTACCGTCACAGTGCGCCGCAAGAGGCGCCGGGCGACAGCCCGTTTGCCGGCGCCGGGATCGAAGTGCTCAGCGCCGAGGAACGCACCAACTACCCGCTGGTGGTGAGTGTCGACGACCTTGGACAGGGTTTCTCCCTGACGGTGCAAGGGGTGGCCGAAGTGGACGTGAACCGCGTCGCCGACTACCTGTACACGGCGCTGCGCAACGTGGTGACGGCGTTGCAACAGGCTCCGGCGACGCCGTTGCAGGCTATTTCGATCCTGCCGCACGCCGAGCGTGAGCTACTGCTGAAGTCGTTCAATGATACCGCGCGCGAATACCCGGCCGAGCACACGGTGCAGGCCCTGTTCGAAGCCCAGGCCGAGACCAACCCGGACGCGGTGGCGGCGGTGCATGGCGAACGCTCCGTGAGTTACAGCGTGCTCAACCGTCGGGCCAACCGCCTGGCTCATCACCTTATCGCTCAGGGCGTCAAGCCGGGCGACAGCGTGGCGATCCTGCTGCCACGTTCCATCGACATGCTGGTCAGCCAGTTAGCGATTCTCAAGTGTGCGGCCGTCTACGTGCCACTGGACATCAATGCCCCAGCCGAGCGCCAAGGTTTCATGGTTCAGGACAGCGGCGCTGCAATAGTGCTGACCCACGGTGATGAGGTCGTCGACTACGCCGTCCTGCGGATTGACCTCGATACCTTGGCCCTGGACAGCCGTGCGGAACACAACCCCGACATTGCCCAGTCGTCCGAAGACGTGGCGTACATCATGTACACCTCTGGTTCCACGGGCACCCCGAAAGGTGTGTTGGTGCCGCACCGGGCAATCACCCGGCTGGTGATCAACAACGGCTACGCCGATTTTAATCGCAATGACCGTGTGGCTTTCGCCTCCAATCCTGCGTTTGACGCCAGCACCATGGATGTCTGGGGGCCGTTGCTCAATGGTGGCCAGGTGTTGGTGATTGACCACGTCACGCTATTGGCGCCGGCGCTGCTGGGGCAAGCGTTGCAGGAGGGTGAGGCGACGGTCTTGTTCGTCACAACCGCTTTGTTCAACCAGTATGTGCAGTTGATTCCCCTGGCGCTGGCGGGGTTACGTATCCTGCTGTGCGGCGGTGAGCGTGGCGACCCGGCCGCGTTCCGGCGCTTGCTGGCACAATCGCCGAACCTGCGTCTGGTGCATTGCTACGGCCCGACCGAAACGACCACCTACGCCACGACTCACCACGTAAAAGCTGTTGCTGATAATGCCGAGAGCGTGGCGATTGGCCGGCCGATTTCCAATACTCAAATCTATGTGCTGGATGCTCAGTTACAGCCAGTACCGCTGGGTGCAGTGGGGGAGATCTGCATTGGCGGCCAGGGCGTGGCCAAGGGTTACCTGAACCGTCCTGAATTGACGGCGCAGAAGTTTGTCCACGATCCATTCTCGGGACAGTCGGATGCGTTGATGTACCGCACGGGCGACCTGGGCTGCTGGTCTGTCGATGGGTTGCTGGAGTGCCTTGGGCGCAATGACGACCAGGTGAAGATTCGCGGTTTCCGCATTGAGCTGGGGGAAGTCGAAGCCCGACTGGCCACCTGTCCGGGCGTCCAGGACGTGGTGGTTCTGGCGCGTGAGGATGCGCCGGGGGACAAGCGCCTGGTGGCTTACTACACCGCACCGGCAACGCTGGACATTGAAGTCCTGCGTGGCCATCTGCATGACCAGTTGCCTGACTACATGGTGCCATCGGCTTACGTCTGGCTGGAGTCCCTGCCACTGACGGGCAACGGCAAAGTCGACCGCAAGGCCTTGCCAGTGCCTTCTCAGACGTCGTTGTCCAGCCGTGGTTTCGAGGCGCCTCAGGGTGAGGTGGAAACCCTCCTGGCGCAGATTTGGGAGCAATTGCTCAAGGTCGAGCGGGTCGGTCGTCACGACCACTTCTTTGAGTTGGGCGGGCACTCGTTGCTGGCGGTAAGCCTGATTGAGCGTATGCGTCAGGCGGGCCTGAGTGCCGATGTGCGGGTGCTGTTCAGCCAGCCGAGCCTGGCGGCGTTGGCGGCGGCTATTGGCAGTGGCCGCGAGGTCGTGGTGCCGGCCAATGGCATTCCGCTGAGTTGCCAACACATCACGCCTTCGATGTTGTCGCTGGTGACGCTGAATCAGGCGAGCATCGAGCAAATCATCGCCAGCGTCCCCGGCGGTGTGGCGAACGTGCAGGATATCTACCCCCTGGCACCGTTGCAGGAAGGCATCCTCTATCACCACATCACGGCCGAGCAGGGCGACCCTTATCTGCTGCAATCGCGCATGGCCTTTGACCGTGTCGAGCGTTTGCACACGTTTACGGGGGCGCTGCAAAAAGTCGTGGCCCGGCATGACATTCTGCGCACCGGCGTCGTTTGGGAGGGCCTGAAAAACCCGGTCCAAGTGGTCTGGCGCCATGCCGAACTGGTGGTGCAGCACGTTCCGCTGGACCCGGCCGACGGTGACATCCTTGAGCAGTTACACGCACGTTTCGACGCTCGTCACTACCGTCTGGACATCACCCAAGGCCCGTTGCTGCGTATGGTCTACGCCGAGGACGCGGCGAATCAGCGGGTCGCTGCGATCCTGCTGTTCCACCACTTGGCGCTGGATCACACCGCCATGGAAGTGGTCGGTCAGGAGATGCGCGCCTTCCTGTTCAATCAGGCAGACGGCTTACCGCCGGCCGCCCCGTTCCGCAACTATGTGGCCCAGGCCCGACTGGGCGTCAGTGCCGAAGAGCACGAGCAGTTCTTCCGCGACATGCTTGGCGACGTCGATGAGCCGACGCTGCCATTTGGTATCCAGGATGTGCAGGGCGATGGCCGTGATATCGAAGAAGCCGAACAGCCAGTGGATGCGATGCTGGCCCGACGTATTCGCGAACAGGCCCGTCAGTTGGGCGTCAGTGCCGCGAGCCTGATGCACCTGGCCTGGGCTCAGGTGCTGGGGCTGGTTTCCAGCCGTCAGGACGTGGTGTTTGGCACCGTTCTGATGGGGCGCATGCAGGCCGGCGAGGGCGCCGACCGGGCGCTGGGGATGTTTATCAACACCTTGCCGCTGCGAGTGAATATTGCGGCGGGTGCCGTGGACGGGGTCAAGACGACCCATGCCCGATTGACCGCGCTGCTGGGCCATGAACACGCCTCTTTGGCCCTGGCCCAGCGTTGCAGTGGGGTGGCTGCTTCGGTGCCGTTGTTCAGTGCCTTGCTTAACTATCGTCACAGCACCCCGAGTGAGATGGCCCGGGACGGTGAGGGTATCTGGGAAGGGGTGCAGTTGTTGGGTGGCGAGGAACGTACCAACTACCCGCTGACCCTGAGCGTTGATGACCTCGGCGAAGGTTTCGGTTTGGCCGTGCTGGCGCTGGCCTCCATCGGTGCACAGCGCATGTGTGGTTACATGCACAGCGCCCTGGAACACCTGGTGCGTGCCCTGGAGCAGGCTGTGCAACAGCCGCTGAACCAGTTGCCGATCCTGCCGGCCACCGAGCGTGAAACGTTGTTGCGCACATTCAATGCCACCGCCCGCGACTATCCTCGGGGCCGGACGGTTCATGCTGCCTTCGAGAGTCAGGCCGCATGCCTGCCGGACGTCATCGCTGTGATCCAGAATGGCGAGCGCCTGACCTATCGGGCGCTTAACCAGCGGGCCAACCAATTGGCTCATTACCTGTTGGCGCACGGTGTAAAACCCGATGACCGAATCGCCATTTGCTGCCGTCGCGGCCCGCAGATGCTGGTGGGTTTGCTGGCTATCCTCAAGGCTGGAGCCGGCTACGTGCCGATTGACCCGGCCTATCCGGCCGAGCGCATTGCCTACCTGTTGCAAGACAGCGCACCGGTTGCGGTGTTGGCCGAAGCCAGTACCCGTGGCTTGCTGGGTGATGTCGAAACGGTCGACTTGCACGGCACCTCTTGGCAGCACCACGAAGTGACCAATCCCCTGGTCGCCTGCCTGACGCCTGCGCACCTGGCCTACGTGATTTACACCTCAGGCTCTACCGGCCAACCCAAAGGGGTGATGGTGGAACATCGCACGCTGGAAAACCTGGTGCACTGGCATTGTGAGGCGTTCGATCTGAACGCCCTGAGCCACACCAGCAGTGTCGCCGGTTTCGGCTTCGATGCCATGGCTTGGGAAGTCTGGCCGGCGTTGTGTGCCGGCGCGACCCTGCATCTGCCGCCGGCTGATGTGGGCAATGAAAACATCGATGAACTGTTGGCCTGGTGGTTGGCGCAACCGCTGGACGTCAGCTTCTTGCCGACCCCGGTGGCCGAATACGCCTTCAGCCAGAACCTGGAGCACCCGACCTTGCGCAGCCTGTTGATCGGCGGCGATCGTCTGCGTCAGTTCACCCACGAGCGACGCTTTGAGGTGATCAACAACTACGGCCCGACCGAAGCCACCGTGGTCGCTACCTCCGGTCGGGTGTATGCCGGGCAGTCGCTGCATATCGGCAAGCCGATGGCCAATGCCACGGTGTACCTGTTGGATGAACAACACCGGCCAGTGCCGGTCGGTGTGACGGGTGAGTTGTACGTGGGCGGCAGCGGCGTGGCCCGGGGTTACCTGAACCGTCCGGAAATGACCGCCGAACGCTTCCTGAAAGACCCGTTCAACCCCGGCCGCATGTACCGCACCGGTGACCTGGCGCGCTGGATGCCGGACGGCAATCTTGAATACCTGGGCCGCAACGACGATCAGGTAAAAGTGCGGGGTATACGTATCGAATTGGGCGAGGTCGAAACCCGCCTTACGGCGCTGGAGGGCGTGAACGACGCCGTGGTGCTGGTGCGCGACGGTCGGCTGGTCGCCTGGTTCACTGCGCCATCGACGCTGGATATCGAAACGCTACGGGCCGAGTTGCACAGCCAACTGCCTGACTACATGGTGCCGGTGGCTTACGTGCAGCTGGACGCGTTACCGCTGACCGCCAACGGCAAGCTGGACCGCAAGGCCCTGCCTGCGCCAGATCAGACGGCCATGCTCAGTCGTGAATACGAGGCGCCCCAGGGTGAGGTGGAAACCACCCTGGCGCGGATCTGGGCCGAGGTGCTGCAAGTTGAGCAGGTGGGGCGTCATGATCACTTCTTCGAGCTGGGCGGCCATTCGTTGTTGGCGGTGAGCTTGATCGAACGCATGCGCCAGGCGGGCCTGAGTGCCGATGTGCGGGTGCTGTTCAGTCAACCCACCCTGGCGGCGCTGGCAGCAGCGGTGGGCAGCGGGCGGGAAGTGGTGGTGCCGGCCAATGGCATTCCGGTGGATTGCCAACGGATTATCCCGGCCATGCTGTCGCTGGTGGAACTGGACCAGTCGGCCATCGACCGGATCGTCGACAGCGTGCCGGGTGGCGCGGCCAATGTGCAGGATATCTACCCGTTGGCGCCGTTGCAGGAAGGTATCCTTTACCACTACATCACGGCAGAGCAGGGCGATCCGTACCTGCTGCAAACCCACCTGGCCTTTGACAGTGTCGAGCGTCTGGAAACCTTTGCCCAGGCATTGCAACAGGTGATCGACCGCCACGACATCCTGCGTACGGGTGTGGTCTGGGAGGGGCTGGCGCAGCCAGTGCAAGTGGTCTGGCGCAAGGCCGAGCTGAGGGTTCAGGCGCTGCAACTGGAGGGCGATGTGCTGGCCGCGCTGCATGAGCGTTTCGACCCTCGACGCTACCGCCTGGAGATTGCCCAGGCACCGCTGATCCGCCTGATGTACGCCGAAGACCCGGCGAATCAACGCGTGGTGGTGGTGTTGCTGTATCACCATATCGTGCTGGACCACACCGCATTCGATGTGGTGCTGCGGGAAATGCAGGGCCACTTGCTTGGCGATACCGCGCCGCTGGCCGCGCCGATGCCTTATCGCAACTACGTGGCCCAGGCGCGCCTGGGTGTCAGCGAGCAGGAGCATGAACAGTTCTTCCGCGAGATGCTCGGTGATATCAGCGAGCCGACGCTGCCCTTCGGCCTGCAGGATGTGCAGGGCGACGGGCGGCATATCGAGGAACACACCCACCACCTGGACACCGCGCTCAGCGGGCGCCTGAAAGCTCAGGCACGGCTGCTTGGCGTGAGTGCCGCCAGCCTGTTCCACTTGGCCTGGGCTCAAGTGCTGGCGGTGACCTGCGGTAAACAAAACGTGGTGTTCGGCACGGTGCTGGTGGGCCGTTTGCAAGGCGGTGAAGGTGCCGACCGGGCGCTTGGGGTGTTCATCAACACCTTGCCATTGCGCCTGGACATCGGCGATCACGGGGTGCGCGCCAGTGTTCGGGCCACCCATGCACGGTTGACGGCGTTGCTGGGGCACGAGCATGCATCCCTGGCCTTGGCCCAGCGTTGCAGCGGAGTTGCCGCGCCATTGCCGCTATTCAGCTCGATGCTCAACTATCGCCACCGAGGCAGTGCGACTCGCTCTCAAGAGTCGCAGCAAGCCTGGGAAGGCATGCAGACCCTGACTAACGATGGACGCACCAACTACCCGCTGACCCTGAACGTTGATGACTTGGGTGACGGTTATGACCTGACCGCACTCACGTTGCCGCAAGTTGGCGCGCAACGGGTCTGCGGCTATATGCAGATGGCCCTGGCCAACCTAGTACAAGCCCTGGAACAGGCGCCGAACCAGGCACTGAATCGCCTGCCGATCCTGGGGCGCGAGGAACGCGACCAACTGCTGTACGCGTTCAATGCCACGCAGGTGGATTACGACCTTGAGCAGACCCTGCACGGGATGTTCGAAGGCCAGGTGTTGCGTACACCGAATGCCTTGGCAGTACAGGCCGGTGAGCAACGACTGACCTATGCCGAGTTGAACAGGCGTGCCAACCAGTTGGCGCATCACCTGCGCGAGCAAGGTGTAGGGCCGGATTCGCGCGTGGCGATCTGCGTCGAGCGTGGCCTGGACATGGTCGTCGGCCTGTTCGCCATCCTCAAGGCCGGCGGCGGTTATGTGCCGCTGGACCCGGCGTACCCGCTGGACCGTCTGGCCTACATGCTGCAAGACAGCGCTCCGGTGGCGGTGCTGGTGCAAGGAACTACCCGTGCACTGCTGGGCGAGGTGAACGTGCCGGCGGTGAACCTGGACCACAACACCTGGCAGCACGAGCCCGTCGACAATCCGCAGATTCCGGGGCTGACGGCGCAGCATCAGGCCTACGTGATCTACACCTCCGGCTCCACCGGCCAGCCCAAGGGCGTGATCAACGAACACGCCGGGGTGGTCAACCGTCTGCTGTGGATGCAGGACGCCTATGGTTTGACGGCCAGCGATACGGTCTTGCAGAAAACCCCGTTCAGTTTCGACGTGTCGGTGTGGGAGTTCTTCTGGCCACTGTTCACCGGTGCGCGGCTGGTCATGGCGCGCCCTGGCGGCCACAAGGATCCGGCTTACCTGTGCGAAGTGATCGCCGCCGAACAGATCACCACGCTGCACTTTGTGCCGTCGATGCTCGACGTGTTCCTGGCCCAGGGTGATGTCAGCCAGGCGGCCGGCCTGGTGCGGGTGATGTGCAGCGGCGAGGCGTTGCCGGGCAGCCTGGTGCGGCGCTTCAAGCAGCAATTGCCGGGCAGCGAGTTGCATAACCTGTACGGCCCGACCGAAGCGGCGGTAGACGTGACGGCGTGGAACTGCGCCGGGCCCGTGACACCGGACAACACGCCGATCGGCAAGCCGATTGCCAACACGCGGATGTACCTGTTGGACGGTCAAATGCAGCCGGTGCCGTTGGGTGTGGTCGGTGAGTTGTTTATCGGCGGTGTGCAGGTGGCCCGTGGTTACCTGTACCGCCCTGAGCTGACCGCCGAACGCTTCCTCAAGGACCCATTCGCTGACGGTCGGATGTACCGCACCGGCGACGTCGGCCGCTACTTGCCCGACGGCAGTATTGAGTACCTGGGACGCAACGACGATCAGGTGAAAATCCGCGGCCTGCGCATTGAGTTGGGAGAAATCCAGGCCTGCTTGACGGCCTACCCGCAGGTCAACGAAGCCGTGGTACTGGCCCGTGAGGACGCGCCGGGGGACAAGCGCCTGGTCGCGTATTACACCGGCATCAAGGCACAGATCGAACACCTGCGCACCCACCTGTTGGAGCAGTTGCCCGACTACATGGTGCCGGCGGTGTTCGTTCACCTCGACGCGTTGCCGCTGAGCTCCAACGGCAAGCTGGACCGCAAGGCGCTTCCGGCGCCGAGCCTGGATTCGCTGATCGTGCGGGAATATGAAGCGCCCGTCGGCGACACCGAGATCACCCTGGCCAGGCTTTGGGCGCAATTGCTGAAGGTGGAGCGGGTAGGGCGCCATGACAACTTCTTTGAACTGGGTGGGCATTCGCTGCTGGCGGTCAGTCTGATCGGGCTTTTGCGCCAGGAAGGCATGGAGGCAGATGTCCGGGCGTTGTTCGAGCAACCGACCCTGGCCGGCTACGCCGCAATGACTGAACGAATGGAGATCGTCCTGTGAGCATCATCGAACTGCTGGCGACACTGAAAGCCAAAGATATCCAGCTGGCGCTCAAGGGCGAACAGTTGTCGGTGCAGGGCAACAAACAGGCCTTGAGCGATCCGGCTGTACTGGCTGCACTGCGGGAGCATAAGCCGGCGCTGATCGAGCTGATCAAGGCCGGTGAGTATTCGGCGCTCAAGGCCGGCGAGGTGGACGTTCCGGCCAACGGTATCCCGGCAGGCGCCAGCCGCATCACCCCGCAGATGTTGACCCTCTCGGCCTTGAGCCAGGACGCGATTGACCGCATCGTCGAGACCGTCGATGGCGGGGTGGCCAATGTCCAGGATATCTACCCCTTGGCGCCTTTGCAGGAAGGCATTCTTTACCACCATGTGAGTGCTGAGCAGGGCGACCCGTACATCATGCAGTCGCAGTTCGCCTTCGACAGCCTTGAGCGCTTGAATGGGTTTGCCCAGGCCTTGCAGAAGGTTATGGACCGCCACGATATCCTGCGTACGGGGATTGTCTGGGAGGGTCTGGAAGAGCCTTCTCAGGTGGTTTGGCGTACGGCGCGGCTGCCGGTGCAAGCCGTCGAGCTGGATCCCGCCGAAGGTGAGATTGCCGGCCAGTTGCACGCCCGGTTTGATGGCCGTCATTACCGACTGGACGTGACCCAGGCGCCGCTGTTGCGCCTGGTGTACGCCAACGACCCGGCCCATCAACGGATTGTCGCGATCCTGCTGTTTCACCACATGGCGCTGGATCACAGTGCACTGGAGGTGGTGTGCCACGAAATGCAGGCTTGCCTGCTGGGACACGCTGACACCTTGGGCCACGCGGTGCCTTTTCGAAATTATGTGGCCCATGCGCGCCTGGGCATCAGCGAGCAGGAGCATGAGGTGTTTTTTCGCCAGATGCTGGGGGACGTCAACGAGCCGACCTTGCCTTTCGGCCTGCAGGATGTTCAAGGTGATGGGCGTGGCATTGAGGAAGTCAGCCTGGCGCTTGCACCCGACCTGAGCCTGCGCCTGCGTACCCAGGCCCGGCAATTGGGCGTGAGTGCAGCGAGCCTTTTTCATTTGGGCTGGGCTCAGGTGCTGGGCGCGCTGGCCGGTAAGGAACAGGTGGTGTTCGGCACGGTGTTGATGGGGCGCATGCAGGGCAGCCACGACACCGACCGGGCGCTGGGGATTTTCATCAACACCTTGCCGTTTCGCGTGGATGTGGGAACGCAAGACGTGCGCGCCGGGGTCAAGGAGACCCATGCGCGGCTGACCACCCTGATGCGCCATGAACACGCGCCCCTGGCGCTCGCCCAGCGCTGCAGCGGTGTGCTGGCCCCGATGCCGCTGTTCAGCGCCTTGCTCAACTACCGGCACAGTGCCGGGAGCACCAGCGCCGAGGCTGTGTCGGCGTGGCAGGGCATCGTTGCCCTCAGTTCCGAAGAACGTACCAACTATCCGCTGACCTTGAGTGTCGATGATTTGGGCGAAGACTTCAGCCTGAGCCTTCTGGCCAGCACTCAAGTCGATCCGCAACGGGTGTGCGGGTACCTGCAAACCGCCCTGGAAAACCTGGCGCGAACCCTGGAGCAGGCGCCGCACACGGCAGTCAATCAGGTGTCGGTCCTGCCCGAGGCGGAGCGCCAACAACTGATGCAGTTCAACGCCATCCAGGTTGATTATCCGCAAGGCAGCACCCTTCACGGCCGTGTGGAAGCCCAGGCCGTGCTGAACCCGGATGCGCTGGCAGCGGTGTATCAGGGCCGCCACCTGACGTACAGCGAATTGAATCAACAGGCCAACCTGCTGGCCCATCACCTGCTGGCCCTGGGTGTTAAACCCGATGACCGTGTGGCGATCGTCGCCCGTCGCGGCCTGGATACCCTGGCCGGCTTGCTGGCGATTCTCAAGGCGGGCGCCTGCTATGTGCCGGTGGATCCGTCCCACCCGGCGGAGCGCTTGAGCTACCTGCTCAATGACAGCGCCCCGGTGGCGGTACTGAGCCAGCAAGCTTTACTAGCACGTTTGCCGGTCCTTGATGTGCCGGTGATCAACCTCGATCAACACACCTGGCGGCACCATTCGCTGGCCAATCCACAGGTGGCAGTCACGCCGTCCAACCTGGCCTACGTGATCTACACCTCCGGCTCCACCGGCCTGCCCAAGGGTGTGATGGTCGAGCACCACACGGTCGCCAACTTGGTGGACTGGCATTGCAGCACCTTCGACCTGCGCCAGGGCCGTCATACCGCCAGTGTCGCCGGTTTCGGCTTCGACGCCATGGCCTGGGAAGTCTGGCCGGCGCTGTGTGCCGGTGCAACGCTGCACCTGCCGCCGGCCCACGACGGCGCTGAAGACATCGACGCGTTGCTGGATTGGTGGTGCGCACAGCCACTGGACGTGTGTTTCCTGCCCACGCCCGTGGCCGAATACGCTTTCAGCCAGAACATCGAACACCCAACCCTGCGCACGCTGCTGATCGGTGGCGATCGCCTGCGCCAGTTCACCCGTACCCCGACGTTTACCGTGATCAACAACTATGGTCCTACCGAAGCCTCCGTGGTCGCCACGTCCGGCCGCGTAGAAGTGGGGCAGCCGCTGCATATCGGTAAACCGATGGCCAATGCCACGGTATACCTGCTGGACGCGCAGCAACGGCTGGTACCGATGGGTGTCGCGGGCGAGTTGTACGTTGGCGGCAAAGGCGTGGCGCGGGGTTACTTGAACCGTCCGGAACTGACCGCCGAACGCTTTCTCGACGACCCCTTCAATGCCGGGCGCATGTACCGCACCGGCGACCTGGCGCGCTGGCTGCCCGACGGTAATCTCGAATACCTGGGCCGCAACGACGACCAGGTGAAGATCCGTGGCGTGCGCATTGAGCTGGGTGAGATCGAAACCCGCCTCAGCCAGTTTCCCGGTATTCAGGAAGCGGTGGTGTTGGCCCGTGAAGACCTGCCTGGCCAGATCCGCCTGGTGGCGTACTTCACCGAAAGGCAGCAGATCGACCCCTTGGAGGTCGGCGAAATTCGTGCGCATCTGGTGGCGCATCTGCCGGACTACATGGTGCCGGTGGCCTACATGAAGCTGGACGCGTTGCCACTGACCGCCAATGGCAAGCTGGATCGCAAGGCCCTGCCCAAGCCGGACCTGACCGCCGTGTTTACCCGCGAATACGAAGCGCCGATTGGCGAAATCGAAAGCGTGCTGGCGCAGGTCTGGGCCGATGTACTGCAGGTGGCGCGTGTCGGGCGTCAGGATCATTTCTTTGAACTGGGCGGTCATTCGCTGCTGGCGATGCGCATGGTGTCCCAGGTGCGTCAGCGCCTCGGAGTCGATTTGCAACTCGGCGACTTGTTCGCCAACGCCGAACTCGCGGCAGTCGCCCAGGTACTGGCCCAGGCCGGCCGCAGCACGCTGCCGGATATTCTGCCGGCCGCCCGTGACCAGGACCTGCCGCTGTCGTTTGCTCAGCAGCGGTTGTGGTTCCTGGCTCAGATGGAAGGTGCCAATACCGCTTACAACATCCCTGTAGCCCTGCGTCTGCGAGGACAACTGCATGTCCAGGCACTGCAACTCGCTTTGGCGCAGATTGTCGTGCGTCACGAGACCTTGCGCAGCCGATTTGTCCAGCGGGGTGATGACGCGCTGGTGCAGATTGCATCACCTGAGGAGGTGCAGTGCCTGCCGCTGCAGGATTTGCGCGGGCAACCCGACGCGCAGCAAATACTGGAGGCCCTGATCCGCAGCGAAGCCTCGGCGCCCTTTGACTTGCAGCACGGTCCGTTGCTGCGCGGGTGCCTGGTGATCATGGCTGACGACCATCATGTGTTGTTGTTGACGATGCATCACATCATTTCTGATGGCTGGTCCATGGGCGTCCTGACCCGGGAGCTGGTGGCGCTCTACCAGGCCTTCCGTCTGGGCCAGGCCGATCCGTTACCGCCGCTGGCCATCCAGTACGGCGACTTTGCCGTCTGGCAGCGCCTGTGGCTGAGCGGTGAAGTATTGAAGCGCCAAAGCGACTACTGGCAGCATGCTCTGGCCGGTGCGCCGGCCTTGTTGATGCTGCCTACCGATCATCCGCGTCCGGCGCAGCAGGACTACACCGGCAGCAGTGTCGAGGTGCAACTGGATGAGCGCTTGAGCGCCGGACTCAAGACCTTGAGCCAGCGTCATGGCACCACGCTCTACATGACCATGATGACCGCTTGGGCAGCGCTGCTCTCACGTCTGTCAGGACAGGACGACGTGGTGATCGGTTCGCCGGTCGCCAACCGCCAGCGTGTTGAGGTGCAAGGGTTGATCGGCGTGTTCGTCAACACCCTGGCGATACGCATCGACACCAGCGGCGAACTGAGCGTCGCAGCCCTGTTGGCCCGGGTCAAGGCGCTGACCCTGGCGGCACAGGAGCATCAGGACCTGCCCTTCGAACAAGTGGTGGAAATCGCCCGGCCGGTGCGCAGCCTGGCTCACAGCCCGCTGTTCCAGACCGTACTGACCTGGGACAGTGCGCAGGGTCCTGCCCTGAGTCTGGGGGACTTGACCCTGGAGGGCGTGACTGCCGACAGTCAGATCGCCAAGTTCGACCTGTCCCTGGGCCTGGGAGAAACGGCGGGCGCAATTCACGGTGTCCTGGAATATGCAACGGCGTTGTTCGATCAAGCGACGATGTTGCGGTATATCGGCTACTTCAAGCGGCTGCTGCAGGCTATGGTCGACAATGACCAGGCGGTATTGGAACACGTTGCCTTGGTGGGGGAGCAGGAGCGCAAGCACCTGCTGGAAGGTTTCAACAGCACCGAGGTGGATTGCGCCCTTGACCAGACCCTTCACGGCCTGTTCGAAGGCCAGGCGCTACGCACGCCGTATGCCCTGGCAGCACAGGTTGGTGAGCGACACCTGACTTACGCACAACTCAATCAACGTGCCAATGCCCTGGCTCGTCACCTTCGGGGGCTGGGAGTGCAGCCTGATGATAGGGTGGCGATTGTCGCCCGGCGTGGTCTGGACACGTTGGTAGGGTTGTTGGCGATCCTCAAGTCCGGTGCCTGCTATGTCCCGGTGGATCCGTCCCATCCGGCCGAGCGCCTGAACTACCTGCTCAGTGATTGCACGCCGGTGGCCGTGGTGACTCAGGCGGACCTGCTCAAACGCTTGCCGTCCCTCGGCGTGCCGGTGATCAACCTGGACAACTCCACCTGGGAGCACCAGCCCGAGACCAACCCACAGGTCGCGGGCCTGACCCCGTCGAACCTGGCCTATGTGATCTACACCTCCGGCTCCACCGGCCTGCCCAAAGGGGTGATGGTGGAACACCGCACGGTGGCCAATCTGGTGAGCTGGCATTGCGGCAGTTTCGACCTGGGCCCAGGACGCCATACCGCGAGCGTTGCTGGCTTCGGCTTTGATGCGATGGCTTGGGAAGTCTGGCCGGCGCTGTGCAGCGGCGCCACTTTGCACCTGCCACCGGCCCACGACGGTGCGGAGGATATCGACGCACTGCTGAGCTGGTGGCGCGCGCAACCCCTGGATGTGTGCTTCCTGCCCACGCCGGTGGCCGAATATGCCTTCAATCAGCACATTGAGCACCCAACCCTGCGCACGCTGTTGATTGGTGGCGACCGCTTGCGCCAGTTTCCGAAGGCCCAGGGTTTCGAGGTGATCAACAACTATGGCCCCACCGAAGCCACGGTGGTGGCGACCTCGGGTCGGGTCGAGGTCGGGCGTATTTTGCATATCGGCAAGCCCATCGCCAACGTCAGGGTCTACCTGCTGGATTCGCAGCAGCGCCCCGTTCCACAGGGCGTGGCCGGCGAGTTGTATGTGGGAGGCAAAGGCGTAGCCCGTGGTTATCTAAACCGGCCGGAAATGACTGCCGAGCGCTTCCTCGATGACCCGTTTAACCAAGGGCGCATGTACCGTACCGGCGACCTGGCCCGGTGGCTGGCTGACGGCAATATCGAGTACCTGGGCCGCAATGACGACCAGGTGAAAATCCGTGGTGTGCGCATCGAGTTGGGCGAGATCGAAACCTGCCTCAACCAGTGGCCCGGCATCCAGGACGCGGTGGTATTGGCTCGAGAGGACCAACCCGGCCAGACACGACTGGTGGCCTATTTCATCGAACACAAGGCCATCGAGCCCCTGGCTCTCGCCGAAGTACGGGCTCATCTGTTGGCGCACTTGCCGGATTACATGGTGCCGGTTGCCTATGTGAGGCTGGACGCGCTGCCGTTGACGGCCAATGGCAAGCTGGACCGCAAGGCCTTGCCCAAGCCGGACTTGGCGGCGATGTTCTCCCGTGAATACGAGGCGCCTCACGGCGAAATCGAGACGGTGCTGGCCCATATCTGGGCTGATGTGCTGCAGGTGGAGCGTGTCGGGCGCCAGGATCATTTCTTCGAACTGGGCGGGCATTCATTGCTGGCGATGCGCATGGTGTCCCAGGTCCGCCAGCGACTGGGTGTTGAACTGGCGCTGAGCGATCTGTTTGCCAATGCTGAACTGACGGCCGTGGCCCAAGTCCTGGCTCAGGCAGGGCGCAGTGTCTTGCCGGATATTCTGCCGGCTGCGCTCGACGAGGATCTGCCGTTGTCATTCGCGCAACAGCGCCTATGGTTCCTGGCGCTGATGGAAGGCGCCAGCACGGCCTATAACATTCCTATCGGCCTGCGTCTGCGGGGCCAACTGCATGTTGAAGCCTTGCAGCACGCCCTGGCGCGGATCGTCGCGCGCCATGAGGTGCTGCGTAGCCGCTTTATCCAACAAGGCGATGACGCCCAGGTGCTGATCGTACCGCCCGAGGACGTAATGCCCCTGGCCTTGCAGGACTTGCGTCATCACCCTGAAGCCGGGCAGGTGCTGGAGGCCTTGATCCAGGGCGAAGCGTCGGCCCCGTTCGACCTGCAACGTGGTCCGCTGTTACGTGGGCGTCTGGTGATCATGGCCGACGACCATCACGTGCTGCTGCTGACGATGCACCATATCGTCTCGGACGGTTGGTCCATGGGGGTGCTGACCCGTGAACTGATGGCGCTGTACCGTGCCTTCAGCCAGGGCCTGGCCGATCCGTTGCCGCCGTTACCCATCCAGTACAGCGACTTCGCCATGTGGCAGCGCCTGTGGCTGAGTGGTGAAGTGCTGCAACGCCAGAATTCGTTCTGGCAGCAGACTCTGGCGGGCGCTCCCGCACTGTTGATGCTGCCCACTGACCGCCCACGGCCGGCCCGCCAGAACTATGCCGGCAGCAGTGTAGAAGTGCGCCTGAATGATGCGTTGAGTGCAGGGGTCCGAGCGCTTAGCCAACGCCATGGCACCACGCTGTATATGACCATGATGGCCGCCTGGGCCTCGCTGTTGTCGCGCCTGGCCGGCCAGGAAGAAGTGGTGATCGGTTCGCCGGTAGCCAACCGCCAGCGGGCCGAGGTGGAGGGACTGATTGGGCTGTTCGTCAACACCCTCGCGGTGCGCATTGATACCTCGGGTGAACTGAGCGTCGAAGCGTTGCTCGCCCGGGTCAAGGCCCTGACCCTGGAAGCCCAGGCTCATCAGGACCTGCCCTTCGAGCAAGTGGTGGAAATCACCCGTCCGGTGCGCAGCCTGGCCCATAGCCCGCTGTTCCAGACGCTGTTGACCTGGCAGAGCATCGATGGCCCGGTACTGGCGCTGGGAGACCTGACCCTGGAAGGGGTTGCCGAGCCGAGTCACTTTGCCAAGTTCGACTTGTCGTTGAACCTGGGTGAAGGGCAGGGCGGCATCAGCGGCACCCTGGAATACGCCACGGCATTGTTCGATGAGTCGACGATGGTGCGTTATGTCGGCTACTTCAAGCGGGTATTGCAGGCCATGGTCGACAATGATCAGGCGGTGCTGGAACACACGCTGTTGTTGGATGACGCACAACGGCATCACTTGCTGGAAGGCTTCAACGCTACCCAGGTTGACTACAACCTCGACCAGACCCTGCATGGGATGTTCGAAGGCCAGGTGTTGCGTACACCGAATGCCTTGGCAGTACAGGCCGGTGAGCAACGACTGACCTATGTCGAGTTGAACAGGCGTGCCAACCAGTTGGCGCATCACCTGCGCGAGCAAGGTGTAGGGCCGGATTCACGCGTGGCGATCTGCGTCGAACGTGGCCTGGACATGGTCGTCGGCCTGTTCGCCATCCTCAAGGCCGGCGGCGGTTATGTGCCGCTGGACCCGGCGTACCCGCTGGACCGTCTGGCCTACATGCTGCAAGACAGCGCACCGGTGGCGGTGCTGGTGCAAGGAGCTACCCGCGCGCTGTTGGGCGAGGTGAACGTGCCGGTGGTGAACCTGGACCACAACACCTGGCAGCACCAGCCCGTCGATAATCCGCAGGTACCCGGATTGACCGCGCAGCATCAGGCCTACGTGATCTACACCTCCGGCTCCACCGGCCAGCCCAAGGGCGTGATCAACGAACACGGTGCGGTAGTCAACCGTCTGCTGTGGATGCAGGACGCCTATGGTTTGACGGCCAGCGATACGGTCTTGCAGAAAACCCCGTTCAGTTTCGACGTGTCGGTGTGGGAGTTCTTCTGGCCGCTGTTTACCGGCGCCCGGTTGGTCATGGCGCGTCCTGGCGGCCACAAGGATCCGGCTTACCTGTGCGAAGTGATCGCCGCCGAACAGATCACCACCTTGCACTTTGTACCGTCGATGCTCGACGTGTTCCTGGCCCAGGGTGATGTCAGCCAAGCGGCTTGCCTGGTGCGAGTGATGTGCAGCGGCGAGGCGTTGCCGGGCAACCTGGTACGACGCTTCAAGCAGCAATTGCCGGGCAGCGAGTTGCATAACCTGTACGGCCCGACCGAAGCGGCGGTGGACGTGACGGCGTGGAACTGCGCCGGCCCCGTGACACCGGACAACACGCCGATCGGCAAGCCGATTGCCAACACGCGGATGTACCTGTTGGACGGTCAAATGCAGCCGGTGCCGTTGGGTGTGGTCGGTGAGTTGTTTATCGGCGGTGTGCAGGTGGCCCGCGGTTACCTGCACCGTCCGGAACTGACCGCCGAACGCTTCCTCAAGGACCCGTTCACCGACGGTCGGATGTACCGCACCGGCGACGTCGGCCGCTACCTGCCCGACGGCACTATCGAGTACCTGGGGCGCAACGATGACCAGGTGAAGATCCGTGGCCTGCGCATTGAACTGGGGGAAATCCAGGCCTGCTTGACGGCCTACCCGCAGGTCAACGAAGCCGTGGTACTGGCCCGTGAGGACGCGCCGGGGGACAAACGTTTGGTGGCGTATTACACCGGCCCTGCGGTAGAAGCTGAAACGTTGCGTGCCCATCTGCTGGCGCACCTGCCGGACTACATGGTGCCGTCGGCCTACGTATGGTTGGCGCAACTGCCGCTGTCGGCCAACGGCAAGTTGGACCGCAAGGCCTTGCCGGCGCCCGAAGCCCACGCGTTGATCAGCCAAGCCTATGAGGCCCCGATCAATCCCCTGGAGGAAACCCTGGCACAGTTATGGGCCGAGGTACTGAAGCTGGAACGCGTGGGTCGGCATGACAACTTCTTTGAGTTGGGCGGCCATTCGTTGTTGGCGATCCGCCTAGTCAACCTGATGAAGGGGACGGGGCTGGCGGTGTCTTTGGCCGAGCTGTTCGAGCACGCCAGTGTTGAGGCCGTGGCCTCGATGCTTAGCCTGCGTACCGACGCGCCTGCTGATGAGGTGGTGCTGATTCCGGTGCGCGCCGGCGGCAGTCAGCCGCCGTTGTTCCTGGTCCACGAGTTCACCGGCCTGGACGTGTATTTCCCGACACTGGGGCAGCATCTTGCGGGGGACTTCCCTATCTACGGCTTGCCGGGGGTTACCTTGGGGCAACCCCAGTTGCAGACCATGGAAGGCCTGGCGACGCGCTTGGTGGGGATCATCCGATCTGTCCAGCCTCGAGGCCCCTATCGGTTGGCGGGGTGGTCGTTCGGCGGTGTGTTGGCCTATGAGGTGGCAATGCAGTTGTTGGGTCAGGATGAGCCGGTAGCGTTCCTCGGATTGATCGACAGCTACGTGCCGCGCCTGGCTGGCGAGGGCAAGGCACACTGGTCCGGGCAGCATGCGAGCAAGCGCCATTTGCTCTTCCATTGCACCGCGTATTGGTCGACACAGGGGGCTGCAGGCGTCGATGCGCTGGCCAGTCTGGAGCAGTTGGGGGCGGACATTTCGCATTTCGACTTCGACGGATTGTTGCACTGTTGTCGCGATCAGCACCTGTTAAGTCCGGACATGCTGACGGCGACTGCGACGGATGTGCTGCATTTCATCGAGCGGGAAGTGGCTCATGGTCATGCCCAAGCGCATTACAGCCTGTTCCCGACCTCGATCCCCGTGCACCTGTTTTGTGCCGAGCATTCGAGCGAACCCTCCTCTCAGGGCTGGAACGAGGTATTGGTGGCGGGTCAACTGCGGCAGGTTCCGGTACCAGGCGACCATCGCAGCATGATGCAGGCACCGCATATCCAGAAACTGGGGCAGGCGATCTGCCAGGCGATGGAGGATTGCGAGCCACTGGCCGAAGTGGTCCATCAACCGTTACTGCGGATTCAGCGCGGTCGGGCAGGGCACGCCCCGATCTTTTGTGTGCCGGGAGCGGGTGACAGTGTCACCGGGTTTGTCGGCCTGACCGAAGCCTTGGGAAGTGATTGGCCGATCCTTGGCTTGCAGCCTCGTGGGCTGGATGGAGAGTCGGTGCCCCATAGTCTGGTGGAGGCGGCTGCACGGCATTACTTGCAGGCCCTTGAGCATGAATATCCCCATGGGCCGGTGCACCTGATCGGGCATTCGTTTGGGGGCTGGGTGGCGTTTGAGATGGCGGCCAGTTTGCAATCGCAGGGTCGGGAGGTGGCGTCGCTGACGGTGATTGACAGTGAGTCTCCGGGGGGGAATGGGGTGGTGGGCAAGCCCTACACCACCACCGCAGCACTGTTGCGGTTGATTGAGTCGATGCAACTGGCGGCGGGTAAGCCGTTGGGGATTGATCGGGTGCGTTTCGCCGAGCAAGGCGAGGCGGTGCAGCGCCAGTTGCTGCATGCCGGGATGGTGGGTGCGGGGTTGCTGCCCCAGCGTTCGACCCCGGATGCGATGCATGGGCCGGCGCGTACTTATGCCACTGCGTTGCGTACGGTTTATCAGCCGCGCCGGGCGGTCAGTGGTTTGGTGCGGTTGGTGCTGGCTGATGATCCGACGCTGGATGCCTTGGGTAACCAACGCGAGCAAGCGGCGATGATCGAGGGGTGGCGTCGTCATTCGGGTTCGCTGGAGGTCTGGTATGGGCCGGGGAATCATTTCACGCTGCTCAAGGCGCCGAATGTCTACAGTTTGGCGGCTTGGTGGCATGACGGGTTGACAGTGGCGGCCAGGGAACAGGTTCGTGATAGCCGGCAGTAAAGCTGCATCGATCTGAAGATTTAAGTGAGGCCCGACCAAACCCGGTCGGGCTTGCCCTCAACACCTTTTGTGGTCATTTATGGAAAAGTCGAAGTTTCGCAAGGTTGGATTAGGCCTGGTGTTGGTGGTTGCGGCGGGGTTGGTTGTCTATGCGGTGCAAGCGCCGGCGGACGCGCCGCAGTACCTCACCGCTACCGCTGAACGCAGCGATATTGAGAATGCAGTGCTGGCCACCGGTCTTCTGGAGGGCATCAAACAGGTGGATGTCGGTGCCCAGGTTTCCGGCCAGTTGAAGTCCCTCAAGGTCAAGCTTGGGGACAAGGTGAGGAAGGGGCAGTGGCTGGCGGAAATCGATCCGCTGATCTTGCAAAATACCTTACGCAAAGCTCAGGTGGATGAGGAAAACCTCCAGGCCCAGCGCCGCGCCACTGCCGCCCAGCTCAAGCAGGCCAAGTCGGTCTACGAGCGTTATCAGAGGCTGCAGGACGACGAGTCGGTGTCGCGCCAGGATTTTGAGAACGCCGAGTCCAACTACCATGTGCAACAGGCCAACCTGTTGGCCCTGGATGCACAGATCAAGAGTGCGCACATTCAGATCGACACCGCGAAGGTCAACCTGGACTACACCCGCATCGTCGCGCCAATTGATGGCGACGTAGTGGGCATCGTTACTCAGGAAGGCCAGACCGTGATCGCTAGCCAGTTGGCGCCGGTGCTGCTCAAGCTGGCAGACCTGGACACCATGACCGTCAAAGCCCAGGTATCGGAGGCGGACGTCATCCATATCAGCCCCGGCCAGCAGGTGTACTTCACCATTCTCGGCGAGGCCGACAAACGCTACTACGCCAAGCTGCGCGGTACGGAACCTGCGCCACAGAATTTCCTGGACACCCAGCCCGCCGGTACTCCGAAACAGAACACGGCAGTGTTCTACAACGCGCTTTTCGAGGTGCCCAACGTCGACCACCGTCTGCGCATCGCCATGACCGCCCAGGTGCGCATCGTGCTGGATACCGCAAAGGCGGCGCTGACGGTGCCGGTGGCGGCGCTCGGCCCGCGCAATGCCGACGGCAGTTTCACGGTGCGGGTGCTGGGTGCAAAGGGTAAGGCCACCTCGCGTAATGTCCAGACCGGTATCAATAACAACGTCAAGGTGCAGATCACCGATGGCCTGGTTGAGGGTGACCAGGTGGTGATCGGCGATGCTGCGCCAGCCGTGGCGGGGGGCTGACGGATGAGTCAGCCATTACTGGAACTTAAAGGCATTACCCGCAGTTTCATGGCCGGCGACCGGGAGTTCATTGCCCTCAAAGGCATCGACCTGACGATCAATGCCGGGGAAATGGTGGCGATCACCGGGGCCTCGGGCTCGGGCAAGTCGACCCTGATGAACATCCTCGGCGGGCTGGATTACGCCACGGCCGGCAGCTACAAGATCAATGGCATCGAAACCCGGTCCCTCAACGATGAGCAGTTGGCTGAACTGCGTCGCGACTACTTCGGTTTTATCTTCCAGCGTTACCATTTGTTGGCGCACCTGAGTGCCTTGCACAACGTGGAAATGCCGGCAATCTATGCTGGCACGCCCCAAACCCAGCGCTACAGCCGGGCTGGGGAGTTGTTGGCTCGGCTGGGGTTGTCGGGGCATTTGACCCATCGGCCCAGCCAGCTTTCTGGTGGCCAGCAACAGCGGGTGAGTATCGCCCGGGCGCTGATGAATGGCGGCGAAGTGATCCTCGCCGACGAGCCCACCGGTGCTCTTGATACCCACAGCGGTAAGGAAGTGATGCGTATCCTGGCGGAGTTGCACGCGGCCGGGCACACCGTGATTATCGTTACCCACGACCCGAAAGTGGCAGCCAATGCCCAGCGGATTATTGAGGTGCGCGACGGCGAGATTGTCAGCGATCGCGCCAACGAAAGTAGTGGCCTGGATCTGCCCAACGAAGTCCCCATCGAGCCCAAGCACAGTGGTCCACGGCGCTTGGTGGCCAGTCTCGGGTTGTTCAAGGAGGCTTTCAACATGGCTTGGGTGGCGCTGGTCTCCCATCGTATGCGCACCTTGTTGACCATGCTTGGTATCGTCATCGGCATCACGTCTGTGGTGTCGATTTCGGCTATTGGCGAAGGTGCCAAGCGCTATGTGCTCAAGGACATCCAGGCCATTGCGAGCAACACCATCGACATCTTGCCCGGCACCAGTTTTGGTGACAGCCGGGCCTCGGCTATCGAGACCCTTCTACCCTCCGATGTGGACGCGCTGAACCAGCTGTACTACGTGGACAGCGCAACCCCGATGGTGGGCCGCAACCTGCTGTTGCGCTACGGCAACATAGACGTGGATGCTCAGGTGAACGGTGTCAGCGACCGCTACTTCCAGGTCAAGGGCCTGAAGCTGGAAGCCGGCATTTCTTTCAGCGAAAGCGATGCCAGGCGTCAGGCGCAAGTAGTGGTGATCGATCACAACACCCGTCACCGGCTTTTCGGCGCGGGGGTGGATCCGTTGGGCCAGGTGATCCTGATCGGCAACCTGCCGTGTACGGTGATCGGCGTGACGAAGGAAAACAAGAACATGTTCGCCGCCAGCAAGGCTCTTCAAATCTGGGTGCCTTATGAGACTGCGGCCGGTCGGTTATTGGGGCAGCGCCATCTGGACAGCATCACCGTGCGCATCAAAGACGGGCAGCCGAGCAAGGTGGTGGAAGATAACGTCAACAAACTCATGCAGCAGCGTCACGGTACTAAGGATTTCTTCACCAACAACCTCGACAGCATCATGCAGACGGTGCAGAAAACCAGCCGTTCCCTGACGTTGCTGCTGTCGTTGATTGCGGTGATTTCGTTGCTGGTGGGCGGGATTGGGGTGATGAATATCATGCTGGTATCGGTCACCGAACGTACCCGCGAGATTGGTATTCGCATGGCGGTTGGAGCGCGGCAGTCGGATATTCGTCAGCAGTTCCTGGTGGAGGCGGTGATGGTCTGCCTGATTGGCGGGATGATCGGCATCTCGCTGTCGCTGGGCATCGGTTTGTTGTTCTCGTTGTTCGTCAAAGAATGGGAGATGGTGTTTTCCGTGGGCTCGATCGTCACCGCGTTTGCCTGTTCGACAATGATCGGTATCGTGTTTGGCTTTGTACCGGCGCGCAATGCGGCGCGGCTGGATCCTATCGAAGCGTTGGCGCGGGATTGAAGAGGGCGTCTACCAGGGCGGGCCGTGTCGACCACCTGTAGCCGCCGGCGCAGCCTGCGATCGGCTGCGCAGCAGATCGCCAGGATCTTGAAACTGCCGAAGGTCCTTCGGCCCTTATCGCAGCCTCATTCTTCGGCAGCGGCTACAACGGGCCAAATGTATGGCCTGACAGGGCTCTTGCCTGGTGACTGCAGACGGTATCTAACCAGAGGGCTACAGGGTAGCGCCGTCTTGTGCCGAATACATCCACCGCAACAACGAATGCCGCCCGCTGATGCCCATCTTGATCGCGGCACGTTTGAGGTAGCTTTCGATAGTGTTGACCTTCAGCGCCAGTTGCTCGGCCAACTCCGGTGCGGTACGTCCGGCCAGCATGCCGACACACACTTCCAGCTCACGGCTTGACAGCTTCAGGTCCGATTGCGCCAGGCGTTCGTCAAAGCGTCGACGCAGGGTTTCGATGCCCTGATTTTCGCTGCTCTGGGTGAGGGCGCTGTTGTCATTGCTGCACGGCTGGATCGCGGCGATGTGTTTCTCGACCATGGGTAACAGCAGCGATGAGAAATCCTGCAGGATGATCCGTTCCTGGGCAGAAAAATTCTGCGACTGGTGCGAGCGATACACAGAGAGCACGTAATTGAAATCATCCTTGCGCCGAGTCAGGTGCAACTGAGCGGCGGGCCATGCGGGGTCGGATGCTGTGGGTGCTGTGTGGGTACTGCCGGCTATTGAGTCGGTGTACACCGGGAGCAGGCCTTCGACCCTTGAGGTGCATGCCTTGCGCTTCGGCTGGCCCTCTGAATTCACACGCAATTGCTTGATGTGCGTGGCATCCACATCCAGTTGGGTCAGTATCAGGTCATGTAGCATGCGCGGGAAGTGGCGGCTGCCGGTGCTGGCGATGACCTTGCCAATGTGTGGGAACAGGTGTGAGTTCATCATTTCGTCCATGAGTTTTGTGGGTGAAGAGGCTGCCTTATCGCGATGGGTTTTAAGATGATAAGTAGAGTGAATAACCTACAGTGATAGTAGTGGCGGCCGAGTCGTATCCTAGTACAGCCTTGGGATAGCAGGGGGATCCAATCCGTAAAAAAAATATTAAGTCTTGCGAGGGCGACAACCCGAAAGGGTCGGATTGAATTGTCTATCGGCGGGAGTAGTTGAACACTGCACTGTTGCAGTGGTGTGTCGAGGAGGCGGACACCTCCTCGGCGTGGATTTACTTGGCGTGTACCTCAAGCTGAACCGCTGGCTTTGTCACCGGAGTGCGCTTGATGCATTTGGCCAGGGCCTGCTGCACATCCGCCAGCAAATCGGCGACGTCCTCAAGGCCTGCCGACAGCCGCACCAGCCCTTCGGAAATCCCGTGATGGGCGCGTTCTTCGGGGGTGTAAGTGGAGTGGGTCATGGTCGCCGGGTGCTGGGCCAATGACTCGGCATCCCCCAGGCTCACCGCACGGCTGAACAGCTGGAGCGCATTCATGAAACGCCGTCCGGTATCGATGCCACCCTTGAGTTCGAAGGCGATCATGCCGCCGGACAACTTCATCTGGCGGGCGGCCAATTCGTACTGCGGGAACGACTTCAGTCCGGGGTAGGTGACCCATTCCACCGCTGGGTGCGCCTGCAATGCTTCGGCGATGGCCTGAGCGTTACTGCAGTGGCGATCCATGCGCAGGGCCAACGTCTTGAGACCGCGCATCAACAGAAAAGCATCTTGAGGCGACAGTACGGCGCCGGTCAGATCCTTGAGGCCTTGCAGGCGAATTCGTTGGGCCAGGGCCTGGGTGGTGACGGCGATGCCAGCGGTGATATCACCGTGGCCGCTGAGGTATTTGGTGGCTGAATGCACCACCACATCGGCGCCCATTTCCAGAGGACGTTGCAGGTAGGGGGTGCAATAGGTGTTGTCCACCACCACGGTGATACCGGGCCGTTGGTGAGCGATCTCGGCTACGGCCGCGATGTCCACCAGTTGCAGATTGGGGTTGGCCGGGGTTTCGAAGTAGATCATGCGGGTTTGAGGCGAGAGTGCCGCGCGCAAGGCGGCCAGGTCCGATAGGTCGACATGGCGCACCTTGACGCCGAATTCGCCGATCCCGTGGTGCAGCAGGGCGAAGGTGCAGCCGTAGAGCGTCTGGCTGACGATGATTTCGTCACCTGGGCGCAGCAGGGTCCAGAAGGTGGCGGCGATTGCACCCATGCCGGAGCTGAAGGCCACGCCAGCTTCGCCGTTTTCCAGGGTGGCCATGCGTGACTCCAGCAGGGCCAGGGTCGGGTTGGAGATGCGCGTGTAGAAGTGCCCGCGTTCTTCACCGGCAAAGCAGCCGGCGCCGTATTCGGCGGTGGGAAAGGCGAAGGTGGCGCTGAGGTAGATCGGCGGGATCAGGGCACCGTGGTGGTCTTGTGGATCATAGCCATGGTGGATGGCGCGGGTGGAAAAGCCGAACGTGTTGTGTTTATTGTTCATGGTCGGACGCTCCTTATTTCCTACGATGCTATGCTCATAACCGAGGCCGAACGTTCCATACTTTGCCGGGAAAAGCCGGTGGGTTGGGATGAAAACCAATAAAAATGAATTTTTGAGGCAAGACATGCCTGGAAGCCTGGACCGTACCGATAAAGCCCTGCTGGATGCCCTGCAGGGTAATGCCCGTTTGACTGTGGCCGAGCTGGCCGAGCGTGTTTCCCTGACCACTTCGCCGTGTTGGCGACGGGTGAAACATCTGGAAGACAGTGGGGTGATCAGTGGTTATCAGGCGATTCTTTCGCCCAAGGCGCTGGGGTATGGGGTGACGGCGTTTGTCAGCATTATGATGGATACCCATTCCAAGGAAATTGCCCGGGCGTTTGAGCAGCGGTTGTTGGCGATTCCCGAGATTGTGGCGTGTCATAACGTTTCGGGGCGGTATGATTTTTTGCTGGAAGTGGTGGCGAAGGATCTGGAGTCGTTTGGGGAGTTTGCGCGGGAGGTTTTGCAGACGTTGCCTTGTGTTAAGGAGATTTATTCGAGTTTTTCGTATAAGTCGGTGAGGTCGTTGAGGGTGATTCCGTTGCCGGGGTGACGTGGCGGCCTGGTAGCCGACCAGGCTGTTTGGTTGTTTGAGTACATATCCATTTCTTCGGTGATGGCTACTTATGGTTCCGCTCTTACAGCGGGTCACTTTTGGCAAACGCCCCAAAAGTAACCAAAAGGTCTTGCCCCACCATTCGGCGCCTCGCTGTGGCTCGGCGTGCCCTCACTCCGGCATTGCTCCGTGGGCCGCCGCGACGGGCCATCCATGGCCCAACGCGGCTATCCCGGCATCCATGCCGGGATGCCCACTGCGCAATGCCTGCGTTCGGCCATCATGGTTAATGGGGCCTGATAGATCAAAATCAAAAGCACGGCGGCCTGAAAGCCGACCTGAGTGGTAGAAGCAAAGGCAAGGTCCAGCAAGGGCCAGAGCGAAAGCAGATCTGCTTTTCTGTGGGAGCTGGCTTGCCTGCTCCCACAGTAGACCGTGCCCGTTTTTGATTTTGCCTTCGATTCACACCACTCAAGCCGGCCGGTAGGCCGCTGTGTTCTTGATCTGCTTTTGACTTTGATCTTAGGCGCCCCGTTAAACCACGCTGGCTGAACGTAGGCATTGGTCCGTGGGTAAACCGGCAGGACGCCGGTTTAGCCGCACTGGGCCAGGGATGGCCCATTGCGGCGGCCCACGGACCAATGCCGGAGTGAGGGCACACCGAGCCTAGGCGAGGTGCCGAGTGGTGGGGCAAGAGCGTTTTGCTTACTTTTGCGCTGTTCAAAAGTGAGCCGCTGTAAGAGCGGAACCCTAATCAGCCATCACCGCAACAACGGATATGCACTCAATCACCCCTCAACAACCCCTCAACCCCCTCCCAAACCCTAAAATCATCACAATGCCCCACATTAAACCGCATAAAATCCCGCATCCCCCCCTCATACCCAAACAACGCCCCCGGCGCCAACACCATCCCGCGTTTCAACCCCGCCTCAGCCAGCCGCTCCCCATTCACCCCCGCCGGCAACCGCGCCCAGATAAACATCCCCCCTTCAAACCCCATGGGCAACTCACACCCACACCGCCGCAACCACTGCTCAACCCGCCCTCCGGCCTCCAGCAACCGCTGAACCATACGCTTGCGATGCTTGGCATAACTCCCCTCACTGAGCAACCGATAGACAATCTGCTCAAACAACTCCGACGTAATCCCGCCACTCATCAACTTCATATTGGTCAAGTTGGCCGCCAATTGCGGCGCCGCCACCACATAGCTGACCCGCACATTCGCACTGAGGCTTTTCGAAAACCCGGATAGATAAGTCACCTGTTCCAGCCCGGCGAGGGCGGCCAGACGTGGCGGTGGGTTGGGGTGCAGGTCGCCGTAAAGGTCGTCCTCGACGATATGGCAACCGTATTGCCGGGTCAGTTGCAACAGGCGAAAGGCTTGCCCCGGGCTGAAGGAATGCCCGGTGGGGTTGTGCAGCACGCCGGTGGTCAGGTACAGGCTGGGTCGCTGCTCGGCGAGTAGTTGCTCCAGGGCGGCAAAGTCGAAGCCGTCTGGCCGCCGCGCGATCGTCACCACCTTGACCCCGTGCAACGCCAGGTTGGCGTGGAAGTTGAAATAGCAGGGGGCGTCCAGCAGCACCGTATCCCCGGGGCGCGCCAGCAGACGCATCAACATATCCAGGCCTTGCAGGGTATTGGGGGTGGTGATGATTTGTTCCACCGGTACCGACAGCCCTTCGCCCTGGAGTTTCTGTTGCAGGGCTTGGCGCAAGGGCAGCAGGCCGGCCGGGGTGCCGAGGCTGGCGACACGCAGGGACGGTGCGCGCACTGCGCTGCGCATGGCTTGGCGCAGGGCGTCGGAGTCGAGCCAGTCTTCCGGCAGATGGCCGCCGCCGGGGCGCAGGCCGCCGGGGGCGATTGCCAAAGGGCGGCGCAGTACGCTGAGCAGGTCCTGAGGGAGCAGATCCACCCAGGTGCTGGAGGACGGCTGGGCCAGGCGGCTGGCGACAAAGTGCCCGCGACCCTGGCTGGAGGTCAGCAGATGGCGACCGCGCAAGCGGTCCAGTGCCTCGTTCAGGGTGAATTTACCGACCCCCAGTTGCTCGCCCAATTCACGTACCGACGGCAGTTTGCTGCCGGCGGCCAGCTCGCCTGTTTCGATGGCCTGGGTGAATGCATCGACGATTTGCTGAACCTTGGGCGCACGGTCATGGAAGCGAATCTGCGGAATAGGCATGCTGAGTCCTGGGTTTACCGCAAACTTTACCGGTAAAGTCTGCGTGGATATACACAGAGTTTACCTGCCTCGGGCAGGCCTTGCAGTTCTAGACTGCACGGCATTCCTTCCTGTGGTGAAACCCATGGCCAGCGCCCTGACCCTGTCGTCCTTTCTGTATTTCCTGCTGTTGTGCACCACCCTGGCGTTCAGCCCGGGCCCCATGACTCTGTTGTTGCTTAGCCTGGGCCTTAAGGATGGCCTGCGGCGTTCCTTGCCGGCGCAGTTCGGGGCCAGTGTGTCGTACCTGATCTCGATTCTGATTTTTGCGGTGGGCTTTTCCGAGCTGATCAAAGGCTATCCGCTGATCACCCAGGGCATTCAACTGGTGGGCGTGGCTTACATCCTCTATTTGGCGTTCAAGCAATGGACCAGCAGTGGCGTGTCGATTGACACCGGGGCCCAGGGTCAGGAAACCACTCGCAGTCTGTTCAGCAAGGGCCTGTTGACCGGGTTGTCGAACCCCAAGGCGATCATCCTGTTCAGCGCAGTGTTTCCTCAGTTCGCCGCCGTGGGCCAGGAAAGTGCAGCGCGTGATATCGCCATCCTCGGTCTGACATTCCTGATGCTGCAGTTCGCCAGTGGCTGCCTGTATTGCTATTTCGGGCAGCGCATCAAACATGTGCTGGAAGACCCAAAACGGCGGGTGCTGTTGCAGAAGGTTACTGCGGTGTTGCTGCTGGGGGTGGCGATGATGTTGGCGCGGGGTTTTTCCAACTAGGTGCCTTGGCACGGGTGTTCCAGTCTTCGGGCGGCAGTGGCTATTTGCTTTTCCCCTGATAGACTTCGAGCATTCATTCAGGATCACGCCAGACATGTCAGTCGCAGGAGGAAAGGGACTTTCGCTCGCCGCACGCCTGTACAAATCCCGCGCCCTGGGGCTGACCCTCGGGTTTGTCTGTGTGGCGGCCGGGATGTACCCGTTTCATCCGTCGGGCTGGGTCTGGGCCTTGATGATCGCCAACGGTTTTATCTGGCCGCACTTGGCCTACCAGTGGTCGCTTCGTTCCTCCAACTCCCTGCGCGCAGAAACCCGCAATCTGCTGTTTGACTCGTTTTGCGGCGGCTTCTGGGTCGGTGCCATGCATTTCAATCCGTTGCCCAGCGTCACCACTTTGTCGATGATGACCATGAACAATGTCGCCATCGGCGGGCCTCGGTTCATGCTGGCCGGCTGGGTGGCCCAGGCGCTTGGGGTGGGCGTGTCGATGCTGGTGTTCACCCCGGCGTTTATTGCGGTGACCAGCGAGGCGCAGCTCTATGCCTGCCTGCCGATCCTGATGCTGTATCCCCTGGTCCTGGGCTGGATTTGTTACCGCCAGACCATCACCTTGTCCCGGCACAAGCGCGAGCTGTTGGCCCTCAGTCGCACCGACAGCCTGTCCGGGTTACTCAACCACGGCGCCTGGAAAGATCACCTGGAAATCGAGTTCCAGCGTTGCCGTCGGGGGCAGCAGGGCGCGGCCATTGCGTTGATCGACATCGACCACTTCAAGGCCATCAACGACACCTACGGCCACGTCACTGGCGATATCGTGCTGCGCCAATTGAGCAAGGTGTTGCGCCAGAACCTGCGAGCCACCGACCTGGCTGGGCGCTACGGCGGTGATGAGTTCTGTGTGATCCTGCCGGACATGCCTCTGGGCCGGGCCACGGAAGTGATGGACGCCTTGCGCGACCGCTTCAATTGCCTGGGCTATGCCCAGGATCCGACGCTGCGCGCCAGCTTGAGCATCGGCCTGGCGCCGTATCAGGCGTCCCACAGCGATGCCATCAGTTGGCTCAATGATGCCGACCAGGCGTTATACGAAGCCAAGAGCAGCGGGCGCAACCGGGTCAGCTCGGTGTTGGGGAGTTGGTTGAAGTCGGTTTGACGATCAACAAATCGGTGTTTGTCAGGTAGGGTGTGCAACGACTCCCAACAAAAACAAGGACCGGTTCATGACTTTCAACTTCCGCCGTACGGCCCTGGCCGCCACCCTGGCACTTTCCTTCGGTTTCACGTTCCCGGCCTTTAGTGCCGAACCCCACAAACAGATCCAGGCTGATGCCGAGCAGTACAAGGCTGATGCCCTGAAACTGCTGGAACGCCTGGTGAATATCGATTCGGGTTCCGGCTACGAGCCAGGCCTGACCCAGGTCCGCGAGATTGCTGTCGACGAGCTGAAAAAGCTTGGTTTCAGTATTGAACTGGTGCCCGATGCCGCTGCTAAAAACAGCCATGTCATCGCCACCCTCAAGGGTACCGGCAAGGCAAAAATCCTGCTGATGGCCCACATGGATACCGTGTTCAAGGAAGGCTCGGCCGCCGAACGACCGTTCCATATCAAGGACGGTCGCGCCTATGGCCCAGGGGTGATGGACGACAAGGGCGGGATCGTCGCCGGGATCTACGCGTTGAAAGTCCTGCAAAACCAGGGTTTCAAGGACTACGCGCAAATCACTTTCCTGCTGGATGCCAGCGAGGAGACCGGTTCGGAGGCTGCCTCCGAACTGATCCGCAAAACCGCCAAGCTCAACGACGTGACCCTGAACCTGGAGCCGGGTCGTCCAGCCGATGGTCTGGTGGTGTGGCGCAAGGGCAGCGCCACCGCTGTGGTTGAGGTCAAGGGCAAGGCCGCCCACGCCGGTGTTGCTCCGGAATTGGGGCGCAATGCGGCGATGGAAGCGGCCCACCAGATCCTGCAACTGGGCAAACTGGGGGACGCCGAGAAGAAAACCACCATCAACTTCACCGTGCTCAACGCAGGGGATCGGGTCAACGTGATCCCGGACCAAGCCACCGCCAAGGCGGATGTGCGGGCGGCGGTGCCGGAAGAGTTTGATCGGATCGAGAAGGACTTGGCGCGGGTCTCGGCCAACAAACTGATTCCCGACACTGAAGTGACCACCAGCCTGCACCGCGGCTTGCCGCCGATGCCGCAGACGCCGGAGTCCGACAAGTTGGTGGCGATTGCCCAAGGGATCTACGGCGAGTTGGGACGCAAACTGACCGTTGAAGGCAGCGGCGGGGCGGCTGATGCCAGCCTGTCGGCGGGCGTGGGCACGCCGACCCTGGATGGGTTCGGGATTGTCGGCGGCAATATTCATACGCCTGAGGAATATGCCGAGGTGGAGAGTGTGGCACCACGGATCTACCTGTTGAGCCGGATGATCATGGAGCTGTCCAAGCGCTGACTTAAAGCCTCATCAATTTCCTGTGAACACAGATCGAAATGTGGGAGCGGGCTTGCTCGCGAATGCGTTGTATCAGTCGACATATTCTGTGACTGACACTCCGCATTCGCGAGCAAGCCCGCTCCCACAGGGGGTTTACTGCGTCTTTGAAGTCAGGTTGGTGCCACCATCTCCCGCGTCTTCTGCCGCCCCAACACCAAGCTGCACAACGCCGGCAAGAACAGCAGCGTCAACACCGTCCCCACCAACACCCCGCCAATCAACACATACGCCAGCGACGACCAGAACACCGACAACGTCAGCGGAATAAACGCCAATGCCGCCGCCAGCGCCGTCAAGATCACCGGCCTGGCCCGACGCACCGTCGCTTCGACAATTGCCTCGTGAATCGCCAGGCCCTGGTCCTGGTTTTGCCGAATCTGGTCGGTAAAAATCAGCGTGTTGCGCATCAAGATCCCGCCAATCCCGATCAACCCCAAAATCGCATTGAAGCCAAACGGCTGGTTGAACAGCAACAAGGTCGGTACGGCACCAATCAAGCCCAATGGCGCCGTGGCAAAGACCATGAACATCACCCCGAATGAACGCACCTGGAACATGATCACCGTCAAGGTCAGCAGGATCATGATCGGGAACAGCGCCGCCAGGGCAACGTTGGCCTTGGCGCTTTCTTCCACCGGGCCACCGATGTCGATGCGATAGCCGGCGGGCAGTTTGGCGATCAGCGGCTTGAGGTCGGCATATACCGCCATTTCCACGTCTGGTGGTTGGGTGCCGTCGACGATGTCCGCACGCACTTCCACGGTCGTCGCACGGTTGCGGCGCTTGAGGATCGGTTCTTCCATCACAGCCTGGAAATGCCCGACTTGAGCCAAAGGCACCGACACGCCTGTGCGGTTGGTCAGCGTCATATTGTCCAGGTTGCCCAGGTCTTCGCGCTGGCTCACTTGAGAGCGGGCCACCACCGACACCGTGCGATTGCCTTCGCGCACTTCGGTGATCGGGTTGCCGCTGAGCAGGGCATTGAGCTGGGATTTCACTTCATCAGGAGTGAAGCCCAACAGGCGCAGGCGATCCTGGTCGAGCACCAGTCGATAGCCGCTGGCGCGCTCGCCCCAGTCGAGAAAGCTGTCTTGGGTCAGTTTGTTGGCCGCCACTATTTGGCGCACGTTTTCGGAAAGACCGCGCAGCACATTCAGGTCCGGACCGGACACGCGAAACACCACGGGGAAGGGCACGGGTGGGCCGAACACCAGTTGGGTGACCCGCACCCGCGCTGAAGGAAATTCCCCGGCTGCGATGCGTTCACGCATGCGCAGTTTCAAGGCGTCTCGGGCATGCGCGTCGGGCGTTTGCACGATCAGCTTGGCGAAGGCCGGGTCCGGCAGTTCGGGGTTCAGAGACAGGAAAAACCGGGGGGCACCACCGCCGACATAGGTATCGACCATCGTGGTTTGCGACTCTTCCATCAGCGCCTTTTCCACCTGTGCCGCCACCGCCTCAGTGCTTTTGAAGGCGCTACCGGGCGGCATGTACACCTCAAGAATCAGCTCGGAACGGTCGGAGTTGGGGAAGAATTGCTTCTTCACCACTCCCATGCCCAAGCCGCAGAGCACAAACGCCAATACCACCCACCCGGTCACCCACCAGCGTTTGCGCACGCAAGTCTCCACCAGGCTGCGCAGCTTCTGGTAATAACGGCCGGCATAAATCGCGTCATGGCCGCCCGGCACCGGTTTGATTTGCGGCAGCAGCTTCACCCCCAAGTAGGGGGTGAAGACCACCGCCACCAACCACGATGAAATCAACGCAAAGCCGACGATCCAGAAAATATTGCCGGCGTATTCCCCAGCCCCCGAGCGGGCAAAACCCACCGGCAGGAAACCTATAATCGTCACCAGGGTCCCGGTCAGCATGGGTGCTGCGGTAGAGCGCCAGGCAAAGGTGGCCGCGTGGATACGGTCAAAACCTTCTTCCAGTTTCACCACCATCATCTCGATGGCAATGATCGCGTCATCCACCAGCAGGCCCAGGGAAATGATCAGCGCACCGAGGGTGACCCGGTCGAATTCGCGGCCCGTCATCAGCATGATCACAAACACAATCGACAGGGTCAGTGGTACTGCTGCGGCCACTACCAGGCCGACGCGAAAGCCCAGGGCCAAGAGGCTGATCACCATCACTACCGCCAGGGCGACGAAGAATTTCAGCATGAATTCGTTGACCGCCAGGCTGATGTTTTTCGCCTGGTCGGACACCTTGGCGAAGTTCACGCCCAGTGGCAGGTCGGCCTGGATTTTTGCTTCCTCGGCCTTGAGACTCTTGTCCAGCTCCAGGCCGTTCCAGTGTTTCTCCATGACCACCCCGAGCATCAGCGCCGGGTCACCCTGATGGCGAATGCGGTAGCTGGGCGGGTCTTCATAACCACGGCTGACGGTGGCGACATCGGCGATACGCAGCACCTTGCCGTTGGCTTCCAGGGGAACGTTTTCGATCAGCGACAGGCTGTCGAAGGCGCCATCGATACGGATATACGCCCGTGCGCCGGCGGTTTCGACAAAGCCTGAAGGTGCCACGGCGTTTTGCGCGGAGAGGGCAGCGAAGATCTGTTCGGGCTTGATGCCCAGCGTGGCCAGGCGTTCATAGGAAAACTCGACGAAGATTCGCTGGGCCTGTTCGCCGAGGATGTTGACCTTCTTCACCCCCGGCAGGTTGAGCAAACCCTGGCGCATGGCTTCTGCCATTTGCACCTGTTGCCGGTGGGGCAGGTGTTCGGCTTCCAGGGCGTACAACGCGAAGTACACGTCGGAGTACTCGTCGTTGAAGAACGGGCCGATCACGCCTTTGGGCAATTTCGACGCTTCGTCGCTGAGCTTCTTGCGGGTCTGGTAGAACAGGTCCTGGATCTCGCTGGGGCGCGTGGACTCCAGGTAAGTCATGCGCATCGAGACAAAACCGGGCTGGGCGATGGTCTCGACGCGGTCGTAGTAGTCCAGCTCCTGCAGGCGTTTTTCCAGGCGGTCGGCCACCTGTTCCTGCATTTCCTGGGCCGTAGCACCGGGCCAGGCGGCGGTGATGGTCATGACCTTGACGGTGAACAGCGGGTCTTCTGCGCGCCCCAGTTTGCCGAAGGCAAAAATCCCGGCGGCGAGGATCGCGATGATCAGGAACAACGTGACGGCGCGGTGTTTGACGGCCAGTTCGGAGAGGTTGATGCCGCGCATATCAGTGGCCCTGCTTACGGTTGAGTGCCAGCACCTGGGCCGGTAGCAGGCGTACCGCGTCACCGCTGTGGAGCAGGTGCGCGCCAAGGGCTACGACAATCTGGCCGGGGCTGACACCGCTGTTCAGCAGCGCCTCTTCCTGGCCAAGACTGGCGACGCTCACCGGGACGAAACTGACCTTGTCATCATCACCAATCAGCCACACCCCGGTGCCGTTGCCGGCATCCTGCAGGGCACCGATGGGCACGCGGGTCTGTTGCGCCTGGCCATTGCCTTGCAAGCGTACGGTGATGGTCGAGCCAAGAGCGAAACGGTCGACGGCGCCGTGCAGCACATAACGTGCGCGGTAGGTGCGGGTGGTCGGGTCGGCGCTGGCGGACAGCTCACGCAACGTGGCAGTCACGGCCTGGTCAGGGGCGCCGAAGGGGAAGGCCAGGGCTTTTTGCGAGGCCTGGTCGCGCTGGTTCTCCGGCAGGTTAACGATGGCTTCCCGGGCGCCATCGTGGGCCAACCGGGCGACAACTTGCCCTTCGGCCACCACTTGCCCGCGATCCACCCGTACGTCGGTGATGATCCCGTCACCGTCGGCCTTCAGTACCGAGTAGGTGCGGCGGTTTTCGATCTGGCTGGCATCGGATTGCGCGGCGGAAAGCTCCGCTTCGGCGACCCGCAGATTGGTGGCGGACTGGTCGAAAATCTGCCGCGACACGGCGCCGGTATTGGCCAGGCGCTGGTAGCGGTTTTCGTCGTCACGCCGTTGGCGCAGCTGGGCCTGGGCGGCATTCACGCGGTTTTTTGCCGAGCGTAGGGCCAGCTCGAAGTCGCCGATGTCCAGCACCAGCAAGGTATCGCCACGGGCTACGCGCTGGCCGGGGTCGACCTTGCGCTCGATCACCTTGCCACTGACCCGGAAGCCCAGGTCGCTTTCGGTACGGGCCGCGACCACTCCGGTGTAGGCGCTTTGCTGATTGGCGGCGGCTTCGACCTTGGCGGCGAGCACCGGGCGGGGCAGGGAGGCTTGTGCAACGGGGTCGGCTTTGCTGTTGCAACCGCCGAGCATCATCAACAGTGCCAAGGATGGGAGAAGGCTTAAGCGATGAGAAAGTGGGTTCATGGGGGAGGCTCCGTGGGATTCACTCTGACCGTCGGGCAAAAAATTATGGACATAATTTTTTACTCATATTATGGTCGAAATATAAATTAATCCAGCCCCCCGGAAAGCCCCCATGTCGAACGACCCGACGCCGTCTCGTAGCTTGTTGTTTCTACTGGTGGCCCTGACGGCATTGGGTGAAGTCTCGACCCAACTGATCATTCCCGGCCTGGGTTCCATCGAGCAGGCGCTGGTCGCACCACCCGGTTCAGCGCTGGCGGCGTTGTCGGCGTTTGTCGCGGCCTTTGGCTTGGGGCAGTTGCTGTTGGGGCCGTTGTCGGACCGAATCGGCCGGCGTCCGGTACTGATCGGCGGCTTGCTGCTGTATGTGGCGGCAACGTTGTGGATGCTGCTGGTCAGCAGCATGGGTGAGTTCATCGCCGCCCGTGTCCTCCAAGGCCTTGGCGCCTGTGCAGCGCTGGTGCTGGCGCGCACGGTGGTACGGGACGTGTGGAAAGCCGAGGCCGGCCCGGCCCTGGCGTTGACGGTGATTGGCATGCTCTGCGCTATCGTTGTCTCGCCGATGCTGGGCGGCTTGCTGGTGAAGCTCGGCGGCTGGCATGCACCGATCCTGCTGGCGTTGGCGATTGGCGTGATTGCGACCCTGGTCGTCGTGCTGTTCTACCGCGAAAGCAACCAGAACCTCGACCCCAAGGCCGGCCATTGGAAAACCCTCGCCGGGCAATACCTGGATTTGCTCAAGGGCCGCTCCTACCGCGCGTTCGCCGTGACCCTGGCGTGTACCTATGGCGCCATGTTTGCGGTGATCGCCGGTTCATCGGCGGTGTACATCAACCTGCTGGGCCTGAGCAGTGCGCAGTACGGCGTGACCTTCGGGTGCATGGTGTCGATGCTGATCGTCGGCGCCACCTTCACCCGGCGCAGCATCATGCACCTTGGGGCGGAGCGTATCGTCGCCATCGGCGTGACCCTGGTGGCCATCGGCGGGATAACGACGGTGGTGATTTTCGAGGTGTTCGGTTTGTCGGTGTTGGGCCTGAGCCTGCCGGTTGCCCTGGTGACTCTCGGCGGTGGCTTGGTGCTGCCTGGTTCGGTGACCGGCGGGGTGATGCCCAATGCCCACCGCGCCGGTCTGGCGGCCGGGTTGATGGGCTTTTCGCAGATGCTTGGCGCCACCTTCAGCGGCGTGCTGTTGAGCACCCTGCGAGACGGCAGCGCCACGCCGATGATCCTGCTTCAGGGCGGATTTGCGGTGGTGGCATGGGGCGCGTTTCATCTGTTGCGCCAACGCCGGGTGGTGTTGGTGCCAGCCTGATCAGGCCATATCGCTCTGGGAAAACTCCTCCCCGAGGAAATCAATCAACGTGCGCACTGACGGCAATAATCCCCGGCGCGAGGGGAAAATCGCGTGGACAATCCCGGTCCTTGGCGACCAGCCGGGGATCAGGCTCACCAGGCGTCCCGCTGCGATGTCTTCGCGCACCACTACACTGGGCAAGTGCGCGATACCCACTCCGGCACAGGCCGCATGCCGCAGCGCCAGCAGGTCATCGGTGACCATCCGCGGATAATGCCGGATGACCGCGCTGGCACCGTTCTCACCAAACAATTCCCACTGATATTCCCGGTGCGGCGATCCCCAATGCAGGCTCGGCAGACCATTGAGGTCCGCCGGCGAAGGCGGGGTCGACAGCTGTGGCAAAAATTGCGGGCTGCCCACCAGGCACTGGGTGCTATTGCCCAGAACCTTCATCACCAGGTCGGTATTTTCCAGCGGCGGAAAGCGAATCCGCAGGGCGATGTCGAAGCCCTCATAAATCACGTCCACTCGACGGTTGGTGCTCTCGACATGCAATTCCACCAGCGGGTACTGCAGCATGTAGCGGGTGAGCATCGGCCCGACCCACGAGTTGAGCAGGGCGGTGGGGCAACTCAGGCGCACGATGCCCTGAGGCTCGGAGCGGTTGAGCTCGATGACCTCGGCGGCGCTTTCGGCTTCCACGCGCATCGCCAGGCAACGCTGGTAATAGGCCTGGCCGATTTCGGTGAGGGAACAGTGGCGGCTGGTGCGATTGATCAGGCGCACGCCCAGGCGTTCTTCCAACTCGCTGATGCGTCGGCTGAGCTTGGACTTGGGCATGTCCAGGGCTCGTCCGGCAGCGGCGAAACCACGGTGCTCGACCACCTGGGTGAAGTAGTAGAGGGTGTTGAGGTCTTCCACTATCGTTCTCCAAATAGAACGCTAAGGGTTATTTTTGCCGTCTAGCGCTGCAAAGGTAACGGATTTAAGGTGTATCCATGAACTGCTTTCACCCATTTGGAGACACACCATGAAAAATATCATCGGTATCTACACCAGCCCACGAGGCCATTGGGTGGGCGACGGCTTCCCGGTTCGCACCCTGTTTTCCTACGACACCATGGGCAAGCACATCAGCCCATTCCTGCTGCTGGACCATGCCGGCCCCGCCGATTTCACCCCGACCGAACATCGTCGCGGTGTTGGCCAGCATCCCCATCGCGGTTTTGAAACCGTGACCATCGTCTACAAAGGCGAAGTCGAGCATCGGGATTCCACCGGAGCCGGCGGCACCATCGGCCCGGGCGACGTTCAGTGGATGACGGCGGCGAAGGGCATTTTGCATGAAGAGTTCCACTCCGAGGCTTTCGCCCGCAGTGGCGGCGCCCTGGAAATGGTCCAGTTGTGGGTCAACCTGCCGGCCAAGGACAAAATGACCGACGCCGGGTACCAGACCATTCTCGACAGTGACATTCCATCGCTGCCTCTGGCCGATAACGCCGGCAGCCTGCGCCTGATCGCCGGGGAGTTTGCCGGTGTCAAAGGTCCGGCTCGCACCTTCACGCCGATTGACGTGTGGGATGTACGGCTCAACGCCGACAAGGCCGTGACGCTGGACTTGCACGCAGGGCGCAATACCGCGCTGGTGGTGCTCAAAGGCACGGTGCAGATCAACGGTGTGGAATTGGCGCGTGAAGGGCAACTGGTGTTGTTCGAGCGTGACGGCGACCAGCTCAGCCTTGAGTCGAACAACGACGCCACGTTCCTGCTGCTCAGCGGCGAACCTATCGACGAGCCTATCGTCGGCCACGGTCCGTTCGTGATGAACACTGAGCAGGAAATCCACCAGGCCTTTGCCGACTTCCAGTCCGGCGAGTTCGGCCAGATGCACAGCTGATACACCCCCGCAACACCCCCCATGGAACACGACAGCCAGGCCGGTTTACCGGCCAAGGATGGCTGTTGCCCAGAGAAAAGAGGAAAGCCCTATGACCCTTCACGCACCGGCCAACTTCAACGGCCACAAGCCAACCATCGACGCCAGCGACGCAGCGATGTTGTTGATTGACCATCAGAGCGGCCTGTTCCAGATCGTCAAGGACATGGACGTGCCGCAATTGCGCGCCAATGCCATTGCCCTCGCACGTGCAGCAACCCTGTTGAACATGCCCGTGATCACCACCGCCTCTGTGCCCCAGGGGCCCAACGGTCCGCTGATCCCCGAGATCCACCAAGCCGCGCCTCACGCTCAATACGTGGCTCGCAAAGGTGAAATCAATGCCTGGGACAATCCTGAGTTCCACGCCGCAG
This sequence comes from Pseudomonas sp. ADAK18, assembly GCF_012935695.1. Classification (NCBI taxonomy): domain Bacteria; kingdom Pseudomonadati; phylum Pseudomonadota; class Gammaproteobacteria; order Pseudomonadales; family Pseudomonadaceae; genus Pseudomonas; species Pseudomonas sp. ADAK18. The sequence goes on from NZ_CP052859.1 coordinate 1,417,931, forward strand.
TTAAGGCCACCGGCAAGAAAACCCTGGTGATCGCCGGCACCCTGACCAGTGTGTGCCTGGCGTTTCCGTCCATTAGCGCGGTGTATGAAGGCTACAAGGTGTTTGCCGTGGTCGACGCCTCGGGCAATCACTCCAAGTTGGCCACTGACCTGAGCATCGCCCGCCTGGCCCAGGCCGGCGTGGTGCCCATCGATATCATGGCTACGCTGTCTGAGCTGCAAGGCAGTTGGAACCGCCCGGATGCCGAGCAATGGGCACAGGTTTACACCCAGGCAATGCCGCACTACCAACTGCTGATCGAAAGCTATATCAAGGCCCAGCAGGTGGCGAACGAACACGAAGTGCTGGATTCCCAGCGCTGAGTGCAACCGCAATACCTACCTTCATTGATGAAAGAGGACTACCCCATGAGCACTCCCTACAAGCGTCTCGACAAGGACAATGCCGCCGTTCTGTTGGTGGATCATCAAGCGGGCCTGCTGTCCCTGGTGCGTGACATTGAACCGGACAAGTTCAAAAACAACGTGCTGGCCCTGGCTAACCTGGCCAAGTACTTCAAGCTGCCAACTATCCTCACCACCAGCTTCGAAACCGGCCCCAACGGCCCGCTGGTGCCGGAACTCAAGGCGCTGTTCCCGGACGCGCCGTACATCGCCCGTCCAGGCCAGATCAATGCCTGGGACAACGAAGACTTCGTCAAGGCCATCAAGGCCACTGGCAAGAAGCAACTGATCATCGCGGGTGTGGTGACCGAGGTGTGCGTGGCGTTCCCGGCGCTGTCGGCCCTGGCAGAAGGATTTGAGGTGTTTGTGGTGACGGATGCTTCCGGCACCTTCAACGAAATCACTCGTGACGCGGCCTGGGATCGTATGTCGGCCAACGGCGCACAACTGATGAATTGGTTCGGCGTGGCGTGTGAGTTGCATCGCGACTGGCGCAACGATATCGAAGGCTTGGGTGCCTTGTTCTCTAACCATATCCCGGACTATCGCAACCTGTTCACCAGCTATAACGCGTTGACCGGCGCTAAATAACAGCACACCAGATGTGGGCACGGCTTGTGTGGGAGCTGGCTTGCCTGCGATAGCATCGCCTCGGTATTACTGAAAGACCGAGGCGCTTGCATTGCAGGCAAGCCAGCTCCCACATGAACCGTGCCCACACTGCTTTTGCGGCGCACTCTTTTTCATGCGATCTTCATCCCATTCGCCCTGGAGTCGCCCGGATGCCCTCATTTATCGCTGATCACCCGATGTTCTGCGCCCTGGCGCTGATCCTGATCGATCTTCTCCTGTGGCGGCTGATCGCCACTAATGCAAGCAACTGGAAGCTGGTGGTGCGGCTGGTGATCTTTGCTGTGTTCAGCGCCTTGCTGTTCAACGAAGGCATGAACCCGATGCAGGTCGCGCCTTGGGTGGAGAACGTGCCGTTGCACCTGGCGGCCACGGCGTTGCAGATCGGTTGGTGGCTGTACGCCGCGCGTACCCTTACGGTGTTGCTCGGTACGGTGATGATGCAGCGGGTCGGGCACGGCGGGCGGCTGCTGCAAGACCTGATAGGCGCGGTGATCTTCCTGATTGCGATCATTGCCGCCATGGCCTACGTGCTCGACCTGCCGGTCAAGGGCGTGTTGGCCACCTCCGGCGCGGTGGCGATCATCGTCGGCTTGGCGTTGCAAAGCACATTAAGTGATGTGTTTTCCGGCATCGTGCTCAACACCACCAAGCCCTATCAAGTGGATGACTGGATCTCCATCGACGGCACCGAAGGCCGGGTCACCGACATCGACTGGCGTGCCACGCGGCTGCAAACCTCCCAGGGCAGCATGGCGGTGATTCCCAACTCGTTGGCGGCCAAGGCCAAGATCATCAACTTCTCGCGCCCGGCGGATATGTTCGGGCTGGCGGTCAGTGTGCAAGTCAGCCCCCATGCGCGGCCGCAAGTGGTCATCGAAGCCCTGGAGCGGGCCATGCAAGGTTGCCGGCCACTGTTGGTCAAGCCGGCGCCCAGCGTCGCCTTCAAGACCTCCGTCAGTGGCGGGGTGGAATATGAAATCAGTGGTTTCGTGCCGGCCATGGGGCAGAAACGCGAAGTGCGCAACCAGCTTTACGACTTGGCTTATCGGCATCTTGCAGCGGCGGGTGTGAGCCTGCTGTCGGCCACCGAAGGGGCCACGCCGGCGGCCACATCACGGGCGCGGGCACTGCTGGAAAGCTCGAATATCTTCTCCACCCTGCGTCAGGAGGAGAAGGAAACCTTCAGCCAGAACATGACCCTGAAAACCTTCCGTGCCGGGGAGATGATCCTGCCGGCCGGAGAGGTCAGCGACCACCTGTTTATTGTCGAGTCCGGCGTGGTCTCGGTGATCTTGAGCAAAGGCGGGCACAAATTCGAAGCCGGACGCATGGGACCGGGGGAAGTCATCGGCGAGGGCGGGATCCTGTCTGACCAGTCAGTGCCGGCGGACTTCACGGCCAAGACCTATTGCACGCTGTACCGGATTGAGAAGGAATACCTCAAGCCTTGCCTGGATGCGCGCCACGACATTGGCGAGGCGATGAAAAACCTGCTGGATTTCCGCTTGCATGCGGCCCAGAACCTGACTCAGGAAGCGCCGGTAGTGCCGGTGAAGAAGGGGTTCTTGCAGTGGCTGCGTAGCCGAACCTGACGTTGGGGCATTGGCTACCTGTTCTTCCCCCGAATTGGCTATTTGTCCGGGGCAGTGGGGTGACTAAGCTGGGCACCACTTCCTACTGTCTTGGAGTATCACCATGCACGCTCGTACCGACTTTTACACTGCTTCGCCTGATGCCATGAAAGCCATGCTTGCCCTGGAGGCGGCTGTCGGCAAGCTGTCGCTGGAACTGCCGTTGCTGGAGCTGGTGCGCCTGCGGGTTTCGCAGATCAACGGGTGTGCGTTTTGTCTGGACATGCATACGGCTGATGCCCGTAAAGGCGGGGAGACGGAGCGTCGGTTGTATACGTTGTCGGCTTGGCGTGAGACGCCGTTCTTTACTCCGCGTGAGCAGGCGGCGTTGGCTTGGGCAGAGAGTTTGACGTTGATCAGTCAGACGCATGCTTCGGATGAGGATTATGCGCGGGTTGCTGCGGAGTTTAGTCCGAAAGAGCAGGTGGACTTGAGTGTGGCGATTGCTACGATTAATAGTTGGAATCGGTTGGCGATTGGGTTTCGCAAGATGCCTAAGTAATCAGGGGGACGTGGCGGCCTGGTAGCCGACCAGGCTGTTTGGTTGTTTGAGTACATATCCATTTCTTCGGTGATGGCTACCTATGGTTCCGCTCTTACAGCGGGTCACTTTTGGCAAACGCCCCAAAAGTAACCAAAAAGTCTTGCCCCACCATTCGGCGCCTCGCCCAGGCTCGGCGTGCCCTCACTCTGGCATTGCTCCGTGGGCCGCCGCGACGGGCCATCCATGGCCCAACGCGGCTATCCCGGCATCCATGCCGGGATGCCCACTGCGCAATGCCTGCGTTCGGCCATCATGGTTAACGGGGCCGGATAGATCAAAATCAAAAGCACGGCGGCCTGAAAGCCGACCTGAGTGGTAGAAGCAAAGGCAAGGTCCAGCAAGGACCAGAGCGAAAGCAGATCTGCTTTTCTGTGGGAGCTGGCTTGCCTGCGATGCAGGCAACTCGGTCTTTCAGGAACACCGAGGTGATGCCATCGCAGGCAAGCCAGCTCCCACAGTAGACCGTGCCCGTTTTTGATTTTGCCTTCGCTTCACACCACTCAAGCCGGCCGGTAGGCCGCTGTGTTCTTGATCTGCTTTTGACTTTGATCTTAGGCGCCCCGTTAAACCACGATGGCTGAACGCAGGCATTGATCCGTGGGTAAACCGGCAGGACGCCGGTTTAGCCGCACTGGGCCATGGATGGCCCATTGCGGCGGCCCACGGAGCAATGCCGGAGTGAGGGCACACCGAGCCTAGGCGAGGTGCCGAGTGGTGGGGCAAGAGCGTTTTGCTTACTTTTGCGCTGTTCAAAAGTGAGCCGCTGTAAGAGCGGAACCAATAGCAGCCGTTACCGCAGCAACGGATATACCCCCCAAAACCGCCTACCTCAAAAATTAACCGAAGCACTCAACCGAGCCGTCAACGGCGCCCCTTGGAACAAATAATCATCCCCCAGATACTCCCCTGCATCCCGCCAATAACGCTTGTCAAACACGTTATCCACCGTCAACCGAAAAACAGTCTCATACCCCTCGATCCGCGTGGTGTAACGACTCCCCACATTGAAGATTGCATAATCCCCGACCTCAACCTGCCCAGTACGATTGGCATACTTGCTGGCGCTGTACTGCACCCCACCAAGCACCGCCAGCCCGTCCACCCAGGGCAAGGCATAGTCAGCATACAAACTGGCCCGCAGCTTTGGCACGTTGATCGCCTGATGGCCCTCATATTCCGGCGTACCACTGCCACTGACCCGAGCCCGAATAGCCGCAGCACTGGCCGCAATCTGCAAGCGCGACGTCACCCAACCGTTGGCAGACAACTCCAGTCCGGTGTTTTTCTGTTCGCCCTGTTGCACGTAGGTGTAGGTGCCTGCGTCATCCGGCTTGGCGTATTGATAGGCCTGGCGTGTCTGGAATACGGCGGCGGCAAAACTGATACGGCGCCAGTCGTATTTCACCCCGGCTTCGATTTGGCGGGAGACGGTAGGGGCGAGGGTTTCGAAGCTGTTGAGGGCAAACCAAGGTGCTGTGCCGCCCAAGGACAAGCCCTTGCTGTAGCTGGTATACAGCGACAGATTCTCCACTGGCTTGTAGATCAGTGCTGCCTGGGGCAGGAACACGTACTGTTGGGTGTGACGTGACGGATTGCCGTCCTTGTCGAAGGCGTGCTCGTCGAGGCGCACTTCGCGGCCACCCAGTACGGTCTGCCATTGTTCGTTGAGGCTGATGCGATCGGTCAGGAACAGCCCGTATTGACGGCTATCGAGACGGCGGTGACTATCGTTAAGCTTTCCGCTATAGCGGGGAAAATTTTCCGGCTCCTGATCGATATTGCCGATGCCGATAAATTCATTGATCGGTTCTCGCTGGTTCACTATTTGGCGAAATGCACTCGTGCCAAATGTCAGCTCATGACCCAGGCCTGCGGTATTGAACAGCCCGGTCATTGCCGCCTGTACTTCGTCATTACGTCGAGTGTCATCAGGACTACGGAAGTCGTAGATGCCGTAGTCACCATTCGGGCTGAAGTAGTTGCCATTACCTGCCGTATCACCGCCCCACGCAAACGAACTGTAATCATCAATCACCACCTTGCTGCGCGAGGCACTGACACTGCCTTTCCACTGGTCGCTGAAACGATACTCAAACTTGCCATTGAGGTTCAGCGAATCAATGCCCACCTGATTGGCACCGCTCTGATGCCCCAGCAGTTTTTTCGGTGAAGCGTGATGCGGCAACTCCGTACCCCCGAGCAACTGGTATCCAGGCACCGAACGCTGTTGCTTGTTCTGATACTCGACGTCCAGTTGCAACAGCGCATCCGGGCTGATGCTCCAGTCAAAGGCCAGCGACAGGAAGTCCCGCTGGCCATTGGCGTGTTCGACATAAGAGTTGAGGTCTTCATGGGCCACGTTGGCCCGCAGGCCGAATTGTTGCTCGCTGCCAAACCAGCCACCTACATCCGTGGCGATATAGCCGCTGCCGCGATCGTCGGTGGACACCGTCACCGAACGCACATCTTCCGGGCGTTTGGTCACGTAGTTGATCACGCCGCTGGGTTCGGAAATGCCGCTTTGCAAACCCGACAAGCCCTTGAGCAATTCCACCCGCTGTTTGTTTTCCAGGGCGACGTTTTGCTCACCGGTGATGGTGCGGCCATTGATCTTGTAACTGCTGGCAGCATTCAGGGAGAAGCCGCGTACCACGAAGTTTTCGTAGTAGCCGATGGGCGCATAACTTTCACCCACTGAGGCGTCATTACGCAGCACTTCGCTGAGCAGGCGCGCCTGCTGATCCTTGATCATTGACTCGTTGATCACCGTTATCGAGGCCGGTGTATCCAGCAAAGGTGCTTCGTCAAAACCACCCACCGAGGCGCTGCTGTTTTGATAGCCGGAAGGTGTGTCGCCCTCGATTTGGGTGGGCGCAAGCTCTAAGTCTGTGGCACGGCTGGTGGAGCTCGTGGCCATCAGCAGGCTGGCGGTCATGAGGTTGAGGGCGAAACGGCCCGTCAGGGCAGATGAGCGATACAGCATAACCATGGAAAGCTCCCGGACTACCGCAGTCCCTTGCCAGATCAAACGTGCGGGCACGGTCAATCTTCAGGGCGCAGTGGATGATTCAGGCTGGAAAGGGGGGGCACTATACCCAAAGCCAGGCTTTTGGGGGCAATTGTGGTTCGGTGCTATGGGTATCTGATGGCCGGGAGAGGGAGCAGGGCGCCGGCGCGGTGGTAATCGTGTGGCAAGCCGATGTCGATAAAGCTGCCCGAGGTTTCAAACCCCAGGAGTGGAGTACCGTTGTCCATCAGTTTGGGCAGCAGTTGTTCTTCCAGAGACAGGACCTGGCCGGGCTGATAGTCCAGGTGGTTCAGGCTGGTGCGGCGGACCCAGTACACCCCGCCATTTGCCAGTGCCCCGAGCTGGCCGCGTTGGGATGCGAACCTGTGGATATGACCATCGGTGTCGATATCAATGCCCATGTAGCGATCGGCTTCGCTCGCTCGAAATAGCGCCAGGCAGACGCCCGCGCGATGTTGTTCGGCAAACTGCTGGAAGGCCATCAGGTCTAGGGCGAACCAGGTGTCGCCATTGAGCAGCAGGAAACTCTCCTCACCCTCCGTCAGATGCTCAAGGGCCAGCAGCAGTCCCCCGCCGGTGCCCAGGGGCTGTGATTCGAAGGCATACGCAATCGGTACCCGGCGATAGCCGTTACCGAAGTGATCGACGATCACGTCACCGCGATACCCCACCGACAGGATGAAGCGCTCGATTCCCTGGTCTATCCAGTAGTCCAGTAAGTACTCGAGGAACGGCCGACCTTCGATCGGGGCCATGGGTTTGGGAACATCGGTCACGACACTGCGCAAGCGGGTACCGAGGCCTCCGGCGAGAATCACAGCGGTACGTGTTTTCATGCAAGGGACTCTCGATCAAAGCCCATTGGGCTGGTACAGCACGATCCGGCTGCCGGAGTGTTCGAACTGAAAGGGCACATGCACCAGGTCGCGCAGGCTTTCGCGAACCCTGGCCTGGAGTTCGGGCTTGACGAACAACAGCATGAAGCCGCCGCCACCGGCGCCCAAGAGCTTGCCGCCTATGGCGCCTGATGATCGGGCGATGGTGTAGAGATGGTCCAGATCAGGGTTACTGACCTTGTTCGACAAGGTTTTTTTCAACTGCCAACTGTGATCCAGCAGTTCACCGAAGGCTTCCAGCGGCCCCGAGCCCTGCAGAATGTCGAGCGCTTCGTCGACCATGGCGTGGATTTGGGTCAGCTCCACATGCCGTGCGGCGAGGTTATCGATTTTTGATTGGGCGATTTGGGCAGCGATCCGTGAGAACCCGGTAAAAAACAGCATCAGGTGTGTTTGCAATGCCTCCAGGCGAGCCTTGGGTACGATGGTGGGGGTGACATTAAAGCCGCCTCCCCGCAAGAAATCGATTCGGTTAAAGCCGCCAAATGCTGCGGCGATTTGATCCTGGGAGCCAACACTTTCGGCGATGACCCGTTGCTCGACATGGATAGCCAGTTCAGCCAGGGATTCGTGGGAGATGTGTTGGCCTTGCAACGCCTTGATGGCATGCAGCAAACCGACAGTGAATGATGAACTGGAGCCCATGCCCGAGCGGGCAGGCAGGTCGCCATCGACATGCACTTCCAGGCCTTCATCGCAGCCCAGATGTCCGAGTACTGCACGTACCGCCGGGTGTTGTATTTCACTGGGGTGCATGACGTTTTCGATACGCGAATAAACGATCCGGTATTTGTGGTCAAAAAAAGGTGGCAGGTGTCGACAGCTGATGTAGCAGTACTTGTCGATCGAGGTGGACAGTACGGCGCCGCCATGGTCCTGGTACCAAGCCGGATAATCGGTGCCTCCGCCAAAAAAGGAGATGCGATAGGGGGTGCGAGTAATGATCACAGGTGAAGGGCTCCCGATAGGGCCGCCAGGAAGTCAGATTGGAAATAAAAGAATGGGCGCTGCAGTAAATAACCGTGAACTACGGGTGATCCGTCCATGGCAATCCTTAACTAATACGCATTGTTTGTAAGAAAATACCTACATTATATTTTGTCGTTTTGAACACGTTCCTGTGTTTCGTAACGTTCATCAGGTTTGGTGGGTTAAGTCAGGCAGTTACGGCAATGGTTATTGTGGGTTTGCCAGTTTTTTATAGATTGTGGTTATAACGGTTCCATTCGTTTTTGATACTCGCTAAGGGCCAGCATAGCAGTGGTTAAGAACAACGCACCCGCCGTTTGTCGGCGACGATAAGGCTGTTTCAGAGGGGCTAATAAAAATTTGCGTAGTGGTAAACAACTGCTAGCGTAGAACAACACTGAAGGCCTCTGCGGTTCATGAGTTGTCGGTTCCGAGGGATAAGGTCGTCAAAATCGTTGTTTCAGGGAAGATGTTGAAATGTACTAGGGATAATTCGCTATAACCGGATCGAAAATTATCGTGAATGCTGCTTATGACAGTGGCATGGATTTTTTTGATCAAAAGTTAATTATTTTTCCCCATTACTGTTTGAGTGCAAGGGGCGTTCGGCTATGAATGATGTTATTCAGTTTGTTCAAGTTCAAAGTTCTTGTAATAACCCTTTGATTCATGCTGAGTTACCAAAGGCTATATACATAGAACTGACAGATCGCTGTAACTTGACCTGTCCGATGTGCCGCTGCAGTCCGGTAAAAGGCAATATCCTGCCTTTGCCATTGTTCAAGGAAATGGCCGCAACGTTATTTCCCGGCGCCACGTTTGTGGACCTGCGTGGCTGGGGGGAGAGCACCATCATTCCGGGCTTTCTCGACTACCTCGATGTGGCGTTGGCCTACCCGGTCAAGATCAAGCTGATCACCAATGCCGTGGTACGCAAGCCGTCAATGTGGCAGCGCCTGGGCCAGGAGGGCATTACGGTCGGGGTGTCGTTCGACGCCGCCACCGCACCGTTGTTTCGCGAGTTGCGAGGGGGTGCCAATCTCGAGCACGTCATGGCCAATCTGCGGCTGCTTACCGCTGCTCAACGAGAGGCGGGCCATGATCCGGCGGAAAAGCTTTATCTGTGCGTGACCATCAGCGGGCGCAATCTCGACGAGCTGGAAGACATCATTGCCCTGGGCATGAGCCTTGGCGTGCGGCGCTTTAAATTCGAACCATTGTGGGCACCTGACGATGATCCCAATCGCCTGGAGTTCCACGCCGAACGAGTAGCGACGGTCATGCGGCGGCTGACGGCGCTGCGACGCCAGCACGACCTGCAGATTGAACTGTCGGCCGCACTCTCCGAAGCCAGCATCCAACCCAAGGCGATCCACAAGGTCTGTATCCATCCCTGGCAGTACCTCTACATCAACAGCCGTGGGCGCCTGGGCTTTTGCGATCACCTAAATGGCCGTGATGAATTCACCTTTGGCAGTTGGCAGGAAGGCACCTTCGATCAGTTCTGGAACGGTGCCGACATGCGCCAACTGCGTGCCGAACACATGCAACGCCTGGGGGGCGAGGCAATCAAGCGTTGCGCAGACTGCAATTGGTGTTACGAGCGGCGCTATATGGATCTTGAAGACTGGCTAGAGCCCGAATGGGCCAACTACAGGGTGACCCTATGAACATCGACGACCTCACCCTCAACCCGCCCTGGCTGGCGCACTTCTATGACCCCGCGCTGTTTGATGCCAGCGCAGGCGACGCGGATTCAGCTGCGACCATCGGCTATTACCGCACCCGACTCGAAGGGCCACAGCGCAGCGTACTGGATATTGGCTGCGGCACTGGCCGTCTGGCCCTTCCCCTGGTGCAGGACGGGCATAGCGTACACGGCGTGGACATTAGTGAGCCGATGCTGGGTTACCTGGCAGCCAAGGCCGAGGGCTTGGATCCGGACGTCCGGACGCGATTGACCTGGGCTTGTGGCAGCGTGTTGGACATGCCCGTCACCCAGACCTTCGACGTACTGGTGGCGGCAGATGACTTTGTCACCCATTTCGACCTGGATGAGCTGGGCCGTTTCCTGGTCATTGCTCACCGTTGGCTGCGCCCGGGAGGCATGTTGCTGACCGATATGCGCGAGCGCTCACCCGCTCGCCTGGACGCCGCTGCGGCACCTTTTCCCAAGCCAATGCAGAGCCATGGCCTGGCCAGTGGCATCGCGACCGAAAACGGCCCGCGCTACGCGGCAATGATGGGCTGGGAAGAGTACGACCCCCACAGCCGTTGGTTGGTCAGTCATCAGTTATTCAGCTTTATCGATCCACTGGGCCAGGAAGAACGACGCAACTGGAAGACTATCCGTCAACGTAACCACAGCAACGCTGAGTTCATCGAAGCCGCGCATCAGGCTGGCTTCAAGGTTGAACAGGCCACCGGTCGTGGTCCGCAGGGTTCGCTGGGTGAACAAGGCGGCTTTTTCCTGCTGGTGCAGGCGTGAGTGCCAGGCTAAGGCTGATCTGGGTGGTGCCCTCACTGGCCGGTCTTGGAGGCAGTGAATACGCTGCCGTGACCTTCGCTCGCCTGGTGGCTGGCGATGGACATCATTTGCGGCTGTTGACCGGGCCGCAAGTACACCCGGCGTGGCGTGAATTGTTGCAGGTCGAGGGCCTGACGTTGATTGAGGACCCGTCCGGCAGCCCCCAGGCACTGTGCGAAACCACCGAGCGCCTGCTTGAACACCAACCAGCGGACCTGATCCAGTTCATGCCCCTTGAGGAGCACTGCCTGGCCTGGTTGCGCAAGGCCCTTCCAGTTCCTGTCATTGGTTGGGAACCCACCGATCTGAGCCCACAGTGCTGGTGGTTGCCTGCGGCCTTGAAGACCCAAATCCATGATCTGAATGCCTTGCTCGTACTGAACCCCTGCGCCGCCCGGCATGCTCGCGAACACTATGACTACCGGGGCCCGGTGACGGTGTTGCCCAACACCCTGAACGGTGTACCGGCCAAGATATCGGCTGATCTGCACGGTGACCCGGTGGTGGGCTGTATTGCGCGTTTATCGGCAGAAAAGGGCCTGGAATACCTGTTGGCGGCATTCTCGTTGTTGCTCGTGCGCTGCCCGCGGGCCATTTTGCGTTTGTGGGGTGAGGGTGAGGACCTCCAGCGTCTGGAGAATCTGGCGAAGATGCTGGGTATTGAGTCACAGGTGCAGTTTGTGGGCGGGTTTGAGCCGTTCAGCGGGATAGATGAGGTGGCCGCGTCCGCTGATGTGTTTGCCTTGAGCTCGCTGTTCGAAGGGGCCCCGGTGGCCTTGCTGGAGCTGGCCGCCAGGGGCCGGCCGGTGGTTGCCTCGCGGACCTCGGGAGCACGCTGGGTGTGCGGCGAAGACTATCCGTGGCTGCCTGCTGTCGGTGACACCCGGGCCATGGCCGATGCCCTGGCGGATGCGCTCAACGGCCAAGGCCGCGAAACCCTGGGTGAGCAGTTGTACCAACGGTTTCATCGACAGTTCGCTGCCCGCCCGGCGTTGGCCGCGCTCAATGCCGCGTATGCCGACGTACTGTCAGCCGGAGTCCGGTTGTGAACGCCGTTGGCGGTACCTGGTTGCTGGCGCCTCACTGTGACGACATTGCCTACTCCCTGGCCGGCCGGCTGTTCTCTGGAGTGGAGGGGAGGCGGCGCATGCAGTTGCTGACGATTTTCTCCCGCAGCCGTTTTGCCCCCTACGCCCCTTATGCGACCACCGAAGCGCAAATCACTGCATTGCGCCAAGACGAAGAGTCGCGTTTCTGTGCCGCCCTGCACCTGGAACACGACTGCCTGGACCTGGCCGAAGCGCCGCTGCGGGGCTATCTCGATGTCGACTCGCTGTTTGCCGAAGACGGCGTTACCCCAAATGACCCAATACTGGAGTGCCTGGAGCAGCGATTGCGCCAGCGCCTGGAGGTTGCCGCCCCCACCAGGGTTTTTGCGCCCTTGGGAATCGGTGGCCATGTCGATCACCTGATCACGCGCGCTGCTGCGCAACGGGTATTCGGCGGCGTCTGCCCGCTGTTGTTCTACGAAGACTTGCCCTATGCCGGCGAACTGCAACCCGACGAACTGACCCGTCAATTGTCCCGTGATGCCCAAGGCTTGCGACCGTTGCTGACACCTCTTGGTGATTGGTTGCCGGACAAGCTGGAGCAGTTGGCCGGATACGCCTCCCAGGTGGCGCCCAAAGACCTGGAATCGGTAGTAACCCATGCTCATTTGATTGGAGGTGAACGTGTCTGGACCCTTGGCTGATGTGTGCATTTTGACGTTTGCTGTCGATCGGCCCGAGGCGCTGGCGCGTTGCATTGCCAGCGTCGCCGCGCAGCAGGGCTCGATCCGTATCGAGCAACGAATTTTGTCCGAGCGTGCCGCGGCGCTGCGGGCGCATCCGGCATTGGCGCCCTGGCGTGACCGGGTGCAGTGGCAGCAACTGGCGGGGCAACCTTTCCAGGGTCCGTCTTCGGCACGCATGGCCCGTTTGCGCGCAACGGCGGTGGCCCAGGTAACGCAGCCACTGGTAGGTTTCCTCGACGATGACAATGAGCTTGAGCCCGAGCACCTGGATTCCCTTTGCCAACTGCTGCGAGACCCTGAACTGCAGGCGGCCCATTCCTGGCGACAGGTGCTCAACCCGGATGGTTCGGCATTTTTGTTCGAGCATTACCCGTGGCACGACGACCCGCGTGTAGCCCACAAGATGTATCAGTGGGGCCTGGAACAAGGGGTTTTTGCGCCGGGCAGTCCGGTGATGCGGGACGGCGTCCGAGGGCCTGATTGCCCCGAAAACTGTGCCACCGTCGACATGAATGAATGGCTGTTTCGCACCGCATGCTTGCGTGGCCTGGGATTTGACGATCGCTTCAGTCAGTTTGAAGTCGAGCACCGGGTGGGCGAGGACGACAAGCTGTTCCAGCGGGCCCGTGCCGAGGGCGTGAAGTTTGTGTGTTCGCAGCGCCCCACGGTGCGCTACTACTTGGGTGGGGTGTCCAATTTGCGCCTCACCAGCGGCCCGACCCTGGCTGTCGCCGGAGCCTGCTCATGAACCGCCTGGCGCTCCACGGCGGGGTACCTGTGCGTTGCGAGCCCTGGCCGCAATGGCCACAGTCCACGGTGCAATCCGAACAGGCGCTGCTGACGGTGATGCGCAGCGGGCGTTGGTCGGTCAGCGGCCTGGAAACCGATGGCAGCCCGGCCTGGGATACCCGGTTCGCCCAAGCGTTTGCCCGTTACAACGGCGTGGAGTGTTGTGTGCCCACCGCCAATGGCACCAGTGCCTTGATGTCATCCATGCAGGCCTTGGGGATCGGCGCGGGCGACGAAGTTATCGTGCCGGGTATGACGTGGGTTGCCTGCGCCAGTGCAGTGCTGGCGATCAATGCAATCCCGGTCATTGTCGACATCGATCCGCTGTCCTTGTGCCTTGACCCGCGTGCCGTGGAAGCGGCTATTGGCCCGAGGACCCGAGCCGTCATGGCCGTGCATTTGTACAACGCGATTGCCGACCTGGATGCCTTGCTGGCCCTGACCCGGCAGCACGGCCTGCACCTGATCGAGGACTGTGCCCAGGCCCATGGTGCCCTGTGGCGTGGTCGGCGTGTAGGGAGCATCGGTACGGTGGGCACTTTCAGCATGCAGAACGGCAAGGTGCTGACCAGTGGTGAAGGCGGTGCCTGTATTTGCGACGACCCGCAACTGGCCGCGCGTATCTATCGTCTGCGCTCGGACGGCCGACGACTGGCCAGCCAGCCGGTGCCGTCCGGTCATATGAACCTGGAGGAGGGCGGCCCGGGGTTTGCCCAGAACTTCTGCCTGAGTGAGCCCCAGGCGGCGATTCTGCTCTGCCGCCTGGAAGACCTGGACCAGGAAAACGCCCAGCGTGCGCGACAGGCCCAGACGTTGCGCAGGCACTTGGAGGAAATCGGCGGATTTGGCTTCCAGCACTCAGCCCCAGGTACCGAGGCGACCACCCTCTACCACTTCCCTATTCGGCTGGAGGGGCCGGAGTTTGACGGCGTGGATGTCGAACAGGTCTGCCAGGCATTGTCTGCTGAGCTGGGATGCTGGGTGCATCCGACTTACCCGCCGATGGATGAATTTTCTTTGCTTGCCCCGGGGCTTTCACGGCGTTTGTTGGCGCCGCCTCGGGTGCCGCAACCGTTGCTGGGTGCCCGCAAGGCTCGTCGGCAACATGTGGTGTTGGCCCATTGGCTGTTTTTGACTGACAGCCACGCCATGGCCCAGATAGCCGACGCTTTTGCCAAGGTCAAACAGCAGGCAGCGAGCTTGCGCGTGCGCCAAGGAGAAGGACAATTATGAGTACCCCTCTGCATGAAACAACGGCTCGGCGCCCAGCACCGGCGCCTGCTGTGCAAACCCTGAGCTTCCGATTCGCTGACCAGACGATGGAAATGCTCCTGGGCTATCAGTACACCGAACAGATTGCCACGCGGGCCAGTGAGGACGCCGAACACATCATTCTGGTGGCTGACCGTCGGGTTTACGAACTGTGGGGCGCTCCATTGCTGAGCGCCCTGCAGCGCCACTTGCCGGTGACCTGCCTACTGGTAGAAGCCGATGAAGTCCACAAGACTTTGGCGGTATTGCAGAGCTTGCTCGATCACGCGGTGGCCGACGGCGCGACACGCCGTTCGGTGGTGGTGGCGTTTGGCGGTGGGCTGACGGGGAATCTGGCCGGTTTGCTTGCTGGCTTGCTGTACCGCGGTATTCGCCTGGTACATATCCCTACCACGCTGCTGGCAATGTCCGATTCGGTGCTGTCGCAAAAGCAGGCCGTCAACGGAGCGAATGCCAAGAACATGTATGGCTTGTACCACCCTGCGACCTTGTGCTGCGTGGACGTGCAGTACCTGGAAAGCCTGCCACCGCAGGACTTTTCCGCCGGTGTGGTGGAACTGTGCAAGAACGGCTTGGCTTTCGATGTCGCCACAGTGCCTGAGCTCAAACGTTTGGCTGCTGACCCGTCACCTGTCGGCCGTATCGACTTGGTGAAGCTGGGTATTCGGGCCAAGCAACGGTTGCTGCTGGACGATCCACTGGAGCATGACTTGGGCGTGGTGCTGGAATATGGACACACCGTCGGGCATGCCCTGGAGTTGGAAACCGGCACCTTGACCCACGGCCATGCGGTGGGGTTGGGCATGCTGGTGGCCGCCGCCATCGCCCGAGGGCGTGGCTGGTTGACCGAGCAAGACGAGCGCCTGCATGCCCAGTTGCTGGCCCGCAGCGGTGCGCCCTGCAGCTTGCCGTGGCCCGTGCCGTTCGACGCCGTCATGGCACGGGTTCGCCTGGACAACAAGCGCGGGCGTATCCCGGTGAGCGCCGGACACTACCCCTTCGTCCTGTTGCGTCGCCTCGGCCAGCCGGCCATGACCCAGGGGCAGCCGCTGGTGGGCGTGGAGGAAAGAGAAATTCGCCAGGCTTACGAAAAATTGCAGTCGGGGTATTACGCCGCCCTGGTGTTTGCCGAGTAACCCCACCGGCAGGTCTTTCGCGATAAGGAGTGTCGTGATGTCTGAACTCAACGTTACCCTGGCCTGGCTGGATGAGCAGCGCCTGGCGAACGCCATCGACCAGGCGAATCACCAGCAACGGCCCCTGTACATGATTGTCCTGGCGACCAAGCCTTGCTACATCAAGCTGGCGAGCCTGGTATTGGCCTGTGAGGCCGGGGAAGTGCCTTTTTTGTTGGTCGACAGCGGCCAACATTATGACGAGGCACTGACGCAGGCCAAGCAGGAGCTGGGCTATGAGCATTTGCTGGCGGTGATTTTCGGCATACGGGGTTCGCTATTGATGCGCACCGCGCAGTTGGCAATCGGCATCGAGCAGCTTGATGCCCGGCTCAAGGCCGGTGGCATTCGCCAGCCCGTGGTACCGGTGGTGTCCGGTGATACGGCCACCGCAGCGATGTTTGCCCAGTTCTGGTACTTCGCCCATGGTGTGCGCAGTGTGCATGTCGAGGCCGGGTTGCGCAGTTACGGGCCCCATGTCCAGGACTGGGAAAACCTTCATGACTTGACGCAACAGCGGCATTTTCATTGGCAGCGCTTTCGTGACGAGCCCTTCCCTGAAGGTGTCGATACCGCGTTGGCCAGCGTGGTCTGCGATCTATTGCTGGCGCCGGTGTGGCGCAATGTTGAACAGCTGCGCACCGAGGGTTACCACGAACAGCAGATTAGCCAGGTTGGCTCCTTGAGCAGTGATGCTGTGCGCCTGGCGTTGCCCCAAGCAGGGCGTAGCCAGATCTTCCAGCAATATCCGCAGCTGGCTCACGGCCGTTGGTTGCGGGTGGATCTGCACCGACGCGAGAGTATGACGGCGGATGCTTTGCGTGCCGTGTTACAGGGCTTGGGCAGACTCGCGGCGGATGGCATCCAGGTGGTGCTGATTCGCACCAACGCTTTTAACGGTGCCCTGGTTCAACATCAGCTCACTGATGTGTTGGACGAGGCTCGGTACCAGGGTGTGGTGGTGCAGCCAATGTGGCCACACTACACCGATGTCATCCACTTCCTCACGTCCAGCCATTGCCTGGCGTTGTACACCGACAGCGGTGGCCTGCAAGAGGAAGCCAATATACTCAGGGTGCCATGCCTGACCTGCCGCCTGAGCAGTGATCGCCCGGAAACGGTACTCGACGCCCAGACCAACTTGCTGCTGCCACCCCTGTCGGCGGAGTTTGTCCACCGGCACCTGAGTTGGGCGTTGGCCCAGCCACCCGCCACGGTCTGGCCCGGGCTCACGCGAACACAGCCGCTCTACGGTGAGGACGTGGGCCAAGGCATCGCTCAACTGCTCAAGGCCCACCCGGCGCCTGTGCCATTGGCAGGCGCACAAGCGCAGTTTCTGTCGCGGGGTGCCTGAATGAACCGCCCCGTGTTTTGCGCGGATGCTCGCCATTCTCCGTCGGCCTTGTGCGGCGGGCTCGACGGTGAAACCGGCGACCTGGCCTTATGGCTAGGGTCACTGTGCCGGGCGATTGGCATCAACCCTGACAGTCTGCCCTCCCGACAACACACCCATACGTTGTGGTACGGCGAATTGTTCAACCGTGCGCAGTTACTGGAATGGCTGGGGCTGTCATCGCCGGCCCTGACCGACAGCGAGCTGCTGACCCGGGCCTTTCTGGCCTGGGGCGAGTCGCTGACCCTGAGGCGGATCAGTGGCAAGTTCGCCCTGGCGTATTGGAACGCCGAACATCAGCACCTGATCCTGGCGTGCGATGGCACCACCGAGGTCAATCTCTTCTATGGCCGTATCGGCAGCCATTGGTTGTTCAGTTCCGACTTTGCAGCTTTCCGGCCGTTGCACCGACATCTGGAGGTCGATCGCCAAACCCTCGGGTTGTTCGTGCGCTATGGCTTTGTACCTGCGCCCCATACGTTTTATCGCGAAGTCCGCAAGTTACTGCCTGGGCACTGGGTTTCATTATCTGGTCGATCTGGCGCAGACGTAGCCGTGCAGCAGCCCTATGCATCGTCGTTATTTGCCTGCCAGCCGACGCCCCGGGTCAAGGTGGCCGAGGCACACGAGGCTACGCAAGCCTTCGAGAGCCGGTTGATGCAGTCCATCGCGGCGCGCCTGGACGGGACGACGACGGGAGCGTTTATGTCCAGTGGTTTTGACTCGACCCTGGGCGCAGCACTGTTGCAGAAAACCCTTGGCGAACCCATTCACACGTTCACCGCAGGCTTTTATGGCATGCATTGCAATGAAGCTCCGGCGGCCAAGGCCATCGCCCATCACCTGGGCACCCTCCATCATGAAATCTACCTGGATGACCGTGCATTAGCGGGGGCAGTCCATGACATTCCCAAGACCTATTCCGAACCGTTGGCTGACTCCTCGCAGTTGCCTTCCATGCTGTTGGCCCGGGCCGCGAGTGAGCACGTGAGCACGGTCTTTGCCGGCGATGGCGCAGATTGTGTGTTAGGCGAATACGCCCAGCGCCTGGACATGTACCGGGCGTTCGTACGTGCCCGTGCACTCGGCCCACGGCTCAGGGAGGCACTGACCGCAGGACTGTTGCTGGCCGAGCGCTGTTCGCCGCGCCTGGGAGGGTATGTGGCCAATCACCTGGCTCACCGGCTGGCCCTTGATGATCCGGGGCGTGATGCCTTGGAAGACGTCCGTGGCGTGTTGGCGGCTGAGGGCCTGGGGCAGGTCGAGCAAGTCCTTGGCGCCCGGGTATTGGACCCGGGGCGACTGGTATTGGGGGAGGCATCGACGGATATCCCCTGGCCAGGCCTTCAAGCACCGCCGCGCTTGTCGGTGCTGCTGAATCAGTTGGTGCAGGTGCAGGGCGAGATCCTCCTCGCACCGGTGATTCACAAGACTGTCGCGGCCTGTGCCAGGCAGGGCCTGCGTGTGGCCATGCCGTTTCTCGATGCCGGGCTGCTGGATTTTGCCAGCGGTTTGCCCCACCGCCTCAAGTACCGCAAGCACACCTCCAAGTGGCTGTTGCGCCAAGTGGCGTACCGGCACATTCCCCAAGTGCTGCTGGACCGCCCGAAACTGGGTTTCAGTATCTGGCTCAGCCCGCTGCTGCGTCACCACCTGCGCGAGTGGGCCGAGCACTTGCTGGCGCCCGAACGGTTGCATAACGACGGCTTTTTTGACGTGGCACAAGTTCGCCGGGAATGGACGCGGTTGCTGCACCACGGGGAAAACTTCCGGGAGGAACGGCTGTGGTCGATCCTCATGTTTCAACAGTGGCTGGACACCAGCCGTGCCTTATCCCCTGCGGAGTGACTCATGACAGCGATTAAAACGGCTTTGATCGGATGCGGCACGGTCTGTGATTGGCACCTGGAAGAACTGGTGAAATTGAAGGACCTGTTCAAGGTGCGCTGGCTCTGTGACAACGTCCCGGGCAAGGCGCAACAGTTGGTGCACAAGTGGCAAACCGGGCGCTGGACCGAGGACTATCAGCAGGTACTGGATGACCCCGAGGTCGAGTGCGTCTGGGTACTGACCCCGCCTTTCAACCACGCCGAGGTGGCCATCGCCGCGCTGCGGGCCAACAAACATGTTTTCTGTGAGAAACCCTTGGCCAAATCCTCTGTGCAATGCCAGGAGGTGGTGCGGGTGGCCGAGGACAGCCAGCGGGTGTTTCTGCTGGGATATCCGATGCGCTTCTCCGCCGACGCCGCCAACCTGCGCCAGGTGGTGCAAAGCGGCGTACTCGGCCGGCCGGCAGTGTTCCGTGATGTCTGGGCAGTGTGCAAGGGCTCGGACAGCCCGGCCATCCACGATGCTGAACTGGGCGGCGGCGTGGTCTTCGAACATACCCATTGGCTGGATTTCGTGACCTGGATGTTCGGCCCCGCACAAAAGGTCTATGCCTCCACCCGCAAACTCAAGGCGGGTCCTACCACTGCCCATGACACCTTGATCGCGGTGATCGATTTTGTCTCCGGTGACCAGGCCGTCTGGTCCGAGTCCTGGGCCGCCACCGGCATGGGTTGGGAGCCGCTATGCGTGGGCCGCGCCGGGATCCGGCCGACCTTCGACGTGATCGGTGAGCGGGGCGTCCTGCAGTTTCCCAATGCCCGTGGAGAGAAGGTCTTGAGTCTGTATCGCTTTGATGCGCCCGAGCAGCCGGTCAGTACCTGGACCTGGCAAAACGATTGGGGCACCAACGACGATGCGTTCCCCAATGAACATCGACATTTGTATGACTGCATCCGGCACGGTACACCGCCCATTTGCCAGGCCCGGGACGGGCTGCAAGCGGTGCAGTTGGCCGAAGCCATTCTTGAGTCCAGCCGCAGTGGCCTGCCGGTATTTTTCCAGCAGTAGCCGATCAACAAGGAGTGTCATCGTGCAGCAATTCAATCAGATCGTGTCGGTGAATTTTCAGGGTGTGGTGGTGGTCTTCGGCCGTGAGCTGGCGGGCAAACAGGCTATCTATTTCGATGTACTTGGCCAGGACGTAGACAGCACCGACGATGACCTCGACTGGTCGGGCTTCACCCCGGTGGGGTTTACCGAGCAGGTTCGACAGGTAGGCATGAGCATCATCACCGTGGACTGCGAGGCATCGACCCTGATGCCGTCGACGGCGCCTTTTCGGGTAGTGACCGATCAGAAGTACATTTCGGTCATTCAGCAATCTCTGAGCGGTACCTTGTATGTCAACCGTTTTCGCCTGCTCAAGACCAAGTCCGGCACCGATCAGAAGACCACCGCCTACGTGCTATCGCCCGCCTGGGAGGTGCGTTACGCGCGCAGTCATAAGGAGGATGTACCGGCTGACAAGTCCGACAAACAGGACTTTCTGGACCCCGATGCCCAGCCCTTCCTGGAGCCGTCCCTTGAGCTGTCGATGATCACTGGTGTGACCGACGGTAATTTCGATGCGCTGTTGCTGCCGATCTCAGGCAGCGAGAGTTTCGCCTGGCAATTGCTCTCCCTGGATGGCGCCAAGACAGCCGTCCGGTTGTTCAACTTCCCGGCCACCGACAACGGCCTGTTCGACGTGGCCGGCAAACCCGTCGGCAGTGACCTGCGCATACTGCCGGACAGCGTCTTCAGCGTGGCCAAGGCCGGCTCCACCGCTGCCCTGACGATCACCTCGGCGCCACGGGCGGTGACCTACGTCAAGCATGAGAAGGTGGTACAGCCTGACGGCTCTAGCATCGGCGTGCGCCGTGCGACCCGTGCCATGATTACCCTGACGGTCGCCGATGGCACCGCTACCGTAGATTCGGCCATCAGCGTGAGCGGGACGATGGCTGATCTATCAGGGGTAATTGTGACCTCCAATATTGTGCCCGCCGAATTCGATTTGCGTTTTGATGGGGTTTCCAGTCTTGGACTGGTGCCGCCTGGCAGCGGTGCCAATCCGTTGGTAATCAACGGCCCCTTCGAGATCACCCTGATGTTGGCGCCGGGGATCAAGGGCGATGGCCTCAGCGTCGTCGCAGGCGCGGCCCAGTCAGAGGAAAAGAATCTCGCGCCGTATGTGTCGATCGTTGATGGCGACAAGATTGAGGTGGGCTTTGGTAATGGCAGCGCCCGGGTCAGTTGCCGCACGTTGCATCAGGTGTTGTTCAACGAGGTGTGGACCGATCTGCACATCCAGTACGCCGGCAAGGGCGACAACCCGTTCACCCTGACGGTCAACGACTCCTCGGTCCCTCTTACGCCGTGCACCACTGCGGCAGAGCCTTGCGGCACGCCGCTGGCCCTGGTCGGGGCCGCCAGCAAGGGCTTTGTGGGCGCGTTGAAAAAACTTGAAGTCAAGGTCGCGGGCACCAGTGTGGTGTTGCTGGACTGCAACAGTGTGAACTACAGCGTCAACCCGCCCACCACCCTGAACCAGGCGGCATCTGCAGTGGTGGTGACGGTCACGGGGGCACGCCTGGAACCTTCGGCCTCGCCGGTCAACAGCGACATGAGTGGCGCGTTCTATATCGATGCCATGGGCCTGACCTATTACGCCGGCCTTGCCGGGTTTATCCGCCCGGATGCCGCAGCGTGCCTGATCGATGGCTCCGATGGCCTGCTGCATTTGTATTACCAGGGCGATAGCAGTTTGCTGACGGTGGCGCAATTTTCCACCCAGTCGGCGCGCGCCACCTTCACCGTGGACTGGACGACTCAATGGAGCAGCAGCGGGCTGAGGGCGGCGGCACTGGAACAGCCTTCAACGTCCGTGGCCCTGTATCGCGGCTGGGGCTGCGAGACCTGGGCGCCGGTTGGCGCGCGCTTGTTAGCGGCACCCGACACCACCCAAAGCGGCTTCCTGAACTTCGTTGCCCACCGGGTGGGCACTTATATGAACGGTACGCAAATCACGGTCAGCGCTTCCAGCGTATCGGAGCTGTTGTGCGACATCAGCGTAAAAGCCGCGCAAGATGTGGGTACCGAAACCTGGCACGGCCTGCCACGGGACGTTGGGCAGTTGTCACAGATCTGGAACGGTGCTGGCTCCAACAACCCTGACGACCCGGATGTACTGAACCAGTCAAAACCCTATTACGACTACGCCGCGAGCGCCCCAGCGGTGCTGATACCCACACTTGCCGGTGGCAACGGCAGCTTTTTTCTGTTGACCTCAGTGCCGCAGTTGCCGGTGACCCTGACGTCGGTGCAGGTCGCTGCCGGGGCTACCGCAGAGTTTGTCGTTATTGATGTGACGATCAAGGCGCCTCCTCGTTGGCCGGCTACCGCCACTCTTAATCAGCACTGGCCCACCGTGCCCGCTGCACCGCGTACCTTGCTGGATGTGTTCGCCGGCAAGGCCAGCCATTATGACTACAGTGCCGTGACCACGACAGGCAGCCGCGCCTATGGTCTGCCTATGAGCCTGGCGCGCTCCGACGAGCAAGTCAGCCATGTGCTGATGTTTGTGCGCGATGAGCAGAAGGACTTCTCGGTCACCGTCGCCCAGGGCAGCCGACCGGCTTTGTGCAATGTTGCTATCTGCGGGGTGAGCTTGACCGACGTGCCTCGTGAGCAGGCCGGGTTCGTCCGGGTACTCAATGGCGACGACCCGAGCTACCCATACCCCAGCGGTTATCAAACGGGCTTGGCGACATTGATTTACGCCTTGGGCAACGGTTTGAGCGCCGATGTCGTCGACACCCCGGCGCCTGCCCCGGAGGGTGGCGCGTTTGCCTACGCGGGGTTGTTGCGGGTGCTGTTTCAGGGGCCAAGCTACGATGCACCGGGCATGGCCACTCAGGCATTGACCGCAGCGGCGGTGATCCAGGGTGCGCGCCTGGCCTTCCAGGGCCGTGACGATGCGCTTCGCGGCTCGATGCTGTTTGGTGCGCTGATCGACTCGCCACCCACCGACGGTGGTGTCGGGCGCCTGACCAATACTTCAGTGCATCAGGACGGTATCGCCCCAGTGCTGACGCCTGGGGTCAACGGTGGTTGGATGCCGCTGTCACCCAGCTTCAGCCTGGACGTGAACCCGCAAAGCAAAACCAATTATGTGGGGTTCAATGTTGATAAGGCGTTTTCCCCCTCGGATCAATTGGCGATTCTGTCCGACCTGACGGTAGAAACCTGGCTGGCCCAGAGCGATGCCCGAATCAATCCGTCGTCCCGGGTCTTGTCCTATAACGTCCTTGGCAACCGCCAGCACCCGGACTTGCCGGTGCAGTACATGATCGGTGCCCGGCAAGGGCCGGGGCTGGTAATGAACGACAGCACCTACGTCAGTCGCTCGTTCAACTTCAAACCGCCGGCCTTGTCATTGCAGGTTTACCTGTACCTGTCGCAAAGTAATTTGACCGGTATTGTGCTGACGGTTTCGCAAGTGCGGGGTAGCGCCCGGTACGTGCAACTGTCGTTGGACGAGTACGGCAAGGCGGTGCTGACGTTCCTCCAGAATGCCGGCCAAGTGCAGACGGCTCAGCCCCTGCCGGTGGGCGCCTGGGTGTGTCTGACCGCGGTGGTCGCCGATGCAGGGCAGGGGCAGGTGACCCTCAAACTGTCGGTCAACGCCGATGCACCGGTCAAGGCCACGGTGGCCAACAGTTTCAGTGGCGACCTCGGCGCCCTGATGTTGGGCGACAACCAAGGCAACAGCTTGCCGGCGCGCGTCAATGGGGTGGCGTTCTGGCAGCGGGCCTTGAGTGATAGCCAGATGCAAAACAGTTACCGCTATGGCTTTGCCGACACCGACTCGATGCTGGGTATTCGCTGGAACTTGGCCGAAGGGAGCGGGGTAGCCGTCGTCAATTCAGCGGCCACTGGCATCGAGTACGACGCAACGGTCATCAACCCGTCGAGCCCCGGCTGGGATGTGCACGGGGCGTTTCAGGTGCCCTATGCCGGGCGCAATGACCTGGTGCTCACCTCCAACCGCATCCTCAAAGGCTGGACCCACGTTGCCCTCGCATCCAGCCAGGGTCATGGGCTGAAACTGCTGGCCAGCAACTACGGCAAGGTGACCGATGGTGATGGCTTCAATCCGTCCAGCACCTTTGCTCTGGAAACCTGGGTTGCCCCATCGGCGCTGAACCGCAAACAGGTGCTGCTGGAGAAAAACGGCAGCTATTCGCTGTACATCAACACGCTGGGCCAAGTGTGCCTGACGGTGCAGTTGCAGAGGGACGGCTCCAAGTACGATGACCCGCCCATCAATTTCACACACGAGGTGAAGTTCGCCATCACGGCTGGCGTCACCACCTACGTGGCCGTGAACTTCAGCACCGGTACCGTGGCCAATGACAGCGGCAGCAAGGACTACGTGGCGCAGAAGTATTTTGTGCGCGCAGGGCTGTACCTCAACGGCACACGGGTCGCGGAACAGTTGAACAGTGCCCTGGACCAGCCAGCCACTGTGCGTACCCGGACGTCGTCCTATTACGTGGGAGTCAATGAAGACTTGAGCTTCAACTTCGAAGGGTTGATCTCCCATGTGCGGGTATGGAACCGCAACCTGACCACCGACCAGATCGCCCAGACCTATGCGTTGCGCCTGACGCCCACCGCCATCGATGGGCTGGTGGCGGGCTGGGATTTCGATGAGATGACCGGCACCACCGCCCAGGACCTCACAGGCAATAACACCTTGGTGCTGACCAGTAACCAGTTGTGGACGATCTGGCAGGATGTGGCCCAGGCCAACCTGATCGTCAACGGTCGTCGCAGCTTGCCATTGCGCCTGACGGTCGCGGATGTCGGCGGTTATCAGGACAGCCAGTTCACCTTCGGTGGCGCACTTCAGGGTTCGAACCTGACGTTGCCTTACAGCGGCCAGATTGATGATGTGCGGCTGTTCTCCACGCGATTGACCGAGCAGCAGATTCGCGAAAGCATGAACAAGGCACTCACCGGTGGCGAAGATCACCTGGCAGCCTATTGGCGCATTGAGGCCGGCTCCGGACCGACCCTCTATGACATGACCGGCTATGGCAACAACGGCACCTTGCTGCCAGCGGCCAATCCGCCCTTGTGGAAAAACTCATCCGCACCGATCCAGAACGAAGCCCAGTACGTGGTCAATGCCCTGGGGGGCACACCGAACTATTTTGTCGCCCAGATCCAGGGCCAGCCTTCGGTCATTGAGTACGCCAGTGCCGAGCGGGATGCCTACGGCAAGGTCTTCAGCGTGATGAAACGGGGTTATTTCTACGAAAGCAGCGATGGCGTAACGGCGCTGGAAGTGGGCTACAAGGTGGGTGACCTGGACACCTTGTTCGTCGGCCAGGTGCAAAGCAAACCGACGATCATCGGCTTTATTGAAGGCGGGCCGCCGTTGCCCAGCGAGAACCAGACCCTGGCCTATTGGGTTGGTGATGGTGGCGGGCCGGCCCCGGACTATGCGTCGGCCTGCTCGGTTACTTACCAGGAGAGTGAGACCAAAAGCTGGACCTTTACCGGCAACAAAACCTCAACCTTCAACGGCGAATTCAACCTCAAGGGCGGCCTGTACCAGAAGAGCAAAAGTGATGTCTCGGTGGGGTTGGGGGCTGAGGCCGAAACCATGGTGCTGGAAACCACCATCACCGGCGGCGCCAAGATGGTCCTGTCGGGCAACCTGGGTGACGGCCTGGAGGTGTCACAAAACCACTCCAGCAGCGTCAGCCTATCGACCTCGATGACACCTTCCGGCAGTTGGGAGGCGGCCAATGCCTTGCTCAACCCTGTCGTGGGGCGGCGTTATATCCAGAACAACGTCGGCATCGCTCTGGTCAAGTCGTCGACGGCAGACCTGTACATGCAGGCGCTCAAGGGCACGCAGACTCCGGTGGGGTACGTCCTGGCGCCGAATACGACGATTCCGGTGGACACCAATATCATCGATTTTCCGATCAACCCGCGTTATGTGAAAAATGGCACGCTGGACGGCAAGGTCGGGCTGGTCAACGACCCTGATTACCCTGAAGCCAATGACGAGCGTGGCAGCTACTTCAAACCCTTGGAGGCCTACGGCACCAAGCGCAAGATCGAAAAACAGGAGCAGCAGCTCAAGGCCTATTACGACCAGTTCGATGTCAGCAAATACCGCACGGTAGCGGCCATGGACAGCCTGCGGGATAAGCTCAAGTCCAACCAGTTCTATGATTTCGCCAACCAGAAGAACCTGCGCAGCCTCTACAACAACTACGTCTGGACGGCAGCGGGCGGGCTGCACAAAGAGGAGCACAGCTTCGCTAACAGCTACAGCGAAACCTACAGCGGCACCAGCACCCTGACGTTCGCCGCCGGGCTGGAGTTCAAGGCGGACATCGGCACACCCTTTGGGGGGTACTACATCGAGGCCGACACCTTGCTGGGCAACACGTGGACCATGACCGCCACCAAGGTTGAAGCCCTGTCCAACGGCTTTGCCTTGAGCTGCAGCGTGACCCCAACCAACTTCCTGCCGGCGCCGATCCTGACCCAGGATGGCAATAACCTGAAATTCAGTGGTTACGGCGCCAACGCCGCGCCGGGCAAGGTGGATGCTTATCGCTACATGTCATTCCTGTTGGCACCCGCTGCCGATAACTTCGCCGCGCTGTCCCAGGTGGTGGACGCGAATTGGCTGAACAATTCGACCACAGCCTCGGCAGCGGCCATGCGCGAAGCGATGAACAACCCCAGCGAACCCTGGAGGGTGATGTATCGCACGACCTACGTCAGCCGCGTGCCCGCAGCGTTCCAGCCGGTCAAGGCTGACACCAATGCACCCAACATCACCCCGCCCGCCAACCTGCCTTCCAACTACTGGCTGGTGACAGTGATCGAAAAACAACTGAACAAGCCTGACCCGACGCGTCTGGAAATCGGTACGGCGATTGACACGGTACTGGGTAGCCCCGGCGCCGCACCCGGCCTGCTCAAGGATCTGATTCCTTGGTGGACCGCTTTCTACTCGGCGGCCAAGGTCTATGGAACTGATGAATTCCTTGAATTAGCCGAGCTGCGGGTGGACTTGCTGAACTACATGGCCA
Organism: Pseudomonas sp. ADAK18; assembly: GCF_012935695.1. NCBI lineage: Bacteria > Pseudomonadati > Pseudomonadota > Gammaproteobacteria > Pseudomonadales > Pseudomonadaceae > Pseudomonas > Pseudomonas sp. ADAK18. The sequence goes on from NZ_CP052859.1 coordinate 1,445,024, forward strand.
GCAAGTACGAAGCAGACAACTACCGCAACAGCTGATACTCAACCTACGTAAAGGAGTTACGAACATGGCTGATACAAGTTTTGCAGTGACCGGCATTTATTCGGGTCTACAAATAGCAGCGACAGGCACCGGTGGATTGGTGAGTGTCGCGTCGACGGTCTCGGCGCAGACGGGCTATGCCATTGCCCGGCAAATGACCTCCGACGGCACGCCTTACGCGGTGCTGACGGCGGCCAACACGCAACCGGCCACCGATCCGGCGAGCCTGGTGGTTGGCGCACACTACGAGCAGACCGTGACTTACGACGAGCTCGATCTGGAGGTGCGTTACACCGATATCCCGGCGGGCACCCAGGTGTCGGTGGAGGCGACCAACAGCAAGTTGGCCATCTCGCGGCAGGCCATTAACGGCACTAGCCTGGTGGGCACCCAGAGCGAAAACCAAGAAGCATTCACCATGGACTTGAGCTTGAGTCTGTGGGTGACCAGCCCCGACACGTTGAAGAAAACCTCAGCTGTGACCCTGAGCTTGTCGAGCATCGCAAGTGGTAGCGGTGGGCCGGTGAAGAAGGTGCTGTTGCAGAAGGTCCAGATCAACCTGTCCAAGTAATCCTCTGTAAGGAGTACAGATTATGGCTACTGAAACATGGAGCGGGATTGTCGTTCGCGCCACTCTCTCGGAGAACGGTACAGTTCCGCGCAGTTCCTCATCCGGCTCGCCGGACATCATCCTGGCCGGCAAGGCGCCGCTCGAGGATCCTTCGGTATTGACCGACCCTGCCAACTACAGCAACGGTTATGACAACAAGCTGTACATCGGTTGGCCGAACTTCCTCTACGTTCGCGGCAAGAACTACACCACCGGTGATCTGTCGGGCAGTTGGAACCTCTTTTGGGCCACACCCAACATCCTGCTCTACCCCTACCTGTGGGAGAAGAACCAGCTCAAGACGTCGGCGGGCAACCAGAATCCGGCCTTCACCATCAAGGCGGGAGCCATCGGTGCGTCTACCGATTGTTTCACCTGGATACCACCGAATACCTCCGACCACTACTGCATGATTGCTGTGGCCAACACCCCGGATCATCCCAACCCGCTCAAGGGCGTGACCAATATCACCGACTTGGCGGATATTCTCTCGAAGAATGCCAACATCGCGCAGCGCAACGTGCAGATGGTGCGCGGCGACGTTCCGCAGGTGGTGAGCACGGCGGGGTACAACCAGGGCGACGAAGGCGCGACGGTGGACCTGGCGGTGGTGTTTAAAAACATTCCCAAAGGCACCTCGTACACCGTTGCTTCCGGGACCTTGCTCAATGGAAAGGCGCTCAGCCATTCCGAAAGCAACACCCAGGACAATGACTTCAAATATGCCTGGGTCGGCCAGGATATTCCGGCCAACTGGCAGACGTTGTTTACCTTCACGCTGACGTTTGGTAGTGATTGGTCGGGCATTCCTCCCGGTAACATCCCCTCGGTCGAGATTCGCGGTGAATTGGTACAAGGGACTCAGGACCGCCTGTACCACAACCCGGCTGCGCGCCTGGCGGATCCACATCCGCACACCAAGCAAGTGCGCCTGGATGTGACCGGCGGGCCGGTGAAAGTGATTGTCGCGGGCAGCGTGACGACCGTTTACACCGATATCGGGCCGAAGTAACCGTGCTGGAGCGAGCTTGCTCGCTCCTACACCTTGTCCCGTTGGCGCTTCAGGGTTTCGCTGGGCAGCTCTTTGAACAACGCCCAATAACTATGGGAAAAACGCCCCAGGTGCCAGAACGACCAATTCATCGCCACCTCGGCCACCGTGGTCTCGGCAGACGGTGGGTTGAGTAACTCCCTTCTCGCGCTGTTCAATCGGCGCAATCGCAGCCACTGCGCCGGGCTCATGCCGGTGTAGGTCTTGAAGCCATGCTGCAATTGGCGCAACGGCACGCCGGCGATACGCGCCAGTTCCAGCAGGTTGACGGTTTCATCCGGTACATCCGCCGCCCATTCACCGATACGGGCCATGAGTGTTCGCTCCTCGGTGCGTCGCTGCAATGAACCTTGGTCCAGGCACACGCAGGCGTTGTCGAGAATGAACAGACAATCGTCGAGTAACTGTTGGGTCAGGGCGTCACGGCTGGGTGGATCGACGACTTCTGACAAGCGCGTCAATGTTCCGCTCAGCCAACGGCTGAACAGGGCGTTTTGCAGGGAGGTGAGAGGGGCCATGAACAGTCCTTCGAGCTTTGCCACATCCAACCCATGGCGCTGGACGAACTGCGGGCCAAACACCACGGCCACTTCCCGGTAGTTTTCCGGGGTGATCCAGGTGTTGCGGCTTTCGCCATTGAGCATGTACAGCGCGTTGTCGCTGCCATCAAAACAGAACGCCAGGGAGCCCGGCGGCGCGTTGAAGTTCTGCTCCACCCGCGTGTTCATGCACTCTTCGTAGACCTCGACACCTTGCAGGTCGAGGTAGCGGATCAGCCCGGCAAAATGCCCCGGGGACATTTGCTGATACTGCTGGACCCAGCCGGGTGTGGCATTGCATTGAGCGGCTACATCGCCGGTGGCGAAGGCCTGTACACGCAAGGGAGCTGCCTGTGTCATGGGTAACCTGAGCGCACTCTATTGGTGCGTTTTGGGTGGCGCAAAGTGGATAGATGCCGTCGCACGGCTGGCCCAAGATAGACCTCAATGCGCTGCGGGGGAAGTGGGTCGTCGAACCTGACCGAACCGCCGGCGCTTTCAAAACCCATGACGAGGTCCTTATGAACGCCCCCTTCGATCAGCTGTCCGCCTGGCTGAAAGAACACAAGATTACCGAAGTCGAATGCGTGATCAGTGACCTGACTGGCATCGCACGCGGCAAGATTTCGCCCACCAACAAGTTCCTGCATGAGCGAGGCATGCGCCTGCCGGAAAGTGTGTTGCTGCAAACGGTAACCGGGGACTTTGTCGACGACGACATCTACTACGACCTGCTGGATCCGGCCGATATCGACATGATTTGCCGTCCGGCAGCCAACGCGACGTATGTGGTGCCTTGGGCCATCGAGCCCACCGCCATCGTCATCCACGACACGTTCGACAAGCAGGGCAACCCCATCGAACTGTCGCCGCGTAATGTGTTGAAGAAGGTCTTGCAGCTTTACACCGAGCAAGGTTGGCAGCCGATTGTCGCGCCGGAAATGGAGTTCTACCTGACCCAGCGCTGCGAAGACCCGGACCTGCCGCTGAAAACCCCGCTGGGCCGTTCCGGTCGCGCTGAAAGTGGCCGGCAATCATTCTCTATCGATGCCGCCAACGAATTCGATCCGTTGTTCGAAGACGTCTACGACTGGTGCGAAGCCCAGAACCTGGACCTCGACACGCTGATCCACGAAGACGGCCCGGCGCAGATGGAAATCAACTTCCGCCATGGCGACGCCCTCGACCTGGCCGACCAGATCACCGTGTTCAAACGCACCCTGCGCGAGGCCGCGCTGAAGCACAACGTGGCCGCTACCTTTATGGCCAAACCCGTGGCTGATGAGCCCGGCAGCGCCATGCACCTGCACCAGAGCGTGGTGGAGATCGCCACCGGCAAGCAGGTGTTTGTCGATGAGCATGGCAACAAAAGCCAGCTGTTCCTGAACCACATTGGTGGCTTGCAGAAGTACATCCCCAAGCTGCTGCCGATGTTTGCGCCCAACGTGAACTCCTTCCGCCGCTTCCTGCCGGACACCTCGGCACCGGTCAACGTCGAGTGGGGCGAAGAAAACCGTACCGTCGGCCTGCGCGTACCGAGTTCCAGCCCCGACGCGATGCGCGTGGAAAACCGACTGCCGGGCGCTGATGCCAACCCGTACCTGGCCATCGCCGCCAGCCTGCTGTGCGGCTACCTCGGCATGATCGAAAGGGTCGAGCCGAGCGCCCCGGTGGAAGGCCGCGCCTACGAGCGTCGCAGCCTGCGCCTGCCGATCACCATCGAAGACGCCCTGGCGCGGATGGAAGAGTGCGAGACCGTGAAGCAGTACCTGGGGGAAAAATTTGTGCGCGGCTACGTGGCGGTCAAGCGTGCCGAACACGAGAACTTCAAGCGGGTGATCAGTTCCTGGGAGCGCGAGTTTCTGTTGCTGAGCGTCTGATGTCCAGACGCTCTGTGCTGCCGCCACTACCGCCGCCGTTGTAGCCGCTGCCGAGGTACGAGGCTGCGATGCGGTCCGCAGGGCCGCCCTCGGGGGTCGCTGCGTCGGAATGCCGCACCAAACCCATCGCAGCCTCGTACCTCGGCAGCGGCTACAGGGCGGTTTACTCATAAAAACAATCATGCAAAGGGGTGTCGATATGCGTCTTGTGAAAAAGCTTCTCCCGCTGACCTTGGCGGTGTTGTTCAGCGCCACGAGCCAGGCCGCACAGACGGTCAGTGTCTACAACTGGACCGATTACATCGGCGACACCACGTTGGCCGACTTCCAGGCCAAGACCGGGATCAAAGTGATCTACGACGTGTTTGACTCCAATGAAACCCTGGAAGGCAAGCTGCTGGCCGGACGCACCGGGTATGACGTGGTGGTACCGTCCAACCACTTCCTGGCGCGCCAGGTGAAGGCCGGGGCGTTCCTGAAGCTGGACCGCTCGCAGTTGCCCAACTTCAAGAACCTCGATCCGAAATTACTCAAGTTGTTGGAGCAAAACGATCCGGGCAACGTGCATTCGGTGCCTTACCTGTGGGGCACCAACGGCATCGGCTACAACGTCGACAAGGTCAAGCAAGTGCTGGGCATCGACCATATCGATTCGTGGGCGGTGCTGTTCGAGCCCGAGAACCTGAAGAAGCTCCACCAATGCGGTGTGGCCTTCCTCGACTCGGCGGATGAAGCCTTCCCGGCGATCCTCAACTACATGGGCATGGACCCGCGTAGCTCAGACCCCAAGGATTATGAGAAAGCTGAAGCCAAGCTGCTGACCCTGCGGCCATATATCACCTATTTCCATTCGTCCAAGTACATCTCGGACCTGGCCAACGGTGATATCTGCGTAGCCTTCGGTTACTCCGGCGACGTGTTCCAGGCGGCCAATCGCGCCAAGGAAGCCAAGAACGGTGTCAACATCGCCTACTCGATCCCCAAGGAAGGCAGCAACCTGTGGTTTGACCTTCTGGCCATCCCGGCCGACGCGGCTAACCCGAAAGAGGCGCATGCCTTTATCAACTACCTGCTGGAGCCCGAGGTCATTGCGAAGGTCAGTACTTATGTCGGCTACGCCAACCCGAACCCGGCGGCCAAAGCCTTCATGGCCCCGGAACTGGTGAACAACCCTGAGGTGTACCCGTCCCAGGAAGTGCTCGACAAACTCTATATCTCTACCACGCCCACCCCGGCGGTCATGCGGTTGATGACGCGGTCCTGGAGCAAAGTGAAGTCCAATAAATGAATCAGCAAAGCCATGCGAATGAACACGCCCGGTCCTATTACGCCGCGACCGCCAACACGATGCCTCGGCGTGAGTCCTTGAAGGGAGAACTGAGCGCCGATGTCTGCGTGATCGGTGGCGGTTTTACCGGCGTTAACACTGCGATTGAGTTGGCCCAGCGCGGTCTGTCAGTGATTCTGCTGGAGGCCCGGCGCATTGGCTGGGGCGCCAGCGGGCGCAACGGCGGGCAGTTGATTCGCGGTATTGGTCATGACGTGTCGGGCTTTGCCAAGTACGTGGGCGAGGAGGGTGTACGTTACCTGCAACAGGCCGGCATCGATTCGGTGGCGGTAGTGGGCGAGCGTATCCGCGAACAGGGTATCGACTGTGATCTGCGCTGGGGCTTTTGCGAACTGGCCAATACTCCGTCGCAGTTCGCGGCGTTCCAGGGGGAGTTGGAAAGCCTGGCGGCCCTGGGTTATGCCCATGAAACCCGGTTGGTGGGGCCGCAGGACATGGCGCAGGTGGTGGGCTCCGGGCTGTATGCCGGTGGCCTGGTGGACATGGGCTCTGGGCATTTGCACCCGTTGAATCTGGTGCTGGGGGAGGCCTGCGCTGCCGAATCCCTGGGGGTGCGGATCTTTGAAGACAGCCCGGTGCTGGAACTGATCCATGGCGAGACGGTGCAGGTGCGTTGCGCCTCTGGCACCGTGCGCGCCGGCAGTCTGGTGCTGGCGTGCAATGCGCATCTGGAAGAGTTGGAGCCACGCTTGAGTGGCAAGGTGCTGCCGGCTGGCAGCTACATCATCGCAACCGAGCCACTGTCGGTTGAGGTGGCCAGCCAGTTGATCCCGCAGAACCTGGCGCTGTGTGATCAGAAGGTGGGGCTGGATTACTACCGGCTTTCAGCGGATCGGCGTCTGTTGTTTGGGGGCGCTTGCCATTATTCGGGGCGTGACCCTGCCGATATCGCGGCGTATATGCGGCCGAAGATGCTCAAGGTTTTTCCGCAGTTGGCGGATACCGCCATTGAGTTTCAGTGGGGTGGGAAGATTGGGATTACGGCTAACCGGTTTCCGCAGGTGGGGCGGTTGAAGCAGTACCCGAATGTGTTTTATGCCCAGGGGTATTCGGGGCATGGGCTTAATGTCACCCATTGGTGCGCGCGGTTGTTGGCTGAGGGGATTCATGCCGGTCATAGTCGGGGGTTGGATGTTTTCAGTCAGGTGCCGCATATGACTTTTCCGGGGGGGAAGGTGTTGCGTTCGCCGTTGTTGGCGTTGGGGATGTTGTGGTATCGGGTTAGGGAGATGGTGGGGTAAGGGTTTTTTGGGGGGAGTGTATATCCGTTATTTCGGTAACGGCCGCCTAGGGTTTCGCTTTTACAGCGACTCACTTTGCAAAAGCGGCAAAGTAAGCAAAACGCTCTTGCCCCACCACTCGGTGCCTCGCTGTGGCTCGGCATGCCCGAACGCAGGCATTACTCCGTGGGCCGCCGCGACGGGCCATCCATGGCCCAACGCGGCTAAACCGGCGTCCTGCCGGTTTACCCACTGCGTAATGCCTGCGTTCGGCCAGCGTGGTTTAACGGGGCGCCTAAGATCACAATCAAAAGCACGGCGGCCTGAAAGCCGACCTGAGTGGTAGAAGCAAAGAAGGTCCAGCAAGGGCCAGAGCGAAAGCAGATCTGCTTTTCTGTGGGAGCTGGCTTGCCTGCGATGGCATCACCTCGGTGTTCCTGAAAGACCGAGTTGCCTGCATCGCAGGCAAGCCAGCTCCCACAGTAGACCGTGCCTGCTTTTGATTTTGCCTTCGCTTCACACCACTCAAGCCGGCCGGTAGGCCGCTGTGCTCTTGATCTGCTTTTGACTTTGATCTTAGGCGCCCCGTTAAACCACGATGGCTGAACGTAGGCATTGGTCCGTGGGTAAACCGGCAGGACGCCGGTTTAGCCGCACTGGGCCAGGGATGGCCCATTGCGGCGGCCCACGGAGCAATGCCGGAGAGAAGGCATGCCGAGCCACAGCGAGGCACCGAGTGGTGGGGCAAGAGCGTTTTGCTTACTTTTGCGCTGTTCAAAAGTGAGTCGCCGTAAGGGCGAAACCCTAGGCAGCCATTACCGAAATAACGGATATTCACACAGTCACCCACCCACCCACCCTACCGCTCAATCGACCGACTCCACCGCGCATTCCACTCCGGCCGCGCCTGGTTCACCTGATCCCAATCAATCGAAATCGCCGTCTCCAGATACCGATTCATCGCCTCCACCCGCTCCCGGGTTTTATCAGTAGTCGGGGTACTAGGATTCGAAGGAATCTGATCACCCAACTCCAACGCTGGCGCCTGCGCCTCGGCCGTCAACAGATACTCCGCCAGTTTCTGAGCCAATGCAGGCTGGTCATTACGGGCAATCACGCATTCGGCCACGTTCAGCACCACCGCACCTTCTTTGGGCTGCGCATACTCCATCGGCACGCCCAGCAGTTTCTGAGTCGCCACCTGAGTCGGCGTCAGGGGAAAGATCGCCGCTTCATCGGTCTGCACCATCTCGGAGATTTTCGCCGAGCTGGCGATGTACTCCAGCACATTGGGGCCGACCGTTTTTGGCCAGGCCTTGAAACCCGGCTCCACGTTGGTTTCATCGCCGCCCTGGATCCGGTTGAACATCAGGAACCCATGCAAACCGAACGTCGAGGAGGCCAGGGACTGGAACACTACCTTGTCCTTGAAGCGCGGGTCGGCCAGGTCCATCCATGAAGTCGGTGCGCTCCAGCCTTTGTCCTTGAACATCTTGGCGTTGTAACCCAGGCCAGTGACGCCGAGGGTCACGGCGACCGCTTCGTCTTTGATCCTGGCCTTGGCCGGGATCTGTTCGAGGGTCGGACTGGCCGCGAGCTTCTCGCACAGGCCCATGGAGATGGCGCGGTACATGATGCCGTCGTCAAGGAACATCACGTGCATCTGTGGGTTGTCCTTGTTGGCCTGGACTTTGGCCAGGATGTCCGAGGAGGTGCCGGGGACGATCACCACCTTGACGTTGTTGGTCTTCTCGAACGCGGGCAGCACCTTGTCGGCGTAGACCCGTTCCATGGTGCCGCCGTTCATGCCCAGGTACAGCGTGGGTGCGGCGTGGGCTGTCGAGGTGAGCAGGGCGAGGGACAGGCAGGACAGCGCAATACGTGGGTTCATGGGTGTTTTTCCTCTCAGGCTTGGAAACGACGGATGGAAAACGCTTCGATAGGTTGTCGGCTGGCGCCATTGCAGACCAGTTCTGCCAGGGCTTCACCGACGGCGGGACCGAGCTGGAACCCGGCGCCGGCAAAGCCGAAACCGTGGAGCAGGCCAGGTTGGGTGCTGCTGTTGCCGATCACCGGTTCGTGATCGGGCAAGTAACCTTCGGTGCCGCTCCAGGTACGGATGGCCTGGGCACCTTTGAGGAACGGGTACAACTCGGCGGCGTTGCGCAGTATTTCCAGCACGGCGGCTTGCCCTGGTCGCGCCTGTTGCGGGCCGAGGGCAAAGCCGCGACCGCCGCCGAGGATGCAATTGCCGCGCGCCACTTGCCGTGCATAGATCCCGCCGCCTTCAACGCCGGTGCTGACATCCATCACCCTCGGCAACGGCTCAGTCACCAGCATCGCCGGGTGCGCCGAATGCATCGGCACGGGCTCGCCAAACTGCGCGGCCACGGTGCCGGCCCAGGCGCCGGCGCAGTTCAGCAGCCACGGCGCTTGCAAGTGCAAGCCGTTGGCGCAGCGCACCTGGAACCGGTGGCTGTCGTGTTCGATATGGCTCACTTCAGACTGTTCAAAGACCTGTGCGCCAAAGCGTTGTGCTGCGCGGGCAAAGGCCGGTGATACCAATCGCGGATTGGCGTGGCCGTCCTCGGGGCACAACGACGCGCCGACCGCCACATCGCCGACCCAGGGAAAACGCGCCCGCAGTTGGGCATGGTCGAGCAGTTGCAAATCCAGATCAAACCCACGGCTGGCTTCGGCGTAAGCATGCAGGGCGGCCAGATCGGTGTGGCTGCGCGCCAACTTGAGATGCCCGGAGCGCACGTACTCCCCATCAATGCCAATCAGCCCCGGCAAGTCGGCCCACAGCTGATGCGCCCGTTGCGACAGCGGCAACTGATGCAGCGGCCGGCCCTGACGCCGCACACCACCGTAGTTGACACCGCTGGAATGGGAGCCACAGAAGTCCCGCTCCAACAGCACCACGCGTTGACCTTTTTGCGCGAGCATCAGCGCCGCCGAAGCACCGACAATCCCACCACCGAGGACGATGACGTCACTGTCGATCATGGCTGCACCTCAACGCCAAACGGCAGCGGCTTGATCGGTGCCTGGCCGCGTAACCGGCCAATGCTCTCCAAAGACCGGCCACTGCGTTGGGCGACGATTTCCGCTGCCGCCAACCCACACATCCGGCCCTGGCAGCGTCCCATGCCGACCCGACAATGGGCTTTCACCCGATTCAGTTCCCAGTGGCCTTCGTCCACCACCGCGCGTACATCGCCGACGCTGACTTCTTCGCAGCGGCACAGAATCAACTCATCCGGCGCATCAGCGGCCCAGTTCTCGGGAAACGGAAATGCGGTTTCCAGTCCATGACGAAAGCGTTGGATGCTCGCCAACTGTTGTTCCAGAACGGGGCCACGGCGGTGATCCAGGGCCACGTCCAGGTCTTCCAACACCGCCAGCGCTGCTCGTTCTCCTGCCTTTTGCGCGGCGTCGGCGCCCATGATGCCGGCACCGTCGCCCGCGAGGTAAACGCCCTCGACACTGCTGCGTCCCGCCGCGTCGCGGGTTGGCAGCCAGGCACGGTTCAATTCATTCCAGGCGAACCCACAGCCCAGCAAGTCAGCCAGTTGGGTTTCGCTGCGCAGGGCATGGGCAAAGGCGACGGCGTCACAGGCCAACGTCTGCTGGTTCCAATGAATGCCTGTGACCCGTTGCTCACCGTCAATCCGCTCCAGGGTTGCGCCCTGGTGCACCGGGATACCATGGGCGGTCAGCCAGGTGCGGTAATACATGCCTTTGGCCAAGGTCAGCGGTTGCCCGAGCAGCGCTGGCAGGGCACGGCATTGAGCGCTGAAGGGCGCACTGTCGAGCACCGCTACGACCTTGGCCCCGGCCTTGGCGTATTGATATGCCACCAGGTACAGCAACGGTCCACTGCCGCAAAACGCCACCCGTTCACCGATAGCGCAGCCCTGATATTTCAAGGCAATCTGCGCGGCGCCCAGGCTGTAGACCCCAGGCAAGGTCCAACCCGGTACCGGCAGGATGCGGTCGGTGGCGCCGGTGGCGACGATGATTTTCGAGTACTCGATACTGGCGGCGTGGCCGTTACTGAGGGTGTCCAGGCGAGCGTTTTCGGCGTTCCACACCAGCGTCTCCGGGCGGTAATCAATCAGCGGCGCCAGCTCATCCAGTGTGCGATGCGTTGCGACGGCCTTGCTTGCTTCGAAGCCATATAGCTGCTTGGCCGAACGCTGGAAGTTGGCCGGTTGGCGGCGATAAATCTGCCCGCCGCCGCGCAGGCTTTCATCCAGCAGGCAAGCCGTCACACCGTAATCAAGTAACGTGCGTGCAGCGCTGATACCAGCAGGTCCGGCCCCGACAATTACCACTGTCTTCATACCTGGCACCCCGGATCTCGACGAATCGCCTGGCCCTCTTCCAGTAACGTCGAACAGGCGCGCACCCGCCGGCCATCTTCCAGGCGCACCCAGCAATCCTGGCAAGCGCCCATCAGGCAAAAACCGGCACGTCGTTCGGCACTGAAATCACTGCCCCGCAGGTGCTCGGCGCAGGTCAGCACCGCCGTCAGCAGGGTATCGCCCAGCAAGCCCGTCGCGGGCTGTCCGTCGAGGGTAAAGGCCAGGGTCGGGCGTTCGGTCTCGGCCAATCGTTTGAACAGCGCCATCAATGTTTTCCCACCAGCACCCGGTCCAGGCCGTAAACCCGGTCGAGTAGAATCATCGCGGCGGCCGTCAAGGCAATCACCAGTGCCGACACCGCCGCCATCATCGGGTCAATGGACTCGGTGGCGTACACGTACATGCGCACCGGCAAGGTTTGCGTGGCCGGCGAGCTGACAAAAATCGACAGGGTGACTTCATCGAAACTGTTGATGAACGCCAGCAGCCAGCCACCGGCCACGCCAGGAAGAATCATCGGCAGGGTGATCTGGCGGAACAGGGTGAAGCGGCTGGCACCGAGGGATTCAGCCGCCTGCTCGGCGCTACGGTCGATGCCGATGGCAGCGGCCAATACCAGACGCAGCACATACGGCGTGATGATCACCACGTGGGCCAGCATCAGCCAGGTGAAGCTGCCATTGACCCCCATCAATGCAAACAGCCGCAGCATCGCCACCCCCAGCACCAGGTGCGGAATGATGATGGGCGAGAGGAACAGCGCACTGAAAAAGTTGCGGCCGGGGAATTGATACCGGCTGATGGCCAAGGCTGCGGGTACCGCAATCAGTGTCGCCAAGGTGGCGGCGACAAAGGCCAGAACCAGGCTGTTATAGAAGGCGTGGATAAAATCGGCCCGCTCGAACACTGCACGGAACCAGCGCAGAGAGAAGCCTGAGGTGGGCAGGCTCAAGGTATTTTCCGGGGTGAAGGCCACCAGGCACACCACCACCAGCGGCGCCATCATGAACAGCACCACCAGGCCGTGAAACCCCAGGGCCAAAGGACCGTTTCTCGACATCTTTTCAGACTCCCAGGGATTTTTTGTAGCGGCCTTCGACCATGCGGTTCCAGCTCAGCATGATCAGCAGATTGACCAACAGCAGCACTACCGCGATGGTCGCGCCCATGGGCCAGTTCAGTTCCGAGAGGTATTGGTCGTAAACCACCGTGGCGACCATCTTCAGGCGGCGTCCACCCAGCAGGCCAGGGATGGCGAAGGAACTGGCCGCCAGGCCAAACACGATCAGCGTTCCGGACAGCACGCCGGGCATGACCTGCGGCAAGACGATCTTGCGCATCACCGTGGCCTGGCTGGCGCCAAGAGACAACGCCGCCTGTTCCGCCGAAGGGTCGAGTTTTTGCAGGGAGGTCCATACCGGAATGATCATGAACGGCAGCATCACGTGGACCAGCGCGATGATCACCGCGAACGAGGTGTACAGCAGCTTTACCGGGCGCCCACCAAGGGCCTGGATCACTTGGTTGACCAAACCGTCAGCCCCCAGCAACAGGCTCCAGCCGAAGGCCCGCACCACCACCGAAATCAGCAGTGGGGTCAGGATCAGGATCAGGAAGATCGAGCGCCATGGTGTGCCCATGCGGCTGAGGACGTAGGCCTCGGGAACCCCGATCACCACGCACAGCAAGGTGACCACGGCGCTGATCCAGAAGGTGCGCCAGAAGATTTCATAGAAGTACGAATCACTGAACAGCGACAGGTAGTGGGCGAAGGTCCACTCATCCGCCTTGACCCCCACCTGATAGTCGAAGACGTTGAACGACAACACCAGCGTCAGGCCCAGGGGCAGGATCAACAGCCCGAAAAACAGCACCAGCGCCGGCAACGACAGCAGGTAGCCACGGCTCATGTGCGCACCTCATCTGCCGCCAGTACTCGCAGTAGGCTGGCTTGCCAATCCAGGCCCACCGCCGCCCCGCAACCCAGGGGCGCGCTGCCGTCGTTGCGGCGTACGACGGTCAGTTCGCCGATGTCGGTCTTGATGCGGTACAGCCATTGGCTGCCGAAGAAATAGCTGTCAAGGATGTTGCCTTGCAGGCGTCCGGTGCCTGAGGCCACCAGGTCGATTTTTTCCGGGCGCAGGCTCAGGGTCAGTTCGCCGTCACCGGGTATATGTCGCACTTGCGGGGTGCCGAGTTCATCGAAGTCGCCAGCCAGCAAGTTGGCCTTGCCGACGAAGTCGGAGATGAAACGGGTGCGCGGGTGTTCATAGAGTTTGTAGGGCGCATCGATCTGGGTCACGCGCCCGGCTTGCATCACGACGACTCGGTCGCTGATGGACAACGCTTCGGCCTGGTCGTGGGTGACCATCAGGGTGGTGATGCCGACTTCGCACTGGATGCGGCGGATCTCGAACTGCATCTCCTCACGCAAATTGGCGTCGAGGTTCGACAGCGGCTCGTCCAGCAGTAACACCGGTGGCTCGATCACCAGCGCGCGGGCCAGGGCCACACGCTGGCGCTGGCCGCCGGACAGTTCCCGGGGATAACGCTCGGAATGGGGCGCCAGGCGCACCAGGTCCAGCACGGTTTTCACTCGGCTAGCGATCTCGGTGGCCGGCACTTTGCGCATCTTCAAGCCGAAGGCGACATTGTCGCGCACGCTCATGTGAGGGAACAGTGCGTAGCTCTGGAACACCACGCCGAGGCCGCGGCTGGCGGGTTTGGCGTGGGTGATGTCGCGACCATCGAGGAGGATCTTGCCGGCACTGACGTCGACGAAGCCGGCGATCATTTGCAGGGTCGTGGTCTTGCCGCAACCCGATGGGCCGAGCAGGGAAACGAATTCGCCCTTGTCTACCGATAGGTCAGTGGCGACCACTGCATCGACGGCACCATAGCGTTTGCTCAAGGCCTGGAGTTGGAGAAAAGCCATGTCTGCGTTCCACCTTTTTGAGTCGCGTCTAGACGCGCTTTTTTGTTTTGGGCAGATGCGAAAAGGGTCGTGCGGGTGCGTTGGCGCTCGATCTCGGTCGGCTGCCGTTAGTTGTTCATTTCGCCCCTGTGGACGCAGATTAGGACGAAGACTAGGATGGGCGAAAGGTTGAATTTCACTGAAAGGAGTACTTTTTTCAGTTTCATTCACTGATCAGAATTTGTAGTGAGATAAAGCTTTATGAATTCCACTGAGCGGAATGAAAGTATCAAAGAAGTCGGCGTCGGCAGCGTCTCGCGCTTGTTCGCGCTGTTGCGCATTCTCGGTGCGGCACCGGAGGGTGGCGAACGGGTGACGCAGTTGGCGCAACAGGTGGGCCTGTCGCAGCCCACCACCCACCGGCTGCTGCGCAGCCTGATGGACGAGGGCATGGTCGAGCAGGACGCGCGCAGTAAACGCTATCGCTTGAGCCTGGAGTTCTTCGCCCTGGCGGCCAACGCAGGCAATACCGGCAACTTGCGCGACCTGGTGCGGCCGAGCATGTTGCGGCTCAGTGCTTCGCTGGGGGACTCGTTGTTTCTGTTGGCCCGCAGCGGCTTCGACGCGATCTGCCTGGACCGCAGTGAAGGCCCGTACCCGATCCGCACGTTCACCGGCGACATCGGTGGCCGCGTGGCTCTGGGCGTGGGGCAGGGCAGCCTGGCGATCCTGGCGTTCTTGCCGGAGGAAGAGCGTGAAACGGTGATCCGCTACAACTTACCGAGGCTCAAGGATTTTCACCTGTATGACGAAGTATTCCTGCGTTCGGAGGTCGAGAACGTCCGCCGCCTGGGCTATGCCGCGCGCAACACCGGGGTGCTGGAAGGCATGGCCGGCCTGGCTGTGCCCATCCTTAACCGTGACGGTCATGCGGTGGCGGCGTTGAGTGTGGCGACCATCAGTGACCGGTTGGGGCCGAGCCGTTTGCCGACGGTGGTGGAGCTGCTCAAGCGCGAAGCGGCAGCCATCGGCCCGCGCATCAATCCGTTTGATCCGACCTTGCGTCGGCCTTCACAAATTTTTAGTGGCAAAGATTAAAGTTATGACTAATATTGTCCGGGTAAAACAAATATCACCCGGATTATATTAATCATGAACACGCAGACATTTCCCCGTTGCACTGCCTTTCTCGGTCATCGGCGTGTGGCCGATGGTTCCTATGCCGATGTCGCCGATGTCCTGGCGGGCCTTGACCTGTCGGCAGGTGGCTTGTTGGTGTTTGATGATGTCAGCGGTATTCAAGTCGACTACCCCTGGCCCGTGGGCTACGCTGCGGCGCAGCCAGGAGGGGGGCCGACGGCTGATGTCGAGCCAGCGGCGACGACTTCTGTGGGGCGTCCGCGTCTTGGGGTGGTGGCCCGTGAAGTGACCTTGTTGCCCCGGCACTGGGAGTGGCTGGGACAGCAGCAAGGCGGTGCATCGGCCGCGTTGCGGCGACTGGTGGATGAGGCTCGCAACGTGCATGCCGAGCGAGATGTCATGCGCCAGGCGAAGGAATCCAGCTATCGTTTCATGAGCGCCATCGGCGGTGACCTGCCGGGTTTTGAAGAAGCCTCACGGACATTGTTTGCCCAGGATGGCGCTGATTTTTCCAATAAGATTGCCCATTGGCCGATCGATGTACAGACGTACCTCGCCTGGCTGTCGCGCAACGCTTTCCCTGTCAAACCGCACTGAGACCCGAACCCTCATGCAAGTCGCTATGCCACAAACCGTGCAACGGCCGCTATGGCGGATCTACCTGATCTTTCTGGCACCGATGGTGCTGTCCAACTTTCTGCAGAGTTTTTCCGGGACCCTCAACGGCATCTACGTCGGGCAGATGCTCGGTACTCAGGCGCTGGCGGCGGTATCGGGGATGTTTCCCATCGTGTTCTTCTTTATCGCTCTGGTGATTGGTCTGGGCGCGGGCGCTTCGGTGCTGATTGGCCAGGCCTGGGGGGCGCAGGAGACGGGGATGGTCAAGTCGATCACCGGCTCCACCTTGACCCTCGGGGCGTTGATCGGGGTGATCGCGGCAGTCCTGGGCAGCCTGTTTGCCCGTCCGGCGATGCAGGCGTTGGGCACGCCGGTGGATGTGCTGGACGATGCCGTCAGCTATGCGCAGGCGATGATGCTGATCATGCCGTTGCTGTTGGTGTTCATTCTGTACACCCAGCTGCTGCGGGGGGTGAGCGACACGGTGTCACCGCTGCTGGCGCTGGTGGTATCGACCACGGTCGGCCTGGTATTGACCCCTGCGTTGATTCTCGGCTGGGTGGGCTTGCCGCCCATGGGTATTCAGAGTGCGGTGTTCGCCAGCCTGGTGGGGAACGCCTTGGCGATGCTGTTTCTGATCTTGCGCCTGCGCCATAAAAATCACGTGATGGCGCCTGACCGAGAACTGATGGCGGCGTTGCGCCTGGACCGAGTGATCCTTGGCAAGGTCCTGCGTATCGGTTTGCCCACCGGCTTACAGATGGTGGTGTTGTCCCTGTCGGAGCTGGTGATCCTGGCCCTGGTCAACGGTCATGGCTCCCAGGCCACGGCGGCTTACGGCGCGGTGACGCAGATCGTCAACTATGTGCAATTCCCTGCACTGTCGATTGCCATCACCGCATCGATCCTGGGTGCCCAAGCCATTGGCGCCGGACGGCTGGAACGCATCGGGCCGATCCTGCGCACCGGGATCTGGATCAATACGTGTCTGACCGGCGGTTTGATTGTGCTGAGTTATGTGCTGTCCCATTGGCTGCTGGGGTTGTTCATCACCGACACCGAGGCGCGGGCCAAGGCTGAGCATCTGTTGCACATCATGCTGTGGAGCATTTTGGTGTTTGGTTTCCAGGCGGTGGTGGGCGGGATCATGCGTGCCAGCGGCGTGGTGCTGGTGCCGGTTGGGATCTCGATCTTCTGTGTGCTGGGCGTGGAACTGCCGGTGGCGTATCTGCTCAATGCGCGGTTTGGGCTGGAAGGCGTGTGGATGGCGTTTCCGGTGACGTACCTGGCGATGTTGGGGTTGCAGACGGCCTATTACCGCTTGGTCTGGCGGCATATGCAGATTACGCGGCTGGTATAAGGGTGGGGCCGTTTATGGCCCCTCCCTACAAAAAGATACGCTTTTTACCAGCGCCGGGTTTGATGTTTTCTACTGGTTCTTTTGGCCGATGCGCCAAGCGTTGGTGCGGTTTTCTCGTTGGGTACTGGCCGTTCTGGAACTGTTTTCGGGGCGGTCGCCACACAACAGTGGTCCATCTTCTTTGATATCAAGTCCGCTTGATGGGGGGCTGACATGCCTCAGTCGAAGATGGGAACTTCAACGTCGAACGAATCCGAGATCCAGTTATGACATCGTCAATACCGAGCGCATTAACTCCCTCCTTTAATCCGAATGTCGCTGGTCAAAACGCACCCCTTCCGCCTCCCGTAAACATTTATGCAAATGCGACTGACGACGACACGAAGGCGGTGATTGAAAATAATCGCGATGTGTTTCAAGACTCAAACGGGAATATCACCCAAGCTAAAATCCGCGAAGTCGCCAATCGACCTTTTACCGGAAAAACGGCTGACGACAACCTGACGATGTTGGCCAATGAGATTCTCAGGCGTCCTGCAATGAACCGTTCACTGGTCTCCGGTGGCAAGGATCAGGACAGTCAGTCAGGGAGCGTGAAGCAGAGCAGCGACGGTGCTCAGTCGGGTAATGGCTTGACACGCCATAAGTTGGAGAACCCGACTTCATCCGATAAAACACGGGCCGCCGAGAAGGAAAATCCGTACGCCAACAACAGTGCCGCGGACCTTGCCGGGTATGCACTTGCCAGCTTCAGTTCACTGGAAGACCCTGACGCCAAAGGGCACGTAACCGATAAGTCTCTCAGCGCAGTTGCCTCTGGAACACGATTGGATGGCACGCGAGCTACGCCCGCGGAGACAAACCTGGCCAAGGCGATATTGAATAGTCCCAGTTTCTTCAGGGACGTCGATATGGATAAAAGCGGTACGTTTGACGGAAAAATCTCCAGGCAGGATCTCGGTGATGTGAAGTATCGGACGATGAGTGACCATGATTTGCTCAGCAGCATAAAAGATGAATTCAGGGAATATACCGCCGGTGCCACTGACCGCTTCATTAATTTTAATGAACTCGAAGAGGCTGCCGGGCTGCGCGAAACAACTAGAACCTTTACCTCGGCTGCGAAGGCGCATGCCAACGAACTACTTAGTCGTCACGGGCTTCGTCGGGAGTTGGATATCGGGATTGGCGACAATGGGCCAGGCGCCGAAGATCGAAGGTTTGATATGGAAAACCTGGATTACATGTTAGCTAAGGCCTCCAAGTCTCCTCATCAGCGTAGCTGATTGAATCTACCGATGGCTGCTGCCGGTTACACCGGCAGTAGCTGATTCTCGAGTCGCTTGAAACGACGCTCATCATCAGCCATTGTCGTGCCGACGTTGTATGCCATCACGCTGATGCCACTGCCCAACCCTTGAGCAGTGGAAAGAGAAAAGTCATGATTGAGCTATCGGTCCTCGCCCTGTTCGCAGGGGCTTGCATTGCCCTTAACCTGACACCGGGCCCGGATATGTTGCTGATCGCGTCTCGAAGTCTGAGCCAAGGGCGGGCCTCGGCTTTTATGTCGCTGGCGGGCATTCAGGTCGGGACCTACTGTCATGCGCTGGCGGCGGCGTTGGGGTTGTCGCAGCTATTCGTAATGGTACCTGTTGCCTACGATGTGGTGCGTTTTGCCGGCGCGGCGTACTTGGCCTATCTGGCCTGGAAAGCCTTTACCTCGACCACAACACCGCTGGCAGTCGATAAACCGCAGGTGTTGTCCCTGGCGGATATCTTCAAGCAGGGGCTGGTGACCAACTTGTTGAATCCCAAGATGGCGCTGTTTGTCCTGGCGCTGTTCCCGCAATTTGTCCAACCCGATAAAGGTTCCCTCGTCACCCAGATGATGGTGCTGGCGACGGTGCTGAATTTCACCGGGCTGTTGGTGAATGGTGCGGTGATTGTGTTGGCGACCAAACTCCGAAGCCAGATCACCGGCAATCTGCAGGTGGCCAAGCGGCTTAATCAATTGTTGGGTATGGTTTTCCTGGGGTTGGCCTGTCGTCTGGCGTTGGTCGGGGGGCGGTAGAGCGGTTGTGGGCTTTCAAAAAATCTGATTTTTCATGGTCAGGAAAATCGCTAAGGTGTGCAACTTTTTTGACGTGGCTGCAGATTTGTTTATTGGTTGATCGTAACCATGATCGCGTCTTTCCATGTGCTGACGTGCAGACCAAGGTTTCGGGTTCGGGGAACGGCTGTAAATTCTAAGTGCATTGCAGTTCATCGCGAAAGGCACCTATCGACCCAAAGAAGCTGATCGTAGACCCTACGAATAAGCGCACGTTAGATCTCGTGCGGCGATGGTGTTAAATCGTCCGGTCCTTGCGCTTTTGGTAAATCCGCACTCATACGCGTCGATCTACAGTAGGAAAAAACCGTTCAATGCCGGTTGCTTCGATGCAGCCTTTGAACGTGTTCATTCGGGAAAACGGAAGGTGTGCATGGAGTAAAAAATTCACAATCGATCGGTATTGAAATAAATACTCCGCTGCTTTACTCTCGGTCCCACGTCGTACGAGATCAACCGCTGTTAGCACCTAAAAAAAACAAATAATCGGGAGCAAACATGAAAGCGAAAGTGATGTTGGGATTGTTCATGACCGCCGCAGTTGCACTACCAGCCTGGTCAGCTGACTGGACTGTAGGTGCTAACGTTGGCAACGTGCCCTGGGAGTTTCAGGACGCTAAAGGTGAATTCGTCGGATTCGAAGTCGATGTTGTAAAAGAAGTGGCCAAACGCGCCGGCAAAAGCGTCGAGTTCATCAATATTCCCTTCAACGGCCTGTTCAGTGCCGTTCAATCCAAACGTGTCGAGATCGCTATCTCGTCGATCACCATCACCCCTAAACGCCTGGAGTCGGTCGCGTTCGCTCAGCCTTACTTCGATAGCGATCAGTCCCTTACCGCGCTGACCACGTCCAAGGTCAAGAGCCTGGCCGATATGGCTGACAAGGTTGTTGGCGTCGACACCGGCTCGACCGGAGACATGTGGATTGGCCAACACAAGGACGAGTACAAGTTCGCCGATGTGTCGCGTTATGAAGGGCTATCGCCGGCGATGCTCGATCTGGCCTCCGGCAGAATCGATGGCTACCTCAGCGATATTCCTGCGGTGCTCTACTACATCAAAGACAAACCGCAATATTCCATCGTGGCGCGGATTTCCACCGGTGAGCGTTACTCGCTGATGCACGCCAAAGGCTGGGCGATGAGTGATCAAGTCAACGACATCATCAGCAAGATGAAAGAGGACGGCACTCTCGGAAAAATCCACAAGGAGTGGTTCGGCACCGAAGCCGATAAAGATTCGAGCACCATGAAGTGACCGCTGTCCTCAAGTAAGCCCTGTTGATGATGCATGTAAGTGGCGGCGCCCGTTCGCCACTTGTATTGACCGAGGTATCCCATGGATCTTTTGCAGACATTTTTTAATTGGAATGTGCTCGTCGAGTCGCTTCCGCTGATGATGCGGGGTCTGGGCGTGACCATTTTGCTTGGGGTGGTGAGTATCGTCCTGGGCTTGGTGGGGGGGCTTTTGCTGGCATTGTTGCGGCTGTACTCCTATGCCCCCGTTCGAGCCCTTGCACGTATCTACATCGATATCATGCGCTCCATTCCATTGCTGGTTTTGCTGGTACTCATCTATTACGCGCTGCCTTTTGTAGGTATTCGGCTGTCGTCCTTTGCGGCCGCTGCCAGTGCGCTCTCGCTTGTGTCCTGCGCCTACAGCGCGGAGATTTTTCGGTCGGGCATTGAGGCCATTCCCCGGGGCCAGTTCGAAGCGTCGGCCTCACAAGGTATGAGCTTTTTCAACACCATGCGCGACGTTGTTTTACCGCAAGCCATCCGCATCGTAATGCCGCCCATGACCAGCAACTGCATAAACGTGATGAAAGACACCGCGCTTGCCTCGGTGGTAGCGATGCCTGACTTACTGAAGCAGGCAACCCAGGCGCAGGCACTGGCTGCTAACCCGACGCCGCTGGTAGGGGCTGCCTTGCTGTACCTGTTGCTGCTGTTGCCACTGGTGCAGATGGTCAGTTGGGTTGAGCGTCGTAACGCCTCTGGAGGAAAAGCCGCATGAGCACGTTGATCGACATCGAAAAACTCGACAAGTACTACGGCAGTTTCAAAGCGTTGAGCGATATCAACCTGCAGGTTGAAGAAGGTGAAGTGGTGGTCATTCTTGGCCCGTCCGGATCAGGAAAATCGACCTTGATTCGCTGTATCAATCTGCTTGAAAACTACCAGCAGGGCCACATCCGCGTGGCGGGTGAACGGGTTGAAGACGGTCCGCGATTGACCGCCATCCGTAGTGAAGTAGGCATGGTGTTTCAGAGCTTCAACCTCTATCCGCACCTCAGTGTTCTCGACAACGTGTCACTGGCGCCGATCCGTGTCCGCGGTCTAAGTCGGCGTGATGCGCATGCTCGGGCCAAGGAACTATTGGTGAGGGTTGGGATGGGCGATCACGCGCACAAATACCCGAGCCAATTGTCTGGCGGCCAGCAGCAGCGTGTTGCCATCGCCCGTACCATGGCCATGGAACCTCGCGCAATTCTGTTTGACGAGCCGACTTCGGCGCTGGACCCGGAAATGGTTGGCGAGGTACTCGATGTCATGCAGAACCTCGCCCGCTCTGGCGTCACGATGGTCGTGGTCACTCATGAAATGGGCTTTGCCCGTCGGGTCGCCGACCGGGTGATCTTCATGGAAAGTGGACGCATTGTTGAGCAGAACACCCCAGAGCCGTTTTTTACCGCACCTCAGGAACCACGCACACAAGCGTTCCTGCAGGCCATCTTGCATCATTGAATCCGGCTGGAGAAAGTAGAGTGAATCCTCTCGATATCGATTACGTACGCAAGCAATTTCCCGGTCTGGCCGATGGCTACGCCTACATGGATAACGCCGGTGGTTCGATGGTGCTGAGTGCCGTAGCTGAGCGGGTCGTTGATTACATGCTCAACAGCAGTGTGCAACTGGGCGCGTCCTACCAACCTTCCGTTGACGCTGGCGCACGAGTGATACAGGCTCGGCACTCGGTCATGCAGTTGATCAACGCCGAGCATCCCGAAGAAGTGATCATGGGCGGCTCGACCACTCATTTGTTGCAAATACTGTGTCGCGCCATCGCCCCGTCAATCGTTCCAGGCGATGAAATTATCGTTACCAATTGCGACCATGAGGCCAATATCGGCCCATGGGTCAAACTGTGCGAAAGCAGCGGTGCGACCTTGCGTGTGTGGCAGGTCAATCTCGATAGTTGTGAGCTTGAGCTGGAGGACCTGCAGGTCTTGCTCACTGATAAAACCCGTTATGTGGCCATGACCCACACCTCGAACATTCTCGGTTCGGTCAATCCAGTCGCCGAGGTTGCGCGGCGTGTTCATGCGGTGGGCGCAAAGCTGTGCGTGGACGCTGTCGCTTATGCGCCACACCGTCTGGTGGATGTGCAGGCCAGCGGAGCCGATTTCTACGTCTACAGCTTCTACAAAACGTTCGGCCCGCACTTTGCCGTGCTCTGGGGGCGTCGTTATCTGTTGCTGGAATTGCCGAGCCTTAACCACTTCTTTATAGGCAAGGATGTGGTGCCTTACAAATTGCAGCCGGGCAATGTCAACTACGAGTTGTCCTTCGGTTGCATCGGCATTACCGACTATCTGCTCGACATCGGCACCCGGCTCGGCGCGCAAGGCAGCGAACGCGAGTGCATGCAGGCTGCGCTGGATGCCTTTGAGGTGCAGGAGGATTTGCTGGCCGAGCGTCTGTTGGCATTTTTGCGCCAGCGCGAAGGCGTTCGGATCATTGGCAAAGCGCATACCCGCAATCGAGTGCCAACGATCAGTTTCGTGGTTGAGGGCGTTCAGTCAGAGGCTATTGTGTGCAGGCTCGATGAGCACCGGATAGGCATTCGCTTTGGTGACTTCTATGCGCGGCGACTGATCGAAGCCCTTGGACTTGACCAGTTTGGTGGGGTAGTGCGGGTGTCATTGGCGCATTACAACACGCTGGAAGAAGTCGACCGCCTTATCACTGCGCTGGATCAGGCAATCAATGCATTGCGTTGACTGGCGCATACACTCCTAATTTTACGAGCCTTCACTATGGCCTTACCTGAAACCCTTGCAGAGCTGCGTGACTGTATAGCGGCCCAGCACGAACAACTGACCGGTCGTCTGCGCGATGCTGCCCGATTCCTGATCGACAACCCGCACGAGATCGCACTCAACACGGTGGCCGAACTGGGGAAGCGCTCGAGCATCGCGCCTTCCGCTTATATTCGGCTGGCTCAGGCGCTTGGCTTTGCAGGTTTCAAGGATTTGCAAAGGTTGTTCCGCGCACCGCTGCAGCAGGCTGCCGATACCCACAGCGAGCGCATTCGGTACTACGGCGGTGAGACGTTGCTGGAGGACCCGAGTGACGTCGGTGCGATTCTGCGTGAGTTCAGTCAAGCCAATATCGTTTCTCTGGAACACCTGGCCGAGGGTGGTGAGCAGGCCAATATCGAAGCAGCCATCGCCCATCTGCAAGTCGCGCGCACTACCTTCGTCATTGGCATGCGCCGTGCTTTTCCGGTGGCGGCGTATCTGAGCTACGCGCTGAGTCGTGTGGGCCGGCGAACTGTACACATCAGCGGTGCCGGCGGCACGTTGCCGGAGCAGGTCAGCGCCATTGCCGATGATGATTTGTTGATAGCCGTCAGCTTTCCACCCTACGCCAATGACACCGTTGAGGCGTGTCGTCAGGCGCGAGAAGCAGGCGTGACGCTGGTGGCGATTACTGACAGCGTTCTGAGCCCTATCGGGCAGATGGCCGATACGGTGATCGAGGTCAACGACGCCGAGTTACTGGGCTTTCGCTCGCTCACCGCTTCGTTTTGTATTGCGCAAACCCTGGCCATGGGCCTGGCCTTCAGCGAGTGGCAATCGGACAGCACCTTTAGCCATGACCGGTTGAAAGATATCGACTGCTAAGTCGCTACTTTGGCCACGTACTTATTTAACCTGTCACTTCAGGAGAACATCCCGATGGTTTTACCTGCACGCGATTTAGTGGGTTATGGAAGACAACGCCCACAAGGTTCCTGGCCGAATGGCGCACGTTTGGCCATCAGCCTGGTGATCAACTACGAAGAAGGCTCCGAGCGCTCGCTCGCCATGGGCGACCCGGACCAGGAATCAATGACTGAATGGGGCAGTTATTCAATACCCGACGGTACCCGCAATCTGGCGATGGAATCGATGTATGAGTACGGTTCGCGCGTGGGGATCTGGCGAATTCTGGATATTCTCGACCAGCAATCGGTTCGTGCGACTTTTCATGCTTGCGCAGTGGCCTTTGAGCAGAACCCTGATGTGGCACGCGCCGCAGTCACAGGCGGTCATGAAATCTGCAGTCACGGTTATCGCTGGGAGGAAGTATTTCGCCTGACTGTAGAGCAGGAGCGTGAACACATGCGTTTGGCAATCGAGTCATTCGAACGCACCTGCGGCAAGCGTCCCGTTGGCTGGTATTGCCGGTATGGCGCCAGCGTCAATACCCGTCGCCTGGTCGCTGAGGAGGGCGGTTTTCTCTATGACTCCGATGCCTACAACGACGATGTTCCCTACTTTGTCGAGGTGGAGGGTAAGCGTCATCTCGTGGTGCCTTACACTGCCGACGTGAACGATTTCCGCTACTGGAATTCTCCGGGGCTTTCGCAGGCATCGGATTTTTTCGAGTACATGAAAGAAAGCTTTGAGGTCCTTTATGAGGAGTCGGCTCAAGGTCCACGCATGATGTCGATCGGGCTGCACCCACGTATGGTGGGTCGTCCTGGGCGGGTTAGGGCGATCAAGCAATTCATCGAGTATGCCAAGCAACACGGCGGTGTTTGGTTTGCGACGCGCGAAGAAATCGCCCGTGCGTGGCTTGAACGAACGTGATTGCGTGGCAATCACGCGGGATCAAAAAATTGGTACGCGCGATTCCCTGCTGCGTTGAAAGAGTTCAAGGGGAAGTTCACCGATGCCTTTGAGTGGAAATTTTTCAAAAAAATAAATAATTAATAAATCCGGTGGAACATGTATTTGCCATTTTTTTGAAAGCCTACAATCGGTTGACGCGACGGGAAGCAATTGCTCCGCTTAATAGGAAGTATTACTATTCACGTCCCGCCTCCCCAGTGCACCCTCATGATTCCGCCGCCGCCCACCAGACCAGGCTTTTTCGAGCACTACGAGGAGTTGATCGGGACCTGGACGCGTCGCCTGAGGAACCGCCAGCAGGCCGAGGACCTGGCCCATGACACATTCGTCCGAGTGCTTGAGTCAAAATCAACGCAAGTCACGCAACCTCGCGCTTATTTGCATCAAACCGCACGCAATATCGCGGTGGACGCCTATCGTCGCGAGGACCGCCGTGAGGCAATGGCATTGGAAGCCTTTGATCAGCGTTCGCCCCAGAGCGGCGACCCGGAGCACTTCATGCACGCGATCCAGTTGGCGGACTCCATCGAACGGGCCTTGGCCGAGTTGCCCCTCAACTGTCGCAAGATTTTCATCTGGCAAAAGATCGAAGGCCTGACCCAGCAGGAAATCGCCGAGCGCCTGGGGCTTTCAAAAAACATGGTGGAAAAGTATATGATCCGCACCCTGCGGCATCTGCGTGACCGCTTGGACGCGATGGCCCCATGACCAACGCCCGCTTTGAAACAGGATCTTCCATGATGGATACCCGCGAGTGTGTCGGCGGTAGCAAGACGGCCCGTGACGAGGCGGCGCTTTGGTTCGTGCGCTTGCAGGACAGCCCGTTGAGTGTCGAGGAGCGCAGCCGGTTTGACGCCTGGCGCGAGGAACATCCTGAGCATCAGTACGAATTTGATGTGCTGCAAGGGCTGTGGAGTGCCACCGACCTCGTGCCACAGGCTCGCCTGCAGGCCTTGTGCGATACGCCCGTGCCCTGTGCGAAACGTCGGCCAGTGTTGCGTTATGCGGTGGCGGCCAGTGTCCTGGCCGCTGCCCTCGGGCTTGGGTTGTTCAGCGGCCTGGATCATCCTGCGACTTACACCGCCGAGTTCAGCACGAAGCAGGGAGAGCGTCGGCAGGTGGCGCTGCCTGATGGCTCGCTGATGGACTTGAACAGCCGCAGCGTAGTCGCGGTGCATTATGAAAAAGGCCGGCGCGGCATCGAACTCAAGCAGGGCGAAGCGATGTTCAGCGTCGAGCATGACACCAGCCGGCCCTTTGTGGTCGAGGCCGGGGCAGGGCAGGTGACAGTGACCGGTACGCGTTTCGATGTGCGTCGTGATGACGACCAGACCCGCGTGGTGGTCGAGGCTGGGACTGTCAAGGTGCAGGGTCGCTCCCCGGACGTGATCGTCACACTCACGGCAGGCCGAGGCACGCAGATCGACGGGCATGGTCAGGTGGCAGCAGCTTACGCGGTCAACCCCGAGGAGCTGACAGCCTGGCGTACCGGCAAACTGGTATTCAATAACGCGACTCTCGGTGAAGTGGCCCGGGAAGTCTCGCGCTACCGCGAGCAACCACTGCGGGTCAGTACTCCGGCGGTCAGCAACTTGCGGCTGACCAGCGTGTTCAAATCCGCCGACACCGACGCCTTGCTCAAGGCTTTGCCGCACATTCTGCCGGTGGCGTTGCGTACGCTGCCTGACGGTAGCCAGGAAATAATTTCACGCTAGATTCAGGTTTTTTCCGAGTTCTTCGTCTTCTTGTCCAACTGCAACTGGTTTGCATTAACAGACGCACTCTCTTGCGATCAGAGGACTAGGTTCGACGTGAAAAAACTCGCCGTGAAAAACAATAAATCATCTCGCTGGGCACCTCTCGCGCTGGCCTTGGCGGTCAGCGCCGCAGTTCCGGCGGCGTACGCCGACCAGGCATCGGGCGCGATCCATATCCAGGCGCAATCCCTGGGCTCGGCCTTGAGCCAATTAGGCCAGCAAACCTCTCTGCAAGTGTTCTTCAGTCCTGACCTGGTGGCCGGTAAGCAAGCGCCGGCAGTAGACGGTAACCTGTCGCCGGAACAAGCCCTGCGCCAACTGCTGCAAGGCAGCGGCCTGGACTACCAGATAGATGCAGGCTCGGTGACACTGCGGCCGTTATCCAGCGGCAGCGGTGAGGCCGGGTCGCCTCTGGAGTTGGGTGCAACCGACATCCGGGTGGTGGGGGATTGGCTCGGCGATGCCAATGCCGAAGTGGTGCAGAACCATCCGGGGGCGAGGACCGTGGTACGTCGTGAGGCCATGGTAGAGCAGGGCGCGATGAACGTCGGTGATGTGTTACGGCGCATTCCGGGTGTGCAAGTGCAGGAAGCTAATGGCACCGGCGGCAGCGACATTTCCCTCAACGTTGGCGTGCGCGGTCTGACTTCACGCCTGTCGCCACGCTCCACGGTATTGATCGACGGCGTGCCAGCGGCTTTCGCCCCTTACGGCCAGCCACAACTGTCCATGGCGCCGATTTCTTCCGGCAACCTGGACAGCATCGATGTAGTGCGCGGCGCCGGTTCCGTACGTTATGGACCACAGAACGTCGGCGGGGTGATCAACTTTGTGACCCGGGCCATTCCGGAAAAATTCTCCGGTGAGGTTGGCACCACCCTGCAAACCTCCGCCCACGGCGGCTGGAAACACATCGACAACGCCTTCATCGGGGGTACCGCCGACAACGGCATTGGCGTGGCGCTGCTGTACTCCGGCGTCAACGGCAACGGGTATCGCAACAGCAACAACTCCAACGACATCGACGACGTGATCCTCAAGACCCATTGGGCGCCGACCGATCAAGACGATTTCTCGCTGAATTTCCACTACTACGACGCCAGTGCTGACATGCCCGGCGGCCTGACCCAGAAGCAGTTCGACGCCAACCCGTATCAATCGGTGCGCGACTGGGACAACTTCAGTGGCCGGCGCAAAGATGTGTCGTTCAAGTACATCCGGCAGATCGACGACCGTACCCAGGCAGAAGTGCTGACCTACTATTCGGACAGTTTTCGCGGTAGCAACATCGCCAACCGCGACCTGAAAGCCCTGAGTTCCTACCCGCGTACCTACTACACCTTTGGCATTGAGCCACGGGTATCCCACGTGTTCGACCTCGGGCCGACGACCCAGGAAGCCAGCATTGGCTACCGCTACCTGAAAGAGGGCATGCACGAGCAGGCCACCAGCCTGGCCCTGGTCAACAACCAGCCGACGCCAGTCGGTCAGAATGACGGCCACGTTTACCAGGACCGCACCGGTGGTACCGAGGCCAATTCGTTCTACATCGATGACAAGATTGATATCGGCAAATGGACGGTCACCCCGGGTATTCGTTTTGAAAGCATCCGCACCGAATGGCATGACCGGCCAGTGGTGGGCCTCAATGGCAAGCCGGTCCAGGAGAAGCGCCGCGAGATCAATAACAACGAACCGTTGCCGGCCCTGAGCGTGATGTACCACGTCTCCGATGCCTGGAAACTGTTTGCCAACTACGAAACGTCCTTCGGCAGCTTGCAGTATTTCCAGCTCGGCCAGGGTGGTAACGGCGACCAGACCGCCAACGGCCTGAACCCCGAAAAAGCCAAGACCTACGAGATCGGTACCCGCTACAACGACAACGTCTGGGGCGGCGAAGTGACGCTGTTCTACATCGACTTCTCCGATGAGCTGCAATACGTCAGCAACGATATGGGCTGGACCAATCTGGGCGCCACCAAGCATCAGGGGATCGAAGCGTCGGGTCATTACGACCTGTCGAACCTGGACCCGCGCCTCGATGGCCTGACCGCCAGCGCCGGCTTCACCTACACCAAGGCCACCGCCGAGGGCGACGTGCCATTTAAAGGGCGCGACTTGCCGCTGTACTCCCGTGAAGTGGCGACCCTGGGACTGCGTTACGACGTCAACCACTGGACCCATAACCTGGACGTGTATGCACAGTCCGGCCAGCGCGCTCCGGGTACCGGTACCACCTACATCACCCAGCCGACTGACGATGGCCAGTACGGTGATATCCCAGGCTATGTCTCAGTCAACGTACGTAGCGGTTATGACTTTGGTGCGCAACTGTCGAATCTGAAACTGGGCGTCGGGGTAAAAAACGTTTTTGACCAGCAGCATTACACCCGTTCCAGCGACAACAACGCCGGGCTTTACCTGGGCGAGCCGCGCACATTCTTTGTGCAGGCGAGCGTCGGGTTCTGATCCGCTGTTGATTCCTGGGGTCGCAGCCCGTTCTGGCCTTGTCAGGACGGGCTGCGATTCTTCTAATGTTCAGCGCCTTCTTCCTACTCTTTTTCCGACAATTTTCCGCAGCTTCAGGAACTGAATCCGACAGGCCTCCCACACAGGGATAGCCCTCTTTCCACAGAGTATTTCGACGATCACTCCGTTGTGACGCTTTGGACAGTGAGGCGAACCTTGTAATCAAGCCGAACTGGAGATGCAAATGTCGGTACCCGCGTTCAATCAGCCCGTCGCCAATTCACCCAATAACGCCGCGCAGACTAAAGCCGATACTACGGCCGGCACCGAAGCCTCTGTCGCTTCGTCGAGGGGGCAAGAACCGGCCGGTTTAAATTTCGCAGAACAAAACAGCAAGTTCGGACCGATATTTGGGGGGCCGCCGCATCGGCCTCATCCAGGCCACTGGCATGGTGGTGCGCCGGCACGACCGACTCCTGGAGGTCCGCCACCGCGACCGATGCCTGGAGGCCCGCCGCCGCGACCAATGCCTGGAGGTCCACCGCCTCGGCCAAACCCCACATTGCCGGATCCTCACTATTCAAAACAGAGTAATGAGCAGTTGTCCCAGAGTCTGCTGAACAACTTCAACGCGTTCAAGGCTCCATGGCCTGCGAACTACATAACGTCCAAAGGCCTGGAGAAGATGGCCGGCAAGCCGTTGACCGGCCATCCGTCCACGGATCAGAACATCCTCTTGGCCAGAGAGATTCAGCGACGTCCGGACCTGATGAAAGCCCTTGATCGGGATGGCAGCACCGGTGTGCTGGATGGACGGCTAACCCGGCAAGATATCAACAGTGTTGTTCGTTCTGATAACCCGTTGAAGTTTCAAGACGACAAACAACTCGTTCAACAGATGCTTAACAATTTTAATGAATTGAAGGGCGGTTTCTGGAGTGACTCCATTAAAGTCGGCACGCTCAAGCACTTGTCTTCGCGACCGTTGACCGGCAACCCGACGACTGACTCGCTCATCCAGTTAGCAAGAGAAGTTACTACGCGATCTGATCTGCTGGGGAAAATGGACAATATTGTCGGCTGGAAACAAGACGGCAAGATCAAGTGGGACGAACTGCTGCGTCTGCTGCGTTAAACCACAGGCCTTACCGTATTACCCGAAATGCAGGAAAGCGCCGCGAACCGGTTGTGGCGCTTTTCTCTCGGTCTGCCCATCACGAGGGTGGCACCTGGTTGAGACCGTTTACGTTTTCAGTTGCCGGTCATTTCAATGGTTAGGAACTATTTCTGCCGGATTGCCACACAGGGTGTATCCGATGGCTTTTATGGCGCCGAAGGCTTTTCACTCCTAGCGAGGGCTTAGACATGACCTCAACGTCGTTTGGAGCTCGTACTCCCGGACCCCAGCAATCCTTTCAAGCGTCTCCTTGCGAAAGCAGGGAGGGATCCCGTCTTTCTGATCCGCCGAGCCTGCTTGCCGAAGGCAGCGGCGAAGCTCTGCGCGTAAAAAAATTTGCCGGCCAACACACATTCAAGGCACCCGCGGCGGCGGATTTCGCTAAAGGAATGCTGCCCCATCAAGCCCCAACGGCTCCTGACCCCAATCCGTTAGCCAAGGTGGGTGTGGCCATGGAGTCCATGATCAAAGCAGTGAAGGCTTTTATTGGAGGGTACAAATCGCAAACATCCTCTTTGCCAATGACTCGAAAACCCGAGTGATGCAGTTTCCAGGCATCCGCTGACCGTTTACATACAGTCATCGAAATTGATCGACCGCCTCGGAACCATTGCTTGTAGGTGGCCACATACTTTTGCGCGTGTTTAACCACCGTTACTCCAGCGATGTGCGCTGTGACAGTGGTGGTGACAGGGTAAGTACGGATCGGGAAAAGGTGGGCATGAAAAATGGCAATTGATGGTGGGCTACCCTACCTGCGGCCTGGTGCTATAGGTCGATTTGATGCGATACCGGATGAGGCACAGCAAAAAACGCATGAGGTTCATCCTGTTCGACAAGACGATCAGCAACGTTCGATCGACACGGTTCGATCTTCCGGCTTCAGGCGTCCCTTGCGATGGGCCAATTCCTATGAGGTTGCATTGCATCACCGGGAACTGCAGAACGTTGCCTCCACGCGCGCCGGTCATGGGAACCCCTACACACAACTGCCGGATAGTCAGTTAGTGAAGGCATTGGGCGTTCATTTTTCCATGTTGGAAAACTTCCATGAAAAATGAAGGGCTGAAGCTGGCTTCCCTGCAGCGTATTGCCAGCGAAAAAATGGGACCGAGCCAGGAACTCAATAACTCGATCTTACTGGCCAAGGCACTTATCCGCCGTCCACGATTGATCGACGCGATCCTCGACGAGGATGGCTTTATTACCCGGCAAAGTCTTTTGAGGGCTGCGAAGAGACTGTTTGGCAACAGTGATCCCGACACGTTCAGCCCGGACCCCTTTCACGCCAAAACCAATGTCGAACTGGTTCAGGCGTTTCAGGCGATGTTTGAGGCGTTCCGTGACAAGTCGCAGGACCGGACAGTCTTTTTTGAAAAAATCGGCTACGTCAAAATTGAGCGGCTGGTTGCCATAAGCAAAGACCCAAACGAAATTGACACGCGGGGTGACGTTGTCCTGGATCTGGTCACCGGGCTGCCCAGAAAAAAATACGATGAACAGCACGTGTATATGTCAAAAAATCTTGTGTATCGTCCGGGGCTATTGCGTTCTTTGGAGAGTATCCAGGCCAGCGGACGTCGTATGTTCGGTAGCCATTATCAGAGGGGTTGGTTAAGCAACAAAGACGTTGAATGCTGGCTTAAAAACAACACCTCCGGTAACCCGTCTTGACGCCTCAACCCATGAGGCGTTGTGTATCTACACCCGCAGTATTTTCCCGCTGATCGCCACGCCTGCCAGCAGCACTGCGATCAGCACAAAGGCGGCACTCAAGCTACTGCCATGGGCGATAAAGCCGATCATCGCCGGGCCGGAAAGAATGCCGGCATAGCCCAGGGTGGTGATGGCAGGCACGGCAATGTGTTCTGGCATGACCTGCTGCTTGCCGACGGCGGTGTACAGCACCGGCACGATATTCGAGCACCCGGCACCCACCAGCGCATAGCCCAGCAGGGCGGTTTCCCAGGCCGGGAACAGCGTCGCCAGCAGCATGCCAACTGCGGCCAATGAGCCGCCGATCACAATGACCCGGGTAGCACCCAGACGGCGAACGATGGCATCACCGGTCAGGCGTCCGGCGGTCATGGTCAGAGCAAATGCTGCGTAGCCCAGGCCTGCGTAGGCTTCATCCAGCCCGCGCTCGGCACTGAGGAACACCGCACTCCAATCCAGCACAGCGCCTTCGGCGAGAAATACGATAAAGCACAGGCAGCCGATAAACAGCACAACGCCATGGGGGATGGCAAAGGCCGGCCCCGAGCTTTCGCTGCCGTAGGGCAGCAGGTGTGGCCCGGCCTTGAGCAGCGCCAACGCGATGATGACGATCACCACCAGGATGGCCGCCAGCGGCGACAGGCCCAGCCCCAGCAACCCGCTGACACCCGCCGCACCGACGATGCCTCCGAGGCTGAACAGCCCGTGGAAGCCCGACATCATGGTCTTGCCGCTAGCCCGTTCGACGATCACCGCTTGCAGGTTGACCGTGGAGTCCACCGCGCCTAAGCCTGCGCCAAACAGAAACAGCGCGGCCATCAACAACGGAATTGAGCTGACCGTGGCCAGCAATGGCAAGGCCAGGCAGATCAGAATCGTCCCCCCGGTCAGCACCCGTCGGCAGCCGAAGCGCGATGCTAGGGCGCCCGCTGCCGGCATGGCGATGATCGAACCGACACCAAGGCACAACAACAACAGCCCCAGTGTGCCTTCATCGAGTTGCGCCCGTGCCTTGGCATATGGCACCAGCGGTGCCCAGGCAGCAATGCCGAAACCTGCGATGAAAAACGCGATACGGGTCGACATTTGTTCCAGCCGCCCGGGAACCACGGGCGCTGGGGTGCTGATGGCGGTCATGAAAAATCCTTGGCTTTGCGTTTAACGACGATGTGCTGCGCAACATCCTTGCACATCAGGCCGTATCGAGCGAGCGGGGTTCCCTTGGAATGGCTCAACTCGCCCTGGCTTTACACATCGCCAAACGCTGCCGATTTTTGTTTTTCCAATCATGGAACGCTATTCCCCTGCTTCGCCACTCAACTACTTCCTATCTGCAGGACAGTAGCCTGTGCCTTGTGTGAGGTGGTCTGGAAGGTGCGTAATCTCCGTGAGAACAGGTGAACCCCAGTATTCTTGCGGTGGATTACCACCTTCCAGGCCAATCCTTTTACTGGTCGGAGCCGCTCAGGCGTACTTTCGGGATAACGTTGGGCGATATTTTGGATAAGTATCAAGCCGACGTTTTCAAATAGTCCTGCACCTGCACCACTTCAGGCCCCACCACCCGGACCAGTACTACACCACGTGGCGTGGTTTCCTTGTCGACATAACTCTCGACAATCACCCGATCCGCAGCGGTGGCGTGCAACGACAGCGTGTGAGGTTTACGCAGCAGTTTCTTGATCTGGGCACTGACGGGAAATGACGGTTTGCCCTGGCGTACGCTGTCACAGAACGCCATGGCCAGCGCCAGTGGTGTAGGCGGCGGGGGCGAGGCGAGGCCAGCCGCTTCGAAGAGTTGGTTGAGCTGATCGGCAGTGGCTACGGCACGGGGAAAACCGGTGAATGCAGATGCGATCAACAGCAGTTCGGTGAGTTCCCCCGGTGCCAGCCCCTCAGCCAGGCTGGTCTTGAAGTGAACGCTCAAGGGGGCCGAAACAATCCCCGTGGCGACGATGGCGGCAAAGATCGCCGCCTCTTGCAAGCGCGAGTCCAGGCCCGGACGACTGTTCAAATAGCCGTAGACCACACCCACCGCGAGCTCGCCCAAAGCCGGAGCGGTGTGGAACAGTGCATCCAGGCGTGCGCCGCCCTCGGGAACCAATTCAATGAAGGTCTTGCGACCTTCGCGATACAGCGTTTCGACGGGGCTTTGTGGGGCAAGTGTTTTCATGTCGCATCCTCCGCGAAAAGAGGAGGGCGTTTGATCGACTGCGCACGTATTTCGGCCTGATGAAAACGTCCATCCATGGGAAAGACAAGTGTAGAACCCACAGGCCTTTACGCCACTTCCATGCTATTAGCCGTGCCGCAACCGGCTGCGGGCGTAGACCGCGACAATCACAAAGCATCCCAGGGGCAACAGGTAGGCAAGCGCCACCGAACTGTGATCGGCCACCTTGCCCATCAAGTAGGGCATCAACGCGCCGCCGACAATCGCCATGATCATGAACGAACTGCCCCGCTTGGTATGCGGTCCGAGGTTTTTCACGCCCATGGCAAACAGCGTCGGGAACATGATCGACATGAAGAAGAACACTGCGATCAGCGCGATCACCGACACGCCTTCCAGCCCCATTACCACCAATGCACACAAGGCAATGTTGATCAGCGCGTAAATCAGCAGCAACCGCTGGGCGCTGACCCGCCCCATCAGCCAGGTACTGAAAAACCGTCCGAACATGAAGGCCAGCATGGCGATCGACAGCAAATAGGCCGCACGCTGGCTACTCATCTGCGCCCAGTGTTCGGTGACGTAGTTGATAAAAAATGCGCCGACGCCGACCTGGGCCGCCACGTAGAAAAACTGAGTGATCACCCCGCCGACAAACTCCCGATGCTGCCACAAGCCCTTGCCACTGACCGGTTGCATCGCCTGTTCCTGGGCTCGCAAGTCCGGTAATGGCGTGCGGGCAATCAGCACCGCCACCAGCAGCACCAGAATGGCGATTACCACGTAGGTGGTTTGCAGCGAACCCATGTCTGAGGCGGGTGTGCTGCCAGCGCTGAAAAACATCGCGCCGCCAATCAGCGGGCCGAAGAACTGACCCAGGCCGTTGAACGATTGCGCCAGGTTCAAGCGCCGTTCGGCGCCCTGAGGATCACCCAACACGGTGGCGTAAGGGTTGGCGGCCGTCTCCAGGCAACCCAGGCCGCAGGCAATCACGAACAACGCGAACAGGAAAAACGGGAAACTGGCCGCCGCCGCCGCTGGCATGAACAGCAGGGCGCCCGCCGCATACAGGCACAAGCCCAGCAGGATCCCGGCCTTGTAGCCGTGACGGTCCATCAACAGTCCCGCCGGCAGGGCAATCAGGAAATAGGCGCCGAAGTAGGCGCTTTGCAAGAGGCCGGACTGGGCTTTGCTGACGTGCAAGGTTTCCTGGAAGTGCTTGTTCAGCACGTCCAGCAAGCCATAGGACAAGCCCCAGAGGAAGAACAGGCTGGTCACCAGGATCAGTGCCCAGCGATAGGTCGGCACAGCTGCGCTTTGGGCGCCGTCTGCCACTCTCGTTTCTTTGCTTAACATGACGCTTCTCCTGTTGTTTTTATGGGATCAAGGCGTGCGATGCAGGGGGACTTACGGTTGAAAGGTCAGGGTTGGTCGATAAGGCTGAACATCTGCTCCATGGGCTGCCATTTGCCGCCCGGATCGGTCCACGGCGTGGGTGTCTGGAAGCGCCACATCAATGACTCCCAACGCTGCACCTCGGGATTGGCCAGCGCGGCACGCTCCAGTGCGTCGAAACTGAAACCGGCAGCGGTGTCCATGACCATGAACAGCCGTGTGCCCAGGCGCCAGATCTGCATGTCCAGCACCTGTTGGCTGCGCAGGTGCTCGGCCACGCTGGGCCAGATGCGCTGATGCAACTGCTGGTACTCGGTGATCAATGCCGTATCGTTCACCAGGTCCAGTGCCAGGCAGTAACGTTGGCGATTCATGTCAGCGCCCGGTCCAGATGGGTGTAGCCACCGTCCACCACCAGCCATTGTCCGGTGGTGTGGGACGCGCGAGGTGAGAGCAGGAACAGCACGCTGTCGGCAATTTCCTCGGGGGTGGTCATCCGCTTGCCCAAGGGGATTTTTTCAACGATGGCGGCCAACTTGGCTTCTGGATTGTCGAAGCCATCGATCCAGCGCTGGTACAGCGGCGTCAGCACTTCGGCGGGCACCACCGCGTTGACCCTAATCCCATGCTCCAGCAGCGACGCGGCCCATTCCCGGGTCAGGGACAATTGCGCGCCCTTGGCGGCGGTGTAGCCGCTGGTGCCGCCCTGGCCGGTGAGAGCGGTTTTGGAGCTGATATTGACGATGGCCCCGCGACTGGTCTTGAGCGCGTCGAGGCACAGGTGGGTCATCAGGTAATAGTGAATCAGGTTCTTTTCCAGGGATTCGACGAAGGCGGCACGCCCAGCTTCCAGGCCCACACCGTCGTTGACGCCGGCGTTATTCACCAGCCCGTCGATACGCCCGAAGCGTTGCAGCACTTCGTTGACGGCGGCGCGACAGGCCTCTTCATCCCGCAATTCGACACGCACGAAGTGGCTTTTGCCCGCCTGTTCAAGTTGGGCGGCAAAGGCTGCGGACAAGGGCTGATGACCGAAGATCACCGG
The DNA here is from genome assembly GCF_012935695.1 of Pseudomonas sp. ADAK18. Taxonomy (NCBI): domain Bacteria; kingdom Pseudomonadati; phylum Pseudomonadota; class Gammaproteobacteria; order Pseudomonadales; family Pseudomonadaceae; genus Pseudomonas; species Pseudomonas sp. ADAK18. The sequence goes on from NZ_CP052859.1 coordinate 1,481,857, forward strand.
GATCGCACCTTCAGCAATCAGCCCCAGGGAGATGGCCGCGCCAATTCCCGAGCCGCCGCCGGTGACGATGATCACGCGGTCCTGCAAATGCAGATTCATGGGCAGTTTCCTTCAAGGTGATAGACCCGCTGGGCAGTGCCGCCCCAGATGGCCTGGTGTTCGCTGGGCGACAGATGGCCGAGGGTTTGCTCCAGCAATTGGCAGGTGTCTGCGTATTCGCCGGCCAGCAGGCACACCGGCCAGTCGGAGCCGAACATCAGGCGTTCGGCGCCGAACAGTTCCAGGGCCAGTTCAATAAAGGGGCGCAAGGCATCGGCGTTGCGTTGATCGGGCCCGGCCTCCGTGAGCAGGCCCGACAGTTTGCAGCTGACGTGGGGCAGGGCGGCCAGCGGCGCCAGGTGTTCAGCCCAGCCGGAAGGGCCATTGGCGATATCCGGTTTGCCCAGGTGATCAAGCACCAGATGATGGCGGTCGTGGCGCTGGCACATCGCTGTAGCCGCGTCGAGGTCGGCGCAGCGGATCAGCACCTCGTAGACATAGCCTTGCTGTTGCAGGTGTTGCAGTCCACGGGAAAACCTGGGGTCAGCCATGAAGGTCGCGGGCCGTGGCTCGTCCTGAATCTGGTGGCGAAAGCCCTTGAGTTTTGGCCGGTCGCTCCACTGCTCCAAGTGCTGCTCAAGCGTCGGGTCGCACAGGTCGACCCAGCCCACCACGCCGAGTATCCACGGGTATTGTTGCGCCATATCCAGTAGTGCATCGGTTTCCTGTTCGCCGGCCCTGGCCTGTACGGCAATACAACCGTCCAGGCCGGCGGCGTCGAGCAAAGGCCGTAAATCCTGTGGGACAAAGTCCCGGCGCAGGTCGGCTTCAGGCGCGCCGATCCACGGATAGTCAGCGGCCCGGTAGCGCCAGAAGTGCTGGTGCGCATCGAGCCTTAAAGGTGTTGGGGACGACATTATTATTGTGCTCCGTCCATTCAGTTTGCTGTTCGTCTCAAGGCCGGTGACGGTATTGCTCACGGGACGCGGCTTTCATCTGGATCGAAAAACCTGGTGCCTGAGGCGGCATGTAGGCCGCGCCACGGACCACGCACGGCTCTTCGAAGTGCTCGTGCAGGTGGTCGACATATTCGATCACTCGACCGTCATGGGTGCCGGCAATGCACAGGTAATCGATCATCGATAAGTGCTGCACATACTCGCAAAGCCCGACACCGCCGGCATGCGGGCACACGGGCAAGTTGTACTTGGCCGCCATCAGCATCACCGCGAGGACTTCGTTGACCCCGCCCAGGCGGCAGGCGTCAATCTGCACCACATCGATGGCTTCGCGCATGATCAATTGCTTGAAGATGATCCGGTTCTGGCACATCTCGCCGGTGGCCACCTTGACCGGTGCTACGCCCAGGCGAATCTTGCGGTGGCCTTCAATATCGTCGGGGCTGGTGGGTTCCTCGATAAACCAGGGTTTGGCAAACGCCAATTCCCGTACCCAGTCGATGGCGGTGTTCACTTCCCACACCTGGTTGGCGTCGATCATCAGTTGGCGGTCTGGCCCCAGTACCTCGCGGGCGATGCGCACCCGGCGCAGGTCGTCCTGCAAGTCGTGGCCGACCTTGAGTTTGACGTGATTGAAACCGGCATCCACCGCTTCCTGGCACAGCCGGCGCAGCTTGTCGTCGCCATAACCGAGCCAACCCGCTGAAGTGGTGTAGCACGGGTAGCCGTGGGCTTGCAGGTTGGCCATGCGCTGGGCCTTGCCTTCGGCGCGTTGACGCAGCAGGACCAGGGCTTCGGGCGCGGTGATGCAGTCGGTGATGTAGCGAAAATCGATGCAGCGCACCAGCTGTTCCGGGCTCATGTCGGCCACCAGGCGCCACAGGGGTTTTCCTTCGGCCTTGGCCCATAGATCCCACGCGGCGTTGACGATGGCGCCGGTGGCCAAGTGAATGGCGCCCTTGTCCGGACCGATCCAGCGTAACTGGCTGTCGCTGGTGACATGGCGCCAGAAGCGGCCCATGTCCTCGCTGATCCATTCCAGCGTCAGGCCCACCAGCAGCGGCTCCATGGCCTTGATCGCCGCGCAGCAAATCTCGTTGCCACGGCCGATGGTGAATGTCAGGCCATGGCCTTCAAGGGCCGGATTATCGGTTTGCAGAATCACATAAGCGGCGGAGTAGTCTGGGTCCGGGTTCATTGCGTCGGAACCGTCCAGGGACTGGGACGTAGGAAAACGGATATCTTCGACACGAATCGCGGTAATGGTGGTCATGAACGGCTCCTTGGCTCTTGTCAGGCGTCGACCGTGGTCTGGTTCTGCTCGCCCAGGCCTTCGATACCCAGGCGGATTTTTTGCCCGGCCTTGAGGTAGACCGGCGTGGGCTTGATCCCCAGACCGACACCGGGCGGGGTACCGGTGGAAATCACATCCCCCGGTTGCAGGCTCATGAATTGGCTCAGATAGCTGATCAATTTGGGAATCTGGAAAATCATGGTGCGGGTGTTGCCGTTCTGATAACGGTGGCCGTCGACTTCCAGCCAGATTGCCAGTTGATGCGGGTCGGCGATTTCATCACGAGTCACCAGCCATGGGCCCAGCGGGCCGAAGGTGTCGCAGCCTTTGCCCTTGTCCCAGGTACCGCCGCGCTCCAGTTGGAATTCACGCTCGGACACGTCGTTGATCACGCAATAACCGGCGACATGTTCCATGGCCCGACTTTCATCGATATAGCGCCCGCCCTGGCCGATCACCACGCCCAGCTCCACTTCCCAGTCGGTCTTGTGTGAGTGGCGAGGGATCTCGATGTTGTCGTTGGGGCCAACGATGGCGCTGGTCCATTTGTTGAAGATGATCGGTTCGTCTGGAATCGGTGCTCCGGTTTCTGCTGCATGATCGGCGTAGTTCAGGCCGATGCAGATGAATTTTCCGACGTGTCCGACACAGGCTCCCAGTCGGGGGGTACCCGGCACCAGAGGCAGGCTGGCGGGATCAAGGTCTTGCAGGCGAGCCAGGTTGTGCGGGAGCAGGGCACTGCCTGCGATATCGCTGACATGGGCGGACAAGTCCCGCAGCCGACCGTCCTGGTCCAGCAGAGCCGGGCGTTCCTGACCTTTCTCACCATAACGCAACAGTTTCATGGGCAATCCTCTAATAAGTAGAAGGAACGGGGCGGTCAGTTGCTCCAGCCGCCATCGATAATTTGGGTAGTACCGGTGGTAAAGGCACTGGCATCTGAACCGAGGTACAGCGCCAACTGAGCGATTTCCTGCGGTGTGCCCAGGCGCCCCATCGGCTGGCGGCCGGTGAAGGCGGCATACACCTCATCCTGTTGCCGACCTTCGCGGGTGGCCTGCTCGGCAATGCGCTGATGCAGTGACGGCGACTCCACCGTGCCAGGGCAGATGGCATTGCAGCGAATGCCCCGGGTGACGAAGTCGGCGGCCACGGATTTCGTCAGGCCGATTACCGCGGCCTTGCTGGCGCAGTAGGCGAAGCGGTTGGGCACGCCTTTGAGGCTGGAGGCCACCGACGACATATTGATGATCGACCCGCCCCCCGCCGCCAGCATGCCGGGAAGAAAGGCGCGGATCATGCGGTACATGGCGGTGACGTTCAGGTCCATGGCAAACGCCCAGTCACTTTCCGGGCATTCCAGGATATTGCCGGCATGAACGACACCGGCGCAGTTGAACAACACATCGAGAGGGCCGAATTGTGCGGCTAGGCGTTGGGCGGCAGCGGCGTCGGTGACGTCCAGCACGACCGTCTGCGCGCCCGGCAGGTCGGCGAGTGCCTGTTGATTGATGTCGGCGGCAATCACCTCGGCGCCAGCCTCCAGATAGGCTTCGACGCTGGCACGGCCAATGCCTTGGGCGGCGGCGGTGATCAACACGCGTTTACCGGTGAGGTCCATGACAGACTCCCTTGATTGTTATTATTGGCTCAATGGTCAGGCCATTGAGGGCGTAAAACGCCTGAATATGGTTCGTAGCGAAACCTGGGAGGTTTGCTATGATCAGCCCAATGGAAACGATCCAATGGTCAGGCCATTGATCCAATTTTTAGCACGGGACTTCCCGGTCAACAAGCGGCTTTTTTGCGGGATGATCGGTTTTTCCTGGCTGTGCATGAGTCGAGCTGAGCCAAGATGCCATTTCAAGTAATTGATAACCAACGTCTTTACCGGCAGATCGCCGACCAGTTGCGAGCGCTGATCGACAGCGGTGAATTTCCTCCAGGCAGCCGCCTCCCGGCTGAGCGGGAACTGGCCAAGCTGTTGGGCGTAAGCCGTGCGTCGGTCCGGGAAGCCATGATTGCCCTGGAAGTGATCGGCCTGGTGGATGTGCGCGTTGGTAACGGCGTGCTGGTGTGTGAACCGGCGCAGCCAAAGGTCAGTCAGGAGCCGGTGATGGCCCTGGCCACTCGGGATCAATGGCAGGAGTTTGATCCGGAGCTGGATTTGCACGTCGACTTCAACGCTGAAATCCCACCGTTTTCCCTGCTGCAGGCCCGTCGCCTGATTGAACCGGAGGCCGCAGCCCTGGCCGCCAAACACGCCACTGATGAAGAACTGGTGGGTATTCGCGAGGCGTTTGAGCGCAACGTCCAGGACAACCGCGAAGGCTCGCATACCCACCCAGGTGATCGCCTGTTCCATATCCGCATTGCCCAGGCTTCGGGTAACCCGGCGTATGCGCTGATGATTGCGCACTTGTTGGGGCATCGTTACGGCAGCATGTTCCAACGATTGCAGGCGCACTACACCTCTGACGATATGCCTCATCGTTCCGAAGACGAGCACCGCAAAATCCTGGAAGCCTTGGAACAACGGGATGCCGAAGGTGCGCGACAGGCCATGCGCAAGCATCTGGAGGAAGTGGTACGGATCTTTATGCGGACGGCGCAATGACCCATTTCTACGACGCCCGAGGCAATATCTACGGCGTTGTGAGCCCCGCGTTGTTGCGCAGTCATGGCATTGCGGTGCCGGATAGTGCCGCCCAGGCTGCGCGTACCCGGGATGCCTGGACGCAGGCTGCGGTGGCCCGCGAGTGTGGTTGGGGAGCACTGCCGCGTCCTCCAGAGAGCAAGGCTCACCGCAGTGATGGCTTGCTGGTCGGGCCGTTTCAGGTCGAGCCGCCATTCGATCTACTGATCGTCAACACCGACGGTACCTTGGCCGAACGCAGCGGTAATGGCTTGACGATCTTTGCCCAGGCGTTGACCGATCAAGGGTTGATGACGCAGGCGTGTGAGCTGCGGGTGTATCACGACAAGACGGATACGTTGTCACCGGTGCTGACCCGGATTGAGCCCGCGGTGCATGACCAGATCCGGGGCTTCTGGCTGGCGCTGGGACGCCCTGAGTTCGGGCCGGCGGCAGTGGGGGCCGTGGGCCCTGGGCAGGTGTCGCTCAACGGTCGTGAACTAAGCCATGTTTCAGGCCTGTCTTCGATCAACGCCCAATGGGATCACAGTCAGTTTGTGCGCGTGGGTAATCCTCATTGCGTGACTCTGGTACCTCAGATTTCGTTGTTGCCAAGCAACCAGCAGATGCATCAGTTGGACCTGTTCGAGTCGCTGCAGGCGATTGCTTTTGCGCCCCCGGTTGGAGCTGGCCAGCCTTGCATCGGCGGAGTCAACCTGCAATGGGCGGCCCGGGAGTCTGATAGTCGCTTGATTGCCCGGGTGTTCGAGCGCGGCGAAGGGCCTACGGAGTCTTCCGGCACCAGTGCCAGTGCGGTGGCTTGTGCTGCCTGGCGTGTGGGATGGGTGGGTGCGGGCGAGGTCGCGGTGGTGATGCCTGGAGGGACAGCACCTATGCGGTTGGAGCAGCAGGGGGGAACGTTGAGCAATGTCAGCCTGTTCGGGACCGCGCGGCGGCAAGAGACCTGAATAAGAAAGTGATCGGCTTAATTAGCCGGGTCAGCTGGTTCTCTATCAGTAAGTTATTAATATGAGAATAGTGTAGGACTTTTCCAGTTGTCCGGTACTGGCTCTTTGATTGTGATTCTTTATTTTAAAAAGACACTTCTTTTGCTCGCGTACGAAACTTCCTTTTTATTTTCAAGTGGCCAGAGTTTCCTCTGGAATCGCTACCCTTAGGGCTGCTCAGGGATTTCTCTTCGGCTCCGATTTAAACAACTAACGCATCGGTGCACAGGGAAAGTCATTTCAGTGTGGCAATTAGTGGCGGACAACAACGGATGTTTAATGCGCATGTTTCTTCCCGTTTCAAACTGATCGTTCCAAGTGTTACCCATGACTTCCAGGTACTTGCCTTCAAAGGCAATGAAACCATCAGCCAGCCTTTCTCCGTTCATGTCCAACTGGTCAGTGAGAATCCCTCCCTTGATCTGGAGACACTTCTCCATCAACCCGCCTATCTTGATTTCGGTGAACCTGGCCAAGGACTTCATGGGCAGATCTACGCTGTTGGACGCGATGATCCGGGCAGCCGGCTGACCCGTTATCACCTGACCCTGGTACCGCGCCTGGCCTACCTGGCTCATCGCTGTGATCAGCGGATTTTCCAGCAACGCAGCGTGCCGCAGATCATCGCAGCGGTATTGGAGCATCACGGTATTCTCGCGGATGCCTATGCCTTTGAGCTCGGTCCGGTGGTTTATCCGCCTCGAACGTTCTGTGTGCAATACGCAGAAACCGATTTGCATTTTATCCAGCGGCTGTGTGAGGAGGAGGGCATTCATTACCATCTGCGTCACAGTCCAGACGGCCATCTCCTGGTGTTTGGCGATGATCAGACGGTGTTTCGCCGATTGCCGGCGCAGCGCTATTGCTCCAGCCGTTCGACTGCAGATCAAGGTGTGATCCAGCGCTTTGATGTACGCCTGTCGACCCGTAGCCGGCAGGTGGTACGGCGTGACTATGACTTCGAACATCCGTCGTTGCGTTTGCAAGATCAGACCGGGACTTCATCTATCGAGGTTCTTGAAGACTACCAATACCCGGCGGGCTTCACCGGTCATCGGCGTGGTGCGCAATTGGCCCGGCGTGGTCTGGAGCGCCACCAGCAGCCTCGTTATCGGGCGTTGGGCAAGAGTGATCAGCCCACTCTGCGCAGTGGGCATTTTCTGGAGTTGCAGGATCATCCGGATCAGTCGTGCAATGACTTGTGGCTGATCACCAGTGTGCGTCATGAAGGCTATCAGCCCCAAGTGTTGGAGGAGGTCGCACCGGAGCCTGGCGCTTTCTGCGGTTACCGTAACCGGTTCACCGCAACGCCTTGGCGAGCGCCTTTCCGTCCACCGCTCGAACACCCCAAGCCGCGTATCGCCGCAAGCCAGACCGCTACGGTGACCGGGCCTGCGGGTGAAGATGTGCATTGCGACCCATATGGTCGGGTCAAGATCCGGTTTCACTGGGATCGACTGGATCCCAGTGATGACAAAAGCAGTTGCTGGGTGCGAGTTGCCTCCGGTTGGGCCGGTGATAGTTACGGCGCGTTGATGCTTCCGCGAGTGGGCATGGAGGTTCTGGTGACCTTTCTGGAGGGCGATCCCGATCAGCCGCTGATCAATGGCTGTTTACCTAATGCCCGGCACATGCCGCCCTATTCCTTGCCGAAGCACAAGACCCGCAGCGTCCTGCGCAGCCGTAGCTCTCCAGGTGGTGCAGGGGCCAATGAGCTGCACCTGGAAGATCGCCGCGGCGAGGAGCTCATCTACCTGCGAGCCCAGCGGGATCTGGAACAACACGTGGGTCATGACATCCGGCTGGAGGTTGCAGGCCAGCGGCAGGAAACCATCCGTGGCTTGAGTACCGCCAGCCTGGAGGATGAGGAACACCGCAGTATCGTCGGTGACCGCAAGATTCTGCTTGAGGCAGATGATCACTTGAAGGTGGCTGGCAGCAGCCAGACGCATGTGGGCCAGGTGTTGCTGATCGAAGCCGGGCAGCAGATTCATCTCAAGGCTGGTGCCTGCCTGGTTATTGAGGCGGGTGCGCAGTTGAGTTTCAAGGCCGGTGGTGAGCATCTGGTGATTCAGGCGGGCGGGATATTCAGCAGTCGTCCCATTACCGTGGGAGGAAAACCTACTGCAATCCGCTCGGCGAATCCTGTCGGGCCGGGTGAAGAAGCTTCGTTGCCGATGCTCGCAGTCGTTCCAATGATGTCTACAGCGCAAGGAGCCGTCATGGGGTTGGCCAGGCAACTGGGGGCTGACTTCTGCCCGGTGTGTGAGCGTTGTCGCGAAGGTGTGTGCGACGTTACGGGGAGGGCCGCCTGATGAAGATCACGCCCGGACATTGGATGGCTCAACAACAGCAGGCAGGACGCTGGCTGTGCCTGATGCTTGAGGGGAACAGTGAGGCGCGTCACTCACTGCTGGCGACACGCGCGGTATCGCAGTATTGCAATCTCTACAGTGGAACCGTCGTGGAGGCGCTGGCAACGAAAGGCCCGTTGATCCTGCTGCTGGATCAGGCCAGCGAGCCTGAGCTTGTCAGGTTGCTGCAACAACCAGAGCTGAATTGGGGATGGTTGGGCAGCCTGCCTGATGAGGACTTGTCTAGCGTTACCCGGCATTGGCGTGAACGGCTGTTGGTGGGAGCTACGGGGAACCAGGCGCTGTACCGCTTTCACGACAACCGTACTTTCGCGCGAGCGTTGGCACATCTACCAACCCAGGAGTGGCCTGCCTTCCTCGGGCCATTGATCAGCGTGTGCTACTGGCACGATCAGCGCTGGAACTGTGGCAACAACCCAGCGCCCAACGAACACACAGTGCCCGATCCTGCACCGTGGCTCGACGTCCCCAATCCGCATTCTGGAGCCATTCTGCAAGCCAACATCCTGCGCTACCTGCTGGCTGAACACAGCGAAGACCTTTGCCGGTTGGCCGAGTATCAGGACCCGAAAGTCTGGCTGGTCCAGGTGTTGGAGCAGGCCCGGGTCTGGCAATGGGAGGCGCCTGAACGGTTGGAGTTTTTGGTGGTGCAGCGCTTGCTGGAGGCCAGTGGAGAGGCTGTTGTCCATTGGCAGCCGGTGCCGGGGGAACCCGCAGCGGGTCATTTTCAGCGGGTGGTGGAGCAGTGGCGTCGGGCGCAGGGAGCGAGTCGTGATGCGTAAGGGAATCATGTTGGGGTTACTTGTCTGTGGTGTGCTGGTCACTTCCGGGTGTGGGACGCAACCCGTCGATAGCTTCACGTTGGAGGTCGATCTGCCGGCGAATTTCAGATTCAGAGGCGATGCGGTTTACCAACCTGCGACGGGCGAGACCTGCACGTTGCCGCGACGGCGAGGCAAGCGGCCGGAGCTTAAGGTTTTTGACACGCGTGGTAAGCCAGAAGCTAACCGGGTCAGTTTCGAAGTACCGCTGACGGAGCGGGTGGGTGGGTGTCCGCTGGTGTTGCGCAGAATTATGTTTGCGCTGGATACGGAGTGGGGAGAGCGCTGGTTTGATATTGGGAGGGATTATGCCGCCATCTATTTGAGTGATCAGTCGGAGTTCGGGGACTCCGTAATGCCTGAGTCTGGAGTATTGGAACTTGCGGCTCGGTGTCAGTGGCTGTTTCGTACTGGAGGACCTGAACGTGCCCTTATCAAACTCCTCAAATGCAACGCATTGGGCGCGGATGGTCTGTTACGCAAGGCACGGGCGGGTGGTGCTGTTCAGCGTGATGCGATGACAGGGAAAACCATAAGACTGACATTGGGGTTGATCGATGAGGAGTTACCAGCGGTTGACGACAATTGGATAGTTGTTCCTGGTGGTTGGAAGCGGTGTCTGGGGAAAAGCCTGGATGACGTGTTCGCGTTTTGCCGTGGTAATACGACTGATTTCAAGTCTTTTAAAATGCCAGATGGGCGTGTCTGCACTATCTATCCGACGTGTAACGAATAGGGAGAAAGCTCATGAGTCAGGACGCATGGAAGCAACTGTTCTTCAGTAACAAGATGCCAGCTTGTTCATTGCGAGGACACTGGGTGAGCTTTTGTTTGGTAGATGAACTGGGGAGTGGCAAGGCATATGGAGGTCTACCTTACAAGGTCTATGACAGTGCAGGAGAGCATTACACCGGAAGGTTGAACGGTGAGGGGTTTGCCAAATTGCAAGGGCTCTACTGCGGGCCGGTTGTCCTGTCGTTCGACGAGCGTTATTCGGGAGCAGAAGATATCTATAACGGACTGATGACGCGGCCAAGTTACAAGTTGCCTGTCACCGAGCTTCAAGTTCGTGCGGAACAAACCCGTTTTTCACGCGACGATGGTCAGCGGTTAGAACGTAATCCGTCGCAGATACAGGCAGACCATTTTTATCAGGTCGAAGTACGCGATCTTGTCCGGCACTCCGCTCATTTGCCCCCTCCGGCACCGAGGATTCATTGTCCGCCTCGGCATGCTCTAAAAATGATGGCTGATCTGGGTTTTGGGCCACCTCAACCGACGTTGACAGGATTGGTGCTATTTCCTAACAAGCACACCGTACTGGAGGTTCGGCCGCTTAGAGCACTGCGTCCTGCACTGTCACTTGATGATCGCTTCTGCGCCTTGAACGGCTATCAACTGGCACTCATGGCAACCTTGAGTTATTGCGAGTTTGGTCAGGAGCCTACGGTAGCTCCCCTTGATCAAGTCGCCTTCCCGCTGCATCCCAGCATTGGCAACCTGTTTGCGGAGAAACTCGCGGGTTATCACGAAGCCTGGAAAGTCGACTCTGACCAACAGCAACGCTTTTATCCTTTATACGAAGATGTGCCGTACTCCCAGCGCTTTGAAATTTTGCCCTTTGATCCAGAGTTGTATGAGCAGAATGACCCCCGGTTGGATAAGGCCCAAGAGCATCCAGCACAGTTGCATTTTTTCGACGATGAGGAGAATGGCACTGATACTCAGGCTTTTATCTGTCACCACGATGAGGTGGTTTTGATCGCGGTACGGGGCACCGCCAGCGGTGCCGACGCCATTCGTGATGCGAACGCTCATCAAGTTCCATTTACCGAAGGCGTCGGGAAGGCACACGAAGGCTTTTATCTGGCTTACCGTGCGATGCAGCGATTTGTGCTCGGATATTTGACGCAGTTTCATACCAGCCAACGCATCATTATCTGTGGCCACAGCCTCGGCGGAGCCATAGCCCTTTTACTGGCAGAGTCCTTGCGCCGAATCCCAGACCGCGAATACAACATCCTCCTCTACACCTACGGCGCCCCCCGCGCCGCCGACGCCGAATTCACCGAAGGCGCCTCTGCGCTGGTACACCACCGCATCGTCAACCACAACGACCCGGTCCCTAGCGTCCCGGCACCGTGGATGAACACCACCGCCAAAATCTGGATCCCGGGTGCCGTGGTGCTGTTCAGCAACCCGGCCCCCGGTGGCCTGCTATTCGTCCTGGGCCTGGTTCGCCTGACCGGCAATCCCTATCAACACCACGGCGCACAACAACATTTCATGCCGATCATCCTGCCCGACGGCACGCAGTCCTCGGTACTGTGGACCCCCGGCTGTGAGTCCATCGAGGAGGTGGCCTGTCATCGTGCATTGCGACTCCACGGCGATATGCCGGACAGGCCCAATCTGATCAAGCAATTGGTCCAGTCCAGCCATCACTTTATGGTCACCAGCTACATCCCAGCAGCCTGGGCAACCCTGCGCCGCTGGCAACAAACCCTGGACACCAATGGCACTCTGGTAACCCCTCGCGAGTTTGAGCTGATCGAGAAAGCACTTAGCACCATGCAACAACAATTGCGGGACAAGAACTACGAACTGCACCGTCGACGTCCAACTAACCAGCGCAGTGACGAAGACAATCAGGCGGCCTTGAGTGCCGAGGTCGACCGCCTGGACACCAGTCGAAAACGCCTGGCAAGCCTGCGCTGGCGTCGACTGCAAGCCTGGGACGTCTACGGTTGCCACGCCCAATCCCCAAACCTGCAACCCAGCTTGAACCGCTGGTTCGCCCATCAGGAAAACCGCGAACGATCCCAAGTGGCAAGTATTCCCCCGCAACCGGATGACAGTTGGGGGCCGGGAAGGGCGCAAACCCTGGATATCGATTCGATTGTGTAAACCTATAAAAACTCCACCTGCGCAGGCTGACGCTTCATCAACACCTGGCCCCCGCGAATCGAATACAACGGTAAGCCCTGGCTGCGAATCACTTCATAGTCGCTATCGGCGGAAAGGATCAGCAGGTTCGCCGGGCGCCCAGGCTCCAGGCCATAACGATCCCCCAGGGCCATGGCCTTGGCGCTGTTGTCGGTGACCAGGTCCAGGGCACTTTGCAGGGTGCGGTAGCCGAGCATATGGCAGATATGCAAACCGGCTTCCAGCACCCGCAGGATGTTGCCGTTGCCCAGTGGGTACCAGGGATCGACGATGGAGTCCTGGCCAAAGCAGACGTTCATGCCGGCTTCCAGCAGTTCGTTGACCCGGGTCACGCCCCGACGTTTCGGAAAGTTGTCGAAGCGGCCTTGCAGGTGGATGCTTTCGGTGGGACAGGAAACGAAACTGATGCCCGAATGCCCCAACAGGCGGAATAGCTTGGCGCAGTAGGCGTTGTCGTAAGAGCCCATGGCCGTGGTGTGGCTGGCGGTGACGCGGGCACCCATGTCGCGGCTGCGGGCTTCTTCGGCCAGCACTTCAAGAAAGCGCGAGTGGGGATCGTCGGTTTCATCGCAATGTACATCCACCAGGCAACCGGTGCGTTCGGCCAGGTCCATCAGGAATTTCACCGAGCTGACGCCCTGGTCGCGGGTGTATTCAAAGTGGGGGATACCACCGATCACATCGGCCCCCAGGCGAACGGCTTCTTCCATCAGCTCGCGGCCATTGCGAAAAGACTCGATTCCTTCCTGGGGAAACGCGACGATTTGCAGGTCGATCAGGTGCGTGCTTTCTTCGCGCACTTCCAGCATTGCCTTGAGGGCTGTCAGATCCGGGTCGGTGACGTCGACGTGAGTGCGCACATGCTGGATGCCGTGGGCGGCCAGGGCCTGGATGGTTTTTTTGGCGCGGGCCTTGGTGTCTTCCTGGGTGATGGTGGCTTTGCGTTCGCCCCAGCACTCGATGCCTTCGAACAGCGTGCCGCTCATGTTCCAGCGTGGCTCACCGGCGGTAAGGGTGGCGTCGAGGTGGATATGCGGCTCGACGAAGGGGGGAACAACCAGATTACCGGCAGCGTCCAGATCATCCGGGCCTGCTGCTGGCGCTATGTTTTGTGGGGTGATGCTGGCGATCCGGCCGTGTTCCAGGTGCAGATCATGCAGGCCTTCACGGTTGCGCAGGCGAGCGTTGATGATATGCATGGGCAAGTTCCTCTTGGGCAAAAAGCAATCAGATAGTCATTATGCCTGGACGTCAGCCAGTGGCGCCCGCACCCGCAGTACAGCGGTGAGCACGATGTAGGTCAACGACGCGGCAACAATGCCCACCAACGGTGCCACCCAGGGGGAGTTGAATGCCAGCACTGTCCCGACGGCATAGGCGGTCAGCCCAGGCCAGTTGAATGCCGGCAACGGTGTATCGGCCAATCGTGGGTAGGCGCCGCGATACCGATAGAAGAAGTCCGCCATGATCACCCCGCCAATCGGCGGAATCACCGTGCCCAGCAGGATCAGGTACGGCACCAGCATGTCGTACATACCTCCCAACGCCAGCAGCGTACCGATCACTGCGCCCACCAGGGTCACCGTCTTGCGACGCCCGGTGCGCAGCAGGTTGCAGCCAGCGACGGCGAAGTTGTAGATGGTGTTGTCCTGGGTGCTCCAGATATTGAGCAGCAACATGGCCATCGCGGCCATAGCAAAGCCTTGCAGTAGCAACACTTCCACCACATCGGGTTGCTGATAGACGATGGCTCCGTAGGCACCGATCAACACCATCAAGCCATTTCCGATGAAGAAACCAATCAAGCTGGCCAGCACTGCCACCTTGGCCGAACGGGAAAACCGCGTCCAGTTGGTGGCTTGGGTCGCACCACTGACAAAGGTGCCGAACACCAGAGTGATGGCGGTGGATATATCCAGCTCGCCGGTCGGCACCACAGCCAACAGGCCATCGAGCCCGCCGACTTTCACCGTGGCGACCCACATCGACAGAAACAACAGGATGCCCATGGCCGGCACAGCGATGTAGGACAAAATTTCCAGCCCGCGATACCCCACGTAGGCGGTGGCGCAAAACACCATGCCAAACAGCACCATCAACGCCAGCACGTTGCCCTGGCTCAGTTCGAAATATTTGCCCAGCACCACGGCGGCGGTGGCGGTGCCCCAGGCATACCAGCCGATCTGGGTAAACCCAAGGATCAAGTCACTCAGCTTGCTGCCCATTTCACCAAAGCAGAAACGCCCCATCAGCACCGAGTTCAAGCCACTCTTGAAGGCGATGTAACCCAGGCCTGCGGCGTAGATACCCAACAGCAGGTTACCCAGGGCCACGACGCCGAGCATCTGGGCAAAGCTGAAGGCTACCCCCAGCTTGCCGCCCGCGAACATGGTTGCGGTAAAAAACGTGAAACCCAACAGCACCATGGCCGTTGAGGCAAGGCCCTTGCGCGCATGCATGGGCACTTCGCTGAGGGGGTAATCGTTGCCAGGTTCGTGCTGCGTCATGTGCCTTCTCCCTGAATAAATGACGCAGGTGTGTAGCACTGCTCGTGCCAACTCCAGGGGCGGGGAAGGGGTCAATCAAACAGGGTGTGGGTCGTCTCGCCGCGATGAAACGCAAATGCGGCCTCGAGATCACTCTCGATGGTCCGTCCTCGGGACAGCGGTGGCAGGTCATCCAGGCTGAAGAAACCGACATCCGTAGTCTCGAAGCCCGCTACGGGCGCAGCCTGGTCGAGACGTTCACACAGGAAGTACAGTTTGTAGAAGTCGCGGGTATCAGGCTTGTACAAGCCTTTCGCCTTATGGGTGACGCTGTACAGCGCCTGAGCCGTTACGCTCAGGCCAGCTTCTTCACGGATTTCCTTGACGATGTTTTCCGCCGCGGATAAACCGATATCGGCGTAGCCACCCGGCAACGCCCAACAGCCGTCGTTCAGTTCTCGCACCAACAAGATGCGGTCGCCCTCAATCACAGCACCGCGCACATCGAGCATCGGCGTCGAATAGCGCTTGGCGAAATCCGAAACCAGCCCGCTGATGCGCTCCAGAGGCACATTGCCCAGTTGCGCGAGCATGCTGTGGGCGATATGAGCGATCTCCTCAAAGCGTTCGCGCTCGAAGTCATCGGTGCAAAAGTGCAGCCCTGTGGACGCCAGTGCCTGCAGGCGTTTGGCCTGGGCCAGCCAGGTATTTTCCATGATGCGTTCCTTGAATGCCGAGATGTCCGGTTTATACGCTGTAGCCGATCAGGGCAAGGCCATCAGCTCGGCGTTACCCAAAGAGGCTGGCGCCATGCATAAAAAAACCACCGTAGAGGTGGTTTTCAATAAGTACTGCCCGCTTACTCGCCGCGATAAATGCAGCCACTGGTGCAGGTCTCATGGATCCGAATCGCACTGAGCTCCGGCAGCAGCGGTTTCAATTCATTCCAGATCCATTTGGCCAGCACTTCGCTGGTAGGGTTTTCGAGGCCCGGAATGTCATTGAGGTAGTTGTGATCGAGACGCTCGTAGAGCGGCTTGAAAATCGCCTTGATCTCCGAGAAGTCACGGATCCAGCCGGTATGCGGGTCGAGGTCGCCGCTCAGGTGGATCGCCACCTTGAACGAGTGGCCATGCAGACGTCCGCATTTGTGGCCTTCGGGTACGTGGGGCAGGCGGTGGGCGGACTCGAAGGTAAACTCTTTGAAGATTTCCACGGTATTTTCAGCTCGGTCAGGTGTCAGGCAGGCGGCGAGTTTAACAGCTTGACCCGGCGCTGCGCATACCGCGTAGCAGCTGTCGAGCCCAAGCGAGGCTGCGTCAGGTACGCCGCGGTTCGCCAGATAGGCCGCCAACGCAGCCTCGCTGGGGCCAGGAAGCCGGGAGAACGGTTAACAAGTTAAAGGGCTATCAGCCGCTCACCCAGGCCGCCGTTATCCGCCAACTGCATAAACTCATCCCCCAACCGCCGGCTTTCACTCATTGCCGTTTGCCAGTACTTGTTGCGGCCCGGGTCATCTCCCATGAAGCGCTTGAAGTCACTGCGGTCCGGCAGTTTGCCGTAAGGCAGGCGGGCCAGGTATTCCCTGGACGGTGCCAACAGCAACACGTCCTGCAGGCCTTGCTGATTACCGCGCCGCCAGGGCAGGCCCTTGTCAAACCAGCCAGGAATGACCCGGTCGGTGAAGTGCGGGTACAGCACGATGTCATCGCCGTGGTAGGGCAGGTCGAGGTGATAGTCCAGCAAACCGCCATCGCGGTAGGTGCCGGTGCCCGCGCCCGGCAGGTTGCGCACCCCTTGCATGACCATCGGGATCGAGCCGGATGCCAGTAACGCCTGGCGCAGGTTGCCCAGTTCCAGGTGGAGGAAGCGCGATGGGAAGTCCTTGAGCGGATGCAGCGGTGGCGCCTGGCGCGGGTCGTGGATGATCAGCCGTTCGAAATGCCGCGACAGCCGCGCGCGTCCCCGCAAGTTGTCGGCAATCACCGACGACAGCCCCAGGCCCAGACGGCCACGATGATCGTCAGCCAGCAGGCCGTGGCTTTTGACCACCACGATATTCAGTCGATAGTCGGGGTTGGCCAGCAATGTGGCGTCGCGCCCGGCCAGCAAGTCGTCGAGCATGCGCTGGCAGCTCTGGCTGACTTCGGCCATGGTCACGCCCTTGGCAAAACGCTGCTCGTTATACAGCCGGCCCAGGTCCAGCAGGCCTTGCACCGGGTCGGGCAGGCAGGCACTGGCAAAGCGCCAGGAACCGATGGACGCGCCGATCAGTGAGCGCTGACGAGGTGCACGAGGCAGCCAGTCACCGAACAACGCCAGGTCGATGCCCTGAATCCCCAAGGCTTTTGGTCCGCCGGCCGCGCCAGGCAGAATGCCAACGTCCGCTGGCTTCAAACCCTGTTCGCGGATCCGCGAAAGGGCGCGTTTGCCGGCTTTGAGCGTCAGGGCAGGGTACTTGATGTGAATAGCCGTCATACCGGTCTCTATGGGAACGAGCAGGGCAGTATAGAAAATCTTCCTTGGTCGCACGCAAGGTGAATTGCCATGGTGGCAATTCAGTTTCAGTTAAGTTGCAGCCGTTACCGTGAGCCCCGTAGGAAAAACATCCCGAAACGGAGACTCACCATGAAAACCCTCACAGCTTTGGCCACCACCAGTATCATCGTCATGACCGCCGGCCTGGCCCAGGCCCGAGACCTGGGGCCGGATGAAGCGCTGAGACTGCGCGACGCTGGTACCATTGTGTCTTTCGAGAAGCTCAATGCGACGGCACTGGCCAGTCACCCCGGCGCCACGGTGCATGAAACCGAGCTTGAAGAGGAATACGGCAAGTACCTTTATCAAGTGGAGCTGCGCGATGTCCAAGGCGTCGAGTGGAACCTGGAATTGGACGCTGTTACTGGGGCCATCCTCAAGAACCATCAGGATACGTAATGAAGGTAAATCTACGCACCAGCAGTCGAGTGGCGCTGGTGCTCCTGGCGTTTTGCTCAAGTCTGGCCGCACGAGACCTGGGCCAGGACGAGGCCTTGCGTCTGAGCCAGAAAGGTTACATCAAGCCGCTGGAACAGTTGCTGGGGCAGGCTTTCGAGCGCTATCCCGGTAGTCGCTTGCTGGATGCCGAGCTGGAGGAACATAAGGATCGGCCTGTGCGGTATATCTATGAAATCGAATTGCTGACGGTTGAAGGGGTGGTCCGAGAAATCGAACTCGACGCCAACACCGGCGAACTGCTCAAAGACAAGGAAGACGACTGATGCGCCTGCTGCTGGTGGAAGACCATGTACCCCTGGCCGATGAGTTGATGGCCGGGCTCAATCGCCAGGGTTATGCCGTCGACTGGTTGGCGGATGGGCGCGACGCGGTGTATCAGGGACGCAGCGAGCCTTACGACTTGATCGTTCTCGACCTCGGTCTGCCCGGTCTACCGGGGTTGGAAGTATTGGCACAATGGCGAGCCGCCGGTTTGGCCACACCGGTCTTGATCCTCACCGCCCGCGACTCTTGGGCTGAACGCATCGAAGGCCTCAAGGCGGGTGCCGACGACTACCTGAGCAAGCCCTTTCATCCCGAAGAGTTGCACCTGCGTATCCAGGCCTTGTTGCGCCGCTCTCACGGTCAGGCAAACCAGCCGACCCTGCAGGCCGCCGGTTTGCATCTGGACGAGGGACGCCAGTGCGTTATTCGTGATGGCGACGATATTCAATTGACCGCCGCCGAGTTTCGGTTACTACGTTATTTCATGCTGCATCCCGAGCAGATTCTGTCGAAAAGCCACTTGGCCGAACATCTGTACGACGGTGAAACCGAGCGCGATTCCAATGTGCTGGAAGTCCACGTCAACCATCTGCGCCGCAAGCTGGGCCGCAGCGTGATCGAAACCCGCCGTGGCCAGGGTTACCTGTTTGGCGCCAGTAAAGCGTGAAGTCCATTCAGCGACGGTTGAGCCTGGGGCTGATCAGCGTCATGGTGGTCGTTGGCCTGGTGCTGGCACAAACCAGCCTGTGGCTGTTTGAAATGGGCTTGCAGCGCTACCTTGAATCGGGACTGCGCAACGACAGCGAAAACCTGCTGGTGGCACTCGTGCGTGGGCCCAATGGTGTGCAACTGGATGAGCAGCGCCTGTCACCGGCCTATCAGCGCCCGTTTTCCGGCCACTATTTCCGTATCGATTTTTCCGACACCCACTGGCGCTCTCGCTCCTTGTGGGATCAGGAATTGCCGCAACTGCCTCACTCAGGGCTGAAGGGCAATCTGCAACTGGGGCCGGAGGGCCAGCAACTGTTGGTGTTGCGTTCGGACTACAAGCGCTTCGGCCAATCGATTTCTATCAGCGTGGCTCAGGACTACACGCCGGTCAGGGAAAGCTTTCGCCTGATGCGCCAGGTCGGTCTGGTCCTCGGGTTGGCGGCGTTATTGTTAATCCTGGTCCTGCAACGGGTTACCGTGCGCAGGGCCTTGCGCCCCTTGGAGACCGCTCGCGAACAGATCGCCCAACTGCAGCAAGGCCAGCGCTCGCAACTGGATACCCAGGTGCCGGTGGAGCTGGAGCCGCTGGTGGCGCAAATCAACCATTTGCTGGCCCATACCGAAGACAGCCTCAAGCGCTCACGCAATGCCTTGGGCAACCTCGGCCATGCCTTGAAAACCCCGCTGGCAGTGTTGCTGAGCGTGGCGTCCAGCGAACAACTCAAAGACCATCCGCAGCTCGCCAAGCTGCTGCGCGAGCAACTGGAGCAGGTACAGCAACGACTCAACCGAGAACTCAACCGCGCGCGGCTGGCCGGTGAGACCTTGCCCGGCGCCTTGTTTGACTGCGATGGAGAGTTGCCAGGGTTGCTGGCGACCTTGAACATGATCCACGGCGAGCATCTGGCGTTGAGCTACCACGTACGGCCCGGCTTGCAGTTGCCGTGGGACCGCGAGGACCTGCTGGAGCTGCTGGGCAACCTGCTGGACAACGCCTGCAAGTGGGCGGATGCCGAGGTAGTGCTTCGCATCGACGAAGTGGCGGAGGGTTTCCGCCTGAGCGTGGAGGACGATGGCCCTGGGATTCCCGAAAGCCAGCGCGATCAGGTCTTCAGCCGTGGTACACGCTTGGATGAACAAACTCAGGGCCATGGCCTTGGGCTGGGGATCGTGCGGGATATCGTCGAAGTGTGGGGCGGGGTGTTGCAGTTGCAAGAGAGCGAGTTGGGCGGGTTGAAGGTGGTGATTGAGCTGCCCCGTCGCCAGGGCTGAAGAGCTCGATCACCTGTAGCCGCTGGCGCAGCCTGCGATCGGCTGCGCAGCAGTCGTCAGGATCTTGAAACCGCTGAAGGTCCTTCGGCCCTTATCGCAGCCTCGTATCTCGGCAGCGGCTACAGGAAGGGCGGTGTTATCCCATCAAACCCTGAACTGATCCATCAAGCTCTGCTGCTGGTTGGCCAGGCTGTTCAACGCCTGACTGACCCGCGCCGACTCATTGGCCTGGCCTGATAGCGATTCCGTCACGTCACGAATGCTTGCCACGTTATGGTTGATCTCCTCGGCCACCGCGCTCTGTTCTTCGGCGGCGCTGGCGATTTGCAGGTTCATGTCGCTGATCACCGTCACCGCATCACCAATCTGGCGCAGTGCGGTCACGGCATGGCCCACTTGCTCGACGCTGCCCTGGGCCTGGCGGTGGCTGTTGCTCATGGAGCCCACTACGTCCTGAGTGCCGCTTTGCAGTTGCTCGATGACCGCGCGGGTTTCCTCCACCGATTCCTGGGTGCGCCGTGCCAGGTTGCGCACTTCATCGGCGACTACCGCAAAACCACGACCGGCCTCGCCAGCACGGGCCGCTTCGATAGCGGCGTTGAGGGCCAGCAGGTTGGTCTGTTCGGCAATGGCGCGGATCACTTCCAGCACTGAACCGATCTTCTCGCTGTTGGCCGCCAGGCCTTCAACTTGGGCCATGGCCGTGCTCATGTCGGCGGCCAGGTGGCCGATGCTGGTGGTGGTGCGATCGATCACGGTCAGGCCTTCGCGGGTGGCTTGATCCGCATCGCGCGCGGCCTGGGCCGCCTGGGCCGCGCTGCGGGCGACGTCCTGGGCGGTGGCGCTCATCTCGTGGGAAGCCGTGGCCACCTGGTCTACCTGACGGTACTGCTGCTCCATGCCTGCGCTGGTTTCGGTGGCGATGGCGGCGGACTGGTCGGCGGTGCCACGGGCGTCCTGTACCGAACGTTTGACCTGGGCAATGATCGGTTGCAGCTTGTCGAGGAAACGGTTGAACCAGCCGGCCAACTCACCGAGTTCATCGCGCTTGTCGTAGGCCAGGCGCCGGGTCAAATCGCCTTCACCGCTGGCGATATCTTCCAGCATGCGTGCCACGCCGAGGATCGGCCGGGTCACGCTGCGGGCCATCAGCCACACCAGCAACAGCCCGACGATCGCCGCCAACAAACCCAGGCTCAGTTCCAGTAACGTGCCTTTGGCGTTGTCGGCATCCAGTTCGGCCTTGAGGGCTTCGGCTGGGGCGACCAGGACTTTTTCCGGCACATCCAGCAACACGCCCCACGACTTGCCGCCGGGAATCGGTTGGAACGGCGCCAGCACTTTGAGTTGATGATCGCTACGCAGGCTGCGGGTCTCGGCGCTGTTGGCAAGGGCGCTGATCAGCTGCGCGCCACTGGCCGTGTCAACTTTGTCCAGGCGTTGGCTGAGTTGACTGGCGTCCGGGCTGTAACCGGCGAGCAGGCCCACCGGGCTGATAATGCTGACGCTGGTCTGGCCATCGTAGAGCTTCTGGCTGGCCTGCTGGCTGATGGCTTGCAGGCTATTGAGGTTGATGTCCACCGACAGCGAGGCAATGACTTTACCATCCACCATCAGCGGGAAAACGATGCTGGTCATCAGCACGTTCTGCCCGTCGATCACATAGAAGTAGGGCTCGATCACACACGGCTTGAGGGTGGCGCGCGGGCAGGTGAACCAGGCGTTGGCCTTCTCACCGCTGGGGCCGAGACTGGTGTCGGACATGTCGCTTTCCGGCAGCGGCATTGACGTCAACTTGCCGGGTGTCGGCTGCGACCAATACAGGGCAAAGCGGCCTTTTTCATTGCTGCCCAGCTCTTTCTGACCGTTGAACAACTCGTCCTTACCGTCCAGTGCATTGGCTTCGAACACCAGGGACAGGCCCAGCAAGTCCGGGTTGGCTTGCAGCGCCGCCTTGACTTGGCGAGTCAGGTCTTCCCGCAGGTCGAAGGCATCCAGGAAGCGCTTCTCGGCCTGCTCACGCAAAAACAACACCTGCCGGGAAAAGCCGTGGCCGTACTGGTAGGCGTCCATGAACTGCTGGCGAATGCCCAGCGCCTGGACTTCACCCTGGGCCTCGATGCGTGCCTGGGCGGCCTCGTCGAGCATCTCCATGCTGGACGCCTTGACCCGCTGGGAACTCTGCTCCATGCGATACAACGAAAGACCCACCAGCAAGGTCACGATTCCCGCCAGGCACAGGCCAGCCAGGAGGGTAATTTTCCATTGTATGGACAGCTGTCTGAGCGACATGGAGATATCCTTAACCTTGCGAGACGACAGAGACGATCTGCCTGTATCGGCGAGCCAGGTTTTTTCTTTATTCATGCGTTCAATTTAAAGTTTCCCCTCGGGCCTTCGTCTTTGACATGACGTCCCACCTGCTGCAAAGTGCGCGCCCTCTAATAAAACTCTCTTTAAGCCTGCATTCCGGCAGTCGTTCTCGACGCTTGCCCGAGCGCCGGTATGCCCGTGTTTTGCTGTTTTTTTAGCTTTCTGTCTTGAGGTAACCATGGTTAATGCAGTAATCGCCGCGGTCGGCACCATGCTGGTGCTCAGCCTGTCTCGCGTGCATGTGGTCATCGCGATCATTATCGGCGCCCTCGTGGGTGGCCTGACCGGTGGCTTGGGAATCGATGCCACGCTGAAGGCGTTCAACAGCGGTTTGGGCGGCGGCGCTACGGTGGCGTTGTCCTACGCGCTGCTCGGTGCTTTCGCGGTGGCGATTGCCAAGTCCGGCCTGGCCCACGCCTTGGCGGACAAGGCGTTGCTGCTGGTGGATCGCCAAGAGGCCAGCGGTGGCAGTCACGTCAAATGGCTGTTGATCGGCCTGCTGTGGGTGGTGGCCATCGCGTCGCAGAACATCCTGCCGATTCACATCGCCTTTATCCCGCTGCTGGTGCCGCCGCTGTTATATGTGCTGACCAAGTTGCAACTGGACCGCCGCCTGATCGCCTGTGTCATGACCTTCGGCTTGATCACGCCCTACATGTTCCTGCCGGTGGGCTTCGGCAACATTTTCCTTAACCAGATCCTGCTGGCCAACGTCGCCAAGAGCGGCGTGGACATCAGTCACGTCAACGTCACCCACGCCATGGGTCTCCCGGCGCTGGGCATGGTGGTCGGCTTGCTGGTGGCGGTGTTTATCAGCTACCGCAAGAAACGCGTGTACGACTTGGAGAAAATCGAGCGGGTCGAGCAGGTCGCCGTGCAATACAACCCGTTGACCCTGCTGGTGGCCGGCCTGGCGATTGCCTCTGCGTTCATTATTCAGTTGTGGCTGGACTCGATGATTATTGGCGCCCTGGCCGGGTTCCTGATTTTCTCGGTGTCGGGCATCGTGCGCTGGCGCGAAACCGATGACCTGTTCACAGAAGGCATGAAGATGATGGCGATGATCGGTTTCATCATGATCGCCTCCTCAGGCTTTGCCGAGGTGCTCAAGGCCACCGGCGAAGTCAATACGCTGGTGGAAGCGTCCGCAGCCTTTATCGGCCATAGCCGTGGGGTGGGGGCCCTGCTGATGTTGCTGGTGGGTTTGCTGGTGACCATGGGCATCGGTTCGTCGTTCTCCACCGTGCCGATCCTGGCGGCGATCTTCGTGCCGTTGTGTGTGCAACTGGGGTTCAGCCCGCTGGCCATCGTGTGCATCGTCGGCACCGCCGGCGCCTTGGGCGATGCCGGTTCGCCTGCCTCGGACTCGACCCTGGGCCCGACCTCTGGCTTGAACATCGACGGCCAGCATCACCATATCTGGGACACCGTGGTGCCGACATTCCTGCACTACAACCTGCCGTTGCTGGCCTTCGGTTGGTTTGCCGCGATGACGCTGTAGGTTACCCGTGCAGGAGTTGTCGAGTGAAACGAGGCTGCGATAGCGGCCTACAGTTTTCTCCCGCCAAGCCGTTAACCCCATAAACCACCCTGCTAATCGAGAGAGAAAAACCATGCGCCTTAGCTTGAAGGCCAAAGTATTGTCCCTCGCAGTACTGCCTGTGCTGCTGTTTGCCGTGGTCATCAGCCTGACCACCGTGTGGATCCTCAAGGACCAGGCGCGCAACGAGGTGGAAGAAACCCGTCAGCGGTTGCTCGAAGATGCCAAGGCCACCCTGCAGAGTTACGTGGCGGTGGCGATGACTACCATCAAGCCGTTATACGACGCTGCGGCCCCCGGCGACGAGACAGCGCGGGCCCAGGTGGTCAAGTTGTTGTCCAGCATCAGCTACGGCAAGGACGGCTACTTCTTTGGCTACGACTCCGAAACCGTGCGCCTGTTCAAGGGCAACAGCCCGGAAGGTGTCGGCAAGAGCTTCAAGGACAACCGCGACCCGAACGGCGTGTACGTCAACCGCGACCTGGTGAAAGTCGGCAAGGACGGCACTCACTACCTGCAATACAGCTCATCGCTGCCGGGTAACGAGAAGGTGTTGGTCCCCAAACTGGGTTACACCGAATACCTGCCGAAGTGGGACATGGTGATCGGTACTGCGGTCAACCTGGATGGCATCGAAACCCAGGTCAGCGAAGTTGAAGTCAAGGTGCACGAGCGCATGGAAGGCGTGTTGCTGAGCATTATCGGCATCGCGGTGATCGTGCTGCTGGTGATTGCTGCGGTGGGCATGCTGGTAGCCAATACGATTTTGCGGCCACTGCACCTGATGAAGATTAACCTCGACGACATCGCCGCCGGTGAAGGCGACTTGACCCGCCGCCTGGCCATCACCAGCCAGGATGAGCTGGGCGAGTTGGCCGGTTCGTTCAACCGTTTCGTCGACAAGATCCACGGCCTGGTGCGTCAGATTACCGAGATGACCTCGCAACTCACCGGGCTGGTCAGCCAGGTTTCCGAGCAAGCCCAGCGCTCGGAGCTGGCTATGGAACGCCAGCGCCAGGAGACCGATCAGGTGGCCACCGCGATCAACGAAATGTCCTCGGCCGCCCATGAAGTGGCGCGCAGTGCCCAAGGCGCGGCCGTGGCCGCGCAGCAGACCGATGCCGAAGGTCAGGCCGCCAAGCGCGTGGTGGATGGCAGCATCGCGCAGATCCATGCGTTGGTCAGCGACATCCGCAGCAGCGGCGTGTCGTTGGACAGCCTGCAGAAGGACGTGTCGTCGATTGTCAGCGTGCTTGGGGTGATTCGTTCGATTGCCGAGCAGACCAACCTGTTGGCCCTCAACGCCGCGATTGAAGCGGCGCGGGCAGGCGAGGCCGGACGTGGATTTGCGGTGGTGGCCGACGAAGTGCGGGCTTTGGCCAGTCGCACCCAACAAAGCACCCAGGAAATCCAGGGCATGATCGACCGCCTGCAAAAAGGCACCGAGGCTGCTGTGGAATCTATGCGCCGCTCCAGCGATGCTGGTGACGGCACCTCGGCCCAAGCCAACGAAGCCGGAGCGTCCCTGGACACCATGGCCCAGTTGATCGGCACCATCAACTCGATGAACGCGCAGATTGCCAGCGCTGCTGAAGAGCAGACCGCTGTGGCCGAAGAGATCAACCGCAGCGTGCATCAGATTGCCGTGGCGGTGGACAGCGTGGCTGATGAAACTCAACTGGGTGCGCAGACGTCGCGTAGTCTGGCGGACCTGGGGCAGCGGTTGGGCAAGTTGGTGGGGCAGTTCAGGATCTGATTCAAGAATTGAGATGCCTGTTCTGGCCTCTTCGACTTGCTCGCGAAAGAGCCCTTACAGGCACCCTCAAACTCCTTCATATATCCCGCATCAACAGCCCAAACCGCAGCTCTATCTTCAGCGGTACCGGCACATACACCGTATGCCCATCCCCCGGCGCCACCTCAATCGCCTGGCCATTGCCGTTTCGCATCATCCCCAGATCAAAATGAAAATTCCCCGCCGGCGTCATCAACTCCAGATGATCACCCACGGCAAACCGATTCTTCACCTTCACCTCGGCCAACTCGACACGCCGCTCACCGGTCAACTCCCCGACAAACTGCTGACGCTGCGACACTGAGCTGCCGTTCTGGTAGTTCTGGTACTCGTCATGCACGTGCCTGCGCAGAAACCCCTCGGTGTAGCCACGTTGGGCCAGTGATTCCAGGTTCGTCATCAAACCCCGATCAAATGCACGACCAGCCACGGCATCATCAATGGCTTGACGATAAACCTGGGTGGTACGCGCGCAGTAAAAGTGCGACTTGGTACGGCCTTCGATCTTCAGTGAATGCACGCCCATGTGGGCCAGGCGCTCAACATGTTGCACCGCCCGCAGGTCCTTGGCGTTCATTATGTAGGTGCCGTGTTCGTCTTCGAAAGCGGGCATCTGTTCATCGAGGCGATTGGCTTCCTGCAACAGGAACACTTGGTCGGTGGGCGCGCCCAGACCAAGAGTGGGTTCCGGCTGATATTGCTGGACGATATCGCCGACGGTGTTTTCCACCGCGGGTGACGCCTGGTACTTCCAGCGGCAGGCATTGGTGCAAGTTCCCTGGTTGGCATCCCGTTTGTTCATGTAGCCCGATAACAGGCAGCGCCCGGAGTAAGCCATGCACAACGCGCCGTGGACGAAGACTTCCAGCTCCATCGTCGGGACTTGCTGGCGGATTTCGGCGATTTCTTCCAGGGACAGCTCCCGCGACAGGATGATCCGACAAATCCCTTGCTGCTGCCAGAACTCGGCGCTGGCCCAATTCACGGTGTTGGCCTGTACCGAGAGGTGAATCGGCATGTGCGGGAAGTGCCGGCGTACCAGCATGATCAGCCCTGGGTCAGACATGATCAGCGCGTCCGGGCCCATGGCGATGACCGGTTCAAGGTCCTTGAGGAAGGTCTTCAGCTTGGCGTTGTGGGGCGCAATGTTGACCACCACGTAGAAACGCTTGCCCTGGGCGTGAGCTTCCTGGATGCCGAGGGCCAGGTTCGTGTGATCGAACTCGTTGTTGCGCACCCGCAGGCTGTAGCGTGGTTGCCCGGCGTACACTGCGTCGGCGCCGTAGGCAAAAGCGTAACGCATGTTTTTCAGGGTGCCGGCGGGCGCCAGCAGTTCGGGGGCAAGGGCAGGGAGCATGAGGGCTTCGATCGCAAAAGGACGGCAGGGTAGTCGAGGTGCTGTCAGGCGTTATTGACCTGGGTCTACATAAAAGGGCACTCGCAGGATGCGCTGCGGACTAAACATCAAGGGGCGCTTGGGTTCCTGTGTTTTTCTGCCATGGATCGAACATGAATCAAACCAACCTGCAATTCAAAACCCTGCTGGTACTGTTGGTGCTGGTGACCCTCGCTTTTTTCTGGATCCTGCTGCCGTTTTATGGCGCAGTGTTCTGGGCCGTCATTCTGGGGATCATCTTTGCGCCGATGCAGCGGCGTTTGCAGTTACGGTTCGGCTGGAACCGTAACCTGACGTCACTCTGTACGTTGGCCGCCTGCCTTGTGATCGCAATCTTGCCGGTGATTATCACCAGCACCTTGCTGGTGCAGGAAGGTGCGACGCTTTACAAGAATATCGAGAGCGGCAAGCTGGACATCGCCGGCTACCTTGAGCAGTTCAAGAATGTGTTGCCGCCGTACTTCCAGCAACTGCTGGACCGCTTCGGCATGGGCAACCTGGAAGGGCTGCGGGAAAAGATCGTCAAGGGCGCCATGCAGGGCAGCCAGTTTTTCGCCACCCAGGCGTTCAGCTTCGGCCAGGGCACCTTTGATTTCCTAGTGAGCTTTTTTATCATGCTGTATTTGCTGTTCTTCCTGCTGCGCGATGGCCCTGAATTGGTGCGCAAAGTGCGCACGGCAGTACCGTTGGCCGAGCCGCAAAAGCGTCGCCTGCAGCTCAAGTTCAATCGAGTGGTGCGCGCCACGGTCAAGGGCAACGTGCTGGTGGCCGTGACTCAGGGGGCATTGGGCGGCTTGATTTTCTGGTTTCTGGACATTCCCAGCGCATTGCTCTGGGCGGTACTGATGGCATTTCTGTCACTGTTGCCAGCGGTGGGGGCGGGAATTGTCTGGGCCCCGGTGGCGGCGTACTTCCTGCTCAGCGGTTCGATCTGGCAAGGCGTGGTACTGGCGCTGTTCGGAGTGTTCGTGATCGGGTTGGTGGATAACGTGCTGCGGCCTATCCTGGTGGGCAAGGACACCAAGATGCCCGACTACCTGATCCTGATCTCGACCCTGGGCGGGCTGGCAATCTTTGGCCTGAATGGGTTTGTCATCGGGCCGCTGATCGCCGCGCTGTTCATGTCCAGTTGGGCGCTGTTCGTCGAAACCAGGCCGAAAGTGCAACTGCCTTAGGCGTGGAAGCAGTGGGCCATCTTGCGCGACTGGGCCTGGGCATCAGGCAGTGAAGTGAGCGGGCCGCTGACGGGTTCACCGTCACGAACCAGGTACCAGCAGGCGAGCAGTCCCAGTTCCCTGAGGTGGGCGGGAACGGCGCTGCCGATGACGGACATGATTTGGATAGTAGGCATATCGACCTCCATTGCTCTATGGAAGCCAGCTTACGGTTCATCAGCCTTCAGGAAAAATCACCCTGCTCGATAGTCGACATCACTGTCATCGAGGCATGAGGGGCATGTTGCGATCAGTCGACCACCTGATCGAGCATATTCACCACTTCATGTTCATTAAGCAGGCCCTTGTGTACCAGGTTTTCCGCCAGCAAGGACAGGAACTTGGCGCAGCGGTGGCCTTCCAGGTGCTTGAGTTCGGTCAAGGCACTGTAGACCTTGCTGGAGGTACAGAGTCCGGCGGTGCGGTGCGGGTTTTGTGTGGGCATGGGCGATCGTCCTTGTTGTTATCACGCGCTTGGATGGACAGTTTCGATAGTGAGAGCCTGTCATGACACAAACATGACAGCGCCTGATGGGATCGGGCAAGTGGATATTGAGGTCCATCATGTCGGATTGAGCCACAGTCACTGTCCTCACAACGACCTCGGCAAGATTTATTCAGACCTGCCGACCCAAAAAGTTATTCCATGTTTTCCAGTGGATCGAGGGCTTGTTGGGCTTCGGGGTTGTCTTTGTACCGTTCACGCAAGTCGCTGAGTTGGCGATCGTGGCCGGCACAGGCTTCATTCATGGCCTTCTCCAGGAAGGCCCGGCGCTCAGCGTCGTAGGGCTCTTCGCCGGCAAAATGCACGCAATCTTCGTGGCGTTTGACGAAGGCGCTCACGTCGGTGGGAAGCTCCTTGGCGCCGTAGTGACCCAGGAGCTTCAGGCGCTTTTCCTCGACCCAGCCGGTAAAGTCCTGACCATCTTTAGCGATGTACATGACTTGGGCCCAGCCGCTGTCGCTGGACGCGTATACCGTCAGGCTGTCGTTGGGAACCACGTAGACTTTTTTGTTCATGCAGACCGCATTCGGGCCGCTGTGGAAGTGCAGGTGGCCTTCACCGATCACCTTGGCCTCCATTGGCGGGCGGTACTCGGCCGCTTCCAGAGAGACATTGTCGCTCAGGGCTTCGCAGTCCACAGGCGCTTCGGCGTGGGCCAGCATTGGTAGCAGGGACAGCAATCCATACAGAGACAAGAGGCGCAGAGGTCGGTCCATCGCAGGGATCATCCATGAGGGAGATGGCACTATGGTAATGAGAAAGACTTGGTCCGGTCATCCGTGAGGCATAAAAAAGCCCCGCATGTTCTGCGAGGCCTGTTCAGGTGTTTCAGTTCAGGGTTACCAGCCGCGGCCGTAGTAGCCGTGTGGAGGACCGTAGTAGCCGCGCGGTGGGCCGTAATAGACCGGTGCCGGGCGGTAATAAACCTGTTGCTGCACATACACCGGCGGTGGCGGTGCGTAGTACACCGGCTGCGGCTGGACATACACCGGTTGTGGTTGGACATAGACTGGTTGTTGCACATAGACCGGCCGGGACTGGCTGGCAATCACTGAGCCCACTACAGCGGCACCGACAACAGCACCAAAGACGGCCGGGCCACCCCAACCACCACCGTGGGCGGAGGCCTGACCTGCTACAGCGAGTGCACCGATAAGCAAGGCGATTTTGGGGATTTTACGAATCATGGTCATTCCTCGGTTAGCCCCTGCGCTTGTGGTCTGCAATCAATAGACTCAAGGATTGTCGCGGGGATACTTTTAAGACAGCGTATTTCTGGAAAACAGCACAGCCGTTAGGTAAATGTTGTGTAAGGTCTGTACCGATTGGCTTACAAAGCCTGTGCAGTGCTGCGCTAATGATCCGCGACAAACCGCCCGCACGGGTATCCCCGTCTATCCGAAACGTTCTGAGAATGGCTTCAAGGAGTTACACATGCTGATGACCCCCAACAAGGACACCCAACTGTGCATGTCACTGTCGGGGCGCCCCGGGAATTTTGGCCTGCGGTTTCACAACCACCTTTATGAACAACTGGGCCTGAACTTCTATTACAAGGCCTTCAGCAGCCAGGACCTGCCCGGTGCTGTGGGCGGCATTCGCGCCTTGGGTATTCGCGGTTGTGGTGTTTCCATGCCGTTCAAGGAGGCCTGCATTGCCCTAGTGGATGAACTGGACGACTCTGCCCGTGCTATCGCCTCGATCAATACCATCGTCAACACCGCCGGGCACCTCAAGGCCTACAACACTGACTACATTGCCATCGAACAACTGCTGAAAAAGCATGCGGTGCCCAAGTCCTCGACGTTTGCCCTACGGGGCAGCGGCGGGATGGCCAAGGCGGTGGCCAGCGCCTTGCGCGATGGCGGGTACGCCAAGGGTGTGATCGTGGCGCGCAATGAAGCGGCGGGCAGGGCGCTGGCACAAAGCCTGGGTTATGAGTGGCAAGCGGAACTGGGTGGCTTGCGCCCGCAGATGTTGATCAACGTGACGCCCATCGGCATGACCGGTGGCCCGGAAGCCGATCATCTGGCCTTTGATGCCGAAGCGGTTGACTCTGCGGAGACTGTGTTCGATGTGGTGGCGATCCCCGCCGAAACGCCGTTTATCGTGCGTGGTCGGGCTAAGGGTAAACGGGTGATTACCGGCCTGGAAGTGATCGCGATCCAGGCGTTGGAGCAGTTTGTGTTGTACACGGGTGTCAGGCCGACGGATGAGCAATTTCAGGCGGCCGTGGCGTTTGCGCGAAGCTGAATGCTGAACCTTGGGAGGAGGGCTGTTGTGGGAGGAGGGCCGTTGTGGCGAGGGGGCTTGCCCCCGTTGGGCTGCGAAGCGGCCCTGAAACCTGCCGTCTCGGTCTAACTGAAAAACTCAGCGATCTTTTTGGGGCTGCTGCGCAGCCCAACGGGGGGGCAAGCCCCCTCGCCACAACAAGCCTGTTCACGCCGCGTTATTCCAACCGCGAGAGGCGCTCTTCCAGCGCTGCAATCCGCGCCTCCAACTCTTCAATCCGCTCCAACGAAACCCCAATACTGGCACTGCGCTCCGCCGGATTACCACGGGCGGCGAGGATCGCCTCGATGTCTGCCGGATCGCCCAAGGCATGCATATAGCGATCTTCCCGCTGCCCCGACTGACGTGGAACCAATAGTGCGAGTCCACGGGCGATCAGGCGCTCCAGTTGATGCACCACCTGTTCGGTGTCTTCAAAGTCATGCATGCGCCCGCTGCGGGTCAGTAATTCACTGACGGTCTGCGGGCCGCGCAAAAACAACAAGCCGATGAGAATCACCTGGGCCGGCACCAGCTCCAGCGCCTTGTCCACCCGATGCTCCCAGCGGTCGGCGCGACTGCCCATCACCAATCGGGTAAAACCGCTACCTTCCAGGGCCCGCAGGCTCTGGCCGACCTGGCCTTGGCTCAGGTTCATCACCGGCTCCCGGCTGGTCTTCTGGTTGCAGGCGATTACCAGCGCGTTGAGGGTCAGCGGGTAGGTTTCCGGGCTGGTGGCCTGTTTCTCGATCAGGCTGCCCAGGATGCGGATTTCCGTGCTGTTCAGGCGTGGCTCGGCGGAAGTGGTGTCGTGCTCGGTGGTCATCGCGCTTTCCCTATGCAGTGAGCCCACTAGCCTAATCCTGAAAAAATAAAAGACAAGCAGTGCCGGCGGCGAGCATGTCTATAATCGCGGCTGTTCAAACCCTGCCACCATTGTCGAGACTGTCATGACTATTTCCCTGTACGCCGCCTCCCTCCCGGTCTTCAAGCAAATGCTCAACGCCCTGAGCGATGTGCTGAACAAGGCCGAGGCCCATGCCACCGCCAAGAACATCGACCCGAACGCCTACCTGCAAGCACGCCTGTTCCCTGACATGTTCCCGCTGGTGCGCCAGGTGCAGATCGCTGTCGACTTCGCCAAAGGCGTTTCTGCCCGCCTGGCTGAAATCGAAGTGCCGAAATATGACGATACCGAAGTGACCTTTGCTGACCTGCAAGCGCTGATTGCCAAGGTTCTGGCGTTCATCGACACCATCACCCCGGCACAGATCGACGGCAAGGAAGGCATCGAAATCGTTACTCGTCCTGGTACGCCGAAAGAGAAGCGCTTCAGCGGCCAGTCTTACCTGCTGACCTACGGCCTGCCGCAGTTCTTCTTCCACGTCACCACCGCTTACGCCTTGCTGCGTCACAATGGTGTGGAAGTGGGCAAGCGTGATTACATGGGCGCGTTCTAAACGTCCTGAAATAAAAAGCCCGGCCCGGTTCTGTGAACGGGGCCGGGCTTTTTTGTGAGCGCACGCTTACGCCGTCTGTTCTTCTTTGCCCAGGCAGGCTGCGGCGGTGAACAGCACATCGGTGGAGGAGTTGAGGGCGGTTTCCGCCGAATCCTGCAGCACGCCGATGATGAAGCCCACGGCCAC
This sequence comes from Pseudomonas sp. ADAK18, assembly GCF_012935695.1. Classification (NCBI taxonomy): domain Bacteria; kingdom Pseudomonadati; phylum Pseudomonadota; class Gammaproteobacteria; order Pseudomonadales; family Pseudomonadaceae; genus Pseudomonas; species Pseudomonas sp. ADAK18. The sequence goes on from NZ_CP052859.1 coordinate 1,514,403, forward strand.
TACCTGCATGGCGACTTCACTGGGAATGCCGAACAGGCTGCACGCCAGGGGGATCAGCAGCAGCGAGCCACCGGCTACACCCGAAGCACCGCAGGCGCAGACCGCCGCCACGACGCTGAGCAGGATGGCAGTGGGGATGTCCACGGCGATGCCCAGGGTGTTTACCGCCGCCAGGGTCAATACGGTAATGGTGGTCGCGGCGCCAGCCATATTGATGGTCGCCCCCAGAGGAATCGACACTGAGTAGGTGTCTTCATGCAGGCCCAGGCGTTTGCTCAACGCCAGGTTGACCGGGATGTTGGCGGCCGAACTGCGGGTGAAGAATGCCGTGATGCCGCTTTCCCGCAGGCACATCAACACCAGAGGGTAGGGGTTGCGACGCAGCTTCCAGAACACAATGGCCGGGTTGATCACCAACGCCACGAACAGCATGCTGCCAAGCAGCACCAGCAGCAGGTGGGCGTAGCCCAGCAAGGCGCCGAAGCCGGAGGTGGCCAGGGTCGAGGCCACCAGGCCAAAGATCCCCAGCGGTGCAAAGCGGATCACCATGCGCACGATCAGCGTGACGCCATTGGACAAGTCAGCCAGTACGGTGCGGGTGGTTTCGCTGGCATGACGAATGGCGATGCCCATGCCGATGGCCCAGGCCAGGATGCCGATGAAATTGGCATTCATCAGTGCACTGACCGGGTTGTCCACCACGCTGAGCAACAGGCTTTGCAGCACCTCGCCAATGCCACCGGGCGCGCTCACGGCCACATCGTGAGTGGCGAGCACCAGGGTGGAAGGAAACAGGGTGCTGGCAATCACGGCCACGACGGCGGCGGCAAAGGTGCCCAACAGGTACAGGAACAAAATTGGCCGAATATGGGATTCCTGGCCGTGCTTGTGGCTGGCGATCGAGGCCATGACCAGCACAAATACCAGGATCGGCGCGACGGCCTTGAGCGCTGAGACAAACACTTTGCCGATGAAACCGGTGGACTGGGCCACGTCGGGTAACAACAGGGCCAGTAGAATGCCAGCGATCAGGCCGATCACGATTTGCGTGACCAGGCTGACGCCCATGAGTCGGGTGAAGAGGGAAGGGGCAGCAGTCATAAATAGAGTTGTCTCTGGTTTTCTAATGGGTGCGGCGATTCGTGCAGGCAAGGCAGCGCACAGGCTGCCGGAGGGTAAAGCGCCAAGGCAAGGCCGAACGGTAACCGGATGTTCAGCAAAGTTTAACATGCTGTAGGAAATATCCAGGTTGGGTGCGGCGTTCAGTCACCCTGTTACACGACTGGCCCGCTTGGCCTCCCCAAAGCCGGACACATTCTGTTAAAATCCAGCATCCTCTTATTTCCTCTCTGTCAGCGAGCCCTCGGGCTGTCGTTGGCGTCGTCGTTTCTGGAGTTATTCATGTTGTTGCCCATCCTGCTGCTGTCGGCGGCCGGTTTTACCGTGCTGACCACAGAGTTCATCATCGTTGGCTTGTTGCCCTCCATCGCCCGCGACCTGGATGTCAGCGTGTCCCAGGCCGGCCTGCTAGTGACGCTGTTTGCCTTCACCGTGGCGGCGTTCGGTCCATTCCTGACCGCCTACTTCGCCCGGTTTGAGCGCAAGCGCCTGTTTATCACCATCCTGGTGATGTTCGGTGCGGCCAATGCCTTGGCGGCGTTGGCGCCGAATATCTGGGTGATGTCGGTGGCGCGATTGATTCCAGCCTTGGGGCTGCCGGTGTTCTGGGCGCTGGCCAGTGAAACGGCGGTGGACATTGTCGGCCCGGACTACGCAGGCCGGGCGATTGCCAAAATCGGCTTCGGCATTGTCTGCGCCACGGTGTTTGGCATCCCGGTGGGTACGCTGATTTCCGACATGTTCGGTTGGCGTACCGCCTTTGGCATCCTGGCGGTGGTGGCACTGGCCAAGGCCTTGCTACTGTTTGTCTACCTGCCGGCGACCCGCGTGAAGAAAGAACAGGTCACGTTGCGTTCGCAATTCAAGATCCTGCGCAGCCCGCTGATGCAAGGCCACGTTGTCCTGTCGATCCTGGTCTTTAGCGGCATGTTCACCGCTTATACCTACCTGGCAGACATCCTTGAGCGCTTGGCGGGTTTCGACGGCACGCTGGTGGGCTGGTGCCTGATGGGCTTTGGTGCGGTCGGCCTGATCGGCAACTCCCTAGGCGGGCGCATTGTGGACCGCCACCCGCTGATCGCCTCGATGGTGTTCTGCGGCTTCATGATCACTGGCATGGTGGCGCTGGTGCCGGCCATCCACTCCACGCTGGGGCTGGCGGCGGCGATGGGTATCTGGGGCGTGACCCAGGCGGCGCTGTTTTTGGTCAGCCACGTGCGGCTGATGAAAGTCGCGCCCCACGCGCCAGCGTTTGCCGCGTCGCTGAACATCGCCGGGGCCAACCTGGGGATTGGTTTGGGTGCGATGGTCGGCGGGCGGGTGATCGACACGCTGGGCCTGGGCAGCCTGGGCTTTGCCGCTTCGGGTTTTATCCTGCTGTCGATGCTGTTGGCGTTGTGGCTGATGACCGCCAAGACCCGCGAAGTGTGCGTCTGAGGCATCAGTCGGGAAGGGCGGTAAACAACTCCCGTCGGGCACCTTCGGTAATCGCCACGATGCCAGGGTGCTTGACCTTGCGCTCCACCGAAATGGCGTAGAAGGATTCGGTTACTGCTTCAGTCTGGCCGATCAGCACCACGCCGTACTGGCGCGCCACTTCATCGGCAATCACGCTGGGGGCGATAAAAATACCGCTGCCGGATTGGCCGAAGGCCTGCATCAAGGCGCTGTCGTCAAATTCCCCGACAATCCTTGGTTGGATCTGTTGCTCGGCAAACCAGCGCAACAGACGGCTACGTACCACGGTTTCCGCCCCCGGAATCAACAGCGGGGCGCCCTGCAGGCACTGTGGGAAAGTGCCGCCGTGTTGGTCAGCCAAGGCTTGGGTGGCGAAGAAGCTGATTCCGCATTCCCCCAGTTTCTGGCTGTAGCCCTTGATGTCCAGGTGCGTGGGCATCGGGCTGTCGGAGATCACCAGGTCCAGGCGCTGGATCGCCAGGTCCGCCAGCAGGCGTTCGAGTTTGTCTTCGCGGCAGGTGATGCGGATCGGCTCACTGAGCTCCATGGTCGGCGCGATCAGCCGGTAGACGATGGACTTGGGCACCACATCCGCTACGCCCACCCTGAACAGGATCTGCTGTTCGTTGGGCTGGGCTCGCAACATGGCCTCCAGCTCATTGCCCGTCTGAAACATCTGCTCGGCATAGGGCAGCGCCTGCCGACCGGCTTCGGTCAATTCCAACTGCCGTCCCACCCGCTGAAACAATGCCACGCCGAAGGTTTGCTCCAGCAGGCTGATTTGCCCGCTGATCGTCTGTGGCGTGAGGTTAAGTTGCTCGCAGGCGCGCACGATACTACCGGTCTTGGCGACTACCCAGAAGTAATGCAGTTGACGGTAATTGAGCATGGGCGCCTCACAAGGAAGATATTACTTCGTGTAAATCGAAGTATAAGCGAAAAAAATACGAATTTTCCTGAACTGTTCATCCCCATAGAATGCGTCGCTATCGAGGGGCCAATGCTTGGACCCAACCGTTCTAACGAGGAACGCATCATGAAACTCAATTCTCTGGGCGCGGCGTCGCTGCTTGCGCTTTCATTAGTCATGCTCAGCGGCTGTGATCAAGCTGAAAAAAGCGCGCAACAACTGTTGGGCAAAGCCACCGAGTCGGCCAAGCAAGTGATCGATGACACCCACCAGGCCGCCGAGCAGGCCTTGAGTGATGCGACCAAAGGTTTGATTGCTCCGAAAGACAAAGAGCAACAGGAAGAGAAGAAACCTGAACCGACTTCGCAAGAAACCTAACCCCAGCACACCACGTCAGGACTGACCTATGGATTACCTTTTACAACTGGCCGCCAGCCCGACCGCCTGGGTCGCACTGGCCACCTTGATCGTCATGGAGATCGTGCTGGGGATCGACAACCTGATCTTTATCTCGATTCTCACCAACAAGTTGCCGGTGCAGCATCGTGCCAAGGCGCGGCGTATCGGCATCAGCATGGCGTTGTTCTTGCGGTTGGGCCTGTTGAGCACCATTGCCTTCATCGTGCAGTTGACCGCGCCGGTCATCGAGATCTTCGGGCAAGCGTTCTCCTGGAAGGACATGATTCTGATCGCCGGTGGTCTGTTCCTGGTGTGGAAGGCTACGACCGAGATCCATCACAGCATGGACCCAGAGCCTGAACAGGTGCAAAGCAGCACGCCGAGCGTGTCCCTGGGCTTTGCCGCGGCTATCGGGCAGATCCTGATGCTGGACCTGGTGTTTTCCATCGACAGCATCATCACTGCCGTGGGCATGACCGAGCACTTGCCGATCATGATCATTGCCGTGGTGGTCTCGGTAATCGTGATGTTGGTGGCGGCCGAGCCGTTGGCCAAGTTCATCAACGACAACCCGACTGTCGTGATGCTGGCCCTGGGCTTCCTCATCATGATCGGTATGACCTTGATTGCCGAAGGTTTCGGTGCCCATGTGCCAAAAGGCTATGTGTATGCGGCCATGGCGTTCTCGGCAGTGATCGAGTGCCTGAACATGGCGCGTCGCAGTCGGCATAAGCGGCTTGCGGCAAAACCCTAAAGGCTGAAACCAAAGGCCAGCTGCGCTCATCAGAGCCCAGCTGGCCTTTTGCTGTCTGGCATCGGCTGATTTGCCGCATGTATGTAGGTATCGTCTGATAAAATCCCGCACCTTGACGTTGAGAGGTGCCCCATGAACGAGCCGATTCGCCTGACCCAGTACAGCCACGGTGCGGGTTGCGGTTGCAAGATTTCCCCCCAGGTGCTTGAAGTGATCCTCGCCGGCAGCGGTGCGCAGAACCTCGACCCCAAACTCTGGGTGGGCAATGCCTCGCGGGACGACGCGGCGGTCTACGCCATCGACGAAGAGCGTGGCGTAGTCTCCACCGCCGATTTTTTCATGCCGATTGTCGATGACCCTTTCGACTTCGGCCGTATTGCCGCGACCAACGCCATCAGCGATATCTACGCCATGGGTGGCGATCCGTTGATGGCCATTGCCATTCTTGGTTGGCCGGTCAACGTGCTGGCGCCGGAAATTGCCCGTGAAGTGATCCGTGGCGGTCGCTCGGTGTGTGACGAGGCCGGTATTCCCCTGGCCGGTGGTCACTCCATCGACGCTCCCGAGCCGATCTTTGGCCTGGCCGTCACCGGCCTGGTAGAAAAACGCCATATGAAACGCAACGACACCGCCACTGCGGGTTGCCAGTTGTACCTGACCAAGCCGCTGGGCATCGGCATCCTCACCACGGCGGAAAAAAAGGGCAAATTGCGCGAAGCCGATATCGGCCTGGCGCGGGACTGGATGTGTACCCTCAACAAGCCCGGCAGCCGTTTCGGCAAGTTGTCCGGTGTGACGGCGATGACGGATGTCACCGGTTTCGGCCTGTTGGGTCATCTGGTGGAAATGGCTGACGGCAGTGGTTTGACCGCCCGCATCGAATACGAAAAAGTTCCACGCCTGCCAGGGGTCGAGTACTACCTGGACCAGGGCTGTGTGCCAGGTGGCACCTTGCGTAACTTCGACAGCTACGCCAGTAAGCTGGGGCGGGTGAATGAGCTGCACAAACGCGTGTTGTGCGATCCGCAAACCAGCGGTGGGTTGTTGATTGCGGTCACGCCCGAAGGCAACGCCGAGTTCCTGGCGGTGGCCGCCAAACTTGGCCTGAAGCTGGAGCCCATCGGCCACCTGGTTGAGCGACAGACCAACGCGGTAGAGGTGTTCTGATGCCCATCGACATCACCGATTACCGCGACATCTTTCTTAACGACCGGCCGATGATGGATACCCGCGCACCGGTGGAGTTCACTAAGGGGGCTTTTCCCGGGGTGATCAACCTGCCGCTGATGACCGATGACGAGCGTCAGCGGGTCGGGACTTGTTATAAGCAGCAAGGGCAGGAGGCAGCGATCGCTCTGGGGCGGCAGTTGGTCAGTGGGGCGACCCTCAACGAGCGCCTTGAGCGATGGGTCGGGTTTGCCCGGGCCAACTCCGATGGTTATCTCTACTGTTTCCGCGGCGGCCTGCGCTCCCATCTTGTGCAGCAAGTGCTCAAGGATGAAGCCGGTATCGATTACCCGCGCGTTGGTGGTGGCTACAAGGCCATGCGAACCTTTCTGCTTGAAACAGTGGATCAGGCAGTGGCGCAATGCGATTTTGTCTTGCTGGGCGGCATGACCGGCAGCGGCAAGACCGAAATCCTTACCCAGCTGGACAACGGCTTGGATCTGGAAGGCCATGCCAATCATCGCGGGTCCAGCTTCGGCAAACGGGCTACCGCCCAGCCGTCCAATATCGACTTTGAAAACCGTTTGGCCGTGGATGTGCTGAAAAAGCGCGCACGGGGCATCGAGCGGTTTGTGTTGGAGGACGAGAGCCGAATGATCGGCAGTTGTGCCTTGCCGCTGAATTTGCATCGAGGTATGCAGACGTTTTCCATGGTCTGGCTGGAAGAAAGTCTGGAAAACCGGGTCGAGCGCGTGTTGCGTGATTATGTGATCGACCTGTGTGCACAATTTATCGCCGAGTTTGGTGAGGCGGGTTTCGACCTGTTCGCCGAACGCCTGACGCAGAGTCTGAGCAATATTCACAAACGCCTCGGCGGCGAGCGTTATCAACGGTTGTTGGGATTGATGCAGGACGCGTTGGCGGAACAGGCACGCAGTGGCGACGTGGACCTGCATCGAGGCTGGATTATCGGGTTGCGCGAGTATTACGACCCGATGTACGCCTTCCAGAGAGAAAGCAAAGGCGCGCGGATCGAGTTCTCCGGGGAGCAAAGCGCGGTGGTGGAGTATCTGCGCGAGCGTGCAGCCCGGTAGGGTGGGCAATGCCAATCAACTAAGAACGAACACCAAACTTGTGGCGAGGGGGCTTGCCCCCGTTGTGCAGCGAAGCGGCCCTGAAGCCTGTTATCTCGGTCTATCTGAAAAAAACGCAGTGATCTTATTGGGGCTGCTACGCAGCCCAACGGGGGCAAGCCCCCTCGCCACAGGTCACTCGCTGCCTGTTCGATCGCCTGACTGACTGACATAAGTTCGGGTGACTACAGAATGGCCATTCCAATCAGGCCACACACCACACCCATCAGCATGGTCAACCCGGCCACTGTCACCAGCACCCGTGCATCAAAATCTTTGCGCAGCATCAACAGCGACGGCAGGCTTACGCTCGGCAAAGTCATCAGCAACGCCACGGCCGGGCCAGTGCCCATGCCCAGGGTCATCATGGTCTGCACGATGGGGATTTCCGCCGCTGTGGGGATCACAAACAGCGTGCCGACGATTGCCAGGGGCACCAGCCACATGAGGCTGTTGGCCATCGCGCCATCGACATGGGGAAACAGCCAGACCCGCACCGCGCCCAAGATCAGCACCGCGAGGATATAGACCGGAATCGTGCTCCAGAACAGCTGCCACAAGGTGCGCAACCAGCGGCTCAGGAACGGTTGGGTCTCGAGGGTGCTCGCTTCGGCGACGGCGTCCAGCGCCGCTTCCGGCACTAATTCAGGACGTGCGATGCGTTGGGCCACCAGCGAAACGCCCACCACCAGGACGATGCCTGCCACCAGGCGCAATGCGGTAAACCCCCAGCCGAGCACAAAACCCATGAACACCAGGGTCGCCGGGTTGAGCACCGGGTTGGCGATCCAGAATGCCAGAGCGGCGCCAACCGAGACCTTCTGGCGACGCATACCGGCGGCCACCGGCGCGGCACAGCAGCTGCACATCATCCCCGGCAAGGCGAACAGCCCGCCACGCAAGGTCGACCCCAGCCCGGCGCGGCCGAACAGGCGTAACAGCCAGTCCCGGGGGATCAGCACTTGCAGCAACGACCCGAGGATTACCGCCAGCACAGCGGCTTTCCAGATCGCCAGGAAATACACCTGGGCATAGGCCAGTGCAGCGGCCAGTGGTGCGCTTTGCTCGTCGTTGAGAATCGAGGCACCGATGCTGTGGTTATCGGCCGCAACAAAGGCCTTGAAGTAGTAAGGCGACCACTTCACGTAATAGAGGCCGACACAGGCCACCAGCAGGAACAGCGCCGGTTTCCACCAGAAGGACCAACCCCGGGCGGGGTGGGTGGAGGAGAGGTTGGACATGTTGAGGATCCGCAGATGAGTCAATAGCGGCGCATCATACGCTGTGGACGGGTATGTAGGGCGAGCAGGCTTTCTGTGGCGAGTGGGCTTGCCCGCGTTGGGCTGCGTAGCAGCCCCATTCTGACTCCCGCGTTGTTTCAGGCAGAACACCCCATGCGGTTATAGGACTGCTGCGCAGTCCAACGCGGGCAAGCCCGCTCGCCACAGTGTGGAGGGTCAGGTATCCGCGCTGACCTGCGTCGCCGCCGGGCACGTCTGCTGGCCGTTATCCAGCCCTTGCTTGTAATTGCGGCTGAGCAGGCTCGCCTTGCCGTTGTGCCAGGTCAGGGTCAACACATACAGCGTGTCGAAATCACTGCCGGACCAATCCTCGGTGATGGTGTGTTCTTCACCGACTGCTTCGCTCGCCACCTTGTTGATCAGCTCTGGCAGGTAGCCATGGGACCAGGCGGTGTAGATGATTGAGTTGTGGTATTTGTTTTCCACCAGTTCGTCGGCCAGGGCGCTGGTGTCATTGGCCGAGTACTCGATGTTCACCGGCAGGCCGAGTTTGATGGCGCTGGGGCTGATGGTCATCAGCGGCCGAATGTAGCTGTAGGAATTGTCGAACTCGCCTTCCTCGACGTTACGGGTCGGGTTGGCGGCAAATATGTAGTTGGCGTTGCCGAATTTTTCCGGCAGCACGGTGGCCAGGTTCATGGCGCGGTTCAGGCCTTGGCAATTGAGCTGGCCGAGGCCGCCTGCTGGTTTTTCTCCGTGGCGCAGGAATACCAGGGTCTGCACGCCGTCCACTTGCTGGGCGCGGCTTTCGCGGGCTTCCAGGGCCACGGCCAGCGCGCCAGCCACCAGCAGTAGCGGCAACAGGGTGTAAGAATAGCGTTTAAGGCGTTTGGCAAGGCACAGAGGCTTTAATATCATTGGAGGTTTTAGTCTTCAGTGCGTCGGGTTAAGGCAGACAAGCCTGGCCTCAGCGACGCTTCAGGCGTCGTGTGGTTTTCCATTTTCGTTGTAGCGGCGTGCTTCCCTTCACCGTTCGGTGCGCACTTAAGAGTGCGCTTGAGGGTTTTGGTTCGCGTCGACGGGAGATTAGCGAGGCGATGTTGCGAATTGAAGACCGATGCAGGCGGCTCGCCAGATGACTATGATGGACCCTTCTTGCCTTGGAGCTTTGCGATGAACTCACTCTCCACGTTCCCGATCACCCGCAAATGGCCGGCTCAGCATCCCGAGCGCCTGCAACTGTACTCCTTGCCGACGCCCAATGGGGTCAAAGTGTCGATCATGCTGGAGGAGTTGGGCCTGCCATATGAGCCACACAAGGTCAGCTTCGAGACCCAGGACCAGCTCTCCGCCGAATTCATGTCGCTGAACCCCAACAACAAGATCCCGGCGATCATCGACCCCAATGGCCCTGGCGGACAGGCACTGGCGTTGTTCGAGTCCGGTGCGATCCTGATTTACCTGGCCGAGAAAAGCGGCCAGCTTCTGCCCGAGGACCCGGCAGCGCGTTACGAGACGATTCAGTGGCTGATGTTTCAGATGGCCGGTATCGGGCCGATGTTCGGTCAGGTCGGTTTCTTCAACAAATTCGCCGGCAAGGCCTATGAAGACAAACGCCCCCGTGACCGTTACGCCGCCGAAGCCCGGCGCTTGCTGGACGTGCTGGAAAAACGCCTTCTGGGTCGCACCTGGATCATGGGCGACGAGTACACCATCGCCGATATCGCGACCTTCCCCTGGATCCGCAACCTGATTGGCTTCTATGAGTCGGGCGAGCTGGTGGGTATTTCCGATTTCCCGAATGTGCTGCGCGCGCTGGACGGCTTTGTCGCACGGCCGGCGGTGATCCGTGGGTTGAACATTCCCGCCTGACAATAACCGACTGACAGGAACCCCATGCCTTCCTTCGACTTCAAGCAACTGGATGTCTTCAGCAGTATCGCCCTCAAAGGCAATCCCCTGGCCGTGGTGCTGGGGGCCGATAGCCTGAGCGACCAGCAGATGGCTGACTTCGCCCAGTGGACCAACCTCAGCGAAACCACCTTCCTGCTCAAACCCCGTGATCCAAAGGCCGACTACCGAGTAAGAATCTTCACCACCCTGCAGGAACTGCCATTTGCCGGTCATCCTACCCTGGGCAGTTGCCATGCCTGGCTGCAAGCCGGTGGCGAGCCCAGGGGAGAGGAGATCATCCAGGAGTGTGAAATCGGCCTGGTGCGCATCCGGCGCCAAGGTGATGAACTGGCCTTTATCGCGCCGCCGTTGTTACGTTCAGGCCCGGTGGAGGCCGAGCTGGTAGAGCGGGTCCGGCGAGCATTGGCGCTGGAGCCGGGGGCGATTATTCGCAGCCAGTGGGTCGATAACGGCGCGGGCTGGCTGGCGGTGATGTTGGCGGATCGTGAGACGGTTCTGGAACTGCGCCCGGACTACTCGCAATTGCACGGACTGGCGGTCGGGGTGATCGCCCCGTGGAACCCCGAACGGGACGGTCTGGAGGCGCAGTTTGAAGTCCGCGCGTTTATTGCCGGCGATGGCGCCCCGGAAGATCCTGCCACCGGCAGCCTCAACGCCGGCGTGGCCCAGTGGTTGCTGGGCGAAGGCTTGGCGCCGAATCGTTATGTGGTCAGCCAGGGTACGGCCATGGGCCGCGCCGGGCGAATTCGAGTCGAACGCCAAGGCGAAGAAGTCTGGATTGGCGGTGCGGTCTCGGTCTGCATTGACGGGCAACTGACCCTTTAACGGTTGTTGGCCGCCAGTTTGATGCCAAAACCGATCAGCGCCAGGCTGGCTACGCGGGTGGCAATTTTTCGCGCCAATGGAAACATCCTCAGGCGCAAGGCCACAGCGTTGCCTGCCAACACCAGCAGCGCCTGATACAAAAAGCCGATCAACGTGACGTGCACCATCATTGCCACCAAGGTGCTTGACGGTGAGTCCGGCCGGATAAACAACGGAAAAAATGCCACGAAAAACAGAATCACCTTGGGGTTGGTCAGGCTGACGGCGACGGCTTTGCGAAAATAGATCCAGCCGGAGCGCTTGGGCTCCAGCCCTGCGGTGTCGTGGCCGACGGGAGTGAACAGCAATTGCAGTCCCATCCAGCACAGGTAGGCTGCACCGACCCACTGCAGTGCCATGAACAGCATGGGATTGGCCTTCATCAAGGCCGCCAGGCCCGCTGATGCCGCGAGCATGAAGATCACGTCTCCCAGCACCGTGCCGAATACCGCGCCGAACCCGGCGCGCACGCCATTGCGCGCCGTCGCGTGCAGAATGGCAAAGGTGCCTGGCCCCGGGATCAATTGAAAGATCAGGATGGCGGCGATAAAGCTGCCGTAGTTCTGGATATCAAACATGGGGAGCGCTCCTTTGCTTTTTTGTCGCCAGTAGCCGGATTTTTATCAAGTCGCGGTGATTGTTACTGAAACGGAAAGGCACTGTTATGGAGGGGATGTTTGTGCTCCCGGTCAATCCGGGCATAAGCTTTCGCCTTTAAACTATCAGCCTCGTCACCTGCCTTGTTCTACAGGTCTTTTTCAGGAGCATCAATGTCCAGCCAGTTCCCCGAAGCCCGTCCTCGCCGCCTGCGCCGCTCCCCGGAGCTGCGTGGCCTGTTTCAGGAAACCGAGTTCACCCTCAACGACCTGGTGCTGCCGATTTTCGTCGAGGAAGAAATCGACGACTTCGTGCCGATCACCAGCATGCCTGGGGTGCTGCGTATTCCCGAGTCGAAACTGGCCGGTGAAATCGAGCGCTATGCCCGTGCCGGGATCAAGTCGGTGATGACCTTCGGCGTGTCCCATCACCTGGACGCCAGCGGCAGCGACACCTGGAACGAACGTGGGCTGGTGTCGCGCATGTCGGCGATCTGCAAGGACGCGGTGCCGGAAATGATCGTCATGTCCGATACCTGTTTCTGTGAATACACCGACCACGGCCACTGCGGCGTGATGCAGGGCGCTGAAGTCGACAACGATCGCACTTTGGTCAACCTTGGCAAGCAAGCAGTGGCGGCGGCTCGTGCCGGGGCAGATGTGATTGCGCCGTCGGCTGCCATGGACGGACAAGTCCAGGCTATCCGCCGGGCGTTGGATGAGGCTGGTTTCAGCCATATTCCGATCATGGCGTATTCCACCAAGTTCGCGTCTGCCCTCTATGGTCCGTTCCGCGAAGCTGGCGGCAGCGCGCTCAAGGGCGATCGCAAGAGCTACCAGATGAACCCGATGAACCGTCGTGAAGCGGTGCGTGAATCGCTGCTGGATGAACAGGAGGGCGCGGATGCGCTGATGGTCAAGCCGGCCGGTGCTTACCTGGACATCATTCGCGACATCCGCGAAGCCTCGCGTTTGCCGGTGGCGGCGTATCAGGTCAGCGGTGAATACGCGATGATCAAGTTCGGTGCCCAGGCGGGTGCCATTGATGAAGGGCGGATCGTTCGCGAGACATTGGGTTCGATCAAGCGGGCCGGTGCGGACCTGATCTTTACCTACTTCGCGATGGACCTGGCACTGGCCGGGATCTGATAAGACTGACGGGAACCTCGTGGTGATGGGGCTTGTTGTGGCGAGGGGGCTTGCCCCCGTTGGGCTGCGTAGCAGCCCCAAGCCAGGCGATATAGTTCTGTCTGAAGAAATGCGGTGGTGCTATTAGGGCCGCTGCGCAGCCCAGCGCGGGCAAGCCCGCTCGCCACAGAAGCGCGATCGCCACAGGCTCTATGCCTAGCGTTGCGCAAACGCCAAATTCAGCCCCAACCCCGCAAACGTCGCGGCAAAGCTGCGGCGCAGCCAGTTCTGTACTCGTGGTGATTCGATCACCGCGCGGCGGAACACATTGGCCAGCAGGCCGTAGATCACGAACACCGCCAACGTCATCGCCATGAATACGCTGCTCAGCAATAGCATTTGCACGGCGGGTGCGGTGCTGCCTGGGGTGACGAACTGCGGCAGGAATGCCAGGAAGAAAATCGTCAGCTTCGGGTTGAGGATATTCAGCAGGCAGCCCCTGACCATCAGGCTGCGGGCGCTGGACACCGTCGGCGTGTCATTCATGGCAAAGGCCGAGCGATCGCGCCAGGTGGCGTAAGCCAGGTACAGCAAGTAGGCGGCACCGGCAAACTTCAGCGCTTCAAAAGCCAGCGCACTGGTGTGCAACAGGGCGGACAGGCCGAGCACCGATGCCAGCAAATGCGGGACGATTCCGGCGGTACAGCCCAGCGCGGCAAAAGCACTGGCTCGCTTACCAGCGGTAAGCCCCGTGGAAATGGTGAAGATCACGCCGGTACCGGGGATCAGCACGACGATCAGACAAGTGATGAGAAAATTCACACTGAGCATGGCATTCAAACTCCTTGTTGGAACGGCAGGAGTCCGATCCTGTCACAGTTGCGCTGTGGCTGGCGAGTACAGCAGGTCGGCAAACCCGCGTTAGACTTGTCCGCCATGACTGCCCATCGTCGTCCAAGGAAGCCCCATGTCCTCATCCCACCTGATTCTCTGCCTGACTACGCTGCTGGTGCTGGCCGGTTGCTCCAGCCAAGGCACCCGGCAACAGCCGGAGCGCAGCGAAGCCGAGGTCAAGGCGCAGATTGTGCGGTTGCTACCCGCTAAAGTTGCGGACCGGTCTGGCTGGGCCCAGGACATCTACACCGCATTCAATGCCCAGAAAATTTACCCCAGCACTGAAAATATCTGCGCGGTACTGGCAGTGACCGAGCAGGAGTCCACCTATCAGGTCGACCCGCCAGTACCGAACATGGGCAAGATTGCCCAGGACGAAATCCTCCGGCGTGCGGGCAAGGTGCACATTCCGGCCGTGCTGGTGCGTACCGCGCTGCAATTGCGCTCGCCCACGGGCAAGTCCTACGCCGATCGCTTGAGTGCTGCGCGTACGGAAAAGGACCTGAGCGGGATTTTTGACGACTTCATCAGCGTTGTGCCATTGGGGAATACCTTGTTTGGTGGCTTCAACCCGGTGCACACCGCAGGCCCGATGCAAGTCAGTATCGCCTTCGCTGAGAAGCAGGCTCGGGGTTATCTCTACACAGTTGACGGGACAATTCGTCGGGAAGTCTTCACCCGGCGTGGCGGTATGTATTTCGGCATTGCTCACTTGCTGGGCTATCCGGTGAACTACGACCAGCCGCTGTACCGCTTCGCCGACTTCAACGCCGGCTGGTACGCCAGCCGCAATGCTGCGTTCCAGGCGGCCGTGAACCGCGTCTCGGGGAAGTCACTGGCGTTGGATGGGGATCTGATCCGCTACGGCTCAATCTTGCCCGGCACGACCGAACTGGCGGTGCGTTCGTTGGGCAAGTCCCTGGATATGCGGAACACCAGCATCCGCAGTCAGTTGGAGCAGGGCGACCGCCTGGATTTTGAAGAAACCACCCTCTATCAACGAGTCTTTGCCCTGGCCGAGAAGGCCGAGGGCAAGCCATTGCCTAGGGCGATCTTGCCGGGCATCGTGCTGAAAAGCCCGAAGATCACCCGTAACCTGACCACGGCCTGGTTCGCCAAGCGGGTGGATGAGCGCTATCAGCGGTGCATGAAGCGTTAGGTGCGACGCTTGACGAACTTGCGCCACAACCAGACCCACAACCACAACACCGGGAAGGCCAGGATCACGAACGGCAACACATAGCTGACCCGTTCCAGGGCATCGGCGGTGCCGTTCACCAGGTTGTCCCCCAGGTTGCTGAACATCCGGCTGAAGCGTGACTGCTGCTGCGAACCGTCGGAGGCCCGGAAGTTCAGGGTCACGCGGTTGGTGTCCAGGCGCCGCTGCTGGCCGGCGGCGGCCTGGGCCAGCTCCTGCAAGTCGTTCTCGATGCTCGCTTGTTCCTTGCTCAAGGTGATCAGGTCACCCACGGTGATGTCCTTGCGCTTGGCCAGCTCATCCAGGCGCTGTTGCTGCGCCAGCAAGCGTTCCTGACGGCGGCGAACGTCGGCCACAGCGTCGGCCAGGTCCTCGGCGGTGGTGATGCGCTGGCCCAGTTTCCCACCTTCGGCCGCCATGGCCACCATCGGTTCGACACCGGTGGGTGCGATGCGCAAGACAATCTCGCCACCGCTGCTGTCCTCCTTGATGCCCAGGATATTGCAGGCGCCAAAGCGCGCCGATTCGCAAGCCTCGCGTGTCGCCTGCATGCGTGGCGCCAGCAGCGCGGCGGGCAGGGACAGGTTCAACTCGTGCTCATAGGCTAACTGCGCACCGGCCCGGCCTTGTTCGCCACTGATTACTGTGGCTTCGGAATGGGTCTTGGGCGAGCAACCGCCAAGGGCCAGGCCGGCGAACAGGATCAGTACGGTGTTGCGGAGCAGGGAGGGATTGCCGTCCAGGTGGCGCATTGCGGTTCCTTGGGGAATAAGCAGGAGGTCGAAGGCGATTAAAGCGGTTCTTGGGGATTAACGCAAAGTATCGCCGGGGATTTGCGGGGCTGATCTTGATAGCTGCGATAGGCACGCCGAGTTACACCTCAAGCCAGACTCCCAAGAGGAACTCGTCATGATCACTATTCCTGAAGGTTTCATCCCTCTAGCCCGCAGCAGCCCGCTGTTGGACCTGCTTGGTCCGGTGTATTGCCGGGGCGAAGGCCTGCAACTGGAAATCGGCCTGCGTGCCGACCCGCGTCACGCCAATGGGCGCGGCACAGTACATGGTGGTGTGTTGGCAACCCTGGCGGATATCGGCATGGGTTACGCCATGGCGTTTTCCAGCGAGCCGCCGCTGGCACTGATTACGGCGAGCATGACCCTGGACTATATGGGCGCCGTGCAGGTGGGAGAGTGGATCGAGGTGCGGCTGGATAACCACAAGCGTGGCCGGCAGATGGCGTTTGCTACAGTCAGCTTGCAGGTGGGGGAGAAGGTGGTAGTGCGGGCGAGTGCGGTGTTTGCGGTGCCGCAGGTCCAGGGCTGATCACGATTTTTTGACCAAGCAAGACCTGTGGCGAGCGGGCTTGCCCGCGTTGGGCTGCGAAGCGGCCCTAAAACCTGACACCTCAATCGGTCTGAAAAAATGCGGTGTCTGTATTGGGGCTGCTTCGCAGTCCAACGCGGGCTTGCCCGCTCGTCACAGTCGGGCCTGTTCTGTGTTGCTCGCTACAAGTCAGCTGCGTTCGAGCGCCAATGCCACACCCTGACCGCCACCGATGCACAAGGTCGCCAGACCTTTCTTGGCATCACGCTTGATCATTTCGTGAAGCAGGGTCACCAGCACTCGGCAACCTGACGCACCGATCGGGTGACCGATGGCAATCGCGCCGCCGTTGACGTTGACCTTGGCCGCATCCCACTCCAGTTCCTTGCCCACTGCCAGCGACTGCGCGGCAAAGGCTTCGTTGGCTTCGATCAGGTCCAGGTCATCCAGTTTCCAGCCGGCCTTGTCCAGGCAACGACGGGTGGCCGAGACCGGGCCAATGCCCATGATCGCCGGATCAACGCCAGCATTGGCGTAGCTCGCGATGCGGGCCAGTACCGGCAGGCCGAGGGACTTGGCCTTGTCAGCACTCATCAACAGCACCGCAGCGGCGCCGTCGTTGAGGCTGGAAGCATTGCCAGCGGTAACGCTGCCGTCTTTCTTGAACGCCGGCTTGAGCTTGGCCAAGGATTCTGCCGTCGTGCCAGCACGGGGTTGTTCGTCCACCGAGAAGGCAATCGGGTCGCCCTTGCGTTGGGGAATCAGGATTGGCGTGATCTCATCGGCAAAACGCCCGGCCTCAACGGCGGCAGTGGCTTTTTGCTGGGACGCAGCGGCGAACGCATCCTGGGCTTCACGGCTGATGCCGTACTTGTCCACCAGGTTCTCGGCGGTGATGCCCATGTGGTAGTCGTTGAACGCATCCCACAGACCGTCGGTGATCATGCTGTCGAGCATCTTGGCGTGACCCATGCGCAGGCCGGTGCGGGCGGCTGGTAGGACATAGGGCGCAAGGCTCATGTTCTCCATGCCGCCGGCGATGATCACGTCGGCGTCACCGCAACGGATCGCTTGCGCTCCTAAATGCAGGGCCTTGAGGCCTGAGCCGCAAACCTTGTTCAGGGTCATGGCCGGCACGGCGTGTGGCAGGCCGGCGAGGATGGAAGCCTGGCGTGCGGGGTTCTGGCCCGAGCCTGCGGTGAGTACTTGGCCGAGGATTACTTCGTCCACTTGCGCGGGGTCAAGGCCCGTCTGCTCCAGCAGGCGGCGGATCACCGCAGCGCCCAGCTCCGGTGCCGGGATACTGGCCAGGGAGCCCTGAAAGCTGCCCACGGCGGTGCGGGTGGCAGCAACAATGACGACGTCTTGCATGGAATCTTTCCTCACTGGGCAGCGAACTGCATTTCTGGAACATGGTCCGGGACGATCAGTTTACCGGCGGTCTTGCTGACAATCTCTTCAACACTGACGCCAGGTGCGCGTTCCTTGAGGACAAAAGCGCCATTTTCGATTTCCAGGTAAGCCAGGTCCGTCAGTACGCGCTTGATGCAGTTGGCACCGGTCAGCGGCAGGCTGCAACGGCTCAGCAGCTTGGACTCACCGTCCTTGGAGGCGTGGGTCATGATCACGATGATGTTGTCCGCACCGGCTACCAGATCCATGGCACCACCCATGCCTTTGACCAGCTTGCCGGGGATCATCCACGAGGCGATGTTGCCCTGGACGTCGACTTCAAAAGCACCCAGCACCGTCAGGTCGACATGCCCGCCGCGAATCATCGCGAAGGACTCGGCGGAGGAAAAGATCGAGGCGCCGACGCGGGCGGTGACGGTCTGTTTGCCGGCGTTGATCATGTCGGCATCGATGGTTTCTTCGGTCGGAAAGGGGCCCATGCCCAGCAAGCCGTTTTCCGACTGCAGCATCACTTCCATGCCGTCGGGGATGTAGTTGGCCACCAGGGTCGGAATGCCGATGCCGAGGTTGACGTAGAAACCGTCCTGCATTTCGCGGGCGACGCGTTGAGCCATTTGTTCGCGGGTAAGCGCCATGTTTTGTCTCCTTATTATTCGGGCTGGGACGGGATTATTTGCGGACGGTGCGCTGTTCGATGCGCTTCTCGAAGGTGCCGCAGATGATCCGGTCGACGTAGATGCCAGGGGTGTGGATCTGCGACGGGTCCAGCTCGCCCGGTTCAACGATTTCTTCGACTTCGACCACGGTGATCTTGCCGGCGGTGGCGGCTAGCGGGTTGAAGTTCTGTGCGGTGTGGCGGTAGATCACGTTACCGAAGTGGTCGGCTTTCCAGCCTTTGACGATGGCAAAGTCGCCGGTGATGGATTCTTCCATCAGGTATGGGCGACCGTTGAATTCGCGGGTTTCCTTGCCTTCGGCCACTGGGGTGCCAACGCCGGTGGCAGTAAAGAAGGCCGGGAT
The DNA here is from genome assembly GCF_012935695.1 of Pseudomonas sp. ADAK18. Lineage (NCBI taxonomy): Bacteria > Pseudomonadati > Pseudomonadota > Gammaproteobacteria > Pseudomonadales > Pseudomonadaceae > Pseudomonas > Pseudomonas sp. ADAK18. The sequence continues at coordinate 1,532,934 of NZ_CP052859.1, forward strand.
ACCGGCGCCGCCAGCGCGCATTTTTTCCGCCAGGGTACCTTGGGGCGTCAGGACCACTTCGATTTCGCCGCTGAGCAATTGCTTCTCGAACAGGGCGTTTTCACCGACGTAGGAGGCGATCACTTTGCTGATCTGCTTGCCTTCCAGCAACACGCCCAAACCGAAGCCGTCGACGCCGCAGTTGTTGGAAACCACGGTCAAGTCGCGGGTGCCTTTGCGCTTGATCTCATTGATGAGGTTTTCCGGGATCCCGCACAGGCCAAAGCCACCGGCGAGGACCGTCATACCGTCTTCCAGACCCGCCAGCGCTTCCTCATAGGACGCCACGCGTTTATCGAAACCTGCCATATGCACCTCTTTTATTGTTTGTGGGCTAGCCATATGCCCCGAGTGTTGCGCTGACGAATTGATTTGTTAAGTTGTTTTTTAAGGTTGATTGATTTAAAAAACAGCACAATCGTCGGTTGTCTGGAGCAGCGTCATGACAGTTAAACAGATGCGGGCCTTTCTTGCCGTGGCCCAGAGCCTGAGTTTTGCCGCCGCGTGTGAGCGCTTGCACCTTTCCCAGTCGGCCTTGAGCTTGACCATCAAAGGCCTGGAAGAAGGGTTGGGTGGGCGCTTGTTCAGCCGCAATACCCGCAACGTCGCGCTGACGCCCGAAGGCGAGTCGCTGTTGCCCCTGGCCCGGCGCCTGATTGCCGACTGGGATAACGCCGAGGACGAACTGCGCCAGCGCTTCACCTTGCAGCGCGGGCGGGTAACAGTTGCGGCGATGCCATCGTTCGCCGGCAACTTGCTGCCGCCGGTGCTGAAGATCTTTCGTGCGCGCTATCCCCAGGTCAACGTAACGGTCAACGACGTGATCAACGAGCAGGTGCTGGAGATGGTTCGCGACCGTCAGGTGGAGTTAGGCGTGGCGTTCGAGCCGTCGGCCGGTTCGTCCTTGGCGTTTACCCCACTGTATTTGGATCGTTTTATTGCGGTCGTGCCGGGTGATTCGCCATTGGCCCGGATGGCCGAGATCGACTGGAAAACCTTGCTGGAGCAACCCTTCATTACCTTGCAGCGACCATCCACGGTGCGGGTGATGTTGGAAGAACACCTGGGGGCCCTGAACATGAAGTTGCCGGTGGCATTGGAGAGCCATCAATTGGCAACAGTGGGCAAAATGGTTGCCAGTGGATTGGGTGTCAGCGCGGTGCCGGCGCTCTGTGCGCGGCAGATGGAGGAGGCGGGCGCCCATTGCATCACCCTTCGGGCCCCGGTGATCGAACGGCCGATTGGTGTCTTGACCAAACCCGGTCATGAACTGTCGGCGGCGGCCCAAGCCATGTTTGATATTTTTCGAGATGAGGCGGGGAAGGGATGTTTCCCAGGGCTTTAAGTTGGCACAAATACGTGTGGGAGCTGGCTTGCCTGCGATAGCTATTTAACATTCAACATAGTTGTCGACTATTAAACCGTTATCGCAGACAAACAGCTCCCACCTTTAATCGAGTGGCGGGTTTCAGCAGTATCTATCGATTACTTTAACCTGCGAGTGGCCCTTGAGGTTCTGCCATTCGGTATTAAGTGTGTGGAACACCTGCTCGATAAAGTTGCGATCGGCGGCAGCCTTTTTGCCGACATAACCCTGGCCACGGCGGTACATCTTCAGGCGTGCGGCCAGTTCGCGGTTATTGTTGTCGAACTCTTCTTCCAAGGTATGGGGCGCCAGGCAGTCAATATGGACCTGGCCCGATTTACCAATCCAGAGGATATGGTCGTCGAGCTTGTCTTTCTGCGCTGCGAACATCTCAGCCAATTCTTCAATAGTTGGTTGGTTGTTCAGATTCATGTGTAAGCCCCTTGACCAGTTGGCGATCTTCAGTTGATTCGTTAGTTGTCTCCGGTTCCGAAAACCGGGCGTCAGTGACGGTCTGCCGAGTACGGGCAGGGTCTTGAACCTGATGCATGTAGTCTTGCTGATGAACTGCTACGCAATGGTTTCATAACGAAGACAAGCAGCGTTTGAGCTCCTTGTACCGATCCTTTCGGGCCGGTCAGCTTCATCAATCTGCCTTGTGGGCAGTGCACATCCGGAAAAAACAGCTCGGCGGTCAGACGAGCTTGTTCAAAACGCGTGTTACCAACGCTCCCGATCCGGGAGACGCTTGAATCATGCAATTACAAAAAGGTTACGTCAACGATTATGTAGTGATTATTTTTGAGCACTACATAAATCGTTGTGGGGGCGGGAGAATGCGTGGAAACGTGACTTATGCGTCATTTTTTGTGCGGTTGGTCGGGTGGTTTCTACTGCCCCAACCGCTCTACCAAGAGGGGTAGCAAACGCTCACAGGAGGCTTCGATCTTTACCTGCAGTAGCTCATCACCCCGGGTTTTACCCAGGTTGATGGCGATGACAGGTTTGTCCTGGTCAACCATCGTCTTGCACAGGCGAAAGGCCGAATAGGCCATCAGCGACGAGCCCACCACCAACAATCCTTCGGCGTGCTCCACGGCGGCCATCGCCCTGGTTGCGGTGGCTTGGGCGACGTTCTCACCAAAAAACACCACGTCGGGTTTCAGCCGCTGGCCATTGCAATGCGGGCAGTGGGGCACCAGGAAACGCTCTTCGAAGGCAGGGTCCAGCAACGTGTCGCCGTCGGGGGCCTGGATGGCGTCGACACCGGCGAGGTAGGGGTTCTCGGCCTCCATCAGGTGCTGTATCAGGTCGCGCTCGCTGCGCAGATGGCAGTCGAGGCAGAGCACCCGGTGCAAGCTGCCATGCAATTCAATCACGTCACGGCTGCCAGCCTGATCATGCAGAGTGTCGACGTTCTGCGTGATCAGCCCCGTGATGAGCTGACGCTCTTGCAAGGTCGCCAGCGCGAGATGGGCCTTGTTCGGCTGCGCGAGGCGTACCCTCGGCCAACCGAGCATCGCCCGCGCCCAGTAGCGTCGCCGCGCTTGCGCGGTGGCCAGAAAATCCTGATACATCATCGGCGCCTTGCCCCGGCGCACGCCTTCGCTGTCGCGATAATCGGGAATCCCCGAAGACGTGCTGATACCCGCACCGGTCAGGACCAGAAACCGCCGTTCGGCCATGGCCCGGTGCAGGATGTCGAGGTGAGTATCGGTTTGATGGTCCAGGGGATCGAGCATGGAGCCCTCATTCGCCGCGAATGTATTGTTCCAATTGTTTGATCAGGTCGGCCTGTTCGGCGATGGCTTCCTTGACCAGGTCACCGATGGACAGCAGGCCAAGGAGTTCTCCGTTCTCTACCACAGGCAGGTGCCGCAGATGGCGGTCGGTCATGATATTCATGCAGGTCTCGACACTCTGGTGGGTGTCAACGGTAATCACCGGTGAATTCATGATCTCGTAGGCCTTGGTCGTCACGGAGGACAAACCATGGAGGATCACCTTACGGGCGTAGTCACGCTCACTGATTATCCCGGCTACCTTTCCATCCTTCATGACCGGCAAGGCCCCGACGTTTTTCGACGCCATCACGATCAGCGCCTCAAACACCGTGTGGTCATGGGGAATGGTGTGGACTTGCTGGTTTTGCTGGTCTTTGGACTTGAGCAGTTGCGCAACGGTTTTCATGGAGGCCACTCCGGTGTTGTTATCGTTGGGAGGTTAGCAGTTCCTACAGAATCCTAGACCGCCCGCGACGGGGCAAGGTCCAAAGCGCCACATAACCGGTCGAAAAACGTCATTGTCGGGAATTTTTGGTTGTTTCAGCCTTTGCTTGCCGGTTTTGTTGCCCTTTTCGGAGCTGCGCTTGTCTTGCGCTTGGCCGGTTTGCGTTTGTTTTTCCACGGCACGGCGCCACGTCCTGCGGGACTGGCCGGACCGCTGATGGTCAAGCGCATGCCAGTGCAGCGCGCTATCTGCTTGCTCATCCAGGCGGCCTGTTTGGCGACAAATTCTTCCAGGCTCATTTCACCGCTCTGGACCATGTCCAGGGCTTGTTCCCAGATGGCCGTAGTGCCTGGATCGGCAATCGCCCGAGGCACCGCATCGATCAGGCTGAACGCCGCCGGTGTCGCCGACAGGGCCTTGCCGTTTTTCACCATATAACCCCGGTCCAGCAAGCCCTGGATAATCCCGGCACGGGTGGCTTCGGTGCCAATCCCGGTGGTGTCCTTGAGTTTCTGTTTGAGCAGTGGGTCTTCCACCAGTTTGGCGACGTTTTTCATCGCCTTGATCAGGTTACCTTCAGTGAAGGGCTTGGGCGGCTGGGTCCACAAGTCCTTGAGGTTGACCTTGGCCACGGCGTAATCATTACCCTGTACCAGCATCGGCAAGGATTGCGGCGCAGGGGCTTCACGACCTTTGGCTGGTGCCAGTGCTTCGGGCAATGCACGTTTCCAACCGGGTTCGACGATGACTTTACCCACCGCCCGCAAGGCTTCGCCCGCGCAATCGAAGTCAGCCTGAGTACGGTCGTATTCGTGGTTGGGCAGGAACTGCGCCAGGTAGCGGGCGCGAATCAGGGTGTAGACCGCCCGGTGTTTACCGGTCAGTTGCCCGAGGTCCTTGCCTGCGCCGGTGGGGATGATGCCGTGGTGGGCGCTGACCTTGGCGTCGTTCCAGGCTCGGGAGCGGCGTTGCGGGTCGATGTGCGGCATCAACGTCTGGACCGCCTGATCAGCCCGACCCAGCGCAGCAAGAATGCCTGGCGCGTCGCTGTGTTGGCTCAGGGGCAAGTAGCCGCAATCGCTGCGCGGGTAGGTGATGACTTTGTGGGTTTCGTAGAGTGATTGGGCAATGTCCAGGGTTTCCTGGGCGCCCAGGCCGAGCTTTTTCGAGCAGATTTCCTGCAGCGTGCCGAGGTCGAAGGGCAGGGGTGCGACTTCGCGCATGCGCTCGGTGCGCAGCTTGATCAACCGCGCGGTAGCGGCGTTGCTCATGGCGGCTGCCGCATCCCTGGCCAGTTGCGGGTTCAGGCAACGGCCCTGGTCGTCACAGGCGTCTTCGGTGGCGCGCCATTGGGCGGTGAAGGTGATGTGGTCGTGGAGCAGATCGACATCGATGGCCCAGTAGGCCACGGGGACGAAGTCGGCGATGCTGCGATCGCGGTCGACCACCAGGCGCAGGGTCGGGGTTTGCACCCGGCCGACCGGCAATACGCCCTGATAACCGGATTGGCGCCCCAGCAAGGTAAACAGGCGACTCATGTTCATGCCAATCAGCCAGTCGGCTCGGGATCGCCCGAGGGCCGAGTGATACAGGCTGAAGGTTTCAGCACCGGGTTTGAGCGCGGCCAGGGCCTTGCGGATCGAGGCCTCATCCAGTGCTGACAGCCACAAGCGCTGGATCGGCCCGCGATAACGGCAATGCTCCACCAGTTCCCGGGCGATCATTTCGCCCTCACGGTCGGCGTCGGTGGCGATTACCAGTTCCTGGGCTTCCCCGAGCAGGCGCTTGACTGCCTTGTATTGGCTGGCGGTTTTGGGTTTGACCAGCATCTTCCATTTTTCCGGGACGATGGGCAGGTCGGCCAGTACCCAGCGTTTGTATTTGGCGTCATAGGCGTCGGGCGGGGCGGTTTCCAGCAGATGGCCAATGCACCAGGTCACCGTGACGCCCGGCCCCAGCCAGCAACCGTCGCCACGCCGGCTTGCACCGAGCACGGCGGCGATATCCTTGGCCTGGGACGGTTTTTCACAGAGGAACAGCCGCATGGTCACCACATTCGAATCGGATTGATGGTGTGCAGGATGCTCAGTACAGCGGATTTCAGCAACTATTATCTGTATGGATGTACAGCAATTTATGTGTTCAACCCAAAAACCAAATGTGGAGGCTTGCGCGTGAAGGCCTTTGTAGCCGCTGCCGAAGAATGAGGCTGCGATGCGTGTCCGCAGGACCGCCCTGGGGCCGCTACGCTGCCCATCGCAGCCTCATTCTTCGGCAGCGGCTACAACGGTCCCCGCGAGCACATTGGAACTCCAGCGCAATGAGACTTGGGCATTCTTCAGTTGTTATCGATGTCCACATTCCTGGTTTCTTTCAGGCAAATCAGCCCGACAATCAAACTCACCCCGGTAATCACCACCGGGTACCACAAGCCGTAGAAGATATCGCCGGTGTACACCACCAAGGCAAACGATACCGTCGGCAGGAAGCCGCCGAACCAGCCGTTGCCGATGTGGTAGGGCAGGGACATCGAGGTGTAGCGGATGCGGGTGGGGAACAGTTCCACCATCAGCGCCGCCAGCGGTCCGTAGCACATCGCAGCGATAAGGATCAGCGCGACGATCAGCACCACCACCATGGTTTTGTTGACCTGTGCTACATCGGCCGATTGCGGGTAACCCGCCAGTGTCACCGCACCTTTCAGGGCGGCCTCGTCATAGCCGTCGATACGCACGTCACCCACGCTCACTTGCACCGCACTGCCCGCTGGGGCCGCAGCACTGTGGTAGGGCAGGCCCTGTTTCACCAGGAAGGTCTTGACCTTGTCGCACGGGCTGTCGAAACGCGCCTTGCCCACCGGGTCGAACTGGAAGGTGCAGGTGGCCGGGTCCGCCAATACGGTGATGGGCGCCTGGGTACTGGCCTGGTCCATCGCCGGGTTGGTGTAGTGGGCCAGGCCCTTGAAGATCGGAAAGTACAGCGCGGTGGCCAGCAGCAGGCCGACCATCAGCACCGGCTTGCGCCCCAGCTTGTCCGACAGCCAGCCGAAGAAGATAAAGAATGGTGCACCGATCACCACACTGATGATCAGCAGCATATTGGCCAGGGCCGGGTCCATCTTCAGGAACTGGGTGAGGAAGAACAGCACATAGAACTGCGCGGCGTAGAACGTCACGGCTTGCCCGGCGTTGATGCTGAACAGGGCGATCAGCACCACCTTGAGGTTTTCCCACTTACCGAAGGACTCGCGGATCGGCGCCTTGCTGGTCTTGCCTTCTTCTTTCATTTTCAGGAAGGCCGGCGACTCATGCAGGCTCATGCGGATCCAGGTGGAGACCCCCAGCAGCACGATCGACAGCAGGAACGGCAGGCGCCAGCCCCAGACTTCGAATTGGTCACCGGTGAAGTAACGGCAGGCCAGTACGACCAGCAACGACAGCAGCAGGCCGAGAGTGGCGGTGGACTGAATCCAACTGGTGTGGAAGCCGCGCTTGCCGGCCGGTGCGTGCTCAGCCACGTAAGTGGCCGCGCCGCCATACTCGCCGCCCAGGGCCAGGCCCTGAAGCATGCGCAGCGCCACCAGAATGATCGGCGCGGCGATGCCGATGCTCGAATAAGTGGGCAGCAGGCCGACGCAAAAAGTCGCCAGGCCCATCAGGATAATGGTGGCGAGGAAGGTGTATTTGCGCCCAATCATGTCCCCCAGTCGACCGAACACCAGCGCGCCAAACGGGCGCACCACAAAGCCTGCCGCAAAGGCCATCAGCGCAAAGATGAACGCTGTGGTGTCGTTGACCCCGGCAAAGAATTGCTTGCTGATCACCGCCGCGAGGGCGCCATACAGGAAAAAGTCATACCACTCGAACACCGTCCCCAAGGAGGAGGCGAAGATGACTTTTTGCGTGTCGTTACTGGATCGCACGCCGATAACGGGGTCCAGGGGTTGAGCATGTTCTGACATTGGGTAGCCCTCACAGTGATTATTTATTGTTGTTCCACTGTCGACGCCGGATCGGCGCCGCTGTTCAGATTGCGGTAACGAGTTCTTTCTCCGGGGCGAAGCTCCTTGTGTTCGGCGAAAGGATTAGCTGCGCGGCTTTTTCCGCGATCATCAGCGTCGGTGAGCAGGTGTTGCCGGAGGTGATGCGCGGCATGATCGAGGCATCGGCGATACGCAGGCCGGGGACGCCATGCACCCGCAATTGCGCGTCGACCACGGCGTCCTTGTCACTGCCCATGCGGCAGGTGCCCACCGGGTGAAAGATGGTGGTGCCGATCCGCGCGGCGGCTTCTTGCAGTTGTTCGTCACTCTGCAATTCTTCGCCGGGCAAGTACTCCACTGGGTTGAATTGACGCAGCGCAGGTGCGCCGACGATACGTCGGGTCAGACGAATCGCGTCGGCGGCGACCCGCAAGTCTTCCGGATGGCTGAGGTAGTTAGGGCGGATCAGCGGCGCATCAGCCGGATTGGCCGAGCGAATATCGATGCGTCCACGGCTTTGCGGACGCAGGTCACAGACCGACGCGGTAAAGGCCGGGAAGGCGTGCAAGGGCTCGCCGAAGCGCTCCAGGGACAGCGGCTGCACGTGGTATTCGAGGTTGGCCGAGGTCTGCTCCGGCCCCGAGCGTGCAAACGCGCCAAGCTGGCTGGGCGCCATGGACAGTGGGCCGCTGCGGTCGTAGAGGTAACGCAAACCCATGCCCATCTTGCCCCACAACGTGCCGGCGATCTGGTTCAGGGTGCGAGCGTTTTCCAGCTTGTAGATCAGCCGCAATTGCAGGTGATCCTGCAGGTTGCCGCCGACACCGGGCAATTCATGCAATACCTCAATCCCCAGCGGCTTGAGCACACTGGCCGGGCCAATGCCGGAACGTTGCAGGATGCCGGGCGAGCCGACGGCGCCGGCGCACAGGACGATTTCCTTGCGCGCTCGCCAGGTGATTTGCTGGCCTTGCTGGCGCCCGATGACGGCGGCGGCGCGGCCGTTTTCCAGCGGCACACGGTCGACTTCAACGCCGGTCAACACCGTGAGGTTGGGGCGCTGGCGAATCGGCTTGAGAAACGCCTTGGCCGCGTTCCAGCGCACCCCGGATTTCTGGTTGACCTGGAAGTAACCGCACCCTTCGTTATTGCCCTGGTTGAAGTCGCTGATGTTGGCAATGCCGCTTTGCTCGGCCGCATCGCGAAAGGCATCGAGGATCGGCCAGTGCAGGCGCTGCTGTTCCACGCGCCATTCACCGCCGTCACCGTGAAACGGCGAGTCGCCGGCAAAATGGTTTTCGCTCTGCCTGAACAGTGGCAGCACGTCGTCCCAGGCCCAGCCGGGGTTGCCTTCAGCCGCCCAGCCGTCGTAGTCCCGGGCCTGACCGCGCATATAAATCATGCCGTTGATCGATGAGCAGCCGCCCAGCACCTTGCCTCGTGGGTAGCTCAGGGCACGGCCTTGCAGGCCTTCCTGGGCTTCGGTCTTGAAGCACCAATCGGTGCGCGGGTTGCCGATGCAGAAGAGGTAGCCGACGGGGATATGAATCCAGGGATAGTTATCGCGCCCACCGGCTTCAAGCAGCAGCACGCGATGGGCAGGGTTGGCAGAGAGCCGATTGGCCAGCAGGCAGCCTGCGGGGCCGGCGCCTACCACTACGTAATCGTATTGCGCAGTTGCAATGGGCATCTGAGGTCTCGCTTGTTTTTCTTATTGGTTCCATCCTAGTTGTTAGTTTTCGTCTTAAAAATGTTAGTTTTTACCCACCTGCTGTGCGTTTTTAGACAGTGCTGCTCTTATTGAGTGAGGGGAGGCGAGATGTTCGACTGGAATGATCTACGGTTCTTTCTTGAGTTACAGCGTAGCGGACGCCTGCTCACTGCCGCGCAACGCCTGAAAACCACCCACGCCACGGTGGCCCGGCACATCGAGGCGATCGAGAAAAGCCTCGGCACCGCGCTGTTTGTCCAGCACGCCCAAGGCTATGAATTGACGCCATCCGGCGAAGCGCTGCTCAAGCACGCCGAGGCCATGGAAAACGTCGCGCTGCTGGCCGAGGAGGAGTTGACTCATTCCGCCGCACCCCTGGGCAAGATTCGCCTTGGCGTGGCCGAAGGGCTGGGCGTGATGTTTCTGGCCGGGCGCATGGGTGGTCTGTTCGAGCGTTATCCGGGGCTGGAAGTGGAACTGGTGGCGGTACCGCGCTTTGTCAGCATCCTCAACCGCGAAGCGGAAATCAGCATCCACCTGGAACGGCCCAGCGTCGACCAACTGGTGACCCGCAAACTGACCGACTACCGCCTGGCCCTTTATGCCAGCCGCAGCTACCTGGACCGAACGCCGCCGATTGAAAAGCGCGAAGACCTGGCGGTACATGCCTGGATCGATTACGTCGATGACCTGCTGTTCAGCCAGGAACTGAAATTCCTCAGCAGCTTTTGCCGCAATCCAAAGGTGGTGTTCCACAGCACCAGCGTCATCGCCCAGCACCAGGCGGCGCGCTCGGGGTTGGGGATTGCCGTGTTGCCGTGCTTCATGGCGGCAGGGGATCCGGATTTGGTGCCGCTGTTGCCGGGGGAAAGTATCCAGCGCAGTTACTGGATCAGTTCAAGGCGCGAGCTGCACAAGTCGGTGCGGTTGCGGGTGTTGTGGGATTACGTGGTGGAATTGTGCGCGCGGGAGCAGGGGTTGTTGCTGGGGCAATGATGATCGCTGATCAAAATGTGGGAGCGGCGGTGCGACGATTCGACTTGCTCGCGAAAGCAGGGTGTCAGTCAATATATTTGCTGACTGATTCACCGCATTCGCGAGCAAGCCCGCTCCCACAGAAGCCCACTCCCACATTGGATTTGCGCTGAGGCTTAGAGCTTCACCACCTGACGCACCTGCTCTCCACAGGCGCGGGCTTCGTTGAGCATTTTCTCAAACGGCGCACTGACGATCTCATCATGGCTCAACCAGCGTTTTTTCTGGACGAGCGTGTAGTGGTAGCGCCAGTCGCCTTTGACCCGATCACCTTTCAGGTCGAGGTCGTACCACGGCGAGCGCACTTGGCAGCCCTGGATATCCTTGTCGAACCGGCCACCGGAAAGGGTGATGGTGTAGTCGAGCGTCTCGGGGTTGCCCATGTACAAATCCCCCAACTGGGCATTGCGCCGGTAGTTGAGCAGTCCATCCCAATTGTCTTGCAGCAGGCTGTCGGTGTAGAGGTGGTCGCCCCCCAGCGGCTCCATCGGACGCAGGTCGGTCAGGGTTGCGCTGACCTTGTAGGTGGCCGGAACCACAAACGCGGTGGCAGGGCGTTTGACCTGACAGTCGGTGATCTGCTTGCCGAAGTTGTCGCAGATGTTCTGGTCAGTGGCCGTGGTGCCTTGTTGGCGATCGGCGACGCTCAGGTGCATCAGCGGCAGGCCGCGGAAGTCGACGGTGGCTGAGACGTGGGCGTTGCCCTTGGCATCGAAGTGTTCATGTTTGTCGAGGATCAGCGTGGTGTCGGCGGACTGCAGCGGGATGTGTTCTTCACGCACCTGGCCCTGGGCGTCGCTCACCAGTACCCAGCGGTCTTGGATGTCGGGCAGGGTCTGGCCGGGGGCGAAGACCGGGTTGGTCGGGTCCAGCCACCACACCTTGCCGTCGACTTCGGCACGGACGATGGCGTGGTTCGGCGCATTAGTGCCCGGAATCAGTAGGGATTCGACCACATCGCCTCGGCTGACCCACGCGCTTTCGGCCTTGATCCCGCTGGCCTTGAGCATCGCTGCCAGCAAGGTCGACAGGTCTTTGCAGTCGCCGTAACCGTGCTGTTCGATCTGCGCCAGGCTGAACGGTATATAACCGCGATCCGACGCGCGCCAGTCGCCCAAGTAGCGGTAGTGATCGTTGATGTGCTGCATCAGCGCCGAGACTTTTTGCGCGTGTGGCAAGTCGAGAGCGCTGGCCACGGCGGCGGCGCTGTGGGTTGGCAAATTCGCGCCGAGGATTTCGTTGTAGCGCTGGGCAAAAGGGCCAAAGTACTGCTGACGATCCAGCGAACTGCCCACTTCGATACGCGGGTTCATACGGATGTAGGCGTTGGCGGACTCGTTGATGTAGTTGACGTAGGTCGGGGCCTTTTGCACCACGTCCAGGGTCTTGCGGTTGGCCGACGGCGTGAGGGTGAAGCCGTCCATCAACTCGCTGCGCCACTCGATCGGGCGTTCGGCGGTGAAGCGTATCTTGAACCGGTCGCGGCGTGCAGCGCTGGGGCCGAACTGCAGGGCGTAGTGGAACTCGGTCATCAAGGGCTTGGCGGCGTGATGCTCGCGCACCGTGTAGCGCACTTGTGTACCGACCCGCAGGTTAGGGAAGGCCAGGGAGGTTTGTTTCTCCCGGGAAAAGCCCTGGTCCGGGTTGGGGGCGGTGCGGGTGTCGATCTGTGTCTTGTCCAGGGGAACCGGTTTGCCGCCGGGTTCTATGGATTCAGCCTTGAGCAATTCGAACCCGTCGCCTTCCGGGTAGCTGAAGTCGATCCGCGAGAGCATTTCCCGGCCGCTGGGCTTGAGAATGGTGTAGTGGTAGGTGGTGGTGCAGTCCGTGCTGGCGTCGCGATTGAAGTGACAGTGCAGTTCGGTGTCACTGGCCAGCGGCGCTTCGGCCACAGGTTGCAGCGCGGCAAACACGGGGTGGCTGACAAGCCCCAGACTGGCGCAAATCAAAGGGCGGTAAAACGGTAAACGGTGCATGGGCGCCTCAAGTGGAACATTGTCACAGGCACCATACTGGTACCGAGAAGGCGCCAAATGATAATGGATCGCAAATGATAATGCCAGTATTGTCCGACAATTTATTTCTCTGAAATGCCCGAGATAGAGCCTTCCGTTGTGTGAGAGTAGTTCAGGATTGCAGTTCGAACTCAGTGCTGGCCAGCTTTTCGCCATTAACCAGCACATGCACCGTGTGCTTGCCAGGGTAGTGCTTGCGGGTGGTCAATTCACGTATGTGTTGGGCTCGGGTAATCGCGTGGTGTTCACCGACGCCTAAGGTGAAGGCCTTGAGCTTGAATACTTTGGCGGCGCTATGGCCGGCACTTTTCACGTAGTCGATGGCGTAATCCACCACCAGTTTCTGCGGGGCGTTGGCGATCGATTCCAGGGTGAAGGACAGGTTGATTCGGTCACCCAGTTTGACCACCGCAGGCGTCACCTTCAGGTGCTGGATGTTCACCTCGGCTTTAGCACCCGCGCCCATGATCGTCAGCGCCCGGGTGTTGCCCTGTTTGATCAAACTGCGCAGGGCATGGCGGGCGATCCAGGCGGTGTGGGGATTATCCAGCGACCAGCCTTCGATCAGGGTCAGCACCCAGTCCGGATGGTCCTTGGTGATGTCATTGAGGTGATTGGCCACTGACTTGCGTACGTAAAGACTGCTGTCGGCCTTGAGGTTATCGAGGATCGAGGCGCAGAGCGTTGGGTCTGCCTGCACCTGGGCCAGGCGAAACGACCAGGGCAATCTCGGCCTGGAACCTTCACTTGCCAAGCGTCGCACGTGCTCGTTGGCGTCCAGCGACCACTGTTGCATCACCATCAAGGTGCGTTCGAAGTCCCGTAGCAGGAAATGCCGCACGGCAAATTCGGCGGAACCAAAGGTGGTGAAATACTTGAGGGCCGCCATGGAACGCTTGAAGTCATCGGTGCCGTAGCTCGCCACGAAGTGAGGCAGGAACAGGCTGACGAAGCTGCTGTTGATCCGAGGTGCGAGGGCATACAACAGTTTTAGCGTCTGCGGATAATCCAGCGGAATCACCGCGTGCAGGCTTTCGCTGACCCGGGCCATGCGCTGCATCACCGACAGCTCAGCCAGCCCGGCCTTGGCGTGCTTGAGGAAGCCCTTGGCGTTGAACGCCGGGTACACCGCGGTCATCTCAGTGGCGATGTGTTGCAGGCGTTCGACGTTGAAGATTTCCTTGAGGGCCGGGGCGCTTTGGTCGGTCATGGGCAATTCCTTTTATTGTGTAGCCGCTGTCGAGGCACGAGGCTGCGATGGGCTGCGAAGCGACCCCCGAGGGCGCTCCTGCGGACACGCATCGCAGCCTCGTGCCTCGGCAGCGGCTACAGGTTTATAGGTTTATAGGTTTATAGGTTTATAGGTTTATAGGTTTACAGATACCAGCGATATTCCCGCGCATGGATCTCCTGCTGGAAGGCCAGATGGTCCTGGCGTTTGTTTTCGCAATAGACGTCGACAAACTCCGCCCCCAACCCTTCGCGCAATGCCGGTTGATGCTGCATGGCACGCACTGCATCGAGCATTTCCAGAGGGAAATCTGCACCGCTATTGCGGTCTTCGTTCAGGGGCGCGATGGGCTCGAGGCCGGCGTCCAGGCCATGCTCCAGGCCCACCAGAATGGCGGCGAGCACCAGGTACGGATTGGCGTCGGCACTGGCCAGCCGATGTTCAATCCGCAGGTTGCGCGGGTCGGACTCAGGGATACGCACACACGCATCGCGATCCTCAAACCCCCAGCAAGCACGGGTCGCGGCATTGACCGTACCACCCAGGCGGCGGAAGGCGTTGTGGTTGGGCGAGAAAATCGGCATGCAATGGGGCAGCAGTTCCAGGCAACCGGCCACCGCGTGGCGCAGCGGTTGCTGCTGATGGGCTGCCAATAGGTTATTGCCCGCCGGGTCATACAGGCTGACATGCACATGCATGCCGCTGCCCGGATGCTGCAAGTACGGCTTGGCCATGAAGCTGGCGCGGTAACCGTGCTTGAGGGCCACACCACGGGTGCTGCGGCAGAACAGGGCGGCCCAGTCGGCGGCGCGCAGGCCGTCATCCAGGTGGCCGAAATTGATTTCAAACTGGCCCGGGCCCAGTTCTGCGGTGATCACGGTGATGTCGAGGCCTTGGGCCTTGGCGGTTTGCGCCATGTCATCCAGCACCGTGCCAAAGCGCGACAGGCGCTCGATGTGCAGGTTGGGCTGATCGTCGCTGTCACCGCTCAACGGGTCGCGGGCAAATTGCGGCAGGCCGTCGTCGAGTTTTTTATCGAACAGATAAAACTCCAGTTCGAAGGCCACCACCGGGTGAATCCCCTTGCGGTGCAGGCGCTCCAGAACCTTGGCCAGCACTTCGCGAGGTTCGAACTCGATAGGCGCGTCGGTGCCGTCCGAGGTGATCAGCATCTGCCCCAGGGGTTGCGCCTCCCAGCTCACCGGTTTGAGGGTGCCAGGCACCAGGCGGCGATTGGCATCCGGGTCGCCGTCGTTGAAGCAGTAATCGCCAATCTTGAACAGACCGCCCTGGGCGCCGAGCAGCACGGCGTTCTGTGGCAGTTTCAGAGGGCTGCCGGCGGCGACTTTCTCCAGCATCTCCACCGGGTAGCGCTTGCCGTAGAAGTGCCCGGGAATGTCCAGGGCGATCAGGTCGACGTAGCGCACCTCAGGATGGTTCTGGCGAAAGGTCCGGACTTCGGCCAACAGCGTGGAAGACTTGCTTTGCACGGGTGACGCTCCTTTGTGTGCCGTGATCGGCGCTCAGTTATAGACCCACAGGACGCGGGCGGGCAGATCGGTCAGGTTGCCGTAACGGCAGTGGGCGAAGCTGGCCAGGTGAAAGCTGTCGCCGGGGCCCAGGGTCACCGAATCGGTTTCGCCCTCGACCCACAGCGTCAACTCACCCTCCAGCACGTAGCCGGCTTGTTCGGCACGGTCGCTCATGGTCTGTTCGCCACTGTTGGCGCCGGGGGCGAGCAAACTGTCGAGGATCGAGAACGCCCCCTGCATGCTCGGCGAGACCAGGATGTCGGTGATGCCGTTGGCGTAATACACCGTGCGCCGTTCGTTGGGCCGGGTGACCCAATCCACTGCCTTGGGTTTGGACAGGCTGTAGAAGTAGGTGGTGGGCACATCCAGGGCGTGGCTGATAGCGGTCAAGTCGGCCACCGTCGGCCGGGACAGGCCGCGCTCCACCTGGGACAGGAAACCCACCGACCGGTCGATTTTTTGCGCCAGTTGGGTCAGGGTGAGTTTCTTGTGCTTGCGCAGGTCGTGGATCAGGATCGCCAGGGCGGCCAGTTCTTCTTGTTTGTCCATGGGGTGGCGTCGTGAAATTCTTGTCAAGAAATTTCATGAAAAATTACAGGATTAATTTCATGGGTGCAATGACTGGGGGAGGTGGTGATGGATTTATATGCGCATTTGCAGGAGTTGGAGGGTGAACTTCATCAGTGCTCGACGCGTACTGATGGGGAGAGACTGGCGCAGTTGCTGGCGGATGATTTCGTCGAATTTGGGGCCAGTGGTCATGTATGGGGCAGTCGGGCCGAGGTGATTGCCGGGTTGCGGGATGAGGTATTTTCGGCTCGCAGCATGAGTGAGTTTGCGCTGAAGGTGTTGGCTGAAGGTGTTGTGCTGGTGACGTATCGTTGTCGCCGGACGGCAACTGTGGTTACAGCGGGGGCAGATTCGTTGCGCAGTTCAGTGTGGCGGGAGGAGGAGGGACGGTGGCGGATGGTGTTTCATCAGGGCACGCCCGTTGCTGAGTTGTGAGCCCCGGCGAGGCTGCGATGACGTCGGCACAGCAAACATTGATGCTGCCTGACCCACCGCTATCGCAGCCTCGCTGGGGCTCGACAGCTCCCACAAGGGCTTCACTTCTCCGGTTGATTGAGGTCGGTGTTCACTCCCGCACATAGCTATTCGTTTGCTTGCCATCGGCATCAAACACATTGATCCGGTTTTCCTCCTTGGCGTCCCACACCTGATACATCGCATCATTGCTGTTGGCCTTGATCTCGGAATAGAGCCGATGCCCCAGCTTTTTAACCAGCGTGTTGTCTTTGTCGATCAGCACCAGGCCATCGAAGCCTTCCATCTCGACGGCGGCGAGGCTTTTCTGGAAGAAGTTGATTGCTTCATAGGTAGGCGGTACCCGCACCTTGCCGGTCAGGTCAATGGCGCCGTAACGCTCATCCTTCCTGATCACCGCCATGCCATTGGAAAAGCTCTCGACTTGATCGTACGGCAGGCTGATGGGCAGGGTTTTGCCCTGGGTGTCGATGAAGGCGAACTTACGGGTCTTGCGGTCCTGTATCAGCAGCGGCTGGTCGTCGGCGAAGACGCCGAGTGCAGTGAAACCAGGCGGGGTGATTTTTTTCAGGGCCAGGTCGTAGACGTCATGCTGATCCTTGTCAGTGGCGGTGGTGTAGATAAACCCATCCTTGGCACTGATGGAACGATAACGCGGCGGTAGCAGTTCCTTGCCCGAGAGGGACCAGATGCCGTAGTAGGCCTCGGTCTGGTAGGTCTTGGTACCAGGCCGGGCAATGAACAGTGAGCCCACCACCTCTGGATTGACGTATTTCATCGGCACCACGATCTGCTGCTTCTTGATGTCGAAGACACCGTAGGGGCCATTGGTGATCTGTTCGACGACGATCAGGTCGTCGTTGATCTGTTGCTCGATAATGTCGAACGGCAGTTGCTTGAGGGTGTTAGTGCCGGGCGTGAACATGAAGTACTTGGTGATGAGTTGCCGCCACCCGTCATCGTCACCGTCACCGAGGGGTTTTTCACCCACCACCATGTTGTAGATTCCCGGCACCTGGCTGTAGTCGACCCGTTCAAAGCGTGGTTTCACCACCCAAATGCCATTCTTGTCGATGAAGCCGTTCTTTTCGGTCTTGTTGTCGTAGGCGATGTAGCGTTCCTGGGCCGCCACACTATTGTTCATGTCCAGCGTCAGTGTCTGGGGTTGGGCCGGGTCCAGCAGATAGATCACGATGCTTTCGGGGGTATCTTCAAAGCGGTAATGGGCCTGGATGTTGTTCAGGTCGTTGTCGGTACTCGGCAGGTTCTTGGCGAACTGCTCCAAGTGATCCTGCACGGCTGCGGCACTCTTGAAGCTCGAAAAGTTGTCTTCCATGCGCAGCAACTCGTCGTAGTACTTGCGCAGGTTGGCCTTTTGCCCGGTGGTGGGCGAGGAGTTGGAGCTGTTGCCCCCACTGAACAGAGGCTTGCCGTCGGCGGTCAAGCCTTGGATCACATAGGTTTTACCCTTGGGCGTAGCCAGCAGCAGGGATGCGCTGGCGTCGGCCAGGGCGGTCAGTTGATACACTTCGCCACCGTCAGCGGTGACTTTCGGATGGGCCTTGTCCAACACCACCTTCTTGAAGCCGGGATAGCTCTGGTAAGTGAGCGCGACGCTGATGCGCTCCACCGGTTTATTCAGCGTGAGCTCCGCCTTGGTGGTGTCCTGCTCTTGCTCGTCAACGCTGCTGTCCTTGACCGCGATCTCGGCGAACGGTTGTTGCGTGCCATCGCGAAAATAAACGGTCTGTACCTGATAGCGCTCTTCCGCCTGCAGGCCGGGCAGCGCACCGCGTTTGAGCACGTCGCGAATGGGCTCGACCGCCAGTTTCAGCCCGGACTGGTTGTCGAAAAACAGTTGCTGGAACTGCGCCGGTGTTTGCTTGAGGGATACCAGTGCAGCTTGCAGATCTTGAGTGGGGAAGGGCACAAACGGCTGCTCATATTGCAGCTCTTTTTTCTCCTGGGGGTCCGCTGGCGTGGCTTTAGTCGAGGAAACCTCCAGGCGCATGCCCTCGATCATCGCGATACGGTTAATGCTGTCGCGTACATCGAGGACCAGGTAGTTGAGGCGTTTTTTCGCTTCCGGCAGCGACAGTGCCTTGAGGTCCTCGACGCTGCCTTCATTGAGCTGTTCCTCGCTGTACTCAACCCCGGTGAGCAGGCCATTGTCTTCGCGCCTTTCCATCAGGTAATACGCCGAGCCGCCGATCACCGCGATAACAATCAGGGAACTGGCGAGAAGCTTGGTTCGGGTCATGGCTGTTTTCATTGTTATCAGACTCGATGATGGGCGGTCAGGGGGTTGCCAGTAAGGGCGGCATCGGGCAATCCAGTACGTCGGCCACGGCCCGCATCAGCTCTGCTTCGGCAGGCGTGATTTGACCGTCTTGCTCGATACACACGGCCATGGCCTTGAGCAGGGTGGGCTTTTCCAGGGGCTTGAGTTGGCGTAGGCGGTTGAGGGCGGTTTCAAGGTCTTGCCATTCGTTGGCTCCGGCGGCATTCAGCGTCAATGCCGGCAATGGCAGGCTGGAACTGGCTTGATCGAAGGCCTGTCGGACCAGAGCAGGTTCGCTGTTGCCAGCGCGGGCGAGTGAACCGAGCAGCAAGGCGATGTCGTTTGCCACTTGGTCGAGGTTGTATTTGGCGCTGACCTTGGGCGCGCCCAATACGTTGCGTTCAACGATGCGCAGCAGGGTCCATTCCATCAGGTCGATGCGGTCATCCGCCAGGATCAGCAGGGCCAGGTGGCTTCTGAAGGTCTTGAACTGTTCGACGCTCAGTTGCTTGAGGGCCGGGATCGCCAAGTCGATAAGCGGCAGGCGCAGGTGCTGATCCAGGCTGGCCAGGACAGGGCGCAGGGCTTCCAGAGCCTGGGCGATATCGGGCGCAAGTTTGGGCAGCAGGCGCTCCAATTGCTGGGCTTGTAAGAACGGCACTGGGTCCAGCAGTAGCCCGCAGATCAAGGCCTGGGCACCGTTGCTGCTATGGGCGGCGTCCCGCAAGGCGTCGGGCAGGTTATTCAGGGCCGACTGCGCGTGGTCCAGGTGTGCCGGGCCGGGCTCACCAATGGCGGCGATGGATTGCTGGATGGCCAACAGGTCGAACACCAGCTCCTTGGCGGGGGCGGGTTCGTTCAAGCCGGCCTGGAAACCGGTGCTGGGCGGCGGTTTCTCTCCCAGGAACTCCACAGCGGGAAACTGCCCATCCCACTGTGGGTCGACCCGTTGAATGCGCACTTCCAGCGGCGGATGGGTCGCCATCATGCCGCTCATGGCGGCCTTCACGCCGGCGCCAAAATACAGATGGCTGAACTCAGCCGCATGGGCCGCCTGCAACTGCGAGCCCTGGGCGTGGCCGCCGATTTTCTTCAGCGCGCCGGCAATGCTCTGGGGGTTGCGGGTGAATTGCACCGCCGAAGCATCGGCGAGGAATTCCCGCTCGCGGCTGACGGCCGCCTTGATCATGTTGCCGAAAAACGTCCCGGTATACCCCAGAACCCACAGTGCGCCGCCGACCGCCATGATCGCCATCGCCCCGTTATTACCGCTCTTGTTACTGCTTGAAGATGAACCGCGATAGGACACCCCGCGCAGAATCAACGCGCCGATCAACCCCAGCAGCAACAGCCCGTGGATCACCGCCGTCAGACGGGTATTAAGGCGCATGTCACCGTTGTAGATATGGCTGAACTCGTGGGCGATCACCCCTTGCAGCTCTTCGCGATTGAGCAGGGCCACGGCGCCCCGAGTAACGCCGATCACCGCGTCCTGGGGCGTTAACCCGGCGGCGAAGGCGTTGATCGAATCGTCATCCAGTACGTAGACTGCTGGCACCGAGGTGCCCGAGGCGATGGCCATTTCTTCGACGATGTTGAGCACCCGGCGTTCGTCCAGGCCTTGCGGGTCGAGGTTGATCAATCGGCCGCCCAGACGTTCGGCAATCACCTTGCCACCCGCCCGTAGCTGGATGGTTTTGTAAAGGCTGCCCAGCAACACCACGGCGAACACCACAATGGAGACGTCCAGCAGCAGTTGCCAGTTGGAGAAGTTCACCGACAGGTCTTTCTGGCTGCGCAGGATCACGATCAGCACCACGCTGGTGACCACGATCAGGCTCAGCACCGCCGCGCCCATCAACAGCACCAGCCGCCCGGTGTGGCGCCGGGCGCGGTCTTGGTGTTCGAAAAAGTTCATCAGGCCATCCGTGGGCGAGGGTTAGTTGAACGACACCTTGGGCGCGTCCTGGATCTGTACGCTGTCGGCAAACTCCAGCAGGCTGGCATCGGCGCTGTGCCCGAACACGTTGGCGAACAATACCGGCGGGAAGGTCTGCTTGTAGGTGTTGTAGGCCATGACCGAGTCGTTGAACGCCTGGCGCGAGAAAGCCACCTTGTTCTCGGTGCTGGTCAGTTCTTCGCTCAATTGCTGCATGTTCTGCGATGCCTTGAGGTCCGGGTAGGCTTCCATGGTCACGTTAAGGCGGCCCATGGCGCTGGTGAGCGCCCCTTCGGCCTGGCCCAGTTGTGCCATTGCCTGCGGGTTGCCGGGTTGGGCTGCCGCTGCCTTGAGGCCGGCCAGTGCGGTATTGCGCGCCGCGACTACCGCTTCGAGGGTTTCGCGCTCATGGCTCAGGTAGGCCTTGGCGGTTTCCACCAGGTTGGGGATCAGGTCGTAGCGGCGCTTGAGTTGCACTTCGATCTGGGCGAAGGCGTTCTTGAAGCGATTACGCAGGGTCACCAGCTTGTTGTAGATCCCGATGGCGTAGAACACCAGCAGGGCGGCGATGACCAGAATCACGATGGTGGTGACAGACATGGGGATATCCTTATCGGCTGCGAGGGAGTGAGCGATCTTAGCTTATAAACAATGCATTTATTTTTTGCATAAGTGCATAAATCAGCCTTTTTTGTCCTTCATCTTGGGTTAAGGTACATCCGCCCGCCGGCCGCACCAGCGTCCTTGAGCGGCGCCCTTGAAAGAATGAGAGCAGGATGCTGAAGACAATAAAAAACTACCCCCGTGCCGTGAATCTGTTGCTGTCGGCCACGTTGATCCTGACGCTGGCCAGGGCGATTACCTTTCCGTACCTGGTGATTTACCTCACCGACCAGTTTGCCCTGAGCATCAGCCAGGTCGGCCTGGTGATCGGCAGTTCCTTGATCGTCGGCTCGCTGCTCAGTGTGTATGGCGGTTTCCTGGTGGACCGGATCAGCAGTTATCGGCTGTTGCTCGGCTTGAGCCTGTTGTTTGCCCTGGGATTCCTCGGGACAGTCCTGGCGCGCGGAATCGAGTCATTCTATGCCTGCCTGATCCTGATCAGCCTGGCTTACTCGGTGATCGACATCGCAGTCAAAGCCGGCTTTGCCAGCCTGTTGCCCGAAGACGCACGCAGTGAAGTGTTTTCCATCAAGTACACCCTGACCAATATCGGTTACGCGGTGGGGCCGTTTTTTGGGGCGATGGTGGCGAAGGTCGATATCAGCCTGCCTTTTATGTTCTCGGCGGCCTTGGGGGTGGTTTTCTTCCTGCTGTATTGGCGTTGGGGTGACAAGACCCTAACCGCCGCTGAGGTTGCGCGAAAGCCAGTGCCATTCCTGGCCGTTCTCCGGGTGCTGGTGCGGGATCACCGGTTGGTGTGTTTCACCCTGGGCTGCTTGCTCAGTGCTGTGGTGTTTGGCCAATTCACGGCGTACCTGTCTCAGTACCTGGTAACCACCAGCACAGCGGAGTATGCCTACAGCGTTATCAGTGCGGTGCTCACCACTAACGCATTGGTGGTGATTGGCTTGCAGTATGCGATTGGTCGGCGCATCTCCCATCGCCACCTCAGCCGCTGGCTGATGCTGGGCTTGGGCATGTTCATGCTAGGGGTGATTGGGTTCGCGCTGGCCAGCAACCTGTGGTGGTGGGTGGCGGCGATGGTGATTTTCACGGTGGGGGAGATCATCGTGATTCCGGCCGAGTACATGTTTATCGACCGGATTGCCCCGGACCACCTGCGGGGCATGTATTACGGGGCGCAAAACCTGTCCAACCTCGGTGCCGCCCTGGGGCCGGTGTTGTGCGGGCTGGTACTGGCCAGCCTGCCGGCCCACTACATGTTTTACATGTTGGCGGCGTTTATTGTCGGTGGCGGGGTGTTCTACTTTATTGGGGCGTCACTGAAGGCACGCTGATCTGTAGATAACGTCTTGCGCGTCACCAGGCAAGAGCCCTGTCAGGTCATACATTTGGCCCGTTGTAGCCGCTGCCGAGGCACGAGGCTGCGATAAGGGCCGAAGGACCTTCAGCAGTTTCAAGACCCTGGCGACTGCTGTGCAGCCGATCGCAGGCTGCGCCAGCGGCTACACAGGGGCGAGGGGCAAGTCATCCAGATTGACCCGGCCCACTGTGTTGCTTTGCAGCTCGTAACGCAGTTCCTCGACCATCGTTTCCACGTCTTGCGGGGTTTTCAGTTTGTTGACACTGATCCCCGTCACCACCAGGTCCACCCGGCCGGTTTCGGCATCGAAGACCTTCAGGGTCAATGACGCGTCCCGGCACAGGGTGAATTCGCAGGTCAGGGGCAGCAAGGCTTCTTCGATGCAGTTGCGCAGTTGCGAGAGGCTAAACATTCAGGCCCCCTCAGCGACGACGCAGCAACAGGCCCAGCACCAGGCCGACACCGGCCACAATGGCCACGGTCGCCAGGGGTTTGTTCTTGGCAAAGTCACCGACGGTGTCCAGCGCATCGCCGTAGGTTTGCTGCAATTGGCCGGCCGCCTGACGGGCCAGGCCTTCGGCTTGCAGCTGTTCGTCACCGGTCAGGTCACCGACAAAACCCTGAGCCTTGCCAGCCACTTTTTCGACGGCGCCTTTGACGTGTTCGCTTTTCATGGTGAATTCCTTAAAGGGCAAAAAAACGCTTTGGCACGGGATTCAAGCCCTGTGCCCACCCTTCAAGGTTAAGTAGTGCATCCTCACCAGATAAGGCGAATTTGCACCGGTCGCACTAGTGCATTTGCACTCTATTTCTTCGGCTTCACCCGATGCTCACCGGCGAACAACCCTCGCTCCCTCGCCCAGACAATGGCTGCACTGCGGCTATGCACGCCGAGTTTGGAATACACCGTCGCCACATGGTTGCGCACGGTGTTCGGCGCCAGTTTCAGGCGTGAGGCGATCTCTTTGTCGGCCAGGCCTTCACAGATCAAACCCAGCACATCGCGCTCGCGGGCGGTGAGGTCGGTGAAGGAAACGCTGGGCAGGTTGGGGCTGTTGACGTTTTTGGCGTTGGCCAGTTTCTCAATCAGCGTCTGGCTGAACCAGGAGGCGTCCTGCATGACTTCTTCAATGGCCGCCACCAGTTCCAGCTCCGAGCGCTTGCGTTCGGTGATGTTCATCAACACCAGCAGGTAGCAGGGCACGTCCTGGATACTGACGGTGTCGGCGGACAAGACGCAGTCGATCACTTCGTTGCCTTTCTTGCGGATCTTCAGGTCCAGGCTGTCGACATTGCCGGCCTTCTCCAGCGCGGCGAACACTCGCGTGCAATTCTGGGCACCGTCGATAAAGTCGATCTCTGCCACGGATTTGCCGATCAGTTCTTCACTGGTGTAGCCGGTGGTGCTCATGAAGGCTTCGTTGATGTCCACCACCTGCTGGTTGTCGGCGCTGCACACCAGGGTCGGAACCGGCGTCAGTCGAAAGGACTTGGCGAACCGTTCTTCGCTCTGGCGCAACGCGGTTTCAGCTTTGCGCCGAGGCTCAAGGTCGGTGAAGGAAAACAGCATGCAGTCTTCTTCGTTCATGTCCAACGGCTGGCCGGCTACGATCACCAGTTTACTGCCGCCTTCGGGCAGCCTCAGTTCCGCCTGCATCTGTGGGATGGTCGCGCCTTCTCCCAGGCGCTGGATCGCCAGGTCCTTGCGTTCGGCCTGTTCCAGCACATCGAGTTCATACACCGAGCGGCCGATCACCTGGTCGCGGTTGTAGCCGGTCATCTCAAGGAAGCCCTGATTGACCTTGATATAACGCAGGTCGCTCAAGCGGCAAATAACCGCAGGCGCAGGGTTGGCGTTGAAGGTCTTCTCGAAGCGCTGCTCGGCACTGGCCCATTCGGTGGCGTCGCTGAGGATTAACACCAGCAACTCCGGCTCGCCGGAAGCGTCGTTGAGCACCAGACTGCGCAGGCGGTGGACCCAGGTTTTTTCGTCGTCGCCAGTGGGTGTGACTTCCACCACCACATCGCTGAATTCTTCCCCGTCCGCCACCCGGCTAAGCGGGTAGTTCTCCAGGGGCAGCGGGTGATTGTTGCGGTAGCGCAAGGCGAAACGGGTTGCGTATTCCTTGGTGTTGGCCCCCAAGGCTTCGACGTTGTCGACACCATGCATGGCCAGCGCGGCTTCGTTGGCCCAGAGGATCGTCTGGTCGACCTCTGTAAGGATCACCCCGTCGGACAGCCCGGAGATGATCTGTTGCAGTTGGCGGCGGTTGGTTTCTTTGGCGAGGACGGCCTGGCTCATGGTTTCTCCGGGGGGGGTAGGTCGCGTGAGAAGTACGACACCTGGGGCTCAGGATAGTGCAGAGAAAGTCCCGGGCGCGGGGTGCGAATGCACCAGTGCGCCTAGTGCAATTGTGCCGAGACCGCAGAACGCGGGCTCGACACACTGAGCCGGTCTGTACTTACTCACTGTCAAAGGATCGATCATGACCACTGTCTATGAAAGCAACCGTTCGCTGTTTCGCGTGTCCTGGGGCTCGGTATTGGCCGGTAGTGCAATTGCCCTGGTGACGTACCTGGTACTGAGCGTGCTGGGCACCGCGATTGGCGCCAGTGCTGTCAATCCGATGGCGGCCGGTAACCCGTTGAGTGGCTTCGGCACCGGGGCCGGGATCTGGCTGTTTGTCTCGACCCTGTTGGCCATCGGCGTCGGCGCGTTTGTTGCCGGGCGCACGGCACCGGATCGCGGCGGCCTGCATGGCGTCCTGAGCTGGACCATCACCACCTTGCTGACCACCTGGTTGCTGGCGGCGTTGGCCACCAGTGTGGTGGGCGCCGCCGGGAATGTCGTCGGTAAAGGCCTGTCGGCAGCCGGCAGCGGGATTGCCGCCGTCGCACCCGGCATCAGCGACAGCGTCAAACAGCAACTGGACGAGAAGGGCATCAGCCTGGATTGGAACAGCTTGCAAGGCCAGTTGGACACCTTGCTCAAGCAGACTGGCAAGCCTGAGCTGGACCCGGCCAACATCGAACACAAAGCTGACCAGGCTGCAGCGGATGGCAAGCAATCGGCCAGCGACGCCGCCACTAACCCGGCCCAGGCCACTGAAGAACTGAAACAGTGGTTCGAGCGGGTCAAGGCATCCGGTGAGCCCGCCTTGAATGCAGCGGACAAAGAAGCGCTGGTCAACATCGTCGCCGCCCGCACCGGCAAGAGCCAGGCCGAAGCTACTCAGATCGTCGACAACTATGCCCAGGCCTATCAGCAGGCGGTGCAGAAGGTTGAAGAACTGAAGAAGCAAGCCGAACAGAAAGCCCGTGAAGCCGGCGAAGTTGCCGCCAAGCAACTGTCCCGTGCCGCGTGGAGCACCTTGCTGATGTTGCTTCTGGGCGCAGCGCTGAGCTTCGGTGTCGGCCGGATGGCAATTTCTACCCGTAAAGTGCCATTGGCCTGATGCACCACCGTGCAGGCGCCGGCCTGGTTCCTGCACAGTGAACAAGGCAAATTGATGTCTTATCGGCATCACCTTCCGTGAACGCGTAAACTGTCGACTTTTTTACGCGGATCACGCGAAGGTGAGCTTTTGAACCTGGCAAAAACCATAGCCCTCTTACTACTGACCTCCCTGCTGGCAGCCTGCGGTACTTCGCCGCCACGCACTCCTGATGATCTCTGCGGCATCTTCCGGGAAAAGGACGATTGGTACGACGCGGCCAAGGTCACCCAGAAGCGCTGGGGTGTGCCGATCCAGGTGCCGTTCGCCATCATGTACCAGGAGTCGGGCTTCCGGCAGAACGCCAAGACCCCGCGCAAATACCTGTTGTGGATCATCCCCTGGGGCCGTGTAACCACCGCTGCCGGCTATGCCCAGGCCAAGGATGAAGTGTGGAGCGACTACCGCAAAAGCACCGGCCGTAGCTGGGCCAGCCGCCAGGACTTCGACGACGCCATCGACTTTGTCGGCTGGTACATGGACAAGACCGCCACCATCAACGGTGTGTACAAATACGACGCCTACGGCCAGTACCTGAACTACCACGAAGGCTGGGGCGGTTATCGTCAGCGAACCTATGCCAGTAAAGCGTGGTTGCTGCCTGTTGCCGGGAAGGTCAAGGCGCGCTCCGATATGTACGCGCGGCAATATGCGGGGTGTAAGGCGGATCTGGATCGGGGGTTCTGGAGTCGGTTTTGGCATTGGTTGTGAGTGAGGTCTAAAGGTATGAACAACGAACTAAAAATCACCGACACCCGCCTGGGCGACGGCAAAGCCGTGGTCAAGGGGGCGCTGATCACCACGCAATACACTGGCACCCTGGAAGACGGCACGGTGTTCGATTCATCCTGGGAGAGAGGCAAGCCGTTCCAGTGTGTCATCGGTACCGGACGTGTGATCAAGGGCTGGGACCAAGGCCTGATGGGCATGAAAGTCGGCGGGATTCGGACACTGTTTGTGCCGGCGCACCTGGCTTATGGCGAGCGGTCGATGGGCGCCCATATCAAGCCCAACAGTGATTTGCGCTTTGAGATTGAGTTGTTGGAAGTACTGACGCGGGACGATTGAGGGGTGGCAAACATGGAGGTTGCGACAACAAGCAGTGCGGGGCTGGGAGGGGATCAAAGATGGCGCGGCTATCCAGGTCAAGCCGCTGGCTGGTGCAGATATTGAGTTTAGTCTTGCGGGATCGCCCCGATGCTCCGTGAGTCTGAGCACGGTTGAAGTGTGGGAGCTGGCTTGCCTGAGATAATGTGTAGCCGCTGCCGAGGTACGAGGCTGCGATGGGACCGGGGTCGGGCTCGACCGTAGCGGCCCCAGGGGCGGTCCTGCGGACACGCATCGCAGCCTCGTGCCTCGGCAGCGGCTACAACGTATCGGGCATCAGGCCAACTCGGTCGCGGTGTTTTTCACCACCGCCAACTCCGGATGCGCCACCAATTTATCAATGTGCAATTCGTCATTGTTCAACCAGGTTTCCGTCAGCACCCGGTAGTGCTCCATGTCCCGGCAGCGCATGCGCAGGCTGTAGTCGAACGGCCCGCTGATCAGTTGGCATTCGAACACCTGTGGGCAGGCTTTGACGCAGGCTTCGAAGGCTTTTTGCGCCGAGCGTCCGCTCTGGTTGGAGAGGGCCACCAGCACCAGCAGCGACAGCCCCGGCGAGACCATCTGTACATCGATGATCGCGCCGTAACCGCGGATCACCCCCCGTCGTTCCAGTTTGCGTACCCGTTCCAGGCAGGGCCTGGGGGTCAGGTGCACCAGTGATGAGAGTTTCTCGTAGGTGATACGCCCCTGATGACGCAGCACATCAATGATGGCCTCGTCGATGCGATCCAGCGCAGGGGAGGAATGGGGTCCGTTGGCCTTGGTATCCATGGTTGGCTTCGTGTTCACTTCAAACGGTTGGAAAGAAATTGCTGCAGGCGTTCGCTGTTGGGGTGGTCAAGGATCTCGGCGCCGCCGTGTTCTTCGACTCGGCCCTGGTGCAGGAATAACACCTGGCTGGACACCTTCCGGGCAAAGCCCATTTCGTGGGTGACCATGAGCATGGTACGACCTTCCTCAGCCAACGTCTGTATGACTTTGAGGACTTCTCCTACAAGTTCAGGGTCAAGTGCCGAGGTGGGTTCGTCGAACAGGATAATCTCCGGCTCCATGGCCAGGGCCCGGGCAATCGCCACCCGCTGTTGCTGGCCGCCGGAGAGAAACGCCGGGTATTGATCGGCAGCCCGGCCCGGCAGGCCGACCTTGTCCAGGTACATCCGTGCGCGTTTTTCCGCCTCGGAGGCACTCACGCCCAGCACGCGTCGAGGCGCCATGCAGATGTTTTCCAGCACGGTCATGTGGCTCCACAGGTTGAAGTGCTGGAAGACCATGGCCAGGCGTGTACGCAGGTTTTGCAGTTGGGCTTGATGAGGGGCCTGGACACCGGAGCGGCCCTGGCGCATTTCAATGCTGATGCCATCCAGGGTGATTACCCCAGCGTCCGGCTGCTCAAGAAAGTTGATGCAGCGCAGCATCGTGCTTTTGCCGGAACCGCTGGCGCCGATCAGGCTGATCACGTCGCCATTGCGCGCGTTCAGCGAGACGCCTTTGAGCACCTCGTGTTCGCCATAGCGTTTGTGCAGGCCCTCGACCTGGAGTTTGACGTTGGCGTTTTCCGCCACCACGGTGGCTCGCGGAGCGGGGCGGGTGTCGATGACGGAAGCGGGAGGTGCGGCCAGGGCCTGCGCGGACTGATTCATGAGTTAGCCTCGGGTAGGAACAAGAAAACGCATCCAGCGACGTTCGGCCAGTCGAAACAGGCCCACCAGTGCAAAGGACAGCAGCATGTACAACAGAGCGGCAATACCGAACGCCTGGAAGGTCAGGAAGGTCTCGGCATTGGCATCGCGCGCCACCTTGAGGATGTCGGCGATGGTGGCGGTAAACGCCAGGGACGTGGCATGGAGCATCAGGATCATTTCGTTGCTGTAGGCCGGCAGTGCGCGGCGCAAGGCGGCGGGCACGACCACAAACAGGTTCAACCGCCAGCCGTGCAAGCCGTAGGCTCGCGCCGCTTCAATCTCGCCGTGGGGGATGTTGCGAATCGCCCCGGCGAAGATTTCCACGGTGTAGGCGCAGGTGTTCAGTACAAAGGCCAGCAGCGTGCAGTTCAGCGCATTGCGGAAAAACTGGTTGAGCAGGGCATTGTCTTGCACCACGTCCAGGCCGTAGAGCCCGGTGTAGCAAATCAACAGTTGGATATACAGCGGCGTGCCGCGAAACAGGTAGGTGTAGACCTCCACCGGCCAGCGAATCCAGAAGTGCTCCGACACCCGCGCGATCGCCAGCGGGATCGACAGGAAGAAGCCCAGCACCACCGAGATAATGAACAACCACAGGGTCATTGCCACACCGGAAAAGCCTTCGCCATCGGTAAACAGATAGGCCATGCCGTATTGCTGGATCAGTTCGATCATCGTGCCATCCCCTTGATGCCGATGTTGTAGCGCCGCTCCAGGCGTTTGAAGATGCGGTTGGAGAGGGTGGTGATCACCAAGTACACCAGGCCCGCGAGGATCAGGAAATACAGCGGGTTGTTGGTGGTCTTGCCAGCGTTTTGTGCGGCCTTGACCAAGTCCGATAGGCCGATGATCGACACCAGCGCCGTGGACTTGAGCAGCACTAGCCAGTTATTGCCCAGGCCCGGTAGGGCGAAGCGCATCAGTTGCGGGAACAGCACCAGGCGAAAGCGCTGCCAACGGCTCAGGCCGTAGGCGGTTGCGGCTTCGAGTTGGCCCGCTGGTACGCTAAGGATTGCGCCGCGAAAGTTCTCGGTGAAGTAGGCGCCGTAGATAAAGCCCAGGGTGATGACGCCGGCGGTAAACGGATCGATTTCGAAGTAGTCCCAGCCGAGCATCTCGGTCAGATCGTTCAGCCACAGTTGCAGGCTGTAGAAGATCAGCAGGATCAGTACCAGGTCCGGCACGCTGCGAATCAGCGTGGTGTAGAGCGTGGCCGGGACCCGCAGCAGCTTGACGCTGGAGAGCTTGGCACCGGCGGCGATCAATCCCAGGGACAGGCTCAGGGCCAGCGCCAGCAGGGCCAACTTGACCGTCATCCAGGCACCCTGGGCCAGCAGTGGGCCGAAGCCCTGCAAGTTGAGGAATTCATTCATGGGGAAACTCTCTATAGAACGGACGATCATCGGCACATCTTCATCTCCCCCGCGTAGCAGCTGTCGAGCTCCAGCGAGGCTGCGTAGGTCGCGCCGCTGTCATCGCGCCTGCTCAACACCGAGGCGCTCTTTACGCAGCCTCGCTGGAGCTCGACAGCTGCTACGGCCGGGGGGCTTGCCGGGTGAGGTTCAAGACGGTATCTACGGGAGTGTTATTTCAAACGTTGGGAGATGCGCAGGCCGTTGTTCATTCGTTGTAGATATCCTGATCGCCGAAGTACTTCTTCTGGATCTGCGTGTAGGTGCCATCGGCCTGCACGGCGGCGATGCCTTTGTTGATCAGCGCCAGCAATTCCTTGTCGTTCTTGCGCAGGCCCATGGCGATGTCGAGCGGCAGGGTTGGGTCCTTGAAGGCCGGCCCGGTCTTGAAGTCGGCGCCTTCGGGCTTGGACAGGAAGTTGAGCTGGGCTTCGAGCTTGTCGGTCAGGGTGGCGTCCAGGCGACCGTTTTGCAGGTCGGCGTAGTTCTGCTCCTGGGACTGGTAAGCCTTGATCTGCGCGCCGAGTTTGGCGAGGTGAGCGCGGGCATAGGCTTCTTGTAGCGAGCCTTGCAGCACGCCGACTTGTTTGCCTTTCAGCGATTCAGGGGTGTCGCCGAAGTCGGCGCTTTTGCGGGTGATCACCGAGGTCGGGCTGAGGAACAGCCGGTTGCTGAAGTCGATGACTTTCTGGCGGGCCGGGGTCACGGCCATGGAGGACATGATGGCGTCGAACTTGCGAGCACGCAGGGCCGGGATCATGCCGTCGAATTCGTTGTGGACCCACACGCATTTGACTTCAAGCTTGGCGCAGATGGCGTTGCCCAGCTCGATGTCGAAACCTTGCAGGCTGCCGTCGGCGGCGACTGACTCGAAGGGTGGATATTCGGGGAAGACCCCAAAGCGGATTTCTTTCCATTCCTGGGCCTGGGCAGCAGAGGCGCACAAAGGCAGGAGCAGCGCAGCGAAAAGTGATCGGAGCGGAGTCATGTGTATTCCCTATATTTTGTAATTGATGTCAGGGCAGTTAAAAGGTGGAATCAGAATTTTTGTGTCGAGCTGGCTTGTTGTTTGTGGCGAGCGGGCTTGCCCGCGTTGGACTGCGCAGCAGTCCCTAAACCCGTTACCTCATTTTTTCTGAAAGAACTCTGTGACGTTGATGGGGCCGCTTCGCGACCCAACGCGGGGCAAGCCCGCTCGCCACAACGAGCCTTCACTGGCCACAAGAATGCTTCATGAGGGTGCGTTTTTTGTGTCGTTTACCCCCGTTGTGGCGCTCGGAATGTGCTGTTAAAACGCGGATGTCGGCGGAATCGGCTGTGTCACCCGCAAAATCGGCTTTTTACGCGCTGTTGTCTGGCCCGCCCTGTGCCCAAAGCTGCAGGCCAGAGCGGTCTCAGGCGCGCTTTTTGTGCTGTGCCGCAGGCCGTTGCGCAAGGCGGGCAAACAGGTCCTTCGGGTTCGCCAGCTCGGGCACCAGTTCCAGGGTGCTGCCAATGTCCAGCGCCTTCGCCACGTCCAACACGTAACGCAGGGCCGAGTAGTCTTCGATGGCAAAACCCACCGAATCGAACAGGGTGACCTGGCGCGTATTTTCCCGGCCGGCCACTTGGCCGTTGATGACTTGCCACAGTTCGGTGACCGGGGAATCTTCCGGCATGTGCTGGATTTCGCCTTCGACGCGGCTTTGTGGCTCGTATTCGACGATCACCCTGGCGCGTTCGACGATGCGTCGGTCCAGTTCGGTCTTGCCCGGGCAATCGCCGCCCACGGCATTGAGGTGCATGCCGGGCTCGATCATTTCGTCAGTAAGAATGGTGGCGTAGGCTTTGTCGGCGGTGACGGTGGTGACGATGTCGGCACCGCGCACGGCCTCGGCGACGCTGCTGGCCAGGATCACCTTGATCGCTGGGAATGCCTTGAGGTTGGCGGCCAGTTTGGCGGTAGCTTTGGCGTCGATATCGAACAGGCGGATTTCGTTGATACCCAACATGGCGTGGAAGGCCAGGGCCTGGAACTCGCTTTGCGAGCCGTTGCCGATCAGCGCCATGCTGCGGCTGTCTTCACGGGCCAGGTAGCGGGCGACCAGAGCCGAGGTGGCTGCGGTGCGAATCGCGGTGGTCAGGGTCATTTCGCTGAGCAGCACCGGCGCGCCTGTGTCGACATCCCCCAAGGCGCCGAACGCCATGACCGTGAGCATGCCGCTTTGGGTGTTTTTCGGGTGGCCGTTGACGTACTTGAAGGCGTACAGCGAGGCGTCCGACACGGGCATCAATTCGATCACGCCTTCCGGTGAGTGATTGGCCAGGCGTGCGCACTTTTCAAAGTCCTGCCAGCGCAGGTAGTCGGCACGGATGTACTCGGCCATCTCGCTGATGCAGGTTTGCAGGCCTTTTTGCGACACCAGATAGCTGAGGTCGTTGACGTCGATATAACGGGTCATGGCAGGACTCCTTATTGGAATGAAGGGCGGGCGGGCAAATGCACTTCCGCCAACATGCAGCGGGCACTGCCGCCGCCGATGCGTTCGATGTGGTCGATGTTCACCACCACCGGCCGGGTGTGGCGTTCCACGTGCTGGCGCTGTGTGGGCTTGAGGGATTGCCAGGCACTGGCGGACATCACCAGCAGCGGCTGGCCGTCGCGGTCGTGGACTTCCAGCATGTTGCCGGCGAAGGCCTCCAGTTGGTCGAAGTCCAGGGCGAGGATGTCTTTGCCGGTGTCCCGTAGGGAGCGCTCCAGGGTCAGGCGTTCCTGGGTTTCGGGCAGCGCTTGCAGGCACACCATGGAGAGGTCGCGGCCGACGCTCATCATTACGTTGCTGTGGTAGATCGGCGCGTGGTGACGGTCGACGGCATGGAACACGCAGACCTGATAGTTGAGGCGCTCGGCAAATTGGCGCAGGGCATCTTGATGCGTGCGCCCGGAGTGGCAGGCGTAGCTGATACGGTGCTGACGGTCGAGGACCATGCTGCCGGTGCCCTCGAGGAAGATGTTTTGTTGTTCCAGATGGCTGAGGTCGATGGTGTCGCGGATCGCGAAGCGCTGCTCCAGCACTTGCAGCACGCCTTTATTGCGCTCCAGTCGTCGGTTCTGGCCTTCCATCGGGTACAGCACCAGGCTGCCGTCGGCGTGGCTGCTCCACCAGTTGTTGGGGAAAATCGAATCCGGGGTATGGGGCGCCAGGGTGTCCTGCACTACCAGCACTTCCACCCCGTGTTGGCGCAGGGTCTCGACATAACCGTCGAATTCTTCCAGCGCTTTCTGCTGCGCGCCGAGTGGGTCCAGGGGCGGGCGCTGGAAGCGGTTGTTGATCGCGGTGTCCGGGTTGAAGGCAAAGCGCGCCGGGCGAATCATCAGGACGGTGTTGGTGGTTTGCATGGGGGGCACGGGTCCATGGAGTTGGGCATTGAGGCTATTTTGTGCGCGGTGAAGGAAGAATCCCGGCTGTAGTGAAGGGGTAGCTCAGCCGGGAAAGCTGAAAAGTGAGGCGTTGCAGCCGAATCGGT
Source organism: Pseudomonas sp. ADAK18 (assembly GCF_012935695.1). NCBI lineage: Bacteria > Pseudomonadati > Pseudomonadota > Gammaproteobacteria > Pseudomonadales > Pseudomonadaceae > Pseudomonas > Pseudomonas sp. ADAK18. The sequence continues at coordinate 1,566,530 of NZ_CP052859.1, forward strand.
TGCGTGGGGATGGAGATTAAAATGTGGGAGCGGGCTTGCTCGCGAAGGCGGAGTGTCAACCGATACATTTGTGACTGATCCACCGCCTTCGCGAGCAAGTCGAATCGTCGCACCGCCGCTCCCACATTGGTATTGTGCTAACAGTGATATCCGTGTCAGGAAGGAGTGCCCATGCCCACTGAAGTCCGTCTCGCCCAAACCACCGATGCCGAGGGCATCAGCCAGGTGATCCTGGCGGCTCTGCATGACAGTAACGCCCGGGATTATCCGGCTGATGTCATCGCCCGAGTGGCGAGCAACTTCACCCCCGACGCCGTGCTGGCATTGCTCCAGCGCCGAACGGTGCTGGTGGCGGTCCAGGACGAAGGGATCGTCGCCACTGCCGCCCTTGATGGCAACGTGGTGCGCTCGGTATTCGTCAACCCGGTGTTGCAAGGGCAGGGCATTGGTCGCCTGCTGATGATCGAAATCGAACTGCGTGCCCGGGAGGCCGGCGTCACGGTGCTCAATGTACCGTCCTCGCTGACTGCCGAGCCGTTCTACATCAAGCTGGGTTTCCATACGGTGCGCGACGTCTACCACGGCAATGAACGCACGCTGGTCATGGAAAAGGCCCTGTCGTCACGTCATCCCATCGGTCTGTATCGCGACCGTCAGCATCGTGGCCAAGTGATAGCGTTGTGGCAGACAGCCTTCGGTTATGACACCGCACACAATATGCCCGCCTTGGCCATTGATAAAAAACTGGCGGTCAACGATGCCTTGTTCTTTGTCGCCACGGATAAGAAAGCCGTGATTGGCACCATCCTCGCCGGTTATGACGGCCATCGTGGCTGGCTGTATTCGGTGGCGGTGCATGCCGACTATCGCCGCCAGGGCCTGGGCGCCTCACTGGTGCGACATGCAGAACAGGCCTTGATTGCCTTGGGCTGCATGAAGATCAACCTGCAGGTCACCAGTGGCAACGAAGCGGTGGTGGGGTTTTATGAAGCACTGGGGTATGGGGCGGAGCCGAGGATCAGCATGGGCAAGAAGATTGTGGATAATATTTCGAAAGACTGAGGAGTAAATGTGGGAGCTGGGTTTGTGTGGGAGCGGGCTTGCTCGCGAAGGCGGTGGATCAGTCGATATATTCTGCGACTGACACTCCGCCTTCGCGAGCAAGCCCGCTCCCACACAAGCCCGCTCCCACATTTTATTCAGCGGTGTTGGTCAGACCTTGACGATCCAACCTTCAGGCGCTTCAACATCGCCGGACTGCACGCCTGTCAGCTCTTTATAGAGCCTCTGGGTGACGGGGCCGACGTCTTTCTCGCTGTAGAACACGTGCAGCTTGTCCTTGTACTCGATACCACCGATCGGCGTGATCACCGCAGCAGTACCGCAGGCACCGGCTTCCTTGAAGTCCGACAGCTTGTCGACGAACACATCACCTTCAACCACTTCCAGGCCCAGGCGGGACTTGGCCAGCTCGATCAACGACAGGCGAGTGATACCCGGCAATACCGATGGCGAGTTCGGGGTGACGAACGTGTTGTCGTGGGTGATGCCGAAGAAGTTGGCCGAACCGACTTCCTCGATTTTCGAGTGGGTTTGTGGATCCAGGTAGATGCAATCGGCGAAGTTGGCTTTTTTCGCCAGGGAGCCCGGCATCAGGCTCGCGGCGTAGTTGCCACCAACCTTGGCCGCGCCGGTGCCGTTGGGCGCGGCACGGTCGTAGCCGGAGATCAGGAAGTTGTGCGGGGTCAGGCCGCCCTTGAAGTAGGCGCCGACCGGGATGCAGAAGATCGAGAAGATGAACTCGGGTGCCGTACGCACGCCGATGTTGTCACCGGTACCAATGACGAACGGACGCAGGTACAGCGCGCCGCCAGTGCCGTACGGCGGGATGAACCGCTCGTTGGCGCGGACCACGGCCTTGCAGGCTTCGATGAAGGCTTCGGTCGGCACTTGCGGCATCAGCAGGCGTGCGCAGCTGCGCTGCATGCGCAGGGCGTTCTGGTCTGGACGGAACAGGTTGATCGAACCGTCCTTGCAGCGATAGGCCTTCATGCCTTCGAAGCATTGCTGGCCGTAGTGCAGGGCGGTGGAGCCTTCACTGATGTGCAGCACGTTATCTTCGGTCAGGGTGCCTTCTTGCCAAGCGCCATCCTTCCAGGTCTGGAGAAAACGCTTGTCGGTCTTGATGTAGTCAAAACCCAGCTTGTCCCAATTGATGCTTTCGTTACCCATGACACCCTCTATCTCTTGTCAACCGCCTGGTCGAAGGCAGGCTTGTGGTTTATTTCTGGATGGGCGCAACAATACTTCATTCTTGGCCAGTGTGGGAGCGGGGCAGGTGGACCATTCGGCATCTTGGTTGGCCGATCCACCGTCATCGCGGGCAAGCCCGGCTCCCACATTATGTGGGAGCTGGCTTGTCGGGTCGCCGCATCGCTGCGATGGCGTCACCGCGGTTTCAAAGGTGCAACGCATGCCCCAACGCCCGCAGTGCTGCTTCCTGCACCGCTTCGCCCAAGGTCGGGTGGGCGTGAATGGTGCCCGCCACATCTTCCAGCCGCGAGCCCATTTCCAGGGACAGGCCAAACGCGGTGGACAGCTCCGACACGCCAGCCCCTACCGCCTGCCAGCCGACGATCAGGTGATTGTCGCGCCGTGCCACCACCCGCACGAAGCCGGTTTTCGACTCCAGGGTCATGGCTCGGCCATTGGCGGCGAACGGGAAGCTGGACACGATGCAGTCCAGGCCGGCCGCTTTCGCTTCATCGGGGGTCTTGCCGACCACCACCAGCTCCGGGTCGGTAAAGCACACGGCCGGGATCGCTGCCGGGTTGAATTCGCGGTGTTTGCCGCTGATCAGCTCCGCCACCATTTCGCCTTGGGCCATGGCGCGGTGCGCCAGCATGGGCTCGCCGCTCAGGTCGCCAATCACCCAGACATTGCGCATGCTGGTCTGGCAGCGGCTGTCGATCTTGATCGCCGAGCCATTCATGTCCAGGTTCAGCGCTTCCAGGTTCCAGCCTTGGGTGTTGGGTTTGCGCCCTACGGCCACCAGCACCTGGTCGGTTTCCAGGGACAAGGTGTCGCCATTGGGATCGCGCACTTGCAGGGTGTTGTTTTCAAAACCGGTGACACTGTGTTTCAGGTATAGCTTCACCCCCAATTGCTTCAGGGACTCGGCCACCGGTTGCGTCAGCTCGGCGTCGTAGGCCGGCAGGATGCGATCCTGAGCCTCCACCACACTGACTTCGGCACCGAGCTTGCGATAAGCAATCCCCAGCTCCAGGCCGATATAACCGCCGCCCACCACGATTAGCCGCTTGGGTACGCTTTTCGGCGCCAAGGCTTCGGTGGACGAGATGATCGGGCCGCCAATCGGCAGCATCGGCAGGTTGACGCTTTTCGATCCGGTGGCCAGCAGCAGGTGCTCGCACTGGATACGCTGGCCGCCGACTTCCACGGTCTTGCCATCGATGACCTTGGCCCAGCCCTGGATCACCTGCACTTTGTGTTTCTTCAGCAGCGCCGCGACGCCGGTGGTCAGGCGATCGACGATGCCGTCTTTCCATTCCACACTTTTTCCGATGTCCAGGGTCGGTGCGGCAACCTTGATCCCCAGGTTCGAACCCTGGCTATGGTGCATGGTTTGCTGGAACTGCTCGGCGACGTGAATCAACGCCTTGGAGGGAATGCAGCCGATATTCAGGCAAGTACCGCCCAACGATTGGCCTTCCACCAGAATGGTCGGGATGCCCAGTTGGCCGGCACGAATCGCCGCCACGTAACCGCCAGGGCCACCGCCGATAATCAGCAGCGTGGTATTTAAGGCTTGCATGGCTTACTCCAGAAACAGGCTGGCGGGTTGTTCGAGCAGGCCACGGATGGCCTGGATGAATTGCGCCGCGTCCATGCCATCGACCACCCGGTGATCGAAGGAGCTGGAGAGGTTCATCATCTTGCGGATCACAATCTGACCCTTGATCACCATTGGCCGCTCAACAATACGGTTTACGCCGACGATGGCCACCTCCGGCAAATTCAGCACCGGTGTGCTGACAATCCCGCCGAGCGCGCCAAGGCTGGTCAGGGTGATGGTCGAGCCCGACAGTTCATCGCGGCTGGCCTTGCCATTACGTGCGGCGCTGGCCAAACGGGTGATTTCTTCGGCCGTGCCCCACAGGTTTCGGGCCTCGGCGTGACGCACCACGGGCACCATCAGGCCGATATCGCTCTGGGTGGCGACGCCGACATGCACTGCGCCAAGGCGAGTGATGACCTGGGCTTCGTCGTCGTAGCGCGCGTTGATTTGCGGGAAGTCCCGCACGGCCACCACCATCGCTCGCACCAGGAATGGCAACAAGGTCAGTTTGCCGCGTGTAGCGCCGTGTTTTTCATTGAGGTGCACCCGCAGCTCTTCGAGGGCGGTGACGTCGATTTCTTCCACGTAGCTGAAATGCGCGGCGCGTTGGGTGGCGTCCTGCATGCGCTGGGCGATCTTGCGGCGCATGCCGATCACCGGGATTTGCTGTTCGTCGTTGCGTTCGGCATACGGGCTGGCCGAGGTAGTGCCTTTTACGCTGCCTTGCTGCAAGTAGGCCTCAAGGTCTTCATGCAAAACGCGACCGGCCGGGCCGCTGCCCTGGACCAGACGCAGTTGGATGCCAGCATCCAGCGCATGTTTGCGCACGGCCGGGGAGGCCAGCGGACGCTCATCGGCGTCGCGTGCGACAGGTGCCTGAGCCACAACCGGCTTGGTTACAGGTTTGCTTTCGACGACTGGCGCCTTGGCTTCAACCTTCGGCGCAGGTGCAGGCGCTGCCTCTTCAACCACGGCTGACAACGCCGACTCCTTGGTATTGCCCGCGCCTTCCACTTCAATGCTGATCAAAATACTGCCGACCGCCATGACTTCGCCCGGCTCGCCGCCGAGGGAAATCACCTTGCCATGCACCGGTGAAGGAATATCCACCATGGCCTTGTCGGTCATCACATCCGCCAGCACCTGGTCCTCTACCACCAGGTCGCCAACCTTGACGTGCCACACCGACAATTCAACTTCCGCGATGCCTTCGCCAATGTCCGGCATCTTGATAACGTGCGTGCCCATTCAGACCTCCATAACCCGATGCAAAGCCGCGCCCACACGGGACGGGCCAGGGAAATACGCCCACTCTTGCGCGTGGGGATACGGCGTATCCCAGCCGGTGACGCGCTCGATCGGCGCTTCCAGGTAGTGGAAGCAATGCTCTTGCACCAGCGCCACCAGCTCGGCGCCGAAGCCGCAGGTGCGCGTGGCTTCGTGGACGATCACGCAGCGGCGGGTCTTTTTCACGGAGTTGACGATGGTTTCCAGGTCCAGCGGCCACAGGCTGCGCAGGTCGATGACTTCGGCATCAATGCCGGTCTCCTCGGCGGCCACTTGCGACACATACACCGTGGTGCCGTAGGTGAGGATGGTCACATCCTTGCCAGGGCGGGCGATGGCGGCGACATCCAGCGGCACGGTGTAGTAACCGTCCGGCACTTGTGCTTGCGGGTGTTTCGACCACGGGGTTACCGGGCGGTCGTGGTGGCCGTCGAATGGGCCGTTGTACAGGCGCTTGGGTTCCAGAAAGATCACCGGGTCATCGTTTTCGATGGAGGCGATCAGCAGGCCCTTGGCGTCGTAAGGGTTGGACGGCATCACCGTGCGCAGGCCGCAGACCTGGGTGAATACCGCTTCAATACTCTGGCTGTGGGTCTGGCCGCCGTAGATGCCGCCACCGCAAGGCATGCGCATGGTCAACGGGGCGGTGAACTGGCCGGCCGAGCGATAACGCAGGCGCGCGGCTTCGGAAATGATCTGGTCGGTGGCCGGGTACACGTAGTCGGCGAACTGAATCTCGGCGACCGGGCGCAGGCCATAGGCGCCCATGCCCACGGCCACGCCGATGATCCCGCTTTCGGAGATCGGTGCGTCGAACACCCGGGAGGTGCCGTACTTGGTCTGCAAGCCTTCGGTACACCGGAACACGCCGCCGAAGTAACCGACGTCCTGGCCGAACACCACGACGTTGTCGTCGCGCTCAAGCATCACATCCATGGCCGAGCGCAAGGCCTGGATCATGGTCATGGTGGTCGTGGTCATGGCGGTTTCCAACTGGATATTGTTGTTGTGATCGTTCATGTCAGATCCCCAGTTGCTGGCGTTGGCGCTTCAGGTGCTCGGGCATTTCCTTGTACACATCCTCGAAGATCGAGGCGGCGCTAGGGATCTGGCCGCCGGCGAGGGTGCCGTACTGCTCGGCTTCTTTCTGGGCCTTGATGACTTCGGCTTCAAGCTCGGCACTGACCGCGGCGTGTTCCTCCTCGGACCACTGGCCGATGCGGATCAGGTGCTGCTTGAGACGGGCAATCGGGTCGCCCAACGGGAAGTGGCTCCAGTCGTCGGCGGGACGGTACTTGGAAGGATCGTCGGAGGTGGAGTGCGGGCCTGCGCGGTAGGTGACCCACTCGATCAGGGTTGGCCCCAGGTTGCGACGGGCGCGCTCGGCGGCCCAGGCGGAGGCGGCGTACACCGCGACAAAGTCGTTGCCGTCCACACGCAAGGAAGCAATCCCGCAACCCACGCCGCGTCCGGCGAACGTCGTGGCTTCACCGCCGGCGATGGCCTGGAAGGTGGAAATAGCCCACTGGTTGTTAACGACGTTGAGGATCACCGGCGCCCGATAGACGTGGGCGAAGGTGAGGGCGGTATGAAAGTCTGATTCAGCAGTGGCGCCGTCGCCGATCCAGGCCGAGGCGATCTTGGTATCGCCCTTGATCGCCGAGGCCATGCCCCAGCCCACGCCCTGTACGAATTGGGTGGCGAGGTTGCCGGAAATGGTGAAGAAACCGAAGTCTTTTACCGAGTACATGATCGGCAGCTGGCGGCCCTTGAGCGGATCGCGCTCGTTGGACAGCAGTTGGCAGATCAGGTCCACCAGCGGCACTTCCCGGGCCATCAGGATGCTTTGCTGGCGGTAGGTGGGGAAGCACATGTCGTCGATGTTCAAGGCCAGGGCCTGGGCGCTGCCGATGGCTTCTTCGCCAAGGCTTTGCATGTAGAACGACATCTTTTTCTGACGCTGGGCAACCACCATGCGGTTGTCGAAGATCCGCGTCTTGAGCATGGCGCGCATGCCCGTGCGCAGGATGTCCACCGGCACGCCTTCGGCCCACGGACCCAGGGCCTGGCCCTGATCGTCGAGCACGCGAATCAGGCCTTTGGCCAGGTCGGCGGTATCGGCGGGTTCTACGTCAATTGGGGGTTTGCGCACCAGACCGGCGTCGGTCAGACGCAGGTAGGTAAAGTCGGTCTTGCAGCCTGGGCGGCCCGAAGGTTCGGGAACGTGCAGGCGCAGCGGTTCGTACGGCTGAGTCATGGCTTTCTACGCTCTATCTTGTGAATTTCTTGTAGTGGGCGCGCTAGCTGACAGTCAGTCTTCGGGTAGAAGAAATCTTGTCCTACAAACATCATAGGCTCGGCTTGGGAGAATATTTATCTCTGTTTCGTTGCGTTGGAGATCATTTGAGGATAAAAAAACTGCATAAACATAATAAACAGGTGGTTTTGTCTCATGCGCAAACTGGACCGTATCGATATCGGCATTCTTAACGCCCTTCAGGAGAATGCCCGCATCACCAACGCCGACCTGGCCCGCTCGGTCAACCTGTCGCCCACGCCGTGTTTCAACCGGGTCAAGGCGATGGAGGAGTTAGGGTTGATTCGCGACCAGGTGACGCTGCTGGACGCCGACTTGCTGGGGCTGCACGTCAATGTGTTCATCCATGTCAGCCTGGAAAAGCAGAACGAGCTGGCGTTGCAGCAGTTTGAAGGGGCGATTGCCGACCGCCCTGAAGTGATGGAGTGCTACCTGATGGCCGGTGACCCGGACTATCTGATTCGGGTGCTGGTGCCGACCATTCAGTCTCTGGAACATTTCATGATGACGTTCCTGACCAAGGTGCCTGGGGTCGCGAATATTCGTTCCAGCTTTGCCCTCAAACAAGTGCGCTACAAGACCGCGTTGCCGTTGCCGGCCAATGGCATCAACCTCGGTTAGTGTGGGAGCCGGGCTTGTGTGGGAGCGAGCAAGCCCGCTCCCACACAAGCCCGCCCCCACAGTTGGCAATGTATTTCATAGTTGGTTGAGCGGGATCTTCAGGTACACCACACCGTTATCTTCCGCCGGCGGCATATGCCCGGCCCGCACATTGACCTGGATTGCCGGCAGCAACAGTGTCGGCATGCCCAACCCGGCATCCCGCTCGGTGCGCATCTTCACAAACGCGGCTTCATCCACCCCCTCATGCACATGAATATTCCCCGCGCGCTGTTCGGCCACCGTGGTCAGGCACTTGGCCACGCGGCCTTCGGGTGGGTAGTCGTGGCATACGTATAGGCGGGTTTCGGGCGGGAAGGCCAGCAGCTTGCGCATCGACGCGTAGAGCTGGTGCGCGTCACCACCGGGAAAGTCGCAACGGGCGGTGCCGACGTCAGGCATGAACAAGGTGTCGCCCACCAGGATCAGTTGCCCTTCGATCAGGTAGGCCATGTCCGCAGGGGTGTGGCCGGGGACATGCAGCGCTTGGGCTTTGAGGTTGCCAATGTGAAACACCTCGTTGGGCGCAAACAAGTGATCGAACTGTGAGCCGTCGACCCGAAACTCCGGTTCCAGGTTGAACAGGTGCTTGAACACGTCTTGCACCTTGCTGATGGACTGGCCGATGGCGATCTTGCCGCCCACTTGCCGGCGCAGGTAAGGCGCAGCAGACAGGTGATCGGCATGGGCGTGGGTTTCCAGCAGCCATTGCACCTGCAGTTGATGTTCGTGGACAAACGCGATCACCCGGTCGGCCTGGGCGGTGTCGGTACGTCCGGCCGCCGGGTCATAGTTGAGCACTGAGTCGACAATCGCACATTGGCCGCCGTCGTGTTCATAGACGACATAGGTGTAGGTCGACGACGCCTCGTCCAGAAAGGATTGAATCAACGCTGGCATAACGGCTGTCCCAAGTGGCGTAAATAAGTAGTTACAATCACTTTACGTTTACACATAATGTTTTGAGCTTAAGTGAGAGAGAGAGTCTGAAGCAAATGGAATCGAACCTGAGTGAAGGCGAAGTCGCCCAGTTGCGCGCGTCGGCCTCCAAGGCCTGCGCCTTGCTCAAGGCCCTGGCCAATGAGGACCGGCTGCTGATTCTCTGCCAGTTGACCCAAGGCGAGCGCAATGTCGGTGAGCTGGAAACCATGACCGGTGTGCGTCAGCCCACGCTGTCCCAACAGTTGGGCATCCTGCGTGACGAAGGGCTGGTGGCCACCCGCCGTGAAGGCAAATACATTTTCTACGGGCTGGCCAGCCACGAAGTGATCCAAGTGATGAAGACCTTGTCCGGCCTGTATTGCGGGGCGGTGATCAAAAGCTGGGCGTGATGCCATACGGCGGCGACCCTTGTGTGCATTCAGAAAAAAAGGCGAAGACCATGAACGACCAACACTGGGGACCTACCATCAGTGGCGACATCGTTGTCATCGGCGGCGGTTCGGCAGGCATCGGCCTGTTGGCCAGCCTGCTCAAGCGCGACCCGCACCTGAACATCACCCTGATCGAACCCAACGACACCCACTACTACCAGCCCGCCTGGACCCTGGTGGGCGGCGGCGCCTATGACGTGAAGAAGACCGCACGGCCCATGGCCGACGTGTTGCCCGACGGCGTCACCTGGGTGCAAGCGAGCGTCGCCGAGTTGCTGCCCGATGAGCAGACGCTGGTGCTCGACAGTGGCCAGCGCGTGACGTGGAAGAACCTGATCGTCTGCCCCGGCCTGCGCCTGGCCTGGGAAAAAATCGACGGCCTGCCAGAGACCCTTGGCCAGAACGGCGTCACCTCTAACTACAGCTACCAGCACGCCAGCTACACCTGGCAACTGGTCCGCCAGCTCAAGGGTGGCAAGGCGATCTTTACCCAGCCGGCCATGCCGATCAAATGCGCCGGTGCGCCGCAGAAGGCGATGTACTTGTCATGCGATCACTGGCTCAAGCAAGGCGACCTGAAAAACATCAACGTCGAATTCAACCTGGCCGGTGCCGCGCTGTTTGGTGTGGCGACCTTTGTGCCACCGTTGATGAAGTACATCGAGAAATACTCGGCGCAGTTGGCCTTCAATTCCAATCTGGTCAAGGTCGACGGCCCGGCGCGCAAAGCCTGGTTTGAGCTCAAGGACGCTGAAGGCAACGTCACCGTCGAGGAAAAGTCCTTCGACCTGCTGCACGTCGTGCCGCCGCAAGTCTCCCCGGACTTTATCCGCCAGAGCCCGTTGGCCGATGCCGCTGGCTGGTGCGAAGTGAATCCCCAGAGCCTGCAACATGTGCGTTATTCCCACATCTTCGGCCTCGGTGATGTGTGCTCCACCACCAACGCCAAAACCGCCGCTGCGGTACGCAAGCAGATTGTGGTGGTGGCCGAAAACCTGCTGGCCCTGCGCAAACAGGCCCCGATGCTCCTCAAGTACGACGGCTATGGCTCCTGCCCGCTGACGGTAGAAAAGGGCAAGGTGGTGCTGGCCGAGTTTGGCTATGGCGGCAAGTTGCTGCCAACGTTCCCCCTCGATCCGACCGTCGCCCGGCGTTCTGCCTGGTTCCTAAAGGCTACGTTGCTGCCGTGGTTCTACTGGAACGGCATGCTCAAGGGTCGCGAATGGCTGACCAGCCTGTCCAAGGTGGATTGAGAAAACCCTATGCTGCTGGCAAGTTTTTTTGGCGTGCTCATGGGCTTGATCATGGGGCTGACGGGGGCCGGTGGCGGCATTCTTGGTGTGCCGGCTCTGGTACTGGGGCTTGGCTTGACCATGACTGAGGCAGCGCCTGTGTCGTTGTTCGCCGTGGGCGCGGCGGCGGCCGTCGGTGCGATTGACGGCTTGCGCCATGGCCTGGTGCGCTACCGGGCGGCGCTGTTGATCGCGTTGCTCGGCGCGCTGTTTTCACCGCTTGGGGTGTTCTTCGCCCATCAACTGCCGGACAAGATCCTGATGGGCCTGTTCAGTGCGCTGATGGTGCTGGTGGCCTGGCGCATGTTGCAGCGCGAGAAGGTCGAGGCCGGGCCCAGTGACCATGGCACCGCGTCCTGGGGCCAGAAGAACTGCATGCTGGATCAACAGACCGGACGCTTTTCCTGGACCGCCAAATGCACGGCAACCTTGGCCGCCCTTGGCGCGGTGACGGGCGCAGTGTCGGGGTTGCTGGGGGTCGGTGGCGGGTTTTTGATTGTGCCGGCGTTCAAGCAACTGACGGATGTGCAGATGCGCGGGATTGTCGCCACGTCGTTGATGGTGATCAGCCTGATTTCCCTGGTCGGCGTGGTGGGTGCGTTTCATGCCGGGGTGAGCATTGACCGAATGGGGTGGGTGTTTATTGGTGCGAGCGTCGTGGGAATGGTGGTGGGGCGCAGGCTGTGTTCGTTGATCCGGGCGCGTACCCTGCAAGTCGGTTTTGCCGCGCTGTGCCTGGGGGTGGCGGCCTGCATGCTATTGAACGCCGTGATTTAGTGTGTGGCTCGCCTGCGATAGCCATGGATCAAATCACTGAAAACTCTGTAGCCGCTGCCGAGGTACGAGGCTGCGATGGGTTGCGCAGCAGCCCTCGACGGCGGTCCTGCGGCCCGCATCGCAGCCTCGTACCTCGGCAGCGGCTACAACGCATCGCAGGCGGCGGCAGAGGAGCGTGGCTTTGCCGTTCAGAGCTCTCTTGCCACCCTGAACCCCAGCCAATCCCCCCGAGTCGTCGCCGGTCGATCATTACGATTACCCGAACGCGAGAAAATCGGCGCCTCGCCCCAATCGTTCCCTCGGATATGCCGGGTTTCGCAGTTCTTGTCCTGCCAGGCACTGCCATCAGTCGGCGCACCGACGTAGCTGTCGTGCCAGCAATCGGCAACCCACTCATACACATTGCCATGCATGTCATACACACCAAAGGCATTGGGCGGGTAGCTGCCGGCGGGCGAGGTGAAGCTGTAGCCGTCTTTCGGCCCGTAGGTATTGGCGTGCTGGCTGATGCCGTATTCGGTGTCCGGGTCCATGGGGAACGGGAAGGAACCCGTACTGCCGGCGCGGGCCGCATATTCACGTTCGGCTTCGCTGAGCATCCGGTATTTCTGGCCGGTCTTTTTCGACAGCCAGGCGACATAGTTTTCGACGTCCTGGAAGTCCATGCACACCGCCGGCTGCTTCGGCCCTTGGGTGTACGTCGGCTTGCTGGCCTTGCACGCACGGCCGGGGCGGGTGTCGCCGTCGGCGATCTTGACCCCACTCTGGCGAATATAGGCGTCCCATTCGCTGGCCTGGACCTGGAAGCGGCTGATGGCAAACGGCTTGGCAAACGTCACCGTGTGCAGCGGGCCTTCGTCCGACTGGCGGCCCAGTTCGTCGTCTGGCGTGCCCATGACAAAACTGCCGGCCGGCAGAACCACCAGCTCCGGGCAGCCGTCCTTGCAGTCCTTGAACACCTTGCCCGGCGCAGGTGTTGCAGCGTGGGCGCTGCCTGCAGCCAGTGTGGCGAGCATCACACCCAGGGACAGGCGATACAGTGCGGTTCGAGACATTATTTGCAGCCTTCTCGTCAGTGTCAGGAAAGGGTTCAGTATTTGTTCGTCAGCACAGCCATGGCCCGGTCGATCTCCTGCTCGGTGTTGAGCAGGCCCGGCGCCATACGCACCACCGGGCCGACATCACGGTCCACGGCATCCACCACAATGCGGTTTTGGTTCAGGTAAGCGGCGACTGCGTCGACGTCCTGGCCCTTGACCCGGAAGAAGGTGAACCCCGCTGAGAGCTGCGCACTGTCGGGCGTGACGAGCTCGATGCCGGCGTGTTCTTTCAGGCGCTGCTTGAGGTAGGTGTTGAGCTGATGGATGCGTGCCTGCACCTCGGCCTTGCCCAATTGCAGGTGCAGTTTGAACGCCTCGCCCAAGGCCCAGCGATGCTCGAAAGCGTGATAGCCGCCGGGGGTCATGATGGTGCCGAAATCCTTGTTTTCCGAGAACGTCGGAAAGGTCGGCGTCAGGTCGCTCATTTGCTCCGAGGCGGCGCAAATGATCCCGGTGCCCCGTGGCCCAAACATCCACTTATGGGTGCCCGCAATGAAGTAGTCACACTTGAAGTCAGCGAAGTTCATGTCCTCGACGCCGAAACCATGCACGCCATCGACCACGTAGATAATCCGGTCCTTCTCATCCCGCTGGCGATTGTGCTCGCGCACCAGTTCACCAATCTCTCCCACGGGCAGCTTGACCCCGCTGCCCGACTGCACCCAGGTCATGCCCAGCACCCGGGTTTGCGCGCGGATATTGCGCGAGATATTGCCCAGCACTTCATCGCTGGAGACGCTGCGCGGGTCCTTGAACAGGCTGATCTTGCGCACCTGAGTGCCTTCGCGCTTGACCCGGAAGTTCAGGGTGTTGCGGGTGGAGTAGTGCTCGTGTTCGGTGGTGAGGATTTCCTGGTTGGCGTTGACGTGCAGCCCGCCATAAATCATCACCAGGCCTTCGGTGGTGCTACCGGTCAGGGCGATCTGCCGTGGCTTGACGTCCAGATAGCGCGCCGCCCAGTCGCGCACTTCGCCTTCGCGTTGCCATTCGGCCTGGGTTTCCCAGTCGACCCACTTGGCCGGGTTGAGATCCAGTTCGGCGCGGTAGCGGTCGATGGCGTCCTGCACCGGTTTCGGGTGTGAGGTGATGAGGAAGTTGGCGAAGTGCGCGTAGTTGGGGTCGAGCTTGAACAGCTGGCGCAGGGCTTGCCATTTATCCGTGGCGACAGCCGGCGTGGCGGCTGCCGCCGAGGGGATCAAGTGACTGCTCAACGGCAGGCTGGCCGCAAGTACGCCTGCGGTTTTCAGAAAGGTACGGCGATCGGTCATGGCAAGGCTTCGCTGCGGATTCAAGGTTGGGTGAGGGCGACAGGCTGGGCGGCTTTTTGCACCTGCTCCCAGACCCTGAGGAAATTGCCGCCCCACAGCTTGGCGATGTCCGCTTCGGAGTAGCCACGAGTAATCAACTCGGCGGTCACGTTGCGAATTTCACTGACGTCCTTGAAGCCTTTCACGCCGCCGCCTTCGTTGAAGTCCGAACTGATGCCGACATGGTCGATACCCATCTTCGTCACCGCATAGTCGATGGCGTCGCCCAGGTCCTTCAGGCTGGCCTGGGGTTCTTCATCGAGGATGTCGTACAGCGCGCTGGCGTACTGGCCGAACTTCTGCGAGGGCCACGCGGCAATGATCGGGTCGCCGGGCATCAGTGCCACGTGCAGGTTGGGCAGCGGCGGCAGGTTGAACTTGGCACGCAGGCGGTTGAGTTTGTCCTGGGTGGCTTGGGTCAGCGGGCGCAAGTAGGCGGAAAACGCCACGATCTGCACCACGCCACCGCTGTTCTTGATCAGCTGCATTTCCTTGTCGCTGAGGTTGCGCGGGATATCCACCAGCGCCCGTGGCACCGAGTGCGAAGCAACCATCGGCGTGCGGCTGAGCTTGGCCACTTGCTCCAGGGCCTTGGTCGACATTTGCGAGACGTCGATGATCACCCCAAGGTCGTTGAGCCGGTGCACGGCGCGTTTGCCCAGGTCCGATAAACCATTGAATGCGTCGGGTGTGTCATTGAAAAATGGCAGCGGTCGAGAAGAGTCGGCCCACGGGTTATTGCCCACGTAGCTGAAACCGAACATGCGCATGCCGCGCGCGGTCCACAGGTCCAGTTGGCTGATGTCTTCGCCCAATGGGTAGGCATTGAGCATGCTGATAAATACCGCGAACTTGCCTTCACCGTGCAGGCGTCGGAAGTCGTCCGGGGTGTAGGCGATGCCCACCTGATTGGGGAAGTCGCGGACCATCCCGGTGATCGCCTTGTAGCGCACTTCCTGCTGCTGGCGAGATTGGTCGACAAAGGCTGCGGTGGGTTTGTGCGGGGCATTGGGGCCATTCCACATTTCCGGCCAGCCGAAAATCGTCAGGGCCGCCCCCGAGAGGCGCCCACGCTGGGCCTTGACCAGGTCGAACTTGTCCAGCCCGTCTTTATCCGCTTCGTCACCCTCGCTGCCGAAGCGCAAGGGCAGGGTGATGTGGCTGTCGAAGGAAATGATCCGGTCTTGCAACTCGTCGGCCTGCTTCATGACCTTGAGCGGATAACCCGCGCTGTCGTACAGGTATTTCCAACCCAGGAAACCGCCGCCGGCGGCAATCGCCAGCGCCAGTGGCAGGCCGATCAGAAGAGCTTTTTTCGAGCGCGTTTTGGTCATTGCCATCTCAGTGTCGCTTTCCGGTGGATGAGGTGCAGGCGAGGCCTTTGCTATCTGGGAAGAACGAGTGATGGAGGGGGAAATTTAGGTGCTTGCCCAGGCCCCTAAATTTGTTCGGCCAATGCTCGTTCTAGCTTGGATAAAGCCTGCTCCATGGCTGACACAGGTAGGGCAATGACGATTTCTCGACGAGGCTTCATCGCGGGCCTGGCACTGACCGGCGCTGCGGTGCCAGCCGCCTATTACGCCCATCGTCAATTGACGCTGCCGGATGAACCGATTACCCCGGGTGAGGCCACGGTGGACCTGCCAGACATGGCCGGCCAGCAGATGGCCAATGCCTTGCGGGGCGTGTGGGACATTCGTCTCGAAGGCCGTGATGCCGGGCTCGATGGCGTGCCCGGTGAAGGCTTGGAACTGTTGCTCGATATCGCCGCCCGGGGTCGTGGTGTGCGCGGGTATTTGGACAGCGCGCAGGGATTACGTAGTGATGCCGTGCCGCGCTATGAAGTCCTGGGCGACCTGGCAGACGTCAAGCAAGGGCAAATCAGCTGGCGGCTGCTGGACAGCCGCAGCGGTATTATCCGGTATCAGTTTGTCTCCACCCTCGATGAGGTCTGGGCGGCCTTCGGTAATGCCGGCACCGCGTCGCTCAGTGGGCGTGTGTTGCGTATGGACCGTGCCCTCGGCTTGCCCGAAGACGACAACCGGTTTGTGGCGATCAAGCGGTTGTTCCCCGAAGCCCGTGAGCGGGCGCTGCTCAATCCGACCCTGGAGGCCTGGCTGATTTCGCCGGAGCACCGGCTGTTTCACCAGCTATGGCATGCGTCCCGGGACAAATGGCACAAACTGCCCGAAGACAAGCGCGAGGCCCTGCGGGGGATCGGCTGGCAACCCGGCCCTCGTGACCGTGAGCGTGATGCTCGCGGGCCACGCAAGGACCGCAATGGCTCGGGCATCGACTTCTTTTTCATGCACCGGCATATGTTGGGCACGGCGCGTTCGATGCAGGATCTGCCGTCCTGGCCGCGCTTTCCGTTGCCGCAGCCAGAGCTTGAGCGCGATCGCCTGGGGTTTATCCGTTACTTCGATAATCACGATGGCTTTTCGGTGCCGCCGACCTGGGTTTCCCGGGGGGATGACACCTTTACCCAGTGGGTCAGCGATATCAAAAGCGGCGAGACCTATTGCAGCAATTTCCAGGTATGGGAGTCGCAGTATCGGGATCCGGCTTATCTGTCGCGCATGACGTTGGGGCAGTTTGGTTCGCAGGTGGAGCTGGGGCTACACGACTGGTTGCATATGCGCTGGGCGTCGGTAGCACGTGATCCATCCAATGGTGCGCCGGCACCGTTGGCCCGTGATCCGGCAGACTTTGCCGGGCGTTGGTTCGGACCGGAGAACGACTTTCTCGGCGATCCGTTTTCGTCCCATGTGAACCCGGTGTTCTGGCACTTTCATGGGTGGATTGATGATCGGGTCGAAGATTGGTTTCGCGCCCATGAGCGGTTCCATCCGGGGGAGGTTCAACGCCTTGAGGTGAACGGCGTGCCTTGGTTTGCACCGGGGCGGTGGGTGGAGGTGGATGACCCGTGGTTGGGGCCGGATACCCATGGCTGCAGTACCACGCCGGGGTTGCAGATGGGACGGTCGATGGAGATGGATCCAGAGACGATGAAGTTGGCGTTGCGGATTACGTTTGGGGATGAGCAGACGGTCAAAAGTTTGTTCAGGAAGGTGCCGAGACGGCCCTGGTATGCGCGGCACTTGAAGGTCTAGACGGCGGTATCGAAGGATTTGATTGTTACTCTTTGTGTCGCGACTGGAAGATGAATTTGGGTGGTGGCACAATGTCACTATCGGGCCTCTTTATCGTTGGCTGCGAACCGAATTTGGCGTTATGGATTTATGTTTTCTAATCAACTCCTCTATCTGCTCTATGGCAACAAATCTGTTTACCGGTACGAAGCAAAATTCAGCATTTTGTCAGCCCTGCGTCACCGGAAAGATCCGGCCAGTTTCACGATCACAGTGATGACGGATCAGCCCGAGTCCTTTGATGGCTGGCCGGTCACTGTCCTGCCTCTTGACACGCAGACGCTGGATACCTGGAAAGGCACCGCAGGCTATTACCATCGACGTAAGGCCTGTGCTATCCAGGCCGGTGTTCAACTCGCCGACAAAACCATCTTCATCGATACCGATACGGTCTTCTTCAAAGATCCCGCCGAGCTATTCGGGCGTGTCACGGATAATCAGTTTTTGATGGATGAGTTCGAGTGGAGTTGGGCCCAAGCGTCCCAGCGCTCGGAGTACCGCGCATTCGCCGAGGAAGTAGACGCCGGAAATGAGCGCCCGGCGCCATCTTTGAAACTCTTCAACAGTGGCATCTGCGGGCTGACCAGGGCCAACGTCGCCATTCTCGACGGTACTATCGGTTTGATCGATCAGTGGGCCCATCATGGCGCCACACTGCTCACCATTGAGCAGATTGCGGTGTCCTTCATGCTGGACGGCAAGAAAGTCGTCGAGGCCAACGACTGCATCAATCACTACTTTTCAGTGAAGAACTACCACCATGCGATGTTAAAGGTGTTCTTTGACCAGCATGGCGAGGCCTATCGCGATAGCCTGCCGCAGATGACATTTTCGGTGCCCAATGGCCTTCCAAAAAATGCCCTCTACGACCGACTGCGCCTGAAATGGAAGCTCAAGGGCCAATGCACGACGTCGCGAAAGGTTGCCAAATTCTATCTGCTGGGCAAACAGGCCAAACGGTGTACCTACCTGAATGCTTGCAGGCCGCTGTGGTGGGAAAAGGCGCTTGAAGAGCTGAAGACGCTGGAGGCTGGTGACGAAACCCGGGTAAAACTGGATTCGTTCTGGCACGCAGACTCGGAGTTTGAAAGCTTCGCAAAGAAGCAGGTCGCAGAGCCGGCGTGATTGCCGAGTAGGGCCATCAGGCGCGAATAACCCCCTGATGGCCTGTCACAACACTCGCCATCCACCCCCTAACGCTTTGTACAGCGCAATACTCGCCTGCACCCGCGCCAACCTGAGCTGCACATTCAAATCCTGCGCCGCGTACAACGTTCGCTGCGTCTCCAGCACCGTCAGCAGATCCTCGGCCCCCGCCTGATAGCGACGCTCGGCAATCTCAAACGCTGTCTGCGCCTGCTGCAGTTCCTCAGCCTGCCACTGGCGCTGCTGATCCAGCCTGGTAATGCTGCTGAGGGCCTTCTCTACATCAGCAAAACCATTAATGATCGACCCGCGATAAACCTCCAGTAACTCCTCTTGCCGCGCCCTGGCCCGATCGCGCTCGGCACTCAGGCGCCCATTGTTGAACACCGGTCCCACCAACCCCGACGTGAGGGTGTAGAACGGGCTGCGCAACACATCGGCCGCTTTGCTCGACCCCGACCCCAGCGACGCTCCCAGCGTCACCGTCGGCAGCATCGCCGCGCGGGCCACGGTGACATCCGCTTGCGCCGCCGCCATTTGCGCCTCGGCACGGGCAATGTCGGGACGGCGCGTCAACAGGTCGCTGGGAATGCCAGCGCCAATAGTCGGCCAGGTCAGGACCTGGAAACCCTCGGTGCCCAGGTTCAGGGCTTGCACTGGCTGGCCCAGCAGGGCGGCGAGGGTGATCAGCGATTCCTCGGCTTGTTGTTGAATCAGCGGCAGTTGCCGTTGCTGGCTGGCCACCAGGCTTTTCTGCTGGGCCAGTTCCAGGGCTGTGGCCGAGCCCGAGTCGTAGCGGGTCTGTACCAGATTGAGGACGTTGCGGGCATTGGCCAGGTTGAGTTCGGCTATCTGCCGACGTTGTTGGGCCGACAAGGTCTGTGCATAACGGTCGGCGACGTTGCTGAGCAAAGTCAGCTCCACCGTCGCCTGATCGAACTCACTGGCGCGCACGGTTTGCAGCGCGCTGTCGCGGGCGGCGGCGCGACCGCCCCAGAAGTCCACTTCATAGCTGGCGGTGAGGTTGGCGCTGTAGTTGTTGACCGTGCTGCTGGTGTCAGAGCTGTCTGCGGTGCTGCTGCCACTGATGCGTTTCTGGCGACTGGCCTTGAGGTTCAGACCCACCTCCGGCAACAGCGGCGCACCGGCAATCACTGCACTGGCCTGGGCCTGACTCACTCGGGCCATGGCTGCAGCCACGTCGTAGCTGTCGTGGCGGGCCTGGTCGATCAGGTGGTTCAGTTGCGGGCTGCCAAACTGCGTCCACCATTGCTGGTTGGTGGACTGGTTTGCCTGGCGCTCGGCGAATTGCCAGGTCGTGGGCGGTGTAATGTGCGTGTCGGAGGAGGGCGCAGTGCCGGTGCAGGCGTTGAGCAGCAGGCACAGGCTGAGCAGGGACAGTCGCGGGGTCATGGATCGTTTATTCACTGGTCAACGCCTTTACCGGATCAAGCCGGGCAGCTTTGCGGGCCGGCATGAAGCCGAAGACAACACCGGTGACGAGTGCGCAGCCAAAGGCGCCGAGCACGGCCAACAGGGAAAATTGCACCGCCACGTCGGCGAGGACGAGTACGCCGCCGACGATCAGCGCCAGGGCGACACCGCACAGGCCGCCGACCACCGAAAGCATTACGGCCTCGGTAAGAAACTGACGCAGGATGTCGCGCTGGCGTGCGCCGGTGGCCATGCGGATACCGATTTCCCGGGTGCGTTCACGCACGGTCATCAGCATGATATTCATCACGCCAATCCCGCCTACCAGCAGAGAAATGGCGGCAATCGAGCCGAGCATCAACGACAGGGTGTTCTGTGTGCGAGCCTCGGCCTGGATCATGGCTGCGTAATTGGTCACCACGAAGTCCCGGCGGCCGTTGTGCAAGCCCAGCATCAGTTCGTCGATGGCCTGTTCGGTCTGTTTGACCTGGGAGGCGTCGGCGGCTGCGATGGCTACGTACTGCGGGTTCTGGCTGCCAAACAGACGGATGCTGGCAGCGGAGTAGGGCACGGCGATCCGGTCGTCGCTGTCCTGGTCGCCGGAGCTGGCGCCTTTTTCCTGGAGCACGCCGATCACCTGGAACGGCACGTTCTCGATCAGGATGTACTGGCCGATGGGGTCGCTGAAATCCTTGAGTAGTTTGTCCCGTACCTTCTTGCCGATGACGGCCACAGCGGTGGCGCTGTCTTCGTCGGCCTGGGTGAAGTAGCTGCCTTCGACCACCGGCCAGTTGAAGATTTCCGGGAAGTTAATGCCGTTACCGCCGACATAACTGGCGTGGTCGGCATTACCAAAACGCACCGTGGCCTGCGAGCCATTGACCGGCATGATCATCTTCACCTGAGGCAGCATGGCCACGGCGGCGACGTCGGTCAGGCTGACGATGCTCCTGGGCGCTCGCGGGCTGGAGGACAGGCCGCTGAGGTAGAGAATGTTTGAGCCAAAGGCACCCATCTGCGCCATGACTTGGCGCTTGCTGCCTTCGCCGACGGCGAGCATTACCACCACCGAGGCCACACCAATCACGATGCCCAGCAGGGTCAGGGCGGTGCGGAAGCGATTGATCCACATCACGCGCCAGGCCGCGTGCACGGCGTCCACCAGTTCACCTTTCCAGGCACCGTTGTGCTCGCTGCCGTCTTCCAGGCGCTGGCGTAAGTCGACGGCTTGCAGGGCGTTGGCGTTGGCGCTGTGTTGCACCTCGGGATGGTCGGCGGCGGTGTCGCTGATGATCAGCCCGTCGCGGATTTCGATGACGCGCTTGGCTCGCGCCGCCACTTCGCGGTCGTGGGTAATCAGGATCACCACGTGACCCTGGGCGGCGAGTTCGTCCAGCAGCGTCATGACTTCGGCGCCGCTGTGGCTGTCGAGGGCGCCGGTGGGTTCGTCCGCAAGAATGATGTGGCCGCCGTTCATCAAGGCCCGGGCAATCGACACCCGTTGTTGCTGGCCGCCGGACAACTGGTGTGGGCGATTACCGGTGCGCTCGCCCAGGCCCAGGCGTTCCAGCAGGGCGGTGGCCCGGGCGTGGCGTTCGGCGGCCGGGATGCCAGCGTAGATGGCCGGCATCTCGACATTTTCACGGGCCGACGCGGCGGGGATCAGGTGGTAGCCCTGGAACACAAAACCGAAGGCTTCGCGTCGCAGCCAGGCCAGCTCGTCGCTGTCCAGTTGTGCGACGTTTTCTCCGGCAAACAGATACTCGCCGCAGGTGGGGCGGTCGAGGCAGCCGAGGATGTTCATCAAGGTCGACTTGCCGGAGCCGGACGCGCCGACAATCGCGACAAACTCGCCGGCATGGATCGACATATCAATCCCGCACAGCACTTCCACCAACGGCGCATCTCCGCCGCCGTAGGACTTGCGAATGTCCGACAGGGTGATCAGGGGCGTTTGCATTCAGCCTCCGCTATTGGTGGCGGGGCCGATCAGCAAATGCTCACCCTCGGCGAGCCCTTCAACCACCTGGATACGCAGCCGGTCGCTGAGGCCGGTGCGCACCTGGCGTGGTTCAATGTCGCCATTTTTCGCCACCACCCGCGCTTGCTGCAGTTCGCTCCCAGCGCCGCCCTTGAGGGCGGCGACCGGTGCGGTCAATACGTTCTGCGCACGGCCGGCGACGAAAAACACCTGGGTGGTCATTTCGGCCATCAAGGCGTGATCCGGGTTGTCGACGTCCAGCAGCACGGTGTATAGCACCACGCGGCCACTGCCGCTTTTACTGCTGCTGGCGGGGCTGCCGTTGCCCTGACTGGTTTCATTCAGCGGCTTGGGCGGCACCGGCAGGATCTGCCGCACGGTGCTGGTCCAGCGCCGGGCGCCGCCGCTGAGGGTGGTGAAGTAGGCATGCATGCCGGGTTTGACGTGGCCGATATCCGCCTCGGAAACCTCGGCCCAGACCGTCATCGGCGACAGCTTGGCGATACGCAGGATCAGCGGTGTCTGTTGCTGGGCGTTGAGGGTCTGGCCTTCCCGTGCATCCACCGCGACCACGGTGCCGCTCATGGGCGCATAGATGCGGGTGTAGCCCAACTCGGCTTCGTCGCTGCGCAAACTGGCCTGGGCTTGGCGGATCTGCGCCTGGAACATGTCGACCCGCGCCTGGGTGGCGCTCAGTTCGGCTTTGGCCGTTTGTACGTCCTCTTCACGGGTGGCATTGCCGGCCGCGAGTTTTTGCTGGCGCTGGTACTTCTGCCGCGCCAGTTCATGCTGGGCCCGTTGTTCCTGCAACTGAGCCTGCAGGTTCTCGATGGCGTAGCGACTGGCGTCCAGCTTGGCCTTTTGGGTGGACGGGTCGATCTCTACCAGCAATTGGCCTTCCTTGACCTCGGCACCGGCCTCCACGTGGATTTTCTGGATCTGCCCGGAGGCCTGGGCGCCGACGTCAACGTAGCGCCGAGGTTGCAGGGTGCCCAGGGCGGTGACGCTGCTTTCGATATCGCCACGGGTCACGGTGACAGTCGCCAGTTTGTCCCGGCCCGGTGGCAGGACCTGCCAGGCGGCGACGGCAATAACGGGGATCAGGCACGTCATGACAAACAAGGCGCGCCGGGCGGGTCGAGGACGTTGCATGCTTAGGTTCCAGCCGGGAAAGAACGGGCCGCAGGTGCGGGAAGCTGCAAGGTAAACGAGAAAATTGCCCGGCAATTTAGGCTGTTACATATGCGGTTACAGGTGCCACAGAGAAATAAATGGGCCGTTGATACAAGTCTTGTTTAAATCTAGATGAGAATTACTATAAATTACGCATATTCAAACTGCCATCACCGAACCGCATCGCTGAATCGGCTGTTGTCTTCGCACTCAAGGACCTAATGCCGCCCTCCAGGCGGTCGGGAGTCATGTTGGAAAACTACTATCGCGAGCTGGTGTGTTTCCTTAACGCCAAGCTGGGCAACCGCCAGGTGGCCGAGGATGTGGTGCATGACGCTTATGTGCGGGTACTGGAGCGGGCGAGCGACACCCCCATCGAGCAGCCCCGCGCGTTCCTTTATCGCACGGCCCTGAACCTGGTGATCGATGGCCACCGGCGGAATGCCCTGCGCCAGGTGGAGCCATTGGACGTGTTGGACAGCGAAGAGCGCTTTGCCACGGCGTCCCCTCACGCCAGCCTGGATCATGGCCAGCGCCTGGAGATGTTGGAGCGCGCCTTGGGGGAATTGCCGGCGGCCTGTCGTGACAGCTTCATGCTGCGCAAGCTTGAAGGTTTGTCCCATCCGGAAATTGCCGAGCGCCTGAATATTTCCCGCAGCCTCGTGGAGAAACACATCGTCAACGCCATGAAGCACTGCCGGGTGCGGATGCGTGAGTGGGACACGCACTGATCGCGTCGCGGCTAAATTTTTTTTCATTGTCCTCGTTTCCTATCAACACACGACCTGTTGTTCTGCCTTCAGGTCTCTGAGGCTTTCCCGCCCCACCGCCACGGGGCTTATCCAGAGGACACTGGAATGACACAGGCAATTGCATCGCCCGCGGTTCACGACCTGATCGGTATCGGTTTCGGCCCTTCGAACCTGGCGCTCGCCATCGCCCTGCAAGAGCGCGAGAAGGCCCAAGGCAAACTGGACGTGCTGTTTCTCGACAAGCAGGCCGACTACCGCTGGCACGGCAATACCCTGGTAGCCCAGAGTGAATTGCAGATTTCCTTCCTCAAGGACCTGGTCACCCTGCGCAACCCCACCAGCCCTTACTCCTTCGTCAACTACCTCAAGGCCCATGGCCGTTTGGTGGACTTCATCAACCTGGGAACCTTCTACCCATGCCGCATGGAGTACAACGACTACCTGCGCTGGGTGTCCGGGCAGTTCCAGGCACAAAGCCGTTATGGCGAGGAAGTGCTGGCCATCGAGCCGATCCTGCATCAGCAGCAGGTCGAGGCACTGCGGGTGATTTCCCGGGATGCCCAGGGTGAGCAACTGGTGCGCACGGCGCGTTCGGTGGTGGTCAGCGCCGGCGGGACGCCACGCATTCCTCCAGCGTTCAAGGGCCTCAGGGAGGATGGTCGGGTGTTCCACCATTCCCAGTACCTGGCGCGCATGGCCCAGCAGCCGTGTGTCGATGGCAAGCCGATGCGCATTGCGATCATCGGCGGCGGCCAGAGCGCGGCCGAAGCCTTTATCGACCTCAACGACAGCTTCCCGTCGGTGCAAGTAGACATGATCCTGCGGGGCTCGGCCCTCAAACCGGCCGACGACAGCCCGTTCGTCAACGAAGTGTTCTCGCCGGAATTCACCGACTTGGTGTTCCAGCAGGCCAGCGGTGAGCGCGAGCGCCTGGTCAACGAATACCACAACACCAACTATTCGGTGGTGGACCTGGACCTGATCGAGCGCATCTACGGGATTTTCTATCGCCAGAAAGTTTCGGGTATTGCCCGTCACGCGTTCCGTACCCTGACCGCTGTGGAAAAAGCCACTGCCGGCCCGTTGGGGGTCGAGTTGGCCCTGCGCAATAACGCCACTGGGGATACCAGCCTTAACCATTACGACGCGGTGGTGTTGGCTACCGGGTATGAGCGGCAGATGCATCGCCAGTTGCTGGCGCCGATGCAGGAGTACATGGGCGACTTTGAGGTCAGCCGTGACTACCGCGTGGTGACGGATGAGCGCTGCAAGGCGGGTATCTATATGCAGGGGTTCAGCCAGGCCAGTCATGGTTTGAGCGACACGCTGCTGTCGATCCTGCCGATTCGGGCGGACGAGATTGCTGCGTCGTTGTATGAGCATGATCGTAGTCGTGGGCAGGGAAGGTCGGTGCGGGATTTGTTGTTGGCTACTGCTAGTTGAGTGGGGGTGGGTTGGGTGGATTGGGGGGCATATCCGTTGCTGCGGTTATGGCCACTGTTGGTTCCGCCCTTACGGCGGGTCACTTTTGGAAAAGAGCCCCAAAAGTAACCAAAAGGGCTCTTGCCCCACCACTCGGCACCTCGCTAGTGCTCGGTGTGCCTTCTCTCCGGCATTGGTCCGTGGGCCGCCGCAATGGGCCATCCCTGGCCCAGTGCGGCTAAACCGGCGTCCTGCCGGTTTACCCACGGACCAATGCCTACGCTCAGCCAGCGTGGTTTAACGGGGCGCCTAAGATCAAAAACAGAGCGAGGCGGCCTAGTAGCCGACCTAGTATCTGAAGCGTATGCGTTGTGGCTTTTACATCCTTATTCGCTGACGAAGTCAGCGGTCTTTTGATCTGGCTTTTGCTGTGGCTTGTGATTTTGATCTGAGGCGCCCCGTTAAACCACGCTGGCCGTAAGCCGATATTGATTTGGGGGGTAAACCGGCAGGACGCCGGTTTAGCCGCCCTCGGCCAGGGATGGCCGATGGCGGCGGCCCCCCAAATCAATGTCGGATTACGGGCACACCGAGCATGAGCGAGGTGCCGAGTGGTGGGGCAAGAGCCCTTTGGTTACTTTGGGGCTTTTCCAAAGTGACCCGCTGTAAGAGCGGAACCAATAGTGGCCATAACCGCAGCAACGGATATGTCCCCCAACCCAGCCCAACCCAATCCCCCGTATTACAGCGCAAACGGAATCGTCAACTTAGCCCACAACATATCCCCCTCCGGCCGATTCTTCACATCAAACTCCTTGGCCCACCGCACCTCCGCACTCGCGTACTTGAGAAAAGTGAAATACACCGCCGGACCGATGGCAAACACCTGCCCCTTCACACCGTCATCAACATCCTCCCCATAGATATTGACCACCGTACGCCCGTACTGCTTATCGTCAGTGGTCTGCTTGAGGTAGTACCCATTCACCCCCAGGCTCAGGTTATCGGTCACTTTGTAGCTGGCCGAATAATCAAAGTGGAAAATCTGCCCTGAGCGGTAATGGGTATCAGGGTTTTCCTTGTTGAAACTGTAGGTAGTCTTGATCGACAGCTCGGTACGCTCATTAGGCATCCAGGTCGCGGACACCAGCGGTTTGTAGGTATAGAAGTTGTTGCTTGTATTGGCCAGCCGCGTGGCGTCGTACTCGCCGGTGGGCAAGGTGATCTCCAGGGCCGTCGCCAGGGTCAGGTTCTTGCCCATGTCCCAGAGGATGATCGGGGCCAGAGTGGTATCGCCCATGCTTTCGCGCTGGTCAGACATGCCGAACATCGACACCTGCTGTTTAATCCACGGCTGGGCGATGTAGGCGCCCAGTCGCCCGCCCAACACCCGCACCGGGCTGAGGTAATCCAGGCGCGGGATGACGGCATCGGACTGGATATCCACCCCCGACACCTTGCCACCCAGGGAGCTGATATTGAGCTTCCTGGCTTCGTAGTGGTTGTAGTAGAGGTTGAACGCAAACATGTGGTCCGGCAGGTTGTTGACGTCCAGCGGCAAGATGTAGAAGCCGTCGGTGCCGGGGCCGATGTTGTCGACACCGCCTTCGGTGGCCAGGGCCGGCAGGCTGATCAGGGTCAGCAGGGCGAGTTGCACGGGGCGAAGCGCACGGATCGGTTTCATGTCTGGGCTCATTATTATTGTTAGGGGGACGCTACCTATACAAATAAGCCCTTGGCGCCCAACGGGGCAGGGTATTGGCGGCCAGATAGGGGGACTTTGGCGGACAGTTTTCATCCAGAGTGCGGCGAATCTGGCAAGCGCCTATGATTGTCAGGATGTTTCTAAAACAACAACCGAGCACTCAGTCGGGAATCGAAGATCCATGCAAAGCAAAGCCGTTGATCCGCACTATGAACTGGCCCTGGTCTCGCCATTTCTCCTGCAAACCCTCGGGCAAGTCGTCGCGCAAAAGGGCGCCAGCGCCGAGCACCTGTGTCGCGGCCTGGGTTTTACCCTCGACGACCTGGATGACCCGGCCCAGCGGATTTCCTATCGCCAGGCGGTCACCATGATTCAGCGGGCGCTCAAGGTCTTGCCCGACCAGGGATTGGGCTTGTGTGTGGGCCATCAGAATGTGCTGGGTACCCTGGGCCTGCTGGGGCATGTGATTTCGCTGTGCAAGACCTTGCGCGATGCGTTCGCCGTCGGTGAGCGCCATCAACATACCTCCGGCGGCATTGCCACCACGCGTACCCATGAAAGCGCCGACGAGGTGTTTGTCGATATCGAATGCCTGTTGCCCTATGCGCAGGTGCAAGTGTTTGCCGCCGAAGAGTTCTTTGCCAGCCTCATGGTCTATGGTCGGGCGTTGGTAGGCGCCGACTTCATGCCGCTGCGGGTGGAGTTCATGCATGCCGCGCCGTCGTATGTCGCCGAGTACCTGCGGTTGTTCGGTACGGATGTGCGTTTTGGTTGCCTGCACAATCGCATGGTCCTGGCCCGTCATTGGCTGGACGTACGCCTGCCCAATCATCATGCCCTGGCGTTGCGCCAGGCCCTGGAACTGCTGGAACTGGAAAGCGCTCAACTGCACCAGAAGATGGACTTGATCCAGGCGGTGGAGCGCGCGATTTCCCGTGACTTACAGGGCAGCCAGTTGGAAAAGGTCGCCAGTGACTTGAACATGAGCGGCCGCACCTTGCGCCGGCGCCTGACCGAACATGGGCTGACCTTTGAAGGGTTGCTGGAACACGTACGGCGCGCGCGCACCATGGGTTTGTTGAGCAACCCGGGGTTGTCCATCGAGCGCATCACCGAGGAGGTGGGTTACAGCGATGTACGCAGTTTCAGACGGGCGTTCAAACGCTGGACGGGGCTGAGCCCCAGCGCGTTTCGTGGTGAAGGAGGAGGGGTCGTGTGATGTTGGGGCGATTCTTGGCAGGCTGATATCCCTCCCGACTGGCGGTGCTTGTCAGCTATTTCTCGAAAGAGTACAAATGTACTCCATGACGACCCTATCTCCCCGCCGCTCCGCCATCCTGACCTTCATTCGCGACCGTATCGCGCAGCAAGGCCAACCCCCGAGCCTCGCCGAAATCGCCGAGGCCTTCGGCTTTGCTTCCCGTAGTGTCGCCCGCAAGCATGTGCTGGCTCTGACCGAGGCCGGTTTTATCGAGGTCAATCCTAATCAGGCCCGCGGTATCCGCCTGCTCAATCAACCGGCACGCCCCGAATGGCTGGACATCCCCGTCCTCGGCCGAGTGGCAGCAGGCTTGCCCATCGGTGCCGACGCCGAAGTCCACAATCGCCTGATGCTCGACCCGGCCACCTTCGCCCGAATACCGGATTACCTGCTGCGGGTCCAGGGCGACTCAATGATCGAAGACGGCATCCTCGATGGCGACCTGGTGGGCGTACGTCGCAGTGCCGAGGCAGTGAATGGGCAGATTGTGGTGGCGCGCCTGGACGGTGAAGTCACCATCAAACGCTTCGAGCGCACCGGCGAAAACGTACGTCTGCTGCCACGTAACCCGGCTTATGCACCCATCGTGGTCCGGCCCGACCAGGACCTGGCCATCGAAGGCGTGTTCTGCGGTCTGGTGAGGCAAGGTTGATGGGCGCCGTCGTTGCCCTGGACTCGTTGTTCAATGGTGGTCGAGTCTGGAAGGGCCGGCCCGTTGCGCCACCGGCCAGCGTTCATGCCACCGGGCTCGCCGCCCTGGATGCGGTGCTGCCTACGGGAGGCTGGCCGGAGTCGGCCTTGAGTGAAATCCTGGTGGCCAAGGAGGGTGTGGGCGAGTTGCAACTGGTATGGCCGACCCTGGCGCGACTCTCGGCGGCGGGGGAGCGGATTGTGCTGGTGGCACCGCCCTATATTCCCTATCCCCATGCCTGGCAAAACGCCGGTGTGGACCTGCGCCAGCTCTCGGTGATCCAGGCGGATGAACGCGACGCCTTGTGGGCAGTGGAGCAATGCCTGCGTTCCGGCAGTTGCGGGGCGGTGTTGTGCTGGCCGCGCAAGGCCGACGACCGAGCCTTGCGTCGTTTGCAGGTGGCGGCGGAAACCGGCCAGACCCTGGCGTTTGCCTGGCGCCCGTTGAGCGAGGCAATCAACCCGTCGCCGGCGGCTTTGCGTCTGGTGGTCGAGGCCAGGCCCGCCCAGGTACGGGTGCTCAAGTGCCGGGGCGGGTTGGCTCACCCGGCGCCGATTGCTCTTGCGAGCGGGCACTGAGGTTGGCATGCGCTGGGTCTGTATTGTCTTCCCGCAATTGGCGCTGGACGGGGTGCTGCGTCTGCGTCCCGAACCGGATCAGCCCTTGGCATTACTGACGGGTACCCCGCAGCGGCGGGTGCTGCAAACCGTCAACGAGGCTGCGCGCAAATTGGGGCTGCGCCCTGGCCAGTCCCTGACGGCGGCTCATGCCCTGACCAAGGCCTTTACCTGCGCCGAATACGATCCGGTGGACATCGAGCGCTGGCAGCAATTTCTTGCCGCCTGGGCCTACCGTTTCAGCTCCCAGGTCAGTGTGTTTTACCCGCGCGCCCTGTTGTTCGAGATTGAGTCGAGCCTGGGTCTGTTCGGGCCATGGCCGCAGCTCGAAGCACGCCTGCGCAAGGAACTGACAGCGCTGGGTTTTCGTCACCGCATCGTTGTCGCCCCCAACCCGATCGCCGCCCGGGTGCTGGCCAATGTCTACGACGGTGTGGCCGTGGCGGATGATGAAGTTCTACAGCAAGCCTTGGGTCCGATTCCCATCGACCGCGCCGGTCTCGACCCGCAAGCCGCCACCGCCTTGTCGCGGATGGGCCTGCGCACCCTGGCTCAGGTGCAGGCCTTGCCCCGGCATACCCTGGCTCGGCGTTTTGATGCGGCATTGCTCAAGCACCTGGATGCGCTGTCCGGCCAGCGCCCACTGGCCCTGGCTTTCTACCTGCCGCCAGACCAGTTCGATGCACGCATCGAACTGAACTTTGACGTGCTGTCTCACCAGGCGTTGCTGTTTGTGCTGCGTCGCCTGACGGGCGACTTGTCGGCGTTTCTGTGTGGACGAGACAGTGGCGTGCAGCGTTTCGACCTGCATCTGGAACATGCCGAGGAGCCGGACACGCTGATCAAGGTTGGCCTGCTCAGTGCGGAACGTGATCCGGCGATGTTATTCGAGCTGGCCCGAGGGCGCCTGGAGCAGGTCCAGGTGACATCGCCGGTGCGCGGCTTTCGCCTGACGGCCCAGGACCTGCCGGTGTTTGTGCCCCAGCGCCAGGACCTGTTCGATGAGCGCCCGCAACAAACCCTGCCTTGGGAGCAGTTGCGTGAACGCCTGCGGGCGCGCCTGGGTGACGAGGCGGTACAAGGCTTGCGTTTTCAAGCCGATCATCGCCCGGAATGTGCCTGGCAACCTGGCGTCGACAGCCGGGCGTGTCCGCCATTGAGCAAGGTGCAACGGCCCGGCTGGTTGTTGAGTGAGCCGACGGTATTGGCCGAGCAGGGCATACAGGTCCTTATGGGCCCGGAGCGCATTGAATCCGGCTGGTGGGACGGTGCCGATGTGCGCCGTGATTACTACCTGATCCAGACCCGCACGGGCCAGCAGGGCTGGGCCTATCGAACCGTGGGCGAACGCGGCGTGCTGTGGCTGCAAGGCTGGTTTGCATGAACCCGGATTACGCCGAGCTGCACTGCCTGTCCAATTTCAGTTTCCAGCGCGGTGCGTCCAGTGCCCGCGAGCTGTTCGAGCGGGCCAGGCAGCAAGGCTACCAAGCGCTGGCAGTCACCGATGAATGCACCCTGTCGGGCATCGTCCGTGCCTGGCAGGCGGCCAAGGAGGTCAAGCTGCCGTTGATCATCGGCAGCGAGATGCGCATCGAGAACGGCCCGAAACTGGTGCTGCTGGTGGAAAACCTGGAGGGCTATCAGCACCTTTGCCGGCTGATCACCCTTGCCCGGCGTCGTGCCGAGAAAGGTCACTACCGCCTGCTGCAAGAAGACTTCGCCAATCCTGTACCGGGGTTGTTGGTGCTGTGGGTGGCCGAAGAGGCCGACACCCAGGCCGACATCCAGTGGCTGTGCAATACGTTCGCCCAGAGAGTGTGGCTGGCGGTGCAGTTGCATGGTGGTCAGGACGATGCCCGTCTTCTTGAGCAACGCTTGAAGCTGGCGGCCCGTTGGCATATCCCGGCAGTCGCCTGCGGCGATGTGCATATGCATG
Organism: Pseudomonas sp. ADAK18; assembly: GCF_012935695.1. Lineage (NCBI taxonomy): Bacteria > Pseudomonadati > Pseudomonadota > Gammaproteobacteria > Pseudomonadales > Pseudomonadaceae > Pseudomonas > Pseudomonas sp. ADAK18. The sequence continues at coordinate 1,597,772 of NZ_CP052859.1, forward strand.
TGCGCAGCCGTCGTGCGTTGCAGGACACCATGACCGCGATCCGTCATCACGTGCCGGTCGCCGAGGCGGGCGCGCGCCTGTATCCCAATGGCGAACGCCACTTGCGCAGCCTTGACGCCATTCGTGCCCTGTATCCGCCGCACTTGCTTGAAGCGTCGTTGAGCATTGCCCGCCGTTGCACTTTCGACCTGAGCCAACTGCGTTATCAATACCCACGGGAGTTGGTACCCGAAGGGCAGGACCCGAAATCCTGGCTGCGGATCTTGACCGAGCAGGGCATGGTCCAGCGCTGGCCGAACGGCGTCACGCCCAAGACCCTCCAGCAAATTGACAAAGAACTGGAACTGATCACCGAGCTGGGTTACGAAAGCTATTTCCTCACGGTGCATGACATCGTGCGCTTTGCCCGCAGCCGTTCGATCCTCTGCCAGGGCCGTGGCTCGGCCGCCAACTCGGCAGTGTGTTATGCCCTGGGCATCACCGAAATCGACCCGATCCTGACGAACATGCTGTTCGAGCGCTTCCTGTCCCGGGAGCGCAACGAGCCGCCAGACATCGACGTCGATTTCGAACACGAACGCCGGGAAGAAGTGCTGCAATACGTGTTCCAGCGCTACGGCCGCACCCGCGCCGCCTTGACGGCGGTGGTCAGCAGCTACCACGGTGCCGGCGCGGTACGTGACGTGGCCAAGGCCCTGGGCCTGCCGCCGGATCAGGTTAACGCGCTGGCTGATTGCTGTGGGCGCTGGAGCGATGAAGCGCCGCCCTTGGAGCGCCTGCGTGAAGGCGGTTTCGACCCCGACAGCCCGGTGCTGCGCCGGGTACTCAGCCTGACCCAGCAACTGATTGGCTTTCCCCGGCACCTGTCCCAGCACCCCGGTGGTTTCGTGATTTCCGAACACCCGCTGGACACCCTGGTGCCGGTGGAAAATGCCGCCATGGCTGAGCGCACCATCATTCAATGGGACAAGGACGACCTGGATGCCGTCGGCTTGCTCAAGGTCGATATCCTGGCCTTGGGTATGCTCAGTGCCATTCGCCGGTGCTTCGACCTGCTGCGGCGTCATCGCCACCGTGATCTGACCTTGGCCGGTATTCCAAAGGAGGACCCGGCCACCTACGCCATGATCAGCCGCGCCGACACCATTGGCGTGTTCCAGATCGAGTCCCGGGCGCAGATGTCGATGCTGCCCAGGCTGCGGCCGAAGGATTTCTATGACTTGGTGATCGAGGTGGCCATCGTGCGTCCTGGACCGATTCAGGGCGGCATGGTGCATCCGTACCTGCGTCGGCGGAACAAGGAAGAAGAAACGACTTATCCATCGCCGGAGTTGGAAGTTGTGTTGGAACGTACCTTGGGCATTCCGCTGTTCCAGGAGCAAGTGATGCAGATCGCCATTGTCGCTGCCGACTACAGCCCCGGTGAGGCCGATCAGTTGCGTCGCTCCATGGCAGCTTGGAAGCGCCACGGTGGCCTGGAGCCTCATCAGGAACGACTGCGCAGCGGCATGGTGAAAAACGGCTACACCGAAGCCTTCGCCGCGCAGATTTTCGAGCAGATCAAGGGCTTTGGCAGCTATGGTTTTCCGGAGTCTCACGCCGCCAGTTTCGCCTTGCTGACCTACGCCAGTTGCTGGCTCAAATGCCATGAGCCGGCGGCGTTTGCCTGCGCCCTGATCAACAGTTGGCCCATGGGCTTCTACAGCCCGGACCAGGTTCTCCAGGACGCGCGCCGTCATCACTTGCAGATTCGCCCGGTGGACGTGAGCGCCAGTGACTGGGATTGCAGCCTGGAACCCATCGAGGGCCAGCAGCCGGCAATCCGCATGGGGCTGCGCATGGTTTCGGGATTTCGTGAGGAGGATGCACGGCGCATTGAAACCGCGCGCCAGGGCGGTGATTTTTTCGACATTGCCGACCTTGGCGAGCGCGCCCGGCTGGACACTCGCGCCCAGGAACTGCTGGCGGATGCCGGTGCGTTGCGCAGCTTGGCCGGGCACCGATATCAGGCGCGCTGGGAAGTGGCCGGGGTACAGCGGCAGATGGGTTTGTTTGCCGGCGTGCCCAGCCCCGAAGAGTCTGTGGTGGCGTTGCCGCAACCGACGGTAGGCGAAGACCTGCAGGCCGACTATGCCAGCGTCGGTACTACCCTGGGCCCACACCCGTTGGCGCTGCTGCGTGATGAACTGCGCACGCGACGTTGCCGCAGTTCCCGGGAGCTGCTGACAGTGGAGCATGGGCGTCATGTCAGCATCGCCGGTTTGGTGACCGGCAGGCAACGGCCTGGGACCGCCAGCGGAGTCACCTTTGTCACCCTGGAAGATGAGTTCGGCAATATCAACGTGGTGGTCTGGCGTGACCTGGCAGAGCGTCAGCGCCAGGTGCTGGTAGCGTCGCAGTTGCTCAAGGTAGACGGGCGCTGGGAGGCGGTGGGGGAGGTCCGGCACTTGATCGCCGGGCGCTTGAGTGACCTGACGCCATTATTGGCCTGGATCAATGTGCGCAGTCGGGATTTCCATTGAAATTCTGGCCGTGCGCCTTGCCCGTTCATGGCGGCATAAGCTATATGGATTGCCGCCGGTGCTCTGCACTGCGATTGAACGTTCGCCTGCTTTTCTCGATCAACACCTGGACTCACCCCTTATAAGGTTGACCATGACTTCACAACGCAACTTGCCGCCAGACACTGCGTTATCCAAGCAGCGCACCGGCTTCGTCCGGGTACGGGGCGCCCGGGAACACAACCTGCGCAACGTCGACGTGGACATTCCCCGGGATGCCCTGGTGGTGTTTACCGGGGTGTCGGGATCCGGCAAGTCGTCCCTGGCCTTTTCCACTGTGTACGCCGAGGCCCAGCGCCGCTATTTCGAATCGGTGGCACCCTATGCCCGGCGCCTGATCGATCAAGTAGGCGTGCCGGATGTGGACTCCATCGAAGGCCTGCCACCGGCCGTGGCCCTGCAACAGCAGCGGGGCACGCCGAGCACGCGGTCGTCGGTGGGCAGCGTGACCACCTTGTCGAGCCTGATCCGCATGCTGTATTCCCGCGCCGGCAGCTACCCGCCGGGGCAGCCGATGCTGTATGCCGAGGACTTTTCCCCCAATTTACCCCAGGGTGCCTGCCCGCAATGCCATGGCTTGGGTCGAGTGTATGAAGTCACCGAGGCGCTGATGGTGCCCGATCCGTCCCTGACCATTCGCCAGCGGGCGGTGGCTTCCTGGCCGCTGGCGTGGCAGGGGCAGAACCTGCGGGACATCCTGGTGACGATGGGTTATGACGTCGATATCCCTTGGCGCGACTTGCCGAAAAAACAGCGGGACTGGATTCTCTTCACCGAAGAAACCCCGACCGTGCCGGTGTATGCCGGCTTGACCCCGGCGCAAACCCGCGACGCCCTCAAGCGTAAGCTGGAGCCTAGTTACCAAGGGACGTTCAGCGGCGCCCGGCGCTATATCCTGCACACGTTCACTCACTCCCAAAGCGCACTGATGAAAAAGCGCGTCTCGCAATTCATGCAGGGCAGTCCGTGCCCGTTGTGCGAGGGCAAGCGCCTGACGCGGGCGGCGTTGTCGGTGAAGTTCGCCGGTTATGACATTGGTGAGCTGTCGCAGATGTCATTGCTGCAACTGGCCGAGATGCTGCGCCCGGTGGCAGAGGGGCAGGACAAAGGCACGCTGTCGGTGGAAAAACGCCTGGCGGCCCAGCGGATTGCCCAGGATTTGCTCGAGCGGGTCAGCACCCTGACCGACCTGGGTTTGGGTTATCTGGCCCTTGAGCGCAGCACACCGACGCTTTCCTCCGGCGAGTTGCAACGCTTGCGGCTGGCCACACAATTGGGTTCGCAGTTGTTCGGTGTGATCTACGTGTTGGACGAGCCCTCGGCAGGTTTGCATCCTGCGGACGGTGAGGCACTGTTCGCGGCGCTGGAACGTTTGAAGGCCGCGGGCAATTCGTTGTTTGTGGTGGAACACGACCTGGAAACCATGCGCCGCGCCGATTGGTTGATCGACGTTGGCCCGGCAGCCGGCGAGCATGGCGGCCAAGTACTCTACAGCGGCCCGCCAGCGGGCTTGGCTCAGGTCGAGGCTTCGCAAACCCGCGAGTACCTGTTCGCCGAGCAGCGTCCGGCCAGCCGTTCGCCCCGTCAACCGACAGGCTGGTTGAGCCTGGAAGGGGTGAGGCGCAATAACCTGGAGGGCGTGAGTGTGGACTTCCCGCTGGGTTGCTTTACCGCGGTCACCGGAATCTCCGGTTCGGGCAAGTCCAGCCTGGTCAGTCAGGCGCTGTTGGAATTGGTGAGCGCCGGGCTGGGCCGTGTGGTGCAAACCGAAGAGGACGAGCCAAGCCTTGAGGATGAGCCAGCGCAAACCAGCGGCGGCCGTATCAGCGCCGGGCTTGAACACATTCGACGCTTGGTGCAGGTGGACCAGAAACCCATCGGCCGCACGCCGCGCTCGAACCTGGCGACCTACACCGGCCTGTTCGACAACGTGCGCAAACTGTTCGCCGCCACGCCAGCGGCGAAAAAGCACGGTTACGACGCGGGGCAGTTCTCCTTCAACGTCGCCAAGGGCCGTTGCCCGAACTGTGAAGGCGAAGGTTTCGTCAGCGTCGAATTGCTGTTTATGCCCAGCGTGTATGCGCCGTGCCCGACCTGTCACGGGGCGCGCTATAACCCTGAGACCTTGGCGATCACCTGGGAAGGTTTGAACATCGCCCAGGTGCTGGGACTGACCGTCGAGCAGGCCGTGGAGGTATTTGCCGAACAATCCGGCGTCCTGCGCTCGCTGCAGGTGCTGAGGGATATCGGCCTGGGCTACCTGCGATTGGGGCAGCCGGCGACTGAGTTGTCCGGCGGTGAAGCCCAGCGGATCAAACTGGCCACTGAGCTACAGCGCAACGCCCGGGGTGCGACCTTGTATGTGCTGGATGAACCGACCACCGGGTTGCATCCGCGAGATGTCGACCGCTTGCTCAGCCAGCTCAATCATCTGGTGGAGGCGGGGCATACGGTAATTGTGGTGGAGCATGAAATGCGCGTGGTGGCCCAGAGTGACTGGGTGATTGATATTGGACCGGGGGCAGGGGACCGAGGCGGGAAGGTTGTGGTGAGTGGGACGCCGCAAAAAGTCGCCCGGAGTAAGAGCAGTCGTACCGCGCCGTTCCTGGCGCGGGAACTGCCCTGACTCCTGCGTCGGAATGCCGCACCAAACCCATTGCAACCTCGTACCTCGGCAGCGGCTACAGGGCGGGGACTTTTACCAACCCTGGCTTAAGCCCAAACACCTCCACCCCCTGCGCAGTCGACTGCCCTGTCGTCACACTCACCCGCTCCACCGGCTTGTCCATCGCCGCCCGATACTCCACTGATAACCCACTGTCCCCACGAGTGATCGCCTGGGCCGGCACGATGATCGCCTGGTCATTGTTGTAGGTCACGATGGTCAGCCGAGCGCTCATGCCCAGGCGCACCCGTTGCAGTTGTTGCGGGGTCAGCTTGGGGATCGACAGGGTCACTGGGAATTGCGCACTGCCTTGACTATCACTGGCAATTGCCAGGCCGCTGACCACGCTGACGGAGCCAGTCAGCCGCTCACCATCAAAGCCATCACCCATGACTTCCACCGCTTGGCCCTGGTGCAATTGGTTGATATCCAGCTCCGAGACTTTGGCGACGATTTTCAAGCGTTCGATATTGGCCAGCCCGAACAGTACCTGGCCCTGGCTGACCTTGCTGCCGGCCTGTACCGGTGTGTTGTTGGCGGCGCCCCCTTGGGGCGAGCTGCTGCCGGGTGCCGGCACCACGATGCCAGAGAACGGTGCCTTGACTTCCTTACCGTCGAGCAGCGTGCGCAAGGCTTCATATTTCACCGTGGCGTTGGTCAGTTCCATATCGGCGATCTGTCGGTATTCACCTTTGCCCTGGTCCAGCGCCTGTTGCAACTCGCTGCGGGCGGCCGTCAGGTCCAGTTGTTGTTGCTGGGCCTGTTGCTTGAGGTCGTCCAGTTCGTTGCGGGGGATAATGCCGCGCTTGAACAGGTTTTCGCTTTCGGTCAATTTGCGCTGAGTGTTGCCGGCGGTCATTTGCGCCGTGCGCAGGCTGCGCCGGGCGCGGCCGACCAACTGGCCGCTGTCCCAGTCCTGCATTTCCTGCACCGTGCGCCGGGCCTTGAGCTGGGCGGAAAGGGCGTCGCGCAGTTGCACTTCGAGGGTGGCCGGGTCCATGCGCAGCAGCACCTGGCCGGCGTCTACCCGTTGGCCCTGTTCCACCAGATTGGCCTGCACGTTGCCGTCGAAGGGCGCGGTGAGGGTGATGGTGGTGTCGGGCTCGATCTTGCCCACCAGGCCAATCTGATGCACCAGCGGATCGGTCTTCACCGCCAGCCACTGCTCCGCTGTGGCGGGCTGGTCAGCGGCGGGGCTGCGATAGCTGACAAGCGCGATCCCGGCGCCGGCCAACAGCACGATCAACACAGCGCCCAGCAGGCGTTTTCGATTAGTAGTCATTGAGGGCGATTTCCCAACTTTCCAGAGTCATGCCCAGGGTCAGGTCGAGCTGGGTCTGGGCATTCAAATAGGCAATCAGCGCATTGAGCCGTGAGTTCTCGGCGTTGCGCAGGTCGGTCTCGAAACTCAACACCTGGAAGTTGGTGGAGCGCCCGGCGCTGAGTTTTTCCCGTTCAATTTCGATCTTGCGCTTGGACAGCTCGACTGCCCGTTGCGAGATTTCATACTGGCGCCAGCGGGTACCCAGGTCGCGCACCACATCGTTGACGTTGCGCTCAAGCTCCTGCTTGGCGTCATCGATGGCGATCTGCTGGTTTTCCACATCGACCCGGGCGTGCACCTCAGCCTGACGCGTACTGATGTCGCCGATGGGAATCTGCACCTGAATACCGGCGTAGCTGTCCCAGCGCCGAGTGTTGGTATTGCCGTCGTCATTGTTATAGGCATCACGAAACTGATTACCCCCGGCGATCAGGTCCACCTGCCAACGACCTGAGTCCTTGGCGATGACCAGGTTGAGGTCAGCCTGCTGGCTCCCGAGCAGGGCGGCCAGGTATTCGGGTTGCTGGTTCTGGGCGAGGTTGAAGGCCTGGCGTTTGTCGATGTCCATGCGTGCGGCTTCCAGGGCTTCGGTGGCACGAATCGGCGTGGACAGGTCCAGGGCCAGTAAACGCAACAGGGCCAGGCGGCTGGTGTCCAGTTGGTTCTGTGCTTCTTCCACGCCCAGTTGCTGGGTGGCGATGTCGGCTTCGGTCTGCACGATCTCGAATTCGGCCATGCGCCCGGCGGCGATCAGCGCCTTGTTGACCTCAAGCAAGGTATTTGCGCGCTTGAGCGCGTCCTGGACGATACTCAGTTGTTCCTGGGCCCGCAGCAGTTCGCGGTAGGTGGCGATGATCTGGCTGATGGTTTGCGCCACGGTGGCCTTGAGGTTCAGCCGGTTGGCCTGCTCTGCCAGCCGCGACAGCCGCAGCGGCGCGGTGGTGGCGTCCCAGCCGGCACCGCGCATCAATGGCTGGATGATTGCCAGGTCGAGGCCGTCGCTGCGAAAGCGTCCGGCACGGTTGGCGTTATTCATCTGTTGGGTCCAGGACATGCTCAGCCGGGTGCCGTATTCACCGAGCAAGGTGGCGGCAGGTGCCACGTTGCTATTGCGGGCGTTGTCTGCCGAACCCCGGTTAGCGCGGTAGTAGCTGTTAAGCACGAGTTTGGGGTTGAAGGTGTCTTCGGCCACCCGCAGGTCGAACTTCTGCGCGACCCGTTGCAGGTAACTGCTGCGAATCGCCGGGTTGTTGCGCAGGCCCAGGTAGACCGCGTCGCCCAGGGTCAAGGTGGTGGTCTGGTTGCTGAGGGACACACTGCGGTCATAGCCGCTGCGGGTGGTGCTCGGCGCCGAGGGATTGATCACCACCTCGGCGGCCAGGCTGGGCAAGCTGATAACGCCGATCAACAGCAGAACGTGGCGCTTATTCATCACGCAACGCCTCCACCGGCTGTAACCGCGACGCCGACACCGCCGGGTAGATGCCAAAAAACAGCCCCACCAGCAACGTACTGCCCACACCCAGGGGCAAGGCGGCTATCGCCAGGGAAAACTGCCAGCCGGATAGCCACGCGTATAGATAAGCAGCGGTCATTCCCAGCACGGCGCCACACAAGGCTCCGACGGCGGTGAGGGTGACCGCTTCCAGCAGAAACAGGTTGCGAATATCTCGCTGGCGGGCGCCCAGGGCCATGCGAATGCCAATTTCACGACGCCGCTCCGAGACGTTCATCAGCATTACATTCATCACCCCGACGCCGCCGCCCACCAGGGAAATCGCCCCCAGGGCCAGCAACAGATAGGCGAAAGTGCGGCTTTGTCGGGTCATGCCGTCGATCATTTGCTGGGGCACCTGGATGTCGACATCGTGGTCGGCGAGCTGGGTTTTCAGCGCGGTGGCGGCGTCGCGCGCGATGCGTTCCATGTCCTGGCCCGGTATGGCGCGGATGACCACATTGCTGATTTGGGGCGTGGGGTAGATGCGGCGCATGCCCTCGGCGGGGATGAACATCGCTTCGTTGGCTTGCACCGGAATCAACATGGATCGAGGTTGGCTCTGCAGGATGCCAACGATCAGGAACAGGTAATCGCTGATCCGCACCCGGTCACCCAGTTGCAGCGGGTCGCCTGGGGTGCTGAGGGCCTGAGCGACCTGATCGCCAATCACCGCATAGATTTCGCCACCGTCAAATGGCGACAGGAAGCGCCCTTCGCGCAGGGACAGGCGCATGGCGTCCTTCAGGCCCGGCGTGCTGCCGATGATCCCCGTATTGAACGTGCGGCCATGGAACACCACCGGCCCGCTGAACTGCGAAATCGCGCCAATATGTGCAATGCCCGGTACGGTCTTGCGTATGGCGTCCAGGTCCAGGCTGGCGCGCATGGGCGCGGTGCTGCTGCCGCGCGGCGGGAATTGCGCCACCAGGGTGTCGGTGCCCATGTCTTTGAAAATGGCCGCCGCGTCTTCGGCCGCGTTGTGGCCGATATTGATCAGCGCCACCACCGAAGAGCTACCGATGACGATCCCCAGCAAGGCCAGGATCGAACGCTTGCCCAAGGTCCGCAGGCTGACAAACGCCTCGTGCAGCAGTTGGCTCAGGCTCTGTTCGACCCGCAGGCTCATAGGCGCCCAGCCTCTTGCACCACGCCATTGCGCACCAGGATCTTGCGATTCAGGCGTTCGGCAATGTGTGGGTCGTGTGTGACGATAATCAGCGTGACCTGTTGCTCGCGGTTGAGGGCCAGCAGCAGGTCCATGATTTCCTGGGCGGTGTGGCTGTCGAGGTTGCCGGTGGGTTCGTCGGCGAGGATCACCGAGGGTTTGCCCACCAGCGCCCGGGCAATCGCCACCCGTTGGCGTTGGCCGCCGGACAGATCAGCCGGGCGGTGGTGGGCGCGTTCGGCCAGGCCCACCTGATCGAGCATGCGCAGTGCCTGCTCGACTGATTCGTGACGGGATATACCGCGATAACTCAGGGGCAGGGCGACATTGTCCAGGGCACTCAGGCGCGGCAGCAGGTTGAAGCTCTGGAATACAAAACCGATCTGTTGATTGCGGATGGCCGCCAGTTGATCGGGGCTGGAACTGAAAATGTCATGGCCGGCAAAGTGGTATTGGCCGCAGTCGGGCAGGTCCAGCAGGCCGAGGATATTGAGCAGGGTGCTCTTGCCGGAGCCGGAAGCGCCGAGGATGCCGCAACTGTCGCCGTTGGTAATGGTCAGGCACACATCATTGAGAATGGACAGGTGCTGCCCGGCCAGCTGATAGCTTTTGCCGATGCCTTGCAGGGAAATGAAGCCTGGGAGCGTGGGGGTATCTGTCATCGTGACTACGCCTGCAGCCTCGACGCTCCTGCCATACTCCTGAAAATTCTTGTAACAAGTTCAGGGGCTGCCTGGTACACGTCACGGACTGGTTTTATTTCTTGTTTTTAAAATATTGTTTGAATAGTAACCTCGATCATCCCACTCCGCCAGCCACAGAGATAGAGCGGTTTTACCCCTCCGAGTAGCCGTGCAATCTCACTGTGCAAGGTGCTGTAGTCAACACCCGCGCGGCGGCCAGCGGTGTCCTCGTAGAGGGATGGCGCAGTGTCACTACTTGCTTTCGATCCGCGCCCCCGGTATAAAAAATCAAATTTATTTTTAAAACATAATATTTCCTACCCGTGGAACCCCTATGGTCGCGAAGAAACTCAGCGCTCCAAACGTTACCAAGACTCGATTGCTGGATGCGACAGAGGCTCTTTTCATCAAATACGGCTATGACGCTGTTTTGTTGCGGCAGATTACCGAGAGGGCCCAGGTCAATCTCGCTGCGGTGAATTACCACTTCGGGGACAAAGATTCCCTGATGAAGACCTTGCTGATGCAGCGCCTGGAGCCGCTCAACGAGCAGCGCCTGGAACTGTTGGCGCGGTGCGAGGCCGAGTCCGACGGCCCGCTGGATTGCGACACCTTGCTGGGCGTGCTGTTTGCGCCGGCCATGGGCATGGAACGCGCCGACCCGGCCAGTGGCGAAGGGCGGTCCTTCATCCGTTTCCTGGGGCGGGTGTACAGCGACACCTCACCGTTTATCCAGGAATACCTCAAGGTGCATTACCAGCCGGTATTCCAGCGCTTCTTCGAAGCGTTCGCCCTGGCGCTGCCGGACTTGCCGCGCAACGAGCTGGGGGTGCGCCTGCAATTTGCCCTCAAGGCGATTTCCGGGGTGATGGCGGGAACGGAATTGCGCTTGCTGATGAACTCCATGAGCCTGGGACGGCCGGCCACGGACGCCGAAGTCATGGCCAAGCTGATCACCCTGGTGTCGGCGGCCATTCGCGTGCCCCAGCAAAGTCCCGAGGCGGAAACGGCTTTGGCGCGGGTATTGGATACCCAGCGGGCGATTCGCGAGCAAGCACCCGTAGCCTTACCGAGCAAGGCTGCACGCTAACGTAAAGCCGGCTCGCAATGAGCCGGCGCAGCATTCCTCTACACACCTTCCTTGATTCGTACCCACCTAAAACGCAGGCAAAAAAAACCCGCTGGGGCGGCGGGCTTTAGATGAAACGTTTGTAACGGATGAGGCTTCACCCTACGGTGGCGGATGTGAATAATTCGTGAAAAAATTGTAAGTGAAAGTGTGAATCTATTCGGTTGTGTAAACGGGCCGACGAGTTACATTGAGCACCCCCGGATCTGTCTGATGGATAAAGCCCTGTAGGTATTTACTCACCCGCTCCGGAGCGTCCTCCATCAGAAAGTGCCCGGCCTTTTCCAGCACATGCAAGGTTGCCCCAGGGATATCGCCCAGCAGGCGGCGCGCATATTCAACGGGCTGCCATTCGTCGTCGGCCCCCCACAGAATCTGTACCGGCAGGTCCATGCCCGGCAGGCGTTCGGTAAAGTCGCGGGTATAGCGTGAGTCGTAATGTGCCACCTGATGCTGATAGAACGCCGGCTGGCCAATCACGCCGCTGATCGGGGCCAGATAGGCCTCCAGCAATGGGCCCTGCATCAACGTCTTGTTGAAGACGGCCATTGCCAACTGCCGCTCCATCAGTGCGCGATGCTGGTCTGCGGGCATCCGGGCGTACTCGTCGAAACGCTCATGAATGTCGCACCAGGTCGGGGAGGGCCAGGAGTCGTAGCTGGGCAAGTCGGCGATGGTCAGTGAGTGCAGCCGTTCAGGGTGATCCAGGGCAAACAGCACCGCGCTGACGCCGCCGATGTCATGCCCCACCAGGTGCACGCGGCGCAGTCCCCAGTGGTCGAGCAGCGCTGTGACCAATTGGCTTTGCGCCGCCACTGATGTGTCTGCCTGGCGTGGGCATTCCGACGCACCAAACCCCAGAAGGTCGAACAGGTGAACCTGCATCCCTGCAGCGGTCAGGCGCGGCACGATGTTGCGCCAGATAATGCTGTGGGCCGGCGTGCCGTGCAGCAACAGCACGGGGATCCCGGCGCCATGGCGGCCCGTGGCAATACGCTGGCCGTTGATCAGTACGGTTTCGTTGAGCAGGGTGGTCATGGCAAATCCTCGCGCAGTGAGAGCTTTACTCTACGGCGGCGCTGGTCATGACGCCAATGACAACTTACTCTTCTGTAATCCCGTTTTTGTCATAGGTGAGGCCATGAACCAGCGTTTGCCCATCGATGTATTGCGTGCCCTGCAAACCGTGGTTGAAACCGGCAGTGTCACCCGCGCCGCCGAGCGCTTGCACCTCAGTCAATCGGCCGTGAGCTGGAAAATCAAACGCCTGGAGAAGCAGTTGGATCGGCCGTTAATCCAGCGTGACGGCCAGCGCTTGGTGGCCAGTGAGGATGGTGCACAATTGCTGATTCATGCCCGGCGCATCCTGGAGGCTCACGACGCGGCGTTGGCCCATTTCAATCCGGTGCAACTGCAAGGCTGTGTACGCCTTGGCGCGACGGAGCAGGTGCCCATGGCTGAGTTATCGAGCCTGCTGGCGCAGTTTTCCCGGCAGCACCGCCAGCTTGATGTGCGGATCGTGATTGAGCAGAGTCATGTGCTGCGTCAGGCGCTGGTGGACGGTGAGCTGGATGTGGCGCTGCATCAGGACTTCACCCATCGTATCGAGGCCAGGGATCAGTTGTTGTGGACCGAGCATGTGCATTGGTGCGCCCGTCCAGGCTGGCAACCTGAAGCCGACGGTGGCGTACGCCTGGTCACCTTTGGTCCCGGCTGTTTTTACCGGCAACTGGCCCAGGAACGCCTGAGTGCCCTGGGCATTCGCTGGCAGGTCGCAGTGGAGTGCGGCTCGGTGGAAGGCGTGGTGTCGGCGATGGCCGCCGGGCTGGGCATCGGTTTACTCAGCAGTGCTCACCTGGACAAGCGGATCGAAGTCTATCGGCCATTCGAGCAGCGTTTGCCGCTGCCCGAAGTGGCGAATGTGCTGCGCTTTGGCAGTGATAATCCAGAGCCCAGGTTGCTGGCCTTGCATGACCTACTGATGCAGGCGTTGCAACGGGGTTGATCAAATCTTCCAATGGCTGGCCGTTTTAGCCAGACGTTGGCGCATGGCATCAATGTTTGCCACTAATTGCAGCGTCAACAACCGATACCCATCCAGCGCACTGTGTACTGGAGCCTCCAACGTCGTTTCGCTTGCGTGGACGTGGCTGGGCCGCTCCAAGCGTTCCGTCACTCCAGATTTCAACGCCCGTGCCATCCCGATCAACTGCACCCGAATCTGCCGATGCTCGTCTTTCAGTGTGAGCTGCATGCGCGCCATGGTCTGTTCACTCCGAGGGTCCGGCCGGGTATTGCCGAGGATCTCCAGGGTGCTGATGCACATGCGCAGATGCCGCTGAATCGCGTCCAGTTCGGTCATGGAAATCCGCACTTCCTTGGACACTGATGGCATCAGCGAGCGCAGTTGCACCATGGCCGCGTTCAAGCGGCTGAGTAGTTTGAGGTGTTCATCATCAGTGACCGACTGGCTGCTGATGATCCGGCTGTAGATCGCCGCGCAATCGCGCAGTGCGCTGGCCAGGTTGTAGCGCCAGGAGTACACGGCATACAGCGGCAGGGCGAACGAAAACGCCAGGGCCAGGGCGATGCCGATCAGGATATCGACGGTACGCCACAGGCCGTCGGACAGCGGATTATCGCCATGGCCGGCGACGATAAATACGGTGATGGCCGACAGCAGCGCGGTGTACCCACCCTTGCCGATGGCGTGGTAGGAAAAGAAGCCGCAGACCACTGACATTAGCAGGTAAGTCAGCAGTGGCTGGCCCAGGTACGCCTGTTGCGCCACCAGCAGCAACCCGACGCTGGCGCCGATCAACGTGCCGTATGCCCGCTCCACGGCTTTTTTGCCGATGTTGCCGTGGTGCTGCAAACCGCCGATCACCACCAGCATGGTCACCGAGGCCCATTCGCCGTGGGGCAGGTTGATCCCGGTGGTCAATAGGATCGTCGCCAGCAAACCAAGGGAAACCCGTACGGCGTGAATCAGTTTGGCATGGCGGTAACGACGGTAAGGGTCCAGCAGGGGACGCAGCAGGCGGCGGGCGAAAGGGGGCAGGTGCAGGTTCATCGGTATTAAGTCGGCCTCGATAGCAAGGGTTCATCGATCAAATGTGGGAGCGAGCAAGCCCGCTCCCACATTTGGATCTGTGTTGGCTATTAGAAAATATAGTCCGTGGTCAAAAAACTCGACGCCCGATCATGAATGATGTCGCTGATCAGCGCCTTGTTGCTGTCCTGGAACTTGGTCGCCACCAACGTGCGGATCGAAAACACCCGCAGCGCATCGTGTACCGATAGCGTGCCCTCGGCCGAATTCTTGCGGCCGTTGAACGGGAAGGTGTCCGGCCCGCGTTGGCACTGGGCATTGATATTGATGCGGCCGACCTGATTGGCGAAGGTGTCCACCAGGCGTCCCACTTCAAGCGGGTCGGTGCCGAAGATACTCAACTGCTGGCCGAAGTCCGATTCCAGCACGTAGTCGATCACCGTATCCAGGTCGCGGTACGGCACGATTGGCACGACCGGGCCGAACTGTTCTTCGTGGTAGACCCGCATCGCGGTGTTCACCGGGTACAGCACTGCCGGGTAGAAAAACGAACCACGGCTGGCACCGCCATGGACATTGACCACCTTGGCGCCTTTCTCTTCGGCGTCGGCCACCAGCGCATGCAGGTAATCGACTTTGCCCGGTTCCGGCAACGGTGTCAGGGACACGCCGTCTTCCCAGGGCATGCCGGGTTTGAGGGTTAGCAGCTTCTGGTTGAATTTCTCGATGAAACTGTCGACCACGTCTTCATGCACAAACAGGATTTTCAATGCGGTGCAGCGTTGCCCGTTGAACGACAGCGAGCCGGTGACCGCTTCGTTGACCGCATTGTCCAGATCCACCTGAGGCAACACGATGCCCGGGTTTTTCGCATCCAGGCCCAGGGCCGCGCGCAGGCGGTGAGGGCGCGGGTGCAGTTTCTTCAAATCGCTGGCGGCCTTGTTGGTGCCGATAAAGGCAAAGATATCGATCTTGCCGCTGGCCATCAGCGCGCTGACGGTTTCCCGGCCGCTGCCGTAGATCACGTTGATCACCCCGGCCGGGAAGCTGTCGCGGAACGCTTCCAGCAATGGACGGATCAGCAGCACCCCGAGCTTGGCCGGCTTGAACACCACCGTATTGCCCATGATCAGCGCCGGGATCAGGGTGGTGAAGGTCTCGTTCAGCGGGTAGTTGTAAGGGCCCATGCACAGCGCCACACCCATGGGGACGCGGCGGATTTGCCCAAGGGTGTCCTGTTCCAGCTCGAAACGGCTGGAGCGGCGGTCGAGTTCCTTGAGAGCGTTGATGGTGTCGGTGATGTAGTCGCAGGTGCGGTCGAACTCTTTCTGCGAGTCCTTGAGGTTCTTGCCGATTTCCCACATCAGCAGCTTGACCACCGCGTCCCGCTGTTCACGCATGCGCCGCAGAAAAGCTTCGACGTGCTGGATGCGCTCGACCACCCGCATCGTCGGCCAAGTGCCTTGGCCACGGTCATAAGCACGCACGGCGGCATCCAGTGCAGTCAAGGCGGTCTCGGCATCCAGCAGTGGCGTACTGCCGATGATCACCGGGGTGTCGCCATCGGGGCCGTGCAGTTGAACCGGGCTGCGTACTTGGGCCAAGGGACCGGCCCAGACCTGCAACTGGCCGTCCACCAGGTAGTCGCGCTGTTCAATGGGCGCCGCCAGCCGGTATTGCTCGGGAATGTCGGCGGCAGTAGGAAACAGATGGGCGAGCAGGTTGTCGGTGGTCATGTCGCTACCCCAAGGCTGATTGCAAGATATGTCTAGAGATTCACCCATCCAAGGGCTCTGTTGCAAGGCCTGTGCGCTTTCCACTACGCATAGGCACGCTGTGGCGGGTAAACTGCGTGGCTTTCTTGAAGGAGTTCACATGAGTCACTACCAGCCGGGCATTCTTGCCGCACCGGTGCCGTTGCAGGCACGCCATTTGTTTTTTGCCCTGGAGTCGGTGGATGCCGTGCCAGCTGCTTTCGATGCGCTGGTGCAGTTAACGGATGCTCAGGCAGTAGTCGGTTTCGGTGAGCCGCTGGTCAACGCCCTCGGCGCCCGAATTGACGGGTTGCGGGCATTCCCCCACGTCAGCGGCCCGGGCGCCGATAACCCGTCCACCCAGCAAGCCCTGTGGGTCTGGTTGCACGGTGTGGACCGTGGCGAGTTGCTGATGCGTAGCCGCTCCTTTGAAAAAGCCCTGGCGCCGGCCTTTCGCCTGGTGCAGATGACCGAAGGTTTCCGCTACAAGACCGGTTTTGACCTGACCGACTATGAAGACGGCACCGAAAACCCCCATGACGACGCCGCAGTTGACGCTGCCGTGGCCACCGGCGGTGCCAGTTTCGCCGCGATCCAGCAATGGCAGCACGACCTGGATGGCTTTGCCGCATTGCCGGCGCAAGAGCGCGATCACATCATCGGTCGACGCCATGGCGACAACGAAGAACTGGACGAAGCGCCGGAGTCGGCCCACGTCAAACGTACCGCCCAGGAAAGCTTTACCCCGGAGGCCTTTGTGGTGCGCCGCTCCATGCCGTGGGCCGAAAATGGCCAGGCCGGGCTGATGTTCCTCGCCTTCGGTCATTCCTTTGATGCCTTTGAAGCCCAGTTACGCCGCATGAGCGGGTTGGACGATGGGATCGTTGATGGCTTGTACCGTATCAGCCGGCCGCTGACCGGTGGTTATTACTGGTGCCCGCCGCTCAAGGATGGGCGCCTGGATTTGAGCATTGTTGCAACGAACTAAAAGGCGTAACGGTGGCGGTCGTTACACCACCCGCTCGACCTTACCTGTGTGCAGTTTGTAAACACCACCCACGATATTCAGTGTGCCTTTGGCCATGGCACTGGATAACAGGCTGGACTCACGCTGCAGGCGTGCGACGGTGTCCTTGACGTTCTGCACAATAGCGTTATCCAGCAGTTCGCCCGGTTGCGTCAGCACTTTGGCGACCGATGGTTTGATCGCATCGGCCAGGCTCTGAATGTGCCCGGGAAACCGGGCATCGTCTTTCAAGGCCTTGACCCCGGCTGATACCGCACCGCAGCTGTCATGACCCAATACCACAATCAGCGGAGTGCCGAGTACCGCGACGGCGTACTCCAGACTGGCGAGGCCGTCTGTGGTGACAAAGTTACCTGCCACCCGTACCGCGAACAGATCGCCTCGGCTGGTATCGAAGGCGTACTCGGGCGCGATCCTCGAGTCAGCGCAACCCAGCACAGCGGCAAAAGGATTTTGCCCACTCGCCAGCGCGTCGCGCTCGCTCATGAAGTCATGACGTTTGGTTACGCCATCGGCATATCGGGCATTGCCGTCCATCAAGCGCGTCAGGGCATCGTCGGGGGATATGGCGTTCTGAGGCTTGGGAAGCGACGCCGCGACGCCGGTGGCGTAGGCCACCTGATTCGGTAGCACTCCGGCCAGCATCAAGGCGCCCGCGCCTGTGGCGGCAAGACACAGGAAGCGGCGGCGTTCGTTGATTACAGGGGCTGACGTTGGTTTGTGGACCTTGCACATCGGCAGTTCACTCTGGGTAGCGGAGTAGGGATAACTCGATGAGACAAGGGTGCAGAGAGTCTGCGGGGCGCGGATGTAGGACTTGTCCGCAGATTGCGAGAGGTCGACTTGTCCCGATGGCTCTTGCTGGAGACGGTTCTCTTCCTCACCGCCCAGGACATTGATCCCAACATGAAAATTTGGACAGCCACCCATTTGTCCGCTGAAAAAATCCGCCGCTGCCCGTAATCTAGGCGCCTTTGCCACGCGCGCGGATCCGCCATGTCTTCAGTTGTCGATGGGTTACCCAGTCACAAACGTCTACCGGCGGTGATCGCTATTTCCCTGGGGATCGGCATGGCGACCCTGGACACCGCCATCGTCAACACCGCGCTGCCGACCCTGGCCGCAGGCATTGGCACCGACTCTGCGTCGGTGATCTGGGTGGTCAATGCCTACCAGCTGGCGATCATCGCCACGGTGCTGCCATTCGCTTCCTTGAGTGATGTGCTGGGGCACCGCCGGGTGTACCTGGGCGGTTTGCTGCTGTTTATCGTGTCGTCTCTGTTTTGCGGGCTGGCCGACTCGCTGGTGACCCTGACCGCCGCGCGCGTGGCCCAGGGCCTGGGCGCGGCGGCGATCATGAGCGTCAATACCGCGTTGTTGCGGTACATCTACCCCTCAAAAATGCTCGGCCGAGGGCTGGGCTACAACTCGCTGGTGGTGGGCCTGGCCTTTACCCTCGGGCCTACCGTGGCCTCGGGGATTCTGTCGGTGGCCACCTGGCACTGGCTCTACTTGATCAATGTGCCGCTGGGGCTGTTGGCCTTGGCGTTGGGCCTGCGTTCGTTGCCGGCGATTCCCATGACCGGGCACGCCTTTGATCGTTTCGCGGCGTTGTTGTGCACGGGGCTGTTTGCCTTATTGGTGTTGGGCCTGGGCACAGCGGTGCATGGTGCCCAAGGCGCGCTGACCTTGGGGCTGATCGCGGTGGCGCTGGTGTGCGGCGCCTTGCTGATTCGTCGTCAGGCCGGCCATCCAGCGCCGATGCTGGCCCTGGACTTGTTCAAGCGGCCGGTGTTTGCCCTGTCTTCATTGACTGCAATTTGTGCGTTCAGCGCCCAGGGATTGGCGTTTGTGTCCTTGCCGTTCCTGTTGCAGGCGGTGCTCGGTCACAGCCAGGTGGCGACTGGTTTTCTGATGACGCCCTGGCCAGCTGTGGTGGCGGTAATGGCGCTGGTGGCGGGGCGCCTGGCCGATCGGGTGTCGTTGGGGTTGCTGTGCGGGATCGGCCTGCTGATGCTGAGCGCGGGCATGGCGGCTCTGGCGACTCTGGGCAATGACGCCACGGCCTTCGAGATTGGCTGGCGCATGGCGTTGTGCGGCGCCGGTTTCGGCTTCTTCCAGTCGCCCAACCTCAAGGCCTTGATGACCAGTGCGCCCTTGGCCCGCAGTGGCGGGGCCAGTGGCATCGTCGCGATCTCCCGGTTGCTGGGGCAGACACTCGGTGCGTCGTTGGTGGCCCTGTGTTTCCACCTGTCATTGAGCAGCGGTCCGCAGTACGCGCTGTGGCTGGGGTGTGGGTTCGCCTTGGTGGGTAGCGTTGCCAGTGGCTTGCGCTTGTTGCAGTTTGCCCCCAAGGACTGATTGGTCCTTGTAAAACACTGAGTGAGAACGCTAACGTTGCAGCCCTGATATTTCTGAATGTTTCAGCTATATGCCCAGCTTGGTCCAACGCACTGCTGATTCCACCTCGCGCCGCGCCGCCCTGACCCTGGGTTTGTGCCTGCCCAGTGACGTGTTGCTCTACCTGCTGCTGCCCATGGAGTCCCAGGCCTTTGGCATTACCCTGGCCCAGGCCGGGGTGTTGCTGGCGGCCAACCGGCTGGTGCGAATTTTCGGTTATCGGCATGTGCTGAACTTCTACGCCCGCCGGGGTGACCGGCTGACCTGCATGCTGGCGGCGGGTGCGGCAACGGTGTGTGCCCTGGGCAATTCATTCCTTTCCGGCTTTGCCGCGCTACTGGTGCTGAGGTTGATCTGGGGCTTGTGTTTTGCCGCGTTGAACCTCTCGACCCAAGTGTTGGCCACTTCCGAACCCTTGGGCGCGGCGCGTAGGGCCGGGCGCTCCCGGGCGTTGATCGCCCTCGGTCCGATGCTGGCTTTGCCCCTGGGCGGTTTGCTGACGTTATGGGCCGGGCCACGGCCGATCTTTTTGATTCTGGCGGTGTGCTGTCTGCTGGGCCTGTGGATGGCGCGCGGACTGCCCACGGCAGGCCATGATTTGCACGGCACCCCCGGCCGGCGTTTTCGCTTGCCGGACACTGTAGCGGTATGGTCGTTTATCGAAGGCGTGGCCCTGGACGGCCTGTTTATTTTCGGCTTGTCGATCCAGGCGCAAAAAATCCTCGGCGGCGATGCGGTGCTGATCGCCGGTGGCTTGATGGCCTTGCGTTATGTCTCGG
The DNA here is from genome assembly GCF_012935695.1 of Pseudomonas sp. ADAK18. NCBI lineage: Bacteria > Pseudomonadati > Pseudomonadota > Gammaproteobacteria > Pseudomonadales > Pseudomonadaceae > Pseudomonas > Pseudomonas sp. ADAK18. The sequence continues at coordinate 1,617,809 of NZ_CP052859.1, forward strand.
AATTGCTCCTGAGCCCCTTGGGCGGGCGCGCGGCGCAGCGGTTCGGCGCGACGTCCATGTTACTGCTGTTTTCCTTCTTGAGTGCCCTGGCCCTGACGGCGTTCGGCAGTTATTGGGTCATTGTCGGCGCCGCTGCGGTGCTGGTACTGCGGGCGTTGCAGTTGCCGTTGGTGACCACGCTGGTGGCCGAGCGCAACCCAGGGTCCATGCGCGTTTCAGCCTTGGCGTCCAATGCCGTCTGGCGCGATATCGGCGCCGGGCTCGGGCCGTTATTGGCGGGTTTGCTGCTGCCGGTAGCGTCGGCGCCCTGGGTGTTTGGCGTGGCCGGTGCGGCAATTGCGGTCAGTGCGGTGTTTTGCTGGCGGGCAAAGGCCTGAAAGGCGACACCTATCTGAAGGCTGGAACTCCCGTAGTAGCTGTCGAGCGCCAGCGAGGCTGCGCCAGAGGCGACTCGGTGCCTGATTAGGGTGGTGCGGCCGACGCAGCCTCGCTGGTGCTCGACAGCTGCTACGCGAGAATTATCGGGGCTGCTGCGGGGTTTTCATCGCCGCCAACCAGGCCGGGTCGAGACGCTTCTGTTCGGTCTCGATCCCCAGCGTTTCCATCTTCGCCTTGTGCGCTTCGATCTCCTGGACCAGTTGCGCCTGGGCGCTGGAGTTGGCATCCAACTCATGCATCTGCGTCAGTCCCAAGTGGTAGAAGCGCAGCAACTTGAGCGCCGCCGGGTTCTTGGCCTGCACCTGTTCGGTGACGGTGTGCATCACGTTGGTCACGCTCATCAGGCTGCGCTTGAGCCGCCAGCCGTAGATCGCCGGTGCGAGCCAGGCTTGCGACCAGAAGGGGCCGCGCACCAGGGCCACGGTCAGCAACACCCCAGCCATGACGCCCCCCACGTTGAAGCGAAAATTGTCCCCGCCAGGTTCGCCAAACGCCATCACGGCCAGGCTGGACAGCAGCATCGCCAGGGCCACAAACATCACAGCAACGATCAACGTGCTGCGACGGGTCTGCTGACGATAGGTTTGCGGGTCGCAGGGTTTGATCTCGAACATCCGGTGGCAGTCTCCATGGGGCGAGCAGGGGTATAGCGAAGCTCGGCATCATCGCATGCTTCGTGGTTTCGGGGGCTGTAATCAGGTTGAACGATGGCGGGCCCTGCGTCCTCTAACGTCAGTAGGCAACGAACGTCCCAGGGAGGTGAACCATGACTCAGTATCAGCAGCAACCCGGCACGCCCCATCCCGACGACCGAACACCCGGGGAGGAGGAACGCGACAACGACGCCCAGCGTCCCAATGATCCGGCCAAGCGCAAGGATGATGTGAAACGGGTTGAAGACGACCTGGAAAACCTGCACGACAAGGCGCGGCCGTTGTAACCCGGAGAGCGGAGGAGGTAGTGATGAGCAATCGTTCAACTGGACCGCATTCATCGGAACATTCCAGCGGCAAGGATGAATTGGGTTTTGACCCTGATTCGCCGGACTTGGCCGACCCCCAGGTCGACCCGACAGGTCCTGCGATTGCACCGCTGGACAAGAAAGATAAGCCAGGCAACAAACCGCCTTACGATCCCTTGGCGGACCTCAAGCCCTGAACAGAGCCCCGCCATTGAGCGGGGCTCTTTTTTACCGTGCGCCGATCAGTTGCCGTTCATTCGCCAAACCTCTTCGGTGGCGCCCAACTGACGTCGGTGATGCCGTATTTTTCCGCCCATGGCCGGCTGGTCTTTTTGACCCGTTCATGCCCCGGTCGACCGACGCGGGCAATGTGAGCGACCCCTGCATCGCAGGCTGCCCAATGCCAGGCCTCGGCGTTATTCATCAAGTCGGCACGTACGACAAAAGTTTTGGGCTCACCGTGCAGCAAATAGTGGATGGTGTAGATCGTTGCGGTACTCATATTACCTCCCTGTGTTGTTCTGAATGGATGCAAAGCGGCTCAGAAAGGTTCAGAAATTTTATGGCCCCACACGGTATGTTTTGATGTAGGTCACAATTGGCAAGTCGCGACCTTCAGGGTATTAGTGACGTCTTCACCTCATGCTCAAGGATCGCTTCATGTTTGAGGAATCCCCCCGTCTGACCCACAGCCGCTTGTACCTGCAGCGCCTGGGGTATGACACGCCGCCCGCGCCGACCCTGCAAACCCTCAAAGACTTGCAACTGCGCCATGTCAGCACCTTTGCCTTTGAAAGCCTGTCGACGCTGTTGCGGGCGCCTGTGCCGATCGACTTGCCCAGCGTCGAGCAAAAAGTCCTGTTTGATGGGCGGGGCGGTTATTGCTACGAACTGAACCAGATGTTCCTGGCCTTGCTGCAAGAGCTGGGCTTTGAGGCACGGGGCATTACCGGCCGGGTGGTGATGGGCGGGCCGCCCGATGCACACACGGGGCGTACGCATCGCTTGAGCCTGGTGACCATCGACGGAGTGCGTTATGTCAGCGACGTCGGCTTTGGTGGCATGGTGCCGAGCAGCCCGCTGCAACTGGACACCGAAGCGCCCCAGGCCACCGCCCACGAACCCTTTCGCCTGAGCTTGCATGAAGGCAGCTATACCCTGTGGGCCCAGGTCGCCGGGGAGTGGCGCGGGCTGTATGTGTTCGATTTGCAGCCGCAGTCGCACTTCGACTATGAAATCGGCAACTGGTACGTCTCGACCCACCCACAATCGCCGTTTTTTGGCACGTTGAAGGTGGCACTGCTCGCTTCGGGCCTGCGCCGTACCTTGAATAACGGCCACTACGCTGTTCACTACCTGGACCGCGACAGCGAAAAACGCGCGATCCAGGATGTGGATGAGTTGATGGCGCTGCTGCAAGACAGCTTCGGTATTCGCCTGCCCGAACATCCGCAACTGCGTGAGCGTCTTGGAAGTTTGCTGACTGCGCCCTGAGGCACTGCGGGAGCGAGCAGGCTCGCTCCACCCAACCCTGGCCGCCGAAGCCCCCCTTTATGTCCCCCAATACCCTCAACGCCCGGGCGCCTCTGCCTTAGTGTGGATCAGGCTTTCCACACAATAAGAGAGAGGGTGGCTATGTCGGCAACAACCCCTTGTCGCCTCGGTCTGCTGCTGGCCTTGATTGGCCTGCTGGCGGCCTGTGGCGATGGATCGAAACCTTCCCCGCAACGCGCTACATCGGCCACCGCCATGCCCACCGACCCGGCGTTGGCCCAGGTGTACGACACCAGTTGCAAGCTGTGCCACGGCAACCCGGCCTCCGGCGCGCCGTTGACGGGTGACGGCCAGGCCTGGAGCCCGCGCATTGCCCAGGGCGCGGACACCCTGCTGGACCATTCGATCAATGGCTACAACGGCATGCCACCCATGGGCCTGTGCATGCAGTGCTCCGAGGAGCAATTCCTGGGGCTGATCAGCTTTATGTCCGGTCAACACATCCAATAACAATAATGGGGTAGCGGGTATGGCGATGGACCTTTCACGGCGGCAACTGTTGCAGCGTTCGGCGCTGGCGGGGGCGTTCCTGGCGTTGAACAGCAACCCGGTGCTGGCGCAACTGGCCCGCGCGCCACGGCTGATTCCCTGGCGCAACTGGTCGGGGGCGCAAAACTGCCTGCCCCTGGCGCGCCTGGCGCCGAAAAACCTGGATGAACTGGTGCAGGTGATTGGTCAGGCCCCGGGCAAGATACGGCCGGTGGGTGCGGGCCACTCGTTCAGTGCCTTGGTGCCCACGGACGGGACATTGCTGTCCCTGAGCTTTTTCAACGGGCTGCTGGATCACGACCCCAAGACTTTGCAAGCGACCTTTGCCGCCGGTACGCCGATGTCGCGCATGGGCCCGGCCCTGAAGGCCGTCGGCCAGGCCTTGCCCAATATGGCGGATATTGATTACCAGACCCTGGCCGGCGCTATCTCCACCTCGACCCACGGCACCGGCGTGGGCTTCACCTCGTATTCCGGCTGCGTCACCGGCCTGCAACTGGTCACTGCCCAGGGCGAGGTTCTGGATTGCGATGCCCAGCGTCATCCCGAGGTGTTCAACGCCGCGCGGGTGTCCCTCGGTGCTCTCGGCGTGGCGACTCAAGTCCGTTCGCAGAACCGTGCGCCGTATCGCCTGCGGGAACGGCAATGGATCGCCAAGACCGAAGAGTTGCTGGAAGACGTAGAAAAGAACACCCGGGAAAACCAGCACTGGGAAATGCTCGTGGTCACTCATTCCGATTACGCCCTGTCCATCGCCCTGAATGAAACCACCGACGCCGAGACGCCGCCCATCGACCCGGCCGAGGCGGGCGGCAATGAGTTCGTCTCGATCATCGAGAAGCTCGACAAATACGGCAGCGACTTCCCCGAGGCCCGACGCACCTTGCTTAACAGCCTGCGCTATTTCGCCAGCTTCGAGGACCGGGTCGCCGAGTCGTTCCAGGTCTATGCCAACGTGCGCAACGTGCGCTTCAACGAAATGGAGTACTCGGTACCCGCCGAGCACGGCCCGGCCTGCCTGCGGGAAATCCTCAAGCTGATCAGCGACAAGGACCTGCGCACCTGGTTTCCCATCGAGTACCGCTACGTTAAGGCTGACGACATTCCCTTGAGCATGTTCGAAGGGCGTGACAGCTGTTCGATCTCCGTGCATCAGCACTACACCATGGACCATCACAACTTTTTCGCGGCTGTGGAACCGATCTTCTGGAAGTACGCCGGCAGGCCTCACTGGGGCAAATTGCACACCCTCAATGCGCGCAACTTGCAGCCGCTTTACCCGCGTTGGGAGGAGTTCACGCGGGTGCGTCAGGCGCTGGACCCCAGCGGTAAGTTCCTCAATGCGCACCTGTCATCGATCCTGGGAGTGGCCTGATGAACCGCAGAAACTTCATGCTCGGTACGCTTGGATTCGGAGCGCTGGTGGTCGGCGGTGCAGCCTTGCTGCGCCCAGGTGATCGCGGCAGTCCCTACAGCGACTATTTCCGCGCATTGAACCAGGAGCTCAAGGCCCATGGGCCGATGCGCCCGGTGATGCTGATCGACCTGGACCGTCTGGATCACAATATCGATGTGGTGATGCAGTCGGTGCAGCGCGGGGGCAAGCACCTGCGCCTGGTGGAGAAATCCCTGCCGTCGCCAGGGTTGCTGACTTACATCGCCAAACGTGCCGGTACCCAGCGCTTGATGTCGTTTCATCAGCCGTTCCTCAACCACGACGCCGAGGTTTTTCCCGACGCCGATATCCTGCTGGGCAAGCCGTTGCCGGTACGTTCTGCCGAGCTGTTTTATCAACTGCACAAGGGTGCATTTGATCCAGCGCGGCAGTTGCAGTGGTTGCTGGACACCCCCGAACGTTTGCAGCAGTACCTGGCGCTGGCCCAGGGCATGGGGACGAAGATGCGGGTCAATATCGAGCTGGATGTGGGCCTGCACCGTGGCGGTATCAGCGACAACGCCGTGCTGGGGCAGATGCTCGGGATGATCAGTGCTCATCCGCAGCACTTGGAGTTTTCCGGGTTTATGGGCTACGACCCGTTTGTTGGTATGGGCGTGCCGGGGATTCTTGGCTCGCCCCAGGCACTGTTCGACAAGGTCATGCAGCAGTACAACGGCTACGTCGACTACACCCGCCAGCAGTTTGCGCCTTTGTGGCGTGATGATCTGACGCTGAACACCGCCGGCAGTCCGACCTATCGCATTCATGAGCAGGAGCGTCTGAGCAGTGAAGTGTCGGTGGGTACGGCGATGCTCAAGCCGACGCACTACGACTTACCGTCTTTGAGTGAGCATGTGCCGGCGGCCTTTATTGCCACGCCGGTACTGAAAAGCACGGGGGCGGTGAATATTCCGGCGTTGGATGACAAGTCCCGGTTGTTCTCGTGGTGGGACCGTAACCAGCGAGCCACGTTCTTTATCTATGGCGGTAATTGGCTGGCGCAGTTCGAGTCGCCCGAGGGGCTGCAAAGCAATGAATTGTATGGGCGTAGTTCTAATCAGGAGATGGTGAATGGGTCGCCCAAGGTGGCCTTGAACGTGGAGGACCAGGTGTTTTTGCGTCCAACTCAGAGTGAGTTCGTGCTGCTGCAGTTTGGGGATTTGTTGGCGGTGCGGGGTGGGAAGATTGTTGAGCGTTGGCCGGTTTATGGCTGACCGGCTGGTTGAATTTGGGGTGCATATCCGTTACCGCAGCAACGGATATGTACCCAGCCCAAGCCCAACAACCTGAACCATTCCTGAAGAATCCTCCTATTCCTCCTGCGGAAACTTTCCTACGGTTTACTCTCCATGTAACGGGGCGTAAGCTTCGCGCGTTTTCATCAATAGCGGAGACCCTCAGTGGGTACTTGTTCGAGTGACAGTCGTCGGCTGGTTGTAGTAACCGGCACATACTTGGCAAGATAACGCGCATTTTCCTGTGCCGTTGTCTCGCCGAAAAAGCGAGAAACGGCATCCCGTCACGGCCAGTCCTGGCCTGTGGCCCGAAGTCCTCTCATCGACGCTGAACAGTACGTGATGCCTTGCATCGCAGTACTACGGACGCGCCTGTCGTTTGCGACAGGCGGGCCTATCCTGTCGTGCCCGTGACCCGGCCACGGCCCCAGGACGGTCGTACCTGCCCGAAGGTTTCCTCGCGCAGGAGTTACACCATGAAACTCACTCTGTTGAAAGAGTTCTTCGCCGGCTTCCTGCGGACCCGGCATATCGCCCGGCACTTCCGGCGTCTGGCCCTGTTTGAAACCTTGACCGATGCCAGTGTCAGCCGCGAGGTGCCGCCCACCCTGGCACAAACCCTGGTGACGGCGGCCAATAGTGAGCCCGTGCCGCTGCTGGTTCGCTTGGGCAGTCATGTTGACGGCTTGCGCGTCCAGGAAGCCGATGCGCTGCGGGTTCAGTACGGCCTCAATGAAGTCGAGCACGAGCAGCCGCTGCCGTGGTGGGTGCACCTGTGGCACTGCTACAAAAACCCGTTCAACTTGCTGCTGACCTTGTTGGCGTTAATCTCCTGGCTGACCGACGACATGAAGGCCGCCACGGTGATTTTTTCCATGGTGGTGCTGTCGACGTTGCTGCGGTTCTGGCAAGAGGCCAAGTCGAACAAGGCCGCCGATGCCCTCAAGGCCATGGTCAGCAACACCGCCACCGTATTGCGGCGGGACATGGGCAATGAGCCGGCCCATGGCTTGGGCCGATTCCTCGGTGCGGCAGCGCTGGCGGCCGAAGGCGTGCAGCGTATCGAGTTGCCGATCAAGCAACTGGTACCGGGTGATCTGATCGTGCTGTCGGCCGGCGACATGATCCCCGCCGATTGCCGCGTACTCAGCGCCAAGGATTTGTTTGTCAGCCAGGCAGCGATGACCGGTGAGTCCATGCCGGTGGAGAAATTCGCTCAGCAGCAGGACGCCAAGACCCTCAACCCCCTGGACTTGGACAACATCCTGTTCATGGGCACCAACGTGGTGTCCGGCGCGGCCACGGCGGTGGTACTGACCACCGGCAACAGCACCTATTTCGGCACCCTGGCCCAGCGGGTCACCGCGACAGATCGGGTGACGACCTCGTTCCAGCACGGCGTCAACAAGGTCAGTTGGTTGTTGATCCGCTTCATGTTCGTGATGGCGCCGCTGGTACTGTTCATCAACGGTTTCACCAAGGGCGACTGGACCGAGGCCCTGTTGTTTGCGCTGTCGATTGCTGTGGGCTTGACCCCGGAAATGCTGCCGATGATCGTCACCTCGACCCTGGCCAAGGGTGCGGTGTTCCTGTCGCGTAAAAAAGTCATCGTCAAGCGCCTGGACGCGATCCAGAACTTCGGCGCCATGGACGTGCTGTGCACTGACAAGACCGGCACCCTGACCCAGGACAAGATCTTCCTCGCACGCCATGTGGACGTGTGGGGCGAAGAGTCGGATGACGTGCTGGAAATGGCTTACCTCAATAGTTACTACCAGACCGGGCTGAAAAACCTGCTGGACGTAGCGGTGCTGGAACACGTTGAAGTGCACCGCGAGTTGAAAGTCGGTACGGCATTCCAGAAGGTCGACGAGATCCCGTTCGACTTCAACCGGCGGCGCATGTCGGTGGTGGTGGCCGAGCAGGGCCAGCCACACCTGTTGATCTGCAAGGGCGCCGTGGAAGAAATCCTTGCGGTGTGCAACAACGTGCGCCACGGCGATATCAACCAGCCGTTGACGGACGAACTGTTGACACAGATTCGCCAGGTCACTGCTGCCTTCAACGAAGAAGGCCTGCGGGTGGTCGCTGTCGCGGCGCAACCCATGGCGGCTGGGCGCGACACCTACAGCCTGGCCGATGAGCGCGACCTGACCCTGATCGGTTATGTGGCGTTCCTCGATCCACCTAAAGAAAGCACTGCGCCCGCGCTCAAGGCCCTGAAGGCCCACGGTGTGGCGGTGAAAGTCCTGACCGGCGACAACGAACTGGTGACCGCGAAGATCTGCCGCGAAGTCGGCCTGGAGCAGCAAGGCCTGCTGATGGGCAACGACATCGAACGCATGAGCGACACGCAACTGGCCCAGGCGGTGGAAACCACCAACGTGTTTGCCAAGCTGACGCCGTCCCACAAGGAGCGCATCGTGCGCCTGCTCAAGGCCAACGGCCATGTGGTGGGTTTCATGGGCGACGGTATCAACGACGCGCCGGCCCTGCGTACCGCGGACATTGGTATTTCGGTGGACAGCGCCGTGGACATCGCCAAAGAAGCGGCCGACATCATTCTGTTGGAAAAGAGCCTGATGATCCTGGAGGAGGGCGTGCTGGAAGGCCGTCGCACCTTCGCCAACATGCTCAAGTACATCAAGATGACCGCCAGTTCGAACTTCGGCAACGTGTTCTCGGTGCTGGTGGCCAGTGCCTTTATCCCATTCCTGCCGATGTTGCCGATGCACTTGCTGGTGCAGAACCTGTTGTATGACATTTCGCAGATCGCCATTCCATTCGACAACGTCGACGAGGAGATGCTGAGCAAGCCGCAACGTTGGCAGCCCGGTGACGTGGGACGCTTCATGCTGTTCTTCGGGCCCATCAGTTCGATCTTTGACATCACCACGTTCGCCTTGATGTGGTATGTCTTCGACGCTAATACGCCGGACCATCAAACCCTGTTTCAGTCAGGCTGGTTTGTGGTGGGACTGCTGACCCAGACGCTGATCGTGCACATGATCCGTACCCCGAAAATCCCCTTCCTGCAGAGCCGTGCGGCGATGCCGTTGATGGTGATGACGGGCGTGATCATGGCGGTGGGGATTTTCCTGCCGATGGGCCCGTTGGCGCATTACTTCAAATTGCAGGCGCTGCCGTCGCTGTATTTCGTGTTTCTGCCGGTGATCCTGCTGGCGTACATGGCGCTGACTCAGGCGGTGAAAGGTTTCTATATTCGTAAGTTTGGCTGGCAGTGAACAAGGAAGGTTTTTCATGCAAGCAATCAACAACATCAACCTCAATTCCCTGATCGACACCCTGGTCAGCCTCAGTGCGGCCTTCATCCTCGGGGGGCTGATCGGGTTTGAACGTCAATACCGCCAGCGCACCGCCGGTTTGCGCACTAATGTGCTGGTGGCGGTGGGGGCGGCGATTTTCGTCGACATGGCCAACCGCCTGGGCGGTGCGGAAGGGGCCGTACGGGTGGTCGCCTATGTGGTCTCGGGCATCGGTTTTCTGGGCGCAGGTGTGATCATGCGCGAGGAAGGCAATGTGCGCGGCCTGAACACGGCGGCCACCCTGTGGGCCTCGGCGGCCGTGGGTGCCTGTGCCGGTGCAGACCTGATCCTTGAAGCGCTGCTGGGCACGTTGTTTATCCTGGCGGCCAATACCTTGCTGCGACCTATCGTTAACAACATCAACCGCCAGCCTCTGGATGTGGTGTCGGCCGAGGTCACCAACATCCTCTACGTGATCGCCCGCCGCACCCAGCAAAAGGCCGTATTGGCCTTGTTGGAAGCGGAACTGGCGCGGTGTAACTATCCGGCCAGTGACGTCGACGTGCGCCCCTTCGGCAGCGAAGAAGTGGAAATCGAGGCTACCCTGGCGGTGACGTCGGTGGACGGCGACGAACTGGACGCGCTGGTCTCGCGTATCTCCACCTCGGCCCTGGTGGTGCAAGCTTTCTGGAGCCCGAGTACTACCGATTAGCTCATGCTGCTTGTCAGCAAGCGCCATGGCTGTCCTTTGCAGAGAGGAAGAGTGCCGTAGCCTGCCTCCCTCGGTGATTTTTACTATGCTTCTCATGAGGATAAATCCTACATGTGAGTAGGAATTACCCTTCATCTGGAAAGCGTTTCCATTGCTAATGTTGCGCGCTTGCGCCTAGCCGGTAAGGAAGGTGCTGTTTTTTAAATAGAGGGCCAGGCTTGTCTGGGAGGCTTGGGAGTACGCAGTGCCGTTCGTCGGAACTGTCATTTCTCACAGGTAGCCAGGCCCCGTGCGGCGTGTAAGGGTATTGACGCCTTGATGAATTCATCAAGCCGTCAGTGATGGAATCAATGAGGCAGGAGTCTTCTCAAGGGAGTCGCATGAGTAAAGCGCTAATAGTGGATGATCATCCGTTTATTCGGTCAACCGTCAAGTATCTGCTCAGGCAGGAAGGCTTCGACAAGATTTTTGAGGCCGGCAACGGTGCTGATGCCATGCAGTTCGCCAGGGAGGAACGGCCGGACCTGATCATTCTCGATCTGGCCATGCCGAAGCTGGGTGGGCTGGAGGTGATCAGCCGGGTCAAGGCGTTAGGCCTGCCGTGCAAGATCCTTGTGCTGACCTCGTACCTGGCGGTGTTTTTTTCCGCGCGCTGCATGCGTGCCGGTGCGATGGGGTTTGTTGCCAAAACCGGTGAGCTGGACGAGCTGCAAAAAGCCATCAAGGCGGTCATGTCCAACTACAGTTGTTTCCCCAGCCTGCCCACCAGCTCGGTACGCCGGGATGATTTGCAGTCCACTGAGCTGGAGTTGGTCGCCGCACTTTCGGACCGTGAACTGACGGTGTTGCAGAAGCTTGCCTTGGGCTTGGGTAATAAGGAAATTGCCGAGGATATGCTGCTCAGCCACAAAACCATCAGTACCTATAAAACCCGGTTGAAGGAGAAACTGAAGATGTCCTCGGTGGTGCATTTGTCCAAGTTCGCCCAGCGCAATCATCTGATCTGAGATGACCACATTCCGGGCGTCATGGCTCATCGCATTCCTATGGGTAAGCCTGCTCTCCATGTTGGGAACGGCCCTTGGCGAGCCACACTCGCTGCGCTTGTTGGGACATTCCAGTCTTGAGGGCCGAACCGTGACGCTGGAGGAGGTCGACTGGCGCTGGTTGCGAGAGCGGCGGATGTTGTCGATGGGGATTTCTGCGCCCGATTACTCGCCATTCGAATTGAGCAACAATAACGATGAACTTGAAGGGATTACCGCTGATTACGCGGCGCTGGTTGCCGAGGCGCTAAATATCAAGATCAAGGTCCGGCGTTATGACAACCGGCATGACGTCATCGCCGCCCTCAAGCGTGGCGAGGTCGACTTTCTGGGTTCGGCCAACGGTTACGAGGCCGCTGACCCACAACTCATCCTGTCGCGCTCCTATGCCAGCGATCAACCCACGCTGGTGACTCGAGCGGGAGATAGTCAGGCTTTAAGCGTCGATCTGGCGGGCAAGCGTCTGGCGATGCTTTATCACTACATGCAACCTGACGCGGTAAAGGCGTTTTATCCCGATGCCACGTTGCAGCTGTTTCCGTCGACCTTCGAGGCCATCGGTGCCGTAGCGTTTGGTCGGGCGGATGTCTATCTTGGAGATGCGATCAGCGCCAATTACCTGATCAACAAGAACCACCTGAACAACGTACGAATGGCCGACTTTTCGGCACTGGAGGTTAATCCCTTTGCCTTTGCATTCGCGCGGGACAATACCCGTCTATTGCACATCATAAATGCGGCGCTGGCAGTGATTCCTGCTAACGAACAGATGGAGATATTGCGCCGCTGGAGTGCGGGTAATCTCGGTTTTATCGGTTCGGAGCGGTTGCGCTTGAGTACCAGCGAACAACGTTGGCTGGAGAGAAATCCGCGAGTAAAAGTCGCGGTGCTCGACAAGTTCCTGCCGCTTTCATTTTTTAATGAACAGGGTCAGTTTCAAGGCCTGAGTGCCGAAGTTCTGGCACGGATCAGCTTGCGTACCGGGTTGAAGTTCGATGTGGTGCAGGGCAGCTCGTTATCCCGACAGATTGATCAGGTCAACGCCGGTACCGCAGACATGATTGCGGTCGTCACTCCCAGCACTGAACGGGCGGACAAGATCCGTTTTACCAGGCCTTACCTGACCAATCCGTTTGTGCTGGTGAGCCGCAACAGCGCGAGCAGCCCGGTCACGCTGGAGGATATGTCGGGAAAACGCCTGGCGCTCAATGGTGGTAATGGCATATGGGAAGGGATCGCTCATGAGTTTCCCGACATCCGGCTTGTGGACGTTGAAAACCCCGAGCAGGGCATGGCGCTGGTGGCCAACGGAGGTGCCGATGCGACGGTCAACATGCTGATCAGTGCGCGCTACATGATCGCCCACCAGTACCGTGATCGCTTGCGGGTGACCAGTACCGTCGGTGCCGAGCCGGCGCAGATCACCTTTGGCGTTAACCGCAGTCAGTTGGAGTTGTACTCGATCCTGGACAAGGCGCTGTTGAGCATCACGCCCCAGGAAATGGATGAGTTGGCTAACCTCTGGCGCAGTGAAGTGGTGATCGAAGACAGCCATTGGCTACGCCATCGCAACACGATTATTCAGGGCTTTGGCCTGGCGGCGTTGCTTTTGCTGATTACCCTGGGGTGGGCCATCTACTTGCGCAGCCTGATACAAAAGCGTGCCCAGGCCGAGCGTGCCCTGAGTGATCAGATGCGTTTCATGGGCGTGTTGATCGATGGTACGCCTCACCCGATTTATGTCCGCGATCGCCTGGGGCGGCTGATGGCCTGCAACAGCGCCTACCTTGATGTGTTTGGCTTCAAGCTGGAGGAGGTGATAGGCAAGACAGTTGTAGAAACCGACAGCGGCAACTCCCCGCAAGCCCAGTCTTATCATGAAGATTATCTGCGATTGATGGAGCGCGGAGAGCCGCAGATTCATGATCGTGTGCTTAAAGTGCCTGGTCGCGCGATCTTGACCATCTACCACTGGATGCTGCCGTACCGGGACGGTGACGAGAAGGTAGTGGGCATGATCGCCGGCTGGGTGGATGTCAGTGAGCGGCAACTGTTGCTGGGCCAATTGCAAGAGGCCAAGGACGACGCCGATACGGCTAACCGCGCCAAGACGACGTTCCTGGCGACCATGAGCCATGAGATCCGTACGCCCATGAATGCGGTGATCGGCATGATCGAGTTGGCCCTGAAAAATGCCGAGCAGGGCCGGGTGGATCGTGATGCGCTGGAGGTCGCCTCGGTGGCTTCGCGAGGCATGCTGGAATTGATCGGCGATATTCTCGACGTTGCCCGCATCGAGTCCGGCCATCTGTCCCTGGCCCTGGAACCCTCGAATCTGCGTGAGCAACTGGAGTCCGTGGCGCGGGTCTTCGAAGGCCTTGCGCGTGCCAAAGGACTGGCGCTGCTGGTGGAGCTTGATCCGTTGATTGATCGCCCTGTGCTAATCGACCCGATGCGTTTCAAACAGGTGGTATCCAACCTGCTGAGTAACGCGATCAAGTTCACCGAGAGCGGCCAGGTACGGCTCAGTGCTTATGGATCACCCGCTGTTGCCAATGGCTATCTGAGTTTGCGGCTATGTGTGGAGGATACCGGTATCGGCATCAGTACCGAAGATCGGCAACGACTGTTCAGCCCGTTTATCCAAGGGGGCAATAATACTGAGCAATCGGCACGCAGTGGCTCTGGTCTGGGGTTGGTGATCAGTCGCAATCTGTGCGAGATGATGGGCGGTCAGTTGCAGTTGAGCAGCATCCTGGGGCAGGGCACGCGGGTGGATGTCACGCTGGCGTTAGCGGTGGCGACGTCACCCCCGGTGCCGGTGATACCCGTTGCGCTGGAAGCGCCACCTGCTCATGTGTTGAGTATCCTGGTGGTGGATGACTATCCGGCCAATCGCCTGCTGCTAGCTCGGCAATTGAGTTTTCTCGGGCACCGGATCAGTACCGCCGAGGATGGTGTGCAGGGTCTGGAGTGCTGGCGGGCCGGGCGCTTTGACGGTGTCATCACCGATTGCAACATGCCCTTCAAGGACGGGTACCAGTTGGCACGGGACATTCGTGAGCAAGAGCGCGAACGTGGGCTGGCACCTTGTCTGTTACTGGGGTTTACCGCCAACGCCCGGCCGGAGGAGAAGGAGCGTTGCTTGGAGGCCGGTATGGACGGCTGCCTGTTCAAACCCACGGGGCTTGAGGATTTACACGCGGCATTGGCTTCGCGGGCGGCCAATCCATCGGTGGCTGAGAACACCCTGGCTGATATTGACTTGAGCCATCTGGTGAAGCTGACGGGTGATGACGCCGAAGCGATTAGAGAGTTGCTGGCCCCGTTACTCGACAGCCTGTCGGCTGACCGCGCACTGCTGCCACAACTGCAGCACAAGGTTGATTTTGCCCAGTTGCATGACCTGGCCCACAGGGCCAAGGGTGGCGCGCGCATGGTCAAGGCCCAGGCGCTGATTATCGGTTGTGAGGCATTGGAAGGTGTCTGTGAGCGCAAGGACCGTGAAGCATTGGCTGCGGCGGTGGAAGGTGTACGCAACGCCATTGATCTGCTGCATCACACGCTGACCACCTATTGCAATCGGCCTTGACTGGCATATCGCATTGTTTGCAGTCGCTTGAGGTATTTGGGAGAACTCCTACGCGAAGGTGGAACAAGGCTGATTTTGTCTTCGGAATATGTCTGGAGAATGGGCCGCTCCTTTCTTCAATGAGCGATGCATGCTCAGGGGTTCACCATGCCAAACAAAGCACTGACCATCCTGATCGCCGATGCACAGCACCTGCCACGGCTGTCCATTGAAAAAATGCTCAACCAACTGGGCTACTACCGCATCGTCCCGGTGCAGACCTTCGAAGAGGTACTGATACTTACGGCCCTGCCGGCAGAGCCATTTGACGTTCTGATTTTCAACGCAGGCCTGGTCACGGGTGATGACGAGGTCGCAGCCTTCCAGCAACAACACCCGCAGATTCGCCATGTATTGGTCTACGACGATCAGGAACGGAGTACGGCCGCTGTTGCGACACCTTCGCTCGTTGTGCGATTGCCGGGGGTGCCAGACAGCATCAACCTTGAGCATTTCATGGACATCATCGACCCTCCGTCATCGGCTACCGGCTTACGGGTGCTGCCGTGGCTGCGGGAGTTGTCCCGCAGCCGAGCCCATTAGTCCCAGTTCGGCGCGATACCCTTGGGACTGGTCAGGCGATGGCCGCGTTCCAGCCCAGCGATCTGGGCCATGTCGGCCTCGCTCAAGGTCAGCTCCAGGGTCTTGAGGTTGCTTTGCAGATTGGCACGCTGGGTCGAAGAAGGGATTACCGCGTAGCCCAATTGCATGGCCCAGGCCAGGGTGACTTGTGCAGCGGTGGCGTGATGGCGTTCGGCGATCTGTTGGATGATCGGATCTTTCAGCACTTCGCCGTAGGCCAGGGTCATGTAGGACGTGATCTGAATGCCTTGGGATTTGGCGAACCCCACCACGGTACGGTTTTGCAGGTACGGGTGCAGTTCGATCTGGTTAGTGGCGATGTTCTCGGCGCCCACGGCGGCAATCGCTTGTTTCATCAGGTCGACGGTGAAGTTGGATATGCCTATTTGTCGCGTCAGGCCCAGGCGCTTGGCTTCCAGCAACTGGCCCATGAATTCGGCGACCGGTACCTGGTCTTCCGGCGATGGCCAGTGGATCAGCGTCAGGTCCAGGTAATCGGTCTGGAGCTTGCGCAGGCTTTCCTTGAGGCTGGGGATCAACAGTCCTTCGGCGAAATGGGCGATCCAGATTTTGCTGGTGATAAACAGCTCGTCCCGTGGGATACCACTGTCAGCAATGGCTTGGCCGACGTCGGCTTCGTTTTCGTAGATTTGCGCGGTATCGATGACGCGGTAACCCAGTTCAAGGCCGGTACTGACGGAATCGATGACGACCTGGCCTTGCAGGCGAAAGGTGCCGAGGCCGAATGCGGGAATAGACATGAATGACTCCTGATGGGGCGTGAACAATGGTGTCGAGTATCCGCCCCCGGTTCCTTGAGAAAAACCGCCGAATCCGAAAAGGACTCTTTACCAAAAGTCATGAGTGTCAGGGAAACTTGAGTCGCGAAGAGTCCCCGTAGCCGCTGTCGAGCCCAAGCGAGGCTGCGTAGGTCGCACCTCGGTTACCCCTCCGAGTCGCATTCGACGCAGCCTCGCTTGGGCTCGACAGCGGCTACGGAGGGAGTGATAAATCTTTGAGTTTTTGTGCCAGGTCCAACACCACGCGTCCACTGCCCACCGTCGGTACCAGGTGGGTGAAGGGGATATCAATCATGCGATTTTCCCGCACCGCCCTTAGCCGAGACAGCACCGGATCCCGAGTCAGTAGCTGGCGTTTGCGCCGGGCCGGGGACCATACGGCGTCGGCCAGCAGGATCACGTCCGGGTCGCTCATCAACAGGGTTTCACTGCTCACTGTTACCCGGTATTGATTGATTCCGGCGAACAGATTGCGGGCGCCCGCAGCGGCCAGCAAGGCGCTGACAAAACCACGCTGGCCTTCGCTGTCCAGACCGTTGACTTCACTGTCCAGGTAGAACACCGAGAGCGGTTTGCCTGGTCCGATCAGTGTCTGGGCGCGGGCCAGGTCGGCGTCCATGGCGTCGCTCAGGTCCCGGGCCAACTGCTGTTTATGCACCAGGGTACCGAGGGTGAACAGGTCGTTGCGAATGTGACCGAAGTAATCCAGGGAATGGCCGTCACAGGCCGATTCCAACAGGTAGGAACCAACGCCATTACCGGCCAGCCCGGTTCGGGACGTGACGCCATTGCCGAACGCCGTGGCGAAACCGCCCACCACCAGGTCCGGTTTTTGCGCATACAGTACTTCGCTGGAGGGGTAACGGGGAGCAATCACGGGCACGCCGAAATACTCACCTTGGCGCTGGGCGATGCCATCGTCGTCCAGGTACGCCACACCCACCAGCGTCGGGCCGACATCCAGGGCTAACAACAGATCGGCGGCATGCTGGTTCAGGGCCACAATGCGTGAGGGTGGCGAGTGGGCAAGGGGCCAAGCCTGGCCGCAATTGCGGTAACTGTCGGCCACCGCCGTGGTTGTCCAGAGCAGTGCGCTCAAGAGTAGCCAAAGCCTTCTCATGAACGGGCCTTTATCAGCAGGTCGTCGACGACTTCACCACCCACCAGGTGCACTTCTACCAGCCGTTGCACGTCCGCTTTTGTGCGCACGCCGTACCAGCAGGTGTCCGGATACACCGTCACAATCGGTCCCAGGTTGCAGGGGAACTGGCAGTGGGTGCGTGTCAGCAGCACGCCCCCCGGGATTTCGATGTACGCGTGCTCGAGCAACTGGCGGCGCAGCGTTTTCCACAACTGTAAGGCGCCACGCTGGGTGCAGCGTGGGCCGGTGCACAGGAACACGTGGCGGGCGTGGTCGGGGATGTGCGACCAGTCTGGGTGGGTTTCTACAGTGTCGTTTTGCACGGGCTTATTCATCAGAAGCGATACGTATAACGCACCTCGGAGGTGAAGGGCCGACCGAGGTTATCGACGTTGGCGGAGCGGCTGGTGACGTAGTCGCGGTCGAACAGGTTCTCCACCAGCAGGCTTACGCGGTGCTGATGGGCGTTGTCGAGATAGCGATAGGCGTCGGCATCCACCACCGAGTAGTGGCCGTATTCGACCTTTTTCGAGCTGATGACATCGCGGATATAACGGATCGCGCCGCCCGCGCCCCACATCCGGTCCGCCGATTCGTAGCCGACCCGCAAGCGCGCAAAGAAACTCGGGATATCGTTGAGGGTCACACCCGCCCGGGACTCGGTGAGATTGCGGGTCATGTCCGCCTGCAGGCTCCATTGATCGTTGAGTGCCAGCTTGGCGTCGGCCTCGAAGCCGCGCATCTGGATCTGGCCTTGACCGTTGACCCACTGTTCGCCGTCTTGGGTAATCAGGTCGGTGATTTTGCGTTTGAACACGGTCACGCTGGCGCTGAAGTCGCGGTCGAGCAGGTTGCCTTTGTAGTCGGCGCCCAACTCGGCATTGCGGCTTTTCTCCGGTTTCAGGTTACGGTTGCCCATCTCGTCGCCCGGCTCGTTGACGAACAGCTGTTCGGCGTTCGGCAGCTTGTAGGCCGTGCCGTACTGCCCGCGCAATGCCCAGTTATCGTTGAGGTTGTAGAGCGACGTGAGCATGCCGACGGTGGCACTGTCGCCGCCGCTCATGGCCTCGTGACGGATGCCGAGGCTGGGGTGCCAGTCGGGCAGGGCGTCGATCTTCGGTCGCAACTGGGTATACAGCGCATGGGCCTGGGCCTTGTTGTTGTCGATGATCAGCACATCGTCCTGGCCCTTGAACCACTGGTTGTCGGAGCCGAACACCAGCACATGATCACCGGGCAGTACCGCCTTGCCTTCGGCTTGTATGCCCCAGTCTGTGAAGCCCCAATAGTCGTTGTGATTCTTGACCGTGGTGCCGCCATTTTCGGTGTTGAGGATCTTGGTGTAGCGCGTGTCCCAGTCGTTGATATGACCCTTGATGAAGTAGCTCAGCTGCTCGTTGAGGCTCTGCTCGAAGGTCGCCGTGGCGATTTGCTGCACCCGGTCATTGGTGGTCTTGTGGTGGTTAGTGGCACCGGCGAAATCCAGGTTGGCGTCAGCATATTGGTAGAACAGCTCCAGCCGTGAGTCATCACCGAAAGACTGAATGGCTTTGCCGCCGAAGGTGCTGACTTCGTAGGAGCGCTTCTTGTCGGTGACGTTTCTCATATCACGGTTGCGAAACGGTTGGTAACCTTCGGAGACGTTACGGTTGACATACGCCAGCAAGCCCAGGTCGCCGAAGTCGTTGTTGAAAATCTTCTCTGCCCGTGCATCGCCGGTGGTTCCGCCGAACGTATCCACGCCCAGGTTCACCTCACCGGACACCTCGCGTGACTGCGGGCTGCGGGTGACGATATTGATCACCCCGGATACCGCCTGGGTGCCGAATAACAGGCTCTGCCCACCCTTGAGTACTTCAATGCGCTCGATGGCGTTGGCTGGCAGAGTGTCCAGGTACAGGCCGCCGTACAGGCGATTGTTCAGGCGCACGCCGTCCAGCAGGATCAGCGTGTCATCGTTACGTCCGCCCAACAGGGAATAGGTGCCGTAGTCGAACGGGCCGTTTTTTGGCGCGACGTAGAGACCGGGGATAAACATTTGCATGGCCCGCGAAACATCGGCGCCAGGGCCGGCGCGTTCGATCTGTTCACGGGTGACGACTTCCACCTTGCTGCCGTACTGAGCCATCTCGGCAACGGTGGTGGACTCCACCGAGGGTGCAGAAACGATCTGCTGCTTGAGCACCAAGACTGTTTCATCGGCGAGCAGGAGCGGGCTGAACAGGCAGCCCAACAGGGAAGTACAGGAACGTCGAATCATAGTCTTCTCGAAAAGTTTCTTTCGCAGAAGCACGCAGGAGAAGGCATCGAGCACACGCCAATACCGGCCCATGCCCGCCCACCGCAGGATTTTGCCAAACAGAAATTCCAGGCCGGTCTCCGGGCTCACGAGGCTCGATCCCTTCACCTTCCCATGGCGGATTGGCCACAGTGGTGTGTCGAAGGGGTCACTCGTATACCGTTGCGGGGGCAGCACCGGACTGGCTCGGAAAGAGCGTACCGGTTTCCCGTTTCACCCCATGCACGGCGGCATGAGGCACCTGAAACTGGGCGGCATCTGAACACTCGCAAGACCGTTCGTCAACTTGGGTAGGGAATTTTCAGGCCCTGAGGTGCAGGCGCAACGACGGTGAGGTGTTCAAGTGGCCTTAGCGTTCCAGAACGCCTCTGAATGTCGCACTTAACGCCCGCAACGTTTCTTTGGAGCGCCCGTCGCTGATCCGGCTGTACAGCACGACTTCGCTGACGGGCAGCGCGGGTAATCCCCACTGTGCGCTCACGTCCACCGCACCCGCCGGTGCCACGCGACGGGCGAGGGCTGCCACGCCCAAGCCGGCACTGACCGCTGCACCCACGGCCATGACGCCGCCGCCGACAAACACCTCGGTCCAGTCGATTCGCGCCTCATCCAGCGCTCGCACCGCCAGGTGTCGTACACCGCAGGGCGGGGCCATGGTCGCCATGCGCAACGGCGTGCCGGGCGTGTGCTGCCAGGTGGGCGCGGCGAACCAGCCAAAGCGCTCCACCACCAGCACTTCACCGTCCTGGCGATCGCCCTCGTTACGCACGATCACGGCGTCCAGTTCGTTGCGGTCGAAGGCCGCCACCAGGTCACGGGATGAGGCAATTCGTACTTCCAGAATCACCAGCGGATCGTAGGCGGCCAGGCGGCTGAGCCACACCGGCAGGTCAGGCCCGGCGACGTGGTCGCTGATGCCGATGACCAAACGGCGTGTTGTGCTGGCGCTCATATCACCCAAAGCCCGTTCGTGGGCATTGAGCAAGGCGCGGGCGGCGACGATGAACTGCTCACCTTGAGGCGACAGGCGCACATGCCGGGGCGTGCGCTCCAGCAGGCGATAACCGAGGCGTTCTTCCAGGCGCTTGAGCTTGAGGCTGATGGCCGCCTGGGATGTATCGAGAGCCTGGGCTGCGCGGGTGAAACTGGCGAAATCCGCCACCAGTACGAACGCTTGCACGGTGTCGATATCCAGAGGTTTGAGTGTGCCAATCATTTCTATTCCTTATCATACCTATATCAAGCGATATCTTGATGAAATCACTGAGACTGCGCAAGCTCAACACTCATCTTGCACAGGAGCGCCAACATGTTCGCCAAACAGTATTCACATCGGCTGCCCGCCGATTACGACATGGGCATCATTCGTCAACGCGCGGCGCAACTGGGGCCGCTGTGGGATGACACCGAGGGGTTGTTGTTCAAGGCCTTCATTGCCCAGACGCGGGGGCAGGGCACAGGCGTGGGAAACTTGTATGCCTCGGTGTACCTGTGGGCCGACCCTCTGGCTGCGGCAGACTTTTTATTGGGCGAGCGCTTTCAGAAAGTCCTCGACAGTTTTGGCCAGCCGCACATTGAGTCCTGGTTGCCGCTGGACGTGCGACGGGGCCCGGCGCAAAACGCCTTGAGCGTGTATCGGGAAGAGTGGGCGCTGGCGCCGGGGGCGGATCGTGCCCAGTTGCTGGCAGTTGAAAAAGCACGCAATCAACAGGTGGCTGACAGCAGCGATAACTTTGCGGTGTTCCTGGCACTGGATGTCCAGGCGTGGAAGCTGATACGGATTACCTTGTCGGCCAAGGCACGGGAGGACAACCACCCCGGCAGGGGGTATGAGGTGCTCTACCTGGCGCGTCCGGGGTTGTAAAGACGGCTACAGAGAAGGGTGTTCCTGTGTCAGGATGCGTCCTTTACCTTGATGCTAGGGCGATTTTCGATGCAGGCCACTCGCTTGACCCTCATTTGCCATGCCAGTACGCCGGCTCAAAAACGCGCCCGCTTCGCGTTGGACGAACCCTTGGAGATGGTGTGGCAGTCGGCGGCGTTGTCATTGGCCAGCCGCTTCAAGCGCGCACCCCGTTTACTGTGTGGCCCCGAGGTGCGAACCCGGCAAACGGCGATGTTGTTTGGCGAGCATCCGCAGGTAGAAGAAGCCCTGCGCGACTGTGATTTCGGGCGTTGGCAAGGTAAGGGCCTCGACGAGCTTCAACAGGCCGAGCCCGACGCCATGCAGGCCTGGCTGACGGACTGCACCGCCAATCCCCATGGCGGTGAATCTGTGGCGCAATTGTGCGAACGGGTAAGGCGGTGGCTGCAATCGCTGGAGCAAACACCGGGCCATGTGCTGGCGGTGACTCATCCCTTTGTGATTCGCGCCGCGTTGCTGCATGTCATGCAATGCCCGCTGGCGATGTTCAATCGAATCGACGTGGAGCCATTGTCATCCACCGAGCTGCGTTTCAACGGCGTCTGGCGCTTGCGCCTGGAAACTCACGCCACCTAGGGTTACGAACATGGCAAAATCGGCCTCCCGCACTGAGAACACCCCATGAAGACTTTCCCATGAAGAGCATCCTGATCATCGGCATCGGCGCCGGCAACCCCGACTACATCACCATGCAGGCGGTCAAGGCGCTCAACCGTACCGACGTGTTTTTCCTGATGGACAAGGGCCAGAGCAAGGACAAGCTGATCGACCTGCGCCGGGAAATCTGCGAGACCTATATCAACGCCGACCACGCTTACCGCTTCGTCGAAGCCGATTGCCCCGAGCGGGTGCGTGGCGAGATCGACTACACCACCGCCGTCCAGGACCTCAACCGCGACAAGCAACAGACCTTCGAGCGGATGATCAACGAGCAAATGGCCGACGGTGAGTGCGGCGCTTTCCTGGCCTGGGGCGACCCGGCGTTGTACGACAGCACCATCCGTATCCTGCAGGCGATTCTTGCCAGTGGCCGCTGCGAATTCGAATTCGAAGTGATCCCCGGCATTACCAGCGTCCAGGCCCTGGCCGCCCAGCATAAAGTGCCGTTGAACCGTATCGGTCGCTCCATCGAGATCACCACCGGCCGCCGGTTGGCGGCAGGGCAGGCCAGCGATGCCGATACCCTGGTGGTGATGCTGGATGCCGAGGACTCCTACCGCACCGTGGCCGATCAGGATCTGGATATCTATTGGGGGGCTTACCTCGGTACACCGGATGAGATTCTGATCAGTGGCAAAGTGGCCGAGGTGGCCGATGAAATCGAGCGCGTACGCAAGGCGGCGCGTCAGGCCAATGGCTGGATCATGGACACTTATTTATTGCGCAAGCCCTAGAGGTTCATTCCCATGCTCAGATCGATTGCCTTGGCACTGGCCCTGTTTGCCGGCACGGCTCAGGCTGAAGACACGCTGCACACCGACTTGCCGCTGCTCTATCTGGAGCAGACCATGAGTGACGCACGCAACCAGCCGTTGGTGATTTTCCTGCACGGCTATGGCAGCAATGAGCAGGACCTGTTCGGCCTGCGGGATCGGTTGCCATCGACCTGGACCTATTTGTCGGCGCGTGCACCGCTGCCAGTGGATCCGCATGGCTATCGCTGGTTCACCAAGACGCCGGGGGATGGCGATTACGACGGCGAGACCGCCGACTTGCAGAGCAGCGCCAAATTGATTGGCGATTTTGTCGCCCAGGCCACGCGTAAATATCACACCGAAAGCGATCGGGTGTTTCTGGTGGGGTTCAGCCAGGGAGCGATCATGTCGTACGAGGTAGGGCTGCGTCATCCTGAAACCCTGCGGGGGATTGCGGCGCTCAGCGGCAGTTTGCTGCCGGTGCTCAAGGCCGAGTTGAAGCCTGATGCGCAGCTTGAAAAACTGGCGATTTTTATTGGCCATGGCACGTTGGATCAGGCGCTGCCGTATGTGTCGGCGACGCGGGCCAACGAGGTGTTGAAGGGGCTTTCCTTGACGCCAAAATTCCACGGTTATCCGGGGATGATCCACACCATAGGCGAGGCGGAAGTGCAGGACCTGAAGAACTGGCTGGAAAACAGTCTTCGGTAATGGCGGTGTGAACGCAGTCTAATGTGGGAGCGGGCTTGCTCGCGAAGGCGGTGGATCAGTTACATGGATGCTGAATGACACACCGTATTCGCGAGCAAGCCCGCTCCCACACAAGCCCGCTCCCACATTTAACCGGCGGTGTTGATACAAGCCTGTTACTTCCCGCCGGTAATCTGCTTCACCAATACCTCATGGCCTTTCACATCATCCGCCCGTGAAATAGCCTGGATCACCAACAGGTGATCGCCGGAGCCAGCAAGGAAGGTCGAGTTCAGCGTTTTGCCGCCGCCCATGGTCGCGGTGCTGTCCACTTGGCGCAGGCCCAGGCCCTTGACGGTCAGTTTCTTCTCGGCCTGTTTCTTGAAGTCCGGTAGGGCCGCGCTTTGGTCCTTGACGAAACCGGCGACGGCGCCATCGAGGAACTGCGGGTCGTTGTCCTTGATGGTGATGCCATCGTTGCGCACGGTCTCGGCCACGATCACCACGCTTTTCGTGGCCTGGTTCGCGTACATCGTGCCGCTGGTGCCGGCGGTGCCGTCAGCTTCATTGCCCGTTGGCAACGCATCGCCGACATAGTCCTTGGGCAAGTTGAAGGTGAACTTGCCGCCCAGGGTCGAGATGCTTTGTGTGGCCGCTTTCTGGGCGGCCGGTTTGCTCGCGGCAAACACTTGGCTGGCGCCGAACCCGACGGTCAGCGCGAGGGCCAAGAGGGCTGAGGTCTTGCTGAGGGTGGCCATGAAGCTCTCCAGGAAAGAACGAAATTGCGCTGCATTCTGTCAGAAAATTCGCAAAATCGTTCGAATCCATCCTCAGGCCTTGTCGGATTCCTCTTCCAATCGATCCATCTCAAACAACCGTGCCAGTTCCGTCCGGGCTTCCTGGGCGCTCTGCATGACCTTGGCGGCGTCGTCATACACCGCATGTTGGGCGGCCAGCAGTTGCAGGTCGTGGTTTTTGAAGCGGGTGATCCGTGCATCCGCCTGAGCCTGGCTCAAGCCCAGGCCCAATAGGGTACGACGGCTCATTTCCAGGCTGGAGTAGAAGGTTTCGCGCACCGGTTGAGCATCCAGGTCCACCAGGCGATGAACGTGCTGACGGTTACGGGCCCGGGCAATGATCTTCATGTGCGGATAGAGCTTGCGCACCAGTTCAGCGGTTTTGATGTTGATCTCGGGATCATCCATGGCGATCACGAAAAACTCCGCCTGGTCGACCTTCGCGGCGTGGAGAATTTCCGGGCGCTGCGGGTCGCCGTAGAACACCGGCATGCCGCCGAAGCTGCGGGTCAGTTCGATGGTTTCCACCGAGGTGTCGAGGGCGATAAACGAGATATTTTGCGCCCGTAGGATCCGCGCCACGATCTGTCCCATCCGGCCCATACCGGCGATCACCACCCGGGGCGCATCGCCTTCGATGGCGCGGTATTCCTCGGGCACGTCCACCGGCTTGTTCTTGGGTTTGAACAGCTTCGGGCACAGCAACAGCAGCAGCGGCGTCACCGCCATCGACAGGGTGATGGTCAGTACCAGGATGTCGTACAGGTGGGGTTCGAACAGGCCCTGGTCGCGGCCAATCTTGAATACCACGAAGGCAAATTCACCACCGGCCGCCAACACCACACCCAGGCGCAGCGCGCTTTCGCGGTTGAGATCACCGGCCAGGCGGCCCACGCAAAACAACAGCGGCAGCTTGATGCCGATCAGCAGCAGCGTCAGCCCCAGCACAATCACCGGAGCGCTGAACAGCAGGCTGATATTGGCGCCCATGCCGACGCTGATAAAAAACAGCCCCAACAGCAGGCCCTTGAACGGTTCGATTTGCGATTCAAGTTCATGACGGTATTCGGAGTCTGCCAGCAGCAAACCGGCGAGGAATGCGCCTAAGGCCATGGACACGCCCACCAACTCCATCAACCACGCGGTGCCGATCACCACCAGCAAGGCGGTGGCGGTGGACACTTCCCGCAAGCCGGTCTTGGCGACGATGCGAAATACCGGCCGCAACAGGTAACGTCCGCCGATGATCACCACGACGATGCTGCCCAACACCTGTAAGCCGTGATTGAGGTCCTGGGCCGGGGTGGTGGTGTGGTCGCCGCCGGCGAGCAGCGGCACCATGGCGATCAATGGGATCGCCGCGATGTCCTGGAACAGCAGAATGGCAAACGCCAACCGTCCGTGAGGCTGGTTCAGTTCCTTGCGCTCGGCCAGGCTTTGCAGGCCGAAGGCGGTGGAAGACAGCGCAAGGCCCAGGCCCAACACAATCGCACTGTTCCACGACTGGCCAAACCCCCACAGCGCCACCACGCCAATCACTGTGCCGGTGAGCAGCACTTGGGCCAAGCCCACGCCAAACACCGCCTTGCGCATCACCCATAAACGTCTGGGCGAGAGTTCCAGGCCGATGATGAACAGCAGCAACACCACCCCCAGTTCGGAGAACTGCGCGACGCTTTGCGGGTTGCCCACCAGGCCCAATACCGATGGGCCGATGATCACACCGGCCAGCAGATAACCCAGTACCGCGCCCAGCTGCAAGCGCTTGGCCAACGGCACGGTCAGCACGGCGGCGAAGAGGAACACCACGGCTGCTTGTAACAGGTTGCCTTCATGGGGCATTGCGTACTCCAGGATCTTTTACCTAATCAATAGGGTGCTATTAGAGCGCTTTTTTACGTGCTGAAATCTGAATTTTTGCCGAGGGATAGCCCTTTGCCATCCGTATTTGCAGGCTCTCAGGCATTTCTGGCGAAGAAAGAACGAAAGTATTAATACCATTTATTTCAATGACTTTTGTGCGGCCAACTACCGTTTTGACAACTAGGAACAGTTGACCACGGTATCAGGCAGTTCGAATTCGATGCGTGTTGGCTCTTTGGTGACCCCCCGCGTGCACACGGACGAAAAGCTTGAACCACAAAGGAGATGAGTGTGGAACGATCATTTGCGACTGCCGCTGCCCCCCGTATTTCTCCCCTCTATCTCGCTATTCGCCTCGGTGTTGCCGGGTTGGTGATTGGCCTCGCCAGCCCTGAAGTGCTGGCTGCCTGTACGCCGGCAAACCCAGCGGACGGTACCACGGTGACGTGCACGGGGGTGCCGTCACTGCCGTTGTTCTTGAATACCTTTTCCAGCGCAGCCAATGGCCTGATCGTCAATGTCAACGCAGGCGCGCAGCTCAACGCAACGCTGGCTGGCACGGCATTGAGCCTGACGGGCAATAACGTGACGTTGAATAACTCCGGCACGGTTGACCCGTCGTTGCTCGGCCTGGTGACGGCGTTAAGTGGCGGCGTGGTGGTGGGCAACACTACGGCCAGCACGGTGAACATCACCAACTCGGTCACCGGGATTATCCGCGGTACCGGCAACCTCCTGGGGGTAAACCTGGCATCGCTGGGGGGCCTGGCACTTAACGTCATCAACGGCACTGCCGGTTCTGGCGGTACCACCACTATCACCAACAATGGCACCATTGAATCCTCTTCACTGCTCGGCCTTAGCCTGTTCAGCTCCGATACCCCGGTGATCGCGGTGCAGGGCGGCGGACCGGTCCACATGGTCAACAACGGTACCCTGACCGGGCGCGTTGCATTCGAAACCTCTGCCTCGGGCAACACCTTCGTCAACACCGGGAGCATTGCCGGCGGCGTGTCGATGGGCGCCAGCAGCACCAACACCTTTACCGCCGTTACCGGGTCGACCATTTCCGCCGCCGGTGGCCTCGGGCTCAGTTTGGGCGGCCTGCTCGGCGTTGAGCTGACGTTTGCCCCTACCGGCCAGGTAGACGGTGGCGCCACCGGCAGCAACACCTTGATCCTGCAAAACCCCCTCGGTGTGGGCGGTGGCACTTCGGGCGCCGGTACGGCATCGAGTGCCAATTACGTCAACTTCAACAACCTGACCGTCAACAGTGGCACCTGGGCCTTGCAAGGCCCGCTGATCAGCGGTAGCGCCACCCTCAATGGCGGTGTTGCACAGTTCAACGACAGCGGCACATTCGGTACCGGTGTCCTGACCTCCAATGGTGGGGCGATCCAAGCGAGTAATGCGGGCCTGACACTCAATAACTTGATGACCCTGGGCACGGGGGGGCTGAGCATTCTAGGCGCCAACGGGATGACGTTGGGAGGTGTGCTGTCGGGCACTGGCAGCCTGATCAAGTCCGGCACTGGTCAACTCATCCTCAATGGTGCCAACTCCTACAGCGGCGGTACCACGCTGAATGGCGGCAGCGTGCAAGTGGGTAACGCCCTGGCGCTTGGCTCGGGCGCAGTGACGGTCGCCGGAGCGTCAACCCTGGCCGCACCAGGCACCGTTAGCCTGGCCAACGCGTTCACCCTCAACAACGCCCTGACCACCAGCGGCACCGGAGCGTTGGCCCTCAGCGGCAACCTCACGGGGGCCGGTGGCCTCAATGTAAACGGTAGCGGTGGCCTGACTCTGAGTGGCAACAACGCCGGTTACACCGGTCCTACCGGTTTGAACGCCGGTATCTTGACCCTCGGCAGTGGCAATGCGCTGGGTTCGGGGGCGCTGAGCGTCAACGGTGTCGCCAGCCTGGATACCACCGCAGCAGCCACGCTGAACAACAACGTGACCCTCAACGCCAACCTGACGACCGTTGGCAGCAACCCGCTGACCCTTGGCGGAGTGATCTCGGGAGCCGCCGGAATCATCAAAAATGGCCTCGGGGCCCTGACGCTGACTGGCAACAATGCTTACCAAGGCCCAACCGCCCTCAATGGCGGCACACTGTTGCTGGGTTCCAATACCGCCTTGGGCACAGGCGTGTTGAACGCGGCGGCAGGCACAACCCTGGACGCCACCACGGGCGTCACCCTGGGCAACGCCCTCAACCTGGCGGGTAACCTGACACTCGGCGGCAGCCAGGCGATGACCCTGACCGGCGTCGTCAATGGCATCGGCGGCCTGATCAAAAACGGCGCCGGCGCCCTGACCCTCAGTGGCAACAACGGCTTTCTGGGTAATACAGCGCTGAACGCAGGCTCTTTGATCCTGGGCAGCAACAACGCGCTGGGCCCGATTGGAACCTTGAGTACCGCCAACAACACCACCTTGGATACCAGTGGGGCGGTGACGTTGGGCAATGCGCTGAATGTCACCGGCAACTTGAATTTGGGCGGCAGCAACAACCTGACGTTGGGCGGTGTCATCGGCGGTACGGGCGGCCTGACCAAAAACGGCGCGGCCAACCTGATTGTCAATGGCGCCAACACCTTCCTTGCCGGCACCGTCCTCAATGGCGGGACCTTGACCGTCAACAATAACAACGCACTGGGCACCGGCAACTTGACCGTCAGCGGTGCGGGCACCCTGGACAACGCAATTGGCATCAACCTGGCCAACGGCATCGACCTCAACGCCGACTTGACCCTCGCCGGCACCAACGGTTTGACCCTGGGCGGTGTGATCGGCGGCACCAACCAGTTGATCAAGAATGGCGCGGGCTTGCTGACTCTCAATGGCGCTAACACCTTCCAGGGCGGTACTACCCTGAACGCCGGTGGCCTGAACCTGGGCAACGGCGCGGCGCTGGGCACTGGCGCGTTGACCGTGGCCGGCGCTGCCAGCCTGGATACCGGCGCCGGGCTGACGGCCAACAACGCTATCAACCTCAACGCTAACTTGACCCTCAACGGCAGCAATCCCCTGACTTTGGGTGGCGTGATCGGTGGTGCGGCCGGCCTGATCAAGGCCGGCGCGTCGAGCCTGACCCTCAATGGCGCCAACACCTACGCCGGCGCTACCGCGTTGAACGGAGGGTCGCTGATTGTCGGTTCCAATACGGCGTTGGGTATCGGCGCATTGAACACAGCGGGCGGCACCACTCTGGATGCCAGTGCGGCCATTTCCCTGGGTAATAACATCAACCTGGGCGGCACCCTGTCCCTCGGCGGCAGCAACGCTCTGACCCTCAACGGTAATGTGAATGGCGTCGGCGGCCTGACCAAAAATGGTGCCGCAGACCTGACCCTCAATGGCAATAACGGTTACCTGGGCAACACCGCACTGAACAGCGGCAAACTGATAGTGGGCTCCAATACCGCCCTGGGCATTGGCGCGTTGAACGCGGTAGGCAACACCACGCTGGACGCCAATACCGCCGTCAGCCTGAACAACCTGCTCAACCTGGGCGGAGCCTTGAACATTGGCGGCAGCGCCGACTTGACCTTGAACGGCGTGGTCAATGGCCTCGGGGGCAGCCTGGTCAAGAACGGTACCGCCAACCTGGTGCTCAATGGAAACAACGGCTACCTCGGCGGCACCACCCTCAATGCGGGTACCCTGACGGCCGGCAGCAACGCCGCACTGGGCCTCGGCGGCCTGACCGTTGGTGGCGCGGCCACTCTGGACAGCAACACAGGGGTCACCTTGAGCAACAACGTGGCCTTGAACGCTAACCTGACCCTTGGCGGCAGCAATGCCCTGACCTTGGGTGGTTTGATCAGCGGCGCAGGTGGCCTGATCAAGAATGGCGCGGGCAACCTGACCCTCAACGGCATCAACACCTTTCAGGGCGGTACCAACCTCAATGCCGGTGCCCTGACCCTGGGCAACGCGGGCGCCCTGGGCGGCGGCTCCTTGATCGTTGGCGGCGCCGCGACCCTGGACAACAGCGCAGCCTTCACCTTGGGCAATAACATCGCCCTCAATGGCGACTTGACCCTGGCAGGCAACAACAACCTCAACCTTGGCGGTGTCATCAGCGGCGCCAGCGCCTTGATCAAAAATGGTTTGGCCGACCTGACTCTGAGCGGTAACAACACCTTTACCGGGCCGTTGAATGTCGTCTCCGGCAGCCTCACTACCGTCGGCACCGGCGCCTTGGGCAACACCTCCGGCGCCAACATCAGCGCCGGGGCCAGCCTCAACCTCGGTTCCGACAGCAGCCTGGCGACCTTGGCCGGCAGCGGTGGTTTGCAGATTGGCGCTGGCACCACGTTGAGCGTGGGCGGTGTCAACAGCACCAGCACCTTTGACGGTAGCCTCACCGGCACCGGCAGCCTGGACAAAATCGGCACCGGCACCCTCAATCTCAGCGGCATCAATGGGCTCACCGGTAACACCGCGGTCAACGGCGGTACCTTGAACCTCACCGGCCCCCTGGGCAGTGCCCTGGTCGACGTCAATAGCGGCGGTACCTTTACCGGCACTGGCTCGGTGCTGGGTACGCTGAATATCAACAATGGCGGCCACCTAGCCTTGAGCAGCGGCAATACGTTGTCTGCTGGCGTATTGAACATGGGCGCCGGTGGCAACCTGGACGTCGCTCTCGGTGCGCCATCCCTCACGTCCTTGCTCAACGTCGGCGGCAACGTGAACCTCGCCGGCAACCTGAATGTGACCGACGCCGGTGGTTTTGGCGCGGGTACCTATCGCCTGATCAACTACACCGGCGGCCTGACCGGTGGGTTGACAGTGGCTGGTGTTCCCGTGGGCTTTGGCCTCGGCGATCTGCTGGTACAGACCTCCGTCGGTAACCAGGTCAACCTGGTGGTAGCGGCGCCGAATATTCGGTTCTGGGATGGCAGCCAGTCCGTCGCCAACGGCGTCGTGGATGGCGGCACCGGCAACTGGACCGCTGGCGGCTCCAATTGGACCTCGGCCGACGGCCTGACCAACTCACCTTGGGCCAGCGGTTTTGCGGTATTCACGGGTGCGGCGGGGACCGTTACCGTGCAAGGCCCGCAAGCCTTTACCGGCCTGCAATTTGTCACCGATGGCTACAATCTGGTCAGCGGCGCGGGTGGGCAATTGACCGCGATCAATGGTGGTACCGGCAATGTGTCGCTGCGAGTTGACCCGGGCGCTACCGCGACTATCGGCGTCAATATCGACGGCGCCGGCACCCTGAATAAACTCGACACCGGCACCCTGGTACTCGGTGGCGCCAACACCTATACCGGCGGCACCTTACTCAACGGCGGCACCTTGGTGGTCGGTAGCAACACGGCGCTGGGCACCGGCCAGTTGACCGCTGTGGTGGGCACGACGCTGGACAGCAATGCGGCAGTGACGCTGGGTAATGACGTTGCCCTTGCCGGTAACCTGACTGTCGGCGGCAGCAACGCCCTGACCCTGAATGGGGTGGTCAATGGCGTTGGCGGCCTGATCAAAAATGGCGCTGCGAACCTGACCCTGGGCGGTGCTAACACCTACCTCGGCGTCACCGCACTGAATGCCGGCGGCCTGATCCTGGCGTCCAATACTGCACTGGGTGGCAGTGTGCTGAATGCCGCGGGCGGCACCACGCTGGATGCAAGCAGCGCCGTCACTGTCGCCAACGCCATCAACCTGGCGGGCGACCTGGGCATAGGCGGTACGGCTGACCTGACCCTGAACGGACCTGTCGCGGGGATCGGCAGCCTGACCAAGAACGGTACGGCTAACCTGACCCTCAATACGGTCAACGGCTTCCTCGGTGGCACCACACTTAATGCCGGTACCTTGACAGTGGGCAATGCCCTGGCTCTCGGGCTGGGCAACCTGACTGTCGGCGGTGCTTCGACCCTCGACAACAACACGCCGCTGGCCCTCGGTAACAATGTGATGCTGAACGCCAACCTGGCGGTGGCCGGCAGTAATGACCTGACCCTGGGCGGCGTGCTCAGCGGCACGGGTGCCCTGACCAAAAACGGCGCCGCCAACCTGACCCTCAATGGAGCCAACACCTATCAGGGCGGGACCACTCTCAATGCGGGCACGTTGACCTTGGGCAATGCCACTGCTCTGGGTAGCGGCGCCTTGACGGTGGCTGGCACCGCCGGGCTGACCAACAGCGCACCGTTGGTTCTGGCTAATGCGGTCAATGTCAATGGCGGGCTGACGGTGTCCGGGGTTAACAACCTGACGTTGACCGGTCCTCTGGCGGGCAACGGCACCCTGACCAAACAGGGCATCGCTGACCTGACCTTGAGCGGCAACAACACCTTCGGTGGCCTGTTCGATGTACAGGTGGGCAGCCTGACCACTGTTGGTAGCTCAGCCCTGGGCAACAATGCCGGGGTCAATCTGGCGACGGGCGCGTCTCTCAACCTCGGCGCTTCGACCAGCCTGGGTAGGCTGACCGGCAGCGGCACCACAGCAGTCGGTGGCGGCAGCACCCTGAGTATCGGCGGCGGTAACCTGAGCAGCACCTTCGGTGGCAGCCTGAATGGCGCCGGAGGTCTGGACAAAGTCGGCACCGGCACCCTGACTCTCGGTGGCATCAGCGGCTTGACTGGCGACACGCTGGTCAGCGGTGGCACCCTGAACGTCAACGGTTCCCTGGCCAGCGGCAACGTCGGCGTCGGCAGCGGTGCCACCCTGGGCGGCACCGGTACCCTGGCAGGGTTGGTGAATGTCGCCGATGGCGGCCACCTGGCGGTCAACTCTGGCAACACCCTGACGGTCGGCGGCCTGGTACTGGGCGCCAACGCCAACCTGGATGTGGGCCTCGGCGCACCGTCCACCGGCGGTACGGCATTGGTCCATGTGGGCGGCAACCTGACCCTAGACGGTACCCTCAATGTCAGCGATATCGGCGGCTTCGGCACCGGGATTTACCGGTTGTTCGACTACACCGGCGCTCTGACCAACAACGGTCTGCAATTGGGCAGCCTGCCGGTCAATATTTCCCCCGGTAGCCTTGACCTGCAAACCGCCGTCGGCAGCCAGATCAACCTGCTGGTCAGTGGCACTACCAACGTGCAGTTCTGGGACGGTAGCCAGACCACTGGCAACGGCGCAGTGGACGGCGGCACCGGCAGTTGGAATGGCACCGGCACCAACTGGACTGGGGTCAATGGCTCGTTCAACTCGGCGTGGGCACCCAATAGCTTCGCGGTGTTCCAGGGCACGGCCGGTACGGTCACCGTGGACGGTCCGCAAGCCATCACCGGCCTGCAATTCGTCACCGACGGCTACAACGTAGTGGGCGGCGCGGCGGGGGCCTTGACCCTGTTCAACGGCACTGGCGGCAACACCGCTGTGCGGGTCGACCCCAACGTGACCGCGACCCTGGGTGTGACCCTCGATGGCGGCGGCACCCTGGCCAAACTCGACGCCGGCACCCTGGTGCTTAACGGCGCCAACACCTACACCGGCGGCACGGCCCTCAATGGCGGTACGCTGATTATCGGTAACAACAGCGCCCTGGGTACGGGGCTGCTGACCACGTCCAACGGCACCACCCTGGACAGCAACGCAGCGATCACCTTGGCCAATGGCGTCACCGTCAACGGTGCGCTGACGGTGGGCGGCACTAACGCACTGACCCTGGCGGGCACCGTGGCCGGCACTGGCAGCTTGATCAAGAACGGCATTGCCGCCTTGACCCTGAACGGCGCCAACACTTACACCGGGCCAACCGCGCTGAACGCCGGTGGCCTGATTCTCGGGTCCAACACCGCACTCGGCGCAGGTGCCTTGAATGCGGCAGCGGGTACTACCCTCGATACCAACACTGGCGTGACCCTGGCCAATAACGTAACGGTGGCCGGCAACCTGGGCATTCTCGGCACCTCCGACCTGACCCTCAACGGTCTGGTCACCGGCGCTGGCGGGCTGACCAAAAGCGGGGCGGGCAATCTGATCCTCAACGGTGCCAACGGCTATGTCGGTGGCACCCAACTGAACGCAGGCTCCCTGACCCTTGGCAACAACACCGCCATCGGCACCGGCGCCTTGCTGGTCAATGGCCCTGCCACGCTGGACAACAGTGCGGCGCTGGTGCTGGCCAACAACGCCACGCTCAATGGCAACCTGACGGTGGCGGGCAGCAACGGCCTGACCCTCAATGGTGTCGTCGACGGTGCGGCGCAGTTGATCAAAAACGGTGGTGCCGACCTGACGCTCAACGGCGCCAACACCTACAGCGGCGGTACGGCGCTGAATGCCGGTTCGCTGACGCTGGGCAACACCACGGCGCTGGGTTCCGGCGCCTTGACGGTTGGCGGTGCGGCGACCCTGGATAACAGCGTTCCACTGGTGCTGGCCAACGCGGTCAATCTCAACGGCGACCTGTCGGTAGCCGGCAACAATAACCTGACCCTGGCCGGTGTAGTGGCAGGGGCGGGCGGCTTGATCAAAAACGGTGGTGCGGACCTGACCCTGAGCGGTAACAACACCCTGACCGGGCCGTTGAGTGTGCTGGGTGGCAGTCTCACTACCGTGGGCAACGGCGCTCTGGGCAACACCTCCGGCGTGACCGTTGGCAGCGGCGCGGCTCTCAACCTGGGCGGTAATGCCAGCCTCAACACCCTGGCCGGTAACGGCGCGGTGCAAGTGGCGGGCGGCAGCACCTTGGCAGTGGGCGGCAGCAACCTGGACAACACCTTCGGCGGCTCACTGGGCGGTGCAGGCAACCTCGACAAGAACGGCACCGGTACGCTCAACCTGACCGGCACCAATGGCATCAGCGGCGCGGCCAACGTCAACGGCGGCACCTTGAATGTTGGCGGAACCCTGGCCAGCGGCACAGTGGCCGTCAACAGCGGCGCGACCCTGACCGGTACCGGTTCGCTGGCGGGCGCGGTGACGGTGGCCGACGGTGGCCATATCGGCCTGACCTCCGGCAGTACCTTGTCGGTAGGCTCGCTGGCACTTGGCGCCAACGCCAACCTCGACGTCGGCCTGGGTACTCCGACCGTGGGCGGTGGCAGCGGCCTGTTGAATGTCGGCGGCAACCTGACGTTAGACGGTAACCTCAATGTCACCGATATCGGCGGCTTTGGCAGCGGCGTCTACAACCTCATCAACTACGGCGGCGCCCTGACCGATAATGGCCTGACCGTTGGTACCGTCCCAGGCAGCGTGGCACCGGGCGATCTGCAAGTGCAGACCGCGATCAACAACAAGGTCAACCTGCTGGTGACCGCGCCGAATACCACCGTGCAGTTCTGGGACGGTGCCCAATTGGCCGGTAACGGCGCCATCTTGGGCGGGAATGGCACTTGGGGCACAGGCACCACCAACTGGACCAACGTCGACGGCACCGTCAACCAAGGTTGGGGCAACAGCTTCGCAGTGTTCCAAGGGGCGGCGGGTAATGTGACGGTTGACGGCGCGCAAGCCATCACCGGCATGCAGTTCGTCACTGATGGCTACAACCTGTCCTCCGGCGCTGGCGGTTCGCTGACCCTGGTCAACGGTAGCACGGGCAACACGGCGATCCGTGTTGACCCGAACGCCACCGCGACCCTGGGCGTGACCCTCACTGGCGGCGGTACCCTGGCCAAACTCGACACGGGCACCCTGGTGCTCAACGGCACCAACACCTACACCGGCGGCACCGCGCTCAATGGCGGCAAGCTGGTGGTCGGTAACAACAGTGCCCTGGGCACCGGTGTCTTGACGGCTGCCAATGGCACCACGTTGGACAGCACCGCAGCCGTTACCCTGGCCAACGCGACGGTACTCAACGGTGCGTTGACCGTCGGCGGCTCCAATGCGCTGACGCTCAACGGAGTGGTCAGCGGCAGCGGCAGCCTGGTGAAAAACGGTGCTTCGAGCCTGACCCTCAACGGCGTTAATACCTACAGCGGTAGCACCGGCCTGAACGCAGGCCAGTTGGTCCTCGGCAACAACGGCGCCCTGGGCAGTAGTGCCCTGAGTGTCGGCGGCGCCGCGCAACTGGACGGCACCTCGGCCCTGCAACTGGCCAACGCGATCAACCTCGGCGGCCCGCTGACCCTCGCCGGCAGCAATGACCTGGCCTTGAACGGCGTGGTCAGCGGTACCGGCAGCCTGGTGAAAAACGGCAACGGTTCGCTGTTGTTGGCCGGTGCCAACACCTACAGCGGTGGCACGACGTTGAATGGCGGCACCACCAGCGGCACCACCAGCAGCTTGCAAGGCGCGATCGTCAACAATGCGACCCTGACCTTCGAGCAAGGCAGCGACGGTACCTACACCGGCAACCTCACCGGCACGGGCGTGCTGAACAAAAACGGCACGGGCAACCTGCTGTTGACCGGCAACAATACCTTCACCGGCAACACCAACGTCGCGGCCGGCAGCTTGCTGGTCAATGGCACCTTGAACAGCGGGGCGGTGCAAGTCGCCAGCGGTGCTTCTCTGGGGGGCAGTGGTTCGCTGGCAGGTGCGGTGACCATGGCGAATGGTTCGACCCTGGCCGGTGGCGGCGGTACTGCGCCATTGTCCGTGGGCTCCCTGGCACTGTCTTCGGGCACCAACCTGAACTTCGCCCTGGGCGCACCGGGTTCGTCAACCACGGCGGTCAACGTCGCCAGCAACCTGACCCTGGACGGCACGCTTAACGTCACGGACGCGGGCGGCTTTGGTGTCGGTGTCTATCAACTGTTCCGCTACGGCGGCACGCTCACCGACAACGGCCTGGCTTACGGCACGCTGCCCACCGGCATCGTTCCGGGGGCTTTGACCCTACAAACGGCGCTGGCCAATCAGGTCAACCTGCTGGTGCAAACCACACCGGGGCAAATCCAGTTCTGGAACGGCGGCACCACCAACCCTAACGGGACCATCACCGGTGGCAGCGGTACTTGGGGGCCAGGCACCAACTGGACTGATCCGAACGGTACCCAAGGCCAGGCGTCCACCAACCAGTTCGCCGTGTTTGGCGGGCAGGGCGGGACCGTCACCGTGGTGGGCAACCAAGGCTTTACCGGCCTGCAAGTGCTCGACCCGGGTTATACGCTGGTGGCAGGAACAGGCGGTAGCCTGAGCCCGACCAATGCGCCGGATGGCAGCCTGGCCGCCGTTCGCGTGAATGCGGGTGTCACCGCGCAAATCGATGCGCCATTGGTAGGCACAGGCGGTATCAACAAACTGGACGCCGGCACCTTGCTGTTGACCGGTGCCAATACCTACACCGGCGGCACCACCGTCAGTGGCGGTACCTTGGCGGGTAACACCACCAGCCTGCGGGGCAATATCCGCAACAACGCCCGGTTGCTGTTTGCGCAAAACAGCAATGGTCGCTTCAACGGTGTACTGACGGGTACCGGTGCCGTGGTCAAGCAAGGCGCAGGTGCGCTGTTGCTGACTGGCAACCAGCCGTTCAGCGGGACTGTGGCGGTGGATCAAGGCGTGTTGCAAGTCGGTGATGCGGCCAACCCAGGCACAGTGCTGGGTGGGCAGGTCACGGTGGCCAACGGTGCAGGCCTGACCGGCAACGGCAGCGTCGGCTCGCTGGTCAACCATGGCTCGGTCACACCTGACAGCGGCAAACTGACCGTCGCAGGCAACTTCACCAACGCCGCCGATGGCGCCCTGAATCTGGTGATTACGCCATCGGTTGCAAGCTCCTTGGCGGTCGGCGGCACGGCCAACCTGGCGGGCACCTTGAATGTGGTCAACCTGGCACCGTATGCCGGGCCTGCCACCTACACCTTGTTGACCGCCAGCGGTGGGGTCAACGGCACCTTCAGCACCACCAACCTGGATAACCTGGCGTTCCTCAACACCGCACTCAACTACAGCCCGAACCAGGTCGCCCTGGCGGTTAGCCGCAATAACGTCAGCTACGCCAGCGTGGCGGCAACCGGTAACCAACGGGCCGTGGCGGCTGCGTTGGGCAGCGGGGCGGCAGTCGGAGGTGCAGCGGTGCAAAATGCGCTGCTCAGCGGCAACGCAGCGGGTGCGCGTGCGGCCTTTGACAACCTCTCGGGTGAAATTCACGCCAGCACCGCCAGCGCCATGATCGAAGACTCGCGCTACGTGCGTGACGCGGTCAACGAGCGTATGCGTCAGCAGGGTTGCTCGCGTGAGGACGATCCACGCAACAGCCTGGCACCTAGCGAAAACCGTCTGAGCAGTGCCGGTTGCCACGATGAGATAGTTGGCTGGATGCGCGCTCTTGGCGCCTGGGGCCATATGGGGGGCGACGGCGACACCGCCAAGCTGGATCGCAACCTCGGTGGTTTCTTGTTGGGGGCCGACAAACAACTGGATGACGCCTGGCGTGCCGGTGTGGCTGCCGGTTACACCCGCAGCGACCTCGACGCCAAGCGCCGCAATTCCAGTGCCGATGTCGATAGCTACCACCTGATGGCCTACACCGTGTACCAGCAAGAAGCCTTCGCCGCTCGCATGGGCGTGGCCTACAGCTGGAACGACATCGAAAGCAAACGCGATGTGGCCGTAGGTTCTGTCAGCCAGCGTCTGAAGGCTGACTACAAGGCCCGTACTGCACAAGTGTTCGGTGAAGTCGGTTACACCTTCGAGAAAGGCGGTGTAGCCCTGGAACCGTTCGCAGGTCTGGCCTACGTTAATTACGACACCGACACCATCAAGGAAAAAGGTGGCTCAGCTGCCCTCAAGGGCGACGCCGATCAGAACGTCACGTTCTCCACCCTGGGTCTGCGTATCGGCAAATCCATCACGCTGGGCAATGGCTCGAAAATCACTCCACGGGGCAGCATCGGCTGGCGTCACGCCTTTGGTGACACCAAACCGGATGCCGACCTGAGCTTCATCAATGGCGGTGGTGCTTCGTTCAGTACCCAAGGCGTACCGATTGCCAAGGACAGCGCGGTGCTGGAAGCCGGTGTTGATTACCAGATCAGTGCCAACGGCAAGCTGGGCCTGGGTTACTCCGGTCAGCTCTCGCGCAACGACAAGGACCACGCGATGACCGTCACTTTCTCCCTCGGTTTCTGATCAAGGCCGAGTATTTCAAACCGCCCGAAAGGGCGGTTTTTTTTGGCTGGAGTTCAGCGACGGACTATCAAACACCCGCATCTGGGGAGAGCAAGGCTTGACGCAGAAAGTTGTTGATCACCGTCTGACAGCCCGTCCCGGCGCTTTCAGCTTGTTCGCGCGCTGATGTGATCACCGCGTCATCCAGCATGATGGTGATACGTGTTTTGCCTTTGTTGCTGGCAATGGGTCCACGTTTGGCGTTACTGAAATCGTATTCGTCTTTCATTGTTCAAGCCTCTTCATACTGGCCCTGTGGCGAGGGGGCTTGCCCCCGTTGGGCTGCGGAGCAGCCCTAAAACCTGTCATCTCGGTCTCTTTGAAAGAACTCAGCGACCTTATTGGGGCTGCTTCGCAGCCCAACGGGGGCAAGCCCCCTCGCCACAGTCCATTTGCTGTCGGCTCTTTTATTGCGTCAGAAACCGCGACGCTCGATCACTGCAAACACATCACTGGCATCTTGCAGCAACACCCGGGCGACGTTGGTCAGGGTGTTGAGGTCTCGTTCGTCGGTGTCGTTGAGTGTGGTGCAGGCCAGGGTGGTGATCAGGTCAAGGGCGGCTCGCAGGCGTTCGCTGACGCAGGCGTGCAGGTCGAGCAGCGGGGCTTGGTTGTCGATTAAAAGGACGGGGGTGTCGGTGGCGATGCGGGTGAGGGGGGTGTAGCGGTCGGGCGTTGGTTGTACGGTCATGGTAAGAACTCTCTTTCAGAAAAAGAATTGCCACCGTTCGCTGCGAAACAAATGGGTGGCAGCTGTGCGCGGGTTCGCAGACCGGATAAAGAGAGCCAACCCGGCAGACCCGAAGGTCTCCCACACACAGCCGCCATAAAGTGAAACACAGACGAAATTTGTCTGTGTTGTCGTTTAGTGGTGCTGAATGCTCTCTTTGTTAAGGGCTGCGAAACCCTGCTGCTGACCGAAGCCAGCAAGCGCACGAACTATAAGCGTGAGGGCTGTTGGCTGCAACCTGAAGACGGTGTGAGAGACGTCCGATTGGCGTCACGCTGGAAATGGAATCCTAGGGGACCTTCGCCCCGACAGTCAGGACGATTTTTGCCTACCTCTAAACGTTAAATACCTGTCGTCATTGTGCGGTTCTGTGGAC
The DNA here is from genome assembly GCF_012935695.1 of Pseudomonas sp. ADAK18. Lineage (NCBI taxonomy): Bacteria > Pseudomonadati > Pseudomonadota > Gammaproteobacteria > Pseudomonadales > Pseudomonadaceae > Pseudomonas > Pseudomonas sp. ADAK18. The sequence continues at coordinate 1,658,240 of NZ_CP052859.1, forward strand.
AATGTTTGCTGTTCCTCACCGCAGCGGACACCACCGTGAACCAACTGTTAGCCATGCGCGCCTTCGTCCGTGTCGTCGAAACCGGCTCTTTCAGTCGCGCAGCCGACCAACTGGCACTGCCACGTTCCACCGTCAGCAAGCTGATCACCGACCTGGAAAAACACCTCGGTATCCAGCTCATGCATCGCACCACCCGTGCGCTCGCCACCACCTCGGAAGGGCTGGAGTACTACCACCATGCGATGCGTCTGGTGGTCGAACTCGATGCTGTGGACACTGCCGTGCGCGGTAAAAAGCTCAAGCCCGGTGGCCATCTGCGGGTGGATGCACCGGCGTCCTTCGCCAATTGCCTGCTGATCCCGGCGCTGGTGGATTTTCATCGCGAGTATCCGGATATCACCATTGCCCTGGGCATCAGTGATCGTGCGGTGAATATCGTAGGGGAGGGTGTGGACTGCGTGATTCGTGCGGGCAAACTCGATGATATGGCGATGATTGGTCGCAAGGTCACCGACCTTGAATACCTGACCTGCGCAGCGCCCAGCTACTTGGAGCGCATGGGTATGCCTGTCTCTCCGGAGGATCTTGAAAACAACCATCTGCGGACCGGTTACTTCTTTGCCGGGTCGGGCAAGCCGGAACCGTTGATTTTCGAGAATGGAACGACTCGGTATGAAGTGGGCAACTGCGCCTTTTCCACCAACGAAGGCAACGGCCTTAAAGAAATGCTGCTGGCGGGTCTGGGCGTCGGGCAGCACTTCACGTCGATTGTTCAGTATTACGTGGACGCGGGGCAGTTAGTTCCGGTGTTGCAAGACTGGACGCGACCTGCCACGCCGCTGCACATCATTTATCCACCTAACCGCCATCAGAACGCCCGGCTGAAGGTGTTTATCGACTGGGTAATCCAGACTTTCGGCGTCAGGGAATAATCGCTGTCACGCGGATTTCCACGCGCATTGTCGGCAGCCCCAGGGCTTCGACGCCAACTTGTGTCCAGATGGGCGCGTGGTTGGGCATGTAATGGCGGTACCACTTGACCATGGCCTCGTTGACCTCGGGAGGGAAGCCGCCGACATGGTACGAGTTGACGTGGATGACATGCTCCCAGCCGGTACCGGCGGTGGCCAAGGTGCGCTCCAGGTTGTGGAAGGCCTGGGCGATCTCGTCGTCGAGGGAGTGTGGAATCTGAAACGCATCATCCCAGCCGCCCTGGCCTGAGGTTTCCACGCGATTACCGACTTTTACCGCTTGGGCGTAGTGCAGGTGTTCGCGCATGTAGTCGCCGTAGCCGGGGGTGATGAAAAATTCGGGCTTGTTCATGCTATTCCTCTGTTCAGTTGAATACCCGATGGATGCTAATGGAGTAGAAAGCTGAACAAAATCCACAATTCATGGCATGACTATCCATCTGTGTGGACAGTCTGGTCGGTCAGTTTTCACAATTCCCCCATGCGCCCTTTGCTACTATCGCCTCCCCACCGTCACCAGGAGTCACCGCCCCATGCAACACCAGTGGGATGAAATGCACCGCACCCGCAAGCCTACGTTCGTGCTGTGTGGCGAGCCCCAAGGGGAAGTGCTCAATCTCTATGTTCACGGCTACTCGGCGTTCTTCAATCAGCAACAGCTGGGCAACTTCACCGAACAACTGGCGAGCATCGAAGGTTCGACCAACTTGATGCTGTTCTGGCCGGCGGGGCATTTTCTGGAGAACCTGTTTGCACCGTTCAAGGATGTGATCGCCTCGATGCTCGGTGGCGGCACCCTGGGCGCGGCGACTATCGGGTTGGGCAAGGCGATTGCCTACTTTCTCGACCACTACAAAAGTGTCGAGGCCCGGGTCGATGAGGTGGCGACAGGTCTGCTGCCTGAGTTGGCCAATTATCTGCACCGCGAATCCATCAACGTTCGACGGATCAACCTGATCGGCCATTCCCTGGGCGCCCGGATTCTGGTCAAGAGCCTGCTGGCACACCCCGAAACAGCCCGTGAACTGCCGTTGAATAACCTGCTGCTGATGGGCGGCGCGATTTGTACCTCCAGCCCCTGGGACCAGGTCTCGGCGCCCCTCAAGGGCCGGGTGATCAATTGCCATTCCAGCAAGGACTGGGCGCTGGCGCTCAAGCCTGACACCGAGCGTTGCATCGGGCGCTATGCGATCCCTGTGACGCCGGCGCTCAAAGCCAAGGTGGCCAATGTGCACTTGGCCACGTTTGACCACGCCGCCTACTGGCCGCAGTTGAAGACGGTGGTGCAGTACACCGACCTGTTGCAGGAGCGTCGCGGCATGATCCGTGCCGATCAGCGCAGCAGTGAGGTGCGCTTTGCCGAGGACGATGTCGACCTGTTCCCGTTGCTTGCGCAGGCGCGGCCGGAAGAGTTGAAGTTCCTCGCCGAGTTGATGGCGCAAAAGCGCAGTGCGACGATCGACGCCACGGTGCGCGAGCCGTTGAAACTGGCCGTGGAACTGCAGCGCATGGGCGGTGACACCTTCATGAACCTGGCGCGCGGCCATGGCGTCAGCTACCGCGAAATGGCCCAGGATGTGGCGCAGCGGGTGGGGATCAAGTTTGATGAACCTATCGAAACGGTCGCGCTGGCGGACATCGAAGCCCAGGTCGCCGAGACGCTGATTGAGCAGTACAAGGACAAACTCAGCCAGGCCGACCGGCAAGTGTTCGAGGCAGAGCTCAAGGCCGCTGCGCAAAAGGAACAGGGTTTTTTCAATCGCTTCGATGTGGGTCGCTCCGCCACAACGGCGCTAAGCGGTACTGCACTGGCTGGGTTGACCGGCTTTATCCTGCGCCGTGGTGCCGCCACAGCGATCCCGGTGGTGGGCCAGGCGCTGGCGGCGGCGATGTTGCTGGTCACCGGTGTACGGGCCTTTTCCGGGCCGGCGTATTCCATCACCACCTTGGCGGTGTTGGTGATCGGGGTGATTCGCGAGCGCATGGAACGTGAGGCGCTGAATCAGGAAATGGACCTGGTGGTGAAAGTCGTCGAGGCGTTTGATTTGCCTCGGGAGACGGTGATGCGCACGGTCGCGTCCGACTGATAAGCTGCGGCCTTGTCTTGTGTGTTTGCCGGGTACCCGCGTGAAATTCAACCTGCCGAAAGTCGCTACTGCCCCGTTCTGCCCACCGGAAGTGGCCGGCACTATTGTCGTCGACCCCAGGGCTTCGTTTTTCAAGCGGGTCTTCGCATTTGCCGGGCCCGGCCTGTTGGTTTCCATCGGCTACATGGACCCGGGCAACTGGGCCACGGCCATCGAGGCCGGCTCACGCTACGGCTACAACCTGCTATTCGTGGTGCTGCTGGCTAGCCTCGCGGGGATGGCGGTGCAGTGCCTGTGCTCGCGGTTGGGCATCGCCACCGGCAAGGACCTGGCGCAACTGAGCCGCGAGCGCTACAGCAAGCGTGCGTCGTTCACCCAGTGGATATTGGCGGAAATCTCGATCATTGCCACTGACCTGGCCGAAGTCCTCGGGTGTGCCCTGGCGTTCCACTTGCTGCTGGGGGTGTCGCTGACCACCGGGATTGTCATTACCGCCTTCGATACGCTGCTGATCCTGGCCCTGCAAAATCGCGGTTTTCGTCGGCTGGAAGCGATCATGCTGGCGCTGGTGGCGACCATCGGCGTGTGTTTTTTTGTCGAGCTGGTGTTGATCAAACCTTACTGGCCGGACGTGTTCCGGGGGTTCACGCCGTCGTTGTCGGCCATCAGTGACGCTGCGCCGTTGTACCTGGCTATCGGGATTCTCGGTGCGACGGTGATGCCGCATAACCTGTACCTACACACCTCTATCGTGCAAACCCGGTTGTTCGGCAAGGACTTGGCCAGCCGCCAGGACGCGGTCAAGCTGGCGCGGATCGACACCATCGGCTCCCTGGCCCTGGCGTTGCTGGTCAATGCAGCGATCCTGATCCTGGCCGCCGCAGCCTTCCACCAGACCGGTCACACCGAGGTGGTGGAAATCCAGGACGCCTACCACCTGTTGGACCCGCTGGTGGGTGGCGCCTTCGCCAGTGTGCTGTTCGGCGTGGCGTTGCTGGCGTCCGGGCAGAGTTCCACGTTCACCGGCACCATTGCCGGGCAGGTGATCATGGAGGGCTACCTCAACCTGCGGATTCCCTGCTGGCAACGGCGCCTGATCACCCGTGGCCTGGCGCTGATCCCGGCGTTTCTCGGGGTGTGGCTGATGGGGGACAGCGCCATCGGCAAATTGCTGATCCTCAGCCAAGTGGTACTCAGCCTGCAGCTACCGTTTGCGTTGTATCCATTGATTCGTATGACCGGCGATAAAAAACTCATGGGGCCGTTCGTCAATCGCCTGCCGACGCGGCTATTGGCCTGGAGCCTGTTTGCCGTGATCAGCGCAGCGAATGCCTGGCTGATCGGGCAGTGGTTGTTTTGAGTCAGCGATCCCAGTACGGCACCGGCCCGAAGCATTCGACGAAGTAGTCGATCACCGTGCGTACCTTTAACGACAACCGTCGGCTGCCGGGCCACAGCGCGGCGATTTGCTGTGGTTCCAGGGTTGTCGCCACTTCATAGTCCGTCAGCACCGCCTGTAACGTCCCGGCACGCAGGCTTTCGCCGATCAGCCACGACGGAAACACCACCAACCCCAGCCCTTGCTCGGCGGCGTGGGTGAGGGTATCGGCGTGGTTGCCGGTGATCGGGCCTTTGACGCTGTAGGGCGTCCAGTCGCTCTGGCCGCGACGGAAAAACCAGCGTTGCTGGCCGGTCACACCTTTGTAGGCCAGGCATTGGTGGTTCACCAGATTATCGGGATGTTGGGGCGTGCCGAACTTCGCCAGGTAAGCTGGGCTGGCAGCGATGCGGAACCGTTGGGGGGCAAAGATGCGCGCCTGCATACCGGAGTCGTTGAGCACGCCGATGCGAAACAGCAGGTCGGTGCCGTCTTGCAGCGGGTCGACATAGGTGTCGGTTTGCTGGATATCCAATTGCAACTTGGGATAGCGCCTGCACAACTCGCCCAGCCAGGGTGATAGATGACGCTGGCCAAACACCATGGGTGCATTGATCCGTACCAGGCCGCTGGGCTCGCTGTCCTGCTCCTGCAAGGCTTGGCCGGCCGCTTCCAGCTGTTCGAGCATCAAGCGCGCGTGCTGACCCAGCAGGCGACCGGCTTCGGTGGGGCTGACGGCGCGGGTGTGGCGATACAACAATTGTTGGCTCAAGGCTTGTTCCATCAACTGGATCTGCCGGGAGATGGAGGAGGGAGCCAAGCCTTCACGACGGGCGACTTCGGAAAAACTGCCGTAGTCCAGCACTGCGACAAACAGGCGAAGTGTCTTAAAACTCAACTCGTTCAAGCCCTGCATGATGACTCCGTGCTGTGCGTAATGCGCAAAGGTGTTGTCTGTATGCTCCCATTTATCGCATAGCTCGGCCACCCGATAATGCACGCCATGTTTATTCTCTGACACGCAGGTGGTGTATGCAGGTTTCAACTCTTGATGGTGTGGGTGCGGCTTCGGCCAAGCCCAAGACGGTGCTGCGCTTGTTGTTATTGCCGCTGGTGATTTTCGCCGGCATGGGGTTGTCGGTGGAGGCCGGCTTGCTGGGGCCTCTGGGTGTGCAGGTCGGGCACTTGTGGGCGACCTTGAGTATCTTCGGCGTCGGCTCGGCGATTCTGTTTTTGCTGTTGCTGTTCAGCGGCCGGCAAAAAGGCCCGGCGCTGACTGACCTGCCGCGCTGGCAGTTGATCGGCGGTTTCCTGGGGCCGATGTACGTGGTGGTACTGACCCTGGCCACGCCGCATATCGGCATTGCCATGACCATGATCGCGATCCTCTCCGGCCAGGTGGGCAAGAGCGTGTTGATCGACCATTTCGGCTGGTTCGACACGGTGCGTAAACGGGTCAATGGAGAGCGCTGGATGGCGTTGGCGTTGATTGTGGTTGCACTGGTTTTGATAGCGCGAGGTTGAGGCGATGAATCTGATTCTGTTGTTGGTGTTGGTGGTAGCCGCTGGTGCGGTATTGAGTGTGCAGGCGGCGATCAATGGGCGTCTGGGGCAAACAGTGGGCGTGCTGCGCAGCAGTCTGCTGACCTTTGTGGTGGGCGCGATCAGTACCGGCCTGCTGATTGTGTTTTTTGAGCCGGCCCATGTTGTCAGCCTGCTCGATGTGCCGAAGTGGCAACTGACCGGCGCGTTGTTCGGGGTGGTGTACATGATGGTTATGGTGGGTGCGGTGCCGATTGTCGGCACGGCCGTGGCGACGGTGGCGGTGATCGTCGGGCAGTTGGGCATGGGCATGTTGATCGATAACTTCGGATGGCTCGGCAACCCGGCCATCGAGCTGTCCGGCAGCCGGATTGTCGCGATGCTCTGCCTGGCGTTGGCCCTGGTGTTCATGTACCGCAGCAGCGCACGCGCGGACTAATGCCTTTGAACCCTGGGCTCAGGCCCGGAGTCACTGCTTAAGGTGTCGGTGTTCGCCGCTACCTGGACGACCACGAAAAAGGAGTCTGATCATGCAACAGCAAACCTGTGCTTGCCCACACTGCAATTGCCTGGTGGGAAACAACGCGGTGATGAAAGACGGCAAGAGTTATTGCTGCCAGGGCTGCGCCGATCACCATGCCCATGGTGAACCGTGCGCTTCGTCGGCTGGATGCGAGTGCGCCAAGTCAGCCCACGGCTAGCGTGAACGGATTGTAAGAGCGAGCAGGCTCGCTCTTACAGCTGCCCATCCGAGCGGCGCCATTGCACATTTTCGATGCCGAACTGTTGAGCCTGGAGCGGGCTGGTCTTCTTCACCTGCTCTCGGGCAAACCGGCCGATTCGGCCCACACCGGCATCGCAGCTTGCCCAATGCCAGGCTTCGGGCGTGTCGAGTTTTTCCAGGCGGATGATGAAAGACTTGGGTTGGCCGTGCAGCGTGTAGTCGATGACGAAAAGCTTTGCGTTGTTCATGGATCCGTTGACCCTCCTTGTGTCTTTAAGTGATCCCGTGGCGTTGTAAAAATTCACTCGGATTGTCGGCCGTTGATCATTAACATGGCGGTTCCAGCCTTGAGTGATGTGCCGTCCATGGCCCTTGCCGCACCTCCCGACCTCAGCGATCACGGCGTCCCCGTTCAGCCTCTGGCGCGCACGTACCCGCGTGGGCTGTATGTGGAGCCTCATCAGCATGACTGGGGCCAGTTGCTCTACGCCATGAGCGGGGTGATGTGGGTCGAGACACCGCGGGAAGCGCTGGTGGTGCCGCCACAGCGGGCGGTGTGGCTGCCGCCGGGTGTGGAGCACGCGATTCGCGTGGTCTCGGACTTGCAGATGCGCAATATCTATTTGCGCCCGGCCCTGGCGGCGACGTTGGACAGCCAGGTGCAGGTGATCGAGGTCGGCGGCCTGTTGCGCGAATTGATCGTGACGCTGGTGGAGCAGGGCGACCGCTTTGATGCCTACTACGACGCCGTCGTGGGCCTGGCCCTGCTGGAACTGCAGCGCGCCCGGCGCTCGGCCATCCGCATCGCCTTGCCTGAAGGTGCCGACCGACGTTTGCTGAATGCCTGCCAGGCGGTGATGGCGGCGCCCTCCCTGGACATTCCCTTCGAGCAGCACGCCGAAATGGCCGGCGCCAGCGTGCGCACCCTGGCGCGTCTGTTTCAGATCAGCCTGGGTATGGGCTTTGCTGAATGGCGTCGACAGGTGCAACTGGCCACCGCCGTGGCCGAGTTGATCCAGGGCCAGTCGGTCAGCGGTATCGCCCGTTCCCTGGGCTATTCCCCCAGCAGTTTCAGCGACATGTTTCGCCGCGAACTGGGCATGGCGCCGTCGCAATACCGCACCTGAGGCAGCGTTTTCCCGTAGTGAGCCACCCCACCCCGTAGATACCGTCTTGAACCTCACCCGGCAAGACCCCGTAGCAGCTGTCGAGCGCCAGCGAGGCTGCGTAAGGAGCACCTTGATGCCAGTGATTGTCGATGGCAGCGGTATGGCCTACGCAGCCTCGCTGGCGCTCGACAGCTGCGGGGGGCGTGCTTTCCCGGTGAGGTTCAAGATGGTGTTTTTAGAGGGTTGGCCGAAATCCTGAAGTACTTGGCCGATTGTGTCGGCCGCTCCTCCCTAAACTGACCGCATCGACTACCGCTGCGGAGTGCCCCATGAGTTACCTGATTTCCCTGGCCATCGGCCTGTTTGTCGGCGTGCTTTACGGTGCCCTGGACTTTCGCTCGCCTGCGCCGCCGGCCATTGCCCTGGTTGGGCTGATGGGCATGCTCATGGGTGAAAAGCTCTGGCCCATGGGCCGACAATTGATCAGCGGCTGGTTGTCCTGAACTTTTCTGACTTTCAAGGAATATTTGCCACATGAAAGCACTGCAATTTTCCGCCACTGGCGATCTCGCTGCCCTGGACTACGTCGAGGTGCCCACACCGGTGCCGGCTGCCGGTGAGGTTTTGGTACAGGTCAAAGCCGCCGGGTTGAACCCCAGCGATGTCAAGAATGTGCTCGGACGTTTCCCCTACACCACGTTGCCGCGTATTCCCGGTCGTGATTTTGCCGGCGTGGTGGTGGAAGGCCCGCAGGACCTGCTGGGCCAGGAAGTCTGGGGCACCGGTCGTGACCTGGGTTTCTTCGCTGACGGTTCCCACAGCCAGTACCTCACGGTGTCGGCCAAGGGCGTGGCCCACAAGCCCAGTCATCTGAGCTTTGCCCAGGCGGCCAGCCTTGGTGTGCCGTACACCACGGCTTGGGATGCCCTAGAGCGTAGCGGGGTAGGCAAGGGCACGCGGTTACTGGTGATAGGAGCCAATGGTGCGGTGGGCAGTGCGGCCCTGGCCCTGGCGAAAATTCGTGGAGCGCAGGTGCTGGCGGCGGTGCGTCGCCCCGAGCAGGTCGAGGCGTTGAGGGCTCAAGGCTTTGACGCGATTGCCTTGGACAAGCCTGAAGACTTGGCGGCGCAGGTGAGCGCGGTATTGGGCGGCGCTGATGTGATCTTCGACACCACCGGTTTCTGGCTGCCAGCGGCGGTTTCGGCCCTGGCGCCCTTTGGTCGCATCGCGATCATAGCCGCTCCGGTGGACGGCCATGTGCAACTGCCCGCCCTGGCGTTGTACCGCAAGGGTGGCTCGGTGGTGGGGATCAATTCGTTGCTCTACAACAGCGAGGCCTGTGCGCTGATGCTGGAGCAGTTCGGGCGATTCTTCGATGAAGGGTTGTTGCCATTGCCGACGGGCTTGCGGGAGGTGCCGCTGGCGCAAGGGGTGAAGTGCTACGAGGAAGTGAATCGGGGCAGTGCGGACAAGATTATCTTCCTGCCTTGACACGGTCAGTGTGGGAGCGGGCTTGCTCGCGAATGCGGTGTACCAGCCGACATATTCGTCGATTGACACTACGCATTCGCGAGCAAGCCCGCTCCCACATTTGATCTCTGGTGCCGGGAGGTTAGGCCTCAGGAACCCCTTTCTCCCACGCCGACCAGTTCTTCAGAATCGCCTGCACCAACGGGTTACCCGTGCGGTACAGGTTCTCCAGCGCCGGCACAAAACCGCCCTGGTCCGCATATTTCAGCAGGTTGTCCACTTCGCTGTAACCCGGGTATGGCCGATCAAAATCAGACCCGGCACGCACCACGGCCAGGCGCTGCATATCCACCAGGCCTTCACGGCTGGCTCGCAGCAGCGCTTCATAGGTGGAGTTGTCTTCCTGCTGGGTGGTGCAGTACTCGCCTTTATTATCCGTCAGCAGTTTGGTCCAGACTTCGGCGCGCTCGCTCAGGCGCGTCCCGGAGAACCAGGTGTTGCCCGCCACGGTGTCGCACTGGGTGACCTGGGGTGGCTGGTTGGCTGGGGCATTCGGATAATGCTTGCGCCACGCCGTGGATTCCTTGCTTTCACTGAGTTCGACCTTGTGCGACAGGGCAAAGGCCTTGGCTTGCAGTTTCGGGTTCAGCTCGAAGACTTCAGTCTTGTAGTCCAGCGGTGGTTTTTCATTCGGGCCCTTGGTGTTGATGCCGATGTAACCGGTCGGCCAATCCTTGGGTGCGTCCCGGGAATCCAGCTCCCATTGCGTACCGAACTCCACCAGGTAATGGGCCCACGCGGCCGTGCCGATGGTGCCGTGTTTCGGGCTGATCCCGGCAATCCCGGCGATCAGGAAGTAGCTCTGGCGCAGGTCGAACTTGGGCGACAATGCCAGGGCCAGGGTGGAAGCGGCGGCGTTGGTTTGGCCCATGCCGGTTACCAGCAGGCACACGTCCTGGGTGTTGCAGCGGATCACTGGATATTCAGCGGACAAGCCCGGTACGCGGACTTCCTGCTTGAGTTCCAGGCGATCAATCCAGTTCTGCGCCTCGGGGGCGAACATGGTGATCAGCACCACTTTGGGTTTGATCGGTGCCGGGGTATTGGCCAGCACTGCCTGGGGCAACAGCGAACCCACGGCCAGGCCGATGGCGATTGAAAGGCGGGCAAACGTAGTCATCCATTTCTCCTTTATCAAGTAAACGCACACTCAGAATTGATAGCCCACACCGGCGTAGTAACCCCAGCCATTGGACCGGGCGCGGAAATTACCGTCGCCGAAATTCAGCTCACTGCCGTCTTCCCAGTTGCCGCCGTTGTGGAAGTAACGACCCACCAGGGTGAAGCGCAGGTGAGTGAAGGAATACAACAGCACGTTGGTTGCAACCAGGGAGTTGGCGGTACGCGCCGGGTTGTCCTTGTGCAAGTCCGAACCGAAATCGTAGTTGGTAAAACCGATATAGGTGAGCGACGCGCCGTTATCAAAGCTGCTGATGGGCACGATGTACTTCATTTGTGCGCGGTAGCCGTCCCAGGAATATTCGTTGCTGGCGCCGTAGTTTTCCCACTGGTAGCGCCCATAGAAGTTGGCCGACAGGTTGACCCGCGAGTGGGTTTCGATGTCAGTGCCCAGGCCGCTGTAGAGGGTGTTGGCGCGGTTGGCCTTGTTGCTGCCGTGGTCGTAGATCCAGTCGAAGGCGACGTACCATTCCTTGAACGGCCCGATGGCCAGGCTGCGGCCGGCCAGGTAGTCGATGGAGATACGTGGCTCGTGCTCCATGAACACCGGTGAACCGTGGTCCCAGGCGCCTTTGTCATTGGCGTTACCGATGCCGAAGATCTTCGGTATGTCGATGTAGCCATAGAGCTCGAAGGGCCCTTTGCGGCCGAAGTATTCGTACTCCAGATAAACGTCGTCAGCAGGTTTTGGGCCGAAGCTGATGTCTTTGCTGCCAATGACCGTCAGGTCCTGGTTGAACCAGTCCGACAGGTAAACGCCTTTTTTCGCTGGACTGGCTTCCGGGGCCAGGGTTTCGCCCTGTGCTGAATCATCAACGGGCGCTTGCTGCCCAAAACTGGGCGCGCTGAGTACTCCCGTAACGGCAGCCAGTAGCAAGGAAACACCCAAAGTGGTGGTCGACGTGGGGCGTCTGGAGGTTGATTGCATTGAAAATCCCTGTTCGTACGCGGTTTGGACCCGATTCACCGGGTGTGGGGTGAACATGTCGCCAGTTGGCGGTCAAGTTCGATTCGCAAACGTTTGCACAGGCTGTACCAACTTTTGTCAATTGCTTGAAGTGGATAGAAAAATGTCGAATTAGCCGACCTTTTGGTCAGAAACGTGAGTGCCCGCTTATGGCATCCTGTCGGGCAATGAACAGAGAGCCCTCGGATGTTTGAGCACTATTTACAACGCTGGAATCTGACGACGGACGGCGATGCCATCATCACTCCTGGCAGTCACCTGCTGCCGGTGCGCTGGCAAGGTCTGCCTGCGATGCTGAAAATCGCCCATACACCTGAAGAAAAACTCGGCGGCTTGCTGATGAGCTGGTGGGCGGGTGAGGGCGCAGCGCGGGTTTTCGCCCATGACGGCAATGCACTGGTGATGGAGCGCGCCACTGGGACGGGTTCCTTGAGGCAGATGGCCCTCAATGGCCAGGACGACGAAGCCAGCCGTATCGCCTGCGCCACCGTCGCCCGGTTGCATGCGCCGAGGCCGTCACCGCCGCCAGGGTTGTTTTCCCTGGAGCGGTGGTTTGAGTCGCTATGGACTGCCGCTGAGCACGAAGGCGGGCTGTTGCTCGACTGTGCAGCGACGGCGCGCACGCTATTGGCTTCACCGCAGGACATCGTGGTGCTGCACGGCGATGTGCACCACGACAACATCCTCGACTTCGGCCCGCAGGGCTGGCTGGCCATCGACCCGAAGCGGGTGATGGGCGAACGGGGCTACGACTACGCCAATTTGATCTGCAACCCGGACTTGCCCACCTGCGCTGATCCGGCGCGTTTCAGCCGGCAGGTCGAGGTCATTACAGAGGCCGCCGGACTGACACGCCAGCGTCTGCTGCAATGGGTTGTGGCCCACGCCGGGTTGTCAGCCGCCTGGTTTCTGGAGGATGGCGAACGGGAACGGGCCGATGTCGAGCTGGACGTGGCACGCTTGGCTCAATGCGCCTTGGTAAACGGCAACGCCTGATCGCCATTGCGATGAAACAGGTACAGCGCGGTTTCGCGTCGATATTCGCTGGGCGTCTGGTGCATCTCGATACGAAAGTGCCGATTGAAGTTGGAGAGGTTAGCGTAGCCCACTTCAAAGCAGATATCGGCCACCGACATTTCGGTCTGCAATAACAGCCGGCAGGCGCGCTGCACCCTGAACTTGCGCATCAGATCAATAAAGCCGTGGCCGGTGACCCGTTTGAAAAAACGCGAGAAGCCTGGCTCGCTCATCTTCAAGCGCTGGGCGATCACCGACAGGCGCACATCGCCGGTCAGCTCTGTCATCAGGTAGTCGAAAGCCTTGTGGATGCGCTCGGAACTGCGGGCATCCAGGGTCGGCGTGTAGCAAGCGCTGGCCAGTGCATGAGACTCCTGTGACGGTGCCTGGACCAGGGTTTGTAGCAACTGCATAAACAGAATCAGACGGTCGAGCCCTTGCGCCGGCCCGATGGCCTCAAGCAGTTCTGCCGCGCGAGTAGCCGTCTCACCGGTAAATTCCAGGCCACGCCGTGCCCGTTCAAACAGCCCTTGCAGATCCCCCAACTCCGGCAGCGTGCCACGTAGTGCCAGCAGCGCCGCACCATCGAATTGCAGCACCACATCACGTCCTGTCAGATATTCATCGGGCGCTAGGTCGCCAATCCAGTCATGGGGCAGGTCGGGGCCGATCAGCGCCACATGGCCGGCGCCAAACGCACCAATATAGTCACCCGCCACCAACTTGCCGCTGCCTTGGCGGATCAGGTGGATCTCGAATTCAGGGTGGTGATTCCAGCGGGCGAGGTCGTAGGGATAGTCGTGTTCATACCAGCGAAAGCCATGTTCGGCTTCAGGCAGAATCACTTCCAGCTCGGCAGGACGTTGCTCGAACAGGGCGGTGCGGCTGTCAGGCATGGATATGGCCCTTATGGGGTCTTGGAATAGCACCAAAATACGCTCTTTGGGCAAGCGGTGGCTACTCCAGGTTTTACCCGCCACTGATACTTTTTTGATCCATGTTCGTCCGGTTAAAAAAGTACCAGAACAGCATCCGCCACGCGTTTGTCCGAGCCTTTCCGAGCTGCTGTAATCGAGCCGTCAAAAATAAAAACAATAGCTCCCGTTGCCCACGGCGCGGGGTGGAGAGCAGCATGATCAAGATCCCGAAAGCGCTTTTACTGATCACGGGTCTGTCAGTGGCCATGACCAGCCACGCAGCAGACACCGTCACCATCGCCACGGTCAACAACAGCGACATGATCCGCATGCAGCGGCTCTCCAAGGTGTTCGAACAGCAGCATCCCGAGGTGAAACTCAACTGGGTGGTGCTGGAAGAGAACGTCCTTCGCCAACGCCTGACCACCGACATCGCCACCCAGGGCGGTCAGTTCGACGTACTGACCATCGGCACCTATGAAACCCCGCTATGGGCCGCCAAGCACTGGTTGGAGCCGCTGACCCAACTGCCTCCCGAGTACGACGTTGACGATATCTTCCCGTCGGTACGCCAGGGCTTGTCGGTCAATAACACCCTCTACGCCTTGCCGTTCTATGGCGAAAGCACCGTGACTTATTACCGCACCGACCTGTTCCAGCAAGCCGGCCTGAGCATGCCGGAACATCCCACCTGGACCCAGCTCGGCGAGTTCGCCGCCAAACTGCACGCCCCGGCAAAAGACCAGTACGGCATGTGCTTGCGGGGCAAGGCGGGGTGGGGTGAGAACACTGCGTTGCTGAGCACCATGGCCAATGCCTTTGGCGCGCGCTGGTTCGACGAGCAATGGAAGCCGCAGCTCACCAGTCCCGAGTGGACTGCCGCGGCAAATTTCTACGTTGATACCCTCAAGAAGTACGGTCCACCCGGCGTATCGAGCAACGGTTTCAACGAAACCCTGGCGCTGTTCAACAGCGGCAAGTGTGCGATCTGGGTGGATGCCAGCGTCGCCGGCTCCTTCACCACCGACACCACCCAAAGCAAGGTTGCCGATCGTGTTGGCTTTGTCGCGGCGCCCACCGAAGTAACCGACAAGGGTTCGTCCTGGCTGTACGCATGGTCCTTGGCGATACCCGCCACTTCCAAGCATAAAGACGCGGCGAAGGCCTTTATCACCTGGGCCACGTCCAAGGACTACATCCAGTTGGTGGCTGACAAGGAAGGCATCACCAACGTACCGCCGGGCACCCGCCAGTCGACATACAACGAGGCGTACTTGAAGGCCGCACCGTTTGCCAAAGTCACCTTGCAGATGATGCAGCACGCTGACCCGGCGCATCCCTCCGCGCAGCCGGTGCCGTACGTGGGCATCCAGTACGTGACCATTCCCGAGTTCCAGGCTATCGGCACCTCCGTGGGCAAGCTGTTCTCGGCCGCGCTTACCGGCGGGATGACTGTCGACCAGGCTCTGGCCCAGGCGCAGTCCACCACCGAGCGCGAGATGAAACGCGCCGGATATCCGAAGTAATCACTTTTCAAGACGGATGAACATTCAATGAAACGACTGGAAGGTAAAAGCGCACTGATCACTGGGTCCGCCCGTGGCATCGGTCGAACCTTTGCCCAGGCCTATATTGCCGAGGGCGCGACCGTGGCCATCGCCGATATCAACCTGCAGCGCGCCCAGGCCACGGCGGCGGAGCTGGGCCCGATGGCTTACGCGGTAGAGATGGACGTCACGGACCAAGCCTCCATCGACGCCTCCATTGCGGCGGTGGTGGCCCAGACCGGCAAGCTCGACATCCTGGTCAACAATGCCGCGCTGTTCGACCTGGCACCTATCGTCGACATCACCCGGGAAAGCTTCGACCGCCTGTTCTCCATCAACGTCGCCGGTACGCTGTTCACCCTGCAGTCCGCCGCGCGGCAGATGATCCAGCAGGGCCACGGCGGCAAGATCATCAACATGGCCAGCCAGGCCGGGCGCCGGGGCGAGGCGCTGGTGGCGGTATACTGCGCGAGCAAGGCGGCGGTGATCAGCCTGACCCAATCCGCCGGGCTGAACCTGATCAAGCAGGGGATCAACGTGAACGCCATCGCCCCCGGCGTGGTGGATGGCGAACATTGGGACGGGGTGGATGCGCTGTTCGCCAGGCACGAAGGTTTACCGTTGGGCGAGAAGAAAAAACGCGTAGGGGCCGAGGTGCCGTTTGGGCGGATGGGCACGGCGGAAGACCTCACCGGCATGGCGATTTTCCTCGCCTCCAAGGACGCCGATTACGTGGTGGCGCAGACCTATAACGTGGATGGTGGGAACTGGATGAACTGAGCCGGTGCCCACTTATTCAGAAAAGCTGCGATCAAAGAAATAAATCTCCCCAGGCTTCAGGTTCTCCACCGTCGCCTGGGGCCTGCCGCCATCGCCATGCTTTTTGCGCCCTGTTTCCCGCAAATACCCCGCCTCAGTCAGCTTCAGCAAGCGCTGGCGAATGCTGGTCTTGAGCACTGGCCTTGCCAGCACCAACGAGAAAATCGTGGTGGCTTCCGGCGCACTGAATTCACTCCCCAAAAACAGCAGCGGCAAGTTGCTGTACAGCGACTTGGAAAACAGCCGCTCCAGCACTGCGGCGACGATGACGTTGTGATCGAAGGGCAGCTTGATGCTGCCATTGGCCACGTCCTTGAGGGAGAACCAGGCCTGATGTGCGCCTAGCGGCGATTCTTGATCAACGATCGCCAGATAGTAGGTGGATGACGACCAGCAGCGTGGGTCGCGGAAGGCATCGCCAACGGTGCCCACTTGCTCGCTCCAGACCAGGGGCAGGCCGACCTTGTCACTGGCGCGCAAGCGCTCCACCGCATCCTTGAGGCTCAGATCTTGCACCCCGCCGTTCACCACCACTCCTGGCAGCGCCCAATGCCCGACGAAGGGATCGGCTTCACGCTGATTCAGCAGCAGCTTCAATTCCCCCGAGACACGGCAATAAAACAGTACGCACAGGTCGACGGTGTGAAGGTAGGCACTAAGGGGCATGTGAAGTCCTTGTAAACAGGGTAGGGCACAGTCTAACGGATCAGGCGGCTATGTCATGTACTTGACTCAGCATAGATAACTAAATGTTTCTTGCAGTTAAAGTACATGACGTGTACTTTTATTTCCATGACAGAGGAGAACTCGAAAATGACCATCTCGAAAAACACCATCGCCTCATTCGACGTCGACCCACAAAAGAGCTTCACGCCACTGTGCCCCAATGAGTTACCGGTGGCGGGCGGTGACCAGATTGGCGCCGAGCTCAACTACATGGCCAGCCTCGCCAGCCACCGGGTCGGCAGCAAGGACGCCCACGCCCCGCAGGCGCCCTGGGTGGTCAAGCAACACAGCGAGATGCTGCAACCTACCGGCCTGGCACACGCCGACCTCACCTGGGTCAGCCACTGCGTGCCGGGTACCGAAGGCTTCACCTTGCTGGACGAATTGCCAGCGCCCTATGACTACGACTACTTCATCTGGAAGGGTGTCGAGCCCGACCTGCACCCCTACGGCGCCTGCTACCACGACCTGCACGACAAGCTGTCCACCGGCGTCATCGAGTACCTGAACGCCCAGGGCATCACCCGTGTTTTGGTCGGCGGCCTGGCCCTGGACTACTGCGTCAAGACCACTGCGCTGCAACTGCTCAAGGCCGGCTTTGAAGTGATTCTGCACTTGCCGGCCTGCCGAGGCATCAGCGAGGAGGGTGGGGTGCAGGCCGTCAACCACCTGCTGCAAGCCGGCGCTGCCATCAGCAGCACCCGGGAAGAACTGGCCGCATTGGCCACGCGTTAAGGAGAAGCCCATGGAAAGTGCATTCGACTATGAAAACGGTGTGATCCAGGGCCTGCTGGACACCGACTACTACACCTTCACCATGATGCAGGCTGTGTTGCACCAGCACCCTAATGTGGATGTGGAATACCAGTTCATCGTGCGCGCCAAGGAGAAACTCGGGCACCTGATTCCCGAGCTGCGCCTGGAGCTTGAGAAGCTCGCCGACCTGCACATGCGCGAAGGTGAATTGCGCTTTCTGTTCAACAAGCGTTTTCGTGAGTACCTGACCCCGGATTTCGAGCAATTCCTCGGCCTGTTCCGCTTCAACCTGCGCTATATCCATGTCAGTGAAGTCGATGGCCAACTGAGCATCCGGGTGATCGGCCCGATGCTGCACTGCATCATGTTCGAACAGCCGGTATTGGCCCTGGTCAGTGAGTTGCGCAACCGCGACAAGTACCCGGACGTGACCCTGGAAGACGTGACTCGCAAGCTCTACCAGAAGTTTGATTGGCTGGAGAAAAACCTCAGTCAGGAGGAGTTGGCCGATCTGCGAGTCTCGGACTTTTCCACCCGGCGCCGGTTGTCGTTCAAGGCCCAGCGGGAAGTGGTCAACATCATGGCCCGCGACTTCCCCGGCAAGTTTATCGGCACCAGCAACGCCCACCTGGCCTACGAATTCGACTTGCCGCTGATCGGCACCATGGCCCACCAATGGCTGATGGTGCACCAGCAACTGGGGCGGTTACGCGAGAGCCAAAACGCGGCGCTGGAAAACTGGGTGCGCGAATACCGTGGGCGTCTGGGGATTGCCCTGACCGATTGCATCAGCACCGACTTTTTCCTCAAGGATTTCGACCTGTACTTCGCCAAGCTGTATGACGGGCTGCGCCAGGATTCCGGTGACCCCATCGTCTGGGCCGACAAGGTCCTGGCCCGCTACCAGGAGCTGGGCATTGATCCGATGACCAAGGACCTGATGTTCTCCGACGGCCTGAACTTCGAGAAATGCCTGCCGATCCTGCGGCACGTGCGTGGCAAGGCCAAGTTCGGGTTCGGCATGGGCACCAGCCTGGCGTGTGATGTCGACGGTGTGGAGCCGTTGAGCATCGTCATGAAGCTGGTGCGGGTGCACGGCGAGCCGGTGGTGAAATTCTCCGATGACCCGATCAAGAATGTCTGCGAAGACGCCTCGTTTTTGCAGTACGCGGCGCAGGTGTTCAACGTGGGTAACGTCAATCCGAAGCTGGGGGTGTGACATGGAAACTCAGGCGCGTATTGCCCGGGAACTGAATATCAACCGGATGCTGGTCAAAGGGGGAGAGGGCGAGGAACTGCAACGGCGCATAGCCTTCATCAAGAGCACCTTGCGCCAGTCGGGCTGCAAGGCCCTGGTGCTGGGGATCAGCGGCGGCGTTGATTCACTGGCGGCCGGGCGCTTGTGCCAGCGGGCGGTGGAGCAACTGCGCCGTGAAGACTACGACGCCCGCTTTATCGCCATGCGCTTGCCTTACAAGACCCAGGCTGATGAACGCGATGCCCAGGCGTCACTGGACTTTATCGCGCCGGACTTGATCGAAACCTTGAACATCGCCGCCTGTGTCGATGGGCTGATGGGCAGCCTGACTACCGCCAATGTCAGTGCCGAGCGTATCGACTTTATCAAGGGCAACGTCAAGGCCCGGGCGCGGATGATGGCTCAGTATGCGGTGGCCAATTTGCACAATGGATTGGTGGTGGGCACTGATCATGGTGCTGAAGCGTTGATGGGCTTTTTTACCAAGTTTGGTGATGGTGCTTGCGATCTGGCGCCGTTGTCGGGGCTGACTAAAACACAGGTTCGGTTGCTGGCGGCGGCGCTCGGTGGGCCGGCGCAGTTGGTGGCTAAACCGCCGACGGCTGATCTTGAGGAACTGGCGCCAGGCAAGCTGGACGAGCTGGCGTATGGGTGCAGTTATGACGAGATTGACGCGTACCTGATGGGCGAGGTGGTGAGTGAGCGAGTGAGGGGGGTTGTTGAAAGTGCCTACCTGAAGACGGCTCACAAGCGAGCGTTGCCCATCACACCGACTTGAAATGATACAGACCTGACAATGAGGTCAAATGTGGGAGCTGGCTTGCCTGCGATAGCCATGGGTATCTACACATTTCTTGAATTCCCCGAAAGCCCTGCAACCGCCATCGCAGGCAACCAGCTCCCACATTGGATTGATATTGGCTTATAGATCGTGCGCAGGCCCCGTCAGCACCTGCCTGAACGTCTCCACCAACGGCCTCAAATTGATCCGATGCCACGCCGCCCACAACGGTGTGGTGTAGGTCAGCCAGGGCAGCTCCCGCAAGACCACCCCCGGCGGTGCGTTCCGGCTCAAACCCTTCTGCACCATCGCCACTCCCAACCCCGACGCTACCAGCCCTAATGCAGTAAACGGCTCACTGGCTTCCATCGGCATCTGCGGCGTGAAGCCGGCGCGGATGCAGGCGGCGACGAAATCGTCAGCGGTCCCGGGTTTGCGCTGTACGCCGATCCATTGCTGGTCGGCCAGGTGCTGCGGCAGCAGTTCGGCCTGGCTGGCCAAAGGGTGATGCTCTGGCAAGGCCAGCAGCATTGGGTCGTCGAGCACCTGGAAGGACAACAGGTCCGGATCATCGGCCGCTGGCGGCTCACCGACCAGGGCGATATCCAGGCTACGTTGACGCAGGCCTTCCAATTGCTCGCCGGAGGGCAGGTTGTACAACGCGATATGCACGTTGGGCCGTGCCTCGCGCAGCACTTTCAGGGCATTGGGCAGCACACCGGCATGCATGGCGTTTTCAATGTAACCGATGCACAAGCCACCTTCTTCACCTCGGCCCAGGCGACGCCCTAAAGACTCCAGCCGGTTGGCGTGGGTGAGCAGCGCCTTGGTTTCTGCGAGAAAGGTCTGGCCATCCCGCGTCAGGCGAATGCGCTGTTGGCTGCGTTCGAACAGGGTCAGGCCCAGGCGTTCTTCCAACTGGGCAATCTGCCGGCTCAAAGGTGACTGGGAGATGTGCAACCGTTCGGCGGCGCGCCCCACGTGTTCTTCTTCGGCGACTACAACGAAGTAGCGCAGTTGGCGGAAATCAATCATGTAAGGCCTATGCTTCAGACGTAAAAGGACTCAAGTAGGTCGCAGTATGTCTTGGACGGTCTGATCGAAGCAATCTAGGATCTGCTCAACGGTCACACAACGACCTTGAACCTTTTGAGGATCCAATCATGAGTTTGAAAGACAAACTGCCCGGCGTACTGGGTTTTGGCACCGCCCCCTTGGGCAACATGTTCCGCGCCATTCCCGAGGAAGAAGCCCAGGCCACCGTCGAGGCGGCGTGGAACCAGGGCGTGCGTTACTTCGACACCGCACCGTTCTACGGTTCTGGCCTGTCGGAGTTGCGTCTGGGCCAGGCCCTGTCGAAATACAACCGCGATGACTACGTGCTCAGCACCAAGGTCGGTCGGCTGATTCTCGACGAAGTGGAAGAAAGCGCCCGGGACCTGGGTGAGAAAAGCGGCGTGTTCGAACACGGTCGCCCCAACAAAATGCTCAATGATTACAGCGCCGACGCCACCTTGCGCTCCATCGAAGACAGCCTAAAGCGCCTGCAAACCGACCGCCTGGACATTGTCTGGATCCACGACATCGCTCAGGACTTCTACGGCGACCAATGGCTGGAGTACTTCAACCAGGCCCGCACCGGCGCGTTCAAAGTGCTGACCCGCCTGCGTGAAGAAGGTGTCATTAAGGCCTGGGGCCTGGGGGTTAACCGTGTTGAACCCTGCGAACTGACCCTGGACCTGACCGAAGCCCAGCCCGACGGCTTCCTGTTGGCCGGTCGCTACACGTTGCTGGACCATGAGCGCGCCCTGCAACGCCTGATGGATGCGGCCTTGGCCCAGAACGTCGAGATCGTGGTCGGTGGCCCTTACAGTTCGGGGATCCTGGCCGGAGGTGAGCATTTCGAATACCAGAAAGCCAGCCCGGCGATCATCAACAAAGTCGAGCAGATCAAGGCCATCGCCCAGGCCCACGGCGTCGATGTGAAAGCCGCTGCGCTGCAATTCTCCCTGGCCCATCCGGCCGTGGCTGCGGTGATTCCCGGTGCCAGTCGTCCGGGGCGTCTTGCCGAAGACGTCGCAGCGTTGTCAGTAAAGATTCCAGCCGCCTTTTGGCAGGCCCTGCGTGACGCCCGATTGATTTCGGCCCGTGCGCCATTGCCCCTCTAATCACAGGAGTTCACTTATGAAAATCGATGTAAGCGGCAAGTTGGCAATCGTCAGTGGCAGCACTGCCGGGATCGGCCTGGGCATCAGCCTGGCCCTGGCTGAATCCGGTGCCACGGTGGTGGTGATCGGGCGTGAATCGAGCAAGGTGGACGCGGCCCTGGCGAGTATTCGCCAGGCGGTCCCCGGCGCCCAACTGCGTGGGTTGGTGGCTGACCTGGGCACTGCCGAAGGTGCAGAAAAGCTGTTCGCTGCCGAACCGCGAGCGGACATCCTTGTGAACAATCTGGGGATCTTCAACGACGTGGATTTCTTCGACGCCCCGGACAGCGAGTGGACGCGCTTTTATGAAGTCAACGTCATCTCTGGAGTGCGCCTGGCACGGCATTATGTGCCGGACATGGTCAAGCAGGGCTGGGGGCGGGTGATTTTCCTGTCCTCGGAATCGGGTGTGGCGACGCCGGCGGACATGATCAACTACGGCGTCACCAAAAGCGCCAACCTGGCGGTGTCCCACGGTTTGGCCAAGCGCCTGGCGGGCACGGGTGTGACGGTGAATGCGATCCTGCCGGGGCCGACCTTTACCGACGGCCTGGAAGAGATGCTCAAGGAGGCCACGGCGAAATCCGGGCGCAGTGCGCGGGAGGAGGCCGATGTGTTTGTGCGTGAGGCCCGGCCGACCTCGATCATTCAACGTGCGGCGAATGTGGATGAAGTGGCGAATCTGGTGGCGTACATTGCTTCACCGCTGTCTTCGGCCACCACCGGCGCAGCTTTGCGGGTTGACGGCGGCGTCGTCGACAGCATGGCGATCTAACTATTTTTTTGGAGTCTTATCGTGGCAAAAGCATCTGCTGTTATTGAAATTCCAGCGTCGGCCGAACAGGTCTGGCAATTGGTCGGTGGCTTTAATTCGCTACCGGATTGGCTGCCCTTTATCGCCAAGAGCGAGCCCAGCGATGGCGGTCGTGTGCGTCACCTGCAAACCGCTGACGGTGGCGTGGTGGTTGAGCGTCTGCAGACCTTTGATGAAGCGGCGCGTACCTATAGCTACTCCATCAGCGAATCGCCGTTTCCGGTGAACGAGTATTTAGCGACCCTGAAGGTTGAGGCGCTGACCGAGAGCACGGCGAAAGTGACGTGGTCCGGAGTGTTCACGCCGGTGGCCGGTGTGACGGACGCGGCGGTGGAGGAGTTGTTCACTGGTGTGTACAGCGGTGGGCTTGAAGCGTTGCGCGGCAACTTCCCGGCCTGATCAATCTAAAAATCAACACGAATCTAATGTGGGAGCGGGCTTGCTCGCGAAAGCGGTGTGTCAGTCGACAGATGTATTGGCTGGCCCGCATTCGCGAGCAAGCCCGCTCCCACATTTTTGATCGGCGGTGTATTCAAGCTTCCGGCATCAACTGCTGCCGACACTCCAGCACTAGCCGCGCACCGCCCAGCTCGCTGGTGCCCACTTCCAGCTTGAAGCCGTGCAGGTTGATGATCGCCGCGACAATCGACAATCCCAATCCAAACCCGCCGTGTTGATTGCCTTCTTCCACTCGATAGAAACGTTGGAACACGGAGTTGCGTTCCGCCTCGGGAATACCAGGCCCCGAATCCAGGACTTCAATTCGTGTACTGCCGGCATCGTTGACTGCCCGCAGAATCACCGAGCCGCCCGGTGGGGTGAATTTGATCGAGTTGCTCAGCAGGTTGGCCAGGGCTTCGAACAGCAAGGCCCGGTCACCGGTAATCCACGGCAGCGATTCCGGGGTTTCCAGCAGCAGCTGCATTTCGCCTTCTTCCGCCAGGGGGAGGTAGAAGTCGTGAAGTTCGCGCAGCAAGGGCAGGGGATCGAGCACCAGGAAACCAGAGCGGCGTTGGTGGTCTTCCAGCTCGGAAATCCGCAGCAACCCGCGAAAACGCGCCATCAGCGTATCGGTCTCATTGATCACTTCATCCAGTTGCAGCGCGTGGGGCGAGTCTTCATCGGCCTGCTGCTTGATCCGATACAACTGCGCCCGCAGACGGGTCAGCGGTGTGCGCAGGTCGTGGGCAATGTTGTCGCACACGCCCTTGACCTCGTTCATCAGTTTCTCGATGCGATCGAGCATGGCGTTGACGATCGCCGCCAGCATGTCCAGTTCATCACGCCGATTGGACAGCGGCAGGCGGTGGGTCAGGTCGCCAGCGACGATGGCCTCGGCGCTGGCCTGAATCCCGCGAATCCGGCGCAGTGGTCGCCGGCGCAACAGATGCCAGCCGGCTGCACCGGGGATGATGGTCAGGGAAATCCCCCAGAGCAGGGCATGCAGGATGATCCGGGTCACACCGAACAGCGAGCCGTTTTCCCGCACCAAGATCAGCCAGCGGCCGTCGCCGGTATGGGTGGCCACAGCATCACAACTGTCTCGGGGCAGTTTCGGGTCGTCGGAGTCGATGCAGTTGGCGAGGGCGTGGATGTGCCCGTCCAGTGGCAGGTCCGGAGGCACCACGCGGATGGGACCACTCAGGGGATTGAACTGCTCGTCGAACAGGCCGTAGGCGTCTACGCCTTTCATGTCGAAGGTCATGCTGGTGGTCAGCGCTTCCACCAGCTCTTCGCCATCGAAGCGTTGGAACAGGTGCTGACGCTGCATCAGGGAATGGCGCGACAGATCACCCAAATAACCCGACACCTCGTAATACAGCACCCCCATGAGGATGCAGCTCCAGGCCACGAACAACGAACTGTACAGCGCCAGCAAGCGGCTGCTGGAAGAGCGCCAGCCCTTAGAGGGGTTCAGCAATGACATAACCCGAGCCTCGTACCGTGCGGATCAGCGGCGTGAGGCCCGGGGGATCGATTTTCTTGCGCAGGCGACCGATGTGTACGTCGATCAGGTTGGTGCCCGGGTCGAAGTGATAACCCCAGACTTCCTCGAAGATCATCATCCGCGACAGGATCTGCCCGGTGTTGCGCATCAGGAATTCCAGCAGTTTGTATTCGGTGGGCAACAGGCTCAGGGGCTGATCGGCACGGCTGGCTTCGCGGCTGATCAGGTTGAGCTCCAGATCGGCCACCCGCAGCGCGGTTTCGAATTCCTTGACCGTGCTTTTGCGTCGCAGCAGCACCTCGACCCGCGCCGCCATTTCGTCGGAGGCGAAGGGTTTGGTCAGGTAATCATCGCCACCGGCCCGCAGGCCGCGCACCCGTTCGTCGACATCGGAGAGGGCGCTGATCATCAGGATCGGCGTCGACACACCGATGGTGCGCAGGGTGGTGACGATGGCCAGGCCATCCAGTTCGGGGAGCATACGGTCGAGGGTGATCAGATCGTAATCGCCACTGACCGCGCGGACCAGGCCTTCGCGGCCGTTGTCCACCCAATCGACGTCCAGTCCATGACTACTCAGTTCAGCGACGATCTCGCGGGCCGTTACGGCGTCGTCTTCGATGGTCAAAATGCGGGTCATAAGGAGTACCTGGTGAGCAATTCACACTGAAGTAGGGGCATTTTGCCAAGAAATGATAGTCAGCTTCCTAAAAAAATATTCATGTAGGCATAAATGCCACATTTTTGTGGCCCGCCGCCTTCTGTGGCGAGCGGGCTTGCCCGCGTTGGGCTGCGTAGCAGCCCTGAAACCTGAGACTTCGTTTTCACTGAGTATATGTGCTGCTCTTTTCGGGCCGCTGCGCAGCCCAACGCGGGCAAGCCCGCTCGCCACAGAGAGAATGCATAAAGCCCGCCTTCAGCAGCCATTTCTTGCAAGTTGCATGGCCTAAGGAAGTTCAAATTACTTAACTAATTGAAACGTATGAGGTTTTAATTTTTTGCTACTGGCATGCAGCCTGCACTGTCCCTTTCGACAGTTGTAACACCATTTTTCATGCCTGGAGCAAAACAACAATGATCACATCCTCATCCACGCTGCAAGAGTCAAGCACGCTCTCCGGGGTTTCCTGGGGGGCGATCTTTGCCGGGGCGGCTGCGGCGGCGGCTCTGTCGATGATCCTGATACTGCTGGGCTTCGGCCTGGGCTTTTCGGCGGTGTCGCCGTGGTCCGACAGCGGCATCAGCGCCAAGGGGCTCGGCATTTCAACCATTGTCTGGCTGGCCTTCACCCAGATTGTCGCGGCAGGCCTGGGCGGATACATCGCCGGGCGACTGCGGGTGAAGTGGGCCAATATGCATGGCGATGAGGTGTACTTTCGCGACACCGCCCATGGCTTCCTGGCCTGGGCCGTGGCGACGTTGATCACTGCGACGCTGGTGGTCGGCTCGGTGAGCAGCATCGTCGGCGGTGGCGTACAGGCCGGTGCCAGCGTGGCGTCGGGCGCGGTCAGTGGCATGACCCAAGCGGCCGGCAACGCCGCCAGCGGTGAAGACTTCGGCTATTACGTCGACAGCCTGTTCCGTGACGATCGCCCCGCATCGGTCAGTGATGACGCAGTGCATGGTGTGGTTTATCGAATCTTTACCCGCACCCTGAGCAACGATGGGCAACTGGCCCCTGAAGACCGCACCTACCTGGCGCAGTTGATCAGCCAGCGGACCAACCTCAGCCAGGCCGATGCCGAACGTAGGGTCGGTCAGGTCTATGGCCAGGCCCGTAAAGCGGTGGATGACGCCAAGTTGAAAGCCAAGCAGGCTGCTGACACCGCCAGCAAAGTGGCTGCATGGACTTCGTTGTGGATGTTTGTGGCTTTGCTGTGTGGTGCCTTCTTTGCCAGCTTCGCCGCTACCTTCGGTGGCCGCCGCCGGGATGCCGTGGTGTACCTGGAAACCGAAACCTACACCACGTCCGTTCGTTAACTTAGGGAGAACGTCATGCGCTCATTACTGCTGTGGTTCCTCGGTGTACCGATCCCGGTCATTATTCTGATCGCTATCTTCATGCATTGATCCGTTTGTTCGTCTGATCAAAGCCGCCTCTGCTCCAGCAGAGGCGGCCTTTTCTGTATTTGCGAATTCTGCGCACTTTGTTAATTGTCGCTTAACCGTCCTTTGGCTAGACTCCGGCCCCATGAGCCGCTATCTGCGTTTATTCCTGGTCCTGTTGCTGAGTCTCGCGCTTCCCCTGACCGGGATGGCGGGCGTGCCCTCGAGCACCGAACCGTGCCCGATGCAGATGCCCGATATGCCGATGATGAGCGACATGTCCCTGGACTGCTGCCAGGACGGTGCGACCCCGGCCGATCACAGCAAGTCCTGCAAACCCGGCCAGGAATGCAAGACCGGCGGCATGCTGCAACTGTCGATGCCGGTGCTCAAGGCCCCGGTGATGTTCTCCAATGCACTGATCGCCAGCCTCTCCTCTGATTTCATCCCCGAGCGCACGCCATCCGGCGTCTGGCGTCCGCCCCGTTCCTGATTTCTGTTGTACCGAAGACTCATCCCGCTGAACCGGGATGGCCTTGCTGTGGGCCGCATTAAGCGACGCACAGTGGAACAGAACAGGAATCTTCAACATGAATTCCCTATGTGCGCGCATTGGGCGGCCCTTGGCGGCTGCCCTGGCGGCGGGCGTGCTGACGTGGCCGGCGCTGGCCTCGGCGCTGACCCTGGATGAAGCCTTGCGCCTGGCGCAGAACAACGCGCCATCGCTGACCGCCGAGTCGGCCAAGCTGCAAGCGGCGACCCAGGCAGCAATTCCGGCAGGTGAGCTGCCCGACCCGAAACTGGTGCTGGGCCTGCAGAATTTCCCGGTGGGCGGCCCCGATCGCGGCACGCTCTATGGTGACGACATGACCATGCAAATGGTCGGCGTTCAGCAACAAGTACCCAGCCGCGACAAGCGCAAGGCCCGGATCGAACTGGCCGAGGCTTCGGTAGAACGGGCCGCAGCCGAAGGACGGATAGAGCGCCTGAACGTACGCCAGGCCACGGCCCAGGCGTGGATTCGCGCTTACGCCGTCGAGCGCAAAAACGCCTTGTTCAAGGACTTCTACCAGCAGAACCGCCTGCTGCAAGACACCGTGCGTGCGCAATTGGCCGGTGGGCGTGGCCAGCCATCCGACGCGGTGATCCCCCGGCAGGAAGCGGCCGAACTGGCCGGGCGCGAAGACGAACTGACTCAACAACGCGCCCAGGCCCGCGCCGCCCTCAAGCGCTGGATCGGCCCAGCCGCCAGCGAAGCCCCCAGCGGCCAGTTGCCCAACTGGTCTCTCGATACCCAAGGCCTGTCCCATAACCTGCACCAGCATCCGGTGCTGCAAGCCTTTGTGCCACGCACCCGCGAAGCCGAAGCCCGAGTGCGCGAAGCCAAGGCGCAAAAGACCTCGGACTGGAGCTGGGAAGTGGATTACCAGCACCGTGGCCGTGAGTACGGCGACATGGTCAGCCTGCAACTGACGTTTGATCTGCCGATCTTCCCCGGCCGCCGGCAGAACCCCGGCATCGCCGCCAAGCAGGCCGAACTCGATCAACTGGACGCGGAGCGCGAAGCCACCACCCGCGAACACACTCAGGAGTTGGACGACGACCTGGCCGATTACCAGCGCCTGGACCGTGCGGTGCAGCGCAGCCAGGACAGCCTGGTGCCGCTGGCCGAAGAAAAGGTCGCGCTGAGCCTGGCCGGTTATCGCGCCGGCAAGGGTGACTTGATGAGTGTGGTAACCGCGCGCCGTGAGCTGGTGGAAGCGCGTTTCAAACAGATCGACGCTCTGGAGCAACGGGCACTGACCGGTGCACAGCTGTATTTCGCGTATGGGGAACCTGCCAATGAATAATCGAATCGCCAACGTCGCCGTGCTGGGCGGCGTCCTGCTGCTGGGTCTGGGTGGGGGCTACTGGTTGGCGGACATGCGTGCGGCGCAACCTGCAGCCGCTGCCCCGATCCAGGAGAAAAAGACGCTGTACTGGTACGACCCGATGTATCCGCAGCAGAAATTCGACAAGCCAGGCAAGTCGCCCTTCATGGACATGCAACTGGTGCCACGTTATGCCGATGCTGATGAGAAATCGGACAGCGCGACCCTGCGTATCGACCCGAGCCTGACCCAGAACATCGGCATGCGCCTGGCCAGTGTCACCCGGGGGGTGCTGACGTCCAGCCTGGAACTGCCCGCCACCCTGGCGTTCAACGACCGCGACGTGGCCGTGGTGCAGGCGCGCGCGGCGGGTTTTGTCGAACGGGTGTATGCCCGTGCGCCCGGCGATGTACTCAAGGCCAATGCGCCCTTGGCGGACATCCTGGTGCCAGAATGGGCAGCCGCCCAGGAAGAGTTCCTGGCCTTGCGTCGCAGCAACGATGCCAGTTTATTGGCCGCCGCTCGCCAGCGCTTGCGGCTGAGCGGCATGCCCAACGGGTTGATCACGCAGATGGAGCGCAGCGGCCAGGTGCAATCGGTCATGACCATCACCAGCCCATTGGGCGGCGCACTGCAAACCCTCGACGTGCGCGAGGGCATGACCGTCGCGGCGGGCCAAACCCTGGCACGGGTCAATGGCTTGGGCACCGTATGGTTGCAGGTGGCGGTGCCGGAAGCGCAAGGCGCAGCCCTGGCGATTGGGCAAGTGGTGGAGAGCCACTTTGTCGGCTTGCCGGGCCGGATGTTCAGCGGCACCGTCAGTGCGGTCCTGCCGCAGACGGCCCTGGACAGCCGCACCGTTCAGGTCCGCGTTGAACTGCCTAACCCTGACGGCGTGTTGCGTCCCGGTATGACCGCCCAGGTACGCCTGGCGCAATCCAGCGGCCAATCGGTGCTGTGGCTGCCCAGCGAAGCGTTGATCCGCACCGGCAAGCGGGTGCTGGTGATGGTGGCCGAGGAGGGCGGTCGTTACCGGCCAGTGGAAGTTCAGGTGGGGACGGAAAGCCAGGACCAGACGGTGATCGTCGCCGGGTTGCAGGAAGGCCAGCAAGTGGTCGCTTCCGGGCAGTTCCTGCTGGACTCAGAAGCCAGCCTGAAAGGCCTCACCCCTCAATCGCCTGCTGAATCAGCCATGAGCATGCAACCGGGGAGCCGTCCATGATCGCCTTGCTGATTCGCTGGTCGGTGGCCAACCGTTTCCTGGTCTTGCTGGCGACGCTGTTCGTCACCGCCTGGGGGATGTGGTCGGTGCAGAACACCCCGGTGGACGCCTTGCCGGACCTGTCGGATGTGCAGGTGATCATCCGCACGCCGTACCCGGGCCAGGCGCCGCAGATTGTCGAAAACCAGGTCACCTACCCGATGACCACCACCATGCTCTCGGTACCGGGGGCCAAGACCGTGCGCGGCTATTCGTTCTTCGGCGACAGCTATGTCTACGTGTTGTTCGACGAGGGTACGGACCTGTACTGGGCGCGCTCCCGGGTGTTGGAATACCTGAGCCAGTTGCAGGCGCGTCTGCCGGCTTCGGCCAAGCCGACGCTGGGCCCGGATGCCACCGGCGTGGGCTGGATTTACCAATACGCACTGGTGGACCGCACTGGCCAACATGACCTGGCGCAACTGCGTGCGCTACAGGACTGGTTCCTCAAGTTCGAACTCAAGACCCTGCCCAACGTTGCCGAAGTGGCGACCATCGGAGGCATGGTCAAGCAGTATCAGGTGCAACTCGACCCCGTGGCCCTGGCCACTCGCGGTATCACCCAGGCCCAGGTGAAGGACGCCATCGGCAAGGCCAACCAGGAAGCCGGCGGTTCGGTATTGGAAATGGGCGAGTCCGAATACATGGTCCGCGCCTCCGGCTACCTGAAAACCCTGGAGGACTTTCGCGCCATCGCGCTGCGACTCGATGCCGGCAATGTCCCGGTGACCCTTGGCGAGGTAGCCTCGATTCAACTGGGCCCACAAATGCGCCGGGGTATCAGTGAGTTGGATGGCGAAGGCGAGGCGGTGGGCGGCGTGGTGATCCTGCGCAACGGCAAGAATGCCCGCGAGGCCATCGCCGCCGTGAAGAGCAAGCTGCAAGAGTTGAAAAGCAGCCTGCCGCCTGGTGTGGAGATCGTCACCACCTACGATCGCAGCAAACTGATCGACCGCGCCGTGGACAACCTCAGCCACAAACTGCTGGAAGAGTTCCTGGTGGTGGCGCTGGTGTGCGGGATCTTCCTCTGGCACCTGCGCTCGTCCCTGGTGGCGATCATCTCGTTGCCGGTGGGGATCTTGATTGCCTTCATCGTTATGCGATTCCAGGGGATCAACGCCAACATCATGTCCCTGGGCGGGATCGCCATTGCGATTGGCGCGATGGTGGATGCGGCGGTGGTGATGATCGAAAACGCCCACAAGAAAATCGAGGCGTGGCACCAGGCTCATCCGGGGCGTGAGCTCAAGGGCGAAGCGCATTGGAAGGTAGTGACCGACGCGGCAGTGGAGGTCGGGCCGGCGCTGTTTTTCTGCCTGCTGATCATCACGCTGTCGTTTATTCCGGTATTTACCCTGCAAGCCCAGGAAGGCCGGCTATTCGGGCCCTTGGCGTTTACCAAAACCTACGCCATGGCCGCCGCCGCCGGGTTGTCGGTGACCTTGATCCCGGTGTTGATGGGCTACTGGATTCGCGGGCGCATCCCCGATGAGCAACGCAACCCGCTGAATCGGGGTCTGATCAAACTCTATCAACCAGCCCTCGACGCGGTCCTGCGCTGGCCGCGCATGACCTTGCTGGTGGCGTTGTTGATGGTGCTCAGCGCCCTGTGGCCGATGTCTCGCCTGGGCGGTGAGTTCCTGCCGGCTTTGGATGAGGGCGACTTGCTCTATATGCCCTCGGCGTTGCCTGGGCTCTCGGCGCAAACAGCCGGTGAATTGCTGCAACGCACCGACCGCTTGATCAAAACCGTACCGGAAGTCGCCCATGTATTCGGCAAGGCCGGTCGCGCGGAAACCGCCACCGATCCGGCACCGATGGAGATGTTCGAAACCACGATTGAATTCAAGCCCCGCGATCAATGGCGCCCGGACATGACCCCGGAAAAACTGGTGAAGGAACTCGACCGTGTGGTGCAAGTGCCGGGCCTGACCAACATCTGGATCCCGCCGATCCGCAACCGTATCGACATGCTCGCCACCGGGGTAAAAAGCCCGATCGGGGTGAAAGTCGCCGGCACCAGCCTGATGCAGATCGACGCCGTGACCCAGGCCGTGGAAAAGGTCGCCAAGGGTGTGCCTGGTGTCAGCTCGGCCCTGGCTGAACGGCTGACGGGTGGGCGCTACATCGACGTTGATATTGATCGTCAGGCGGCGGCCCGTTATGGCCTGAACATCGCGGATGTGCAGTCCATTGTCTCGGGTGCCATTGGCGGTGAGGACATCGGTGAAACGGTGGAAGGCCTGGCACGTTTTCCGATCAACCTGCGTTACCCCAGGGAGTGGCGTGATTCGGTGGACGCGTTGGGCGACCTGCCGATCTACACCCCGTCGGGCAGCCAGATCACCCTCGGTACGGTGGCCAGGGTCAAGGTCACCGAAGGCCCGCCGATGCTCAAGAGCGAAAACGCGCGGCCTTCCGGCTGGGTGTATATCGACGTGCGTGACCGTGACCTGGCTTCAGTGGTGAACGACCTGCGCCAGGCCATTAACCAGCAGGTTGCGTTGCAGCCGGGCATGAGCCTCAGCTATTCGGGGCAGTTCGAGTTTCTGGAGCGGGCCAATGAGCGGCTGAAATTGGTGGTGCCGGCGACGGTGATGATCATCTTCGTGCTGTTGTACCTGACCTTCCGCCGCTTTGACGAGGCGCTGCTGATCCTGGCCACATTGCCGTTTGCTCTTACGGGTGGGGTGTGGTTGCTGTATTGGCTGGGTTTCAACCTGTCGGTGGCTACCGGGGTGGGGTTTATTGCGTTGGCCGGGGTGTCTGCCGAGTTTGGTGTGATCATGCTGTTGTACCTGAAAAATGCCTGGGCTGAGCGGCAGGCCAAAGGCGGGCAGGGTGAGCATGAGTTGCTGGCGGCGATCACGGAGGGCGCGGTGTTGCGGGTTCGGCCCAAGGCCATGACCGTGGCGGTGATTATTGCGGGGTTGTTGCCAATTTTGCTGGGTGGAGGGACGGGCAGCGAGGTGATGAGCCGGATTGCGGCACCGATGATTGGGGGGATGCTGACGGCGCCGTTGTTGTCGTTGTTTGTGATTCCGGCGGCGTATAGGTTGATGCGTCGGGTCAAAGTTTTACGGTGATTAACAGGTGGGTTGGGGGGTATATCCGTTACCGCAGCAACGGATATGCTCCCAACCTCAAGGAACGGAAGAGCACAGCGGTCAATCATCAAACCCCACCTGCTCATGAATCTCATCCACCTTCAACTCCAACCGATACGCCACCGCAATAAACAACGCCTGACACAGACAAAGCGTCGCACTCAACGACCTGAAGGCAAACGAAGACCCTTCATTCACCAACAACACCGCATTCGCCCGCTTCGCCAGAGGCGAAAGGTTGCTGTCGGTGATGATCAGCGTCTTGGCCTGATGATGCTGGGCAATGCGCAGGCAATGCTGGGTTTCCTTGCCATACGGCGTAAAGCTGATCGCAATCACCAGATCATTGGCCCGCACGCTGCGCATCTGCTCGCGGTAGCTGCCACCCAACCCGGACACCAAGTGGATGCGCTTGTTGGTGTGCTGCAGGTTATAGACCAGGTAATCAGCCACGGCGAAGGAGCGACGCACGCCCACCACGTAGATGTTGTCGGCATTCACCACCAGGTCCACGGCCTTGTCGAAGGCCACGTCATCCAACTCCAGCCCCAGGCGTTCGATGCCCGATAGGGTAGCGTTGACGCATTCGCGCGCCAGGTCGCCGCCGCTGGCTTTCTGCGACTTGTTGGCGATCATGCTGCGGATGCGCTGCTGGTAATTCTGCACCGGCGTGGTCTTGTGGGTGTACGCCTCGCGAAACAGCGCCTGCATCTCGCTGAAACCACTGAAACCGAAGCGCTGGGAAAAACGCACGATGGCCGAAGGGTGCACTTCGCATTCCCGAGCGATGTCGCTGATGCGGTCGACCATGATCCGGTCGCTCTGCTGGCTCATGTAGCTGGCGATGCGTTTGAGCTGGCGCGGCAGGCTTTCGTATTCGTCGGTGATCAGTTGCAACAGACGCTCGGCATTGATCGGAGAGCTGGCGAGTGCATCTTCCGGGGCGCTCTGGGACATAGGGAATCCTTCTGGCTTGTTCTTATAGGGCAGTTCGATCTGCCCCTGACAATAGGTCGATGTGCGCAAGTCTACAGGGTAGGCGTAAAAAAATACCTTGGCTTCATGGCCGGGGCGGAGGCTGAAACGATGCACCATGGCTGGAACAATCTTGTGCAAGGTTAATGGAAAAATTATTCCACTAAAAATATTTATAGAATAAATATTGATTGGCGCCGTCGGACGTTTTAGTCTGCATCTACCAAGAGCGGTTGCCGCCTCCACGACGGCAGACGCAGGCTGATAAAAATAACAGGAGCCAGCATGGGCCAGACTCGTTTTGCCAGTGGGCGTCAATTGGATCTGATTTGCCTCGGGCGCCTGGGCGTCGACCTCTATGCACAGCAGGTAGGTGCACGGTTGGAGGACGTCTCAAGCTTCGCCAAATACCTGGGCGGTTCCTCCGCCAACATCGCCTTCGGCACCGCGCGGCTGGGGCTCAAGTCAGCCATGCTGACTCGGGTGGGGGACGACCACATGGGCCGTTTCCTGGTGGAATCCCTGGCCCGCGAAGGCTGTGATGTCAGCGGTATCAAGGTCGATCCGGAACGGTTGACCGCCATGGTGTTGCTGGGCCTCAAGGACCGCGAAACCTTCCCGTTGGTGTTCTACCGCGAAAACTGCGCCGATATGGCTTTGCAGGCCGCAGACATCAGCGAAGCCTTTATTGCCTCCAGCAAAGCCCTGCTGATCACCGGCACTCATTTCTCTACCGATGGCGTGTACAAAGCGAGCATCCAGGCGCTGGACTACGCCGAAAAGCACAACGTCAAACGTGTGCTGGACATCGACTACCGACCGGTCCTTTGGGGCCTGGCGGGCAAGGCCGACGGTGAAACCCGCTTTGTGGCCGACCAGAATGTCAGCCAGCATGTGCAGAAAATCCTCCCACGGTTTGACCTGATCGTTGGCACCGAAGAAGAGTTCCTCATTGCCGGTGGCAGTGAAGACTTGCTCACCGCTTTGCGCACGGTGCGACGCCTGACGGCAGCGACACTGGTGGTCAAGCTCGGTCCACAAGGCTGCACGGTGATTCACGGCGATATCCCGGCTCGTCTCGAAGACGGTGCGATTTACCCTGGCGTGCGAGTAGAAGTGCTCAACGTGCTGGGGGCCGGTGATGCCTTCATGTCGGGTTTCCTCAGTGGCTGGCTGGAAGACGCCAGCGACGAACGTTGCTGCCAACTGGCCAATGCCTGCGGCGGTCTGGTGGTGTCGCGCCATGCCTGTGCACCGGCGATGCCGACCCGTGCCGAACTGGATTACCTGTTCAACAGCCCGGTGCCCATCACCCGGCCGGACCAGGACCCGATACTGCAACGCCTGCACCAAGTCAGCGTGCCGCGTAAAAGCTGGAAGCAGCTGTTCGTATTTGCCTTCGATCATCGCGGGCAACTGATGGAGCTGGCGCAGAAAGGTGGCCAGGACCCTGCGCGTATCAGCGTCATCAAGCAGCTGTTTATCAAGGCTGTGGAGCGGGTCGAGCACAAACTGCGGGAGCAAGGCGTCGAGGCCGATGTGGGCCTTTTGGCCGACCAGCGTTTCGGCCAGGACGCCCTCAATGCCGCCACCGGTCGTGGTTGGTGGATAGCCCGCCCGGTGGAAGTCCAGGGCTCGCGCCCGCTGGCCTTCGAACATGGTCGCTCCATCGGCAGCAACCTGATTGCCTGGCCCCAGGAGCAGATCATCAAGTGCCTGGTGCAATTTCACCCTGACGACGAACCGCTGCTGCGCCTGGAACAAGAAGCGCAGCTCAAGGGCCTGTATCAGGCGTCCCAAGTCAGCGGTCATGAATTGCTGCTGGAAGTCATCCCCCCCAAGGATCACCCGTCCACCTACCCCGATGTGCTCTACCGCAGCCTCAAGCGCCTGTACAACCTGGGCATTTACCCGGCGTGGTGGAAGATCGAGGCGCAGTCGGCCGAGGATTGGAAAAAGCTCGATGAGCTGATTCAAGAGCGCGATCCGTACTGCCGTGGCGTGGTATTGCTGGGCTTGAATGCGTCGGCCGAATGCCTGGCGGATGGGTTCCGGCAGGCCGCACAGAGCCAGACCTGTCGTGGGTTTGCCGTGGGCCGCACGATCTTCCAGGAGCCGAGCCGGGCGTGGATGGCGGGGGAGATTGATGACGAAACCCTGATCCAGCAAGTTCAGGGCACCTTCGAACAGTTGATCAACGCCTGGCGCAGTTCACGCAGCTGAGTGCTGGCCTGTGCCTGGAATGCAATCACATGTGGGAGCTGGCTTGTTGTGGCGAGGGGGCTTGCCCCCGTTGGGCCGCGAAGCAGCCCCCTCATAAGATCACCTCATTCTGCCAGGTAGAGAGAGGTGAGAGATTTTGGGTCTGCTTCGCAGCCCAACGGGGGCAAGCCCCCTCGCCACAACAAGCTCACTTGCCACAAGAACCGCATTGTCATAGTTGAATTTGAAAACAATAAAAGGTGCAGCCATGCCCGCTATCCGTATTGGCATCAACCCGATTTCCTGGAGCAACGACGACCTGCCGGCCCTGGGTGGTGAAACGCCCTTGAGCACCGCCCTGAGCGAAGGCAAGGAGATCGGTTACGAAGGTTTCGAACTCAACGGCAAATTCCCCAAGGACGCCAAGGGCGTCGGCGATGTATTACGCCCTTATGACCTGGCGCTGGTCTCCGGCTGGTACTCCAGCCGCCTGGCCCGGCGCTCGGTAGCGGAAGAAATCGAGGCCATCGGTAGCCACGTCGAACTGCTGCGGGAAAACGGCGCCACGGTGCTGGTCTACGGCGAAGTCGCCGACTCGATCCAGGGTTCCCCCATTCGCTTGGTTGAACGCCCGCGTTTTCACAGTGAACAAGCCTGGCAGGACTACGCCGACAAGCTCACTGAACTGGCGCGTTTTACCCTATCCCAGGGCGTGCGCCTGGCCTACCACCACCATATGGGCGCCTATGTCGAGTCCCCGGAAGACATCGACAAACTCATGAGCCTCACCGGCCCCGAAGTCGGCCTGCTATTTGATTCAGGCCACTGCTACATGGGCGGCGGCGAACCCATCGAGGTGCTGCGCAAGCACATCGACCGCATCTGCCACGTGCATTTCAAGGACGTGCGCAAACCGGTGGTGCAACTGGCCCGCAACAACCTGTGGAGCTTCCCGGACTGCATCATCAACGGCACCTTTACCGTACCCGGCGACGGCGATATCGACTTCGCTGCGTTGCTTGATGTGCTGCTGGCCGCCAATTACCACGGCTGGCTGGTGGTGGAAGCCGAGCAGGATCCTGCTGTGGCCCCCAGCTATATCTACGCGAAAAAAGGTTACGACACGCTGCGCGCGCTGCTGAATGAGAGGACGGGACAATGAGCCTATTGGTCAAAAGCAGCAAACGCGGGCAGACCATGGTGGCGCTGGAAGCAGGGCGCCTGGAGTACGTGGGTTTTGCCGCCTACCGCCTGAGCCTGGGGGAAACCCTGCCGGTCAGCGCGGGCGATAAAGAGCTGTGCCTGGTGCTGCTCAGCGGTCGCGTCTCGATCAAGGGCGAGGGTTTCAACTGGGAAAACCTCGGAGATCGCCAGTCGGTCTTCGAAGACAAATCGCCGTTTGCCGCCTACCTGCCACCGGGCACCCACGCTCAGGTGGTGGCCTTGAGTGACGTACAAATCGCCGTCTGCGCCGCCCCCGGCTCCACCGCCGCAGGCCTCGCCCCACGGCTGATTCGCCCCGAACAATGCAAGCGCAGCGTGCGTGGCAAGGGCGCTAATACCCGCTATGTGTGCGACATCCTGCCTGACAGCGAACCTGCCCATTCGCTGCTGGTGGTGGAAGTACGCACCCCGTCCGGCCATTCGTCGAGCTACCCGCCCCACAAGCACGACACTGATGACCTGCCGCACCAGAGCTTTCTCGAAGAAACCTATTACCACCAGATCAACCCGCCCCAGGGCTTCGTGTTCCAGCGGGTCTACACCGATGACCGCAGCATCGACCAGGCTATGGCCGTGGAAAACAGCGACCTCGTCGTGGTGCCCAAGGGTTATCACCCGGTCAGCGTGCCCTACGGCTACGAGTCGTACTACTTGAACGTGATGGCCGGCCCCAAGCGTGCCTGGCACTTCCATAACGACCCGCAGCACAGCTGGCTGCTGGATCTTTAACGACTTCGACGGAGAACACCATGAGCAACGCCCAGGTAATCGGCCATTACATCAACGGCCAGGTGCAGGACAGCGGCAGCGAGCGCTTCAGCAATGTGTTCAACCCGGCCACCGGTGAGGTGCAGGCGCGGGTTGGCCTGGCCAGCCAGAAGACCGTCGATGAAGCCGTAGCGTCGGCCTTGAAGGCCTTCCCTGCGTGGTCCGAGCAATCCTCCCTGCGTCGCTCGCGGGTGCTGTTCAAGTTCAAGGAACTGCTGGATCAGCATCATGACGAGTTGGCCGAGATCATCAGCCGCGAACACGGCAAGGTGTTCTCCGATGCCAAGGGTGAAGTCACCCGTGGTATCGAGATTGTCGAATACGCTTGCGGTGCCCCGAATCTGTTGAAAACCGATTTCAGCGACAACATCGGTGGCGGTATCGACAACTGGAACCTGCGCCAGCCACTGGGCGTATGCGCCGGGATCACTCCGTTCAATTTCCCGGTG
Source organism: Pseudomonas sp. ADAK18 (assembly GCF_012935695.1). NCBI lineage: Bacteria > Pseudomonadati > Pseudomonadota > Gammaproteobacteria > Pseudomonadales > Pseudomonadaceae > Pseudomonas > Pseudomonas sp. ADAK18. The sequence goes on from NZ_CP052859.1 coordinate 1,696,420, forward strand.
ATGGTGCCGTTGTGGATGATCCCGCTGGCCTTGGCCACCGGCAACTGCTTCATCCTCAAGCCGTCCGAGCGTGATCCGTCCGCCAGTTTGCTGATGGCCCGTCTGTTGACTCAGGCCGGCTTGCCCGATGGCGTGTTCAACGTGGTTCAGGGCGACAAGAGCGCCGTGGACGGCCTGTTGCAGCACCCGGACATCGAAGCGATTTCGTTTGTCGGCTCCACACCAATTGCCGAATACATCCACCAGCAAGCCACCCAGCGCGGCAAGCGTGTGCAGGCGTTGGGCGGGGCAAAGAACCATATGATCGTAATGCCTGACGCCAACCTGGATCAGGCAGCGGACGCCCTGATCGGCGCGGCTTACGGCTCGGCTGGCGAACGCTGCATGGCGATCTCGATTGCCGTGGTGGTGGGCGACGTCGGTGACAAGCTGATCGACAAATTGCTGCCGCGCATCGACCAATTGAAGGTCGGCAACGGCATGCAGAAGGACAGCGAAATGGGGCCGTTGGTCACCGCTGAGCACAAGGCCAAGGTTGAAGGGTTTATCGACCAGGGCGTGGCCCAGGGCGCGAAGCTGATTGTCGACGGGCGTGGCTTCAAGGTGCCAGGTGCCGAAGGTGGTTTCTTCGTCGGCGCGACCCTGTTCGATAACGTCACGACCGAGATGAGCATCTACCAGCAAGAAATTTTCGGCCCGGTGCTAGGCATTGTGCGAGTGGCGGATTTTGCCAGCGCGGTGGCCTTGATCAACGCCCATGAGTTCGGCAACGGCGTGTCCTGCTTCACCAGCGACGGCGGCATCGCCCGCGCCTTCGCCCGTAACATCAAAGTCGGCATGGTCGGCATCAACGTACCCATCCCTGTGCCAATGGCCTGGCATTCGTTTGGTGGCTGGAAGCGCTCGTTGTTTGGCGACCATCACGCCTATGGCGAAGAAGGCATTCGTTTCTACAGCCGCTACAAAAGCGTCATGCAACGTTGGCCCGACAGCATCGCCAAGGGCCCTGAATTCAGCATGCCAACCGCCAAGTAATTTTTTCGAGTGTGGAGCACAACAATAATGAAGTCGCCTCTACGTTTTGCCCTGAACCGCATGGTTGCTCCAAGCCTGTCCCTGCCGGACTTTATCGAGTTGGCGGTGACCTTGAAATGCGACGCCATCGAGATCCGCAATGATCTCAAAGGCATCGAGATTGAAGACGGTACGCAGGCCAGTCGCGTGCGCGAGTTATGCGCCGTGCAGGGCATCAAGGTGCTGTCGATCAACGCGCTGTATCCATTCGATGTGTGGAATGACGAGCGCCGCGCCCAGGCCGTGAAGCTCGCAACCTATGCCCGTGAATGCGGCGCCCAGGGCCTGGTGATGTGCCCATTGAACGACCGTGCCGACTCGCGCAATGAAGCCCAGCGCGCTGCCGGTTTGCGCACTGCGTTGACCGAGTTGGCGCCGATTCTGCGCGAATACGGGATTGTTGGGTTTATCGAACCCCTGGGCTTTGAAGAGTGCTCCCTGCGCCGTAAGCGCACGGCGGTGGACGCGATCAAGTCCATCGGCGGCCTGGATGTATTCCGTCTGGTGCATGACACCTTTCACCATCACCTGGCCAGCGAGCACGAGTTCTTCCCTGAGCTGACGGGCCTGGTGCATATCTCCGGTGTGGAAGACGCCCAAGCGCCGCTGGCGAGCATTCGTGACGGCCACCGGGTGTTGGTGGGTGAGGGTGACATCCTCGGCAATGCCGCGCAGATCGACACCTTGCTCAGCACTGGCTACAGCGGCTATTTGTCATTTGAACCGTTTGCCGAAAGCGTGCATGGTCTGGCGGATATCAAGCAGGCGCTGGGGGCGAGCATGGCCCACCTACAAAAAAGATAAGGTGCGAAACATGACCACAACAAGGTTGACCATGGCCCAGGCCTTGGTGAAGTTCCTCGATAATCAGTACATCGAAGTCGATGGCGTGCAGAGCAAGTTCGTCGCCGGGATCTTCACGATCTTCGGCCACGGCAACGTGCTCGGCCTGGGCCAGGCCCTGGAACAGGACAGTGGTGACCTGGTGGTGCATCAGGGCCGCAACGAGCAAGGCATGGCCCATGCCGCGATTGGATTTGCCAAGCAGCACCTGCGCCGCAAGATCTACGCCTGCAGCTCTTCGGTGGGGCCAGGCGCGGCCAATATGCTGACGGCTGCTGCCACCGCGACGGCCAACCGCATCCCGTTGCTGTTGTTACCTGGCGATGTGTACGCCAGCCGCCAGCCCGATCCGGTGCTGCAACAGATCGAGCAGTTCCACGACCTCAGCATCAGCACCAATGATGCCTTTCGTGCCGTCAGCAAATACTGGGACCGTATCAACCGCCCTGAGCAATTGATGAGCGCGGCGATCCACGCCATGCGCGTGCTTACCGATCCGGCGGAAACCGGCGCCGTGACCCTGGCCTTGCCGCAAGATGTGCAGGGTGAAGCCTGGGACTATCCAGACTATTTCCTGCAAAAGCGCGTACACCGTATCGACCGTCGCCCGGCCACCGAGGCCATGTTGGGTGATGCCGTGGCCGCCTTCAAAGGCAAGCGCAAGCCGCTGATCATCTGCGGTGGCGGGGTCAAGTACTCCGGTGCCAATGCTGCACTGCAAGCCTTTGCCGAACGTTTTGATATTCCCTTCGCCGAGACCCAGGCGGGCAAGAGCGCGGTCGTGTCCAGCCATCCGCTGAACCTTGGCGGTATCGGTGAGACCGGCTGCCTGGCGGCCAATTTGTTGGCCCCAGAGGCCGACCTTATTATCGGTATTGGTACCCGTTACACCGACTTCACTACCTCATCGAAGTCATTGTTCAAGCATCCCGAGGTGCAGTTTCTCAACCTCAATATCAGCCCGTGCGATGCGCTGAAACTCGATGGCGTGCAGTTGCTGGCGGATGCCAAGGTGGGCCTGGAGGCCTTGTACGATGCCTTGGGCGACTATCGCTCAAGCTGGGGTGACCAGCCACGGGATGCCAAGGCGCAGTTGGATAGCGAAGTCGACCGCATCTACCAGGCTGAATATCAGAGCGAAAACTTCGTTCCGGAAATCAACGACCACATGGACCCGGCCGTGCTGCGCGAATTCATCGAGCTGACCGGCTCCTGCCTGACCCAAAGCCGGGTGCTGGGCGTGCTCAACGAAACCCTGGCTGACGACGCAATCATCGTCGCCGCCGCCGGCAGCCTGCCCGGTGACTTGCAGCGCAGCTGGCGCAGCAAGGGCGTCAACACCTACCACGTCGAATACGGCTATTCGTGCATGGGTTATGAGGTGAACGCCGCCCTGGGCGTGAAGCTGGCTGAGCCTGAGCGTGAGGTCTACGCGTTGGTGGGTGATGGCTCCTACATGATGCTGCACTCGGAACTGGCAACCTCGATCCAGGAGCGCCGCAAGATCAACGTGGTGTTGCTGGACAACATGACCTTCGGCTGCATCAACAACCTGCAGATGGAACACGGCATGGACAGCTTCGGCACCGAGTTCCGGTTTCGCAATCCTGAAAGCGGCAAGCTCGACGGTGGTTTTGTGCCGGTGGATTTCGCCATGAGCGCGGCGGCCTACGGGTGCAAGACGTACAAGGTCAACACGGTGGAGCAACTGCGTGCGGCGTTGGCGGATGCGCGCACGCAAACGGTGTCGACGCTGATTGATATCAAGGTCCTGCCAAAAACCATGATTCATAAATACCTGTCCTGGTGGCGGGTGGGTGTGGCGCAGGTGTCCACCAGCGAACGCACGGATGCGGTGGCCAAACAACTCAATGAACGCCTGGCCAAGGCTCGGCAGTACTAATAACAAGAGGAGTGTTTACATGTCTTTGCTCTCTAATTCGTTGCGGTTAGGCGTTATCGGTACCGGCGCCATCGGCCAGGATCACATCCGTCGTTGCAGCCAGACCCTGCTCAACAGCCAGGTCGTCGCGGTTACCGACATCAACCTTGAGCAGGCCGCCAAGGTCGTCGCCGACTTGAAGCTCACTGCCGAGGTCTACCCCGACGGCCATGCGCTGATCAACTCGCCGCAAGTCGAGGCGATCCTGGTCACCTCCTGGGGCCCGAGCCACGAAGAGTTCGTGCTGGCTGCCATCGCTGCCGGCAAACCAGTGTTCTGTGAGAAGCCCCTGGCGGTGACCGCAGAAGGCTGCCGCAAGATCGTCGAGGCCGAAGTGGCCCACGGCAAGCGCCTGGTTCAGGTGGGTTTTATGCGTCCTTATGACGAAGGCTATCGCGCCTTGAAGGCTGTGATCGACAGCGGCCAGATCGGTGAGCCACTGATGCTGCATTGCGCGCATCGCAACCCGACTGTGGGTGAGAACTATAAGACCGACATGGCGATCACCGACACGCTGATCCATGAGCTGGATGTGTTGCGCTGGTTACTGGCCGATGACTATGTGTCGGTGCAAGTGGTGTTCCCGCGTAAGACCAGTAAAGCCCATGGTCACCTGCGGGACCCGCAGATCGTGTTGTTGGAAACCGCCAAGGGCACACGTATCGATGTGGAAGTCTTCGTGAACTGCCAATACGGCTACGACATCCAGTGCGAAGTGGTGGGGGAGACCGGCATTGCCAAGCTGCCGGAACCGTCCCAGGTGCAGATGCGCAGCGGCGCCAAGCTGTCCAACGCGATTCTGATGGATTGGAAAGACCGGTTTATCGCGGCCTATGACGTTGAGCTGCAAGCGTTCATCGACGGCGTGCGCGCCGGGCAAGTGAGTGGGCCGTCGGCGTGGGATGGGTTTGCGGCGGCGGTGGCGGCGGATGCGTGTATCGAGGCGCAAAACAGTGGGCAGATTGTCAAAGTCGGCCTGCCGGATCGCCCACGCTTCTACGGTTAACCACCTATTCCATTGGAGGAACCCGGTCAGTGTGGGAGCTGGCTTGCCTGCGATGACGGCGGCACATTCAACATCACTGTCGCCTGATACACCGCTATCGCAGGCAAGCCAGCTCCCACAGTTGATCGGGTTTCACCCCCAGATCCGGGAGGCTCCGAAAATGCGCATCGCCCTAGACCCCTACATGTACCGCCACCTGCCCCTGGGCCAGATGGTCGACAAGGTTGCCGAACTCGGCTACCAGCACATCGAACTGTCCCCTCGGGAAGATTTCCTGCCGTTCTACAAGGCGCCGCGCGTCGACCGGGCACGCATCAAGGAGTTTCGCAAAGCCTTGAGCGACACCGGGGTGCAACTCTCATCCTTGCTGCCCATGTACCACTGGGCCGCCGCCGACGAAGGCCTGCGGGTTGCCGCCGTGCGCAACTGGAAACGCGCGATCCAGATCGCCGTGGAAATGGACTGCGAGCTGGTTAACACCGAGTTCACTGGCCAATCGGATAACCCGCTGGTCTGCGAAAACCAGTTCATGCGCTCCATGGACGAGTTGATGCCGGAGTTTGAACGCGAAGGCATCAAGCTGGATATCCAGGCGCATCCCTACGACTTCTGCGAACGCAACAACGAATCGGTGGACATCATTCGCGGCCTGGATCGCGACTGGATCAACTACCTCTACGCCGCGCCCCACACCTTCTTCTATGACGACGGCAAGGGTGACATCGCCTCGATGCTCAAGTACGCCGGCAGCAAGCTGAGCCACTTGATCATCGCCGACACCTACAACCACAAGGCGTCTTCCGGGCTGCGCTACATCGTCAACCCGCCGGGCGTCACCGCCACCGTGCATCAGCATCTGGACATCGGCCAGGGTGAAGTGGACTGGGAGGCGTTTTTCAGCACCCTGCGGGAGATCAAGTTCGACGGCATCGCCACGGTCTCGGTGTTTGCCTGGGAGGATCGGCCAGATGAGTCCAACCGGATGATGCTGGAGCGGGTGACCCGTGAACTCTGCCGGTAGATCGTTCCCACCATTGTGGCGAGGGAGCTTGCTCCCGTTCGACTGCGCAGCAGTCGCATCAAGCGCAACGGAGGTCTGACTGATATACCGCGAGTTCTGGGTTTGGGGGCGCTTCGCACCCCAACGGGAGCAAGCTTCCTCGCCACACTCAATCATGGAGTACCTGTATGCGAATCGGACTGGTTGGATACGGCCACGGTGGCCGTTTTTTTCATGCCCCGCTGATTGCCAGCCTGCCGGGGGCAACCTTCGTCGGCGTGGTGACTCGCTCGCCGGAACGCCGCCAACTGCTGGCGACCGAACACCCTGGGGTCAAGGCGTTCGATAACATCGGCCAGATTGTTGAGGCTGGCATTGATGCCCTGGTGATTTCCACCACCCTGGAAGGGCGTCCGGCATTGGTGCTGGAAGCGATTGAGCACGGTGTGGCGGTGGTCAGTGATAAACCCTTCGCCAGCGATGCTGCCGAAGCGTTCGAGATGATTGCCGCCGCCGAGCGCCAGGGCGTGTTGCTCAGCGTCTATCAGAACCGGCGCTGGGATTCGGACTTCCTGACCCTGCGCAAGCTGATCGACAGCGGTGCCTTGGGCACCATCACTCGCTTTGAATCCCGGGTGGAACGCTACAGCCCGAAATCCGTGGGCAATGCCAGCGGTGGCGGGTTTCTGCGCGACCTCGGCAGCCATCTGGTGGACCAGGCGCTGCAACTGTTCGGCCCGGTGGATCGGGTCTTTGCGCAATTGCATTACACCGCTGAACACCCGGACGTCGACCACGGCTTTTTTGTCTCCTTGACCCACACCAGCGGCGTAATCGCGCACCTGTGGGGCAGCGCTTTGCAAAACAGCCAGGCTCCGCGTTTTCGGGTCAATGGCAGCCTGGGGTGTTACACCGTCGACGGCCTGGACGGCCAGGAAGAAGCCCTGATGGCAGGTCTGACCCCGAAAACCGAGGGTGAGCACTGGGGCGCGGAAGAGCACCGGCGCTGGGGTTGGTTCGAACAAGGCCCGGAGCGTGAGCGGGTGCCGTCGGAAAAAGGCCGCTGGAACCAGTTCTATCAACAGTTGCAAAGTGCTGTGCACGGTGATGGGCCGTTGCCGGTAAACGCTCGTGATGCCCTGGCAACTACCCGGGTACTGGACGCGGCGCGGCTGAGTTCCAAGCGTCAACAAGTGGTGGAAATGGCTGCGATTGAGGTCCATGGAACGAAAATAGAATAAAATTCTAAAATAGGTTGATATGGAAATTATTTTCCAATAAAGTCATTTCCAGGTTGCCCAAAGTGCCGTCCCGACCTGCCATCAAGGCGATTCTGGCGGCTCAACAAAAACAAGATCAAAAACAACCAGGTACCGTCAGATGAAAATCTTCAACGCTGTACTGCGAATTTTACGCCCTGCCCATACGCCACGCGGTCTGCCCCGCGCCCGGCCGTTTTACTTCTCTTTCCTCAATGTGCTGTGCGTCGAAAACAAAGGCGCCCTGGTCTGCTGCATTCCAGGCGCACCGATTGTTCGACTGCCGACGTCGCAAGGCCCGCTCTGACCAACGTAACGTCCAACAAAACCAACAAGAATGTGGAGACAGACCGTTCATGAAGACCCCGATCCGTTTTACCGCGCTGGCCCTGTCCATGATGCTGGCCAGCGGTTTCGCTGCGGCCGCCGATATCAAAGTGGGCGTGAGCATGTCCGCCTTCGATGACACCTTCCTGACCTACCTGCGCGAAGACATGGACAAGCAAGCCAAGTCCTATCCCAAGGGCGATGGCGTGCAGCTGCAGTTTGAAGACGCCCGCGCCGACGTGGTCAAACAACTGAGCCAGGTCGAGAACTTCATCAGCCAGAATGTCGACGCCATTATCGTCAACCCGGTGGACACCGCTTCGACGGCTAACATCATCAAGGCCGCCACCGCTGCGAAAATCCCGCTGGTGTTCGTCAACCGTCGTCCTGACAGCCAGACACTGCCCGCGGGCGTCGCAGCGGTGGTTTCCAATGACGTCGAAGCCGGCAAACTGCAAATGCAGTACATCGCCGAAAAACTCGGCGGCAAGGGCAACATTGTGATCCTGCTGGGTGACCTGGCGAATAACTCCACCACCAACCGTACCAAGGGTGTGAAGGAAGTCCTGGCCAAGTACCCGGGTATCAAGGTCGAGCAAGAGCAGACCGGTATCTGGTTGCGTGACAAGGGCATGACCCTGGTCAACGATTGGTTGACTCAGGGCCGCGACTTCCAGGCGGTGTTGTCGAACAACGATGAGATGGCGATTGGCGCCGCCATGGCGCTGAAATCAGCGGGCAAGAAAGGCGTATTGATTGCGGGTGTCGATGGCACGCCGGACGGCCTGAACGCGATCTCCAAGGGTGACATGACCGTGTCGGCCTTCCAGGATGCCAAGGGCCAGGCGGATAATTCGGTGGAGACGGCGCGCAAGATGGCCAAGAACGAACCCATCGAGCAGAACGTGGTGATCCCGTTCCAGCTGATCACCCCGGACAACGTCAAAGATTTCAAGTAGCCCTTCATAACAACAATAAGCGGGCAGGGTGGCCACGGTCGCCCTGCTGATGGAGTACTCGATATGCTCGCTCAAGCCACTGTCTCGCAGCCTCCCGGCGTCCAGCCCGCGCTGCTGGAAGAACCCTACCTGCTGGAAATCGTCAACATCAGCAAAGGCTTTCCCGGCGTCGTGGCCCTGGCCGATGTGCAACTGCGGGTGCGCCCCGGTTCCGTGCTGGCGCTGATGGGCGAGAACGGTGCGGGCAAGTCGACGCTGATGAAGATCATCGCCGGCATCTACCAGCCTGACACTGGGGAAATCCGCCTGCGTGGCAAGCCGATTGTATTTGAAACGCCGCTGGCGGCGCAGAAGGCTGGGATCGCGATGATCCACCAGGAACTCAACCTGATGCCGCACATGAGCATCGCCGAGAACATCTGGATCGGCCGCGAGCAGCTCAATGGCCTGCACATGGTCAACCACCGGGAAATGCATCGCTGCACCGCGCAACTGCTGGAGCGCCTGCGCATCAACCTCGATCCCGAGGAGCAGGTCGGCAACCTGAGCATCGCCGAGCGGCAGATGGTGGAGATCGCCAAGGCGGTGTCCTATGACTCCGACATCCTGATCATGGACGAACCCACTTCCGCCATTACCGACAAGGAAGTGGCTCACCTGTTTTCGATCATTGCCGACCTGAAATCCCAGGGCAAAGGCATCATCTATATCACCCACAAAATGAATGAAGTGTTTGCCATCGCCGATGAAGTGGCGGTGTTTCGCGACGGCGCCTATATCGGCTTGCAACGCGCCGACAGCATGAACAGCGACAGCCTGATCTCGATGATGGTGGGCCGCGAACTGAGCCAGTTGTTCCCGGTGCGGGAAAAGCCCATCGGCGATTTGCTGCTGTCAGTGCGCGACTTGCGCCTCGATGGGGTGTTCCAGGGCGTGTCCTTTGACCTGCACGCGGGGGAGATCCTGGGCATTGCCGGGCTCATGGGTTCCGGGCGTACCAACGTTGCGGAAACCATCTTTGGCATCACTCCCAGCAGTGGCGGCGAAATCAAGCTTGACGGCCAGACGGTGCGCATCAGTGACCCGCACATGGCTATCGAAAAGGGTTTTGCACTGTTGACCGAGGACCGCAAGCTCAGTGGCCTGTTCCCTTGCCTGTCGGTGCTGGAAAACATGGAGATGGCCGTGCTGCCGCACTATTCGGGCAACGGCTTTATCCAGCAGAAAGCCCTGCGGACCCTGTGCGAAGACATGTGCAAGAAGCTGCGGGTGAAAACCCCGTCCCTTGAACAGTGCATCGATACGTTGTCTGGCGGTAATCAGCAAAAGGCCTTGCTGGCCCGCTGGTTGATGACCAACCCGCGTCTGTTGATTCTGGATGAGCCGACCCGTGGCATCGACGTCGGCGCCAAGGCTGAGATCTACCGGTTGATTTCCTACCTGGCCAGCGAAGGCATGGCCGTGATCATGATTTCTTCGGAGCTGCCGGAAGTCCTGGGCATGAGCGACCGGGTAATGGTGATGCACGAAGGCGACCTGATGGGCACCCTGGACCGCGCCGATGCGACCCAGGAAAAAGTCATGCAACTGGCTTCCGGTATGACGGCGGTCCACTAACGAATAGAAAGCACGGGCCTGCGACAGGGCCTGCGCCACGCGATAAAAAAAGGTGAGTGGTTATGAACGCGATACTGGAAAGCAAACCCGAGGAAAAGAAGTCCGAGGAGAAGAAACCCTCCGCGGCACCGGCCAAGAGCCGTCGACGGCTCCCGACTGAGCTGAGCATTTTCCTGGTGCTGATCGGCATCGGCCTGGTGTTTGAAGTGTTCGGCTGGATCGTGCGCGATCAGAGCTTTTTGATGAACTCCCAGCGTCTGGTGCTGATGATCCTGCAAGTGTCGATCATCGGCCTGCTGGCGATCGGCGTGACCCAGGTGATCATTACCACCGGTATTGACCTGTCCTCAGGCTCGGTGTTGGCGCTGTCGGCAATGATCGCCGCCAGCCTGGCGCAGACCTCCGACTTTTCCCGGGCGGTGTTCCCGTCCCTGACCGACTTGCCGGTGTGGATACCGGTGGCGATGGGGTTGGGTGTCGGGTTGCTGGCGGGGGCGATCAACGGCAGCATCATCGCGGTCACCGGCATTCCACCGTTTATTGCCACCTTGGGCATGATGGTCTCGGCCCGTGGCCTGGCCCGTTATTACACCGAAGGCCAGCCGGTGAGCATGCTGTCGGATTCGTATACCGCCATCGGTCACGGTGCGATGCCGGTGATCATCTTCCTGGTGGTGGCGGTGATCTTCCATATCGCCCTGCGCTACACCAAGTACGGCAAGTACACCTACGCCATCGGTGGCAACATGCAGGCGGCGCGGACCTCGGGGATCAACGTCAAGCGCCACCTGATCATCGTCTACAGCATCGCCGGCTTGCTGGCGGGTCTGGCGGGGGTCGTGGCGTCGGCACGGGCGGCCACCGGGCAGGCGGGGATGGGCATGTCTTATGAGCTGGATGCGATTGCCGCGGCGGTGATCGGCGGTACCAGCCTGGCAGGTGGGGTAGGGCGCATTACCGGCACGGTGATCGGCGCGCTGATCCTCGGGGTGATGGCCAGCGGGTTTACCTTTGTGGGCGTGGATGCGTATATCCAGGACATCATCAAGGGCTTGATCATCGTGGTGGCGGTGGTGATCGACCAGTACCGCAACAAGCGCAAGCTCAAGCGCTGAGCAATAATGTGGGAGCGGCGGTGCGACGATTCGACTTGCTCGCGAAGGCGGTGGATCAGTTGATACATCCTGCGACTGATGCTCCGCCTTCGCGAGCAAGCCCGGCTCCCACATTCGATCTTCGCCAGCCAGATTTAACCGTTTGTCTTCTATATAGCTCCACAACAGTGAATTTCTTGCTATAAACGCACTCCGATGACCGTTCGCCGAGCCCGTCCTGGTGCTTTTGGGGGTTATCTTGGAAAAATTGCCTGTCATTTCAGTTGCTGAGCCCTCAAGTCGGCCTTAGACTGCCGCCCCTCGTAAATTGAGTGCCGGGTGGCGCTTGGAATGGACGGCGCCTTTCCGAGACCTGCAAGGGTCGGCCGGAACGCTCCCTTATTCGCCTTAATGCACGTATTTTTTATAGAGAAATCAATGACAAAGGAAAAGTTGCTGGCCATGCCGGCGGATGACTACATGAATGCCGAGCAGCACGCTTTTTTCGAGCAGTTGTTGCAAGACATGAAAGTGGAACACCACGAGCGCATTGAGCAGAACCGTATCGCCATTGAAAGCCTGGACACCCCGGCTGACCCGGCGGATGCCGCATCTGTTGAAGAAGAGCGCACCTGGCTGGTGAATGCCATCGACCGCGACCAGCGTATGCTGCCGCAACTTGAACAAGCCCTGGGCCGCATCAAGGAAGACTCCTTTGGCTGGTGCGATGACAGCGGCGAGGCTATCGGCCTCAAGCGCCTGCTGATCAGCCCGACCACCAAGTACTGCATCGAAGCGCAAGAGCGCCACGAGCAAATCGACAAGCATCAGCGCCAAGCTTGATGTGATCTTGCAGGAGTGAGGCGCGCGCCCAGTGCTCGCTTTCTCCTGCAATAGATTTCGCTCGCCTGAAGTTCAGGCTATCTAGTCTGGAAAATCGCACAGTAAGCGCACTGCTATCCGAGACTGTCGAAACCTTCGGCGAGTCGACTCACGAGCTATCCCATATCCTCCCTCGATTACGCCCTGTCAGTCGCCGACGAAGATTGTTACGGCTTATGCAATGAAGCTATTCCGGGGATAGCTTTTTCCTACTGGAGGAAACCAGTAGCATGGTGAACATTGTTAGGTAGCTAACTAACTCCCTGGAGAGTCTCCATGCAAAGCAAAGTCGATGTGGCCGTGATGATTGGCAGTGGTGTACCGGCTACCCTGCGTGCGCTGGGCCAGAAAGCCTGTTGGGTGGTGCTGCTCAATGGCGAGCAGCGAGGTACCGCCTTCGCCAGTCGCGATGAGGCCGAAGAGTGCAAGGCTGCCTGGCAGGTGCTGCTTCAAATGGAGCAGTCAGACAGCCTGCATTGAAAGCGGGTGGGGTGGGTGCAGGTGTTGTTCGGTTCGTCGACGGCGATCGCCCAATCGGCATCTAGGACGTCAGCGCCCCGGAGTCGACTGCGGTCTTGAGGGCCTTGGCGGCTTCTTTGGCAGCGGTATCAGCCGCGTCTACGGTTTTGAACCAGCGATCCTTTTCCACCTGGTGAGTCGTGACGGTCGTCAGCGGTGCTTTGGCCCGCATCACAATCACGGCCTGGAACTCACCGTCTACCTCCCTGGCTTCGCCATGGATGAAAAATTCGCCTATATCAAATTCCGTCACGTAAAGCCTTCCCTTGGAGGTAATTGCGCTGATGAAACCTGCCCCACGGAGGGACCGGCGTCAGTGGACGGATGAGTATGGCAGTTGTTGTGCTCGGGTGGCGCAGTAAAGTCATCGATGTGACGAAACGACCACGTTGGCGTTCAACGCGTAGAGAGTGATTTCCAGTTCCTTGGCCAGGGCACAAGCTTGGTTATGGTCACTGCGAAATCCTTTGATTCGGCCACTGGGTACTTCCAGGATATGGAAAAAGTTCTTGCCGGCGGGTATGACTCGATAAAGCGCCGAATGCAGGCACCCGCCTTCGGCGTACAGGTTGTAGAATGGCTTCGGGTTCAGGCTGGATGAGCCCGTAGGGGACAGTGCAGCGTCGCGTTGAAGTTGGAGTAGTGGCATCGTCAGCTCCCGTCGATCAGTCGTGTTGACCCGCTTGCAGTATTTCGAGTGGTTTTGACCCGTGCTGCTGTTTTAGTATTGTCGTCAGCATCCGGCGTCTGGTTCCATTCAATGGATGTCCTTTTGTATAGGCTGTCGGAATTCTTCTTTTTTAAATGGGTTATTCTCTGAAGCAGGTCCACCAGTATTCTCTGGCGGTTGAACCTGTGATTTCCTGCTACGCCTGACGACCTTGCACAAGGTGCGTTGGGCGCGCCTGTACTAGGCTTGCGGTGCAGCGGTGGGGATCTTCTTCAGTTTTTCAGTGTTCTTGTTGTGTGATCGTGCCGAATCGGCCGCTTTTTCGTGCTGCGCGCCTGGGCGGGCAGCACCTTTTTTGATGTGGGGGCGTTTCCTTGGCAGTCAGTAATCTGGATATGCACGCGCTATTTGTGCTGGGCGATTTGCGTGCAAAGTTGGTCAAGCAGTTTCAATCTCGTTACGTCTACATCACTGAACAGACGCCTGAAGGCATTTACATCGCCGAGCTCGATACCGAATCGGCGCTGGTGGTAGACGACAAACAGCATCTGGAACTCAAAGTGGGCGATCATTTCCGCGCCGCCGTACTGCCCAGTCGTGAAGGCGGGAAGTTCGAGCTGAAGTTTCGTGAGATCAAGTTGACGGTGTATGGCTTGGGCGACTACGCCTTTGTTTCCTCGGCCGAAGGCCAGGGCATCGTGTTCAAGGAAGGCCATAGCGTCATGCTGGTATTCGCGGCCAATGAGCAGCTACAGGAAGGCTTGACCAAAACCCTGAAAGCCGTGACCGGCAAGGCCGCCAAATGGCGCAAGGGTGAACTCGTGACCTTCAAGGCCAGCGAGTAATGAGCCTGGACCGGGCCCAGTTTCATCAGCAGCACCTGGCGGATGCCCAGGCCAAGGCAGCCGAGTTGCTTGCCCACAAACCCGAGTTGCAAGGCGCCTGGTTAAGCTGGGTGGCCAGTCAGTTGTATGAGCTTCGTCCCGCCGAGTACGCCAGCATGGTGCGCCGGGAGTTGCAGCGTTTGCACAACCTGCCATAAGAACGGTGGTACACCGTGTTCACCGGAACCTCTACTACAGTTGAGCTGACTTAAGTATTCAGAGGCTTTTGCGGTGTAACAGCAAAGCCGTCCGCTATTGCTGTGTCAAACACGAGGTGTAAAGGCATGAAAGGATTTCGAGCGTTGTTGGCGGCATCACTGACGACCCTGGGGTTGTCGGCGGCTTCACTGCCGGTATCGGCCGCCCAGGCGCCGATTCATTTTGCTGACCTGAACTGGGAAAGTGGCAGCCTGATCACCGAGGTCCTGCGGGTGATCGTCGAAAAGGGCTATGACTTGCCCACCGATACGTTGCCCGGTACCACCATCACCCTGGAAACCGCTCTGGCGAAAAATGACATCCAGGTGATTGGTGAAGAATGGGCAGGTCGCAGCCCGGTGTGGGTCAAGGCCGAGGCCGAAGGCAAAGTGCTGGGCTTGGGGGATATCGTCAAGGGCGCCACCGAAGGCTGGTGGGTTCCGGAATACGTCGTCAAAGGCGATCCGGCCAAAGGTATCAAACCCTTGGCTGCGGATCTGCACAGTGTGACGGACCTGGCGCGGTACAAGGACGTGTTCAAGGATCCGGAAGCGCCGAGCAAGGGCCGCTTCCTCAATAGCCCGATTGGCTGGACTTCGGAAATCGTCAACAAACAGAAACTCAAGGCTTATGGGCTTGACGACAGTTATGTGAATTTTCGCAGTGGCTCGGGCGCCGCGCTGGATGCCGAGATTGCCTCGTCGATCCGCCGTGGCAAGCCGGTCCTGTTCTACTACTGGTCTCCCACACCGCTGATGGGCCGTTACAAGCTGATCCAGTTGCAAGAGCCACCGTTCGACGCCGAAGCCTGGAAAACCCTGACTGACGCCGACAACCCCAACCCGAAACCGACCCGTTCCCTGGCGTCCAAGTTGAGCATCGGGGTGTCAGCGCCGTTCCAGAAGGAGCATCCGCAGATCACCGCATTCTTTGCCAAGGTTGATTTCCCGATCGAACCCCTGAACCAGGCCCTGGCCGAGATGAGCGAAAAGCACACGCCACCGCGCGAGGTGGCGCAGGCGTTTCTCAAGGCTCATCCTGAAGTCTGGAAAGCCTGGCTGACGGACGATGTGGCACAGAAGGTTGAAGCGAGCCTGAAATAACATCCGATCTTACGGACAGCCCTTTCAAGGTTTTTGAAAAGCCAGCCGTATTTGGAGAGCGAACACTGACCTGTGGCGATCCGGCAAGCCCCCTCGCCACACTAACAGTGTTCCAGCATTAGAACTGGGTTTGCACCGCCACCTCAAACGTTCTCGGCGACCCCAAATAATACGCCGGCGACACATGGGCAAACTCGGCATACACCTCATTGGTCAGGTTACGCACGCGGCCGGTCACTGAGGTGTGCTGATCGACCTTGTACTTCAGAAACGTCCCAAACACGGTGTAGGCCGGCACCGTCATCGTGTTGGCATTGTCGGCATACACCGACGCCACATACCGCGCATCCACACCACCTTGCCAGTCCGGTGAGAAGTCATAAGTCAGCCACAGATTGCCGACCCGTTTCGGCACGTTGGTCGGTGTGTTGCCCTTGCGCGACACCACCGCGCCGCTGGCGATCTTCTCATTGAAGTCATCGTACTCGGCATCGACCCAGGCGAAGTTGCCTTCGGCCAGCAGCCTGGGTGTGATCCGCAACGAACTGGCCAGCTCGATACCCTTGGACGTCTGCGCGCCCACCGGAATGCTACGGGTAGGATCCAACGGGTCGGTCACGGCGAAGTCCTTGCGTTCGATCTTGTAGGCCGCGACGGTGGCCGAACCCCGACCATCCAGATAGTCGAACTTGCTGCCCACTTCCCACTGCTTGCCGGTGGACACATCGAACACCTGGGTGGTGCTCGACGGCTGTTCGGCGGCGGTGCTGTATTGCACGTAGACATTGGCTGACGGAATGAACTGATACGTGAGGCCTATCCGCCCGGTAACGGGCTCCCAACTGCGCTTGGCGTGCCGAGGGTTGCTGGCTGTCAACTCGCGGTGGTTGGTCACGTCCAGGTCAATGGCGTCGTAGCGCAGGCCCGTAAGCAACGACAATGTGTCGGTCAGCCCCAGGCGGTTTTCCACGAACAGCGCCTTGGTGGTCACTTCGTTGGTCTTGTCCTGGATAAACCCGGGCTTGGTGTCGGGAAGGTCATAGAAGTGCCCCGGATCATAGCTGTTCGGGTTCACAGTGCTGTTGCCCGGCACGTTCAGCGGGTTGTTGGTGGTGCTGTTGACCTTGTACTCGAAACCACCGGACCAGGTGGTGGCCAGGCCGAAGAAGGTGTCTTCGTGGCGCAGCTCGAACTGGTTGCCGTTCTGCTGGCCTTGATGGCGTACCTGATACGCGGTCGAGCGATTCACCGCGCTGTTGTCGGCGTTGTACTGGTACGTCTCCAGGTTGCGATAGTCGCGTTGGCTGTCCAGGTGATAGAGGGTGTTGCGTAGGCTGGTGCTGTCGTTGATCCGGTAGTCGATGATCGACCGCGCCCAGATCGTGCGCTGCTCGTAGCGGCCGTCGGCGACGTTGTAGTTATTGAAGCGGTTGTGTTTGTCGATCTTCAACTCGCCGGCCTTGGGGTTGAGCACCGGCGTGCCCCAATAGGGGCTGTCTTCGTGTTCGTCCTGGTATTCCAGGGCCAGGGTGTGGGACAGGTCGGGCGTGAAATCGCTGAGCAGCGAAAAGGCCACGCTCCAGGCGTCGCGCTGCTGGCGGTCGATGTAGGTGTGGTTGGTGTTGCGGCTCACATCCAGGCGCGCGTAATGCTGGACCTCGGCGCCAGGCTCGGTCAGGGCATGGTTGAGGCCGAAGGCGATGCCGGCGGTGTCGTAGCTGCCATAGGTGAGCTGGCCCTCGGCGGCTTGTTCTTCACGGGTGGCCAGCTTGGTCACGTAGTTCAACGAGCCGCCGACGGAGCCGGCGCCGTTGATCAGAGAGGAGGGGCCGCCCACCAGTTCCACCCGGTCATAGATCCAGGAATCCACCGGCCGTGCCAGACCTCCGGATACAGCGACGCCGTTGAACATCTGGGTGATCTGGCTGCTGGTGAAACCGCGATAGGAGATAAACCCGCCAAACCCTGGCGGTGCACTGGCGTTGACACCGGGCAGCGTGTTGGCTGCTTCACGGAAAGTCCTGGCGCCATGGCGTTCGATATCGTTGCGGTTGGCGATGCTGATGGACGCCGGAGTTTCCCGCACGTTCAGCCCAAGGCGCGAGGCCATGCCACTGGACTGGTCCAGTGCCAGGCCCGGCTCGGCGGCCTGTTCGCCATCAATCGTGGTGGGCGCCAGCTCAATGGCCCAGGCGCTGACAGGCAGGCAGCCGAACAGGCCTGCCAACAGAGGTAAATGTTTCATCGGTACATCCTGAAAAACGTGGCTTGAAAGCAACGCACAGCCAACCGTACTCCCGAAGGAGACGGTGTTCCGTGCAGATCAGAAAGCGCAGGTATCAGGCGTGGGCGGGTGGCGCGCGCGGGTTGGCCGCGGGCCAGGTGAAGCGGGCAGGAATGTCAGCACTGGCTACGATAGTCGCCGGCGGCGCGTGGGGTTGTGGCAAGACCGCCACGTTGAGACTGGAGTTGAGCGCCGGGCCCATGCCGCCACTGGAACACAGCGGACAGCCGAAGGCCTTGGACAGTGTCGGCAGGGATTCATCGGTGGAGTTGGTCGGGGCCGGCGCCTGGGTGCGCGGGTCCACCGTACAGAACTGGCCGCCGATGCCATTGAGCTGCATCCCGACCATCTGCCCGTGACCAATGCTGCAGGCGAACACATTGAACAGGACGCAGCAGTAAAGCATCCAGGCAATGAGCGAGCGGTCCGTCCGGGCGAGTTTCATGGGGCGGCACTTTACCATCAGTCGCCGACGAATGGCCTGCAAAAAATCTCAGGAGAACTATCCTCTTTCCCACTTTTTCAGGGAAATCCAGCCATGAGCTTTGTTATTGCGCGGTGGATCGTCGCAGCGTTTGCCTTTATCAGCATGGTGCATTTGTACTGGGCAGCAGGTGGCAAGCTGGGGAGCACAGCGGCCATTCCGCAGTTGCCCGGTGAATTCGCCAGAGGCCCACGCCCGGCATTCAAGCCCTCGACGCTGGGCACTTTTCTGGTGGCGGTAGGGCTGGTGCTGATTGCGCTACTGGTGTGCTTACGGGCGGGGTTGTACTTCGAACCGGTTTCCAATGATGCTTTGCAGTGGGGCATCAGTGCAGTTGCCTTGGTGATGTTTGCCAGGGCGATCGGGGATTCGGAGCTGGTGGGTTTTTTCAAGAAAGTGGGCGGGTCGCGGTTTGCGCGGTTGGATACGTTGTTCTATTCGCCGCTGTGTCTGGTATTGGGAGCGGGGTTGTTGGTGGTGGCCTGGGGGTAAGTGGCGGCGGTAAATGTGTACCGCTTTGCTTGAAGACAAAAACCACAAAAACCACATATCCAACAAAACCAACTTGACATCACTGAGACCCCTGGCGTTTATTGGCATACCGGCTGGACCATTTCGCAAATGTCCCAGGATGCTCAATGAAGACTGATCCCTCACTGACCGATATGCCCAGCGTCATCGACGCTGCCGAACGTATTCGCCAGGGTTCATTAACCCCTGTACATCTGGTTGAGCAATGCCTGGCTGCCATCGAAGCCCACAATTGCACATTGCATGCCTTTGGTGATGTCTACGCCGAATCCGCGTTGGACCAAGCGCGCACCTTGGCCGCAGAAGCCAGGGCAGGGCGGTTGCGCGGTCCGCTCCACGGCGTGCCGTTTGGTATCAAGGATCTGTTCTCCACCGCAGGCATGCGCACCACCCGTGGCTCACTGACCGGGCTGGACAATGTGCCCACTCAGGACGCCCCGATCATTCGCCGGCTCAAGGAAGCGGGCGCAATCATCCTCGGCAAAACCGCCACCACCGAGTTCGGCTGGACCGGTGCCAGCACCTCCCGCGTATTTGGTAATGGCCGCAACCCCTGGAACCCACAGCTCACCAGCGGCGGCTCCAGCTCCGGCTCGGCCATTGCCGTGGCGGCGCGGATGGTGCCGGGTAGCCTGGGTTCCGATGGTGGCGGTTCGGTGCGGATTCCTGGTGCATTTTGCGGTGCATTTGCCTTGAAAGGCTCCCTGGGACGCATCCCTACCTGGCCCTGGTCGGCCACCGAGATGCTCAGCCACGCCGGGCCTATCACGCGTACGGTGCGCGACAGCGCCTTGCTGTTCGATATCCTTTCCGGCCCCGATCCCCTGGACCACCAGGCGCTGCCGGCACCGACTGAATCCTATCTGGCCCGTTGCGACCAACCGCTGAAGCCACTCAAAGTGGCGTACTGCCCGACGCTGTTTGATACGCCGGTGGACCCTGTGATTGCGTCCACGGTCGAGGCCGCTGTCCAAAACCTGGCAGAACAACTCCCGGTCACCATCACCCCCTTGACCCTGGACTGGCAAGACCCGTTGTCCACCTTTGAAACCCTGTGGGTGGGCGGGCGTGGCATTGCTTACGGCAAAGCCCTGGCTGATCGCCTGGACCAACTGGACCCCGGCTTTGCCACGCTGATCAAGCGCTCGGCCGATTACGACCTGAGGGATTACCTCAATGCCGTCCAGCAGCGCGCGCTATTTGCCAATCAGGTGCATGCCCTGTTTGCCGATTACGACCTGCTGCTGATGCCAACGCTGCCGATCCTGCCGTTCGCGGCCGACCAGGTTGCCCCAGAGGGCTGGCCCGGCGCAGAGGGCGCTGTGCCTTGGGCCCGTTGGACGCCCTTTACCTACCCGTTCAACATCACCGGCAACCCCGCCGCCAGCCTGCCGTGTGGCTGGAGCCCGAGCGGTTTGCCGATAGGCTTACAGGTGGTCGGCCCACGTTTTGCCGATGCCCTGGTGCTGCAATTCTGCGCAGCCGTTGAAGCCGTTGCACCGTGGGATCAGCACCTTCCACCCTTGCTGAAGCGCTGATTGATTGCCTCGCGGAGTGGGTTCAAAAGAAGCCCGCCCGTTGTAAACGCTTAGTGTTTTTCTGCCCTTTCACACCTTGATCAGTGAGAGGTAACCGTGACCCAACCCATGGCCGTATTGTGTGCCTCGCATCCCGCTGGACCGGCTTTCGCCGCGTTACGTGCTGGGCGCCTCGCACGTCATACAGGTCATCCGAACCTGCCCTGGAACGCGCCATCTATGCTTAACCAGCCCCGCCTCGACGAAATCATGCACCTGCTCACCCAGCACCAGCGCGTCAAGGCGTCGGACCTGGCGCAGGCGTTGTTTGTCTCGGAAGAAACCATCCGCCGCGACTTCAAGTACCTGGAGGACGCCGGCAAGTTGCGGCGCATCCACGGCGGCGCAATCCTGCCCCGACTTAACGTCGAACAACCGCTGCAAGTACGCAGCCGCATCAAGACCCAGGCCAAGACGCGTATCGCTGTGCGTGCCGCGAAACTGGTGACTGAAGGCATGGTGCTGTTTCTCGACACCGGTACCTCGACCCTGGCCGTGGCCCAACAGCTGATCGGTTTCAGCCAACTGCGCATCATCACCAACTCCCTGGACATCGCCCGTGTGATCACCGAGCAAAGCGCCAACCAGGTGCTGGTGGTGCCTGGGGATGTGCGGCGTAATGACAACGCGCTGATCGGCGCACACACCCTGGAATTTGTCCGCCAGTTTCACTACGACATCGCCTTCATGGGCATCGGCGGGGTGGACCTGGAACTGGGTTTCACAGACTACGAGGAGCCTGAGGCGCTGTTGCGCCGTGTGCTGACCAAGCACTCCCTGCGCAGTGTGATCCTGGCCGACGATGCCAAGTTCGGGCATCGCACCTTTATCAACACGCTGACGTTCGACGCGATCACGACCCTGGTCACCAATCGCCCGCTGTCCGCTGATTTTTCGACCCGTCTGGAGCAAGCTCATGTCGATGTCCTTTACCCCTGAACTGCTGGTGCCCAGTGAGCAGGACATCGCGTCATTCGAGGCGTTGTTCCGGCACAGCTCGGCGATTGGCGGGACCCCGGCCGGAGGCTTGCATCGCCTCGCAGCCTCGGCCGAGGACGGTGCCGTACGCGACCTGTTCGCCAACTGGCTCACCGAACGCGGCTTTGAAGTGCGGGTGGATGCCGTGGGCAACATGTTCGGCTTGATCACCTTTAACCCCGATGCACCTTATGTGCTGTGCGGTTCGCACCTGGACAGCCAGCCCAGCGCCGGGCGCTTTGATGGGGTCTACGGGGTGCTGGCCGGTGCGGTGGCGGTGGCCAGCCTGGCGCGTCAATTTCGCGAACGCGGCGAGGTGCCGCCGTGCAATCTGGCCGTGGTGAACTGGACCAACGAGGAAGGCGCACGCTTTCAGCCCAGCCTGATTGGCAGCAGCGTATTCACCGGCGACCTTGCGCTGCAAGAAGCCTGGGCCTGTCGCGACGGTGATGGCATCAGCCTCAAGCAGGCCCTGCAACAGATCGGCTACCTGGGCGCTGGTCGGGTCGAGCTGGAGATCGCCGGCTACGTGGAAATCCACGTCGAGCAGGGCGACGGCCTTGAGCGTGATGGCTTGGCCATTGGTGTGGTCCGCGACACGTGGGCCGCCCTCAAACAACGGATTCGCTTTATCGGTGAGCAAAACCATACCGGGCCCACCCCCATGGTTGCCCGCAAGGATGCCTTGCTGGCCGCCGCCCATGCCATCACCGCCGTACGCGCCGAGGCGGATTTGCATGGACAGCAATTGCACAGTTCTGTGGGTCGCCTGGAGATCTACCCCAATTCGCCCAATGTGGTGCCGTCTCGCGTCACCCTGCATGTGGAGTACCGCTCGCCCGATACCGAGTTACTGGCCGCAGCCGGTGATCGTCTGAACGCCAGCCTCAAGACCGTCGCGGCTGACACATCGACGTCTTACGAGGTGGAAAGCCATGCCCTGCGTGAGCCGACGCACATGCACCATGGTTTCGCGGAACTGGCCTACAGTGTCGGGCAGCAACTGGGATTACCCATTGGCAACAGCGTGACGGTTTCCGGCCATGACGCCATCAGCTTGAATCGGCATTACCCGGTCTGCCTGCTGTTTATTCCCAGCAGCAACGGTGTGTCCCATAACGAAGCGGAGTTCACCAGCGATCAGGACATGCACAACGGTTTGCGCATGTTGACCGCGTTGCTCTATCGCGCCTGTTCAACCCCCAACGCCTACCGCTGAGGTCAGCCATGCCGAGCCGTTCGCAAGCAATGTCACGATTGTTGGGTGCCCTGGAGGCCGCTGGCTTGTCAGCCAAGGTGGTGATTGAAGAGGGCACCGCCGGGATCGCCTCACCCGTGCGGCTGGCCACCGAGTGGACCGGCTTCACCGTTACCGCACCCTGGGGCCAGTGCTACGCCAAGGTCCTGCATGACGACATGCGGGCGCTGATCGACATCGAACGTACCGCCCGCGCTACGCAGTTGGCGGCGGATTGCGACGTGACACCGGGCGTGCGCCTGGTGGACGCTGCGGCCGGGGTACTGCTACTGGATGCGTTGCCAGCCGATGAGTGGCGTTGGGCACGGCTCGATGAATTGATGCAACCCCAGCGCCTGCAAGCGCTGTGGACCTTGAAGAAACAACTGCACGCCGGCACCTCGCCGGGGTTCACGCGTTCACCGTTGCAGGATATCCAACACCTGCGCGAGCTGTGCGCCCGCGATGGCGTGGCCTTGCCGGCGGATCATGCCTGGATCAGTACCTGCATTGACCTGGCCTGGACCGCCCTGCAATTCACCGCCAGCCCTCCAGTGCCGCTGCACGGAGATGGCGTGGCGAGTAACGTGCTGATCGGTCCGAATGGCGCCTTGCAGCTGATCGACTTCGATTACGGCGGCTGTTTTGATCCCTGGTATGACGTGGCCATCAGCCTCAATGAACTGTACTCATTCGAAGCCCAATGGCGCGAAGGCATCACCGCCTGGGCCGGCCACTGCCGGGAAAGCGATTACGCCCGCTGTCGGCTGTACGCACTGATCAACGATTGGTACTGGACCCTTTGGGGCCTGTGGGTTGGCGCCACCTCAGCGCGACCACTGGAATTTTCCAAGGTCGGGCAGTGGACGCTGTTGCGCTGCCGGCAAAGCCTGCAAGACCCACGGTTCGAAGGTTGGCTGCGTCAGGTTCAGGAGGAACAAGGATGAAAGCATTAGGTGAGGGTTGCACGCCCCAAGAGTGTCAGCTGGAAGCAGCGGTGCGCGGCGTCGCCGATTGGGGCGGCAATGGCATTCGCTACGAGCCGGTCAGTGGCGGGATTTCCAACAGCAATTGGCGGGTGGAAGTGGCCGGGGCGGACACGGCGTATTTCTTCAAGGTGCCCGGTGTGGGGACTGAAATGTTCATCGACCGCCGCACCGCCCATGACGCCAGCGTCAAGGCCGCGCAGACCGGTTATGGCGCGCCGGTGTTCGCCTTCCTCGAAGAGTTCGGCGTGGAAGTGTTCGAGTTCATGGAAGGCTGGCGCGCTTCATCCAACCACGACTTCCTCGACCGCGACATACGCCACAACGCGCTGCACGCCCTCAAGGCCTTCAACGACCAGCCGCCGCTGGTACAGACCAAGACCGTGTTCGACATGATTGCCGAACACCAACGCCAGGTCGAACAACTCAACGGCTGTAAACCCGACGATGACGCCTGGCTACGCCGTCAGAGTGATCGTGCACGCGGCGTGTTGCAGGCCTCCGGCATGGACCTGGCGCCGTGCATGAACGACACCCTGGCGGGCAATTTCATGCTCAACGACCGTCGTCAGATTCGCCTGGTGGACTTCGAGTACGCCTCCAACAACGACCGTCATTACGAACTGGCCTTGTGGTTCGGCGAGATGTTTTTCACCGATGAGATGGAACTGGCGCTGATCGAGGACTACTTCGGCCAGGTGACCGCGCAAAACCTCGCACGGATCAAATTGCACAAGGCACTGGCGGACATCAAGTGGTCGACCTGGGCGATGGTTCAGCACGCGGTGTCGCAACTGGATTTCGACTTCTACAAATACGGCACTTGGAAGCACATGCGGGCCCGCAGCATCATCAACGATTCACAATGGGAAACCTGGCTGAGACAGGCTTGAGCCTGCGCCATTACCACAATATGCATTGAAAAGTAGTCACTTTGGCGCTGGTTGGCGCTCACGTTTTCACTGCTTGATTTTTGTTTGATCACACAACAATCCGATCCAGAAATTCAAGGAGCACACAACCTCATGAAAACCGATACCGCACCCCCTGGACGCCTGAAGAGTCAAATCTTCGGCGTGTATTTCTTTTTGTTGCTGATGCTGGCGTTATTCCCGCCGCTCTACTTGAGCGTCAGCGCCAGCACTGTGCTGGTCCTGGGCATTCCACTGCCGATCTTCTACTGGATCGCTATTGCCGTGCTCGCCGGCCTCGGCCTGTGGGCGTTGTATCTCGCCGAGCTGGCGGCGGGCGAACTGCCGGAAGAGGGGGAGGGGCAATGATCAGTACCGCCACCGACGCCAACCTCTACATCACCTTCGGCATCATCGGCCTGTTCCTGGCCGGGATGATCGCCGTGCTGTACGCCACCAACCGCGAGAGCACCAGTTTTTCCGATTACGCCGTAGGCGGGCGCTCCTACGGGCCGTGGTACATCGCCATGTGTTACACCAACTCCTGGTGGCCGGGCTCGACCTTTACTGCGTTTTTCGCCCTGACCATCGGGGGTGTCCTGGGCTTCTACGGCATGGTCTATGCCACCCTCGGCGTCACCGCCATGTACCTGATGGCCCGTCGCGCCTGGACCTGGGGCCAGCGTTTCAACCTGCGCACCCAACCGGATTTGCTGGGCATGCGCTTCAACAGTCCTGCGGTCAAACGCGTGGCTTCGATCATCGGCATCATCTCAGTGTTCCCGTGGGTGGTGATGGGTATTCAGGCCCTGGCGATGCTGTTTCAATTCGCCAGTTTTGGCCGTTGGGGCGTGACCACCTGCCTGCTGGCCGGTGTCGGGGTGGTGCTGGTGCGCCAGTACTGGACCGTGAGCATGGGCATGCGCGGCTTGATCATGACTGACATGTTCCAGGGCTTGATTGCCTATGTCCTGTGCGCGGCACTGTGTGTGTTCCTGCTGTTTGGCGATCAGGCGTCGTTCTCCAACCTGGCCCATTTGCCGGCCAAGATGCTGCTGGTGCCTGGCGACAGCGGCACCGGTTACGGCCCGCTGTACATGTTCAGTCTGATTTTTACCGGTGTTATCGGCTCGATGTGCTGGCCGATGAGCTTCCAGCGTATCTACACCGCCAGCGGTGTGCGGGCGGTGAAGAAGGGCACGCTCTACACCATTCTGCTGGTGGGCGGTTTCTACGGGATTCTGATGCTGTTCGCCGCCGCCATCAGCCAGGACCCCAACGTACTGGCGAACCCGCAACAAGGCTGGTTCCTGTCGTTGTTCGACATCGGCGGGCCGTGGTTGCTGGCGCTGGCCATCGTCATCGTGCTGGCGGCAAGCATTGGCCACGTGGATGGTTGCGTACAGGTGTGCGGCACCCAGTTCGCCAATGACTTGGCCACCTGGAACACCCCACGTACCGACCGGCAACTGACCCTGCTGGCCAAGTCGGGGATGGTGGTGTTTATCGTCGCTGCCTCCATCCTGGCCTACCTGACCTTCGACTACTCGCGGTTGCAGTTGCTGGCGCAGATTTCCTACCAGGGCATCATCCAATTGGCGGTACCGCTGTTCTTCGGGATCTTCAGTCGCCGCGGCAACAAGGAAGGCGCGATTGCCGGGATGCTCGCGGGGATCGTGGTGGCGATTGTGCTGACGACGATGTACCCGGATGACATTCCCGGCCTGGGCTCGTTGACCAGTGGGATTGTCGGGTTGGTGGTCAATGCCGTGATCTTTGTGGCGTGTGCGTTGGCGATCAAACCCAGCCCGGCAGAAAGTGCGCGGGTGCAAAACCTGTTCGACATAGCGGCCCCCGGTCGCAAGGTGCCGCTGGGCGCCACGCCGGTGATGAACTGAAAACAAACCTCAACACAATGGGTATCACATGGCACTGGCACTGTTCGACCTGGATGAGACCCTGATCAAGGGTGACTGCTCAACCCTGTGGAGTCGGGAAATGGTCCGCCTGGGTTGGGTCGATGGTGCGTTGTTCATGGAGCAGGACACGCAATTGATGAGTGCCTACTGCGAAGGCAAGTTAGCGATGGAGGACTATATGGCCTTCAGCCTGGTGCCCATGGCCGGGCGCCGGGAGAGTGAGGTGGCGGCGTGCGTGGCGGACTTTATCCGGCGGGTCATTGCCCCGGCGGTGTACCAGGAGGCCCGCAAAACCATCGACACCCACCGCGCCATTGGCGACCGGTTGCTGGTGATTTCGGCGTCCGGTGCGCATTTGGTCAAACCCATCGCCGCGTACCTGGGCATCGATGACGTGCTGGCCATCGACCTGGAAACCGAAAGAGGCTGTTTCAGTGGCTGTACCCGAGGTGTGCTGACGTACCGTGAAGGCAAGGTCACGCGCTTGATGGAATGGTTGCAGGCCGAGGGCGAGAGCCTGGAAGGGGCAAGTTTCTATTCTGACTCGCGCAACGACTTGCCGCTGCTCAGCCAGGTCAGCCAGCCGTATACGGTGAACCCGGATCCGGTGTTGCGGGCCCATGCTCAGGCGGCGGGTTGGCCGGTGTTGAGTTGGGGTTAGGCGTCGTTCTGGCGTAAGCGTTTGTACAGGGTGTTGCGGCTGACACCCAGTTCCCGGGCGAGGTGGGAGATGTTGCCGCCCACCGCTTTCAATCGCTGGTTGAGGTCCAGGCTGTCATCCGGCAGTTCGTTGGGTGACGGCGGGGCGGACAGGTTCAGGTCGACAAAAAAATCATCCGGTAAATGCTCCACCCGCACCGGCTGGTCCTCGGCCATGGCCAGTGCCACCTGCATCACGCTGCTGACCTGGCGCAGATTTCCCGGCCACGGATGCTGTTCGAACAGTGCCAATACCTCCTGACTGAGCCCGGCCCATTGGCTCGGTTCACGGTGTTGCGCCCACAACTGCTTGAACAGTGCCTGTTTGTCACTGCGCTCGCGCAATGGCGGCAGTTCCAGGGTCAGGCCGCCGATGCGGTAATACAGGTCTTCGCGAAAGCGGCCGATCTGCACCTGTTCACGCAGTGAGCGGTTGGTGGCGGAGATGATCCGCAAGTCCACCGGGAATACCTCGCTGCTGCCCACTGGTTGCACGCAACGCTCCTGCAGTACCCGCAGCAAACGCGCCTGGGTGGGCAGCGGCATGTCGCCGATCTCGTCGAGAAATAGCGTGCCTTTGTCGGCCTTGCGGATCAGGCCGATGCTGCCTTTTTGGTTGGCGCCGGTGAACGCGCCTTTTTCGTAGCCAAACAACTCCGATTCCACCAGCTCGGCGGGGATCGCCGCGCAGTTGACGGCGATGAACGCTTGTTGGCCGCGGGAGCTGGCTTGGTGCAGGGCTTTGACGAACACTTCCTTGCCGACCCCGGTTTCGCCGTGGATCAGCAGCGGGATGTCCTTCTCCAGCAGGCGCTCGGCCTGGCGCACAGCTTTTTCCACACGGCTGTCACCGAAGTGCAAGGTTTTGAGGTTGATCGCCGTAGGCGTTGGCTCGGCTTTTTTCGGTTCGGCAAACACCCGGGCCTGGACCGGCACCTGCTTGGGGCGTTTCAACAGGCACTGAAAACGGTTGCGGCCTGCGGCCTGCAGCGAAAAGGGCAGGCCCTCGGGTTGATTGAGCAGTTCCAGCAGCGAGACCTTGAACAGGCTGTCGATCATCACCCGCGACAGGCTGATGCCCAGCAGGTTGTCGGCACGGCGGTTGGCTGACAGCACCTGGCCGCTTTCATCGAAGATCAGCAGGCCGGCCCATTGGCTGTCGAGGTTACTCAGGCCGGTGTTGAAGGTCAGTTGGAAGTGCTCACCACGAAACAGGTTGAGGATCAGCCGGTTCTCTACCGTCTGGCTCATCATCTTGACCATGCCCAGGGTGTGGGAGGGCGGCAGGTAGCTGTCGCTGGACACATCCAGCACCGCAATGATCTCGCGCTGGGCGTCGAAGATCGGCGCTGCCGAGCCGGTCATGAAGCGGTTGGCCTTGAGGAAGTGTTCGTCATGCTCGATATGCACCGCCTGGGCACAGGCCAGCGCGGTACCGATGGCATTGGTGCCACTTGCGCGCTCCTGCCAGCTGGCGCCGGCACTGAAGCCACGGGCCAGTTTCGGCTCGATAAAACGTTGGGTGCCCCAGGATGTGAGGACCTGGCCTTGATTGTCGGCCAGCATGATCAGACAGTTCGAATTGCTGAGGATATTTTCGTAGTAAGGCAGGACTTCCTGATGGGTGGTCTGCACCAGGGAGTGCTGGCTTTCCAGCAGTTGGCTGATGCCTTCGGCAGGCAGTTGATCGAAGCTTGGTGGGCTCTGATGATCCAGGCCGAAGGCGCGGCAGCGGCGCCAGGAGTCCTGGATGATGGTGTCGTGAGCCAGCGGTGAGGCAGGAGCAGCCATGGCGGTCACCCTCGGTTTTATTGTTGTTATGGGGGCAAAAAGTCCATTCAGTGTTGTTCAGAACTGTTCATTGTCAACCCGGCAGTTGTTCAATTGTTCAGCACCCTATGTTCATTTCTGTTCAGGAGTGAATTCACCTTTTTGCCCAATTCATTGATCCGCCTGAGTTTTAAGCTTCTGGCACGAAACTCGCTCTGCCCTTTCGCCAGCACTCTTCCAATAATAAAAAAGGGCGTGTCATGTCATTGACCCTGGAACATGTCACTCGTGTTGTCGAAGGCCAGACCTGGATCGACGACGCCAACCTGCGTTTCGAGGCCGGTTCCTTCAACGTCCTGCTGGGCCGCACCCTGTCCGGCAAGACCAGCCTGATGCGCCTGATGGCCGGCCTGGACAAGCCTGACAGCGGGCGCATCCTGATGAACGGCGTCGACGTCACCCAGCAACCGGTGCGTCTGCGCAACGTGTCGATGGTCTACCAGCAATTCATCAATTACCCGACCATGACCGTATTCGAGAACATCGCCTCGCCGTTGCGTCAGGCTCGGGTTTCGGCCGAACTGATCCAGAGCAAGGTGCTGGAAACCGCAAAGATGCTGCGCATCGAGAAGTTCCTGCAACGCCATCCCCTGGAGCTGTCTGGCGGCCAGCAGCAGCGCACCGCCATGGCCCGGGCGCTGGTCAAGGATGCGGAGCTGATTCTGTTTGACGAGCCGCTGGTAAACCTGGACTACAAACTGCGCGAAGAGCTGCGCCAGGAAATGCGCGAGCTGTTCAAGGCGCGCCATACCATCGCGATCTACGCCACCACCGAGCCCAACGAAGCCCTGGCCCTGGGTGGCACCACCACGATTCTCCACGAAGGTCGGGTGATCCAGAGCGGCAAGGCCGCCGAGGTCTATCACCAGCCGCAAACCGTGTTGGCCGCCGAGCTGTTTTCCGAGCCACCGATCAACCTGATGCCGGGACGAATCAGTGGCAATGAAGTGAGCTTCGCCAACTTTGTGCACTTCCCGCTGAACGTTGATCTGCGACCCATCGGTGACGGCGAGTTTCGTTTTGGCGTGCGCCCCAGCCATATCAGCCTGGTACCGAGCAACGATGATGATTTGGAACTGGCGGTGACCGTGGAGGTTGCGGAAATCAGTGGTTCGGAAACCTTCCTGCATGTGCGCAGCGAGCACTTTCTGCTGGTGCTGCATTTGCCAGGGGTGCACGAGTACGACGTCGATGCACCGATTCGTATCTATATCCCTACCCACAAACTGTTTGTGTTCGATGGTCAGGGACGTTTGGTCCAGGCGCCCGGACGACGTGTCGCGAGGGTTGCCTGATGGCCGAGATCCATTTGCAGAACCTGGCCCATAGCTACAGCCCTACGCCAGTAGGCCCGGAAGACTACGCCATTCGCGAAATGAACCACGTCTGGGAGCAGGGTGGCGCCTACGCCTTACTCGGCCCCTCAGGCTGCGGTAAGTCGACCCTGCTCAATATCATCTCCGGCCTGCTTAGCCCCTCCGAAGGCCAGGTGCTGTTCGACAGCAAGGTGGTCAATGACCTGACCCCGGAGAAGCGCAACATTGCCCAGGTGTTCCAGTTCCCGGTGGTCTACGACACGATGACGGTGTTCGACAACCTGGCGTTTCCCCTGCGAAATCAGGGAATGGCTGAGGCGAAAGTCCACAGCAAGGTGCAGGAAATCGCCGAAGTCCTCGACCTGCAAAGCTTGTTGAGCAAAAAAGCCCGCAACCTCACCGCTGACGAGAAGCAGAAAGTCTCCATGGGCCGCGGGCTGGTACGCGACGACGTCTCGGCGATCCTGTTTGACGAGCCGCTGACGGTGATCGACCCGCACCTGAAGTGGAAACTGCGGCGCAAACTCAAGCAGATCCACGAGCAGTTCAACATCACCATGGTCTACGTCACCCACGACCAGTTGGAGGCCTCGACCTTCGCCGACAAGATCGCGGTAATGTACGGCGGGCAGATCGTGCAGTTCGGCACGCCCCGGGAGCTGTTCGAGCGGCCGAGTCATACCTTTGTCGGTTATTTCATCGGCAGTCCTGGGATGAATCTGATTGAAGTGCAGGCCGAGGCGGGCGGTGTGAAGTTTGCCGGTACTCATCTGGCGTTGTCCGAGACATTGCAGCAGCGGATCGCAGAAATGGACTACACGAAGCTGCAGGTCGGCATCCGCCCGGAGTTCGTCCATGTGTGGGACGAGCCCTATGCCGACGCGCTGCAAGCGCAGGTGGTCCACATCGAAGACCTCGGCACCTACAAGATCATGACCCTGGACCTGGATGGCGCGCTGCTGAAAGTGCGCCTGGCAGAGGATAAACCGGTGCCCGAAGGCCGTGCGTCCATCAGCTTTCCGGCGCAATGGTTGATGGTGTATGCCGATGACTATCTGCTGGAGGTGCTGCCATGAACAAGGTGCAGAACAACAAGGCCTGGTGGCTGGTGTTGCCGGTGTTCCTGCTGGTGGCCTTCAGTGCGGTGATCCCGATGATGACCGTGGTCAACTATTCGGTGCAGGACATCTTCGACCAGTCCAGCCGCTATTTTGTCGGTGCCGACTGGTACAAACAGGTGCTGCTGGACCCACGGCTGCATGACTCGCTGCTGCGCCAGTTCATTTACTCCGCCTGCGTGCTGATCATCGAGATTCCCCTGGGGATCGCCATCGCCCTGACCATGCCCACCAAGGGCCGCTGGTCGTCGTTGGTGCTGATCGTAATGGCCATCCCGCTGCTGATCCCGTGGAACGTGGTGGGCACCATCTGGCAGATCTTTGGCCGGGCCGATATCGGCTTGCTCGGTTCCACACTCAACGCCATGGGCATCAGCTACAACTACGCGGCCAATACGATGGACGCCTGGGTCACGGTGCTGGTGATGGACGTCTGGCATTGGACGTCCCTGGTGGCCCTGCTGTGTTTCTCGGGACTGCGGGCGATTCCGGATGTGTACTACCAGGCAGCACGGATCGATCGGGCCTCCAGTTGGGCGGTATTCCGACATATCCAGTTGCCGAAGCTGAAGAGTGTGCTGCTGATCGCGGTGATGCTGCGTTTCATGGACAGTTTCATGATCTATACCGAGCCGTTTGTACTGACCGGCGGCGGGCCGGGCAATGCCACCACCTTCCTGAGTCAGACCTTGACCCAAATGGCCGTAGGGCAATTCGACCTGGGCCCGGCGGCAGCGTTTTCCCTGGTGTACTTCCTGATCATCCTGCTGGTGTCCTGGCTGTTCTACACCGCCATGACTCACTCCGACGCCAATCGCTGAGGCCGCCATCATGACTAAACGCAAGCTGGTGCCGCTGCTGATTTACATCCTGTTCTTGCTGGTGCCGATCTACTGGCTGCTGAACATGTCCTTCAAGAGCAACACCGAAATCCTCGGCGGGCTGACGCTGTTTCCCCAGGATTTCACGTTCGCTAACTACAAGGTGATTTTCACCGACCCCAGTTGGTACACCGGTTATCTCAACTCGTTGTACTACGTCAGCCTGAACACGGTGATTTCCCTGAGCGTGGCGCTGCCGGCGGCCTATGCGTTTTCGCGCTACCGCTTTTTGGGGGACAAGCACCTGTTTTTCTGGTTGCTGACCAACCGCATGGCGCCACCCGCAGTATTCCTGCTGCCGTTCTTCCAGCTGTATTCGTCCATCGGCCTGTTCGACACCCATATCGCCGTAGCCCTGGCCCACTGTTTGTTTAACGTGCCGCTGGCAGTGTGGATCCTTGAAGGGTTCATGTCGGGAGTGCCCAAGGAAATCGACGAAACCGCCTACATCGATGGCTACAGCTTTCCCAAGTTCTTCGTGAAGATTTTCATCCCGTTGATTGGCTCGGGGATCGGTGTGACGGCGTTTTTCTGCTTCATGTTTTCCTGGGTCGAACTGCTGCTGGCGCGAACACTGACGTCGGTGAACGCCAAGCCCATCGCGGCGGTGATGACCCGCACGGTCTCGGCCTCCGGGATTGATTGGGGTGTGCTGGCCGCCGCCGGGGTGCTGACCATCCTGCCGGGCATGCTGGTGATCTGGTTTGTTCGCAACCACGTGGCCAAGGGCTTTGCCCTGGGCCGGGTCTGAGGAGTCGATGATGGAATGGATGGCCTGGACCACCCCGACTGCACTGTTCTTTGTCGCCATTGGCCTGTTGCTCACGGGCATGACCACTTGGGAACTGCGCTCGCCGAGTATTCCCCGGCGCGGCTTTTTACCGATCACCACTACCCGTGGTGATCGCTTGTTTATCGGTCTTCTCGGAAGCGCCTACCTGCATTTGCTGGTGATCGGCGTGACTGGCTGGAGCATCTGGGTGGCGTCCGCGCTGTCTCTGGTGTGGCTGTTGTCTGTGATGCGCTGGGGCTAGTGGCCGGGTCTGGCATCCCCATCTGAACTTAACCAGGAGGTCTCTATGTTCGATAAAAACAATAAGCTGCGACATAGCATTTCATTGGCCGCCGTACTGGCCCTCAGCGGCCTGAGCGCCACGGCCTGGGCCGATGCTTACGAAGACGCCGCGAAAAAATGGATCGGCAGTGAGTTCAAACCGTCGACCCTCACCGAAGCCCAGCAGCTCGACGAGTTGAAGTGGTTTATCAAGGCGTCCGAGCCGTTTCGTGGGATGAAGATCAACGTGGTGTCGGAAACCCTCACCACCCACGAGTACGAGTCCAAGGTGCTGGCCAAGGCCTTCAGTGAAATCACCGGAATCAAGCTGACCCACGACCTGCTGCAGGAAGGCGATGTGGTGGAAAAGCTGCAGACCCAGATGCAGTCCGACAAGAACATCTATGACGGCTGGGTCAACGACTCGGACCTGATCGGCACGCACTTTCGCTACGGCAAGACCGAATCCATCACCGACCTGATGGCCAACGAGGGCAAGGATTACACCTCGCCGACCCTGGATATCAAGGACTTCATTGGTATCTCGTTTACCACTGCACCGGACGGCAAGATCTATCAATTGCCCGACCAGCAGTTCGCCAACCTGTACTGGTTCCGCGCCGACTGGTTCGAGCGGCCGGACCTGAAAGCCAAGTTCAAGGAAAAGTACGGCTACGACCTGGGCGTGCCGGTGAACTGGTCGGCCTACGAGGACATCGCCAAGTTCTTCAGTGAAGACGTCAAGGAAATCGACGGCAAGCGCGTCTACGGGCACATGGACTACGGCAAGAAAGACCCATCCCTGGGCTGGCGCTTTACCGATGCCTGGTTCTCCATGGCCGGTGGTGGCGACAAGGGCCTGCCTAACGGCCTGCCGGTGGACGAGTGGGGCATTCGCGTCGAGGATTGCCATCCGGTGGGTTCCAGCGTGACCCGTGGTGGCGATACCAACGGCCCGGCGGCGGTGTTTGCCACGCAGAAGTATGTCGACTGGCTGCGGGCCTATGCGCCACCGGAAGCGGCGGGCATGACCTTCTCCGAATCCGGCCCGGTGCCGTCCCAGGGCAATATCGCCCAGCAGATCTTCTGGTACACCGCGTTTACTGCCGACATGACCAAACCCGGCCTGCCGGTGATGAATGCCGACGGTACGCCGAAATGGCGAATGGCGCCGTCGCCGCGTGGGCCGTACTGGGAGGAGGGCATGAAACTGGGGTATCAGGACGTGGGTTCCTGGACGTTTCTCAAGTCCACGCCTGAGAAGCAAAAACTCGCGGCCTGGCTCTATGCGCAGTTCGTGACCTCGAAAACCGTATCGCTGAAGAAAACCATTGTGGGTTTGACGCCGATCCGCGAATCCGACATCAACTCCCAGGCCATGACCGACCTGGCGCCCAAATTGGGTGGGTTGGTGGAGTTCTATCGCAGCCCGGCGCGGGTGCAATGGACGCCGACCGGGACCAACGTGCCGGACTATCCACGCTTGGCGCAGTTGTGGTGGAGCCATATCTCGGAAGCCGCCAGCGGCGAGAAGACTCCGCAACAGGCGCTGGACGGTCTGGCCAAGGATCAGGACGCCATCATGACGCGCTTGGAGCGCTCCAAGGTGCAGCCTGTTTGCGGGCCGAAGATGAACCCCGAGCGGGATGCGCAATACTGGTTTGATCAGCCTGGGGCACCGAAGCCGAAGCTGGCGAACGAGAAACCCAAGGGCGAAACGGTCAGCTACAACGACTTGCTCAAGTCGTGGGAGGCCGCGCGTAAGTAGGTGTGCTCTGTAGCCGCTGCCGAGGTACGAGGCTGTGATGCGGTCCGCAGGACCTCCCTCTTGGGGTCGCTTCGCAACCCATCACAGCCTCGAGCCTCGGCAGCAGCTACACATCACACATCAGGTCAATGCTGCCAGACGCTCGATGGTTTCCGGAAACTTTGCCACCAATCGGATCAATGTCGCCGCTTGGGCATTCGGTGTTGCCCGCCCTTGCTCCCAGTTCTCCAGTGTCCGTGTGTTGGTCCGCAGGTACATGGCAAATACCGACCGGGACAGGTTCAGTTGTTGACGCACTGCCACCACTTCCTCGGCGGTGAGTGGCGCCAGTTTGTTCAGGTGTACCTTGTGGGTGCGCAGGGTGACTTTGCCCTGGCGTTCATCTGCCAGGGCCTCGAAGCCTTCGATCAATTCGGAAAAGATGTCACGTTTCATGGGGTGTTCTCGCTTTGATTTCCCTGTCCAGCATCTGTTTGAGGGCTTTTTTGTGAGATGGGGTTAAATCGTCCTGCTCATGTTTGCCGTACAAGGTAAACAGCCAGAATTGTGTGCCGCCTGACCACCAGTAATAAATGACCCGCAGGCCACCGCGTTTGCCCTTGTTTCGTCGCTCATCAACAAAGCGAACCTTGCGTAGCCCGCCAGTCCCCTCGATCACGTCGCCCGCTTGCGGGTTTCTCATCAACTCTTGTTGAAACCGTGAAAAAGCTCGTCACTCAGATAGTCCCTGCGATACCGCTCAAAGGGCGGCAGTTCTATAAATAGAGCATTCATGTTCTGTACGTAGCCTGCGTATAGTTTGGTGGCCCATCTGCAATGGGTCAAGTGACCCAGCTGTGGGATCTTTCCTAAAGCGCAAACACCATACGAGCGGCTCTGGCGTCTAGATGCCAGACGGGGAGGTATATCGGTGAGGAATATTCCGTGAGTAGAGCAGGGGAGCAAAACCATCCCCCCAGAAACGCAAAACGGCACCCGAAGGTGCCGTTTTGTTTACATCCGCCTAAGTGATCAACCCGCCATCACCGCATGCTGCACCAGGGTGAGCAACGGTTGTGGGTAGACACCCAGGAAGAACGCCAGCAGGGCGATTGCCAGCAGCATCACGCCGCCCGCTTTCTGTTCCCAGTGCAGCTCGGCGTCCACACGGCGCAGGTTTGGCTCGATCAGGTACAGGGTCACCATCACGCGCAGGTAGTAGAAGACGCCAATGGCGCTACCCAGTACCAGGGAAGCCACCAGCCACCATTCGTGGGCTTCAACACCGGTAGCCACAATGTAGAACTTGCCGATGAAGCCTGCGGTCAGCGGGATACCGGCCAGGGACAGCATCATCACGGTCAGCACGGCGGTCAGGTACGGACGGCGCCAGAACAGGCCGCGGTATTCGTACAAGGCGTCGGCGTCGCGGCCTTTGTAAGGCGAGGACATCAGCGTGATCACACCGAACGCACCCAGGCTTGTGATCACGTAGGTGACCAGGTACACGCCGATAGCTTCCATCGCCAGGCCTTTGCTCGCCACCAGGGCGATCAGCAGATAGCCGAAGTGGGCGATGGACGAATAACCCAGCAGACGCTTGAGGTTGTTCTGGGTCAGCGCCAGCAGGTTACCGAACAGGATCGAGGCGATGGCGATGATGGTCAGCACGTTGCTGAGTACACCGGTGTTGGCAGCAGGGGAGATCTGGAACAGACGCACCATCACGGCAAACACGGCCACTTTCGACGCGGTAGCCAGGAACGCGGCCACCGGCGCCGGGGCGCCTTCGTACACGTCCGGGGTCCACAGGTGGAACGGCACCAGCGACAACTTGAATGCCAGGCCGATCAGCATCATCGCCAGGCCCAACTGGGCCAGCGGTGCAGGGCTGTTGGTGGCTGCCAGGGCATGACCGATACCGCTGAAGCTCAGGCTCCCGGCTTCTGCGTAGAGCAGGGCCATACCGAACAACAGGAACGCGGAACCGGCGGCCGACAGCACCATGTACTTGATGCCGGCTTCCAGGGAGCGCTTGTTGAAGAAGGCATAAGCCACCAGGCCGTAGACCGGGATCGACAGCAGTTCCAGGCCGATGAACAAGCCGGCCAGGTGCTGCGCGCTGACCAGCACGATACCGCCGGTAGCTGCCAGCAGGATCAACAGGTACAGCTCTTCCTTGTTGCCCGGGTAACCGGTGCCGCCTTCGCCGAGGTAGGCGTGGGCGAGGGTGACGCAGGCGAGGGTGGCGACGAGGATCAACGCGATGTACAGCAGCGCGAAATCATCGACCATCAACAGCGGTGTGACCGCCAGCGGTGCGACCTTGAGTGCCGGGATAATCGACAGCAAGGCCAGGTTCAAACCTGCCACGGAAATCAGGAAGGTCTGTGAGTGGTTGCGGCGCCATGCGATCGCCAGCATCACCACCACAACGGTGAGGCTGGAGATCAGCAGCGGCGCAAGCGCGATAAAGTGTTGGATCGTGAATTCCATAGCGCTCTTACCGGGCCGAAGCGAGTTGAGTGAAGGCGGTGCTGAACCATTGCTGCACGCCATGCATCGTTGCGGCAGAAGTATCCAGGAACGGTTGCGGGTACACGCCGATGAAGATCAGCAATACCGCAAGGCCAAGCACCATGATCAGTTCGCGACCGTCCATGCCGTGCAGCACGGTGTCGGATTTGGCCGGACCGAAGTACGCACGGTGGATCATGATCAGCGAGTAGACCGAGCCGAACACCAGGCCGGAGGTCGCGATCGCACTGATCCACGGTGTATGCACGAAGGCACCCATCAGGATCAGGAACTCGCCGATGAAGTTACCGGTACCCGGCAAGCCCAGGGACGCGGCGGCGAAGAACAGGCTGATGGCCGGCAGGTAGGCGATACGCGACCACACGCCACCCATCTCACGCATGTCACGGGTGTGCAGGCGCTCGTACAGTTGGCCACTGAGGATAAACAGTGCGGCTGCCGACACACCGTGAGCCAGCATCTGGATCACTGCGCCTTGCAGCGCCAGTTGGCTACCGGAGTAGATGCCGATCAGTACGAAGCCCATGTGGGAAACGGACGAGAAGGCAATCAGACGCTTGATGTCGGTTTGCGCGAACGCCAGGAACGCACCGTAGAAGATCCCGATCAGACCGAGGGTCATGGCGATCGGTGCAAACTCGGCCGAGGCATTCGGGAACAGCGGCAGGGCGAAACGCAGCAGACCATACGCAGCGGTCTTCAGCAGGATACCCGCCAGGTCCACGGAACCTGCAGTCGGCGCCTGGGCGTGAGCGTCAGGCAGCCAGGAGTGGAACGGCACCACCGGCAGCTTCACCGCGAACGCGATGAAGAAGCCCAGCATCAGGATGTACTCGGTGGTCAGGGACATCTTGGTTTTCAACAGGTCGGCGTAGTTGAACGTAATCACGCCCGTGCTGTTGAAGTTGACCAGTACCAGACCCAGGATCGCCACCAACATGATCAGGCCGGAAGCCTGGGTGAAGATGAAGAACTTGGTCGCCGCGTAGATCCGGGTTTTCTTGCCGTCCGAAGAACTGTGACCCCAGAGCGCGATGAGGAAGTACATCGGCACCAGCATCATTTCCCAGAAGAAGAAGAACATGAACAGGTCCAGCGCAAGGAACACGCCGACAACGCCGCCCAAAATCCACATCAGGTTCAGGTGGAAGAAGCCCACGTGACGCTGAATCTCTTTCCAGGAGCAGAGTACCGAGAGGATACCCAGCAGGCCGGTCAGCAGGATCATCAACAGTGACAGGCCGTCGAGGGCCAGGTGCACGTTGATGCCGAAGCGCTGGATCCAGACGTGCTTGAATTCAAGCGCGAAAGTTGGATCGGCACCCGGTGCCGGAGCAAATGAATAGTCGCCATGGGCCCACAGCCAGAGGCCGAGTGCGAGTTCCAGGGACATGGTCAGCAACGCAATCCAGCGGGGCAGGGTAGCGCCGAAGCGCTCGCCCATCCAGCAGAGCAGGCCGCCGATAAAAGGGATCAGGATTAGCCAGGGCAGAATCATGACGGGCTCGTTTCCTTTCGCAAGTTCGCAAAGTTCGCAATGTACTTAGGCATGGTCAGACCGCTACCACGACGATGGCGCCGATCACCAGAACGGCACCGGCCGCCATAGAAGCTGCATACCAACGCAATTGGCCTGTCTCGCTGCGGCTCAGGGCGGTATGACCGGCCTTGGCAGCGCGCGGGATCAAACCGATGGTCTGGTCGAGCGGGTCTTTGCGCAGTACATGGCTGATGGCAAGGTAAGGCTTGACGAACAGTTTGTCGTAGATCCAGTCGAAGCCCCAGGCAGCGAACCACCAGGCCGAAAGGAAGCGGCCAATGCCACTGTTGGCAACGGCGGTGGCGAAGCGGCGCTTGCCGAGGAACAGCAGGGCCGCCAGCAGGATACCTGCGATGGCAATGGCACCCGAGGCGAGTTCCAGGCTGTGCTTGGCTTCGCCGCCGGCATGGCCGACGCTTTGTGGCAGTACACCGGCCAGCGGCGGGGTGATCATGGCACCGACGAAGGTCGACAGGATGATCAGCACCGACAGTGGCAACCAGTGGGAAATGCCATGGCCTGCGTGGGCTTCGGTCTTGGCTTCACCGTGGAACGTGATGAAGATCAGGCGGAAGGTGTACAGCGAGGTCATGAATGCACCCACCAGGCCTGCATACAGCAGACCCTGGTTACCGCTGGCAAAGGCTTCCCAGAGGATTTCGTCTTTGGAGTAGAAACCTGCGGTCACCAGTGGCAGGGCCGACAAGGCCGCACCACCGACGATGAAGCTGGCGTAGGCCAACGGCAGTTTCTTCCACAGGCCGCCCATCTTGAAGATGTTCTGCTCGTGGTGGCAGGCAACGATCACCGCACCGGACGCAAGGAACAGCAGGGCCTTGAAGAAGGCGTGGGTCATCAGGTGGAAGATCGCGCCGTCCCAGGCGCCGACGCCCAGGGCCAGGAACATGTAGCCGATCTGGCTCATGGTCGAATAGGCGAGGATCCGCTTGATGTCGGTCTGAACCAGGGCCGCGAAGCCCGCCAGTACCAGGGTCACGCCACCGACCAGACCGACGAGATGCAGAATCTCCGGTGCCAGGGTGAACAGGCCGTGGGTACGGGCGATCAGGTAGACACCGGCGGTTACCATGGTTGCGGCGTGGATCAGTGCCGAAACCGGGGTAGGGCCCGCCATCGCATCTGCCAGCCAGGTTTGCAGCGGCAGTTGTGCGGATTTACCGACAGCGCCACCCAGCAGCATCAGGGTCGCCAGGGTGATCCAGAAGTCACCGACCTGGAATTTCTGCGGTGCCAGCACCAGCAGTTCCTGGATGTTCAGCGTGCCCACTTGTTGGAACAGGATGAACAGGCCGATGGCCATGAACACGTCGCCGATACGGGTGACGATAAAGGCCTTGAGTGCCGCGTTACCGTTGTTGCGGTTGCTGTAGTAGAAACCGATCAACAGGTACGAGCACAGGCCCACGCCTTCCCAGCCGAAGTACAGGAACAACAGGTTATCGCCCAGTACCAGGAAC
Source organism: Pseudomonas sp. ADAK18 (assembly GCF_012935695.1). Lineage (NCBI taxonomy): Bacteria > Pseudomonadati > Pseudomonadota > Gammaproteobacteria > Pseudomonadales > Pseudomonadaceae > Pseudomonas > Pseudomonas sp. ADAK18. The sequence continues at coordinate 1,736,905 of NZ_CP052859.1, forward strand.
AGCATGCTGGCGATAAACAGGTTGGTGTAAGCGAAGAAGCGCGAGTAACCGGCCTCACCGCGCATGTACCAGGACGCGAACAGGTGGATCAGGAAGCCAACACCCACCACCACGCCCAGCATGGTGATCGACAGGCCATCGACGTACAGGGCGAAGTTGGGCTTGAAGCCGTCCACCGACATCCATTGCCACAGCACCAGGGTGTAGTGACCACCTTCAGGCGGTGCGACGTTGAATTGCCAGATCACATAAGCCGCGACAATCGCCGACAAGCCGATGGAACCGACGCCGACCAGGGCCGAGAGGTTTTCCGACCAGCGTCCACGAGAGAACGACAGCAGCAGGAAACCGATCAGGGGAAACAGGAAAGTCAGAAAGATCATGTTCATCCGCGCATCTCACTGGCAGCGTCGATATCAAGCGTGTGGAAGCGACGATACAGTTGCAGCAGGATCGCCAGGCCAATGCTGGCCTCGGCGGCTGCCAGGCTGATCACCAGGATGAACATGACTTGTCCATCCGGCTGGCCCCAACGGCTACCCGCCACGATGAACGCGAGTGCGGCAGCGTTCATCATGATTTCCAGGCTCATCAACACAAACAGAATGTTACGGCGAACCATCAGGCCGACCAGGCCAAGGCAGAACAGGATGCCGGCAACCGCCAGACCATGCTCCAAAGGGATAGCAGGCATCGTCATTGCTCCTTGGCTTCGTTGCGGCCCAAGTGGAAGGCGGTGATGGCTGCAGCGAGCAGCAGCATCGAAGCCAGTTCGACCACCAGCAGGTACGGACCGAACAGGCTGATGCCCACGGCCTTGGCGTCTACGGTGGTGTGGCCGATGGCGTGGCCGCTCTGGTGAGCGAACAGCACATACAGCAGTTCAGCCAGCAGCAGGGCAGCCAGGATCACCGGACCGAGCCAGATGCCGGGCTTGAGCCAGACGCGTTCCTGGGCGACCGAAGCCGGCCCCAGGTTGAGCATCATCACCACGAACACGAACAGCACCATGATGGCGCCGGCGTAGGCGATCACTTCCAGGACACCGGCGAACGGTGCGCCGAGGCTGAAGAAGGTCATGGCCACGGCGATCAACGAAATGATCAGGTAGAGCAGGGCGTGCACGGGGTTCGTGTTGGTGATCACGCGAAGCGTGGACACCACTGCAATACCCGATGCGAAATAGAAAGCGAATTCCATCTTTCTTCCTTAAGGCAGCAAGCTCTTCACGTTGATCGGCTCGGCTTCGTTTTGCGCGGCGCCTTTTGGCTTACCGGCAATGGCCATACCTGCAACACGATAGAAGTTGTAATCAGGGTTTTTACCGGGACCAGAGATCAACAGATCTTCTTTCTCGTACACCAGGTCCTGACGTTTGAACTCGGCCATCTCGAAATCCGGTGTCAGCTGGATCGCGGTGGTCGGGCAGGCTTCCTCACAGAGGCCGCAGAAAATGCAGCGCGAGAAGTTGATGCGGAAGAAGTCCGGGTACCAGCGACCGTCTTCGGTTTCAGCTTTCTGCAGCGAGATGCAGCCTACCGGGCACGCCACGGCGCACAGGTTGCAGGCTACACAGCGCTCTTCGCCGTCGGGGTCGCGGGTCAGGACGATGCGGCCGCGATAACGCGGCGGCAAGTAGACCGCTTCTTCCGGGTATTGCAGGGTGTCGCGTTTACGAAAGCCGTGACCGAATATCATCACCAGGCTTCGCAACTGGGTACCGGTACCCTTAATGATGTCGCCAATATATTTGAACATGGGTCAAATCCTCACTGAACCGCGCCCGCTGGCGTGTTCAACAACACAACGGCAGCAGTCACCAGCAAATTGATCAGGGTCAGCGGCAGGCAGAATCTCCAGCTGAAATCCATCACCTGGTCATACCGTGGACGCGGGATAGAGGCGCGCAACAGGATGAACAACATGATGAAGAACGCGGTCTTCAGGAAGAACCAGAAGAAGGCCAACTGAGGCAGGATGCCGAACGGACCATGCCAGCCACCGAAGAACAGCGTGACCAGCAGGGCCGAGATCAAGATGATGCCGATGTACTCACCGACGAAGAACATGCCCCATTTCATGCCGGCGTATTCAATGTGGTAGCCGTCGGCCAGTTCCTGTTCCGCTTCCGGCTGGTCGAAGGGGTGACGGTGAGTCACGGCGACGCCTGCGATGAAGAAGGTACAGAAGCCAAAGAACTGCGGAATGATGAACCACAGGTTCTGCGCCTGGTACTCGACGATGTCGCGCATGTTGAACGAGCCAACCTGCACCACGATGCCCATCAGCGCCAGGCCCATGAACACTTCGTAGGACACGGTCTGGGCCGAGGCCCGCAAGCTGCCCAGCAGGGCGAACTTGTTGTTACTGGCCCAACCGGCGAACAGCACCGCGTAGACCGACAGACCGGCCATGGCGAAGAAGAACAGCAAGCCGATGTTCAGGTCCGCCACGCCCCAGGTCGGGGTGATCGGGATGACTGCGAAGGCAATCAGCAAGGCACTCATGGCCACGACCGGTGCCAGGGTGAAGATCACCTTGTCGGCAAACGGCGGAGTCCAGTCTTCCTTGAAGAACATTTTCAGCATGTCGGCGGCGATCTGGAACATGCCGAACGGGCCAACGCGGTTCGGACCATAACGGTCCTGCCACCAACCCAGCAGGCGACGTTCGACGAAGCTGAGCAGGGCGCCCGCCACGACCACGGCCAACAGGATCACGATGGCCTTGAGGACCGCGATGATCACGTCGATCACTTCAGGGGTGAACCAGGTCATTGCGCTGCCTCCTGCAGACCGTCAACGGTTTTGCCGAAAATGGCTGGAGGAATGCCCGCGATACCTGCTGGCAATGCAACCAGGCCTACACCCAGCTCTTCATTGATACGCAGTGGCAGGCGCAGGGTCTGGCCGGCTACGTTCAGGCTGAGCAGGGCACCGTCGTTGACGCCCAGGCGATCGGCTTCGGACTTGGCCAGGGATACATAGGCAGCTGGAATGCGCTCTTGAACCGGGGCGGCTTTGGAAGAGGTCTCTTCGCTGCCGAACAGGTGGAAGAACGGCACAACCTGCCAGGTACCCGGGGCCGGGTTGAACGGACGCGGCACAGCGGCGAACCAGTTCAGCGTGTCACCCTGGCTTTCGATCAGGCGGGTGCCCGGGTCGCCAGCTCGGATATGACCACCGACTTCGTCCTGGAACTTGTTCCAGGCTTGCGGCGAGTTCCAGCCCGGCGACCAGGCGAAAGGCACCTGCTGACGTGGCTCGACCGAACCCGAGTAACCTTCCATGGAGAAGGCAAACGCGGTGTCGTTGTCTTGTGGCGTACGCGGTTCGTGCACGCTGATGTCTGCGCGCATGGCGGTACGGCCGGAGTAACGCAACGGTTCGCGGGCCAGTTTCATGCCCTTGATGCGGAACGCGGCGGACGGTGCTGCGTCGACAATCCGGGCAAGCTGCGGTGCACTTGCGGCGACGGCTGCGGTCACGTGGTCGAGCTGGGTCCAGTCGATCGGCTGGTTCAGCAGGGTCACGCGCAGGGCATGCAGCCAGCGCCAGCCTTCGTGAACCAGGATGCTGGCGTCCATGTACTTCGGATCGAAGACCTGGAAGAAGCGCTGGGCGCGGCCTTCCTGGCTGACCAAAGTGCCGTCGCCTTCGGCAAAGCTCGCCGCAGGCAGGACCAGATCAGCACGGTCGCTGGTGGCGGTTTTCTGGTGGTCGGCAACGATCAGCACTTTGGCTGCGTTCAGCGCTGCGTCGACCTTGGCCGAATCAGTACGGGTGTACAGGTCGTTTTCCAGTACCACGATGGCATCGCTACTGCCATCGATCACGGCTTGCAACGCAGCATCAAGCGAGTCGCCACCGAGCATGGCCAGGCCGAGGCTGTTGGCTTCCGGCACGATCAGGCTGATGGAGCCGTTCTTCTCGCGCAGTTTCAAAGCTTTGGCGATGTTGGCAGCGGCTTCGATCAGTGCCTTGGAACCCAGAGAGGTACCGGCGATGATCAGTGGACGCTTGGCTGCCAGCAGGGCGTCGGCGATGCGCTTGGCCAGTTCAATGGCTTCAGCGTCCAGGCCTTCAACGGCAGGCGCGCTGGCGTCGAGGGCGTGGGCCACGGCGAAACCGATGCGAGCCAGGTCGTCGGGCGCTGCGTGTACGCATTCTTCAGCGATGTCGTCGAGCTTGGTTTCAGCCAGGCTGGCGATAAACAGCGGGTTCAGCGCGTGCTGGCCGATGTTTTTCACCGCAGCGTCGAGCCACGGCTGGACGCGCATGGCGTCGGCCATGTCTTCGGCCTTGCCCTTGACCGACTGGCGCAGGGCCAGGGCCATGCGAGCGGCGGTCTGGGTCAGGTCTTCACCGAGGACGAAGATCGCGTCGTGGTCTTCGATGTCGCGCATGTTCGGAACCGGCAGCGGGCTGTCGTTCAGCACTTGCAGGACCAGACGGATGCGCTCCAGCTCGGAGGCTTCAATACCGGAGTAGAAGTGCTCGGCGCCGACCAGTTCGCGCAACGCGTAGTTGCTTTCGAGGCTGGCACGGGGCGAACCGATACCGACGATATTGCGACCACGCAGCAGGTCAGCGGCTTTATCCAGTGCTTCGTCCAGGCTCAGCTTGGCGCCATCGGCCAGCAGCGGCTGGCGAGGGCGGTCTTCACGGTTGACGTAGCCATAGCCGAAACGGCCACGGTCGCACAGGAAGTACTGGTTGACCGAACCGTTGAAGCGGTTTTCGATCCGACGCAGTTCGCCGTAGCGTTCGCCCGGGGAGATGTTGCAACCGCTGGAGCAGCCATGGCAGATGCTCGGCGAGAACTGCATGTCCCACTTACGGTTGTAGCGCTCGGAGTGAGTCTTGTCGGTGAACACACCGGTCGGGCAGACCTCGGTGAGGTTGCCGGAGAACTCGCTTTCCAGGGTGCCGTCTTCAACGCGACCGAAGTACACGTTGTCGTGGGCGCCGAATACACCGAGGTCGGTGCCGCCGGCGTAGTCTTTATAGAAGCGCACGCAGCGGTAGCAAGCGATGCAGCGGTTCATTTCGTGGGAAATGAACGGGCCCAGTTGCTGGTTCTGGTGGGTACGCTTGGTGAAGCGATAACGGCGCTCGTTGTGGCCGGTCATCACTGTCATGTCTTGCAGGTGGCAGTGACCGCCTTCCTCACAGACCGGGCAGTCGTGGGGGTGGTTGGTCATCAGCCATTCGACGACGCTGGCGCGAAACACTTTCGCTTCTTCGTCTTCGATGGAGATCCAGCTGCCGTCGGTGGCGGGCGTCATGCAGGACATGACGATACGACCACGGGTGTCGTTCTCGTCGGTGTACTGCTTGACCGCGCACTGGCGGCAAGCGCCAACGCTGCCAAGGGCGGGGTGCCAGCAGAAATAAGGGATGTCGAGGCCTAGCGACAGACACGCCTGTAACAGGTTGTCTGCCCCATCGACTTCGAGCTCTTTGCCGTCTACGTGGATAGTGGCCATGGTTCAAAGTTCTTCGTTGGCCCGGTGTCAGCGGGCGTGGCTAATGGAATCTTGTTATGGGTGTGAATCAACACAGCCGTTAAGGCGTCATCACACACGAAGACGAAGGGCACGGACCCTTCGCCTTTTTAAGCGTTACGCGCCGACTACGATCGGCCTTGCCAGAGGCGGCACGGCGGCGCTGGTAGGCGCGATGCCGGCTTCGAACTCCGAGCGGAAGTATTTGATTGCGCTGCCCAATGGCTCCACGGCGCCCGGTGCGTGAGCACAGAAGGTCTTGCCTGGGCCGAGGAAACCGACCAGACCCAGCAGGGTCTCGATATCACCGGCCTGGCCTTCACCGTTCTCGATGGCGCGCAGAAGCTTGACGCTCCAGGGCAGGCCGTCACGGCAAGGGGTGCAGAAGCCGCAGGATTCGCGGGAGAAGAACTCTTCCATGTTGCGCAGCAACGACACCATGTTGACGGTGTTGTCTACAGCCATGGCCAGGCCGGTACCCATACGGGTGCCCACTTTGGCGATGCCACCGGCATACATTTGTGCGTCCAGGTGCTCGGGCAACAGGAAGCCGGTACCGGCGCCGCCAGGCTGCCAGGCCTTGAGGGTGTAACCGTCGCGCATGCCGCCGGCGTAGTCTTCGAACAGCTCGCGACCGGTGACGCCGAATGGCAGTTCCCACAGGCCCGGGTTCTTGACCTTGCCGGAGAAGCCCATGAGCTTGGTGCCCATGTCTTCGCTGCCTTCGCGGGCCAACGATTTGTACCAGTCCACGCCGTCGGCAATGATCGCCGGCACGTTGCACAGGGTTTCAACGTTGTTCACACAAGTCGGCTTGCCCCACACGCCCACGGCGGCAGGGAAGGGAGGCTTGGAGCGCGGGTTGGCGCGGCGGCCTTCGAGGGAGTTGATCAGTGCGGTTTCTTCACCGCAGATATAACGCCCGGCGCCGGTGTGCACGAACAGCTCGAAATCGAAGCCGCTGCCCAGGATATTTTTACCCAGCAGGCCAGCGGCCTTGGCTTCTTCCACGGCACGGTTGAGGTGCTTGGCGGCGGTGGTGTATTCACCCCGCAGGAAGATGTAGCCCCGGTAGGTTTTCAGCGCGCGAGCACTGATCAGCATGCCTTCGATCAGCAGATGGGGCAGTTGCTCCATCAGCATGCGGTCTTTCCAGGTGTTGGGCTCCATTTCATCCGCGTTGCACAGCAGGTAGCGGATGTTGATGGACTCGTCCTTGGGCATCAGGCCCCACTTCACACCCGTGGGGAAGCCTGCACCGCCACGGCCTTTAAGGCCTGCGTCTTTCACGGTCTGGACGATGTCGTCCTGGGCCATGTCGGCAAAGGCTTTACGGGCGGCAGCGTAGCCGTTCTTGGCCTGGTACTCGTCGAGCCATACGGCTTCGCCGTCGTCACGCAGGCGCCAGGTCAGCGGGTGAGTCTCGGCCGACCGCTTGATGCGGTTGGCAGGACCGAAGGAAGTCAGGGTCATGGGTAGCCCTCGAGCAATTGGGTGACGCCAGCAGGCTGCACGTCGCCGAATGTGTCGTCGTCGATCATCAACGCCGGCGCCTTGTCACAGTTGCCCAGGCAGCACACCGGCAGCAGCGTGAAGCGCCCGTCCGGAGTGGTCTGGCCCAGGCCGATGCCCAGCTTGCTCTGGATTTCGCTGACCACGGATTCGTGGCCGCCGATGTAGCAGACCATGCTGTCGCATACGCGAATGATGTGGCGGCCCACCGGCTGGCGGAAGATCTGGCTGTAGAACGTCGCCACGCCTTCAACGTCGCTGGCGGGGATGCCCAGCAGTTCGCCGATGGCGTAGAGGGCGCCGTCCGGCACCCAGCCACGTTCCTTCTGGACGATCTTCAAGGCTTCGATCGACGCCGCGCGCGGGTCTTCGTAGTGATGCAGCTCGTGCTCGATGGCCGAGCGCTCGGTTTCACTCAAGGTGAAACGGTCTGTCTGGATAAGCGTGCTGTTCATGCTTAGCGGTCCACGTCGGCCATAACGAAATCGATACTACCCAGGTACGCAATCAAGTCCGCGACCATTTCACCTTTGATCACCGAAGGGATCTGCTGCAGGTGCGGGAAGCTTGGGGTACGAATCCGGGTGCGGTAGCTCATGGTGCCGCCATCGCTCGTCAGGTAATAACTGTTGATGCCCTTGGTCGCTTCAATCATCTGGAAGGACTCGTTGGCCGGCATCACCGGGCCCCACGAAACTTGCAGGAAGTGCGTGATCAAGGTCTCGATGTGCTGCAGCGTGCGTTCTTTCGGCGGCGGCGTGGTCAGCGGGTGATCCGCCTTGTACGGGCCAGCCGGCATGTTGCGCATGCACTGCTCGATGATTTTCAGGCTCTGGCGCATTTCTTCGACGCGCACGATGCAACGGTCGTAGGCATCGCCGTTGGCCGCCAGCGGAACTTCAAATTCGAAGTTCTCGTAGCCGGAGTACGGACGCGCCTTGCGCAGGTCGAAATCGCAACCGGTGGAACGCAGGCCAGCACCGGTGACGCCCCATTCCAGGGCCTCTTTGGTGTTGTAGGCAGCGACGCCGATGGTCCGGCCCTTGAGGATGCTGTTGTCCAGGGCGGCTTTCTGGTACTCGTCCAGACGCTTGGGCATCCAGTCGATGAATTCCTTGACCAGACGCTCCCAGCCGTTCGGCAGGTCGTGTGCGACGCCGCCGATGCGGTACCAGGCCGGGTGCAGACGGAAACCGGTGATGGCTTCGATGACCTTGTAGGCGCGCTGACGGTCGGTGAAGGTGAAGAACACCGGAGTCATGGCGCCGACGTCCTGGATATAGGTACCCAGGAACAGCAGGTGGCTGGTGATCCGGAAGAACTCGGCCATCATGATGCGGATGGTGTCGACCCGGTCCGGAACCTTGATGCCTGCCAGCTTCTCGACCGAGAGCACGTACGGCAGGTTGTTCATCACGCCGCCGAGGTAGTCGATACGGTCGGTGTACGGGATGAAGCTGTGCCAGGACTGACGCTCGGCCATCTTCTCGGCGCCACGGTGGTGGTAACCGACGTCAGGCACGCAGTCGACGATTTCTTCGCCGTCCAGTTGCAGGATGATGCGGAAGGCACCGTGGGCCGAAGGGTGGTTCGGGCCCAAATTGAGGAACATGTAGTCCTCGTTGGTGCCGGAGCGTTTCATGCCCCAGTCTTCTGGACGGAAGCGTGCGGCTTCCTCTTCAAGCTGCTGCTTGGCGAGGGTCAGGCTGAACGGGTCGAATTCGGTGGCGCGGGCAGGGAAGTCCTTGCGCAGCGGGTGACCTTCCCAGGTCGGCGGCATCATGATGCGCGACAGGTGCGGGTGGCCCGGGAAATCGATGCCGAACATGTCCCACACTTCACGCTCGTACCAGTTGGCGTTTGGCCAGATACCGGTCACGGTCGGAATGCTCAGATCGCTCTCGGACAGGGCAACCTTGATCATCACGTCGCTGTTACGTTCCAGCGACATCAGGTGGTAGAACACGGTGAAGTCGGCGCCGCTCGGCAAGCCCTGGCGCTTGGTGCGCAGGCGTTCGTCCACGCCATGCAGGTCATAGAGCATGACGTACGGCTTGGGCAGGTTGCGCAGGAAGCTCAGGACTTCGACGAGCTTGGCACGCGCCACCCACAGCACCGGCATACCGGTGCGTGTGGCCTGGGCGGTGAAGGCGTCAGGGCCAAAACGGTTATTGAGTTCGACGACCACATCCTGGTCGTCTGCCTTATAAGGCGGGATGTACAGAGCGCTGCCTGTAGTCATGGTTTTTTTATCGCTTTCGGTCAACGTAAAGAATGAAGCCAGGTTTTCGTTCTATAGAAGAAGCGGTCTGGATCAGACTTCGTCGGGGCTGCGCAGGTTAGTGACCTGAATACGCTGTTCGCGGCGCTGTTCCTTTTGTGACGGCATCTCGGCGCGGTATACGCCTTGATCTCCGACAACCCAGGAAAGTGGGCGACGCTCCTTGCCAATCGATTCTTGCAACAGCATCAAGCCTTGCAGGAATGCTTCAGGGCGGGGCGGGCAGCCAGGCACGTAGACGTCCACGGGCAGAAACTTGTCCACCCCTTGAACCACGGAGTAGATGTCGTACATGCCACCGGAGTTGGCGCACGAACCCATGGAGATAACCCACTTTGGCTCGAGCATTTGCTCGTAGAGACGCTGAATGATCGGCGCCATCTTGATAAAGCAGGTTCCGGCGATAACCATGAAGTCCGCCTGACGCGGCGATGCCCGGATAACTTCGGCGCCAAAGCGCGCGATGTCGTGGGGCGCCGTGAAGGCGGTGGTCATTTCCACGTAGCAGCAGGACAGACCGAAGTTGTACGGCCACAGGGAGTTCTTACGTCCCCAGTTGACCGCGCCATTCAGCACGTCTTCCAGCTTGCCCATGTAGATGTTTTTGTGGACTTGGTCTTCTAACGGATCGGAAACGGTTTCCCGTTCGCCGATGGGGTACTGCTCGTTAGGAGCATCCGGGTCGATCCTGGTGAGATTGTATTGCATCGCCAAAGCCTCATTGTTTCAGCTTCGCTTGCCGCTTGCGACGAGCTTCCGGAGCCCAATCAAGGGCGCCCACTCGAAATAGGTAGACAAGGCCTGCCAACAGAATTGCTATGAAAACGAGAGCTTCGACGAATCCGGTCCAGCCGCTTTCGCGAACAGACACAGACCAGGCAAAGAGAAAGAGGGCTTCGATATCGAAGATCACGAAGAGCATCGCGACCAGATAGAATTTGGCTGAGAGCCGCAAGCGGGCGCCACCTGTAGGTAGCATGCCGGACTCGAACGGTTCGTTTTTGCTGCGACCCCAGGCTTTTGACCCCAGGAGGCTGGATACGCCGAGCATGAAGGCGCAAAGGCCAACAACACCCAGAAGGAAAATGGCAAAGCCCCAGTTGTGGGCCATGAGTCCTGTCGCTTCGGGCATGCTGAAAATCCTTAACAGAGAGCAAGGGTCTCTGAGCTTGAAAAAGTAACGATGCAGTGACGATATGTCGCAGCGCAATCAATCGCGGTGATTTTATGGCTAAACACCGGGCAAGTAAAATTCCTGTGGCGAAATTATTCGGTGGAATAAGGACATAGTGCACCTTTGTAAGGCTGCAGCCCATGCTGCGCGGGCATTAGCCGGGTTTTTGTGAATTATGTTTTGTTTAACCTGTAACGAAGTTTTTGCGCTCTAAATGATAATGAATATTGTTTGGGTGGGTTTTAAACGGGTGTTTGGCATGTAACGGGGGAAGTTGTTGTTACTTGCCCGTTCGGCGCAAGTTGGTAAAGCGGATCTTTTAACTGAATTTGGCGATGCAAATACCGCACTGGATCAATGTTTTGCGCAAATCCTCGAGGTTGGTGCCATTCCCCTTGTGGGAGCGAGCAAGCCCCACATTTGAACTGCGGTGTTTTCAGATGCAAAAAAACGCCCCGAACCAGTCGGGGCGTCAGATCGTGCGGCACTGCGGTTAGCTTTTTAACGGATCCGCAATGGCCGTGTACTCAAGTCACTCAGTGGAACTGTTCTTCTTCGGTCGAACCGGTCAGCGCGGTCACGGACGAGGAGCCGCCCTGGATCACGGTGGTCATGTCGTCGAAGTAGCCAGTGCCCACTTCCTGCTGGTGAGCCACGAAGGTGTAACCCTTGGAGGCGTCAGCGAATTCCTGCTCTTGCAGCTTCACGTAGGCAGTCATGTCGTTGCGGGCGTAGTCGTGCGCCAGGTTGAACATGCTGTGCCACATGTTGTGAATGCCGGCCAGGGTAATGAACTGGTGCTTGTAGCCCATGGCGGACAGCTCGCGCTGGAACTTGGCGATGGTCGCGTCGTCCAGGTTCTTCTTCCAGTTGAAAGAAGGCGAGCAGTTGTAGGACAGCAGTTGGTCCGGGTATTCCTTTTTGATCGCTTCAGCGAAACGACGGGCTTCGTCCAGGTCTGGCTTGGCGGTTTCGCACCAGATCAGGTCGGCGTACGGTGCGTAGGCCAGGCCGCGAGCGATAGCCTGGTCGAGACCGGCGCGCACTTTATAGAAGCCTTCCTGGGTACGTTCGCCAGTCACGAATGGCTGGTCGTACGGGTCGCAGTCCGAAGTCAGCAAGTCAGCTGCGTTGGCGTCGGTACGGGCCAGGATGATGGTCGGGGTGCCGGCCACGTCAGCTGCCAGGCGGGCAGCGGTCAGCTTCTGTACGGCTTCCTGGGTTGGAACCAGTACCTTGCCGCCCATGTGGCCGCATTTTTTCACGGAAGCCAGTTGGTCTTCGAAGTGAACGCCGGCAGCGCCTGCCTCGATCATGCTTTTCATCAGCTCGTAGGCGTTCAGTACGCCGCCGAAACCGGCTTCGGCGTCAGCCACGATTGGCGCGAAGTAGTCGATGTAGCCTTCGTCGCCCGGACCTTTACCGGCCTTCCACTGGATCTGGTCGGCGCGACGGAACGAGTTGTTGATGCGCTTGACCACGGTTGGTACGGAGTCCACCGGGTACAGCGACTGGTCCGGGTACATCGATTCGGCGGAGTTGTTGTCCGCAGCCACTTGCCAGCCCGACAGGTAGATCGCCTGGATACCGGCCTTGACTTGTTGCACAGCCTGGCCGCCGGTCAGGGCGCCCATGCAGTTGACGAAATCTTTATCGGGACGGAAGGATGGCTTGGCACCCTGGGTCACCAGGTTCCACAGCTTCTCGGCGCCCAGTTTTGCAAAGGTGTGCTCAGGTTGAACCGAGCCACGCAGGCGGACGACGTCAGCAGCGGAGTAAGCGCGGGTCACGCCTTTCCAGCGTGGGTTTTCAGCCCAGTCTTTTTCAAGGGCTGCAATTTGCTGTTCGCGTGTCAGTGCCATGGGGAAAAACCTCGTCGCGTCTTTTGTGGAAAAACTACTGGGTTGAAAATTCCGTTTGCCAGCCACGTATGCGGTGCGTGGGAATGGCGGCTCGCTGACCAGAAGCTTAGGCGGTCAGGTCAGGTTCGACGGGGAAGGCGACGGGATGAACGATAGGCTCAAGAGGGGAAGACGAGCGAGGTAAGGGCGAGCTGCGGACAGTCTTCGGGCATCGTGGGCCTTGGTACGGTCAGTCAGTGTATTGCCGGGTTACCTGGTTAGCTTCCGTCCCTCGGGACAACTTCGTTCCAGTCGCAACCTCGTCAAACACACCTTGTGGGCGGTACAGACACGAATCGGCTCAGGTGGGTAGCTTAGAGCGGCGATCCGAAGGCCCTTGCCAGGGCCCCTGATTAGCGGGAGCGAGGCCATCATGCCCATGCTTTTTTGGATCGTCAAATGTTTTGTAGTGCTTTTTTTAAAGCACTACATCTTTAGTCTAATGCGACTTGCCAGTCAGTTTTTGGTGCTTCAGTTCAGGGTCTCGACTTTGACCTTGAGGCTCAGGTCATCCCGGCCCTGAGTAGAGTAGCTGCGGGTTGTACCGGTTTTGTCGGCCTGAGTCTGACGATTAACACCAGCGAGGGTGATCCACTCGCCCAGGCGTCCGCTGACGGTTGTGTCGGTACTCTGCACGTTCACTACATCGGGACGTTCCTGGCTCATACGGTCACGATTGGTACTGATGCTCAGGTGAACGGTCTCACCAGTGACGCTGGCGGTGACGTAGAAACCCTGGGTCACGTTGCGATACTGGGTCTGGTTTTGCGGACGGCCGTAGGCGTCTGGCTGGGTGGTGGTCAGCGGTACGCTCTGGCCGATCTGGATCAGTGCGGGCACGCCTTCGCTGGCCTGGATCTGCTGGATCCCGCCATCGCGGCTCTCGGTGCTGTAGGTGATGATCTGAGTTTGGTTGTCACCGTTGCTCTGCTGGTTGTTTTCGTTGGTGTCGACGGTGATCAGCAGGCGTTTGGATGGGGTGTCCAGTTGCGTGAGCAGGGCGCGCAGGGCTTGGATCTTCTCAGGTTCGGCATTGACGATCAGTTGATTGCCGTAGGCGCTGACGGTGCCGTCCTTGCCGATGAAATTCTGCGCCACCGGCAATAGGTCGGCGCTGGTGCGATTGCTCAGGGGGACGACTTCGGTGGCGGCCATCACCGAGAAACTGGCGGCCAGGAGCAGGGTGGTGAGCAGCGTGCGTAGGGACATGTCCGTTATCTCTGCGATTCAAAGAATGATTCTGCCAGTTTGTCGGCCTGGCTGGGGGCAAGTTGAATCGTAGACGGCAAAAGGCCCTGGCATCGGTGGATGGCAGGGCCTTTTGGGGTATTGCTGATATTGCCTTCGCGAGTAAGCCCGCTCCCACATTTTGACCGCACTCCAAAGGATGTACTCGGTCAAAATGTGGGAGCGGCGGTGCGACGATTCGACTTGCTCGCGAAGGGCTCGGCGCAGTCTCGGATCAGCCCTCGCGCACCATATCAACATGAGGAATCCCGACTTCCAGGAACTCATCGCTGACAATCTTGAAGCCCAGGCGCTCGTAGAACGGTGCAGCGTAGACCTGTGCGCTGAGGAACTGCCTGGTCTGGCCGCGTTTCTCGGCCATGCCAATCACAGCTTCCATCAGCTTGTCGCCGACTTTGAGCCCGCGCCAGTCTTTGAGCACCGATACACGCCCGATTTCACCGCTGGGCAGCAGGCGCGCGGTACCAATCGGGAAGTCGCCTTCAAACGCGAGAAAATGCACCGCATCGGCGTCGTCCGCATCCCACTCCAGCTCAGGTGGAACCGATTGTTCAGCGATAAATACCGCTTCACGAATGCGCCGAATCTCAGCGATATCCTTTTGCCAGTCCGCGACACTTACGTGAATCTTATTCATCGGCAAATCCCAGGCTTCCTTGCTTGACCAGTTCGCAAACCAGGTCGCGGCCATCTTCGTCTGCGAGCCATGCGCCGAGGTTCTCGCTGTGCAGGGCGTCGGCCGAACACACCAGTTTCAACAACTCGCGCAGTTTACCTGGCAGGTAACGGCTCTGGCCGCTGGCGAACAGCAGCACGTCGTCGTCCACTTCCGACCAGGCTAGGCGGGCGCTTGGGTTGCGGACCAGAATCGCACCGTTTTCCAGGCTGTTGATGACGTCGTCTTCGCCCAGCTCTTCACCGGCCACCAGTTCCGGGTAGCGCGGTTCGGTCATGAACTGGCCGAACCAGGTCAGCAGCATGCGTTCGTCGCTCATGTGCTCGGCCAGCAGGCCTTTGAGGCGGTCGAGGGCATCGTGCTGAATCTGGTGCGGATCGCTCACAGGCTGGGCGTCAGCGTCGGTGTAACGCTCTTCGTCCGTCAGGTACTGGCTGAGGAAGTCGGTGAAGTGGGTCAGCACTTCAGCGGCGCTCGGGGCGCGGAAGCCTACCGAATAGGTCAGGCAGTCATCCACGGCGACGCCGCAATGGGCCAGGCGTGGAGGCAGGTAAAGCATGTCGCCCGGTTCCAATACCCATTCGGCAGTCTCTTCGAATTCGGCAAGGATGCGCAGGTCGGCGTGTTGCAGCAACGGGCTTTCGGCGTTGCACATCTGGCCAATCTTCCAGTTACGCTTGCCGTGGCCTTGCAGCAGGAACACGTCGTAGTTGTCGAAGTGCGGACCCACGCTACCACCAGGGGCGGCAAAGCTGATCATCACATCGTCGATGCGCCAGCTTGGCAGGAAGCGGAAGTTTTCCAGCAACTCGGCCACTTCCGGGACGAACTGGTCGACGGCTTGAACCAGCAGGGTCCAGTCACGCTCGGGCAGGGTGCTGAAGGCGTCTTCGGCAAATGGGCCGCGGCGCAGTTCCCAAGGGCGTTCGCCGTGCTCGATGATCAGGCGCGACTCGACTTCTTCTTCCAGTGCCAGGCCGGCCAGTTCGTCGGCGTCGATCGGGCTTTCGAAATCAGGAATGGCCTGGCGGATCAGTAGCGGTTTTTTCTGCCAGTAGTCGCGCAGGAATTCCCGTGCCGTGATGCCGCCCAGAAGTTGAAGAGGAATATCAGGATTCATGTGTAACCTATTGAAAAAATGCACTTTTCAGACGGGAATAAAAACGCCCGGCGCTGCCGGGCGTCTCAAGGGTCTAGCGGTCGATCAGATGCGTTTGGCTTGTGCTACAGCGTTGCCGATGTAGTTGGCCGGGGTGAGCAGTTTCAGCTCAGCCTTGGCGGCAGCCGGCATATCCAGGCCGTCGATGAACGTCTGCAGGGCGTCGGAGGTGATGCCCTTGCCGCGGGTCAGCTCTTTGAGCTTCTCGTACGGGTTTTCGATGTTGTAGCGACGCATCACGGTCTGGATCGGTTCGGCCAGGACTTCCCAGCAGGCATCCAGGTCAGCGGCGATTTTCTGAGCGTTGAGTTCCAGCTTGCTGATGCCTTTGAGGCTCGCTTCGTACGCGATCACGCTGTGGGCAAAGCCCACGCCGAGGTTACGCAGTACGGTGGAGTCGGTCAGGTCGCGCTGCCAGCGGGAAATCGGCAACTTGCTGGCCAAGTGCTGGAACAGGGCGTTGGCGATGCCGAGGTTGCCTTCGGAGTTTTCGAAGTCGATCGGGTTGACCTTGTGCGGCATGGTCGACGAACCGATTTCACCGGCGATGGTGCGCTGCTTGAAGTAGCCCAGGGAGATGTAGCCCCAGATATCGCGATCGAAGTCGATCAGGATGGTGTTGAAACGTGCAATGGCGTCGAACAGCTCGGCGATGTAGTCGTGCGGCTCAATCTGCGTGGTGTACGGGTTGAAGCCCAGGCCCAGCTCATCTTCGATGAAGGCGCGGGCGTTTTCTTCCCAGTCGATCTCAGGGTAGGCCGACAGGTGGGCGTTGTAGTTGCCTACGGCACCGTTGATCTTGCCCAGCAGTGGCACGGTGGCGACTTGAGCGATCTGGCGCTCCAGGCGGTACACCACGTTGGCCAGTTCTTTACCCAGGGTGGTCGGCGAAGCCGGTTGGCCGTGGGTGCGCGACAGCATCGGTACGTCGGCGAAGCGGACAGCCAGTTCGCGGATCGCTTCGGCGGTCTGGCGCATCAGCGGCAGCATCACGTCATCACGGCCTTCGCGCAGCATCAAGGCGTGGGACAGGTTGTTGATGTCCTCGCTGGTGCAGGCAAAGTGGATGAACTCGCTGACCTTGGCCAGTTCCGGCAGCTTGGCCGCTTGCTCTTTGAGCAGGTACTCGATGGCTTTTACGTCGTGGTTGGTGGTGCGCTCGATCTCTTTCACACGCTCGGCGTGCTCCAGAGCGAAGTTTTCCGCCAGGGTGTTGAGCACAGCGTTGGCTTGCGCGGAGAACGCCGGCACTTCGCTGATGCCTGGATGAGCGGCCAGGCGCTGGAGCCAGCGCACTTCAACCAGAACACGAGCACGGATCAGGCCGTATTCGCTGAAAATAGGGCGCAGGGCCTGGGTTTTGCCGGCGTAGCGGCCGTCAACAGGGGAAACCGCAGTGAGCGAAGAGAGCTGCATGGGGTGTTCTCGGACAGTCGGGCAACGAAATGGGGCGCGTATCATACATGAAAAAATCCGCCGGTCCGTCGCCAACTGACCGGCGTATTACGCGTGAGGCGATGAAAAAGGTTGCCTGCGCGACTTATTCGTTGCGCATCAACGGGTAAAGCTCTTTAAGCAATTTACGACGGCTGATGACCAGCTGCCAGCGATGGCCGCCCAACTGCCGCCACAACCGCGCCGAACGAATACCGGCCAGGAGCAGAGCGCGGATTTTCGAGGCGTTGTTCGGTTGTTGCAGGTTGCGCATGTCGCCGTGGACCTGGATCCGTTGGCGTAGCGTGCTCAGGGTGTCTTGATACAGGGCGCCACAGGCTGCGATCACATTTTCGTGGGCCGGGCCGAAGTGCTCGACCTGGGACTGGATCTGCGGCAGACGCTTGCCGATGGTCTCCAGCAAGTCATCACGCTTGGCCAGTTGGCGCTCAAGGCCAAGCATTGACAGGGCGTAGCGCAATGGCTCGCGCTGCAGGGTGCTGGGGTCGCGCTCCAGGGCGCCGACCAGGGCGCGATAGCCTTCGCGCAGGGCCAGGTCATCACCGCCGTAGACTTCGAGGGTGTCCTTGGGGTCACGGATCAGCAAGCTGCCGAGCATGCAGGTCAAACCGGCCTCGGTGACTTGACCGGTCTTTGCAATTTTGTCCACCAGTACAGCGGCGAGAAACACGCCGCCCAGTGCCGTCAGTTGCTCCTGAGTCGGGCTCATGCCTGGCTGCTCCAGGGCTCGGCAACTTCAATCACGCCGCCCCCCAGGCAGATCTCACCGTCATAGAACACCACGGATTGGCCGGGCGTCACCGCACGCTGCGGGTCGTCGAAGGTGGCGCGGTAGCCGCTGTCGGTTTTTTCCAGGGTGCAAGGCTGGTCGCTTTGGCGATAGCGCACTTTGGCAGTCAGGCGGCGCGGGGAACTCAGGTCTACCGGGTTGACCCAATAGATATCCGAGGCGAGCAGGGCGCGGGAGAACAGATACGGGTGGTCATTGCCCTGGCCAACGATCAGTTCGTTGTGTTCCAGGTCCTTGATCAGCACGTACCATGGTTCATCGCTCGCGTCTTTCAAGCCGCCGATACCCAGGCCCTGACGCTGGCCGATGGTGTGGTACATCAGGCCATGATGGCGGCCGATGATTTCACCTGAGGGGGTCTTGATCTCGCCCGGTTGTGCTGGCAGGTACTGCTTGAGGAAGTCGCTGAAGCGGCGTTCGCCGATAAAGCAAATTCCGGTGGAGTCCTTTTTCTTTGCAGTGGCCAGGCCATGCTTTTCAGCGATCTGGCGTACTTCCGGCTTTTCCAGTTCGCCTACCGGGAACAGGGTCTTGGCGATCTGTTCGCCGCCGACGGCGTGCAGGAAGTAGCTCTGGTCTTTGTTGGCGTCCAGGCCCTTGAGCAGCTCGGTGCGGCCATCGATGTCACGGCGGCGCACGTAGTGGCCAGTGGCAATCAGGTCGGCACCGAGGATCATCGCGTAGTCGAGGAACGCCTTGAACTTGATCTCGCGGTTACACAGGATGTCCGGGTTCGGCGTACGGCCGGCCTTGTATTCGGCCAGGAAGTGCTCGAATACGTTGTCCCAGTACTCGGCAGCAAAGTTGGCGGTGTGCAGCGTGATGCCAATTTTATCGCAGACAGCCTGGGCATCCGCCAGGTCGTCCATGGCGGTGCAATATTCCGTTCCATCGTCTTCTTCCCAGTTCTTCATGAACAGGCCTTCCACCTCATAACCCTGCTCCATCAGCAGGACGGCGGAAACGGAAGAATCCACGCCGCCGGACATACCGACGATGACGCGCTTCTTTTGTGTGTCAGAAGGGGCTGGATCACGCATAGGATTTCAACGGGTGTCTTTAAAAAGGACGCGATTCTAGCAGGCCCGAGCCTGCAAGGCTAAAGAGAAGGACGGATCAATTTGAGACTGTGGTTAAAGCCTGCCAGATAATCATCGATGCAACGGATGATCAGCTCGCTGCGCCAGTGCTCGCGCAGGGTCATCAGTTCGTCACGACTCAGCCAGCGGGCGCGGACAATGCCATCGTCCAACTGATAGTCCGGGTGGTGTTTCAGCGCCTTGGCGATAAAGCAGACACGTTGGTAGGTCACGCCATTGCTGGGGGCGGTGTACAGATAAATTCCGACAATCCCAGTGGCCTCGACATCCCAGCCGGTTTCTTCGAGGGTCTCGCGCACGGCGGCCTCGATCAGGGTTTCGTGCGGGTCCAGATGGCCGGCGGGCTGGTTGAGTACGGCACGGCCGGCCTTGAGCTCTTCGACCATCAGGAAACGGCCATTGTCTTCGACGATGGTGGCGACGGTGATGTGGGGTAGCCAGGTCATGGGGGCGTCTCGAGGAATCTGATGGACAGAGGTGCATCATACAGGGGCGCCCGTTGGACGCCCCTGCCGGTTACTTCGCGGCCTTGGTAATAGCGTCGAAGGCGACCATGTCGTCAATCACTTCGGCTCCCGTGGCTTTGGTTTGCGCTTGCCACACGACGATCACCACGTTTTGGGTGGGGTTGATGTAGACAAACTGGCCAAAAATGCCTGCAGCCGTGAAGGCTTTATCGGCCTTGGAGGCGGCGGTCCATGCGGGCCACCACATGGAGGCAAAGTCACCGTACGCCGGGTCGGTGCCGGTGGTGGCACTGGCGAAACTCATCCAGCCTTTGGGTAGCACCTGTTTGTCGCCAGCTTTCCCGCCGCTAAGTACGAACTGTCCGAAGCGCCCGTAATCTTCAAGCGTTGCGCTGATGCCGCTGCCACCCACTTCGTTGCCATTGGGACCGTCGAGCCACCAGTTTGCGTCGGTTTGCATGCCGTACGGCGCCCAGATTTTCTCACTCAGGTATTGCGCCAGTGGCTTGCCCGTGGCGGCACTCACCAGTTGGCCCAGCACTTGTGTCTCGCCGGTGCTGTAGTTGGTCCGAGTGCCAGGCGGCGCGGCGCTGGGCAGGCTCGCCATGAACTTGAGGGCGGAGCCGGGGACTTGTTCGGTTTGCAGCTTGAGCATCATTCGTCGGTCTGACGTTGGGTCGGCGTATTTCTCACTCCATTTGACCCCGGAGCGCATCGCCAGGACCTGGCGTACGGTGGTCTGGTCATAGCCGCTGCCGGCGAGTGCGGGCAAATATTGCGTCACTTTGTCATCAAGGCTTTTGATTGAGCCGTCCTGCAGTGCGGCACCCACGAGGGTCGAGGTAATCGATTTGGCCACCGACATCGACATCCATCGAGTGTCCGGTGTATTGCCTTTTTCGTAGCGTTCAGTAACGACTTGGCCATCCTTGATCACCAGCAGACCCGTTACCCGGTTGAGGGTGATGTAGTCGTCGAGGCTATAACGTTTGCCTTCGTAGTCGAATGCAACCGGGCCCAGCGGTTGGCTGCTGCGCGGCAGTGGCAGCGGGTGGCCGCCGGCCCTGATCGTGCGCACCGGAAACAAGCGATCGATATTGCGGAAGGTACTGATGGCGGCGTCCTGGCTGAGCTTGCCGTCATACATGGTCTGCACGTCGCCAATTGGCTCCTGTGCATGGGGGTAGGGAGGCGAGGGAGTAGAAGTGGCCGCGCAGGCAGTCAGCAAGGCCAGTGCCGAGGAGCAGGTCAGTGCCTGGAAGAGGTTTCTTGGCATGGGGACGTCCTTATTTATTGTTTTTCGAGAGTTGGAACAATAAGAAGACAAAGCAAGGGCTGCGCCCGTTCCTTAAAAGCAGGCAAAAAAAATCCGGAATCCTTTCGAATTCCGGATTTTCCTGTCGCATGAGGATCAGCCAGTAATCCTCATGCGTGGCACCTTAAAACATCAAACCAGCGCAGCAATCGCCGCGTTGAGGGTGTTGCTTGGGCGCATGGCCTTGCTGATCAGCTCGGCATCGGCGTGGTAGTAACCACCGATGTCCACTGGCTTGCCCTGTACAGCGTTGAGCTCGGCAACGATGGTTGCCTCGTTCGCGGCCAGGGTCTTGGCCAGTTCGCCAAACTGCGCTTGCAGTGCAGTGTCTTCAGTCTGAGCGGCCAGGGCTTGAGCCCAGTACAGCGCCAGGTAGAAGTGGCTGCCGCGGTTGTCGATGTTGCCGACTTTGCGCGATGGCGACTTGTTGTTGTCGAGGAACTGGCCGGTGGCCTGGTCCAGGGTTTTGGACAGTACCAGGGCTTTCGGGTTGTTGTAGTTCACGCCCAAATGCTCAAGGGAAGCAGCCAGGGCCAGGAACTCGCCCAGGGAATCCCAGCGCAGGAAGTTTTCTTCCAGCAATTGCTGCACGTGCTTTGGAGCCGAACCGCCGGCGCCGGTTTCGAACAGGCCGCCACCGTTCATCAGCGGCACGATCGACAGCATCTTGGCGCTGGTGCCCAGCTCCATGATCGGGAACAGGTCGGTCAGGTAGTCACGCAATACGTTGCCGGTTACCGAAATGGTGTCCAGGCCTTTGCGGGTGCGTTCCAGGGTGAACTTCATCGCGTCGACAGGCGACATGATGCGGATGTCCAGGCCTTCGGTGTTGTGGTCTTTCAGGTAAGCCTGAACTTTCTCGACCACGACGCCATCGTGGGCGCGCTGTGGGTCCAGCCAGAAGATGGCCGGGGTGTTGCTGGCGCGAGCACGGTTGACGGCCAGTTTGACCCAGTCCTGGATCGGCGCGTCTTTGGTCTGGCACATGCGGAAGATGTCGCCGGCTTCGACTTTCTGTTCCATCAGCAGGTCGCCCTTGCTGTCGGTGACGCGGACTACGCCGTCAGCCTTGATCTGGAAGGTCTTGTCGTGGGAGCCATACTCTTCGGCTTTTTTCGCCATCAGGCCAACGTTTGGCACGCTGCCCATGGTGGTTGGGTCGAAGGCGCCGTTTGCCTTGCAGTCTTCGATCACCGCCTGGTAGATGGTGGCGTAGCAGCGATCCGGGATCACGGCCTTGGTGTCGTGCAGTTGGCCGTCGGTGCCCCACATCTTGCCGGAGTCACGGATCATGGCCGGCATCGAGGCGTCGACAATAACGTCGCTCGGCACGTGCAGGTTGGTGATGCCTTTGTCCGAGTTGACCATGGCCAGGGACGGACGAGCGGCGTATACCGCCTGAATGTCGGCTTCGATCTGCGCTTGTTGCTCGGCCGGCAGGGCCTTGATGCGAGCGTACAGGTCGCCGATGCCGTTGTTCAGGTTGAAGCCGATCTGCGCCAGCACGTCAGCGTGCTTGGCCAGGGCGTCTTTATAGAACTCGGCAACGATCTGGCCGAACATGATCGGGTCGGAGACCTTCATCATGGTGGCTTTCAAGTGAACCGACAGCAGTACGCCCTGTTTCTTGGCGTCTTCGATTTCAGCGGCGATGAAGCTGCGCAGGGCTTTCTTGCTCAGCACGGCGCTGTCGATGATCTCACCGGCTTGTACGGTGGTTTTTTCTTTCAGGACGGTCGCGGTGCCGTCCTGAGCGATCAGCTCGATTTTGACAGCATCAGCGGTTTCGATCTGTACGGCTTTTTCGCTGCCATAGAAGTCGCCAGCGCTCATGTGAGCGATGTGGGACTTGGAGTCAGCAGCCCAGGCGCCCATTTTGTGCGGGTGCTTGCGGGCGTAGTTCTTGACCGACAGTGGTGCGCGTCGATCGGAGTTGCCTTCGCGCAGGACCGGGTTCACGGCGCTGCCCTTGATCTTGTCGTAACGTGCGCGGGTTTCTTTTTCCGCGTCGGTGGTTACGGTTTCCGGGTAGTCCGGCAGGTCGAAGCCCTGGGCTTGCAGTTCCTTGATCGCGGCTTGCAGCTGCGGCGTCGAGGCGCTGATGTTAGGCAGCTTGATGATGTTGGCTTCAGGGGTGACGGCCAGGGCGCCCAGTTCGGCGAGGTGGTCCGGCACGGCCTTGGCGCCCAGTTGCTCGGGGAAGCTTGCGAGGATGCGCCCAGCGAGGGAAATGTCGCGGGTTTCCACGGCAATATCAGCGGAAGCGGTGAAGGCCTCTACGATAGGCAGCAGTGAATAGGTGGCGAGGGCTGGGGCTTCGTCGGTGAAGGTGTAGATGATCTTCGAGCGGGTGGGCATATTCGGATTAACTCTCTTCTTTGCTGAAAGCGTGCGCAGAAACTCGAGATGCGCCGGGTAAAGCGCGTTCGTTCAAAGTCATCCATGAGCGAAATGTCGATGTTTCTTCGCGGTGATGTTGGGTTGCATCAGTCGAGCGTCAAGCGGGTGAGCTGCTGTGGCAGCCCGGCTTTTCTGGCGGAGGGCGTCGTTCTAGAGCGGTCAGCCGTCGTGACTCTTTGGTCAGCGGCGGCATTATACATAGGTCGCTATGCTTACGCCGAGCCTTCATACAAAAGGTCTCTCGTCCATTGGTCTAAAGGTCGCAGGGGAGGGCGTGAGCCTAAAGTCGTGGGAAGTGCTCAAGTTTGGCGCTTTTCCCTTTGCTTTCAAGCTTGTAGGTCACTAGATGTGCTGTTTTTGCTGCAAATGTGCAGGGCGTGAGGTTTCAGTCCTCATTTATCTGGAGTAGGCTCGAATGCAGCCAGATGTTCAATCCACAAACGGAGTTCAGCATGGGATACAAGAAGATTCAGGTTCCGGCAGTCGGCGACAAAATCACCGTCAATGCAGACCATTCTCTCAATGTTCCTGACAACCCGATCATTCCCTTCATTGAAGGTGACGGTATTGGCGTCGACATCAGCCCGGTTATGATCAAGGTTGTCGATGCAGCTGTTAACAAGGCTTACGGCGGCAAGCGCAAGATTTCCTGGATGGAGGTTTATGCCGGCGAGAAGGCGACTCAAGTTTACGACCAGGACACCTGGCTGCCTCAGGAAACCCTGGATGCGGTCAAAGATTATGTGGTTTCCATCAAGGGTCCGCTGACCACCCCTGTCGGTGGCGGTATTCGTTCGCTGAACGTGGCCTTGCGTCAGCAGCTTGACCTGTATGTGTGCCTGCGCCCGGTACGTTGGTTTGAGGGTGTACCTAGCCCGGTCAAGAAGCCCGGCGACGTCGACATGACCATCTTTCGTGAGAACTCCGAAGACATTTACGCCGGCATCGAGTGGAAAGCCGGTTCCCCGGAGGCGATCAAGGTCATCAAGTTCCTTAAAGAGGAAATGGGCGTCACCAAGATCCGTTTCGACCAGAATTGCGGGATCGGCGTCAAGCCGGTGTCCTTGGAAGGCACCAAGCGCTTGGCGCGCAAGGCCTTGCAGTACGTGGTTGATAACGACCGTGACTCGCTGACCATCGTGCACAAAGGCAACATCATGAAGTTCACCGAAGGTGCCTTCAAGGAGTGGGCCTACGAAGTGGCGGCTGAAGAGTTCGGCGCAACCCTGCTCGATGGCGGCCCGTGGATGCAGTTCAAGAACCCGCGCACCGGCAAGAATGTCGTGGTCAAGGATGCCATCGCCGACGCCATGCTCCAGCAGATCCTGCTGCGCCCGGCCGAATACGATGTGATCGCTACCCTCAATCTTAACGGTGACTACCTGTCTGACGCCCTGGCGGCGGAAGTAGGCGGTATCGGTATTGCGCCGGGTGCCAACCTGTCCGACACGGTAGCTATGTTCGAGGCCACCCACGGTACCGCACCGAAATATGCCGGCAAGGACCAGGTCAACCCGGGTTCGCTGATCCTGTCGGCGGAAATGATGCTGCGTCACATGGGCTGGACCGAAGCAGCCGACCTGATCATCAAGGGTACCAACGGTGCGATCTCTGCCAAGACCGTGACGTATGACTTCCACCGCCTGATGGACGGGGCCAAGTTGCTGTCTTCGTCAGCGTTTGGGGATGCGCTGATTTCGCATATGTAAGCGGATAACGGCCAATAAAAAACGGCCATCCTGATGATTCGGGATGGCCGTTTTTTTATTCCGGGTCGCGTGCTCAGTGGCGGTCAGGCCAGTTGCTCTTTTGGTTTTTGAGCAATGCTATCTTTGGTTTTGCTGATACTGACTGGAGCGCTGATATTCACCGCATGCAAGCCCTTTGGTCCCTGAATGATCTCAAAGGAAACCGGCTGGCCTGCTTTCAGTGTTTTATAGCCATCCATTTTAATTGCCGAGTAATGCGCAAAAAGGTCGTCACTCTTGCCGTCTTCGACGACGAAGCCGTAACCCTTGGCATTATTGAACCACTTGACCTTACCGCTTGCCATGCCCATATCCCTCTGCACCAGACTCCATCACTGGAGTATCATCCAGTTTATCCGTCCTAACCCGAATAAATAAGGTTGACTGCGCGGACCTTTTTTACCCACTGTGGGTTCTATTGGTTGTAACACCGATTTGCCGATAGTCAAGGCGACCAGTTGGTCAGAGTTGAAATTCTGACAGGTCGCCCCCACCACTGTATTCGCACAACTGACGAACCTTTCTTTCCATGCATGCAATCAGCCAGATTCGACTAACATTCAATCAGGATCGCCCGACTCTTCATCAGGATCACCCGGATGGTCAAGAAGACGACGACGGTTCTGCAGGCATTGCTGTTCAGGAGGCTAAGCCTGCTTTACAGGCGCCGCCGATGTACAAGGTGGTTTTGTTTAATGATGACTACACACCGATGGATTTCGTCGTCGAAGTGCTCGAGGTGTTTTTTAACCTGAACCGCGAGTTGGCGACCAAGGTAATGCTGGCCGTTCACACAGAAGGACGGGCAGTATGTGGAGTGTTTACCCGCGACATCGCCGAGACAAAGGCCATGCAGGTCAACCAGTACGCCAGGGAAAGCCAGCATCCGCTACTCTGTGAAATCGAGAAGGACGGTTAACTCCGACCACTTGGGTATGAGGTGAAGCTATGTTAAACCGCGAGCTCGAAGTCACCCTCAATCTTGCCTTCAAGGAGGCCCGTTCGAAGCGTCATGAATTCATGACCGTCGAACACCTGCTGCTGGCACTTTTGGATAACGAAGCTGCCGCCACCGTGTTACGTGCGTGCGGCGCCAACCTTGAAAAGCTCAAGCATGACCTGCAGGAGTTTATCGACTCCACCACGCCATTGATCCCTGTCCATGATGAGGACCGCGAAACCCAGCCAACCCTGGGCTTCCAGCGGGTATTGCAGCGTGCTGTCTTTCACGTACAGAGCTCCGGCAAGCGCGAAGTCACGGGCGCCAACGTGCTCGTTGCAATCTTCAGCGAGCAGGAAAGCCAAGCGGTGTTTCTGCTCAAGCAGCAGAGCGTCGCCCGTATTGATGTCGTCAACTACATCGCCCACGGCATCTCGAAAGTGCCAGGGCATGGCGATCATTCCGAGGGTGAGCAGGATATGCAGGATGACGAGGGCGGTGAGTCTTCTTCTTCAAGCAACCCGCTGGATGCTTATGCCAGCAACCTCAACGAGTTGGCGCGCCAGGGGCGGATCGATCCGCTGGTGGGGCGCGAGCTTGAAGTTGAGCGCGTGGCTCAGATCCTGGCTCGTCGTCGCAAGAACAACCCGCTGCTGGTGGGCGAGGCGGGCGTGGGTAAAACCGCGATTGCCGAAGGCCTGGCCAAGCGCATCGTCGACAACCAGGTGCCAGACCTACTGGCCAATAGCGTTGTCTACTCCCTTGATCTCGGTGCCTTGCTGGCCGGTACCAAGTACCGTGGCGACTTCGAGAAGCGTTTCAAGGCGTTGCTCGGCGAGCTGAAAAAGCGCCCACAGGCGATCCTGTTCATCGATGAGATTCATACCATCATCGGCGCCGGCGCGGCTTCTGGTGGGGTGATGGATGCCTCCAACCTGCTCAAGCCTCTGTTGTCGTCGGGTGATATCCGCTGCATCGGTTCGACCACGTTCCAGGAATTCCGCGGGATCTTTGAGAAAGACCGCGCCCTGGCACGTCGCTTCCAGAAAGTTGACGTGTCCGAGCCTTCGGTGGAAGACACCATCGGCATTCTGCGTGGGCTCAAAGGCCGTTTCGAAGCGCACCATGGCATCGAGTACACCGATGAGGCCCTGCGTGCTGCTGCCGAGCTGGCGTCGCGCTATATCAATGACCGGCACATGCCGGACAAGGCCATCGACGTGATCGACGAAGCAGGGGCCTACCAGCGCCTGCAACCGGTAGAGAAGCGCGTTAAGCGCATCGACGTGCCTCAGGTCGAGGACATCGTGGCGAAAATCGCGCGGATTCCGCCAAAACACGTCAACAGTTCTGATCGGGAGTTGCTACGTAACCTGGAGCGTGACCTCAAGCTGACCGTATTTGGTCAGGATGCGGCCATCGATTCGCTGTCGACTGCGATCAAGCTGTCTCGCGCCGGCCTCAAGTCTCCGGACAAGCCTGTCGGATCGTTCCTGTTCGCAGGGCCGACCGGTGTGGGCAAGACCGAGGCGGCGCGGCAGCTGGCCAAGGCCATGGGCATCGAGTTGGTGCGTTTCGACATGTCCGAATACATGGAGCGCCATACCGTGTCGCGCCTGATCGGTGCGCCTCCAGGCTATGTCGGTTTCGACCAGGGCGGCCTGTTGACCGAAGCGATCACCAAGCAACCGCATTGCGTACTGCTACTCGATGAAATCGAGAAGGCTCACCCGGAAGTCTTCAACCTGCTGCTGCAGGTTATGGATCACGGGACCCTGACCGACAACAACGGGCGCAAGGCGGATTTCCGCAACGTGATCGTGATCATGACCACCAACGCCGGTGCCGAAACGGCCGCGCGGGCTTCCATTGGCTTTACTCATCAGGATCACTCTTCCGACGCCATGGAAGTGATCAAGAAGAGTTTCACGCCGGAATTCCGTAACCGTCTGGACACCATTATCCAGTTTGGTCGCCTCAGTCATGAGGTCATCAAAAGCGTGGTGGACAAGTTCCTTACCGAGCTTCAAGCGCAGTTGGAAGACAAGCGCGTGCAGCTGGAAGTGACGGAGGCGGCACGCGGCTGGCTGGCAGAGGGTGGTTACGATGCGGCGATGGGCGCGCGGCCAATGGCTCGCCTGATCCAGGACAAGATCAAGCGTCCGCTGGCCGAGGAGATCCTCTTTGGCGAACTGTCTGACCATGGTGGCGTGGTGCATATCGATCTGAAGGATGGCGAGCTGACCTTCGACTTCGAAACCACGGCTGAAATGGCCTGATAGCTGACCGCAGCACAGCAAAAAGGCGCCGAGAAGGCGCCTTTTTGCTGTGTTGAATACACTAAATAACCAATGTGTGAGCGGGCAAGCCCGCTCCCACACAGATAAATAGTGCCCAAACAAAAACGCCCGGCATAACCGGGCGTTTTGTATTGACTTGCTTAACGAGCGCGGTAAGTGATGCGCCCTTTGCTCAAGTCATAGGGCGTCAGCTCGACGCGCACTTTGTCACCGGTAAGAATACGAATGTAGTTCTTGCGCATCTTGCCGGAGATATGCGCGGTTACGACGTGCCCATTTTCCAACTCCACACGAAACATGGTGTTGGGCAGGGTGTCGACGACAGTGCCTTCCATTTCGAAGCTGTCTTCTTTCGACATGCAGTAAAGCCCTCGGTATCCAATGAATGGCCCGGTGCAACTGCGCCAGGCAAAAGCGGCGTGCATTGTGCCCGAAAAATGGGGTTTAAGCCAAGGGGTTCTAGTTCAACGTGACCCATCTTTGATTAATCAGCAGCTCAATGGGCCGATATTGGGTCTTGTAGTTCATCTTTTTGCAGTTCTTGATCCAATATCCGAGGTAAACCGCTTCCAGTTCCAGCCGTATGGCTTCGCCGATTTGCCAGAGGATCGCAAAGCGCCCCAGGCTACGGCGCTCTTCGGCGGGTTCGTAAAAGGTGTACACCGCAGATAACCCGTTGGGTAGCAAGTCGGTGACGGCTACGGCCAGCAGTCGTCCCTCGAGTCGGAATTCGTAGAAGCGCGAGAACGGCAGGTCGCGCACCAGGAAGGTGGAAAACTGGTCGCGGCTGGGCGGAAACATATCGCCGTCGGCATGGCGTTGTTCGATGTAGCGTTGGTAGAGATCGAAATACTCTTCACTGAAGCCCGGTTTTGCCGGTGTCACCGTCAGGTCGGCGTTGCGCTTGAGAATACGTTTCTGATTGCGGTCAGGCAGGAACTGCGCCACCGGGATGCGCGCCGGCACGCAAGCGTTGCAGTTCTGGCAATGGGGGCGGTAGAGATGGTCGCCACTGCGCCGAAAACCCATTTCTGATAAATCGGCGTACACGTGCACGTCCATTGGCTGGCTGGGATCGAGGAACAGCGTGGTGGCCTGCTCATCGGGCAGATAGCTGCAAGAGTGAGGTTGAGTGGCATAAAACTTCAAACGCGCCAGCTCGGTCATGATCAACCCTCGGATAAGCTTTGAAATAAGTGTAAGCCAGGTGCGAGGAAGTCGCCTAGGAAACCCACGGTGCGGCGCTGGGTTGGTCCAGATGGTCGCGCAGGAACCCTGCAAAGTCGCTGCGAGGTATGGCGCGGGCGCCGAGGCTGTGCAGATGGTCGGTGGGCATCTGGCAGTCGATCAGCACAAAACCCCAGGCCTGCAATTGCCTGGCCAGGGTGACGAAGCCGAATTTCGAGGCGTTGTCGGCGCGACTGAACATCGACTCGCCAAAAAACAACTGGCCCATGGCCAGGCCATAGAGACCACCCACTAACTCGCCTTGGTCCCAGACTTCCACCGAATGCGCATAACCCCGCTGATGCAGTTGCAGATAGGCACTTTGCATGGCGTCGGTGATCCAGGTGCCGTCGGCGTAGCTGCGGGGTGCGGCGCAGGCCTGGATGACGGCGGCGAAATCCTGGTCGAAGGTCACCTTGTAGCGCTGCTGGCGCAAAAGTTTGCCCAGGCTACGGGAAACGTGCAGCTCGGCGGGGAATAGAACGGTACGTGGGTCTGGTGACCACCAGAGAATCGGCTGGCCTTCCGAAAACCAGGGGAAGCAACCGTGGCGATAGGCCTGGATCAGTCGGTCGGCAGACAGGTCACCACCGGCGGCGAGCAGGCCGTTGGGTTCACGCATGGCTTTTGTCAGCGGCGGGAAAGTCAGCGTGTTGCGTTGCAACCAGGTCAGCATGGCATCCAGACTTACGGAAGGGGAGGGGAGTGACAGGTGTAAAGCCCATCTCAAGAACAGTGATTATTGTCGACGAAACGGCTGGGGGCTAGCCCGAACATCAATGGGTGCTTTTGCAACTCTATCGCGGGGGCATGGTCGTAATCGGGTTCAAGGAGCGTCCGGTTGTCGTCAAGCTAGCCTGGATTGCTAAAAACAGCTCATAAGCCTTTGTCAGTAAAGACAATGCATGCTCAAATTGAACGCCAAGCGACAGGCCTTTGCTATGCTGCATTACGCAGGCTTACGGCGTGGCAACGGGCACACAAACCCGTACAATACGGCGATTCAGGCGCTATCGCCGTTTCATGAATCAGTCACAGAGTGTTAAAAGTAGTTTCATCGACACTTGTTCATTTTTTACCTGCTCGGATTGGGCAGTGTTTTGCAGTCATTCAACAGATGGACGCGCTAAAGGCGCAGGAAAAGACCCGTTTTGAAGAAATCCGCCGCAACACCTAAAACAGTAGTAGTTCCGGCCTGGCGCCAGCATCTGCACTACCGGCTCAAGGAAGGTGCACTGATCGCCATTGGCGCCTTGTGTCTGTTCCTGATGATGGCCTTGCTGACCTACGGCAAGGATGATCCGGGCTGGAGCCACAACAGCAAGATCGAAGACGTGCAGAACTTCGGTGGTCCTGCCGGCTCCTACAGTGCCGATATCCTGTTCATGGTCCTGGGCTACTTCGCCTATATCTTCCCGTTGTTGTTGGCCATCAAGACCTGGCAGATCTTCCGTCAGCGCCATGAGCCATGGCAATGGAGCGGCTGGCTGTTTTCCTGGCGGCTGATCGGCCTGGTATTCCTGGTGTTGTCGGGAGCGGCCCTGGCGCATATCCACTTTCATGCACCCACCGGTTTGCCGGCGGGCGCGGGCGGTGCCTTGGGTGAAAGCCTGGGCGACCTGGCCCGCAGGACCCTGAATATCCAGGGCAGCACCCTGATGTTCATCGCCTTGTTCCTGTTCGGCCTGACGGTGTTTACCGATCTGTCCTGGTTCAAGGTCATGGACGTGACCGGCAAGATCACCCTCGACCTGTTCGAGCTGTTTCAGGGCGCGGCCAACCGTTGGTGGTCGGCCCGTGTTGATCGAAAACGGATGGTTGCGCAACTGCGTGAGGTCGACACTCGCGTCAACGAAGTCGTGGCGCCGAGTACACCAGATCGTCGCGAGCAGGCCAAGGTCAAGGAGCGCCTGATCGAACGCGAGCAGGCCCTGACCAAGCACATGTCCGACCGTGAGAAACAAGTTCCGCCGGTGATTGCCCCCGCGCCAACCAAGGCGCCGGAGCAAAGCAATCGCGTGCAGAAAGAGAAGCAGGCACCGCTGTTTGTCGATAGCGCGGTGGAAGGCACCTTGCCGCCGATTTCGATTCTTGACCCGGCCGAAAAGAAACAACTCAACTATTCCCCTGAGTCCCTGGCGGCCGTCGGTCACTTGCTGGAAATCAAACTCAAGGAGTTCGGGGTCGAAGTCTCGGTAGATTCGATCCACCCGGGCCCAGTGATTACCCGTTACGAAATCCAGCCGGCAGCCGGCGTCAAGGTCAGCCGTATTTCCAACCTGGCCAAGGATTTGGCGCGTTCCCTGGCCGTGACCAGTGTGCGGGTGGTGGAAGTGATTCCCGGCAAGACCACCGTCGGTATCGAGATTCCTAACGAAGACCGCCAGATCGTGCGCTTCTCCGAAGTGCTGTCGACCCCGGAATATGACAATTTCAAATCGCCGGTCACTTTGGCCTTGGGCCATGACATCGGCGGCAAGCCCGTGATCACCGACCTGGCGAAAATGCCTCACTTGCTGGTGGCCGGTACCACGGGCTCCGGTAAGTCGGTGGGCGTGAACGCGATGATCCTGTCGATCCTGTTCAAGTCGGGCCCGGAAGACGCCAAGCTGATCATGATCGACCCGAAAATGCTTGAGTTGTCGATCTACGAAGGTATTCCGCACCTGCTATGCCCGGTAGTGACCGACATGAAGGACGCCGCCAACGCCCTGCGCTGGAGCGTTGCCGAGATGGAACGACGCTACAAACTGATGGCGAAGATGGGCGTGCGTAACCTCGCAGGCTTCAACGCCAAGGTCAAGGAAGCCCAGGACGCTGGTACGCCGCTGACCGATCCGCTGTACAAGCGCGAAAGCATTCACGACGAAGCGCCGCTACTGACCAAGCTGCCAACCATTGTGGTGGTGGTCGACGAATTTGCCGACATGATGATGATCGTCGGCAAGAAGGTCGAGGAGCTGATCGCTCGTATTGCCCAGAAGGCGCGTGCGGCCGGTATCCACCTGATTCTCGCCACCCAGCGTCCGTCGGTGGACGTGATCACCGGCTTGATCAAGGCCAACATCCCGACTCGTATGGCATTCCAGGTGTCGAGCAAGATCGACTCGCGGACCATCATCGACCAGGGTGGCGCCGAGCAGCTGTTGGGCCACGGTGACATGCTCTACATGCCGCCGGGCACCAGCCTGCCGATCCGGGTTCACGGCGCCTTTGTGTCCGATGATGAAGTACACCGTGTGGTGGAAGCCTGGAAGCTGCGGGGCGCACCGGAATACAACGACGATATCCTCGCCGGTGTCGAAGAGGCCGGTAGCGGCTTCGACGGTGGCAGCGGCGGTGATGATGATGCGGAAACCGACGCGCTTTATGACGAGGCGGTACAGTTCGTCCTGGAAAGCCGTCGTGCCTCGATCTCCGCCGTGCAGCGCAAACTGAAAATTGGCTACAACCGCGCCGCCCGCATGATCGAATCCATGGAGATGGCCGGGGTGGTGACGTCCATGAACACCAACGGCTCGCGCGAAGTCATCGCGCCAGGGCCAATGCGCGACTGATACGTGCCGCGTGGCTACACGCGGCACGCCTTCCACACGAATCTATGAGGACTCCCATGCGTCTTATCCGCATGCTGTTGTTGCCGGCACTGGCTCTGACCGCTCTTTCGGCTCAGGCAGATCCTGCCTCCGTGGCGAGCCTGACCAACTTGCTGGAACAATCCAAAACCATCACCGCGCGTTTTTCCCAATTGACCCTGGACGGTGGTGGTACCCGGTTGCAGGAAACGGCTGGCGAGATGGCTGTGCAGCGCCCAGGGCTTTTCTATTGGAAAACCGACAAGCCCAATGACCAGACCATCGTTTCCGACGGCCAGAAAGTTACTTTGTGGGATCCGGACCTGGAGCAGGCGACCATCAAGAAGCTTGATCCACGCTTGAGCCAGACACCGGCCTTGCTGTTGTCCGGCGATGTGTCGCAGATCAGCAAGAGCTTTGATATTACGTCCCAGCAAGCCAGCGGTGTAATCAACTTCACCCTCAAGCCGACCACCAAAGACACGCTGTTCGACAGCCTGCGCTTGTCGTTCCGTAACGGTGTAATCAATGACATGCAGTTGATCGACAGCGTCGGCCAGCGCACCAATATCCTGTTCTCCGGGGTTAAGGCCAACCAGCCTGTCGCCGCTTCCAAGTTCAAGTTCGACATCCCCAAGGGTGCCGACGTGATCCAGGAATAAACTGCTTAGAGGTTTCAAACGCTGCCCATGGATTTGTTTCGAAGTGACCCGATTGCTCAACCTTTGGCGGCGCGCCTGCGCTCGACCAACCTGGATGAGTACGTCGGGCAGGAACACCTGCTCGCCCGTGGCAAGCCCTTGCGCGAAGCCCTGGAGCAGGGTGCCCTGCATTCGATGATTTTCTGGGGGCCGCCGGGCGTGGGTAAAACTACCCTGGCCCGGCTGCTGGCGAAAGTCTCGGACGCGCACTTCGAAACGGTCTCGGCGGTGCTGGCCGGGGTCAAGGAGATCCGCCAGGCGGTGGACGTGGCCAAGCAGCAGGCCGGGCAATACGGCAAGCGCACCATCTTGTTTGTCGACGAAGTGCATCGCTTCAACAAGTCGCAGCAGGATGCGTTTTTGCCGTATGTCGAAGACGGCACGTTGATCTTTATCGGTGCTACCACCGAAAACCCATCCTTTGAGCTGAACAACGCGTTGCTGTCGCGGGCGCGGGTTTATGTGCTTAAAAGCCTCGACGAAGTGGCGATGCAGAAGCTGTTGCAGCGGGCGCTGACCGAGGAAAAGGGCCTGGGCAAGCGCCAACTGACGGTCAGTGAGGAAGGTTTCAAGATTCTCCTGACGGCTGCCGACGGCGACGGACGACGTTTCCTCAACCTGTTGGAGAACGCCTCCGACTTGGCTGAGGATGGCAGCGAAATTGGCGTCGATCTGCTGCAGAGCCTGCTAGGCGATACCCGCCGCCGCTTCGACAAGGGTGGCGAAGCCTTTTACGACCAGATCTCTGCGTTGCATAAATCGGTGCGTGGTTCCAACCCGGACGGTGCGCTGTACTGGTTTGCCCGGATGATCGATGGCGGTTGCGACCCGCTATACCTCGCCCGGCGCGTGGTGCGCATGGCCAGCGAAGACATCGGCAACGCCGACCCGCGTGCCCTGAGCCTATGCCTGGCAGCCTGGGAAGTGCAGGAACGCCTGGGCAGCCCGGAAGGCGAGCTGGCGGTGGCCCAAGCGATCACTTACCTGGCGTGTGCGCCGAAAAGCAACGCGGTGTACATGGGCTTCAAATCCGCCCTGCGCGCCGCCGCCGAGCACGGCTCCCTGGAAGTGCCGCTGCACCTGCGTAATGCACCGACCAAGCTGATGAAGCAGCTGGGTTATGGCGATGAATACCGTTACGCCCACGATGAGCCGGACGCCTACGCCGCTGGCGAAGACTATTTCCCGGATGAGTTAGAGCCACAACCGTTTTATCAGCCCGTGCCCCGTGGCCTGGAGTTGAAGATCGGTGAAAAACTCAACCATCTTGCTCAACTTGACCGGCTCAGCCCGAAACAGCGGAGAAAGTAGTGCTTAGAACGATTCTTGCCGTGTCCGTGGCCGGCATCGCTGGTACATTATTGCGTTTCGCCACCAGCACCTGGGTCAGCGCCAACTGGCCGCGGCATTTTTATGCGGCGACCTTGGCGGTCAACTTGGTAGGCTGTTTGATCATCGGCTTGTTGTACGGGTGGTTTCTGGTGCGCCCGGAAGTGCCGATTGAAATTCGCGCCGGCTTGATTGTCGGCTTTGTAGGCGGTCTGACGACCTTTTCATCCTTTTCACTGGATACGTTGCGCCTGCTGGAAAGCGGGCAGGCACCGGTCGCCTTCGGGTACCTGGCCATCAGCGTGTTCGGCGGGCTGCTCGCTACCTGGGCTGGCCTGTCCTTGACCAAACTTTGATAAACGAGAGACCGACATGCTCGATTCCAAACTGTTACGTAGCAACCTTCAGGACGTAGCGGACCGCCTGGCATCCCGTGGCTTTGCCTTGGATGTTGCGCGCATCGAAGCGCTGGAAGAACAGCGCAAGACCGTCCAGACCCGCACCGAAGCACTGCAGGCTGAGCGTAATGCGCGTTCCAAATCCATCGGTCAAGCCAAGCAGCGCGGTGAAGACATCGTGCCGTTGATGGCGGACGTTGAGCGTATGGCCGGTGAGTTGGCTTCCGGTAAAGTCGAGCTGGACGCGATCCAGACCGAACTGGATTCGATCTTGCTGGGTATCCCGAACCTGCCGCACGAATCTGTGCCGATCGGCGAAGACGAAGATGGTAACGTCGAAGTCCGTCGCTGGGGCACGCCAAAAGCCTTCGATTTCGAGATCAAGGACCACGTCGCCCTGGGCGAATTGACCGGTGGCCTGGATTTTGAAACAGCCGCCAAAATGTCCGGCGCACGCTTTGCCTTGCTGCGTGGTCCGATCGCGCGCATGCACCGTGCCCTGGCGCAGTTCATGATCAACCTGCATACCGGCGAACACGGCTACGAAGAGGCTTACACCCCGTATCTGGTTCAGGCTCCCGCGCTGGTGGGTACCAGCCAACTGCCGAAGTTCGAGGAAGACCTGTTCAAGATCAGCCGCGATGGCGAAGCCGATCTGTACCTGATCCCGACCGCCGAAGTGTCGCTGACCAACATCGTGGCAGGGGAAATCCTCGATGCCAAGCAACTGCCGATCAAATTTGTCGCCCATTCGCCGTGCTTTCGCAGTGAAGCCGGTGCATCGGGTCGCGACACCCGCGGCATGATCCGCCAGCACCAGTTCGACAAGGTCGAGATGGTTCAGGTTGTAGAGCCGTCGACCTCCATGGAAGCGCTGGAAGGTCTGACCGCCAACGCCGAACGTGTCCTGCAACTCCTGGAGCTGCCGTACCGCGTTCTGGCGCTGTGCACCGGCGACATGGGTTTCAGCGCCGTGAAGACGTACGACCTGGAAGTGTGGGTGCCGAGCCAGGACAAATACCGTGAGATTTCGTCGTGCTCCAACTGCGGCGACTTCCAGGCCCGTCGTATGCAGGCGCGTTTCCGTAACCCGGAAACCGGCAAGCCTGAGCTGGTCCACACCCTCAACGGTTCGGGCCTGGCGGTAGGCCGGACCCTGGTTGCTGTGTTGGAAAACTACCAGCAAGCTGACGGTTCTATCCGCGTACCTGACGTGCTCAAGCCTTACATGGCGGGCGTTGAGGTCATCGGCTAAATGGAATTTCTGCCGCTGTTTCATAACCTGCGCGGCAGTCGTGTGTTGGTCGTCGGTGGCGGGGAGATTGCCTTGCGCAAATCCCGGCTGCTGGCCGACGCCGGTGCGGTGTTGCGGGTGGTTGCTCCCCAGATCGAAGACCAGTTGCGTGAACTGGTGCTGGGCAGTGGCGGTGAACTGATTTTGCGCGGTTATCAGGAGGCCGACCTTGATGGCTGCACCCTGATCATCGCAGCGACCGATGACGAGCCATTGAACGCGCAAGTGTCCAGTGATGCTCGGCGTCGTTGTGTACCTGTCAATGTGGTGGATGCGCCGGCTCTGTGCAGCGTGATCTTCCCGGCGATTGTCGACCGTTCGCCATTGGTGATTGCGGTGTCCAGTGGCGGCGATGCGCCGGTGCTGGCGCGGTTGATCCGGGCCAAGCTGGAAACCTGGGTGCCGTCGACCTACGGCCAATTAGCGGGACTGGCGGCGCGTTTCCGTACTCAGGTCAAAGGCCTGTTCCCGGATGTTCAGCAGCGTCGTGCGTTCTGGGAAGACGTCTTTCAAGGCCCGATTGCCGACCGGCAACTGGCCGGGCAGGGCGACGAAGCCGAGCGCTTGCTGGTGGAAAAAATCAACGGTGCGCCGCCTCATGCGCCCGGTGAAGTCTATCTGGTGGGCGCGGGCCCGGGTGATCCGGACCTACTGACCTTCCGTGCCTTGCGCTTGATGCAGCAGGCCGATGTGGTGCTGTATGACCGCCTGGTGGCGCCGGCCATTCTTGAGTTGTGCCGCCGTGATGCCGAGCGTGTGTATGTCGGCAAGCGTCGCGCGGACCATGCGTTGCCTCAGGACCAGATCAATCAGCAACTGGTGGACCTGGCCAAACAAGGCAAGCGCGTGCTACGACTCAAGGGCGGTGATCCATTCATCTTTGGCCGTGGCGGCGAAGAGATCGAAGAATTGGCGGCCCATGGCATTCCGTTCCAGGTCGTGCCAGGCATTACGGCGGCCAGTGGTTGTGCAGCCTACGCCGGTATTCCGCTGACCCATCGCGACTATGCGCAATCGGTACGCTTCATTACCGGGCATTTGAAGGACGGGACCTCGGACTTGCCCTGGAGTGATCTGGTAGGGCCGTCACAGACCCTGGTGTTCTACATGGGCCTGATCGGCTTGCCGATTATTTGTGAGCAACTGATCCAGCATGGTCGCTCTGCAGACACTCCGGCAGCGTTGATCCAGCAAGGCACCACATCGAACCAGCGGGTCTTCACGGGCACCTTGGCCAACCTGCCGCAACTGGTGGCGGAGCATGAGGTTCATGCGCCAACGCTGGTGATCGTTGGGGAAGTGGTGCAGTTGCGTGAGAAGCTGAAGTGGTTTGAAGGCGCTCAGTCGCAGGTCTGATAAACACGTACCGGCTTCACACAGATCAAACTGTGGGAGCCGGGCTTGTCGTGGTGAGATTGCTTTTGTGGCGAGCGGGCTTGCCCGCGTTGGGGCGCGAAGCGGCCCTAAAGTCGGCGACTCAATCGAACTCCGACCGGGGCTGCTGCGCAGCCCAACGCGGGCAAGCCCGCTCGCCACAGGTGGTGCTTGTGCCTCAGGCCCGTGTCCAAACCCCTTTCTCGCTCAGTCTCCTCCGATCATGGGCGATATCAAAACTCTGTAACGGCCCCTTCGGCACAATTCCCGTCGGGTTAATCGTCTTGTGACTGGCGTAGTAGTGCCCCTTGATGTGAGCAAAATCTACCGTTTCGGCAATTCCCGGCCATTGATACAGCTCCCGCAGCCAGTTCGACAGGTTTGGATAGTCGGCAATCCGCCGCAGGTTGCATTTGAAGTGGCTGTAATACACCGCATCAAAACGAATCATCGTGGTGAACAGCCGTATGTCGGCCTCGGTCAGGTATTCACCGGCCAGGTAACGATGGTCGGCCAGATGCTGTTCCAGATGGTCCAGTTCGGCGAACACATCATCAAACGCTGCTTCATACGCTTTTTGCGAGGTGGCAAAGCCTGCACGATAGACGCCGTTGTTTACGGTCGGATAGATCCGTTCGTTTAGAGCATCAATTTTTGAGCGTAGGGCCTCAGGGTAGAAGTCCAGGGTGTTACCAGTCAGCTCGTCGAACGCAGTGTTGAACATACGGATGATCTCCGCCGATTCATTGCTGACAATCCGCTTCAGCTTCTTGTCCCACAGTACCGGCACCGTGACGCGTCCAGTATAGGTGGCTGTGTCGGCGGTGTAGCGTTGGTGCATGTAGCTGAAGTCATCAAGTTTGTCGCCGGTTGAGCCATGGGCCTTGTCGAAGGTCCAGCCGTTCTCCAGCATCAACCAACTGACCACGGACACATCGATCAGGCTTTCCAGGCCTTTGAGCTTGCGCAGAATCAGTGTGCGATGGGCCCAAGGACAGGCGAGGGAAACATACAAATGGTAACGCCCCGCTTCAGCAGCGAAGCCGCCTTCACCGGTAGGGCCAGGTTGGCCATCGGCAGTGACCCAGTTGCGACGTTGCGCCTGTTCCCGTTGGAAGGCGCCATCTGCGCTACTTTCGTACCACTGGTCATGCCAGCGTCCTTCGATCAGCAAACCCATGACTGACTCCTTGGCTAATAAGCGTTGGAGTCCAGTCTAAAGGTCTGGGTTCGAACAAAAAGCGCAAAGGCTGGGAGTTAATGATCGACTAAATCGATTTGTTCCGGGCGTCCCAGTATTGCTGGGCGAGTTCGAACGCTTGCTCCCGTGGGTGACCAAGGCCGCGCAAGGCCAGGGCCATGGTGGCAATCAAGGCCAGTTGCGGGTAGCTGTCCTGTACGTCACCGCGCCACAGCGCCTTCAAGTGCTCAGGGTCGAGTGCGGCCGGCTTGACGTGGCGTTGGGCGGAGAGGGCGGGCCACTCTTCATCCCAACTTTCGCCGCCGGTGGTGCCATACAAGTGACTGATGGTGTCGGGGTTGATCTCGATCTCGCCGCCGTCGCCCTTGATCACAATGGCGTTATCGCCGAGCAAGCCACTGGCGTCACGGTGCACGCCCTGGTAGCCCGGGTGGAAGATGCTTTGCAAGCCGCAACGGGCGTTCAACGGGTTGAGGATGCGCGCCAGGGAATGGATCGGTGAGCGCAGGCCCAGGGTGTTGCGCAGATCGATCATGCGCTGTAGTTGCGGCGCCCAATCCCCTAGCGGAATAAACGCCAGGCTGCCTTGTTCAAGGGCCGACTCGACGTGTTGCCAGTTACGGCACAACGGTATCTGCAAGCCTTCCAGCAACTGCTCGGTATACAGCCTGCCTGCTGTATGCGCGCCGCCGCCGTGCATCAAAATACGTACGCCGTTTTGTGCCAGGCATTTGGCCGCCAGCAGGTACCACGGCAGGTGGCGTTTTTTCCCTGCGTAAGTAGGCCAGTCGACATCAACGTTGAGTGACGGAGCATTCAAACGTTCGCGTACGGCTTCGGTGAAACCGGCGAGTTCTTCCGGGCTTTCCTCTTTGTGCCGCAACAGCATCAGGAACGCCCCGAGTTGGGTGTCCTCGACCTTTTCATCGAGCAGCATGCCCATGGCTTCGCGGGCTTCTTCGCGGGTCAGGCTGCGGGCGCCGCGCTTGCCTTTACCGAGGATGCGCACGAAGGGGGCAAACGGATGCTCGGCAGGAGTTTCGGTGATCAATGGGGCAAAGTCGGTCATAAGCAATTCGTCGG
The DNA here is from genome assembly GCF_012935695.1 of Pseudomonas sp. ADAK18. NCBI lineage: Bacteria > Pseudomonadati > Pseudomonadota > Gammaproteobacteria > Pseudomonadales > Pseudomonadaceae > Pseudomonas > Pseudomonas sp. ADAK18. The sequence goes on from NZ_CP052859.1 coordinate 1,777,059, forward strand.
CCTGGGCAGGCCCGCCAACTTGGCGGCGAGTTTGGCGGGAGTGCCTTTGAACAGTCGGTTGAGGTGCAGGCTGTTGCCCTTTTCCGGGCCCAGCTTCAAGGCGGTGTACTTGATCAGCGGGCGGGTGGCAGGTGACAGTTGGAACTCGTCGTAGAAACCGCGCAGCAACTCAAGGATTTCCCAGTGCTCGGGGGTCAGGTCCATGGCTTCGGCGGCGGCCAGGGCATTGGCCACGTCGGTGGACCAGTCGCTCAAGTCGGCGAGGTAACCGTCCTTGTCCAGCTCGAGGGTACGCTCGCCTACGGTCAGGGTGTTCATAGCCAGGTATTAACCTTGTTGTAGTCGATCGACAGCTGGACGAAGGCTGGGTAATCGACGCTGTCGGCCCAGGCGGGCACAGGCAGATTTCGGGACTGGCTGTCTTCTGCGAGGACAAACACCTTCAGCCCTTTGGCTTGCAGGGCCCGGAAAGGCGCGCTGGCAGCTTGCAGGGCGTAGGCACCGTCACCGCAAAGCAGGATCGCGTCCTGCGCGCCACAGAGGCGCAGGCAGCTCTCCAGCCGGCTATCGGTAAAAGGGGAGTGGGATACCACATGCAAAGTCGCCATCAGAGGGTTATCACCTGGTCGTAACGGTCAATCATCTCGCTGATCTGCTCGCTGCTCAGCGGTTGCGCACTGGTGGGAGATACAAGCCCACGCTCGTTGAGGCTATGACTGCAGGCAAACACATCGTCGATACCAAACAGTGACAGCGCTTGCAGGTTGGCGCTGAGGTCTTTTTGCTGAACGGCCTTGGCATCCTGGCCCGTTGCCAATTGAAACACCCCGTCATCCAGAAACAGCAGGCCAATGGGCAAATCGAATGCACCACCGGCCAGCACGATATCCAGCGCTTCCCGCGCACTGGGCCCGGACCACGGAGCCTGGCGGCTGATCACCAACAAGGATTTCGACATGTCATGGCCCTCCAAAGCAGATCAAACGGTCAGCGGTTTGGGCGGCGTCGTGCAATTGCCCAAGGCCCGACAGCGCCCAGGGCGCGTCCAGGTTTACGGCACTGCGCTGATAGCGCGTCGCTTCTTCGGCATTCAACACCCCGCGACGCAGGGCTGCTGCAATGCACACCACGCCATCGAGCTGATGCTGGCTGACAAAGGCACGCCATTGGTTGGCGATATCCTGCTCGTCCTGCGGCGCGACAATGTTGCTGGACGCGCTGTAGACGCCATCCTGATAAAAAAACAGCCGCACAATCTCATGCCCGCCGGCCAACGCTGCCTGGGCGAACAGCAGGGCACGGCGCGAGGAGGGCGCATGGGCGGCGGAGAAAAGCGCAATCGCGAACTTCATGGAACACTCTGTGGGTAAACCTGGGCCAATGATAAAGCCGCAGACAACAAAAAGCCCGCCGAAGCGGGCTTTTTACATGAGGCTGCGATCAGTCGTCGCGGCTCATGATGCCGAAGATCTGCAACAAGCTGATGAACAGGTTGTAGATCGATACATACAGGCTGATGGTCGCCATGATGTAGTTACGCTCACCGCCGTGGATGATCGCGCTGGTCTGGAACAGGATGCAGACCGAGGAAAACAGCACAAAACCTGCGCTGATCGCCAGTTGCAGGCCGCTGATCTGGAAGAACATCCCGGCGACGACCGCTGCCAGCAACACGAAGAAGCCAGCGGTGATGAAACCACCGAGGAAGCTCATGTCCTTGCGGGTGATCAGTACGTAAGCCGACAGGCCGCCAAACACCAGCGCCGTCATGGCAAACGCCGAACTGACTACTTCCGCGCCGCCCTGCATGCCCAGGTAACGGTTAAGGATAGGGCCCAGCAGGAAACCCATGAAACCGGTCAAGGCAAACGCCGATACCAGGCCCCAGGCTGAGTCACGCAGCTTGTTGGTCAGGAAAAACAGACCGTAGAAGCCGATCAGCACGACAAAGATATTCGGGTAACCGACGCGCATTTGCTGCGCAACGTAGGCCATCACGCCGCTGAATGCGAGGGTAAGAGCGAGCAAGCCGTACGTATTGCGCAGGACGCGGCTAACTTCTAGCTGCTCAGCCTGCGCGTTGCCATTCACTGCGTAATTCTGTTCGCGCATGGCGACACTCCTTCAGTTTTGAAACGTTCAGTCGCAAAGATCATAACAGACGCTCTGTAACAAGCGATGGCGAGAGTTTGACAGTGTGTTTCATTCGGGTATTATGGCGCCCGCTGAGACAGGATGGACTACTATAATCCTGTGCTGCATAAGGGAAATTGGCAGAGTGGTTGAATGCACCGGTCTTGAAAACCGGCGAACGTTAATAGCGTTCCCAGGGTTCGAATCCCTGGTTTCCCGCCAAGATTTACACAAAAGCCTCGCGAAAGCGGGGCTTTTGCGTTTCTGGGGCTTGGGCTGAGAATCGGCTGAAATAGCAGGAGTTCCGAAACTTTTGGGTATGAGTTCCGAAACTTTGCCTATTTGGATGGTTTGGCGGTTGCGCCGATCCTCCTGTAAACCCGCTTGGTGATCTCCTGTTTGCTGTGTCCCAGCAGCAGGCTTGCATCGCCGATATCGATGATTTCCGAGGCTGCCTTCGGCCGTATGTCGCGAAACTGAAACCCTCCAATCTTCGCCGCGAGTAGCGGGTCAACGAACAGGCCGCGATCAATGATGTAGTCCTTGTCGAAGCCTTGGGCCGCTTTCAACTCTGGTGGTTGCAGCATGCGCAGAGTGATGTCCACCAGCACGTAACCGCCGATCATGATCATCTCGGCCGGCTCTTTGAAGTGTTCCGGCAGATGCTCATGCATGAAGGCAGCGCAGCGGCGGGCACCTTCCATTTGCTCAGGTGTTAGCGTGTCCGGCACCTGTACCACCTCGATCAGAGCCACCCGATCTTTCGTCGGTAGGGTGTGCATTGGCTCGGTCAGCGATATGCCGTCCTTCTCGTTGCCGTAGTACTTCACGAGGTAGGCGCTGGCCAGCCGTTGGTTGGCTCCTGATTGGCAGATGGTTGACGTCGGCGAGTATGCAGATCGGCCATCACCCTTGTAGAAGCCGCCGTTCGCCTGCTCGAAGAACGCCGCCGTTACCGCGTGGTGTCCGGTGCTGGTGGCAACCACAGCCAGCGGGCCATCAACATCAGCCCCTACTGATCCCTTGCGCAGCGTCACCATCGATGCCGCGACCAACGCTTGTTCGCCGCGATTGGCTCCGGTGACTGTGCGGGCCGCCTCATCGGGCGAGTAGCCGCTGCGCTCTCCGTGGTGGGAGAGGTGGGTCAGGTGACATGCAGCCATCGCGAAGTGCCCGCCCTTGACCTGGGCGACTTGCGTCCGGAGCGCTTCTTGAACATCGAAGTTGCGCTGCGATGACCCGTTGGCGAATTCGGTGAGGAACGGCGCCGCCACGGGCTGCACGAGGGCGTGGTGGGTACCGCCAGCGCTGATGGTAGAAACTGATTCGTCCACGCCGTGTGTGCTGGTGTGCGCTTCTGACGTTCCGCGCATCGGCACAATGAATGGCTTCTCGCTGGTGATGACGTGACGCCACATGCCCTTGGCCACCCGGCGGCGGGTATTGAGTGCCATTGGCTTGTCCCGGAAGATCGTCTTGCCCAGATTGCTCCAGTCGATGCACTCGGCTGCGGTGCGCCAAGGCTGCTGCTTCGCTGTCGGCTTCTTGTGACGCACAGGCTCAGGCCAAACAATCGGCAGGCCGTCGCTGCGGGCTACCAAGTACAGGCGCTTGCGGATGGTTGGGGCCCCGGCGTTCGCCGCGATGCGCTCTCGCCATTCCACGTTGTAGCCCAGGCCCCGTACCAGGCAATCCACCGGTACGAACTCTCCGATGGATTGCAGGATCTCCGGCATATCCGGGTGATCTGCCGGCAGGCCGGTGCTGAGCGCTGTAATGAATGATTTGAAGGTGCGCCCGCGCTCGGCTTTGATCGGCTGGCCGTGTTCGTCGATAGGACCCCAGTCGCAAAACTCTTCGACGTTCTCCAGGAACATCAGGCGCGGCCGAGTGGCGTGCGCCCAGCGAACAACGACCCAGGCCAGACCCCGCACGCCACGGTCGCGCGGTGCACCGCCCTTGGCCTTGCTGTGGTGGCGGCAGTCCGGCGAAGCCCAGAGGATGCCCACGGGTTGTCCACCAGTGGCCAGGACCGGATCAACCTCAAACACGTCAGCGACGTAGTGCGCAGTCTGGGGGTGATTGGCGCGGTGCACGGCCAATGCTATCGGGTTGTGGTTTACCGCTACGTCCGGCTCCCGGTACGCCCGAGCAATACCGGTACTCGCACCGCCGCCACCGGCGAACAGGTCCACCACCAGCTCTTTCTGAAACGGAAGGCCCATGCTCGGCTGGCCATGGATGAATTGGGGTTTCTTCTGTTGTGCGGACATAGGGGCTTATCTCCCGTGATTTTCGTGATAGCCGAGACTGTTTTCGAAGGATTTTCTGGCGGCCGCTGCATCAAACTTTGATAAGTAGCGGCCGAGGGTTATTTGTTTGCCTGCCAGGTAACCGAAGGATCGCCATAGGCCTCGCGAATCCCACGAGACGCCGGAGACTCCGCTGGAGTTTTTGCAACTGCGCTTTTGGTTTCTGGCGTTTTCCACTGGGCTAGCCTCGCGGAGGTTGATCCAGCGGTTGTCAGTCTTTTGGCCGTTGATGTGATCTACGAACTCGGGCGGGTGCCGGTAGAGCATGTAGACGAATGCGAGTCGGTGCAGGTTGTGCCGCTTCCTGTCGATCATCACCGTCAGATAGCCACTGGAAACCAAGCTCCCGGCTATCGAACCCGAGGGTGTGCGGCTTCTGCTCACCAACCAGGTGAACACACCAGTCTCAGGGGAGTAGCCAAGGATCGACTTCAGATATTCCGGAGTAATAGGCATGGCTTCGCCTCGCCGGCTGGCGTGATTCGTAGAAGTGGGGTATTTGTGCGTCACTAAATATTTGGAGAGTGATGGTTCGAATGGATACGTTTTGGATACCGCTATTACTGGCAGTCGCAGGTGCGGCGTTTGGCGCGTATTTCGCGATTGTCAGAACAAAAAGGGAGAAGCTTTGGACAGAGCGATACGAGCGAATAGCTTCTGCTCTTGAGAAGACGAACCTCATACAGCGCTACCTCGACAGTGAGGTAAACGGTGAGCATCGTATCCATGGGCTCACAGAGCATGAAAAAGCTCAACTCGATGCCAATTGGCCCATAGCCAGATACAAACTATCTACAGACATCACCATGTTGCAGATGCTTTTCACTAAGTCGGATTTCGCTGAGACCCATAAGCGTTGGGACGCGTTACAGAAAAAGCTATTCTCTTTGATCGAAGACTCGATGCCTCACGATGCCCATGAATATGTATCTGCTGCCCGGCCTAAGGCGGAGCAGCTTGAAAAAGCACTCATAGCTCTATCTCGTGCGAAGTGTTTAGGTTTCTTCTGAGGCTGTACGACCAATACCCGGCATGGAGCCGGATCAGGCTGCTACGGCGTCTTCGAACTTGATCAGCAGGCTGCGGGTGTCGTTGGTGCAGCCGTCTTCTTTGACGCAGTACATGGCCGGGGTGTGCTCGTAGATCCGCGTGATCACGCCTTGTTTGACCCTGGTGCCAATAGGCAGCGGCGGCTCGGGCTTGAACTCTTCAGCCCACGCTTTAACCGCCAGGCCCTCGGCCCGATCTACGAGATAGTCGACCTCGTCCAGCGCTTCCATGTCATCCCGCGTAGTGTCCCAGGATGCATACTTGTCGAGTTCCTTTGCCAGCTCAAAGCCATCCATGTGGCGGCGGTAGTGCTGGGCGATGGTTTCGGCGTCTCCATTGATCTTTTCAGCCACAACGGTGCAAGCCTCGAGGATCATTGCTTTGTCAGCCTTTGGGCGGGGCGGGATGGTGTTCATGGACTATCTCCAGGTAGGCGCCGCCCTCCGGAACCGGTGGTGGCAATTTGGTTTGGGTTGGGGTATTACGGGTGACCGGCATGGAGCCGGATCAAGGAGATACTGATGCGCTATGTGGCCTGGGCAGTGATTCTGTTTTTCGCTGTGAGCTGGACTTTCGGTCTTTTGGTGGCCCCGCAGCATCGAGTTAAATCGACAGTTGTAGCTCTCATCCACTGGTGGATATCTATTGCGGTAGTAGTGTTCACCGGCCTTAGCGTGTATCACCTTTTTTGGCTCATGCCGCTTGCATTGGTCGTGTCGATGGTTGCCCTGAATATGGAGCTAAGAAAATTTCGGGCTAATGTTGGAACGATTTTCTTGAAAGTCGCTGTGGTCATGTGGCCTGCCATTTTCTTCACATTGAAGGCTGCGGGCTTCTGAGGTAAGGCGCCGAGCTCCGGGTTACCGGATGCAGCGAGTAGGGTGGGAATTGTGGAAATTCTGGGTGGAATGCGGTTTGATGCTGTCATCAAAAAAGGAGCGTCAAATGGCAGCAGTTCCCGTGTGGGTATCTTTGATTACTGCGGTTCTGGGAGGAGGGATAGTTTCCGGAAGCATTACGTTTATCCTCGAGACTAAGCGATCAGAGAAAAACTTGCTCAGAACAAAACTGGAAGAGCTGCATACTGCATTCGATAGGTCCTCTCGTAACTTAACGATCATCCACGAACTGCTGAGCCAGTACGCAAAAGGTGAGTCCGATCTTCAAGGTTTTTTGAGTGAGTCAACGAGTTACGTCGATAAGTTTTCTGAGCCTACAACGGAGCGAGTGTCAGCACTCTGTGCCATCTACTTTCCTGAGTTAACTATTTGCCATAAGTCTTTCACAAGGGCGCGGGAGCGCTTCACCGAGCTGATGAACGACCGGGCCAGGCTAATGTCGCGTCCAGAGGGTTTCGAGTCTTCAGTAGAGGACTCTTATGACTTTCTTAAAGAAATGGATGAGGCCATGCGTAAAGCGATTTACCGATGTGCGGCAAACATAAATTTGGCGTGGACATCTCGTATGCTTAATAAAGTGCGCTTCCTGGGTAAATAAAATCATCTCCAGGATCTTTATTGAGATATCGCAAGCTTTGATCATGAAACTCTCGCGCCACTCTTTCGTCAATCACGATTTCGTGGCGCGGATAGCTCAAGAAGGCCGCAAGTTCGTCGTCGGCCATCAAATCCATCTTCATGATGGCGATCTGCAGAACCTCGCTGATGATGGGCACCTGGCCGCGCAGCCGGATACGCTCCATTGCTTGCTCGATACCCGGCCTGACCTTGTGTCGCAATTCCTTCTCGGCAACCGCCAGCCGCTTCTGCGCAGCCTTGGCCGACCGTTCCTGTACTGATTTGGCCATGGCCTACCTCTTCTATTCCACTGGCCGGCAGTGCGAGCCAGGTTTGACGTTTGCGTTGCTGGGTGCGGGCTATGCGGCGCATGAAGTGATGCCCCTGGATATGCTTGTCCTACTGAACTGGTCTTGGCTAGGCTCTCCAGTTTTCTGGACGGTGAGTCAAGTTAAGATCGGCGATCTGCTTACCTTTGATCTACTTTGGCGGAATCAGCAGAGATGCGAATAAAAAGCACTGCGTTAATTATTTAGAAATGCCTCGATCTTTCGAGGCATTTAAATCTATTAAACCCTAATCCAACCTGTAAATGCTGGCGTTTGAATGTACTTCAAACGCAAGGTTTGCCAGGCTGTAGAAAGCGGAATAGGCTCTAGCGAGCCTTCTATTGTCGCTCCCAGAGGGATTACTCCTACCACACCAACTGATGAGTCCCTTTTAAAGATAATTTCTTGACCGTCACGCCCAGGTTCAAGTAGCACGTTGTATCCATCACCTGTCAGTACTTCCATAGAGTACTGCATCCTCTTTTTGTCCAGTCTTATTGCTTTGGAAGTTACTCGATAATCCGTTCGGAAAATGCCATTAATTGTCGCTCCGTTATGGAAGGTGTTTCCGCCTACATCCTCTCCGGAAAGAACGTTTCTTAGAGTATTCCCGTTGGCAGGTGGAAACTTTACACCTACACGGTTTTGGAAGTAGCAGTTGGTGACATAAATCGTCGCACCAATGGAACTTCGAAAAGTAATTTCAAAAGTTGAATTTGAATCTGATGCGCCGGTGTAGGTCAATTCGCTGCCGATTTTTTGAAAATTCGCAGATGGTTTCAGCCTAGTAACATGTCGGTGCTGCACGCTGCCGGTGCTGTTTACAACGCGAAGCATTATTTCGATATCACCAGACACACACAATACAAAGCATCCGAAGCTGATTGGGCCATTAATCATTGTAATTGGCCCTTGGGACGCCCGATAAATCGCCTTTTCAGAAGGCAATGCCGGGAAGATAATCTGAGTTGAATTCTCATATCCCGAGTCAGGCATCGCTGAATCAGATGGTGTTGCTATTCCCGACCAGCTTGCACCGGATGTACCTCCTTTATTCCAGCTGTCAGAAATGAAATCACTGCTGTCTAGTAAAAGGTTTGTAGCTGATTGATAATTTCGCGTGATCGTTTCCATACCACGTTTTCCATTGACTTTACCAGTGCCAGCGGAGGCTATCGCCTGTAGTGATAGAAAGGTGAGGCTAGTATTATCCCCTCTGGGTAGCTCGTTGTAGTAATCGACCTGTGTCGCAAAATTAATTGTATTCTCGGGGCCTGCGTAAAAGCCCGCTCCATCGGTTCTAGTTGTGGTGCCTCCTGCGAGAACATTGATTTCGGCATCCTTCCCGTCAGCATAGATGTTCCAGCCAGTGCATGACTCTATGTAGCCTCTATAGACAGTTGCAAAGCCACTATCACGCAGTCCTACTGAAATCTCGGAGCGCCTGCAGTATTCAATGGTTGAATAAATCATGTTGTTCGAACTTGTTGGGTTAACATACACTCCGACCTCACAAGTGGTTGGGTCAGTTGGTATGGTTCCGTCACTATATCGACCACCAATATGCCCGCCGTTTAATTTGTTAGCATTGCTGTTGATGAATACAATGCCTCGAATGGCGTTATCACACCATCCCATGTTTACGACGTTTGAGTAGGAGTTGTTAAATTCGACGTTGTTTTGAAAGCCTCCAATTTGCCCTACGTCAATAATATTCCCGCCCATTCCGGAGATTTGTATGCCTACCAATGGGTGGCCACTAAAGCCTGCGCCTTGCATCCAGTCAATAGTGAGTCGTGCTGTGCAGCTACCAATTGAGACGGCAACCCCCGATGTCTGAATACATATTAGGTGCCGAATATGAACCCGAGATCGGTTAAAGTCGAGGGATGCGGGTGGATTAGTCCTATATTCAGGAATTGTTAGTGGCGAGCCTACGGTCAATGAAATAGTACAATTTACTGATGTTCCTGACGGTACACATGCATCCATAATCCTCTGGACAAGCAGGCCGCAATCGGTACCTTCTGTGACACCCCCATACTCCAATTCGATCGTACCTTCGAGCAGCCGAAGCCAGCAACCTGAACCCTGAGAATCGATCTCGCCGGAGCCTGTCATGTAGTCGAGAATCGACGACTGAGAGGTTGAAAGTGATGTAGTGGGTACGGTGGGGCTGAAAACTCGAAATCCATCGTGGCTGGTCTTCAATACTTCAGGTGCCCATACCAGTGTGCCTCCACCAATGCGGTGATCGGAGTGATATGAGCTAAGTAGTGCTTGTTCGCCTGCTGCCTCACCGCTGACTTCGAAGACATCCTTAATCGAAACGAATTGCCGGACGTAGCCGCCTGGCCCGAACACTGTATTTTCACTTGAAATTACTTCCATTTTTATTACTCCTTTTTAGTGGTGAAAATCGCCCTTTGGCGAAGATTTAGTTAGTCCTGTATGCAACTGATAAACTAATCTTATTCTTACTATCCGACCAGGCTGGGATGGGTGTTGACTATGGCGTCCTCACTTGATCCGGATCGAGCTGTCGCCGCGCTCGAGGCGTGCCCAGGCAAGCTCTTCGATCAGCTCATGCCCTACTTCTTCGCCTGCGGCAATACGTTTACGAACGGCTATGTTGTGCTCGCGGATTTCCTTGAGCTTTTCGGCGATAGCGTTTTTGTTTGGGGTGAAAGTAGTCTTCGGAACAACAAATTCATCCGGGAGCCTTCTCGGCTTCCTGGTCTTCGGCGTGTTCGATCAGCTCTTCGTCCTTCAGTTGGTTGACGTACTCCACGTCGTCAAACATTCCCAGGAACACGTCGGCGCTGAAACCAAGCATCGACAGCGATTTCTTGATGGCATCGGTCAGCGACTTCTTCGGCGCCTCGCCGTCTGTTGTCGTGCCGTACTTCGATTTGTAGAGGTAGCGAGTGCAGCCGTACTGCTCGATCTCACCGCGCTTTCCGTCGAGTTCGAACCAGAAGCGAATCTTGATGGTGTGGTTCAGTTCGCGGCCCAGCACCAAGCGTTTGTCGCCTTCGCCGCTAACCATTTCAGAGCCTTCGTCGAAGCGCTCTTCCATGACCGACCAGCCGAACCCGATCCCGACGGGACCGAAAACCTCCGTGGCCTTCATGATCATCGCCGTACCGTTCAGGCTGGTGATCTTCTGGCCGCCAACCTCGGCAGCTTTGGTGTAGCGGGTATCGGTCGTGCTGACCTTTTCCCAGATCTGCATGTTCGTCGACATGAGGAATCCTTGCCGCGATACACGCAGCGTCGAAAGGGGTAGGGGAAATAAAAGTTGATAAACGTTCTTATTCGTATTTAAGATACGTTATTACATATCAGCTCAACGCAAGGAGCCTCATCGATGAAAGTGCTGTCCTCACTCAAAGAAGCGAAAAACCGTCACCGTGACTGCCAGATCGTTATGCGTCGGGGACGGATCTACGTGATCTGCAAATCCAATCCGCGATTCAAGGCTCGGCAGGGCAGCGCGAAGAACAAGAACAAGGGCAAAGGTTGATCAGCTCTGATCCTGCTGTTGAACCCGGTAGCGCAGGACCTGGAGCACTCGACCGCCGTAGCCAGGCTCTGCGTATTGCTCAACTGGTGCCCCGAAGAAGCCGCGACGTTCGGCCAGGCTGTAGGCCTCGCGAAGATTGTGAGCGCTGATGTCTTCGAGCTGTTCATCGATCAGGAATTTAACCGGTGCGGTACTCATGGAGTCTCCTTACGCCGCCGGCTGACATCCAGGAGGCGTGCGCTATACCAATGGAATTCTTCGGCGTTGATGGTGCCCGAGGTGAAGTGGCGGACGATTAATCCCTCAGTCAGGATCTCGTCCAGCAGGGGCTTGTCTGGATCCTCAAGCGCAAACAGCGCTTTATCGATCTCAACGTATGGGCTCACAGTTCGTTGTCCTCTGCCTGGGCGATCAGAGCGTCTTGGGTCAGTGGGCAAAGAAGACCCTCGGCGATTTCCCAAAGCTTGCCCCGTGGGTGGTCAGTGGCGCCCAGCAGCTCGGCAGTAGCGGTTTTGTCGGCGCGGCCGCTGTTGTTGGCGATCAACAGCCAGCCCAGCGCGGGAGTGCCAACCTTGCAGTCAGCCAGGCGATTGTTCACGTACTCGTCAGCCGCCAATGCGAGCTGAGCCACTGTCACACCCTGCGGCTTCCCAGCTGTGTCCCTCATTGCCCGGAGCTGATCATGCGCAAACACATCTTGAGCGCGATTCAGGCGCATGCGGCGGCCCAGTACCCGAAAGAGTGTTGCGGCCTGGTCCTGGCTATCGGTCGCAAGCAGCAGTACTTCCCGTGCAGGAACATTTCCACGGAGCCGAACGAAGAGTTCCGGCTTGATCCCGAGGACTACGCCGCGGCGGAAGACCTGGGCGAGGTGATCGGCATTGTGCATTCACACCCGGACGCAACCAGCCGGCCCTCGCCTCGGGACCTGGCCATGTGCGAGGTCACGGCCTTGCCCTGGCACATTCTGTCGTGGCCCGAAGGCGACCTCAGGACGATCACGCCGACCTGTAGCACACCGCTGCTGAAGCGCACGTTTGTTCATGGGGTGTGGGACTGTTGGGCGATATGCGCCGAGTGGTATCATCGCGAGTGGGGGCTGGAGTTCGAGGCCTTCCAGCGCACCGATGGCTGGTGGGAGAGTGCAGAGAACATCAGCCTGTACGAGGCGAACTACGAGGCCGCCGGCTTCGTTCGCGTCGACCGGCCGGAGCGTGGCGATCTGATCGTTATGCAGGTCGGTCGGACGGTTCACCCGAACCATGCAGGGATCTACCTGGGTGCCGATCCGGCACTACCTGGCGAAGATACCGCTACATTCGGCCCAGGCCCTTTCCTACTACACCATCTATACGGCCGGCCGAGCGAGATCATTATTTTCGGTGGGCCTTGGCATGACCGGACACGCATGATTCTCAGGCACAAAGATGCAATACCAGGCTTACGACTAAACCCTGGCTGATGTTATTAGCTACTTGGCTTCATCGTTGCGCATCTTCTAACTTGCGTTGCGAGGGCTGCAACCAAGGCATTGTCATCTGGTTCACTAGAGTTTTTGGTCTGGTTAGTGTAATTTTTGTAAATTCCGTCATCTATGTATGCGAAAGCCTGCATGGTTACTTTTGATTTTAATGTTAGCGCTGCGGCCTTCACTTCAAGATTTCTATCGTTGGACGTTATAATTAGATCTCCTAGTTGCTTGTGTAATACTTTTGCGTCGTTGCAGTACTGGGCTCTAACTTCAAATGTCTTATCTTGGAGAAAAGCCTCTCTTTCTTGAGTGGACTTTATTTTTTCCATTTCTAAGAGCTGATCTAGTTTGAATTTTTCTACTGTTAACGAATTTTCTTGCTTGAGTTTTTCTAGTTCCTTGTTGGTGTTGTTGTTTTCGTAAGTTGCATAGCCTGCTGTAAGTGAAGTGAATATAACAGATGCAGCCGCAACCCAGTTTGAACCGCTCATGCTATCGCCCCAATATAATCAAAGGTAGGATGATAGCTAACGGCTATCTTTTTATCATCTGTTGAGATCGAATTGTTTTCGACTTTATTTCACTTGGTGGTCTCCAGTGCTAGAGTCCCGCCAAACCAAAGAGGGAACGACATGCGGATTTTGATAGCGGCGGTAGCGGTGGTGATGCTGGCGGGCTGCACAACACCTGGCGACCTGAAGTCGGGAAAGGCGACCATCAGCGCGTCTTCGAGTAAAGAACCGAAGCAATACGCACTTTGCGTCATGCCGAAATGGCAGGATGCTCGATCGGGCGCCACGATGACTGAAACGGCAAGTGGTTACAGGCTCATCGTCGCAACCGACTCGACGGCTGAGGAGCTTCTTGAGGTAAACCGGTCACTGAAAGGCAGCAGCGTCGCACTTTATCAGCGGTTGTCCTGGGCGCCCGGTTACGGCCGATCAGCCATTGAAAAGGCAGTTCGTGACTGCCTTTAACGAATAACCACATCGAGCCGCCTCCGGGCGGCTTTTTCATGCCCGGAGAAAACCATGGCAGCACTCGCAATCGAATATCAGCCACTCACCACCATCCTTCTCTTCGGTCAGCTACGACAGTTCGGCCGCTCTTTCAGGCTGTCGGTAAGAACTACGGCAGAGGCAATCAAGGCTCTTTGTGTGCAGGTTCCTGGCTTCGAGCGCTTCTTGTCGAATGCGAAGTCTAGAGGCATTGAGTTCGCTGTGTTCAGGGGGAAAAAGAATATTGGAGAGGGCGAACTCTCTTTTGGCGGAGAAGGCGAGATTCGCATTGCCCCAGTGATTACTGGTAGCAAGCGCGCGGGAATCCTCCAGACGATTGTTGGTGTAGTTCTGCTCGCTATTTCATACGTATTCCCGGTGACTGCCCCGTATCTGGCTCCGGCAGGCATCGGCCTCGTCGCCGGCGGCGTAATCCAGATGCTCAGTCCCCAGGCTGGTGGCCTCAAGACCAGCGCTGCGCCCGAGAACACGCCCGGTTACGCCTTCGGCAGCGCCAAGAACACCACCGCCTCAGGCAACCCGGTCCCGCTGTGCTACGGCAAGCGGCGGGTGGGCGGGGCGATCATCAGCGCCGCGATCTACGCCGAAGACCAGATGTAGCAAAAAGCTGACGCACCGCAGCCGCCCATGAGGCGGTTTTTTATTGCCTGGAGGAAAAGATGGGCGACGACAACAAGATCGATATCAGCGGCGCCAAGGGTGGCGAAGAGAAGCCAAAAACGCCAACCGAGGCTCCGGACAGTCTGCGCTCTGTTGCTATCGCCAAGATGCTGATCGCCGTGGGAGAGGGCGAGTTTGAAGGTACGCCCACCGCGCGCGATATCTATCTCGACAACACCCCGCTGCAAGACCCACAGGGCAACATGAACTTCCCGAACGTGAAGTGGGAGTGGCGCACCGGTGCCGTGGATCAGACCTACATCCAGGGTATTCCGTCGGTTGAGAACGAGACAAGCATCAGCACCGAGTTGCGGAGCGGCACGCCGTGGGTTCGTGCGGTCAGCAATATCCAGCTTTCGGCTGTGCGCCTGCGCTTTGCCTGGCCGATGCTTCAGTCCATTGATGCTGGCGGCAACATCAACGGCTACCGGATCCAGTACAAGGTTGAAGTAGCCACCGACGGCGGCACCTACCAGGAAGTGCTGAATGAGGCCGTCGACGGCAAGACTACCAGCACCTATGAACGCACACGGCGGATCAATCTACCCAAGGCGACAACAGGCTGGCTGCTCCGCGTCACTCGGCTGACGGTCAACCAGAACAACAACAAAATTTCCGACACCATGCAGATCGCTGGCTTCACTGAGGTGATCGACGCGAAGTTGCGGTATTCCAGCGCATCGGAGCGCACTCGCTATACCCGCGCCCTGATCAGCTACGACAACCCGGCGAACAACTACGACACGGACGTCACTGCGGTGACGGATGCCAAGCTTCAGCGGCGCTATGGCGATAACCCGCTGGAAATCAGCGCGATCGGCTGCACGCGTGAGTCTGAGGCCCAGCGCCGCGGCAAGTGGGCGTTGCTCACCAACTCCAAGGATCGGGCCATTACGTTTAAGGTCGGCTTGGACGGGCGTATACCGCTGCCTGGCTACGTGATCCCTGTCGCTGACGAACTTATCGCAGGCCGGCCTGTGGGCGGGCGCATCTCGGCGGTGAACGGCAAGGTCATCACCCTGGATCGCGACACCCAGGCCAAGCCCGGTGATCGCCTGATTCTCAACCTGCCTGACGGCAAGTGCGAGGGGCGTACCGTTCAACTGGTCAGCCGCCGCCAGATCACCGTGACCACTGCCTATTCCGTCGCGCCTGAGCGCGAGCTGGTGTGGGCACTGGATGCTGACGACCTGGCCATTCCGTTGTACCGGGTGACCAGCGTTTCCCGGCCAGAGCCTGGCGTGTTCGAGATATCGGCCGTGCAGTACGACCCGAGCAAGTTCGCGCACATCGACACCGGTGCCCGCCTGGAAGAGCGCCCAATCAGCGTGATTCCGGTCACCATCGTTCCGCCGCCGGCCAGCGTTACGCTGTCGTCGAACTACGCCATCAATCAGGGCATCGCCATCAGCACCATGAACATTTCGTGGCCCGCTGTGAACGGTGCTGTCGCCTATGACGTGGAGTGGCGCAAGGACAGCGGCAACTGGATCAAGGTGCAGCGCACGGGCTCGACCAGTGTGGATATCACGGGGATTTACTCGGGCGCCTACATGGCCCGAGTTCGTTCTGTAAGTGCGTTCGAAATCTCGTCGATCTGGAAAAGCTCAAACCTGACCAACCTCGAAGGCAAAACCGGCCTTCCGCCGGCGGTGTCGTCTCTGACCACCACCAGCCTGGTCTACGGCATTGGCATTCAGTGGGGCTTTCCACCAGGTGCGGAGGACACCCAGCGGACGGAACTCTGGTATAGCCAGACGCCGGCGCTTGAGAGTGCGATCAAGCTGAGCGACTTCAGCTATCTCCCGGTTGGCTCTCACCTTGGCGGTCCGGCCGTCTCGGTATTGCGCAATGATTTGCGGTGTTACCGCATCAATGGGTGCATCGCTGAAGGCTTTGCGCAGTTGCTTCAGGCTCAGCAGGTTATCGCTCTGTGTCTTCGGCGCTTTACCGGGGATGATTTCCCGCTCGTACCGGTCAAATACCTGGCCCAGCAGGGCGTTTTTCTTCGGTACCGGCTTGCAGTCGAGCTTTGCCCATTCAGCCTTGGCGATATCCAAGTCACCCCCGAGCGGGATTTTCACCCGCTTCCCATCCTCATTCCTCCCGTCGTAGTAGTACCCAACCCACCCTTTACCGCCTTTCAGCGTGCGTACCCGCCGAATCATTCGCGGCGGCAAGTCCCTGTTTGCCGCCTTTTTCGCTCGCATCTTTTTATCCTACCCGTGACAAGTCCAGTGACCAGGCTTCGGCCGCGACGTTTTCTGCTGATGGTTTGACGCCTGCCAGTTTCATGCGGGCATATATTCGACCCACCACAGGCCGTCTGGCCCTGGTCAGAACGTACCTCCATCCGTTTTTGTTGAGCCAGCCAATTTGGCAAGAGGGGATCATGTAGCCAGTGATCGCCGTCAACTCGTCGTCAGTAAGCGTTTCGCTTTGCATTTCCATAATGTGTACCTCTATGCCTCTGGCTTTTCGAAAGAGCCCGCAGCAGGCCGCGCTGTCTTGATGATGTGGATGGCCAGGCCAAAGGTGACCAGAAGCCAGGTGCAGGTGCCACCGAAGGCGCCGATCAGGGCGACCACGCTGCCGGTACCGACCAGTTCAGGACCGAGCCAAAGGAACCAGCACAGAGTGGCAAGCAGGTACAGCAAAGCGCCCAAGAGGATCAGGGTGAGTTTCGTTGCGTACATGAGGTGTCCTTGCCGAGCTGGGCGGCAGATATTAATAAAGAGAAGGGGCGTATTTCTGTCTGGCCAATCAGCCAGAACTGTTTCCGGACAGTTCCTAAAGACGATGCAAAACCGAATCCATATGATTTTGTATTTCGTGCCTAGCAACTCCTATCGCCGTCGGCGAGAGGTTCTAGGTAGCCAAATCTCTATGTCTCTAAGGGGGGGAACATGTCTTACTACTGGAAAGAGGTTGCTGATCTGGGTAATAGGGTCGAAGTTTCGTCGAAGAACCTTGCTGAGTATCTACGGATCAACCCTGAGCCTTGGAGAGTCGCCGACCTTGAGCGGTTTGCTGCTTTGCATGTAGAACTTTTGGATGCGCAGATTGCTTATGTCTCCTTTCAGCACACAAAACTGGCATAGAGGCGCGGCGCTGCTTGCCGCGCTGGGCGGCAGAAGGTGGTGAGGTGGGATTATGCTGACCGGCGCCCGTTCTCTTTCTGTCGCTCTACGTCGATCTGTTCGTAGAGGGCATCGACTCGAAGGCCTTGGCCGGCTCTCCCTGGTGCAACACCATCTGCTCGGCACGTTCCTTGGGCGTGGCCGGGTCCAGCCATTCTTGGACCAAGACAGGCGCATATGTCTACCATAAGCCGTGTGTTGCGGTTTACAGCTTCAGAGCCTCTTCCAGATCCTTACTTGTTGGTAACCAGCATGTGCTTGCTTCGCATGACTACGGTTCGATCAGGCCGTAATCGCTCGGCGCTACGTGGGCAAGCCAATCCAGGTGCGATGCCAGTCCGAAGGCTTTCTTCGAGGATTTGTTGCAGCATCAACAACTCCTCACGCTGCACTTTTAGCGTGGTTTCGATTTGCTCTATCTCCTCCAGACGTACATTGATCTGTTCCAGAGTGAGGGCTTTTGAGCAGCTCCCGTCATGAAGGAAAAGGCTACGAATGGTGTCGAGCGAAAATCCCAGTCTTTGCGCATGGATCACGACTTCCAAGCGTTTAATGGTGGATTCGCTGTAATAGCGATAGTTGTTCATGTCGCGCGTAGGGGCGTCCAGCAGACCTTGCTCCTCGTAGTACCGTATTGCTGAAGCAGCAAGTCCTGTACGTCGCGCAATCTCGCCTATCTTCATTTTTTGCTTGACCTTCAAGTTGACTTTAATCCGCAGTATAAGCCGGAGCGTAATCCGGAAGGTAATCGGATTGGGCTGGATAAAGACCGTTGACCTACGTGGAATATGAAGAATGAGCAAAATAACCGAGTTGCTGAATTGGCGTTATGCGACGAAAAGTTACGATTCGTCCAAGACAGTACCCGCTGAAAAGCTGGAGCAAATTCTGGAGGCGGTACGACTGACGGCGACGTCGAGCGGGCTCCAGCCATTTGAATTGCTGGTGGTGACTAACCCGCAAATTCGCGAAAAGATTAAGGCGGTCAGCTCGAATCAGTCCCAGATTACCGACTGCTCTCATTTACTGGTGTTCGCCGCCTGGGATGACATCACACCTGAGCGTGTCGACATGATGTTTGACCTGACCAATACTGTACGAGCTACTGTCAACCAGGGTTGGGAAGATTACCGTCAAATGCTCCTAGGCATAGTCGCCGAGCGCGGACAGGAGGCCAATTATCAAGCCGCTGCGCGGCAAGCCTATATTGGTCTGGGCTCGGCTTTAATCGCCGCAGCATCCGAGCAAGTTGACGCGACGCCCATGGAAGGTTTCGACTCATCGGCTGTCGATGACATTCTGGGACTGGGAGCCAGGCATCTGCGCAGTGTGGTGCTCTTGCCCCTGGGTTATCGGGCAGCAGAGTCTGACTGGCTGGTAAATCTGAAAAAAGTACGGCGGTCTCGCGAAAATTTCGTAACCGAAATCGACTAGGGAGAAAGTGCAGCCGCCCCACACTGCAGCAATAGTGGGGTGGCACTATCGCGCTCATAATCGATGGCGCGCAGGATGCCCGTATGGCTGGGTGAAAACTATTCAAAGTCATATAACCATCATGCGTAGAGCGGATTATTTTCGGTCGGCAGGACGCCGGGGAAGGGTGAAATCGTTTCCGCAACCTGATCTCGGCCCCTTGTTCTACGCGGCTTGCAGGGCATCAGCCAATGCTAATTTGCGGAAATTAAATGGCCAAGTTGTTGATTTACACAGCTAAGGCCGCAGTCTTGAAAACCGGCGAACGTTAATAGCGTTCCCAGGGTTCGAATCCCTGGTTTCCCGCCAAATTTAACGAAAAGCCTCGATTAGTCGGGGCTTTTTCGTGTCTGGGTTTTGAGTCTGGATGTGATGCAAAAGGCAGGGACGGTTTGCGGACGCTCCGACCCTTCTATAAATGTGCTTGGTGATCTCTTGTTTGCTAGTGCTTTTGAACGCGCTAAATCCTAGCGCAGGATTGGATACCAGGCGGCTACGGGTATGTGATATCTACCTTGATCAAGGGGCGTTTGTTGCCATTGAATACACAGTGGAAGGAGTCACCAGTTTCGGCACTGACCTTGGGTAGCTGCTCACAGTTGAGTGTGTATGTGATGCCGTCATCCATAGCAGAAAAACCTTTGATTGCCTCCTGCGGTGAAGGAGAACCAACGTATCCGTGCTGACCGGCTAACTTGATCACTGGGCCACCGAATAGCTCATACTTCTGCGTCTGCGCGCACAGCTTACTGTTGATGAATTTTCCATCAATGGTGTTGCTTCCAACGATGCAAAGGCGAACCTGAACCCATTTGTCTAGAACGATTTTTTGCACGGGGACTTCGGTTGTTGGCGGGGGTGGAGGTCCACTTTGGCAGGCTGCCGTGAGTATGGCAGCAGAGAATACAACTACGATTTGCAGGAAAGCCTTCATGGCCATCATCCTTTGGCTAGCAGGGCGGGCAATGTATTTGCCCCGGTGGAACTTAAGAGCAGTATTTGCGCGTAAGTGCGCTCAGGGCACAGTAGGTTTGCCGCAGGTAAGTGCGGCACACCTGATATCAAGCGCCGTCAAAGATGATTTTAGCGCTGACTAATTTCTGGCCGTTGACAGTGAGTGTGCAAAAGCTTTCAGGCATTGTCTTGCTGGGTTCAGTCTTCATAGGGTCGCATTTCAGGATTCCCGTTTTGTCACCAAATGGCAGGGCAAACCCCGATAACGTCTTGCTGAGCTCCAGCGTGTATTTCTGCCCGTAGTTCATCCGAGCGACCACTGTTGGTTCACCGTCACTCAAGAAGCCGGATGAGGGGGACGCGCACAAAGTACCCTCTGCTCGCCGACCGTCAATGATGTTGGCATCGGTATAACAGGCGATATAGCCACGCTTGGCAGCGATCCCGCCAGGACCCAGGTCGGTCCACGTGGCTTGGGGGCCTACGGCGCATCCGACGAGTGTTGAAGCACCCAATAGGCATGCAATGAGTGAACTGGCTTTGGCAAAAGACATGAGGATGAGCTTCCTTACTTTTGAAAGCCGCCACCAATACCGGCAATTGGCCATTATTTCAAGTGTCAGGGTGAACTCATGACAGCCAGGCAGTTCGCTAGTCGCGCAAGATTGCCTCACCGGTCCGCGGGTTTGTCAGGGTTACATTCTCAAGCGCTCGAATGCGCCAGGCCCCGTCCTGTTTCGTCAGCACCGCGAGAATCAGCGTATCCACCACGTGTGGTCCGGCCGGGTGGGCTGCGCCGGCTGCCAGGCGACTCCAGAAATGGATGACGGCCACCCCGTCAGCAACATGAGCAATATCGATCAGTTCGTTCTGGAGCGTAGAGTCGCGGTAGATCGTTTCGTGAATGGGAACGTGGAGCGCCACGATCTCTTCAATACCCCGGACATAGTGTCCGAAACGATTCACGAACGTCGCGTCTTGATCGAACAGATCGCCGAGAGCAGCCATGTCGTGGCCGTTCCAAGCGGCTTGGAGCGCACCGGGCGCATCTTCAGGTCTTTTCATTTTGGTCATCCGTATGCCTGTTGGATTACTACGGTGCCTGGCCGTGGTGGTGCTGGCGGGGTGTTCACGCTTTCCGGAGTCGGCCATAGCCATCGTGAGCAGTGACAGTAGAAGCTTGGCGAACCATAGGGTCAGCTCTTGTGTCGTTGATCGAATAACGTGTCAGACTCACTTGCAAGAATTCCACCTATCAAAGCCTCAGGTTGGTAAAATTCTTTGGCTTTCTCCGCAACTTCCACTGCGCTGATACTAATCTGTCCGATCCCCGATGCCCTGATTTTTTCTATAGAGCTCGCCCAGACGACTCTGGGTATACCGCACCATGCAATCGCGCTCATGCACATAGAGCATGGCTCGCCAGTTGTATACAGAGTCATATTCCTGAAGCCACTGCTGCCATGTTTATCAACAAAGCTATTAATGACAACGATCTCTCCGTGGTTGATTGGGTTCATCGCTCCAGAATTCACGCCTTCAGCCATAATCTCCCCTGTTTCTTCGTTCACAATTACCGCCCCGAAGGGATAGGTTTTATTGTTTTTCGCTTGCTCAATCGCAACCCTCATAAACTTTTTGTGCTTTGATTTTTCTTCCTCTGAAATATTGGGTGCTTTTGAGGGTTCTGATATGTTTTTCGACGAGGACATTGCGGAGTAAATGAAGGGGAGTGCACCCAGTCCGTAGGTAAATACTCTTCTGTTTATCATACAAATCCCTTCTGTTTTATTTTGACGTGGTTGGCTTTTCTGTAATGGCCAAATCGCTGACGTGTCCATGGATTCGTTGAGCTTGGACAGCCCGCAAGGGAGTAGGTCAGCGTTCTGCATCGGTGCTCCTCTGTGGAGTGAACAGCGTAGCAGCTAGCTGGCACCGGCTTCGTCACCTTGACTGAGGAGAATGCGCACTTTTGGAATACACACAACGAAGCTGGCGAAGGCAAAAGCGGTGCTTGAACCTCTCCAGTTGTGGGCGATCAAACGGATACAGGGTCAGGCTTCGCCTGGCCGGAGAGACTCAAATGAAACGAACAACGGTTTGGATCTTTGTGTTGTCAGCCGCATTGCTACTCGGTGGGTGCTGGCCTTATTGGCATGATGGTGGGCATGGACGTGATCATGGTCGTGGCTACGATGGGGATCGTGGCGGCCAGGAGTATCGCCGGTAGCGGCGGGTTAACACTGAGCCGATAACACACGTGTCACCGGCTCAGGTTGATTTTTTAAAGCGCCACGTAGACCAATGCTGCGAGTTTCCGTGCTCTGGGATCCATCAGCACATGACTGCCCAGGGTGCTGTGTCTCTTGCCCCCGGGTTGGTGATCAGCCCATCTACGCGATCTGAGGCACGCTCGAAAGCTGATAGCGACACCACGTTGCCGACTGGATGAGCTGCCTTGAAGCGGTCGGAGGGCTGAAAAAAGATGAACCGTACTGCTCTGGGAGGGGTCAATTACCTATCAGTCACAACTAAAGCGATTCGACTGACTGTGCATACCTAAGGAGGGGAGCATGAGTTGCCTGGTTTGCGCTGGAAGCGCTGAAAGGATCGAAGCGTCTGAGGACTTTGCAGAGCGCATTTGCGCTGAGTGTGGGCATTACCGAATTTCCCGATCGTTTGTTTTGGACCTCATTGAACAGGGCCAGATTTTCGATGTGGTCAAGATGAGAGATTGGCTTGCGGACAACAGGCAACGGGTCGATATACCTTCGATCAATGCGCAACAGGCGATCCTTGTGAAGTGATGCTGATTGGACAGGACCGTGAGCAAGAAAATCCCGGAGAGTCAGAGACTCTACGGGATTTTTTTTGCCTTCAGTTTTCCCCTATTTCAAGGCGAGATGGGCAAGCCAGCTTCAAACCAGGCTGATCATATCCGCACTCAGTTGTGCCGCGCTGAAACCTACCAGGGTGACACTGCTGTTGCCCGCCAGGATCACGCTGTCACTGCCGTTCTGAGTGGTGGCGCCGAGGACGGCGTCGGTTGAGGCAAACAGTGACTTGGAGAACACCAGCAGATCGTGCCCGTTCTGATGGATGTTGAAGTCGCTGATCCGGTCATGGCCGAACCCTGGCTGATCGAACACAAACAGGTCGCTGCCCACGCCACCGCTCAGTTGGTCGTTGCCTTGGCCGCCGATCAGGATGTCGTTGCCGCTGCCGCCATACAGGGCATCGTTGCCAGTGCCGCCGAGCAGCGTGTCGTTGCCATCGCCGCCATGCAGCAGGTCGTTGCCGGCGCCACCTTCGAGCCGATCATTGCCGCCCTGGCCGAATATCAGGTCCCGTGCGGCGGTGCCTTTGAGGGTGTCGGCCAGTTGAGTGCCTTCATAGGCTTTGGCGTAGGCTTTATCGGCGCCGAACAAGCCTTCGAAGTCCAGCTTGCCACTGGTCACGGTGTAGGCGGGCGTCAGAGCCTGCCCGATACCGCTGAAGATCCCGCCGATAATGGGCAGTTGACCAAGGGCGTTGGCCAGGCTGGTTTCGAACTCGACATGCTCAACGCCATGCAGTTCTTTAAGGCCGTACTGGCCGTTGGTGTCGTTGAGAAACAGGGTGCCATCGCTCAGTTTTACGGCTTCGTAGGAGGAGGCTGCGCCCTTGAGGAACACTTTGTCATTGCCGTCGCCGCCAGCGACGATGTCGGTGCCGGTGCTCACCCGGAAGCTGTCGTTGCCGCTGAACCCGTCGAGGAAGTCATCGCTGCGACCGTCCTGCAGCTTGTCTGCACTGTCGGTGCCCAGCAGGAAGGCCGGTGTGCCGAAGTGATTGGAGGTGGCGGTCTGTTTGTCGCTGACCCAGGTGAAACTGCGGCTGATCGGGTCGAGGTTGCTGATGATAACGGTGCTGTCACGCTCGATGTGGTCATAGAACGTCGATTGGCTTATGCGCTGGATAGGATTGATAAAAATCCCTTCGAGGTGCGCGGCCCAGCCGGTCAGGTTGGCGATGGAGAACGGGCCGTTGGGCCAGGTGGGCAAGGCGTAGATCGTGTCGAACAGCACGATGTTGTCGGTGGTCGAGGTGTAGCTCGCATCGCTGCCTTTCAGCGCGTCGATGATGGCGCTGCCCAAGTTGGTTTCCTGGCCTATAAGGCGGTGCACCACATCGTTCTCGAAGCCGAAGTTGAAGATCCCCTCACTGTTGCTGGATTTGGGCGACTCCATGCCGAAGTAGTCCGAATCCTTGAAAAAACCGTCTGCCAGCGTGTCTTTGCCCAGGAACATGCTGTTGGTCACCGAGCCGCCCTGGCTGTAGCCGGTTACGAGTACATCCTTGCCGCTCAGGTTGTGGCCGGTGGCGTAGTCCTTGATCGAGTCGAGCAGGTAGTCGTAGCCGTGGATGTAGGAGTTGTCGATCATCGCCGGCCAGCCCAGCAGATCGATCGGGGAGTTGGTGCCGGCGATGGAAAAGCCCATTTTCAGCAGTTGACCGCTGTCGTCGTATTGGCCGAAGACCCTGGCCTGGGAGCCAAATACGTTCTCACCCTTGAAGCTTCCAGTGAGGTCGGTGTGGCTGTTATCAACGTTCAGTTCGCTGGCACCGATCTCACGCCAGCCCTTGGGCAGCGCGAAGGTGTTGCCCTCTCCCAGGACCAGCCCCGGGATGTTGTAGAGGGCGCCTACGGTGGCTACACCACTGGTATAGGTGGCGAGGTTCCAGGCATCTGAAATCAGGACACGGGCGTCTTGCCCCTTGTAATCGAACATAGCCATTTACGTTCTCCTTGGACCCAACGATCAACACCGATGGTCGACGGTGGAGGCTGATACGTCGGGCTAAACAAACGTGCATTGAAGTTATTTTTGTGCGTTTGATTCAGGTTGCTCCCAATCACCGACATCGGCTTTGACTACGAAGGAAGCCAGGCAACATTAACGTATAAGTAAGTACGATCGTACTAAAAAGACCCGCCGAAGACCGCTTTTGGTGACCGTTCGTCGCGGTGGAAAAGCTGGATTTTTTACCTTTGATAATGCGTTCGTGTGCTTGAAGTACGGGAAATGACAGGTCCAGCTACGTTGAGAAACTTACTCTTGATCTAACTTGATCTAACTTGATCTAAGCTGACGTGCACGAGATAAGAGGTCCTCCACTGAAATCATTTTTGATAGTCCGCATAGCTCTATGCTGACTCCACTTAGAGGATCGCATCCATGTTTCACCACCTGTCACTTGGCGTGAAAGACCTGAACACGTCCGCACGGTTTTACGATGCGGCTTTGGAGGCGCTCGGTTTTCGCAGGGTTTTTGAGGATGAGATGGCAATCGGCTACGGCACCGAGGACGGGAAAGATAAGCTTTGTTTGAAACTACGCCCGGCCGCAATAGCT
Organism: Pseudomonas sp. ADAK18; assembly: GCF_012935695.1. NCBI lineage: Bacteria > Pseudomonadati > Pseudomonadota > Gammaproteobacteria > Pseudomonadales > Pseudomonadaceae > Pseudomonas > Pseudomonas sp. ADAK18. The sequence continues at coordinate 1,802,039 of NZ_CP052859.1, forward strand.
CCTGGGCCTGGCTTCCACTTGGCCTTTGCTGCCCAGTCAAGAGCCGCAGTTGACGCGTTTCACTCAAGGGCTCTCAGTGCTGGGGGCGTTGATAATGGTGCACCAGGTTTGCGTTCACATTATGGCGCTCACTATTACGCGGCCTTTCTCATCGATCCCGATGGGTATCCGATTGAAGTGGTCATTAACCGAGCTGAAGGTTGATGCCATAAGGACGGGAGCGCACGCTTCAAGTTCACCGCTCAAGGTACGGTGAAATCAGCCCCGCAAACCACTCGATAAACACACTCAAGCGCAGCGAACGCTGGCGACGGTCCGGATACAGCACCGACACCGCCATAGGCGCTGGACGGTACTTGGGCATGACTTCCACTAACTCGCCTGAATCGATCAAGTGCTGCACATCAAACAGCGGAACCTGGATCAACCCAAGTCCTGCGCAGCAGCAAGCGATGTAGTTTTCTGCATTATTGACCACGATATTGCTGGGCAACTGTCGAGTTTGCTCAACACCCTCGCGCAGGTACTCCCAAGCCAACTCATGGCCTGAAATGCCAGAGGTGTAGCCAACACTCATATGACCTTTAACCAGGTCATCGGGATGCTTTGGAATGCCGTATTTGGCGAGGTATCCCGGGCTGGCACAGTTGATCAGCACCGCGCGTCCCAGTGGCTTTACCACCAGGCTGCTGTTGTGCGGCGTACCGAAGCGGATGACACAATCAACGCCTTCATGAATCAGGTCGATGGCCCGGTCTGTTGAGCCCAGGGCCAGTTGGAGTCCGGGATGATCGGTGAGGAAGTCAGGTAGGGCAGGGACCATCAAGCGACGGGCGATGCGGCTAGGCACGTCGACATTGAGTCGCCCTGTTACCTGGTTTTCAACAGGCTGAAACAGCTGATCGAGGGCCTCGATATCGATCAACACCTGTCGCGCCCGCTCAAGTAGCTGTGCGCCGTCGGCGGTCAGGCAAACGTTACGTGTGGTGCGATGCAACAGCCGAGTGCCAATGGTGGCTTCCAATTGCTGGACAGCCGCCGAGACCGAGGCTCGAGGCAGCTTGAGCGCTCGGGCAGCCTTGATGAAGCTCTCCCGCTCGGCGACCTGGACGAAGACACGGTACTGTTCAATTTTATCCATGCCTTTGGCACTCATCCCGTTGCATCGCCATTTCAGGCCACGATTTATTTGGTCGTGTAGCCACCGTTGATCAGGATAGTCTGACCGGTAATCCACCAGCCATCACTGACCAGGTGGCGAATAAACGGAATGACGTCGTGGATGTCGGTAAGGCCTGTCTGGGAGAACGATGACAGAGCGGCGGCGGTTTTATGGTAGCTGACAGCATCAGCGCCTTCTGCCGGATAGAAGAAAGGTGTATCCATCGGCCCTGGGCCCACCGCTGTCACCGAAATCCCGCGCTCGCCAAGCTCCTTGGAGGCCGCCCGCGTGAAGTGTTCGACGGGGGCTTTGCCGCCTGCATAGGCCGCATAAAACGGCGTATAGGCGCCGAGTAGGGAAGTGACAATGGAGCAAATCTTGCCATGGTCGTTGAGGTGTTTACCGGCTTCCTTGATGAAGAAAAAGGCCGTCTTGGCGTTGACGGCCATCATGTCGTCGTATTCGTTCTCGCTGATTTCGGACATCGGTTTTTTCAGGACTTTGCCGACGGTATTGATGGCGATATCTGGCTTGCCGACCGCCGCAACGGCGTCGGAAAACAGCTTCTCGACTGCACCGGCCGAAGTGAGGTCCGCCTGCAGGGCCACCGCCTCGGCGCCCAGGGCCTTGATGGTCGCGACGGTTGCGTCGGCGTCGCTCTTGCTTGCTGCGCTGTTGTAGTGAATCACCAGGGCTTTGGCGCCCTGCTGCGCGAGGTCGCGGGCGATCAAGCCGCCCAGGTTCTTGGCGCCGCCTGCAATGAGAACGACTTTGCCTTTGATCGAGTGGTCTGTCATGAGGTGACTCCTGGCTGGGATGAGGTGAACCACAGTCTAGAGAGCGCCGGTTTAAAGATAAGCCTGCGGTGGCTGGATAGACTGTTCGCTATTTCTGACCAATCCGCAGTTGGGCAATGTTTAAACGGTGGAAGTTAGGAGCGCTCCCCTTATCGCCTATCCGTCTAGCTACCCCCCATTTCTTGACTAAGTTCTTTGTAGGGAGTTTTTATCTGCACGGAGGCAGGAAAGGTGAAAACACGCATCATCTTGGTCGGAGGCGGGGTAGGCGGCACGATGCTGGCTAACCAACTGGTCACCAAGTTGTACCCGGAAATCCTTCGGGGTGAAGTGCAGATCAGCCTGATATCCAACAGTCCAGATCATTTCTACAAGCCTGCGTTTATGTACGTAGCCTTCAACTTGTTTTTTCAGGACGAGTTGAAGCGCTCGGAGCGCTCGCTGCTACGGCCTGAAATCGACTTCACGGTTGACGAGGTCACAGGCTTTGACTTCGCCGGACAAACCCTGCGCACCCGAAGCGGGAGACGGTACGAATACGACATCCTGGTGATTGCCACAGGGTGTGTGCCTGCACCGGAGCGAATTGAAGGGCTGAAGGAGGCCGGTGACCATTTTTATCAATACGAACCTGCGCGGCAATTGGCGCAACGCCTGAGCACGATCAAGCAGGGGCGGATTTTTATTACGGTGTCGTTCCCGCAAACACCCAATGTGCCCCATCAATGTGGCATCGCCCCGGTGGAAACCACGTTGATGCTCGATGATTTTTTGCGTCGACGGGGCGTGCGTGACAAGGTCGAAATTATCTACACCTATCCCAGTACGGCACAGCTGATGCGCAATTGCCTGTTCATGCAGCGGGCCACGGGAGAGGTTTTGCCCAGCCTTTTTGAACAGCGCGGCATTCGTTTTCAGCGCGGCTTTACTTTGAGATCAGTCGACCCGGATCAACGTATCGCCTACTCCGCAGAAGGCGAGGCCCAGCCCTTCGACATCCTGATGGCGACTCCGCCGATCCGGGCCGTCGATGCCGTTCTCGAGTCAGGCGTATCACAAGCCCAAGACAACGAAGGCTGGTTGCCAACCCATCACGAAACGCTTCAGGTGTATGGCCTGGAGAATGTCTACGTCATCGGTGACACCGTTGATTTGCCCGTGAGCAAAGCCGGTGGGGCATGCCATAACTAGGCGCCTGTGATTGCCAACAACATTGCCGGTCAAATCCGCCACGGCTCGGCAGATGCGGTGTACGACGGGCGTGTCCAGGCGGTCGCGCAAATGGGCCTCAATGCAGGCATGCCGCTCTGGTATGACTACACACATGATGTATTACCCACACCCCCCAACAAACTCGGTGGTCTATTACGCGCAGGCTTCAATCGCGGCCTTTATTGGGCCGTTGCACGCGGAATGCTTTGACCTGACATCAGGAGGAGTATGCCGAAATGGAAGAATCAACCCCTAAAGGTAGCTGTGATCCAACAGCGTTAATGGACAACGACATTGCACTACAAGCTTTGCTGAACAAGCTGCAGCCTCTGGTCAACAGTGGTCGGCTGGACAACGTGGTAGATCTGATTTCGGTGACCTCCCACGCGATTGATCTAGTCGACGTGGCGATGGTTGAAAAACTGGCAGGCCTGTTCGATCAGGCTACGTCTGTCAGTTGGGAGCTGGGCAATGCCTTGCGCATGGCCAAGGCACAAACCCAGGCCCAGGTAGAACCCCACAGTCTCTATGGTCTGCTGACGTTACTACGCGAGCCCGATACCCGGCGAGGCGTCGGCTTGGTACTGCGAACATTGAATGTCATTGGAAGACAACTGTAAGACGACCTGGAGGTCAACCTCATGATCGTGAAACCCCTACCGGCAAGTTCGGCGAGTACGCAATGGGATCCGTCGACGTACCTCAAGTTCGCCCAGTTACGCGAGCGCCCGGTGATTGAATTGCTTGACCACATCACGGTCGAGAACCCACAACTGATCTACGACTTGGGCTGCGGCACAGGCATTGCTACTCATCTATTGGCCAAGCGCTGGCCCAATGCGGAACTGATCGGGGTCGACAGCTCTGCTGAAATGCTCGCCGAGGCCACCTACCTTCCCATTCGGGCACTGTGGCAACGGCGCAATCTGCAGGAGTGGCATGCTGAACAACCGGCTGACTTGTTGCTGGCAGCAGCTGTTCTGCATTTTATCAACGGGCATGAGCAACTGATGCCACGGCTGTTGAGTCAGCTCAAACCTGGCGGATGCCTGGCCGCCCATATGCCCAACTGGCGGGAAGCCCATTGGTATCGACTGATGCTGGAAACCCTGGAGCATGCGGGTGTTGGCGGCACGCCCCTGGGCACCGAGGCGCTGCGTCGTTCCATGGCTGAGCGGCCAGTACTCTCGCTGGATTGCTATTACCGTTTGTTGGCACCGCTGACCCAGGACCTGGATATATGGGAGACCGAGCATCTACAGGTAGTTGACGGGCAATCACCGATATTTGACTGGGTAAAGGTGTCGGCGCTGCGCCCGGTGCTACTGACACTGGATGATCAGGAGAGGAAGCGTTTTCTGAGCGAATACCTCAAGCGCGTGCACGAGGAGTATCCACCGGAGCTGGACGGACGCACGTTATTTCCCTTCAAACGCACCTTTATCGTGGCGCGTGTCTGAGGTGTTCCAGAGTGTTGGCTATTCACTATTTTCACCCCCGGTTAGATCGTTTATTTCCTTCTGATTGGTGGGTATTCCTGGATCGAATATCCATAGCGTTGATTCTGAATCGAAAACAGAAGGTTGGTACGTAATAGCTTATTTTTGAACGTTATCGCGGAATTAACGGGCGTTGTGCTCCGATAAACCCTGATGCAGCACCCGTTCCTGCTGCTCGGCCAGCGCCTTGTGCCGTTGCCTGGCATCCCTAGAATCGGCCCCAGAATTTGTCCCTTCCTGTCGATTACGGAGTTTCGAACATGATGAATGCCATGCAGATGCCTATGAACAACGCGATGCCGATGATGCCGATGATGGGCATGCCGATGATGATGGCAACCATGAAGTGCGAGATGACTGGCGATGCCATGATGTGCACCATGAAGCCGGCGGCCGGCATGGACATGGCCATGTTCAAGAACAACGCCGAGATGATGGCGATGATGCTCAACTGCGGCATGCCGATGATGATGCAGTGCGCCAACCTGTCCATGATGTGCATGTCCGAAGACGCCATGGCAATGATGAACAGCATGAGCATGCCGATGATGATGCCAATGGGCATGCCGATGCCGATGATGAAGTGCGTCATGGAATGCAAGATGGAAGCGGATTGCATGACCTGCAAAATGATGCCGATGCCGGGTATGAGCATGGACATGATGAACAACTGCTGCATGCTGATGATGAAGATGATGAACGACTGCGCCATGCCGATGATGATGAGCTGCAACGGCATGCCGATGATGTGCTGCACCTGCTGAAGGCGGCAATGAAAAAGCCCCGGCGTTTGCGCGCCGGGGCTTTTTTGCATTCAGTCCAGTCGTTCGGGGTAGGTGATCACCAGGAACGCCAGCGCTTCGCTGTCGGCAGGGTTTCGATAGCGGTGGGGCTGGTCGGCGTAAAACAGAATGGAGTCGCCGGTGGACAGCAGATACCGCTCCTCGTTGACACTGACTTCCAGCACGCCCTGGGCCACCACCAGGTTTTCCTGGATTCCCGGTCCATGGCCTTCGGAAATCTCCTCGCCGAGGGCGCTCAGGCGTATTTCATAGAACTCTGACTGACGCGCCATATCGTATGGGAACAGCGCCCGGCTGACGAAAGCGCCGCTGGCACTCACCAGGCGCTTGCTCTGTTGCGCCGGCAGCAGTTCAACCCCTTCAAACGCACGATTTTCCAGAAAGGCGGCCACCGAGACCTTCAAACCCTTGGCAATTTTGCACAGGACTTTGATCGACGGCACGCTACGCCCGGATTCAATCTGCGCCAACATCGCCCGGCTCACGCCACACGCCCGCGCCAAGGCATCCAGCGACAGGTGGCGCTTGCTGCGCAGGCGCTGCAAATTCTGCGCGACCTGTTGCCCAATGGCGTCATCGTCGCTGCTGCAGTCCTTGGTGTTGAGAGTGGGCTCTGGCAGTTCGGGAATCGTGTGCAGGAAATTCATGGGCGTCACGCCCGACGCGTGTCGCTGGACGGGTTCGTCGTCTGTGTTGCAAACACCGCCAGCCCGGCCCGGGCCGCATACATCGTCCACATCAGCTCGGCCGCCGCACGTGCCTGGCGCCGTTTGCGGTGAAGGGTGAAATCGATGACGTTGGTCGGTGTGTGCATGGGGTAGATCTCTTGTGACAGTGGCGACTCAGTGGCTTCACATTACTGTGTAGGACTTATTTCGATAAATACTGAGTTTGCATTTGTTAATTCGATTTTGGACTTAGTGGGAGCGGGCCGGTCTGACAGTGCTGTACGACACGTCCGGCTCTATCACCGGGCGTGACCCGTCGGGTTTCTGGTTCTTCCCATGACTGATCTCGTGCCGGGCGTAGCCCTCGCAACACTGAATTCCAAGGATTTGCTCCATGCACCTGCGACAACCCCCGTTTGCTTTTTCTGCCCGCAGGACCTGGCCCGTGCTTGGTTTTGGCGCCGCGCTGACCTTCAGCCAACTGGCCCAGGCCGAGGAGCCCAATACGCTCGAGCTTGCCCCGGTGGAGGTGTCCAGCGCCGAGATCAGCGCGCAGGAGGTGGCCCAGGCCCAACTCAAAAGCGTTCCGGGTGGTACCAACTACATCGACCTCAACAGCGTCAAACAGGGGCGGGTAAGCACTAACGAAGACGTGTTCAAGTACCAGGCGGGTGTCTACGCCAAGGCGGCAAACAATGAGGGCGTGAAGCTTTCCATTCGTGGTTCGGGCATCAACCGGGGCCCGGGTGCCCATGCTTCCGGGTTATACGAGACCTTCGATGGGCTGCCACTCACCGGTCCCGGCGGTACACCCTACGAGCTCAAGGACCCGTTGTGGCTCAGCCGGGTTGAGGTGCTGCGGGGCGCCAACGGTTTTGACCAAGGGGCTTTGGCCCTGGGCGGCGCCGTCAATTACGTCACCCATACCGGTTACGACGCGCCCAAGTTGCAAGTGCGCTACGAGGTCGGTAGCCATGGCTACGGCCAGCGGGAGATCAGTTCCGGACAGGTGTTGGGGGATGCCGACTATTACATCAGCCTGACCGACTCCGAATATGACGGTTTCCAGGATCACAGCTCGGGCAGTGGCAAGGGCGTGGCGGCCAACTTTGGCTACCGGTTCAATCCCGACCTGGAAACACGCTTCTATTTCCGCTACCGGGAAACCGCAAACGACTCGCCCGGCAAACTGACGCGCGACCAGATCAGCCACGACCCGCGAGCAGCCAACGCGCTCAACGTGACCCGTGACTCGAAACGCCTGCAGCCCGGCTCGACCTGGATCGCCAACAAGACCACCCTGCAACTGGATGACAATTCAAGGATCGAGGCTGGTCTGGTGTATCACGACTATCCCATGGACCTGAGGGAGGGGACTAACCGCCTCAAGGTGGCCTATACCGATATCAGCGGCACCTTGAACTACATCCGCCAAGACACCCTGTTCGGCCATGACAGCAAGACCACCCTCGGCCTGCGTACCACCCAGGCGCTGCCCAACAATGGCGCGTCGGAATACGTGCGGGTGCCTGCCGGCAATACGGCAGGTTATGCCCCTGGCACCAAGACTCGCGACTACAGCTACCTGGGCTCCGACAGCGTGCTGCATATCGGCAACGACCTTGAGCTGATCCCGGACCTTTGGCTGACCACCGGGATTGCGGCGATCTATACCCGCCGGGAAACCGAGGTCACGTATCCCCAGACCCATGCTCCTGTGAGCCAGCACGATTGGGACTATGCCCTCCGCGTTGGCTTGCGCTATGACTTCAACCCGCAGCTGCAGGTGTACGGCAACTTGAGTCGTTCGGTCGAGCCACCGCATGCGTGGTCGATGATCTGGGGCTCGAACAAGTTCTTCCCGGCTGGCAGCGGTCCGGCCAGTGGCTTGCAACGTGAAGGCGTGAAGTTGAAGAACCAGACCGCAACCACCCTGGAAGTGGGGGGGCGTGGTGAGGCGTGGCTCGGGCAGTGGGACTTGGCGCTGTACCGTTCCGAGGTGCGGCACGAGTTGCTCGCTGTGGAAATGGTAGCAACCTCTGCCTCATCAGCGGTGATCGCCGAATCCAACGCCAGCCCCACCGTGCATCAGGGCGTTGAATTGAGCTTGATCAGCCCGCTGTGGGATGGCGGCAACACCGGCAAACTCGACCTGCGACAGGCCTACACCTACAGCGATTTCCACTACCGGAATGACGACCGTTTTGGCGACAACGCATTGCCCGGTATCCCCAAGCATTACTATCAGGCACAACTGCGCTACAGCCATCCCACCGGCTTTTACACCAGCTTAAATGGCGAGCATTCCTCACGCGTGGCGGTGGACTATGCCAACTCCTATTACGCGACGGCCTACACGCTACTGGGCGCAACGGTTGGCTACGACGCGCCCAAGCAAGACTGGCAAGCCTGGGTGGACCTGCGTAACCTCACCAACAAGCGCTACGCGAATACGGTCACGCCTGGTTATGACGATAAGGGCCAGGATGTCGCACGCTCTACGCCCGGTGATGGCCGGGGTGTTTATGCAGGCGTTTCCTGGAGTTTGCGTTAATCTGACGGGCATCGAGGAAACTGCTGGCCCAAAGAAATGGAAATTTCGTACCTTGGGGTAGCGCCGAGCCGACCATCGCATGTCTGCCCAGGCCCGTTGGTTGGCTCACCATGACTCAGCCATGAACAAGGATGGACAGTGCCGATGGTCAACTCAGCCTTACGGATATGGTGTGCGGTCAGTGTGCTGTGCGTGGCCTCGTTCACGATGGTAACGTCCGAGTTCGCCCCCATTGGTTTGTTGTCGCAGATATCCGCCGACCTGGATCAAACCCCGTCTACCATAGGGCTGACGGTGACGTTGTACGCATGGATCGGAGCTGCCAGCGGTTTGCTGTCCAACTGGTTGAACTGCTGGATTCCCCGCAAGGCACTGCTGGTCGCTTTGATGCTGATACTGGCTGTATCGAACGGCCTGGCGGCGTTGTCCCCTGAATTTTCGACGCTGCTCGGCGCCCGTGCCGTCGGCGCATTGGCCCATGGCGTGTTCTGGGCAGTCGTGGCCGCCACCGCTGCGCATATTGTGCCGGCGCACCGCATGGGGCTGGCCACCTCGATCGTCTTGGGCGGCATCACGATCGCCACGGTCATGGGCGTTCCGCTGATCAATCTGGTGGGCCAATACGATGGTTGGCGCACGGCCTTTGTGTGCCTGGCCTTGATGTGTGTCGCCAGCGCTGGTGCGATAGCCCTGGTACTTCCCTCCATGCAGATTCACTCACTGGCCAAAGGCGTCGGGTTTGCAGCGGTGCTGCGGCGCAAGGATCTGTTGATCACATACGTCATCACCGGGCTGACAGCGGCTGCGCATTTTGGCGCCTACACCTTTGTCGAACCGTTTATTGGCCAGGTGCCAGGCATCACGTCATACCTGATTGCCGTCCTGCTGTTTGCCTTCGGCGCAGCCGGGTTTCTGGGCAACCTGTTGAGTGCGCTGTTTATTGATCGCTACTTGAAGACGTTCATTCTGGTGGCGTTGATCGCGATGGCATTGGCCTTGGTGACCTTGGGCATCTACGGCCCCTTACTGGGTATCGCACCCGTGGTTATCTTGTTGGTGGTCTGGGGCGTTGCTATTTCCGCCTTGTTTACCGGCCTGCAAACCTGGGTCTTGAGGATTGCCGGTGATCACATGGTGCCGGCAACCGCGATCCATACCGCCGTGTTGAACAGCGCGATTGGGCTGGGGGTGATTATCGGTGGGGGAGCATTAAACATGGCCGGGTTCAAGGGCGCGATGCTCGCGGCCAGCGTGGTGATTGTCCCGGCTATCGTCCTGATGATCGCCTCAGGCCTTCGCGCTCGTACCGAGCCGGTCTTCTCCTAGCGCTGCGGCCGGCAGCGTCGCCTCAATCCGGGCCTGCTCCCAGGCACTCAGCAGGCTGACCGGGTCGGTGCCGAAGCGTTGCCAATGGCCGGTCCTGCCGTCAGGTGCCACACAGGACGGGCAGCCGATCAATACACCATTGCTGGTCAGCAGTGTGATCTCCCAGTCATCCACCTTGAGCACCGTTGTCTCGCCATTGGAGGCGGTGGGCGGGTGTTGCAAGGCGCGGATGTCGAGTGCGACATCCTTGAGCACTTGGTAAGCCTCCCGTGCAGAAACGGTCGCTGTGGATTTCGTCATCGTGATTGCCTTGGTCTGGATTGGCGCAGTTTCGCGTTCCTCAGAGTGGGTTTCAAGCATTGTCGGACTCGTCGCCAGCGCTCGATTTTTTTTGCGAACTGCGCTAGTTTTTTTGTAACAATTGAGTGTATAAGATAAAGGCTACTGGGTAGAAAGATGACTTTCGCCAGTAGTGGAGTTCCTCGCGTTGTTGATTGTTTTCTCGGCGTCGGGTTCTCAAGCGTGTACGCACATGGAATGTCGCCGTACTCGCAAAAAAACATTTGTTCAGCACGCTTAAGTGTTCTTCGGATAAATGTCTGCAATCGACTTTATAGTGCTGCCGTTGCTGGGTGTGGATGGCGTTTCATTATGGGGTCTTATTAACTTTTATTTAATTAATCTGTTTTAAATGGAGCAATACTCATGCAAAGGAAAGCACAGTTGAAGTACCTGGCGCTGTTATGGCTGCCGCTGATGACGGCCTGTACCAGCACCCAAACTACCCGTGAGCCAGTACGTGCCATCCAGGCACCTGTCGAGCAGGCGGTCACGGTCGATAACTGCTCGTTCGGCTGCCCTTCGGGCGGTGGGCCGCTGACGCTGAATCGCCAGGCCTACACCTTGAACAACAATGGCTCGACCAAGTTCGCCAACTGGGTGGCCTATCGGATCACCAAGACCACACCGGCCAGCGGGCGCCCACGTAACTGGCAGACCGATCCCGATATTCCGGCCGGCGAAACCCTTGATCCTGTGGACTACAACGGCGCGAACGTCGCGTTGAAGGTAGACCGCGGGCACCAAGCGAACCTGGCATCGATGGCCGGGGTGTCCGATTGGCAGGCCCTCAATTACCTCTCCAACATCACCCCGCAGAAGTCTGATTTGAACCAGGGCCCTTGGGCGCGTCTGGAGGATCAGGAGCGCAACCTGAGCAAGGATGCGGGTATCGACGAGGTGTATGTGATGACGGGGCCGCTGTATGAAAAGTTTATCGGTACCTTGCCTGGCACCAATAAGGTTCACACGATTCCCAGTGGCTACTGGAAGATTATTGTTGTCGGAAAGTCGCCGGAAGAGGGTCTTTATGCCTCGTTCATCATGAATCAGGATTCGCCCAAGGAGGCCAACTTTTGTGACTATCGTGCTACGATCGAACAAATTGAAGAACGTTCGGGCCTGACGTTCTGGAGTGGTCTTCCGCAAATGGTGCAAACGGCGCTTAAATCCAGGCAGGGGCAACTTCCGCAGAGGATTGGTTGCAAGTAATCGCTGAGGTTGCGCGGCAGTGCCGCACTTAAACTATTCAATCTGATTGACCCACTAAGTTGATAGGGCAGTGAGTGCCTGTCAACTTAGCTGAGACTGTAACGTGGTTTGCGATCAGTAAGCGATCCACACGCTTTTCGAATGTCAGGAGGTCAATCCTGGCATTCGCCCATCCGAAATCCGCCAACGACAACCGACTTTCAGCAGGAGTGGCCTTTTAACATTGCCGCTCACTCTTTATTATCCGCCCCCAGCAACTCCGGCCATGGAGACGCTCCATTAAAAACTAAGGAAGTCGTAATGCACATTGGAAAAATGCTGGGGTTGGCCCTGATCATGTTGGGGATGAGTGGTTGCGCCAGCTTCACGAAGGACGAAGTGGCGCCCGTCAGCCTGCCATCGATGGCCAACTTCGCCAACAAACCGAACGTCTACGTAGACTTTGCGTTCTACCAAGGTGAACCGAAAAGCACGACTGCCGTCGAGGTTCCACAAGCGCGGGACATGCTTCGTCCACAGTTGCAAAAAGTCCTCACCGATTCCGGTCTGTTTGGTCGCGTCACCCTGGACGAGTTCCAGAAGCAGCCGGGCGATTACAGCCTGCGCCTGAAGGTCTACAACCATCCGCCAGGCGGCGGTCAGTTGGTCATGGCCTTTATCAGTGGCCTGACCTTCACCATCATTCCAACCCTGGGGACTGACCAGTACACCATGAGCCTTGAGTCCCTGGACTCGCAGGGTCAAGCGCTGAGTACTGGTACCAACCACGATGGGATCAACACTTGGATGGGTATCTGGTTTATCCCGATGATGGCGTACACGCCGAAAGAGGCGGTGACCGACACATTCACCCGTCAGGTCAACGCGCTGCTCAAGCAAATGGTGGACAGCAAGAACCTGAAGTATTCGGCTCTGGATGCTGGCGTGCCACGGGCCTGACCCGCTCGGAAGAATGCGAGGAAACCTCTGCGAGAGCGGGCTGAACCGCTCTCGCAGTACGTGGTTTATTTAAGCGCTTGAATAAACAACGGTTCGCTGTACAACGACTTGAGCAAATCACGCACCATCGGGTTGTAGGCATTCGCGGCATTCGGGATCGCAATGAACCCGAAGAAAGAACTGGACCACGTGTTATTCACTTCCTTGGTCCCCTCGTACACCACGTCATTACCCTTGAGCAGAGTAAACCGCGCGGCCAGCGTACCGTTGCCGGAGCCCATTCCTGCCGTCAGTGAATTCTTGACCACCAGCACCTGCAGATGACGTTCTGCCTGCGGGTTCAGCAGACCCGCCAATTTGAGTTCCTGGGTGATGGCTGCCTGGATATGTGCCGGGATGCTGCCGCTGGGAGACCTGATCGGATTGGCCCGCACTGTCAGCGTTCCCTCACCAGACGCGGGCGTAACCTGGGCGTTGCTGATGGGCTGCAGTGGGGGTGTTTGCTTGAGGCGCTGGACGTTGTCGAAGTTGGGCTCATATTGCGTCATGGTGACGCCACAACCTTGCAGCAGCAGTGCGAGCAACGGGGCCAACAGTAGAAGCTTTTTCACGGCATTTCCTTGCGTGAGAGTGAGAGAGGGCCGCGATTATCGTCAGCCAATGCCGAGGCGGCAACCACCGGTCGCATGAAGCTTGAAAAGCTATGCGGACCAGGGCTGTGGTGCGGAGCAAAAGTTTGTTTTGGAAAAGTCACCGAGAAGGCATTTTGCTGGCCCTCTTGTTACAAAATGTTCGCCAAAATCACTTTTATTTTCAGGTGGTTAGGCGGGATGCAAATGCGCAATGTAGGAATCATGCTGATCGCCTGTTCTCTGGCAGGTGGTGTGGCGACTGTTCAGGCCAGAGAACTGCGAGAGAACGATCGGTACATGTGCAGTTGGGGAGCGGGCACGGCCGCCAGGGCCCAGGAGTTGAAGCTGTCCGGCGTCTCGCTGTATGCCGCGCGGCAGAAGCTTCAGACGTACAAGTTCAACAAATCCTGGATGCACATGATGGCCATGGGCATTACCGAGCAGACCTATGACAGCCGCTCGCGGGCCAAGCCTGAAGTGATTCGGCAGAGCTTTTATCAGGACTGCCTGCGTTACAAGGTGGCGCGCAAATGATTGCACCGCCCAGTGCAAAATCTGCGTAACCCTGTCCAACTTTGCCCCCGCTGCGCTCTTCATACTGGCCCCAGGTATTTGAAGAGGCAGACGCAATGACTCACTACATATTCACCCCCGCCGAAACACCGTCACTCGCTATCCAGGGTGACGATGCTCGTTTCCCGCTGCGCCGAGTGTTCTGTGTAGGGCGCAACTACAGCGAGCACGCCCGGGAAATGGGGCATGACCCGGACCGTGAACCTCCCTTCTTTTTCATGAAGCCAGCGGACGCGGTAGTGGCGGCCGAGGGCGTGATCGCCTATCCGCCGTTGACCGCCGACTTGCACCACGAAGTCGAGTTGGTGGTGGCCATCGGCAAAGCTGGGGTGGATATTGCCGCCGAAGACGCCTTTGCGCATATCTGGGGTTATGGCGTGGGCATTGACCTGACCCGTCGCGACCTCCAGGCCCAGGCAAAAAAGCTGTCGCGCCCCTGGGAATGGGCCAAGGCCTTCGATGAGTCAGCGCCTTGTACCGCGTTGCGCCCGGTGAGTGCGGTGGGGCATCCCGGCAGTGGGCGAATCTGGCTCAAGGTTAACGGCGAGCAACGTCAGGTGGGCGACCTGGCAGACCAGATCTGGTCGGTCAGCGAGGTGATCAGTCATGCCTCAAGATCGGTGGCATTGAAGGCGGGTGACCTGATCTTCACAGGCACTCCAGCGGGTGTCGGTGCATTGCAGCCGGGGGATGTGCTCACCGCCGGGATCGACGGGATTGGCGAGTTGAGCTTCACCCTCGCTCAGGGTTGACGCTACAGTGGGGCCCAGGCAACCCGAGAGACATTTATGCCCGGCACCCGCGTCACCACCTACGGCATGGCACAACGCAGTGACCGCCCCGACTTCTACATCCGCGACAAGCGAGGCAGGGCGGCGCTGACCAGTCCCCATCGTCACGAATACTTCCAGATCCAGATCAACCTGGGCGGCGACACCGTGCAGCACATCGGTGGCGCCGTGCGCCCGTTCCCGAAGAAGGCCCTGGCGTTTATCCTGCCCCATCGTCTGCATGTGATTCCCCATCCTGAAGACGGCGATTTCATGCTGATCAATTTCAGCCAGGGATTTTTCCTGCCGCAACTGACCTGCGATCCCCTGGACCTGGAAGACATCCCCATCGACCAAGCGCCGGAGCTGTCACCGTTTCGCTTTCAGGAACACATCGACTTCATCCTCGGTGACGATGGGTTTGAAGAAGTGAAAGCCTGGCTGGAACAGATGCGCACGCTGGACGCCCACCGCAGCTTCGGTGCCCGGGAACGGCTCAAGGGTTACCTGTTTCAGATGATCGGCCTGGTGTGCCAACAGTACGCTGGACCGCTCCAGGCCTTTGCCGCCAACAATGCCACCCGGCGTGGCCGCAAGGATGCACTGGCCCGCGTGCAGATCTACATTCGCGAGCATCTGCATGAACCATCGCTCAACTTGAACGATGCAGCGGCGGCGGCCTTCCTGTCGCCCAACTACCTGACCCACCTGCTGCGCAAGGAAACCGGCAAACCCTTCTCTCAGTTGGTCCTCGACCGACGCATGCAACTGGCCCGCACGCTGCTGCTCAACGGTTCGCAGATGATTGGCCAGATAGCCCATGCCTGCGGTTTTACGGATGAAGCCTATTTCTCCCGGTGTTTTCGCAAGGCCCACGGGTTGGCGCCGGGGCAGTTCAGAAAGCGCCAAGGCAATGACTCCCTGATGTAGTCCACCGCTTCAAGCGCGTGCCATACGGCTCTATTACAAATACACCACAATCATTCTGTTTATTCGTGTGTATCCAATTCCCTACAATCAGATGCTTGTGGGGAGGAGGGTATGCATGGATACGCTGGTCAGGGTCGCTACGCTGGACGATATCGAGGTGATCTACGCCATCCGCACGGCCGTTTTGCAGAACCACTTGAGCCGTGAGCAGATGGACGCGCTGGGTATCACGCCCCAGGCGCTGGCGGACAGTCTGCTTGAGGCCGAGTGCTGCTGGATTGCCGAAGTGGGTGGCACGCCCGCCGGATTTTCCAAGGTGGATTTGACCGAGGGCGAGGTGTTCGCCATGTTTGTCCTGCCTTCCCATGAAAACCTTGGACTCGGCCGCCGGCTGATGGCTGTGGCCGAAGTGGCCCTGTTCGAGCGTCACGACACGATCTTCCTGATCACCGACGGTCGCGATGAAATCCGGGCCAACGGCTTTTACCAACACCTCGGTTGGTCGAAGGTCGCCAAGGTCGACGGTGACGACGTTCGTTATGAGAAGCACAGAGTGCAATGAGGTCATGAGCCAGCACGAACCCCCACCTGTTGAGACGAGTGGCAATAGCTTGTTCTACTTTGTCGTCGGGGTGCTGTGTGCAGCGATTTTGTTGGGGATCTATTTCGTTCGGCTCAATGCCCAGGTTGACCAGCAACGCATGCAAGAAGCCGAACGCCTGGTGCTCTGTCGCCAGGTTGAAAGCCTGACCCAAGGCGGGTTGGACAAACCTGACGCGTGTAAATACGTGAGGGAACGTGCGTCCGCGCCCCAGTAAGTAGTTATTCAGTCCGGACATAAGCACCGAAGCAAACAGTCTTTAAGTCCAGTGCAAGGGCCCCGCTATAGTCGGCCCTCGTGTCGACTTGAGAAGCCCGCCCCATGTCCAAATCCTCTGAACAGTTTGAATCCTTGCGCCAGGACATTGATGCCCTGGCCGAACGTTTAGGCGTCAGCTCCATTCTGATCATGCGTTCATTGCCCCAGCACATGCAGGTCGAAGCATCCGCCGGTCGCCACGAAGATACCTACCCGATCGGCGCCCAAGGGCAGAAAAGCAGCCTGGCAAAAAACGGGCAAGCCTTGTATTGCGAGCGTGTGGTGGACACGGCGGGCCCGTTGTATGTCAAGGATTCGCGCCTGGAAGCCGATTGGGCGGGCAACGAAGACGAAGTGGAGTTTGGCCTGAGCAACTACCTCGGTTACCCGGTACGCGGTCCGGACGGCGAGGTCTATGGCACGGTGTGCGCATTGCATGAAGAGGCCAAGGCATACACCCCTGAAGAACAAGCGGCGCTGGATGAACTGCGGGTCAAGGTCGAGGCCATTCTGGCCGGTTAATAACCTGATAGTTGCTAAGGAATAAACCTCGGAAGTTTGTCTAAATTGCACCAAAAAGTGGCACTAAAACTTCCAGCTGCCCTAAAAAATATGTGGTTATTGAATGACTTAGCGCTATTTTAATCCGACGAAAGGTGAGAAGTCATCTTGTTACAGATTCTTTCAAGCGGTATTATTGCCTCGCGTTCACCTCCCACGGTTTATGCATTTTTAAATCCCAAGTTTCCATCAGCTACTTGGGATTTTTTTTGCCTGAAATTTGATGTGTATTGACGCGTTACTCTTCAACCAACACGTCGAACTCTGCCCGCATCCGCCCATTGCGCTTGGCCTGATACAGCAATTTGTCGACAGCTTCGACAAAGGCCAGCGACTGGCTGTCCGGTGTCACCGTGCGGGTTCCGACGCCCAGGCTGACGGACAGCAGATTCGATACTGTCGAATACCCGTGCTCGATCTGCTGCTGGCGAATCAGATGCAGGCAGCGCTCGGCCACCCGTTTTGCTGATTCGGCGTCGGTTTCCGGCAGCAACCACACAAACTCCTCGCCACCGATCCGCGCAATGAAATCCCGTGGCCGGTTGGCGGCCTGGGACAGCGTACGCGCCACCTGACGCAGGCATTCATCACCCTTGATATGCCCGTAGTGGTCGTTGTACTGCTTGAAGTAGTCGATATCGAGGATGATCAACGACAGCGGCAATTGGCTGCGCTGGGCGCTGGTCCATTCGCGTTCCAGCACCGTGTCGAACATACGCCGGTTGGCGATGCCGGTGAGGCCATCCTGGAAGGAGTACTCCTCCAACTGCTTCTGCAGGCGGATCAGGTGTTCTTCGGTCTTCTTGCGCTCGCTGATATCAAACATGAAGCCGACCAGCGCATCTACTTCGTCGTCCTTGCGCACCACATGCACCACGTCGCGAATCCACACGTAGTCGCCATTGGCGGTCAGTGCCCGGTAATCAGCCTCGTGATCGACCCCGGCGCGGGACTGCGAGACGCAGAAGTTGACCACGTACTCGCGGTCGTCCGGGTGCATACGTGCGACCCAGTCATCGACACTGGCCCAGCTCTGCGGCGTCCAGCCCAGCAGCGTTTCGATCTGCGGGCCGATGTAGCTGAAGGTCATGGTTTGCCAGTCGATGCGCCAGGGAATGGCCTTGGTTGACTCCAGCAAGGTCTTGTACACGGCGCTGTCGGGTTCGCTAGGGTTCTCGATGCTCATACGGGACGCTCTGGGTGGGGCAAAAGCCAAGAGCATCTGGTGGGTGGCGCCAGGAATCAAGGACTTCCCATCGCGTTGGGTCAGAAGCCGTGACGTGGGTTTTTTGACGTCAATGGGCCAACGATTTCTATGGGAATGAGGGGTAGCTAACACTTTCGTGCTAATTGTGCGGGCGAAGCTGAAAAGCTCATCTACTCTGGACGGATCCAGTCTGCCGAGTCAGGTCCAGGGAGGGGTGCCATCATGATCTCGATTGTCGAGTTTCGCCGGATCATGGCGTCCGGGTTTCTGCCCTTGGCGTGTGATTGCACTGTGGATCATGATGGGTCTTTGCGGATCAGTGTTTTTGAGCCTGAATCCGGGCGGGTTGATTTGTTGCTCACGGGGGTCTCCACTGAAGGGTTGGACAGTGTTCGTTCTGTTTCCAATCTGATTGGTGAGCTGCGTACGGAAATCAAGGCTGGGCGTAGGGGGTTTGCTGCGGTTGGGTAGGTGGGTGGGTTTGGCGGGCATATCCGTTGCTGCGGTCGTGGCTGCTTAGGGTTTCGCCCTTACGGCGACTCACTTTGCAAAAGCGGCAAAGTAAGCAAAACGCTCTTGCCCCACCACTCGGCACCTCGCTAGTGCTCGGCCAGCGTGGTTTAACGGGGCGCCTAAGATCAAAGTCAAAAGCAGATCAAGAACACAGCGGCCTACCGGCCGGCTTGAGTGGTGTGAAGCGAAGGCAAAATCAAAAGCGGGCACGGTCTACTGTGGGAGCTGGCTTGCCTGCGATAGCGGTCTACCTGTGCAGAACAGGTTGGCTGACACACCGCCATCGCAGGCAAGCCAGCTCCCACAGGGGCACAGTGCTCACTTCAGAGAATAGGTCGGCTGTCAGGCCGCCTTGCTTTTGCTCTGTTCTTGATCTGAGGCACCCAGTGGTGGGGCAAGAGCACTTACTTTCGCGCTTTTCGAAAGTGAGTCGCTGTAAAAGCGAAACCCTAAGAGGCCGTTACCGCAATAACGGATATGCCCCCACCAGCCAATTTCCCGCAGCCCCCAACCTGCTCAAGGCTGCAAACGCCGCACCCTCCAGCCCATATCGCTGCGGTCATACCGCAACCGCTCATGCAGTCGCTCCTGCCCATTCCCCCAAAACTCCAACGACTCAAGCCGCAACTCAAACACACAATACCCCTCGGGACGCGGCAGCGGACCTTGAACCTCGGCCAGCTCCCGGGCAGCGTTGTGCATGGCCTGAACATCCTTCAGCTCTTCACTCTGGCGAGACACCGATGACATCGGATGCGTGGCATAAGGGCGCTTCAACCACGCCTCATCAGCCTTGGCATCCGGCAAGCGCACGGCCAGGCCATTGAGGATGATTTGTTGACTGGTTTCACGCCAATACAACACCCCCGAGGCCCACGGGTTGTGCGTCAGTTCACGGCCTTTCTGGCTACCGGCATGGGTGCTGAACAGCACTCCGGTATCGCTGATCTCACTGATCACCACGATGCGTGTCGAAGGCCGACCCTGGCTGTCGGCGGTGGCCAGCGCCAGCGCCTTGGGCTCGCGGATGCCCACGCGCCGTGCACGCTCCAGCCAGTTGCGCAGTACGCTCATGGGATCGGCGGGCAGCGTCTGGTACTCGGGGAACGGCGCATCCAGTGTGCCGGTGAGGGATTCCGACATGCCTTTACCCAGCAATGGCTTGCCTTGTACTGAACTGTTCATAGCACGATGGTCCCCCGTCCAAAAGTGACGCCATTGCCTGATACTTCGACCCGCGTCAGTTGATCGGCGCGGCCCTCCGCCCGCGCGAACATCAGCGAAGGGCGGCCAATTTCCACGCCCTGGAGAATTTCGACCTGCTGGCCGAACTCGACCTGGCCATGGCGCGCCAGATGAATCGCCAAGGGCCCTGCAGCGGAGCCCGTGGCCGCATCCTCGACCACGCCATAGGCCGGTGAGAACATCCGGCTGCGCCAACGCCGTCCCGCGCCGGCAAAACAATTAATGGCCATATCGTGGAAGCTGGACAGGGCGCGGTGGTCGGGGTGCAGGGCCGACAACGCGGCGATGCTCGGCAGGCCGACGAACACATGGCGCGGGCCGTTGTGATAGATCTCGATGGGAAAGGTCGAGCCGCTGATACCCAGGGCCTTGAGCAATTCGGCGTCGCGCCCCAGAGCCGTCCAGGTTGGTATCGGTTGGTCCATGCTGGCGGCGATGACGCTACCGTTTTGGCGCTCCAGTTCAAAGGCGATGGTGCCCATCTGGGTTTCCAGGTACAGCCGGTGATTGTCGGTGTGCGCCCCCAACGCAATGGCTGTACCCAGCAACGGGTGCCCGGCGAAGGGCAGTTCATTAACTGGGGTGAAAATCCGGATCAGCGCATCGCCGCCATTACGTGGCTTGAGCACGAAGGTAGTTTCCGACAGGTTCATCTCCCGGGCGATGCGTTGCATTTGCGTAGCCGGCAAGTCATCGGCGTCAAAGAACACCGCGACCGGATTGCCTTCCAGCGGGACGCTGGCAAAGGCGTCGATGATGACGTATTTGTGCATGGTTATCTCCCGGCGGCCGAAGCGTTGCTGTCGACAGGTGTGTGGATGAGAGCGTGGCGCAGCAGGTCGGCGATGATGCGCGGGCCTTCCTGGGTCAGCAGTGACTCGGCATGAAACTGCATGGAGGCAAACGACGGCCCACGCAGGGCATGTACTTCGCCGGTCGCGCTGTCGCGGCTGATCTCGACGGTGCCGATGCCGTTGATGTCCAGGCGGTCACTTGAGCTCTGGGCGGCGAAGGTGTTGTAGAAACCCACGCGTTCGGCGCTGCCAAACAGGTCGATTTGTTTTTGTACGCCCTGGTTGGGAATGGTTTTGCGCTGTAATTCCAGACCCAGGCACAGGCTCAGCACCTGATGACTCAGGCACACCGCGAGGAATGGCCGCTGCTGGCTGAGCAAGGAGCGGATGGCCACGTGCAGGTGGTCGATTTTCGGCAGATGGATATCGCTTGGGTTACCGGGGCCGGGGCCCATGATCACCAGGTCGTAACCGTCAAAGCTGTACTCGTCGCTGAAGCTGCACACTGTCACCACCAGGCCCAGGGCTCTCATCTGCTTGGCGATCATCGAGGTGAAGGTGTCTTCGGCGTCGACGATCAGCACCTGGCGGCCACTGAAGTCGGCCTGGGTCTGTTGCCGCTGCTGGCTGTCCATCAACCAGAAGTCCGAGACGTAGGCATTGCGGCTGGCCAATGCCGCACGCACTTGCAGATGGCTACCGAAGCGCGAGGGCTGCTGGTTTTTCAGTGCGGCAATCAGGCCGGCGGCCTTGGCCCGGCTTTCGGCGGCCTCGGCCATCGGTTCAGAATGGCGCACGATGGTCGAGCCCACGCTGATCCGCACCTGGCCGCTGTTATCGATGTCGGCGGTACGAATCAGAATCGCCGAGTCCAGGGAGCGTCCGCCTTTGCCATCGCTGCCGATCAGTGCAGCCATGCCGCTGTAATACGCGCGGCCTTGCGGCTCATAGCGCTGGATCACCCGGCAGGCGCTTTCCAGCGGGCTGCCGGTGACGGTGGGGGCGAACAGGGTTTCGCGCAGGATTTCGCGCACATCACGGCGGGTCTTACCTTCGATGAAGTACTCGGTGTGGGCCAGGTGCGCCATTTCCTTAAGGTAAGGGCCGAGGACGTGGCCGCCGTCCTCACAAATGCGTGCCATCATTTTCAGCTCTTCATCCACCACCATGTACAGCTCATCGGCTTCCTTGCGGTCGGCCAAAAAGTCCATGACTTCCGTCAGGTTTGGCCCGGCGGGCGGGTAGCGGTAAGTACCGCTGATTGGGTTCATTACCGCCAGCCCATCCTTGACGCTGATATGGCGCTCGGGAGATGCACCCACGAAGGTGCGGTTGCCGGTGTGGATGATGAAGGTCCAGTAGACACCTTTCTCCCGCTCCAGCAGGTGGCGAAAGAACGACAGCGCACTGGC
This sequence comes from Pseudomonas sp. ADAK18, assembly GCF_012935695.1. NCBI lineage: Bacteria > Pseudomonadati > Pseudomonadota > Gammaproteobacteria > Pseudomonadales > Pseudomonadaceae > Pseudomonas > Pseudomonas sp. ADAK18. The sequence continues at coordinate 1,824,046 of NZ_CP052859.1, forward strand.
CGGGCCATACTCGCTGATCTCGGCCAGAAAGGTGCGCTTGATCACGAAGTTGGCGCCTTCGCCTGAGCCGATTTCGTTGGCGATCACCTGGCTGACGATCTCGGCGTAACTCGCGTCGCTGAGGTCGAAGCGTTCGCTGTTCAACTGGATCGGCACGTTGGGCAGCAACCCCAGCAACTGTTCGATGCCGATGGAGTGCTGCTCGGTGATTTTCATCGCCAGCAGCGGCGACTGATCGTCTACCGCCTCGAAGCCGCGTTCGGCGATTTGGCGGTAGGGAATCAGCGTCAGAACATCCAGGCGGGGTGCGCCGATCGAGGTGGCAGGCAAGTCGATATCGGCCAGGACCTGTGGCTCCGACATTTCCCCTATCAGCACATCCAGCAGGCCGGGCCCACTGGATTCCGGGCGGTACAACAGGGCAAACGGTTCGGGAGCCGGTTGCAGGATGCGCTCCATGAGAAGGGCGGCGGCTTGGCTCATGACACCACCTCGTCGGTGGTGATGACCATGGCGCAACGACTGGCAGCGTATTCGATGGCCATCCAGTGGTGTTCCTTGCTGAAGTCGGCGATAGCGTCGGCAACGAGGAAGGGCTGGATATCGTTGGAGTAGGCATCCACGGTGGAAATCAGCACCCCGACATGGGCGTACACCCCGCACAGGATCAACTGATCGCGCTCGTTGGCACGCATGCGCTCCAGCAGGTCGGAGTTGAAGAACGCGCTGTAGCGCCACTTGGTCAGCAGCCAATCACCGGGCTTGGGTGTCAGGGCGTCAACCACCTCGCGGTCGGTGGGGCTGGCCTTCATGCCTGAGCCCCAGAAGTCCTTGAGCAACCCGCGTTGCTCTTCGCTCATGCTGCCCGGTTGGGCGGTATAGGCCACTGGCACGCCGTTGTCGGCTGCCCACTGGCGAATGCGCGCGGCATTGCTCACCACCTCTTCACGCAGGGCGTCGGGCAAGGGCCGCAGGAAGTAGCGCTGCATGTCATGCACCAGCAGCACGGCGCGCTCGGGGTCGATGTTCCATTGTGCGAGGTTGACGGGTAGATCGCGGGAAGTAGGCAGGGCGTAAGGGACGATCGATGGAATGCCGGTCATGGCGACAAACTCCAGTCAAAGGGAAGCAAGGGTGGAAGACGGCAGGTTTTTCCAGGCCATCACCGCAGTAATGGCTTGCCAGGGGTTCAGGCGCGGGTCGCACAGGCTTTTGTAGTGGCTGGCGACCTGGTTCAGGCCGGCGGCATCGGAAGCGCACTCGCTGACGTCGTCAGGGGTGGTTTCCAGGTGCAGGCCGGCGGCCACGCCCCCGGCCGAGGTCACGGCGTGCTTGAAGGCGGTGATTTCCTCGGTGATGGTCTGCACCATGCGGGTCTTGTTGCCGCAGGGCGCGACGATGGTGTTGCCGTGCATCGGGTCGCTCAGCCAGATGATCTTGTGGCCGGCATGGCGCACCGCTTCAACCAGAGGCGGCAGGCGATCGGCGACCTTGTGGGCGCCCATGCGGGCAATCAGGGTCAGGCGGCCGGGTTCGCGCTTGGGGTCCAGGCGCTCGCATAGGCTCAGCAACTGGTCCCGGGTGATGTCCGGGCCAACCTTGCAGGCCACCGGATTGAGCACTTCGCTGAGCAGCGCCACGTGAGCGCCCGTTAGCTGACGGGTACGCTCGCCGATCCATGGCCAGTGGGTCGAGCCGAGAAATACCCGGCCCTGTTCGTCCCGGCGCAGTTGTGGCAATTCGTAGTCGAGTACCAGCATTTCGTGGCTGGTCCAAGCCGGTGAACCGTTGAGTTGCTCCTGGCCTGCCGGTTCTTTCCAGCCCAGGTGTTGCATGATGTCCTGCGCGGCGCGATAGCCTCGAACCAGGCGTTGCGCATCATGCTGGCGATGGCCGCAGACGGCCTCGCGGCCGTTGACCATGTCGCCGCGATACACCGGCAACTCGAGATCACCAATGCGTTCGCTGTTGTTGGAACGGGGCTTGGCAAACTGCCCGGCAATCCGTCCCACCCGCACCACGGGTTGCTGGGTCACCAGCCGGAATGCACCGGCCAGGATGTCCAGCACCGCAGCTTTACGGGCCACATGGCTGGGAGCGCTTTCATCCATGTCCTCGGCGCAGTCACCGGACTGGATGATCATCGCTTCGCCTGCCGCGACACGCGCCAACGTGGCGCGCAGCACCAGGATGTCCTCTGCCCGAATCAGTGACGCGCTGTCCCTGAGGTAGGCCTGCGCGTCATGCAATTGTGAGGGCTCGCTCCATTGAGGCTGCTGGAACGCTTCACAACTTAGAACCCGTTTCAGTAAGTCTTCCATGATGCGATCACTCTCCCGAGGGATTAAGTAGGAATGCCTTCACGCTTGATTTGCGGTACTGGAATACCCAGGGCGCGTAGTTGTTGAAAGACGTTCATGAACTCGCGATTGCGTTTTACTTTGCCGTCTTCCAGCTCGAAGGAGTGCAGGAAGTGGTTCTCGTAATAGCCTTCCGGATAACCGGGAAAGAGGATCTTGCCGTGGCCATCGCACTCGACCCAGATATGGTTTGGGTCGTCGGTTTCAAATACCTTGACGTTGTACCACTCCCAGTCCGGGAAGCACTTGAGTGACCAAACAGCATGTTCGGCCAACTTGGCTTTACCACTGATTACAATCGGCGCGCCGGTGTCGGTGGTCCATAAACCGCCAGAACCGTCTTCGGTAAATAGTTCATGACGGCGCAGGCGGTCCAGGCCTTTGGTACGCATGTATTGCTCGACCGTGGCGCGGTTTTTTCGGCGAAGTTCAGTGGTGTCACTGGTGGTTAGTTGTCGTGCTGCGCTATTAGGCATGCTCAATCTCCAATGGATAAAGGGGCTTATGAAGCAGGGATACCTTCACGCTTGATTCTTGGAACAGGGATGCCCAAGGCGCGAAGTTGTTCGAAGGGGTTCATGAATTCGCGGTTTTGCGTGATCTTGCCGTTGTCCAGTTCGAAGGAGTGGATGTAATGGTTTTCGCAATAACCCTCCGGATAGCCGGGGACCAGGGACTTGCCGCGGCCGTCGCTTTCCACCCAGAAGTGGTTGGGATTGTCGGTTTCAAACACCCGGACGTTGTGCCATTGCCAGTCTGGAAAGCACTTCTCCAGCCAGACGCCGAGGGCGGCAAGCTTCGAGTGGCCTTTAAACACAAGGGGTTCACCGGTTTCGGTGTTCCAGGAGCCGCCACTGCCATCCTGCGTGAACAGCTCATGACGCCGCAGGCGATCTTTGCCGTTAGTGCGCATGTATTGTTCGACGGTGGCCCGATTTTTTTGGCGAAGTTCAAGATGATCGTTAAAGCCGCTAGGGGAAAGCGAGGCAGACATGGGCAATATCCTCCTTAGTTGATATTGAGATTTTCGAGTATCAAGTAAATATTTAGTTAATTGACTCGGGTAAATATTTACGGTTTTTAACTATTGCGTCGTCATGGCTGTGCTGAGTGGGTGTTGTTTATACACCTGGATTTCTTGGGGTTGGAACTACCAGATCTTGTAGTGATTGGGGTGTGAGTGGGCTGGCCGCAGTCCGTCGGATGAACTGTTGCATTATTGTGAAGAGACACGCTCATTCGTCGGCGGAGGTGCGGTAATGGCCAACTAACATCGCAAAGCTACATGGCCTATGGCTGATTGGTTGGATTGGGCGCAAGAAATCTAGTGCTAGTGCGAAGCGGTCTATGACTGTGTGGTATTGCTTGTTGACATGAGTTCAGGTTGGTCTAGTCTCACGACCTGTTTCCAACTTTAGTAGTGGTGTTCAAAATGGAATTAGGGCAGCTGTTGGGATGGGATGCTTATTTTTACAGTATCTTTGCGCAAACCATGAACATGCAGGAGTTTACTGTTGTCGCGTTGAGGGCATTGCGTGAACTGCGGTTTGATTTCTTTGCCTACGGCATGTGCAGCGTGACCCCGTTCATGCGGCCCAGGACTTATATGTACAGCAATTATCCCGAGGAGTGGGTGCAGCGATACCAGGCGGCTAACTACGCAGTGATCGACCCTACGGTGAAGCACAGCAAAGTCTCGTCGGCCCCCATTTTGTGGAGCAATGAGCTGTTCCGGGGGTGCCCGGACCTGTGGTCTGAAGCCAACGATTCGAATTTATGCCACGGCCTGGCACAACCCTCGTTCAACACCCAGGGGCGAGTCGGGGTGTTAAGCCTGGCGCGTAAGGACACCATCATCAGCCTTCAGGAATTCGAAGCGTTGAAGCCGGTGACCAAAGCGTTTGCTGCAGCTGCCCACGAGAAAATTTCCGAGCTGGAGAGCGACGTACGTGTCTTCAATACGGATGTGGAGTTCAGTGGGCGAGAATGTGATGTGCTGCGCTGGACGGCCGACGGCAAGACCTCGGAGGAAATTGGCGTGATCATGGGGGTGTGCACCGATACTGTGAATTACCATCACCGCAACATCCAACGCAAAATCGGCGCTAGCAACCGCGTACAGGCAGTGTCTTACGCAGTCGCGCTGGGCTACATCTGAGGTTCATCCATTACTGACGAGTCGGCCGCCTGGACGACTCGGTCGGTATCAAGCCGTCTCTTTCAATAATAATGCGCCAGACATGAAGGCTGAAGGTGCGAGGGCGCTGCGGTGGTGCTCACGGTGAGCCGAGAGTTTGATAGCGAGGACTTTTTCATCCTGGTGCACGGTGACTGGCCCCAGTCGTTCGTAGTTGACCCCGTTGATTTTGTAATAGCGCTCCATCGTGCTGTTGACGATGCCGACGATGGCATCGGCACCCGCCAGGCTTGCGGCCTTGAGGCTTCTCCAGAACAACGGCATCGCCAATTGCGGTTCGCGGGTGGTGAAACGTGTCATTTCCCAGATGGCGGGATGCTTGGGCGGTGCCCCGGCGCAGGCATGGCTGAAGACCCCTTCAAGCAGGTTAGGGAGTGTGGTGGGTATCAGGCGGGCGCAGCCAACGATGGCGCAGTCTTCGTTGAACGCTAGGAGGTAGCGGGCGTGCTCGGTGTCGTATTGATCCCATTCACAACCGGCCTGGTGCGGATGGGCTGGCAGTCGCCACCCGAGTTTCTCGACGAATTGTTCGTGCCGAAAGCGGCCTAGCATGAGTTTCAGCTCGTCGCTCATTGTGCTCAGCGTGTGCTCTTCCATGTGCATGGCTGGGGTTTCCTTTGGGATGGGGGGAAGTGCGGGCTTTTATAGAGGACTTGTACAGGCTTGGCACCTACAAGATCTGGTAGGGTGAGTTGGCATGACCTTCGCTCGTTTTTACAGGTTGTTCGTCGCCTGTGCCTTGATGAGACATAAGCCCATGGACCTGAGCCTTCGCCCGCCCGTCGCCTCTGATTATGAGGTCATTGCCCACTGGCTTCCGGATGCCACGGCTTGTCTGCGTTGGGCCGGTGATCGGCTGTCTTTTCCGTTTCTGCCCCATGAACTGGCGGATCGCCTGCAGATTGCCGATAGTCAAAGCGTTTGCCTGGCAATGGGGTCGGCACCTCCTGTGGCTTTTGCCCAGTTCTGGACAGTCACCACCGGCAGTGTGCATCTGGGACGAATCATCGTGTCTCCGTCTGTTCGCGGGCAGGGGGTAGGCGAGGTGCTGGTGCGTCAGTTGATCAGTGCGGCGATTGAGGGCACGGGGGCTGTGCGTTTGACCTTGCGGGTGTACAGCGACAACCTGGCGGCGATTGCGTTGTACCGCAAGTTCGGGTTTGTGACGCTGGATACGCAATCCAACGCCCAGGTGTTGTTTATGCAGGTTGATGCAGGTGCGCCTATAGCCGCCGCAAAAACGACCTGACAATCTGCTTGGTGGCTTGGGTCGTGTCCAACTGCTCCAGTGTGGTGTAGGGGTGCCATTGGCATTCGGTGATCTCACTGCGCGGCCGGGCCTCGTCGATGTTCACCACGGATGCCTCAAACACGTGATGGACGGTGTTGTCCGCCTTCAGCTCCTGCAGGTACAGCAAACCGTCCACGGTTAACCCGGTTTCCTCTTCCAGCTCCCGGGCTGCCGCGCCTGCCGGCCGCTCGTCACGTTCGACCTTGCCCCCCGGCAGTGCCCATTTCGATCTGGCCTTGCGCACGAACAGGATGTGGCCGTCGTGTTCGCAAATGACCGTGGCTCGTATCTTCATCGGATGTGCCCCCGCAGTCGGATGATTGTCATAAAAGTGTAATGCAAATGTCATGCTAGGTCTTTGTCTTGCAGACTGGAGGGGCGAGGGGAAAACACAGATACTGCTCGACTGAAAAGTACACATGGAGAGGCATACCGATGAACACCGTACGTTGGGGCATGATCGGCTGTGGCAGTGTCACTGAATTGAAGAGTGGACCGGCCTTCTACAAAGCGCCAGGTTCTGCCTTGGTGGCCGTAATGGGACGTCGTGAGGAAGCGGTGCGCGATTATGCGGCGCGCCATGGCATTGCCCGGTTTTACACCGACGCCCAAGCGTTGATCGATGATCCTGAAGTGGATGCGGTCTACATCGCCACACCGCCCGACAGCCACCTCGAGTACAGCCTGATGGTGGCGGCGGCTGGCAAGCATTGCTGCGTCGAAAAGCCCATGTCGTTGAACGCCGGGCAAAGTGAGCTGATGCAGCGCACGTTCGAACAGGCGGGGCTGCATTTGTTTGTGTCTTATTACCGGCGTTCGCTGCCACGCTTCCAGCAGGTGCGTGATTGGTTGCAGGCCGGGCAGATTGGCGAGTTGCGTCACTTGACCTGGGCCTTGTGTAAACCGGCGTCGGCGGCGGATGAACGTGCTGGTAACTGGCGTACGGATCCGCAGGTGGCCGGAGGCGGGTATTTTGCTGACCTGGCCAGTCATGGCTTCGACCTCTTCCAGTACCTGGCGGGGGATATTGTTGAGGTGGCCGGTTTCACGGCTCGCCAGGCGGGGCGTTATGCGGCGGAAGATGCGGTGACCGCCAGTTGGCGCTTTGCTTCGGGAGCGCTGGGGATGGGTTGCTGGAACTTTGTCGCGGATCGCCGCGAGGACCGTGTCGAACTGATTGGCAGTAAGGGGCGCATTACGTTCTCGGTGTTCGATGAGCATCCCTTGCGGCTTGAGGGGGAGGTCAACCTGAGCCTCGAGGTGCCTAATCATGAGCATATCCAGTGGCATCACGTACTGGGGATGAATGCGCATATTCGCGGGGAAGGAGAGCATCCTGCGATGGCGATTGAGGCGTTGAAGACGGATCGCATCATGGACCAGGTGCTGCAGCGCAACCTTCATCAATAACGGCAGAGCACTTTTTTAAGGAAATAGACGGATGAAATACAAAGCAGCCTGGATGGCCTTGTGGCTGGTGTTGGCGGGTATGGCCACGGGTGCTGCGGCAGCCCAGCGGGAGCAGGGGCAGGCGGGGGAGTTTGATTTTTATGTGTTGTCACTGTCCTGGTCGCCGACCTTCTGCCTGACCCACCCAGGGGATCAGCAGTGTTCGGGTAAAGGTTACGGGTTTGTGCTCCACGGTTTGTGGCCGCAGTACACGCGGGGAGGGTGGCCGGCGTCGTGTGACCCGCAGTCGAGGTTGTCGGCAGAGGAGCAGGCCAAGGGGGCGACGTTGTTCCCTTCGCCCAAACTGCTCAAGCACGAGTGGTCCAAGCATGGCACGTGCAGTGGCCTTGAGGCGTCGGCTTATCTGGACAAGACCGACGCCGCACTGGGCAAAGTCAACATCCCGGAGCAGTTGCAACCGTTCAACGTGCCGAACTCGCTCGATGCCCAGGACATCGAGACGCTGTTCCGCCAGAGCAACCCAGCCATGCGGAGTCACGGGCTGGCGGTGATCTGCAAGGGCAAAGTGTTGTCGGAGGTGCGGGTGTGCTTGAGCAAGGACCTGGAATTCGCCGGTTGCCCAAGGAGTGTCAAGAGTCAGTGCCGTGGTGGGGACATTCGGATTCCGACGCAGCGCTGAGTAAACCGCCGGCGCTTCAAAACGTCGGCGGCGTAATCACCCAGATCACCACCGTATCCACCTTGCCGGGGTTGCCATAACGGTGGGGCTCACTGCTCGGGAAACTGAAACTGTCGCCTTCATCCAGCTGGAAGTACCGCTCGCTCACCCACAACTCAAAACGTCCGCTCAACACATAGCCGGCTTCTTCACCTTCATGGCTGTAGCTTTGCTGGCTATAGGCCCCCGGCGGGAAGCACGAGTGCAGCATTTCCAGTTGATGGTTGGGCAGGGGGGTCAGCAACTGATCGACGATGCCGTCTTCATAGCGAATGCTCTGGCGATTGTGTTTGCGCACCACGTAGCCTTCGTCTTCCGGCGCCGGGATGGTTTCGCTGGCGAAGAACCACTGGATGGTCACCCCCAGGCTACGAGCAATATTGAACAGTGCCGGGATTGAGGGGTAGGCGAGGTTGCGTTCCAACTGGCTGATGTAGCCGGCAGTCAGGTCACTCATATCCGCCAAGGCGGTCAGCGTCATGCCGCGTGCCTTGCGCAAGCCACGGATCCGTGTGCCCAGGAACAGTTGCTGAGGTTGGTCTTTAGCCATTCATATTTCCCATGCCACCTTGAGTCCTTCATAAATCGCCTCTTCGGCGGTACGTGGTGCCAGGCAGTCGCCGATGCGCCGAAACGCCACCAACCCCTCCAGTTCCGCGCCGAGAGTATCCACCGGCTGGTGCCCTTGGCAAAGCACCAGGGTGTCGATATTTTCCAGCAGCATCGGCTCGCCGCTGGCGGTGTGTTGCAGGTAGACCGTGGTGTCGTCGCAGCCATACAGTCGGGCGTAAGGGATAATCGGGATACCCAGGCGGTGCAGTTCGCCGGCCAGTTGATCACGCACATACAACGGCAGATTCTCCCCGCAATGAGTGCCATTGACCGCCAGTTGCACCGCGTGACCTGCGCGCACCAGACGTTCGGCAATGCCCGGTCCGATCCAGTCGCAGCGCCAGTCGACCACCACCACTGAGCGGCCCAGCGGGACCTCATCGCGCAGCACTTGCCAGGCATCCACCACCTGCAATTCACCGCCGCGTTCGAAGGCCGGCCAGTATGGCTCGGCGCCGGTGGCGATGATCACCAGGTCGGGTTGCTGCTGTTCCACCAACGTGCGGTCGACACGGGTATTGCGAACCACCTGCACCCCGGCCAACTCCATCTCGCGTTGTAAGTTGGTGCTGGCGCCGCCGAACTCGCTGCGCCGTGGCAGCAGTTGTGCCAGCAACACTTGGCCGCCCAGTTGCGCGCTGGCTTCATACAACGTGACGTCATGCCCTCGCTCTGCTGCCACTGCCGCCGCTTTCATCCCCGCCGGGCCGCCACCGGCCACCAGAACGCGCTTGCGTTGCGAAGCGCGCTGCAGATGGCCGAACTGCAATTCCCGTCCGGTTTCAGGGTGCTGGATGCACGAGATGGGCAGCCCCTTGTGGAAATGACCGATACAGGCCTGATTGCAGGCAATGCAGGCCCGCACATCCTCGGCATGTCCGGTGTGGGTCTTGTTGGGCATTTGCGGGTCGCAGATCAGCGCACGGGTCATGCCGCAGACATCGGCTTGTCCCCGCGCCAGCATCAGTTCGGCTTCCTGGGGCTGGTTGATCCTCCCGGTGACAAACAACGGAATCGACAGACTGGCCTTGAACGTTGCGCCTTCAGCGGCGAGGTACGCCGGGGCGATCGCCATGGGCGGCACGATGTGGATCGCACCGCCGAGGGACGCGGAAGTGCCGGCGACGATGTGCACATAGTCGAGTTGCGATTGCAGGCGTTGCACGGCGGACAGCGACTCGTCTTCGGTCAGGCCTTCAGGGTCGCGCTCATCGGCAGAAATGCGCAGGCCGATGATGAACTGCTCATCGGTTTCAACGCGCACGGCGGCGATGATTTCCCGCAGGAAACGCAGCCGCTGATCCAGCTCGCCGTTGTAGCCGTCGGTGCGGCGATTGACCCGGGGATTGAGAAACTGCGACGGCAGGTACCCATGGCTGGCGACCACTTCCACACCATCGATCCCGGCCTGATACAGACGCCTGGCGGCCGCGCCGTAGCCCGCGACAATCTCGTCGATCATCGGCTGATCAAGGGCTCGGGGCATCACCCGGAACCGCTCATTGGGCACCCCGGACGCCGAGTAGGCCACCGCCAGCAACCCGTCAGCCGACTCCATGATTTCCCGTCCGGGATGGAAGATTTGTGACAGCACCACGGTGCCGTGGGCGTGGCAGGTCTCGGCCAGTTTGCGGTAACCCTCAATGCAACTGTCGTCGGTGGCCATCAGCACATGGGAGGTATAACGGGCGCTGTCGTGAACCCCCGCGACCTGCAACACAATCAGCCCGACACCGCCTTCGGCCCGGGCCCGGTGATAAGCGATCAGCTGTGCATTCACCCGATTATCGGTGGGCATCGAGGTGTCATGCCCGCTGGACATGATGCGGTTCTTCAGGTGCTTGCCCCGCAGCAAAAGCGGTTCAAACAGGTGCGCGAAAGCCGGGTGCGACATGGTGCGGATACTCCAGGCGCTGTTATTGTTATTTTTCTATAGGAGGTCAGCTCCAGTAAAAAATCAACTTGTTTTTTTACTGGAGGCTGGATTAGCGTCGGCCATCCCCCCAACACCATGGAGAATAAAAATGACTCACTCCACCGAACAAAAACTGCGTGAAGAGCTTGCCGCCTGCTACCGGCTGATCGCGCACTTTCGAATGAGCGACCTGATATTCACCCATATTTCGGTGCGTATTCCGGGGCCGGAACATCACTTCCTGATCAACCCTTATGGGCTGATGTTCGATGAGATCACCGCGTCCAGCCTGGTGAAAATCGGCCTGGATGGGCGAGCGGTGGAGACCTCGCCGTATGCCGTCAACCCGGCAGGTTTTGTGATTCACAGCGCCATTCACGGTGCGCGGGAAGACGCCCAATGCGTGCTGCATACCCACACGCGGGCGGGGTGCGCGGTGGCGGCGCTGGAGTGTGGACTGTTGCCGGTGAACCAGATCTCCATGGAGTTCTACGGCAAGGTCGCCTACCACGACTACGAAGGCGTAGCCCTGGACCTCGACGAGCAACAGCGCCTGGTTCGAGATCTTGGGGACAAGCCGGTGTTGATGTTACGCAACCACGGTTTGCTGACCGTGGGCGAGACCGTCAGCCAGGCGTTCTTGCGCATGTATTACCTGGACAAGGCCTGTGATATTCAGATTGCCGCCCAGGCCTGCGGCAAGCTGATCCTGCCGCCGGCGAATGTGTGCGAATACACCGAACGGCAATTCAACGATCCCGGCCGGCCGCTGGAGGAGGGTGAATTGAGTGACCCAGACGCTATGCAACTGGCCTGGGCCGCATTGCTGCGTTTGCTGGATCGAGTGTCGCCGGGTTTCCGGGCCTGAGAAGGTTTAATCACGGGTCGCGGTTGCTGTAGAGTCGGGCAGCCGACTCAGCCCAAGGAAATCGCTTCATGACCCAGGAATCCCGTTTCTCCCGTATGGAACCGGAGTTGCGCAAGGCCAATCTGGTCCAGGCGACGCTGGTGTGCCTCAAGCGCCATGGCTTCCAGGGGGCGTCGATCCGCAAGATCAGCGCTGAAGCCGGGGTTTCGGTGGGGCTGATCAGTCATCACTATTCCGGCAAGGATGAACTGGTGGCTGAGGCGTATCGGTCCATCACCGGGCAGGTCATGGACCTGTTGCGCGAAGCCATGGCCAAGGCGCCGCCCAGCCCTCGGGAGCGCTTGTCGGCGTTTTTTCGCGGCTCGTTTTCCCCCGAACTGCTCGACCCGCAACTGCTGGACGCCTGGCTGGCGTTCTGGGGGGCGGTCAAGACGGCACCGGCGATCAATCAGGCTCACGAACACTCCTATGGCGAGTACCGGACCATCATGCGCTCGGCCCTGGCAGACATGGCCGAGGAGGAGGGCTGGGAGCACTTCGACTCCGACCTGGCGGCCATCGGTTTGAGTGCCTTGCTCGATGGTTTGTGGCTGGAGTCGGGGCTCAACCCTGGCACCTTTACTCCGGAACAAGGCATCCAGATTTGCGAAGCCTGGGTCGATGGCTTGCAAGCCGGTGGTCGTCAGCGCTTTCAGATCAAACCCTGAATCCTTTCGCCGCCTGGACGCAATGTTCAGGCTGGCATCCCCCGTCTAAAAAATTTGCATCTTGCCGATTGCCTCCTTGCTGAACACTCGTTTAGTATCGCCCCATGTCGCACCCCTCAAGCCAATTAAAATAATTCGAGGATCCCATGACTACCGACGTGTCCGTGCTCACTCAGGTGCAAGCAGGCGTTGCCTGGATCACCCTCAATCGCAGTGCCCAGCGCAATGCCCTGGACATTCCGACCCTCAAGCACTTGCATGCTTTGCTTGAGGGTTTCAATAGCGATCCGGCCGTGCGCGTCGTGGTGCTGACCGGCAGCGGTCGCAGCTTCTGTGCTGGCGCCGACCTTGCCGAATGGGCCGAAGCCGAAGCTCGTGGCGCCCTCGAAAGCTACGGTTGGACCGAAACCGCCCACGCCTTGATGACTCGCTTGCATACCCTCGACAAACCTACCATTGCCGCCATCAACGGCACTGCCGTCGGCGCCGGTATGGACTTGACCCTGTGCTGTGACCTGCGAATAGCCGCCCAATCGGCACGTTTCAAGGCGGGCTACACCAGCATGGCGTACTCGCCGGACGCCGGTGCCAGTTGGCATCTGCCACGCCTGATCGGCAGCGAACAGGCCAAGCGCCTGCTGTTCCTCGACGAGCTGTGGAACGCCGACCGTGCACTCGCCGCCGGGCTCGTCGGCGAAGTGGTTGCCGATGATCAACTGCTGGCCCACACCGTCGAATTGGCCACCCGCCTGGCCAACGGCCCGACCTTCGCGTTCGCCCAGACCAAGACCCTGATCCGCGAAGGTGCCCAGCGCAGCCTGCCCGAGCAACTCCAGGCCGAACTGGCCGCCGGGTTGTTGTGCGGGCGCAGCGAGGACGGTGCTGAAGCCCTGCGTGCTTCGGTGGAAAAGCGCCCAGCAAATTTCTCCGGCAAATAAAACAGCCCGTTCAAGAAACAACACCCCCGAACGATCAACAGGTAGCGCCATGAATTTCCAACTCAGCCAAGAACAAGACATGTTGGTGGACGCGGTACGCAGTTTTGTTGCCAAGGAATTGCTGCCTCACGAGGAAGCGGTGGACCGTGCCGATGAGGTTTCGCCGGAGCTGGCGGCGCAGATCCGTGACAAGGCCATTGCCGCCGGTTTCTATGCTTTCAACATGCCCGAGGACGTCGGCGGTGGTGGCTTGGATTACCTGTCCCAGGCACTGATCGAACGGGAGTTGTCCAAGGTGTCCTGGGCGCTGCATGTGTTTGTCGCAAGGCCCTCGAAAATCCTCATGGCCTGCACTGGCGCGCAGATTGGCGAGTACTTGTTGCCGTGTGTCCAGGGTAAGAAAATCGACTGTTTTGCCCTCACCGAACCCGGCGCCGGTTCTGACGCCAACGCCATCAAGACCCGCGCCGTGCGCAGTGGCGATGACTTTGTGCTTAACGGCAGTAAGCACTTCATCAGCCATGCGGGGCACGCCGACTTCGCCATCGTGTTCGCCGTCACCGATACCTACGAACACAATGGCCGCCAACGCAACGCCGTCACCTCGTTCCTGGTGGATCGCGGCACCCCCGGCATGACCATCCGCCGCGGCCCCAAGTGTGTGAGCAACCGGGGTTATCACACCTACGAAATGTTCTTTGATGATTGCCGCGTGCCGGCTTCCAAAGTCCTTGGCGAGGTGGGCAAAGGTTGGGACGTGGCCAACGCCTGGCTGACCGCAGGCCGAGTGATGGTCGCCGCCAACTGCGTCGGCCAGGCCCAGCGGGCGCTGGATGTATCGCTGCAATGGGCGGCGGACCGCAAGCAGTTCGGCCAGCCGATCGGCACCTACCAAGGTGTGTCGTTCAAGCTCGCCGACATGGCCACCCAGATTCGCGCCGCCGAACTCTTGACCTTGCACACCGCCTGGAAAATGGACCAGGGCAACATGACCGACGGCGAAGCCGGTATGGCCAAGCTGTTTGCCAGTGAAACCCTGGGCAAGGTAGCTGACGAGGCGGTACAGATTTTCGGCGGTATGGGCCTGATGGACGAAGGGCCGGTGGAGCGCATCTGGCGCAACGCGCGGATCGAACGGATCTGGGAAGGCACCTCGGAAATCCAGCGCCATATCATCGCCCGCGAACTGTTGCGGCCCCTGTTGCGCTGATCGGGTCGGAGAACGCTCATGTCCCAGGTTATTCGCGACAACCTCAAGCGCTTGCTGGCGCCTCGTCACCTGGCTTTCGTTGGCGGACGCAGCATGGCGCGCGCCCTCAAACGCTGTGCCGAAGGGGGCTTTGCAGGCCAGATGTGGCTGGTCAATCCCCAGCATGACCACCTCGACGGCATTCCCTGTGTACGCCGCATCGCCGACCTGCCGTGCGGCCCGGACGCAGTATTTATCGCCACCAACCGCGAGCTGACCCTGACCTGTGTTGCAGAGTTGGCCGCCATCGGTACCGGCGGCGCCATTTGCTACGCCTCCGGGTTTGCCGAGACCGGAGCCGAGGGTCAGACCCTGCAAGATCAACTGCTCAAAGCAGCGGGCGATATGGCGCTGTTGGGGCCCAACTGCTACGGCCTGCTGGACTATCTGCACAGCTCGGCGCTGTGGCCGGTGGCCCATGGCGGCAAGCCGGTGGAGAAGGGCGTGGCGGTACTGACCCAGAGCGGCAACTTCGCCTATAACCTGTCGATGAGTGACCGCTCGTTGCCGGTGGCCTATATGGCGTCGGTGGGTAACCAGGCGCAGTTGGGCGTCGCGGAGTTGATGGACGTGCTGCTGGATGAGCCACGGGTCACGGCCATCGGCTTGCACCTGGAAGGTTTGAAGAACGTGCCTGGATTTGCCCGGGCCGCCCACAAGGCCCTGGTAAAAGGCATCCCGATCATCGCCCTGAAAACCGGCGTCTCGCAGATCGGCGCCGAGTTGGCCTTGAGTCACACCAGTTCGTTGTCCGGCTCTGATGTGCTGTACGACAGCCTCTTTGCCCGCCTGGGTGTGATCCGCGTCAGTGGGCCGGTGAGTTTTGTCGAAACCCTGAAAGCCGCGGCGTGCGGCAACTTGCCGGCGGGCAACCACCTGATCGCACTGGCCTGTTCCGGCGGCGATGCCGGGTTGATTGCCGACTATGCCGAGCGCAACCACCTGGGCCTGCCGAAGTTGGATGCCGGTCAGCGTGAGGAGCTGGCGCAGGTGCTGCCCAGCTACGCCAACCTGGTCAACCCACTGGACTTCACCACGGCCATCTGGGGCAACCGCGAAGCGCTGAACGCCATGCTCGACACGGCGCTGCGCACGGACGCCGATGCCGCCATGTTGGTGCTCGACTACCCCGCAGAGTTTACCGGCGAGCGTAAGGAGTGCGACCTGTTGCTGGAGTTGTTTTGCAGTGCATTGGTGCGCCATGGCAAGACCGGTTTTGTCACCTCGGCGTTTCCGGAGTTGCTACCTGCCCATGCCCGTGAACGCTTGCACGCCCAGGGCGTCGCGGCCTTGCAAGGTGTGGAAGACGCGCTCGCTGCCTGGGGCCGAATTGCCGACTACCAGAGCAACCGTCGGGCCTTGTTGGCGCGGGGGGAGTCAGCGTTGATTCCGCTGTGCCCGCAAGCCCTTCAGGACCCTGGGTTTCCTCTCAATGAATGGGACTCCAAACAAGCCCTACGCGCCTTTGGCCTCACCACACCGACCGGCATCCTCAGTACCCCCGAGCACGCCATTGCCGACGCGCTGACCTTGGGCTATCCGCTGGTGCTCAAGGCGGTCAGCGCCGAGCTGCCGCACAAGACCGAAGCGGGCGCTGTGGCGTTGAACCTGCGGGACGATCAGGCGCTGACGGCGGCTCTGGCGCACATGCGCGTGCAGATTGCCGCCTACGCGCCGGGCGTGGCATTTGATCAACTGCTGCTGGAGACCATGGCCACGCCACCCTTGGCCGAGCTGATCGTGGGCATCAAGCGTGAAAACGACTTCGGCCTGGCGTTGGTGATCGGTGCCGGCGGGATTCTGGTGGAGTTGCTCAAGGACAGTCGCAGCCTGTTGCTGCCCACCACCGACGATGCCATTCGCAATGCCTTGTTGAGCCTGCGCAGCACCGCGTTGTTGCAAGGCTTTCGCGGTCGTGAAGTGGCCGATATGGAAGCCCTGGTGGCGGCGATTCGCGCCGTGGCCGATTACGCCTGCGCCAATGCCGGGCTGTTGCTGGAGCTGGATGTCAACCCACTGCTGGTCAATGCCCGGGGCGCCACAGCGGTCGATGCGTTGATCCGCCTCGCCCAGGCTTGAAGGAGATGACGATGCAAAGCAAAACCTTGACGGGCGGCCAAGCCCTGGTGCGATTGCTGGCCAACTATGGCGTCGACACGGTGTTCGGCATTCCCGGGGTACACACCCTGGAGCTGTATCGCGGATTGCCTGGCAGTGGCATTCGCCATGTATTGACCCGCCATGAGCAGGGCGCCGGTTTTATGGCCGACGGATACGCACGGGTCAGTGGCAAGCCGGGCGTGTGCTTCATCATCACCGGCCCCGGCGTGACCAACGCCGCTACCGCTATCGGCCAGGCTTATGCTGATTCGATTCCTATGCTGGTGATTTCCAGCGTCAACCACACAGCCAGCCTCGGCAAGGGCTGGGGCTGCCTGCATGAAACCCAGGACCAGCGTGCGATGACAGCGCCTATTACTGCGTTCTCGGCCGTCGCGTTGAGTACTGAAGACCTGCCCGAATTGATCGCACGGGCCTACGCGGTGTTCGACAGTGAGCGGCCACGGCCGGTGCATATCTCTGTGCCGCTGGATGTGCTGGCGGCGCCGATTGAGCGGGACTGGAGTGGTGAGGTGGTGCGCCGTCCCGGACGTGGTGTGCCGTCGGCTGAAACCCTTGAGCTTGCCGTGGCGAAACTGGTGTCTGCCAAGCGCCCGATGATCATTGCCGGAGGGGGGGCGTTGCTGGCCGCTGATGCCTTGCAACGTCTGAGCACACAACTGGCCGCGCCGTTTTTCAGCAGTGTCGCGGGCAAGGGTTTGTTGCCGGTGGATCATCCGCTGAATGCCGGTTCCACCCTGTGCGTCGAGCCCGGCTGGCAACTGATCAGTGAGGCCGATGTGGTGTTGGCGATGGGTACCGAAATGGCCGACACCGACTACTGGCGTGAGCGTCTGCCGCTCAGTGGCGAACTGCTGCGGGTGGATATTGATCCGCGCAAGTTCAACGACTTTTATCCTTGTGCCGTCGCCTTGCAGGGCGATGCCCGGCAAACGGCAGAGGCGCTGCTGGAGCGCTTGCCGTCCACGCCGCGTAACGCCGATGCGGCGGTCCAAAAAGTGACGGCATTACGCCAAGCCGTCAGCGCCGGGCACGGACCGTTGCAGTCGATTCACCAGGCCATTCTCGACCGCGTTGCTGCCGAACTGCCTGCCAACGCTTTTATCAGCAGCGACATGACCCAACTGGCCTACACCGGCAATTACGCCTTCGGCAGCCGTGCTCCGCGCAGTTGGTTGCATCCCACCGGCTACGGCACCTTGGGCTATGGCTTGCCCGCCGGTATCGGCGCCAAGTTCGGCGCTCCCCAGCGACCTGGATTAGTGCTGGTGGGCGACGGCGGCTTTCTCTACACCGCCCAGGAACTAGCAACCGCGGTGGAAGAATTGGACAGCCCGCTGGTGGTGCTGTTGTGGAACAACGACGCCCTGGGGCAGATCCGCGACGACATGCTGAACCTGGACATCGAACCCATTGGCGTGTTGCCGCGCAACCCGGATTTTGCCGCCCTGGCGCGAGCGTTCGGCTGCACCGTGACCCAACCCCAGAACCTGGATGAGCTGCAGACGGATTTGCGTAACGGCTTCAAGCGCAACGGCGTGACGTTGATCGAGCTGAAACATGCCTGTGCCTGTTGATCATTAGAGGAACAAGACCATGAGTGATAACAACAACAAAATGACTCAAGCCATGCACCGCCGGGACTTCCTCAAACACAGCGCCGTCGCCGGTGCCGTGGCGGCAGCGTTCTCCATGGGCCTGCCGTTTCAAGCCTTCGCAGAAGACGCCACGCCCAAGGCAGGTGGCGTGCTGCGCCTGGGACTGGCGGGTGGTAGCACCACCGACTCCCGCGACCCAGGCTCCTGGACCGATACCTTTACCTTTGTCGGCTTCTCGGCCGTATACAACACCCTCACTGAAATTGCGGTAGACGGCAGCGCCATCCCCGAACTGGCGCAAAGCTTTGAATCCACCCCAGATGCCCGCGTCTGGACCTTCAAGCTGCGCCAGGGCGTGACCTTCCACAACGGCAAAAGCCTCACCGCCGACGACGTGGTGGCGTCGATCAATCATCACCTGAGTGCTACGTCCACCTCCGCAGCCAAGACCGTGCTGGGCGACGTCGCCAGCGTCAGCGCCAAGGGTGCCGATACCGTGGTGTTCGCTCTGCATTCAGGCAATGCCGACTTCGCTTTTGTGGTCGCCGATTACCACCTGGTGATCATGCCGGCCAAGGACGGCACCGCCGACTGGCAAGCTGGCATCGGCACCAGCGGTTATCGCCTGAAAAGCTTCGAGCCCGGCGTGCGCATGGACCTGGAGCGCAACCCCGATTACTGGAAGCCGGGCAGGGCGCATTTCGCCAGTGCCGAACTGCTCGCCATTGCCGACGGCGCGGCGCGGATCAACGCGCTGGTCACGGGGCAAGTGGACGTGATCAACAAGGTCGACCTGAAAACCGTGGCCCTGCTCAAGCGCAATCCCAACCTGGTGATCGAGGAAACCAAGGGCGCCCAGCAATACACCTTCCCGATGCTGTGCGACAGCAACGAGTTCAAGAACAACGATATTCGCATGGCCATGAAGCACGCGATCAACCGCGAAACCCTGCTGGCCTCGGTGCTGCACGGCTATGGCCTGGTGGGCAATGACCATCCGATCCAGCCCGGCAGCCGCTTCATCAATACCGCGTTGGAGCAGCGCACTTACGATCCGGACAAGTCGCGGTTTTACCTGCGCAAGGCCGGTGTCGATTCCCTCAAGGTGCGCCTGCAAGCCTCGGACGCCGCCTACACCGGCGCGGTGGACGCTTCGGTGCTGTTCAAAGAACAGGCGCGCCAGGCCGGGATCGACATCGACGTGGTGCGCGAGCCGGCGGATGGTTTCTTCTCCAACGTCTGGATGAAACAGCCGTTCACCACCTCCTTCTGGTACAGCAGCCTGACTGCCGACCGCATGTTCAGCATCGGTTATGCCAAGGGCGCGGCATGGAACGAAACCCATTGGGATAACCCCCGTTTCAACCAGTTACTCAACGCCGCGCGCGGCGAGATGAACGCTCCCTTGCGCCAGGAGATGTACAACGAAATGCAGGCCCTGTGCCGGGACGACTGTGGGGCGATTTTGCCGCTGTTTGCCAGCTCGGTGGCGGCCCGCTCGAACCGCGTCAGCCATGGGCCGCTGACAGCACCGTATGGGGAATTGGACGGCTTGCGGCTGATCGAACGGTGGTGGCAGGCCTGAATCTTGTGCAGTACGGGCTCCTGTGGCGAGGGGACAAGCCCCCTCGCCACAGAGGCTCTATCCTTTCAAGGAACCCAGCGATGAATAGCTTATTTAAACTGGTCCTCCAACGCCTGGCCCTCGGCTTGCTGTCGCTGTTCGCCGTCTCGGTGATCATCTTCCTGGCCGTTGGCATGCTTCCCGGCGATATCGCCCAGGCCATGCTCGGCCAGTCCGCGACACCGGAAACCATCGCCGCGTTCCGCGCGCAATTGGGCCTGGACCTGCCGCCCTTGAGCCGTTTTGTGCAATGGCTGTTGCGCCTGCTACACGGCGACCTCGGTGCCTCCTTGGCCAACCAGCGACCCATCGCTGAACTGATCGGCGCTCGCCTGGGCAACACCTTGCGCCTGGCGGCCCTGGCCGCGCTGGTCTCGGTACCGCTGGCGCTGGTATTGGGGATGCTCGCCGCGCTCTACCGCAACAGTTGGTTCGACCGCCTGCTCAATACCTCGGCATTGAGCGCCGTCTCGTTCCCGGAGTTCTTCGTCGCCTACCTGTTGATCCTGGTGTTCTCGGTCAAGCTCGGCTGGTTCCCCAGCCTGTCCAACCTGGCGCCGGATGCGTCCTTGGGCACGATCCTGGAACGCTCAGTGCTGCCGGTGGCGACCCTGAGCCTGGTGGTGATCGCGCAGATGATGCGCATGACCCGCGCATCCTTGATCAACTTGCTGGCCAGCCCCTACATCGAAATGGCCCGGCTCAAGGGCATCAGCCAATCACGAATCATCTGGCGGCATGCTTTGCCCAATGCCCTGGCGCCCATCGTCAACGTGGTGGCGTTGAACCTGGCGTATCTGGTGGTAGGCGTGGTGGTGGTCGAAGTGGTGTTTGTCTATCCGGGCCTCGGTCAGTTGCTGGTGGACTCGGTGTCCAAGCGCGACATCCCGGTGGTGCAGGCTTGCAGCCTGATCTTCGCCGCTACCTACATCCTGCTCAACACCAGTGCCGACGTGCTGTCCATCGCCAGCAACCCACGCCTGATGCATCCGAAGGGGTAGACCATGAACCTGATCCAACAACTGGCCAAGGCGCCATTGAGCGCCAAGTTCGGCCTGCTGGTCATCCTGCTGTACATCCTGGTGGCGCTGTTTGCACCGCTGCTCGCGTCTTACGGTGAAACCCAGGTGGTGGGCGACGGCTTTGCACCCTGGAGCGGGCAGTTCCTGCTGGGCACCGATAACCTGGGGCGCGACATGTTCAGCCGCCTGGTCTACGGCGCGCGTAACACCCTGGGGATTGCCTTTCTGACCACCGTCCTGGCCTTTGCCCTGGGAGGCTTGAGCGGTTTGATCGCGGCGATCAAGGGCGGCTGGATCGACCAGGGATTGTCGCGAGTGGTGGACATCCTCATGGCCATTCCGCAGTTGATCTTCGCCTTGTTGATTCTCAGTGTGGTGGGCACCAATGCCATGTCCCTGGTGCTGGTGATTGCGTTGCTGGATTCAACCCGAGTGTTTCGCCTGTCCCGCGCTGTGGCGATGACGGTGGTGGTGCAAGACTTTGTCGAAGCCGCAAGGCTGCGTGGGGAGGGGCTGTGGTGGCTGGTGACCCGTGAAGTGCTGCCCAACGCCGCTGCGCCGTTGATTGCGGAATTTGGCCTGCGTTTCTGCTTCGTGTTTTTGTTTATCAGCGCGCTGTCATTCCTCGGGCTGGGCATTCAACCACCCACCGCCGATTGGGGCAGCATGGTCCGCGACAACGCGGTGTTGATCACCTTCGGCGATATCAGCCCGCTGCTGCCGGCCCTGGCAGTGGCGTTGATTACCGTCAGCGTGAACTTTGTCGTCGACTGGATGCTGCATAAATCCAGCGGCCTGAAGGAGTGTTGAGGATGGACAGGCCACTGCTGGAAATTCGCGACCTGTACATCGAAGGTCACTACGAAGACGCCTGGCACCCGTTGATCAAGGGCATCGACCTGACCTTGCAGCGGGGCGAGGTGTTGGGGCTGATTGGCGAGTCTGGCGCCGGTAAATCCACCCTGGGATTGGCCGCCATGGGCTATGCCCGTGACGGCTGCCGCATCACCCGTGGTTCAGTGTGCTTTGACGGTATTCAACTGTTGCAGGCCAAGCCCGAAGCCTTGCGTAAATTGCGCGGATTGCGGATTGCCTACGTCGCGCAAAGCGCCGCAGCTTCGTTCAACCCGGCGCACCGCTTGATCGACCAACACGTGGAAACAGCGGTGATCAACGGCGGCATCAGCCGTGCCCAGGCCGAGGCCGAGGCGGTGGAGTTGTACCGTGTGCTGCGCCTGCCCAACCCGGAACAGATCGGCCAACGCTATCCGCACCAAGTGTCGGGCGGGCAGTTGCAACGGGTCATGACCGCGATGGCCATGGCTTGTCATCCGGACCTGATCATCTTTGACGAACCCACCACAGCCCTCGATGTCACCACTCAGATTGAAGTGCTGGCAGCCATCCGTGATGCGATCAAGACTTTCGGCAGCGCCGCGATCTACATCAGCCACGACCTGGCGGTGGTCGCGCAAATGGCTGACCGGATTATGGTGTTGCGACACGGCAAGTTAGTGGAAGAGGCCGAGACCCGCAGTATGCTCAGCGCACCGCAGCAGGACTACACCAAATCCCTGTGGGCGGTGCGCAGCTTTCGTACTGAACCCAAAGCCTGCCCGGTGCAGCAGACACCGCTGTTGGAAGTGCGTCAGGCGTGCGCCAGTTACGGTCATCAGCCGGTGCTGCACGATGTATCCATGAGCCTGTATCGCGGGCAGACGTTGGCGGTGATCGGTGAGTCCGGCAGCGGTAAAAGCTCCACGGCGCGCTTGATTACCGGGTTGTTACCGTCCACGGCCGGGCAAGTGCTGTATGAGGGCGAAGCCTTGCCGGCGGACTTTCGCCGGCGCAGCAAGGAGCAATTGCGGCGGATCCAGATGATCTATCAGATCCCCGACACCGCCTTGAATCCGCGTCAGCGCATCGTCGATATCATCGGTCGGCCACTGACGTTCTACCTCGGCCTCAAGGGCCGTGCCCTGCGTGCGCGGGTCGCCGAATTGCTGGAGATGATCGAGCTGGACCCGGCGACCTTCATGGAGCGCCAGCCCCGGGAACTGTCCGGCGGCCAGAAGCAGCGAATCTGCATCGCCCGCGCCTTGGCGGCCGATCCACAACTGATCATCTGCGACGAAGTGACCTCAGCTCTCGATCAACTGGTGGCCGAAGGCGTGCTGAAACTGCTCAATCGCCTGCAGCAGCAACTGGGTGTGGCTTACCTGTTTATCACCCACGACGTCGCCACCGTGCGCGCCATCGCCGATGAGGTGGTGGTGATGCAACGCGGGCGGGTGGTGGACCACGGCAGCCGCAGCGCGATCTTCACCCCGCCGTACCAGGACTACACCGGCCTGTTGTTTTCGTCGGAGCCGGAAATGGACCCCGACTGGCTCGATCATTTGCTGGCCCAACGTGCCGCGCTCACTTCTTGAGGAGTTTACATGAACGTTCTGATTGTCCACGCTCACCCCGAGCCGCAGTCCTTCACGGCGGCGTTGCGTGACCAAGCCATCGCCACCATGCAAGCCCAAGGGCATGAGGTGCAGGTCAGCGACCTGTACGCGATGGGCTGGAACCCGGTAGCCACGGCTGCCGACTTCACCGCGCGGGAAAATCCCGACTATTTGATGTACGCCCTGGAACAACGTCTGGGGGTGAAAAGCCAATCCATTGCTGCAGATATCCAGCAGGAACTGGACAAGTTGCTGTGGGCCGACCTGCTGATTCTCAATTTCCCGATCTTTTGGTTCTCCGCCCCGGCCATGCTCAAGGGCTGGATCGACCGGGTGCTGGTGTCCGGCGTGTGTTACGGCGGCAAGCGCTTTTACGATCAAGGCGGGCTCGCCGGCAAGAAAGCGTTGGTGACGGTGACCTTGGGCGGGCGCGAACATATGTTCGGCGAGCGGGCGATTCATGGCCCCCTTGAGGACATGCTGCGACCGATTCTGCGCGGGACGTTGGCGTATGTCGGCTTCGACGTGCTGGCACCGTTTGTGGCCTGGCATGTGCCGTACATCAGTGCCGAGGCGCGCGGGGAGTTTCTGCGCAGTTATCAGCAGCGGCTGGAAGGGCTGGCGGATGATCAGCCCTTGGTATTTCCAAAACTTGAACAATTCGACGAGGCGCTTTACCCGTTGTAGCTCAGAGCGGCTGGCCCTGGGTCAGCCACTCTATGAACAACGCAAACAACTCGGCCTGGGAACTGATCGCCAGCTTCGTATAGAGATTCTTGCGATGCATGCGCACGGTTTCCGGGGAGATGCCCAGCATCTGCGCTGTGGATTTCACCGAGTGCCCGCGCAGGATCAAGTGGGCGATTTCCCGTTCCCGCACGGTCAGCAGGCCGCTGCCAAAATGCATGAACGCGGCTTCGATCTGCTGATGCACCGGGGTTTGTGCAAAGACGCTTTCATCACCGATCACCTTGGCCATGCCGCCCGAGGTGCCGAACCGGCGCAGCAGCTCCCGGACCATCGGCAGCACGCTTCTCAGCACGGCCAATTGTTCGTCGCTGAACTGACCGGCACTCAAGCCTTGAAACATGCACAACGAGATTTTGCTCTGGGCACAGAGGTCGACAATGTAATAGCCCTCCTGGGCGCCGCCGCTGCGCAGGTAATAGGTCTTGTAGTACTCGCTGTTGAAGAAATCGTCCGGAGCAATCTGTGCCAGGTGGTAGAAACCTTCCGCCAGGCCCTTGTCCACCGCCAGGCAGAACGGGTCCAGGAGGTAGCCGCGGGAGAAATAGCGGTTGATGATTTCTTCCTGGTACGCCTTGGGAATGCCTTGCTGATACAGCGAATGCGGCGGCAGGCCCCGGCGCTCCAGGCTGATCATCATCGATTCGATGGGTGTCAGCGTGCTTAGCGCGGTGGCCAGATGCTCCAGGAACGACGCCTCATCCACGTGGGTGAAGGCGTGGGCCAATGCGTCATGCCAGGCTTCAAGCAACGGGAATGACGGGGCAGGGTAGCGATCGCTGGATGGGCTCATGCCGGCCAGTCTACCTGGCAGCCACGGCCCAGGCAAAAACGCCGAGACGGGCTCGGCGTTGGAGGTCATCGGCCCTGATACTCGCCGCTCTGGCGTAATTGGGTGGCGGTGTCGAGGATGCACTGGCGCAGGATCTCGACCACCTCGTCTACCTGGGCATGGGTGATGATCAAGGGCGGTGACATCACGTTCAGATGACCAATCGGCCTGACCAACAGACCCTTGGCCTGCGCCCGCAGATGAATTTTCTCGCCGATGTTTACCGCATCCGGCAGCAGCGCCTTGCTGTGTTTGTCGGCGACAAACTCGATGCACGCCATCAGGCGCTGACAGCGCACGTCACCCACCAGCGGCAAGTTCGCCAGGGTTTGCAGGCGCTGTTCCATGTACACCCCGACGTCTTCGACATGAGCCAGCAGGTTTTCCCGCTCGATAATCTCGATGTTTTTCAGTGCTGCCACGCAACTCACCGGGTGGCCGCTGTAGGTGAAACCATGGGTAAAGCAGCGGCCCTTGCCGGGTTCGCCGATCACTTGCCAGATGCGCTCGGAGAAAATGCAGGCGCCCAGGGGCAGATAACCCGAAGTCAGCCCCTTGGCCGTGGTGATGATGTCCGGCTGCATGTCGAACACTTCCTGAGAGGCGAAGAATTTGCCCAAGCGCCCGAACGAGGTAACGACCTCATCCGCCACGTACAGCAGGTCGTGGCGCTGGCAGACTTCCCACATGCGCCGGTGATAACCCTTGGGCGGAATAATCACGCCGCCCGAACCCATGATCGGTTCAGCAAAGAACGCCGCGACCTTGTCGGCGCCGATGGTCAGGATCTTGTCTTCGAACTCGTTCACCAGAAAGTCGAGAAAATCCGCTTCGCTCATGCCCTGTGGCGCCCGGTAATAGTTGGGGCAGGAGATGTGGTGGAACAGGTCGTTCATGAAGTCGAATTCCGGCGCGCGGTCGGCTGCCTTGTTGCCGATGGACATCGTCAGGAAGGTCGAGCCGTGATAGGCATTGAGCCGCGAGATCACGTGTTTCTTTTCATGCTTGCCACGGCTGTTCTGATAGAACTGCACCAGCCGATAGGCGGTGTCGACCGCCGTGGAACCGCCGGTAGTCAGAAACACATGGTTGAGGTCGCCCGGGGCCAGGCTGGCAAGCTTGGCGCACAGCTCGATGGCGGTGACGTTGGCCATGTCGCAAAACGGATTGGAGTAAGCCAGTTGGCGAACCTGGTTGGCGATGGCATCGGCCATTTCCTCACGGCCCAGGCCGATGTTGGTGCACCACATGCCGCCGACGGCATCCAGGTAGCGGTTGCCAGCGGTATCGTAGATATACGCGCCATCGCCTGCGGCAATGTTCAGCGAGCCTTGTTCCCGATGTTCATCGAACATATGGAAACCGTGCATGTAGTGGGCCTTGTCGGCGGCCACCAATTGGTTGTGGTCGAACTGTGCGAAGAATTCGGGATTCGGCAGGGTCATGAGGTTCACCTTCTAGGGTTGAGGAGGTCCTGGATCATTTGCCGGTCTTGACGGCATTCCAGGTTCGGGTGATCAGGCGCACGGCATCTGGCGGCTGGCTTATCTGCGTAAAGAGCCGCTGCATCGTCGCCGGGTCTGGGTAGATGGCCGGGTTATCGCGAATATCGGCATTCACCAGAGGCTTGGCCGCCAGGTTGCTGTTGGCGTAATGAATGGTGTTGCTGACGCCAGCCATCACCTGGGGTTGCAGGAGAAACTCGATGAATGTGTGGGCGTTGGCGACATGGGGGGCGTCGGCCGGGATATAGAAATTATCGAACCAGATCAACGAACCTTCCCGGGGAATGAAATAGTCCAGTTTGATCTTGGCTCCAACCTCTTCAGCCCGTGCCTGGGCGGTGGCGTAATCGCCGGACCAACTGGTGGACAGACACAGGTCGCCGTTGGCCAGGCCATTGATAAAACCACTGGAATCAAATTTGCGCAGGTAAGGGCGCACGGCCATCAATACATCCTGGGCGGCCTTGAGGTCTTTGGGTGCTGCGCTGTTAGGGTCCCGGCCCAGGTAGGTCAGGGCCAGGGGGATCATGTCGGTGGGGGAGTCCATGAAGGTAATGCCGCAGTCGGCAAACCGGGAAATAATCTTCGGATCGAAGATCATTGCCAGGGAACCGATCGGCGCGTTCGGCATGCGCTCTTTGATCTTGTCGACGTTGTAGGCCACGCCATTGCTGCCCCAGGTATACGGGGCGGAATAGGTCACGCCTCGGTCGTAGTTTTCCAGGCTGCTGAGAACCAGCGGGTCGAGGTTTTTCCAGTCCGGCAGTTGTGTCTTGTCCAGGGGCTGGAACATTTTCGCCTTGATCAGCAGCGGTACCAGCGCCGCATTGAGCACCACCAAATCGTATCCCGAACGGCCGGAAAGCAATTTACCCTGGACCGTTTCATAGGAGTCATAGGTGTCGTAGATCACCTTGATACCGGTGGCCTTTTCGAAATCCGCCAGAGTGTGTTCGCCGATATAGTCTGCCCAGTTGTAGATACGCAGCGTGTTGCCAGGATCGTCCGCCGCCCGGCTCAGGGGGGAGAGAATCAGCAATGTAATGCTGAGCAGGGCGATACGGGCTTTATGCATGGCGAACCCACCTTGATATTGTCAGTGTTGTCAGGGGCTGAGAACACTTTCAAGCAGGTACCACGGGTTTGCCATACCCCGTTCGGGTAGGTGGGTATGCGGCCGATTGAACCCTTTCGGCAGATCAGTGCCACACTGTTAAACCGCGAACTCATCTGGAGGTGCCTATGCGAACCATTGATCTGGCCGGCGTTTCTGTCCCTGTTATCGGCCAAGGGACCTGGCGCATGGGAGAAGACCGTCAGCAGCGGCAAGCTGAGGTTGGCGCCTTGCAGTTGGGCATCGATGAAGGCATGACCCTGATTGATACCGCTGAAATGTATGGCGAAGGCGGCGCGGAAGAGGTGGTGGGCGAGGCGATTCGTGGCCGGCGCGGCCAGGTGGTGCTCGTCAGCAAGGTCTACCCACATAACGCCAGCCACAAAGGTATTCCTCGTGCCTGCGAAGCCAGTCTCACCCGACTGGGCACGGATTACATCGACCTGTATCTGCTGCACTGGCGCGGGCAGTATCCTCTTGAGGAAACCGTCGAAGCCTTCGAACGTCTGCGCGAAGCGGGCAAGATCGGCCACTGGGGCGTTTCCAATTTCGACGTGTCAGACCTCCAGGAACTGGCGTCCCCGGCGTGTGCCACCAATCAGGTGCTCTACAACATTGAAGAGCGCGGTATCGAATTCGATTTGCTGCCTTGGTGGCAACAGCATCACTTGCCATTGATGGCTTATTGTCCGATCGCCCAAGGCGGTGAGCTGTTGTCCAGTCCCACCCTCAAGCAGATTGCCCATCGTCACGAGGTGACACCGGCCCAGGTATCGTTGGCCTGGGTCCTGCGCCAGGAAGGCGTGATTGCCATTCCCAAGGCGGTACAGCCCGAGCATGTTCGACTCAATGCCGCAGCAGCCAATATCGTCCTTGACGAGCATGACCTGGACGCCATTGACCGGGTGTTCGGTGCACCGAAGCGCAAACATCCGTTGGCGATGGTCTGATACGCCATTTCCGGTGAATCGGCATCACCTGTGGCAATGCCGATCCTCTTTCAATCGGGTTTAGCCCGCGACGGGGCTGCGCCAGTCATCGGAGCCGGAAGTACCGGAAACCTCGTGGGTCCAGACGATTTTGCGGTAGGTGAAATACACCTCTTCCTGATGAGTGAAGTGGGCATTGTTCGGATCCTGGCAGTTGGGCATCCGCGACTGGATGTCGACGATAATCGCGTCCTCCAGCTCAATGGTGAAGTAGTGCTCCTGAGTGCCGGCGCTGGAGGTGCGGTACCACTCCAGCCGGCATTTGACCATTTCCCCTGAAGTCAGCGCGCTGAACAGCAGCGGCGAAGATTTATCGAATACCTTGCTGATCATCAGCGGTTTGTGAACGCGCTGGCCTGTCGGCTGGCCGGATTGTGGATCGCGGGGAATGATGACCTGATGCGCAAAGGCCTGGACCAGAATCTGATCTTCATGGCCCTCTTGGTAAATGTTGCCGACCGAGTCCTGAGTAAACGTGCCTGCGGTAATCAGACCTTGTTTGGTGCCGGTAATGGACAGATACGCGGGTGTTGGCATGATTGGTTTCCTTGCCTGATAAATAGAATCGCCCCAAATGGCGATATTGCCCGGTGGGCGATATTTGATAACAAGAAGCGTGCCAAAAGATTATGGAGTAGGTAACTAGTGGGTTTCGTGGTGGGTGGTGTTTCAAGTTGATGCGCTTGCTGGGAATTTTGAATTGTTAAGTTGATTTGCTTGCGCAGCGGTGCGCAGTTAATTGCTCATTCTATTTGGCGTTGCATGTGGTTTGAGAGGTGGATGATAAAGAGGTATTCAGCTGGAATTAGCTGCGCAAGTTATTGCATAGGTATTTTTGGTTGAGTGGTTTCGATGTTTTTGTGTCCAGTAATCATTGGGTTTTATGGCTTTTGTGTCAGGGTGTTAATAAGGCGAATGTAGGGTGAGTGCTGGTTGTTTTGTTATTATTTTTAGAGCTTTCATTATTTTTGTAGGAGGTTTCTTAAGTGCGTTCCTTCTACTTGATCAATGCTAAGGGTGTGGATAAGGTGCGTGCTATTCGTTGTGTTAAGACGGAACTTAAACAGTGTTTCGATTCGGGTTGAAAGCTTTGTCGGAACTGTCGGCGTCCCTTGGGAATTAAAGTGCGGTCCCTCAAATGGTTTATTCAGACAAGCTTTCTGCTTATTACCTGGAACTTGCTCAGTCGCCGAGTTCTGAAATGAGCTTCTCAGGTGAGGATGTGCGTTTTTCTGGCGAGTACGAGGCCCTGGAAAACGAACTGAGCAAGGCGCATTCGATACATGGCCATGGTCAGCCTGACTGGCAAAAGATTGTGGAAAAAAGCGATACCTTGTTGCGCCATGAATCCAAGGATCTGCGAATCGCCGTCTGGTTGACCTGGGCACTGTATCAGCGCGAATCCTTCCCTGGACTGCTCGCTGGGTTAGGGCTGTTGCGCTATCTCTGCGAGCATCACTGGGCGGTGGTTTATCCGCGTAAATCGCGTACCCGTGGTGCTGCGTTTGCCTGGCTGGTTCCGCGTATTGAACAGGTATTTACCCAGAGTCTGTCGCTCAAGGACCAACGACCTCTGTTCGAGTGCATGCTCGAACACCTGTCTCGCCTTGACCAGTTGTGGAGTGAACTCCTCGGTGATGAAGCCCCCTTGCTGTTACCCATTCGCCGGCAGCTGGCGGACAGGCTGCAGCGGGTCGCCGAAGGCAACCCCCAGCCTGGAGGGGTGAGTGGTGTCATTACTCAAATCAAGCAAGTCACCACTCAGTTGCTGTCGCCCGATCACGTCGTGGATAACGAAAAAGACGCCCATAAGCTCCTGCGCGTCATGCAGGAAAATGCTCGCCCCTTGTGCGCCTGGTGGTTACGCCAGAGTGCGACTGATCTGCGTGCCCTACGCCTGAACCGAACACTGACCTGGCTGGCGATCTGCACCCTCCCGGAGTGTGACAACGAACAGATTACCCCCTTGCGAGGACCCGCCCCGGACAAGCTCAAGCGTTATCAGGAGCGCTTTCAACAGGGCTGCCATGCCGATCTTTTGCTGGAACTTGAGGGCAGCCTGACCCTCGCTCCTTTCTGGTTCGACGGATTACGCATGGTCTGGGAGTGCCTGCAGGCATTGCAGGCTCACTTGGCCATGACCGAGACGGAAGTGTGCTTCGCCCTGTTATTGCAACGCTTGCCAGGGCTGGCCCAGCTGCGATTTCACGATGGAACGCCGTTTGCCGACGCGGTCACTCGCAACTGGATCAATACCCAGGTCATGCGCCACCTGCATACACCTGCACCAAAAGCCGCACTCGACACTGAGGCCGCCCCTTGGGAGAACGCGTTGCAGGAGGTCACACCCTTGCTTCGCAAGGATGGGCTCAAGGCTGCCGTCCGGGCCTTCAAGCCAGGTCTACAGGCCGCCCGGGGAGCGCGCGCCCGGTTCCATTGGCGGCTGGGCCTGGCCAGGTTATGTGGCCTGGCGGGCAGGTATGAACTGGCCAAAATCCAGCTGGAACAGCTTGATCAAGAGCTACAGCTCGCAGGTTTGCAGCATTGGGAGCCTGACTTGAGCCTTGAAGTGCTGCAACTGTTGTACGGCTGTTGCGATGTGTTGCCGCAAAGCCATGCCGTACGTGAGCGCAAGGAAGAAATCCATCGCAGGCTGTGCCACTTCGATCTTGAAGCGGTACTTGAATAGGCCCTCGATCCACCTAAAAAAGGAGATACATCATGGCCAAAGAAAGTTCGGTAGCCTGAATGGCAGCGGACGGATCGAGGTCAAACCGGGTGTCCTTTAACCGTTACTACCAGAGCGAGCTCAATGCCTTGCGGCAGTTGGGTCGGCGCTTCTCCGAGCGCAATCCGGCACTGGCGCCGTTTCTCGGGGATGCGGGCCAGGATCCTGATGTGGAACGGTTGCTCGAGGGTTTTGCTTTCCTGACCGGTCGTCTGCGGCAGAAGCTTGATGACGAGTTGCCTGAGCTGAGTCATTCGCTGATGCACTTGCTGTGGCCCAACTACATGCGGCCTTTACCAGCGTTCAGCATGTTGCAGTTTGATTCCCTCAAGCGTGCAGGTCCAGCTGTTCGGGTGGAGCGAGACACTCCGGTAGAAAGCGCTGCTACCTGCTGTCCTGCCTCAAGGAGGTGATCGGTCTACTGGCCAACCGTGGCGATGCCATTGCCGAACGCCTGGGTTCCAATGGCAACGCTGGAGGAACGGAGGTTGGCGACTTTCTGATGTTGCAACTGATCAACCGCACTGAGTTGGTTCTGCGTCACTACCTGGACCTCGTCCAAGTCAGTCCTGAAGTGTTGTACCGGACCTTGTTGTCGATCTTGGGCGAACTGTCGACGTTTGCCAGCGACAGCAAGCGCCCCAGCCTTGAGGGACGCTATCGGACAGCTTGCGGGCGTACTTGATGCTCAACCTGCGAGAGCGGCGTGACCCGGACTGGCTGAAGGAACGGGTCGCGGGCCAATGGTCCTCGCTGCACACCGGTGAAACCGGGGCGCAGCGACGGTTGAATGAGCACTTTGAGCGGCTGCTTGAACAACCCTTTGTGCAGACACTCAATGACGAGTTGGTGGCTCAGGCACGTCAGGTGCTGCGAGGGGAGTCATTGGCCAGTGTGGTGTACCGTGTATTGCGCGAGCAGGCGCGTAACCTTGAACCTTATCGCTTTAGCCAGCATCTGGATCCACAGGGTCGGGTGTTTGCTGGGATTGATCACCCTATTCCCGGGTTTTACACACAGCGTTATGTGCGTTATTTCGCGGGGCAAGGAGCCAAACTGGTGAACACGCTCGTGCAAGAGAACTGGGTGCTGGGCGAGGGTACCGACCTGAGCCCGATGGACTTGCGTCGGCTGATAGTGGAGTTGGAGCAACGTTATTTCAGCGAATACGCCGAGGCCTGGAGCGAAGCCCTTGGCCGGGTTCGCCTGCAAGACACCGACACCGTCAGGCAAGGTTCCGAGCAATTGGCCAGCCTGACCTCGGCACAGTCGCCATTGTTACAGCTGTTGCAACAGGTAAAGGAGCACACGCGTTTCCCGTCGGCTGCGGAGCGTGTCGATGAGCTGGCTGCCAGCAAATCGGGGCAGGTGACGCCCATGGGACACGTTGCCCAGGTCGCATTGGGCAGTGCTCTGGCCGCAATTCCCAATGAGTCATCTGATAACGCTCGCCGGGCACTGCAACGTCGTTTCGAGTCCCTGCATCAATTGCTGGATGACCAGCACAATCCAGGAATCGAACTGACCCAGGTGTTGCAGGCGCTCAATCTGCTGCACTTGCAACTGGCAACTCTGAGCCGAGAGGGGCAGCCGGAGCAGGCGGCGTTCAATAGAGTCAGGCAGCGGATGCAGGGACAACAGGATGCCCTGAGCGACCTGCGCAATGTCGCCATGCGTTTACCGTTGCCGCTAGCCTCCTGGATTGATGGCTTGGCTGACAGTCATTGGCGTCGGGTACTCGATGATGCCTACCGCCATGTGAATCAGCGCTATCAGAGTGATGTGTACGGTTTTTACGCTAAGGCAATCAAGCAACGCTATCCATTCAATGCCCACGCCAGCAGTGATGTTGCCCTTGATGACTTCCATGAGTTCTTCAGGCCCCAGGGGGTACTGGCGCGATTCTTTGACGGCTACTTGAGACCTTTTGTCAGTGGTGATGCGGGCCGTTATCGATTGCGTAGCTTGGATGGCCGCAGTTTACCCATGTCTCGAGCGTTGCTTGATCAGTGGGGAAAGGCACAAGTTATTCGCCGCGGTTTTTTTGCTGATGATCAGGGCCCGCCTCATGTGCGTTTTACGCTTGCGCCGTACAGCCTCGACTCAACGGTGAGTCGTGCGATCTTTCGATTCGGTGGCCAGCAAATGGAATACCGCCATGGTCCGATTGTACCCATGGCGTTCCAATGGCCGACCGAGACTGAAGATGGTCGTAGCAGTCTGGTGTTGGAGCGGGGTGCGGAGCGACCGGTGGGCATTGAGAAGAATGCCGGGCTCTGGTCCTTGTTTCGATTGTTCGATCTGATGCAAAGCGAGTCTTTAAGCGGTCGAGATGTGCGGGTACTCAAGGCCGACCTCGGTGGTTTACGCGCCAATTACTTGCTGACCAGTCAGAGCACGTCCAGCCCGTTTGATCTGGCGATATGGCGTACTTTCCGCATCCCGGAGCAGTTGTGATCCGCCGGAACGGTCGCTGGCGCAGCGCTGGACGAACCGACCGCGGCAAGGTCAGGGGTCGCAATGAGGATGCTTTTCTCGATTGTCCACAACAAGGTTGCTGGGCGGTGGCAGATGGGATGGGTGGCCACGAAGCAGGTGACGTTGCCAGTCAACTGGTGGTCAATAGCCTGGCCGAGTTGCCAGGGCAAGGCAGTTTCGATGAGCGCCTCCTGAATGTTCGACGATGCCTGCAATGGCTTGATCGGCAGTTGGGGCAGGTATTACCAGTAACGGATCACGCCACTGATTGCATCATGGGGAGCACGGTGGTGGCGCTATTGCTTGAGGGGGATCGCGCGGCCTGTATCTGGGCCGGTGACAGCCGCTGTTATCTCTGGCGGGAACAGGCGCTGTACCAACTGTCCCGGGATCATTCCTTGATGGAGCAACTGATCGATGAGCGGCAGATGAGCCTGGAACAGGCGCGAGGTCATCCACAGGCCAGGGCCTTGACCCGGGCAGTAGGTGCGCGGGCGCCATTGACATTGGAGGTGCTGGAGCTCAGGACTGTTCCTGGGGATGTGTTTCTATTGTGCAGCGATGGTTTGTATCAGGGACTCAGTCCTGGAGAGTTGGGAGGTGCCCTGAGCCTGAGAACACCACAACGGGTCCTGGACTGGCTGTTCGAAGCGGTATTGCGTGGTGCTGCCAGGGATAATTTGACGGCGGTGGTGGTGCAGCCATGAGTGATATACAGGCAGGCTCCGGTGCAGGTCCGGCCCCGACGGCCACCAGCATGCCTTCCTTGCTGGCTGGGCGTTATCGTATTGAAAGAGTGCTGGGTGCAGGCGGCATGGGGGTGGTGTACCGAGCTAGGGATCTGCTGCATGAGCAATTTGGCGAACCTGAATCCAGTGTGGCGTTGAAGGTGCTGGGGGAAGTATTTTCCCAGGCGACGGACGCTCATGTGCTGTTGTACCGCGAGTTTTCCCTGACACGTCGCCTGCTACATGAGCGGGTGATCCGGGCTTACTCGTTCGAAGTGGACACAGCTTGCGAGATGGCGTTCTACACCATGGAACTGATGACTGGTGTGACCCTGGACCGTTTGCTGCATGAGTGTCCAGGCGGATTGCCGTGGCATGAGTTGCAGCCCATTGCCGTCGGTTTGCTCGAAGCATTGAGTTATACCCATCAACAAGGTGTGCTGCACGGGGATGTAAAACCAGGCAATGTCATGGTGGGTGATCAAGGGCTGCGACTGTTTGACTTCGGACTTGGTCAAACCGTGAAACAGGTAGCGGCAGGGCTGCCTGGTTTAAGCCGCAGTCGATTCAACGCCTGGACCCCGTCCTATGTCGCACCGGAACTGCTTGATGGTGCACCACTGTCTGCGAATGCCGACCTCTATGCCGTGGCGTGTGTACTCTACGAACTGGCGCAAGGGAGGCGCGCTTGTGACGGCCACTTGAGGAATCGGTCGGCAGCACGGTGGGGCTCACCTGGAGAGTTACCCCGGCACTGTTGGTCAGCGCTACGTGTGGCCATGGATTTCGACCCTCGCTGTCGCACGGTGACAATCGGTGAGTTACAAGAGGTGATAGGGCGCGCCAGAGGCGGCATTCGAGGCTGGTTCAAGCTCCGAGGTTGTACTCAGCCAACCAAATCATGAAGCTGGCAGTATTCGGCCCAGCTCAGTCCAGCCATCTGAGCGACTTCTTTATGGACTTCAAGGCGCCGCGCCTCGAATTCTTCGGGCGAGGGTGCCGTCAGTTGCAGTGTCAGCTCCCAGGCGAACAGTCCTTGGCGTTCCGCTTCGGCTTCAAAGGCTTCGTGCAGGCGTTCGGCACGGTATTGCTCAAGCGTTTCTCCCTTGGCCTGGGCGGCCAGGGGGTTCAACGTGTTCAGCTCAGCAGCTAGGTCAGGGTGTTGGTTCAAGAACCTGTCCAGTGCGAGTTGGTGGTTTTCGCCGGGTTGGGACAAAGGCTTACTCCAAAATGGCCAGGTGGTCGATTGGTGTCACGAGGTTCTGTGTAGACGGCTGTTACGTCTGGCGCGTTTGCGCAGACGGTGGTTTATCCAGGTTTGCAATGGGTCAAGCAAGAAGAACAGCAGGTAGGCTGTCAGTACCAGAGCCAAGTCGATCCAGGTTTCCGCTATCGGTCCTTCAAACAACTCGATACCGGCTTTGATCAAAAACAGAAGTGCGACACCACACAGCCATAGCATCAGGGTGAAAAGCAGTGGGCGTGCACGACTTGAACGCTTGTGTTGCATGTTGAATACCCTTTCCTTGAAGACGCAGATGGGCTTCGGCCACACCTGCTGAGTCGGTCTTCCCGCTCGGTTCGAAGCGCGTCTTTCCTAACTGCGCCATATTTCTCATGACTGGCTTGGACGGCTTTGGTTCCCGTATCGATAGTGTTCCTCAGTTGCAGGGTCTTAACCTGTAACGTTGCTGAGCAAAATCGTTTCGAGCACCGCGCAACCTGAAAAAGCATCCTTGGCCAGGCACATGACCATTCGGCCAAATTAAGACGCAGATAGTAACAATTTATCCCGTTTATGTGGGCATAAGTCTCTATCAGAAAACGCTTGAATCCCTCAAGCGTGCGGGATTGCCAGCAACCGTCGCGCCATTGCCTCGAAGGCGGGCAAGGTCACACTGTCGTTGGCGGCATTGCCAGCAATCGGATGAGAAGCGTAGCGGACAATTACCATTTCGGCCTTGGGGTCGATATATATGCTTTGGCCATGTACCCCGCGGGCCATGAAGGCGCCGTCCGGGTTATGGGTCACCCACCACATCGAACGATAGCTCCAGCCTTTCAACTGACCATAACCCGCTTGGGCAAACGCCTGTTTGTCGCCACCTTGCCGGATATCCGTCACAACACTTTCGGGCACGATCTGTTGCCCATTGAAGCGCCCACCGTTGCGCAGCATTTCGCCAAACCGTGCCAGGTCCCGCAGTCCGGTATTCAGGCCGCCGCCGGCGAACGGCGTACCGATGGAATCAACGGTGAAGTAGGCGTCTTGTTCCGCGCCGAGTCGGCTCCAGATTCGCTCGCTGAGCAGTTGGGCGACGTTGCGCCCGGTGGTTCGGGCAATCACCCAGCCCAGCACATCGGTATTCACTGTTTTGTAGCCGAATGCCCGGCCGTGTTCGCCCTTTGGCTGAACGGTTTGCAGGAACTCGTAGTAACTGCGCGGTCCGGTGTAGTCCTTGGGCTTGGGCAGCGGATTGCCGGCTTGGGCGTGGGCCCATACTTGGGCGTTGGGGTCTGCGTAGTCTTCGCTGTAGTCCAGGGCGGTGGTCATGTCCAGCACCTGGCGCAGTGTCGCACTGCCAAAGGCTGAATCAGCCAGTTCCGGAACATACTCGACGATCTTTTTCCCGGCATCGAGTGTGCCGTCTGCCACCAGCATTGCCCCCAGGGTGCCGATCACCGATTTGGTGACTGACATGGCCGCATGTTGCCCGTCTGGCTTGAGCACCCCAAAGTAGCGTTCATAGACAATGGCCCCGCGATGCAGGACCACGATGCCGTCGGTGTAGGTGGCGTCGAGGGTCTGGCGCCAGGTGAGGGGCTGGCTGGCGCCCACTGGCACAACGGACAGCTCATCAATCCCCGGCACAGGGTTTTCCGGCAACGCCAGTGGTGCGCCGAGCCCCCGGGAGACATTGACGGTGGGCATCAATTGGCGAAAATTGGCCACGCTCCAGCGCATGGCCGGGAAGCGGAAATAGCTGCCGCCTTCAAAACGCAAGGTACGGTCAGCCGGTGGCGGGGCGCCGACCATCCATTTGAGTGTCACCGGATCGCTGGCGGCTGCGTCGGGAAAGGTCGGCTGGGTTGCCGCGCTGGCGACGGGGCCAGCCAGCCAGAGCAGCGCACAGGTGGCGACGGTGAGCAAGGGGGAGATTCGCAGCATCAGTGGGCGCCTTGACGTCGGGGAGTCGCTCTGGACAAGGGCATGAGGGTGCTCATGGGCTCGAGTCCGTTCGAGAGGAGCGTCGCCTCTTGAGGCAACAAGTTTGGCAAAGGATGGGCCAAACCCGGGCAGTCGACAAGCGCCGTGGGTCAAGGCGGATGCTGAATAATCGTGCACCCTTGGGCAAATTGCTTTCGTTTGCGGTCTCAGGACGTGTAGCGTTATAGCTTCGTTGAACGCAACGACTTAAGCGTTGCTCCCGGTACCGCGAAGGCCTGGGAGCGATGGGGCAGAGGGATATGTCATGGCGCAAACGCTGTTCAAACTCTTCTTCACCCAACGCCTGGCAGCCTTGGCCAGCACCGAGTCGTTACGGGCCATACGCGAAGGGTTGTTGTGGATCCTGCCGTGCCTGCTGGTCTCGGCGGGTTTTCTGGTGTTGTCCGAATGCGCCCAGGTGCTGGGGTTCGACCCGCAACTGGTGACCTTCCTTTCCGGGTTGCACGCCAAGATCAGCTCGGTGATTCCGTTGCTGGTGGCGGCTTCCATCGGTTACATGCTGGCGATTCAACACCGGCTACCACAGTTGCCGGTGGCCTTCCTGTGTCTGGCCCATGTAGTGATCGCGACGTTCGTCCTGCGGGACCATCCCCGGGCAGCGGCGACTTTTATATTGTTTATCGCGATTGCTTCGCCGCTGCTCAACGTGCCGATCATTGCCTGGCTGCACCGACGCCGCTGGACCCGGTTGGTCAACGTGGATCTGGTAGGGCATAACCTCAAGGGCACCATCAATATGGTACTGCCGGGGGCGATCACGGCGGTGATCCTGGTGTGCGTGCTGTCGCTGTTGCTGCAAATTCCTCATATTGCGCAGATCGAGGGGCCGATGGCGCTCGATGCGCTGGAATCGCCCTACACCAGCGGGACGTTTGTTGCGGCGATCAATTCACTGCTGTGGTTTTTTGGTATCCATGGGGTCTATGCCATTCAGCCGTTGTTCGACGTCATGGAGCAGGCCGTTGCCCTCAATGGTGCAGCCCTGGCCGCAGGCGAGCCGATCAAATACGTGTTGAACGGCGGCCTGCTGGGGTGTTTTGCGTTTATCGGCGGGTCGGGTGGTTCATTGTGCCTGCTGCTGGCGATCCTGCTGTTTTCCAAGAGCCAGTCCATGCGCTTGCTGGCGGTGGCCAGCCTGCCGTTGTCGCTGTTCAATGTCAGTGAAGTGCTGCTGTTCGGTTTGCCCATTATTCTCAACCCGCGGTTGTTCATTCCCTTCCTGCTGGTTCCCGTGCTCAACGCGCTGCTGGCCATGACGGTGGTGCAGATGGGCTGGGTGTCGCCGTCGGTGGTCAGCGTGCCGTTTACCGCTCCAGTGTTGCTCAACGCTTACTTGAGCACCCACGGTGACTGGGGGGCGGTGTTGCTGCAGGTCGTGCTGGTAGCAGTGGGGACATTGATTTATATGCCCTATGTGCGAGCCATCCATCGGGCAGCAGAGGGCGGGACGGTGTACCTCAAATCCTTCGATACAACCTTTAGAGGGTTGGAGGAGAAGGGGCGCCTGCTGGAACTGGACCCGGTATTGGCGTCCCATAAAACCCTGGCCCGCCAGGCGAGTGAGTTGAGCCATATCCAGCAGATCAGCGACTACGAGTTTTACCTGGAATTCCAGCCGCAGGTGTCGACCACCACCGGCTTGTGTACCGGCTGTGAAGCACTAATGCGCGCGCGCGATGCCAAAGGTGTGGTGCATTCGCCCTGGGAGTTCCTGCAATGGTTGGCGCAGGCCAGGCTGATGCCGGATGTCGATGTCTGGGTGGCGACCCAGGCGGTACGGCAATACCAGAAGTGGCAGAAGGTGGGTTTCACGCTGCCCATGACCATCAATATTTCCAGCGCAACCCTGACGTCCCGGGCCTATGGCGACCGCTTGGTGGCGATTCTTGCCCAGGCCCAGGGCCAGGTGTCGGTGGAGATTACCGAGGATGCGTTGGTGGGGGACATTCAGGTGACGCGCCAGATGATCGAGAAGCTGCAGGGTATCGGTGCCAAGGTCTATATCGATGACTTTGGCACCGGCTTTTCCGCCCTGAGTTATTTGCATCAATTCCCGGTGGACTTCATCAAGATCGACCGCAGCTTCGTGGTGGCCCAGCACGACCCCAAAGGTGCCCAAGTGCTGACGGGCTTGTTGCGTTTTTGTGAGGCGTTGAACCTGGGTGTGGTGGTGGAGGGAGTGGAAACCGCCGAACAGTTGGCCTTCCTGCAGTCTGGATCGGAGCTGATTATCCAGGGCTGGTATTTCAGCAAGGCGCTACCGGGTGATCAACTGCAGGGCTTTGTCCGCGATAGGGCGGTCAAGGCCGCAGGCTAGTGTATTCCTCGTGTGTCCGTTGTACTTCTTCAACCAGCCGGTCAATTCCCGCAAGCCGTGCCCGGTTGTCATGATCCCAAGGATGAAACCCCGGCTTGAAGTAATGCATCCACGGCCGTGCCATCCGTGGAAACACGCCCTTGGACCCGTATAGAAACTTGAGCATCCGCCAGAACCCCTTCAGGTGTCCCCCGGCGCGGCGGTCGGCGATTAACAGGTGCAGGTGAAAATCAAACACCACCAACCAGAAGAGCACCGTGGTGAACAGCATAGTCCCGGTGCGTAACAGGTAGCGCTTGGGCCCTGGTTTGATCACCGTATTCCAGACGTCAAACGCCACCGCCTTGTGCTCTGTCTCCTCCAGCGCATGCCAGTACCACATCTGTTGATAGCTCTTGATCGACACACCAAAGCGTGAAGGGTCGCTGAGGAGAATTTCGGCCAGCATCGCGGTGTAATGTTCCAGGGCAATGGTCACCGCCAGGTTGAACGAGGCGGGCAGGTGCTTCTTCTGCAAGTCCAGTATCACTTTCAGTCGACGGTCCAGGGTATGTGCCGGCAGGCCGGCGGCTTGCAGCAGGTCGTTGTAGGCCACATGTTCACGGCTGTGCATGGCTTCCTGACCGATGAATCCTTGGACTTCTTTCTTCAACTGCGGGTCTTCAATGCGATCGCGGTAGTGGCGCACGCTGTCCATGAAGAACAATTCGCCCTGAGGAAACAGCAACGACAAGGCGTTGAAGAAGTGGGTGATGAAGGGGCCTTGCTCGTGCCAGTTCTTGATGTGCTCGGCAGGCAGGGCAAAACGCAGATCGCGACGAATGGGCAGCATGTTGGGTGCTCCGTGGCGTGATGAAAAGTTAGAGACGGTGTTCGTCCTGGGTTTCAAAGGCCGGTGCCTTGGCCTTTTTTGGGGCCATGCGTTTGCTGGCAAATACCACCAGCGCCTGATAGGCCGCCGGCAGGCAGCGCGCGAGCAGGTCCAGGGCGTAGGCGTCGCGGCCGATCAGCACGCGGCGCTTGTTTTTACGCACACCGTGCAGGATCACTTTGGCGGCCTGGTCGGCGTCGGTGATGAATAGTTTTTCGAAGTCGGCCCGGGCCTGTTGTTCGCTGTGGATCAAGAAGCCGTTCATGTTGGGATCGATCCGGCTGCTGCGGCAGATGTCGGTACGAATCCCACCGGGATGTACGCAGGTAGCCGAGACGCCGGCACGTTGCAGGTCCAGTTCCTGGCGCAGGGATTCGGTAAAGCCGCGCACAGCGAACTTGGTGGCGTTGTAGGCACTCATTCCTGGTTGGGCGAACAGGCCGAATACGCTTGAGGTGTTGACCACATGCCCATCGCCGGAGGCCTTGAGGTACGGCAGGAAGGCCTTGGTGCCGTGGACCACGCCCCAGAAGTTGATGCCGACGATCCATTCCAGGTCGGCGTAGTCCACACCTTCGACGGTGCTCGACAGGGCGACTCCGGCATTGTTGAAAATCAGATTGACCTGGCCGTGCTCGGCAAAGCAGAGGGCAGCCCAGTCGAGCATCGCCTGGCGGTCGGAAACATCCAGCACTTGAGAGGTGACGAGCACGGGCGACAGGGTCGAGGTCTTCACCAACTCCACCGTCTGGGCCAGGCCTTGGCTGTTTTTATCGGCCAGGGCCAGGTGGCAGCCCTCCCGGGCTAACGCCAAGGCCAACGCGCGGCCCATGCCTGATGCGGCGCCGGTGATGGCTGCTACGCGGCCGGTAAATGATTTCATGACAGGCTGCCCTCCGCCGTGGTGTTGGGGTGCGAAACTGGACGCGAATCAGCCGTAGCGGGTGCCGTGCTGACCACGTAATCCTTAAGGGAAAAGTGCCGGGTGACCTGTTTGAAGCGCCAGGTCGAGCCGGGCCACAAGGTGGTGTTCTTGCCGGTACGCGGGTCCAGGTACCAGCTTTGGCAACCGCCGGTGGACCAGATAGTGCGTTTGAGTTTTTCTTGCAGATTGAGGTTGTAGGCGCTTTCCACGGCAGGCTTGACGTCTATCGTGTCGATGCGTTGTCGCTGCATCTGCTGCAGGGCATCGAGGATGTAGGTGACCTGGGCTTCGATCATCAGAATCATCGAGTTATGCCCCAGCCCGGTGTTGGGGCCGACGATCAGGAACAGGTTGGGATAGCCCGGCACCGTGGTGCCCAGGTAGGCGTGGGCGCCGTCGCGCCAGGTGTCCATGATGTCGACTCCGTGGCGGCCGATGATGCAGCCACGGGGCAGGGGATCGGTGGCCTGGAAGCCGGTGCCGAAAATCAGGCAATCCGCCGGGTGCTTGATGCCGTCAGCGGTGATCACCCCATCGGCTTCGATACGCACCACGTTGTAGGTGACAACCTGCACATTGCTGCGCGAGAGCGCTGGGTAGTAGTCGTTGGAGATGAGTATGCGCTTGCAGCCGATGGTGTAGTCGGGGGTCAGGGTTTTGCGCAGGGAAGGGCGGGTCACTTGTTTATGCAAGTGACCCACGGCGA
The DNA here is from genome assembly GCF_012935695.1 of Pseudomonas sp. ADAK18. NCBI lineage: Bacteria > Pseudomonadati > Pseudomonadota > Gammaproteobacteria > Pseudomonadales > Pseudomonadaceae > Pseudomonas > Pseudomonas sp. ADAK18. The sequence goes on from NZ_CP052859.1 coordinate 1,866,298, forward strand.
TCTTTTGCACCACCTTCATCAGCTTCGGGTGCAGGGCAAAACCCACCACGCGACTTTCCAGGGCCAGGTAGAACGCCCCGCGAACCAGGCGCTGGGTGAAGGGCAGGTATTTGAAGGTCCAGCGTTCAAACCGCGAAATCGGCCGGTCCCGCTTGGGCATGATCCACGGTGGGGTACGTTGGAACAGGTCCAGGTGCGCCACGTGCGGCGCAATCTGCGGCACGAACTGAATGGCGCTGGCGCCGGTGCCGATCACCGCCACACGTTTGCCTTTCAATGAATAGTCGTGGTCCCACTGTTGGGAGTGGAAGCGTTTGCCCTTGAAGCTGTCCAGGCCGGGAATGTCCGGCAGTGCGGGGCGCGACAGGCCGCCCATTCCCGACACCAGCACCCGGGCGCTGACCTGGCGGCCATTGCTGAAGCGCAGGTTCCAGCGTTGCTGCGCATCATCGAATACGGCTTGGTCCAGGCCCATGCCGAAGCGCAAGTAAGACGCCAGCTCGTAACGCTGAGCGCATTGTTCCAGGTAGGCGCGGATCTCGGCTTGGGGGGCGAACTGGCGTGTCCAGTCCGGGTTGGGCGCGAAGGAAAACGAATAGACATGCGATTGCACGTCGCAGGCGCAGCCGGGGTAGTGGTTGTCGCGCCAGGTGCCGCCGAGGGTGTCCGCCTGCTCGGCAATAAAGAAGTCGTGCTGGCCTGCTTCCTTGAGTTTGATCGCCATGCACAGCCCGGCGAAGCCTGAGCCAATGATGGCGATGTCGACGCTATCCCTCGTACTGTCCTGCTGGGAGTAGGCATTCATAAGGTGTCCCTCGTTGGCGCTGCGCGCCTTGCGGGTTGAGGCATCGGATTGGCTCCTGTTTTTGTTATGGCTTGGGCGAACTGATTCGCCACAAATAGATAGAACACCATTGCAAAGAAAAATTGAATTAATTATTTTAAAAAACATTTTAAATAATGTGCCTGAAAAATATCGCCTACGCTACGAACCAGTTCCTCAGGTGCGAGCTGTCCGACGGATGAGCGTTTTACGCATGCAGCAGGGTCCAGGGTGTGGACGATTGGCTAGGGGCTCGATCAATTCCGGTCGACCTCCAAGCACAGGGAAGCAGAGGACCGAGCTATGGCTGTTGAATGGGTTGTTGCTGCGGGTGTGTTTGTGGGGGCCAGTGCGGTGTTATGGGGCATCAGTGCCTGGATGACACGGCGTATCGAAGCGGCTGTTCCGATCAACGGGCGCTTTCTGGAGGTCGATGGCGAGCGCTTTCATTATGTAGAAGAGGGCAAGGGCCCGCCGCTGGTGATGATTCACGGCTTGATGGGCAGCAGCCGTAACCTGACCTATGCCTTGTCGGCGCAGTTGCGTGAGCACTTCCGGGTGATCACCGTCGACCGGCCGGGCTCCGGGTATTCCACTCGCCACAAAGGTACGCCTGCCGACCTGCCGGGCCAGGCCCGGCAAATGGCGACTTTTATCAAGACCCTCGATCTGGGTCAGCCCCTGGTGCTGGGGCATTCCCTGGGTGGGGCGATTTCCCTGGCGCTGGCTCTTAATCATCCCCACGCGGTTTCAGGATTAATCCTGGTGGCGCCTCTGACTTATCCTCAAGGCATGTTGCCGTTGGTCTTCGTATCATTGGCCGTGCGTCCAGCGTGGTTACGCCGCTGGGTATCGCGAACGCTGGCGGCACCCTTGGGGATGCTGACCAAGGGCTCGGTGGTCAAGGGCGTATTTGCGCCCGATATTGCCCCGGATGATTTCTCTACCCGAGGTGGTGGTTTGCTGGGGATGCGCCCCGATAATTTTTATGCCGCCTCCAGCGAGATTGCCCTGGTCAACGATTATCTGCCAGAGATGGTCAAGCGGTACCCGCAACTCAGCCTGCCGATTGGCTTGATCTATGGCTCGAGGGACAAGGTGCTGGACTTTCGCAAGCATGGCCAGGCCCTGGCGGACAAAGTGCCCGGGCTGAAACTGCAATTGGTCAACGGTGCCGGGCATATGCTGCCGATCACCTCCCCGGAGCGCATTGCGGCCCTGGTCGAGCAGGTGGCCAAGCGTGCCAGGCCAGCGCAAAGCGCCACGATCCTGCACCCGCCCTTTGCCCTGGCGAGCAAATAATTGTGGCAATCGCGGCGTGCTCAATAGTCCTCAAAGCTTGCTCTAGACACCTGACCGAACAGATGAAAAAGAGACTGTGCGGTCACGTTTAAAAGGGCTCGAGAAAGTAGTTGACGACCTAACGATTACGCGCTATTTATTTAAAAAAATATTTCAATGTTTGTTTTGAAATGATTTTTGAAGTGCCTAAGAGCGAATAAAATAATGAAAAAAACGTCTTTTATCGCATGGTTGATTTCCTGGAGCAGTCATCGCTCCCTGAACCTGTTCACCGTTCATTTTGCTTCCCTGCCATGCCGCGTTGCGCCAAGCGCCCGGAGGTTGCCATGAATCAGACCCTGGCAGCTCCGCACGTCTGGACCGATGGCAAACGCCACTTGTGGTGGCTCGGCATCATGCCCCTGGCAACTCCTTTGCTCTCCGGCGCCCTGGCCATTACCACCGGTGTACAGCAACTGTGGTGGGTCGGCGTACTGGTGATCTTCGGCCTGATCCCGCTGATCGATGGCCTGTTGGGCGAAGACGTCAGCAACCCGCCGGAATCCGCCGTCAGCGGCCTTGAATCCCAAAGCTACTATCGCTGGATCGTCTACACCGGTGTGCTGTTTGTTATTTCCTCGGTGATCATCACCGGTTGGCTGGCAGTCAGCGGCATCGACTGGATCATCAGCGGCGGCTTGCTGCATGCCACCGCGTCGATGGATCCGTCGAGCTGGATGGCACAAACCGCCAGCTTCATCACCGCCCGCACGCAGTTACATGGTGAAGTCAGTTGGTTCACCTACCTGGGCATGGCCATGTCCACTGGCGCTGCCACCGGGATTGCCATCAACACTGCCCATGAGCTGGGCCATAAGCCGCGCCTGTTGGAAGTCATCCTGGCGAAGATCACTTTGGCACCCACCTTCTACGGACACTTCTACACCGAACATAACCGCGGCCATCACGTTCGTGTTGCGACACCGGAAGATCCGGCCAGCTCGCGGTTGGGGGAGAGCTTCTGGGCCTTCCTGCCACGCTCGGTAGGGTTCAGCGCGCGGTCGGCCTGGAACCTGGAGCGTGAACGTCTGCGCAAACTGGGGCTGCCGGCCTGGCATTGGAAGAACGGAGTACTGAGTGCCTGGATGTACAGCGTGGTGTTATGGGGCGCGATGATTGCCTGGCTGGGGGTTGGGGTGATTCCGTTCCTGGTGATTCAGGGTGTCTACGGCTTCTCGCTGCTGGAAGTGGTGAACTACGTCGAGCACTACGGTTTGATGCGCCAGAAGTTGCCTAACGGTCGTTATGAACGTTGCTCGCCTCGGCACTCCTGGAACAGTAATCGAATTGTCACCAACATCTTTCTGTTCCAGTTGCAGCGTCATTCCGATCACCATGCCAACCCGACTCGCAGTTATCAGTCTTTGCGCCACTTTGATGAATCGCCGCAACTGCCTTATGGCTATGCAAGCATGATTGTCTGGGCTTATGTGCCGTACTTGTGGCGTCGCCGGATGGATCATCGGGTACTCAAACATTATTCGGGTGAGGTGACATTAGCCAATATCCACCCGCCAAAACGTTTGAAGATGCTGGAGAAGTACGGCAATACCAGTAGCTTTTGATATGAAGTAGACAGTTGTTGAAGTACTCGGGATCTGTGTATCGCGCAGGTTTTTATCGCCCACGGTTTGCCGATTTCGAGTACTGACTAGTTGCACGAAAGTTGTTTGACCCGAACAAAAATAAAACCAAGGGAAGGGCGTCAACCATGCAAACCACTGCCAAGTTCACCACCCATATTGTACTGGCTGCACTGGGTCTTATTGTCTATCACCAGGCCCAGGCTGCTGCGCGTATCGAACCCGCCGGCAGTGCGTTTACCGCCCAGGGTCCTATCAGTTTCTCCAAGGGTGCCCTCATCAGCGCCGACTGCACCATCAAAGTGGCCGGCAAGGTGGCGGCGGATGGTGCGTCAGTCAGTGTCGACAAAGTCGTGTTCGACGGCGGCCTCAAGTGCAGTCGGGTTGAGGCGACAAACCTGCCCTGGATATTAGTGGCCAAAGATACCAAGAGTGGCTCGATGTCGAAAATCAGCGTCGACGTGCACGCGTTCGGCTTGGGTGGTAAGTGCGGTCCATCCACGGCCGATGGCACCTGGGATAACGCCACCGGCAAGTTGGAGGCCGCAAACGTCCCTATCGGCGAAGACTGCACCATCAAAACGGTGTCGATCAAAATGCCGCCGACTTTCAAGGTCGTCGAGTAAGCGCATTCGAATGTTGTAGCGGTAATTGAATTGAGATTTGGCTGGAAAGGGAAGTTCTGCAGTTTCACCGTGACCTCTCGATCATGGCCATTACCCCCCGGCGAAATGATTCGCCATACATGTGAGGAAAAACAATGAAAAGCTTGAAAACCCTCGTTTGTGCAACTTCTTTCGCAATGTGCTTTGGCGCCGCTTCCATGGCGACTGCTGCTTCGGTCTCGCCGGAAGGTCCGTTCTCGACGAATGCGGGCACCATTGTAGTGAAGTCGCCTTCGTCCTTCGGTGCTGCCGTGACCTGCGGCATCACCTTTACCGGCAACGTTAGCGGTGGCGTGGCTTCGATCAATGGCGCTTCCCTGACCGGCGGCGGTCTGTGCAGCCTGCCGACGCTGACCAACATCCCTTGGGTACTGACTGCTGCGTCTCCTACCACCGGGACTGTGACCAACGTGGGCTATAAGATCTCGTCGATCCCGGCCACCAACTGTGGGCCTACCACTATTAACGTCGCTTGGACAGCAGGCACCAAAACCCTCTCGGCGGCCAATCAGTCGCTGAGCGGCAACTGCACCGTGGTATCGCTGAGTGTCGTGGCACCGACGCTGTCGGTTAATTAACCACTGCAAGACTCCGAAAAGGGTTGATCACCCGTTGAAAGACCGGTGCCTCGCAAGAGGCCCCGGTCGAGGGGCGCCACCGGCGGAGCCGGTTGTGAGCGGTATTTATTGTCTGGGGAACATGGCAATGCAAAGCCTCAAGAAAACAGCACTTTTGGGCTCGATGTTACTCAGCCTGGGAGTTGCCTCATCCATGGCGGGCGCGGCGGGGTTCAGTCCACCGGGGCCGTTTAGCAGTACCAGCGGTAATGTTGTATTGAAATGGCCAGCGACTTTCCAGGCGCCCATGACATGCAATCTCAGTGTGTCCGGGTCCATTGATGTGAACGGTGTGGCAACCATTACAGCTGCCTCGTTGTCGGGCAACAACGCGCTCTGCACCTTGCCCAAAGTGCAGGGGCTGCCCTGGAGCGTGAACCTGAGTAGCGCTTCACAAGGCACCATCACCAACATTGGATTCTCGATGCCCAATCTTGCGCGACCAGGCGAGTCCGTCTGCGGGCCTGGCAGCCTCGCCGTCACTTGGGATAACGCCGCTCATGTGTTGGGTGCCGCCAATCAGGCAATGAACAGCAACTGCACGCTGGTGTCGTTGAACGTCACGTTGGCCGGTTCGCTCACCACTCATCCTTGAAGTCCACGTATCAGTCACGCCGTTCCAGGACAGGCGCTCTTTGAAAGACGCCCAGTGGGTACACGATCAACCGGCAGGGGCCGGGCGCAAATAATAATAAGGAGTGCCGCATGAACAATAAGAAACAACACGCACAAACGTTACTGGGACTGGCTTTGCTGGGAAGCCTGATAACGACAGGGCAAGTGCAGGCGGGTGGCTTCTCCACACCGACCTATGGCGCTCCCGGTTGGGGTCGTGCCTTCGGTGGTGGTTCACTGTTCAAGAACGACCCGAGCTCTGCCTTCAACAACCCGGCGGCCATGGCATTCATTGATCAGAGCATCGCCCAGCAAACCGTCGATTATGCCCGGATAAAGATCAAGTACAGCGGCAAGGCTTACGACTATGCCGGTAACCCGGTCACCAATACACCCGTGCTGGATGACTTGGGCAACGTGGGTGACACGACGCTCAATAACAACAACGGCGGTCAAGGGGGCTTCACGGCCTGGCTGCCGACGGGTTTTCTGGTCATTCCGATCGGCGATCGTTTTGCGTTTGGCTTGAGCCAGGTTGTGCCTCAGGGGATGCGTACTACCTGGGATGAGGGTTCAAAGTTCCGTGACTTTGCAGTCGACACCAAAATCGAAACCGTGGGGCTTACGGGCTCGTTGTCGTTCAAGGTAAACGACGAGTTTTCGGTGGGTGGTGGTGCCATTGTTCAACGCAGTCAGGGCTTCGTCAGTCAGAACGTGGACTTGTACGCAGCGGCCGCCAACTCACCGGGACTGGGTGGGTCCGCGTTCCCGTCAGGCATCGGCGAGTCGTTGATCAGGGTCAAGGTCGATAATGTGTCGGTCGGCTGGTTTGGCGGTGTGGTCTGGAAGCCGACGGCACAAGACACGCTGGGTCTGAACTACCACGCCAAAATCAAAAACAAGATGACCGGCAAATATAACTTCAAGACCGATGCGGTAGGTCGTAACGCCATGACGACGCCCTTTGGGCCCAATGGCGAAACGCTGGTGGAATTCGCCTACCCGGGCCTCAAGCTGTTCCCGGACGGTGCTAACGCCAGTGTTCAGCTGGACATCCCGGCCACGGCGGCGATTGACTGGGTACACCAGTTCAACGATCGCTGGACCTTGGGCCTGAGTGCCCAGTGGACCGAATGGTCGTCGTTCCAGGACCTGACGCTCAAATCCGAGGGGGCGACGATTGTTGCTATTCCGTACAACTACAAAAACTCGTGGATGACGTCGATTGGTGGTGACTACAAAGCCACCGACGAACTCACCCTGCGTGCCGGTGTAGCGTACGACCAGACACCTACCCGCAACTCCACCCGTGATCCACGGATCCCGGACGGTGACCGCTACTTCCTGGCGTTTGGTGCCGGTTACGACATCAAGTATGTTCCAGGCCTGTCCATTGATGCAGCGTACTCGCACCAGTTCGTACAAACGGTCAACATCAAGACCAAGAACGTCGATCGACTGGGCGCAGGCCAACTGGACGGCAAGGCCGAGTCTTCGGGCGATGTGGTCAGCTTGTCGGCAACCTACAAGTTCTAAGATCGTCCAGGGCAGTCGGGGAGAGGGCATCAAGCGCATCTTGATGCTCGCTTCGCGCGGTTACCCTAGCACTCGTTCCAATCTCCTTTCCTTTTGAATAACAAGGCTGACTCGTTCAGCCGCTATTTTTTCGCCAAAGCATTAAATTTAAATTTAAAAACATAATTTGAAATTATCTTTCCAAGTTTGTAGTGTGGCTTTACGCCGCAGGTCTTATCGACCGGCCTGCGTATTGGCTACGCCCTGAATCAAGTGAGGTATCTCCATGGTTATCTGGTTATTGGCGGGACTCGCTGCGGCGATTGCCCTGGCGTATCGACAAGCAGCTGCCATCCTGTGGCTGGGCGCTGGGCTGATCTGGCTGGCGGGTGGTTATCTGTTCAACGCAGTGGCGGGTTTGGGGGGCACGGTCACAGCGCTTCTGGTGGTGTTACCGGCGCTGTTGCTTTCCATCAAACCCCTGCGCCGCAGCCTGTTGACGAGCAAGGCCCTGGGCCTGTTTCGCACGATCATGCCGGCCATGTCCGACACCGAACGTGCCGCCATCGAGTCCGGTACCGTGTGGTGGGATGCCGAGCTGTTCAGTGGCAAACCCCGTTGGGAGCGCCTGCTGCAAGCCGCGCCGGCCAGCCTGACGACGGAGGAACAAGCTTTCCTCGACAACGAAGTGGAAACCCTCTGCGACATCGCCAACGACTGGGAAACCACCCAGATCTGGCAGGACATGTCCCCCGAAGGCTGGCAGTACACCAAGGACGCCGGCTTCCTGGGGATGATCATTCCCAAGCAATACGGCGGCAAAGGTTTCTCCCACTACGCCCATTCCCAAGTGGTCATGAAGCTGTCGACCCGTTGCTCGGCGGCGGCGATTTCTGTGATGGTGCCCAACTCCTTGGGCCCGGCCGAACTGCTGTTGCACTACGGCACAGACGCCCAACGCAATTACTACTTGCCACGCCTGGCCCAGGGTGAAGACATCCCGTGCTTCGCCCTGACCAGCCCGTATGCCGGCTCCGATGCGGGTGCGATTCCTGACTTGGGCATCGTCTGCAAAGGGATGCATGAAGGCCAGGAAGTGCTGGGTTTCAGCGTCACCTGGGACAAGCGATACATCACCCTCGGTCCCATCGCCACGGTGCTCGGCCTGGCGTTCCGCGCTGAAGACCCGGACGGGCTGCTGGGCCAGCCGGGTTCCCTGGGGATCACCTGTGCGCTGATCCCGACGTCTCATCCGGGCGTGAACAGCGGTCGCCGTCATTGGCCCCTCAACGCGGTATTCCAGAACGGTCCCACCACCGGCAAGGATGTCTTCATTCCCCTGGAATGGGTCATCGGCGGCCGTGAGCAAGTGGGTAACGGCTGGCGCATGTTGATGGAATGCCTGGCGGCCGGGCGCGCAATTTCCCTGCCGTCGGCCAACGTCGGCCTGGGCAAGGTAGCGGTGCGCGGCACCACAGCCTACGCGGCGATGCGCAAGCAGTTCGGCTTGCCTATCGGCAAGTTCGAAGGGGTGCAGGCGCCGTTGGCACGCATGGCCGGGCATTTGTATGCCTGTGATGCGGTGCGCAAGGTATCGGTGGCGTCCCTGGATGCCGGTGAAAAACCGTCGGTGATCTCGGCGATTGCCAAGTACCACGTCACCGAGCGTGCACGAATCATCGTCAACGACGGCATGGACATCGTCGCCGGTAAAGGTATCTGCATGGGGCCGAACAACTTCCTGGCCCGTGCCTACCAACAAAGCCCCATCGCGATCACCGTGGAGGGCGCGAACATCATGACCCGCTGCCTGATCATCTATGGGCAGGGCCTGATTCGTTGCCATCCCTATGTGTTCCGCGAGATGGAAGCGGCGCGCAACACCGACCGCCGCAAGGCGCTGGTGGATTTCGACAGCGCGATGTTTGGCCATCTGAGCTTTGTGCTGGCCAATACCGTACGTGCTGCGGTGCATTCGCTGACGGGGGGGCGGCTGATTTCCGTGCCGGGTAAAACCGACCCGGCCCTGGCGTCCTACTACCGCCAGGCCAATCGTCTGTCGGTGGTGCTGGCGTTGACTTCCGACATTTCCATGGGTGTGTTGGGCGGTGCCCTCAAGCGCAAGGAAAGCATCACCGGGCGCCTGGGGGACATTCTGTCGCAGTTGTACATCCTGTCCTGCGTACTCAAGCGTTTCGAGGACGATGGTCGGCCCCAGGCGGACTTGCCACTGGTGCATTGGGCGGCCCAGGACGCGTTGTTGCGCGCCCATGAAGCCCTGGCTGAAGTACTCGATAACTACCCGTCAAAACCTGCGGCAGCGGTGATTCGCGGCTTGAGTTTTCCGTTCGGTATCCCGCAGCGCAAACCGTCGGATCGCCTGCTGGCCCAAGTGGCGGAACTGGTGCAAATCCCGGGGGAAACCCGCGACCGCCTTCTGGCCAATTCCTACGTTCCACGGCCGGAAATCGACAAGCTGGCCTATGGAGAACTGGCTCTGCGCCTGCTGCCACAAGTGGAAGTGATCGAGGCGCGCCTCAAAACGGCGATCAAGCAGGGCCTGATCGAACCGATGCCGATTTCTGCTACCGCGTTTACCGCCTGGCGCATCAAGGCCCGGGCGCTGGACCTGATCAGCGACGACGAAGACACGTTGCTGGGTCGCTATGTGGAATACGCCGACCACGGCATCCAGGTGGACGACTTCCCGCAGGACTTCGGGTTGCTGGAGGCGTTGCAGAAGCGTCAGCAAGCGCTGGAACAAGCAGAAAAACCCAGTGTGAAAAAACGCGTGAGCCAAGGCGAAAACGCATCGGTTAACTAAATAATGCTGGAGGAATGCGGTCCGTGTGGGAGCTGGCTTGCCTGCGATGCAGAGCACTCGGTACATCAGTTACATCGAGGTGATGCTATCGCGGGCAAGCCCGCTCCCACATGGGTCGGGTTTCCATGGCAAGACAGTGTTGTGAGTGAATCTATCCATGAGTGACAGCTACCTATCTTTCGTCAACTCCCCGTGGGGACGCTGGTTCGCCAAGACCGCCGGGTTGCCCCAGCCACTGCCGTTGCAGCGTCATCGCAGCGGCCAACAAGGGTTGGTCAACCCGGTGATCGTGGCCGGGGCAGGGCGTCTGGCGGATGAGATTCGGCGGATCTTTACGGCCACCGACACCGTGACCGCACAGCCGGCGACGATCAAGGCGCCGTCCACGGTCAAGGTTCAGGGCGCAGTGTTTGATGCCAGCGAGATTGTCGACCTCAAACAGCTGGATGAGCTTTACGCGTTCTTCCACACCAATGCCCGGCGCTTGGTGCAACACGCACGGGTGGTGGTGCTCGGCACCGCGCCCGAGCAGTGCAAGGACTTGCCTCAAGCTATCGCCCAGCGTGCCTTGGAAGGCTTGGTGCGTTCATTGGCCAAGGAGCTGCGTCGAGCGATTACCGTGCAGTTGATCTATGTGGCGCCGGGTGCCGAAAGTGCCTTGGAAAGCAGCCTGCGATTCTTCCTGTCACGACGTTCGGCCTATGTGTCGGGGCAAGTGGTGCGGTTGGAAAAACCGGTCGACCAACCCACCGATATCGATTGGGACAAACCCTTCAGCGGATGCCGTGCCTTGGTCACTGGCGCCTCCCGAGGCATCGGCCTGGCGATTGCCCAGGTCTTGGCCCGTGACGGTGCACAGGTAGTCTGTGTGGACGTGCCGCAAGCACAGGAGTCGCTGCAGCAGGCGGCCAATAGCGTTGGCGGCACGGCCTTGGCGCTGGATATCACCGCCGCCGACGCCGCACAAAAATTGCAGGATCATGTCAGCGAACACGGTGCCTTTGACGTCGTGGTGCATAACGCCGGGATCACCCGCGACAAGACTATCGCCAAGATGACCGAAGCTGCCTGGCGCAGTGTGTTGGCGGTCAATCTGGAGGCGCCGTTGCAGCTCAGTACGGCGTTGTTGGAAGGACAGGGATTGAAACCGGGCGGGCGGATTGTTTGCGTCTCGTCGATTTCCGGGATCGCCGGCAACCTGGGGCAAAGCAACTACGCCACCTCCAAGGCCGGGGTGATTGGCCTGGTCCAGGGCCTGGCGCCCCGGGCGGCGCAGCAGCAGGTGACGGTCAATGCCGTGGCTCCAGGGTTTATCGAAACCCAGATGACCGCAAAAATCCCGCTGATGATTCGTGAAGCGGGGCGGCGGATGAACTCGTTGTCCCAGGGCGGCCAGCCCATCGACGTCGCAGAAACCATCGCCTGGCTCGCCCATCCGGCCTCCGGTGGCGTCAACGGCCAGGTGGTGCGGGTTTGTGGCCAAAGCCTGTTGGGGGCCTGAACATGGAGTACGTGACGCAGATTATCGACCCGCCGCCGTCCCGCAACCAGCTGTTGTGGGATGGGGTGCGGGCCTTGCGCAAACCCAAGCTTGAAGGCGCACCGACGTTGCCGAAAGAGCGGCTGGTGCGCTCGGCGGTGGAGTTGTCCGCCACCGCTATCGCCGCTTATAGCCGGGCCTGTGGCTTTCGCCGTGAGCAAGGTGTGCCGTTGTCCTATCCTCATGTGCTGGCGTTCCCGCTGCACCTGATGTTGCTGACCCGTCCGAGCTTTCCATACCCCGCCAGCGGCATGGTGCACCTGGCCAATCGCATTCGTCAGCATCAGCGGCTGGAGGAGGGGCAGGCTTTGCGCCTGGAAGTGTATTGCGAACGTTGGGTCGCCCATCCCAAGGGCCAGGCGCTAAGCATCGCCACCCGTGCCTACAGCGCCGGAGCATTGGTGTGGGAAAGCGACAGCCTATATTTGCGCCGTGATGTTGCAGCGCCGGTAGGTGAGCCATGGAGCGACGCCTTGCCGTTGGAAACTGAAGGCCTGGCCCGCACCCAGCGCTGGGTATTGCCTGCTGACCTGGGGCGACGGTTTGCCAAGATTTCCGGAGACTACAACCCGATTCACACCTCAGTGATCGGTGCCCGATTGTTCGGCTTTCGCCGGGCCATCGCCCACGGCATGTGGACCCTCGGGCGCGCACTGGCTGCCCAGCAACCACCGGGTGGGCTGGAAACTGCTGAGGCCCATTGCGATTTCAAACTGCCGATCTTCCTGCCTGGCCAGGTGGCCCTGTGGAATGCCCCAGTGACCGGCCCACGCCGCGAGTTTGAAGTGCGCAACTTCGCGGGTGACAAGCCCCATATGCGCGGCCTGTTTATCTGGACTGCCAGATGACAGTCACCCATCGCTGTAACCCTCGTAACCCTCGACAGCTGTTACGAAGACGATGGTGATGGTGATGGCGAAGGCGAAGGCGAAGGCGATGACGATGACGAGGCTACGTATTGATTTCCAGAATGAGAGCCATCCATGAGTGACTACAGCTTTAACCCCGCGCCGACCCGTCGCGTGGCGATTATCGGCGGCAACCGCATTCCGTTTGCCCGTTCCAACACGGTGTACGCCCATGACAGCAACCAGGACCTGCTGGTCGCTGCCCTGCAAGGCCTGGTGGACCGCTACAATCTCCACGGCCAGCGCCTTGGTGAGTTCGCCGCCGGTGCAGTGATCAAGCATTCCCGGGATTTCAACCTGGCTCGGGAAAGCCTGCTCTCCACCACGCTCTCCCCAGAAACCCCGGCCTACGACCTGCAGCAAGCCTGTGGCACCGGCCTGGAAGCGGCCTTGCTGGTGGCTAATAAAATCGCCCTCGGCCAAATCGAAGTGGGCATTGCCGGGGGCGCCGACACCACCTCCGATGCGCCGATCGGCATCAACGAATCCCTGCGCCGCACCTTGCTTTCGGCCAACCGCGCCAAGGGCGCCGGCGCTAAAGTGCGCAGCTTGTTGAGCGTACGGCCTTCGATGTTTTTCAAGCCGCTGCTGCCACGCAATGGCGAACCGCGTACCGGCCTGTCCATGGGTGAGCATTGCGAAGAAATGGCCAAGCGCTGGCAGATCAAGCGCCTGGCCCAGGACGAATTGACCCTCATCAGCCATCAGCGACTGGATGCGGCCTATAAACGCGGTTTCTTCGACGACCTGATCAGCCCTTATCGCGGCCTGGCCCGGGACAACAACCTGCGGGCCGACGCCAGCCTGGAAAAACTCGCCGGACTGTCCCCGGCCTACGACCGTCAAAATGGCACCCTCACGGCGGGCAACTCCACACCGTTGACTGACGGTGCCTCGGTAGTGCTGTTGGCCAGCGAGGCGTGGGCCGCCGAACGCGGCTTGCCAGTGTTGGCCTACCTGCGTACCGGCGAAACGGCGGCGGTCAATTTTGTCGACGGCAGCGAAGGCTTGCTGATGGCCCCGGCCTACGCTGTGCCAAGAATGCTTAAACGCGAAGGTCTGAGCTTCGCCGACTTTGATTTCTTCGAAATTCACGAAGCCTTCGCCGCCCAGGTGTTGTGTACGCTCAAGGCCTGGGAAGACGCTGACTACTGCCGCGAACGCCTGGGCCTGGACGTGCCGTTGGGCGTCATCGACCGCGCCAAGATGAACGTCAACGGTGGGTCCCTGGGCTGCGGTCACCCGTTCGCCGCAACCGGTGGCCGGCAACTGGCGGCGTTGGCCAAGGCGATTCATCAGCGGGGCGGCGGGCGTGGCTTGATCTCGATCTGCGCAGCCGGTGGGCTGGGCATCACGGCCATTGTCGAAAAGTAGCTCTGCCAAAAACAACAACAAGGAGACTGCCATGAACGCTGTAAGCCTGGAACAAACAGAACGCATCTGGTTGGACGCTTATCTGCCTGGCGTGCCAGCGGACATCGAGGCCGGGATCGAGGACTATCCGTCCTTGCGCGAGGTGTTCCTGGAGCACCTGCAAAAATTTCGTGAGCGCGTGGCTTATGTCAGCGTCGGCACCGAGATGACCTACGCCGACTGGCAGGTGCAGGGCATTGCGTTTGCGGCCTGGCTGCAGGCCCAGGGCGTGAAAAAGGGCGACCGGGTGGCGCTGATGATGCCCAACTGCTTGCAGTACCCGATCTGCCTGCTGGGCACGATCCTGGCCGGCGCGGTGGTGGTCAACGTCAACCCGCTGTACACCGCCCGTGAACTTCAGCACTTGCTCAAGGACAGCGGCGCCGAGACCCTGGTGATCTTCGAGAACTTCGCCCACACCCTGGAAAAGGTCGTCGCCACCAGTACGGTCAAGCGCGTGGTGGTGGCCGCCATTGGCGACTTGCTCGGCACCTTCAAGGGCGCAGCGATGAACTTCATTCTGCGCAGCGTGCAGAAGCAGGTGCCGAGCTTCAACCTGCCGGGCGCGGTGCGCTTCAACAAAGTACTCAGACAGGGGCGGGGCCTGACCTACCTTCCGGTGGCGATGGAGCGCGAAGACCTGGCCTTTCTGCAATACACCGGCGGTACCACCGGCGATGCCAAGGGCGTGATGCTCAGCCACCGCAATATCATCGCCAACCTGTTGCAGGCCAAAGCCTGGGTGGGTGATCAACTGGATCAGGACAAACAGGAAACCAACGTCACCCTGTTGCCGCTCTATCACATCTTTTCCCTGACGGTGAATTGCCTGATGTTCATGTGCCTGGGCGGGCGCAACATTTTGATCGCCAACCCTCGGGACGTGAAACGGGTGCAGATGATCCTGCGCAAGGAACGCTTCAACGGTATTGCCGGGGTCAACACGTTGTTCAACGGCCTGCTGGAAAACAAAGAGTTCTGTGCGCGGGATTTCTCCGACCTGCGGATGGTGATTGCCGGCGGCATGGCCACCCACACGGCTGTGGCCAAGCGTTGGAAGGAAGTCACCGGGCTGCCGATCATCGAAGGCTACGGCCTGACGGAGTGCTCGCCGGTGGTGAGCATCAGCCCCATCGACATCTCACGCATGCGAGAGATGGAGTTTACCGGCAGCATCGGCGTGCCGTTGCCGTCGACCTGGGTGCGGTTTATTCGTGAGGACGGTGAACTGGCGGAGGTCGGCGAGCAAGGTGAACTGCAAGTGCGCGGCCCGCAGGTGATGCAAGGTTACTGGCAACGGCCTGCGGAAACCGCCGAGGTGCTGGATGCCGAGGGCTGGTTGTCCACTGGCGATATTGGGGTGATGAATGAGCAAGGCTACATCCGTCTCGTCGACCGCAAGAAGGACATGATTCTGGTCTCGGGCTTCAACGTGTACCCCAACGAGATTGAGGACGTGGTGGCGCTGCACCCGGGGGTTGGGGAAGTGGCAGCGATTGGCGTGGAAGATGGCGTCACGGGTGAGCGGGTGAAAATCATCGTGGTGCGCAAGGACCCGAGCCTGACTCAGGAACAGATCCTTGCCCACTGCCGGGAATACCTGACGGGGTACAAGGTGCCGCGGTACGTGGAGTTCCGCACCATCGAATTGCCCAAGACCACGGTGGGTAAGGTGCTGCGTAGGGCGTTGCGTTAACAGCATCGATCTATCAAACACCGAGTTCTCAATGTGGGAGCGGGCTTGCTCGCGAAAGCGGTGGGTCAGGCAATGTATCCGCTGACTGATACACCGCATTCGCGAGCAAGCCCGCTCCCACACAAGCAGCTCCCACATTGGATCATCGCTGGGCTTCAGACCTCATCAATCCTGACCCAACGCTCTTCCCGCGCCGCCACGCGAATCGCCGTCGCCAGCCGCTCAACCTGCCATGCCGCTTCAAAGTCGGTGCCGTCCGCTCCCTGGCCCGCCAGCGCCATGATCAACTCCTGCACCTCCAGCGTCTTGAGCTCGTTGTACCCCAACTGATGCCCAGCAGCCGGGCTGAACGCCGCATAGCCGGGCAGGGCAGGACCGGCCAGCAAGCGCTGGAAGCCATCCTGGCCCGCCCGAAACAGCCGCAGCTCATTCAACCGCTCCTGATCAAATGCCAACGTGCCTTTAGTACCGCTGATTTCAAAACTCAGGTGGTTCTTGTACCCATGTTTGAGCCAACTGCTGCTGACCGTGCCGCGCGCGCCGTTGGCAAAGCGCAGCAGGGCATGCACCTGATCATCCACGGCGATCTCCCGCAGTTCCGTGCTGCCAGGCGTGGCAGGGCGGCGGCGGTGAACGGTCTGGGTATCGGCGCAGACACTCTGCACATCCCCCACCAGAAAGCGCGCCATGGACAACAGATGACTGCCCAGGTCTGCCAAGGCACCGCCGGCATGCCCCACTTCGCAGCGCCATGACCAGGGCGAGGTCGGGTCAGCCATGAAGTCTTCACTGAACTCACCCTGGAAGCTGATGAGCTCGCCCAACTCGCCGTTGTCGATCATCTGCCGTGCCAGGCTGATCATCGGGTTGTGCTGATAGTTGTAACCGACCCGCGTCACCACCCCGGCCGCACTGGCGGCGTGGCGCATGGCATCGGCTTGCTCCAGGCTGACCGCCAGGGGTTTTTCGCAATACACCGCCTTGCCCGCCGCCAATGCCGCCATGGCCATGGGGTAGTGCAAGTGATTGGGGGTGGTGATGGCAACGAGGTCGACCTTGGGGTCGTTGATCAGCTGTTGCCAGTCGCCATGGGCTTGGGCAAACCCCCAGGCGGTGGCGCAGCGCTGGGCACGCTCAGTGTCGGCATCGGCCAGGGCGGCCAGCTTGAGATTCACCGGCAGTTCAAACACCGCCCGGGCATTGTTGAATGCCAAGGCGTGGGCACGGCCCATAAAGCCCGTGCCGATCAGGCCGATTCCGAGTTCGCGCATAGCCGTGGTCCTTTGGATTATTGTTGTCAGGAAGGCTATTTATGGAATAAAAATTCCCTAAATTCAATAGATAGAATAAAAATTCATTGTCGGGGCGGATCATCCCGGCGAATGCCGCTACATTCAGCCCGCACCTGCACGCCCTTTAGTTAACAAAACATAACGTAGCGCCGATTGTCAGACGATTCCAAAGCCCGATAGGATGGCCGTGCTTCTCGCAAGGTGCTCTAGATTGCAGGTTTCAGCGCCCCGCAAAGCAATACGACCTAACAATAATAAATGGGAGAAAGGTCTATGAGTGAGCCTGTCATGGGTGGGGTGGTTTGCCGCCCGCGAGCCGCGCGCACGGTCGCGTTGCTGGCTACAGCGCTCTCGCTGCTGGGGGCCGTCGCATTGTCGACACCGGCCCACGCCGCCAGCGATACCGCCGCCCCGGCGGTGTTTGCCATTGAGTCGGCCAAGGCCGCCAAAAGCCTGATGATCGATGTGGTCCACGCCGGCAAGCGCCTGGTGGCCGTCGGTGATCGTGGGCACATCCTCTATTCCGATGACCAGGGCGCCACCTGGACCCAGGCCAAAGTACCCACCCGTCAACTGCTCACCGCTGTGTTTTTTGTCGATGACAAACAAGGCTGGGCGGTGGGCCATGACGCGCAGATCCTCGCCACTGCCGATGGCGGCGTCACCTGGACCCAACAATTTCAAGACCTCAAGCGCGAAGCGCCACTGCTGGACGTGTGGTTCAAGGACGCCAGCAACGGGTTTGCCGTAGGCGCCTACGGTGCGCTGATCGAAACCACCGACGGCGGTAAGACTTGGGACGACGTCAGCGATCGCCTGGACAACGAAGACCAATACCACCTCAACGCCATCGCCTACGTGAAAGACGCCGGCCTGTTTATCGTTGGCGAGCAGGGCAGCATGTTCCGCTCTGGCGACGAGGGGCAAACCTGGGAAAAGCTCGAAGGTCCCTACGAGGGTTCGCTGTTCGGTGTGATCGGCACCGCGCAGCCCAAGACCCTGTTGGCCTACGGCCTGCGTGGCAACCTGTTTCGCTCGACGGATTTCGGCAGCACCTGGGCGCCGGTAGAGTTGAACGCCGCCCGTGGCGCCCTGGAGTTCGGCTTGTCCGGGGCGACCCTGCTGGACGATGGTTCCCTGGTGGTGGTCGGTAACGGCGGCAGCGTGGTGGTGAGCCACGACGATGGCCTGACCTTCAGCGTATTCAATCGTGCGGACCGTATTTCGTTATCGGCGGTCACGGCGGCGGGCAACGGCAACTTGATTCTGGTGGGGCAGGGTGGCGTTCGTGTCGCCACGCCAACCGGTGCCGAGCTCTCAAAATAATAAGAAGGCGGGGATCAAATGAGCAGTCATCACAACGATAAGGCGACGTTTCTCGAGCGCCTGATTTTCAACAACCGCCCGGCAGTGATCGTCATCTGCCTGCTGGTCAGCGTGTTCCTGTTCTGGCAGGCGACGCTGATCCGGCCGTCTACCAGCTTCGAAAAAATGATCCCCCTCAAACATCCCTTCATCGAGAAGATGATGGAGCACCGTAACGACCTGGCGAACCTGGGCAACACGGTGCGGATCTCGGTGGAAGCCAAGGACGGTGACATCTTCACGAAGGAATACATGGAGACCCTGCGTCAGATCAACGACGAGGTGTTCTACATCTCCGGTGTCGACCGTTCGGGCCTCAAGTCCCTGTGGAGCCCCAGCGTGCGCTGGACCGAAGTTACCGAAGAAGGTTTTGCCGGCGGCGAAGTGATCCCGCAAAGCTATAACGGCTCCCCGGAAAGCCTCGACCAGTTGCGCAACAACGTGCTCAAGTCCGGGCAGGTTGGACGGCTGGTGGCCAACGACTTCAAGTCGAGCATTGTCGACATTCCGCTGCTGGAGTCCTATCCGGACCCGCAAGACCAGGGCAAGTTGCTGGCCCTGGACTATCGCAAGTTCTCCCATGAGCTCGAGGACAAGATCCGCGACAAGTTCGAAGCGCAGAACCCCAACGTCAAGATCCACATCGTCGGTTTTGCCAAGAAGGTCGGCGACCTGATCGACGGCCTGGTGATGGTGGTGATGTTCTTCGGTATCGCGTTTGTCATCACTCTGGTTCTGCTGCTGTGGTTTACCAACTGCCTGCGCAGTACGGTCGCGGTGTTGAGCACCACGCTGGTAGCGGTTATCTGGCAGCTTGGGCTGATGCATGCCCTGGGTTTCGGGCTGGATCCCTACTCGATGCTGGTGCCGTTTTTGATCTTCGCCATCGGTATTTCCCACGGGGTGCAGAAGATCAACGGGATCGCCCTGCAATCCAGCGATGCCGACAACGCCCTGACCGCTGCCCGGCGTACCTTTCGCCAGCTGTTCCTGCCGGGAATGATCGCGATCCTCGCCGACGCCGTCGGCTTTATCACCCTGCTGATTATCGACATCGGCGTGATCCGCGAACTGGCGATCGGTGCCTCGGTGGGGGTAGCGGTCATTGTATTCACCAACCTGATCCTGCTGCCGGTAGCGATTTCCTATGTCGGTATCAGCAAGCGCGCCATTGAGCGCAGCAAGAAGGACGCACACCGCGAGCATTCGTTCTGGCGCCTGCTGTCGAAATTCGCCAGCCCCAAAGTGGCCCCGGTGTCGATTTTCCTCGCGCTGATCGCCTTCGGCGGCGGCCTCTGGTACAGCCAGAACCTGAAGATCGGTGACCTTGACCAGGGCGCGCCGGAGTTGCGTCCGGACTCGCGCTACAACAAGGACAACAACTTCATCATCAGTAACTACTCCACCAGCTCCGACGTGCTGGTGGTGATGGTCAAGACCAAGTCCGAGGGCTGCTCGCGCTATGAAGCCATGGCACCCATCGACCAATTGATGTGGAAGATGCAGAACACCGAGGGCGTGCAGTCGGCCATCTCGTTGGTGACCGTGTCCAAGCAGATGATCAAGGGCATGAACGAGGGCAACCTGAAATGGGAAACCTTGTCGCGTAACCCGGATGTGCTGAACAACTCCATCGCCCGTGCCGATGGCCTGTACAACAACAATTGCTCCCTGGCGCCGGTGCTGGTGTTTCTCAACGACCACAAGGCCGAAACCCTCGACCGCGCGGTGCATGCCGTGCAGGACTTCGCCAAGGAGAACAACAAGGACGGCCTCGAATTTATCCTCGCGGCCGGTAACGCCGGGATCGAAGCCGCCACCAACGAGGTGATCAAGGAGTCGGAGCTGACGATCCTGATTCTGGTCTACCTGTGTGTGGCGACCATGTGCATGATCACCTTCCGCTCCTGGGCGGCGACCCTGTGTATCGTGCTGCCGCTGGTGCTGACCTCGGTACTGGGTAATGCGCTGATGGCGTTCATGGGCATTGGCGTCAAGGTTGCGACCTTGCCGGTGGTGGCGCTGGGGGTGGGGATTGGCGTGGACTACGGCATCTACATCTATAGCCGCCTGGAGAGTTTCCTGCGGGCCGGCCTACCGTTGCAGGAGGCCTATTACCAGACACTTAAATCCACCGGTAAAGCGGTACTGTTCACCGGTTTGTGCCTGGCGATTGGCGTGGCCACCTGGATCTTCTCGGCCATCAAGTTCCAGGCCGACATGGGCCTGATGCTGACCTTTATGTTGCTGTGGAACATGTTCGGCGCACTGTGGCTGTTGCCGGCACTGGCGCGGTTCCTGATCAAGCCCGAGAAGTTGGCAGGGCAAAAAGGCAACTCGTTGTTTGCCCACTGACCCTGCGGGAACGGCAAACAACCTGTAGGAGCGAGCTTGCTCGCGAAGAACGCTAACGATGACGTACTCATTCTGAATGAACGCGTTGCCTGGGCGTTTTTCGCGAGCAAATTAATGGATTGCGGCCACAGTGATACCCGTCACGCGGGGCCGATTAGTTGGGCAGCAGGCTGAGGAACAGTCGCTGATCCAGTGGCGCGGTGATGGGGTGATACAGGTCGCGCACGATGCTTCGGCTGTCTGCCCCCGCTTTTTCGATCAGGGTCTTGAAGGTCTCAAAGCGCTGCTCGGGGCGCTTGAGGTGTGCGGCGGTGTACTCGGCAGGCGGGCTATCGGCCCGGCTGTAGTGGAAATGGGCGTACCACAGCACCGTGAGGGCGTTTTTCTCGCGCACGGCGAATTCCGACACGTAGTCCTTGGCAGCGGTCCTCTGAGGGCGGTGAACCAGACCGATATCGACTGCGGCGTGGGTGCGCAGGAACTCAATGTTTTCCTGGCGCGGACGTTGCGCTTTGTAACCCTCGATGCAATGTTGAATGCCTTGTTCGCGCAACTCATTGGCGCGTTGGCGCAGGCGCTCCATGGTCAGTGGAATGTCCGGTTTGTCCGGATGGTGGCTGGCCAATTCAGTGGCGACGGTTTCAAGGCGATCGGCTTGCTGTGCCAGCATGTCATGCCAGTCACGGGGGTTGAGTTCTTCACGGCGTGTCGGGTCGGTGAGTTTCTTTTTCTGGAACTCGATGGAGCGCTCGATGGCGGCCACTTCGTCGATCAAACGTTGCCCTTGGGCACGCAAGGCGGCCAGTGACGGCACCTGGGCACGTTCGACGGGTTGTACCGGCGGCGCCTCGACAATCTCGACCCAACCTTCGCCTGGATGCTCGATGAAGCGGCCGCTGACCTGTTGGGTGACCGGGTTACGCGTGACCATCGTGGGAAAGGGTGTGCTGGCTTGCGCGGGTTCCAGGTCGCCGACCAGGGCACCCTTGTCCCGGGCCTTGAATACGCGTTTGGTTTTTGACGGCGCTCGCACTGCTTTTAATGGGGTAGGTTGGGACGGGAGGAATTCGTCTTCGCGCAACAAGGCGGCCAGGTCGGCCTCGGCACTGTCGCGCACGAAGTGCAGGCGTTCGACCAGCAGCGACATGTATTTCGAACGAATTGTTGGCGATTCCAGCTCCACGAGGCTTTGGTAAGTCTGCAGGCGCCGGTTGTAATGCTTGATCACGTTGCTCAGCACCGCCTTACGTTCGGCGGCGGTGAAGCCTTCGGTGGTCTGCAAGTCCAGGTGCGAATCTTCCAGGGATGACAGAGAGGACAGGCGTTTTTCGTGGAGGTCGAGGAAGTACTGCTCTTGGGGCGTAGTGGCCGGAATCGTCTGGTCGATGCTCAAATCGGTCAGCACATCCACGGATTCCAGGGTGGCATTGAAACGGGTGTAGTACTTGCGCTTGGAGTGGCCATTGAGGTACTTGAGGCGTTGCGCCGGGCCGGTTTTCAAGTGTCCAGCCATCTCTTCCAGCGTGCTTTCGATGGCAATCATTGTCTGTGCATACTGCTCGGAGACGGCAAAATTGGTTTCCAGAAGGTCGTAGAAATAGCGCATTGACACGACATCTTGCGCGGTATTGTGCAGGTCGATCAGCGACTCGCCCTGCTCGGAGGTGAATGTCGCCAGGTACAGCGATGACAGTTGGTTGACCCGAATCTCGTCGGTGGCAAGGATGGACAGGTATTGCTCGACACATCGACCCTCATAGTCAATTCGATTGTCGACTTCTTTCAATTGGCCAAAGGCCTTGATCAGCTCGCGGCGCAGTTGCGACAAGTCCGCGGCGGCTAGATCAAAGCGTTCTTGCTGCACCTGGAAGTTGGTCTTGGCTCGAGACCGCTGGGCCACTTTGCTGTTTTGGTCGGCGATCAGCGTCGGATCATCGGGGGTAGCGCGCAGCCTCTTATGGGCCACTCCCAGCGCATTGTGGGCGCTCTCGAATTGCAACTGGGCGACGTCCAGTGCTCCGCCGATAGGTGCTACGCGATTGATTTGGGCACTGAGTGCATCGCTTATCCGATTGATCTCATGCGTGGCTTGGCTACGCTTCTCTTCAATTTCCGCAAGCTTGGCCTTGAGCCGATTCTTCGGCCCACCGCCCCGCAGTTTAAGCCCAAGATCCAACGTCCACTGTCCTTTGGCGTTGCGCGTGAGCTGAAAACCCGGGTGCTGGAGTTTTTGCGGGTGAACCAAGGACACCTCGCCCGAGCGTGGCACGACAGCCACGCGAAACAGTAAGCCTGCCACCGAGGCATACCAAGTCTGGTCGATGCGGTACAAGCCTTTGAACTCGCCGATTTCCAGGGGTAGGGGAGCCGGCACTGGCCAAGGCACATGCAATTCGCGCAGGGCGTCCAGCAAGCGGCGGCGGCTGG
Organism: Pseudomonas sp. ADAK18; assembly: GCF_012935695.1. Classification (NCBI taxonomy): domain Bacteria; kingdom Pseudomonadati; phylum Pseudomonadota; class Gammaproteobacteria; order Pseudomonadales; family Pseudomonadaceae; genus Pseudomonas; species Pseudomonas sp. ADAK18. The sequence continues at coordinate 1,889,277 of NZ_CP052859.1, forward strand.
CGTCGCGGGCATTGGAGTGGATAAAGTCCACCAGGGTCTTATCGCTGGCGGGCGGTTCGGCAGGCAGGCCGACGGGCCCTTGTTCGATCCGCGCCGCCGGATGGGCAGCGGTGACGCCAGGTGGGCGACGCAGCGCCGCGAGGGTCCGCGGCAACGGCGGTTCGACGGTCCGCGAGGACGGCTTGATGGCTGAGCCACCTCGCGAGGAGACGTGCAACAAAATCAGGCCGATGTTAAGCAGCACGTCGACCCAGGCCAGTTCTCGAGCAACGGCGTCGTCGCCGTGCAGCGCGGCCAGGTCGTGCTGGAGGCTGGTTGCCAGTTGCGCCATCCAACCTACCCACATCGCCGGGCCCTGTAACAGCGGCATCAACAGCGCGTTGAATAGCAACCAACCACCTTCGAGCAGCACTGCCCAGCGGCTTTCGGCATTGGACACCGAATCCCGGTCCGCCAGGTCCACCAGAGCCCGGGCATTGCTGCCGTACAGGTACTGAGTCAGGTTGCCGGCAGCCAGTGACTGCGCCAGGTCCCCCGGAATTTCGCCGCCATCGGCGTCTTGCGCCAGTTGGGCGGGTGGCGGGGCGGGCCATTGCACCGTCTCGTCGCCGAGGCCGAAGCGCAGGATATGTGGGCTGTGAAATCCATCATGGTTGTAGATCGGCCGGGCCTTATCCGATAGCCAGTCCAGGACGCTGTCTTGCAGCGCGCCGGGCTGGGCGATGGCCTCGAACAACGCCTGGCGGGTGGCGAATTGCTGCAGCGAATCGCTGTACAGCGGCCGGTAGAGAATAAGCGGGCCGATATCGGTATCGCGGGGTTCGATGATGAACATGTTGTCAGCGATATCCGGCAGGGCGCCGGGCGTGCGGGTGAACGCCAGCGGGCGGATGACAATGTCCTGGTTATCCACCACCCGGCCGGGTGCGCTGCTGTGCAACACGGCTTTGACGTAGCGATAGCCCTGGAACGTGAAGCCTTGCTGTCCGCGGACCTTGTGCTCCAGGGCTTGCATGGGCAGGCGCACCGCCAGCTCCTGGCCGAACAGGGCCTCGCGGCGACGTGCCTCGCGGCTGTCATCCAACAGCAGTTCGCGGATTTTCTCCGGGTAGCGCCGGCCGATATCGACTTGGTTGATCAACCCATGCGCGCTGTGGAACAGGCCTTTTTCCCCCAGTACATAGTCTTGCGTCATCCAGGCCGGCACGGCGGCGCCCGAGGTGTCCCGCAGGGTCATCCGGCCCACAGGGGCGGCGGCCATATTCTTGATCGCAAGCTCGGTCAGCCCCATGGTCACGGGGGACAGGTAACCGCCATGCAGGTCACCCACCGGCACGTGGAAGGTCAGCTCCAGGTTGTCCGGGTCTACAGCCGATTCGGGATGGTCACGATGCATCTGCTCGCGCAAGGTTCGGGTGGTGAAGTCATGCAGGTTCTCGACGCCGTCGAGAAAGGAGGCGCCGGCTGTTTGCCGTTGCAGGCGCGCCTGGTCCACCAACCGTTGGCGATAGGCAAAACGGTCGTCGGCGGCGGCCGCTTGCAGCCATTGGGGCAACGCCGCCTGGATGCGGGCCTGATGAGTCGGGTTGGGGACGGGCGCGTCGAGAAACCCGGGCACCGGGTCGGTGGCCTCGGCGAAGCGTTCTTCAAGGGCACGCACGCCATCGGTGGCGGGCAACGGGATAGCTTCGAGGTCGTCCAGTTGTTGGTTGAGCAGCAAGGCCGCCTGGGTATCGAAAAGATTGCCGTCGGGCTCATAGCGATTGACCAAAATGCTGTCGGCCAGCAACTGGCTTTCCAGGCGTTGGCCCCAGGCCAGGGTGAAGGCCTCCATCGAAGCAAAGGCCTCGACGCTGCCAGAAACCTTGCACAGCAAGACCTGACTAGCCTGCACCAGCAGGATGTCGGTGCTCAGCAGGCGGGCGCTGACGCCCTGATTGATCACACAGGCTTCCAGGCAGTACGCATGCACCCTGTCGCCGGGTGCTGTCTGGCGCTCGCGGCGGTCAGGCTGGCGCGTCACGGCGTACAGCATGTCGCGGGCGTGGGAATGGCTGGTCGGCAGCAGGCTTGCCGTGCTGTTCAGGTTGTCGGCCAGCAGGTCACCCAACCATTGCCAGCGGCTGGCGCCGGTGTCGGCGTTGAGGTTCCAGTAGTCCGCCAGTGCTTGCTGAAAACTGATGTGCAGGGTGAGGCTCAACTCCACGATCAGGTTTTCGATGACGGCAATGTCCGGCTCCCTGGGGCCGTCTGCCTCATAGGTCACGCGCACGGGTGGTTGTTGGGTAAGGAAGCAGCGGCGTTCATCTATGGCGATGGTCAGGTTCAAGGCCGCGCCCGTACTCAGGTAGCTGAGGGCAACGTCTATCAATAGCTTAAGGTCCCAGCCGCCCCGTTGGTTGGGAGTGGCCAGCTTGAGGGTGCGCATATCCAGGGCCAGGGGTGGGTAGTGTTCCTGGATGCGCTCGCGCAGCTGTTGTGCGACCACTTGGCGCAAGGTTGGGCGGCTGGCAAATTGATGGGCGATGGCCTGGGCCAGGGTGTCGCTGTGATGGGGCAAAAGCAGTGGCGCAGGCGACTGGGCCGATGAGACTTCCGGCATGACGGTTTCCGTTCTGTGGGAGTAAAGGGTTGAGTTCCCCCTCAGAATGGCAAGCCTGTGCTGGCCGGATGCGGTAGCCCGTTATCGCGACACGACGCACACGGCGGATTGGCCTATCATCAGCGTTTTCCTATTTGATGAATGATCCTGATGACCGTTTCCAGCCTGCCTACTGAACTTGAAACCAGCGACATGCTCGAAATTGACGGCTTGCATGCCTTTGATTTCACCTTCGATGATAAAAAACTGCTGATCATCTGCATGGACGGCCGGGCCGAGAAACGTTGGTCTTTTACGCTGGAACAGGTGGCGGCTGCGATCTTTGACGAAACGCTGAAAAGCTGGACCCTCACCGGTGATTCAGGCGAACACCGCCTGGTGTGCATGAGCGCCTTCACCGGCAACAATAACGACGAGGAAGATGAGCATGATGATGCGTAAATTCTGGCCGCTGCTGATGGCTGGCAGTGTCGGCGCGATGTCGGTGCAGGCCGCGCCGGTCGAAACCTTTGAACTGTTGGTGGGCACCTATACCGCTGGCACCAGCGAAGGGATCTACCGCCTGCAGTTCGACAGCCGCACCGGTCAGTTCAGCGGCAAACCGGTACTGGCCGCCAAGACGGAAAATCCGTCCTGGCTGACCTTGTCCAAAGACCAGAAACGCCTGTTCGTGGTCAATGAGAACGGTCCGGGCCAGAAGGACCCGGTGGGGCGTGTCAGCAGCTACAGTGTTGATCCAGCCAATCACCAACTGACGCTGATCAACCAGGTGCAAAGCCTGGGCAATGAGCCTACCCACTCCAGCCTGGCCGCCGATGGGCGTTACCTGTTTGTCGCCAACTATTCGGTGCTGGAAGATCCGGGCGGCAGCCTGGCGATCCTGCCGGTGGACGCCGAGGGCAAGTTGTCACCGCCCGTGCAACTGAGCGGGCACCCGGCCAGCCGGGTCAACCCTGAGCGCCAGGCCTCCAACCATGTGCACTCGGTGGTGTCCTCGCCGGACGGCAAATACGTGTTTGCCAACGATCTGGGGGCGGACAAGATTTTTGTCTACCACTACGACTCCAAGGCCAACCACGAGCTGCCGCTGACCCCAGCCGATCCAGCCTTCGTGCAGTTGCCCCCGGGCAGCGGCCCGCGCCACCTGCTGTTCAGTGCCGACGGCAAGCATGCCTGGCTGACCACTGAGATGAGCGCGCAGGTCGCGGTGTTCGACTATCAGGACGGTAAGCTGGTCCAGCGCCAACTGGTGGACTTCGCCGCCGGGCAACCAGTGTCCGACAAGGCCGGCGCGGCGTTGCATGCCTCCAACGACGGCAAGTTCCTCTACGTCAGCAACCGCGGCACCGCCAACCAGATGCTGGTCTTCGCCATCGACCCTGCCACCGCGCAGTTGAAGGAGGTCCAGCGGCGCTCCGTGGAAGGCGATCATCCCCGTGAGTTCGCCTTGGACCCGAGCGGCAAGTTCCTGCTGATTGCCAACCAGAAGAGCAACCAGATCGTGGTGGTCGAGCGCGACGCCAAGACCGGCCTGTTGGGCAAAACCGTGCAGACATTGCCGATTGATGCTCCCAGCGACCTCAAGTTTCTGGTGCGGCAATAAGCCACAGGCCCCGCAACGCGGGGCCTGACTCCTTCTATTAATGCCAGTGATAACAGCTACTGTTTCAATGAATTTCTACCGGTAAGCCCCCGGGCGTAAGTTTGCTTCAAGGCCTTCACAGGCCAACCAGCCAACCGAACACAAGGGTTACCGACATGAACTTCAATCTCTTCTCGATCATCGCCGCTTCCGCTGTTTCTGCCTCTGTGGTCCTGCCTGCCAGCGCCAACGTGGAAATCAGCAGCAAAAAATCCAACACCAGCGCCTACACCCAGAAGTACCTGCAACAAAGTGCCAACTTCTATGCCGCTCTGGACCACAAGGTTCAACACTGAGCGTTAATTGGCACGGGGTTGGTCCTGCATCGACCCGGTGTCAACGTTTAAGGAGCATCCCATGGCCAGAGCCCTCTTGACCTCAGCCAAACACGGCGCTTACATCGCCATCGGCGTCTACGCCGCGATGGTTTTGGTGGTGACGCTTGCAACCTTCAGTCAACCCGCCGCCCAGCCGCCGATTCAAGTGGCGTATCCGGGGGTTCAGTTTGAGCATCAGGCACAGCAGACGGGTGGGGTGGTTCATAGCGTAGTTACTGCGCTCTGATATCTGTAGCCGCTGCCGAGGTACGAGGCTGCGATCGGCTGCGCAGCGGCCGTAAAATCATTCAGCAAGGTGTTTCATTTAGACCGAGTCGCCAAGTTTACGACTGCTACGCAGCCGGTCGCAGCCTCGTACCTCGGCAGCGGCTACGGTTTTTCCATGACCCCTGTAAACAGCTCGGACTCCAGAAAACGCTGCAACCAGGCCTGCAAGCGCCGATGCGACGTACCCGCAAACCACTCCCGATCGACATGGGCAAACTGCCGCACAAACGGTGCGATAGCCACATCCGCCAGGCTCAAATGATCGGCGAGTAAGTAGTTACGCTCCGCCAGCAACTCATCCAGCATGCGCAAAAACACTTCACCCTCGGCCCGATAATGCTCCGTCGGCTGCTCCGGGTAGCGCTCGGCGTACTTGTAGCGATTCAAGTGCAGCTTGAATGCCTGATCGTTCTCTTCAAGCAACCCAGCCATCAGCGCCCGCGCCGCCGGGTCATGCTTGAGCAACCAATCCTCGGGATCATTCTGCGCCAAGGCCCAGTGCATGATCGCCAGGCTTTCGTCGATCACCCGGCCATCCACGCTTAATACCGGCACCGTGCCCTTGGGCGACAGCGCCAGCATTTCGGCGGGCTTGGCCTTGAGGCTGACCTCGATAATCTGCACCGCCGCCCCTGAATACCGCAGGGCCATACGTGCCCGCATGGCGTAGGGGCAGCGGCGAAACGAGTACAACACGCCCCCGCTCATTTGACCTCCAGGGTGCTCAAGCCGTTACCCTGGCGCTTGACCTGGATCTGCACCGGGATCCGCTCATGCATTTCCTGCACATGGGAAATCACCGCTACCTTGCGGCCTTGGGCCTGCAAGCCGTCCAGAGCATCCATCGCCAGTTGCAGCGACTCGGGATCCAGGCTGCCAAACCCTTCGTCGATAAACAGCGATTCGATCTTCAAGGTACTGGACGCCATCGACGCCAATCCCAAGGCCAACGCCAGCGACACCAGGAACGTCTCGCCGCCGGACAGCGAATGCACCGAGCGGGTTTCGTCGCCCATTTCGGTGTCCAGCACCAGCAAACCGAGCATGCTGCCGCCGCGCTTGAGGCGGTAGCGGCGTACCAGTTGGCGCAGTTGCACGTTGGCGTGGTGCACCAGCAGGTCGAGGTTGTAGGCCTGGGCGAATTTGCGGAACTTGTCGCCAGTGGCCGAACCGATCAGCACGTCGAGCCGTGCCCAGCGCTGCCACTCGTCGTAGGCCTTGGCGATCTGATCGGCCAAGGCCTGGTTGGCGTCCTGGCGACGTTGGTCTTCGGCTTGTTGCGCGCGCAGTTCGGCACAGTGTTTTTCGCCGCTGGCCAACTGGCTGTTGAGTTCAGCCAAGGCGCTGTCCAGTTGCTCGACGTCGAGGTTGCCATTGTGCTGGGCCTGGTGATCCTTGAGACGCTGTTCGCGCTCCTGCAACAGGACCTTGGCCTGTTCGATGGCCTTTTCGCTCAATTGCAGCTGTTGCCTAAGGTGCCCCAATTGCGGCTCGTCGATGGCCAGCAGTCGTGCCAGGCCATCATCGTCCAGCTCCGGGTGCAAAGCGCGCCACTCGCTGATGCGGCTGTTCAGCACCTGTTGTTCGGTTTCCAGGGCGTGTTGACGTTCCTGTTGGGCCTTGAGGTCGGCGGCCAGTTGGATCAGTTCGTTGCGGGTGTCCTGCAACTGCTGGTTGGCCTGGGTCTCGCTCTGTCGAGCGTGCTCGACGGCCTGATCCAACTGCTGCTGCCAGTGTTCGGCGCTGGAGTATTGGCCCAACAGCCCGGCGAGTTGTTCCTTGGCCGCCTGTTGCCGCGCGGTCAGCTCGGTAAATTGCAGTAGCAGCAGCTCCAGTTGTTGCTGGCGGTGTTGCTGGCGGTCCTGTTCTTTCTCGATAACCTGCTGGCGCTGTTGCTGCTCGGTGAGTTCTTCACGCTGGTGTGCCAGTTGCTCCAGGCGCTGACTGACTTGCTGGTCGAGCAGCATGAAGGTTGCCGCCGGTTCGCTGCGCAGACCTTCCAGCGTTTGGGCAGGCAGGAGACTGGCGAAGGCGTTGAGCTCTTCGTCCAGGCGCTCACGGTCGTTGGCCAGTTCTCGTTGCTGGTCGATCAGTTGTTGGCGCGCCTGCTGGCTGGCGTCCTGGGCTGCTTGCAGTTGTTGCTGCAGGCGCCCGGCGTTTTGTTGCAGGTTGAGTAGCGCACCTTGGCGCTGTTCGTCCTGGGTGATGCTTTGGTTGAGCTGGCTCAGTTGTTGGGTCAGCCAGGCGTTGCGCTGGGTAGCGTCCTGATTGAGCAGCGCAGTGGACTGCGGGTGCGCCTCAAGGATCGGCGCCAAGGCCTGTTGTTCGGTTGCCACTTCTTGTTGCTGGCGTAAAAGCTCTTTTTGCTGGGCGATCAGTTCGCCCAGCTCCGTGCGCAGCGCATCTACTTTTTCCTTTAGCACATCCACCGATTTGCGGGCGTTGGCCACTTCATCCTCGTCGTGACGTTCAAGGCTGTTCAGCAGCACGTCGGAAGCGTGATACGGATGGTCGACACTGCCGCAGACTGGGCAGGGTTGATCGGACTCCAGTTGTTCGCGCAATGTTTGTACGTTGACGTCACGGGCAAGGCGTTGGCGCTCCAACAGTTGCTGGATGACCGTCAGGGTTTGCTCCGCGACGGCAAGCTCGGCCTTGGCTTGAATACCTGTTCGGTTGAACGCCTCGCGTTGCTCCTTGGCTGCCTGTTGTTTGGCACTCAAGTCGTTCGCCCGTTTCTCCAACCCTTGGTAACTGCTCCACAGCCGGGCCACCTCTTCAAGGGCGCGTTGTTGCTTGCGATTGTCTTGCAGCAAGCTGCCCAGCAGCTGGATCTGCTCGGCTACCGCGTGGGGCTCGGCGCCGGCTTCGTGATACAGCAGGTCCAGCGTATTGTGCTGCTCGGTCCATTGTTCGCTGAGGCGGGTGGCTCGTTGCTCCAATTGCGGCAGTTCGGCCTGGCCTTTATTGAGGCGGTTGCCAATCAACATCAGTTGTTGCAGGCGTTCACGCTGGTAGGTCCAGGCATCGCTCAGGGGCGCGAGGGCGGCGCTGCGCTCAAGTTCTGCGGCGAGCCGTTGCAGGCGTTCGGCGACGTGCTTTTGCTTGTCCAGTAAGCCATTCAAGGTGGCTTGACCTTCCACGCAGGCGCTTTCGTGGAGTTGTTTTTCCGCGCTGCGTTTCGCCAGATCCTCGGTCAAGTGGGCGAGGGTGTTTTGCGTCTCGAAGGCCTGGCGCAGCAACGGCACGGCATCGCCTTGCTGCTTCAGGGCTTGGGCGAGGGCTGCTTGCACGTCGGTCTGCTGCAGTTGCAGTTGATCCCGACGCACATGCAGGCTGGCTTGTTGTTCAAGGTGCTGCTGAATCTGTGCGGCCAAGGGTTGCAACTGGCTGGTCAGCTCAGCTTGGCGTGAGAAGTGATGACGTTGCGGCGTCAATTGTTCCAGGCGGCTCAGGTCCAGTCGTTGCTGGGCCTGGCCATCCCAATCCTGCTGGGCCTGCTGCAGTTGCTCAGTCGCGTTTTGTTGACGCTCCTGCCACTCGCGCAGCTCCTTGAGCCACGTGTGCTGGAGTTCAAGCTGCTTGAGTTGGGCTTGTTGGGTCTTGAGCTGTTGCTGGGCCTCGCTTAACTGTTGATCCAGTTCAGCGCGTGCCTCGGCAGGCAGCGGCGTGACGCCGGTGGCCTGGTCTTGCAGCAGCTTGTGGGCTTCCTTGGCGTCTTTGGCCTTGTCGAAGGCGCGGCGGCCCAGTTGGGTGTAGAGCGCAGTGTCGGTGAGCTTTTCCAGTAGCTCACTGCGCTCGTTGTCATTGGCCTTGAGGAACGCGCTGAACTCACTTTGCGCGAGCAATACCGCACGGGTGAACTGCTCGAAGTTCAGGCCCAGGGCCAGTTCCAGCTGGGTCTTGTATTCGGTTTTCTGGCTGGCCAGCAGTTGCTCGCTGTCGAGATCAATCAAGCTCTGGCGGCTGTTTTGCAGCTTGCCGCTGGCCTTGTCCCGGGCACGGTTGGCTTCCCAGCGCGCGCGATAGCGACGGCCGCTGACGCCGACAAAATCCACCTCGGCATAACCACCGCCGGTGCCGCGACGAATCAGCGTGCGCGGGTCGCCAATGGAAATATCGCTGTCGGCATCGGGCATCTTCGCCTGGCCGGTGTCGCCCAGGCGCGGCACCGCGCCAAACAGCGCCAGGCACAGGGCATCGAGCAAGGTACTTTTACCGGCGCCCGTGGGCCCGGTAATCGCAAACAGCCCGGCGCTGGCCAAGGGTTCGGCGGTAAAGTCGATCTCGAACGGTCCGGCCAGGGAGGCAAGGTTTTTCAAGCGAATGGCGAGGATCTTCATGGCTGTTCATCCTCCTGTTGCACTTCCTGGAGCAGCACGGCGAAATCCTTCAGGGTCTGTTTGTCCACGTCATTGCCGTAGCTTTCCTGCCAGGCTCGGCTGAACAACTCCTGGGGAGTGAGCTGGTCGAGTTCGACCAGACGATCTTCATCACTGTGTTCGCGATTGCCACTGCCCGCATATTCGGCCGCGATGCGCACCAGGCGCACGGCCTTGCCTTGCAGGGCGTTTTCCACTTGTTGGCGCAGGTCGGGTTGCGGCTCGTCGAGGCGTACCCGCACTTCCAGCCAGGGTTGGCGCTGGGTTTCGGCCAGCAGGTCGATATCGGGCAAGTCGGCCAATTGCTTGAGGATGTCGGCCAGAGGCGCGGCTTCCAAGCGTTGCAGATTGACCGCGCGGGGAATCAGCCGGGACTCGACGCTGACCAGGGTTTCGCCGTCCAGCTGCACATCGAGGATCTGGTGCTGATAGCCGATTTCGGAGAACGACAGTGGAATCGGCGAGCCGCAGTAACGAATGCGTTCTTCGCCATTGACCCGCTGGGGTTTGTGCAAGTGGCCAAGGGCGACATAACTGACACTGGCATCGAACAGACTGGCGGGGAGTGCTTCGGCATTGCCGATGATCAGGCTGCGCTCGGAGTCTTCCGACACCGAGCCACCGGCCATGTGCGCGTGGCTGATGGCAATCAGCGCCTGGCCCGGCTCGCGTTTGGCGTTGGCCGCGGCGATCAGCCATTCATGCACTTGGCCAATGCCGCGCAAGTAGTCATCCCCCAACTGCGAGCCGGTGACTTCGGCCGGGCGCAGGAAGGGCAGGGCCAGGCACCAGCCGGTCACGGCGCCGGTCTTGTCGGGCAATGGGATCAGCAGACGTTCGACGTCCAGTTGGCCGTCGTCCAGCCACAACACCCGTCCCAGCGCATGGGTGCGCAAACGGCGCATCAACGGCGCGGGCAGTTCGATCCGCGAGCCGGAGTCGTGGTTGCCGGCGATCATCACAATGGTCAGCGCTGGGTTTTGTTCGTGGGCGCTGATGATGAAGTCGTACAGACGCTCCTGGGCCTTGAGCGGCGGGTTGACCGTATCGAAGATATCCCCAGCGATCAGCAGCACATCGGGGCAGTGCAGCTTGAGTTGGCCCAGCAGCCAGTCGAGGAAACAGGCGTGTTCGAAGTCGCGTTCCTGGCCGTGGAGGTTTTGGCCCAGGTGCCAGTCGGAGGTGTGGAACAGACGCAAGGCGAACTCCGTGAAGAAGATGAAAAGGAGGGGAGTTTACCTGCAAACCTGTGGGAGGGGGCTTGCTCCCGATGGCGGCGGATCAGTTACAGATAAGCTGGCTGACACACCGCTATCGGGAGCAAGCCCCCTCCCACAGGGGTTACGCGGTGTTCAGGCAACCCAACGCTCGGTCGGCCAGGGTTTTGGCCATCTCGATCAGGTGTTCGGTGGAGGCTGCCATATGGCGATGATCGCCGGTCAGCCCTTCGGTTGTGCTGGCTGCGGTGGCGGCTGCGCAGTGCAGCAGGTCGCAGATCTGGGCGAGGGCGTCTTCGAAGCTGAGGTCATGGTGCACGGTGAAGGACGGCGGCGAGGCGGGGTGCAGGTAGTGGCGCAGGGTGCGGTCAAGGGTTTCGCGGTCGGGGGTGAAGCGGGGTGGGTCGGGGACGATTTTGTTCATAAATGAAGTACCTACTGGGTTTGGAGCCATTCTTTTGCCGATCTCACACGTCAAAAGGTGGCAGCTATGTGCGGGGTGAGATACCGGATTAGTAGGAGCACCCGGCCAGACCGAAGTCTGCCCGCACACAGCCGCCATAGAGCATGTTGCTCGTGGCGCCTACAAGTTCACGGGATCTCACACCCGATCGCTGATGTGCAGCGACGGAGCGAAGGCTAGCCAGTGGACTGAGCAGGCGCAAGGCCGTGGGATTGTCTAGGAAACGTCCTGCAAATTAAAGGGATATGGATTGCTGGCCTTTAACAATGCATGTCGATCAGACGATGTAAATCAAGTGTGGTGTCAGGAATGTTTCGGTTACTTGGGATACAGCGGCGGCAAGCTGGTGTTATCCGTGACCGGGTCTTGTGTGTTCTCAGCCATCGGAATCGCCTTCACCGCCCGCCACAACTCTTCACCCTGCCAGTACTGCCCCGCCTCGCTATAGAGCGCTCCATTCAACCCATCCAGCGCATCCGACAACGGCACAAACCGCGCCGCCATTTCCGCCAGGGTTTCCGGTTGCTGGCGTGCCCACGCATCCAGCGCCTGACGCGTCGCCTGAGGGTCATTCGCCTGGCTTGCACGCTTGAGATCATCCAGCAACGTACGCGGACTCGGCCCGGTCTGCGCTGCCCGCAGGATCGCTGGCTGCCAGCGCGCGCGCCACCACAGGCCGAAGCCCAGCAGGGTCGTGCAGGCCAGGATCAGGCTGGTGAGCTGCCAGATCCACAGGCTGTCGGAGTCCGGTGCGGTGATCACCGTCGGCATGGCGGGGGTGTCTACCACCAGGCTTGGGTTGTTCGCCACCTGCAGGGTGCGGGCCGGCAAATGGGTACGTTCCAGATGGTCTTCATGGGTGTTCCACCACACGACTTCCACCGCCGGCAGTTCCACGGTGCCGGCGCGGTTGGGCACCAGCGCTTCACGGTCTTCGCGGCTGCCGATCACGCCGCGATCGCTGTTCTGGTTGCTCAATACCGGTTGGTCCGGGTAGCGGCGCAGGCCTGCAACCTCGGTGTTCGGCAGCGGTGGCAATTGGGCGCTGGCCAGCCCTTCGGCCTTGAGGGTCAGGCTGCGGGTCACGGAGTCGCCCACCTGGACGTGATCCGGTTCCGGGTTCCAGCTTTCACTCAGGCTCAGGCTGCGGGCCGGCAGCCAAGGGGCATCCGCCGGGTACAGGGCGGGCTTGGCCTTGACTGTCAGGAGCAGCTCCGTGGAGCTGACATGCAACAGCTTGCCGGGTTTCGGGCCTTGCGGATTGCTGTCCTGGGCGGGGCGCGGTTCCACCAGGGTCGCACTGAAGACCTGTGCCGGAATCACCAGCGGGCCGCTGCGTTGCGGATAGATGCCGTAGCGCATTTCGATCACGCCATGGCGAATGCCGTTGATGACTTTCTCGTAGTTGCGCGATTCTCCGAGCTGTTCGATGCGGGTGTCTGGAATCTGCAACGGCGTCAGGCTGCTGTCGTCGTACAGCGACACCGAATGGTAGACCCGCACGGTCAGCAAGGCCTGGGCCTGGACATAGACCGTGTCTTGGTCGAGGTTGGCCTCGATGAATACCGGCGCCAGTTGGGTGTTGGTGTCCTGGCTGGCGGTTTCGATGACTTGCAGGGTGATCGGCTGGCTCTTGAGCGCTCCCAACTGCAGCGACGGAATCACTACTGTGCCGTTCTCCTTGGGCAGTAACGTAATGATCCAGCGGGTGGTGGCGTGATTGTCGCCGCCCAGGGTGGTGAGTTGGTTGATCTGGCGTGTGCCGCGTACTTCGAACGTCGGGTCCAGGGGCGCCAGGTCGGGTTTGCCGAACTGCGTGACGTCATTGGATTCCACGGTCAGTTCCACCGTCTCCCCGGAGTTGATGCGGCTGCGGTCGACGCTGGCAACCAGGTCCGCGGCCTGGGCATGGCAGGCCCACAGTGTGAGGGTGAGGAGAAGGGCGGTGCAGCGGCTCATCGAGTCTTGTCCTGATGTTGTTGCTGTTCGTACCAGAATTTACGTCGCAGCAGCTCGCCGGGGTTGTCCGGGATCTGTCGCAGCCACTGTTCCAGGGCCTGGCGGTGTTCGCCGTCGAGGCTGGCATTCGCCCCGCGCAGGGGGGGCGTGGTGGTCTGCTCATCCCCCAGTTCGCTGCCGGGTACCTCGTTGCCGCCCGCGTGCGGCGTGGCGCCGGTTTGCGTCTCGGCGGTGCCCGGCTGGCCCTGGCCCTGTGGCGTCTGCTCGCCACTGGGGGCGGTCTGGCCGCTGGTGCCCGGTTGTGCAGTCTGGCCGGGTTGGGTGGTTTCGTCATCCTCCTTCTTGGGCGGTTTGGCGGGTTCCGGTTCCGGTTCTTCCTGCAGCAGGCTTTCCACCAGGGTTTTGTTTTTCAGGGCCGGTTGCAAATCCGGCTGGGCTTCCAGGGCTTGTTCATAGGCGTCTATCGCCGCTTCCAGTTCACCGGCCTTGGCCAGGGCATTACCGCGATTGTAGTGGGAATAGGCATCGTTGCCTTCGGCAAAGCGCTTGGCGGCTTCGGCATAGTTGCCGGCTTCATACAGGGCAACACCTTGCCATTGCGGGTTTTCGAAGCGTTCGGCGGCTTCCCCAGGGCGTTTTTTCTTGAGCAGGTATTGGCCTTGCTGGTCCGGGCGTAGCCACAGGTCCTGAACGTCGAAGGCGTAGCTCGGTTGCGGGGCGATCAATAGCAACAACGGCAGGCAGAACAGCCAGCCCCGACGACCGGCGCAGGCAGCGAGTAGCAGCAACGGTAACAGCAGCCAATAACCCTGGTCGGCCCAGGTGTCCAGCTGTAACCGTTGGCCGTCGTTGCGCAGGCTTTGCGGGCCGTCCAGCAGACCGAGGCTGCGCAGGTCCTTGTCGTCCAGCCGGGCCTGGCGGTAGCGACCGCCCATCTCGCTGGCGAAAGCCTTGAGGGTTGGGCTGTCCAGGCGTGGTACCAGGATTGCGCCCTGGTCGTCCTTGAGGAACTCGCCGCTTTCTTGAGTCACCGGCGTGCCTTCGCGACTGCCAATGCCAAGGATCGACAGGCTTGGCGCTTGGTCTCCCAGCAGCAGGCGGATACCTTGGCGCTCTTGTTTGGACAACGATGAGCCGATCAACAACAAACGGCCCTGGCCGAGTCCACCTTGTTTGAGCAGTGACAGGGCCTTTTCTACGGCCAGGTCGGCGCGGTGGCCGGCCTCGGGCATGATCGAGGGGCGCAAGGCTTCAAGCAGGTTACCGCTGGTGGCCAGGTCATCCGAGAGCGGCACCAGGGTGTGGGCGCTGCCGGCGTAGACGACGATGGCGGTCTGCGAATCGCTGCGGGCCTGGAGCAAGTCGTGCAGTTTGCGCCGCGCCTGTTCCAGGCGATTGGGCGGGCTGTCGGTGGCGAGCATTTCCGGGGTCAGCTCCAGCAATACCACCAGCGGATCGGCAGGTTTCTGGCTGTTCTGCTCAACGCGTTGCCAGCTAGGGCCGAGTAATGCCAGCACGCACAGCAGCCAGGCGAGGCCAAGGACCACCCACGGCGATTTACTTTCCCGACCATTGCCGCCACTGAGCAGCGCCGCGTGAAACGCCGGCGGCAGAATCATCTGCCAACGCCCGGCGCGCTTTTGTCGGTGCCACAGATGCCACAGCAGCCAGCCGAGCAGCGGCAGCAGCAACAGCCACCAGGGACGGAACCAATGAGGCCACAGGGCAATCATCGACGCCTCCGCAAGCGCAGGCGTTTGAGGCGTTGGCGCCATTCGGGGTGCTGTTGCAGAAAGTGGCCCTTGCTGGAGATTTTGTTGAAGAGGCGTTGCAGGGCGTTGTTCGGCCAGCGTTCCTGGATCACCAGCAACATGCTCAGGATCAGCGCCAGGGCCAACGGCCCGCTATAGAGCGCCTGGGCCGGGCGCGCCTGGGTCGGTTGTTGGGCCACGGGTTCCAGCTGATCGAGGGTTTCCTTGACGGCTTGCAGTTCCTTGCCGTCGCGGGCACGGAAGTAGCGTCCGCCTGTGGCCTCGGCGAGTGCCTTGAGGGCCGGTTCGTCGAGATCCAGGCTCGGATTGAGACCGAGCATGCCCAGGGAACCGGTTTGCTCCGGATCGGCACCGATGCCGATAGGGTAGATTTTCACGCCTTCTTCGGCGGCCAGGCGTGCGGCGGTCAACGGGTCGATTTCGCCACCGTTGTTGGCGCCGTCGGTCACCAGGATCAGCACCCGGCTTTGCGCGGGACGCTGGCGCAGGCGTTTCAAGGCCAGGCCGATGGCATCGCCAATGGCGGTGTTTTTGCCGGCGATGCCAATTCGCGCTTCATCCAGCCAGGTACGCACGGTATGGCGGTCGAAGGTCAATGGTGCTTGTAGATAGGCCTGGCTGCCGAAGAGGATCAGGCCGACTCGATCACCTTCGCGGCCTTCGAGAAAATCCCCCAGCAGGTGCTTGACCAACGTCAGGCGGCTGACGTCTTCGTCCTGCCATTGCATGTCGGGGAAATCCATGGAGCCGGACACATCGACCGCCACCAATAAGTCACGGCCGCTGGCGGCAATTGGCAGGGGTTCACCCAGCCATTCCGGGCGGGCGGCGGCGGTCAACAGCAGCAACCACAACACCACGAACGGCGCTTGTTGACGCCAGCCTGGCAGGTTGGCCCGGGCACGGCGGCGCGCAAGGCCTTCCAGGTCGCCGAGGAAGCTGACCTTCAAGGCGGGCTCGCCGCTGTCGGCGACGGGCAGGAGCATCCGCATCACCCACGGTAGGGGCAACAGGGCGAAGATCCACGGCCAGGCGAACTCAAACATGTTTGCGAATCCAGGTGTCGACGGCCTGGGTCAGGCCGGCGATGGCCTTGTCATCGAGCTTGCATTCGGGCTTGTAGGCGCCTTCCACCAGCACCATCCAGCGGGTTAGACCGGCAGCCGGGCAACGGTTGTCGAGGAAGGCCAGCCATTTGCGACCGTTGAGGGTGTGGCTCTGGCTATAAGGGTAGTCGTTGCGGCACAGGCGCTTGAGCAGTCCGTTGAGTTGCTGCAACCAGGCGCCGGCCGGCGCACCGTCGTAGGGCTTGGGCATCAGTGCCAGTTCCGCGAGGGCGGCAACTCGCAGCGGGTCCAGCGGTTGTTCGGCGCGGGCCACGGGGCGCTTGGCCGGGAGGAAGCGGCGCAACGACCACAGGCCCCAGACAAGCAGGGGGATGAGCAGCAACAATAGCCACCAGCCAGGCGCCGGCGGCCAGAAACCGATGGCTGGAGGTGCGATCAGCGGTTGCAATTGGTCGAGGCTGCTCATTGCTTTTTGGCCGGACGTTGCGGATTGAGGTATTCGCGCAGTTGCTCGACCATTTCGCTCTGGGTACTCAAGGGCATGAGCAATATCCGCAGCTTCTGCGCGAGCAACTCCCAGCGCGCACTACGCTCGTCGGCCTGGGCTTTATAGGCCTGGCGCAGGTCGAAATTCAGGGTGTCGATCTCCAACTGCGCGCCGCGTTCGGCGAACCGCAGTAGCCCGGCGGCTGGCAGGGCATGGTCCAGCGGATCGGACACCGGCAACAGCAGCAAGTCGCAATGGCGTGACAAAAGACTCAGTTGCTGTTCGGCGCCGTCGGTCAGGGCGCGTTCATCGCAAATCACGATCGCCAGGCTGCCGGGGCGCAAGACTTCCCGGCCGCGTCGCAACGCCATGCCAAGGGCATCGGGTTCCGGCTTGCTTTCGGTATTCAGGCTCTGGTTGACCCGCACCAACCGGTTGAGCAATTGCAGCAGGCTTTGCTTGCTGCGTCGCGGCTTGATTTCGTAGTGCTCGTTGTCACCGAACACCAACCCGCCGACGCGGTCGTTATGCCCCAGCGCGGCCCAGCCGATCAGGCTAGCGGCCTGGGCCGCCAGCACCGATTTGAACATCAGCCCCGAGCCGAAAAACAACCGGCAGCTTTGCTCCACCATGATGAAGATCGGGCGTTCTCGTTCTTCGTGGAACAGCTTCGTGTGGGGCTCCTGGGTGCGGGCAGTGACGCGCCAGTCGATGGTGCGCACGTCGTCGCCGGCCTGGTACACCCGCACCTGATCGAAGTCGACGCCGCGACCTCGCAGTTTCGAGTGGTGCAGGCCAATCAGCGGGCTGCGTTGGCTTGGCGTAGAAAAAAGTTGTACTTCCCGTACGCGATGACGCATCTCGATCAATTCGCTCAGGGTGACACGGACTCCATCGCTGGCGTTCATGGGGCTCAAGCGACGGCTACGACGTCGAGAATGCGTTGCACCACGCGGTCCTGGTCAATACCGGCCGCTTCGGCCTCGAACGACAGAATGATCCGGTGGCGCAGCACGTCGAACAGCACCGCCTGGATATCTTCCGGGCTGACAAAGTCGCGACCGGCCAGCCAGGCGTGGGCCCGGGCGCAGCGGTCGAGGGCAATCGAGCCCCGGGGGCTTGCGCCATAGGCAATCCACTCGGCCATTTCCGGATCGAACTTGGCCGGGGTGCGGGTGGCCATGACCAGTTGCACCAGGTATTCCTCCACCGCATCGGCCATGTACAAGCCGAGGATTTCCTTGCGTGCGGCGAAGATCGCTTGCTGGCTGACCCGGCGTTCGGGCTTGGTCTCGCCGTTGAGGGCTTCGCCACGCGCCTGTTGCAGGATGCGGCGTTCGACGGCGGCGTCGGGGAAGCCGATCTTGACGTGCATCAGGAACCGGTCGAGCTGGGCTTCGGGCAGGGGATAGGTGCCTTCCTGTTCGATCGGGTTTTGCGTGGCCATTACCAGGAACAGTGGCGACAGTTCATAGGTACTGCGCCCGACACTGACCTGGCGCTCGGCCATGGCTTCAAGCAAGGCTGACTGAACCTTGGCCGGGGCCCGGTTGATTTCGTCCGCCAGCACCAGGTTGTGGAAGATCGGCCCTTGCTGGAACACGAAGCTGCCGGTTTCCGGGCGGTAGATCTCGGTACCGGTGATGTCGGCAGGCAGCAGGTCGGGAGTGAACTGGATACGATGGAACTGTGCTTCGATCCCTTCGGCAAGCTCCTTGATGGCCTTGGTCTTGGCCAGGCCGGGAGCGCCTTCAACCAGCATATGGCCATCGGCAAGCAGGGCGATGAGCAGGCGCTCGATAAGTTTTTCCTGGCCGAGGATCTGCGTTGAAAGAAAGGTTCGCAGCGCGAGCAGCGCTTCACGATGTTCCATCGATGACGGTTCCTGGAAAGATGAGCCTGGGCATTGTGAAAAATGCCAGAGCCTGGGGGCCTTACTTTAATGCATTGGGGGGGCTGGCGACTAACGGCGCGCGGGGTATTTTTTGGATTTTGTGGGAATTGTCCGTTGCTGCTGTGTAGCCGCTGCCGAGGCACGAGGCTGTGATGGGCTGCGAAGCGGCCCCCGGCGGTGGTCCTGCGGCCCATATCGCAGCCTTGTGCCTCGGCAGCGGCTACAGGATCACAGTTCGCTGATGTAAGTCCCGGTACCCTTGAGAATGTTCTGCAAGGTCTCTTGCACTTCAGCCAAATCTGACTTGTCGGTGCTGTGAATGATCTCCAGATGATCACTGCCACCCAACGCATCCGCGTCCGTCGCGGCAATCTCCACCAGCAGCTTCGTGGCGCTCAGGGTGATCTTCAGCCCGTCCAGGGTCGACGGCTCGTAATCCCAAGTGATTTCCACCTCGTCCTCATCGGGGTAACGAGTGACCATGAACATCTCGCCCTTGTCGCCGTGGCAGCAGAGCATGGCCATGTTGTCTTCTTCGTCATCGCAAGGGTTGACGATCAGGTGGGCGGTGGTCAGTTGCATGGAAAATCCTGTCTGGGAGAGGGCGCGGCGTGACAATTGTGCCATTGCAGCGAATTTTGTGCTTCATTCTGTGTCAGAGGCTCGGTGTGACTTGGGTGGGCATCTCGGTCATTTCCGGTACTCGCAAGGCGCAAATCCACCCGTAAACGGCAGGTTGCCCAAGTCGCAACCCGTCAGCAGCGTGCCGTTGACTGAATATGTCGCAGCGCCGCAAGCAGTTGCCTTCCTACACTCGTTAAGCTGCGCAACGGATGAGCGCCTGCCAGGAGTCTGACCTGCCCGTCGTACCGTCGCCCGGCCAGCGGCTCATCTTATGGAAGTTGTATGTGACCTCGTTGTCTTGTCCAGCTTCACCCACCTGTCACTCTGAATTCGTTATGGTAGACCCCGAACAGAGCTGACGGTCTCCCCGCAAGGGGATAACACGCGACGCTTCCATCAATAACAAGCCCGAGCGGAGTACCACAGATGGCGTTCTTCACCGCAGCCAGCAAAGCCGACTTCCAGCATCAACTGCAAGCGGCACTGGCGCAGCACATCAGTGAACAGGCACTGCCACAAGTGGCGCTGTTCGCTGAGCAATTCTTCGGCATTATTTCCCTGGATGAACTGACACAGCGTCGCTTGTCCGACCTGGCCGGTTGCACCCTGTCTGCCTGGCGCCTGCTTGAGCGCTTTGATCACAATCAACCGCAAGTGCGGGTCTACAACCCCGATTACGAACGTCACGGCTGGCAGTCGACCCACACGGCTGTCGAAGTGCTGCACCACGACCTGCCGTTCCTGGTGGATTCGGTGCGCACCGAGTTGAACCGCCGTGGCTACAGCATCCACACCCTGCAAACCACCGTACTCAGCGTGCGTCGTGGCAAGAAGGGCGAGCTGCTGGAAATCCTGCCCAAGGGCACTCAGGGCGATGACATTCAGCAAGAGTCGCTGATGTACCTGGAAATCGACCGCTGCGCCAACGCCGCCGAGCTGAATGTCCTGAGCAAGGAACTTGAGCAGGTACTGGGCGAAGTGCGCGTCGCCGTTGCCGATTTCGAGCCGATGAAAGCCAAGGTCCAGGACCTGCTGGCCGGTATCGACGCCAGCCAGTTCAGCATCGACGGCGAAGAAAAAGCCGAGATCAAGAGCTTCCTGGAATGGCTGGTGGGCAACCACTTCACCTTCCTCGGCTATGAAGAATTCGTGGTACGTGACGAGCAGGATGGCGGTCATATCGAATATGACGCCAACTCCTTCCTCGGTCTGACCAAGCTGCTACGCGCCGGCCTCACCTTTGAGGACCTGCGCATTGAAGACTACGCCGTCAACTACCTGCGCGAACCGACTGTGCTGTCGTTCGCCAAGGCTGCGCACCCGAGCCGCGTACACCGTCCGGCCTACCCGGACTATGTGTCGATCCGCCAGATTGACGCCGACGGCAAGGTCATCAAGGAATGCCGTTTCATGGGCCTCTACACCTCTTCGGTGTACGGCGAGAGCGTGCGGGTAATCCCGTACATCCGTCGCAAGGTCGCGGAAATCGAACGTCGTTCGGGCTTCCAGGCCAAGGCTCACCTGGGCAAGGAACTGGCTCAGGTGGTCGAAGTACTGCCGCGTGACGATCTGTTCCAGACTCCGGTCGACGAACTGTTCAGCACTGTGATGTCGATTGTGCAGATCCAGGAACGCAACAAGATCCGCGTGTTCCTGCGCAAAGACCCGTACGGTCGCTTCTGCTACTGCCTGGCCTACGTACCGCGCGACATCTATTCCACCGAAGTGCGCCAGAAGATCCAGCAAGTGCTGATGGATCGCCTGAAAGCCTCGGACTGCGAATTCTGGACCTTCTTCTCCGAGTCCGTACTGGCCCGTGTGCAACTGATTCTGCGGGTTGACCCGAAGAACCGCCTGGACATCGACCCGCTGCTGCTGGAAAAAGAAGTGGTACAGGCCTGCCGCAGTTGGCAGGACGACTACGCCAGCCTCGTCGTCGAAAGCTTCGGCGAAGCCCACGGCACCAACGTGCTCGCGGACTTCCCGAAAGGCTTCCCGGCCGGCTACCGCGAGCGCTTCGCTGCGCACTCGGCCGTGGTCGACATGCAACACCTGCTGAACCTGACCGAAGCCAAGCCGCTGGTGATGAGCTTCTATCAGCCGCTGGGTCATGTGACCGGCCAGCAAGAGTTGCACTGCAAGCTCTACCACGCTGACACGCCGCTGGCGCTGTCCGACGTGCTGCCGATCCTGGAAAACCTCGGCCTGCGGGTTCTGGGTGAATTCCCGTATCGCCTGCGTCATTCCAATGGCCGCGAGTTCTGGATCCATGACTTCGCGTTCACTGCTGCCGAAGGCCTGAACCTCGACATCCAGCAGCTCAACGACACCCTGCAGGACGCGTTCGTCCACATCGTCAACGGCGATGCCGAAAACGATGCGTTCAACCGCCTGGTGCTGACCGCCGGCCTGCCATGGCGCGACGTCGCGCTGCTGCGTGCCTACGCTCGCTACCTGAAGCAGATTCGCCTGGGCTTCGACCTGGGTTACATCGCCAGCACGCTGAACAACCACACCGACATCGCTCGCGAGTTGACCCGGTTGTTCAAGACTCGCTTCTACCTGGCGCGCAAGCTCACCGCCGAAGATCTGGAAGACAAGCAGCAACGCCTGGAACAAGCGATTCTGACCGCTCTGGACGACGTTCAGGTGCTCAACGAAGACCGCATCCTGCGTCGCTACCTGGATCTGATCAAAGCGACCCTGCGCACTAACTTCTACCAGGCAGATGCCAACGGTCAGAACAAGTCGTACTTCAGCTTCAAGTTCAACCCGCACGCGATTCCTGAACTGCCAAAACCGGTGCCGAAGTTTGAAATCTTCGTCTACTCGCCACGGGTTGAAGGCGTGCACCTGCGTTTCGGTAACGTCGCTCGCGGCGGTCTGCGCTGGTCTGACCGTGAAGAAGACTTCCGTACCGAAGTCCTGGGCCTGGTAAAAGCCCAGCAGGTTAAGAACTCGGTCATCGTACCGGTTGGCGCCAAGGGCGGTTTCCTGCCCCGTCGCCTGCCATTGGGCGGCAGCCGGGACGAGATCGCGGCCGAGGGCATCGCCTGCTACCGCATCTTCATTTCCGGCTTGTTGGACATCACCGACAACCTGAAAGACGGTGCCCTGGTGCCACCGTTGAACGTGGTGCGCCACGACGACGATGACCCGTACCTGGTAGTGGCCGCCGACAAAGGCACCGCGACCTTCTCCGACATCGCCAACGGCATCGCCATCGACTACGGCTTCTGGCTGGGTGATGCGTTTGCCTCCGGTGGTTCGGCGGGTTACGACCACAAGAAAATGGGCATCACCGCCAAGGGCGCGTGGGTCGGTGTACAGCGCCACTTCCGTGAGCGCGACATCAACGTCCAGGAAGACAGCATCACTGTGGTCGGTGTCGGCGACATGGCCGGCGACGTGTTCGGTAACGGCCTGTTGATGTCCGACAAGCTGCAACTGGTCGCAGCCTTCAACCACCTGCATATCTTCATCGATCCAAACCCGACGCCTGCCAACAGCTTCGTTGAACGCCAACGCCTGTTCGATTTGCCGCGTTCGGCCTGGACCGACTACGACACCAGCATCATGTCCGAAGGCGGCGGTATCTTCTCGCGTAGCGCGAAGAGCATTGCCATCTCGGCGCAGATGAAAGAGCGCTTCGATATCCAGGCCGACAAGCTGACCCCGACCGAACTGCTGAACGCCTTGCTCAAGGCACCGGTGGACCTGTTGTGGAACGGCGGTATCGGTACCTACGTCAAGGCCAGCACTGAAAGCCACGCCGATGTCGGCGACAAGGCCAACGACGCCCTGCGTGTCAACGGCAACGAGCTGCGCTGCAAGGTTGTGGGCGAGGGCGGTAACCTCGGCATGACCCAGCTGGGGCGTGTGGAATTCGGCCTCAATGGGGGCGGTTCCAACACTGACTTCATCGACAACGCTGGTGGTGTGGACTGCTCCGACCACGAAGTGAACATCAAGATCCTGCTCAACGAAGTGGTGCAGGCTGGCGACATGACCGACAAGCAACGTAACCAGTTGCTGGCGAGCATGACCGACGAAGTCGGCAGCCTGGTGTTGGGCAACAACTACAAGCAGACCCAGGCGTTGTCCCTGGCCGCCCGCAAAGCCTACGAGCGAGCAGCCGAGTACAAGCGCCTGATGAGCGACCTGGAAGGCCGGGGCAAGCTGGACCGCGCCATCGAGTACCTGCCTTCGGAAGAGCAGCTCAATGAGCGTGCTGCCACCGGCAAGGGCCTGACCCGTCCGGAGCTGTCGGTGTTGATCTCCTACAGCAAGATCGACCTCAAGGAAGCACTGCTCAAATCCCTGGTACCGGATGATGCCTACCTGACCCGTGACATGGAAACCGCGTTCCCGCCGACCCTGGTGGCCAAGTTTTCCGAAGCCATGCGTCGCCATCGTCTGAAGCGCGAGATCGTCAGCACCCAGATCGCTAACGATCTGGTCAACCACATGGGCATCACCTTCGTTCAACGGCTCAAAGAGTCCACCGGCATGAGCCCGGCGAACGTGGCCGGCGCTTACGTGATCGTGCGTGACATCTTCCATCTCCCGCACTGGTTCCGCCAGATCGAAGCCCTGGATCACCAGGTCTCCGCGCAAGTGCAACTGGAACTGATGGATGAGCTGATGCGCCTGGGCCGTCGTGCCACGCGTTGGTTCCTGCGCAGCCGTCGTAACGAGCAAGATGCTGCTCGCGACGTCGCACACTTCGGCCCGCATCTGGCCGCGTTGGGTCTCAAGCTTGACGAGCTGCTGGAAGGCCCGACCCGTGAAGGCTGGCAGAACCGTTACCAGGCGTATGTCGAAGCCGGTGTGCCTGAGTTGTTGGCGCGCATGGTTGCAGGCACTACCCACCTGTACACCCTGTTGCCGATCATCGAAGCCGCTGACGTGACGGGTCAGAGTGCCGCTGATGTAGCGAAGGCTTACTTCGCCGTCGGCAGCGCCCTGGACTTGCCGTGGTACCTGCAGCAGATCAGCGATCTGCCGGTGGGCAACAACTGGCAGGCCCAGGCCCGCGAAGCCTTCCGCGACGACGTGGACTGGCAGCAACGGGCGATCACCATCAAGGTTCTGCAATTGGCCGATGCGCCTGCAGACATGGAAGCCCGCGTGGCCCTGTGGCTGGAGCAGAACCTGGACATGGTCGAGCGCTGGCGCGCGATGATGGTGGAGATTCGTGCTGCGGTCGGCACGGACTACGCCATGTATGCGGTGGCCAACCGTGAACTGCTGGACCTGGCGTTGAGCGGTCAGTCGGTGCTGTAACAGCCTTGATTGAGCGTTAAAACAAAAGCCCCGTATCGCGAGATACGGGGCTTTTTGTTGGTGCGCGGTTTATCAAGCGACAAAGATCAAATGTGGGAGCTGGCTTGCCTGCGATAGCGGTGTGCCAGTGAATAGCTAATTGGCTGATCCACCACTATCGCAGGCAAGCCAGCTCCCACAGGGTTCAGTGGTGATTCAGTAATTTGGCCTCCAGATGATCCAGATGCTGGGTCATCAACGTCACGGCGGTATCTGCATCCCCACGCTCCACTGCCTCCACAATCGCCATATGCTCCTGCCACGCACAATACGTGCAGGCCTTCGCCTCAAATTGTGCGATCACCAGTGATGTTAGCGGCACCAGGCTATTGAGAAACTGCGCCAGCGGCGCGTTGCCTGCAATGGCAGCCAGTTGCAGGTGAAACTCCCCGGACAGTCGAATCGCCGGCCCGCGCTGATCCCGCTCGATGCATTCGCGCTCCCGGGCAATCAACTCGCGTAGCTGGCGCACCTGTGCGGGCTTTGCCTGGGCGCAGGCCAGTTGCACCACGGTGACTTCGGTCAAGCGCCGCGCTTCAAGAATCTGCCGCGCCTGCTGCGCATCCGGCGCCGCCACCTGGGCGCGGTGATTGGGACGCAGGATGATCACCTGTTGATGGGACAACCGCGCCAGCACTCGACGAATCACGCTGCGGCTGACGCCAAAACTCTGCCCCAGGCTTTCCTCGGTAAAGCGGCTGGCCGGGGCAATCCGTTGTTCGAGAATGGCATCGAACAGCCGTGGGTAAATGTCGTCCACCGAGGGTTTTTTACCGGCCACCAGGCGCATGGCGGGCAGGGCGGTGACGACGGCGTAGCGTTGCAGAGCGTGAGCGGTCATGGCCGGTCTCCAAAAAATCAGCTGCCCAGATGGTCGTCCGGGATGTTCAGGGCAATGCCCATGCGCAAGCCTTCCTGAAGGATATGCCGGCGCATTTCTGCGCTGGCCAAGGCGCTGTTCTTGTTGCGGATGGCGCGCACCACGGCGTCGTTTTCCTGCAGGCGCTCCGCCAGGTGCTCGGGGGAGTTGCGCAACACCTGGGCGCTTTGCTTGAGAGCGTTGCTGGTCTGTTGCACCACGTTCTGGAAGATCGGGTTGGAGGTCAGGGCAAACAGCTCTTCGTGGAAGGCGATGTAGGCGTTCATCCCGGCTTCGCTGTCGTTGGCGTCGAGCGCTTCGCGCATGTCCATCAGGGTCAGGCGCAACTGACCGACTTCCTTGCTACTGATGGATTGAGCTACCAGGCCAACGATGAATGGCTCCAGGGTGTAGCGCAGTTGCAGGATATCTTCGAGGCTGGCGTCGGCCACGGTACTGTCCTGAGACTGAGGCTCACTCAGCGTGGCTTCGAGTACAACCACACCCTTGCCTGGCATGGAACGCACCAGGCCCAGGGTTTCGAGGACGATGACGGCTTCGCGCAGGCTCGGGCGGCTGATGCCCAGTTGCTCGGCCAGTTCGCGCTGGCCGGGCAGCATCTCGCCGCGCCGCCATTGCCCCTTTGCCAAGGCAGCGCGCAGTTTTTCTACCACTGAATTGACGACGGTTGAGGTGGTGATCACGTCGCAGGCTCCTTGAATATAAGTAACCCCTCTGTAGGAGCGAGCTTGCTCGCGAAAAACTTCAAGGCACCGCGTGCATCCAGACTGCCCGGGTTATCGTTGACGATCTTCGCGAGCAAGCTCGCTCCTACAGGGGAAGGTAGCGTTTTTTAGAACTCTTGATGGGCTGGCAACACCGGCTTCTTCGCCTGGAACGCATACCCTTGGTGCCCATCCAACACCTTGTTCGCTCTCTGGATATCAATGTCCTTTTCCCAGCGCGCAATGGCCACCGTGGCGACGCAGTTACCGATCAGGTTGGTCAGCGCCCGGCCAATCCCCATGAACCAGTCCACCGCCAATACCAGCACCAGACCCACCACCGGAATCGCCGGGATCGCTGTGAGCGTGGCCGCCAGAATCACCAGTGCCGAGCCCGGAATCCCGTGAGCACCCTTGGAGGTAATCAACGACACCAGCAAGATGGTCAGCAGGTCGGTCATCGACAGCGGTGTACCTGTGGCGTTGGCGATAAACACGATGGCCAGGGTCAGGTAGATCGAAAAACCATCGAGGTTGAACGAGTAGCCTGTGGGAATCACCAGGCCGACGGTGGAACTGCCAATGCCCAGGTGCTCCAGTTTACGCATGATCTGTGGCAGCACGGCATCGGAGGAGGCGGTACCCAGGACGATCAGCAGTTCCTCGCGCAGGTACTTGAGGAACGGCAGCATGCGCAGGCCCGACAGGCGCATCACCAGGCCGAGGATCAGCGCGACGAAGATGAAGCAGGTCAGGTAGAACAGGCCTACCAGGCTGCCCAGGTGTTGCAGGGAGTCGAGGCCGTACTGGCTGGTGGTGAAGGCGATGGCGCCGAATACACCGATAGGCGCCAGGCGCACGATCATGCCCATGATGCGGAAGATCACGTGGCTCAGTTCATTGATCAGCCGCGAGATACCAGAAGCCGCTTCGCCCACCAGGTTCAAGGCGCTGCCGAACAGCACTGAGAACAGCAGCACTTGCAGCACGTTGTTCTCGGCGAAAGCACCAATCACCGAATTGGGGATCAGCTCCATCAGGAACTGGCTGGTGCCCTTGATGTGCTGACCACGGTCGGCCAGTTCATTGAGACCGGCGGAAGACAGCTGTTCCAGGTGGATATTGGCGCCGGTGCCGATGCCGCTGCTGAAAGCCATGATCAAGCCGATTATCAGCGCGATCGTGGTCAGCACTTCAAAGTAGATCACCGACTTGAGGCCGATACGCCCGACTTTCTTCAAGTCGCCGGCACCGGAAATGCCGCTGACCACCACGCAGAACACGATCAGGCCAATCAGCATTTTGATCAGCTTGATAAAGCCGTCACCGAGGGGTTTGAGTTGCGAAGAGAATTCGGGAAGAGCCAGGCCGCAAATTACCCCGAGGATCAGGCCAATCACGACTTGCAGGAAAATCGAACGCGAGCACCATCTGAGCATGGGAAGGATCTCTATTCGGTGCCCTGGTGGTTCCAGGGCTTAATTGTTGTGGTCTTACCGGTAAGTCCAGTGCGGGGCCAGTCTACGCAGGGTCTTTTTCAAATCTCAAGTAAATAATTGGCGGTTGGTAGGCCCCGGTCTGACCAGTTGGTCGGTAAGGGTGATGCTTGAGCGGTTGGCGGCGTGCAAAGTTTTTTCGCTTATCATCCGGCGCTTGGCCAGAAAGGTGAGCTATGGATATTCCAGGACTGACAACGCACGAAGGCACCACCCACTGCGCATGGCGCACGTCGGCACCTGAGTACCGCGATTACCACGATCACGAATGGGGCGTGCCGGTCGCCGACGACATTCAATTGTTCGAGAAGATCTGCCTGGAAGGTTTCCAGGCGGGCATGGCGTGGATCACCATCCTGCGCAAGCGGGAGAATTTTCGGCGGGCGTTCGAGGGCTTTGATTATCAACGGGTGGCGCAGTACACCGATGAAGATGTCCTGCGGCTGATGGCGAACCCCGGCATCGTGCGTAATCGGGCCAAGATTGTATCGGTGATCAACAATGCGCGGCGGGCGTGTGAGCTGGTGGAGGAGGTCGGTTCGCTGGCGGCCTGGATGTGGTCGTTCGAGCCTGGCGCCGATGAGCGTCCGGCGGTGGTCGACCTGGCCTACTTGACGGCCAACCCGACGTCGAAGGCGTCGATACGCTTATCCAAGGCCTTGAAGAAACGGGGCTGGAGCTTTGTTGGACCGACCACAATGTATGCCTTGATGCAGGCGATGGGCATGGTCAACGACCATCTGGAAGGCTGTATCTGCCGACAGCAAATCGACGCGCAGCGCCGGCAGTTCAAGCGTCCCTAATGCCACCCTTTTCAAGGTCTTTGAAAAACCAGTCGCATCAGGCTGGGGATGAAGATCTAACCGGCGACGTGAAACCCTGGTGGGAGCTGTCGAGCCCCAGCGAGGCTGCGATAGCGGTGGGTCCGCCAACATCGATGCTGGCAGTGCCGACGCTATCGCAGCCTCGCTAAAGCTCGACAACTCCCACAGTTGATCTTCACTGCCCGAAACTGGGTATTTCAACCGTATTTGGCTGCGTTCTCAAAGACCTTGAAAGGGCTGGCGCTTAATGCGCCAGAGGTGTCAGCACGTCGGCCTTGTCATCCATCACCATGACCACCAGCAGCTTGGCCGGTTTGGTCTGGCTGGCATTGCTGGACTCAAAGTGTCGGGAGCCCGCAGGTTCATAGAATGACTGGCCCACCTTGTAGGTAATCGCCTTTTCATCGTTGACCCGCGAGGTGATCTCGCCTTCCAGCACGTAAGCCACGGCGGTGCCGGTGTGGCTATGGGGCGCGGTGGCCTGGCCAGGCGCGTAGTCCACGGTGAGCATGATGGTTTTCTTGCCGGGAACGCTGGTCAGGGCATGCTCCTGCAGCACGTTGATTTTTTCCTGGTTGTAGACCGGGTCGTGGGCAAGGGCGCTGAACGAGGCCAGCAGAAGGGCGGTGCCGAGCAGTACTTTCATGGCGATGCTTCCGAGTAGTTCTAGACCCTTTTACCTTAAGCCCCGGACGTTGCTCGACCAATAGCCAATCCGGCGCAAATACCCTCAGCCAATCTGCTGCAGGATGTCCCGCACGTTGTCCAGGGCCGGGTCGATGTCCAGGGTTTCAATGGCGCCGAAGCCAATCATCAAGCCTTCGCGTACCGGTGTTTCGTGGAAGAACACGTTCAGCGGATACAGCCCCACCTCGACCTTGCGCGCCAACTCTATGAGCAACGGGATATTCACGGGTACCTTGCACAGCGCAGCCATATGGAAGCCGGCCACGGTGGGCACGGCTTCGAGCCAGGGCGACAAGTCCCCGGCCAGGCGGGCGAGAATGCGCTCCCGGCGCCCGGCGTATACCGTGTGGCAGCGCCGTATGTGCTTGAGCAAGTACCCTTCGCTGATGAACTTGGCCAGCGCCCATTGCGGCAGGGTAGAGCTGTGCTGGTCGCTCAGTTGCTTGGCCTTGACGACTGCTCCGAATAGAGCTGGCGGCAGTACCGCGTAGCCCAGGCGCAACTCGGGCAGCAAGGTTTTCGAGAAGGTTCCGACGTAAGTCACTACGCCGCGGGTGTCCATGCTTTGCAGGGAGTCGGTGGGACGACCTTCATAGCGGAACTCGCTGTCGTAGTCGTCCTCGATCACGATCGCGCCCAGTTCGAATGCCCGTGCCAGCAGGGCTTCCCTGCGCGGTGGGCTCATGGGCATACCGAGGGGGAACTGGTGGGAGGGCGTCACGTAGATCAGTCGTGTACCGTCGGGAATCAAGTCGACCTGGATGCCTTGATCGTCTACCGGAACGCCCACCACGGTCGCACCCACGGCATTGAACATCAGCCGCGCCGGGGTATAGCCGGGGTCTTCCATGGCGACGATGGTGCCCGGTTCCAGTACCACGCGGGCGATCAGATCCAGGGCTTGCTGGGCGCCATTGGTGACCACGATGTCCTCGTCCCGGCATTTGACCCCGCGGGAAAACGCGATGTGCCCGGCGATGGCACTGCGCAAGGCCGGCAAGCCTTCGGGTTGGCTGTAGAAACCACTGTTCTGGGCGATGCGGCGCAACGCATCCTGGGTGCAGCGGCGCCATTCGTCTTGGGGGAACTGGTTGCGGGTGGTGGCGCCGCCAATAAAGTCCCAGCGTGGGCTGGTGTCTCGGCTGGGGTGACCCATGGGTGAAGGCAAGGCTTGCCATTTGGCCAACGTGTCGGCGCAGGCGAGGTCAGTTGCACGTTGCAAGCGTTCGGAGCGCGGGCTCCAGGCATTGACGAAGGTTCCCCGGCCGATCTTTCCGATCAGCAAACCTTCGTAGGTCAGCAGTGCGTAGGTATCGGACACGGTCTTGCGCGACACGCCCAATTGCTCGGCCAGCAGGCGGCTGGGCGGCAGTTGGGCTCCCGCAGCCAGGCGTCCGGACTCCATGGCCTCGCGTAGTTGCCGGTACAGCTGCTCGGCCAGGTCTTTGCGTCCGTTGATGACGACATGCAGTTCCATTTTTTATCCTGAGGCGATCAATCCTCGGAAAGATTACCCGTAACCGACCAGTGACGGTATCGGGTAAATGGTCTGTGCATAAAGCCGCACTTTGGCTATAGGGCGGATGCAACGGGTCGTTTAGGCTGGGCAGTCATTGCATTTGCCCACAGAGAGGCCACACCGATGGAAGCTCGCCTGGATTACTACACGGCCTCACCGCAAGCGCTTAAGGGCATGCTGATGTTGGAGGCGGCGATATTTGATTCGTCCATCGAAACACCGTTGCTGGAGCTGATCAAGATTCGGGTCTCGCAGCTGAATCACTGCGGGTTTTGCACGGACATGCACTCGATGGCGGCCCGTCAGCGCGGGGAGAGCGAGCGGCGCTTATTTGCTGTGTGCGTGTGGCGGGATTCGCCGTTTTTTACCGCGAGGGAGAAGGCCGCGCTGGCTTGGAGCGAGTCGATGGCCACGCTGCCGACGTCTACTGTACCGGATGAGTTGTATGCCGCAGTGCGGGTGGAATTCAGCGAGCAGGAGCTGGTGGACCTGACCATGGCGGTGTCCAGCATCAGTGCCTGGAACCGCCTGGCCGTAGGGTTTCGCAAACAGCCACCGAATGTTTGATCAGGACAGGAAACCACCGTCCACATTCAGCGACACGCCAGTGGTGTAGCTCGACGCATCACTGGCCAGGTACAGCACGGCGCCGGCCATTTCACTGGGTGCCGCCACGCGCTTGAGTGGAATCTGTTGCAGGGCCACTTTAAGGATCGAATCGTTCTTCACCAGCGCCGAGGCGAACTTGGTGTCGGTCAGGCCGGGCAGCAGCGCGTTGCAGCGAATGCCAAACTGCGCGCACTCCTTGGCAAATACCTTGGTCATGTTGATTACTGCGGCCTTGGTCACCGAGTAGATGCCCTGGAAGTGCCCCGGCGAAATGCCGTTGATCGACGCCACGTTGATGATGCTGCCACCGCCGTTTTCGCGCATCAGCTTGCCGGCTTCCACCGACATGAAGAAGTAGCCACGGATATTCACGTCGACGGTCTTCTGGAACGCGCCGAGGTCGGTGTCCAGCACGTTGCAGAACTGCGGGTTGGTGGCGGCGTTGTTGACCAGGATATCCAGACGCCCGAACTGTTCGCGAATGCCGGCAAACACCTGGGTGATCTGTTCCATCTCGCCGATATGGCAGGCAATCGCCGTGGCCTTGCCGCCGTCGGCGATAATCGCGTCGGCGACGTGCTGGCAGCCGTCGATCTTGCGGCTGGAGACGATCACATGGGCGCCTTGCTGGGCCAACAGCTTGGCAATCGCCTCGCCGATACCGCGGCTGGCGCCGGAAACGAAAGCAATCTTGCCGTCGAGGTCGAACAACTGGGTCTTGGACATGGTGGTTCCTTGTGGGTCAGAGCGCGGATTTGCCGATGACGTTCAGGCTCATTTGCTCCAGCAGCTTGTTCATGTGGATGAACTGCGCAAAGCGTTTGTCCTGGGTCTGGCCGTGGAAGAAGCGGTAGTAGATCTGCTGCACGATGCCGGCCAAACGGAACAGACCGTAGGTGTAGTAGAAGTCGAAATTGTCGATCTGGATCCCTGAGCGTTCGGCGTAGTAATCGACGAACTCGCGGCGGGTGAGCATGCCTGGCGCGTTGCTCGGCTGGCGGCGCATCAACTGCACGGGCGCCGGGTCGCTGGCTTCGATCCAGTAGGCGAGGGTGTTGCCCAAGTCCATCAGTGGATCGCCCAAGGTGGTCAGCTCCCAGTCCAGCACGCCGATGATCTGCATCGGGTTGTGCGGGTCGAGGATCACGTTGTCGAAGCGGTAGTCGTTGTGCACGATGCTGGACGTCGGGTGGTCGGCGGGCATCTTGTCGTTGAGCCAGGCGCGTACGGTTTCCCAGCTGGGCGCATCCGGGGTCAGGGCTTTTTCGTAGCGGTCGCTCCAGCCGCGAATCTGGCGCTCGACGTAACCTTCGGGTTTGCCCAGGTCGGCCAGGCCGCAGGCGGTGTAATCGACCTGATGCAGTTCGACGAACTTGTCGATAAAGCTTTTGCACAATGCTTCGGTTTTCGCGGCATCCAGGCCCAGTTCCGGCGGCAGGTCCGAGCGCAGGATGATGCCGTTGACCCGCTCCATCACATAGAACTCGGCGCCGATCACCGATTCGTCGGTGCAGTGCACATAGGCCTTGGGGCAATACGGGAAGCCGTCCTTGAGTTGATTGAGAATCCGGTATTCGCGGCCCATGTCATGGGCGGACTTGGCCTTGTGGCCAAACGGCGGGCGACGCAGCACGAACTCCTGGCTCGGGTATTCCAGCAGGTAGGTCAGGTTGGACGCGCCACCCGGGAACTGGCTGATTTTGGGGGTGCCATCGAGGCCCGGGATATGGGCCTTGAGGTAGGGATCGATGAGGCGGACATCAAGTTCTTCGCCTGGGCGAATCTGGGTCGATTGGTCGTTAAGCGCCATGCTTATCCCTTCTGCTTATTCTAAAGGCCTTGGACTATTGGCTAATCTAATGCGCGCAGCCGCCCAGCCACAAGGTCGGGGCGGCTTAATAGGTTAGCGTGTTGGCCGGTGATCAGTGTTCCTGATGTGCCTGAAGGCTCAGATCACCAGAATTGCACGACCACCGGGGTTGCAGGACAGGTTGGCACCGATTTCGACTTTTGCCAGGTCGATGCCCAGGCCGGCGAGGAGGTTGTTGACGAGGGGGTCAAGGAGCGGACTAAGGAGGCCGGAAATGACCCCGCTAAGGAGATTGAGTACGCTGGTCAGCACGTTGACTACAAGGCTAAGTACCAAGCCTAAAAGTCCTCCGAGCGTCGGTGTATGGCTGATCAGTTTGATGCCGTTAAGGGTGTTGCTCAGGCTACCTACTACGTTATTGGAACTGAAACCGTAATAGTCCGCAGGCTGCTTTACTTCGGGAGGCGCCAGGAATACATGCTCCTTGACAGTTTCGGCCACGGTGCTATCAATCATCAGGCCCAAGCCGCCAACGGCATAGGCTTCCCTCGATGCGCAGACACCTTGACTGCAGATTTTCCTCCCTAGGTCCAGCAACGGAAACTCATCGACTTTCAATTGTTCGACAGAGGAAAACAGGTTTTTCGGATCGATCTGACCGACCATGAGCCGTACCGCCGACGTTGTGCCGACCACTGAAAGTTGTTTGTCCTTGGGACCGTTGCAGCGGTAGCCAGAGACGTAGCTGCTGCCGCTGGCGGCTTCCAGTGCAACATCTATTTTCGGGCCTATTTTTGGGTCGAGAGACCCGCCCAGCAAGCCACCGACCAAATCCATGACCCAGCCGATGACGTCGTTAAGTGTACTGATTACCGGCAGATCCACAGAGATCAATGTCCTGACCTGGGCGGTCCTGACAAAGATGGGCTGCGTGTCGATCAGCTTTGGGTTGCCGATGGCTGATATCTGAGCGGGTTCAATGACTTTAGTCTTGACCGTAATGCCCAGTAATCCCAGTACATTGACCGGTAACTCGACTGCTACCGCGCTTTTCTTGTTGGACAGTTGCACAAAGCCCTGGATCAGATTGAACAGCTGTAGGTTGACGTCGAGGGCGCTCTTGTCCGTACCGTTCTGAATTTTCACCAGGTCCCCAAGGTGCAGAATCTCGGTGCCCGGTGCGATGAGCTTGATTGCTTCCAGATTATTGATCACCACCTTGACCGCGTCACTACCCAGTTTGAGTACATCAATCGCTGCTTGGATCAGTTGGCCAACGGTCGCGTCGGTCTTGAGCAGTTGCTCGTAGTTGCCGGCGCTGACATTCAGTCGAATGGCTAAGGCATCGAGATAGGTGAGCAGGTTGATGTCGGTTTTGAGCAAGCCTTGCCAGCCCGCGGCTTCAATTTGCAACTTGCCCCCCAGCAATCCGCCGATCAAAGCGTTCAACGCTGCGGACTTGGTGCTGTCTACGGTCAACAAGGTGCTGCGAACTGTGAGCGTTGCTACCGGAGGAGAGGGCACAGCGGCCACGGCAATTGCAGTCAGTTGCGTCGTAAGATCAGCGTTGCCTGTGGAGAACAGGGCACGGATACCACCGGCAATACTGGTAGTGACGCGATGCTTGGCGATGACTTGAATGGCATCGGCCTTGAGCGGATCGGCATTGAAGGTACGCAGGAAGTTGGCGCCCGTGACCAGCGTGCCGCAGGACGTGGCTAAAGTACGGTTGTCATCGAGGGTAAAGTTATTGCGCGCGGCACTTTCCTGTGCAAACACCGCCGCGTTATTGGCCGGTACGGCGCAGGTGCCGCCACGGCTCACAGCTTCCAGCGCTGCGGTGTCGACAACCCGCTGCAACTTGCGTTTTTCCAGGTACAAACGACCGCTATCGACCACCAACAGCAGCAGCAACAGCGCGAGTCCGAGGGTTAGCGCGCCCATCAGCCCGATCACGCCGCGTTGGCGGGCCGGGCCGGATCCATGGCGAAACATACGGCGTCCTTCGCCAGTCCTGCACCGGCGTCCTGAGGGTCCCCGCAAGCATTGTAGTCAGGATCTGGAAAATTGCTGGCTATAAGCCATTATTTGTGGCGCTTGCAGTGTCCGACTGTTTCAGTTCGGGAGTGGCAGTGCTACCGGCGTCAATACGGGGCGGCCCGCGAAGTATTCCATCAGGTTATCCGCTACCCGCTGCACCGTGTCATGGGCCGCTTCCGGCGACAAACCAGCGACATGGGGCGTCAGCACGGTATTGCTCAGGTGCTTGAGGGCATCCGGCACCTGGGGCTCATCATCGAACACATCCAGCGCTGCGCCGCCGATGCGCCGTTGCTCCAGAGCGCTGATCAAGTCGGCGGTGACAATCACACTGCCCCGGGCGATGTTCACCAGAAAGCCGTGGGGGCCCAATGCGTCCAGGGCTTGGCGGTCGATCAAGTGTCGGGTAGTGGCGCCGCCGGGGGTGGCCAGGATCAGGAAGTCCGAGGCCCGCGCCAGCTCCAGCGGAGTCGAGCAGTAGGTGTAGTCCACATCGTCCCGGGGTTGGCGGCTGTGGTAGCTGACTTCCATGCCGAAACCCAGCGCTGCACGCTTGGCAATCTCCATGCCCACCGCGCCTAGTCCCAGAATGCCCAGCTGTTTGCCCGACAGGGAAGGGCGCATGACCTTGGGCCATTCGCTGCGCCGCACTGCTGCGTCCGCCCGGGGAATGTCCCGCACCAGCGACAACAACAACGCCATGGCGTGATCGGCCACCGACGGTGCATTCACTCCGGCGCCATTGGTCACCACGATCCCACGGTTACTGGCGGCCTGCAGGTCTACATGTTCGTAGCCGGCACCAATCACACAGATGATTTTCAGCAACGGCAGGGCAGCGATTTCCTCGGCATATAGACCCAGCGGTCCCCGGGTCAGCACCGCCTGGATTTGCCCGCCATGGGCCTTGATCGCCTCGGCGCGTTCGGCTGGCGTGGGTGCCAGGATCACATGAAAGCCATTGCCTTCGATGAGCGGCAGGTAGTCGTTGATGGTTTCAACCAGGACCAGAACAGTGATGGGCATGCGAAGGCTCTTCCTGAAGGCTTTGATGGCGCCAGTATGCGACATTTCTTTGGCCTGAATCCTGTGTCTGCTGAAGAAAGATCTGATGCGCGCAGGGTAAATATCTCCCTGCGTGCATCCATGATGTGGATGTCAGGCCCAGACATCTGCCGCCTTGACGCGTTTCACAAATGCTCCGGACAGGGTTGCATTGTGATGCTCGATAATCGTTTCGGCCGATAACACCGGGGTGTCCATGCACGTGTGGCCGTCTTCCGGCAGCACTACCGAAAAGCCCAGTTCTACCGCCACCCGACAAGTCGTGTCGATGCAGTACTGGGTCTTCATTCCGACAAGCACCAGCTCATCGAGCTGCGCTGCCGCCAGTTGCTGGGCCAAATGAGTGCCCAGAAAGCAACTGGGGTGGGTTTTGTTGAAGACCGTGTCCTGAGCTTCATCAATGTCCAGTGCTGGCCATAGCTGCCAGAGCGGACTGCCGGCTTCGATGGGAGAGCCGGTCGGGCCTGTATGACGGGCAGCGTAGACCGGGACACCTGCTCGCCGGGCGCGATGAATCAACTGGTTGATCGTGTCGAGTACACGCTCACGTTCGAACGGCTTTTGCGGCCCATCGTACAGGCCAGCTTGCATATCAATAATCAACAGGGCGGGGCGTTTGGCGTCATGCATGAGGTTGCTCCATCGTGTTGCCAGGTGGACAGAGCAACAAAAAGGCCCCGTCCATTGCTGGTGGGGCCTTGGGTGTTATGGGTGACTTGGTTTAGCTCAAGCGCCACTCACAACCACCACGCGACCCGCCAGAAGCGGTCGTGGTAGTGGTACGGGTGAGGGCTAGCTGAAGAATGGTCATGGGCCGATCATGCTTGGCCTGGCTCGGCGCTGTCAACGTGCCAGCCACCTTTGGATACCTGCACCGCACAACCATTCCTCAGCTAAGTCTTTGCTTATTCAGGCGAATCCCGGACAATCGCGCCCCTGTTACGGTGAGGGCGCTGTCTATCGGACTTTTCCGACCCGCCCCCACTGTGTGGCAATGAACCGGAATGCGGAGATCCGACCGGATGAATGATCAGGCCAATAGCGTCGACGAACGCTACGCAACGACACCTGCAACCCTCACAAGCTGGAGCCGCCAGGACACCACCTGGATGCTTGGCCTGTTCGGCACGGCCATCGGCGCCGGCACCTTGTTTCTGCCCATCAACGCCGGCCTGGGTGGCTTCTGGCCGCTGTTGGTGCTGGCGGTCCTGGCCTTCCCGATGACGTTCTATGCGCACCGTGGCCTGACCCGCTTCGTGCTCTCGGGCCGTGAAGGTTCGGACATCACCGAAGTGGTCGAGGAGCATTTCGGGATCAAGGCCGGTGCGCTGATCACTTTGCTGTACTTCTTCGCGATCTTCCCGATCCTGCTGATCTACAGCGTCGCCCTGACCAACACCGTCGGCAGCTTCCTCGAACACCAACTGCACATCACGCCGCCGCCACGGGCGATCCTGTCGTTTGTGCTGATCCTCGGCCTGCTGGCCGTGGTGCGCTGTGGCGAGCAGGTGATCGTCAAGGCCATGAGCCTGATGGTGTATCCGTTTATCGTCGCCTTGCTGTTCCTAGCGGTGTTCCTGGTGCCGCACTGGAACGGCGGCATCCTCAGCACTGCCAGTACCTTGCCAGCGCCTTCGGCCCTGCTGCACACCTTGTGGCTGGCGATTCCGGTGATGGTGTTCTCGTTCAACCATTCGCCGATCATCTCGGCGTTTGCCGTTGACCAGAAGCGCCGTTATGGCGAACACGCTGAAGAGCGCAGTTCGCAGATCCTGTCCCGCGCCCACTTGCTGATGGTGGCGATGGTGCTGTTCTTCGTCTTCAGTTGCGTCCTGACCTTGTCGCCAGCGCAATTGGCGGAAGCCAAGGCGCAGAACCTGTCGATCCTGTCCTACCTGGCCAACCACTTCAGCAACCCGACCATCGCTTTTGCCGCACCGTTGATCGCGTTCGTGGCCATTGCCAAGTCGTTCCTGGGCCACTACATCGGCGCCAGCGAAGGTCTCAAGGGATTGATCGTCAAAAGCGGTCGCCGTCCTGGACCTAAGGCTCTGGACCGTATGACGGCGGCCTTCATGCTGGTGGTGTGCTGGATCGTTGCCACACTCAACCCAAGCATCCTGGGGATGATCGAGACCCTGGGCGGGCCGATCATCGCGTCGATCCTGTTCCTGATGCCGATGTATGCCATTCGCAAGGTGCCGGCCATGGCCAAGTACCGTGGGCAGGCGTCCAATGTGTTTGTGACAGCAGTGGGATTGGTGGCGATTACGGCATTGGTGTATTCGTTTGTAGCGTAAAGCTTCCTGGGTTCAGGAACTGATAAAGGCCGATCCGCGTTGCGGGTCGGCCTTTTTTATATCTGCAAGATGAGTGTCGTCTGGTCCGGCCTCATCGCGGGCAAGCCCGGCTCCCACAATTGGAGTGCGTCCCCCTGTGGGAGCCGGGCTTGCCCGCGATGGGGCCGGAACAGGCAGCCACTTTCTTCCAGGCATAAAAAACGCCGCGTACCTTGCGATACGCGGCGCCTTCTACATCAACAAACCTTAGGCTTGAATCACCGGAATGTTGGCGTTTGCAGCGGCTTCACGGAACTCGGCGATCTGGTCAAAACTCAGGTAGCGATACACATCGCTGGCCATGGTGTTGATTTCCTTCGCGTAGGCCATGTACTCCTCGACGGTCGGCAGGCGACCCAGGATGGACGCAACCGACGCCAGCTCGGCCGAAGCCAGGTAGACGTTCGCGCCATCACCCAGACGGTTCGGGAAGTTACGGGTCGACGTCGAGACCACGGTGGAGTTCGGTTCAACGCGCGCCTGGTTACCCATGCACAGCGAGCAGCCCGGCATTTCCATGCGCGCGCCAGCCTTGCCGTAGATGCCGTAGTAGCCTTCTTCGGTCAGTTGGTGAGCGTCCATCTTGGTCGGCGGCGACAGCCACAGACGGGTTGGCAGCTGACCCTTGACCTGTTCCAGCAGTTTACCGGCAGCACGGAAGTGACCGATGTTGGTCATGCACGAACCGATGAACACTTCGTCGATTTTCTCGCCTTGTACCGAAGACAGCAGACGGGCGTCGTCCGGATCGTTTGGCGCGCAGAGCACAGGCTCCTTGATGTCGGCCAGGTCGATCTCGATGATTTCGGCGTATTCGGCGTCGGCATCGGCCACCATCAGCTCAGGGTTGGCAACCCAGGCTTCCATCGCTTGGGCGCGACGTTCCAGGGTGCGTGCATCGCCGTAGCCTTCGCCGATCATCCAGCGCAGCAGGGTGATGTTGGAGTTCAGGTACTCGGTGATCGACTCTTTCGACAGCTTGATGGTGCAACCGGCAGCCGAACGTTCAGCCGAGGCGTCGGACAGCTCGAAAGCCTGTTCGATGCTCAGGTTGTCCAGGCCTTCGATTTCCAGGATGCGGCCGGAGAAGGCGTTCTTCTTGCCTTTCTTCTCTACGGTCAGCAGGCCAGCCTGGATCGCGTAGTAAGGAATGGCATGAACCAGGTCACGCAGGGTGATGCCCGGTTGCATTTCGCCTTTGAAGCGCACCAGGATCGATTCCGGCATGTCCAGTGGCATAACGCCAGTGGCGGCGGCAAACGCTACCAGGCCGGAACCGGCCGGGAACGAGATGCCCATCGGGAAACGAGTGTGGGAGTCACCACCGGTACCAACGGTGTCCGGCAGCAGCATGCGGTTCAGCCAGCTGTGGATGATGCCGTCGCCCGGACGCAGCGATACGCCGCCACGGGTCATGATGAAGTCAGGCAGGGTGTGGTGGGTGGTCACGTCGATCGGCTTTGGATAGGCCGCGGTGTGGCAGAACGACTGCATTACCAGATCGGTGGAGAAGCCCAGGCACGCCAGGTCTTTGAGTTCATCACGGGTCATTGGACCGGTGGTGTCCTGGGAGCCGACGGTGGTCATTTTCGGTTCGCAGTAGGTGCCTGGACGAACACCCGCCACGCCGCATGCCTTGCCGACCATTTTCTGCGCCAGGGTGTAGCCCTTGTCGCTTTCAGCCGGAGCTTCCGGCAGCTTGAACAGGGTCGAAGGCGGCAGACCCAGCTCAATGCGAGCCTTCTCGGTCAGGCCACGGCCGATGATCAGAGGGATACGGCCGCCAGCACGGACTTCGTCCAACAGCACCGGAGTCTTCATTTCGAAGGTGGTCAGGACTTCATCGCTGTTGTGCTTGGTGACTTTGCCAGCATGCGGGTACAGGTCGATCACGTCGCCCATGTTCATGTTGGTGACGTCGAATTCGATTGGCAGTGCGCCGGCATCTTCCATGGTGTTGTAGAAGATGGGAGCGATCTTGCTGCCGAAGCAGAAGCCGCCAGCACGCTTGTTCGGTACATAAGGAACGTCGTCGCCGAAGAACCACAGTACCGAGTTGGTAGCCGATTTACGCGACGAACCCGTACCGACCACGTCACCGACGTAGGCGATCGGGAAGCCTTGACCGCGCATTTCTTCGATCTGTTTCATCGGACCGGTGACGCCTTGGACGTCAGGCACGATGCCTTCACGGGCCATTTTCAGCATGGCCAGGGCGTGCAGCGGGATGTCAGGACGTGACCAGGCATCCGGGGCAGGGGACAGGTCGTCGGTATTGGTTTCGCCGGTGACCTTGAACACGCGCAGGCTGATCTTGTCGGCCAGGGTCGGGCGGTTCTTGAACCACTCGCCGTCAGCCCAGGACTGGATCACGTCTTTGGCATGCTGGTTGCCGTTCTTGGCTTTTTCCGCGACGTCGTGGAATGCATCAAACATCAACAGGGTGTGCTTGAGTTGCTTGGCTGCCACAGGTGCCAGGGTCGCGTCGTCCAGCAGATCGACCAGGGTCACGATGTTGTAGCCGCCTTGCATGGTGCCAAGCAGTTCAACCGCGCGTTGTTTGTCGATCAGGGGGGAAGTGGCTTCGCCCTTGGCCAGGGCAGACAGGAAACCGGCCTTGACGTAGGCAGCCTCGTCAACGCCTGGTGGAATGCGGTTGGTGATCAGGTCAACGAGGAAAGCTTCTTCGCCAGCCGGGGGATTTTTCAGCAGCTCGACCAGGCCTGCAGTTTGTTCGGCGTTAAGCGGCTGGGGAACGATACCCAGGGCTGCACGCTCTTCGATATGTTTGCGGTAGGCTTCAAGCACAGTTATTACCCTCATCAGTGGTCCCACGGGACGCTCATCCAGACATGCACGGCACGCATGCGCTCGAGGGCTTTTTGGGCCGTAGAGCCAGCGCTGCCGGCATTTCTCACAGAAGCTGCTTTCAAAGTTTTACGCCTGCAGAACGGAGCTGATGAGGGTTGGCGCTGGCTATTTATCGGGTAAATAACCGTCGCCAACACCGCTCTGAAGGAACGACTGTGCTCGTGACGCTTTGAAAACAGCTTCCAATGGATTATTGGCGCCTTACAAGGCCGGGTGATTCTACGGCAAAAAATTTCTAAACGTAAGTTGCCGTGCCAAGTTTGCGGGGTGATGAACCTTAGACAAAGGGCTAATATGGGCAACTGTTTCTGATTGGCGCGTTGTTGCCCATGTCCAACCAAACCATCAAGACCCCCTGCGTCGGCCTGTGCTCCACGGTCTACGGCGATCTCGTGTGCCGTGGCTGCAAGCGCTTCCACCATGAAGTGATCCAGTGGAATGGCTACAACGAGGAAGAAAAGCGCGCGGTATGGCTCAGGCTCGAGCAACTGTTGGTGCAAGTGATGGCCGGCAAACTGGAAGTGTTTGACCCGAAAATGCTGCGCTGGCAGCTGGAGCAGCGAAAAATCCGTTTTGTACCCCACCAGTCGGAATACTGCTGGGCCTACCAGTTGATCGCTCGTGGGGCACGGGTCATCACTAACCTGGAGGCCTACGGCATGGTGCTGATGCCGGAGTTTCGCGACTGGAGCCTGCCGGAGTTGCGGGATGCCATTGATCGGGAGTTCTTCATCCTCTCTGAAGCCCACTACCAGCGCTATATCGCGCCTGGCTTCCTTAAGGATGCGCTGGGTTACTGATCGGGCGCAGATCAAAATGTGAGTGCCTGCTATGGCAGCGGCTACAACGGCCGAATCCTGTAGCCGCTGTCGAGGCACGAGGCTGCGATGCGTGTCCGCAGGACCGCCCTCTGGGGCCGCTGCGCTGCCCATCGCAGCCTCATTCTTCGGCAGCGGCTACAGTTGCAGTGTTCGGCAGATCAGGCGTTGGTGGCCAACTCCTCGAGGTGATCCATCAGTTCCTGGGGCTTGAGCACCAATACATCACTTTCCAGCGCATCCAGCACCACTTCCGCAGTATTGCCGATCAATGCCCCCGAGAGCCCGGTGCGCGCCACAGTACCGATGATCGTTACCGCCGCTTGCCATTTATGCGCAGCATGGGGGATCAGCACATCCGCTGGGCCTTCTTCGATATGCAGGTGGGGGTCATCGATATCGAACTCGGCCTGGAACGCCTTGCACTGCTCGCGGTAGCGGGCTTCGATGGTTTCCTTGAGCTGAAACACCGGGTCGGCGGCCGAGAGCATCGGCGACGGGTGGGCGCTGATCACATGCAACTGGGCCTTGGCCAGACTGGCGATCTCGAAGCCATGGTCGACGATGGTGTTATGCAGCGCTTGGTGTTCACTGTCGGTGTTGCCCACGTCGATGGCCGCCAGGATGACGCCGCCGGCCCAGGGTGTGTCGGTCTTGACCAGCAACACCGGAGTCGGGCAGTAACGCATCAGCTTCCAGTCAGCCGGCGTCAGCAGGGCTTTTTTCAGCGGGCTGTCGGGGAAGTGCTGCTTGACCACCAAGCCACAGCCTTCAGCCTGCTGCACATCGATGATGGTTTCATGCAGGCTGTCATTCCAGGCCTGCTCGGTGGTGACGCTGTAGCCGTCTTCCTGCAGGCCGGACTTGAGCAGGCTCAACATCGCCGAGTGCTCATGCTTTTTGTCGCAGACCAGCAAGTGCAGGTGCGCGCCGGTCACGCCGGCGATCAGCTTGGCGCGTTTGAGGGCCAGGCTTTCCGAATGCTCGGGCTCGATAATCACCAGGATGCTGCGGATGGCTTGCATGATCGGGATCTCCGGAAAAGGGGCCTGGAACAACTATAGTTGCTACTCGCCAGACGTCATGTTGACGTGCATCAAGGCCTGTGGCTGGTGGTCTGCGGCGCGCTGGGTATAATCGGCGCCCTTCGCTGTGAACCTTTATCCGTGAGCCTCATGTTCTTGACCCTTGCTGTTGTGCCGGAAGTGACCCGATGAACCTGCCGCAAATTCATGAATTCCTCGGCTGCCGTACGCCGGATGGCTGGGTCCAGGCCGCACTGGCGGATCAGGAAACCCTGCTGATCGACCACAAGAACTGCGAATTCAAGGCCGCCAGTACTGCCTTGAGCCTGATCGCCAAGTATCACTCCCACGTTGACTTGATCAACCTGATGTCGCGTCTGGCCCGGGAAGAATTGGTGCACCACGAGCAAGTCATGCGGCTGATGAAAAAGCGCAAGATTGAGTTGCGCCAACTATCGGCCAGCCGGTACGCCTCCGGTTTGCGCAAAGTGGTGCGTAGCCATGAACCGGTCAAACTGGTGGATACCCTGGTGGTCGGCGCGTTTATCGAAGCCCGCAGTTGCGAGCGTTTCGAAGCGCTGGTGCCGCATTTGGACGAAGAACTTGGCAAGTTCTACTTCGGCCTGCTGAAAAGCGAGGCGCGGCATTTCCAGGGTTATTTGAAGCTGGCGTATCAATACGGCGACGCCAAAGACATTGCCCAGGTCATCGACCGTGTGCGAGCGGCCGAGCAGGAGTTGATCGAGTCACCGGACGTCGAGTTCCGTTTTCATAGCGGCGTGCCAGCCTGACGCGACTCCAATCCCGATCAGTGCGGTGATCCCGGCCAACAACAGGATCACCGCCTGCGTGCCCAGCGGCGCCGCCAGCAGCGCAATCAATAAGCCCGCCAAGGGTTGGGACAGATTGTTGAGCAAGGTCAGCACCCCGACGGTTTTGCCAAAGTCCCGGGCCGGGATCACCCGTTGGCGAACGCTGCGTATGTATACGTTGAACATCTTGTCGAAGCCGGTCACCAGCAAGAAGCCGAAGGCATAAGCCCACACGTTCGGGCTGATGGCGGTGATCAGTGCGCCCACCGCAATCATTGAATAAGACAAGCCACCCAGGACTCTCAACGGCAGGGTAGAGCGTGCCAGGAAAAACAGAATGGCAATGGTCACTACTGCGCCGCCGGCTTGCAGTCCTGCATAGGTATCCTTGCTCGCGGCGTATTGGCCAATGACCATGGCGGCCGAGGTGGCCAGGGTTACGCCGATGATCAGGTTGACGCCGACGGCCAGCACGATGATTTTTTTCAGCTCTGGCAGGTGGCGGATATGCCCGAAGGCGATGCGCAACGGCTGCAGCCAGATCCCCGGATGTTGTTCGAAGGTTTCCAGGTTGATGCGGGTGTTGCGTTGCCAAATGCGCATCGCAAAATCTGCCAGCAGAAACAGCCCGGCAACCCCCAGCACCACCCAATGCCAAGCCCAGACCTCCAGCATCAGTGCCGCCACCAGTGGCCCCAGCACCAGGCCGCTCTGGTCGGCGATTTGTGAGTAGGACAGGGTCTTGGCATAACTGTATTGTTTGAAAATATTCGGCAGCAGCACTTCCCGGGCCATGATTCCCTGGGTGGTCAATACACCGCAGAGTGCTGAGAGGATGACAACCCAATAGATGCCGTCAAACAAGCCGTACAGCGCCACGGCCACGACACAGGCCAGCGCTCGGTACACTTGGCTGATATGCAAGATGCGCACTGGCGGGTACTTGTCGCACAATGCCCCGCAGACCGGGAACGACAGATAGCGCGGCAGCGACTCGACAAAAAATGCCAGGCCCGCCCAGGACACGCTGTTGGTGGTTTGAAAGACGATTAACGGCACGATGAACAGTAGAATCTGGTCCGCCAGCCGGGACAGGAACAACGACACGAAGAACGCCAGATAGTCCTTGCGCATAAAACTCCCTGTAGATTGCGGACGATGTCTCGTTAAATATTGCGGACTATTTGTTAAAAACTCTTAAAAGCATGAAGCTTCGTCGAAAACCGACGCTCAATGATGGCTACATGCTCTTAACGACCCGCGCAGCCACCTATAATACGCACACTTCAATCCGCGTTCGCACACTGGGAATTTATGGAAAACTTGGGTCTTGG
Source organism: Pseudomonas sp. ADAK18 (assembly GCF_012935695.1). Lineage (NCBI taxonomy): Bacteria > Pseudomonadati > Pseudomonadota > Gammaproteobacteria > Pseudomonadales > Pseudomonadaceae > Pseudomonas > Pseudomonas sp. ADAK18. Next base: position 1,934,149 of record NZ_CP052859.1, read on the forward strand.
CAAGGTCTTGCTCGTTGAGGACGATCAGAAGCTGGCAGGGCTGATCGCGCATTTCCTTTCCCAGCATGGTTTCGAAGTGTTGGCAGTACACCGTGGTGATCTGGCGCTGGCCGCCTTTCTGGAGTTCAAGCCCAAGATTGTCGTGCTCGACCTGATGCTGCCCGGCCAGAGTGGCCTGCATGTGTGCCGCGAGATTCGCAATGTCTCCGATACGCCGATCGTGATCCTCACCGCCAAGGAAGATGACCTGGACCATATCCTGGGCCTGGAGTCCGGGGCCGATGACTATGTGATCAAGCCAATCAAGCCTCCCGTGTTGCTGGCGCGCCTGCGCGCGTTGCAGCGGCGCCAGGTGCCTGAGCCGACGGTGCGCGGTTCCCTGGAGTTCGGCCGGCTGTCCATCGACCGCAGTTGCCGGGTGGTGAGCCTGGGGGACGAGAAGATCGACCTGACCACCATGGAGTTCGAGCTGTTGTGGTTGCTGGCCAGCGCCGCCGGGAAAATCCTTTCCCGCGACGACATCCTCAACCGCATGCGCGGGATTGCCTTCGACGGGCTCAACCGCAGTGTCGACGTGTATATCAGCAAGCTGCGCGGCAAACTCAATGACAACCCTCGGGAGCCGGTATGCATCAAGACCATCTGGGGCAAGGGTTACCTGTTCAATCCATTCGCCTGGGAGGTCTAAATGTTACGGCTGTTTCTACGCCTGTATGTGATTCTGGCCCTGGGGCTGGCGGGGGCGATCTGGGCGGTGAACTTCACCTTCGACGAGCTGCTGCCTGAGGCTAACGAGACCTATAACCGCGAAGCAATGCGTGGGCCGATGTATAGCGTGGTGGAGCAACTGCGGGCGGTGCCTGACGCCGCGCGTGCTGATCGCCTGGCCGAACTGCAAACCCATTACGGGCTGCGCCTGGCGTTGATGCCGCGCGGTGCGGCGCAACTGACCGAACGTGAGCAGCAATTGTTGGCGGCCGGGCAGGTGGTGGTGCGTGGGGATTTCATGGAGTTCATTGCTGATATCGACGGTGGCCCACAGCTGCTTAATGTCAAGCTGCCGGAAGAACCCAAATGGCTGTACCTGTGGGCCTACGGCTTCCTGGGTGTGAGCCTGGCGCTGGTTCTGTATTTCTGGGTCCGTCCCCATTGGCGCGATCTGGAGCACATCCGTCTGGCGGCCCAGCGTTTTGGTGACAATGACTTGGGCTCACGGATCCTCTTGCCACGGCGCTCAACCGTGCGTGAATTGGCCGGGCACTTCAACCAGATGGCCGAGCGCATCGAAAGTCTGATCGCCAACCAGCGTGAATTGACCAACGCGGTTTCCCACGAACTGCGCACGCCCATTGCGCGTTTGTCGTTCGAGTTGGATCAGTTGAAACAACAGGCTGACCCACGGCAGAGCCGTGCACTGATCGCCGACATGTACGCGGACCTGGGCGAGCTGGAAGAAATGGTCTCGGAGCTGTTGACCTACGCCAGCCTTGAGCGTGGCGCCACGCAGGTCACCCGGGAAAATATCGAGGCCCACAGCTGGCTCGACAGCGTGATTGGCAGTGTTGCGCTGGAAGCCGAAGCGGCGGGGGTGCAGTTGCTGTTGCGCACCTGTGAAGTCGATTACATCCGCATTGAGCCGCGCTTTATGGCACGGGCGGTGATCAACCTGCTGCGCAACGCCATTCGTTATGCCGACCATCGCGTTGAGGTGTCGTTGGTGAAGTTTGGCGCGGGCTATGAAGTGCGGGTTAACGATGATGGTCCTGGCGTGCCGCTGGATGGCCGATCGAAGATCTTCGAGCCCTTCCTGCGCCTGGATGCCAGCCGTGACCGTCGCACCGGTGGCTTTGGCCTCGGGTTGGCGCTAGTGAAGCGGGTTAGCCAGTGGCATGGCGGGCAGGTTGAAGTACTGGACTCGGAGTGGGGCGGTGCGTCGTTTCGGATGACATGGGCGTATGTCGAATAAGGTGTAGCCGATGCCTCGGGAGTGGGCGGTGTCGATCACCTGTAGCCGCTGGCGCAGCCTGCGATCGGCTGCGCAGCAGTCGCCAGGTCTTGAAACCACTCAGAACGTGTAGTCAATCACCCCCATCACCGAAGTCTGCAAACGCCGCTCGACAATCGGGCTGTTGCCCGCCTCATTGGCCAGGTATTGCACATCCAGCAGGGTCGAGAAGTTGGTGTGTTCGTTGATCGGCAAACTCCACACCAGTTTCATCCCGTTACTGATCATGCCCCCCTTGGCGTCATAAGCACGGAAGCGACTTTGGGCCGCTTGGCCGGTGGTCACGCCATACCAGGTCTGCATGTAGTTGCCATCGCCAAAACGGCTGCTGAGGCTGGCGTCCAGCGAGCCGTATTGGCCCTCATACAAGTTGGTGCCGACGGTCAACTCCAGGGAGGTGAAAGCCTTGCCGCTGTCTTTGTGATCGTCCTCTTTCAGGGCGTGCTCCAGGGTTGCGCCGAGGATCACCGAGCCTAAGGTGTAGCTGCCGCTGATGCCGACCTGGGCGCGGGTCTTGATCTCACCCATGCCTTTGAGTTTGTCGGAGCCTGCGTGGGTACTGCTCTTTTTGTCCTTGCGACTGGCACTGGTGCCGACATAGGCACTGAAGCTGGCGTTGTCGCCTTCATAGCCCCAGCCCAGACCTTTGTCGGTGCTGAGGAAAATCCCCCACGGGCTGATGATCTCGCCGCCCAGCAACGGGGCGGTCACCCGCTCGTCGCTGCCGCTGTAGCGCGGGAGGTTGGCCACACCGGCCTTCAGGCTGTATTGCCAGTCTTCGGCCAATACGCTGTTGGCGCTGGTGAGCAGGCACAGCGAGGTGAGCGACAGACAGAGGTTTGTTGAACGCATGTTGGTTTTCATCCGTGGTTTAAAAGCTCAAGTTGATGTGGGGTGAATCGGTACGCTTGAAGTGGTAACCCGAGGCACTGAGGCCGTTGACCTGACGGCTCACGGTGTCGCCCAGGCCATAGCCGTTGCCAGCCAGCACTGCATGGGCGTTGTCCACGGGCAACAAGATGTAATCGGTCAACGGCTCGTCATGGAGCTGCCCGCGAATTACCAGGAAACCCTCTTCCAGGCGCACGCTGATGCCACTCAGCGGGGCATCGGGCTCATGGGTGTTGAGCACTTGATAAGTGCCGACGGTGTTGGCCCAGGCGCCGGTCAGAGGCGTCGGCTCGATCCGCTCGCCCACTGGGACGCGCTGGCCATGACTCTTGGCGATCAGTACTTGGCGTCCTTGAACGGTCACCACATCCAACTGCACCCGGCCCAATTCACCGAGGTCCTTGAGCCAGAAGCCGAGGAATTTTTTCTGGGCGCGCAGCCAGTCATGGTCGTCGCGCAGCAGTTCGAAGCGGGTGTCGGACAGCTCACCGTACAACTGGCCGTTTTCATCCTTGATGCGAAAGACGCCCCAAGCGGTGGCATAAAAGCCGGCCAGGCGCTTGCGGTCGACAGCGGCTGGGATACGCCGGTGATCCTGGCCGCCGCCGGGCTTCTGGCAGTCATCAGCACAGGCGACTTCACCGTTCTGCGCCTGGAGCATCATGCGCAGGGCGTGGGTGGCCAGGGGCGCGACCATGTCTTCGGCGTTGCTGTCGTTGGCCATGATGATCACGGCCAACTGCTGGTCGGGCAGCATCGTCAGTTGGGCGGCGAAGTCGTCACCGGCACCACTGTGCTGATACGTCCGTACGCCGGGAGCGACCGGTTCATCGCCACAGGGTGCAAGAAACCAGCCCAGGCCGATCTTGCAGTCGAAGTCCAGTACGTTACCGACGTTTTGCTGGGTGAACATTTCGTTGATGGACGCACCGTCCAACAGGCGTTTGCCTTTGTAGTTGCCCTGGGCGAACAGCATCTGCACGTAATGACTGAGGTCCTTGGGGCTGGCCCACAAACCGCTGGCCGCAAGGTCGCGGACCTGGGCATCGGTACTGGCGGTGCCGTCCTGATAGCTCTGGGACCGGTTGCTGACGTCAGTATTGGTCCCCACAAAACTTGATTGACCCATCTCCAGAGGTTTCAACAGGCTGCGCTGCAACTGGACCTCGAAGTCTTGCCCGGCACTGCGCTCGATGGCGGCACCCACCAGCGCATAACCCAGGTTGGAATAGGCCACTTGGGTGCCTGGCGGCGTGCTCAGCCAGATGCCTGAGATCCGCATTGGCATCTGGCTCATGGCGAACCCGCTGCGCAGGTCCCGCAGGTGTTCGCTGGGCAGTCCGGACTGATGGCTGAGCAGGCGACGCAGAGTGACGTCGCGGTCGGCGGCGCTCTGGTCGGCATGAAAGCGCGAGCGCACGTAGAACTCCTTGAGGGTGTCCTGGATCGGCGCATCGAGGGCCAGGCGGTTTTGCTCCACCAACTGCAAGGCGGCACTGGCTGTGATCAGCTTGGAAATCGCCCCGGCGCGGAACGCTGTATTGGGTGAAACCGGCACGCCTCGGGCCTTGTCGGCGTAGCCGAAGCCACGGGCCCAGATCAGCTCTTGGCCGTTGACCAGGGCAATGGACAGCCCTGGCACGTTATAGCGTGCCATCTCCAGGGGAATGCGGTTTTGCAGGTAGCGAATGATTGCGCCGTAGTCGCCCTTGGGAATGGGTGGGGCTGCCGGCGGCTGGGCGTGACAGCCGATGCTGCCCAGCAGACAGCCCAGCAGCGGAATACTGCGCAACGTGCGAAACATGAGGAACACCCAGGAGGTAATTTGGATGCTCGAATGCTAGGGGAGGGTTGTCCAACAATCTTTGAGAGCTTTGTCGGGAAACTGTCAAAGACTGTTAAGTGGATGAATGTGTGATGTTTCAGTTACTTGCGACGGATGTTAGATCCACTCCTCAGGGCCGTGCCTTGCAAGGTCTTTGAAAAACAGGTTTTTGGCTAATACCAGTCACTTGGGAGCGAACACTGACCCTGTGGCGAGGGGGCTTGCCCCCGTTGGACTGCGAAGCAGCCCCAAAAGGATCGCTGAGTTTTTTCAGATAGACCGAGATGGCAGGTTTTAGGGCCGCTTCGCAGCCCAACGGGGGCAAGCCCCCTCGCCACAGGGTCAGTGTTCGCCCTCCACATACGGGCGACTTTTCTAAGACCTTGAAAGGCGTACCCCTCAGGGCGACACCAATCCCAACCGCTCATGCCACTGTGCAATCGACTCCTCGGGGTACTCCTCAAACTGCTGATCCCCCGGCCGCACGGTAACCTCCACCCAAGGCGCCCTGGACCCCAGCATCAAATGCGTATGCTCCGGCGGTACCGGCAGCGGTGTGTCGATGGCCGAGGCAAATGGGTGAATCAACTCCGGCCACTCAGGGCTGAACAGCCACAACGCCGTACCGCACTGCGAGCAGAAATGCCGTTCGGCAGTGCTGGCATGAAAACCGCTGTCCCCAGGTGTTTTCATTCGCGCGTGGTAGACCGAGATCTGCTTGCGCCCACGCACTTTCAAACTGTCGGCATCACCGCCAAGGTTGATCGCATAACCGCCGCCGCCCTGGGTCTTGCGGCAGATCGAGCAGTAGCAGCGCTGATAAGGGTAGGGGTGAACACTGGTCAAGCTGAACGTGACTGCGCCGCAATGGCAGGAACCTTCGAGCAACATGGGGCTATCTCCTTGTCGGCAAGGTGGACGTCCTTCACAGGGTAGTCGCCAGCTTCTGCTTGGCAACGTTTTCCCATCGGCATGAGGGTGGTGCTGATCTATTCGGTTGACTCTATAGTTACTTCAGGGTTTATACGGGTGCTACGGGCATGTCATCCGATGCGCCAGGGTCTTGAATTCATGGAGTCATCATCATGAGCTTTTTCAAAAAAATGCTGGGCGGTCATCATGGTTCTGGCGGCCACGGTTCCAACGGTGGACACGGTTCCACTGGCGGTCGCCATGGCCAATACAACCAGGGCTTGCCACCGACGGACACTGGCGGCACCAGTTGCCCAAGTTGCCGGGTGATGAATCCCGGTAACGCACGCTTTTGTCGGCAATGTGGCACCTCGCTCGTACCCGCAGCCTGTGCTCAGTGTGGTTCGGTGATGGTGGCCGGCGCCAAGTTTTGCGCGCAATGCGGCACGGCCTCTGCCTGAGGTGAACCTCCCGGTTCCGGCATCAACGTGGCGATCAACGCGCGAATGGTGCCGGGCAAGGCTTCCAACTCGCGCACCAGGATGCTGCGTTCGCGCATCGCCCAGCTTTCGTCGAGCTTGATGGTCACCAGTTTCATGGTCCGGCTGTGCCGCACGGCGGCGGATTCGGGGATGATGCCGATGCCCACGCCAGCCTCGACCATCCGGCAGATCGCCTCGAAACTCGATACCTGAATCCGCAGTGACAAGTGCTTACCGATCCGTTCTACATGTTCGCGCAGGAAGCTCAGTAAGGTGCTGCCTTCGTGCAGGCCGATATGTTGATAGGCCAGGGTTTGTTCAAGCGTCACCGACGGCTGGTCCGCCAGGGGGTGACCCACGGGCACCATCAGCACCAGGTGATCGGTGCTGAAGTGCAGCACTTGCAAGCCGGCAGCCTCCACCGGGCCGGCGATGATGCCCATGTCGCTGGTGCCGTCGAGCACGCCGCGGACGATGTCCCGGGACAGGCGCTCTTGCAGGTCCACGGTGACGCCGGGGCGTTTGGAGAGGAAGCCGGCAAGCACTTCCGGCAGAAATTCAGTCACTGCCGTGGTGTTGGCGAAGATCCGGATATGCCCGGCCGAATCGACGCCGTATTGGGTGAACTCGCTCTTGAGGTAATCCACCTGGCGCATGATCAACCGGGCGTGGTGCAGCAGCCGCTCGCCGGCGGGGGTGATCTCCACGCCACGGCTGTCGCGGTACAGCAGACGGGTTTCCAGTTGGCCTTCCAAGGCTTTGATTCTCGCGCTGGCGGCGGCTGGCGAGAGGAAGGCGCGTTTGGCGCCCTGGGTCAGGCTCGGGGACTCGGCGATATGGATAAACAGGCGCAAGTCGGCCAGATCGAAGTGCATGGAAGGCTCCCAAAAATAACCATGATCCCCCGTAGAGACCGTCTTGAGCCTCACCGCGCACCGTAGCAGCTGTCGAGCCCCGGCAAGGCTGCGTCAGCGGGCCACCGGACACACCGCCGACGCAGCCTCGTTTCACTCGACAGCTGTTACGCGGTGGTGTGTTTGCCCGATGAGGTTCAAGGCGGTATCTACGAGAATGTGGATTCGGCGTTCAGCATAGCCGAACGCTGCTTTATTGAAATGCAAATTCTCAGAACGGCGAATGGCTTGCATGATCCGGACAGATTCCCTGCCCGAGGACATGCACCTGATGAGCGCCACAGACTGGATCGGCCGTAGCGAAACAGCCCACGACCACTTGAGCCACAACCTGCTCAAACGCATCGCCGCGACCTTGGGCGAGACGGCGCCGGCGGATGGCGAGCCCGTCCCGCCGCTGTGGCAATGGTGTTTTTTCCAGGATCCGCTGCCGGAATCTGCCCTTGGCAGCGACGGTCATCCGGCCCGTGGCGGCTTCTTGCCGCCTGCCGATAATCGCAACCGCATGTGGGCCGGTGGGCGCATCGAGTTTTTCCATGCTTTGCGCGCCGGTGAGTCCGCCAGCCGTGTTTCCACCATCACCCAGGTGGAAGAAAAAACCGGTCGCACCGGCTCGCTATTGTTTGTCACCGTGCGCCATGACTATTCCCAGGATGGCCGCCTGGCGATCCGCGAAGAACAGGACATCGTCTACCGCGAACCGACACCACCCAAGCAGGGCAGTGGCGACGTATTGCCCCAGGGCGATTGGCGCGAAGCCGTCGACCCGACTCCGACCTTGCTGTTTCGCTACAGCGCCGTGACCTTCAACGGTCACCGCATTCATTACGACTACCCCTACGTCACCGGCACCGAAGGCTATTCGGGCTTGGTGGTGCACGGCCCACTGATTGCCACCCTGAGCCTGCGGGCATTTTGCCGCGCCCATCCTGAGGCGACCTTGCGCCGCTTTGCCTATCGCGGCGTGCGGCCACTGATCGCCCCGCAGCCCTTTGACGTTGGTGGACGCATCACCGCGCCCGGTGTCGCTGAACTCTGGGCCGGCAACGCTGATGGCCTGGCCCAGCGCGCCGACATTTCTTTCGAATAGACCCATAACAACAGGCGGAGAGCCGTTAATGAATCCCAACGACAACGACGAACTGAACGCCATCCGCGAAGGCGTGCGCGCCTTGTGTGCCGAGTTCGATGCTGCTTACTGGCGCAAGATTGATGAAGAAAAGGGCTTCCCTGAAGCCTTCGTCAAGGCTCTGACCGACGCCGGCTGGCTGGCGGCGATGATTCCGGTGGAGTACGGCGGGTCGGGCCTGGGCCTGGCCGAAGCCTCGGTGATCCTCGAAGAAGTGAACCGCTGCGGCGGCAATTCCGGCACTGTCCACGGCCAGATGTACAACATGTTCACCTTGCTGCGCCACGGTAGCGAGGCGCAAAAAAGCTTCTACCTGCCGAAGCTGGCCAGCGGTGAATTGCGCCTGCAATCCATGGGCGTCACCGAGCCCACCACCGGCACCGACACCACCAAGATCAAGACCACCGCCATCAAGCGCGGCGACAAGTACGTGATCAACGGCCAGAAGGTGTGGATCTCACGGGTTCAGCACTCTGATCTGATGATCCTGCTGGCACGCACCACACCGCTGGCCGAGGTCAAGAAGAAGTCTGAAGGCATGTCGATTTTCCTGGTGGACCTGCGTGACGCCATTGGCAACGGCCTGACCGTGCAGCCCATCGCCAACATGGTCAACCACGAAACCAACGAGCTATTCTTCGACAACCTTGAGTTGCCTGAAGACAGCCTGATTGGCGAGGAGGGCAAGGGTTTCCGCTACATCCTCGACGGCCTGAATGCCGAGCGTACGTTGATCGCCGCTGAATGCATCGGCGACGGCCGCTGGTTTATCGAGAAGGCCAGTGCCTATGCCCGCGACCGCGTGGTGTTTGGCCGGCCCATCGGGCAGAACCAGGGCGTGCAGTTCCCGATTGCCGAAGCCCATATCGAAATTGAAGCGGCGGACCTGATGCGTTGGCGTGCCTGCGAGGAATACGACAGCGGCGCTAACGCCGGAGCCAGCGCCAATATGGCCAAGTACCTGGCGGCCAAGGCCTCCTGGGAAGCGGCCAACGCTTGCCTGCAAACCCATGGCGGCTTTGGCTTTGCCTGCGAATACGACGTGGAGCGCAAGTTCCGCGAGACCCGCCTGTACCAGGTGGCGCCGATCTCTACCAACTTGATCCTGTCGTACGTGGCCGAGCATCTGCTCGAGCTGCCGCGCAGCTTCTGAGGGCCTGACCATGAGCCATACCCAAGCCCTGTGCCGATTCCTGGCTGCACTGGATTACGAGCAACTACCCGACACCGTACTGGCCCGCACTGAAGACCTGTTTCTCGACTGGCTCGCTTCGGCGCTGGCCAGCCAAGGTGCCCATCCGATCCCATTGTTCGAGCGTTATGCCCAGAAGATGGGTCCGGCCAGCGGACCTGCGCAGATCATCGTCAGCGGCGCCAGCAGCAGTGCGTATTTTGCCGCGTTGGTAAACGCCGCATCGTCGCACCTGGTGGAGCAGGACGACTTGCACAACAGTTCGGTCTTGCACGCGGCGACTGTGGTATTTCCAGCGGTATTTGCTGCGGCGCAGGACCTCGGCAAGTCAGGCCGTCAACTGCTGCTGGCCTCGGTGGCCGGCTACGAGGCGGGGATTCGCATCGGCGAATTCATGGGTCGTTCCCATTATCGAATCTTTCACACCACAGCCACCGTCGGCACCCTGGCCGCCGCCGTCGCGGTGGGCAAATTGCTGGACTTCAACGAAGAGCAGTTCATCAACCTGTTGGGCAGCGCCGGCACCCAGGCTGCCGGGTTATGGGAGTTCCTGCGGGACGCTGCCGACTCCAAGCAGTTGCATACCGCCAAGGCCGCTGCCGATGGCTTGCTGGCGGCGTATTTGACGGCAGATGGCCTGACCGGTGCGCGCAATATTCTGGAAGGCGATCAGGGCTTGGCGGCGGGCATGTCCACTGACGCTGACCCAAGCAAATTGTCTGATCGTTTGGGCAGTCGCTGGGCGTTGCTGGAAACCTCGTTCAAGTTCCACGCGTCTTGCCGCCACACCCACCCGGCCGCCGATGCGCTGCTGGGTTTGATGCAGCGTGAAGGCCTCAATCATGAACAGATCGCCCGCGTGGAAACCCGCGTTCACCAAGGCGCCATCGACGTATTGGGCCGCGTGGTCGTGCCGCAGACCGTACACCAGGCCAAGTTTTCCATGGGCACCGTGTTGGGTCTGATCGCCGTACACGGCAAGGCTGGGCTGACCGAATTCCATGAGTTTGCGCTTAACGATTCGAACGTGTCGGCGTTTCGCGACAAGGTTGGCATGACCCTGGACAGCGAAGTCGATGGCGCCTATCCGCAGCGTTGGCTGGGCCGGGTGGTGGTCACCACGGTTGACGGTCGCGTGCTGCACGGCGCCATCGACGAACCCAAGGGCGATCCGGGCAACACGTTGAGCCGGGAAGAACTGGCTGACAAGTTCCAGCGCCTGACCCAATTCAGTGGCGCCCGCACACCTGCGCAGAGCGGTGAGCTGATCCAGAAGGTTTGGGATCTGCGCAGCGCCGTGTCCCTGGCTCATTGGCTTTAAGGAACCGTCATGACTGCTAATCAACGACCGTTGGACGGCATCACTGTCGTCAGCCTGGAACACGCGATTGCCGCGCCGTTCTGCACCCGCCAGTTGGCCGATCTGGGCGCCCGTGTCATCAAGATCGAGCGCCCTGGTGCCGGTGACTTTGCCCGGGGTTACGACGAGCGCGTGCGTGGCCTGGCCTCGCATTTCGTCTGGACCAACCGTTCAAAGGAAAGCCTGACCCTGGACCTCAAGCAGGACGAGGCGGGCGATATCCTCGAGCATCTGCTGGCCGACGCCGACGTGTTGGTGCAAAACCTCGCGCCAGGCGCAGCGGCGCGCATGGGGTTGTCATTTGACGCGCTGCACCAGCGCTTTCCACGGCTGATCGTCTGCGACATCTCTGGCTATGGCGAGGGCGGGCCTTATGAGAAGAAAAAAGCCTACGACCTGCTGATTCAGAGCGAAGGTGGTTTTCTCTCGGTGACCGGTGGCCCGGGTGACGACCAGATGGCCAAGGCTGGTTGCTCCATCGCCGATATTTCTGCCGGGATGTACGCCTACAGCGGCATTCTTTCGGCGCTGCTGCTGCGGGGCAAAACCGGGAAGGGCAGTCGTATCGACGTCAGCATGTTGGAAAGCCTGGTGGAGTGGATGGGCTACCCGATGTACTACGCCTTCGACGGCGCCCCCCAGCCACCGCGCGCTGGAGCTGCCCATTCGACGATCTATCCCTACGGGCCGTTTCCCACCGGTGACGGCGGCACGGTGATGCTCGGCTTGCAGAACGAGCGCGAGTGGGCGGCGTTTTGCGACAAGGTCCTGTTGACACCAGAATTGACGGCTGACGAGCGATTCTCGGCGAACTTCAAGCGTTCGGCCAACCGTGAAGTGCTGCGCCAGATCATCGTCGACAGCTTCGCTCAACTGACGGCCGAAGCGGTCATCCAGCGCCTGGAAGACGCGCAGATTGCCAGTGCCCGGGTCAACGACATGCAGGGTGTGTGGGACCACCCGCAACTCAAGGCCCGCGACAGTTGGCGCGAAGTCGACAGCCCGGCGGGCAAGTTACCGTCGCTGCTGCCACCGGCCCGCAATGCGGCGTTTACCCCAAGGATGGACGGCGTGCCGGGGCTTGGGCAGCACACCGAGTCGATTCTCACAGGCCTGGGTTACTCGACCGAAACCCTGGAGCAATTAAGAGCACGGCGAGTCGTGTAGCCGCTGTCGAGGCACGAGGCTGCGATGCGTGCCCGCAGGACCGCCCTCGGGAGCCGCTGCGCAGCCTCGTGCCTCGACAGCGGCTACAGAGTTCGAGATGACTACTAGAAGAAGGAATATAGGTATGGCCCATCCCATAGTGCGCTCTGCACTGTTCGTCCCCGGCAGTCGTCCCGAGCGTTTTGCCAAGGCTTTGGCCAGCGGCGCCGACGCGGTGATTGTCGATCTTGAAGACGCGGTGGAAGAACCACTCAAGCGCCAGGCCCGGGACAATCTCGGGGTGTTTTTGCAGGCAACGCCAGCGGCCCGTGTGTGGGTACGGATCAACGCACCGGAGCATCCCGAGCACTTTGCCGATGTTGCCTTCTGCCAGGCCCATGCCGGGGTGGCGGGCGTTTTGCTGCCCAAAGTGGAAAGCGCCGCCCAGGTGGCGGTGGTGGCCGCGACGGGCAAAGCTATCTGGCCGATCATCGAAAGTGCGCGAGGCTTGCTGGCGGTGGCTGAAATCGCCCATGCGCCGCAGGTCGAACGTCTGTCGTTTGGTGGCCTGGATTTGGCGCTGGACTTGAACCTGAGCAGCAACTCCCCGGCGGCGCAATTTGCCCTGGACCAGGCTCGCCTGGCGCTGATCGTGCATTCCCGGGCTGCGGGGCTGGTGGCGCCGCTGGATGGCGTGCACCCGGCCATCGATGATCCTGAAGGCCTGCGTCGCTCGATTCGGCATGCCTATGAAATGGGCTTCGCCGGGGCGCTGTGTATCCATCCCAAACAAGTGGCGGTGATCCACCAGGCCTTGGCCCCCAGCGCCGAGGACCTGGCCTGGGCGAAGCGGGTAGTGGAGGCTGGTGCCCATGGGGCCGGGGCTTATCAGTTGGACGGGCAGATGGTGGACGCGCCGGTGCTGCTGCGAGCGCAAAGGCTGCTGGCAGTACAGATCTAAAAAATGTGGGAGCGGGCTTGCTCGCGAATGCGGTGGATCAGTCAGTACAGGCAGTGACTGGTATATCGCATTCGCGAGCAAGCCCGCTCCCACATTAGATCTTCAGCGGTTGCAAGATTGGCGTTCGTCCACGCCGAACGCAGGTATCTAAAATTCGAAATTCTCTATACGCGTGACATCAGGCACCTTGCCCTATAACACAACAATAAGAAGGTGATTTCCATGCTCAAGCTTTCTCGGGCGCTGTTCTGCGCCGCCACCTTGTTTGCCGCGGGCCTGGCCCAGGCGGCGGACCCGATTGTGATCAAGTTCGCCCACGTAGTCGCCGAAAACACCCCCAAAGGCCAGGGCGCGCTGCTGTTCAAGAAACTCGCAGAAGAACGTCTGCCGGGCAGGGTCAAGGTCGAGGTTTACCCGAACTCGTCGCTGTTCGGCGACGGCAAGGAAATGGAAGCCATGCTGCTGGGCGATGTGCAGATGTTGGCACCGTCCCTGGCCAAGTTCGAGCAGTACACCAAGCAGGTGCAGATCTATGACCTGCCGTTCCTGTTCAATGACCTGGCCGCCGTCGACCGTTTCCAGGCGGCGCAAGGCAAGGCACTGCTGACCGCGATGCAGGACAAGAACATCCTCGGCCTGGCCTATTGGCACAACGGCCTCAAACAGTTGTCGGCCAACAAGGCGCTGCGTGAACCCAAGGACGCCCGTGGCCTGAAGTTCCGTGTACAGGCTTCCAGCGTGCTGGAAGAGCAGTTCAAGGCGATCCGCGCCAACCCACGCAAGATGAGTTTTGCCGAGGTCTACCAGGGCTTGCAGACCGGCACCGTCAACGGCACCGAGAACACTTGGTCGAACTATGAAAGCCAGAAGGTCAACGAGGTGCAGAAGTACTTCACCGAGTCCAACCATGGCCTGATCGACTACATGGTGATCACCAACGCCAAATTCTGGAACGGCCTGCCACCGGATATCCGCACCACGCTTGACCAGGTCATGGTGGAGGTCACCGTCGAGGTGAACAAACAGGCCGAGGCGCTGAACCAGTCGGCCAAGCAGAAGATCATCGACGCCAAGACCAGCGAAATCATCGAACTGACTCCAGAGCAACGCCAACTCTGGCGCGAAGCCATGCGCCCGGTGTGGAAGAGGTTTGAAGGTGAAATCGGTGCCGACCTGATTCAGGCGGCTGATCAGTCGAACCAGTGATGTTGGGGGAGTGCCGAGATTAAATGTGGGAGCGGGCTTGCTCGCGAAGGCGGTGTATCAGTCACCGGATACATCAACTGAAAGATCGTCTTCGCGAGCAAGTCGAATCGTCGCACCGCCGCTCCCACATTTGACCCGGTTACCCCCCCAAGCCTTGCACTTACCTATCTCTGCTTCGCGAGGTTTTGCCATGCAAACGCTAAGGCGCGTCTGGGAGCACCTGGAGGAAGGTTTTATCGCCTTCCTGCTGACCGCCATGACCCTGGTGACTTTTGTCTACGTCATGCTCAACAACATCTACACCCTGTTCTTTTCCCTGGCCGACAAGTGGGCCTTCAGCAGCAACTTTTTCAACGCCTTGGGCGACGGCACCATGGGTTGGGCCCAGGACATGACCTGGAGCGTTGCCCTGACCAAGGCCATGTTCGGCTGGCTGATTTTCTTCGGGATCTCCTACGGTGTACGCACCGCTGGCCACCTGGGTGTCGACGCGCTGGTCAAGCTGACCTCGCGCCCGGTGCAGCGTGTGCTGGGGATGCTGGCTTGCCTGTGCTGCCTGGCGTATGCGGGTTTGTTCATGGTCGCCAGTTACAAGTGGGTCAGTGCGGTGATGACCGCGCACATCGGCGCCGAAGACCTCGACAAGTTCGGGGTGGATGTCGGCGACATCGTGGTGATCGTGCCGATCGGCTTCGCCCTGGTGTTCATCCGCTACCTGGAAATTTTCTACCGCATATTTACCCATCGGCAAACCGGGCTGGGGCTGGCGGACGAAGCCGGTGAAGCCAGCAAGCTGGCGGGCAGCCATGAGGAGCGTCACTGATGGCCGTTCTATGTCTGTTTCTGTTGTTGTTCGTGTTCATGTTTCTCGGGGTGCCGATTGCGATTGCCCTGGGTTTGTCGGGGGCGGCGTCGATCCTGATGTTCAGCCCGGACTCGGTGAGTTCACTGGCAATCAAGCTGTTTGAAACCTCGGACGCCTACACCTTCCTGGCGATTCCGTTCTTCCTGCTGTCGGGTGCGTTCATGACCACTGGCGGCGTGGCGCAACGGCTGATCGACTTTGCCAACGCCTGCGTCGGTCACATCCGTGGCGGCCTGGCGATTGCCGCAGTGCTGGCGTGCATGTTGTTTGCCGCACTGTCCGGCTCATCGCCGGCCACGGTGGCGGCAGTGGGTTCGATTGCCGTGGCGGGCATGGTGCGTTCGGGGTATCCGAAGGAATTCGGCGCCGGGATTATCTGTAATGCCGGGACCTTGGGCATCCTGATTCCGCCGTCGATTGTGATGGTGGTGTACTCGGCCGCCACCGAAACCTCGGTGGGCAAGCTATTCATGGCCGGGGTGATCCCGGGGCTGCTGCTGGGCCTGATGTTGATGATCGCGATCTACATTGTCGCGCGCATCAAGAAGCTACCGGCACAACCACGGGCCACCTTTCGTGAGTGGCTGACCTGCGCTCGTCGTGCGTTCTGGGGCTTGCTGTTGCTGGTGATCATCCTTGGTGGCATCTACAGCGGCATGTTCACCCCGACCGAAGCGGCAGCTGTGGCGGCGGTGTATTCGGCGTTTGTGGCGCTGTTTGTCTACAAGGACATGAAGTTCAGGGACTGTCCCAAAGTGCTGCTGGAGTCTGGCCGGTTGGCGATCATGCTGATGTTTATCATCGCCAACGCCATGCTGTTCGCCCACGTGCTGACCACCGAACAGATTCCCCAGGAAATCACCGCATGGGTGATCTCCGAAGGCCTGACGCCCATTGGCTTCCTGATCATGGTCAACGTGGTACTGCTGGTGGCGGGCAGCTTTATGGAGCCGTCAGCCATCGTGCTGATCCTGGCGCCGATCTTCTTCCCGATTGCCATGAAGCTGGGCATCGACCCGATTCACCTGGGGATCGTGATGGTGGTGAACATGGAGATTGGCCTGGTGCATCCGCCGGTGGGGTTGAACCTGTTTGTGACGTCGGCGGTGACCGGGTTGACCCTCGGTCAGACCATCCGGGCGGCGTTGCCGTGGTTGATGATCCTGCTGGCGTTCCTGATTCTCGTCACGTATGTGCCGTTTATCTCGCTGGCGTTGCCGGGGTGGTTGGGGATGTAACATTGCCAAAATGTGGGAGAAAACCCTGAATGTGGTTGTAGCCGCTGCCGAGGTACGAGGCTGCGATGGGTTTGGTGCGGCATTCCGACGTAGCGGCCCCCGAGGGCGGTCCTGCGGACACGCATCGCAGCCTCGTGCCTCGGCAGCGGCTACAGTCGTATTGGCGAGCAAGCCCGCACACATTTGATCCCTATTGGGCTTTCCATTGCAGGTACTCGGTTCGCATGCACACCGCACACGGCCGATATCCCGCGGCCCTGGCCGTCGCTTCATCCAGGAAAAACACTCGATTCGCCACATAGCCGCCCCGTGCCAAAGCGCGCAGGGCGGCCGGACAATCCAGCCGGCCGTAGAGCCGGCTTTTTTTATGCCCGCCGACAGTGCCGGGGCGGTCGCTGGAAAACGGCTGCCCCTGGCTGTCGAGCAGTGTCCACTGACGGTCGGGCATTGATGAAGGTCCTATTGATCCATGGCACTCAAGATAGCGTGGGCGGCTTTCACTCGCTCGGCATTCGGGTAGTTCTTGTTCGCCAGGATCACGATACCGATGCCTCTGCTGGGCACGTAGGCCACATAGGCGCCGAAGCCATTGGTGGCGCCGGTCTTGTTGGCCAGCGTATCGGCATGGGGTGGTTGCGGCGGGGTCAGCCAGGTGACCTTATGTGGCTCAAAGGCCATGGAGTTCGAATTACCGGCAACCAAGGCATCCAGCTTGATCGGGTAAGGGTACATCTCCCAGCCCAGGCCCTGGGTGGTGCCTTCGACCGTGTAGTAGCCGGTGTGGGTGGCTGTGATGGCTTGTTGCAGGGGTTTTTCCAGGCTGGCCGGGTTCATGTTCACTTCAACATAGTGAATCAGGTCCGAGGTGCTGGTTTTGATCCCATAGGCTTCGCTGTCCAGGGCTCCCGGGCCTACGCGGGAGGGTTTACCGTCCTTGTCATAGCCTTGGGCGTACAGGCTCATTTGCGATTTGGGCACGTTGATGTAGGTGTGCTTGAGGCCAAGTTTTGGCAGCAAGGTTTTTTCCATCAACTGGTCGAACGGTTGTCCCAGGCTTTGCGCCGCCAGGTAACCAAACAGGCCCAGGCTCGGGTTGGAATACAGGCGTTGAGTGCCGGGCGCGAAATCGGGTTTCCAGTGTTGGTAGTAGCCGATCATCTTGTGGGCACTGTCAGCTTCCGGTGGGAATTGCAGGGGCAGACCGCCCGCCGTGTAAGTGCCGAGGTTAAGCACGCTGATGTGGTCAAACTTGCCACCCCGCAGCGCAGGCAAGTACTGGCTGGCGGGGGCTTGCAGCTTCAGTTTACCGGTGGCCTGGGCATAGCCGGCGAGGGTGGCGGCGAAGGTTTTGCTCACCGAGCCGATTTCAAACAGGGTGTTTTCGGTGATCGGTTGTTGGTCGTCCTTTGAGGCGACGCCGTAGTTAAAGTATTGCGCCTGACCGTTCTGCACAATCGCTACCGACAGGCCTGCGATGTCCTGTTGTTGCATCAGCGGTTTAATCGTTGCGTCTACAACCTGGCGAATGTCGCTGGCCGCCATGCAGTTGCCTGCGCCGAGTAATAAGGCGAATATCGTGGCGCTGCGCACTCGAGACAAAGATTTTTCGTACATGATGATGTCGCTTCCATGAAGTTGATTCGTTGGATACCTGCACCGGCGCGGGCGTTGCAAATCTAGGCAGTTTGTCGCCATTGGGCAAACGACCATATCTCGGAACAGCCATTAGAAAAAATTGGATCAAACCATGCTCCGTTCACATCTGCCCCTCAATGCCTTGCGGGCCTTCGAGGCCTCGGCACGTCATCTGAGCTTTACGCGAGCGGCCATCGAGCTGTGCGTGACTCAGGCAGCGGTCAGCCACCAGGTGAAAAGCCTGGAGGCACAACTCAATGTCACTTTGTTCAAACGCTTGCCCCGGGGCCTGATGCTCACCAGTGAAGGCGAAACCCTGCTGCCGGTATTGCGCGAATCCTTCGACCGCATCGCCCAGACCCTGGATCGGTTTGAAGGCGGACACTACCGCGAAGTACTGACGGTGGGGGCGGTGGGGACGTTTGTCGTCGGTTGGCTATTGCCCCGTCTGCCGGACTTTCAGGCGCGTTATCCCTTTATCGACTTGCGCCTGTCCACCAACAATAACCGCGTTGACGTTGCCGCCGAAGGCCTGGACTACGCCATTCGTTTCGGCGCGGGTGCTTGGCACGGCACTGAGGCCTGTCAGTTGCTGGAGGCACCGCTCACGGTGCTGTGCGTGCCGCAGATCGCCCGGCAGTTGCAGACCCCCGTCGACCTGTTGAAGCACACTTTGCTGCGCTCCTACCGCGCCGATGAATGGACCCAGTGGTTCCAGGCTGCCGGCCTGCCAGCCGATACGCTGGTGCCACGCAGTATCGTCTTCGACTCCTCCCTGGCGATGATGGAAGCCGCGCAGCAAGGTGTAGGTGTGGCCCTGGCGCCGGCGATGATGTTTTCCCGGCAACTGGCCACGGATGTGATCCGGCAGCCGTTTGAGGTGGAGATCACTACGGGCAGCTATTGGCTGACGCGTTTGCAGTCGCGTACAGAGACGCCAGCGATGCTGGCGTTCAAGGAGTGGTTGGGGAGCCATGAGTAGTGGAGCGCTGAGGGTGGATCTCAAGCCAGATACTTGCGAAACCACCCCAACGTCCGCTCCCACGCCAGGTTCGCTGCCGCTTCGTCATACCTCGGCGTCGAATCATTATGAAAACCGTGATTGGCGCCCTTGTAGATAAACGCCTCATACGGGGTACCCGCCGCCTTCAAGGCTTTTTCATACGCCGGCCAGCCCTCATTGATCCGTGTGTCCAGTTCACCGTAATGCAACATGATCGGCGCCTTGATCCGTGGCACATCCTTGGCGTCCGGCTGGCGTCCATAAAACGATACCGCCGCGCCCAACTCGGGATACGCCACCGCCGCCGCATTGGTCACGCCACCGCCATAGCAGAAGCCAGTGATGCCAACCTTGCCCGTACTCGCGTCGTGGTGCATCAGCCATTCGATGGCGGCAAAGAAATCGTTCATCAGCTTTTCAGGATCGACTTTCTGCTGCAACTCCACGCCTTTTTCATCGTTGCCGGGGTAGCCGCCCACGGAGGTCAGGCCATCGGGGGCCAGGGCGATAAAGCCGGCCTTGGCCAGGCGCCGGGCGACGTCTTCGATATAGGGGTTGAGGCCACGGTTTTCGTGCACGACCACCACGGCGGGGATTTTTCCGCTGGCGTTGGCTGGACGCACCAGGTAGCCGCGCACTGTGCCGTTGCCCTTGGGTGAGGGGTAGGTGATGTAGTCGGCGACGATGTCGGGGTCGGTGAATTTCACCTGCTCAGCCAGGGCG
Source organism: Pseudomonas sp. ADAK18 (assembly GCF_012935695.1). Classification (NCBI taxonomy): domain Bacteria; kingdom Pseudomonadati; phylum Pseudomonadota; class Gammaproteobacteria; order Pseudomonadales; family Pseudomonadaceae; genus Pseudomonas; species Pseudomonas sp. ADAK18. Next base: position 1,953,636 of record NZ_CP052859.1, read on the forward strand.
TAGTTCGGGCTCAAGGCCGCGAGCAGCGCCGAGGCTGTCAGCCCGCCAAAGGTGAACAGTGCCGCACGGTCCAGGAACTCACGACGGTTGAGCTTGCCGTGGGCGTAGCCGTCGTAGAGTTCCAGCAGCTCAGGGGCGAAGTCTTTAGCGGTCAGACGAGTCATCGGTGTGCTCCTCATTCAACGGATGGCACTGAATGTAGACCACTATCAGGCATCCCGACCATGGGCGGCGGCTGCCAACTGTCCGGTATCGACCCGGACAAAAATTGAATCGCCAATCGCCGTGAGCACGTCACCGGCGTACACCTCGCAGACCACGCGGCTCTTGCGTCCGACCTCACCCTCGACCTTGGCCCGCAAGGTCAGCGGTACGCCCATGGGCGTCGGCTTGATGAACTTGATGCCCAGGTTGCCGGTGACGCAGTCGATACGCGGCAGGCTGCCCGGTTCGCGGTTTTCAGCCCGGTAGTGGTAGGCCATGGCGGTCCAGTTGGAGTGGCAGTCAACCAGCATCGCGATCAGTCCACCATAGACCAGGTCGGGCCAGCCGGAGTATTTGCCGTCGGGTAGATGTTCGGCGATGACGTGGATACCGCCTGCATCCCAGCGGCTCTTGATATGCAATCCATGAGGGTTGCTGCCGCCGCAGCCGTAGCAAATGCCTTCAGGGGCGGTGATGTCCTGCAATGAAAGGTGGTGCATCGGGGATCCTTATTGTTCTGGGGCAGCTAACCTGCGTTAGAGGTCAGGAGCCTAATGCCAGATGCCGGAATAAATCCAGTGCTCGCCCTTTGCCCTTGCGGAGAACTTCATGAGTCGCCGATTTTTGCTTTCTGCCGCACTGGTTACTCTTTTCGTCCTGTGCAGCGCGCAGGCCGTGGAATACACCTACGTCAATCCGGCCGCCAGCACCATCAGCTTCACCTATGACCAGATGGGGCGGCAGGTGTACGGCACCTTCGGCCAGTATGAGGCGACCCTGGATTTTGATACGCAAAACCCTGCTGCTTCCCGCGCTGTACTGAAAATCCAACTGTCGAGCATTGATGCCGGCAGCAGCGATGCGAACACCGAGCTGACCAAGTCCGGCTGGTTCGACATGGCGACGTTTCCAGTGGGTACCTTTGAATCGACGCGTGTCACCGACTTGGGAGGCAACCTTTACCTGTTCACTGGCAACCTGACCCTCAAGGGGCAGACCCGGCCGGTTGATGTACAGGTGGCCCTCAAGGAGCAGGGCGGTATCGGTGTGTTTGATGGCGAGCTTGTGCTCAAGCGTGCCGAGTTCAATATCGGTGCGGGCGAATGGGCAGACAGCGCGGTGTCCAATGCAATCACCATCAAGTTCAAGATCGTCGCGCCGCAGCGTTGAATAAGGTGCTAGCGCGCGAACTTCTTCGCCCCGGCCACGCACAGAATCACCGCCACGGTGACCGCCAGCATGCCCAGGCTGACGCGCTCATGGAGCAGGGTCGCCGCCAGCGCCAGGCCGAAGAATGGTTGCAGCAACTGCAACTGGCCGACGGCAGCGATCCCACCCTGGGCCAACCCGCGATACCAGAACACAAAGCCGATCAGCATGCTGAACAGCGACACATAGGTCAGGCTCAACCAGGCCGGCAGGCTGATGCCCGAGAACGAAGCGGGCATCAGCAGCAAAGTCAGCGGCGCCACCACCGGTAACGACACCACCAGCGCCCAGCAGATCACCTGCCAGCCACCGAGGGTGCGGGACAGCTTTGCCCCTTCGGCATAACCCAAACCGCACACCAGTATCGCCAGCAGCATCAGCAGGTCGCCGACGGGCGCCGCGCTCAGGCCTTGGGAGACGGCGTAGCCCATCACCAGCAGGCTACCCAGTATCGAGAACAGCCAGAACACCGGCCGGGGGCGCTCGCCACCGCGCAGCACGCCGAACGCAGCAGTGGCCAAGGGCAGCAGGCCGACAAACACGATGGAGTGAGCGGAGGTCACGTATTGCAACGCCAGTGCCGTCAGCAGTGGAAAGCCGATCACCACGCCCAGCGCAACGATGATCAGCGGCACCAGTTGATGGCGGGCAGGGCGTTTTTCCTTGAACAGCCACAGCAGGCACAGCCCCAACAGCGCGGCGATGGTCGCTCGGGCGACGGTCAGGAAAATTGGATTGAATTCCAGCACCGCCAAGCGGGTCGCCGGCAGTGAACCACTGAAAATCAGCACGCCGATAAACCCATTGATCCAACCGCGGGCGTTGTTGTGTTCCACGGCATTAAGGGGCGAGGTACGTTCCATGAAAGGCAGGCTCGATAAGGATGGGTTGCATCCAGGGCATCCTATGGTCGAAGATTAAGACAATCAAAAAATTGTCATGGATACGCCGCCTATGCCTCGCGCCCGCTACAAGTCGTTGGTCGATAACTTCGCCAGGGACATTCGCTCAGGAAGCCTGGCGCCCGGCACCCGCTTGCCGACGCACCGGCAATTGGCGAGTACTCATGGCTTGGCATTGGCCACGGCCAGCCGGGTCTATACCGAGCTTGAAGCTATGGGGCTGGTCAGCGGCGAAACCGGTCGCGGGACCTTTGTGCGGGAGATAACGCTGTCGCCGGGGCAGGGGATTGGGCAGGTTGCTGTGGCGGCCGGCATGATTGATCTCAACTTCAACTACCCATCGTTACCCGGCCAGGCCGACCTGCTGCGCACTGCGTTGCGGCAGTTGGCGTTGTCCGGCGACCTGGAATCGCTGTTGCGCTATCAACCCCATGGCGGGCGTGCACATGAACGGGCTGCGGTGGCGCGTCATCTGCGTAGCAGGGGGCTGACGGTCCCGGGCGAGCAGGTGCTGATGGTCAGCGGCGCCCAGCATGGCCTGGCGGTGGCGATGATGGCGCTGCTCAAGCCCGGTGATGTGGTGGCGGTGGATGGGCTGACCTACTCGGGCTTCAAGGTGCTGGCCGAGGCGCTGCACCTTGAAATCGTCGCCCTCCCGGTCACGGCGACAGGCCCTGACCTTGGCTTTCTGGAAGACCTTTGTCGCCGGCGCAAGGTGCGCGCCGTCTACAGCATCCCGACCCTGCATAATCCCCTGGGGTGGGTGTTGGGCATCGAGCAGCGCCAGCAGTTGGTGACGATCGCCCGTCAACACGACCTGATCCTTATCGAAGACGCGGCCTATGCCTTCCTGGCAGAGCACGCGCCGCCACCGTTGGCGGAGTTGGCACCGGAACGCACGGTGTACATTTCAGGGCTGTCCAAGAGCGTCGCTACCGGTTTGCGTGTTGGCTTCGTGGCTGCGCCCCTTCCATGGGTGCACGCGCTGGAGCGCACCATCATGGCGACTGTCTGGAACGCACCAGGGGTGATGACGGCCATCGCTGTCGCCTGGATCGAAGACGGCACCGTCCTGCAGTTGGAAGCACAAAAACGCAAGGATGCCCAGGCGCGCCAGATGCTGGTGGATGAAGTGCTGGCCGGGCTGGATTACATTCGCCATCCATCTTCGTACTTTCTGTGGTTGCCGTTGCCGGAAGACACCCGGGCGGATCAGTTCGCCATGGCGCTGACCCGGGAGAATATTTCAGTGTCCACGGCCGAGCCGTTTGCGACGACGGTGCATGTTCCCCATGCGGTTCGCCTGGCGCTGGGCTCGGTGGATATGACGGCGCTGCGGGAGGCGTTGATCAAGGTGCGGCGGTTGGTGGCGTGGTGAACGTCGGCTACAGAAACAGTGTTCAGAACTTGAACGCTTGGCGCCCAATCAGCAGCCAGTGGCCTTTCTGTTTCTGCCAGACCTGAAAATTCTCGATCTCGGTCGGCACTTCCACACCGCTGTTAACCGCCTGTGCCGAGAAGTGATTGCGCACCAGGGCGGTGTCGCCGTTTAGGGTGATGGTCTGTTTTTGCATTTCCAGGGTCTTGAAACCGCTGCGGCCGGTTTCGATGTCGGCGATGAATTCCTGCTTGGTCTGGATCTTGCCGCTGGAGTGGCCGTAGGTGAGGTTGTTCGCAGTGAGGGCCTGAAGCTGGGGAATATTCTTGTGCAGCATGGCTTGGGTCAGGTGATCGACGGCCTGGGCGACCTCTTTGTCGGCGGCGGCCGGGCTGGCGACTACATAGCCGCTGAACAGGCACAGAAAACCGATCAGCACTTTGACGTTTTGCATGGGGATTTCCTTGTTGTTATAGGGTACGCATGGATGAGCTGGATTTTGCGGAGTCCAGTGCTCACGTCATCATACAACATTGCAATAAATGCCCATGAAAAGGAAAGTGAAATTTCTAGTTAATGCGTAAATCATGGAGTTATTTGAATAAATCATCTTGTACGATGTCTCATCACAAGATAAAAATGGCGTCCCCGTCTAACAATAAATAACGGAGACCTACCATGAGTGTTGCCCCATCGTCCCACTCGGCAGATAACAGTCGCCGGGTGTTTCTCAAGCGAACCCTGGCGGTATCGGCGACGGTTGCGGTACTCGGCAACCTGCCTCGGCTGGCCCAGGCCGAACTGCTGAGCCAACGCTACCCCGACCCGCTGATCAAGATTCTCGACGACAGCTTCCTCGACCTCAGGTTGTTCAATGCCAGCGTGGAAAGGCTCGCTACCGGTTTGCGCTGGGCGGAGGGGCCGGTGTGGGTGGGCGACGGGCGTTACCTGTTGGTCAGTGATATTCCCAATAACCGCATCATGCGTTGGGATGAAGTCACCGACAGCCTGTCGGTGTATCGGGATCACTCGAATTTCGCCAATGGTATGTGCCGCGATCGCCAGGGCCGGTTATTAGTCTGCGAAGGTTCGACCACGTCTGGGGAAGGCCGCCGTATTACCCGCACCGAACACAACGGCAGCATTACCGTGCTGGCCGACAGTTTTGACGGCAAGCCTTTCAACTCGCCCAATGACATCGTGTGCAAGCGCGATGGCTCGGTCTGGTTCAGCGACCCGCCGTTCCAGACTGGCAACAACTACGAGGGGCACAAGGTAACGCCCAGCCAGCCTCACGGCGTGTATCGCATTGACGGTGACAGCGGCAAGGTCAGCCGGGTGATCGACGACCTCAACGGACCCAACGGCCTGTGCTTTTCTCCCGATGAAAAGATCCTCTACGTGGTAGAAGGGCGAGCCAAGCCCAATCGACTTATCTGGGCGATCAGCGTCAATGAAGATGGCAGCCTCGGTGCGCGCCGCAAGCACATCGAAGGCCTGGATTACGCCGCCATCGACGGCATGAAGTGTGACGAAAGTGGCAACCTCTGGTGCGGCTGGGGCGGCAATGGCGACCCCAAGGCCGACTTGGAGAAACTCGATGGCGTGCGGGTGTTCAACCCTGAGGGCAAAGCTATCGGCCACATCTCATTGCCGGAGCGTTGCCCCAATTTGTGCTTCGGGGGGAGGGAGGGCAACCGGCTGTTCATGGCCGGCAGCCATTCGGTGTATGGGCTGTTTGTGAATACCCGGGGCGCCACCTTTGCCGATTAAGTGAGCCCGGTGTTCAGATCTGCGCGAGGGCCTGGGCCAGATCCTTGCGCAGGTCTTCGACGTCCTCCACACCCACTGACAACCGCACCAGACCATCACCAATACCCAACTGCGCACGCGTTTGGGCGGGGATGCTGGCGTGGGTCATGATCGCCGGGTGTTCGATCAGGCTTTCCACGCCGCCGAGGCTTTCAGCCAGGGCGAAGATCTGTACGTTTTCGAGGAAGCGCTTGGCCCCGGCCAGGTCGCTTTTCAGGTCCACGGAAATCATCCCGCCGAACCCGCGCATTTGCCGACGGGCCAGTTCGTGCTGAGGGTGTGACGCAAGGCCCGGATAGTAGACCCGCGCTACTTGCGGCTGTTGCTCCAGCCAGGTGGCCAGATCCAGGGCATTGCTGCAATGACGCTCCATGCGCAGGGCCAACGTCTTCACGCCACGCAGGGTGAGGAAGGCGTCGAACGGGCCGGCAATGGCACCCACGGAGTTTTGCAGGAAGCCCAGGCGCTCGGCCAGTTCCGGGTTTTGCCCGACCACCGCGATACCGCCGATGACATCCGAATGGCCGTTCAGGTACTTGGTGGTCGAGTGCACCACGATATCGAAACCCAGCTCCAGCGGGCGCTGGATCCACGGGCTGGCAAAGGTGTTGTCAGCCACGCAGATGATGCCCCGGGCACGGCAGATGCGGGAAATGGCCGCCAGATCTGTAAGGCTCAGCAAAGGATTGCTCGGCGTCTCGACCCAGACCATTCGTGTGTCGTCCTGCAAGGCCGCTTCGAAGGCCGCCACGTTGCTCAGGTCGACGAAGCTGAAGCGATGCCCGGCGCTGCGTTGGCGCACCTTGTCGAACAGGCGAAAGGTGCCGCCGTACAGGTCATTACCGGAGACCACGTGGGCGCCGGCATCCAGCAACTCCAGCACGGTGGAAATCGCCGCCAGGCCGGAGGCAAACGCGAAGGCCTGGGTGCCTCCCTCGAGGTCTGCCACACAACGCTCCAGGGCAAAGCGCGTAGGGTTGTGGGAGCGCCCGTAGTCGAGACCCTTGTGCACACCGGGGCTCTGTTGCAGGTAAGTGGAGTTGGCATAGATCGGCGGCATCAACGCCCCGGTCGTTGGGTCTGGCGATTGCCCTGCATGGATAACGCGGGTGGCGAAGGCGGTTTTATCGTGCTGACTCATGCAAGGGATCTCCGTAAGTGATTGAGCAGGTCGACGCGGGTAATCAGGCCGTGAAAGCCTGAGGTATCGGCGATGATTGCCACCAGTCCGCGATCCAGTTCTGCCTGCAGTTCAGCCAGGCTGGCGCTGGGCGCGAGGGTTTGCAGGGTGTTGGTCATGGCGCTGGCCACGGTCATGTGAAAGTGCGAGGCATCCTGGTGCATGCCCAGCAAGATATCCGATTCGTCGATCACGCCTACCAGGCGTTGGCCGTCCACCAGCACCGGCAGTTGCGAGATATCCGCCAGGCGCATGCGCTGGAAGGCGGTGAGCAGGGTGTCGTCCGGGCCGACGCTGATCACCCGGCCATCCTCGAAGCGCCGGGCGATCAGGTCGCGCAGGTCGCCGTAGTGCTTGTACTGGAGCAGGCCCTGGTCGTTCATCCATTGGTCGTTGTAGACCTTGGACAGGTAACGGGTGCCGGTGTCGCAGACAAAGGTCACGACCCGTTTGGGCTCGGTTTGCTCGCGGCAGTAGCGTAGGGCGGCCGCAAGCAGGGTGCCAGTGGAAGAGCCGCCGAGAATACCTTCGGCCCGCAGCAGTTGCCGGGCATGGTCGAAGCTTTCTTCGTCGCTGATGGAGTAGGCCTGGCGCACGCTGGACAAGTCGGCAATCGAGGGGATGAAGTCTTCGCCGATACCTTCTACCGCCCACGAGCCCGGCGTGCCGAGGGTGCCGCTGCGGCTGTATTCGGCCATCACCGAGCCGACCGGATCGGCCAGCACCATCGCCAGGTCCGGTTGCACGCGCTTGAAGAAGCGGGTCAGCCCGGTCAGGGTGCCGGCCGAACCGACGCCGACCACGATGGCGTCCAGGTCATGCTGGGTCTGCGCCCAGATTTCCGGGGCGGTACTGGTTTCATGGGCCAGCGGGTTGGCCGGGTTGTTGAATTGATCGGCGAAAAATGAATCGGGAATTTCCTGCGCCAGTCGCGCTGCGACGTCCTGGTAATACTCGGGATGGCCCTTGCCCACGTCGGAGCGGGTGATGTGCACCTCGGCACCCATGGCCTTGAGGTGCAGGACCTTCTCGGTGGACATCTTGTCCGGAACCACCAGCACCACCCGATAACCCTTGGCCCGGCCCACCAGCGCCAGGCCCAGGCCGGTATTACCGGCGGTGGCTTCAATGATGGTACCGCCAGGACGCAGGCGGCCATCGCGCTCGGCGGCGTCGATCATCGCCAGACCGATGCGGTCCTTGATCGAACCGCCAGGGTTCTGTGATTCAAGCTTGAGGAACAGCGTGCAGGGGCCGGTATCGAAGCGGCTCACGCGTACCAGCGGCGTGTTGCCGATCAGTTCGAGCACGGCGGGGCGGGAGTTTTGAGGCATGTCGTCACCTGGCTACGGGGCAGTCGTATTTGGATGGACAGCGGGATGCGAGTGCAGGTTGCAACTGCATTGTCTGGAACATAGGCCGGTAATGCGCCAGCTGCAACTGGTGGCAAAGCCGGTGGCGGAAAAATTGAAGGTGGCTGGCTAATGATATTAGGGCAAGCAACAAGTGACCCTGTGGCGAGGGGGCTTGCCCCCGTTGGGTGGCGAAGCCGCCCCAATCAGACCACTGCGGTTTTTCAGATAGACCGAGATGGCAGGCTTTAGGGGTGCTTCGCACCCCAACGGGGGCAAGCCCCCTCGCCACAGGGTTGGTGTCAGAGCAGCGGTGCGATGCACTATGCTTGCCCATTCTCGGCATTGGGTAGGGATAACCTTATGGGTTTTGACTGGCACAGCGACGTGATCACCCGCAGCACTGAAGTTTCCCGGCACTATAAAAACACCCAGAACGTACGCCGATTCATGCTTGAGCACTGCGGCGCCGCGTTCAAGTTCGACCGGACCTTCATGGCTTGGATCCGCAACGGCACGCCAAAGACCATGGGCGATGTCGTTGATGAGTGGACGCAACGTCAGGAGCGTTGAAGCCCGGCCTCCAGATTCCTGCGTGTGTCTTCGTCCACCAGTTTGCGCATGGCGGCAAACAGCGGATGCAGGCTGGTATAGCGGCGCCCGTAATCCAGGTTGAATTCAAAATCAAAGTCGGGCGGGTTGTTGCCCTGGTTGTGCTGGAGCATGGTTTCCAGCTTGTCGAAGGCTTTGACCGCCAAGGCTTCCGGGGACGAGGCTTGCTCGTATTCATCCCACAGCGACAGGATACCTTCGCGTACCGGCGCGTCCACGGAGCGGGCGAGGAACAGCAAGTCGTCTCTTTCCTGTTCGCCCTTGTTCTGCCCTGGGATTTGCGCAATCGCCGGCACGTCACCGTGAATGGCTTCGCCCAAGTCGTGGATGACGCACATCTTGAGTACTTTCAGACGATCCAGCTCGGCCAGTTCATCCTCGAACACCATCGCCATCAGGCACAGGCGCCAGCTGTGTTCTGCGGTGCTTTCGGTACGACCGGACGAGGTGTGGGCCGAGCGCAGTACGTCCTTGAGTTTTTCTGCCTCGCGCAGGAAGTCGAGGCGGCCTTTGATTTTTTCGATGTCCATATAGCTGCTCACTTGGGTGACTGCCGATAGTCTGGGGCGCTACTGAAGGAGAACGCAAGCCGGTCGTGTGAGGGGGGCTGATGTCTTCTACGCGTTCATTACAGGCAGTGATGTTCATATTGGCTCTCTTTGGCGTTTCGTCCGCCTTTTGCGAGGAAGTGCAGAGTTCGCTGTTCTTGCCTGGGGAAAAATGGTTCGTGGTTCACGAGGAAATACCCGGGCAAGTACCGCAGGCGGGTGGCATTCTGTGGCGCTATGGGGCAGGGGCCAAAACGCTTGAGAGGTGTGACTGTGATCTATGATGTCGTGATTGCCGGTGCCGGCCCGGTCGGTTTGTTTCTCGCCTGTGAGCTGCGCCTCGCCAAGCGGTCGGTGTTGGTGTTGGAGCAAGCCGAGGATCCGCATTCCCCGTTGAAGCGGCTGCCATTCGGCATGCGCGGTCTTTGGACGCCTACCCTCGAGGCCTTCTACCGTCGTGGGATGTTGGATGACCTTGCGATGTCGCAACCCGTGAAAGTGGACTCGGGCAGTCGCGCACAACCGGCACGCGGCCCGGCCGGTCATTTCGCTGGCATTGTGTTCGACCACGACCTTATCGACACTTCGCAATGGCCCTATTATTTGCCAGGCTCCCATGTGACCCATATGGCCTGTGATATGGAGCAGATTGAATCCGTCCTGGCTGCTCGCGCTGGTGCGATGGGGGTCGAGATCAGGCGTGGCCTGGGGGTTGAAGCGTTCGAGCAATTGGACACGGACGTGGTCATCCGCGCCGGTGGTGAGACGTTCCGCGCACGCTGGCTCGTGGGGTGTGATGGCGGTCGCAGTACGGTACGTAAGGTCGGCGGTTTTGAATTTCTTGGCACCGATCCGGAGTTCACCGGCTATTCCGTTCAAGTCGAGATGGCCGACCCTGAGAAACTCCGCCCGGGCCGCCACTACACGCCCATGGGCATGTATTCCCTGACGCCGCCCGGGACCCTCGCCATGGTCGATTTCGACGGTGGGGCTTTCCATCGAACGCAGCCGATCACGCTCGAACACGTGCAGACGGTGTTGCACCGTATCGCCGGCGTCGATGTCAGCTTGACGGCGCTCAAGCAGGCCAGTACCTGGACCGATCGCGCCTGCCAGGCGACGACCTACCGCAAAGGGCGGGTGCTGCTCGCTGGCGATGCCGCGCATATCCATTCCCCTTTGGGCGGCCAAGGGCTCAACCTCGGGTTTGGCGATGCGATGAACCTGGGCTGGAAGCTGACGGCTACGCTGCGTGGCGATGCTCCGCCCGGTCTGCTGGACAGCTATTCAAACGAGCGCTGTCCTGTGGGCGCACAAGTCCTTGACTGGTCACGCGCCCAAGTTGCGCTGATGCGGCCGAGCCGCAATTCGCGGGCGCTTGAAGCCATCATCCGTGACCTAATCGACACGCGCGACGGCGCCACCTACTTTGCCGAGCGTGTGTGGGGTATTTCCTTGCGCTATGACTTGGGCAGCAGCCACCCACTGGTCGGCCGCAGCGCGTCCGACTTCGCGCTGGAGGACGGGACGAAGCTGGGCGAACGGCTGAGGGCGGGGAGAGCGCTGTTGCTGGATTTCGACAGCAGCGCGCCGCTTCAAGCGTTGGTGAACCAATGGAGTGATCGGATTACCTATGTCGCCAGTGATGCCAAGGAGCGGCTGGGATTGAGCGCACTGCTTGTAAGGCCGGATGGCATTGTTGCCTGGGTGAGTGAGGCGGATGCTGATCTTGAGGCAGTTGCCGAAGTGGCAGCGCGATGGTTCGGTGAACCGGTGTGAGGTGCTACGGATTTGTAGGCACCTCCATGCCATCAAGTGACCGAAAGCGAGTGTATGTCGTTTATTTAACTGGAAGATTGGCAAAGTAATCGACATCCAGCAGATAGGTTTTACCCAGCAACTTTCCCGCACCGTACCAAGGCGTTCGGTTGAAACTCAGGTTCAGCCCGTCGTATCCGAACTCAAAAAGATAGCCGTTGTTGCTGGTGAACTTGAAGTCGCTGTCGGAGTACTCAACCAGCGTGTACTGGACATTCTGCCCCTGCGCATAGAGTTCCTTGACCCGCTGTAGATACAGGGGGGCGATGTCGGCGAACTGTGTTTTGGCCTGTTGATTGTATTGCTCCAGCGTCAGGCCCGGGGTCTTCTCCAGTCGGGTGGCAATCAGCGCAAAGAAATCAGCGTCCGCCTTGGCGACAGCCAATTGTATGCCGAGGAAATAGTTAAGTTTTTGCGGGTCGACGTTCAGCTTTTTCTTGCCCGAAGCGGGCGCGGTGGTTGCCTCGACCATGAACTCAGCGGTTTTTGGCACGCTCATCACTGAGGTGGCGATGTAGGCCGCACACGCGGTGACGCGCCGCGATACATCCGGGTCAACCAGCAATGACAGCGGGTGGCCTTGTTGAGGTACCCGGCTCAGGTCAATGCCTTGCTGCAAAAGGTTCTGGGCCACTTGTTGTTGAGTGCTTTCGCCCCGAGCCAGCGCACACACCTGATTCATCATCAATTCATTGCGCTGGCCGTCGGGCATCGGCACCAGCGCCATGACGGCACCCTGAATAATCGGGAGTGCCGGCAGTGCTACGCCTTGCGAGGTTTTCGCGGCGGCGGTGTGAGCACTGTTATCGCAGCCGACAAGCAATACCAGAGGGAGGATCCAGCCAGACATTTTGAACAACGCCATAGGGTATTAGCCTTGTGCTGATGTGGAAAAGACAGGCTGCACGGGTGCAGCCTGTTCGTCAGGTACTAAGCAACGCGCTCACTTACCACTGGTAGCCGACGCCAACGCCAATCCCCGCATCGCCCTGGGTGTTGGTGGTGGCCTGGAGTTTGCTGACCCAGCGGCCGTTATCGGAGATTCTCGACACGCCAAATGACAGCGCTGATTGCCCGCGATAGTTGGCTGCTGCGATTGACGTCATGCTCGCTCCAGGTGAGTAGGGTTGTGGCAGGCTCGCCATTGCCATGGCACCGGCAATCCCCGCGCTCAAGGTGTCGTCCTGTTTCTTCAGGTCGCGCTTGAGTTCGGAGTAACGCTGGTCAGTGTAGGCGTTAGCGTTGTTGGTGATGTTCGACACGCTTTTATTGAGCTGATCGAAGTTCACCGCGTCAGTACCTTGGGTGGCGGCGGCCACATTGGTGATCTGTCGTTCGCTGCCCACTGCGCCGACCGAGACGCTGTTGTCACGGCTCGCCACCGAGTTGGCACCCAGTGCCGTGCTGTTGCTCCCTGTGGCGCTGGCGCCGTTACCCATGGCCACCGAATTCGCTCCGGAAGCCTTGGCATTGGTGCCGACTGCTGCGCTGTTGTTGCCGGAAGCCACCGAGCCGGCACCACCGGCCACCGCATTGGTACCGGTGGCGGAAGGTTTGGCGGCGGTACTGGTGTTGTTCACCTGGAACATGCCGTCGGTACCGTTCTGTACCTTGGAGACATTGCCTTCGACCTGAGTGACACGGTTATCCACGGCCGTGATGTTGCCCGCGATGTTATTGACGTTGGTGTTGATGGTGTTCAGCGAGTTGTCGGTGTACTGCTTGGACTCGGCCACCGCGCCATCAAGTTGCCGTACGTTGACCGCATCGGTAGCCTGCCGGCCATCGGCAACGTTGCTGACCGTGCGGGTCTGGCCCGTGGCGGCATTGCCCACCGAAACAGTGCCCACGCTGGCGTTACTGGCGTTGGAGTATTTGCCGGTGTAGTTCTCGGCACCGCGGCCGTTGTCGCTTGAGCCTTGACCAACGGCTACGCTGCCATCGGCACTGGCCGTGGCGCCATTGCCCACCGCCACAGCCCCGGCGCCGGTTGCCTGCGCACCGTTGCCTGAGGCCACCGACGCAGTGCCCGAGGCCTGCGCGCCGTTGCCCGAAGCCACGGCCCCAGTGCCCGAGGCGCTGGCATTGCCGCCGATCGCCACCGAGTCGGCACCGCCGGCCACCGAGTCAGGCTGGGTAGAGTTGGCGTGGAAGTACTTCACGCCGCCGCCGTTGGTAATGTTGTTGATGTTGCCCTCAATGGTCGTGACTCGCCCGCCCAGGTTGGTGATGTTGGTGGTGTTTTGCGCCACCTGGTCACCCACCGCCGTCAGTTGTTCCACGTTCACCGCATCGTTCGGCGCCGAGCCGGCGGCTAGGCCGGTAATCTTGCGATTACCCAGTGCCGTGCCAATGCCCAATTCACCGACCGAGGTCTGCGGCGCGCTGAGACCGTAAGCGCTGTAGCCGCTCTGGGCACCCACCGTAGTGACCGAGTTGGAGCCCAGCGCAATGCTGTTGGCTTGACTGGCCACTGCACCGGCACCGAGTGCCAGCGACTGTGCGCCTTGAGCCTGGGCATCGACACCGATAGCAATACCGGAAGTCGCCAACACCTTGCTATTGCGACCTACTGCAATGCCGTCCGGCGCCGCCTGGTCAACGGTGGCCTGGTTACCGATGCCGATACCGTTGTCACCACTGACCACGGTACCGCCGCCCACGGCGACGGCTTCCAGACCTACCGCCTGGGAGTCCGCGCTGGTCGAATTGGCGTGGAAGTACTTGATGCCCGCACCGTTGGTGATGTTGGTGATGTCACCTTCGATGGTGGTGACCCGCCCGCCAAGGTTAGTGATGCTGGTGGTGTTCTGCGTCACCCGGTCACCGACGGTTGTCAGTTGTGCCACATTCACTGCATCGTTCGGCGCCGAGCCTCCCGCCACGCCAGTGATCTTGCGATCACCCAGTGCAGTACCAATCCCCAATTCGCCGACCGAGGTCTGTGGGGCGCTGAGGCCATAAGCGGTGTAGCCGTTCTGGGCGCCGACCGTGGTGACCGAGCTTGAACCCAGCGCGATGCTCGTGGCGTGGCTGGCCACTGCACCGGCGCCGAGTGCCAGCGACTGTTCACCCTGAGCCTGGGCCTGGGAGCCGATGGCAATGCCGGAGGCCAGCAGCACCTGGGTATCGCGCCCAATCGCGATGCCACCAGCGGCAGCCTGGCCGACGGTGGCCTGGTTACCGATGCCGATGCCGTTATCGCCATTGACCACGGTGGCCGGGCCTACGGCAATCGACTCCTGTCCCACCGACAAGGAGTCCTGCGGGTTAGCCGAGTTGGCGTGGAAGTACATCGTACCGGTGGCGCTGATCGAACCGATTGCGCCGGTCAGTTGGCGTAACGTCACGGCATCCTGGGAACTGGTACCGTCCGCCACGTTGGTGAGTTGCCGGTACGTGCCGGTTTTACCCAGTGACACGGCACCCAGTAAGGTCGCGTCGGAGGTGTCGTAGCGAATGGCACCATTGCCCACTGGGATCAAACCGGTGGAGGGCGCGATGGCACGGTCCGAGACCGAGCCTTGGCCCAGCGCTACACCGCCCAACACTTGCACACTGGTCTGGTTACCCAGGGCCACGCCGCCGGCGGTAGTCGCGGAAGCACCGGCGCCGGCGGCGAAGGATTGCGCGCCACCCGCTACCGATTGTGGACCAATGGCCACGCTGTCGATGCCCGTTGCGGCGCTATCAGCCAAGGTCGAATTGGCATGGAAATACTTGATCCCCGTACCGTTGTTGACGATGTTGTTCACCGAAGTGCCAAGGCCATCGACCGCCGTATTGGTGGCGAACAATTGGCTGCCGTTGACCGCATCGGTGCTGGTGCCCGTGACTTGGCCAGCCGCCACATTGGTGATCTGGCGTTCATTGCCCGCACTGCCCACACTCAAGACGCCTGTCGGTGCGCCTCCCGCATAGGTGTAGGCCGTGCCGTTGACCGTGCCGCCGGTGGTGGCGTTAGCCGCAGCAGTGGTTGCGCCGCTGCCCAGGGCTATCGAGTTGGCGGTGCCTGCCGTGGCCCCGTTGCCCAAGGCCATGGCATTGGTTGCCGTGGCGCTCGCGCTAGGGCCGACGGCCACGCTGTCGGTGCCGGTGGCGGTGCTGTCCGCCAGGGTCGAGTTAGTGTGGAAGTACTTGATGCCTGCGCCGTTGACGATGTTGTTCACCGAAGTGCCAAGGCCATCGACGGCCGTATTGGTGGCGAACAATTGGCTGCCGTTGACCGCATCGGTGCTGGTACCTGTGACTTGGCCGGCCGCCACATTGGTGATCTGGCGTTCATTGCCCGCACTGCCCACACTCAAGACGCCTGTCGGTGCGCCTCCCGCATAGGTGTAGGCCGTGCCGTTGACCGTGCCGCCGGTGGTGGCGTTAGCCGCAGCAGTGGTTGCGCCGCTGCCCAGGGCTATCGAGTTGGCGGTGCCTGCCGTGGCACCGTTGCCCAAGGCCATGGCGTTGGTCGCCGTGGCGCTGGCGCTAGGGCCGACGGCCACACTGTCGGTGCCAGTGGCGGTGCTGTCGGCCAGGGTCGAGTTAGTGTGGAAGTACTTGATGCCTGCGCCGTTGACGATGTTGTTCACCGAAGTGCCAAGGCCATCGACGGCGGTATTTGTCGCAAACAGTTGGCTACCGTTAACCGCATCGGTGCTGGTGCCTGTGACTCGGCCTGCCGCCACGTTGGTGATCTGGCGTTCATTGCCCGCCGATCCCAGGCTGAGCACACCAATCGGTGCGCCGCCAGCATAGGTGAAGGCCGTGCCGTTGATCGTGCCGCCAGTAGTGGCGTTAGCCGCAGCGGTGGTGGCGCCACTGCCCAAGGCCACCGAGTTGGCAGTTCCCGCCGTGGCACCGTTGCCCAGGGCCATGGCGTTGCTTGCTGTAGCACTGGCGGTTGGGCCGACAGCCACACTGTTGATCCCGCTGGCGGTACTGTCGGCCAAGGTCGAGTTAGTGTGGAAGTACTTGATGCCTGAACCGTTGTTGACGATGTTGTTGAGTGTTGTGCCGACGCCATTGACTGCCGTGTTGGTAGCGAACAGCTGGCTGCCGTTAACCGCATCGGTGCTGGTGCCTGTGACTCGGCCTGCCGCCACATTGGTGATCTGGCGTTCATTACCCGCCGTTCCAAGGCTGAGCACACCAATCGGTGCGCCGCCGGCATAGGTGTAGGCCGTGCCGTTGATCGTACCGCCAACGGTGGCGTTAGCCGCAGCGGTGGTGGCGCCGCTGCCCAGGGCTACCGAATTGGCAGTTCCCGCTGTGGCACCGTTGCCCAGGGCCATGGCGTTGGTCGCCGTGGCACTGGCGGTCGGGCCGACAGCCACGCTGTTGGTGCCGGTGGCGGTGCTGTCGGCCAGGGTCGAGTTAGCGTGGAAGTACTTGATGCCTGCACCGTTATTGACGATGTTGTTGACCGAAGTCCCCAGACCGTCGACGGCAGTATTCGTCGCAAACAGCTGGCTGCCGTTAACCGCATCGGTGCTGGTGCCTGTGACTCGGCCGGCCGCCACATTGGTAATCTGGCGTTCATTGCCCGCGGATCCCAAGCTCAGGACACCAATCGGCGCGACGCCGGCATAGCTGTAGGCCGTGCCGTTGATCGTACCGCCGGCGGTGGCGTTGGTCGCCGCCGTGGTGGCGCCGCTGCCCAGGGCCACCGAGTTGGCAGTTCCCGCCGTGGCGCCGTTGCCCAAAGCCATGGCGTTGGTCGCTGTAGCATTGGCAGTCGGGCCGACGGCTACGCTGTTGGTGCCGGTGGCGGTGCTGTCCGCCAGGGTCGAGTTAGCGTGGAAGTATTTGATGCCGGCACCATTGGTCACGATGTTGTTGAGTGTCGTGCCCACGCCATTGACCGCCGTGTTGGTGGCGAACAATTGGCTGCCGTTGACCGCATCGGTGCTGGTGCCCGTGACTTGGCCGGCCGCCACGTTAGTAATTTGCCGTTCATTGCCCGCCGTCCCCAGGCTGAGCACACCAATCGGTGCGCCGCCGGCATAGGTGTAGGCCGTGCCGTTGATCGTACCGCCGGTGGTGGCGTTAGCCGCAGCGGTGGTTGCGCCACTGCCCAGGGCTACTGAGTTGGCAGTTCCCGCTGTGGCACCGCTGCCCAGGGCCGTGGCATTGGTTGCCGTGGCTTTCGCGTTTGGACCGAACGCTGACGAATTGTCGGCATCCGCTGACGCGCTGGTGCCAAAGGACGCGGCATTGAGACCCAGCGCTTCGGCGTTGTAACCCATTGAAGTGGAGTTATCGCCATTAGCCCACGAATCGCGGCCAATCGAAACCGCCCGCTGTCCAAGGGCCTGTGTATTGCTGGCACCAATGGCGATGGCATCCGCGCCGGTTGCGGTGGGCTTGAAGCTGCTGTTCGTTGCCCCCGTGCCCCCGATCGCGATACTGCCGTCGCCTGCCGCTGATGTATTGCCCACCGAGATCGATCGTATGCCGGTCGCCGAAGAGTTGGCGCCCAGGGCCGAGCTTTGGGCGGCAGCGGCGGAGGCGTTGTTGCCGACAGCGGTCGAGGTGGCGCCATTGGAGACGGCCAACGGGCCCACCGCCACACTGTCGACGCCGACAGCGCTTGAGTCGGCGGCGGTCGAATTGGCATGGAAATACTTGATGCCCGCACCGTTGTTCACGATGTTGTTGAGTGTGGTACCGACACCATTGACCGCCGTGTTGGTGGCGAACAACTGGCTGCCATTGACGGCATCGGTGCTGGTACCCGTGACTCGGCCCGCCGCTACGTTAGTGATTTGCCGTTCGTTACCCGCCGTGCCCAGGCTGAGGACGCCAATCGGTGCGCCGCCGGCATAGGTGTAGGCCGTGCCGTTGATCGTACCGCCAACGGTGGCGTTAGCCGCAGCTGTAGTCGCGCCGCTGCCCAGGGCCACCGAGTTGGCGGTTCCCGCCGTGGCGCCGTTGCCCAGAGCCATGGCATTCGTCGCTGTAGCATTGGCAGTCGGACCGACAGCCACGCTGTTGGTGCCGGTGGCGGTGCTGTCGGCCAGGGTCGAGTTAGCGTGGAAGTACTTGATGCCTGCGCCGTTGTTCACGATGTTGTTGAGCGTGGTGCCGACGCCATTGACCGCCGTGTTGGTGGCGAATAGTTGGCTGCCGTTGACGGCATCGGTGCTGGTGCCCGTGACGCGACCTGCCGCCACGTTGGTGACCTGGCGCTCGCTACCCGCGGCGCCGACACTGAGTACCCCGCCAGCCACTGGCGCCGCGCCCGCAAAGTTATAAGTCGTGCCATTGATCGTGGCATTCGCGGTAGGTGTCGAGGCGGCTACTGTGGAGTTGTTGCCCAGTACAACGGCGCCATCCAGCCCCGTCGGTATCGTAATGTTGTTGCCCAGTGCAAAGGCATTGTTAGACACGATCGTGTTGTTGTTACCCAAGGAGTACGAGTTAGCCCCCGACACCGTGCTCGGGTCACCAATGGCGCCCGAATTATTGCCGCTGACCGTATTGCCAAGGCCGATACTGATGCTTGCAGTCCCCGTCGCCTTGGCGTCTCGACCCACAGCGATTGCGTTGGCGGCAGCGCTGGCACCATCGCCTGCAGCCACCCCATAGGTGCCCGTGGCGGAACTGCCGCGCCCAAGAGCGATGCCGGAGGTTGCTCCCGTCGCCACGGTAGACTGGCCGCCGATTGCGATGCTATCGGCCGCATTGGCTTGAGCCCCTCGTTGACTATTGCTGCCGATGGCAGTCGAGCCATTGCCTGTGGCAATTGTAGAGTTGGCCGGTGTCAACGCGGTTGTACCGTCACCACCCGCCCCACCAATCGCGACAGTGTTAATACCGCGTGCCTGGGCACCGAAACCTAACGCTGTGCTGCCGATACCCGTCGCGGTGCTGGACAGCCCATACGCCGACGCCCATTGGCCTGCCAATGCGGAAAAGCCAAACGCGGCGCCTCCCTGCGCGGTTGCTTGGGCAAAAGTACCGAAAACGGAAACAGACGATTGCCCATTACCACTGGCGTTGCACCCCAAGACATTTGAATACGTTCCAGAGCCATCCACAGGGCCCACAGTCGTTGGTCCCGTCGTGACTTGACCGATCTGGACATTCCCGCCCCCTGAAACACAGGTTCCAGCGGGAGGATAGGCTGATGCTTCAACCGTTTGAAAGCAGCCAGCTGCCAGGAAAACCAACGCCGACGTGGCGGTGATGCACTCTTTTCGCAGCACTGTGTTTTTCGTTTTTTTGCCCTTTCTCTCCGGTATTGATAAGCCTGGTGAATGATCAGAATTAACAATAAAAGGTATTGTTTCTTTCATCTTAATATCGCCCCTATATCATCGATCAACAAGAACATGCATAGGCAAACGGCCCATCCATTGTTGTGAACAAGGCGTAATCATCTGTTTGTTTCGTGTCTTCGAGTCGCACACTCAAGCCTGATAAAAGGGCATAAAACGCTTATGCGTACTTACAGTCTCGCACTGCACTTCGAACCACACATCAGTTTGATTAGAGGTCTAGTTCTTACAATAAAACTCGGAGGTGAGTAACCGATCGCCATTTTCTGGCGTAAAGGTCTTCAAGTGGTATCAAACCCGCAGAAAAAGGCGTAGTCCAAGCTCATTTTGTTTTGCAAGCCATTGAATATAAATGTATTTATTTCGATTGTTTTCGGTGCGTGAGCGGCCATTTCCCGGACCGTAGTCCCTTTGCCGGAACATAACGGGCAACCGTCGTCGCGAAGGTTATTCACCAACACTCCATGTAAGGTAGTTGCAGCAACCATGACAATTCCTTGGCGTCAAAAAAATAAAGCCATTTGAAAACAACAGGTTGTTAGCCTGTTGCTAACCGTAGCAAGAGTCTGGCGCGCGGTTGTATCTTTTTGCTATAAGGACGCTGATTAAATGATATTAGCAGGGCTTTAGTTTTCTGTTTTTGTTTGTGGCGGAATTTTCAGGAAAATTGGTATTAATTATAAAGGTGTGCTTTTGCTGTTTTCGGAACACGCTTGATGTCTACTGTTTAAAAGTATAGTTAGTGCAGCGCCTGCTCATCCAGATAGTTACTCAGACACTCGATAAATGCCTGGTGCTTGCGGGTGTGGCGCCGGTGTTCAGGGTAGATGACATGGATTTTTGCTCCGAACTGATCCGGGTCAGTCTCTATATCAGGGAGTAGTTGCACCAGTTCACCGCGTTTTAGATAAGGGACGGCACTCCACTGCGGACACAACTGCAAGCCCATGCCTGCCAGGAGGGCCGCGAACAGGAAGTCATAATTGTCGCTCGCCAGGCGAGGTGCTGGCTGCGATATGCGCTGACGTTCTCCTTCATGGGTAAACCACCAGTAATGAGGGTTAAGTGCCGGGTGTCGAAAAACCAGCCAGTCGTGCTGATCGAATGTGTGCGGCAGCACCTCCAGTGGCTTGCGTTGCAGGTAAGCGGGGCTGGCGCACAGCAGGATGCGGTTTGCGGTCAGTGGCCGCGCGATCAGGTCGGGCAATTCGACAGGCCCGTCGCGTACCGCCAGGTCGTAGCTGCCCTCGACAAGGTCCACGAGTTCATCGGTCAGGTCGACCTCGAGGCGCATCAGCGGATACTGCTCGAGAAAGCGACAGCACGCGGCATTGAGAAAAGCCGGAGCGAAGGAGGGTGGGGCGACCACGCGCAAGGTGCCGCACATCTCCTGCTGCAGCTGATCAATATCTTCTCGCGCCTGCTGAAGCTCAATCAGCACCTGTCGAGCGCTTGCCAGATAGAGATGCCCGGCTTCGGTCAGGGCAATCCGGCGTGTGGAGCGCTCGAACAGACGTGTTCCCAGTTCCGCCTCAAGGTGGGTCACGGCTCTGGTCAGGGCCGAAGTCGTTTTGCCCAGATAGGCAGCTGCACGGGTGAAACTGCCGTGGTGTGCGGTGGCCACGAACATGGTGATGGCGCCAAGCTGATCCATGCGCTTTTTCCTTTTGGGAAAGTATGTGTTTCTGCCATCAAGTATTCTTAACATCACCTGACTTGGCTAGTCTCTCGAACACTCGAATAAAAAGGTGTTGGGGCTATGAAGAACGTTCTCAGGGCGACGCTGGCAATGGCGGTGGCTTTTTCATCAATGGAAAGCATGGCGGCGGCCGATCTGCTCTTGTACAACGGCAAGGTGTTCACCGCCGAGCCGGGGCAGGCGCTGCAACAGGCCGTTGCGGTGCTCGATGGCCGGATCGTCAAGGTCGGTAGCGACGCCGAGGTGCTTGCGCTGAAAGAAGCCGGCACGCAGGTGATCGATTTGCAGGGCAAGGTGTTGATGCCCGGCTTCATCGACAGCCATAGCCATGCGATCTTTGGCGGGGTGAAACTCAAGTCGGCCGATCTTGAATCGCAGATGCTGCCCTTCGACGAGCTGGATCGACGGTTGCGCGCGTGGCGAGATGACGGCAAGGCTCGCCATGGAGACATGCTCAGTGTCGGCGGCTTCCCGTCGACCTACTGGAGCCAATTGGCCGAACTTGAGAAACGCTTCAACCAGGGTGAATGGGCTGATACGCCGATTGCTTTCATCGGTTGGGACTACCACACCGGCTGGGCCAACAAGGCGATGCTCAAGCGCGCAGGCATTGACGCCGAACGGATCAAGTCGCTCAAGGGCGAAGCCGTAGCGACCATCGGCCATCATGCGGACGGCACCCCAAACGGTTTCGTGGCAGACGCCGGATTGTCTGCGGTGGAGTCTCAGCTTCCTGCTCCAACCTTTGACCAGTTGCTGGATGCAGGCCGGGCGGCGCGTGATCTGAATCACCGTTTGGGCATTACCGCCCTCATGGACCCGGCGGCCAATGCGATGCCAGGCGATGCGGTATTTGATTTCAAACCTACCGCGCAAACGGTGGGGGTCTTGCCCGTCTATAAAGCGTTGTCGGACAAGGGCGAGCTGCAATTGCGGGTGGCCGCGTTAATGGTCGCCAACCCCAAGAGCAAGCCTGTCGATCTGGAGGTGCTGGATCAAGTCAGAAAGCAGTTCTCCGGTGTCGACAACCTCAGCCTGCCAGGCATCAAGATCTTTGCCGATGGTGTCGCCGAGGTCCCGGCGCAAACCGCGTCCTTGCTCGAACCCTACAAGAACTCAAAAAAAGCCGGAGAGTTGTTGATCGACCCTGCGCATTTCGGTGAGCTGGTCAGCGCCGCCGATGCGCGTGGCTGGCTGGTGCATGTGCATGCGATTGGTGACCGTGCGGTACGCGAGTCGCTCAATGGCATCGAGCAGGCACGCCGTGACAGGCAAAGTGGCGTCACCCATTCGATCACCCATCTGCAACTGGTCAACCCCAAGGAATTCGCCCGCTTCAAACCGCTGAATGTGATTGCCTCCATGCAGCTGTATTGGGCCAGTGCAGACGAGACAAGCATCGACTTGCTCAAGCCCTATATCAACGCGATGCAATTCCAGTACATGTATCCGGCGCGCTCGCTGCTGAAAAATGGTGCGACCATTGCGGGTGCCAGCGATTGGCCGGTCAGCACCCCGGAACCGTGGAAAGCCATTTCCCAGGCAATCAGTCGCAAGGGACCCAAGGGTGTGCTGAACAAAGACGAGGGGATCGACCGCGAAACGATGTTCTATGCCTATACCCGCAACGCGGCCCGGGCCATTGGGCTTGAGAAAGAGATTGGCTCGCTCACGCCGGGTAAACAGGCTGACCTGATCGTCCTGGATCGCGATGTATTCAGCGTGGCTGACGAGCAACTGGCCGACACCCAGGTACTCAAGACCTACTTTTCCGGGCGCGAGGTCTATAGTCGCCCCTAGGACTTTGCGAGAGTGGGTGCCCGAGCAATCGATCGGTTCCACCCCCTCCAAAAGCAGACCACCGCAAATCTTGGGATTGATGCGATGAAACCTAGAATCAGTTTGATCACCTTGGCTGTCGATGACCTGAAAAGAGCCGTGCGTTTTTACCAGGAGGGCCTCGGCTTGCCCACCGAAGGCATCGTCGGTGAAGCGTTCGAAAACGGGGCGGTTGCCTTCTTTGACCTGCAGCCGGGTTTTCGACTGGCACTCTGGCCGCGTGTCAGCCTTGCCGCGGACTCGGGTCTGCCGGTGAGCGTTGCGTCTTCAACCGGTATTTGCCTGGCACATAACGTTGCGTCCAGAGATGAAGTCGACCTCGTGATGGCCGAGGTCAAGGCCGCGGGTGGCACTCTCGTCAAACCGGCGAGAGATACTTTCTGGGGAGGGTATGCTGGCTATTTTCAGGACCTCGACATGCACCTCTGGGAGGTGGCCTGGAATCCAGAGATGCTTGCGTAGGCGACGGGGGTGTTCGGCTATGTGTAATAACCGACGGTCAAGACACTTTCAGTGCGCTTAACGACAGTGCATAGGCCGCAGTCATGACCTGCCAAGTGTGCGCATCAGCGGGAATCAGATGCTCGATCCGCAACGACGTCACGGTGATGTCCAGCGGCATGCCGAAGGTCGTGAAGGTCGACAGGAAATTCAACTCGCCTTGCCGGGAATTGATGCGAGTCAGCACCAAGGGCGGCAGATCATTGGCCATGGCGGTGAGGCTGTCCGGAGGCGGCAGTCTTTCCACGAGGCTGGCCAGTGTGGGGTTGCTCAGGGCTTCTCGCGATGCCCGCTGCCAGGCAATATTTCTGATTTCGTCGGCATTGATCAAGTGATCGCCAAGACCTCCAGGCTGCAGCAACGTGACCAGTAGATTCAGCCCTTCGGCCGCGTCTGGCGCCAGCCCTACCAGATCGAACAACACGGCAGTACTGGCATTGGCGGCGAGGACTTCCCACTGGCTGCCCAGCACAATCGCCGGCGCGGGATTGTTGGCGTGAAGCACATGGCTGATGGCGTCTCGAATCGCCTCCATCGACGGTGAAGAGAGCGGGGTGGCTTCGTAGCGCGGGGCATAGCCCGACGCCAGGAACACGCTGTTGCATTGCTCCAGCGGTACCTCCAGCGCCATCAGCAGGTTGTGCAACGTGCCGGGGCTCGGTTTGGCGCGACCTGTCTCGATGCAACTCAGGTGGCGCTGGGAAATTCCGCTGATCAGCGCCAGGTCCAGCTGGCTCAGGCGGGCCTGTCGGCGCAAGTGGCGCAGCTGTGCGCCGGCGGTGCTTGGAGGAGTTGTTCGGAGAAAGGGCTGGGTGCTCATGGTTTGACTCTGGCAGTGCGGGTCAATGACGTCCATGACCTGAGAGGTCATTGAGGGCAAGGCGACGTTATCACTAACGTGCTCGCGTCGATCAGCCACTTTTGTCTCCAAGGAGGAGAAAATGCAACGACCGTATCTCGCCCTCGTTACCCTGGTGGGTTTTTCCCTGTATACGACGTACACGCTGTTGCTGGCAGATCAGTCCCTTATTGCGTTTGGCCTGGAACTCATGTCTCGTCCAGACACCGCGCAAGTGGTCGTCGACCTCTATGTGCTCGCGGTCATGGCTTGCGTCTGGATGTACCGGGATGCTCGCTCGAAAGGACGCTCGCTTGCCTTCATCCTCCCCTACTTGCTGATAACGGCGATCTTCGTCTCGATTGGCCCGCTGCTGTACATCGTGATCAACGGCTTCAGCCGCCAACCCCACACGATGGCAGACGGATGACCGTGTTTGTGTTGGACGTCACCGAAAAATCTACACCGCTTCTGCCTAATGCCGATCAGTTAAGCGAACGCAGGCCTTCAAGACAGAGAAGATCATAGGTGGGAGTTGTCGAGCCCCAGCGAGGCTGCGATGGCGGTGGGTCAGGCAACGTCAATGTTGACTGTGCCGACGTCATCGCAGCCTCGCTGGGGCTCGACAGCCACACGGGATTACGTTCGTTTATCTGACCTTCATTCCTTAACTGACTGGCATTGGGCTGGGTGGCGGGCTCTTGCGTATGACACCTTGTGTCATATACGATCTGTGGTGTTATGCATCAGCCACCGAGGAATTCCAATGAAAGTTCATTTCATCGTTCACGAAGCCTTTGAGAATCCCGGCGCCTATGAGAAGTGGGTCAAAGCGCGCGGATATGAAGCCAGCTATTCCCGTGTCTATGAGGGTACAGGCTTGCCCGGTAACGTCGACAATATCGACCTTCTGGTCATCCTCGGTGGCCCGCAGTCTCCCGCCACTACCCAGCAGGAATGCCCCCACTTTGACGCCGCTGCCGAATGTGTCTTGATCGCCAAAGCAGTCAAGGCGCAAAAGGCTGTGGTAGGTGTGTGTCTTGGCGCTCAACTGGTCGGTGAGGCCTTGGGGGCCAGGTTCGGTCACAGCCCTGAGAAAGAGATCGGCAAGTACCCGATTACGCTGACCTCGGAGGGTAAAACCAACGACAAGGTTGCGGACTTTGGCGACGTCCTGGATGTCGGTCATTGGCATAACGACATGCCCGGCCTGACTGACACCGCGAAGGTCCTGGCCTACAGCGAAGGCTGCCCAAGGCAGATCATTGAGTACAGCCCGCTCGTGTATGGTTTTCAGTGCCATATGGAGTTCACTCGCGACGTCGTGGAGTCGCTCATCTCTGCATCCGAGAGCGAGCTGGCCGCTGCGACAGGCCGTCGTTTTGTTCAGCAATCGGCGGCGCTACTTGCCAACGACTATGACGAAATGAACCAGAAACTCTTTGGGTTTCTGGATAAGTTAGTAGCGGACTACAGCCTGCAATAACGTCGTCCGCTCAAGCACGTCGCGCCATCAACAACACCGTCGCTGCCGCCGACAACAACCCGGCGCAGCAGCGATTGAATATCCGCTTGCCCCGAGGCTGCGCAAACCAGCGGCGCATATGCAGGCCCATGTAGGCGTAGGCGCTGATGGCGATCCATTCCAGGGCCAGGAACATCGCGCCGAGCAGGGCAAATTGCGGGGTGATGGGCTGTGCAGGATCGACGAACTGCGGTAGGAAGGCGGTGAAGATCAGGATTGCTTTTGGGTTGCCCGCCGCTACCAGAAACTCCTGCCGTGACAACGCCCACAGTCCAACCTTGGCCGCCGCCGATTCGGCCTCTGCCTGCGGATTGGCACGCCACAGCTGATACGCCAGATAAAACAGATACGCCGCCCCAAGAATCTTGATCCCGTAGAACAGCAACTCCGAGGTTTGCAACACCACCGCCAGCCCGGCGGAGGCGAGGGCGATCATGCCGGCGAAGGCCAGCAGGCGACCGACACCGGCCAGGCACGAGGTGCGGTAGCCGTAGCGGGTGGAGTTGCTGACGGACAACAGGTTGTTGGGGCCGGGCGCCATGTTCAGGGCGAAGCAGGCCGGGAGGAAAAGGGTGAGGGTGGCGAGGTCCATGAACGGCTCCGGAAGGGCGGACGGGGAGCCTTAAACTGCCATCATCGGAAAGCTGGGGGCAAGCTCTATATTGCTCATCATCAGGCCTGCTTGAACCTGGCTTGACCTTCCTCTGAGCGGATACCGCCGAATGATTCGCCTAGCTATGTGCTGCCAGGCGTCGGGGGTAGGTAAAGCACTCATTGGGCGCGATCACCGCGTCCAGTGTCGTGGCGTTTGGAATAGGAGGCCCCCATCAGATAGAAGCATCCGCCCGCCACGATAAACGCTGCGAGCATATAGAACATGAAATGCGCCGGCTGCGATGCCAGGGCAAATCCGCACAACACCGGTCCCAGTGCTCCGCCGAGGTTGGACAGGTTTTGCGCGCCGTAATACATGCCGCGCAAGTGGTCTGGCGCGATGCGGTCGATGAACATGTACTCGGCCGGGAAGACGATGATTTCGCCTAGGGTGAATATCGCCACTGCCAACGCCCAATGCAGCACGCTGGTGGACAACGCAAAACCGACGACGCCCAGCAGAAACAGGCTGAAGCCCGCCGTCAGCCATTGATTCAAATGCTCATTGGTAATGCGCTTGCCCACGATGTACTGCAGGCAGATCACCACCGTCGCATTAACCGCCACCACCGAGCTGATGACCTGGTAGGTAAATTCCGGTGTGCTTGTGGTCACTAGGTATTGCGAGATGTAGCCGGTGAACTGGCCGAACGCCACAGCGCTCAACGCGCCGCCAACCGTGAAGCAGACCAGGCGATAGTCCTTGAGCAGAATGCGCCCCACCGCGACGAACGATACCGGGGCATTGGCCGGGTCAGCGGAACTGAGGGTCCTGTCGCCCCAGACCATATAAGTCAGGAAGTAGCTCATGCCCAGGATCGCTGACATCAAGAACGGCAGTTTCATATTCATGTGCGCGAGCCCAGCGCCAATGAACGGCCCCACTGCGTAACCAATGTTGATCAGTGTGTAGCGTACCGAAAACACTTTGCCGCGTTCGGCTTCCGGCAGCAGTTTGCCAAACGCGGCCTTGACCACAATATCGATCACTGAATAGGCGAAATTGAATGCCACCAGAAACAGGAAAAACAGCCACAGCTGCCGCGTGACGCACATGCCGATGAAGCCTACGGTGAAAAACCCCGTGAAGCTCAGGATCAATCGATAGCTGGAGATTTTGTCAGTCAGGTAGCCGCCGTACAGGCTGAGTAACGAGCCGACAAGCATCGCACCACCCACTACCAGACCGATTTCGCTGATGCCCAACGTGAAGTTGGATGACAGATAAATCACCATATACGGCAGGGTAATGGCGCGACCCAGTGTCAGGAACAACGCAGACGACAGCAGCAGATTGACCGAAAACGGGTAGTGTCTGAAGGCAGTGAGCATCCGCGTTGGTTCCTGTAATGAACAGTATCAAGGGCTGAGACACATATGGTTACATGGCCAGCTTTGACTTGACAGCGCGATTTGTTGGCTGGCAGGCCATGCGTGGGATTCCGTGCCATCCTCCATTCCGGTGCTACTGCCAATCCGAGTCAGCAGTAGCGCTTGAGTCGAGCACCGGGTCTTGCTCCCACTCACTGATGAAACCTGCGCCCCAACGCATCCAAGCGCACCGCAATCGGCGGCAAGCGCTCACTGCTCCTGGCCAACGTTTCTACATCCTGCGCCGTACTCTGCGCAATGCTCTGCACCGACTGCAGCCGTCCCACAATCTCCACATTCGCTGTGGATTGCTCGCGGGTGGTCGACACAATCCTTCCATTCAACTGATCAATTTGCGAAATGTCATTGCCCACCGCCTGCAGCATCTGCACCGCCAGTTGGCTGTCTTCCACGCACCGCTCCACCCCTTGTCGGCTAGCGTGCATGGCTTCAACCGCCCGCCGGCTGCCGTGTTGCAACCCTTCAATAATGGTCTTGATCTCCTGGGTAGACACCGCCGTGCGCTGCGCGAGGCTGCGTACCTCATCGGCGACTACGGCAAACCCGCGTCCTTGCTCACCCGCGCGGGCGGCTTCGATGGCGGCGTTGAGGGCCAGTAGGTTGGTCTGGCTGGCGATGCTGCTGATGACTTCCAGCACCGAGCCGATTTGTTCGGCTTGCACGGCCAGCCCTTGGACCGTCTCGTTGGTGTCGTGGAGGCGGGTGGCGAGTTGGGTGATTTCCTGTTGGGCGCGGCCGACGCTTTCCTGGCCGCGGATGATTTGCTGGCTGGCTTGGCCCGCGTGTTCGACGGCATGTTCGACGTGTACGGCGATGTGGCCCATGGCGTCTTCCATGCGTTGCATGGAACCGGTCATTTGGGCGATTTCCGCCAGTTGGTGGCGCGCGCCTTTTTCCAGAGTACCGCTGGCGTGGGCAAGTTCCTGGCCGAGTTGGCCGAGGCCGTGGGAGTCGCGGGCGACGCCGTCGATCAGGCCGGTGATCTGAGTGAGAAAGTGGTCGAAGCGGGTGGCGAGGGAGACGTGGATTTTTTCCGGGTCGTCCTTGGCGGCCTCACCGCTGAACTGGGTGGTGACGGCGAGCATTTTTTCGAGCATTTCCTGGCTTTCTACTGCTTCGGTCTGGCTGTGCACGGCGAGGTAGAGCAGGGCGACGGTCTCCATGACCACGTAGAAGGCGTGGACGAAAATCATGTTCCAGCCTCCGTGATGCTCCATCACAAACACAGGGAAACCCTGGTGCTGCAAGGCGTGGAACACCACGTGGTGCACTGCAATGGTGACGGCGGCCACCAGGATGGGCAGCCAGTCGCGGTAGAAGGTCAGCACCGCCAGCAGCGCGAAGATGCCGAAGTGCGATTCGATGACGCCTTGGGTCTGGTTGATGTGCAAGGCAGCCATGACCATCAGGCCAACGCCAAGCGCGCAACGCATCAGGCGTGTGCCGCCGATGACGCGATAGGACAGGGTGAGCACCACGCAGGTGCCGCCTCCCACGAAGAGCGCTTGAAGCAGGGTGTCGTGCCAGAAAGCCAGGCCCAGAGAGAACAGGCCCATCAGCCAGATCAGGGCGAGCATAATGCGGTCGGCTTTGCGGTAGTGCTCGATGAATCGGGCTTGCGCAGGCATTCACTCGTACTCCATGGGGGCTGGCCAAGTTCAAGCAGGCATGCGAGGTGCCACACGCGCATGCGGGGAGCGAATCAGACGTAAGGGAACGCTGATCGATTGATGCAAGAAGGTTATCGGCATCATTGGGACGGGCTTTAGGTCGGTAACGGCCAGAGCAGCCGTTAGACACCTATTAAGCCGAATGGGTAATTGGGTCTCACTGAAAACGTAGTCAATTGAACATCCGGCTCTTGCGATAAAGCCTCACAGGTTCGAGGCTAATTTATAGGGTCTCTCTGCTCAGCCATCACTTCAGATTGCTCTGAAAAAAACTTGCCAGTTTGTCAAAAGGAATGAGGTCGACTCGATCATAAAGGTCAACATGGCCAGCGCCAGCAATGATGACGAGCTCCTTGGGTTGACCCGCGAGCTTGTACGCTTCTTCGCTGAATTCTCTCGAGTGCGCATCGGCTCCGGCGATGAACAGCATCGGACGAGGTGAAATCGTCTCGATGTCATTGAACGGGTAGAAGTTCATGAATTTGATGTTGCTCGTCAGCGTAGGGTGCGTGGTCAACTCTTTGGATGAGCTGGCTGGCGTGTATTCACCGCGCGGTGTGCGATAGAAATCATAGAACTCACGCTGGATCGGGTGAGTATTCTCGTCCAGTTGGTGCACCGTACCGCTGGTGTAGAGGGTTTGACCGCTCGTGAACTCGACATAACGCTGCTGTACCGCTTGTGCGATGGTCTCTTTGCGTTGTTCAAGTGTCTGCGCATGCTTCAGGCCATTGCGATTGGCGGCGCCCATGTCATACATGCTAACCGTTGCGATGGCTTTCATACGTGGGTCGATCTTGGCCGCGCTGATAACGAAGCTACCGCTGCCACAGATGCCGAGTGCACCAATCCGCTCCTTGTCGATAAAAGGCCGGGTACCGAGAAAATCCACCGCCGCGCTGAAGTCCTCGGCATAAATATCCGGCGAGACAGCATTGCGCGGCAACCCTTCGCTTTCGCCCCAGAATGAAAGATCCAGGGACAGTGTCACGAAGCCTTTTTCCGCCATTTTGGTGGCATATAGATTAGCGCTTTGTTCCTTGACCGCGCCCATTGGGTGGCCAACAACAATCGCAGGGCTCCTGGTTTTGGCGTCTGGTTTTTTGGGGATAAACAGATTGCCCGACACGTTCATTTGATACTGATTTTTGAAGTTGACCTTTTGCACGGTCACTTTGTCGCTGGTATAAAAATTATCCGCACCGTTAGACATATCGGCTCCTACTGCTGAGAGTGAACTGACAAGAAGCGTTAATAAAACAATGATCTTTTTCATTGGAATCCCTATCGATGCAAAGTAGTCAGTTTTGGGAAAACATCACTTTCACCGCATGACGACCTAAAACCTGTGCCAGGTTCGCGTTGTCGTCCACGTGCCCAAGGCGGGTGTATGCGTATGTCGATTCAAAGGTCGAATAGAAAATAACCAGGGTGTCCGTGCCATACAGCATCAGATCACCCGTGTGGATCGTTCCCGGTTTGCTTGCATTGGCGGGCAGGGCTTCAGGAAGGCTGGCGTATTTTTCATTGCTATTGAGATCGCTCATGTCCAGCTTCAGTGGCAATAGCGTGGCAAACACACGAGCGGCTGCGTTGTCGGCCAGGGTGATGGCAAAGCGTTGTTCGCCGATGATCATCCACATGCGAGATTTCTCCGTAATCGAAGACGCCGACGCGACATTATTCAGTAGGATGTAACTGCCAAGCACGAAAGCTGAATACAGCAAACCAGGCCAACGAAATGGCCGCTTGCCGCAGCCTTGGCGCTGCTCGGTATTTGCAGCATGCTGAATGCTCCTGGTCATCACCCGTCTCCCGGATCGTTGCGTGGTTCAAGCGGTTCTAGAGGGTGTCGAACGTGACGTCAGTACGGTCACCACTGCACCCAGCAGCAGCACGACTGCGCTAGCGACAAAAGTGCTTTGATAGCCGCGACTATCGAGCAGCAGTCCACCCACGATTGAGCCCAGAGCAATGGCCAGTTGAATCACGGCTACCATCAGGCCGCCGCCAGCCTCGGCATTATTTGGCATGGCCTGTGCAATCCAGCTCCACCAGCCCACCGGGGCCGCAGTCGCCAACAGCCCCCATAAGCCCAGCAGTGCAGCAACGACGATGATCGAGTTGCCAAAAGGGATCAGTGCCAGGGCGATCAAGGCCATCAAGACTGGAATTGCGATCAATGTCCGGAACAGGCTGCGCCTTAGAAATCGGCCGATGGTCAAGGTGCCGATAAAGCCTGCCGCACCGATCACCAGCAAGATCAACGACAACGTGGATACATCGACGCGCGTTACCGTTTCAAGGAAGGGCCGCAGATAGGTGAACAGCGCAAACTGCCCCATGAAGAAGGCCCCGCAGCCGACCATACCCAGCACCACTGATCGATTCTTTAGCAGTTTGAACACGTTCCCGGAGCCCGGTATGCGCGACTGCACCTGCATGGGCGGCAGGCTGATGTACATCCAGACGAGAGCAATCGCCGCGACAGGTACCACACAGAAAAAAGCCCCGCGCCAGCCAATAATCGAGCCCAGATAACTGCCCAGCGGTGCGGCAACTACGGTAGCCAGCGCGTTACCGCCGTTGAAGATGGCCAACGCCCTCGGCACCTGTGCGGCAGGTACCAGGCGCATAGCCGTTGCAGCCGACATCGACCAGAAACCGCCGATGACCACGCCGATAAGCGCCCGGCCGACCAGGTAAGTCTGATAGTCGGGGGCTAGCCCGACGATCGCGCCCGAGAGGGCCATCAACCCGGCCAATGCCAACAGCAGTGTCTTGCGATCGAGGGTTCCGGCAATCCACGAGATCGACAGGCTGGTCAGGACCGCAAATACCCCGGAAATCGCAATGCCTTGCCCGGCCATTCCCTCGGTAACTTGAAAATCAGCCGCCATCGGTGTCAGCAGGCTGACAGGCATAAACTCCGAAGCGATCAGGACGAAAACACAAAGCGTCATTGCAAAGACACCGCTCCAGTAGGCGGGAGCCTCGTTGCTGGTGGAAGAAGTGTCCATCGGGGCCTCACAGTCATTCGTATTCATACAGGAATGATGACGAACGAATACTCACGCGACTAGCTAATGAGTGTTTAACAAGGCTATAAGCTTTACTAATCAATAGCCTTAAAGGCATATCGCACTATGGTCAGAAGAAACCTCAACGATCTGCTGTATTTCGTGACAGTGGCGCGCGAAGGCGGCTTCACCCGCGCCGCCGGGGTGCTGGGTGTTACCCAATCTGCGCTGAGTCAGGCAATCAGCGGTCTGGAAGCACGCCTGCAAATCAGGTTGCTGACGCGCACCACCCGCAGCGTCTCGCCAACCGTCGCAGGCGAGCGGCTACTGCAAGCGATCGGTAATCGCTTCGATGAAATCGAGGCGGAGCTGGATAACTTGACGCAAATGCGCGACAAGCCGGCGGGCACCGTCCGCATCACCTGCGGCGATCATGTTCTGCGTATGACGTTGCTACCCAAACTCACTGCGCTGCTACACGAATATCCGGACATCAACGTTGAGTTCGATGTCAATTACGGCTTCAGGGACATCGTGGCGGATCGTTTTGATGCAGGCGTGCGCCTGGGTGACACCATCGACAAAGACATGATCGCAGTCCCGATAGGCCCACCATTGCGGATGGCTGCCGTCGCCTTGCCAGCGTACTTTGCCACCCGAGGCATTCCAGAAAACCCGCGCGACTTGATGAACCATTGCTGCATCAACCAGCGCATGCAGACATCAGGCGGGCTCTATGTATGGGACTTTGAGCGGCAAGGTAAGCAGGTGAACGTACGCGTAGACGGCCAGCTCATTTTCAACACGTCTAGCCATATCGTGGATGCGACATTGGCCGGGCTGGGCATTGCTTACCTGCCTGAGGAGGAGTTTGAACCGCACCTTCGGGAAGGCAGGCTGATGCGTGTGTTAGAAGATTGGTGCCCACCGTTTTCTGGGTACTATTTGTATTACCCCAGTCGTCGACAACCCTCTCCCGCATTTACGCTGGTTGCCAATGCATTGCGCAAATTAGGGTAGAGGGGACGAACTGATGGTTCAGATGGGCCAGCAGGCGACCGACACCGGCCAGGCACGAAGTGCGATAGCCATAGCCATAGCGGGTGGAGTTGCTGACGGACAGCAAGTTGTTCGGGCCGGGCGCCATGTTCAGGGCGAAGCAGGCGGGGAGGAAGAGGGTGAGGGTGGCAAGCTCCATACGGCTTCGGCTAAGGATAAGGGATGAAGGCCTGACTAGCGCCAATGGCTCAAAGCTGATGTGTCCAAGGCTTGCCACGCTTCCAGATGACGAAGCTGATCTTTCGTCAGCCAGAGTCCTGCGCGTGGGCACAGGGCTTCGGCGGGAAGGGCCAGCAGGTCGCTCAACTTCAGCACGTTGATTGTGCCTCGGTCCCTATCATGCTTGGCGTCCCAGTCGCGCTGAAACAGACGCACCTTCAAGGCCTCGGTATTAAAACCTTCAAACTGTGGTCGATTGCGCAGCCACTGAGGTGAATGCCTCAAGGTTCGCTCCTGCACATCCAACAGCAAGATCTGCCAGGCCCTCCGGCCTGCATGGTCATCGTTGACGTCGGTATGGAGTCGAGTCAGCGCGAGATAGCGTGCATCTTTGGACCAGATCATCGAAGGTGCGAGATCGCTGATGGCGCAACCGGAGGCCGTCAGCAAATGCCCGCCCAGGCGAGGGCTTTGGACGCGCAGCCAACTGTCGGCGTATTCGGTTTCACAGCCGAACAGCCAGGCGGCATCTTTATCCGTAGGGGCTGGCTGGACGAAGTTGCCATCGGCTATGGCTGACTGTGGCTGTTTAACCAGGCGCCAGTCGGGCAGGGCGGTCAGGCCTTGTGGGCTGACGTTCAGCTCGCACCACTCATAGTAAAGTCGCGAGTCCGGTCGATGCTGCGAGAATGCAGCGCCATCGCTCGCCTCCGGTGGCGACTGGTCGAAGCGTTGCAATGGACTGCTTTGCCGATCCTGATCCAGGCGACCTCGAATCACTGCCACGCTCAGTCTCGGGCCACGAAAATCCAACAATCGTGCAACCAGCAGTGGAGGGCTGCTCATCAACTGGCGTTCCTGTGCGTCGACCACCACCACATGACCGGCTGTGGCGGGCGGCAGGGTAAACGGTATCAAGGCGATGTAACGGCCAACGTTCGACACTC
The DNA here is from genome assembly GCF_012935695.1 of Pseudomonas sp. ADAK18. Classification (NCBI taxonomy): domain Bacteria; kingdom Pseudomonadati; phylum Pseudomonadota; class Gammaproteobacteria; order Pseudomonadales; family Pseudomonadaceae; genus Pseudomonas; species Pseudomonas sp. ADAK18. Next base: position 1,988,227 of record NZ_CP052859.1, read on the forward strand.
GATGATCGAGTAGCCAAACACCCGGCAGCTCCCAGTCCGCAATCCGGCAGGTATAACCGCCGAGCCCAAGGCTATTGTCTTGCTGCCAGGTAAATTGCGCCCGGGTTTTACCCGCCAAAGGTGCCGACTCGACCCTCGTCGCGCCTCGCTGCCCATCACCCGCCAGCGGCACGGCCAACCGCACGCGAGTCAGCTGCCGCTGCGCGACCTGCATCCGGCCGTTCGCATCATGGCCAACCTGAGACTCACAGTCGCTGTGGACGCGGTGCAAGCTGTAACCATAACGACCGCAATCAGGCTGCGGGTATTCGAAGTAGGACGAGAGCCGCAAGCAGTGGTCATCCAGCTCCAGGGGTTCGCTCCAACCCAGGGAGGGCTCACTTTCAGCGGGCACCCATGGGGAAGGCAGTGCTTGCCAGCCTCGGTCTACGTGCCAGAGCCAGTAGTTGAGGGGTTGCTCTGCATCCATCCGTGCGTGGCACGCGAAAGAACGGCCATCGGGATTCCAGATGATTGCGGTGTCAGTCCTGATCAGCAACGCGGTGGGCTGACCGTTCAGGCTGACACGATATTGCGGGTTGCTCAGCGGGTCGCAAGGCTGCGGCAATTCGCGCAAGCTGGCCGGCAGCGCCAGGCTGGCGTCTAAACGTTGCTTGCCATCGGGGGACGTGTACCGGAGCGTTTCGAGGGCAAGGTTTTTTTGCCAGCCACCAGGCTCAAGCCAAAGGTCAACAATGGGTACCAGGCTGACCTTTTCAGCGGTTGTCAGCAGTTGTTCGAGGCTGATCTTCCGTGCGCCATTGTCGACCAGAGGGCTGTAACGCCCAGTCAGGGCGCCGTCGTTAAAGGCGTCCAGCTCCCAGAAATCATCACACGAACACCGGTAGAGCTGACGCAACTGTCGATCCAGAATTACCAACCCCCAGCTTTGGCGCGAGGGCAAAGGCGCGGCGAAATAACGCCCGTCATTGGAGAAACGAGCCGACGATCCAAGGCTCTGGAGCAGCACCCCATCGGGGAACAGGTAATCGCACAGGACGGGGCCGCCCATGGCGATTTCACTGTAGTTGAACACGCGGATGGGCTCGCCCTCGGGCGTTTGCTGGGGTTCGTCTCCACCCCAGGCACTGGCGCCGCCCGAAGACTGCCCCCTCGATGGCGACGACGACTTGGCCTGCTTCTTATCGACCAGGCCAAAACGTTTTTCCAGATGACTGACGCACGCCAGGCCGCAGAACATCACCGCTGCTGCACCCGCGATATCCCAATACGGCGGCAAAGCCCTGCCCAGATTAAAACCCAGGCCTATTGCGGCAGAGGTCATTAACCTGGCAAACCCTTTGCCGGTTGCTTGCCAGCCGGCCCGTGCCGTCAGCCACATCAAGGCAGCACACACCAGCACGACACCCAGTGCCCATAGCAACGGTATTACCGTTACAAGGAAGATCGGGATCAGCAATACGGCGATTTGCCAAAGCAGATCGAGCAATAAGCGCGGCAGGCTTTTTTCGTCAGCACGTTGATCAGAAGAGTTGGGCACCATGACCTCGATAACAGATGGGTGATTTCAAATACACGGGTCTGCGACGATAGGTGTAGCGCTTTTGGACGATCCCGGACCCCATTCAGGGCGAAGCCGGCGAGTGGCGATGTCCATGTAAGCCCCGGTGCGAGGTGGCAGGTAAGGTCACGAGGATAAGGGATGAGAGGCGGTTGAACAATGAATCACGCAGCACCCATCCACGGTTTATTATCCTTCTCGAAAAGACGGCACTATGGCCCGCCTCGCGGGTCTTTGGTTTATGAGAGAGCCGGAAAATCTGATGGAGGCACCTGTGAGCATCAAAGACAACCCCGAGGACTACCAGGACCTGAAGCGGGCCGTGGGTTTGCTGGAGTCACCCTCCCTGACGGCGAGGCTCTCGGGCATGATCGGCTCACCTATCGAAAGCGCGGTAAAGGCATTGCCGGGTGTGGTTTCAAAACGCATCAATGGCGCCGTGGCGGCGGCGCTGCATTCGTCCGCTGACGCAGCACTGTGGAGCCTGGAAAACAGCCCGAAAAAGCCGGCCTCGACCCGTCTGCACAAGGTCTATGCTGCGACCTCGGGGGCTATCGGCGGGGCTTTCGGGATTGCGGCGCTGTTTGTCGAGCTGCCGATCTCCACCACCATCATGATGCGCTCGGTCGCCGACGTGGCGCGCAGCGAAGGTTTTGACCTGGGAGACTTTGCTACCAAGCAGGCGTGCATCGAGGTGTTTGCCATGGGCGGCAACAGCCAGGCCGACGATGCGACGGAGACGGGTTACTACATGACCCGCAGTTTCACCACTCAGGCTATGCAACAGCTGTCCAAGGAGCTGGCGGGGATAGCCGCCAAGCAGGGTTCCAAGGCCATCAGCACCCTTTCCCCAGGGCAGGCCGGGAAATGGCTGGCGATACTGATTGATAAAGTTGCGACACGTTTTGGTTTCACCATTTCCAGCAAGTTCGCGGCCCAGGCTGTTCCGGTGATGGGGGCCTTTACCGGGGCGACGATCAATGCACTGTTTACCCATTTCTATCAGGACATGGCGCGAGGGCACTTCATCGTCAAAAGGCTTGAGGAAAAGTATGGCTTTGAGCAAATCAAGAGCGAGTACACGGCCATCAAGGCCGCGCCTCGGGTGAGCTAGACGCAGGTGAAGCGATTCGACAGCCCTGGTGCGCCACAAGCCCTTTGAAAGGTCACCCGTATTTGGAGAACGACCACTGAACTGTGGCGAGGGGGCTTGCCCCCGTTGGGCTGCGAAGCGGCCCCAATAAGATCGCTGAATTTTTTCAGATAGACCGAGATGGCAGGTTTTAGGGCAGCTTCGCAACCCAACGGGGCGATACGGCGATCCGGCAAGCGCCCTCGCCACAGGGGCAGTGTTGGGTCTTAATTGGCGGCTCGAAGCCAACTCGGTGGGCTTTCAAGGCATTGAATGACAGCAACCGCTCTGCAATCTACTTCGCAAACGCATATTCCCCACCCTGTTCCAGCGCCTTGCGATACGCAGGTCTATCCTGGAACCTTTGCACCCACGCCGCCACGTTCGGGTACGGTTTCAACTTTCCCTGGGCCCTGGCGAGTTCGCCAATGAAACTCATCTGGATGTCCGCGCCACTCAATGCTTCACCCATCAGATAAGGCGTCTGCCCCAGCACATCGTTCAGATAACCCAGGTAATTGGCCAGCTCCGATTCGATACGCGGATGCAACGGTGCGCCAGCTTCACCCAGGCGCCCGACGTACAGGTTGAGCATCAGCGGCAGCATGGCCGAGCCTTCGGCGAAGTGCAGCCATTGCACGTACTCATCGTAGGCGGCAGTGGCGGGGTCCGGTTGCAGGCGGCCGTCGCCATGGCGGCGAATCAGGTAATCGATGATAGCGCTGGACTCGATCAACACCTGGGGACCGTCTTCAATCACCGGTGATTTGCCCAGCGGATGGATGGCCTTGAGTTCAGGCGGCGCGAGGTTGGTTTTCGGGTCGCGCTGGTATCGTTTGATCTCGTAGGGCAGGGCGAGCTCTTCAAGCAGCCATAGAATGCGTTGCGAGCGTGAGTTGTTGAGGTGGTGGACAGTGATCATAGGAGGCTCCGCTGTGCGAAAGTGGGGAGTCTAGGGCAAATACGACACCGCCGCCTTAGCGTCAGACTTTTCAAGGTCTTTGCAGGCTTGGGATGAAGATCTGACCGACGACGTGAAACCCTTGTGGCAGCTGTCGAGCTTTAGCGAGGCTGCGATAGCGGTGGGTCAGACACCCTCAATGTTGGCTATGCCGACGTCATCGCAGCCTCGCTAAAGCTCGACATCTCCCACAGTTGCTCTTCACTGCCCTGAACTGGGTGTTTCAAGCGTAGTTGGCTGCATTCTCAAAGACCTTGAAAGGGCTGTTACTTTGGGGCGGGCACCCGACCGCCCTTATTGGCAAGCTCGGGTTCCCCGTTCTGTCATCTGCCGAACCCGTAGGCACTGCCCATGCGCATTCCAGCGCAACCTCCACGCAGCACGGTGAAACCTCGCTGTCACCTGAGCCGAAACCGTCCGCTTTTGTTGCCGAAACACCCGAGAATCTATTTGAAAATCAAGGGTTTTCTCCCGAGGTTTTTTCCTTTAGCTGTCATCGGAAACTGCGAACTTCTTCGCCATGGCCTCACCTTCAAGTCACCCCTGATCCAGGCTTGGGACCGGAGCGCCATAGCGTCATGCAAGAGCCATCTACTCAACGTACGAACACGACGAAAGGAGCATCTTCATGTTTAAGCGCAATGTTCTCGCGGTATCCATGACCCTCGCTGCACTGTGCACCGCCCAGGCTGCCATGGCTGACATCAACGGTGGCGGTGCAACCTTGCCACAACCGCTGTACCAGACTACCGGCGTGTTGACTGCCGGTTTTGCCCCGTACATCGGTGTGGGCAGTGGTAACGGTAAAGCGGCGTTCCTGAACAACGATTACAGCAAGTTCGTGCCGGGCGTTACCAACAAGAACGTGCATTGGGCGGGTAGCGATTCCAAGCTGTCCACTACTGAGCTGACCGGTTATTCGGCTGCCCATGGTGCGGCCTGGGGCCCGCTGATCCAGGTGCCTTCGGTGGCCACCTCGGTTGCCATTCCGTTCAATAAGGCGGGTACCGCCGCAGTCGACTTGAGCGTCAGTGACCTGTGTGGTGTGTTCTCCGGTCGTGTGAACCTGTGGGAGCAGATTCCGAGTTCGGGCCGTACCGGCGAAATCGTCGTGGTTTACCGTAATGAAGCCAGCGGCACCACTGAGTTGTTCACCCGCTTCCTCAATGCCAAGTGCTCTGAAGCCAAGCCGTTTGCGATCACCACCAACTTCTCGGCCAGCTACGGCACTCTGCCACCGAAGGCGGTGGCCGCCGTGACCAGCCAAGGCGTCATGGACGCTCTGAACGCTGGCGACGGTCGCATCACTTACATGAGCCCGGATTACGCCGCTCCAACGTTGGCCGGCCTGGATGACGCCACCAAAGTGGCTCGCATCGGCGGTGTGTCGCCAGCTCCAAGCAACGTATCGGCCGCCATCGCTGCTGTTCCGGTGCCAGCTGCGGCCAACCGCTCCAACCCTAACGCCTGGGTGCCTGTATTCGCGGCTACCACCAGCGCTGACCCAAGCGTTGTGCCTTACCCAAGCAGCGGCTACCCAATCCTCGGCTTCACCAACCTGGTGTTCAGCCAGTGCTATGCCGACGCAACTCAAACCTCGCAAGTACGTACTTTCTTCGGCCGCCACTACGGCGCGTTGGTCAACAACGACGCCGCCATCAATAGCAACCGCTTCGTGCCGCTGCCAGCTTCCTGGAAAACCGCAGTACGTGACACCTTCGTCACCGCTTCCAACGGCTTGAGCATCGGTAACACCAGCGTCTGCAACGCCATCGGCCGTCCGCTGTAATTCGGGCTTTCGACGCTACGTAACACCCGATCAGCAACGGCCTGTGCCGTTGCTGATTTTTTTTGCCAGGGGGGTGCCCTCTGATGCGTCACCCCACGGATGAACACCACGAAAGGAATTTGCTCATGTTCAAGTGCAACGTTCTCGCGGTCTCCATGACCCTTGCCGCTCTGTGTACTGTCCAGACGGCAATGGCCGACATCAACGGTGGCGGCTCGACTCTGCCACAACCGCTTTACCAGACTGCCGGCGTATTGACCGCCGGTTTTGCCCCTTACATCGGTGTGGGCAGCGGTAAAGGCAAATTGGCGTTCCTGAACAACGATTACAGCCAGTTTGTACCGGGCTCCATCAACAAGAATGTGCATTGGGCCGCCAGTGATTCCAAGTTGACGGCCGCTGAACTGAGTACCTATCGGGTTAATCATGGCGAGGCCTGGGGCCCATTGATTCAGGTCCCGTCGGCGGCCACCTCGATCGCCATTCCCTTCAATAAAACAGGCGCTGCGGCGGTCGATTTGAGCGTCAATACGTTGTGTGGGGTGTTCTCCGGGCGTTTGACCCAATGGGATCAGATCCCTTCCTCGGGTCGCACCGGTTACCTGACTGTGGTTTACCCCGCGCAGAGCAGTGGCACCACCGAGCTGTTCACCCGTTTTCTGAACGCTAAGTGCGCAGAAACCGGGGTCTTTTATGTCACGACCAACTTCGCCTCCAGCTACACGGGGGGCTTGCCGGCCAATGCTGTGGGTGCCGTCACCAGCCAAGGGGTGATGGATGCAATGAATGCCGCCGAGGGCCGTATCACGTTCATGAGCCCGGCCTATGCCGCGTCTACATTGGCGGGCCTGGATGACGCCACCAAAGTTGCCCGGGTCGCGGGTGTGTCGCCTGCGCCTGCCAACATCTCGATGGCAATCGCCGCCGTTGCCGTACCTGCCGTTGCCAATCGTTCCAACCCGATTGCTTGGGTCCCTGTGTTCTCCGTTGCTAATCCTAATGATCCAAGTGCCGTGCCTTACCCAACTCAAGGTTACCCAATCCTCGGCTTCACTAACCTGATTTTCAGCCAGTGCTACGCCGACGCAACCGAAACGGCGCAAGTACGCTCCTTCTTCAGCCGCCACTACGGCGCGTTGGCCAACAACGACGCAGCCATCAACAGCAACCGCTTGGTGCCACTTCCGGCGTACTGGAAAACCGCTGTGCGTCAAACGTTCACCACCGCCGCCAACGGCCTGAGCATCGGCAACCCGAACGTCTGCACCGGGCTGGGTCGCCCTCTGTAGCCCTTGAACGGCAATGGCCCTGGTCGTTGCCGTTTGCACTGGCGGGGTGCCGTTATCAGTTGCATATGAATTTTCCGTGACAGAAGTTCAGTCCCGCCCCTCGCCAACGGCCTAACTCCCATACGTGACGCGCGTATTCGGCAATAACAAAGAAGGATGAGTCCAGATGGTCCGCTGCAAACCTCCGGTAAACGTGAATGCCCAAGGCCCTGGCGGCCAGACGATCCTGCGCCTCAAGCCCCTGGCCCATGCCATCGCCTTGTTGCTGGTAGCGGGCAGCGCCCAGGGTGCCACGGCGTTCAGTTCCGGTTGGTTCGCGGCCAAAGGGGCTTCCCAGGCGGCGACGGCCGCGCGTCCCGGTGCCCAGATGCTGGGGATGCCGCCACCGCTGTCTCAGCAGACCCGGGTCAACCAGCAGTTGCAGCGTTCCTTGAGCACCCTCAATACCAGCGTCGCCGCCATTGCTGCCCAGCAGGCGGCTCAGGCGGCGGGTCGGCAGGCAGCGTTCGGCCAGGTCTCGAGCATTCCCGACGGCCTAGGCAAGGGCGGGCTGCAGGTCGATAACAGCCTGACTCAGGGCTGGACCAACGCCAAAGGCCCGGTACAGAACCAGGCGGGTGGTAAGACTACCGTGACCATCGAGCAGACCGCCGACAAGGCGATCCTCAACTGGGAAACCTTCAACGTCGGACGCAACACCACCGTCGACTTCCAGCAGCAGTCGAACTGGGCCGCACTGAACCGGGTCAATGACCCCAATGGGCGGCCCAGTGAAATCCAGGGTCAGATCAAGGGCGCCGGCACGGTAATGATCATGAACCGCAACGGTGTGGTTTTCAGTGGCAGCAGTCAGGTCAACGTGCGTAACCTGGTGGCCGCCGCCGCGACCATCACTGATGAGCAGTTCACCCAGCGCGGGATTTACGTGGACGCCAACGGTACCCAACCGACGTTCACCGAGGCGGCAGGCAAGGTTGAAGTACAGCGTGGTGCGCTGATCCAGACCCACGCGGCGGCAACCTCCACCGATTCGGGCGGCTATGCTTTGCTGTTGGGCTCGGAGGTGGAGAACGCCGGCACCATCATCACCGCCAAGGGCCAGACCACCCTGGCGGCGGGTGACAGTTTTTATATCCGCCGAGGCGTGGGTACGGCGGGCAACCATAAGTCCACCACCCGTGGCAACGAAGTAGCGACCAGCCTCAAGGCGGGCAGTACGTCCGGTCAGGTCAGCAATAGCGGCTTGATCATGGCCTCGACCGGCGATATCACCCTGACCGGGCACCACGTGCAGCAGAACGGCGTGGCCCTGGCCAGCACGTCGGTGGAGACGCGCGGCACCGTCCATTTGCTCAACTCGGCCACTGACAGCAGTGGCAGTGTGACCCTGGGGCAGGGCAGCACCACCGCCATCCTGCTGGACAGCAGCGGTTCCTCTGCCCTCAACAGCCAGCGGGAGAATGGCCTGGTTAACCTCGACGGCCTACCCAACAACCTGATCACCGGCGCGTTCAATCATTTGAGCACTGTCAGCGATCGTACCGACCAGTCGCGCATCGAGATCGTCAGCGGTGGCACCGTGGACTTCCAGAAAGGCTCGATCACCCTGGCTACCGGTGGCCAGGTGGCGGTCAGCGCCGGCCAGCGCAGTCTGGTACGCGATGGCGCGCTGATTGATGTGTCGGGTGCGGTCGGCGTCAAGGTGGCGATGGAAGCCAACAACATCAAGATCAACGTGCAGGGTAACGAGCAGCGCGATGCGCCGGTCAACCGTGACGGTGGCAAGCTGATCAACAACGATGTGTGGGTCGACTTGCGTGAACTGGTGTTCGTGCCGGCGGGCACCAACGGCTACGCCACCGATCGTTGGTACACCGCCGGGGGGCTGCTGGAAGTGGGCGGCTACCTCGGTACCCAGGGCCACTCGGTGGGCGAATGGATGGCCCAGGGCGGTACCGTGACCTTTACGGGTAAGGATGTGGTGACCCAGCAGGGCGCACAGATCAATCTGTCCGGCGGCACTGTTGATGTGCAGGGCGGCTACATCCAGCAGAGCTGGCTGAAGGACGCCACCGGACGCCTCTATGAACTGTCGAAGGCGCCGGGGGACATTCTCTATACGGGGTTCTACAAGGGCTATGAAGACACCAGCGCACGTTGGGCACGCACCGATCTCTACTACAACCCGCTGATTGCCTCGCAACGTCGCTACGAGGCCGGTTACACCGTAGGGCGCGATGCCGGCAAGCTGGTGATCGGTACCGCCGGCGCGGTACTGGAAGGTCAATTGATCAGTGAGGTGTTCCAGGGCGACCGCCAGACCCTGGCGCCGGCGATCAATCTTGATGGTTATCAGCAGTCGCAGAAGGCGGCGGCTCAGCGCGCACAACTGATCATTGGCAGCTATACACCGATCTACAACAAGGCCACCGGCACCTTGCGCTACAACCTGAGCCCAACGACGAATGAGGTGTTGATCGAGGGCAAACCGCAAAAAATCGCCGATGGCCTGGACCTGAGCACCGCACTGCCTACCGAGCGTCAGGGCAAGCTGGTGCTCGACAGTGATCAGCTTAACGGCTACCAACTGGGTGCGATCAAGGTAGGCGCCAAGCAGCAGATTGAGGTCAATGGAGCCCTCAAGGTCGCCAACGGCGGGGATATCACCCTGTTCGGGCCACGGGCCTTGGTGAATGCCAACCTTACCGCTAACAGCGGCAGCCTGAATGTGGGCAACGTGCTTAACCAGGTCGACCTCAACCGCGCCAATACAGTGGGCGATGTGACGCTCGCACCCACTGCGGGGACTCAAGCATGGGTGAAGGTGGCCCAAGGCGTCACACTGGACGCTTCAGGGCGTTGGAACAACCTGGCGCTGGAGGCTTCTGACGCCAGCGGGGTGGCCTACACCAATGGGGGTAAGGTGTCACTGCGCAGTAGCGGTGATGTCACCCTGGCGAACACCAGCCTGGTGAATGCGGCCTCCGGCGCGACCATCGGCCTGGACGGCAAAGCCAGCGGCGGCAAGGGCGGCAATGTCACGCTGAGTGCCTTGGGAGCGCTTGGGATGGGGGGAGACATTCACGGCTATGGCATCAACGGCGGTGGCACGCTGGCCTTGCAGGCCCGCAAGGTGCTGATCGGTGACGACGCCAGCGCGACGGATACCGGCACCCTGAAACTGGCCGGTGACTTCTTCGACAAGGGTTTCTCGGCGTATGACATCACTGGCAATGAGGGGTTGATTGTCGCCGACGGGACTCGTGTGGATGTCAGCCAGCCGGTCTATCGGTTGGGCGACCAGGCGAGTACCACGCCGAGCGGCAGCGATCCGGCGGCGATCCTGGAACCTTGGACGCCTCCGTTGTATCAAGAGGACGCGGTCAAAGGTGTGCTGACTCAGCGGCGCGGCGCGGGGCTTACGTTGACGGCCGGCCATCTGGAGTCCTCCGCCGCACAGTTGGCCAGCGCCGCGTTGACGGTGGGGCAGGGAGCGGTGATCAGTGTTGATCCGGGCCAGGCGATCAGCTTGCTCAGCGTCGGCCAATTGACCCTGAACGGCACACTCAGTGCCTGGGGCGGCAATGTCAGCCTGGGCGGCCTCACGGTGCCGGTCTCCGAAGCGGTGAATGCCGTGGGGCACAACCGCTCGATCTGGCTCGGCGAACACGCTCTGATTGATGTCACGGCCCGGGCCGCGACGGCCGTCGACAACCGCGGGCGCAACTACGGGCTGGTGCGTGAAGGTGGCAAGATCAGCGTTGGCGGCGAGATTGACCTGGCCACCGGCATCGCTAAGGCCAGCGATCTGTTTGTCGTGGTGCGCGATGGTGCACGGTTGGAGGCCTCGGGTACCCAGGCCTTACTCAATGTGCCGGGGCAGGGCATGCTCCAGGTCGCCAGTAACGGCGGCAGCATCAGCCTGGTTTCCAATAACGGTCTGTATCTGGACGGTAGCCTGATTGCCCGGGCGGGTGGGGCCGGTGCGGCAGGTGGTAGCCTCGCGGTGGGACTGGAGAGCCCGTACTACACCAAGAACGGCGTGACCGACCGGGTGCTCCATGGCCGGGAGCTGGTGCTCGGTCAGACACATCAGACGAATGAACCGGGCGCCACTGCGCAGACTGCCGCCGACCGCCTGGAATATGGCCACGGCCGTCTGGGAGTGGACCAGGTCCGCGCTGGCGGTTTTGACAACCTGGCGCTGCTGAGCAACGGTTTGTTGAGCTTCGAGGGGGATGTGTCACTGAACGTGGGGCAAAGCCTGCGACTGTACAGCGGCGCGTTCAACCTCAGTGAAACGGCGGCGAGTGATTCCCGAGTCAACCTCTCAGCCCCTTATCTGCTATTGGCCGGCATACTCGCGCCGCCGGAATCCAAGGATCAATACGTGCGCGCGGTCGTTGCCAATGGAGTGCCTTCGCTGCGGGCGAGCGAGGCGCAGTTCAATGCCGACGCTGATTTGCTGGATGTGCGCGGCAGTGTGATGTTCGGCAGCAAGGGCAACCTGCACCAGGCAGACAACAGCCTGGTGATGGTCGAGCGTCGAGGCTTCGACCGGGTGCAATTGACCAGTCAGGGGGATTTGCGTTTTCTCGCCGGCGCCGGTCCCAACGTCGTGGCCACGGGCGTCAGCACCCAGTTGTTGACCCAAGGGGACATGACGTTGCGTGCAGCCCAGTTGTACCCGGGTACCGACGTCGGTGCGCGGGTGATCGCCGGTTATCAGGGCGCCAGTTCAGCGTTCGACCCCACGCGAACACTGACCATCGGGCGAACCCACAACAGCGACCCGGCGCTGCCTTATTCGGCATTTGGCCGTCTAAAGCTGGAGGCCGCCAACATTCGCCAGGGCGGCGTGGTTCGCGCGCCGCTGGGGCTGATCGATATCGGCAGCCAGGGCAGCAACCAGGTGCAATTGCTACCCGGCAGCCTGACGTCGGTCAGTGGCAAGGGGCTGGTGTTGCCTTACGGCGGCACGGTCGATGGGCAGGTCTATCAATACAACGGCAAGACGGTGACGTTCCTCGGCCAGGGTGCAGTGGCCAATGATGCAACCGAATTGAGTGTCGGGGTGATCCTCGGTGGCAAGTCGGTCTCGGTATTGCCTGATGCCACCTTGGATCTGTCCGGTGGCGGTGAGTTGCTGGGCGCCGGGTTCATTTCCGGGCGGGGCGGTTCTACCGACGCACGCTATAACCCATTGGTGCAATTCGGGGCCAATAGTGGATTTGTGTTGCCGGGTCTGGCCACCAACCCGGTGTACGCGATCGTGCCTGGCACGCAACCCGCTGCGGCGTCGGTGGCGGCGGAAGGTGGAGCAGTCGCGCCGCTGATCGGCCAGCAGGTCACTATCGGTGCCGGTGTGCCGGGGTTGCCGGCCGGCACCTACACCTTGATGCCGTCCACCTTTGCGCTGATGCCGGGGGCCTTTCGTGTCGAAGTCAACGGTCTGGCCGGGCTGGGCAGTGACGCGGCCACCCAACAGATGCGTAATGGTTCCTGGTCCACTGCCGGGCATTTATCGATTGCTAACACCGCGATCAGCAGCAGCACGGCGAGCCAGTTGATCCTGACCTCAGCTGACACCTTGCGCCGCTATTCCCAATACAACGAAACCGGCTATGCCCAGTTCGCCCGTGCCGACGCGACCAGGCTCGGCGTGCCACGCCCGATGGTGGAGGCGGATGCCAAGACCCTGAAGCTGGCACTGCGCCCCGGCAGCGGCGCAGAGGCGTTTTCGTTCCAGGGGATCGGGCGCTTCGACGCGGCGAGTGGTGGTTACGGTGGGACCGTGGCCGCACTGAATATGAGCAATAGCGGTCTTGAGGTGGTGAAGGCTGACCAGCCGGCGAGCCACTCGTTCAGCGGTGTGACCCTCAACGCCGACAGCCTCAATGCACTGAGCGCCGCGCGCCTGATGCTGGGCGGCCTGACGGGTGTGATGTACGGCCAGTCAGGTAATTACATCACCCTGGTCAGTGGCGTGAACGAGCCCAGGGGTAGCATCATTTTGCGCGAAGGCGCGACGCTGGCGGCCCCGGAAGTCTTTCTGGTCAGTAACACCGGCGAGATCCTCCTGGAGCAGGGTGCATCCATCAACACCCTTGGCCGGGGCAAGGCCAGTTACGACGCCGGGGATGGGTTTATCTATCAGGTCGCAAACATGCTGGCGGTCTCCAATGGCCTGCTCAACGTGGTCAGCAAGACGCAACCACCGGGCGTGGTCAGTGGTGGCGTCAAGATCGGTGTCTGCGCCAGCGTCGCCTGTAGTGGGCAGACCGCCCTGTATTCCGAAGGCAGCATCGTGGCCTTGACGGACAAGACCTTCGAGCTGGGCGATCAGGTGCGTTACGGCACGCGTCACCTCAACCTGGGAGTGAACACCATCAACCTCGGCAGCGCCCAGGCTTTGACCGATGTGGCCGGCAACCGTTTACCGCCGGGGTTGACCCTCACCCAGCCACTGCTCGACCGTCTGCTGCGTGGCGATACCCAATTAGGCGCGCCAGCCCTTGAGACCCTGCAACTCTCGGCTCGTGACAGCGTTAACTTCTACGGCAGCACCACACTGGACACCTATGACCCGGTGACTGGAAAGTCGCTGCTGAGCAACCTGATGCTGTCCACACCCGCGATTTATGGCGCCGGTGGCCGCGATGATGTGGCGACGATCCATACAGCCAACCTGATCTGGCAGGGCGCTTCGACACCGGCAGGTGCGGTGATCGCCGGCGGCGCCGGCACCGGTAGTGGCCGCCTGGACATCAATGCCCAGCGCATCGAATTTGGCTACGGCGCTTTTGCCCAGCCCAGTACCACCAAAAGCTTCGACCGACTGGCCCTGGGCTTTGCCAACGTCAACCTCAATGCCAGCGAACGTATCACCGCCAACCACAAGGGTAGCCTGTCGGTCTATCAGCGCCAGGGTGCGTATGACCCGGTCACAGGCTTCCAGTACAGCGGTGGCGACCTGACTATTCGAACGCCGCTGATGAGTGGCGAAGGTGGTTCGGTCAACCGCATCACGGCGGGTGGAGCCATTGATGTATTGGCCTCGGCCGGCAGCCGTGGCACGGTCAGCGGCCAGGGCGCTGAACTGGCCTTGCAAGGCGACAGCATTCGCCTGGCTAGCGCGGTGGTGCTGCCCAGCGGCAAGGTCAGCCTGAACGCCCGTGGCGATGTGGTGCTGAGCGATGGGTCGTTGATCGACGTAGCTGGTCACGCCATCACCTTCAACGATGTGACGAAGTACAGTTGGGGCGGTGACGTGCTGCTGGACAGCCGGACCGGCAATATCCTCCAAGCGGCGGGATCGACCCTTGACCTGTCGGCCCAGCATAACCAGGCCGGCAAGTTACGGGCCGTGGCGGTGGATGCGGCAGGGGGGATTGTCGACCTGCAAGGCAGGATCCTTGGCAGCAGCAGTGGTGAGTACGATGCCGGTGGCACCCTGATGCCGTACCAGGCCGGTACTGTGGAAATCCAGGCCCAGCGCATGGGCCGCAGCGGTTTGCTGGACCAGCAGTTCGCCGCTCTCAACCAGCGCCTGAACGAGGGCCAGGTCTTCGGCGCGCGCAGCTTCCAGCTCAAACAGGGTGACCTGACCCTTGGTAGCGGCCTCAAGGCCAGCAACATCAACGTCTCTGTGGACCGCGGCAGCCTGCGGGTCAATGGCCTGGTGGACGCCAGTGGAACACGGGTTGGCAGCATCAACCTGGCCGCCCGCGATGGATTGACCCTGGACAGTAGCGCCGTGCTTGACGCTCATGGCAGCCGGCTGCGGGTGGACAGCTACGGCAAGATTATCGACTCACCCAACCGTGCAATGGTGGTCCTGAGCTCAGGCGACGGTGTGCTGACCCTGGCGGACGGCGTGCGCATCGACCTGCGTCACGGCACAGAGGCAGTGAAGGGCAACGATGGGCGCAGTCGTGGGACGCTGGAACTCAACGCGCCACGCCTGGCGGGCGTCGATGGCACCCTCAATGACATTGCCATCGATGCCCGTGGCCGCCTGGATATCCAGGGTGCGCGCTCGATTGCCCTCAATGGCATGGCTCGCTATGACGACGCCGCGCTCAAAAACGATGCCACCGCCAGCGGCCGACCCTACCAGGTGATCGACCAGGTGTATCTGGATGGCAAGCACGCCTTGAGCACTGCGTTTATCAACGCGGTGTTGCTTAACGAGGATCTGCTGCAGAACAAACTGGCCGGCTTGAACAACGCGACCTACGCCGATGTGTTCCACCTGCGCCCTGGGGTGGAAATCGTCAGCAAGACCCCGGACGGTGACCTGGTAGTGCAGGGTGACGTTGATTTGTCCGGTTATCGCTATGCAAGCCTTAACCCGCATACGCAGAAAACGTCGGTCTATGGCTCGGGTGAATCCGGCAGCTTGACCCTGCGCGCCGGTGGTGACCTGAACATCTATGGCAGCATCAACGATGGCTTTGCACCGCCACCGCCAACGGCGGAAGACAAAGGCTGGGTGCTGTTGCCGGGGGTGGACTTCACCGGTGGCGATATCGTTGTGCCCGCCAATGGCGTGACCCTGGCTGACGGTACGGCATTCCCGGCCGGTACCATGCTGAACTATGACTTGCCGATCAAGGGCCTGACCGTGGCCGCCGGTACCCGTTTACCGGTGCGCGCCACCCTGGACCAGGCATTGGTGTTACCGGCCGGGACGGTACTGTCTGCGGCGGTGCTGGATGCCTCGGGTAACCTGCTGCTGGCGGCCGGTACCTTGCTGGACTCAGCGCAGATCCTGGTAGTCGGCACCCAACTGGAGGCTGGCACCTTGCTGGTCGGGGGCACCCGATTGCGGGCCATGATCTGGCCCAAGGGCGTTCCCCTGCCTTCCGTGCACCTTGCGCCCAATGCGGCCAGCAATATCGTGAGCCTCAATGGCAATGTGGCGTTGCCACGCGGCGCTTTGATCCCCTCTGGCACCAACGTCAAGTTGCCAGGCAACGCGGAGTCGGTCCAACTGCGCCCGGAAGTGGCAGGGCGCCAAGGCCAGCTCTGGGCAATTGCGCCGATGCTCGCCGAGGGGTCGCAGTCCTGGTCGCTACGCCTGGTGGCAGGCGCGGATACCGAGGCGGCGGACAGTCGCATTTTGCAGGCAGCTCCACGTAGCGGCGACTTGCACTTGGCGGACAGTCACTACGGCATGTTTGCCAAGGAGTTGCCGTCCAAGGCCGTGCTGGTCTGGACGGCCCAGGCGGTTGAAGAACTGGCGGGATCGGGTATCGACGTCAAGGAGGGCGACCCGATCGATCAAAAACTGTTGGATGATCTTGGACAGGGCAGTATTGCCGACTTCTGCGCCAGCAGCCCCTCGTACTGCGCCCTCAAGGCCACGTATGTATGGACCCAGCAGGCTGTGGATGACCTGGCCAGTTCCGGGATCGATGTTCCGCTCGGCGGGGTGATCGATAACACGTTCCTCGAACAGTTTGGCACCACGGTCGATCAATTCTGTGCCGATACCCCAAGCTACTGCCTCGCGCAAAATGCCAAGGAGTACGGCGCGACACCTTCCAGTGCGCGCTTCAGCGTGATCCGCACCGGCACCGGTGACCTGCAACTGTTGAGCGCGGGCAACCTGAGCATGGACTCGTTGTATGGGGTCTACACCGCAGGCACATCCTCTGCCAGAACAGCGGCGGGCGATCCTTACAACCAACCCAAGGCACTGGGGCGGGCCGATACCGTGCTCAACGACGACCACAGTTATTTCGAGCAATTCGTCAACGGTGGCAGTGACAGCCTGTATCGCGCCTGGTACCCGCAGGGGGGTGGAAACCTGACCTTGGCGGTGGGCGGCAACCTGACGGGCAACATCGTTGCTCCCACGAGCAATGCGTTCTTGCGGCCTAACCCTCAGGATACCGGTACGGACTCGGCAGGCGTGGGTAACTGGCTGTGGCGTCAGGGCAGTGCGGGCGTGAACACCGGGGGCAAACCTCAGCCGACAGCCTGGTGGATCAATTTTGGCAGCGTAACGGCGACCGAGGCGGCTGATCAGTTGGTTGGCTTTACCGGCTTCGGCACCCTGGGCGGTGGTGATCTCGACGTGCAGGTAGGCGGCGATGCCGGCCTGCTGCGACGCATGGCCGGTAGCGCGGTCGACGGTTTCAGGGTCAACCCGCGCAGCCAAGGATTGGTCCTGGCCGTCGGCAGTACCGGGCGTGTGGCGGCTGACGGCAGCCTGCAGTTGACGGGCGGCGGCGATCTGCGTGTGCGCGTCGGTGGCACCTTGAACCCCGCCAGTGACCTGAGTAAGGAACTGCAGAACGGCCTGCTGGTGGACTTGCGTGGCAGCGCGCAGTTACTCAGTGGTGCGATGGGGCAGATTGACCTGCGCTATGGCAGTAATAAATCTGACCACAGCCCCGGTGAGACCCGTGCGTTCGATCCATTGCAGGCGACCCGTGGCCTGGCCACGGGCGGCATGACGCTGGTGCCGGGCGACGCGACCTTCAGCCTCGCCACTTTGGGTGACCTGGTCCTGCAGGACGTAGTCGATCCTGGTCGTGTGGGGTTGTTGAATACCTCCGCGTTCACCCGGGGCACCCAACACGGTACGGGGACCAGCTGGTTTTCGTTGTGGACCGAGCGCACGGCTATTGACCTGTTCTCGGCCGGCGGCAACTTGACGCCTTTCACCGGTATTGCCGCGTCTGACCTGGCGATCGTCTATCCGTCGATCCTTCGGGCGACGGCCGCCAGCGGCAGCCTCTATTACGGCAAGGCGGCTGCGTCGCAGATGCTGGATGTCACTTATTCTTCACCTTTGCTGCTAGCGCCTGGGGCCAAGAGTCAATTGCAGTTCCTGGCGCAGGACTCGATTTATGGCGGTGGCCTGTATGTCACCCCTTCGTCTGCCGACCCGGGCATCATGGCTACACCCTGGCAGCCGGCATTTGTCGGTCAGATTGGCGGTCAGGCAGTGGCGGGTGGCAGTAACCTTTCCGCCAACGGTAACCCGGTGAGCACTGAGGCTTTGCCGCTGTTTGTCTTCGGGGCTGCGAGTGCGTCATCGGCGTCCACCGCCTTGATGGAACCTGCGCGTTTTTATGCGCTGACCGGTGACCTGCTTGGCGTCAGCAGTGGGCGAGTCATCACCTTTGGTACCGGCCCCCAGGATGTCCATTCGGGGCAGACCTGGTACGAGGGCGGCGGGCCGGTGTGGATGATGGCGGGGCGCGACATCGTCAGCAGCGGCAGTCGCTTTGATGACATCGCCAGCCCTCAAGGTGCGCGGTCGCTGGGCAACCTGTTCATCCAGCGTAATCCCAACGATATTTCCGTTATCTCTGCCGGGCGCGACATCCTCTACAGCAACTTCCAGGTCGCCGGCCCCGGTACGCTGGAGCTGACGGCCGGGCGTAACATCCTGATGGAGGACAAAGTCAGCATCACCAGCCTCGGCCCCGTGGTCCCGGGCGATAACCGCCCCGGCGCGAGCATCGTTATGCAAGCCGGTGGCAGCAGCTCGGACTACCGCCGTTTCGTCGAGGCCTACCTCGAGCCGTCCAACCAACTGGCGGCGGGTGAACCGGTGACCTTGCAAAGCAAGAAAGTCGCCAAGACCTATGAGAAAGAACTGGCCACCTGGCTGGCCGAGCGCTTCGGGTTTGTCGGCGACACCGACCAGGCCCGTGCCTATTACGCGGCACTGCCGGCCGAGCAACAACGGGTATTTGCCCGTGACGTGTACTTCGCCGAGCTCAAGGTTGCCGGCCGTGAGTACAACCAGGACGGTGGCGTGCGCCAGGGCAGTTACGTGCGTGGCCGGGGGGCGATTGCCGCGTTGTTCCCGGACAAGGACGTGGCCGGTAATCCGATCACCTACAAGGGCGATATCACGATGTTTGGCGGTTCGGGCGTGCACACTGATTTCGGTGGTTCGATCCAGATGCTCACACCGGGTGGCGGCCAGGTCTTCGGCATCGAGGGCGCCGCACCACCGTCTACGGCTGGGGTGATCACCCAGGGCGCCGGAGATATCCAGCTGTATTCCATGGGCAGCATCCTGCTGGGTCAGAGCCGGATCATGACCACCTTTGGTGGTTCGATCATGGGCTGGTCGGCCGAGGGTGATATCAACGCCGGCCGAGGCTCCAAGACCACTGTGGTGTATACGCCGCCTCGGCGGATCTATGACAACTGGGGTAACGTCAGCCTGTCGCCATCGGTGCCGAGTACCGGTGCGGGTATTGCCACGCTTAACCCGATTCCAGAAGTACTGGCGGGGGATATCGACCTGATCGCACCGTTGGGCACCATCGATGCGGGAGAGGCGGGAATTCGGGTGTCGGGCAATATCAACATTGCGGCGTTGCGGGTGGTGAACGCGGCGAATATCCAGACTCAGGGCAAGTCGTCCGGGGTGCCGGTGTCGGCGGCGGTGAACACCGGGGCGATGACCTCGGCCAGTGCGGCGGGGGCGGCGGCGTCCCAGGCGGCGGAAGATGCGGCGCGTAATCAGCAGGCGGCGGCGCGCCAGGGCAGGGCGTCGATTGTCACGGTTGAGGTGTTGGGGTTTGGCACGGAGCCGGTGCAGCGTGGGCCGGATTCGGCTTCGACGTCGCCGGTTTATAACCCGGACAGTCCGGTGCAGGTGCTTGGGGCTGGGCCATTGAGTGACCAGGCGCGGGCGCAGTTGACGGATGAGGAGCGGCGGCAGATCAGTTTGTAGGGTTTTTAGGGACCTCTCGTTGTATTTGGGGCGATCATTGATCGCCCATTTTTTTTGGGGTTGGGTTGGGTACATATCCGTTTTTTTGGTTATGGCGGCTATTGGTTCCGCTCTTACAGCGGCTCACTTTTGAGAAGCGCAAAAGTAAGCAAAACGCTCTTGCCCCACCACTCGGTGCCTCGCCTAGGCTCGGCATGCCCGCACGCAGGCATTGCTCCGTGGGCCCGCCGCGATCGGCCATCCATGGCCGTGTCGCGGCTACCCCGGCATCCATGCCGGGGTGCCCACTGCGCAATACCTGCGTGCGGCCATCGTGGTTTAACGGGGCGCCTAAGATCACAATCAAAAGCACGGCGGCCTGAAAGCCGACCTGAGTGGTAGAAGCAAAGGCAAGGGCCAGAGCGAAAGCAGATCTGCTTTTCTGTGGGAGCTGGCTTGCCTGCATCGCAGCATAGGTATCTACACATTTCTTGAATCCCCTGAAAACCTGTAGCCGCTGCCGAGGTACGAGGCTGCGATGGGTGGCGCAGCCGCCCCTGGGGCGATCCTGCGGACCGCTTCGCAGCCTCGTACCTCGGCAGCGGCTACAGAAAATCAGGTCCCCAAGCAATTGCGTAGATGCCATCGCAGGCAAGCCAGCTCCCACAGTAGACCGTGCCGGCTTTTGATTTTGCCTTCGCTTCACACCACTCAAGCCGGCCGGTAGGCCGCTGTGTTCTTGATCTGCTTTTGATTTTGATCTGAGGCGCCCCGTTAAACCACGATGGCTGAACGCAGGTATTACGCAGTGGGTAAACCGGCAGGACGCCGGTTTAGCCGCACTGGGCCAGGGATGGCCCATTGCGGCGGCCCACGGAGTAATGCCGGAGTGAGGGCACACCGAGCCTGGGCGAGGTGCCGAGTGGTGGGGCAAGAGCGTTTTGCTTACTTTTGACTGGGCCGGCATTCCGGCTGTTCAAAAGTGAGCCGCTGTAAGAGCGGAACCAATAGCCGCCGTGACCGCAACAACGGATATGTACACCCCCCTCCAACAACCCCCGAATGAAGCTTTTATGACAAAAGTTCGGTAGCCCCCAGCCACTCCCGTCTTGCCTATGTAACGCGCTTGAGGAGGCCGCAAGGCAACTTTCCGGCCAGTGACAAGATGCCAGGAGTGGAGCAAATGGGCACTATGGAACGCTACTCGAAAGTGGGTATGCAGGAGCTGGATCAGCGCCTGTCAAAAATCGTCGAAGCCGCCCGAAAAAAGCCGGTCTCGGTCTATCGCTACGGCGCACCCTGGGTCTGGATCGTCTCCCAGGACGACTGGCAAGGCGCCTTGAAAGAAGTCTCCAGCTACATCCCCGCAGGCCACTCGCTGG
Source organism: Pseudomonas sp. ADAK18 (assembly GCF_012935695.1). Classification (NCBI taxonomy): domain Bacteria; kingdom Pseudomonadati; phylum Pseudomonadota; class Gammaproteobacteria; order Pseudomonadales; family Pseudomonadaceae; genus Pseudomonas; species Pseudomonas sp. ADAK18. The sequence goes on from NZ_CP052859.1 coordinate 2,009,032, forward strand.
TGCTGCTGCGCCCGCAGATCGACGACGTGTTCGACCAACACCGCGACCTGCTCCAGGCCCTCAACGTCGAGCCCGGTCTGGTGATCGCGCCGCGCACAGTGCTGCAAGTCCTCCTGCTGCAACTGCTCTATTCAGTGCCCAGCGAGCAGCAACTGCACGAGCAGCTCAATTACAACCTGCTGTTCCGCTGGTTCGTCGGCTTGGACCTGAGCCAGAAAGTCTGGAGCGCCACCACCTTGCGGCGCGACATCGCCACGCTGCTGGACGACCCGCGCGCGGTACAGCTGATCCAGAAAATCATCGGTGAAGTGTTCTGCGGCGCCTTGCTGCACATGCCGGAGTTCTCGCTGAACTTCGCCCTGCTGCACACCTGGCTGGCGCGTCACGGCGCTACCTCGACCACTAGCAATTGAGTCGGCCAAACGCTGTTCAAACAGCGACGGCCAGTTCCCGGCATCCGGGTATTTCGAGCATTTCAGGGGGCGGTGTGGAGCATCTGTTCAAGTCAACGTGGCCGCTCGGTACCGGGCGTTGCCTGGCGCTGTGCTGGTTGGCGCTGGGGGCGCTGGCGCAGCCGGTGCAAGCTGAGGAGGAGGGCGCCCAGCCTGAGACACCCGCGCGTCTGGTGGACGTCAATGAGTACTTCGTGCGCGGTAATACCGTACTTGATGCGCGGGCCATCGAGGAGGCGGTGTATCCGTTTCTGGGGCCGCAAAAGTCCCTGGGGGATATCGAAGGCGCCCGTGATGCCTTGCAGAAGATCTACCAGGAACGTGGCTACCAGTCGGTGTTTGTCGAGCTGCCGGAGCAGAAGGTCGATGACGGCATCGTCTACCTGCAGGTCAGCGAAACCAAGGTGGGCCGGGTACGGGTGGTGGGTGCCAAACATTATTCGCCGGTAGAAATTCGCGATGAAGTGCCGGCGTTGAAGGAAGGCGCTGTACCGGATTTTGCCCGCGTGCAAACCCAACTGGCCGGCCTCAATCGGGGGGCCGGGCGCCAGGTTACGCCGCTGGTTCGCGAAGGCCAGCGCCCGGGCACCATGGACGTTGATCTGCAAGTGGAAGACCAGAATCCCTGGCACGCCAGCATCGGCCTGAACAACGACTACAGTGCCGACACCGAGAAGCTGCGCAGCGTTGCCACCCTGGGTTACGACAACCTCTGGCAACTGGGCCACAGCATTTCCCTGACCTACTTCACCGCACCCCAGGACAGTTCCAATGCCAAGGTCTGGTCGGGTTCCTACAGCGCACCGCTGAACGAGCGCTGGACCCTGCAATTCTCCGGTTATCAGTCCGATAGCAATATCGCCACCATCGGCGGCAGCAATGTGTTGGGCAAGGGCCATTCCTATGGTGTGTCGGCAATCTACAACCTGCCGGCCAGCGCCAACTGGGCCAACTCCTTGTCGGTGGGCGTGGACTTCAAGGACTTCGACGAGCAGATGCGTTTCGGTGGCAGCAGCGACCAGATCCCGCTGAAGTACGCGCCAATGACCTTTGGCTACAACGGCTTTCGCTACAACGAAAACTCGCAGTTGGGGCTTGGCCTGAACCTAGTGGTCGGCACCCGCAGCTTTTTCGGCTACGGCAGCGACGACAAGGAATTCCAGTACAAACGCGACAAGGCCAGTGCCAGTTTTGCCGTGCTCAAGGGCGACCTGAATTACACCTACACCTTCGCCAATGACTGGCAATCGGCATCCAAGGCCGGTTTTCAGTTGGCGTCCGGGCCGCTGGTTTCCAACGAGCAGTATTCCGCCGGTGGCGCCACCTCGATACGTGGCTACCTCGCTGCCGAGCGCACCGGGGACGAAGGCTTCCTGTTGTCCCAGGAGCTGCGCACGCCCTCCCTGGCCAAATTCCTCAGCAGTTATGTGCAGGAGTGGCGCTTCTATGCGTTCGCCGAAGGTTCACGCCTGCGCCTGCACGACCCGCTGCCCGAGCAGGAAGACGAATACAGCCTGGCCAGTGTCGGCCTGGGCACCCGCGCCAGTTTGAGTAAATGGTTATCCGGCAGCCTGGATTGGGGCTACCCGCTGCTTGATGGACCGAACACCCAGAAACAGGACTCGCGACTGCACTTCAGTGTGCAGGCGACTTTCTGACCCTTTTGACGGAGATCCCTTCACATGCAACGCCTATTTCTGAGCCTGTTGATCTGCCTGGGTTTCGTACTCCCGGCCACCGCCCATGCCTGGTGGCAGGACGATTGGCACTACCGCAAACAGATCTCAGTGGACACCACCGCACAAGGTGCGGCGATCAGCCAGGCCCTGGGTCGTACTGCGCTGTTGGTGCGCCTGCACACCGGTAACTTCACCTTCGACGGGGTCAAGGACGACGGTTCCGACCTGCGCTTTGTCAGTGCCGATGATAAGACCGTGTTCAACCACCAGATCGAAAGCTTTGACCCGTTGATGGGCATGGCATTGATTTGGGTCGACGTGCCCAAGGTCGAAGGCGCCCAGCGCCAGGACCTGTGGATGTACTACGGCAACCAGAAGGCGGCGGCCACGGCCAACGGCCAGTTGACCTTCGATCCGAACTACACCGCGCTCTACCATTTCGACGGTTCCAACGGTATGCCGCCACGGGACACCACGGCGTATGGCAATACCGCGTTGAACGCCACCGGTGCCAGTATCGACGGGGTGATCGGCCGCGCGCTGCAGTTCAGCGGCCAACCGTTGCTGTTGCCGGCCAGCCCATCGTTGCAGCACAACGCTGGCGAGGCTTTTACCTTTAGCGTCTGGTTGCGTCTGGACCAGGCCAGTGGCGAGCAAGTGGTGCTGGCCCGTCGCGAAGGCACCCAGAATCTGTTGCTGGGCTTGAACCAGGGCATGCCGTTTGTGGAAATCGACGGCCAGCGAGCGGTCTCGACTCAGCCGTTGAATCCGGGGCAATGGCAGCACTTGGCGTTCACCGCCGAGGGCGAAAAAGTCACGCTCTACGTCAATGGGCGCGAAACCGCGAGCCTCGCGGCGGCGGTGCCGGCGTTCAATTCACAAATGGCGATTGGCGCCGACCTGCCAGCGGTAGCCGGTGCGCCTGCCAGCACTTACTTGCCGTTCACCGGCGCCATGGATGAGCTACGCCTGTCCAAGGTCGCGCGTCCTGCCAGCCTGTTGTTGGCTGATGCCAGCGCCCAGGGCGCCGAGTCGAAACTGGTGGTCTATGGCGTCGATGAAGAACAGTCAGGCTTCGGTTTTGGCAGCCTGGGCTTCTTGCTCAAGGCCGTGCCGATAGACGCTTGGGTGATCATCCTGGTGCTGGTGGCGATGATGTTCCAGTCGTGGGTCATCATGTTTCGCAAGAACCGCATGGTCGGCCGGGTCAGCAGTGCCAACGAGCTGTTCCGCGAGCAGTTCGCACAGATCGGTACGCGCCTGGAAATGTTCGCCGACGACCAGCAGTTGGCAGAGCGCCTGAACCATTCTTCGCTGTGGCGCCTGTACCTGGTGGCGGTCAAGGAGATCCGTACCCGCCGCGCTCAGGGCGCTGACACTTCGTCGGTATCAGCGGCGACTATCGAAGCCATCCGCTGCTCCATGGACGGTGTGCGCACCCGCGAGAACCAGCAACTGAGTTCCAAGCTCTCGACCCTGTCCAACGCGATTGCTGGCGGGCCTTACATCGGCCTGCTCGGGACGGTGCTGGGGATCATGGTGGTGTTCCTCGGCACGGCCATGGCCGGTGACGTGAACATCAACGCCATCGCCCCAGGCATGGCGGCGGCCTTGCTGGCCACGGCCATGGGGCTGTTCGTCGCGATCCCCGCGCTGTTTGGCTACAACCGCCTGATTACCCGCAACAAGGAAGTCAGCGCCGACATGCGCGTATTCGTCGACGAGTTCATTACCCGCTTGGCGGAGATGCACGGCGAGAGCCAGTCCAGTGAATCGGCGCATCAACGTGCCCACCACGCCGCCTTGCCGGCCTGAGGAGAACCATCATGGCTTCCGTGAATGCCTCCCACGACGATGACGACGACGCCGCTGTCGACAGCATCAATATCACGCCCCTGGTGGACGTGCTGATGGTGGTGCTGGTGATGTTCATCCTCACCGCTACCGCCCAGGTCTCGGGAATTCAGATCCACCTGCCCAAGGCCAGCGCCTCGGTGTCGTTGTCCGAGGCTAAGACCAAGGCTATTTCGGTGAATGACGGCGGCCAGGTGTTCCTCGACGCCTACCCGGTAACCCTCGGCGAGCTGGAAGAGCGCCTGCGTATCGAGAAAGCGCAGAACCCGGACTTCCCGGTAATCGTGCGCGGCGACGCCATGGTGCAGTACCAGAAGGTGATCGAGGTGCTCGACTTGCTGCGGCGTCTGGAGCTGTCGCAGGTCGGGCTGGTCACCGGCAAACCGAGCCAGGGCTGAGTGATGACTGCACAGATGCCGATCCCGCCTGTACCGGTGAAGAACAAGCCGCTGCTGCGCCCACTGAAGTGGGGCGCAGGTCTGCTGCTGGGTGCCGTGGCCGCCTGGTTTCTCTGGCAATGGGCCAATGACATGAGCGGTGTGCGCCGCGAAGCGCCCAAGGTGCCGATGATTATCCCGTTGCCGCCACCGCCACCGCCACCGCCGGAAAAACCCAAGGAGCCCGAGCCCAAGGTGGAAGAGAAGATCCCCGAGCCGGAACCCACACCTGCACCCGAGGAGGTCAAGCCCGAGGAACAGGCGCCCCCGTCTCCGGCCGACGACCTGGCTAACCCGATGCAGATCGACGGCGATGCCCAGTCCGGCACCGACGGTTTCAACATCGGCGCGGGTAAAGGCGGCGGCATGGCAGGTTCCGGTGGCGGCGGTCTTGGCACCGGAACGTTCAAGCAGTACCTGGCGGGCGTTTTCCAGCGCCTGCTGCGCGAAGACCCCGAGTTGCGCAAGAAGGCCTACACGGTGCAGGCCGACCTGTGGCTGAGCGCGGACGGCGAGGTGACCCGCGTGGAATTGGCCAAATCCAGTGGAGATGCCGATACCGACGCCCAGGTAGTGGCGGCACTGCGGGCTACGCCACGCCTGAAAGAACGTACGCCGGCCTCTCTGACCCTGCCGGTACGCCTGTCCCTCAAGGGCCGGCGACCGGATTGATCGAACCCTTTTTTGCAGTTCTCTACAGGAGTTGTGTGCAGATGATTTCCCATGTGAATCGATTGACCCTGGCGGTCGGCATGGTCATTGCGACCCTGGTCGGCCAGGCGACGGCAGCACCTGCCGCGCCCTCGGAAAACGCCACGATCAACCTGATCCGCCTGCTGGTGCAGCAGGGTGTACTCAAGCAGGAACAGGCCGACGGTCTTATCGCCCAGGCCGAAAAAGAAGCCCAGCAAGCCCGCCAGGCCAGCACCGCCACGGCAGTCGCGGCAGGTCCTGCGACGGCCCCGGGGGATGTGCGGGTGCAGTACGTGCCGGCGGCGGTGCGCGATCAGATTCGCGATCAGGTCAAGGCCGAAGTCATGGCCACCGCCAAACAGGAAAACTGGGCCCAGCCCAATACCTTCCCCGATTGGGTCTCGCGCATCAGCTTCGACGGCGACATTCGCCTGCGGGACGAATCGCGCTACTTCTCCGGCAACAACAGCAATGAAATTGTCGACTACGCCAAGCTCAACGACTCGGGCCCTTACGACGTCAACAAGGACACCAACAGCCGGCTGCCGCCCTTGCTCAACACCCGGCAGGACCGCTCCAACAGCATGCGTCTGCGGGCGCGGTTGGGCATGAAAGCGGTGGTGGCGCCGGACTGGACCGCCGGCATTCGTATCGGCACCGGTTCCGACAACAATCCGGTGTCGACCACCCAGGCCCTCGGTGGCGGCTTTGGCAAAAAGGATATCTGGCTCGACCAAGGCTACCTGACTTGGAAGGTCACCCAAGACCTGACCCTGACCGGTGGACGGTTTGCCAACCCGTTCTTCTCCACCGACATGATGTATTCCAACGACCTCAACTTCGACGGTGTGGCGGCGCTCTTCAACCACAAGCTCAGCAGCGATTGGGACGTGTTCGGCACCCTCGGTGCGTTCCCGGTGGAGTACAGCTCCGACACCGCCAGCAACAATGGCCTGGACAAGGAAGACAGCGACAACAAGTGGCTGTTCGGCGGCCAGATCGGCGCCAACTGGAAGATCAATAACACGAACAGCCTCAAGGGTGCGTTGGCCTACTACCGCTTCGACAGCATCGAAGGCCAGCGTTCCAGCCCTTGTGCACCGTGGGCCGGGCAGCCGAGCTGTGACAGCGACGGCTCGCGCTCGGCCTTCATGCAAAAGGGCAACAGCGTGTTCCTGCTGCGCAATATCAGCGCCAACCCGGCCACGCCTGGCCTGACCCCGCAGCCACAGTACGTGGGCCTGGCCTCCAAGTTCGACGTGCTGGACCTCAACCTGGTCTGGGACAGCGAGCTGGCGAACGACTTCAAGCTGCGCAGTCAGACCAACTTCATTCACAACCTGGCCTACGACAAGGGCGAGATGCTCAAGCGCAGCGAAGGCGAGATCGTCAACAACATCAACCGCGATGGCCAGTTCGAAAGCGGCGCCAACGCGATGATGGTGCAGTTCACCCTGGGCCGCGCGCTGGAGATGAAAAAGGCCGGCGACTGGAACGTATTGGCGGGCTACAAGTACATCCAGCCGGACGCCTTGCCCGATGGTTTCAACGACTCTTCATTCCACCTCGGTGGTACCAACGCCAAGGGCTATTTCATCGGCGGCAACTACGGCATCGACAAGAACATCTACGCCAGTGCTCGTTGGCTCAGCGCCTCCGAAGTGTATGGCGCACCGTTTGAAGTCGACGTCATGCAACTGGAACTCAACACGCGCTTCTGACGCGCAGGGAGACACCCCATGAACACGCGAATTTGCGGCCTGTTACTGGTGATTGGCAGCCTGGCCGCCACCGGCGCCTCGGCCGAGGGCATGGAGGAGCGCCTGCGCACTCAACTGCGTAGCACCACCGCCCAGTTGCAGGCCTTGCAAAGCGAGCAGGCCCAGGCCAGTGCTGCGCGCATCGCCGCCGAGAACCAGGCCAAGCAGGCTCAGGCGCAGATCAAGCAATTGACTGGCGAACTGGACAAGGCCCGAGGTGTGGCCGAACAACTGGTGGGGCAGCAGCAGAGCCTGCACAGCCAGGCCCAGGCGCAGGTGTCGGCCAGCAATGAACAGACCGGTAAGTTCAAGAAAGCTTATGAAGAACTGTTGGTGCTGGCCAAGGGCAAAGAGACCGAACGCGCGCGGTTGCAGGTGCAGTTGAGCGAACGTGACACACAAGTGCAGCAATGTTCAGCCAAGAATCAGCAGATGTACGGCGTGGCCCAGCAGTTGCTGACGGCCTACGAAAAAATCGACGTGGCCGAGGTCATGAGCATTCGTCAGCCGTTCGCCAGCGGCGCACGGGTCAAGTTCGAAGAGCTGGCCCAGGGTTTTGGCGACCAGCTGTACCAGAGCCGCTTTGACGCGCCCCAGGCTGTCGTCAATCACTGATCAACCAGGAAGCGATAAACCATGAGCGAATTGATCACCAGCGTGACGCCCCAAGGCCTGACCGAGTTGCTGCAAGAAGCCGGCTACCGGGTCAACCAGACCGAACAGAACGGCATCGTGCAACTGCTCAGCGCCAGCCAGGGCATCGGCTTTGCCGTGCGGTTTGGCAACCCGGCAGCAGAGCAGGGCAGCTACATGGACTTCACCTACAGCTGCGCGCTGCGGGTCCAGGGCCAGTTGCCGGAAGGCCTGGCACAGGTGTGGAACGCTTCCCGGCGTTTTGCGCGGTTGTCATTGCAGGGTGAATTCCTGCTGATGGAAATGGACGTGGTGGTGGGCGGCGTTGGCGCCAGTCATCTGCGCAGTCAGCTGGAGCTGTGGGATCGGCTGTTGCAGGAGTTCATCGTTTACCTGCGTGAGTACAGCCAGAATGCCGCGCAACTGGCGGACGCGTCCTCTGTTGATACCCGTGAAGAGGCGCCGGCCCTGTGAAAAAGCCAACCCTGGTGATCGGCACTGGAGCACTGCTGTTGCTGGTGGTAGCGGTTACGCTGGCCCTGCGCCCGGGCAGTGATCCGGTGGCCGCCCAGCAACCGGCGCCCGTCCTCAATGATGGACCTGCTGTGGCGCGCTTGGGCAATCAACAGGTGGCGCTGGCGGAGCTCAAGGCCTTGTTGGCGACCTTGCCGGTGGAGTCTCGTGAGCAACTGCGGGGCAATCGTGGTGCCCTGGAAACCTGGATCCGCTCGCGACTGGCGCAAAAGGTCGTGCTGGAGCAGGCCGATGCCCAGGGCTGGCGCCAGCGCCCGGAAGTGGAGCAACAAACCCGCGCCGCCACCGAGCAGATTGTGTTTCGCGACTACATGCTGTCGGTCAGTCAGGTTCCAGCCGACTACCCAAGCGAGGCGGAACTGCAACAGGCCTATGACAGTGGCAAGGCTGGCTGGGTGACCCCGCCGTTGTACCGGATCAGTCAGATATTTCTCGCGGTGAATGACCCACAAAGCCTCGACGCGGTGCGCCGCCAGGCCCAGGAACTGAGCCGCAAGGCGCAGGCGGCACCGGGTGAGTTCGCCGCGTTGGCCGGGCAGTACTCCCAGGATGTCGACAGTGCCCCGCGCGGCGGCGATTCTGGTTTGCAGCCGTTGCAGCAACTGGTGCCAGAGGTACGGGGCGCTGTCTCGCGGCTGAAAGTCGGCGCGGTGTCGGACGCGGTACAAAGTGCTGCGGGCTTTCATGTGCTCAAGCTCACCGGGCAACAGCCGGCAGGCACCGCCAGCCTCGAGGACCTGCGCGAGCGCCTGACCCAGGCCTTGCGCGCCCAGCGCCAGGAACAGATCGCCAAGGCGTACCTGGAGGGCATGCTTAATACCGCGACCTTGAGCATTGATGGCGCCGAACTGAACAAGGTTCTGGACTAGAAAACTGCAAGGCTTGGATGCAAAGCCCCATACGACAGGGAGTCCCCCATGGCATTACTGGAACCCGCTGCACCCCAAGACGGCACGCCGTATCGCACCCACAGTCACGGGCGTGAAACCTGGCTTGCCCAGACCTCCACGATCGTCATGAGCGATTCGGAAGTGATCGGTTACTTTCTTACCAGTGCGCGCTGTGGCTGCTTCATGCAGGCGGCGCGCCGGCTCAATATCAAGGCGACGTTGCTGCGCAAGCGCCTGGCACAGCTGGAAAACTACTTGGGGCGTACGCTATTCAACTATCAGGGCAACGGGATCCTGCTCAGTCGTGAAGGTCAGCAGTTGCAGGCTCATCTGGTTGCCAGGTCCCATGAGTGGCGCCTGCCGGTGATCGAGCAACCGCTGATCCGCCTGGCGGTGGCCGAGCCGATCCTGCATGACATCCTCGGGCGCGACCTGATTGCGTTGTTACGGCGCAATGCAAGCGTGCGGCTGGAGATTATCTCCATCGACAGCGAGCTGGCTTTGCAATCCGTGGAGGCCGATGTGGTGCTGTGGCTATCGGGAGCGGACGCTTCAACGCCCGGCCCCGGTTGTGCTACCCAGCCGCCACGGGCCCTGGCGAGTCTGAATTACCTGCCGCATATCGCCAAGCGCTACTCGCGGCTGACGACCCGCCCGGATAGCCTCGACGATTTGGCTGACTACACGTTGGTGCAATGGCAACCAGATCAGCAGGTCGAAGCCCTGCAACCCTGGAACACCCTGGTGCGAGAGCGCCTGGCCGCGGTGGTGCGGGTGCACGTCTATTCCCTGATGCTGGAAATGATTCGCTGCGGTGCATGCATTGGTTTGTTGCCACGCTATATGAGTTGCGTCGACCGTGGGCTGATCGCCTTGCCCGGGTTACTGGCCGAGAACATGCGGCGTCAGGTGTGGATGGCGGTGAATGCTGACGTGCGGTATCCGGAGGAGGTGGACATGATGGTCGAGTTGATCGTCAGTACGTTTGAGGGGCGCAGGGATTGGTTTGATTAAACGGGTGGAACAGGTGTAGCCGCTGCCGAGGCACGAGGCTGCGATGGGTGGCGAAGCCGCCCCAAGAGGGCGGTCCTGCGGACACGCATCGCAGCCTCGTGCCTCGGCAGCGGCTACAAATCAGCGTCCCTCAAACGCAGGCGGCCGACGCTCTGCAAACGCCGCCAACCCCTCGCCAAAATCCGCACTTTCACAGGCCTGGCGCCGCAACTCGGCAATCTGCTCCATGGCTTGCACTGGCATGGGTTGCAGGTCTTCGAGAATCCGCAGTTGTTCCTTCACCGCCTGGATCGCCAACGGTGCTTTGGCGGCAATGCCCTGGGCCATTTCCAGGGCGGTGGACTCCAGGGTATCGGTAGACACCAGCCGGTTGATCACGCCAAAACGCTCGGCGCGTTGTGCGTCCAGTTTTTGTGCGCAGAAGAACATTTCCTTAAGCACATGGATCGGCAGGTTGTTGAAGAACCGCAACAGGCCGCTGGTGGTGTAGGGCAGGCCGATATTGGCCGGGGTCATGGCAAAGCTGGCGCTGTGATCGGCGACCACCAGGTCGCAGCTCATGGCCAGGTCGACGGCGCCCCCCCACGCGGAGCCCGAGATGGCGGCGATGACCACACCGGGGTAGGCGCGAATCCTGCGCAGCACCCGCTCCAGGGGTTTGCCGTAGGCCACCGGGTCGCGATCGTGGGACAGTTCGCCGATGTCGTGACCAGCGCTCCATACCGATTGACCCACTTCGGCCCCGAGGATCACCACGCCAACACGCTGTTCGGCGAGGGCCGCCAGGCTTTCATCGACAGCGTTGAGTAGTTGCGCGCTCAGGGCGTTGCGCTGGCTGGGGTTGCTGAAGACCAAACGGGCGATGCGCGGCTCGAGCCTGTGGACCGTGACGTGGTTGGAAGTCATTGGGCGGTTCCTGTTGAGTGTTGGTAGAGAACGTTGGCTTTGAGCAGGGCCTGGATCGACGCAGGGTCGAAACCGGCCTCTTGCAGCACCGCCACGCTGTGCTCGCCCAGCAGGGGCGGTGGACGTTGTTCGCGGCTTGTGGCGGTACCTGTGTTATTGAAAATCGGCGTCACCACTTGGCGCAGTGCACCCAGGGTGGGATGACTGAGGGTTTGGGTCAACTGGCTGTGCAGCACCTGTGGGTCATTGAAGACTTCGTCCAGGGTATTGATCGGCCCAGCGGGCAATCCTGCGCCGATAAACAATTCGGTCCATTCCCGTTTGCTGCGGGTTTTCAGGCGGCTTTCGAGGATGGCTTTCAGTTCGTCCCGGCGTTCTACCCGGGCTTCATTGCTGGCGAAACGCGGATCGTCTGGCAGATGCGCAAGGTCGAGCAGGGCACACAAACGCCCCCACATGGCCGAGGTGATCGGCGCCAGGTTCAGCGGCCCGTCCAGGGTCTGGAATACCCCATAAGGGGCAATCACCGAGTGCGCGTTGCCGGTGCGCCGTGGCACATCCCCCAGGCTCAGGAAGCGCTGGCCATGCACACTGAGCAAGCCCACCAGGCTGGCCAGCAGCGAGGTGTTGACGTGTTGGCCGCGTCCGGTACGTTCGCGCTCCAGCAGGGCCGCTAATACTGCGGTTACCAGCCACATACCCGAGGTCAGGTCGCCAATGGCGGTGCCGGTACGGGTCGGGTCGCCGTCGCTGAAACCGGTCAAGCTCATCAGCCCCGAATAGCCTTGGGCGATTTGGTCGAACCCCGGCCAACTGCTCATCGGTCCGTCGCTGCCAAAGGCGTTGATACTGCCCAGGATCAGTCGTGGATTGCGTGCGCTGAGTACTTCATAACTCAAACCCATGCTGTCCAGGGTGCCGGGCTTGAAGTTCTCGATGACCACGTCGGCTCCATCGATCAGTTGCTGGATGGTGTCCAGGCCATGGGGGGAACGGAAGTCCACGCACAGGCCGCGTTTGTTGCGGTTGCACGACAGGTAATAAGTACTGACGCCCCGGTCGAACGGTCCCCAGGTGCGGCTCATGTCGCCGGCGGGGCCGGGCTCGACCTTGATCACATCGGCCCCCAGGTCTGCCAGCACCATGGTGCAGAACGGTCCCGAAAGGGCGCGGCTCAGGTCGATGATCTTGATGCCTTGCAACGCTTGCATGGGTTTCTCCAGTCAGGGTTATTGCGGCAATGTCTGGTGGCGGGTTTCGACGGCGAACGGCAGGATCAGGATGCCCAACACAAAGGCCGCAGCCGTCCAGGCGATCGGTGCGCCGATGGAGCCGTACCAATGAATCGCGGCGGCCAGCAGGAAGTTGACCCCGGCACCGATGAAACGCCCCACTGAAGCATTGAAGGCGAACGCCGTGGCGCGAATCCGAGTGGGGTACTGTTCGGGCAGCCACAGGGAAAAGATCGCGAAGTTGCCGCCGAAAAACCCCAGGAACAGCAACGACACCATGAACAGGTGCAGGCCGTTATCCAGGTAGAACACCCAGCCGAAAGCGAAGACGATCGAGGCTGCCATGCCGGCAAAGTAAATGCCCAGCGCCTTGCGTCGGCCAACCCGTTCGGCCAGCCACGGTGCGACGAGGCAGCCGAGGATGGTGCTCAACGACAACACTGCCGCACCAATCGAGGCCAGGTGTACCGCGCCCACGTGGTCGATGCCGGCGCGGGTCGCCAGAGTGACCACTGCGGTGGCTTCATACACCGAGCCGGCCCACAGCCCGACGATGGCTACGCCCACCAGGGCCGAGCTGGTCAACGTGCGACGTCGGAATGCCGGGGCAAATATTTCCCACCACGCAGCACGTGTGGTCGCGGCGGGTTTTACCTGGCGAACATGCTGGGGTTCCTTGACCTTCAACGCGGTATAGATCGCTACGACGGCCGGGAACAGCCCGCACAAAAACATCACCCGCCAGCCATAGGTGGCGCCGACGGTGTAGTTGAGCAAGGCCGCAATGAAAAAGCCCAGGTAGTAACCGGTCTGCAAATACCCGGCGCCCATCTTGCGCCGGTCTTCCGGCCAGCTCTCGGCCACATACGTACCGGCCAGGGCCCATTCGCCACCGACGCCGATCCCAGCGATCAAACGGAAAATCGCCAACTGCCAGATGTTGTCGGAGAACGCCGCCGCGCCGGTAAACAACGAATACACCAGGATGCTCGCGGCCAGCACTTTGACCCGCCCGAACCGGTCCGCCAGCGGCCCCCAGATGAATGAGAGGCCCCAACCCACCAGGAACAACCCAAACATGATCGAGCCGTACATGGCGATGTTGGCGGGCGTGGGGGCGAGGCCCGAGTTGGGCAGCAATTCGGTGAGGGCAGGAATCAGCACCAGGGCAAAGATCACCGAGTCCACGCCATCCAGGACCCAGCCCAGGTACACCGCCCAGAAGCCGCGAATCTGTTCGCGGGACAGGGGTGTTTTGAGTGGTTTTATGCTCGTTGCCGATGCGGTTAACGCTTTGGACATGACGATCTCCCATTGACCCTGATCGGGCCTATAGAAGCGCGGCGAGGCGCTTCGTTTATTGTGAAATCAATCTATGCCCCGTGACCCATAAGCCACAAATATGAAATTCCTTTGGTTCCATCGGATCTTTATATAGAGTCGAATTTTTCAGGAGGCTCCCATGGACCTGCGCCAGCTGCGGTACTTCATCAAGGTGGTCGAGTGCGCCAACATCACCCGCGCCAGCGAAGCCCTGCACATCGCCCAGCCGGCCATCAGCCAGCAGATGCGCAATCTGGAGCGGGACATGGACATGCAACTGCTCGAACGGAGCGTGCATGGCGTGGTGCCGACTGCGGCGGGGCAAACCTTGTATCGGCATGCCATTGAGTTATTGCGCCAGGCCGACGGTACCCGGGAACTGCTGCGTCAGGATGCTGAATACCCGCAGGGCAAGGTTTCAGTGGGCATGCCGTCGAGCACGGCGCGGATGCTGGCGATTCCCTTGGCCCGGACCATTCGCAGTCGTTATCCGGGGATCAAGCTGGAGTTGATCGATGCGCCGAGTGCTGAACTTGGAGGGTTGATCACCGTAGGTCGGGTAGCGATGGCGGTGATTGTCGATGGGGTACCGACGCGTGGTGTGGCGTCGCGGCGGTTGCTCAGTGAGATTCTGTACCTGGTGGCGTGGCCTGAGTTTTTGCTGCCTGATGGGCCGGTAAGTATTGATGCCTTGGCGCAGATGCCGCTGGTGTTGCCGTGTGCGCCGAACACCATTCGCAGCCGGGTTGATGCGGCCATGCAGGAGGCGGGGTTGCCGTTTGAGGTGGAGTTTGAGGCGAACTCGACGGACCTGTTGTTTTCGGCGGTGTTGGCGAGGTTGGGGGTGACGGTGTTGCCTTGGGCTGCAGCGCATGTGGAGTTGGAGCAATGCAGGCTGAAGCTGGCGCGGATTGATCATCGGTTGTTTACGCGGGAGTTGTCGTTGTGCTGGCCGGATACGGGGGTGCAGAGTAATGCGGTGGAGAAGGTCAGGGAGACGATATTTGAGTTGTTTGAGGGGTTTGAAGGGGAGCCGGGGTGGGGGTATTGAGTACATATCCGTTGTTGTGGTCATGGCGGCTTATGGTTCCGCTCTTACAGCGGGTCACTTTCGAAAAGCGCGAAAGTAACCAAAGCGCTCTTGCCCCACCACTCGGCACCTCGCTCAGGCTCGGTGTGCCCGTAATCCGACATTGATTTGGGGGGCCGCCGCCATCGGCCATCCATGGCCGAGGGCGGCTAAACCGGCGTCCTGCCGGTTTACCCCCCAAATCAATGTCGAATTCCGGCCAGCGTGGTTTAACGGGGCGCCTCAGATCAAAATCACAAGCCAGATCAAAAGACCGCTGACTTCGGGGCAAGGGCCAGAGCGAAAGCAGATCTGCTTTTCTGTGGGAGCTGGCTTGCCTGCGATGGCATCACCTCGGTGTTCCTGAAAGACCGAGTTGCCTGCATCGCAGGCAAGCCAGCTCCCACAGTAGACCGTGCCCGCTTTTGATCTTGCCCTTGCTTCACACCACTCAAGCCGGCCGGTAGGCCGCTGTGTCCTTGATCTGCTTTTGATCTTGATCTTAGGCGCCCCGTTAAACCACGCTGGCCGAACGCAGGCATTACGGAGTGGGTATCCCGGCATGGATGCCGGGATAGCCGCGTTGGGCCATGGATGGCCCGTCGCGGCGGCCCACGGAGTAATGCCGGAGTGAGGGCATGCCGAGCCAAAGCGAGGCACCAAGTGGTGGGGCAAGAGCCCTTTTGGTTACTTTTGGGGCTCTTTTCCAAAAGTGACCCGCTGTAAAAGCGGAACCAATAGCCGCCATCACCGCATCAACGGATATGCCCCCACTCAAAGCTCCAAATGACACCGCACCTGCTGGTGCACACTTCCTGCCAGCCGTTGCGGCTTCTCACACCCCTGAGTACGCCTCGAACACCGCTCCAGAAAAAAACACCCACTGGGCAACACCCGATTCCCCGGCAGTTCCGTTGCCGCACTGACATACGCATCATCCAGCGCCACCCCCAACTTCGGCACTGCCTCCAGCAACAACTGCGTATACGGATGCCGCGGCTGCCCCAGCACCTGCTCGGCATCCCCCAGCTCCACAATCTGCCCCAGGTACATCACCGCCACCCGGTCAGCCATGTGCCGCACGACCGAAACGTTGTGGGAGATCAGGATATAGGTCAGGCCCAACCGCCGTTGCAACTGCGCTAACAGGTTGAGGATCTGCGCCTGCACCGAGATGTCCAGGGCCGAGGTCGGTTCGTCGAGCACCAGAATGCTCGGGTTCGACGCCAGGGCCCGGGCAATGGCGATCCGTTGCCGTTGCCCGCCGGAGAACTGGTGCGGGTAGCGGTCCAGGTACTCGGCGCGAATGCCCACTTGCTCGGCCACTTTGGCGGCGATGGCGCGCATTTCGCGTCTGGGCGTGTCACCCAGGGCGAACAGCGGTTCGGTGATGATCTTCCAGATCGGCAGGCGCGGGTCGAGGGACGATTGCGGGTCCTGGAATACGATCTGCACATGGCGATGACGCTCCCGGGCGGAGCTGTAGACCCAGTCCACCTCGCCGCCGCTGGGCGCCACCAGGCCCATCAGCAGTTGGGCGAGGGTGCTTTTGCCGCAGCCGGATTCGCCGACAATGCCCAGGGTTTCACCTGGGCATACCTGCAAGTCGATGCCGTTAAGGGCATGGGCATAACCACGAGGGCGGCCCAGCCAGTCGTTTTTTACCGGGAACTTCACCTGCACGTCCCGCAGGGTCAGCAAGGGCTCTTGGGAAACCGTCATCACACAGACTCCTTGGCGGACAGCCAGCACGCACTTTTGCGCAGGTGGGCCGGATCGATCGGGTTAAGGCGCGGGCGTTCGGCACATTGGGTCATGGCCTGGGGGCAGCGTTCGCGAAAGGTGCAGCCCGAGGGCAGGGCGGCCAGGTTGGGCACTTGGCCGGGGATGGTCAGCAGGTCTTCGCCGGGTTGCACCTGCTCCGGCAGGCCGCTGAGCAAGCCTTGGGTGTAGGGATGCCGGGGATCGCCCATGACGTGGGCGGTGGGGCCTTCTTCGACCACGGCGCCGGTGTACATCACGTACACCCGGTCACAGAACTGCGAGACCACCGCCATGTCGTGGGTGATCAGCAAGATCGCCGTGCCGCGTTGGCGTGCCTTTTCCCGCAGCAGCAACAACACCTGGCGCTGTACCGTGACGTCGAGGGCGGTGGTCGGCTCGTCGGCGATCAGCAGTTGCGGATCGCAGGAAAACGCCAGGGCAATCATCACCCGCTGACGCATGCCGCCGGACAGTTCGAAGGGGTAGCTGTCGAGGATCTGCTCGGGGTCGGCGATGTGCATGTCCTTGAGCAGGGCGATGGCTTTGGCGCGCGCCTCGGCCTTGCTCAGGCGCTGGTGGTGGATGATCACGTCGAGCATCTGCCGGCCGATGCGCCGCGTGGGGTTGAGGGCGGTCATCGGCTCCTGGAAGATCATCGCCGCGTCACGGCCACGGACCTGCAACAGGTCTTTTTCCTGGGCGCCAAGCATATCGCGGCCGAGCATGTGCAAGCTGCCCTGGGTGATCCGGTAACTGCGCTCCGGCAGCAGGCGCAAGCTGAGCATCGCGGTGACCGATTTACCCGAACCGGACTCACCCACCACGCCGACGATTTCGCCGGGATTGACGTGCAGTGACACACCGTTAAGGGCCTGGACGTTGTTGCGGTAAGCCGGGAATTCCAGGCTCAGGTTGTCGATGGCGAGGACCGCTGGACTGGACATGCTCATTTCCCCTGTTGCCGTGGATCAAGCAGGTCACGCACACCGTCACCCAGCAGGTTGAAACCGGTAGCGGTGATCAGGATCGCCAGCCCCGGGAAGGTCGAGTACCACCAGTTGTCGAGGATGAAATTACGCCCGGTGGCGACCATAGCGCCCCATTCGGCGGTGGGCTGTTGTGCGCCCAGGCCGATAAAACCGAGGGCCGAGGCCATGAGGATGGCGCTGCCGATGTCCAGGCTCAGTTGCACCAGCAAGGGTGGCATGGCGTTGCGGCCCACGTGCCAGGAGACGATATGCCAGCGCCCTGCACCGAAGGTCTGGGATGCCTTGACGTAGCCCATCTGGCGAATACTCAAGGCCTGGCCGCGGGCCAGACGCACGTAGAACGGAATGCGCACCACGGTGATCGCCAGCATCGCATTGAACAGGCTCGGGCCCAGGGCGGCGGCCAGCGCCATGATCAGCACCAGAGACGGCACCGAAAGCATGATATCCATCAAGCGCATGATCAGGCCGTCGAAACGCCCTCCGATGATGCCCGACAGACAGCCCAACAGGCCGCCCGCCAGGCACGAGGCAAACGCCACGAACAGGCCGACGCCCACCGATTGACGGCTGCCATGCAATACACGGCTGAACAGGTCGCGGCCCACTTCATCGGTGCCGAACCAGTGCTCGGCCGAGGGCGCAGCCAGGCGTTGGGCCAGGTTCAGGGCGTTGGGGTCATGGCTGGCCAGCCACGGCGCGAAAGCCATGCAGATCAGTACGATCAGGGTGATGGTCAGGCCGGCAATGGTCAGCGGGCTGCGTCGCACTTGATAAGCCAGGTACGCCAGGCGCGCGTGCAGGGTCGGGCGTTGGGCCAAGGGCACGGGCAGTGGGATAGTCACAGGCGTGGTCATTTCAATTCACCTCGCCAATACGCGGATCGATCACCCGGTACAGCAGGTCGATCGCCATGTTCAGCAGCACATAAATAAACGACACCAGGATCGCGAAGCCCATCACCGCCGGGAAATCCAGGGACTGGATCGACTTGACCACATAGGCGCCCATGCCGGGCCAGGCGAACACGGTTTCGGTAAGCACGGCGCCGTAGAGCAAGTCGCCGAGGGTCAGGCCGAGGACGGTGACCGAGGGAATCAGCGCGTTGGGCAGCGCATGCCGCAGAATCACCGCCCAACGTGACAGACCGTAGGCGCGCGCGGTGCGGATATAGTCTTCGCCCAACTGATCCAGCATCGCCGAGCGGATCTGCCGCGCCACTACACCGAGGTTGACGAAGCCCAGGGTGATCGCCGGCAGGATCAAGTGTTGCAGGGCGTTAAGAAACAGCGGGATATCACCGGCCAGCAACGCGTCCACCAGATAGAACCCGGTGATGGTGTGAGGCGGCTCCAGGCCTTCGTCCAGGCGACCGCTGCCGGGCAACCAGCCGAGTTGCCCGTAGAACAACACGATCAGCCCCAACCCAAGCCAGAACGCCGGGGTGGAAATGCCGGTGACGGCCAATGTGCGGGCGATCTGGTCAATGGCGCGGTTGTGATAGACCGCCGATAACACGCCCAGCGGCACGCCCACCAGCACCGACAACAGCAGGGCGGCCAAGGCCAGTTCCAGGGTGGCCGGGAAGAATGCTTGCAGGTCCTCCAGCACCGGGCGGCTGGTACGGATCGAGGTGCCGAGGTCGCCGTGCAGCAGGTCACTCATGTAGCGGCCGTACTGTTGATACAGCGGCAAGTCCAGGCCCAGTTGATGGCGGATGTTCTCGACAATGGCATCGCTGGCCCGGTCGCCGGCAATCAGCCGTGCCGGGTCACCCGGGATCAGGTGGGAGATGCAAAAGGTGATCAGCGAAACACCGATCACGACCAACAGCAGGCCGAGCAGGCGTTTGCGCAACATATTCAGGAAGGCCATGGGGGCTCCTCGTTGTGGCGAGCAGGTTTGCTGTGTGTGGGGCATATCTGTGGTGAGCGAGCTTGCTTGTGGCGAGCGGGCTTGCCCGCGTTGGGTTGCGCAGCAGCCCTAAACCAGCCACCGAGTTCTACCTGACAGAACTCGGTGACCTTATTGGGGCCGCTTCGCAGCCCAACGCGGGCAAGCCCGCTCGCCACAAGAGCTCGCTTGGCGTTACTTACTGATCTGCGCCACGTTAAACACCTGCTCCAGCATCGGATGGAACACATACCCCTTCACCGAATCACGCATCGGCAGGCTGTAGTTCTTCTGATACAGGTAGGCGTAGACCGCGTCCTTGAGCACGATCTTCTGCGCTTGCTGGTACAGCTCGATGCGCTTGGCGGTGTCGTTGTTGGCCGCTGCATCACGCACCAGTGTGTCCACCTGCGGGTTGCTATAGAACGAGCGATTGCCTGCCAGCCCTTGCAGGTTGGAGTCGAACCAGAAGTTCATGAACATGTAGGGGTCGGCGAAGTCCGGGCTCCAGGAACCGATGGCGACATCGAAGTCGCCCTTGCCCAGGCGCTCACGCATCGTGGCATTGGCCAGTTTTTCCATCTTCAGGTTGATCCCCAATGGCGCCAGGCCGGCTTGCAGGGTCAGGCCAATGGATTCCCAGTTGGCGTCTTTGTCCGAGTAGACAAAGTTCAGGTTGCTGATTTTCTGCGGCAGTTTCTTGAGGTTGGCCTCTGCGGCTGCCACGTCTTGTTTCATCACCGGCAGGCTGGTGTCGTGGGCCCACATGCCGTCGGGGATCGGCCCGTTCATCAACTTGGCCTGGCCCTTGAGGATGCCGTCGACGATGCCTGTGTAATCCACCGCGTCGACGATGGCCTGGCGTGCGTCGCGGTTGTCCAGCGGGGCTTTTTTGTTGTTCAGGTACAGGTACGTTACCCGCAGCGACGGGAATTTTTCGACGACGATCCCCGGCTTGCTGGCCAGGGTGCTGAGCTGGTCTTCGGGCATGTCCTCGATGATGTCCAGGTCACCCCGTTCCAGTTGCAGGCGCCGTACCGAGGCTTCGCTGATGATCTTGATCACCACCTTGTTCAGGCTGGGTTTGGGCCCGGCGTAGTACGTGTTGGGCTCCAGGGTCAGGGCCTGGCCTTTCTGCCAGTTGCTCAGGCGAAACGCACCGGAGCCGGCCGTGTGGGTCGACAGGTAGGCGTTGATGTCACCCTGTTTCGCCACGTCCGGGTTGACGATGCCGGCGCCGTTGTGGGCGAGGGTGAAGAGGAAGGGCGCATAGGGTTTAGTCAGGGTGAAGCGTACGGTCATCGGGTCAACGACACTGACGGCCATGTCATCTGGAAAGGCGCCGGAAGGGCCTTGCTTGAGCTTCATCAGACGGTCGAAGGAGAACTTCACCGCGTTGGCATCCACTGCCGCGCCATCGTCGAATTTGTTGCCGGGCTTGAGCTTGAAGTCCCACACCAGATTGTCTGGCGAAATGCTCCAGCTCTCGGCCAGGTCGCCCTGGACTTCGGTGCTGCCTTTACCGTTTTCAACCTTGTAGGCCACCAGTTTCTGGTACGCCGGGTAGGTCACCGCCCAATCGTTGTTGTCGATGGTCACGGCGGGGTCGAGGGTTTGCGGGTCGGCAGCCTTGCCGATCATCAGGGTGTCCTTGGGGGCGGCGGCGCTTGCCGATTGCCAGGCGCCAAGGCTCAGCGCGGCGCACAACAGGGACAGGACGAGGGTCTTGCGGGTGGTCACGGTGTTAAGGGTCATGCCGGTTTCCTTGATCATCAGATGAGGGGAACGTCGTCAGGTTTTTTATTAAATGTATAACCGGGCAGTTGGAGCTAAGGCGTGCTGCTTATTGTTGTGGTGTGGCGGTAAACGGTCAGCGGGGTTCCTCGATAAGGGGGAAGTGTTCGGCGTCCGGCAGCTCGTAGTGCCACCATTCGGTGGTGATGGCCTTGAAGCCGGCGCTCAGCATGATCCCCATCAACAGCAGGCGATTGCGTTGCACCTGGGGCGGCAAGTCGGGGTAGAACGGGTGGGACTTGGGCTCCATGGCGTCGAAGGCCGTGCCCATGTCCAGGGCTTCGCCGTGTTCGTCGACCAGGGTCAGGTCGATGGCCACGCCTCGGGTGTGATGCGAGCCAAGGCGCGGGTCGCGTACGTAGTTGGGGTCGGGCAGGACCTGCCAGAGCAACTGTTGGGCGTACGCGGGCCGATAGGCATCCAGGATGCGCAGGGTCAACCCGGCTTGGCGCGCTGCCTGGCTGGCCTTGCGCAGGCAGGCGGCCGCGTCGACATGCAGCAGGCAACGGTTGTTGCGATAGATCACACGGCCGGCCAGGTTGTCGGCGCTGGCGTAGATCAGGTCGATCTGCACCGGGTACACCTGGGGGTCGATCTCTACCAAGGGGCTGTTATTCACGCAAACACATCCTCTTTAGGGTCAGGATTCAAACTGGCCGAAGGCCTGTTGCAGGGCGCGGTTTTTCGCCAGACGCGCATCCAGGCGCTCGCCGTACTGTTCGGCGACAGCAGAGACAATCAAGTTGAACAGGCAGGCCAGCGGCGCCAGAGAGTCCCAGAACTGGCCGACATCGGTTTTCAATTGCAACAGGTCCAGCTCGTAATCCCGGGCCCAGGGGCATTGCAGGTCGGTGATCAGGGCCAGTGGCAGGTGATGCAGGTTGGCGGTTTCGCAGAACGTCGGCGTGACGGCGGAGTAGGCACGGAAGTCCGAAATGATCGCGTAGGGTTTTTCAAAACCCGAGTTCAGGGTTTCGGCGTAGATCCCCGACAAGCCATCGACGTAATAGACCTTGGGCCGGATGTATTCCAGGTGGCTGTGGAAGGCGCTGAGGATGCCGCGGGTGGATTGGATACCGAGGATGAACACGGCGTCGGCCTCGACAATCTGCTGCACGATCGCGCTGAAAGCCTGGCTGCGGGCCAGGCCATACACATGCTGTATGGCCTCGATTTCCCGGTTCAGGGAGCGGTCGAGGGTGTCTTCCTGGTCATTCTCGTTGCGAAAGGCTCCCAGCCGGTCAGTGATCAGCCACGACGCGGGCGTGTCGCCGCGCAGGCCTTGCTTGACGTCATCGAGGTTGCGATAGCCCAAGGTACGCAAGAACCGTCCTACTGAAATGCCGGTCGTCCCGGCTTGCTGAGCGATGCTGTCGGCGGTCTCGAATGGCAACTGCTGCAGGTTGCCCAGCAGATAAGTGGCAATGCGCTTGCCGGTGGGCGTCAGCGTGGGGAACTGTTGTTCCAGCGTCAGTTGGAAGCTGTTCTTGTCCATGACGGTCTCGAAAAGGGTGACAGCGGATGTTATCTAGATTTCATATATGCATTAGCTGTTAGAAACATAACATCGGCAGTTACAACAATACAATGGCTTTTCGGTGATCCGTTAAGCGCCGCAGAACAAACTGTGGGAGCGAGCTTGTGTGAGAGCGGCGGTGCGACGATTCGACTTGCTCGCTAAAGCGGTGGGTCAGTCGCCAAATGTACTAACTGACCCACGGCCTTCGCGAGCAAGCCCGCTCCCACAGTTTGAGTGGTTAGCGACCTTTCTTTTGCGTATCCAACGCCGTAGCAATCACCGTCCCCATGGCGGTCGGTTGCGGATCGTTCTGGTGGGCCACCGCATCAATCGCCCATTGCTCAAGGCGCACCCGATCTTTCTGGAACACCATCATGTGGGTCGAACCACCGAACTCGAAGTGGCCGATTTCCGTACCGCGAGTGATCGTCACCGGGGCACTGCCTTCGTTGACGATAAACTGCGGCTCGATGATGCAGGTCGACACCTCGACCATGCCGATGCAAATCAATGCCACATAACCACAGGTGGCGTGCTCGAAAATAAAGATAGCGCGAGCCGCCACATGTCCCAGATAGGGCTGCGACTCGGTACCTTCCCAAGTGCCTTCACCTTCACCCTGAGCCGGGCGTTGGGCGAAGTAAGTGCCCGGTTGTACCCATGAGCGCAGGATGGTGCCGTCCAGCGGCGCGTTCCAGCGGTGGTAGTGGGTGGCGGACAAAAATCCCTGATAGATCTGGCCGCCTGCAAACGGCTCTGCCCATTGTGCCTGGCCGGCAAAAAGATCCAGCAGCGAATAGTTGACGTCCTTGATCCAGAAGTCGGTCTCGAAGGCGATATTGTTTTCGTATTGCCATGGCGTGGTCTCACAGCCAATGTCGATCTGGGTCAGTGGGTCGCCCTGGAAAGGCCGCGCACCGGGCACGAATGTGCGGATGAAAAACGCGTTCCAGGAATCGAAGCCATAACCCGGCTTCTGCGGGTCGCACTCCATCTGGTCCCACACACCGGCGGCCCAGGCGGCCTCGGAAATCCACGAGCCTTCTTTCTCGGGATCGTTGATATCCAGTTTGTCGAGGGATTCGGGGCTTTTGAGGAAGGTGTTCCAGGTGTCCAGCACCTTCTTGAATTGCTGGTTGAACGTCTCGTCGTGAAACACCGCCACGCCGGCTTCAGTGGCCATGGAAATGGCCAGGAAGGCGTTCATCGGCGTACCGACCTGCGCGGTGGCATTGAACGAGGAAGAGGTGGTGACGATTTCGTTGAGTATCTCGAAGAAACTGTCGTAGTCCTTGATCCACACGGCGTCGCCGTCCTGGTCCTTGATCTGTTCCAGGGTCTCGGGGTCCAGGGTCAGGACGTAGGCATTGGACTGGTCGATCATCGACATCACCCACATGCGGTACACGCTGTTGGTGGTCACCCAGCGCTTGAATTCGATGAGTTGCGGGCGCATCGGCGTGAGCGTGCCGGCTTTCTTCTTGGCGGCGATGAAGTCGCGCAGGGGCACCAGGAACTTGGCGGTGGCCCACACCCGGTTGGGCACCCAGAACCCCATCTGCACAGGGCCGGCGTTATCGAGGGTGAGGAGGTTGGATCGAGTGCTCTCTACACGGGGCGGGGTTGACGGGTGTTTAGACGAGGCGGTGGAACGATCGAATTGAGCCATTTTGTTAGTCCTTTAAGATAGACGCTTGCGAGAACTCCGTTTAAGCGAAGTTCAGCGTAGCTACCGCAGGACCCGGGGGTTGTAATCGTTGGCTATAAATGGCCCAGACAAGGGTGCATAAGCGCCCACGCTCAGCTGACAAAAATGATCTTCGACACCAACTCGACAATGTTTTTCGCCTGCATTTTCTTCATCAGGCGCGCCCGGTGGACTTCCACGGTGCGGTGGGAGATTTCCAGTTGTTTAGCGATTTCCTTGGACTTCAGCCCGTTGACGATGAGCATCGCGATTTCCCGTTCCCGGGGTGTGAGGTCGCCGGTGCCGTGGTGCGTGCGGTTCAGGCGCTCGAAGTGCCAGACCATCAGCTTGAACGGGTCGTCCGGGGTCAGGGTGTAGCCATGGGACTTGGCCCAGAACACCTCGCCGTTCTTGTGTTGCATGAAGCGCTCATCGGAATAGGAGTCGCTGGGGCTGTTGTGCAACCAGTCGAGGCTGCGCTTGCCGATGGCGTGGTAGTCGGCTTGGGAGGGGTAGATCAGCAGGGTCAACTGATTGAGCAGCTCGTCGCGCTGATAGCCGAACAACTGCAGGAAGGCTTCATTGCAGTCGAGTATCGCCCGGTGGCTGGTGATCAGTTGCGGGGCGGGCGACACCTTGAACGCCAGGCATTCGATGTCTTGGAGTTGTTGTGCAAAGACGGTCATCGGGCATCCTGCCTCAGGTTGAATCCGGCCATGGCGAACGCCGCCTGTCGCAGCGGCTACTTACCCATGTAAGTAGTTGCACGAACTAGCGGGAAATTGGCACGGTAGTTCATTGTAGGGAAAGTTCGAGCCAAGAGAAGAAGAAATTAAACATGCCTGTTGATTGCGTATCGATTGTTGCTGCCGGTCACTCCCGTTTTGGCCGCCTGGACGGTGCCAAGCTGGAAGATCTGATCGTCCAGGTTACCCGCGAGGCCCTGGCGGACGCGGCCATTGACGCCTCGGAGATCGATGCGCTGTTTCTCGGGCACTTCAACTCGGGGATGGTCCCTGACGGTTTTCCCGCCTCGCTGATGCTGCAAGCCGATCCCGGCCTGCGGTTCAAGCCGGCCACCCGCTGTGAGAACGCCTGTGCCTCGGGTTCGGCGGCGATTCAGGCGGGGATCAACGCAATTCTCTCCGGCTCAGCCGAACTGGTACTGGTGGTGGGCGCGGAAAAGATGACCGGCAACTCCACCGCCGAGGTCACCCGGGCGCTGGCCGGTGCCGGTTACCAGAATGATGCGGCCGAAGCCGGCTTGAGTTTCCCGCAGTTGTTCGGCATGGCCTCGCGGCAGTACGCCGAGCGCTACCATTGCCCGATGGCTTCAATGGCGGCCATCGCCACCAAGAACCACTCCAATGCCATGGCCAATCCTTTGGCGCAGATGCGCAAGGTCATGGATTTTGAGCATTGCAACAACGTCTCTCAGAGCAACCCGTATGTGGCGGACTCCCTGCGCCTGACGGATTGCTCATTGATCAGCGACGGTGCCGCCGCCATCATCCTGGCCTCGCCCAAGCGTGCCCGGCTGTTTCGGCGTGACGTGCAGATTCGTACGATGGCCCAGGTCAACGATTTCCTGCCGATTGCCCAGCGCGACATCCTTGCGTTTGACGGCCCGCAGCGGGCGATTCACTCGGCCTTGCGCGGGGCCAATGTGACCCTGGCAGACCTGAGTTTTGCCGAAGTCCACGACTGCTTCACCATCGCTGAACTGCTGATCTACGAAGCCATGGGCCTGGCGCCCAAGGGCGAAGGGCATCGGGCGTTGGATTCCGGTGTGGTGCGCGCTGGCGGGCGCTTGCCGGTGAACCTGTCCGGCGGGCTCAAGGCCAAAGGGCATCCGGTGGGCGCCACTGGAGTCTCGATGCATGCCCTGGCGTTTCGTCAATTGACGGGGGAGCCCATTGGCCTGTCGGTGCCCAACCCCGAGTTCGGCCTGGTGTTCAATATGGGTGGGATGGCGGTCGCCAACTATGCCTCGGTGCTGCAAGTACGCCGGAGCTGAGGATGAACATCGCCAATTGGCTGCACGATACCAGCCGCCGTTACCCGCAACGCCCGGCGCTGTTTGAAGGCGCCCGCCAAATCGCCGACTACGCCACCTTTGCCACCCGCGTTCGTCAACGTGCCGCGCACCTGATGGACGTTCACGGCATTGTGCCGGGCGACCATGTGGCGCTGTTGATGAAGAACTGTTGTGAATACCTGGAACTGCTCTACGCCATCTGGTGGGTCGGTGCAGTGGCGGTGCCGGTCAACAGCAAGCTGCACCCTGGCGAAGCCGCCTGGATCGCCGAAAATGCCGAGGCCCGGTTGATCTTTACCGACGGCGGCCAGGTGTTTTCATCCCAGGGTTTACCCGCCGAATGCCGCGAGTTGGACGGACGAACGCCGCCGGACAGCGCCGGCGATTCAGGGCTGGAATTCCCCTGCATTCGTCAGGATCACGACCTGGCGTGGCTGTTCTACACCTCCGGCACCACCGGGCGGTCCAAGGGCGTGATGCTGTCCCACGGCAACCTGATCGCCATGTCGCTGTGCTACGCCACGGACGTGGACCCGGTCAACGCCGGGGACGCCGCGGTGTATGCCGCGCCGATGTCCCATGGCGCCGGTCTCTACAACTTTATCCATGTGCGCTGCGGCGCACGCCATGTGGTCCCTGAGTCCCGTGGTTTTGATGCCGTCGAGCTGTTCGGGCTGGCGGCGGAGCTGGGTAATGTCTCGTTGTTCGCCGCGCCGACCATGGTCAAGCGCATGGTGGAACAGGCGCGTCGCCAGGAATACGCAGGCGAGGGGATCAAGACCATTGTCTACGGCGGCGGCCCGATGTACCTGGCCGACCTGATGGATGCCGTCGAAAGCTTTGGCCCGCGCCTGGTGCAGATCTATGGCCAGGGCGAGAGCCCGATGACCATCAGTGTCTTGCCACGCGAACTGATCGCTGACCGGCAACGGTCGGATTGGGCCACGCTGGCGGGGTCTGTTGGGCAGGCGCAATCCTGCGTGGAAATCCGCATTCTGGATGCAACCCACAGCCCTGTGCCTTGCGGCGAGCGCGGAGAAATCGCCGTGCGTGGCGCCACCGTGATGCAGGGCTATTGGCATAACGAAACAGCCACCCGCCAGACCCTGGTGGATGGGTGGCTATTGACCGGCGACATCGGCTTTATGGACCCGGCCGGCTACCTGACGCTCACCGATCGCTCCAAGGATGTGATCATCACCGGCGGCAGCAATGTGTACCCCCGGGAAGTCGAGGAAGTGCTGGCGCAGCACCCCGATGTGTTTGAAGTCTGCGTGGTCGGTGAGCCGGATGCGCAGTGGGGCGAGTCAGTGGTAGCCTTTGTGGTTTCCCGGGACGCACAGGCGCTCAATGAAGCGCTGCTCAACGCCTGGTTTATCGAGCGCATGGCCTCGTTCAAAAAACCCAAGAAGTACCTGTTTCGTAGCGATTTGCCGAAGAACAGCTACGGCAAGGTTCTCAAGACACAATTGCGGCAGTGGTTGAAAGACACGAGCATTACCGCCGTTCCCTGAAGCGTTTTCCATGGACAGACATCAGACAGGAGTCCTTTAGATGGGCATTCAACAGCAGGACACGGCCCGCAAGCGGCGCCGTGCGTTTATCGGTGCCACCTCCGGTCACCTGATCGAGTGGTACGACTACGGCGTCTATGGTTTTCTCGCCGTGTACATCGGCCAGGCTTTCTTCGTTTCCGACGACCCCACCACCAGCCTGCTGGCGAGCTTCGCCGCCTTTGCCCTGAGCTTTTTCATCCGACCTCTGGGTGGGCTGTTCTTCGGCCCGCTGGCGGACAAGATCGGCCGGCGCAAGACCCTGATCACTGTGCTGGTGATGATGACCGGTTCGACCTGCCTGCTGGGTCTGTTGCCGACCTACGCCAGCATTGGGATCGCCGCGCCCATCCTGTTGGTACTGGTGCGTTGCGTGCAGGGCTTCTCGGCGGGTGGTGAAATCGGCACGGTGACCAGCTTCATCTCCGAATACGCCGGCCCCGGTCGACGTGGGTTCGCTACCTGCTGGCTGATGGTGACGGCGGTACTCGGCCTGCTGGTCGGGGGCGCCGTGGCCAACGGCATGACCTGGATCCTCGGCGCCGAGCTGATGCAAGAGTGGGCCTGGCGCATTCCGTTCCTGATCGCCGCGCCCTTGGGCATGATCTCCATGTACATCCGCCTCAAGCTGGAAGACAGCCCCGAGTTTCTTGCCTTGCAGCGCGCAGGACAGACCTCCCGGGCGCCACTGCGGGAAGTCTGGCAGTGGAAACGGGCGATTGCCCTGGTGTTCTTCATCATCACCCTGCACAGCTCGATCTTCTATCTGGTACTGACCTTCGCCTCGACCTATATGTCGAAAATCCTCAAGTTCGAAAGCGGCACCACGCTGCTCTACGTGTTTGTCGCCAGTTTTTCGGCGGCCTTTGTGATGCCGTTTGGTGGCGCGTTTACCGACAAGTACGGGCGTAAGCCGTTCTTGCTGGTGATTGGTACGCTGGCCACGTTGGCGATGTTTTGGCTGTTCAAGTCAGCCCCGACGGCGACGGCCACCTCGTTCTTCTTCCCGCTGATGGCGGTGGCGATCCTGTTCGGGCTGTACGCTTCGTCGACCTACGCGCTGATGAGTGAACTGCTGCCCACACGCATCCGCTCCACCGGTATTGCCGTGGCCTACAACGTCCCGGTGGCGGTATTCGGTGGCAGTGCGCCGCTGATTTCCACCTGGCTGATCAAGGCCACCGGCGACATCACGTCGCCCTGGTACTTTTATGTAGGCACGGGCGTGGTGTCGCTGATCGCCCTGGTGATTTTGCGCAAGGAAGATTTTGTGGCCATTGGCAGTGCGGTGGTAACGCCTGTGGATGGGCGAGGGGAGTTGGGACTGGCACCAGCTTCGCCCGTCAGTTAAGGACGGTTGTCCTAAGGTGAGCGGATATACCTGATACAGCTCAATTAAGGTTGAACTCGGTCCCTGTGGCGAGCGGGCTTGCCCGCGTTGGGTCGCGAAGCGATCCTGATAAAGTGATTGCGGTCTACCGGAAAGAACTCAGAGACCTTCTCGGGGCTGCTACGCAGCCCAACGGGAGCAAGCTCCCTCGCCACAGGTTAATTATTGCACGCTCTATTTCATTAACTGGCCGACGTTAGGGCTGGCCCGCCGACCCGATTTAAAAACCGCTGGATCAGGCTGCTCACTTCATCCGGGGTTACCCGGTGTGATAACGCCGGGTTGTCAGCCAGCGGCTTGCGGCTGGATCTGTAACGCTCCATCCACATCCTTGACCAGCCCACTGGCCACCAACAGCGGCAACAACTGTTTGTGCAATTGCGGCTCAACAAATTCCTTCACCGTCGCCAGTTCCAGGGTGCCGCTCAGGGGCAATTCGGCCTTGGTGTAGGACAACCAGGCTTTTTTCAGCATCAGCAGCACATCGCTGCCGGCGGTGGAGGCGAAGCGGCGGTTGGCCGTTTGGCCCTGGAAGTCGAAGGTGTGCTGGAATTCGTAACCGGTCTCGTCGCCGCTGCTGGCCACGCAGCGTATGCAGGCGCAGGGGCCTGCGGCGAAGGCGGCAATCAGGTAGCTGTTGAAGTCCACCACGGGCTTGAGCGACAGACGCTTGTCCACTTCAAACAGGTCCCCAGTCATTTTTTCGTCAGTGTTCAACGTCCTATTCCTTGCAAGTCGGCGGCTGGCTTTTCAAGCGCGGCACCATAACAGCCGAAGGGCGCGCGTGGGTATTTTTTGCGTACGGGGCACCCTTGGTCGGTGTGTATCGCTACGTATCTACCTTGCGCGCAGCCACGGTGACATACAAAACCCTGGGCATGCTGACACCCTGGGGATACATGCAAGCTTCCTAATGAGCTCACCGCATTCGTGCACTCACCGGAGAACTGCAATGACTCGTCCCCGTGCCATCCTCGGTATCGCCTTGGCCCTTGCCACCTTCACGAACCTGTGCCATGCCGAAGACAAACAACCACCGCAAAACTGGCAGGCCGGGCTGCACCGTACTGACCTGACGCGGGGCGACCTTGATGTAGCCGGTCGCGAAGTGATCCAGGTGCGTGTGGATTTCGATCCGGGCGTAACGTCGCCCAAGCATGCTCACCCTGGGGTCGAAGTGGCCCACGTACTGGCGGGCACGTTCGAGTATCAGCTTGATGGACGGCCTACGGTCATCCTCAAAGCCGGTGATTCGTTGCTGATTCCAGCGGGCATTGCTCATGTGGCGAAGAATGTCGGTGCCACCAAGGGATCGGAACTGGCGACCTATATCGTCAAGAAAGACCTGCCATTGGTGGTACTGGAGAAATAACCGGGCGGCTGCGGCAAGCCTGGGGAAGGCCCCAGGCGGACGCTGTTTTTCGCATAACAATAGATCCCGATATTCTTTTCCGGTCTCAGGATTGGTCATTACTCTCGTGGGCCTTCTCGACCTCACGACAGATCCCTCATGAAACCGACTCCCTTCAAGCGTTCCGCGCTGACCCTCCTGACCACTTCCCTTGCCGCCATCAGTGCACTGCTCAGCCCCGGTGCCCAGGCCGAAGGCAAGATCAGCATCGCCCAGCAGTTTGGTATCGGTTACCTGATCCTCGATGTGGTGCGTGACCAGCACTTGATCGAGAAGCAGGGCAAGGCGCAGGGCCTGGATATCCAGGTGGAATGGAACAGTATCTCCGGCGCCACCGCGATGAACGAATCGCTGTTGGCCGGTGCGCTGGACGTGGTGTCGGCAGGCGTGCCGCCGATGCTCACCCTGTGGGACCGCACCAAGGGCAAACAGAACGTCAAGGCCATTGCTTCCCTGGGGTCGATGCCCAACTACCTGCTGACCAACAACCCGAACGTGAAGAGCCTCAAGGACTTTACCGAAAAGGACCGTATCGCCGTGCCCGCCGCCGGCGTTGGTTTCCAGTCACGCACGCTGCAGATTGAAACGGCCAAGCAGTTCGGCAATGACCAGTACAAGAAATTCGACGACATTTCCATCAGCCTGGCGCACCCGGATGCGACGGCTGCGCTGATTGCCGGTGGTTCGGAGATCAACGCGCACTTTTCCAGCCCGCCGTTCCAGTACCAGGAACTGTTGAATCCCAAGGTGCACAAAGTGCTCAGTTCCTACGACATCCTAGGCGGCCAGGCCACGTTCAACGTGCTGTACACCACACAGAAGTTCCACGACGAAAACCCGAAGACCTACAAGGCGTTTTATGACGCCCTGGCTGAGGCCGAGCAGATCATCAAGGCTGACAAACCGGCCGCGGCCCAGGCGTATATCCGTGTCGAGCAATCGAAACTGCCGTTGGCGCTGGTGGAGAAAATCGTCGAAGACCCGGAAATCGACTTCACCATCGTGCCCCAGCGCACCTTTATCTACGCCGAGAAACTGCAGGAGCTGGGGGTGTTGAAGAACAAGGCGGGCAGTTGGAAGGATTATTTCTTTGAAGAGGCCCATGGGGGTGAGGGGAGCTGAGCTAGCGGAAAAACTCCCCCGGCGTGGCGTCGAACTGTTGCCGGAATGCAGCGATAAACGCTGAAGTCGATTCGTAGCCACAGGCCAATGCCACGTCAGTTACCCGGTCACCTTGTTCCAGCGCGGGCAGGGCACTTAATAGACGCAAGCGCTGACGCCATGCCCTGAACGTCAGCCCGGTATCACTGAGGAACAGACGGCTCAGGGTTTTCTCACTCACTTCCAGCTTCTGGCTCCACTGGCCCAAGGTGGTCTGTTGCTCCGGGTGCTGGTCCAGGCTGCGGTAGATCTGCCGCAGACGACTGTCATGGGGCAGTGGCAGCATCAAGTCGACCTTCGGCGCGGCGGCCAGTTGATCCAGCACCACCTGGGCCAGCCGACCTTGGGGGCCATCCTCGACGTACTCCACCGGCAACTCGCTGAAACTGCGAATCAACTCGCGCAGCAGGCTGCTGACGGCCAACACCTGACAACGCTCGGCGGCCCAGGCGGTGACACTGCAATCCAGATACAGACTGCGCATTTCGGTATGGGGCGAACTGAACACCCGGTGTGGCATCCCGGCCGGAATCCATACCGCCCGTTGCGGCGGCGCGACGAAACGTCCGACACTGGTCTGGATCTCCAGTACCCCGGAGATGGCGTAGGACAACTGCACCCACGGATGACTGTGACGACGGGTCAGGGCACGGTTGGGCAATGATTCAGTGCGCCCATACACCGGGCGCGGCAAGCTGGATAGCCCGGGAATACTGCGGCGGACGGCTTTCTCATGTCCTTTAGGCGGCATTTAGTGGCTCATTGGCGTTAGTCGGTAACAAGCCGTTACGTTAGAGTCGCCAGGATGCTCTTGGCAACCCCCTGGAAGATCCTGCTTATGACCCGCCCGCGCTTTTTGCCTGATAACTTCACCCTGACCCTGATTGGCACGGTGATTTTCGCCTCGTTGTTGCCCGTCAGCGGCCAGGCCTCTGTGGCCTTTGGCTGGCTGACCAACCTGGCCATCGCGCTGCTGTTTTTCCTGCATGGTGCCAAGCTGTCGCGCCAGGCCATCGTCGCCGGCGCCGGTCATTGGCGCCTGCACCTGCTGGTGTTCAGCCTGACTTTCGTGTTGTTTCCACTGCTGGGCCTGGCGCTCAAGCCGGTGCTGTCGCCGCTGATTGGCAAAGACCTGTACATGGGCATGCTTTACCTGTGTGCACTGCCGGCCACGGTGCAATCGGCGATTGCCTTTACCTCCCTGGCCCGGGGCAATATCCCGGCGGCGATTTGCAGCGCGGCGGCGTCCAGCCTGTTCGGGATCTTCCTGACACCGTTGCTGGTGACCTTGCTGCTGAATGTCCATGGCGATGGCGGTTCCACCGTTGATGCGATCCTGAAAATCAGCGTGCAATTGCTGCTGCCGTTTATTGCCGGGCAGATTGCTCGGCGCTGGATCGGTGAATGGGTGGGCCGCAACAAGACCTGGCTGAAGTTCGTCGATCAGGGCTCGATTCTGTTGGTGGTTTACGGTGCGTTCAGTGAAGCAGTGAATGAAGGCATCTGGCACCAGATTCCTCTGTGGGAGCTGGGCGGGCTGGTGGTGGCGTGCTGCGTACTGCTGGCATTGGTGCTGGTGGCGTCGACGGTGTTGGGCAAGGCCTTTGGTTTTAGTCAGGAAGACCGTATCACCATTCTGTTTTGTGGTTCGAAGAAAAGCCTGGCAACCGGGGTGCCCATGGCGCAGGTGTTGTTTGCGGGAGCGACCATGGGCGTGCTGATCCTGCCATTGATGCTGTTTCACCAGATTCAGTTGATGGTATGCGCGGCGTTGGCGCAGCGCTATGCCCAGCGGCCGGAGTCGATTCCTGAGTTGATGGGGCAGGTGGATCCCTGATTTGCTGAGACTTGGTTGGCAATCTGAAAAAATAAGTGGGATCGGGCAGCGTAAAGGCTAAAGCTGGCGACCAGACTGACGACGTAATCCTTAACTTCCCAAGTAAGGAGCGTCGGCATGAACCTCAAGCGTTTGTCAGTGGTTACAGGGCTCTTTTTCACCATGGTGGGCTCCTGCGGTGCAACGCCGCAAGCGACTCAGGGCGTGATTCAGTTTCATGGCAGCATTGTGGAGTCCAGTTGTGCCAGCAACGCGGCCGGAGCGGTCATGGAGCTTAAAGGGTGTTCACCTGCCAGTCGCGGCAGTCAAATAAATGTACGCAGCGTTCAACCAGTCAGCAGCGTGACGGCGCTCGACCATTCGGCGGTCAGCGTCAAGCTGATGGCCGACAGCGGTGCAGGCAGGCGCTATTACGACCAGCAATACGTGCTGGTGAACAATGCCGGCAAGCAGGTCTACTCCGGAACCTATTTGATTACCCTGACCTCACCCTGACAGGTTTCGCTACCCTTCCTTGCGCCCGACATTTATCGTTGGCACTGCAATAGAGGCTTCGGCCTCTATTTTTGTTGCGGTAACATTCAACTCACCCTGCTGTCTTTCACGATGTCCCCGCGTCGGGGGAAGTCGATCCATCGGCCTGTCTGTTCATCCATAGAGTTTTAAATGACCATCTCAGCGGCTACACCCCAGGCCAACTGGCAGCCCGTCATCGCGCTGGCGCTGGCCGCCTTTGTCTTCAACACCACTGAATTCGTCCCGGTCGGCCTGCTCAGTGCCATCGGTCTGAGCTTCGACATGCCGGTCGCGAAGGTCGGGCTGATGCTCACCATCTACGCCTGGGTCGTCTCCCTGACCTCGCTGCCGGTGATGCTGATGACCCGCAACGTCGAGCGGCGCAAGCTATTGATCGTGCTGTT
This sequence comes from Pseudomonas sp. ADAK18, assembly GCF_012935695.1. Classification (NCBI taxonomy): domain Bacteria; kingdom Pseudomonadati; phylum Pseudomonadota; class Gammaproteobacteria; order Pseudomonadales; family Pseudomonadaceae; genus Pseudomonas; species Pseudomonas sp. ADAK18. The sequence goes on from NZ_CP052859.1 coordinate 2,043,464, forward strand.
CGGCCTGTTCATCGTCAGCCATATCCTGTCCAGCGTGGCCACCGGCTTCGGCATGCTGATGGTCAGCCGTATCGGTATCGCGCTGTCCCACGCGCTGTTCTGGTCCATCACCGCGTCCCTGGCCGTACGCCTGGCGCCGGAAGGCAAGCAGGTCCAGGCCCTTGGATTGCTGGCAACCGGCACCTCGTTGGCGATGGTCTTGGGTATCCCGCTCGGCCGCTTGCTGGGCGAAGCCATGGGTTGGCGCACCACTTTTATCGTCATCGCCGCCTTTGCGGCTGCGCTGGTGTTCTGGCTGGCGCGGACATTGCCGTTGCTGCCGAGCCAGAACTCCGGCTCCCTGAGAAGCCTGCCCATGTTGTTCAAGCGCCCGGCACTGGTGGCGCTTTATGTGTTGACTGCGCTGGTGGTCACCGCCCAATTCACCGCCTACAGCTACATAGAACCCTTCGTCGAAGACGTCGCCGGCATGAGCGGTAACACGGTGACTCTGGTGCTGCTGGTGTTCGGTGGTGCGGGCATCATCGGTTCACTGCTGTTCAGCCTGCTGCACCGGTTCAATCCTTATCGCTTCCTGATTACTGCGGTCACTGTGCTCACCCTGTGCCTGGCTTTGCTGTTGCCGTTGAGTGGAGAGGTGTCGTACCTGGTGACGTTGAGCGTGTTCTGGGGCATGGCGATCATGGCTTTCGGCCTGGCGCTGCAATCCAAAGTGCTGGTGTTGGCACCTGATGCCACGGATGTGGCCATGGCGATGTTTTCTGGCATCTACAACATCGGCATTGGCGGCGGGGCGTTGCTGGGCAGTTGGGTGGGCGGGCAGTTTGGCTTTGCTTACATCGGTGCGGCGGGCGGGTTGCTGGCGGCGTTGGCGTTGGGGGTTTACTGCGTGGCGATCTACCGGTTTGGGCAGGGGGGCGCTCGGCAGTAGGGCACGGGTGTAAGACCACTATTTTATAAAAACTCCGTGGTGGTCTGACCTTTACGTGTGCAACGCGTTTATCCAGTAAACACGCATTACCGTTAACGACCATCACTACCCAGCCCGCGCCTACAGTGACTTCATGCGTCGAGCTGGCGGGCACTAACCCGCCCGACCTTCCTCCTCCCGCAACTGCCTACTCATCCCATCACAACTGCGGGCCCAATCCACCAGCCACTGCGGCATCGGCGGTGACTGTTCGCTCACCCCCAACTCCCGCAGCAATTGCGCGGGTGGGATTGTGCCCTTGGCCGAGCGAAACAGCCCGCGCATCACCACCACGCCTACCACGCGACCGTTACTGATAAAACGGTGCTCCATCAGGCTCCATTTCTCGTCCCAGCCCAACATCCGCGTGTGAATTTCAAACGCTTCGAACAGTTTCAGTTCCCGCCGAAACTTACCCCAGGTGTCGCCCACAATCGGCACGGCCTTGTGGCGCAAAGCAACGCGGAATGCGCCGGTACGCAGGACGAAGTCCATGCGCCCGACATCCGCCAGGGTGAAGTACCGGCCATTGGTGACGTGTCGGTTCAGGTCCAGGTCGGTCGGCCATACCCGCATCCGTATAACGGTGGTTGCAGCGCCGTCGACGGGCTTGCGCCAGGGGCGGCGAAACAGCATGTACAGCAAGCGAAACCACAGATTCATAAAAAATGCCCAGCAGTGATAAGTGGCTGCACTGTAGTGGGTGTGGATCGGGTAAGGTAGGTGCGCAAATGACTTTTTCCATGCGAAAAGCGCAAGTAGGCTTCTTTATGCACATTACCTTGCTCCTGGCCGATCACTGTTCCGCTGCCGGTGCTACCACGGCACTGGAGATGCTCAATGCGGCCAACCTGTTCGCGGAGGTCGCGCCGTTTGAGGTGGTGGCGGTTTCGCTGGATGGCCAAGAGGTGAACGCCTGGGGAGGGCAGCGGTTGCGGGCGGACCGTGCCCTGGCGCAGGTTGGGCGGACCGATCTGGTGTTGATTCCGGGTTTTCTGTTCACCCTCAAGCAGGCCATGCCGACGTTTCCCGCGTACGGTCCATGGCTGCGCCAGCAACACGCTCAGGGTGCGGTGGTGGCGTCGATGTGTACGGCGGCGTTCATGCTGGCCGAGGTCGGGTTGCTGGATGGATTGCGGGCGACCACCCACTGGACGTTTGCCGATTACTTTCGGCATCGGTACGCCGAGGTGGTGCTGGATGAGGCGCAGATGCTGTGCGAAGAAAACCGGGTGATCACCTGCGGCGGCGCGACGGCGGCGATGGACCTGTTGCTGCATCTGATCCGCCGCTTCGGGTCGCCGGAGCTGGCGCAAACCTGCAGTAAGTACCTGCTGATCGACAAGGTGCGCAGCGAGCAATCGGTCTATGCCATGTGGTCGCTGCCCAAGGCGCACGGCGACGCTGACATCCTGCGGGTGCAGCATTGGCTGGAGCAGCATTTCCCCCAGCCGCTGGTGATTGATGACGTGGCCCAGCGCTTTGGCTTTGGCGTGCGCAATTTCAAGCGGCGCTTCAAGGACGCCACCGGCTACACGCCGATTGCTTACCTGCAAACCCTGCGCCTGGAGCGGGCCAAGCAGTTGCTGGAGTCCAGCCGCATGACGCTGGAGAGCATCACCTACGCGGTGGGCTATGAAGACAGCAACTCGTTTCGGCGGTTGTTCCAACAGCGGGTCGGCCTGTTGCCGGCGGCGTACCGCAAGCGATTCCAGTCCAATATGGGCTGAGTCAACGCTGCAACTGCGGCTCGCCCTCGATGCACTCCACCAGAAAATCCATCACCACCTTCACCGAAGGCGAACGCCGAATATCCGGGTACACCGTCAGCCAGATATCCCGCACCGGGCCTTCGCTGCCGGTGGGCAGGCGCACCAGCGCCGGGTCGTTATCGCCGATGATTGTCGGCAGCACCACTGCGCCCACTTCAGCCCTGGCGGCCATTTGCTGGGTGATCAGGTCGCTGGCGGCGAATACCATTTTTCGGGTGCCGCGTAGCTGATGCATCCAGGCTTGTTGGGGCAGGTGGTCACGGGTCGCGTCATAGGCAATGAAGGTCCACTGTTCGGTTGACTGTTGCCTGAGGGCAGGCGTGCCATACAGGCCAAAGCGCACGACACCCACCTGCCGGCGTACCAGCGCCTCTTCGTCGGGGCGTACCGTGCGCAGGGCAATGTCGGCCTCGCCCTTGTCCAGCGCGGCGAGCGTCGTCGAGGACATCAGCACGATATTCAACTGCGGGTATTGGCGCCTGAGCCGGGCGACATGGGGCGCGATGCAGTGGATGGCGATGGACGGCGGGCAACTGACCTTGACCGTACCGGCGACGTCAATCGAGGCGGCACGGGACAAGCGCATCACTTCGCCGGCCATTTCGCTCATGCCCGCCGCCAGTTTGGCCAATGCCAAGCCTTCTTCGGTCAGAGGGCGACTTCTGGGCAGGCGGTCCACCAGCTTCAATCCCAGGGATTTTTCCAGGGCATCCACCCGGCGGCCGACGGTGGCGTGTTCCACCTGCAATTCCCGGGCGGCGGCGGACAGTGACTGGGTGCGCGCCAAGACGGTGAAGAAGTACAGATCCTGCCAGTCGAACATCGGGTTATTTCCGCACAGAGGGTGGGAGAGATTGGGGAGTTCTCGTACAGAGACAGCCCTTTTACCATGGCGCATCCCCCCTGCAAACGGAGTTGTCACGCGATGAAAGCCCTTACCCTGGAAACCTACGGCGGTCCGGAAGTTGTTCACCTGCGCCACGATGTGCCAACGCCGCGTGTAACGCCTGGCCATGTGCTGATCAAGGTCGCCTGCGCCGGGATCAATTTCATGGATATCCATACCCGCCAAGGCAAATACGCTCAGTCCTCGACTTACCCGGTAAGGCTGCCTTGCACCTTGGGGATGGAGGGCGCGGGTCTGGTGATTGAGGCAGGCGAGGGCGTGACTCATCTGGCGCCGGGGGATCGTGTGGCGTGGTGCATCGCCTGGGGCGCCTTCGCTGAATACGCCAGTGTGCCTGCTGCGCGGGTGGCGCAAATCCCTGCGGCCATCGGCTTCGATCAGGCGGCTGCGGCGATGTTCCAGGGCTGTACCGCGCACTACCTGATTGAAGACGTCGCCAGGTTGCAGGCGGGCCATGCATGCCTGGTGCATGCCGCCTCGGGCAGTATTGGCCAGTTGCTGGTGCAGATGGCGCACCGTCTGGGTGCCACGGTGTTTACCACGGGCAGCACCGCCGAGAAGTGCGCCATCGCGTTGCAGCGCGGTGCCGATCAGGCGTGGGAGTATGACGGCGGTCGCTTTGCCGATCGGGTGCTGGAGGCCACCGACGGTGTGGGTGTGGATGTGGTGTTTGACTCCGTAGGCAAGTCCACCTTGCGTGACAGTTTCCGTGCATGCCGCACACGAGGCCTGATCGTTAATTACGGCAATGTCTCCGGCTCGTTGATCGACCTGGACCCCATGGAGTTGGGGGAAGCCGGTTCACTCTTCCTGACCCGGCCGCGGCTGGCCGATCACATGGCCGATGGCCCGACCGTGCAACGGCGCGCCAATGCAGTGTTCGCGGCGATGCTTGAAGGCTCGCTGACGGTGGATATCGAAGGGCATTACACGATGGAGGAGGTGCAACAGGTTCACGCCCGGATCGAGGCGCGGCAACAGGTGGGCAAGGCGGTGATGTGGGTCGATCGCAACCTTGAATAATCCGAGGCGAAAAAAAACCGGCTGATCAGGCCGGTTTGGGGGTGAACCGCGAACAACACTGGGTTATGCGCGGTTTTCCATCAGACGGTCAGCGCCACCTTCGGCTACGCGGCGTTCCAACAGGCGATCAGAGCCACCTTCGGCAATCCGGCGATCTTGCAGGCGGTCAGAACCACCCTCGGCCACCCGGCTTTCCATCAAACGATCCGCGCCGCCTTCAGCGACAACAGGGTGGGCAAAAACATTTACAGCCAGTACCGAAAAAGTGAGACCGAGGAAGAGTTGGCGTTTCATGAGAGTGTGCTCCGGGATGTCTTGGTTGGTATGGGTTTGATGGTACGCCGTGGATTTTTTAAGAGAACTTCATTGGGATGATGGTGACTATCGACGACAGCGATGGACCGGTTGTCCGGGCCATCGCGTGGTTGATCACGGCATTTCTGGCAGCTCACGTGGCCTGAGGTCGAACACCAGCACCTCGGCGTCCTCGCCGTGGCTCAGGTGAATCTCGCGCTCATCGCGCAGCCGTGCGCCGTCGCCTTCCTGCAAGCGTTGGCCGTTGACTTCAACGCTGCCCCGCGCCACATGGATGTAGGCATAACGCTCCGGGGCCAAGGTCAGGCTGGCGGCTTCATCACCGTTGAACCGCCCGGCGTAAACCCGTGCATCCTGGCGAACGCTGAGGGCGCCGTCGGTGCCGTCGGGGGCAATGATCAACTGCAAATGCCCACGTTTCTGCGCCGCGCTGAAATGCTCCTGCTGATAACGCGGTTCGGCGCCACCGACGTTGGGCACAATCCAGATTTGCAGGAAGTGCACGCCCTCGGTCGGGCTGTGGTTGAACTCGCTATGGGCCACGCCGCTGCCGGCGCTCATCAACTGCACGTCACCGGGGCGGATTACCGAGCCGGTGCCGAGGGTGTCCTTGTGTTCCAGGGCGCCTTCGAGCACATAGGAGAAAATCTCCATGTCGCGGTGTGGGTGTTGGCCGAAGCCTTTACCCGCAGCGACGCGGTCATCGTTGATCACCAGCAGGTCGGAAAAACCCTGTTCCCTCGGGTTCCAGTAATTGGCGAAGGAAAAGGTATGGAACGACTTCAACCAACCGTGGTTGGCGGCACCGCGTTCCGAGGCTTTGCGAAGGGTCAGCATGGGTCTTCTCCTCAAGGGGGAGCGGAAGGGCTCCCGGGTTGAGAAGAAGGTTAATGGTTATGAGTTAATTCATTAAGAAGCTGAAAACTGAATAACTGTCTCGCTGAAGTTGACAGTCGCTATCTGCATTTTTCTCAGATGATGGCGATACCGCAACTGACGATTACGCCAAGTCATCGGGTTAACCCCTTCACTGCGGCTGAACATATGGCTGAAATGCGCCTGGTCACAGAATCCGCATTCCTGGCCAATTTGCGTCAGGCTCAGCTCAGAGCCGGCGATCAACACCTTGGCCCGCTGGATACGCTGCTGACGAATCCATTCCCGAGGTGACAAGCCTGTGGTGGACTTGAACGCCCTGGAGAAATGGCTGCGCGACAGCGCACATGCTCGGGCGAGTTCCGTCACTTCCAGGCTTTCCCCAAGGTTAGCGAGGATCAGTTGCTTGACCATGCGCTCGCGGTGGGCGCACAGGGTACCGGTGGTTGAAGCAAAGTGCTCGGGATGGGCCATGGTCGGTTTCCGGGGCTGGGGCAGCGCAATTTCCCTAGAGATTGCTTTACTCAACCGCAGATTGCCAGTGCGGCGTGGATCGGTCGCACACAGCACATACATGCAATTTTTCCATCTCGAAGCGTCGCAGACTGGCGGTACCGTTCGAGCATTCAGGGGAGGCGCAAGCATGGACTCATCGCTGCAAAATTCACCGGCGTCAGACGAAGTGGTCACCCTGGTGGTCAAGCACCGCGTCAAGCAAGGCTGTGAGGTTGAATATGAAGCCTGGCTGCGGCGCACCGTGCGTATCGCCGGTGAGCGCCCGGGGCATCTTGGGGTCGACGTGGTGCGCAGTAAACAAGGTGGCCTGGCGCTGTTTACCTGCGTGTTGCGCTACCGCTCGGCTGATGACCTCAAGCGCTGGCTGGATTCGCCGCAACGTTCGGAGCTGATCAACGAAGCCACACCGTTACTGGCCGACGGCGACAGCACCGAAGTCGGCCCGGTCAATGAGTTCTGGTTCGCGCCGCTGGCCGATGCCGCCGCCAAGCCGCCGCGCTGGAAGCAGGCGGTGGTCACGCTGCTGGTGATTCTGCCGCTGACCCTGCTGATCCCGCTGTTATGGCGCCCGGTACTGGGCCTGCACCCGTTGTTATCCAACTACTTCATCGCCACCTTCCTGGTCACCCTGACCATCGTCCTGTTGGTGGTCTATCTGCTGATGCCGGCCGCGACCCGCCTGTTTGCGCCCTGGCTTGAAGCCTCTGTCAAGGAATCCCTATGAACGCCGATCTGATTCTGTTCAATGGCCAGTTCCACACCGTGGACCGTGAAAACCCACGCGCCAGTGCCGTCGCCATCAGCCTGGGGCGCTTTGTTGCCGTGGGTACGGATGCCGAAGCCATGGCCCTGCGCGGCAGCGGCACTCAGGTCATCGACCTCAAGGGGCGCACGGTGATCCCCGGTCTTAACGACTCGCACCTGCACCTGATCCGTGGTGGCCTGAATTACAACCTGGAACTGCGCTGGGAAGGCGTGCCATCCCTGGCCGATGCGTTGCGCATGCTCAAGGATCAGGCCGACCGCACGCCAACGCCGCAATGGGTGCGGGTAGTGGGTGGCTGGAATGAATTCCAGTTCGCCGAAAAACGCATGCCTACCCTGGAAGAGCTCAACCAGGCGGCGCCCGACACCCCGGTGTTTGTCCTGCACCTGTACGACCGCGCCTTGCTCAACCGCGCAGCATTGCGGGTGGCCGGCTACACCAAGGACACACCGAATCCGCCCGGTGGCGAGATTGTCCGCGACCACAACGGCAACCCTACCGGCATGCTGGTCGCACGGCCCAACGCGATGATCCTCTACGCGACCCTGGCCAAAGGCCCGAAATTGCCCCTGGAATATCAGGTCAACTCCACCCGTCAGTTCATGCGTGAACTCAATCGCCTGGGCCTGACCAGCGCCATCGATGCCGGTGGTGGTTTCCAGAATTATCCCGACGATTACGCGGTGATCGAGCAGTTGGCCAAGGATCAGCAACTGACGGTGCGTATTGCCTACAACTTGTTTACCCAGAAGCCCAAGGAAGAACTCAGCGACTTCAAGCACTGGACCGGCAGCGTCACCCTGCACCAGGGCGACGACTACCTGCGGCACAACGGTGCCGGCGAGATGCTGGTGTTTTCCGCAGCGGATTTCGAAGACTTCCTCGAACCGCGCCCGGACCTGCCGCTAACCATGGAACAGGAGCTGGAGCCGGTGGTGCGCCACCTGGTGGAACAGCGTTGGCCGTTTCGCCTGCACGCGACCTACGATGAGTCGATCTCACGGATGCTTGATGTATTCGAGAAGGTCAATCGCGACATCCCGTTCAATGGGTTGCCCTGGTTCTTCGACCATGCCGAGACCATCACCCCGAAAAACATTGAGCGTGTGCGCGCCCTGGGTGGCGGCATTGCGATTCAGGACCGCATGGCGTTCCAGGGTGAATACTTTGTGGAGCGCTATGGCGCCAAGGCTGCTGAAGCCACGCCGCCGATCAAACGCATGCTGGCCGAAGGCGTGCCGGTAGGCGCGGGCACCGACGCCACGCGGGTGTCGAGTTACAACCCGTGGACCTCGTTGTACTGGATGGTCAGCGGTCGTACCGTCGGCGGCCTTGAGTTGCATGCCGAAGGTTTGCCACGGCTGACCGCCCTGGAGCTGTTCACCCATGGCAGCGCCTGGTTTTCCTCTGAACAGGGCAAGAAGGGCCAGATCAAGGTTGGGCAACTGGCGGATGTGGCGGCGCTGTCGGCGGACTTTTTCACCGTCGAGGACGAGGCGATCAAGTGGATCGAGTCGGTGTTGACGGTGGTCGGTGGCAAGGTCGTTTACGGCGCCGGTGATTTTGAGTCGCTCGCGCCCGCCGCCGTACCGGTGCTGCCGGACTGGTCGCCGGTGGTCAAGGTGCCGGGGCATTGGCGGCCGGCCTCGCCGTTGCAGGCTCAGGTGCATCAGTGCAGCGGCCCTTGTGCGGTGCATGCCCATGGCCATGAACGGGCGCGTTTGTCGAATGCGCCGGTCAGCGACTTCCAGGGGTTCTGGGGAGCGTTTGGGTGTTCGTGTTTTGCCTTCTGACCTACAGTTTCTAATACACAGGTGAACCCATGTGGGAGCGGCGGTGCGACCTGCTCGCGAATACCCTGTAGCCGCTGCCGAGGTACGAGGCTGCGATGCGTGTCCGAAGGACCGCCCAAAGGGCCGCTACGCAACCCATCGCAGCCTCGTACCTCGGCAGCGGCTACAGTAGGCCGCATTTTGATTTGTGGCGGTGCTACTAACTGGCTATAAAGAGCTTCATCGTCCACCGAGAAGCGACAATGAACCCTTTCGAAGACATGCGCCTGTTCTGCCAGGTCATGGAGTCCGGCAGTTTCACCGCCGCCGCCGAGCAATTGGGCCTGTCCAAACAGTTCGTCAGCCGCCGTCTTATCCAGCTGGAAGACCGTCTGGGTGTGCGTCTGCTCAATCGGTCCACCCGCCGTCTGGATGTCACGCCACTGGGGCAGAGTTACTACGAATCGGCCCTGCGCCTGCTCAGCGAGGTCGAGCAAGTGGAGCAGGGCATTGCCGGGCAAAACAGTGAGGCCCGGGGCACGATACGTCTGAGTGCGCCCTTGTCCTTTGCCATGGCCCACTTGGGCAGCCTGCTGCCGCTGTTCCTGCAACGGCATCCCCACGTCTCGGTGGAAGTGGACTTGAGCGACCGCCCGGTGGACCTGATCAGCGAAGGCTACGACCTGGTGTTGCGCATTGGCACCCTGGAAGACTCCACCCTGATTGCGCGTCGCATTGCCAGCGTCCAGCGTGTGTACTGCGCCAGCCCGGATTATCTGGCTGCTTATGGCGCACCCCTCACACCCGAAGACCTCGCCCATCACCAATGCCTGCCTTATGGCCATGGTCGCCAGGTGCAATGGCGTTTCCAGGCCAAGGGTAAACCGCTGACGCTGAATGTGAGCGGGCGCATGCGGGTCAACAACGGTGAGTTGCTGCGCGATGCCGCCGTCGCGGGCTTGGGCATTACGTATTTACCGACGTTTATCGTCGCCCAGGCGCTGGAGCAAGGGCAGTTGGTCAGGGTGCTGGAGGACTTTGCCCCTGAGCCCCTAACCCTATCGGCGGTGTATCCCCAGCATCGGCAAAGCTCACGGCCGGTGCAGGCGTTGGTGGAGTACCTGCGGGAAAGCCTGGCGGGCGGCTGCTGAACCGATGGCTAAAACGCATATTGCACGCGACTGTAGTAATACCCCCCGGTAAACCCGAACGGCGAATAACTGCCCCAGTTATCGCCAAACGATGAGTTCTTCACGCCGATGTGATCCGGGTATTTATCGAACAGGTTCTGTGCCCCGACGGCCACCGTCAGTTGCTTGGTCAGCGCATAGGCCACGTCCAGGTCGGTGATCCACTTGGCCGAATATTCGCGGTCCAGGCTCGGGTCGCTGGAGCTGTTGACCTCGGTGTAGGTGCCGTAGCGGGTCAAGCGCAGGTTGACGTCGAAGTCATGGATGGCCCAGTCGGCGGAGAAGATCATCTTGCTGCTGGGGGAGGTCTTGGTAATCAGCGCGCGGGACTGGCGCCCCAGCAGTTGGAAGTCTCCCAGGGCACTGAGTTGCGCCGGGGTGTCGTTGACGCTGAGGATTTGCGTGTGGTTGTAGTTCAGCGCGGCGGTCCACTTGACCACGCCGTAGCGGTCGAGGTTCTGCCGGTAGTTGCCCACCACATCCACCCCTGAAGTGCGGGTGTTGGCGCCGTTGGTGAAGTACTGCGCGCCGGCAGTAGCCGGTACGCCGATGCTGTCCAGCAGGGCGGCGACGCCGGGTCCCTGGAAGCGCTCGCTGAGCACCAGGCGATCCCGCAGGTTGATCACGTAGCCGTCCACCGTCAGGCTCAGGTCATCGCTGGGGGTCAAGGCGAAACCCAGGCTGAAGTTGGTACTGCGCTCGGGTTTCAGCGACTTGGCACCCAGGGCCTGGGCGCCGGCCGAATCCACCGGCAGGATCACGTAGTTATAGGATTGGTACACGCCGTTGATGGTGTCAAAACCGGTGGAACGTGCGGTGAAGATCTCGTTGGCCAGGGACGGCGCGCGAAAGCCATTGCTGAGGGTGCCGCGCACCGAGAACAGCGGGTTGAATGCATAGCGGGTGCTGAGCTTGCCGCTGCGGGTACCGCCGACGCCTTCGTTGTAATGCTCATAGCGCCCGGCGACGCCGACGTACCATTGTTCGGTGGGGTAAAACCCCAGGTCGATGTAGCTGGCAACGCTGTTGCGGCTGATTTTCTGCGCGTCTTGTGGGGTGATGCCATTGGTGACCTGGGCGCCTGGATCGGGGCGTTGCCCGGCCCGTGGATGGCCTTCGGGAAACACGTAGCCGCCATCGATATAGGAGGCCTCGGAGCCCGCACGGGTCTCGTAGCTTTCCCGCCGATGCTCGAAGCCGAAGGCCACGTCCAACGGTTTGGCCAGGCCCACTTCATAGCTGTTTTTAAGGTCCAGGTTGCTGGTCAACTGGTCGGCGATGTAGATGCCGGAGGTGAACTTGTTAGGGGTGTTTTCGCCCAGGGATGGGTTCTGGTTGTCGTAGGTGCGTTGCTTAGCATAGTTGCGCCCATAGGTGCTGCTCAAGTCCCAGGCCCAGCCGCCCAGGTCATCGCCCTTGGCGCCGAAAGCCGATTGGAAGTCGGTCTCGTTGACCAGCCAGTACGGGCTGTAGCCGTCGGGGTAACCCTTGGGTCCGGTGGTGATGGTGTTGCGCCCGTTGGGCAAGCGGAAGTTCTGGCCATCGTTGTTCTCGCGGGTGGCGAGGGTGGAAAACGAGTAGAGCGTCAGGTTGTCATTCAGCGGCAGGTCGAGGTTATAGGCGAAGTCGGCCAATTGGCTGCGGGGCGCACCGTAGCCTTTGTAGGTGTGGTGGCTGGCCTCGGCCTCACGCGGGTCTGGCGAGCCGTCGGCCAACGGGTAGTAATGGTTGCTGTAGCCGTTGCTGCCCGCCTTGTTGTCCCGCTCCTGATAGCGGGTGTCGAGGGACACGTTGAGTACGCCGGCTTCACCCACCTGGAACCCATAATTCAACGCCTCCTGGCCGGTGCCACGCTTGCCGTCGTAGTTCTGCCCCAGGGTGGTGTCGGAACTGCCGCCGGTGGTTTGTTTGAGGATGATGTTGATCACCCCGGAGATCGCGTCCGAACCGTACTGCGCCGCCGCGCCGTCGCGCAGCACTTCGATATGGTCAATGGCGGCCACCGGGATCAGGTCCAGGTCACTGGGGGCTGCGCCGCTGTTGATGCCGTTGATATTCAAGGTGGCGCTGGTGTGCCGGCGCTTGCCGTTGACCAGTACCAGCACATGGGACGCCGTCAGGCCGCGCAGCGTGGCCGAGCGCACCACGCCGCTGGCGTCCCAGCCGGCGCGGTCCGGCAGGTTGAACGAAGGGATGAGCTTTCCCAGGGCTTCCAGCAGGCTCGGCTTACCCACCGCCCGCAACTGAGCGGCGCTGATCACATCGATGGGCGTGGGGCTGGTGGTGACGGTGCGTTGCTCGGCGCCACGGTTACCGGTGACCACCACGGTGTCGAGGGTAGGGGAGCGGTCTTCGGCGGATTCGACGCCGAAGGAAGCCAGGCCGCACGCCAGGGAGAGCGGCAGCCATGTGTGGCGAGGGAGCTTGCTCCCGTTGGGGCGCGAAGCGGCCCTGAAACTTGGCATCGTGCGCCTGAAAAATCGGGACGGCGCTATTGGGGCTGCTACGCAGCCCAACGGGAGCAAGCTCCCTCGCCACAGGGTATTGGCCAACCGGGCAACCTTGTGTAAGTGCTTGTGCATGAGAGTGAAGCTCCTTGATCTCGGGGGAGTCCTGAATCACCGCTTGCGCGCGGCAACGGCCTCGATTTCCACCAGCCCACCGGGCAGCGGCAGCGCAACCACTTGAACGGCGGTGCGGGCTGGCTTTTTCGGTTGCTCGGCGCTGCCGAAGAAGGGTGTGTAGCCTTCCTGCAAACCGGAGAAATCGAGCTTGCCGCCCTTGCTCGGGTCGCCCACCAGGAATACCCGCAGTTGCACCACGTCACCCAAATCCAGGCCCTGGCTTTTCAGCACGCTTGTGAGTTTTTTGAGGATCGACGTGGTTTGGGTCGCGGTATCGCCATAGGCGGCGAACGAGTCCTTGGGGGCTTTCGGATCGTGCAAGTCAGCCAGCAAACCACTGACAAACAGCAGCTCGGTTTGCGGCGGCACCGAAACCGCCAGGGAGATCGGGAAGTTGGAGTTGGGCAGCGGCACGCGCTTGATCTCATCAGCGTGGGCGGCGAGGGTGGTGGCGGTCATCAGCAATCCTGCGAATAAGGTTTTCATAAGGTCAGTCCGTAGTGAGAAAAGATCAGGCAGCAACGCCCGGTTGTTGGCGTTCGGCATGGCGACCGATCAGCGAGACGATGCGCCGTGCCGAATCGGCGGCGCTGTTCTGCCAGATGCCGACACCGCCATGGGCGAGGGCGTCGCTGGCCAGGTACGTACGGCCCTGGGGCTCGTTGAGAATGCGATAGGCGCTTTCGCCCACCTCGTCGTTGACGATCCAGGGACCTTTGCTGAAGCTGACTTTTGCCCAGTTGATGGCCACCGGTTTTTGCAGCTTGGCGCTGTGGCCGGGGTGCAGCAGTTCCACGGCCTGGCGTGAGGAGGCGAACTGTTCGGCAAGGGATTTTTTGCTGAAGGCCACGGCGGACTCGCTGGTGTTGTAGGCCGCCACCAGAATCCCCTGGGCGCTGTTGAGTCGGTCACTGGGGTACCACAGGCCTTTGACTTCATGGTCGAGGTACGACAGGCCGCCGTAGATGTTGAAGTCGCTTTCCCAGAAGCGCGGTGACTGCCAGGCCACCTTGTTGGCCTGGTCGCTCTGTGCGGTCTGGATCGCCTGCTTGAACGGGGTGGTGAAGTTGCTCGGCAGCTTGGCCAGCAACGGCAAGGGTACGGTGACGATGGCGTAGTCGGCGCTCAGGGTCTGGGTTTTGCCGCTGATACGGTCGCGGTAGGTGATGCGGCTGCCAAGCTCGCCCGTCTGGATATCGCTGACTTCGGCGTTGAAGCGCACGGCATCCTTGAGGTGTTCGTAGAAGGCGTAGGGAATGCGGTCCATGCCGCCCACCGGTTGGAACATGGTCGATGAAAACTCCGGGATTTCATCGAACACCAGCGCGCCCCACAGTTTGGGATTGAGCAAGGTTTGCAGCGCCAGCGGTGCCCGGGTTACCCCGGTTTGATCGCCGGCACCAGGGATGCGGGTGTAGCCGGAGCGCACCGAGCCCTTGTATTGCAGGTCGCTGTTGAGGTCGCCATACACCTTGAGGAAATTGAGCAGCGCCTTGCGGTCGTCAACGTTCAAATCCTGATCCAGGGCCTTGCGGCTGACGGTGCGTGCCAGCAGTTCCGAGAGCTGCCCGCGGGTATCGTTGACCGCCTGGCGCAACTGAAACGCCGGTTGCTGTGTATTCGGCAGGGCCAAGGCGTTGCGGCTGCTGTTGACCAACACTTGCAGCTCCACGCCCAGCTCGCGGCAGTAGCCGAGGAGAGTCTGGTGATGGCTGGGAATACGCGCGGGGCCGGCGTTGAAGAACTGCCCGTCATCGAAGTCGACGGTTTGGCTGACGCCGTCGTCGAAGTCGACTTTACTGCCACGGCGCAGGGTCCAGTTGCGGCCACCGACGCGATCACGAGCTTCCAGGATGGTCACGTTGAAACCGGCTTTGCGTAGCTCATAGGCGCTGACCAGTCCGGAAATCCCGGCGCCGACCACCACCACGTTTTTGCCTTTGCCGGTGCTGCCCAATTGCAGCGGGGTGAAGCTCGACGCCACGGCCTGGGGCGTCAACCCCAATGCACCGAGGGCGCTGACGGCGGCGGAATAGCCGCCCACGGCGGCAATACGGGAAATCAATTCCCTGCGGGTAAAAGCCATGATTCGCTCCTTGATGTAGCGAGGGGTTAGAGGTCGTAGCGCACGGATAACAAGAGGGTTCGCGGGTCGTTGATCGAGTAGTAGCGCGCACCGCTGGAAGGCACATAGCCCACCGATTGCGGGTAGGCGCGGTCCAGCAGGTTTTTCACCGACAGCGTGGTGGTCCAGTGGCCGTCGCCGGAGAGGTAGCTGGTGTGAGCGTTCCAGAAGGTCTGGGTAGGAATTTCCTGGATATCGTCGTTCAGCGCATTGGCGTAGGACTTGGTCTGGAACTGCGCATCGGTGCCTGCCAGCAAGGTGCCGGGCAGCCCGATGGGCACGGTGTAGTTGAGGCCGACACTGGCGTTCCAGCGCGGTGAAAACACCAGCTGTTTGCCGTTGGCATCCACCCCGGCGCCGGCGGCGTTCTGAAAGTCGTCGTACTGGCTTTGCAAGTAGCCGAGATTGGCCGTCAGTTGCAGGTCGCGGCTCAGGGCGGTGAGGGTTTCCACTTCGACGCCATACGTGTGGGCCTGGCCGACATTGGTGCGCAGGCTGACCCCCAGCGCCGGGTCATAGGCGTTGGTTTGCAGGTCTTTGTAGTCGTTGTAGAACAGCGCGACATTGGCCCGCAGGCGCTGGTCGAAGAAGTCGCCCTTGAGCCCGGTTTCCCAGGTGGTTACGTCTTCCGGGGAGAACGCCTGTTCGGCCGCGGCGCGGGTGGGGGCGCGGTTGTCGTAGCCGCCGGCCTTGAAGCCCTTGGCGACGTAGGCGTATTGATTCAGGTATGGGGTCCAGGCGTATTCGAAGCCGATTTTCGGGCTGGTGGACTGCCAGGACTTGCTCGATTCGGCGCTGAAGTTGGTGCCGGTGATTTGCCGGTCGGTGGTGATCGCGTAGTTGGTGAAGTCGAAATTCTTGTGCTCGCGGGTAAAGCGCAGCCCGGCGATCAGCGACAATTGTGCGGTCAGTTTGTAGGTGCCCTGGCCATACAAGGCGTAGCTTTCGGTGTTGGTGGTGCTGTATTGGCCTTGGCCGATCACCTGGTTGCGCGCGACGGAATACGTGAGGTTGTCGCGGTCGGCGTCGAACTTCTCGCGGTACAGGTACAGGCCGGTGCTGAAACTGAAATCGTCGTAGTCGCCGTTGAGCTGGAACTCCTGGGTGGCGTAGTTCTGTTGGTAAAGAATCAGGTTGTTCTGGATCAGCGCGGCTTGCCCGGAGTTGTCATAGTCCACCGGCTGATGGAAGGCCGACCAGGCGCTGACCGACTTGAAATTCAGGTGATCGTCGATGGCGTAGATCGCCCGCAGCACCGAGCTGCCTTGATCGAGGCGGTTTTTCGGGTTGAGGCTGCTGTAGCTCTTGAACTTGTCGAAGTGGCCGTTGGCATCAAACGGGGTATAGCTGGTGGTGTCGCCCCGGTCGAAGGTGCCGGCCAGGGTCAGTTGTACATCCCACGGTGAGTCCACGGGGTTGTAGCGCAGCTTGCCGCGATAGGACTGGATGTCGACGTTGTTCACGTCCTTGCCCCGGGTCGGATCGGAAACGGTGCCATCGCGGGTGAGGCGAATGGCCGAAAAGCTGCCGAACAGCGCGTTGTCCACCAGCGGCCCGCTGATCAGCAGCCGGCCGTTCTGCGCGTTGTAGTTGCCGGCGCCCAACTCCAGGAAACCACGGGTTTCCTGGGTCGGATCGCGGGTGATCACACGGATCGCGCCGGCGCTGCTGTTGCGTCCGTACAACGTGCCTTGAGGTCCACGCAGGACTTCGACGCGTTCGACATCGTTGAAATCGAGCATCGAGGAAATGGCGCGGGGGATGTACAGGTCATCGGCATACACCGCCACCGCGGATTCCTGGATCGGGTCGGTTTCGCCGATGCCGCGAATCCCGTAGGTCTGGGAGCTGTAGGAGATCGACTGGCGGCTCAGGGACAGGTTTGGCACCTGGCCGGCAAGGTCGCGCACACTTTTGATCTGCTTGTCTTCCAGGGCCTTTTCGTCGAACGCGGAAATCGCCAGTGGGGTTTTTTGCAGGTCTTCGCTGCGGTGCTCGGCGGTGACGTTGACCACGGGCAGGGCGGTGTCGTCGGCGTGGGCCGAAAGGCCAAACAGCGCAAGGGAAACGGCCAGTGTCAGGCGATTGGGTACGAGGGTGTGACTCATGTGGGGCCCCTGAGGTAAATGACGGTTTAGGCAAGGCCTCCACCTGGTCAGGGGTCGGTGCTGGATGTAACAGTATTTGTATAAACGCGGCCCGTAAAAGTCCGATTAGTTATAAGTTAATTATAAAAAATAGACATTTATAGTTTTGATAGAAATGCGTAAGTCTGATGATATGTTTCGACGAATGCATAACCAATGTGGGAGCGGGCTTGCTCGCGAAAGCGGAATGTCAGTCACCGGATATGTCGACTGATACACCGCTTTCGCGAGCAAGTCGAATCGTCGCACCGCCGCTCCCACATTTTGATCCCGCTCGGCTTAATAACCGTGCTGGGTATTGGCCAGGTTTTCCAGCGGTAAACCCTCGAGATAGCGTTCCAGATTGCCCAGAAAACTATCCGCAATGTCATACCGGCTATGGGTTGAAATCGCCGACGTATGCGGCGACAGCCTCACCCTTGGATGCCCATACAACGCATGCCCATCCGGCAACGGCTCCGGCTCCGTCACATCGAGCGAGGCCAGGCCCACGCTGCCGTTGTCCAAGGCCTCCAGCAGCGCCTCATGATCCAGCAACCCACCCCGCGCGATGTTGATCAGGTGCAGGCCCGGCTTGGCGCTGGCCAACACTTGGCGATCCACCAGATGGCGTGTCGCCTCGGTCAATGGCGCGGCCAGCACCAGGTGATCGGAGCGGGCAAACAGGTCATGGATATCCCGCGCAGCTTCAACCCCGTCCACCTCGAACGGTATCTGGCTCTGACGCAACGCGACGACCTTGATCCCCAGGCCATGGGCCTTTTGCGCGAGGCTGCGGCCAATCGCACCAAAGCCCAGTATCCCCAGGGTCGTGCCCTTAAGTGGCTTCAGCGCGGTGAACTGCCACTGCGAGTCATGCACCCAGATATCCGGCAAATGCTTGGCCGCAGCGAAAAGGGCGGCCAGGGCGAACTCGGCGATGTTCTCGGCGGCGCTGCCTCGTGACGTACTCACCGGCGGGCCGTTGAACAGCCATTTGGGGTAAAAGTCGATGCCCGAGGACACCACCTGAATCCACTGCACCCCATACGGCCAGCCCGGTGGCGGCGTGTCCGGCGCTTGATAACCGCGCACATTGATGGGTCGCGCCAGCAGGATATTGGCCTGGGCCGGCAGGTCGCTGGGCACGCCCGTCGGTACGCCGATGACCTCGGCATCGGGATGGGTCAGGGCCAGGCGTTGGCGGATGACCTCGTTGAAATCGTCGTCTAACTGGCTGGCGATAATCACCTGGCTCATGTGCGCTCCTTTTGGCGTTGGGCGAAGACGGCCTTGCCGACGCCTTGCAGCACCGCGTCGTTCTGCGGGGTATGTACCCGGCTGCACAGCACGTCGCGGTAATGCCGTTGCAGCGGGCTATGGCGCGACAAGCCGGGATTACCCGAGGCCTCGATGGCCAGCTCGACGGCGCGGATGGCGTTGCCGGTTACCAGGAATTTCAACTGCGCGGCGTTGGCAGCCGGCGTATGCCCCTCGGCCGCTGCGTCCAGCAGGCTGCGGTTGGCGAACAACAGGGTGTCGATATGGCCAACGGTTTCCTGAAAGCGCGGCAGGGTCGACAGTGCCGCGCCGAGGTTGGACGGCTTGCGTTGTTCCAGCCAGTCCACCAGCCAGTCCCGCGCGGCCTGCGCCACGGCGTCGTAGACCGACGACAGCAGCACCGACATCCACAGGAAACCATCGCCATCCAGCTCTGCCTGCGGCGCGCTCCAGGGGCTGACGCTGACGGCGTGATCCAGGGGCACCAGCACGTTGTCGAACACCACTTCATGGCTGCAGGTGGCGCGCATGCCCAGGTGATCCCAGGTGTCGATGATGCTGATGCCGGGGCTGTCCTTGGGCACCAGCCAGGCGCCTACCAGCGGGTCTTCATCACTGCTGCGGGCCCAGACGCTGAACCAGGTCAGGCCATGGCTGCCGGTGGAGTAGATCTTGCGCCCGCTGATCCGCCAACCGGCGCAGGTGCGCCGGGCGATGGTCGCCGGCAGGCCGCCACGGGCTGGCGTTCCGAGGTCTGGCTCAACCCTCAGGGCGTTGATCAGCGCGCCGTTGCGCACCGCATCTTCGGCGACTTTTACCCGCAGTGACGGAGGCCAGCTTTTGCTGTCTTGCAGACGCGTGTGTTGCAGGTACTGCATCACCAGGATCAACGCGGTGGACGGTTCGGCCTTGGCGATCGCGCTGATGGCCTTGCGTGCCTGGGCCAGATTGGCACCGCCACCACCGAGGGCCTTGGGCACGGTCAATGCCACCAGACCGTGCGCGTGCAGCAGTTTGAAATTATCGTGGGGGAAGGCGCCGCTTTCGTCAACGATGTGTGCAGTGGCGGCGAGCTGGGCGCTGAGGCGTTCCAGCAAGGCTTCGAAATTGGCCACTTCCACGGAGCGCAGAAGCGGCGGTTGTTGAGAGGAAAGGCTCATTATCGGTGTACTCGGTCAAAATGTGGGAGCGGCGGTGCGACGATTCGACTTGCTCGCGAAAGCGGTGGATCATTCAGTGCATGTGGTGCCTGACACACCGCTTTCGCGAGCAAGCCCGCTCCCACATTGGCTATTCGGCGTTTTCGAAGGAGGGTTATAGCGGCAGCAACTTGAACTGCCGATCCCACAACGGGCTGACATCCAGCCGCTCGCTCAACACGCCGGCATTGAAGAACAGGTCCGCGACTTCCTGCTGTGAGGCGATGGCCTGGTCGTTGACCTCGATCATGCGGTAGGGCTGGCTGCGGTTGTTGTACATGTCGAGAAACACCGCTTTATCCACCCCCAGCAGTTGTGCCGATTTAGCGGCCCAGGGTTCGGGGTTGTTGTTCATCCATTCCAGGGTGCGTGCCTCGCGCTGCAAGTAATCCTGGATCGCCTGCTTGCGCAGCGGGTCTTCCAGGGCAGCAGGACGCGCGGCGATCAGGTAGTTGCCCGAGAGGTAGCCCAAGGCGGTTTTCAGCACCCGCGCGCCGCTGCGGAATTTCGCCAGTTGGATAAACACGCCATAGATCACCCAGGCGTCCAGCTGACCACTTTGGAAGGCACTGAAACCGTCTTGCGGGGTCAGTGGTACGGCAGTGATGTCGTTCAGCGTCAGCCCTTGTTCTTTCAAGGCCTTGATCAAAAAGTAGTGGGAGGTGGTAGAGCGCACATACCCCACGCGCTTGCCCTTCAGTTGCGCGACCGACTCCAGTTTCGAGTCCTTGGGAATCAGGAACACCTGGTTATTCACGTCCCCTTGCAGCACGGCGATCAGCCTGGGTTCGCGATGACTCTGGATCGAGAAAATCGGCGGGATTTCACTCATGCCGCCGATGTCCAGGCTGCCGGAAGCCAAGGCTTCGACGATCAGGTTGCCGCCGGCAAATTCTGCGAAGTCGACCTTGTAAGGGCGCTCGGAGGTACCGGCGTCATCGGTGAAGTACGAATCCTGGCCACGGTAGGTGGCGACGCTCAGGGTTACGTCCGCCAGTGGGTGGGCCTGGGCGAACGCCCGTGCAGGCAGCCCCAGGGACGACAAACCCATGGCGCCGAGGGCGATGGAGCTGGCGGTGAGAAAGCCGCGACGATTGAACTGTCCGTGTGTGTGCTTCATGGTCGGGCCCTGGTCAGATGGCGAGTTCAAGCTCGACGGCGTGACGATTGACCGGCACGTCCAGGCCGAAGTTGTCCCGCAGCGTGTGGCCGCTGTATGCCTGGCGAAACAGCCCGCGCTGTTGCAGCACCGGCACCACCCATTCGGTGAAGGACTGCAGGCCGTCCGGCAGCAGAGAGTTGATGATGAAACCGTCGGCGGCGCCGCCTTCGAACCAGGTCTGAATGGCGTCGGCCACCTGTTGCGGCGTGCCGACAAAGTCCCGCCGTGGCCGGGAGAAACGCAGTGCGACTTCCCGCAGGGTCAGGCCTTCATCCCGGGCCAGTTGTTTGATGCGGTCGGAGCCGCCTTTTTGGCTGTTGGAGCCCAGGTCGCCCAGCTCGGGGAACGGCGCGTCCAACGGGTATTGGCTGAAGTCATGGTCATTGAAGGGGCGGCCGAGGGCGACGATGGCGTCTTCGATGGTCACCAGCTCCACCGCTTGCTGATAGCGGCTTTCTACCTCGGCGGCATCGCGCCCGACAATGGGTCGGATGCCCGGCAGGATGGACAGGTGGCTGGCGTCGCGACCAAAACCGCGAGCACGCTGTTTAAGGTCCTGCGCGTAGCTCAGTGCTTCTTCGAAACTCTCGGCGTGGACAAAAATGGCATCAGCGTTTTCGGCGGCAAAGTTGCGGCCGTCCTCGGAGGTGCCGGCCTGGAAAATCACCGGCTGGCCTTGGCGGGAGCGCGCAATATTGAGCGGACCCTTGACCGAGAAAAACTCACCTTTGTGGTCCAGGGCGTGGAGCTTGCCGGGGGTGAAAAACTCACCGCTCTGCTTGTTGTAGGCAAACGCATCGTCTTCCCAGGAATCCCACAGGCCCTGGACCACCTTCACATGCTCCTTGGCGATGCGATAACGCACGGCATGGGGTGGATGCTCGGGCTTGCTGAAGTTGTCGGCGGTGCCGCTGAGCCAGGAGGTCACCACGTTCCAACCGGCGCGGCCGCCGCTGATATGGTCCAGCGAAGCAAACTGGCGCGCCACCTGGAACGGCTCGGTGTAGCTGACCGTCACGGTGGCCACCAGGCCGATGTTTGAGGTCAGTGCCGCCAGGGCCGAGAGGATGGTCAGCGGCTCGAAGCGGTTGAGGTAGTGGGGGCTGGATTTTTCGTGGATATGCAGGCTGTCGGCAATGAACACGAAATCGAACTTGGCGCCTTCGGCCAGTTGCGTCTGCTGCTTGTAGAAACCGAAGTTCACACTGGCATTGGCCAGGGCTTGCGGGTGGCGCCATTCGCCCCAGCCATGACCGACGCCATGGACCATCGCACCGAGTTTCAGTTGGCGTTGTTTGCTCATGGTTCTACTCCTTTAGCGGGAAGCCTGGTTAAGAAGGGCGCGCTGGGCGTTGAAGCTTTTGTCGAAACCCTGGGAGACGTCGATGGGTTTGGCGAGGATGCCTTCTTCGCGGTAGATCTCGGCAGTGGCTTGCAAGCCGCTGATCACGCCATCGTCGATCAGTACTGGCTGCATGTGGGTGGTATTCGCCACGGCCACATGCACGGCCAGCGGCAAGCCGGTGACTTTGGCTTGGGCTGCGGCGAAGGCCTCGGGGTGGGCGTTGGTCCAGCGGTAGGCGCGGTCGACCCTGGCAACAAAGTCGTCCAGTTGCGGGCGTTTGTCGGCGATGGCCTGGCGGGTGGCGGCGAGGTACAGGTGGTTGGTCAGCAGGGTGTCGCCACTGGCCAGGACTTTGGCCTGGCTCTGGCTGGTGACCACGGTGGTGTAGGGATCCCAGGTCGACCAGGCGTCGGCAGTACCGTTATCCAGCAACAAGCGCGACTCACTGGGCAACAAGTAGATGAACTGCACATCGTGGGTACTCAGGCCAACACTGCGCAGGGCTTTGATCGCCAACAGGTGGCCGATGGAACCGCGGGTGGTGACGATGCGTTTGCCCTTGAGGTCGAGGGCGGTGTTCAGCGGCGAGTCCTTGGGCGCGAGAATCGCGGTGGTGTAGCGGCCCTCGGCGTGGATGATGCTCACCACCTTGAGCGGCGCACCGGCACCCAGGGCGAAAACGTAGGGCGCATCGCCCAGGGCGCCGATGTCGACAGCGCCAGCGTTCAGGGCTTCACCCAAGGGCGCTGCGGCGGGGAATTCGGAGAACTGGATCTCGTAGGGCACATCTTTCAGTTCACCGGAAACTTCCAACAGCACTTTGATGGTGGACTTCTGGTTGGCCACCCGCAGCGGTTGCAGATCGGCGGCCTGGCTGGTGCTGCCCAAGGCGAGGGCGATCAACAGGAGGGGAAGGGTAAAACGCATCGGGGTTGCTCCAGGCTAGGTCTTGCGTTGGGTCGCCTCCGCCTGGAGAAGGGGTCGGCCAATGTTGGGGGAGCAGCGAGCAGGCTCGCTGCGGGTGTGCTTCAGATCACAAAGAAACCATGGGTACCGTCGCGAGCCAGTTGGTCCACCAACCCGAACTCCCAATCGAGGTAAGCCTGCATGGCTTCCCGAGGGTTGTCGGTGCCCTCGTAAGGGCGGCGATAACGGTCGATGCGCGGGGAGGCGAGGTGGCTTTCGCCTTCCTCAAGCGGTAATTGCGCGGCAATCCAGCTGGCCGTGCCGTCCTTTAGCAAAAACACCTGTTTGCCGGTGATGGCCTCCACTTCGGCCACTGCCAGGCGTGCTAACTGGCTGCTGCCACAGGTCAGCACATAGCGCTGCGCCGACGGCACGTTGCCCAGGGCTTGGGCCAGTTGCCCGCGCAAGGCCCACCAGGCACCCGGGATATGGCGTTTGACGTAATTGGCGCTGCTGGTGAAGTCCAGCACGGCGGTGTCGCCGTGGGTCAGCCATTCGGCCAGGGTTTGCGGGCTGATTGCTTCGGCCTGCTGCGCGGCAGGAACCGGGGCCTGCCAGGCACCACGCTGGCTGAAATGGGCCGGTTGCAGGTCATCCACCACGAAGACCTCCCAGCCCAACTGCGCCAACCAGGAGGCGGACATATTGGCCCGCACGCCATCGTCGTCCACCAGTACCAGGCGCGCGCCGCGAACGCTGGCCACATGATCGGTTTCCTGCACCAGTTGGCCGCCAGGCGTCGAGCGGGCCGAGGGCAGGTGGCCCGTTTCGAATTCTTCCGGGGTGCGCACATCGAACAGGTAGGTGGTGCGCGACAGCTCCTGTTGCCAGCGGCTCAGGTCGGCGAAGGTGGCGCGGCCAACCTGGGCCTTGTCGGCGACCCGGCGCGCCTCTTGCGCGGCCACTTGGCGATGTTCTTCGCCGGTGGGCAAGAAGCGCCGTGATTGGCCGTGTTGCAGGGTTTGCCCGGCGAGGGTCCAGCCGATGGTGCCGTTGCGCAGGGCGGACACCGGGTTGGGAATACCGGCATTGATCAGCGATTGGGTGCCGATGATGCTGCGGGTACGCCCGGCGCAATTGACGATGATGCGGGTGGCCGGGTCCGGCGCCAGCTCCCGGGCTCGCAGCACCAGTTCGGCCCCCGGTACGCTGATGCTGGAGGGGATGCTCATGGTTTGGTATTCATCGAAACGGCGGGCGTCGAGCACCACCACATCGGCCTCGTTATCCAGCAGCGCCTGAACCTCTTCCGCCGCCAGGGACGGCGTATGGCGTTGGCTTTCCACCAGTTCGCCGAATGCCTTGCTGGGCACGTTGACGTCGATAAACAGCTCACCACCGGCGCTGCGCCAGCCGTCCAGCCCGCCTTCCAGCAGGCTGATCCGGGTGTAGCCGAGTGCCTGCAAACGTTGGGCAGCAATCTCTGCCAGGCCTTCGCCATTGTCATACACGGTGACGGCGGTATCACGGCGCGGAATGCGCGAATACACCTCCAGCTCCAGCTTGGACAACGGGATATTGGCCGCAAACAGCGGATGGGCTTCGGCGAACGGCGCCTCTTCACGCACATCCACGAGGGCCAACTCTTCATGGGCCAGCAGTGCCAGGCGAATCTGGGCGAAGGAGCGGGAGGGTACAGTACTCATAGGGCAGGGCTCTCTTTGGACAAGTCCCAGATATTGGGGAGAAAGGCGTTGGAGTAACCGGAGATAAACAGCTTTTCGCTGCCGTCGGCCTGGTACACCGCGCGGCGTACGGCACCGATATTGGCACCGTAGACGTGGATGCTGATGGACACTTGGTCGTCAAAAGCATTGCTGACCTGGTGGATGTCGCCGATCTTCGGTGACACCGCCTCCACCTGGCCCGGTTCAAGCTGGACCCGCTTGCCCTCCGCGATCAGGACGCCCTGGGCATCACGCCCAAAGCCCTGGGCATATTCGGAACCGCGCAACATGCCGATCAACCCCCACACCCGGTGGTCATGAATCGGCGTGGTCTGCCCCGGCCCCCACACGAAACTGACAATGCTGAAGCGCTGGCGCGAATCGGCATGCAGCAGGTATTGCTGATAGCGCTCGGGGTTGGCCTGGGCGAACTCATCCGGCAGCCAGTCGTCATGGCTGACCAGTTGCGCCAGCAGCTTGCCGCCGCGGTGCAGCAAATCGCCTTCGCGAGGATTGCCGTCGATCAATTCCGCCAGGGCGCCTATGAAGGCTCTGAGTCTTTCCGGGTGTCGGGCCTGGGTCATGGCAGTTCCATCGTCGCAGTGATTGGATTTATCTAAGCATAATGTTCATTGTTAATATGCTATTTTTTAATGATTAGGTTATAGCTGAAAGTAATTTAGAACCGGTTTGAATAGCGTTAGACGTTATCGATAGGCCCTGCGGGCTATCCAGATACCGACAATGGAACTATGCTTTTCCGACATCTTATTGACTGTTCTCTATGTGCGGGCCAAATGAAAATTGACGATATCGATGCCTTTGTCGAAGTGATTCGTTGCCAGTCCATCAGCCATGCCGCCGAGTCGTTGCAACTGACTCAGCCGGCAATTACCCGCCGCGTGCAGAACTTCGAGCAGGCGCTGGGCGTGGAGTTGTTCGACCGCAACACCAAACCCCTCAAGCCTACTTTGATCGGTACTCGGGTTTATGAACAGTGCCGATTGATCCTGCGGGAAATGGATGCCCTGCGCGAGCTGGTGGCTACCGACGCGCCGCCCACCGGGCTGCTGCGCCTGGGCGTGCCGCAAACCATCGGCGATGTGGTGCTGCTGGACGCTCTCAAGCACCTGCGCGGTGAGTACCCCGACTTACGCGCTCAGGTCGTGACCGGGTGGGGCAGTCAACTGGTGGGCAAGATCGAGCGCGGTGAACTGGACGCCGCAGCGGCGCTGTTCCCGGCCGGGAAAATTTTTCCGGACAACATCGTCGGCGAATCCATCGGCAAGATGGAGCTGGTGGTGGTCTGCGCCAAGGCTCAGCTACCCAAGCGCCCGTGCAAGCTGGCTGACGTCTATCAGAATGGCTGGGTGCTCAATCCTGATGGCTGCGGCTTTCGCGCCGGTTTACAGCGCACCTTGTCGGACCAGGGCCTGGCCCTGCGGGTCAATCTGGAGACCTTTGGCACCGAGCTGCAACTGGGCCTGGTGGCGGATGGCCTGGGCCTGGGGTTGGTGCCGCGCCCGCTGCTGGAACGCAGCGCCCACCGTGATCAACTGGCGGTGCTGCCCCTCAAGGATTTCAAGCCGGTAATGGACCTGTGGCTGATCTACCCGCACTTTCTTGGCAACCTGCAAGGGCCGGTGGGTGCGTTTGGCAAACGTGTGGCCGACTCACTGCACAAGGTCCGGGACGCAGCGTGATGATGCGCATGGGACATAAAAAATAATAATAATTAGCTTAGATTAAAATGTGCTTTTTATTATTTTTTGCCTTCCCCTAGGCTGACTGGAGATTTCCAATACCTCCAGGAAGTGTTGCCATGAGCAGTGTCAGTCCGTTATCCAGCGCCTCGAAAAATGTTCGCCAGCGGGTCAGCCCTGAAGAGTGGGAGGTGCGGGTCAAGCTGGCTGCCGCCTATCGATTGGCGGCCTTGTACAAGTGGACCGATCATATCTATACCCACTTCTCCGCACGGGTGCCGGGCCCCGAGGAGCACTTCCTGATCAACGCCTTCGGCTTGTTGTTCGATGAAATCAGCGCCTCCAACCTGGTCAAGGTGGACATCGACGGCACTATCGTTGATGACCCGACGGGCCTTGGCATCAACTACGCCGGCTATGTGATCCACAGTGCCATCCACGCTGCCCGCCCCGACCTGCAAGCGGTGTTGCACACCCACACCCGAGACGGCATTGCAGTGTCGGCGCAAAAGGACGGGTTGCTACCGATTTCCCAGCACTCCATTGGTTTCTCCGGGCGCGTGGCGTATCACGGGTATGAGGGCGTGGCCCTGGACCTGGATGAGCGTGAACGGCTGGTGGCAGACCTAGGCGACAAGAGCGTGATGATCCTGCGTAACCACGGGCTGTTGACGGCTGGCATCAGTGTCGAGCACGCGTTCCAGCAACTGCAGGGGCTGGAGCGCGCCTGTAATATTCAGATCGCGGCGCAGGCGGGCGGGAATGCCGAGTTGATCTTCCCGCCGGCAGAGGTGGTGGCCAAGGTCGAGAAACAGGCCGAGGTCTTCAAGAGCGGGGATGGGCCGGGCGTGACTCGGCATTGGAATGCGCTGATCCGGCAGTTGGAGCGTACGGATACCGACTACAAGGATTGAAGCATTGATCGTTCCCGCGTGAGTGGGAACGATCTGCGTGTCAGGCCGCTTGCTGCTTGCGCTCGGCCACCAGCTGACGGGTCAGTGGAATCAGGCGCTTGCCATAGTCGATTGCATCATTGAGCGGGTCAAAGCCGCGAATCAGGAAGGTGGTGATGCCCAGATCGTAATAGTCGAGCAGGGCCTCGGCCACTTGTTCCGGGGTACCGACCAGTGAGGTGGAGTTACCTTGTGCACCCAACAGGCCGGCGATCCCGGTCCACAAACGCTTATCCAGTCTCGAGCCTTGCGCCGCCGCCGCTAACAGACGACGGGAGCCTTCATTCGGGGGTCCACGTCTTACAAAACCGTTCTTTTCAGCCAGCGCGGTAGCCTGTTGCAGAATGCGCTCGGCACGCTCCCAGGCCAGTTCTTCGGTCTCGGCCAGGATCGGTCGCAACGACAAGCTGAAACGTATAGTTCGTCCATGCTTGGCCGCTTCAGCCCGCACCTGTGTCACCACTTCCCGCACTTGCTCATAGGTTTCGCCCCACAGCGCATACACGTCCGCATGCTTGCCGGCCACGGCGATGGCCGCCGCTGATGATCCACCGAAATACAGCGGGATATGCGGCTGTTGCGGCGACTTGACTGTCGAGTGTGCGCCTTCGACCTGGTAGTAGGTGCCGTCATAGTCGAAGGGTGTCTCGCTGGTCCATTCCTGGCGCACCACGCTCAGGTATTCATCCGTGCGGGCGTAGCGTTCGTCCTTGCCGATGTGGCTGCCATCGGCCCGCAATTCACGGTCGTCGCCACCGGTGATGATGTGCACGGCGGTGCGCCCGCCGTTGAAGACGTCGAGGGTGGTGAACTGCCGGGCGGCCAGCGTGGGCTGGACGAAGCCGGGTCGATGGGCAATCAGGAACTGCAGCTTTTTCGTCACGCTGGCGGCATGGGAGGCGATCAACGTGCTGTCCGGACTATTGGAGTGGAAGGCGATCAGGGCGCGGTCGAAACCGGCCTCTTCGTGGGCGCGGGCGACGGTTTCCACATAGTCGGGCTGCAAGGTCGGGCCGCTGCGGGGATGGATTTCCGAGGCGTGGTGGCCACCGATGTAGCCGATAAATTCAATGCTCATGGTCAGTCCTTGTTGAGAGTGAGGTTAAAGCCTCCACCTGGCAGGGGGTCGGGTATGAGGGTGAAAGTAGGGGCAGCGGCAGGGCCTGTAAAATGCCGTTTTGTTCTATCCTAATTATTAAAATAAAGAATCATACTTATATGTAGATATCAGTAATGTGCATTTTAATCGTATTAGGTTATTCCCAAAAAGAATTTCACTGAGGTTTTTTATGCGAATAGCATGAAACCGCAGCGGCGCTCCTGGCCGTGTTCTTGATGAGGTAGGAAGCCTGATGACTGAAAAGACCCTCAATACCCGTTCGTTTTCCGTCAACAAGGCTGCTCGCCTCACCGGCGATGAAGGCGCGTCACGATTGATCCCCCATTGGGTACGCAACTGGCGCACCCCCGACGTGTTGCTACGCCTGGTCAGCCCGATTGTGCTGTTACTGCTGTGGGAACTGGCCTCCGAGCTGGGGCTGATCCCGCAACGGATCATCGCCGCGCCGTCGCAGATCGGCGGCACGTTGTGGGCGATGATCATCTCCGGTGAGCTGGGCAAGCACCTGTGGGTGTCCCTGCAACGGGCGCTGCTGGGCTTGAGCATAGGCGTCAGTATCGGCGTGGTGGCGGCCTTGATTACCGGCTTGTCCAAGCGCGGCGAGGTGATCCTCGACTCACCGATGCAGATGTTGCGCACTATTCCTTCCTTGGCGCTGGTGCCGTTGTTCATCCTTTGGTTTGGCATTGGCGAGTTCACCAAAATCGCCCTGATTGTCACCGGCACCACGTTTCCGGTGTACCTCAATCTGTTCGCCGGCATCCGCAACATCGACCCCAAGTTGATCGAGGCCGCCAACACGTTGGGCCTCAGTCGTCGCGAGCTGATCTGGCATGTGATTCTGCCGGGCTCCTTGCCTTCGTTTTTTGTCGGCCTGCGCTACTCCCTGGGGATTTCCTGGCTGGCCCTGGTGTTTGTCGAGCAAATCAACACCACCGCCGGCATCGGCTACCTGGCCAGTGATGCCCGGGACTTCATGCGCACCGATGTGATCGTCATCTGCCTGCTGATCTATAGCGTGCTCGGCCTCTTGATCGATGGGCTGATCCGCACCCTGGAACGATTCGCCCTGGCCTGGCGCCCATCTTTTGTGAGGAACTGATATGTCGAGCATTGAACCTTCAGCAGCACCGGTGCAGTTGCGTAATGTGGTGCGCCAATTCGGCCAGCAGCGGGTGATAGATGGCCTGGACCTGGACATCGCCCCCGGCGAGTTCGTCGCCTTGTTGGGCGCCAGCGGTTCCGGCAAGACCACCTTGCTGCGCAGCCTGGCCGGGCTGGACAGTATCGACAGCGGCCAACTACGCGTGCCCAAGGCCCGCGCGGCGGTGTTTCAGGAGCCGCGGTTGATGCCCTGGAAACGCGCCTGGAAAAACGTGACCCTCGGCCTGCGCGTTCCCGATGCCAAGGCCCGCGCCGTGCAAGCCTTGACGGAAGTCGGGCTGGCCCATCGGCTTGAAGCCTATCCGGCGACGCTCTCCGGCGGCGAAGCCCAGCGCGTGGCATTGGCTCGAGGGTTGGTGCGCGAGCCGAAGTTGCTGTTACTGGACGAGCCTTTTGCGGCTCTGGACGCGTTGACTCGAATCAAGATGCATAGGTTGATCATCGAGTTGTGGCGCAAGCACACGCCAGCCGTACTGCTGGTGACCCACGACGTTGATGAGGCGATCCTGCTGGCGGACCGCGTGATTGTCCTGGCCAATGGCAAGATTGCCGAGCAGTTGAGTATCGACTTGCCTCGGTCACGAGATACCGGCCAGGAAGGTTTCCAGGCGATCCGGGCACGCTTGCTGAGCCTGTTGGGGGTTGAGGTGGACGCCCCGGCACAGGTCGCGCAAGCCGCAGCCGCTAGCGTCCGGCGGTTTGCCCATGCTTGAGTTCAAAACGTTAATGCTGCTGGGTACCGTGCTGTTGTTAGTCGGTTGCGATAAAGCGGTGGAGGCCCCCAAGTCTTCATCGGAGTTGTCCGGTGTGACCTTGATCCTCGGCGATCAAGCCAAAGGTTTGCGCACGGTGGTGGAGGCCGCCAATGCCCTGGAAGGCATCGATTACAAGGTCCAATGGGCCAATTTCCAGGGTGCCGCACCGCTGTTCGAAGCCTTGCGCGCCGGAGCGGTAGACCTGGGGCCTGCCGGCGACACACCGGTTCTGGCTGCGGCCACTGGCGGCACGCCTTTGCGCATTGTTGCGGTGCGTCGCAGCCAATCCCGAGGGATTGCGATCCTGGTACCGCCGGATTCACCGATTCGCACCGTGGCCGACCTGAAAGAACGCAATGTGGTGGTGTCATCGGCCCGAGGCAGTATTTCCCAGTACCTGTTGATTCGTGCCCTGGCCAATGCCGGGGTGGATGAGCAGGACGTCAAGGTCGGCTTTGTGCTGCCCACCGACGCACTGCCGGCTTTCAATGCCGGGAAGATCGACGCCTGGGCCACCTTCGGTGTGTATCAAGCGTTCGCCGAGCAGGAGGGCGCGCGGGTACTGATCAGCGGCGAAGGGATCAATACCGGGTTGACCTTTATCACCGCCTCCGACGAAGTGCTCGCCGATCCACTTAAGCGCAAGGCCCTCAGCGACCTGTTGCAGCGCTTCGCCAAGGCCTTCGAATGGGCCCGGCAGAACCCCGGGGAATACGCCCGGGTGTTTGCCAAGGTCAACGATATCCCCCTTGAGGTTTCTCAGCTGTTGCGCAGTTGGGGTGATGAGTCGCTGCTGCCGGTAGAGGCCCGGGATGTGCAGGCGCTGCAGCAGGTGGATGATTTGTTCGTGGAGAAGAAGATTTTTCCGCATCGGGTGGAGGTGCAGAAATTGACGGACACCGAGGTGTTTACGCCGCAATGATCCTGGGAGGAGGGGCAGTTTTCGCCACAAAGTGCGACCGTAGATAACGTTGTATTTTGCCGGGGCCTGGGGTCTCATAGACGCCGGAAAAAACCGGGAAGGAATAAACATTGATGAGGGCTGAACTTGCGCAATATGGCGGTATTACCGTCATGATTCCGGCTGCGTTGGTGATCGCCGTCTGGTTGTGGCACTCCCGTCCCCAGGCGCTGAAGTGGTGGGGGGTGACAATCGCTTGCACCTACTCGATCGTGGCGCTCAGCAAGGTGTTGTTCAAGGGCTGGGGCGTGTCCATCCAGTCTCTCGATCTTGCCGTGATCAGCGGTCACGCCATGAACACCTCGCTGATGGTCACGGTGGCGCTGAGCCTGGTGGCACGTCGGATCAACCCCGACTGGCGCTGGCCGGCAGCAGTCGGCGGCGTGTTAATCAGTGGATGGTTCAGTGCGTTTTGCGTCGCGCCCACGGTTCATCCGCTCAATGAGGCCCTGGCGGGTTGCGTGTTGGGGGTGGGCGCCGCGATAGTGTTTCTATGGCGACTTGAGATGGTCGATGTCCGGGTTTCCCCGTCGTTGATCGGTGGTGGCATTGTTATTCTGTTGCTGAGTGCACTGCTGCCCAAATACAACGCCGAGAAGCTGCTCAACCATGTGGCCGTTACGGTCTCAGGTGCGGACCAGGCCCATCAGGAGCCTGTGTGGCGAGAATCGCCTGAGCGCTGAACGGGGTCTTCGCCCGCAAAGGCAATGGTTGCCTGACCGTCCAGTGGGATGGGGGCACTTGCGCCGATGCGATCTGCCAGGTAACGCGCCGGCGGTTTGCCCACGGCTTTACGGAACATGGTGATAAAGCCGCTCGCGTTTTCGTAGCCCAGGTCCAGGGCCACTGCCTGTACGCTTTCGCCCCTGGCCAGGCGTTGCAGCGACAGGATCACGTGCAACTGCCGGCGCCAGCGGCCAAAACTCAAGCCAATTTCCTCCTGCAACAGTCGGGTCATGCTGCGTTCGCTCATGCCGATGCGCACGGCCCACTTGTCGAGGGTCGCCTTGTCGCTCGGGTCGGCCAGCAAGCTGTTGGCCAGGCGCTTTAGCCGAGGGTCCCGGGGCATGGGCAAGTGTAGGGCTTCGATCGGGGCCTGGGCCAGTTCATCCAATAACGTGGATAGCAAGCGTCCCTGGGGGCCGTCGATCTCATACAGCTGCGGGAAACTGACGGTCTTGCCGATCAACTCATGCAGCAGCGCCGATACCGACAAGGTGCAACAGTGGTGGGGCAGGGCGTTGGCAGCACCGGGCTCGATCAGCAGGCAATAGACCTGCGCCTCTCCAGAGCCACGGGCAGCATGGGAAATGCCGCCGGGAATCCACAGTGCGCATTGGGGCGGTACGATCCAGATGCCTTCTTCGATGTCGCAATGAATCACCCCCCGCAAGGTGTACATCAACTGCCCCCGGCGATGCTGGTGTTGAGCATGTTCCCAGCGTTCGGCGTCGCTGGAGGCGCCTGCGGCGACGACCGCACGGGGGACGGCATCGACGTCTTTTGCCAGCAGCGGGTCATGGAGTTCAAGGCGGTGCTTCATGGGGGGATTCGCTGGTGGCTGGAATGCGAAATAGTTTGGCTATTCTGTGCAATGCCGTCCAGGGGTGAGCTGATTATAGTTGGGAACCAATCTCATTAGAGGGTTCTGCCATGCAACTCGACAGCTCAACATTTCCTGTGGTGAAAATTGATTTCGACGCCCCGGCCGGCCCAGGTGCAGAGGACGTATTTGTGACGTTCAGTCGCTTGTTGGAGCGGCAGCAACCGTTCCTGTTGCTGCACGACAAAGCCGTGGATGAAACCGCCCATGAGCACTCCCACGAAGAGCGCAAACAAGCCTCGATCTGGATGAAGAAGAACAAACCGGCCCTGTGCACCTTCGTCAAAGGCATGATCCAGGTTGAGCCGAGTGCGGCCAAGCGCCTTGCGCTCAAGCCGTTTGCCGCAACTTTTGGCAAGGCGTGGGGGTATCCGTTACTGGTAGTGGAGTCCAAGGAACGAGCCTGGACACTGGCGCGGGATGTACTGGATGGTGAGGTTTCGGACGTGGCGCATTTCTAGCGTCGACCACCTTATTGATGAGTGGGCAGGGCTGCCGTGCTGCCGCGTAAGGCGAGCTCAAACGGCAACACCACATGACGCTGTGGCAGCGACGTTTTCTCGATCAGCGCGATGAGCATTTCGACGGCTGTGCGGCCAAACATTTCCGCTGGCTGGGCGATGGTGGTCAGCGGCGGGTCGCAGTAGGCGGCGAAGGGAATGTCATCAAAACCCACCAGCGAAATATCCTGCGGCACACGCAAGCCCTGTTGTTTGATGCGCTTTAACGCACCAATGGCCATTTCATCGTTCTCGCAGAAGAGGGCGGTAGGGCGGCCGGGTAGTTCCAACATCATACCCGCACCGTCGAACCCGGCCTGCAAGGTAAAGTCCCCGTGGCAGATGAGGACCGGGTCACGCGGGATACCCGCAGCCAACAAGGCGTCTTCATAACCGGCCACGCGATCTTGGGTCAGGGGGCTGCTTTTCGGGCCTTTGACCAAGCCGATGCGACGGTGGCCCAAGTCGATCAAATGCTGGGTCATGGCCCTTGCCGCGCCGCGATTATCCAGGCTGATGGTGGGGTGGCGGCCGTTCTGGATCACCTCGCAGGCATTGACCAGGGGCGGTGAGTCCGTGCAATCGGTAAAGGGATCGTATGCCCGCAGTTGAATCACGCCATCAGCCTGATGGGCGTAGACCAGCTCGGCGAACTGCTTTTCGATTTCTGCCTGGCCTTGGGTGTCGCACAACAGCAGCCGATAACCCGCCGCTTGTGCCGCTTGCTGTGCACCGCTGATGACCCGGGCGAAAAACGTGTTGGCAATCGCCGGTACCAGGATCACCAGGTTACCGGTGCGCCGGGAGCGAAACTGCACCGCCATACGGTTAGGCCGGTAACCGGTCTGTTCCACGGCGGCGTTGACCTTGTCTCGGGTCTCGGGGAGTACACGTTCGGGGGAGGCCAGGGTTCTGGATACGGTGGCCACCGAGACACCGGCCAGGCGCGCGACTTCACGAATATTGGACAAGGCAACCTCACTATCAGAGCAGCAGCCGGCGAGCTTACCGCAGTCGGGTCATGGCAGAAACGCCGATGTCTTCCATTCAGGGTTTGACACTGCATGTAACTGGGCTTAGATTTTGTGTGATGTAACCGGTTACATCATGATCGAAAATCGTCTGAAAAGAGAAGACTTGTCATGAATGCTGCTGTGCCAAAAATAAGAATGGGCTTTGTTGGAGGCGGCGAGGGGGCGTTTATCGGCCAGGCCCACCGCCAGGCTGCCGGGCTGGCTGGCCGTTTTGAGCTGGTGTGCGGCGCTTTCAGCCGCGACCCAGACAACAACCGCGACACCGGTGCCACATTGGGTTTGCCCGCATCCCGCTGTTACAACGATTGGCAGCACATGCTGACGGCAGAACAGGCGCTGCCCGTTGAACAGCGTATGGAGTTGCTGGTCATCGTCACCCCCAATCATTTGCACGTCCCCATCGCCACTCAGGCGTTACAACAGGGCTTCCACGTGTTCAGTGAAAAACCCGCCGCACTTAACCTCGCCGAAGTCCGGGCGCTGGCAGAGGTGGTGAACAGCAGCCCCGGCCTCTATGGCCTGGCCCATACCTACCTGGGCTATCCGATGGTTTGGCAGGCTCGGGACATGGTGCGCAGGGGTGTCATTGGTGCGCTGCGCAAAGTCATCGTCGAATACCCCCAGGGCTGGCTGAGCCAGGACGTGGCCGGGCAGGGCAATAAGCAAGCGAGTTGGCGCGATCAGCCCGAGCAGTCGGGGCTGGGTGGTTGCATTGGCGATATCGGCACTCACGCCTTTTCCCTGGCGGAATTTGTCGCCGACCAACCGATTGAACAGGTCTGCGCCAGCCTGGGTACCCACGTGCCCGGCCGGCAACTGGATGATGACGCGGCCATGCTGTTCAAAATGGCCTCCGGTGCCAGCGGTGTACTGATCGCCAGCCAGGTTTGCGCCGGCGAAGAAAACCCGCTGAAGATCCGCCTCTATGGTGAAAACGGCGGCCTGGAATGGCGCCAGGAAGAACCGGCCAGCCTGATCCACCGTTCCCTCGACCAGCCCTTGCGTATCCTGCGCTCCGGTGTCGGCCAGCCTTGGTTGTGCGACGCAGCTCTGCAACGCATGCGCTTACCCCCGGGGCATCCCGAGGGTTACCTGGAAGCCATGGCCAACCTCTACGGTGACTTCGCCACTGCCATTCGCCAAGGCACCGAGGCTGTCGGCGTGCCCGGTATTGAAGTGGGCGTGCGCGGCCTGGCCTTTGTCGAAGCCGTGATCGCCAACCATCGCGGCGACGCGAAGTGGACGACATTGGCCTGCAACCCATGAAGGAGATCGCCTCGATGAACCCAGGAATGCGCGGCCCCGGCATTTTTCTCGCTCAGTTCATATCGACTGAAGCCCCTTTCGACACGTTGGCCAACATCGCCCAATGGGCAGCCTCCCAAGGCTATAAGGCGATTCAGTTGCCGACCCTCGGCACCCAATACATTGACCTGGCCCGCGCCGCTGAAAGCCAAGACTACTGCGATGAAATCAAGGCGGTCTGCGCGCAGGCCGGCGTAGAAATCAGCGAGCTGTCGACTCACCTGCAAGGCCAACTCGTCGCGGTGCACCCGGCCTTCGATACCTTGTTCGATGACTTCGCCCCGGCTCACCTGCGTGGCCAACCCCTGGCTCGCACCGAGTGGGCCATCGACCAATTGAAGCTGGCCGCCCGTGCCAGCCAGCGCCTGGGTTTAAAAGCCCACGCGACGTTCTCCGGCGCGCTGCTCTGGCCGTATATTTACCCTTGGCCACAACGCCCCAGCGGGTTGGTGGCGCAAGGTTTTGCCGAGTTGGCCAAGCGCTGGTTGCCGATCCTCGATTGCTTCGATGCGGCCGGTGTCGACCTCTGCTACGAAATCCATCCTGGCGAAGACCTGCACGACGGGGCGTCCTTCGAGCGCTTCCTCGAAGCCGTCGATTTCCACCCTCGCGCGAATATTCTCTATGACCCCAGCCACCTGCTGTTGCAGCAAATGGACTACCTGGGGTTTATCGACCGCTACCACGAGCGCATCCGTATGTTCCACGTCAAGGACGCCGAGTTCCGTCCCGATGCGCGCTCTGGTGTGTATGGCGGCTATCAAGGCTGGGTCGAGCGCCCCGGCCGTTTTCGCTCCCTGGGCGATGGCCAGATCGATTTCAAATCGATTTTCAGCAAACTCACCCAATACGACTTCAGCGGCTGGGCGGTGCTGGAATGGGAATGTTGCCTGAAGGATGCACAGCAAGGCGCGGCAGAAGGCGCGGCGTTCATCCGGCAGCACATGATTTGCAAGACCACCAAGGCCTTTGACGATTTCGCCGGTGTGACGTCCAGCGAACAGGTCAATCGACGGCTGCTCGGCCTGCCCGACGCCTGAACACAGCGTTGTTTACCAAAATAACAATAAAACGGTGATCACAATGAAAGCGCGACTGAGCGTCATGATGTTCTTGCAGTTCTTTATCTGGGGCGGCTGGTTCGTCACCCTCGGCACTTTTCTTGCCAGCAACCTGGGCGCCAGTGGCGGGCAAATCGGCATGGCGTTTTCGACCCAGTCGTGGGGCGCGATCATCGCGCCCTTTATCATCGGGCTTATTGCCGACCGCTACTTCAATGCCGAGCGGATTCTTGCGGTGCTGCACCTGATTGGCGCCGTGTTGCTGTATCAGCTGTACTGCGCGCCGGATTTCATCGATTTTTACCCCTACGTGCTGGCCTACATGGTCATCTACATGCCGACCCTGGCGCTGGTCAACTCCGTGGCTTTCCGCCAAATGAGCGACCCGGCGCAGGAGTTTTCCCGCATCCGGGTGTGGGGCACTATCGGCTGGATCGTCGCGGGATTGGTGATCAGCTTTGTATTTGCCTGGGATGCCCAACAGGCAATCACCAGCGGCGCGTTGCGTAACACCTTCCTGATGTCGGCCATTGCTTCACTCGCGCTGGGCCTCTACAGCTTCAGCCTGCCGCGCACTGCGCCGTTAAAAGCTGAAGCGGGCAGCGGCGGGATCAAGCAACTGCTGGGGCTGGACGCATTGGGATTGCTCAAGGATCGCAGCTACCTGGTGTTCTTCATTGCCTCGATCCTGATCTGCATCCCCCTGGCGTTTTATTACCAGAACGCCAACCCGTTCCTCGCGGAAATCGGCGTGACCAACCCTACGGCAAAAATGGCCATCGGGCAGGTGTCCGAGGTGCTGTTCATGCTGTTGTTGCCGCTGTTCATTCAGCGATTCGGCATCAAGCTCGCGCTGTTGGTGGGCATGCTGGCCTGGGCACTGCGTTATGCGTTGTTCGCCTACGGTAATAACGGTGAGCTGGCTTTCATGCTGTTCACCGGGATCGCGTTGCATGGCATCTGCTATGACTTCTTCTTTGTCTCGGGGCAGATCTACACCGACGCCAAGGCGCCGGAGCGCTTCAGAAGCTCGGCCCAGGGGTTGATTACCCTGGCGACCTATGGGGTCGGCATGTTGATCGGGTTCTGGGTGGCGGGACAGGTGACAGATCACTATGCGGCGGCGGGTGGCAGCCATGATTGGCGCAGCATCTGGCTGTTTCCGGCGGGTTTTGCGCTACTGATCTTTTTTTGTTTTTCGGTGGCGTTCAAAGGCCGTGAGAAAGGGGTGGGGGCGTCGGGAGTGGAGCAGCACTAACGTACGCACCCGTTGAAAATCACTCATGCAGCGGCGGCAACCTGCGCTTCACCGGGGTTTTCTTGACGATGGCGGTATTGGTTTCGGCGTAGGCATTCAGCCGGTCGAGCAACGTATCCAATTGATCCATGGTGCGTACGTGCAGGCGTGCGATAAAGCAGTCGTCGCCTGTCACCTTGTCGCATTCGGTGAACTCCGGGATCGACTGGATCTGGCGTTCCACCTCCTGCAACTTCCCGGGCAGGGGGCGGATGCGCACGATGGCTTGC
Source organism: Pseudomonas sp. ADAK18 (assembly GCF_012935695.1). Classification (NCBI taxonomy): domain Bacteria; kingdom Pseudomonadati; phylum Pseudomonadota; class Gammaproteobacteria; order Pseudomonadales; family Pseudomonadaceae; genus Pseudomonas; species Pseudomonas sp. ADAK18. The sequence goes on from NZ_CP052859.1 coordinate 2,081,752, forward strand.
AGCAGATAACCGAAGTGTTTGGGTTCGATGTCCACCGTGTAGCTTTTGATGATCCCGCGCTCTTCCAGGCGCCGCAGGCGTTCGCTGACGCTTGGGGAGGAGAGGCCGCTGATACCCGCCAATGTCTTCAGGGACAGGCGCGAGTCTTCCATCAGTGCAGCGATCAGTTGTTGGTCAATGGTGTCGATCATGGCGGCCTCGCAAGCTGATAGTGAGGTTTTGCCTTATAAATAAAGGCAGTTTTGTCATTTCACATTTTTTAGACACTGGAAGCGCTGGCGTCGAGATTGCCATAATTTAGCCTCATTTGAGGAGCTCAATCATGGATAAGTCCATACGCCGTGGTTCTTGGGAAATGATCGGCGCCATGCTGATTTCCGGCACCATCGGCTGGTTCGTATTGGTGTCCGGGGTGTCGGTGGTCGAGGTGGTGTTCTGGCGTTGCGTGATCGGCGCCCTGACCCTGGCGCTGATCTGCCTGGTGCTGGGCTACTTGCGCGTCAACCTGCTGACCTGGCGCATCCTGGCCTTGGCGGTGCTGAGCGGTGTCGCCATCGTGGGCAACTGGCTGTTGTTGTTTGAGTCCTACTCCCGGGCTTCCATCTCGATCTCGACGGCGGTCTATAACGTTCAGCCCTTTATGTTGGTGCTGCTGGCGGCGTTGTTTCTTGGCGAGAAAATCACCGTGCAGAAACTGGCATGGTTGAGCGTGGCGTTTCTCGGCATGCTGGCCATCGTGACGGCTCATGGCGGCCAACAGAACAGCGGCGACGATTATCGGGTGGGTGTCGCGCTGGCCCTGGGGGCAGCGTTTCTGTATGCGATTGCGGCGCTGATCATCAAGCGCTTGACCGGTACGCCCCCGCACCTGATTGCGCTGATCCAGGTCAGCACCGGCGCCTTGCTGCTGGCGCCCATGATCGGGTCGCAGGATCTGCCGGTTTCACCCAGTTCCTGGGCTGCGTTGGCGAGCATGGGCGTGGTGCATACCGGCCTGATGTATGTGCTGCTCTATGGCGCGATTCAGAAGTTGCCGACCGCCATTACCGGAGCGCTGTCGTTTATCTACCCGATTGCCGCGATCTTCGTCGACTGGATCGCCTTCGGTCATCGGCTCGGTTGGCTGCAATGGCTGGGGGTGGCCGCGATCCTGCTGGCGGCAGCGGGGCTGCAGCGAGGCTGGTGGTGGAGGGCGAAAGCGGTGGTGCCGGCTTGATCAAGCGGGCGCTTGATGTATCCTCCGCGCCCGCTCACCGACTTTTTCCGAAGAATGACAGAACTCAACATGCAAGCCCTGCTGGAGTCGATCCTCGACGAAGTCCGTCCACTGATCGGCCTTGGCAAGGTCGCTGATTACATCCCCGCTCTGGCCGATGTACCAGCGCAACAACTGGGCATCGCCGTGTATGGCAACGACGGCGCTTATTACTGCGCCGGCGACGCCTACACCTTGTTCTCGGTACAGAGCATTTCCAAGGTGTTCAGCTTGGTCCAGGCCATCGAACATGGCGGCGAAACCATCTGGGAGCGCCTGGGCCATGAGCCTTCAGGGCAACCGTTCAACTCCATGGTGCAGTTGGAATTCGAACGCGGCCGGCCGCGCAATCCCTTCATCAACGCCGGCGCCCTGGTGATCTGCGACATCAACCAATCGCGCTTTGCCGTGCCGATTTTGTCGATGCGCGATTTCGTGCGGCGCCTGTCAGGCAACCCGCAGATCCTGGTCAACAGCGTCGTCGCCGAATCTGAAGCCCAGCACGGCGCACGCAATGCGGCCATGGCTTATCTGATGAAGTCTTTTGGCAACTTCCACAATGATGTGGATGCGGTGCTGCACAGTTACTTCAACTACTGCGCGTTGCAGATGAGCTGTCTGGACCTGGCCAAAGCGTTCTGTTTTTTAGCGAACGAAGGGACCTGTACCCACAGTGGCGAGCAGATCCTCACGCCGCGCCAGACCAAGCAAGTCAACTCGATCATGGCCACCAGCGGGCTGTATGACGAAGCGGGCAACTTTGCCTACCGGGTCGGGCTGCCGGGCAAGAGCGGGGTAGGCGGCGGGATCGTCGCGGTGGTGCCGGGGCAGTTTACGGTGTGCGTGTGGTCGCCGGAGTTGAATGCAGCGGGGAATTCGCTGGCAGGGATGAAGGCGTTGGAGCTGTTGAGTGAGCGGATCGGGTGGTCGGTGTTTTGACCCAGAGGACGCAGTGCTTTCCCGTCCTCTTGGGATCGTTGTCATCTCGATGAGCGCACGTGTGTGCTCATTCAGGGGGGGTCCTCTTACGCCTTGGCAACGGAAATACCATGCTGACCTCACGCTGATAGCGCCGATACGGCTCTCCAAACAGAGTCACCAAGTCCTTTTCTTCAATATGCGCACCCATAAATATGTAGATGGAAAACCCCAGGGCAAATAGAAAGTGGCCAGCGGTCATGTCTGGCGTGGCCCAGAAAGCAATCAGAAACCCCAGGTAAAGCGGGTGGCGCACAATCTTGTAGAGCAGTGGCGTTTTAAAGGGCTGGGCGCGTGGCACCGCATTACGAAAGCGATCGACAGCCTGTTTCAGGCCAAATAGCTCGAAATGACTGATCAGTACCGTTGCCAGCAAGACAATGCCCCAGCCCGTCCAGAAAACCCCGGTTAACAGCGCTCTTCCCAAAGGCGAGTCTACGGTCCAGAGGTCGGTCGTAATGGGCCGCCAAAGCCAGAAGATCAGCATCAATACCAGGCTGCTGAGCAGCACGTAGGTTGAGCGTTCAGCGGATACGGGAATGAATCTGATCAGCCATGCTTTGAAGTTTTTCCGAGCCATCACGGTGTGCTGGACGGCGAACAGTGCGAGCAAAGAGGTGTTGATCAACGCTGCCGTCCACCCGCCAACGGTTACACCGTCATCAATATTTTTGGGAACGATGACGCGGCCAAGAAAGCCGATCAAATAGAGAACGGTCAGTAAAAAAACCAGATAGCTGGCGGTACTGTAGATAAGTCCAGCCAGGCGCACTGCCAGATTGCTTGCGGTGCTTTTGGTATTCATGGACGACTCCTTTCGTTGTGAAGCTCCTTTGGAAATGGAGTTGCCACGATTCGCGGTCAAACGAAGAGGGTGGCAACTGTACGCGGGTTGACCGACCGGCCCAAAGAAAAACCGGCATACCCGAAGGTATCCTGCGTACAGCTGCCGCGACACGATACATCAGACGTAAAAAAACGCCTAAGATCGGTGTTGGCGCAGTTGCACTTTGGGATCGGACGGTCAAATCCGGTCGCTGAATTGGCAGCGACGGCGAAGGTTAGTCAGCGCAGTTCTGAGCGGCAACCCGAAACCTTTATCGCAAATATCCGAAAGCCCGCGATACACCACCGTCTACTGTAGGAGCGAGCCGTTCGACCTTAAACAAAAAATGCGCCCATTCGGGCTAATGCCAGTCAGTTAAGGAATGGAGATCCAACAAGCGAAGCAGATCCAGTGTGGGAGTTGTCGAGCCCCAGCGAGGCTGCGATGGCGTCGGCACCGTCAACATTGATGTTGCCTGACCCACCGCTATCGCAGCCTCGCTGGGGCTCGACAACTCCCACCTTTGATCTTCTCTGTCTTGAGGCTCTGTGTTCGCTTAACTGATCGGCATTAGCCCATTCGGGCGCATTTTTTCAGGCTGTTATCGCTCTCAGGCGATAGCATCCCAAGCACGATCACCGTTCTCGTCTTTAATCCGAGTCGGCAAGCCCATCACGTCCAACGCTTTCAGGAACGGCTCAGCCGGCAGTTCCTCGACGTTGGCCATGTGTTTCACATCCCACACGCCACGGGCAACCAACAGCGCGGCAGCCACTGGCGGTACGCCGGCGGTGTAGGAAATACCCTGGCTGTCGGTTTCGGCAAAGGCTTCTTCGTGGCAGGCCACGTTGTAGATGAACAGCTCGCGTGGCTGGCCATCCTTAGTGCCTTTGACCAGGTCGCCGATGCAGGTCTTGCCGGTGTAGCCTGGCGCCAGCGAAGACGGGTCAGGCAGCACGGCCTTGACCAGTTTCAGAGGCACGACTTCCAGGCCTTCGGCGGTCTTGACCGGTTTTTCGGAGAGCAGGCCGAGGTTTTTCAGCACGGTGAACACGTTGATGTAGTGTTCGCCGAAGCTCATCCAGAAACGCACGTTGGGCACGTCGAGGTTTTTCGACAGCGAGTGCACTTCATCGTGGCCGGTCAGGTACAGGTTCTGCGAGCCTACAACCGGCAGGTCGTCGGTGCGCTTGACTTCGAACATGGTGTTGCTGGTCCACTGGCTGTTCTGCCAGCTCCACACCTGTCCGGTGAATTCGCGAAAGTTGATTTCCGGGTCGAAATTGGTGGCGAAATATTTGCCATGGAAGCCGGCATTGACGTCGAGAATGTCGATCGAATCAATGCGGTCAAAATGCTTTTGTTGCGCCAACGCCGCGTAAGCGTTGACGACACCCGGGTCGAAGCCCACGCCGAGGATGGCCGTGATGTTCTTCTGTTTGCACTCTTCCAGGTGGTTCCACTCATAGTTGCCGTACCACGGCGGCGTCTCGCAGACTTTGCCCGGTTCTTCGTGGATGGCGGTGTCGAGGTAGGCCACGCCGGTATCGATGCAGGCACGCAGCACCGACATGTTGAGGAAGGCGGAACCGACGTTGATCACGATCTGCGATTCGGTTTCGCGAATCAGTGCCTTGGTCGCTTCCACGTCCAGGGCGTTCAGCGAGAAGGCTTTGATGTCGGCGGGAACCTTAAGGCTACCCTTGGCCTTGACGCTGTCGATGATGGCCTGGCATTTGGAGATGTTGCGCGACGCGATAGCAATACGACCGAGTTCGTCGTTGTGCTGCGCGCACTTGTGGGCCACCACCTTGGCGACACCTCCTGCACCAATGATAAGAACGTTCTTTTTCAATTGCTTTAGCTCTCCTTTATCTGTCCGCTTTACGAAAGGCTGGACAGGTAGTCTTCGTAACCAAATTCACGAACCACTTCGACTGTACCGTCGAGTTGTTTCACTACGATGGACGGCATTTTCAGGCCGTTGAACCAGTTTTTCTTGACCATGGTGTAGCCTGCCGTGTCGATGAACGACAGTCGATCGCCGATGGTCAGCGGACGATCAAATGGGTATTCACCGAAGATATCCCCGGCCAGGCACGACTTACCGCACACCATGTAGGTGTGTTCGCCTTCGCTTGGCGCCAGTTTGGCGTTCAGGCGATAGATCAGCAGGTCCAGCAAGTGGGCTTCGATGGAGCTGTCTACCACGGCCAGGTTTTTGCCGTTGTAGAGGGTGTCGAGCACAGTGACTTCAAGTGAGGCGCTGTTGGTGATCGCGGCTTCCCCCGGTTCCAGGTACACCTGCACGTCGTACTTTTGCGAGAACGCTTTGAGGCGCTGGCAGAAGGCGTCGATGGCATAGCCTTCACCGGTGAAGTGGATGCCGCCGCCGAGGCTGACCCAGTTAACCTTGTGCAGCAGCGCGCCGAAGCGTTCTTCGATGGTGTTGAGCATCTGGTCGAACAGGCCGAAGTCGGCGTTCTCGCAGTTGTTGTGGAACATGAAGCCAGAGATTTGCTCGATCACGGCTTCGATCTTCACCGGGTCCCATTCGCCCAGGCGGCTGAACGGGCGCGCCGGGTCGGCCAGCAGGTAGTCGGAGCTGCTCACTTGCGGGTTGACGCGCAGGCCGCGGGTCTTGCCTTCGCTGCGCTCGGCAAAGCGTTGCAGTTGGCTAATGGAGTTGAAGATGATCTTGTCGCAGTTATCGAGCATCTCCTCGATCTCATCGTCGGCCCAGGCCACGCTGTAGGCATGGGCTTCACCCTCGAACTTCTGCCGGCCGAGCTTGAGCTCATAGAGCGACGAAGACGTGGTGCCGTCCATGTACTCCTGCATCAGGTCGAACACCGACCAGGTGGCGAAGCACTTGAGCGCCAGCAGGGCCTTGGCCCCGGACTGTTCGCGCACGTAGGCGATCTTCTGCATGTTGACCAGAAGCTTCTGTTTGTCGATGAGGTAGTACGGCGTTTTGATCATTTTCAGAGCCTCCGACGGTGCCTGCCAAAAAAGGACACGCATTGTGCCCGCACTTGGTTCAGATCGAAAGGTTAGTGAGCGGATTTTGCGGGCCCAGCTATAAGCTGGCCTGAAAATATGACATCTCGTGGGTCAACGTGCCCACGAAAGACATACTCGCCAGCGCGACTGAGGAAGGGCTTGTCGCCTGATGTTGAAACACAGAACTATCAGGCAACAACGATCCCCTGTGGGAGCCGTCGAGCTTTAGCGAGGCCGCGATAGCGGTGTGTCAGGCAACATCTTTATTGGCTGTGCCGACGCCTTCGCGGCCTCGCTAAAGCTCGACGGCTCCCACATCCGACTTGCGCAATATTTCACAAGGAGCTCGGCCGGGCTCCCAAGGATCTGGCGTGCGTTGCGTGCTCGTCTTGTATCAGCTCAAACCCGCAGCGCAGGTAAAATGCTGCACCCTCGGGCGTATCCGTGGACAGGCGCACGACGCGAAACTGCCGGGATGCATGTTCAAGAAGCTGCCCGACCAGTGCGTTTCCAATGTTGCGACCTCTTGAGGCCCGTGCGACATACACCCTGCGTAGCCTGCCAACGTCGGGCCCGGCATAAGGGTCATATGACAAACCGCCAACGGCGACCAACTTTCCACTGTCGATGACGCCCAAAAGACACTCACCGGTGCGCTCGAAACGGTTGGCCCCGCTTTCCCACTCTGCAATCAGCCGCGTCAGAAACCTGAATCCTTCAGCAACCGCGTCTGCTTCCAGTGCCCAAATTGCTTTGGGCAACGCTGAGAGTTTGCGTATCGACAATCCGTCCGTTGCTTTAGCCACTGTGTATTGACTCAATCCCATGCTCAATGGGGTGACTATAACGTTCTCTCGGTGTTACGTATTGGTCTTCAGCTTCGTCCACAACCGCGTCGCCAACCGCGCGATCGCCGGTGGCAGGTCCTCGACGATGAACAGCTTGTCCATCACGCTTTTGGGCGGGTAAATCGCCAGGTCCTGCTTCACCGCCGGGGTGACGTATTCATCCGCCGCGCTGTTGGGGTTGGCGTAATGAATGCTGTTGCTGATATTGGCAATCACCTTCGGCTCAAGCAGGTAGTTCATATACGCATAGCCATTCTTCTCATGGGGCGCGCCCTTGGGCATTACCATCATGTCCAGCCACAGGGTTGAGCCTTCGTCAGGAATCGAATAGGCAATCTCGATGCCATTCTTGGCTTCCTTGGCGCTGGCCGCCGCTTGCACCACATCACCGTTAAAACCAATCACCGCGCAGATGTTGCCGTTGGCCAGGTCGCTGATGTACTTGGAGGCGTGGAAGTACTGGACGTAAGGCCGGATCTTGAGCAGTGCCTGCTCGGCCTTTTTATAGTCGGCGGGTTCGTGGCTGTGGTGGGGCAGGCCGAGGTAGTTGAGGGTGATGGGCAGGATCTGCGTCGGGTTGTCGATGATTGCCACGCCGCAGGCACTGAGTTTCTTGATGTTGTTTTCGTCAAAAAACAGGCTCCAGGAGCGGGTGACGTCGGTATTGCCGAAGATTGCCTTGATCTTCTCGACGTTGTAGCCGATCCCCGCCGTGCCCCACATATAAGGGAGGCCGTATTGGTTACCGGGGTCGTTGGTCTCAAGCTTTTTCATCAGCACCGGGTCCAGGTTCTTCCAGTTGGGCAACTGGCTTCGGTCCAGCTTCTGGATGGCGCCGGCCTTGATCAGTCTGGACAGGAAATGGTTGGACGGGCTGACGACGTCATAACCGGTGTTGCCGGTCATCAGTTTTGACTCCAGGACTTCGTTGCTGTCATGGATGTCGTAAGTGGCCTTGATCCCGGTTGCCTTGGTAAAACTGGGAAGGGTGTCGTCGGCGATGTAGCCGTTCCAGTTGGAAATATTCACGGCTTCGTCGGCATAACTGGCTGACGAAAACGCGGCGAGCAATACCGCCAGGGACAGACTGTTGATGTGCATTTCAATCACCTTTGTTGAGGTTTTTTTGTTCTAGATTTCTGTCCGGGCCCGGCCCGTTTCCACGCGCATGCGCAACAGGGCGCCGATGTCAAAGAAGGGGCGCGGCGGGAGCCAGCCGGGTTGGGCCCGGTGCATCACCGACTGCAAGAGCGGCGAATCGCCTCCCGATGCCCACTCCGCCAGCAACCGGCCCCATAACGTGCCGCGCGCAACGCCCGAGCCATTGCAGCCGGCGATGGCGTACAGGTTGTTCTCGACTTTCGCGAAATAGGGTTGCCCGCTGCGGGATGCGCTTAAATGCCCGGTCCAGGTGTAGTGGATGTCTTGCTCGGTCAGCCATGGAAAACGTCGCTGCAAGCCGAGCACATGGTGCTGCCGACGGTGCAACAGATCGCTGCTGGACAGGTCCTTGGTGCGGTATTCCGCTGTGTTACGGATCATCACGCGCCGATCCGGCGTCAGGCGCACCGTTGCGCCGAGTGGCCGAGTGGACAGCACTCCCCAGGGCTCTACGCTGCCGATACTGCGGAACTCCTCGTCACTGAGAGGGCGGGTGAGGCTGGCGCTCAACTCCATCGGGAAGGTGGCACTGTCATCCAGGCCCACACGTGGGATGAAGGCGTTCAGGCATACCAGGACCCGTCCGGCCTCGATACTGGCGTCAAGACCGGTGGCACGAATCCCGCCACTGGCGGTGCGCTCAAGGCGGGTGATATCGGTGTTTTCAAACAGGCTCACGTTGGCTGGCAAGGCCTTCAACAAGCCTTTGACGTACTTGGCCGGTTGCAGCAAGGCGTTGCCATTGCCGCACCAGATCGCGGCCTGGTAATGCTCGGTGCCCAGGGTTTTGTGCAATGGTTCGCCTTGCAGGAAGTGTGCAGAGGCGCCGACCGCCTGCAGCGTCGCCAGTTTGGCATCGACGTGGTCGAGCTTCTCAGGATCGTGCACGGCAAAAAAATAGCCGCTGTCCCGGAAATCACAGGCAATGCCATGCAGGGCGATGCGTTGGCGCACTTCGTCGCTGGCTGCCCGGGAAATCGAGGTGTCGATTTCAAAACCGGCAAACCCTGGACGCCCCATCAGTTCATCGACGGCTGGATGCTCATGAGCAACCACAAAACCCGAATTGCGCGCTGAGGCGCCCTGGGCTGCGTGTTGACGGTCGACGATCACGATACGTGCCTGGGGGTGCATGTGCGCCAAACTGTGTGCGGCACACAGTCCGGTAATCCCGGCGCCGATCACCAGCCAGTCGGCTTTCTGCACGCCTGTCAGTCGATCCCGGGCGGGGAGGCTGTCAGTCTGGGCAATCCAGCCACATACGTTTTCCATGAGGTACCTCGGCTGTATGCATTGTTCGCATGGTTGAGTTTTTTCTATAGCTGGAATTTATAGGGGCTGTGGTGATACAACCAACGTTATAAAATCATCCAGCTATTCGGAAAACGCATGGATAACACCCGCCACGTTCCCTCGCTGCAGGGTTTGCAGGCCTTGGTTGAAGTCAGCGACTGCGCCAGCTTCACCCTGGCGGCGCAGAAGCTATGCCTGACCCAGAGTGCGGTTAGCCGAAAGATCCAGCAGTTGGAGAGTCACTTCGGTGTGCCGATGTTTGTCAGGACCAGTCGCAGCCTGCGGCTGACGGCCGAAGGCGAGCAAGTACTGACCAGCGCGCGGAGCATCCTGGCGCAACTGAAGGTGCTGGAAGATCGCCTGTCGCCGCACAAGCGCCCGTTTCGCATCCGCCTGCATGTGTCGCTGGCGGTGCGCTGGTTGCTGCCCAAACTCAGCGACTTTTATCGCCGCCATCCGGATGTTTCGCTGGCGATCGAGACCGTTGCCACCGAGGTTGTCGAGCCTGCCAGTGACAGTGATGCGTATATCCGTTACCTGCCCCAACCTGCCCGTGATCCAGGCAGCCTGAGCTTGTTCCAGGAAGCCTTGGTGCCGGTCTGCGCTCCCGGGCTTGGACCATTGGCGTCGGTGGAGGATCTCGTGCGCTTTGCGCTGCTGCATCGTTCGGCAGACAAGCAGGATTGGATGACCTGGCTGGCAGCCAACGGTGCCAGGTCACTGGAGGCTTACCGGCATATTCCCTTCAATCTTGATGAGCTGGCGCTTGATGCGGCCGCACGCGGGCTTGGGGTGGCGATGACGGACATGACGCTGGCAGCGGAGTCGATCGAGCGTGGTCTACTGGTGGTGCCGTTTGGCCGCCCTTTGCAGACGGGCGGCGTGTATTCGTTGTGCCTGCAACCCTCGGCGGCGTCCCATCCGGCGTGTTCGGTGGTCATGCAGTGGTTCGCTCAGCAAGCGCAGCACAACGTTTCCCTGCCGTGCTAACGTCACGTCTCAAATCACACGCCAAAATCCGCCATGAAAATGCCCGACATAGACGCCATCCAGGCGTTCGTCCTAGTTGCCGAACTCAAGAGTTTCACCCGTGCCGCCGACGTCATCGGCGGCACTCAGGCGGCAATCAGCCTCAAGATCAAACGCCTGGAAGAAAGCCTCGGTCGCAAGCTGCTGGAACGCACGCCGCGACAGGTCACCTTGTCGGCCCATGGTCAGGCATTCCTGACCAGTGCCCAGCGCCTGCTGGACAACTATCAGGACGCGCTCAATTGCTTCGGCCAGCAGAAAAGAACCCTGCGAGTCGGCGTCAGCCATCACATCGTCGGGGCTGATCTCACACTGTGGCTACGGCGTCTGGCGAACACGGATCCGCAGGTGATCGTTGCCTTTAGCCTGGGTACATCCCGCGACATGCTGGTGAATTACGAGCAAGGCAAGCTGGATGTGGCGATGATCCTGCGCCATGACAACCGCCGCCAGGACGGAGAAGTGGTGGGTGTCGAGCGATTTGGCTGGATGGCCTCACAGGAATTTGAACTTCAGCTCGACCGGGCGTTACCGCTGGCGATCCAGCCGGAGCCCTGCGGCATGCGCAGTATGGTGATGGCGGCGTTGCAGGCGCAGAACCGGCCCTGGGAAGAGGCTTTCGTAGGCAGCGGGATCCTCGCCATTGGCGCGGCAGTGATGGCCAGGATTGGTATCGGCGCGATGGTGGGGCGCATGGCGCCGAGTGGCTGCGTCGACGTGGAGACGCGCTTCGATCTGCCGCCACTGCCCAATCGTGACGTGGTGCTCTATACCGCGCAACGGGACGCCCAGGCCAAGGCGCTGATCCGCACCTTGAGCGCCGATATCCCGAGCCTTTGAACTAGAAGATCAAGCGCCCGGCCCAGGCCAATAACAGTGCCAGGCTGCCGATGCCCAGGAGGGAGACGAAGAGGGCGGCGAAGTGGATGAACAGGGCGGTCAGCGGCGGTGTCCGGCGCGATTCCATGGCGGGCTTCCTTGAGTGTCCGGGAAGCAAAAGTATGGGCAGCAGCCCGGCGCACAAACAGACGCTGCGGGCTATTTCAATGATAAGCAAAATGTAAGGCAAGGCTTGAAGCACTGTTAGGCTGCTACTTCCGTAGCCTGTCTTGAGCCTCACCGGGCAAGCGCAAATTCCGGGTCATAAGGCTGGCCCGACTTGAGCACGGCGTAAACAAAATGCAGCAGCTTGCGAATCGCACACACGTACCGAGCCGATTTTGAGATGGTCGAGCGCCCCTTAGCTGGCCTGAGTCATGGCGCTGAGGGTTAAGCCCAGCAGCCGCAACCAGTTTGCGAGGATCGTCGTACTTACGTAGATCGCCCAGCTCGGCCAGCAGCCGCTCAATCCAGACGGAGCGACAGTCGAGATACAAGCAGCTGTCTAGAGGGAGACCTAGGGGGTGACGCCGCGCAGCACCAGGTCACTGATAAACCCTAGCCAATCCTTTTGCTGGCTTTTGTTCGCCAGATCTTCCCCGAGAAATGAACTAAGGGTGTGCTGGTTGGAGTTGTAGAAGTAACACAGCGAGGCAATCATCAAATACACGTGCTTGATGTCGACGTCCTCGCGAAATAGCCCCTGAAGCTGACCGGCCTCGATAATCGGCCGAAGCACCCCAACCGCTTCACCGGACAACCGGCGCAGTTCGCCGGACTGCTTGGCATGCTTGCCCTTGTGCAGATTTTCGATGCTGAGGATGGCGACGAACTCGGGATGCTTGACGTAATAGTTCCAGATAAACGCCACCAGGTCTTGCAACGCCTGGACCGGCGCACTCAGGTCGAGCTTTAGCTTGCCTTCGGCCTTGTTGAACTGCTCGTAGGTGTGCTCCAGCACGCAGACAAACAGATGCTCCTTGCTGCCGAAGTAGTAATAGAGCATGCGGTCGTTGGAGTCGGCTTCTCGGGAGATGCTGTCCACCCGCCCGCCAGAGTAGCCGTCACGGGTGAAGACCTTGATCGCCGCCTGGAGAATCCGCGCGCGCGTCTGGTCGGCTTGCTGGGCGCGAATGCCGGTCTTCTTGATCACCATCGGGGCTGTGTCCTGCACGGCGTAAAGGCCGCGAATATAGCATGGGCCTGATTGGGGCCGTTCCGTCACCGACAGGCTCTGTCATAAAAACGCCATGGTGCTTGGGCATTGGATCCTGGAAGGGCTACTTTTAACGCTTCAAATAACTAGAGTATCCACGGATGAACTACCAACCCTTTACCCGAACATTGATAGCCACGGCGCTGGTGCTGACCGTCAGCGGTGTGCAGGCGGCGTCCCAGGCCCCGGTGGGTGGCGAAAACGGCATGGTAGTCACGGCCCAGCACCTGGCGACCCATGTTGGCGTCGATGTGCTCAAGGCTGGCGGCAACGCCGTGGATGCGGCGGTGGCAGTGGGTTATGCCCTGGCCGTGGTTTACCCGGCCGCCGGTAACCTGGGCGGTGGTGGCTTCATGACCGTCCAATTGGCAGATGGGCGCAAGACCTTCCTCGACTTCCGCGAAAAAGCCCCGTTGGCGGCCACTGCCGACATGTACCTGGACAAGGCAGGCAATGTCGTCCCCGACCTGAGTTCCAAAGGGCACCTGGCCGTTGGCGTACCTGGTACTGTGTCGGGCATGGAGTTGGCCCTGAGCAAATACGGCACCCTCAAACGTGCTCAGGTGATTGCCCCAGCCATCAAGCTGGCGGAAAGCGGCTTCGAACTGGAGCAGGGTGATATCGACCTGCTGCACACCGCCACCGACGAATTCAAAAAGGACCAGGACCTGCGCGGGATCTTCCTGCACAACGGCGAGCCGATGCAGGTTGGCCAGAAACTGGTGCAGAAAGACCTGGCAAAAACCCTGCGGGAAATCTCCGCCAAGGGTACCGACGGCTTCTACAAGGGCTGGGTGGCCAAGTCGATTGTCGACTCCAGCCAGGCCGGCAAAGGCATTATCACCCAGGCTGACCTGGACAAGTACAAAACCCGCGAACTGGCGCCCATCGAGTGCGACTACCGTGGTTACCACGTAGTCTCCGCGCCGCCACCGAGCTCCGGCGGTGTGGTGATCTGCGAGATCATGAACATCCTTGAAGGCTACCCGATGGCCGAACTGGGCTATCACTCGGCCCAAGGGCTGCACTATCAGATCGAGGCCATGCGTCACGCGTACGTCGACCGCAACAGTTACCTCGGTGACCCGGACTTCGTGAAGAATCCGGTCGCCCACCTGCTGGACAAGGACTACGCCGCCAAACTGCGGGCCGCCATCGCGCCGCAAAAAGCCGGGATTTCCCAGGACATCAAGCCCGGCGTCTCTCCCCATGAAGGCAACAACACCACCCACTATTCCATCGTCGACAAGTGGGGCAACGCGGTGTCGGTGACCTACACCCTCAACGACTGGTTCGGTGCCGGCGTTATGGCCAGCAAGACCGGGGTAATCCTCAACGACGAGATGGACGACTTCACCTCCAAGATCGGCGTGCCGAACATGTACGGTTTAGTCCAGGGCGAAGCCAACGCCATCGCCCCGGGCAAAACCCCGCTGTCGTCCATGAGCCCGACCATCGTCACCAAGGATGGCAAGGCCGTGATGGTGGTCGGTACGCCCGGTGGCAGCCGCATCATTACCGCCACCTTGCTGACCATCCTCAATGTCATCGACTACAAGATGAACATTCAGGAGGCCGTGGATGCACCGCGCTTCCACCAGCAATGGCTGCCTGAGGCGACCAATATCGAGACGTTTGCCCTGAGTCCCGACACTCAGAAAATCCTCGAAGGCTGGGGCCACACGTTTGCAGGTCCTCAGGATGCCAACCACCTGGCGGCAATTCTGGTCGGCGCACCGTCCCTGGATGGCAAGCCGGTGGGCAAAAACCGCTTCTATGGCGCTAACGACCCACGGCGCAATACGGGATTGTCCTTGGGTTATTAAGGCCGCCGAGCGTAGGGGCGAGGATGCTCGCTCCTACAATATCCGCGCTTTGCAGCGGAATATTTTTTGAAATCAAGGGGTTGCAAGCCTCGGCAAATGAGTACATAATTGCGCCCATCGAACGCACTGAAGCAGAAAAAACTTCAATGTTTTCAATGATATAGAGTGGTGGCAGGTTTTACGTAGCCCACTCAAGTTTGTATGCGGTGAGTGTCAGCTTTAGGGACATTGACCGTTTGAGGCCGAGTAGCAAAATGGTTATGCAGCGGATTGCAAATCCGCCTACGCCGGTTCGATTCCGACCTCGGCCTCCACTCTTAAAAGCCCCGTAGATCAGTGATCTACGGGGCTTTTTATTGCCTGCGTTTTGACGATCACTTCCGCAATTTTTTGATTCGCTTCCGCAACGTGGCGTTTGTCGCCTAATTGAAGTGTCATTATTGGCATGAGTAGTATCTGCTTGCGTTGGGCTCTGGAGATCGAAAACTACCTCTAAAAACGCGGGCGAGCCGACTCACCTATCTATCCGGTCTGGTTGTTCATCAGCCGCCTATTCTGATTTAAAGAGAGTCGTTACCAGGCGTCGCTTCTGACCCTAATCAGCCTGCAAGCTGAATTGCTTTGCATTTCGTTTGGTCCGTACGACTTCAACCTACCGCTCGAGCTTGTTTCATTACGTTCCTTCATTGCGATATCATCGAGCCATGATGAATAACGAGCATAGCTGGGTATCATGCTCCCGTGCTCATAAAAACCATGATAAAAATCCGTGGCTTCTTTTATTTATTAGCATTCTTGAAGCTGTGCGTGGGGTGGCCAAAATGGACGATTTTGAAAATAGTTATAAGGACGCGGTCGAAGCCGGTCAGCGCAATCTCCGAGCATCTAAGTTATTGAGTAACTGGTGCTTTCATGCTGAATTCGTCAGGTCTCCTGGTAGAGGAATGATTGAAGCTGAAACCAACCTTCCAATTGGGCACATGGGTGTCCAATGCAAGTTCTCCAAAATGAATTCGATGCAGGCATGGCTGTTAGAAGATGCTGCTTACGATTTTTATAAAAATAACTGTAAAAATTGTGACAAGCGAGTTCCAGTAGGTATCCCTAATATTATGGATTTTATTGGTCCTAGGGAGAAGGTTGCCGAAAATCGGAGAAGAGTACGCCAGGAAGAGGAAGCGCTAAGAAAGCAGAAGCAGTCCCATCGACAGGATGAGCGATCCAAACTTCGTTATAAGCTGACTCTAGAAGAAACTTTTGTTTTAGACTTATTGGATGAGCTTGATCGAGAAGGAGTTGCAAGAGACGATCCACGCCTGGAAGAGCTTGCAAACCTTGCCCCTGAGACGTTTAGTAGGAAAATTGTTCAGCAACTATTACCAATAGTACTAAACGAAAACCTGCCGTACTCGATACCTGCCGCAAAGGCTATGCTTAAAGCCTCTTTAGAACCTGATGAGAAAGTTTCGGTGGCCGTCCGCCTGATAAGCTCTTATGAGATGTCATCAGCGGCTATTGATGTGATTTTGTCGGGCGCGGAAAAACTTTCAAACAACGACTTAAGAATGATTGTGCACCGCTTTGTATCGATAGCTTTAGAACCTCCGCCTAGCTCTAGCTTTGGGCGCAACCATAGAGTGATAATAAATGCTGTGCCGTTTCATTCGCTCTTCCAGAAGAGATATTCTGAAATTTGCGGCGAGATCGATCTGCTGCTGAACGATACTAATCCAGGAGCAATTGGAGGGGGCGTTGCGATTATACTCGCCTCTGATAACGCTGAGTTGCTTAAAAAACACGCTAGAAAAATCATCTCCACGTTAATGCGAAGGCGTACCCTGCTGCCGAGCGAGCGGCGAGACAGTAGTGCGATCTATTATCTCCGGGAAGCAGCTTCGAAGCTCCTGGAAATTTTTCCAGATCTGGCGGATACAATCATCCAGTCGTATCTCGCTGATAATGATAGTGTCGGTAGAGAAGAAGCTAGTAAAATCTATAGGTCTGTTCTTAAAAGTAACTATCGGGAAGTGGCTAAAATAGGAGATGCACAAAGAATAGCATTTAAACGACTGCTTTGGATTGCAATGCAAACTCCAGAGGATGGTATGAGCGACGCCGGGCAGTTCTTCAGGCACTCCTGGGATGAATTCTCTAAACTTGGATCTGAGTTCTTTTATGAGTTAGTGGGCGCTGCGGCTACTCTGAGTCAGAGATATGAAGATGTGGATGCAGAGCGCCCTCTGGAGTTTTCAAGTGAAGTGCTTGAGGAAATGGATAGGCGAAATAGGCGTGCATCGATTGAAAATTTGCAGGCGGCTCTGATTGAATGGGCTGCAATTGGAGCGAAATCTAAGGGGCGCGAAGGTGTAGAGGATTTTCTCAAGTTATATAGAAATTTACCCCAAGAGCAGGCGCAAATGCGCGGTAAAATGATATCGCACTTTTCAAAATTATTAAGCGGGGTTGAGAGCATTACACTAGTGCTCTCAGATTGGTATCGTGCCCTCATGGACGAAAGTGCAGTCGTCCGCTGCAGTGCAGTACAGGCGTGGGAGAAGGTGCCGTACGCTCTGGTGAAGAACTTCCCTGATCTATTCCTTGAGTCAATTTCTGTCTTGCTGGCAGACCCATACGTAATTGTTCATCGAGCAGCCGTGCGTACTCTACGACATAGGCCATTTCCCAAAGAGAAACGGAATTTTATCAATGGTGGGCTTTGGAATTTAGTTTTGCATTACTCCAAAAAGGGTAAGCAGGAAGAATTCGTTGTCGACTGTTTAGACGCGCTTGTATTTCTTTGTCTTTCACCTGAGGAAAAAAAGGGAAGTATCGGAAGTTTCATTTCTGGTATTTTGATTGATTTGGAGGGGCATGCCCTTTACCACGCCATTGATCGGTTACATTATGGGTTCGAAGATGTTCCTGGGTTCGTCAAGGTGGCGCTGAAGTCAATTCAAAGTGGATATACTCGCTCCATCTCTATTGACGACTGTGCGTCTGTTATTTTGAAAACTTCACACTTTGAATTAAAAGGCTGTGTGGATGAGATGAGAAATGCTTTTTTTTCTCTTAAGCCATTCAAGCCAAATAATTTTTTCGAGTCTCTTCTATACTCAGCGGCGCTGAGTAAGGCTGGGGAATATGCAGTCGTAAGTACTTGTCTAAGAGAGTTAATTACAAGCATTCCAGCGGAAGCTCGCAACGAGCAATGGCGACTTGAAGTCGATTTGGTAGCGACAGCTTCCGATATAGAAAATGCCATAGAGACTGGAAATGAGCTCGGGGAGCTGATTGAAAGTTGGGGTAAGACTGTTATTAATCTGGAGTGTGAGAATGAAGAGCGATCCAAACTTAGAAATATTCCGCCGAGTTTTTTCTTCGAGGATTGAGGTTGCGGCTGCACTAGAGGGCGCTTTGAAACCATCACAGCCTGAGATTGAGCTACTTAAGGTGGCTTGCCTAAATTTTGAAGCGGTACTTTCAGAGCTTGATAAAGGGGCGGTCGAAGATCAGTATCGGGCGTATTGTACTGCGGTTTCCATATTTACCCCTTTGGCGGAGTGGAAACATAGTGTACGTAATGCTGTGCAAGACTCCCAAAGGTTTCTTAGTTCTGCAAAGCTAAGATCGTCGGAAATCGATCCATCCTTGAGTTTTGCTGCTAATGAGCGGCTAGTTATTTTTTTAGAGAAGATCGAGTGCCTAAAAGAGGTTGGCGAGTTGACTACTATCCAAAGGTACTTGAAGTGTTGGAGCTTACCACTACTTCTCTTTTCCAATCTACGCCATCGAAATGGACAGGGCCTTCGCGTTCCGAATCTTAATGGAAGCTCAAAAAAACTTGAGAAACTCGAGTCGACTGTAGCATTTTTGAAGTTTGATATCGACGGGGAGCCTGCAAAAAATTGGAACTATCTTAAACCAGGAACAGCTTATGATCTCACAGTTGAAGTGAGGGTTTCACATTGGCCAAAAGGTGCAGGTGCTCTTTCGCTGAGGCCTGTAACGATAGATGTCCGGGAGCAGAGCTGGCTACCATCCTTTAAGTTTAATGAGCCTAAGGGCGGTGGCCCGTTTTCTCTTACTGGTACGGGACGTGCCGTTCTGGAGGTAGCCCAATCGTTCGGATCGAGACCATACGAATTTCTTTATGCTGCAGAGTTCGACGATATGAGTAAATGTCTCGATGTGGCAGTTGTAGGGCATCGCCGTTTGTTGCTTGAAGGCGTAGACGTGGTTTCTGATCCATTAAGTGGGTTCTCTAGTGTCGATCGGCACCTCCTCAGTATTAGAAATAGGTTGAGAGCTTACCCTGGCTTGAACTCTGATGACTTATCTAATGCGATGATTGTCCTTGGTGGACTTGGAAATATTGCTGGCCAAGCTTTGAAAGATGCAACGTTTGAGGTCGGTACGTCGGAGAGAGCTTTCCAAAAAAAATCTACTGAAATACTTCGGAGCCGTAGTGATATTGGTGAAGGTCTACAGGGGCACCTTGAAGCGGCAGGCGGGATTACCGATCTAACATTTCGGAATATTCCGATAGAGTTAAAGGTCGAACACCGAAAAACCCTGTTCCCTAAAGATTTTTCTAATTTTTTTAATCAAACTGCCTTATATGCAATCGGCTTGGGAAAACGCATTGGTATCCTGTCTGTCCTTGACGTATCTCCAAAATCTACACCCGTAGGTATTATTGAAGATGATATTCAAGTTTTTGATCATCAGGTCGGTCATTCGTCAGTTGTGATTGTTGTGGTAGTTGTGCGTGGGGGTTTTCCTAAACCTAGTTCATACTCGAGATAGCTAAATTATATTGTGCTTGCGTAAATGCCTAATACTTTCAGCGCTAATCACTCTAGTAGGACTTTGATAAGTCTGAAGGGCTGCTTTTGTCCGTTTTTACCGATGGTGATAAATTCGCATAGTTGGTCATTTCGTGGGTTTAACAATTTCACCAATTCTCCGATATACTTTCTTGGTCATTTCCTCAGTGGAGTGGCCCAGCAGGCGGCTTGCGTGCGTTAGTTCGATCTCGCTGGCAGCTTTCGGCCGGATGTCCTTGAACTGAAACTGCCGAATGGTGGCGGCCAGTACCGGGTCACCATCAGTCGCGGCCTTGATTGCTGCCTTCTCCCGTGCGTCGTCCCACCGATTGCGCAGCATCTGCTGGCTCATTCGAAGCCCTGACGCATTGGTGATCAGGGTTGAGGCCCTAATACCATTGATGGATCTGCGCTCCTGCAGGTCATCGATAAAGGTGCTCAGCCCGGACTGTACGCCTGCATCCTCCAAACGAAGGCGTAGACGCTTTTCAGTTTTGCCCTGACCAATCAGCAAAAAGCCGTTGTTCAAGTCGGTGGCTGCGATCTTGAGCACATCGGCGGGGCGTTGGCCTGTCAGGTAGGCAAGATCCATCGCGTCCTTGAGCTCCTGTACCGCCTCCGCGTATACCGCGTTCCATACGGTTTCACCGGCATAATAGTCCCGCGGCTTTTCCTTGTTGCGGCGAACACCAAAGCAAGGATTCGCTTTTTCAGTCAGGCCCCATTCACGTGCGATGGTGAACACATGGGAGAGCAGGGCGATCTCACGGTTGGCCCTTACCTTAGCTGTTCTAGCATCGCGATATTGAGCCACTACCTGGGGTGTAATCGACTCAATGGGCGCGCTCTCAAATGCTCTTCTGAGCTGCTTGAGTTCTTTACGGTTGTCGGACTGAGTACGAATGGACTTGCCTGGGATGATTTCCTTTTCATACCGGTCGAACACGTGGCCCATCAGGTGGTTGGGTTTAGGTGGTGCCTTGCGTTCAAGTCTGGCCCATTCTACTTTGGCCTGGTCGAGGTCTGTGCCCAGCGGGATTTCCTTCCGTTTACCGTCGGCAGTCCTGCCATCGTAGTAATACGATATCCAAACCTTTCCGGTTTTTCCCTTCCGGATGCGCCGTATCATCCGCGGTGGCAGATCTCGATTTGCTGTGCTTTTCTGGCGCATAGATCAACTCACATTCGAAAGGTCGAGCGTCCAGGTTTCGGCGACTGCGTTAGACGCCGAAGGCTTAACGCCTGCAAGTTTCAGCCGAGCGTATACCCGACCCACGATTGGGCGCCGGGCACCGGTTAGAACGAACTCCCAACGGTTGTCAGTTAGCCATTGGATTTGTTTGTATGGGAGCAGATAGCCAGTGATAGTTGTCAGCTCTTCCTCGGCGAGGGTTTCGCTTTGTATTTCCATGAGGTGGTCCTCACCGCGTTTGGCGGCAGAAGGTGGCCAGCCGCTCGCCGGCAGGCATTTAGGAGGATGAGGGTTAGGCTGTTTCGACTTTGATTTGAGAGGTGATCCAATCGCGCATGCGAACCCAGCGTTGTTCCGGCGTTTCTGCCTGCCAACTGGCTTCGTCGTTCATGAAAACGATCTCTGATGCCATGGCAGGGGCGATATCAAAGGCCTCGCCTACGGCCTCTCGGTCGTCCGGATCAAGCGCCTTCATATCGACGCCACGTTTCGCCCCTAGCGCGCCGATGGTGCAGAACTCACCATCAGCTTGCAGCGAGTCTGCGATAAGACGCTTAGCCGGCATCGCCTCCAGTGCATCACGCAGTTCAATCAAGAAGGCCTGCCCGCGCTTACCCTTGAGCGCAGAATTGACAGCTCCCCTCCAGCAGACCAGATCCCATCCGCTGTAATCATCGCTATATCCGCTGCGGCTCATGGCGTCACCTCCCGGCGCGCCCACCAGCAGACCGGGCCGTCGTCAGTATCGTGGATAGAAAGACAGAACCAGTCCTCACCATCAGGCCGGTTAGGCTCCCAGTAGCTGCAGTCCGGGTCGCCCGATTTGAAATAGCGCTCAGAGATCTCATCGTCCGCGTTTTCAATGCCCACCATCTTCACTGTCAGACCTTGCTTGGCGAGCCATTGCTTACACTTGTCGCCGTCACCCTCATCGAACGGTGGTAGGTCTGCGTGCCAGAACATTCCGTTCTCGTCTCTCCGGACGAGTTGGTGGCTTATCAGGCCTACACGATCCAGGCGCTCAATCTCTGCGAGCAGTAGCGCGGCTGACCTTTACGCAGTCTTCTGAATCCATCAGGTAATTTTCCTGGGATAGTCGTTCCTGCTCAGCCTCAATGGCTGCAATCAATTGCTCAGGTAGCACCACCGCTACCGGCGCGGGTTCGCCCCGGCACAGGCACAGGCCCAGGCGCTGCGCAGCGTCGAGCGAGCCGTAAACGAGCGGCGCATTTGCCAGTGTGGCCCGGGGCTGCTGCTTCAAGGTTTCGATCTGTTCGTCACGTTGATTTAGCAGCTGTTGCAGGGCGTCACGCTCCAGTCTCAGGATCTGGGCGCGCTTGAAGTTCTCCCCGCTGAGCGCTGTCCACTTTTCAATTTCTCCGGCCAGGTACGCTTCACGCGCCTGCCCCTGCTCAATCTTCTGGTTGAAGTCACCGGCGTGAACCCAGAAACCTTTCCTCTCTGATGCCCCGACACCTTGCTGCGTCAATCGCTCCACGTCGCTCATACAGCCTCTCTCGTTACCAGATCATGGGCACTCACAACCGTCATGCCGAGGCGTTCGGCGATCAGGACTTCCAGGCGGGCACCTTTTGAATGCTCCCAGCCGGGCAGGGTGGCCACGGTGTCGCAGTCCATCAGGGCGGCAATGTCGCGGCGCATGCAGTCGTTCCAGGTGCCGCCGCCGGGGTTGAGTTCGGCGGGATTGGTGACGGTGTGGCCGCCGGCGCGCAGGTTCGTGGTCATGGCGTGGAAGGCGGCGAAGTTGAGGTCGGGCAGGCCGGTCATTTGATCTCTTAGGTGAATTTTCCGCATTTAATAACGCCTCGATGGCGGAAGTGGTTTTCGTGAGTTATCTTTCGTTTGAATTAAAACCTTAACCTGCATAGGCATATAAAATTGAGTTTCCCCCCAGCGCCACCACCACCTGGATCATCTAGTAACCTTGCTCAAGCGCTTGGATTTTCTGTGAATCCAATCGTTAAAGGACAGTGGTTTAAAGATCAAACGATGCGTCTAGATGGATGGCAGTTCCAGAATTGCAGATTTGACAGTTGCATGCTTCATGTCGCAACGACTTCAATTCGTTTAGATCGTTGCTATATCGATGAGCATACTTCGATAATATTCGAAGGTATGATTTTGAATATTGTGCGGTTATTTCACGTGCGAAATAATTACATGAAAAATCAATTTCCTTATTTTGCACCGACGTACCATGAAGATGGCACTATCTCCATTGGGGCTGCTTAATATGAGCGTTGAAGGAAAGTTCGAAACGACAGTTTCCCTTACCCCTCAAAAAAGCCAGATATTTACAGTCGGTTGTCTAGTTTTGTCCGGCGTCAGTTTGTTAGCTAGCTGTGCCTTTCTATGGCATGGTAAGGCTGGATGGGAAGTGCCTCTCGCGGGATCATTTGTATTCGGGGTGGGAGGTTTCGCGTGCTGGCTTCTATCCCATCGTAATTCAGAATTGTCTGGGGGTAGATCTACTCAGCTGACCGCTGATGAAAAAAGCATGACTCTGAGATTTGATCCGCGGAATCAGCCTACAAAGCAAATGCTGCTAATGTTTGCCACACATGCTGAGTCTATAGCTTTTAGAGAACGCCTACCGCACTCCCGTGGTTTGCTCGATGATTCGGGCAATGTAATCAAAGATTCTGAAGTAGAGGCAAATCTTCAAATTGAGAAACTAAACATGGTCGTCATCGAGCAGGCTGAAAAGCTAGACCGTCTAGCTTGTGGAATAAAATCGGATGCCCCAGGTTCGGGAGGAAGTATCTCTGCTCCGATGTATACCGGCGAAGAACCGGTCGAAGGTGTGACTTTAACGAGTGGAGTTTAGCTAGTAGAGCGCCCTTTATTGCTGGCGTGATTCGTTGATATGGGGTATTGGTGCGACTCACAAAGGAGCCGGTATGGATACGAACAAGCTGCTCAAAATTCTGATTGCCACCAACTTGCTCACGCTGATTTTGGCGGGAGTGTCTGCGTACTACGCCATGGATGCCCGGGACATTGCCGATGACGCCTACTCGGCAGCGGAGTCCGCCAGTAGTCACGCGAGCAATGTTGAGGACATCCTCAACAGCCGGTGACTTGTTCAGGTGTTGGTGTTTTCGTTGATATGGGGTATTACGGGTGACCGGCATGGAGCTGGATCAAGGAGATGGCAGATGAAGGTTCGGGTTGAGACAGAAGATCTGGTCGCCTACCTAAAAGGCCTGGCCGCTGCATCGATGCTTGTTGTGAGCATGTCAGGACCCGTCTTTGAAATTGGTAGCACAGTGAAATCTACCTATGACTTGGCCCATGTTGCAGAAACTCATCAGGAGTTCTTTGGCAAGGGACCCTATTGGATAGAAAGCAAAGCTGGCATGGAGTGGAAGGAGACCCAGTTGCCCGACCCAGTCTTTGCAAACTACGCAATGGCCTTTGCCGTCCATGCAAAGCTTGCTCGATCTAGTCGCATAATCGGAGGTTACGAAGGCTTGCTGGTGTCCCTCGCGGATTTTGAGGTTATTCATAAATCTGACCCCAAAACGAATGGAGGGGTAGGAACGCTGCTGATAAAGCAGCCACTGGAAACAGCTGACCTTCAGAAACTCCGAGACATTCTTCTGGCTCAATCAGTGCTATTTACAATTAACGACGGTAGTGGTTACTTCAATCCCATGAACACCTTTATGGGGAACGGATTGCATTCGTAGGCTCGATGATCTCGTCGCCGGGGTCTTTCTGGATGGCGAGAAGGCTTTTGTTTTGGAATTCCCGCGCCACGTTTTGAGATATCTCGATTTCGTGGCGCGGCGGATTCAGTAGAGGCTGGCACTTCGCAGCGCCCATCGCGTGCAAGTGATGAATCATCAGCGTCATTGCCTCGCCCTGCTCAGTAATGCCTGACCACTCCATCAGGTCGGCCAGCGCCTGCCGCGTTCCGGGGCGGACACGGAGTCTCAATTCCTCTTCGGCTGCCGCCACACGCTTCCTGGCAGTTTTGGCCGACCGTTCCTGTACTGACTTGGCCATGGCCTACCTCTTCTATTCCGCTGGCCGGCAGTGCGAGCCAGGTTTGACGTTTACGTTGCTGAGTGCGGGCTATGCGGCGCATGAAGTGCTGCCTTGGCGCGCTTTCGGGTAGTCGATGTCGTGGTTGGCGATGATCCGCTCAAAGGCTTTGTTGCCTATTGCCAGTTTTCCGCAAGCCTGCCGTCGGGTTATGCCCAGTTCCAGGAAGGCACGGATCCGTTCGGCGTACTTCGCGTCTCGGGCCTCGATTTGTTCCTGCCGGTGCCTATCGCTTGCACCGCCCCGGGCTGGTTTCTTGAAGGTAATCTCGTTCAGCTTGGCGTGCTTGTAGACGTTCCTCCGGCTGATGCCGAGGGCTGCGGCCGCTTCTGACTGGGTGTGGGTGCCGCTTAACTGGCGCATATGCTCTATCAGCTTTAGGCGGGCCTGCTCTCTGACATCGAGGGCAGCCTAGCCACTCCCTGCTTGATATGCCCACGTTCTCGCCAATGGTGTGCAAGGCGCCGCGTACGTTATCTCCGGCCACGTCATGGCCCAGGCTCTCGACGAGTAGGGTCAGGTCCATCATTGCGGCTTCCAGGGCGAGTTGGTTTTCGTAGATACGTTCGAGGGTGTCGGGGAGGGAGTATCCAGGGGAGGGCATGGCTCCGGCTCCATTCGATGGCATGGAGAGCGTAGCAGCAGGCAAAAAAAATGGCCCGTAATGGGCCTAAAGGGAATTCTGCAAAGGAGTAGGGGCAATTTGCGCCCTATCCTGTGAACGGCGGGTGAAAAGGATGTCGTAGAAACAAGAGGCCCGGCGCTGGGCCGGGCTCTGGCAGCTAAGCTGTATGCTTATGCGTGTATGAATTTTGCTGCAGTGAAAGCAATAACGGCCAAGGCGATCGCTGTACTGATAAACCACTTTGTTTGGGAGGTAAAGCCTTCCGCGATAGCCGTTTTTAGATCCGCGATATCAGTTTTTGAAGCGGTCGTCTTTTCGAGAGACTCGAGCTTTGTTTCCACGCGTACGAGCTTCTCCCGTATTTCTTGGGATACTTTCTCAAGTGCAGCTACGCGCTGTTCCAATGCACTTCCTCCTCCGTTGCCACCAGAATTGTCTCCGCCGCCGCCTCCCTTTCGATCGTCTCCGTGCGGGGCGGCTCTGCGGAACTCCTCACGAAGATAGCTCACACTACTCTTTAAGTCATTCTCCTTCATGACCTGTCTCCTCGCCAATTAGGGAGCCTAGTTTTTCAGCCGCCTGGTCCATGAATCCGATAAATTCGTTTAATTTTTCCCAGGAAACTCCAGCTGCCTCTTTGACGACGGGGTCATTGCTTTCCATCAACACACCTGAAAGGCTAATCAGCCCTGAACCTAGTCTGGCAATGGCGCTGTGGTATGACGCCATTACGGTCAATAGCTCCTTTGCAGTTACAGGCTTGTTCTCTTTCTCGTTTAAATCCATAAAAAGTATCCTGCCTTGGTCTTCGAGGCGCCATTTCGAAACAACTCTCTATCCAAAGTCATCCCTCGGATTTCGCCGTTGTTCCGGCGAATTCTGCAAAGCAACTGGGCTCTTGTGTCGAGCGCGGCCGTCACAGCATCCCGCTGCGCCAAACCACGCGCCTACTCGGGTTTGCTTCGTGTTATTCGTCCGACCTTGATCTCATCCGCATAACCCACCAGCCTGTCAGCTTCCTCATAGAGCGTACCCACCAGCCCCATCAATGCTATGGCATCGGCATCGCTGAGCTTTTCCGCGAACTTGACCAGATCGACACAGGACCGCTCAACGTTGGATGCGATAGCTTTAAGATCGCGACGCAGTTGCTGGTTGGGCTTGGTGAGGGGCATAAAGGCTCCTACAGATCTCCACCGCGCCAGATCACTCGGCCAAGTATACGGTGCTCGTAGATCTCGCCGTCCGGCAAGCCTTCATCGCCGTACATGATCTTGTTCGGGTTATCGCTTCGGATGATCCAACCACCCAGTTCGGACTTCATCAGGCGCTTAACGATGGCGCCGTCAAGGTTCCCCATGACGAAGATTTGGCCATCCACCGGCTCAACTTTAGATTTATCGACCAGCAGAACGTCGTGATCACTGATCGTTGGCCACATGCTGTCACCGTGGGCATAGATCACATCGAGGTTTTTGGGTGAAACGCCCTTGGCGCGCAGCCAATCCCGCTTGAATGCCAGAACGTTACGTAGAACAACGTGGGTATTGTCGTAGCCGTGTCCGGCTGCTGCTTTAGCGTCATATTGATTGATGAACGCGAATTTTTCCCAGTCTGTTGATTCTTCTGTTCCTGGACGGAGGGGCACGATATCAGGTGTAAAAGCTGGGCTTGCTTGATAGTTAGAAAGGGGGCCTGCAGCTTTAGGGATGCTCCCGTACTGAAGCCACTCAGTTCTCACTTTGAGTTTGGATGCGAGAGTTTGCATGTTAGCGCGCCCAGGCATTGACTCTCCGTTGAGCCATTTGCTGACAGCTTTTTCTGTAACTCCGGCAATTTTGGCGAGCTGCTTTCCTCCTCCCCACGCAGGAATGCCATTGTCCTCCATGGCTTCTTTAAGCCTGGAGATGAAAGCACTGCGAATATCTTCTGTCTGTACCATGAGTTCAATATCGCACGTGCTTGCATGTACTTTCAGTTCCGACATATTATGTACTTACAGTTCATTTATCTGGTCGGAAGGCATTCGATGAGCGCACTCAAGAAATCAATCACCAAAGTGGGAGGGGTTGCTAAGGCCTCGATCATCTGCAACGTGAGCCGACGTGCCATTTACAAATGGCTCGCAGCTGAATCCTTGCCTCGTACTGAGTACTCGGGAGAGACCCGCTATGCCCATTTATTAGCGGATGCGTCGTTTGGGCAGTTCACAGCTGAATGGCTGCTCTCAGAAGCGATGCCTGGACAAACCATGAAACTTGCCGGCTAGCGAACATTTGTGTCTGCCGGTCCATTGGTCTGTTTAAGCCATGGCGTATGGATTGATCGGATTGAAGCAGCAAATGCAAGGAGAGGCCATGCAAGGCCTTTCCCAGCTCTCTCAGCAGCAACAACAGGCCAAACAGGCAGAGGACCAAATGAATCAGCAGGCCAAGGCCAATACCAAACAGGGCCAGGTTGGCATGGCTACCACCGGCGCTATGGTCGGGTCGTATTTCGGTCCAATCGGTACGGCAATTGGTGCAGGGGTTGGCTTCATCGCAGGGTCGTTTATGTAGCGCCTCTAGGGTCAGCAACTCACGGATGAAGTTGGTGCTCGATAAGGGAGATGTTACCCCTGAAGTCGCTGAGGGCTTACTTTTCAGTCGCAAACCAAGCGAGGTCCGGAGTCTGTTTCAGAGCCTGGATACAGAGGGAAGGCAAGCTGCCCGTGCGACGATCATTCAAAAGCTTCTCAGAGATTCACAAGGCGTAGATGGGCTGTCTCCGGATCGATTCCTGAATAATCTGAGCAAGATGCCGGCTCAGACAAACGTCTTTTTCAGGGATGCCGATCGCCGGCAACTTGAAGGGTTGCGCCAGGTTTTAGACGCCACCCGGCGTGCCGGACAAGCTGGCGTCATGACAAACACCGGCCAGCAGAACTACAGCATCGGCGGGTTTGCAGCTGCTTCCGCCGCAGGTCTTAAAGCAATCCCTATCGCTGGAGCTATTGGTGGGTTTGCCCGTCTTTACGAGAGCGCACCGGTGCGGAATGCCCTGATTCGCCTTGCTGAGAACCCTAATACTGGTGCCTCTGCCGCGTCGGCGCGAGCGTTGGCAGCGAGGTTTTCACCTTATATCCAGGTATTGCAGTCCAGTGGAGGCGACGACGATCACGCTGAGGTCACTGCTCCAGTAAACACGGCAGTGGGACCACGTGGTTAGGTGATGGTAAGGAGCCCCGGCTCTCATGAGGGGTCGTGCACGAGGTCTCACGAGGTGGCCGAATGATGGTAGATTCTAACGATATGGGTTATCAGCGGAATCGACATGAGTGAAGCGGCGAATCAAACCGACAAACTTCATCTGCTCAAGCAGAAGGTGGATGCTTTTTCCAAGGCGAGAGATTGGGAGAAATTTCATACTCCTAAGAATCTATCCATGGCTTTGACAGTTGAGGCATCGGAGCTGATGGAGATTTTCCAATGGCTTGATCCTCAGGAAGCCTTCACGGATCTAAGCGCCAAGAAAAAGACGGCTGTTGAGCATGAGGTAGCCGATATCTTCATCTACCTGCTGCGTTTTTGCTCCGTAACAGGGATCGACCTGATCGGTGCTGCTGAGGAAAAGCTGAAGCACAACGCTGAGAAATACCCAGCTGAGCTGGTCAAAGGACAATCCAAGAAGTACACGGAGTACTGATGAATCAGCTGTTTATTTTTACCGCTGGGAAGGCTATTGCTCGAGCTCATATCAGCGACTCGATCTCAAGCCCCGTCTCGTTTTTAAAGCTGGACGCTGCCCTTCCTCCAGATGAAGCCTCGTACGTAAAGTCTCTGCTACCTGAAGGTAATGGATTCTTTGCGTGGGGCGCTGTTCCTGGCGAGAAGAACATACCGACGTGGGAGGAAATGAGCGAAGGGGACATAGTCCTCACTGCCTATGACAACCACTACCAGTACGTTTCGTCTGTATTGTTCAAGCTGCATAACCGGGCTCTTGCAGAAAGTATCTGGGGACTGGACGCAGAAGGGAAAACTTGGGAGTACATGTACATCCTGAGTGAGCCTAAGCCCGTCCGCATGCATGTGGCATCCGAGCCCGCAATCAATTACCTGTACAACGGTTATCGAGGGTTCACTCAGATTAAACGTGATCGCCTCGGTCGGATTGATGATGACTACGGAGACCTCAACAGCTTTGTCGCAACGGTATTTGGGGTGAGCATACCGCGGCCGATAGTCCCTGTTGAGATACTGGTCGCTGAGCAAGAGGCGGAATCAGAGGGCACCTTTGACCCCGATAGCGTCATCGATGAGCGTAAGAAAGTCTTTGCGGCGATCGTAAGGCGAAGAGGGCAGCCGAAGTTCAGAAGTGAGCTTCTGGAAGCCTATGAAGGGCGTTGTGCTGTGACAGGCTGCACCGTTGAAGCTGTCCTAGAAGCGGCTCACATCAAGTCATACGCAGGCGACAAAACGAATCACGTCACAAACGGAATACTGTTGAGGGCAGACATTCACACCCTCTACGACCTGGGTAAGCTGAAGATTGACGAGAAGGGGGTAATTCACCTTTCTGGGGATCTTAAGGACTCGATATATGGAGTCCACGACGGTGAGAAAATTAGCTTGCCTAAAGGATCCAAGAAGGCGCCGAACTCCAAAGCACTGAAGCAAAAATTCAGTGCCGGCACGGCGTCATCGGATAGGCAGGCGGTAGTCACTGCATGAGGATGCGAGAGCGTCTGGGCAATTGTGCTGACTTGACTACCCGTTTGTATTCGACCTGACCACAGATTGCATCCGCTCGGGACGGGCTAAACCCTGCCCCTTAACCAAACGCTAGGCTCCTTGCCTCAGATTCGAAAGTACTCTCCTATGTTAAAGGCACTTCTTGTTCTAATCGGTGTGCTGTGTTTCGCAGTCCTAATAGCGTGGCTTGGCAAACCAGCATGGCGCGAGGCCATTGAAAGCGCATCTTCTGTTTTCTCTTTGGTCGCGAGCGTTGCAGCTCTCACAGTCTTTGCTCAGTTTTATGTGACGTTCACTCAATCCAATGAGGCTATAGCCGAGAAGGATCGCTTAGCTAGAGCATTGCTTGTATCTAGAATTACCGCGCTTTCAGCCGAAATCATCTCGAACATTCAGGTTTGCAACCTTTTGCAAGGTGATAAAGATCTTTATCAGTCCGGCACGACGGTTCCCGGTATCAAATTTCAATTTTTTGTAGCGTCTGACCTGATTCGTTCAGGCGAAATCACACACCACAAACTTCGCGCAGAATTAATGTCGCTGATCATGCAAATGGAAGTACTTAACTCAATAATTGAACGGAGTGCGTATCAAATGAGCTTTCGCGGAGCGTTTGGTCAAGAGGGCCGGGAGGCCATGAACAAGTCTATGGGGGCATCAATTCACTTGCTGCTATCCAAAGCCTCTCTGATAAGAGTCCAGCTTGCCGCGACTCAGCCACTCATCGAAGAGTTGCTTCAGGATCCAAACAAGTACGCAGATGAGGAATACCTGCGAAGCAGATTGGTGCCCGACGGGCTGATTCGTTAAGCCAGAAGCAATTCATGTCTTCGTTCGCTAGCCTAACTGGCTGTTCCACAATAGGCCTACCAGCTTCGCTGGCAGACGCCTCTTAACGCGTGCGTTAGGGCCGTTCGGGATCGAAGCTGGGTACGCGAACGGCAGCTTCTGGCCGCTCTCTGTCGGTCATGGTTACGAAACGTGCTGGTCAAGCTCGATGCAAATGACTGGTCAAGTGCAATGCAAACGAGTGGTCAGTACCGATGCAATCAGGTGGTCAAGTGGAGTGCAATTTCGCAAGCATCAGAGGACTACACCGGGGCTTTACGCTCTGATCATGATCACACGTAGGTAATCACGATGCTTAGTCTGGCGCCATGAGGACAGCCAGGGTCAGCTTGATGAACTCTTCGTTCCGGTCGAGGGTGTCCAGGGCCCCGCGCACGTTCTCGGCTACTTCAGTGCCACCTTGCTGCTCAACCCAGTTGGTAAGCTCCATGATGGAAGCCTCGATGGCGAGCAGGTTTTCGTTTAGCTTGGAAAGTAGAGAAGGGAGCAGGTCTGAGTTTGGCATCGGTGTTCCTCCGTGGAGTAAACAGCGTAGCACTTGGGCCGAAAGCGCCTCGTCAAAGCTCGCTTTGCGAACAAGCTCTGGTGATCTAGGGGCAGCGCAATGGTCATGGCCGAAATCGGATATGATGGCCTTTTGTTTCTTCTGGTCCCACGGACTTGGCGATAAGGAATCGCACCATGAAAAAACCGGTGGCTGCCGCGGTCGTTCATCTCGATGGGAAAGTCCTCATCACACGTAGGGCCCCTGGTGAGAAACTAGCGGGCTTGTGGGAGTTTCCAGGCGGAAAGCTTGAACACGAAGAAACTCCTCAGGAATGCATCACCCGCGAGTTACGTGAGGAGCTTGGTGTTGAGTCCGTTGCCGGCGAAATTCTCACTTCCACTGCGTACACCTACCCCGGCGGCACGATCGAACTGATCGCCATCATGGTCACGTTGCAATCTACCCAATTTACCTTGCAGGTCCATGACCTGTTTGAGTGGGTGCGGCCTCAAGAACTCCTGCAGTACGAACTTGCTCCTGCCGACATCCCAATTGCCGAGGAGATCATCCGCAAATATGGCTAATTTCACTCCCCCAGCCCCTGGTTCTAACCTCAACAACGACGATCTGGTGCTTCAGTTTCTTTGCAGTCCTCAAGGGGGAATGCGTAGGTCGAATCGGACCAACACACTTGTCATTGTTTCGAATCATGTGGCGTCAATTTATGACGATCGCTGGGTCGATGACGTGTTGCATTACACCGGTATGGGCCAGCTTGATCACCAGTCGCTTGAGTTCAACCAAAACAGAACACTGAACGAGTCGCGCACCAATGGAGTGGCCGTCCATCTGTTCGAAGTCTTTACTGCCAAGACCTATACCTACATTGGTGAGGTAGTGCTGGCTGACGAGCCGTACCAAGAGAAGCAGCCTGACGTAGAAGGGCGGGATCGTTTCGTTTGGGTTTTCCCACTGCGCCTAAAGTCGGGTGCTCCTCCGGCGATTCCAGATGCCACGCTGCAGCAACTAAATCAGCTCAAAGAGAAGCAGGCTCGAAAGTTGAGTGACGCCGAGGTTGAGGTACTTGCTCGGCGACAGGGGCGGGCAAATGTTGGGAAGCGTAGCGCCAAAGTTACGCAGCATCAGCGTTCACAATGGGTGGCGGAGCATGCTAAGCGAAGGTCCAAGGGGCGATGTGATTTATGCCAGGAAGCTTCGCCGTTCAACAGGAAGGATGGGACACCTTATCTCGAGACACACCACATCGAGTGGCTCGTACATGGTGGAGCCGATACGGTGGAAAACACGGTTGCACTTTGCCCCAACTGCCATAGAAAAATGCATGTGCTTGACGACCAGGGTGACAAAAAGCTGTTGGTAGCACGGCTAGGCGCCCACTAATTAAAGGAGCTGTATATGGACGAGGTATACTGTCACCTACTCCGTTCATGGAGATTAGCTAATTGTTTATCTACCGGATGATAGAAAATGAGAAGCGACTTTATGCGATCTTGATCCGGAAATGTATACGTGGCATTTGAAACAGCAGCTTCGGTCGCTGGATGACCGACCTTGTTCAAGTCAGTCGATTTTATTGGTAGAAGCAATTAGATAATTATTTCGGGCTAAAAATGAACCTAATTAGTGTTGCTCGTGTTCTGTTAGCTGCCGGCAAGGCATTTCTAAAGAGTTCTAAGGCATTAAGGGCCGAAAGAGAAGCAGGGAGAAATCCTGAAGGTGTAAAAGCCACTGATGATTCAATATTGGATGATGCGATTCAGCGCTTATCAGGTGGGCGGCAAAAGGATTCGCTTAGTAAAAATATTATTAATTCTTCAGCACATTTTTTTATTACTCCTGAATACCTTGATACACCAAATGTTGTGGGCTGGCTTAGCGATGACACCGTGAAGAATGACCTCAAAAAAGCCGCGCGCCTGCATGCACTTGGATCCGTGGTTCCCAAAGAGTTATGTGATCGGCTTCAAGATCGATATAGCAAAACTGCTTTAGCAGGGGCACAAGAGGCTGCTAGCATCGTGTCAGGTACGATTTCAATTCTGGCGGAATCCATAGTCGCAAGAGTAGAGGACTCTGGAACGGCTGGTTTAGTTGGAAGTTCCCATCGGGAACTCTCCAACCAAATGCAGAGTGTTCAAGATCTATTGGAAGTAGGTACTCGTCTCACGCCGCAGAAAGCTGAGCAATTTATTGGCGTTGCACTTGAGAACAATATAGCTTGGCTGTCACAGGCGTTTGGCAACAAAAACAAAGCGAGGAGCGCATTTGGCCAGGCGCTTAGCCCTGGTGATGAGTCGATTACTCGCACGATCGATCGTAAAGACCTAAGAGCCAAAGTTTCGGACCTTGTTTTTTGTGCGCCTGATGCTACTGTTACAGCGCTTTTAGGTGCTGATGGTAACGGTAAGTCTTGGATTTTCGCGCAAGCTTGGATTCATCAACCGAGCCGGACTTTGACTGTAGTCATGGTTCCAGATGATATCAATGGTCAACCTTCTCCTGAGTATTGTCAGGATCTTCTGATTTCAAAAATTCTTACACAGACAAAGCAAACACCAACACAGAAGTCGAAAGAATTGTGGCTAAATATTTTTCAGTATTGGGAAAGTTTGCCTGATACTGTGGCGCCTCGCTTGGTTTTACTTATGGATGGTATTAATCAGCGAGAAAGTGTCGACTGGATTCGATTCATCGATACAATGAGTGAAATATTAGCCCCGGTTGGCGGAAGGCTTGTTTTGAGTTGCCGGCGAGTATTCTATCGCGATCGCTTGGAAAGCAAACTCCTGAGCAGAGTAGTCTCAGTCGAGGTGCCTGAGTGGACTGATGCAGAGTTAGATGAACTTTTAACTGCTCGAGGAACATCTATTTCTGTACTCGACGCTGAGATGGTGCGTACTCTCCGTAATCCTAGGATTTTCGGAGTCGCAGCGACTCTATTCAATACTGAAGAAATTGAAGCGTTTGGCGAATTAAGTATTAGTCGTCTACTTTTTGAGCATATTCGAAGCGGTAACGCCGCTGAAGGCACAAAAGTTTCCGACAAACAATTTAAAGCAGACATCTGCGCGCACGCGGAAAATATTGTGCAGCGTCTCAAACTTCAGAATCACGAGGATTTCAACGAGTTTGACATGCCTATGCTAAAGGCTGGCGGGCCAAATCAGTCCGTTTCTGAAAAGTTCATTATCACGTCGGCCGGGCGTTTTTTTGAAGTGGCAGAAGAAAATCCTAATAGATATATCTTGAAGGATGAAGGGCTACCTCTGGCTTTGGGCCTTACCTTAGTAAGGACAGCACGAGAGGCATTAAGAAAAAATAAAAGTGTTGAAGATGCACTTTCTAATATTCTTGAGCCTATTAGTGCGCTTGATCGAACCAGTGATATTTTAATGGGAGCTATTCTCGCCGCAGTACTTGAAAAGTCAGATTTAGAGGTAATAAGTCCGCTGGTGAAGTGTTTTGTTATGCTTCAGAATATTGACTCATTACACTATTCAGAATTCCGAAGTCTATTCGCTCGTAACCCTAAAGCATTCATAGCTTCTTTAGAGGATTCCTCTCTTTCGCGTAACGCGGTATCGAACCTCTCTTGGCTTACCCGCGCTGTTAGTGAATTACGAGGCAGTACAGAATTTGAGATACAACTATCGGCTAGTATTCACCGCTGGCTGAGCACATATTCACTAGCCTCAGAACGTATGGTTTTCCAATCAAATACCGCAGAGCAAGCAGAAGAACGAGAAAAAAAGTTGGTTGAGCGCGAGAAAGAGCTTTCCGCAATCGTTATGTCGTTATCAGATGTCGAGAGTCGTCTTCTGAACAGTATGATTCGGATCGATCATGGCGACTATAGCCAGCTTAATATGCTTGCCTTTCGTGCTTTAGCTGGGCGGCCGCTCGCCCCATACGCTGAGAGCTTACGCAACTGGTGTTTAGCGACCTCGCTTAATGGTGGCTTTCGGAGTCAACACAACGATTTTGATGACCTGCTGCACTTCAATTTGGTTGACTGGGAATCTACCCGTGATGCTCTACGCGAGTCCGCAAAACTGCTTCGGCAAAGTGATGTTTCAAAAGTGGGAAAGTGGGCGCTGGTTTATGTGTTGCGCGCCACTGGCGAGAGTATCGACTGGGAGGAAGGGGACTCAATTGCGGAAGCGCTGATTGGAGATCGAGAGCAAATCGCAGGATGGCGAAGAGTCGAGGATTTTTGTACTTCAGATCCTTGCGATCCGTTATCAAAAAAGCCGGATAATATTGAAGCTACCGCAAAAAAATATAGAGCACTTAATCCGGCCACTCTAAGCCAGAGTAGAGCTTCTACTCTGGATGATCACTTTTTCTCGATGGCCAAACCAGGCCTTGCACGTTTTAGCCCAGACGCGGCTATCGAAGTTTTGCGAGCTTTGGCAGATCAGGTTTTGACTCGAAAAGAGATCGAGTTCCGCTTGGCTGCTTTTTCACTAGAGGGTCATACTGTAGGCTTAGAAAGTCGCGTTGCAAGCCTTTATGTTGAGAAAGCATCGGAAATAGCCCAGGCAGCACTGGATGCAGGCGAGGATAAAAATAACGAAGCATGGATCGCTGCACAGAACTCTCTTCTTATTGCCTTTCCTCATATGAATGGTGAAGAACAGTTTGGTGCTTGGCTAAATCATCCTGCAGATAAAGATATACTTCGGGATATTTGTAGTTTATTGCTTCCGATAGACGAGAACACATTGGAGCGTTCGCTGGTTAAGGCCGTAGAGGAGAATAATGAGATTCTTCAATATCGCATTCTTAGCTTTGCCGAGCACTCAGCTAGCAGCCTCAGCATAATTACTAAAAATACTGTAATTTCATTACTGAAGTCGACAGACTATCATGTTCGTTTAGCTATCATGTCTCTTACACAAGCAACTTCGGATCCAGTACTACTTTCAGGGCTCGTTCAATCAGGATGGAGTGCGCCTTCCCTTGACGAGGCGTCTCAAAAACTCGAAATATTTTATGGCTCCCAGGCCCTTGTTCTTGCTGCTGAATATGGATCAATTTCAGTCGAAGAATGCCTCGATCGAATCGCGATTTCAGCTTACGAATTAATGGCTGATAGACTTGGTTCTAGTGCAGTACTTGCGATTTCAGAACGTCTAAATACGGCCATATTCAAAGCTGCAGAATTTAAAGTGACTAGTAATTTGCCAAGGATTGAGCAAAATATTGGAGGCATTTACTTGCCGGGAATTGTTGAGGTTTCTGAGCGAAAGTCACAAGAGGATTTATTTGAACGTTTAGAGCGATTTGCTGAAACCAGTGAGGCCTGGTATAAGCGACAAGAACATAATAGGTCCGTGTTTGATCGTTTTGAGCGTGAGCTGGTAATGGCGGGAGCTCAGCTTATTGTTAGATCCGTTACTATTCAATTGATGTCATCGATAGAAAAGTTTGTGCCAGCGATCATCGATCGCTGGTGTGAGTGCTTCCAAAAACTAGACAATGAAAGGCTCAGCAATGTGCATAATATAGCCTGTCTTGTTGCTGAAACTATCTCAAAAAGAAACATGAAAGCTGGGCTGGTTTTATATCAACGCCTGAACGATGTTTATCCCAGTGTTCTTGTTACAATAGGGAAAGCTAAAGTTGAGCTTAATGCTGTTAGTGTTTGGAGGGCTGCCGAGGCAGTTGACGTTAAGTCTCTCTGCTTCACTCGTCTCGATAGTGCCGGCAATGATCATGAACTAGCGATGGAGGTATTGGCGGCTATCGAAGCTAAGAGAGAGGTGTTCCTTCATGATTATGTCTTTGACCGTAGACAGCGCCTAGAACCAGCACATCGAGCCCGAGCTGCAATGGTAGCGGGTTTCTCACCAGATGAAGCTTGGGCGTTAGAAACTATAAATCTCTTGAAAGACGAATGTGGTTTTCTACAACAGGCATATATTGCGGCTAAATACGTAATGGATCGTCATCAATGGTCCCGTCATTGGGCTTATAAAATGCGGACGGCAAAAAGTTCAGTCGAACTTTGGCGATATATGGTATTGCTGTCAAAAATAGCAGATGGTCGTTTCGACTTGTCTGAAATATACGGCGATACACCTAGTGCTCTTGTCACACGCTTCGGTCCTACGTTTAATCGCAAAATCCGTAATCGGGTAGGAAAGTGGAAGAGTAAAAGAGAGTCAAAGCTATTTGGTATGCGTGCCCCAAATGTGTCGGTTGTCATTTAGGCGCTGCATAGCAGATCTATCTGATTTAAAGCCGGGGCGATTCAGGAAATCAGTTCCGCAATGCAATCTTGGTGTCTTGGCCTGCTTGACTTACAGCAATTTTATGACGGGGCAGGTGCGGAACGGTATCCTATTTAAGTGGCTGTTAAATAATAAAAAATACGTGGATTGCAAATCCGCCTACGCCGGTTCGATTCCGACCTCGGCCTCCACTCTTAAAAGCCCCGTAGATTAGCGTCTACGGGGTTTTTTATTGCCTGCTGGAAAGTGTCATCGTGCCAAAATTCTCTATTTCATTATTTCGCGGTGCGTACCAACGGCGCCGGAAAGATACGTCAGAACCGCGCAACAAGTCCTCGGCGCTATACAGCCATTCACTGCAAGCCATCTCCTGCGAGGTTTCGGTCACCGGAGGCGGGGAAGGGGTTACGTGTTACTGGTCTGGCGCCAGATTTGTGTGTGCTACGGCGTTGTCTGATCTGGCCGTCTTGCAGTTCCTCGGATGAGGTTCATATACACGCTTAGGCAGATTAGCGGCCACGGAAGGCCTTTGTACGGATCGGAGCTTTTGACCTTGGCGATTCCGTATGCTTAATTGATCATCACTTTTCTAAAAAACCAATTTTAATAACTATTTATGAGGTAAACAGGCATGAAAAAAATTGCCTTCTTCATTCTTCTATCCGTCATTACGCCGGTTTGCTTTTCAAAAAATAATGATGTGGATATTGGGAGTAATGCTATTCAAAGTTCCAATCCCGTTTCTGTTGGTTTGGATTTGGCAAATCTTACGTTTAAAGAAAGTATTCAATCTATTTATAAGCTGGCCGGCATTGATGCGGTTTCATCGGGCGAGAAAACCTTGTTTGGGTATGAAAGGACAGAAAGCTCTTCGCCTGGTTTTTTGAATTACAATGGATTGGCTCTTGCCGGTGAGTTTGAAGATATGAAAAACAAGATAGTTTTTCATTTTTCTGAAGATGGGGAAGTCCTATCAATGTATGAGTTGAGGATTTATTCACAGTCACAGAACAGCCAGTTCGCTGGGGCGATCCAGAAGAAGATGGGTGCACCGTCTGTTACAAAACTCAGCACGGATGATGAGAGTGGCGTTAACTTCAAACAAACGGTATGGGCAAAAGGCGATGTTGTTTATTTTCTTTTGCAAGAGTTGGATAAAACTG
The DNA here is from genome assembly GCF_012935695.1 of Pseudomonas sp. ADAK18. Taxonomy (NCBI): domain Bacteria; kingdom Pseudomonadati; phylum Pseudomonadota; class Gammaproteobacteria; order Pseudomonadales; family Pseudomonadaceae; genus Pseudomonas; species Pseudomonas sp. ADAK18. The sequence goes on from NZ_CP052859.1 coordinate 2,120,269, forward strand.
GTATCAAAACCTCGAATTTAGCAGTGTTTGAAAATAGTGATAAGAATTTTTATAAACTGCTTGGGCAAAAGGGTTATGCCATTGATCCCACATCACTTATTAATGAAGCGTTAAAGCTGCGTTGAGAGATACTTTCAGGTTTTATTTTTTAATAGCTCATTGTCAATCAATATAAAAACCAAGAAGTCCATGAGGCTGAAGGTTTAAATTGATATCTACAACCCTGTGCCGGTGCAATGCCATCTGGGACACCCTTACAGTCAACGTTACGAACCGATGGCTCGCATGGGCTAGGGAAAATACTGTCTAAACCACCGACTTTTGAATGTGATGATCAAATCTATCTAGATAATCGGGCATGCTGATTTGTCCTAGATCTACCGCTTTAGCGCCGCCGGCTGCAATAAAGGTCACATCCGTGATACCCACGACGTTCAGGATCAGTTTCAAATAGTGGGTCGCAATGTCACGCTCTCTAATCGGGGAGTCGTCGGTGTATACACCTCCCGAGGCGAGCAGCACCGTTGCCTTTTTGCCGGTCACCAGCCCTTTACCATCAAAGCCCAAGGTCAGGCCTTTACGTACCACGTGATCCACCCACGCCTTGAGCGCCGCAGGGACATTATAATTGTAGACCGGCGTTGAAATAACCACGTGATCGGTTTCCAGCAACTCGGCCGCAAGTTCATCGGATAGCTGCAACACGCTTTTCATTTCAGGCGAATGTTGGGTTTCTGGGGTGAAGTAAGCCTGTAACCAGGGGGCCGTCACGAACGTAAGTGGAGTGTCCGTCAGATCCCGTATTTTGATGGTGCCGCCTGGGTGTGCAGCTTCCCACGCGGCCACAAATCGGCGAGTGAGCTGCCGGGAGATTGAAGCATCCCCACGTGAGCTGGTTTCAATGGTGAGAAGCCTGGACATGAAAGTAACTCCTGCGCGGTAACGCGGCGGTGTGTTTTGCGTTGTCGCCTTAGGCGATGTACGACACACTCTACCCAAAGCAATCCATACGCAGGAGTGATTTAAATATGATCGAGTCCATCTGTTTAAGTGATGGTTTATGATCGGAAATCTCAGCTTGGATCAGTTGCGGATCCTTGTAACCATCGCTGATACAGGCAGTTTCTCGGCAACGGGACGTCACCTGCGACGTGCTCAATCTGCCATTAGCCAGTCGATTGCGACACTTGAGTCAGTGCAAGGTGTGAGGCTGTTTGATCGCAGCGGCCATCGTCCAACGCTCACTGAGGTCGGTAGAGTGCTAGTGGTTCAAGCGCGCGCGGTGCTGGCGAGCGCTGCCCAGTTTGAAGCCATGGCCGCGAGTACGGCAGCAGGGGTTGAGCCGGAGTTGGCTCTTGCCATAGACCCTTTAGTCCCTAGCGCACCGCTCATCGAAAGCCTGCGCGCTCTTCGTGAGGCATTTCCGCATCTGGCAGTGAGTTTTTCTACAGAAGGCTTAGGCGGCGCAGAGCGCCGATTACGCAACGGCGGTGCGGCACTGGCACTTTGTACATTGATTCCGACAGTGCCCGACGATGTCACGGCACTGCCGCTGCTCAGCGTCGACTTGAGGCCAGTCGTGGCCAGCGGGCATCCCCTGGCTACGTTAGGCCGTCGGGCAACAAGCGCAGACCTCAAGCCCTATGTGCAACTGGTACTTTCCGATCCGGTTTCTCCCGACGGCCCCAGCTATGGGGTGACGGGCAGTCACCAGTGGCGGTTTGTAGATTTGGCACGGCGGCTGGATTTTTTGCTCGCCGGGTTCGGTTGGTGTCGAATGCCAGAGCATCTGATTGCAGATCATCTGGCTTCAGGACGCCTCCTACCCCTTGAGTTAACCGCCGAGCTTCAGCGCACACCGGACACACTCACGATCTACGCAGCGCACATGCAAAATCGCTCTTTAGGGAAAGCAGGCCGATGGCTTCTGAATGATCTGACTCGTCGTCTGTGCGTGTGATGATACGAAGACGACTAACGCCAGCGGTTTGGTTATCTCGTGGGCCAAAGGGTAGATATTCACGTCTTCTGCATCTGCATCAAACGCTTCGCCCCTTACTAATGAATGGCCGATGGTCGCGACGGTGAGCGTCTGTCAGTCATGGGCGATCCAGGACTGATAGCGCTTAGGGGCAGGGCATATGGCTAGGGGAGTGTAATCCTGTGCTGATCAAGGGGGGCTCCTCACTCGGCATCAGGTGCTTTGTTATTTCTTGGCGCGATTCAGCTCTTCCAGTCTTCCGCTTTCAAGTAACTCCTTGTACTTCATTGCGTCATTTTTATTGTGATAGACACCTACGATAGCCTCGCCTTGGTATACGTCCCACATCTCCACTACCGAGCCCGCTGTTTCGTGGGACATTCCATTTCCTTCTCGCAGTTTTATGGTGATATTCATATTCATACACTCCGATTTGAGGGGGAAAATATAACTCGAAGGGTTGAGTGACAACCATACTGTTTGTACTGCCAGTGGTTGGAACGGTAGGCGCCAGGCCGACCAGAGAGGGCTTTAACCGCATATGGCTTTTTCCTTTTCAGCCAGCCGGACGCAGCACCGGTGCGTCAGCCCTAGCGCACCGGGTCTGCGTGAAACACATACGTCAAGATTCACAATGCCGAACAAACGGGCTGTGAACCGGGGCTTGAGGTTTCAAAACCTGGCTCTCGGTGAAATCCTCATCACGATTAAACGAAACCAGTGGCCAGTCGCCCCATTGTTGAATCTTCGCTTGGTAGTCACCTACTGCTCGCTTCAATTCATCTCGTTGTTGTTCAGCTTGATCTGCGAACAGTCCGCCCCGAACACCATGGATCAAATGCGGTTCCAGCACTTCAAACCCAATGTAATGCAGCGAATACATCACTGGCCATAACAGCAAGCGCATATCACCGTCACGACCATTCGGCGCACAGGCTTGTGCCGATGCTCCCGCTGTGGAGACAAGCAAAGCTCTTTTCCCTCGCATCACGCCGTTCTGATGTCGCTTACTGCTCTGATACAGACCTCCATAGACAAACACTCGATCCATCCATCCCTTCAGTATGGCTGGAGCTCCAAACCACCAGAAAGGGAAATGAAGAATCAGTGCGTCCGCTTGGAGCAGCAGGTTGATATGGCGCTGGGTCGTGGGTGGCAATTGCTGACGTTGCCAATGGTGTCGCTGCTCCTGCATCGGGTCAAACTTGTCGGCATCTTGCCTATGTTCGTAATGCCAGCTACCTTCGCGCGGGTCGAAGTCTTCTGTGTACAAGTCGAGAACGGTGACTTCATGCCCCCGTTCCATCCAGCTTTGCCGTGTAATTTCGGCCAGATGGGCGTTGAAGGACTTCTTCTCCGGATGAGCTAAAACGATCAGTATTCGCACGACATTTCTCCTCAAGTGACGTCGTGATGCTGTGCCTGGTCAATCATCCTGGCAATTACGTACTTTGAGGTAACTACCATGGCTTTTCCTGGGGATGTTTATGTCAGCAACTGCTCCGCTCGTGATGCATTGGAGCTTATTTCCGGCAAGTGGGTGATGTTGATATTGCCTGCCCTGACTCACCAGCCGATGCGTAACGGTGAGTTGCTTCGTCGGATTGGGGGTATTTCCCAAAAAGTATTGACGCAGACACTGAGGCAACTCGAACGCAATGGCTTGATTGAGCGGCGGGAATTGGCGAAGAAGCCTGCCCACGTGGAGTATCGACTGTCCGTTGTGGCGTGCTCACTGGTCGATACGCTGACTGCGCTCGATCGCTGGGCCGAGCATCATTTTCCAGTTCTGGATGCTGCCCGTGAACGGTACGACGCCGCGCATCCATGAGGCATTTTTCGATCTGATCTGACCAGGATCGGAGGCTGATGCGATGGGGCTTCAGGGCAGCGGAGGCGCGATTTTTGCACTTCTGTTTTTGCTGTCCTAGGCTGTGGTTGTGAGTGAACCGTCAACAAGGAGCGTGGGCGAAATATGGAAGTTTTAACTAAAGACGCGCTTGTTGGCGCGTGGGCATTGCTTTCCTTCACTGAAACCAACTCAACAACCGGGGTAGAGTCGTTTCCCATGGGGCCTGATCCGCAGGGCATCCTTTTGTATACAGCTGATGGCTATATGTCTGCGCAGCTTTGCACTACGTCCCGCGACGGGTTTCGGTCAAATGATATGTACTTGGGAACCGGCGCGGAATACATGGCCTCTGGCAAAACCTATCTCGCTTATAGCGGGCCTTACCATTTCGATGAGAGAACAGGCGTTCTCGAGCATGAGATGGCGGTCAGCTTTTTTCCAAACTGGGCCGGGCAACGACAGGTGCGCAGCGCAAGCCTTTATGAAGACTTACTTTATTTGGCGACAGTTACACCCATGTCGTTCAATGGATCGATGAAAACAGCTCAGTTGGTTTGGCGTCGGATCAGCTCCGGGCGGTGAACTGCGGATGTAGATGCGGGCTCTGTTGGCCGATTGGCGCGAAATTCGAATGTAATTTCAAGCGGGCAGGGGCCTGATCCCATTCAGGCCCCGGTGGGCTACTAGGCGGTGGGTCTGACGCGGAAGGCCAGGTACACCGGGCCGAACGGGAAGGTGCTGACCTCCAGCTCATCCAGTGGGTTGAGCGTCCGGGTACGGGAGCCGGCGTTGCTGTAGATCACATGACTGGCTGACACCGCAATGTTGATCTTGCCGGCAGCAGCCTGGATCAACGTGACCTTGAACCCTTCTGTCACATCGTCACCAAGTGTGAGAGTGACGTCGGTGTTGCTGATCACCAGGATCGACTTGCCCGAGTCCGCCATCGTCAGGGCCTGGCTGGCGGTGATCGAAACGTTGGGGTGCACGTGGCCACCGGCGTGGTAGCTGACCATCCGTGGATCGGCGAAGACCCGTGCGAAGGTACCGATGTAGTTGACGCTGGCACGCATGTCATCAAATTGCTCGATCACATAGGTGCCCACGCTACCCGACGCTTCGCCATTAGGGTCCAGGACCCATTTGCGGCCCACCAACAGCCCGATCTGGGTGTTGGCACGCACGCCGGCACGCATCTCTTCGAGAAACAACTGACTGATTTGCCCGCCACCGTTGCCCTGGGCATAGGTGAATCGTGCAATGGAGTGACTGTCCCCCGTGGGGCTGCCCTGGGTGGTATCGACCCGGTAATCGACGAAGTCCGCCGAGACGATGGTGGTCGTGGTGTTGGCGTTCGGAGCCCAGTTGAAATTCAGAACCCGCCCGGTTTTCACCTGCTCCAGCGAGGTGGTGGTCTGGGTGGTAGTGGTGGAACCTGACTGCTCCAGATCATTAGCCATGTTGCTCATCCTTAAGTGAAATGGGGAGTGGAGTGCAGGTCGAATTTACCCTGAAACGGATAAGCCTGTCCTTGAGATGCATTACTCCACGTGGTTTCCAGAGGCGGCTTAGGGGGCCGCAGGCAAGGCCGCAAACTCGAGCGTGACCGTGAAGCGTTGTTGTTCGATGGCGACGTCTATGTGCCAGCCTAATTTGGCGCACAACTGGCGCATCAGTTCCAGTCCCAGTCCGTAGCCGAAATCGCTGGATTCTTGTGTCTGCTTGGCCTCTCTGATGTGATTGGCTATGCGTAATTGAGGGTATTTGAAACTGATTTCCACGTTGCCCTCTTCAGCGTATTGCAGGGCGTTGCGCAGGAAGTTGCCGATAACGATGCGGCATGCGGTGGGGGGCAGGCGACAAGGTTCGTTGTGGATGTCGATAATCAGCTCGATGTCCCGGTTGCCGATCAGGTAACGGTGTTTTTGAATCAGCTCGCCCACCAGTTCGCTCAGGTCGATGTCTTCCTCCGGCAGCGGCTCGGGGCTTTCGCGGCTCATCCACAGTAAGGTCTCTGCGATAAGTTGCATGTTCAGCACCGAGCGTTCGATACGCTGCAGGGGGGATGGCAGGACGCCGCCGGACTGCAGGGCCAGCAGTTCTATATTGGCCTTGAGCACCGCCAGCGGGGTGCGCAGTTCATGGCTTGTGTAGCGCAACAGGCGGCCTTCACGCAGGCTGGCTGCCTGCACCTGTTTCACACTTTGGGCCAGGGCGTCGGCCAGAATGTTGAATTCCTTGAAGCTGAAATCAGGACGCTGACCGGACACGTCCGGGTTCTTCAGCGTGGTGGACCACTGGGCCAGCCGTCCCAGCGGCCGGACCAGCCACCAGACCAGCAGGGCGATGATAACCAGTGCCGGAACGAACACCGCCAGGCTGATGAAAGTGATTCCGCGCAGTTCCTGGTCGAAGTACGCATCAGACAGCGGCGTCTCGACTTCGCCGCCTTCTTCATGGTCGTGGTCGACGTCGAACATATAGAGGGTCTTGCCGTCCCCCAAGGCCTGGGTGAGGATCACCCGGACTTCCGAATCTTCGTCATCGGAGTCCAGGTCGCCGAAGACATGGACAGCGCCGAAGGACAGGCTCGGTGGTGTGTCCACCACCTGACGGATACTCTCCGGCAACGCGTCCTTGCCAATGACGCCGGTATAGAAGTAGTTGTGCGGCGGCAGCGTGGTTGGGTCCTTTTTGTAGTGCCTGACGAAATATTGGGCTTCTTCTTCCATCATGGCGCTGGCGGTGTAGAGCAGGCCGCGCACGGTGTATATGGGCAGCAGCTTGCTGTAAATAATCAGAACCACGGCGATCAGCAACAAAAAGCTGCCGCTGATCACCCACTTCAGGCTCAGGCCGTTACGCATGTGATGTCAACTGTATGCCGACGCCAGGAAGGGTATGGATCAGGGGCTGGCCGAAGGGTTTGTCCACGGTCTTGCGCAGTCGATGCATGTGTACTTTGAGGTTGTTGCTGTCCGGTGGCTCGTCGCCCCAGATGGTCGTTTCGAGACGTTCTCGGGTGACCGGCTCGGGGCTGGCGCGCATCAGGCACTCCAGCAAGGTCCAGCAGATGGGAGACAGATGCAGCTCCTGCCCGGCGCGACTGACTTTGCGGGTGGTCAGTTCCATGACCAGGTCGTCGACCTGAAGACGACTGGCCTGGCCGCTGCGCCGCATGCTCAACGCGCGAATTCTGGCCACTAGTTCTGCCAGTTCGAACGGCTTGACCAGGTAGTCGTCGGCCCCCGCAGCAAAGCTGGCGAGCTTGTCCGACAGCGCATCCAGCGAGGTGAGCATCAGGATGGGCGTCTGACTGCCTTGCTGGCGTAACTGTTCGCACACCTGTTGACCGTCCAGCCGCGGCAACATGATATCCAGGAGAATGACATCGTAGTGCTGCTTGAGCGCCAGGCTAAGGCCGGCCTGGCCATTGCTGGCGTGGTCGCAGCCGATGCCGCTGATTTCCAGGTACTCGATGACGGTAATGGCCAGATCAAGGTTGTCCTCGACCAGCAGCAGGTGAATATGCACGGGAACGTCCCCTTGGACACTTGTCGCTCAGAGGTCCGAAGGATAGCGGATGTCGGACTGCTTTCTGTTGATGTTTACCTGATGTTAACCCTTCGCTGTTTAAGCTGAGGCTCTTCTTATCCAGAGCTCGTCACAGTCATGAACCTGTCTTCGATGGTCAAAGGAATCCTGTTGGCCTTGATTTTCCTCGGCCTGATGGCCGGCGTCCTGCCGTCGGGAGCGCAGTTGGTGCGCATGGGAGGGAGTAGCTGGTTTCTGGTTGGCCAGAGCGCCGAGCGGGCAGGGCCGTATTATGTCGCCAGTGCGTTCTGATGACGTCGGCGTCAGCTACGCCAATCAATTGATGTTGTGTGTGGTGCTGATTATTTGTGTAACGGTTTCACTGGGTACGTACATCGTTCGCCTGAATGCGCGTATTGATAAAGCGCGAGAACTGTCGCCGGTGTATCTGTTTGAGTGTGGCAAGGACGGCGGGGCTTTTATCGTCTATCCCGATGGCAGGCGCCGTAGCAGTGACCGCTGTCACCCGACCCAGGAAGGTGGAGGCGAGGGGGTTACGCGGCTCGTCAATGAGTCGCAAGAAATGCCCCTCACGCCCACGAAGGTGGGTTAGTGATGAATCACCCAGCCGGCTATTCAATTTTTAGGTAACGATTGACAGTCCTCTCGCCCCCGGCCCCAATCTATCCCGGCTATCCGAAGTGAGGCCGCATACAAAGCCATCCGAAAAGGGAAAAGGGCATGGGTGTTTTCGATTACAAGAGCATGACGGGCGAGCACGCAAAGGCGCTGCTGAACGACGCCTTGGCTTTATCCGAGTACGCTTATGACTCCACCGGCCAACCTCTGGCAACCGGTGGCTGGGCACCTATCGGTGCGCAAGCTTTGGGTGTGACCCAGAAAGTGGACAAGCAAGGCACCTTTTGGGGCGAGACAGCATTGGCGCCTTCTGCCAACGTCGAGGTGCTGGGACAATACGATAGCGCTGGCAAACTAGTTGCCATGGGGATCGCGTTCCGCGGTACCTCCTTTGGTTTGACTCTGGATGGCCTGGGCGACGTGGCCAGCGATCTGGCCGCCGCCGTACTCCCCGGGTACGCCACCGACTACGCCAAACTGGCCTTTAACACCCTGCTGGATAACGTCGCTATCTATGCCAAGAGCCAAGGATTGACCGGCAAGGACATCCTGGTCACTGGTCATAGCCTTGGCGCACTGGGTGCCAACAGCCTGGCGACCTTGAGCCGCGATCATTGGGACGGCTTCTATCAGGATGCCAATTACGTAACCTTTGCTTCACCCACTCAAAGCTCGGGCGATACCAAGGTCTTGAATATCGGCTATGAAAATGACCCGGTGTTCAAGGCCATCGATGGCAAAGGCATCAATGTCTCGGCGCTCTTGTGGGGTAACGATAGGGCTTGGGACTCGGCTGCCAACAACCTCGTCAGCTTTACTGATAACTACGCCTCGGCCTCGGCGCATTTTCCCAACAGCCTTAACTGGGGCGTCGCCAAAGCCCACTCTCTGGACGGTTACACCCAAGGCCTGGGGCGTATCGCGGCCTCAGACTTCTACGACCTGACCAGCAAGGATTCGACCATCGTTGTCTCCAGCCTGTCAGACGCCACGCGTGGAACTACCTGGGTGCAAGACTTGAATCGCTACGCTGAAAAGCACACCGGCAATACCTTCATCATCGGCACTGAGGGCAACGACCTGCTCAAGGGCGGGGCGGGCAATGACTTCCTGGAAGGTGGCGCAGGCAACGATCGGTTCCGCGATGACGGTGGTTACAACGTCGTGCTGGGCGGCAAAGGCGATAACGTCTTCGAACTGCAAAAGCCTCTGGCTACCTTCAGTTTTGCCAACGATGGTGACGGCACGCTGTACATCAACGACGCCTATGGCGGCATCAGTCTGACCCGGGATATCGGTGCGCTGGTGAGCAAGGAAACCTCCTATATCCCATGGACTTCCATCCCATGGGGCTCACATGACATCACTTATCAGGTGACCGGCAACGGCCTGCTGGCCGGAACCGATTTAACGCAGTACGCGAGTTCGGCCAAAGGTGATGCCAGCAACAACGTCCTCACCGCCCATGCCGCCGGCGACTGGCTGTTTGGCCTGGACGGCGATGATCACCTGATTGGCAACCAGGGTAATGACGTGTTTGTCGGTGGGGCCGGCAACGACTTGATGGTCTCGGGAGGCGGCAGCAATACCTTCCTGTTCAACGGGTTCTTCGGCAACGATCGGATCGAAGGCTGCCAGGCCAGCGATAAGCTTGTGTTCATGGGTGTTCCGGGCCTGGGGCAAGACTACGATTACCGCTCCCATGCCTCGACGGTTGAGGACAACACCGTACTGTCCTTTGGCGAAAACTCTGTGATGCTGGTGGGCGTAGGTATGACCCAACTGAATGGCGCGGGGATTTTCATTTCCTGACCTGACCCAGGGGGATACATCGAGCACAAGACTGGTCGCTGCTGCAATCCAGTGGATCAGTCTGGCTCCATCATCAACGCGATACTCAGGTCTATGAACGCCTGGTTATGGGTGAGCGTTTCAAGGGCTCCATACACATTCGTGACGGTGTCTACGGAGCCGCGATCACCGACCCATTTGGCTAATTCTTCGATAGCAGCGGCCAATGCGAGTTGGTTTTCGTTGAGCGCTTTGAGTAATGGGGGGATGACATCTTCATGTCTCATGGATAGAAACCGGCGAAGGGGAGCTCATGAGTTGAGGTGATTAATGGCTGTACAGATTCAGCCTTTTCGTCGAGTGAGCACTGTTCCTTCAGCCACGGCAGTCTGCATTGCAAATGATTACTGATCAATCAGATGGCGACGAAGTGTAAAGGGAAGAATACAAAGGTTACTTTGGCAGTTACTTGTCGCGAGCGTCCATCTTGAGTTTCTCCAAGGCCTGTTTTACGTGCCCAACGTTTTTCCCGATCGTAGATAGCGCTTCACGAACGTTTTCACCGACAGCCTCGTCGCCCTGGCGCTCGATCGCAAGGGCCAATTCCATGATCGCAGCCTCCAAGGCAAGTTGGTTTTCGTAGATTTTTTCGAGTACAGCAGGGAGTGAGTGCTGGTTAGGCATAGTGCCGATTCCATTCGAGGATGGGGTCAGTTTAGCAGGCAAAGAAAAAAAGTCCGCGCCGGGCTGGCTTGTACTTTGGAAGGCTACTCTCTGGCAACTGATGTGCGCCATCCATTGAGAAGTGTGCTCGACGGTGAGGCGGATGTGAAAGGGAAAGGAGAGGGCGCCCGTTCAGGGGCGGCCTCCCGAAATTTCAATTTTAGGGTATCGGCCGCAAATGACAGATCTGATTGATTTCAAATCCATAGTGATGGCGGCGCAGCGGATAAATGGATCGGTGATTCGCACTCCGACTGTTTCGAGCGCTCTATTGGCCGAGAAGATTCAAAAGCCTGTGTTTCTTAAGCTCGAAAACATGCAGGTTGGCGGTTCGTTCAAGGCGCGCGGCGTGCTCAATAAGTTCTCGGCATCCCAAGACGATTTAAGCAGCGCAAAATTCGTAGCGGTAAGCGGGGGCAATTTTGGGATTGCGATAGGAGAGGCCGCAAAGAGCTTCGGCGTGGATATAACTGTCATCGTGCCTCAAAGTGCGCCGTCGTCTTCGATTGAAAGAATTCGCTCCTCTGGCAGTTCTGTCATTGTTGAATGTGATGTTTACGCTGCATTTGCCCGGGCCAAAGCTTTGGAGGACGAGGGGTATCTGGTTATCGACGATTGCAGCGACACGCTGATAGCTGAGGGCCACGGAACGCTTGCTCTTGAGTTCATTGCCGATTGCCCTTCACTCACTGACGTCTTTCTTGCTGTCGGAGGCGGGGCAATGCTGGCAGGAGTGGCTACAGCACTAAAATCTATCAAACCCGATATCCGTATTTGGGGCGTAGAGACTTTCGGCGCGAACTCCATGTACCAGGCGCTGCAAGCCGGCAAACCAATTGACGTCGAGATTAGCTCGATCATCTCAACGCTTGGTGTCCCGATCATCAGTGAAGTAATGCTTTCTCATGCTCAACACTATGTAGAGGAGATAGTGATCGTATCTGACAAGGAGGCTATCAATGGCATGATTTCCTTCGGGGAAGACGCAAGGCAATGGGTGGAGCTCGCGTCTGGGGCCCTAATACCCGCAGTAGTTGCTACAGCGCCCAGGCTCCCTGTAGATGCTGTCATTGGCCTCGTCGTATGTGGCGGGAACATATCGCATGAAGACATGACGAAATGGGCGGCCTACTCGCGAAAATCCTGATTATTGCGATGACGGCAGGGGACCGCTCGTGGAGCAAGTACCGATCATTTTGCGTCTGACATTCGTGATGACGTACTGTGCTTATCTATCTCTAACCTGTAGTGGTGTTATCCATGTTCGATGAAGTCCGGCTTGTCGTCATTATCAACACCCAGCCAGGTCGAGGTTCGGACCAGTTGGCTGCTTTTGAGAAGCTGGCGCCTTTGGTCAGGTCTGAACAGGGATGCATTCAATATGACTTGCACCCTGTAGTCGGTAACAGCGACAGCTTTGTCTTGATCGAGAAGTGGGCCTCCAGGAAAGCACTCGATGCTCATCATCTGGCACCTCATATGCTGGAGGCCGCCAAGCACAACCCAACGTTCCGAGCCGGGCCGGCTACGGTTTTGCTTTTGGAACCGGCAGTATCCTCCTTAAAGTAACCGTGCCTGTTTAACGATTGGCTCTGATAGGAATAGGCAATGCTGGAAGACAAACCGGCATAGGTGCCCGGGTTTTCGATAGATACCATGGCGCTCTACCGACTTATTGGAGTTCGCCATGAACAGCAGGAAAACCCTATTCATCACAGGGGTGAGCAGTGGCTTCGGCCAGGCGCTGGCACAGGAAGCTCTTGCGGCAGGCCACTGCGTCATCGGTACTGTGCGTAATCAAGCGGCTTTGCAGGCCTTTGAGGCGCTGTCTGTGGATCATGCTCATGGGGTGATCCTGGATGTGACTGACTTTGCCCGGATCGACAGCGTAGTAGCGGCCGTTGAAGCCACACACGGCCCGGTCGACGTGTTGGTCAACAACGCAGGCTACGGTCATGAGGGCATCTTCGAAGAATCGCCGCTTGAGGAGATGCGTCGCCAGTTCGACGTCAACGTGTTTGGCGCGGTAGCGGTGATCAAGGCGTTCGTGCCTTATTTTCGTAAGCGTCGTGCCGGGCACATCCTCAATATCACCTCCATGGGTGGCACGATCACGATGCCGGGGATCGCGTACTACTGCGGGAGCAAATTTGCTCTCGAAGGTATCTCCGATACGCTGAGCAAGGAACTGCTGCCTTTCAATATCTTCGTGACCGCAGTGGCGCCGGGCTCGTTTCGCACTGACTGGGCCGGTCGTTCGATGCAGCGCACCCCACGGAGCATTGCCGACTATAACGCCAGCTTCGACCCGGTGCGCAAAGCGCGCGAAGAGAAGAGCGGCAAACAGCTTGGCAACCCGCAGAAGGCTGCACAAGCGATGTTGCAGGTGATTGCCAGCGAGGCACCACCGGCCCATTTGCTATTGGGCAGTGACGCACTGGGGCTGGTACGTGACAAGTTGAATCGTGTGCTTAGTGAGATTGATCAATGGGAAGCGCTGACCCGTTCCACCGACGGTTGAGCCGCTAACAAAGAGGACGTCAATGAATCAGGCCGACTTATGCACCTCACGCATGGTGCAGTTGATGGAAAAGCTTGCGCCCGTTGAGGGCTACAATCTCAGCGCGCTGGAGGACATCCGGTTTTTGCGTTCGAATCGGCCACTGACTCGCACGCCGGTGCTGTATGACCCGGGTATCGTGATCCTGTGCCAGGGGCGCAAGCGCGGCTATCTGGGCGATGACATCTACGTCTATGACGCCCAGCATTACTTGGTGGTGTCCGTGCCGGTTCCGTTCACCATGGAAACCGACGCCAGCGAGATGCAGCCGATGCTGGCGGTTTACATGCGTCTGGACTTACAACTGGCCAGCGAGTTGATGTTGCAAGTGGATGAAGCGCTCGGGCCAAGTGATGCCCAGCCCAAGGGCATGTACGCTTCGCCGATGGACGATTTGCTGCGGGCTTCGACGCTGCGCTTTCTCGAGGTGATGAGTCGTCCGGGCGAAGCGCAAATACTGGGGCCGTCACTGGTGCGGGAAATCTACTACCGCATCCTGACGGGCGAGCAGGGTGGCTCGATGCGTGCCGCGCTTAACCGTCAAGGTCACTTCGGCAAGGTCACTCGCGCGATCCGCAAGATTCACAGTTGCTACCAGCAGCACCTGGATGTGGAGTCCCTTGCCCAAGAAGCAAACATGAGCGTGCCCAGCTTTCACCTGCACTTTCGTAGCGTGACGGACTCGTCGCCGATGCAGTACCTGAAGTCGACGCGCTTACACCAGGCGCGGTTACTGATGCTACGCAATGCGATGAGCGCGTCGACGGCGGCGTTCAATGTAGGCTATGAAAGCGCCTCGCAATTCAGCCGCGAGTTCAAGCGCTTCTTTGGGCGAACACCTCACGCAGAGATCGAGTGGATGAAGGCGACCTATGCATTGCCCGCGCCGTCCACGCCCTCTATGTACGTTTCCTCGCATTAGCGATTTTTATAGGTCTCAGTTCTTTTTCAGGTGCTCCCACAAAAACTGATAAACCAGGGCATCCATGTTCGCTGACTGGGCGTTAGTCGCAGCGCCGCCGTGTCCGCCTTCGATGTTCTCGTAGTAGGTCACGTCTTTCCCGGCTTCAATCATCTTCGCTGCCATCTTGCGGGCATGCCCCGGATGCACACGGTCATCGCGTGTGGAAGTCAGGAAGAGCACTGGCGGATAGACCTTGCTCGAATCGAACAAATGGTACGGCGAGAACTTCTGGATGTAGGCCCACTCGTGTGGCTGATCCGGATCGCCATATTCGGCCATCCACGAGGCACCCGCCAACAGGTGGCTATAGCGCTTCATATCGAGTAATGGCACCTGAACCACGACCGCACCGAAAAGCTGCGGATACTGGGTCAGCATATTGCCGGTCAGCAGCCCGCCGTTGCTTGCGCCTTGCACACCCAGGTGCTGGGGCGACGTGACTCTGCGATTGATCAGGTCCTGTGCGACAGCCGCGAAATCTTCGTAGGCGCGTGGACGGTTTTCTTTCAGTGCCGCCTGATGCCAGAGCGGACCGTATTCGCCCCCACCACGGATATTGGCAACCACGTAGACGCCGCCCTTCGATAGCCATGCACGGCCCAGGCCACCAGAGTAGTAAGGCGTCAGGGAGACCTCAAAGCCGCCATAACCGTAGAGCAGGGTAGGCGTGGTGCCGTCCGCTTGCAGAGCCTTTGGGCGTACCAGGAAGTACGGCACTCGGGTGCCGTCGGCGGAGGTGGCGAAGTGCTGTTCGGCGAGCATAGTGCTCGAATCGAAGAACGTCGGCATGGTCTTCAGCACATGCGGAAGATGGCCGATCTCGGCCAGAGACAGAGACGCCGGGGTCAGGAAGTCGGTGGTGTTGAGCCACACCGCGTCGCTCTCGTCAGGGTCCACCGCGTAGACATCGACTGAGCCGACGTCCGGTACCCCGTCGAATCCGCTGCGCTTGAATCCAGTCTCGCTCGGGGTCAGTACGCTGAGGCTGTTCTTGACGTCATCAAGTACGTTCAGTACCAAGTGATTCCTGGTCCAGGTACTGTCGACCAGTGAAGTACTGTTGGTTGGCGTGAACAGAGTCTCGAAATGGCGCTGGCCTGCGAGGAAGTCATCAAGCCTGATCGCCAATAACGAACCGGACGCATAGACCGTCCCCAAGTCCCAGTCATCGCGCAGCTCCAGCAACAGCCAGTCCTTGTGTACTGACTTGTTGGCTGAGTCGGGCGCGTCGATCCTGGTCAGTTTGCCGTCCTTGCTACGCAAGTACAGTTCGTCGCTGTAAAACGCCAGCGCACGGCTGACGAAATCACGCTCATAGCCAGGCGTGTGATCGTGCACGGCATAGACATATTGATCTTCAGGCTGGCCTTCGTAGACAAGGCTGGCAGCGCTGAGCGGGGTGCCGCGTGTCCACTGTTTCACGATGCGTGGATAGCCCGACCGGGTCAACGTGCCCTCACCGAAGTCGGTGAAGACGTAGAGAGTGTCCACGTCGATCCAGCTTGTTCCGCCCTTGGACTCGGGTAATTGGAAGCCGTTTTTTACCCACTGTTTGTCGACCAGGTCGAACTCACGAACGACATGCGCGTCGGCACCCCCACGGGACAGTGTGATCAGGCAATGACGGTAGTCCGGCGGCAGGCAGTCGGCGCCGCCCCAGACCCAGTTCTCGTCTTCGGCCAAATTCAGGGCATCTATGTCGAGCACTGTCTCCCACTTCGGCTCGGGTTTGCGGAACTCGTCCAGCGTGGTTCGGCGCCAAAGGCCGCGCTGATGAGTCGCATCGGTCCAGAAGTTGTAATAGTGCGTGCCGATTTTCTGCACATAGGGGATCTTGACGTCCGAATCGAGCACTGCCAGTAGCTCGGACTCGGTTTGTTTAAAGGTATCGGACTGTGTAAGACGGCCTTGGGTGTTGGCATTCTGGGCGCGTACCCAGTTCAGGGCCTCGGTGCCCTCAACGTCTTCAAGCCACAGATAGGGATCCTCTGCCGAGGCGGTGAGACTGGTTTTGGAGGTAAAGGGCATCTTGGACTTCTCGGAAATTTTAAAGATATCAGACTAGGCGCAGGCTGTTTTTGCTTTCCGGTGGCGGCGCAGGGCAGCGGCAAAGTGTACTCCCTGATTCACCCGCAGCTGTACGGGGCCAAGTCAATCTGCCCAGCGTCTGTGTGTGGGCCGGGTTCGGCAGCGGCTTGCGCAATCTGTTGCGCGAGCCGCGTTGTTTGAGGGTGTTCAACCTTTCCATGGCAGGGCTGTTGGTGCTGTCGCTGTACCCGATGTTTTTCGCAGGATGAAGTGAGGTTCTAGACCGGCGAAATGGTAGCGAGCAAGCCAATTGCGATGGTCAGCGCTAAAAATCCAAATAGAAAAAATGCCATCTTAGCCATAAGGCCTCCGAAAAGAAGGGACGACAGGAGGGTTCCAGTCGCGCTCCACGGGCGTATCGGGAGTGGGTTTATTATCGCTGCTCGCTGGGGTGCGATACAGATGCAGGTGATGAAGAAAAAAGCGTATCAGATGCTCAGGCGATGCCTCAGCGACGGGGCTTGGCCTGATCCTGATAGTTACCCATCAGTGTCTGTGTCGGACAGTCAGCCTCACGGTGAACTGGAGATTTAAGGCGGGGGGCTTCGGGCTTGTCTATTCTTAACCCGCTCTGGGCAAGATCGATGGCGTGGGGATGAGTGATGGGCAAAACACTGGGGGCGCTATCGTTTTTGTTGACCCTGGCCTGGGTCTCTGTCGTCATTGCGGTGATGACTTACTTTTCTTAGGCAGGGTATTTTCGCAGACACGCTCTATTAGAGGCCTGTTTTTTCCCAAGTGGCAGTTGGAGAATCCATATGATCAGCAAGAACACTATTTGTCTCTGGTATGAGGGTACCGCGTTGGATGCGGCGACCTTCTATGCTCGTACCTTTCCCGACAGCGTCGTGGGCGCCGTTCATCACGCGCCTGGCGAGTATCCGGCGGGCCAGGAGGGCGATGTATTGATGGTCGAGTTCACAATCATGGGCATCCCTTGCCTCGGGTTGAACGGCGGGCCGGTGTTCAAGCACAACGAGGCGTTCTCGTTCCAGGTCGCAACCGACGACCAGGCTGAAACAGACCGCTTGTGGAATGCGATTGTCGACAACGGTGGTCAAGAGAGCGCCTGCGGCTGGTGCAAGGACAAGTGGGGGCTGTCGTGGCAGATCACGCCGCGCGTCCTAATGGCAGCAATAACCAGCCCGGATCGAGCGGCCTCCAAACGCGCCTTCGATGCCATGATGGAAATGGGAAAGATCGATATCGCTAAGATCGAAGCGGCCCTGGCGTCGTAGGTATTTCGAGCGTGTGATGTGGGAGGAGCTGCAACATGGACCGATACACGGGCGGCTGCCTGTGCGGCGACGTCCGGATTGAGGCGACGGGGGCTCCCTACCGGGTCGGTCTTTGTCACTGCCTTGAGTGCCGCAAGCATCATGGGGCGCTTTTTCACGCGTCTGCGGTGTTTCCGCAGGACGCGGTGACGATCAATGGCGCAACACGTGACTACGCCGGACGGTTTTTCTGTCCCCGCTGCGGCTCGTCCGTTTTCGCCCGCACCGACGATGAAATCGAAGTGAACCTGGGATCTCTGGATGCCCCGAACCAACTGATACCAACCTACGAAAGCTGGATCGTCCGTCGCGAATCCTGGTTGCCGCCGTTTCCGCTCATCAGGCGATACGAGGGCGATCGTGACGCTACGGGGCGCTTGGAGGAGTAGGTGCGCTTGAGTGGCGTGGCCCAGCCAGGAAGGCAGGGAAGATCAGATACCTCGCTCAGCCCAATTAGCAGGTGGTAGAGTCTCGCGACTTTATTACGAGGGAACGTTATGAGGGCTTTAATCGGAGCGTTATTGCTAGTTGCCATCAGCGGGTGTTCTACATCACCCATATCTACCGAAAATGCTGACCCAGTACCCGCCCCAAGGTTGTATGCGTTCACCGAAAAGAATGCGGCTCAGTTAGTGGTGACCAGAGATTCGGGGATCTATGGTTCTGAGGTCCGCTTTATCCTTAATATCGATGGTAAACCTGCTGCTGAGTTTCACCCGGGCGAGGTCGCCAGATTTGGCTTGGCTCCCGGTAAGCACATTCTTGGGGTGTCGAAATACATGCTTTTTGGACACTCAAGAATCATCGAGTCAGAAGTTGAAGTGAAACCGGGAGATCTGGTTCGTCGTAGAATTTCCCAGCATGGCAGCAGTTTTTCTTTCACTCCGACTGCCTACTAGAACTCAACGGGAATGCCCGCTATTGAGCGGTTTTTTGTCTGGGAAAAGTGATGAGGCTGCCACCTGTACACCCAGCTACGAGAAGCCCGCATCGGGTGCGGGCTTCTCGTGAGCTGTAGCGTTTGATTTCAACAATCAGCGATTATTTGGCATCGTTCCAGTGCAGATTCAGATCCTGAACAGCCCCGCCTTTAAGTTCAACGACACTCCGATGTTCGTGACCATTGCGAGTCCCGACAATCACATACTTTCCGGGTGCTAACTGAACGTAGACAATGGGGCCGACCTTGCTCAGCGTCAGCAGTGAGTGCCCCTGCATATTCTGAATCGCGATATCGACATCAGGCACGTATTCATTACCTGGACCGGTGGAAAAGGTCAGGTGGAGGGTGTATCCCTTGGCCTGCTGAATGGCTCGCGACTCGTCCAGACCAATACCACCGGACAGATAGGCAATACCGTTTTGCTGTTGCTGCTCAAGTTGCACGGCTGACGTATCGATCGGCTCACTGCTGGTAGCGTGCGATACCATTGCAGGGAACCCCGACAGCACGACCAGGGCGGCTCCAGAAAACGCAAGTAAGCGTAAGGACTTCATGATGATGACTCCTGGGTTCTTACAGAACCCATGTATGGATGCCACCACTTAGTGCAATGCCATAAAACGGTGGTATCCCGATTTGAGTACCCCCCTAGTACTGTTGATTCCTCAGGCTACAAAAAGTTTATATTTCGCCGATTGGTTGTTTTGATACCCCTCGGGTGATGGCTTCCACGAAGCAAAAAGCCAGCGGGCGGGCTGGGCTTTGTTACGAGGCTTGGCGGGTGCTCATTTCAATAATCTGGTCATCCCCATCGCACTTTTTTTCATTTTCTCGATCTATGTCTGTCCCGATCACGCTAATTTCCTGCGTGGGCAGAAGAACCAGATTTGGTGTCGATGGATCGTACGTTGCCTGTTTTTGTCACTCGATGGATGCGTCGGCCGCTCGTGCTGGTTGCAGTCTTCATGCTCTGCACCCTCGGTTGCAGCCAGCAGCAGGGGCGCGATATCGCCAGGCAGTTCAGTGATGGCAAGCCTGATGAGTTCTTCCAAACCAGCGTTGATCGTATGGCTACCCTGGGCATGCACGACAATCTGCAAAGCCTGTACTTGCTAATGAGCAAGCTCTATCTGCGTAACCCTAGCCAGTGGCGTCAATCGGGTTATCCAGATGCTGTCAGCGCTGCTCGGGAAGTCCGCCAGGCCATCGAACTTCGTCGACCATTGCCTGCCCTAGGGGAGCGTCGCGATCTAGAGGCCCTGAGCTATTCCTTAAGCCCTGAGTTTCGCGGCGACCGGGTTGGGGCCTTTATCTACGCAATCGGCAGCATGCTCGTTACCGCACACGGCGGGCGGACCGAGTTTTATATGACGAACTCGATCAATCCGCAGTTCGTTAGCAATGCTGCGCGTAATATCGAGAAGGCTACTTGGCTGCTCAGCCAGCGTCAGGATGCCAATGGGGTTTTATTGTTGTTCTCCAATGAGATATCGGAGGAGGCCAGCAACCTCAGTTTCGCCGTTGAGTTCGGCAAGATAGTCGCGCGCCTGGACCTGTTGACCCAAATGCTCGATGAGCGTTACCGACGCGTTGCGCTCAATTACGCGCAAAGTTTGCTGTTGATGAACTTCCTGCCGGTGCAGTAACGATCTGTGCAGACAAGCGTTTTTGATCGGGTCTCAATTGCGCAGATGCAGGTTCAGGACGCCGTAGGAGGGAGTTGCGGAGCAGGTTTCAATATTGCGGAGCAAAGAATAAGGGCCTGCATCAGGTTTCCCCGGCAAGTCCTTGATATAGATGGTGCCGAAGCTGGAATCGAATCATTCATAAGTAATTGAAAATTAACTATTTTATTAGTGTTTTTTGGCGATCCCCCGGCGTTTGTAACGGGTTGGTAGACAGGCGGCCCGTCGTAGATCAATCAACTGAAAGGTTTGAGAAATGCACGTCCCCTCGCAACGTTTCACCGGCAAGACTGCTCTCGTCACCGGTGCGAGTCTGACCGTCGATGGCGGTTATCCGGCCTGGTAGGGGCGGGCTTTAAATCAGGTGGCAGGCCCCTGGCGCGCCACCGTATTTTGGGTCAAAAGCTTCCTGTTGTCGCTCAGCGACGGCTACTGCGGGTGCTGACATCCACCCAGACAGCAAGAACCAAAATGCTGCCCTTGACGATCATCTGCCAGTAGCTGTCGACGTCGAGCATCGACATGCCGTTGTCCAGGCTGCTGATCACCAGCGCTCCGAGCAGTGCGCCGTAGACAGTGCCCGAACCACCGCGCATGGAGGTGCCGCCGATGAAGCAGGCAGCGATGGCGTCCAGTTCGCCCATGTTGCCGGCGGAGGGTGAGCCGGCAGCCAGGCGTGCGGTATTGACCAGGCCGGCGAGAGCGCACATCACGCCCATGATGCCGAAGATCCACAGTTTGACTGCCTGCACGTTGATACCGGACAGGCGCGTGGCTTCCATGTTGCTGCCCACCGAGTAGATGCGTCGGCCGAACACGGTTTGGCTGGTCACGTAGCTGAAGACACCGAGCAGCACCAGCAGAAGCAGTACGGGCACGGGAATGCCATCGTAGCTGTTGAGGGTGTAGACGAAGCCCGCCAGCACCAGGCCGATCAACACTACGCGTACGGTGTCGCGCAGCATCGACGGCACCGCCAAGCCATGTAAGGCGCGGTTGCGGCGTTGGCGCCAGGTCAAAAACAAGGTCAACCCGAACAGCAACACACCCAGAATCACCCCGGCCAGCGTCGGCAGGTAGCCTTGGCCGACGTAAACCAGCTCGGCCGACACTGGCGCAATCGTGGTACCGCCAGTGATGCCCAGCAGCACGCCGCGAAACGCCAACATCCCGCCCAGGCCCACGATGAACGAAGGGATGCGCAGGTACGCGGTCATGTAGCCGTTGCCCAGGCCAATCAGCAAGCCGCAGAGCGCAACGATGGCGAGGTTGAGCGGCAGTGGCACGTGGTAGACCACATCGAGAATAGCCGCGACGCCGCCGAGCAAGCCCAACATCGAGCCCACCGAGAGGTCGATTTCGCCACTGATGATCACCAACACCATGCCGCAGGCGAGAATGCCGGTGATGGACATCTGCCGCAGCAGGTTCGACAAGTTGCGTGGCGTCAGGAAGCCACCTTCGGTCTGCCAACTGAAAAACAGCCAGATCAGGGCAACGGCGAGAAACAAGGCGAGTATTTTGTAGCGCGTGAATAGCTGTTTGACCTGCATCATTTACGCAGACTTCCGATCAGTATGGTCATGCCCGTTCGGCTGGCTAAGTGCTGCGGCGAGCACCTGCTCCTGGGTCAGTTCATGGTTGATAAAATCGCCGCGCAGCTGCCCTTCGCCGATCACCAGCACTCGGTCAGAGACGCCCAGGACCTCGGCCAACTCCGATGACACCATGATGATTGACACGCCTTCGGCGGCCAGTGCCCCCATCAATTTATAAATCTCGTATTTGGCGCCCACATCCACACCGCGGGTGGGTTCGTCGAGGATCAGCACGCGAGGTTGGGTCAGCAGCATTTTGGCCAGTACGGCTTTCTGCTGGTTGCCTCCGGAGAGGCTGGTGATGGGCAGGAAAGGGGTCGCCGTCTTCAGGTGCATGCGCTGGATTTGCTGCTGGATGCTGCCCAGTTCCGCTTCGGCGTCGATGCGCGTGAGGTGGGAAAAATTATCCAGTACCGCGAGCGTGATGTTCTGCCCGACGCTCAGGTCCGGGACGATGCCCTGGCGTTTGCGGTCTTCGGGAACCATGCACAAACCGGCGCGAATGGACTTCAGCGGTGTGCGGGTGTCGATGGGTTTGCCATCCAGCCAGACTTCGCCTTCGTAGCGGCCGGGGTAGGAACCAAACAGCGCTGACACCAGCTCCGTGCGGCCGGCACCGACCAGCCCGGCGACGCCGAGGATTTCGCCGCGCCGCAGGGTGAACGAGATATCGTCCACCCGCTTGCGGCTTGGGTTGTCGACATCGTAGCAAGTGATGTGACGTGCCTCGAACACCACCTCGCCGATCTCATGGGGTTCGGTGGGATATAAATTGCTCATCTCACGGCCGACCATCTGGGTGATGATGCGGGACACATCCATGTCGGCCATGGCGGTGGTGGCGATGTGTTTGCCATCGCGGATCACCGAAATGGTGTCGCAGATCGCCGACACTTCATCGAGCTTGTGTGAGATGTAGACGCAGGCGACGCCCTTGGCTTTGAGTGTGCGGATGATGTCCAGCAGCACATCGATTTCCGAGCGGGTCAGCGCCGATGAGGGTTCGTCGAGGATGAGCAGGCGCGCCTTCTTGTTCAGCGCCTTGGCGATTTCCACGAGTTGCTGGTAGCCGCCACCGTATTGCGAAACGGGCAGGGCGACGTTCATGTCGGGCACGTTCAGTTCGCGCATCAGCGCTTCGGCACGGTGCATCATGGCGGGGTAGTTCATGCGTGCGCCGGGCAGTGTCAATTCGTGCCCCATGAAGATGTTTTCCGCAACGCTGAGGTCGGGCACCAGCGTCAACTCCTGGTGGATGATGACGATGCCGGCCGCTTCGGTTTCGGCAATAGAGTTTGCCCGCAACGGCTTGCCGTCCCAGAGGATTTCACCCTCCCAGGTGTCGCATGGATAGACGGCCGACAGTACTTTCATCAGGGTCGATTTGCCGGCCCCGTTCTCGCCACACAGGCCAACGCATTCGCCAGGCTTGATCCTGATATCGATACCATTTAGCGCTTTGACGCCATCGAAGGCTTTGACGATGTTGTTCATTTCAAGCAAATAGTCGGACATGACGAGTACTCATTCCACAGCGAAAAAGCGAGGTGATAGGCACGCTCCTTGCGAGCGCCGCCTTCGGCAACGCCCGCAGGAAACCGTACGGTTACTGCCCGGCGATTTGCGCTTTGGTATAGAACCCGTCTTCTTCCAGCACGTTGATGTTGTCTTTGGTCAGTGGCGTTGGTTTGAGCAGGATGCTTTCGACCTGTTTGCTGCCGTTGTCGTACTGTGAGTTGTAGGCGGGTTTCTCGTTACGCACCAGTTGCACCGACAGCTTGGCAGCCTCGGTGGCTAGCAACTTCAGTGGTTTGTAGACCGTCATGGTCTGGGTGCCGGCGATGACGCGCTTGATCGCCGCGAGGTCGGCGTCTTGCCCTGAAACCGGTACTTTACCCGCGAGTTTTTGCGCGGCGAGGGCTTGAATCGCACCGCCTGCAGTGGCGTCGTTAGAGGCCACGATGCCGTCGATTTTGTTGTTGTTAGCGGTCAAGGCGTTCTCGACGATGCTCAGCGCTTCGGTCGGGTTCCATTCCTTGACCCATTGCTGGCCGACGATTTTGATGTCGCCTTTGTCGATCGAAGGCTGCAGCACTTTCATTTGGCCTTGACGCAGGATCTTCGCGTTGTTGTCAGTCGGTGCGCCGCCGAGCAGGAAGTAGTTACCTTTAGGCTGGGCATTCAACACGCCTTGGGCCTGCATTTCGCCGACTTTTTCGTTATCGAAGGAAATATAGGCATCGATATCGGCATTCAGGATCAGCCGGTCGTAGGACAGCACTTTGACGCCCGCTTTTTTCGCTTCGGCAACGACGTTATTCAATACCGTGGCATTGAACGGCACGATGACAATCACATCGACGCCGCGGGAGATCAGGTTTTCGATTTGGGAGATCTGGCGCTGTTCATTGGCATCAGCCGATTGCACATAAACCTTGGCGCCCAATTGTTCGGCGGCCGCAGTGAAGTAGTCACGGTCACGCGCCCAGCGTTCGAGACGCAAGTCGTCGATGGAAAAGCCGATTTTCGGATGAGCCGCATCGGCCATGGCCGAGTTGGACAGCAGTGCCAGAACGCTGGTGAGTACAACGGTTTTCAGGTGTTTCATGATGGTGAGTCCCTTTTATTGTTGTTTAGACGCACTTCTGGACCTGGAACGTACTGCGCATGGAACTGTAGAGCGTTCTTGAGGGGATGAACGTAGAGGTTTGTCGCGAGAATGTCACCGCGCACTCACGTCAGCGCCTTGAGCAGGGTAGACCTGACGCATGGCGTGCATTCCCTCGACGATCGACTCCCGCATTTATGGGTAGATGAAGCGGTTCACCACGCCTTCGAGCATCTCTTGGCGGCCACTCACCGCTTGTGGGTTCAGCTCATGGCTGAAAGCATGTTCGGCCAGCGACTCCAGGCTGAAATCGCCTCCGAGCACGGCCTGTCCCAGCGATTGGTCCCAACCTGCATAGCGCTGGGTCTTGAAGCGCTCGAGGGCGTCGTCCTGGAGCATGGTCGCCGCGCGTTCCAGTGACAGCGCGAGTACATCCATCGCCGCAACGTGGCCGTAGAACAGGTCCACTTCGTCGAGGCTTTGACGGCGCACTTTAGAGTCAAAGTTGTAGCCGCCTCCTTTGAACCCACCGGCCTTGAGCACCTCGTAGGTGATCAGCGTCAGCTCTTCGACACTGTTGGGGAACTGGTCGGTGTCCCAGCCGTTCTGCGGGTCGCCGCGGTTGGCGTCGATGCTGCCGAAGATGCCGAGCGAAGCGGCGGTGGCGATTTCGTGGTGAAAGCTGTGGCCGGCCAGTGTGGCGTGGTTGGCTTCGATATTGACCTTGATTTCTTTCTCCAGGCCGAACTGGTGGAGGAAGCCATACACGGTGGCGCTGTCGTAGTCATATTGGTGCTTGGTCGGCTCCTGTGGCTTGGGCTCGATAAACAGCTCGCCAGTGAAGCCGATTTTGTATTTATGCTCGACCACCATGCGCATGAAACGCCCGAGTTGCTCGCGCTCGCGCTTGAGGTCGGTATTGAGCAGGGTCTCGTACCCTTCGCGACCGCCCCACAGTACATAGCTGGAACCCTTGAGGCGCTGGGTGGCGTTCATTGCGCTGAACACCTGCGCTGCCGCATAGGCAAACACTTCCGGGTTCGGATTGCTGGCGGCGCCGGCGGCAAAGCGTGGGTTGCTGAAGCAGTTGGCCGTGCCCCATAACAACTGGATGCCGGTCTCTTCCTGATGGCGTTCAAGTTGATCGACCATTTGCGCGAAGTTGTTGCGGTACTCCTTCAGGCTTGAGCCTTCAGGGGCGACATCGGTGTCATGAAAACTGTAGTAGTCGATACCCAGCTTGGAGAAGAACTCGAACGCCGCTTCGGCCTTGCCTCGCGCCATTTGCATCGCATCCCCGGGTTGTTGCCACGGACGCAGGAAGGTGCCTGAGCCGAACATGTCGCTGCCTGGCCAGACGAAGTTGTGCCAGTAACAGGCGGCCA
This sequence comes from Pseudomonas sp. ADAK18, assembly GCF_012935695.1. NCBI lineage: Bacteria > Pseudomonadati > Pseudomonadota > Gammaproteobacteria > Pseudomonadales > Pseudomonadaceae > Pseudomonas > Pseudomonas sp. ADAK18. The sequence continues at coordinate 2,145,897 of NZ_CP052859.1, forward strand.
TTCGCAGGTGTTCGCGCATTGGCTTGCCGAGGATGATCTTGTTGGCATCGTAATGACGAAAGGCCAGGGCAGAGTCGCTATTGGGACCTTCATAGCGGATTTTTTCGACAGCGGGAAAGTAGGGCATCGCAAGATCCTTGTTGTTATGAGCGCAGGTTAACCTTGCCCCCGATACTAGCAACGGCCATGTGCCAATCGATTATGAAAATCACCAAACCCGAGTTCGATTTTGAGTAGTGGGAGGGGCGTTTTGCGTGCATAGTTTGCCGACATCTTGCAAGGAGACGCCCCGTGAAAACCGTCCCGCCCGCGCACCGGATCGCCCTGCTGTTCAACGGCAACAAGATTTACGACCGCGGCATCATCACCGGGATCGGCAACTACTTGAGCAGCACGCGGGTGTCGTGGGATTTGTTTCTTGAAGAAGATTTCGTTTACCGGCTGAAGGGGATCGAGCGCTGGCACGGCGACGGTATCATTGCCGACTTCGACGACCCGGCGATGGGCCCGGCGCTGGCGGGCATCCATTTACCGGTGGTGGCGGTGGGCGGGTCTTATGAAGATGAACGCGCTTACCCACAGCATATTCCTTACGTGGCCACCGACAATTTCGCCCTGATCAAGCTGGCGTATGAACACTTGATCGAGGCGGGGTTGACGCGCTTTGCCTGTTTCAGCCTCCCCGAAGCGGCTATCAATCGCTGGGCCCAGGAGCGGGAAAAAGCCTTTCGTCGACTGCTCCAGCGCGATGGCCTGCCAGTGGAGATCTATCGCGGGCTGGGCACTAGCGCACCACTATGGGATACGGCAGTTGAGCAGCAGATCGCCTGGTTGCACAGCCTGCCCAAACCGATCGGCATCATTGCGGTCAGTGACGCCCGTGCTCGTCAGTTGCTGCAAGCCTGCCTGACGGCTGGCATCCCGGTGCCGGAACAAGTTGCCCTGATCGGCATCGACAATGACCCACTGACCCGCACACTGACTCGCGTGCCACTCAGCTCCGTGATGCAGGGCACCGAAAAAATGGGCCGCACCGCTGCGCGTTTGCTCCATCAAATGTTGCACGGCATGCCCTCGGCAGGCAGTCAGATCCTGGTGCCGCCGGAAGCGGTCAACGTGCAGACCTCAAGCCTGCATCAACCTTTGGGTCATCCCTACGTCATGCAAGCGCTGCACTTCATTCGCCAATACGCCTGCCAAGGCATCAAAACCGCCCAGGTCGCCAGTTATGTCGGCGTCTCGCGTTCCTCGCTTGAGGCACATTTTCGCAGCGAACTTAACCGCAGCGTCCACGACGAAATCCTGCGCTTCAAACTTACTGCGGCGGTTGCCAGCCTGACAAATAGCGGCTCAGGTATTGCCGATATTGCCTATGACTGCGGGTTCAAGTCGGCGCAGTACCTGCATACGGTGTTCAAGCGCGAGTTTGGGTGTACGCCGAGGGAGTATCAGGTGGGGCGAGGAGGGGGGTAGCGCGGTGTGCTTGTATGCCAATCAAAAAGGCACCGCATCGCGCGACACCTCTCGGGTTCCGTCAAGGCGCGTTATCTGTCGGGTGCCTGCCAGCAAGTTACCTTGTGAGCGAACTACAGGTTGTTGTCGAAGCGAAATGAGGCTCCGTAAGCCGAGTCGGGTAAATAGTTGCTGCCATCGGCCCTCAGCCTGGACCTGAAAGTCCCACTCTGCGGTTGGGTTCTGTAGAGGCCGCGTTTTTGGAGTTCGGGAATGATCAGCTCCACGAAATCTTCAAGTGTGCCGGGACTGACCAAGGGATTGATCATGTAGCCGCTGGTGCCGGAAATGCGTGCGTGCTCTTCGATCTTGTCGGCGACCTGTTGCGGGGTGCCCACTAGAATCAAGTCGCTCCCACGGGTGACGTTGGCAAAGCGCTGTTTGACGTCGCCGGCTGTCAGTGGCTTGCCACTGCCATCGGGGCGCATGACATAGGACGTCAACCCTTCGGTATGGGTCGACAGTGCATCGCTGTCGGCGTAGCGGCTGATGTCGATACCGGTGTCGCCCGCATAACTGACGAGTTGTGCCTGAAGATGGTAGTTGCTTTGCAACGCATCATATTTACGCTGGGCTTCAATCTCGGTTTTGGCGGTGACGATACGCAGCACGGTCAGGGACTTTACATCCTCCCGCTGACGGCCTCGTGCTTGTGCCTGGGTCCAGATGTCCTCCAGGCCCTCGCGGATTTCCTGAGGGTTGGATTTGGCGATGAAAATCAGCTCGGCGTGCTTCGCCGCAAACGCGCGACCACGACCCGACCAGCCGGCCTGGATCAGCAGGGGGGTGCGCTGCGGTGACGGGGAGGTCAAGTGCGGCCCGGCCACCCGGTAATGTTCCCCGACGTGGTTGATTGGCCGCACCCGATCACCCCGCGCGTAGAGCTGGCGCGCCTTGTCCGCGACCACGGCATCATCGGCCCAACTGCCCTCCCAGAGTTTGTACACCACATCGAGAAATTCTTCGGCACGTTCATAGCGATCATCGTGTTTGATCATCTGCTCCAGGCCGAAATTACGCGCGGCGCTGGACAGATAAGAAGTCACGATGTTCCAGCCCACGCGGCCATTGGTCAGGTGATCCAGGGTGCTGAAACGCCGGGCATGGGTAAAGGGGTGTTCGTAGCTGGTGGTGACCGTGACACCGAATGCAAGGTTCTCTGTTACCGCGGCCAGGGCCGGAATGATCATCAACGGGTCGTTGGCCGGTGCTTCCACGGCCCATTTCATCGCGGCATCGGCATTGCCGCCAAAGACGTCGTAAAAACCCAGCACGTCGCCGAAGAACAGCATGTCGAGGTTAGCTTGATCGGCAATGCGCGCCAGGTTCGTCCAGTACCCCAGAGAATTGATCGCCAGCCGCTCGTCGGCCGGGTGCGTCCAGAGGCTCGGCGCACCGCCGCAGCCCACACTGGCTTGCTCGTAGAGTGCAAACAATAGAGGTTTTGGATCAGCCATCATGGCTCCTGAAAAAGTAGTCGAAGGGAAAGCGGGTCACCGTGGATTCTTGAACCCTTTGCCGAAATGTCGCTCAAGACGCACCTGTATCAATTCCAGGCCAATGGAGAGCAGCCAATAGATGACGGCCGCGGTGGTGAGCATTTCGATATAGCGATATGACGACCGACCATAGGACTGCGCCAGAAACATCACTTCCCAGACACCCATGACTGAAATCAATGACGAGTCCTTGAGCATTGAAATGAATTGACTGGTTGTCGGTGGAATGATCGTGCGCATCGCTTGCGGCAGAACGATGTGTAGAAACGTCGCCGTCGGCCCAAGACCCAGCGCCATCGCCGCTTCGCGTTGGCCGGGCGCTACGGCCATGATGCCGGCGCGAAAGATCTCGCTCAGGTAAGCCCCATAGTTCAGCGAGAGGGCAATGATGCCCGCGCTGATTGCACCGGGAACCACACCCAGTTGCGGCAGCCCCAGATAAATCAGCAGTATCTGAATCAGCAGCGGCGTACCGCGAAAAAAAGAGGCATAGAAACTGGCAATACCGAACGCCACCGCACTCGATGACAAGCGTGCCAGTGCCGTCACGAAGCCAAGAAGCAGCGACAGCCAGATCGAGCAAAAGCACAGAAACAGCGTCAGTGCGGCGCCCTGCAGAAAACCATTGGGCCCCAGATGCAGGCCAACCAGGTTCGGCCATTTCTCCAGAATGATCGAGAACTTCAGATCGAAGCTCATGAAAAACAGGGCACACACTCCAAGCAGTGCCGCCCACGTCAGATACAGGCGCGTGCGAAAGCCAAAAAACTGGATCAAACGGCGTGGCTCGGTTTTGGATAGAACATTCGTCTTGGCTGGGTGTGGATTAAGGGCAGTCATTGGCTGATATCGGCGCCGATCCACTTTTGGGAAATTTTGCTGAGCGTCCCGTCGGCCTTAAGCTGAGTCACCACCTGCGTGACTTTGGTATTCCATTCGGCATCGCCTTTTTCGATGGCCACGACGTTGGGCTCTGCATACAGCGTGTCGCCGGCAATTTTGAAGCGAGGGTCCTGGGCAATACGTTCGCGGGCAGTGATGAGGTTGGTGACCATGGCATCCAGACGAACACCTGTGCCGAGCGCCAGGTCCTGGAACGCCACGGTTTCATTGTCGTAGGGTGCTACCTGGACCTGGTCGAACGGGTAGATCAAAGGCTTGTCCTCGGCCCCCTCAATCACCAGATCCTTGTTCAAATACGCTTCGTAGGTGGAGGCGCTGATTACGCCGACTTTTTTACCCGAGAGATCCTTCGCCGAGGCGATGCCATTGTCCTTGGCGTTCACTACGATGACTGCCGGAGATTGGTAATACTCGACCGGGAAATCGAACACTTCAGCGCGGGCTTTGCTTGGGGTCATTGAGCAAACGCAGATGTCATAACGTCCACTCCAGCGGCCAGCCGCGATCACATCCCAGGACGGGGTCTCCAACTTGAGTTTTACCCCAAGCCGTTGCGCGACAGCCTTGGCAACATCTACGTCAAACCCATCCAACTGATTCTGCTCGTTGAGGAAGGAGAACGGTGGATAGTTTTCCATCAAGACACCGGTGAGCTCGCCTTTTTTCGTCACACGATCAAGCGTGGAACCGGCGAGCGCTACGGAGCAGGTAGCAAGCAAGGCAAGGCCAAGCGGCAGAAGGGCAGTTGTTTTCAAGGCGAGTACTCAGACGGTGATATAAAAAACACCGTTAGATTTAAACGCACTATAAAACCTATGTGTAATTGTTTAATGGAATAAGAAACTTGTATCGGGCTATAACGAGTGGCTGATCTTGAAGGGCGTTTTGTAGCCGCTGCCGAGGTACGAGGCTGCGATGGGCAAGACGGTATCTACAGGGGCTGTGTCCATCACCTGTAGCCGCTGGCGCAGCCTGCGATCGGCTGCGTAGCAGTTGCCAGGTCTTGAAACTGCTGAAGGTCCTTCGGCCCTTATCGCAGCCTCGTGCCTCGGCAGCGGCTACAGCGGGCCAAATCTACAGGACAACCGAACGTCCAGAAGCATTCTGGCCGCTGGGTTACAGCGGTGTCAGCACATTCATCACGGTGTCTAGGGCCACGCGGGTATCGTCCAGTTGCACCAGCGAGGCATGACGGGCACCGAGGGCATCACGATTCTTGATCGCCGTCAGTATCGCTTTGTGCCGGGGCAGGCTGAGTCCCTGGATGTCAGGACGACGGTTGGTGATGTTGATGGACTCTCGAAGTGGCAGCGACAGCATGTTGCACATGTAGGCGAGCAAGTCGTTGCGAGTTGCATCGGCAATCGCCCGGTGGAAGTCCAGGTCGGCTTGCAGCAGGGCGTCGTGGGTCTGGGCGGTTTCCATGCCCAGGTAGGCCTTTTCGATGACGGCGATGTCGGTGTCGGTGGCGGTGGACGCGGCCATGGCGGCGATTTCCGGCTCCAGGATTCGGCGTACACCGGCCAGGGTGTTGAAAAATTCGCTGTGGGGCGTCGACTGCATCAGCCAGGACAGCACGTCAGGGTCCAGCAAGTGCCACTGCGCCCGTGGGCGCACCACCGCGCCCACCTTTGGCTTGGAAATCACCAACCCCTTGGCACTCAGCACCCGAGTTGCCTCACGCAACACCGACCGGCTGACTTTGTATTCCTCGCACAGGGTAGCCTCCATGGGCAATCGTTCTTCCGGCTTGAAGCGTCCGGAAACGATGTGCATGCCCAAGTCTTGAACGATTTGGGCGTGCATGCTCTTGCGCGGCTTGGTCGGCTGCTGATCCATAACAGGGAAGCTACTCTGGCGAAATACGCGGCATCATAGCACCGCTCCTATCCCAATTAGTGGGAATGACGCGGCACCTCGGCGCCACGGCAGCCCACCAGGAAGTCGAAGTCGCAGCCTTGGTCCGCCTGCAATACGTGGTCGATATACAACTGCCGATAGCCCCCAACAATCAGTTGCTGTGGCGGTGCAAGGTCCGCCATGCGTGCCGCCAGTTCGGCGTCCGGAATGTCCAGGTGCAACCGCCCGTTGGCGCAATCGAGTTCGATCCAGTCGCCTTCCTTAACCGTGGCCAACGGTCCGCCGGCCGCCGCTTCCGGTGCCACGTGCAGCACCACGGTGCCGTATGCCGTACCGCTCATGCGCGCATCGGAAATACGCACCATATCGGTCACCCCCAAGGCCAGCAGTTTGGCCGGCAAGCCCATGTTGCCCACCTCTGCCATGCCGGGATAACCCTTGGGCCCACAGTTTTTCATCACCAGAATCGAGTTGGCATCAACGTCCAGTTCCGGGTCGTTGATCCGTGCCTTGTACATGTCGAAGTTTTCGAACACCACCGCGCGCCCGCGATGCTGCATCAGTTCGGCGCTGGCGGCCGAAGGCTTGAGCACTGCACCCAGTGGGGCGAGGTTGCCACGCAGCACACAGATACCGCCGTCGGCGCGGATCGGGTTGTCGAGGGTTCGGATGACCTCGTCCTTGCCGTAGATCGGCGCGTCCTTGGTATTTTCGCCGATGGACTTGCCATTGACGGTCAAGGCGTTGGGGTGCGGGAGCAGGTTGGCTTCACCAAGGCGGCGCAGCACCGCCGGCAGGCCGCCGGCATAATAGAACTCTTCCATCAGAAAGCGCCCGGACGGTTGCAGGTCGACGATGGTCGGCATGCCGCGTCCCATGCGGGTCCAGTCATCCAGATCCAGCTCGACGCCGATACGCCCGGCGATGGCTTTCAAGTGAATCACCGCGTTGGTCGAGCCGCCGATGGCCGCGTTGACGCGGATGGCGTTTTCGAAGGCTTCCTTGGTGAGGATCTTCGACAGTTTCAAGTCTTCGCGGACCATCTCCACTGCGCGCATACCAGACATGTGCGCGAGTACGTAACGTCGCGCATCCACCGCCGGAATCGCCGCGTTGTGGGGCAGGGAGGTGCCCAGTGCTTCGGCCATGCACGCCATTGTCGAGGCGGTGCCCATGGTGTTGCAGGTACCCGCCGAGCGCGACATGCCGCCTTCGGCCGCGAGGAAATCGTCGAGGGTGATGGTGCCGGCCTTGACCTGTTCGCTGAGCTGCCACACCACGGTACCCGAGCCGATGTCCTGGCCCTTGTGCTTGCCATTGAGCATCGGCCCGCCGGTGACGACGATCGCCGGCACGTCGCAACTGGCGGCGCCCATCAGCAGCGCCGGAGTGGTTTTGTCGCAGCCGGTCAGCAGCACCACGCCGTCGATGGGGTTGCCGCGAATGGCTTCCTCCACGTCCATGCTGGCCAGGTTACGGGTGAGCATGGCGGTGGGGCGCAGGTTCGATTCACCGTTGGAGAACACCGGGAACTCCACGGGGAAGCCTCCCGCTTCAATCACCCCGCGTTTGACATGTTCGGCAATCTGGCGGAAGTGCGCGTTGCAGGGCGTCAGTTCCGACCAGGTGTTGCAGATCCCGATGATCGGTTTGCCATGGAACTGATGATCGGCAATCCCCTGGTTTTTCATCCAGCTGCGGTACATGAAGCCGTTTTTGTCGGCAGTACCAAACCAGCTGGCGGAGCGCAGGACGGGCTTTTTCTCGGACATAGTTTGTTCTCTTATTGTAAGACTATATTGATCTAATTCTGGCTTAACATAGGCGTAAATTCGGCGGTTTGGAAGTGTTGTTGATTAAATAGTAATACTATATAGTCCGTTTCAACGAGGCCTGGCCCTGGCGGTTTTCCGCGAGAGGCGACCCGCAAAGCTCTATAAAAATAACAATCGGAGACTGATCACATGAGCCAGGAACAGCGGCTGATACGTCGCATCACGCTGAAACTGATTCCCTTCCTGATCTTGCTGTACCTGATTGCCTACGTGGATCGCTCGGCCGTGGGCTTCGCCAAATTGCACATGGGTGCGGATGTCGGCATCGGCGATGCGGCGTATGGCTTGGGGGCAGGGCTGTTCTTTATTGGCTACTTTCTCCTGGAAATCCCCAGCAACCTGATGCTCGACCGCTTCGGCGCACGGCGTTGGTTTGCACGCATCATGGTTACCTGGGGCGCCATCACCATTGGCATGGCGTTCGTTCAGGGCCCCCACAGTTTCTATGTGATGCGCTTTCTGCTGGGCGCAGCCGAAGCCGGGTTTTTCCCGGGCGTCCTCTACTACATCACTCAATGGTTCCCGGTGCGCCACCGCGGCAAAATCCTCGGGTTATTCATCCTCTCGCAACCCATCGCGATGATGATCACCGGCCCTGTGGCGGGCGGCTTGCTCGGCATGGACGGGGTCCTCGGCCTGCATGGCTGGCAGTGGTTGTTCATCGTCATCGGTACGCCGGCGATTCTTCTGACCTGGCCGGTACTGCGTTACCTGCCGGATGGGCCACACCAGGTCAAATGGATGGATCAGGCCGAGAAGGACTGGTTGACCGGCGAGCTGAACAAGGACCTGCAAGCCTACGGCCAGACCCGTCACGGTAATCCGCTGCATGCCCTGAAGGACAAACGCGTGTTGCTGCTGGCGCTGTTCTACCTGCCGGTGACCTTGAGCATTTATGGTCTGGGCCTGTGGCTGCCGACCTTGATCAAGCAGTTCGGCGGCAGCGACCTGACCACCGGGTTCGTGTCTTCGGTGCCGTACGTTTTCGGGATCATTGGTTTGCTGATTATTCCGCACAGTTCCGACCGCTTGAATGATCGCTACGGCCACCTGGCGGTGCTGTACGTGTTGGGTGCAATCGGTCTGTTTTTCAGCGCTTGGCTGACGGCTCCGGTGCTGCAGCTGGCGGCGCTGTGCCTGGTAGCATTCGCGCTGTTCTCTTGCACGGCGGTGTTCTGGACCTTGCCGGGGCGTTTTTTTGCCGGCGCCAGCGCGGCGGCAGGTATTGCCTTGATCAATTCGGTGGGCAACCTCGGCGGCTACATCGGCCCGTTCGTGATCGGCGCACTCAAGGAGTACACCGGCAACTTGGCGTCGGGCTTGTACTTCCTAGCGTGCGTGATGGTGTTCGGGTTGTTGTTGACCGGGATGGTCTATCGACTGCTGGAGCGCAAGCACGTGCTGCCGGCCGACCAGTTCGCCGCCAGCGCTCGTGGCGCTTCGCGTACTTAATTACATGCCTTTCAAGGCCTTACAAAAACAGCCGTATTTGGAGAGCGAACACTGACTTTGTGGCGAGGGGGCTTGCCCCCGTTGGGCTGCGCAGCGGCCCTAAAACCTGCCATCTCGGTCTATCTGAAAAACTCAGCGATCCTGGTGGGGCCGCTTCGCGGCCCAACGGGGGCAAGCCCCCTCGCCACAGGGGTTGTGTTCGCCTTTCAGTGACCAGCCAAAAAATACCTTGAAAGGGCGTGGTACTTAATGGGCAATCAGGAGAACACTCATGGGTTTAGTGCAGTTTGAATTGAGTAACGGCGAACGCCGAGTAGGCGTGGTCGAGGGCGGGCAGGTTCGCGAGGTGCAATCCGCACGCACGGTACGCGACCTGGCACTTGCCGCCATCGAGGCAGGGCTGACCTTGCGCCAGCAAATAGAACGTCTGGGCCTGGCGGCCAGCCACGACTACGCCGAACTGCTGGCCAAGCAAAGAATTTTGCCCCCGCTGGATCACCCGGACCCGGCGCATATGTTGGTCAGCGGTACCGGCCTGACCCATCTGGGCAGTGCATCGGCGCGGGACAAGATGCACCAGCAGGCGGGTGATGAGAGCACGATGACCGACACCATACGCATCTTCAAATGGGGGGTGGAGGGCGGTAAACCCGCCGCTGGCCAGGCCGGCGTGCAACCGGAGTGGTTCTACAAAGGCGACGGCAGCATCGTCGTGCGCCCGGGCCGTCCGTTCCCGGTGCCGGCGTTTGCCGAAGACGCCGGCGAAGAGCCGGAAATCGCCGGGCTGTATGTCATTGGCCACGACGCCAAGCCCTATCGACTGGGTTACGCGGTGGGCAATGAGTTTTCCGACCACGTGATGGAACGCAAGAATTACCTGTACCTGGCCCATTCCAAACTGCGCAGTTGCAGCTACGGTCCCGAGTTGCGGGTGGGTGAGTTGCCCAAGCATCTGGCGGGCACCAGCCGTATTGTGCGCAACGGCGAGGTGCTGTGGCAGAACGAATTCCTCAGTGGTGAAGCCAACATGTGCCACAGCCTGGAAAACCTTGAATACCACCATTTCAAATACAGCCAGTTCCTGCGGCCAGGGGATGTACATATCCATTTCTTCGGCACAGCCACCTTGTCGTTTGCCGACGGCATTCGTACCCAGCCAGGTGATGTGTTCGAAATCAGCCAGGCTGAATTCGGCGCGCCCTTGATCAATGGCATTGCCAGGGTCGATGGGGTTGTGGCGCCCGGTGACGTAGGCACCCTTTAAAGGAGACAGGCATGACCCAGATTTGCGGCCACAACTACATCGGCGGCCAGCGCAGCGCTACCGGCAGCGTTACGCTTCAAAGCATCGACGCCACCACCGGCGAGGCCTTGCCCTATGATTTCTACCAGGCAACGGCGCAGGAAGTCGACGCCGCTGCCAACGCCGCCGCGACGGCTTACCCGGCCTATCGAACCCTGAGTGCGCAGCATCGTGCGTCGTTTCTGGAGGCGATAGCCGACGAACTGGACGCCCTTGGCGATGAATTCGTCGCTTTGGTCTGCCGGGAAACGGCGTTGCCCGCCGGGCGTATCCAGGGCGAACGTGGCCGTACCAGCGGCCAGATGAGACTGTTTGCCAAGGTGCTGCGGCGCGGTGATTTCTACGGTGCGCGTATTGATCAGGCGCTGCCGGACCGCCAGCCCCTCCCACGCCCGGACCTGCGCCAATACCGCATTGGCCTTGGGCCGGTCGCGGTGTTTGGGGCGAGCAACTTTCCCTTGGCATTTTCCACTGCCGGCGGCGACACCGCTGCAGCGCTGGCGGCCGGTTGCCCCGTGGTGTTCAAGGCCCACAACGGCCACATGGCCACCGCCGAGCGGGTTGCCGATGCGATCCTCCGGGCGGTCCACAGTACCGGCATGCCGGACGGCGTGTTCAACATGATCTTCGGTGCCGGAGTGGGTGAAGCGCTGGTCAAGCACCCGGCGATCCAGGCCGTGGGTTTCACGGGCTCGCTCAAGGGCGGTCGAGCCCTGTGTGATATGGCGGCCGCGCGCCCGCAACCGATCCCGGTGTTCGCCGAGATGTCCAGCATCAACCCGGTCATCGTCTTGCCCCAGGCCCTGCAAACACGGGCAGACACTGTCGCCCGCGATCTGGTCGCCTCGGTGGTACAAGGCTGCGGCCAGTTCTGCACGAATCCGGGCCTGGTGATCGGTATTGCCTCGCCGGCGTTCACCGCCTTCACCCAACAGGTCGCCCAACTGATCGGTAACCAAGCGGCGCAAACCATGCTCAACGCCGGCACGTTGAGCAGCTATGGCAAAGGCTTGCACACGCTGCTCGCCCACCCTGGCATTGAGCACCTGGCGGGCCAGGCGCAAGCCGGCAATCAGGCACAACCTCAGCTGTTTAAAGCGGATGCCAGCCTGCTGATCAACGGCGATGGGGTGTTGCAGGAAGAAGTGTTCGGCCCCACCACGGTGTTCGTGGAAGTCGCCGACCAGGCGCAACTGAGCGCCGCGTTGCACGGCCTGCACGGCCAACTCACGGCAACGATCATTGGCGAGCCTGCGGACTTTGTGCAGTTCGGCGAGTTGACACCGCTGTTGGAGCAAAAGGTCGGCCGCATCCTGCTCAACGGCTACCCCACCGGCGTCGAGGTGTGTGACGCCATGGTGCATGGCGGACCTTATCCGGCGACTTCCGATGCCCGTGGTACCTCGGTAGGCACCCTGGCGATTGACCGATTTCTGCGACCTGTGTGCTTTCAAAATTACCCTGATAGCCTGCTGCCCGACGCGCTGAAGAATGCTAACCCCTTGCGCATTCAGCGTCTGGTGGATGGGCAGCCGTCCCGCGAGGCCTTGTAACGCCAGTAAGCAAACAACAAGAAGGCAGGAGGTTTCATGTCGTGGACCGCAGTTACCCCGCACCGAGCGCGACTGGGCGAGGGCCCGTTCTGGGACGTGCCGGGTCAGGCGCTGTATTGGGTGGATATCATCGGCCAGCAGGCGTTACGCTTGAAGGGCGGGCTACTGCACATCTGGCAACTGCCTGAGCCCGTCTCGGCGTTTATCCCGTGTGCGAGCGGTGATGCGCTGGTGACCCTGAGCAGTGGCGTGTATCGGCTCGCCCTCGATTCGGCGCAGGCCGATCCACGGCTGACCCTGCTCTGCGTCGCCGACCCCCAATCGGGCAACCGTGCCAATGAAGCGCGCTGCGATGCCCGAGGTCGGCTCTGGCTGGGCACCATGCAAAACAACATCGGCGCGCACGGTGAAGACCTGCCGGTGGTGCGGCGTTCCGGCGGGTTGTTCAGGGTTGATGCCGACGGGCAGGTCACGCCGTTGCTGCAAGGCCTGGGGATTCCCAATACGTTGCTGTGGAACGACGCAGCCAGCCAGGTGCATTTCGGCGACAGCCTGGACGGCACGCTGTATCAATTTCCGATTACTGAAGAGGGCCAGCTCGGACCCGCGCAAGTCTGGTTCGGGCCACACGAGCGCGGAGGCCCGGACGGCTCGGCCATGGACGCCGAAGGCTACCTCTGGAACGCCCGCTGGGACGGCAGTTGCCTGCTCCGGTTGACGCCGGGCGGCGAAGTCGACCGTGTGATCGAGTTGCCGGTCAGCCGTCCCACCAGTTGCGTCTTCGCAGGCCAGGACCTCAAGACCTTGTACATCACCAGTGCCGCCAGCCCGCTGAATCACCCGCTGGACGGCGCGGTACTGGCTATCGAGGTTGATGTCCCGGGGAGAATCTGTCACCGGTTTGCAGGATAACCAACAGGCTTCACCGCTGTTTAACGCACTCAAAAACAACAACAAGGAGTCACCCTATGAATCGTCGTCGTGGTATCCGTTCCCTGTGCTGCGCCGCTGTGGCGGTGTCCGCCGTCAGCCTGAGCAGCCTGTTGCTGGCTGCAGAACCTGTGAAGATCGGCTTTCTGGTCAAGCAGGCGGAAGAGCCCTGGTTCCAGACCGAATGGGCTTTCGCCGAAAAGGCCGGCAAGGACAAGGGCTTTGAAGTGATCAAGATCGCCGTGCCCGATGGCGAGAAAACCCTCTCGGCCATCGACAGCCTGGCCGCCAACGGCGCCAAGGGCTTTGTGATTTGCCCGCCGGACGTGTCCCTCGGCCCGGCCATCATGGCCAAGGCCAAAGCCAATGGCTTGAAAGTGATCGCCGTGGATGACCGTTTTGTCGATGCCAAGGGCAACTTCATGGAGGACGTGCCTTACCTGGGCATGGCCGCCTTTGAGGTCGGTGAAAAGCAGGGCAGCGCCATGGCCACTGAAGCGAAAAAGCGCGGCTGGGACTGGAAAGACACCTATGCGGTGATCAACACCTACAACGAACTCGACACCGGTAAAAAGCGCACCGACGGTTCGGTCAAGTCGCTGAAAGCGGCGGGTATTCCAGACGACCACATTCTGTTCGCTGCTCTCAAGACCCTCGACGTACCCGGCAGCATGGACGCCACCAACTCGGCGCTGGTGAAACTGCCCAGTGGCGCAAAAAACCTGATCATCGGCGGCATGAATGACAACACCGTGCTCGGTGGCGTACGCGCGACCGAAAGCGCCGGCTTTGCCGCCGCCAATGTCATCGGTATCGGCATCAACGGCACCGACGCCATCGGCGAGTTGAAGAAAGCCAACAGCGGCTTCTTCGGCTCCATGCTGCCCAGCCCTCACATCGAGGGCTACAACACGGCGAGCATGATGTTCGAGTGGATCACCACCGGCAAAGAACCGCCGAAATACACGGCGATGGACGAAGTGACGCTGATCACCCGCGAGAACTTCAAGCAGGAGCTGGAAAAGATCGGTCTGTGGAACTGAAGACCGCTGACGTTCCCCGGCGGCCCTGCTGAGAGGGCTGCCTGACCTGTGTGATGAGGTAGTTATGCACGCGCAACTGAAACAACCCGACAGCGCGGGCGCGAGCCTGCGCTTCAACGGCATCGGCAAAACGTTTCCCGGGGTCAAGGCGCTGGATGGCATCAGTTTTACCGCCCACCCCGGGCAGGTCCACGCCTTGATGGGCGAGAACGGCGCTGGCAAATCCACATTGCTGAAAATCCTCGGTGGCGCGTATGTGCCGAGCAGCGGCAACGTGCAGATCGGTGCGCAAACCATGGCCTTCAAGTGCGCGGCTGACAGCATTGCCAGCGGTGTCGCGGTGATTCACCAGGAGTTGCACCTGGTGCCGGAAATGAGCGTGGCCGAAAACCTGTTCCTCGGGCATCTACCGGCCAGCTTTGGCTTGATCAATCGCAGCGCGTTGCGCCAGCAGGCACTGGCTTGCCTCAAGGGCCTGGCGGACGAAATCGACCCTCAGGAGAAAGTCGGCGGGCTGTCCCTGGGCCAGCGCCAGTTGGTGGAAATCGCCAAGGCGTTGTCCCGTGGCGCTCATGTGATTGCATTCGACGAACCCACCAGCAGCCTGTCGGCGCGGGAGATCGACCGCTTGATGGCGATCATCGGTCGCTTGCGGGACGAGGGCAAAGTGGTGCTGTACGTGTCCCATCGCATGGAAGAGGTGTTCCGCATCTGCAACGCGGTGACGGTGTTCAAGGACGGGCGCTACGTGCGCACGTTCGAGGACATGAGCGCGCTGACCCACGATCAACTGGTGACCTGCATGGTCGGTCGCGACATTCAGGACATCTACGATTACCGCCCCCGCGTGCGAGGTGCGGTGGCGCTCAAGGTCAATGGCCTGCTCGGCCCCGGCTTGCGTGAACCGGTGAGTTTCGAGGCGCACCAAGGCGAGATTCTCGGCCTGTTCGGGCTGGTGGGCGCCGGGCGTACTGAGCTGCTGCGACTATTGGGCGGCCTTGCGCGCACCACGGCCGGCAGCCTCGACTTGTGCGGTGAAGCACTGCGCCTGCGCTCGCCCCGTGATGCCATCGACGCCGGTATCTTGCTGTGCCCCGAAGATCGCAAGAAGGAGGGCATCGTGCCGCTGTCCAGCGTCGCCGAGAACATCAATATCAGCGCGCGCAGTGCGCATTCGCGCTTTGGCTGGTTGTTGCGCGGCCGCTGGGAGACGGACAACGCCGCCCGGCAGATCAAGGCGCTGAAGGTCAAGACGCCCACGGCGACGCAGAAGATCATGTACCTGTCCGGCGGCAATCAACAGAAGGCCATTCTGGGCCGTTGGCTGTCGATGCCGATGAAAGTCCTGCTGCTCGACGAGCCCACCCGTGGCATCGATATCGGCGCGAAGGCTGAGATTTACCAGATCATCCATGACCTGGCGGCCCGCGGGATTGCGGTGATTGTGGTGTCCAGCGACCTGATGGAAGTGATGGGGGTTTCCGACCGCATCCTGGTGCTGTGTGAAGGTGCGATGTGCGGCGAGATGCAGCGCGAGCACGCCAATGAATCCAACCTGCTGCAAATGGCCCTGCCGCGCCTGCGCGCCGACAGCCAGGGGAACTAACGAGGTGACTATGACAAGCCAAAACACTGCTTTGCCCACGGCGCGCAAGCCCCTGGACCTGCGCAGCCTGCTCGACAACTGGGCGATGCTATTGGCTGCGGTGGGGATCTTCGTGCTCTGCACCTTGCTGATCGACAATTTCCTGTCGCCACTCAACATGCGCGGCCTGGGGTTGGCGATCTCCACCACCGGGATTGCCGCGTGCACCATGTTGTATTGCCTGGCGTCGGGGCATTTCGACCTGTCAGTGGGCTCGGTGATTGCCTGCGCCGGGGTGGTGGCCGCGATCGTGATGCGTGACACCGACAGCGTCCTGCTCGGTATCGGTGCCGCGCTGCTGATGGGCCTGGTGGTGGGGTTGATCAATGGAATTGTGATTGCCAAGCTGCGGGTCAACGCGCTCATCACGACGCTGGCGACCATGCAGATCGTGCGGGGCCTGGCCTATATCTTTGCCAATGGCAAGGCGGTGGGCGTGTCCCAGGATTCGTTCTTTGTCTTTGGCAACGGCCAGTTGTTTGGCGTGCCGGTGCCGATTCTGATCACCCTCGTGTGCTTCCTGTTTTTCGGCTGGCTGCTCAATTACACCACCTACGGGCGCAACACCATGGCCATCGGCGGCAACCCGGAAGCGGCGTTGCTGGCGGGGGTGAACGTTGACCGCACCAAGATCATCATTTTCGCCGTACACGGGGTGATCGGCGCCTTGGCCGGCGTCATTCTCGCCTCGCGCATGACCTCGGGCCAGCCGATGATTGGCCAGGGGTTTGAGTTGACGGTGATTTCTGCCTGCGTACTGGGCGGGGTGTCGTTGAGCGGCGGGATTGGCATGATTCGCCACGTGATTGCCGGGGTGTTGATTCTGGCGATCATCGAGAATGCGATGAACCTGAAGAACATCGATACCTTCTACCAGTATGTGATCCGGGGCTCGATCCTGCTGCTGGCGGTGGTGATCGACCGTATGAAACAACGCTGATCATCCGCCGCAACCTCGGGTTGCGGCGGAAGCCTGTTCAGTCTGCGGAGAATTTCAGCACGGTGTTTTGGGTATAGGTCTGGCCAGGGTCGAGACGGGTTGACGGGAAGTTCGGCTGGTTGGGCGCGTCGGGGTAATGCTGGGTTTCCAGGGTAAACGCACTCCAGTGGGCGTAAGGCTTGCCCCCCTTGCCCTTGACCGACCCGTCGAGGAAGTTACTGGTATAGAACTGCACACCGGGCTCACTGGTATAGAGCTGCAAGCGGCGACCGGACTGCGGGTCGCGAACCTCGGCGGCCAGTTTGCCGACATCACCCTGGGTGTCCAGCACCCAATTGAAGTCAAAGCCACCTTGTTTAGGTTCGGCGAATTTCAGCTGGGGATGATCGTCCTTGATGTGTTGGCCGATGGCGGTGGGTTTGAGAAAGTCCATCGGCGTGCCGGCAACCGGCGCCAGTTCGCCGGTGGGAATCAAGGTGCTGTTGACTGGGGTGTAATGGCTGGCGTTCAGGGTGGCCAGTTGCTTGAGCACGTCACCCTGACCGGCGCCGGCGAGGTTGAAGTAACTGTGGTTGGTGAGGTTCAGCACCGTGGGTTTGTCGGTGGTGGCCTTGTAGTCGATGTGCAGCTCGTTGTTGTCGTTGAGGCTATAGGTGACATCGACTTTAAGGTTGCCGGGAAAGCCCATCTCGCCGTCCTTCGACAGGTAGCTCAAGGTCACGCCTACCGCGTCCTTTTGCTTGACCGGCTGGGCTGTCCACGCGTGCTTGTCGAAGCCTTGCGCGCCGCCATGCAACGAGTTCGGTCCGTCGTTGAGGGGCACTTGAAAGTGTTTGCCGTCCAGCTCGAACGCGCCCTTAGCCAGGCGATTGCCAAAACGGCCGATGGTCGCGCCAAAGAACGCGGTGCCGGCCTGATAGCCCTGGACGTCATCGAAGCCCAGCACCACGTCGGCGAACTGGCCGTGTTTGTCCGGTACTTTCAACGACTGCAACACAGCGCCGTAGGTGATGACCGTGGCTTGCACGCCATGGCTGTTACGCAACACGTACTGCTCGACGGCTGTACCGTCGTTGGTTTTGCCGAAGGGTTTGTGTTCGCTGGACAGGCCAGCCGCCTGAACGCCGAGGCTGGCCATCGCCAGGGAGAGGCCCAGGCCGGTAAGCAGGAATCGGGATTGCCGCATGACTGAGTTACCTTTTATTGTTGTTAGGTAAATAGTTCTACTATTTATTGTGTTTTGATCAAGTGCAGTGCTGATGTATAGACAAGATCGCGAATTTTGCAATATAAAATAAGACTAAATGAAGCGGAGTGACCGTCACATGAACACTGAAAAACGACCTGTCGCCCGGGCGACGTACCCGGACCTGCGCGATAAAACCGTGTTGATTTCCGGCGGCGCTTCAGGGATTGGCGAATCCATGGTGCGTGCCTTTGCACGACAAGGTGCCAAGGTGGCCTTCGTGGACCGGGCGCAAGGGCAGGGCGACCGATTGGCGGCGATATTGTCCGCCGAGGGCCATACCGTCGAATTCGCCCATTGCGATATCACCGACGAGATCGCCTACAAGGCTGCGATAGGCTGCCTTGCGCAGACCCTGGGGCCGATCGACGTGCTGGTGAACAATGCCGCCAATGACGTTCGGCACACCCTGGATGAAATCGATTCAGACATGTTCGACCAACTGATTTCAGTCAACCTGAAGCACGCTTTTTTTGCTGCCAGGGCTGTGGTGCCGATGATGAAGGCAGCGGGGGGAGGGTCGATCATTAACCTGGGCTCCGTTGGCTGGATGATGGCCTCCAGCGGTTACCCGGTATACGCCGCCAGCAAAGCAGCGGCCCACGGCATGACCCGCGCGCTGGCACGGGAGCTGGGGCCCAGCCGAATCAGGGTCAATACGCTGGTGCCGGGCTGGGTGATGACCGAAAAACAACTGGCGATGTGGGTGGATGATGCTGCCCGGGAACTGATCAGCCGCAGCCAGTGCTTGCCGGGCAGTGTGGAGCCTGAACATATCGCCAACATGGCGTTGTTTCTGGCGTCTGATGTGTCGGCGATGTGTTCGGCACAGAATTTTATTGTGGATGGGGGATGGGTGTAGGTATCGCTGAAGCACAACCTTATGATTTGATACCTAGCTAGCCGCTTACGCACCGCGCATACCGCGTGGCTTCAGAGCCTATGAAAAGTAAAAGCAAGGAGGGGTTACTCGGAGGCCCTACAGCGCACCGTGGAAGAAAAGAGTAATGCTGGACGGACTGTATTGCCGACGCCTCAGCTTGTCTGAGGGATGCTCTCAACCGGACAATTTAAATCCGGTTAAAACATTCAATCTTAGCCACTGTTCCATAGACCCCTTGGGCCGACTTCAATCACACTGCCAAAGCGCCTTGGTCCAGAAATGGTTCAGCGACTATAAAATCGCAGGCAATAAAAAACCCAAGGACACATTGTTCCTTGGGTTTTTTTGGTATTTGTGGTGCCAGAGATGAAATCGAACCGCCGACGCGGGGATTTTCAGTTAGGCCTTCCTTGCCATTGGGTTTGACATACCGCATCCGCCAGCCTTTGCGTCCGTTGGTCTGGACAAGCAGATAAAGGCCATCACCATCGAACAGCTTGTAGGCGCGATTTCGTGGCTTGGCTCTGCGATAAGCAGCATCAGAGAGTGGAGTCGTTGTGCGCGACATAAGGGTATACCTTTTATCGAACTGAACTTTACCCCAAATACTACCCTTAAAAACGCTGGAATCAGCTGGAAACTGACGGACTGCCATAAACGAAAAAACCCGCCAAGAGGCGGGTTTTAAAGGGTTCTACGGACTTTACTGGCCGTCAGTAGAACAAAAGTTGGTGCCCGAAGCCGGAATCGAACCGGCACGCCCTTACGAGCGGGGGATTTTAAGTCCCATGCGTCTACCAGTTTCGCCATTCGGGCGGTAGCGCGGTGAAGCGTCTCAGGGGCCTTGATGGTTCAAAACAGCCTTGAGCGTTGCAGCAGGCTAGGGAATATATAGATCCAGCCTCATTGGCGCAAGTTCGAACACGGTCTTCGGCCGATAAATATGTAGATAAAAAAGCCAGACAGATCAGTGATCTACATCGATTGCGTGATCCCGCCTGCGAGACGTGGCCTCAGTGGAAATGGCGACGATATCCGTTTTGAAAAGACACTTGGGGCGACATTCGGTAGGCCACAACCCGGCACCCAGGTGTATGGTGGACCAGACAACTCTTGGATTATCTCTGGATAGAGAGAGGTGATTATGAGCGCTCCCATGCTGAAAAAGATGCATCTCAATGGCTATGAAATCGTGCAGGTCAACAGTGGCCCTTGGCGGGTATGCACCCGGGATGACCGGTTAGCGTCCTTTGGTTCCCGTGAGCAGGCCTTGGCGTATGCCGCAGCGTTGCCGGGGTACAAGCCTCGTACGTCCCCCGTCTCAAACGACGATTGAGTGAGCTTGAATGCCATCAAAAGCCTCGGCAGGTCCGGGGCTTTTTTGTGGCCGATGATTGGCAGCGAAGCAGTTTTTGATGGATCATCCGCTGACCAATGGCCGCAATGAGGCCGCGTTAGATAGGAATTCCCCATGTCCCTGGCCACCTTGTTTTTATTCGTCATGATGAGCGCGGCGATTATCGCCATCCCCGGCCCGACCGTGTTATTGGCGTTGCAGAACGGCTCGCGGCATGGCTTGAAGGCGGCAGTGTGGGGCATGGCGGGGGCGGTGTGGGCAGACGCATTGCTGGTGACAGCAGTGGCGTGTGGCTTGGGGTTGTTACTGGCGGCCAGCGAGGGGTTATTTCAGGCGCTGAAGTGGATCGGTTCTGCATATCTGGTGTGGCTGGGCTGGCAGATGCTGCGTTCGCCGCCAACGACGCTGCCGGCGGTGGGAGAGGGTGAAGAGGCCAATGTTCGTTCGGTCAGCATTTTCACCCGCAGCTTTTTGGTAGCCATTTCCAATCCCAAGGCCTTGTTGTTCATGTCGGCCTTCTTGCCGCAGTTTGTTGACAGCACCCAACCCCAGTTGCCGCAATATGCGTGCCTGTTGCTGGTGCTGTGCGTGCTGAACGTGAGCACCATGATGTTCTACGCTGTGTGCGGGGCGCGTCTGCTTCGTCGCTTGCGGCCCGCGCACTTGCAGCGCTTCAATCGGGGCTCCGGCGGTTTATTGATGACGATGGGTGTGTTGTTGGCAGCCTACCGTCGGGCCCCGGCCCAATAAACTACACGAATGGCTGACCGCCGAAGCCCCGAGGCAGGCGCTGCAGCCCCGGCAAGTCGGTCAGGCGTTGAGCCCAGTCGCTACGCCAGTCGTTGGCGGTGTGGCCGGCTCTGGCTTTGCGCGCGACCCTGCGAGCGGCGTTTCGTTGGGTGCGGCGGGCTTCCTTGTAGGCTTCGGTGTTGCGGCAGGTACGGCATTTCACCCGGTTCAGCTCGGTACTGGAGATGAGGTTGTTGCCGTGATGGCCGCAGGCCAAATGCCCGGCGACCTTGAAGTGAGTGACCATGTAAGCGTCTCCTTCTCTAGGGGTACGCGGCACCTGTAATCTGTTGATGCCCGCGGGTAGGGCGTGACACGTTTGAATGCAAGGCCCTTATGTTTACGACCCCTGGCGTGTCCTGACGTTCGTTATGGGCCTACGGGACGGACCGTGAGCTGTGCAGCACCAATCATGAAAAGGAGTCAGTGATGAGTGTCGATGGTTTTTCCCAGGACGGCGGCTGCCGGTGCAACCGGGTGCGCTTCAGCATCACTCAGAAGCCAGTGATCACCATGGCGTGCCATTGCACCGGTTGCCAGAAAATGACCTCCAGTGCGTTCTCCCTGAGTGCGCTGGTGCCCAGCAGCGGTTTTACCGTGACCATGGGTAACCCGGTGATCGGCGGGCTCCATGGCGTGGATCGCCATTACTGCTGCCCCCATTGCATGAGTTGGCTATTTACCCGACCCAACGACGTCGAGGAGTTCATCAATGTGCGTGCGGTGATGCTGGATGACGCCAATGACTATGTCCCATTCATGGAAACCTGGACCAGCGAAAAACTGCCTTGGGCATCCACACCGGCGGTTCATAGCTTTGCGCAGCTTCCCGAGAGGGAGGCGTTTGCCGGTTTGTTGCAGGCATACGCCGAGCGCGACGGGGCGTAACTCAGTCGATGAGACGCAGCAGGTCGGTATCGCCGACATCACGTCCCGCTTGCGTCAACAGCGTCGTCACCTGGCCCCGATGGTGGGTCTGGTGATTGAAGAAGTGGGTGATCAGGCTGTAGAAGTTTTTGTCTGCGGCGACGCCCCGCATGTTGTGATAGCGCAGGCGATGATCCAGGTCGGGCTCGCTGACCGATTGCGCCCAGTCGAGGATGATCTGGTCCAGCCAGACACGTTGGGCCTGGAGTTCGCGGATGTTGGCAAACGCCAGTTGGTCCAGCCTGTGTGGCGTGGCCAGTGCTTTTAGCGGGACCAGCGCGGCGTATTCGGCTGGATGCTCGGCAATGCGCTTGAGCCAGACGGTATCCCCCAGTGTGAGGTGATTCAGGGTGCCGATGATCGAGCCGAAAAAGGCGCCTCGGTCAGCCAGCAGGGCTTCGTCGCTCAGCCCACGGGCAGCTTCATAAATCTTCAGATTCATCCACTGGTTATAGGTGGCCATCAGGCTAATATGCTCGACGCGGGTCACGTGGGTCCCTCCTCGGTGGGGCGGCTGCTGAGTGTGGTAATGCCATGATAAGGCAGCCTGCAGATGGACGATACGGCAGGGAGAGCACGAACCCTGCCGGGCGGTCACGACGTTATCGCCCAGGCAAGCTATTGTTGCTTGTCTGGAACCTGATGCCCGAGGAGGGCGACACCATGAACACCAGCGATCTACTGGAAAAACTGTTGCAAGCCGGCCAGGCGTCGATGAGCCAGCAGGGCGGCTCGACGGCAGCACCTCAGGGGAGCTCGGGAGGCCTCGGTGGGCTGGGCGGGCTGCTTGGCGGGCTTGGCGGCTTGCTGCAGGGCGGCGGCGCGGGTGGTGCGGCGTCTGGCGGTGGCGGGTTGGGTGGCCTGGGTGGTTTACTCGGCGGCCTTGGCGGTCTCGGTGGTCTTTTAGGTGGATCGAGCGCGGGTAACGGGGCCCAAGGGCGTTCAGGCGGGACCAACTACGCGGCCCTGGCCTCCCTGGGGATGATGGCTTATCAGGCTTACCAGACGTGGCAGAGCCAGCAAGCGTCGGCGCCGCAGCAGGCATTGCAGACCGTTGACCAACTGTCAGGCGCCGAAGTGGATGAGCACAGCCATGCGATCCTGCGTGCATTGATCGCGGCGGCCAAGGCCGATGGCAAGATTGACGATCAAGAGCAGGCAATGATTTCGGCGGAGCTGGCGCGTCATACCGATGAGCCCGAGCTGAAGGCGTGGCTTGATGCAGAAGTTGCCCTGCCTCTCAAGGCTTCGGACTTTAGCGAGTATGCACAGAACCCCGCCATTGGTTCCGAGATCTATCTGGCCAGCGTGATGCTGGTGAATGACCAGCAGCCGGCTGAGCGAGGCTACCTGGACGAATTGGCGGTTGCGCTCAATATCGAGCCTGAATTTCAGGTGCAGTTGGAGCGCCAGGCCAAAGGGCAGGCTTAACGCCTAATGAAGGTGAGCGGGGCAAGCCCGCTCATCTTCATGCTCCTTTAGAACCGTAGCGTAGCCCCCGTCGTCAGCCACTGATGGCGATCCCCGATCAGGCTGCGTCCCACCACCAGATCCACATCGATATTCTTCCCGACATGCACCCGTGGCCCTGCCTGCCACGCCTGGTCGCCACCTTCCTGGCCGTAACGTTCGGCGATCAACGTCAGCGAATCGAACACGTTGTATTCGAACCCGGTGCCCCAGGTCAGGCGATGATGTTGCTCGCCACCGTCATAGGCATGGCTCCAGCCGGCATTGACGTTCAGCCGCAGGGCTTCGATTGGCTGCCAGGTGAAGGGAATGCTCAGGTCGGCACCGTCAAAGGTATGTTGCCGATTGAGGGCGAAATGCGCGGTGGCGGATGCCGCCACCTCTATCCCCAAGTCTTCCCGTGACCACAATTGTGCCTTGAACTGCGGGCTGACCTGGGTTTCGCCATCGCCCTCGGCGGTGGCCCGCGCCACGGCGGCGCCCCATTGCAGCCAGGGTACGCCGGCAGAAGTACAGGCGGCGGACAGGGTTTCATTGTGGGTCGAACCATTGTGCCGATTGGCGGTGTGCCAAGCGTCGACGTTGCATTCTCCAGGCGCATTGATCGCGCCGTCGTCGACCACATACGAGCCGCCGGCGGCATACGCTTTGGACAGTAGGCTGAGGACCAGGACGACACCCAGGGTCGTGCCGATGAAGATCAGGTTGCGCCGCAGCGCACGTTGTTTGGAGGGAGGCAGGGCGTGAAGGCTGGACTTCGATTTCTGGCGTTGCTGGATGCGGTACTTGGCAAATCCGTCAGGCCGCAGTGGCAGGTGCTTTTTGTACATGGTGAACCTCGATAAACAGCCGGCAGCGCGGTCCCGGTCGGCCATTGAACAATGGACTTGGCAGGGACGCGCCGTGATTCAAATAGGGGGGTTGCTGCAGGTTGATGCCGCTACAACTGGGTTCTTCTGGCATGGGGTGATGCTCCAAATAGGGATTGATTCAGCTGTCCACGGTCAGCACATGGATGCCGCACGTTCTTGCCTGATTGATCAGCTCTGAGGTGTCGTCGCCACCGGGCAGTGCAATCACCACATCGGGTCGGCTGTCCGTCAGCATGAACTGGTTGCGATGCCGCTCCGCCTGCTTGCCATGGCGTTGCCAGTTGGGTGGGTAACGCACTACGTCCACCCCGACTTCCCGAGCCCAGTCCTCTATGTCGCTGCCCAGGAACTGGCTGCCACCGTGGATCAAAACCCGCACAGGACGTAGGCGGTGGTAGGCATCCAGCACTTGGCGGGACATTTTTGCATCGGCGTAATGACGACCTGCACAGATCAAGACGCGCATGGTGTTTTCCTTGTATTGCTTATCGCTTCTCATTTTCTCGGCGGCCGCAGCAGCCTGACAGAGGTGTTGCTCAGGGTGCTGGAGAAGGCCAGCATGAAGCGCATTTCCACGGCGCTGAGGAGGTTGCGCACATACAACCTGACGCCCAGTACCATCACCGCCTTGGCGGCCTGGGCAAGGCTGAACACCAGGATTGCGCGCACGCCAT
Organism: Pseudomonas sp. ADAK18; assembly: GCF_012935695.1. Taxonomy (NCBI): domain Bacteria; kingdom Pseudomonadati; phylum Pseudomonadota; class Gammaproteobacteria; order Pseudomonadales; family Pseudomonadaceae; genus Pseudomonas; species Pseudomonas sp. ADAK18. Next base: position 2,170,590 of record NZ_CP052859.1, read on the forward strand.
TGTCGAGGTAGCTCATCAGTGTGTTCATGGTCAGTCTCCGCAGGCACCGGCTACCTCTCGATAGCCGGCGCTTTCAGGGGCGGTCGATCAGTACCACTGCTTGAAGCGGCGGATGTAGATCGTCTTCATCAGTTGGGCTACGCAGCAGTAGGCGAGCAGGGTGCCCACCAGCCATGGGAAGTACGCCAGCGGCAGCGGCTCGAGACCCACCAGGCTGCCCAGAGGCGAGAACGGTACGTAGATCCCGAGCGCAATCACGATGCAGGTCATCATGATCACCGGCCACGCAGCGGTGCTCTGGAAGAACGGGATCTTGCGGGTGCGCAACATGTGCACCACCAGGGTTTGCGAGAGCAGCCCCTCGATGAACCAGCCGGACTGGAACAGGGTCTGCATTTCCACGCTGTTGGCGGAGAACACGTACCACATCAGGGCGAAGGTGGTGATGTCGAAGATCGACGAGGTCGGCCCGATCCAGATCATGAAGCGGCCAATGTTTTTCGCATCCCACTTGCGTGGTTTGGCCAGGTATTCCTTGTCCATCTTGTCCCACGGCAAGGCCAGTTGGGAGATGTCGTACATCAGGTTTTGCAGCAGCAGGTGGATCGCCAGCATCGGCATGAAAGGAATGAACGCACTGGCTACCAGCACCGAGAACACGTTGCCGAAGTTGGAGCTGGCGGTCATGTTCAGGTACTTCATGATATTGCCGAAGGTTTCGCGGCCCTTGAGCACGCCTTCTTCCAGCACCATCAGGCTCTTTTCCAGGAGGATGATGTCGGCCGATTCCTTGGCGATATCAGTACCGCTGTCCACCGAGATACCCACGTCGGCATCCCGCAGGGCTGGCGCATCGTTGATGCCGTCGCCGAGGAAGCCCACAGTGTGACCGTTGGACTGCAAGGCCTTGAGCACCCGGGATTTCTGCAACGGTGTCAGTTTGGCGAAGACGGTGCGTTCCTCTACGCGCAGTTTGAGGGTGGCGTCGTCCATTGCTTCGATTTCCACGCCCAGCAATGGCTGGCCTGGATCCAGCCCGACCTGGCGGCAGATCTTGCTGGTGACCACGGCATTGTCACCGGTGAGAACCTTGACCGCCACGCCGATATCTTGCAGGGCAGCAATGGCCGGGCCGGCGGTTTCTTTGGGTGGATCGAGGAAGGTCAGGAAACCATGGATCACCAGGTTACGTTCGTCGGCGGTGGTGTACTGGTTGCGCGCCAGGGATTTGGGAATATTGCGAGTCGCGACCACCAATACCCGGAAGCCATCCTCGTTGTAGTCACTGGCGAGGGCCAGCAACTCTTCACGGCGGCGCTCATCCAGGACGATGGCGGTGTCGCCTTCCATCGTATGGGTGGAAATGCTCAGCATCTCCTCCACCGCGCCCTTGCACACCAGCAGGTGATCGCCTTGGGCGTCCTTGACCACAATCGACAGGCGTCGACGCACGAAGTCGAAGGGCAGCTCATCGACCTTGCTGTAGGCGAACGGCACCTGGAACTTTGGATTCTGCTCCGAGAACTGCACCACCGCCTGGTCCATCAGGTTGCGCATGCCGCTTTGGTGATGGCTGTTCAGCCAGGCCAGGGACAGCACCGAATCATCACGTTGGCCGAAGGCGTTGACGTGGTGCTCCAGGATGATTTTGTCCTGAGTCAGGGTGCCGGTCTTGTCGGTGCACAGAACGTCCATCGAGCCGAAGTTCTGGATCGCGTTCAGGCGCTTGACCACCACTTTGCGCTTGGCCATGGCAGTAGCACCCTTGGCCAAGTTCGCGCTGACGATCATCGGCAGCATTTCCGGGGTCAGGCCGACAGCCACCGCCAGGGCAAACAGGAAGGCATCGCCCCAGTCTCCCTTGGAGAAGCCGTTGAGGAAGAACACGATCGGTACCATCACCAGCATGAAGCGAATCAACAGCCAACTGACGCTGTTCACCCCGCGGTCAAAAGCGGTTTGCACCCGGGAGCCGACGATGGCCTTGGCCAGCGACCCGAAGTAGGTGCGCGCACCGGTGGCCACTACCACGGCTTGCGCCCGGCCACTGACCACGTTGGTGCCCATGAAGCAGATGTTGGGCAGGTCCAGCAGGTTGCCCTGGTCTGCCGCCTTGGACGTGGCGGATTTCTGCGTGACGTCCCCCAGGGTGTCGTACTTTTCCACCGGCAACGCTTCGCCGGTCAGTACGGCCTGGCTGATAAACAAGTCCCGGGATTCGATCAGGCGGATGTCCGCCGGAATCATGTCGCCGGCCGACAACTGCACGATATCGCCTGCCACCAGGTCGCGCATCGGCACTTCCCGCAGGGTGGGTTTGGAGCCGACTTGTTCGCGACGCAGCACGGTAGCAGTGGTGCGGACCATGGCTTTCAAGGCTTCGGCGGACTTGGCCGAACGGTGTTCTTGCCAGAACCGCAGCAAGCTGCTGAGCATGACCATGGTCATGATAATGATGACCTTAGTCAGGTCGACTTCTTCACCCGCCTGCAGTGGTAGCCAGTAATCGGTGACGAAGCTGATGCCCGCCAGGGTCAGTAGCACGTAGATGAACGGGTTGTTCAGTGCCTGGAGAAACTGCACGAAAGCGTGAGGTGGCTTGTCGTGGGCCACTTCGTTATAGCCTTCACGTTGCAGGCGAGCCGAGGCGTCCAGCTCGGTCAGACCGTCCTTGGTCGCTCGGACATTGGCCAGGGTCGCCGACAGGCCGTTCTGGGCCTCACGGGCAGCACGCATCGACAGTTTGATGTCGGCTCCTGTGCTGTTTTTGTTTGGCAATTGTGTGGTTTTTACTGCGCTCATTGTATGTGCTCCTGTCGCCAATTTTTCGACAAAACATACCCGGGACTTACCTGAGGACAGGCGAGCGAAAGCATGCCGAGTCGCTGACTTCGCGATCGGTTTAAATAAAGTGTTCAGCAACTTTCTACAGGCCCGCTAGAAGTGCGTTAGTTAACTAGCGCGCAGCGGGCTACTACTGGCTTCGTCCATAGAGAACTCCAGCAAATCAATTGGCGAATAATAAGAAAACAGTCTTGTTCAGGCGCTCGAAGAGGGCGCCTGGCGGTGACTGTTCAACGCTTCCAACCGTGAGCACTCACGTAGAGGCTCAGCATCAGGCTCGCTTGCGCGAACAGGCTGGAGGCGTTTCGACTCTGAGGGTCTTGTGGGTCGGCGTGATCCCAATGCTGCAGCAATTGGCCAGTCGTTGGGCAGATACGCCAGTGGGCCAGGGGAACCGGGCTCACGCGGGGGGCAGGGCTGATAAAGGCGGTGCGGCTAGGCGAAAAGCCCACGGGGTCGCGGCCCAGCTTGGCACGCAGGGCTGACGCCAGCGTACGTAGATCAGGCAAGATTACTTTAGGAAAAACAAAGGTTTGGAAGTTCATAACACACCTCGGGACCGGACTGGCGACCGGTGAGGCAGTTACGTGGAGCATCAAGCTCTAGCGCAGCTTACCCGACCTGAAAGGCGAGTCCCGTCATATTCTGGGTTTTGCGCCCGATTCGCCGAATTCACGGTGATCGGACAGCGACTAGATACTGTGTCCATTGGCTTCTTTTGTGAGGTTTAAAAAAGGCCCGAGTTGCAGGCACGGGCAATCTACTCAGGCAGTTACTGAATGTCAATATTTAATGAATTAAATTGTCACTGGTTCAGAGTTCGTTCAGACAAGAGGTATTAGTAAGTTGCGGAACATATAAATCAAATACCGCGCAGGGCCAACACGGCGAGATAGATCAATACCAACCCGCAGGCGCCATAACTGATCCGTTGCCAAGTTGCCGATGCAGTTTTGCGCAACAGATTGACCAGTGCCGCAATCAGGAAGCACGACAGGATTGAGGCCAACATGAAGCCGGCGAAAAACATCAACGTCTGGTTGTTGCTTGGCGTGGCACCGACAATTCCTGAAAGCGCACTGCCCAGGGCGCCCCAGTAGACAATGTTCTTCGGATTGGCGAGGGAAATCGCCGCGCCGACCATCAATGCGTTTTGTCCAGATCGGGCAGGTGTATTGTCGGCTTCGGGCAGGCGCCAGGCATCCCTCAGGCTCTGAATGCCGAGCCAGGCCAGGTAGAGACCGCAGATGAGCGTCAGCGGGATCCGTATCGACTCGTGTTGGATCAGTAGCGCAATGCCTGTCAGGCCAATCACCGCCCAGACGGCGTCCCCCACCAGCGAGCCGATTTGCACCAGCAATGCCGGGGTAAATCCGTGGAGCAGGCCCCGGCGCAAGGTTTCTGCCAGGACGGCGCCTGGGGACAGGCAAAACACGAAACCGAATACCAGCGCGGAGAAAAAGATCGTCAGCATGCCTGCCTTCCTTATGAGGGATGGCGAGCATACGCTGGCGCTGTGCCCGCCGAAAAGCCGTCGCGCGTTACAGCGCAGCGATACGTTCAAGTTCGGCCCTGAGCTCAACGGCGTCGAGATGGGTGAACGGCAGGCTGAAGAAGGCTCGGCAGCGTGTCTCGATGGTTTCCACGGTGGCATCGAAAGCCGCATCAACATGGGCTTCATCACCCTGGACGTCCGACGGATCTTCCAGCCCCCAATGAGCCTTGAGCGCCGGGCCGAAATACACCGGACAGGCTTCGCCCGCAGCCTTGTCGCAGACGGTGATCACGATATCTGGCGGGCTGCCTTCGAAGGCGTCGTTGCCCTTGCTGTACAAGCCGTCGGTGCTGATCCCTGCGGCCTGCAAAGTGCTTAAGCTACGGGGCAGGACTTGGCCCCTGGGGAAACTGCCGGAACTGATGGCGTGGAACCCATCCGGGGCCAGATGGTTGAACACCGCCTCAGACAAGATGCTGCGGCAACTGTTGGCGGTGCACATGAACAGGACTTTCATGACGGGGCTCCGTTAGGCACTGAGGCGCAAGGCCAGGGCGGCGAGGGTGATCAACAGCACGGGCAAGGTCAGGACAATGCCGACCTTGAAGTAATAACCCCAGGTGATGGTGATGCCCTTGCGCGCCAGAATGTGCAGCCAGAGCAGCGTGGCCAGGCTGCCGATAGGGGTGATTTTCGGGCCCAGGTCGCTGCCGATCACATTGGCGTAGATCATTGCGTCCTTGACCACGCCCACGGCATGGCTGGATTCGATGGACAGCGCACCGATCAACACGGTGGGCAGGTTGTTCATTGCAGATGACAGCAGCGCCGTCAGTACCCCGGTGCCCAGCGCTGCGCCCCAGACGCCGTATTCGGCAAAGGTATCGAGCCAGGTGGCGAGGTAAGTGGTCAGCCCGGCATTGCGCAGGCCGTAGACCACCAGGTACATGCCCAGGGAGAAAATCACGATCTGCCAAGGCGCTTCTTTCAACACCTTGCGGGTGGAGATCTTGTGGCCCTTGGCGGCGATCAGCAGCAGCAACAGCGCGCACACCGCAGAGATCGCGCTGATGGGAATGCCCAGTGGCTCCAGGGCGAAACAGCCCACCAGCAGGATGCCCAGTACCCACCAGCCAGCACGGAAAGTGGCGTGATCATGGATGGCACTGGCCGGGTCGTCGAGGTCGGCCGGGTCATACGCCTGCGGAATGTCACGGCGGAAAAACCACAGCAATACCGCCAGGGTCGCGGCGACGCTGACCAGGTTCACCGGCACCATCACGGCCGCGTATTCGTTGAAGCCGATCTTGAAGTAGTCCGCCGAGACAATGTTCACCAGGTTGGAGACCACCAGCGGCAGGCTGGCGGTGTCGGCGATAAACCCCGCGCCCATGACGAAGGCCAGGGTCGCCGCCGGGGAAAAGCGCAGGGCCAGCAGCATCGACATGACGATCGGCGTGAGGATCAGTGCGGCGCCATCGTTGGCGAACAGCGCCGATACCAACGCGCCCAGCAACACCATATAAGCAAACAACCGTCGTCCACGGCCTCGACCCCAGCGCGCTACGTGCAAGGCGGCCCAGGCGAAAAAGCCAGCTTCGTCGAGCAGCAAACTGATGATGATCAGTGCGACGAAAGTCCCGGTGGCATTCCAGATGATGTGCCACACCACCGGGATATCGGCCAGGCTGATAACCCCGCAGGCCAAGGCGAGGATCGCGCCAGCGGTGGCACTCCAACCGACACCCAGGCCTTTGGGCTGCCAGATGACCAGAACGATGGTGAATAGAAAGATCGAAACAGCGACAAGCATGAAAACACTCTCCGATGAGTCAGCAGCAACTGCTGGCACGTTGTGGTCTGTCGCCCATTGCATCCAGGCGTAGTGCGTCGGCTTGCAGCCAGGACTGGTTGGCCTGCAGGGTGGTTTCCAGCACGCTAGCCACCCACTGCGGCAGTGCCGGATTGAGGCGGTAGTAGATCCACTGGCCTTGGCGCCGATCCAACAGCAATCCAGCACTGCGCAGTTGGGCGAGGTGGCGGGAAATTTTTGGCTGACTGTCGTCCAGGGCATGGATCAATTCGCAGACGCAAAGTTCGCCTTCGCGCAGGATCAACAGAGTGAGTCGGATGCGGGTGGCATCGGCCAGGCATTTGAAGAGGTGGGGAGGGGAGAAAAGATCCGACACGGCCAGGGCCTTTTTGTATATTCGTTTATCCGAATATACGTATTTCCATATGTTTCGGTCAAATCCGGTTTCGATTGATGTGGGTCAAGGCCCGTGCGATGGGTGACAAGTGGTTGAAATTAAAATGAAACAATAATGTCCTAAAGTGCCCGCCTATTGGTGATGAAGGAAGAAAACGCGTGACCCGTGCCACACGAAACCTGCGCAAGACCCTCGATTCCGTCGCGGAAAATAACGAAACCGCGGCCTTTGACCTGATGCGTGCGGTGGAAAAACTCAGCGATGAAGTATTGCGCCAGCGCCTGCTCAACACGATCCACCGCCTTAACCAAGACGCCGATGAACTGCGCGAAGCCCGCGATTCGGTGGAGCAGGTTTCGGTCAAGCTGGCTTGATATCCGGCGATGACCGTTCGGCGATTGGCGGGTGAATATCCCCGGTGATGAGTGGACACTGAGCGCGGCTACGGTCGTGTGAAGTGAGGGCCGTCAGCCCAACTTACTCAATACACAGGAAGTTACCCAATGAGTGAAAAACCGGCAATTGTTCTCGTCCATGGTTTTTGGGGCGGTGCGGCGCACTGGAACCGAGTGATCGCACTGCTGCATGAAAAGGGTTACACCAATCTGCACGCGGTTGAAATTCCTCTCACTTCGTTGGCCGAAGACGCCGAGCGCACCCGCAAAATGGTGGCCCAGATCAAGGGGCCGGTCTTGTTGGTCGGGCACTCCTATGGCGGTGCTGTGATCACCCAGGCAGGCAACGAGCCTAATGTCCAAGGGTTGGTGTTCATTGCCGCCTTTGCCCCGGACGCGGGCGAAAGCCCTGGCGGGATTACCCAGGAACATTTGCCCAAGGCGGCACCGAACCTGGCTCCCGACAGTGACGGCTACCTGTGGGTCAAGCCCGAGTTGTTCCACGAAAGCTTCTGCCAGGATCTGCCGCTGGAAGAAGGGCAAATCATGGGCATTACCCAGAAAACCCCGCTGGCGAGCACCTTTGGTGACACCATCAGCAATCCGGCCTGGAAAAACAAACCGTCCTGGTACCAGATTTCCAGCCAGGATCACATGATCCACCCGGACAACCAGGCGCGCATGGCCAAGCGCATGAACGCGAAAAAGGTCATCACCCTGGATGCCAGCCACGCCTCCTTGGCGTCCAAGCCCGCCGAAGTGGCAGCGCTCATTGACGAAGCGGCTAGTTCTCTAAAGAAGTAATGTCCGCAAGCAAGGTCCCTTCCAAAGGTCGGAACCTTGCTTTGTGCACGATCATTCAAGACAACGTGTAACAGTGCTGGCATGCTCATCGACTGTCTGTTGATGAGCCCGTTGTGTATGCCTACTGCCTTGCCTCACCACGCGTTTGCCCGTGGCGCAATCGCGATCATTCCCTTGTCCCTGGCCTGTGCGCCCTGGGGCCTGCTGGCTGGTTCGACCGCCATTGACGCTCAATTCACCCCACTGGAAAGCCAGGGCCTGTCGGCCATTGTGTTTGCCGGTGCCGCGCAGTTGGTGGCCATCGGCATGGTCAAGAGCGGCGCCAGCCTGATTTCCATTCTGCTGACCACCTTGCTACTGACCTCCCAGCACTTGCTCTACGGCATGCATATGCGCCCCACGTTGTCGCCGCTCAAGCCTCGCTGGCGCATGAGCCTGGGCTTTCTGCTGACAGACGAGTTCTTCGCCCTGGTCAACCACTACGACCGTGAGACCTTCAACCGTTGGTACGCTCTGGGCGTGGGCCTGACCTTCTACTTAATCTGGAATTTGTTCACCTTCGCCGGCATCGTGCTCGGCAAAAGCATTCCAGGCCTGGACCAGTTAGGCCTGGAGTTCTCCATCGCTGCGACCTTTATTGCCTTGATCACGCCGGTGGTGCGGGATGTGCCGACGGTGATCTGTGTCGCCGTGTCGTTGTTCTTCTCGGTGCTGCTCAGTTACTGGCACTGGGAATCGGCGGTGGTGGTGTCGGGTGTACTGGGGATGAGCGTGGGTTATGCCTGCAAGCGACTGGGAGTAGGGCAGCGATGATATTTGTGATGATTGTTGCCATGGGCCTGATCGTTTTCTTCAACCGCTATGTGTTTCTCGAACCTCGCTTGCCAGTGCGCCTGAACCGTGGCGCCCGGGAGTTTCTCGGGTTTGCGGTGCCGGGCATGCTGACCGCAATCTGCGGCCCGATCATTTTCATGGCCGACCATAAGCTCAATGTGAGCCTGGGCAACCCTTATCTGCTGGCGGGGATCTGCGCGGTCGGTCTGATGTTCTGGACCCGCAGCGTGTTGATCACCGTGCTGTTGAGCATGGCACTGTTCTATCTGTTTCGCTGGCTGTTCTGAGACTCTGGGTCGCGTAGATACCTTCTTGAATCGCTACGGGGTGGTGTGCTTGCCCGATGAGGTTCAAGACGGTATCTACGGGGGAGTGGGGAAAACAGGCAAAAAAAAGCCCGCGGGAGGGCGGGCAGAAGGGAGACTTCTAAAAATGAGCTCGTCCACTATAGGCGGCAAGATCTCCCTTCACAGTGAAACAAAATTCATCGGGCTGTCAGCAGCACCAGGTTACTTCTTGTTGGCCTGGGCCTCGGCCGCCAGGCACTCCAGGGCAAACTGTTCGGTGTAGGTCATCTGGATCGGACTGGTTTCGCCCTTGACGGTACGCTCGCCATCGAGAATGTAGCGGATACGCTTGTCGGTCACACCAATACGTTTGGCAATCCACGAAGGCGTCTGGCCGATGCGGCTGATCAGTTTGTCGGCATAGTCGGTGGACGGGTTATAGCGCTCGGCGTTAGGTGTCATGGGGTTTCCGGATAAAAGCGGGTTCACAGGTAGCCTACAGGGTGACGCAATAATCAGTCGGTGTCGCCTGCCAAGTCGGAACCAGTGGTACAGTCGCGTTTTTTTCCAAGGAAGCAACGGTATGCGGATGGTGGTGATAGGCGCGTTGGTACTGGCATCGCTGGCCGGTTGCGCGGGATCGAAGATGAAAGAGGCGCGTTCCGGGGCGCCTTACAAAGCGTTGGCTTCGGACAAGGCGGCGCTGGTGGTTGCCCAGTGCGTCCAGTTCGGCTGGCAGGACGAGGCGGTGTTCGGCGTCGACGCCGGTGGGTTCATGGAGCCTGCCCCGGCCGGTGGTTATACGATCTATACCACCGCTGGTGATTACTTCGTCGATGTGCTGACCACCGGTAAAGGGGCCACTGCCAATTATTACGCCGCCGAAGACAATTGGGCCGCCAAGCGTCGCCTGGCCGCTCTGGCGACATGTCTGTAAGAATCAGCTTTAGATTTATTCAGAAATGCCCGGCGGACAGCCACCGGGCATTGACCTAAAATTTGCCTGCTCGCCCGACATCCAGGCTCTTTACCAGTACATGGACGTCGAGGCCGAAATGTCGGGCGGGCACCTTTTCTGGCGATTCAGCGTGGCATATACCCCAGGTGCCAACGCCGCGGAATCTTCAACGACAGCAGTCCCAGCAACGCCGATAGCAGGCCGCTGACCAGCAGCGCGTGAATCCCCATCTGCCGCTCCAGTAACGCACCGATCACTGCACCTACAAACATCCCGGCCCAGGGAATCAACTGCACCCGCCAGCCATTGCGCCGCTCCCCCAACATCCATCGTCCCAGCCCGCGCCCGAAACGTGACAGCGCCCCCGTGACGTAAGTCAGCCCCACCGGCAAGCCGTTGACCTCTTCAACCGCTGCATTGAGCATGCCCATGGCGATGATCGCCGCCAGCAAGGCGGGCAACTGATCGGCGAAAGGCCAGGCCGCTGCGCCGCACAGCAACGTAGCGATGCACAGCAGCAAAGGCAACGCATGACGTTTGCTCATACGGCTGATGATCACCCCTAAGGCATTGCCCGCGATAAACGTCGCCACCAACAGCGTGAGTCGTCCGATCAGGCCCAGGTTGCCGTCGCTGATCGCCACCGCCAGACGCGTGGTGTTACCGCTCATGAACGAGACAAAATCACCACTGGCCATGAAGCCAATGGCATCGGTCATGCCGGCCAGCACCGAGAGGCTGGCCACCAGCATCAACCCGACACGGCCGCGCCATTTGTGCTGATGCAGCAATGCCGTGTTGGTGTTGAGCCTGAGGGATGAAGGCAGCATGGGGCCAGGTTCCTCGATGAGATTATCCGGCCACTACCGTAGGGTGCTTTGGTCCAGGCTGCAATGACCTGCGGCATTCCATTCAAATCCCCTCGAAACGCCAACCGCCGGCGTGCCAGGTCAAGGTGTGAGTGGGCTGGAGGGCGGCGACAAAAGCCGGGTCATGGGATACCGCGACCAGTGCGCCGGTAAACCCCTGCAACGCCCGTTCAAAGGCGATGACCGATTCCAGATCCAAGTGGTTGGTGGGCTCGTCCAGCAGCAGCAATTGCGCTGGGACTGCGCGCCACAAGGCAATCGCCATGGCGCCTTTCAATCGCTCGCCGCCACTGAGTCGCCCAACCGGCTGCGTGACCCGCAAGGCGTCCAGTTGCAATAGCGCCAGGCGCGTGCGCAACTCACCTTCGGCCAGTGGTGTGTCCAATAACCTGAGGTGTTCGACAATCGATAAGTGATCGTCCAGCAATGCCAATTGTTGATCGATATAGGCAGCGGGGACGTGAACCGCACACTCGCCGCTGATGGGCCGCAGGTGATCTGCCAGCACCTTGAGCAAGGTGGATTTGCCACAGCCGTTGGGGCCGCTGACCACCAGCCGCATCGGGCCAATCAGTTTTGCATTGACGTAGCTGGCGGGTGACTGCGGGTCCAACCAAGGCAACTGCATGCCTTCCAGAGTCAGCACCTGACGACCGGTGGGCAGTACCGTACCGGGCAACGCCAGCAGCGTAGGCGTTTCATCCACCACCCGCGAATGCGCCTGGCGTACACGCTCATCCAGTTCCTGCTTGTGTTGCAGATGATCACTGCGCACGTTGCTGACGATTTCGTTGGCGGCGCCTTTCCAACGTGCCCGGGTGAGTCGGTCGACATTGGCGGCGTCTGCGTTCTTGCGGGACCTGGCGGCGTGGCGCTGGATGTTGTCGTGGTCGCTTTGCAGGCGCTTGCGTTCGCGGCTGCGATCCAGGCGTGCATGCTCAAGGGCGGCCTGGGCGGCTTGCTGTTCGGTCTTGCGTTGAGCGCGAAAATCGTCGTAGTTGCCGCCGTAGACCCGAGCGCCCAAGGGGGAGAGTTCAATGATTTGGCCCATGGTATTGAGTAGCTGGCGGTCATGGCTGACCACAATCAAGCCGCCGCGCCAGTCGCGCAAAGTGCTGAGTAGCCAATCGCGACCCTCGCTGTCCAAATGGTTGGTCGGCTCATCAAGCACCAGCAACTGCGGTTTGGATAACAACGCGCCGATCAACGCCACGCGGGCCAGTTGGCCGCCACTGAGAGCGTCGGCCGGGGTGTCAGCACTGACCTCGGGTAACCCCGACGCATCCAGCGCTTGGCGCAGGCGTTCGGCCAGGTCCCAGCGGTCATCGATCAGCTCCAGGTCCTCCGGCGTGGCTCCACCCTTGGCCAGGTGTTCAAGCGCAACTAGGACCTTGGCGGTGCCCGTTACGTGTGCAACGGTTTCGCCAGGCGCCAGGCTGATTGTTTGTGGCACGTAGGCCAGGCTGGCCGAAGATTTTCGCGTGCCGGATGAGGGCGCAAGTTCGCCCGCAATCAAGCGCGCCAAGACACTTTTGCCCATGCCGTTACGACCGACAATGCCGGTGGGTGTGTGATCGAAAGACAGGGTCAGACCGTCCAGCAAGGTTTCGCCATTGGCGAACTGGAAACACAGGTGTTGCAGGGTTACGAGTACGGGCAGCCGTTTGACGTCAGTCATCAGCACCTCCGGAAAAATGTGAAACAGGCCAACAAGCGCGCCAGGCGGCTCGTTGCGAATACATTTTGGAAGGCTTAGAACTTCACGTCGGCGATCATCCCGGGCATTGGAAAGGGTCGACAGGGTAGCGCACTTGGGTTTTTTCCTACAAGGGCTTGGCCAGTTGTTCGAGAAACATCGCCAGTCCCACTTCCCAGGCTTTCAAGCCTTTACGCACCCGTGGCTTGGGCAGTTTCGCCAATTCGCCCAGGCTGAAATGCTCCAGTATCGCCGGGTGGATATAGCACTTGCGGCATACCGCCGGCGTGTTGCCCAGTTGTCGGGCGACCTCTTTTACCATCGCTACCACGTGCTTCTTCGCGTCGGATTCCGGTTGCCACTCAAGATCCCTCAGCACCGAAAGTGCGAGAGCACTGCCGGCCCAGGTTCGATAGTCCTTGGCGGTAAAGTCGTCCCCCGTCAGGCTGTGGAGGTAGGCGTTGACGTCGGTGGAGCTGACGGTATGCCGCTCGCCGTCTTCGTCCAGATACTGGAAGAGGTTCTGCCCCGGCAACTCCAGGCAGCGTTTGACCACCGTGGCCAGGCGCCGATCCTTGACGGTGATCTGGTGCGCGATGCCACTCTTGCCACGGAACTGGAACAGAATTTCGCTACCCTTGATGTCCACATGCCGGGTGCGCAAGGTGGTCAGGCCGTAGGAGCGATTGTCCCGGGCGTACTGGGTATTGCCCACGCGAATCAGCGTGGCATCCAGCAACAGGATCACCGTGGCCAGGACTTTTTCACGATTGAAACCGGGTTTGGCGACCTGGGCTTCCAATTGTTTGCGCAGCTTCGGCAGGGCGCTGCCGAAGGCTTGCAGCCGTGAGTATTTGTCGCTGTCGCGCACCTCGCGCCAACGGGGGTGATAGCGGTATTGCTTGCGTCCCCGGGCGTCGCGGCCGGTGGCTTGCAGATGGCCGTGCCGGTCGGCGCAGATCCATACATCGGTGTAGGCCGGCGGTACGGCCAGGGCGCTGATGCGCTTGATCTCGGTGGCGTCGGTAATGCGCTCGCCATTGGCCGCGAAATACTGGAACTTGCCTCGTAGCTTTTTGCGGCGGATGCCGGGCTGGGTGTCGTCAACGTAATGCAGGTCGTGGGGCAGGTCGGCAAGCAGCGCTGGATCGGGCATGGTGCAAAGTCCTTGGCCGGTATGTCTGATTGACCGCAGCACTGTGCGGTCGTGCCAAAGGATTGCAATCAGTCAGGCCAGTACTGCCACCGCTTTGATTTGTGCCCATAACACTTGGCCTGGATGCAGCTGCAACTGGTCCCTGGAAAAACGCGTGATACGCGCCAGCAACGGCGTGCCGCCAGCGTCCAGGCGCACCAGCACGTGGGCGCTGTTATCGGCGGGAATTTCCTGGGTCACTGTTACCGGCAGACGGTTGAGAATGCTGCTGTGCTCTTCGGCTTGCAGGCTCAGGCTGACATCCCGGGCCTGCACTTTGAAACGCAGGTGTTTACCACGGTCCAGCGGCGTATGAGCGACTCGAACCTGTAACGGGCTGTTGGGCAGTTGCAGGGTCAGTAATTGGTAGTGGGCGTCATAGGCACTGACCGTGCCATTGATCACCACACCGGCGTCGTCACCCAGGGCCATGGGCAGGTCAAGCCGGGCCAGGGTTTCGCCGATGGGGCCGCTGGCCAGGGCGTTGCCGTCACTGAGCAAGACGATGTGATCGGCCAGCCGCGCCACTTCATCCTGGGCATGGCTGACGTACAGCACCGGTATTTCCAGCTCGTCGTGCAAGCGCTCCAGGTACGGCAGGATTTCGCTTTTACGTTTGCTGTCCAGAGCGGCCAAGGGCTCGTCCATCAGCAGCAGTTGCGGGCTGGTGAGCAGGGCGCGGGCAATGCCGACCCGCTGGCGTTCGCCGCCGGAAAGGTGCTGGGGATGGCGGTCCAACAGGTGGCCGATGCCCAGCAACTCCGTGGCCTGGGCCATGTCCACCCGGCGCTGCTGGCGCGGGATGCGTTTGAGGCCGAATTGCAGATTGGCCAGCACCGACAAATGCGGGAACAGGCTGGCTTCTTGAAACACGTAGCCCAGCGCGCGCTTATGCGGCGGTACAAACAGCCCGTTACGGCTGTCCTGCCACACCTCGTCGTTGATCCGGATGAAGCCTTCGTCAGCCCGTTCCAGCCCAGCGATGCAGCGCAGGCAGGTGGTCTTGCCGGAGCCGGAATGCCCATACAACGCCGTCACTCCGCGCCCGGGCAACTGCAGGTCAACGTCCAGGGCAAACCCGGAATACTTCAGTTGCAGGCGTACTTCTATCATCGACATCAACTCCAGCCCGCTTTGGTTTTACGGCTGGAGTAGAGCGCCAGCAACACCAGGAAAGAAAACACCACCATGGACCCGGCCAGCCAATGGGCCTGGGCATATTCCATGGCCTCGACGTGGTCGTAGATCTGCACCGAAACCACCCGGGTCTTGTCGGGGATATTGCCGCCGATCATCAGTACTACGCCGAACTCACCGACGGTATGGGCAAAACCGAGAATCGACGCCGTGATAAACCCCGGGCGGGCCAGGGGCAGGATCACGTTGAAAAAAGTGTCCCAGGGATTGGCCCGCAAGGTCGCGGCCACTTCCAGCGGGCGGGTGCCGATGGCGGAGAAGGCGTTCTGCAACGGCTGCACTACGAACGGCATGGAATAGATCACCGAGCCAATCACCAGCCCGGTAAAACTGAAGGTCAAGGTGCCCAGGCCCAGCCATTGGGTGAACTGGCCGAAGTAACCATTGGGACCCATGGTCAGCAGCAGGTAGAAGCCGATCACCGTCGGTGGCAGCACCAGCGGCAAGGCGACGATCGCCCCGATGGGGCCACGCAACCACGAGCGGGTGCGTGACAACCACAGGGCGATCGGAGTGCCGATGACCAGCAGAATCGCGGTGGTCAGCGATGCCAGTTGGATGGTCAGCCAGATAGCGGAAAAATCGGCACTCGACAGGGGCATTTAGAGCTCGTAACCGTAGGATTTGATAACAGCGGCAGCTTTCGGCCCTTTCAGGTACTGAACCAGAGCCTTGGCAGCGGCGCTGTCTTTGCCCTTGTTGAGGATCACCGCGTCTTGCTTGATCGGGTCATGCATGGAGGCTGGCACGATCCACGCCGAACCGCTGGTGACCTTGCCGTCTTTATAAATCTGCGACAGGGCGACGAAGCCCAGCTCGGCATTGCCGGTGGACACGAACTGATAGGCCTGGGTGATGTTCTGGCCTTCGACGATCTTGTCCTTCACTTTTTCAGTCAACCCTTCCTTGGCCAGCACCTGAGTGGCGGCAAGGCCATAAGGGGCGGCTTTTGGGTTGGCGATGGACAAGTGCTTATATTCATTTTTCTTCAGCACCTCGCCCTTGGCATCGACGTAGCCTTCCTTGGCCGACCACAGCGCCAGGGTACCGACCGCGTAAGTGAAGCGCGAGCCTTTGACGGTATCGCCTTCGCTTTCGAGTTTTTGCGGGGTGGTGTCGTCGGCGCTCAAGAACACTTCAAACGGCGCGCCGTTCTTGATCTGGGTATAGAACTGGCCGGTGGCACCGTAGGCGGCAATCAGTTTGTGCCCGGTGTCTTTTTCGAAGTCGGCGGCAATCGCCTGGATCGGCGCGGTGAAGTTGGCAGCAACGGCCACCTGGACTTCATCAGCCTGAGCCGAACCTAGGGTGAAGAGGGCGATCAGGGTGGCCAGGCTGGTAGGGGCCAGGCGTGAGGCACGAATCATCATGAAGCTGCTCCTTGGGGGGCCGACTGTACGGCTTGTTATAGGCAGAGAGGTCTACCGCTATGTATGTGAATATATAGCGGTTGGCCATCGCCGGTACAGTGCAAAGTTGCCCAGGAAGTCAGTGTTTTCAGGTTCTTTTGAGTTTTTCCAGCGCTTGCTCCGCCAGCGTACGGGTCAGCTCGTAAGTCGAAAGGTCTTTGCACAGGCGTAACGCCTGACCCGACCACAAGTTACTGAAGCCGGCTTCATCCTTGGCTTTCAACGGTATGAGCGCGCCACCGGACAGCGGAAATGCGGGCGCGGTCGGGTTGATTGATCCCAACTCACGCATCACCCGATTGATGATGCCCCGCGCCGGACGCCCGGTGAACAGGTTGGTCAGGGCTGTCTCACTGGCTTGAGCATTGCGCAATGCGTGGTGGTGCGACGCGGTGACATTGGCCTCGGGGGTAAACAGGTACGCGGTGCCGATCTGCACCGCCGATGCTCCCAGGGCAAAGGCGGCGACAATGCCCCGCGCATCACCGATCCCGCCGGCGGCAATCACCGGAACGCTGACGGCGTCGACAATCTGCGGCACCAGCGCCAGGGTGCCGATCTGGCTGCTGAGGTCTTCGGTGAGAAACATCCCGCGATGCCCCCCGGCTTCATAGCCCATGGCAATGATCGCGTCGCAACCGTGCTGTTCCAGCCAAATGGCCTCTTCGACGGTGGTGGCGGACGACAGCACTTTGGCACCCGTCGCCTTGACCCGATCCAGCAAGGCTTTTTCTGGTAGGCCGAAGTGGAAGCTGACCACTTCAGGACGGAACTCTTCTACAACTTCGCAGGCGGCATTGTTGAAGGGCGCGCGGCTAGAAACGGGCGTCGGCGCATCGAAGTCGGCACCCAGCTCACGGTAGTAGGGTTCCAGCAGGTTTTTCCATTGACGATCACGTTCGGCGTCGGGTGCGGGTGGCTGATGGCAGAAGAAGTTGACGTTCAGCGGTTTAGTGCTGCTTTGGCGAATGGTGGTCAGCGCCTCACGCAGTTGTTCAATGCTCAATGCTGCGGCCGGCATTGACCCCAGGGCGCCGGCCTCGCTGGCGGCAATAACCATGGCTGTACCAGTGGCACCGGCCATGGGCGCCTGGATGATCGGCAGTTCAATGCCCAGCAGGTCGATAATTCGGGTGTCTGGCCAGGTGCTCATGGGTTGCTTCTCCAACGGTGGAATGCTTGCCCGCTGTTTTAGCAGGGGCCAACAGCCCTCGGCCAGTCTGTTTTATTCACTGGACGAACCCGGCTTTTCGTGCCGGGTTCAATCGCAGGTTTCAGTCGATGGCGTGCCCAAGTACTTCGTGGATACGCTGGGCAATCGGCGCCGCGTGGGTTTCCAGGGCGAAGTGACCGGTGTCGAGCAACTCCACCACCGCGTTGGGGTTGTCGGTCTTGTAGGCGTGAGCCCCCGGCGGGATGAAAAACGGATCGTTACGACCCCAGATCACCAGTGTCGGCAGTTGTGTGGCCCTGAAAAATGCCTGGAAGGCCGGGTACAAGGTCAGGTTGTTGCGATAGTCGAGGAACAGGTCGAGTTGGACCTCGTCATTGCCGGGGCGCTGCATCAATAGGGTATCGAGTATGTAGGACTCTGGCGCTACCAACTCCGGTTGATCAACACCGTGCAGGTATTGGTAGCGGGTGCCATCCAGGCTGATCACTGCGTTGTGAATCACTTCCCGATTGGCCTGGCTCGGTTCGGCCCAGTAGGCGCGGATCGGTGCCCAGGCATCACCCAAACCCTCCAGATAAGCATTGCCATTTTGCGACACCAGAGCGCTGACTCGCTGCGGATGCGCCACGGCCAGGCGCAGGCCAACCGGAGCGCCGTAGTCGAAGACATACAGAGCATAACGGCTGAGTTTCAGTGCGTCGACGAAGTGCCCGAGGGTGATTGCCAGGTTGTCGAAGCTGTAGTGGTAGGCGCGTTCAGCGGGTACTTCGGTGAAGCCGAACCCTGGCAGGTCTGGTGCAATCACGCGGTAGCGGGTGGCGAGCAGCGGGATCAGGTTGCGGTACATATGGGAGGAGCTGGGGAAGCCGTGCAGCAACAGAATCACCGGGGCCGCAGGATCGCCGGCTTCACGGTAGAACACGCGCACACCGTCGGCATCGACGTGACGGCAGCGAATCACTGAGACGGGGATCGACATGATCATACTCCTGAGTAACTGGTTAATTTAGTTTTTCGGGTTACTGGTTAAGCAGGCTGCTCGAGTTTTTGTAACCTGTCAAATCAAATTAAGAGGTTACTTTTTGGTTGGGGCGCGTAACTACACAAGCGCTTGGATAGCGGTTACGATGATGCGCGTTCAAGAGGATTCGACATGACTGCCATCACCCCACCCGATTTACCGCTGGAACCTTATGTGCTGGCCGATGACCCGGTATTGGACATGCTCAATACGCGGGCGAATGTCGACGGTGTGGCTCGGGATTTCTGGCAGACGGATGCCGATGTCGAGCGTTGGCTGGTACGCCTTGGCTGGGCCGAGGAGGGCGCCGTGCCTGCGTTCGAGGAGAGTGCTTTGCTAGGCGTGGCGCGGGGATTACGGGAGGTGATCCGGGATCTGCTGGAGCAGCGCAAGGTGGGCTTGCAAGGTGACCCTGTTGCCCTTAACGGTTTCTTGCGCAAGGCCGTCAGCCATCCGCAACTATCCTGGCCTGCACCGGGCGAGGTGCACCTGGAGCGTCAGCGCAAACAGCAAACCCCTGAGCAGTTTCTCTCACCGCTTGCAGAGGCCGCTGCGGTGCTGTTGGTAGAGGGTGATTTCGGTTTGATCCGCACCTGTGAACATCCGGATTGCGTGCTGTGGTTCTACGACCGTACCAAGGCTCACAAACGCCGTTGGTGCAGCATGGCGTTGTGTGGCAATCGGCATAAGGTCGCGGAGTTTCGTCGACGCAAGCTGGAGGGGTAGCTGTAGCGGCTTGCATTCCATTTGTGCGTGCTCACATCGTGTGCAAATGATTTCTTGCCCAGGATGATTGACCGGTACGCGGAGGGAGTGAGGGCCGACCAACAGATGCGGACATGGCTTTATCTTAAACCTATCAATGGGTTAGAGATCCTACTTGCGAAGCACCATCCAAGATGTCAATTTATTCTGGCTCATCGAGAAGGCTAATGGCAGAACGAATGACCAACGCCGCACGTTTTTGAAGCCGCCAGACTTATCCTGACTACCGACCGCACTACATAAAGAGGGAACCCCATGACTAGCACCGCCAGCTCTGCGCAGATCGACGTCATCCAGCGTATGTACAATGCCAAAGGTGATATGGACGTCATACGAGCGGTTATCGCACAGGATGCCGTATGGGACATTGCTGTCGGCTTCCCGAAGGGCGGCGTATACAGCGGCTTCGACAATATCATCAACGACTTTTTCTCCTTCTTTGGCGATTTCAGCGAGTTCTGGGCCGAGGGTGACGAGTTCTTCGAGGTTGGAGACCACGTTATCGCGCTTGGTCGCTACCACGGCGTTACCAAGGACGGCGGCAACCAAGTCACCTCCCGGTTCGTGCATATTTACACCCTGCGCGATGGCCAGATCATTCGGCTTCAACAGACCACCGACACTTTACTCATTGCCCGCGCACTCGGGCGCGGTTGAGTCACGCCCAACACATCCGCACCAGGTGAGGCAAATTCATGACAACAGCGCATGGCCGTACCCTGCTTCAGCTTTTGTTGCCCGGCCGCCTCGGCGACCCCGCCACCGACTTCGGCTCCGATCCTAGAAGCAACGCTCGACTGGTTGCAGCAATGGCCACCTTCGGTATGGACAAGCACGCCACACCGCCGCCCGTCACAGCCACCGACTCAAGGCAAGCCCTGCTTGAGTGGGGCACCGTCGCTGAAGCAGGCTTCGAGCAGCTATACGGAGCGGTCACAACCGGCCTGGCTCCCATTACCGGGGTGACACGCGCTGTAGAGACGATTACCGGCGTAGACGGCAACACGATCAGGCTTTACATACATCGCCCTGCCGAGTCTGCTGGTCCCATGCCTGGCATTATCTACCTGCACTCAGGAGGGATGGTCCTGCTGAGTATGGACAACCCCCTCCACCTACGCTGGGCCGACCAGTTGGCCGCCACCGGCCTGATCGTGGTCGGCGTCGACTTTCGTAATGGTGCGGGAAAACTCGGTCCCCATCCCTTTCCGGCGGGCCTCAATGACACCTTCAGTGCTCTACAATGGACTGACGCACACCGCGATAACCTCGGACTGAGCAAGATCATCGTAGTTGGCGATTCCGGCGGCGGTAACCTCGCCCTCGCCACGGCCCTCAAGGCCAAGCAGGATGGCCTGCTCACCTTGCTGGACGGAGTGTATGCACTCGCGCCACATATCTCCGGCGCCTACGACTGGAGCGTGGAGGACCAAGCGCGGGAGCTGCCCTCCTTGCTGGAAAACGACCAGTATTTCACCAGCCTTGCCACTAGCCAGGTTCTGGCCAGACTTTACGACCCCGATTGTGCCAACCGGCGCAATCCCCTGGCCTGGCCTTACCACGCCACCGAGGCCGACTTGATCGGCCTTCCACCGCACGTAATCTCCACTAACGAACTCGATTCGGTGCGTGACGAAGGCCTTGCCTACGCCCGCAAACTTACTCATGCCGGAGTTAGTGTAATCAGCCGTACGGTGAACGGCATCACCCACGACGGTGACGTTATCTTCGAAGCCGCTCTGCCGGAACTCCACCATGATGCTATCCGCGGCATCTACGACTTCGCCAGTAATCTATAGCCGTCCCGCAGGCGTTGTGAGCTAGCGTGCAACGTACATGTTCAAACATGCGGTAAATGGATCACTGGAGGCTTCAAATATGAAAGCTGTCGCGCACTACCTCAATTTATGAAGGCGTTCTCATGACTAAGTCAAACAATATAAGGGCAGCCCTGCAATAGTCGGTTTTCGTAACTAAACGTCCCGGCGTCAATCGAAAATTGCCGGCCGGCTATGAGTCCCTCGCCTGGGTGCCCAATTCATCTACGTTAATCTAAGGCGAGCGGGACGCCGTACTGATCGATACTTTTCTTACCGTCGACGCCTCGCAGGCGTTACTGGATTGGATCATAGCGAGCGGCAAGAACCTGACCACAATTTATGTGACTCATGGCCATGCTGATCATTTTTTTGGCATCGCGCTGTTCAAGCGGTACTTTCCTAACGCTCGGGCGGTGGGCAGACCGGACGTCATGCAAGCCATGTTCGTTGATACCGACCCGGCGTGCCTTAAAGGTTTCTGGAACACACGCTTTCCCGGGCAAATCCCAGGACAGCTTGAAATTGCCGAGTCACTCGAAGAAAACAGCATCGACCTTAAGGGCATGAATACCCAGGCGTTTCGTACGAGAGGCCCTGACGCATAAAACCTGGATTGGTGCTGTCTCGTCGAAGTCTGTCCGAAGATACTGGTCGAGTGCCTCACGCATCAGCAGCGGCAACGCAAACTTCGCGTGCTCACCCCGTGTCGATCAGACTCAACCAGTGATCATCGACACTTAGATTACTTCGCTTCCGACGGTAAAAACATAGGGTTGCCATTCGCACTGGCTGTCGCAGAGACTTCTTCCTGCAAGACGTCCCAATGCTCGGCCACCTTACCGTCCTTTAAACGAAATATGTCAACGACGATCATTGGTTTTGGCCCCCAACCTACGATCCGTCCGTGAACCATTACGAAATCACCTTCAGATACCGCCATGCCCGGCTGATAGGAAAAGTCCTTCGGCAGTTTCGAGATCACCTCCTTTATCGCAGCCGGACCGTTCGGAATCGAAGGATTATGTTGGATATAATTTGGATCGAAGTATTGATCGACGACACTAGGGTCTCGATCTACAAATGCTCCGGTTAATGCACGAAGAGCAATTTTCTTGTTAGCTTCCGTCGAAACTTTCGAATGAACCTGTTGAGGCGTTGACGGCTCGCTCGACTCTCCGGCAAACGACATGGCCGGTGCAAAAAGGACGCTCGCAAGAAGTGCAGAAGTACAAAGTTTCATGGGGTGATGCTCCTTTTAAACCCTCTTGAGTAGCGCCGAAGCCGACTCGTTATCGAGGGGGTTTGGTCTGGTTTGTGGTGGCGTGTTATCGAAATTTATACTCTGCGCAAGTAGGCTAATCACTTGGCTCAATCAGCTTGTCATAACCCGCTGATTCATTGCAGTCAACAATGGAAAAATGGCGCCATGAAATATCTTCGATAGGCCCTCTCAAAGAGTTCGAATGAACGATCTCGCCGATAGTCATTTGTAGGTAGCATGAGCCCGTCACGCTGAAATACGAGTCCGCGTTTTTTCAAACACGCGCCAACACATCTAATGGCAAGGGACCGGTTTCTAATGTTTGAGAACACTTGCTCCAAGAGCAATGTGTTGGCTCATCAAATAATCGTGCTCATTACTACTCGGCCAAAGGGGCGGTCTTCTATTAGATAACGTACAGCTTCGGCAGCTTCGGTTAGCGGAAACACTTTGGCGATTGTTGGCTGTAAGGCTCCTGCAGCGAGGAAATCAATACATGCTTGCTGGGCGGACTCCACGGTCTCAGTACTGAAGATTCCCGGTTTGAACGTAAAACCGCGAATTTGAGCACCTTTCCATATGATGTCAGTCACATCAACGGCCGCATCCCGTCCTCCTGCGTAGCCTGCGATAATCAGCATGCCGCCGAATGCAAGCGAGCCAAGCGCCGCCTTGGTGAGTGAGCCGCTGATACCATCGACCACAACGTCGACTCCTTTACCATTGGTCAGACGCATGACTCCATCCTGGAGCGGCTCACGAGATAGATCGATCACATGTTCGTAACCTGCGGCTCGGGCCTGCTCGGCCTTGAGCGTGGTACTTGCCGTAGAGATAGCCATGGAGGCGCCAAGATGCCTCGCAATCTGCACGGTCTCCATGCCTACGGCGCCTCCTATGCCAGGGGCTAGAACCGTTTGCCCTGGCTTGAAGTGTGCGAACTCGGTCAAAGCAAGATAACCGGTCAGATATCCAGCGCCAGCGAGGAACGCCGCAGCATGATTATCATCGACGTTGACCGGGACCCGCTTGAGCCCGGTAGCCGGCAGAGCGATCAACTGACGCCAGGTTCCGTCGACTGTCACGCCAAAGTTTTTCCCCGATACGAATACTCGGTCGCCTGCTACCAGATCCGGGCTTTTGCTTTCGAGCACGATACCCACACCCGTTTGGCCGCCGATACGAGGCAGATTCTCTGGTGTTGCGGCATAGAAGTGCCCTGATCGGAGTGTGTTGTCGAGCGGATTGATTCCAACCGAATGTATTTCCACCAGCACCTCACCATCGATTGGTTGAGGCTGTGGAAGATCAACAATCCGATTTTCCTGGTAACCACCATAGGCTTGGTATTGAACTGCTAGCATCGTCATGCCCCTGTATCAGTGTGATGAGTACTTCAGACCTTCCACAGCGGCATTTAATTGAAAATGGCCGCGTTTGCAACCAACATAATTCTTGGCCAAATTAATTGTGGCGGAAGCAGTTCCAGTACTCCCATCAACTTTTACTCGTCGACCAGAGTAGCCCGTGGCCTCTCTGGATCTTTAATGACCTTGTTTAGTTGATGCGATTGGATCGCTCATCGACTTTGCCATGTTTGGGCGCGGTATCGATGTAGTGGAATGGGTTCGGACACCGGCGTCGACACCCACTCTGAGACGCTCGGGCGCGAGCAGTGTATGCCCTCAGGTTTGTGTAGAGCCTTCCCGCTCCAGCAACTGACGTTTACGCTCCACACCCCAGCGATATCCCGACAGGTTGCCATCGCTGCGTACCACCCGATGGCAGGGAATCGCCACTGCCAGGCTGTTGGCCCCACACGCCTGAGCCACGGCACGGAAAGAAGTCGGTGCACCGATGCGCTTGGCTATCTCGCCATAACTGGCGGTGCTGCCCACCGGAATTTCCCGCAAGGCTTGCCAGACCCGCTCCTGAAACGCCGTACCGCGCAGATCCAGGGGCAGGTCCAGGCCCAGCGCCGGCGCTTCGATAAAGCCGACAACCTGGGCGATCAACTGTTCGAAGCCGTGATCGGCACCGATGAGGTTGGCCCGGGGAAATTGATCCTGCAGGTCGCGCACCAGTTTGTCCGGATCGTCTCCCAGCAGAATCGCGCACACCCCGCGATTGCTTTGCGCCACCAGGATTGCCCCGAGGGAGCATTGGCCGACGGCAAAACGGATGTCGCTATTGGTGCCGCCGGCCTTGTAATCACTGGGTTTCATGCCCAGCAATTGGTCAGCGGATTCGTAGAATCGGCTGTTGGAGTTGAAGCCGGCGTCGTACAGCGCATCGGTCACCGAATGGCTGTCCTTGAGCCCGTCACGCATTTTGCGTGAGCGATGAGCACTGGCGTAGCCCTTAGGCGTCAGGCCGGTGACGGCCTTGAAAGTCCGGTGGAAATGAAAGGGGCTCAAGCCGGCGAGGGTGGCCAGCGCTTCCAGGCTGGGCACGGTCTCGGCCTGTTCGATATGCCGGCAGGCTGCCGACACGAGCAGGGCATGACGCTGTGCTACCTGGGTTTGATCCCCTGAGGCGCGTTTACTGGGGCGGTAACCGGCCGCCTCGGCGTGTTGCGGGGTGTCGAAGAACTCGACGTTTTCCGGGCGTGGCAGGCGTGACGCGCTGCTGGGACGGCAATAGATACCGGTGGTTTTTACCCCGTAGACGAACTGCAAGTCAGCCTTGGGGTCGCGGGCGACGATGGCAGCCCAGCGTGGGTCTTGTTCGGTGGAGTGGCGCGAAGTCATGGTTGATTACTCTTGGGCGAACACAGCCAGATTAGTCGGGCTGTGTATCCGCAACACTCCGATGCTTGCGGTCAAATTCAGCCGGCCATACGGAACGTCAGGTTGATACGTTGTGGCCCCATTTGCGGGTGCACGCCTTCCTTGATCGGCAGCACACCATGGAAGCGCAAGCGATCCACGCCACCCCAGACCACCACGTCACCGTGGAACAGCGAGACTTTTTGTGTCTTGTCACTTCGTTCATGGCCGCCGAATAGAAACACCGCCGGCAATCCCAGGGACACCGAGACCACTGGCGCGGTGTAGTGACGTTCATTCTTGTCCTGGTGCAGGGACATTTTTGCCCCCGGCACATAGCGGTTGATCAGGCAGGCGTCCGGTTCAAAGCCGCCGAATCCTGCTTCTGCCGCTGCCATTACCGCCAACTGACGCAAAGCTTCGGGGAGTGCCGGCCAGGGTTGCTGACTGTTCGGATCAAGGGTTGTGTAGCGATAGCCCGCGCGGTCCGTGGTCCATCCCAATTCGCCGCAACTGCTCAAGGCTGCCGACATGGTGAAGCCGCCGGGCGTGACCATTTGCCGAAACGGTGATTGGGCCAGCACGCGCCGCAATTCCGGCAGCAGACGTTCAACCCAGGGCAGGGCGTAGCCCCTGAGGACGTAGGACTGTTCGCCGATTTGCTCGCGTCCCGCCGGTTGCTGCAAGGCGTCGTCGGCAAACAGATCAGCGGTGGGGCCAGGAATTGGCTTACTGCGCATCGTGAAAGATCACTCCCAAGGTATGACGTTTACCACTGTGCAGAACACTGACCCCGTGGCGCAAGGTCACCCGATGAAAACCACGGGTGCTGGGCATTGGGCGCTGGTTGACCGCAAAGATCACCGCATCCCCCTTGTTCAATGGCACGACCTGGGCGCGAGACTGCATCCTCGGGCGTTGCTCGGTCAGTACCAGTTCACCGCCACTGAAGTCTTCTCCAGGCTGGGATAGCAGGATCGCTACCTGTAGGGGAAAGACATGCTTACCATAAAGATCTTGATGCAGGCAGTTGTAGTCCCCCGGGCCATATTGCAGCAGCAGGGGCGTGGGACGTTGTTGCCCGGCGGCGTGGCAGCGGGTGACGAAGTCGGCGTGTTGTGGCGGGTAGGTGATCGGCAGATTCATCTGCTCGTTCCAGCGATTGGCCTGTGACGTCAGATAAGGATAAAGCTGTTCGCGTAGATCGCTGACAAGGGCTGGCAGCGGGTAACGAAAGTATTTGTATTCGCCCCGGCCGAAGCCATGCCTGGCCATTACCACGTGGGAGCGGAATACCTCCTGTCGTGGGTAGTGGTCGCTGAGATCGGCACATTCGCGGGCAGTCAATAGCCCGGGAATCAGCGCATTACCCTGCTGGTCAAGAGCGCTTTCGATAGCATGCCAGTCCTGGGAGGCCAGGCGCTCGGTCAGTGAGGGGGAAACGGATGAAGAAAACATCGGCGAGCTCCTGTGGCAACGGGTGAAGGCTGCCAGTCTAGGAAGTCGCCGGGGGCACGGCACTCCGATGCTTGCGCTCGAATTACAGGGCTTTGCTCACATTGATGTCGGTGATTTCATCGCTCGCATCATGAATCTTCGCCAAGGCCTGCTTGGCCTCTTCGACGCTGGCGGATTGCAGTTGGGCGAATTCGAAGCGGCGCTCACCATTGAGCTTGTACTTGATGACGTATTTGGTGGTTTGAGTCACGGTCTTTCCTGTCGGCTGCGATTGAACAATCAGCTCAGTTTGGAGTTGGTACGGCGAACGATGCGGATCTTGTGGGACAAGGTCGGCTTGCGTGTCACGCTGATGGCGCGGCGGTTGACCACGTCGAGGGTAATGTTCCAGAAACCGGTACTGGGCGCGGTGATTCTAGCCGGGAACGTGTCGAACGCACCGCCGTGGTAACTGTGGCGGCCACCGTTCTTGAAGCTGCGAAAGTTGGCGTCGCTCATCAGGCGGATGTTGCAGGTTTGCGAGCATTCGATGACGACAATGTCCCCTTCGTTAAGGTGCTCGCGCTGGTGAATGAATTTCATGGGGTGTCTCCAGAAGGGCTTTTTCTGAAAAATCAGAACGATACGTAGGTTAAGATGGAGTTTATCAGTCCCAGCACGTTTATTATCGGGCCGTCGTCGACGTCTTCGACAATTTAAAACAGTTATTTACCGAGTTATGAGGGATAAATCCTACGTTTGCGGGAGAAAAATACTATTCCCGCTGTCGTAGGGTCTTTATCGGAGGTTTTGTATGAAGTGGAGTGTGTTGGTTCTGGCCTTGGCGTTAGGTGGGTGTGCTTCGGTTACAGACATCAAGCAGACGCCGCCAACCCTGGCGGTCATCTCCGGGAAAAAACCGCAGGAATATGCGGCCTGCGTGGTTCAGAAATTGTCATCGACCCGTAGACCGTCGCAGATCGAGCCCCACAAGGACGGTGTTCGGGTGATCGTGCCGCAGAAGTTTTCCGCTGATCCGTCGGCCGTCTTTGAAATCGAAGATCGCTCCAGCGGCAGCAGCATCAAGCTCTATGAAAGCATGTCCAATGTGCCCATTCGCCCGGGCGACGTGAAGAAAGCCGCCGAGGATTGCATTTCCGGTTAAGCCTGCAGGCTCGCTCGTACAAATCCGATTCAAAAAGCCTGACCTGATGCAGAGTCAGGCTTTTTTTTGCCTGCGATGAATGTGAAGGTTCGTGTTTGCTGGCAGATGTTTATTTTTGTATTGCGTGCAGGTGTTGTCGCTGTCAACTCATTGCCCTACCATTTGTAGGCTTATACTTTGTAAGTCTAAGCATATAACTATAAAAATGGAGTCGTGATGATGTCTCTGGAACGAGTTCTGATGGGGAGTGCGCTGCTACTGATACTGGGCAGTGCTCACGGGCAAGAGGACGGAAATGTCTTTACCCAAGGCGGTTCGCAGCCCGGCGCTGCGCCCTGCGTAGCTTGCCACGGGGCCGATGGCCTGGGGCTGGCAGCGGCCGGTTTTCCACGCCTGGCCGGTTTGCCGGCGGGCTATTTACGCAAGCAGTTGGAAGATTTCAAAAGTGGGGCCCGCAGCAGCCCAGTCATGCAGCCGCTGGCCAAGGCCCTGACTGAAGAAGAAATCGGCACCGTGACCCAGGCGTTGGCGGCAATGCCCGCACCTGCCGCTGCGGCCCTTCACCGAAGTGTCATGCCCGCCGATGCGGCGCAAAAAATCGCCTTGCAAGGTGCCTGGGATCGACAGATTCCTGCCTGTGTCAGTTGCCATGGGCCCGCTGGCGTGGGCGTTGGTGAGGCATTCCCACCCCTGGCAGGTCAATCTGCCGCCTATATGGTTGCACAGCTGAATGCCTGGCAGAGCGGGGCGCGGCATAACGATCCCAATGACTTGATGGGTCATATCGCCAAGTCACTCACGGCAGAAGAAGTGCAAGGCGTGGCGACCTATTTCTCATCATTGAGCGGCCAGGAGGTCAAGCCATGAAGGTGTTCCTGTTTGCTCCCGTGTTGGGCACGTTGATCAGTCTGCCTGCCTTGGCTGCGACTATCGCCATGGAAGATCAATCGCAATTGCAGGCTCCTGCCGCCGCGCACCCAGCCACACAGTTCCAGCCTCCGCTGGAAAGCGAACTGCCGGACAATGCCTACGGCACGCTGGTCAGGCAGGGGTACGCGCTGTTTGTCGACACCAAACGTCTGGCGCCGAAATTTGTCGGTAATGGTCTCAATTGCAGCAACTGCCACCTGGACCAGGGGCGTCTGGCCAATTCGGCGCCGTTATGGGGGGCCTACCCCATGTACCCGGCGTATCGAAAGAAGAACGACAAGGTCAACACGTTCGCCGAGCGCTTGCAGGGCTGTTTCCAGTTCAGCATGAACGGCGGCACGCCGCCGACGGCTGACAGTCCGGAGATTACGGCGTTGTCGGTCTATTCCTACTGGCTGGCCAGCAAGGCACCCCTGGGCGTCGAGTTGCCGGGACGCGGCTATCCGGAGGTACCGTCCTCCGCTAGCACTTACGACTTGGCTCAGGGCGCCGAGGTCTACAAGGGCCAGTGCGCGGTCTGCCATGGTGCCGAAGGCCAAGGCCAGAAAGTCGGCGACAGCTACGTCATGCCGCCGTTGTGGGGTAAAAACTCCTACAACTGGGGCGCCGGAATGCACCGGATCAACACGGCGGCATCCTTCATCAAATACAACATGCCCCTAGGCAAGGGCGGTAGCCTGACCGACCAGCAGGCATGGGATGTAGCGGCTTACGTCAACAGCCACGAGCGACCGCAGGATCCGCGCCTGGTGGACGGTTCGGTAGAGAAAACCCGTGTGAAGTTTCACGCCAACGATGGCGTCAATCTGTATGGGCAAACCGTAGAGGGCGTGCTGATAGGCCAGGGCATCCGTTAAACTGTTGGCAACCCACAAAAAATGCCGCTGAAACCCAGCGGCATTGTTTTTTTCGGAATTCAGTCATGAAGCGTGAGCAAGTCAGAGACCGACATGCAGCAGGTCACATATCGGCAACCCATGTCATACAGAACCCGGCCGATCCTGGGGAGTGGATTGTGTTCTTCAAGAAAAGCGCCGGGCGCAGTTTTTTCCTGGTGGATGACCAGGATGAGGTCGAATCCTTCTCGCGCCTGGATGATTTGATCGAGACCATTCGCGGCCTGGGCATCAAGTTCGCCGAAATTCACATGTAGCTGATCAACTTACTTGCAGACGACGACTACGCTGCGGTTTTTGAAGTTGCCGACATCTTTACCCAGGGTCTTGTCGCTTTCCTTCAGGGCCGGCGTACCTTCGGTACCGACGATGCGGTAACCGGTGCCTGCACAGGATGCGTCGGCTTTCTCGTAGCAACTGGCCCAGGAATTGGCTTCGCCGGAACAATCAATGGTCAGGCCTTGCTCACCGTTTTTCAGGTAGGTGTCGGAGGCGGTGGTGCAGCCGGTGAGTACCAGTACCGCAATCAGTGCCAGGATCTTGTTCATGTTGTGATCGTCGTTGAAGGTGTTGAGGTGGGGAGCGCTGAAACGGTTCAAGCGAGATTATAGCGAACGGCCATCAGCGTACACAGACAAACACAAAAAAGCCCCGCTCACCGAGGCTTTGGTGTGCGGGGCTGTAGGGCTGCGAAGCTTACTTGCCCTTCGGTCTTTTGCTCGACGCGTGGCCAGCTTCATCCACAAACACTTCCGCTACCGCGATAGCTTCACGTTCGGTCGCGAATGACCCGGCGACGCTGTCACCGTGGAAGTTGATCAAGTGCCAGCCGTCCGCTCGCTGTGTGATCAGGTAGCCGTTCACGCCTTTTGGTTCTGACATCTATCTTTCTCGTGGTCTGGTTCAAGGGCGCAATGATAGCGCCAAATGCCCTTGGACCGCCCAACTTGTTGCAGGTCAGTGCCGATCCTCATAAAGCATGCTAAAAAGGGTGAAGGCCTTTAAAACAACGGGGCGTGGTCAGTTTTCGCGACGCCGCCGGGAAGTCCTGTTTGAAGATGGGCGGAACTTAAGCCGACATTTTTTCTCTATGTTGACATCGCAACGCCAGCAGGACCCATTGTAAGGTGACTGCGGCCTGATTAGACTGCGCCGAATTTCGTACGCACAGCCCTTATTAAGGACTTTTATGATCAAGAAATGCTTGTTCCCAGCAGCCGGTTACGGTACTCGCTTCCTGCCAGCGACTAAAGCCATGCCCAAAGAGATGCTGCCGGTGGTGAACAAGCCACTGATCCAGTACGGCGTTGAAGAGGCACTGGATGCTGGCTTGAACGAAATCTCCATCGTGACCGGTCGTGGCAAACGCGCCCTGGAAGATCACTTCGACATCAGCTACGAGCTGGAAAACCAGATCAAGGGCACCGACAAGGAAAAATACCTGGTTGGTATCCGTAAACTGCTCGACGAGTGCTCGTTCTCGTACACCCGTCAGACTCAAATGAAGGGCCTGGGCCACGCGATTCTGACCGGTCGCCCGTTGATCGGTGACGAACCCTTCGCCGTGGTGCTGGCGGATGACTTGTGCGTCAACCTGGAAGGTGATGGCGTGTTGACCCAGATGGTCAACCTGTACAAGAAATACCGTTGCACCATCATTGCCGTTCAAGAAGTCGATCCTCAGGAAACCAACAAGTACGGCGTAATCGCTGGCGACGAAATTGGCGATGGTTTGATTCGTGTGCGTAACATGGTCGAGAAGCCGGCGCCGGAAGACGCCCCGTCGAACCTGGCGATCATCGGTCGTTACATCCTGACCCCGGATATCTTCAAGCTGATCGAAGAAACCGAGCCAGGCAAGGGCGGCGAGATCCAGATCACCGACGCGCTGATGAAGCAAGCCAAAGACGGCTGCGTGATTGCCTACAAGTTCAAGGGCCAGCGCTTCGACTGCGGCGGCGCTGAAGGCTACATCGAGGCGACCAACTTCTGCTTCGAGCACTTCTACAAGACTGGCAAGGCTTACTGATTCACGGTTGCCTGCCTGATCTCAAGAAAGCCACCTTCGGGTGGCTTTCTTGTTTTTCGGCCCCATATATTGCCCAGAGAGCGGCAGCAGGTATGCTGTTGGCCTGCTGAGGAGAGTGAAATGGCCTACGATTTTGACCTTTATGTAATTGGTGCCGGTTCCGGCGGTGTTCGGGCTGCGCGCTTTGCCGCAGGCTTTGGTGCCAAGGTGGCCGTGGCTGAAAGCCGCTACCTGGGCGGTACCTGCGTCAACGTTGGTTGCGTGCCGAAGAAGTTGCTGGTCTACGGTGCGCATTTTGCCGAAGATTTCGAGCAGGCCAGTGGTTTTGGCTGGTCACTGGGTGAGGCGAACTTTGATTGGGCGACATTGATTGCCAACAAGGACCGCGAGATCAATCGCCTCAATGGCATTTATCGCAACCTGTTGCTCAACAGCGGCGTGACCCTGCATGAAGGGCATGCGCGCTTGGTTGACCCTCATCAAGTGGAAATCAACGGTGAGCGTTTCACCGCTAAACACATTCTGATCGCCACCGGTGGCTGGCCGCAGATCCCGGACATTCCGGGGCACAAGCATGCCATCGGCTCCAATGAAGCCTTCTTCCTCAAAGAGCTGCCCAAGCGTGTTTTGGTGGTGGGTGGTGGTTACATTGCTGTCGAGTTTGCCGGGATTTTCCATGGCCTGGGTGCGCAAACGACGTTGTTATATCGCGGTGATCTGTTCCTGCGCGGTTTCGATGGTGCGGTGCGCAAGCATTTGCAGGAAGAGCTGACCAAGCGTGGGATGGACTTGCAGTTCAATGCCGATATCGAACGCATCGACAAGCAAGCCGATGGCAGCCTCAAGGCCACCCTGAAAGACGGTCGCGTACTGGAAGCCGATTGCGTGTTCTACGCCACGGGTCGACGTCCGATGCTCGATAACCTGGGGCTGGAAAACACCGGCGTCAAACTGGACGAGCGCGGCTTCGTTGAAGTGGATGACCTCTACCAGACCGCCGAATCGTCGATCCTGGCCATTGGTGATGTGATCGGGCGCGTGCAATTGACGCCGGTTGCGTTGGCCGAAGGCATGGCCGTGGCGCGTCGGTTGTTCAAGCCTGAGCAATATCGCCCGGTGGATTACGCGATGATCCCGACGGCGGTGTTCAGCCTGCCGAACATCGGCACCGTTGGTTTGAGCGAAGAGCAGGCCAAAGCTGACGGCCACAAGGTTCAGATTTTCGAAAGCCGCTTCCGGCCGATGAAGCTGACCTTGACCGAATGCCAGGAACGCACGTTGATGAAGCTGGTGGTCGATGCAGAGACCGACAAGGTCCTGGGCTGCCATATGGTGGGGCCGGATGCCGGTGAAATCATCCAGGGGCTGGCGATCGCGCTCAAGGCGGGCGCGACCAAACAGCATTTCGATGAAACCATCGGCGTGCACCCGACGGCGGCGGAAGAGTTTGTCACCATGCGCACGCCAGTGGCGGGCTGATCAACTGTCGGCAGTTGCCTCTGGTGCCGTTGCAACGACGGCTGCCAGGCGCAACGCCTCGATACTGGCTTGGGCTTTGACCAGGTCCAGTTCGAGGGCCTTGTTGGTCTGCTGGTGTTCGATCAATGCCTCCTGACGTAACTGAATATCCAACTGCGCAACCCGCAAACGTTCCTGGAGGAGGGTGCGCTCACTGTCGATCAGGCTGACCTGTTCGCTCAACTGGCGCTGCTCGTCCCGCTCCTTGCGTGATTGTTCATGCAATGCGCCCAACTCCTTCACGGTAACGCGATGCTCAATCAGCAGCCGCTCGTTATCGCGGTGCAACTGAGTAATCTCATCCTGACGCACCATCGCGCTCTGTTGCGCCTGGCGCAGTTCTGCCTGTACCTGTTGCAATTGGCCTTCGTGGCGCCGTTGTTCCTGTTCGCGCTGATCCTTGATCGCGTCGCGGTAATGCTCCAACGCATCCCGTGCATGCAGGTGCTTTTCTTCCAGGGAGCGAATTTGCTCGTCCTTGTCGTTGATCCGTAGCTCGTAGTCACTGCAGGCCTGACTCAGGCCGGCGTTGCGGGTCTGTTCGGTTTGCAGGCTGGAGAGGGTGGTATTGAGTGCGGCGCTCTCATCGGCCAGCGCGTGCGCCTGAACCTCGAACTCCTGTTTGAGTTGGCTGTGGGCCAGTTCCAGCTCTTCGAGTTGAGCGAGCAGGGCGGTTTTCTGCTGCTCGAACTGCGCCAAGGCGCTATCAATCGGCTCCTGAGCCTTGTCTTTAAGGCGTTGGGCCAGCTTGGTCACCAGTTCCGCCAGCTCATCGTCGATAGGCGCCTGGGTGATGGTCTGGCGCGATTCGCTTTCGTCCAGTTCCTTCAAATAACGATGAATCGTGGTTTTCGAGCCGGTATTACCCATCTCGATACGTACAGCATCGATGCTGGGGTTTTCGCCGCGGGCCAGGATCGCCAGGCGTGCCGTTTGAACTACTGCTTTATTGATGCCGCCGCGAGCCATGGAGCCTCCGTCGATTTAGTACTGTGGTACGTATTATGTAAGTACATACTATATCACGATTAATTTTTCGTTTAAATTCATGATTTAACAGATGGGATATTGGCGTATTATCCCGTGTCATAGCCGTTTTGAAGCATTCTTCGTCCAATGGCAGTACGCATACACCCCGCAGGCCATCCCTATGAGCGAGCTGGACCGTTACCTCAACGCCGCCACCCGCGACAACACGCGTCGCAGTTATCGGGCGGCCATTGAGCACTTTGAAGTGAGCTGGGGCGGATTCCTGCCGGCCACCAGCGACAGCGTCGCGCGCTATCTGGTGGCGCATGCAGGCGTGCTGTCGGTCAACACACTGAAGTTGCGTCTGTCGGCGCTGGCTCAGTGGCATACCAGCCAGGGCTTCCCCGATCCCACCAAGGCGCCCGTGGTGCGCAAGGTGCTCAAGGGCGTTCGCGCCTTGCACCCTGCACAGGAAAAGCAGGCTGAGCCTTTGCAGCTCCAGCATCTTGAGCAGGTGATTGCCTACCTTGAGAAAGAAGGGAGTGACGCCAGGAATGCCGACGATCGCCCAGGATGGCTGCGTGCCAAACGCGACGCGGCCTTGATCCTGCTGGGCTTTTGGCGTGGCTTTCGCAGTGATGAGCTGTGCCGGGTCAACATCGAGCATGTGCAGGCCATACCGGGGTCAGGGATCAGCCTGTATCTGCCCCGCAGCAAAAGTGACCGGGGAAACCTCGGCAAGACCTACCAGACCCCAGCGTTGCTGCGCTTGTGTCCAGTCCAGGCGTACACCGAATGGCTCAGCGCCTCGGCCCTGGTGCGTGGTCCGGTGTTTCGCGGCATTGATCGCTGGGGCAATCTCAGTGAAGAAGGGCTGCACCCCAACAGCGTGATCCCGTTGTTACGCCAGGCCCTGGAGCGCGCGGGTATTGCGGGGCAGATGTACACCACCCATTCCCTGCGACGAGGTTTTGCCACCTGGGCCCATCGCAGCGGCTGGGATTTGAAGTCGTTGATGAGTTACGTCGGCTGGAAGGACATGAAATCTGCCATGCGCTATGTTGAAGCGACGCCCTTTCTTGGAATGACGGCGGCGACCGACAAGCTGATGTGAGATTTCTTCTATTAATACAGTCGCCTAATAGCGAAAACCAATCGTCAGCATCAGGTTTGCCAATGAGCCATCGGCGATGAGACTGGGTAGGATTCACCCATCAACTTTTTAACCCCTGACGGAGAGTCAACGATGCCTATCATCAACAGCCAAGTAAAACCGTTCAAAGCAACCGCCTACAAAAACGGCAGCTTCGTCGAAGTGTCGGACGCTGACCTGAAAGGCAAGTGGTCTGTCGTTTTCTTCTACCCAGCCGACTTTACCTTCGTCTGCCCAACCGAACTGGAAGACCTGGCTGATAACTACGCCGAATTCCAGAAATTGGGCGTTGAAGTCTACAGCGTTTCCACTGACACCCACTTTGCCCACGCTGCCTGGCACAACACTTCGCCAGCCATCGGCAAAATCCAGTACACCATGATCGGCGACCCGACCCTGGCCATCTCCCGTAACTTCGACGTACTGATCGAAGAAGTCGGCCTGGCAGATCGCGGCACTTTCGTGATCAACCCTGAAGGCCAGATCAAAATCGTTGAAATCAACGATGGTGGTGTAGGCCGTGACGCTTCCGAGCTGCTGCGCAAAATCAAGGCTGCTCAGTACGTTGCTGCTCACCCAGGCGAAGTTTGCCCAGCCAAGTGGAAAGAAGGTGAGGCCACCCTGGCTCCGTCCCTGGACCTGGTCGGCAAGATCTAAGTCTGTGAAGTACAGCAGGGCGGAACTCCGCACCTAAGTAAGCTGCACCGCCCTCAAAAACGCCCGGGCGAGATTCGCTCGGGCGTTTTTTTTTCGACCGTATTAAATGAATTAACAGGAAATCGCCCGTATGTTGGACGCCAATCTTAAAGCTCAGTTGAAGTCATACCTGGAACGGGTCACCCAGCCGATCGAGATCGTCGCCTCCCTCGACGACGGTGCGAAATCCCAGGAAATGCTTGTCTTGTTGCAAGACGTAGCCAGCCTTTCGACGCTGATTACCCTGCACAGCGATGGTGATGATGCGCGTAAGCCATCGTTCTCCATCAACCGCCCGGGTGCCGATATCAGCCTGCGTTTCGCTGGCATCCCCATGGGCCATGAATTCACTTCGTTGGTGTTGGCGCTGCTGCAAGTCGGTGGCCATCCTTCGAAGGCCAGTGTCGAAGTGATTGAGCAAATTCGCGCCCTGAAAGGCGAGTTCAACTTCGAGACGTACTTCTCGCTGTCATGCCAGAACTGCCCGGACGTGGTCCAAGCGCTGAACCTGATGGCAGTGCTGAACCCGAACATCCGTCACGTCGCTATTGACGGTGCGT
This sequence comes from Pseudomonas sp. ADAK18, assembly GCF_012935695.1. Classification (NCBI taxonomy): domain Bacteria; kingdom Pseudomonadati; phylum Pseudomonadota; class Gammaproteobacteria; order Pseudomonadales; family Pseudomonadaceae; genus Pseudomonas; species Pseudomonas sp. ADAK18. The sequence goes on from NZ_CP052859.1 coordinate 2,206,945, forward strand.
TGTTCCAGGCCGAAGTCGATGATCGTCAGATCATGGCTGTGCCCAGCGTTTACTTGAACGGTGTGAACTTCGGTCAGGGCCGGATGGGCCTGGAAGAAATCCTCGCCAAGCTCGACACCAGCGGAATCGAAAAACAGGCCGAGAAAATCAGCGCCAAAGACGCCTTTGACGTGTTGGTAGTGGGTGGTGGCCCAGCCGGTGCCTCGGCGGCGATCTACGCTGCGCGTAAAGGCATCCGTACCGGTGTGGCGGCTGAACGTTTCGGCGGGCAGGTGCTGGACACCATGGCCATCGAGAACTTCATCTCGGTCCAGGAAACCGAAGGGCCGAAGTTGGCCAGCGCTCTGGAAGAACACGTCAAGCAGTACGACGTCGACATTATGAACCTGCAGCGGGCCAGTCGCTTGATCCCGGCGAAAAACGCCGGTGAGCTGCACGAGATTCACTTCGAAAGCGGTGCGACCCTCAAGTCCAAGACGCTGATTCTGGCCACCGGCGCCCGCTGGCGCGAAATGGGGGTGCCGGGCGAGCAGGAATACAAGGCCAAGGGTGTGTGCTTCTGCCCGCACTGCGATGGCCCGTTGTTCAAAGGCAAGCGCGTTGCGGTCATCGGCGGCGGTAACTCCGGTGTTGAAGCGGCCATCGACCTCGCCGGGATTGTCAGCCACGTCACGTTGCTGGAGTTCGATAGCAAACTGCGTGCCGACGCCGTATTGCAGCGCAAGCTGTACAGCATGCCTAACGTTGATGTGATCACCAGCGCACTGACCAGCGAAGTCAAAGGTGATGGCCAGAAAGTTACCGGATTGGTGTACAAGGACCGCAATTCGGGCGAGTTCAAGACAGTCGATCTGGAAGGCATCTTTGTGCAGATCGGTTTACTGCCCAACACCGACTGGCTCAAGGGTACCGTCGAGCTGACACCCCGTGGCGAGATCATTGTCGACGCACGTGGCGAGACTTCACTGCCTGGCGTGTTTGCTGCTGGTGACGTGACCACCGTGCCGTACAAGCAGATTGTGATTGCGGTGGGCGAGGGCGCCAAGGCTTCTCTGAGTGCCTTTGATCATCTGATCCGCAGTTCGGCTCCGGCGTAACGGCTGGCCTGAAACTAAAAAACCCCATGAGTGATCATGGGGTTTTTTAGTTTCTGTAGGAGCCGAGCTTGCTCGCGAAGATCGTCAACGATAACGCGGGCTTTCTGGATGAACACGGTGTCCTTGAGTGCTTTGCGAGCAAGTCGCTCCTGCAGTTTTACATCGGTGCTGGCTGGATGATCTCTACCCAGTAAGCATCCGGGTCCTTGATGAAGGCCAGGCTTTTCATGCGACCGTCAGTCAGGCGCTTCTGGAAGTCGCAGCCCAGGGCTTCAAAGCGCTCACATGCGGCGACGATGTCCGGTACCGAGATGCAGATATGGCCAAAGCCACGCGGGTCGGTGTTGCCATTGTGGTAGGCGAAGTCCGGATCGTTTTCGGTGCCGTGGTTGTGGGTCAGTTCCAGAATGCCGGGAATCGACTTCATCCACTGGGTGCGCTCAGCGGCGTCGGCAGGGATCTGGGCCTTGTCTACCAAGGCAAGGAAGTACAGGCTGAATTCGGCGTCCGGGAAGTCGCGTTTTTCCACCAGGGAGAAACCGAGTACGCGGGTGTAGAAATCCAGCGATTGGGTGATGTCCTTGACCCGCAACATGGTGTGGTTGAAGACGAAGTGGCTGGTGGCGGCATCCGGTTGGGCGGTTACGCCCGGGAAGGTGTTCAATTCGTGCAGGCTCATGGGCCCTCCAGAAAAATGGGGTAGACGCAACTCGTGGTTTGAGCGGTCCCTTGGCTTGCGGCTGACAGGCATCCGTGCAACTGGGCCATGATACGCAAGCCCCGCCTGCTGCGCCAAATGAAAAAGGTCACGCAGCCCTTGCGACCAGTAGGTGAGCGGGCTCAAACTTTGAGGCTTGAACCTCGAGTGTTTTTCGCAATGAGCCGATTGAGCAAACCGTTGTTGACCACCTTGTGCCTTGTATTGGGCAGCACTGCTGTCTTGGCGGCGGACCCGGAGATTCATTGGCCCAGCGGCTGGCAAGTGGAGGAGGTGGTACCTGATGCGGACGCGCCGGCCAAGCCGTCCGCGGTTTCTCGCCAGCGGGCAATAAAAAACGATGAAAACGGCGCGACGCTGATGGTCATAGAGCTCACTGGTACGCCGATCGAAGCAGGGCATGCGGTCAATCTGCAGGGAGTGCTGCTGGAGATGCGCAAATCCATCCAGAAGGATTTTGCCCAGAGTGGTTATCAAAGTGTCTGCAGCAAAATGCGCCCAACTACGTTAAGTCGTCTTGAGGCGCTGGAAACTACCTGTGTAGTCACCGAGAACGGCCGGCACGTGCTGTCGCAAACGCTGGTGGGCGCTGTCGATACGGATAAGGCGTATGTTTTTTCATACGCAGGGCAGGCCGATGCTTATGAATCGAGTAAGGCTGAAGTCAGCTCCGTACGCGATAGCTTGAAACTTTGACGCCTTGGGCTAAACGCTTGGCGTGGGTCGGCGACAAAAAAGCGCACAACTATAAGGCATTAGTGCGAAAGCGCTGACAAGTCGGATTTGTACCAAGTGAAATGTATTTTAAAGTTCACTTTCGAAAACATCCGGGATTCAAATCACGCCCCAAAATAAAAAGCCCCGCGTCTGCGAGGCTTTTATTAGTGCGCTTCTATTAGCCGCGCAGCCAGGAATCTACAGTGGCTGCACCATACTCTTCTTTCCAGGCCTTCAGGCCGCGGTGGTTGCCGCCTTTGGTTTCAATCAGTTCGCCGGTGTGCGGGTTGTGATACACCTTGACCACGCGCGCGCGGCGCGTTTTGGGGGCGGCCGTTACTTGAATGCCGGACTTGCCCGGGTTTGGATCAAGGATGGAAATGATGTCACGCAGGCTCTTGCCGTAGGTTTTCATCAGCCCTTGAAGCTTTTCTTCGAATTCGATTTCTTTCTTCAAACCAGCGTCGTTCTTCAGGGATTCCAGCTGGGCGAGCTGCTCTTGAAGGGCTTTTTCTGCTGCGCGAAATTCGGCGAGTCTGGACAAAATCTTTACTCCAATAGTGTATTTGGCTGATACCAACTGCAAACAAAGCTATAAGCCAAGAGCCTCAACGTGACTCAGTGAAAGTGGCCCTCCTGCCCATTCAGCGCAGGCAGGAAAAATTGTAGTAGTTAATGAGTCACGAGTAAATCATGTCTTTTGTATAAATAACAATATTTCATCCCGGCGCTAGATGGCTATTCAATGGCTGTGCAAAGACTTAATGAAAGCATCAAAGGGCTCGGGGCGACCAAACAGGTAACCTTGCAAAAAGTCCACGCCTTGTGCCGCCAGATACTGGCATTGCTCTTGTGTTTCCACACCTTCTGCGACGATCCCCAAGTCGAGCTTGGCGGACAACTCGATGATGCTGTCCAGTATATGCCGTGATAATGCATCGACACCGATCATTGCGACAAAGCTTTGATCAATCTTCAAGTAGTCAACATTGAAGTTGCGCAAATAGCCTAGGCTGGAGTGGCCGGTGCCAAAGTCATCAATGGCAATCATCACCCCCAGTTCGTGCAGGGACTGGAATAGCTGGTGGGTGACGTCTGTCGGCTCGATCAACTCGCGCTCGGTCAACTCAAGCACCAATATGACCTGGCCTGGTGTGAAGGCCGCGAGAAACGCCCGGCAGTCCTCCACCAACTCCATGTCATGGCAATGACTGGCGGTGATATTGATGCCGATGTGGAAGCCGCTGGTGAAGCGGTCCGCATGGGGTGCCAGGCAGGCAGCGGTCTGGCGCATCAAGGCGCGGGTCATTGGCACGATCAGCCCGGAGTGCTCGGCCAGCGGGATAAACAGATCTGGGCGCACCAGGCCTTCCTTCGGGTGGTTCCAGCGCATCAGTACTTCACAACCGGCCCATTGCAGGCTGTCGCCGCGCACTACCGGTTGAAAATACGGCACGAACTCATTGGCGCCCAACGCCCGTTGCAGTTCGTGAGTGGGTGCGGAGGAGCGCTTTTGCAGCCAGTGAGCGAGGACGCCCGCCAGCCCGCCGAAAAACACCACCAGACTGAACAGCGCCGGATATCGGGCTTCCATGTAGCGCCAGACCTCACCTTCAGGCATACCCGCTTCAACACTGTAGACATAACGCTTGGAGTCGAGACGCTGATGGGCCACGGCAAACACGGGTGGCGCGGTCTGATGGACTTTGCCATCGGCGCCCAGCCAATTGGGCCCCACCTGCAATACAAGGTCGGCATAGCGGCTGATCAAGCGCAGGGCGTTCGTCAGGTGGTAGCCATCAATGGAGGCAAAGGCGCCTTGGTCACCGTCTGTGAGCCGATACACCAGCAAGGCAGTGTCAGGGGTTACCGGATTGCCTTTCATCAGCCACAGTCGGCCGTCGACGTAGTCTTCAGGATTGACCGGTGACACATAGTTGCCGCCAAACAGAGAGCTGCAATAAATCGTTCTCTTCCACGACAGGGTGGTAGCGCGTACGAAGGGGCGGCGCGTAACTTGCTCGCGAAGCGCCAGTTTCGCTGACCTGTCACAGTCCTTGCCAGCCAGTGGCAGGAGGTCTTGAGCGGCGAGGGCGGTGTTATCGAGCATCAGGTCAAACTGGCGCACGGCCTCTTCGGCCGTCTGCGCGGTGCTTTGTTCCAAGGTGCGTTCGGCCTGCAAGTACAGGATGACCACTCCCAGCAGAATCGGCAGCAGAACGCTCAGGGCGGTGATTAGGTAGCGGGTCGTAGGTTTTCGTGGGCCTTTGACGGTCAGTGGCATTTATGCGGCCTGTAGCAGCTAAGGGCAATTGGGCTCTCAAAGGCGGACGGGACAACAAGGCCGTTCAAAAAAGAGTGTGGGTAGTTGCCATGATAGATGGCCCTGAGAGTCTGTGCCCGCTCAGTGACCATGCGGGCGGATGGTCAGCTCGATAAATGCCAGGGTGGTGCGCTGATCCTGCTGGCATGTATCTGTGCAACAAACTCCTTGCGCGGGTCGGGGCAATGGGGATTTGATAAGGAATACGGACAAACGCGGTTACGCTGTGTAGAATCGGTTTACGCATACAAGAATAAGGACTTCCGATTACGGAAGCCTCGTCCCTCCGGGACGCCCGTAAGAGAATGATTCAACCATGAAGCTACTCGGGTCCCCACTCATCTACGGTGACTTCCTCGCCCGCAGCGTGCGGGGTATTTCCTGTGCGCCACCTTCCCACCTCATCCTTGCTGGCAATTAACGATCCGTTAACTACAAAAAGATGATGAGGCGCCAAACCATGGCAGATTTATACGAAAACCCAATGGGCCTGATGGGCTTTGAATTTATTGAATTCGCATCGCCGACGCCGGGTACCCTTGAGCCGATCTTCGAGATCATGGGTTTCACCAAAGTCGCGACCCATCGCTCCAAGAACGTGCACCTGTACCGTCAGGGCGCGATCAACCTGATCCTCAACAACGAACCTAACAGCCTTGCATCGTACTTTGCGGCCGAGCACGGCCCGTCGGTGTGCGGCATGGCGTTCCGGGTCAAGGACTCACAACAGGCCTACAACCGAGCCTTGGAACTGGGTGCCCAGCCGATCCACGTTGAAACCGGTCCGATGGAACTGAATCTGCCGGCCATCAAGGGCATTGGCGGTTCGCCGCTGTACCTGATCGACCGTTTCGGTGAAGGTAACTCGATCTATGACATCGACTTCGTCTACCTGGAAGGCGTTGACCGCAACCCAGTGGGCGCAGGCCTGAAAGTCATCGATCACCTGACCCACAACGTGTATCGCGGGCGGATGGTCTACTGGGCCAACTTCTACGAGAAGCTGTTCAACTTCCGTGAAGCGCGCTACTTCGACATCAAGGGCGAGTACACCGGCCTGACCTCCAAGGCCATGAGCGCCCCGGACGGCATGATCCGTATCCCGTTGAACGAAGAGTCCTCCAAGGGTGCTGGCCAGATCGAGGAGTTCCTGATGCAGTTCAACGGCGAGGGCATCCAGCATGTGGCCTTCCTCACCGATGACCTGATCAAGACCTGGGACGCGTTGAAGAAGATCGGCATGCGTTTCATGACCGCGCCGCCAGACACCTACTACGAAATGCTCGAAGGCCGCCTGCCAAGCCACGGCGAACCCGTAGACCAACTGCAAGCGCGGGGCATTTTGCTGGACGGTTCCTCGGTGGCCGGCGACAAGCGCCTGCTGCTGCAGATCTTCTCGGAAACCCTGATGGGGCCGGTGTTCTTCGAGTTCATCCAGCGCAAGGGGGATGATGGTTTCGGCGAAGGCAACTTCAAGGCGCTGTTCGAGTCCATCGAGCGCGACCAGGTACGTCGTGGCGTACTGACCGCCGACTGACCGTTGATGCAGCTGTAAAAAAGCCCGGCCGAGGTTTCCCTCGGCCGGGCTTTGTTTTGCCAGCTATCAAGCTTTGCGCTGACGCACCAAGTGTTTGAACCCTTCGAACACCAGCACCATCACCGCCAGCCAGATCGGAATGTAGGTCAGCCATTCTCCCGGACCGATGCTCTCGCCCAGCAACAACGCCACCCCGAGCAGCAACACCGGCTCCACATAACTGAGCAAGCCGAACAGGCTGAAGGCCAACAAGCGGCTGGCAATGATGTAGCACACCAATGCCGAAGCGCTGATCAGGCCCAGCATCGGGATCAGTGCGTACAAGCCTTTGTGGGCATCCAGCACGGCAAAGCCTTGTTCACCGCCTTGCACAAACCATAGGGCCACCGGCAACATCAGCGCCATATCCAGCCAGAGTCCGCCCAGATGGTCTGTGGCCAGGTATTTGCGCAGCACGAAGTAGAGGGGGTAGCCGATGATCACCAGCAATGTGGCCCACGAAAAACCGCCGACCTGATACAGCTCGTTGAGCACGCCGATTGCAGCCAATACCACCGCGATCAGTTGCAGTCGCGACAGTTGCTCGCCATAGACCAGGCGTCCGGTGAGGACCATGGTCAGCGGCAGCAGGAAATAACCCAGGGACACATCCAGGCTGCGGCCGTTAAGCGGTGCCCACATGAACAACCACAGTTGCACGCCCAACAACACCGACGACAACACAATGCCGCCGATCAGCCGTGGCTTGCCTGCCACCAGCCGCACCAGCTCCCGCACGCGTCGCCACTCACCGCTGACAGCCATGAATACGGTCATGCACGGCACCGTCAGTAGCATCCGCCAGCCAAAAATCTCCAAACCGCTCAACGGCGTAAGCAGCGATGTGAAGTAATACATCACGGCAAATAACACCGAGGCCGATACCGATAAAACAACACCTTTAGACACGCAATCCTCGCGAAACCAATTCAAACAAAAGAGGGGGGAATTTCAGGTGGGAATATATTGCTTTTGAGGTGAGACGTTTGCTCTGTTTTACGGCATCTTATGGGAAATTTTCTCACGCCCAAGGTTCGCCAGGATGTCCGCCAACCCACAACCACCCCTCGATGATTTCGACCGGGCGATTCTCAAACACCTGCAGCGCGACAACACCACTGCGCTGCGGGTGATCGGTGAGCAGGTCAACCTGTCGACCGCAGCCGTACAGCGGCGCATCAAACGCATGGAGCAGAGCGGGGCGATCAGCACCAACACGGCGGTGGTGAACCAGGAGGCGGTGGGCAAGCCCATTACGATTCTGGTGGAGGTGCACGCCGAGCGAACCCACATCGAGGACCTCGACGTACTCAAGGCACAGATGTCGATCCCTGAAGTTCAGCAGTGCTATTACGTCACCGGCGATGCGGACTTCATGCTGGTGGTCGTGGTGGAAACCATGAAGACCTATGAAACCTTGGCCCGGCAGTTGTTCTACGAGAACCGTAATATCAAATGGTTCCGCAGCATCGTGGTGATGGACCGGGTCAAGGTGAGCCTGGATGTACCGTTGTAAATGCGTTTCTTGTGGCGATCGGGCTTTTGTGGCGAGGGGGCTTGTCCCCCGTTGGGCTGCGAAGCGGCCCCAATAACCCCACCGCGCTCATTCAGACAGAATGAGGCGACTGGTTTTGGGGCTACTTCGTAGCCCAACGGGGGACAAGCCCCCTCGCCACAAGGGAATGAACTGCGCCCTTTATCGGGCAATTCGCCCCGAAACGAAATGCCCCACGTCATTGAACCCCGGTGTCGACGCGTGCCCTGGCGTCACCAGCGAATCAATGAACGCCTCATCTTCGGCACTGATCTTCACCTCCAGAGCTCCCGTATAAGAATCCCACTGTGCCTCGGTGCGCGGCCCGACAATCGCTGAACTGACCGCCTGGTTATTCAACACCCAGGCAATCGCAAACTCGACTATCCCGACCCCACGGCCCTGGGTGTACTGCTGGATCTGCTGGGCAATGCGCAGCGACTCCATCCGCCATTCGGTTTCCAGAATGCGCTTGTCCTGCCGTGCGGCGCGGCTGCCGGCCTCAGGGGCCACATCCGGCGCGTACTTGCCGCTGAGTACCCCTCGGGCCAACGGGCTGTAAGGCACCACGCCCAGCCCATAGGCAGCGGCGGCGGTGATCTGCTCGACCTCAGCCTGGCGATTGACGATGTTGTACAGCGGCTGGCTGATCACCGGCCGGTCCACCCCCAGGCGCTCGGCCACGCGGATGACTTCGGCGATGCGCCAGCCACGGTAGTTAGACAGGCCCCAGTAACGGATCTTGCCCTGGCGAATCAGGTCGCCAATCGCCGATACCGTCACTTCCAGCGGCGTGTTGTGGTCCTCGCGGTGCAGGTAGTAGATGTCCAGGTAGTCGGTGTCCAGGCGGCGCAGGCTGTCCTCCAATGCGGTGAAAATCCGCTTGCGGCTCAAGCCACTGCGGTTGGGCAAGCCATCCAGGGGGCCGATGCCGACCTTGGATGCCAGCACCCAATCCTGGCGATGGCGGGCGATGGCTTCACCGACGATTTCCTCGGAGCGTCCGCCGGTGTAGACGTCCGCGGTGTCGATGAAGTTGATGCCCTGGTCCCAGGCTTTGTCGATGATGCGCAGGGAGTCCTCGGTGTTGGTCTGTTCGCCAAACATCATGCTGCCCAGGGTCAACGCGCTAACCCTTAAGCCGGACTGACCCAGTGTGCGGTAAATCATGGTGAACACCTCAAAAGGGGAGACGTAGGTTATGCAATACCAGAGAGGAGGGCTCTAGAACAAGCCCCGCGTCAGTGGGGCAGTGTTCTTGATCCGGTAGGCGCCCACGGCCATCGCCAGCGTAGCGCACCGTACTACACGGACCGAACGGGCCTGTTCGGTGCCAGCGGTGAGCCCAGGTCCAGGCAGCGATAGACCGCCTCGGTGACGCGTTGCCGGCGTGTGGGGAACCCGGCTTTCCAGCGCCTGCGCATGATGTACAGCGGCACTGCGCCGAGCAGCCATGCACCGATGCACAGGCCGCTCAGGACGAACCAGGGTGCGCTGTCCGTTCCCGTCAGCGCGCCAATGCAGGCACCCATGACCAACAGGGTAATCAGCAGGGCGGTCAGTGCCAGGATGTAGCGGTGTTCGCTTGCGGGCGGGATGCGTGTCGCGGCATAGGGCTCGGAGGTGCGTTGCCAGGCGAAGTGCGTAACGTAGACAGTATCGTCTTCCAGGTTACGCAGGGCGTATACCCAGCGTTCGCCGGTAGACGTGAGGGGCGTATTCAACACGGCCAGTTCGATGCGGTCGCCTTCGGCCAGGAAGGGCGAGCTCGGGTGCCATGAGGGCTCGCGGGTAAGGAACCACATCGATTGGCCATCGACGTCGAAGCTGTAGGCGTTGCCCCGCTTGTAGAGCGACTTCGCTGCCAGTTTCTTGAGTCGGCCCTCGACCCGCTGGATGTCAGGGAGTTCAGCGGCCATGTGTGTACTCGCCGCAGTATTTTGTCATCACCGATGCCATCAACTGCAAGGTTTGCCGGCGGCTGAAACTCTCCCAGAGCGCGCTGATGGAAAAGGCGATCTGGAACAGTGAGAGCATCAAGGCCGCCGTGGCCAGGGCTGTGATGATGAGGAATGGGAGGTTCCAGGCAGACTCGATCCGCAGCGCCAGAAAGAGCGCGACAGCCCCGATCAAGCCGCTGACAGCCGCCAGCCGCAGTGCGTGGGGCAGCGATTGCCTTATTTTTTTGGTTTTCACCGAAGTAGGCTCGGGGGCGATGGGTTGCTGTACGCCCAAGGGCTGCAACCAGTCAAGCGTGTGCGTGCCGTCATGCATTTCGAAAACCCCGGCCACGACCGGTGTGCGCTGATCGGCCAGTGCCTGCAGAATCTCGGGGGTGGCGTTCTGTTCGCGCAGTCGGGCGTCGATCAGGATGCCGCCGAGGGCAAAGCGCACTCGGCCGGTCTCCATCGACGTAGTGACGGCGACACGGAAGTGGTCGAGCGGGCCTTCGAGGACCTTGATCGCGCGTGCGCGACGGTCCCGTGCGATGGGAATCAGTTCTTTCATGGTTCCAACGGCCTTCGCCGAAGCGAGTCCATTCGATGGGGGCGTCACGCCAGTGTTGCCCATGAAATCACTCATAGCCGTTGCCCTTGCAATGAAACTGTTTGTCGATGGGCCACTTGCCGACAGGGGGCAGGGAGCGCTCTTTCAGTTTGAAATGGGTCCAGTTTTTTTCCCAGTCCCAGCCTGGGATTTGCGGCGTGGGGAGGTGCATGCTCCAGGCTTCGTCATCCAGGACCAGATAGAGGTTGTCACCGTTGAGATAGGCCAGGCGGCCTCCGAATCCGGTTGGGCTTCGGGTTTGCCATGTCTTGCCGGCGTCGGCCGAGTAGAGCAACTGGGTCCGGCCGCCGCCGCCTCCTGCATAGACGCCGGATATGTCGTTTCGCCACGGCGCAAGCAGATAACGGGTGTTGGCGGCGTCGACGACGAGTTGGTCGCTCCTGCCGGAGTACTCGTTGCGGCCCCAGTCTTCGACTCGGGAGCGGATGCCTTGCTGGCGGTCCACGTACATCATCGTGCCGGTGATGCAGAAGTAGGACTGACGCGGTATGAACTCAAAGTAGCGGTTGTCGTCGATCCGGTAGATCACCTGCGGTGCCGCGACCGGGCCTCGGTAGGGCTTGCCATTTTCGGGGGCGTCGCGATCTGCGTTGGGGTTCAGGTCATCCCAGTACCTGAAGTCGAGTGCATCCAGGCGTGGCCACTCCGGGTCCATAGTACCGTCCTGCTTGGTACGCAGCTGCAGCGCCTTGAAGTGAATGACATCGCCATCGAGCCAATACAGAACGAACCCACGGGCTTCGGTGGTCTTCGTGTTCTCGTAGGTGCGCAGGGTGTTCTGTGACTCGAGCCGATACGGCTTGGCGCAACCGGGTTGGGCGCTGCGGATGCTGCTGGCCAACTTGTCCCAATGATCACCTTGCAGGGTGTAGCCGCCCGCAGTAGCCCAATCGATCGCGAGTTTGCGCGACCCCGCCACTTGGTCCACGTAGTAGATGTTGGGTGCGGCGCAGGGGTTAGCCTTGTCCGGCTCTGCGACGAAATAGTGCTTGTCGTCGATCTGATTGATGATGCCGTCGGCACCCGCGAGGGCTGGGGATAGATAGACGTTCTGGTTAGTGCATCCGGCAAGCAGCAGCACAACGGCCAGTGCGGAAAAACAGGTTTTTCTCTTCATTATTTTCTCGCAAGGGCATGACTCGCCGCCGCAGCATATCGGGAGCGCTCAAAAGCGGCTACACCAGTAGTTCCGCACAGCGCATCTGTAAAAAACGATGCAGGACTTTGACCCGCTCTGACACTTGCAGGCGATGGGGGCACATCAGGTTGAAAGGCGCGGGTTCACCTTGCCAATCGCCGAACAGCGGGATCAGCCGCCCGGCCTTGATATCCCGGGCCACATCCAGCCTGGCCTTGTAGGCAATGCCATGGCCGGCCAAGGCCCAACGCCGGACGACTTCTCCGTCATCGCACAGGTAATCACCCTTGATCTCGACCTCCTGAAGCACGCCGTCACGGCGAAAGTGCCACGTATTATTGGCCTGGCCCTGGCGCATATAACGCAGCGTGCTGTGCCGGGCCAACTCCAACGGTTCTTGTGGTGTGCCGTGACGCGCCAGGTAGTCAGGGCTGGCGCAGGCAACACGTTGGTGCTCGGGCACCACGGGCAACGCCACCAGGCTGGAGTCCCGTGGCACGCCGAAACGCAGGGCGATATCGACGGTGTCGCGGAACAGGTCGGCATTGCTGTCGTTGAGCAGCAACTGCAGGCGAATGTTCGGGTGTTCGGCCTTGAAGTCATCCAGCCAGGCCAGCAGCACATTGCGCCCGAAATCAGAGGGCGCCGCCAATTGCAGTAAACCGCTCAGGCCCTGGCTTTGCTGCTTGAGGGCCTGTTCGCCTTCCGCCAGCGTGGCCAGGGCCAGGCGGACGCTGTCCAGGTAGCGCCGGCCTTCTTCGGTCAGGCGCATGCTGCGTGTGGAGCGGGCCAGCAGCCGAATGCCCAGGCGGGTTTCCAGGCGCTTGAGGGCAATGCTGGCGGCGGCCGGAGTCAAGTTAAGGCTGCGAGCGGCGGCGGACAGGCTGCCGCTGTCGGCGGTGCGCACAAAGACTTCAAGATCGAGGATTGAACTCATTTGTAAAAATCCTTTAAAGATCTTGTCGTTTTACCGGGATTTTTCACCGATTGCCAAGCGAGGAAGATAAATGCTCATTTTCCAGGACGAGGTAGTTCCCATGGCATCCCCCTTAAACGGCAAGACGGTCATCGTGATTGGCGGCAGCAGCGGCATTGGAGCGGCCGTCGCCAGGGAGGCCACAGCTCGTGGCGCCCACGTGGTATTGGCCGGGCGGCGTTTGTCCTCGACGGTCGAGCATGGGGTGCGCAGCGAGCCGGTCGACGTGACCGACAGCGCGTCCCTACAACGTCTCTTCGAAAGCGTGGGGCGCTTTGATCACCTGGTCTACACCGCCGGCCCTGCAGTGCAGGCCAAGACGTTGATCGAGACCGACTTGAACGAAGCCCAGGCTAATTTCAATGTGAAACTCTGGGGTGCGTTGCGGGCGATTCAACAGGCACTCCCGTTCCTGGATGAGCAGGGCAGTATCAGCCTGACGTCGGGGCAGTTGGGGCGCAAAACCATTGCCGGGCAGTTCATCAAGACTGGCATCAATGCGGCCACCGAAGCCCTGGGCAAGCAGTTGGCCAAGGAACTGGCGCCACGGCGGGTCAATGTGATCAGCCCGGGGGTGATTGATACTGAGGCGTATGCAGGGTTGTCCGAGGAACAACGGTTGGCGATGTTTGCCAAGGCCGGTGGGGCGCTGCCAGTGGGGCGTGTGGGGCAGGCCGAAGAAGTGGCTGCCGGGTATGTGTTGGCCATGGAGAATGGCTTTATCACCGGCAGCGTGATTGATATCGACGGGGGTGGTTTGCTGTAACGCCGATCTTCCCTATTTACACAATCAAATGTGGGAGCTGGCTTGCCTGCGATAGCGGCAGTCCAGCCGCTACTGTGCTGACTGAACCACCGCTATCGCGGGCAAGCCCGGCTCCCACATTGATCTCATTTACACCTTTAGGGTCCGCGTCATCCGCAACGCCAACACACTCCCGGCGACAATCACCGCCGCCAGCAGGTACAGCGCCAAATCGGTCGACCCGGTAGCGTCCTTCACAAAACCGACGATATACGGGCTCAGGAAGCCTGCCATCTGGCCCATGGAGTTGATCAACGCCAGGCCACCCGCAGCAGCACCGGCGCTGAGCATGGCGGTCGGCACCGGCCAGAACATTGGCAGGCCGGTGAGGGCGCCCATGGTGGCGATGGTCAGCCCGAGGATGGCGATGGCCGGAGTGGTGGCGAAGTTCACCGCGATGATCAGGCCGATGGCGCCCATCAACATCGGTACCACCAAATGCCAGCGACGTTCCTTACGCAGGTCGGCGGAGCGGCCCACCAACAACATGAACACCGCCGCCAGCAGGTACGGAATCGCGCTGAGCCAGCCAATCACCAGGTTATCGCTGAACCCCATGTTTTTGATGATCGACGGCAGCCAAAAGTTGATGGCGTACACGCCGCTCTGGATGCAGAAATAAATCAGGCCGAAGGCCCAGATAGCGGGGTTCTTGAACACTTCCAGCAAGGAATCACTGGCGGTTTTCGGTTTGTTGGCAAGGTCCGTGGCCTGGTCGGCTTCCAGCACTTCGCGTTCATGGGCGCTGAGCCATTTGGCGTTGGCAAAACTGTCGCTGAGCAGGAAGTAGGCGAGGGCGCCAAGGATTACGGTCGGGATGCCTTGCAGCAGGAACATCCATTGCCAGCCCGCCAGGCCACCTTGGCCCGCCGCGAAGTGGTTGAGGATCCAGCCGGAGAACGGGCTGCCCAGCAAGCCGGAAACCGGAATCGCCGACATGAACAGCGCCATGATCCGTCCACGGCGGAACGTCGGGAACCACTGCGAGAGGTACAGCACCACGCCCGGGAAGAACCCGGCTTCGGCGGCACCGGTGAGCAGGCGCAGGGTGTAGAAATGCGTTGGTGTAGTGACGAACAGCAAGCAGGTGGACAGGGTGCCCCAGACAATCATCATCAGCGCAACCCAGCGCCGTGGACCAAACTTTGTCAACGCCAGGTTGCTCGGCACGCCGCACAGCACGTAGCCGATGAAGAAAATCCCGGCACCGAGGCCGTACACGGTTTCGCTGAACTTCAAGGCGTCGAGCATCTGCAACTTGGCAAAGCCGACGTTGACGCGGTCGAGGTAGTTGAACAAGTAGCAGATGAAAATGAAGGGGATCAGGCGCAGGGTAATGCGCTTGTATACGGCGTTTTTATCGTCATCGGTGGCCTGGGTGACAGCGGCGCTCTGTGACATGGCAGTCTCTCTTTATTATGATTTTTCGCGATGCGAGGGTAACGTTGATCGCCCAACGAGTCTCGGCCACCTTGCGGGGTGATGTCTTTGTGCTTGCGCACAGTGAAGCATCGTTTGCGCTGTGCCTATGAACAACCCGTTTTCAAGGAAATTAGCCCCATGTTTGAGCTGGATCATGACCTGGCGCAGGATATCGTCGATCGCACCATGGCGATCCTGCCCTATAACGTCAACGTCATGGATAGCCAGGGCCTGATTCTCGGCAGTGGCGAACCGGAGCGGATCAACACCCGACATGAAGGCGCGCAACTGGTGCTAGCCAACGGCCGGGTGGTGGAGATCGACGGCCAGACTGCCAAGCATCTCAAGGGCGTGCAACCGGGGATCAACCTGCCGTTGTTGCATGATCAACGCTTGATCGGCGTGCTGGGCATCACCGGTGAGCCGGAGCTGTTGCGTACTTACGCTGAACTGGTGCGCATGACCGCCGAAATGCTGGTCAGCCAGCGCCACCAACAGGCCGAGCAACAATGGCGGCGCCAGCGCTGCGATGATTTGCTGGCGTTGCTGCTGGCCGAGACTGGCGATTCGCCGAGGTTGGTGGACGAGGCGCAGCAGTTGGGCCTCAAGCCGCAACTGCCGCGCACGCCGTACTTGTTTGAGTTGGGCGTCGGCCAGTCGGCGGAGGCCTTGAGCGCGTGGCTGATGCTGCGCTATCCGGACAGTTGGTGCGTCAGTTCTGCACAGTTTTCGTTGTTGTGGTGCCGGCCGGCGTCGGTGCCGGTGGACAATCTGCGGCTGCTGGAGAAGCTCGAGGGCCTGGGCTGGAACATCCTGCGGGTGGCGGTGGGTGGGCAGGCCGATGGGCTGGCGGGACTGCGTCGCTGCTATCGACGGGTCGGCGACTTGCTGGCCTACGGGCGTGATGTACTGCCGCAGTCGCGCTTGCTGACCCTTAACCGCTATCGCCTGCCGGTGATGCTCTGGCGTCATCGCAACGACGATGCCCTGGACGAACTGCTCAACCCATTGCGCAAGGTGTTGGCCAAGGACAGCAACGGCCAATTGCAGGCAACCTTGCGCAGTTGGTGCGAACACGACGGGCAAAGCCAGGCCTGCGCCGATGCCTTGGGCATCCACCGTAACAGCCTGCGCTACCGCATGGAGCGGATTGCCGAGTTGAGCGGGGTCGATCCATTGACCCTGGACGGGATGCTGGCGCTGTACCTGGGCGTACAGCTGTTGCCGCAGGCTTTGTAGAAATGAACAATAAACCCCGTCCGCACTTGTGCAACGGACCGGCGTTATTGCCGATGCCAACTGGCAGCATGGGCGTTATAAAAACCGGAGAACGCCCATGAAAATCATCATCGCCCCCGACTCGTTCAAGGACAGCCTGAGTGCCGAAGGCGTGGCCCAGGCCATTGCCGAAGGGTTGGCGCAGGTCTGGCCCGACGCCGAGCTGATCAAGTGCCCGATGGCGGACGGTGGTGAAGGCACGGTGGAGTCGTTGCTCGCCGCCTGCAACGGCGAACTGCGCAGCCAGCGAGTGCAGGGGCCATTGGGCGGTACGGTTGAAGCACGCTGGGGCTGGTTGGCCGAGAGTGCGACGGCGATTATTGAAATGGCTGAAGCCAGCGGCTTGCAATTGGTGGCTACGGGTAAGCGAGATGCCTGCTCCAGCACGACGTTCGGCACGGGTGAACTGATCCGCGCAGCCCTGGATGCTGGCGCCCAGCGCATCATCCTGGCGATTGGCGGCAGCGCCACCAATGACGGTGGTGCGGGTGCCATGCAGGCCTTGGGTGTGCAATTGCTGGATACCGAGGGCGCGATTCTCCCCAGCGGTGGCCTGGCGCTGGCGAAGCTTAAGCACATCAGTCTTGAGCAAGTGGACCCGCGCCTGGCTCAGGTACGCTTCGAAATCGCCGCCGACGTCAACAATCCACTGTGCGGCCCTCATGGCGCTTCGGCGATTTTCGGCCCACAAAAAGGTGCCAGTCCCCAGCAGGTGGAGCAGTTGGACCAGGCCCTCGGGCATTTTGCCGATCACTGCGCCCTGGTCTTGCCCAGAGACGTGCGCGATGAGCCGGGCAGCGGTGCTGCGGGCGGCCTTGGGTTCGCTGCCAAGGCCTTTCTTGGTGCGCAGTTCCGCCCTGGTGTGGAAGTGGTGGCTGAGCTGGTGGGCCTGGACGCGGCCGTCCGTGGCGCCGACCTGGTGATCACCGGCGAAGGCCGTTTCGACGCCCAGACCTTGCGGGGCAAGACCCCGTTTGGTGTGGCGCGGATTGCCAAACAGCACAACGTCCCAGTGATCGTGATTGCCGGCACCTTGGGCGACGGTTATGAGCAGATGTACGCCCATGGCGTCGACGCTGCCTTTGCCTTGCCATCCGGGCCGATGAGCCTGGAGCAAGCTTGCAGCGACGCGCCACGGTTACTGCGCGAACGGGCTGCCGACATCGCGCGGGTATGGCGACTGGCGGCGCCCAAGGCTTAAGCCAAAAAGCCTTCCGCCAGTTGCTCGATCAACTGGCGCTGAAACCCCAGCAGTGCCTCCTTGGGCTGCTGCAACTGGATAAATTCCAGCATCGGATCATCCACTGCCGTGCGAACCCCGGCCAACTCTTCAATCGTTGCCAGCCCGCAAAACGGCACATAGGCTTCGCTATAACCCCCTTCATGCACCAGCACCAGACGGCCCTGGCACAGCCGTTCGGCGGCTTGGCGCATGGCTCGGGTCATCAGGCGGAACGATTCACTGTGCAGCAACATGCGCGCCAGCGGATCGACGGCGTTGGCATCGTAGCCGCAGGCAACGATGATCAGTTCGGGCTCGAAGCGCTCCAGAGCTGGCAGCACGATACGCTCCATGGCATGCAGGTAAGCGGCGTGACCGCTGCCCGGCGGCAGCGGGATATTGATGTTCGCTCCCAGGCCATCGCCGTGGCCGCGATCCTGTTCGCCGCTGTAGCCCGGCGGAAAGCAGCCGTCCTGATGCAGGGAAATGGTCAGCACGTCACCACGGCTTTCGAAAATCGATTGGGTGCCGTTGCCGTGGTGCACGTCCCAGTCGATCACGGCCACCTTGCCCAACCCATGGCACGCCTTGGCGGCCTCGATGGCGATGGCGATATTGGCCAGGAAACAAAAGCCCATTGCACCATCCGCGAGGCAGTGATGCCCCGGTGGCCGTGACAGCGAATAGGCATTGTCGGCTTGCCCGGTGAGCACTGCGTCCACGGCGGCCATGGTCAGGCCTGCGGAAAGCCGGGCGATGTCGTAGCTGCCCGGGCCGATGGGCGCTTGAGGTCCAAGGTCGCCACCGCCAGCGTCACTCAGGGCCTTGAAACGCTGTAGATACTTGGCGCTATGGACCCGCAGCAAATCCTCTTCGCTGGCCGCAATCGCGCTGTGCTGAAGCAGATGGCGACTTAATCCAGACACGTCCAGCAGGCTTTTCAGGCGCCGCTTGGTTTCCGGTGATTCGGCATGCCCGGTGCCCGCAGGCGGCTGCACCCAACCGCCTACGGGCAGGGTCAAGACATGGGCGCCGGCGCTGTGCCAAAGGCTCAATTCATCAAAGAAAAACGCAGTGTTTCGGGTCATCGGAGTCTCCAGTCAGGCAGGAAAAGGGCTTCAGGCTTTGGCGCGGCTACTGAGGATCAGCCCCAGGGACAACAGGGTGATCCCGGCACCGCCGATCAACAGCGGGGCAAACCCACCGCTGACCTCGATCAACCGTCCAGCGACGGCAGGCCCTATGGCCAGCCCGCCGCCAATCATCAGGTTGGAGGCATTCATCAGTTTTCCCGTGGGGTCGAGGTCGGCCAGGCAGGCGAGGATCAGCGGCAGGATGAAGGTCCAAGTGAACTTGAACAGCAGCGCGGCCAGGGCAAACCGCAACAGCGTTGGCTGGCCCAGCAGCAACAGCACGGCACCGGCCATCAGGCCGTAGCCCAGGAACAACAGCAGCAGGCGCGGCAGACGGGTGCCGATCAGCGAGGCGCAACCGGCGCCGACAATGCCCATGACCGTGGCAATGGCGAGGATTTCGCCGCTGTGTTGCGGTGAAATCCCGGCGCTGGCGCTGATGGACCCGATAAAGGTCCAGATGCCGCTTAGGCTGGTGTAGAAGGTCAGGACGCCGAGAATGCCCAGCGCGGCTTTGCCCCGTGAGCCGGGTATCGCCGAAGCCCCGGTTTGATGCGCGACCGGGCTGCCGGCCGGAAAACAGCGGGCCAATGGCAGCAACAGGGTCATCAACCCCGCAAGGATCAGGTAACAGGCGCCCAAGCCGTAGCGTGCGAACAGTCCGGGCAGCACACCCAGGCCAATGGCACCGACCACCAGCTGGCCCATCACCCACAACCCGTACACCCGGCTGGGGTTGGCCGTGGCGGCAGCGCTGGCCAGGCAAATGATCATCAGGGAACCGCCAGCCAGGGCGCTGGCAAAGCGCAAGGCGAGCAGGGTGCTGTAGGTGTCGGCCAGCATCGACAGCAGGTTGGCGGCGATAAACAACACACCGGCGACCAAGGCTGCCTGGCGCCAGTCCACCCGCTTCAGCCACCAGAAGGCGGGCAGGGTGGCGAGGCTCATGGCGCCCAGTTCGGTAGAGAACAGGTCGCCGATGCGTGACGGGCTCAGTTGCCATTGCCCTGCGAGTTGGGCCGCCACCGCCGGCGCGGTCATCAGGATGGTCGGGGTAATGGCGGCAAACAACACGATGGCCGCCAGCAGGCTCCAGGAGGTTGACGTCAGTGAGTGTTGGTCAGGTACGGCGTGAGTCTGAGTGTTCATGTTCAAGCTCCGGGAAGGTGATTCAGAACACATGGACCAAGCGCAAAAGAGCGTCGGTGCCTGAGTAGCCGTTGGACGCCGCGACGTTTTGCGAAAGGCTGAACATCAGTTGGTTCTGCCGGTCGAGCCAGTGCCCGACTTCAAAACCGACCTGGGTGTAGCGCTTGTGGGTGTCGTCGATGCGCTGGTTGTTGATGCGTAACTCGCCGCCATCGGCCTGGATCAGCCGCAGCGCGCCGTAGGTGCTGGGGGTGAAGTCATAGGAGGCAAAGGCTTGCAGGCGATACAGCGGGTCTTGCTTGAGGTTGTTGCCGAAGTAGTCGTCGTTCTTGCCGTAGAGCTGGGCTTCGAGGTTGGCTTCCAGCACCCACTTTTCGCCAAAGCCCTGGGTGTAGTTGTAAACGAAGGTCGCGCCCCAGCGATTGGCGCCGGGCGACACGTCCGGGTTGTTGCTGTGGTATTCACCCACGGGCAGGGTGATCAGCGTCAACAGGCCGCTGTAGGTACGGGACGCCGGGTCGTTGATGAAAAATACGGTGCCGCCGACTTGGGGATCGCCAAATCCGCTCTCGCCGGTATGCCCGCTGGCACCGGGCAAGCGGGCGTTGATGTCGGCAAACGGCAGGATAAATTGCGGGGTACACAAGGTGCCGCACAGGTCCGTGAAAAACACTTGTCGGTAGGCCACGGCGTTGACCTTCAATTCGGCCTTGCCAGTGGTGTCCGCCGGGCCATGGAAATCACCGTCGCGGGTGGCGGGCAGATACAGCACGCCAAGGCTGGTGCCAGGCGGTGCGCCGAAAAAGTCCCGGGCGTTGAGGTCGGCGGCCTGGCTATTCAGGCACAGCAGGGGGCCGCCCAACAGCAAGGTCAGGTTACGCAAGGTTCTGTGCTTCATGGCAAGGCGTCTCGTGTGAATTGTTATTGCGGCGACATCGCCGGTACGCGGCAGCTGGAAAATGGGCAAAGCACGCCCGTGGCCGTCAAAACGACAGCGCAAAAAGAATCAGGGGACGGGTGAGAGGTCAGTCGGGCGGGGCGTGCAACAGGTGCGCGATCCGCGCCTTGTCCTTGACCCCAAGCTTGCTGTAGATGGCGCGAATGTGATGCCGCACGGTGTTGGGCGACAGGCCCAGGTCTCGGGCGACCTCCTTGTAGGTCTTGCCTTCGCCAAACCCCTGGGCGACGTCGTTTTCCCTCGGGCTGAGCTGGGGCAGCCCACGGTTGATCCGCGCGGCCAGCAGGAACTGGTTGCCTACTGCCGACGCCTCGATCTGCACCTGCTTGCCGTCATGGCCGCGCTCATCCAGCGTCACGGGCAGGGTGGGGCCGCTCCACTGTGGCCACTCACTGAGCAACAGGTCGACAAACCCGCCTTCGGCGCACTGCAACACCCCGCGCTGGTCACACACCGCCAAGGCCAGGTTGCGCGGGCTGGTCAGGGTCTCGCGCATGGCCACCAGGGTGCGGATCTGATTCGCCGACACCGCAGCCACCAGATGCAGCATCAGGTTGTTGAGGAGTTGGCAGTCCTGTTCGTTGAACCGTGGTGCATCGGGGCGGCGGTAAAGGGCCAGGTGATCACTGAGGTGGGTGTGAGGGTCGACGTACACCACGCAGAGCAGTTGGCCAATGCCATAGCGCTCGCCCAGCCAGTTCAGCCCCGCACCATTGGCCGGGTCACGCATGTCGACAATCGCCGCCTGGCCTGGCGCCTTGTGGACCAGGCCCACCGTGACATCGACATGACGGATCGATTGCCAGTCCGGCAGGTAGCTCGGTGGCAGGTTGTACAGGTGGCAGCTGTGTTCTTCCGGCAAGCCCTCGATCAACGCGGCGCGGCCCCACCAGGCGCTGTCGAAGGCCATCAGTTGGCTGATCCGTGCCAGGGCGTGCCGGTGGAAGTGCTCTATATCCTGATGCTGCGCCAGGCGCTGCAAATCCAGGGTCAGGGTACTGAAAGCCTGCAACAGGCTGGCGTGATCATCGCGGCGCATGGGGATTCCTCTGTGGGACGTTCTTATTGTTTTCGTCACAGGGTTTTCAGGCCAAACGTTCGATGAACGGGGCAGGGCCTGGTGTGAGTATCGGCGCAGCGGGGGAGGATCGCTATCCTACAGATGCAGGATGTGGTGTGGCGGGGGGCTTCTGTTTACATATCCGTTGCTGCTATTGGTTCAGCCCTTACGGCCAGCCCTTTCAAGGTCTTTGAGAACGCAGCCGTACTTGGAAAGAGAACACTGACCTGTGGCGAGGGGGCTTGCCCCCGTTGGGCTGCGGAGCAGCCCTAAAACCTGCCATCTCGGTCTATCTGAAGAAACTCAGCGATCCTATTGGGGCCGCTTCGCAGCCCAACGGGGGCAAGCCCCCTCGCCACAGGGTCAATGTGCACCTCTAGTGACTGATTTTTCAAAAACCTTGAAAGGCATGGCTCTTACGGCCGTTACCGCAGCAACGGATAAGCCCCCATCAGCCATGCTGACAAGCATCCCCCAACCGCACATAGTCCAACTCATGCCGCACACCATGACTGTCAACGTAGACCATATGCCCCTTGACCGGCCCGCACTCTTTCGATGACTCGCTGCTACCACGCACCACCTTGGCAATGTCCAGGTCCTGGGAAGAGTCATCGGCGTCACTGGCCTGGACAGTAGCGCTGGCGTTGGCTGCAGGCACTTCTCCCTGGGCCATGGCAAGGGTGCTGAACACACTCAGCAGGGCAATGAGCAAGTAACGCATGACAACCTCCATCACCACGCCTGTGGCGGTTTGACTGTGGTTGCCATTCTATAAAGCGGCCACCGAGAGGCTGAACGAGTGCGTGGCAATACTGTTTATCAGCCAAAACGATAAGCACGGTTTCTTATATCTGTTTTGTAGCTATCTCATACTTTTTATTACTTCCAAAGCTGATCATCTCTGCTGCAAAGTCGCCCCTTCGACCCTGAGCTCGTTTTGAGCCAGCACTAATTAGACGATTTTTGAGACCGGTGAGATGTCTCGTAAGGGAGCAAGGCATGGGTGTTCAACAGCCCCCCAGTCACGTGTTGATTGGGCAAATGTTCCAAAAGGATTATCAGTGGTTGTGCGGTTCCGTCAGCCGTACGCTGGGCTGTCATCACAGTGCCCAGGACATCGCTTCGGAAACCTTCCTGCGGGTGTTGTCATTGCCGGACCCGACGGCCATTCGCGAGCCGCGGGCGTTGTTGACCACCATCGCCAGGCGCCTGGTGTACGAAGGCTGGCGCCGGCAGGACCTGGAGCGCGCCTACCTTGAAAGCCTGGCTCATGCGTCTGTGCCGGTGCATCCCTCGCCTGAGGAGCGGGCGCTGGTCATCGAAGCGTTATTGGCGGTAGACCGGTTGTTGGATGGCCTTTCAGCCAAAGCCAAGGCGGCGTTTCTCTACCATCAACTGGACGGTCTGACCTACAGCCAGATTGGCGAACGCTTGCAGGTGTCGACCAGTCGGGTACAGCAATACATGGCCGATGCGTTCAAGCGCTGTTACCAAGTGATGGCTCAGCCATGAGGCTGTCGCGCCCTGATGCTGCGGTGGTGGATGAAGCGGCACTGTGGATGGCCTTGCTGCAGTCGGAGCACGTGACTGACCAGGAGCGCGAGGCGTTCGAGGCGTGGTGCGGGGCTGATATCCGGCATCAACAGGTCATCGATCAAATGAGCGGTGGCTTGAGGTTGTTGCGCACCAGCGCTTTGCACCGGGTGCCAAGCCAAAGCGTCTTGCACAGTGTGAATGCACCCTCGAGCCGACGGCGCTTTGTCGCTGGCAGTCTGGTGGTGGCGCTGGCGGCGGTGGTATTGGGACGCCGCGAGGGCTGGCGATGGTCTTCCGGTGAACTGTACACCGGCACTGGCGAGCGCAAGCAATTCACGTTGGAAGATGGCAGCCTCCTGACGCTGAACGCCCGCAGCCGCGTGACCAACCTGTTCGACGCCCACCAGCGGTTGTTGGAGTTACGCGCGGGGGAGTTATGGGTGGATGTGGCCAAGGACGCGGGCCGGCCCTTTGTGGTGCAGACCGATCATGGCCAGATCCGCGCCCTGGGCACGCAATTTCTGGTACAGCGCGGCGAAGATTCCACCCGTTTGGTGATGCTGCATTCGCGGGTCGAGGTGGTCACCCGCGAGGGTGCCCGGCAAGTGGTTGAGGCTGGCCAGAGCGTGCGCTTCGATGAGCACACGATCCTTGCCGTGGAGCATACCAAAGGCGATGAAAGCGCCTGGACCCAGGGCCGCCTTGAAGTTCATGACCGTACCTTGGCCGAAGTGATCGACAGTCTGGGCAACTATCGCCGGGGGATCCTGCGCCTGAATCCACAGGTGGCCGGGCTGCGCCTGAGCGGTATTTACCCGTTGGACGACACGGATCGCACCTTGCTGTTGCTGCAGCATTCATTGCCGATCCGCGTGACGTACCACAGCGCGTACTGGGTCAGCATCGACCCGCGTTAACCGGGTTATAACCCCATAACTTCTTGGCCTATCGGCCGCCCTATAAAAACCCGTAGGCCGCTGCTCATTCCCTGTAGACGCACTTAACAGGGAGGCTCTCGATGCACTCATTCAAACAACAACTACCCCGGCTGACGCTGGCCGCAGTCCTGGCGATGGGGATTTGCCCGCCATTGGTCCTGGCCCAGGAGCCTGCCCAAAAAGTCTTCACCTTTGATATCGCCAGCGGCCCGCTGGACGAGGTGCTGCTGGATATCTCACGCCAGACCGGGGTGATGATTTCCTTCAGCCAACCCCTGGTGCAAGGCAAGCGCAGTGGGGCCATTCGCGGTGCGCTGGACAGTCAGCAGGCAGTGGACAAGGCGCTGCTGGGCAGTGGGCTGCAAGTGGATAACAGCGAACAGGGGCTGACAGTGCGCGCGGCCCCGATCAAGAGCAATGACAGCCCGCCCGTGCAGACAAGCGCCGACTACCGCATGGAAAAAGTTACGGTGACCGGCTCGCGCATAGCCCGCGCACAATCCGACGGCGCCACCCCGGTGAACGTGATCACCCACCAAGAAATGGAAGCCAAGGGCTATCGCAACGTCTACGACGCACTGGCCAGCCAGACCCAAAACACCGGCATGAGCCAGGGCGAAGACTACGGCAACACCTGGCAACCCGCCGCCAGCGCGCTGAACTTGCGGGGCTTGGGGCCCAACCACACGTTGGTGTTGATCAATGGCCGGCGCGTGGCCGATTACCCGACGCCCTATGACGGCAAGGTCAACTTCACCAACCTGGCGAATATCCCGTCAGCGATCATCGATCGCATCGAGATTCTCAGCAGCGGGGCGTCAGCGGTCTACGGCTCGGACGCGATTGCCGGGGTGGTCAACATCATCCTTAAGAACAAGATCAGCGGCATCGACGTCAATCTCAAAGGCGGTACCACGGAGCGGGGCGGCGGTGACAATCAGCGCCTGCAACTCAGCGGTGGCGGCAGTTGGGGGGATTTTGACGGGTTGTTTGGCCTGGAGTTGACTCAACGTGACCCGATCTGGGCCAGCGATCGCGGGTTCATGAACGGCGGCGCGCCCTTGGCTGACGTGGGCTATCGTCGAGACCTGAGCAGCGGCCAGTACCTGGGGCCCGGATGCGGCGGTTATCAAGGCGTATTCGGCAATAAGCTGGTCAATGGCGGTGGCCGCTGCCGTACTGACCAAACCTACAACGACTACTGGACGATCCAGACGCAAAAGGAAAACTACGATGGCTACACCCGCGGCACCTGGCATTTCAGCGACAGCGGCCAGGTGTTCGCCGACCTGATGTACGGCCTGGACCATATCCAGAACAACACCCGCGGCCCGACGTTTACCTCGCCGGACTTTATCAATCAGAACACCGGCAAGCTGGAGCGTTGGTACCGGCGTTTTGGCGAAGAAGAAATCGGCGGGCGTAGCACCAACAACAGTAAATGGACCGACACTTCATGGACCGGCACCCTCGGCCTGTCGGACAAGATCGCCGACAGCAGTTGGAGCTACGAGTTGGCCGCCAACCGCTCGGTGTACCGCAGCGTACGTACGACCCGTTACACGCCGCAGTCGAGCATTCGTGACTTTTACCTGGGGCCGCAAGTGGGCGAGCAGGATGGCCACCCGGTGTTCGCCCCGGACGCCACGCGCCTGGACCGCGCCTTGACCCCTGAAGAGTGGCAGCAGTTTCGGACCAACCAGACCCAGACCAGCCGTTCGGTATCGCAAAACTACACGGCGTCCCTCAATGGTGAACTGTTCGACCTGCCCGCAGGACCTGTTGGGTTTGCCGGGGTACTGGAGTCGGGCAAACAGGAATACCGCGTAGACCCGGACGGCGGCCTCAATGACGGCGAGTTCTATGGCCTTGCCCCGGCGCAAAGTTCAGGCGGCTCGCGCAAGCGTTACGCCGCGGGCGGTGAGTTCAGTATTCCGGTCACCGACACCTTGCTGGCAACCACCGCCGGGCGTTGGGACCAATACAAATTCAGCGGCCGTACCGAACAACAGACCACCTATAACCTGGGCCTGGAATGGCGCCCGGTGAACAGCCTGTTGGTGCGCGGCAGCTATGGCACCAGCTTCCGCGCGCCGGACCTCAACTACATCTACCAGTCCGACAGCAACGGCTACTACCCGTCGCAAATTGACTACTACGGTTGCAGCAAGGGCGTGGACGGCGCCTGTGACAAGGGCATCGTCAACTACACCCAGAGTGGTAGCAGCGACCTCAAGTCCGAACGCGGCAAATCCTGGACCTATGGCTTCGTGTGGTCGCCCTCGCGCAATTTTGACTTCTCCGCCGATTACTGGCGCGTACAGATCGACGACTTGCTGACCAACGTCGACGAAAACCGCCTGCTGCAAGATGAAAACGCCTGCCGCAGCGGCCAGCAGGACATCAACTCGGCCAGTTGCCAGGCAACGCTTGCACGCATTGACCGTAATCCGGGGAACGCAGTGGTGGACCCCAACAAGTTGCAGCGGGTGAAGGTCAATGCGATCAACGCGGCCAGCCAGCGGGTCAGCGGGTTGGACTTCAAGAGCAATATTCGCTGGGGCGCGGGGCGTTACGGCGCCTTCAATGCAGGGTTGGGCTACACGCTGGTGCTGTCCAGTTTCTACAAGGAGTCGGACGACGCGCCGACCCAGGACTGGCGCAGTTCGCGGACTGTTTTCGACTGGCGCAGCAAGGTCAACGCCAGCTTGACCTGGGACTACGAGAAGACCACTGCGACGCTGACCGGTATCCGTTATGGCAGCGTGACCAATGCGGCGGGCGATGGGCGTTTGTCGCCGTGGACGGTGTTTAACGCCAGTGCGCGTTATCAGCTCAGTGACCGGGCAAGCGTGGGGTTGACGGTGAATAACCTGTTGAATCAGATCAAGCATGATGATTCGGCGGGGTGGCCAAATTATCCGACCGGTAACTATGACCCGTATGGGCGGCAGTGGTGGTTGGATGTGAGTTATCACTTTGGGGGGTGAGGGGGCAGTCTCAAGCAAACACATAAGCTAAGCACCCAACGGTCTAATCCCCACCCTATAAAAACCCCACCCCCAACGCACATCCCTGCATAACCACACCGCAGGGATGTCGCGATGACACGATTCAGACCACTTGAAGCACCACTGGGCATGGCCTTGTTGCTGGCCATCAACGCCATGCCTGCGTTGGCCGACGAGGCCTCCGGCACCGAGCCCCAACTACAACGAGTAGAAGTCACCGGTACTGCCATCCGCCGCGCCGATGCCGAAACGGCTGTCCCCGTGACCATTCTGCGCGTCGAGCAACTGCGCGAGCAGGGCGTCACCACCACCGAAGAGTTGATCAACCGCATTTCCGCCAACCAGTCCTCGGTTGGCTCAGGGCGCTCCGTGGGTTCCAGCAGCGGTGGCGCATCGTTTGCTGACCTGCGGGGGATCGGCGCGAACAAGACCCTGGTGCTGCTCAATGGCAGGCGTCTGGGCAACAACGCCGTCAGCAATTCCAACGGCTCCGGGGTGGACCTGAACACCATTCCATTCGCCGCGATTGATCGCGTAGAAGTCCTGCGTGACGGCGCCTCGGCGCTGTACGGCACCGACGCCATCGGCGGGGTGATCAACTTCATCACCAAGAAAAGCGTGACCGGCGGCCAGCTCTCCACCGGTTACGACACGCCTACTCACAGCGGTGGCGGTGACAGCCATAACTTCAGTGGCAGCTATGGCTTCGGCGACCTGGAAGATGACCGCTTCAACGTGTTCGGCGTGGTCAGCTACGACAAACAGACCCGCCTGGCCGCCAAGGATCGCGACTACACCTATAACTACCAGCCCAGCCGCGGCCTGGATTACACCTCGGGCACTGCTGCGCCGGCCAACTGGAGCCAGGGCAGCAACGCCACCAACCCATTGGCGGGTTCGGGCTGCAACTCACCGGGCCTGTTATCGCGCAACGGCATCTGCCGCCAGAGCCTGTGGAGCTACTTGGACCTGGTGCCGGAAACCGAAAAGACCTCGGCCTTTGCCAAAGCCACCGGCAAACTCGCTGATGATCACAACGTTAGCCTTGAGTATTTCTGGGCCCGCAACGAAAACCGCACGCAAATCGGCCCGGGCACGCTGATGGGCAATCAGGTCAACCCCGGCACGCCGTACTACCCCGGCAATGGCATCACCCCGGGACCCAGCGGTTTTGCCCTGGACCCGACACAACCGGTGGATGTGAACTGGCGCGAAACCGACGTCGGGGCACGCAAGCATGAAGACGACAACGTCAGCCAGCGCCTGTTGCTGAGTTTCGATGGCACCGCCGCCGGTTGGGACTACAACGTCGGCGCCTCGTATAACCAGAACAAAGTGGTGCAAACCATCCTCGACGGCTATGTGAACGACCAGTCCATCAGCCAGGGCATTGCCAACGGCGTGATCAACCCGTTCGGCCCGCAGACCGAAGCGGGCAGGGCGCTACTGGCATCCAGCCGTGTTGACGGTGACTACGCAACGGCCGTGGGCCGGGTCAAAGCCATCGACGGACGCGTCAGCCGGGAAATCGGCGACTGGTTTGGCGCAGGCCCATCGGCCTTGGCGCTCGGTGGTGAATACCGTAAGGAAGACTTCCACCAGGACTTCGCCCAGTTTGTCGAAACTGTACAAAGCCTGGGTGTGGACCCGAATGGCGCGGTGCACGGCGATCGCAGCGTCTCGGCGCAATACGCCGAGGTCAATGTGCCGGTACTCGACAGCTTGGAGTTGTCCGCCGCCATACGCCATGACAAGTACAGCGACTTTGGCAACACCACCAACCCGAAATACTCGTTCCGCTTCCAGCCGTTCAAAGAGCTGGTAGTGCGCGGGGCCTACAGCGAAGGTTTCCGCGCACCGTCACTGTATGAGTTGTACAACCCGACCTACACCAGCTACACCGTGGCCAATCACAACGACCCACGGCTGTGCCCCGGCGGTAACCCGGCCAATGGCGGGATCGCTAACCGAGACTGCGCCCAGCAGTTCCGCCGGCAAAGCGGCGGCAACGGCAGCCTGAGCCCGGAAACCGCGCGTAACGTCACCTTCGGCTTCGTCTATCAACCCATCGAGCGCCTGACCGCCGGGCTGGACTTCTGGTGGATCACCATCGCCAACCAGATCGCCGAGTTTCCTGAATCATCGGTATTCGAAGACCCGGACCAGTACTCCGCACGCCTGATTCGCAAGGCCGATGGTTCGATCGACCACATCGTCACCGGCCTTGCCAACCTGGGCAAAACCAAGACCAACGGCGTCGATGTCAATTTCGACTACCGCTTCCCGAGTACCACCATCGGTGATTTCGGCCTCGGCCTGCAGGGCACCTACGTCAACCAATACAAATATCAGCAAGAGCTCAAGGGCGAGTACATCGACAAGCTCGGTGATTTTCGCGGCGGTGAGTTCTCTACGGCGGGCGCCGTGGCGCGCTGGCGGCATAGCCTGACCGGCACCTGGAACTACGGCCCGTTGGGCGCGAGCCTGACCAACCGCTTCACCAGCGGTTACCACGACTCTGATCGTGACACCCACGACTCCGTCGGCTCCTACAACGTCTGGGACCTGGCCGGCACCTACACCTGGCGCAAGACCCTGGCCGTCACCCTCGGCGTGAAGAACCTGTTTGACCGCGAGCCACCGTTCAGCAACCAGACCTACACCTTCCAGAGCGGCTACGACCCGAAATACGCCGACCCGTTCGGACGGATTCTCTATACCCGGCTCAGCTACAACTTCTGATTTTAAGAAGCAATGGATCTAAGACCTGCCCTATAAAAAACGCCGACCCGCTGCACATATCCAATAAGTGCAGCGGGTCGGCGCCTTGCATGAGGATCAACCCGATGCTTCGCCGATTGACCACCCTGGCACTGTGTTTTTGGTTAAGCCCGGCCGTCTACGCCACGCCGCAACCGGCGCTGACGGTGTACGGCGATGCGCCCAAGTACGGGCCCGGCTTTGCCCACCTGGATTACGCCAACCCGAATGCCCCCAAGGGCGGCAGCCTGAGCCGCTCCTCCCTGGAAAGTGGCCAGTACGACCACATGCTCCCGTATATCGACAAGGGCACTGGCGTGGCCGAGATCGATGGCTGGCTGTACTCGCCGCTGGGCTATCGCTCATTTGACGAGCCTTACAGCGTCTATGGTCTGGTTGCCCAGCAGATGGAACTGGCGCCGGATCGTAGCTGGTTGCGCTTCTACCTCAACCCTGCGGCACGTTTTGACGACGGCAGCCCGATCACCGCCGAAGATGTGCGCTACACCTTCGAACTGTTGACGACCCAAGGCAGCCTGCAATACCGCTTGCAGTTCGCGGACGTGGCCGAGGTGGTGGTGGAGTCGCCCACGCAAGTGCGCTTCGTGTTCAAGAACAACGAGAGCCGAACCCTGCCGCTGGACCTGGCGACTTTGCCAGTGCTGCCGGAACACTGGTGGCGCACCCGCAACTTCGCCGACGGTGGCGGTTTTGAAGCGCCGCTGGGCAGCGGGCCGTATCGGATCAGCCAGGTGGATGCCGGGCGCAGCGTGCATTTCGAACGGGTCAAGGACTGGTGGGCCAAGGACCTGCCAGTCACGCGTGGCCTCTACAACTTCGATCGCTTGAGCGTCGAGTTCTTTGCCGACACCAGCGTCTCCCAGCAAGTGCTCAAGGCCGGCGCCTATGATTACAACCGCGAGTTCTCCGCCACGGCCTACACCATCGGTTATGAGGGGCCCGCATTAAACGATGGTCGCCTGGTGCGAGAACACTTGGCCCCCGGTGCGGCACGTGGTTCCCAAGGCTTCGTGTTCAACCTGAAAAAACCGCTGTTCCAGGACCGTCGGGTACGCCAGGCGATTGCCTTGCTGTGGGATTTTGAATGGAGCAATCGACAGATGATGCGCAGCATGTACCTGCGCCAACGCAGCTATTTCTCCCACAGTGAACTCTCGGCCACCCAACTGCCGGACGCCGAAGAGCTGAAAATCCTTGAGCCCTGGCGCGGCAAAATCCCCGATGAAGTCTTCACCCAGGTGTTCCAACCGCCCCATACCGATGGCAGTGGCAACATTCGCGGCCTGCAGTTGCAAGCGTTGAAGTTATTGGAAGAGGCGGGTTGGAAACCCCAGGGCGATCAGTTGGTCAACGCCCAGGGCGAAGCGCTGCACTTCACCTTTCTCAATGGCCAGAAAGGCTTCGAACGCTTGCTGCTGCCGTTCAAGCGCAACCTGGCACAGATCGGCATCGGCTTCGATATTCGCCAGGTGGACACCGCGCAATACGCCAACCGGGTGCGCAGTCGCGACTACGACATGATCGTCAACGCTTACCCGGTGTCCCAGGCACCGGGGCGCGAGATGTTCAATTATTTTGCCGGTGAAAGTGCCGACGATCCCGGCTCCAACAACTACATGACCCTGCGCGATCCCGCCGTGGATGCCTTACTCACCGGGCTGATCCAGGCTGACAGCCGCACGACGATGTTGCATTACGCCCATGCGCTGGATCGCGTATTGCAGTGGGGTTATTACTGGATTCCCAACTACTATCCGCCGGGCATTTCAACGGTCTGGTGGAACCGTTTCGGCCGCCCGAAGGTGGCGCCGCTGTACGACGCGGGCCTGGAGACGTGGTGGGAGATCAGCCCCACCGCCTTGACCCAGGGCCAACAGCAAAAACGCACCGGAGACTATTCCCATGTGGGGTTATAGCCTGCGGCGTTTGCTGCTGATTGTGCCGACCTTGTTGTGCATTTTGCTGGTCAATTTCGTGATTGTGCAGGCTGCACCGGGTGGCCCGGTGGAGCAGGCCATCGCGCGCTTGCAGGGGATTGGTGTGAGCGGTGCGGTAGGGGGCGGGCATGTCGAGACCGTGGGTGGCGAATCCCGCGCCACGCGCGGCCTGGACCCGAAACTGCTGGCTGATATCGAGCGCCAGTACGGCTTCGATAAACCCGCGGGGGAACGTCTGTGGCTGATGCTCAAGCAGTATGCGCGGCTGGATTTTGGCTCGAGTTTCTTTCGCGGTGCCAAGGTTACCGACCTGATCCTGCAAAAGTTGCCGGTGACCTTGTCACTAGGCTTATGGGCCACGCTGATCACCTACCTGGTATCGATTCCCCTGGGGATCCGCAAGGCCGTGCATAACGGCACGGCCTTCGATGTGTGGAGCAGCGCGGCGATCATCATTGGCTATGCGCTGCCGGGCTTTCTGTTTGCGCTGTTGCTGATCATCACCTTTGGCGGCGGTTCGGCCCTGGACTGGTTCCCCGTGCGTGGCCTGGTCTCGGAAAACTTCGCCCAGCTGTCGCCATGGGGCAAGGTCGCGGACTACTTCTGGCATCTGGTGTTGCCGGTCAGCGCGCTGGTGATTGGCGGGTTTGCGACCCTGACCCTGCTGACCAAAAACAGCTTCCTTGGCGAGATTTCCCGGCAGTACGTGGTAACCGCTCGTGCCAAGGGCCTTAGCGAACACCAGGTGTTGTACGGCCATGTGTTTCGCAACGCGATGCTGCTGGTGGTGGCTGGATTGCCCCAGGCGCTGGTGACGGTATTTTTCGGCGGTTCGCTGTTGATCGAGGTGATTTTCTCCCTCGACGGCTTGGGGCGCATGAGCTACGAAGCGGCCGTCGCCCGGGATTATCCGGTGGTATTTGGCTCGCTGTTCATCTTCACCCTGTTTGGCCTGCTGATAAAACTGCTGGGGGACCTGTGTTACACCCTGGTGGACCCGCGTATCGATTTCTCCCAGAGGGCTGCCTGATGTTGACCTTGTCTCCCTTGGGCCGTCGCCGCTGGGCGCGTTTCAAGACCCATCGCCGTGGCTGGTGGTCGCTGTGGCTGTTTCTCGGCGTGTTTGCCCTGAGCCTCGGCGGCGAGCTGGTGGCCAATGACAAACCGCTGCTGGTGTCGTATCAGGGCCAGTGGTTCTTTCCCGCCTTCAAGCGCTACGTCGAGCAGGACTTTGGCGGCGAGTTGCCGTTTCAACCGGATTATCGCAGTGCCCAGGTCAAGCAACTGATCGAAGGGCAGGGCGGCTGGATGCTGTTCCCGCCGATTGCTTTCGGCTTCGACACCGCCAACTTTGACCTGACGCAACCGGCGCCCAGCCCGCCAAGCGGCGAGAACTGGCTGGGTACTGATGACCAGGCTCGGGACGTGCTGGCACGGGTGATTTTCGGCACGCGTATTTCGTTGCTGTTCGCCCTCGCGTTGACGGCGCTCAGTGCCGTGATGGGTATCGCTGCCGGGGCGCTGCAAGGCTATTACGGCGGTTGGATCGACTTGCTCGGGCAGCGTTTGCTGGAGGTCTGGTCGGGGCTGCCGGTGCTGTACCTGCTGATCATTCTGTCGGGCTTTGTCGAGCCCAATTTCTGGTGGTTGCTGGGGATCATGGCGCTGTTTTCCTGGCTCAGCCTGGTGGACGTGGTACGCGCCGAGTTCCTGCGCAGCCGTGGCCTGGAGTACGTCAAGGCCGCCCGAGCGCTGGGCGTCGGCGATGGCCAGGTGATGTGGCGGCATATTCTGCCCAACGCCATGAGCGCGACGCTGACCTACTTGCCGTTCATCCTCACCGGGGCGATTGCCACCTTGTCGGCCCTGGATTTCCTTGGCTTTGGCATGCCCGCCGGCAGTGCTTCCCTGGGAGAGTTGATCAGCCAAGGGAAAAACAACCTGCAAGCGCCCTGGCTGGGGCTGACCGCGTTTTGTGTGCTGGCGTTGATTCTGTCGCTGCTGGTGTTTATCGGCGAAGCCTGCCGTGATGCTTTCGATCCGAGAACTTGAAATGACCGAGAACCTGATGGAATTGCGCAACCTGCGGGTGGCGTTCAATGGCAGTGAAGTGGTGCATGGCATCGACCTGGATATTCGTCCCGGCGAGTGCCTGGCGTTGGTGGGGGAATCCGGCTCCGGTAAATCGGTGACGGCCCATAGCATTCTGCAATTACTTGAACCGTCCACCAGCTGCATCCGGGGCAGTATTCGCTATGCCGGCGAGGAACTGCTGGGTGCGTCGCCCCAGCGTCTGCGGCAACTGCGGGGCAACCGCATTGCGATGATCTTCCAGGAGCCGATGAACTCCCTCAACCCGCTGCACACGGTCGAGCGGCAACTCGGCGAGACCCTGGCCGTACACAAGGGACTGGCGGGCGAAGCAGCGCGGCGGCGGATTATCGAGCTGCTGGACCTGGTGGGGATTGCCCAGGGCAAAAACCGCTTGCAGGCCTATCCACACCAACTGTCCGGTGGGCAACGCCAGCGAGTGATGATCGCCATGGCCCTGGCCTGTGAACCGCAGTTGCTGATCGCCGACGAGCCCACCACCGCGCTGGATGTGACGGTGCAGCGCAAGATCCTGGTGCTGCTCAAACACCTGCAACTGCGTTTGGGCATGGCGTTGCTGATCATTAGCCATGACCTGAACCTGGTTCGTAGCATCGCTCAACGGGTGGCGGTGATGCGGGGCGGGGTGATTGTGGAGCAAGCGGCTTGTGAGCAATTGTTCACTGCACCGCAACATCCTTACAGCATCGAGTTGCTTAACGCCGAGCCGGGGGGCTGCGCGGTACCCGAGGGTGACGGCGAGACCTTGCTGACGGTCAGGGACTTGAGCGTACGCTTTGCCCTCAAGGGCAGTTGGTTGCGCACCTCGTATCTGCAGGCGGTAAAACGTGTGGATTTCAGCCTGCAACGGGGCAAGACCTTGGGCATTGTCGGCGAGTCGGGCTCCGGCAAATCGACCCTTGGCCAGGCGATCCTGCGGTTGCTGGATGCCCGGGGCAGCATCGAGTTTCAGGGGCAGGCGCTGGAACGACTGAGTGGCAAGGCGTTGCGACCGCTGCGCAAGCGCATGCAGGTGGTGTTCCAGGATCCGTTCGGCAGCCTCAGCCCACGCTTGAGTGTGGAGCAGATCATCGCCGAAGGCTTGCAGGTGCACAGCGATTTGAATGCGCAACAGCGTGAGCACGCCGTGATCGAAGTGCTGGGAGAGGTGGGCCTTGATCCAGCGACCCGACATCGCTACCCCCACGAGTTTTCCGGCGGGCAGCGCCAACGTATTGCCATCGCCAGGGCGCTGGTGCTCAAACCGGAACTGATCCTGCTGGATGAGCCCACCTCGGCCTTGGACCGCACCGTGCAGCGGCAGATCGTCGACTTGTTGCGTCGCTTGCAGGCGCAATACGGCCTGACGTATCTGTTTATCAGCCACGACCTGGCGGTGGTCCGCGCACTGGCCCATGACTTGATCGTGCTCAAGGATGGCCAGGTGGTGGAGCAGGGGGCTGCGAACACTGTGTTTGAGTCCCCCCAGCATCCGTATACCCAAGAGTTGCTGACGGCTTCTTTCTAACGCCGGCTACAGCCTTTGATCAGTGCTCATCAAAAATAGATTGAATAATCACACCTAATGTTATTTAAATAACAAAACAACAGCGTCACGGCCTGCCTGGTCGTGCTCGCAACAAGGTGGGATAGCAATGAGCAAGATCGCAGTCATCGGCAGCAATATGGTGGATCTGATCACCTACATTGACCGCATGCCAGCCCAGGGCGAGACCCTGGAGGCACCGGGGTTTGCCCTCGGTTGTGGCGGCAAGGGCGCCAACCAGGCAGTGGCCGCCGCCAAGTTGGGGGCCGATGTGCTGATGCTCAGCAAAGTCGGCGATGACATGTTTGCCGACAACACCTTGGCCAATTTCCAGCGGTTTGGCATCGATACCCGCTATGTGCAGCGGGTACCGGGTGTCTCCAGCGGCGTGGCGCCGATCTTCGTCCAGGCCGATTCCCACAACAGTATTCTGATCGTCAAAGGCGCCAACGCCCATTTGCTGCCGGCGGATATCGACGCGGCGGCCGCCGACCTGCGCGATTGCTCGCTGATTGTGCTGCAGTTGGAAATCAACCTGGCTACGGTCTACTACGCCATCGAGTTTGGCCGACAGCACGGCATTCCCGTCCTGCTCAATCCGGCACCGGCGTTGGCGGGCTTGAGTGCCGAACATTTGGCACAGCTGGATTTCCTGGTGCCCAACGAGTCGGAACTGGCGCTGATTACCGGGCAGAACGTCGACTCGCCAGACTCGGCCCGCGCGGCGGCCCGAACCTTGGTGGCCAGCGGTATTCGCCACGTCATTGTCACCCTCGGCCAGGAAGGCGCGCTGTACGTAGGGGAGGAGGGTGAGTTCCAGGTCAATGGCCTACGCGTTGCGGCCCGGGATACCACAGGCGCCGGGGATGCCTTCATCGGTTGCTTTATCCAGCACTGGAACCACGACGGTGATATTCGCCGGGCAATGGAGCAGGCCGTGGCCTATTCCGCCTGTTCGGTCACGGCCCTTGGCACCCAGACGTCCTACCCCGATCGCAAGGCCTTCGCGCGCTTCCAGCAACAGCGGTAACACCCTCAACCCAGCCCGGAGAACAATAATGAACAAACCTGCGCTGCAACAGACACCCGATGGTTTTTACCTGAACCGCACGCCCTGGTTCGCTTTTATCCTGTTGTGCAGCATTTTTGCGTTGTGGGCGGCGGCGGCGAGCATGAACGACGTGCTGATTGCTCACTTCAAGAAGGCCTTCCTGCTCAGCGATTTCCAGACGGCATTCGTGCAGTCGGCGTTCTACCTGGGCTACTTTTTCGTGGCGATTCCGGCGGCAATGGTGGTGCGGAGGTTCAGCTATAAAAGCACCATCCTGATCGGCTTGTTGTTGTACATGCTGGGTTGCCTGTTGTTCTTCCCGGCGGCGTCGACGGCCAAGTACGGCATGTTCCTGCTGGCGCTGTTTGTGATCGCTGCCGGCCTGTCGTTCCTGGAAACCGCCTGCAATACCTATTCGACCTTAATGGGCCCACGGGAAACCGGGACTCGGCGCTTGAACATCTCCCAAACCTTTCACCCGTTTGGTGCCATGGCCGGTGTGTACGTCGGCAGCTTTGTGATGTTCAAGGACACCGACGCCACCACCGATCAACTCAAGCAGATGAGTGTTTCGGATGCAGCAATCCAACAACTGCAAATGATCCAGTCCACGCTGTTGCCGTACAAATGGATGATTGCGGTGCTGGTGCTGATGTTCATCCTGATTGCCTTCACCCGTTTCCCCGCTTGCAAAGGCAACCAGAAACCCGATGGCAAGCGTAGCAGCGTGCGCCAGAGTCTTGGCCGGTTGTGGCGTAACCCGCGTTTCACTTTTGGCGTGTTGGCGCAGTTTCTCTACGTCGGTGCCCAAGTGGGCGTGTGGAGCTTCACTATTCGCCTGGCGATGCAAATGGGCGGCATGAACGAGCGCAGTGCCTCGTGGTTCCTGTTGACTACGTTTGCCGCGTACTTCGTCGGCAAGATGATTGCCAACCTGCTGATGCGCCGGCTGCATCCGGCCAAGGTCCTGGCGATCTACGGCGTGCTGTGCATTGTGCTGCTGGCTTATACGATCCTGGTGCCGAACATCTCGGCGGTGTATGCGGCGGTGGGCGTGAGCATTTTCCTCGGCCCGTGCTGGCCGACTATCTATGGCCTGACCATCGACGGTTTGGGTGAAGACACCGGTGTCGGCGGTTCGCTGCTGGTGATGAGCATTGTCGGCGGCGGAGTGATCCCGATCTTCCAGGGCCTGCTGTCGGATGCCAGCGGCGGCAATATGCAACTGGCTTACAGCGTACCGTTGCTGTGCTTTATCGTGATTGTGATGTATGCCCTCAAGTGCCTGCGCCAGTCGGACAAACTGCCGGCAGGTGCCGCGGCGGTGGCCTCATGAGTACGCGTATTCCGCTGTATCGAGCGCTGTTTGGCGAGCAGGAAAAGACCTTGCTGCAGTCAGCAGATTTCAAGGTCAGCGCTTGGGCCTATCCGTCCGGCGTCCTGGCCCTGAGCCTGGAAAACAGCCGGGGACGGTTGGTGGTGTTGCCGTATCAGGGGCAGATGATCTGGTCGGCCGTGTTCGATGGCTGTGATCTGACCATGACCAACTTGTTCGACCAGCCTCGGCCGAGCCCCACGGTGATCGGCACGTATGGCTGCTTCATGTTCCACAGTGGCTTGCTGCGCAACGGCTGTCCGGCGCCGACGGATGATCACGCCTTGCATGGTGAGATGCCGTGCGCCCCGATGGACACGGCCTGGCTGGAAATCGACGACGGCTGGCTGCGCCTGGGTGGCGAGTATGAATACGCCCAGGGCTTCGGTGATCGCTACCGGGCTCGCCCCAGCGTCACCTTGCGGGCCGGCTCGGCGCTGTTCGATATCTCCATGGACGTGACCAATCTGGCCGGCAAACCCATGGAGCTGATGTACATGGCCCATATGAACTACGCCTACGTCGACGGCGGGCGGTTCGTCGAACCACTAGGCATGGAGCGCCTGCGCTTGCGCAGCAGCGTGCCGGATCACGTCAAGCCGACGCCGGACTGGAGCGCCTATATGGTGCAATTGGCCGAGCATCCGCAGCAGTTGGCGCAACTGGATCAGTCTGGGCTGTATGACCCAGAGATTGTGTTTTTCTTCGATGGTGTGGGCACCGATGCCCTGGGACAGGCGCATTTTCTGCTGGATCATCCCGGCGGCGCCGCGTTCTACACGCGCTATCG
Source organism: Pseudomonas sp. ADAK18 (assembly GCF_012935695.1). Lineage (NCBI taxonomy): Bacteria > Pseudomonadati > Pseudomonadota > Gammaproteobacteria > Pseudomonadales > Pseudomonadaceae > Pseudomonas > Pseudomonas sp. ADAK18. The sequence continues at coordinate 2,245,678 of NZ_CP052859.1, forward strand.
ACCTGAACAGTTCGAACATGCGGCGCGCTGGGTTCTGCATAACCCGGATCAACAAGTGGCGGCGTTTGTCCTGCCGTCTACCTGTGAACCGGAGGGTTACAACGCCGAGAAAGCCAAGGGCAATGTGCGTTCCCTGGCGCCCGGGGCCAGTGCTGCTTTCAGCGTGACCACCGGCTACCTGAGCGCCAAAGAGCGGCACGTACTGCTGGGTTAAATCAGTAACTGCGCGCCGCTGGCTTCGATGGCATCTTTATAGTTACGGGGGATTTTCTTGTCGCTGACCACGTACTGGAAGTCTTCCAGCGTGGCGAAGTGAGCCGTGCGCACGGTGTCGAACTTGCTGAAGTCGGCCAGCAACACCCGCTGCTGGGCCTGGCGCAGGACCTTTTGCTTGACCTGCACTTCGTTGAAGTTAAAACAGGTCACGCCGAATTCCTGGCTGACTCCTGCGGCGGAAACAAAGGCCCAGGTCAGCCGTACATTGTCGAGGATGCTGCTTTCGGCGGTGCTATCGAACACTTGGTTCTGGCGATGAAAGGTGCCGCCACACATGACGATGTGGCAATTGGGTTTGTTGTACAGCTTGAGCAGCACGTTCAGCGAGCTGCACACCGCAGTGAACTCCAGCTCATCAGGCAGGAAATCAATGACAAAGGGCGTGGTGGTGCCGCAGTCGAAAAACACCGTGTCACCGGGCTGGATCAGCCGGGCGGCCAGTTTGCCGATACGGCGTTTTTCCTCGACATGACGGGTGTCCTGGTCGGCCACGCGGTAGTCACCGGCATCACTGCCAACCCGAGTGATATAGCCGCCCAACAACCGCAGATGATCGCTGAAGTGGTTCAGGTCGCGGCGCAGGGTCATCTCGGAAACATCCAGCAGGGCCGCCATTTCCCGCAGGTGGATGGCGTCCTGGTCCTGCAGGGCTTGCTGGATAAGCTTGAGTCGCTCGGCTTTTTTACTGTCCACAGGCATTCCAGGGCTTGATTATTGGTGTTGTATAAGTAACATTATATGTGAATATTGTAACGTATTTGTGCGATCACCCGATACGGCGTCGCATGATCATTGGCAACATACAGGCAAGGGCACGCTAAATGAAGAATCTTCAACCTGCAGCATTGGCCAGCTACATCGATCACACCTTGTTGGCGCCAGATGCCTCCCGGCAGCAGATTCGCACGTTGTGTGAAGAGGCCCAGGAACATGGGTTTTATTCGGTGTGCCTGAACTCGGCGCAGGTGCCTTATGCCGCTTCATGCTTGAGCGGTGATGCGGTGGTGATTTGCGCGGTAGTTGGCTTTCCACTGGGCGCCGGCTTGAGCGACACCAAGGCCTTTGAAGCCCAACGCGCGATAGCCTCCGGGGCAGGGGAGATCGACATGGTGCTCAATATTGGCTGGTTGAAAGAAGGTTTGCTGGACCTGGTACGTGACGATATTGCCCAGGTGCATCAGGCGTGTGGCGCGGTGCCCTTGAAGGTGATTCTGGAAACCTGCCTGCTTACCGATGAGCAGAAGATCCAGGCCTGTGAAATCTGCCGGGAATTGGGGGTGGCGTTCGTCAAGACCTCTACCGGATTCAGCCGCAGCGGTGCGACGGTTGAGGATGTGGCGTTGATGCGCAAAGTCGTGGGCGAGGGGGTTGGGGTCAAGGCATCGGGTGGGGTGCGGGATTATCCGACGGCGGTGGCAATGATCGAGGCCGGTGCTACGCGGCTGGGTAGCAGTTCGGGGGTTGCGATTGTGGCGGGGAATGCTGCGGCGGGCAGCGGGTACTGAGGTCAGTTAAGAACGAACACTGGCCCTGTGGCGAGGGGGCTTGCCCCCGTGGGGTGGCGAAGCCGCCCTAAAACTGTTATCTCGGTCTATCTGAAAAACTCGGCGATCTTATTAGGGCCGCTGCGCAGCTCAACGGGGGCAAGCCCCCTCGCCACAGGTCAGTGCGCGGCTCGTGTCGTTACCGTCATATCTGGTAGCATGCCTGCGACCTATTCGCATGTTACTTGCTTACTTCGACACGATCCGCGCAAAAGAGCCTCATGAATAAACCTGACTGGATCATCTGCGAGCACTGCGACTCCGTCTACCAGCCCACGCCGCTGGTGCGTGGGCAAAAGTCTTTTTGCCTGCGTTGTGGTGCTGTCCTCGATCGCGGCGGGCAGTTGAGCACCCAACAACTGCTGGCGCTTTCCATTTGCGCCGCGATTGTCTTCTGTTTCGCCAACGCGTTCCCGGTGATGTCCATCAGCCTGCAAGGCCTGGGCAATGAGGCCACGTTGTGGCAGTCGGTGGAAGCGCTTGCCCAGGGGCGTATCAGTGTCATCGCCGCCGTGGCTGGCCTGACCATCATCCTGGCGCCGATGCTGCAAATCATCCTGTTGTGTTGGGTACTGAGCTTTGCGGTGGCGGGCGTCGCCGCACCCGGCTTCAAGGCCTGCATGCGCGCGTTGGAGCATCTGCGGCCCTGGAGCATGCTGGAGGTCTGCCTATTGGGCATCCTGGTGGCGATCATCAAGCTGGGAGGGATGCTCGATGTGCACCCTGGCCTGGGCCTGTGGGCACTGGCGATGCTGACGGTGCTGATCATCATCATTTCCGGCAAAGGCATTCGCCGCCTCTGGCACGACCTTGAAGGGGTCATCCCGTGAGCCTGCCGCCTTATGCCCGCGACCTCCAGCTGACGCTGTGCCATACCTGCGGCCAGGCCTGTGCCGAGGACGTCCACAACTGCCCACGCTGCAACTCAGCGGTGCACCGGCGCAAGCCGGAAAGCCTGGCGCGTACCTGGGCGTTGCTGCTGGCCAGCCTGATTTTCTATATCCCCGCTAATCTGCTACCTGTGATGTATACCGACATGTTCGGCAGTGGCAGTGAAAACACCATCATGAGTGGGGTGGTCGAGTTTTGGGAAAGCGGCTCCTGGGATATCGCCCTGTTGATTTTTATCGCCAGCATCGCGGTGCCGTGCCTGAAGTTTCTGGTGCTGGGCACGTTGCTGGTGACGTGCCAGATGCGCAGCCGGTGGGCCATGCGCGAGCGCTCCAAGCTTTACCGTCTGATCGAGGTGATCGGCTACTGGTCGATGCTGGATGTACTGGTGGTAGCACTGATCGCCGCCCTGGTGCAGTTCCGTTCGCTGAGCAGTATCGAGCCGCGCCTGGGTATCCTGTTTTTTGGTTTGGTTGTGGTACTGACGATGTTGGCTGCCATGAGTTTTGATCCCCGGCTTATCTGGGATGCAGAGGTTGAAGATGCCTGATCACCCACGTTCCACCCCCACACCTTCGAACCCCGAGGTCCGGAGCCGACGCTTCAACGTTTCGCTGGTCTGGCTGGTGCCGATCGTGGCAGCCCTGATCGGCCTGTCGATGGTGGTGCACAAGGCCATGTCGGTGGGTCCGCAGATCGTCGTCACCTTCCTTACCGCCGAAGGACTTGAGGCGAACAAAACTCAGGTCAAGTACAAGAACGTGGTGATCGGCAAGGTCACCTCGATCGCCTTGAGCGACGACCGTGCCCATATCGACGCGACTATCGAACTCGATCAGTCAGCCGCGGCGTTCACTAAGCGCGACACGCGTTTCTGGGTGGTGCGCCCACGCATCGGTGCCGGCGGCGTATCGGGGGTCGATACGCTATTGTCAGGCGCGTTCATCGGCGCAGATCCAGGTGAGGCAAAGGACACCGAAGACAACTTCGTTGGCCTGGAGAATCCTCCGGCTATTACCTATGGGCAGAAGGGCAAACGCTTCACCCTGCACACCGCTGACCTGGGCTCGCTCGACATCGGCTCTGCGGTCTACTACCGGCGCATTCAGGTCGGGCAGGTGGTGTCCTATCAGTTAGCCGCCGACGGCAAGGGCGTGGACGTCGACATCTTCGTCAATGCCCCCAACGATCAGTATGTGCGCAAGGACAGCCGGTTCTGGAACGCCAGCGGTGTGGACGTCAGCCTCGGCGCCAACGGCTTGAAGGTGAACACCCAGTCGGTGGCTTCCATCCTGGCGGGTGGCGTTGCCTTTATCGAGCCTAACTACAGCGTCGACAAATCCCTGGCCGATGAGCGCGCGGAGTTCACCCTGTTCGATGACTTGGAAACCGCATTGGCGCGGCCTGACGGCCAGGGCCGTTATGTGCAGATGCGCTTCGACCAGTCTCTGCGCGGTCTTACCGTGAACTCGGCAGTCGAATTCCTAGGTGTAAACGTTGGCCGCGTGGTCTCGGTGGACCTGGATTACGACGCCAAGGCTGAGACCTTTCCCACGGTAATCGGGGCCGTCATCTATCCCAACCGCCTGGGTAAGGCACACGACAAGCTGGCCCTGATGGGCGATGACGATGAAGCCAAAGGTGTGCACCTGATGGAGCAGATGGTCAAGCACGGCCTACGCGCTCAGGCCCGCAGTGCGAACCTGCTGACGGGGCAGTTGTACATTTCGATGAACTTTGTGCCCAACGCCAAGCCAGTCACCTTCGACTCGACCGCACGGCCCATGCTCATTCCCACGGTGCCCGGCAGCCTGGACAAGGCGCAGGAGCAGTTGCAGGCCTTCGTCGACAAGCTCAGCAAGATCCCGATCGACCAGATTGCCGACAACCTCAACGGCAGCCTCGGCCAACTGAACAAGACCTTGGCGAACGTCAACGGCCAGGTGCTGCCAGAGATGCGTGACACCCTGGTGCAAACGCGCAAGACCCTGGCCACGGCCAACGACAGCTTTGCCGAAGATTCGCCACAGCGCCAACAGTTGGGCCAGGCCATGGATGAAGTGCAGCGCACGGCACGCTCGGTGCGCGTGCTCACCGACTTCCTCGGACGCCACCCGGAAGCTTTGATTCGTGGCCGTCTCAAGGACGGTAAGCCGGACGCCTACCAGCCGACGCCTTCAACCTCTCGTGAAATTGAACAGGAATGACCGCCATGACCTTTCGTTCCCTGGCCTTGCTGGCCACCTTGGGCCTGGCGGCCTGCAGCTCGGCGCCGACCCATTACTACACCCTGGTGCCCACGGCGCCTGAACAACGGCAAAATGTCGCGGCGCCAGCCTTCCAGTTCGAGATGCTGGGCGTGCGCATGCCGGTGCAGGTCGACCAGCCACAGATGGTGGTGCGTCAGAGCAACGGCGGGCTGATGATTCTGGAGACCGAACGCTGGGGTGCGCCCCTCGCTGATGAGTTCCACGACGCCCTGGCCGGGCAGTTGGAGTTGAAGTTGGGCACACGCAATCTGGCGGGTCTGCCCAAGGCCGCCGACAAGCCGGTGGTGTCGCTGCAGACCGACGTGCGTCGCTTTGACTCGTTGCCGGGGCAATACGCCTTGATCGATGTGGTGTGGAGTTTGAGCCAGCGCAGCGAGGGTCAGAAGCGCCGTAACCTGACGTGCTCCAGCGTGATTCACGAGCCGGCGGGGGTGAGCATGGATGCCCTGGTGCTGGCGCATCAGAAAGCCATTGGCCAATTGGCCAGCCAGATTGCTCGGGCGGCCAATAGCTGGGCTTGCCCGGCTGCGTGACACCACCAACCTGTGGCGAGGGGGCTTGCCCCCGTTGGGCTGCGTAGCGGCCCTAAAATCGGTTATCTCGGTCCATCTGAAAAAACTCAGTGATCTTATTGGGGCCGCTTCGCAGCCCAACGGGGGCAAGCCCCCTCGCCACAACTCCATCTCTAACTGTTATCTTGCAGGCTGCTCGCCAAGCAGCGGCTGTTCTTGCTCCTTGTGGTGAGTCTCGCCAATAAACATGTACATGGCCGGCACCATGAATAGCGTCAGCAGGGTGCCGATAGACAAACCGGCGAAGATCACCAACCCCATGTCATGACGCCCCGCAGCACCGGCACCGCTAGCCCAAACCAGTGGCACCACGCCCAGGACCATGGCGGCGGTGGTCATCAGAATCGGTCGTAGACGCACCGCCGCAGCTTCTTCAATGGCTTCACGCTTGCTGTGACCTGCACGCTGCAGTTCGTTGGCGAACTGGACGATCAAAATCCCGTGCTTGGTAATCAGCCCGAGCAACGTCACCAGCCCCACTTGCGTGTACACGTTGATGGACGCGAACCCCATGGTGATGAAGGCCAGCGCGCCAAAGAGCGCCGGGGGCACTGAGAACAGGATCACCACCGGGTCTCGGAAGCTCTCGAACTGGAAGGCCAGCGCCAGGTAGACAATAAGGATCGAGAACAGGAGCAGGCCAACGAACCCGCCCGACTCTTGCATAAACTGACGCGACTCTCCCGAGAAATCCGAGGTGTATCCCGAAGGGGCGACCTTATTCAGAATCGCCTCCAGTTTCGCCAGCAACTCGCCTTGGGCCACGCCGCTGACACCCGACAGGGTGGCCGAGTTAAGTTGCTGGAAGTGGTTGATCGACTCCGGCTGGGTAGAGGTCTCGATATGCGCCACCGTGCGTGCGGGAATCATCGCGCCTGAGGGGGTGCGAATGTAGTAGTCGAGTATTTGCTCCGGGTTGAGACGGTCAACCTGCAGCACCTGGGGAATTACTTTGTAGGAGCGCCCGGCCGTCGAGAAGTAGTTCACGTAGTTGCCGCCGAGCGCCGCTGACAGGGCCGCGCCGACGTCTGCCTGGGTCATGCCCAGCGCCGCGATGTTCTCCCGGTCAACCACTAACTTGGCTTGCGGTTTGTCGAGTTTCAAATCCATGTCGGAGAACCAGAACAGCTGTTGCTTTTGCGCCTCGGCCATCACGGCCTGGGCGACATCATTCAAGTTGTCGATTGAATCGGTGGTGGTAATCACAAACTGCACCGGCAGGCCTTGTGCCCCCGGCAACGAGGGCAGCGGAAAGGCTGCGATCGTCGCGCCGGGCACCTGGTTCCATTGCTGCTGGAGCTGCTTGATCAGGTCGGCTTGCGACCGGCTCCGATCGCCCCACGACTTGAGTAGCACCCCACCCAGGCCCTGGTTGAGTGCCGGCAACCCCGTCAATTGGAACATCTGTGCGTATTCAGGTTCTTTTTTGGCGATCTGGAAGGCCTGGTCGGCGATCCGTTCCATCTGCTGGGGCGAGGCCGTCGGTGGGCCTTTGATCTGCATGAACACCAGGCCCTGGTCCTCGGTCGGCGACAGCTCGCTTTTGGCGGTCATGCCGCTGGCAGCCACCAACAGGAACAGGATAAAGCCGAAGGTCACCAGCACCGGCCAGACGTTCAAGCCCGCGGACAACACCCGATGGTAACGGCCGCGCAACCAGTCGAAATACTGGTCGAGCCGACGCGCGAAGCGGCCTTCTTCCTGGCCTGACTTGAACAGCTTCGAGGTCATCATCGGTGAAAGGGTCAGCGCCACGACGGCCGATACGGTCACCGCACCGGCCAACGAGAAACAGAACTCCTTGAATAGCGCACCCGTGAGGCCGCTGCGTAATCCGATGGGCACGTAGGCGGCAATCAGCACCACGGTCATTGCGATGATCGGACCGCCCAATTCCCGCGCCGCGATCAGTGCGGCCTCCAGCACGCCTTTGCCTTCTTCCTTGATATGCCGGTCGACGTTTTCGACCACAATAATCGCATCGTCAACCACCAGCCCAATCGCCAACACCAGTGCCAGCAGGGTCAGCAGGTTGATGGAGTAGCCGAGCAAATACATGATGAAGAATGTTCCGACCAACGACAGCGGGATCGCCACCAAGGGCACAATCACCGCCCGGAACGAGCCGAGGAACAGGTAGATGACCACCGAGACGATCACCATGGCTTCTACCAGGGTCTTCACCACCTCGTAAATCGAGGTATTGATGAACTCGGTGGAGTCGTAGACGATCTCGCCGCGAACACCCGCCGGCAGTTGGGATTGCAGCTCGGGGAAGGCTTTGCGTACATTATCGGCGACGGTCAGGATGTTGGCATTGGGGGCCGCCTTGATCCCGATGAACACCGAGCGCTTGCCGGAGAACGCCACGCTGCTGTCGTAGCTTTCCGCACCCAGGGTGACCGTCGCCACATCCTCCAGGTACACCAGCGCATCGCCTTTCTGCTTGATCACCAGCCGCTTGAATTCATCCACCGTGTGCAAGTCGGTGCCGGCGGTCAAATCCACCGTGACCGTTTGCCCTCGGGTCGAGCCGACCGCAGACAGGTAGTTGTTATTGGCCAGCGCCGTGGAAACGTCCTGCGCCGAGACGTTATGCGCCGCCAACTTGTCCGGATCCAGCCAGGCACGCAGCGCGAACTGGCGCCCGCCGAGAATCTCGGCGGTTTGCACGCCCTGGATCGAATCCAGCTTGGGCTTGACCACCCGCACGAGGTAGTCGGTGATGTTGTTGGTGGGCAGTGTGTCGCTGTAGAAACCCAGGTACATGGCGTCCGTGGTTTGACCGACCGCTACCGTCAGGACCGGCTCCTGGGTTTGTGCCGGCAACTGGTTCTTGACTGAGTTGACCTGGGTATTGATCTCGGTCAGCGCCTTGCTGGCGTCGTAGTTGAGTCGCAGCGTCGCGGTAATGGTCGACACGCTGGTGATGCTTGAGGACGACAGGTAGTCGATGCCTTGCGCCTGGGCGATGGCCGACTCCAGCGGCTGGGTGATAAAACCGGCGACGGTGGACGCGTCTGCACCGTAGTAGGTGGTGGTGATGGTGACGACCGTGTTTTCAGTGCGTGGCCATTGGTTGACCGGCAATTCGAAGATCGAGCGCAGCCCCAGGATCAAGATGAACAGCGAGACGACGATGGCCCAGACCGGTCGCTGGATGAAGGTATCGGTAAGTTTCATGAGACACCTTAGTGTTCTTGGGGAGTCGGCGCGGCGTCGTTCAGGGGCGCGGCACGGTTATCAATCTGCACCGGCGAGCCGTTCTTGAGCTTCATCTGCCCACTGGTGATCACTTGGTCGCCTTCCTTGACGCCAGACAGAATCGCGACCTGGTCACCCCGGGTCGGCCCGGTCTTGATGAACGTTTGCGCCGCCGTCAGTACGTCTTCACCTTTGTCGTTCTTCGTCGTCGTAGCGATGAATACGGTGGTCCCGTATGGGTTGTAGGTGACCGATGTCTGTGGAACGGTGAGGTAGCGCTGCGTCGCGCCAGACTGCACCACGGCGCGGGCAAACATGCCCGGCACCAGGCTCTGCTTGGGATTCTCGACGGTGGCTTCTACCGTGACGTTGCGCGTGGTCGAGTCGAATTGGGTATCGACGGTAGTGATCTTGCCGGCAAAGGTCTGATTGGACAGGCCGTCCGCCGTCACGGAGACCGCCTGCCCGATGCTGATCGCCTCCAGTTGGGTTTGCGGCACAGTGAAGTCGATATAGATCGGGTCGAAAGTTTGCAGCGTGGCGATTTTGTCACCGGGGTTGAGGTATTGGCCGGGGTTGACGCTGGTAATCCCGATGCGCCCGGCAAATGGTGCCCGAATGGCCTTTTTCTCCACCAGCGCCCGCTGTTGCTCTGCGGCCGCGAGTTTGGCTTTCAAGTCTGCGCTGTCGGTATCCACTTGTGCTTGCGACACGGCGTTCACCGCCAATTGCGCCTTGTCGCGCTTGAGGACGATGACGGCCAAGTCAGCCGTAGCCTCAAGCGAATGCAGCTGGGCGATGTCCGAGTCGGCATTCAACTGGACGAGGAGGGCTTGAGCCGGGACCTGCTGCCCAGGCTTGAAGCCCAGCGTGCGGACGATGCCGCCCACCTCCGTGGTGACGTCGACCCCGCGCACCGCTTTTATCGAACCCACGGCGGAGACACTCGGTTGCCAGTCGGCGAACTGCGCTGGCATGGCGGTGACCACGGCGGCGGGCAGGGGGATTTTGGATTGTGCGATCAACGCCGAGATCTGGGTGAACTTGACCCCGACGATGATCGCGACGATCACCAGCACCACCACGATCATCAGGATCATCGGCCGCCACAGGCGCCGCTTGCGCGGGCTGCCAGGCGCAGTCGGCTGTGGGGGCAGGGGAGAGTCGGTGTTGACGTCAGCCATGGGTGTTCTCACTGTTGAAAGGGTTCAAGTCAGTTGAACTGCGGCGTATCGGCAGAGGCATCTTTTCTGTTGGCCGGCATGACCTCCTGCCAGGAGGGCAGGCCAAAGCGGTCAGGCTTGCCCGCCGTGGCGGGATCAACATCGGCTCGGTTCCACCAACCGCCGCCCAACGCCTGGAAGAGCGCTGCGGTATCGCTGTAACGGGCGGCCTGGGCCTGGACGCGTGTGACCACGGTGTTTTGATAGGTTTGTTGGGCCGTGAGCAGATTGATGTACGCCACCGCACCGAGGCGGAACTGCGACTGCACCAGAGCCAGGCTCGCTTGAGCAGAACGTTCGGCGGCCACCTGCTGATTGAGCGCATCAGCATCGGCTTCCAGCGCCCGGAGCGCGTTGGCCACATCCTGGAAGGCGGCTATTACGGTACTGCGGTAACGGGCAGCCGACTCGTCATAGGCAGCCACGGCGGCGCGTTTGCGATGCTCGAGTGCCCCGGCGTCAAAGATGGGCTGGGTGATCGAGCCGGCAAGGCTCCAGACCCCGCTGCCAGATGAAAACAGCTTGGTCCCGCTCGCGACCGTGGAGCCCAGGGAGCCGGTGATGCTGAATTGCGGTAACTGATTGGCGATGGCCACCCCAATGTTCGCGCTGGCTTGATGCAATTGCGCCTGCGCGGAACGCACATCAGGGCGCTGGCCCACGATTGCCGAGGGCAGGCTGACCGGCAATTCCTGCGGCAAATGCAGGGAGGCCAGAACGAAACGTTCGCCCTGATCCTGATTGGGAAACCGGCCGAGGTAGGCCATCAACTGGTTACGGGTCTGTGCCAGCTGTTTTTGCAGGGGCGGCAAGCTCGCGCGGGTTTGTGCCAGGGCCGTTTCTTGTGTGAGCACATTGGTGTCGCCAATGGCACCCAGTCGCCGCTGGGCTTGTAGAACGTCAAGTTGGTCGCTCTGCAGGCGAATGATTTCCTCGGTGGCCGCCACTTGATCGCGCACCGACGCCAGGCTCACGGCGGTATTGACCACATTCGAGGTCAGCGTGAGGTAAGTGGCCTCCAGCTGGAAGCGCTCGTACTCGGCCTGTGCCGTGGATGATTCGATCTGGCGACGGGTGCCCCCGAACACGTCCGGAGCGTAGGAAACGCTCAGCGACGCTGAGTTGACGGTCAGAATCGGTGACGACGCAGTGCCTGTAGAGACCCCGGATACCTTCTCCCGGGTTTTCGACGCCGAGCCGCTCACCGAAGGAAACAGCGAGGCCTGGTCGGCATACACCAGTTCGTTGGCCTGACGCAGCGCCGCTTGGGCCGCGCTCACATCCGGGTTGGCCCGCAACGCCTCTTCGACCAATGCATTCAGCGCGGGTGAGCGGAACAGCGTCCACCATTGCCCGGGAATATCCATGCCGGCGACCAGCTTCTGCGCCGCGCCGCCTGCGGCCACATCCGCCGAAGCTGTGGTAGGCAGTTTTTCCTGAGAGTAGTCGGCACCGGCAGGAACATCGGGGCGGGTAAAGTTCGGCCCAACGGTACAACCAGCGAGTACAGCGAGGCACAGTAGGCTGACCGGCAAATGCTCTTTCATATTTACTCTAATTAATCAGTTAGTTAACTTCTTTGTTGAGTAGTGAAAGCAGGGAGCATTGGCCGGTCCTCCGTAAAGGGAGGAAATGGCAGCTGGGTTCTAGCCGGATGGATGCGTGGATTGAACGTTAATTCATGAGTTGGTTTACCGCCAATAGAGGAAATGTTGTCTGGCGGAGCTTTTGCTAGGCTTCGCACTATGCTGCTCTCTTTCAAACGTCCAGTGAGAACGCTGCCATGTTCAAGTTTTCAGTTCATGAGTATCCCTACGCCTCACAGCGTCAGTGCGTTTTCGCGAAACGCGGCATGGTCGCGGCGTCCCAACCCTTGGCCGCAGAAGCGGGGATTGAAATGCTACGCAAGGGTGGCAACGCCATTGACGCGGCGATTGCCACGGCGGCGGCGCTGACGGTGGTTGAACCGACCGGCTGCGGGATTGGTGGCGATGCCTTTGCGCTGGTGTGGACGCAGAATAAATTGCATGGCTTGAATGCCAGCGGCCATGCCCCGCAAGCCCTGAGCATCGAGGCGGTGAAAGCGGCTGGCCACGCGCATATGCCATCGCATGGCTGGACGCCGGTCACCGTGCCGGGTTGCCCGGCGGCCTGGGCAGAATTGTCCAGGCGCTTCGGGCGCTTGCCCTTTGCCGAGCTGTTGCAACCGGCCATCAGCCTGGCGCGGGATGGGTTTCCCGTCTCACCGGTCGTCTCACTGCTCTGGCAAACCGCGCTGGAGAATTTCACTCAGGACCGGGACGTCGCCCTCGACGCGTGGTTCGAGACTTTTTTGATCGAGGGCAGGGCACCACGAGCCGGCGAGATGTTTCACAACCCCGCCCAGGCGCAGACCTTAATGGAGTTGGCGGCAACCGGCTGCGAAAGTTTCTACCGTGGCGCCCTGGCGCAACGTTTGGACGCGCACTCCCGGGCCACGGGCGGTTACCTGCGTGCCAGTGACTTGCAGGACTACCACGCCCAGTGGGTTGACCCGATCAAGGTGAATTACAGGGGGTATGACGTCTGGGAGATTCCGCCCAGCGGCCAGGGGCTGATAGCATTGATGACCTTGAAAATCCTCGAAGGCTTCGACTTCGATCACCGCGACAGCCAACAGACCTGGCACCGTCAACTTGAAGCCATGAAACTTGCGTACAGCGACGGTTTACACCACATCACCGACCCAGCCCATATGCGGGTCGCCGTTGAAGACTTGCTCAGTGAGTCCTATACCGCCCAGCGCCGTGCACAGATCGGCGAGCAGGCAGTGGCGCCACATCCGGGGGATCCTCACGCCAGCGGCACGGTGTACCTGGCCACCGCCGATGGCGAAGGCAATATGGTCTCGTTCATCCAGAGCAACTACCACGGCTTTGGCTCCGGCGTGGTGCTGCCCAATAGCGGTATCGCCCTGCAAAACCGCGGCGAAGAATTCAGCCTCGATCCTGAGCATGTCAATTGCCTGGCTCCCGGGAAGAAAACCTTTCATACCATCATCCCGGGGTTTCTCAGCAAAAACGGTGTGGCATTGGGGCCGTTCGGTGTCATGGGCGCCTACATGCAACCCCAGGGGCATGTGCAGTTGGTCATGAACCTGGTGGATTTTGGCCTGAACCCGCAAGCCGCGCTGGATGCACCGCGCTGGCAATGGCTGGGAGGGCTGAAGGTCGGCATCGAGCAGGGCGCTTCGCGTGATATGGCCGCCGCGTTGGCGAGGCGAGGGCATGAGGTGCAAATAGCCTGCAACCTGACCCGCTACGGACGAGGACAGATCATCCTGCGTAATCCTGAAACCGGCGTGTTATGCGGCGGGACTGAACCACGCACGGACTCGCATATCGCGGTGTGTTGAGGTCGCGGCTACGAGGCGGCCATTTATCGCCCGAATTGCGCAGGTTCCCCCAACAACTTCTTTTGCCGCGAGGCCGGTGCGCTGGTGGGGAAAAGCACTTCGGTCGGCCGAAAGCGGGCGATGCCGCAGGCGGCGGCAATGCGCTGGCGTTGCTGACCCTGGGCAAGTGCTTGCTGAAAACTGTTCACGCTATGCGGCAGCCCCAGCATATAGCTGACGCCCGCCTGGAAATCACCTCCATGGGCCTGCCACCAGACTGCAATTGACTGCGGGTCGGGCCAGGGCAGGTTCTCATCGGGGTCCATGACGACATTGGAGTCCTCGGCGTCGTCGTTCGGGCCAGCATCGAAATCCGGCAGCTGCTGCAGTTCCAGATTGAGCAGCGCCAAGTCTGCGCCGGTCATCAGGCTGAAGGCTTCGCCGGCGACGCGGGCATAAGGCAGGTCGCTCATCTGCTGGATCAGCCACGGCACGCCGACGGGATCGCCCAGCAGCCCAATGGCCTGGATGCCGATGCGCGGCTGCTCAGGGTTCTGTATCAACTGGTGTATCCAGGCGATGCTGTGCTCACGATGTTGCCAGGCCAACAGGACGCAGAGCGCACGGTACTGGAACTCACCCGGTTGCTCAGCGAAGGGTCGCAGTGACTCCAGTGCGTGCTCATCGCCCATCTGCGCGGTGGCCCAATTGACCCAGAAGCGTGTCGCTGCATCTTTATGTAGACGGTGGGCACGAATGGTCGGCATCAAGTCATGCCGGCGCAGTTCGCCGGCCGTACGGGCGGCACGTGCCAGCACGCTGGGCTCGGCTTGCGAAAGCTCCGTAAGCAGGGCAGCGCCCGGATCGTGACGATGCATACCACAGGCAGCAAGGCCGAGGCGGCGGAACAGGGGCTTGGGGGAGGCGAGCATGCGGTCGATCCAGGGTGCTACCCACTCCCAGTCGAGCCACCCCAAGGCCATCAGATAACCGCGCTCCGTTTCCACGGCGTTTCTCACGTGTTCGCTGAGCTGCGATAACCCATTCGTATTGTGCGCCTCGAAGGCCAGGACCACGCTGGCGAATATCTCGCCAACCGTGTGTGGGCCAAGTTGGGCCAGCAAGGTTTCCAGGCCGGCGGGGCCGGCGATACGCAGGCCATCGAGATGGGCGTCGATACGGTCTTCCAGTTTGCCGAGATCGTCCAGATCGTAATGCGGCGCGCGTAATGCGTAGTCGCGCAGGATGGCGAGGAAGCTGGCTTCTTCAGCATGCAGGTCAAGGACGACGGGGAGGGTGTTCATCAGTCGTTGGTCCTGATGCGAGGGCAGGGCGGGAGCGTCGGGTTAGTCAATTTGCAGGCACCGCGTCCAGGTCGAACCATCGAACTGCATGACATCCTTGGGCCCGATGGACCACATGATCCCGTCGGCCGCGCTCAGGTGATAACAGGTCAGCGGAACGTCGTCGCCGAAATCGACGGGCTTGAGCTTGCCGTCCTCGAGCCGGTAGACGAAATGGGTGGACGACACGTAAAGCTGCCCATCGAAAACTTCCATGCCCCAGAGGTCTTCCTCGGTGCTTTCATGTTCGATCATTTCCCATTGATCATTGCGTCCCCGAAGCAAGGTCCCGAGTTGGCCACAGGCATAGGCAAAACCATCCGGCGCGCAGCGAACCTTGTAGAGCGCCAGGTTGGTCGGGCTGTTCTGCTGGGTGAAGCGGGCGCCGTCGTACTGCCAGATTTCGCCTTCCCAGCCGACGGTATAGATTTCCTGTTCGCTGAAGCCATCGATGGACTCAAAGCTGGTGTCGGTGATTGGAGTGTCACCGACTTGGGCGCTCTGGTCGATGCATCTCCACTGGTCCTCGTCCTCGCGAAGATAGGCTTGCCGGCAGGTGCCTACGGCATAGGCTCGACCTTTGGCGATGCCACGGATTTCACGTAGAGGGCCGCGTTTTTTTGGGTCTACGCCGCAGTTGGCGATGACTTCTTGCGAAAGAGTGCCACCACCACTGGCTTCGACCGACCCTTCCGTGCCAAGCGCCAGATAACGTTCGGCTGGCACATGGCAGACTGTTCCGGAACAGGCGAGCCATGGCACTGTGTCGGCGCCCCAGGTTCCACAATCCAGAGAGATCAGTATCGAACCGGTGTAACCTTCACTAATAGAGATGTCGTTCGTGGTAATCAAATAACTGAGGTCTGAGTAGCGAACGACTCCAGTACCAATGCTAAGTCCGCGGAATCGTGGGTCTCGAGGGTCCATGTAGGTCTCCTGAAGCGAATAAATTAACGACGAGTTTTTTTGTTATCGAACATCTCGGCCTGAGCCTTATCGCGCTCGTCTTGATTGCTGGTCATGGAAGCACAGGCATTGATCGGTTTTTCCTTGCCAGGGTCCTTGGCTTTGTCGTGATACGTGTTCAACTGAGCTTCCAGACATTCCTGACTACAGTCGGAGTTCGGGAAGGTTTTCTTGGCCGCCTTGGCCCCAGTCTGCGTGGCCTTGGACCTTGGCCATTCACCTTTTGCATCGGCCTCCTCCATGGCCACCACCCCACGTCGGGTATGAATCTGGCCGTGGGTAGCGGTGGTCTGATTGGGTCCCTCTACGCACATCACTGGGGCTTTGTCGGTCTGGTATTTGCTCCAGCCGGCTTTTGTGGGGTGCTTGCTTCGGGGTTGGCCGGGAAAGGCCGGCCCGTCGGTAAAGGACGCCGAGTCGATCAGGTGGTCACCGGTTTGCCCAGGGCAACATCTGTTGGGTTTGAACGGCGCGAGAAAACAGCGCATCGCCTTTTGGCAAGGGTCGCGGTTGATGGTCTTGGCCAGGGACGAATACTCGCCCTGGACTTCGGCATGTTTGCCCAGATAGGCCGCATTATCTTTAAACCCGCCGCCTGCCGCACTTTTAGCGGCTTTCCTGGCGCTGGTCGCAGCCTGTAGCTTGCTGATATCCGGGCAGATCATTTTCTGCTTGGTGTCCCCGCAAGCGTCTTTCGCCCGGTCTCGTTCTCCCTCGCATTGGGCCAAATCCTTGGCGAGTGCCATTCGGTCCGTATAGGTCCAGGGCATGGTATTGCCCGGTTGGGAGGCATGATTGTGGGTGGTCAGGTCCATGTGCCGGACGACGTTCTTCCCTTCGTATTTCACATCCATCGACCAGGAGGTGAAATACACCTTGCCCTTTATCTTGCTGGTGACGACGCCCTTTTTGGGCGCATTTCCCGCCTCATCCCCATAGCTGGTCTTGAAGTAGCTTTGGTCCTTGAGCATGATTTCCTTACCACTGATTTTCACCGTCCGACTGCCCTTGGTCGTGTCCTTGGCCATGCCGGTGTTGGGGTAGGGGATGGGCACACCCAGCGGAGTGGGCGGGGCCACGGGCGGGGTGAAGCAGACATCCGGAAAGCAGGCGATCGATTTGCCGTCGGCCGATTTGCAGGAGACTTCCATATTGTTGGCAAATACTTGGTTGGCCATCAGGCAGCCCTCACGGTCTGGTAACTGAGCAGCGCGACGGCGCGTTGGCCGGCGTCGTTGCCCAGGTGGCAAAAAATATTCGGCCCTTCGCCATAGCCCTTACGGCTGGCGGCCAGCGCCACGGCGAGCATCGCCGGGCCGATGGCGGCGCCGACTTCGCCGATGCAGTCGGCTGGATGCCAGAGATGGAAGAACTCCTTGCGTACTCGCAGGCTGCGGCTCAGGGCCAGGGAGGCTTCCTTGAAGTAATACTGTTCGCCGGAAATATCCGTCAGGCGAAAATCCATCTGTTCCAACCCGCAACCGGCTTCGCTCAGGGCTGCGCGGACAGCCTGGGTCAGGCCTTCGGCGCGCAGCGGGATGTCTTCGGATTCCACCGTGGCCTGTTCTGTGCCGAAACCCAGGCCGATGCAGGCCAATTGCGGCTTTTCGTTGACGACGGGGGCGGCCAGCACCACGGCTGCGGCACCTTCGCCGGGGATAAAGCCGTTGGAGTTCTGACTGGTGAGCAGGCGTTCGCGTTGCTCGAAGGCGGACAGCGTTGCTGCGCTAAGGAAGGAATCGACGCCGGCAATCAGCACGTGACGATGGCCACCCCGGTAGATCAGCGTACGTGCGTCAAGCAGGGCCACGGCGGCGCTGATCCGGCCATGGGCGATGATGCTGGAGGCGGGATGAAAGCGCAGGCCCAGTTCGTCTTCGATGGCGTGCAGCAGCCCTTTATCGAGACCCTCGAGGCGGCCGGGGCGTTCGGGCTCCGCCAGCCCCAGCAGCAGCGGGGTCTTTTCCGGGTCGACGTTGGGGGTGCTGTGCAGGGCCTCAGCGATGGCCCGGGCGGCCATTTTGATCAGCTTGGTGCGGCCGCGCCAGGGTTGTTCCAACGGCACACTGGCGGCAATCAGCCATTCGCCGCCGCGATCGATAAAGCGGGTTTCCTGGAAGTTGTCGATGGCGCAGCGGATCGCCGCGCAACTGGCCGGTGCGCTGAGGCCGACAGCGCTGACCATGCCGGAGCCGATGATGCACAGAGCACTCATCAGTGTGTTTCCTCCGGGGCGCGCTTGGCGTTTACCAGGGCGCGCAGCGACGGGTAGTAGTCCTTACCCAGTTCTCGGGCCCTCCACCAGCCCGTGGACATGGTGCCGACCAGCACCTGGGCAATCTCGAACATGTTGCGCCGTAGCGGACGGGAGATACGCCAGGTCAACTGCACCTGGCGAGCGTCTGTGTCGATCAGCAGGGTGTCGATCACCGCTGACACCGTTTCATGGCCGCCTTTCTTCAGGAAGAAGGTCACCGGCACCTCCATTTCAGGGATGCGAAAGCCTGCTCGCTCCTGGGAGGTGAGGTTTAGCAGCAGCACATCCTCACCGCCGCGCAGGTAGTCGACCTGCTGATCGTCAGGGGCTGCCTGATAGTAGCGGGTATCGAAATCCGCTGGCAGAAACGGAAAGCAGTCAGCCTTCCAGGCATCGTCGTAGGTACCGGCGAAGCGGGCGCGTTGCGGCCAGCTACGACCGATGGGGCCGAGGGCCATAGGGCGGAAGTCGCCACAGGGATTGTCGATCGGCTTGCCCAATTCCTCGGTGTTGGGCATTGGCCTACCGACGATGTAGGCGTGATCAAGTCCGCGCGGGTACCAGCCACAA
Organism: Pseudomonas sp. ADAK18; assembly: GCF_012935695.1. Taxonomy (NCBI): domain Bacteria; kingdom Pseudomonadati; phylum Pseudomonadota; class Gammaproteobacteria; order Pseudomonadales; family Pseudomonadaceae; genus Pseudomonas; species Pseudomonas sp. ADAK18. Next base: position 2,264,167 of record NZ_CP052859.1, read on the forward strand.
CCACTTGGGTTGTCCAGGTAACCGTCACGCATTTCGGGGGCGTTCACCATAGGATGGGAGCCACCGTAGGCCTGGGCATAGGAGATGCTCTGTTCGGTAAACGGTTGCGGCGAGCCGGGAGAGATGCCCAATAGTCCCAATTGCCATTGCCTCGGGCCAAGGACGGAAAAAGCCTTGCTCACCCGACCCACGCGAATACCCGCAGTCAACTGCGTCAAGGGCCGCCCGCCGGGCGCATAGGCCTTGCCACACACCAGTACATCGCAGAACGGCTTGACCGGGGCGAAGTCCATTTCCAGCAGCGGGGCGCTGAGGCCCGGTTCGCCGAGGAAGGTGTCAGCCATCAGCAGCGGTTGCTGGCTGTCAGCGAGGGTCAAGGCGCGGCCGTCCAGCGGTAGATTGAACGTGCCTTTGGCCACCACGACCAGAGATTCGCGGCCATCGCGCGTCACGCCCAGGGTATAGGCAACAATCAGTTTGCTGGCATTGAGCAGTTCCATAGGCCGACTACCTGTTTAGTTGATTTGCACCGAGCCGCCCTTGATGCGGTTGACTCCGCTGGAACGGCTGGACAGGTAGGCGCCCTGGATGATCACTTTGCCCGCGCGGGTCAGGGTGATGCTGGCTTTGCCGCAACGCAGCACGATCTCGCGTTCGGCGCTCAACTCCAGGCACTGCTCATCCAGTCGCACGCTGGCGACGGGAGCAGGTGCGGCCTGTGCGCCAAGCAGAAGACCGATCACCAATGGACGGATCGGGTCGCCGTCTTCGAACATGAGCGCCACCGGGCTGCCGATATCCGCCGGGCTTAGCCGCGCGGTGCAACGAGCGACGATGCCGCTGTTCGGGCACCCCGGGTAGGTGACCGTGGGCGCGCCGGCGTGCGGCAGTTCGAGCAAGGTGCCGATGACGACGCCGTCAATGCGGGCCAGGGTGGGTAGCGGGTGATGAACCGTCATATATATACCTCCATGTCCTAGTTCTGCAGGATCTTCTGCCCTTTGATCACCACGTTCTTGTTGGCCTTGATGTTGATGGCACCGGAACCGTCGATGATGATGTTCTTGCCGCGAATCGTGATGGAACCGTCCTTTTTCATGGTGATGCTGGACGCGCCGGTGGTCAGGGTGATGGAGTCGCCGGCGGTGAGGGCAAAGTGCTTGCCAACGTCCAGGTTGTCGTTCTGCTTGATGCTTGTGGTTCGGTTTCGGTCGACGTCACGGGATTCGTTCTGGCCGATCTGGGTACTCTGGTTGCCGTTGATCTCGATCCCTTCGTTGCCTTTGACCGTTTCGTTACGGTTGCCCGTGATGTCGATGGTCTCGTTACCGCCTACATCTTCGGTGCGGTTGCTGACGATGGTGATCTTTTCGTTGGCGCCGACCTTTTCCGTGCGGTTTGTACCGATAGTGATGGTCTCGTTGCTGCCCACGTGCTCGGTGCGATTGACACCGATGGTGATTTTCTCGTTATTGCCCACATCCTCGGTACGGTTCACACCGATGGAGATGGTTTCGTTGTTGTCCACAGTTTCTGTGCGGTCGTGTTTGACGTGTACGGTTTCGTCGTTGTCGATGGTCTTGCTGCGGTCATGACCAACCCAGTGAGTCTCGTCGTTCTCGACCTCAATGTCCTGGTTCTTCTCGGCATGAATAAACAGTTGCTCCTCGCCTTTTTTGTCCTCCATGCGGATTTCATTGAAGTTGGCGGGTGAGCCGTCTTTGCTTGAGCGGCTTTTCACTCCGCTCTGGGTGGCATTGGCCGGCAACTTGTAGGGCACCGTCTGTTCGGCGTTGTAGACACGACCGGTGATGATCGGCCGATCCGGGTCGCCTTCGAGGAAACTGACGATTACTTCCTGACCTATCCGCGGGATTTGCATGGCCCCCCAGTTCTTGCCGGCCCAGGCCTGGGACACGCGAATCCAGCAGGAGCTGTTTTCGTTGGATTGGTCATGGCGATCCCAGTGGAAGTGCACTTTGACCCGGCCATACTGGTCGGTCCAGATCTCCTCGCCACTGGGGCCAACCACCACGGCAGTCTGCGGCCCGCGGACGATGGTCATGGGGGTCAGGGGGAGGGGACGGAAGGCCTGGCTGGCATCCATGCAGTCCAGCTCGCTGATGAACTGTTCGGCCAGTTCCAAGTGTCCGCTTTCATAGAGTTCCTGGCGGATCTGATAGCGTGCGACCACAATCAGGTATTCGCGGTTCTGGTCCGCACGGTCGTAGCCCGTCAGCTTGAACAAATGGCCGGAGCCCAGGCCCCGGGTGCAGCCGCGCAATTGCACGCGCTCGAACTGGCTATGAATGGCTTCGATGCGGGTACGCGCGTAGTGCTCGCCATCGTTGCTTTGTACGTATTCACCGGGATAGTCGTAAAGCGGATAATCGCCGTTGCTGTGGTTGCGCTGCACACTGGAGCGCACATCAAGGTTGGCGCGAGGACGCTGGAAGTCATAGTCGTTCAGCGCCAGCGAACCGGATTGTACTTCCCGTGCCAGTTGCCAATCGTAGAAATGATCGCGCTCACGCATTTGCCGATCGGGGGGATAGAAGGGCACCGAGTCGTAGTCTGCGGCGGTGGAGTGGGCACCATAGGCGTCGGCCAACACCAGGATATGGCGCGCCTTTTCGTGGCGAAAGTAATAATAGATGCCTTCCTGCTCCATCAACCGACTGACAAAGTCGAAGCTGGTTTCGCGGTACTGCACGCAATATTCCCACTCGTGGTAGCTGCCGCTCAGGCTGTCTTCGAAGTCGGAGAAACCGAGGTCGCGAAATACCTGCTTGATGATGTCCGGCACCGTCTTATTCTGGAAAATCCGGCAATCCGAGGTACGCGTGAGCAGCCAGAACCAGGGCCGCAGGCTGACGCGGTAGCCCGCAAACTGGCCATGGCCGGTCAGTTGTCGGCAACTGCCGACAATGCCGTGAAAGTAGCGATATCCACCCTCGAACAGTTCCAGGGTCAGGCCCATCGGCTTGCCCAGCAACTGGTCGAACTTGATCGCCTGGTCTTCGGAGGTGAGATCCAATTCGTAGTGGAACAAGCGCCCCAGTTCTTCACTGCCTGCCATGCTCTGCAGCAACAGGACATCGCCGCCGAGGGGACTGTCGACCTGCACCCAGCGAGTGTTTTGCGTTATTGCCATATTTGCCTTCCAAGTTGGCGTAGCACCTAGAGTTTTAGCGTATCTGGCCGCAGAATCAAATGCTCGGTTGCGATTCAAGGGTGGGACGGGAGATTAGGGAGGCGCATCCCAGGACCCAGCTTGCGGCTTTGCCGTCAGACGTAATCCTTGCCAGGGGCTTTATGAGTGGTCTATCCGCAAAAAACACACTGCGTCGAGACCTCACCGGTATCTACCAACAGCGCTAATCAGGAGAAGTGAATGACTATCGTCGCAATTGTGTATTCATCTGGACAAGGCCATACCCGGACTGTTGCTGAGCATGTTAGGCGCGGCTCAGAAATGATCGAGGGAACCTATGCGGAACTCATCGAGATCATACCTGCCCAGATTGACAATGCTGGCAGATGGCGTGACGACGAGATCATGAAGCGGCTACTGGCGGCTGACGCCATCGTTTTCGGCGCGCCCACCTATATGGGATCCGCGCATGGATTGTTTAAGCTATTCCTTGAGGCTGGCATCGTGCCTTGGCGCAGCCAGGAGTGGAAGGACAAAATAGCGGCTGGGTTCACAAACTCAGGGTCGCGCTCCGGCGATAAGCTCGTAACACTTCAGCAGATGTCGATTTTTGCAGCGCAAATGGGAATGATGTGGGTGAGCGCCGGGGATCTGCCTGGTGGCTGCTACACCGATGGCGGTTTCACCGACGTCAATGTCAACGGATCATGGCTAGGTCTAATGACCCAAAGCTTGAATGATAGCCCGCTGGAGAACGCTCCACACCCAGGCGATAGACTTAGCGCAGAACGTTTTGGACGGAGAGTTGCTCGGGCGACGGCACGTTGGGCAGTAGGTGCGGACCGGTTTCCTCCCCAACGGATCGACGCACAGGAGAACAGGCGGCGGAATCTTGCTGGGATCGACGAATGGCAACGGTTTGACGACTGACATCAGCCTCGATGAATGACTGGCCATGAACACGGAGTACATGGCCAGTTGAGGAGAGTGGCCTCCCATTTCCAGATTACGAATCTCTGGCAGCTCTATCAGCGTTCCAATGGACGTAATGCATCGTCGCTCTCCTGTGCCGTTTCCAGGGTCCGGGCAACCAAGGCCTTGGCCCAATGAAACTGCATGCACTAGCGAACAGACACCTGGATCGTGCATTCATACAGTGCCTGAGATCATAGTCGGGAACATCGTCGCGCGAGACATAAGCGCAGGAGCGTCAGGATGCATATCTGCCTGATCGGCCTGGGTCGATTGGGGATCAGCACGTTTACCGTCGGTCTGTTAGCCTCACTGGCACGCGACTGCAATCTGCCTGAGTGCACACGGACCTGGCAGGGGAGCACTGCCATCGCGGTCTAGTCGATTCCGTTGCGTTTTAGAATGTTAATTCGGAAAAGGAATTTGCATCGTTTCTGCGGCAGGCTAGAGTCTTATCCTACAAGCACATTGAAGTGCCTATTGCGCGGCGACTGGCGGCCTCCCTCTGGTCACAGGCAGTCCGCCCTGAAACAAGGAAGTGTCATGAACAAGCCGATCAAGAATATCGTCATCGTGGGCGGCGGCACTGCGGGCTGGATGGCCGCCTCGTACCTCGTCCGGGCGCTCCAACAGCAGGCGAACATTACGCTCATCGAGTCTGCGGCGATCCCCAGGATCGGCGTGGGCGAGGCGACCATCCCGAGTTTGCAGAAGGTGTTCTTCGACTACCTCGGGATACCGGAGCGGGAGTGGATGCCCCAAGTGAACGGCGCGTTCAAGTCCGCGATCAAGTTCGTGAATTGGAGAAAGTCTCCCGACTACTCGCGCGACGATCACTTCTACCATTTGTTCGGCAACGTGCCGAACTGCGACGGCGTGCCGCTTACCCACTACTGGCTGCGCAAGCGCGAACAGGGCTTCCAGCAGCCGATGGAATACGCGTGCTACCCGCAGGCCGGGGCGCTAGACGCTAAGCTGGCACCGTGCCTGCCCGACGGCACCCGCCAGATGTCCCACGCGTGGCACTTCGACGCGCACCTGGTGGCCGACTTCTTGAAGCGCTGGGCCGTCGAACGCGGGGTGAAGCGCGTGGTCGATGAGGTCGTGGACGTTCGTCTGAACGAGCGCGGCTACATCTCCAGCCTGCTCACCAAGGAGGGACGGACGCTGGAGGCGGACCTGTTCATCGACTGCTCCGGCATGCGTGGGCTCCTGATCAATCAGGCCCTGAAGGAGCCCTTCATCGACATGTCCGACTACCTGCTGTGCGACAGCGCGGTCGCCAGCGCTGTGCCCAACGACGACGCGCGCGAAGGGGTCGAGCCGTACACCTCCGCGATCGCCATGAACTCGGGGTGGACCTGGAAGATTCCGATGCTGGGCCGGTTCGGCAGCGGCTACGTCTTCTCGAGCAACTTCACCTCGCGTGACCAGGCCACCGCCGACTTCCTCAACCTCTGGGGCCTTTCGGACAATCAGCCGCTCAACCAGATCAAGTTCCGGGTCGGGCGCAACAAGCGGGCGTGGGTCAACAACTGCGTCTCGATCGGGCTGTCGTCGTGCTTTCTGGAGCCCCTGGAATCGACGGGAATCTACTTCATCTACGCGGCGCTTTACCAGCTAGTGAAGCACTTCCCCGACACCTCGTTCGACCCGCGCTTGAGCGACGCATTCAACGCCGAGATCGTCTACATGTTCGACGACTGCCGAGATTTCGTGCAGGCGCACTATTTCACCTCATCGCGCGAAGACACACCGTTCTGGCTCGCGAACCGGCACGACCTGCGGCTCTCGGACGCTATCAAAGAGAAGGTCGAGCGCTACAAGGCGGGGCTGCCGCTGACCACCACTTCGTTCGACGATTCCACGTACTACGAGACCTTCGACTACGAATTCAAGAACTTCTGGTTGAACGGCAACTACTACTGCATCTTTGCCGGCTTGGGCATGCTGCCCGACCGGTCGCTACCGCTCTTGCACCACCGACCGGAGTCGATCGAGAAGGCCGAGGCGATGTTCGCCAGCATCCGGCGCGAAACCGAGCGTCTGCGGACGAGCCTGCCGACGAACTACGATTACCTGCGGTCGCTGCGTGACGGCGACGCGGGGCTGCCTCGCAGCCAGCGCGGGCCCCGGTAGTGGAACGCACCTTGGACCGGGTAGGCGCATTCGCGGCCACGCACGCTTCCGTGGCGGCCAGCGACCCGCTGCACGCTCGCTCGCTCGTTCTGCAACTGCCGGGCCTGAACCGTAATAAGGACGTGCCCGGCATCGTCGGCCTGCTGCGCGAGGTGCTCCCGGCGCGTGGCGTGCCCTCCGGCTGGGGCTTCGTCGAAGCCGCCGCCGCCATGCGGGACATCGGGTTCTTCCTGGGATCGCTCAAGCGACACGGACACGAGCCCGTGGACGTGGTGCCTGGGCTCGAGCAGGTACTACTCGACCTGGCGCGCGTGACCGACCTGCCGCCGCGCGAGACACTCTTGCATGTGACGGTCTGGAACCCCGCGACGGCCGACGCGCAGCGCAGCTACACCGGGCTGCCCGACGAAGCGCACTTGCTCGAGAGCGTGCGCATCTCGATGGCGGCCCTCGAAGCGGCCATCGCAGTGACTGTCGAGCTGTACGAGGTGCCCCTGCGGTCGCCAGCGTTCGCGCAAGGGTGCGACGAGCTGGCAGCCTATCTGCAGAAAATGGTTGAATCGATCGTTTACGCCTACCGCTTCATCTCGGTGCAGGTCTTCTACGACGAGCTGCGCCCCTTCTACGAACCCATTCGAATCGGAGGCCAGAGCTACCTCGGGCCCGGTGCCGTGGAAATGCCCCTCTTCGTGCTGGAGCACGTGCTGTGGGGCTCGCAATCGAACCACCCAGCTTATCGAGAATTCAAAGAGACGTACCTGCCCTATGTGCTTCCAGCGTACAGGGCGGTCTACGCTCGGTTCACTGGGGGGCCGGCGCTCGTCGACCGCGCGCTCGGCGAGGCGCTTGCGCTTGGTGCGCACAGCGAGCCCGTCCGAGCTGGGCTGGCAGCCCTCGAGCGGGTCATCAAGGTCCTGCTGCGCTTCCGGGCACCTCACCTTAAATTGGCGGAGCGGGCGTACGAAGTCGGGCGAAGCGGCCCCGCAGTCGGCAGCGGAGGGTACGCGCCCAGCATGCTCGGCGATCTACTCACGCTCACGTGTGACGCGCGGTCTCGCATCCGCGCTGCGCTCGACGAATCCTGACGCACACGGACATGTGTTATCTCACAAGGAGAGTGTACTCCCATGACTCAGAAGAGCCCCGCGAACGGGCGCGATAGCAACCATTTCGATGTGATCATCCTCGGCTCGGGCATGTCCGGCACCCAGATGGGGGCCATCTTGGCCAAAAAGCAGTTTCGTGTGCTGATCATCGAAGAGTCGTCGCACCCGCGGTTCACGATCGGCGAATCGTCGATTCCCGAGACGTCTCTTATGAACCGCATCATCGCTGATCGCTACGACATTCCGGAGCTCGATCACATCACGTCGTTCTACTCGACACAACGTTACGTCTCGTCGAGCACGGGCATCAAGCGCAACTTCGGCTTCGTGTTTCACAAGCCTGGCCAGGAGCACGACCCGAAGGAGTTCACGCAGTGCGTCATTCCCGAGCTGCCGTGGGGGCCGGAGAGCCATTATTACCGGCAAGACGTCGACGCCTACTTGTTGCAAGCCGCCATTAAATACGGCTGCAACGTCCGCCAGAAGACTAGCGTGACCGAATACCACGCCGATAAAGACGGCGTTGCGGTCACCACCGCCCAAGGCGAACGGTTCACCGGCCGGTACATGATCGACTGCGGAGGACCCCGCGCGCCGCTCGCGACCAAGTTCAAGCTCCGCGAAGAACCGTGTCGCTTCAAGACGCACTCGCGCAGCCTCTACACGCACATGCTCGGGGTCAAGCCGTTCGACGACATCTTCAAGGTCAAAGGGCAGCGCTGGCGCTGGCACGAGGGGACCCTGCACCACATGTTCGAGGGCGGCTGGCTCTGGGTGATTCCGTTCAACAACCACCCGCGGTCGACCAACAACCTGGTGAGCGTCGGCCTGCAGCTCGACCCGCGTGTCTACCCAAAAACGGACATCTCGGCGCAGCAGGAGTTCGACGAGTTCCTCGCGCGATTCCCAAGCATCGGCGCGCAGTTCAAGGACGCCGTGCCGGTGCGCGACTGGGTCAAGACCGACCGCCTGCAATTCTCGTCAAGCGCCTGTGTCGGCGACCGCTACTGCCTGATGCTGCATGCGAACGGGTTCATCGACCCGCTCTTCTCGCGGGGGCTTGAGAACACCGCGGTGACCATCCACGCGCTCGCGGCGCGCCTCATCAAGGCGCTGCGCGACGACGACTTCTCTCCCGAGCGCTTCGAGTACATCGAGCGCCTGCAGCAAAAGCTTTTGGACCACAACGACGACTTCGTCAGCTGCTGCTACACGGCGTTCTCGAACTTCCGCCTATGGAACGCGTTCCACAGGCTGTGGGCGGTCGGCACAATCCTCGGGCAGTTCCGGCTCGTGCAAGCCCACGCGAGGTACCGCGCGTCGCGCGACGAGGCTGACCTCGATCACCTCGACAACAACCCCCCGTATCTCGGGTACCTGTGCGCGGACATGGAGGAGTACTACCAGTTGTTCAACGACGCCAAAGCCGAGGTCGAGGCCGTGAGCGCCGGGCGCAAGCCAGCCGAGGAGGCCGCGGCGCGGATTCACGCCCTCATTGAAGAACGAGACTTCGCCAAGCCGATGCTCGGCTTCGGGTACTGCATCACCGGGGACAAGCCGCAGCTCAACAACTCGAAGTACAGCCTACTGCCGGCGATGAAGCTGATGTACTGGACGCAAACCAGCGCGCCGGCAGAGGTGAAAAAGTACTTCGACTATAACCCGATGTTCGCGTTGCTCAAGGCGTACATCACGACCCGCGTCGGCAGAAGTAGCCGGCCGACGACGACAAAAAAACGATGAACGACATTCAATTGGATCAAGCGAGCGTCAAGAAGCATCCTTCGGGGGCGTACGACGCGACCACGCGCCTGGCCGCGAGCTGGTACGTCGTGATGCGCTCGGACGATCTCAAGGGCAAGCCGACGGAGTTGACGCTCTTCGGCCGTCCATACGTGGCGTGGCGCGGAGCGACGGGGCGGGCCGTGGTGATGGACCGCCACTGCTCGCACCTAGGCGCGAACCTGGCTGACGGGACGGTCAAGGACGGGTGCATCCAGTGCCCGTTTCACCACTGGCGGTACGACGAGCAGGGCCAGTGCGTTCACATCCCCGGCCACAGCCAGGCGGTGCTCCGGCTTGAGCCCGTGCCGCGTGGGGCGCGCCAGCCGACGTTGGTTACCGTCGAACGATACGGCTACGTGTGGGCCTGGTACGGCTCCCCGCAGCCGCTGCACCCGCTGCCCGAAATCGCCGCGGCCGACGTCGACAACGGCGACTTTATGCACCTTCACTTCGCGTTCGAGACGACGACGGCGGTCTTGCGGATCATCGAGAACTTCTATGACGCGCAGCACGCGACCCCCGTGCACGCGCTCCCGGTCTCGGCCTTCGAGCTCAAGCTCTTTGACGATTGGCGCCAGTGGCCGGAGGTTGAGTCGCTGGCCCAGGCGGGCGCGTGGTTCGGTGCCGGGATCGACTTCACCGTGGACCGGTACTTCGGCCCCCTCGGCATGCTGTCGCGCGCGCTCGGCCTGAACATGTCGCAGATGAACCTGCACTTCGATGGCTACCCCGGCGGGTGCGTCATGACCGTCGCCCTGGACGGAGACTTCAAATACAAGCTGCTCCAGTGTGTGACGCCGGTGAGCGACGGCAGGAACGTCATGCACATGCTCATCTCGATCAAGAAGGTGGGCGGTGCCCTGCGCCGCGCGACCGACTTCGTGCTGTTCGGGCTGCAGACCAGACAGGCAGCGGGGTACGACGTCAAAATCTGGAACGGGATGAAGCCGGACGGCGGCGGCGCGTACAGCAAGTACGACAAGCTCGTGCTCAAGTACCGTGCGTTCTACCGGGGCTGGGTCGACCGCGTCGCGAGCGAGCGGTGATGCGTGAAGCTGAGCCGGTCTCGGCCGCGTTGCTCCGCCAGGCGCTCGCGAACCTGGCGAGCGGCGTCACGGTCATCACGGCGTACGGCGTGGCGGGCCCGCTTGGGCTCATGGCCACCAGCTTCGTGTCGGTGTCGTTCTTTGCGAGGTATTCATGACTATCTGGCTGCTGCAACTCGTTCTGGTGATCGCGCTCTGCAACGTCTGCGGCCGCATTGCCGAACGGCTCGGCCAGTGCGCGGTCGTCGGCGAGATCGCGGCCGGTTTGCTGTTGGGGCCTTCGCTGTTCGGCGTAATCGCACCGAGTTTCTACGACGCATTGTTCGGCCCACGTGCGCTGTCAGCGATGGCGCAAGTCAGCGAAGTCGGCCTGGTACTGCTGATGTTTCAGGTCGGTCTGCATATGGAGTTGGGCGAGACGCTGCGCGGCAAGCGGTGGCGCATGCCCGTCGCGATCGCAGCGGGCGGGTTCGCTGCACCGGCCGCGATCGGTATGATCATCGCCACCGCCTCGAAAGACACGCTCGCCAGCGACGTACCGGCGCTGCCCTATGTGCTCTTCTGCGGTGTCGCACTTGCGGTGTCAGCGCTTCCGGTGATGGCGCGCATCATCGACGACCTGGCGCTCAGCGCCATGGTGGGTGCACGGCACGCAATGTCTGCCGCGATTCTGACGGATGCGCTCGGATGGATGCTGCTTGCAACGATTGCCTCGCTATCGAGCGGGGCTGGCTGGGCATTTGCGCGCATGCTCGTCAGCCTGCTCGCGTATCTGGTGCTGTGCGCGCTCCTGGTGCGCTTCGTGATTCGACCGACGCTTGCGCGGCTCGCGTCGAATGCGCATGCGGCGCGCGACCGCTTGGCCGTGTTGTTCTGCTTCGTAATGGCGTCAGCACTCGCAACGTCGCTGATCGGATTCCATAGCGCATTTGGCGCGCTTGCGGCGGGGCTGTTCGTGCGGCACGTGCCCGGTGTCGCGAAGGAGTGGTGCGACAACGTCGAAGGTTTCCTCAAGCTTGTGCTGATGCCGGTGTTTTTCGCGTATGCGGGGCTGCATGCGTCGATCGGTACGATCGACGACGCGGCATCCTGGATGTGGCTCGGTGTATTCCTCGCGGGCGGATTCATCGGCAAGTTCGGCGGCAGCTATCTGGGCGCGCGTGCCACCGGGCTTGCGCCACACGATGCGATGCTGGTGGGCTCGTTAATGAATACACGCGGCTTGATGGAGCTAATCGTCCTGTCAATTGGTCTGCAGATGCAGATCCTTCCGCCAAGGGTCTACACGATCCTCGTGGTGTTCGCGCTGGTGACAACGGCGCTGACCGCACCGCTCGTTCGATTCACGCTGCGCGTGCAATCGCGTGCGACGCCAGCAATCCCGGATGCCGCCAAGTGACGCGCGCCAGACATGTATACGCCAATTGAAAATTGCCCCTCTAGAGGGGTTGTGCCCATTTGGAGGCAATACCGATGCTTTCGACGACGCGCGCCTGTTCGCACCCTGGTGGTTCGACGCGGAGCAATGCGATGCCTTTATCACAAAAATGAACCAACAGGCGCCCGAGCCAGCTTGAGGGGAGAGATCACCATGAGTGCCGCCACCGAAACCAAGTCTCACTATTTGCTCGATGCCCAGGGCCGCGATACTCGCGAACTGCGCAACGTGCTGGGGCAGTTCGCTACCGGTGTGACCGTGATCACCACGCGCACCGCTGACGACCGCAACGTCGGTGTGACCGCCAACTCGTTCACCTCACTGTCGCTGTCGCCGGCGCTGGTGCTCTGGAGCCTGGCACGCACGGCACCGAGCCTGAAGGATTTTTGCTCGGCGAGCCACTTCGCCATCAACGTGCTGGGCGCGCACCAGCACCACTTGTCGGAGCAATTCGCACGGCCCGCAGCTGACAAATTCGCCGGTGTAGCTCATTCCTATGGCAAGGCGGGAGCCCCAGTGCTGGACGATGTGGTGGCAGTGCTGGTGTGCCGCAATGTCACCCAGTATGAGGGCGGTGACCACCTGATCTTCATTGGCGAGATCGAACAATACCAGTACAGCGGCGCCGAACCGCTGGTCTTCCATGCAGGCCAGTACCGGATTGCCGCCGCGCATCCGGCACTGGAGAGCTGATGAAAGGGATTAAGTTCGTGGCGGAAATTGAGATCAAGGAGGAGGGCGGTCATCTGCAATCGAGGAAGCACGAAATTGGAGGCCTTGCGAAGCGCCAGACATGTATTCGCTTGCTGACACCTGATGGTCGCACCGCTAGCCAGTCGATAGATTGACGCTAACGATCCGGCTTTCAGGCTGCGGCAGCGAGTCCTGTCGGGCCAAGCATTGATGATATGGCTCTCAAAGCGCCGTTCAATTACATCGGCGACATCTGCAAATGTGTTGTATGCACGATTCCTAACATGGCATATGATTTAACATAATATACATTATGCGTAGTATCGTATTAAAGCGACTGGCCTACGTCAGGTAGACTTGCTCTGGTAGAAACCAGGAATACAGAACCCAACCAAGGATTGATCATGGAAGCCAGAACCCTGTTCATCAAAGCCAGCCGTATCACTGAGTCGATGCTCGATCCCGTTCACATTGCCCGTAACAAGTCGGCGAATATCGAGACGACTATCTCGCTGGACACCAACATGCTCATCAGCATGGAAAAAGTCGTCAAGCATGGCAACAAATGGGCGTCTGTCAAAAAACAAGGCCTGCATAATCTAGTGAAGCTATTGCATCGTTGCCCGCCTCAAAGTGTTTGCTTGTCACCTGGGCTGGCGCTTAGCGAAATGCCTCCTGAGCTGGCACGTCAAGCAAGTGACGCCTATGAGCTTTTCTGCGCCCAACATCTGCCTCAGTTCATCGATACGCCGAATGCAGTTCACACCTTGTTCCAAGGCAAAAAGGAAGATTACGGTTATGACGACTTGTCGTCAGACGCCAAGGTTACGCTTGCAGTACCGTATGCCAGTCTGATTTATCTGAACGTTGCCGATCGAATGAAGTTGAAGCCCTTCGACAAGTTCAAATGGTTTATCGACAACCTTGAGGCGCATGTCGATATTCTGAGCGCTACTGAAATCGAAATCGCCAAATACTGCTTCGCAGAGCCCGACGCACATTCCCGGGAAACCATTGAGTTACGGCGCAAGGTCAGAAATAACTTCCTCAAGACTGGTGAAGAGAAACTGCCGGTAACCGTGGCGGATGTAAAGGCGATTGCCTTCAACGGAGCCTCTGATATCCGCCTCCTGCATGCCGCTAATATAACGGATCAGAACGGACTTGATGGCGTTCCACAAGACTGCTGGATAGCCACCAAAGACAAAAAATTGGTAGATTTCTGCAGCGTTTTCCACCATCTGAAAGCTGATGGTGAAGCCGGTAAATATGCCGCAAAGGTGGTACATACCGAGCATGTTGATGACCATTACTGGTTGAATGTCGATCGTTATGCGATTGAACGCGTAATGCAACGCAGTCATCATCATGACAAACGCGAAATCGATCACCAGCAACTACTCAATGCTGTCGATAGCGCGTTAAATGCAGCCACTTTGGCATTTGGCTAACACTGCCCTCCTACTCTGAATGCGGTTATGGGTTAACTAAACTAAATGACTGTTTAGTTTAGTTATAAAAATCAACATAGCGGCGTTGTTGGCAGCCATGCCATTGACGCTGACTCCGCGGCAATGTCGATCAGGACGACCGCAATTGAGTATGATCCCGCCTCTATCAAGGCCCCTGCCCCTCCAACCAAGAGATTTTCCATGCCAAACCAAGACCTAGCCTTCACCCCCGACCTCGACCCGGACTCCATTTCCTCCGACGTCATTGGGTTCAACGGCATCCTGGTTTCCACCCAGATCCCTACCCGCGCCGACGGCAGCCTGGAACTGGGCGACATCACCCTGCAAAGCGAATGCACCCTGCAATCCCTCAAAGTGGCCCTGGAACGTGCCGGCAGCTCCATTGACCGGGTCATGCACCTGACCATCTATCTGACCGACATGGCCGACCGCGCCGCCTTCAACGAAGTCTACAAACGCTACTTCGCCAAGCCTTGGCCGGTACGCGCGGCGGTTGGCATCGCGGCGCTGGCGGTGGAAGGCATGCGTGTGGAAGTCACGGCGATGGCGGCCAAAGGCTGAACAGGTGCCGGTCAGGCAATTCGCGGCTACAATGCGCACCTCCGTGACAAGCCTGACTAAAAAAACTATGTCCCTGCCCAAGCATCACCTGGAATTGCTCAGCCCCGCCCGTGACGTGGCCATTGCCCGCGAAGCCATCCTGCATGGCGCCGACGCCGTGTACATCGGTGGCCCAAGCTTCGGCGCCCGCCACAACGCCAGTAACGAGGTGAGTGATATCGCTCAGTTGGTGGAGTTCGCCCGTCGCTATCACGCACGGGTGTTCACCACCATCAACACGATCCTGCATGACAACGAGCTGGAGCCAGCCCGCAAGCTGATCCACCAGTTGTATGACGCCGGCGTCGATGCGCTGATCGTCCAGGACCTGGGGGTGATGGAGCTGGACATCCCGCCGATCGAGCTGCATGCCAGCACCCAGACCGACATCCGTACCCTGGGCCGGGCGAAGTTCCTCGACCAGGCGGGCTTCTCCCAACTGGTATTGGCCCGCGAGCTGAACCTGCAGGAAATCCGCGCGATTGCCGACGAAACCGACGCCGCCATCGAGTTCTTTATCCACGGTGCGTTGTGTGTAGCCTTCTCTGGTCAGTGCAACATCTCCCACGCCCAGAATGGCCGCAGCGCCAACCGTGGCGACTGCTCCCAGGCCTGCCGTCTGCCCTACACCCTCAAGGATGACCAGGGCCGCGTCGTAGCCTTCGAGAAGCACCTGCTGTCGATGAAAGACAACAACCAGAGCGCCAACTTGCGTGCACTGGTGGATGCAGGCGTGCGTTCGTTCAAGATCGAGGGTCGCTACAAGGACATGGGCTATGTGAAGAACATCACCGCCTATTACCGCCAGCGCCTGGACGAGATCCTCGAAGATCGTCCCGACCTGGCCCGCGCCTCCAGCGGCCGTACCGCACACTTCTTCCTGCCCGACCCGGAAAAAACCTTCCACCGTGGCAGCACGGACTACTTCGTCAGCGATCGCAAGATCGACATCGGCGCCTTCGACACCCCGACTTTCACCGGCTTGCCGGTGGGTGTGGTCGAGAAAGCCGGCAAGCGTGACCTGCTGGTGGTGACCCACGAACCACTGTCCAATGGCGACGGCCTCAATGTGCTGGTCAAACGTGAAGTCGTCGGGTTCCGTGCCAACATCGCCGAGCCTAAAGGCGAGTTCGACGAGGACGGTGAAAAACGCTACCGCTACCGTGTCGAACCCAACGAAATGCCCGCCGGGCTCCACAACCTGCGACCGAATCACCCGCTGAACCGCAACCTGGATCACAACTGGCAACAGGCCTTGCTCAAGACCTCCGCCGAGCGCCGGATTGGCCTGTCCTGGGTCGCTCGCCTGCGCGAAGACCGTCTGGAACTGACCGCCACCAGCGAGGAAGGCGTCAGCGCCAGCGTCGCCCTGGACGGTCCGTTTGGCGTGGCCAACAAGCCGGAACAGGCCCTGGAGCAACTGCACGACTTGTTGGGGCAACTGGGCACCACTCAGTACCACGCCACGGCTATCGAACTGGATGCACCGCAGGCCTTCTTCATCCCTAATTCACAACTCAAGGCCCTGCGCCGTGAAGTGATCGAGGCGCTGACCGAGGCTCGCATCAAAGCCCATCCTCGGGGTGGCCGCAAAGCCGAGACCACACCGCCACCGGTGTACCCGGAAGCGCACTTGTCTTTCCTGGCCAACGTCTACAACCAGAAGGCCCGGGAGTTCTATCACCGTCACGGGGTCAAGCTGATCGATGCGGCCTTTGAGGCCCATGAAGAAACCGGCGAAGTGCCGGTGATGATCACCAAGCACTGCCTGCGTTTCTCCTTCAACCTGTGTCCCAAGCAGGCCAAGGGTGTCACTGGCGTGCGCACCAAGGTCGCGCCGATGCAGTTGATCCACGGCGATGAAGTGCTGACGCTGAAGTTCGACTGCAAACCGTGCGAGATGCACGTGGTGGGCAAGATCAAGGGGCATATCCTTGGCCTTCCGCTGCCGGGTAGCGGCGTGCAACAGGTGGTGGGCCACATCAGCCCGGCCGACCTGCTCAAGACGATTCCTCGCGGTACCCACTGAAAGACGGGCGCAGGCTGATCAGGCCTGCGCCCTCACCAACCCCTGCTCCTCCAACAACCGCACCAGCATGGTCAAGCTCTGGGACACCGTGCCCCGGCGCCAGATCAGCCACGTCTGCAAAAAGCGCAAGTTGTCGCAAAGCGGCCAGACGCTCACTGCCGTAAACCCCGGCATGCTCTCCAGCATGCTGCGAGGCATCAATGCCAGCCCGGCGCCGGCACTGACGCAGGCGAGCATGCCGTGGTACGACTCCATCTCGAAGATTTTGCCGGGCACTGCACTGTCCTGGGTGAACCAACCCTCGAAGTGGTGCCGGTAGGAACAGTTGGGCCGGAACGTGTACAGGCTCTCACCGCCAACGTCCTGCCCGCGGGTAATCGGCGGGTGGTGCAGCGGCGCGATAATGACCATTTCTTCCTCAAACACCGGGACGCCTTCCAGCGCCGGGTGCAGCACGGGGCCGTCGACGAACGCGGCGGTCAGGTGCCCGGCGAGTACACCGTCGATCATGGTGCCGGACGGGCCCGTGGCCAGGGCCAACTCGACCTTGGGGTGCTTCTGGTTATAGGCGGCCAGCAGCGCAGGAATCCGCACGGCAGCGGTGCTTTCCAGGGAGCCTAAGGAGAACGGTCCCTGGGGCTCATCGCCGGCGACGGTCATGCGTGCCTCTTGTACGAGTTCCAGGATGCGCCGGGCATAGCCGAGAAAACTCCAGCCAGCCGGCGACAGACGCAAACGGCTTTTCTCGCGAATAAACAGGTCCACCCCCAGGTCCTGTTCCAACTGTTTGATACGGGTGGTGAGGTTTGACGGCACCCGGTGAATCAACTGGGCAGCGGCGCTGATGCTGCCCTGCTCCGCCACTGCCTTGAAAATTTCCAGCTGGACCAAATCCAAGTCACTCTCCAAACGTGAATGAAAGGCTTAGTATTATTCAGTTTCCGGAAAAGCAACAGCGCCGTAACCTGAGCTCATTCTTCACTGAGCAGGACGGTGCCATGACTCCCCTTCCCTACGCTGTTTCCATCAACCCCGCCAACGGTGAGACGGTGGGCCAGTACCCTTTTGAAACCCAGGCCCAGCTGGATGCGGCGTTGACACGCGCCACCGTTGGCTTTGCCGCGTGGCGTCGGATTCCCGTCGAACAACGTGCGCAAAAACTGCTCGATCTGGCCCGGGTACTGCGCGACAGCCTCACATCCATGGCGCAGATGATCACCCTGGAAATGGGCAAACCCATCACCCAGGCCCGCGCCGAGATTGAAAAATGTGCCCAGCTCTGCGAGTGGTACGCCACAAACGGCCCGGCCATGCTGCAGGCCGAGCCTGTGCAGGTGGACAACGGCCACGCGCGCATCGAATACCGCCCGCTGGGACCGATCCTGGCCGTGATGCCGTGGAACTTCCCGATCTGGCAAGTATTGCGCGGTGCGGTACCCACGCTGCTCGCGGGTAATACCTACGTGCTCAAGCACGCGCCAAACGTGATGGGCTGCGCCTACCTGCTGCGGGATGCGTTCCAGCGTGCAGGGTTTGCCGAGGGCCTGTTCGAGGTGATCAACGTCGACCAGGACGGCGTCTCCAAAGCCATCGCTGATCCGCGAATCGCCGCCGTGACCCTCACCGGCAGCGTGCGTGCCGGGATGGCGATTGGTGCCCAGGCCGGTGCAGCCTTGAAGAAGTGCGTGCTGGAACTGGGCGGCTCCGATCCGTTTATCGTGCTTAACGATGCCGACCTCGACGTCGCGGTCCAGGCCGCCGTGATTGGCCGCTACCAGAACACCGGCCAGGTATGCGCCGCGGCCAAGCGCCTGATCGTCGAGCAGGGAGTGGTGGAAGCCTTCACCGCTCGTTTTGTCGCCGCCACCCGCCAACTGGTCATCGGTAACCCGCAGTCTGCTGAAACCTACGTGGGCCCCATGGCGCGCTTCGACCTGCGCGATGAGCTGGATCAACAAGTCCAGGCCACGCTGGCCGAAGGCGCCACGTTGCTGCTGGGCGGCAACAAGGTGGACGGTGCCGGGAATTACTATCAGCCGACCGTGTTGGCGGATGTCACCGACCAGATGACCTCCTTCAAGCAGGAACTGTTTGGCCCGGTGGCGTCGATCATCACCGCCCGTGACGCCGAGCACGCCCTGGCGCTTGCCAATGACAGCGAGTTTGGCCTGACGTCGACGGTTTTCACCGCAGACCTTGAGCGGGCACGCCACATCGCGGACCGGCTGGAAACCGGCGGTGTCTTTATCAATGGTTACTGTGCCTCGGACCCTCGGGTGGCCTTTGGTGGCGTGAAGAAAAGCGGGTTCGGTCGAGAGCTGTCGCACTTCGGTGTACGTGAGTTCTGCAATGCGCAGACGGTGTGGATCGACCGGCACTGATGGATGCTCACATGGGCGTATCGGTGACTCGCAGCGCAACGACGCCCTTGCCCAGATCAACCAGTCTCACGTAGTGCGCAGCGTCATTTCGGCCAAAAAAAGTATCGGCTCTCTGACCGGTTAATCTGTCGTGGAACTTAAAAGGCTCTGTGATCTGGCGCTTTATATCCGCTCTGAAACGGTCTGCGTGAGTATCGATCCAGCGAATAGCCGCACGACACTCTGCCAACGGGCGGCGCATACCCGGAGTGACGTTCGGCAGGACCGCTGGATACAAGGAGAGTGTCGAAATATTGTATTTCATGTACACATGGCAGAGTTCCTGCCCGGCCGCGTTAAATACCGTGACACGTAAGTTGGATTCACCCTGCGTCGATTTTCGGGCCAGCTCAGATGCATCAACCTGCGCCGTCCACTCAGGCTGTTGGCGGATGTCTCCCACGTTGAGATCTACCTGATCTTCGATAATTGAATAGACGGTATTGTTTACCCTGACCCAACCGATTTTCCCTTCCTTCGATATACACAGGTAACGGTACTGAGGCTTAAGACGGTGGCTCTCTTTATTGATAGACCAGGTCAGTAGATGTGGCCCCATTAACGAGTACTGAAACATCGATTTGCTGTCGCTGTAGCGTGAAGACACCCTGCATTTTCGAGGGTTTGATTGTGGCCTTCGCCCCAGCGCCGACGTCACCTGGAGGCCGATTTTCCGCTCTTTCTTCGAGCTTTGCTTTCTTGCAGAGCTCAAATGTATTTCAGCCTGATCAATCTCGTTTTTTAACGTCTCATAGCGCGCCGAAAAACTGTCTGCCTTCTGTTTTACCGCCTCCAAAAAATCAGGCGTGATCTTCTCGGCCGCAGCCTCCAGTTTCGAGACAATCGAACGAGCTCGAGTGTTCATTCCACTAAACAGGAAGCTGACCTCTTTGCTCCGGGTATTCCCATTATCCGTAAAGTTCTGGCTGCCCACCGTAATGAACGACCCGTCGGCGATAATCATCTTGGCATGCAGGTTGGGAACCGAATAAACCTCAAACTTCGCGTCTATAAGCGCTTTTATCGTGCAATAACAGGAGGAGCCGAACGCGAGTACCTGCACATTCAACAGCGTGAATACTTTCGCGCTTTTACCCAGTTTTGCTATGTCTAAAGCGACGTCCCCTGTCAGATAGGGGGAGAATATTTTCAGGTCGACTGTGTTGTTTTTCAGTTTGCCCGTGATCAGCGGCACAATATTTTCAGTAAATTCCAATGCCCGTCATCCTTGTCAGTACCGCCTCGGTTTGTGCGGCGGCAGAGTATCAGACCCGGGCGGGTTTCACTCATGCAACGCCTGCGCGGCCGTCAACAGCCCTTGGAATTTGCGATAGCGAGCCTGCAATCTTGGCCGTTGTGCAGCATCCGGAACAAACCGCACCTTGACCGGCATGCCTGCCGACAACAGTTCGGCGCCAAGCCCCATAGCTTGAAACCCCAGTTTCGCCGCACCAATGCACGCGCTCAGTTCGCTGCCCTGCAAGGTATAAATCTCCCGCTCGAGGATGTTAGCCAGCAACTGCGCCCAGTACTCACTGCGGGCACCACCGCCCACCAGGGCACAGGCCTGTACTGTTGCGCCGGCGGACTGCACCGAATGCAGCGCATCCAGCAACCCGAAACCAACCCCCTCCATCACCGCATAACCAAGCATTGCCGGGGTGCAGTCGTGGCCCAGGTTCATGAAACCACCCCGCAACAAGGGATCGTTGTGAGGTGTTCGTTCCCCGGCCAGGTAGGGCAGAAACAGCGGGTTGGACAGCGGTACCGGATGCCCGATCGGCAACAGTGCCTGCACCTGATCCAGCAACGCCTGTTCCTCGGCGAAACCCGTCAACCGGGTCACCCAACGCAAGCAACTGGCGCCCGCCAACATGGCACCCATGGTGTACCAACGATTGGGCAACGCATGGCAAAAACTGTGCACGGCACTGGCAGGATTGCCCGCTGCATGGTCAGTAATGGCGACGATTGCAGCGCTGGTGCCCAAGGTGATAAACCCGTCACCGGCGTTGATTGCGCCAATACCGACCGCTGCGACCGGGTTGTCCCCTCCTCCCCCGGCGATCACCAGGCCAGGGGGCAGATTCAGCTCTACCGCTGTTGTGTGGTTCACGCGTGCGCTGGCGGCACCGCCTTCTACCAGCGACGGCATTTGCGACAGTTTTAGCCCTGTGGCACGCAGCATTGGCTCGAACCAGCAACGGTTGGCCACGTCCAGCCACAAGGTGCCGGCTGCATCCGAGACATCGCTGATGCGTTCGCCGCTCATGCGCAGGCGCAGGTAATCCTTGGGTGACAGCACACAGTCGATGGCGTTGAACACCTGTGGCTCATGCTGCTGCATCCATAGCAACTTGGGGGCTGTCAGCCCCGCCATTGGCAAACTGCCGGTGACCTCGGCAAAGCCTGGGTAGTCACGCCCCAAGGCTTCGGCCTGGGCCACCGCCCGGGAGTCGTCCCAGAGAATTGCCGGGTACAACACGCGGTCGTCGTCCCCCAGCAACACCGCGCCATGCATCTGACCGGACAGGCCAATGCAGCACACTCGGGCAAACGCCTCGGGCTGCTCAAGGCGCAATTGATCCAACGCACTGAGGCAAGCCTGCCACCAGTCATGCGGATTCTGCTCGGACCAGCCGCTGCGGCGCCGCGACACCGTCAACCGGGCACCGGCATGGGCCAGGACGCCGCCGCGCTCATCCAGCAAGATGGCCTTGAGTTCCGAAGTGCCGAGGTCGATTCCGAGGGAAACAGGACTGCTCATACCGATGATTTTCCGATCAAGGACAGCCGCATGAATGGCGAATCCGCAAAGTGGGTGCCAGGCGCACACTGTGTTTTTTACGTTTGGGTGATGCCATGCGTTCCAGCAGCAAACTGACTGCTCGCGCGCCCAGCTCCTGGACGGGTTGGGCAATCAAGGTCAGGCGCGGCACAAAGAAGTCTGCCCAGTCAAAATCATCGAAACCCACCAGCGCCATTTGCCCAGGCACCTCGATCCCTGCATCACGCAACGCGTGCATGGCGCCAAGGGTCATCAGGTTGTTGCCGGCCATGATCGCCGTGGGTGGCGATGACAGCGCCAGCAACTGCCGGGTGGCCTGCCGCGCCGGTTCGCTGTTGGAGCCGCCATTGACCAGCAGCGCCGGATCCAGGGGAAAGCCCGCTGCCTGTAACGCGGCCTGATAGCCCAGCACTCGCTCGTCAGTGGTGCCTAGCCCGGCGCGCCCGGCGACGAAGCCGATACGCTGGTGCCCATGCTCGATCAGGTGCGTGATCAGGGCCTGGGTGGACTGGGTGTTCTCCACCCCGACCTGATCAAACCCGTCGTCGACCATACGGTCCACCAGCACCGCCGCGATGGAGTTAGCTTGCAGGTACTCCAAGGCCAGCGACCCGCTGGACGGCGCCAGAATGATGCCGTCCACCCGTCGATGATGCAGCGCCGTGATCACCCGCAGCTCCTGTTCGGGATCGTCATGGGTGTCGACGAACAGCATCATGAAGCCATGCTTGGCGCACTCGGTTTCAATCGCGTGCACGGTTTCGCTGAAGTAATGGTTGGAGAGCGCCGAGATCGCCACGCCAATGGTGTTGGTGGTCGAGCGCGCCAGCGAACGGGCCAGGGTGTTGGGGATATAACCCAGTGCCTGGATCGCTTGCTGTACTGCCTGCACCGTGTCCGCGCTGACCTTGCGGGTGCCGTTCAACACGTGGGACACCGTCGACGTCGACACGCCGGCGATCTTCGCCACATCATCCATGGTTGCCACGTTGCTCTCCCCTTACTGCCTCAATGTTTGCTCGACCAACCGCTGTAAGTGCCCACGTTGTCACGGGTGATCAGCTTCGGCGTGAGCAGGGTAACCGCTTCGGCCGGGACCTTGTCATTGAGAATGTCGTTGCCGACGTTCACCGCGGTCTGGGCCATGGCCCATGGGTCCTGGCTGGACGAAGCCTGGATCGATGATTCGGTCTTCAGGGCGTTCTCGATGTCCGGCGCACCGTCCACGGAAGTAATGATGATACCGCTGCGTTTCAACTGGCGGGCGGCCAGGTCGCTGCCGATGGCTTGCGGGTCATTGATGGCGAACAGTCCGTCGATTTTCGGGAAACGCGTCAGGTAGCCCTGCATCACGTTCAGCCCGCCTTCACGGGAGCCCTTGCCGTCCTGGTCATCGGACAGCACCTTGATATCCGGCGCGCCGGCCAGGGCCGCTTTGCAACCTTTGACCCGGTCGGTCACCGCCGTCACTTGCGGGCCGTTCTGGATGATCACATTGCCCTTGCCCGCCAGCTTGTCGACGATGAACTGGCAGGCCAGCTTGCCGGCCTCGACGTTATCGGTCTGCACCGTGGCATTCACGCCCTTGGCATCGACGTCCACCGCCACCACCACGATCCCGGCATCCCGGGCTTTCTTGATCGCGGAGGCCATCGCCGAGGGGTCGACGGCATTCAATAGGATCAAGTCGACCTTGGACGAAATGAAGTTATCGATCTGCGAAAACTGTTTGCTCAGGTCGTAATCGGCCGACACCGAAGTGACTTTGACCGCTGGGTTCAACGCCTTGGCTCGCGCCGTGGCACCGTCGGCCAGGGTCACGAAATACGGGTTGCCCAACGACCCCATGCTGATGCCCATGGCTTTCAGTTCACGGGCCTGTACGGCTTGTGACATCAGCACGGCCAGGCTCAAGGAGGCGACAACAGGAAAGATGCGTTTGAAGTTCATGATGGCTCTCTTGTGATTGTTGTTGAGAACAGCATTGAAAAATCAGGTCCGCACACCGGACTGGCGATAACGATCCAGCGCCACCGCGCCAATGATCACGATGCCTTTAATGATGTACTGCCAGATGTCTGACACCCCCAGCAGCACCAGTCCATTGGTCAGCACCGCAATGATCAGTGCACCAATCAGGGTGCCGCCGATGGTGCCGACGCCGCCGGTAAAGCTGGTGCCGCCGAGGATCACCGCCGCAATCGCATCCAGCTCATAGGATTGGCCCAATTGCAGGCCGTTGGCGGCGAACAGTCGCGAGGCGCTCATCACTGCGCCCAAGCCGGCCAAGGCACCGGACATGGCATAGACGAACAGCAGCACCTTCCACACCTTGATCCCGGACAGGCGCGCCGCTTCCGGGTTGCCGCCCACGGAATAGATCTGCACCCCCATCACCGTACGCCGCAGGATGAACCACGACAGGCCGATGACGGCCACTGCGATCACCACCAGCCACGGCACGCCAAGGATCGAATCGTTGCCGATAAACGCAAACGGCAGGTCCGGGTTGAACACGGTCTTGTCGTCGGCCAGCAACCGCGCCAGGCCACGCATAGCGGTGAGCGCACCGAGGGTGACGATAAACGGCGGCAGGCGCATGAAGGCGATCAACCCGCCGTTGACCAGGCCCAGCAACAGGCCGAAGCCGACACCGGCAAAAATCCCCAGCATGCCGTACTGGGGCGACATCGACGCTTGCAGCGCAACCACGGCAGACGCGGCGAGAATCGCCCCCACCGACAGGTCAATGCCGGCGGTGAGGATCACAAAGGTCATGCCCGCCGCCAGCACCACATTCACCGAGGCTTGCTGGGTGATGATCGACAGGTTCTGCACCGTCAGGAAGTTCTCGCTGGCCAGGGCAAAACCCACCAGCAACAGCACCAGTACCGGCAGCATGCCCACCGTGCGCATCAACTCTTGAATACGCTCGCGTTTGTTGACCGTTGCAGGCGTGTCCAGGCTCATCGCGTTGCTCTCCATCTTGTTGGGATTAGCCATGGGCGGCCACCTGCTCGCCACCGGTGGCAAGGTCGATAATGCGTTCCTGCGAGATTTCATGGCCGGACGCCCCGCCCACTTCGGCCACCAACTGGCCCTCGCGCATGATCAGCACGCGGTCACAGGTACCGATGATTTCCGGCAGTTCGCTGGAGATCACCACAATGCCGACGCCGGCCTTCGCCAGTTGATTGATGATCCGATAGATTTCCGACTTGGAACCGATGTCCACGCCTCGGGTGGGTTCGTCGAGGATCAGCACATGGGGCTTGACCTCCAGCAGTCGCGCCAGCAGCACCTTCTGTTGGTTACCACCGGACAAGGCTCCGACATTGACCTTGCCCGAGGCGACGCGAATCGACAGTGACTTGATGGCATCAGTGGCCCGCTGCGCCGCGTGACCTCGGTCCAGCACCCCACCCGCATGGGCATCCGGCACACAGGCGCAGACATTAATGTTGTCGGCCACGCTCATGTCGAGGAACAGCCCCTGGGCTTTGCGATCTTCGGTGAGGTAGACGACGCCGGCACGGATCGCATCCGCCGGATTACGCAGTTGCGTCACGGTCTTGCCCACCACTTCCAGGGTGCCGGAGATGCGCGGGTCGGCCGCAAAAATCAGGCGTGCCAATTCGGTACGCCCGGCGCCCACCAGCCCGGCGATGCCCAGCACTTCGCCGGCGTGCAAGTCGAAGCTGCATTGGCGCACGCGTTTGCCGTCGGCCATGTCGCGCACGCGCATCACCACGGCGCCTGGGTCGTAGGCCGCATGTTCTTTCTTATAGAACCCGGAGAGGTCGCGACCTACCATCATCTTCACCAGCACCTCGGCAGACAGCACGTCCCGGGCCAGTTCGCCAACGTATTCGCCGTCACGCAGCACCGACACGCGGTCCGACAGTTCATAAATCTCGGCCATGCGATGGCTGATGTAGATGATCGCCAGGCCTTGGCTGCGCAGTTGTTTGATCAAGGCGAACAGCCGGTCCGTCTCGCGGGACGACAACGGCGTGGTGGGCTCGTCCATCACTAGGATTTTGGCGTGGGCATGTAGGGCGCGGGCGATTTCCACCAATTGGCGTTCGGCAATCGACAGCGTGCTGATCCGGGTTGATGGTTTGAACTCGGCCCCCAGCCGCGCCAGGACTTCAATACAACCGGCCTCCATCCCCTTGCGGTCGATGGTCCAGCCACGGCGCAGCTCACGGCCCAGGTAGATGTTCTCGGCCACGCTCAGGTTCGGGCACAGGCTCAACTCCTGATAGATCACAGCGATGCCGAGGGCTTTGGCGGTGCCAGGGGTGTAACGGGCGACAGGCTGGCCTTCGATGCGGATTTCGCCGCCATCATCGGCCTGATAGGCACCGGAGAGAATTTTCATCAGGGTCGACTTGCCGGCGCCGTTCTCGCCCATCAAGGCGTGGATTTCACCGGGGAAGACTTTCAGGCCGACGTTTTTGAGCACCCGCAGGCCGTTGAAGGTCTTGGAGATGGCGCGCATTTCAAGCAGGGGAATTGCGGTGGTTTCAAGGTGCATGGTGACCCCGATATTTTTATTGTTGTACCTGGATCATCACCGATAACGCGGTATCGGGTGACCTGATTGGGGTCGACTCTAATCAGATAAATTTACTTGCGCAAGCGCTTGCGTGCGCCTTTTATCGGATGATGAAACGTTTCATCACGTACTAAAAGAGATAAACACGCACGATCATTCAGGCCATTTCCCCACTCATCTCAAACAACTGTTTGATGGTCTCGCCCAGCAAAGGCAGCCAGTCAGTCTGTTTGTTAGCTATAGCAAGATGCACCAATAGGCTGCGGTCTTGGCCTAAGGATCAGCCTTTCCAAGGTCTTTGAGCATGCCGCCCAATACGCTTGAAACCTCCAGCTCAGGGCAGTGAAGATCAAGGGTGGGAGTTGTCGAGCCTCGCCGGGGCTCGACAACTCCCACAAGGTGTTCACATCGCCGGTTAGATCTTCATCCCTGGCCTGATGCGACTGATTTTTTAAAGACCTTGAAAGGGCTGGACCTAAGGATCCAGCACCCCACCACTCCAGTTCTCCGACAAACGACTGCCGGTAAACTTCGCCACCACAGAGCCCTGGGCTATCAACCGCTCCCGATGCCGAGTCACCAGCCGCCCGGTTTGTGCAGCACGTAGCACAACCTCAGAGCCCGGGTCGCCGGGCCGCCGGATAATCCTGGCAAACCGCTCGCCCTCCTCGATCGCGTCACCCAAGGCTTTTTCAAACACCAGCACGCCCGCACAAGGCGCAAGAACGGTCTCCATGCAGCCCATGTCTATGACCTGCCCTTGCCACTCGGAAATCACCGCAACTTCATCGATGACCCCGCTTACGCAGAGCCAGGCCCAGAGACCTTCGGCGTCCTGCTGTGCCAGCGCGTCGCTCACATCCGCCTGGCCTCGCAGTTCAATGGTTGCCGCCAGTCGTGGGTCGGCATGGGCAATGATGGTTTCTTCAAAAGAACCATCTCCGCCCTCGTCCCAGACAATCACCAGGTCCACCTTCAAGGCCGCCGCCAACGCCAAACCGTCAGGCCAGAAGTTGCGATGGATGTACAGGTACGGCAAGGCCTCGTCATCGGTGTGCAGGTCCAGCACCAGATCGGCATCACCGGCCAGTTGCACCAGGCTCTTTTGCCAGTGCGCGAGGTTGCTGGCCGGCCGTTCCATTGCCAGGGAGTGATCGAAAGCGCGGTTGAAATTCTGCCCGGTAGCATCGTGAAAACGCCCCAGCAAGCGCCCCTGGCGAAACTGGCCGATGCCGAGCGGGTTGGCCTGGGGCACCACCGTGATACTGCCCTTGAGCCGCCCTTGATCCTGGCATGCCTGCAAACGGGGCAACAGTTGATGCAGCACCAGCATCCCGGCGATTTCGTCGGCGTGTACCCCGGCTTGCAGGTGCACCCTCGGTCCACTGCCGTCGCCTTCAAAGCGCCAGGCGCCAACCTGCAGCGTATTGCCCGAGTCTCCGGTCACTTGCCAGGAAATATCTTTTGCCATGCCGCGCCCTCCTCTCATCATTTGTGGGTAGAGATTGAACACCCGTTCAACTAATCTGATTGCTCTGGTATTCCTCCAAGGCCATTGCCGTGACTGTCGACCCTCCCAAATTGCGCCGTGCCGACCCCGACGAGCGCCGCGACTTGCTGATAGCCGCCACCCTCACGAGCTTGGCCCGAGATGGTCATGCCGGGATTTCCGTACGGCGGATCGCGGCGCAAGCCGGGGTTTCCGTGGGCTTGCTCAATCACCATTTCGGTAGCATCGATGCCCTGATCGCCGAGACCTATCACAAACTGGCCAGCGAGCTGACCGCTGCGCTGTGGCAGGAAGTCGATCTGGTCCAGGGCCCTGCTGCGCGGCTGGATGCTTTCCTGGTCGGTTCGTTTTCCTCCCGGATCATGGACCCCAAGCTGCTCGGCGTGTGGGTGGTGTTCTGGAGCTTGATTCGCCACTCGCCTCACGTGAATGAGTCCCATGAAAAAAGTTACCGCGCCTACCTCGAACTGATCCGCCAACTGCTCGACGACCTGGCCGTCAGCGAAGGTTTGGTGATCCACGACACTCGCCTGGCTGCCATCGGCTTATCGGCGATGCTCGACGGACTCTGGCTCGAGGGGTGCCT
Source organism: Pseudomonas sp. ADAK18 (assembly GCF_012935695.1). Lineage (NCBI taxonomy): Bacteria > Pseudomonadati > Pseudomonadota > Gammaproteobacteria > Pseudomonadales > Pseudomonadaceae > Pseudomonas > Pseudomonas sp. ADAK18. The sequence goes on from NZ_CP052859.1 coordinate 2,292,466, forward strand.
CAACCCCGACACCTTCAGCCCCGCCAACGGGCTGCACATCTGTCGCTGCTGGGTACAGGGGCTGCGTCACGGAGCATTCGGCGCCGACCACGTCCTGTGACTCGGAATGCCGGGCGCTGAGCATGGCCAACGTGCCGCTGACGGCAATCAGCACGGCACCGATGATCAACGAGACGTCCATCGAGGTGCCCCAGATCAGGCTCGATAGCAGGAATGCCCAAATCAACCCCGTGTATTCGAACGGCGCCAACAAGGTTGCAGTGGCACGGCGGAAGCTGGCGAACAGCAGGAACTGACCAATGCCGCCCACCAACCCTGCCGCCAACATGCCCAACCAGGCTGGCGTGGGTGACGGCGTGTGGGTCCAGGGCAACGTCACCGCCATGCACATCACAAACACCACATTGGTGATCAACATCTGCTCCAGCACCGAAGTGCCGGGATCGACCTGGCGCAGTTGGATATAGGTAAAAGCCCAGCACAAGGCCGCTGCCAATGTGAGCGCTATCGGCAGCGGATCGACCATGTTGCTGGGCCGGCAGGCAATCACTACGCCGACAAAGCCGATGACCAGCGAGATCCACTGCCCGCGACTGGCACGTTCCTTGAGGATCAGCGCGGCCAGCAGCGTGACCATGATCGGCGCGGAAAAATACAGGGTGGTCATTTCCGCCAGGGTCAGGTCCTTGGCGGCGGTGTAGTACAGCAACCACGCCAGCAACGACAGCAGCCCACGCACGATCAACAGTTTGCGGCTGCCGGAATGCCAGGCGCGGCGCAACAAGCCCAGGCGCCCGGCAATCACACAAGCGACCACCACCACGAGGCTGCGCCAGAACAGGATGGTGAACACTGAATAGTCGGCCACCAGCCATTTGATCGCGGCGTCCTGCAACGCCAGGAAGGCATAGGCTAGGGAACACAGGGCAATCCCTTGTAGGGAGCGGTCGGCGTTGTTCATCCCGCGGACCTGCGCAACGGCGTGCCGCGTCGTTCGGCAATGGCGTACATGGCCTCGATGAGGAAGGTCAGGCACAGGTAGACCCCAGCCACCAGCAGCAGCGGCTGGTAGATCTGTAGGGTCTGAGCACGCACCACGTTGGCGGCGCCCAGCAGGTCGACCACGGCAATCGTCGATGCGAGGGCGGTGGACTTGAGCAGCATCACCGTCTCACCCGCCAGGGTCGGCAACAACAGGCGCATGGCCCGTGGCAAGCGCACCCGCAACAGCGCCTGGCGTGGGGTCATGCCGAAGGCCGAAGCGGCCTCCATTTCACCCTTGGGTACGGCCAGCAGGCCACCGCGAATCACTTCCCCCACATAAGCACCTACCGACAACACCAAGGCAAAGACGATGTACCAATAGCCGTCCCGCAGGAATGGCCAGAGGAAACTGCCACGTATCAGCGGGAACTGGGCGAAGAGACTGCCCAGGCCATAGTAGAAAATGTAGATCTGGATCAGCAGCGGCGTTCCCCGCAACGCACTGGTGTAGACCACGGCACAGCGTGCCAGCCACTTGCGCCGAGACAAACGAGCCAGCGCCACCAGCACCGCCAGGGCAAAGCCCAGCACTGCGGAAACTACCAGCAGCGACAAGGTAGTCTGCAAGCCTTTGCCGATCAGTCCTGCGTAATAAATTATCCAATCTGGCATGGGGTTCACTCGACCACGGGCATCCAGCGACGAATACGTCGTTCCAGGCGTCCGGACAGGTAGTTGGAGGCCAATGTCACCAGGTAATACAAGGCAGCGGCCGTGAGGTAGAACAACAAGTAATGCCGGGTCGAGCCCGCCGCCTGCTTGGCGGTGTACAGCAGCTCATTGGTGCCGACCACGCTGATCAGCGCGCTGTCCTTGATCAGGTTGATCCACAGGTTGGACATGCCGGCCAACGCGTAAGGCGCCATGATCGGCAATGTCACCCGACGGAACAGGCCAAAACCACTCAAGCCAAAGGCTCGTGCGGCTTCGATCTGGCCGTGTGGAATCGCCAGAATTGCCGCCCGGAATATCTCCGAGGCATACGCGCCCTGCACCAGCCCCAGCACCAGAATCGCCACCAGCGGCCCGCTGATGTTGACCTGGGCAAAACCCAGCCACAGCATCAGCGCGTTGAGTCCCATGGAACCTGCGTAATACAGCAGCAGAATCAGCAGCAACTCGGGCACCGCCCGAAATACCGTGGTGTAGCCGCGCATCACCAAGGCAATCGGGCGTGGTGCACTGAGCTTGGCACAGGCCACCACCAGGCCGATCAGCAGCCCGACCACAAACGATCCGGCCGAGATCTGCAGGGTCATCCATAACCCTTTGAGCAGCGCGTTACCCCATCCTTGTTCGCTGAAATTGAGTAGATCGAACATCGCCGGCATTTCAGGCTTCCTTACTGGGCGTAGGGACTGTCGCAGACTTTGCTCACGTAGGCAGGCGTGTCCGATCGTTTGCAGGGGCTGACGGACAGGCCGAAGTACTTCTCGGACAAGTCAGCGTAGTCCTTGCTCACCAGCAGCTCGCCGATGGCCTTGTCCAACCGGGCTTTAAGTTCGGTGTCTTCCTTGCGCAAGCCGGCACCGACGCCACGGCCGATGATCGGGTCGTACGGCACGCTGGCGATGTGGGCCAGGTCCTTGGCTTCCGGGGTTTTCACCATCATTGCGATGGCGGTGTCGTCGGCCATCATGTAGTCGATGCGCCCAGCGATCAGGTCAGCATTGGCCGATTCCTGGGTGTCGTAATACTTGAGGTCGGCGATGTTCTCGTAGTACTTCTTCAGGTAGTTGGCGCTGACGGTGGAGATCTGCACACCGATCAACTTGCCCTTGAGGCCCGCCGGGGAGATTTCCACTTCGGCGCCCTTGGGCCCTGCCACACCCAGCAGCGAGTCGTAATAGGCGCGGCTGAATGCAATCTGCTTTTCACGCTCATCGGTGACCGACATCGACGAGAAAATCACGTCGATCTTCTTCGCCAGCAACGAAGGAATAATTCCGTCCCACGCCACTTCCTTGATCTGACAGTCGGCTTTCATGCCTTCACAGAGCTTGTGGATCAGGTCCACTTCAAAACCCGACCATTGCCCGTTACCACCCTTCACGGTGAACGGTGGATAGGGTTCTGCTGCCACCGCAAACACGATGGGCGTCTGCGCCGCCAGCGCCGTACCGGCCGCCAGCATCAACACCGCACTGCTCAACCACTTTGCCAGTCGTTTGGAAGTCATGATCTTGCCCCGTCTTTTTATGGAGTTAGCGAGTTTGATGCGCGTTGACGAACTGTCGGCAACGCTCACTGCGTGGATCGATAAACACCGAGTCCGGCGAGCCGGTTTCCTCGATCAAGCCTTGATGCAGAAACGCGACTTTGCTGGAGACATCCCGGGCGAAGGCCATTTCATGGGTCACCAGGATCATGGTGCGGCCCTCTTCTGCCAGGGAGCGAATCACCCGCAGCACTTCCCCTACCAGTTCCGGGTCGAGGGCCGAGGTGGGTTCGTCGAACAGCATGACTTTGGGGCGCATGGCCAAGGCACGGGCGATGGCGACGCGCTGTTGCTGGCCGCCGGAGAGAAATGCCGGGTATTCGTTGCGCTTGGCGGCCAGGCCCACGCGGTCGAGCAAGGCTTCGGCCCGTTCGATGGCCTCGGCACGGTTTTCGCCCAGGACCTGGGTCGGTGCTTCGATCAGGTTTTCCAGCACCGTACGATGAGGCCACAGGTTGAAGTTCTGGAACACCATGCCCAGGGTCGAGCGAATCCGCACCAATTGCTTGGCGTCAGCCACCAGCGGTGCGCCGGGGCGACCGTAGTTGAGCTTGATGCTTTCGCCGTCGACATGAATGCTGCCCTGATCCGGCACTTCCAGCATATTGATGCAGCGCAGCAAGGTGCTTTTGCCCGAGCCACTGGCGCCGATCAGCGAAATCACCTCGCCTTCGTGGGCCGTCAGGGAAATACCCTTGAGCACGTCGATATTGCCGAAGCGTTTGTGCAGGTCGATGACTTCGATCATCTTGCGGGCTTCGGCGGGTTGTGGCGCGATGATCTTGGCAATCGGGGCTACCTGTGGCTCCCCCGCCAGCTTGCCAACAAACCCGGTGATGCGCTGGCAGGCCTCGGCCAAGCGAGCTTCACCCAGGGTGAATGACAGTCGCACAAAGCCTTGGGCCGGCTCGCCGAATGCTGCCGCATCCAGCACTGACACACCCGCTTCCCGGAACAGCCGCCAGGCAAAATCCAGGGAGCTGAGGCCTGTGTCGCGCACATCCACCAGCACGAACATCCCGGCCTGGGGCGCTTGCACACGGATGCCTGGGCAGCCGCTGAGCCCAGCCACCACCAAATCACGGCGGCGGCGGTAGGTTTCACGCATGCCCTGGGTGACTTGGTCATGGGCCAACACCGCAGCCAGGGCGGCTTCCATGATAAACCCCGGCAAACCATAAAGCATGCTCAGCACCAGGGTTTCGGCGTGGGCAACCATCGCCGGGGTGGCGATGATCCAGCCGATACGCCAGCCGGTCATGGCATGAGACTTGGACAGGCTGCCAATCACGATGCAACGTTCGGCCATGCCCGGCAGCGCAGCCAGGCTGTGGTATTCACCGTCGAACACCAGGCTTTCGTAAACCTCGTCCACCACCACCCACAGGTCATGGGCGACGGCCAGGTCGGCAATCACCTGGAGCTCGTCGCGGTTGAGTACTACGCCGGTAGGATTGTTCGGGTTGGAAAAGAAAAGCGCCCGGGTACGCGGCGTAATCGCAGCGGCCAGCAACTGCGGGTCAAGGCGAAAACCTGACTCTGCCGAGCACGGTACCCGCACCAACGTAGCGCCACTGGCTTTGAGCGTGGCTTCGTAGGTGACGTACATCGGATCAAGCACCAGTACTTCATCACCCGCCTGCAGCAGGCACATCGAGGTGACGAACAACGCGTTCTGCGCCCCGGCAACCGTGATGACGTTTTCAGCGTTGAGTGAGCGCGCCAGGGAATGGCTGTAGCGCTTCGCGATGGCCTCGCGCAACGCCAGGCGGCCAGAAATTTCGGTGTAGTGGGTGTCGCCCTGGCGCAGGGCGTCGATGGCCGCATCGGTGATAAACGACGGTGTGGCGAAATCCGGATCACCGACACTGAGGATGATCACATCTTCGCCCTTGCTGCTGGCTTCGAACGCAGCGTGGTGAATGTCCCAGGCCGCAACGCCCTGTCCTGCAATTCTCTCAACGAAGGGTGAAAACCGCATGCCAGTGCCTCTCGTTCAATCATAAAAAGCGCAAGCCCGACTGTCGCCAGTCAGGGGGTGCAGTCAACATAATTGAAACTGAACACTCGTTCAACGGTAAATTTCACAGGGTGTCGCTTACAGCTAAAACAGGTCGGGCTCAGGTTAAGCAGATATGTCTCCAGCCTGTAGCCGCTGCCGAGGCAGCGGCTACAGGCTGGCGTATGGCTTTAGTCCTCCTCGGTATTGCCCACATCATCCAAATCATTCAGCGGCACTTCCGCATCATCCATAAGTGATCCCGGATCTTCATTGCCCGGGTCGTTGAGCTCATCATCCTCATCAATCTCAAGTGACATGTCGTTTTCCTCTAACCGCCCTGGGTATCGATATCGGCATCAGTGTCCGGCTTGGGCTCACGCTCGGGCTTGAAGTCTGGACTGTAGTCGTTTTCCGCTGCCTTGGGATCACGGGCAGGCCTGGGGTCCTTCGGTGCATCGGCGCCCGTGCCGGGGGCGGGCTCACCACGGTCAATCGCTGGATCATTGCGGCCGCTGACTTGCGGGTCGTCTTTATCGTGTGTGCTCATGGTCACCTCTTCGCAGAGCCTTGAAAAAATACATCCTGCGTAAAGGTAAGGCGCTGCCCTGGAGGCTGAAGTTCATTCCAATTAGCTAGGCGCCAGGGTTATCTATCTGGATATAGAAGGCATAAGCCTCCAGCAGCACCCAGAACACCATGAACAACCACGGGGTGCGCACCGAAAACAGCAAGGATTTGCGATAACCCTTGTGGGATGACTCGGTCTCGCAAAACAGCGGGGAATCATCATAGGCCAAGCCCATCACCGGCTCACTGCGCAGCAGCTGGCTTTGCTTGAAGTGCCAGTGATCGATGATGTCGTAGGCGGCGCGAATGCCCGGCCAGGCATTGAGCGAACTGAGCACCCCGAGCATCGCCAGGAACGCCGGCACCACCAGAGTGAACAACTTGCCCCACTCCGGGTTGAGATTGCCCATGCAGGAAACAAAGGCGATCACAAGGAATGATTGTGCCGTGAGGTAGGCATCGGTGCGGTTGGCCAGGATGGTGGTTTCGTACTGGATCTCCCTCCGGTAGAAGTCCAGGCGGTCCTTGGGCGAGCCGAAAATCTTAGCCGTGTGCTCGGTATGGTCAGTCAACGCCGACTCTGGCGTGTGTGGAGAAATGATTCTGGGCACGATCAAATGTCCTCCCGGGATCGAATATCGTTAGAAGAATCGGCCTTGCCCGAAGTTCAAGTTCGTTCGACGCACCATCTTGGAGCGCACTTCAACGTTGTGGCGAGCGGGCTTGCCCGCGTCGGGTCGCGAAGCGGCCCCAAAATAGGGACCACTACGCTGCCCAACACATGCAAGCCCCCTAAACCACAGCTTTATCGCAGCGCAAGACCGGTTTAGGCACAGGCATTGCTTTACCCCTTCAATACCCTGCCGCCACTCACCATTGAAGGAGCAATCGTTACCCCCCGACCCAGAGCCGACCCCAAAAGAAAGTAAGGACCAGGCCCACTGGCACCATCAGCCACGGGCTCATATAAAAATGCGTTTTTTAAAGCGGCAGTGCCAACCCAGGTATCACCCCCCGGCACTGACAAGGTACTGGAATGGCTCGATCTTTCTTTGATGAAATGAATGACGCACAAGGCGTTTGCCGTGCGCACTATCAAGAGTTCTCTCGCTGGCTGGCCAATACGCCGCCGGAACTGCTGGCCCAGCGCCGCCGTGAAGCCGATCTGCTGTTTCACCGCGCCGGGATCACCTTCACCCTGTACGGCGACGAGCAGGACACCGAGCGCCTGATCCCCTTCGACATCATTCCCCGAAGTATCCCCGCCAGTGAGTGGAGCATCATCGAGCGTGGCTGCATCCAGCGGGTCAATGCGCTGAACATGTTCCTCGCCGACATCTACCACGACCAGCGCATCATCAAGGCCGGGATCATCCCCGCCGAACAAGTCCTGGCCAACGAGGGCTATCAGAAGGCGATGGTCGGCCTGGACCTGCACCGCGATATCTACTCGCACATCTCCGGCGTCGACCTGGTGCGCGACGGCGACGGTACTTACTACGTGCTCGAAGACAATCTGCGTACGCCCAGCGGTGTCAGCTACATGCTCGAAGACCGCAAGATGATGATGCGCCTGTTCCCGGAAGTGTTCGCCAAGCAGCGCATCGCACCGGTGGACCACTACCCCAATCTGCTGCTCAAGACCCTGAAAAGCTCCAGCCGCCTGGACAATCCCAACGTCGTGGTGCTGACACCGGGCCGGTTCAACAGCGCATTCTTCGAGCACGCGTTCCTGGCCCGGGAAATGGGCGTGGAACTGGTGGAAGGCGCCGACCTGTTCGTCCACGACCTCAAGGTGTTCATGCGCACCACCGACGGCCCGAAAGCCGTGGACGTGATCTATCGGCGCATTGACGACGCGTTCCTCGACCCGCAGGCGTTCAATCCCGAGTCAATGCTCGGCGTGCCTGGCCTGGTGGCCGCCTACTGCGCCGGCAACGTGGTGCTGGCCAATGCCATTGGTACCGGAGTGGCGGACGACAAATCGATCTACCCCTATGTGCCGCAGATGATCCGCTTCTATCTGGATGAAGAGCCGATTCTGCAAAATGTACCGACCTTCCAATGCCGCAAGCCGGAGGAGCTATCCCACGTCCTGGCCAACCTGCAGGACCTGGTGGTCAAGGAAACCCAGGGCTCCGGCGGCTACGGCATGCTGGTTGGCCCGGCTTCCACGGCCGCTGAAATCGAGGACTTCCGCCAGCGGATCAAGGCTCGACCCCACGCCTACATCGCCCAACCGACCTTGAGCCTGTCCACCTGCCCGACCTTTGTCGAAAACGGCATCGCGCCCCGGCATATCGACCTGCGGCCCTTCGTGTTGTCGGGCAAGGAAACCCGCCTGGTGCCCGGTGGTTTGACCCGGGTTGCATTGCGCGAAGGTTCATTGATCGTCAACTCGTCGCAAGGCGGCGGAACCAAGGACACCTGGGTGGTGGAGGGCTGAATATGCTGAGTAGAACCGCCGCAGATTTGTATTGGATGTCCCGTTACCTGGAGCGCGCCGAGAACCTGGCGCGCATGCTGGAAGTCAGTTATTCGTTGTCGTTGATGCCCCAGGCCGGGCGCAGCGACGGGCTGGATGAACTGGCAATGTCGTTGCTCAGCAGCGGCACCCTAGAGAGTTACCTGGAGCGTCACCAGCAACTGGATGCCGAACGCATGTTGCACTTTTTCGCCCTGGACGAAGAAAACCCGGCCAGTATCTACAACTGCCTGCGTGCCGCCCGCGGCAACGCCCACGCGGTGCGCGGGCGCATCACCGCCGACATGTGGGAAAACCTCAACGCTACCTGGCTGGAAATGCGCAGCATCGCCGCCGGCGGCCTGGCGCGTCATGGCATCAGCCACTTCTGTGAGTGGGTCAAGGAGCGCTCGCACCTGTTCCGAGGCGCGACGTCCGGGACCATCATGCGCAACGATGCGTATCGTTTCATTCGCCTGGGGACGTTTGTTGAACGGGCCGACAACACCCTGCGCCTGCTGGATGCGCGGTACGAGATGTTTGGCGAGGAGTCTGAGGAAGTCAGTGATCTGTCGGCTCGCGGCTATTACCAGTGGAGCGCCCTGCTCCGCGCCTTGTCATCGTTCGAGGCCTACACCGAGCTTTATCCCAACGCGCTGAATGCCCGATCGGTGTCGGAGTTGCTGCTGTTGCGCAGCGATGTGCCGCGCTCGTTGCATGCCTGCATCGAGGAGTTGAGTCATATTCTTGCGGACTTGCCGGGCAGTTATGGGCGCACGGCGCAACGCCTGGCCGCTGAGTTCGAGGCGCGGCTGCGGTATACGGGGATTGATGAGATTCTGGAGGCCGGGCTGCATAGCCGGTTGACGGAGTTTATCGACACCGTGCGGGAGTTGGCGCAGGCGATTCACAGTTCGTATCTGGAAGTAATCTGACGTGTAGGAGCGGGCTTGTGTGGGAGCGGGCTTGCTCGCGAAGGCGGTGGGTCAGTTGATGCCTATTTGACTGACACTGCGCATTCGCGAGCAAGCCCGCTCCCACTTTGAACCGATGGTGCCTGGACTGTTTGTTCAAGGCATATAACTGTCAATTCGGATCATTGATCCCGCTTCGGTGCTGCTCTTATCTTGACCAGGTCCTCATAAGAACAGGAACAGACCATGTCCGAACTCAGCCTGAACCCCCACGCCGCCCACAGCCTGCAACGCTGGCACGCCATGCTGGCCAGCGCCGACCTCAGCGCCTTGCCCGAGCTGCTGGCACCCGACGCCGTGTTCCGCTCCCCCATGGCCCACACGCCCTACCCCGGCGCACCGGTGGTGGCGATGATCCTCAACACCGTGTTCAAGGTCTTCGAAGACTTCAAATACCACCGCGAACTGGCCACCGCCGATGGCCTCAGCGTCGTGCTGGAGTTCAGCGCTCGGGTCGGCGACAAACAGCTTAAGGGCATCGACCTGATCCGCTTCAACGAACAAGGGCAGATCATCGAGTTTGAGGTGATGATCCGCCCCTTGAGTGGGCTACAGGCTTTGGGCGAAGAGATGGGCCGACGCCTTGCGCCCTATCTGGCTAAAGCCAAAGGCTGAGGCCTACTGGTTTTTCACCAGTACCGGCTCGGCTCGATAGTGCTCGGGGAACAGTTTTTTCAACTGCGCCACTTTGGGCAAGTCGTTGATCACGATGTACGGGTAGGACGGATTCTCTGTGAGGAAGTCCTGATGGTAGGACTCCGCTGGGTAGAACGGTTTGTCCATCTCGATGCGGGTCACGATCGGTTTACCGAAAGCCTTGGTAGCGTCCAATTGGGCAATGTAAGCCTGGGCGACTGTCTGTTGTTCGGCATTCTGGGCAAAGATCGCCGAGCGATACTGGGTGCCGCTGTCCGGGCCCTGGCGATTGAGTTCCGTGGGGTTATGGGCCACCGAGAAGAAAATCTGCAGCAACTTGCCGTAGCTGACAGTGGCCGGGTCGTAGGTCACTGACACTGATTCGGCGTGCCCGGTGTTGCCCTCGCTGACGGTGTCGTATTGAGCCGTGGTGGCTGCGCCGCCGTCGTAGCCGGAGACGGCGTTTTTCACCCCTTGCACATGTTGAAACACCCCTTGTACGCCCCAGAAACAGCCACCGGCAAACACAGCAGTTTGCAAACCGCTTGAAGTCGCGGGCGTGTCCAGGGCGGGTGGCGCGATTACGACCGTGTCGTCGGCCGGGCCGAGGGAGAAGGCTGCGCATTGGCCAACAAAGACGGCGATGGCAAGCACAGGCAAGTACTTGAAAAATCTCATTATATTTTCTCCCAATCAACCGAAGGTGAAGGCATACGCCGACACCTGCGGATCAAAAAACTCGATGGTGAACGTCCGGTCCTTGATCGCCCCCGTTTGGCGTACCAACTGGTACAGGCGCTGATCCGTCACTGTACCGCTGCCATCGGGCGCTACATCTGTACCGTGAGCATCCCCCGGCGCCTGGCCGTCAACCGTGACCTTGAATCGCACGGGCTTGCCATCCGCACCCGGCCCCAGCACCAGGTGCAGGTCTCGGGCATGAAAGCGATACACAATCCGCCCTTGGGCGGCAGCCAACGTGGCTTGCTGGCCGCCGACGTTCCACTGGCCTTCCAGGGTCCAGTCATTGAGTGCCAGGTTGCCGGCCACCGGGTAATTCACCACCTTGTCGGTGGCCAACGTACCGGTGGTAACAAAGTGCTCGGCCCGCTGAAAGCCCAGGTAGGTTTCCGGCGACTGCACTTCGTTCATGTCTGGTGCCTGCTCGACACCCTTGGCATCGGCCTCGATCAAACCGCCGGCCACCTGGGTCGCCCCCGCTTCGCGTAGCAATTGCTGAATCACCCGCTCGGACTCGGCGTAATCACCCTCGCCAAAATGGTGGTAGCGAATCTGGCCCTTGGCATCGGCAAAATAGTGCGCCGGCCAGTATTGGTTGTTGAACGCGCGCCAGACCTTGTAGTTGTTGTCGATCGCCACCGGGTAGGTGATGCCCAAATCCTTCATGGCCTTCGTGACGTTGTTCACGTCCCGCTCAAAGGCGAATTCCGGCGCGTGTACGCCAATTACCACCAAGCCCTGATCACGGTATTTCTCGGCCCAAGCCTTCACATAAGGCAAGGAGCGCAGGCAGTTGATGCAGGAGTAAGTCCAGAAATCCACCAGCACCACTTTGCCTTTCAGTGCTTCGGCGGTCAGGGGTGGGGAGTTGAGCCACTGCACGGCGCCGTCCAGAGACGGCAGCGTGCCTTCTACCGGCAAGGTGTCGCTGTGGTTGGCGGCCATCATCATCGCCCCGCTCTTCTGCGCAGGCGGCGCGCTCAGTTGGTTAACCAGGCTTTGCTCCAGGCCACCAGTGGAAGCGGTCGATAACCGCGCCAGGATTCCGGTGTCCAGGCCCAGGGCAATTGCCGCTACACCCGCGAGCATCAGCGCACCCAAGCCACGGCGCAGCCATTCCCCCGCGCCCAGCGAGCGTTTCATCAGCCCAAAGACCTTACCGCCGACCAGCAACGCCAAAGCCAGGGAAGTCGCAGCCCCGGCGGCGTAGGCCAGCAAGAGCAAGGTAGTACCGATACTCGCGCCTTGCAGCGCGGCGCCCGTTAGCACCAAGCCCAGGATGGGACCGGCGCACGGTGCCCATAGCAGCCCGGTGGCCACGCCGATCAGAAACGAGGCGCCCGGCCGCGGCTTGGCGTCGGCCCCTGCGGCTTCCGACAGGCGACTGCCGGCGGCCACCAACGGCCGTGTCAGTCGTTCGGCCAGCCTTGGCAGCAGCAGCGTCAGCCCGAACAGTGCAACGAACAGCAACGCGAGCCAGCGCCCGTACTGATTGACTTGCACCACCCAACCGCCGCCCACCGCTGCCAGCGAGGCGACCACGGCGAAGGTCAGGGCCATCCCCGCTAACAGCGGCAAACCACTGCGCAAAAACGGCTGCCCGGTGCGAGCGAAGACAAAAGGCAGAACCGGCAGGATGCACGGGCTGACAATCGTCAGCACGCCGCCCAGGTAAGCGAGAACCAGAAGCCACATGGAATGGACCCTTATAGGAAGACATTGAATTAAGCCGCGACAAAGGTCATGGCCGCGCCGTTCATGCAATAGCGCAGGCCGGTGGGCCGTGGACCGTCATCGAACACGTGGCCCTGATGACCGCCGCAACGACGGCAGTAGATTTCGTTGCGCTGCATGCCAAAGGACGTGTCGCGATGGCTTGCGACTGCGTTGTCCAGCGGTTGCCAGAAACTTGGCCAGCCGGTGTGACTGTCGAATTTAGTGGCGGAGGAAAACAACGCCAGACCGCAGCCGGCACAGGCGAATGTACCGCTGCGGTGTTCCTCGTTCAGTGCGCTGCTGTAGGGCCGTTCGGTGCCCCTCTCCCGAAGGATTGCGTACTGCTCTGCCGTCAGCAGGGAGTGCCACTCGGCATCCGTATGGCTGACCTCGAAGCTTTCGGCCGCTTCAGCTTGCGAGATCAACGTACCCGCCGCGTTGATCTTCTGCAGCAAGCCACCCGCCAGCACCGCGACCCCAAGGCCACCGCCGGCCAGCAGCAACTGTCGACGTGAATACATGAGCTTCTCCTACTTCTTGGCCGATGGATAACCTGTGGCGGGGGGGCTTGCCCGCTCGCCACAACATCAGTGATGGTTAATCCTAGGCGCTGGCGGGTCGCGGAATCCTCACGCAGAGTTAAACAATTCGTGATAACTACACTGTTGCAAAACCCGCACAATGCGCGGACTGCCAACCGAAAGGCTTCTTCAATGGATCAGCCCAAACGCGTCCTCGTAGTCGAGGATGACGCCCATATCGCCGACCTGATTTGCCTGCACCTGCGGGACGAACAGTTCGAGGTCGTCCACAGCGCCGACGGCAACGAAGGCCTGCGCCTGCTGGAGCAAGGCGGCTGGGATGCCCTGATCCTTGACCTGATGTTACCCGGCGTCGATGGCCTGGAGATTTGCCGCCGCGCTCGGGCCATGACCCGCTACACACCGATCATCATCACCAGCGCCCGTTCCAGCGAACTGCACCGCATCCTCGGCCTGGAACTGGGGGCCGATGACTACCTGGCCAAACCGTTTTCCTTTCCGGAGCTGGTGGCGCGGGTCAAGGCGCTGTTGCGCCGTGTCGAAGCCATGGCCAGGAACCTGAAAATGGACGCCGGCAGCCTCGACCTCGGTTCATTGTTTATTAACCCGCTGACCCGCGACGCCAGCCTCAATGGCCAACGCCTGGACCTCACGCCTCGGGAGTTCGACCTGCTGTATTTCTTCGCCCGCCAACCCGGCAAAGTGTTCTCGCGCATGGACCTGCTCAATGCGGTGTGGGGCTACAGCCACGAGGGCTATGAACACACGGTCAATACCCACATCAACCGGCTGCGGGCCAAGGTCGAGACCGACCCGGCCAACCCGGCGCGCATCCTCACCGTGTGGGGCCGCGGCTATAAATTTGCCGAGCAGCCGCCATGAGATTGACCCTGACCCAACGGCTGTCCCTGGTATTTGCCCTGTTGCTGCTGATCTGCAGCGGCACCTCGGCCTGGCTGCAAGTGCGCTCCAACCGCATGCATGAGCTGGAAGTGGTGCAAGGCCTGTCCCGCGACCTGGCGACTCACATCGCTCGCGATACTCAACTGATGGACGCCGATGGCCTCAAGCCTGAGGCGGTGCGCAATCTGTTCAGCCAGTTGATGTTGGTCAACCCCAGTGTCGAGGTGTACTTGCTGGATATCGACGGGCGCGTCGTCGGCAACGCTGCCCCCAGCGGCCACCTGCGCCGGGAACAGGTCAACCTGGAGCCGATCCGCCGCCTCCTCAGTGGCGCCATGCTACCGATCCTCGGTGATGACCCGCGCAGTGTCGACGGCCTCAAGGTCTTCAGCGCCGCGCCGCTGCGAGTCAACGGCAAGCAGGCCGGTTATCTGTATGTGGTACTGCTGGGTGAGGCCCACGACCGGTTCGATGCCCGGGATGCCACGAGCCTGGCACTGAACATCGCCTTGTGGTCAATCGCGCTGGTGGCGTTGCTGTGCTTGCTCGCCGGGTTGACCGCTTTTGCCTGGATCACCCGGCCATTGCGCCAGTTGACCGAGAAAGTCGGTGAGTTTGATATCAACGGTGTACCGAAAACCTCAACCGCCGTGACACCAGCCGTGTCCAGCCAGGACGAAATCGCCGTGCTGGACCAGGCCTTCATCCAGATGGAAAACCGCCTGGGCGAACAATGGCGCGCCCTCACCCACCAGGACCAGGAACGTCGGGACATGGTGGCCAATATCTCCCATGACCTGCGTACGCCGTTGGCGTCCTTGCATGGCTACCTGGAAACGCTGTCCCTCAAGGATGCCAGCCTGAGTCCTGAGGAGCGTCGACGCTATTTGGGGATTGCCCTGGACCAGAGCCGCAAGGTCGGCGGCTTGGCCCAGTCATTGCTGGAACTGGTGCGGCTGGAACATGGTTTTGTGCAACCGGTGATTGAGGGGTTTTCGCTGCCTGACCTGGTGCAGGATATCTTCCAGAAGTTCGAATTGACTGCGCAGGCCCGCGGCATCGCCCTTATCGCCACCCTGCCGCCGGTGGTGCCTACGGTGTTTGCGGACTTGGGGCTGATTGAACGAGTACTGACCAATTTGCTGGATAACGCATTGCGGCATACGCCGGTCAATGGCGATATCGAGGTCATCCTGGCGCCCAAGGGTGATCGGGTCGAAGTGACCGTCAGCGACAGCGGGCCGGGAATTGATACCGAGTTGCGTGAGGGCTTGTTCCTGCGGGCGTTCACCATTGGTGGCGCCCGGCGGGATGGTGGGCTGGGATTGCGCATTGTGCATCGCATTCTGCAACTGCACGGGCAGGCTATCGGCTTGGTCGATCTGCCAGGACGCGGTGCAACGTTTATTTTTGACCTAAGAACCAGCCCTTTCAAGGTCGTTGAAAAAACAGTCGCATCAGGCTTGGGATGAAGATCTAACTGACGACGTGAAACCCCTGTGGGAGATGTCGAGCTTTAGCGAGGCTGCGATAGCGGTGGGTCAGGCAACATCAATGTTGGCTATGCCGACGTCATCGCAGCCTCGCTAAAGCTCGACAGCTTCCACCGTTGATCTTCACTGGCCTGAGCGGGGTATTTCAAGCGTATTTGGCTGCGTTCTCAAAGACCTTGAAAGGGCTGGACCTAAGAACCCAAGCAACAGCTCGTTGACCTTCGGCCCCTGCTCGTTCTGAATCCAGTGACCACAATTGGCCAGCACCGCCTGCTGTAGATTCGGTACCACCTCAGGCATACGCTTGAGCGTGTGAGCCTCAAATATGCCCACCGGGTCGCGGTCACCGATCAGAAACAAGGTCGGTTGTAGTACCTGTTTTCCCGCAAGACGCTCGGTGTGCTGCCAATTGCACTCAAAGTTGCGATACCAGTTCAGTGGCCCGCGAAAGCCACCGCCAGCAAGGGTTTTCACGTAAACATCCAGTTCCCGCTGACTGCACCACTGCGGCAGTGCTTGCGGCAGTGCAACGCCTTCGAGCAGCGTAGCGGTAGCCGGCTTTTGCTGCAGGAATACGTCCTGGTCCTGCATGAATAGCCGCAGGGTGCGCTCGATATCCGCGTCCAACTCTTGTTCCGCCACGCCGGGCTCCTGGAAGTACAGGATGTAGTTGAACCGGTCGGCATACAGCTGCCGCATGATCTCGATCACCGGCCGCTTGGCTCGTCCGGCATAAGGCACCGACATCGTGACCAGGGCGGTGATACGCGCAGGCTCCAGCAACGCCAGGTGCCAAGCCACCACAGCGCCCCAGTCGTGGCCGACCATGACCACATCACGATGCCCGAACAGGTCCATGGTGCTCTGGATATCGGCGCATAAGGTCAACAGCTCATAGTCGGCGATATCAGGCGGCGCGCTGCTCTGCCCATAACCGCGCATCTCAGGAACAAACACCCGATACCCGGCGGCCGCCAGTGCAGGAATCTGTTCTCGCCAGGAATGCCAGCACTCGGGGAAACCATGGAGCAGCCATACCGGACGGCCGCTCTCGGGGCCAGCGATGTACAGGCTTAGATCAATGCCGTTGACCGCCACTTGCTGGTGCTGGATTTCGCTCATCAATCGGCTCCTTACGTAGGTGCTCAAGGTTCAGCGTCGAGCGGGTGTGGCGTGGCCCTAGTCGATCGCCCACCAACGCGGCAACAGGTGCCTGACCCGCGACTCGCCGAAGCGATCGTCGATCAACATTAGCACCCCACGGTCATGTTGGCTGCGGATCACCCTGCCCGCCGCTTGCACGACTTTCTGGATGCCAGGGTAGAGATAGGTGTAGTCATAACCGCCACCGAAGATCGCACCCATGCGTAGCTTCATCTGCTCGTTGACCGGGTTCAGTTGTGGCAGGCCCAAGGTGGCGATAAAGGCGCCGATCAAGCGCGTGCCCGGTAAGTCGATACCTTCGCCAAACGCCCCGCCCAGTACTGCAAAGCCAATGCCTTGGCTGTGCTGGGTGAACTGATCGAGAAAGCCCTGGCGCTCGGTTTCACTCATGCCACGAGATTGTTGCCATAACGGTATGCGCGGATACCGCTCGGCCAGTAATTGAGCCACCTGTTGCAGGTAATCGAAGCTGCTGAAGAACGCCAGGTAATTGCCGGGCTGCTGCGAAAACTGTGCGGCAATCAGCTCGACTATCGGCGCCAGAGAGGCCTGGCGATGGACAAACCGGGTGGAAATCTGGTTGACGATGCGCACCTGCAATTGTTCGGCCTTGAACGGTGATTCAACGTCGATCCAGGCGGTATCCGCCGGTAGCCCGAGCAAGTCGGCGTAGTAATGCCGGGGGCTCAAGGTGGCGGAAAACAGCACGCTGCTACGGGCTGCCGTCAAGCGCGGACGAATAAATTCGGCAGGCACCACGTTGCGCAGGCACAGTTGAGAGGAACTGCGCTTGCCGCTGAGTTCGCGCTTACTGATGTCGAAGATGAAGTGTTCGTTGAACAGCTCCGCCACTTTGGAAAACTGCAAGGCTTCGAAGTAGAAGGTTTGCAATTCACCACTGAGGCTTTCGGGATGCTCGTTGAAATAGTCACCCATGGCGCTGGTACACAGGGCCAGGGCCTGCAGCAACTTGTCCGGTTTGTCAGGGTAGGCCTGGTAAGGCGCAATCTGCTCCTTGTGCAGGGCGTTCCATTCGCGGTTCAAGCGTTGCAGGGATTTCTTCAGCGCTTCGGGGGCTATATCGCGCAAGGTCTTGAGCGCGTACTGGTCGAGACCGGCGCTGTACATCGAGCGGCCACGCTCCACCAGGTTATGGGCTTCATCCACCAACACCGCGACTCGCCATTGGTTAAGCTGCGCCAGGCCAAACAGCATGGCGCCAAAATCGAAGTAGTAGTTGTAGTCGGCGACCACCATGTCGGCCCAGCGCGCCATTTCCTGACTCAGGTAATAAGGGCATACCTGATGCGCCAGGGCCACTTCCCGCAGGTTGCGCTGGTCGAGTAAACGTACCTTGGACGCGGCTTCCCGAGCGGCCGGAAGGCGATCATAAAAACCCTTGGCCAGCGGGCAGGAGTCGCCATGGCAGGCCTTGTCCAGGTGTTCGCAGGCTTTGTCCCGGGCTACCAGTTCAAGGACCCGCAGGGGAAGATCAGGGCGGCTGTCATATAAGACTTGCGATGCATCCAGCGCCAGCTTGCGGCCTGGGGTTTTCGCGGTGAGAAAAAACACCTTGTCCAGTTGTTGAGGGGCCAGGGCCTTGAGCATCGGGAAGATGGTGCCGACGGTCTTGCCGATACCGGTGGGCGCCTGGGCCATCAGGCAACGTCCGGTGCTGGCCGCCTTGTATACCGATTCGGCAAGGGAACGTTGGCCGCCGCGAAATTCGACATGGGGGAAAGCCAGGGCTTGAGCCGCTGTGTTGCGCGCTTCTCGTTGACGCATCTCCTGTTCAGCCCAGCCAAGAAACAGCGCGCACTGCTGGTTGAAGAACTGCTCCAGATCGCCGGCCTGAAAGCGGTGACTCAACAGGGTTTCCTGCTCGCCGACGATATCGAAGTACACCAACGCCAGGACAATCTCGGCAAGGCCCAGCTTCTGGCACATCAACCAGCCATAGACCTTGACCTGAGCCCAATGCAATTGTCGGTGATTGTCCGGTTGGGCATCGAGGTCGCCACGGTAGGTCTTTACCTCTTCAAGTTGGTTACGGTCCGGATCATAGCCGTCTGCCCTGCCCCTGACTTTCAGTTGCTGATACTCGCCCTCCAGCGCTACCTCGTTCTGGTAGTGAGCACTACGCCGTGAGGCCACCGTACGGTGGCCGACGATACCTTCCTGGGCACTGGGTGACGGGGTAAACCGCAGGTCAAGATCGCCGACTTTAGCCGTGAATTCGCACAGCGCACGCACCGCCACGGTGTAACTCAAGCCCCCTGCTCCGCCCAGCGTACGTAGCAGACCGTCACCGGCATCTGGTGCTCGCCGCAGAACTCCAGCCAGCGCAGTTGGTTGTCCTGCAAGCGATCGCCGGGGCCTTTGACTTCGATCATGCGGTAGGTCTTTTGCTCGGGCCAGAATTGGATCAGGTCCGGCATACCGGCGCGGTTGGCACGAATGTCCAGCAGCAGACGCTCAAACCAGTGACGCAGATGCTCGGCGGGCAGACAGTCGAGGGCCTGGTCGAGGAGTCCATCCGTCAACACGCTCCAGAACACAAACGGTGACTGAATACCCCATTTCTCGGCGTAGCGCTGGCGGATGGTGGTTTTATAGCGCTCGTCCTGCAGTTCATCCAGGCAGGCGCTGAACAGTTCGCTACGCCGCTGATGGAAGTCCTCACTGTGCAGATCCGCCGGGCCGCGCTGGAACGGGTGGAAGAACGACCCCGGCAACGGCGCGAAAATCGCCGGCCAGCACAACAGGCCAAACAGTGAATTGATCAGGCTGTTCTCGACGTAATGCACCGGCGCGTCGTGTTCACTCAAGTGCGCCTGGACGCAGTATTCCACCGATATAAGAGGCTCCGGGAACGGCAGTTCAAGGTCCAGACGCTGGGTTTCCCTAGCCTTGGGCTTGGGCTGTGCCGGCTCACCCAGCTTGCGCCTTAGCCTCGGCAAGACCCGTAACAGGTGTTGCTGTTCGGCGGCGCTTTCCGGTGCATGGTGGGCGGTGCATGCCAGCGTCAGTGCCTGGGAAAAGTCTTCCTGGCGTTCCAGAACCCGAATCAACCGTGCCCGCGCGCCCGGGTAGGTGCACCCTCGGTAAATACCTTCGGCCAGGGTCAGTTCGGCCATGCGCTCGCAATGCTGGCCGGCCTGGAACAACAGCTTGCCCCGGCGCTTTTCCAGCCAAGGGTTGTCGGTGTTCAAGGTCGCGATCTGCTCGAGCACGGCGCTCAGCGCCTCCCCAGCCTCAAAGGCCTGTTGGCATTGATGCAGGAACAGGAACCCCTGAATGTCGTCACGGCTACGCAACCCACGGGATTCGGCGCAGAACTCGACTTTTTCGTAGGTATAGATCCCCAGATCCGCGAGTACGAACTCCGACCAATCCTGGTACAGGTTGCCGAAAAATATCAGCCGCAGGCGGTCGCAGAGGTCCATGACCGTGAGGCTGTAGAGCGAGTCTTCAACCTGTGGGCACCACTGCTGGAAGCTGCGGCTTTCAGCGAACTGCGCCGCCAACTCGGGTAACCAATCGGTCTTCTTGCCCTTGGGTTGATCGATCCAGGGTTTGAACGCCGTCAGGACTTCGCCTTTTTGCAACAACGAGAACAGCTCTTCAAAAGGCAGCAGGCCGTGCTCATCCACCCAGCCCAGTTCCAGTAAGGGCACGACCGCCTCTTGCGTCGGACCGATTTCGTCATAATTGAGTTTGCTCGCCCGGAAATGCACCCCTTTGCGCATCACCATGCGCACCAGCAACGCCTGGGATGCTTGCGGCAACCTGTCAAATTGCTGAATGAAATGCTGTTCGTCACCGTCCAGCAAATCGGCGTAACGCTGCCCCAGCCAGTCGAGCACTTGCCGGAAGTTATGCAGATAATAGAAGGGATTTTCCAGGGGATCGGGCATTCAGGGCACTTGAACAAATACTGGTTATGCATACAGATTGCCGCCTCCCGTCGGCTGTTGCAATCGGTAATAGATCAGTGGCGCACGCAACTTTTTGCATAAAAGTGATCAGATGGTGGGCGATGGCGTAATATTTGTGGTCCTAAGTCGCTTCAGGCGTAGGATTTTTGAAGATTTAAGGTAAGGGTTATGAACATGAAGAGCTTGGGTCGACCACTGGTTGTGCTCACTTTCCTGGTATTGGCCGGTTGCTCGACGCAGACCGTCGTGACCTTGCAGAACGGTACCCAGTACCTGACCAAAGACACACCGAACGCCAAGACCGCCGATGGTTTCTACGAGTTCACCGACATCGCCGGCAAGCGTGTACGGGTCAAGGCTGCGGATGTAGCGACGGTTATCAAGGAAAAATAGTAACCCCAAATCTGTAGCCGCTGCCGAGGTACGAGGCTGCGATGCGGTCCGCAGGACCGCCCTCTGGGGCCGCTTCGCAGCCCATCGCAGCCTCATACTTCGGCAGCGGCTACAACTCAGCTAATGGCAATCCCGTCCGCCGACAGGCTGTTAAGCCCTACTCCCACCAGCGTCACCGAATCCCCACCGAAGCTAAGCACCGTATCGGCCCCCACTGCCGTGGCATGGTCGCGCACGTCATAGTGCCCACCCACGCCGTCCACACCCATGAACACCAGTTTATCCGTCGCCTGGTAACCGATGATCTTGTCCTGGCCAAACTGGCCGGTGAACAAGAAGGTATTCTTGCCGCCGCCCGCCTCCATCAGATCATTGCCGGCGCCGCCCACGAATACATCGTTACCCTTGCCGCCGATCAGGTGATCATTGCCATCCAGGCCGAACAACCAGTCACCGCCGGCATGCGCCTTGAGCACGTTGTCGCCTGCATCGCCCTTGACCGATGAGGCGTAGGCTGTGAGGTCCTTGCCCGCCAGCAGGCCTTTGTCGGTGACGCTATGGGTAACGTCCTTGTTGAAGAAAAACAGGTAGCTTTCCTTGCTCACCAGCGCACCGATGTCCTGGGTCATGCTGATGCCGCCGTGGCTGTCGCGGACGTACAGAGTCCCTGCGCCATCGTTGGCAACGTCGACGTTTTTCAGCGACTGCTGCAAGTCCAGAGTGTTGTGGCCCGAGCCACCAAGGATGATGTTGTAGCCGCCACTGTCGCGGAAGGTGTCATTGCCGGCGCGCCCTTCCAGGTAGTCGTTGCCACTGCCGCCTTGAATCAGGTCGGCGCCGTCGCTGCCGATGATAAAGGTGCTGCCTTTGTGGGCTTCGGCGTTGCGGTTGAGGTCCTGCACCCAGGTGTCGGCCTTCGCCGGATCCGACAGGTTGGCAACGATAATCGTCGAGTCCCGGGTGGTCAGGTCGTAGAACTTGGACTCCAGGATACGCGTCATGCCGTCGCCATAACCCGTCGGTAGATGCGTCACCCAGGTCGGGAGGTTGACGATAGAAAACGGCAGCACATTCCACAGTGCCGACGCGTAGTAATCGTTGAAGCTGACGATGTTATCGGCAGTCGATTCGTGGGGCGTGTCATGCACCCCCAGGGACGACAGGTTGAACGACGAGCCATCCAGGGCGCGGTACACCGGGTCCTGTTCATAGCCGACGTTCAGCACCTTGTCGCTGGGGCTTTGGGTCGGTGAAGCGTAAGCCAGGTAGTTGGCGTCCTTGTAGAACCCCGACCATTTATCGTTGCTCAGGTCGGCCATGCTATTGACGGCAATGCCCCCAAGGCTGTGGCCGCTGACGAGCACGTCCTTGCCTGTCAGGCCTTGGCTGCCGGCGTAGGCTGCGACGTCCTGGAGCAAGGTGCCGAAGGCTTCGCCCGAGTAGTTTTTCGCATAGTCCTTGGGCCCGAAGGCTGATAGCAGGTCGTTGACCAGGTCACCGATGGAGTCGGTGATCAGTGTCTCCCGTGGCCCCGATGTGCCGCGAAAGGCAATGCCGATTTCCAGCAACTTTCCGGCATCGTCGTATTTGCCCAGCACCTCCGCCTGCGCGGTGGTGTAGCCCGCTTTTTCGCCAAAGAACGTCCCGCGGGCGTCGACCTTGCCGTCATAGCCCAAGGTGCTGGCGCTGATGGGCGTCCAACCGGCCTTTTGCACCGCGTCGAGGGCGGCTTTTTCCGAATCGGGGTTCCAGGGAATTCCCGGAATTATGCCCTGGGAGTTGGTGCTGCCGATCAGCGCCTGCACCACGGTGGCTGGTAGTCCAAGGCCCAGGCCGTTGTGTTGATATCCAACGGCAAAGCCGTTGTCCAGGTTGTGGTAGGAATACAACGTGATCGCCATGGCATCGGCGAACAGTGCTTTGGAGTCCTCGGTCCCGAGGTTTTTGTAGTCATAGACACCCATGGTATTGCCTCTCTTTTGTTGGAATTTTCGAGAAAGCTAAAACTGGCAAATCTACTGTTGGAAAATACCCGGGCTGTGAAGATCAAATGTGGGAGCCGTCGAGCCCCAGCGAGGCCGCGATGGCGTCGTCACGGCCAGACTGCTTTTTCGCAGCCTCGCCGGGGCTCGACAGCTCCTACAGGTCAAGGATGGATCAGAATGCCCAATCCAGACTCAACCCCACCCCGTGGATTTTCTCCCTGCTGGCCAGCAGGCCGTTGTAATCAAAGTTCACCCGTGCATCTTTGGTCAGCGCCAGGCTGACTCGAGCCCCTACCAATGCCGCATCACGCACCATCGGCGAACTCTCGACCGAGAACGCCGTGCTGTTTGATGCAAAGGCCAGGTGCCGCTCGGAGTCGGTGCCACTCAGGTTGTGCTGCCAACCCAACGTGCCAGACACCTCAAGTTGCTGGTGATCGTTCACGTTGAAGGTTTTCAGCGCCCGCATACCGAGGGTGCTCAACACTACGTCACGGCTGTCATCCCCACCCTTGAGCGCGGCAGCATCACCCTTCTCGGTGAAACCATCCATGTCCAGGTGCACGTAAGCCAGGTTGGCGAACGGCTCCAGGGCCAGCGGTTGCAGGTTCAGGCGATAGGCCGCTTCGGTGAACACTTGAGTGGTGTGGGCATCGACCTTGGCTTTCTGCTTGCCGGACACTTCGCCGTATTGCAGTTCGCGCTTCACATCGGCACGGTGCCAGCTATAAGTCGCACCACCGGTCAGGCGCAACGCGCCGATTTCATGCCCGGCATAGGCGCCGAGGTGGTAGCTGTCCACCGAAGCACGGGAGTGCGTGCCGTCGCCCATGTTCAGCGACGTGTCGCTGTAACCGCCCACCAGACCGATTCGGGTGTTGTCATCCAACGCGCCGTCCACACCTGCCAGCATGCCGCCGATGGACGTGGTGTAGCCCGCCGTCTCACTGCCGCTGTTGGTCTTGCCCCAGGCACCCAGGGCCTTGACCCAGACGTTGCCACGGGTGTCGATGGTTTGGGTGGAGGTGCCCATTTCACCTTGCTGCAAGCGTTCACCCACGGCTTCGCGCAGGTAGCGGCTGTCATTGATCAACGCGGTTTCCAGGGCTGGGTAGATCTCCCCGGTCAACTGTTGGAAGGCCCCTTGCGCCGACGCCGCGTTCGGCGCTGACAGCAGGCTTTCATAAACACCATTGCCGGCACCCAATTGCTCGGCGGCAGCAGCCACCGAGCGCTGGTTGTCGGTGGCCGCGACGCTGGCGAAGCTGTTGCCATTGCGGCCTACGTTCAACTGCACACCGTTGGCGGCGTAATTCAGCGTGCCACCCAGAAACAGGTAGTTAGGCAACACCGAACCGAAGCTGCCCGTAACGCCGCCAGCGGCCTGGAGAATGTTGTATTGGCGACCGATCAAGCTCTGGGCTTCAGTCTGGCTGAGCAAAGTCGGGCTGTTTTCCAGGGCCAAAGTCACCGTACCGCCGTTGAGGGTAGCCTTGCCGCCCGCGACGATGCGATCACTGCTGGTGGATGACAGCTCCACGGCATAAGTCGAGCCTGCATCGAAGCTCACATCCCCGGCCACGTTCAAGGTACCGATGGAGTTGCCTGGTGCCACGGTGCCGCCGCTTTTGGCTGCCAGCGAGCCGATACGACCGGAGCCACCGACCACACCGCTGTTGCTGACAGTGACGTCAGAGGTGACCGAGCCATTGATCGCCAGCAAACCTTGTTTGACCAGGGTCGGACCGCTGTAGGTGTTGGCGCCGGTCAGCACCAGGGCACCAATCCCTTGCTTGGTCAGCCCGCCGTGACCGGAGATATTGTTGCTCCATACGTCCAGGCCGCAATGCACGTCATTGCACACTCGCTGGGTTGGTTTGCCGGCGTCCACCACGGCGCCAATCCCTGGCAAGTCCGCAACAAACTGGCCGCTGCCATAGCCGCCATCGATACGGAACTCGGCCGGAATATCCTCGGCGGTGATAAACATGCCTGGGCCGTTTACCGCTTTGCCCAGGTTGATCATGCCCCAGCCGTACAGCGAATCGATGCCGGGGGCACCGAGGTCAGTAGCCGTGGTTTTCAGGATCGTGGAGATCTGGTCGCCGCTCATGTACGGGAACCGCTCCATCAACACCGCTGCGGCACCGGCCACATGAGGTGCCGCCATGGAGGTGCCATTTTTGTTTTCCCACTCCTGCTTCATGTTCTCTAACGTCGTGCCGTTGAACACCGAGCTGTAGATTTTTGTACCGGGCGCCGAGACACAGAAGCTGGCGGCATAACCGCAACGCGAGGAGAAGGTGCTGATCACATAGGGGTCGCTGCTGGCGGTGTCGGGGTTCTGTTGCAAGGCCGCCACCGATAGCCAGTTAGGTGCGATGTCCGGCACAAAATACGCCAGGCCCGACATGGCATCCGGGTTGTTGCGGTTGTAGTCGTTGCCGGCGGCGAAGATGGTCAGCACACCACTGCGGGCTGTGTCGATGGCGCCTTGGTAAGCCCCGCCGGCAATGGTGCCAAGGATCGGCCGGATATTATTGAACTGTGCCTGGGCCTCATTGACCGTGAAGTTGGGGAAGGCTGGATCCCGACCGCCCTTGGCGTACTGATCACCGATACCGATGCCCCAACTGTTGTTGACGATCCGCGCACCGCTAGCCACCAGGGCATCCCAGCCCGCTTTGTATACCGCACCGTCGTTACCGAGGATGATCCCGTCTTCCGGGCCCGGGTCACCGTTTTCGGCACTGATGATCTGCGCGTTGAACGCTACGCCATGCATCGGGCCACCGTCACGGTTACCCGCCGCGATACCACCGACGTGAGTGCCGTGGTTGCCCAGCTTGCCATTGGAACCCAGGGACGGCGTGCCGTCATAACGGAAAGCATCGCCGGCCTTCACCGGGATATACGGGTCGGTGTATTGGCGGATGCCTTCGGTGACAATCGTCACCACCTTGTTGGGGCTGTTGAACTCCGGATGTGGGGCATACACCGGCTGGTCGAAGATCCCCAGCTTGACGCCCTTGCCGGTGTAGCCGGCGGCATAGGCCGTATCCGCATGCACCGCGCCCAGGCCCCAGTCGGCCTTGAATTCATTGCTGCGCCAACTGGCGGCGTCGCCCAATTTTCCGGTTTCAACGTAGGGTGCGGCCTGGGCGGTACCCAGGCTTGCCAGGCAACACAGCAGCGCGCCGTATGGCACGCAGCTCAAGGCCTTGAGCGGGTAGCCCGGGCCTGTTGACGGGGCGGTGTGTAACCCTCGGTTTTTTACGTTCACGGTGACCTTCCTTAGTTTTTTATTGCATTTGTGGTGAATCACTTCTCTTTCGAACACTGGCGGCCAAATGTGGGAGCGGGCTTGCTCGCGAAGGCGGTGGATCAGTATCAGATGTGCTACCTGTTACACCGCTTTCGCGAGCAAGCCCGCTCCCACACAAGCCCTCCCACATTTGATCTGTGGCTCAGGTTCAGAACTGCCAGTTCAGGCTCAAGCCCACGCCCTGATTCTTCTCCCGGCCACCCAATTGGCCGTTGTAATCCAGGTTGACCCGTGTGGTTTTGCTCAACGCCAGGCTAGCCTGCACGCCCACCAAGGCGGCATCGCGCAGCAATGGCGAACTTTCAACCGCGAACGACGGACCACCGGCAACAAACGCCAGGTGCTCTTCGGACTCGACGGCACTCAAGCTGTGCTGCCAGCCCAACGAACCGGATACGTCCAATTGTTGATGGTTATTGAGGTTGAAGGTTTTCAGGGCACGCAGGCCCAGGGTGCTCAGTACCGCGTCGCGGCGATCGCTACCGCGCTCAAGGGCGGCGGCATCACCTTTTTCATGGAAGCTGTCGCTGTCCAGGTGCACATACGCCAGGTTGGCGAAGGGTTCCAGGGCCAGGGCTTGCAGGTTCAAGCGGTAGGCGGCCTCGGTGAAGAGTTGGGCGCTACGGGCATCCAACTTGGTCTTCTGCTTGCCGCTGACTTCGCCGTACTGCAAGTCCCGTTTGACGTCGCCGCGATGCCAGCTGTAAGCACCACCGACACTCAAGCGCCAGTTGCCCAACTCATGCCCGGCGTAAGCGCCGAGGTGATAGCTGTCGATGGACGCCGACGAATGCGTGCCGCTGCCCATACTCAAGGAGCTGTCGCTGTAGCCTGCCACCAGGCCGATGCGCGTCTGTTCGTCCAGCGCACCGTCGACACCCGCGAGCATGCCGCCGATGGAGCTGGTGTAGCCGGCAGTTTCGCTGCGGCTGTCGGTCTTGCCCCAGGCGCCCAGGGCCTTGACCCAGACGTTGCTCTCACCCGTTACCGGCGTATGGCGCAGGCGCTCGCCCACCGCATCCCGCAAGTGACGGCTGTCATTGATCAGCACCGCGCCGATCGCCGGGTAGATTTCCCCGGACAACTGCTGGAAGCCCTGCTGCGCCGACGCTACCGAATCCGAACGCAGCACGCTTTCATACACCGGGTTGCCCGCGCCCAATTGCTCGGCAGCTGCGGCCACGTTGCGCTGATTGCGAGTCGCGCCGACGCTGGCGAAACTGGCGCCGTTGCGGCCGATGTCCAGTTGCACGGCGTTGGCGGCGTAGTTGAGGGTGCCGCCGAGGAACAGGTAGTTGGGCAGTACCGCACCAAACTGCCCTTGTATCCCGCCTGCGGCCTGGAGGATGTTGTATTGCCGGCCGATCAGGCTTTGGGCTTCGGTCTGGCTGAGCAAGGTCGGGCTGTTCTCCAGCGCCAGGGTCACGGTGCCGCCGCCCAGTACGGCCTTGCCGTCGGCGACAATGCGGTCGCTGCTGGTTGGCGTCAGTTCCACCGCATAGGTGGAACCCGCCGCGAGGTTGACGTCACCCGCTACCTGCAAGGTGCCCACCGAGTTGCCCGGTGCCACGGTGCCGCCGCTGTTGGCGGTCAGCGATGCGATGCGGCCGGAGCCGCCCAGGGTGCCGCTGTCGTTGACCGTAACGGCCGAAGTCAGCGAGCCGTTTACCGCCAGCAATCCACCGTTGACCGTGGTGGCGCCGCGATAAGTGTTGTCGCCGGTAAGCACCAGCGTTCCCGCGCCCGACTTGATCAGGCTACCCTGATAAATACGCTGGGCGGCAGCGGCGTCCCGTGCGCTACCGACGGCGTAATCGGTCTTGTCCTGCTGACTGGCGTTGGCTCCGACGCCATTTTCCCAACCCTTGTCTTTCAAGGTCTGCTGCCAGGCCGCGTGTTCGGCGCTGTCTTCGGGTTGACGCTGAATCAGCGCCTTGTCGGAGATTGCGTTGCTCCACACATCGCCCTGCCCGGCCGCCAGGGTGTAATCCGTTGGCCCCAGCAGTTGCCCAGGCCCATGCATCGCCCGGCCCAAGTCCGGCACGCCCCAGCCGACCTTGGTGTTCGGCGCATCAGTGATTGATCCATCCAGCTGTGTGGCGGTAGTCAGCAGCACCTGCAACGCCTGCTCGTTGTTCATGTACGGGTAGCGCTCCATCACCAGCGCCAAGGCGCCAGTGGCATGGGGCGCCGACATTGAGGTGCCGGATTTAACCCCATAACCGCCATCCGGAACGGTGCTGTTGATCAGCGCGCCCGGCGTGGAAATGCACCAATACTTGGCGATGCCGCACTGGTTGTATTTCTGGTTATTGGCCTTGTCCAGGCCCGATACCGCCAGCCAATGGCCTTCCAGCTCCGGTTGGAAATACGGCAGTGCCGAGCGCACGCTGGCATTCGCGTAGCCGCTGTTGCCGGCGCTGAACACGTTGATCACGCCAGCCTTGGCCACGTCGGCGGCGGAATCCAGCCAGGTGCCCTGGTTGTAGTGCTGGGCATAAGCGGCATGCAGGTCGCCCAATGTCTGGTAGCTGACGTCCTTGGGCTGGCTGCCCCAACTGTTGTTGATCGCACGCACGCCCGAATCTACCAGCGCGCTGTACACCGCTTTGAAGTACTTGGGGTCCGGGGTCGGACCAAACAGAAAGCTGTCGTTGGCGTTGGTATTACCGACGTAGATCTGTGCGTTGTACGCCACGCCGTGCATGCCGACGCCGTCACGGGCCGCGCCCATGGTGCCGGTGACGTGGGTGCCGTGGGAGTCGTTGTTGGGGTTGAGTGCGCCGGTGGTGCTGAACGGGCTGCCATTGACGTAAGTGCCCGTGGCGGTGACGGCGTGATAACGGTCCTTCGACGCTTCAGGATGGTTGGGGTCGAAGCCCGAGTCCAGGGCGCCGATCTTCACCCCGCTGCCGGTGATGCCGGCAGCGTAGGCTTCATTAGCCTTCATACGATCCAGGCCCCAATCGCTCTGGAATTCGGCGGAGCGCCAACTGGCGGGGTTGCCCAACTGACCGGTCTCGGCGTACTGCGCGTTTGCCGCAACGGACAACAGCAGCAAGGAACCGGCGGTCAAAGGTTTAAAACGACGTGGTTGGATGATCATGAAAAGTCCTTGTTTTCTTATTGTTAAAACACGCTGTGGTGCTGAATTTGTTCTGTGGCGAGCGGGCTTTTGTGGCGAGCGGGCTTGCCCGCGTTGGGCTGCGTAGCAGCCCCAACAAACTCGCATCCATACATCAGACAAAACGCGGTCTCAGGTTTCAGGGCCGCTGCGCGCCCCAACGCGGGCAAGCCCGCCCGCCACAAAAGCCCACTCAGCACAAAAAAACTCCATCACAGGCATCCCGTTACTTGCCTGCCATCGGCCCAAACGCCTCATCCACCTTGGCCAAATCGGTGTCCCGCAGGTTGCCGGCGTAGTAATGCAATTTGGTCCAGGCCATCAGGTAGTCGTAACGGGCCTGGGCCAGGTCGCGACGGGTGCTGTACAGCTGCTGCTCGGCGTTGAGGGCATCGAGGTTGACCCGCTCGCCGCCAAGGATGCTTTGCTTGGTCGAGATCACCAGGGCCTCGGCCGACACCAGGGCTTTTTGATAGGCCCGCAGCTTGCTCACCCCCGACAAACAGGCGCTGAACTGGCGGCGCAGTTCGATCAGGGTTTCCCGGGTCTTGCCTTCCAGTTCGTACTCGGCTTGCTCCATGGCACGACTGGCCTGGCGGGTCGAGGCCGATACGCCGCCACCGGCATAGATCGGCACGCTGACCTCCACGCCGATGGTGTTGGTGTTGTAGCGCTGGTTGTAGGTGTTACCCGTGTCCGACTCCTGCCGCCGGGAGGTGGCGTAAGCCGTCACCCGTGGCAAGTGTCCGGCGCGGTTGCGTTCCACTTCGAAGCGCGCCACTTCCAGGGACTGGCGCTGGGACGCCAGCGTCGGGTTGTTGGTGAGTGCCAGCTCATGCCAGGTGTCGTAGTTGGCCGGAGTCAGGGTGAAGGTGGAGAAACCTGCGTTGAGCGGTGCAAGGTCAGTGATATTGACGCTGGGCATGCCAATCAGCGCGCCCAATTCGCGCAGCGAGGCGTCCTGCTCATCCAGTGCCTGGATTTCCTCGGCGGTCGCCAGCTCATAACGCGACTCAGCTTCGAGGATATCGGTGCGGGTGCCCTCGCCCTGCTTGAACAGGTGTTCGTTCTGTTGGAACTGCTGCTCGAAGGCCTTCTTCTTGGCCCGCGCAATATCGATCTGGTCCTGGGCAAACAAGGCCTGGGTGTAATAGCTCAGTACTCGCACCAGCAGCGCCTGACTCTTGTCGCGAAAGCTTTCATCCGCGTACAGCGCCTGGGCCACGCCCTTGCGGTAGTTGGCATAGGCTTCGTAGTCAAACAGCGGCTGTTGCAGGCTGAAGGTGGAGCCGAAGCTTGTGTAGTTGCGATCATCGCGAGACGTCCCACCCGTGCGGGAGTCCGGCAAGTGAGCCTCGGAGTCGTTGCGCCCCTTGTTGTAGTTGTAGGACAGCCGTGGCAACAGTCCGGCGCGGCCAATGATGCGGTTTTCCAGGCCGGCATCGCGCTCCTTGATGGCGCCGAGAAATACCGGATCGTTACGCAAGGCCTGCTCATAGACATCAAACGGGCCCATGGCCGCCTGGACAGTACCGCACACCAGGAACAGGGAAATGAACACTGACTTCATGCTCATTCCTCAGTCAACGCGGAGCCGGCGCGATCCAGCAGCGGCTTGAACAGGTAATTGAGCAGCGAGCGCTCACCGGTGCGTACAAACATCTCCGCCGGCATCCCTGGCTTGATCACCAGGCCGTGGAGTTTTTCCAGGGCACCGTCGCTGACGGTGGTACGCAACACGTAGTACGGCGCGCCGGTCTTCTCGTCGAGCATCTGGTCGGCGGAAATCAGGCTGACTTCCCCCGGCACCCGTGGCGTACGGCTCTGGTTGAACGCGGTGAACAGGATGTCTACCGGCAAGTGAGTGCCGACCTTGTCCACCAGGTGCACCGGCAGATGGCCTTCCACCTCCAGGCGCGTGCCCTGAGGCACGATCTCCAGCAGGGTTTCACCGGCGCGCACCACGGCGCCTTCGGTGTGCACCCCAAGGTTGACCGCGATGCCGTCAGCCGGGGCGTTGATTTCACTGTGCTGCAAGTCAAACCCGGCGGACGTCAGTTGCTGCTCCAGGGTCAGGCTGCGCAGTTGCGCATCCGCCAGTTGGCTGCGCACCTCCTTTTGATATTCCTCGACGTGCTGTTGCTGCTTGAGTTTCGATTCGAGGATGCCCTGCTCCACTCGCCCGCTTTCCCCGGTGTTCTGCGCCAGGTCCTGTTGCACCTGGGACAGTTGCCGCTGGTATTCCATCAAGCGGTTGCGCGGGATATAGCCGTTGTCGGCCAGGGGTTGCAGGTTGGCTAACTGGTCGCGCAGGGACTGGGCTTGAGCGGTGAGGTCAGTGCGTGCACGGCGCATGCCGTTGAGTTGCGCCGTAGCACCTTCGATACTGGCGCGGATCCCCGCCTGTTCCCGGGCAAAGGCTTCGCGGCGGCTGCTGAACAGTTGGCGTTGACCTTCCAGCACCAGGGCCAGGGCCGGGTCAGGACTGCCGCTCAGTTCGGCGGGAAAGGTGATGCTGGAACGGTTGTCACGCTCGCTCTGCCAGCGAGCGACGCTGGCCCAGGCCATGCGGTACTGGGCTTGCAGCGATTGCACATCGGCCTGGCTTTGCGTCTGGTCGAGGCGAAACAGCGGCTGGCCTTGTTTCACCACCTCCCCTTCACGCACCAGAATCCGGCTGACCACGCCAGGGCTCAGGGTTTGCACTGCTTTGCGTTTACCGGAAACCACCACCGTGCCTTGCACCGGAATACCTTGATCCAGCGGCGCCAGGCTGGCCCAGAGAAAGAAGCCACCGGCGCCGACCACCGTCAGGATCCATCCCATGCGGGCAAAGAACCGTGCGTCGCGCTCAGGGTGCGTCTGCTCATAGTCGTGGTTGATTTGAATGCTGTTGTCGATGCTCATGCGCCTGGGTTCCTTCCGGCTTGATACTGACGGCTGAGGCTGACCCCGGCCTTTTCACGCGGCGCTTCTTGTTGCTGACCGGACAATGCGCGTAACACCTCCTGGCTTGGGCCGAACGCCTGCAAGCGCCCTTCGTTGAGCACCAGCAACTTGTCGGCCTGGGCCAGGGCCGAGGAACGGTGAGTGACCAGGATCACGCTGCTGCCTTGGGCCTTCATCTGCACGATGGCACTGGCCAAGGCGGCTTCGCCGACGGTGTCGAGGTTGGAATTGGGCTCATCGAGCACGATCAACCGAGGGTTGCCGTATAAGGCCCGGGCCAGGGCCACCCGTTGTTTCTGCCCACCCGACAGGCCGCTGCCGTCGTCACCCAGTACGGTGTCGTAGCCATGGGGCAAGCGCAGGATCAGTTCGTGCACGCCGGCTTGCTCGGCAGCCTGCACCACCAGTTGGGGATCAGCCTCGCGAAAGCGCGCGATGTTGTCGGCGATGCTGCCGCTGAACAGTTCGATGTCTTGCGGCAGGTAGCCGATATGCGGGCCGAGGTCGTCACGGTCCCAACGGTGAATGTCCGCACCGTCCAGGCGCACGGTGCCCGCCAGGGTCGGCCAGACGCCCACCAACACGCGGGCCAGAGTCGATTTGCCAGAGCCGGAAGCGCCGAGCACGCCCAGTACCTCCCCAGCCGCCAGGCCGAAGCTGACTTGATGCAAGGTCGCCATCCGGCGCCCCGGAGGCCCGGCCGTGACTTGCTCGAAACTCACCTGCCCCTTGGGCGCCGGCAAGGCCATCTGCTCGCCTTCCGGTGGAAACTCCTGCAACAGGCCATCCAGGCGTTGGTAGGCCAGCTTGGCCGAGCTCCATTGCTTCCACACGGCAATCAATTGATCGATAGGGCTCAACACCCGGCCCATCAGAATGGAACCGGCGATCATCATCCCGGCGGTCATGTCGCCCTTGATCACCAGCAGCGCGCCCAACCCAAGTACCAGCGATTGCAGGCACAGCCGTAATGACTTGCTCAGGGAACTGATGATCGAACCAGTGTCGCTGGCCTTGTTCTGCAACCCCAGAAACCGTGAGTGCACCTGGAACCAGCGTTTGCGCAACGCGCCGAGCATGCCCATGGCCTGGATGGTTTCAGCGTTGTGCAGATGACTGGTCGCCAATTGTGTCGACTGTTGGGAGTAGCCGCTGGCTTCCCCCAACGGTTTTTTGGTCAGGTATTCGTTGAGGCACGCCAGGGCAATCAGCAGTACCGCACCCGCAGTGGCCAGCACCCCGAGCCAGACGTTGAACAGGAAGATCACAAACAGGTAGATCGGGAACCATGGTGCGTCAAAGAAGGCAAACAACGCAGGCCCGGTGATGAATTGGCGAATGTGGGTCAAGTCCCCCAGGGATTGCCCGGCGTGCCCCTCGCCCCGCTTCAGGTTGCGTTCGAACGCAGCCTTGTATACCCGCAGGTTGAAGCGGCGCTCCAACTGGCTGCCGATACGGATCACGATAAAACTACGGATCACTTCCAGCACACCGATAAAGGCGAAGAAGCCCACCACCATCAGCGTCAGCATGACCAGGGTGGTTTCGTTTTGGGAGGAAAGAACGCGGTCGTAAACTTGCAGCATGTAAATCGAGGGCACCAGCATCAGCACATTGATCAATGCGGTGAAGCAGCCAATGCTGATCAGAATACTTTTGTAATCGCCGAGCGCTTTGAACAGTGGTGCAACGGGAGTGGTCTTCGCCATGTTGCTTAATTTCCCTGAGCTGAAATGCGCACAATAGTTTGCCGGGCGACCCGGTGTGGGGCGGGCAAACTATCAAAACCCTTGTGGGGCGTTAAAAGTGACAGACAAACCAATAGTGGGGTGCTCTACGCACTCTTTTTAATCCATCGAGACGATGGATATTGGTTATAACGATATAACGTGAAACTCATGTAATTGCACAATTAAGGTGCACGCCTTAGTACAACTAGGTTTCCGGATTTAGTCCGACCTTCGTATTCGCCTTCTTTCTCACGGTTCAAGTGAGTAATGCCTGTGCCTTCGGCGTTCATCAACCAGATACCATCGGGTGTAGGCGACCAACTGGTGGGTTTTTCTCCCAGCCAACGGCTGGCGCATTCCACGTCACCGCCCAGGGCGCTGGCGTTTTCAATCAGGTCCAGTGGGCAAACCTGGTTTTGCTGGTGCAACTCCCAGTGTCCCGCCAGCTGTGCGGGGCTGGGTAAAATCAAACTACTTGCCATGGCTGTGGCTCCTGCCGACATAAACAACCCCAGGAAAACCCGGCGGGCTGCGGTGCGATATCTGTTCATGGGCGCTTCCTTTCATGCTCCGGCACCTTCGCCCGTTTGCAGGGTGGATGCAAGGGCAGAGAGCGGCGCGCGCGCACCGCTCTCCTTTACGCCTGAATCAGGCCACGATGTCGCTGACGGCTGCCTGGCCTACGGTAGTGACGAGGAAATCCGCCACGCCATGCCCGGAGAAGTCCACTGCCAGCGTGCCCAGGTTGGTACCTGAGGCATAGCTGAGCACTGCGTCGCCTGCGTGACCGGTGAACGAGTTCACGAAGCTCAGGCCGGCGCCTTTGGTGATACCGGTCAGGTCGATCTTGTCCGAACCCGAGGTGAAGTCCAGGATCTGATCCGCTGCACCCGGCTTGGAATCAGAGCTGGCACCGAACACAAAGGTGTCCGAACCTGCACCGCCCCACAGCTTGTCCGCACCGCCACCACCGAAGATGATGTCGTTACCGGCACCGCCTTTGAGGGTGTTGGCCGCAGCGTTACCGATCAGCAGATCATTGCCGGAACCACCGATGGCGTTTTCTACGGTCACACCCTTGGCAATGGAAACGTTGCCAACCAGGCCACCAACGTCAGAGAGCGAGGTCTCATTGAGGTTGATTTTCTGGTTTTGGGTGAAGCCGGAGAAGTCCAGGGTGTCGTTGCCGCCACCGTCCCATACCGAGAACACCAGTTTGTCGGAGTTCGAGGTGGCGCTGAGGAAATCACGCCCGGTATTGGAGTTGAAGCCGTAGGTGGTGTCGCCCGAACGGGTTGCGTAATTGGCACCATAGAGCTTCTGGATCGCGGCGATGTCATCGATCAGCGGACCCGACGAGTAAGCTTCTACGCCGCCTTTGGTGAAGTTCTGGCTGGTGTTGCTCTCGCTCCAGTAGCTCATGACGCTGTAACCACGTGAATCTTGTCCGTAGTCCGCATCCTTGTAGGATGGGTTGCCAGTCCCGGCGTTGTAGTCGCCGGGGTGGGACAGGCCCAGGGTATGGCCAATTTCGTGGGTCAGTGTCTGACGACCGTAGTTGTTCAGGTCCGGTGTCTTGTTCGGCGTGTAGCTGCTATTGGTCAGGTACCAGGAGGTGCCATCAAGGCCACTCTCGTTGTACTTCTCGTTGGTACCCGGCAGATAGGCAAACGCTGCCGCGCCATCCTGGCCACTGCTGTAGTTGCCGAACGTCATATGGAAGTCACCGCCCGAGGCTTTCTCGGTAAAGGTGACGTTGGCCACATCCGCCCAGGATTGCATGGCCAGCGCGGCCTGTGCTTTCTGCTGGGTGTTGAACTGGCTGAACCCGGAGATACCATGGTTGTTCATGGTCGCCGTGGAAGCCGAGGTCAGGAAGGTGTAGGTAAGATCGATCTTGCCGTTGCCGTCAATGTCCCGGTACGCCGCGTTTTCGCGTAGTAGGTGGTCGGCTGCCTGGTCGACAGAGAACGAGGGTTTGCCATTGACCGTGAGGTTGCCGCCGCGGTCGTACTGATGGCTAAAGCTATCAATTTGCGTATAAGCGCTACTTGCTTGAGCCGCCGATACAATAGCTTTGTCTTTTACTTTTGACATAAACGTACTTCCTTGTTTGCAAGTGGAACAGTTTTTGTCCGATAGCGACCATCTCTGGCGAGATCGTCCTATCACTCGCCTCTTATGAAGGCGGTAGAAAAACTGACACAATTCGAAATCAATCGTCCAGCACTTTTTTCACGACAAAAATGCGCTGGATCAACAACTCCTGCAAACACGGGCAAATGACTCTGAATATTCCTTTGTCTTGAGCCTTCATTGGGCTAAACAGGTGCAAGCCTGTATTTAAATATTAAATACTACTAAAGCTTTAAGTGTTAAGCAGCTCACATTCAGCCGCTAAGTGGATCCAATATATTGTTTGGGTGCACTAAGAAAGTGCCACCGTGTCATTACCAAGATTAAAGAGCCACTACTTTTAATAGTATTGACAGTGTGTCCCCTATTATGGGGACACACTTGCACAGCGTGTAGCCGCTGCCGAGGTACGAGGCTGCGCTGGGTGGCGAAGCGACCCCGAGGGCGCTCCTGCGGACCGCATCGCAGCCTCGTGCCTCGTCAGCGGCTACAGCAGACGCGTACGCCAACCTGTTGTGCGCAACGCTCCGAGCAGTGTCTGCCCATCAAGCCCTGGCACCAAAACACCCTCGTCGGTATCCATGTCCTCCCCGGCGAGGATCGCATTAATGATCGCCTCCTCCACCGCCTCGGCGGCGGCACTGAACAGCGGCGAAATATGATCGTTGTTGACCATCGCCAACGGAGTGCTGAACGGCAAACCCTTGCGCCCATAATCCGCTGGCGGCAAATCCTGGTTGCCGGTGGCGAACGCCAGGAACAGGTCGCCACTGGAGTCCTCGGTGCCACCGCCCGTGCGAGCAATGCCGATGGACGCCCGTTGCGCCAACCGCTGGCACTGATGCGGCAGCAAGGGCGCGTCGGTGGCGAGAATCACCACGATCGAGCCCATGCCCGGCGTGCCGCGCTCGGCAAACGGTGAAGGAATCTCTGTCAAGTGACGCCCCACCGGGTAACCATCCACCCGCAACTCCTGACGCTTGCCATGATTGGCCTGCACCAGCACCCCCACGGTCCAACCGCCCTGCTCCGCCGATAACCGGCGCGACGCCGTGCCGATACCGCCCTTGAATTCATGGCAGATCATCCCGGTACCGCCACCGACTGCGCCCTCCTGTACCGGGCCTGATACAGAGCCGGCCAAGGCTTCGCGAACATGCTCCGGGCCGACGTGCTGACCCCAGATGTCGTTGAGCAAGCCGTCATAGGTTTCCATCACCACCGGCATGCACCAATACACCGCAGGGTCCGCCAGCTTTTCCCGCTCCAGGGCAATCAAGGTGTCACGCACAATGCCGATGCTGTGGGTATTGGTGATCGCCAGTGGCGTGGTCAGCAAGCCCGACTCGCTGATCCATTCCAGGCCAGTGGCGTCGCCGTTGCCATTGAGCACGTGGTAGCCGGCAAAGCACGGTTGTTGCCGGGCCTCACCCGCTCGGGGCTGGATCACCGTCACGCCGGTGCGGACCTGTTTGCCATCGATGCGGGTCTTGAGGGTGCTGTGGCCAACCCGAACGCCTGGGACGTCGGTAATGGCATTCAATTCACCGGGCGTGCCCAGACCCAACGTGATGCCCAATTGACGTGCGCGCATAACCACTCCTTACAGTTTCTGGAACGCCGGACTCAACCGGCCGCTGATGCAATACAAAATCACCGACAGCGCCAACAAGCCGATGATAATCATGATGTCCCGGGCTGAAGCCTCAAGGATCAGGGTAAACAATAGATAGCTGGCTCCCAGTACTGCCAGCAGCGCCGGCAGTGGCCACAGTGGCATACGGTAGGGATGCTCGCGATCACGCAGCAGTACCCGGCTCATCAGCGCGCTCAAGGCCACTATCAAGTACACCAGCATGATCAGCAGCACGCTGAAGGACGTCAGGTCCGCCAGGTTGGAGCTGAAACTGAGCAGCGCCGACGGAATCGCCAGGAACAGCGTCGCCAACCACGGTGAGTCCCAGCGCGGATGAATACGGGTGAACAGTTTATTGATGCTCGGCGTCCACAACGCATCGCGACCACTGCTGAATACCACCCGGCCAATCTGG
Organism: Pseudomonas sp. ADAK18; assembly: GCF_012935695.1. NCBI lineage: Bacteria > Pseudomonadati > Pseudomonadota > Gammaproteobacteria > Pseudomonadales > Pseudomonadaceae > Pseudomonas > Pseudomonas sp. ADAK18. Next base: position 2,330,561 of record NZ_CP052859.1, read on the forward strand.
ATGACGATGGCGACAATGGCATTGAAGACCGACAGGAAGATCCCGGCGCTCACCAGCCGTGACAAGGTCTCATTGCCGTGGCTGGTCAACAGGTAACCGATAGGATCGGGGCTGCTGATCATTGCACTGAGGGATGGCGCGCCAATCAGCAGCGCCGTGATCGGTACCAATTCGATCACCACTACTAAACCCAAGGACCACAACACCGCCTTGTGCACGCCCTTGCCGCCACATTTCATGTCTTCGGCCAGCAGCACTGCCGGGCCATAGCCATTGAATGAGAACAGACCGATACCCACTGCGCCAATCACCAGAGCCCATGGCGCAAGGTGCAGCACGCCGTTTTCGACAATTTGCGGTTGGAACAACACGCTGGCCGACTGCACCGGATTGCCGAAACCGATAAACACGATCACCAGCAACGCGGCCACTTCCAACAGCAAGCAGGTGCCAGTAATCCAGGCGTTGAGCTTGATATTGAGAATACCCAGGGCGTAGCTGCAGACCACAATCACCAGGGCCACGGTTTGCGAGTCGAATTTAGTGCCCAGGGCGTTATTGAGATAGGTTGCGGCACCGGTGGCCAGCACCGGCGGGATAAACAGCAACATCACCAGCACCGTGAGGAAGGTTGCGTAGCCGGCCATGCCGCCGAACACACGCTTGGCGTAAACGTATTCACCCCCGGCGCTGTTATGGGCACGGCCCAGTTCGGCGTAACAGAAGGCGAACATCAGCGCGAGCACCGCCGCCATCACGAAAGCCAGGAACACCCCGCTGCCGGCCTGCTGGATGGCAAACGGCGCGATCACGAATACGGAACTGGCCGGGGTCACCGCCGAGACGGTGATGGCGACTACGTCGAATACGCTTAACGTGGGTTTAAGCACGCCGTCTAGCGCGGGGGAAGCACTCATGTCGTTATCCTCGTAGTTATTCTTGGTTTGAGGCAGAAACGAAAAGGGATAGCAGTGCGGGATATGTTTCCCGCTGGCTGTCAGCGAATCTAGACCCTGTGTCTCAAGCAGCCAATTCCCCTATTGGAGTACTCCCCTTGACGGGAACGGGCAAAAGCCGAAACCTTGCGCGATCTTTTCGCCGTCGGAGCACCGTACATGAGCCTGTTCAGGGAAGTCGGCATGCACGCAGGACTGGGCCGAACCGTGTCACAGATTGGTACCGAGCGTTTCTGGAAGCAGTTGATCCTGTTGCTGCACCAATGCCTGCCCTTCGACAATGCCCTGGCGATTTTCTACCCCCTTGAGGGCGCGCCCCAGGCACTGGAGGAATACGACGCCCAACCCAGCAACAAACCCACACCGATGCTGATCTACCTCAATGGGTTGTACTTGATCGATCCGTTTTTCCAGGCCTGTCGGGACGGCTACGCCAGCGGCGTGTACCACCTTGAAGAAGTGGCACCGGATCACTTTCGCCAGAGCGAATACTTCCTCAATTACTTCCACGACAACGTGCTGGAAGACGAGGCGCAGTTCATTCTGCAGTTGCCGGGCAGCGGGACCTTATCCCTGTCCCTGGGCATGCAGAGGATGTTTACCCCTGATGAAACGGGACTGCTGACCACCCTCTGCGCCTGGGTACTGCCGTTGATGCAACAGCATTGGCAACAAAGCACCCAGCGGGCGCCGGCGCCAGACGCCATGGCCAGCCAGATTCGTGATGCGTTGAGTCATTTTGGCAGCGGCGTGCTGTCGGAGCGCGAGCTGGAAATTGCTCGCCTGGTGCTGCGCGGGTTTTCTTCAAAGGCCATGGCCGAACGCCTGAGCATCTCACCGGACACGGTCAAGGTTCATCGCCGGCATCTGTATGCCAAGTTGGATATCTCGTCACAGCCGGAGTTGTTTTCGTTGTTTATCCAATCGTTGGGGCATGATCTGGAGAACCCTTAGCCTCGGCGTCGCATCCTACGCCACGCACCTCGTTCGTAGCAGCTGTCGAGCGCCAGCGAGGCTACGTAGAACACTGACCTGTGGCGAGGGGGCTTGCCCCCGTTGGGCTGCGAAGCGGCCCCAATAGGATCGCTGAGTTTCTTCAGATAGATCGAGATGGCAGGTTTTAGGGCTGCTACGCAGTCCAACGGGGGCAAGCCCCCTCGCCACAGGGTTAATGTGCGCCTCTAATGACTGTTTTTTTCAAAGACCTTGAAAGGGCTGGCCCTAACTGCCAATCCTCAAAAATTGGTTCTCTGTGGTAAGTCACAGCGGTCAACAGATACACGCCACCCACCTCTGACGCCCGCCCGATCCTTAATCGTCCTGGGTTGTTCAATACAGGCATTCCTTGCCTCCCGTTCAATATTAGGAGGAAAGGAAAGTACCTGCTTTGTCGCTTAGACAGAGACGCAGATGAACAACGAAATATTGCCGATCAACGCCCCGTGCGAATGGTGTTCCACACCCGCGTGCGAATCCGGTCGATGTTCAGCGGCATCGCTTCCAGGGCAAACAACTTGCCCATCATTTCCGGGCTTGGGTAGACCTTGGTGTCGCCCTTGATCGCCGGGTCCACCAGGCTGTCGGCCGCGGAGTTGCCGTTGGCGTAGTGCACGTGGTTGGTGATGCTGGCCATCACGTCGGGGCGCAGCAGGTAGTTCATGAAGGCATAACCGGCCTTTTCATCTGGAGCGTCGGCGGGCATGGCCACCATGTCGAACCAGATGGCAGCGCCTTCCTTGGGAATGTTGTAGCCGATCTTCACCCCGTTCTTGGCTTCAGTGGCGCGGCTTTCGGCTTGCAGGATGTCGCCGGAGAAGCCGACCGCAACGCAGATGTCGCCGTTGGCCAGGTCGCTGGTGTATTTCGAGGAATGGAAGTAACTGACGTAAGGCCGCACTTTCATCAGCAGCGCTTCAGCTTTCTTGTAGTCCTCGGGGTTCTTGCTGTGGTGCGGCAGGCCCAGGTAATTCAGCGCGGCCGGCAGCAGTTCCGGGCCGTTGTCGAGGATAGCAACCCCGCACTTCTGCAGCTTTTCCATGTACTCGGGTTTGAAAATCAGGTCCCAGGAATCCACCGGGGCATTGTCCCCGAGCACGGCCTTGACCTTATCGATGTTGTAGCCAATACCCGTGCTGCCCCATAGGTACGGGAAGCCGTGAGCATTACCCGGGTCGTTGTTTTCAAGGGCCTTGAGCAGCACTGGATTGAGGTTTTTCCAGTTGGGCAACTGGCTCTTGTCGAGCTTCTTCAATGCCCCACCCTGGATCTGCCGGGCCATGAAGTGGTTGGAAGGAAACACCACGTCATAGCCGGATTTGCCGGTCATCAACTTGCCGTCGAGGGTTTCGTTGCTGTCATAGACGTCGTAGGTGAAGGCGATGCCGGTCTCTTTCTGGAAGTTCTTCGTGGTGTCCGGGGCGATGTAGTCCGACCAGTTGTAGATTTTTACCGTTTCAGCGGCCTGGCTGAGGGAGGCCACCAGCAACAGGGGCAACAGGACAATGGGTTTCATGAGTCGATTTCCTGGCGGTTATAGGGCTGTTTTTATGGCAGGCGATCAAGGATCAAAGGTTTACAGAATCAACACGTAGGTCTTGCGCACGGTTTCCTGGATGTCCCAGATACCGGTGCTGTTGGCCGGCAACATGAGTGCATCACCGGCTTCGATGTGCAGGGTTTCGCCGTTGTCCGGGGTAAAAGTGCAGCGGCCCTGGATGAAGTGACAGAACTCCTGGGCGACGATCTGGCGACGCCAGCGCCCCGGGGTACATTCCCAGATGCCGGTCTCGACGTTATCGCTGCGCTCCACGCTCAAGGTCGAAGCCTGCGCAATGGGGCTACCCAAGGGCACGGCAACTGGCGCCGAATCCGGCAAGTGGGTGTCGAGGGCGTTTTTGAATTGGGTGATGCTCATGGTCATACCTGTAGTGATTGAAACGACTTAGTGCATGAAACCTTCCATAAACCCGGCGACCCCACTGGCCAAGCGTCGGCGCCAGGGCGCGGTGCTGGGGTTGGCGAGGGTCTGGTCTTCGTGGACAAAGCTGCGAATGATCGCGTTGTAGCCCAGCCAGCGGCAGGGTTCCGGCTCCCAGGCCTTGAGCGCGTCCAGGGAACCTTGAGGGATAACCCATGGCTGGCTGACCAGCGACGTGTCGAGGCCCAGGATCATGTCCGCCAGGGTCCGGCCGCCAAGGTTGCTGGCCCCTACGCCCTCACCGCCATAACCACCGGACAAGGCAATGCCCGTCGTGTGATCGCAGAGCATGTGCGGCCTGAAGCGCCGGGACATGCCCAGGTTGCCGCCCCAGGCGTGAGTGATGCGCACGTTCTTGAGTTGGGGAAACAGCTCGCCGAACAGATAGCGGCGCAGCTCGACTTCACTGTTTGTAAGATCGAAGTTGTGCCGCAGCTTGCCGGCAAACTGATAGCCGCCACGGGCACCGAACACCAGGCGGTTGTCCATCGTGCGCTGGCCATAAGTGACCTGGCGGCTGCTTTCGCCAAACGCCTGGCCTCGGTTCAGGCCGATTTCGTCCCAGGTGCTGGCGGGCAGCGGCTCAGTGGCGACGATCAGGCTTTGTACCGGCAACTGATAACGCCCCAACGGCGCCAAGGTCGTGGCATAGCCCTCGACGGCCGGCACCACCCAGGAAGCGCGGACCACTGCCTTGCCGGTGCGTAGACTGCCGGACTGCCAGTGGGTCACCGGGCTGTTTTCGTAGATGTTGACCCCCATTTGCTCGACCACGCGCGCCAGGCCGCGCACCAGCTTGGCCGGGTGAATAGTCGCAACATGGGGGGCGTAGATCCCGCCGTAGGGCTTGGCGATACGGATCTGCTCGGCCAACTGCTGCGGACTCAACCAGCGGTAATCGTCTTCGGTGAGGCCTTGGGCACGGAGCTTTTCCAGGTACTGGCGCAGGCTGGCTTCTTGCTCTGGATAACGGGCGGCGCAGTACAGCACGCCGCCCTTGCGGTAATCACAGGCGATGCCTTCGCGCTCGATCACCTGGGCCACTTCATCGGGGATGCCATGCAGCAAGTCGAACGACGCGCGGCGTTGCTCGGGGGACAAACCCGACAGTAAGCGGTCTTCCCCCAACAGATTGCCCATCAACCAGCCACCGTTGCGGCCCGAAGCGCCAAAACCGGCGGTTTGCGCCTCGATGATGGCGATCTTCAGTTCAGGGGCCTGGCGCTTGAGGTAGTAGGCGGTCCACAGCCCCGTATAACCGGCACCGATAATCACCACGTTGACGTCCAGGTCCTGCTCCAGGGACGGCCGCGCCACCAGCGGCTCGTCCAACTGGTCCATCCATAAACTGATATTGCGCCACGCCGGCATACCCAACTCCACCATCCAAAATCGATGGTGTGATCCTAGTGCCTGACCTCAGGGAGCGTCTTGCGCGCGTGCACGCAGGGAAATTTGTTTGACGTAGGCCTTGGGCGACAGGCCAGTGTGCTGACGAAAGCAGCTGTAGAAGGCCGACAGGGAATTGAAACCGGCGGCAAAGGCCAGCTCATCGATGCGAATCGGCGGCAGGGCCTTATCCAGCGTCGTAAGCAAATGCTGCAAACGCGCCTGGTTGACGTAGCGGTAAAAGCTCTGCCCCAGCACCTGATTTAACAGGTAGGAAATCTGGTTGCGGCTGTAACCACACTCCTTGGCCACCTGTTGGAGGTCCAGCTCCGGGTCCAAATAGGGTTGCTGGCGCTGGAAGTACTGCTGCAAGTCGTTGGCCAGGTAACTCAACTGCTGGGGCGACAGGCCCAGACGGCTGACGGTTGGGCGCAGCGCCTGGGAGCGCGTGCGGCTGGTGGGTTGCTCATGTACCAGTGATGCATATTCATTGACCCGCCAGATCAAGCCATCGCGCACGGTGATCGCTTCACTGGTGCGAAACGACACCAGGCCCTGACTGCCCCGCAGCGTAATGCGGTATTGAATGAACGCGGTGTCGCCGTCGACACGGATGCGATCACTGTGCTCAATGGCTTCGTCGGGGCCGCGGGGCATGCTGGCGTGCAGGTATTCGCGCAGCTCATCGAAGCCCACGACGCGGTTCTGGAAGAAGTCGTGGTACTGGATAGCCGGGTGGTAGTACGCCATTACGCCTTCCAGGTCCCGGCGCTTCCAGCAAAGATGATGGCGCAGGACGATCTCGCCGGTAGCCTGGGATTGGTGGGAATCATCGTCTGGGGCGATGTCGGGCATAAAACGCTCTGAGGCTGGCAAACGTCGGAGCTTGCCGAACTTTTCCAAGGGCTTCAATGGCCAATTGATGGTTCTGACTAATGGCCTATTGCCCAAAGTTCTGTGGGATATGACGCACATCAAATTAATGGATGACAACCGCCGAACGGAGCTAAAAAACTACCCATGGTGTTGCGAACGAATGCTATTTTTATGATTCGACGGCCAAGACCAGTGACGGTCATGGCACCCCTGCCGCGAGCTAAAGGAAGCGCTCAATGAACAAGGTGGGCAATATGAATAAAGTGACGTTCCCCAACGCCTGCCAGCTGATGCGCTGGCATTTTCACCCGATGGGCTTTGAGGCGAGTATGGATACTCCCGCAAGCATGATCGCCCGGCTGTTTGATCGAGCCACCGGCGAAACCTTGATCGCCATTGCTGGCATCCCCTGCGCCACCGTGATGAACGCGGCGGATGTGGAGCGGATTATCGAGGCCGTCGAGGACGAGCTGGAGTCGTTTGTGCCGCCGCTGTCCCTTCGGGCCTGATTTTCTGTAGGAGCGAGCGTGCTCGCTCCTACAGTTTTGATCCGCGCTGATCATCAAAAAACACCTTGCTCCCCGTAATACGATCCGACGCCTTCGGCACATTCACCCCTTGGGCGTCCTGCCCTTCGATATACCAATAGCAATGGCTTACCGTCCGGGTAATGCCCACATAGGCCAGGCGCAATACTTCGTCCTTTTGCGCAGAATCGTAAGCGTCGGCATCACCCTCTTTGCCCAGTCCCGCCATGCGGTAGACCTGATTCTTGTAGGGCGAACTCGTCAGATGCTGGCAATCTCCGAGCAGGAACACGGCGTCCGCCTGCAGCCCTTTGGCACTGTGATAGGTCAATTGCTTGAGCCTGCGTGCTGCGGGCGGCAAGCTCGAATCCAGATTAACAACAGATTGAATATGCTCTTGAATCAATAGCTTATCGCTACTTTTTCGATACAACATTAATATTGAATCGCCCTGTTGATAATGCGCTAACAGCTCCCGACCCAGGGCCGCATCGTCGCGGTCACGCACCACCACAGGCACCAGGGCTTTCGGTGCTCCACTCGCCTTGGCCTTCTTGCCACTGATGGCCGGAGCGGCCCGCACGATATGCTCAGCGGCATCAATCACATGTTGATGACTGCGGTAATTCTCCCCCAGCATCACCCGGGTCGTGGCGGGCGACGGGAACTCCTTGTTGAACTCCATGAAGTATTTGGGCGAACTGCCACGCCAGCCATAGATCGACTGCCAGTCGTCCCCCACGCACAGCAGCGAAGAGCGCTGCGCGCCACGGCCCACATGCATCGCTGGGCCACGGCTGCGAATCTCCCGCAGGCTGGCGCGCAGCCACGAGACGATCTGCGGTGACACGTCCTGGAATTCATCGATCATCAGGTGCGACATCGGCCGCAGTAGCCCATCACTGAGTAACTTCAGGTTTTCCGGGGTATTTTCGCCAAACAGCGAGAACATCCGGTTGTAGGTCATGATCGGCGGTGATTGGTCCAGCAAGTGATCTTCCAGGGCCTTCCAGAAGATGCTCAGGGCTTCAAAAAAGAAACGGTCTGGGTCGTCCTTGGCAAAGCTCATTTGTCCCACGGCGGTGGGTACATCCAGGCCCAGGTTCTCGATAAAACCGGCAGCCGTGACAAAACTATCCAGCAGAGGTGCCGACGCCAATTCGCCTTTGACCTTGTAATCGAAGCCTGGCCCGGCGGTTGCGTCCCCAGCCAGGCTGCTCAGTAGGCGCTTTGATGATTCATAGCTTTCAAGCCATATCAATGGCTTACGACAGAAAGCTTGAAATAGTGTGCGCTTAACCGCCCACTCCGCACGCACCGACAGTTTGGAACCTGGGCGGCTGATCTGGGCGTTCTCACGAGGGTCGAAGCCCAATACCACCCAGGCGTCCAACTCGGCGATATAGCCGTGGCAGTGGAACTGCGCCCCGTTGATCTCCAGCGTTTGCCGATTCGGTTCGATGCCCTTGATCGGCCAGGCGCCGGCACGAAACCACAGGTCTTCGATCACATCACAGAGTTCTTCATCGCGCTTGGCCGCCAGCTCCGTCACCGCTACCCGTTTTTGCACGTCCGGATGGTCGCGCTCCAGCTCCTTGAGTTGCAGGGCGTGGCGTGCCAAAGGCGCTATCAGCTCACGGAACCGCTCATGACGAGTGTGGAGCCCGTAATAACAGGCGTTCAGTTGCTGGCGCTGGGTATCGTTGATGCGCAGCTCGAAGGGGTTGCTGTCCGCCTCATCAAAACCTGCTTCAGTGCGGGCGTTGAGGTTTTCAAACGCTTGCAGCCGCTCAAAGCCTGGCAGGCTGCGCACCATCGGCAAGATACGCGAATGGAAGGTACGCACCACCGCCTGCGCTTCTTTCATGCCAAGGGGTTGGCCCCACAGGCTGAGAATCTCCATGAGCTTGTTGATGAAGTCTTTACGCGACTCCCGGGTGAATGTCACCACGGTCATCGAGCTCAGTTCAAAGCCCAGGTAATGGGTGAGCAACAAGATGCGCAGCACCAGGGAGGTGGACTTGCCCGCACCGGCGCCAGCAATCACCGAGGTGGACGGCGTATCGCTGAAAATCATCTTCCACTGGGCAACGCTCGGTTGCGCATGGGCGGGCAGCAGGCGCGCCACATCGGCCTTGATGCGTTTTTTCAGCTCGGCGGTGAGCGGCAGACGCCAATCATCGAACAGGTGATCGTCCACGCCCGGTGCGCGGTGTTCATCGGGACGGAAGTCGCGAATCAGCAGGACTTGACGACCCTCCTCGATACCATCGAGCTTGCCTTCCTTGTAGCCATAATCCACACCTGCCGTGTGCCCGCTGCGAAAGCCGTCGGCCTGGCCGTGTAGCCAGGAGAAACGGTGCTGGGCGCGCAGGCGCGTCAGGCCGTGGCCGAATAATCGAGCGGCGAGCCGTTTCAACAGGGGCATTTCGGCCAAGGGCCGCAGTTCGGGAGGAAGATCGGGGGTGTGTTGCGGCACGCGGACTCCTGCGATAAAGCGGTAAAAGCGGGGGCCTATGGTCGCCGGAATCCTTCGCCAGTTCCAGCCAATTGCTTTGCACTCATGCAGTTAGGCGATGAAGTGAAGATGGGATCTAAGTAGCGGCACCTGGAAAACATCGAATCAACTGATGAAAAACCGGCAGTTTTTACGCTTTTTATCGATCTTGGCCTGTTGGATGATACGGCCATCAACAGGAGACGATCATGCTTGAACTTCGACCTTTCAACTCCCTGGGCGGCGCTCACCACGGCTGGCTGGATGCTCATCACCACTTTTCATTCTCCGAGTACCACGATCCCAAGCGCATGCATTGGGGCAACCTGCGGGTCTGGAACGACGACATCATTGCCGCGGGTACCGGTTTCCCGAAACACCCGCACCGGGACATGGAGATCATCACCTATATCCGTGAAGGCGCCATCACCCACGAGGACAGCCTCGGCAACAAGGGCCGTACCGAAGCCGGTGACGTGCAGGTAATGAGCGCGGGCACCGGTATCGTTCACAGCGAATACAACCTTGAGGCCACGCCTACCAAGCTGTTTCAGATCTGGATTATTCCCAATGAAGCCGGCTCCGCGCCGTCGTGGGGGGCCAAGCCGTTTCCGAAAGGCAATCGTGAGGGGTTTGTGACCTTGGCCAGTGGTAAGGCTGACGATAGCGAAAGCCTGCGGATTCGGGCGGATGCGCGGTTGGTCGCGGCCAACTTGAAAGCCGGGGAAAGCGCCGAGTACCGGTTGGACAGCGGACGCCGGGCGTATTTGGTGCCGGCTACGGGGGTCATTGAAGTCAATGGCTTACGTGCGCAAGCTCGAGACGGTGTAGCCGTTGAGGATGAGCAGGTGTTGCGGGTGACGGCGATTGAGGACAGCGAGATCGTGTTGGTGGATCTGGCTTGAGCCAATGTGGGCTGGGTTCGGCTTGTCTGCGATAGCGGTGTGGCAGTTGCTGGATGGGGTGAGTGGATTCACTCGTTGCGGTGGGCGTTGGGGGGCATATCCGTTGCTGCGGTCATGGCGGCTATGGGTTTCGCCCTTACGGCGACTCACTTTGCAAAAGCGGCAAAGTAAGCAAAACGCTCTTGCCCCACTCGGTACCTCGCTAGTGCTCGGTGTACCTTCTCTCCGGCATTGCTCCGTGGGCCGCCGCAATGGGCCATCCCTGGCCCAGTGCGGCTAAACCGGCGTCCTGCCGGTTTGCCCATGGACCAATGCCTACGTTCAGCCAGCGTGGTTTAACGGGGCGCCCAAGATCAAAAACAGAGCGAGGCGGCCTAGTAGCCGACCTAGTATCTGAAGCGTATGCGTTTCTTCCTCCCCACCCTCGCGTAGCAGCTGTCGAGCGCCAGCGAGGCTGCGTGCTCTTGATCTTGCAGTTGATCTGCTTTTGATTTTGATCTGAGGCGCCCCGTTAAACCACGCTGGCCGAACGCAGGTATTACGCAGTGGGTAAACCGGCAGGACGCCGGTTTAGCCGCGTTGGGCCATGGATGGCCCGTCGCGGCGGCCCACGGAGTAATGCCTGCGTTCGGGCACACCGAGCACTAGCGAGGTGCCGAGTGGTGGGGCAAGAGCCCTTTTGGTTACTTTTGGCTGGGCCGGCATTCCGGGCTCTTTTCCAAAAGTGACTCGCTGTAAGAGCGAAACCAATAGCCGCCGTGACCGCAGCAACGAATACACCCCCTACCCAATCAGTTGGACGAAATAGCCCCATCCACCAACACCTGCGCCTCTTCCACCAACCGCTTGAGGTGATCCTCGCCAATAAAGCTCTCGGCATAGATCTTGTAGATATCCTCAGTGCCCGATGGCCGCGCAGCAAACCAGCCGTTTTCGGTCATGACCTTCAACCCGCCAATCGCCTGATCGTTGCCCGGTGCATGGCTGAGGATCTGCTGAATGCTCTCCCCGGCCAGTTGTTTGGACGTCACCTGCTCCGGCGACAGCTTGCCCAGCAAGGCTTTCTGCGCCGGCGTAGCCTTGGCATCAACCCGAATGGCAAACGGCTCACCCAACTCGTCCGTCAGGCCACGGTAGATCTGGCTCGGGTCCTGGCCTTTACAGGAAGTCATCTCAGCGGCCAGCAAAGCCGGAATCAAGCCGTCCTTGTCGGTACTCCAGACGCTGCCATCCTTACGCAGGAAGGAAGCTCCGGCACTCTCTTCGCCCCCAAAACCCAAGGTGCCGTCGAACAAACCATCGGCGAACCATTTGAAACCCACCGGGACCTCATAGAGGCGTCGACCCATGCGTTTGGTGACCCGATCAATCAATCCGCTGCTGACCACGGTCTTGCCCACGGCCGCATCGGCGCGCCAGTCGGGACGGTTCTGGAACAGGTAGTCGATGGACACTGCCAGGTAGTTGTTCGGTGCAAGCAAACCACCGGACGGCGTGACGATGCCATGGCGATCGTGGTCCGGATCGCAGGCGAAAGCCACGTCGAAGCGTTCCTTGAGGCCGATCAAACCTTGCATGGCATAGCTGGAGGACGGGTCCATGCGGATCTGACCGTCCCAATCCACGCTCATGAAGCGGAAAGTGGCGTCGACTTCGGTGTTCACCACGTCCAGGTTCAGACGGTAGTGCTCGGCAATCGCCGACCAGTAGCGCACGCCGGCGCCGCCCAGCGGATCGACGCCCAGGCGCAGACCGGCGCTGCGGATCGCGTCCATATCAATGACGTTGACCAAGTCCGCAACATAACTGTTGAGGTAATCATGACGGTGAGTGGTGTCAGCTTTCAGTGCTTGCGCATGGGTGATGCGCTTGACCCCGGCCAGCTTGTTGGCCAGCAACTCGTTCGCCTTGGCTTCGATCCACTTGGTGACGTGGGTATCGGCCGGGCCACCGTTGGGCGGGTTGTACTTGTAGCCACCGCTTTGCGGCGGGTTGTGGGACGGCGTGATGACGATGCCGTCCGCCAGGCCGCTGGTACGACCACGGTTGTAGCAAATGATGGCGTGGGAAATCGCAGGCGTCGGGGTGTATTCGTCGCCTTCGGCGAGCATCACATGCACGCCATTGGCGGCCAACACTTCCAGGGCACTGGCGCCGGCCGGGGTCGACAATGCATGAGTGTCCAGACCAACAAACAATGGGCCGTTGATGCCTTGGGCTTCGCGGTACAGACAGATAGCCTGGCTGATGGCAAGCACATGCCATTCGTTGAAGCTCAGGTCGAAGGAGCTGCCACGGTGCCCGGAGGTACCAAAGGCCACGCGTTGAGTGGAGATCGCTGCATCAGGCTGGCCGGTGTAATAGGCCGTTACCAGTCGCGGGATGTCCACCAGCAACTGAGCTGGCGCCGGTTTGCCCGCAAAAGGACTGAGAGTCATGCATAAACCTCTGAAAGAGAAGAATTCGGGAAAAGTGCAGTTTACTGGGAGTTGGACTGCTGCGCGACGATATCGATCCTACAACAACTGGCAAAACTTCTGACATTTCCTCACAGTCACCCCACTTGCGCCTGTTTTAACGCCTGAGCCAGCTCAATCAGGGCACGGTCCAGATTGTGCTGCCCGTTAAAGCTGTGGCTCAACCGCAAGTGTTGTTGATGCAAACCGCTGACGCTGAACAGTTCGCCCGGCGCAATCACTACCTGCCTGCCCAGCATGTGCTGGAACACTTGACGCATGTCCACGGCTTGTCGCGAGGATAACCAAGAAGTCGCGCCGGCCACCGGCACCCGGTAGCTGACCCAATCAGTCAGGTGCTCGTCCAGGCGCTGGCTCATCAAGGTCGCCTGCTCTTTCAACAAACGCCGCAACGCCTGCAGATGTTGGTCAATTCGCCCGGTTTGATAGAGCCGGGCAAGCGCCCGCTGGCGGATTGAAGAGAGACGAAATGCCCGCAGCAGAAACTGGCGCTGCAACTCGGCACTCAAGTAGCGAGACAACAGGTAGCCAAAGGGCGCTTCCGGCCCGAGCACCTTCTCGAACGTGGAAAACACCATCAACCGTTCGGGGTTTACCAAGTCCCGTAACGCCGTCACCGGTTGTTCAAAGCCCAGCTCACCCTCGGTATCGTTTTCCAGCAGCCAGCAACCGTACTGATCCAGCAGGCGCACCACCTGCAAGCGCTCACCGCTGGACATGACCGAGCCCGAGGGCTGGCTGACCCTTGATGAGAGCAAAGTCAGGTGCACCGACTCGTTACGTAGCAGTAGCTCAAAAGCCGCCAGGTCCAGGCTGCCATGAAGGTAGGGCAACTCAATGACGCCCACGCCAGACTCTTGCAACAGCCGCAGAATCGACCAATCGCAGGGCGACTCCACCACAACGGTCGCGCCCTTGAGGCCCAGTACTTCAATCAGAATTTCCAGAACACCCCGCAGGTCGGCGCCAATGTAGACGTCATCTGCTTGCCAGCAACGGGTCGGTGACGAGGTGTAGCGCGCCGCCAACGCTGCCCGCAGCTCCCAGACCCCGCATGGCTGTGACCAGGGCTGCAAATGGCGCGGGTACTGGCGCACCAGTTCACGCTCCAACAGCAGTAATGGACCGTCCAGGGACAACTGCAGTGCCGGCTCGTCTGCGCTCAGCACCAGCATGCCCGGACGGCGGGTGCCGGCATACAGTCGCTCCAGCAGGTCGCCCCCCGTACACCCTGCTGGCTGAGTGGGCACCGGCCAGGCGTAGTAGCCAGACTTGGCCACCGAGTAGATCCTGCCCTCCTTCTCCAGCAAGGAATAAGCGTACTGCACCGTCGAGATCGATACGTTCAGGCGCCCCGACAATTGCCGCAAGGAAGGCAACTTGACCCGGGCGTCGGTGCCGACCTCGTTGATCAGGTTGATCATATAGCGATAGACCGCCTGGTAGGCGAAGTCCGTTTGCCGATCGCCCTTGAGGATCATCTCCGGCCCCTTGCACACACCTGCAACGCCAACCGCTTAACGCCCTGACAGCCGATAGTCCCGCGCCGCGCCACCCGCCGGGACAGCTGCTTCATGCCGTCCCTCGGCGACAGTGCCAGGTCGCTTACGATACAGATGGAGCACCAGCGACATCGGCAAGCCGCTGATATGGGCGATCCAGTTTTGGAGCATATCGGCCACAGGCTTGCCCTGAAGCGCCTTGTGCAATTCGGGGAGCGCCACCAGCATGCCTGGGTGACATTGACGCAAAAAACTTTCGAGCCGTTCGCCATGGTGGATAAAGGGCGAAAACAACAAACAAATCAGCTGGCTTTCGTCCAGGCCAAAGAATTCCTGTGCATAGGTTGCCGCCAGGATGCGTCCGTCCTGGGTGCCCGCCTGGGCGATCAAGTCGTCAGGGATATTTTTATGCGCCATGAACAGGCACGCCTCCTGCACGAAGCCATCGACGCCAGATGCGTAATCAAGCTCGCGCAAACACTGGGCCTGCAGACCACGCATATGCGCCATCAACAAGGGGTTGGCGCAGGCCGGATTGCTGAAGTGAAAACCAAACGTGTCCACGTGGTAACCCAGGAACTCGGCCAGCAGGGGCGTGAACTCTTTATTCAAATCGCTGATCAGGTCGGCGATGCCAATGTAGGACAAATGGCGATGGCCGTCCTTGCCCGACGCGTCAGGCGTCACGTAATGCTCGCCATAAACATCCTGGTAATAGCCGGTGCTCCATTCATCCATGCGGGCAAACAAGGGGTTGAGCGCCACGGGCCAGCGCTCAGGCACGGACAATCCCGCTGCCTGTGCCGTTTTTTTCAGCCACGCCAGGTATTGCCGTTGCTTGCGCGATGAGTCACCGCTGACCAGGGCGTGCACGCCGCCGCCCCACGAAGTGACACGCTGGTAGAAATCGCCCAGGGCCAGGTAGCCGTCACTGCACAACGTCGCGCGAATATCCCCTGACGTCAGGTGGCCGATCATCAACATATTGCGCCGGCTGGCTTCCTGCCCCGCACTGGAAGCCGGGCGCAGGGGGTTGAACGGCAGCACTTCCTGGTTCTCCACCATCAGCAGCTCTACGCGCGGGTCGTCATGAAAAAACAGTGCGCTGTAGCCACGATGAATGGTGTCCAGGGCGGTCTGTGTCATGCCAGCGTGCCTCAGAGTGGCGACACGCAGTTGAAAGGTCCTGGGGGATCGACCGGCAATGGTCAGTTGCGCGGCGCGCAAAAACGCCAGGCTATAGCTGCTGCCCTTGCCGGCGCCGTGGGCCACGAGCACCTTATAGTCGCCAATCTGTTCAATCCCGCCGGCCGCCACGATTAATCGTTGAATCAGTAATTGAAGTGCCGTGCGTTCAATCCGGGAAAAGTGCCCTAACAGGCGCTGTAACACTTGTTGATAAACATAGTTCATGGCCTGCTCATGAATAGCGCTCATAGTTTTACTACCTGAGTTTAAGTATCAGCTTCGAGCAACCGTTAACGGATTTTCTCGACTGTTATTTCCATAGGGATAACGTCCATTGCGGGACGTATTGGCTGCCAAAGATTAGCACCGCATAACCGGACAAAAACTGGAAAACACTGGGTGACAAGCCCTCTGAAGCATAAGAAAAACGAGAGACTAGCGCAGCAGCAGTGCTTCACCGGACACCCTAGGAATATTCCGACAGCCTCCTACTCCGGTTTAACTCACAAACTAAAGAAGTGCCTGACGTATATAGCCAAAGCAAGTTAATCGATAGTTGCTGTTCCGATTGAACTGCCCACGACGCACATCCGTATCCTTGGATCTGCGGATGATTAATTTCGACAGGCATAGGCTGTAACTTGAGACATTGGTTCATTGCTCAGTCCTTGAGATGAAAATGACTCGGCAATTATCAGCGCTTGAATAATGATTAACAGATACAGAACCGGCGTATAAACCAGTTCAGATGAGGGAAAGGGAAAACAGCAGATGCCCACAAACAACGACGCCGCACTGGGATTCAGGGCGACGTCAGGGTCGGGCATATCATTTACGGGGGGTACGCGTTGGGTCAGTTGCTCAGCACCCGTGCGGATTCAATCCTTTCAAATGGCGCATTTGCCCCATTCACAGCACTGGGGCAATAGCCGTTTGCGAATTTTCCCACGGGTCAAACAGCTTCTACCTGCAACGCCACACGCTCACGGCACGGGCATTCGTCCATATAACGGTGAGCCTCGACGAACTGGCTGAACGGAAACACCGTCGTCTTCAATGGCACCAGCACCTTGTCAGCGGTCAACTGGTTGATATCACGCAGGGCCCGTTGCAGTGCCACCTGGTCCTGGATAATGCCCAGTTCCGGCTTGCCGGTGAAGTTGCCGATGCAGTGTACAAAGAACTGAATGTTCTTCTGGAACGCGGCACAGGCCGGGAACGGCGTCTGATTGCCGCCTTGCAAGCCATAAAGCACCAGGCTGCCACGGGGAGCCAGAACATCCCCCAATAGCGACATCTGCGGGCCACCCAAGCCATCGAACACCACATCGACGCCACGGTTGTCGGTGAACTTGTTGATCTGCATCAGCAAATCCTGTTCTTCCGTGACAATCACCTTCTCTGCGCCCAGGGACAGCAGGTATTCACGCTCATCAGCCGTCTTGGTCGCGGCAATCACCCGCACACCCAGGGCTTTGCCCAGTTGCACAAACGAAGGGCCGGCGCAGTGGCTGGCGTCCGTCACCAGGGCAAATTGCCCAGGTTTGACCCGCGCCAGGTCGATATAGGCAAAGTAGGCAATCAGCAACGGTGTGTAGTGCACGCTGGCCTGCACCGGGCTCAAGACATCCGGATAACGGGTCAGGGCCGAACGGGGCAGGACGATCTGTTCGCCATACACCGGGTAGTCATTGGGGCTCTCGGCCGGAAAGCTGGCGACCTTGTCACCCACCGCCAAGTCGTCGACACCCTCGCCGACGGCAACCACCACACCGGCCATTTCATGGCCCAGGCCTGACGGAAGACGTGCATGGGACGACGCCAGGTTCTGGCGCCAGAGAATGTCGTACCAGCTGATGCCAATCGCTTCGACACGCACCTGCACTTCGCCCGGTGCGGGCTTTGCGGCTGCATGCTCTTCGCATTTGAGCACCTCGGCCGGACCAAACTTGTGAAAACGGATCGTGCGGGACATCGCAAACCTCGTCAAAGTAACCTCTAATGCCACGAACTTTATCTGGGCTTTGGGAGCAAGACCATCGGTCGCCGTTAATAGTCGACATGCCTGTCATTGATTCCGCAGATGAGGAAAGCAGCTCCATCCACGTAGGAAATCTCAATTAGCCGGTGCAGAGTAGCAGTCTTTCCCCGTAAGATTCATGCCGGCCATTGTTCTCATGTGGCTGCTCTCGTCAAGTTTGCTGACTCTTCCAGGACACAAGATGAACCGTAACGACCTACGTCGTGTCGACCTTAACCTGTTGATCGTATTCGAAACCTTGATGCATGAGCGCAGTGTGACTCGCGCCGCCGAGAAGCTATTCCTCGGCCAGCCGGCCATCAGCGCCGCCTTGTCACGCCTGCGCGGACTGTTCGATGACCCCTTATTCGTGCGTACCGGCCGCAGCATGGAGCCCTCGGCCCGGGCCGTAGAAATCTTCGCCCTGCTCTCCCCGGCCCTGGATTCGATCTCCACGGCGGTCAGCCGTGCCTCCGAGTTCGACCCGGCCACCAGCACTGCGGTGTTTCGCATTGGCTTGTCCGACGATGTCGAATTCGCGTTGCTGCCGCAGTTGCTCAAGCGCCTGCGGGCCGAGGCCCCGGGAATCGTGCTGGTGGTACGCCGCGTCAACTACATCTTGATGCCAGGCCTGCTGGCCTCCGGGGAAATTTCCATCGGCGTCAGCTACACCACCGACCTGCCGGCCAACGCCAAGCGCAAGGTACTGCGGCGCAGTGTGCCCAAGCTGCTGCGGGCCGACAGCGTGCCGGGTGCGTTGAGCCTGGATGATTTTTGCGCTCGCCCCCACGCCCTGGTGTCATTCGCTGGAGACTTGAGCGGGTTTATCGATGAGGAACTGGAAAAGCTCGACCGCAAGCGCCACGTGGTGCTGGCCGTGCCGCAGTTCAACGGGTTGGGCACGCTGCTGGCGGGCACGGACATCCTGGCCACCGTGCCAGACTATGCCTCCGAAGCGTTGACCGCTGCCGGTGGCCTGCGCGCGGAAGACCTGCCATTGCCAACACGCTCTTTTGAGCTGCACATGGCGTGGCGCGGGTCGCAGGATAATGATCCGGGGGAACGTTGGTTGAGATCGCGGATTCAGATGTTCTTTGGCGATCCGGACAGCCTGTAAACCGGCAAGAGCTACCGACACCGGCAGCTCTTGCGCTTGGAGTTGCAAGTACTCCTTGAAAAAGTAATCACGTTGCTACCGAAGTGACTCAGCCAGTATCGCTGCTGAATCTGCAACCTTGCGCCGCCGACGTTCGAACCATAGATACACCACGGGTGTGGTGTAGAGCGTGAGGATCTGCGACACCGCCAACCCGCCGACAATCGCGATACCCAGCGGCTGACGCAATTCGGAGCCGGCGCCGTGACCAAAGGCCAGTGGCAGCGCTCCCAGCAACGCTGCCAACGAGGTCATCAGGATCGGGCGCAGCCGCAACAGGCAACCTTCACGCACCGCCTCACGGGGTGACAAGCCCCGCTGCTGCGCCTGCAAGGTGAAGTCGACGATCATGATCGCGTTTTTCTTGACGATGCCGATCAGCAGGATGATGCCGATCATGCCCAGCACCGAAAGGTCCTGGCCGCACAGGATCAAGGCGAGCAAGGCGCCAAAGCCGGCTGACGGTAACGTCGAGATGATCGTCAGGGGATGAATCGCGTTTTCGTAGAGCACGCCAAGCACGATGTACACCGTCAGGATCGCCGCGAGAATCAGCCACGGTTGCGACTTCAACGAATCCTGGAAGGCCTGGGCGGTGCCCTGGAAACTGCCGACCACCGTGTCCGGCATGGCCACCGCCAATTTTGCCTGATCGATGGCATCCACTGCCGCACTCAAGGCCTGGCCGGGCGCCAGGTCGAACGACAGGGTAATTGCCGGGAACACCCCCTGGTGGTTGATGATGATGGGCACCTGCTCGGTCTGCACCTTCGCAAGCAGGCTCAACGGCACCAGGCTACCGGAACTGGCACGCACGAACAGATGCTCAAGGGTGGCCGTGGAGGTCTGCCAGCTGGGGTCGAGTTCGAGAATCACGTGATTCTGGTCCAGCTGGGTGAACATCGTCGCGATCTGGCGCTGGCCGAAGGCGTCATACAGCACATCGTCGATGGCTTGCACCGTCACCCCCAGCCGCGCAGCGGTCGGACGATCAATCACCAGCGTCGACTGGGCAATCGCCTGTTGCTGGTCGGAGGTCACGTGTTGCAATTGCGCCAAGGTCTTGAGCTTGTCCAGCAACACCCCGCTCCAGTGGTCCAGTTCGAGACTGTCGGGGTCCTGCAAGGTGTATTGGTACTGGGTCTTGCTGGCCCGGCCGCCAATCTGGATGTCCTGGTTGGCCTGCATGAATACCTTGACCCCGGACAACGCATCCAGCGCCGGTTGCAAGCGGCGGATCACCTCACCAGCGCTGGCGGTACGCTCGCTGAACGGCTTGAGGTTGATCATCACCTTGCCTTGGCTGACGGTCGGGTTGGGGCCGATCCAGAAATACACGCGGGCCACTGCCGGGTCCTGGCCGATGACTTCAGCGGCGCGATTGACCTGGGCACGCATGGCAATCGGTGAGATGTCCGGCGCCGCTTCCGCCACGCCCTGGATCAAGCCATTGTCCTGCTGTGGGAAGAAGCCCTTGGGAATTTCCACGTACAACACTGCGGTGGCGGCCAAGGTGGCGATCGCCACCGCCAACGTCAGCCGCTGATGATCGAGTACCCAATCGAGGCTGCGCCGGTAGCCGTCATGCAAGCGACTGAAGACGCGCTCGCAGGCCTGGGCGAAGCGCCCTTCTTCATGCTCGGCATGGGGTTTGAGCAGCCAGGCGCAGAGCATCGGGGTGATGGTCAGCGAAACGATGCACGACATGATGATCGCCACACTGACGGTCACCGCGAACTCGCGCATCAGGCGTCCGACAATCCCCGACATCAACAGGATCGGCAGGAACACCGCAATCAACGACACCGTCATCGACACAATGGTGAAGGCCACCTCGCGCAGGCCATCGACCGCCGATTGCAGCCGCGACTTGCCCATCTCCAGGTGGCGCACGATGTTTTCCATGACCACGATGGCGTCATCCACCACAAAGCCGACGGCAATCGCCAGGCCCATGATCGACAAGTTGTCGAGGCTATAGCCCAACAAGTACATCGCCCCGAAAGTCGCCACCAGCGACAGCGGAATGGTCAGGCTGGGAATCAGCGTGGCGGTGGCTTTGCGAAGGAACACGAAGATCACCACGACCACCAGGGCGATGGACAGCAGCAAAGTGAACTGCATGTCATTGACTGAGGCTTCGATGGTTTGGGTGCGGTCGCCGACCACTTGCACCTGCACGTCCCGAGGCAAGGAGGCGGTGAGTTCCGGCAGCTTGGCCTTGATCGTGGCGATGGTCGACAGCAGGTTGAAGCCCGGCTGTTTGTGGATGTCGACGATCACCGTGGGCTCGGCCCCCAGTTGCGCGGCTTGCTGGGTGTCTTCGGCACCGGCAATCACCCGGCCGAGATCGCCCAGCTTGATCGGCATGCCACTTTTATAGGCGATGACCTGATCACGGTAGTGCTGGGGATCGAGCAACTGGTCGGTGGCGCCCAAGGTAATCGAACGGCTCTGCCCGTCCAGGCTGCCCTTGGGCTGATCGAGGGTGCTGACGCCGATCACGTTGCGCACGTCCTCCAGGGTCAGGCCGCGGGCAGCCAGTGCATCCGGGTCGATCTGCACGCGCACCGCAGGTTTTTGTTCGCCGTGAAAATCCACCAGGCCGACGCCCGGCATTTGCGACAGACGCTGGGCGATGTAGTTGTCGGCGTAGCGATCCAGCTCCGGCAACGTGCGGGTGGGCGATGTCAGCGCCAGGGACAACACAGTGCCTTCGGCCGGGTTGACCTTGTTGAAGGTCGGCGCGCTGGACATGGTTTTGGGCAGGTTGGGCGTAGCGGTGTTGATCGCCGTTTGCACGTCCTGGGCAGCGCCGTCGATGTCCCGATTGAGATCGAATTGCAAGACAACTTGGGTTTTCCCTGCCGCACTCGACGAGGTCATCGAGGTGACTTGCGGTACGGCGGCAAACGCCCGCTCCAGGGGCGTGGCCACTGAGGACGCCATGGTCTCGGCGCTCGCGCCGGACAACTTGGCGGTGACTTGAATGGTCGGAAAATCCACCGTCGGCAATGGCGCCACCGGCAGTTGAAAATAGGCAAACGCGCCCAGCAACATGATGCCGACTGCCAACAGGCTAAGGCCGACACGGCGCTGAATCAGTCCGGCAAGGCCGTTCATTGATTAACCTCCACTAGATCCGCTGTGGTATCGGTCTTGACCGGCATCACCTTCACCCCCGGCGCTACCCGCGACTGCCCTTGCACCACCACGGTTTCTCCGGCCGCCAGGCCCTGGCGAATCCACTGTTTGCCGTCAACTACGCTGCCCGCGTCCACCAAGCGCGGCTGCACCCGCTGATCCGCACCGACCACATAGACAAAGTTACCCTGGCGGCCGAATTGCACCGCTTCGGCCGGCACCACAGTGACGTCCTGGCGGGTTTGCACCAGCAACCGGGCGCTGACCAACTCGCCGGGCCACAGTTGGCCGGTGGCATTATCGAACTGCGCCTTGAGCTGAATCTGGCCGCTGGCGGCGGTGACCTGGCTGTCGATAAAGCTCAAGGCACCCTTGGCGATTTCCTGACGACCGTCGCGGGTCATCGCCACCACCTGCAAGGCGCCTTTGGCGTTTTCTTCGAGGATTTGCGGCAGATCGTCCTGGGAGACCGCAAACGCCACGGAGATCGGATTCATCTGGGTAATGGTCACCAGCCCGGTGGCTTCAGCACCATGGGCAATGGCGCCCACATCCAGTAAACGCTGGCCGGTGCGCCCGGTGAGCGGTGCCTTGACCTGGGTGAATTCCAGTTGCAGGCGTGCCGTGTCCAGCGCGGCCTGATCGGCCTGCACCGCGGCTTGTTGCGCGGCCAGTTGTGCACGAAAGGTATCGACGTCCTGGGTCGGGCCGGCCTTGGCGGCGGCCAGTTTACTCGCCCGATCAAGGTTGACCCGCAGGTTGGCCAGTTGCGCCTGATCCTTGGCCACCAGTGCCTGAGCCTGAGCGACTTGCGCCTGATAAACCCGTGGGTCAATCACCGCCAGCAGACTGCCGGCGGCGACGGTTTGGCCCTCGTTGAACAGGACCTTTTGCAGCTCCCCATCCACCCTCACCCGCACATTGACGCTGTTAAGCGGCTGCACATTGCCGATGGCGCTGATCCAGATCGGCAGGTCCTGGCGGCTGACGGGTGACATCTGCACCGGCACCGCGCCGGCCTCGGTTTTCAGTGGCGCCGCCTGGGCATGCCTGATCCATTGAAATCCGCTGATGGCCGCTACCAGCGACAACACCACCAGCGTTCCGAGCGCAAGACGATGACGAGGGTGTAAAACATTCATGGTTGAGCCACCTGAGCAGAAGAGTTGGAGGCGATGGCAGCGGCGGAAAAGTCCCCGCCCAAGGCTCGAAAAAGACCGACGGAGGCCTGTAAATGCTGGAGCCGTACCTGAAGCAACGCGTCTTCGGCCTGGTATTGAGTGCGTTCGACGATCAGCAAGGTCTGGAAATCGGTGGAACCCAAGCGGTAGCGCACCTGCGCCAGGCGCGCAGCTTCTCGGGCCGAGTCCACTGCTGCCTGGTTCAAGGCATAGCTCTTGTCCAGTTCACTGGCGGCACTGAGTTGGGTTTCGACGTCTTGCAGGGCCTCGATGATCGACTCGCGGTAACTGGCCGTCAGTTCCTGCACATGAGCCAGGTCAAAATGCAGCTGGCCCTTGAGTTGACCACCGGCGAACAGCGGCTGGCTGAGGGTGCCGATGGCGCTCCAGATCTGGCCACCGGCGAGCGTATCGATGCCGCCCAGCAGGTCCAGGGACAGGTTGGGCAGAAACGCGGCGCGGGCCACACCGACATCAAAGTTGGCCGACTGCAAACGGGCTTCGGCGGCTTGAATGTCCGGGCGCTGACGCAGCAAGCCAATGGGCAACCCGGTGGCTGGCTGCGGTACTTGCAGGTCTTTGAGGCCGTCGCCGTGCAGATGAAAACCCTCAGGTGGCGCGCCCACCAGCACGGCCAGTTGATACAGCGCCTGATCACGTTGCTGGCGCAGGGGCGGCATGGCCGCTTCAAAGGTTTGCATGGCATTGCGCTGTTGGGCGACCTCCAGGTTGGAGACCGCGCCCTGGCTGGCCTGGATTTGCACCAGTTCGAGCACTTGGCGCGCATCATCGGCAATCGACTGGGCCAGGCGCAGGCGCTCTTCCAGCGACAGCACCTGGAAGTAACTGTCGGCGATGCTCGCGCCTAATGTCATGCGCAAGGTGCCGGCATCAAACACGCTGGCATGGGCCAAGGCATCGGCTGAGTCAGCGGCGGCCCGCTGTTTACCCCAGAAATCCAGCTCGTAGGTGGCCTCGGCAAACACGCTGCGTTTTTGTGTGGTGCCATAGTTGTTCTGGCGTTGGAAGTTGCCGCCCAGATTCAGTGCCGGGTATTGCGCGGCGCCCACCACCTGGGCTGACGAACGCGCCTCGTCGATGCGACTGACCGCCGCCTTCAAGGTGTAGTTGGCCGTCAGGCCGCGGGCGATCAATTGATCCAGTTCGGCGCTATGGAACTCGCGCCACCACTGCCCACCTGCGACCGCTCCGGCGCCCTGCCCGGCGTCCCACTGGGCCGCCAGGGGAATTTCAGGCGGTTTATAGTCAGGCACCATTGAACAGCCGCTGAGCATCAGCAGCCCAAGGGCAATCAAAGTAATGGAGGTTGGGCGCATCGAGCGCCCGGTTGCAACTGACATGGGCAAGCTGTCTCCCGCTTGAGCCGCTGTGGACAGGTCCACGAATGCGCCAAAGATAGCGAGAGGTGCCTGGCAGAGCGTTCGCCGGCAGATAAACTTTTGTTTAATCGCGGGTTGCGGTGCCCTCGAAACTGTAGCCGGCGCCAGGAACAGTTCTGATCAGCGAGTACTCAAAGCCTTCATCCAGTTTGCGGCGCAGGCGGTGAATGTGTTTGTCGATCACGTTGTCGTTGGGGTCGAAGTCGTAATCCCAGGCGCTGTCGAGCAGCATGTCGCGGGTCACCACCTGGCCGCTGTGGCGCATGAGTTTTTCCAGCAGCAACGTTTCGCGGTGTTGCAGGACAATCACCCGCCCCTGGCGCACCGCGGTGCGGGTCGCGCAATCGAGTTGCAGCTCACCGACTTCCAGGGTGCGCGCCGGGTTGCCAGGCTGATCGCGGCCACGCAGCAAGGCATCGAGCCGGGCCAGCACTTCGGCGAAGGCATAGGGTTTGCCCAGGTAATCATCGCAGCCGGCTTGCAGGCCTTCGACCTTGTCCGCCGTCGAGGACTGGGCACTGAGCATCAGCACCGGCACCCGCCGCTGTTGCGCGCGCAAGGCCTTGACCAGGCCGATACCGTCCAGGCCCGGCAAGCGTCGGTCGACAATCAACGCATCGTGAATACCTTCCAGGGCCATGCCCAAACCGCTGTTGCCGTCGCTGGCAACGTCGACGACATGCCCGCCCTCCGTCAAGCCGCGCAGCAGGTACGCGGCGGTCTGGTCATCGTCTTCCACCACAAGAATGCGCAAAGAGGCGCCTCCAACAAAAACTAAACTTTAATTTATCCTGCGGGAACGTGGCACCGCAGTAGGCTTTGCCACACTATGCCATCTCTGCCCCGAAGACGTGACCGGTTCCCTTGCCATGACCCATGTTCTGGTCGTCGAAGACGACTTAGCCACTGCCCGCGAAATAGAAGCCGCCCTGTGTGACCACGGCTTCACCGTCACCCTTGCCGACAACGGCCGCGATGGCCTGTTGAAAGCCTTGAGCGAACCGTTCGACCTGATCGTGCTTGACCGCATGCTGCCGGGCGGCGTCGATGGCCTGGGCGTGCTCACCGCCTTGCGGGCCGCAGGCACCGCGACACCGGTGCTGATTCTCAGCGCCTTGAGCGCCCTCGACGAGCGAGTCCGTGGCCTGCGTGCCGGTGGCGATGACTACCTGACCAAACCCTTTGAATTCATCGAATTGACCGCCCGCCTCGATGCCTTGAGCCGGCGCCGCGCCGAGCCGTCGGCACCTGTCCAGGAGACTCGGCTACGGGTCGGCAACCTGGAAATCGACTTGTTGCGCCGCACGGTGCGCCGTGGCGAACGCATTGTTGACCTGGTGCCCCGGGAATACGCGCTGCTCGAACACCTGATGCGTAATGCCGGGCAAGTCATCACCCGCACCATGCTGTTTGAAGCCGTGTGGAACTACAGCTACGACGAGCGCACCAACGTCATCGAAGTCCACATCGGCCGCTTGCGGCGCAAGATCGATGGCGAAGGCGATGGGCAGATGATCCACACCGTGCGGGGAGCCGGCTATGTCCTCCGTTCGCCTGAGTGAAATACCGCGCACCATCAGTTTCCGCACCGGATTGCTGTTTCTCGGGCTATTCGGCTGCTCGTTCCTGGCCTTGTTCGGCTACATCTATTGGCAGACCGCGTTTTACCTCAAAGGCGAAGCCGACGCCGCGCTCTACCAACAAGTGGAGAACCGCAGCGCACAAGCGCCCGAGGTTCAGTTGCAGGAAATCCGCAACCATGCGGTGCAAGACGTCGAAGGTCGCTTGCCCCATAGCCTGTTCGATGCGCAAGGAAAGTACATTGCCGGGGTGATCCGTGAATTGCCTGACTTTGCGACCTACGACAAACCCCAGGAGTTTCGCTGGCTCAAGAGCAGCGGCCACCACCGCCCCGTGCGGTTCATCGCGCACCGCTTGGCAGACGGCAGGATCCTGCTGGTCGCCCAGGACATGCACGATATTCGCGAGTTCGACGAACTGCTGATCAATGCGCTGATTTCCGGCGGTGTGCTGTTGCTGGTAGTCGGCCTGATCGGTGCGGTGGTGCTGGGGTTTTCCGCCCACCGGCGTCTGGACAAGGTCAGTCGCTCCATCAAGGGCATCATTGAAGGCGACTTGACCGGCCGGCTGCCGATCCAAGGCAATAACGACGACATCGACCGTCTCGCCTCGGTGGTCAACGGCATGCTCGACGAACTGGAGCGCCTGATGAGCGAGGTCAAAGGCGTCTGCGATGACATCGCCCACGACTTGCGCACCCCGCTGACCCGACTGATCGCCGGCCTGGAGCGCGCCCAACGACGCGGCCTGGACCAGGCGCAATATGCCGCCAGCATCGACTCGGCGCTCACCGAAGCCAAGGGCCTGCTGTTGACCTTCAAGGCGCTGCTGCGTATTTCGGAAATCGAAAACAGCGCCCGCCGCAGTCACTTCGCCCCGGTGGACTTGAACCTGATCGCCGCTGATGCGGCGGAGCTCTACGAGCCGCTGGCCGAAGAGCGCGGCATCCGCCTCACCGTCGACAACAGCCAGGCCCCAGCGGTGATGGCCGGTGATCCGCAACTGTTGTTTGATGCACTGTGCAACCTGCTGGATAACGCCATCAAGTTTTCACCGGATCACAGCCATGTACGCCTGAGCGTCATTGCGGACGGGGCCGTCGTGGGAATTCGCGTGGAGGACAACGGGCCGGGCATCCCTCAAGCCGAACGTGAGGCCGTGCTGCGCCGGTTGTATCGAGCGGAATCCAGCCGACATACACCGGGCAACGGGCTCGGCTTGAGCATGGTCTCGGCGGTAGCGCGGCTGCATGATATGCAGCTGACGGTGAGCGATGCGGCACCGGGGTGTCGAGTCGACCTACTGTGCAAGGAATAAAGGCCGACTGCACATGCCCGATAATGTTCCTTGCGCCTTCTGCAACAGTCTTTTGTTATCAGCCATATTGATAGCACCCTAACGAAAGCCCCATCCTAGAGGGCTCGATTCGCGCTTATATCATTCCGAATGATAGTTACCTTTGTTTCATTCGATTCGTGAGATAGCACCTCGCCGAGCATGATCCGCCCATCTCAAATACATTGGCGGATGCACCTCATGGAACAGTCACTCAAACATTTGCGCTATCCCCTGGCCCTCTTGGCCGTGCTGGTGATGAGCGCATGCGGCAAGACCCCTGATCAAGCGGCCGCCATGCCACCGAGCAAAGTGAGCGTGGCAAAAGTCATTGAACAACCTGTCAACGAGTGGGATGAGTTCACCGGCCGCCTGGAAGCCCCAGAGACCGTACAGATTCGTCCGCGCGTGTCCGGCCAGATCGACCAGGTAGCCTTCACCGAAGGTGCACTGGTCAAGAAAGGCGACTTGCTGTTCCAGATCGACCCGCGTCCGTTCCAGGCCGAAGTGCGCCGCCTCGAAGCCCAGCTAGCCCAAACCCGTGCCGCCGCGACCCGCAGCGATAACGAAGCCCAACGCGGCGAACGCCTGCGCCAAAGCAACGCGATCTCTGCCGAACTCGCCGACTCGCGCACCACCGCTGCCCAGGAAGCCCGCGCCGCTGTTGCCGGGATCCAGGCGCAGTTGGACGTGGCCAAGCTGAACCTGAGCTTCACCCGCGTCACCGCGCCCATCAGTGGGCGTGTCAGCCGTGCCGACATTACCGCCGGCAACTTGGTGACCGCCGATGTCACGGCGCTGACCAGCGTGGTCTCCACCGACAAGGTCTACGCCTACTTCGACGCCGATGAACGCGTGTACCTCAAGTACACCGAACTGGCTCGCCAAGGCCGCCGTGGCGCCACCACGCCGGTG
Source organism: Pseudomonas sp. ADAK18 (assembly GCF_012935695.1). Taxonomy (NCBI): domain Bacteria; kingdom Pseudomonadati; phylum Pseudomonadota; class Gammaproteobacteria; order Pseudomonadales; family Pseudomonadaceae; genus Pseudomonas; species Pseudomonas sp. ADAK18. The sequence goes on from NZ_CP052859.1 coordinate 2,358,587, forward strand.
TACCTGGGCCTGTCCAACGAGGATGGCAACCCGCACCTGGGCCAGATGAACTTCGTCGACAACCAGGTCAACCCAGCCACCGGCACCATCCGTGGTCGCGCCGTGTTCGATAACACTGACGGGCGCTTCACCCCCGGCCTGTATGCACGCCTGAAACTGGTGGGCAGCGGGACCTACTCCGCCGTGCTGATCAACGACGAAGCGGTCGGTACTGACCTTGGCAAGAAGTTCGTGCTGGTGATGGATGGCGACAATAAATCGTCGTACCGCGCCGTGGAACTGGGGCCAAAGATCGAAGGTTTGCGCATCGTACGCAGCGGCCTGAACAAGGACGACACCATTATCGTCAAGGGCCTGCAGCGGGTTCGCCCGGGATCGCCGGTAGCCCCGGAAACCATCCCGATGGCCAGCAAGGAAACCCTCGCCGCATTGGCACAACAACGACAAGCGCTTGAAGCCAGCAACCTGGAGCAAGTGGCGCCGGATAAAGCCGCGCCCAAGCTCGCCAGTACAGCGACTCCACGCGGTTAAGGGACAACACTCAAGATGAATTTTTCCCAGTTCTTCATTTCACGGCCGATCTTCGCAGCGGTGCTGTCGCTGTTGATCCTGATCGCCGGCGCCATTTCGCTGTTCCAGCTACCGATCAGCGAATACCCGGAAGTAGTGCCGCCTACCGTGGTGGTACGCGCCAACTTCCCGGGCGCCAACCCGAAGGTTATCGGTGAAACCGTTGCCGCTCCCCTGGAGCAAGCCATTACCGGCGTCGAGAACATGCTGTACATGTCCTCGCAGTCGACGGCTGACGGCAAGATCACCCTGACCATCACCTTCGCCCTCGGCACCGACCTGGATAACGCCCAGGTGCAGGTACAGAACCGCGTCACCCGGACCCAGCCCAAGCTGCCGGAAGAAGTGACCCGGATCGGTATCACCGTAGACAAGGCCTCCCCCGACCTGACCATGGTTGTGCACTTGACCTCACCGGACAAGCGCTACGACATGTTGTACCTGTCCAACTACGCCATCCTCAACATCAAGGATGAACTGGCACGCCTGGGCGGCGTGGGTGACGTGCAATTGTTCGGCATGGGCGACTACTCCCTGCGGGTATGGCTGGACCCGAACAAGACCGCTTCACGCAACCTGACCGCCACTGACGTGGTGACCGCAATCCGTGAGCAGAACCGTCAAGTGGCCGCCGGTGCCCTGGGCGCTCCGCCTGCGCCGAATGCCACCAGCTTCCAATTGTCGGTCAACACTCAAGGCCGCCTGGTCACTGAGGAAGAGTTCGAAAACATCATTATCCGCGCAGGCGATAACGGTGAGATCACCCGCCTGAAAGACATCGCACGGGTAGAACTGGGCTCCAGCCAGTATGCCTTGCGTTCGTTGCTCAATAACCAACCGGCGGTGGCGATCCCGATCTTCCAGCGTCCGGGTTCCAACGCCATTGAGATCTCCAATGAAGTGCGCGCCAAGATGGCGGAGCTCAAGAAGAGTTTCCCTGAAGGCATGGATTTCAGCATCGTCTATGACCCGACCATCTTCGTGCGTGGCTCCATCGAGGCGGTGGTTCACACCCTGTTCGAAGCACTGATCCTGGTGGTGCTGGTGGTGATCCTGTTCCTGCAAACCTGGCGCGCCTCGATCATCCCGTTGGTGGCGGTGCCGGTATCGCTGATCGGTACCTTTGCGGTCATGCACCTGTTTGGCTTCTCCCTCAACGCCCTGTCGCTGTTCGGGCTGGTATTGGCCATCGGTATCGTGGTGGACGACGCCATCGTGGTGGTGGAGAACGTCGAGCGAAACATCGAGCTGGGCCTGCAACCGTTCGAGGCCACTAAAAAGGCCATGAGCGAAGTGACCGGCCCGATCATTGCCACGGCGCTGGTGCTGTGTGCGGTGTTTATTCCGGCGGCCTTCATCAGCGGCTTGACTGGGCAGTTCTACAAACAGTTCGCCTTGACCATTGCCATTTCGACAGTGATCTCGGCCTTCAACTCGCTGACCTTGTCCCCTGCCCTGGCCGCTGTGTTACTGCGCAGCCATGACGCGCCGAAGGATCGCTTCTCGAAAATCCTCGACGGGATCTTTGGTGCCTGGTTGTTCCGCCCGTTCAACCGCTTCTTCGATAAAGCCAGTCATGGTTACGTCGGTACCGTACGCCGGGTAATTCGCGGCAGCGGCATCGCGCTGTTCCTGTACGCAGGCCTGATGGTGCTGACCTGGTTCGGTTTTGCCCACACCCCGACCGGTTTCGTGCCGGCCCAGGACAAGCAATACCTGGTGGCCTTCGCTCAATTGCCGGACGCCGCGAGCCTGGACCGCACCGAAGACGTGATCAAGCGCATGTCTGACATCGCCCTGAAACAGCCGGGCGTGGAAAGCGCCGTAGCGTTCCCGGGCTTGTCGATCAACGGTTTCACCAACAGCCCCAACAGCGGCATCGTCTTTGTGACCTTGAAGCCGTTCGACGAACGTAAAGGTGCGGGCATGTCGGCCGGGGCGATTGCCGGCGCACTGAATGGCAAGTACAGCGACATCCAGGAAGCCTACATGGCGATCTTCCCTCCGCCGCCGGTACAGGGCCTGGGCACCATTGGCGGGTTCCGCCTGCAAGTTGAAGACCGTGGCAACCTGGGTTACGACGAGCTGTACAAAGAAGTGCAGAACATCATCACCAAGAGCCGCACCGTGCCGGAACTGGCCGGGTTGTTCACCAGCTACACGGTCAACGTGCCGCAGGTCGATGCCGCTATCGACCGGGAAAAGGCCAAGACCCACGGCGTGGCGATCAGCGACATCTTCGACACCCTGCAGATTTACCTGGGTTCGCTGTATGCCAACGACTTCAACCGCTTCGGTCGTACCTATCAGGTCAACGTGCAGGCTGAGCAACAATTCCGCCTGGATTCCGAGCAGATTGGCCAGTTGAAAGTGCGCAACAACAAAGGCGAGATGATCCCGCTGGCGACCTTTATCAAGGTCAGCGACACCTCGGGCCCGGACCGCGTGATGCACTACAACGGCTTCATTACCGCCGAGATCAACGGTAACGCGGCACCGGGCTACAGCTCCGGCCAGGCGCAGATTGCCATCGAGAAACTGCTCAAAGACGAGCTGCCCAACGGCATGACCTACGAGTGGACCGACCTGACCTATCAGCAAATCCTCTCGGGCAATACCGCGCTGTTCGTGTTCCCGCTCTGCGTACTGCTGGCGTTCCTGGTACTGGCCGCCCAATACGAAAGCTGGAGCCTGCCACTGGCGGTGATCCTGATCGTACCGATGACCCTGCTGTCGGCCATCACCGGGGTGATTCTCTCCGGCGGCGACAACAACATCTTTACCCAGATCGGCTTGATCGTACTGGTGGGGCTTGCCTGTAAGAACGCGATTCTGATTGTCGAGTTTGCCAAGGACAAACAGCAGGAAGGTCTCGATCCGCTCGCCGCGGTACTGGAAGCCTGCCGTCTGCGTCTGCGGCCGATCCTGATGACCTCGTTCGCTTTCATCATGGGCGTGGTGCCTCTGGTGTTCTCCAGCGGTGCCGGTGCCGAGATGCGTCATGCCATGGGCGTGGCGGTGTTCTCCGGGATGATCGGGGTGACCTTCTTTGGTCTGCTGCTGACGCCAGTGTTCTACGTACTGATCCGTCGTTTCGTCGAGCGCGGCGAAGCCCGCAAAGCGACCAAGGCCTTGACGCTGGAGACACAGCAATGAGCGTGAAAGTGTTCCTGCCAAGCCTACTGGTACTGGCGCTGAGCGCCTGTGCCGTGGGCCCGGACTATAAAACCCAAACCCCGGAGGCAGCCAATATCACGGCCGCCGCCGACGCCAAACAGTATGACCATGCAAAGTTCGAAGGCATCTGGTGGCAGCAGTTCGACGACCCAACCCTCAACCAGTTGGTGACGCAATCCCTGCAAGGCAACCGTGACCTGCGCGTAGCGTTTGCCCGCCTGCGGGCCGCACGAGCGATCCGTGATGACGCCGCCAATGACGTCATGCCAGTGATCACCAGCCGTGTCAGCAGCGATGTGGGTAAAGGCCAGATCCCTGGCCAGACCACCAAACGCGTCAACAGTGAGCGTTACGACCTGGGCCTCGATATGGCCTGGGAAGTGGACTTGTTCGGCCGCATTCGCCGTAACCTGGAAGCCAGTGACGCTGACCAAGAGGCCGCCGAAGCGGACCTCTATCAACTGCAAGTCACCATGATTGCCGAGTTGGTGGACGCTTACGGTCAACTGCGGGGTGCGCAACTGCGCGAGAAAATCGCCGTGGCTAACCTGAAGAACCAGGAAGATTCGCGCGGCATTACCGTCAGCCTGCGGGATGCCGGTGTCGGCGATCAGCTTGACGTGGAGCGTGCCGACGCGCGCCTGGCGGCGGTAGAAGCCAGCGTGCCGCAACTGCAGGCCGAAGAAGTGCGCGAGCGTAACCGCATCGCCACCCTCCTCGGCCAGCGCCCGGACAAATTGACCGTGGACCTGAGCCCGAAAGACCTGCCGGCGATTGCCAAGGCCTTGCCGATTGGTGATCCGGGGCAACTGCTGCAACGTCGCCCGGACATTCTCAGCGCCGAACGCAAACTGGCCGCTGCCACCGCGCGGATCGGCGTGGCCAAGGCCGACCTGTTTCCACGGGTCAGCCTCAGCGGCTTCCTCGGCTTTACCGCCGGGCGTGGCTCGCAGATCGGTTCGGCCGCCGCCAATGCCTGGTCCCTGGGCCCGAGCATTACCTGGGCTGCATTTGACCTGGGCAGCGTGCGGGCGCGTTTGCGTGGCGCCGATGCTGAAGCCGATGGCGCCCTGGCGACCTACGAGCAGCAAGTATTGCTGGCTCTGGAAGAGTCGGAGAATGCGTTCAGTGATTACGGCAAACGCCAACAGCGCCTGGTCTCGCTGATTCGTCAGAGTGAGTCCAGCCGCGCCGCTGCGGACCTGGCCGAGATTCGCTACCGCGAAGGCACCGTGGACTTCCTGGTGCTGCTGGACGCTCAGCGTGAGCGCTTGGCGGCCGAGGATTCCCAGGCCCAGGCCGAAGTGGATCTGTATCGCGGCATTGTTGCGATCTACAAGGCGTTAGGTGGTGGTTGGCAGCCGGACACCACGGTGGCCAGCGCAAAGTAATCTGAAGAGCTCCTTTGGTTGGTCGCATCCAACCAATTTTTAGCCCCATGCCTCATTCGGTCGTGGGGCTTTTTTTTGCCTGGTGTATCAGTTGGCTTCGTTGAGAATCAAGCTGCGGTAATGCCCCGGATTGGACCCCGACCACTTGCGAAAGGCCTTGTAGAACGAGCTTACATCGGCAAATCCCAGGCGGGTGGCGATGTCGGCAAAGCTGATATCGGCCTCGGCCAACCAGACGACGGCCAGTTCTTTACGCACACTGTCCTTGAGCCCCTGATAAGTCTGGCCTTCTTCCGCCAGGCGACGGCGCAAGGTGGACGCCGACATGCACAGGCGGGTGGCCAGGCTCTCGGTTTCGGGCCAGGTGTCGGCAGGCATCTTGCGCAGATCGTTCTTGATGCCCATGGCCAGGCTGTCGGGGTCGCGGTATTTAACCAGGATGTTAGCCGGCGCACGAGCCAGGAAGCGCTTGAGTTCTTCGGCGCTGCGCTTGATCGGCAAGTCGAGGCAGTCAGCGGAAAAAATCATCCGCGTGCGTGGCCGATCAAAGCGCAGGTTGTCGGAGAACATCACCTGGTAATCGTCACAGAACGGCGGCGGCGGGCAGCGCAGCTCAATGGCGAGGATCGGGATGCGCCTGCCTACCAGCCAGCACGCCACACCGTGGACGATCATCCAATAGGTAAAGTAGGTAAACGCCCGCTTGGGCTCCGGATCGGGTTCCAGCAGCACGATCTCCGCCAGACTTTGCTGGCGCACCAACTGGGCAGGCAAGTGGTCAAGCATCAACGACAGGAAGCCCAGGCCGGTCTCCAGGCCAGCCCCAAGGCCAATCTGCGCCATGGTCGCGCGGCAGAGGAATTCCAGGCTGCCGGACTTGAGTTTGCGCGGGTCCATGCCGAAAAACTCATCGTCCATGCGCCGTGCCAGCAAGCGCCATAGCCGTGCATAAGCCATGGCCGGGACGCGGGCAGCCGGCCGTTCCAGCAGCGCCGGATCAATTCCGACTTTGTTCAGGACTTCATAGGTCGCCGCACCTGGGGCACAGCTCTGTAGCAGGGCTTCGCGGACCAGATGGATGGAGATGGTGTCTTTTTCCGCCATGACGTGTGAGGTAACCCGGTTGTGCTGGAGATGTCGGCCATCATAGTGGGCGCAACGCCTCACCACCACCGTTCAGCCGCCGTTCAGTAAACGTCAATAATAGCTGTTTAGTAATGAGTATCATTATGTTACAAATTAGCATCCTATCTAATTACGATTCGGTGCCGAATGCTTGTTCCATTTCTAATCATGCTGCGCGAAGGGATTGAAGCGGCACTGATCGTTGGCATTATCGCCAGTTACTTGAAGCAGACAGGCCGTGGCCAGTGGATGCCAGCCGTATGGATCGGCGTGTTTCTCGCGGCCGCGCTGGCGTTGCTGGTCGGTGGTGGCCTGGAATTGATGAGTGCGGAGTTTCCGCAAAAGCAGCAGGAACTGTTTGAAGGTCTCGTGGGCCTGGTCGCCGTGGGCATTCTCAGTTCCATGGTGTTCTGGATGCGCAAAGTCGCGCGCTCCATCAAGCATTCCCTGCATCAATCCCTCGATCATGCGCTGACCGGCTCCAAACACCAGGTCACGGCCTTGATCGCCATGGTGTTTTTCGCGGTGGCCCGGGAAGGCCTGGAAACGGTGTTCTTCCTGCTCGCGGTGTTCCAGCAGAGCGAAGGCCCGGCCGCGCCCATCGGCGCCCTGCTCGGCCTGATCCTGGCGATCATCGTCGGCTTCCTGATCTATACCGGCAGCATGCGCCTGAACCTCGGTGCGTTCTTCCGCTGGACCGGCCTGTTCATTCTGGTAGTGGCCGCCGGCATCCTCGCCAACTCGGTGCAGGCGCTGCATGAAGCCGGGGTCTGGAATCACCTGCAAACCGTCTTGTTCGACTTTAGCGCCAGCCTGCCCATGGATGGCCCGCTGGGCTCCGTGCTGGCCGGGATGTTCGGTTATCAGGATGCGCCGACAGTCAGTACGTTGGGTGCCTACCTGATCTACCTGGTGGTAGCCCTGGTGATGTTCTTCCTGCCAGCGGCACCTGCCAAACCGGCCGCCAGTAGCACTTCTTCCGTTTCCAGCCAGTAAGGACCGTCTCTTGTCCAGCCAATCCCCTCAACCCGCCTCGCCTCCCCGTGCCCTGCGCTGGGCGGTGGCCGGCTCGGTGGTCGTGATGATCGCCGCCGGTGGCCTGTTCTACTATGCCTCGCAACTGGCCGCTGCCAAGCGCCAGGTTAACCACAACGAAATCGCTGTGACCATCCACGCCCATAGCTGCGAACCCAACGCGCTGACCGTCCCGGCAGGCCGTGCCAGCTTTCGTATCATCAACCGCTCGGACCGGGCGGTGGAGTGGGAAATCCTCGACGGTGTGCTGGTGGTCGAGGAGCGGGAAAACATCGCTCCAGGCCTGAGCCAGGTGATCAACGCCAACCTGTTGCCGGGCGATTACGCGATCACCTGCGGCCTGCTGAGCAACCCGCGTGGCACCTTGCATGTGACACCAACCGCCGAGTCGGACGCCCAAGCCAAGGCCAAGCCATCAATGGTGGCCTTTATCGGGCCGCTGTCTGAGTTCCGCGTTTACCTGAGCAGCCAGGGCGGCGCACTGATCAAAGCCGTCAGCGCCCTCGATCAAGCCATCGAAGCCGGTGACCTGAACCAGGCTCAGGCGCTCTATGTACCGGCCCGCGAGGCTTATCAGCGCCTGGCACCTGCCTCGCAACGCCTGGCGGAACTGGATAACGCCATCAACGCCCGTGCCGATTACTTCGAAAAGCGCGAGCAGGACCCGGCGTTCAGCGGTTTCCACCGCATTGAATACGCACTGTTCCAACAACGTAGCACTGACAACCTGACGCCGATTGCCCAGCGTTTGCTGAGCGACGTCACCCACCTCAAGCAGCAGTTGCTGGCCCAGTCACTGCCACCGGAACAACTGGTGAGCATTCTGGTGCGCAACCTCAACAGCCTGGCCGACGTTCGCGCCGCCAGCGGCGAAGAGGAGCGCTACAGCCATATCGATCTCAACGGTTTTGCCGCCAATCTGGATGTCTCCCGCAAGGTGGTCGACCTGATGCGGCCGCTGCTGACCAAATCAGCCGCGGACCTGCTGCCCGGGATCGACAGCGCCCTTACCGCCTTCGACGCCGAACTCAATGGCTTGAAAGTCGGTAATGGCTACAGCACGTATGACAGCGTCACCGTCGATCAGCGCAAGCAGATCGCCGACAAGGCCAAGGCTCTGGCCGTTGCACTCGATGGAATCGATCCGGCCCTTGGCCTCTCCGGCCTACAGTGAAGACCCCAGTTAAATGAGTGATTCAGATCAGTGCTCCTTCAACCCCCAGCGTCGTCGCGTATTGCTGGGCATGGCCGCCACCGGTGCGGCCATTGCCGGCAGCAGCCTGAGCTGCCCGGCAATGGCCGCAGGCGCCGCCCAAGTCACTACCGCGCCGAGCAGTGAAAAGACTCAGGACCACCACGACTTCCACGGCAAGCATCAGACCGGCATCGTCACCCCGCGCCCCGCGTGCGGCATGCTCGTTTCCTTCGATGTGCTGGCCAGTGACCGCGAGGACCTTACGCGGTTGTTCCGTACCCTGAACGAGCGGATCAGCTTCTTGATGACCGGAGGCACCGTACCGCAAGTCGATCCGAAACTGCCGCCTACCGACTCAGGGATCCTCGGGCCGGTGGTGACGCCGGATAACCTGACCATCACCGTCTCGGTAGGCGAGTCGTTGTTTGATGAGCGCTTCGGCCTGACCAGCGCCAAGCCCAAGCGCTTGATCCGTATGGTCGGCTTCCCCAACGATGCCCTGGAACCGGCCCAGTGCCACGGCGACTTGAGCCTGCAGTTCAGCTCCAACACCCCGGATACCAACATTCACGCCCTGCGCGACATCGTGAAAAACCTGCCGGACCTGCTGCTGGTGCGCTGGAAACAGGAAGGTAGCGTACCGCCTCAGGCCCCCGCCCGCCCCGGCACGCCGGCACAAAGTGCGCGCAACTTTCTCGGTTTTCGTGACGGCTCGGCCAACCCCGACTCCAACGACAACAAGACCATGGACCAGATTGTCTGGGTCCAGCCCGGCAGCGACGAACCCTCCTGGGCGGCCAATGGCAGCTACCAGGCCGTGCGGATCATTCGCAATTTTGTCGAGCGCTGGGACCGCACCCCATTGCAGGAGCAAGAAAGCATCATTGGTCGGATCAAGGCCAGTGGCGCGCCCATGGACGGTCAGAAAGAAACCCAGGTCCCTGATTACAGCAAGGACCCGGAAGGCAAGTTGACCAAGCTCGATGCCCATATCCGCCTGGCCAACCCGCGTACCCACGAGACCCAGGCCAACCTGATCCTGCGCCGGCCGTTCAACTACTCCAATGGCGTCAACAAAAACGGTCAGTTGGACATGGGGCTGTTGTTCATCTGCTACCAGGCAGACCTGGAGAAAGGTTTTATCAGCGTACAAACCAGGCTTAACGGCGAGCCTCTGGAGGAATACCTGAAGCCGGTCGGAGGCGGTTACTTCTTCACCCTGCCGGGCGTTACCGGGCCCCAGGATTTCATTGGGCGCACGTTGCTGGATGCCACGCACCCGCAAACCACTGCCAATACCTAAAACAAACCCACAGCGGAAACCGTCCCATGAAAAAGTCGTCTCTCGCGTTGTCGTTGTTAATGACCTTATCTCCGCTGGCGGCCTTTGCCGCTACGGCACCACTGGACCTGGTTGGCCCGGTGTCGGACTACAAAATCTACGTCACCGAAGAAATCGGTGAATTGGTAACCCAGACTCAGGCGTTCACCGACGCCGTAAAAAAAGGCGATCTGGCGACTGCCAAGAAGCTCTACGCACCGACTCGCGTCCACTATGAATCCATCGAGCCGATCGCCGAGTTGTTCAGCGACCTCGACGCCTCTATCGACTCCCGAGTCGACGACCACGAGAAAGGCGTAGAAGCCGAAGACTTCACAGGCTTCCACCGTATCGAATATGCGTTGTTCTCCAAGAACACTACCGAAGGCCTGGGCGCCCTGGCTGACAAACTGAACAGCGACGTCAAGGACCTGAAGACCCGCGTCGACGGCCTGACCTTCCCGCCAGAAAAAGTCGTCGGCGGTGCCGCCGCATTGTTGGAAGAAGTTGCTGCCACCAAAATCTCGGGTGAAGAAGACCGCTATAGCCACACTGACCTGTATGACTTCCAGGGCAACATCGACGGCGCGAAGAAAATCGTCGACCTGTTCCGGCCGCAGATCGAGAAGCAAGACAAGGCGTTTGTCGCCAAAGTCGACAAGAACTTCGCCGCCGTGGACAAGATCCTGGCCAAGTACAAGACCAAGGATGGTGGTTTTGAAACCTACGACAAGGTCAAGGAAAACGACCGCAAAGCGCTGGTCGGCCCGGTCACTACCCTGGCCGAAGACCTGTCGACCCTGCGCGGCAAGCTTGGCCTGAACTGAGGCTGGAGTGCTCGCCCGAACAACCGGGCGAGCGACGGGAACACCTCAGGCGCTTACCCTGGGTGGTGAATAGTCCCGCAGGGGCGGTCCGAAAGGCTCGCCACTGCGTGGATCCACCGAGTACCAGTGCCCGTTGTACTGACGGGGCTGCGCCCTATCCAACTGGCCCGGTGTGCCGACCACCGGTCGGTCGACGAGCTTCGTGTCACCGTCACTCAGTCCGGCGGCGACCATTAGGTAGCAGCGCAACTTCTCTTCAGCGCTCAGCAAATGCGGCCCTACTTTTCCAAGCCGCACTGAACCACCCGCAATCAGTCTGGGCAATTTATCCAAGCCTTTGACCGCGGCATTGACCATCTGCGAGTAACCATCCAGTGGATTCATCGCGGCGCTGCCAAAGAGCACAGTCTCCTTCGCAAAATCAAACGCCCTGTCGCTGAAGCTAATCCCAGGCTTTGCCCAGGCGGCCTTGGGTGCAAGGGGGCTGACGCTGGGCCTGAGCTTGCCAATAAGCCCGGCTACCGGGGCAGGTCCCAACGCTTTTGCCGAACGAATGAGAGCCCGCGCGCGGCCCGCCGCACCGATCGCCACACCGGCCAGATCCAGCGTCAGGTAAAACATTCCACGGCCGATATTGCCGTCGGCAAACTCCTGATAAGCCCCCACGAACGGCACCAGCCCAACCAGCAAACTATGGTCCCGAGCAATGGCCTCCCGTCGCTCCTCCAATGGAAGTTGCTCTCTGGCGCGTTCAAGCATTGTGTTTTGGGCTTCGGGGAAGTTGCCCGCGACAAGGCTGCTGACAATGCTCGCAGTCTTTTTCGAGGTATACGTATCTGGAGCAAAGCTATTGAGCCCTTGGTTGCCAGGCAAGACCCGCGCCTCAAAGGTGCTCCCCAGTTTCTCGATGATGATCTTCGAGGATCTGGCCTTGGGCCGGGGCTCCGATCCCTTTGTATAAGCGTCGAAATCAAACCCCACCACGTGACCTCGCCGAACATAAAGGTTGGTGCTGCCATTGGGCACCACCAGTTTCTCCCTTTGAACGACACCGTTGAGGGTCAGCACCTCGGGCAGGTCGGTTCGACGGATGATTTTGCCCTTGGCAAAGATTTCGTAGTAACGAACCTGGTTGTCATGCTCCACCCGCATCAGCGTACCTTGGCGCCCGCGACTGGCCTCTCGTTGCGCTTGGATTTCGTTTCCCAGGGTTTCATCCGTCTCCCCCCTGAGAGTGAACAACTCGACCTTGCCCAACTCCAAGGCCCGGCGGTCCATCAGGGGCAGCTCGGCAATCATCAATTTGAGTTTAGTGGCATAGGCTCCCTGCAGGCTTTTGTAATGATCATCCACCTTCTTTTCGAGCAAACCGCCCAGCTCTGGCAGGCGGCGCAGGCGCCTGTCCAGATCCGCGCGTTTGTCTGCCGCCGCCTGAGGCCCACGGTATGACTGATAGGGCGTAGCAGGCTTGCTACGGCCCGTCGGTGCAACCATATCCTGGGTCAGCGCCCATTTGCCCGGGGTCAGGTCACCCGTCATGTAGGTCTCGATGATCGAGCGGGTGCGAGGCTCGGAAACACTCATGTTTCTACGCGCCTGATCGTCGGCGATCTGCACGGTGGTGGTTTCCAACTGGGCAGCCGTCAAATCAGGGAAGACCCTGAGCAGTTCCTTGATGGCCAAGGTCCGTCGAGTGGGCAGCGCACTAGCCGCTGCGGTGAAGGCTGCACTGGCATCCCCACGCTGCTTGAAGAAGGCCTTGGTCGCGTCCTGAATATCCGCTTGGGAGTAAGCACCGTTGCGTCGTTGACGTACCACCCCATTGAGCACACCCCAGTCGGCCATGATCCTCAGGCCATGGAGTTGCATCAGGGTCTGGTGCGCCTGGCTGACGGGGGCCAACGTGGTGAGGCCGGTTACCTGCTCTTCATTCATCACCCTGGACGTCCCGGGAGCATGGCTGTCAGCCATGGCACACCCCAGACGCAGTTCCATCCAGGCGGGCGTACCGATATGAACGGCATCAGGCACGTCCCTGACCAGAAACTCCGGCGCGGCCTGAGCCAGGCAGAGATGGGTTGCCAGGATAGCCAGCTTGGGGTCCAGGCCCTTCTTTTCCCGCAGGTGTTTCTCGATATCATCGCGCACATCGTTAAGGCTACGGCCCATATTCGCGGGTTGGTAAATCGGGTAGCCCCCCACTTCACCGGGTTTGCCGGGCATGTCGGGATCGACATGGAGTTTGATCGCCGCAATAACCAATTGCTGGCGGACTTCCTTTGATAGCCCTGGCCCGCCGCGAGCTGCGCCATACCAATTCACCGCCCTGCCCAATTGCTCCCCAAAGGCCAATGCGTCCGGGCTATTGAGCAGATTATCCAAGTGCTTGGCGGTATGGGTTCGTAGCACCTGCGGGGCCTTGCCCGCCAGCTCGATGAACCCTCGAGACTGAGTCCCGCTCAGCCGCGTTCGGGCCAAAGTGCCCAGGGTGCTTTTATCATTCTCGCTCAACTGGCCCGGCGCCCATTCCCTGCCCATCAGGCCGGCGTAATCCCCAAGGGGCGGTGCCGGAGGCAAGGAAGTTCGCAACCATTCAATGACACTACGCGTCTCACCGGCGGTGCGGGGCGAACCCAAGCCTTTGAAATCAATGAGCTGGCGCATGTCGTAGCGTCGCGTCGAGTACAGGGCGTTACCCAGTGGCTCACTGAGTTCCTGTAGGGCCGCGAACTCGCCGCTGAGGGCATCCAATCCCTCCACATAACGGGTGAAATCACGCCAGCCACCGACAGGTGTCAATTGTTCGAACTTGCCCTCCGATATCCGAAAAGGCAAACCAGGCCAACCTGCGCCCTCGTCCCTGAGCAACTCGCGCATTTGCGGCAACTCGATAAAACGCCGAAGCCGCTCGCGGGCCTCGTGGTCATCTTTGGCCAAAGGTGATCCAGGCGACAACTCGCTCGCCTGCGAGGACCAGTCGACAGGACTCCCGTCCGGCAAATCGGCAACCAATAAAGAAAGCCGCTCAGCCAGGTTCTGGCGTTCTTGCAGATCGTTGATCGTTTGCCGGGCGCAATCAAGAGCGGCATCCCGACGGACACGATCATCGGCAGGCAGGGAAAGACCATCGGTGCGCAGCCGGCTAATGAGCAAATCGACGTCTTCCTGCGAATCGGGTGCTTGCAGGTTGAAGGCGTGCATCACAACGTTGCGGGGCACCCAGTGGTCGTCATCTCCCACATAGTTCAGCCCTTGATCCGTCGGGTCCAGCAGCGCGCGAATCCCACGCAGTTTCACCGAAGCCTGCCACCATCCTGAATCGTCCGCAGCGGTGAACTTCACGGCGGTACGCATACCGTAGTTGTCGGCGTAGCCTTCAATGAAATCCTTGTGCATGTTGATCTTGGCTGTTTCCAGGCCTTTGCTTTTTATCCAGTTCTGCAGCTCAGGCTGGCTCAGCATCTGCTGGTAGATGGTCAACAACGGAGACAACGTGCTGCCCGCAGGTACTTGCACCATGGAGTATCCGCTCGTTAACGCGGTGGTCAGTCGTTCGGCGAGGATGGCATCCGCTGCGGCGCGGTCATGGGTCTCGTTGTGAGCAGAGCGTCTGATGCGTGGCATCAGTTGGGGAAGTGGTATCGATGGAAGCGGGTGAGCAGCGGCGCTCGGGAGGGTGTGCCGGGTATTGATTATTTGCATCGGCATATTCATGTCCTCTTCGGCTGAGTCCCTGAAAATAGGATCCGTGCCTCCATGAACGGTGGATGGCAGTGTATGAAGCCTACTGCCCTGCTGCCTGTAATCTCCTTCCGAAAGCATAAAGGGATGACGGAGCAGGCCCCGTCATCCCTTTACTTGCCCTGCGGTTCATTGTCCGCCGGCCGATTGGGTGGCAACCGACGTTACAGTATCCGATACAACAACCGCTCGATCCGTACGCGGCTGACTCGACGCAAGAACTTGCCAACCGCCTCCGGGTACTCCAGCAGCGTCTGCAACTGCTGATAGCGTTCGATCCGTGTGGTGTGCTGGAAAATTTCGGCGAGTTCAATTCGTCGCGGCTCCAGCCACTCACCCTTGGGATCATCGATCAACAAGCCGTTTTCCAGGTCCAGACGAAAAGCCCGTGGATTGAGGTTGTTGCCCGTGAGCAAGGTGTAGCGCTGATCGACCCACATACCCTTGAGGTGGTAGGTGTTGTCGCCGTCGTGCCACAAGTGCAGGTTCAACTGGCCGCTGTCGATCATCGACTGGTGGCGCTTGGCAAAGCGCCGCAGGCTGATTTCGTACAGGTATGGCAGTGCGGCGATCACCTTGAATGGCTCGCTGGGTGGGATGTAGAAGTCATTGGCGGTCTTGTCGCCAACGATGATGTCGATCTTCACCCCGCGCGCCAGGGCACGGTTGATTTCTCGGGTCACCGGCAACGGCAGATTGAAGTACGGGGTACAGATGGTCAGTTGATGCTGGGCGCTGGCAATCAGTTCACAGATCACCCGGCTCAGCGGGTTGTTCTTGCCGACGCCCAGCAACGGACTGACCGACAAGCTGGCGCTGGCTACGCTGCCGGCACTGGTGTCATAGGCCGCATGTTTCAGGCGACTGCGCAGGTCGCCAATGTCATTGCGCAAACTTCGGGTGCTCGGCAGGTTCGGCAGGTCCAGGCGGTGTACGGCCTTGGAGGCCACCAGGCCGTGCTCCACCAGGTGCTGCATCGAGTCGGCCAGCGCCTTGTTGTGAATCAGGTGATAGCGGTCGAAGCGGTACTTGTCGAACTTGTGCAGGTACACGTTGTTGAGGCTCGCGCCGCTGTACAGCACGCAGTCATCGATGACAAAGCCCTTGAGGTGCAGCACGCCAAACAGTTCGCGGGTTTGCACCGGTACGCCGTATACCGGTACTTCGCTGTTGTGGGACTGGGTCATGGCCTGATACCAGGCGCTGTTGCCCGGCTGCTTGCCAGCACCGATCAGGCCCCGCTGGGCCCGCAGCCAGTCGACCACCACCACGATATCCAGCTCGGGCCGCGCCGCTTTGGCAGCGTGCAAGGCATCGTATATCTCCTGCCCGGCCTCATCCTGTTGCAGGTAAAGCGCAACGATGTAGATGCGCTGGGTAGCCTGGGGGATTTTTTCCAGCAGGCAACGGCGAAACTCAGCGGCGCCGGACAGCACGCTGATGGCCTCGGGAGTGAGAGGGAAACCGCGTAGCTTGGGCAACAGGGAGCGTTTGAAGAACGACGGCATAGGGCTCGCAATAGGTCTAATCCGAAGAGTCCGAGAGCTTACACTATGGGTGCACTCAGGTCTTGTTGTTGAAATGTAAAATACCCAATTGACCAAGAAGAACGATCGTTCTACTGTGTACAGCATGAACGATATGACTAGTAACGAAACCCGCGACATCATCCTGGATGTCACCGAAAAGCTGATCTACAAAAGTGGCATCGCCGCCACTGGCATGGATCTTCTGGTGAAGACCGCCGGCGTCTCCAGAAAGAGTATCTACCGTTACTTTGCCAACAAGGACGAACTGGTGATCGCCGCCTTGCAGCGCCGCGATGAACGCTGGATGCAGTGGTTGCGCAATGAGGTGGAGCGTAGCGAAACCACGGGCGGGCGCCTGCTGGCGCTGTTCAGCGCACTCAAGGACTGGTTCGGTTCGGCCGATTTTCGCGGCTGCGCGTTCATCAACACCAGCGGAGAGACCGGCAACCCTCAGGACCCGGTACGTCTACTGGCCAAGGCCCACAAACAGAAACTGTTCGAGTACGTTCTCCAACTGTGTAAAGCACATGGCACCCCCGACCCGGAACGACAGGCCGCGCACCTGCTGATCTTGATCGATGGCTCTATTACCGTTGCCCTGATCATGGGTGATTCAACAGCTGCCGATAATGCGCAATGCATGGCGCAAACGTTATTGGGACTTTGAACCCTAGACCTCACGCAACTTTCATCTGAACTTTTCAGGAGTTGTCCTATGTCATCCAACACTGAAGTACGCCCGCCACTGCCGCCGTTCACCCGCGAGTCGGCCATTGAAAAGATCCGCCTGGCCGAAGACGGTTGGAACTCCCGAGACCCGCAACGGGTATCGCTGGCCTACACCCTGGATACGAAATGGCGCAACCGCGCCGAGTTTGCCAACAACCGCGAAGAGGCCAAGGGGTTTCTGACGCGCAAGTGGGCCAAGGAGCTCGATTATCGGCTGATCAAGGAGCTGTGGGCCTTTACCGGCAACCGGATCGCCGTGCGTTATGCCTACGAATGGCACGACGACTCCGGCAACTGGTTTCGCTCCTATGGCAATGAAAACTGGGAATTCGACGAGAATGGCCTGATGTCCAATCGTCACGCCTGCATCAATGATATGCCCATCAAGGAAACCGAGCGCAAGTTCCACTGGCCGCTGGGACGGCGCCCGGACGAGCATCCTGGGCTATCTGAGCTGGGGCTGTAGCCGCTGCCGAGGCACGAGGCTGCGATGCGTGTCCGCAGGACCGCCCTCAGCGGGGGCTGTTCCGCCGCCCATCACAGCCTCGTACCCGTCAATCCTGATTCAAGCCCACCCGATACAGCACCCCATTGTCCTCATCCGTCAGCACATACAGAAAACCATCCGGCCCTTGTCTTACATCACGGATCCGCGCCTTCAAACCACCCAACAGGCGCTCTTCGTGAATCACCTTGTCCCCGTCGAACTGCAAGCGGATCAGCTCCTGACTGACCAACGCGCCGATAAACAGGTTGTGCTGCCAGGCTTTGAAGCGATCAGCGTCGTAGAACGCCATACCACTGACACCCGGTGACTTTTCCCAGACATGGTGAGGCGGCACAGTCCCTTCGGCAGTCTTGCCCTTGGCCTCGGGAATCGGCGTCAGAGAGTAGTTGATGCCATGGGTCGCCAGCGGCCAGCCGTAGTTTTTCCCACGCTCAATGATGTTGACCTCATCACCGCCCCGTGGGCCGTGTTCGTTCTCCCACAGGGTGCCGCTCCAGGGGTTCAGCGCCGCGCCTTGAGGGTTGCGCTGGCCATAGGACCAGATCTCTGGCCTGGCCCCTTCCTGGCCGACAAAGGGGTTGTCTTCCGGCACACGGCCGTCAGGGAAGATTCGGACGACCTTGCCTTGCAGTTTGTCCAGGTCCTGGGCGGTCGGACGGTCATTGTTTTCCCCCAGAGTCACAAACAGGTAGCCATCACGGTCAAACACCAGTCGTGAACCAAAGTGATTGCCAGTGGATAGCTTGGGCTCCTGGCGCAGGATCACCTGAAAGTCCTTCAAGCCACTCAAATCATCGCTCAAGCGCCCTCGCCCCACCGCTGTCCCGGCGGTGCCACCCTCGCCGCCGCCTTCGGCGTAAGACAGGTACACCAGCCGGTCCTGTTTGAAGTCAGGTGACAGCACCACATCCAGCAAACCACCCTGCCCTTTGGCCCAGACCTTCGGCACTCCGCTCAAGGGCGCGGAGAGCTTGCCATCAGGGCTGACAAATCGCAGGTTGCCAGGAAGTTCGGTCACCAGAAAGCCTTGCTTGCCCGGCAGAAAAGCCACTGCCCAAGGATGATCCAGGCCTTTGACAATCGCAGTGGCGGTGACGCTGCCCTGTTCGCTGGGGAACTGTTGAATATCGGCAGCAGAAACGGGAAGCGCCAGGGGCAGCAATGCGCTGGCGCAGAAAGTCGCTAAAAGGGTTTTGCGTAGAAACATACCGTGGATTTCCTTGTTCTCTTTACACACTCAATCGCTGCAGCCCTCAGGGCTGGCGATTGCCATTGGCATCGCGGGTGGGCGCTTGCGGCTGAGCTGCAGGTGGCGTGGGTGACGCATCGCGCTGCGGATAACGGTTGCCGATCCCGCCATTTTCGAGGGTCGGCTGGCGAGGCACCGGGGCGATGTTGGTGCCACGAACGGTCGGGGTGTTGGGCTGCGTACCCTGCATGCTATTGGGGTTGGCCCGGTGAATAGGGCTGTTATACGGATTGTTGTTGCCAGGCAGGTTTTGTGCCTGAGCCAACGAGGTGAGTGCAAGGCCCAGCGCCAGCACTGCGAGATTGCGCATAGGGATGTTCATGACAAAGCCTCTCTGTGGCGAGTAGTACCTGCTTTGGATAACACGCTACGCCTTGGGTTCGGCTTTGGTAACTAAATAGTTCCTCATCAGGTGTAACACGATCTGTCTGAACATCTGTTGATGTGGGGGCCCGTGCCAGCCAGCCGACAGTGGAAACTTTTGCCGAATCCAGCGGGTCACCTGAAGACCTGACCCTTATAAGGAAACGACGTCATGCCACGGGCCATCTGGAAAGGCGCAATCAGTTTCGGCTTGGTTCATATCCCCGTGTCGCTGGTCTCGGCAACGTCCTCGCAGGGCGTCGACTTCGACTGGCTGGACAAACGCAGCATGGACCCGGTGGGCTATAAGCGCATCAACAAGGCCACCGGCAAGGAGGTCACCAAGGACAATATCGTCAAGGGCGTGGCCTATGAGAAAGGCCGTTATGTGGTACTCAGCGAAGACGAAATACGCTCGGCCCATCCTAAGTCGACCCAGACCATCGACATCATCGCCTTCGTCGCCAGCGACCAAATCCCCTTGCAGAACATTGATACGCCCTACTTCCTCGCGCCGGATAAACGCGGGGGAAAGGTCTATGCGTTATTACGGGAAACCCTGAAGAAAACCCAAAAAGTCGCCCTGGCCAATGTGGTGCTGCATACCAAGCAACACCTGGCTGCATTGATGCCACTGTACGCGGCCTTGGTGCTGGTGATGCTGCGTTGGCCCACCGAAGTGCGCAGCCTGGATGAGCTGGAACTGGGCGGCGATGTGACTAAGGCGACCCTGGCCAAAGGCGAGTTGGACATGGCCAAGCGTCTGGTGGAAGACATGAGCTCCTATTGGCAGCCAGAGGAGTACCGCGACAGTTTCCAGGACAAGATCATGGCGCTGGTGGCCAAGAAGGCCAAGGCCGGCAAGATTGAAGACGTGGAGTCGAGCGAGGGCGTTGAGGAACGTAAGTCAGCGGATGTCATCGACCTGACGGAGTTGCTCAAGCGCAGTCTGGCCGGCAAGCCCGCACGCAAAAAACCAATCCAAAAAAAGACCACCAAGGCCTCTTGAGCCCGCCATACGAGGTAGATCGCCATGGCTAAGCCGCTGAGTGAATACAACCGTAAGCGCGACTTCGAAATCACCGCCGAACCTTCTGGCGCCCGATCCCGTGGTAAGAACCGAGCCTCGGCCTTGAAGTTCGTGATTCAGAAGCACGACGCACGCAACCTGCACTACGACTTTCGCCTGGAGCTCGATGGCGTGCTGAAAAGTTGGGCGGTGCCCAAGGGACCGAGCCTGGACCCGAGCCAGAAACGCCTGGCGGTCCACGTTGAGGACCACCCCTTGAGCTATGGCAACTTTGAAGGAAGTATTCCAGCCGGGCAGTACGGGGCCGGTGACGTGATCGTCTGGGACCGAGGTGTCTGGCAGCCACACGACGACCCTCATAAAGCCTACGTGACCGGCAAGCTGAAATTCACCCTGATCGGCGAAAAACTGGCGGGCGATTGGGCCTTGGTGCGCACCCGCCTCAAAGGCAGCGGCGACAAGGAACAATGGCTGTTGATCAAGGAAAACGATCAGCAGGCCCGCCCGGTGGCTGACTACGATATCGTCCAGGCTGAACCGAAAAGCGTGCTGAGCGGCGAGACGGTCGGCCACATCAAAACACCTGCGCCCCCTAGAAAAGCCAAGCGCAAATCCCCAACTGCCCTACCCGATCAATTCACACCACAATTAGCAACCCTGGTAGACCGGGCACCTGCGGGCGATTGGGTGTACGAAATCAAATTCGATGGTTACCGCATCCTGGCGCGCATCCATAACGGCGAGGTACGCCTGTTCACCCGCAACGGTCATGACTGGACCGATCGCTTGCCACGCCAGACCAAGGCCCTGCAAGCACTGAAGCTAAAGGACAGCTGGCTTGACGGCGAGGTAGTCAGCCTTAACGCCGAGGGCCTGCCGGACTTCCAGGCGCTGCAAAATGCCTTTGATATCGGACGCAGCCTGGACATTGTCTATTACCTGTTTGACGCACCATTTCTCGAAGGTCGCGACCTGCGTGAGGACCCCGTCGAGAAACGGCGCGCCGCGCTCAAAGAGGTGCTCGCGCGCAGCAACAACAAATTGCTGCGCTTCTCCGAGGCCTTTGCCGCCAACCAACGCGACATTTTCGAAAGCGCCTGCGACCTGGCGCTGGAAGGTGTGATCGGCAAGCGGGCCGGCAGTCCGTATGTGTCCAGGCGCAGTGCCGACTGGATCAAGCTCAAGTGCCGTCTGCGCCAGGAGTTCGTGATTATTGGCTACACCCGCCCCCAAGGCTCGCGCAGTGGTTTTGGCGCACTGTTGTTGGCGGTAAATGATGATTCAGGCCTGGTGTATGCCGGCCGGGTAGGCACCGGCTTTGATCAGGCGTCGCTGAAAAAAATCTTCGAGCAGTTGAAACCCTTGGAACGCAACACGTCGCCGCTGGACAGCCCCCTGCCCCCCGCACAAGCCCGTGGTGTGCATTGGGTCGAGCCACAGCGGGTTGCAGAGGTGCAATTCGCCGAATGGACCCGTGAAGGTGTGGTGCGCCAAGCCACGTTTGTCGGCCTGCGCACTGACAAGCCGGTGGCGCAGATCATTCATGAGCAACCGCGTGCGGCGAAGTCACTCAACAAAACAGCCAAAACCAGCGCCACACAGGCCGGCGTCACGATCACCCACCCCGATCGGGTTATCGACCCACAAAGCGGCCTACAAAAACTGCAACTGGCGCAGTTCTATGAGGGCATCAGCGAATGGATCCTGCCACACCTGCGCCAGCGCCCCGTGTCATTACTCAGGGCCCCGGAAGGCATCGCCGGCGAGCAGTTTTTCCAAAAGCATTCCGAGCGCCTGGCCATACCCAATATCAAGCAACTGGACCAGGCCCTGGATCCGGGTCATGCCCGGCTGATGGAAATTGACCGCACGGCAGCATTGATCGGTGCCGTACAAATGGGCACGATCGAATTTCACACCTGGGGCGCCACCACGGACAAGATCGGAACGCCTGACTTGTTTGTGCTGGACCTGGACCCTGATCCGGCGCTGCCCTGGAAAACCATGCTGGAGGCGGCACAACTGACCTTGTCAGTGCTCGATGAATTGGGCCTGGAGGCGTTCGTCAAAACCAGTGGTGGTAAAGGGTTACACCTGATCGTGCCCTTGGCGCGCAAGGCTGACTGGGACACGGTCAAAGCCTTCGCCAAGGCCATTGCCCAATTCATGACGCAGCAACTGCCAGAGCGATTCACTGCGACTTCAGGACCGAAAAACCGTGTGGGGAAAATCTATCTCGACTACCTGCGCAACGCCCGTGGCGCCAGTACCGTGGCGGCCTATTCGGTACGGGCAAGGCCTGGGCTGCCGGTGTCGGTGCCTGTCAGTCGAGACGAATTGACACGCTTGCGCAGTGCCCAGCAGTGGACTGTCGATAACTTGCAGGAGCGTTTGCGGGGTTTGAAGAAAGACCCATGGGCGGGTTATGCCAATCGACAGAAGATCAGCAAGAAGATGTGGGAGCAGCTGGGGGCAATCCCACCAGGCTGACACTCCCATACAAGCCTTAGATGAGCAGAAAGATCGCCGCCAATCCGGCGAAAATCGCCCATTTTTCCAAGTAGTAGCGTGTGCGATTGCGCTTTTTCAGCTCTTTTCCACGCAGGCGAATCTTGTACAGGCGGGTAAAGGCGCGGTTCAGGGCACCCGTCTTATCGCCAGCATCATTGGGCGAGCCTGCGGCGGCCATCACGTTGCGGCTGAACCAGCGATTGAATGCCGCCGCCCAGCGATACTTCATCGGCCGTTCGATATCGCAGAACAAAATGATGCGGTTATGCGGCGTGGTGTTTTCCGCGTAGTGGATATACGTCTCGTCGAACATCACCGGCTCACCGTCGCGCCAGTAGTAACTCTCACCGTCGACATTGATGTAGCAGCCCGGATCGTTGGGTGTATCCAGGCCCAAGTGGTAACGGTAGGACCCCGCATACGGGTCACGGTGGCGCACCAGCTTGGAGCCCGGTGGCAACTCGGCGAACATCGCCGCTTTGACCGAACCGATGCTTTGCAACAGCTCGGTGGTCCGTGGGCACAGCTTCATAGCCGAAGGATGGCTGTCGCCATACCACTTCAGATAAAAACGCTTCCAGCCCGATTTGAAGAACGAGTTGAACCCCACATCGTTGTACTGATCCGAGCGCTTGATCTCCCCTGCCCGCATCAGGTTCTGGCCTTCCTGGCGGATCTCTTCCCAATGCTCCTGCAACGGGCTCAGGTCCGGGAAATCACTGGGGGATAGATAGGGGCGGCTGGGGAGCTTGGAGAACAAGTAGAGAAAGCAATTCACCGGCGCCAGGAAGGTCGAGTGATCGCTTAGCTGACGGCCCAGCTTATGTCGCACCCGGCCACGCAGGTGTACATACGCAATGGAGACAACGTAGAGAGCAACAATAATGAGTTTCAAGGTAAGTCGTCACAAGTCAGGAGAGAACAGGCTGCTCCTGCGTGCCCACGACGGCCGAGGATTGAATAAGCAGCACCTGAAATCACATTTCACAAACGGGCAACACGTCCGGTTCGGTGACAATTCGGACGTGGCCATTGGCTGCTATTTTAGCCACACTTTGTAACCAAAGGTTAACTAAGAATTGTGAAAAGGTGTCCAAACGCTTGGACCAGGCACTGCAAACAATCAAGGGCGGCAACGAGGTGGGAGGCCTTTGGCCCCCACCTGTCCCCACTTAAACCAGGGGCTGGTCATCCTTGTGATCACGCAGAGGAAGCCGATGACCATCCTCTGCTAAGCGGGGCTCGAGCTCACGTCGAGTCAGAATGAAATGGCGAGCCAACGCTGCGATGACCCCCAATACCAAACCGATCACCAGACTCAAGGTGATAACCAGGCCCTTTTTCGGCTTGATCGGGCTCAACGGCTCCTGAGCCCGGCGGTCGATTGTCACGAGCTTCAAGGTGCTCATATCGATGTTCAAGCTACGCAGCCGTGCCACTTCAGCACGCAATGGATCAACATCTTTCAGGAAGATGTCTTCATTCCCGCGCTTTTTCAGCACCTCAACCTCGCGGTTGGTATTCAGCAACTGCAATTCTTTGCCGATTTCAGCAATGCGCGGGTTGGTGAAGTCATCACTGGTGCGCTGCTGCAAGGCAGTGCGCTCGGCCTCCAACGCTTCCGTCCCCATAAAGTACAACGGAATCTTCTGGTTGTTGACCTCAGTGCGCATGACCTGACTTGAGCCGCTGCGCGACGAGTCAGCCATGGACGATGGCGTGGTAGGTTTTTTTATGCCCATGGACTTGGCAATGGAAACCGCCTCAGCCAGTTCCGCCAGACGATTGGTGCGCTCCATTTTCATCTGCAGGCGCAATGCTTTGAGTTCATCTTCCAGCTGTGCGCGCTTGAGGTTGTCACCTTCGAGCAGTTTGGCGATTTTCGACTCTTTATCGGTATCGTAGTTGGCGCGAGCGGCGTCGATCTTACCCTTGAGTTCATTGAGGCGGTTGTTGACGATTACTTTGAGGTCAGCACCGATCTGATCGCGTGCCGAGGCAAGGGCGTAATCGACGAAGCCATTGAGAATCGCCACGCCGTCAATGTTCGTGGGGTATTGCAACTCCAAACGGATATAGCTGCTCAGAGAGTCAGTTTTTTTAGGGTCCGGGAGTATCAGGTTGATTGAGTTGCGATTGAACTCTTCAAAACTCTGCTCAAGGGTCTGTCCGGGTTTCTGAAACGGC
Organism: Pseudomonas sp. ADAK18; assembly: GCF_012935695.1. NCBI lineage: Bacteria > Pseudomonadati > Pseudomonadota > Gammaproteobacteria > Pseudomonadales > Pseudomonadaceae > Pseudomonas > Pseudomonas sp. ADAK18. The sequence continues at coordinate 2,383,075 of NZ_CP052859.1, forward strand.
TTGAACAGTGCTTCGTTGGCTTTGAAGAAGCCTAACCGGGCTTCATAGGAGTCCAGCTCAGAACCCACCTTGGCCAGCGCGTCCGGCGGAGGCAACTTGTAGACATCGGAGCGGTTGAGTGCGTCCAGCTCGTTGATCGCTGCAGGGCGTAACACACTGCTGACCTGATACTCCCGTGGCGCCAGGAAGGCATAGCCAACCCCCACAACCCCGGCAAGAATCGTGCAACCAATGATCAGCTTTTTTTGTCGCCAGATGGATTGAAACAGTTCAAACAGGTCAACTTCGTCTGATACAGCTTGAGCTTGGAGCTGAGGAGTTTTATTCAAAATCATTGCATCCTGAAAAGTTGACGCTCAACGTCTGGAAAGCACTGTCAACCTGAGTAAATAATCAAAAAACAGGGGCAACGCCCTGAACATCGAACATGCGGGGTCTACTGATGGCTATCCGACCACTCAGTCACCAGAAAAATCCCACGCATTGCAGATTGTTTTCACAATCAGGTAAGAAAATATTCGTACTACCTGTACGAGCGTAGACGAACATCGGTCGGACATTATCCCTACGCGATGTCAAAAGTAAGTTAAATACCTGCCAGCAAAGAGAAAAAACATAGGAATAGACCCCAAATGGGAAGCCTCGCACAAAAATGCTTCAGCCAGCCTGAATCAGCACTGAACAACACGACACTCTTATCAAAAGGATTTTGTATGCCGTCTGTATCAACCCCCGAACAAATCTGCGTCAGCGAGCATGACTGGCAGCGACTCCAAGGCGCCTGGGTACAAACCGCTCTGGAGGATAGCGGCGTGCTCAACCCTGCGGATGAACACAGCGCGCCCGGTGCCGTGACTACCATTAGCGGTGACCAATTCGAAGTGGTGACACTCACCGGGGAAGTGCTACTGGCAGGCGCCTTTACCCTGGACGCCACGACGACACCCAAAACGATTATCTGGGTGGATGCAATTGGGGCTGATGCCGGCAAGCAACTGCCAGCGAGCTATCGTCTGGAAGGTGATCACTTCATCTTTATTGCTGCCGACGAAGGCATGCCAAGACCTACTCGATTCAGTACTGCCCCAGGGCAAACCATGCGCACCTTCGTGCGCAAAGCGAGCGTCACGTCGAACACTTGAGCGCCGTCAGGGTGTAGCACAAGGGCAATTGCGCCGGCTGGTGTTCATATTGGTCGTAGAGGTCCTCGCGATTGGAATGCGGATACTCTTTCAGATGACTGATCTGTAGGCCGGCCGCGAGGACGCCACCCACGATGTCCCCCATCGTATGAACGAACCAATAGGAGGCTGCCGTGGCGCCTGCGGCCTCTCCTTCGTAAACAATGGCCTCCTGCTGTATGAACGGCTCACGCTGAAAATACGAACTGACAGGCACCATCGGATTGGCAGCCTTGGGGTCAAACATCTCCAGGTACGGGTGAGTTTCATAAATCACCAGAGTGCCGCCAAGCTTGAGCGTGCGGGCGACGTGGGCCATGAACAAGCCGATGTCCGGCATCCAGTTGAGTACGCCGATGGTAATCAAGGCGAGATCAAACCGGTTGTGCAACTCTTCGGGCAATTGATGGATATCGGCTTCGATGAATTCCGGGCTGTGGGGCGACCTCTCTGCCAACTCACGAGCCTGCTGCAGGAAGGCTTCGGACTGATCCACCCCTACGACCGTTCTAGCCCCAAGGCCGAACAGCGACAAGCTTTCACGACCATTGTTGCAGCCCAGTTGCACCACGTCCTTGCCCTTCACGCCGACATCGAGCAACAAGTCGGTGAGCGTCGGGTCCAGCCGGGAGAAGCCAGCATTGCCCACGGAGTCGAGCAATGCTTGCCAACTGGCGGTGCCTTTATGATGTTTGGCGGATTCGTTCCAGGCATCCTTGTTACTGGATATCGCCTGCTTAGCTGACAGCCTGTCCATTGCATCTCCGAAGGGTCATTGCGATATGAAGAGGTCCGCCCTACACCGATAGCCTCGCCATCCTTGAACCGGTAAAGAGCCATAACTGCAGGACGAACGGACAAAAAATATTCCAGCCCCTTGAAATATTCAACTGTCATCAATGAGCGGATCAAAGAAAAGACAGCCGATGCTGTTTTTTTCGATGCAACTGCATCGTTTTTGTCGATATTTGAACGAAATTAACCGATGTCCTCCTGCCGAATGCGCCCTGCTTGCCGCCCTTGCCTTCCCCGCCATACAACTCACGCCTCACATATGCGACAATGCGCGCCAAATTCCAACATGCACCCCAATTTTCTGCTCAGCGACAGGGTTTCGCGCCTTGATATCGCTGTTGACGCATGCCCGCAGGCCCAGGTCCAGGAATGGCCCAGATGCATTCGGCGCTGCTCGCATCCCATTGATAGGTAAAGTAATTGATCTCCACAGCTAACATCACCATGCAGTTCGGCGCCAAGCCGCTCTTCGAGAACGTCTCGGTCAAGTTCGGTGCGGGCAACCGGTATGGCCTGATCGGCGCCAACGGTTGCGGCAAGTCGACCTTCATGAAAATCCTCGGCGGCGATCTGGATCCTTCCGGCGGCCAGGTCATGCTGGAGCCAAACGTGCGCCTGGGTAAACTGCGCCAGGACCAGTTCGCCTACGAAGAATTCACCGTACTCGACACCGTGATCATGGGTCACGAAGAGTTGTGGAAGGTCAAGGCCGAGCGCGACCGCATCTATTCGCTGCCGGAAATGACCGAAGCAGACGGTATGGCCGTCGCCGAACTGGAAACCGATTTCGCCGAAATGGACGGCTACACCGCCGAATCCCGTGCCGGTGAACTGCTGTTGGGCCTGGGTATCGGCATCGAACAGCACAACGGCCCGATGAGCGAAGTGTCGCCCGGCTGGAAGTTGCGGGTTTTGCTGGCTCAAGCACTGTTTTCCGATCCGGAAGTGCTGCTGCTCGACGAACCCACCAACCACTTGGACATCAACACCATCCGCTGGCTGGAAAACATTCTGACCCAGCGTTCGAGCCTGATGATCATTATCTCTCACGACCGTCACTTCCTGAACAGCGTCTGCACCCACATGGCTGACCTGGACTACGGCGAACTGCGTCTGTTCCCGGGCAACTACGACGAATACATGACCGTGGCGACCCAGTCCCGCGAGCAGTTACTGTCGGACAACGCCAAGAAGAAAGCCCAGATCTCCGAGCTGCAATCCTTCGTCAGCCGTTTCTCGGCCAACGCCTCGAAAGCCAAGCAGGCCACTTCCCGCGCCAAGGCGATCGACAAGATCCAGCTGGCCGAAGTCAAGCCGTCGAGCCGCGTCAGCCCGTTCATCCGCTTTGACCAGACCAAGAAGCTGCATCGCCAGGCGGTCATCGTCGATCGCATGGCCAAAGGCTTTGACGGCAAGACGCTGTTCAAGGACTTCAGCTTCCAGGTTGAAGCTGGCGAGCGCGTGGCGATCATCGGCCCGAACGGTATCGGCAAGACCACCTTGCTGCGCACCCTGGTCAACGAGCTGAGCCCGGACGCCGGTACCATCAAGTGGACTGAAGCGGCCGAACTGGGCTACTACGCCCAGGACCACGCTTCGGACTTCGAAGACGAGTCCAACCTGTTCGACTGGATGGGCCGCTGGACCAAGGAAGGCGAACAAGTGGTTCGCGGCACCCTGGGCCGGATGCTGTTTTCCAACGACGAGATTCTCAAGTCGGTCAAGGTGATCTCCGGTGGTGAGCAAGGCCGCATGCTGTTCGGCAAGCTGATCCTGCAAAAACCAAACGTGCTGATCATGGACGAACCGACCAACCACTTGGACATGGAATCCATCGAAGCGCTGAACCTGGCGCTGGAAAACTACCCAGGCACGCTGATCTTCGTCAGCCACGACCGTGAGTTCGTATCGTCCCTGGCCACTCGTATTATCGAGCTGAGCCCAAGTGGCGTGACCGACTTCAGCGGCACCTATGATGATTACCTGCGTAGCCAGGGTGTGGTGTTTTAAGGACAGCAACTCGCTGTTAGCCACAAATTGCAAGTGGAAGCCCCGTCCAACGTGACGGGGCTTTTTGTTTTCAGATGAGTCATTGCAAAACTAGTTAGCCTGCTTCCTTTTCCCTTCGCCTCACGCCATCATGCGCTCACCGCCCGCCCGCGAACGAGCTCCCATGCCCGCACCCCAGCCTGCCACCCCCAGCTCACTGTCGATCACCCTGCAGATCGTCTCTATCGTTTTCTACACCTTTATCGCCTTTATCTGCATCGGCCTGCCGATTGCGGTGATTCCAGGCTATGTGCATGAGCAACTGGGATTCAGTGCGGTAGTCGCCGGGATCACCATCGGTTCCCAATACCTGGCCACCCTACTCAGCCGGCCCATGGCCGGGCGCATGTCGGACACTGTCGGGACCAAACGTGCGATTGTGCTGGGCTTGAGCGGTATTTTGCTGAGCGGCGTGCTGACGTTTATCGCCACGTTGCTGGAAAGCATGCCGTTGCTGAGCCTGAGCGTGCTACTGATGGCTCGGCTGCTGCTGGGCGTGGCCCAGGGCCTGATCGGCGTCGGGACCATCAGTTGGTGCATGGGACAGGTCGGCGCGGAGCACACTGCACGCTCGATTTCCTGGAACGGAATCGCCTCCTACGGTGCCATTGCCATTGGTGCACCATTGGGGGTAGTGATGGTTGCAGAATACGGCTACACCAGCCTCGGCATCGCCCTGTCGGTGTTGGCTGGCCTGGGTCTGTTGTTGATCCGTAACAAGCCGTCCGTGCCGGTGATACGCGGCGAGCGACTACCGTTCTGGGCAGTATTCGGACGCATTGCTCCCTTTGGCGCAAGCCTGTGCCTGGCATCGATCGGCTACGGCACCCTGACCACCTTTATCACCCTCTACTACCTGAGCCGAGGCTGGACGGGGGCCGCGTACTGCCTGACGGTATTTGGTGTTTGCTTCATCCTGTCGCGGCTGCTGTTTATCTCCAGCATCAGCCGCTTCGGCGGCTTCACGTCGGCGATTGCCTGCATGACCATTGAAACCCTGGGGCTGATATTGCTGTGGCTGGCGCCGTCCACTGGACTGGCATTGGTTGGTGCCGGGCTGACTGGTTTTGGCTTATCACTGGTGTATCCGGCGCTGGGCGTAGAGGCGATCAAGCAGGTGCCCAACAGCAGCCGGGGCGCCGGATTGAGTGCCTATGCGGTGTTTTTCGACCTGGCCCTGGCGATTGCCGGACCGTTGATGGGCGCCGTGGCGCTGAACCTTGGGTATTCGTGGATCTTCTTCTGCGCAGCATTGCTCTCGGTCACCGGTCTAGGCCTGACCCTGCTGCTCAAGCGCCGGGCCTACTGATCGGCGGTCTGCATGCCTGCCCGCGTTTCCTGGCCGAGGGTGTGACTGAAAAAGCGCCCAGCCTCGGAAATCAGGTCACGGTGAATGCCCTCGCGGTCGACACCATCAGCATCGGTGCACACGGCTGGCATGGCCGCCAGTTGATCGTTATCGCACGGTGCCATGAAGATGAAGTGCCCTGCCCCCGCCAACAGTTTGAAGTCCGGTGGTTCCGGCAGCTTGCGTGCCAGGGCGGCGGCGTTCTTGTCCACCGCCACCAGCTTGTCGCCGTCGCCGCTGTACAGCAGTACCGGCACATGCACGTCTGACAGGGTGTGGCGACCGAACATCAGGCTCAAAGGTGCCATCAGCATCAAGGCATGGATCCGAGGATCGGCCTTGGGCTGCAAGTCATCACGATCGACAATCAACTCACCCTTGGTGGTACACGCATCACTGTCTTCCGGGCGCTGCTGGCAATAACGCCGCAACCGATCCAGGTCAGGTTTGGCGCCCGCCAGGATCAGCGCTGTTTCTCCGCCCGCCGAGTAGCCGATGACGCCCACCTGATCAACGTTGACGAACGGTGACAGCATCGGGTCGCCCAGGGTGGCGGTGATCGCTTCGGAAATTTGGATCGGCCGACCGTACAAATTGCTCAAGGTGCCCAGCCGGCTGTGGTCCTTGTAGTTGTCGCCGGGATGCAATACCGCCACCACTACAAACCCCTTGCGCGCCAGGGAGGTCGCCAGGTCATGCAAGGCCAGCGGCGTACCGGTGTTGCCATGGGACAACATCAGCATCGGAAAGCGGCCGATGGCAACCTTGGAGTCTTCAGTAGCTGCAATGTGATAAGCGCCCACCTGAGTGGAGTGCTCGCGGCCGGTGGAAGGATAAAAGGCAATCGCCTTCATCGGCTGCAAATCCAGCGGATCGAGAAAGCTCATGCGATGAAAGCCCACACTCCAATGAGGGTGCGGCGCGGGCGCGGCGTGCACTGAAACCAGGCCGCCGAGCAATGAAAGAACCAAAACTGCACAAAGACGCATCATGGGGATGTCCACCTTTGCTGCCTGACCGCCTGCGTGTCTGTTGCAATTCCCATGGGGTATGGCGCTCGAACGGGGTGATAAACCCATGCGTGCATAACCTGGGCCAAATTAAAGACTGCGCGTAAACGAAAAAACTCCGTACTCCGGTCGCTTTCAGGCTACCAGAATACAGAGTTTAGGCGCCTCGAATCAGATTGATATCGAGGTGCGATGAACTTTACACAAGTCTTACGCAGCGGCGAACAATTGCTCGCTGATTTGCACGTTGGCATCGCTCATGGCTTTGCTGCGGAACTCGTCACCGTAGGCCAGGCCATGGGCCCGAACGAACTCGATGTCGGTGATACCGAGGAAGCCCAGCAGCACTTTCAGGTAGTCTTCATGCGCCACACCAGTGGCTTGGCCTGCGTGCAAACCGCCAGAGGTGGAGACCACAATCACCTTCTTGTTGCCACACAGGCCTTCAGGACCGGCTTCGGTATAGCGGAAGGTCTGGCCCGCCACCGCGATGCGGTCGATCCAGGCTTTGAGCTGGGTCGGGATGGTGAAGTTGTACATCGGTGCTGCCAGGACCACAGCATCGGCGGCGAGGAATTCGGCCAGGGTCTGCGCGCTCAGGTCGGCTTCGTGCTTTTGCACGGCATTGCGCAATTCAGCGGCCGTGCCGAGGGCACCCAAGGTAGCACCGGAGAAGTGACTGATGCCTTCACTGGCCAGGTCACGGTAGGTAACTTCTACGCCCGGCTCAGCGGCTTGCCAGGCCTTGACCACGCCGGCGCTCAACTGACGGGAAGCAGAGTTGTCACCAAGGATGCTGGAATCGATATGCAAGAGTTTCATGGGGGATCTCCAAGTGAGGACCGCCACCGGGCGATCAATTGCTGATAATCCTACAGATGAAACCAATAGCCGATTAGTCGGTTAAAATGCGATAGTTCGTTCCACTGACAGGACAATAGGCCGATCATGCAAGATCTCAATGACCTTTACTATTTCGCCAAAGTGGTAGAAGCCGGGGGCTTTGCCGCCGCCGGACGGCTGCTGGGGATCCCCAAGTCACGGCTGTCCCGGCGCATTGCCGAACTGGAGGAACGCCTTGGCGCGCGACTGCTGCAACGCACCACCCGACAACTGACCCTGACCGCCGTCGGCGAACGTTACCTGCGCCATTGCCAGGCGATGCTGCTGGAAGCGGAGATGGCAGATGAGGCTGTCGCCAGCATGTCCAGCCAGCCACGCGGACGCCTGCGAGTGAGCTGCCCGGTTGGCCTGGCCCATGAGACCCTGCCGGGCATGGTGGCCGACTTTCTGGCGACCTATCCGCAGGTCCAGTTGGAAATGATACTGGTCAATCGTCGCGTCGATCTGATCGGCGAAGGCGTTGATGTTGCGCTGCGGGTACGGGAGTTGGGGGATGAAGACCCGTTGCTGGTGACTCGCCGACTGCGCCAGGCGCAAACCGTGCTGGTGGCCAGTCCTGACTTTGTGCGAGAGCATCCGGTCAACGCGCCGCATGACCTCAAAGGGATACCCGTCCTCGGCGCGCTGGAGCCCGACCGATTGGTTCATTTGCGCATGCTCGGCCCCAACGAACAAACCTGTGACCTGGCACTGGAAGCCCGATTGGGTATTGACGACTTTCTCGTGCGCCGCACCAGTGCCCTCGCCGGCCTGGGCTGCACGGTGCTGCCGATGATGTATTGCGAACAGGAACTGCAAAGTGGTCAGCTCGTGCAACTGCTACCCGAATGGTCGCTGCCAGGCGGCTGGCTGCAGGCGGTCTACCCTCATCGACGCGGGGTATTGCCGGCGATACGGGCCTGGATCGACTTCCTGGATCAAGCGTTCAAAGGGTGCGGAGACCGACTGATATGAGCACAAAAAAGATGAGTGAGGAGGATGTCGCCCGCTTCTGCCTGGATTTGCCCGGTGCACGGGAGGACTATAAATGGGGCGGCGTCCGGGTGTTCTCGATTGCCACAAATAAGATGTTTGCCCTACAGAACCTGCGGGGCGAGTCCCTGGCGTTCAAGGTCGACAAGGAACTGTTCCTGGGGCATGTGGATCGCCCCGGCATTCATCCGGCGCCTTATCTGGCACGTGCGCAGTGGATCATTATGAATACGCCCTACCCGCTGGGCGCCGAAGAACTGCGTGGCCTGTTGCAACGCTCTCACCAACTGGTGGTGAACAAACTGCCCAAGCGCACACAGGTTGGCCTGCTTCTAGAACAACGACAGTAGCGTGCCGCCCAGAAACAGCTGATCGATCCAGAACACCTGGTGCAGCAGCACGATCAGCCAGAACACCACCTGGTACGACACTTTGCGGGTCTTGTGGCGAAACACTTGCTGGGCAATCAATGCGCCCGGCCAGCCGCCCGCCAGCTCCACCGCATGCAGGACGTTTTCCGGGGTGCGCCAACTGTCCTCGCGGGCCTTACGCTTGTCACTCCAATACAGGAAAAACGCCACGACGCTGACCGTGCCATAAGCCACCAGTGGAATCAACGAAACCCCGCGATACCAAAGCAATGCCGAGCCGAACAACGGCACGGCACACAACAGCACGAACACCAGGGCCTTCAAACGTGGATGCTGGATGTTCATGGTCTTCACGCCTTGACTGCCGCCCATTCAACCCAGCCGAACTGCCAGGTCGCCAGAATCACCAGGCCAAAGGCAATACGATACCAGGCGAATGCCGCATAGCTGTGGCTGGCGATGAACTTGAGCAGGCCCTTGACCGCAATCATCGCGAAGATGAACGAGGTGACAAATCCAATGGCGAACACCGGCAGGTCATCGGGCTGGAACAGGTGACGGTATTTGTAGCCCGAATAGACCGCAGCACCGACCATGGTTGGCATCGCCAGGAAGAACGAAAACTCGGTAGCGGTCTTGCGCGACAGACCAAACAGCAGACCGCCAATGATTGTGGCGCCGGAGCGGGAGGTGCCTGGAATCATCGCCAGACACTGGGCAAAACCCACCTTGAGGGCATCTTTCCAGGTGATCTCATCGACAGTTTCGGCGTGTACTTCATGCTGCCGGCGCTCAGCCCACAGCATGATGATGCCGCCCACCACCAGCGCCGTGGCCACGGTGATCGGGTTGAACAGGTAGTGCTTGATCAGATCGGCAAAAATCACTCCCAACACCACCGCTGGCAAGACGGCGATCAGCAGGTTAAGGGTGAACCGTTGGGCATTGCGCTGGGTGGGCAAGCCGACAACCACATCAAGAATCTTGCGTCGAAACTCCCAGACCACGGCCAGGATGGCGCCCAGTTGGATGATGATATTAAACGCTTCAAATCGCTCGCCACCGAAACCGATCAAGTCGGCGACGATAATCTGGTGACCGGTACTGGAGATCGGTAAAAACTCCGTCAGTCCTTCGACAACGCCAAGTATCAATGCCTGTGCGGCAGTCCAAAGATCCATGCTTCCCCCATGAGGTCATGTCTGCTGCATGCCTCGTTGATATTTCTTAGTGGTTCACTAACGAAGAGTGCACTGAAAACCAGCGCAAAAAAAATCAACACCGAACTGCGAAAATTCCGTGAAAAATCAGGCAGGACTCAGGTTTTTTGATTCCGGGCCGAAAGCCTATCAGACAAGCTCGTTTTTCGCTTTGCGATATTGAAATACAGATGGATGCAGCACCAAAAACTATAAGAACACGGAGTGATTGGACCATGAACAGTTTGCGCACCATGTCGATCAGCCGCCGCCTTTGGCTGATCCTGATCGTCGCCGTATTGATGCTGCTGACGCTGGGCCTGCTGATGCTCAAGCAGGTCCATGACGGCCTTTATCAGGCCAAGAGCCAACAAACCCAACACGTGGTGCAGACCGCCAATGGGGTCCTGGCCTACTACCATGCCCTGGAAACCACGGGCGTTCTGACTCGCGACGCTGCGCAAAAACAAGCCTTGAGAGTGGTGCGCGGCCTGCGTTATGACCACGACGATTACTTCTGGATCAACGACCTGACGCCGGTGATGATCATGCACGCGGCCAACCCTAAGCTTGACGGCCAGAACCTGTCGGCCATTCGCGACCCAGACGGTTTTGCAGTGTTCAATGAGTTTGTCATCCTGGCCAAGGCCAAGGGCGCCGGGATCGTCAACTATCGCTGGCCGAAACCGGGAGCCGACGCGCCGGTAGAAAAGACCTCCTATATCCAGTTATTCGAACCCTGGGGCTGGATCATCGGCTCCGGCGTCTACGTCGATGACGTACAAGCCGAATTTCGCGGTCAGGTATGGAAAGCCTCGGCGATTGGCGTGGGGATTGCCGTGATCATGGCCCTGCTGGTGGTGCTGATCGCCCGCAGTATCGTGCGTCCACTGCAAGAGGCGGTTAACGCCATGGCCAATATCGCCAGCGGCGAAAGTGACCTGACCCGTAGCCTCGACACTCATGGCCAGGACGAAGTCACCCAACTAGCCCAGCACTTCAATAGCTTCACCGCCAAGTTGCGCCAGGTGGTTGGGCAGTTGCAGAGCTGCGCCAATGCCCTGGGCCAGTCGTCCGCAGAGTTGGGCAGCAATGCCAGCCAGGCCCATGACCGCAGCCAGCAGCAGTCCCAGCAAATGGAACTGGTGGCCACGGCTATCAACGAGGTCACCTATGGTGTACAGGACGTCGCCAAGAACGCCGAGCACGCCGCCAGCGAAATGCGCGACGCTCAAGCCCAGGCTGAGCAAGGCCAAGTCAATATCGACGGCAGCCTGAGGCAGATCGATCAGTTGTCCAGCACCATCAACCAGGCCGTGGAGGTGATCCGCACTCTGTCCAGCGAAAGCACCCAGATCGGTGGTGTGCTGGAAGTGATACGTTCCATCGCCGACCAGACCAACCTGCTGGCCCTCAATGCCGCCATCGAGGCGGCACGCGCCGGTGAACAAGGCCGCGGTTTTGCAGTGGTCGCCGATGAGGTGCGATTGTTGGCCCAACGTACGCAAAAATCCACCGCTGAAATCCAGTCCATGATCGAGCGCCTGCAAGGCCACTCGGAGGCGGCGGTCAAGGTGATCAGCGACAGCCACCAGGCTTCGCAGTTGACTATCGAGCAAGCAGGCCAGGCCGGGGCCAGCCTGAACGCGATCGGCCAGGCTTTGCGCAATCTCAATGGATTGAATGCTTCGATTGCCAGCGCCACTTTGCAACAGGCCCACGTGGTGGAAGATATCAACCAGAACGTCACACAGGCGGCCGGGCTTTCCCACAGCACCGCGTTGGCGGCTCAACAGTCCAGCGAGGCGAGTACGCATTTGAAAGACCTGAGCGAGCAATTAGATGGGTTGTTGCGCCAGTTCAAGGTATGAGCGTACGCCTACCTAAAGGCATAGGTATCTGCACAACGCTTGATGCGTCGGTCATATCCGTTGCGGTCAAACTCAACTTCAAAGAAAGCTCCTACACTGCTATCCGTAACTGCCTGTATCAATCACCCTTCCTGCATTTGGATCCCAATTGTAGACTCTCCTCTCACCTCATCTAATTAATCAACACCCGTAGTCTGAATTCGGCGCAGAGCCTTCTCACTCTGCGCTGCGATTGCCGGGCCGACTGTTAATACCTATAAAAACGCCATAAAAAGTAGAGGAACGTTTCGTGTCCGATGATCAATTACCCGACCCTGCCCACCTCGGCTACATACCCATCCCCGTTCCGGACATGGACCGATTGATGGAACTGCGTGATGCACTGGTAGCGCTGAAAGGACCGTTGGCCAACGATCCTGGGTGGCGAGAAAATCTTCATAAGCGGCTGTTCAACGCCGACACTGCTGAGCAGGTTCTGGGAAAGCTCAGCAGCGCCCTCTCCTGAACGACCTGACTGCAAAATTAATGCATTTAACCTGCATTAATATGCATTAGCGGTGAATCGAACAGATCGGCACACTGCGCCGGTTCCTCCCCCAAATGCAGGAACTTTCGAAGGGCTTTCCGGGAAACCAGATGAGCCCTTCTTTTTTGCCCGTTTTTTATCGCCTGGATCGTCTTTCAATGCTTGCTCGCTGGTTACCCGCTGCTATCAACACCCGTCCCGCCGAATGGAGTCGTGCCGCCCTGGGCATGGCCTTGGGCACTCTGCTCAGCGTCTGGGTCTGTGCCCAGGTGTTTGGAATGGATGTCGCCTTGCATCTGGTTGGTCCTCTTGGAGCCTCGGCGGTGCTGCTGTTTGCCGTATCGTCTGGGGCGTTGGCCCAACCTTGGTCGATCATCGGCAGCTATTTATGTGCAGGTGTGATTGCGCTGCTGGTGGCACGGGTCCTGGGGCGAACACTGGGCAGTGCGTGCCTGGCCGCCGGCATGGCGCTGATCCTGATGTGCTGGCTGCGCTGCCTGCACCCGCCGGCCGGGGCGCTGGCGCTGACGCTGGTACTGGCGGATCCAGCGACCATCGCCTTGCAATGGTGGGAAATCGGGCCGGTGATGCTCGGCGCCGGTACGTTGCTGCTGACGGCCCTTGCCTATAACAATTTGACGCGCACCCGCTACCCTAAAGGCGCAGTTGAACCCACAGCGCAGGCCTTCGTATCCACGTCGGCGGAAAATCCTGCGATCTGCGCCGACGATCTGAAACTGGCGCTGGAAGAAATGGAGCAGTTCTTTGACGTCACCCCCCAGGAGTTGGAACAACTGATCCAGGCCAGTGAACGTCATGCCCGTCGCAGGAGCATCGGCGCCGTGCTGGCAAGTGCGCCTGAGCGCCGTTAGCCCGGAAAAAGCCGGCGCTGTCTGCATTGCAAAAATGCACACCTGACCTGCACATATCGGCGTTGTACTTGGCAAATTTGCGCTGGTACGATCGAGAGAAAGTTCGTCCGCGAACATCTTAATAAAGAACAATAAAAGCAGGGAGTTAGAGATGACTGCTCAGGTTCCATCCGAGGCCACTCGCAGCCCCGGGATTCTTCAGGACGACGTCCTGGCCGAAGTCCGCAACCATATCGGTCACCTGACCCTTAATCGTCCCGCTGGCCTGAACGCCATTACGCTGGATATGGTCCGCAGCCTTGCCGGGTATTTGCGAGCCTGGGCCGATGATCCAAATGTGCATGCCGTTGTGCTGAGGGGGGCCGGTGAAAAAGCCTTCTGCGCCGGCGGCGACATTCGCTCGCTATACGACAGCTACAAAAGCGGCGACAGCCTGCACGAAGACTTCTTCGTCGAGGAATACGCACTCGACCTGATGATTCATCACTACCGTAAGCCCGTACTGGCACTGATGGACGGCTTTGTCCTGGGCGGCGGCATGGGCCTGGTACAAGGCGCAGACCTGCGGGTGGTCACCGAGCGCAGCCGCCTCGCGATGCCGGAAGTGGCCATCGGTTATTTCCCGGATGTCGGCGGCAGCTACTTCTTGCCGCGCATCCCCGGTGAGCTGGGGATCTACCTGGGCGTGACCGGCACCCAGATCCGCGCGGCCGATGCGCTGTATTGCGGATTGGCGGACTGGTACCTCGACAGCGCCAGGCTCATTGACCTGGACCGCAAGCTCGACCAATTGAAATGGCAAGACTCGCCGCTCAAGGACCTGCAGAGCGTTCTGGCCAAACTGGCCGTGCAGCAACTGCCCAATGCACCGCTGGCACCACTGCGCCCGGCCATCGATCATTTCTTCGCCCTGCCCGATGTCCCCAGCATCGTTGAACAGCTGCAACAAGTCACCGTTGCCGACAGTCATGAATGGGCGCTAAGCACCGCGAAGCTGATGCAAACCCGCTCGCCCCTGGCCATGGCTGTCACCCTGGAAATGCTCCGGCGCGGGCGTCACCTGACCCTGGAAAACTGCTTCGCCCTAGAATTGCATCTGGATCGCCAGTGGTTTGAACGGGGCGACCTTATCGAGGGCGTGCGTGCGCTGCTGATCGACAAGGACAAAACCCCACGCTGGAACCCACCGACACTCCAGGCGCTGGACGCCACCCATGTCGAAAGCTTCTTCAGCGCCTTCGACCAGAACGGGAACTAAGCCATGCAAGATATTGAACTGACTGAAGAACAAGTCATGATCCGCGACATGGCCCGGGACTTTGCCCGTGGCGAAATAGCCCCTTATGCCCAAGCCTGGGAAAAGGCCGGCTGGATTGACGATGCCCTGGTGGCGAAGATGGGTGAACTGGGCCTGCTCGGCATGGTGGTTCCGGAAGAATGGGGCGGCACCTACGTCGACTACGTGGCCTATGCCCTGGCCGTGGAAGAGATTTCCGCAGGTGACGGCGCTACCGGCGCACTAATGAGTATCCACAATTCAGTGGGTTGCGGGCCAATCCTCAACTACGGCTCAACAGAGCAGAAACAAACCTGGCTGGCGGACCTGGCCAGCGGGCAAGCCATTGGTTGCTTCTGCCTGACCGAACCCCAGGCCGGCTCCGAAGCCCACAACCTGCGCACCCGTGCCGAGCTCAAGGACGGCCAGTGGGTAATCAATGGTGCCAAACAGTTTGTCAGCAACGGCAAACGGGCCAAGCTGGCCATCGTGTTTGCCGTCACCGACCCGGAGCTGGGCAAGAAAGGCCTCTCGGCGTTCCTGGTTCCCACTGACACCCCTGGCTTCGTGGTGGACCGCACGGAACACAAGATGGGCATCCGCGCCTCGGACACCTGCGCCGTCACCCTCAATCAATGCACGGTGCCTGAAGCCAACCTGCTGGGAGAGCGCGGCAAGGGTCTGGCTATCGCCCTGTCCAACCTCGAAGGCGGCCGCATCGGCATCGCCGCCCAAGCCCTGGGCATTGCCCGGGCTGCGTTTGAAGCGGCACTCGCCTACGCCCGAGACCGTGTCCAGTTTGACAAGGCCATTATCGAGCACCAGAGCGTGGCCAATCTGTTGGCCGACATGCAAACCCGCCTGAACGCTGCGCGCTTGCTGATCCTGCATGCCGCACGGCTACGCAGTGCCGGTAAACCGTGCCTGTCAGAAGCCTCACAGGCCAAGTTGTTTGCCTCGGAAATGGCGGAAAAGGTCTGCTCTTCGGCGATGCAGATTCATGGCGGGTACGGCTACCTGGAGGACTACCCGGTAGAACGTTACTACCGGGATGCGCGGATTACTCAGATTTATGAGGGGACCAGCGAAATTCAGCGGATGGTGATTGCCAGGGAACTGAAGAACTATCAGCTTTAATCAATCCATGTTGATCGTTCCCGGTGGCGGGAACGATCAACAGTAGATGAGCTTCGTCTTATACATTTTTAATATTGAAGTCCACATCAACTTCTTTTTCTATAGTGCCTTGCTTGCACTTGAACAGAAACCTCCCATGAACGGCTTTCCTTTCTGAATCGAAATAAATTAAAAAAGCACCACCCGTCGTCTCGTAGTGCCCCTCGGAAATAGGCGGGTAGTAACCCAAGTAAATGACTTCTTCGGCATCAAACTGATACAAACCAGACCCTGTACCCGGTTTCAGTTGAAGCAAAATCACAGAAGACTCCGGCGTTTCTGGTTTTTCTATGCCGTATATCTGGATGAGGGTCGAAAGATTTTCGAGGTAAACGGCATTCGCTTTAAAGAGCCTTTCATATATGCATCCAACGAATATTCCGCCGCTCATTTCTCCCGTTGATTTTGTAGTCGGACTTTCAATTGGCAAGTGATTTTCTCTAGACATTTCAACCTCCACGCTGTTGATTTTTTGAATGACAGAAAGTCTATTGAACTACAAAAACCAAGAAAGAAAACCTGTCAGAGTTGACAGCCAATAAAAGGCTTTTTTTTAATTTCTTTTAGTTATATTTGTTATTTACATCGCTGCCACCAGGCTTGGCTTCCTTTCCGTGTGCGTGTACCGCTTACCTACTGACCCGACCGAGGGAGCTGGATCAAGGCCCACTGAAAAATACCCGGAGACTCCCGTGCGTTGTTCGGGAGTACGACTATTCTGACAGCTCCTAGTGCCCAGTCTCGCCACACAGGAGGTGTGTCATGCACGCTGTTGAGCACCCGATCCGCCTTGAGCGGATCACTCAGGAACGTTATATCCAGGCCCCCATCGAAGACGTCTACGACTACGTGACCCAGCCGGATCGTTGGCACGAGTGGCACCCGACATCACTGAGTGCCGAGACTGGCGTCAGTGGTTCATTGCCGGTCGGCCACCGCTTCACCGAAATTATCGACTTGCTGGGCGTGCGTATGCCCATGAGCTACCGCGTGCAAGTCGCCTCGCGCCCGCAGGAGTTCAAGACCGTATTCACCTCCCAGGCTGTGGATGGCTGTATTCACTACTTCTTGCAGGAGCATGGCGGTGGAACCTTGTTCAAACGCGTCCTTTCCTACGAAACAGAGTTACAGCTGACCACGTTGCATGAGCGCATCGTCGCGTTATCAAACACGGCCCTGGACCGCCTCAAGCAGCGCCTGGAAACGTCCTCCACCTGACAAAATCGGCCCTACAGTTCCTTAACTGACCAGCATTAGGGAGAATGCCCATCTATTGTCCCGCGCCTGATGAGATAACCGATGAAAACCACCCTTCACCTGACCCTCCTGACGGCCCTGTTCATGAGCACGCTGGCCCAGGCCGCCGAGTTGATCCCGATCGATGTGCACCGTGATGCGAACTGCGGCTGCTGCAAAAAGTGGATCACGCATCTGGAAAACAACGGCTTCAAGGTCAATGACCATGTCGAAGCCAACATGAGCGAAGTCAAGCAGCGCCTGGGCGTAGCCCCGCGTCTGGCCTCGTGCCATACCGCTGTGATCGACGGCAAGTTTGTTGAAGGTCACGTACCTGCCGAGCAAGTACTGGCGCTGCGCAAGCGCGACGACCTGCTGGGTGTGGCGGCACCTGGCATGCCCATGGGCTCGCCGGGCATGGAGATGGACGGCATGAGCGACGCCTATCAGGTCATCGGCCTGACCCGTGATGGCAAAGACGTAGTGATCGCCGACTACCCGGCACACTGATTGATGCTGGCGGGTTACCTGGGGTTATTTTTCGCCGCCTTCGGAGCGGCGACGCTGTTGCCACTGCAATCGGAAGCTGTGTTGGTGGGCCTGCTGCTCAGCGGGCATTACAACCTGTGGTTGCTGCTGGCCATAGCAACCTTCGGCAACGTGCTGGGTTCGGTGGTGAACTGGCTGCTGGGGCGTTCGGTTGAGCGCGTCAAGGACCGCCGCTGGTTTCCGGTCAGCACAGCGCAACTGGAGAAAGCCCGTGCCCATTACCAGCGCTGGGGGCATTGGACGCTGTTGCTCAGTTGGGTGCCGGTGATTGGTGATCCGCTGACGCTGGTGGCGGGTGTAATGCGTGAGCCATTGTGGCGCTTTTTGTTGATCGTGAGTTTGGCCAAGGGCGCTCGATACGCGATCCTGGCACTGTTTGCCGTGAGTCAGTTTACAGGGCACTGAATGCCGGACTTCGCACCACTCGTCGCCACTGTCAATTCTAACAGCTAGACACCTCTGCCCTACCCAGCGTCCTATTTCCCTTGCCTATACGCGCCGTTTCACCTGACGCGTTCTTTCCAGCAAGGAGCATTTTCCATGTCCAAGCCCCCCATTGCCCCCCAGAGCAGTGACCAGACTCCGGTTCCTGGCGATATCCCTCGCCGGCTTTCGGATCTGGAGGATCCTTATTCGAGATTCTCCCACGTTGACCTGAGTGCATTCCCGGATGAGCCCTATTACTACGGCTTAGGCATTCGCCAAATACTCCCCAATGCCACATGGTTGTTTGAACGTTGGTTTGATTGGAATCTCTTCGATTCCTTCTTGTTGTACCTCAATGACATGGTCGATCCAGTGGCAGGCGATACGGTGCTGACGCAAGAGAACCGCTATCCCCTGCATGTTCTTGAGCATAACGTGCCAAGGGGTGAGGTCTGGATCAAGGGGCGCGTCGAGCGTGTCGGCTCGGGTACGCCCAGTGAATCCGTGGAGCGGCTCATTCTGATCAAGACCGACCGTCCGGGAGGGTTCAGCCGGGACCCCGAGCCTGGCGAGCCCGGTTGGCATACTGGTTTAACCCTGCAGGTCGTGGGTTTTCCAGAGGGCTCAACCATTGATCGGGACAATATCCGGGGCGGGCTGTGGTGCGTCATCAACTTCTATGAGCATATGCGCAAAAATGATCTGATTGATCTTCGCTGGGACGGTATTGAGGTGCATCACCGAGTCACCCCCGACGAGGTTGCCGCCAGAGAGGTACGGGTGTTTGTCAGTGAAACCGTGATTTTGCAAGGTAGCCTCCTTGGACGGACGACTATCCGGTTCCGGGTGCAGGACGTGGTGCTCAATTACTCCGGCGGGGAAAAGTATCAGTATTCCAAACCATACTTTCTGGAGAGTGAGCTGGACCCCAGCTTGCGTAATGCACCGATTTTCCTGGCTAACTGGGAGGAAACCAACCACGTTGATCTGGATACCCATAGTGAATCGGAATTCACCGTATTGGTCGATCTCGAACGGGAAACACCCACACCCAGTCCGCGTTACCGAGTCACTGTCACCGTGTTTGGTACGCTGGCAGATGGTTCTTCGAAGACGTTCGTATTGCCATTTGTAGAAGACAGAAACCTTAGGGGCGAAAGCGTGCCAATCCCCGTCGAGATCATCGAGCAGATGATCGGTGGTTCCTTCAGGATCTCCTACCTGTGGCATACCAGCACCGGAGCAGTCCTGGGGCAGTCAGGCAGCATCACGGTGACCGTGGTGGGCACGCCTGTGGCGATGCCGGCGCCGACCATCACGCCGATTGAGCTGGGGTTGATAGACCCGGATCAAGATTGTTTCGCACACATCCCCAACAACTATGAGCCGTACGATTCCAGTTGGCTGGAAACGCTGGTCATGGAGGAAAGAATCTCAAGCGGCGGTGGTGAATATTACGAGGAACCTCAACTGGCTGGAGCGCCAGGCGGTACTCGCCGGATAACCTCAAGCACCTTGCAACGCTTCAAGGGGAAGGCCAGCATCTTTGTTTACTATATGGTTGACGACGGTACTGCCGTTCGTAAGTCACGGGAAATCGGCGTGCAAGTGGGCGAGCGCATTGCCAATATGCCGCAAGCAAGGCTGCAGGGCGTCATGGGTAACAATGTCAATCCGGCGGACATTATAGGGCCTGAGGTGGTGGTGACATTCACTTATCTGGGAACCCTGTCCGGTGACGTCATTCATTACACCATTATTGGCTCGGGTGTTGGCGGCTCTCTCCAGGGCACGATCCCTATCAACGGTGGTACTGCCGGCCGGGAGTTGCCGCTTCCGGTGAGCCGAGACATTCTCGACAAAAACAACAATGGCAGCCTGCGCATTGGTTACAGCTTGCTACGCGAAGGTACGCCACCTCTGATTCTACGTTCAGAGGTGCTTAGCCTGACTGTGGGCGTAGGCGTGCAGTTGGACCGTCCGATCATCGAAGGCGCCTCTACGTTCCCGGATCTACTCAACCCTCTGGCGGTGTTAGCGGGTACCTATGTGAGGGTGATTTTTCGGTCGATGCATCTGACGGATCAAATTTATGTCGACTGGCTGAGTGACGACGGCATTGGCAGCTACACCACGCAGGTGCAGGGTGATCCCAGTACAAATGAAGTCGCTGCATTTATTCCGCGAGGGGTCATAGCCAAGTGTATTCGCGAGCGGGGAAACCGGATCCATGTGCAGTATCGCTTCATGCGCGGAGTTTTTCCGTATGAATCCGAGATCGTGAGCCTGGAGCTGCAGCGTCTCACTGGCCTGCCTACCCCATTTATCCAGGGCGTAGGGAATGCTCCAGAGCTGGTGCTCTCTCAGTTGATAAGCGGTGCGCGTGCCCTGACGCCAGTCTGGCCATTCATTCATCCTGACAGTCGTATCTGGATGGAGTATCGGGGAACATTTGCCAGTGATGATCACTATAACGAGATGACCTACATTTCCCACAGACTGGGTGAAGACGATGCGCTGACCGGGTTGCAGCCTCCGGCGCCGATTGAAGCACTACAAAGACTCATGAACGGTTCAGATCTGACTATTCAGGTCTGGGTAGGATTCAGTGGAAGCCTGAGTAAAGACTTGGCCGTCCCCTTCCCCACAAGGCTCTACAGCATTCGAGTTGATTACTTCAGGGACCTGACAGACTTCTATGGTTTTAACTGGAATGGCTGGGCAAATGCCGTCAACGGACGAGGCGAGCTTGCAATAGAGGGTGCCGAAAATGTGGTCTGGCGTGCTTCAAAGACCGCTATCGAGGTCATAGAGCCTGGAGTGCAGAAAACCTATAACAATTTAACGGCTAACACACAGTATGAAGTCAGCTTTTACTGCAAGACGACAGGCAGTTTTTCTCAGGTAACAGCCAGGATTGGTTTTGCCGGGGTGACGGTCCCCAGGAGCGTGACTCCCGAGCGAAATTGGGAAAGGTTCAGCCATATTTTTACAACCCCTGCTACCCCCCCCACCCAAACCCAGGTCGCGAGAATTACCTTTTCAGTCAGTGCGGCCACCACATTCTTCATGGATCAAATCCAGATTCGAGAAGTGCCCCGCGTAAAGTGAGTCAGAACGCAGTGTTTAGTCCATAGGTATCAACAATGAGGCAAACAAGTGAATTGTTTGCCTCATTCTTTTAGCCCTTTCTTCACTGCGCAAAAAACCCGCGACATGCGCGGGTTAGTTTTCTGCCGGGTAGATGATGTGCGAGGGAATACCGTCTATTTTGCTTTCCGGGGATCAAAATACTGGTTCCTTACATTCCCCCCCCATAACACATAAGTACCATCAACCCGTCGGGCCGCAAAAGAAGGGTCGTTGTGCGGAGGTATGGGCGGTGGTGGCGGTGGAAGGACCACGTACGGAAAGCGCTTGATCGAATACAGCTCCGTTACTCCACTGCGCAAGTACTCCGCCAGCTCAACAGGAATCTCGCCGGCATCCTCCATCGCCAAGGTTGCGCCCCATACCGAAACCGCTCCCTGGGTCCCCCCTTGGGTGGTAATGACTCCATAGGCACCATTGGTGCAGTAAGCATCACGGATCAAGCTCGCCATCAATGTTTGGCGCAATGCTGGATTCATTGTCCCGCCATGGGTATTCAAGCCGGTCAGCACGATGGCGTTGGTTCGTCCATCATCATGACGGCTCAACAAAAAGAAGCTGACATCGTTGGCATACAGCGTGAGATTGCCATCAACAATAATGGCACTGGACGAGACATTTCTACGGCGTCTTTGCGTATTGCTCTTTTCATTGCGGCGCTGAGGATAGCCTGGCACGGGTTCGGCATCCTTGAATACGGCCTCATATTCGTTTTTTTCTTGAGCCGTGAGCGGAGCACCGCCGTATTGCGGTGCGCCCCACGCTTCGGCCTGGCCACTGCTGTTGGCCATAAGAAACGCCCATCGGGCAGCACGACAGAGAATGATATTGCCACGCGCCGCTAGCTCAGCAGCGCTGGCAGACATATCGCCGCCCTCACCCGCAGTGCCCCAACTGATAGCTCTGCTCCTGTTTTTGGTGATGGCGCAGAATGCCGTGGTCGCAGCAATGACTGACTGTACGCCGCCATCATCAAGAATTCTCAGCAGCCTATCTGACGGGATTGTTCCTCCTCCCAGCGGACTCCCCCACACCGCAATTGCCCCATCCTCGTCGATGGCGCAGAAGGAAACCGCTGTCGCCACAATTCGAGTCACACGCATCGCATTCAATTGTGCCCTGACATTCGCGGGAATGTTCCCTCCATTATTGGGTTGTCCCCAGGCATAAACCCTGCCGTTCGTAGTACGGACAGCAAATGCATCGTCGGCGGCATAAATGGCTTCGGGTGGATCAAACCACAACTCTCGTTGGATCTCTGCGGGAATCGTCGAGACCGGGTTATTCAGTGGACCAATCGCACCAATGGAGTCTGCCCCTGGAGTAGGATTATCATAAATGAACGCAAACGCGCTTCGCGTGCTGTAAACCGATTTTATCCCCCGCAGAGGTGGCAGATTGACGGGAACCGTATTACCCCAGCACAAGAGCTGATTGGTAGAGCCAACGTTCACCAATGCGGCAAAGCTAAACTCTGCAGAAAATAATTTAATAGCCTTGTTATTCTTTAAGAAGTTTATTATCTCTGGAGGAACTGGCAGCCCCCAATTTACCTGCCCCTCTAAATGAACATCACCAGTAGAAGGTTCAAGCAGTGCAAAAACACCGCCTGTAGAAACAAATATTCGGTCTGAGGGTTCGGGTACATGGAATGAAAAATTCCCACGCTGTTTCAAATAACACCACTCATTCTCTTCGTCAGAGATACCTTGAAAACCTGAGCGTATTTCATAATATGGCGAGAAGTACTCGACACCTTGCGTACCACCTGAGTCCACTGGAATGACTGAAAACTGCAGAAACTTTCTGTCGTCTCCAGGGTGGATCTTAAAATCCAGTTGCCCTTCGTCCAACACCCGCTCGCCGTTTATATGCCAGTAAAAAAGAGAAAGTCCCTCATGGCTACCTCCGTTACTGTCATACCTATAGAAACCGCGAACGGTAGCGCCTACAAATACGTCACCAACGATCTCCACGTCATTTGCAATAGGGGCAGCCTTACAGGTTTCACCTTTCGTCTTATTCATGACCTATTCTCCGGATACGCAATCTCGTTGAACTATTGATCCCTTGGCCAAATTCTTCAAAAAACGAGGAACAAAACAGCGCCCCCTCAAAATTCCAGGGTAGTAGTTGGCTTAAATAACTCGTTAATCACCCATGTTCCGCCCCCCCAGATGACATACTCTCCATTTACGCACCTGGCTGCAAAGGCTGAGGGAGGTTTTGCGTAGCCTGGGTGTGCAGGCGGCATTCCCATAATGGCGTAAAGCCCCTTCACATTGCTTCTTAAGTACTCTTCCAATTCAACTGGAATTATCCCAGCATCCTGCTGATCTATACCGCCACCAAAAACAGAGACGGCGCCTGTTATAGACCCCTGGGTGCTTATTACCCCATAGGCCCCATTAGTGCAGAATACAGCTGTTATCTGACTGGCCATCAGTACTTGTCTGATATTCGGTGGAATGACGCCCCCCCCTGTTGCCTGGCCCCAACTGAACAAATCCTTGGTTCGTCCATCCGTCTCCTTCGCCACCATAAAAAAGCTGGCATCATTGGAGTAAAAATTTATTACCCCATTGGGGGTTATCACTTCAGATAAGTTACTTCCAGGAACAGGGTCCGAACTACACGTACAGGTGTAAGGCTTTTTAACCAGCCGTTGTTCGTACCAGTCATTGACCTTCATTTCCTTGAAAAGCGCTTCGATTCGTTGTTTTTCACCACTGTTCTCAAACACTTTTCCCGCATCGTTTTCCTCCTCGGTGCCGTCTGCACGAGACCCTCCGCCATAGCCGGCAGCGCCCCATGATTCGGAAACGCCAGAGTTATTGACCATGCAAAATGCCCAGGTAGAGCCCCGACATAACAATATGTTGCCTCCTGCGGCGAGTCTTTTGGCGCTTTCGCTCATTGTGCCGCCATGGGTAGCACTACCCCAGCTGATTGCTCGCTTTCTCAGTTTAGTAATGGCGCAAAAGGCATTGCGATTGGCAACCACTTGGTCCACGCCATCCTGATCAAGGATGTACGTAATGTCTTGAGCAGAGATGGAACCACCACCGTTTGGATCGCCCCAAGGTACAACGTGTTTTATATCAGGGTCGTTAATCGTCTCAGGTCCAATGGCGCAAAAGGCACTAGCAGAAGCTATGATGCGTTCGACCTTTAAGTTTCTTAGATAGTTCTCGGCGGCCAATGAGATCTGTCCGCCACCTGTTGGACTCCCCCAAGCATAGACACTCCCTCTATTGGTTAATACGGCAAATGCATTTTCGGTTGCATAGATTGCCTTGGGAGGGTCGAATAACAGTTTTGTTTGAATTTCTGTGGGTACTACCCCACCATTTACGGCATTCCCAAATGCTCCAATCGTATTTTTCCCTGGCGCTGGATTGTCATAGATAAAAGCTACCGCAGTACGGTTACCGTACACAGACCTGATATTATTCAGATCAAGCTGAGGAGGAATGTTAGCCATATTGACCCCCCACAAAAGCAAACGCTTCGTGCTGCCCAATACGGGAACAAGCGCACCAAAATCAAGCTCAGTTGAAAACATTTGGGTGGCCGGGTTATTTTTCAAGTACTGTCGTATTTCTTGAGGAGGCTCACCTGCAGAACCAGCACGACCTCTAACATGGACACTTTGCGTTTCACCACTAATTAGTGAAAGTGCACCGTTACTGGCAATGCACATCTTGTCTTTGGGATCTGGGGTATGGTGTTTGTGGTGACCGCGCTGAGACATAAAGCTATTTCGATTCTCCTCTTCTGTAATATTTTGATAGCCATCTGAAATGGGCATCTCCGGCGAGAAGGTTTCTATTCCGGCTTCACCTTCAGATGATATAGGCGTAACGGAAAATCTTAATTTGCTGCCAGCCATCTCTGGAGTAATTAAATAATCCAGAATTAGAGAGATCAAAAAATTTTCCCCATCTCTATACCATCGATAAATTGAATCACCTTCCGGTTGTGCACCACTATAGAAATAGCTGCCGCGGACGGTTCCGCCAGGTGTCACCTCACCGAGAATTGTTACATTTGTTGCAACAGGAGTTGATAATGTTGCACTCATGACATTAATCCCTCGAGATCAAGCTGAAGTTAATTACGAATGTTCTGGACAAAAGCCAAGCAATCATACGACTCGACGCCATATGAAATTTTTGCCAACTACCTATCAATTCCAGAAACTATCGCTCCCTTCTCTAATTGGCCTGCTCTAGAGCCAATTGGATACAAGGGCAACGACTCCGAGTTCGCGTTACCAGTTAGCGCCGCAAGCAAGGGGCTGTCTACTGTCATAATTGACAGGTAAAGTAACCGTTCGTCTGTCTATTTTCAGGCTTATGCAGTTTTGAAATATCAGTTGTATGAGACCCTGGCAACGCGATATGTACTGCACTATTAACCCCAGCTTAATCTCTCCAACACAGCATCCGCAGACTGCCTTCGGAGTTACACCATGCCTCTATCCCGCTCGTTCTGTCTGGCCAGCCTGCTGCTTACCAGCAGCCTCCCTGCTTTTGCCAATACCGAAGGCCCGGCCTACGGCCCCGAACTGCAAGGCTTCAAATACCCTTACCCCGTCGAGCACTTCAGCTTCCAATCCCAGGGTGAAACCTTGCAAATGGGTTACATGGACGTGCCGGCCAAGGGCAATCCCAACGGTCGCAGCATTGTGCTGATGCACGGCAAGAACTTCTGTGGCGCGACGTGGGAAGAATCGATCAAGGCCTTGAGCGATGCGGGTTACCGAGTCATCGCCCCCGATCAGATCGGTTTTTGTACCTCCAGCAAGCCGGACCATTACCAGTACAGCTTCCAGCAATTGGCGATCAATACCCACCAACTGCTGGAAAAGCTCGGCATCCAGAAAGTGACGCTGCTGGGCCATTCCACCGGCGGAATGCTGGCCACCCGCTACGCCCTGCTTTATCCGCAGCAAACCGAGCAGCTTGCACTGGTCAATCCCATTGGCCTTGAGGACTGGAAAGCCCTTGGCGTGCCTTATCGCAGCGTCGACCAATGGTACGAGCGCGAGCTGAAGCTAACGGCCGACACTATCCGTACCTATGAGCGTGATACTTACTATGCCGGGCACTGGAAGCCGGAGTTCGAGCGCTGGGTGGATATGCTCGCGGGCCTGAACAAGGGCCCGGGGCATACCCAGGTGGCATGGAACTCGGCGCTGATTTACGACATGATCTTCACCCAGCCGGTGTACTACGAGTTCAAGGACTTGCAGATGCCAACCCTGTTGCTGGTCGGCACCGCAGACACCACTGCCATCAACAAAGACCTTGCCCCGCCTGCGGTCAAGGCGAAGATCGGTAACTATCAGGTCCTGGGCAAACAAGTCGCCAAGCTCATTCCCCATGCCACCTTGGTGGAATTCCCGGGGCTGGGCCATGCACCGCAGATGGAAGAACCGGCGCAGTTCCACAAGGCGCTGTTGCAAGGACTCAAAGCCCTTTAAATCAACTTTTTGAGGTTCTGTTGAATGTCGGTACGGATCGCAGTGATTGATGATTGGCAGAATGTCGCCAGCGGCGTGGTGGATTGGTCGGTGCTTGAGGCGGTGGGCCAGGTCAGCTTCCTTCATGACTATCCAGCAGAGACCTCCACGATGATCGAGCGTTTGCAGCAGTTCGACGTCATTTGCCTGATGCGCGAGCGCAGCACGTTTGATCAGGCCCTGTTACAGGGCTTGCCCCATCTGAAACTGCTGGTCACCGGCGGCATGCGCAACGCTGCCGTGGATATCCCGGCGGCCAAGGCCTTGGGCATCCAGGTGTGCGGTACCGACAGTTACAAGCAGGCGGCCCCGGAGCTGACCTGGGCATTGATCATGGCCTCCACCCGTAACCTGATGGCCGAAGCTAACTCCCTGCGTGCCGGGGAGTGGCAACAAGGCCTGGGCGGTGACCTCCATGGCAAGACTTTGGGCATTCTCGGCCTGGGCAGCATTGGCCAACGTATTGCTCAATTCGGCAAGGTGTTCGGCATGCGGGTCATCGCCTGGAGCGAGAACCTCACGCCTGAACGCGCAGCTGAGGCGGGTACGGCCTGGGTCAGCAAGCGCGAGCTGTTCGAACAAGCCGATGTGCTGTCGATTCACCTTGTGCTCAGTGATCGCAGCCGTGGGCTGGTAGATGCGCAAGCCCTGGGCTGGATGAAGCCTACGGCGCGATTGGTCAATACCGCGCGCGGGCCTATTGTTGATGAGGCGGCCTTGATTGATGCACTGGTCAGCGGGCGATTGGCGGGGGCCGCACTGGATGTCTTTGACCAGGAGCCATTGCCGGTCGATCACCCGTTTCGGCAATTGGTCAATGTGTTAGCGACACCGCATGTGGGTTATGTCAGTGAACAAAATTACCGGCAATTCTATGCTCAGATGATTGAGGATATCCAAGCGTGGGCCAACGGCTCACCCATCCGGTTGTTGGGCTGAACCCGGGAAGATCCGATGAAATTATCGAGATATCTCTTTAGGTTTGTGAGCTATCTATTTGTTTTTAAATAGTTTTAAACCCTTAATAAATAACATTAACTTCGATTTTTCTTCTTCCTGCGAACTGCACAATAGCCGTCAGCGCACCATAATCTGGCACTCTCACCGGACAGCCCCCTCGTTGCACATAACCTGTGCTCCCCATAGCGCTCAAATGAGGCACATGGTTTCTTTGGCGAGCAATCAAGCTATCCGACCTCCTCGGGGAGGATTTCACCAGATGAAAAAAATTTTGTCCTACAAAAATCTCCAACACCCCTTACAGGCTCTGGGATCTGGCCTAGACTGATGACTGATGGGTTCCAATCAAAACAAAAAGCCCCGCAAAAAATCGAAACTTTCGAACTCTGCCGTAGGTCAGGTTTAAGGTAAGGCGAGCGCAGCCGGTCCACGCCGAATGCCCGTCTATCCACTCAAATCAAGACTCCAGCGCAACTGGCATAAGGCTTGCCAGTCTGTGTAGCGCTTGTGCGCCTGACCGCAGGATGCGGTCAACCTTCGTTGATGGCATAAAGCCATTAATCGGCCAATAAAATGGGAGAGAACTATGATCAGTGCTGCCGTAGATACTCAGGGAGAGCGTTTCAGTCAGCCGGTTGGCGGGCCGACTTCATTGGCGGACATTCCCAACACTGGCCGGCCGGTCTCCACCCTGAACCCCAACCGCAAGAAAGTGCTGTTTGTGACGTCGGAACTGGCTGATCTGGTGAAAACCGGTGGCCTGGGTGACGTCTCCGCCGCCCTGCCCCGGGCCATGGCCCATCTTCACGATGTACGCGTACTGATCCCCGGTTACCCGCAGGTGCTGGACAGTGACAACCCCATTCACATCATCGGCGAGCTGGGCGGCCATGCGGCGTTACCACCGTGCAAGATCGGGCGCATGGACCTCAAGGATGGCTTGGTCATCTATGTGCTGATCTGCCCCGAACTGTATGAGCGCGAAGGCACGCCCTACGGCGCCAACAACGGTCGTGACTGGCCGGACAACCATATTCGCTTCGCCCGCCTGGGCCTGGCCGCTGCCGACATTGCCGCCAACCTGGCGCAAATCCATTGGTGCCCGGATCTGGTGCACGCCCATGATTGGCCTGCCGGCCTGGCTCCGGCCTATATGCACTGGCGTGGTTCACGTACGCCCACCCTGTTCACCATTCATAATCTGGCCTACCAAGGCGTGGTCAGCCTGGCCTCGTGCCCAGAGCTGGGTATTCCCGAACACGCCCTTCAACAGGAAGGCATGGAGTTTTACGGCAAGCTGTCGTTCCTGAAAGCCGGCATGGCCTATTCCAGCCACATAACCACGGTCAGTGCCACCTACGCCCAGGAAATTACTACCCCGGAATTCGGCTGCGGCCTGGACGGTTTCCTGGCCAGCAAGACCCAGCAAGGTTTGCTCAGTGGTATTCCCAACGGTATTGATGAGAGCTGGGAGTCGTCCACCGACCCGCACCTGACCCACCCGTTCAACATCGGTGATTGGGAAGGCAAGGCGGTCAACGCGGCCCATGTACGCAACCTGTTTGGCCTGCACGACTCCACGGGTCCCCTATTTGCGGTGGTCTCGCGGCTGGTCTATCAGAAAGGCCTGGACCTGACCGAGGCGGTGGCCAGCTTTATCGTCGAATCCGGCGGCCAGATAGCGATCATCGGTCGTGGTGAGCCAGAAGAAGAGCATGCCATGCGCGCCCTCGCCTTACGCTTTCCCGGGCAGATTGGTGTGCGGATCGGCTTCAACGAAACCGACGCCCGCCGTATGTTCGCCGGCAGCGACTTCCTGTTGATGCCATCGCGCTATGAACCCTGCGGCTTGAGCCAGATGTATGCCCAGCGCTTCGGCTCGTTGCCGGTCGCCCGCAACACCGGCGGCCTGGCGGACACTATTGAGGATGGCGTCACCGGCTTCCTGTTCGATGAGTCCACGGTCGAAAGCTACGAGGCGGCGCTCAGCCGTGCGTTCAAGGTCTTCGCGTTCCCAGGCCTGCTCAACGCCATGCGTTGCCGGGCCATGGCCGCACCGTTCAACTGGTGTCAGGCGGTGGAACCCTACGCCGAACTTTACGAGCAACTGGTGGCGAAAGCGCTGGGAAAATCTGCGAAATAGGAAAAGAGGTCTGCATAGATGCCGTTACGGACTTTGGAAGCCCGGCCCCACGGCGCAATCATGCTGGACGCGGAACACACCCGTTTCGCCTTGTGGGCGCCCGATGCGCTTTACGTAAGCGTTGAGTTTGAAGAAGAAGGCAAGTCAGTGGCCATGCTGTCCCAGGCAGATGGCTGGTTCGTGGTGCAGTTGCGCTGCCCGGCGGGGACTCGCTACCGCTACAACATCGACGGTGAACGAGAGGTCCCCGACCCGGCGTCCCGGGCCCAGGCCAAGGATGTCCATGGTTTCAGCGTGGTGGTCGATCCCTTGGCCTACCACTGGCGGCACAGCACCTGGCGCGGGCGGCCATGGCACGAGGCAGTGATTTATGAGCTGCATGTCGGCGTGCTGGGAGGCTATGCCGAAGTCGAGCGGCAACTGCCGCGCTTGGCCGAGTTGGGTATTACGGCGATCGAACTGATGCCCCTGGCGCAATTCCCCGGCGAGCGCAATTGGGGTTATGACGGGGTCCTGCCCTACGCGCCGCACACGAGCTACGGTTCTCCCGCGCAATTGAAGCAACTGATCGACGCAGCCCACCACCATGGCCTCGCGGTGATTCTCGATGTGGTCTACAACCACTTCGGCCCCGACGGTAACTACCTCGGCCAATACGCCAAGGATTTTTTTCGCGAAGACACCCACACGCCCTGGGGCGTCGGTATCGATTTTCGGCGCCGGCCAGTACGGGACTTTTTTATCGACAATGCCCTGATGTGGCTGCTGGACTATCGCTTTGACGGCCTGCGCCTGGATGCTGTCCACGCCATCAACGATCCCGAGTTCCTCCAAGAGCTGGCCCAACGGGTGCGCCAACAGGTGGATCCAGGACGCCACATCTGGTTGGTATTGGAAAACGAATTCAACCAGTCCAGCCTCCTGGAGCATGGCTTCGACGCCCAATGGAACGACGACGGGCACAACGCACTGCATGTGTTGCTGACCGGTGAAACCGACGCCTACTACGCCGACTTTGCACAAGACCCCACCGGCAAACTGGCCCGCTGCCTGAGCGAAGGCTTTGTCTACCAGGGTCACACCACTCGCCACGGCAGCGAGCGCGGTGAACCCAGCGGGCACTTACCGCCGAGCGCCTTTGTACTGTTTCTGCAAAACCATGACCAGATCGGTAATCGCGCCCTCGGCGAACGCCTGCATCAACTCTGCTCGCCTGAGGCCTTGAACGCCGCGACGACGTTGCTGCTGCTGTCGCCGATGATCCCGCTGATGTTCATGGGTGATGAACTCAACGCCGAGGAACCGTTCCTGTTCTTTACCGACCATCACGGCGAGTTGGCTGAGGCGGTACGTGAGGGGCGGCGCAACGAGTTTGCCGAGTTTGCTGCCTTCGCTGACCCCGAGCGGCGCGAACACATCCCGGATCCCAATGCCCTGACCACGTTCCGCCGGTCGATGCCCAGCCTGGCGGAGTCCGGCAACACGCCGCTCTATCGACAACTGCTGAGCCTGCGTCATCAGCATATCGTGCCGCACCTGCCTGGCAGCGAGGCGCTGGGCGCGCACGTACTGGGGGAAGGTGCGGTGTCGGCCCGCTGGCGGCTGGGCAACGGTAGCCTGCTGCAAATCGACCTCAACCTCAGCGCTGCCACCTTTGAGCATCCGGCAGCCGAGCACACCCTATTCGTGACCCCGACCACTACCGCCCCGACCCTGGCGCCCTTCAGCGCCCGCGTCAGCCTATCCCCTACTGGAGAGCACCCTTGAGCGAAGCGCAATTGGAACTACTCGCCAGCCGAGCGGGCCTGGCCGTCGACTGGATCGACGCCAACGGCCGTCCACAACACGTCACGGCCGACGCCCTGCGCGCCGTGCTCAAGGGCCTGGGCCATCCGGCCGACAGCGATGCAGCCATAGAGGCCAGCCTGCAAGACCTTGCGCGTGCGCAGCAAGACAAGCACTTGCCACCGCTGATGACCGTCGACAACGGCGCCGGGTTGAACCTGGCACACTTTTTCGCCCCCGGCACGCCGTGCCAGATCCATCTGGAGGACAGCAGCGTGCTGGACCTCAGCCTGGACGCCAACGCCACCTTGCCGGGATCGATTCCGGTGGGTTACCAGCAGGTGCATATCGCCGGCCAGCATTTCACCCTCGCGGTCGCCCCGACGCATTGCTACCGCGTTGACGAGGCGGTGGACAGTCAACCCGCCCGTGCCTGGGGCTTGAGCGCCCAGCTCTATGCCCTGCGCCACCCTGGCGATGGCGGCTTTGGCGACACCCAGGCCCTGGAACATCTGGCCCGTACCGCTGCCGAGCGTGGCGCTGATGCCCTGGCCATCAGCCCGATGCACGCGATGTTCAGCACCGATACCGAGCGCTACAGCCCCTACTCACCTTCAAGCCGCCTGTTCCTCAACAGTCTTTATGCCTCTCCCGGCTGCATCCTAGGTGATCGGCTGGTACGCGATGCCATCCAGGCCTGCGGTCTGACGGAGGAACGCCGGGCACTGGAGCAACTGAGCCTGATCGACTGGCCGGCCGCTGCCAAGGCCAAACAACGCTTGCTGCGAGCGCTGTACAACGATTTCTGCCAGGGCAATCACCCGCAACACGCCGATTTCCTGAGTTTCCGCCAGGCAGGCGGCGAAGCCCTGGAAGACCACTGCCGTTTTGAAGCCGTGCAGTCGGAGCGCGCGGCCAACGGCGAAAGCCTTGACTGGCGACACTGGCCCGAAGCCTGGCGCGACCCACGCAGCCCGGCGCTGGTGCAATTTGCCGAAGACCACGCGCAAGAGATCGGTTTCTTCGCATTCAGCCAATGGTTGATCGCCCGCTGCCTGGAACGCGCCCAACAAGCGGCGCTTGGCAGTGGCATGGGTATCGGTTTGATCGCCGACCTGGCAGTGGGCGCCGATGGCGGCGGCAGCCAGGCCTGGAGTCGCCAGGACGAATTGCTCGCGGACCTCACCGTGGGTGCTCCACCGGACATTCTCAACCGTGCGGGTCAGGGCTGGGGGATTTCCGCGTTTTCCCCTGAAGGTCTTCAGCGCAACGGCTTCCGGGCATTCATCGAAATGCTGCGCGCCAACTTCGCCCATGCCGGAGGCTTGCGCATTGACCATGTGATGGGACTGCAACGGCTTTGGGTGATTCCCATGGGCGCCTCGCCTCGGGAAGGTGCCTACCTGTATTACCCGGTGGATGACCTGCTCCGGTTACTAGCCCTGGAGTCGAGTCGCCATCAGGCCATCGTGCTGGGCGAAGACCTGGGCACGGTGCCCGATGGCCTGCGGGAAAAACTCATCGCCCGCTCGATTCTCGGCATGCGTGTCTTGTTGTTCGAACAGGAACACGGCCACTTCAAGCCGATCCTCGACTGGCCGGACAACGCCCTGGCCACCACCAGCACCCATGACTTGCCTACCCTCAATGGTTGGTGGCACAGCCGCGACATCGAATGGAACATACAACTGGGATTGATTGATGGGCCGACCGTGGAGCACTGGAGCGAGCATCGCCTGCGGGAACGCCAGGCACTGCGCCAAGCCTTGAGCCAGGACCCGCAGAACTTCCGGGAAGAAATCCGTAACGAAACCGACCACGTCCTCGACGCCAGCATCCGCTATCTGGGCCACACCCGCGCACCGCTGGTGCTGCTGCCCCTGGAAGATGCCCTGGGCGTAGAAGAACAGGCCAACCTCCCCGGCACCACCGACACTCATCCGAACTGGCGTCGACGCTTTCCGGGAGACGCCAGCACCTTGCTCGACGACGAAAACGCTGCCCGGCGCCTGGAGTTACTGGCGGTCGCCCGCCTGCAAGCCCATGAGCGTGACCGATGAAGGTGTCGACCCTCAGGGCGACCCAGCGCCTGCAGTTTCATCAAGGGTTCACCCTGGATGATGCGGTGCCGTTGGTGCCCTATTTCGCCCAGTTAGGCATCAGCCACCTGTATGCCTCGCCGCTGC
Source organism: Pseudomonas sp. ADAK18 (assembly GCF_012935695.1). NCBI lineage: Bacteria > Pseudomonadati > Pseudomonadota > Gammaproteobacteria > Pseudomonadales > Pseudomonadaceae > Pseudomonas > Pseudomonas sp. ADAK18. Next base: position 2,416,586 of record NZ_CP052859.1, read on the forward strand.
TCAGCGCCCGCGCCGGTTCCATGCACGGCTACGATGTGGTCGACCCCACCAGTGTCAACCCGGAGCTGGGCGGCGAAGCGGCGTTGCGCCGGCTGGTGGCCGCGTTGCGCGAACACGACATGGGGCTGATCCTCGATATCGTCTCCAACCATATGGCGGTGGGCGGCGCCGATAACCCTTGGTGGCTGGACCTGCTGGAATGGGGCCGCTTGAGCCCCTACAGCGAGTTCTTCGACATCCAGTGGCATTCGCCGGACCCGCTGCTCAAGGGCCAGTTGCTGATGCCCTTCCTGGGCAGCGACTACGGTGAAGCGCTGCAAACCGGCAGCATTGTGCTGCGCTTCGACCCGCAGCAAGGCCACTTTTTCATCGAGCATTACGAACACCGCTTCCCGATCAACCCCAGCGACTACGGCGACATCCTGCGTCCTTACGAACCCCTCAAGGCCCTGGCCGACGACTTCAGCAGCCTCGCCTACCATCCAGATGCCTACCTCCAGGCCACTGCGCTGAAACAACAACTGGTTGAACACGCGCAAGATCCCGCCACCCTCGCCGCCATCAAACACAGCCTCAGCCTCTACGACTCCCGCCAACCAGAAGGCTTCACGCGCCTGCATCACCTGCTGGAACAACAAAGCTACCGCCTGGCCAGTTGGCGCACGGCAGCGGATGACATCAACTGGCGGCGCTTCTTCGACGTCAACGAACTGGGTGGCCTGCGGGTGGAGCGCAGCGCAGTGTTCGAGGCGACCCATGGAAAGATCTTCCAACTGATCAGTGAGGAACTGGTGGACGGCCTGCGCATCGACCATATTGACGGTCTGGCCGACCCTAGAGGTTACTGCCGCAAGTTGCGGCGTCGGGTGGACTCACTGGCGCCCGGGCGGCACCTGCCAATCTTCGTCGAAAAGATCCTCGGTGAAGGTGAAACCCTGCGCGAAGACTGGTGTGTGGACGGCACCACCGGCTACGAATTCATGAACCAGTTGTCATTGCTGCAACACGATCCCGCAGGTTTTGCGCCGCTGGCCGAGCTGTGGACGGGGCACACTGAGCGCCCTTCGGCCTTTATCGAGGAAGCCTGGCTGGCCCGCCAGCAGATCCTCAACGGTTCCCTGGCCGGCGACTTTGAAAGCGTCGCCCAGGCGCTGCTGCAAGTGGCCCGTGACGATGTAATGAGCCGCGACCTGACCCTGGGAGCGATTCGTCGGGCCTTGCAGGAACTGATCGTGCACTTCCCGGTGTATCGCACCTATATCAGCGCCCGGGGCCGCAGCAACCGGGACGATGTGTTTTTCCTGCAGGCCCTGGCCGGTGCCCGCAGCACCTTGGGCGAGGCCGACTGGCCGGTGCTCGATTACCTGGAGCAGTGGCTCGGCGGCGAGCCTTGGCGCAAGCGGCCATTGGGCCGTGAGCGCAAGATCCTCAAGCACGCCTGTGTGCGCTTCCAGCAACTGACCTCTCCAGCCGCCGCCAAGGCCGTGGAAGACACTGCGTTCTATCGTTCGGGAGTGTTGCTGTCACGCAACGATGTCGGCTTCAGTACCGAACAATTCAGTGCCCCCCTGGCCGACTTCCACACCGCCAACCAACAGCGCCTTTGCGCGTTCCCGGACAACCTGCTGGCCAGCGCCACCCATGACCACAAGCGCGGCGAAGACACTCGCGCACGCCTGGCGGTACTCAGTGAATGCGCCGACTGGTATGCCAAGCAGGTGGCACACTGGCGTACCCTGGCCGTGCATCTGCGCAGTGACGCCAGCACACCCTCGGCAGGCGATGAGCTGATCCTCTATCAAGTCCTGCTGGGCAGTTGGCCGCTGGACCTGCGCAGTGATGACACCGAGGCGCTGGACAACTATCACCAGCGTCTATGGCAGTGGCAACAAAAGGCCCTGCGCGAAGCCAAGCTGCACAGCAGTTGGAGCGCGCCGAACGAGCTGTACGAACAAGGGGTGCAAGCGTTCCTCTCGCGGTTATTGCTCGAGGACCAAGGCCTACCTTTGCGCACGGCCCTTGGCCTCGCCGCCCAGGCCATCGCCCCGGCCGGTGCACTGAATGGCCTGGCGCAATCCTTGCTTCGCCTCACCGTGCCGGGGGTGCCGGATGTGTATCAGGGGAATGAGTTCTGGGACTTCAGCCTGGTGGATCCGGACAACCGGCGGCCTGTGGATTTCAACGCCCGACAACAGGCGCTGGAATCGCCAGCCGACATTGACGAACTGATGCTGCACTGGCGTGACGGGCGCATCAAGCAGGCGCTTATCGCCCAAGTGCTGAACCTGCGCAGGGAGCATCCGCAGGTATTTAGCCTGGGCAGCTACGAGCCTCTGGACGTGGTAGGCGAACACGCTGATCGGGTGGTCGCCTTCTGCCGTGAATATCAGGGCACACGCCTGTTGGTAGTCGTGCCGCGCTGGCCCCATCGCCTGCTTGATAACGGTGTTTATCCGCAGGTCCGCGCGCAGATTTGGGGCGATACCCGGGTCGCATTACCGTTCGCCGCTCCAACGCAAAACTGGAAGGGACTTTTCCAAACAGGTGCAGTCACATCCAACAAGGAGCTGAAGATCAGTACTGCCTTGGGAGGTTGCCCGATCAACGTCTTTATCAACCCTGATCATCATGAAAGCTGAAATTTTCTGTGAGGTGCAATGCGATGAGTACTGAAGACAAACGCGTTCGCGAATTCGCGTATCAGATCTGGGAGTCCGAAGGCAAACCCGAAGGGCAGGAAGACCGCCATTGGGAGATGGCGCGCAAGCTGGCTGAGGCCGAGGCGCTGACACCGAGCAAACCCAAGACCGCCGCCAAACCCAAGGCCAAGCCCAAAGCTGCCGCACCCGCGAAGGCTGCGACGGTGGAAAAGCCCGCGGCCAAGCCTAAGCCCAAGGCCCCGCGCAAGCCTGCCAACTGACCACACACCCCCGACAGGAGCCCGCTCTTGTCGGGTCACTCATGAGCATTTTCAACTGAGCAACCTTCAGCACGGCCCCGTTCGGCCTGAAAAAACCTTGCAGGAGCACCTACATGAGCAAACCCGACAAAGCCAAACCGACGCCTGATAATGAGCCGTCGCGGATTCGTGAAGGTTTGCCCTTCCCCCTCGGCGCGACCTGGGACGGTCTGGGGGTCAATTTCGCCCTGTTCTCGGCCAATGCCACCAAGGTTGAACTGTGTATTTTCGACGACAGTGGCGAAGAGGAACTCGAGCGCATCGAGCTACCGGAATACACCGATGAAACCTTCCACGGCTACCTGCCCGACGCCCATCCCGGGCTGATCTACGGCTATCGCGTGTACGGTCCCTACGATCCGGCCAATGGTCACCGCTTCAACCACAACAAACTGCTGATCGACCCCTATGCCAAACAACTGGTGGGCGCGCTCAAATGGTCCGAAGCCCTGTTCGGCTACACCATCGGCCACCCCGACGCCGACCTCAGTTTTGACGAGCGCGACAGCGCACCCTTCGTCCCCAAGTGCAAGGTCATCGACCCGGCGCACACCTGGGGCAACGATCAACCGGTGCGCACCCCGTGGGACCGCACAATCATTTATGAGACCCACTTGCGCGGCATCACCATGCGCCATCCTTCGGTACCCGAAGACGTGCGCGGGACCTGTGCCGGGCTGATGGTCGACGATGTGCTCAAACACATCCGCCAGTTGGGCGTGTCGTCGGTCGAGTTGCTGCCGGTTCACGCCTTCGTCAACGATCAGCACCTGCTGCAAAAAGGCATGACCAACTACTGGGGTTACAACAGCATTGCCTTTTTCGCCCCGGACCCGCGCTACCTGGCCAGCGGCAAGATCGCCGAGTTCAAGGAAATGGTCGCGCACCTGCATGAAGCTAAGCTGGAAGTGATCCTCGACGTGGTCTACAACCACACCGCCGAAGGCAATGAACAAGGCCCGACGCTTTCCATGCGCGGCATCGACAACGCTTCGTACTACCGGCTGATGCCCGATGACAAGCGCTTCTATATCAACGACTCCGGAACCGGCAACACCCTGGACCTGAGCCATCCTTGCGTACTGCAGATGGTCACCGACTCCCTGCGCTATTGGGCGACGGAAATGCATGTGGATGGTTTCCGCTTCGACCTGGCGACCATTCTCGGCCGTTACCACAACGGTTTCGACGAGCGCCACAGCTTCCTCGTCGCCTGTCGCCAGGACCCGGTGCTGCGCCAGGTGAAGATGATCGCCGAGCCCTGGGACATCGGCCCGGGCGGCTATCAAGTGGGCAACTTCCCACCCGGCTGGGTGGAGTGGAACGACCGCTTCCGCGACACCGTGCGGGCGTTCTGGAAAGGTGACGATGGCCAACTCGCAGACTTCGCCGGACGCATGACCGCCTCGGGCGAGATGTTCAACCACCGTGGACGTCGGCCCTACAGCTCGGTGAACTTCATCACCGCCCACGACGGCTTCACCCTGCACGACCTGGTGTCCTACAACGACAAACACAACGAGGCCAACGACGAGAACAACCAGGACGGCAGCAATAACAACCTGTCGTGGAACCACGGGGTCGAAGGCCCTACCGACGATCCCGAAATCAATGCCCTGCGCCTGCGCCAGATGCGCAACTTCTTCGCCACGCTGTTACTGGCCCAAGGCACGCCGATGCTGGTGGCTGGCGACGAGTTCGCCCGTACCCAACACGGCAACAACAATGCTTATTGCCAGGACAGTGAAATCGGTTGGGTCAACTGGGATCTGGACGAAGACGGCAAGGCCCTGCTCAAGTTCGTCAAACGCCTGATCAAGCTGCGCCAAGCCTATCCGATCCTGCGTCGCGGGCGGTTCCTGGTGGGTGACTACAACGAAGACATCGGGGTCAAGGACGTGACTTGGCTGGCCCCCGATGGCAATGAAATGACCACCGAGCAATGGCAAGACAGCCATGGCCGTTGCCTGGGCATGTTGATGGATGGCCGCGCCCAGGAAACCGGTATTCGCCGCCCAGGTGCTGACGCCACCTTGCTGCTGGTGGTCAACGCCCATCACGACACGGTCAATTTCCGTCTGCCGCCGGTGCCGGATGGCGGCTTCTGGACCTGCATGATCGACACCAACCAAACGGCAGTACACGGCCAGGAGCGCTTCGATTTCGAGCACGAATATGCCGTTACTGCACGCTCATTATTGTTGTTTGAACTGCAGCATGAGGACGAGGTGTGAGATGGTTTTGCATCGATTTCTTCAAGGGAACCGCGACTACCCGGATATCCAGGCGCTCGGCCAGGCACTGAGGGATCTTGTGGAGGAAGGCCTTGATCAGTTGCCATTACCCGGTAGCGGTCAAACCCTGGAGCGGTTCAGTCAGTTGGCTCAAGTAGCGGGCCATGACTTGAGCCTGTGCAAGTTGTTTGAGGGGCATACCGACGCATTAGCGATCATTGCCGAACTCCACAGCCCACTGCCTCCGGTAGGCAGTACCTGGGGCATGTGGGCTGCCGAACCGCCCACGGCCCGGGTACAAGTGCGGCATGACAGCCATCGCCTATTGCTCGAAGGCCGCAAGGCTTGGTGTTCCGGCGCAGCGGTAGTCAGCCATGGCTTGCTGACGGCCTGGGACGAAGAGGGTCGCCAGCAACTGGTGGCCGTGGACATGCACAGCCCTGGCGTTACCGTCACCCAAGAGGGGTGGCATGCCGTGGGCATGGCGGCCACCGCCAGTGTCGAGGTGCAATTCAAGGGGGTCATCGGGGTTGCCGTTGGTGGCCCGGGAGATTACCTCTCACGTCCGGGCTTCTGGCAAGGCGGAATCGGTATTGCAGCGTGCTGGTATGGCGCCGCGCAACGCCTGGGCGAGGCCCTGCGTGAGCACTGCGCACGGCGTACTGAGCCACACGCGCTAGCCCATCTTGGCGCTGTTGACAGCACCCTGCATGGCGCCGGCTGTGTCTTGCGTGACAGTGCCTTACAGATCGACCAGCAGCCCAAAGCCGATGCACGATTGCTGGCCCAACAAACTCGAGCCTGTATTGAAGAAGCTGTGGATCAGGTCATCCATCATGTCGGCCGCGCCTTGGGGGCAGGTCCTTACTGCAAGGATCCGCACTTCGCCCAGTTGATGGCTGACCTGCCGGTATACCTGCGCCAAAGTCACGCCGAACGCGACCTGGCCGCCCTTGGCCAACTCGTCGCAGACCAACCTGCAGGGAGGTGGCAGTTATGAAAACCAACCCTATTGTCGGCCAGGGCACGCCGTTGCACTTATGGCAAAGCTCAGCGCACCTGACGCAATTACCCTATATCGACATTGCCGAACTGGTGCCTGAAGGCAGTCGGGCCGTGATCATTGCACCACATCCTGACGATGAAGTGCTTGGCTGTGGCGGTCTGTTACAGGGCCTGGCGGCACTCGGGCGGCCGTTGCAGCTGATTTCCGTGACTGACGGCAGTGCCAGCCACCCTGGTTCTCGTCGTTGGCCGGCGCAGCGTTTGAGCGTGGTCCGCCCCCAGGAGTCGGCCCAGGCCCTGCATCGTCTGGGCCTGCCGCTGCATAGCCTGAAATGGTTGCGCGCCGGATTCAGCGACAGTCACGTGGCCGCCCAGGAAGATGAATTGCGTCAGTTTATCCAGCGCCACCTCAAGCCCACCGATGTGGTCCTCACCACCTGGCGCGAAGACGGTCACTGTGATCATGAGGCGGTCGGTCGTGCCAGTGCCAACGCCGCCCGGGCAGTCGGTGCGACATTGCTTGAACTGCCCGTATGGACCTGGCATTGGGCAACCCCCGAGGACAGCCAGATTCCCTGGCACCGCGCGCGTAAAATCCCCCTCACTACCGACGTCGTGGCACGTAAGCGGCACGCCATTCATGCCTTCGCCAGCCAATTGGAGGGCGACCCACAGATCGGCCTGCCACCGGTACTGGCCCCGTATGTGCTGGAACGCCTGCTGCAACCCTTTGAGGTAGTGTTCGTATGAGTGTCACCACACCCTACTTCGACCAACTGTTTGCCAAAAACGATGATCCCTGGGAATTTCGCCAGCGCTGGTACGAACGCCGTAAACGGGCGCTGACCCTCGCTGTGCTGACACGGCCACACTACACCTCGATTTTTGAACCGGGCTGCGCCAATGGAGAGTTAAGCGCCGAACTGGCGCCGCGCTGTGACCGCCTGTTGTGCTGCGACACCTCGATGGCTGCGGTGATTCTGGCGCGTAAGCGCCTGACGGAGTTTTCCCATGCCGAGGTGCAACAAAGCCGCTTGCCGCAACAATGGCCCACACAAGCGTTCGAGCTGATCGTGCTCAGTGAGCTTTGTTATTACCTGGATCGTGATGACCTGTGCAGCCTGATCGATTGCGCCCTCGCCTCCTTGACCCCCAAGGGGCAAATCCTTGCCTGCCACTGGCGCCCAGTCATCGAGGGCTGCCCGCAGACGGCCGAACAGGTGCATGAACTTCTACAGGTACGGCTGGACATGCCACGCCTGATCCATCACCACGACAGTGATTTGCTGCTCGACCTGTGGTGTCGTGAGGGAGCTTCAGTTGCCGAGTTGGAGGGACTGCGATGATCGGCATTTTGATACCGGTGCATAACGAAGAGGCGCTGTTGGGAGAATGCCTGAAAGCCGCCATAGTGGCCGCGAGCCACCCAGGGTTGTTGGGGGAAGAGGTACAGATTCTGGTAGTGCTCGACAGCTGCAGCGATGGCAGTGCCGCTATCGCCCAGGCGTTCGAAGTGCACAGTCTAGAAGTGCAGGCGCGTAATGTCGGTCATGTACGTGGTGTGGGGGCCCGGTATTTACTCAACAACGGCGCCCGCTGGATTTCCTGCACGGACGCCGACAGTCGAGTCGCCCCTGACTGGCTGGTGGCGCAACTGGCCCTTGGGGTAGATGCCGTGTGCGGTACCGTGACAGTAGATGCCTGGAGCGAAGGCTTCGATTCCGCCGCGCAAATCCGCTATCACCTGGACTATGAGGCCCGTGAGGGACATCGGCACATTCATGGGGCCAACCTCGGTGTCAGCGCCGGCGCCTACGTGCGGGCGGGCGGGTTCGAGCCACTGGCCTGTCATGAGGATGTACAGCTTGTACTTCAATTGGAGCGTTGCGGAGCTTCCATAGCCTGGAGCCACCGGCCCCAGGTGATTACCAGCGCCCGTCTGGACTGTCGGGCCAAGGGCGGGTTTGGTGACTACTTGAAGAGCCTGATGCAGGCCTCGTAAAAAAATAGCGGGATTCATCGCCGTAAACGAGACGAATCGTTGACTATGATCAATACTCTTCGCACGGCAATCCAAGGTTGGAGCGTCGGCGCGGTGCGAAGGTCAGGTTCACGGTTCCTGCGAACCCGGTTCTCGCGCTACCAAAAAGAGTCGTCCCGTCAACGGGGTACGACCAGGCACTACCAGGACAAGGACGTGATACTCATGAAGCCCGCCCCCTTAGTTGAAGGCCGCCGTGGCCCTGCTCAAATCTGGAATAGTGCGCCGCAACTGGCGCAGATCCCCGCTATCAGCCCAACCACCCTAGTGCCCCCCGGCGCGCGCGTGGTGGTCATTGCCCCACACCCCGGCGATGAAGTAGTAGCCTGTGGCGGTTTGCTGCAATTGCTGAGTACCCTCGATTATTCCCTGCAACTGATTTCCGTGACCGACGGCAGCGCGAGCCATCCGGGTTCCAACGTCTGGCCAGCCAAGCGCTTGAGCGTGATTCGCCCCCAGGAAAGCGTCGAGGCGCTACGACGCCTGGGCATGCCTCTGCACAGCCTGAAGTGGATTCGCGGTGGTTTTACCGATAGCGCGCTCCCGGCTCGGGAGCAGCAACTAAGCCAATTCATTGCCCGCTACCTGCAACCCGGCGACGTGGTGTTCACCACCTGGCGCTCTGACGGCAACGACGATCATGACGCCGTTGGTCGCGCCGCCGCCAAGGCCTGCCTGCTGGTGGGCGCACGTCTGCACGAATTGCCGGTATGGGCCTGGCATTGGCCCGCCCGCGAAGCCATCAACATTCCCTGGCGACAGGCACGCAAGATTCGCCTCGACACCTGGAGCGTCGCGCGCAAGCTACACGCTGCCCACGCGTATGCCAGCCAGTTGGTGGGTGACCCGGAAATCGGCCTGCCACCCATGATGGCGCAGGTGCTGCTGGAGCGGATGCGAGAGCCATATGAGATTGTGTTTTTATAGCCATGAAACACCCCCAATCCAACGCCAGCGCTGGGTTGAGGGCTCCACTTCAGCCCTGCGGCCGTAGAATCAATACCCCCAGCGGCGGCAGGTTCAGCGACAGCGAGACCGGCTGTCCATGCCGTGGCTCATCCTCAGTAAACACCCCGCCACCGTTGCCATAGTTGGACCCGGCATAGGTATCGGCATCGCTATTGATCGCCTCGCTCCACTGCCCGGCAAACGGCACGCCGACCTTGTAACCCTCACGTGGCACCGGCGTGAAGTTAGCGACCACCAGCACCGGCCTGCCCTCCTTGCTCCAGCGCAGCCAGGCATAGACACTGTTGATCGCGTCATCGCCGATCAGCCACTGAAAGCCCTGGGGGGCGTCATCCTGATCGTGCAGTGCCGGTTCTTCGCGGTACAGGCGATTGAGGTCACCCACCAGCTTTTGCACACCCCGGTGCTCCGGGTATTGCAGCAGGTACCAATCGAGCTGCTGATCGTGGTTCCACTCCCGCCATTGGCCAAACTCGCAGCCCATGAACAACAGCTTCTTGCCAGGATGCATCCACATGAAACTCAGGTAGGCCCGCAAGTTGGCGAATTTCTGCCAGCGATCACCGGGCATCTTGTCGATCAACGAGTGTTTACCGTGAACCACTTCATCGTGGGAAATCGGCAGGATAAAACGCTCGGACCAGGCGTAGACCAGGCCGAAGCTCAGCTCATTGTGGTGATGGGCGCGGTAGACGGGATCTTGCTGGATGTAGTGCAGCGAATCGTGCATCCAGCCCATGTTCCACTTGTAGTTGAACCCCAGGCCGCCTTGCTGGGTACTTTGGCTGACCCCGGGCCATGCCGTGGACTCCTCGGCAATCACCAGCGCACCGGGGGCCTCAAGGGCCACTACGTCATTCAGATGACGCAGGAAGTCGATGGCCTCCAGGTTCTCCCTGCCGCCATGGCGGTTCGGCACCCATTCACCGGCCTTGCGTGAATAGTCGCGGTACAACATCGACGCCACGGCATCCACCCGCAGGCCGTCGATATGGAAATGCTTGAGCCAGTGCAGCGCCGAAGCCAGCATGAAACCGTGGACTTCCGTGCGCCCCAGGTTGTAGATCAGCGTGTCCCAATCCTGGTGAAAGCCTTCCAGCGGGTTGCCATATTCGTACAGCGCGGTGCCGTCAAATTGCGCCAGGCCGTGGGTGTCGGTGGGAAAATGCGCGGGCACCCAATCCAGAATCACGCCGATATCCGCCTGGTGACAGGCGTTAACGAAGAACGCGAAATCGTCCGGCGAACCGAAGCGCGCGCTGGGGGCGAATTGCGAAAGCGCCTGATAGCCCCAGGAACCACCAAACGGGTGCTCCATGATGGGCATCAGTTCGATATGGGTAAAACCTAGCTGCTGCACATAGGGAATCAGCCGTTCAGCTAACTCGCGCCAACCATACTGACGGGCCACTTCGCCGACCTCGTCCAACTCGCACTGCCAGGAGCCAGCGTGCAACTCATAGATGGACAAGGGCGCGCTGGGCTGTTGCCGTTCGCTACGCGCTTGCATCCATGTCTGGTCCTGCCAATCCACGTGCAGGGGTGAGGCAACTTTTGACGCAGTGTCCGGTGGCAACTGGGTGGCCAGGGCCATCGGGTCGGCCTTAAGCGGCAAGATGCCACTAGCCCCGAGAATCTCGTATTTATAGGCAGCGCCGGGCTGCAGACGCGGGATGAAAATCTCCCAGACACCTGAGGGATGGCGCAAGCGCATCGGGTGCCGACGGCCGTCCCAGATATTGAAGTCCCCTACCACCGAAACCCGCTTGGCATTCGGTGCCCACACCGCAAAGCGCACGCCCTGGATACCGTCGACGCTCGTCACTTGGGCGCCAAGGCAACTGCTCAGGTCACGGTGATTGCCTTCGGCAAACAAATACAGGTCCATCTCCCCGAGCAACTGGCCGAAGCTGTAGGGATCTTCGGTGACCTGTTCGCCACCGGCCCATTGGATCTTCAACAAATAGCCTTGGCGCGTGGCGAAGTGGCCGACAAACAGCCCGGGTATGTGCGCCGCATCCAGGTTGCCGATCTGCTCTCCAGTGTCTTGAGCCAGTACCTGAACACTCAAGGCTTCGGGCAAATAGGCGCGGATAAACTGACCGCCCGCCTCGTCATCGTGAGGACCGAGAATCGAGAATGGATCCTGATGTTCGGCCCGCACCAAAGCTTCGATATCCTTGGAGGCAGGCATCACCGTCAGCTTGGGTTGCAGCGGTTCTTTGTGTGTAAAACTCATGACGTCTCCCCACCGCGTGCAGTTTTGGATACAGGTTTGAGCCCGCTGAGCAGCCCGTGCAAACCTTGCAACGGCACCGGCAACCAGGTCGGGCGATTTTCCGCTTCGTAGGCTACTTCGTACGCGGCTTTCTCCAGGCTGAACAACGTCAGCGCTGCGTCCTGGCCTTTGGCGTCCTGCCAGTCATGGGCCAGTGTAGTCGTGGCCTCATGGTAGGCCTGGATAAATGCCTGTCGTGCCTCACTCAGGTAACGATCTGCCACCCTTTGCCGCGCCGCATTGGCTTCGGGCGAGTGATCCACCCCTTGCACATTCAGGGCCATGGCGGCGGCATAATCAAACGACCGTAGCACGCCACTCACATCCTTGTACGGGCTGTGTTTGCCGCGTCGCTCATGGAGCGGCCGTGCGGGTTCGCCTTCAAAGTCGATCAGGTAGGCGTCGCCCTTGACGACAAGCACCTGGCCCAGGTGCAAGTCGCCATGCACGCGAATCCGCAAGCCTCCCACCGTGGCCTTGGCCAGCGCCTGGACGTGGCTGGCGATGAGTTTTTTCTGATCCAGCAAAGCACTGACCAGCGCTTGATCAGCAGCGCTCAACTTGCCCTGATGGTGCTTGAGCAACTGCAGCGCACGGTCAATTTGTGCGCCTACCTGCTTGGCCCAACCCTGACTGTCCTTGAGAGACGTGACCTCGGGCTTGAAGTCTTTGTTGGCGGTTGGCGCCGCCAGCACCTGATGCATCTCCCCCAGGCGCTGGCCGAGCATTCCGGCGAAGTCCGCCAGTTCACCGAGGGCGTTGTAGTGTTGTTCCTGCTCGGAAATTGCCTCGGCCAACTCATCGCGAATCGCCCGCTCCAGGTTGTTCTGGGTCCAGCCCCAGGCGTCGCCCTGATTACTCAGGTAACCCTGGGCAATCATCAGCAAGCTGTCCTGGCCTTCGGCATCGCGACGAATCACCGAGCCCAGCAGCGGCGAGATGTGTTCATAGCCGGCGGCTGTCAGGTAAGCCCCCATCTCCAGTTCGGGATGCACACCCGCGCTGACTTTGCGGATCAGCTTGAGCACCAGACTGCCGCCCACCACCACGGAACTGTTGGACTGCTCGGCGGCCAGGTAGCGCACGTCCGACTCGTCGGTGAGTTCCAGTTGAGCCAGTTGCGCCGCGGATTCGAAGCGAATGTCGCCGTCGGTGGAATGCAGCACGGTAGTGGCTTGCAGGCCATGGATCACCGCGCGGATGTAGGTGTCGAGGCTGAAGGCATCGGTCACCAGACCGACCTGGCGCACCCGGCGTACACGGGCCAATGCCAGTTGTTGTGGCAAGGCGCTGGTGTACTGCTCTTCGGCCAGGAAGCCGAGCGGCAGTTGATACCGGCTGACCTGTCCGCCGGTGGTGACTTCGATCTCGCTGAGCAATACCGGGTGCAGGGGATCACCAAAACGCACACCGTAGGCGATGTGTACGTTGTCGATAGCCGAGTCCTTGTTGGCAAACCAGCGGCGCTTGGGCAACCAGGCAGGCAGCGAGGTCTGCTCCAGGGTGGTGCGACATGGCGCTTCGAGCAACTCTTCCATGCGCTTTTTCAGCACCAGCGTGGTGAAGTCCGGAATGCTTTGCGCCGGCTCCACATGCCAGCTCGGCATCTGGTTTTCCGCCGCCAACACAAACCAGTAGAAGCCATACGGCGCCAGGGTCAGCAGGAAAGTCAGCTGGCCGATGGGTGGGAAGGCATTGCCGCCGAGCATTTCCACCGGGACCATCCCCGCAAATGCCGAGAGGTCCAGCTCTGCCGCTTGGGCGCTGCGCGAGACGTTGGCCACGCAGAGGATGATTTCCTGCCTGCCGTCATCGCCCGTGTATTCACGGGTATAGGCCAGGATCCTGCGGTTGGTCGGCGAAAGCATTTTCAGACTGCCACGACCGAACGCCTTGGACTGCTTGCGGATTGCCAACATACGCCGGGTCCAGTTCAGCAGCGAATGCGGGTCCTGGGCCTGGGTTTCGACGTTGACTGACTGGTAGCCGTAGAGCGGGTCCATGATCGGCGGCAGCACCAGGCTTGCCGGATCGGCACGGGAAAAGCCGCCGTTGCGGTCAATGGACCATTGCATGGGGGTTCGTACGCCGTCGCGGTCGCCGAGGTAGATATTGTCACCCATGCCAATTTCATCGCCGTAATACAGGGTTGGCGTGCCCGGCATCGACAGCAGCAGGCTATTGAGCAGTTCGACGCGGCGGCGGTCGCGCTCCATCAGTGGTGCGAGGCGGCGGCGAATACCCAGGTTGATCCGGGCGCGGCGGTCGGCGGCGTAGTAATTCCACAGGTAGTCGCGCTCTTTGTCGGTGACCATCTCCAGGGTCAACTCATCGTGGTTGCGCAGGAAGATCGCCCACTGGCAATTGGCGGGAATCTCCGGGGTCTGGCGCAGGATATCGGTGATCGGGAAGCGATCTTCCTGAGCCAGCGCCATATACATGCGTGGCATCAGCGGAAAGTGAAAGGCCATATGGCATTCGTCGCCGTCATCGCCCTTCTTGTCACCGAAATACAGCTGCGTGTCCTCCGGCCATTGATTGGCTTCGGCCAGGAGCATGCGGTCCGGGTAGTTGGCGTCGATTTCGGCGCGGATCTGCTTGAGGACGTCGTGGGTTTCCGGCAGGTTTTCGTTGTTAGTGCCGTCACGCTCGATCAGATAGGGAATGGCGTCCAGGCGCAGGCCGTCGATGCCCATGTCGAGCCAATAACGCATCACCGACAGCACGGCTTTCATGACCTGAGGGTTGTCGAAGTTCAGGTCCGGCTGGTGGGAATAGAAGCGGTGCCAGAAGTACTGGCCGGCGACCGGGTCCCAGGTCCAGTTGGATTTTTCGGTATCGAGAAAGATGATACGGGTGCCGTCGTATTTCTGGTCGTCGTCGGACCAGACGTAGAAATCCCGGGCCTTGGAACCTGGCTTGGCCTTGCGCGCGCGCTGGAACCACGGGTGCTGGTCGGAGGTATGGTTGATTACCAGCTCGGTGATGACCCGCAGCCCGCGTTTATGGGCCTCGGCGATAAAACGCCTGGCGTCGGCCATGGTTCCGTAGTCGCTGTGCACGCCACGGTATTCGGCGATGTCATAGCCATCATCGCGCCGTGGTGAGGGGTAGAACGGCAGCAGCCAGATGGTGTTCACGCCTAGCTCGGCGATGTAGTCGAGTTTGGTGATCAGCCCAGGAAAGTCGCCGATACCGTCGTTATTGGAGTCGAAATAGGATTTGACGTGAACCTGATAAATCACCGCATCCTTGTACCAGAGCGGGTCTTTGATAAAGGTGGCAGCCTTGGGTTTCTTCGCCATTGGATACTCCTGGAGAGTTCAAAAAAATCTACCTGAATAACCACAATCAATGTGGGAGCTGGCCTGCCTGCGATAGCGCTTTGCCGGCTAGCATTTCCGGCACTGACCCACCGCTATCGCAGGCAAGCCAATTCCCACAGTTGATCTCCGGTGTTTTGGAGATCAGGGCCCCTTCAGGAAACGGTAATCCGCCAAATCCCGAACGGCTGGTGCCACGGCTCGATCCGCATCCACTGGGTCTTGCCGTACCAGGTCCAGCGGTGGCCGTTCATCAGGTCCTCGCCCTGGGTCTGGGCATCGTCCGCAAGGCCCATCTCCCACAGCGGCAATTCAAAGTGGGCTTCCTGGGCGTTGAACGGATCGAGGCTGACGGCCACCAGAATGAAGTTGCTGCCGTCATCGCTGCGCTTGCCGAAGTACAGGATGTTGTCGTTCCAGGCGTTGTAGAGCTTCAGACCCAGGTGACTGTGCAGTGCCAGGTTTTGCCGGCGTATCCGGTTCAATTGGGCGATCTCGGCAATGATATTGCCGGGCGCGCTGAAGTCCCGTGGGCGGATCTCGTACTTCTCCGAGTCCAGGTATTCCTCCTTCCCCGGAATCGCGGCGGCTTCGCACAATTCGAAACCTGAATACATGCCCCATAACCCTGAGCCCATGGTGGCCAGCACGGCACGAATCAGAAAGCCAGCGCGGCCGGACTCATGGAGAAAGCCTGGGTTGATGTCCGGCGTATTGACGAAAAAGTTGGGGCGAAAGCATTCGCGCCAGGGCGACTCGTTCAACTGCGTCAGGTATTCGGTTAGCTCGGCCTTGGTGTTGCGCCAGGTGAAATAGGTGTAGCTCTGGGAGTAACCGACCTTGCCCAGGCGCGCCATCATGGCCGGGGTGGTAAACGCTTCGGCGAGGAAGATCACATCCGGGTGTTTGGCCCGTACATCACTGATCAGCCATTGCCAAAACGGCAGCGGCTTGGTGTGGGGATTGTCGACCCGAAACGTCTTGACGCCCTCCAGGACCCAGCCCACCACGATGTCCCGCAGCTCGGTCCACAGGCTTGGAATGGCGTCGGCGGCGTAGAAGTCGACGTTGACGATGTCCTGGTATTTCTTCGGTGGGTTCTCGGCGTATTTGATACTGCCGTCGGGGCGCCAGTTGAACCAGCCGGGGTGTTGCACAAGCCAGGGGTGGTCCTGGGAGCACTGGATAGCGAAGTCCAGGGCGATTTCCAGGCCGTGATCGGCGGCGGCCTGCACCAGGCGCCGGAAGTCTTCGCGGCTGCCTAGTTGCGAGTGAATGGCGTCGTGACCACCCTCCTCACTGCCAATGGCGTAAGGGCTGCCCGGATCATCGGGCCCGGCCGTCAGGGCGTTGTTCTTGCCCTTGCGATGGCGGCGGCCGATGGGATGGATCGGCGGGAAGTACAGCACGTCAAAACCCATGTCATGGATCATCGACAAGCGTGAATGCACATCGTTGAAGGTGCCGTGACGGGCCGGGTCGTCAGTGATCGAGCGGGGAAACAGCTCGTACCAACTGGCAAATTGCGCAGCCTGACGCTCCACATCAATCGGGTACACCGGGCTGATGCTCAAATAGGGGCGATGATCAGCCTGGGCCATCAGGCGTGCACTTTCTTCGTGCAAAAACATCGCTACTTGTTCGGTTTCCAGCAAGCCCGAGAGTTGGTGGTGCAACTGCATCAAGCGGTCGCGCAGTTCGTTTTCACTGCGCTCGGCAGCTTGTAGCACCTGGCTGCGACCTTCCTGCAGTTCCAGGCTGACTGGCACGCCAGCCTCATGCTTCTTGCCCAGCTCGTAGCAAAAGCTGGCGAAGTGATCGATCCAGGCCTCGATGCAGTATTGATGAGGGCCTTGGGCGCTGACGGTCAATGCGCTCTCCCAGCCATTGTTGCCGACATCGGTCATGGCCACGCGGTGCCAGCTCTCTTCACTCAACGGGCGCCAACGCACCAGCACCGCGAGCTTATCGTGACCGTCAGCAAATACCTTACTGGTCACGGTGATGCGCTGCCCCACCACGGCCTTGACGGCAAACTCGCCGCCGTCGATCACCGGGGTGGTGCTTTCAATGGCAATCCTGGGCAGCAGCAGTGCCTGGGACAGTGGTAACAAAGGCGTTGAATCGTCTTGCGTCGGTGCTATCTGGTTCGGTGATTCAGCGGTCATCGAGCATGTCCCCTTACGCCCCATGGACGCTCTTGTGCTTGATACGCAAAGACCCATCCTGAAGCGGACCCTTTAAGTTCCGAGCCCGATGGCGGGTGAAAAGTTCAGGTGAATCTGCCGCCGCCGGGCGGGGAATCAAATCCCCCCTACAGATGTCCACCGATATAGCAAAGCACAAAGGAGGCCATACCGATGAATATCCCGATTCCGGCTGAAACGCCTGATCCCAACATTGATAAGCCGACATTGCCGCCAGCCGAACCCGAGCCGATCCCGGAGCAGGAACCACCGGACACAACGCCGCCAGCGAAGGAAGACCCTCCGACGACGAGGCCCCCAGTGATCGTCTGAATACCAAGGAGAACATCATGCCCGTACGTATCGAAAACCAGACCTGCTACTTCTTGGTCGACGAGAGCGGCGAAGAGCAAAGCCTCGCAGCCACCGATGTCACGGTGATTACCGACAGCGAAAAATCCATGTCCGCCGTCGAACTCAATGGCCGACGTCTCTACATTACAGAAGCAGAAGCCGACGCCCTGACCGTCGCAGGCGCCAAGGACGGTCGTAAGCATTTGAAGGCGACTGACGGTGATTCGGTGATTTGATTGATCTGTGTCAGAACACCGCTAAGTTGACTGATACAGGCCCAGGCCCCTGGACCCACGGGGTGCTGCACATTGTCGCAGGAGCGGATCGGCAGCTCATCTGATCCGCTTTTTATAGCAACACCTGAGCCTGTTATGCAAACAGATCGCCGGGCATAGTTCATCCGCCTGATGGAGGCTGATGAGCGAAAGACCATGAGCGAGAGAATCCCCGTCCGATTAGTTGAAACATTCGAGCCTGCTCAACAGAAGAAGGCCAAATCCAGCGACAACCTGATCCACACCCGAAGCTTCACCGGTTTGTTCCGCACCTTGCGCCTTAGCGGCGCGGCCTTTCTGTTCCTGGCGTTCTTCGCCACCGTGTGGCTGAACTGGGGCGGTCGGCAGGCGGTGTTATGGGACCTGGCTGAGAGCAAGTTCCACATTTTTGGCGCAACTTTCTGGCCTCAGGATTTCATCCTGCTGTCGGCGTTGTTGATCATCTGTGCCTTTGGCCTGTTTGCGATCACCGTGTTTGCCGGACGGGTCTGGTGCGGCTACACCTGCCCGCAGAGCTCGTTCACTTGGTTGTTCATGTGGTGTGAAAAAGTCACCGAGGGCGAGCGCAACCAGCGCATCAAGCTGCAGGCCGCGCCATGGAGCCTGAACAAGTTGATCAGGCGTTCGGCCAAGCACACGATGTGGCTGGCGATCAGCGTCCTGACGGGGTTGACCTTTGTCGGTTATTTCACCCCTATCCGCCCGTTGGCCGAGGAACTGCTGACCTGGCAAATGGGTGGTGTCAGCCTGTTCTGGGTGCTGTTTTTCACCGGTGCCACCTACATCAACGCCGGATGGCTGCGCGAAGCAGTGTGCATGCACATGTGCCCGTATGCGCGGTTCCAGAGCGTGATGTTCGACAAAGATACGCTGACCATTTCCTACGATGTGGCTCGCGGCGAACACCGTGGTCCGCGTAAGCGTGATGTGAAGCCTGCCGAGGTTGGCCTGGGCGATTGCATCGACTGCCAGCTCTGCGTGCAGGTTTGCCCTACTGGTATCGACATCCGTGACGGTTTGCAGATGGAGTGCATTGGCTGCGCCGCCTGTATCGATGCCTGTGATTCAATCATGGACAAAATGGGTTACGCCCGTGGCCTGGTGAGCTACACCTCTGAACATCAACTGCAAGGCGGCAAGACGCGCCTGCTCAGGCCAAGGCTGATCGGCTACAGTGCCGTGCTGTTGGTGATGATCGGCGCGCTGGTGGTGGCATTGGTGGAGCGGCCGATGGTGTCGCTGGACGTGACCAAGGACCGTGGGATGTTTCGTGAGAACAGTGAAGGCTTGATCGAGAACATCTACAGCCTCAAGGTCATCAACAAGACCCAGCAGCGTCAGGATTATCGTCTGGAACTGGTGGACGGTGATGGCTTCCAGTTGCAAGGCAGGACCGAAATCAGCCTGGCGCCTGGGGAGATTACGGATGTGCCGGTGTCGGTGGCGATGACAGCAGATAAGCCGAGCAGCAGTTCCCAGACCATCAGCTTCAAGGTATCGGACAGCGACGAGCCCGGTATTTATAGTGTCGCCAACAGCCGGTTTGTGGCGCCGTTGAATCGTTGAGAAATGCAATGCCAGAAACACCGGAAATCAAATGTGGGAGCGGCGGTGCGACGATTCGACTTGCTCGCTCCCACATTTTGGTCTGTGTTCAATCAGCAAAATCTGTTTAAAGCACTGAGTCCCGATGAAACGCTACGAAAAATTCGCCGACGACATCGCAGAACTGATCCGCTCCGGCGTCCTCGGCCCCGGCCAGCGCGTACCGTCGGTGCGCTATGCCAGCCAGACCTATGGCGTGAGCCCGTCCACGGTGTTCCAGGCGTACTACCTGCTGGAACGCCGAGGCCTGATCCGCGCCCGTCCCCGCTCCGGGTATTTCGTCAACACCCACGCGCCGAGCCCGTTTTCCGAGCCGGCTGTCAGTGAACACGTGCATGAATCCACCGAGGTGGATGTCAGCGAACTGGTGTTCTCAGTGCTGGATTCGATCAAGGACCCGCAAACCGTACCGTTCGGCTCGGCCTTCCCCAGCCCGACACTGTTCCCGCTGCCGCGTCTGGCCCGTTCCCTGGCCAGCGCCAGCCGGGAAATGGACCCGCGCATGGTGGTCACCGACATGTCGCCGGGCAACCCGCAATTGCGTCGGCAAATCGCCCTGCGCTACATGGTCGGCGGGCTGATGTTGCCCATGGAAGAACTGCTGATCACCAATGGCGCCCTGGAAGCGCTGAACCTGTGCCTGCAAGCCGTGACCGAGCCCGGCGACTTGGTGGCCATCGAAGCCCCGGCGTTTTACGCCAGCCTGCAAGTACTGGAGCGCCTCAAGCTCAAGGCCGTGGAAATCCCCGTACACCCACGGGACGGCATCGATCTTAAGGTCCTGGCTCAAAGCCTGGAGCGGTACCCGATCAAAGCCTGCTGGTGCATGACCAGTTTCCAGAATCCCATGGGCGCCACCATGCCCGAGGCCAAGAAACAGGAATTGGTGGAGCTGCTACGCGGCCATCAAGTGCCGCTGATCGAGGATGACGTCTACGCCGAGCTGTATTACGGCCAGCAGGCGCCAAAACCGGCCAAGGCGTTCGACACCGAAGGCCTGGTGATGCATTGCGGCTCCTTCGCCAAAAGCCTGGCTCCTGGCTACCGCATTGGCTGGGTCGCCGCCGGGCGTTATGCGCAGAAAATCGAGCGATTGAAGTTGATGACCTCGCTGTGTGCCTCAATGCCAGCCCAAGCGGCGATTGCCGACTACCTGCAACACGGTGGCTATGACCGGCACCTGCGAAAGTTGCGCTATGCCCTGGAAGAGCAACAAAGCGCCATGCTCGCCGCCATCGCCCGCTACTTCCCGGCGCAAACCAGGGTCAGCCAGCCGGCGGGCGGCTACTTCCTGTGGCTGGAATTGCCGGAACAAATGGATTCGTTGAAGTTGTTCCAGATGGCATTGGCCCAGGGCATCAGCATCGCCCCGGGGCCGATTTTTTCGCCGACACAGCGGTTCAGGAACTGCATTCGCTTGAATTACGGTAGCCCGTGGAATGATGCTTCGGAAAAGGCAATGGAGACACTGGGACGAATCGTGCGGTCGTTTTGATGGAGTGCCCCTCGCCACCACGGGTATCTGCCCTCTGTAGCCGCTGGCGCAGCCTGCGATCGGCTGCGCAGCAGTCGCCAGTCTCTTGAAACTGTCGAAGGTCCTGCGGCCCTTATCGCAGCCTCGTGCCTCGACAGCGGCTACAGGGCTTTCGGGGGGGCCAAGAAATGTGTAGAGACCTATCCGTCGCCACCGATACTCACCCGCTATCGCCCGCCGGCCAGGTCGATAAAGGTCCCGGTGGCATAGGACGCTTTGTCCGACAGCAGCCAGATAATCCCCTCCGCCACTTCCTCCGCCCTCCCGCCACGGGCCATGGGAATACTCGGTTCAAGCTTGCTGACTCGATCAGGGTCGCCGCTCAAGGCATGGAAGTCAGTGAAAATGAAGCCGGGACGTACGCCGTTGACACGGATCCCCTCGCCGGCCACTTCTTTGGAAAGGCCAATGGTGAAGGTGTCCAGCGCGCCTTTCGACGCCGCATAGTCAACATATTCCCCTGGCGAGCCCAGGCGCGCGGCGCCCGATGAAACGTTGACGATGCTGCCACCCTGCCCGCCATGCTTGGGCGACATGCGCAGCACGGCGTGCTTGGCGCACAGGATCGGCCCCAATACGTTGGTCTTGAGAATCTTCAGGATACGAAATTCGGACATCTCATCGACCCGCGACTTGTGTCCCACGGTACCGGCGTTGTTCACCAGCGCCGTGACCCGGCCCAGTTCGGCATCGACGCGGTTGAACAGGCTGATCACTTCGTCCTCGATGCTGACATCGGCGCGCACGGCGATAGCCTGGGCACCGAGGGCGCGGACTTGATCCAGTACCTGATGGGCGGCGTCCTCGTCGGACTGGAAGTTGATACAGATGCGATAACCCTGACGGGCAGCCAACAACGCCGTGGCGGCGCCGATTCCACGACTGCCACCGGTGATGATGACGACTTTGTCCATGCGTGCTGTCTCCTGGTTCACCTGAAAACGGTTGGATCCAAGAATACCTTTGACAGACGGATTTTGCATGGACTCACGTCAAGCTGTCCGTCGTGAATTCAGCCTGGCGTATAAAGTTCGGCCGTGGACAGGGGCGCAGGATGGGATGTAGGCCTTCCTCCACCGGCGATCAACACCTGGCCCGAAGACAAACTCGACGCGCTGTGTTCAAAGCGCCCATCGTGCAGCTCACCCGTCAGGCTCCATTGGCCTGACGCGGGGTCGAACAGCTCGGCTGTCCGGGCGCTCACAGGGTCAGAGGTCGAGCTGTTACCGACAACCAGGACTTTGCCCGTCACCAATCTTGTTGCAGTGTGACCTTTACGGGAGACGTTCATCGTCGTGGGTTCCCACTGATTCAGCGTTGGATCGTAAATAAAGGCCAGGTTTTGCGCTGGCCCGAAAGGTTCATCTGTACCTCCGGCGATCAAGACTCGACCGTCCTCCAACAGAGTTGCGGTGTGCTGCATTCGTGGCGCCGGCAATGGTTGGACCGCTGCCCAAAGGTGTGTTGTGGGGTTATAGATAAATGCTGTCGTCAGTGCGGCATTGCGCCTGCCGGAAAATCCTCCGACCACGAGCACCTCATCTGTCAATAACCGGGTCGCAGTGTGGTTCATGCAATCGACAGACAACCATGTTTCACGTTGCCATTGCCCTGTTTCAGGGGTGTACAACTCGACGCTGTCCTGCACTTGCCCAGAGCCCTGTTGCAGATTGTTGCCACCGGTGACCAGGACCTGATTGGATGCCAATAACGTGGTGGTATGACTAAAACGAGGCGTGTGTAATTGACCGGTTAGCGTCCAGCAATTTTCAGACGGGTCATACAGTTGAGTATCGCTGAGTGCGTGGGCGGTGCCACTGCCCCCCACCACCAGCACCAGGCCCGAGGGCAGCAGCACTGCACCGCAGGAGCGGCGAAGGACAGGAAGTGGCGCAACCGCAGACCACGTCTCCAAGTGCTGGTCATAAAACTCGACCCGCGTCATGGCCCTTGGATTTTGTGAGGTATCACACAGACCGGGCAGGGTTTTGTCGAAACGCCTGACAATGCGCTGCCCCACGCCTGATCCTGAAAAAACCAGCACCCCGCAGTCTGTTATGGCAATAGCACTGTGGAAATAGCGGGGTTCAAGCATTGATCCGGTCGGCATGAAGCCGTCAGGCGTGAGGGTGCTCATGAGCGTTGACTCCCTTTAGACAGGCGTTTGCCAATGAGGCCAAAGCCCGAATCATCCAGGAATCAAAACTTATACCCCATGAGCAACTGTCGCTACTGTCAGAATTAACAGGTCCCTGTGTCAGAGAACCTGCCTGCCCCTTTTACAATTGCGTGTGCGGAGTTGCCGCTGGCGGCGCCCTTGATCTCGACCATAAATGCCTCCGCTGGCAATGGATGTCCCAGCAAGTAACCCTGCAAAGAATCGCAGCCCAAGCGTGTCAGAAAACTCTGCTGCACATCGGTCTCAACACCTTCCGCCACAATCCGCAGCCCCAGCGCCTGGCCGAGGGCAACAATAGCCGAGACGATGGCAGCATCATCGCTGTCGTGCTCCAGGTCGCGGACAAAGCCACGGTCGATCTTCAATTCATTGGCTGGTAGGCGCTTGAGGTACATCAGGCTGGAATAACCCGTGCCGAAGTCATCAATAGACAGGTCGACACCCATGTCCGAGAGCTTCTGCAGCACCGTCATGCTGGCATCGGCGTCGCTCATGGCGGTGGTTTCGGTAATCTCCAGGGTCAGGCTGTTGGCCGGCAACTGATGACGTTCCAGGGCGCTGGCGACGCTCTTGACCAGCCCCGCGTGGCAAAACTGCAAGGCCGACAGGTTCACGGCGATGCGCCAATCCCGATAACCCTGGGCGTACCAGACTTGCATCTGACGACACGCCTCATTGAGTACCCACTCGCCAATGGGAATGATGAGCCCGGTCTTTTCCGCCAACTCAATGAATTTGTCTGGCATCAACAGACCTTGTTGCGGGTGCTCCCAGCGTAACAGCGCTTCGGCGCCCACTGGCCGCCCCGTACCGGCGTCGAACTTGGGCTGGTAATAGAGTTGGAACTGCCCTTGCTCCAGGGCATTGCGCAAGTCCTGCAGCAACTGCAGTTGCTTGCGGGCGTTGGTGTTCATCGAGACATCGAAGAAGCTGTAACCGTTCTTGCCCATCCCCTTGGCGTGATACATAGCCGCGTCTGCATTCATCAGCAGTTCATGCGGTGTACCGCCGTTGCCCGGGAACATGGCGATGCCCACGCTGGCAGAGATTTTCAGCTCATGTTCGGCGACGTGGAACGCCTGATTGATCAAACCCACCTGTCGTTCGGCCAGGCGCATCGCGTCATCGGCTTGAGTCAACTGCACCAACAACACGAACTCGTCACCGCCGATTCGGGCCAAGGTGTCCTGGCTACGCAGGTCTTCGCGCAAACGCAGGCCCACTTCGCGCAATAACTGATCGCCCATGTGATGGCCAAAGGCGTCGTTGACGGGCTTGAAACCATCCAGGTCGATAAACATCAGGGCAAAACAGCCGCCCTGCTCCGTGATCACCTGCATAGCCTGTTGAATACGGTCGGCGAGCAGGCTGCGGTTCGGCAGACCGGTCAGAGTGTCATGCAAGGCCAGGTGGGTCAGTTCCTGATTGGCCAGGCTCAACGAGTCCGCGAGTACGGCCGTACGCGCCTCCAGGCGAGCGTCGAGCAATGACGTCAGCAGCGCGATGATCAACACCGCCAGGCTGGTGACCAGCACCAGATTATCCAGGCCCTTGCCGCTGAGGCCATCCAGGGCGGCGCCACAGAAACTGCCATCGGCGAACCGTGCGGCAGCCATGCCGGTGTAATGCATGCCGACAATCGCCACCCCCATGATAATGGCCGCCCCGCCTCGGGCCAGGCGCACGTAAGGGGTGTTGCGCCGCAAGTTGAAGGCGATCCACAACGCGGCGGCCGAGGCACCGACGGCAATCAACAACGAAGCGCCAAACAGGGTCGGATCGTAGTCGATGCCCGGTGTCATGCGCATGGCCGCCATGCCGGTGTAGTGCATGGCACTGATGCCGCCGCCCATGATCAGCGCACCAAACGCCAGTTGCCAGGCAGGCAGGCGCGGCTGGCTGACCAGCCATAAGGCAAACCCGCTGGAGAGCACGGCGATCAGCAGCGACAGGAACGTGATACCGATGTCATAGCCCAGGTTGATGGGCAAACGGAACGCCAACATACCGATAAAGTGCATGGACCAAACACCGACCCCCATGGCCAGCGCTCCGCCGCTCATCCAGAGGTACACGGCGCGCCCCCTGGACGTAGCAATACGGCCAGTCAAATCCAGCGCGGTATAGGAAGCGAGGATCGCGACAAATAGCGAGATCAGGACCAGGGCGGGGGAATAACTACCGGTGAGCATGGGACTTCTCGTGGCCAGAGGGCCGAACGGCATCCATGCCGGGTGGAAAAGTCCGCGATTGTAGCGAGAATAATTCTCGGGCACCGAAAAATTATCACGGGGCCACTATTGCCCCGAGTGGCCTTATGTGGCGAGCGGGCTATGTGGCGAGCGGGCTATGTGGCGAGCGGGCTTGCCCGCGTTGGGCTGCGCAGCAGCCCCAATAAGGTCACCGTGTTTTCCAGGCAGAACCAGGTTGCAGGTTTCAGGGCCGCTTCGCGACCCAACGCGGGCAAGCCCGCTCGCCACAACTGCCGACGGGCCGAGTGGCGGTACGCTTACTTCTTGTCGCTCAATTGCATCTGCCCATCCCAACCACCGCCGAGTGCGGCAATCAGTTGCACGCTGGCCACCAGCCGTGTTTGCAGCAGCGTCAGGGCCGTACGTTCGTTGCTCAAGGCGGTTGCCTGGACAACGACCACATCCAGGTAGGCAATCAATCCGGCTTTGTATTGGTTCTGGGTCAGGCGCAAGGATTCCCGGGCCGCTTCCAGGGCTTCATTAGTGACGCCCGCCTCATCCTGCAGGACCTTGAGCTGAACCATGTAGTTTTCCACTTCGCGGAAACCATCGAGCACGGTCTGGCGGTACTTGGCCACGGTTTCGTCGTAGGAGGCCTCGGCGCGGTCGACTTCCGCCGAGCGCTGGCCGCCGTCAAACAGGGTCATGGCCAGCTTCGGTCCAACCGACCAGAAACGGTTGGGCAGGCTGATCCAGTCGGCGTACGTGCTGCTGGAGTAGCCGCCTGCCATGCTCAAGGTCAGGTCCGGGTAATAGGCCGTTTTTGCTACGCCGATATTGGCGTTGGCGGCGATCACAGCCCGTTCCGCCGAGGCAATGTCTGGACGACGCTCCAATAACTGTGAAGGCAGGCTGACAGGAATCTGCGGCAATGCCGGAATATCCTTGCTCACCGCCAGGTTGAAGTTGGCCGGTGGCACACCCACCAGCACCGCGATGGCATTTTCCAACTGAGCCCGCTGCCAGATCAGGTCGATCATGCTGGCCTGGGTGCTTTTCAACTGAGTCTGGGCCTGGGCGATTGCGTCTTTACCCGACACACCGGCGCGGTATTGGTTTTCGGTCATCTGCAGGGAGCGCTGGTAAGTATCCACCGTGGCTTGCAACAAACGAGTCTGCTCATCCATGACCCGCAGTTGCAGGTAGTCCTGCACCAGTTCTGACTGCTGGCTCAAGCGCATGGCCGCCAAATCTGCCGCACTGGCTTCGGCACTGGCTTCATTGGCTTCCAGGCCGCGACGCAGCTTGCCCCAGATATCCGCCTCCCAACTGACGCCCAACTGGGCGTTTAGGGTGTCACGAATACCGCTGCTGGAGGTGCTCAGGCCAGAGCTACTGCTGCCGGTGCCCTGGCTCGCACGGGTTTTCCCGACACTCAGGTCGACACTTGGAAAAAACGCTCCACGGGAACTGCGCACCAGCGACTGGGCCTGGCGAAAACGCGCTTCAGCCTGGGCCACGCTCTGGTTGGCAGTGTTGAGTTTATCTACCAACTCATTGAGTTGTTTGTCGCCGTACAACTCCCACCAAGCGCCACGGGCCAAGGAGTCGCTGGGCGTTGCCTGACGCCAGCCCTGGGCCTCTTTGTACTGGGCCGGCTCGGTGAGTTCCGGACGTTTGTAGTCCGGGCCGACGGCGCAGGCGCTGAGCAGAACTCCGATAAGCGCCACTCCCATTGTAGGAGCGAGCTTGCTTGCGAAGGTCGTTAACGAAAACACGGGAAGCCTGACACCCCGATGCGCACTCAGGTTCTTCGCGAGCAAGCTCGCTCCTACAGGGGGAAACGTTGAATCGGTCATAGCGCAGTATCCAGAGCAGCATCGGTACGCACCCCGCGCCAGCCGTTGAAACGGTGGCGCAGGCGGTCGAGATAAAGGTAAACCACCGGGGTGGTGTAAAGGGTCAGGATCTGGCTGAACACCAGGCCACCGATAATCGTCAGGCCCAGGGGCTGGCGCATTTCCGCGCCTTCGGCGCTGCTGATCAGCAGCGGCACGGCACCGAGGATCGCCGCCAGGGTAGTCATCAGGATCGGCCGCAGCCGCAACAGGCAGGCACTGCGAATCGATGCCAATGGGTCCATGCCCTCCTTGCGCTCCAGTTGCAGCGCCAGGTCGATCATCAGGATGGCGTTTTTCTTGACCACCCCGATCAGCAGGAACAGCCCCAGCAGGGAGATCAGGCTGAACTCGCCCCCCAGCACGTAGATCGACAGCAAGGCGCCGACCCCGGCAGACGGCAAGGTCGACAGGATGGTCAACGGGTGAATGTAGCTCTCATAGAGAATCCCCAGCACCAGGTACACCGCCACCAACGCGCCGAGGATCATGAACGGCTGGCTTTTCTGGGTAGCCGCGAAGGCATCGGCGGTGCCAGCCATCTTGGCGATCACGTCTTCCGGCAGGCCAACCTTGGCGATTGCCCGTTCGATGGCTGCGGTGCCCTGCTCTACCGTCACGCCGGGGGACATGTCGAACGCGATATTCTCGGAAGCGAACTGGCCTTCGTGGCTGACCCGGTCGTCCGCCAGGCTGTTTTCATAGTGCGCAATGGCCGACAGCGGAATCCGCGCGCCAGTGGACGTAATGACCTGCACCTGATTCAGGGTGATCGGGTCCTGGGCGTACTTCGGATTGACCTCCATCACCACCTGATACTGGTTGAGGCTGTCATAGATGGTGGAAATCTGCCGCTGGCTGTAGGCGTTGTTCAACACCGCCGTCACCATGTCCATGTCTACCCCCAGGCGCTTGGCCTGATCGCGGTCGACCACCAGTGTCACCTGTTGCGCGCCACGGCCTTCCCGGGCGTCGATGGCGGTCAGCTCCGGCAGTTCACGCAGCGCAGCAACCACTTTCGGGTACCACAGGCGCAGGGCTGCCAGGTCGCCACTTTGCAGGATGTAGGAGTATTGCGAGGTGGTCTGGTCTCGGCCACCGCCAAATTGCAGGTCCTGGTCGGCCATCAGCATCAGGCGCCCGCCGGGCACCAGTGGCACGTTCTTGCGCATGCGTTCGATCACTGCCTGGGCGGAAATCTTGCGCTCGCTGATGGGCTTGAGCCGCACCAGCATCACCGCGTTGTTGGTGCCGCTGTTGCCACCGATAAACCCGGCCACGCTTTCCACCGCCGGGTCTTGCAGCACTGCTTTGCGGAAAATCTCCATTTTCGGCTGCATGACGCTGAACGACAGGCCGTCATCGCCACGGACAAAACCGATCAGTTGGCCGGTGTCCTGCTGTGGCATGAAGGTTTTCGGTACCACCACGTACAGCGCGATATTGACACCTACCGTCACCAGCAGGCTGAGCAGGGTCAGGCGCCGATGCCGCAGCACCCAATCCAGGCTGCGGGCATAGCCGGCAACCATGCGGTCATTGACCTTCTCGCTCCAGCGCTGCAAGCCGGTTTCTTCGCCCTTGATGTGGGGCTTGAGCCAGCGGGCGCAGAGCATCGGCGTCAGGCTCAGCGAGACGATCAGCGAGACGATGATCGCCGCCGCCAAGGTGATAGAGAACTCGCGGAACAGGCTCGTGACGATCCCGCCCATGAACAGGATCGACAGGAACACCGCCACCAACGACACGTTCATCGACAGCAAGGTGAAGCCGACTTCCTTGGCTCCCAGGTACGCGGCCTTCATCGGCGAAATGCCGTTATCGATATGCCGGGAAATGTTCTCCAGCACCACGATGGCATCGTCCACCACCAAGCCCGTGGCGAGGATCAGTGCCATCAGCGACAGGTTGTTCAGGGAAAACCCGAACAGGTACATCACCGCAAATGTACCCACCAGCGACACCGGCACTGCCAGGGTCGGAATCAACGAGGCCCGGAAGTTACCGAGGAACAGGTAGACCACCAGAATCACCAGGGCTACCGCAATCAGCAGGGTCATCTCGGCTTCGTGCAAGGTGGCGGTGATCACCGGCGAGCGGTCCATGGCCAGGTTCAATTTGACGCTGGATGGCAACACCGCCTGCAAGGCCGGCAACTGCGCCTTGATCTGCTTCACGGTCTCGATGATGTTGGCGCCGGACTGGCGGTTGATCACCAGCAGTACTGCCGAATCGTTGTTGAAGAAGCCACTGTTGTAGCGGTCTTCCACGCCGTCGCTGATTTTCGCCACATCGCTGAGGCGCAACGCCGCGCCGTCCTGGTAGCGAATCAACAGCGGTTCGTAGTCCTTGGCCTTTTCCAACTGGTCATTGGCCTGGATCTGCCAGTTGCGCTGGCTGTCTTCCAGGGAGCCTTTTGGCCGACGCACGTTGGCATTGGCGATGGTGTTACGCACATCATCCAAAGCCACGCCGTATTGGTCGAGGGCCTTGGGTTCCAGCTCGATACGTACCGCCGGCAAGGAGCTGCCGCCGATCTGCACTTCACCGACGCCCGGCACCTGGGACAGGCTTTGAGAGAGGATGGTGGATGCCAAATCGTAGAGCTGGCCCTTGGGCAACACGTCCGACGTCAGCGATAGCACCATGATCGGCGCTTGGGACGGGTTGATCTTCTTGTAGGTGGGCATGCTGCGCATGCCGCTGGGCAGCAGATTGCGCGAGGCGTTGATCGCAGCCTGCACTTCCCGCGCCGCGCCGTTGATATCCCGCCCGGAATCAAACGCCAGGATGACCCGGGTCGAACCCTGGCTCGAAGAACTGCTCATAGTGGTGATGCCGGCAATTGCACCGAAGGATCGCTCCAGCGGCGTAGCCACCGTGGATGCCATCACCTCGGGGCTGGCGCCGGGCAAGCTGGCTTGCACGACGATCACCGGGAAGTCGATTTGCGGCAACGGCGACACCGGCAGCAAATTGAAACTGACGCCCCCCAGCAGCATGATCGCCAGGCTCAGCAGCATCGTGGCGACCGGCCGGCGAATAAAAGGTCCGGACAGGTTCATGGCTCAACCGGCTCCAGGCGCTCAGGCTGTTTGCCCCAGCGACGGCCCAGGCGATCGAAGTACAGGTAGATCACCGGGGTGGTAAACAGCGTCAGGACCTGACTCAACAGCAACCCGCCGACCATCACCAGGCCCAGGGGTTGGCGCAGTTCGGCGCCAGAACCTGTGGCCAGCATCAAGGGCACCGCACCGAACAGCGCAGCCAGTGTGGTCATCAGGATCGGTCGGAAGCGCAACAGTGCCGCCTGGTAGATTGCCGTCTGCGGGTCCAGGCCCTGGTTGCGTTCGGCGTCGAGGGCGAAGTCGATCATCATGATCGCGTTCTTCTTGACGATACCGATCAGCAGGATGATGCCGATAATCGCGATCATCCCCAAGTCGTTTCCGCTGATCAGCAAGGCCAGCAAGGCCCCCACCGCTGCCGATGGCAAGGTCGACAGAATGGTAATCGGGTGGATGTAACTCTCATAGAGCACACCCAGTACGATGTACATGGTCACCACCGCCGCCAGGATCAACAGCAAGGTACTCGACAGCGATGCCTCGAACGCTTGGGCCGCGCCCTGGAACTGCGTCTGTACGCCCACCGGCATGCCGATGTCTTTCTGGGTCTGGTTGATCAGCTCGACGCCCTTGCCCAGCGCCACGCCGGGCGCCAGGTTGAACGACATCATCACCGCCGGGAACTGGCCGATATGGGCAATCGCCAACTGCGCCTGGCGCTGTTCCACATGGGCCAGGCTCGACAGCCGCACTTGGCCGCCATCAGTGGTTTTCACATGGATCTGGTTCAGCGCATCCGGCCCCAGGGTTTCCCCGGACTGGGCCTGCAACACCACGCGGTATTGGCTGGCCTGGGTGTAGATGGTGGAAATCTGCCGCTGGCCAAAGGCGTCGTACAGCGCGTCGGTGATGGTCGACACCGATACACCCAGGCGCGAGGCGGCGTCACGGTCGATCACCAGATACACCTGCAACCCCTTGTCTTGCAGGTCACTGGCCACGTCGGTGAGTTCCGGCAATTGGCTGAGGGCATGCACCAGCTTGCCGCTCCACAGGGCCAGCAGTTCGGCATCCGGTGAAGACATGCTGAATTGGTACTGGGTACGACTGACGCGGTCTTCGATGGTCAGGTCCTGCACCGGCTGCATGAACAGGCGGATGCCCACCAGCTTGTCCAGTTCCGGCTGCAGGCGCGTGATGATCTGCGCTGCGCTCAAGTCCCGTTGGTTGTGGGGTTTGAGGTTGATCAGCAAGCGACCGCTGTTGAGGGTGGCATTATCGCCGTCGACACCGATATAGGACGACAGGCTCTGGACCGAAGGATCCGCCAGGATAACCTTCGCCAGTTCCTGCTGACGCTGGCTCATGGCGGCGAAGGAAATGGATTGCGGCGCTTCGGAAATACCCTGGATCACCCCGGTGTCCTGCACCGGGAAGAAGCCCTTGGGCACCACCATGTACAGCACCACCGTCAGGCCCAGGGTGGCGACGGCTACCAGCAAGGTCAGCGGCTGGTGCTTGAGTACCCATTGCAGCTTGCGTCCGTAGGCTTCGATCAACCAGTCGATCCAGGCGCCGCTGGCCTTGTAGAAGCGGCCTTGTTCTTCTTCCTTGGGTTCGCGCTTGAGCAAACGGGCGCACATCATCGGCGTCAGGGTCAGTGACACCACCAGGGAAATCAGGATCGCCACCGCCAGAGTGATAGCGAACTCACGGAACAACCGCCCGACCACGTCTGCCATGAACAGCAGCGGAATGAGTACCGCAATCAGCGACAGGGTCAGGGAAATCAGGGTGAAACCGATCTGCTTGGCGCCCTTGAGCGCAGCGTTCAGCGGTGTCTCGCCCTCCTCGATATAGCGGGAAATGTTCTCCAGCATCACGATGGCGTCGTCCACCACAAAACCGGTGGCGATGGTCAGGGCCATCAACGTCAGGTTGTTGACCGAGAAACCGGCCAGGTACATCACGCCAAAGGTACCCACCAGCGACAGCGGCACGGCGATGGACGGAATGATAGTGGCGCTGAAACGGCGCAGGAACAGGAACGTCACCATCACCACCAGGGCGATAGCGATCAGCAATTCGTGTTGCACGTCGGTGACCGAGGCGCGGATGGTCTGGGTACGGTCGGTGAGAACCGTCACGTCCAGGCCCGCCGGCAGGTTGTCGGTGATGCTCGGCAGCAAGGCCTTGATCCGGTCGACCACCTCAATCACGTTGGCCCCTGGCTGACGCTGGATATTCAGCAGCACAGCCTGGTTTTCATTGGCCCAGGCAGCAAGGCGCTCGTTTTCCGCACCGTCGACGATCTGCGCAACGTCCTTGAGACGCAACGGTGCACCGTTGTTGTAGGCGAGGATCAGCTCGGCGTATTCCTTGGGCGAGACCAACTGGTCGTTGGCGTCGAGCATCGAGACCCGGGTTGGGCCGTCGAAGTTACCCTTGGGCTGGTTGACGTTGGACGCGCCGATCAAGGTGCGCACATCCGACAGGTTCAAGCCATTGGCGGCCAGGGCCTCGGGGTTGACCTTGATTCGTACCGCCTGGCGCTGGCCGCCAGCGATGCTGACCATGCCGACGCCGCTGATCTGGGCGATTTTCTGCGCCATGCGGGTGTCGACCAAGTCATTGAGCTTGGGCAACAGCATGGTTTTTGAGGTGATGGCCAGTGTCAGCACCGGGGTGTCCGCCGGGTTGACCTTGTTGTACACCGGTGGCGCCGGCAAATCCTTGGGCAACAGGTTGGTGGCGGCGTTGATGGCAGCCTGGACCTGTTGCTCGGCGACATCCATGTTGATGTCGAGGTTAAAGCGCAGGGTCAGCACCGACGCGCCGCCGGAACTGGTGGACGCCATCTGGGTCAGGCCGGGCATCTGCCCGAACTGGCGCTCCAGCGGCGCGGTCACTGCACTGGTCATTACGTCCGGGCTGGCGCCGGGGTACAGGGTCATGACCCGGATGGTCGGGTAATCGACCTGAGGCAAGGCCGAAACCGGCAGCAAGCGATAAGCGATCACGCCGGCCAGGACAATGGCCAGCATGCTCAGAGTGGTGGCTACCGGGCGAAGGATGAACAGCCGCGAGAGGTTCATGCGCCGCCCTTTTGCGCCTTGCCGGCAGCAGCCGGGCCTTGCGGTGCCTTGGCCGCCGGTTGGCCCTGCAGGTGTTCGGTCGGCGTAGTCGGGACTTCGGCGCTGTCGTTGACCACTTCAACCTCGCTGCCGTCCTTCAGGCGGTCGGTGCCTTCCAGTACCACCCGGTCGCCAGCGGCCAGGCCTTCCTTGATCACGGTGTTCTCACCATCGCTGTCACCAATCACCAACGGAAGTATCTTGACCTTCTTGTCGCCATCGAGGGCGTAGACGAAGGTACCGTTGTTGCCAAACTGAATCGCGGCGGAAGGTGCCAGGACTACGTTATGCAGGGTATCGGCCAGCAGGTGCACATTGACGAACTGGTTGGGAAACAGCACCTGGTCCTGGTTATCGAAGCGCGCCTTGAATTTCAGGGTACCAGTGGTCACGTCAATCTGGTTGTCGAGACTTTGCAACACGCCGGTGGCTTGGCGTTTGACGTCGCCACGGTCCCAGGCTTCCACCGGCAGCTTGTTGCCGCCACGGTAGCGAGCGAGCACGACGCCCAGGGTGGTTTCCGGCAGGGTGAAAGCCACGCTGATGGGCTGGGTCTGGGTGATCACGGCCAGGGCAGTGGTGTCATTGGCGGCGACAAGGTTGCCGACGTCCAGTTGGCGCAGGCCTACACGTCCGGCAATCGGCGCACGGATCTTGGTGAAGTCGAGGTTGAGCTTGGCGTCATCCACCGCGCCCTGGTTGGTCTTGACCGTGCCCTGGTATTGCAGGACCAGCGCTTCGGCGGTGTCCAGGGTTTGCTTGGCGATACTGTCTTGCGCATACAGATCACGATAGCGCTGAACGTCAACCTGGGCGTTTTTCAACTGAGCCTGGTTCTGCAAGAGCGTGCCCTGGGCCTGAAGCAAGGCGTTCTGGTAACTGCGTGGGTCGATCTCTGCCAGCAGGTCACCGGCCTTGACCATCTGCCCTTCCTCGAAGGCAATCTTGACCAACTCCCCCGCTACCCGGCTGCGCACGTTGATGGTGTTCAACGCGGTCACGGTACCCAGGGCCTTGTAGTACACCGGAAACTCTCCCAACACCGCCGGCGAAACGCGTACCGGCACCGGGCCGGTCGAGCCACCGAAGCCAGGGCGCATCATGCCCGACTTGCCAGCATGCCCGGCGGGCTTCTTCTCGGTGCTGTCTTTATGGCTGCCAGGCCAGAATTTCCAGCACAGGCCGGCAATAACCAGCAGGACGAGTAAGCCGAACAGCCAGCGGCGGGAGTTACGGGGGGTGGATTGCATGGAATGATCAACCATTGGGCGCGAGAGCTTCTTCTTTGGGAGGCTGAAAGATAAGCACTAGAGCGCTGTAAGAAAAGCGCCTTTACCGGCTATTTACCTTTGGAGTTACAACTTTTCACTTTTACAGTTGAAACTTCAGTGTCCTGGCTAAGCCGCTGAACCATAAATAAAAACGGCCTGGACTAGGCCAGGCCGCAATCATGCATCAAACGTGTTACTGCAAAACGACAGTCATGTGCAGTAATCGTTACTTCAAAACAGCCAGGGCCGCTTCGTAGTTTGGCTCTTCAGCGATTTCTTTGACCAGTTCGCTGTGCAGAACGTTGTCATTTTCGTCCAGCACGACAACCGCGCGAGCGGTCAGGCCCTTGAGTGGACCGTCAGCGATGGCTACGCCGTAGTTTTCTTTGAACTCGGCACCACGAAGGGTGGACAGGTTCTTCACGTTTTCCAGGCCTTCGGCACCGCAGAAGCGCGCCTGGGCGAATGGCAGGTCAGCGGAAATGCACAGTACAACGGTGTTGGCCACGTCATTGGCCTGGGTGTTGAACTTGCGCACGGAGGTAGCGCAGGTCGGAGTGTCGACGCTAGGGAAGATATTCAGCACTTTGCGCTTGCCGGCAAAGCTGGCCAGGGTAGCGTCCGACAGATCGCCGGCAACCAGGGAAAAGGCTGGGGCCTTGGAACCGGCTTGTGGCAGTTGGCCATTGACTTGGACAGGGTTGCCTTTAAGGGTGACTTGAGCCATGAACGGATTCCTCTTGTGGATTTTGGTAGAACGAATTCGAGAGGCCGAAGTTAAACACAAAGTGATTCACGGACCTACGGTCAAACACAAATTGTCACGGTCCATGCTGCAACGCGAGAACCGGGCCGCTGTGGTTTAATTGCCGCGTTTTTTGCCCTGCCCCATTAAGGAACGCTTTTTGATGAATCAGCCCGCCACCAAAGTCCTGGTTATCGGTTATGTCTGGCCAGAACCCCGCTCCTCGGCGGCCGGTGGCCATATGATGCAGATTCTGCAGAGCTTCCTGGATCAGGGCTGGGACGTCACCTTCAGCAGCCCGGCGACCATTGGTGAACACAAGGCCGACTTGCCGGCGCTGGGCATTCGCGAATGTGCCATCGAGCTTAATAGCAGCAGCTTCGACGACTTTATCCGCACATTGGCCCCGGACATCGTGCTGTTCGACCGATTCATGATGGAAGAGCAATTCGGCTGGCGGGTAGAAAAGCACTGCCCCGACGCGTTGCGGGTGCTGGAAACATCAGATTTGCAAAGCCTGCGGGATGCCCGCCAGCAGCGTCTCAAGGAGTACCTTAAACGCAAGCCCGAAGCGGATGACTTTAGCGCGGTGTTCTGCGAAGCGTTGGACGAAGAGTTCCAGTTGATGGCTGAAAGTGACTTGGCCAAACGAGAGATTGCTGCCATTTATCGCTGCGACATCAGCCTGATGATCTCCGATGTGGAAATCCAGTTGCTGACCGATCACTTCAAGGTGCCCGCCGCCCTCCTCCACTGGTGCCCGCTGATGGTCGAAGCACCGACCGCCGCCTTCGCG
The DNA here is from genome assembly GCF_012935695.1 of Pseudomonas sp. ADAK18. Classification (NCBI taxonomy): domain Bacteria; kingdom Pseudomonadati; phylum Pseudomonadota; class Gammaproteobacteria; order Pseudomonadales; family Pseudomonadaceae; genus Pseudomonas; species Pseudomonas sp. ADAK18. The sequence goes on from NZ_CP052859.1 coordinate 2,452,632, forward strand.
CCGTTTGAGGATCGGGCGCACTTCCTGAGCATTGGCAACTTTCGCCACGCCCCCAACTGGGATGCCGTGTTGTGGATGAAGAACAGCGTCTGGCCGTTGATCCGCCAGCAACTGCCCGGCGCGCAACTGCATGTGTACGGGGCCTACACCCCGCCCAAGGCCACGGCATTGCACAACCCGGCCCAGGGTTTTCACGTAATGAACTGGGCCGAAGATGCCCTACAGGTGATGACCGCTGCACGCATCTGCCTCGCACCGTTGCGCTTTGGTGCCGGGATCAAGGGCAAGCTGGTGGACGCGATGCTCTGTGGCACACCCAACGTCACCACGCCAATCGGCGCCGAAGGCATGGGCGATGATCAGCCATGGCCCGGAGCAATCGAGCGCAGCGCCAGTACCTTGGCGGCCGCGGCGGTTGCCTTGTATCAGGACCCGGACAGTTGGGCCAAGGCTCAGGAAAACGGCCGCAGACTGCTGTCTCGCCGCTACGCCCAGGAAATCCATGGCCCGGCGCTGGTGGAGCGTCTGGAGCAATGCCGCAGCCAGTTGGCCGAACACCGACGCAACAATTTCACCGGCAGCATGCTGCGCCATCACCTGCACAAAAGCACCCAGTACATGGCGCAGTGGATCGAGGCAAAAAACCGCAGCGTTTAACCATATAAACAGCAGGTGCTGGCGAGGTAGCAGGCAAAGGGGCATTATCCTTTTGGCAACCACTATAAAGCGACTGCAGCATGACCCGAGCAGCGAGGATCACCGATCCGTCCTACGAGCTGATGGACGACCACAACGGTCTGTCCATCATCTATCGCCAACACGGCTTCCCGTGCCCGTTGGTGCGCTGGCATTTCCACAAGGAATACGAACTGCATTTGATCGTTGCCAGCTCGGGCAAGGTGTTTATCGGCGACTACATCGGTAACTTTTACCCGGAGAGTTTGTTTCTCACCGGCCCCAACCTTCCCCACAACTGGATCAGTCAGGTGGCGGAAGATGAGGTGGTGCCCAAGCGCGATATGTTGGTGAACTTCACCGATGAGCTGTTGGAAGGCGGCAGTCATATTTTCACCGAACTCAAGACCTTGGCCCCGTTGCTGGAGCGGGCCCAATATGGCATTGAGTTTCGCTGTAAACGCACCATCGCCCAGGCCATGACCTTGATGCAACGCATCGAAGACGCCAGGGGCATGGCGCGCCTTGGGCACTTCTTTATCCTGATGGAGGTGCTCTGCGCCTGTGAGGATTACCAGTTGCTGTCCGACGTGACCACGCCGCAATTGGCCGATGAACACAGCATCGACCGCACTAACCGGGCGGTGAACTATATCTTTGCCCACTACGCGCGGGAGTTGTCCCTGGAGGAAGTGGCTGAGTATTTGGGGATGAAGCCCACTTACTTCTCCCGGGTGTTCAAGCAGGCTACCGGGCGAACTTTTATCGAGTTTGTTAATCGGTTGCGGATCAGCAAATCCTGCGAGTTGTTGGCTGATGGCGATAAAGCTGTGACGGATGTGTGTTTTGAGTCGGGGTTTAATAATATTTCAAACTTTAATCGGCGCTTTCAGCAGCTCAAGGGGATGACGCCTTCGCATTATCGGCGGTTAGCGGTGCAGCGCTTGACTGAGCAGAATCTCGCTTAGTTTTTTGGGTGTATATCCGTACTTAACGGATATACACCTCAACGTCCCCAACACTAACCGCTTACTTACCTTTGAGCTTGACGTAAGACTGGTGCAGATCCGAAGCCCAACCATCAATCACACTCTTCACATCATCCGCCTTCATCACCTGCGAATCATTTGCCAGCGGCTTGCCGGTACCTTTACGCACAACCTGAGCAACCACCTTGCCACTATCACCATCAAGGAACTGCGCCTCAGTGCCCAAGGTCGTTTCCTGATCACGAATCCCGGCCCCCGTACTCACCGCTGCGGCCACCAGAGCAACAGGAATGTACTCATAAGGCTTGAGGCTTTCGGTCTTGCTGCTGACGGCCGTAATCGCCGCCCGCACCACAATCACCCCAGGACCCGGCGCGTTGGCCAGCGGCAGCGACCTGACCAACTCACGCTTGAGCGCCTGGTTGTAGTAGTTGTTGATGCCTTGCAGCGTACTTTCGGGAATCTTGGTAGTGGCTTGGGGCTTGGGGAAGAACTGAGTGGGTTCGATGTACACCGAAGTGTATCGGTTGAGGTTCAGATTGGGATCAACCCAGCGCATCACTTGCGCACCGGACGGTGATTTGGCTTCCTTCAAATGGCTGTAGTCCGAGAGGAACCCAGAATACTCGTCCGGCTGCGTCACCTTGCTGGAACACCCCACTACACCAATCGAGGCAATGCACAACGTGCTGATCATTAGCCCTAGCTTCATCATGGAACTCCTTGGCAGTCATCATCGAAACACTGAGCTGTAGGTATAGCCAACTCTGGGAAAAAAGCGCTTTCAGCGTTGCAGGTTGCGGAGTATTTCACAACGCGAATTTGACAGGCCGACTAACAGCGTCAAAGCTGCACCCAGCTTAAGTACGCCACAGAGCGTCAATGCATCTGGACATCGGAAGTCGCAATGCCCAAGCCTGACAATAAAACCGTAACCCGCCGTGATTCATCCAGTCGTTACCTGTACCCCCTGTTGATTGCCCTGCTGCTGGCCATGGCCGGGATCTGGTTTTTTCTCCAGGCCAGCACGCCCAAACCGCAGGCTCTTGCGCCCGCGCCGGTCGCCGTCACGGCCAAGCCGGCGGTGGTCGCGCCTGCGCAAATGGTCGATGAACAGCAATGCCAGGGCTGCCACCTGGCCCAGGCCAAGGATTGGCAAGGCTCTCACCATCAATTGGCAATGCAGGCGGCTACGCCCCAGACGGTGCCGGCCGACTTCAATGACGTGGCCTTTAAAGGCGAGGAAGAAACCACACGATTCTTTCGTCGGGGCGATGAGTTTTGGGTCAACACGCCGGGCGCCGATGGCAAACCGGCCGACTTCAAGGTGGCCTATACCTTCGGCATCGCGCCGTTGCAGCAATACCTGATCGAGTTCGACGACGGACGCTTACAGGCATTGGGCGTGGCCTGGGATACCGAAAAAAACCGCTGGTTTCAGCTCTACCCCGGCCAAGGAGTGAACTTCAAGAACCCGCTGCACTGGAGCAAGCCCAGTCAGAACGCCAACTTCATGTGCGTCGAGTGCCACACCACTGGCTACAAACGCAATTTCGATGCCGCCAACAACCGCTTCAACAGCCAATGGAACAGCCTCGGTGTCGGTTGCCAGGCCTGCCATGGCCCGGCGTCCAGCCATGTGCAATGGGCGGCGAAAAAGGGTGATGTGCTGCATGCCGGCTTTGCCGTTGATTTGAAAGACAAGGACGCCACCGTCGAGATCGAAACCTGCGCCCGCTGCCACGCCCGCCGCGCACCACTGGGAGATGGCTACACCGTCGGCAAGCGCCTGATGGACGACTACCTGCCCAGCGTATTGACCCGCGAGCTGTATGCCCTGGACGGCAAGATCAAGGATGAAGTGTTCGAATACGGCTCTTTCGCCCAGAGCAAAATGGCCGACAAGGGTGTGCGTTGCAGCAACTGCCACAACCCCCATAGCAACGAACTGAAGTCCCCCGGTAACGGCGTCTGCCTGCAATGCCACAACACCGCCGGCAAGAGCGCTGTCGCGACAGTAGACGGCCAAGGGTTGCAGGCCAAGAACTACGAAGCCCCTGAACACACGCGCCACGTCGCCGGGCAACCGGAGTCGTTCTGTGTCGATTGCCATATGCCCGGCAAGTTCTACATGGGCAATGACTTTCGCCATGACCATAGCTTCAGTATTCCCAGGGCTGGCGATAAGGTCAGCGAGCAATTCAAACTATGGAGCAATAACGAAACCGTCCAAGCGCCGCGTTACGACGAAAGCCTGATGTTGATTCGTGGCGGCCAACCAGGCGCTGCGCAGGCGTTGTATGAGCAATTGGCACGCAACCATCTGCCAGCGATCCAGCGCGCGACGTTGCTGGCAGAGTTGGCGAACTACCCGAGCGAACAGGCGTTGAAACTCGCGACCAGGGACCTGGGCAACCCCGCCCCGCAAGTGCGCGAAAGTGCGGTACGGGCAGTCAGTGCATTCCTGCCGCCGGCCGAACGGATTGCGCTGTATGGACCGCTGCTCAAGGATCCGGTGCGAGCCGTGCGCATCATCGCGGCCCGGGACCTGCTGAGCGTCTCCGCTCAAGGCCTGGGCCCTGCCTGGGAGCAGGCCATCACCGAGTACGAAAACGTACAACTGAGCTTGCTGGAGCGCGCCGAGGCCAACCTCAACCTGGCCATGCTGTACCAGGCCAGCGGCCGTGGGGATAAGGTCGAAGCGCAACTGCGCACCGCCCTGCTCCGCGATCCGGATTTCTACCCGGCGCTGGTGACCCTGGCGCAGTGGCTGGAAGCCAATGGGCGCAGTGAAGAGGCCCGCAGCCTGATCGCCGACAACCTCAAGCAACACCCCGAAGCGGCGCTGCTGCGACACACCCAAGGCTTGATGCTGATTCGTGCCGGCGATACGGCCAAAGCCATGCCCCATCTGCGGGAGGCGGCCCGCCTGGAGCCTGCGAACGGTCAATACAGCTTTGTGCTGGCGGTGGCGCTGCACGACAGCGGGAACATCGATAAGGCCTGCCAGCAACTGGAAGACCTCCTCAAACGCCAGCCGTACAACCGCAATGCCCGGTTGTCGCTGATTCAGTACTACCTGGAAAACGGCCAGGAACCCAAAGCCCAGGTGGTGATGCAGGGCTGGAAAAAGCTCAATCCTGGAGACCCTGCGTTGAAATGAACACGGCGTCTGATCCGTATTAATGCAGCTTTCCTGAGGCTGTTTTGTTTTCCCCGGACTTCCTACAGTCCCCCACCTGCCAGACCGGTCGGCCTGGCATGACTTGGAACCGTGGGAAGACTGACCATGAGCACAGCATCAACCGCGCAGGCCTACAACTATAAGGTCGTGCGCCAATTCGTCATTGCCACCGTGGTGTGGGGTGTCATCGGCATGGCCATGGGGGTGTGGATCGCCTCGCAACTGGTGTGGCCAGAGATGAACCTGGACCTGCCCTGGACCACCTTTGGCCGGTTGCGACCGTTGCACACCAGCCTGGTGATTTTCGGTTTTGCCGGCAGCGCGCAATTTGCCGCCAGCTACTACGCAGTACAACGTACCTGCCAGGTGCGGTTGTTTTCCGACACGTTGGCGGCGTTTACCTTCTGGGGTTGGCAGTCGGTGATCGTCGTTATGCTGATCAGCCTGCCGTTGGGCTACACCACCACCAAGGAATACGCCGAGATCGAGTTTTCCGGCGCGGTATGGATGACGGTGGTGTGGGTGGCCTACGCCATCGTGTTCTTCACTACCGTGGTGCAGCGCAAGACCAAACATATCTATGTCGGCAACTGGTTCTTCGGTGCATTTATCGTGGTGATTGCCATGTTGCACGTGGTCAATCACCTGTCGATCCCAGTGGACTGGTTCAAGTCCTATCCGGTGTATTCCGGGGCCACCGACGCCATGGTGCAGTGGTGGTATGGCCATAATGCGGTGGGGTTTTTCCTGACCACCGGGTTCCTCGGGATGATGTATTACTTCGTGCCGAAACAGGTCGGGCGGCCGGTGTATTCCTATCGGTTGTCCATCGTGCACTTCTGGGCGCTGATCACCCTGTACATCTGGGCCGGCCCCCACCACCTGCACTACACCGCACTGCCGGACTGGGCGCAATCGTTGGGCATGGCGATGTCACTGATTCTGCTGGCGCCGAGCTGGGGCGGGATGATCAACGGCATGATGACCCTGTCCGGCGCCTGGCATAAGCTGCGTACCGACCCGATCCTGCGCTTTCTGGTGCTGTCCCTGGCGTTCTATGGCATGTCGACCTTTGAAGGGCCGATGATGGCGATCAAGACGGTCAATGCGCTGTCCCACTACACCGACTGGACCATCGGCCACGTCCACGCCGGCGCCCTGGGTTGGGTGGCGATGATCACCTTTGGTTCGCTGTACCACATGATCCCTAAAATCTTCGGCCGCGAGCAGATGCACAGCGTGCCGCTGATCAACCTGCACTTCTGGCTGGCGACTATCGGCACGGTGCTGTACATCGCCTCGATGTGGGTCAACGGTATTACCCAAGGCCTGATGTGGCGTGCAATCAACGACGACGGCACCCTCACCTACTCGTTTGTCGAAGCCTTGCAGGCCAGCCATCCGGGGTTTGTGGTGCGGTTTGTCGGTGGGGTGTTTTTCCTCAGCGGAATGCTGCTGATGGCGTACAACACCTGGCGCACGGTGCGCGTAGCAGATTTGAAGGTGGCGCAGCTTGATGCGCAAATCGCCTGATGTGGGAGGTTGTCTTGAGCCTCGCAGCGGTCATTTGCCTGTACGGCACAGTGGAGTACTGCTTGCGGGGTCAGTCGAGGGATGATCTGGATGAGGCGAGCCTGATTCCGTTTGCCGACGACCCGGAGGTTGCGCGGCGGGTGGAGTTGGCGACGGGCAAGCGGGTCAAGGCCGTGGAGCCTGAGGAAACAAAGAAGGGTTGGGGTAATGTAGAGCTCTGAATGTGGGTGGACTTGTGTGGGAGCTGGCTTGCCTGCGATAGCATCACCTCGGTGTAACTGATGCATCGAGGCGTCTGCATCGCAGGCAAGCCAGCTCCCATACTTGATCTTCAGTGTTGCCGAGACCTCATCCGCGCTCGCGGGGAATCAAACTCTGCAACTGCAAGGCCAGGAAATTGGCGTCGAAGGCGAAGGTGTCCGGGTCTTTCAGGCCGTTGGTTTTCTTCCACAGCCAGTCGTTCTTGCCTGGCAGCAACACCAGGGAAATGCTGCCGTAGCGGGCGGCGGTCAGGCCCATCACCGACAACGAAATCAAACCACCAACGCCCATCACGTCCGGCACGAACTCCACCGGTTTGCCCGCGATATGGATGGTCAGCTTCTCGGTCTTGAAGGTCGATGTTTCCACCGGCACGCTGGGGCCGGATGCCACATAGGCTTCACGTTGCACTTCCAGCAGGCCAACGCTTTTAACCGGCTCCAGCCACTGCTCGATCTGGCCGAACAGCTCAGTGATTTTCTGTGCCCAGTGCGCGGACTGCACCTCGAACTGCTGCTGTTTGTGCGCTTCGCTGTCGGCGTAATGACGAAGCATCTCGCCCAGTTGCTGTACATCGTCCATTGCGGTGTTCCTCGGGTAACCCTGACTGCGAACAACCAGCATGGCAGATGCGGCACCGACGCGTATGACTAACGCATCGGTCTTGGGTAATGTGTGCCTTTCGCCCATCTGTTTGAGGAGCATCGCATGCGCACCATCGGCCTTATCGGCGGTATGAGCTGGGAGTCCAGCGCCGAGTATTACCGGATCATCAATCAACAGGTCCGCGACCGATTGGGGCCGCTGCGTTCGGCGCAGATACTGATGTATAGCGTTGACTTCGGCCCAGTGGAACAGGCCCAGCACGCTGGCCGCTGGGATGACGCGGCACTGATCCTGGAAGACGCCGCACGCCGGCTGCAAGCGGGCGGTGCCGAATGCGTGGTGCTGTGTACCAACACCATGCATCTGGTGGCGCCACAGATTGAGGCGGCGGTGTCGATTCCGTTTCTGCATATTGCTGATGCCGCCGTCGCCGCTGCTATCGGGGCCGGCACACTCACGGTGGGCCTGCTAGGCACGGCGTTCACCATGGAACAGGACTTTCTCAAGTCTCGCCTTACCGCCCAGGGGCTGACCGTGCTGATACCTGACGCGGATGAGCGCCAGGCCGTGCATCGGATCATCTATGAGGAGTTGTGTGTCGGGGTAATCAGCGAAGCGTCACGCCGGGAATACCTGCGGGTGATCGACTCCCTGGCCGCTCGCGGTGCCCAGGCGATCATCCTTGGTTGCACGGAAATCAGTCTGCTGATCAAGCCGGAACACAGTGACCTGCCGCTGCTGGACACCACCGAGCTGCATGCGCAGGCTGCGGTGGCGTTTGCCTTGGAAGGTCAGGCGGTCTGACGCAAGCGGGCCATGGTCAGGGCATCGACAAATACGCCGTCACGCACGGCGTAATCACGCAGCCGACCTTCGGTCTCGAAGCCGAACTTGCGGTAGAGCGCCTGGGCCGGCTCGTTGTCGACATACACCGTCAATTCTACGCGGCGCAGGTTCATCCAGTTGTCGGCAACATCCAGCGCCGCCCCCAGCAACTTTGTACCCACGCCCTTGCCCTGCCAGGCCACTGCGACCCCCATGCCAATCCCGCCGACATGGTTTTGGCGGCTGCGTGAATACTGGTCCAGGGTGCAATTGCCAATCACCTCACCTCCGTGCAGGGCGACCAGCCTGATCAGTCGCTCATTGGTGTCTGCCAGGCGTTTGCGCCAGATCTCCACCGACTGGAAAGGCATTTGCAGCACCTGACGGCACACGGCCGGGTCGTTGTAGAGCGCATTCATGCCTTCGATATGGTCTTGGGCAAAGCGCTGGATCACGATCTTGGGTTCAGGTGGGTGCATTGTGTTTCATCCTTTGAAAGACAAGTGGCAGCCCAGTGTAGAGGGATGGGGGCTGTCATGGCGAGACCTGATGCGCGGGTTTTTCGGTTCACCGTGGAGGTCGGACCTGTACGATTTTTGATGGTTGCGGAGTCTGGGAGTGGGGCTGGGAGTTGGGTACATATCCGTTGCTGCGGTAATGGCTGAGTAGGGTCCCGCCCTTACGGCGGGTCACTTTTGGCTGGGCCGGCATTCCGGCTCTTTTCCAAGAGTGACCCGCTGTAAGAGCCAGCCCTTTCAAGATCTTTGAGAACGCAGCCGTACTTGGAAAGAGAACACTGACCTGTGGCGAGGGGGCTTGCCCCGTTGGGCTGCGGAGCAGCCCTAAAACCTGCCATCTCGGTCTATCTGAAGAAACTCAGCGATCCTATTGGGGCCGCTTCGCAGCCCAACGGGGGCAAGCCCCCTCGCCACAGGGTCAATGTGCACCTCTAATGACTGTTTTTTCAAAGACCTTGAAAGAGCTGGCTGTAAGAGCGGAACCAATAGCCGCCATTACTGCAGCAACGGATAAGCCCCTCATCGCATCCTCACCCACCAAGATCAAAGATCAAACCGATCCACCGCCATCCGCCGCTCATTATCATCGCGCACGTCATAACTCGCGGTGGTCTGAATATTAGTGTGGTGCGCCAACTTCTGGGCAATGGACAAGTCATGCTCTTCAATCACCCGCGTAATAAACGAGCGCCGAAAATCGTGGGGCATGATCTTCACCCCCACTTGCTGCCCTCGCTGACGGGCGATGTAGTAAATCGCATGTTTGGTGATGCGCTCCCGGGTGATGTGGCTACCCCGGCGGATGCGGTTGAACAGGAAGGTATCGTCCTCCTCCCCCTCTTTAAGCTGTTCGCGACGAAACGCCAACCAAGCCTGCAGTTTGGCAAAGGCCCAAGCCGGAGCATACTTGATCAGTTCCTTGTTGCCCTTGCCGATCACCCGCAGGCTGCGCTCGTCAAAGTTGATCTGCGTCAGGTCGAGGTTGACCGACTCGGATTTACGCATCCCCGAACCGTACAGAATCCCGATGACTGCTGCGTCCCGCAGACCCTGAGGGCGCGGGTCGGCGGCGCAGACGTCCATCAATTCTCGGATCAGTGAGCGCCGCAGGTTGCGCCCCTGGCTCAAGCGCGTGCCGGGTGTGGCCTTGACCGAACGCATCTTCAACAGATGGTCCTGGCTGATCAGGCTCATGCGCCAGGCTTCGTTCATCACCCCGCGCACCGCGTTGACATACAACGACGAGGTGTTGGGCGCATAGCCGTCCTCTCGCAGCACGGCCACCAGGGCCATGACCTGTTCGGGTTGCAGCAAGTGCCAGGGGATGTCTTCCAGGTTGACCTCTTCAAAGCCCAGGCGGTCGGCGGCATCTTGCAGCACGTAGCGCATGGTCAGTTGGCTTGAAGGGGCCAGACGGGTGAGGTAGAGGGTCAGCGGGTTGCGGGTAGACTCAGTCAAGGTAGATCAGCCTTTGGATTAAATACAGCGACTAACCAATTGTTTAATCGATATATTTAGTGGTTTGGCGAGCACGGAGTCTAACGCAGGTTCTGCGCGCCCGCCAAACCAGGGGCTTATTACTGATCGTCTGGCTGATCGTCGGAAGGCTCCTGGGGCTGGCTCCAGGTAGTGTCTTGCTTGGCCATCAGCGCGAACCATTGCTGACGCATAAAGTCCAGGTACGGCTGGGGTGCCTTGGCGAAATCGTCCTCATCGCCATAACACCCCGGCAAGGGCAGTTCGGTGCCCTGCTCCTTGAACTGGCTGACCAGCGCCTGTTGCCCGGCGGTGCTGCAATCCTTGGGCAGCGGCATGCCTTGGAGCGCTCCGGCGTCTTCATCCCACCAACTGGCGCCATAGCGGTCGACGCCGCGCAAGCGGTACCGCTGCGTCTTGCCCACGTGCATGATCAGCTTGAATTCATTGGGGCTGACATCGCTGGTACAGGTGCGGGAATAGCCGACGGTGGCCTGGGTGATACCGTCCCCCAGCAGGTCAGTGACCAGGGTCGCCTCGGGATTGAAGTGCACGCCAGCATCAAATTCACAATGCTGGACGTCGTCGTAGAGCATCCATACCCGCTTGGGGCGGCTGCCATCGAGCAAGTACTGGGCGGCGTAGACGAAAGCCGACTGCGCGCCATCGTCATCGCGCTCGCTGGTCTGTTCGCCCAGCACCAATAGGTTTTTGCCTTGCCGGTCGTTCCAGGTATAGGCGCCCACCTGCTTGCCACGCAGCTCGACACCGTCCGGCAGTTGATCCAGCGGCGTAAGCGCCACTCGGTCATCGGCCCATACCGTGGAGGCACAGGCCACCGTCATCCACATCACCATCAGGGCCGGCCGTAATTGACCGCGTAAACGTTGCACGCTGTTCATTCGTCTATCCAGGCGAGAGATGGCTTACTTTACCGATACTTGCAGGACAATGGAGAGAAGATTCGTCAGCAAAATCGGCCCTATGCTAATGTCCGATCCTGCTTCCTACGACGAGTTTTTTTCAATGCCACGGACTGCCGCCTTCGAAAAGCCGCGCTGGCTGCGCGACCTGCTGCGTTTTTTACCCCTCAAAAGCCAGTTTGTGCTCTCCGGCAATGTCCGCGACCTACAAGCCAGCGAGGTCGCGCCAGGGGTGATTACCGCCCAGAGTTTCAACCTCAACCTGCGGGACGCGCTGCTACAAGGTGGTTTTAGCCAGGTGCTGATCTGGGACCCGCTGGCCGGCTTCAGTGTGTTGGATGCACCTGGTACCGATCCCGCCAGCGGCCAGACCCTGCTGCGTGAGCTGGGCCTGACGCCGGTTGACGGTCACGCCCCGGCCGGCATCGACTTGCTGAGCGCCACCCTGCAGCGTCTGATTACCCGCGCGGGTGAGCCCGTTGCACTGATCATCGACTTCGCTTCCCGCCTGGTGGTACGCAACGATTCGTTGACCGCTGCCGAACACCAGCTGTTCACCCAAGCCCTAGTGTTGTCCCATCAAGCCACCAGCCGCCCCGCTGGTGAACAACGCAAGCCCTTCTTTAATAGCGTGCTGTGGGTGGTGGAAAAGGAAGGCGATTTACCGGACTGGCTACTGGTAGACAACCCGCGCCTGCGCCACATCCCGGTATCCAAGCCCGACCTGCAAGCCCGCCAGGCCTTGGCCCCGGCTCTGTTGCGGGGGTTGCCCGGCGCCCAGCAGGCCACCCCTGAAGCCCAGGAGCAAGCCGCCAAGGCTTTTGTCGAAAACACCGAAGGCCTGTTGCTGCTGGACCTCAATGCCATCGCCCAACTGGCCCGGGTCGAAGCCGTGGCCATGGAGCGCATCGCCGATGCCGTGCGCCGCTACAAGGTCGGCGTTACCGAAGACCCATGGTTGAAGATCGACCGCCAGCGCATTCGCCAGGCCGACGACTTTATCCGCCAGCGGGTCAAGGGCCAGACCCACGCGGTGACCCATATGCTGGACATCGTCAAACGCGCCATGACCGGCGTCGGTGCCAGCCGCAAGGGCAACCGGCCCCGGGGCGTGGCGTTTCTCGCCGGCCCCACCGGCGTGGGCAAGACTGAACTGGCCAAGACCATTACCAGCCTGCTGTTTGGTGACGAAGGCGCCTATATCCGCTTCGACATGTCGGAATTCAGCGCCGAACACGCCGACCAACGCCTGATCGGCGCCCCACCCGGCTATGTCGGCTATGACGTGGGCGGTGAGTTGACCAATGCGATCCGCGAGAAGCCCTTCAGCGTGGTGCTGTTCGATGAAATCGAGAAAGCCCACCCGCGAATCCTCGACAAGTTCCTGCAAATCCTCGACGACGGCGTGCTGACCTCCGGCCGTGGTGATCGGGTGTACTTCTCCGAAGCGTTGATCGTGTTTACCTCCAACCTTGGCATCTATCGCCAGGGCGAGAACGGCGAACGGGTCGCCAATGTGTTGCCCGGCGATGCCTATGACCAGGTGCAGGGCAAGGTCCTGAGCGAGATCGAGCGTTACTTCAAGCTGGTGCTCAATCGCCCGGAGATCCTCAACCGTATCGGCGAGAACATCATCGTCTTCGATTTCATTCGCCCTGATGTTGCCGAGCAGATCTTTACCCAGATGGTCAGCGCCACCCTGAGCGACCTGGCCGCTCAAGAACTGCATGTCGAGCTGACCGACAGCGCCCTGCAAGCCTTGCGCGAGGTGTGCCTGCACGACCTGTCCAATGGCGGCCGCGGGATTCGCAACCAGTTGGAAGCGCACCTGCTCAACCCATTGGCCCGCGCCCTGTTCGATCAAGATGCACAACCCGGCGAGCACTTCAGTTTGACCCGACTCGACAGCCAAGGGTTGTCCCTGGAGCGTCGTTGAAGCTGTCCCGGGTGCATTTTCCGGTCACCACGTTGGGGCCAGGTAATCGCCTGGGCATCTGGTTCCAGGGCTGCAGCATCCGCTGTCCCGGCTGTATTTCTGCCGACACTTGGGGCCCGGGCAAACACGCGATCGAACTGGAGGCACTGCTGACGGATTTGGCGCCGTGGCTGGAACACGCCGACGGCATCACCATTTCCGGCGGTGAGCCCTTCGACCAGCCCGACGCCCTGCTGGCCTTGCTTGGCGGTCTGCGCCGAAGCGCCCACGTTGATATCCTGGTGTACAGCGGCCATGCCCGCGAACAGCTTGAACCTTGGCTGGCCCAGGCCGACGGTTTGATCGACGCCTTGATCTGCGACCCCTTTGAGCAACAACAGCCACAAACCCTGGTCCTGCGGGGCAGCGACAACCAACGCCTGATACTTTTAAGCGAGCTGGGCCGCCAGCGCTTCGCGGGCTATGAACGCCCGCTGAATGCCAGCGACCGGGCTCTGGATTTGATGTTCGACGACGATGGCAGCATCTGGATGGCTGGAATCCCGGGACGCGATGACGTGTTGCGCTTGCGCGACCTGTTGCAGTCCCAAGGTCACCAGCTCCAGACCAGCGCCCACACTTCACGCCGCCGTTTACCGGAATTGCCTTAATGATACGTTTTTGCCCCAACTGCCAGACCGAACGCTCCCTGGCCGAACTGTTCTGCGAAGGCAGCGTCCACGAGCAGCCATGTGGCTGGGACTTGTCCAGCGTTGCCATCCAGCAAGCCGGCTGGCGCCCGCAGACGGTGGTAACCGTCGAAGTGGCCGAGCAACAAACCGCCTTGCAGTGCAGTAATGGTCACCCGATGGAGGCCGGCGACCTGATGTGCATGGTCTGCGATGCTGAGCCTGCCACGGACGCGCCAGCCGAAGAGGTGCCGGTTGAAACTACCAGCAGCGAAACCCTGATCGACGGCTGGCGCCTGCTGCGCCAGATCAGCAGCACCGATGGCGTGCGTGAGCGCTACCAGGCCGAGCAGGTCAGCGACGGCCGTCAGGCGGTGCTGACCTTGTACCGTGCCGGCTCCGAACCCGACCCCGCGGTCTACGAAGTGCTGCGTCGCCTGCCCCGCGAACATGTGCCAGAAATCATCGCCACGGGCCGTTGGGACGACCGCGCCTATGAAATCGCCGAAGAACTCACCGGCGGCACCCTGTCCGAGTTGGGCATCGTCGTCACCGACCTGACGGCCGTTGAGCATATCGTGCGTGAACTGGGCCAGGCCCTGCACGCCTTCAGCGAAGCCGGCCTGCGCCACCGTGACCTGCGCCCGGGCACGTTGCTGGTGCGCAGCCGCGAACCGCTGGACCTGGTGATCAGCGGTTTCGGTTCGGCACGCTTGTCAGAGTTCGACCTGGACATCGTCTCGCCCCTGGAAACCAGCCGCTACATGGCTCCCGAAGCCATCGCCGGTGGCGTCGCCGCCGCGTCCGACTGGTGGAGCCTGGGGATGATCCTGTTGGAGCAATTGACCCAAGGCGAGTGCTTTGCCGGGATCAACCCCAACGCTTATCTGATTCATGTGCTGGCCAGCGGCGTGCCGTTGCCGGAAGACCTCGACCCGCGTCTCGACCTGCTACTGCGTGGCCTGCTGGCCCGTGACCGCCATCAACGCTGGCAGTGGCCGCAGGTCCAGGCCTGGCTGGCCGGTGAAGACGTAACGGCCCCGGCGTCCCATGTCGCCGAACAGGATGACGCTGAAGGCGCAACTATTGCCCTCGGCACGCGGCGCTTCCGTAAACCGGCGCTGTTTGCCCTTGGCGCTGCTGAAACTGAACACTGGCCGCAAGCGGTGGATCACCTGCTGCGCGGGGTGATTGTGACCTGGGCCGAACAGGCCGGGCTGTCACCCAAGCTGCTGGCGGGCCTGCGTCAGGTGGCCCAGCACGATGGCCTTGAAGATGACGTACGGCTGATGCTCGCGCTGAAACTGCTGAACCCGGAAATGCCGCTGATCCAGCGCGGCGAAATCGTCACCCCGGGTTGGCTGCTGGAACACCCATTGGAAGGCTACCGACTGATCACCGGCCCTGCGCCGGACCTGCTGGAACGTCTTAGCCAACTGGTCAGCGACAGCGGCGAAAACTGGCTATCGCGCCTGAAAAACCGCGCCGAGCAGGTGCGTCAACGGGCGCTGCACCAAAGCATTGAGCTGGACGAAGAACAACTGCGGATCTACCTGCTTTCCACCTCCCGCGCGCGCCTCGCCGCGCAATGGGAAGAACGCCAGCGCCTGCTGCCGGACAGCGACCATGCCGGATTACTGTCGTTGTCCGACCGTCGGCTGATCAGCGAAGAAGACCTGATCGTGCTGCTGAGCGCTGCCATCGGCCAGTTCCGCTCCGTAGACGGCATTCTCGAAGAGGCTGCGGGCCTCGCCAGGGACGTCGAGGTGCTGCTGTTTGATCAGGACGCCGCTCGAGCCTTGCTGGCGTTGCCGCGCCAGGACATCTATCGCCAGGTGGACGAGCGCATCACCGGTTTTGCCCGCTGCGGCGTGCCGGCCGTGGACGAATGGGCGGAACAGTTTCGTCTGGAACGGCGCATGCCCCTGGCCCGCGCACTGGTGTTGCTGGCGGTGCCGGCCGAACAATGGCTGGAGCCGCAAAAACAGCACTATGTGGCGCAGATCCTCGATTTCTTCGAGAAAAAGGTCTCCAGCGCGGTGATGCGCGGACCGCTGGTGCGTATGAGCATCGGCAAGACCACCGCCCGGGTTGACCTGCAAGAGTTGCACAGCGAGCGCCGCCCAGCCGCTGCGTTGCTTGATCACCTGCTGCAACGCAATGCCCAGTCGGTGCCGCTGGACGCGGCGATCTTTGCCGACAATCCCGGCTTGGAGCAGCGCCTTAACAGCCTCAGCCGGCAAAGCTCGCTGTACAAGCGCGACACGGGTATCGACGGCCTGTACCTGGGCTTCCCGTTCTTGCTGACCCGCGACCCGCGTGGCACCACCCGTACGCGCATCGCACCGTTGCTGTTATGGCCGGTGAAGTTGCAGCTGGAAGTGGGCAGCCGTGGCCAGGTGTCACTGGTGTTCGACAGTGAACGCGAAGAAGTGCGCCTCAACCCGGCCCTTGAAGGCATGCTCGGCATCGACGGCTGCAAAGCTTGGCGCCAGGCCGCCGATGAAGTACTGGGCCGCTCCTCGCTGAAAGCCGCCGATGTGATGGATGCCTTTGGCATGCTCGCCACCAGCCGCGCCCGAGTGTTGGGCGCCCTGCCCCCGGTGGGCACCGAAGTGGTGGCGTATCAGGATGAACTGGCCTGTGCGGCGGTGTTCTTCCACGTGACCTTTATGGGGCAAGCGATTGGCGAAGACCTGCGCCAGCTCAAGGCCTTGCCGCCCGGCGGCACCGGCCTGGAAACCGCACTGCGCCTCAATGGCAGCAGCACCGAAGCACCGGATCAGGAACACGTGCCGGAGTTGCAGCGCTTCTTCACCGTCGCCAGCGACCCCTCCCAGGAAGCCGCCGTACTGCAAGCGCGCATGGCCCCCGGCTTGCTGGTCGAAGGCCCGCCTGGCACCGGCAAGAGCCAGACCATCGTCAATATGGTGGCCGACGCCATTGGCCGCCAACGCAGCCTGCTGATCGTCTGCCAGAAGCACGCGGCCCTGGAAGTGGTGCATAAGCGCCTGGTGGCCGAGGGTTTGAGCAACCGCATCGTTATGCTCAATGACGTCAACCGCGACCGTGAGCCGGTGATTCGCGGGGTGCGCGAGCAGTTGGAAGAACTGTTCAAAACCGAATTGATTACCCAGCCCTGGCAGCGTCAGCGCGAACGCCTGGCCGCTCGGATTGAAGCGCTGGAAGGTGAACTGGATCGCTTCCATCAAAGCCTGCACAAGGTTGATGAGCACAGTGGCTTGAGTTATCGCAGCCTGATCGGTGAGTTGATCGAACTGGAACGCGGTGAGCCGCCGCTGGAGATTCCGGCCCTGCGCCAACGCCTGGCGGCCCTGGACATCGCCGACCTGACGCGCCTGGAAGAAAACTGCGCGCCGTTGGCCCGGTTCTGGTTGCCGGCCCGTTACGAAGGTAGCCCGCTGGCCCAGTTGCAGGCCTTCCCCACGGACAAGGCCACTTTGGCTGCGTTCGACGACAGCTTCCAGCGCTTCTGCGCCTGTGAAACCGCACGCCTGGACGTTCTGCAAGCCCACCCCGCACCGTTTGAGGTCGACGACCCAGCGCCTTATCGCGCCTGGCTCGACAGCCATGTGCAAACACTGCTGGCGCTGAATGATGAGCAACGGCAACTGTTGGCCCGCTGGTTACCGCTGTTCCGTGCCGACAGCCAGGGCGAAAGCCTGATCCAGGAAGTGGCCGGGCTTGAGCGCCAGTTGCAGCAGTGCGCCGCCGATCAGTACAGCCCTGCCTTGTCTTCGCCGTTGTCCGCGCTGGCCAATGCCGAGTTGCGTACGCTGCAAAACAACGCAGCCAACGTGATCAAGGGCACCTCCTGGCTGGCCCGCCTGAGCCCCGTACGGTTTGTGCGACGCCGCAAACTGCTGGGATTCATCAGCGAATCCGGCGATGTGGCCGGCGACGAGCGCTTGCCGGCCCTGTTGGCCGCCGCGCAGTTGGAAAGCCAGTGGCGCCCGTTGCGTGCCGAACTGCAAAAGCTGCATCAACAGCTAGGCCTGCCGGCCATCGCCGCTGACAGTGGTCCGGACCTGCATCGCCAAAGCATTACCGACCTCAATCGTCTGAACGAAGTGCGCAGCCTTGCCGACGGTCTACGCCAAGCGCCTCGTACTGAACAAGTAGATGCCGCCGTACTGACCGGCGAACGCCAGTCCTTTGAAACCCTGCTGGCCCAGTACGACGCTGCCTTCATCCGCCACAACGCGCGCCAGAACAGCCTGGAAACCCTCAAGCGCCTGGCCGATTGGCTGGACGCAGGCTTGGTGCGAGCGCTGCAACACGCCGTCGAACGCAACCAAAGCAACCTGCTGGCCCTGAATCCGCTGACTGCCGCCCTGCCCCACGTCGGCGCCTACCAGCAGTTCCGCGCCCGCTCCGGGCAACTGACCGAGGCCGATACCGCCTTGTTCGCCTTGCTGCGTGAATACCAGCCAGCCCTGGAGGCCTACCCGGCCGAACAGTTGGACGCGGTGGTCCGCCGCCTGCTCAACCGCGAAGCGCGCCTGGGCTGGAAGCGCAACCTGGAACAGCAAAACCCCGAGCTGATGCTGGAGCACAGCGAAACCCAGGACAAAATCACCAGCCTCGCCGAGGCCGATACCCAGATGCGCGGGCTCAACCGCCAGTTGCTCAGCGAGGGCATCGACCTCAGCCGTCTCGGTACGCGTAAGGAATGGGAAGACGTCACCCGCCTCACCGGCAAGCGCTCCCGGCGTTTGCGTGAGTTTATCGAGCTGGGGGCCAATCTTGGCCTGATGAGTGTGCGCCCGGTGTGGTTGATGAACCCGGACGTGGCCAGCCGCGTCCTGCCCTTGAAAGCCGGGCTGTTCGACACCGTGATCTACGACGAAGCCTCGCAGATGCCGGTGGAGTTCGCCTTGCCGACGTTGTATCGCGGTCGCGTCACGGTGGTCAGTGGTGACGAGAAACAAATGCCGCCCACCGCATTTTTCTCCAGCCGCATTGAAAGCGACGAAGCCGAGCTGTTCGACGGTGACATGCCCGAAGACCAGGCCGATGAAGAACAGCGCGAAGCCTTCGAAGACACCTGGAACCGCCGGGAAATCAAAGACTGCCCGGACCTGCTACAACTGGCCCGCAGTTCGCTGCCTGCCACCACCTTGCAGATTCACTATCGTTCGGCCTACCGCGAACTCATCGGTTTCTCCAACGCCTCGTTCTACGGCAACCGCCTGAGCATTCCGGTACGTCACCCGCAGGCCAACATCCTCAGTATCAAGCCGCTGGAGCTGATCCGCGTCGACGGTGTATACCAGAACCAGACCAACGAGCAGGAAGCCGAACGCGTCGTCGATCACTTGGCCCAGTTGTGGCTCAAGCCATATGCCGAACGCCCATCCGTGGGCGTCGTGACCTTCAACCGCAAGCAGGCGGACTTGATCGAGGAACGCCTGGAACTGCGTGCCGAGCAGGACGAAGCCTTCCGCGCTGCCTACAGCCAGGAACGCGAGCGCAGCGAAGACGGTGAAGACATGTCGGTGTTCGTCAAGAACGTCGAGAACGTGCAGGGGGATGAGCGCGACATCATCGTCTTTTCCTCGACCTTCGGCCGCAACACCCAAGGCACCTTCCGCCGCAATTTTGGTGTACTGGGGCAGACCGGTGGTGAACGCCGGTTGAACGTAGCGGTAACCCGGGCGCGCAAGAAGGTGGTCATGATCACCTCGATGCCGATCGGCGATATCTCCGACATGCTCAGTACCCAGCGTCCACCGGCTAGCCCACGGGATTACCTACAAGGCTACCTGGAATATGCACGGGCCCTCTCCGCCGGCGAGTTCGACACCAGCCACAGTGTGCTGGGCCGCCTGCTGACGGAACGCACGCAAACCCGCAAGCAACAGGCAACCTTGGGCGACGGCTTCACCGAAGCGGTGGCCGCCTACGTGCAAACCCTCGGCTGGACTGCGGCGCCCGCCAACGAAGGCGATGCCTTCGGCCTGGACTTTGCCATCGAGAACCCGCAAACCGGGCTCTACGCTCTGGGCATCGAATGTGACACCCCACGGCATGCGCTGCTAGCCAGGGCGCGTTCCCGGGAAATCTGGCGCCCGTCGGTACTGCGCCGGGCGATCCCACATATTCACCGGGTTTCGTCCCAGGGCTGGTATCAGGACGTCGAGGGGGAAAAGGCCCTGCTCAAGGCGGCGATAGAGCAAGCCCTCAAGGTCGTGCAGCCAGTTCAACCGCTGCTGGACGTGGAGCCTGCACAATGAGCGGCCCTAAAGTGGTGCGGATCGTCACCCGCGAAGAAATCATCGCGATTTGCCAGGGGCATCTGAATCGCCTGGAAAAGGCCGTGGCTCGCTGGGAAGCCCAAGGGATGAAGATCGGTGAGTTGAGCGACAGTGAGCGCGCGGCCACTCACGCCCGGCGTGATCAGTTGCGCCAGTTACTGGCCGACGACCAGTTACTGGAGCTGCAAAAGCGTGTGCCGATCGAAATCGAGTTCCTGTCCCGGGATATGGCACAGCGCGAAGAGCAGGCGGTGAGCAAGGCCATTAACGTCCGCCAGCAGCAACGCAACCTGCGGGAGAGCGCCGCAACGCTGGCCAAGGCCCTGGAAGGCAAGAACGCAGCACCTGCCCTGCTCGACCAATTGCATGAAGTAAGCGCCGGTAAGCTGGCGGACCAAGCCCAGGCCTTGCTGGCCCAAGGGTTTGCCCTGCTGAGTGCAGCGCCTCAGGCTGAACAGCTGACAGAGCGCCAACGGCAATTGGCCCAGCAGTTGAAAACCGGCGAGCCCGTTATTCAGTTCAGTCAGTGGCTGGCCGACCAAGCGCGGCAAACCGTGCGCGACCCGCGACTGGAGCGGATCGATCAACATATCGCCCGCCTGCAAACCCTGGACGGCCCGGCGATTGCTGCGCCTTTCCTGCTGCAACTGAGCCGCCTGGAAAACGAAACGCGTGAAACCCAACGCAATCTGCTGCTGGACAGCCTGGTATTGGACCTGGCCCAGGCCACCCTGACGCATCAACAGCGTCGCCTGGCCTTTGAGCAGTTGCAGTTGTTGGCGGCAGAAGTCGCGGCATTAGGCGCAGCGAACAACGCTGAACTGTTGGAGCAGGTGGCTGCCAGCGAAGCTGATAGGGACCTGGCCACCCTTGCGCAACTGACGGAACAGTGCCAGGCGCAGATTGCCCTTGAACTGCGACAACGCGCGGCCCTGGCCCGGCGTCAGGCCGTGCTGGAGGGGTTGGGCAGCCTGGGTTATGAAGTACGCGAGGGCATGGCCACCGCGTGGGCCAACGAGGGTCGGGTGGTATTGCGCAAAACGGCGACACCGGGAGTTGGGGTGGAAGTCGGCGGCAATGCCGAAAGTGGCCGCCTGCAAGTGCGCGCCGTGGCCCTCAGTGCAGACCATGACGCCCGTCGGGACCGCGACATCGAGACGATCTGGTGCGGCGAGTTCCAGCGTCTGCAGGCATTGCTGGCGTCCCGGGGCGATGACCTGAGTATCGAGCGAGCATTGGCGGTAGGAGAGGTGCCGCTCAAGGTCGTCGCTTTGGATGCGTCTGTAGTACCACGAGAAGTTGCACAGCACAGAACGCTCTAGTTCGGGCTGCAACAAGGCATTCACAGATAGGGGTTACAGTGTGAAAAGGCTCTTGTTCGCCAATCTAGCGATGTTTTAGCTGAACACTAGCTGTCTGCTCGCAAAATAAACGAGTTTTTCATCTGCGTTTCATATTCGTTATACATTTTTGCGCTTAATCTTGGCCGCGGGATTTGAGAACTAACCGCATCTTGATGACTAACCTGTTGATTCAGCTTTACCTTTGAGTTTTTTCGGCTTTACTCTTGATACTCACGGAAGGCTCTACCAGACCCACCAGGAACCGCTCATGACTGTCATGAAACCTCTCGATATTTAATCGGCACTGGTTATTAACGGCTGTTGATTGTCCTTGTTCTCAAGCTCTAACTTGCTCTAAACCCGAGGTAATGAATCTTTGAAACCCTACCCAATTCATTGCGTGTCGATCGTTATCCCGGTCTACAACGAAGAACAGAGCCTGCCTGAACTGCTGCGGCGCACCAGCGCGGCCTGCAAGCAGTTGGCTTATGAATACGAAATCATCCTGGTGGACGACGGTAGTCGCGACACTTCCGCCCAACTGCTGGAAGACGCTGCTGCCGAACCCGACAGCAACGTGGTGGCGGTGATCCTCAACCGTAACTACGGTCAACACGCCGCCATCATGGCGGGCTTCGAGCACTGCCGCGGTGACGTGGTGATTACCCTCGACGCCGACCTGCAAAACCCGCCGGAAGAAATCCCGCGCCTGGTCGAGCAAGCCGCCCTGGGCTACGACGTGGTCGCCACCGTACGCAACAACCGCCAGGACTCGGCCTTCCGCCGCTGGCCTTCGCGCCTGATCAACCTGGCTGTACAGCGCTCCACCGGCGTGGCCATGAGTGACTACGGCTGCATGCTGCGCGCTTACCGCCGCACCATCGTCGACGCGATGCTGGCCTGCCGCGAGCGCAGCACCTTTATCCCGATCCTGGCCAACAGCTTCGCCCGCCACACCACGGAAATCCTGGTGCATCACGCCGAGCGTGAACACGGTGAGTCCAAATACAGCCCGATGCGCCTGATCAGCCTGATGTTCGACCTGCTGACCTGCATGACCACCACGCCCTTGCGCCTGCTGAGCATCGTTGGTTTCAGCCTCGCGGCCCTGGGCATGCTCTTCGCCTTTGCGCTGATCGTGATGCGCCTGGCCTTCGGTGCCGGCTGGGCCGGTGACGGTACCTTTGTACTGTTCGCCGTATTGTTCGTGTTTACCGGTGGCCAGTTCATCGGCATGGGCCTTCTGGGTGAATACCTGGGCCGCATGTACAGTGACGTGCGCGCACGTCCACGGTTCTTTATTGAAAAAGTGCTGCGCAACCAACCGGCAGCACCGGCTCCTACCGTCATTGTCGACGGCCTGAGCTCCTCTCATACTTCCACTTCTCCTTCCGATCAGGTTTCGTCATGAATCCAAAAGCTGTTGTCTTCGCCTACCATGATATTGGCTGTGCAGGCATTGAAGCCCTGCTCAACGCGGGTTACGACATCGCCGCCGTGTTTACCCATGCCGATGACCCCAAGGAAAACAACTTCTACGGTTCCGTCGCACAGCTGTGCGCCCGCAACGGCATTCCAGTGCATGCCCCGGAAGACGCCAACCACCCGCTGTGGATCGAGCGCATCGCCAAACTGAACCCTGAGTACATCTTCTCTTTCTACTACCGCAATCTGCTGAGCGAGGCCTTGTTGGCCACCGCGAGCAAAGGCGCGTTCAACCTGCACGGCTCCTTGCTGCCGACATACCGTGGCCGCGCACCGGCCAACTGGGTACTGGTCAAGGGCGAAACCGAAACCGGCGTGACCCTGCACCGTATGGTCAAGCGTGCCGATGCCGGCGCGATCCTGGCTCAGCAAAAAGTCGCTATCGAGCGCACCGACACCGGCCTGACCCTACACGCCAAACTGCGTGAAGCCGCCAGCAACCTGCTGCGTGATGCGCTGCCACAACTGGCCCAAGGCAAGTTGACGGAAACCGCCCAGGATGAAAGCAAAGCCACCTACTTCGGTCGCCGCACCGCTGCCGACGGCAAGCTTGAGTGGAAAAAACCGGCTGAAGAGCTGTTCAACCTGGTTCGCGCTGTTACCCAGCCTTATCCAGGTGCGTTCTGCGCCGTGGGCGAGCACAAGCTGATCGTCTGGAGTGCCGAAGTCGTCAAAGGCAACGAAGGTCAGGCCCCTGGCCGTGTGATCAGCGTCGACCCGCTGCGCATTGCCTGCGGTGAAGACTCGCTGGTGATCACTTTCGGTCAACGCAACGAAAACGGCCTGTACCTGGCCGGCCCATCCCTGGCCGACGAACTGGGCCTGGTGGACGGTTCCGTCCTGCGCGGCGCCGAGTCGGGTCGCAAGCCACGTCGTACCCGCGTACTGATCCTGGGCGTTAACGGCTTTATCGGTAACCACCTGTCCGAGCGCCTGCTGCGTGACGATCGTTACGAAGTCTACGGCCTGGACATCGGCTCCGACGCCATCGAGCGCCTGCGCAGCCACCCAAACTTCCATTACGTGGAAGGCGACATCAGCATCCACTCCGAGTGGATCGAGTACCACATCAAGAAGTGCGACGTGGTCCTGCCGCTGGTAGCCATCGCCACCCCGATCGAATACACCCGTAACCCGCTGCGCGTGTTCGAACTGGACTTCGAAGAGAACCTGAAACTGGTTCGCTACTGCGTCAAGTACAACAAGCGCGTGATCTTCCCGTCGACTTCCGAAGTCTATGGCATGTGCCAGGACGAAAACTTCGACGAAGACACCTCCAACCTGGTAGTCGGTCCGATCAACAAGCAACGCTGGATCTACTCGGTCTCCAAGCAATTGCTGGACCGCGTGATCTGGGCTTACGGCGACAAAGGCCTGAAGTTCACCCTGTTCCGTCCGTTCAACTGGATGGGCCCGCGCCTCGACCGCCTGGACTCGGCCCGTATTGGCAGCTCCCGTGCCATCACCCAGCTGATTCTGAACCTGGTGGAAGGCACGCCAATCCGTCTGTTCGACGGTGGCGAGCAGAAGCGCTGCTTCACTGATATCGCCGACGGCATCGAAGCCCTGGCGCGCATCATTGATAACGACAACGATAACTGCAACGGTCAGATCATCAACATCGGCAACCCGGAAAACGAAGCCAGCATCCGTCAGTTGGGCGAAGAACTGCTGCGTCAGTTCGAAGCTCACCCACTGCGCGCCAACTTCCCTCCGTTCGCCGGTTTCCGCGACGTGGAGAGCAAGGCGTTCTACGGCACCGGTTACCAGGACGTGGCACACCGCAAGCCAAGCATCGAAAACGCCAAGCGCCTGCTGGACTGGGAGCCTACCGTGGAGATGAGCGAAACCATCGGCAACACCCTGGATTTCTTCCTGCGTGAAGCCATGCTCGAAATCGCGGACAAGCGTTGATGCAGGCAGGTCTACGCATTGACGTCGACACCTACCGAGGCACCCGTGATGGGGTGCCGAAGTTGTTGGAACTGCTCGATGAAGCCGGGATCAAGGCAACGTTCTTCTTCAGTGTCGGGCCGGACAATATGGGGCGCCACTTGTGGCGCCTGATCCGCCCGCAATTTCTGTGGAAGATGTTGCGCTCCAATGCAGCCGGTTTGTATGGCTGGGACATTTTGCTGGCCGGCACCGCCTGGCCAGGCAAACCCATTGGCCGCGACCTGGGGCATCTGATGCGCCAGGCCAAGGCTGCCGGCCATGAAGTGGGCCTGCACGCCTGGGATCACCACGGCTGGCAGGCCAATACCGGACGCTGGAGCGATACCCAGTTGATCGAACAGATTCGCCGTGGCGTCGACACCTTGAGCGACATTCTGGGTGATCGCGTGGACTGCTCGGCGGCCGCCGGTTGGCGTGCCGATGAGCGCGTGGTGCAAGCCAAGCAAGGTTTCAATTTCCGTTACAACAGTGATTGTCGCGGTGACAGCCTGTTTCGGCCAACCCTGGCCGATGGCAGTGCTGGCACCCCACAAATTCCGGTGGACCTGCCGACCTTCGACGAAGTCGTCGGGCCGGTGGTGGCTGCCAAAGATTTCAATGCCTACATCCTCGATCGGTTTACCGAATCGAAGTTGAACGTTTATACGATCCACGCAGAAGTAGAAGGGATTCTGATGGCCAATGAGTTTCGTCAGTTGCTGGCCCACGCCGGGCAGCGCGGCATTGACTTCCAACCGTTGGGTAACCTGTTGCCCGCCGACCTTGCCACCCTGCCCCAGCAACAGCTGGTGCGCGGTGCGTTGAGTGGCCGCGAGGGTTGGCTGGGAGTGCAACAGGCATGATCCGCCGTTGGGCTTTGCCCCTGCTTCTGCTGGCCTTTGGTGTGTTCTACCTGCTGCCATTGGCCACCCATGGCCTGTGGATTCCCGACGAAACCCGCTATGCACAAATCAGCCAGGAAATGCTGCTGACCGGCAAGTGGGCGTCGCCGCACTTCATGGGCATCCGCTACTTCGAAAAACCGGCGGCCGGCTACTGGATGATCGCGCTGGGCCAGGCGATTTTTGGCCAGAACCTGTTCGGCGTGCGCTTCGCCTCGGCCTTGAGCACCGGCTTGAGCATCCTGCTGGTGTATATCGTCGCCCGGCGGTTGTGGAACGACCCGCGCAAGAGTCTGGTCAGCGCTGTGCTGTACATGAGTTTTGTCAGCGTGGCGTTGCTGGGCGGCTACGCCAACCTGGATCCGCAATTCACCTTCTGGGTCAACCTGACGGGCGCCGCCTTGTGGTTCTGTTTCGACAGCACGACACGTCGGGGCAAGTTGTGGTCCTGGGCCCTGCTGGGTTTCGCCTGTGGCATGGGGTTCATGACCAAGGGTTTCCTGGCTTGGCTGCTGCCGGTATTGATCGCCCTGCCCTACGCAATCTGGCAAAAGCGCTTTCGTGAATTGCTGGGCTATGGCCTGGTGGCCGTGGTGGTGGCGATTGTCGTAAGCCTGCCGTGGGCGCTGGCCGTGCATGCCCAGGAAGCGGATTATTGGAACTTCTTTTTCTGGCACGAGCATATCCAGCGCTTTGCCGGTGACGACGCCCAGCACGCAGAACCGTTCTGGTATTACCTGCCGCTGCTGGTCGCCTTCTGCCTGCCGTGGATGGCCCTGCTGCCTTCGACCCTGAAACAGGCGTGGCAGGAAAAACGTACGCAGAAGACCGCGTACCTGCTGCTCTGGCTGTTGATGCCCCTGGCGTTCTTCAGCCTGGCCAAAGGCAAACTGCCGTCCTACATCATGCCGTGCCTGCTGCCTCTGGCCTTACTGATGGGCAATACCCTGGCAGACAAACTGGCCCAGGCCCGCGGTCGTGTGCTGCGCATCAACGGTTGGCTGAACCTGATCCTAGGCGTGCTCGCGTTGCTGGCCCTGACCTGGTTCCAACTGAAGAAGCCGGTGTACGAACACAACGAAGAGCTGCTGAGCCTGGTGCTGGTGTTCGTGTTCCTGTTCGGCTGGATCATCGCCAACGTTCTGCAAGCGGCTCGTCCACTGCACCTGTGGGCCGCACCGGTGGTTGGCACCTGGCTGCTGGTGGCATTGGTTCCAGCGGCGCTGCCTCACTCGGTGGTTTATAACAAGACTCCCGACCAGTTCATCATTGATCACATCCCAGAGCTCAAGCAGGCCAAGCAACTGCTGAGCAACGATCTGGGAGCCGCCTCCGCCTTGTCCTGGCGCCTGGCCCACCCGGAAATCATGCTCTACAACACCGTCGGCGAAGTGAAATACGGCATTGCCTTCCCGGATACCGCCTATCGCAAGATCGACACTGCAGAAGTCCAGCAATGGATGACGGATGCCCGAAAACAGGGCCCGGTGGGTGTGGTGATGCGGGTCAAAGGCGACGATGAGCAACGCGAAGTGGACTTGCTGCCCCAAGACGGCAAGCGCTACGAGCAAGGCAATCTCGTGATCCTGTTTTTCCCGCAGAGTGCGCCATGACCTCTCTGCTCCTGCTGCTGGTGGCCTGCTTGTTGACCTGTATGGGCCAGGTGTCCCAGAAGTTTGCCGTCGAGAGCTGGCGCGACCAGCCCGACGGTTGGGCAACCAAGCTGCGCTCGCCGTGGCTATGGTCGGCGTTGATCTGCCTGGGCCTGGGCTTACTGGTCTGGCTGCTGGTACTGCAACGCCTGGAAGTCGGCGTGGCCTACCCCATGCTCAGCCTGAACTTCGTGCTGGTGACCCTGGTGGCACGTTTTGTCTTTCATGAACACATTGACGGTCGGCACTGGCTGGGTGTGGCCCTGGTGATTGCCGGCGTTGTGCTGTTGGGGCGCCAAGTATGAGCCGGGTTCGCGGTTTTGCCTTAGCCCTGGGCAGCGTCGCGCTGGTCAGCAGCGCCCAGTTGGGCATGCGCTGGAGCATGACCCGCCTGCCGTTGCCCACCGAGTGGCTGAACGCTCTCAACAGCGGCTCCATCGACCTCGGCGCGCTCGGTGTGGTGATCCTGGCGATCATCGCCTACGCCCTGTCGATGCTCTGCTGGCTGGGCGCCCTGCGGGATCTGCCCTTGGGCCGTGCCTATTCGCTGCTGAGCGTCAGTTATGCGCTGGTGTACCTGCTGGCTGCCAGCCTGCCGGTCTTCAACGAGCACTTTTCACTTTCTAAAACGGCGGGGGTGGCGTTGGTCATCTTCGGTGTACTGACTATCAACTCTCGTCGTGCTAGCACCACAAGTCCCAGGAATGCCCCATGAAAATCAGTGTATTTGGTAGTGGTTACGTCGGTCTGGTACAAGCCACCGTACTGGCCGAAGTTGGTCACGATGTCATCTGCATGGATGTTGACGAGAAAAAGGTCAAGCTACTGCAGCAAGGCCACGTGAGCATTTTCGAGCCAGGGCTTGCGGCCATGGTCAAAGAAAACCTCGAAAGCAAGCGCCTGCAATTTACCTATGACGAGAAGCTCGCTGTCGAGCATGGCGAAGTGTTGTTCATTGCGGTGGGCACGCCTTCGGATGAAGACGGTTCGGCAGACCTGAAATACGTGCTATCGGTGGGCGATGCCGTCGCCCGTCACCGTGTTGCGCCCGTCATCCTGGTGGAGAAGTCAACCGTGCCCGTCGGCACCGGTGACACCCTGCGCGCGCATATGGAAAAAACCTTGCACGCGGCCGGACGCAGCCTTGAGTTCGATATCGTCTCCAACCCGGAATTTCTCAAGGAAGGCTCGGCCGTCGCCGACTGCCGCCGTCCAGACCGTATCGTCATCGGTTGTGAGCGCGAAGAAGTGCGTGAGGTGATGCGTGAGCTGTATGCACCCTTCAACCGCAACCATGACCGCATCATCTTTATGGACCTGCGCAGCGCCGAGCTGACCAAGTACGCCGCCAACTGCATGCTGGCCACCAAGATCAGCTTTATCAACCAGATCGCCGAACTGGCCGAACACCTGGGTGCAGACATCGAAGCCGTACGCCTGGGCATCGGTGCCGACTCGCGTATTGGTTACCACTTTATCTACCCGGGCTGCGGTTATGGCGGCTCGTGCTTCCCCAAAGACATGCGCGCGCTGATCCACAGCGCCAAGGAAGCCAACTGCTCCAGCGACCTGCTCGAAGCAGTGGAAGCCATCAACCAGCGCCAGAAAAGCAAGCTGTTCGAGCGCGTCAACGCCTTCTTCAAGGGCGAACTGCGCGGCAAGACCTTCGCCCTGTGGGGCCTGGCATTCAAGCCCAACACCGACGACATGCGTGATGCGCCAAGCCGGGTGTTGATGGAAGCGTTGTGGGCGGCCGGTGCCAATGTGCGCGCGTTTGACCCGGAAGCCATGCAGGAAACCCAGCGCCTGTACGGCGATGACCCGCGCCTGATGTTGATGGGCACGCCGGAGTCGACCCTGAGCGGTTCCGACGCCCTGATCATCTGCACCGAATGGCAGCAATTCAAGGCCCCGGATTTCGACTTGATCCACGAACGCCTCAAGACGCCGGTGATCTTCGACGGGCGCAACCTGTACGACGGCGAACGTCTGGCGCGCAAAGGCTTCCAGTACTTCCCGATAGGCCGTGGCGATTCGTGCAACCTGCCTATCCCCCAACAACAATGGGTATCTGCGGTCAAGGAAGCGTAAAACGTGGATAAAGTTCTCCAGCCCCTGCTCAGTCCGACAATTCGCCGACACTCGCTGGGGCTGGGGCTCCTGACATTGATCCTGTTTGTGGCCGGCAATTGGCACCAGGCGATCATTGGCTTTGATTCACGCTTCGTGCTCTTCGCCCAGGAAATGCTGCGTCATGGTCCAGGGTTTTTCCCCACCACTTATGGGCAGCCCTATGCCGACTATTCGGCGACCTCCACGCTGTTTGTCTGGCTGTTATCGCTGCCGTTTGGTGAGGTGACCAGCTTCACCGCTTGGTTGCCGACGGCGATTGCTTCGGCCGTGATCGTGATGCTGATCTACCGGCTAACCGCGCCCTACTCCCAACGCTGGGCGTTACTGAGCGTTGCATTGCTGTTGCTCAGCAGCACGTTCATCAGCGAAACCCGTGCGGTGTCGCTCGACCAGATGCTGGCCGCGGTGGCCCTGACTGTGTTCTACCTCGGTTATGCCCATGATCACTTTGGTGCCAGCAAACGCCTGCACTGGCTTTTGCTGTTGGTGATTCTGGGATTCGCCATTCGAGGCCCCATCGGCCTGGTGATTCCGACGGGCATGCTTTGCAGCTATTACCTGATCAATCGGCAATGGCGCCAACTGTTCACCTTCGGCCTGTTGGCCCTGGCGTTGCTGATAGCGTGCATCGGCCTGTTGCTCTTGCTGGCCAAGCTCAGCGGCGGTGAACCGTTCATGCAGGAAGTCATCCGCATGCAGTTCCTCGGCCGCATGGACGGCACTGAAGGCGCCAGCCCGTTGCTGTATTACTTCACCAGCTCCATGGGCAACTATGCCCTGGCCTATCCCATGGCGGTATTGGTGTTGGTTGCCGTACTGGTGGGTGGTCGCCGACCGGTGGATCCTGCCCTGCAATTAGTGCTGTATTGCGCGGCTGCCGGCTTGATCGTGATGATTGGCCTGTCGGTTCCGCAGGCGAAAAAAGCCCGCTACATGTTGCCGATGTTGCCCATGGCGGCGATCATTGCGGCGTATCCGTTCCAGGTGACTCAGGGACGCGTGTTCGCCTCGCTGCGAGTCCTGATGCTGGGGCTCTGGACGCTGATTCCGGGGTTGCTGATCGCGGGTCTGTTCGTGGCTCGCCATCGCTTCGCCAAGGACTTGGGCAGCCTCAACCCCATCTTCGGGATTCTGATAGCGCTCCAGGTGCTGAACCTGGGGCTGCTGTTCAAACAACGCCTGCGCTACCTGGGCCCTGCCTTTGGTGCGGTGTTGGCGGTGTGGGCCACCTATATCGTGATGGTCGAGCCGCTGCAGCGCAGTCTGTATGACACTCGCACCTTTACGGTTCAGGCCCATACGTTGATCAAGGAACAACCGGCGCCGATTGTGCTGCATGCGTTGGGCAAGGACGCGAAAGCGATCAAGTTCATGGTCAACCTTGATTGTGATCGGGTGCCTTTGTTTACCCAGCAGCCTGGCGATCTGACGCCAATCCAGGCACCCGCCTGGTTGGTGATGAGTCAGGCTGATTTTGAAGCGTTGACTGATCCGCGCCTGCGTGCGTTGTCTCCGGTGCTGATTGGACAGTTTGACAAGGACCCCTACGTGCTTCTGCATCTGGTCAAGGGTTCCCAGCCGTAGGTATCGGGCGATTTTTAACGGATATGCCCCCAGCCATCCGGGCTACAGAATGCTGCCCGCAAAGATGTATCGATAGCCATGCCTATAAGGGCGCTTGTTTGGTTACAATCGGCGCCCTCTCCCACTTCCCCAAGGAACCCCAATGTCCGGGCTTGAACTGTTTGCCGCCGCGCTGGGGGTGATCGCCGTCTGGCTGACAGTCAAACAGAACCCCTGGTGCTGGCCCATCGGCCTGGTCATGGTATTGCTGTACACCTGGGTGTTCTTCGATGTGAAGCTGTATTCCGACATGTTGCTACAAGTGGTCTACGCCGCCTTGCAACTCTACGGTTGGTGGCAATGGACCCGGGCCGGTGAGGTCAAGCAAGGGCGCCAGGTCACCAGCCTTGGCTTGCAACCGATCCTCCTTAGCTTGGCCCTCGGCGCCGTAGGCAGCCTGTTGCTGGGGGCTGCCATGGCCCACTGGACCGACGCCGCGCAGCCGTGGCTGGACGCAGCACTGACCGGTTTCAGCCTGGTGGCACAAATGTGGATGGCGCAGAAACGCGTGCAGTGCTGGCCGTTGTGGATTGCCGTGGACGTGATCTTTGTCGGCCTGTTCCTCTACAAAGGCCTGTACCTCACCGCCGCACTGTATGCCCTATTCACCGTGATTGCCGTGCAAGGCTGGCGGGAATGGCGCGCTGACCCGGCGTTACAGGCATGAAGGTAGTGGTCATGGCCGGCCCCGAATCCAGTGGTAAAAGCTGGTTGGCCGGAGAATTACAGGCGCATTTTGGCGGCCTGATGGTCGGGGAATATGTGCGCTATTTCATCGATCACCACCAGCGCGATACCACCCTGGACGATATCCCGGACATTGCCCACGGCCAATTGGCCTGGGAAGACGCCGCCCGCGCAGAACAGCCCGCGCTGTTGATCCTCGATACGAACCTGCTGACCAACAAGCTGTGGAGCCTGACGCTGTTTGGCGACTACCCGAAATGGCTCGACAGTGAACTGTTGGCTCGGTACTACGACCTGCACCTGCTGCTGTCCCCCGAGGACGTTGGCTGGGCGGAGGATGGGCAGCGTTGCCAACCGGAACTGGCGGACCGCCTGGCGTTTTTCCAGGCAAGCCGCGAGTGGCTGGAGCAACACCAGCAGCCACTGCTGGTGATCCGAGGGGATTGGGAGGAGCGCCGTACCAAGGCGTTCTCAGCCGTCGAACAACTGCTTACTGGCGCTGCTCGCTGATCACCTGCAACTGATACTGCGGGTCCGTCTTGATCTGCTGCTCGGTAAAGGGCAGCGGGCTCAACTTCTTCTCCGAAAACGCCTGGGTCTGGTCCTTCGAATACTTCGACGCCGGGTCACTGGACAATGAGAACGCCAACAGCCCTTGCGCACGCGGCCCCTGATCGTCGAAGGTGACAATCTGCAAGTAGCTGCTGCCACTGACCACTTCACGCTTGCCGTCTTCCCGAGGCACGCTCTGCATTGCGTTATAAATGCCCAGCTCTTGCGGCCCGCCGTGGAGCGGAACCTTGCCGGACACCTGAACATCACCCCAATGGCTGTCCTGGTTCAACCCAAGTTTTGTCACCTGCGCCGCTGACGCCAACATGGCCTCGCGCAGCGCCTTGGCCACCGGCGCCCGCTCGATAGCCAGCCCACGCGGCGTGGTGAGCGGCTGCGCCGGATCGAAGCTCACTTGCCACGCCTCAGGCACTTGCTGCATCTGCTTGAACAGGTTGATGAAGTGCACAAGGCCCAGGCCGCTTTCAAGATTGGCTTTCTGATCCCAGTTTTTCAGGCTGTCACACACCGGCTGCAAGGTAGTGGCGTCAGTGCCCAGGTCTTGCCTACAGAACTTCATCAGGTCCGGCATGACCAGGCTGGCGAGGTACACTTGGTTATCCATGACCATGTGTTGCAAGTCGGAGGGAGTAATCGGTTGCTTATCCAGCGCCTGCAAGCGCTGCAAAGCGAAGCGCGCACGCGGCCCCAAGCCAATCTTGTCCTGGCTGATCACGGGTGAGAACCCGGTCAGCGGTGCCTTGGGATTGACCATCCACGCCGAATCATTGGAGTGCTGCACGTAATCGGTGCGCGCAAGCTGCGGCAATTGGTCGGAGGGGAAAATACCCGCCTGTGCTGCACGCGGATCCACGTCCCAGGCGCAAGCGCTATGGGAGCCATCGAGCATGATCATTTGCAGGCCCGCGCGAGGGTCGCTGCATTGCGCCAGTTTCTTCGCGCTGACGTTAGGCACCACCGACAGGTTCATGTACAGGCTCTGGCCCTGATCATCCGCCGCCAGCGTGTTGACCCACGGGATCCCTTGCAGGGTGTGCACGGAAGTTTGCAGGTCCTTGAGGCTGCCGGCGCGGTTCATCGCGTACCACTGCTGCAGCACCCGGTCGTTACCCAGGTTGGCGTCCCGCAGGCTGAAAGCGTATTGCCTGTTCCAATCCAGCTTGCCCGGCCATTGCACCACCGGGCCGAATTGCGAGCTGTAGACCGTGCGCGATTGGCTCTGGGTACTGCCATCAGCGGTTTTCACCTGCACTACGATGGTGGACTTATCCATAGGAACGGACTTGCCATCCAGCAGGTAGCGGGTTGGGTCTTTCGGGTCCAGGGTCAGGCGATACAGGGTGAAGTGCTTGGAGGTATCCACCGTGTGGGTCCAGGCCACATGCTGGTTAAAGCCGATATTGATCACCGGCAATCCCGGTAAGGCCGCGCCCATCACGTCCAGTTGACCGGGAATGGTCAGGTGCATTTCATAGAAGCGCATACCGCCAATCCAGGGGAAGTGCGGGTTGGCCAACAACATGCCACGGCCGTTGAACGAACGCTCACGCCCCACCGCCACCGCGTTACTGCCGCGATCGAGGGCAAACCGCTGTTGATTGGCGGC
This sequence comes from Pseudomonas sp. ADAK18, assembly GCF_012935695.1. Lineage (NCBI taxonomy): Bacteria > Pseudomonadati > Pseudomonadota > Gammaproteobacteria > Pseudomonadales > Pseudomonadaceae > Pseudomonas > Pseudomonas sp. ADAK18. The sequence continues at coordinate 2,486,443 of NZ_CP052859.1, forward strand.
TGCGACTTCAAACGTTCGGGTGTCAGGCTGCACACTCGCGGTGGCTTGAGGGGGCGTGGCGCCCACCAGGGCCTCGGCGAACTGGCCTACGCCACCTTCCACCAGCAAACGTCGGGTCAACTTGACCAGATCCTCGGGAGTGATCGCCCGCACCCAGGCACCTTGGCACTGCTCGGGCAGGCCGGTGGCCGTGCGCTCTTTCAAATAACGGTTGTAGCCCGCGACATAACCTTCGATCCGCTGCTGCATCTGCGGGGTCTGGGCGTTCCAGAATGCCGCAATCGCCTGGGGCGTGTTGAGCCAGGTAAAGAACACATCGCTGGTGAGATTGTTACGCCGCTCCAGGGGCGACTTCTCGGCGCCAAAATACTGGGCACGCTCACCGTTCACGGTCACCACTTCGTTGGCCAGCAGGCACAGATTGTCCTGGGCGTAGGCGTAACCAATGCCGTAACCCAGTCCGCGTTCATCATTGGCACGAATGTGCGGGACACCAAACCCGGTACGGCGAATCTCGGCCTTCGTCTCGCTGACCTGTACCCGGGCCGACACTGAAAGGCTCAAACCGAGACACACCCCCGCTACACACACCCTGCACAATCCGTTGGAAATATTCACGCAGACTCCACACTCAACCCGGAAAAAATACGACGTGGCCCAACAGACCACCGCGACCTTCCAGTAGAGACGTAAAAAGCGGGAATAATTTAGCGGGCACAGACGTTTATTCGCAGGCGTTCACATGTCACAGACCTGATACCGACAAATTTTCTACATGTTGCGCTTCATGATTTGCGCTGCTCGTTCGTCTTAGTCACTAAGAGCGCCATCATTTTCCTGATCAGGCTCTGAAAAGGAGTTTTGCATGTACAACCCGCAACTGCCCACGGAAGGTCACCCATCGACGCACGATGCTGCTTTTGGCACCGGCGCCCAAGCGTTCGGCAAGGAGCTGGAGCGGCACGGCAACCAGCGCATTCGCTACTTGCTCAAGTGTTTTGGCCTGCGCACCAGCCTGATCCGGCTGAAGGTCATCGACGCCCTCCTCACCGCCGCCGACAACCAGCGCAGCCTGGGTGTTCGAGGGGTGCACAGCCATTTGTTGGAACTGGGCATCCCGCTGTCGTTTCTCAGCGTGCGCGAGGTGCTCAAGCGCCTGTGCAGCGAGGGCGTGGTTACCCTCAATGCCGATAAGAGCTACAGCCTGCACGAGCAGGCTGCCAAAGTCCTCGAAGGTCGCGCCTGACTCAAGCGTTGGGCTTGACCTTGCGGCGCATGAAGCCGTTGATCACCACCACGACTACCGCCACGCCAATGGCGATGTACTGGAATGTTTTTTCGCTGATAGCCCCGGTGTTCTGCAAATAGGACAGGCCAAACATCGTCCCAAGGACGACCAGAGCGATCAGAATCGAGTATTTCAAACGTTGTGACTGGGTCATGACGGGTTCCTGAACCTGAAGATATGTATCCACTTTGTATCGACAACCATGCCAAACGCATACCCGGTTACGGGGATGGCGCGGGGTTATCAGGGTCTCATGTTACAGGCGATGAAAAGCTTTGGCTTGTCTTGCGCCTGATTGAACTTGTGAGAACCCTAGAGGATTTAATAATGCTCCGTCGAATCACACTGCTGATTCCCCTGCTGATCATGTTGAGTATGAGCGGCTGTCTCTTTTTCCCCCATGAGGGCGGCCGGCATGACCACCGCTATAGTGAGGGCGGACCGGGGTACTACCATCGCTGATCACGTGGCATAAACAACAAACCCGATATTCAATCGGGTTTGTTTGTAACTACAACTACAGGCTCTAATTGTTCGCACCATGCACCCAACGCTGATGCAGCCACCGCGCAAACGCATCCAGGGCAAAGCCTAACAGCCCGATCAGCAATACCATCGCCATCAGCTCTGAATAGGCCAGCCGATCCCGGGTGTCGAGGATGTAGTAACCCAACCCCGCACTGACCCCGAGCATCTCGCACGGTACCAGCACAATCCACAGGATCCCGATGGCCAGGCGCACGCCGGTCAGCACATGCCCCATCACCCCAGGAATAATCACCCGGCGCAAGGTTTCCCAGCGCGTGGCGCTCAGGCTTTTGCTCAGTTGCAGCCAACGCGGGTCCAACTGACGCACACCGGCCGCCGTATTGAGCAGGATCGGCCAGACAGCGGCGAAGGCCAGCAGGAAATAGATCGGCTGGTCCCCTACCCCCATCAGCATCACCACGATAGGCATCCACGACAGCGGTGAAATCATCCGCAAAAACTGGAACGCCGGCGTGGTGGCCGCCTCCAGGTTACGCGAACTGCCCACCAGCAATCCCAACGGCACGCCCACCAACAAAGCCAGGAACAACCCGACAAAGATTCGCTTGAGGCTGACGGCGATGTGCAGGTACAGCTCGCCACGCCCCAGCAATTCCCACAAGCTGGCCAGGGTGGCCGACAACGAGAACCGCGCAGACAAGCCGCCCGCCTCGCCAAATACGTTCACCCCCAGCCACCAGAGCAACAACAACCCTGCCAATCCGGTGACGCCGAGCAACCAGCCCGGCCACACCACGGTTTTGCCGTTGTTCAAACGCCAATCTCCTCGCTGCGCTCAAAGCTATCGGCCAAACCGAAGGTTTTCATGCCGCCCACCGCTTCGATGGCATTGCGCACAAAGCGGTCGTCCACCAGGTCCTTGGCGACGAACGCCGGGTCCAGGTCAGCGAGAAAGCGCTTGTCACCTTCGATCAGCGTGTCTTTCAGGCGACGTACCAGTTCCTCGGTGTAGCTGGGGAACGGGTACGGTTGGAAGTCGATACGGTGCTCATCCCAATTGGCGTGCTGGATCGCGCCATCGGCCAGATACGCTGCGCGGTCGCTGGCCGGTGGTGCCAACACTTTGCTCAACACCGGTTCAGCGTGTGGGGTGTAGCGATTCGGACCGTCCTTGGACAGCAGCTTCACCGCTTCTTCGCGGTTATCACGGGTCCAGACCTGCGCCTTGACGATGGCATTGACCACCTTCTGCGACCATTCCGGGCGATTGGTCAGGTCGTGCTCATGCATGAACACCACGCAACACGCGTGATTGCGCCACACATCGCCGGTGAAACGCTGCACCCGGCCAACATTGAGGTTCTCCGCCAGGGCGTTGAACGGCTCGGCGACGATATAGCCGTCAATACGTTTGCTGGCCAGCGCCGGCGGCATGTCCGACGGCGGCAATACGATCAGGTTGACTTCGTTAGCCGCCAGGCTGCTGCCGGCGGCGCGGCTGACCGGGGTCAGACCGTTGTCGCGAAACAGTTGCTGCACCACCACGTTGTGGATCGAGTACCAAAACGGAATCGCCACCGATTTGCCGCCCAACTGCTTCACATCGGTAATGCCTGGCGACACGGTCAGGCCCGAGCCGCCCACATGGTTCCACGCCACCACTTTGGCAGGCACCTTGCTGCCATAGCGCGCCCAGATGGTCATCGGCGACAACAGGTGAATCACGTTGACCTGGCCCGAGATAAACGCCTCGATCACCTGGGCCCAACTGCGCAGCAGCACCGGGCGTTCGGCCTTGATGCCTTCGGCTTCGAACAGACCGTTGTTATGGGCCACCAGCAACGGCGTGGCGTCGGTGATTGGCAGGTAACCGATGCGCACCGGTGCGTCCGGTTCGGCTGCCGCGCGGGCTTGCAGGCTGCTCAGCAGCGGCAAAGCACCGGCCGCGCTGAGCACGGCCGAGAGTTTGAGAAAGTCACGGCGCGAGTGGGTCAGGTCATCCAGACACATGTTGAGGCTCCAGCAATTCAGAGGTATGGGGTAAAGGGCGGCTTGCCCGCCGTAGGGTTTTGAGAATGTCGATACGCAGGGCGCCGATTTCCTCGACCTGCTCTTCCCGCGGTTGCGGCAGGTCGATGCGCCATTCTCCCAGGGTTCGCGCCGGGCGGTTACCCAACAGCAGAATCCGATCGGAAAGCAACAGCGCTTCATCAATGTCGTGGGTGATCAGCACCGCAGCCGAACCTTGCTCGCGATTGACCTTGAGCAGCAAGTGTTGCATGTCAGCGCGGGTTACTTCATCCAGCGCGCCGAAGGGCTCATCCAGCAGCAACACCTGGGGTTGGCGGGCCAAGCAGCGGGCCAGCGCCGTGCGCTGGGCCATGCCGCCGGATAACTGCGCCGGGAATTGCAGACGGGCGTGTTCCAGGCCGACGGCGGCAATCGCATGATCCACTCGGGCCCGGCGCTCTTCAGCACTCAAGTGCGGTTGACGGGCGAAGTCCAGGCCAAAGGCGACGTTTTTTTCCAGGCTCAACCACGGCAGCAGGCTCGGATCCTGAAAGGCTACCGCCACCCGTGGATGCGGACCGTTCAACGGCTCGCCGAGCAAGCGAATGCTTCCGCCCTGAGGCGCCTGCAAACCGGCGAGCACCCGCAGCAGGCTGGACTTGCCAACACCGCTGGGGCCGAGGATCGACACCACTTCACCGGGCTGCAGTTGCAGGTCGAAACCTTCCAGTACCGGTCCGCTGGCGTAACCCAGGCAGATCCCCTGGGCCTGCAAGACCGCCTGACTCATAAGGCAGCCTGACGTGCCAACTCGGTCCGCAACTGCACCAGGCTCGGGGTGACAATCGGCACAAAGGCCGACTCCCTCCAGCGCCGGGCAAAGCCGCTGCCGTGGGCCGTCAGGTAGGCTTTGCCGCCGCTGGCCTGCAGCTCAAGCTGCACTGCGTTGGCGGCAGTTTCCGCCAGCGCAATACGCAAACGGAACAACGGCGCAGGCTCGGCAGTGAAGCGCCCGGACAGCAACCCTTGCTTGAGTTCGGTGACCAGATGATCCAGGGTCGCCCGCAGCGCCTCCAGTTCCTCACGCAATACCGTGCGGCTGGAGCCCAAGTGGTTGGCCACCTCTGCCAAGGAACGCCGGGCCAGGCCGATGGCCATGCCGCATTGCAGGCCAAGGAAGGCTGGACGCACTGCCGGCAGGAACTTGCGGGCATCTTCATGCAGCAACCAGTCGCGGCTCAATTCAACGCCTTCCAGGCCAAGGGCGGCCGTGTTGCTCGATTGCAGGCCGAGCAATTCCAAGTCACGGGAACGTTGCAAGCCGGCCACCGAGTCGGGGATCGCCATGATAAACGGCGTACCACCCTGGTTATGCTCGACGGCCGCAGCCACCACAAAACCGTTCTTGCGCAGGTTGGTCACCCAATGCAGACGGCCATTGAAGATCCAACCGTCATCCGTTGGCTCGGCATTGATCTGCAAGGTCTCGATGCCGGAAAGAAATTTCATCGCGTTGGAAAGCCCGGTGGCCCCGGCGAGTTTGCCGCTGAGCAGGTCCGGCAGCAGTTGTTCGCGCAGGCGTTCATTCGGGCTCAGTAGCAGGTACTCGATAAACGAACGCTGGCCCCAACAGACAAAGGCCGCCGCTAGGGAATGACTGGCCACATCGGCAATGGCCTCTACAGCGCCGGCCACGTCGCCGCCCAGTCCGCCCTGGCTTTTCGGTACACCGATTCGTAATACATTGGCTTCTGCCAGCCTTGGCAGCACTTCCTGTGGATCGCAACTGCCCACATCCAGGGCTTGCGCTTGAACATCGAGCCAGCGGCTCAAGATAGGGTCAAGCATGGGTGTCTCTCCTTGTTACAGCATGTTTACCATCGCTGACGCCAGCGCGCCGCTTCTGCCTGAGTGCATCGAGCGTCTTCAGCCCGCAGGCCTTTCCCAACGGTATTGCGCCAGCTCCGGGTTCAGCGGCGTACGGGCAAACACGTTGGCGAAGTTGCACAGCGTGGCCAGGCTGACACCCAGAATAACTTCCAGAGCATGACCGTCCGTGTAACCGGCTGCACGCAATTGTTCGTAACCAGCGTCGCTGACATCACCACGGGTGGCGATCACTTCCCGGGTAAAGGCGGCCAGTGTCTCATAACGCTCGTTGGGCAGCTCACCGCGCTGGCGCAGGGCATCGATGACTTCTTCCGAGAGCTTGGCCTTGTTACGTGCTACCGCCGTGTGCCCGGCGACGCAGAAATCGCAACCGTGGGTGGTCGCGGCAATCAACTGCACCACTTCCCTTTCCGCCAGGCTCAGCTCGGACTTGGCGTTGAGGCCCGAGACGGTGACGTAGGTTTCCAGCGCGGCCGGAGCATTGGCCAGCACGGCCAGCAGGTTAGGGATGAAACCAGAGCCCTTGAGGGCATTTTCGAGGAACGGTTTGGCCGCTTCCGGTGCGGTTTCCAGAGTCAGCATGGGTACACGGGACATGGAGTGGTCTCCTGATTGATTCGTGCTCCAAGTCTGTTGGTTATAAAAAAACCTCTCAATAGTCTAAAGTAGCGATTACTTGCTCTAGAGTCTTTCCATTAGATGAATTCGTCCAATTCACTCCTCGATTGGTTATTAGATAGCCTCGAACTCGATACCAGCCTGTTCCATGTCGGGCGCTATTGCGGCGGCTGGCACGCCAGTACCCACGGCTTGGCCAACGCCAGTTTTCACCTGGTTGTACAGGGTCAATGTTGGTTGCATGTGGAGGGCGATGATGCCCCAGTACTGTTGAACAACGGCGACGCCCTGTTTCTGTTGCAAGACCTGGGTTTTCGGCTGTCAAGCGAAGCGACCGCTGAGGGCGCCCGCAAATCCCCGCGCCGTCCGATGCTGCCGCTGGATGCCGAAGCCACCGACGGCGTGGGCCTGGTGTGCGGTTTCTTTCACTTTCATTCGGGCTTGTCGGCGATGATTGTGGACGCCCTGCCCAACTGGATCATCTTGCGGGCCGGCGACCCGTCACTGGTGGCCGCGCGCAACCTGTTCGAACTGATTCTCCAGGAATGCCAACGCAAGCCCGTGCCGTCCTCGGCACTGTTGGAGCGCCTCTGCCACCTGTTGTTTCTCTATGTATTGCGCCAACAGGTGGTGGACAACACCGACCTCGGCGGCCTGGCGGCGCTGGCTCGGCAACCGGCGTTTGCCGGTCTGCTGGAGCGATTGATCGCCCAACCGGCCGAGCCGTGGAGCCTGGAAAGCATGGCGGCCTGTACGGGCTTGTCCCGTTCAGCATTTTTCAAGCGCTTCAATGAGCTGTGCGGGCAATCACCGGGGCAAGTACTGTTGATGATGCGCATGCGCCACGCCCGCCAGTTGTTCAAGAACAATCTGACAGTGGCGGATGTTTCGCTGGCGGTGGGTTATCAGTCAGTGGCAGCGTTTACTCGGGCCTTCCACAAGGTCACCGGACAACAACCCGGCGCCTACCGAAAGGCTCAGGGCTAACGCTGCAATCCATTGTCAGGATGGGCACAAAGCTCCACCAGCCAATCCACAAACACCCGCACCCGCTGGGACAGCTGGCGGTGCGGCGGGTACAGCGCGGTCAACGCCAATGGCGGCGGCAGCAAGGCCGGCAGCACCTCGACCAAGGTGCCTGCTTGCAGCTCGCGCCTGGCGTGATAGTACGGCGTCTGCACCAGCCCATAACCGGCAGCACAGGCTGCGAGGTAACCGTCGGCACTGTTGACCGCCACCTGCTTGGGCAGGTCTACCAGACGTATTTCGTTGTCTATCTGGAATTCCAGACCGTAACGCTTGCCACTGGCGCTTGAAAAATACTCGACGACTTGATGGCCGGCCAACTCATCCAGACTATTGGGCACACCAACGCGCAGCAGGTATTCAGGACTGGCGCAGGTCACCTGATCCATCATCGCCAGCGGCCTTGCCACCAGTGATTCGTCCAGGGCCAGGCCGCCGCGCAAGACGCAATCCACGCCTTCGCGAATCAGGTCTACAGGACGGTCATTGAGGCCGATTTCCAGGTCGATCTGCGGGTAGCGTGCCGTGAACTCGGGCAACGCCGGAATCACGATAAATCGCCCTATTCCTGCAGGCATATCAATACGCAACGTGCCGCGCGGGTTGCGACGGCTGGTGGAGAACACCGCTTCGGTTTCCTCCAGGTCCGCCAATAGACTGACGCAGCGTTGATAGTAGGCAGCGCCGTCCAGGGTTGGGCTGACCTGGCGCGTGGTGCGTTGCAACAATTGCACGCCCAAATGCGCCTCCAACTGCTTGATCAGAATCGTCACAGACGCGCGCGGCAGTTGTAGGCTGTCGGCCGCCTTGGCGAACCCGCCCAATTCGACAATCCGCGTAAAGACCCGCATGGCGTTGAAACGGTCCAAAGGACGGCCTCCTCTAAGGGATTATTTAGAATTTACTAATAGTGATAGTGTTTTTAGCCGGTTTATCTTGGTTTTGTCGAGGACAACAATGGAGCCCTTCCCCCTCAACGGAGCTGGACCCATGCACACTCGTCAACTCGGCAAAAACGGCCCCCACGTCTCCGCCATCGGCCTCGGCTGCATGGGCATGACTGATTTCTACACCACCGGCACCGATACCACGGAGGCCACCGCCACCCTGCACCGTGCCCTGGAGCTGGGGATCAACTTCCTCGACACCGCCGACATGTACGGCCCCCATACCAACGAGACCCTGATCGGCAAGGCCATTGCCGGCAAGCGCGACCAGGTGTTCCTGGCCAGCAAGTTCGGCATCGTGCGTGACCCGGCCAATCCCGCGATACGTGGCGTGAATGGCCGCCCAGAGTACATTCGCCAGTCCATCGACGGTACGTTGCAACGCCTGGGTATCGACACGCTGGACTTGTACTACCAACACCGCATCGACCCCGCTGTGGCCATCGAGGAAACCGTCGGTGCCATGGCCGAATTGGTCAAGCAAGGCAAAGTGCGTTACCTGGGTTTGAGCGAAGCCTCGGCCGCCACCCTGGAGCGGGCCCACAAGGTCCACCCCATCAGTGCGCTGCAAAGTGAATACTCATTGTGGAGCCGGGATCAGGAAGACAATGGCTGCCTGGCGGCCTGCCAACGCCTGGGGATCGCCTTCGTCCCGTACAGCCCTCTGGGCCGTGGTTTTCTGACCGGCGCACTGAAAAGCCCGGATGATTTTGCGGCGGACGACTACCGCCGTTTCAGCCCACGCTTTCAGGGTGAGAACTTCACGAAGAACCTGTTACTGGTGGATCAGGTGCAGGCGCTGGCCGTCGAGAAAGGTGTTAGCGCAGGCCAGTTGGCGTTGGCGTGGGTGTTGGCACAGGGGGACTACCTGATCCCGATTCCGGGGACCAAGCAGCGTAAGTATCTGGAAGAGAATGTGGCGGCACTGGAGGTTAAGCTGAACGCTCAAGAGCTGGCGGCACTGGAGGCGATATTCCCGGCCAATGCCACTGCAGGCCAGCGGTATCCGGAGGCTGTGATGCAGTTGCTCGATAAATAGCAGACTGTGGCGAGGGGGCTTGCCCCCGTTGGGCTGCGGAGCAGCCCCAGATAAAACGACTGCTGTCTTTCAGGAAGACCGAACAGGCAGGTTTTAGGGCTGCTTCGCAGCCCAACGGGGGCAAGCCCCCTCGCCACAGGGTTATTTGTCCTTGAACTCCGGCGCGCGTTTGGCCACAAATGCCGCCATGCCTTCCTTCTGATCCTGTGTGGCAAACGCCGCATGGAACACCCGACGCTCAAAGCGCACGCCTTCAGACAGGCTGACTTCAAAGGCGCGGTTGACGCTTTCCTTGACCATCATGCTGATGGGCACCGATTTGCTGGCGATCAATGCCGCGACTTTCAGTGCTTCTTCGAGCAACTCATCCGCCGGCACGATCCGTGCGACGATGCCACAGCGCTCGGCTTCCACCGCATCAATAAACCGTCCGGTAAGGCACATTTCCATGGCCTTGGCCTTGCCCACCGCACGGGTCAAGCGCTGGGTCCCGCCCATACCCGGCAGCACACCCAGGTTGACTTCCGGTTGGCCAAACTTGGCCGTGTCGCCTGCCAGGATGAAGTCGCACATCAGCGCCAGCTCACAGCCGCCACCCAAGGCGAAACCGTTGACGGCCGCGATGATCGGCTTGCGACGGTTGGCCACGCGGTCACTGTCGCTGAACAAGTCGTCGAGGTAGATCTGCGGGTAGGTAAGATCGGCCATTTCCTTGATGTCGGCACCGGCAGCAAAGGCCTTTTTCGAGCCGGTGATCACGATGCAGCCAATCTCGGGGTTGGCCTCCAGGCTGTCCAGCGCCAGGTTCACCTCGCTGACCAACTGCGCGTTCAGGGCGTTCAGCGCTTGCGGGCGGTTCAGGGTAATCAGCCCGACCCGGCCCTGGACGTCCAGCAAAATGGTTTCGTAACTCATCTAGTGCTCCTCAGAGATTGCGTGAGATGACCATGCGTTGAATATCGCTGGTGCCTTCGTAGATCTGGCAGACCCGCACATCGCGATAGATCCGCTCCAGGGGAAAGTCGCTTAGGTAACCGTAGCCGCCGAGGGTTTGCAAGGCTGCCGAACAGACCTTTTCGGCCATTTCCGAGGCAAACAGCTTGGCCATGGACGCTTCCACCAATGCCGGCTTGCCGCTGTCACGCAGGGCCGCAGCGTAGTGCACCATCTGCCGGGCGACCGCAATCTGGGTTGCCATGTCCGCCAGACGGAAGGCCACGGCCTGGTGTTCGATCAGTGCCTTGCCGAAACTTTCCCGCTCGCGGGCGTAATCACGGGCTGCTTCAAACGCCGCCCGGGCCATGCCCACTGACTGCGAGGCGATGCCGACGCGACCGCCTTCCAGGTTAGCCAGGGCGATCTTGTAGCCTTCGCCCTCCTCGCCCAAACGGTTAGCCACTGGCACCTTCACGTCCTCGAAGAGAATCTGGCAGGTGTCGGACGCATGTTGGCCGAGCTTGTCCTCGACCCGCGCCACCTTGTAGCCCGGCGAGTCGGTGGGCACGATAAACGCACTGATGCCACGCTTACCCGCCGCCGGATCAGTCACGGCAAACACAATCACGATCCCGGCGTTTTGCCCGGAAGTGATGAATTGTTTGCAGCCGTTCAGCACGTAATGGTCACCGTCCAGGCGGGCACGGGTTTTCAGGCTGCTGGCGTCGGAACCGGCCTGGGGTTCGGTCAGCGCGAAGGCACCGAGCATGGCGCCGCTGGCCAAAGGCTTGAGGAATTGCTCTTTCTGCTGGTCCGTGCCGAACTTGAGGATCGGCACGCAGCCCACGGAGTTGTGCACGCTCATGATGGTCGAGCAGGCGCCATCACCGGCGGCGACTTCTTCAAGCGCCATGGCATAGGCCAGGTAACCGGTGTCGCAACCGCCCCATTGCTCTGGAACCAGCATGCCGAAGAAGCCCAACTCGGCCATTTCGCCAATGGCTTCCTTGGGGAAACGGTGCTCGCGATCCCACTCGGCGGCGAACGGTTTGAGCCGTTCCTGGGCAAATTGCCGAGCTGCTTCGCTGATCTGCAGTTGTTCGTCATTGGGTAGCATGGGTGCTCCTTAGTACAGGCATTCAACGGCCATGGCCGTGGCTTCGCCGCCGCCGATACAGATGGCCGCCACACCGCGTTTCAAACCTTGCTGGCGCAGGGCCGACAACAGCGTCACCAGAATTCGCGCACCGGACGCTCCAATCGGATGCCCCAGTGCACAAGCGCCGCCGTGGATGTTGACCTTGCTGTGGGGGATCTCCAGCTTGCTCATGGTTACCAGACTGACCACGGCAAAGGCTTCGTTGATTTCAAACAAGTCCACTTCGCCCAGGTTCCAGCCGGTCTTGCTCATCAGCTTGCGAATCGCCCCCACCGGCGCTACCGGAAACAGGCCTGGCTCATCGGCAAACGCCGCATGGCCATGAATCACCGCCAGAGGTTTAAGCCCACGCTTTTGTGCCTCGGACTGGCGCATCAACAGCAACGCCGCCGCACCGTCGGAGATGGAGCTGGAGTTGGCCGCTGTCACCGTGCCGCCCTCGCGAAATGCCGGTTTCAGCGTCGCGATCTTGTCCAGCTTGGCCTTCGGCGGCTGTTCATCGTGGCTGATGGTTTTCTGTTCCTTGCCGACGGTGACCTGCACCGGAACGATCTGCGCAGCAAAGTTGCCTTCGGTGATGGCTTGCTGAGCGCGGGTCAGGGAGGCAATGGCGAATGCATCCTGGGCTTCACGGGTGAAGCCGTTATGTTCGGCGCAGTCTTCGGCATAGGTGCCCATCAGGCGGCCCTTGTCATAGGCGTCTTCCAGGCCGTCGAGGAACATATGGTCGATGACCCGGCCATGGCCCATGCGGTAACCACTGCGGGCGCGGTCCAGCAGGTACGGGGCGTTGGACATGCTTTCCATGCCACCGGCGATGATCACGTCAACGCTGCCGGCCAGCAGAGAGTCATGGGCGAGGATGGTGGCTTCCATGCCCGAGCCGCACATTTTATTGAGGGTGGTGCAACGGGTGGATTTGTCCAGGCCAGCACCGAGGGCAGCCTGACGTGCGGGCGCCTGGCCCAGCCCGGCGGGCAGCACACAACCGAACAGCACTTCATCCACCGCATCACTGGCGATACCGGCGCGTTCAACCGCTGCGCGAATCGCCGCCGAGCCAAGTTGCGGCGCGGTCAGGCCCTTGAGGTCGCCCTGAAAACCGCCCATGGGCGTGCGCACAGCACTGACGATAACGACGGGATCGTGATTAGTAGTCATGACAAATATTCCTTATTTGGCGGCCATGCGCAAGGCGCCGTCGAGACGGATCACCTCGCCGTTGAGCATGCTGTTTTCAATGATATGCCGGACCAGCGCGGCGTACTCGCTCGGCTTGCCCAGGCGTGGCGGAAACGGCACGCCGGCGGCCAGGGACTCGCGCACTTCGGGGGTCATGCCGGCCATCATCGGGGTCTCGAAAATACCGGGAGCGATGGTCATCACCCGAATGCCGAAACGCGCCAGTTCCCGGGCGGCGGGCAACGTCAGGCTGGCAATCGCGCCCTTGGAGGCCGCATAGGCTGCCTGGCCGATCTGGCCGTCAAAGGCGGCCACCGAGGCGGTATTGATGATCACGCCGCGCTCACCATCGGCATTGGCCTCGGTTTCAGCGATGGCTGCTGCACATAGGCGCAACAGGTTGAAGCTGCCAATCAGATTCACGTTGATCACCTGGGCGAAGCTGCTCAGGGCATGAGGGCCGTTCTTGCCAAGGATCTTCTCGCCACGCACCACACCGGCGCAGTTCACCAGCCCATGTAAACCGCCGAAGGCGGCAACGGTGGCCTGCACGGCGGCTTCGGCGGCGGCTTCCTGGCTGATGTCAGCCACGGTGCTGCGGGCCTGGTCGCCCAGCTTGGCGGCCTGGGCGGCGACAGCGTCGGCGTTCAGGTCGACCAGCATCACCTTGGCACCGGCCGCTACCAGCATCTCAGCGGTGGCCGCACCGAGGCCCGAGGCACCGCCGCTGACCAGAAAAACCTTGTTCTCAATCTGCATCACTGTTTCCTTGAAAGAGGGGGTCAAACCGCAGTCGCAGCAGCTTGCGCCGCCTGGACCTTGGCAATTTCCTGATTACGCAAAATGAAGCGTTGCAGCTTGCCGCTCGGGGTCTTGGGCAGCTCGCTGACAAATTCGATTTCCCGTGGGTACGAGTGAGCCGCCAGACGCTTGCGCACGTGTTGGCGCAGCTCCTCGGCCAGTTCCGGTGCGGCGCGGTATTGCGGGCTGAGCACCACAAACGCCTTGACCAGTTCGGTACGCTCCGGGCACGGCTTGCCCACCACTGCCGCCTCCACCACGGCCGGGTGTTCGATCAGCGCACTTTCCACATCGAAGGGGCCGACCCGATAGCCGGAGGTGGTGATCACATCATCGCTGCGCCCGACAAAGCTGATGCTGCCGTCGGGATTCAATTCCACGGTGTCGCCACTGAGGTAGTACTGGCCGACGAAGGCCTTGGTCTTGCCTCCTTCGTAGCCGGCGAACCAGCACATCGGTGACTGGTCGCGGTCGATGGCCAGAATCCCGGGCTGGCCGGCAGGCAGCTCCTGATGGTTGTCGTCCAGCACCACAATGCGATGGCCCGGAGAGGCAAAGCCGGCCGAGCCGACGTGCACCGGGTGATCCAGGCCGTGGTGATTACACAGGACCATGCCCAGTTCGGTCTGGCCATAATGGTCGTGGATGGTGACGCCCAGGTTGTCGGCAAACCAGCGGATCACTTCCGGGTTCAACGGCTCTCCAGCGCTGCTGACAATCCGCAGCTTGCCCTTGATCGAGCTGGCAAATTGTTCGCCACCGGCAATCAGCAGCCGATAGGCCGTGGGTGAACCGGTGAGGTTGGTGATGCCATATTTATTGATGACCCGGCAGGTGCTTTCCAGGGTGAACGGACCATCGTAAAAGGTAATCGGATGCCCCATGGACAAGGGCCCGGTCACGCCAAAATAAATGCCATAGGCCCAGCCCGGATCGGCTACGTTCCAGAACGCGTCTTCGGGGCGCAGGTCCACGGCGTCGCGGGTGTAGCTCTGGAAGGCGACAATCGCCTTAAGCGGCACCGCCAAGGCTTTTGACGGACCGGTGGTGCCAGAGGTGAACATCAACAGAAAGGGCTCATCAGCGTCCAACAGCACCGGCTCGCAGACGCTGGAATGATTGGGCAACTCCGCCCAGAAACTGAAATCGCCACGTACAATGCCTTCACCCTTGGGGCCGGCGACGGTGACGATGGTTGGGCAGTCGGCAACTTCGTTGAGTTTGGGCCGGTTGACCGCATCGGTGACCACCAGCGCGGCGCCGGAGCTGCTCAGGCGGTGCTCGATGGCCTTGGGGCCGAATGCGGTGAACAGCGGCTGATAGACCGCGCCGATGCGCCAGGTGGCAAACACCACCACCAGCAATTCGGCGGTACGCGGCAACAGGCCGGCCACTTTGTCACCCCGCTTGACCCCCTGGGCCAGGAGGAAATTGGCGAAACGCGCCGCCTGGTCCTGCAACTCGCTGAAGGTGGACGTGGCACTGCGGCCATCCTTGCCCTCCCAGAACAGCGCAATACGCCCCGGCAACGCATGCCGATCACAGCATTCAACGCAGGCATTGAGCCCTTGCAGGCTGCCGGACAGTGCGGCGTCGACCGTTTGCTGGTAGTTGAACTGGGTGGTGGCCGTCGAGTAATCACGCATCGCTTCAAATCCCTCTGTGTTTTTGTTTTCAGGATGGGCTACGTAAACCGGGGAAATAGTCGCCCCAGAGCGCCCGGCGGACAATGGTCAAAGCCTTCAACATGGCTGACTGGTTTGGCCAATAGCCTGGGTCATAGAGCCCGCCGATCACGCGGTCGACACTGGCGATTGGACGCTGCGCGGCCAGGCTTCTAATCTGATGGCCTGCACTTGCGATGAAGCCCTCCGATGATCGTCCGTCCAAAACCCAAACTGCTCGGCATCCTGTTCTCGCTCAAAGGCTCGATTGCCAAGCGCATCGCCACGCGCAGCCTGATGGTCACGTTGCTGGCCTCGGTGATTGTGCTGGTGGAAACCCTGCACCCGGCGTATTTCTCCAAGGTCAACGCCACGCCCTTCACCTTGTTGGGCCTGTCGCTGTCGATCTTCATGAGTTTTCGTAACAACGCCTGCTATGACCGTTGGTGGGAAGGTCGCAAACAACTGGGGCAGATGGTCATTGAGATACGCTCGTTGATCCGTGAAACCCAGGTCTTGCGCGACCCCGCCGAGCGTGCCGGCGTGCTCCGGGGTTTGTGCGGGTTTGCCCATGGCTTGGTTGCGCACCTGCGCCGGGAAGATGAGGCGCGCGTTATCCAGCCGTGGATCGTCGTGACCCCAGGCCACCCCAACCTTCCCGACAGCGTCCTGCAAGCGGTCGGCGCCCAGTGTTCGACGGCGGCTGAACAAGGCCGGATCAGCGACTGGCGCTACACCCAGCTGGAAACCCGTCTGGCGGGCCTGAGTCAGGTCCAGGCCGCCTGTGAGCGGATAAAAAGTACCCCGTTGCCCTTCCCCTACACCTTGCTGCTGCACCGCACCATTTACCTGTTCTGTATTCTGCTGCCCTTCGCTATGGCTGAGCCGTTGGGCTGGCTCACGCCGCTCTTCACCGCCATCGTCAGCTACACCTTCTTTGGTCTGGACGCCATCGGTGATGATTTGGAGGACCCGTTTGGCTTCGATGAAAACGATCTGCCCTGCGATGCCATCGTTCGCACCCTGGAGCGGGAAATCCTCGCCGCCCTCGGCGAAACCCAACTGCCGCCGGCGCTGGAGCCTGTGGACTATGTGCTGACGTGATGCGGGTTTGACACATCGAGTGGTCTGACCGAAGCTGATGGCTTTGTAATAGCTGCCCAGCTTTTGGACGCCTGCATGTCAAAGTCTCGCCGTTACTCCATCATCGGCTTGTGCGCCCTGTTGTTTATCGTGCTGATCACCTGGTATTTCACCCGCACCGCTCAAGTGGCCGTGCCGCCAGCCATTGCCCACGGCTATTCCAAGGCTTTGAAACAAGCCCGTAACGGCGAAGCAGGAGCCGCACGGGTGTTGTATCAACAACTGGGGCGTCCAGACTTGTCCGATGTACGTCGGGCCGCCCTGCATGCCGAACTGGCGAACTACCCCAGCCCCCAAGCCTTGAAGCTGGCAGACAAGGACCTGGCCAACGAAGCACCGTTGGTGCGCCAGGCGGCCATTCACAGCGTTGTCGGGCTGGTACCCAGCGGCCAACGCACGTTATTGCTTGGTCCTCTGCTGGAAGATCCCGAACAAAGCGTACGGTTTGCCGCCGCCAACGCCTTGCTGGGCCTTTCACCCGACACCCTGGGCTTGTACTTCGGACCGTTGCAACGAGTGCTCGACGAGTTTGAGAAGCAGCTCAAGGGTCAACCCGAAACCGCCGAGGGCTGGATTCAACTGGCACGCCTGTACATTCACAACGCTCGCCTGCAGGAGGCGCAGAATGCTCTGGAGCAGGCCCTGCGCCTTGAGCCGGACAACCTGCCGGCCGTCGTGGCGCAAATCGAGTTGCTGGACAAGCAAGGCAAGGTCGACGACTCCCGCCAGTTGCTGGCCAATCAACTGCAAGCGCACCCCGAGTCGGCCTACCTGCAGCACGCCTTGGGCATGTGGCTGCTGCATCATGGCGAACGCGAATACGCCCTGCTCGGCCTGTCCAAGGCTGTAGAACTTGAGCCGGGCAATCAGGATTACCGCTACGACCTGGCTACCACCCTACACGCCCAGCAGGAACTGGAAGCTGCCCAGCGTCAGTTGGAAGAGATCGTCCAGCGCCACCCGGAGAACCGCAAGGCACGGGTGCTGCTGGTCAACTACTGGACGCAAAGCGGCCAGTTGCAAAACGTCCAGGTGTTATTG
The DNA here is from genome assembly GCF_012935695.1 of Pseudomonas sp. ADAK18. Classification (NCBI taxonomy): domain Bacteria; kingdom Pseudomonadati; phylum Pseudomonadota; class Gammaproteobacteria; order Pseudomonadales; family Pseudomonadaceae; genus Pseudomonas; species Pseudomonas sp. ADAK18. The sequence continues at coordinate 2,503,676 of NZ_CP052859.1, forward strand.
GCACAGCTGGAACAGCAGAATCCCGACGATCCGGCGCTGCAACAGGGTCTGTAGCCCTGCAAAAGTTGGAGACTGCGAGCCACCTTGCATAATTGAAAGATAACGTTGAACGGCCCCACGGCTCCACTGTCAAGTGAATATGGCATGCCTCACCCGGCGTGCCTTTCTCCTGACACGTGACTTGAGGGCACTCCTTGTCTACATCCAAAGAGCTGTTCACAGCAAAAGCAGCAACCGGTATTGAAGGGCTCGATGACATCCTTTCCGGTGGGCTGTCCCGTAGCCATTTGTTCCTGCTCGAAGGTGAGCCCGGCACCGGCAAAACCACCGTGGCCCTGCATTTTCTCCAGGCAGGGGCCAGGGCTGGCGAGCGCTCGCTGTACATCACGCTGTCGGAAACCGAGCGGGAACTGCGCCAGGGTGCCAAATCCCACGGCTGGGATCTGGACGAGAACATCCATATCTTCGAGCTGACCCCGCCGGAAAGCCTGCTCAACGCGGACCACCAGCAAAGCCTGCTGTACTCTTCGGACCTGGAGCTGGGGGAAGCCACCCGACAGATCTTCGAAGTGGTAGAACGGGTCAAGCCGACCCGCGTGGTCATCGACAGCCTCTCGGAAATCCGCCTGCTGGCGCAAAGTTCCTTGCGTTATCGCCGGCAGATTCTGGCGATCAAGCACTACTTCGTGCGCTACGACGCCACCGTCCTGCTGCTGGACGACCTGACCACCGAATCCCTCGATAAAACCGTACACAGCGTGGCCCATGGGGTGATCCGCCTGGAAGAACTGACCCCCAACTACGGCGCTGAACGACGGCGTGTACGGGTGGTGAAGTACCGGGGCCAGAAATACCGCGGTGGTTTTCATGACTTCACCATCATGGAAGATGGCGTCCATGTGTTCCCTCGCCTGGTGGCGGCCGAGCACCGTGGCGGCTACAACCGCGAAACCTTGACCAGTGGCATCCGCGAAATGGACGCGCTACTGGGGGGCGGTATCGAGACCGGATCCAGCACCCTGATCCTCGGTCCAGCCGGTACCGGCAAGTCGCTGATCTCAATGATCTTTGCTGCGGCCGCCGTGGCTCGTGGCGAAAAAGCGGCGTTGTTCATTTTTGATGAGGAACTGGGGCTGCTGTTCGAACGAATGAAAAACATGGGCATCGACCTGGCGGCCCTGCAACAAACGGGCAATCTGCTGATTGAGCAGGTAGACGCCGCGGAGCTGTCCCCGGGGGAGTTCTCGCACCGGGTCCGACGTTGCGTCGATGAGCGTGGGATCAAAACCGTGGTGATCGACAGTGTCAACGGCTACCAGGCCGCCATGCCGGAAGAGAACGCCCTGATCCTGCACATGCACGAACTGCTGCTCTACCTCAACCGCCGAGGTGCCGCGACCTTCATGACCGTAGCCCAGCACGGCCTGGTTGGCGATATGCAGGCACCGGTGGACATTACCTATCTGGCCGACACGGTCATTCTGCTGCGCTACTTTGAAGCGCTGGGTAAAGTCCGCCGGGCCATTTCGATCATCAAGAAACGCACCGGTAGCCATGAGTCGACCATTCGCGAATACCGTATTGGCGGCCGGGGCATGACCATCGGCGAACCCCTCGAGGCCTTTCAAGGCGTGCTGCGCGGCGTACCGAACTATATGGGTGCAGGCAGCCCATTGCTCCAGGATGAGGAAACGTGAGTGGCCTGCCGGCCATCTCCGAGCGTGCGATCATTCTCGCGCCGCTGGGACGCGACAGCGCGCTGGCGCTGATGATGCTCAATGAGGCAGGTTTCAGCGGCATCATCGCCTCCCACTTGCAGATGTTGTGTAACGAACTCGAACAGGGCGCCGGCCTGCTGATCATCGCAGCCGAAGCCCTGCGTGGTGTCAACCTGGACCCACTGCTTGACTACCTGCATCAACAGCCTGCCTGGTCAGACCTGCCTATCGTGCTGATGACTCACCATGGCGGCGTGGAGCAAAACGCCTCCTCACACCTGAGCGCACTGCTGGGCAACATCACCTTGCTGGAACGACCTTTCCATCCGGTGACCCTAATCAGCCTCGTGAGCACCGCCCTGCGTGGTCGATGCCGACAATACGAGGCCCGGGACCGCTTGATCGACCTGAGCCAAGGCGAATTGCGCCTGCAACGCACCCTGGAAACCCTTGAGCAGCAGGTTGAAGAGCGCACCGCACAGTTGCGCAACAACGAAGAGGCGCTGCGCCAATCACAGAAAATGGAAGCCGTCGGGCAGTTGACCGGCGGTATCGCCCATGACTTCAACAATATGCTTACCGGGATCATCGGCAGCCTGGAGTTGCTGCGCAGGCGACTGGCCCGAGGCCGGCTGGAAGACCTCGACAGCCTGATCGACCTTGGCGTCACTTCGGCCAACCGTGCCGCCGGCCTGACCCACCGCCTGCTGGCGTTTTCCCGTCGCCAGTCACTGGACTCAAAACCGGTGGAGATCAATCATCTGGTGACGTCCATGGGTGAGTTGCTGCAACGCAGCCTCAACGAAAGCATCGTCCTCGACATGCGCCTGAACGAACCGCTCTGGATTGCCGAGGCCGACCCCAATCAACTGGAAAGTGCCCTGCTCAACCTGGCTATCAACGCCCGAGACGCTATGCCCGACGGCGGCCAACTGGTGGTGGAAACCAGCAATCGCCATCTGGACAGCATTTTTACAGCCGCCTATGGCACCCTCACCCCCGGTGACTACGTGGAGCTGAGCGTCAGTGATACCGGCTGTGGCATGCCCGACAGTGTGATCAGCCGCGCCTTCGATCCCTTCTTTACCACCAAGCCCATTGGCCAAGGGACCGGCCTGGGCTTGTCGATGATCTATGGCTTTGCTCGACAGTCCCACGGCCATGTGACCATTCACAGCGTCGTCGGCGAGGGCACCACCGTCAGCCTGTTCCTGCCGCGTTTTGCCGGCGAAGTGGCAGCTGATGAACCCCTCAACCCTGCCCTGCTGCCTTACGCCAATGCCGGTGAAACGGTGCTGATCGTCGAGGATGACCCCGCCGTGCGGGTATTGGTGAGTCAAGTACTAAGCGAGCTGGGTTACGCGTTTGTCGAGGCCGGTGACGCCAACAGCGCCATGCCGATTATCGAATCCGGGCAGCGGATCGACCTGATGATCAGCGACGTCGGTTTGCCGGGAATGAATGGCCGGCAACTGGCGGAAATCGGGCGGCAGATTCGTCCGGACTTGAAGGTGTTATTTATCACGGGGTATGCCGAGCACGCGGCGGTGCGCGGCGGGTTCCTGGATCCGGGAATGCAGTTGATCACCAAGCCGTTCACATTTGATTTGTTGACGGCGAAAGTGCGGGAGATGATTCGGGCGTGAGGCCCAGCATTCAGTGCGGACTGGGCATGAAGCCCGTCTTCGCTTTGTTTGTTAGCAAAGACGGAGCCTGTAAAACCTAGTGCGCTAATTGTTCAATATTTCTGTTCAGCGTGCTCGCCGGTGTGAAAGCGAAGTCGTATCGATGTCCGACAAGGCCCGGTATGTTATCCCCCACATCGAGCCATGTTTGTAGCGCCTGTTGCTTACTGTTATCTAGATTGAATGCCCTCACAGAACGGGACTCATGTACTGCGTCCCCAGTACGAATAAGTGCGGCATCCAAAGTGATTTGATTGCTGTTGTAAAGGTATAGTTTGTTATCGACTGTTCTCTGAATATAAGCCGTATGGACTACTTTCCCGTTGGCGTTCTTGTCTATGAAATTTATGAATCCTGACTCGGTAATATCCGCAGGATTAAATGTATGTTTTATGGTGTCGGGGGCGATCCCCATAAAATCCCGATAGCCTTTCGGATACCCATCAACAAGTTTTGAACTGTTGATTGCCTCATAAGCCTTCGCTGAAATTGTACTCTCAGCACGCGCAATTTGCGATGACCTATGAAAACAGAGCCCGGCGTCTTCCGCAGCATTCGTTATCTGTGTATCAAATTTTATTTGCAGCTTATCGTAAGTTGTTTTTTTAAGCGCAGGTGCAGCCTCGGGGGTAAAGTCAATAGGCATTCCATACGCACGGCGCGTGGCCGGATCATAGTGATACCACTTACCCGTTGCCTCATCGAGTCGTGCAGTTCCCCTGATGCTATCGACCTTATTGGCAGCCTTATAAGTGCCCTCAGCGACGTTAGGCCGTTTGGCTAATTCAACCAGGTCTACTTTACGTATGCCAGGGCGCAATTGCGCTACTACAGCACCTGCACCGCGCCGGACGCCATTAGCCGCATCTGTCACGAAATTGCCGGCATTTGAAGCCGCTTTTCCGAGCGCCTTTCCGAATAACCTGGTGCTTTTGAGCCCATTCAGCCCCTTCGCCGCTCCAGCTGCCTTGCCAAAACCAAGAGTTGTCGCATACATCACGCCATCGAAAACGACATCGCCCAAAGCCTCCAAGGGCTTTCCCTGAATAAGGTGGCGAATAGCCGAGGCGCCAGGTATAACGCCGAGGAAAATCTCAGTTGCCATTGCCTTTCTGGCTTCTTCATTATCAAACGTCGTAATAGCCTTGGATGACTCAAATAGGCTGTCGAAGCTAAACGCATCGGTAGTGTGCTTGGAGAGTAACTCACCAAGGTATTGACTTCGCTGGCTGGAAAATGATGCTGGTGCACTGGTCAATTCCTGCTGTGCATCTTGCAGAGCCTTGTGCTGCTCAGTGCCTGGCTTTTTCTCCTGAATAGCCCTGTTGGTTTCTTTCTTGCCATTAGGGGATGGCCGCTCGACCCATCGTTCCTGCACACCTTCCAGAAATCCGCTCTTTAAGTCATCTCGCCTGCGGATCCGCCCGTGCTGTGGCGATATTTCATAAAAGGTCGTCTCGTCATTTCGCTCAGTTTTGATCAACAGCACACGCTCTTTCAAAGGTTGCTCTGGAAACGACGACTCGTGGACATGGGTAAACCCCGGCAGAAATGATGTAGTTCGAGTGACCTCCCCATCGACATAAACATTAATTTTTCCATATTCAATATTTTTCCTGTCTTCCAGTGGTAGCTGTGAGATCAGGTTTTTAGTTAAAGTGACATAGGCGTTCTTTATCCCACTTTCGTACTCGGCAAATACTTTCTCATGCAGGCCTTTCGGTTTCTGGAGCGCCACTAGTTTGTTGAGCATATAGGAAATAGGTACATCTTTATCAGTGGAAAACCACCCCACTGGATCCGCGGCGCGCCCTGATAAATAGAGATCCAGCATTGAGTAATCGCCCGTGGGCTCTGTCGTGAGAGAGGGGGTAAGATAATGGCTGTCTTGCGTTACACGGTTGCTGTTGATGCAGTTACGTTCAAAAGGAATGCCCTCGCCAAAAGCTTCTTTGAGCGCTTTCAGCGCGATACTTTTCTGCGTCGGTATTTCAGCCCTCAGGGCCGGGGAGACTTTGCTCAACTGCTCCGTTTTTTCAGCGATCGCTTGTTGCGCGAGGTCAACATGCGACTGCGAATAGACGCCTGTTGTTGACTTCGGGAACACCCCATTTATTTCCCCCCACTCAATGAGTGCCGATCGCCGGGCCTGGCTCTGAATCAGGTCGTCGTCTGCCGAAATCGGATCGTTGGCGTCCCGTAAAATCACCTCTGCAAACGTCATTTTCGCACTGGTACCAGGACTTTGAGCTTCAATACGCGCCACCGCAGCCTTCAGACTCACCCAGGCCATAGAGCCATAGGTCACGCCATCAGGGATGTCTCTGACCAGCAGCTCAGGAGCTGCGTGAGACAGCAGCAGATGAGCGCCGATAGGGGCCATTTCGACGGTGGTTTTGTTCCTCGCGACCAGATGATCAATCAACCCCTGTTTGATCGCCCCAAGAGGCTGCCCATAATGGTTTCCGGACGCTAGATCGAATCCAGCCACATGATTTTTTTTCGGGTTGAAGATGCTTTCACTATCCAGCGTGGTGGCGATGGCCGTCAAAATCCAGTCTTGGTTACTTTTTTCAGTCGAAAGCGCGCCCATCTTTTCTTGCAGAGCCTTACCCAAGGCCTGCGCCTTGGGCGAATCGACGATTTGCTCAATAACTCGACCTGGGTTACGCAGCTCGCTGGCGGACCAATGAAGATTACGGCTGAGGTACCCTAGCGCCCCCGTTACTCTGAACTGCTCACCCAAATCTGGCAGCCCCACGTTGTTATGAGTGACGTGGCTATACACCCACTTTTTTTGGTCGCTACTCAGTGGGATTTTCCAGGAAAGAGCGCCGCCGAGATTGCCAAGGCTTACCTCCGGCAAGGAGGGAGTGATCAACACACGTATCAGGTTGGCAAGTTCGTCCTGACTGTTGGGTAGTCTCCAGCCGCTGTTACTAATGAATGTCTCAAGGCTGACAGCATTGGCATCGACCGGCTCACTCTGCTTGGAGTACGTGCTATCCGGGTGGACTGACAGAAGAGTGTTCTTCAAATACTCATCAAGCCGGCGTGATCCATTGCGGGGGAAACTCTGCAACTTTTCCGTCAAAGCATGTTGGTTCTGCGAATCTCCCAAGGCAGTTTTTGCTGAATCTAGTGCACTGTCAGATCGTATCTCTGCAGCACGGGTTGTATCACCGAGAGGTATTTTATTGAAGGCCCCCTGTTGTTGCAGTTCGGCAGAGCGTTTCGTCGCGATTTGCGTCGAAATGGGAAACCTGGGCTCACCATAAAACTGGGCCACCGCAACAAAAGGCGCAGATGTACTGGAGGTTGGCGCGGTAACTTCTCTTCCTGCCCCCACAACTTTAACAGCGTGCATCAAGGGCGCCGTTACTGTTGACCAACGGCTGTCCTGTTCAGGACCCCACAATGTCTGGCGTTTACCACTGATGGTGCAGGCTATCTGATCGAAAGAAGGATGAATGTCTATGGGCTTTGAAAGATCAATGTTCTTGCTTTTTGCCCAAGCGATAAACGAGGGGTTTTTAATGGCCCCACATAGATGTGACCACCATTTGCCAAATGTTGAGTCTTTGGGGATATTCTCGAGAAATTCCGGTACTGCGCCTGTTTTTATTCCCTCTTGAAGGGCCTGCGCGTAAAGATTAGCTAATTTTCGATCTCCATTATGCTCGGCGTTATTGGCCAGCGCTGGCACCTCGCTACTCACTGATGCTCGCTTCTCGCGCCCTACGCTGTGTGCCTGAGCAGCCTCCTGCGGAAAAAGCTGATGCACATGGGCAATACCTATAGTGGGAGAGATCATAAAGGCTCCGATCTTTGGGTGACTTGAAGGAGTAACCTGAACGACTGTTAGTCCGCCAGGTTTAACCTTCTTGTCAAAAACGATCGATCGGTTCCGCTACTGAAAGGATTGGTACTAATAGTTTTTTAGCAGGATGGCAACCGTGAATATCATTCAGGCCAACAACCGCTGGATATGCTCCTGCAACGTATCCAGATCAAACGGCTTGGCCAGGATCGGTGCGTTGCGGGTAATCGGACTGTTGCAGTCCAGAATCTCCTGCGGATAGCCACTGATAAAGATGACTTTCAGCTCAGGCCGCAGTTTGACCGCCGGTTCAGCGATCTGCACCCCGGAAATGCCACCCGGGAGGCGATAGTCGGTCACCATCAAGTCCAGATGCGGCTTGGAGGCAAGAATCTCGAAAGCCTGCTCACCGTCCTCAGCCTTCAGCACCCGATACCCCAAGCCCGATAAATACTCGCCCAGGACAAACAGAATCGAAGGGTCATCTTCGACGATCAGTACAACGTCTTGCGCATCTTCACTCATGGGAAGCCTTTGTTCGGTCAATTGCTGCTGTTACGACCATAGGGTCACGCAGAGGTTGCGTCAGATGCTCGATTGATTTCACCCACCAGACTCCAAAGGCAGGCACACCCGGAACAACGCGCCCTCGCCTATCCGGCTCTCAACCTCAATCGTCCCGCCGTGAGCAGCGACGATCTGCTCGGAAATAAACAGCCCCAGCCCCAGCCCTGCCACTGCATGGTTGGCGGAAACCCGCTCGAACTGTTGAAAAATTCGCTTCTGGTTGTCTTCGCTGATGCCAATCCCATGGTCACGCACCTCAACCCGGGCCTCACCATGCTCGGCGTACACTCGTACTTCCACCGGACTCTTGGCCCCGTAACGTAAAGCATTGGTCAGCAGGTTGGACACCACTTGTTCGATCCTGAACTCATCCCAGTTACCTTCCACCGGTTGCGGCGCATCAAACTGCACCGAAGATTCGGCCGCCGCGACTTGCGGGGCGAAGTTCTCCAGAAGGTTGCGCACCAACTGGCACAGGTCGAAATGCCCCGGGCGAATCGACAGCTTGCCGGTGCGGATTCGCGACACGTCGAGCATGTCTTCGATCAGGCGGATCAGGCTCTGGATCTGCCGCTCATCTCGGTCGACCATGGCGTGCATCTTGTCCAGGGTAAAGGCTGCAGCGTTGTCCCGGGCCAGGTGCATCTTGCGCAACTGGGTTTCCAGGATGAGACCGTTGAGGGGGGTGCGCACCTCGTGGGCAACGATCGACATGAAGTCATCGCGCATGCGTACCGCTTGTTCCAGTTGCGCCTGGGTCGCCTGCAGGCGCGTCAACAACAGCTCCTGCTCGCGACGGCTCTGCTCCAGGGCCTCGACCTGCAGTTTCATGGCCTTGCTCTGGCGGTACAGGTCGACGAAGACATTAACCTTACTCTTGACCGCATGGATATCCAGTGGCTTGTGCAGGAAGTCCACCGCACCACTCTCGTAGCCCTTGAACGCATAGTTGAGTTCACGACCGGCCGCGCTGACAAACACGATGGGAATGTTCTTGGTCTTCTCGGTACCACGCATCAACTCGGCTAACTCGAAACCGTTCATACCAGGCATTTGCACGTCGAGAATCGCCATGGCGAACTCGTGCTCCAGCAACAGCGACAAGGCCTCGTCGGCGCTCAGCGCCTTGTAGACCTGGCGGTCCTCGCGTTTGATCAAGGCCTCAAGGGCCAGCAGGTTTTCCGGCAGATCGTCGACGATCAGCAGTTTGGCCTGGACATTACTTAACATGAGGAAGATTCCAGGGAGGCCAGCAAATCGCCAATGCGGCTCAAGGTGAGAATATGGTCAGGTGTGTGCAGCGCCAAGGCTGCCCGGGGCATGACGTCTACCCGCGCCTGCGATGGGTCCTGGACCACCGTGATACCGCCGCGCCGCTTGACGTGAGCCAGGCCGCGCGCGCCATCCTGATTGGCACCGGTGAGCAGGATCGCCAGCAGGTTCGGGCCGTATACGTCGGCGGCCGATTCAAACAGATAATCAATGGCTGGCCGGGAGTGATGCACGCGCTCCTCCTGGCTCAACGACAGGCTACGGTCGTGCTCCACCGACAAGTGGTAACCAGGGCCAGCAAAATATAGAGTGCCGTCCTCAATCGCTTCTTTGTCCCGCGCCTCCACCACAGGCATCGACACACGCCGGGCAAAGACCTCCGCCAACTGACTGCGACGCTCGTCCGGCAGGTGCAGTACGGTGATGATCGGCAGGCGGAAGCCTTGGGGCAACGTGCCATAAATGCTCAGCAACGCCTCGACCCCGCCCGCGGATGCGCCCACGACAATGGCTTCGATACCGGGTACAGCCACAGGTCTGGCAGCAACTTCATTCATGATTTTCGGTAGATCCGTTCTTGCTTGACCAAGGGTTCGAACTGCTTGCTGTAGGCGGAAAAATCCAGGGTTTCCTTGCTGCCCAGCACCAGAAAGCCGCGATGGCACAGCGACTCATGAAACAATCCAAACGCTCTGTCTTGTAGTTTTTTATTAAAATAAATCAATACATTACGACACGAAATTAATTGAGTTTCTGAAAAGACACTGTCGGTTGCCAGGCTGTGGTCGGCGAACGTCACATTTTCCCGCAGGGTCTTGTCGAAAATCGCGTAATCGTATGCCGCCGTGTAGTAGTCGGCAAACGAGCGCTGCCCACCCGCTTGCTGGTAGTTGTGGGTGTAGGCGCGGATATTCTCCAGGGAGAAGATCCCCTGCTTGGCCTTTTCCAGGGAACTCGGGTTGATATCAGTGGCGTAGATGATAGTGCGCTCCAACAACCCTTCTTCCCGCAGCAAGATGGCCATGGAGTACACCTCTTCCCCCGTGCTGCACCCGGCGATCCAGACCTTGATCGACGGATACGTCTTGAGCAGCGGCACCACTTCCTGACGAATCGCCAGGAAGTGCGACGGGTCGCGAAACATCTCGCTGACGGGAATCGTCAGGAACTGCAGTAACTGCATGAACGCCGTAGGATCGTGCAGCACCCGCTCTTGCAAGGCCGAAATGGTCTTGCAATCGAACTGGCGCAAGGCATGCGCCACGCGGCGCTTGACCGAAGCCCCGGAGTAGTCACGAAAGTCATAGCTGTACTTGAGGTAAATCGCCTCAATCAACAAGCGCAGTTCAATATCAGTACTTCGGTCCAATTAGTGTATTTCCACTTAAATGCGTTCCATCTTCGGCAACCACACGCGAATCAACGAGAACAGTCGATCAAGGTCGATGGGCTTGGCCAGGTAATCGTTGGAGCCCGCCGCCAGGCAGCGCTCCTGATCGTCCTTCATGGCCTTGGCCGTCACCGCAATGATCGGCAGCTTACGCCAGCGCGGGTCCTGTCGGATCAGCGCGGTGGCTTCATAGCCGTCCATCTCCGGCATCATCACGTCCATCAGCACCAGATCGATGTCGTCGACCTCATTGAGTTTCTCGATCGCCTCACGGCCGTTACGGCCAATGACCACAATCGCCCCCTTGTGCTCCAGGGCACTGGTGAGGGCGAAGATGTTGCGCACATCGTCGTCCACCAACAGTACCTTGCGCCCCTCGAAGACCTTATCGCGGCTGCGGGCGGTCTTGAGCATCTTCTGGCGCTCTTGGGACAACCCGGATTCGACTTTGTGCAGAAATAACGTCACTTCGTCCAGCAATCGTTCAGGTGAGCGGGCACCCTTGATGATGATGGAGCGTGAATACTTGCGCAGTTCCGCCTCTTCATCCCGGGTCAGGTTACGCCCGGTGTAGATAATCACCGGCGGGAACGAACAGATGTCCTCGGTGGCCATGCGCTTGAGCAATTCATTACCCAGCATGTCCGGCAGTTTAAGGTCGATGATCATGCAGTCATAGACCGTGCTGCGCAGCAGGTCCAGAGCCTCCTGAGCGAAGCCAACTGCAGTGATTTCAATGTCATCGTCGCCGATCAGTCGGGCAATGCTGTCGCGCTGCAGGTCATCGTCTTCCACCAGCAGGATTCGTTTGACCTTCTGCGTCAGCTTGGCTTCCAGGCGTGCAAACACGTCCTTGAGCTCTTCGCGGGTGGTGGGTTTGACCGCATAACCGATGGCGCCCATATGCATGGCGGCTTCGACGCGGTCTTCCACGGAAATCACATGCACCGGGATATGCCGGGTTTCGGCGTGCTCCTTGAGGCGCTGCAGCACGGTCAACCCCGAATGGTCCGGCAAGCGCATGTCCAGCAAAATCGCGTCGGGCAGGTACTGTTCGGCCAGGCTGTAGCCCTCGTCCGCACCATGGGCCACCAAACAGTGGTAACCCAACTCATGAGCGAGATCGAAGAGGATACGCGCAAAGTTCGGCTCATCTTCCACCACCAGGATACAGCGTGTGGCAAACGGAGCCTTTTCGCGATCGTCGGCAAAACGTGGGATCAGCGCTTCGTCGGCCACCGGTAACGGTGAAACCTTGATTGAGGCTGCGGGTGCAGGAGTAACCACCACCGCCCGGGAGTGCTCGATAGCCGGAGCGTCTTCGTCACGCTCGACATACTGCTCTGGCAACACCAGCGTAAAGATACTTCCCTGGCCCGGCTCACTGGTGACGCTGATGTAGCCCCCCAGCAACGTGGCCAGGTCCCGGGAAATCGAGAGCCCCAGGCCAGTGCCGCCATAACGGCGGTTGGTGGTGCCATCGGCCTGGCGGAAGGCTTCGAAGATACTTTCCTGCTGGTCCGGGGCAATACCGATCCCGGAATCGCGCACGGTGAAGGCAATGCCCTCCCCCGGCTGACGGGAAATGGTCAGGCTGACCTGGCCCTTCTCGGTGAACTTGACTGCGTTGGACAGCAGATTCTTGAGGATTTGTTCCAGACGCTGGCGGTCGGTGAACAGCATCAGCGGCGCACCTTCCTGTACCTCCACCTGAAACCCCAGTTTGCGGTCGGCCGCCAAGGGTTCGAACATCCCGCGCAAGCCATCCGTGAGGCGCGCCACGCTGGTGTTCTCCGGGCGCATTTCCAGCTTTCCGGCCTCGACCTTGGCAATATCCAGGATGTCGTTGATCAGGTTGAGCAAGTCGTTACCCGCCGAGTAGATCGACTCGGCAAACTTGACCTGTTCGGCGCTGAGGTTTTCCTCGGAGTTCTCCGCGAGCAACTTGGCCAGGATCAGCGAACTGTTGAGCGGTGTGCGCAGCTCGTGGGACATGTTGGCGAGGAACTCGGACTTGTACTTGCTGGAGCGCTGCAATTCGTCGGCGCGATCCTCCAGCTCGACCTGCACACGATTGAGTTCAACGTTCTTGCGGTCCATGGCATCGCGCTGGTCGGCCAGGATCTGGGTCTGTTCGGCCAGTTGCTCGTTAGTCTGCTCAAGCTCCGCCTGTTGAGTTTCGAGGTGAGCCTGGGACTCCTTGAGGATGCGTGACTGCTCTTCCAGCTCCTCGTTGGCGGTCTTGAGCTCCTCTTGCTGCACTTGCAGCTCTTCATTGAGCTGCTGGGTCTCGGCCAGCACTTCCTGCAGGCGCTGGCGATAGCGTGCCGCTTCGATGGAGGTACCGATATTGCCGGCGATCAGCTCCATCAATTCCACATCACGCTCATCCAGCGGGCGCAAGAAACCCAGCTCGATCACCCCGTTGACCCGGTCATCGTCACTGGTAGGCACCACCAGCACGCTGCGGGGCGCACCGTCACCAAGACCGGAACTGACTTTGAAGTAGTCCACGGGCACATCATCCAGACGGATCAGGCGGCGTTGTTGGGCGGACTGGCCGACAATGCCTTCGTCGTTGTAGATCGACTGTTCCTGCTGCTCCTGCTCACGGGAGAACCCGTACGCGGCCACGCGCGTCAGGCCACCGTGCTCTTCGCGTACATACAGCGCGGCAACCACCGAGCCCATGTATTGGGCAAAGAACTGCAGGATGTTACGACCCAGCAGGTTCAAGGTCAGTTGGCCGAGTACCTGTTCCGCCAGTTCGGTCTGGCCATTGCGCAGCCAGGCTTGCTGTTCCAGGCGTTTTGATATCTTCATTTGCGACGCGAGGTTTGTGCTGTAACTATCTGAAAGTACTAAAAGATTTTTCCTACCAGCGTAGGCTAAAAAACCACTCAGGCCCAGAACGAACAACAGATAGAGGGTGACGCTCAGGACCGTGGTGCGGGTGACGTCCTCATTGCGAGTGATGCGAAACTGTTGCTCCATCGCCACCGCCTGGTCGTACTCCTTGCGCACTTCATCGGTCAGGCGCTTGCCGCGCCCAGCCTGTACCGCGGCCCGGTAATCGCCGTTCTGACGGCGCATTTCGATCATTTCCTGGGCGTAGTTATTCCACTCATTCTGCAAGGACTCCAGGCGTTTGAGGCGGTCAACCTGCTGTGGATTGTCAGACACCAGCTCCTGCAGCCCACGCAGGTCGGAAATGATCCGTGGCTTGGCCACTTCGTACGGGTCGAGGAAATGCTCGTCGCCAGTGATCAGGAAACCACGCATGCCTGTTTCCAGGTCGATGGTCAGTTTCGAGGTTTCGTTGAGATTGGTAATCACACGATCGGTGTGCTCCACCCACTGGATCACCGATAACAAATAGGTGATCAGGCACACAAAAAACACCGCACTGAGTACACCAACCCCCAGCGGCAACGCCACGTTGCGGCTCAGAAGTTTGCGGAAACTGTTCTCATCGATAGACGACGCGGGAGTCATGGGCATGCCTTGGCCAAGTGCGGAAAAACCGCGAGTTTGCCCCAAAGCCGGTGTCGAGGGCTACGTTTCTGACGTGTATCAAGGACAAACCTTAGGTGTCATTTCCATCAGTTCCCCTCCGAACGCCTTTTTACATCGTGTCACCTACATAAAACTTGACAACTACCGGCACCGCCCAACGGAACGCAGTTATCTGTTTTGAACACCCAACGATACGCCTCGGGTACAGGGAAGCTCCTTTGGGAAGGCGTTTTTCCGGAACATTCAAACAGGTAATCCGAGATGAATGCAGTCAACAGCCTACATTTGCCCCTCGCCACCAACCTCCCACTAGCACCTGTCACCACCTCCGATACAATTGCTTCCCCGCCTGGGAGTACAGGCGCGACAACTACTTCCGCCGTCAACACCCCCCAAGCGCTGCAACAGGCACTCGGGGACCAAGGTAACCGGCACAACCTGGCGCAAGCACTTTATACAGTTGCTCAAGGTTTACCCAAAAACGCCGATGAGCAGGCCGTATTGGCCGCTCTGAAAAACCAGCAAATGGACATTCATCCTGCCTCCAGCTACCCCCAGGAAACTCCGCAGGCAAGCAGGCGAAGCGTCAGTCTTGAAGCATTCATCACCCAGAGTCGCCTGGCCCTGCCAAAAACCCAAAACCACTGTGTCTACCTGGCAGATGCTGTAGCCCAGAAAGCACTGCAACATCCTTTAGGCAATTTTGGTGGTGGTCTGTCCTGGCCAATCCCCTTGAGCGTGGAAGATCAAAGCAAGGTCGGCACCCTGGTAGATAAGAATACGGCGGACTTGCCGGGCCTCCCACTACAGGACATACGCAAGGGCACGCTTGGTTACCTGCTCAGTAGTACCCCCTTGTCCACTGCTGAACTGCAAGATCCTGCCAAAGCGCTGGAGAAACTTGTTGCCTCCCCCGCAGCACAAGCGTTGGGCCAAGCCATCCAGACTCAACTGAACGGCATCCCCACCGCCAACAGCGTCACTGATTATGTACTGGCCGCCATCAACATAGGCCTTGATGTGGACTCCATGTCTGTGGCGCAGAGAAACAGCGCCGCAGGATTTGACTTGGCAAAGGCACAACACTGGGGCAAACCAGCCTCATCTATCGTCAATAACCTGAGCCTGCATCTGGTCAGCGAAGGTAAAGCTACAAATGCAACGGCCAAGCTTGCCACTCACCTGCTGCTGGCACGTACCGCTCCTCAGTTTCTGGTCAAGGACATTCCCGCCTCCACCGTTTACGGTAGCCAGGCATGGGCCAACTTCTGCATTGCGGTCGCCAAAGTGGAAGCTGAAGTCCCTGGAACCGCCGCCAACATGACGTTCGCCCAGGTCATGAAAGCCGCTGGTGGATCCGACGCGGCCGCACCCGAGTCTGCGCAGAAAGCCGCGCTGGTGGACTGGGCCGTCGCCAATGGCATCGT
This sequence comes from Pseudomonas sp. ADAK18, assembly GCF_012935695.1. Taxonomy (NCBI): domain Bacteria; kingdom Pseudomonadati; phylum Pseudomonadota; class Gammaproteobacteria; order Pseudomonadales; family Pseudomonadaceae; genus Pseudomonas; species Pseudomonas sp. ADAK18. The sequence continues at coordinate 2,519,071 of NZ_CP052859.1, forward strand.
TCCTAAGATTGACGACGATACCTATACGCCCGCTCAACTGGAGACGGTAAGAACCGCATTTAATCAACAACAAAGTGAACGATTAGATGCCTCGGACTTGTTGAGTACGCCGATCCCGAGCCGAAAAGAAATCGCACTGGCCAAACTCAAGCAACAGTTTGGGGACAAAGTACCGTTTGAAGAAAAACTTTTGCGCCTTGACGAGCCCGGCACACCCTACGCCGAACCGCTCTACAACCCGAATCGGCGCCCCGCCGGCCTGCATTCGATGCTCGATATTGCCATGATGGAGTTAGGCGACGCCAAATGGAAAACGACTGACGAGCGCATTCCCATTGACGCAATCAACGCGCCTCTCAAGTTCGAGGTAAACAAGACATTCAACGATCAATTCAAAACGGCCATCGAGTCGCGCCAAAAAGGCATTGGCACGACCATCAAACACCTTATTGCCCAGCTTCCATTGGCCGACAGGCAAAACCTGGAGCATGGAAAGCTCGAATTCTTCCAGAAAAAAACTTACGCCTTGGGTTTGGACTTCACGTCTAAAACACTTCACGACAAAGACAACAACCTGTTGGTTAAAGCCACTGGGGTTAATGGGGAGAGCGTCTATGAAATTGACATCAAGAAAGGCGCAATCACTGCTGTTTCAGCGTCTGCACTGACTAGGACCAAGGAGCGGCAAGCCAATAAGGTAGAAAAAATAGAACTGTTCACGCCGTCCAAAACCAGCGAATCAGACCTGAGCCAAACACCGCAAGGCGGCTCATCGACCGTGCCCTCCAGCTTTTCCTCCACTCGAACACAGTCCATCGCCGATGTATTTGTTGAGCACCTTGATATCGACAGTGATGACGTCGTGAAACACGCCAGGGGAGCCAGCACACTCGATAAACAAAAAGAACACGAATGGAAAGTCGCGGATTTTTTCCTGAACCTGGTGCCGCTCAGGTCGGCCATTGTCAACTTTCAGAACGGCAACTACCTGGACGGTGCGACAGACTTGGCGATGGATGTCTTTGGCTTCGTGACCGCCGGCGTGGGAACTGCAGCGAAAGTCGCAAAGGTCAGCGCCACAACCGCCAGCACGACCGCCAAGGCCGCGAAAATGGCAAAAATCATTGGCGTGGGCACGATCAACGCATTCAATCCGGCGGGCGGGGTCGGGGATTTGCTTGTGGGCGCAGGAAGAGTCGCGGTAGGTGGAGCGAAGGCCGCCGCACGGGGCTTGGGTTCCGCCGGCAAGGCTGGCTTATCGCTAGTGTCCGACACTATTAACAAAGCCCGTGGCGCATCGGGTAGCTATGATCTGTTGAAAGCGGCCAACAAAGAATATGGGGCGGCGGCATTAGGCTCCTTCAAAGTAGCGAATCGTAATATCGAAGGGGCCGCCATATTCCAAAATGGCAATTGGTATCACTACGACCTAGTCAAGCAACAGCCATTTGGCTCACCCATCCAGAACTTCACCCCTATAAACGGTAGGCTGGGAAGCCCCATAGGTGCTGGAGCACCGATGGGCCCCCGCCATGAGGGCTTCCAAAAAAACCTGGACAGTGCGCGAGAGTCACACAATCGTGCAGCCTTTGACCAGGGCTATGAACATGGGCACGTGACCAACCTTCCAGATTATTATCCGAACATAAACTATGACGGACTTGTAGAGTTGGTTTCAAAACCCAATCGACTGCCGGAAGAGATCGGCATCCTCGCCAAGGAAATAAAACTAAAGAGCATGGAGGGCGCTAAATATGCGTCTCAACTTCTTAACAATGACGTAAAGGCACCAGGTGTTCAGTTGATCCCTGCCTCACAAGCCCATTACCTCGCTCATGTCGACCCAGCTTCAAGAGGCGAGTGCGCCGCACTGGCAAATGCTATGGCAATGGCTATCGGGAACGGAAAAGAAGACTTGCTCCTGAATAACCTTTACCGGGCGGCGAACGTCCCAACGACAACCGAAGCCCAAAAATTCATTAAAACCTTAAGGTCTTTTCAGGAGGTCGTAGGCAATAAGAAAACTTTTCATTTGGATCAACCCATCAGAAAATTGAGTGTTGCAGATATCATCGAAAATCTCACCAATTCCCCTACATCAAAGACACTTAGAATCGGAGAAAAAGATCATGGATTGATAGCAGGCATAAAAGTTGAAGCTGGAAAAACGGAATGGTTCTTCTACGATCCGAACGCGGGATTGGTAAAATTTCAAACATTGCAATCCATGCAAGAAGGTATAGAACTTACATTAAGTAGCGGACTGAGTGCTGCAACGCGAAAGCCATATGGATCAACACGTGGGGCCGTCGAATATAATGTCAGTGAATTCCATAATGGCGACGTAGTTTTCGATAACGTTGACGATTTAGCCTTGGCACACTTGGTATTCACTCCGTTATGAAGTATTGCCTCACCCGTTGAATACGTTGTGGACCCCAGCCTCGTTCAGTTTTCGAGTGAGGCTGGGGCGACTATAAACAGGCCTCTGGCCAGACAAAACTCCCCTGTTTCTGTTTCCTGAACGGGACATTCTTGTCCATTGCCGTCACAATGCCTCGCTTGTTTCGGGAACTTGCCACGATCGACATGACTCACTAGAGAATAGTCTTTCAACTGACCCCAAGCCCTTTACCTTCACCTCTCGGGAACCCTCATCATGTCCACCGCCTCCACCATCCTTGTAGTCGAAGACGATGCCATCGTGCGCATGCTGATCGTCGATGTCCTCGAAGAGCTGGAGTACATGGTGCTTGAAGCGGCAGACGCCACACAGGCCCTGAAAAACATCGAAAATACCGATCAAGCGATCGACCTGATGATGACCGACTGGGGCTTGCCCGGTATGAACGGCAACGAATTGGCAAAAAAAGCCCGGGAACTACGCCCCACATTACCCATCCTGTTTGCCAGCGGTTATGCCGAGAACATTGAGCTTCCCCAAGGTACGCAGATGATCGGCAAGCCATTTTCCATCGACCAGTTGCGCGATAAAGTCAAAGGCATGCTGGTAAACCACTGATCCCCTTTATCCAGGGGTCGCTTCCACGGCGACATCCGAGCAAACACTGATTCGGCTATTTCCGACTGTATGCCCCCACCGAGGCCTACTTCGATAAAAGCTGGAAACTCGACGACATCACCCCAGCTCCTTAATAGAGACGCAACAACATGATCAGAAAACCGACGCGCCTGCTGTTGGCGAGCCTCTCGATTCTCATGAGCACCGGCGCCTGGGCCGACTTCACGGCTACCCCCAGTGATGCCAGGGTCATTGCCAAGGAGGCCTACTTGTATGGCTTCCCGGTGGTGGAAATGTACAAGACCCTCTACGCCCAGGCGGTGGATAAGGGCGGGGCGAATTTCAAGGCGCCGTTCAACCATATCGGCAACACCGCTCAGGTCTTCACCCCCAAGGACACCGCGTTCGTCACCCCCAACTCGGACACGCCCTACTCCTTCGTCTGGCTGGACCTGCGGGCTGAACCGGTAGTGCTGACCCTGCCAACGATCGAGGAAAACCGTTATTACTCGGTGCAATTGATTGACCTCTATACCCATAACTTCGGCTACCTGGGCACTCGCAGCACCGGCAACAACGGTGGGCATTACATGATCACCGGGCCCGACTGGAAAGGTCAGCAGCCGGCCAATATCGATCGCGTGGTGCGCAGTGAAAGCAACATCGCCTATGCGCTGTATCGCACCCAATTGCTCGATGACAAGGACCTGGGCAAGGTCAAGCAGATTCAGGGCGGCTACAAAGTGGAGCGCCTGAGCCGTTATGTGAACCAGCCCGCGGTCAAGGCATCGAAGATCATCTGGCCAAAACCCTCGCCCCACATGAGCGACAGCCCTCAACTGTTCCGCTACTTGAACTTCATGCTGGCCTTCGCCGCCCCGCAAGACAGTGAAAAAGACCTGCTCGCACGTTTTGCCACCATTGGCATCGAAGCGGGCAAGCCGTTTGACCTCAAGGCGCTGAACACCGAGCAACGCAAAGCCCTGGAAGACGGGATCGCCGACGGCAAGGCTGAGTTTGCCGCGTTCAAGAAGGACAAGCTCGACACCCATAAAGTCAGCAACGGTGACCTGTTTGGTAGCCGTGACCACCTGCAAAACAATTACCTGTACCGGTACGCCGGCGCCAACATGGGGATGTTCGGCAACTCCAGCGATGAAGCGGCCTACATAAGCTACTTTGTCGACAGCGAGGGCAAGCCCGTCAACGGCGCTCGGCACAGCTACACCTTGCATTTTGCCAAGGACCAGTTGCCACCGGCCGACGCGTTCTGGTCGCTGACCCTGTACGACGGCAAAACCAAGCTGCTGGTGTCCAACCACAAGAAGCGCTACCTGATCAATTCGCAGATGTTGCCCAAACTCAAGCTCGATGCCGACGGCGGGCTAACATTGGCCCTGCAACACCACGAGCCACCGAAAGCCGAACAAAGCAATTGGCTGCCGGCGCCACCAGGCCCGTTCTACGCCGTTTTGCGCATCTATCTGCCCAAGCCCGAGGTAGGTAACGGTCAGTGGAAGCAGCCACCGCTGACGCCGCTCAAGTAAGCCTGCGTGTCCGGTCGCCTGAAACAAGACCGGACACGTCCATCCCACCTCATCACTCTCCGCTCCAACCGCTGGCCACCGCGACAATCCCTTTCAACCACTCCCCCATCAAGTGCAAAAAAGTATCAGTAAAAGTGCTCCCAAGGATTTGTCACCGCGCCATTTGAAGGCTGTAATCAACGCACACTCTTCCAGCTGTCGTGGGAGACACAACAACAATAACTGTCCTTCTGTAGCCCCCAGGGCGCAGAAATGGAGTGCGCGATGAAGTTCACAGCTAAAGCACTGCTTGCCTCTACTTGCATCACAGCATGCATGACCCTCAGCGCCGTCAGTCTTGGCGCGCAAACCCTGACCATTGCCACCGTCAACAACAGCGACATGATCCGCATGCAAAAGCTCTCGAAAACCTTCGAGACCGAGCATCCGGAGATCAAGTTGAACTGGGTGGTACTCGAAGAAAACGTCCTGCGCCAACGCCTGACCACCGACATCGCCACTCAGGGTGGACAGTTCGATGTGTTGACCATCGGCATGTACGAAGCTGCACTCTGGGGCGCCAAGGGCTGGCTGGAACCGATGAAGGACCTGCCAGCATCTTACGACCTGGACGACGTGTTCCCTTCCGTGCGTGACGGCCTTTCGGTCAAGGGCTCGCTCTACGCCCTGCCGTTCTACGCCGAAAGCTCCATCACCTATTACCGCACCGACCTGTTCAAGGATGCCGGGCTGACCATGCCTGAGCATCCCACCTGGACACAGATCGGCGAGTTTGCCGAAAAGCTCACCAACAAGGACAAAGAACAATACGGCCTGTGCCTGCGGGGTAAAGCCGGTTGGGGCGAGAACATGGCGCTGATCACCACCCTGGCCAACGGCTACGGTGCACGCTGGTTCGACGAGAAGTGGCAGCCGGAATTCAACGGTCCTGAGTGGAAAGACGCGCTGAACTTCTACGTCGACAACATGAAAAAATCCGGCCCTCCGGGGGCGTCCAGCAACGGTTTCAACGAAAACCTGGCGCTGTTCAACAGCGGCAAGTGCGCCATCTGGGTCGATGCCAGCGTTGCCGGCTCGTTTGTCACCGACAAGACCCAGAGCAAGGTGTCCGAGCATGTGGGCTTCACCTTCGCCCCGCATCAGGTCACGGATAAAGGCACCTCGTGGTTGTACTCCTGGTCCCTGGCAATCCCTACCAGCTCCAAGGCCAAGGATGCCGCCAAGGTGTTCAGCGCCTGGGCCACCTCCAAGGAATACAGCGCTCTGGTTGCCAAGACCGACGGCGTCGCCAACGTACCGCCAGGCACACGCAAGTCGACCTATAGCGATGAATACATGAAGGCTGCGCCGTTCGCCAAGGTGACGCTGGAATCGCTGAAAGTCGCGGACCCGACCAAGCCAACCCTCAAGCCTGTGCCGTACATCGGCATCCAACTGGTGACCATTCCTGAATTCCAGGCGATTGGTACCCAGGTTGGCAAGTTCTTCTCGGGCGCGTTGACCGGCCAGCAAACGGTGGACCAGGCCTTGGCCGCCGCGCAGACCACCACCGAGCGCGAAATGAAGCGGGCGGGTTATCCCAAGTAAAGCGGGCTCATCCCACTGAGTGTGGGGCCCCGCTTTATGTGGGAGCCGGGCTTGCCCGCGATGCAGACAACTCGGTCTGTCAGTGACACCGAGGCGATTTCATCGCAGGCAAGCCAGCTCCCACATTTGACCGCGCTCCAGCCCTCGTTCTGCCTGTAACCAACTGGTTCTGATCACCATGAATACTTCCACTGCCCACGTGCAAACTGCTCAACCGGAAAAGGCGCGTAAAAGCCGCCTGATCAACCCCGGCTGGTTCCTTGTCAGCCCCTCGGTAGCCTTGTTGCTGCTGTGGATGATCGTGCCTCTTGGCATGACCCTGTACTTTTCGTTGATCCGCTACAACCTGCTTTACCCCGGCGAAAACCAATTCGTGGGCCTGGAAAACTTCACCTACTTCATCACCGACTCAGGTTTTCTGCCCGGTGCGACCAATACCCTGTTGCTGGTGGGTAGCGTCTTGCTGATCAGCGTAGTGCTTGGCGTACTGATCAGTGCCTTGCTTGAGGCCAGCGAATTTTTCGGTCGCGGCCTGGTGCGGGTGTTGCTGATTTCGCCGTTCTTCATCATGCCCACCGTCGGTGCGCTGATCTGGAAGAACCTGATTTTCCATCCGGTGTCGGGGATTCTCGCGGCGGTGTGGAAGCTGTTCGGCGCTCAGCCGGTGGACTGGCTGGCCCACTATCCGTTGCTGTCGATCATCATCATCGTGTCCTGGCAATGGCTGCCCTTCGCGATCCTGATCCTGATGACCGCCATGCAGTCCCTGGACCAGGAACAGAAAGAAGCCGCACGCCTGGACGGTGCCGGCGCCATCGCGATCTTCTGGCACCTGACCCTGCCCCACCTGGCGCGCCCCATCGCCGTAGTGGTGATGATTGAAACCATCTTCCTGCTGTCGGTGTTCGCGGAAATCTTCACCACCACCAACGGCGGTCCGGGTTACGCCTCGACCAACCTCGCCTACCTGATCTACAACCAGGCGCTGGTGCAGTTCGATGTGGGTATGGCGTCGGCCGGCGGCTTGATTGCCGTGGTCATTGCCAATATCGCGGCGATCATCCTGGTACGGATGATCGGCAAAAACCTGACTGACAAGCCTTGAGGGCCGCGCCATGACGCTTCAACAATCCCGCCGCCTGCAAAGCGTGCTGCTCGGCACCCTGGCCTGGGCCATTGCGATCCTGATCTTCTTCCCGATCTTCTGGATGGTACTGACCAGCTTCAAGACCGAAATCGACGCGTTCGCCACGCCGCCGCAGTTCATCTTCGCCCCGACCCTTGAGAACTACCTGCACATCAACGAGCGCAGCAACTACTTCAGCTACGCGTGGAACTCGGTACTGATTTCCTTCAGCGCCACGGCTTTGTGCCTGCTGATCTCGGTACCGGCAGCCTATTCCATGGCCTTCTACGAGACCAAGCGCACCAAAGGCACGCTGTTGTGGATGCTGTCGACCAAGATGCTGCCGCCAGTCGGCGTGCTGATGCCGATCTACCTGCTGGCCAAGAGCTTTGGCCTGCTGGATACGCGTATTGCGCTGATCATCATCTACACCCTGATCAATCTGCCGATCGTGGTCTGGATGGTTTACACCTACTTCAAGGACATCCCCAAGGACATCCTCGAAGCCGCCCGCCTGGACGGCGCCACCCTGTGGCAGGAAATGGTCCGGGTGCTGCTGCCAATCGCCAAGGGCGGCCTGGCCTCCACGGTGTTGCTGTCGCTGATCCTGTGCTGGAACGAGGCGTTCTGGTCGCTGAACCTGACCTCCTCCAACGCCGCGCCACTGACCGCGTTGATCGCTTCCTACTCCAGCCCCGAAGGCTTGTTCTGGGCCAAATTGTCCGCCGTGTCGACCCTGGCCTGTGCGCCGATCCTGATCTTCGGCTGGATAAGCCAGAAGCAGTTGGTCCGCGGTTTGTCCTTCGGTGCCGTGAAGTAACGGCCTCTATTTAACTATTTGAAAGCGGAGGCCCATCATGGCCAACCTGAAAATCAAGAATCTGCAAAAAGGCTTCGAAGGCTTCTCCATCATCAAGGGCATCGACCTGGAAGTGAACGACAAGGAATTCGTGGTCTTCGTCGGCCCCTCGGGCTGCGGTAAATCCACCCTGCTGCGGCTGATCGCTGGCCTGGAAGAAGTCACCGAAGGCACCATCGAACTGGATGGCCGCGACATCACAGAAGTAACCCCGGCCAAGCGTGACCTGGCGATGGTGTTCCAGACCTACGCCCTGTACCCGCACATGACCGTGCGCAAAAACATGTCGTTTGCCCTGGACCTGGCAGGTATCGACAAAAAAATCGTCGAGAGCAAAGTCAGCGAAGCCGCGCGCATCCTGGAGCTGGGGCCGTTGCTGGAGCGCAAGCCCAAGCAACTGTCGGGCGGCCAGCGTCAGCGGGTGGCCATCGGTCGCGCCATCGTGCGCAACCCGAAGATTTTCCTGTTCGATGAACCGCTGTCCAACCTCGACGCCGCCCTGCGGGTGCAGATGCGCCTGGAATTGTCGCGCCTGCACAAAGAACTGCAGGCGACCATGATCTACGTGACCCACGACCAGGTCGAAGCCATGACCCTGGCCGACAAAGTGGTAGTACTTAACAGCGGCCGCATCGAACAGGTCGGCTCGCCGCTGGAGCTGTATCACCAGCCGGCGAACCTGTTTGTCGCGGGCTTCCTCGGCACACCGAAAATGGGTTTCCTCAAAGGCAAAGTCACCCGTCTTGAGGCCCAGGGTTGCGAAGTGCAACTGGACGCCGGTACTCGTATCAGCCTGCCCCTGAGCAGCGCGACCTTGAGCGTCGGCAGCGAAGTGACCCTGGGCATTCGCCCGGAGCACCTGGAAATCGCCTCCCCCGGCGACACCAGCCTGACCGTCACCGCCGATGTCGGCGAACGCCTGGGCAGCGACACCTTCTGCCACGTCATCACCTCGAACGGCGAGCCGTTGACCATGCGTATCCGTGGCGACATGGCCAGCCAGTACGGTGAGACGTTGCACCTGCGCCTGGACCCGACTCAGTGCCATCTGTTCGATGCCGACGGCGTGGCCGTGGTCCGTCCACTGCGCGCTGCCGCCTGATTTCGCGAGAACCTTTTGATGAAACTGAACAAGCAAAACCTCACGCAACTGGCGCCTGAAGTGCAACTGCCGGCCTACGCGATCGCCGATACCCACCAGGGCATTGCCCATATCGGTGTGGGTGGTTTCCACCGGGCCCATCAGGCGTATTACACCGATGCGCTGATGAACCTGGGTGAGGGTCTCGACTGGAGCATCTGCGGTGTCGGCCTGCGGGCGGAAGACCGTAAGGCCCGGGACGACCTGGCCGGCCAGGACTATCTCTACACCCTGTATGAACTGGGCGACACCCACGACACCGAAGTTCGGGTGATTGGCGCCATCAGTGACATGCTGCTGGCCGAAGACGGCGCCCAGGCGCTGATCGACAAGCTGGCCAGCCCGCAGATTCGTATTGTCTCGCTGACCATCACCGAAGGCGGCTACTGCATCGATGACAGCAACGGCGAGTTCATGGCCCACCTGCCGCAGATCCAGCACGACCTGGCGCACCCCAACGCGCCGAAAACCGTGTTCGGGTTTATCTGTGCGGCGCTGACCAAGCGGCGGGCGGCGGGCATTCCAGCATTCACGGTGATGTCCTGCGATAACCTGCCCCACAACGGCGCCGTTACCCGAAAGGCGCTGCTGGCCTTCGCGGCGCTGCAAAACGCCGACCTGCATGACTGGATCAAGGCCAATGTCAGCTTCCCCAATGCCATGGTCGACCGCATTACGCCGATGACCAGCACCGCTCACCGCCTGCAATTGCACGATGACCATGGTGTCGATGATGCCTGGCCAGTGGTGTGCGAGCCTTTTGTGCAATGGGTGCTGGAAGACAAGTTCGTCAATGGCCGTCCGGCCTGGGAAAAGGTCGGAGTGCAGTTCACCGACGACGTGACCCCCTACGAAGAGATGAAAATCGGGCTGCTTAATGGCAGTCACCTGGCATTGACCTACCTGGGGTTTCTCAAGGGTTATCGCTTTGTCCACGAGACCATGAACGACCCGCTGTTCGTAGCCTATATGCGTGCCTACATGGACCTGGACGTGACCCCGAATCTGGCACCGGTACCGGGTATAGACCTGACTGAATACAAGCAGACCCTGGTGGATCGTTTCTCCAACCAGGCGATTGCCGACCAGTTGGAGCGCGTGTGTTCCGATGGTTCATCGAAATTTCCCAAGTTCACCGTGCCAACCATCAACTGGTTGATCGCCGATGGGCGCGAAACCGAGCGTGCAGCGCTGGTGGTGGCGGCTTGGGCGCTGTATTTGAAGGGAGTGGATGAGAACGGTGTGATCTACCGCATTCCGGATCCCCGTGCCGAGTTCTGCCAGGGGCTGGTGACTGACGATGTGGTACTCAGTCGAAGGTTACTGGGGGTGGAAGAGATTTTTGGTTCGGCTATTCCCAACTCCCCGGCGTTTGTGGCAGCGTTCGAGCGTTGCTATGAAAGCTTGCGTGATGTGGGTGTGAGCAAGACGCTGGAGCGGTTGTTGGCCAATATCCACTGACGGAACCGTATCAAAATGTGGGAGCGGGCTTGCTCGCGAAAGCGGTGGTTCAGCCATATATTTGCTGACTGAATGGCCGCTATCGCAGGCAAGCCAGCTCCCACACTGACCGCATTCCATACCTATAAACGTGCTGAGCGACCCACCATGACCCAGCAAAACCTTTACCTCGGCATCGATTGCGGCACCCAAGGCACCAAGGCCATCGTCCTCGACGCCGCCAGCGGCAAGGTCCTTGGCCTTGGCGCCGCCAGCCACACACTGATCAGCGGTGCCAACGGCCGCCGTGAACAGGACACCCAAGAGTGGCTGGATGCCTTTACCGAAGCCACCCACCGCGCCTTGCAACAGGCAGGGGTCGATGGCCAGGACATCCTGGCCATCGGCGTTTCCGGCCAGCAACACGGCTTGGTGCTGCTGGATGACCACGGCAAGGTCCTGCGCCCGGCCAAACTGTGGTGCGACACTGAAACCACGCCAGAAAACGATCGCCTGTTACAGCATCTGGGCGGCGAAAGCGGATCTCTGGAGCGCCTCGGCGTGGCCATTGCGCCCGGCTACACCGTGTCCAAGTTGCTCTGGACCCGCGAGCAGCACCCGGATGTTTTCGCCCGCATCGCCCATATCCTGCTGCCCCACGACTACCTTAACTATTGGCTCACCGGCCGTGCCTGTGCGGAATACGGTGATGCTTCTGGCACTGGTTACTTCAACGTACGGACTCGCGAGTGGGACCTGCCGCTGTTGCGCCATATCGACCCCGATGGACGTCTGGAAGCGGCGTTACCAACGCTGATCGAGGCCCACGAAAGCGTCGGCACCATCCTGCCAGCCATCGCCGAGCGCCTTGGGATCAACCCCAATGCCCAAGTATCCAGCGGCGGTGGCGACAACATGATGGGCGCCATCGGTACCGGCAATATCGTCCCTGGGGTGATTACCATGAGCCTGGGCTCGTCCGGTACGGTCTATGCCTTCAATGATCAGCCCAATGTCAGCCCTCAGGCGTCGGTGGCGACCTTTTGCTCGTCCAGCGGCGGCTGGCTGCCGTTGATCTGCACCATGAACCTGACCAACGCCACCGGGGTTATCCGTGAGTTGTTCGAGCTCGACCTCGCCAGCTTCAATGCCTTGGTCGCTCAGGCACCCGTCGGGGCTGACGGGGTGAGCATGCTGCCGTTCCTCAACGGCGAACGGGTGCCCGCCCTGCCCCACGCCACCGGTAGCCTATTGGGATTGACCATGACCAACCTGACGCGCGCCAATCTCTGTCGCGCGGTGGTCGAGGGCACCACCTTCGGCTTGCGGTATGGCCTGGACCTGTTGCGCGAGACCGGCCTGCAAAGTCAGAGTATCCGCCTGATCGGCGGAGGTTCGAAAAGTCCCGTCTGGCGGCAGATGGTCGCCGACATCATGAACACCGAAGTTATCTGTACCGAACAAAGCGAGGCAGCGGCCCTGGGCGCGGCGATCCAGGCGGCCTGGAGCCAGTCCGGTGAAAGCCTGGCAGCGCTATGCCTGCGTTGTGTCAGCGTCGACCCGGCCAGCCGCACCCTGCCGACCGCAACCAGCGTCAGCGCCTATCAGCAGGCCTATGAGCGCTATCAACAGCACGTGGCATCCCTTTAAGAGCGAACGAATATGTATTTGGTATGTGGCGAAGCGCTGTTTGATTTTTTCAGCGAGGAAGATGCCAGCGGTCAGGCGTCGAAGGTCAACTACAAGGCCATTGCCGGCGGCTCGCCGTTCAATGTGGCGGTGGGTCTGCGCCGCCTGGGGATCGATGCGGGGCTGTTTGCCGGGTTGTCCAGCGATTACCTGGGACGACGCTTGCTGCAGGTGCTCAAGGACGAAGGTGTGCGTGAGGACTACCTGCTGGAGTTCACCGCCCCCACCACCCTGGCGATGGTCGCAGTGGGCGCCAATGGCTCACCGCAGTACAGCTTTCGCGGTGAGGGTTGTGCAGACCGACAATTGCAACTGAAGCATTTGCCGACCCTTGGCGCCGATATTCGCGGCGTGCATATCGGCTCGTTCTCCCTGGTGGTCCAACCGATTGCCGATACCTTGCTGGCTCTGGTCCGTCGGGAAAGTGGCAAGCGCCTGATCAGCCTTGATCCCAACGTACGCCTGAACCCTGAGCCGAATATTGAATTGTGGCGCCAGCGCGTGGCCGAGCTGGTCAAGCATGCCGACCTGATCAAGGTCAGCGATGAAGACCTGCACCTGCTATATCCCGACCAGTCACCCGAAAGCGTCCTGCAAGGTTGGTTGCAGTACCGTTGCCAATTGGTGTTCCTGACCCGTGGCGGTGACGGTGCCAGCGTGTTCAGCCGCCAGCACGGCAGTTGGACAGCGCCAGCGGTCAAGGTGGTGATGGCCGATACTGTCGGCGCCGGGGATACCTTCCAAGCTGCGTTGATTGCCTGGTTGACCGAGCAGCAATTGGACTCGGTCGATGGGCTGCAGAACCTCTCCAGGGCGCAGATCGACAGCATGCTCAATTTCGCCATCCGTGCTGCAGCGCTGACGTGTGGCAAGACCGGGCCAGACTTGCCGTATCGACATCAACTGGGTTGAGTCCTGCCTATTTCTCCTTGAGCGCCCCGGCCAGGCAGGCCCCCAACGCTCCCCCCAACAGCGGAGCCAGCCAGAACAGCCAGAGCTGTGACAGGTAGGCGGTACCGGCGAACAACGCCGGTCCCGTACTGCGGGCCGGGTTGATTGAGGTGTTGGTGATGGGCGTCGCCACCAGATGGATCAGCATCAGCGCCAGCCCCATGGCAATGGGCGCAAACCCCGCCGGTGCTCCCGGCGCCGTGACCCGCATGAAGATGAACACATAAAATAGCGTCGCCACGACTTCGACCACCAGCGCCGCCAACAGGCTGTAGCGGTCCGGACTCAATGGGCCATAGCCATTCGCCGCGAACGCGCCTATTTCAAAGCCCGGGCGGCCACTGGCAATCAGCGCCAGGACAGCAGCAGCCACGACAGCGCCAGCCACTTGGGCAATGATGTAGGGCAGCACATCAACTCCCTCGACCCGACGTTCGAGCCATAGGCCAATGGTCACCGCCGGGTTGAAGTGCGCCCCGGAAATACCACCCACTGCGTAGGACATCGTCAACACCGCCAGGCCAAACGCGAGGGCTACTCCGAAATAACCGATACCTGACTCAGGCAACACCGCCGCCAAAATGGCGCTGCCACAACCACCGAAGGTCAACCAGAAGGTTCCGAGAAACTCTGCTGCGATTTTTTGTTGCAAGATCAACCCCACGCATTGCACATGCCCTCTCGCTGAGGAACCCGGCAGGGACGTTAACAACGTAAATGCCGTGTACATATCAGACTTTTCCGGTAGGCATGTTGATTTTCCAAACCAGCAGCGCAGGCCCTTTCGATGGGCGCGGTATTTGTGTGAGATGAAGGTTTTGTCAGCAAAGCCCGGCTTAATCCATGGTTAATCCCCCACGCCGAGAGTGAAATCGACCGCACTCGCACAGCTCCTGTGCCTTGAGCGGTCGCTCCTCCATCACGTTGATGGATGGCCGAACGACTAGCGGAGAAACACCATGAAACTGCGTACGTTAATGCTCGGTGGTGCACTTGCCCTGACTGCTGTAACGGGGATGGCGCAGGCGGATACCACGCCCGTAGTGCCCTATCACTACGGCATGCCGTTGAATATTGCCAAGGTGATTTCAATGAACGAAACCCCGACCAATGAATGCAAGGTGATCAAGGCGGATATGAAGTTCCTGGACAAGGCCGGGAAAGTCGAAGACGTCAGTTATCACAAACTGTCAGAAGCCTGTGATTTTCAGAATTGAGGGACGGTGAAACAACAGTGGGCCTGGAATTTACCAGGCCCTGAGCTCATCGTTGACGCAACCTCAGCCGTCCCTTTAGCTAGTGCCAGGGACGCTCCCCTACTCGTTTAAGCGCCGGAGCATGTGGATGCTTGAGGTCCTCACGCAACCCGGTGATCAGGTTGCAAAGGGCTCGACTGCTATCGAGTTTGTCGGCGCAAATGCCGGTCACCACAAGGTTCACCCGATCGTGGTCCTTTTCGTCGTAGACCTTGACCGTCAACGACGCGTCCTCGGCCTTGATGCACTCACAACGCTTAGGCAGGAAACTTCCTTCAATAATGCTGCGTAACTCTAGATCCGAAAGCATAGCCAACCTCTCCTTTTTTGTGACTGCCAATGGTTTTTTATAACGATTGATAACAAGCTGATGCGCCTTGCCAACCCTGGAAAACGCACTCACTTATCTAGCGTACTCGGCTGTGTCTGAACTCGTTGGACCCTTTTCTCATAAGCGACAACGATACTTATATAAGTTCTAATACCCCGGCTTTTGTCATGTACTAATGTTCTATCCGTAAACTTTTACAAGGACGCACCATGATTTCCTCCCTTCGCCTCTCCATCGCCGGCCTCGCATTGACAGGCCTGTGCGCCCAGGCCAACGCCGCCAAACTTGAAGATATTGCGCCCTACCCCAAGGCTGACGCGGGGTTCGTACGCCAGGTCATCCACCTGCCGGCGCAAAACAACGAAGCGGACTTCAAGGTCGAAATCCTCGCCGGCAAGACCCTCGACGTAGACTGCAATCTGCAGCGTCTGGGCGGCATGCTGGAAGAAAAGAACCTTGAAGGCTGGGGCTATTCCTTTTATCGGCTGGAGACGGTCAGCAGCCCCATCAGCACCATGATGGGCTGCCCCGACGGCAAGACCCACAAGGACTTCGTGCCCGTGGTGGGTGATGGTTTTGTACTGCGTTACAACAGCAAACTGCCCATCGTTGTATATGTACCAAAAAATGTCGAAGTTCGTTATCGGATCTGGTCAGCCTCGGCTACGGTCAATAACGCCGTCGCCGAATAAGCGGGCTTAAACGATTAATCCGGTATCACGCCCCTACTTGCGCCGCCACCCGTTCGGCGACATGACGCAAACTGTCAAAGTTGATATTGGCACCGGAATTAATCGCCACCAGTGTCTGGCCCTGGATACCGGTCTGCGCCACATAACGGCAGATTCCAGCCACGGCCAGAGCACCTGAAGGCTCGGTGATGGAACGGGTGTCGTCGTAGATCAGTTTGATGGCGCTGCACAGTTGATCGTTGCTGACGGTGATCACCTCATCGACGTACTGCCGGCAGATTTCAAAGCCACAGGCGCCGATCTGCGCGACAGCCGTGCCATCGGCAAACGGGTCAACGCTGGGCAACACCACGCGTTCACCGGCTTGTAATGCAGCCAGCAGGCAACTGGAACCCTCAGGCTCCACACCGATGATGCGCACCTCGGGCCGCAGGTATTTTACGTAGGCTGCGATTCCGGCGATGAGGCCCCCACCGCCCACCGGCACGAAGATCACATCCAACGGTCCTTGCTGCTGGCGCAACACCTCCATGGCCACAGTACCCTGCCCGGCGATCACGTCCGGGTCATCGAACGGCGAGACAAAGGTGCAACCCGACGCCTCGGCCAATTGCAACGCATGGGCCAGAGCAAAGGGAAAGCTGGCACCGTGCAAGACCGCCTCGGCTCCCCGAGAGCGCACCCCCACCACTTTGAGTTCCGGGGTGCTGCAAGGCATGACAATGGTGGCTTTGATCCCCAACTGCCGCGCCGCCAGCGCCACGCCTTGTGCATGATTGCCCGCCGAGGCGGTCACCACACCTCGCGCTTTTTGCTCATCCGTGAGCTGTACCAGTTTGTTGTAGGCCCCGCGAATCTTGAAAGAAAACGTCGGCTGCAGGTCTTCGCGCTTGAGCAGGACCTGGTTGCCGAGCAGCGCCGAGAGCGCCGGCGCCATCTGCAACGGAGTCCGCACCGCCAGGTCGTAGACCGGCGCGGCCAGGATCTTTTTCACGTAGCGCTCAAGCAATCCCCGGTCAGAGATCGGGGTCACAGGAAGTGGCTGGCGGGTGCTCATCGGTGTCTCCTGGATTTTTTGCAGAGCCCTGGAGACGGAAAAACAAAACCCGCCTCTAAGGCGGGTTTGGGTACAGCCGTGCGCTATCCCGCCAAATAAGGAATGGCGGTAATAATGCTTGGCTGGGAACGGAAGGCTTGAAATGTCATGACATCAAAATTAACCGGGAGGGTTGTGACAAGTCAATGGCCAAGCGTTGTTGGCCCAAAGACTTTACGAGCGACATACGAAACATATACGATTCGTATATCAATCGACGCAGTGAAGCTTATGGGCATCGTCAAGATCACCGACCAATTGCATGAACAAGTCCGTCTGGCCAGCGCCACCATGGACCGCTCCATCAACGCCCAAGCAGAATTCTGGATCAAGATCGGCCTGTTGGCCGAGCTCAATCCCCACCTGGCCTACAACGACCTGATCAACAAGCTGTTGTTGGACAAACCCGACCTGATCCGAGGGCGCATCTGATGATCAAGAGTGCCGAACAGATTGCAGTGATGCGTGAATCGGGCCGCCTGCTGGCGAAGGTATTCACCATGCTCGACGGTTTTGTCACCGCCGGCCAGTCAACACTGGAACTGGACAGCGCCGTGGAAGCCTTCATCCGCGGCGAGCTGCAAGCCCGCCCGGCCAGCTTGGGACAATACGACTACCCCTTCTGCATTAACACCTCGATCAACGAAGTGGTGTGCCATGGCATGCCCGATGCCAAGGCGGTGCTCAAGGACGGCGACATCGTCAACATTGACATCACCCTGGAGAAAGGTGGCTTTATCGCTGACTCCAGCAAGATGTACATGATCGGCACCGTCACGCCCAAGGCCAAACGCCTGGTGGAAATGACCTTCGAGGCGATGTGGGCCGGGATCCGCCAGGTCCGACCGGGCGCGCGCCTGGGGGATATCGGTCATGCCATCCAGACCCATGCCCAGAACAACGGTTACAGCGTGGTCCGCGAATATTGCGGGCACGGCATCGGCAAGGAGATGCATGAAGAGCCGCAGATCCTGCACTTCGGCCGCCCCGGCACCGGCCTGACGCTGCGTGAAGGCATGGTGTTTACCATCGAACCGATGTTGAACCAGGGCAGCGCCAAGGTTCGCAGCTTGAACGATGGATGGACGGTGGTGACGCGGGACAACAGTTTGTCAGCGCAGTGGGAACATACGGTGGCGGTGACGGCGGATGGTTTTGAAGTGCTGACGCTGCAACCCAACGCCTAGGCGATACACATCAAATGTGGGAGCAGCATCTCAGACCGCCTTATCACCGCCCCCGGCAATCCGCTTGAGCCCCAGCACCATTCCCCCCGCGCCCAGCCCCATCGCCACCAGAAACAAGGGGTACGCCACCCACCACGGCGTACCCGCCGTCATCATGCTGAACTCGGACATCCCGCCAATACTGGCGATCAGGTTCAACGGTAGAAACACCACGTTGATCAGCGTCAACTTGCGCAGCAGGTTGTTCATACTGTTGTTCATCAAGTTGCCCCGGGCATCGATCAGCCCGGAGAACACGTTGGAATAGATCTCCGCCTGTTTGTAGCACTGGTTGTTCTCGATGATCAGGTCATCGATCAACCCCAGGGTCTCCAGGCTGAAGTGCTCCTTCTCGCCATGGTTGCGCAACCGCGTCAGCACCGCGCCGTTGCTGTGCAGGGCGTTGATGTAATAGATCAGGCTCTCGCTGAGGCTGAACATCTGCATCAGGTGGCGATTGCTCATCGAGGCGTTGAACTGCTGCTGCAACTCCCGGGCGACCAGTTTGATCACCTTGAGGTGGCCCAAGTAGTGATGGACGTTGTTGAGCAGCAGATCCAGCAGTACGTCCAGCGGCGTATGCAGCGGCCTGCGTGCTCCCAGCCCGGAAAGCTGGCTGTCGCCGGTGGCGATGACAAGCAGGCGATTTTGCGAGAACAGCAAGCCGCAAGACGACACTTCAAACACTAGGTTGCTGCCACCCGAGTAGTTTTCCGGACGCTTCCAGATCAAAAACAGGTTGTCGGGATGGAACTCAATGCGCGACACCTCGTCCGGGTCCAGCGCCGAGGCCAGGGCGTGCTCATCGAGCTTGTAGCGTTCGCGCAGCAGTTCGCGTTCAACACTGTCAGGGTTACTGAACAGCAGGATTTGGGCGCTGTCGTGTTCGGTGTGGTGTAACGCGCCCTCGCTCAATTCAAAGCGCTGGATCATGGACGATCACCAAACCTGGCCTTGACGTTTCAGCTCCAGGCGTCGGACGAACTCCTCCAGCACCAGGGAATACAGGTCGTCTTGCAGGTAGGCGTCTTCGATCCCGGCATCCATATTCGGGTTGTCGTTGACTTCAATCACCACCACCTTGTCGCCGGACTGCTTCAAGTCCACGCCGTACAACCCGTCGCCGATCAGATTCGCGGTTTTGACTGCCAGCTCCACCACCGCCTTCGGTGCCTCGTGAACCGCCAGGGTGCGGCATTCGCCGTTGATGTCCTGACCGATGGCCTTGTGGTTGTAAATCTGCCAATGGCCCTTGGACATGAAGTACTGGCAGGCAAAGATCGGCTTGCGGTTGAGCACGCCAATGCGCCAGTCATATTCGGTGTAGAAGAATTCCTGGGCCAGCAACAGCACCGAGTGTTCGAACAGTTCGGCGGTGGCCGTCAGCAGCGCTTGCTGGCTTTCCACCTTGATCACCCCACGGGAGAAACAACCGTCGGGGATTTTCAGCACCAGGGGGAAGCTCAGACGTTCACCGACTCGTTCGAAATCTTCCGGTCGTTCCTTGTAGAGAATCTCGGTGGCGGGCATGCCCAGTTGATGGCTTTTCAGCAGGTCAGTGAGGTAGACCTTGTTGGTGCAGCGCAGGATCGATGCGGGGTCATCCATCACCACCAGCCCTTCGCTCTCGGCTTTTTTCGCAAAACGGTAAGTGTGGTTGTCGACACTGGTGGTCTCGCGGATCAGCAAGGCATCGTATTCGGCCAGCCGGGCGTAGTCCTTGCGCTCGATCAGTTCGACATCAATGCCCAAGCCCTTACCCACCCGTACGAAGTTATCCAGCGCCTTGGCATTGGAAGGTGGCAATTGCTCCTGGGGATCATGAAGGATTGCCAGGTCATAACGGGCCAGCCGCCGGGAACGCGGTTGCCGCCAGATCTTGCGGCTGAAGTTGTCCAGGGCATTGGCGAATTGATCTTCCTGATCGTCGCGCAACTTATGCAAGACACCAGACTTTATACCTTCGATGTGCCAGCCGTTATTCTTGCGAAATTCAACTAACAGGATCGGACACGGAAACGCTTCGAATAACTGCCGGGCCAAATCCTGCAACGGCTCGATATTGGTTCGACCAAAATAAAGTGTCAGGGTAAAGCCTTCGGTATTACTGTAAAGGTGATGACTCAAGGCTTTATCGAGGGTTTTATCCAAGTCATCCAAAGCCAGGCCATACAGGGACTTTTTCGTCAGTTCGCTGATGGTCCGAACCGACGGAATGACCTTGTGCCCCCGCGCCTCAGCCAGCAGCGAGCAGTAATACCCGTGCCCCAGGTACTTGTAGCTGCGGCACAGGTTGATCACCTGTACCCGCTTGCCTGCCTCGTTCTCCCGGGGGTGTTCGAGGTATTCCTGGGCGGTGACAATGTCTTCGCTAGGGAAGTAGGACGCCCAGTCTTCCTTGCGTTCGACAATAATCACGACTTGGCTTGCACTCTTGGGCGGTGTGGGAAAATAACCGCCGGAAGTTATTGTCGCCGCCACTGTTTGCTCGGATACTTCTCGCCAATGACTTTGTACCGCTGACATATTGATTGATCCGCTAGAGAACTTGACCTTTTCTATTAAGCACGATCTTTCAGAGAAGTCCCGTTTCGTTACGCAACTTTTACGGCGGTCATATGGCTCTTTCCTTTCGCGTTGCAACACTCGATGATTTGCCAGCATTGGTGACATTGGAACAACACTGTTTCACCACAGATCGGCTCACCCCCCGCAGTTTCCAGTGGATGGTCAGCCGTGCACACGCGCAGCTGCTGGTGGCCGAAAACGATGGGCAATTGCTCGGTTATGCCTTGGTGCTGTTCCACCGAGGCACATCGTTGGCGCGCCTGTACTCCATTGCCATCGCCGCGCCTGCCCGGGGGATGGGATTGGGCAAACAGCTACTGACCCGTATCGAAGCCTGCGCCCTGGAGCACGACTGCGCCTACCTGCGTCTTGAAGTACGCATCGACAACCCTGGCGCCATCGCCTTGTATGAACGCAATGGCTATCGCCGCTTTGCGCTGATCAACGACTATTACGAAGACCACACCGACGCCTTGCGCCTGGAGAAACGCATTCTCCAACATCATGATGCACGGGCCTTGAGCGTGCCCTATTACCAGCAGACCACCGATTTTACCTGCGGCGCGGCCTGCCTGCTGATGGCCATGGGGGCCCTGGAGCCAAACCGTGTGGCCCTGCGTCGCGAAGAGTTGCAGATCTGGCGCGAGGCAACCACCGTATTCATGACCGCCGGCCATGGGGGTTGCAGTCCCCAAGGCCTGGCGCTGGCCGCCTGGCGCCGGGGTTTTCGGGTGCGCATGCAGGTGAATGTCCGTGGGCCGCTGTTTCTCGATGGCGTGCGTGATCAGCATAAAAAAGACGTCATGCGCCTGGTGCATGAGGCTTTTGAAGAGGAGTTGGCCGGCAGCGATGTCGAGCAGGTGTTCGGCGGCCCGCTGGACCTGGTGCAGGTATTGAACGATGGAGGTCAGCCGCTGGTGCTAATCAGCAGCTACCGATTGACGCGCTCCAAGTCACCGCATTGGGTGATCGTGACGGATTGCGATGAGGAGTTTGTCTACCTGCATGATCCGGACGTGGACCACAGCCAGCATCGCCAACCCATGGACTGCCAGCACCTGCCGGTCAGCCATGGGGAGTTCGAGCGAATGTGCCGGTTTGGCAATAACAAGCTTCGGGCTGCGGTGGTGGTGTACCCGCCGAAAACAACTCACCCGTAGCAGCTGTCGAGTGAGGTTCAGGACGGTATCTACGCGGTCAAAAGCCCAGTGCATATCAAGCCACTTGCTTGATCCCGGCCTTGGCCTCCAGCTCCCGCACCAGAGGGAGCACGCGCTTGCCGAAGTATTCGACTTCCTCCTGGAAATGCAGGAACCCCGCCAGCACCAGGTCCACTCCCACCGCTTTCAGGGCGACGATACGCTCGGCAATCTGCTGCGGGGTGCCAATCAGATTGGTCTTGAAGCCGTCGTTGTATTGCACCAGGTCTTCAAAGCTGGACTTGGCCCAGTTGCCCTCGCCTTCCGGTGAGGCTTTACCGGCCTGTTTGGCCGCGTCACCAAAGGCGTTAACCGCTTCCGGATCGGCCTTGTCGATGATTTCCGCGAGCACGGCGCGCGCTTCTTCTTCGGTGTCGCGGGCGATGACAAAGGCGTTCACCCCAACCTTCACCGAATGGTTATTGGTCGCCGCCTTGGCACGGATGTCATCGACCTGGGCCTTGATGCCTTCCGGTGTGTTGCCGTTGGTGAAGTACCAATCCGAGACCCGCGCTGCCATATCCCGCGCAGCCCGTGAACTGCCGCCCTGGAAAATTTCCGGATGCGGTTCGCCCAGCGGTTTAGGCTTGAGGCTGTAGTTGTTGAAACGGTAGAAATCGCCCTTGAAGGTAAAGTCGTCCTGGGTCCAGACGCCCTTCAATACGCGGATGAACTCTTCGGAGCGGCGATAACGCTCGTCATGCTCCAGCCAGTGTTCACCGATGGCATGGAACTCACCTTTGAACCAGCCGCTGACGATATTCACGGCAATACGGCCATTGGTCAGTTGGTCGATGGTCGCCAATTGCTTGGCCGCCAACGCCGGTTGCCACGGCCCGGGCAGGATCGCCGCGATGACTTTCAGTTTGGTAGTGGAGGCCAATAGCGCATGACTGAACGCTACGGACTCATGCTGGTATTCGGCGCCATAACCGGCAGTAAAGCGGATCTGAGTCAGGGCATATTCAAAACCGGCCGCTTCGGCCAGTTGCGCCAGTTTACGGTTGTAGTCGATGCCCCAACTGGTGCGCTGTTCGATCTTGCTCACCACCAGCCCACCGCTGACGTTGGGTACCCAATAGGCAAATTTGACGGCTTGTTGGCTCATTGAGCGATACCTCTGTGCAGGGGATGTACCGCTGATGGAGCAGCAAGCGTGCCAGTGATTCCCAAAGCCGCGTACCAAAGGGCTCCGGGAGGGGTTCGAGGGTAAAACAGCCAGGCTGCTGGCTGTTGCAGATCCCCAAGTTTTGTTGGATCACTGTTGGTGGAGCAACACTCGCCACAGGCCCCGCCCAGGAAACACAGGGGTTATCCCTCGGCACGGACTCTGCAATGGTCTTGGCAATGCACCCCCTTCCAAGGAGCCGTAACCATGACCGAGCATCATGTCATCAACCCACTGTCCACCGGCGTCGACTACCAAACCCTGGCCGGGCGTTTCCGCCCGATCTTCCAACGTATCGCCTCTGGCGCCGTGGAGCGCGAGCAAACCCGCGCCCTGCCCTTCGAACCAATCCAGTGGCTCAAGGAAGCCGGTTTCGGCGCCGTACGAGTGCCGGTGGAATACGGCGGCGGCGGCGCCTCCCTGCCCCAGTTGTTTGAACTGCTGATCGAGCTGGCCGAAGCTGACTCCAATGTGCCCCAGGCTCTGCGTGGGCACTTCGCGTTCGCCGAGGACCGTTTGAATGCCACGCCGGGAGCCGCGCGAGACCTGTGGTTCAAGCGTTTTGTCGACGGCGACATTGTCGGCTGTGCCTGGACCGAAATCGGCAACGTGGCCATTGGCGATGTCATCACCAAGGTCAGCCCAGACGGTGACAAATGGAAACTCAACGGGGAAAAGTTCTACAGCACCGGTAGCATTTTTTCCGATTGGATAGACGTTTACGCTCAGCGTAGCGACACCGGCGCCGACGTGATTGCCGCTACCCACACCCGCCAGCCGGGTGTGGTGCAAAGCGATGACTGGGACGGTTTTGGCCAGCGCACTACCGGCAGTGGCACGTCGAAGTTCACCGACGCGGTGGTGGAAGCCGAAAACCTGATCGACTTTGCGACACGGTTTAAATACCAGACGGCGTTTTACCAACTGGTGTTGCTGGCGACCTTGGCAGGTATCGGTCGTGCAGCCCTCAATGATGTGGCCCATCAAGTCCGCGTACGTAAACGTATCTACAGCCACGGCAATGCCGCGCATGTGAGCCAGGATGCGCAGATTCAACAGGTGGTGGGTGAAGTGGCGGCACTGGTGTATGCCGCCGAAGCCAGTGCGATAAAAGCTGCATTCCCCGCGCAACGTGCGTACCTGGCGCGGTTTGGCGGGGATGATGCCGTGGAGCGCGAAGCAAATGTGGTTGCTGAAATCGAGTCGGCCAAGGCACAGGTGGTGGTGTCGGAACTGATCCAGCGGGCCACGAGCGAGCTGTTCAACGCGTTGGGCGCCTCGGATGTCCGCGAGGGCAAATCCCTTGATCGGCACTGGCGCAATGCGCGGACGGTGTCATCGCATAATCCGGTGATCTACAAGGCGCGAATTGTCGGGGATTGGGTAATCAACAGAACGGATCCGCTTTTTGTCTGGCAGATTGGGAATGGGCCAGTGAAGCGTTAAGCGTTTGCAGTGAATTCAAGGCCCTCATCGCGGACGGAACAGTCGCCGCAGGATCAGGTTATGGGTAAGATATCGACCCTTCGCGCAGCCCCTTTCTGCGCCCGCCGAATTAAGTCGATCCCATGCCCTTCGAACTCAGCGTTGACCTCACCACCCTGGCCATCCTGGCCTTCGTCGCGTTTATCGCCGGTTTCATCGATGCCATTGCCGGCGGTGGAGGCTTGCTGACCACGCCGGCCCTGCTTACCGCCGGTATGCCGCCCCATCTGGTGCTGGGCACCAATAAGCTCAGCTCGACCTTCGGCTCGGCCACTGCCAGCTTCACCTTCTATCGGCGCAAGCTGTTCCATCCAAGGCAGTGGGTGCATGCGATTGTCGGCACCTTGATTGGCGCGCTCGCCGGGGCGATCGTCGCCCATTACCTGCCCGCCGAAACCCTGAACAAGATGTTACCGGTGATTGTCTTCGGTTGTGGCCTGTACCTGTTGTTCGGCGGTACGCCCAAGGCTGCGCTGGACAACGATGCGCCGATCAAGAAGAAATGGCAGTCGACCCAAGGCTTCGGCCTGGGCTTCTACGATGGCGTCGCCGGGCCCGGCACCGGCGCATTCTGGACCGTCAGCACGATGCTGTTGCACCCAATCGACCTGGTGAAGGCCAGCGGCGTGGCGCGCAGCATGAACTTCGTCAGCAACGCAGCGGCGCTGTCGGTGTTCATCTTCAACGGTTCGGTGGATTGGATCGTCGGCCTGTGCATGGGCTTTTCGGTGATGGTGGGCGCATTCTTTGGCGCACGCAGCGCAATCAGCGGCGGCGCCAAATTCATTCGCCCGGTGTTTATCACCGTGGTCTTGGGCCTGACCGTGCGCCTAGCCTGGCAGCACTGGTTCAGCGCGGCCTAAACGGCGGGCCAGGTAGAGATCGATCAGGTAGCGGGCAATCGAGCGTGACGCCGGCAACGGCGGCAGTTCATGGATGTTGAACCACTGCGCATCTTCGATCTCATCGGCTTGAGGCACGATATCGCCGCCAGCGTATTCGGCGTGAAACCCCAGCATCATCGAGTGTGGGAACGGCCAGCACTGGCTGCCCATGTACTGGATGTTTTTCACCTCAACCTGTACTTCCTCACGCACTTCGCGAATCAGACAGTCTTCGGCCGACTCTCCCGGCTCGGCAAACCCGGCCAGGGTGCTGTAGACCCCGGTGACGAAGCGCGGCGAACGGGCCAGCAGAATTTCGTCACCACGGGTCACCAACACAATCATGCTCGGTGAAATTCGTGGGTAGCTGCGCAGGTCACACGCCTGGCAGAACATCGCCCGCTCCCGTGGCACCTGGACCATGGCCTGACCGCAACTGCCGCAAAATCGGTGCTCACGGGCCCAGGTACCGATTTGCGCGGCGTAGCCCAAAACCTTGTACAGGGTGTGATCGCCCTGCAGCATGAACCCGCGCAGGCCTTGCCAACTACAGCCTGGTATATCACCCGCCGAATTGAGTTCCAGCAGGTACACAGGCTCGCCGTCCAGGTGGCCGATGCCATGCTCGGCGAACACCGAAATATCCTGGCGTTTGAGCCACTCTCGGGGGAACAGCGGCCCGTTGTCGTCCCGTAAAAAGCCGTCGCGGCTACGGGCCACGGCCCAGCCACCTGGGGTTTCATTGTCCAGCAACGTCGTGGTAATCCAGCCTGGGGTCATGTTCAGTCAATCCACAAATTCGGGTTTCTGCTTGCTCATATGGGCCGCGATGGCCACGCGCAGGTCATTGGATTGCAGCATAGCTGCGTTCCAGGTGGCAACGTATTCCAGACCGTCATTGATCGTGTGGTCACGCATGTAGCTGATCATGGCTTTGGTGCCGGTCACGGCAATCGGTGATTTGGCAGCAATGTCCCGGGCGATGTCCATCACTCCGGCCAACAGGCTTTCCTGATCGCTGTAGACACGATTTACCAAACCGATATTGCGTGCCTCTTCGGCGTCGAACTGGCGACCGGTGTAGGCCAACTCGCGCAACATACCGTCGCCGATGATCCGTGGCAGGCGCTGCAAGGTACCCACGTCGGCGGCCATGCCGATATCGATTTCCTTGATAGAGAACTTTGCATCACCGGCAGCGTAACGCATGTCGCAGGCACTGATCAGGTCGATCGCCCCGCCGATGCAATAACCCTGGATGGCCGCCAATACCGGCTTGCGGCAATTATCGACGGCGTTGAACGAGGCTTGCAGTTGCAGGATCTTGCGCCGCAGCAGGCGGGCGTTACGGCCTACATCCTTGCCGAACTCATTAGCTACCGAGGCCAGCATCATGAGGTCGATGCCCGAGGAAAAGTGCTTGCCGGCACCGCTAAGCACCACCGCACGCACGGCGTCGGTGTCTTCAATCCATTGGAAGATGTCGATGATTTCGGTCCAGAACGCGGCGTTCATCGCGTTGATTTTTTCCGGACGGTTGATCTGCACATGGGCGACGTTGCCTGTGAGTTCGACGACAAGGGCTTGGTATTCGGACATGGCAGTGATCCTTGACTGGCGGCTGATAAGGGCCGAACTATAACAAGGCTGCGTGATGCGGGGTAAGGCTGTGCATGCGCCAAAAACAGGACTTGTGGCCACGCCCCCTGTAGCCTCTGACGCAGCCTGCGATCGGCTGCGCAACAGTCGTCAGGCTCTTGAAACCGCCGAAGGTCCTTCGGCCCTTATCGCAGCCTCGTGCCTCGGCAGCGGCTACAGGGAGTGTGCCGATCACTTGTAGCCGCTGGCGCAGCCTGCGATCGGCTGCGCAGCAGTCGTCAGGATCTTGAAACTGCCGAAGGTTCTTCGGCCCTTATCGCAGCGGCTACAGTTGAGTCGGCAGCCACAGTCGGAACCGCGCCCCGCCCAACGGCGACGCCTGGGCCGTCAACGTCCCGCCCTGCGCTTCCAGCGCCCGTCGACTGATTGCCAGCCCCAGGCCAAAACCACCCGTGGCTCTATCGCGGCTGCGATCCAGACGATAGAACGGTTCAAAAATCCGCTCACGCTGATCCGTCGGGATGCCAATCCCGTCGTCATCCACCCAAATCTCACAGCCGTTGGGACACACCTTGACCCCCACCTGAATCCGTCGCTCGCAATACCGCATGGCATTGCGCAGCAGGTTCTGCAGCGCGCGGGCGGTAAGCCGCGGGTCGAGGGTAAAGCGCTCCACGGAGCAATCCAGTGCCACATCGATAACGATTTCAGGGTTTTCCAGCTCATCGTCGACGCTGCCCAGGATACTGTCGATAAACTCGTCCAGCACCACCTCCACCCGCTCCGGCAATTGAGCCGGGTTTTGCAAGCGGCTGTAGGAAAGCAGCTCCAGCACCAGCTCATCCAGCTCACGAATATGCGCCACCAGGCCTTGCAGGCGTTCGCGGCTCGGCGCCGGAAGGTCATCGGAGAGCGCCAGGGCCAGGCCAAAGTCCAACCGGGTCAGTGGCGTACGCAATTCGTGGGAAACGGCATTGAGCAGGTCACGCTGCTGGTTGAGCAGGTGTTCGATGTCGTCGGCCATGGTGTCGAACACCACCGCCAGGCTGCCGATGTTGGAGCTGGAACGAATATGCGTACGCGCCTCCAGATTGCCCTGCCCCAACTGGGTCGCCGTACTCTTGAGGCGATCCAGATCGCGCCAGTGGCGCCGCAGCCAATACAACAGGCCCGCCAACAGCGCCGCACCGATCAGTACGTTCATGCTCCAGAACAGCAGGTTCATGTCCAGCGGATCCGGCGGCACCGACAGTTTGACCACCAGTTGATCGTCCAGGGGAGAACTGATGTCATCCATCCATCCCCATTCCCCCAGGCGGATCACCGGTTGGTCCTGCTCCAGCAAGCGATGTTCCTCCGGGGTGTAGCTGGCGTCCTGGATACGCAGTAACTGAATTTTCAACGGCGCGAAATCCGCCGCGAGCCGCACGGTGACATTCGCCCACTGCTCCACCGGTACCCGCCGGTATTCGTTGACGATCAGGCTCTGCGTGCCCCGGGACTGTTCGACGTTGTAGTTCATATAACGGTGTTCAAAAACCTGGATCACCACCTTGGGAATCAGGTAGATCGCTGCACTGTAGGTGACGATAGTAATCAGGTAGAGACGAATCAGAACTCTGAACATGAATCAGCATTCCCACTCGGAACGGCTGAACAGGTAGCCCTTGCCCCACACCGTCTTGATCTTTCGCGCCTCACCGGCGTGATCGTCGAACTTGCGTCGCAGCTTGGAGATGGCCACGTCCACCGAGCGGTCGGTACCGTTGAACTCGATACCCCGCAAGCGTTGCAGGATCTGGTCGCGGCTGAGCACTTCACCGGCATGCCGGGCCAGGACCACCAACAAGTTATATTCACCGCTGGACAATTCCACCGGTTGATCACGCCAGGTCACCGAACGCTCCGACAAATCGATGCACAAGTTGCCCATGAGAATCTGGTCGTTGGCCACTTGGGGTTCGGTGAGGCTGCTGCGGCGCAACAGGGTTCGCACGCGGGCCAACAATACCCGGGGTTCACAGGGTTTGGTCACGTAGTCGTCGGCGCCCATTTCCAGGCCCAGCACCTGGTCGTGGCTGTCATCGCGGGCGGTGAGCATCAGGATCGGCAGGCTCGCCGAATCGGCACGCAACAGCCGACAGACTTGCAGACCGTCGAGGCCCGGCAGCATCAGGTCGAGAATCACCAGATCCGGTGGGTTGAGCCGGGCCCGCTCGCGCACGTGGTCGCCACGGCTCAGCACGTTGACGTGATAGCCATTGCGTTCCAGGTAGCTGGCAATCAGCTCGGAGAGTGCGGCGTCGTCTTCCACCAGGAGGATGTTGGGCATGGTGTTTCCAAATAATACAGTTGTTGGTCATACAGAGATCCAATGTGGGAGCGGGCTTGCTCGCGAATGCAGAGTGTCAGTCGCGGATGTATTGACTGATCCACCGCCTTCGCGAGCAAGCCCGCTCCCACATTTGATCTTCAGTGTTTGCAGGATTGTGCAAGGATATACGCCCTCGCGCCCAAGCGCGCTGGCACCTTACATTTCTTCACACACACCCTACACAGCTTCACAGCACTGTGACGGAGGCGCCCGTAGGATGCGCCTGTCAATATTGGGATATCAGCATGTCGAAGAATCTGTTTGCGCCGTTTTGCCTGTTAGCCCTGGCACTGACATTGAGCGCTTGTGACAACTCTTCCAGTGGCCCCCCCGAAATGCCGCTGGCCAAAGTACGCATCGAAACCCTCGAAGCCAAGCCCCTGTCCATCAGCAACGAGCTGAGCGGACGGATCGCGGCGCCGCGCATCGCCGAAGTGCGTGCGCGGGTGGCCGGTGTAGTGCTGCAACGGGTGTTCAAGGAAGGCCATGACGTCAAACAGGGCGATGTGCTGTTCCGTATCGACCCGGCACCGTTCAAGGCTGACCTGGACAGCGCTCAGGCCAGCCTGCGCAAGGCCGAAGCCAATGCGTTCCAGGCCCGCTTGCAGGAGCAACGCTACAGCCAGTTGGTGGAGGGCAACGCCATCAGCGCCCAAGAGTATGACAACGCCCGCGCCGCCGCCCGACAAACCGCCGCTGAAGTCGCCGCCAATCAGGCCGCCGTGCAACGGGCCAAGCTGAGCCTGGGCTACGCCACGGTCACCGCGCCGATTTCCGGCCGCATCGGCCGGGCCTTGGTCACCGAAGGCGCCCTGGTGGGCCAGAACGAAGCCACGCCGCTGGCGGTCATCCAGCAACTGGACCCGATCCACGCTGACCTGACCCAGTCCACCCGCGAGCTCAATGACTTGCGCCGGGCTTTTCGCGCCGGGAACTTGAAGCAAGTCGGCCAGGACCAGGCCAAGGCCACGCTGATCCAGGATGACGGCAGCCTCTACCCCTTGCCCGGCAAGTTGCTGTTCGCCGAGATCAGCGTTGACCCGGGTACCGGCCAGATCATCCTGCGTAGCGAGTTCCCCAACCCGGACCTCGACCTGTTGCCCGGCAGTTTCATCCGCGTACGCCTGGAACAAGCCGTCGACCAGCAAGGCATCAGCGTACCGCAGCGGTCGATCACCCGTGACAGCGCCGGCATTCCCATGGTGTTGCTGCTGGATGCCGAGCAAATGGTCAGTCTGCAACCCGTGGAGTTGGGGTCGGTAATCAACGATCGCTGGATCGTCACCAGTGGCCTCAAGCCCGGTGACCGCATTGTCGTGGAAGGCCTGCAACACGCGCGTCCTGGCGAAAAGGTCCAGGTCGACGACAGCCCCGAGCCACTCGCCCAAGCGCGTGGCCAGTAAGAGAAAGGGATAGCAACTAATGCCGCAGTTCTTTATTGATCGCCCGATCTTCGCCTGGGTGGTCGCCTTGTTTATTCTGTTGGCTGGCGCTCTCGCCATCCCGCAGCTTCCGGTGGCGCAGTACCCCAACGTGGCACCACCGAAAGTGGAAATCTACGCGGTGTACCCGGGCGCCTCGGCCCAGACCCTGGACGAAAGCGTGGTCAGCCTGATCGAGCAAGAGCTCAACGGCGCCGACCACCTGCTGTATTTCGAATCCCAGAGCAGCCTTGGTTCGGCCACCATCACCGCCACCTTCCAGCCAGGCACCAACCCAGAAATGGCTCAGGTCGACGTGCAAAACCGCCTCAAGGCCGTTGAGCCACGCCTGCCGCAAGCGGTGACACAGCAAGGCTTGCAGGTGGAAAAAGTTTCCGCCGGTTTCCTGCTGCTGATCACCCTGACCTCCAGCGACGGCAAGCTTGACGACGTAGCGCTCAGCGATTACCTGGCGCGCAACGTGATGAATGAGATCAAGCGCCTGGACGGCGTCGGCAAGGCGCAGCTGTATGGTGCCGAGCGGGCGATGCGGATCTGGATCGACCCGCAGAAGCTGATCGGTTTCAACTTGACACCCGCCGATGTGAATGCCGCGATTGCCGCGCAGAACGCCCAGGTTTCAGCCGGTAGCATTGGTGACTTGCCGGGCACCTCGACTCAGGAAATCACTGCGTCGATCCTCGTCAAAGGCCAGCTGTCGACGCCTGCGGAATTTGCCGACATCGTGCTCAAGGCCAATCCGGATGGTTCCACTGTGCGTATCGGTGACGTGGCGCGGGTGGAAATTGGCAGCCAGGAATACCAGTTCTCCACGCGCCTGAACGGCAAGCCGTCCACCGCCGTCAGCGTGCAACTGTCGCCGGGGACCAACGCCCTGAACACCGCAACGCTGGTGCGAGCGAAGATGGACGAACTGGCCCGCTATTTCCCGGCCAATGTCGAATACAAGATCCCGTACGACACCTCGCCGTTCGTCAAGGTCTCGATCACCAAAGTGGTGTACACCCTGGGTGAGGCGATGCTGCTGGTGTTTGCGGTGATGTTCCTGTTCCTGCAGAACATCCGCTACACCCTGATCCCGACGCTGGTGGTACCGGTGGCATTGATGGGTACCTTTGCCACCATGCTGTTGCTGGGATTCTCGATCAACGTGTTGACCATGTTCGGCATGGTGCTGGCCATCGGGATCCTGGTGGACGACGCGATTGTGGTGGTGGAGAACGTCGAACGGATCATGGCCACCGAGGGTTTGTCGCCCAAGGAAGCGACGCGCAAGGCCATGGGCCAGATTACGGGTGCGATCGTCGGCATTACCCTGGTGCTGGTGGCCGTGTTCCTGCCAATGGCGTTCATGCCGGGTTCGGTGGGTGTGATCTATCAGCAATTCTCGCTGTCGATGGCCACCTCGATCCTGTTCTCGGCCTTCCTGGCCCTGACCTTGACCCCGGCATTGTGCGCAACCTTGCTCAAGCCGATCGCCAAGGGTGAGCACCATGAAAAGACTGGGTTCTTCGGCTGGTTCAACCGGCGCTTTGAACAGCTGACCAACCGCTACGAAGGTTGGGTGGCCTATGCCATCAAGCGCAGCGGGCGTTACCTGCTGATTTACCTGGTGCTGCTGGTGGGCCTGGGTGTGCTGTTCAGCCGACTGCCCTCCTCGTTCCTGCCGGTGGAAGACCAGGGCTACACCATCACTGACATCCAGCTGCCACCGGGCGCCAGCAAGAACCGCACGGTGCAGGTGGCCGAGCAGATCGAGGCACATAACGCCACTGAGCCTGGCGTGGGCGACACCACGATGATCATGGGCTTCAGTTTCTCCGGTTCCGGGCAGAACGCGGCACTGGCGTTTACCACGCTCAAGGATTGGTCGCAGCGCAGCAGCGAAGATTCGGCTGCCGCCATCGCGGATCGGGCAACCGAAGCCTTTACCGAGCTCAAGGACGCGATTGCCTATGCGATCTTGCCGCCGCCCGTGGATGGCCTGGGCACGTCCAGTGGTTTCGAGTTCCGCTTGCAGGATCGTGGTGGCGTCGGCCATGCCGCGTTGATGGCGGCCCGTACCGAGCTGCTGGCCGCTGCCGAGAAGAGTCCGATCCTCGCCAACGTGCGTGAAAGCGCCCTGGCCGAAGCACCTCAGGTGCAGCTTGAGGTCGACCGCAAGCAAGCCAATGCCCTGGGCATTTCCTTTGCTGATATCGGCAACGTGCTGTCTTCAGCGATTGGTTCGGCCTATATCAACGACTTCCCCAACCAGGGCCGTATGCAGCGGGTTGTCGTGCAGGCTGAAGGCGATCAGCGCAGCCAGGTGGCGGACCTGATGAAGATCCATGTGCGTAACAACGTCGGCAAGATGGTACCGCTGTCAGCCTTCGTGCAAGCCCGTTGGGTGCAGGGCCCGGCGCAGTTGACCCGCTACAACGGTTACCCGGCCATCGCTATTTCCGGTGAGGCCGCGCCCGGCCACAGTACCGGTGAGGCCATGGAGGAAATCCAGCGTCTGGTCACACAATTGCCAGCGGGGCTGGGCCAGGAATGGACCGGCCTGTCGTTGCAGGAACGCTTGTCCGGCTCTCAGGCACCACTGCTGTTGGTACTGTCGCTGCTGATCGTGTTCCTGTGTTTGGCGGCGCTGTATGAAAGCTGGTCGATCCCGACCTCGGTGTTGCTGGTGGTGCCGCTGGGGGTGCTTGGTGCGGTACTGGCCGTGACCTTGCGCGGGATGCCCAACGACGTGTTCTTCAAGGTCGGACTGATTACCATCATCGGTTTGTCGGCAAAAAATGCGATTTTGATCATCGAGTTCGCCAAGGACCTGTACGACCAAGGCGAAGACCTGTTCGAGGCCACCTTGAAGGCTGCGCGCCTGCGTCTGAGGCCGATCATCATGACGTCCCTGGCGTTCATCCTCGGCGTAGTGCCGTTGGCCATCGCCACCGGCGCCAGCTCGGCGAGCCAGCAAGCCATCGGCACCGGAGTGATCGGCGGGATGATCACCGCGACCTTGGCGGTAGTGTTTGTACCGGTGTTCTTTGTGGTGGTCATGAAACTGGTGCGCAAGCGCCACAAAGAGGGCTGAACAATGGATCGAGGTGGGCTAAGGTAGTGCAAACCCTGGCCCATCGAGTTCCCATGTACTTTCTCGCCCGCACCCACCCTCGCCTCTCCACCGCCGCCGTCCTGGGTTTGGCGGTGGGTATCCTGGTTCCGGCCGATACGATCATCAGCAAAGTCCTCTTCGGCTGGAATGCCGGCGTCTGGACCTATCTGGTGCTGATGCTATGGCTGACGATCCGAGCCAAGGCAGACGATGTGAAGCGCATCGCAGAGGTTGAGGATGAGAACGCCGGCCTGGTGCTGTTCATGGTGTGTATTGCGGCCATCGCGAGCCTGGCGACCATTACGTTTGAGTTGATAGGCACCAAGAACCTTGGCACCGCCGAGCGCTTGCTGCACTACGGTTTTACCGGACTGACCGTGATCGGTTCCTGGTTGCTGATCGGGATGATCTTCAGCGTGCACTACGCACGGCTGTATTACACCTGGGAGGGTAAGGAGCCAGCGCTGCGCTTTGCCGAAGGGTTGCTGACACCCAACTATTGGGACTTCCTGTATTTCTCTTTCACCATTGGCGTGGCGGTGCAAACGTCCGACGTGGGCGTCGCGACTCGCAGCCTGCGCAAGATAGTCCTGGCGCAGTCGCTGATTGGCTTTCTGTTCAATACGGCGATTCTGGGGTTTTCGATCAACATTGCCGCTGGGCTGTTCGGCTGAGACTGGACAAAGCCTCTGGAGCACTCCAATACGGGTGTAGGCCAAGTACCGCGCAAAAAAAAGGAAGCCCAAGCTTAATGCCAGTCAGTTAAGGGCGAACACTGTACCTGTGGCGAGGGAGCTTGCTCCCGTTGGGTCGCGAAGCGGCCCCAAAAATGGGACTGCTGCGCAGTCCAACGGGAGCAAGCTCCCTCGCCACAGGTTACTTTTTACCCCCTTCTACTTCTTAACTGACTGGCATTAAGCCCAAGCTTCCTTTTTTCTTAACCAAGTGCCTTAGAAGTCGTAACGCACACCGACGTTGACGCCCCACGGCTGATCGATCTTTTTACCTCGGCTGTGCTCAAAATCAGCATGCAGCTTAACGTTTTTCGACATTGATACCGCCACACCGGCAGCCACTTCGATCCGCGACCCGAACACATCATTATTGAAGGTCTGGTCGTTGATCTTGACCTTGTTACTATGATTGAACTCATGGGCCAACGCGGTACGCAGGTACGGTTGCAATACCCCACCGCTGTCCAGCTGAATGTTTTTACCTGTTGTCACACCCAGCTTGCCGACCACCGAAGCGGAACGGTCGCCCTTGGCGTTCAACCCATTGTCCAGCTCGTAGCTTTGGGCCTGGGTAATGGTCGCCGACAGTTGGGAGTACGGTTCAACAAAGTA
Organism: Pseudomonas sp. ADAK18; assembly: GCF_012935695.1. Taxonomy (NCBI): domain Bacteria; kingdom Pseudomonadati; phylum Pseudomonadota; class Gammaproteobacteria; order Pseudomonadales; family Pseudomonadaceae; genus Pseudomonas; species Pseudomonas sp. ADAK18. The sequence continues at coordinate 2,554,199 of NZ_CP052859.1, forward strand.
GCCGTCATCCAGCTTGATATGCCGACCCACTTCCGCCGATGCACCGACTGCGTTCTGCGCGTAGTTACCCTTGGCACGTTTACCATCACTCATGGTGACGTTGACGTCGTTGTGCAAGCGGTTGAGCTTGGCGACACCGTCGAAGTACAGGCCACTTTCATCGTCCAGCCAGGTGGCATAGGCACCGAGGTAGTAACTCTTGACCTCGCCCTTGCTGCCACGGGTCAGGCTCAAGTCCGAGGTACTGTGACCGGCCATGACACCGGCCAGCCACTGGCCATCACCGCCGGATAATGGAGCATCGGCACCGATGGTGAAACCTTTCTGGATCTGCGAGTAGCCGGCACCGTTCTTGTTGCCCGCTACCTCGAACTTGTTGCCATAGCTGCGCATCCACAAACCGTTGCTCTGGCCGTCGCTGAAGCGCAACTCACCCATGCGCGTACGCAGGATGCTCATCTCACCATACAGCACGGTCGGCGCGCTGTTGAACAAGGCCAGTACCGACTGGGCGCTGGTGCTGGTGCCGCGACGGGTAGGGTCGAGGAACCAGTCAGTGCCTTCTTGCTTCAAACCGTAAGAGTAGGCTCCAACATCGACCGTATCGCCCAACAGGGTGAACTTGCCGTCACCTCCTTCGGTGTGTACCACATGAACGGGTTGGGCATTCGACAACTCTGACCCGGTGGCAGCCAGCAACAAGCTGTGATTGCCCTCGGCCTTGCCTTCGACGTTCAGGAAATCGGTCTGGCCGTTGGAAAAGTCGGTGTGCATGATGTAGGTGCCACTACCGGCCAGACTCTTGACGTCCAGTTGATAGAACTCATCCGGCCCACCGAAATGCACAGTACCGCCGCCCATCTTCAGATCGCCAACAGCGCTGTTGCCTACCAGTACCCAATGGGACTCCTCATTGACGCTCAACTCGGCGACATTTTTCAACTGGCCGGTGAGCCAGGAGCCGTTGTTGAGTTGCAACTTGGCGGTACTGCCGTCCTCAACCACCACATCACCCACCAGAAAGCTGCGGTCGACGTTCATGTTGGCGAGGGAACCACCGGTGACCTCCAGAATATTGCCGTTGCCACCGGTCAAGGTCGACCCGTTGAGCACTTGTATGTCAGCGTCAGTCGAGCCGTATTCATCCCCCTCTACCAGCAACGCCGCCCCGTTGCGGCCTTCAACATGAGAGCCGCTCAATACCAGGGTGCTGGCGTTCATGTCTACATATTCATAGCTCAGGCGTACGCCATTCTCGCCGCCGATGATCCGGCTATCGGACGCACTGGCCGAGCCGCCGAATAGCAGTACTCCGATGCCATTTTCGTCGGTAGCAACCACATCCGAGCCAATGAAGTTAAGTTGGCTGAATGACGTGGCGCGCGCGCCCTCCGTCGAGCCTTGGACGAGGCTATCGAACACATTGACAGTCGATCCATCCTGGGTCAGGAAGTTACGTGCAGCGAGGATGCCCACGCCATTATTGTTAATGACGCTGCTGCCCCTGATTTGAGCATGGCTGCCCTGCAGGTTGACGGCATAGGCAGTCGAGGCTCTGGCTTCAAGCGTAGTGCCGTCAAGACTGACTTGCGAGCCTTGGGTAGCGTAGATGTCCTGCGCCTTGGTCCCTGCATTGAGTGTCAGCTTGCCTGACGAAATACGGGACTGTTTTAACTCGGCACCATTGGACGTCAAGTGGGCATCTTTGCCGATTACCCAGTCATCGACTCTGGCACCGGCCCCAATAGTGCGTTCCATACCTGGATGAAGCTCCGTGGTGGCTTGTGCCAACGAAGCACCTAAAATCAAGAAACCAGCCGCTGGCATTTGAAGCGCTACTGCCAAAGGGTGCCTTTTGAAGAGTGTATTGAAATTCATTGCATGCATACCCGTAAAGAACCTTCCCAAAAGGGAACGAATTGACCGGCACCAAGCGAGATAGGCCCAGGTCATGACGAGCAGCAGATTAGGGATGACGAGTGAATATATATGTAGGATTTATCCTTTATGAGCGTTTGAATTGCTCAACGCCTGGCGTAGGGCCGCTCAAAAAAAAGAGGAGCCAGGCTCCTCTTTCTCGACATAAAGCACGCTTTTTTTTCAACTTGGCCAAGATGTGCCGTCGCAGTAAACCAGACCCGGCCGGACGCCACGAACCAACAAAATGGCCTCGGCTGAGTCTATCGGGGTCGGGACGCCTGTCAGACTGACCGTGTACGTGATGTGCACCGAGCCCATATTGAAGTCAGCCACATTGATAGGCTTCACATAGGTACCGTAGGGCCTCACGGGAACGTTAAAACCGACCTGTGTTTGCTGGAAGGTCAGGGGGCCGAAATTGAAAGTGCCTGTCGCCGTAGCAATCGGAACCGCACCCTCGTTGTCGCTGCAGCCTGTCCAGTTCACTCGAATAATCATGCCGACTTCCAAAAGCTCATGGGGCGGCACGAAAACATGCACTTCTCTGTCTGGTCCTTGCAGCGTGTTACACACGATTTCACCTCGCGCTATGCCGGGTATTTCAGGCAAAGCGCCCACCACGTCAGGCGCCAGGAACGCAATCACGTTGGCATTGACGTTGATGTCCTGAGTCGGTGAGGAGACTCGGTTGTGGGTAGAGGCAATCGCAATTTCATAACGCAACGAATTAAGGTTATTGGAGTGTTTGCGGATATAGGGCCAAGCAAGGGTCATCGGAATTTCATCGCCGGGCATGGCTGTGCTGGGGTCCACAGACTTTCTATCGACCTGCTCGTTTTGGTAATACAGGACAATGTCGAATGGCTGCGCCGACGGCAAAGGGCTGGCACTCCACAAGGGAACGACTACACCGGCATCCATATTCGCATCGCGTTCATCCAGTTCGTTTTCCAAGCCTGAACCACTCCCGGTCAACACAGGCAGCGGCAGGTTGGGGTTGACCAAGTCCGGCTCCCAAGGATTTACCGGGCCGCCCACTTCCAGTTCAAGCTCGACATTGGTGGCTGTGGGTACCCAAAACAGTACGCCATGGCGCTCCACTGCATACTCCACACGCAGGTTAATCTTGCCGGTGCTGCTGGCATACAGTTCAACCAGCCGTTGAAAGGGCACATGAAAGTTATAGGGCAGCGGACTTCCACCCAGATCGTAGGGGCCTATCTCCCGCACACCATGGGTAGTCGTCAGACGCACATGAAGCTTGTCGCTGGTACGGTCTGCCTCAAAGGAAGGAATGATCACAAACATTCCGGAAGAAACCGCAGTGTCGGCACGATCGATCAGGCGATCGCCAACACCGATCAGCGAGATTGCATCCCTGACGCCTGCCGGACCCAGGACCGGTGCGGGATTGAGCGCAACCGAAATCGGTAATTCGAACGAGGGGTCGCTGATGTTGCCGGCAACATCCACCAAGCGATATACGAGCTTTTTCGGGCCGTCCGCGACCTCGGCCAAAGCTGCGGTGTAAAGCACCGTCATATCAGGAAACACTGACCCCTGCGCAATATGCTCGTTGGAGTCGCCATTATATAAACGCCACTGGTCTCCTGGGTGAGCACCTTCGTCTGCATAAGCCGGGATTCCAAACGGAACGCCGCCTGGGTTCGCATCCAGGAAGGCTCGCGTGAGGCTGCCCGGCCAGCCTGCTGGAAGCGTCAGGCGTCGAGGGCCATTGGGAATGCTGTCGTAGGGCGCGGTCCGGTCAATGATCAGCGGAGCCTGAAACGAGCCGGAATCATTCCCCGAGAACTGAATAACTCTGTAACTGACGTGATGATCGCCCTCGGTCAAAAATCGCCTCAGGACTCTTACCGTGTATGTGGTCGGAATAGGCGGGGTAAAAAACACCGGTTCACTGCTGATACGCCCAGACTGAAAGTCACCGACATCGTCCAAGTGAACGTCCAGCACGTCCGGCCTACCGGCAATGGTAGAAGCAGGCGACCAAACGAGAATCTCTATTTCCAGAAATTCCTTGTCCGCAACCTCTCGCGACACCAGTCCCGGATACACTACTGGATCCACAAGTCCTGTAACAGAGGGGGCCGGTAGGACGATAGGAACGGTAAGAGCCCCTACGTTTTTTTTCGTTGTCTTGGCATTGATTTTTCTCATCTCTTTACTCCCTACGGTTAAGTAAGCGAAACTCATATCGCGAATAGATCCCTACAAACGCCTCAACTCAAAAAACAACTACCCTTCCTCCAACTCCACCCACAACATTTACTTACCCACGCGAAGCCCTCTATACCCACAACAAAAAACAGATACCGGAATACTCACTAGAACGCGGACATGTAGAGTTCAAAACAAATGCAGTAGCTTTTTATTGGCGACAAAACTCAGGCTTAAAGTTCCCGATTACAATCATCCTGTAAGTCATCACAGAATCCGGTATCTCCAGGCTGGCAAATTTTCCCACTGCCGGGAGACACACGGTCGATTCTGACCCGTCCAATACCTGACTCCCCGATCAGCCCGCCACTACGTCGGACAAAGAACTTGGCCGTTGCCGAAGCAAAATTACGCATGGGTTCGATTTTTGTGTCCCATGGCCAGACACGTACAGCCAGGCCCCCCGTTACATAATCAACGGTCGTGCTGAAGTCTGTTCCGTCGATCGGGTTCTCCCAAGCATTGCTCAAGTAGCCTTGCCAAAAAAACTCAACTTCATCGCCCGGCTGAAAACCTGCATCGTCACGTATAAACCAATACACACCATGGCATATAGACGGTTTGGATTCACAAGTAATATATCGTCCTGGCCCCAGCAACGTGTGTTGTATCAATGGCGCATCAAACTTGATCAGTGGTGCAACATGAACATTAACCGGAGTGTCCGGTGAGTACTGCTCATTTACGCCGTTGCTGGTGGTATAAAACACCGGCAGATTCGGCAAGTTACCTCCGTCTACGATAACGGTACCTGGCACATCACTGAACTGGAATGGCTGATTAAAAACATCACCGGGCTGAACAACATAATGAGCCACCGGCCCAACACCATTCCAATAGAGCTCAAGCCGCTCTCCAGGCTGTGGGTCCACATACAGACGTCCCCACACTTCAGCCCCCACATCCCGGTCCCGGAAGTCGAGTTCATTGTGCAAGCCGGACCCTTTGCCGAAAACGTCCACCACGGCCAGAGTCAGGTTTAACAGTGCCGGGGCATTGGTATGATCCTGTCCGGCAATGGTGAAGTCGACCCAGAAAAAATTGACCAGAGAGGGAAATGGTGGGCGCCCTGCACGATGAATTTCATACCGCACAGGCACTTCCATACGCGCCAACGGACCGGTACCACGCAAAATATTCCAGGGGATTTCTACCGGGAACGGAAAGTGGGTAATGGGCTGCGGCGGCAGTACCGCACGGCCGTCCCATATCATCACCACCTCATCTCCCGGAGCGTAGCCGTCATACAGGGACGGAATCACCGCCGCAACAGCTGCCCGCGCATCGTCACGCTTGATCAAAAAATCGATATAGGCAGGAGGACGAATCTCAGGGGGGGGCAATACACCCGGAGAAGAGACCAGATTAACGCTGTAATCCATTGGCGCACTAAGTACCGAGAAGTTCCCCGCGCGATCATACAAACGGTAATGCAAGTAGGCCGTGCCATTTGACAGGACACGGAAATACTCAGCGGGAATCCGCAGAATCAAGGGTTCACCGGGAAGAACAAACTCTTGAATATCTGTCTGCGAGGGGGGAAAAGGCGGCGTGTTGTTGCTCAGGTAGTAGCCAACCAGATCGCGGCCGGCACGACCGATATAGGCCGCAAGCTGTACGTCAATAAATGGATTGGCTGCCAACACCGCTTCCGTGATGCCCGACGCTTCGATAGCGGGGTCGACAAAACGGGCCTTATCATCCGGACTCTGAAACCTCGGTGGGTTGTTATCTACAGTCAATGTCCTGCGATCTGACGGTGTCTCAGTCCCCCCCTCATCCGCCACCGTATAAAACACTTCTACGACTGCATCGATTTCCCTCATGTAGTCCATGGGCACGTAGAGCGAATAGGGAAAATCGATCGGGTTCAACGGGCCTGTAAAGGAATGCGAATCAGCCTGGACCTCTACGCCCTGTATCCGCCACCACAGTTTGAGGGTATGGGTCCTGCCGGGTGTCGGGCCTGGTACCCATTGGGGGATACGGCACTCCAAAGGTTGCAATGACACGGAGAGAGGTATCAATCCCTCAGGGTCATCGGGGTCAACGCCCACAATCTCGTCAAACCCGGGCAACATGATGATCTTACCCCCAACACGAGACAGCATAGAAGTCAGCGGCGCAATCGTATCTGGACTGGACATTTGAATTCTTTCCTTAGGCGAGCCTGGAAAGAATTAAGCGCTCAATTTTCTGCTGCGGATACTGTCAGAACTAACAGGTAGTCCTATCCGTTCGTCGGTTAACGACCGATCAACCTACGGATGCACTCATCGATATGTTCTTGACGAAACGCCCTGCCTGGTGTTTTCTGAAACCGGTTTCAGCGCCTGATTGATGGGTGCAGTCTGATAGTCCAATAAGAAAGGCCCACCACCGTGACCTCTTTTTCCGCCGCCCAGCGCAGCCGTGTGACCATGCTTGACGTGGCCGAGCGCGCCGGGGTTTCCAAAGCCAGCGTGTCGCGCTTTATCGGTGACGATCGCGCTCTGCTTTCCGATGCCATTGCCCTGCGCATTGAACAGGCCATTGATGAACTCGGCTACCGCCCCAATCAGATGGCCCGCGGCTTGAAACGCGGCCGCACCCGCCTGATCGGCATGCTGGTGGCCGATATCCGCAACCCCTATTCGATTGCCGTGATGCACGGCGTGGAAACCGCCTGCCGCAAGCACGGCTACAGCCTGGTGGTGTGCAATACCGACCGCGATGACGAGCAAGAGCGTCTGCACCTGGCGGCCTTGCGTGCGTACAACATCGAAGGCCTGATTGTGAACACACTCGGCCACCACCTTGATCAGCTTGTTGAGTTAAAAAGGGAAATGCCCCTGGTGCTGGTGGACCGCAAGGTCGAGCCGCTGCACAGCGACCTGGTCGGCCTGGATAACCCGGCGGCAGTGCGCATGGCCATCGACCACCTTGAATACCAGGGCTATCGGGATCTGTTGCTGGTCAGCGAACCGCCCGATGGCACCAGCTCGCGGGTAGAGCGGATGGAGAGTTTCAAAGCCGAAATTGCCCGGCGTTCAAACCTGACCGGCACGGTGCTGGAAATCGACGACGCATTGAACACGCATCTGCATGCCTTCCTGGCAACGACTCACAACGGTCCAAAAGCCTTGTTCTGCGCTAACGGTATCGCAGCGCTGGCGTGCACCAAAGCGTTGCGCGACTTGGGCTGCACACTGTTCGAGGACATAGGTTTGATTGCCCTGGATGACCTGGATTGGTACCCGCTGGTTGGCAGCGGTATCACTGCCCTCGCCCAGCCGACCGAAGCCATTGGAACCCAGGCTTTCGAGTGCCTGCTCAAGCGTTTGCGTGGCGATACCGAACCCACGCGAACCCTGGATTTTCTGCCCCAACTGATTATCCGCGGGTCGACACAATCCCTTGTGGGAACCGGGCTTGCCCGCGATGGCGGTGTGTCAGCGAACAGAAATATTGACTGACAGGTCGCCATCGCGGGCAAGCCCGACTCCCACATTTAATCTTCACTAAAAAATGAAACCGGTTTCAGAGGTAAATAACAATGCACAAATACCCCGTCTCCATCAGCCTCTCCAGCTACGGGGCCGAGCTTGTCCACCAACGTGGCCAGTTGAGTTTTGTCGAGGTGCTGGCAGCAGCCGGCGCCCAGCGCATCGAATGGCGTGAAGAATTACTGACCACCGAAAATCCCGCAGAGCTGGCGCAAGCGGCGGCAGACCATGGTCTGGAATGCGTGTTTTCCTCACCACTGGAACTGTGGGTCGCCGGACGCGCGCAGCCCAATGCCGAGCTGGCCTCGGCCCTCGACCGCGCCCAAGCCTTTGGTGCCCGCTGGCTGAAAGTCTCCCTCGGTTACTTCACCGACACCAACGACCTGCAAAGCCTGAGTGCACTACTCAACCGCCACCCGGTACGCCTGCTGGTGGAAAACGACCAGACCTTGCACGGCGGTCGTATCGAGCCGATGCAGCGCTTCTTCAATGAGGCTGAGAGGCTGCAGGTCCCCGTGAAAATGACGTTCGATATCGGCAATTGGCAATGGCAAGACCAGTCCGCCAGCACCGCTGCGCGCCTGTTGGGCCGACACGTCGACTACCTGCACTGCAAGGCGGTGGCTCGTCGCGCAGACGGCAAGCTAGTGGCACTGCCGCCGGGCGCCGCTGATTTACATCTGTGGGAACAACTGCTGCGGCACATGACTCAAGGTATTACACGGGCCGTGGAATTTCCGCTGCAAGGCGAAAACCTCGTCCAGGTCACCGCCTTGCAGGTTACCGCCCTCGCCCTCCTTGGCCAGCCTCGCGTGGAGAACGCTCATGTCTGAGATCGATATTCTGTCGTTTGGCGAAACCATGGCGATGTTTGTCGCCGAGCAAACCGGTGACTTGGCCAGCGTTGGCCAGTTTCACAAGCGCATCGCCGGGGCCGACAGCAACGTTGCGATTGGCCTCTCGCGCCTGGGTTTCAACGTTTCCTGGCTCAGTCGGGTCGGTGATGACTCTCTAGGGCGCTTCGTGTTGGATACCTTGCGCAACGAAGGCCTGGATTGCAGCCTGGTGGCGGTTGATCCGCTGCACCCCACAGGCTTTCAACTCAAGTCCCGGGAAGATGCCGGCGCCGATCCGCAAGTCGAATACTTTCGTCGCGGTTCGGCGGCCAGTCATTTGTCTGTTGCGGCCATCCGCCCCGAGGTGTTACAGGCTCGCCATTTGCACGCCACCGGCATTCCTCCGGCGCTGTCCGATGCCACCCGTGACCTGTCCCGGCAATTGATGGTGCAAATGCGTGAAGCTGGCCGCAGCGTGTCGTTCGACCCCAACCTGCGTCCGGCCCTGTGGGCCAATGAACAGCGCATGATCAGTGAAATCAACGCCCTCGCCTGCCTGGCGGATTGGGTGTTGCCGGGCCTGAGCGAAGGCCGGTTGCTGACCGGCTTCGAAGACCCGGCCGACATTGCCGCGTTTTACCTGGACCAGGGTGTCGAAGCGGTAGCGATCAAGCTCGGCCCGCATGGTGCGTACTACCGCACGCAGTTGGACCAAGGCTTTGTCGACGCCGTGCCCGTCACCCAAGTGGTGGACACCGTCGGCGCCGGCGATGGTTTTGCAGTGGGCATGATCAGCGCCCTGCTGGAAAACTTAAGCTTTGCCCAAGCCGTACAGCGCGGCAACTGGATTGGCAGCCGCGCGGTGCAGAGTCGTGGCGACATGGAAGGCCTGCCGTCCCGGACCGATCTGCCCTCTGTCGGCACGGACGCCTCTTTGTGGCGAGCGGGCTTGCCCGCGTTGGGCTGCGCAGCAGCCCTGAGAAGCTGAACTCGACTCTTTCAAAAGGAACTCAGTGCGGGTTTCCAGGGCTGCTACGCAGCCCAACGCGGGCAAGCCCGCTCGCCACAACAAGCCCGCTCGTCACAGTAAGCCCGCTCGCCACACCTGTTGCCACAACTACAACAAGCTCAGGAGCACACCCATGGAAACGCTGAAACTCGCCACCCGTCGTTGGTGGTACATCATGCCGATCGTTTTTATTACTTACAGCCTGGCGTACCTTGACCGTGCCAACTATGGCTTCGCCGCCGCCTCAGGCATGGCCGAAGACCTGATGATCACACCAGGCATGTCATCACTGCTCGGTGCACTGTTCTTTCTCGGTTACTTTTTCTTCCAGGTGCCAGGCGCGATCTACGCGCAGAAACGCAGCGTGAAGAAGCTGATTTTTGTCAGCCTGATCCTCTGGGGCGGCCTGGCCACCTTGACCGGGATCGTCTCCAACGCCTACATGCTGATCGGCATCCGCTTCATGCTCGGCGTAGTGGAAGCCGCCGTGATGCCGGCGATGCTGGTGTACCTGTGCCACTGGTTCACCCGCGCCGAACGCTCCCGGGCCAATACCTTCCTGATTCTCGGCAACCCGGTGACCATGCTCTGGATGTCCGTGGTCTCGGGTTACCTGGTGCAGCATTTCAGTTGGCGCTGGATGTTTATCGTCGAAGGCCTGCCTGCGGTGATCTGGGCGTTTATCTGGTGGCGCCTGGCTGATGAGCGTCCGGCCGATGCCAAGTGGCTGAGCGCGCAGCACAAGCAAGACCTGGAAAGCGCCCTGGCGGCCGAACAGGTGGGCATCAAGGCGGTAAAAAACTACGCCGAAGCCTTCCGCTCGCCCAAGGTGATCATCCTGGCGCTGCAATTCTTCTGCTGGAGCATTGGGGTGTATGGCTTTGTGCTGTGGCTGCCGTCGATCCTCAAGGCCGGCTTGCAAATGGACATGGTCGAGGCCGGCTGGCTGTCGGCGCTACCTTACCTGGCTGCGGTGATCGCCATGCTGGCGGTGTCCTGGGGCTCGGACAAGCTGCAAAAACGTAAACGTTTTGTCTGGCCGCCGCTGCTGATTGCCTCGGTGGCCTTCTACGGCTCCTATGCCTTGGGCGCCGAGCATTTCTGGTGGTCGTACTCGTTGTTGGTGATCGCCGGCGCCTGCATGTACGCACCCTACGGGCCATTTTTCGCGATTGTCCCGGAAATCCTCCCGGCCAACGTCGCCGGTGGCGCCATGGCTCTGATCAACAGCATGGGCGCGCTGGGCTCCTTCGGCGGCTCGTACCTGGTGGGTTACCTCAATAGCACCACCGGTTCCCCCGGTGCGTCCTATTTGCTGATGAGCGGCGCACTGTTGGTGTCGGTGGTGTTGACGATTTTTCTCAAGCCCGGCGCCAGTGACCGGGAACAGCCTCGGCCAGCCCCTTTGCGCCCCCTTGAATTGAAGGTAAGAACCTGATGAAAAAGCATATCGTGCTGTACAAAAAACTCTCTGCGCCGCTGATGGGCCGCTTACAGGAAGCGGCCGACGTCACGCTGATCGAAAGCCTCGACGCCGGCGGCCTGGCGCAGTTGCGCGATGCTCTGCCTACAGCGCAAGGGCTATTGGGCGCCAGCCTGCGTCTGGACGCGAAGCTGCTGGACCGGGCGCCGCAGTTGGAAGCGGTGGCCAGTGTCTCGGTAGGTGTCGATAACTACGACATCGACTACCTGACCCAACGCGGGATCCTCCTCAGCAATACCCCGGATGTGCTGACCGAAACCACCGCCGACACCGGTTTCGCACTGATCCTGGCCACCGCTCGCCGAGTGGTAGAGCTGGCAAATATGGTACGCGCCGGCAACTGGAACCAGAACATCGGCCCGCTGCACTTTGGCAGCGACGTGCATGGCAAGACCCTGGGCATTATCGGCATGGGCCGTATCGGTGAAGCCCTGGCCCAGCGCGGGCACTTTGGGTTTGGCATGCCGGTCATCTACCACAGCCACTCGCCAAAGCCTGCGGTGGAACAACGGTTTGGCGCCGAATACCGCAGCCTGCCGGACTTGCTCAAACAAGCCGATTTCGTTTGCCTGACCTTGCCATTGACCGTCGAAACTCAAGGCCTGATCGGCGCCAAAGAGTTCGCACAAATGGGCCCGGAGACGATCTTTATCAACATTTCCCGAGGCAAGGTAGTGGACGAAGCGGCACTGATCGATGCCCTGCAGCAGCGCACCATTCGGGCGGCAGGATTGGATGTGTTCGAGCGCGAGCCGTTGAACCACGACTCACCGTTGCTGAGCCTGACCAACGTGGTCGCCACTCCGCATATCGGTTCCGCCACCCATGAAACCCGTGAGGCGATGGCGCGTTGTGCGGTGGACAATCTGCTGGAGGCGCTGGCGGGGGAACGGCCGAAGAATCTGGTGAATCCCAAAGCCTGGAAACACTGAATGCTTTGACCCTTAGCCGCTGCCGAGGCACGAGGCTGCGATAAGGGCCGAAGGACCTTCGTCGGTTTCAGGACCTTGGCGACTGCTGCGCAGCCGATCGCAGGCTGCGCCAGCGGCTACAGGTGATCGACACAGCCCCCCGACAGTGACCTTTTTCAGATCACAAACCGCGCCACCATCCCATTCAAATCCACCGCCAGTCTGGACAACTCATGACTGGCCACGCTGGTCTGATTCGCCCCGGTAGCGGACTGCGTCGCCAGGTCACGGATATTCACCAGGTTGCGGTCCACCTCGCGGGAAACCTGCGCCTGTTCCTCCGAAGCGCTGGCTATCACCAGGTTACGTTCGTTGATCAGGCTGATGGACTCGGTGATTTGCTCCAGCGCTACGCCGGCAGCGCGGGCCATTTCCAGGGTGCTTTGGGTGCGCTGGTTGCTTTGTTGCATCGAGTGCACCGCTTCACCCGTCCCGTTCTGGATGCCGGCGACCATTTTTTCGATTTCCTGGGTCGACTGCTGGGTGCGATGAGCCAGCGCCCGGACTTCGTCAGCCACCACAGCAAAACCACGCCCGGCTTCACCCGCCCGTGCGGCTTCAATCGCGGCGTTAAGCGCCAGCAGATTGGTCTGCTCGGCAATCGCGCGGATCACGTCCAATACCTTGCCAATATCACGCCCCTGGGCAGCCAGGCCTTCGATCAGCACCGAGGTGCTTTGCACATCCCGGGTCATGGTCTGAATGGCGTCCACGGTTTCCACAACCCGGTCGCGCCCTTCCCGCGCGGCCTGGTTCGACTGGGCCGAGGCTTCTGACGTCGACACCGCGTTGCGCGCCACCTCTTCCACGGCTGCGGTCATCTCATTGACTGCGGTGGCCGCTTGTTCGATTTCGTTGTTCTGTTGCTGCAAGCCTCGGGAGGACTCTTCGGTGACAGCACTGAGTTCTTCTGCCGCAGAAGCCAGTTGCGTGGCAGCGCCGGCAATGTGCTGGATAGTCTGGCGCAGGTTGGCCTGCATGGCCGCCAAGGCGCCCAGCAAACGGGCCGGTTCATCCTTGCCCTCGTCTGCGATGACCTGGGTCAGATTGCCCCCGGCGATAGTCTCAGCGACCTCCACCGCTTTGCGCAACGGCGTGACGATGCTGCGGGTCAACAGCCAGGCCAGCAACACCGTCATGAAGGCTGCTATTACCGCAACCGCAATGATTCCGGAAATAGCCCCCTGATAGCTGTCACTTGCTTCAATGGCCGCTTGCTTGGCATCGGCACCATTGATGGCGATCAACTTGTTCAATTGCTCGCCCATCAAATCGGTACCGTCCTTGATTCGTGAGTTGATCAGTTTGAGCATCTCATCGACTTTATTCTGGCGCGACAGTTCGATCATCTCCGCCTGGGCAGCCAGATAACTATCAAGGGTGCTGGCGAAACTCTTGTACAGCGCCGCCTCCTCACCTCCAGCAGGCAGTGCCGCATAGCTGGCCTGGGCTTTGCGCACCTTGTCCACCAGCACATCGATGCGTGTCTTGGCCTCTTGCAGGGCCGCCGGGTCACGGTTGACCAAAACCCGAAACGACAGGATCCGCAAGCGCAGCACGTTTTCGGTCATCACGCCCAGGAAGCCGACACTGGGCAACTGGTTGGTTTCCATCTCGGTCGTGGCCTGATGGATAACCGCCATGCGGTTGGCCGCAAATACCCCCAGGACAATCACCAGCAACGCAATGAACGCAAAACCGAGAAAAGCCCGAGGTGCAATATTCAGATTACGCAGGGACATAGAGGGACTCTCAGAGGGTAGTGGCTGCGAGCATCCTTGCAGCGACACGGCCGGTGAGCGTCAACGCGCCTGAACCGACCGTTCGGCGCCACTGTTATCGTTAGTGTGTGGGCCTATTACTGATATCGGCAGGGTTTAGGTTTTTCTGCGGGAAAAAGAGAAATATATTTCTGAATATGTACAACGCCCGGATCGGAAAACCGTTGCAAGCGACCTGTCGCCTGCAACGGTAAGCGTCAGTTGCGATCCACCTTATGCCGCGCCGCATACAGGCAGAGCATTTCCATGGCCAGCGTCGCGGCGGCCAGAGAGGTGATTTCGGCACTGTCATAGGCCGGCGCCACTTCCACCACGTCCATGCCCACCAAGTTGATACCCCGCAAACCGCCGAGGATTTCCAGTGCTTGCACGGTACTCAAACCGCCGCATACCGGGGTACCGGTGCCTGGCGCAAACGCCGGATCCAGACAGTCAATGTCAAAGGTCAGGTACACCGGATGATCACCAACCCGGGCCCGGATCGCCTCGACAATGGCCTCGCAACCTTGCCGGTGGACCTGACGCGCATCCAGCACCTCGAAACCCTGTGGGTCGTCGTTGGTGGTACGTAAGCCGACTTGCACCGAACGGCTCGGGTCCACCAACCCTTCCTTGGCGGCATGCCAGAACATGGTGCCGTGATCGATGCGCTTGCCGTCCTCGTCGGGCCAAGTGTCGCTGTGGGCATCGAAGTGGATCAACGACAACGGGCCATGGCGACGGGCATGAGCCTTAAGCAGCGGGTAACTGATGAAGTGATCGCCACCGAAGGTGAGCATGGCGCAGCCTGCGTCGAGAATCCGCTCGGCATGGGCTTCAATGCTATCGGGCACGCTCTGCGGTCGACCTGAGTCGAAATCACAGTCTCCAAAATCGATCACGGCCAAGTGATCAAACGGGTCAAACGCCCAGGGCCAGTGGCGCTCCCAGGCAATCCCGGTGGAGGCGGCACGAATGCCCCGGGGCCCAAAGCGCGCGCCCGGGCGATTACTGGTGGCGGTATCAAACGGCACGCCGCTGACCACCACATCCACACCACGCAAGTCGCGACTGTAGCGGCGACGCATGAAGCTGGTGATACCGGCGTAGGTGCTTTCAGCGGCGGTGCCGTAAAGGCTGTCCCGCGTGATGGCTTGATCATTCAGGTCGACACTGTCCACGGTGATTGCTTCCTTCTTATTGGCGGCTACGGAAAGTGGTCCACAGGCGGGTACGCTGACGCATGTCCTTAAGCGTCATGCTGCGGTCGGCGTACAACCGGGCGCGCACCTCGGGCGTTGGGTAAATATTGGGGTCGTTGCGCACGGCTGCGTCCACCAGCAGCGTGGCGGCCTGGTTGGCCGAGGCGAAGAACAGCGTGTTGGTCAACGCCGCCACGGACTCGGGCCGCAGCATGAACTCAATGAAGGCCAAGGCCGCTTGGGGGTGCGGTGCGTCCTTGGGAATGGCCAGGTTGTCTTGCCAGATCACTGTGCCTTCCCGGGGAATGCGGTAGGCCACTTGGTAGGATTTATTCGCCTTGCGTGCTTGTTCGGCCGCCATGCTGGCGTCGCCGTTATAGGCCAGCGCCAGGCACACACTGCCGTTGGCCAGGTCATTGATTTGGCGACCGCTGGCCACGTACAGCACCGACGGTTGCAGTTGATGCAACAAGGCTTCGGCTGCCGCCAGATCGGCCTTGTCGACACTGTAGGGATCCTTGCCCAAATAGTGCAGGGCCAGGCCGATGACCTCCTGCGGCGAGTCGAGAATCGCGATACCGCAATCCTTGAGCCTGCCGGCGTATTCGGGCTTGAACAGCAGATCCAGGCTGTCGAGAGGCGCATCCGGCAAGCGTTGGCGCACCGCTTCGACATTCAACCCCAACCCCAGCGTGCCCCAGGTATAAGGCACGCCGTAGCGATTGCCCGGGTCCACAGCCGCGAGTTTTTTCAGCAAATCGGGATCGAGGTTAGCGTATCCCTTGAGGCGGTCATGGTCGATTTCCTGTAGCGCCCCGGCTGCCAAACCCCGGGCCAACACACTGGCGGACGGCACCACCACGTCGTAGCCGCTGCCCCCCGTCAACAGCTTGGTCTCAAGTACTTCCGAGGTGTCGAATGTGTCGTAGCGCACGTGAATCCCGGTTTCCTGCTCAAACCGTTGCAAGGCTTCAGGCGCGACGTAATCGGCCCAACTGTAGAGGTTCAGCACCTTGTCTTCGGCCAGCGCAGGCAGCGCCAATGCCGTCACCAAAGCAGAACAGCACACTGTACGAATCCATTGCATGACCGGCACCTGAAAGGATGAGTGACTGCAGCATGGCGGATGGCATACATTGGAAAAATATCAAGTTTGTTAATCTGACTTTCGCTCGGAGTAATGTTTGATGCTTGGCCAACTGCACGATGTGGATCTGAACCTGTTGCGCTTGTTTGTCAGCGTGGTGGAATGCGGTGGATTCAGCGCCGCCCAAGGGGAAATGGGCCTGAGCCAATCGAGCATCAGCCAGCAAATGGCCAAGCTGGAAACCCGTCTGGGCTATCGCGTGTGCAGCCGGGGCAAAAGCGGTTTCAAGCTCAGCGCCAAGGGCGAACAACTGTTGATCGCAACCCGCAGCCTGTTGGAGTCCATCGAGAAATTTCGCCAGGCCTCCAACGGTGTCGCCGGCCGGTTGATCGGCGAGGTGCGCGTGGGCCTGTCTGAAGCCCTCGCCCCAGCGGTGCTTGCGCAACTGGCCGAGGCCATCCGGCGTTTTCGTCAGCGGGACGAATCGGTGCGCATTGAATTGGTGACGGCTATGCCTGGGGAAATGGAGCGTGGGTTGTTACAGCAACGGCTCGACTTGGCGATCGGCTATTTCTCACAGATCCAGGGTGCGTTTGACTACCGGCAGCTGTTCAATGAAACCCAACATTTGTACTGCGCGGCCACCCATCCCTTGTTTGCGGATGCCGAGCCCGATGACAACACCTTGCGCGATGCCGACCGTGTCGACCATCCCTACCGCTTTTTGCGCAGTGACGAACCTTTCCAGGGTGGCCGCTGCTCGGCACGGTCGGAACAGGTGGAAGGTACCCTGGCGTTTATCCTGTCCGGCGAGCACATCGGTTATCTACCGGATCACGTCGGTCAATGCCTTGAAGCCTAAGGCCTGCTCAAACCGCTGCGCAAGGCCGACCTGAGTTTCGACGTGGCTTTCCATCTGGCTCGCCATCGTGCGCAGGCCCCGGGGGATGCACAACGAGCGTTCGAAGAGGATTTGCTGGCGGTGTTCGCCGCCAATTGACCGCCCGATGCCAACTGGCGCTTCTGGCGCTGTCCACTTTCTGGCATCCTGCGCCTCCTTTTTCCTACCCGAGCCCGTATTTTGTCTGACGCTCAAGCCCCTCGCCCCCGCTATAAATCCGACCTGATCTACGGCCTGGAAGATCGCCCGCATTTCACTGCGGCGATTTTTGCCGCACTGCAGCATGTGCTGGCCAGTTTTGTCGGCATCATCACCCCAACCTTGATTGTCGGCGGAGTGCTTGGCCTGGAAAGCGAAGTGCCGTATCTGGTGAGCATGGCGCTGTTCGTCTCCGGGCTGGGCACCTTTGTTCAGGCGCGACGCTTTGGCCCGATAGGTTCGGGGCTGTTGTGCCTGCAAGGCACCAGTTTTTCGTTTATCAGCGTGATCCTCAGCGCCGGCTTCATGGTCAAGGCCCGGGGCGGCGGCACCGATGAAATTCTCTCGACGATTTTCGGCATCTGCTTCTTTGCGGCCTTTATTGAAGTGGTGCTCAGCCAGTTTATTGGCAAGTTGCGCATGCTGATTACGCCGGTGGTCACCGGCACCATCATTACCCTGATGGGCCTGTCGCTGATCAAGGTGGCGGTCACCGACATGGCGGGCGGCTACGGTGCTGGCGACCTGGGTGCGGCCAGTAATATGGGGCTCGCAGCGCTGGTGTTGCTGACCATCGTGGCGCTCAATCGCTTCAACAACCCGTTCCTGCGCCTGGGCTCAATCGTGATCGGCCTGACCCTGGGCTTCGTGGTTGCCTGGTGGCTGGGCCGCGTGGACCTTGCGGCGTTGCCTCAAGTACCGCTGATCAGCGTACCGGTGCCGTTCAAGTACGGATTTTCTTTCGACTGGGTGGCGTTTATCCCGGTAGCCGTGATCTTCCTGATTTCCCCGTTGGAAGCTGCCGGCGATCTGACTGCCAACTCGATGATTTCCCAGCAGCCGGTCAAAGGCCCGCTGTACATCAAGCGCATCAAATCCGGGCTGTTGGCTGACGGCCTCAACTCGGTGATGGCTGCCACCTTCAACAGCTTGCCGATGGTGACATTCGCCCAGAACAACGGAGTGATCCAGTTGACCGGCGTGGCCAGCCGTTATGTGGCGTACTTCATTGCCGGGCTGTTGGTGTTGCTCGGGTTGTTCCCGGTGATTGGCGCAGTGTTGCAGTTGATGCCCAAGCCTGTGTTGGGCGGCGCCACGCTGATCATGTTCGGTACCGTGGCGGTGGCCGGGATCAAGATCCTCGCCGAAGCCGGCCTGCATCGGCGCAACGTACTGATCGTGGCCATTTCCCTTGGGATGGGCCTGGGTGTCGCGGCGGTACCTGAAGTGCTGCGTGATCTGCCCAAGGCGCTGCACAACATCTTCGAGTCACCGATCACCGTCGGTGCGTTCTGCGCTATCGTGCTGAACATTTTCCTGCCGGAAGAGTTCATAGAACTGGAAGAAGATGAATTTGATCCGGAAGCGGCCACCCTCAAGGTGATGCAAGACCCGGACGTCACGAAATAGGAATCCTTATGCGCAGACTCGCTGGCCTGACCCTTTCACTGCTGTTGCTCACCCTGAGCGCCTGCGCCCTGTTCCCCAATCGTGACCCGGTGAACATCAACGTGGTGGGCATCGAGCCGCTGCAAAGCCAGGACCTGGAAGCGCGTTTCGCCGTGAAGCTGCGAGTGCAGAACCCCAATGAAACAGCGATTGACTACAACGGCGTGGCCCTGGACCTGGAGGTCAATGGCCGGCCACTGGCGTCGGGGGTCAGCGATCAGCAGGGATCCATCCCGCGGTTTTCCGAGACCGTTCTGATGGTGCCCGTGAGTGTTTCCGCGTTTTCTGTGCTGCGCCAGACTCTGGGCCTGAGCCAGACCCAGAGTCTGGACAACTTGCCCTACGTCTTGCGCGGAAAACTGGCGGGCGGATTGTTCGGGACCATGCGCTTTGTGGACCGAGGCACCCTGGACCTGCCGAACGCCGCCGCTACTTGGTAGCTATGTAAGCATGGAGAACTCTGCACCATGGACGCACCACCGACGCTTTACACCAAACACCTGATTCTACGCCCGCTGACCCTCGACGATGCCGAGGGTATTCAGCAGCAGTTCCCTCACTGGGAAGTGGTGCGTTACCTCAATGCCTTCGTGCCTTGGCCCTACCCCGCCGATGGTGCCCGTACCTATCTGGAAAAAATCGCCTTGCCGGCCATTGCCCGTGGTGAGGAATGGCACTGGTCGATCCGCCTGAAAAGTGCGCCAGAGCAACTGATCGGCAACATCAGCCTGATGGACGACGTCGACAACAATCGTGGGTTCTGGCTGGGGCCACAGTGGCAAGGCCAGGGGTTGATGGCCGAGGCCAGTGCGGCGGTGACCGACTATTGGTTCGAGGTACTTGAACGGCCTGTGATGCGAGTACCCAAGGCAGCGCCGAACACGGCTTCCCGCCGGATTTCCGAACGCACGGGAATGCGCCTGATCAGAAGTGACGAAGGCCAGTTTGTCGAAGGCAATTTCCCACGTGATATCTGGGAAATCACCCGCGAGGAATGGCTGCTCAATCGCGGATAAATCGCACGCCCGGCTTGGCCCGTTCATCCACGGTCAGCTCAAACACATCCGGCCGGGCGTAGTGGCCAACCACGTCGTAGTCATACCGTGCCCGCACCAGGTCATCGGTATCAATTTGCGCCGTGAGCAACCCCGCCCCACCGAGCAAAGGCCCGGCCAGAATGTCACCCATTGGCCCGACAATCACACTGCCACCGGCAATCAGCGGGCGCTCGGCGGGCCAGTTGGCAACCTCGACACCCAAGGCCTCAGGTGATGCCTGAACCTGGCAAGCACTGACCACAAAGCAGCGCCCTTCATGGGCGATATGGCGCATGCTGACCTGCCACATTTCCCGCTCATCTACTGTTGGCGCGCACCATACCTCCACACCCTTGGCATACATCGCCGTGCGCAACAGCGGCATCATGTTTTCCCAGCAAACAGCGCCGCCAATGCGTCCCACGGCCGTGTCGATCACCGGCAAGGTCGAGCCATCACCCTTGCCCCAGATCAGCCGTTCAGTGCCCGTGGGCATCAGCTTGCGATGCTTGGCCACCAAACCGCCCAGGGGTTCGAAATACAGCACCGTGCAGTACAACGTGCTGCCACTGCGTTCGATCACACCCAGTACCAGGCTGGCACCGGTGCGCGCCGACAGGCCAGCCAGCGCATCAGTTTCGCTGCCCGGTACGTCGATGGCGTTGGCAAAGTAGCGGGCAAACGCTTCGCGACCTTCCGGCAAGCGGTAACCCAATTGCGTGCCAAACCCTTCACCCTTGGGATAGCCACCCAGCAAGGCCTCAGGCATCACCACTAATTGCGCACCACTGCGCGTGATGGCGTCTTCGTAGGAAAGGATCTGCTCCAGGGTTTCACCCTTGCCGCCGGGCAACGAACCGATTTGCAGGGCAGCCACAGTAGAGAGGGGCATCGGGATCACTCCGAATCAATGGGGGTTGCCCATTCTCCGGCCAGCACCGATCATGAATAAAGCCCGCCTCGCTGCTAAATGATATGAGCCAAATGAATATCGCCCAGGTCGATCTCAACCTGCTCAAAGCCTTCGAAGCCCTGCACGATGAATCCAGCGCCAGCCGTGCGGCACTGCGTTTGGGCGTCACGCAATCAGCCGTCAGCGCGGCCTTGCGGCGTTTGCGCGAGCTGTATGGCGATCAGTTGTTTGTGCGCACCGGCCGAGGCCTGGCGCCCACCTTGCGGGCCAATCAATTGAAACCGGTGATCAGCGAAGCGCTGGATCGTTGCCGGCAAAGCCTGGCGATGGTCGATCCCCACGGCAGTCATTATCAGGGGCGTTCGGTAGCGTTGGGTTTATCCGACGATTTCGAGATTGCCTATGGCCGACGCCTGATCGAAGAAATCGCCCGGCGTGCGCCGAAGCTGCGGGTGATCTTCCGCCAGACCCATAGCCAGATCGTCGCCAATGCCCTGCTCGACCGCACCCTGGACCTGGCGATCACTGCGGGTGGCTTCGCTGAGCGGCGACTGAGCCGGCAAGTGCTGGGGGAAGGTGATTATCAGTGCCTGGTGGACCCCAGCAGTGTGGAGCCCGGTCAGCAGAGCATCAGCCTTGACGAGTTCGTCGAGCGTGAGCATGTGCTGGTGTCGTCTGGCGGGTTTATCGGGATCACCGATGAAGGGTTGGCCGCGCTGGGTTTGAGTCGCCAGGTCTGCGCCTCGACCACACATTTTGCGGCCTTGCCATTCCTGCTCAAGGGCAGTCAAGCGGTGGCGACCATTCCCGGGCACGCGGCCCAGGCCATCGCCCACATGACCGGTTTGAGGGTATTACCGTGCCCACTGACGTTGCCGCGTTATCCAGTGGAACTGGGCTGGCGCACCCAGGCCCAGTTGGACCCGGTGCTGCTGAAAGTGCGGGAGGCGGTGGTCGCCTGTTTTACTTGGCCGCCATCAGTCGATTGACTTCACTGCGCACCATGTTGGCAAATTCCGGCGGCGACATGCTGTCCAGCTCCGAACGCACCCACTCGGCCCACTTGCCCTTGCGCTTGGCGCGCTCGCCAAACAAGCGTGCACCTTCGCCCTTGGCTTTGCCCAGGTTGCTTTGCCACAGGTCATACAGACGGGACTTTTCATCTTCAAGCGCGGCGCGCTCGGCTAGGGGCTTGTTGGCCAGATTGAAGCTCATGTGGAGTTACCTGCTGCGCAAATAGGCGACATCTTACACTGTAGGTGGAAATGTCTGAGTTCGGATTTATCATCAGGAAGGCAGCGACGTGAAAAAAAAAGCAACTTTTGCCGCGCTCCCCGACTCCATTGTTCATCGCCAAATACACATCAAGGAGTTATCCAATGGCCCGTAAAACCGCCACTCAAGCCGCGCAAGCTGTCGAAGATCAAATCAAGGATCAAGCTTTCAGCGAACTCCAGGCGCTGATCGAGGAATCGGACAAGCTGCTCAAGAGCAGTGCCAGCCTGGTAGGTGAAGAAGGTGAAACCCTGCGTGAGCAGGTGGCGATCAAACTCAAGCAAGCCCTGGACTCTGTGTCCAACGTGCGTGAGCGCAGCAAGCCGGTGGTGGATGCCACCGAGACTTACATCGGTGGCCACCCATGGCAAACCGTGGCCATCTCCGCAGGTTTCGGCCTGGTGGTTGGCCTGTTACTGGGGCGTCGCAACTGAAATGAGGGAGAGGGGCTTGCCCCTCTCCACCATTAACTCTGCGCCAATACCCGCAACCGACTCAACTCATCACTATCGATAGAAATCCCCTCCACCACAGCCTTCGCCCGTGAACGATGGCGGCGGTCCCCAGGCAAGCGCTTAAGCCCCGCCGCATGCATCTGCCGCACCAACTCCTGGCTGCGTTCGGCAAAGTTCTGCCCGGCGGTTTTGCTCGGGTCGATCACGATCAGCAACTGGCCTGTCCAGGGCGTCTTGGCGCCAGGGTGGTTGGACCAGTCAAACTCGAAAGAAAAATGACCTCCGGTCAACGCCGCCGCCAACAACTCGACCATCATCGACAACGCCGACCCCTTGTGCCCACCAAACGGCAGCAACGCACCGCCTTCGAGGATTGCCTTGGGGTCCTGGGTGGGTTGCCCGAGGCTGTCGACGCCGGTTCCCGGTGGTACGCGTTCGCCCTTGCGCGCAGCAATCTGCACGTCGCCATGGGCAATGGCACTGGTGGCAAGGTCAAAGACAATCGGCGGTCCATCGGCCCGTGGCGCCGCAAAGGCGATAGGGTTGGTGCCGAACAGCGGTCGGTCAGCACCATGGGGCACCACGCAGGTCATGCTGTTGACCATGCTGAGGGCCACCAGCCCTTCTTCGGCGAATGGCTCGACATCGGGCCACAGCGCAGCAAAGTGGTGGGAGTTACGGATAGCCAACACGGCGATCCCGGCGCTGCGGGCTTTTTCAACCAGTAACGGACGCGCAGCGGCCAATGCCGGCTGGGCAAAGCCATTGCCGGCGTCGACCCGGACAAACCCCGAGGCGACATCCTCGACCACCGGCACCGCAGCACCATTGACCCAACCACTGTTCAGGGTTGAGACGTAGCCCGGAATGCGAAACACCCCATGGCTATGAGCACCATCGCGTTCGGCGCGGGCGCAATTGTCGGCCAGCACGCCAGCGACCTCAGGTGAGGTGCCATGGCGGATGAAGATTTGCTTGAGCAAGGCGACCAGTTCAGTGAAGGCAATCGTCTGCGACGCATTCACCGCAGTAACGGGTGTGGCTGACATCTGAAGCTCCAGTGTAATTATTGGAGGGGGCTACAGCCTGCTGGGTTCAGCCTCATGATTAAACAACGCGGAGCGAGTGGCCTGTCAACTACCTGTTCTTCTGATGAGAGGCCTGCCCGCGCCTAGGGCAGGCAGGTGAGGCATGTGCTGACGGAATCAGTCCTTCTGGTCCCGTAGCACGTTGCCGGAAGTGCCGTCGATGCGGAACTCGTAGACCACGCCGTCAGACTTACGCCCTTCCCCTTCCCAATAGCCGTCGTTATCCGCCTCGATCTTGTAGATCTCGACGTACCCGGCCTTGGTCTTGGCAGTCTCGATGGCTTTTTCGATGGTGATCCAGCCGGCACCCGGGCGATCAGCCAGGGCAGCGCCCGCGCTGAGCAAGGTAGTGGCGGCAATCATGGCAGCTAAGGTTTTCTTCAGCATTTTCATACTCCATTTAAACAAAGACAGACACTGTTCCTGTGTTTTAGGGCGCGGTGTTTAAGAAATAGTTCCAATTGATGGGCAATTGCCATGACTGCTGTTCTCGTCACGGGGCCGTGAAGGTTAGAATGTAGGAAATCAGGATGAATCAATGACCGAACAGTCCCTTTCAGAAGCCGAATATGACGCTATCACCGATGCGGCCGCGCACTGGTGCATGCGTCTGCACGCCTCTGATTGCACGACTGCCGAACGTCAGGCATTTACGCAATGGCACGACGCCCATCCACTGCATGCCTTCGAGTACGCGGCGATGCTGGAAATCTGGGATGTCGCCGATCACTTGCCGCGCATTGAAACCACGCCAACTCCGGTCGTTGTGCCATTCAAGCCACGTAGCCGGGTACGCACCTATGCGGTCGCCGCAGCTGTCTGCCTGGTTGCCTTGCCCCTGGCCGCTTTCACCGGCTGGGAAGCCGGTTGGTTGCCCAGTTCCTATCAGCACATTGAAGCCGAGGGCGGCCTGCGCCAGGTCACACTGAGCGATGGCAGCCAGGTGGAATTGAACCTGGGCACCGAGCTTATCTACAGCAACTACAAAGACGAACGCCGTGTGACCCTGCGCAAGGGCGAAGCCTTTTTCAAGGTCAGCCATGACGCCGGACACCCGTTCGTGGTCCGGGCTGGTGAAGGGCGTATCCGTGTGACGGGCACCCAATTCAACGTCTGGAAATACGAAGACCAAGTACGGGTCATGTTGCTGGAAGGCTCGGTGCAGATCGCCAGTGACGAGGCCCACAGCGGAGCGCGGCTGTCACCCGGCATGCAGGCCAGTTATAACCGCGGCGACACCAGCCCCAAGGTCAAGCCGATTGACCCCGACGACACCGCCCTCGCCTGGCGCGATGGAAAACTGATTCTCGACAACCTGGCCCTGGCCGATGCCCTGCCGCTGATCAACCGCTACCTGAATACACCGGTGATGCTGGCCGACGCCAATACGGGTGCCATTCGTATCGGCGGGATCTACAACCTCAACGAAGTCAGCAACCTCGTCCCCTCCTTGCCCAAAGTCCTGCCGGTCTATCTGACCCTGAACCAGGACGGCAATCCCGTGCTCAATTCGATACCGCAAAAAACGCCCAAGGGCTGATCGCCAATATTTTGCGCCGGGCCCCGTGCGCTTTGAAGTGTCCACTTTTGAAACACCCATCTCGTCTGAATCAACGGCCCGCTGCGGCATCACCGGATTGTCATCCAGAGTGCTTCATTTCTGAGACAGGCATAGGCATATACGGCTGACGGGATCATGGCCAGCGCGCTGTTTCAGGCTTGATACACATCATTTGCCTCCCTCCCTCTCGTATCGTTCAACCAACTGAATACAAAAGAAAAATTAAAAGCGGCACAGCTTCTGCTCTGTTCCTGATAACGCTGTTTAGGGTCAGCGTTACAAAACAAGGAATGCTGCCGTGATCACCTTCACTCCAGGCTCGATGAGCCTCCTGCTGATCAGTTGTGTACTCATCAGTACCGCTGCGTTCGCCGCCGGTGATGGGATCATCGTGATCCAGCGCACGGTACAAGGTCACATGGCCGGCCGCTCCCCTGGCATTGACCCCAACCCAACCACCGTCAACGCCAATCCTTCCGTACAAGTGCTACGCGCTACCAGTGGCGAACTCAGCGATAACGATATCGCCGGAGTCGCCAGCGGTTCCGGCATCACCCGCGCCATCCTGCCTAACGGCAACCTTCCCGGCTTGAACACAACCCAGGCCGCCAGCACCTCCGGCCTTGGTGGTTCAGCCATTGGGCACAGCGGCGGCGGGTCAAGCATGGCCGGGCAAATCAACGGTTCAATTCAACGCGGTATGACGCCCCTTAACAACATCAGCAACATGATGGGAGGCCAGTGATGAATCGCTCCTGGCTGATCTTCGCGCTGCTGGGCTGCTCATCGGTCATGGCTGGCAGCGACAACAAAGCGCAGATCGATAACTCAGGCCAACAGTATGGCGGCGTCGCCTCGGTCAACCAGGCCGCCGGCAACCAGCAACAACAGATCAACAGCCGATCCATTACGGTCGGTGGCCAATCCAGTGGCGCTCTCACCCAGAAACTCGACAGCAAGGCCGATCCTTCCCTGAATGCCAAGGCGGCGATCCAGGGTTCTTCTTTCAGCAATGGCAACGGAGTACTGGGCGTCAACCAGTCGGCCGGGGCCAACAACCAATCGATCAATGCCGTGCGGATCAGCATCAATGCAGGTCCCCAAAGCATCGACGACAGCGTCCTGTCACAGCAAAACGTGACGCTGTCACCAAACTCAGGGCCCACCTCCACCACTGGCAGCCGCCAGGTCGTTACCAGCGACCAGGCCTTCACCGGCAGCCGAGGAGTGGTACAGGTGAACCAGAGTGCCGGGGTGGGGAACCGAGTGGCTAACACCCTGAACCTGCAGCTCAATTGATACCCGAGCTGTTCGCTGGACCGTACCAACACTTAACCCACAATTAGAAGCAAGGAGATACACCATGAAACCCACAATGGCTCTTAAACCTCTGGTTTTTGCTCTGGCTGCGCTCATGGCTGTTGCTGCACAAGCCGGCGGCGGCGGTGGCTGGCACCCTCAACCTCAGCCAAGCGGAACCGTGGCTGCGGTAGTGACCGACACACAAGTGAATAAGGACAACAAATTCACCGACGAAAAAACCGAAAACAACGCCTCTGCCAACGGATCACTGAACGGCAGCAATGGCAACCTGGGCGCCAACGTGGCCTCAGGCTCCGGTAACCAGCAAGACAACGCGGCGGCCATTGCCAGCAGCGCCGGAGATGCCTTGACGGTCTTCGCCCTGGTCGATGTGTATCAGGAAAGCAAAGACAACAAATTCAATAACGAAGGGACTCGCAACAACGCCTCCCTCAACGGCTCGCTCAATGGTAGCTCCGGCAATGCCGGCGCTAACGTGGCAGCCGGTACCGGCAACCAACAGAAAAACAACCTGGCAATCGTGACCTCCGACGGCAAGTCGCTGGCCGCTGTGTCGAATACCGATCAACAAGCTCTGGCCAACGTCTACACCAACCAACCTGCTGGCCACGGCGGCTATGGCAGCGCGCAAGTCGTCACCAACAACGCCAGCCTGAACGGTTCGGGTAACGGCTCCTCGGGCAACCTGGGTGTCAACATCGCCGCAGGTGCCGGCAACCAGCAAAGCAACACCCTGTCTCTGGGCAGCGGTTGCACCCAGTGTGCAGCAAACGTTCGCTTCTGATCCAACGGGGCCTTGGCAACAAGGCCCTTTCTTATTCCAGTGTCCAACAGGTCATTCGATCATGCGGATCATCGCCCTCACCCTCTTGTTGCTGTTCGCCGGTCCTACCTTGGCGGCGCAAATGGCGATTGCCATGCCAGGTGGCTCGGTGATCTACAAGAAGGTCGAGAGCATCCGCGAACGGCGCTTCGCCAACCTGGTGGAACAGAAAACCGATTTCAGCTGCGGTGCCGCAGCACTGGCGACCATCTTGCGCCAGGCCTATTGGATGGACGTGGATGAAGACCACGTCATCAAAGGCATGCTGGTCAATGCCGATCAGGACCTGGTGCGCACCCAGGGCTTTTCCATGCTGGACATGAAGCGTTACCTCGAAAGCATCGGCATGCGCGCCCGAGGTTACCGGATCGGGCCTGACACCTTGATCACCGTGAAGATCCCGGTGGTGGTGCTGCTGGAAATCCGCGGCTACAAACACTTCGTGGTGATGCAGCGGGCCGACAAGGATTGGGTCTATATCGGCGATCCGGTGCTGGGCCATAAGCGTTATTCGAAGGACGATTTCGTCAAAGGCTGGAATGGCATTGTGTTTGCGATATTGGGTGAAGGCTACGACAAGGCCAACGTCCTGCTCGCTCCGCCCACGCCCTTGACCGCGAAAAACAAGCTGAACGAGTTCAGTCCGGTCCGTGATTCAGAGCTGATGGACTTCGGTTTTATCCAGAGCGACTTCTTCTAGGAAGCGCAATAAGGGGCAGGACGCTCCAGGAGCACACCATGAACACTTACCGTTGGCTGACGGTCATGTGCCTGGCAGCCGCGATGCCTGCTTATGCTTCAACGGTGTTCAAGCCGATTGAAATGAAGGATTCGGAACTGGCCCAGTTACGCGGTCGCTACGTCATGCCCGGACGGATCATCAGCTTCGGCATTGTCATGAGCAGTACCTGGACCAATGCGGCAGGCGACAGCATTACCGGTAAGGCGAGCATGCAGATCGACTCCTCCACCATCACCCCACAATTTTATGTACAGACCACCGGCAGCTCGGGCAAAGGCCCGACGCCGAATACGGGCACCGGCACCGTGGTCGGTGGCACAGGCCTGGGCAGCGGCCAGGGTGTGACTCAAAGCGTACGCGCGGCCGGCGATGGCAATACGGCTTACAACAATGTCGGCATCAAGGTAAGCGATAACGGCCTGGCACCCGCCAACATCGTGCAATCCGGACAGACGCTGGTGGCCGGCGGCACCATCACTGGCGATAGTGGCGCGGGCCGGGTCAGCGTTTCCGCCACCAATGGCGGCCTGCAAATGGCCATTCAGGCCAACCATAACCAAGGCAACAGCGTGCAGCAGATCGGCGGCGGAAACGTCCTGCAGGGCACGGTTTTGCAAGGCAACAGCAATTTCGTCAACAACATGACCCAGCTCAATGTGGTCATGGGAAACAACGGCCTCGGCAACACGGCACTCAATTGCAATCTGGACCAACTCAAGAACCTACGCTCAATGGGTTATTGAACTACGCTGAGCCTCGACACCCACGCACTAGAAAAGGACGGCTTTCATGCCTCGATCGTTATCGCTACGTGCGGTGGTCTGTTTAAGTACACTCCTGCCCGCGAGTTTGTTATATGCCGCGCCGGACGCCGATATCGAAGCCCTCAAGCAGCAACTGATGGAGCTTAAACAACGTTACGAGGTACAGCAGAAAGCCCTGGCGGTCCTTGAACAGCGCGTACGCCAAGTCGAAGATCAGCCGGCGGCACCAACGCCCAAACGCTTGGCCAAATCCCCTGCAGATTTCCAGAAAGGCGGATCTACCGTGGCCGCCAACACTTCCGGTGGTGCCGCCGGAGGCAGTTCCTACGGGCAATCCCTCAAGGACGACTCGGCCCCCGCTCAAAGCGTGAGCAATCTGTACAACGAGGCCAGCGGTTTCTTCGGCAACGGCAAGTTCAGCTTTGAAACCGGCGTCACCTATGCCCGCTACGATGCCCGTCAGTTGACCCTCAATGGCTTTCTGGCGCTGGACTCGATCTTCCTCGGCAATATCAACCTGGACCGAATCAAGTCTGATAGTTGGACTGTGGACCTGACCGGGCGCTACAACCTCGATAATCGCTGGCAGTTCGATGTGAACGTGCCCGTGGTGTATCGCGAATCGACCTACCAGTCCGGTGGCGCCAATGGCGGCAGCGGTACGGCGACCTCTGAAGAGTCGGTCAGCCGCAACCCGACCATTGGCGACGTCAACTTTGGCGTGGCCTACAAGTTCCTCGACGAATCAGCCAGCCTCCCGGACGCGGTCGTTTCGTTGCGGCTCAAGGCGCCCACCGGTGAAGATCCGTTCGGTATCAAGCTGGTGCAATCACCCAACAACACCAACCTGTATGTGCCGGAGAACCTGCCCACCGGTAACGGCGTCTGGTCGATCACTCCCGGCATCTCGCTGGTCAAGACCTTTGACCCTGCGGTGTTGTTCGGCTCACTTTCCTACACCCATAACCTTGAAGAGTCCTTTGGTGACATCAGCTCCACGGTCAACCAAAAGGTCCCCGGCAAAGTGCGGTTGGGTGACAGCTTCCAGATCGGCGCTGGCGTGGCCTTTGCCTTGAACGAAAAGATGAGTATGTCGTTCTCGGTCTCCGACCTGGTGCAACGCAAGAGCAAACTCAAGCCTGACGGCGGCGACTGGCAGTCGGTGGTATCCAGCGATGCCAACGCCGGCTATTTCAACGTCGGCATGACCATCGCCGCGAGCGACAACCTGACCATCGTGCCTAACCTGGCCATCGGGATCACGCCGGATGCGCCGTCCTTCAGCTTCAGCCTGAAGTTCCCTTACTACTTCTAAGCCCAAACAAAAGGAAAAGCCCCGTAACGATAAGGGTCGTTACGGGGCTTTTTTACCCACCCTAGCGGATCTGGTGTTTGTGCAACAACCGGTAGAACGTCGGCCGGGACACCCCCAGCACACGGGCCGCGACACTCAGGTTGTCGCTATGCCGGTTGAGCACGTCACACAGCGCCTGGCGTTCGGCGCGGTGCTTGTAATCTTCCAGGGTTGCCATTGGCAAGGCGATGGACTGGTGGCTTTGCAGCCCCAGATCCATGGCTTCGATCTGCCGCCCTTCGGCCAGGACCAGACCACGGCGTACCCGATTGGCCAATTCCCGCACATTGCCTGGCCATGCATGTTTACCCATGGCCACCAGCGCGTCCTCGCTGAAACTGCGGGGACGGCGGCCGGTTTCGCGGCTGTAGAAATGGGAAAAATGACTGGCCAGCATGCCTACGTCACCGTGGCGCTCACGCAGGGGCGCGGTCATCACCTGCAGGACATTGAGCCGGTAATACAAATCTTCGCGAAAGGTGCCCTTCTCAATCGCAGCTTCCAGATCGACGTGGGTCGCTGCCAATACCCGTACATCCACCGGAATCGGCTGGCTGCCCCCCACCCGCTCGATGTGCTTTTCCTGGAGAAACCGTAGCAGGTTGGCTTGCAACTCCATGGGCAAGTCGCCGATTTCATCGAGAAACAAGGTGCCGCCATGGGCGGCCTCGATCCTCCCGACCTTGCGCTGGTGCGCGCCAGTGAACGCGCCCTTTTCATGCCCAAACAGTTCGGATTGGATCAGGTGCTCGGGAATCGCCCCGCAGTTGATAGCCACGAAGGGCTTGGCATGGCGCTGGGATTGCCGATGCAAGGTTCTGGCGACCAGCTCCTTGCCAGTACCGCTGTCGCCCCGAATCAATACCGGCGATTCGGTGGGCGCCAGTTTAGCCAGCAGTTTGCGCAGTTCGCGGATCGGCCGGCTGTCCCCCAACAGCTCATGCTCCTGCTGCTCAACCTGGGTATTACCCTGCCCCCGTAGCCGTGCCATGCCAAACGCGCGGCCCAAGGTCACCTGAACTCGGGACACGTCGAACGGTAACGTGTGGAAATCGAAGAACCACTCGCAGACAAAGTCTCCGACGTTTTGCAGGCGCAACATCTCCGGACTCAGTACCGCAATCCATTCGGTACCGCTGCGACTGATCAATTCCTTGACTGCTTCGGGTCGATCCAGATGAAACGGTTGTAGGCGCAATAGCCCTACATCACAGGACCGATCCCCTACGGCTTCCAAGGTGCAACTGTCCACATCCCACCCCACTGTGCGTAAACCGGGCAGTAACCGGTGGCAATCATCGCAGGGATCGACCACAAGCAGGCTACGCAGGGTAGGTGTAACGACCATGACTATTCCTTGGCGTCAAAATCATTAAAGTTATTTAGAAACAGTAGTTTGTGAATGCTGTCGGTAACCCTAGCAAGATCTTGACGCCGGCTTGTATCGTTTGGCTATAAAGCTGTCAAAAAAACGATTTTTTTGTGAGACGGAAAGCCAGTCCCGTCTTTCACCAAACTTTCAAAGGCGCGCCTTACATGACCCTAATCACGGAAAGTTGAAAATTGTTGTTCTAACATGTGACCCGCACCCCGCCATCGTGCATCAGTACAAGTACAAGCCGAACGGTAAGCCCAACCGACGGCAGATCATTTGATTGGGCATTTAGCGAGAAGACCCTATGAACGCCCCGCTCCGTATCAACGAAGCACTTTTGATTGCAGACCGCGCCTTCAAACCCTTTCAGTGTGTGGCTTGGGCCGACGGTAACGGCGAACTCAGCCTGACCGTCATCGACCGGACCAATACCCGTATTGGCCGCAAACAGGTGTCATCCAGTACTTACTCCGATCCGGCACAGTTGGAAGACCTGCTTATTCAAGCGCGTTCCGAACTGAGTAAAGAAGGCTACACCCTGCAATCCTGGGACATGCCCAAGTAACACAAGACGCTAGCGAGTGACGGAACATGTTCTGTCACTCGCCTTCTTGGTCTAACGATTAGAACCCGTTACCAACACTTTTCCCGCTACTTGCCAACTAACGCCAAAATAAATCCCACCGCGACTTGATCTTCTCTCCTCGCTGCGGCACGTTGCGCGCTTCTGCACAAAGGAGCCCCTCATGTCTGAATCAATGGCCCAGGCCTTTACCCATAACTTCCTCGGTCATTCGCCCCGTTGGTACAAGGCCTGCATTCTTGCCTTTCTGATCCTCAATCCAATGGTGCTCTGGGCATTCGGTCCTGTAGCCGCCGGCTGGCTGCTGGTGGCCGAGTTTATTTTCACCCTGGCCATGGCACTGCAGTGCTATCCGTTGATGCCCGGCGGCCTGTTAATGGTCGAAGCCTTGCTGTTACGAATGACAACGCCCGAAGCGCTGTACGACGAATTGCTGCACAACTTCCCGGTAATCCTGCTGCTGATGTTCATGGTCGCCGGCATCTATTTCATGAAGGATTTGCTGCTGTTTCTGTTCTCACGATTGCTGTTGGGGGTTCGATCGAAGGCGCTGCTGGGGCTGATGTTTTGCTTTCTGTCGGCATTTCTCTCGGCCTTCCTCGATGCATTGACTGTGACCGCCGTGATCATCAGCGCGGCCGTGGGTTTCTATTCGGTGTATCACCGCGTCGCGTCCGGCAATGACCCGCGCCAGGACAGCGAATTCAGCGATGACCAACACTTGCCCGCCTTGCACCATGCCGACCTGGAACAGTTCCGCGCCTTCCTGCGCAGCCTGCTGATGCACGGCGCGGTCGGAACGGCCCTCGGCGGCGTGTGTACCCTGGTAGGCGAACCACAGAACCTGTTGATCGGCCATGAGATGGGCTGGAACTTCAGCCAGTTCTTCAGCCGAATCGCGCCCGTGTCTTTACCGGTGCTGGCTGCCGGCCTGATCACCTGTGTACTGCTGGAGAAACTGCGCTGGTTCGGATATGGCACGCTGTTGCCGGACAACGTGCGCCAGGTGCTGGCCAATTACGCCCAAGAGGACAACGCCGAACGCACCCCGCGCCAGCGTGCGGCCTTGATCGTCCAGGGCCTGGCAGCCTTGATTCTGATTGCCGGGCTGGCGTTTCACGTCGCTGAGGTGGGCCTGATCGGCTTGCTGGTAATCGTGTTGATCACCGCCTTCACTGGCATCACCGAAGAGCATCGCATCGGCAACGCGTTCAAGGACGCCCTGCCCTTTACTGCGCTGCTGGTGGTGTTCTTCGCCGTAGTAGCCGTGATTCACGATCAACAGCTGTTCACCCCGTTGATCCAGTGGGTGCTGGCGCTGCCTGCCGATCAACAACCAGGGATGCTGTTTATCGCCAATGGGCTGTTGTCGGCCATCAGCGATAACGTCTTCGTGGCGACGATCTACATCACCGAGGTCAAACAGGCATTTGTTTCCGGGCACATGAGCCGCGAGCATTTCGAAACCCTGGCGATTGCCATCAACACCGGTACCAATTTGCCTAGCGTAGCGACACCTAATGGCCAGGCGGCGTTTCTGTTTTTGCTGACGTCGGCGATTGCACCGTTGATTCGCCTGTCGTACGGACGAATGGTGTGGATGGCGCTGCCGTATACGGTGGTGATGGGATTACTGGGCTGGTACGCGGTGAGTTACTGGCTGTAAAGAGAGAAGGAGGCTGCAATTGCAGCCTCATTATCATCGAGCCGAAAGAATAAACCGCTCGATCGCTTCCGCCGCGCCGTCCTCGACATTACTGCCGGTGACCACCGAGGCTTGCTGCTTGACCACTTCCTCGGCCTGACCCATGGCTATTGATAACCCGGCCACATGAAACATGGCTGGGTCATTGCCGCCGTCACCGATGGCCGCTGTCTGCTCCAACGGAACGCCCAGGTATGCCGCCAGGGTTTTCAGAGCCTCGCCCTTGTTGGCCTTCATCGCCGTCACGTCCAGGAACACCGGCTGTGAACGGGAGACCTGGGCCACCCCTTTGACCTTGGGCAACAGCTGCGCTTCCAACTCGATCAGCAATTGAGTGTTGGTACTGGCGGCGACGATCTTGTTGACCCGATCCAGATACGGCTCGAAGCTCTCGACCACAATCGGCCCATAACCCAAGCCGTGCTCCTCCCGGACCGCCATCGGGCCGCCCGGATCGCGACGCAGCCAGTCACCGTCGGCAAACAACCAGACTTCAACGTCAGGCTGTTCAGAAAACAAAGCCAGGGCAATCAACGCCGCCTCGGCCGGCAGGTGATGGGAAACCAACACGCTGCCGTCAGGATTGACCAGCGTACCGCCATTAAAACCCGCTATCGGCACGTCGACGCCCAATGCCTCAGCCTGTTGCAACATGGCCTTGGGCGGGCGCCCGCTGGCCAGGCTGAAGAACACCCCGGCGTCGCGCAGCGCGCGAACCGTATCGATGGTGTACTGACTGAGACTGTGATCCGGATGCAACAACGTGCCGTCCATATCACTCAGGACAAACCGGATGGGATGGCTCGGTACGTCACTCATCCGAGGCTGTGCCAGGTTCGGCCATCGCGAGCCAGCAACTCATCCGCCGCCGCCGGACCATCTTCCCCAGCCTTGTAAGCTTGAATACCGTCATCTTCCTTCCAGGCATCCAGGAATGGCTGCACCGCTCGCCAGCCGTTCTCGATGTTGTCGGCACGCTGGAACAAGGTTTGATCACCGGTCAGGCAGTCGTAGATCAGGGTTTCGTAACCCGTCGACGGCTGCATCTCGAAGAAGTCCTTGTAGGCAAAACCCAGCTCGATGTTGGCCATGTCCAGGGTCGGCCCAGGCTTTTTCGCCAGCAGGTCGAACCACATGCCTTCATTGGGCTGGATCTGGATCTTCAGGTACGTGGCCTTCAGCTCATCGACCTCAGTGTCGCGGAACTGTGCATAAGGCGCAGGCTTGAAGCAGATAACGATTTCGGTGTCGCGAATGCTCATGCGCTTGCCGGTACGCAGATAAAACGGCACACCGACCCAGCGCCAATTGTCGATCATCACCTTGAGGGCGACGAAGGTCTCGGTGCTGCTGTCAGGCGCGACGTTGGCCTCTTCACGGTAACCCGGCAGTGGCTTGTCGCCGACAACGCCGGCGGTGTACTGGCCACGTACCGAGTTAGCCCGAGCGTCTTCCAGGGACCATGGGCGTATTGCACCGATCACCTTGGCTTTTTCCCCACGCACCGCATCAGCGCCAAAGGCAGCCGGCGGCTCCATGGCAACCATCGCCAGTAACTGGAACAGGTGATTGGGCACCATGTCCCGCAATGTGCCGGTGTGTTCGAAGAAACTGCCACGGGTTTCCACACCAACCGTTTCTGCGGCGGTGATTTGCACGTGGTCGATATAGTGGTTGTTCCAGAACGCCTCGAACAGCACGTTGGAGAAACGGCTGATCAGGATGTTCTGGACCGTTTCTTTCCCCAGGTAATGGTCGATGCGATAGATCTGCTTTTCGCTCATGACCTTAAGCAGGCAGGCGTTCAGCGCCTCGGCGGTGGCCAGGTCGGAGCCGAACGGCTTCTCGATCACCACCCGACGGAACGCCTCGGGGGTTTCTTCCAGCAGCCCTGCACGCCCCAGGCGCTGCACCACTTCACTGAAGAAGCGTGGTGCAGTGGCCAGGTAAAACACCGCGTTGCCGGTGCCGCTGGCGGCGATTTTCGCCGCTAGGTCGCTGTAGGTGCTGTCATCGAGGAAGTCGCCCTGGACGTAGCTGATGCCCTTGGCTAACTGGGCCCATAACTCGGGGTCCAGGGCGTCTTCGGCATTGCCCTTGACCTTGCTGGCAGCCTCGGTGCGAATGAAGTCTTCGAGTTTCTTGGCGAAGTCGGCATCGCTGATGGCGTTGTGATCAACGCCCACAATGCGTAAACCGTCACCCAGCAAACCATCGCGGTTGAGGTTGTACAGCGCCGGCATCAGCAGGCGCTTGACCAGGTCGCCATGGGCGCCAAACAGAAACAGCGTGGTCGGTGGAGCGGGTTCGGCCTTGGGTTTCTTGCCGTTGGCGGTCATTTTTTGGAAGTCTCCACATGGCCGCCAAAGCCGAAGCGCATGGCGGATAGCATCTTGTCACCGTAGGTGCTCTGCTGACGGGAACGGAAGCGCGCGAACAGCGAGTTGGACAGCACCGGTACTGGCACCGATTGCTCCATGGCCGCCTCAATGGTCCAGCGCCCTTCGCCGCTGTCGGCGACCGAACCGGAATAACCGTCGAGCTTGGGATCAACCGCCAACGCATCAGCCGTCAGGTCCAACAGCCAGGAGGAGACTACACTGCCGCGACGCCAGACTTCAGCGATGTCAGCCACGTTGAGGTCAAAACGCTGGTCTACCGGCAGGTTTTCCGAGGACTTGGTCTTGAGGATGTCAAAGCCTTCAGCGAAGGCCTGCATCATCCCGTACTCGATGCCGTTGTGGATCATCTTGACGAAGTGCCCGGAACCGGCAGGGCCGGCGTGGATGTAGCCACGCTCAGCACGGTCGTCGGTGGAGGTCCGGTCCTTGGTGCGTGGGATGTTACCCAGGCCCGGCGCCAGGCTTTCGAAGATCGGATCCAGACGTTTGACCGTCTCGGCATCGCCGCCGATCATCATGCAATAACCGCGCTCCAGGCCCCAGACGCCACCGGAAGTGCCGACGTCGATGTAATGCAGGCCCTTTTCCGACAGGGTTTTGGCCCGACGGATGTCGTCCTTATAGAACGTGTTGCCGCCGTCGATGATCACGTCACCGTCATCCAGCAGTTGGCTCAGGGTTTCAATGGTGTCTTCGGTCGGTGCGCCTGCCGGCAGCATGACCCAGACAGCCCGTGGCTTTTGCAGCCCGGCGACCAGCGCAGGTAAATCGGCGACGCCGGTGGCGCCCTCTTCGCTCAGGCCTTTGACGAACGCCTCATTGCGGTCGTAGACCACGGTGGTATGCCCATTG
The DNA here is from genome assembly GCF_012935695.1 of Pseudomonas sp. ADAK18. Classification (NCBI taxonomy): domain Bacteria; kingdom Pseudomonadati; phylum Pseudomonadota; class Gammaproteobacteria; order Pseudomonadales; family Pseudomonadaceae; genus Pseudomonas; species Pseudomonas sp. ADAK18. Next base: position 2,590,990 of record NZ_CP052859.1, read on the forward strand.
AGCATCAGGCGCCGCGCAATATTGCCGCCCATGCGGCCTAGTCCGATAATCCCCAGTTGCATGTGCTGATGCTCCTTACTACTCATAAATACAAAAAAATGTGTGACATAGTTTATAGCGCAATGAGGCTAATGAGGGTTAGTCCAGAGCGGATTGGCATAGTTTCATGACAAATAGTGGCCATTCTTTCGCCTCTACTGCGGCAAAAGTCACAGCGACCATGAAAAATAAAAAAGTTCCCTTGAGCAAAAAAAGAAATCAGAATTGGCACCGACTGTTGCTCGACGCTTCCCACAAGTGTCCGAGCACCGCGATGCACCGGCCATTTGCGAGGTAAGCAATGAGCGCAACACAGATGACACGCCCGCCACAGACCCTCTATGTCACGATCCGTCGCGATGAACTGCGTGACTTGAAAGATGAGCGCGACCAACTGCAACAGGAAGTCATGCGCCTGCGCTCACACTTGCAAGCCCAGCTTGAGCAGCCCTCGCCCAAACTGCCTGCGGCCTGCTGACTACCCTGCTGCCGCTGCTCAGGCAGCGGCCGGTGCAATATGTGTCAGATTTAACTCACAAAGTTTTCACACGCCTTTCTTGATAATCCCGCGCCAAAGGGGCGCCCCCACGTGCGGGAGCCCTCCTGTCGCGCATCTGTGCGCGCGGCAACGGTGAAAATTATCGGGTGGAGCGCTGGATGGCGATGTTTAAACGCAGCACTACGTCTGCGAAAGGGTTCGATTGGTCCGGCCTCGGCTGGATGTTCCTGTTTTTCTGGTACTTCTCGGGTATTACCCAATTACTGATCCAACTGACCGGCACTTCCGGCTTCAGCGGTTTCCGCCAGGCGTTCTTCATGAGCGCGCTGTGGCTGGCGCCCATGCTGTTGTTCCCACGGCGTTCGCGCCTGATTGCGGCGTTGATTGGCGTAGTGCTGTGGGCCTGTTCCATGGCCAGCCTGGGTTACTTCTTCATTTACCAGCAGGAATTCTCCCAAAGCGTCATCTTCATCATGTTCGAGTCGAACATCTCTGAAGCAGGCGAATACGCGACCCAATACTTTGCCTGGTGGATCGTCCTGGCGTTCCTCGCCCACACCGCTGTGGCGATTTTCCTGTGGACCCGAGTGCGTCCGGTCTACCTGCCACGCGGCCAAGCTATGCTGGCCGCCGCAGCCATCGTGATTGCCATCATTGGTTACCCGCTGGTCAAGCAGATCGCCAGGACCGACTCCATGGAACTGGCCATCGACCGCTTCGAAACCCGAATCGAGCCGGCAGTGCCGTGGCAGATGATCGTTGCCTACCGCCGCTACACCGAGCAACTGGACAACATGCAGGGCATGCTGGACAGCGTCAGCAAGATTCCACCGCTGACCAACCTCAAGGACAACATGGCCGGCCAACCGTCGACCCTCGTGCTGGTGATCGGCGAGTCCACCAACCGCCAGCGTATGAGCCTGTACGGCTACCCGCGCAACACCACGCCGGAGCTGGACAAGCTGCGTGACCAGATGGCCGTGTTCGATAACGTCATCACCCCGCGCCCCTACACCATCGAGGCACTGCAACAGGTACTGACGTTCGCCGACGAAGAAAGCCCGGACCTGTACCTCAAGACACCCTCCCTGGTCAGCGTGATGAAGCAGGCCGGCTACAAGACCTTCTGGATCACCAACCAGCAGACCATGACCAAGCGCAACACCATGCTCACGACCTTTTCCGAACAGGCCGATGAGCAGGTGTACCTGAACAACAACCGCAACCAGAACGCCCGCCAGTACGACGGCGACGTGCTGGAACCGTTTGCCAAGGCCATGGCCGACACCGCCGAGCGCAAGTTCATCGTCGTGCACTTGCTGGGCACTCACATGAGCTACCAGTACCGTTACCCGCCGACCTTCGACAAATTCACCGATCGCCAGGGCGTGCCGGCCGGAATCAGCGACGATCAGTTGCCGACCTACAACAGCTACGACAACGCCGTGCTGTACAACGATTTTGTGGTCTCCAGCCTGATCAAGGACTACGCCAAGACCGACCCCAATGGTTTCTTGCTGTACCTCTCCGACCACGGCGAAGACGTCTACGACTCTGCGGGCCACAACGTTTTGGGTCGTAACGAAGGCAAGCCAACGGCGCCTATGTACACCATTCCGTTCATGGCCTGGGCCTCGCCGAAGTGGCGCGAAAGCCATGACTGGAATTTTGCCGGTGACTTGCAGCGTCCCTTCAAGAGCTCGCAGTTGATTCATACCTGGGCGGACATGGCCGGCATCACTTTTGATGAGCTGGACCATAGCAAGAGCCTCGTCAGCGACAGCTTCAAGGCCCGGCCACTGATGATTGGTGATCCTTATGCCCGTCAGCAAAAGCCCTTGATTGATTTCAGCCTGCTGGCACCGAAGAAACCTGACCCGGCCAACGTCGTCGTCAAGTAACTCACACCCACGGGTTTCACCTGCGCAACGCGGTGAAGCCCGATGTTTCTTACACGCAAAGATAATAATTATTCTCGTTTAAAGCTAAAGATCCCCGCCTCCCTTCGTCTTTGAGCCAATGGCATTTTTTCAAAGACGACAAGGAGTTCGCTGCGATGTTCGCGCCCATCACCCGTTCAACAACCCTGGCCGCTGGCCTGCTGAGCCTGGCCATGAGCCCGGATTTGCTGGCTGAAACAGAGGTTCGGCAAGAAGCCGAAGAACCTGCAACAACCCTGGAACTGGCCAGCACCAACATCACCGCCGACAGCCTCGGCGCCAACACCGAAGACACCGGTTCCTACACCACCGGCGCCATGAGCACCGCAACGCGGCTCAACCTGTCGATCAAAGAGACCCCGCAGTCCGTATCGGTCATCACCCGCCAGCATATGGACGACTTCAAGCTGGGCACCTTGACCGAGGTGATGAACCAGACCACGGGTGTCGTGGTGCAACGCACCGACTCCGAACGCTTCAACTTCTATTCGCGCGGCTACAGCATCCAGAACTTCCAGATCGACGGGATGCTCAACACCTTCTCCGGTTTAAAGTCGGACTCCGACACGATCATCTATGACCACATCGAAGTGGTGCGTGGCGCCACTGGCCTGACCACAGGCGCTGGCGATCCGTCAGGCACCATCAATATGGTGCGCAAGCGCCCTACCCATGAATGGGCGAGCAAGGTCGGCGTCAGCGGTGGCAGCTATGACAATTACTACAGTTACCTCGACGTCGGCGGCCCGCTGGGCTTCGATGGTCGCTTGCGTGGGCGTACGGTGCTGGCCTATCGCGACAGTAAATCGTTCCGCGATCGCTATGCCGTTGAACGCAAGGTCGGCTACGGCATCCTTGAAGCCGACCTGACTGACGACACGGTACTGGCGGTGGGTTACGACTATCAGGACAAACAGGCTGAGGGCGCGACCTGGGGCAGCCTGCCGTACTGGAACTCTTCGGGAGGCAAGGCCAATCTGCCACGCCACAACAACATCACTCAGTCCTGGAGCAATTGGCCGCTGACCGACCGTACAACCTTCGCCACGCTAGACCAGCGACTGGCCAACGACTGGCACCTCAAGGCCGCCTACACCCATCGGGAGAGCGAAACCGATGGCAAGACTTACTACGGCGGTCGTGGTTATCCGAACGACGATCGTAGCGGGATTGTTGCCTATCGCAGCCATTGGGTAGGCGAAGACAAGATGGATGCGGTGGACTTCAATGTCGCCGGCTCCTATTTGCTACTGGGCCGTGACCATGAAGCCATGTTCGGCTACGGCCAGGCCCGTCACCGAGACTCCGAGCCTTATATCATCGACGGTGGGGTACCCGACAGCTACATCCAGATCCCCGACTGGGCCCACCCGGGGCGCGTTCCCGAGTACCCCGATGAAGTCACCAACCTTGATGCCTATCGCAACAACACCTATCAAAAAGCCGGCTATCTGGCGACTCGCCTGAACCTCAGCGACGACTGGCATGCCGTACTTGGCAGCCGTTATGGCAGCTGGGAAACCAACTCTTCGACTTACAAATACGATAGCAATCGCCAACTGACCTCCGCCCAAACCAGTCGCCAGACCCATAACGATGTCTGGACACCATATGCAGGGCTGCTTTACGACATCAATCAGGACTTCACGGCGTACGTCAGCTACACCGACATCTTCAAACCCCAGACGCAAAAAGACGTAGGCGACAAGTACCTGGAGCCGATTGTTGGCAAGAACTACGAACTGGGCCTCAAGGGCAGCCTGTTCAATGACCGCCTCAACCTGTCCAGCGCGGTCTTCTGGACAAGCCAGGACAACGTGGCAGAAGTCGACGATTCAGTACCGCCCGGCCCCAAGGGCGAGGCGTACTACAAGTCCGGCGGCAAGGGCAACAAGGTACAAGGGTTTGAGCTGGAGGCAGCAGGCGAAGTGTTGCCCGACTGGAACCTGACGGCGGGCTACACCTACACCCATTCGGTCAATGGTGAGAAGCAGCGCAATAACACCCAGCAGCCACTGAACTTGCTCCGAGCGTCCACCACCTATCGCCTGCCGGGCGCCTGGAAAGCCTTGACGGTCGGTGCAGGCCTGAGCTGGCAGAGCGATATCTATGGCTTTGGAAACCGTCCGGTCGGGCGTGACGCCACTGGAAAAATCATCACCCAGAGGACCGAGATCCACCAGGAGACCTACGGCCTGGTCAACCTCATGTCCCGCTACGAGTTCGATAAGCAGCTATCGGCATCGCTGAACGTCAACAACCTGTTCGACAAAAAGTACTACAACAACGTCGGCTTCTATAACGGTGTCTACTGGGGTGACCCACGCACCATGACCCTGAGCCTGGACTGGAAGCTCTAAATCACCCTGTCGGTCACCGGGCCTGAAGTTAACGAAATCGTTAACTTCAGGCCACCGTCACGTTAACTCCCACTTAATACAATTGACCCACACTTCGCCCATGACGCTGATCACGGATGAGGCAGACACCAATCACACTTAATGGGAACACACACGATGAAACTCTCGACTTTGATGCTTGCTGGCCTGATGACCTTAACTTCCGCCGCCGCTTTTGCAGAAGGTGGTTCTGAACGTTCGAAGGAGTTCTACAATAACTTCACGTTCATGCAGGAAAAAAATCACGGCACTACCGAACAGACTGCCTCCGCACAGGCCAAGAAAGTCAATTCGGACGTCGTCGAAAAAAATGACACCACGCAACAACCCAACAGCTGATTTCCCGCAACACCCTGCGCTATTGTGCTCCGATAGCGAAGGTGAACTTGGCGCCCATCAATGGGCGCTTTTTTTATGCCTGCTTTTTTCAATAAGCTTTCGGCAACATTACAAATAAGTCATTCATCACCTGAAATAGCTGCCAGGTATTAATATCCCGTTAATGATCAGGGTATTTTTGGGATTAGCGAGGAAATATTCAGAATGAATTATCGCAGCCTTTCATCCCCTTTTCCTTGTAGGACCAAACGCCGTGTGAAATCACACCACGCACCTAGCGACCGATCGTCGCACCCCCACATAAAGCCCGTATTATAAGCCTTTAACGCTTGACCCTATAGTTACTTCAAGGTGCAGAATTTTCCTACTACCGGGACTACAAAACTCGTAAATTTTATTATTTCTTCATGTTTTAGAGGTGAACTTTCATGCGCATTCTTGTCGTCGAGGACGAGCCAAAAACAGCCGACTATTTACATCAGGGTCTGACTGAAAGTGGCTATGTCGTCGACTGTGCCACCAACGGCGTAGATGCACTGCATCTGACGGATCAACAACCCTATGAACTGGTACTTCTTGACGTCAATCTTCCGACTAAAGATGGCTGGCAAGTCCTCGAAGAACTACGTCAGAACACCACGACCCGCGTGATGATGTTAACCGCTCGCGGTCGACTGGCAGATAAGATCAAGGGCCTGGATATGGGCGCCGATGATTATTTGGTCAAGCCCTTTGAGTTCCCAGAATTACTGGCTCGCGTTCGTACATTATTGCGGCGTAGTGAGCATATTCCGCTGCCAGAAGTATTTCGGGTAGCCGATCTTGAACTTGATCCGCGTCGGCACCGGGCTTATCGCGGCACACGGCGCATTGACTTGACCACCAAGGAGTTTGCACTTCTGCAAGTACTGATGCGCCAAAGTGGAGAAGTAATGACCCGCACCCAGATTATTTCATTGGTCTGGGACATGAACTTTGATTGCGATACCAACGTGGTAGAAGTTTCCATCAGCCGCTTGCGGGCCAAGATTGACGACCTGAGCGACGTCAAGCTGATACACACCATCCGGGGCGTCGGTTATGTGCTGGAGGTACGTCAGTGAAGTCCTCCAGCCTGTCGATGCGCCTTGGGCTGACGGTCAGCCTGATGGGCGCAGGCCTGGTGTTGTTGTTGGCAACCCTGGCCTACCTGGCACTCAGCCATGAGCTGGAAAACCTGGCGCGCAAGGGCCTGGAAAGCAAGATGGAGCAACTGCAGCACAGCCTGACCCAAGACCTGAAGTCCAGCGACATCGCCGCGGCCCCCCATTCAGTGCTGGACTTGGTGATGGGTCATGACAACTTTTACCTGACCATCACTGGCACCGACCCTACTGCCGCCCCGCTACTCAGTGTCGGCGCCCGGTCGCAAGTGCCGTTGCTGACTGACTTTGCCGCCAGTGAAAGTCTCGGTTACCTGAACTGGACCGACAGCACCGGCAATCAGATCCTCAGCGCCTCCAGCCTGATGCGCTTGCGCAACGGCGAAAACGTGCGAGTGCTGTTGTCCCTGGATCGCTCCGATGATCAGGCCCTGCTCAGTGCCTACCTGCGCTCCACGGTGATTGCCCTGCCCTTGCTGCTGATGTTGATCGGCATCGGTGCCTGGTGGGTAGTGCAACGCGGCCTGGCACCATTGCAACAATTCAGTCGCATTGCGGCCAAAGTCACCACCCAAGACCTGACCCATCGTTTGTCTGTGGACAACCTGCCCAGGGAGCTTGGTGAATTGGCCCAAGGCATCAACTTCATGCTGCATCGCCTGGATGGCGGCGTGCAGCAACTGTCGCAGTTCTCCGACGACCTGGCCCATGAGCTACGCTCGCCCATCACCAACCTGATGGGAAAGGCACAGGTGACGTTGTCCCGGGAGCGACCGCCTGCGGAATACAAAGCCGTGCTGGAGTCGAGCACCGAAGAGCTGGAGCGTTTGACACGGATCGTCAGCGACATGTTGTTTCTCGCTCAGGTCAGCCATCCAGCAGCACGGGTGGCCTTTGAACAGGTGTCGCTGGAGCAGGAGGCGCGGCGGGTCATGGACCTGTTTGCCTTGAGTGCCGAGGACAAACACCTGACCCTGAGCCTCTCGGGCGAGGGCTCGGTTCATGGTGATCGGTTGATGATCCAGCGGGCGATTTCCAACCTGCTGTCCAACGCCATCCGCCATAGTCCTCGGGCCGCGAGCATTTCGTTGTTGGTAGAAAACCATGCCGACAGTGTGTCGCTATCAGTGGGCAATCCCGGTGCAGGGATTGCTGCGCAACACTTGCCGCACTTGTTCGAGCGCTTCTACCGCGTCGACAGCAGCCGTGCCCGAGCTGAAGGCGGGACAGGCCTGGGCCTGGCCATCGTGCGCTCGATCATGAACCTGCATCAAGGCCAGACCGAAGTCAGCAGCCTGCAAGGCAGCTTTACCCTGTTCCGGTTGGTGTTTCCCGGCCCTGTCACAGACTTATAAGTACGCCTGCCGCGCCGCCCAGGGCCACCACCAGCCAAGGCGGCCATTTCCAGATCACCAAAGCCAGCAGCGCCAGCAGCATCAAGGCGAAATCCACCGGTGCCAGGATGCCGGTGGTCCACAGAGGTTGATACAAGGCCGCCAGTAACAAACCCACTACAGCGGCGTTGACACCGGCTAAAGCAGCCTGTGCACGGGGGTTGGTGCGTAATACCTGCCAAAACGGCAAGACACCGACCACCAATAACATTGAAGGCAGGAAGATCGCGAGGACACACACCAGCGCGCCAACCCAGCCGTCGATGGCCGCACCTAGAAAAGCCGAAAAACTGAACAGCGGCCCAGGCATCGCCTGGGTCGCCGCATAACCGGCCAGGAACGTGTCACTGTCAACCCAACCGCTCGCCACCACCGTCTGTTCCAGCAACGGCAATACCACATGCCCGCCGCCGAATACCAGGGCTCCCGAGCGGTAGAACCCGACAAAGAGCTGCAGCAGCGTCGCATCAGAGTGCTGCGCCCACCACGGCAGGCCGATTAGCAAGATCACAAACAGTGCCAGCATGGCACCACCCGCTCGTCTTGATACGCCAATGACCACATCCTGCTCATGTCGTATCGCTGAAGGCTTGAGCAAACAGACACCCAGCCCCGCCGCCATGGACATGATCAACACTTGGCTGACCGGCGCCGACCACAGCACCGCCACACATCCCGCCATGATTGTCAGGGCCCAGCGTCGGCCATCAGTACAGAGCAAGCGTGCCATGCCCCATACCGCCTGGGCGACAACGGCCACGGCCATGACTTTAAGCCCATGCACCAGCCCGTCTGGAAGGCGAGCGCCCCACGTTGTCAAACCCAACGCCAACACTGTCAATGCCACTGCCGACGGCAAGGTAAAACCGAACCATGCAGCCAGCGCGCCGCGATAACCGGCCCGAGACAACCCAAGGGCCATGCCCACCTGACTGCTGGAAGGCCCAGGTAGAAATTGACACAGGGCGATCAGTTCAGCGTAGGAGGCTTCACTCAGCCAGCGACGGCGTTCGACGAACTCGGTACGGAAAAAACCCAGATGAGCCACCGGTCCGCCAAACGCAATAACGCCCAGGCGCAGGAAAATCAACAAGATGCGCCAAGCGCTTTCAGGGTGGCCGCCCTTGGCGCCGGAGGTGGTGGTCACGGCCTCAATCTCTAGAGAGCCTTGCTCCAGAACAGCATACGACCATAGGCAGGATCGAAGATCGAATCGTCAAAACCGAACTTGCGGTATGACGCCTGAGCCACGTCATTGCCTTCAAGCACCTCCAGGGTGATCTTGCAGCAACCACGTTGACGAGCGATTTCCTCGACCTTTTGCAGCATTTTCTGGCTCAGCCCCAAGCCACGGAATTTGTCCATGACCACCACGTCGTGGACATTGACCAGTGGCCGGCAGGCGAAGGTCGAGAACCCTTCGAAACAGTTGACCAACCCGGCCGGGACTCCGTTCACAAACGCCAGCACACTGAACGCGTGCGGGCGTTTGGCCAACTCGGCCGGCAGTTGCAGCAGACGGTCGGCGGGCAGCTCATGACCGCCACCCATTGGGTCTTGTGCGTAATGATTGAGCAACAGGCCGAGGGCCTCGGCGTGTACAGGGTTGCTGTAGCTGGCTTGTAGCACCAGTATGTCTGCGGCGTCCATTTCCTTCCTCGATAACGACTGAACGGGGACTACTTCCCCTCAAAGGGGTCGATTGTAAGCGTGGAGCCCGCGTTAGATGAAGGAGATTAACTACATCCACCTGCGTGAAAGCGCGAATTTGCTTCGTAGGGAAGTCAATTTTCTATTGGTTACAGCGCTTTTTCGGACACAGGAACAGCAAAACGCTGCAACTGCATCTCTCGCAGGCGGCTCAAGGTGCGCCGAAACGGGAACTCCAGATAGCCCTCGGTATAGAGACTTTCCAGTGCTACCTTGGCCTCGATATACAGCGGCACCTTGCGGTCGTAGCACTCGTCTACCAGGGCAATGAAACGCCGGACACTGTCGTCATGCACCGATAACTCGGGCAGCTCTCGATCACCGGCATCCACACGCAGCGCGGCGTCCTCAGTGCCACGAGCGATCCGCCCGGGGCGTTTTTGTGCGCTCAGGTTAGGCACTTCTCCCAGCAATATCACCTTGAAGCGGTCGCACAGCAGCATGAAATCCATGGCCGCCAAGGGTTGTTCACACAGATCACAGTAGCGGCACCACAACACTGTGTCGCTGGACTGCACGGCAATAACGGTGCGGTAACCAACGGCGACCGGAGCACTGCTGACCGTCTGCCCATTGCTCAGTTGCCTGAACACCTCGGCCAACGCCTCGGGTTGATTGACCCAGTAACGCTGCACGCCGACGCCCGGGTGCAGGCGATGATCCTCTCCCCCATCCACTGCCACTACTTGCATATGTCGTTTGATTGCTTCAATGCCCGGCAGGAACCGGTCGCGGTTGAAGCCGTCGGCATACAGCTGGTCCGGCGGCTGATTGGAGGTGCAAACCATCACCACCCCTTCCTCGAACATCACCTGGAACAACCGACCAAGGATGATGGCGTCGCCGATGTCGTTGACGAACAACTCGTCAAAGCACAGCACCCGCACTTCCTGGCTCAGCTCTCGGGCCAAGGCCTGCAACGGGTCGTGGGTACCCGTCAACTGGAACGAGCGCTGATGCACCCACCCCATGAAGTGATGAAAATGCTGACGCCGCGCCGGCACTCTCAACGTCTCGTAGAACTGATCCATCAGCCAGGTTTTGCCACGGCCGACTGGACCCCACAGATACACCCCGGTAACCGGCGTGCGGCCTTGGTGCAAGGCTTCGTGGCATTGTTGAAGGGCCTGCACCGCCCGCCATTGGGCGTCATCGGCGATGAAGCCGCTCTGGGTGATGGCGTGTTGGTAGGCTGCGAGTGGCGAGTCGAAAGTCATGCGAGGCAGTATGCCATGACCTCGCGCTCCTGTAGCCGCTGTCGAGGTACGAGGCTGCGATGGGCAGCGTAGCGGCCCCAGGACGGCGGTCCTGCGGACACGCATCGCAGCCTCGTACCTCGACAGCGGCTACACCGGTTACAGGGAAATATCCAGCCGGGAAATCTTCCCTGCCTCATTCAGCCGAAAGGTGTAGCGCAACTCCAGGGGGCTGCCCGGAAAGCTGCCGGTTATCAGGTTGCTGACCAGCACCTTGCCGGTACGGTGCTGGACGTTCAACACCTCGACCTTCGGCTGGTAACGACGCCCCGTCTCTTCCATCCAGCGGGCAATGGCTGCCGTACCGGCCTGGTGCTCACCTTCATCGAACACGTTGGCATCTTCGGCGAAGCAGTGAGTCACGGCCGAGGTATCTCTGGCGTTAGCCGCCGCGATGTAAGCCACAATCGCCGGCGCCAGTTCAGGGGTGGGTTGGGACATGCTGGCAACTCCTTGTTGGTGATTTCTGGAGTCATCCTAAAGCAGCGTTGTGTCAGTTCTTGTCAGGAGTGAAAGGCCCGGATTCGTTCTGCTCCATCAACTTGCGCCACCCTCGCAACCAGTCACTGCGCCGCCCCGGATAACGTTCACCCTGGACAGTGGCGGCGGCAATCCGATCGGTGCGAAAAGTGCGATAGGCTCCGCGCAATTCGCACCAGGCCACTATCACCCGCGCTTCATTGAGAAAGCCCAGGGCCAGGGGCCAGATCAGGCGTTGGCTCGGGGTCTGGCTGGCGTCGGCATAATCGATATGCAACTTGGCCTGGTTGCGAATGGCGTCACGGAACACATTCAGTGGCACTCGGTTTTCCGGGTAGCCATACCCCCGCGGGCCCGGTAACAGCGTGGGATTACGCAAGGCTTCCTGGGCGGTGGGGTCCAGTACCGCAGCGATTTTCGCCAACGCATTGGCAGCGGCGTGACTCAACACCTCATCGCCCCGCTGATCGACATAGCGCAAGCCCAGGACGATGGCTTCGGTCTCGTCGGCATTGAGCATCAGCGGCGGCAGGAACAATCCGCTGCGCAACACATAGCCCACGCCGGCTTCACCGAAGATCGGCGCGCCGAGGGCCGTCAACTCAGCGATATCCCGATAGAGCGTGCGCTCGGAAACCTCCAGCTCTACCGCCAGGATGGCCGCCGTCACCGGGCGTTTTTTGCCCCGCAAGACTTGCAACAAGGTCAGCAGACGACTGGTTCGCGACACGTTCCTCACACTCCAAAAAAGGAAGTTCGCGTAGCTTAGCAGAGGACCCTGTCAGAAAGTGTCAGGAGCGAACCACCCTGCTGTACCGCGCAAAAAAGACCCTTGACGGAAAATATTACCAGCATCATATTAAATACACATCGCCAATAAACCCAGCGTTTCAGGAGTCTACTCATGCATTACAAAGTCTTCGGTCGCCGCAGCGGCCTGCGGGTTTCAGAGCTGGCCCTGGGCACCGGCAATTTCGGTACGGGCTGGGGTCATGGTGCCGAGCGTGATGAGGCCAAGCGGATTTTCGACGGTTATCTGGAAGCGGGTGGCAACTTCATCGACACCGCCAACGGCTATCAGGTCGGGCAATCGGAAAGCATGCTCAGCGAGTTCATTACCGCCGAACGCGACAACCTGATACTTGCCACCAAATACACATTGTCGACTCGTCCCGACGACGGCATTTCAAAGTCCGGCAACAACCGCAAAAACCTGATCCGTGCGGTCGAAGAAAGCCTCAAGCGCCTGAAGACCGACCACATCGACCTGTTCTGGGCCCATATCAGTGACAGCGTCACGCCAATGGAAGAAATCCTGAGGGGCTTCGATGATCTGGTCCGAGCCGGCAAGATCCACTACGCCGGGTTGTCCAACTTCCCGGCCTGGCGTATCGCTCGGGCGGACCTGTTGGCTGAGGTGCGCGGCTTTGCGCCGATCGTCGGGATTCAGATGGAATACAGCCTCGCCGAACGCAGCGCCGACCGCGAACTGCTGCCCATGGCCGAAGCGTTAGGATTGGCCGCAACGCTGTGGTCGCCGCTGGGCGGCGGATTCCTCACCGGCAAATACCGCACCAGCCAGGACGACACCCGCGCCAGCAAGCTCGGTATTTTGGTCCACACCGAAAGAAGTGCCCAGGAAACTGCGTTGCTCGACACCTTGTTGGCCGTCGCCGCAGAGATTGATGCCACCCCCACCCACGTTGCCATTGCCTGGCTGCGGGAAAAGGCCCGTCGCTCCACCACCAGCCTGATCCCGATCCTTGGTCCGCGTACCCGCGAACAGTTGGACGCGACCCTCGGCGCGTTGCAGGTACAACTCTCGGCTGATCAACTGAGCCGATTGGACGCCGTGAGCGCAGTGGCACTGGGCATACCGCATCAAATGATCGTCGACTACGCGCCCCGCTTCACCGGCACGCCGAACCTTGATCGCCCCTTCCTTCCGACCGTCTGAGAATCGGCCACACCAAAGGTTGCCTTGCGCAACCCTTGGCACAATCAATCAAACCATTCACGGCGTTCATCAAAGGTTCGCACGATCAAATCGACTATCGCCTGCACCGCAGCCGACGCTTCGAGCTGGGCATTCAGTGCCACCCACGCTTGCCGTTGCATGGGTGCATCAAACAGACCGGGCAACGGCGTCAGGGTCCGATCAAACCGACTCATGTAGGCGGGTAACAAACCAATGCAGGCACTGCTCCGGATCATCTCCAGCATCAGCTCGTAGGTATGCACCTGCACCACCCCGGCTTCGCGTCGGTCGATCTGCGCATTCCAGGGCGCAAACGCCTTGACCTGCCGCTCGGGCTGCCACTGCACCAACAGATAATCGGCCAACCCCTCCAGGTGTTCCGGACGGGCAATGGTTCGGGAATAGCGCTTGGCCATATGCGGCAGGTAATCAAGGCTGGCCAGATGTTGAGGTTCACGAATCGCAAAGCCCGGGCTGGTGGATACCCCGCCGGAGTCCGACAGCCATAACACCACGTCGGCATTGACCGTTTGCAACGACTGTTGATTGTTGTCCACGGCGATCACTTCAAGCCGTACGCTGGCATCGCGCCGCAACAAAGCAATGAGGTCACGGCTCAGGATGTCATGCAGGATGGGTGCGGCAATCGCGAGGCGCACCAACGGCGGGCTGGCCACCTGCGCGGTGCGTTGTGGCACCAGAGCCATCAACTGCGCCTGCAATTGCAGGCCTTCACGACTGAGGGTCAGCGTGCTGCCCTGGTAGGAGAACAGCGTCCGCCCTACTGCGTCTTCCAGTTGCGCCAGTTGCCGACGTAAAAGGGGCGCGCCGATATTCAGATGGCGTGCCGCCTGCTTGAAGCAGCCGCAGCGCGCACTGACCAGAAAATATTCGGCCACTCGGGGTTCAACCGTGGCCGCCAGAGTCGTCCATGAACGAGGATGACTCGCAAGCGGAACACGAGCCAGCCCCTCGATACCCGGGGTTTGAAACATTGCCATCAATGACTTCCTGTCGTTGGCCTGGGATCGAGCGAGGGCGATTACGCCCCCGCTCCAGTCTGTCTATCAAGCGTGCGCCGACTCCGTGTCCGGCGCCACGGCCTCACCCGCCCCGGCCTGCTCCTGCAACTGCGCGGCCCGCTGACTGTAATCGCGCAGGTAGACAATGAACTCCTGCAGCAACCGATCCCACAACTCCAAGCTGCCGCGCAAATGGTCAAGGGTAATACCTGCTGCCAGCACATCCATCTCCATCACCAGGAACTCACCCTGGACCGACAAACGAGCGAAACGTCGCGAGGCATTCCAGAACTCCGCCAACCCGGCTGGCAGCTCGCCCTGAATACGCAACGCACAGCTGAAGGTGAAATCAACGTAATGGCCGGCTTCCGTGCCAGGGTTGCCGAAGCGCAACGCATAACCGATACCCTGGCTGGCGCTGAGCAGTTGTACGACAGAATTCTGTTCGGAACGGTTGACCCGCAGACCGGCCCCTTGCAGGACTTCGGTCAGGCTGTCGGCGGAAACACTGGTGATCAATGCTGGGGAGGTCATCGTGAATGCTTTCCTTGTCATGGGCTGAACGATGGCCACCTTGGGGTTATCCCAAGGCGGACCTTCATAGGCTAGCCGGAATTTTCCAGTCTGCTCGACCGGGCTGAAAAATTGACAAGGTATAAACAGAAACGGCCCGTTTCGTGAAAAACGGGCCGTTCGACGGGGATGTTAAGCGAGGCTTTTGCTGACCACTTCAAACACATCGCTGGACAGCTCGCCGGAAGCGCGAATCCGCTCCAGTTCGGCCTTCATCAGCGCCTGACGGGCGCTGTCGTATTTACGCCAGCGGGTCAGCGGCGCCAACTGCCGCGAGGCAATCTGCGGGTTGAAGGCATTCAACTCGATCACAAGGTCCGCCAGGAAGCGATAGCCTGAACCATCTGCCGCATGGAAGTTGATCAGATTCTGCCCGGCAAACGCGCCCACCAGCGCGCGAACCTTGTTCGGGTTCTTGATGTTGAACGCCGGGTGCTGCATCAGCGCCTTGACCCGCTCCAGCGCGCCCGGCAAACCGCTGCCGGCCTGGACGCTGAACCACTGGTCCATGACCAGCGGGTTGTCCTTGAAGTTCTCGGCAAACACCGCCAGGGCGTTGGCCTTTTCAGCGTCGAACGGTGAGTTGACCAACACCGCCAGCGCCGTCAGGCGTTCGGTCATGTTGTCGCAAGCGTCGAACTGTTCCAGGGTGGCTGCCAATACTTCGGGCTTGCCGCTGAGCATCAGGTACGACAAGGCGATGTTTTGCAGCGCGCGCCGGGCGAAATGCTCGGCAGCCGCCACGTATGGCGTTTTCTTGGACAGGTCGCGATTGGCCTGGTAACGCAGCCACAAGCCTTCGAACAGGCTGTCGGCCAACTGCTTGCGGGCAAACTCACGGGCAGCGTGAATGGCATCGACGTCTGCCACTTCGCTGATTTCAGCCAGGTAGGCTTCACTCGGCAGTGACAACATCTCGGCGACCATCGCCTGGTCCAGGCTTTCGTCGCTCAACACGCTACGCAGTGCGGTGATCAGGCGTTGATCCAGCACCAGCGCCTTGCCCTGTTGATGTTGGCCGATCAGCTCTTGCAACACCTGCACTGACAGTTGCTGCCCGGCGTCCCAGCGATTGAAACCATCGCTGTCGTGCTGCATAAGGAACATCAACTGATCGCGGCTGTAGGGGAAGCTCAGTTTCACCGGCGCCGAGAAGCCACGCAGCAGCGAAGGCAATGGTTGTTCGGCGATCTCAACGAAGGTGAAGGTCTGTTCGGCTTCAGTCACCGAGATCACTCGGGACGTAGCACCCGCCTTCGCTTCACCCGCCAGACGTAAGGCAATACCGGCGCCTTTGCTGTCCAGCAGGCCCAGCTCCACCGGAATCACGAACGGCAGTTTTTCGACCTTGTCCGGGGTTTCCGGGCAGCTTTGACGGAAGGTCAGGCTGTAGGTTTTTGCCGCAGCATCGTAGGACTCGCTCACCGCCAACCGTGGCGTACCGGCCTGGCTGTACCAGCGTTTGAACTGGGTCAGGTCGGCGCCATTCGCGTCTTCCATGGCCTTGATGAAGTCATCGCAGGTCACGGCCTGGCCGTCATGGCGTTCAAAGTACAGATCGCTGCCTTTGCGGAAGCCTTCGGCGCCAAGCAAGGTGTGGATCATGCCGACCACTTCCGAGCCCTTTTCGTACACGGTCAGGGTGTAGAAGTTGGAGATCTCGATAAAGCTGTCCGGGCGCACGGCGTGGGCCATCGGGCCGGCATCTTCGGCGAACTGGTGCGTGCGCAGGTAGGCCACGTCCTGGATGCGCTTGACCGTGGCCGAGTTCATGTCGGCGGAGAAGCCCCCGTCACGGAACACGGTGAAGCCTTCCTTGAGTGACAGTTGGAACCAGTCACGGCAGGTCACGCGGTTGCCCGACCAGTTGTGGAAGTATTCATGAGCGACGATCGCCTCGACCCGCTGGTGTGCGGCGTCGGTGGCGGTTTCGGCGCGGGCCAGCACAGCGCTGGAGTTGAAGATATTGAGGCCTTTGTTCTCCATCGCACCCATGTTGAAGTCATTGACCGCAACGATCATGAAGATGTCCAGGTCGTACTCGCGGCCATAGACTTCTTCGTCCCAGCGCATGGACTTCTTCAGGCTGGTCATAGCGTGCTGGCACTTGTCGATGTTTTCTGGCTCGACGTAAATGCGCAGCGCCACGGTGCGTTGGGTCATGGTGGTGAAGGTGTCTTCGACGCACCACAGGTCACCCGCTACCAGCGCAAACAGGTAAGCCGGTTTCATGAACGGGTCTTCCCAGGTCGCCCAGTGCCGGCCGTCTTCGCCAGGACCCGACGAAATCGGGTTGCCGTTGGACAGCAGCACCGGGTAGATGTGCTGCTCGGCGATCACCGTGGTGGTGAACTTGCTCATCACATCCGGGCGGTCGAGGTAATAGGTGATCTTGCGGAAACCCTCGGCCTCGCACTGGGTGCAGAACATGCCACTGGATTTGTACAGGCCTTCCAGGGCGGTGTTGGTTTCCGGATGGATCTTGACGCTGGTGTCGAGCGTAAAGCTGTCGCTCGTCGGGTGCAGCGTCAGGTGGTTTTCGCTCAACTGGTAGTCAGCCGCTGTCAGTTCGCGGTCGGCCAGGCTGACCGACAGCAACTCCAACTGCTGGCCGTCCAGCACCAGCGGCGGCAGGCCCGTGCCACGCGCCGGGTTGCGGCGCATCACCAGTTGCGCGTGGACCAGGCTGTGGTCCTCGAACAACTCGAAGGTCAGGTGCGTCTCGTCGATCAGGTACTCGGGCGCCTGATAGTCCTTGAGGTAAATCATCTTCGGTTGTTCGGTGCGCATGGCTTTCGTCCTTCTACTGATGCACGGCGAGCTGGTAGGCCGTGTATTTACGAATATTGATAACGCCGGTGTCGAAGATCAGGTATTGGCCCTTGATCCCCAGCAGCGTGCCTTCGGCAATCGGGTTCTTGTCCAGGTTGAAGCTGACGATCTTGGTCGGGTACTGCTCGATCGGGTAGCGGATTTCGATCGGCTCGATGTCTGTTACCGGTTGGATCGCCTGGAGGCCAAAGCGTTCTTGCAGCCCCAACAGACCTTCGGCGCAGGATGCAAAGAGTTCATCGCGCACCTGCTTGAGGTCCACCGCCTGGGCATCACCCTTGAGCAGTGCGCGCCAGTTGGTCTTGTCGGCCACCTGGCTGCGGAACAGGTCTTCGACAAAGCCCGATTGCTGACGGGTAGCAACGCGCATGATCGGCAATGCCTGGCTCGCTCCCTGGTCCAGCCAACGGGTTGGCAGCTGACTGGCACGGGTGATACCGACCTTGATCCCCGACGAGTTAGCCAGGTAGACCACGTGGTCGGTCATGCAGAACTTCTCGCCCCAGGCCGGATCGCGGCAGGTGCCGGCATCGTAATGGCAGCGCTCGGGACTCATGATGCACAAGTCGCACTGAGCCAACTTGGTCATGCACGGGTAGCAGTAACCCTGACTGAAGCTGGTCTTGGTCTTGCGGCCACAATGGGTGCAATGAATCGAACCCAGGTATTCCAGGCGTACGGTGGTGCCAATCAATGGGTTGACCGGTACCTCGGTATCGCCCAGGCGAAAGGCGTATTGAACGGTCGGCTCACCCAGCTGCGCCGACATCTTGCTGACTGCACCACGGCCAATCTCAATCAATGGATGGCATCCGACTTGAACAGGATGTTCGGCACCGGTGCCGACTTGGAGGCGCACTCCTGTGGCCCCATGTAGCCGGTGCGCTGGTCTTCCGGCAGATTCTGCAGCTCCCAGGCGATTACCGCCTGCAGGGACAGTTCACGCTGCTCGGCAGTGAGTTTGCGACCATCGGACCATTTGCCGATTTCCACGGCGAGCTTGAGGCTCTGGTAGATGTCCGGGGTGATGTTTTCGATCATTTCAGCAAAAGAGGACATAAGGCTCTTCCTTAACAAATAGGAGATTCAAAGGGCTTGTTTACGACGGCTGTACAAGCCGCCCAACAAGCCCGTCAGGCAACCGACCACCAGCCCGCCGACGTGCGCGGCGTTGGCGATTTCACCGAAGCCGATCATCGAAACCAGGCCCGACAGGCACAGCAGCAGCCATACCAGCATCATCACCAGCACCCCACGGGGCAGGCGATAAGCCGGGTTTGGCGAAAGCAATTGATAGATCCAGCAGTGACCCAGCAAGCCATACAACACGCCGGACAATCCGCCGAACAGACCCGGGCCACCAAAATAGTATTGAGCGTAGTTGGACACGAGGCTGAACAGCAGCGTCAGGCCGAGCAGGTTGATACTGCCCTGACGCACCTCGATGCGCCGCCCCAACTCCCAGTACCACATACCGTTCATGGCCAGGTGCAGGATGCCGAAGTGGATCAGCATCGGCGTCACCAGGCGCCACCACTGCCCCGCCGCCAGGCTGTCGGCCAACGGTGTGAAGTGGAGGTATTCGCCCACCACCTGGAACTGCAGGAAGGTCAGCCAGCTCATGGCTTGCAGGTTATCCCCCAGCATCGTCACTGCACCGACGATCACGCTGAGCAACAGAATCAGCGCAGTCACCGGGCTATGGCGTAGTTGCTGGACAAAGCCGGCACGCGGGGCCACCGGTTGCTGTGGAATATCCAATTGCTGGTCCGGATCACCCGCCGGAAAGCGTTGGTACAACACGCGCACGTCTTCGCTGATGTTATCGGGCACCCACAGCACCTGCTCTCCCGCCTCTTCGCTGACGCGATGGGGCACTTGCATGCGCTGCAACAACTTGACGAAACCGGCCAGGTCCACGCTCAGGGGCAGGCGCAATACCGCAACGGCACTCATGAAATCACCTCGGGGCGCTCGACATCCACCCAAACAAATTTACGTGGATCAAGGCGAGTTTCCTGGTCCAGCCGATAAGCGACCAACTTGCCGTACAGCACTGCGCTGTAATCCAGGCAGGCTAGGTTCGGACGAATCGGCGCCGGTTTTCCGCTGCGCCAGTAATGGCCGACGAACAACAACGGCTCGTCGACGCCATAGCGCAGCAGGGAATTTTTCTCCGTGGAGGACAGCGGCGTAGCCGCCACCGGCTCCGGCAGCGCATCAGGCTGGAAGACGATATCGCCGTAGGTTTTCGGGTCGTCTTCCCAGAACTTGGTGCGGAAGAACGAGCGCGTCAGGCCATCGCCGCCGGTCAAGGTCAAGCCGTCCGGCAGGCGCATGTCGGTACCCCGCAACAGGCGATCAAAGGCATTGCTGGCGAAACTGCCCGGTACGGCGGCCGCCTGCAGAAAGTGTTGGTCGATACAGCCATCAGGGAAACTCGAACGCAGGGGCTCGATAAAGCCATCATCCCAACAGGCGTGGACCACACGGAAACGCCCAGCGTCGACAAACAGCGGCATGTCGTAGAACCAGCCGAGGAAGTCGTGCCAATCGGCCGGGTGCTGTTCGAACTGGGTCAGGGTCTCGTGGATCAGCCGGGCATGGCGCGGCGTATGCTCTCGCACAAACTGCTTGCCACTGCCAGGCGGTGCCGACGTGCTCCAGCCCAAGGCGTTGAACTCATGGTTGCCCATGATGCACAACGCCTGGCCGGCCACGGCCATGTCGTGGACGATATGCAGCGCCTCGCGAATACGCGGGCCACGGTCGATGATATCGCCGAGGAACACCGCCATTCGCGTGGGATGGCGCCAGGTGCCGCCCTGCTTGTGGTAACCCAACCGGTCGAGCAAGTGCTCAAGGGTATGAGCGCAACCGTGCACGTCACCAATCAGGTCGTAGCTACGCGCGGGATCGAGCATCAGTCGCCTCCACCCCCCAAGCGGCTGCCCCAGCCCAACTTGGTCCGGCAGACTTCGTAATAGTTGTGGTCCAGCGGGTGGATCAGCCGCAGTTTCTGCGCCTTTTTGCTCACGGTGATGGTGTCACCGGGGGCGCAGGTGAAATGGTTCTGCCCGTCGCAGGAGACTTGCGGGTAAATCTGCATGTCTTTGGAAACCACGATTTTCAGCTCACTGTTACCGTCGACCACGATGGGCCTGCTGGACAACATATGGGGGTACATCGGCACGATCACAATGGCATCCAGCTTGGGATGCATGATCGGACCGCCGGCAGACAATGCGTAGGCCGTGGAGCCGGTGGGCGTGGCGACGATCAGGCCGTCCGCCTTCTGGCTGCAAACGAACTGGCCATCGATATACAGCTCGAACTCGATCATCCGCGTCGACTTGCCAGGGTGCAGCACCACATCGTTAAGGGCATCGCCCTGGCCGATGGCTTCGCCGTGACGGCGCACTTCAGCCTGCAACAGGAAGCGGTTTTCCACCAGATAGTGGCCGTCCAGCACCTTGGCCACTTCGACTTCCAATTCATCGGGGCGGATATCGGTGAGAAAACCCAGGCTGCCACGGTTGATCCCCAGCACCGGCACGTTATGCCGGGCCAACGCACGGGCGGCGCCCAGCAGGCTGCCGTCGCCGCCGACCACGATCACCATGTCACAGACTTCGCCGAGCATCTTGCGCGACGAGGTCTGCAGGCCATGACCCGGCAGAATCTCGGCGATGGTGTCTTCGAGGATCACATGCAGGTGGCGCTCGAGCAGAAACTTTTTCAGCCGGCGGACGGTGTCCAGGACCTGTGTACTGCCCAGGCGACCGATAATGCCGATATTGCGAAATTGCTCCATGGGGCTCCTGCGGGGTTTGCGTGGCGACAAAAAGAACGATTATGGGCGAAAGGTGGCATTAGACAAAATTCTTTGTCGTCGCCCTGTAGCCGCTGCCGAGGCTACACTCGCACAATGACTCTGTTCCCTGATTTACAGAACCTGCCCCGCCAACTGCGCCACCCTGAAGTGCGCGACTTGGCGTGGGTGATGCTCGCCCCACCGATGCTGGCGCAAACGCCTTGGCCGCAGCGTCATCCATTGACAGGCAGCGACTGGGTGCAAGCGCCGCACCTGCTGGAACAATGGCTGCGGCAACTGGACCACGACAGCAGCGCCTTGCAGCACTGGTTGAGCCTGGCCCGCACCCGTCGGCTGGGGCTGTATTACGAGCGTCTCTGGCAATTTGCCGTACAGCATGCGCCCGGCGTGGAGTTGCTGGCGGCCAACCTGCCAATCCGCCAAGCCGGGCATACCCTGGGTGAGTTGGACATGCTGCTGCGCGACCGCGACGGTGTGCACCATCTCGAACTGGCGATCAAACTTTATCTGGGGCCTCAGGAAGGTGATGGACGCGACACGGCCAAATGGCTGGGCCCAGGTTGTCACGACCGGCTGGACCGCAAGCTGGCCCATCTGGCCCAGCATCAACTGCCGATCTCCGCCCGCCCGGAAAGCCGCGAAGCCCTGGCGGCGCTGGATATCCAGCACTTTGATGCGCACCTTTGGCTGGGTGGCTATCTGCTGTACCCATGGCCCGGCACCGCGCAGGCGCCTCTTGGCGTCCATCCGCAGCATTTGAATGGGCGCTGGCTGCATCAGCGGGACTGGTTGGAGTTTGTCACGCAAAGCCCGGCCGGCCGCTGGCAACCCCTGCCCCGCCATGCCTGGCTGGCGCCGGCGCACTATCCGGCAGATCAAACATGGGAGCCGACCAAAATGCTGCACTGGCTGACTGAACTGGACCCCATGGCGCCCGCACAATTACTGGTGCGGCTGGTTGAAAATACCGAGGGCGAGTGGGAAGAGGCCGAGCGGTTGTTTCTGGTGGCAGATCTTTGGCCGAATGTGCCAGCGCTTACAGGCTATCGATATGCCGATAGTCAACCTGTAACCCCGTAGCCAATGCCTGTGCCCGCCCCAGCCGAATGGGCCCCCGCTCTATATCCACCAGTAGTCCCGGGCAATCGAGCTGCGGCAACGGCATGACATCCTTGAGCCGGCCATCCGTGATCACCAGCAAGCGCTGCTGCTCCGCCGGATAACGCTTGCGCCGGGCCGCCAGCCAATGACCGGCTTCACTCAGCGCCGCCAGCAATGGCGTGCCACCGCCCGCCCCCAGGCCGTCGAGCCACTGACTTAACCCTTTGGCCGCCCTCAGCCCCTGTACTTGCCACTTGGGTGACGGCCCGCTCACCGTGAGCAATGCCATCCGCGCCCGTTGGCGGTAAGCATCGTCAAACAGCTGAGCCAGAAAGCCCTTGGCGTCACTCAAGGCCTGATGTCGCCGAGTGGAAGCCGAGGCATCGACAATCACCAACCACAACTCATGGGGTGATCGGCTACGCAGGCGGTACAACAGGTCTTCACGGCATTGCGGCCGCCCGCCGAGCAAAGTGCCCGGCCAGTTGACTGAACCTTGTACAGCACTGCGCGCCGGCCCTTGCCGGCCCTTGTCCAGTCGGCCCGCTTTGGGCCGGGCATCCGCCCCCGCGTCAAGTCGAGGGCGAATGCCTAGGGCTTTTTTGGCCAGGCAGGCACATCTCGCCGGGCGCCCACGGGCAAAGCAGGTGCAGGCATGTCGCCCCACTGGCCCTGCCCCTCGGAAGGCGATGGATCAGAAGGCTTTGATGACTGGCCATTTGACGGGCTCGCAGGACTGGACGGCTCCTGACGCCGATGTCGCAGGGCAAACTCCGCCACCGCGTCGATATCTTCCTCACGGATAGCCGCCGCCCCACGCCACGCCGCATGCGCTCTCGCGCCGCGCAACCAGACCAGATCGGCACGCAAACCGTCGACGCCGGCCGCAAAGCAGCGCTCGGTAATTTGCCCCAAGGCCTGATCATCCAGTGGGATGCTCTCCAGTAGCGCCCGGGCCTGTGTGCAGCGCTCACGTAACGCGGCCTGCTGACCGGCCCACTGTGCGCAGAAAGCTTCGGGATCGCTGTCAAAATCCAGCCTGCGGCGAATGATCTGCCTCCGTTGCGCAGGCAGCGTTTGCCCGCTCAACGCCACATTGAAACCAAACCGATCAAGTAACTGCGGGCGCAGCTCACCTTCTTCCGGGTTCATCGTGCCAATCAGTACAAAGCGCGCCGAATGGCGGTGGGAAATGCCGTCGCGCTCGATCAGGTTGGTGCCGCTGGCCGCCACGTCCAGCAGCAGGTCCACCAGATGGTCAGGCAGCAAATTGACCTCATCGACGTACAACACGCCGCCATCCGCCTTGGCCAGCACGCCGGGGGAAAATTGCGCGCGGCCTTCGCTCAGCGCGGCGTCCAAGTCGAGGGTGCCCACCAGGCGCTCCTCGGTGGCGCCCAGGGGCAGCGTGACGAACTGGCCGCTCGCCAACAAATCCGCCAGGCCACGGGCCAGGGTAGATTTGGCCATCCCCCGAGGGCCCTCGATCAACACGCCACCGATTTTCGGGTCGATGGCGGTCAGGCACAGGGCCAGTTTGAGGTCGTCGGCGCCAACGACGGCGGACAGCGGGAAATGAGGGAGGTCGGTCATCAACTGTCTTCTTCTATATCCAACAACAAATTTTCCAACGCCTCACGATAGGCCCCGGGTTCCTGCCACATACCTCGCTGCTGGGCTTCCAGCATGCGCTCAGTCATCTCTCGCAAGGCGGCCGGGTTGTGCTGCTGCACAAATTCGCGGGTGTCGGGATCCAGTAAATAGGCATCAGCCAGCAACGCATATTGATGATCATCGATCAGCGCCGTAGTGGCGTCGAAGGCAAACAGGTTGTCCACGGTCGCCGCCATCTCGAACGCACCTTTATAGCCATGGCGCTTGACTCCTTCGATCCACTTCGGATTGGCCGCCCGGGCACGGATTACCCGGTTCAGCTCTTCTTTCAAGGTGCGGATCTTCGGTAAGTCCGGCTGGCTGTGGTCGCCGTGATAACTGGCGGCCCTATCACCGCTCAGGGTTTCCACGGCAGCGAGCATACCGCCCTGGAACTGGTAGTAATCGTTGGAATCGAGCACGTCATGCTCGCGGTTGTCCTGGTTCTGCAACACTGCCTGGACCTGGCTCAAACGCTGAGCGAACTGTTCACGGGCGGCAGTGCCTTCGTCGGAACCGCCATAAGCGTAGCCACCCCAGTTGAGGTAAACCTCGGCCAGGTCTTCTCGGCTCTGCCAAAGACGACCGTCAATCGCCCCCTGCACGCCCGCGCCATAGGCACCGGGCTTGGCACCGAAGATTCGCCAGCCGGCCTGTTTTGCCGCAGCCTCGTCATCCAGTCCGGACAGGCGCAAGGCTTCGCGTTCGCTGCGCACCTTGGCCGCCAGCGGGTTCATGTCATCCGGCTCATCCAGCGCCGCCACGGCTTGCACGGCCGCGTCGAACAGGCGGATCAGATTGGCGAAGGCGTCCCGGAAGAACCCGGACACCCGCAACGTCACATCAACGCGTGGGCGATCCAGCAGGCTCAGGGGCAGGATTTCAAAGTCATCCACCCGCTGACTGCCCGTGGCCCATACCGGACGCACGCCCATCAGTGCCATAGCTTGGGCGATATCGTCACCCCCGGTGCGCATGGTAGCGGTGCCCCACACCGACAGGCCGAGTTGGCGCAGGTGGTCACCGTGGTCCTGCAAATGCCGCTCAAGAATCAGGGTTGCCGACTGGAAGCCAATACGCCAGGCCGTGGTGGTGGGCAGGTTGCGCACATCCACCGAGAAAAAGTTGCGTCCGGTAGGCAGCACATCCAGACGGCCACGGCTGGGTGCGCCGCTGGGACCGGCCGGCACGAAACGCCCGCACAGGGCATCCAGCAAACCGCGCATTTCCGCCGGGCCGCAAGCATCCAGGCGCGGAGCGACGACAATACGCAGGCTCTCGATCACACCTTTGACGTCTTGCCAGCCTGGCTCTTCAAGCTGCTCAAGTGCGCCCTCCAGGGACTGCTCGATCAGGCGCGCAGCGTAGAGTTCCAGACGTTCACGGGTGTCGCCCGCCGTACGCCACAACTGTGGGTCAATCTTCTGCAGGACCTCGGGACGACGCCCGGTCCACGGTTCGGCCAGCGCGCAATCCAACGGATCGAAGCCCAGTTCAAACGCCTTGGCCAGCACCCGCAACAAACTCGATTGCGGCCCGCGGCCGTCGCCTCGCGGAATGCGTAGCAATGCCAGCAGGGTGTCGATACGCAAGCGCCCCACTGGCGACTCACCGAAAATGTGCAGACCGTCGCGGATCTGCGACTCCTTCAAGTCACACAAGTACGTGTCCAGGCGTGGCAACCAGATGGCCGCATCGGCATCGCTGTCGAGGTTTTCGTCCAGCGCCAGCTCCTGGTCGATACGGGTTTCCCGCACCAACTTGAGAATGTCCTTTTGCAACTCCCGGGCACGGCGCGGATCAAGCAGTTGTGCTTCGTAATACTCGTCCGCCAGCAACTCCAGGTTGCGCAACGGCCCGTAGGTTTCGGCACGGGTCAGCGGCGGCATCAGGTGATCGATGATCACTGCCTGGGTACGACGTTTGGCCTGGGCGCCCTCGCCCGGGTCGTTGACAATAAAGGGATAGATATTCGGCAGCGGCCCCAGCAACGCATCCGGCCAGCAGTTTTCCGACAGCCCGACGCCCTTACCCGGCAGCCACTCCAGGTTGCCGTGTTTGCCGACGTGGACCACCGCATGGGTGCCGTAGGTCTGGCGCAACCAGAAGTAGAACGCCAGATAACCGTGAGGCGGCACCAGATCCGGGTCGTGGTACACAGCGCTGGCATCCACCTGATAACCCCGGGCGGGCTGAATGCCGACGAAGGTCAGGCCAAAACGCAGGCCGGCGATCATCATGCGGCCGTCACGGAACATCGGATCATTGTGGGGAGAGCCCCAGCGCTCCAATACGGCTTGGCGGTTGGCCTCGGGCAGGCGCTTGAACATTGCCTCGTAGTCGTCCAGCCCCAGGCTTTGATGGCAAGGACGCAGATCGAGGCTGTCGAGGTCGTTGCTGACGCCACCCAACAGCGCTTGAATCAATGCCGTACCGCTTGCCGGCAGCTCGTCCGGCAACGGGTAATCCTCGATTTTCAGCGCCCGAAGGATATTCAGTGCCGCCGCCGGGGTATCAAGACCGACGCCGTTGCCAATGCGCCCATCGCGGGTCGGATAGTTGGCAAGAATCAGCGCAATACGCTTTTCGCTATTGGGCACCCGCGCCAGTTCGACCCAGCGCCTTGCCAGTTCGGCGACAAAATCCATGCGCTCCGGTTGCGCCCGGTAGCACACCACATCGGACTGACTGCGCTCGCTGCGCCAGGCCAGGTCCTTGAAGCTGATGGGCCGGCTGATGATCCGCCCGTCCAGCTCCGGCAAGGCAATATGCATCGCCAGATCACGGGGGCCGAGGCCTTGCTCGCTGGCTTGCCAGGCAGGTTCGTTGTCCTGGGCGCAGATGGCCTGGATCACCGGGATGTTGCGGCGAAACGGCCGCAGGTGCGGCGCTTCGGGGCTGGACTGGGCAAAGCCGGTGGTGTTGAGAATCACCGACGCCTGCACCTCATCCAGCCAGTCCTCGACCACCGTCAGGCAGCCGGGCTCTTTCAAACTGGCCACCGCAATGGGCAACGGGTTGAGACCCGCAGCCTGTAAGCGTTGGCAAAACACATCGATAAAAGCGGTGTTGGCCGCCTGCAAATGAGAGCGATAGAACAACACCGCCGCCACCGGGAGCCCGGCCTGCCAGTCAGCCTGCCAATCGCTCAGGCTGGCATTGGCTTTATGCGGGTGATAAATCGCCGTGCGTGGCAGCACCTGTGGCTCGGCCCAGGCGTAATCGCGCCCCAGGTAAGTCGTGGCCAGGCAGCGATAGAAATCCAGCGCATTGCCCATGCCGCCCTGGCGCAGGAAGTGCCAGAGGCGGTCACGCGCCTCCATACTCACGGTGCTGAGGCCGCTGAGCTCCGGGTCCGGACGATCGTCCCCCGGCACCAGAATCAGTTGAACGCCGCGCTGCGCCAACTCCACCAGGCGCTCAATGCCGTAACGCCAATAAGCAATCCCGCCGTGGAGCGAGATCAGGATGACCTTGGCGTGACGCAGCACCTCATCCACATACAAGTCGACCGACGCATGATTCTGCACCTGCATCGGGTTGGCCAGGCGCAGGCTCGGGTAGTCCGCAGGCAATTGCTGTGCGGCTTCGGCCAGCAGCGCCAGGCTGGAATCGCCGCTGCACAAAACCACCAGCTCGGCCGGGGTTTGTCCAAGGTCGGCAATGTTGTCATCCGAGACGAAACCCCCGGGCTGGGTCCTGAGCAGGTGCATGGCTTAAACGCTGAGGGCAGCGCGCAGTTGCGCTTCGAGCAAGGTGGCATCCAGTTCCTGGCCGATCAGCACCAGATGAGTCGCGCGCCGCTCATCGGCACGCCAGGCGCGGTCGAAGTGTTTGTCGAAACGGGTGCCTACACCCTGGATCAGCAGGCGCATTGGTTTGTTGGGAATAGCCGCGAAGCCCTTGACCCGCAGGATGCCGTGCTGGACCACCAGTTGAGTCAATGCGTCGAGCAACAGGCTTTCGTCGGCTTGCGGCAGTTCGATGGAGATCGAGTCAAATGCGTCGTGATCATGGTCGTCTTCACCTTCGTGGTGATGATCGTGATGGCTGTGACGGCCGTCGATGTGCTCTTCGGAACCGGCACCCAGGCCAATCAGTACATCCAGCGGCAAACGACCACTGCTGGCTTCGATGATCTTGACCGCTGGCGGCAGCTCCTCGGCGACTTCCAGGCGTACGCGGGCCAGGTCTTCGGGGCTGATCAAGTCGGATTTGTTGAGGATCACCAGGTCGGCGCTGGCCAGTTGGTCGGCGAACAGCTCGTGCAGCGGCGATTCGTGGTCAAGATTAGGGTCGAGTTTGCGCTGGGCATCCACTTGATCCGGGAACGCAGCGAAGGTGCCAGCCGCCACGGCCGGGCTGTCGACCACGGTGATCACTGCGTCAACGGTGCAGGCGCTACGAATTTCCGGCCACTGGAAGGCCTGGACCAGCGGTTTTGGCAGGGCCAGTCCCGAGGTTTCGATGAGGATATGGTCGAGGTCGCCGCGACGGGCCACCAACTCGCGCATCACCGGAAAGAACTCTTCCTGGACCGTGCAGCACAGGCAACCGTTAGCCAGCTCGTAAACGCGGCCGTTGGCTTCTTCTTCGGTGCAGCCGATGGAGCATTGCTTGAGGATTTCGCCATCAATGCCCAACTCGCCGAACTCGTTGACGATCACCGCGATACGGCGGCCCTGAGCGTTGTCCAGCATGTGGCGCAGCAAGGTGGTCTTGCCCGAACCGAGGAAGCCGGTAACGATGGTGACGGGGAGTTTGGCCAGTGTTTTCATCGGATGCCCTTTGGGGCGGGCATACGGGACGACTGGCCCTGCGACGGCACGCAGAAACCTGTTTCGCCACCGGATCACCCCGCCCGGTTGAAAGTTGAGAATCGTTGCGAGGCAGGTCTCCTGGCTTGGGGCTTGCCAGTCGTTCGACTGGCGCTGGCTGCGCCTTCCCGCCTGGTTCAGGCAGTGGCGTGGCAGTCAGATAAACCCTTTACAGTTGCGGGGGCAGCCGCGGCATTGACCGCGTTCCCTTCTTAGCTTCGGCCTGGGCCGAAGAACCTCGAAGGCGCAAGGCTACGCAGTGCACGAGGAAGGGTCAATCTCCGAACGTTTGGTGTGTATCAACGCCAAACGCTCCAGCATGCCTTCGCTCGCCGCGGGTCCAGCCCGTACGCGGCATTGTTCCATCGGCACGATAGCCCCCTGGGCAACGTCAACCACCGCCACCGCCACTGGACGGGCGGTCGCGGCATCGACCATCTGCAGGCTTTCGCCCTCCGGCGCGAAGTGCCGGTTGCCCCACCCCACGAACGCCATGATCACGATCCTGAAATCCTCACCGGCGGGCGTCGGCACATATTCAAAACGCGGCGGCCGCTCACTGTAGCGCCGGCGCTCCAGCAGTCCGCCCTCCACCAGCGTATTCAACCGGCGCGTGAGCATGTTGGGCGCAATATCCAGGCTCTGGGAAAACTCGTCAAAGCGCCTCAAGCCCTGCAGCGCATCACGCATGATCAGAATGCTCCACCACTCACCCACCCTTTCCAGCCCGCGCGCCACCGGGCACTCGGCATTTACCAGCGACTTGCGTTGCATTGCAGTTCCTCTATGGGGAAACCCGGAATATTTTCGCTACTCGAAGTTACTTTCATGATGATAGCTTCGTCCATGCATTGCTACCAACCAGAAATTGCGGAGCTGAGCGATCATGAATAAGCGAATTGTTGTGACCGGCATGGGTGCAGTGACCCCTTTGGGGAGCGGCGTGGAACAGACGTGGAAACGCTTGTTGGCGGGCCACTCCGGGATACGCCGACTGCCGGAGCAACTGGTCGGCGACCTGGCGATCAGCATTGGTGGGCAAGTGCTGGACCGCATTCAGGACCCTGAAGCCGGGTTTGACCCGGACACCGTCATCCCGGCCAAAGAACAGCGCAAGATGGACCGCTTCATCGTGTTTGCCCTGGCCGCCGCTCAAGAAGCCCTGGCCCAGGCCGGCTGGAATCCGCAAACTGCATCGCAACAGGAACGTACCGCGACCATTATTGCCTCCGGCGTCGGCGGCTTTCCGGCGATTGCCGAGGCGGTGCGGACCGCGGACAGCAAAGGCCCGCGACGCTTGTCGCCGTTCACCATTCCCTCGTTCCTCGGCAACATGGCCGCCGGGCATGTGTCGATCCAGCATCAGCTAAAAGGCCCGCTCGGCTCCCCCGTCACAGCCTGCGCCGCCGGTGTGCAAGCGATTGGCGACGCAGCCCGGATGATTCGCGCGGGAGAAATCGACATCGCCGTTTGCGGCGGCGCCGAAGCCTGTATTCACCGGGTCAGCCTGGGCGGTTTTGCCGCTGCGCGCGCGTTGTCCCACAGCTATAACGCCACTCCTGAGCTGGCCTCACGCCCCTTCGATCAAGGCCGCGACGGTTTTGTCATGGGCGAAGGTGCCGGATTGTTGGTCATCGAAGAACTCGAACATGCGCTGGCCCGGGGCGCGACCCCCATCGCGGAGCTGGTGGGATACGGCACCAGCGCCGACGCCTATCACATGACCTCCGGCCCGGAAGATGGGTCTGGTGCCCGCAGGGCAATGGAGCTGGCGATCCAACAGGCGGGGATCACTGCGGCGCAGATCCAGCATTTGAACGCCCATGCAACGTCGACCCCGGTGGGTGATAACGGCGAGTTGGCGGCCATCAACGCGTTATTCGGCGCACACGCAGGCGTTGCGATCAGCGCAACGAAGTCGGCAACCGGTCACCTGCTAGGTGCCGCAGGAGGAATCGAGGCGATATTCACGGTACTCGCCTTGCGCGACCAGATTGCCCCCGCCACGCTGAACCTGGACCACCCGGACGATGCGGCTGCAGGACTTGACTTGGTGCGCGGTGCAGCCCGGTCGATGCCTATTGAATATGCGATATCCAACGGGTTCGGGTTTGGCGGCGTCAACGCTAGCGTGCTGTTCAAGCGCTGGGACTTACGCTTGTAATCGCGTATTTGACGTGAATCCCCGCCCATGCTCTCCTACACATCTTGTTTCGGGTGCCCTTCACAGGGTGAAACGGGAAACCGGTGAGTCATGAGGTTATGACGAGTCCGGTGCTGCCCCCGCAACGGTAAGCGAGCGAAGCGTCAGAGCCACTGTGTCGACACGACATGGGAAGGCGATGCTTTTTGACGTCAAGTCCCTCGCAAGCCCGGAGACCGGCCCGAAAAAATCAGATAACAAACCCGCGGTGGGCGGGCGCTGTTAAGGCCCTGCGTGCCTGGCTCGCGGGGTTTTCATGCGCTCGTTTCACCCTGACACTCGAAAAGGGACGCGCCATGTCGATCATCAGCAGCACCTCGCACACCGCCAGCAGCACTGCCACCTTGAGCCAACGCCTGACCGCTGCCATTGGCGCGTCGATCCTCGGTGCGTGCCTGGTGTATTTCGCCGGTTTCTCGCATATCGAGGCCGTGCACAACGCCGCCCACGATACCCGCCACAGCGCCGCATTCCCGTGCCACTGAGACCTGCCGACATGATCAAGCGTATTGCGCAAACCGCAGGTTTCACTGGCCTGCTGGCCGCCCTGCTGCTGACCCTGCTGCAAAGCTTCTGGGTCGCCCCGTTGATTCTCCAGGCGGAAACCTTCGAGAAAGCCCCGGCCACCGAATTGCATGAACACGCCGATGGCGCGGCCGCCGCTCACGGCCATGACGCCGAAGCCTGGGAGCCGGCAGACGGTTGGCAGCGCGTGCTGTCCACCACCGGCGGTAACCTGGTGGTCGCTGTTGGTTTTGCCCTGATGCTGGCGGGTCTCTACACCTTGCGCGCGCCAACCCGCACGGCCCAAGGCCTGCTGTGGGGCTTGGCCGGTTACGCCACTTTCGTGCTGGCGCCGACCCTTGGCTTGCCGCCTGAGCTACCGGGCACTGCGGCCGCCGACTTGGCGCAACGGCAAATCTGGTGGATCGGTGCTGCGGCCTCCACCGCTACCGGTATCGCGTTGATTGTGTTCGGGCACAACTGGCTGCTGAAAGCGCTGGGCGTGGCGATTCTAGTGGTGCCTCACGTGATTGGCGCGCCGCAACCGGAAGTCCATTCGATGCTGGCGCCTGAAGCCCTGGAAGCACAGTTCAAGATTGCCTCGCAGCTGACCAACGTTGCGTTCTGGCTGGCCTTGGGCCTGATCAGTGCCTGGCTGTTTCGCCGCAATCGTGACGATCAGTACTCAGCATGAACACCGTGCCAACCCTGGTGGTTGGCCTGGGTTGCCGGCGGGGCTGTGGCGTCGACACCCTGCTCAACCTGTTCAATGCGGCCCTCGATGCCAGGGGGATCGAACGCCGGCACGTCATTGCACTGGCCAGCATCGACCGTAAACAGGATGAGCCGGGACTGCTGGCGCTGGCCAAGGTCCTGGATCTGCCACTGCAGTTTTTCAGTGCCGAGCAATTGGCGGGTTATGAAGCTCGATTGAGCCATAAGTCGCCCATCGCCCATGCACATACCGGTTGCTACGGCATCGCCGAAAGCGCGGCCCTGGCCCTGGCCGAATCCATGGCTCAGGCCTCTGCCTCACTGCTGATCACCCGCCAAAAAAACGCCCAGGCCACCTTTGCATTGGCGTGTGCCGGCTAAATTCCCGATAATCGTGCCCCTCGATCATGAGCAATCTTCATCTGAAGCCTTGCTCGCACGCGTTTGCACAGGAAAGCATCCATGACCGTCTTTTTCATCGGCGCCGGCCCCGGCGACCCGGAGCTGATCACCGTCAAGGGCCAGCGACTGATTCGCAGCTGCCCGGTGATCATCTATGCCGGCTCCCTGGTACCGGCGGCCGTGCTGGAAGGTCATCAGGCGGAACAGGTGGTCAACAGCGCTGAACTGCACCTGGAACAGATCATCGAGCTGATTAAAGTCGCCCACGAAAAGGGCCAGGATGTGGCTCGGGTGCATTCCGGCGACCCCAGCCTCTATGGCGCGATTGGCGAGCAGATCCGCGGCTTGAGAGCGCTGGGAATACCGTTTCAGATCATTCCAGGCGTAACAGCCGTGGCGGCCTGCGCCGCGCTGCTGGAGACCGAACTGACGCTGCCGGACATTGCCCAGAGCGTGATCCTGACCCGTTATGCCGATAAAATCGCAATGCCGGCAGGTGAGGCATTCAGCAGCCTGGCCCAGCATGGCACGACGATGGCGATTCACCTGGGGGTCAATCATCTGGAGAAGATCGTCGCTGAGCTGCTGCCCCATTACGGCGCGGATTGCCCGATTGCCGTGGTGCACCGTGCGACGTGGCCGGATCAGGACTGGGTTATTGGGACTCTCGCGGATATTGCCGAGAAAGTCGCGGCCAAGGGTTTCAGGCGTACGGCGTTGATTGTGGTGGGCCGGGTGTTGGCCAGTGACAGCTTCCGTGAGTCATCGCTCTATCGTGCGGGGCATGCCCACCTCTACCGCCCCTGAGCAAATTCTGAGCCCCATGCAAAACCCTGTGGGAGCCGGGCTTGCCCGCGATGACGGTGGCACAGCCCGCATTGATGTTGGCAGCCCTATCGCTATCGCGGGCAAGCCCGGCTCCCACACTTAACCTTTAACGTCATAAAGCATCCGTAATACATTGAATTATAGGCATAAAAAAACGGCGCTCGCGGGGCGCCGTTTTTTGTTCGCAACGAACGCCTTAATAGTAGGCGTTTTCTTTCTGCGTGTGGTCGGTCACGTCACGTACACCCTTGAGCTCGGGGATCCGCTCCAACAGAGTGCGCTCGATGCCTTCGCGCAAGGTCACGTCCGCCTGGCCACAGCCCTGGCAACCACCACCGAATTTCAACACGGCGATGCCGTCTTCGACCACATCGATCAGGCTGACCTGACCGCCGTGACTCGCAAGGCCCGGGTTGATTTCGGTTTGCAGGTAGTAATTGATGCGCTCGTTGACCGGGCTGTCAGCGTTGACGTTTGGCACCTTGGCGTTGGGCGCCTTGATGGTCAATTGGCCGCCCATGCGATCGGTGGCGTAGTCGACCACCGCATCGTCGAGGAAGGCTTCGCTGAACGCGTCGATATACGCGGTGAAGCTTTTCAGCCCCAGGGCGGTATCTTCGGGTTTTTCTTCGCCCGGTTTGCAGTAGGCAATGCACGTCTCGGCGTACTGAGTGCCGGGCTGGGTGATGAAGACGCGGATGCCGATGCCTGGGGTGTTCTGCTTGGACAGCAGATCAGCCAGGTAATCGTGGGCGGCGTCGGTAATGGTTATGGCAGTCATGGAAACTCCTCACAGGCTTGCCCGCAGTTTACGCCAAATTATTACGGAGGTACAAAGTCCTAGTGTTTTTGTCGGGATAGGCTTTTTTGGGGGAGATGGGGTTGGTGGGCATATCCGTTGTTGCGGTCACGGCTGCTATTGGTTCCGCTCTTACAGCGGGTCACTTTTGGAAAAGAGCCCCAAAAGTAACCAAAAGGGCTCTTGCCCCACCACTCGGCACCTCGCCTAGGCTCGGTGTGCCCTCACTCCGGCCTTGCTCCGTGGGCCGCCGCAATGGGCCATCCTTGGCCCAGTGCGGCTAAACCGGCGTCCTGCCGGTTTACCCACGGACCAAGGCCTGCGTTCAGCCAGCGTGGTTTAACGGGGCGCCTAAGATCAACGTCAAAAGCAGATCAAGAACACAGCGGCCTACCAGCCGGCTTGAGTGGTGTGAGGCAAAGGCAAAATCAAAAGCGGGCACGGTGGACTGTGGGAGCTGGCTTGCCTGCGATGCAGGCAACTCGGTCTTTCAGGAACACCGAGGTGATGCCATCGCAGGCAAGCCAGCTCCCACAGAAAAGCAAAAAAAGCAGCTTGGCTGTTGATCTGCTTTGATCTGCTCTGCTCTGCTCTGCTTTTGATTTTGATCTAGGCGCCCCGTTAAACCACGATGGCCGCACGCAGGTATTGCGTAGTGGGCACCCCGGCATGGATGCCGGGGTAGCCGCGACACGGCCATGGATGGCCGATCGCGGCGGGCCCACGGAGTAATGCCTGCGTTCGGGCACACCGAGCCTGAGCGAGGTGCCGAGTGGTGGGGCAAGAGCGTTTTGGTTACTTTGCCGCTTTTGCAAAGTGACCCGCTGTAAGAGCGGAACCAATAGCAGCCATCACCGCAGCAACGGATATGTACCCAACGCCAACCCCACCCCCCTACAAATTCTCATACCGATTCATATCCAACACCCCCTCCTCAACCGGCGCCGTCTCATGGATATACCGCGACAAGTCATGAAAGTACTGCCAAAACAACGGATGACTTCGACGAATCCCCCACCGATCCACGATTGCCTCAAACCGCTTCGCATCCTTGGCACTCTCCATCGCAGCCACAAACGCCGGCACTTCCTGCGCCGGAATATTGAACATGAAATTCGGATAGCTGCTGAGCACTCCCGGATAAATCGTCACCGTATCCAGACCCGGTTGGTAGCGATAAGCCTCACCCAACATAAACGCCACATTGCTGTGGGCCCGATTGCGCATCAGGCTGTACACCTCACGTTTGCCACTGCGGGTTTCAATCCGCAACATCGTCGCTTCCGGTAACTGCTCAATCACCTTGAGCCCGGCCGCCGGACGTGAAGTCAAACGGCTCAAGGCCTGTTCCGCATCCCGCAGCGCCGGATCGATACCCGGACGCGAGCAATAGGCACTGACACACCGATTGATCGGATCCGGGCTGGCATTCAGCTCGCTATAACGGGCCAGCAGTTGGTTGGCAAAATCACGCTTGGGATCCTTCTCGTCCAGGCTCAACCCCGTAGGCTTGTCGTCGTCAATCGCTTCATAATCCATCCACAACTTGACCTTGCCGCTGTTCTGATACCAGTCATCCAGAAAGCCGTCCCGCGAATCCGCAGGCATCAGGCGCAGGAAGTTCTGCTCGGCACCATTACGGATCAGGTCGAAGTACAGCCGGGTCTGCGCCTGGTGGGAGACATTACCGAAGACATCGAAGTTGACCGCCAACTGGTAATACGTGCGCTCCAGCAACGGATAGTCGAACAGCCACATCGTCTGCGGGACTTCGCCAATCAATCCCTTGGTCACCGAAGCACTGTCGAAGTGGCGGAAGATCGACAACAGCGCATTGTCATTACCGGCCCACAGGCTCGACCAACTAGGTGCGGACAAGTCAGCATAACTGTCGCGACGCAAGGCTTCATAAGCGTTGCGCTTGTCGCGGTAGGCCAGCCACAGGCTCAGCACGCTGCCCACGTCATCGTTTTGCCCAGGCATTGCCAGCAATGGCGTAGCCTGGCCACGATAGCGGGCATCGGTGATGTACAGGTCGTGATCGGGGTCTTGGAACAGCGTCCAGAAGTTATCGCGAATCACATCCGTGGCGATCTGCCCACGGCACACCGGCCCTCGAATAAAGGTGCGCACAAAGTATTCGGCGTTATCCAGCATGAACTGATAACGCGCCTTGGCCGGAATGGCTTCGAACGTCTCGAATGGGTTGGCCCGGCGCGCTGGCCCGTAGCCCGGCAAGGCATGCACTTGCCAGTCACCGCTGTAGAACAGTGACTTGATGCGGGCCATTTTATCGGCGCTGAACGGATAGGTGATGTGGGTCTTGTGCACGATCACCCCTTGCACCGGCCACAGGCGGTAGTACACCTGGGTGCCTGGATCGTCGTTGGGCCGGCGGGTGTTGATCAGGTCAATCGGCTGGCCGCTGGGCGTACGGGAACGCACCCACTGAAAGAAATGCCCCGGCTCGCCACCCTCAAAATAGATATGGGCCAGGAACAGGTGCTCATACAACCAACGCGCCACCAGGCTTTCCCGGGCGCCGGGCTGGTTGAACAGATTTTCCCATTGCTGGACCTGCAAGGCTTCCTGGGCGCTCGGTGCCAGGCCTTGTTCATCGATAGGCGCGCCAGAGGCCAGCCAACGTTGCAGGGTTTGGTATTGCTGATCGGTCAGGCCAGTGACGGCCAGCGGCATGCCTTCTTTGGGGTGGGCGCCGGCATAAGCGTCGAACTCGCCGGGCATCGGGCACATATTTTCGCGGCTCAGACCCAGGACAATTTCGTCTGGCAACTTGGCGTTCGGCTGCAAGGGCGCGTTATGCCCCAACTCCAGCATCCGCGCCATCAACGCTGCCTGGCTGCCCTGGGCGTCAAGTACTGAGCCAAACCCCTGGCGCTGCCACGCGGCCTTGCCGAACGCGTCATAAAACAAGCGGGTCGGCGGCGTGGCCTTGCTGCGTTCGCCATCGTAGACCGGAACCTTGGTTGCGCCGCGAGCGGCGCCTTCGCCACTGCCCAGGTTGAGCTGGCAAGCCGAGTCATAGCAGGCGTGGCAGGCCACGCACTTCTCGGTAAAAATCGGTTGAATATCACGGGTATAGGAAATCGCCGGGGCGGGACCTTGGGCCTGTGTGCTGCTGGCTATCAGCAATAGAAGAACGCTGATGATGAGGCGATACGACATGTTCCCGGTCCCGATTCAATACGTGCGATAAAAACCCGGGCGATTCTACCGGGCTACAGCCCTCACCAACATGAGCGATATTCATGCAAAACCCGAACATGCTCTAAAAGCGCACAGGTTTGCTATGATCCCCACCCTTCGTAATCGCCTGACCAGAGTAGTCCCATGTCCGATCGTAGCGCTCGTCTGCAAGCCCTTCACCAAGCCCTCAAGGAACGCATCCTGATCCTCGACGGCGGTATGGGCACGATGATCCAGAGCTACAAACTGGAAGAACAAGACTACCGTGGCAAACGCTTCGCCGACTGGCCTAGCGACGTCAAGGGCAACAACGACCTGCTGATCCTCACCCGGCCTGACGTGATCGGCGGGATCGAGAAGGCTTACTTGGATGCCGGCGCCGACATCCTCGAAACCAATACTTTTAACGCCACCCAAGTGTCCCAGGCCGACTACGGCATGGAGGGGCTCGCCTATGAATTGAACGTAGAAGGCGCCCGCCTGGCACGCAAGGTCGCCGACGCAAAAACCCTCGAGACCCCGGACAAGCCGCGTTTCGTCGCAGGCGTGCTCGGCCCGACCAGCCGTACCTGCTCGCTGTCGCCCGATGTGAACAACCCAGGCTACCGCAACGTGACCTTCGATGAACTGGTGGAAAACTACACCGAGGCCACCAAAGGCCTGATCGAAGGCGGTGCGGACATGATCCTCATCGAAACCATCTTCGACACCCTCAACGCCAAGGCCGCGATCTTCGCTGTGCAGGGCGTGTATGAAGAGTTAGGTGTCGAACTGCCGATCATGATTTCCGGCACCATCACCGATGCCTCCGGCCGCACCCTGTCGGGCCAGACCACCGAAGCGTTCTGGAACTCCATCAGCCACGCCAAACCGATTTCCGTTGGCTTGAACTGCGCCCTGGGCGCCAGCGAACTGCGACCGTACCTGGAAGAGCTGTCGAACAAGGCCAACACCTACGTTTCGGCTCACCCGAACGCCGGTTTGCCTAACGAGTTCGGCGAGTACGACGAACTGCCATCGCAAACCGCCAAGGTCATCGAAGAGTTCGCCCAGAGCGGCTTCCTCAATATCGTCGGTGGTTGCTGCGGCACCACTCCGGGCCATATCGAAGCCATCGCCAAAGCCGTGGCCGGTTATGCGCCACGCCAGATTCCGGATATCCCCAAGGCTTGCCGCCTGTCTGGCCTTGAGCCGTTCACCATCGACCGCAGTTCGCTGTTCGTCAACGTCGGTGAGCGCACCAACATCACCGGCTCCGCGCGCTTCGCCCGACTGATCCGTGAAGACAACTACACCGAAGCCCTGGAAGTCGCCCTGCAACAGGTGGAAGCCGGCGCCCAGGTAATCGACATCAACATGGACGAAGGGATGCTCGACTCGAAGAAGGCCATGGTGACCTTCCTCAACCTGATTGCCGGCGAACCGGACATCTCCCGCGTGCCGATCATGATCGACTCCTCCAAGTGGGAAGTGATCGAAGCCGGCCTCAAATGCATCCAGGGCAAGGGTATCGTCAACTCCATCAGCATGAAGGAAGGCGTCGAGCAGTTCATTCACCACGCCAAGCTGTGCAAGCGCTACGGCGCTGCGGTGGTGGTGATGGCGTTCGACGAAGCCGGTCAGGCCGACACCGAGGCGCGCAAGAAAGAGATCTGCAAACGCTCCTACGACATCCTGGTGAATGAAGTCGGCTTCCCGCCGGAAGACATCATCTTCGACCCGAACATTTTTGCGGTCGCCACCGGCATCGAAGAGCACAACAACTACGCCGTCGATTTCATCAACGCCTGTGCCTACATCCGCGACCACCTGCCGTATGCGCTGACCTCGGGCGGCGTGTCCAACGTGTCGTTCTCGTTCCGGGGCAACAACCCGGTGCGTGAGGCGATTCACTCGGTGTTCCTGCTGTACGCGATCCGCAATGGCTTGAGCATGGGTATCGTCAACGCTGGCCAACTGGAGATCTACGACCAGATTCCAGTGGAATTGCGTGACGCCGTGGAAGACGTAGTGCTTAACCGCACGCCGGAAGGCACCGACGCCCTCCTCGCCATCGCCGACAAGTACAAGGGCGACGGCAGCGTCAAGGAAGCCGAGACCGAGGAATGGCGTGGCTGGCCCGTCAACAAGCGCCTGGAACACGCGCTAGTCAAAGGCATCACCACCCACATTGTTGAAGACACCGAAGAGTCCCGGCAGTCGTTCGCGCGCCCGATCGAAGTGATCGAAGGTCCGTTGATGTCCGGCATGAACATCGTCGGCGACCTGTTTGGCGCCGGCAAAATGTTCCTGCCCCAAGTGGTGAAATCCGCTCGGGTGATGAAGCAGGCCGTGGCTCACTTGATCCCGTTCATCGAGCTGGAGAAAGGCGACAAGCCGGAAGCCAAGGGCAAGATCCTGATGGCCACCGTCAAAGGTGACGTGCACGACATCGGCAAGAACATCGTCGGCGTGGTGCTGGGTTGCAACGGCTATGACATTGTCGATTTGGGCGTGATGGTTCCGGCCGAAAAGATCCTGCAAGTGGCCAAGGAACAGAAGTGCGACATCATCGGCCTGTCCGGCCTGATCACCCCGTCGCTCGATGAGATGGTGCATGTCGCCCGCGAGATGCAGCGCCAGGACTTCCACCTGCCACTGATGATCGGTGGCGCCACCACGTCCAAGGCCCACACGGCGGTGAAGATCGAACCCAAGTACAGCAACGATGCAGTGATCTACGTCACCGACGCTTCCCGCGCCGTGGGCGTGGCCACGCAGTTGCTGTCCAAGGAACTGAAGGCCGGTTTCGTCGAGAAAACCCGCCTGGAATACATCGACGTACGCGAGCGCACCGCCAACCGCAGCGCCCGCACCGAACGCCTGAGCTACCCGGCGGCCATCGCCAAGAAGCCGCAGTTCGACTGGAGCAGCTACACGCCAGTCAAACCGACGTTTACCGGCTCCAAGGTGTTGGACAATATCGACCTCAAGGTGCTGGCCGAATACATCGACTGGACGCCGTTCTTTATCTCCTGGGACCTGGCCGGCAAATTCCCACGCATCCTCACCGATGAAGTCGTAGGTGAAGCCGCCACCGCGCTGTACGCCGATGCCCAGGAGATGCTCGCCAAGCTGATCGACGAAAAACTCATCAGCGCCCGCGCCGTGTTCGGTTTCTGGCCGACCAACCAGGTGCAGGACGATGACCTGGAAGTGTACGGTGATGACGGCCAGCCGATTGCCAAGCTGCACCACCTGCGCCAGCAAATCATCAAGACCGACGGCAAGCCCAACTTCTCCCTGGCTGACTTCGTTGCACCCAAGGACAGCGGCGTGACCGACTACATCGGTGGTTTCATCACCACCGCTGGCATCGGCGCCGAAGAAGTCGCGAAGGCTTACCAGGACGCTGGCGACGACTATAACTCGATCATGGTCAAGGCCCTGGCCGACCGCCTCGCCGAGGCTTGTGCCGAATGGCTGCACCAGCAAGTGCGTAAAGAACATTGGGGCTACGCCAAGGATGAACAACTGGATAACGAGGCGCTGATCAAGGAGCAATACAGCGGTATCCGGCCTGCCCCAGGCTACCCGGCGTGCCCGGATCACACCGAGAAAGCCCAACTGTTCCAACTGCTCGACCCGCAAGCCAGCGAAATGCATGCCGGGCGCAGTGGCGTGTTCCTCACAGAGCACTACGCGATGTTCCCCGCAGCAGCGGTCAGTGGCTGGTACTTCGCCCATCCACAGGCGCAGTACTTTGCCGTGGGCAAGGTCGACAAGGATCAGGTGGCGAGCTACACCGCGCGCAAGAACCAGGACCTGGCCGTGACCGAGCGCTGGCTGGCGCCGAATCTGGGCTACGACAACTAATCCCTGTGGCGAGGGGGCTTGCCCCCGTTGGGTTGCGAAGCAACCCTAAAACCTGCCATCTCGGTCTATCTGAAAAATCAGCGATCTTATTGGGGCTGCTACGCAGCCCAACGCGGGGCAAGCCCACTCGCCACAGGGGGCATGCTGACCACAGAAGCCTGACCCGCCCGGCTTTCGCTGTTCGACTATGCTGTCCTCACACACCTTGTAGCGAGGGATGTATGGACGATCCAGTCGACAACAAGCCGCCAACCTTCTGGCAAATGCTCCACAGCGTGATGGCTGCCGCCTTTGGCGTACAAAGCGGCAAGAACCGCGCCCGGGACTTTACCCACGGCAAACCCAGCCATTTCGTGGTACTGGGGATCCTGTTCACCGCAATCTTCGCCTTGGCGCTGTTTGGCATCGTCAAGTTGGTGCTGCATCTGGCCGGGGTATAAGCACAGTCAGTGCATCAGCAGTTGCAGGCTGAAGGGATAACGGTAGGACTCGGGCTTGCCTTGGGCTGACAGTGCACGAAAATCCACGTTGTATTGCTGGCTGGCGTTGATGGCTTGTAGACGCCGAGCCTGCTCCGGCTCGATCAACTGGAACAGTGCTTCCTTGCGGTAACGACCGCCATGCAAACCGATATCCACGCCGTGGGCATCGTCATCGAGCAGCACCATTGCCCAGCCACCCGTGGTGAAATGCCCGGCCACCAGTGTATTCAGCCGACCTTCAATGCGTGCACCCAGCACCTCGGACGAGCTATTGACCGCACTGAACAACACGTCCTTGCCGGGTGTGTGTCCGGCCTCCTGCGCCGCCTGCATGGCCCCCAAGGCCATTTCATCGTTGGCCGACCACACCAGCGCCGTCTGCGGATAACGCTTGAACAACTGTGTGGCCTGCTCAAAGGCGCGCTGGCGGTTCCATTCGCCATACACCACCTGACGCAGGCGCACTTCAGGATGCTCGTACAGGGCACGGCGCAGGCCATCTTCGCGTCGCTGGGCCGCAGGAGTGTTCTTGGCGCCGGAAAAGGCCAGCAGGTCAAGGGACTGGCCAGGCTTGGTCTCACCGAACTGACGCAGCATGTCCTTGAGCATCAGGTAACCGGCCAGCTCATCGTCAGCCACGATACTGCCAATCCAGTTAGGGTATTTGCCAGCGTCCAGCAACTGCATCTGATCGACCGTCAGGGCGTTGTTGACGATTAGCAGCTTGACGCCACTGCCCTGGGATAGACGCAGAATTTGCGGGGCGATGTACTGCTCGTTGACCAGCACCAGGTAATCCGGTCGCTCTGGCCCCTGCAAGGCTTCACGGGCCTGTTGGAGGGTGTTCTGCGGGTCGCGCTCGGAATAGCGCACGCGCAAATCCAGGCCGAGGTCCTTGGCGGCGGCCTGCATGAATTGCGCATAACTGACCCAGAAGGTTTCAGTCGAAGTGCCGGGATTGAGAAAGACCACCGACGTTGCATGGGCCGTTGCCCCGCACACCATCCCCACCAACCACACACACGCACAAAGAACCTTCAGCATTGTTGCCCGAACCCCGAAAATTGACAGCCCATGATAGTGGCAATAAGCCGTTCCATCTCGGCTAATTACCAGTTGTCGGACAATCGGAGACTGCATCAGGACTCGGGCAACCCCCTTTATTGGTGACTGACCCAGAACACAGCGGTTGAAACCACTAGGATTATCAGGAACAGAATGGCCCAAGCGTCCACGGCACTGTCGCTTTTACGGGCTTTGGTTGGATTGCTCATCGCATCGCCTCTTGTCGGTTTTATAGGTGATTGCACTAAGACTCGACCACAGTAAAGATCATGGTTGCCCGTATGACAAATGTGGGTAATTCGATAACCAGTCTCATTAGTCGATTTGGTTCTTTGCATATACTCAAACATCACTTTTGCGCATAAACGCAAACTGGTATCGTGCGCCGGCTCCGTTGGGAGTGCGCGGCCGTGCGCGCAGATTTGCCGAGAACAGGACCTATATGTACGTATACGACGAATACGATCAGCGCATCATCGAGGACCGCGTCAAGCAGTTCCGTGATCAGACCCGACGCTATCTGGCAGGTGAACTGAGCGAAGAAGAGTTCCGCCCTCTGCGCCTGCAAAATGGCCTTTATGTTCAGCGCTTTGCGCCGATGCTGCGGGTTGCCGTGCCCTATGGCCAATTGACTTCGCGCCAGACGCGGATGATGGCCAAGATTGCCCGCGACTTCGACAAAGGCTACGCCCACATCAGTACCCGCCAGAACGTTCAGTTCAACTGGCCGGCGCTGGAAGACGTGCCGGACATCCTCGCTGAGTTGGCCACCGTGCAGATGCACGCGATTCAGACCAGCGGTAACTGCTTGCGCAACGTCACCACCGACCAGTTCGCAGGTGTTGCCGCCGATGAGCTGATTGATCCGCGCCCGTGGTGCGAAATTGTCCGTCAGTGGACCAC
The DNA here is from genome assembly GCF_012935695.1 of Pseudomonas sp. ADAK18. Taxonomy (NCBI): domain Bacteria; kingdom Pseudomonadati; phylum Pseudomonadota; class Gammaproteobacteria; order Pseudomonadales; family Pseudomonadaceae; genus Pseudomonas; species Pseudomonas sp. ADAK18. The sequence goes on from NZ_CP052859.1 coordinate 2,634,961, forward strand.
CTTCCACCCGGAATTCGCCTACCTGCCGCGCAAGTTCAAGATCGCCATCAATGGCTCGACTTCGGACCGTGCAGCGATTGAAGTCCATGACATCGGCCTGGAGCCGGTACACAACGCTGCAGGCGAACTGGGTTTCCGCGTACTGGTGGGTGGCGGCCTGGGTCGTACCCCGGTGGTGGGGGCCTTCATCAATGAGTTCCTGCCATGGCAGGACCTGTTGAGCTACCTCGACGCTATCCTGCGGGTCTACAACCGCTATGGCCGTCGTGACAACAAGTACAAGGCCCGCATCAAGATCCTGGTGAAAGCGCTGACCCCTGAAGTCTTCGCCCAGAAAGTCGACGCCGAGATGGAACACCTGCGCGGCGGCCAGACCACCCTGACCGAAGCTGAAGTGCATCGCGTCGCCAAACACTTCGTCGACCCGGACTACAAGGCCTTGAGCAATCTGGACGCCGAATTGGCCGAGCTCGATCAACAACACCCAGGCTTTGCCCGCTGGCGTGTGCGCAATACCCTGGCTCACAAGAAGCCAGGCTATGTCGCCGTGACCCTGTCGCTCAAGCCGACTGGCGTAGCACCGGGCGATATCACTGACAAGCAACTGGACGGCGTCGCCGACCTGGCCGAGCGCTACAGTTATGGCCAACTGCGCACCTCCCACGAACAGAACATCATCCTGGCCGATGTTGAACAGAGCCAGTTGTTCACCCTGTGGGGCGAGTTGCGCGAACAAGGTTTCGCCACGCCGAACATCGGCCTGTTGACCGACATCATCTGCTGCCCGGGCGGCGACTTCTGCTCCCTGGCCAACGCCAAGTCGATCCCGATTGCCGAGTCGATCCAGCGTCGTTTCGATGACCTGGATTACCTGTTCGACATCGGCGAACTGGACCTGAACATCTCCGGCTGCATGAACGCCTGTGGTCACCACCACGTCGGCCATATCGGCATCCTCGGGGTGGACAAGAAAGGCGAAGAATTCTACCAAGTGTCCCTGGGCGGCAGTGCCAGCCGCGACGCGAGCCTGGGCAAGATCCTCGGCCCGTCCTTCGCCCAGGAAGCCATGCCTGAAGTGATCGGCAAGCTGATTGATGTCTACATTGAACAGCGCACCGAAGATGAGCGTTTCATCGACACCTATCAGCGCATCGGCATCGACCTGTTCAAGGAGCGCGTCTATGCAGCGAATCATTAAAAACAACGAAGTGGTCGACGAAACCTGGCACCTGTTGCCCAAGGACGCGACCCTCGATGGCATCTCCAACTGCGACGACCTGATCGTGCCGCTGGCCCTGTGGCGCGAGCACGCTCACGCTCTCAAGGCCCGCGATGGCGGCCTGGGTGTGTGGCTGGACGCGGAAGAAGAAGCCGAAGAAATCGGTGACGATGTGACCAACTTCCAGGTCATCGCCCTGAACTTCCCGGCCTTCACCGACGGTCGCAACTACTCCAACGCCCGCCTGCTGCGTGACCGTTATGGTTACAAGGGTGAGCTGCGGGCGATTGGCGATGTGCTCCGCGACCAACTGTTCTACCTGCACCGCTGCGGGTTCGATGCCTACGCCTTGCGCGCTGACAAAGACCCGTATGAAGCCCTGGAAAGTCTCAAGGACTTCTCGGTGACCTACCAGGCAGCGACTGACGAACCGTTGCCGTTGTTCCGCCGGCGCTAAGCACCAGCGTATAAAAAACCCTGGCATGCCAGGGTTAATGAGATGGTCACCCCCAACACCCTGTGAGGGCTACGCTTTCACGGGGTGTTTTGTTTTCGGAGGCCATCATCATGAGCGAGTCAGCACTGATCGGTATCGATCTCGGCAAACATACTTTCCACCTGCACGGCCAGGATAAGTCGGGCTGTGAGGTGTTTCGCAAAAAATGCTCACGGACGCAAATGATGCAGTTTTTCGGCAACTCGCCGAGCTGTATCGTGGTGATGGAGGCCTGTGCGGGGTCGCACTATGTTGCTCGTCAGTTGGCGGCAATGGGGCACACGGCCAAGCTGATTTCTCCGCAGTTCGTTAAGCCCTTCGTCAAGGGCAATAAAAACGACTTTGTCGACGCTGAGGCAATCTGCGAAGCCGCTTCGCGCCCATCTATGCGCTTCGTCACGCCTAAAACCGAATCCCAGCAAACCCTGTCCGTGCTACACCGGATGCGCGAATCGCTGGTGCATGACCGCACCAAAACGGCTAATCAGATGCACGGTTTCCTGCTGGAGTTTGGGATCAGTCTGCCCAAAGGGTTGGCCATCATGAAGCGTCTGGCGAGCGCCTTGGCCGAGCATGAATTACCCGTTCGTCTGACGATATTGTTGCAACGCCTGCACGACCACTTTGCCTACCTGGATGAGCAAATCAAGGTCTTGGACAAAGAGCTGGCGGGCCAACTGGCCGACGATGATCTGGGCAGTCGTTTGCTGAGTCTTCCATGTGTCGGCCCGATCACCGCCAGCCTGCTGGCTGTAGAAATGGGCGACGGCAAGCAGTACCGATGCAGTCGGGACTTTGCCGCCTCAGTGGGCTTGGTGCCCAGACAGTACAGCACCGGTGGCAAGGCCAACTTGCTGGGAATCAGCAAGCGTGGTGACAAGCACCTGCGACAACTGTTGGTGCAGTGTTCCAGGGTCTATATGCAAAATCTGGAGCACCAAAAAGGCGCCTTGGCCGATTGGGTGCGCTCATTGCTAAGTCGACGACATTCGAATGTCGTGGCCTGTGCCCTGGCTAACAAACTGGCGCGTATCGCTTGGGCGATAGCCGCTCACCATACGCAATATGAAGCAGGGCCAGACGCCTTGAACGCCTGACCCCGCGGTTGTTGCAGTACCACGATTCACCTTCAGGTTTTGCGATAGCTGAACAACAGATGATGTGAACGGCACACCGGCCTGGCGAAGATCCTGACATAAAAATCGGCTTCAGAAGCCGACGGGTTTTAAGGATCGTCAGGCGCGACTCTCATCGTGGCGCTGGGGCATGCCCCAAACAGACGCCGGATAGATTTAAGCAAGCCAACCACACCACCCGTTAATCAGTATTGCAAAAATGGGGGTGACCATAGATTTTTCATGGGTTGATTTTGATCGACGCCAGTACCTGATTCTGCCCCATGGAACACGGCACGCCTTCCGGGTGCGCCCGTACCGCCTCGATTACGCCCAGCAACTGCGCCTTGCTGTGCGCCAACTGCGCCTGCATCACCTCGATCTGCGCCACTTTGCTCTCCAGCCCCTCAATCAGTGCCTCACGCTTGTGCTCACCTTCGGTCGGCATCAGGGCTTTAAGTTCCTGCAAGGTAAACCCGGCCTGTTGTGCGCTCTGGATCAACTGCAGAGTCTGTAGTGCCTGCGGCGCATAACGCCGATATCCATTGGCCTGGCGCCCTACCTGACTGATCAGCCCTTCAGCTTCGTAAAACCGAATGCGCGACGCCGCCAACCCGCTGAGCTTTGCCAATTCGCCAATATTCATCGCTACGCCCTTCTTACCCGCTTGACATTAAAGTTAGCTTTAAGCTTAGCCTGAGGCCTCCGCAAACGAGGAGTCAACCATGTCGCCCTTTTCAGCCCTGCTATTGCCCAACGGCCAGACCATCGGTAACCGCATCGCTAAGGCGGCGATGGAAGAGAATATGGCCGATCTGCACCAGGCTCCCTCTGAAGCGCTCATGCGCCTGTACCAGTCCTGGGCCGACGGCGAGCCAGGGCTGCTGTTGACCGGCAATGTGATGATCGACCGCCGCGCCATGACCGGCCCCGGCGGGGTTGCGCTGGAAAACGAGGAGCACCTGGACAAGTTTCGCCAATGGGCCGCGATTGGCCGCGCCAAAGGTGCGCACTTCTGGATCCAGCTCAACCACCCGGGTCGTCAGACCCAGGCCAACCTAGGCCAGCAAGCATGGGCGCCTTCAGCGGTAGCGCTGGACCTTGGTGGTTTCTCAAAGATGTTTTCCCAACCCAAAGCCATGGGCGAGGAAGAGATTGAGGAAGTGATCGCGCGTTTTGCCAGCAGCGCACGCCTGGCTGAAAAAGCGGGTTTCACCGGCGTACAGATTCATGCGGCGCACGGCTATTTGCTCAGTCAATTTCTCTCCCCTTTGAGCAACAAGCGCACTGATCGCTGGGGCGGCTCGCTGGAAAACCGCGCGCGCCTGTTGCTGGAAGTGGTAAAGGCCGTACGGGCGGCTGTCAGCCCCGATTTTTGCGTGGCGGTTAAGCTCAATTCAGCAGATTTCCAACGCGGTGGTTTTGACGCCAACGACGCCCGCGCCGTGGTTGAACTGCTCAATGCATTGCCCCTTGATTTGCTGGAACTGTCCGGCGGCAGTTACGAAGCACCGGCGATGCAAGGTGAAGCACGAGACGGTCGAACCCTGGCCCGCGAAGCGTACTTCCTCGAGATGGCCTGCGAGCTCGCAAGCCTGGCGCGTATGCCGGTGATGGTGACCGGGGGCATCCGCCGCTTGCCGGTGGTCCAGCAGGTACTGGACAGCGGCATCGCCATGGCCGGGATTGCCACCGCCCTGACCCTCGAGCCACAGCTAATCAAGCAATGGCGCGAAGGCCGCGATCTCAACCCGCAGATACCGCCCATTCGCTGGAAACGCAAACCACTGGCCGCCCTGGCGACCATGGCGGTGGTGCACCATCAACTGCGTCGACTGAGTCAGGGGCGCCAGCCGAAACCGGGCATCGCGCCGCTGTTGGCGCTGATCAGGGACCAATTGTTCATCGCTAAACGCACCCGCCAGTACCGCGCCGCGATGAACAATTAGTCATGTTGGCGGGTGAGTATTCAGTGTTCTGAGGTTGTCCTCTATTGATCTGCGGTTTTTAACCTCACTGACGATGGAGTTCCTCATGGCGAAAATCACCCTGGCCCAACAGCTGGCGACCACCCTTGAGCAGGCGGGCATCAAGCGCGTCTGGGGCCTGACTGGCGACAGCCTCAACGGTCTGACCGATGCCCTGCGCACCATGGACAGCATCGAGTGGATGCACGTGCGCCACGAGGAAGTCGCCGCCTTTGCCGCCGGCGCCGAAGCGGCAGCAACGGGGGAGCTGACGGTGTGCGCAGGCAGTTGCGGGCCGGGCAATCTGCACTTGATCAACGGGCTCTTCGATTGCCATCGCAACCATGTACCCGTGCTGGCCATTGCCGCGCAGATTCCCTCGTCGGAAATCGGCTTGAACTACTTCCAGGAAACCCACCCTCAGGAGCTGTTCAAGGAGTGCAGTCACTTTATCGAACTGGTGACCAACCCGGCACAGATGCCTCATGTGCTGCACCGCGCCATGCGCTCGGCCATCCTCAATCGCGGCGTGGCGGTGGTGGTGATTCCTGGAGATGTGTCGCTGTTAGAAGTAGAAGACAAATTCAAGCCCTGGCCAGCACTGATGACGCCGCGCACCCTGCCGGCAGAGCAGGACCTGCTGCGCCTGAGCGAGCTCCTCAATCAAAGCACATCCGTGACCCTGCTGTGCGGCAGCGGTTGCGCCGGCGCCCACGACGAAGTAGTTGCGCTGGCCGATGCCCTGGGTGCGCCGGTGGTGCATGCGCTGCGAGGCAAGGAGCATGTGGAGTGGGACAACCCCTTTGATGTCGGCATGACTGGCCTGATCGGCTTCAGCTCGGGCTATCACGCGATGCTCAACTGCGACACGCTGATCATGCTCGGCACCGACTTCCCCTATCGCCAGTTCTACCCCACCGACGCGAAGATCATCCAGGTTGACCGTAACCCCCAGGCGCTGGGCCGTCGCGCCACCCTGGACCTGGGCATTGCCGCCGACGTCAGCGAGACCATTCAAGCCCTGCTGCCGCGCCTGACCCGCAAGACTGATCGCAGCTTCCTCGAAGCCTCGCTCAAGCATTATGAAAAAGCCCGCCAGGGTCTGGATGACCTGGCGCAGCCGTCTGCCGCCAACCGTCCGATCCACCCGCAATACGTGACCCGCCTGCTCAGTGAGCTGGCGGACGACGATGCAATCTTCACCGCCGACGTCGGCTCGCCCACGGTCTGGGCCGCACGCTACCTGAAAATGAATGGCAAACGCCGACTGATTGGCTCGTTCAACCACGGCTCCATGGCCAACGCCATGCCCCAGGCCATCGGCGCCCAGGCGGCATTTCCCGGTCGACAGGTCATTTCGCTGTCCGGCGACGGCGGTTTCAGCATGTTGATGGGCGACTTCATTTCCCTGACACAGTTGAAATTGCCGGTGAAAGTCGTGGTGTACGACAACGCCTCACTGGGATTTGTCGCCATGGAAATGAAGGCTGCCGGCTATCTGGACACCGGCACCGAGCTGAAGAACCCGGACTTCGCCGCCATGGCCAATGCGATGGGTATCCTCGGCATCCGTGTGGAACAGTCTGAGGACCTGGAGCCCGCCTTGCGCCGCGCCCTGGCCCATGACGGCCCGGTGTTGGTCGATGTGGTCACCGCCACTCAGGAATTGGCCATGCCGCCCAGCATCAAATTGGAACAGGCCAAGGGCTTCAGCCTGTACATGCTCAAGGCTGTGATGAGCGGACGTGGTGATGAGGTGATCGAGTTGGCGCGGACCAACTGGTTTCGCTGATCCACGCGCTCACTAACGGCGGGAGGCGCCGTAGCGGACGATGACGTGGGTAACGGCCTCGACGATGGTCGGGTCGGCATCCGGGGCGCTGAACAGGCGAAACTCGGCATCGGGCAGCGCTGGCAAGCCATGCTCGGCGCCGAGTTCTACCAACCCCTGAGACACCTGGCTGCGAGTCATGGGCGCGATGGCAAACCCCGCCAGGGCAGCCGCTTGCAGTCCGACATAGCTGGTGCAAAGCATCGCCGTGCGCTGGGTGATACCGGCCTGTGCAAGGCGGCTGAGCGCAGCTTCCCGGTAAGGGCAAGGCTCTGGAAACAAGGCCAGGGGCAAAGGTGTCGGCAACGCACCGACCGCCTGTGCCGACCACGCCCACACCAGCGGCTCCTGCCACAGCGCCAGGCCAGGCTCGCGGGCCTCGCACAACGAACCGACCACCACGTCCAGTTCGCCTTGTTTCATCAGGGCCAGCAGCGAACCCGGAATGCTCACCTGTACCTTGATCTGTATGCCGGGATAGTCGGCGGCAAACACCTGCAAATCACGTAGCAGACGCGCATCCGCGAACTCCTCCGACACACCTATACGCAGGTCACCGTGAAACGCCGAACGGGTCAACTCGGCCCAGGCATCGCGGTTCAGCGCCAGAATGCCTCGGGCATACGCCATCAAGCGCTCGCCATCGGCGGTCAGTTGCTGCGAGCGGGTGGTGCGGGCCAGTAAAGGTTTGCCGACCTGATCTTCCAGTCGCCGCAAATGACCACTAACGGCTGATTGGGTCAGGTGCAGGCGAGCTGCGGCGCGACTGAATCCCCCCTCATCAACTACCGCAACAAAGGTTTTGAGTAGCAGGACATCGAACATATATAGATTCGTGATTAATAGCTTATTTAGATACGATTTATATTCCATATAGCACTATGTTGCAATGACCCGGTCACCCTCCTCCCTCTTGAGGCAAACCATGACCATCCTGCTGCACATCGAATGCTCCCCACGCAAACAACGCTCGGCCTCCCTAGAAGTCGCCCACCACTTTATCGCCCGCTACCAGCAGAACATCCCAGACACCGAAGTGGTTACGCTGGATCTATGGAGCCTGGACCTGCCGGAATTTGACGGACCGGTGATGGACGCCAAGTACGCGGGCCTGAACGGCACGGCCTTGACCGAAGAACAGGAAGTTGCCTGGAAAGCGGTGAAATCCCTCGCAGCCCACCTCCATGAAGCTGACGTGCTGGTGTTTTCCATTCCGCTCTGGAATTTTGCCGTGCCCTACAAGCTCAAGCACTTTATCGACGTGGTATCGCAGAAGGACGTGCTGTTCGACTTCCACCCGGAACACGGTCTTCAAGGGCTGCTTCACGGCAAGACCGCGGTCAATGTGTATGCACGTGGCATGGACTTTTCTGACCGAGCGCAGGCGGCCGAGCACCCTATGGATTTCCAGAAACCCTACATGGAAGCCTGGCTCAAGTTTATCGGCGTCACCGATGTGCACGCCTTGTATGTGGAGAAAACCATTCTGGGGCCTGAGGTGGATCTGGCGTCGCGGCACATCTCCAATGGGCAGGCGCTACAACTGGCAGACCGTTTGACCTGACCCTCAAAAAAAAGACCCCGCCGATACGGCAGGGTCTTGTCGAGACCGATGAATGTCAGCCCTTCAGTTTTTCTACCCATTTGCCGTAGGCATCGATAAACGCCTGCAAAAACGGCTTGGTCTTTTCCGTCACCTTGCCTGACTCATCAAACGCGCTGCCGGCGCCACCCAGGTAGGCTTCCGGCTGCTGCATGCATGGCACATCGAGGAACACCAGGGACTGGCGCAAATGGTGATTGGCACCAAAACCACCGATGGCACCCGGGGACACACTGATCACCGCGCCCGGCTTGCCGCTCCAGACGCTTTGGCCATAGGGGCGGGAGCCGACGTCAATGGCATTCTTCAATGCGGCGGGCACGGAGCGGTTGTATTCCGGGGTCACGAACAACACCGCGTCGGATGAACTCACGTGTTGGCGGAAAGTACTGTAGGCTGCCGGCAGTCCAGCACCTTCAATGTCTTCGTTGTAGAGCGGCAAATCGCCGATTTCGACAATGTTCAACTTAAGGTTGGCGGGCGCCAGCTCGGCCAATGCCAGGGCAACCTTGCGGTTGATCGACTCTTTTCTCAAGCTGCCAACCAGTACGGCAATCGTGTAGACCTTGCTCATTGGGGTTTCCTGACGTCTGACTAAAGGAGCTTGTAGTTATAGAGTTTCGCGACCCGATCACCAACAGGTTTTTACAACAGCCATGACGTTCAAGATGCGCCGCACCATGTAAGCAATATCTGAAAAAGTCAACGAATAGTATTTTTTTTCCATAGGTAAACTACCCCGCTCCAAGACGGTCTACAGAACCGCAAATCGAGTGTTTATCTCCAGAGGTTCTAAACAGATGGCAGCAGTACTTGTCGGACAGTTCCATGCCAGAGACGCGGAAGGCCGCGTTTATTCCGTGCATGAGTTCCAGGAATCCAACCCGCCGCTCGACGGCTTGGCGGGCTCGGCGCCCACCATCACCTACAAGCTGGCCATTGGCGATCGTGTAGAAAAACTGGACGGCGACGAGTTCCGGTTGATTCAGTCGGGCACCATCATCACCCGCGAATCGCAAACCACCCACGCTTCATAAGCGCTTATTCTCCAAAGGCGATATCAACATTATCGCCAACACCACCCAACGTCCGATCCTTACCGAACGAAAACAGGTCAAAGCCAGTTTTGGCCTGGGTCGCAGGATAGTGGTACTGATAGGGAACGCCCCAGGGGTCGGTGAGTATGTCTTCGTTGACGTATGGCCCCTTCCACTTCGGTTCGCCCGCAGGCTGGGTAGTCAATACCGCCAGGCCCTGCTCATCGGTCGGGTAACGCCCCATATCCTGATGGAACCGCTCTACAGCCTTGCCCAGGACATTGAGCTGAACCTTGGCCGTCGCAATTTCCGACTGGCTGACATCGCCAAATATCCGCGGCCACGCCACGCCGGCGAGCACGCCAATAACGAGTACCATGACCAGGAAGTCCCAGCGTGTTACCCCCCCGCTGCTCATCCTGCTACCTGTTGGTTCGGTTTTACCGGGCATCTGTGGCGCTCCCCCTGTAACACGCGCTGCGTCTTGAGCGTATAAGTCTAGGCGCAAGCGCCTGGCTCAACCATGGATTTCCCCATGCCTTGGATTCAACCATTGAATACAGGTCGTGCTAAACATAGACTCCCTCGATGCGTTTACGTCATATCGAAGTAATTCAGGCCATCTTGCAGACCGGACATCTCGGCACCGCCGCCGAATGGCTGCAATTGCCCGTGGCTGATGTAGACGCAGCGCTCAAGGATGCCGAGCTGCAATTGGGCTTTATGCTGTTTGCCAGTGTGCGCGGGCGCCTGCAGGCGACGCGGGAAACACTGGAGCTACAGGCGCAGATCGCCCATGTGTATGAAGCGCTGGAGCCGGTGCAACGCCTGGCCAGCCGTTTGAAACACCATCACGCCCCCACACTGCGCGCCCTCTGCACTGCGCCCCTGGCCAATCAGGTATTGCCGCAAAGCCTCGCTCTGCTGCGCAGACGCTTCCAGGACACACCCTGCAACCTGTCAAGTCAGCCAACCCGAGAGATCGTCAGGAGCCTGCTGCTGCACGAAGCCGATGTGGGCCTGAGCCTGCATGATCCGGAACACCCACAAATCCAAAGCACCGTGTTGGCACAGGGCAAGCTGCAATTGCTCGCCCCCCATGGCTGGCTCAAGCCCAAGCAAAAGTACATTGCGTTGCAGGACCTGGCCGGCCAATCGATGATTGGACTCGAAGGGCAAGACCCACTGAGTCGCTTGCTGGACGCCAAGCTGCAAGCCTTGCTCCCCCTGCCGGTGGTGCAGACACGGGTGCAGACCTATCAAATGATGCGCAGCATGGTCGAAGCGGGAGAAGGCTTGGCGATTGTCGACCCGTTTACCGCATTCGGCGCGCGGGAGGTTGGGCTGGATGCTTGTCCGTTGTCTCCGCCCATTCCTGTCATCCTCTACGGATTGACTTTGAAGGACGTCGCACCCACGCCAGCGTTGAACGCGCTGCTGGAAATCGTCGCGCACAAGGCCGAGGCCTTCCTGGCCGGCACATCACACGGCACGCCCACCCTGTAAACCCCACCCCACCGCCCTTTTACTCGCCCTGTCACTGACACACCTCCAGACAGTCGAGCGGGAACCTCGTCCGAGACTTTTTACACCCATTCGCTGAAGAAAGTGCCTCGCCGCGCTTTTTATTGGACGATATTCTACAACTACGGAAAGGTTCTCCATGAACGCCATTCAACCCGCTCATGCTCATCTGCCTCTCACAAACCTGGCCAGTCTCGAACCAAAGCAAAGCGCCAGCACTTTAATGATTCCCCAACCTGCTCCGCCCGAAGCGGCGATCAGCGACACAAGCTCTGACGAGCACGACAACCCCGCAACCCTTAAAAAAGCCTTTGGTGAACGCTGCAACTGGAAAGAGCTGGCCGCGGCACTGCGTACCCTCCTTGACGAAGCGAACAAAGCCTTCCCAGGCGAATTGTCCAGCGACCAGCAAAGCCGTCTTGAGGTGCAGTTGGCATCGCGCTTGACCACCCTCTCACTGCCGGTGTGTGAAGACTCCACCTACTACCAGAAACACAAGCTGACGCCCGCCAACTACGTCGTCAGCCTTCACACCTACCTCAGCGGCAGTGGCTTGAGCGCACCGAAGACCCTTGACGAGTTGCTCGCGCTGTATCAGGTCGCAATCAAGCACATCCAGATACATCCCCTGGGTAACTTTAGCGGGGCGCTGTCCTGGCCGACCCCTATGGCGGTACAGGATCAACAAGCCATCATCGACCTGCTGAATGCACCTGGCTCGACCCTGCCAGGGCTGCCATTGACCGACAAAAAAGGGGGGGCGCTGGGCTATCTGCTTTCAGGTAGCAACCTGTCAGACAACGACTTGAAAAAGGCCAGCAACGCGACGGAGACGTTGCTGGCTTCAGCCAAAGCGCAGGCACTGGGCAAGGCCATACAAACCCATTTGGGCGGCATCGCGACGAATACCAGCGTCAATGACTACTTATTGGCGGCCATCCACCTGGGCCTGGACCCCGAATCCCTGAACAACGCGGCGCGCAACAGCGTCGCCGGCTTTGACCTTGGACAACGGCAGCATTGGGGGAAATCAGCCGCAGCGGTGATCGAGAGCTTAAGCCGCCATCTGGTGAAGGAAGGGCGAGCGTCCCCACCATCGGCCGATCTCGCGGCCCGCATATTGCTGGCACGCACTGCGCCTGAACACCTGGTCAAGGATATCCCGCCCAGCGTGACTTACGGCAGTATCCCCTGGACGCAACTGACGATCGCGGCGGCCAAGCTGGAAGCCCAGTCGCCAGGGCGTGTACTCACGATGACCTATAGCGAGGTGCTGACGGCCGCCGAGGCCGCGGTCGACGCACAGCGCATTCAACCTATCCAGCGCGAAGCCTTGAACAATTGGGCTGCCGTCAATGGCCTGTTGAATACCGATCCAGCACCCACCGATGCTGAAATTCGGCGCTCGTTCATCACCCAACAGAACGCCGTGCAAGATATATCCATAGCACTGGCAACGCCCATCCCCGACCGGGAAGCGATGGGGCTGGAGTTACTCAGGAAAGAGTTTCCGGGAGCCGAGGACCGCGTCTTCAAGGTAAAAAATATCCTCAAAGCCCGATTGCATGAAGGGCGCCCCGGCCGCGCCCCCGGGGAGTACTCGATGCTGGACATCGTCATGCAGGGCGACAGGGTCACCCATGACGATAATGAGCATTGGGTAACCAATGACAAGCGGATCCCCATTCAGGCTTTTTGCGACAAATCCGCCAGCGGAAAGCTGACGGTTGAAGATGACTTTACCAAGCGCTACACGTCGGCAATAGAGGATCAGGTAAACGGTCACACAGGCCTGACCAAGTACCTTATCTCGACTTTGCCGCCGGAGGACCGGAAAAATTTCGAGTATGGCCAGCTCGAATTTTTCCATACCAATGAATACAAAATAGGTACGGACTTCTGGACAAAAAGCCTGACCACTAAAGGCCATACGCTGGATGTGAAAATCACACGTGACAAGCAGGTCAACGTTTACCGCATTGATACTCGCGCCGGCACCATTACAAAAGAAAACTACCTGTCCGACGGCTATTCGCCACCCTACAAACTCGAAACGAGAAACGCCAGCACGCTAAAAAAAACCGTCTCGTTCAACCCATTCCCGGACGACCACACCGAACAGTCCAAGGAAAAAAAGACGGTCTCGCAAACGCCGCAGGTCTTCGATTCCGAGCGTACGAACTACATCGCCAAGGTGTTCGCTCACTCCCTTGATCTGCACGGTGATGACCTGCTTCAACATGCTCGCGGGGTAACCTCTTACGACAAAGACATCGCCGACAACAAAGCCGTGCGCGATTTTTTCCTCAACCTCATTCCCCTGAGATCGGCGATCGTCAACTTCACGCAAGGTAACGTCGCCGAAGGTGTGTTTGACCTCGGCCTCGATGTGATTGGCCTGCTGTCGCTGGGTACCGGCAAGGCCGCCCAAGCGGGCAAGGTACTTGCCAAGGGCGTAACCAGTGTGAACGCTGCGTCGAAAGCAGTGCGATTCCTGGGCACCGTCGCAATCGAGGCGGTCAACCCCTTGAGTGGCGCAGGCGGCATGCTCAGGGAAGCCGGGGGACTGATACATAGCGGCGCCCGCTTGGGGCGAGAGGCGGTCAATGTTCTAAAGGGCGCCAGCGGCAACTACGATCTGCTCAAAGCGGCAGGCACACAACATGGTTTGGCTGCAGTGGGCAGCTACAAGGTTGCCGATCACAGCCTTGAAGCGGGTGCCGTGTTCCGCGACGGTAACTGGTACGCCTACGACGTGGCCAAGGGCAAGCCCTATGGGGCACCGCTGAATGATTTCCAGCCCCGTGTGGCGGCGGCCGCAGGTGAAGTCAAAGTGCTCGATACGCCAGAGTTACTGGGCTATGAAGTTGCCATATCCCCTGATCTGCTGCGGGTGAAAGGCCTGCAGGCCAATGTCTACGTGGGTCCGGGCAACAAGGAATATATAAAAATCGACGGCAGGTTTTATCAATCCAAGCTCAAAGATGGCCAACGTGTTGTCCAGCACCCCAGCGCAAGCCGAGCCGACACCGCTGTCAGGGACCTGGGCAGCGCGGGCTGGGAACCCTCTGTCACTGCCAACCGTTTACTCGGTGGTCACCCCAGCACCCCGGCTGCCTGGAAGATCGGTGATAACACCTACATCCTGCCGATGGACGACGTAAAAATAACAACGGGCTCTGTTGCATCTATCTACTCCGTCAAATATGACGGCACGAACTATTCCGTCACCTTTGACAGCCAGGTGGGGGCTTGGAGCAGCGGTCCGAATATCGATGGCAAAACCCGTTATTTCTGGAGAAGCGCGAATAACAAATGGGAAAGGGGGACGCTAGATCAACTGAAAAGAGCCAAGAAAATAGACGCGCACAATTACAGCTTCGTCGAGCTGACCACACCGGCCATATTGCATGCGCCCAAGAATGTCCGGCCACTACCCAAAGATATCCACTACTTCTGGGCTGGCGGCGACATACGGGATGCGCTGGTTAAGAATATTGCGCAAAACGCCGAGAAAATGCCGGGGTTCAAATCCATTTTGCACGTCGACGCCGACACCCCGGAGGTGTTCCAGACCATCAAGGCAAAGCTGGAAAGAGACGCACCGGGCATGACCGTCATGAACCTTCACGAAGACAGTTTTTTCCAATCATTGAAAACCACAGACATATACTCATACTTCCGCCAAGGTCAGGGCAGGAACCTCGCCGCGGCCTCCGACGTGGCACGCTACCCGTTGATGAATAAGTACGGTGGTATCTATCTTGATACCGACGACTCGATCAAAGGGTCTGTCGGTTCGGCAGGCCTGAACGCAGGCGACGCGGATATCCTGGTCGGCCGACCGATCACGCACCCAGTAGCCAATGAAAAAAATTTCTACAATACGAGCAACTTCGCCACGCAAATGGACAACCCGGTGGTCACTGAAATGATCGCCGAGATGAATCGCCGCTTCACCAAAAACAAGCCCTATTTTGAGGGCAGTCGCCCTACCGCCAGCAGAAACGCCCAGGGCAGCGTCAACTACACCCCGGAATTTCTGGAGTACGAAGGCAAGATTTTTGAAACCGTTGGCCCGATGATGTTTGACGACGTACTGAAATCTCGGCGACCTGACATTTACGACCTAGGCTTCGATGGGATGAGTAAAGAAAGAAAGTGGCTCCATGGCTCGCTCCTGAACGGCGCCCTGTTTAACCTGGAAAGCGACACTCGTAAGTATTTTGAGAGAAAAGGCATAACGGCGCCCCACGAGCTTAAACAGCACCTGCAGGAGGCCAAAAGGCACTACCAGGCGTTCCGAGAACAACTGAAGATCCAAATCGGGGGTGAACACTCCTGGATCGATTCATAGTCTACCCTGCGCGGCTTGAGCCGTTGACAGTGAGCAACGTTCAGGCCGCCTCCAGTTCAGATTTGAATAACCGATACCAGAAAATCGCCACCTCCCTGGTCTGCGGATCGATCCCGCGATAGCGCAAGTGATCGATCCCACCCATCACATACCCGCAACGCTCATACAAGCGGCAGGCACCGAGGTTGTTGTTCTGGGTCTCCAGCATCATGCCCGGCAGGCTTTTCTTGCGGCTCCAGAACTGCGCCACATCCAACAGCGCCTTGGCCACACCATGGCGGCGGGCCGGTAACACCACCGCCAGCTCATCCACATGGGCAAAGCCGTTCCAGTTGGTGCTGACCACAACATGCCCAACAGGCCGGTCGTCCAGGTAGGCCATGAACACCGCGCTGTCGGCGGCATCCCGGTAGCTGGCAAACTCTTGCGGGTCAATGCCGTAGCACTTACGGTACGGCAAGACCCGCTCCACCGCCCACTGCTCGACCCGCTTGCCCATCTCCGGCACACCGTAGGCGCCGACCTCAAAGCTGAAGTCATTGCCCCACACGTAGGCGTCAAATCCCTCATCGGCGACTCGCACACTGAGCCCCGGATACTTCGGATTCATCACAGCTTGCATATCTATCCCTAAACCTTGATGCAATCGACGGTGTAACAACGACCCTTGCCGTCATCTTCGTGTTGCAATCCATGAACATCCGCGACAAAACCGGGGAAGCTGCTATCGAACTCCCGCGCAAAGGCCAGGTAATCGATGATCGAACGCGTCGACTCGGTAAAGCGCTCCCCTGGCATGATCAATGGAATACCCGGCGGGTAAGGCACCAGCATCACCGCTGCAATGCGACCTGGCAAGGCATCGATGGGTACCGCCTCGACTTCACCCCGTACCAATTGGTCGTAGGCATCGGCGGGCTTCATCGCAATCTCAGGTAACACGGTGTACATCCGCTTGAGATGCTTGGCCGTGGCATTGCTGCGATAACAGCTGTGCAACTGATCACACAAGTCCTTCAATCCCAAGCCCTGATAACGCAACGGGCCTTGTTGAAACACCGATGGCAAGCAGCTTGCCAGGCTGACATTGGCATCGTAGCTGCGTTTGAATTCGAGCAGTTCGGTGAGCAGGGTACTCCACTTGCCTTTGGTGATCCCCATGGAGAACAGCACCAGGAAGGAATATAGCCCGGTCTTTTCCACCACCAGCCCACGCTCCCACAGGAACTTGCTGACCACTGCGGCTGGAATGCCGCACTCGCTCAAGGCCCCGCCGGCGTTGAGCCCAGGCATCACCAGCGTCACCTTAATGGGGTCGAGCAACACATAGTCTTCGGCAATATCACCGAAGCCATGCCAGTCAGCTTCAGGTTGCAGCAGCCAATCGGCGGTGACGACCCGATCAATACCCGCCACCAGCGGCGGCTGCCAGATGGAAAACCACCAGTCTTCAGCGGCGATGTGTTGGCGCAAGTTGGCCAATGCACGGCGAAAACTCAGGGCCTCGTCGAACATTTCCTGCAGCAGCGAACGTCCCGCCGGGCCTTCCATCATTGCCGATGCCACATCCAGGGAAGCGATGATGCTGTACTGGGGCGAGGTGGAGATATGCATCATGAACGCTTCGTTGAAGCGGTCACGATCCAACTGCCGGGCACCGCCATCCTGCACGTGAATCATCGAGGCCTGACTGAAGGCTGCCAGCAGTTTATGGGTGGAGTGAGTGGTGAATACCAGCGGACTGTCCGGGGTGCGCGAGGTGCCCATGCCATAGCGCCCGGCAAAGAACTCGTGAAAGGCCGCGTAGGCGTACCAGGCCTCATCGAAATGCAGCACCTCGACGCTGTTGCCCAGTTGCTGCTTGATCAGCTCTGCGTTGTAGCACAGGCCGTCGTAGGTGGAGTTGGTGACCACGGCCATCTTGACCTTCGCCGGTCGGCCACGGGTCAGTGGGCTGGCGTCGATCTTGGCGCGAATCGATTCGCGGCTGAACTCGCTTAAAGGAATCGGCCCGATAATCCCAAGCTCATTACGCTCCGGGCATAGGTACAGCGGGATAGCGCCAGTCATGATGATTGAGTGCAGCACCGACTTGTGGCAGTTGCGGTCCACCAGCACCATGTCATCACGACCGACCATGGAGTGCCAGACGATCTTGTTCGCGGTGGAGGTGCCATTGATGACGAAGAAGGTGTGGTCGGCACCGAAGTTACGCGCCGCCCGCGCTTCGGCTTCAGCCAAGGGACCGGTGTGATCCAGCAGCGAGCCCAGTTCCGGCACCGACACGGACAAATCCGAACGCAAGGTGTTTTCCCCGAAGAACTGATGAAAAGCCTGCCCTACCGGACTCTTGCGATACGCCACACCGCCGCCATGGCCGGGGGTGTGCCAGGAATAATTGGAATCGGCAGTGTGCTGCACCAGGGCCTTGAAGAATGGCGGTAACAGGCCATCCAGGTAACTGCGCGCGGCGCGCGCCACTTGCCGGGCGAGGAACGGCACGGTGTCTTCAAACAGGTAGAGGATGCCCCGCAATTGGTTGAGTTCACTCATGGCATCGGCGGGGGCGTTTTCCAGGGTGACTTGCTCACCCAGGGCAAAGATCGGCAGGTTCGGCGCCCGAACCCGCGCCAACCGAATCAGCTCCACCATATTTTGCAGTAAATGGGTATTTTCCCCGGCGCCCTCGGCGGCGATCAGCATGCACGCCAGGCCGTGATGGGTCGAGGCAACCAGCCGGCCTTCGGCATAGTCCACCGCCGAGAAGATACTGAAGCCCTCCTGTTCCAGCTCCCGGGCGATGCCTCGGACCCGATCACCGGCAACGGTGTCGGCCTTGATGTCACGGTGCACGATAAGGACAGGGAACTTCAGGTCTTTGTACATGAGTGCTGGGCGTCCTGAGAATTTTTTCTCAGTGTAGCCGCTGCCGAGGCACGAGGCTGCGATGGGCGGCGCAGCGGCTACTGCTCAGTCAATTGGCTCCACAACGCGGGCGCGCCGGCAGACTTGGCAATAGCTTCCAGCCGCTGCGCGTGTTCGAGCATGTCCTGCTCGCTGGCACGAATGATCGTGGTCGGCTTGCGATCAGCCGGCAGGCGACGGATTTCCGAAGGGCGATTGCCCGAGCCTTCCGCCGAACCGTTGCCATCCGAGGCGTTACCGGCCAGGGACAGGCTGGTCTGGCCGCCGGTCATGGTCAGGTAGACGTCGGCGAGGATCTCGGAGTCGAGCAAGGCGCCGTGCAATTCACGGCCAGAGTTGTCGACGCCATAACGTTTGCACAAGGCATCGAGGCTGTTGCGCTGGCCCGGGTGACGCTCACGCGCCATCATCAGGGTATCGAGGATCGAGCAGTGCCGGGTGATATCGGCACGGTCCGTCTGACCCATCAGGGCGAATTCGTTATTGATGAAGCCGACGTCGAACGCCGCGTTATGGATGATCAACTGCGCGCCATCGATGAACTCGAAGAACTCATCAGCGACTTCGGCAAAGCGCGGCTTGCCCACCAGGAACTCGTTGGTAATACCGTGGACGCCAATGGCGCCCTCGTCACTTTCCCGGTCCGGCTGCAGGTACACATGGAAGTGGCGACCAGTGAGGCGGCGACCCAGTAGTTCGACACAACCGATTTCAATGATCCGGTGGCCGTCGGTCACCGGCATGCCGGTGGTTTCGGTATCGAGTACAACAGATCGGATGGCCATCAGGGTTCAGCTCTCAACGGTTCGGTGCATTTCAAGGGGCGAGATATTAGCACGCTCCATAACCGAAGCGACCTATGACGCAAAACCGCGAGCGCGCGCCCAACAGTTTTTTACAAGATTTAGCAAACCTGCTGCTGTTTGCTACACGCCTCGTTGCTAGCCTGCGCGGCTCTCTACTGATGCGGAATACTCAGGTTCATGTTCAAGAAGAAATGGCTGTTCACCCTGTGCCTGCTCGGCGCCACCAGTGTGCAGGCCACCAGTTTTGTCATGACGACTGACGCCTTGGTCAGCCTGTCGATGAGTGCCACCAAAGGTACGAGCAGCAGCTTCAAGGACGACAAAATCGTGTTGGCGGCCAAGACCGACGCCGCATCGTTTGTCGCAAGCCGGGGTGAAATACGCGGTGCCCAGTTGGAGTCGGCATTCCAGCACATTCGCTACACGCTGGCGGATTTACAGTGCACGGACGAGCAACTCGCCCGTGCGATCCTGATCCTGTGACCGATGTCGATCACTGGGTCTTTTTGATCAGGTCAAAATCCCGCAGGGCTACGTAGGGGTCCCAGTACTCGCGCACAGACTGGATCTGCCCGTCCTTGGCCATGCGCAGAATGGCGATGAAGGTTTGGTGGTAGGGCTTGCCGCTGGAGCGAATCACGCCGTCGCTGGTGTACTCAAACACATAAGTCCCCTTTTCGGTGGTCTCAAGCAGGGTCCAGGTCTTGGGATCGCTGTACCTCAAGTTGCCCATTTGCTTACTGAAGTTGGTGAAGTAATCAGTCATCTCCTGACGCCCCTTATTCACGCGCTTGAAACCGGCGTTGGGGAAATCGTCTACGGGCGCATAGGTCAGCTCGTAAGCACCATCCTTTGTATAGTACTTAGCCATTTCAGCCGGATGCTCCGACCAGCCATCCAGGCTACGCCAGTAGAAGTCAGCCACATCAGCCTTGGTGTAACCCGGCGACAGGTAGTAAAAGCCACCCTGCTCCTTGATTGCTGCTTTGGGTTGGGCGTTAACCCCGGCGGCAAAGACTGCCGTGGTGACCAGAACACCCAGTAACCATCCACGAAGACTCATCATGTTTATTACCTCACTCTCGATTGACTAACGGGTTGATTCGGCTTTATTGCGGGCGCAACTTTCCCGATGCGGTCATGGCCTGACGGCACGGGTGCCAGGTGTGACTCAATGGGGCATGCGCAGAACGGCCTTGATGGTTTCGCCGGAATGGATATCAGCGATCGCCTGGTTGATCTGTGCCAGATCGTAGAAGCGGATCATCTTGTCTACCGGGAAACGACGTTGCTTGAACAACTCCACCAGCCGAGGCAGGAAGACTGAAGGCGCCGCGTCACCCATGATGCTGCCGCGCACCACTCGGCCCCGGATCAGTTGCATGACATCCAGAGACAGTTGGGTTCCGGGCGCGACCACGCCGGTCAGCACCGCCTCGCCGCCCTCTTCCAGGACATTGACTGCGCTGGCCATCACGCCAACATGACCGGCGCATTCGACAGCGTATTTCACGCCCTTGCCGGCGGTCAGCGCCATGACCTGTTGCACCGAGTCGCCCTGACTGGCGTCAATCAGGTGGGTCGCTCCCATCTCTTGGGCAACCGCCAGGCGTGAGGATTGCGGGTCTACCGCAATGATCGGATTGCAACCGATAGCCCGCGCCGCCATGACCGCGCTCAGGCCTACCGCGCCCATGCCGAACACGGCGATGGCAGTACCAGGCGCTGGCTTTAGAGTATTCATCACGGCACCGGCACCGGTCATCACGCCACAGGCAAAGGGCCCCAGAAACTCCAGTGGCGCGTCATCTGCAACCTTGACGAGGCTGCTGGCGGTCACCACCGCGTAGCTGGCGAACGAAGACTGGCCAAAAAAGTGGCTGTGCACTGGCTGCCCCTTGTCATGCAATGACACCGAGCCATCGGCACGGGACGCTTTCCAGTTGTAGTCGAAATGCTCGTCGCAGTAAGTCGGCAGGCCACTGGCGCAGTGGCTGCATTGACCACAGAAGCCCAGGGACAGGATGACCTTGTCACCCACCTGCACATGGCTGACATTCGGCCCGACTTGCTCGACGATGCCTGCACCTTCGTGGCCGAGCACCACGGGCATCGCGACTGCGATCTGCTGGTCGCGTACGGCGAGGTCGGTGTGGCAGATGCCCGTGGCGATGATTTTGACCCGGACTTCGCCGCTACGCGGTGTGTCCAGTTGCAAGTGGCGCAGGTCAAACAGCGAGCCTTTGCCTTCGGTAACGGCAGCCAGGATTCTCATGGCGTTTTTTCTCTGCAACGTCAGTGGCTTGTAGCTGATTACCGGAGTAACCAGTCGTTGAAGCCAGACTAACCAGCAGATCTGCCGACAGCTTTACCTTGCCTGCTGTTGTGTTGACGCTTCTTGCGCAATGAACGGCGCCTAAGGCGCCATGCCTTTCAAGATCAGCCGTATTTGGAGAGCGACCACCGCCCCTGTGGCGAGGGGGCTTGCCGGACCTTAGTTGACCGGTATTAGCCAACAGCTGGCTTTCAAAGACCTTGAAAGGCATGCGTCTAAGGACCACGCAGTTCACTGGCGGACTGCCCGACAATACGGCGAAACGCTCGAGAAAACTGACTGGCACCGGCAAACCCGGTATCCAGCGCAATGTCCAGCAGGCTGCGGTCAGTGGTGGTAATCAAGTGCTTGGCCCGGTTGACCCGACACAGCAACAGGTACTGGTACGGTGACATTCCGAAGGTACGTCGGAATACCCGGGAAAAATGGTAGGGGCTGAGGTTAACGATGTTCGACAAGTCGGCCAGGCGCACCTCATCGGCCAGGGAAGCTTCAATGTATTCGGTCAAGCGCTGACGCTGCACCAAGCCCAGTTCACCGGCATTGGCCGGCGAGGCCTCCGGTAGTTGCTGTAGCGAACGCACCTCCTGCATCAACAGCATGACCAGGGTTTCCAGGTACAGCGTATCGGTTTTGCCGTCACGTACCGTCTGATCGAGGCGCTCAAGCAGTCCTCGCAGGAACCCGTCATGACAGCTGATCAGCGGCTTGAGATCTTTTTGGGCACGATAAGTCGGACAGACCCCGGCCAATTGATCCTCGTCAACCGACACCAATACATAGCCGATCCTGGCGCGCTCCCCTGTCCAGCCTTCAAACAATGACCCCGCCGGAATAAAGTCAATGAGCTGATCCAAGGCCCGGGCACCGGCCTGTCTCAAGCCGTCGATACTGACCTCGCCATCGCTGACCGAGCCTTGCCGATACAGTACGAACTGGTGCTGTTGGCGGCGCATTTCAAACTGGTGAGGGCGATGCGCCACCTGCACACACTCGATAGCTCCCCAGGGCGGCAGCGCACGGTGGATCATCTGGGAAATTCCCGATGGCGTGTACGTCAGGCCCTCGGGTTCGCTCTCCACCGCTTCGTCAAGAAACGCCTGGACATCGGCATGGGGTGAAGAGGACATCCAGCGCTCCCTGGTGGAATTCGGTAAGGTATTAATTAAATGACGGCCACTTCCGTTTATCAATCAGGCCAGTCATTACGCCTTTTTCCCTACCCGGACAGTATGCCGGGCATACCCCCGAGAACGCGAACCCCCAATGATTGAAACTCGATATGCCAGTGCACTGCTGATCGCCAGTCTCCTTCTGGGCGGGTGCGCGTCCCTGCCAACCCCCGATACCTCGGGCGAGCACCTGCCGCTGATCGTGGCGCACCGAGGTGGCACGGCGGACTTTCCGGAGAACACGCTGCTGGCTATCGACAATGCCTTGCGCAATAACGTCGATATGCTCTGGCTCACCGTGCAACTGAGCAGTGACGACATACCTGTACTGTATCGGCCGGCCGACCTGAGCGCCAATACCCAAGGCTCAGGCGCTGTAACCGGGAAAACGTGGGCCCAGCTGCAACAACTCAACGCCGGATGGCAGTTCAAGCAAACAGCAGCCGATGGTCAGGTGACGTATCCCTATCGCAGCCAGGCAGTCTCGATGCCCTCATTGCAACAGGCGCTGGCCGTGATCCCAGCCGCAACCCCCATCATCCTCGACATGAAAGCCCTGCCGGCCGCCCCACAAGCCAAGGCTGTCGCACGGATACTGGAGCAAAACCACGCCTGGAGCCGAGTGCTGATCTACTCCACCGACGCCAGCTACCAGCAAGCCTTCGCTCAGTACCCTCAGGCCCGTCTGTTCGAATCCCGGGACGGTACTCGTGGCCGCTTGGCAAACGTCGCCCTGGCGCACAGCTGTAATCCGGTGCCACAAGCCGGTAGCTGGGTGGCATTCGAGTATCAGCGCAAGGTTGAACTGGTGGAAACCTTCACCTTGGGTGAAGCCCGCTCACCGGTGAATGCCAAACTGTGGACACCCCAGGCCATCGACTGCTTCCAGTCCCAGGGCAAACTGAACATTTTGGCGATTGGAGTTAACAGCGAAGCCGATTATCGGGCTGCAGCTTGCCTGAAGATTGATGCAGTACTGGTTGATTCGCCGCGTACGATGCGGGATGTAAAGCAGCGGCTCGAACGGCCGCTGCGGTGTAACTAAGCATCAGCTCTGCTTGTAACCGCGCACATCATCCACCCCGCGGTTGGCCAACTGGTCAGCCCGTTCGTTACCGGGATGGCCGATGTGCCCGCGCACCCATTTCCAGGTGATGTTGTGGCGGTTGCATTGCTCGTCGAGCAACTGCCAGAGGTCGGCATTCTTCACCGGCTCCTTGGCTGCGGTCTTCCAGCCGCGCTTCTTCCAGTTGACCATCCACTCATTGATGCCCTTCATGACGTACTGGGAGTCGGTCACCAGCAATACGTCACAACGACGCTTGAGTTCTTCAAGGCCACGAATGGCGCCCATCAGCTCCATGCGATTGTTGGTGGTATTGGGCTCGCCGCCCCACAGTTCCTTCTCCACGCCCTTGCACACCAGCAAGGCGCCCCAGCCGCCGGGGCCAGGGTTGCCCTTGCAGGCGCCATCGGTGAAGAGTTCTACGCTATCGGTCATTGCAATATCCATTAGAAAAGGCTGCCGATAAATGATCGACAGACCCCGAGGCCGAGCAACTCGGCCTGAAACCAAAAAAAGAGTTTTACTGTTCGCTGGTTCTACGATTGACCTTGGCCATTGGCATCGGCACCAATTTGCCCATGGCCTCGCGCCGCTCCTGACGCACGGGGCGCAACCCGACCACAATCTTGCGCGCCACCAGCAGATAGAAACCACCGCCGGACAACTGCCAGCCGCCGGCCTTGCGTTCCCAGCCAGACAGACGCCCTTGCCACTTGGTGGATGCAAGCGGCGGACGATAGCACCCGAAGCGGCGTTTCTCCAGCGCAAAGCCCAGCAGGTTCAACCAGTCACCCACCCGCGATGGCGAGATACACCGTGCCTGGCGCAACCCGTCATGGGCGAAGAAATGGCGCAGGCCCCAGCTGCTCCAAGGGTTAATGCCAACGATTAGCAAATGGCCACCCGGGCGCACGCTGCTGGCGGCTTCGCGCAATAAGCCGTGGGGCGACAGGCAGAAATCCAGGCCATGCTGCAACACCACCACATCGGCGGCGTGCTCGCTCAATGGCCAGGCCTGCTCCTCACAGACAATCTCCACGCCCGGCAACGGTGCGCCCAGGCGCACATTGCGCTGGACCTGCGGCGCCGCCGGTGGGGTTTGTGCCGAAGGGCCGTAATGCACCAGATAACCACCGAAGAACCGGCCCAGCTCGTCTTCGAGCATGCGCCGCTCCTCATCCAGCAGGAATTGCCCGATGGGCCCGGCCAACCATTCACGGGCCGCGCTGATCAAGGCCAGCCACTCAGGATCGGCCTGGGCGAACGCTTTATCAGTCATTGCATTCTCCAACTCGCCAAGACGTTCTAAGATGCACCAATGTGTTCAGCTTGGCGAATCGAAGAATGATACAGATCAGTGCCCTGCCCGCCTTCACCGATAACTACATCTGGTTGTTACAGGATCACCGCAGCCATCGCTGTGCAGTGGTCGATCCTGGTGACGCCACGCCTGTCCTGGCATGGCTCAAGCAACATCCCGCGTGGGCACTCAGTGACATCCTGGTCACGCACCACCACCATGATCATGTCGGCGGCGTGGAGCAACTGAAAAGTGTTTGCGGCGCAACCGTGTATGGCCCGGCGAACGAGCAGATTCCGGCCCGGGATGTTGCCCTGACCGATAACGACCGCATCAGCGTGCTGGGCTGGGACTTCGACGTCTTTGCCGTGCCTGGCCATACCTTGGGCCACATAGCCTTTTATCATCATGGCTTGCTGTTCTGCGGTGACACGTTATTCGCCGCCGGCTGCGGTCGTCTGTTCGAAGGCACCCCAGAGCAGATGCACGCGTCGCTGGAGCGCCTGGCGGCCCTGCCTGACGACACGCTGGTTTACTGCACCCACGAATACACACAAAGTAACCTGAGATTCGCCCAGGCGGTCGAACCGGGCAACGCCGACATTGCTTCGAGGGTAGAAAAAGTCAGCCAACTGCGGGCTAACGGCAAGATGACCCTGCCTTCAACTCTGGCCCTGGAAAAACTCACCAACCCCTTCCTGCGTACGGCTGAAACATCTGTTAAAGAAAAAGCGGACGAACGGAATGGCCGTGATAACCGGTCCGGGAGTGAGGTGTTTGCTAGCTTACGGTCTTGGAAAGATACGTTCTAAGAAGAAGGATTCTGATACGCAATTTCTGAATGGTTGACCGGAACCAAAGCGCTTTCTAGAATCGCCCGACATTTTTGCCCGGAACTTACTTCCAGCCAATGTCGTCATCTATTCGTAAATCCAACCATTCAGACGCATTGACCCGCTTGGCTCAAGCCATAGCGGTGGCTGTCTCCGCAACTCTGGCGGGCTGCCAAACGACCAATTTCGCTGCACAATCCACCGTGCAACCCAAACCGAATCTTGCTGCCAAGATCAAGCAAAAACCCCTTTGGCTATCAGAGAAGCCAAGCCCTCAGGTGCCCCAGGATGTCTGGGAACGCATGCGCCAGGGTTTCCAATTGCAGGACG
This sequence comes from Pseudomonas sp. ADAK18, assembly GCF_012935695.1. Taxonomy (NCBI): domain Bacteria; kingdom Pseudomonadati; phylum Pseudomonadota; class Gammaproteobacteria; order Pseudomonadales; family Pseudomonadaceae; genus Pseudomonas; species Pseudomonas sp. ADAK18. The sequence goes on from NZ_CP052859.1 coordinate 2,660,877, forward strand.
GGCTGGGCGTCAACCCGCGCATCGAGCAACAGCGCTTGTGGTTCGCCAGCAACCCGTCCTTCCTGGAGAATGCCGGCGAACGCGGCAGCCTCTACATTCATTACATCGTCGAGCGTCTTGAAGAGCGCAACATGCCCCTGGAGCTGGCGCTACTGCCAGTGATTGAAAGTGCCTACAACCCGATGGCCTATTCGCGCAGCGATGCGGTAGGTTTGTGGCAGTTCATTCCCTCCACCGGGCGCTACTTCAACCTGCGCCAGACCCGCGCCTATGATGGCCGCCGCGATATCACCGCTTCCACTACCGCCGCCCTGGACTATCTGACACGTCTGCATGACATGTTCAACGGCGACTGGTTGCTGGCCCTGGCGGCTTATAACGCGGGCGAAGGCACCGTCAGCCGAGCCATCGAGCGTAACGAGAAGCTTGGCCTGCCGACTGACTATTGGAACCTGCCACTGCCCCAGGAAACCAAGGACTACGTGCCCAAGTTCCTGGCACTGTCCCAGGTGGTGCTTGCGCCCGAGGCGTATGGCGTCAACTTGAATCCGATTGCCAACACGCCGTACTTCGAAGTGGTTGAAGTCAAGCAAAGCATGGACCTGTCACGGGTCGCCGCGCTGGCAGAGATCGACGAAGACGAGTTGTTCCAGCTCAATCCGGCCCTCAAGCAACGCACTACCCTGGATGGCCCGCAGCACTTGCTGGTACCGACCTCCAAGGCGCAGTTGCTGGCCAGCAGCCTGTCGGCGATGAACCCGGAAGAACTCCTCAGCATGCGCCCGAAAAAGGCGGTGTTCGACGAAGTTGAACACAAGGCCGTGGCTGGGCGCTCGCGCAGCTACAAGGTCAGGAGCGGTGATAACCTGACGATGATCGCCAAGGCCAACAAGGTCGATGTCCACGACCTGCAACGCTGGAACAAGCTCAACGGCCAGTCCCTCAAGGTTGGCCAGACCCTGGTGATGCAGGACACCCGCAAGTTGGTGGCCAAGACTAGCAGCAAGCCAGTGCAGTACAAGGTCAAGAAGGGTGACTCGTTGTATATCGTCGCCAAGCGTTTCAACGTCGAGATGCAACATCTCAAGCGTTGGAACCCGCGTACTGGCCAGGCGTTGAAGCCGGGGCAGATGCTGGTGGTTTCCGGGCCTCGTTAAGGCCTTAAAAACGCCAAGGGCTGGCTTGTGTGGGAGCTGGCTTGCCTGCGATGCAGACGACTCGGTACTTCTGAAAGACCGAGGCGATGCTATCGCAGGCAAGCCAGCTCCCACATTTGATCTCCATGCCCCTCTATACCGGATAAATCCATAGGATCCCTTCCACGGCGACATGCTTTTTCCAACCGGAACAAGCTGTTACTGTACCGATCATAAAGCCCAAGCCGCCTGGATCGGATCTCTGACTTGAAGCGTCCCCTCCTTCTACTAATAAGTCTGGCCTTGAGCTTTTCCGCGAACGCGACCATCACCGAGAGCCACGGTTATGCGCAGTTCGGCACGCTCAAGTACCCGGCGAAATTCACCCACTTCGATTGGGTAAACCCCGTAGCGCCCAAAGGCGGCACTTTGCGGGTCATGGCGTTTGGCACTTTTGACACCCTCAACCCCTATACCTTCAAGGGCTCAAGCCCGGTTTCCACCGCCAACTTCCTGCAATATGGAGTCAACGAGCTCAATGAGCCGTTGATGGTCGGCACTGGCCAGTACGCCCCTTCAGGCGATGAACCCACGTCCAGTTACGGCCTGATTGCACAGTCGGTGGAATACAGCGAAGACCGCAGTTGGGTGGTGTTCAACCTGCGTCCGGAAGCACGTTTCCACGACGGCAAGCCGATTACCGCCGACGACGTGGCTTTTTCCTACCGCACGCTGCTGACCGAAGGCCACCCGCAATACCGTACCAACCTGCAGGAAGTGGCGCGGGTTGACGTGCTCAACCCTCATCGCATCCGCTTTGTATTCAAGCGCGCCGGCAATCCACTGCTGATCCTGCGCCTTGGAGAGTTACCGGTGCTGCCCCAGCACTACTGGAAAAATCGGGATTTCAAGGCCACCACCTTCGAACCGCCCCTGGGCAGTGGGCCTTATCGCATCAGCAAGGTGACACCTGGCCGGCAACTGGTGTTTGAGCGGGTCAAGGACTACTGGGGCAAGGACCTGGCGGTCAACCGCGGGTTCTACAACTACGACAAGGTCGAGGTGGAGTTCTACCGCGACAGCGACGTGGCCTTCGAAGCCTTCAAGGCGGGTGAATTCGATATCTATATCGAACACCAGGCAAAGAACTGGGCCAACGGCTACAACTTCCCGGCGGTCAATCGCGGCGAAGTGATCAAGGCGCAGATTGCCCACCAGATTCCAACCCAGAGCCAGGGCCTGTTTATGAACAGCCGGCGCCAAGCCTTCAGCCAGGCCAAGGTCCGCGAAGCCTTGGGGCTGATGTTCGATTTTGAGTGGACCAACCGCACACTGTTCAGCGGCGCCTACAAACGCACCCTGAGCTACTACCCCAACAGTGAATTCTCCGTCACCGGGGTGCCAGTGGGCCATGAATGGCTGATGCTCTCGCCTTACCGCGATCAGTTGCCGGCCAACCTTTTCACCCAGGTGTTCAGCTTGCCCCAGACCGATGGTCGTGGCATTCCTCGGGACACGATGCGCCGCGCCTTGGCCTTGTTGGCCGAATCCGGCTGGAAGCTGTCCGGGCAGCGCTTGCTCAACAGCGATGGGCAGCCATTACGCCTGGAAATCCTGCTGGTCAATCCGAATCTGGAGCGGATCCTGCAGCCTTATGTCGAGAATCTGGCGAGTATCGGCGTCGATGCCCGCTTGCGTACCGTCGACCGGGCACAGTACAAACAGCGCCTCGATCAATTCGACTTCGACATGATTCTGATGACCCTCAACCAGACCCTGAGCCCGGGCCTCGAGCAGTGGCAATACTTCCACTCCAGCCAGGCCGGGATCAAAGGCAGCAAGAATTACGCGGGCATTGCCAACCCGGTGGTCGACCATTTGCTGGAACAGCTGCTGGCGGCGCAAACCCGTGACGAGCAATTGGCCGCCGGCCGGGCCCTGGACCGGGTCTTGCTGTGGCAGCACTACAGTATTCCCAACTGGTACCTCAACTATCATCGCCTGGCGTACCGCAACCGGTTCGCCTTCGTCACCACGCCGCCCTACAGCCTGGGCCTGAGCGCATGGTGGCTGAAAGCTTCGGAGAAAGCCCAATGATGCCTTTGCGTACTGCGATTCTTGGCGGCCTGTTGTTTTGCGCAGCGGCCAACGCTGCCCCGCAACATGCTCTGACGCTCTACAACGAACCGCCCAAATACCCCGCCGATTTCAAGCATGTCGACTATGTGAACCCTGATGCGCCCAAGGGCGGGACGTTTCGCGAGTCCAGCATGGCCGGTTTCGACAGTCTCAACCCGTTCATCAGCAAGGGCGTGCCGGCAGACAATATCACCCTGATCTACGACACCCTGGCCCAGCAAAGCCTGGATGAACCCATCACCGAATACGGCCTGGTGGCGGGCAAGATCGAAAAGGCCCCTGATAACAGCTGGGTGCGCTTCTACCTGCGCCCCGAAGCTCACTTCCATGACGGCCACCCCATGCGCGCCGAAGACGTGGTGTTCAGCTTCCAGACCCTGATCAAACAGGGCTCGCCGATCTACCGCACCTACTATGCCGACGTCGATGAAGTGGTGGCCGAAGACCCGCTGCGGGTGCTGTTCAAGTTCAAGCGCACCAATAACCGCGAACTGCCATTGATCCTCGGTCAACTGCCGGTACTGCCCAAACACTGGTGGGCCACCCGCGATTTCAGCAAGGGTAATCTGGAAATTCCACTGGGCAGTGGCCCGTACAAGGTGGCCGAGGTCAAGGCCGGCCGTTCGGTTCGCTATGAGCGGGTCAAGGATTACTGGGGCAAAGACCTGCCGATCAACCAAGGCTTCTACAACTTCGACTACCGCGTCACCGACTATTACCGCGACAACACCGTCGCCCTGGAAGCCCTCAAGGCCGGACAGTTCGACTACTGGCTGGAAATCAGCGCAAAGAACTGGGCCAACGCCTACAACGTCCCTGCCGTGGCCCAAGGGCGGCTGATCAAGGAAGAGATTCCCAACGGCAACCCCACTGGGATGCAGGGCTTCGTCTTCAATATCCGTAAACCGATGTTCCAGGACGTGCGGGTGCGCAAGGCCATCAGCCTGTTGCTGGACTTTGAATGGAGCAACAAGCAGCTGTTCAGTGGCGCCTATACCCGCAGCCGCAGCTATTTCGAAAACTCCGACATGGCCGCCACCGGCCTGCCCGGCCCGGATGAGCTGGCGATTCTCGAACCGCTGCGTGACAAGATCCCGTCCCAAGTGTTTACCAAAGCCTTCGAACCGGCCAAGACCGACGGCAGCGGCATGATCCGCACCCAGCAACGCGAGGCCTATCAACTGCTGCAAGAGGCCGGCTGGCGCATCGTCGACGACAAGATGGTCGATGCCACCGGCAAACCGGTGACCATTGAGTTTCTGCTGGCCCAGACCGAGTTCGAGCGCATCTTGCTGCCGTTCAAGCGCAACCTGGCCGACCTGGGCATTGGTCTGGTGATACGCCGGGTCGACGTCTCGCAGTACATCAACCGCGTCCGCTCGCGGGATTTCGACATGGTGGTGGGCAGCTTCCCGCAATCTTCCTCGCCGGGAAACGAGCAGCGTGAGTTCTGGAAATCCTCCAGCGCCGATAACCCGGGCAGCCGCAACTACATTGGCCTGAAAGACCCGGCCATCGACCAGTTGGTGGAAGAGCTGATCGACGCCGACTCACGTAAAAGCCTGATCGCCCATGCCAAGGCGCTGGACCGCGTACTGCAATTCGGCTACTACGTGATCCCCAACTGGCACATCAAGACCTTCCGCGTGGCCTATTGGGATCATCTGGGTCATCCAAAGGTTTCGCCTCTGTACGACGTCGGCACCGCCACCTGGTGGAGCAAACCCGACGCCAAGCCGGCTGTGCCCCTAGACTCTGATGCAAGCGCCGATCCGGCGAGCGGGGGCAACTGAGATGCTGGCTTATATTTTCCGCCGACTGCTGCTGATCATCCCCACTCTGTTCGGTATTTTGCTGATCAACTTCGTGATCATCCAGGCAGCCCCCGGTGGCCCGGTGGAACAGATGATCGCCAAGCTCGAGGGCTTTGAAGGCGCCACCAGCCGCATTGCCGGCGGCGGTGCCGAAGTCTCGGTGGCGGGTTCCAGCTACCGTGGAGCCCAGGGCCTCGACCCGGCACTGATCAAGGAAATCGAGAAGATGTACGGCTTCGACAAATCGGCGCCGGAACGCTTGTGGATCATGGTCAAGAACTACGCCCGGCTGGACTTTGGCGACAGCTTCTTTCGTGACGCCAAGGTGATCGACCTGATCAAGGAAAAGATGCCGGTGTCGATCTCGCTCGGGCTGTGGAGCACCCTGATCATGTACCTGGTGTCGATCCCGCTGGGGATCGCCAAGGCCACCCGCCATGGCAGCCACTTCGATGTCTGGACCAGTTCGGCAATCATCGTCGGCTATGCCATTCCGGCGTTCCTGTTTGCCATCTTGCTGATCGTGGTGTTTGCCGGTGGCAGTTATTTCGACTGGTTCCCCTTGCGTGGGCTGACCTCCAACAACTTTGAAGAGTTGAGCTGGGGCGGCAAGATCCTCGACTACTTCTGGCACCTAGCCCTGCCCGTCACTGCCCTGGTGATCGGTAACTTCGCGACCATGACGTTGCTGACCAAAAACAGCTTCCTCGACGAAATCAACAAACAGTACGTGGTCACCGCCAAGGCCAAGGGCCTGACCAATCACCGCGTGCTCTACGGCCACGTGTTCCGCAACGCCATGCTGCTGGTGATTGCCGGCTTCCCTTCGGCGTTCATCGGCATTTTCTTCACCGGCTCCTTGCTGGTGGAAGTGATTTTCTCCCTCGACGGCCTGGGCCTCATGAGCTTTGAAGCGGCGATCAACCGTGACTATCCGGTGGTGTTCGGCACGCTGTTTATTTTCACCCTGTTGGGCCTGGTAGTGAAACTGATCGGCGACCTCACCTACACCTTGGTGGACCCACGCATCGACTTCGCCAGCCGGGAGCATTGAGATGAATCTATCCCCCCTCAATCGCCGACGCTTCGAACGCTTTAAGGCCAACAAGCGTGGCTGGTGGTCGCTGTGGCTGTTTTTGATCCTGTTTGGCCTGAGCCTCGGCGCCGAGCTGATCGCCAACGACAAACCGCTGGCCGTGCATTACGACGGCGACTGGTATTTCCCAGCGCTCAAGCGTTATCCGGAAACCACCTTCGGCGGCGAATTCCCCCTGGAAGCCAACTACAAGAGCCCGTACATCCGCGAGCTGCTCAAGGCCAAGGACGCCTGGACCCTCTGGGCGCCGATCCCCTTCAGCTACCAGAGCATCAACTACGACTTGAAAGTCCCGGCCCCTGCCCCGCCCTCCGCCGACAACCTGCTGGGCACCGACGACCAAGGCCGTGACGTGCTCGCACGAGTAATCTATGGCTTCCGCGTTTCTGTGCTGTTTGCCCTGACCCTCACAGTGCTCAGCTCGATCATTGGTGTGATCGCCGGTGCCTTGCAGGGCTTCTACGGCGGTTGGGTGGACTTGGCCGGTCAGCGCTTCCTGGAGATCTGGTCCGGCTTGCCGGTGCTGTACTTGCTGATCATCCTTGCCAGTTTCGTACAGCCCAACTTCTGGTGGCTGCTGGGGATCATGCTGCTGTTTTCCTGGATGAGCCTGGTGGACGTGGTGCGTGCCGAGTTCCTGCGCGGGCGCAACCTGGAATACGTGCGGGCAGCCCGGGCCCTGGGGATGCAGAACGGCGCAATCATGTTCCGCCATATCCTGCCCAATGCCATGGTCTCGACCATGACCTTCATGCCCTTCATTCTGACCGGCGCTATCGGCACCCTGACCGCTTTGGACTTCCTGGGCTTTGGCCTGCCCGCCGGCTCGCCATCCCTCGGGGAACTGGTGGCCCAGGGCAAATCCAACCTGCAAGCGCCGTGGCTTGGCATGAGTGCTTTTGCCGTGTTGGCGATCATGTTGAGTTTGCTGGTGTTTATCGGCGAGTCCGCTCGCGATGCCTTCGACCCGAGGAAATGAGATGAATCAGGACAATCTGATCGAAGTCCGCGACCTCTGCGTCGAGTTCGTTGTGGGCACCAGCCACCAGCGTGTGGTGGAGAACGTCAGCTTTGATATCAAGCGCGGCGAGACCCTGGCGTTGGTGGGCGAAAGTGGTTCCGGCAAGTCAGTAACGGCTCACTCGATCCTGCGCCTGCTGCCCTACCCGCTGGCGCGACATCCTTCGGGGACGATCCAGTACGCCAACCATGACCTGCTGACCCTGAAAGAAAAAACCATCCGGCATATTCGCGGCAACCGCATTGCAATGATCTTCCAGGAGCCGATGACCTCGTTGAACCCGCTGCACTCCATCGAGAAGCAGATCAACGAAGTGCTTGGTTTGCACAAAGGGCTGACGGGTAAAGTCGCCACCAAACGCACCCTGGAACTGCTGGAATTGGTGGGCATCCCCGAGCCTCACAAACGTTTGAAAGCCCTGCCCCACGAGTTGTCTGGCGGCCAGCGCCAACGGGTGATGATCGCCATGGCCCTGGCCAACGAGCCGGAGCTGTTGATCGCCGACGAGCCGACCACAGCCCTCGACGTGACCGTACAGCTTAAAATCCTCGAACTGCTCAAGGAGTTGCAGGCCCGCCTGGGCATGGCCCTGCTGCTGATCAGCCACGACTTGAACCTGGTGCGACGCATTGCCCATCGGGTGTGCGTGATGCAGCGCGGCTGTATTGTCGAGCAGGCCGATTGCGAAACGCTGTTCCAGTCGCCGCAGCACCCTTACACCCAGGAACTGCTGGCCGCCGAGCCCAGCGGCTTACCGGCCACCAACGAGATTGGCCCGCCGCTGCTGGAAGTCGATGACCTGAAAGTCTGGTTCCCGATCAAGAAAGGCTTTTTGCGCAACACCATTGATTACGTCAAGGCCGTGGATGGCATCAACTTCAGCCTGCCTCAGGGCCAGACCCTGGGCATCGTCGGCGAAAGTGGCTCCGGCAAGTCCACCTTGGGCCTGGCCATCCTGCGCCTGATCGGTAGCAAGGGCGGGATTCGTTTCGAAGGGCATCAACTCGACCGCCTAAGCCAGCAGCAGGTCCGACCGCTGCGCCGAGAAATGCAGGTGGTGTTCCAGGACCCGTTTGGCAGTTTGAGCCCGCGCATGTGCGTCAGCGAAATCGTCGGTGAAGGCCTGCGTATCCACAAGATGGGCAGCGCGGCCGAACAGGAGGCCGCCATTATCGCCGCCCTCAAGGAAGTGGGCCTGGACCCGGAAACCCGCCATCGCTACCCCCATGAATTCTCCGGTGGCCAGCGCCAACGCATCGCCATCGCCCGGGCCCTGGTGCTCAAGCCGCGACTGATCCTGCTGGATGAACCGACCTCAGCCCTGGACCGCACGGTGCAGCGCCAGGTGGTGGAGCTGCTGCGTAATTTGCAGACCAAATACAACCTGACCTACCTGTTCATCAGTCATGACCTGGCGGTGGTCAAGGCATTGAGCCACCAATTGATGGTGGTCAAGCATGGGCAGGCGGTGGAGCAAGGCGATGCCAAGGCGATCTTTGCAGATCCCCAGCATGCCTACACGCGGCAGTTGCTGGAGGCGGCGTTTTTGGTGCCGAGCCCAGCCTAATCCCAACCTCCTCGGGCAAGCACACCACCGCAGCTGTCGAGCCCCAGCGAGGCTGCGTAGAGCGCGACTCGATGACAGCTCTGCCTCGATGGCGCAGGTGCGGCCTACGTAGCCTCGCTGGGCTCGACAACTGCTACGGCGGTCATTCGCTGAGCAAACCTAGTGCGGGTACTGCCGAATGCTCATAACTGTGCAATGATCTCTGCTCGATCTTGCGTGAGAGGGAGTCACAGACATGTCTCTGAACGCCACTAATCAGTCATCCCGGGAACCACTTTTCTGGCGCGACGACACTCTGCCGTTCATCGAGGCGCGAACCATCGCCGATGGGCGCAAGGTCTCTTACACCCGTCATTCCCACGAGCACTTTTCCATTGGCGCGATCACTGCCGGGCGAAGCCTGTATCTATACGGTCAGGACACCTTCCAGATCAGCGCCGGCACCGTAGTGCTGATGAACCCCGGCGACGTTCACGCCTGCAATCCTCTCTACGACCAGCCCTGGTCCTATCACATGCTGTACATCGACACGCCTTGGCTGATCGACCTGCAGCACCAACTGGGTTTCAGTACCGACCTGGGCTTTCGTCCCTTCACCACTCCCCATACCCGGGACAGCGTGCTGTATGCCGGGCTGGTCGAGCTGTATCAGCTATTGGTGGAGGAGCAGGCCGAACACCTGCAAAAGCAGAGCGCCATCGTGAGTTTCTTCACTGAGGTGCAACAACGCCTGAACCCGGCACAGACGGTGGTGCGTGAGGTCAATCACAAGCTGGAACGGGCTGCCGAGTACATTCGCGAGCACTGTACTGAGGCCTTGAAACTGGAAGATATTTGCCTGGCGGCAGAGCTGTCACCGTCCTACCTGATCCGTGCGTTCAAGCAGTATTACGGCATGACGCCCCATGCGTACCTGGTTAACCGGCGGATCCAGTTTGCCCGCACCCAACTGCGCAGCGGCCAGTTGATCGCCGACGTCGCGCTGGCGGCCGGCTTCGCTGATCAGGCGCACTTCCAGCGCACCTTCAAACAACACTTCGCCGCTACGCCAGGGCAATATCGCAGCTGATTCAAGCGAGCAGCAAATACCCCACGCTGGCTACCAGCAAAGCTGCCATCGACCGATTGAACAGGCGCACGCCTTGGGGATTGTTCAGGTAGCGCCGCAGGAACGTCCCGGCATAAGCCCAGCACGCCACCGACAAGTAGCAAATGACCAAGTAGATCACTGCAAACAGCCAGACCTGTTGCGCATCGCCATCGGCCACAAACAATCCCATCCCCGCCACACAGGCCAGCCATGCTTTTGGATTGAGCCACTGCATGACCGCGCCGTAGAGCATCGAGGGGGCCGTCGCCGTACCTTCAGCTTCCAGCCGTCCATCGTCGACTGCCAGCTTGTAGGCCATGTACAACAAAAACACCACGCCGCCCCATTGAATCACCTGGGTCAGCAGCGGCCAGCGTATCAGCACCTCATGCAGCCCCAGGCCAATCAGTACCAGCAACAGGGTGAACCCCAGCGCAGCCCCGGCCACATGCTGCTGACTGGCGCCAAAACCAAAGCGCGCCCCCGAACTCAAGGCCACCACGTTCACCGGTCCCGGCGTAATCGAAGTGGCCAGGGCGAAGGCGGCCATGGAAAGTATCAAGCTCATTGCGGTTCCCTTTTGTTCTGACGATTGGAGTGGGGAACACGGTAAAACGCCGCCTGAGGCGCGTATTGAAGAAAATGCCCCTCACTCCCCCGTCATCCGCTCCAGGCTGTTACTCAAGTGCAGCAGCATCGCCGCCCTGGCCGCATCCGGATCCTGGCGGCGGATGGCCTTGAGGATGGCCTCGTGCTCCAGGTTCGCCAGTTGCCCCAATTTCATCAGGTCGGCATCGCCGCGCTCCTGGGCGTTGATCCGCGTACGAGGGATCACTGAATTGCCCAGGTGATAGATCACATCGGTGAAATAGGTGTTGCCAGTGGCTTGGGCGATCAATCGATGGAAGCGCACGTCGGGCTCGACGCTACTGTCGTTGTTGGCCAGCGAGTCCTGGTAATCGTCCAGGGCCTGGCGCATCTGTTGCAGTTGTTCATCAGTACGACGCAGCGCAGCCAGGGCCGCAGCCTGGGTTTCGAGCCCCATACGCAACTCCAGGATGCCGCGCACGCTGGCCGCCGTGTCGTGGGTCAGGTGCAAGCCCTGGCGCTCATCCCGCGCCAGCACGAAAGTGCCCACGCCGTGACGGGTTTCCACCAGCCCCGCCGCTTGCAATTTGGAAATCGCTTCACGCACCACCGTGCGACTGACGCCGTATTCACCGACGATGGCCGACTCGGATGGCAGCTTTTCCCCCGGCGCCATCTGCCCCAGGAGGATGCGCTGGGTCAGCGCCGTAACGATGTCGTGGGCCAGGCCCGGGGAACGCTTGCGAATAAGGGTGCCGCTTTCGTTTTGCATCGGGACGTCCGGTCGAGAGTGCCCGCCAATACTAGCATTCCCGTGAGCCTGCTACAGCGCGCATCTTGTATGACAACTAATAAATAGATTCACCTTTTCAGATCAGTATTCACGGTCCACCTTGAGCAAATAACCCAGCAATACCGATAAAACCTACTCATAAGGGGATTGCCACTTTCAAAAATCAAGTTGTATGATGTCTATCAAGTTGTCAGACATCTCCGGCAGCCAAACACATCCCCGCACAACAATAATCAGTGGGAGTTTTGCCTCGTGACCCCTTCAAGCCCTGCGACAGCTGCGCCCGCCCTCGACCCGATCCTGGCCCGCGCCATCAAGAAGGTGAAGAGCCATGTGCTCCCCCTCTTCGTGATCATGTTCATCGTCAACTACATCGACCGCGTCAACATTGGTTTCGTCCGTACTCATATGGAGCATGACCTGGGCATTGGTGCGGCGGCCTATGGCTTTGGTGCCGGACTGTTCTTCATCGGTTATGCCTTGTTTGAAGTGCCCTCCAACATGCTCCTGCAAAAAGTCGGCGCGCGTATCTGGCTGACCCGAATCATGTTCACCTGGGGCATCACCGCCACCCTGATGGCGTTCATCCAGAACGAAACCCACTTCTACATCTTGCGCTTCCTGTTGGGGGTGGCCGAAGCCGGCTTTTTCCCTGGCGTGATCTACTACTTCACCCGCTGGCTGCCCGGCGTCGAACGCGGCAAAGCCATCGCCATCTTCCTCAGCGGCTCCGCCCTCGCCTCGCTGATTTCCGGGCCGCTGTCCGGCGTGCTGCTGCAAATCACCGGCCTGGGCCTGCACGGCTGGCAGTGGATGTACATCATCGAAGGCATGGCTTCGGTGCTGCTGTGCTTTTTCGTCTGGTTCTGGCTGGACTCAAAGCCCCATGACGCCAAATGGCTCAGCCGCGAAGAGCAGGATGCGCTGGTCAATGAGATCGACCGCGAACAGCGTGAGCGTGACGCGGCCACCACCGTCAAACCGACCCTGGGCAAGTTGCTCAAAGACCGCCAGATCATGCTGTTCTGCGCCCTGTATTTCTGCATCCAGTTGACCATCTACGCTGCAACGTTCTGGCTGCCGAGCATCATCAAGAAAATGGGCGACTTGAGCGATATTCAGGTGGGCTTCTACAACTCGATCCCCTGGCTGATTTCGATCATCGCCATGTACACCTTCGCGGCCCTCGCCGGCAAGTTCAAGTTCCAGCAAGCCTGGGTCGCCACCGCCCTGCTGATTGCGGCCGCCGGCATGTTCCTCTCCACCACCGGCGGGCCGATCTTTGCCTTTGTCGCGATCTGCTTTGCCGCCATCGGCTTCAAGTCGGCGTCGTCACTGTTCTGGCCAATCCCCCAGGGCTATCTGGATGCACGGATCGCTGCAGCGGTGATCGCGCTGATCAACTCCATTGGCAACCTCGGCGGGTTTGTCGCGCCGACCACCTTTGGTTTCCTGGAACAGACCACCGGCTCGATTCAGGGCGGCCTGTATGGCTTGGCTGGCACGTCAATCCTGGCGGCCATCCTGGTGTTTTTCGCCAAGACCGTGCCCAGTCCAACCACCACCAGCGTGCTGCAACCCGCCCCCGCCGTGAGCAAATAAGGAAGACCCCATGAACACAGAACACCAGCACCACGCCAACAATGCCCCGGTCGTCACTCACCTGGACGTCATTCCAGTGGCCGGCCACGACAGCATGCTGCTCAACCTCAGCGGCGCCCACGGCCCGTTTTTCACCCGCAATATCGTGATTCTCAAGGACAGCGCCGGGCATATCGGCGTTGGCGAAGTGCCCGGTGGCGAGCGCATCCGCGAAACCCTGGAAGATGCCCGCAGCCTGGTGATCGGCAAGCCCATCGGCCAGTACCAGAGCATTCTCAATGCCATGCGGCGCACCTTTGCGGCCCGAGATAGTGCCGGGCGCGGCCAGCAGACGTTCGACCTGCGCATCACCATCCACGCCGTCACGGCCATGGAAGCGGCGCTGCTGGACTTGCTCGGCCAGTTCCTCGAAGTGCCAGTGGCGGCACTGCTGGGTGAAGGGCAACAGCGGGACACGGTGAAGATGCTCGGTTACCTGTTCTACATCGGTGATCGCCAGCAAACCAACCTGGCTTATCGCAGCGAAGACGATGCAGACGACTGGTTCCGCTTGCGTCACGAACAAGCCATGACTCCCGAGGCGATCGTGCGCCTTGCGGAGGCGGCGAAGGCCCGTTACGGCTTCAACGACTTTAAACTCAAGGGCGGCGTACTGCGCGGCGGCGAAGAAATCGAAGCCGTTACGGCCCTGGCCGAGCGCTTCCCCGATGCCCGGATCACCCTGGACCCGAACGGTGCCTGGTCGTTGAAAGAAGCCATCGCCCTGTGCCGCGACCAGCACCATGTCCTGGCCTACGCCGAAGATCCTTGCGGCGCAGAAAATGGTTATTCGGGACGGGAAGTCATGGCCGAATTCCGGCGCGCTACAGGACTGCCCACCGCGACCAACATGATCGCTACCGACTGGCGAGAAATGGGCCACGCGATCCAGTTGCAGTCGGTGGATATTCCCCTGGCCGACCCGCACTTCTGGACGATGCAAGGCTCGGTTCGGGTGGCGCAGATGTGCCACGAATGGGGCCTGACCTGGGGCTCACACTCCAACAATCACTTTGATATTTCCCTGGCGATGTTCACCCAGGTGGCAGCGGCCGCACCGGGAGACATCACTGCCATCGACACCCACTGGATCTGGCAGGACGGCCAGCGTCTGACCAAGGCACCGTTGCAGATTGTCGACGGCCATATTCAGGTGCCGGCCAAGCCAGGCCTGGGGGTGGACATCGACATGGACGCCGTGGCCCACGCCCACGAACTGTACCAAGGCATGGGCCTTGGCGCGCGCAACGACAGCGTCGCCATGCAGTTCCTGATTCCCGGCTGGACCTTTGATAACAAGCGGCCGTGCCTGGTGCGCTAAACCGCTAACCTCAGCCCATAATCAGCGTGTAGTGCCTGGCGCAGGCGGTCAATTGCGCATTGCCCCAGGCCTTTGATGACACTCGGGTCTTGCTGCTGGAGCGCTTGGGGAGCGTCCCCAGGTATAAAAAACTTAATCCAGTTTCATTTGTTGATGGCCCAGCCTATCGCCTTAATGCTCCCACACGACTTCGTGCACTGGAGCAACAATAATGAAAAAACGCCACCCGGCACTTCAGCTCAATACCTTGGCCGTGGCGCTGGCATTTGCCATGCCGGCCATGAGCTATGCCAGCGATCAGTCCGACTCCAAGGGATTTGTCGCAGACAGCAGTTTAAATATCCTCAACCGCAATATGTTCTGGAACCAGAACGGCAGCGGCACCCACACCCGTGACTGGAGCCAGGCGCTGATGGCGACCTTCAGTTCGGGCTTTACCCAGGGCACCATCGGTGTCGGCGTTGATGCATTTGCCGACCTCGCATTGCGCCTCGACGGGAGCAGCGACCGTGCCGGTGGCCCGAACATTCCATCCGACGCCAATGGCAATCCAGATCACGGCTATGCAAAAGCCGGCGGCGACATCAAGTTCCGCATTTCCAATACCACGCTCAAGGCCGGTGACCTGCAGCCCACGGCACCGGTATTTGCCACCGCCGACAATTACCTGATGCCACAGACCGCAACAGGCTTTCAGATCGACAGCCATGAAATCGCCGGACTGAACCTGGAGGCCGGCCATTACACCTCTGGTACCGGCAACACCACCACGTCGCGCAGCGGCGACATTCTCGCCAGTTATGCCGGTGTGGAAGCGCCATCGGCCAGCTTCGCAGGTGGCAAGTATCAGTTCAGCAAAGAGTTCACCGCGTCGCTTTACGGAGCGCACCTGGAAGATGTCTGGAATCAGTACTACGTCAACTTGAACCTCGTTCATCCGTTGAGCGTCGACCAATCCGTCGCGCTGGACTTCAACCTCTACCGCACCCTGGACGACGGCAGCGCCAAGGCCGGTACCATCGACACCACCGCCGCCTCGCTGTCGGCTGCCTACACCCTGGGCGCGCAAACCTTCACCTTGGCCGGGCAGAAGATCCATGGTGATGAGCCGTTCGACTATGTCGGCTTTGGGGATACCAATGCCGGGGTCGGCGCCGGACGCTACGGTAACTCGATCAACCTCGCTGACTCAGTGCAGTACTCCGACTTCAACGGCCCGGGCGAGAAGTCCTGGCAGATGCGTTATGACCTGGACATGAGCACCTTCGGTGCCCCTGGCCTGAGCTTCATGGCCCGCCATATTCGCGGTTCTGGCATCGACGGTACGCATACGGCGAGCAACTCGGCCTACGCTGGGGTTTATGGGGCCAACGACCAAGAGCACGAAACCGATGCCGAGGTGAAATACGTGGTTCAGAGCGGTCCGGCCAAGAAGCTGACCTTTCACCTGCGGGAGGCTTGGCACGATGGCGATGCTTCCACCGGGGGACATCTGGTGCAGACGCGTCTGATTACTGAGTATCCGTTGAATATTTTCTGAATGGGCTGGTGAAGATCAACTGTAGGAGCTGTCGAGCCCCGGTGAGGCTGCGATAGCGGTGGGTCAGGCTGCATCAATGTTTGCTGTGCCGACGTCATCGCAGCCTCGCCGGGGCTCGACAGCTCCCACAAGGGTTTCACTTCGCTGGCTGGATCTTCATCCTGGCCAAACGTGACGCGCCAACTCACCCCGTACAAACACATCACCACCCCTGCCGCCCATTCCGACAAAAATCGGGATAACCGCATCAACAGTTCTCGTCAGGTTTAAAAACGAGCCACAACGCAGGCCTGAAACAACCCTGTCAGAAAGTTTATCTACCGGAGAACGAACCGCCACCCTCCCTCAGCCAGGATGTGCCCAAGCCTGAGGTCAAGCCCCGACCAGCAGGCCTTGCACGCATATAAATCACTCCTGCCCGAGGCTCGACCCATCATGACCCGCGCCCTCTCTCCCCAAGCCAACTTCAGTATCGCCCTGGTCAATTACAAATCCCTGGAATTGACCAGAATGTGCCTTGATCTGCTGCAAGAAGGCCTGCAACACAGTGGCGTACCGATTTTTGTGGTGGACAACGACTCGTGTGACGCCAGCACCGAATTCCTGCGTACCCGCCAAGGTATCCAGTTGATCGAGCGCAAGAGCGTGGGCCCGGAAGCGGGCAGCATGGCCCATGGCAAAGCCCTGGACTGTGCGCTGGAACAGGTTGAGACCGAATACCTGTTTGTGCTGCACACCGACACCTTCATCTACGACCCCAGTGTGTTCACCCGAATGCTCGAACGCTGCAAGGGCCCGCAAGAAGTGGCCGCCGTCGGTTGCCTGGAGCAACTCAATCGGGGCCCACTCAGAACCGCATGGCGCCTGGGTTCGCGTTTCCTCAAGCACTACACCCGTCGCAGCCTGCGGGCGATGGGCCTGAACGCCAGGGAACCGAAACCCTTCAAGGAAACCCACTTGAAGAGCTTTTGCACCCTGTGGAATGTCCGGCTGATCAAACAGCACGGGCTGCGCTTTCAAATGGACGACCGTAACCCCGGCTACGAACTGCAGGACCGCATGAGCGCCTTGGGCTACCGGATCGACTTTCTATCCCCGCGCACGATTTTCCGTTACCTGGACCATATCCAGAGCGGAACGGTAGCGGCCATGGGCGGCTATGCCGGTAATCACCGGCGCAGCAAAATGTACAAGCGGCTGACCGCCCTTACCGCGTTAGCCAAGCAGCCGTCCTGGGTTCACTGAAGCACGCAAAGGTAGGCAGGCCGGGCCTGCGGCCTTACAGGAAGTCGCCCTTGAGCAAGCGCAGCTCCAGATACTGCAGCAACATGATGGTCTTGCCGTCGACAATCGTGCCGTCGGCAACCTGCGCAATCGCCTCGTCAAATCCCAGCTCCAGCACCTCGATATCCTCGCCCTCTTCTTCCAGTCCACCACCGTCGCCCACCCGATCACCTGGCCGGTATTCACCGATAAAGAAGTGAATTCGCTCAGTCACTGAGCCGGGGCTCATAAAGGCCGAGTAGATCTTCTCGACATGACTTACCCGGTAGCCGGTCTCTTCCTCCGCCTCCAGGCGAATGCGTTCTTCGGGGCTGGCATTGTCCAGCAAGCCCGCCGCAGCCTCGACCAGATAACCATCGTAACCGTTGACGAAAGTCGGCATGCGGAACTGGCGGATCAGCAGGACCGTGCGCTGCTCACGGTTGTACAACAGAATGGTCGCGCCGTTGCCACGATCGTAGACCTCCCGGGTCTGGGCCTGCCAGCTGCCGTCGCGGCGACGCAGGTCAAAGCTGTATTTCTTCAGCACGTACCAGTTGTCGGAGAGGGTTTCTTCGCCAGTGATACGAACGGGGCTGTTTTCCATGACGGGGCCTTTTTGTCTTGTGTTATTCAGCATGTCGTGCAAAATCGTGCACAGTCAAGAAAAAGCGTGCAGAGAGCAGCCAATGCTAACCCGTCAACGCAAGCAATACCTCATGGATTTATTGCGCCAGGAAGGCCGATTGGTGGCCAAGGAGTTGAGCTGCACGCTTGCCGTGTCGGAGGACACCATTCGGCGCGACCTGCGGGAAATGGCCAAGGAGGGCTTGCTGCTGCGGGTTCACGGCGGAGCACTGCCCGCCTCGCCGGCAATCGCCGATTTCACCGTGCGTGAACACCTGGTCCCCGAAGAAAAAATCGCCATCGGCCGAGCGGCTGCGCAGTTGGTGCAACCCGGCCAAGTGGTGTTTATCGATGGCGGTACCACCTGCCTGCAATTGGCACATCATCTACCGACGGACTTGAAGGCCACTGTGATCACTCATAGCCCGTCCATTGCCATGGCACTGGTAGATCATTCAGAGATCGAAGTGATCATGCTGGGCGGCCGACTTTTCCGGCACTCCCAGGTGGGTGTAGGTGCGGCAACGCTGGAAGCGATCGGTCGGGTAAGGGCAGACCTGTATTTCATGGGTGTATGCAGTGTGCATCCCACCGCTGGCTTATCGACCGGCGACTTTGAGGAGGCCGTGATCAAGCGAGCCTTGTGCCAGGCGGCAGCGGAAACCATCGTTCTGGCAACCTCGGAGAAGCTGACCACCGCATCGCCGTATCAGGTAGTCGAATTGGCCAGCATCAGTGCGATTGTGCTGTTGGCCAGCACTTCCCCCGCACTGCGAGAACCCTATGAAAAGCAGGGTATCTCGCTCTATTTGGCCTGATATCCCTTTGCTTTCCTGCTGCTGAAACACTTTGCAAGCAATCCTGGATGACGGCTGTCGAAATATTTCCTGCATGACCAGGGCTTCTGTTAAAACCCGTGCTCCGCTTGCACCTTGGAACCTCCATGCCCTCACGTCTTCTCTCCCGCTTCGGCCTTCGCTGGTTTCCCCTGCTGTGCATGGCTGTCTTGATTATTGGTTTGCCAGTAGGTTGCGCAGTGCTTCAACACAAAGAACGGGAATTGGTGTTTCGCATCGAGCCCGGCACCGCCAGTTGGTACAGCGGCCTGCCACGGAGCGTGCAGGAGTTCGAACTCAAACCCGCCAGCTTCAAGTCAGGGCAAAACATTCATGGCTGGTGGTGGCCGGCCGAGAAGAAAAACGCGCCGGCGATTCTTTACCTGCATGGTGTGCGCTGGAACCTCACCGGTCAGTTATTCCGCATTGAACAACTGCACGCCCTGGGCTTCTCGGTGCTGGCCATCGACTACCGTGGATTCGGCCAAAGCCACGGCGATTTGCCGTCGGAAGCCAGTGTCTACGAGGACGCTCGCGTCGCCTGGGAACGCTTCAAGCTGCTGCAACCTGATCCCAATAAGCGCCTGATCTATGGCCACTCCCTCGGCGGCGCAGTGGCCATCGACCTGGCGGCGGAGCTGGGCAAGCAGGCCGCTGACAATCACGTGCCTGCCCCAGTACGAGGGTTGGTGATCGAGTCCACCTTCACCTCCCTGGCCGATGCTGCCACGGCGGTCGCCAACACCTCCCTACCGGTGCGCTGGTTGCTGTCGCAGAAGTTCGACTCCATCGACAAGATCGCCGATATCCACATGCCGCTGCTGGTGGTACATGGCCTGGATGACCGCTACGTACCACCGCGTTTCAGCGAAGCACTGTTCAAGGCGGCCCAGGAACCCAAGCGCCTGTTGCTGGTGCCCGGCGCCAGCCATAACAACAGCATGAGCCTGGCAGGTCGCAGTTATCGCCAGGCCTTGGATAACCTGATGAAGTCCAAGGCACCCGCTCAGGTTGCCGGACCTACACACCTACCTTCCACAGGTCCCACCGGTGACTCGTAAACCCGCATTCCGGCACCGATATTGCCGATGCCTGTCAAGCGTAACCCCACGCCATACTGGCTCGCAGCAGGGGTTGATCAAATATTGACCTGACGTTAAATCGCCATCCCTGCCGGGCTCCGGCAGGGTTATCCACAGAGATACCCACGGTTTTCGTGGACAACTCTTTTCACGTTTTTACGATGTTTTTATCCCGGAAAAGTCCCCGGCAGCAAAATATCCCGAGTGACTTGGCGAATATCGTTATACCCACACAGCGCCATGGACACATCCAGCTCACGGGCAATAATGTCCAGCGCCTTGGTCACACCCGCCTCACCCATAGCCCCCAGACCATACAGATGCGGCCTGCCAATCATCGTCCCTTTGGCTCCCAACGCTACCGCCTTGAGTACGTCCTGGCCGCTGCGGATACCGCCATCGAGCCACACCTCAATGCGCTCACCCACCGCCTCGACGATGGCCGGCAACTGGCTGATGCTCGATGGCGCGCCGTCGAGCTGACGCCCGCCGTGGTTGCTGACCACCAGTGCGTCAGCCCCGGAGTCCGCCGCGAGCCGCGCGTCTTCCACATCCAGAATGCCCTTGATGATCAACTTACCGCCCCAGCAGCGCTTGATCCACTCGACATCAGCCCAACTCAGGCGAGGGTCAAATTGCTGGGCGGTCCACGAGGACAGGGAACTCATGTCGGCCACGCCTTTGACGTGGCCGACGATATTGCCGAAACCGTGGCGTTTGGTGCCCAGCATGCCCAAGGCCCAGCGCGGCTTGGTCATGATGTTCAGCAGGTTGGGCAACGTGAGTTTAGGGGGCGCCGACAGGCCGTTGATCAAGTCCTTGTGACGTTGCCCGAGGATTTGCAGGTCCAGGGTCAGTACCAGCGCATCCACCCCGGCCGCCTTGGCCCGCTCGATCAACTGTTCGATAAAGGCGCGGTCACGCATCACGTACAACTGGAACCAGAAGGGTTTGCCAACGTGCTCAGCAATGTCTTCCAGGGAGCAGATGCTCATGGTCGACAGGGTGTAACGCAGACCAAACGCCGCCGCTGCACGCGCGGTGAGAATCTCGCCATCGGCGTGCTGCATGCCGGCCAGGCCCGTGGGCGCGAGGGCCACCGGCATGGCCATGTCCTGGCCGATCATCGTCGCGCGGATCGAGCGCTCATCGATGTCGCGCGCTACCCGCTGGCGAAACTTGATCCGGGCAAAGTCGCTTTCATTGGCCCGGTAAGTACTCTCGGTCCACGACCCGGAATCGGCGTAGTCGTAGAACATTCGTGGTACGCGTTTTTGTGCCAGTTTGCGCAAGTCTTCGATGGTTGTGATCAGCGTCATCAATGTCACCTCTCCCTGAACGAGTCCAGAGAGTAACCGCCGATCCTGCGTGTCACCAGTACTGCTGCCTGCTGCGACGAGGAATCGACTGGGTGACACTCAGAAAGAGCGGCTCGGCCAGCCGCGTGCTGATGCGCGCATAGTAGACCGCCAACACTCGACTTTCGGGCATGTCGGCAAGGCTGCGAAAGTTCAGGTAGCGTTGCTCCGGCAGCTTCAGATGGGCGGCACTGTAGCTTGCGTTGGGCGTGTCTTGGGCCGGGTAATGAAAATGTGCATAAGCCACCGCCTTCCTGGACGTGTCGCGAATCACATATTCCTGCAGATAGTCATTGTCGTGCTTGAGTTTGATGCGCCCCTCCACCAGCAAGATATCGACCTGGCCCTGGCTTTTTAGGTAATCGATCCTGGCTTCTTCAGGGGGATTGCGCAGGATAATGTCGATACGCACCTGTTTCCCCTGCTCCACCAAACGAGACGAGGCGTTCCCAAGAGCGTCCAACAGTTGCTCTGCCGTTACATCTGGCTTTTTGCCTTGCGTGATGAGCGTGTCACGAATCTTTCCGGCCACTTCGTTCATCGCTTCAGCCAGGTGCGTCAGTTGCGCTTGCGCGCTGATCGGCGTGTTGGAGGACTGTGCCTCTTTGCTCACCTGGCGACTGACCATCGCTTCCTTCTTCAGCAGCGCCTCGGCATCTGCCTGTAACTTGCGCAATGATCGCGCAGGCCTCACCACCGGACTGGGTGCGTCGACAACTTGCTCCCATTCGCCGGCGACGGAGCTCTGGCGAAAGCTGGCGACCGGGGTATGGTCGACAGGATCGCTGACATCCACGATCTCGCCCGCCGCACCGATGTCTGCGGGCGCACTCGCCCCGCCTGAATCCGATTTTTGCGGTCGCGTACCAGACGCCGGCCCGAGTCCCGCAGCGCAGTGGGCGTCGGTCTGATGGCGGGCTCTTCGGCTTGCTCCCTGAGTGCCAGGGCCAATGTGTGCTGAGCTTCCTGGCGTACCCCCTCGATCTGGCGGTGCAGCCCCCTGACCATGTCCTGGTCAATCAGGTCTGGCACGCTATCACCATAAAAACGCAG
Source organism: Pseudomonas sp. ADAK18 (assembly GCF_012935695.1). NCBI lineage: Bacteria > Pseudomonadati > Pseudomonadota > Gammaproteobacteria > Pseudomonadales > Pseudomonadaceae > Pseudomonas > Pseudomonas sp. ADAK18. The sequence goes on from NZ_CP052859.1 coordinate 2,682,842, forward strand.
CCATCCCTGGGCATCCGCGTACTCCTGGAGAATCCCCTCCAACCCCTGGACTCGCTCCTCCAGACTGACGAGACCGGGCTCCTGCAAGGTCTTCTGTGAGCATGCCGCCAGCAGCACCTGATCACCTAGCCGCTTGAGGTCCACAAAGTCGTCGAACTCCTCCGGGAGCGGACGCCGGCGCAGCACCAGCCCCTGGTAGACCTTCAACTGTACGATCTTCCAGTCCAGCGGCGTTGCCGGCAGCGCCAGTACCTGCGCCAACGGGCTCGCTGACAAGTCGAACCCCGGCACGTTCAACAACTCACCAAAGCGCGCCAACTCCAGGATACTCAGGTCAATCAACTGATCGTTGTACCCGGCGACTTTCATCAAGTACCCATGCATCGCCTCGTGAGCGGATTGGGCCTGGGCCGAGTCTTCATCGTCGAGCTGCGAGAGCCAAACCTGACGTAGCTCCTCGGTCGGGCCCGCCGCCTGGCGCGCCAGAATCAGCAGAGCCATTTGTTGGCGCAGATTTTCCACGTGCCTCTCAAGTTGCATGATCAGCTCCGTTTCATAGCCAACCATGGGTTTATTGGCGTTCATTGCCTTGAGCAGGTCCATTTTGTCGAACTGGCATCGATTTTCATCCTGTAGTTCTTTCAGATAACGCACGGCAATGGCCTGGCGCTGGGGATCGGTAAACTTTTGCGCGTTGGATGCATGAGCACTTTCATGGAGTGTGAAGGCCGCATCGACTCCACGCTCGGCATTCACCAGCCGGGCGGTCAAAAGGTTGTAACGTTGCTCAAGTTCCACGTTGTAGCGGCGGATCTCTTCGCGCCGAGCGGCAGCGGGCTTCTTCGGCCCGCCCCCAAGCAACCGCATGTCAAAATCGAAATGCCACAGATCGTTACGCCCCCGTTTGAGCCAAGGCCCCCAGCGCGTTGGCTGTTTCAGATCGACCACCCTCAACTCACCTTCAAAGAGACTGACGGCATAGAACCCGCCCTCGATAACCGCATGATGGTGCCACTTTTGCGGCCCGATACTGACCCGCACCAGTCCGCGGGCGGTCCCCGTTTTTTCAATATTGCTCGGAATATTCGGCCACGCCTGCCCAGGACCGGGGCGCCATTTGAAGGTCTCGATCGCTGCCAACTGGGCCGTGGACAATCGCTGATTGGCATTTGCCCAGGAAAAATCCATTGCCGTGATATCGCCCAGGGTACGGCGCCAGGGGAACCTCGCCGCCGGCAGCTGAACGTGAACCGGACTGCTCATTACCTCAGGCAAGTGCCTGATTTCGGGTTTCGCTTCATTCAGCCCGAGTCGTTCATCAAGCCCCATCACACGGCTCGTGAGCAGGCCTGAGAGGCTCGCAATCAAATCGGTAACGACTGCCGCACGGGCAGCCTGATCAGCATCCTGGGGCAAGGTCACGAGCGCCTGGGTTGAAGCCAGTATCTGGCTCAACCACCCCGCGACAGCGACCGGCCCTCGCAGCAACGGCAACAACACATTGAACAACTGCCAGAGATCATTCTTGAAGACGGTCCAGCGCAACTCTTCGTTGGAGGCGGACTGCTTGTCGGCCTGCCGCCACAGGCTGATGGCGTTTTCCTTGAACACCACATCGAGGAAACCCTCCGGAATTTCCAAGTCACTTAGCAACGCGGGGCTGGGCTGTGTAACTGACTCGAACTCATCTCCTTGCAAAAAACGCCTTGCGTTCGGGCTGCGGAAACCGCCGTTGCCGAACAGTGCCCGACTGCGCTCGGACATACTGTCGAGGACAATATGCTGCAGCTCACTGCCCGGACGCATGACCTCATCAAGCAATGCCTGGCGACTGTCGAATTGCCTGAGGGCATTCACACTCGAAGGGTGATAAAGAATGTGCGGTAATGGGGTGTTATCCCGGGGGCCAATCACAAACAGGTTAAACGCCCGGTGCACTGACCCGCCCGCATGCTCCAGAAAGGCCAGGTGGCGCGCCACAATCGCCTCGCCGTCGACCACCCGCGACGTCGCTTCGGCCTGCATAATGGCCTGCATCACCCGATAGCCGGATGGGGTAAGGCCGCCGTGGCCTCGCAGCATGTATTCAAAGGCCTGCATCGGCAGTTGTACGCTCATCTGGTCAACGAAGAGTCGCCTTCGCCGATCGGCCTCGACCGCGTCGAGAATCAGCCGGTCCTTGAGCAGCATTGGATAGTGTTTGCCAATATCCACGGCGCTAATAAGACGCTTGAGATAACTGGGCGTTATCCACTTCGCAGGCCTTCCATCGGCGACTGCCTGGTTGCGTATATCAAGCCGCGCATAGGGCGTCATAAACGGGTTTTCCAGGGCGTATTGAGTCAGCGTGTGCGACACGCTTTCTGTCCACCCCACCGTGGAGCCCTGGGTGCGCACAAAAGTCAGTACGTAATTATCCGGATCGACCGTTACCTCCCGGGGATGATCCAGGGCCATTTGCCGCTGCAACGCCTTGCGGGCATAGACATCAATCGGATCGATGCCGTCGAGAAAACCCACCCCAGCCGCCCGTTGCTGGACATCCGCCAACCGCGCCAGCCAATGGCCGTAGGTCTTGCGATCAAGCGCCGAGGCTGTCTGCAACCACAACGGCAGTTGCTCCTCGCTAAGCTCTCGCGCAGCGTCAGAATCAAACCAAGCCAGGGGCGATGTCAGGGTACTGAGCAGTTTTTTATAGCTGGCGACCCGGGGAAGTTGCGTCCAATCGATCACGGATATATCCCGTAACTGCTTCTCCAGAAGACTCTGGGCCAGACTATCGAAAACATCGCCTTCGGGCTCCTTGAGGGTCCATTGGAGGACTTGATCGGGCGCGTAGTGACTCATGTAGCGTGGCAACAAGCTTCCTAACTGGTCCAGTGAGTCGAGCCTGAGCAGATACGAAGCCGGACTGTAGACATGAACACTGGCCCCCTGGAGCCTTTGAAAAACCAACAGCGGTACCCATTGCCCAAGCTGCGCACCACTGGCAACGTAGACCTGAGATATGTGTAACGCGTCGGGCCCTCCAAACCGTTGCCGATCCGCCTTACTCGGGTAGATTCCGTTCAGCAGCAATTGCTGCGACTCGCTGAGTGGTGGAATCTGTCGAGCGGTTTTCAAGCACTTTCGCAGCTGCTCACTGACCAAGCGCCACCGGGTCGACAACGGGTCCTGCGAAGAGATGCCATTCCAGTACTGCACCATCCGCGCCTGGAGCGCCGGGACCAGATCGGACGCCAGCGAGTTGAGCATGAACTCCAGGTCATCTACCGAAAACGCTGTGTTTTCCGGTGTGACACTCGTGCTCGTGCCCCCCACCAACACTTGATGGTAGTTAGGTGTGTAGTTCAGCGGTTGCCGGCTCATGCAGCGCGAAATCAAGGCATCGCTCAGCGACGTCAACTGACCGTAGGTCAAAGAGTCGCCTGCCCGCTGTATTACGCCAATCCATAAGGTATGGGCACGCACTAGCGAGCCTGTAAACCAGTCATTGATCCAGTCATTGATCAGGGACTCGGCGACGTCCTCCAACCTGGGACGGCCCGCGAACTCCTTGGCAAGGTAATCGCGGGACATGCGGATCTGTTCAAGCGCTATCTGAGGCTTACTCATCGGGGGGGGGTCCTGACTTTAGTGAGCACCAAAACTTAACGCGTGCCCCACACCGTTCAGGGGTAGATAGTTAGGCCCCGTTCAAGCCTGCATAACCACACATTGTCTTTGGCAAACTCACGGGTATAATCCAGCATAAACACGCACTAACAGGCATAAACATGCACAGCACAATTGATCTGCCCTCTCTGCGTAAACAAAAAATCCTGCTGCTGCTGGAACGCGACGGTAAAGTCATGGCATCGGAACTGGTGGATCATTTCGCTGTGTCCCAAGACACGATCCGTCGCGACCTCGGCGAACTGGCGTCAGCCGGCCTGCTACAGCGCGTCCACGGTGGTGCCTTGCCGCGCCCCAAGGACACTGGCAAGGACTACTTCACCCGGGTCAGTGAAACCAATGAGATAAAAAGACACCTGGCCCAGCTCGCGGCCAATCGTGCGCAGGACGGCCAGATCGTGCTGTTCGACTCTGGCACCACCACCTTGCAGATCGCCCAGTCACTCCCCCGCAACCTCACCCTGACGGCGGTGACCAACTCGCCACTGATCGCGGTTGCCCTGGCGGAGCACCCGCTCATCACGGTGATTCTGGCCGGCGGCCAGCTCAATCCGGCGACCATGGCCGCCACCGGCCATGAAGCCGTGCGGCTGATCCAGGGCATCAAGGCTGATCTGTTGTTCACCGGTGTCTGCGCCCTGCATCCGCAGATCGGCATCAGCTCATTGCACTACGATGAAGTCGCGGTGAAACAGGCTATGCTCGACAGCGCTTCCCACGTCGTGGCAGTGACCCTGGCCGATAAACTGGGCGCCTCGGAACCCTTCGTCGTTGCGCCTTGCTCGCGGATTCATACATTGATCACCGAAGAATCCGTGGCCCCAGGCAGCATTGACAGCTATCGCCAGATGGGGATCGAAGTGGTGCAAGCGGATGCGTGAATAGCTGGAAATGATGTTCGTCACTCCCTTCAAGAGGAGCATGCTGATGACGTTTCGCACCCTGATACTGGATGCCCCTGGCCCTGCGCTCCTGTTCGAAGAAATTGATCGTTTTCTTGAGCTGGGCCTATCAATCACGCTGAACCTTCACTACCTGAGCGAGAAGGACAACATCCAACAACGCTACGGCGAACGCATTCGCTACACAGACATCAACTGCCATGACCGAGCGGCGTTTATCGCCGCTGTCGTAGAAGCCGGCGGTTACAGCGCGTTCAAGACTCGGTTGAACATTCCCCTTGATGACGAACTGATAAAAGCCGTCGCTTCACCAGCCCTGGCGACCCCATTGCGAGCCATCGCCCAGGCGGGCGTTGGGCTTAACCATATCGATCGGCAAGAAGCCGCTCGAAGGAACGTGGCCATTCTGAACACGCCGGGCTCCAACGCGACAGCCGTGGCTGAGTACGTCCTGGCCCAGGCGTTGTTCCTGGCCCGTGACCTCAATCACTACAACAGCGAAACCCACAAAGGCCAATGGTCAAAAGGCACGCTCGCTCCTGCGTTGGAAATTGCCGAACTCACCCTCGGGCTGGTAGGCACGGGGCGCATTGCCCAGGAAGTGGCGCGCAAAGCCCAGGCGCTGGGCATGAGGGTCATCGCTACGGGCTCCGAGCATTTCACCGAGCAAGTGGCACAAGAACTTGGCCTTGAACGAAGGGCAACACTCAGCCAACTGTTGGGCGAGGCTGACATTGTGTCCATCCACACCCCACTCACACCGCTCACTCGTGGCCTGTTCGGGAGCCCCGCCTTTGCCCTGATGCGCCCAGGCTCGATCCTGATCAATACCGCACGCGGCGGCATCATCGACGAGGCTCAGTTGGCGACGTTCATGGCCCAATATCCCGGGCATATCAAAGCCGTGGCCATCGACACCTTCGCCCTGGAAAAGGATCGCTTCAACTCACCCTTGGTGGGCATCACCAACGCCGTCTTGACACCTCACATCGCGGGTAATACCCACACTGCAATCAGCGCTGCGTCGAGGCAAATCGTCGACAAGATCTACGCGTTCAACCAAGAACTTGCCCAGGCCACGACGACCTGAGATCAACCGATCCGCTTACAAGACAAGCGCCCTCGGGCACCTGTCTGTTTGCCGGTTCGGCCTCAACCCTTGCTGTGCTCCGACGACGCTGCGCCCCTGCCAAAAAGACCCCAGAGGATCAACCCCAGCAACGGCATGAAGATAATCACTACCAGCCACAGCCCCTTGTTTTCCCAGAGACTGCTGCTGCGCAACACCTGGTTGATCGCCCACAGCTCCGCCAGCACCAGCAGCACGGCCAAGCCAATCCAGACATATTCTATTTGCATGATTCACCTCCTGAGGTCTCAGGTATTAGGTCAAGAGACACGCATGAGGGTTCATTAAAATTGCAGGAAAGGCTCATTCCCCAGTGCTGGACAACGACGATTCATTGTCTTGGGTCTGATCAAACTGCTCCCGAGAGCGCCTGAAACCTTCCGCGTTTTCCACCACCCAGGTCCACAGCGGAATCATATGCACCAGCAGTTCTTTGCCCAGGCCCGACAGTTCATACTCGACCTTGGGCGGCACCTCCTGAAAGTCGTGGCGCAGCACCAGGCCATCGCGTTCCAGCTGGCGCAATGTGCGCGTCAGCATGCGCTGGGTGACGCCCTCCATGCGCCGGCCGATCTCGGCATGGCGCAGGCGCCCGTTAACCCCCAGCACATGCACAATGCCCAACGACCAGCGGTTTCCCGCATGGGTCAGCACTTGGCGTTTAAGCCCGTCGTCATCGGCGCTGAGGGCTTCGCAGGCGGCTTGTGAGCGCCTGATGATCTCGTCGTTATCCATGTCGTTCTCCCGGTATCACGGGTGTGCCTTCTTATGCGCGGTTGGTAATTCTGCAAGCATGACACGACTTTCACCTGGCAACCGCCCCCAACGGAGAACCCTATGACTTCGACGCTGAACACTTCCATCCTCGTGCTGGGCGCCGGCGAACTCGGCATGGCTGTGCTGCGAGAGGTGGCCGTTATGGCAGCCCCTCGCGACGTGCGGGTCACCGTCTTATTACGCCCCGCCACACTGCAATCCACCGCCGCCGACAAGCAAAAAGACCTCGCTGAATTGCGCGCCTTGGGCATTGAGCTGCTGGCCGGCGATCTGGTGAACGACTCTCAAACCGACCTCGCTGCAGTGTTCGCACCGTTCGACACGGTGATCAGTTGCATCGGTTTTGCCGCTGGCCCCGGCACCCAGCGCAAACTGGCGCGCGCAGCCATCGAAGGCGGCGTGAAACGCTTTGTGCCGTGGCAGTTTGGGGTCAATTACGACGTGATCGGTCGTGGCAGCGCGCAGGACCTGTTCGATGAACAACTGGATGTGCGCGACCTGCTGCGCGCCCAGCACGGCACGCAATGGATCATCGTTTCCACCGGGATGTTCACCAGTTTTCTGTTCGAGCCCTCCTTCGGAGTGGTGGACCTGGCGCAAAACACCGTGCATGCCCTGGGAGATTGGGACACCGCTGTCACCGTCACCACACCGAAGGACATTGGCCGGCTGACGGCGCAGATTGTGTTTGCCGAACCGCCCATCGCCAACCAGGTGGTCTACACCGCCGGCGATACCCTGACCTACGGCCAACTGGCGGATACCGTCGACACGGCGCTCGGTCGCACGGTAACGCGTGTGCGCTGGTCGATACCCGAGTTGCAATCCGATCTGTCTAAAGCGCCCGAAGACAGCCTCAAGAAATACCGCGTGGTGTTCGCTCAAGGCAAAGGCGTGGCCTGGGACCCGGCCAACACCTTCAATGCCCAACGGCAGATTGCCGTGACCGGCGTTGCCGAGTGGATCCGTCACAACCTCAAGGCACCGCTAACCAGCGTCTGAACCCACGCTTGCCGGGCAACGGGCACCAGGCAAAATCCCAAGGCAGTGGCGGCAGCTCCTCTTCCGATAACACCGTGCTGCATCCTGCGTCCTTCCAGTCGACGATCCGGATGGGCGCCCCTTGCCAGGCAAGCACCAGCCCCTGGGCCTGGCTGTCGTCAGTGTTGATCCAGCGCGCAGCGGCAGCAGTCATGAACACCTCAATCGTCTCTTCATCGATCTGTGCTCGATACCGGGAGCTCAGCAACCAACGACAGATACTCAAGTGATACGTCCAATTTTGCGGCGCACGGTTTCGGTAAGCCCAGGTCATGAAGCTGCGAAACAGGTTCAAGCCCTCCGGTGGATCGAGCTTGAGCAATCCCGGACAGACGTCGAACAAGGTATGCCAGTAAGGCAATAACCGAGCATCCAGATGGACAAAACAACGGGAGTTGCTCGGGTAATCAGGGAACGGTAGCAGCACGTCGCCGCGCGGCTGGCTGCGGGAGGTCTTGCTGACCAGACGCGCAGCGCCTGAAGGCAGAAGATAGGCCATGGAACACACTCACACTCGTGACGATTGACGCTGGCCGCCAATAACGGCGCAACGCACAGCAGGCGCCCTGATCACCGGACGCCACGGGCACACGTCAGAACGCCGGGGAAGCGCGAGGGTTGGCGGAAGGCCAAAGGTATCGGGGAGGTGTCTTGTTGCGCTGTTCGTGGCCAGGACGCGGCGTTTGCCCCAGGCTCAGCAGCCAGGCCAGGCAGAGCAGGTAGACGATTGCCAGCGTCACGGCCGAGCAGACCGGGCAGGCGAAGAAGTTCGACCAACTGCTGGCGCTCGGGCTGCCAAGACCGCTGTCCGAAGCAGGCGCCTTGCTGCCCAATGCCGAGCAAAACTGCCCGCCCAGGCCATTGAGCTCCAGGCCCATCATCTGCCCATGACCCAAACCGCAGACGAACACATTGAACAGGACGCAGAAATACAAGGTCCAGGCAATGAGCGAACGGTCCGGGCGGGTCAGTTTCATGGCGGCGACTTTAACACCGAACATCCAGGCGGATGAAGCCCGGCCTGCCCTGCGGCAGAACGTCGCAGATTACGTAGAGCGGCCAGGGTTGGTAGAATGTGCGCCCTCCTCGTTTACTCCTTTTCAAAGCCTGATTGATACGTTTCGCGGGACCCAGGCGCTTCACAGGATGCACCGTTGATGAGTACGTTATTCACCCGCCGCAAAGTCATCCAGGGCATGGGCCTGCTGGGCCTTGGCCTGCTGAGCGGCTGTGACAACAGCCCCAGACTGAACTTCAAGTACGGCAAGGATCTGAGCGACAAGATCATGGGCCGTACCTTCAGGCTCAAGAACACCGAGGGCGAATCCGTCACCCTCAGCTCCTTCCGTGGCTTGATGCCGGTGGTGTTTTTCGGCTTCACCCAATGCCCGGCGGTCTGCCCAACGACGCTTGCCCGGATGGCCCAGGCCAAGAAACTCATGGGTCGCGACGGCAAGATCATGCAAGTGATCTTCATCACGCTGGACCCGGAGCGCGATACGCCGAAGGTGCTCGACGCCTACGTCAAGGCCTTCGACCCCAGCTTCGAAGCGCTGTACGGCACCCCGGAAGAAATCGCCGTGGCCGCCAAGGAGTTCGGGATCTTTTATGAAAAGATCCCCGCCGGCGACAGCTACACCCTGTCCCACACCGCCACCAGTTTTGTGTTCGACACCCGCGGCAACCTGCGCCTGGGCCTGTCGGCATCCCTTAACGCCAAAGAGTGCGCAGAAGACCTGCTCACCGTTATGGAGGTCTGCTAATGACTGCCGTTCAAACCCTCAAACGCATCGCCCTCGGCCTTTCCCTGCTGGGCCTCGCCGCCCACGCCAGCGCCCAGACCCAGGTCAGCGACGCCTGGGTGCGCGCCACTGTACCGGGGCAGCCGTCCAGCGGTGCCTTCATGACCGTCACGGCCGACAGCGACAGCAAGTTGCTCAGCGTGGCGTCACCGGTGGCCAAGACCGTGCAGATCCATGAAATGAGCATGAAGGATGACGTGATGCGCATGGGCCCGGTGGACTTCGTCGCACTGCCCGCCGGCAAAGCGGTGAAGCTCGACCCTGAGGGCTACCACGTGATGCTGATCGACCTGACCGGCCAGATCAAGGAAGGCGACCAGGTGCCGCTGACCCTGACGGTGGAAAACGCCAAGGGCGAAAAACAGACCATCGACATCAAGGCACCGGCCCGTGCCTTGAACGGTATGGACCACAGCAAGATGCATTGATGCGCAGTGATGGCGCTTGCCCGTTTGCCACAGAGGGCAAGCGCCATACTTAGAACGTCTGCTATCAACACTTTCTATATATTTTCAATCTACAAACCAACTCGTTAGCCTGCTCAGGCCGGATGCGTCTCCCTGTCGCCGTCCGGCCACACAATTCTAAAAATAAGCAGCAGACAACGGGAATAACAATGAATAAGTCCCCCTTTGCCCTGGGCCTGACTTCGGCCACCCTCGGTTTGACCCTCGCCTTTCCCTCCTTCGCCGAAGCTGACTTTTTTGAAGACAGCAAAGCCGATCTGGAATTTCGCAACTTCTACTTCAACAGCGATTACCGTCAAGACGGCGCCAGCCAATCCAAGCGCGATGAGTGGGCTCAAGGGCTGATTCTCAACTATCAATCGGGGTTTACCGAAGGCCTTGTGGGATTTGGTGTGGATGCCATCGGCTTGCTGGGCCTCAAGCTGGATTCGGGCCCCGACCGACAAAATACCGGTTTGTTGCCCGTCGGCAGCGACAAGGCGCCCGACAGCTACAGCCGCATGGGCGCCACGGCCAAGGCCCGGATCTCCAAGAGTGTGCTGAAAGTCGGGACTTTGATCCCCAGGCTGCCCACCGTTTTGCCCAATGACGGACGCCTGCTGCCCCAAACCTTTCGTGGCACCCAACTGACCAGCCAGGACATTACCGACCTGACCCTCGACGCCGGGCGCCTGACCAGCAATACCCTGCGCAATGTCAGTGGCCACGACGACATCGAGGTGACCGCCAAAGGCATCAAGGGCGCCGTGCCCAGCGACCAATTCGACTTCGCCAGCGCCAACTACAAATGGACCCAGAACCTGGCCACCGGGTACCACTACGCCAACCTGGAAAACAACTACAAACAACACATCTTCAACCTGGTGCACACCCTGCCCTTGGGCAACGCCCAGTCGTTCAAGACCGACCTGCGTTATGCCGACTCCAGTAAGGACGGCAACACCAACGTCGACAACCAAGCCTTTGGCGCACGCTTCACCTACAGCATCCAGGGCCACTCGTTCGGTGCGGCCTACCAGCGCATGAAAGGCACCACGGGTTTCCCGCATCTGGACGGAACCGATTCCTACCTCGTCAACTACGTGATGATCTCGCCGGACTTTGCCAACCCCGAAGAAAAATCCTGGCAAGCCCGCTACGACTACGACTTCGCCGCCATTGGTCTGCCCGGTCTGACCTTCATGACCCGCTATCTCAAGGGCAACAACTTCGAGCGCAGCCGAGGCGTGGAAGGCACCGAATGGGAGCGCAACACAGACATTGGCTACGTGTTCCAGAGCGGCGCGCTGAAGAACCTCGAGGTGAAATGGCGCAATGGCACCTACCGCAGCAACGGCTCCGGTAGCGACATCGACCAGAACCGCTTCATCGTCAGCTACACCCTGCCCCTGCTTTAATTTTTCCGGAGCATTGCCCATGAATACCAAGAAAAGCCTGGTTCACCTGGCAGTGGCGTTCGCCCTGTTCAGTACTTACGGCGCCTATGCCGCCGACACCGGCGAGTTGCCTTGCAACACCACCGAACAATGCGCGGCTCAGGCGGCGAAAGTCGGTGCGTCAGTGGACACCTCGCAGTCCCCGCGCAAAGCCAAGGGCGACCCGACACAAACCCAGTTCGCCTGGCTCAACCGCATCAACAAAGCCTCGATCGTGATGCTCACTGAAGAAGGCATCGTCAAGCCGGACATGGGCCAGAAGATCGCCGGCGGCGTGCGCTACGCCATCGACCAGGCCGACCAGTCGGGGGGCAAACGCCCCAGTGATGTGCTGCAACTGGAAAAAATCATGACCGACAAAATCGGTCCCGAGGCCTCGCTGATCCACTCCGGCCGCAGTCGGCAGGACATGCTCGCGACCTTTCGCCTGGCCAAACTGCGCGCCCAGGTGCTGGCCTACAGCGATGCGTTGAACGCTACACGCCAGCGTATCCTGGCCATCGCCGAGAAGAACGTCGACACGCTGGTGCCGGCGTATACCAACGGCGTGCAGGCCATGCCCATCAGCTACGCCCACTACCTGCTGGCGTACGAGGCGGCTTTTGATCGGGACGGCCAGCGCATTCGCGAGTTGTACACGCGTTTGAACCTGAGCCCGATGGGTACGGCCGTACTGGCGAACTCCGCATATCCGCTCAACCGTGAGCGCCTGGCCGAGTTGCTGGGCTTTGATGGCGTGCGGGAAAACTCCCTGGATTCCAGCCAGGTGTCCACCTATGACATCCCGATTGAAGCGGCGAACCTGGCGGCCTCCTCGGCGATTCGCATTGGCGCGATGATTGGCGATATCCATACCCAATACCACCAGATCCGCCCTTGGTTGTTGCTGGATGAAGAGTCCACCTACACCAGCAGCGCCATGCCGCAAAAGCGCAACCCGGGGCTGTTGATGCGCACTCGCGAGTCGGCCTCGGATGTGGTCGGGCTGGCGCAGACCGTGACCTTGCGCGCCCATAACGTCACCACCGGCATGACCGACTACAAGTTCGCCTTTGATTCATTGGGACTGTTCCAATCCACGGGCGAGATGTTCACGAGCATGGACGCGGTGCTCGACGCCCTGCAAATCAACCCGCAGCGGGCGCTGGAGGAGCTGGAGTCGGAGTGGACCACCTCGATGGAGCTGGCCGACACCCTGGAGCGCCAGTTCAAGGTGCCGTTCCGGATTGGTCATAGCTTTGCTTCGCTGATCGTCACCGAAGCCCGCAGCAATGGCACCACCCCGAAAACCTTCCCATATGCCGATGCACAGAAGCTGTATCGCCAGGCAGCGGACAAGTACAAGTGGACACCCAACACCTTGCCATTGGATGAGGCCGGTTTGCGTTCAGCACTGTCGCCGACCAACATGGTCAAGACTCGCAAAGGCACGGGTGGACCACAGCCGGAAGAGGTCAAGCGGATGCTGGTCGAGGCGCACAAATCCCTCGAAGCTGATCAAAAGTGGCTGACGGGGCGCCGTGACAAGCTCAAGAGCGCGGAAGGTAATCTGGACAAGGCTTTCGAAAAATTGGCAAATAGCAAAGACTGAAACCCGATCAAAAGGTGGGAGTTGTCGAGCCCCGGCGAGGCTGCGATGGGGTCAGTACTGCAAACATTGGTGTTGGCTGACCCACCGCTATCGTAGCCTCGCTGGGGCTCGACAACTCCCACATTTGCCCTGTGTCAGACTCAAGATCCAGCAAGGTCCAGCGCCAGCTCCCGCCTCAATGCATCACGATCCAGGGCCTTCTGCCAACTGCAAATCGCCAGGCAAGCCACGCAATTACCCAACACATTGGTCAGCGAGCGGCACTTCATCAGCCGCTCCACCCCCAACAACAACCCCACCCCCTCCAGCGGGATCCACTGCAGAATGTTCAAGGTGGCAATCAAGGTAAACAACGCCGAGCCCGCCACGCTGGTGGACCCCAACGAGGTAAACAGGCAAATCAGCAACACGACCAGCAGTTCCGGCGCGGTGATACTCACGCCGGCCAAATGGGCCAGAAACATGACGGCAGTGGTCAGATAAATATGGCTGCCGGTTAAATTGAAGCTATAACCGGTTGTCAGTACCAGGCGTACTAACTGACGATCACACCCCAGCGCCTCAAGTTTACCGACAAACCCCGGAAGTGCTGCGACCGATGAGCCCGTAAACGCCACCAACAACAACTCTTCCTTCAAATAAACGATCAACCTGGACAATCGAACTCCCGCCGCCCGTGCGATCCCCGCAAACACCACAACAACAAATAATGCACAGGCCAGATAAATAACCACAATGAACTTCAGCAACGGCAAAACCGAGCTCATGCCATATTTACCGATAACAAAAGCCATGGCCCCAAATGCCGCCAACGGGGCGAACTTCAAGATAATGTGCAGCAGCCGAAAGAGCATCGCCAAAGACGACTCCAGCCAGGCCAGGCAGCGGTTGCTGCCTTTTACCCCACGACCGAGCAACAACCCGCAAAACGCAGCCGCGACCATCACCTGCAGCACCAGACTGTGGACAAACACCCCGTAAACGCTGGACAAGATCGGCATCAACGAAAGCTCATGCACGAGCGCTCCCGAGGTGTGTGTTGACACTCGCTGGCCAAAACCCAGGGACGCCACTTCGGTCTGATCAAGACCGAAGACTGAGCCGGCCATCAATCCCATCATCAGCGCACACAGCGACATCAGCTGGAAATACAGCACTATCCGGCCCACTACGCGGCTGTGTTTTTGTTCACGCTGAATACCGGAAACACCGGTAGTGACCAATACAAATAACAGAAAGGGCATCAACAAACCGACCAACTTTATAAAGCCGTCGCTGAGCAGCTTCATATCAATCGCTACATCTGGGCAGACCAACCCCAACATTATCCCAAGAGCAATGGCAACCAGGATTGGCATGCTCGTATTCCTGGCAGATCGGGTTGACATCGGTGTTCCTCAGTCTTTTTATTTATTGTTATTGTCGTGACCCAGCACTTTCGGCATATTGGTCACCAAGGCGCACCCAGGCCACAAATAATAAAGTCTTGCCACGGGATATACCACCATGGAACTTCGCCATTTACGCTATTTCATCATGGTGGCTGAAGAGCGACATTTCACCCGCGCCGCCGCCCGCTTGAACATGCAACAACCGCCCCTCAGCCAACAGATTCGCGCTCTGGAACAAGAGCTGGGGTTTGAGCTGTTCAAGCGCCACCCCAAAGGGGTCGACCTTACCGCTGGCGGGCTGGTGTTCCTCGATGAAGCGCGGATCATCCTGGCCCGGGTCGAGCACGGTTCCCTCAAGGCCTCCCGCGCCGCCCACGGCATCGAAGGCACCCTGGTCATCGGCTTTACCAGCTCCGCCGCCGCCCACCCGCTGATCCCGCGCATCATCCGCGCTTATCGCGAGCACTATCCGGGCGTGGAGCTCTCGGTCAAGGAAGGCAGCGCCCGGGAAATCACCGAAGAAACCCTGGAAAAACGCATCGACATCGGCATCCTCCGCGCCCCGGTCAGCGACCATCAAAGCCTCAGTTTCCACCGTCTGCTCAACGAAGAAATGCTCCTCACCCTACCCGTCGGCCATCCGCTGCTCAAAGGGCAAGAACCCTCAATCAGCCTGAGCACCCTCAAGGACGAACGCTTCATCCTTGTACGCCGCCCCGGCGCGCCGGGCATGTACGCCAACCTGATCAAGGCCTGCCAGAACGCCGGCTTTGAACCGAAGATTGCCTTTGAAGTGGAACGGATGCTGACCAACGTCAGCCTGGTGGCTGCGGGAGAAGGTATCTCGGTGGTGCCCGCCTCCATGCGCGATGTGCACCGGGACAGTGTTGTGTATTGCCGAATTCGAGATGCGCGACCACGGTTGTTGGCGCCAATCACCTTGGTACGGCGCACGTTCAACCCGTCGGCGCCGTTGCAGAATTTTATTGAGCTGGCGCGGGAGTTGGCTGGGGTTTATCGGAAGGGGTAATGCCTACGGGCTTTTGGGTCAATCCACCACAAACAACCTCGCTCCCGTGTCAGTCGATGACCGATGCCCCTCCATACCATTGCCCACCTGATAACTCATCCCAGCGGTGAGGGTGAATCGACGACCGTCCTCCAGTTCAGTGTGCAACTCGCCCTCCAGGCATAGCAGGACATGGCCTCTCCAGCACCAGTGATCGGCCAGGTAGCCGGGGCTGTATTCAACCATTCGCACCCGCACCGAACCGAACTGGCAGGCTCGCCAATAAGCATGGCCCGTTTCTCCGGGATGGAGAGTCGACTCCACAGTTGACCAGTCAGTGGTACCAAACGGGATTGCAACAAGATCCATAATTGCCTCGGTAATCAAAGAACTGCAGAGGACCGTACTGGCTGCCTGAGACTTGCGATAGACACAGATGGTTGGCTTTTGTGGGATACAGCCCCGCGCTCTTGTTATCCTGTTGCTCCACTGCGCCTGGATGTCCTTTGATGCAAATCGACCCCGCCTACATCCTCCACGAGACCGAACACTGGATCCTCAACCATCACCTGGCGTCCGCATTGCCGGGCTACCTGATGCTGGGTGCCAAGACGCCTATCAGCTCACTGGCTGATTTGCCGGAGCCGGCGCTTGCGGAACTGGGCGGGTTGCTCGCCAAGACCCAGCGGGTCATGGAGGTGCAGTTGGCGCCCAAGTGGCTGTACATCAGCCGGTTCGGGCACATGCCAGGCTTCCCCCTGCACTTTCATTTCATCCCGGTGTACGGCTGGGTGGAGGACCTGTTTTGGCAGGATGAGCGCTACCGGGTGCTGGAGAATTTTGCCGCAGCCACCTCACCACAGCCCCTGACGGACGGAGCCGAGCTGACGCTGTTTATCTGGCGCGAATTCGGTGAGAGCTTCACGCCACCGGCAACGCAGGGACCGTCGGTGTGCGAGACGATTGGGCGCTTGAGGGAGGCGTTCAGAAACGAAGTCGTTTAGTCCTAAGCCTCAAGCATTCTCGTTACCCCGTCGGGTAAACGAATACCGATCGATATCCGTCCTCAATTGCCAGCCCCGACCCTGCCAATAGCGCGCTGCGCTTTCGTTGGTCTTGAACACATCAAGGTGACACTTCTGGATGCCTTGCTGTTCAAGCGCTGAAAGACAGCGTTCTACCAGCGTATTGGCGATGCCCTGGCGCCGATACTCGGGCAACACCAGCAAATGCTGCAAATACCCACGACGTCCGTCATGCCCGCACATCACGCAAGCGCAGAGCACGCCATCCGCTTCAACGACAAAACTCATACCAGGGTTGCGCTCCAGATACCGGGAGGTCGACTCGCGGGAGTCGGCATCACGCAGGGAAATACCAGGGGTGTTGCGCATAAGGTCGATGACGGCGGTGTAGTCGTCCATGGTCATGACGCGGATGTTGAGCATTGGATTGAGCCTGGTGGTGTGGGTTTTCCATACTAACGCGATCCTACAGGGGATCACGTCAGTGCCTGGCGGCTCTGCATCAGTTATTTATGCTCAATTCACAGCTTAATAATATTTTATTAATAACCGCCCGCCCCCTAGCCTTGAAGTCATGCCCGACCTGAATCCAATCGCTGTTCAGAAGGATAGAGACATGACTGTTGAGACCCTAAAAATAGACACCCTTGTGGTAGGCGCCGGCCAAGCCGGCGTGGCCATGAGCGAGCATCTGAGCAAGCAGGGGGTGCCGCATCTGGTGCTGGAGCGCAGCCGTATTGCCGAGCGCTGGCGCACCGGGCGCTGGGATTCGCTGGTGGCCAACGGGCCGGCCTGGCATGACCGCTTTCCCGGCCTTGAATTTGATGATGTCAGCCCGGATGGGTTTGCCGCGAAAGAGCGTGTGGCGGACTACTTTGAAGCCTACGCCCGCAAGTTCAACGCGCCGATCCGCACCGGCGTTGACGTGAAGTCGGTGGAGCGCAATACCGGTCGTCCTGGCTTCACCGTGCACACCTCTGAAGGCGTGATCGAAGCCAACCGCGTGGTCGCAGCCACCGGACCTTTCCAGAAGCCGGTGATCCCGGCGATTGCGCCGCAGAATGTGCCCTTCACGCAAATCCACTCTGCCGACTACCGCAACCCTGCGCAGTTGCCCGAGGGCGCCGTACTGGTAGTAGGTGCCGGGTCTTCGGGGGTGCAGATCGCCGATGAATTGCAACGGGCCGGCAAGCAGGTCTATCTGTCGGTGGGTGCCCATGACCGCCCTCCCCGAGCCTACCGCAACCGCGATTTCTGCTGGTGGCTGGGGGTGCTGGGCGAGTGGGACCAGGCGGCGATGAAGCCGGGCCGAGAACACGTGACCATTGCGGTCAGCGGTGCGCATGGCGGCAAGACCATTGATTTTCGCGAGCTGGCTCATCGCGGCATGACGCTGGTGGGGTTGACCCAATCCTTCGATGGCAGCGTGGCGACTTTCCAGCCGAACCTGGTAGAAAACCTGACCCGCGGTGACGAGAACTACCTCGCACTGCTGGATTCGGCAGACGCCTATATCGAGCGCAATGGCCTCGAACTGCCGCTGGAACCTGAAGCCCGGCGCGTGTTTCCGGACCCTGAATGCGTCACCCAGCCGATCCTTGAACTGGACCTGGCCAAAGCCGGCGTCACCTCGATTATCTGGGCCACCGGCTTTGCGGTGGATTACAGCTGGCTGAAAGTCGACGCCTTCGACGCCAGCGGCAAGCCTCAGCACCAGCGCGGCGTGTCCAGCGAGCAGGGGATTTATTTCCTGGGTTTGCCCTGGCAGTCCCGTCGCGGTTCGTCGTTTATCTGGGGCGTCTGGCATGACGCCAAGCACGTGGCTGACCATATCGCCACCCAGCGTAAATACCTCGATTACCGGGATGCATCGCAGCGTCGCGAAACCACTCACTCCCCTGTCAGCGCCTGATACTCAAGGAATTCAAGATGCCTACCCACACCCGTATTCGCATGTTCAACACCAAGGAAACCTACCCCAACCAGACCCTGGACAACGACCTGTGCCAGGCCGTTCGTGCCGGTAACACCGTCTACGTCCGCGGCCAGGTCGGCACAGACTTCGACGGCAACC
This sequence comes from Pseudomonas sp. ADAK18, assembly GCF_012935695.1. NCBI lineage: Bacteria > Pseudomonadati > Pseudomonadota > Gammaproteobacteria > Pseudomonadales > Pseudomonadaceae > Pseudomonas > Pseudomonas sp. ADAK18. The sequence continues at coordinate 2,701,161 of NZ_CP052859.1, forward strand.
TGATCGGCCTTGGCGACCCGCGTGCCCAGGCCGAGCAGGCCATGCGCAACGTCAAGCAACTGCTGGAAGAAGCCGGCAGCGACCTCAGCCACATCGTCAAGACCACCACTTACCTGATCGACCCACGCTACCGCGAGCCGGTGTACCAGGAAGTCGGCAAGTGGCTCAAGGGTGTGTTCCCGATTTCCACCGGCCTGGTGGTATCGGCCTTGGGCCAGCCGCAGTGGCTGATGGAAATTGATGTGATTGCCGTCATCCCCGAGTAAACAGGAGGCAGGACATGACCTTTTCAATCGTCGCCCGTTGCGCTGAAACCGGCCAGCTCGGTATCGCCATCAGCTCATCGAGTATCGCCGTGGGCGCCCGTTGTCCGTGGCTGCGGCCCGGTGTAGGCGCCGTCGCGACCCAGAACATCACCCTGCCGGCCCTTGGCCCGGAAGTGCTCGAACAGCTTGAGTCAGGGTTGTCACCAGATGACGCGGTGGAGAAGGTGCTGACCCGCAACGGCTACAGCCAGTACAGACAGTTGACGGCGATTGATCATCTCGGGCGCACCGTGCATTTCAGCGGCAGCGAAACCCTGGGAACCCACAACGCCGTATCAGGTGAACAGTGCGTCGCCGCCGGCAACATGCTGGCGGACCGTTCGGTGATTGAGGCCATGGTTGCAGCCTTTGAAAATGGCGAAGGTCAACTGGCTGACCGCCTGTTGGCCGCCATGCACGCCGCCATCGCCGGCGGTGGCGAAGCCGGGCCCGTGCATTCGGCCGCCATGGTGGTGGTCGGTGAATTGACTTGGCCGATCGTCAACCTGCGGGTGGATTGGGCCGACCAGAATCCGATTGGCGAACTGCAAACGCTGTGGGACGCCTATCGCCCGCAAGTCCAGGACTACATCGACCGTGCACTGGCTCCGGACAAATCCCCAGGCTACGGCGTGGCCGGAGACGATCGATGAGCACCAGCCGTGATGTGCTCAAGACGCTGGTGGGGTTTGATACCACCAGCCGCGAATCCAACCTGCAGTTGATCGAGTTTGTCCGCGACTACCTCGCAGGCTTCGGTGTCGCCAGTGAGTTGGTCTACAACGATGAGCGCAGCAAGGCCAATCTGTTCGCCACCCTCGGCCCGGCGGATCGACCGGGCATCGTGCTCTCGGGGCATACCGATGTGGTGCCGGTGGATGGCCAGCCGTGGACGGTCCCGCCGTTCGAGCTGACCGAGCGCGACGGCAAGTTGTATGGCCGGGGCACGGCGGACATGAAGGGCTACATCGCCTGCGTGCTGGCCTTGGTGCCGTCGCTGGTCAATGCATCGTTGCGGATGCCGGTGCATATTGCACTGTCCTATGACGAGGAAGTGGGCTGCCTGGGGGTCCGCTCGCTGCTCAAGGTGCTGGAACAACGGCCGGTCAAGCCGATGCTGTGCATCATTGGCGAGCCCACCGAGTTGAAGCCGGTATTGGGTCACAAGGGCAAGCTGGCGATGCGCTGTGATGTGCATGGCGACGCGTGCCATTCGGCCTATGCGCCGTCTGGGGTGAATGCTATCGAGTACGCCGCCGAACTGATCGGCGAGCTGGGGCGGATTGGCCAGCGCCTCAAGGGGCATCAGGATGCGCGGTTCGATCCGCCCTTCACGACCGTGCAAACCGGGGTGATTTCCGGGGGCAAGGCGTTGAATATCGTCCCTGCCGATTGCCGTTTCGACTTTGAAGTACGCGCCCTGCCCTCGCAGGATCCGGCGGTGGTGGCTAAAGAACTGAAGGCCTACGCCGAGCAGCAGGTTTTGCCGCGTATGCGGGCCGTCAGTGAACAGAGTGCGATTCGCTTCAGCGAGCTGTCGGCGTATCCGGGGTTGGTCACGGATGAGCGTAGTCAGGCGGCGGAGCTGATTGCGGCGTTTTCCGGTTCGCGGGAGTTTGGCACCGTGGCGTTTGGCACCGAAGGTGGGCTGTTTGATGCGGTGGGCATTCCGACCGTGGTGTGCGGGCCTGGCAGCATGGACCAGGGGCATAAGCCGGATGAGTTTGTCAGTGTGGCGCAGTTGGAGGGGTGTGATGAGATGCTGGGGCGGATGTTGCTCTCAATCCTCATCTAAGCCAGACACTATTTCCCGAACGCTGAAGATTAAATGTGGGAGCTGGCTTGCCTGCTCCCACATTTAGCCCGCGGATTTGCTCGATAGCGCGCCATTGCTACGCTAATAACCGAGCCAACTCCTCCCGGCAGTAATCCACAAACAACTGCACCGGCTTGGTCAACGGCGCCCGCCGCAACCACACCGCCGACAGCCCCGACCCGGTCACTGTTTCCGTCAGCGGCACACACACGACCTTCTGCCCGTCATAGGTGTATTCCGAAAACGGCTTGGTCACCAGAATCGAAAAACCAAACCCGCGCCCCACCATGCCCCGCACCATCTCGATGGACGGCGAACTGAACACGATGTGCGGCGTCAGCCCGCGCTCCTCGAAAATACTCACGAAGTAGGTCCGGCTAGGCAACACGTCCAACAAAATCATCGGTTCCAGCACCAAGTCCGCCAATGACACCTTGGCCTGCCGGGCGAAGCGATGATCCGCCGGCAACAAGGCGTACGGCTGTTGTGGCGGCATCAGCGGTACCGTCTCGATGGTGCTGCCCAAGTCATGCTCAAACAACATCGCCACATCGATGCTGCCGGCCGTCAGCGCCTGGACCAGCTCCTGCTGCTCGCCGTCACGCATGCGGATTTCCACCCCCGGCCAGCGCTCCTTGAACCCAGCAATCAAGCGTGGCAAATACAGCGGCGCTACCGTCTCAAAACAGCCGATATCGATCTGCCCCGCCACCACATCATTGTCCGCCAGGGCGTTCTGCTCAAACTCGTGGGCCACCCGCAACAGCTCCAGCGCCTTGCGATAGAACCGCGCGCCGCTGGGCGTCAGCGACACGCCCTGGGCGTGATGGCGGATAAACAGCTGCACGCCAAAACTTTCTTCCAGGTGCTTGATCGCCGTCGACACCGACGGTTGTGCGATGTACAGCTTGCGCGAGGCCTCGGCCACGCTGCCGCACTCGGCGGTGGTTACAAAATATTTGAGTTGGCGCAGGTTGTAGGCAGCCATGGGCACCTCTGAAAACGTGGGATTTCGCCCCAAACAAGTGCAAGAAAAGCGGCTTTTTTGGTGGTTTCATTGCCATGCAACATACCGGAGCAAAAAACACCGCGAGATATTTTTTTTAAGGTCTGAAGCAACAAACTTACTAATTTACCTGCCTGTGACCATTGCACATGATCACTCCAACAACAAAAACGTCGCACATGCGGCGCACAGCGAAGTACGTCCACGTACTCACCTTGCCTTGGAGTTCGTCATGGTCACCACTGCAACATCCTCCGCACCGCTCATCGAAAAACATACGATTGGCTATGTGCCCCCGGAAGATCGCCACGGAAAGGTAAGAGATCTGTTCACCCTCTGGTTCGGCGGCAACATCGCGCCGCTGCCCATCGTCACTGGCGCCCTGGGTGTGCAACTGTTCCACCTGAACCTGGTCTGGGGCATCGTCGCGATCCTCGTCGGCCACCTGGTGGGCGGCGTGCTGATGGCGCTGCACTCGGCCCAGGGCCCGCAGATGGGCATCCCACAAATGATCCAGAGCCGCGCCCAGTTCGGCTCCCTCGGCGCCCTGCTGGTGGTGGTGATCGCCGGCGTGATGTACATCGGCTTCTTCGCCTCCAACATTGTCCTTGCGGGTAAATCCCTGCACGGCGTGGTCGACAGCGTCCCGGTTCCGGTCGGCATCGTCATCGGCGCCATCGGCTCGGGGATTATCGGCATCATCGGCTACCGCTTTATCCATGTGCTCAACCGCATCGGTACCTGGGTGCTGGGTGCCGGCATCGTGCTGGGCTTCGGCTACATCTTCACCCACGTGCAGACCAGCGACTTCCTCACCCGTGGCAGCTTCAACATTTCAGGCTGGCTGGCCACCGTGTCCCTGGCCGCGCTGTGGCAGATCGCCTTTGCGCCCTACGTTTCGGACTACTCCCGCTATCTGCCGGCTGACGTACCCGTCGCATCGACCTTCTGGACCACTTACCTGGGCACCGTCCTCGGCTCCAGCCTGTCGTTCATCTTCGGCGCCGTGGCGGTCTTGGCGACCCCAGTCGGCATGGACACCATGGAAGCGGTCAAACTGGCGACTGGCTCCATAGGACCGTTGATGCTGTTGCTGTTTTTGCTCAGCGTCATCAGCCACAACGCCCTTAACCTTTACGGTGCAGTGCTGTCGTTGATCACCCTGGTGCAGACCTTTGCTTATCGCTGGATCCCGACGGCCAAAGCGCGTGCGGTGATCTCAGTCGTCGTGTTGGCGGCCTGCTCGATTGCAGCGGTGTTTGCCTCGAAGGACTTTATCGGACACTTCGTGGACATGGTGCTGGTGTTGTTGGTGGTGCTGGTGCCGTGGACGGCGATCAACCTGATCGACTTCTATGCCATCCACAAGGGCAAATACGATATTGGCTCGATCTTCCGGGTCGATGGCGGGATCTACGGGCGCTACAACCCGCAGGCGCTGCTGGCGTATGCGGTGGGGATTGCGGTGCAGATTCCGTTCATGAACACACCGCTGTATGTAGGGCCGATCTCGGCACATATCAACGGGGCGGACCTGTCCTGGGTGGTGGGGCTGGTGGTGACTTCGCCACTGTATTTCTGGTTGGCGAATCGGGACAGTGCGTATAAGCGCCGGATGGCGGGGAGTAAGTTGGTGGGTAGTGCTTGAATGCATTTTGTGGGAGCTGTTGAGCCCCAGCGAGGCTGCGATAGGATCACCTCGGTGTTTCTGTCAGACCGCAGCGCCTGCATCGCAGCCTCGCCGGGGCTCGACAGCTCCCACATTGGATCTCCATTCCTTAACTGGACGGCATTCGGGCAAGCCTCTTTTCAATTGCGCAAAACCCGCTAGGATCGTGTCCTCGATCCTTCAAATCCGGTCACCTCAATGCCCACCCTGCACTTTCGCAACGCCGTTTCCGAAGACGCCACCCGCTGTTACCACATAGAAATTGGCGCCTACGAAGGTGACGAAGCCGCCACCCTGGAAAAGATCGCCACCCGCATTGACCTCTATCCTGAAGGCTTTCTGATTCTGGAAGTGGATGGTGAGGTAGTCGGTTTCATCAACAGCGGCTGTGCCCATGAAGTGGCCATGTCCGATGAATCGTTCAAGGAACTGGTGGGCCATTCGGCCGACGCGCCCAATGTGGTGATCATGTCGGTAGTGGTGGACCCGGCTCACCAGGGCAAAGGCTACGCAAAACAACTGATGGAGGCGTTTATCCTGCGCATGAAAGGCATGGGCAAGCAGACCATTCACCTGATGTGCAAAGACCAGCACGTCGAGCTGTACCAGCGGATGGGTTATCGCTACGTTCAGCCGTCCGCCTCTGACCATGGCGGTATGGCCTGGCATGAGATGGTCATGGATATCTAAGGTGGGCCGAGCCTTAAAATAAAAGGAATGAGATGAAACAGCACCTGATCGAAATCGGCGACAAAACCGATGCAGAGGCCGAGCATGTCATCGGCAGCGGTCTGGCGGCCTTTAACGAACAAATCGCCGGGTTTAATGATCGACGTCCGTTGAACGTGCTGGTCAAGGATCCCCACACCCGGGAGATCCTCGGAGGGATCACCGGAAGAACCACGTTGGGCATGGCCTTTCTCGACCTGTTCCATCTGCCGGATGCACTGCGTGGTTCAGGAATGGGGACCCAACTGCTGCGGGCGTTCGAGGATGAAGCGCGTACGCGTGGTTGCCGCTCAGCCGTGCTGTACACCATCAGCTTCCAGGCTCCCGGATTTTACGAGAAGAATGGATGGGTACGGTTTGGAGAAGTACCCTGTGATCCGCAAGGTACTCATCGTGTGTTCATGAGCAAAACGCTCTGAGACCTTTCAGTCATGGGTGTCCAACCGCTTGGTGAAGAGCCGGTTCTCATGGGTTTCATTCTGGAAGTTATAGGAAGGCGACCCCGCAAGCTCATAACCCCGCCGAGGGTAAAACGCCAATGCCCGCTCGTTGCCCACCCACACCGTCGCCCATAGCAACGAGGCTCCACCCGCGCAGGCTTGCCTTTTGGCTGCTTGCAGCAAGCTGTAGCCGATACCCAGACCGGTGAATCGCTCCTGTATGTAGAGCCGCTGCAGCTCGGCCACCTCGGGCGCCGAGATCAGTTCGTGGGGGGCAGCCAGGGCAACCTGCGCGAAGCCCACGAGATGGTCATTCGATTCGACAACGATAATGGATATACCCGGCTGGGCGATCAGCCTGGAGAGCGCCTCGGGGGAAAAGGCTTGCAGCGCCTCGGCAGCGATTGAGCCGCGAATACCTTGCGTGGCGTAGGTGTCGAGAAATACCTGCATGCCCAGCACGCCAAGGCACAACGCATCATCAGGTACTGCATCACGAATCAGGATCTCGGGAACATGAGCAGGGATCATTCAGGAACCTGTTTCAAGGTTAAGGAGTGCATCGTTTTATCACAGTGTGCTGCACACCGATTGCCAGTGTTGCTACGCCGAAGTAGGGTTAACCGTTTCCATCACGAGCAGGCCCCATCATGACTTGGTTTTCAGACCCCGACGCTGTCGCTCGTTACGCCGAAGGCCCCGTGAGATTGGTCCCAGGCTTTGATTCCCTGCAGCGGATGACAACGCTGCTGCTTCGCGAAAGCGTCCCGCCTGCGGGCAACGTGCTGGTGCTTGGCGCAGGCGGTGGCCTGGAGTTGAAGCGGTTTGCCGACAACGAGCCCGGGTGGCGATTCGTCGGTGTTGATCCGTCTGCTGAGATGCTCAAACTTGCCCAAGCGACATTGGGCCCGCTGGCAGAGCGGGTTGAGTTGCATGAAGGCTACATCGACACCGCGCCCGGCGGCCCATTTGATGGCGCCACCTGCCTACTGACCTTGCACTTCGTCCCGGCCGAAGAGCGGCTACGCACACTCAAGGAAATCTGGCGCCGCCTGTTGCCCGGTGCACCACTGGTTGTCGCCCATCACAGTTTTCCCCAGTCGCCCAACGAAAAAGCTCGCTGGCTGAAACGTTATGCGGCCTATGCGGTGGACTCCGGCGTACCCGCTTCAGACGCGGAGCGTGCGATTGCGGCGATCAGTGCCCAATTACCGGTGCTGGCTCCAGAAGCAGATGAAGAGCTGTTGAAGGCCGCAGGATTCGAAGGTGTCGAACTGTTTTATGCGGGGTTCAGTTTCAAAGGATGGGTCGCTTACAAGCCGGCTTAATCAACGTTCAACGCTGTTAAAAGCCTGCCAGGTAGCGTCGCTGCCTGGCATTGGGCAAGCCCGTCTCACCAACTCCCCGAAGCCCCGCCACCACCACTGGAGCCACCACCTCCGGAAAACCCGCCGTCGGAGCTGGAGCTTGAACTCGACCCCGAACTGCCACTGCCCCCGGAGTCTGAACCGCCTGCGACATTCCCGAAAATAACCAGTGCCGCACAGGAACTCATAGGGAAGGCCAGCAGCCAGCCGTTAAGCCCTTCGTCGAGCACAAAACCCGCCACCGCGTATACCGCGGCGACAACCGCCAACTGGATAAAAAACGCCACGCGGCTCTGGCTCCAGGCAGTCTTCATCAAGACAAACAGGAGCAGATACAGGCCCAGCACCACCAGTCCCGCCAGCGGCAGCACCAGCCAATAGATAAAGGACAACTCCCTCACGTAGTGATTGGTCAACAACAGACCTGTGGAGTACGACAGCAGGCCCAGCACCATGTAAAACACCGTTCTTGCCAGCCACAAGGCACCGAACAGCGCACCGCTCATCAGCATGAGGAACGGCACCGCCAGCGGGTAAATCGCCCACTCCCTGCCGCCGATGACAGCCACCAGCGTCAACGTCGTCGTCACGACCGCGAGGGTGGCCAGCGCTCCCCGCCAATGCAGCTTGCGAGCGCTGACCAGCACGCCGCCGACAGCGCCGAGGATCAGGGCCAGGAACAGCGTGTAAGCCTCCGGGGTCCAGGACCATGGGGCGTCTTGGGGAAGGGTTTCGCCGTCCACCAGCAGGACCAGGTCATTCACCCCTCGTTGCACGCCACCTGCGTAGTCATCCTGACGAAACGCCGGTTTGATGTGCTCCTCGATGATACGGTTCGCCAGCAGGTCGGTGACTGCACCCTCCAGGCCATAGCCAACCTCGATGCGCACCTTCCGTTCGTCCTTGACCACCAGTAACAGAATGCCGTCGTCGATACCCTTGCGCCCCAGCTTCCAGGTGCGGAACCAATGATTGGCGAACTCTTCGATACTGGCCCCGTCGGTCCCGGGCACCAGCAATACAGCGATCTGCGAGCCCTTGCGCTGTTCAAGGGCCGCCAGTTGCGCGATCAACTGGGCCTTGGTAGTCGAGTCGAGGGTGTTTGTGAGGTCGATCACCCGCTGGTCCAATACGACCTTGTCCAGGCCTGACGGCACGCTATCGGCTTGGGCCATCAAGCCCCAGCTTGCGAGGAAGGCCACCAGCACGCACAGCGCGCATTGCCGCAGAAATATCACCATCTCTTGTTTACCCGAACGATTCATCCTGAAAACGCCGCCTCTACCTTCCAAGAAGATGATCCGCGACCGCGCCCCGCAATGTGACTTCGACAGAACCGATCAGCACCACTCCACCGACCCCGTCCCATTGCACGGTCACTGTGCCCCCATCACATGCCACCTCGACGGTATCATCCAACAGTCCACGCCGGATCCCATTGACCACCGCGCCACAACAGCACGACCCCGACCCTTGCGGAATGCCACCACCCCGCTCCCAGATGCGAAGCCGGATACGGTTGCGGTCGATAATCTGGACAAAATGCACGTTGGTTTTGCTGGGAAACAGCGGATCGGTCTCGATCTTCGGCCCCATGCCTGCGACATCGATGGATGCCAGATCCTCGACGAAAAACGTGCAATGCGGATTGCCCATGCTGCACGCGGCGGGGCTCCCGGGCAGCGGTAAATGATAGGTGTCCATTGCCTGCGCAAGCGGAATCGCTTGCCAGTCGAGCAAGGGTTGGCCCATGTCGACCGAGACCTGTTGGCCCGACGCTCGCGCGCACGTCAGCAAGCCCCGCTGGGTCCTGAGCACAATGGAGGATGTACCGGCTTCGCGCATCAACATGTCGGCAACGCCACGGGTGGCGCTGCCACAGGTGTCGAGCACAGAACCATCGGGATTCCAGAACCGTATGCGCGCCGCCGCATCCTCGCAGTCCAGCACCAGTGCAAGCTGATTGAAGCCGATACCACGATGTCGATCCCCCAGGCGGCGGGCGACTTGAGCGGTGATTGGATCGCTTTGGCCGCGCAGGTCGATTACAACGAAATCATCGCCATGGGCATGCATTTTTACGAAGTTCAAGGTCATGCTTTGTCCTGTCCCCGCCGATTACTCTTGCTCAAGGATACTGAGACATCGGGTACTCCGTCACCCTTGCACAATGGATCTCAACCTGTAACCATCTATTTCAATATAGGGTGGGGGGGTATGGTATGTCGCACATTAAATCGGGTAAGGACGATCTGCTCAAACGCGTCAAACGGATCGCCGGGCAAATCCAGGCAGTAGAACGTGCCCTGGAGTCTGACGACGACTGCGGCAAGACCCTGCATCTGGTGGCCGCTACACGGGGCGCGATCAACGGGTTAATGGATCAGATCATTGAGGATCATGCCCGCGAGCATGTCGCCAACCCCGAGTTAAGCCATGAAGAACGGGCCAAAGGTGTAGAGGAATTGCTCGAAGCCATCCGCCGCTACTCCAAATAGGACGCCGTGACATGAACACTTCGCACACCAGTCACCTCCACGATCACGTGTTCCTGGGCGCCTCCCATGATGAAAACGCCAAGCGCACCTTATGGGTTGTTGCGCTGACGGTAGTCATGATGGTGGGAGAAATCGCCGCCGGTTACCTCACCGGTTCCATGGCGCTGCTGGCAGACGGGTTTCATATGGCAACCCATGCCGGCGCATTGGGTATCGCGGCGGCGGCTTACGCTTATGCCAGGCGCCATGCGTCAAGCCCCCGCTACAGCTTTGGTACCGGGAAAGTCGGTGATTTGGGCGGATTTGCTTCGGCGTTGGTGCTGGGGTTGGTGGCGATTGGCATCGGCATTGAATCGCTGGTGCGCTTGTTCGAGCCGACCCAGGTCGACTTCGGCACCGCGACGCTGATTGCAATCGCAGGCTTGCTGGTGAACATCGTCAGCGCCCTACTGCTCTCCGGCAGCCATGATCACCCTCCACATGACCATGGTCACGATCATGGCCATAGCCACCACGGGCACGATAACAACCTGCGTTCGGCCTATGTCCACGTGCTTGCCGACGCCCTGACCTCCATCCTGGCAATCGCCGCCCTGCTGGCCGGGCGTTATCTGGGTTGGGTCTGGCTGGATCCGGCGATGGGGATTGTCGGTGCACTGGTGATTGCTCGCTGGGCCTGGACCTTGATACGCGATACCTCGGGTGTACTGCTGGACCGTACGGATGACCACGTCGCCGAGGAAATCCGTGAGATTCTCGAGGCTTCAGGTGATGTAAAAATTACCGATCTGCACGTATGGCACGTGGGGCCGCAGGCTCGGGCAGCCATTGTGAGTGTGCTGGGCGACGCCAGCATCACCGCCGACACCATTCGCGAGCGGCTGGCGCCGGTGCATGAAGTGACCCATTTGACCGTGGAATATCGTAGTTTCTAGCCTGGCTCACTGACCGAAGGACCCACGATGCTCATTGTTTTCAGCGGCCTTCCCGGCACCGGAAAGACAACCATTGCTTCAGCATTGGCCAGACAAATCAGTGCCGTTTACTTGCGTATCGACAGTATTGAGCAGGCTATCCGGGATGCCGGAGTTCTCATGCAGGACGTGGGAACCAGCGGCTACAAGGTCGCCAATGCACTGGCGCTGAGCAATCTTGGGTTGGGGCACCGGGTCATCGTCGACTGCGTCAACCCGGTGAGTGAAAGCCGTACCGACTGGCGCGAAGTGGCTAAGCGTACAGGCGTGTCGCTGGTCAATATCGAGGTGGTTTGTTCCGATCAACAGGAACATCAGCGACGCGTAGAAACCCGCAAGGGTGACATTGCGGGCCTGACGCCACCCAGTTGGCAATCGGTGATAAGTCACGACTATGAGCCGTGGACGCAGGCTCCGTTTATCATCGACACGGCGCACGTGTCTGCGACTGAAGCCGTGGCGATGATTACCCGGAAATGTTTAGCCGATGCGCCTCAAAGCACACTTCCCATCGCCTTGAACAACGCCGGATCGCGTCCATAAATATCCGGCGCATACAGCAGCGCGCCTTGGCTATCCACCTGCACCGTCCAATACCCCAGCAACACCGGTACCGGCGCGGTGAGCCTGAACTCGTGAGTCAAGCCAGTGGCAATCAACTCGTCCGTACGGGTGCGCTCAGCCGGGCTGACCAACAGGTCCCGCAGATGCAGCGGTTCCTCTACCCTCACACAGCCTGAACTGAACGCCCGTGGCCCCTTGGAGAACAGCGGCTGGCTGGGGGTGTCATGCAGGTAGACCGAGTACGGGTTGGGAAAGCGCAGCACGATCCTGCCCAACGGGTTTCGCGGGCCAGCACCCTGGCGCAGAAGAATATTGCCGGGGCGAGACCAGTCGACCTTATCAGGGGACAGCGGGTTACCTGCGCTGTCCAGTACTTGCAGGTTCTGCTGACGCAGGTATTCAGGGTTCAAGCGGATGGCCGGTAGTTTGTCCTCGCGCAGGATGGTCGGCGGAATGGTCCAGGTGGGGTTCAATGTCAGCCGCGTGATCCGGGACTTCAATAACGGTGTCTGCCGTTCGGCGCGCCCCACTTGCAGGCGGGTCTGCCATACAGGCACTCCACCTTGGTAAAAACTCAGTTGGGCAGCCGCCACATTGACCAGCACGCCTTCGGGCTCCAGGTCCTGGGCCAGCCAACGAAAGCGCTCGAGGTTGATGCGCAATTGTTCGCGGCGTACCGCCGGGCTGACGTTCAGCTCGGTGACCGTTCCCGGCCCGATGACGCCATCGGCCTGCAGTGAGTGGCTTTGTTGGAACTGTTTGACGGCACTGACCAGGCTCCCCGTGTATTTCCCTGAAAGGCCGGTGGGAATACTGCTTAGATAGCCCCCACTGAACAACCGCTTCGCCAACTCGGAAACGCGGGCATCATTCATGCCCGGACGCAACAAGGGACCCTCGGCGATAGCGCCCCAATGGGCTAGCGGTTGCTGGCGTTGGGCGGCATAGGCCTTGCGCAGGCTGCGATACAGTTCGGCACTCGGGCGGGCCTGGTCGAATCCCTTGGACATGTCCTGGAGCCCCACACCGGCTATCGCCAGCACCTCGGCCTCCGGGTCCCGCGTCGGCGGCTGGGAGTGCCAAAGGGGCTCGAAACTGGCTTGTTGCAAGCGACCGTAATGCAGGTCCTGCAAGGCTTGCAGGTACTGCTGGCTGGTGCCGATATCAGTGCAGAGCACGTTGCCGGTGGCCGCGTCCACCGGTAACGGGTAGTGAGCAGGGTCCAGGCCGTCGTCGGCCAATAGCTGTAATTGGGTATGCAAAGCCGAGCGGCGGGCGCTGTCCGACCAGAGCTCAACGTTGCCCTGCTGCTGGTAAAAAAGCTGCAATCGACGCTCGCCCGGGGCATCCACCTTTCCTGCCAACCCGGGGCAAACGCTCGACAATTGTGCAAGAGCCAACTGTACTGGGGATGGCAGCTCGACGATCGACTCCTCGGCCGTCGCGACCAATGGTGCAACGAGCAAGCAAATGCTCAAGTAACATGCGTGTTTTTTGAACAATTGCTTTACTCCAATCCACCGGGGAGATGCTCTGTACATGCTGACTTTTTGCTGCCGACTCGGCTTGATCGCCACCACCCTGCTCGCGCTGTGTACTCCCGCGCTCGCCGGCAACAACAACCCTCCTACCTTGTATAGCAGCCTGGCCCGTACGGCTCCAGAACTCAATCCCGATGTTCTGAAAAGAGCCCTGAGCGCCATGCAGTGCGCCGTCGGCAATGGTATTGAACGCTCCGAGCGCCTGGCTGTGATCGACTACTCACTGCCCTCGACCGCTCGTCGCTTGTGGATCTTCGACCTGCGCAAGCAGAAGTTGGTTCTGCGGGACCTGGTGGCCCACGGGCAAAAATCCGGGGAAAACTTCGCCACCCAGTTCTCCAACCGTGAGGGCAGCTATCAATCCAGCCTGGGATTGTTCCGCACCCAGGAAAGTTATGAAGGCGCCCACGGCTATTCGCTGCGCATGGACGGCCTGGAGCCGGGCTTCAATGACCGTGCCCGGGACCGGGCGATTGTGATTCACGCCGCCGATTATGTAAGCCCGTTATGGAGCAAGCGCGAAGGCCGGATCGGCCGCAGCCAGGGCTGCCCCGCCGTGCGGCCACAGGTAGCGCGCCAGGTGGTGGACAAACTCAAGGATGGCCAGTTCATGTTCTCCTGGTACCCCGACCAGCGCTGGCTGAAGTCGTCGGCTTACCTCAACTGCAAACCACGGCAGATGGCCAGTGCCGGTTGAGGTAGTATCGGTCAGCCGAGCCTGACAAGAGAGAACCTCACATGCTTTTACACCAGTCAACGTGGATCGAGATCGAGCAGTTCCTGCAGCGCAGCCGCACCGTAGTGATTCCCATCGGTTCCAATGAGCAGCACGGCCCCACGGGCTTGCTGGGCACCGATTGGATGTGCCCGGAAATCATCGCCCATGAGGCGCAGAAAAACGCCGACATCCTGATCGGCCCGACCTTCAATATTGGCATGGCCCAGCACCATCTCGGCTTTCCAGGGACTATTTCCCTGCGCCCATCGACCTTTATTGCCGCGATTGGTGATTGGGTGCGCTCGCTGGCCGGTCATGGCTTCGAGAAAATCCTGTTTCTCAATGGCCATGGCGGCAACATCGCCTCGATTGAAGCCGCCTTCTCGGAGCTCTACGCCGAAGCCAGCTTTGCTCGCCGCCCAGCCGGGTTCGCGCTGAAGTTGTTTAACTGGTGGGACCTGGAAGGTGTTGGCGAACTGGCGCACCGGCAATTCCCAGTCGGCCATGGCAGCCATGCCACACCCTCAGAGATCGCCGTCACGCAATGGGCCTATCCGGACGCGATCAAGTCGGCGCACTACTCGCCGCAAATCGCCAACACCGGTCCGATCCGCGAAGCCAAGGACTTCCGCGCACGCTTCCCGGACGGTCGCATGGGCTCGGACCCGGCCCTGGCGACACCGGAAAAAGGCGGTGAGTTGGTAGCGCTGGCGGCCAAAGGTCTGGTGCAGGCAGTCGATGCCTTCAGCCGAGAGCCCAAGCCGGACTGACAGGACTAAAAACTAAGGGCGAACACTATCCCTGTCGCGAGGGGGCTTGCCCCCGTTGGGCTGCGAAGCAGCCCCAATAAGATCGCTGAGTTTTTTTCAGATAGACCGAGGTGGCAGGCTTTAGGGCTGCTACGCAGCCCAACGGGGGCAAGCCCCCTCGCCACAAGTCACTCTCCACCCGCCTACAGGCATTCCTTTGCCACCTGTTCAAACCGCGATGGCTTGAACGTCGACGCCAGCGGCTTGCGCTCATACAAAAATACCTTACCGCCGGTGGAAACCTTATAGGCCTCCAACACATTGTCGGCAGCAATCTTGCTGGTCACCACAACCCTGACATGGCGCGAGGACTGCGACACCGTCGGCGTCAGGGAGTTTTTCTGCAACTTGGGCACAACGCATTGAATGTAGGCGTCGGGGGTTTTATTCGTCTCCAGGGTCAGTGTTGGAGCATTAGGAGCCGAGGCACAACCGACCAGCAATAAAGAACCAATGGCCATAACTGGCACAAATAAGAGACGCATATAAATTCCTGAAAATAAAAAAAGGGGCACTTCAACCCGCCGCCACCAGCGACTTGAGCGAGGCATCGAACTGCTTCAACGCGGTCAGTTGCACGTCACGCTGACGCTCGATTTGCGCAGCGATCTCGGGTGCAGCTTTGTTATGTACCCAGACCGAAGGCATCTGCTGCTCCACCGAGCCCTCTGCCTTGGCGATGTATTGCAAATTCGCGTCATAGAACGTGGCGACAAAACGTGCCTGGACCTGGCTATTACGCGGGGTCAACAGCTGGTTATGGGTGTCCAGCATCACCACCACATCGGGGTGAGCCTGCACCAGGGCATCGAGGTTGTCGTAGACAGTCACCGACAGGAACGTACTCTGCAGTGAACTCATCAACCAGTCGATTGCCAGTTCTGGGTCGGAACTGTTGACGAATGCCTGGCGAATCCGCCCATCCAGCGCGTTCTGGGCGCCATTCTCGGCCATGGCGTGATAGCGTTCAAGGTAATGCAGGTTATCAAGGGTGTTTTCGCTGTAGAGCACTCCCACTGATTGCGCGTGTTGCAGGGAGCTCGTACTGCCAGCGATGGGCAACAGATGGCAGCTTTGAGCCTCATCGGCATAGACCGGCGCCGCGAGCCCACTGCCCAGCATCAGGGCCATCAAAACCAGTTGGGTGAACGTCCTCATCGCGCAAGTTCCTTGAGTAGCCTCTTCGGTGAAAGCATTTTTCCGTGTTTCCCGAAAAAACAGAACTTGCATTTCTTGATGGTGACTATTATCTGAACCAATAGTGTCGCACTAACGGCCCAACAAAAACTTATAAGGATCCTGCCATGAAGCCCCACCAGAAAACCTTCGACCGAATCCGCGAAGCCGTATTACCGGAGTTTCGCGAGCGGGTTGCCGACTACCTGGTCGACTATGAAAACGTCCTGCAAGAACCGGCAGCAGACGGCGACCGTGCATACGCCAGCGCCCAGCAATTGCGAGGCTATTTGCGCGGATTGAACACAACCCGGGTGCTTGGCATGGCAGATTGGGAAGATCTCGATCGCCGGGTTGTGCAGGCCTGGTTGACTACAACGCCGGCCGCTGCTGATTGACCCATTCTTGCACCGATGGTCGCTGCCATTGGCGCTTGGCGTAGTTCACCAACTCGGCGGGCACACGGTCACCGTTGAGAATCAGCCGATTGAGCATCACAGCCAGGTCGACATCAGCAATCGACCACTGGCCAAACAGGTACTCACGGTTGTCCGCCAGCAACGCTTGCGCGGCACTGAGCAACTTGCCTGCCGCCACCTGGGCCGCGGGTGACAAAGGCGCTGACTTGACGCCGTAAAACACCACCAGGGTGGAACGCTCCTGGCGAATCGACAGCAAGTCGCTGCGTAACCAGGCCTGCACTTGCCGCGCCCTAGCCCGCTGACGTGGCTCTGCTGGGTACAGCGGTGTCTGCGGGAACACTTCCTCAAGGTACTCGGTGATCGCCGAGGACTCCGACAACGCAAAATCGCCGTCTACCAGCGTGGGCACCCGTTGGGTCAGGGACAGATTGGCAAAGCCTTGCGCGTTGTTTTCGCTGGCATCCAGATCCAGCGTGAGCACTTCAAACTCAAGACCCTTCTCGCGCAGGGCCACAAAGACCGACATCGCGTAAGGGCTGGTGAACTGAGCATCTACGTACAGACGTAACGGGCGGTTATTCACGGCGCGATCTCCAGAGGTGAAAACCCAGCCTACGAGATCCGCCAGCACAAATAAAATGCAGGATTCTTATGGGGGCATTCCTGACTGGAATGCATTGAGTAATGGCAATACTATGGCAACTCGATTTATTCAAGGAACGAACAAATCATGAAACAAGCAGTTGTCGTCATCCACGGCATCGGCGAGCAGCGCCCAATGGACACCCTGCGCGGCTTTGTGGAGGCGATGGTACCGACGGAGACGCCCGAGGGAACGCCCACCTACTGGAGCAAGCCCGACCGATTGTCACGCAATTTTGACCTGCGGGTACTGAAATCCCGGGGCCGCAGTACCACCGACTTCTACGAGTACTACTGGGCGCACAAGATGCAGGGGACCAAGGTCGGTCATCTACTCAGCTGGCTGTGGGACCTGTTCAAGCGTCCGCGTCGGGATATTCCCCAGGCAATCGTACCGATCTGGCGCGCTACCCGTTGGACGTTGCTGGTATTCGTGCTGCTGGTGGCCAGCGGTACACTCGCGACGATTTACGGCCGGTTTACCCACGACGCCAACCCGTTCGCACTGATCCCGTTGCTGCTCGCCGGAATCGGTATCGCACTGAAGTTTTCCGCGCTGTCCTACCTCGGCGATGCCGCCCGCTACCTGAGTTCCAACCCGCAGAACGTGGTGATCCGTGAACAGATCCGTGCCGATGGCGTTGAACTGCTACGCGGGTTACACCAGCAAGGCTACGATCGGATCATCGTCGTGGGCCACAGCCTGGGCAGTGTGATTGCCTACGATATCGTCGGTTACCTGTGGTACGAACATTATGACCAGTTGAGCAACGTAACCCCGGCGAACCAGGCACTCGTCGAGCGTTATGCCAACCATGAAAAGCTGCAACCGGTGGTTCAAGACACGTTGCCAAAGGCCGGAAGAAACCTCGACGGACGCCTGCAGAACATCCTGAAGTTTCGTGAGCAGCAGAGCGAAGCCTTCCTGGAGCAGCGCGCCCTCGGCAACCCCTGGCGCATCACCGACCTCGTCACCATCGGCAGCCCGATGGCCCACGCCAGCCTGTTGCTGGGCCGCAGCGTGAGTGACTTCAAGCAACGCATCGCACGGTGCGAAGCGCCGGCCTGCCCGCCCACACTCGACGAAAAAGGCTACGGCTACAACGCGCAATCCCCCGTGATACTGGGGCAGAGGCCCTTTACGCCACTGCACCTGCATCATGCAGCGGCCTTCGCCGTCACCCGCTGGACCAACCTCTACTTCCCCGCCCCCTTCGGCCTGTTTGGCGACATTGTCGGCGGGCCGGTCATGCCGGTAATGGGCGCAGGCGTGCTCGACTTGCCGGTGAGCGTGAGCAAATGGAAAGGGTTTCTGGCCAAGTCCTGGCTCAGCCACACCCACTATTGGAGCGAGCGTGACGGTAAACGCGGCTACCTCGACGGATTGACGTTCGATGATTCGGCGATCACCAACGGTGAACGGCCATCAGCGACCGAAGCCCTGCGCTGGGCTGTCGACCTAAGGGGCGGACGACGTTTTCGCCCGGTGGGTGCCAGGGAAGCGTTGGTGGAGTCTGAAGCCTGATTGTTGTGAAGATCTAACAAGCTCAGTGAAACCCTGTGGGAGCTGGCTTGCCTGCGATAGCGGTGGGTCAGTCAACATCCATGCTAGCAGTGCCGACGCCATCGCAGGCAAGCCAGCTCCCTCATCGGGCTTAACCCGAGAACCCACCCGCCGTCAGAAAAGCACGCTCCTCATCCGTGGTCTGTCTAGCCAGCACCTCATTACGATGAGGAAAGCGTCCAAACCGATCAATGATGTCCGCATGCTCCTCGGCCCACCGGTAGGTGTTAGCGTCGAGCTGTTTGTTCAACACCAGCGACCGCTGCTGATCCTCCACGCTTTCTGAATGCTCCAACGGCAAATAGCAAAACGCCCGCAATGAGATATCGACCTGTTGATCCATCCCGGCATCGATCATCCGGCGCGCGTAGAAGCGCGCAAGCGGGTCGGTTGCGAACATGTGGGCGGTGCCACGAAAAGAGTTGCGTGGGTATTGATCAAGCAACAGAAGCAAGGCCAACGCCCCTTCCGGACTGTCCATCCAGTGTTCCAGTTCACGCCTGGCGGCCTGGAAGTGGGCAGTATGGAAGGTGTCGCGAAATTGGTTATCAAACGCGTCGTCTTTTTTGAACCAACTGGCCGGGCCGGCCTGAGTCCAGAAATCGACGACCGACTGGGCAGTTGAATGGGCAGCATTGGGCACGATTGAGGCCTCGGGATCAGGAGCGAACAACTACTGTAACGCCGTAACGACGCAAGAGCATCCCTCGAATCCACGCAATGCCGGCTCGCGAGTGCGAGCCGGCGCCTCCTCAAAGACGACCGTAAGCGCGTGCCGTGCGGTCGACAGCCATGCGGGTCTTGTCCACCAGCTCGTCGATATCGGCGTGGCTGGCCACCAGCGCCGGCGCCATGATCATACGGCCCAGGGTAGAGCGAATAATCAGGCCTTCTTCAAAACCAAACGTACGGCATTGCCAGGCCATTTCGTTCTCGTTGGCAAACCGTTTGCGGCTGGTTTTGTCTTCTGCGAACTGCAACGCAGCGACCAACCCGGTGCCCTGAATCTCGCCAATCAATGGATGGTCGGCAAAGACTTCACGCAAACAGCGCTGCAAGTAAGGCCCGGTTTCCTGTTTGACCTGGGTAACGATGCCCTCATCGCGCAGCGCCTTCAGGTTGGCGATGGCCACAGCCGCCGCCACCGGGTGCCCGGAATAGGTCAGGCCGTGGGCGAATACCCCGCCCTGCTCCACCAGTACCTGGGCCATGCGTTTGGACAGAACCAAGCCGCCCATGGGGATGTAGCCGCTGGTCAATCCCTTGGCGATAGACAGCGTGTCCGGCTCAAAACCGAAGTACTCGTGGGCAAACCATTCACCCGTGCGACCGAAGCCGCCAATCACCTCGTCAGCGCACAGCAGCACGTCGTACTGACGGCAGATACGCTGGATTTCGGGCCAGTAGCTCTCAGGCGGAAAAATCATCCCGCCCGCGCCCTGGAACGGCTCGGCAACAAATGCCGCGACGTTTTCAGCGCCCAGTTCAAGGATCTTATCTTCCAGCTGTCGAGCGGCGCGCAGGCCGAACGCTTCGGGGCTCAGCTTGCCTTCATGGGCAAACCAGTAGGGCTCGTCGATATGCGCAACGTCCGGGATCATCCCGCCCATTTCATGCATCGACTTCATGCCACCCAGTGCCGTGGCGGCGAGGGTCGAGCCGTGATAGCCATTCCAGCGACCGATCATGATCTTCTTTTGCGGCTTGCCCAGGATCTGCCAGTAGCGGCGCACGGTACGGATCAACACCTCGTTGGCTTCGGAGCCGGAGTTGGTGTAGATCGCGTGGCTGTAATGGTCAGGCAACAAGCTGAAGAGCAACTCGGACAACTCCACCACCGCCGGGTGGGTGGTGTGGAAAAACAGGTTGTAGTACGGCAACTGCTCCAGTTGATGGCTGGCTGCTGCGGCCAGGTCCTTGCGTCCGTAACCGAGGTTGGTGCACCACAGGCCCGACATCCCGTCCAGGTAGCGCTTGCCATCGCTGTCCCACAAGGCCAGGCCCTCACCCCGCACAATCACGCGCGGACCTTCCGCATTCAACGCCTTCTGATCGACAAAGGCATGGATATGGTGGGCAGCGTCGAGAGCCTGGTATTCGGCCGTGCTACGCGGGGCATCGAGTCTGATGTTCATTGCAGGTCTCCTTGATTATCAGTTTTATGAGTACTGGCAAGCAGGTGTTGACCGCATAGTGTTAGGAAGTGGGGAATGGCGAAATTAGGATTTTTATTGTCGCAGGGAAGGAAAAAACTACTGGCTTACCGTTCCCTGTAGCCGCTACCGAGGCACGAGGCTGCGATGCGGTCCGCAGGATCGCCCTTGGGGCCGCTGCGCAGCCCATCGCAGCCTCGTGCCTCGGCAGCGGCTACAGGTATCAGGTATCAGGTATCAGGTATCAGGCCAATTCGGAACGCAGTTGACGCGCCGCAGTGACCATATGAATCAACGCCGCCTCAGTCTCCGGCCAGCCGCGGGTTTTCAAACCACAATCCGGGTTGACCCACAGGCGCTCGGCCGGAATCCGCTTGGCCGCCTTGCGCAGCAGGTTGGCCATTTCCGAAGCCTGCGGCACCCGTGGCGAGTGGATGTCGTAGACGCCCGGCCCGATGTCGTTCGGGTAAGCGAAGGCTTCGAAGGCGTCCAACAGCTCCATGTCCGAACGTGAGGTCTCGATGGTGATCACGTCGGCGTCCATGGCCGCAATGGATTCGATCACGTCATTGAATTCGCTGTAGCACATGTGGGTGTGGATCTGGGTTTCATCACGCACCCCGGAGGCACACAAGCGGAACACTTCAGTGGCCCAATCCAGGTAGTGCTGCCACTGCGCCTGGCGCAACGGCAAGCCTTCACGGAACGCCGCTTCGTCGATCTGCACGATCTTGATGCCGGCCGCTTCCAGATCCACCACTTCATCACGAATCGCCAGGGCGAGTTGGCGGGCCTGTACTTCGCGGCTCACGTCTTCCCGTGGAAAGGACCACATCAACATGGTCACCGGGCCGGTCAGCATGCCCTTCATCACCTTGTCGGTCAGGCCTTGTGCGTAGCGGATCCACTCTACGGTCATGGCTGTCGGGCGACTCAGGTCACCAAAAATCACCGCCGGTTTCACGCAACGGGAACCGTAGCTCTGTACCCAACCAAAGCGAGTGAACACGTAGCCGTCCAGTTGTTCGGCGAAGTACTCGACCATGTCGTTACGTTCAGCTTCACCATGAACCAGCACGTCCAGGCCAAGGTTCTCCTGCACCTCAACCGCGTGACGAATCTCGCTGTGCATGGCTTCGACGTATTCGGCCTCGCTCAACTTGCCGGCCTTGTACGACTGACGAGCCAGGCGGATCGACGCGGTTTGCGGGAACGAACCGATGGTGGTGGTCGGGAACAGCGGCAGGTTCAGGCCGGCGCGTTGTTTCTCGATACGCGTGGCAAACAGCGAATCACGCTGGCTGTCCTTGGCAGTAATCGCGGCGACACGTGCCTGAACGGCGGGCTTGTGAATGCGTGGCGAAGCGGCACGAGCAGCCTGGACAGAACGGCTTTCAACCAGTGCGGCAAGCACCTTGGGCGCTTCAGGCTCGTTGACCGCCTGGGCCAGGACGGCAACTTCTTCGCACTTTTGTACGGCGAAGGCCAGCCAGCTCTTCAGTTCGGCATCCAGCTTGTCTTCACGCCCCAGGTCCACCGGGCTGTGGAGCAGCGAGCAGGAAGGCGCAACCCACAGGCGCTCACCCAGGCGCTCATGAGCGTGCTGCAGAGTCTCCAGGGCTTTTTCCAGATCGCAACGCCAGACATTACGGCCATTGACCACGCCCAACGACAGGATTTTGTAGGCCGGCAGACGGTCAAGAATCGTCGGGTATTGCTCAGGCGCCCGCACCAGGTCGATGTGCAGACCGTCCACTGGCAGATTGGCCGCCAGGCCGAGGTTCTCTTCCAGGCCGCCAAAGTAGGTGGCAACCAACTTCTTCAGTGGGTCGCGCTGAATCAGGTTATAGGCACGCTCAAAAGCGTTTTTCCAATCCTGCGGCAGGTCCAGCACCAGGATCGGCTCGTCGATCTGCACCCACTCCACACCCAGGTCTGCCAGGCGCTGGAAGATCTGGCCGTACAGCGGCAGCAGGCGGTCCAGCAGGTCGAGTTTATCGAAGTCGCCGCCCTTGGCCTTGCCCAGCCACAGGTACGTCAGCGGGCCAATCATGACTGGCTTGACGGTGTGACCCAGGTCACGCGCCTCCTTCACTTCTTCGAAGAGTTGATCCCAGCCCAGCTGGAATTGCTGATCAGCGCTGAATTCCGGGACCAGATAGTGGTAGTTGGTGTCGAACCACTTGGTCATTTCCTGGGCGTGAGCACCGCCACAGCAACTGTCGCTGACGCCACGAGCCATGCCGAACAGGGTTTGCAAGGTAGCTTTGCCATCGACCGGGCGGAAACGCTCAGGGATTACGCCAAACATCAACGAGTGCGTCAGCACCTGGTCGTACCAGGCGAAGTCGCCGGCGGGCAGCAGTTCGATACCGGCTTTCTTCTGCAAGTCCCAATGGGTCTTGCGCAGTTCACGGCCCACGGCACGCAGGCCAGCTTCGTCCAATTCGCCCTTCCAAAACGCTTCCTGCGCTTTCTTTAGTTCACGATCGCGTCCAATGCGCGGAAATCCAAGGGAATGAGCGACGGCCATGACAAAAAACTCCAATGTGTATGTATGGGAGCTATTGTCGGCAGGGATCGATAATGAGACAAACTCATTTTATTCCAGATGATCGCGAGTTTTATTCATGAAGAGAAGCGACGTCCGGGGAGCACCAACGCGAAGGCGAAAGGCCGAAGTTCTTCTTGAAGTGCCGGGACATGTGGCTCTGGTCAAAGAAGCCGGCCTCCACCGCAGCCTCAGACAGCGAGCGCCCGGCCTGGACCAGTTGTTTCACCCGGTCCAGGCGCCGCAACGTGAGATAGCGGTGCGGGCTGGTGCCATAGAACAAGCGAAAGTCGTTGGACA
Source organism: Pseudomonas sp. ADAK18 (assembly GCF_012935695.1). NCBI lineage: Bacteria > Pseudomonadati > Pseudomonadota > Gammaproteobacteria > Pseudomonadales > Pseudomonadaceae > Pseudomonas > Pseudomonas sp. ADAK18. The sequence goes on from NZ_CP052859.1 coordinate 2,724,405, forward strand.
AGCTCCAGCGATCACGTTCGGCGCATTCGGCGAGGTCGTCCAGCGTGATCGGGCGATCAAGGTTGTCGTCGATGTATTCACGGGCCCTGCTCGCAGCAGCAAAGTGCCCGGTTTTACCGGCAGTTGATTGGCCAGCCAATTGCGCCAGGGTCGTGACGAAACCATACAACGCGTCATCCTCCGCCAGAGGATCCGCCTCCCGGGCGTCCAGCAGCGCATTCGCGGCCACACCCAGGCGCGAATCCCGGGTAACACCGCCCTTGAGGAACGGCAACGGCTTGCCCCACACAATCTGCTGCACCAGAGACGGCGGAACGTACACACCACGGTAGCGAAACCCGGTGTCACTGCCCGCACAACCGCCATGGGATTCGTCGGGGTGAACGATCATGACCTCGCCGGGCAGGCACAGCTTCGATTCACCCCGGTAGTTGAGTCGATGCACACCAGCCACAATTCGGCCGATGGCATAGGTGTCGTGCCGATGAGGGTCGAACGCGTGGGCACCGAAAAACGCCTCGAAGCGCTCCAGCGTCGAAGACGTTGGCGTGTGTTTGACCCAGTCGCCTGCAGTATGAATGTCTTGCATGTCGGCACACCGCTGTAATAGTTAAAGCGTCACGTAGAAGCCATGGAACATGTAATAGGCACATACCGCCAGCGCCAGCCCCATCAAGCGATTGAACAGGGTGAAATACACCTCACCGCTGATACGCCGCCCCAACATCGCCCCCAGTAGCGAATAGATCCATGGCGCGCCACTGGCACCTACGGCCAGCAGTACCGAGATCAGGGCAATCGAGCCGCCAGTGATGTGCGCCGCCGGCAGCATGACGCTGGTGATCGGCAGCACCGCGATGATGCCCTTGGGGTTGGCCAACTGGATCAGCAGGCCGTTCCAGAAGGTCAGGGTTTTCTGCGGTGCCGTGGTTTCACCCTCCTGCGGCACCACCGTCCTGGAGGTAAAAACCTGATAGGCCAGATACAGCGTATACACGCCCCCCACCAGCGAAATGTAAGGCAGCGCCGCGTGAGAAATAACCGCCTCGCCGGTGTAACCAAAGAGGATGAACAGCACCAGCATCGCGCAACCAACCCCGGCGAAAAAGCCCATGGAGCGGCGAAACTTGCCCGTCAGCCCCGCATTCAGCCCCATGAGGTTCACAGGGCCGGGACTGTACATCACACTGAACGCGTAGAGAAAAATGTCCATCAATTACCTCTGCCGTAGACCAATGGCAGGAGTCTACGCAGAGCACCCTGGGGTGGGCTTGTACGATTGTGGTTCACTCGCCCGTCACAGTTGTCGAGCCCCCACGAGGCGACGTCGGCCGCACCATAGCTCCCACCGAGTCGTGTCCTACGCAGCCTCGCTGGAGCTCAAGACGGAATCTACGCCCCTCCTCTTAGTGACTGCCAGGATTGGCCCGTAAATGCTCCACCTTCTGCTCCAGCCCTTCCCAGCCCGGTGCATTCGGTGCAAACCGGCTACGCAGATAAGCCGCCAACTCTGCGACCTGGGTATTGGACAGGCTGTCCTTGAAGCCTGGCATGTAACCCAGGTCTTTGGTCGCCGGCGTGCTGATGCCCTGCAAGATCACCTTGATCAGATTGTCCGGTTGATCGCTGTGCACATTGGTGTTGGTCGCCAGTGACGGGCTGACCCCAAACAACTTCGGCCCCAGCCCGTCGGCGTGACAGGCCTTGCACGAGCCGTCGAATACCCGTCGCCCGTTCGCATTGGGAACCGTTGTAGCGGCAACGACCTGCGCCTCGGCAGAGGCATTGCTGTTGAGCGACGCCAGGTAGACCGACATCGCCCGGATATCCGTCTGGGGCAATTTGGCCAGCTCAGTCACCACCGGCCCCATCGGCCCTGTCGCCACGCCGTGGGCATCGGAATAGCCAGTGCTCAGGTAGGTGAACAATTGGTCCTCGGTCCACGGCGTGGGCGCCTTGGAGAGCCCGTTCAGCGCCGGCGCCTCCCACCCATCCACACTGCCCCCTGCGAGGAACGCCGCACCGCCCTTCTCTGCGCCCATCACGTTACGTGGCGAATGACAGGCCGCGCAGTGCCCCAGCCCATTGACCAGGTAAGCACCGCGATTCCACTGCTCGCTGCGCTGCGGTTGCACAGTGATTTCTCCTCGACGTAAAAACAGCGCATTCCACCCCGCCATCAATGGCCGAAGATTGAACGGAAAACTCATCGCATTAGGTGTCGGCGCCTGACTCACCGGTGCCTGAGACATCAGGTAGGCATACAGCGCCTGCATGTCTGCATCGTTGATATTGCGAAACGCCGTATAGGGAAATGCCGAGTACAAATTGCGCCCGTCGCGGCCAATGCCGTCACGCATCGCTCGCTCGAACGCCGGGTACGACCAGTTGCCAATCCCGGTCTTCTCATCCGGGGTGATGTTGCTACTGTAGAGCGTGCCGAACGGCGTGTGCATCGCCAGGCCGCCTGCATTGGCTGCCCCACCCGGCGCCGTGTGGCACACCGCGCAGTCTCCGACTGCCGCCAGTAAACGCCCGCGCTCCAAGGTCGCCTTGGACCAGGTGCCGGCGCTGGGTGGCGCGATCGGCGCGATTTCGCCGTGGAATGGCCAGGCGGTGGCGGCCATGCCCAGCACCGCACCAAAGGCGGCGAACAATGAGCCAAACAGCCATTTCCTGCGCTTTTCCGGTGACTTGGCGGGTTCGCCCAGAACGCCTGCATTCAGTGCCGCCAGCACCCGTTCAGGAGTAATCGGCAACTCACGAAAACGAATCCCGGTAGCGTCATAGATTGCATTGGCAATGGCTGCCGCGCTGGGCACCGACGCCGACTCACCGGCGCCCATCGGCGGCTGGTCCTGGCGCGGCATCATCAGCACGTCGATCTGCGGCACCTCGGGAAAGGTCAGGATCGGGTAACCGCCCCACTCCTTGCTCGCCACGGTCGACTCTTCAAACGTCACTCGCTCTTTGAGCACGCGGCTGGTGGACTGGATCACATTGCCGTGGATCTGATGCTGCACTCCCGCCGGGTTGATCATCATCCCCGAGTCATGGCCGATCACGACCCGCGTGACCGAGACATCGCCGGTCTGCTTGTCGATGGCCACATCCGCCACCCACGCCGCCCAGGCCGCGCCGAAGCCGGGGAACTTGCTATGGATATAGCGCGCGTAGGCAAAGCCCCGGCCCCGCAGCAGATGATCTTCGTTGACGGTTTGCATCGGCGCCGTGCGCGGTGCCCAGTTGGCACGCTCAGCGGTGGACTTCACCAGTTCGATAGCGCGCTCGTCCTTGAGGTAACGCAGGCGGTACTCCACCGGATCAACACCCGCCGCGAAGGCCAGCTCGTCGATATAGGATTCATGGGCAAAGGTGTTGGGCAGTGCCGACACCCCGCGCATCCACGAGGCGCGGACAATCGGCGCCATGTCGTTGATCGTCACGCGCATGTTTTCAATGTCATAGGGTGGGATGGAGGTGCGGTCGCCCATCTCGAACATCGCCGACACCGGCTCCACCCGGCCAGTCAGCAGCAGAGCCAAGGTCGGCGCACCGTTGGAGGGGTAGCTGGTTTCAAAATCATAAGCAGCGATGCTGCCATCAGCGTTCAGGCCTCCATCGACATCCATCAACTGCGCAGTGCCTTTGGGCTCCCACAGGTGCTCCTGCGCACGGGTCAGTTGCACCCGCACTGGCTTGCCCACTGCGCGAGACAGCAGCAAGGCGTCGGCACACACATCGTCGGCGCAATTGCGGCCGTAGCAACCGGCGGCCTCCATGCGGATCACCTCGATCGACTCTTCCGCGCACTCCAGCAACCAAGCCAGGTCAGCCCGCAGCAGGTGCGGGTTCTGGCTACCGGACCAGATCCGACTGCCCGTCGGCTGATAGTCCGCCACGCCACAGGATGGACCGATGGAACCGTGCATCTGATACGGCCACAGGTAGGTGCGCGGCATACGCTGAGTGGCAGCGGCCAAGGCTTCATCGACGTTGCCTTGATCGAGCACCGTGCGACGTACCCGTGGATTGTCGCGGATAGCCTGCTCGACATCACTCATGTCCGGCAGCTTGTGGTTCCACGGTTTCCAATGAACCTGCAACGCCTCGCCAGCCTTGATCGCCTGTTCTTCGCGCAGTGCGACCACACCGACAAAATCACCAATCACCACCACCGCGACGACCCCGGGGATATGGGCAATGGACGACTCATCCACGCTCAACAGGCTGTTGCCCACAAAATCACCGCAATCCAACCCGGCATAGGGTGGGCGGACGACCCGACCGTGGAGCATGTCCGGCACGCGCATGTCATGGACGTAAGTCAGCTCACCGGTGGCCTTGCCGGGGATATCCACCCGAGCAGCACCCTTGCCTACCAAGCGGTAATCGCCGATAGCCTTGAGCGGTGCTTCACCAGAAATACGTAGCTCATCATGTTCGCCGCGCACCAGTTCGCCGTAGGTGATCGTACGCCCGTCTTCGACGCGAATGACTCCAGCGTCGACCTTCAAGCTATCTGGCGCAACATCCCAGCGCCGGGCTGCTCGTGCCAATAGGAAGCGTCGGGCTTCGGCGGCCGCGTTACGCAACGGAATCGCCGAAATCTGCAATGTTGCACTGGCGATGGTCGCGCCCTGGTTCGGTGCTCGCTCGGTGTCGCCGAGCACCATGCGCACCTGCTCCATGGTCAGGTCCAGCTCTTCAGCGACGATCTGCGCCAGTGAGGTGCGAATGCCGGTGCCCAGGTCGACATGGCCATTGAAGGCGTACACCAGGCCGTCGTCATTCACCGCAATAAACAACCCCAGCTCCGTGGGTTTGACTGTCGGTGTACCACCTTTGGCCACCGGCCCCGACGGCGGCAGCACGTCATCGACGATCAGCAGGACGCCGGCCTTGGCCAGCCATTGGTCTCGGGAAGGGATTGCGTCTGTCATGGTCATCGGTCCACGTTCAAGGCATTTGCTGGGCGGCACGCAGCACCGCCCGGAGGATTTCGATATGGGTTCCGCAGCGGCAGAGATTGGCCGAGAGTTCGTTGCGGATCTCGGTTTCGCTTGGGTGCGGATTACGGTCGAGCAAGGCCTTGGTGGTCATGATCATGCCGTTGAGGCAATAACCGCACTGCGCGGCCTGCTCGTCGATAAACGCTTGTTGCACCGGGTGCGGCGCCTCGCGACTGCCCAGGCCTTCCAGGGTGACAATCGCCCGGCCTACGGCGCCGGACAGCGGGAACACACAGGCCCTGGCCGCCACACCGTCGATAATCACCGTGCAGGCGCCACACTCCCCCAGGCCGCAGCCGTACTTGGGGCCGTTGAGTTGCAGGTCATTGCGCAAGATCAGCAATAGCGGCGTGTCCGCCATTGCGCTGACCTCTGTGGTGTGGCCATTGACCTCAAGCGCTACCGTGATGTGCTGGCTGATCATTCGCTTCGCCCATTGCAGTTGGTGAAGTACTCACTACATGAAACAGCCGTGAAAAAAATCGCGCACTTGAGGTCTCGCGACACACTTGACTGGTGAAGTGGTTACTACATCAATACAGAGCAAAAACGATGCCAGCCCGGCACATCCTCCGCCGTCCGTAGCAGCTGTCGAGCTCAAGCGAGGCTGCGTCCGGCCACGCTGCGGGACTCAGATAGACCGCATGCGCCTTCTACGCAGCCTCGCTTGAGCTCGACAGCTGCTACGGGGGGTCGGGGATCAGGGGGTAACGGGGTCGTCAATCATCTTGCGCAGCAAAAACAGCACCGCCACGCGCTCGGCGGGGTTGAGGTTGCTCAGGGTCAATTCGGTAATCTGTGCAGCGCAAGGCACAGTTTGCTGCACCAGAGCGGCGCCGGACTCCGACAGATCGACCACCACTTTGCGCTTGTCCTGGGGATCCGGCTCAAGGCTAATCAGCTCTCGAGCCTTGAGGCGCTCGACGATGCCACGGATGGTCGCCTGGTCGACGGCGGTGGCCTTCACCAACTCCGTCAACGAACTTGCACCATGATCGCGCAACGCACACAGTGTGACGAACTGCACGGCAGTGAGCTGGGAGTCGCCGACATTCTGCTGAAAAATCGCCAGGTGGCGCTGATAGGCCTTGCGCAGCAGGTGGCCAACTTGTTCAGAGAAAACGTAGGAATCAGGCACGGCAGGCTCGACAGGCGGTAAACGATGGGTAGCCATGATGGCGGGGATGCGGGTTGGACTCAAGGTGCTCATTGAAGGAACCGGGTCAAACGGTGGGAGCGGGCTTGCTCGCGAATACGGTGGGTCAGTTAATGCATATTTGGCTGACACTCCGCCTTCGCGAGCAAGCCCGCTCCCACATTAGGTCTTCAGCGTGCCAGGGAAGCTTGCGGCGCCACCACATCCCCCCCCATCACCACCGCCTCATCATCCAGGTACACATCGCAATTGCGCAGCGGAATGTCCATATGGCACGGCGTCTTGCGCGTCCCGCCCACCTCGGTATTCGGCCCGGTGGAAAACAGGAAGTTGCCGTAAAACGCCCGGGCATCCATGCACATGCCGTCGTTCTTGTCGTGCAAGCCCATGGCTGTCCACTGCGCACGCGGCTGCAACCCCCAACCGATATGCGAAATGCCGTACACCTCGGGATCATTGAAGTACTTCATGTAATCACGCAGGTATTCGGCCTCGAAACCACCGTGGATCCTGGTGATAAAGCCTTTCTCGATCTCCAGGGTGATCTTCTCTCGGGCGTAGGTCTTGAACGGCAGCAGAATGTCACCGATGTCCAACACCAGCACGCCTTCGGCGGTTTCTTCATTGGGCCAGGAAAACAGGAAGCCGCTGGGCCAGTGGTCCCAACGTCCGGGTTCATCGGCAAAACCGTACTCGGTCACGGACGGATACTGCCCTAGGGCCGCCCGGAAATCGCTGCCGGCGCGGGATTTGACGTGGATCGAGCGAGCCTTTTTCAGTACCTGTTCGGCGGCCAGCACGCGCACCTTGTCTTCCTCGGTAGGCAGCATCCGCGCCAGCACTTCCGGCGGCTCCACGGCCAGCAGAATACGCGTGCCGGTCTTGAGGATCTGCTCCTGCTCCGGTGAGTGCAGCAACATCATCGTATCGACAATCAGGTCCGCCGCTTCCAACGCCCGTTGCGCCGCAATATTGCCGGTGAGCGCGGTGTCGCCGCAGTAAGCCGTCATGTCATTGCCCATGGCCTTGGGGTGGTTGAACGACGGTAGCTCCACGGCATACACCTTGGCCCCTAGCCGCTGCGCCGCATCCATCGCGGCGCGCACAGTGCGCGGGTCGGAATAATGGCTCTTGAGCACGGCGACACTCTGGGTCGGATCGACCTTCGACAGCTTCAACACGTGCTCGAACATCTGGGTCAGTTCGCAATCACTTACCGGCATTTCCCGTCTCCTCAGGTGCTGCACCAAGTTCAGGCACCGCGCTTCACTCTAGTGCATTTTTATAGCGTACACGCCAATTAACAACGATAAGACCTGAATTGACAGCGGACTGCAAGCGCCATCAAAAAACGTTACGAATGGAAACATACCCAATAAAACAAAGATCATTAAAGTTGCACGGGATAGATATGGCCAAAATTACAATTTTTCAGATGTGGGCTTTTCATTTGAAAAAATGAGCGTATACACTTTAAAAACCTTGCGGACAGACACCGCCGGCAATCATTCGAATAAGAGGACCTGGCCCCATGCCAAGCACACAAAAAATCGCAATCGTCGGCGCCGGACTGGGCGGTGCCGCCGCTGCCACCCTGCTGCAACAAGCCGGTTTCGACGTGGACATCTACGAGCAGGCCCCGGAGTTTTCCCGCCTGGGCGCCGGGATCCATATGGGTCCCAACATCATGAAAATCTTCCGCCGCATGGGCATTGAAAAGCAGTTGGACCTGATGGGTTCCCACCCAGACTTCTGGTTCAGTCGCGACGGCCAGACCGGCGATTACTTGTCACGCATCCCACTGAAAGACTACGGCGCCTCTTACATCACCGTGCACCGGGGTGACCTGCACGCGTTGCAGATGTCGACCATCAAGCCGGACACCGTGCACTTCAACAAACGCCTGGAAACCCTAGAAGAAACCGACACCCAGGTACGCCTGACCTTCGCCGATGGTGAGGTGACCTACGCCGACATCGTGATCGGTGCCGACGGCATCAACTCGCGCATTCGTGAAGAGTTGCTCGGTGCGGAAAAACCGCTGTACAGCGGCTGGGTCGCCCACCGCGCGTTGATCCGTGGCGATCAACTGGCCAAGTACGATTTGAAGTTTGAAGACTGCATCAAGTGGTGGACCGAAGACCGGCACATGATGGTCTACTACACCACCGGCAAGCGCGACGAGTACTACTACGTCACCGGCGTGCCACACCCGGAGTGGGACTTCCAGGGCGCTTTCGTCGACAGCAGTCGCGAAGAGATGTTCGAGGCGTTCCAGGGCTATCACCCCACTGTGCAGGCGCTGATCGAATCCACTGAAAGCGTGACCAAATGGCCGCTGCGCAACCGCAATCCGTTACCGCTGTGGAGCCGTGGTCGCCTGGTGTTGCTGGGCGACGCCTGCCATCCGATGAAACCACACATGGCCCAGGGCGCCGGCATGGCCATCGAAGACGCAGCGATGCTGACCCGCTGCTTGCAGGAAGTCGGCCTGAGCGACTACCGCACCGCGTTCGAACTCTATGAAGCCAACCGCAAGGAGCGCGCCTCCCGTGTCCAGGCCGTGTCCAACGCCAACACCTGGCTGCGCACCCAGGAAGATCCGGCCTGGGTCTACGGCTATGACCTCTACGCCCAACCACTGAAATCGGGGGTGGCGGCGTGAGTACCTTTCTCTACGGCGGCAACGTCCAGGCCAATGGCATTCGCCAGCACTACCTGCGCTATGGCGGCAAGGGCCCGGCGCTGATCCTGATTCCCGGCATCACCAGCCCGGCGATCACCTGGGGTTTTGTCGCGCAGCACCTGGGCGTGCATTTTGACACCTACGTGCTGGACGTGCGCGGTCGCGGCCTGTCCGCAACCGGCCCGCAGCTGGATTACAGCGCGGACACTTGCGCCGATGACATTGGTGCCTTTGCCGACGCCTTGCAACTCGACACCTATCACCTGGTCGGCCACTCCATGGGCGCACGTTTTGCCGTGCGTAGCGCGGTGCGCCACCCGCAGGGCGTCAATCGCGTGGTGCTGATTGACCCGCCGGTCTCCGGCCCTGGCCGCCGTGAATACCCAAGCAAACTGCCGTGGTATGTCGACTCGATCCGCCAGTCGCTGATCGGCATGGATGCAGAGGCGATGCGTGCTTACTGCGCCACCTGGACCGAAGAGCAACTGCACCTGCGCGCCGAGTGGCTGCACACCTGCTACGAACCCGCCATCGTGCGCGCCTTCAACGATTTCCACGACGTGGATTTCCACCAAGACCTGCCGCGCCTCAAGGCCCCTGCCTTGCTGATCGTGGCCGGGCGCGGCGGCGTGATCGAGCCCCAGGACATCGCTGAGATCCAGGACTTGCAACCATCGATCAAGGTGGCTCACGTCGCCAATGCCGGGCACATGATTCCCTGGGACGATCTGGAAGGCTTCTTCCACGCTTTCGACGATTTTCTTGGCCCGCACCTGAACTGAATAACGGAGACCACCATGCTCAAGCCTTACCGCATCGGCCAGATCGTGCCGAGCTCCAACACCACCATGGAAACCGAGATTCCGGCGATGCTCGCGGCACGCCAGTTGATCCGCCCGGAACGTTTCACTTTTCACTCCAGCCGTATGCGCATGAAGCAGGTGCGCAAGGAAGAACTGGCGGCGATGGATGGCGAATCCGACCGTTGCGCCGTTGAACTGTCCGATGCCAAGGTCGACGTGCTGGGCTACGCCTGCCTGGTGGCGATCATGGCCATGGGTCTGGGTTACCACCGCAACTCCGAACAGCGCCTGCGCAAGGCCACCGCCGATAACGACGGCAACGCCCCGGTAATCACCAGTGCCGGTGCGTTGATCGAAGGCTTGAAAGTAATGGGTGCCAAACGCATCGCTATCGTCGCACCCTACATGAAGCCTCTGACCGAACTGGTGGTGGATTACATCCGCGAAGAAGGCTTTGAAGTGGTGGACTGGCGCGCCCTGGAGATCCCTGACAACCTCGAAGTGGCCCGCCATGACCCGGCGAACCTGCCGGCCATCGTCGCTGGCATGAACCTGGAAGGCGTCGACGTTATCGTTTTGTCAGCCTGCGTGCAGATGCAGTCGCTGCCGGTGGTGGCCAAGGTTGAAGCACAAACTGGCAAGCCGGTGCTCACCGCCGCTATCGCCACCACCTACGCCATGCTCAAGGCCCTGGACCTGGAACCTATCGTTCCCGGCGCCGGCGCCTTGTTGTCGGGTGCTTACTGAGGATCTGCACGATGAGCGAACAATCCGCCGACGCCAACTACCAGGGTGTGTGGGGCAATCGCATCGGCTTCGGCAAAAAAGCCGCGCTGCTGATGATCGATTTCATGCAGGGCTACACCACCGAAGGCGCACCGCTGTTTGCACCGGGTGTGGTGAGTGCCGTGGCTGAAAGCGCTGAATTGCTGGCCAGCGCACGGCGCCACGGGATTACGGTGGTGCACACCAATATCCGCTACCATCCCGGCCATTTCGCCGACGGCGGCATCTGGGTGAAAAAGGCCCCGGTGATGAAAGACATGGTCGAGGGCAATCCCCTCGCTGCGTTCTGCACCGAGGTGTTGCCCCGGGACGATGAAGTGGTCATCAGCAAACAGTACGCCAGTGCATTTTTCGGCAGCAGCCTGGCCCCAATGCTGCACGCCCAAGGCATCGACACCGTGGTGCTGGCCGGCTGTTCCACCAGCGGCTGCATTCGCGCGACCGCCGTGGATGCGGTGCAGCATGGTTTTCGCACCATCGTCGTGCGCGAATGCGTCGGCGACCGGCACTCGGCGCCCCACGAAGCGAACTTGTTTGATATCGACAGCAAGTATGGCGACGTGGTGAGCAAGCAGGAGGCGATGAGTACTTTCAGGGAGCGGTAAGGCTTCATCAAGAACCGCGCCATAGAGCGCGGTCTTGCAAAAAACTGAGCGCCCACTTTGGAATGCATTCAAATGTGGGAGCTGGTTCATGTGGGAGTCGGGCTTGCCCGCGATGGCATCACTTTGGTCTGACTCATAGACCGAGTTGTCTGCATCGCGGGCAAGCCCGGCTCCTACATGAATCGGTTCCCACAACGGATCACGACAAACAGGGCCAACTCAGTCTTCTGACACTGCCTTTGGAAGTCGCTGGTACAGCACTCCGAAGTGCTGAAAAAGCGGCTCTATAAAAACCATAAGTCACCGCCAGGAGACACCCATGCCCATTGCGAATGCAGCACCGGCGACCACCCTCGCCGACCCGATCCACGCGCTCTACCACAAGATCACCTGGAAACTGATTCCCTTCCTGTGTTTCTGCTACCTGGCCGCGTACCTGGACCGGATCAATATCGGCTTCGCCAAACTGCAAATGCTCGACCAGTTGCAGTTCAGCGAAACCGCCTTCGGCCTCGGCGCCGGCCTGTTCTTTGTCGGTTACATTATCTTCGAAGTACCGAGCAACCTGGTGCTGGAAAAGGTCGGCGCGAAGATCTGGATCGCCCGCATCATGATCACCTGGGGCCTGCTATCGGCCTGCACCATGCTGGTCACCTCCACCACCCAGTTCTACATCCTGCGCTTCCTGCTCGGCGCCGCCGAAGCCGGGTTCCTGCCGGGGGTGCTGTATTACCTGACCACTTGGTTCCCCACCTACCGCCGGGGCCGGATTATCGCCCTGTTCATGATCGGTCTGCCGCTGTCCAGCGTGATTGGCGGGCCGTTGTCCGGGTGGATCATGGGCCATTTCGACCATATGGGTGGCCTGCGTGGCTGGCAGTGGCTGTTCCTGATAGAAGCGGTGCCCAGCGTATTGCTCGGCATCTGGACCTTCTGGGCGCTGCCCAACAACTACCAACAAGCCAAATGGCTTTCGCCGCAAGAAAAATCCTTGCTGGAAAGCGAGCTGCGCAAAGACGACGCCGACGGTGCCGGCAGCAAGCACAGCTTCCGTGACGGCTTCTTCAACCTCAAGGTGTGGATGCTCGGTGGCATCGACTTCTCGATCCTGCTCAGCGCCTACGCCATGGGCTTCTGGATGCCCACCTTCATCCGCAACGCCGGGATCATCGACACCTTCCACATCGGTATCCTCACCGCGCTGCCAAGCGTTGCCGCGCTACTGGGCATGCTGCTGATCGGCGCCAGCTCCGACAAGCACCGCGAGCGGCGCTGGCACATCATCGTGCCGTTCTTCGTAGGCGCCGCCGCCATGGCCACCAGTACGTTCTTCACCCACAACGTCGTTGCCACCGTGGCCCTGTTTGCGATTGCCTCAGCGGCAATCATTGGCGCTGTCCCGGTATTTTTCAGTCTGCCGGCGACCTTTCTCAAAGGCACCGCCGCCGCTACCGGTTTCGCCTTGGCCTGTTCCGTGGCGAACATCGCAGGCCTGGTGAGCAACTCGTTGATGGGGGTGGCGATCGACGTCACCGGCAGCAGTGCCGGCGCCCTGTGGTTTTTCGCCGGCTGCCTGATTCTCAGTAGCTTCCTGGTGATCGCCTTGCCGGCGAAACTGGTGAATCGTTGATCTTGCCAAAGCCCGGTAAACATCGCCCGGTTGAAAGACCCATGGCACCGGGCCCGGAAGGCGTTAGAATCTGCGCCATTCCGAAGATCCCACTGACACGAGCCCTCCATGAGCTTTGATTTCGACACGCCCCACTCCCGCCTCGGCACCGGCAGCACCAAGTGGAGTCGCTACCCGCAAGACGTCCTGCCGATGTGGATTGCCGACATGGATATCGCCGCGCCGCCGGCAGTTCTGGCGGCGTTGCACCAGCGCCTGGACCAGCAAATCCTCGGTTACAGCGTGGCGTGCGACAAGGTACGCGAGGCTATCGTGGCCGACCTGTGGGCCAAGTACGCCTGGCGTGTGCAGCCCGATGAACTGCTGTTTTTGCCCGGTGTAGAGCCGGGCTTCAATATGGCCCTGCATGCCTTTGTCCAACCAGGGCAGCCGGTGGTGTTGCAAACCCCCAACTATCGTCCGTTGCGCTTGGCACCCGGCAATTGGAACCTGCCGAAGATCGAGGTGCCGTTCGAACTGAGCGCCGAGGGTGAATACCTCACACCCCTACCGGCCCTGCGCCAGGCGCTGACCGGTGCCGGTGCGCTGCTGTTGAGCAACCCCCACAACCCGATCGGCAAGGTGTTCCCTCGGGAAGAATTGCTGGCGGTGGCCACGGCTTGCCTGGACCAGGGTGCGCTGATCATCTCCGATGAAATCCATGCCGAACTGTGCTTCGACGGCCGCCGGCATATCCCCACCGCGAGCCTGAGCCCCGAGATCGCCCGACACACCATCACCCTGATGTCAGCGAGCAAGGCTTATAACGTCGCCGGGCTGAAAACCTGCTTTGCGGTGGTCCAGGATCCGGTCATCCGCGAACGCTTCAATAATGCCCGCTGCGGCATGGTCGACAGCGTCAGCCCGTTGGGCCTGGAAGCCACGCGAGCGGCCTACAGCCAATGCGGGGACTGGTTGGAGGCGCTGGTCAAGTACCTGCAAGCCAACCGTGATTACCTGTTGAATGCGGTGCAAACCCGCCTTCCGGGCATCGTGATGCATGCCCCTCAAGGCACGTACCTGGCGTGGCTGGATTGCAGCGCCCTGGGCCTGGATGATCCGCAACAGTTTTTCCTGGAACAGGCCAAGGTCGGCCTCAGTGCCGGCCTGGAGTTTGGCGATGACAGCCAGCAATTTGTGCGTTTGAACTTCGGTTGCCCGAGGTCGATGCTCGAAGAAGGGTTGCAGCGCATGGAGCGCAGTCTTCAGGGCGTGTAGGCGCCCATCAGTGTGGGAGCGGCGATACGCCTCTCCCACCGTTGGTGGGATTCACAACTTGGCGATGGAGACTTCGGTCGACTTCACAAATGCAATCACCTCACTGCCCACCTTCAATTCCAGGTCCCGCACCGAGCGGGTAGTGATAACTGAAGTAACAATGCCGGACGCCGTTTGCACGTCAATCTCGGACACCACTTCACCGAGCAGGATTTCCTTGATCACGCCTTTGAATTGGTTGCGCACGTTGATCGCTTTAATGGTCATGTCGGCTTTCCTTTAGCTGATGGGTCATTCCGCACGAATGCGCAGGCGTTCAAAATGCACGCTCCGCAAAAACATTAAAAGGAATATATAACTCTTTATTTATTCCATAAATACATATGAGATCAATCTCACCACTGTTGCCTGGCCAACACTCATTCAACAAAGTGCCCTACTTCCCACCCCTCCCGTAGCAGCTGTCGAGCCTTGGCGAGGCTGCGTATGCGGTGTGTCTGATGTACCGCATACGCAGCCTCGCCAAGGCTCGACAGCTGCTACGCATGGGCTATTTGTCACCTGCGCATCCAATGGCACAGAGACTGCATATTCCTTAAATGCATGATGGAGCATGCCGACTTATTCTTCTGAATATAAGACTGCCTTCTCTCCCCCGCCTTGTCCGGAGCCGTTCCATGAAGCCTTTCGCCAACCTATTCCTGGGCGCCTGCGCCCTTGCCTTCAGCCTGCAATCCCAGGCCGCTGAAACCGCACCCGCCGAAGTCCATCTGGACTACGCCTATTACTCCCCCGTCAGCCTGGTGCTCAAGCATTTCGGCTGGTTGGAACAGGCCTTACCCCAGACCAAGGTTGGCTGGGTGTTGAGCCAAGGCAGCAACCGCTCCCTGGAGTACCTCAACAGCGGCGGCGTCGATTTTGCGTCCTCGGCCAGTCTTTCTGCGGTGTTAAGCCGGGCCAATGGCAGCCCGATCAAATCGATTTACGTGTACAGCCGCGCAGAGTGGACTGCCCTCGTAGTACGCAAGGACTCGCCGTACCAAAGCGTCACCGACCTCAAGGGCAAAAAAATCGCCGCCACCAAGGGCACCGATCCGTACCTGTTTACCCTGCGCAGCCTGCAAAAGGCCGGGCTGACCAAGGACGATGTGGAGTTGGTGCACTTGCAGCACCCGGACGGTCGCACCGCGCTGGAGAAAGGCGATGTCGATGCCTGGGCCGGACTCGACCCACATATGGCGGCCAGCGAGATCCAGGCTGGTTCTCGCCTGCTGTATCGCAACAAGGATTTCAACAGTTACGGCGTAGTCAGTGTGACCGAGCGCTATGCCAAGGAACATCCGCAGACTATCGCCACGGTGCTGGGCGCCTATGAAAAAGCCCGGGACTGGTCGGTAAAACACCCCGATGAGTTGGCGAAACTGCTGGCCGACGAGTCCGGCCTGCCCCTGGAAGTGGCCAAGCTGCAACTGTCGCGCACTGACTTGAGCAGCCCATTGCTGACGGCCCAGGATATTGTTTCGTCGAAGGCGGCCGCACCGATCCTGGTGTCCGAGGAATTGGTCCGTCGCGGGGTAAATGTTGATCAGGTTATCGACCAGTTGATCGACAACCCATTCGGCCAGGCTCTGGCTCATCCATAAGGGAGCCAGCCATGACTAGCAAACTCAAATCCCTGTCCATCGACTTGCCCCTGGCCACACCATCGCCGACCAACCGCAGTGCCTGGCCGCGCCGACTCAAGGGCCTGGCATTACCAGTGCTGATCATCGTGCTGCTGGAGGTGATCGTGCGCATCGGCTGGCTGCCGTCCTACCAGATGCCTGCGCCCAGCGAGATCGCCGTCACCCTCACGGAACTCGCCGAAGGCGCCTTGTGGAAGCACATCAGCGCCAGCCTGTTACGGGTCGGGCTCGGGTTCGCCATCGGTGCCAGCCTGGCCCTGGTGTTTGCGGCCTGGGTTGGTTTGAGCCGTGAAGCCGAGGCCTACCTGGAACCCACCTTCGCAGGCCTGCGCTCGATCCCGAGCCTGGCCTGGGTGCCCTTGTTGTTGCTGTGGCTGGGGATCGATGAAACCTCGAAAATCGTCCTGATCGCCATCGGCGCATTCTTTCCGGTGTACCTCAATGGCGTGGCGGCAATTCGCGACATCGACCGCAAACTGGTGGAGGTCGGGCAGATGTATGGCTTCAATCGCCGCCGCCTGGTGCGACGGATTCTCTTGCCCGCTGCCCTGCCCGGCCTGTTTACCGGATTGCGCAGCGGCCTGAGCCTGGCCTGGATGTTCCTGGTGGCGGCCGAACTGATTGCCGCCACCAAAGGCTTGGGTTATCTGCTCAGCGACGGTCGGGAAACCTCACGACCAGACATCGTGCTGGCCGCGATCATCGTCCTCGCCCTACTGGGCAAGATCAGCGACGGCCTGCTGGCGGCCCTGGAAAAACGCTGCCTGGCCTGGCGTGACACCTTCAACGGCCAAGGCGCCGGAGACTGACCATGAGCGAACCACTACTGGATATTCGCGTGGAGCGTAAAAGCTTCGCCGGCACCACCGTATTGACCAATATCCACCTGACCTTGCAACCAAGGGAAACCGTGAGCCTGCTGGGCCCCAGTGGCTGTGGCAAAAGCACCTTGCTGCGGATCATCGCCGGTCTGGAAAAAGACTTTCAGGGCGAGCTACTTCGCGCTGGCGGTGAGGTGGCGTTCGTCTTTCAAGAACCGCGTTTGATGCCATGGCTGACCGTCGAACAGAACATCGGCTTCAGTGACGATCAGCACTATGACAAAGCCTGGGTTACGCAACTGATCGACGAAGTCGGCCTCAGCGGTTTCGCCCAAGCCTTGCCCAAGGCCCTGTCCGGCGGCATGGCCCAGCGCGTCGCCATCGCCCGCGGCCTTTACTCACGCCCCCACGTCCTGCTGCTGGACGAACCCTTCAGCGCAGTGGATGCCTTTACCCGCATGAAGCTGCAAGACCTGTTGCTGCAACTGGCCGATCACCACGCCATTGCCCTCTTGCTGGTGACACACGATGTGGACGAAGCGCTGTACCTGAGTGATCGGGTATTGGTGATGGATAACCGGCCCAGCAGCATTCGCCAGGAACTGACGGTGGAGTTGGCACATCCACGGGATAGACGCGACCCGCTGCTGGCCCGGCTCAAGGTGCTGAGCTTGACCGAGTTGCAGCGGGCACATGTGATTTAGCGGGCTGACAAAACACCTGTGGCGAGGGGGCTTGCCCCCGCTGGGTTGCGAAGCAGCCCTAAAACCTGCCATCTCGGTCTATCTGAAAAAACTCAGCGATCTTACTGGGGCCGCTTTGCAGCCCAACGGGGCAAGCCCCCTCGCCACAACACGCCCTTCGCCAAAACATTAAACGGTCAGAACCCCACCGTCGCTGACACCAGCCATGTGCGCGGCGTCGACAAGGTCAACCCCGGGGCGCTGTCGGATGAAGTGGCCGCCGAAGCCCAATACGTAGTGTTCAACACGTTCTCCACGGTGGCGCGCAGGGTGATCTGCTTATCGTCCAGTTTGAAGGCGTAGCGTGCGCCGAGGTCATAGCGGTTCCAGCTGTCGATCTTCTGTTCGTTGGCCGGGTCCAGGTACTGTGAACCGGTGTGAATGGCGCGTGCGGTGAGCGTCAGGCCGTGCAGGCGTTCGATGTCCCACTCGGCACCGAGGTTGATGTTGGAGATGGGCGAACCGGTGCCGCGCTTGCCGTCGGTCAGGCCCTGAGCCGTCTTGGTTTGCTCGCTGTCCAGCAACATCACGCCACCGAGCAAACGCACGTGCTCAACCGGCTCGCCGAATACACTCAACTCCACGCCCTGGTTACGCAATTCACCGTTGGGCTTGAAGTTGTTCTGTTCATCGATGCCATACGCCGGCTGCTTGATGCGGAACACACTGGCGGTCATGCCGAAGCTGCCCATGTCGTACTTGGCACCGACTTCCACCTGCTTGCTTTTGGTCGGTGGGAAGATCGCGTTTTCATTATTGACCCCGCTTGAGGGTGCCGTCTCGCCCTGGCTCAAACCTTCCATGTAGTTGCTGTAGAGCGAGAACTGATCGGTGATCTTCACCACCAGTCCCAACGCAGGCGACAGTGCTTGCTCGTCGTATTCCGGCTGGTCCTTCACCCCGTTGCTCCACGACGTCACCTCGACCTTTTGCAAACGCGCGCCCAAGGTCAACAGCACGCGATCGTCGAGAAAACTCAGGGTGTCGGCCAGCGCCAGGCTGGTGAAGCGGTCTTCGGTGTGGGTGCTGGTATCGAAGCGCACCGCCTTGCCGGGTTTAGGCAGTACAACCGGGTTGTAAAGGTTGCTTTTGCCTGGTGTATAGCGCTCGCCAGCGTTGTCGAAATCCATGTTGAAGCGGTTCAGGCTGACGTTGATCGTATGCCCTACCGGCCCGGTATTGAACCAGCTGCGAGCACCGACTGTGACGGTTTTGACCTCTTCATCACGGCGAAAACTGCGCGGTACAACCGTGAAATCACCGTTACTTTGGGTGCTCTGCACCCCATGGCGCAGGAAGTCATAGTTGCCTTTGCGCGCCCCCGCCGAGGCATAGACCATCAACGAGTCGTTGACATCAAATTCGCCGCGCACCGCGCCAAAGGTGTCCTTGGTATGGGCATAGGTCCAGGCCTGGGCGAAGTTGCGGCGGATGTCCTCGGCCTTGGGCATCACGCTACCCTTGGCGATCTCGACCCGTTCCTGAGGGGCATCGGCGGTGCGTTCCTGACGACCGAGGTCAAGGGACAGACGCACTCGCTCCTTGCGCAAATCCAGGCCGATTACCGCCATTTCCCGATCGACGCTCTGGTGGTCCCACTCGGTATCACCGGACTGTTTCACGCCGTTGAAACGCACGCCAAATTCCTGCTCGTCACCAAACCGCCGGCCAATGTCGACTGCGCCGCCAAACTGCCCGGCCGAGGCATAGCTGCCGGTAAATTCGGTGATCGGTACGTCGGTGGCGCGCTTGGGTTCGATATTGATAGTGCCGCCGACGCTGCCCCGTGGCGCAATGCCGCCGAGCAAGGAACCCGGGCCTTTGAGGATGTCGACGCGCTCAACCATTTCCATGTCGATGGCATAGGTCGGCAGCACGCCGTACAGGCCGCCGTAGGACACATCACTGTTGAACAGACTGAAACCACGCACGGAAAACTGCTCGAAACGCCCGCCTGCCGGGTTGGTGATACGCACCGAAGGATCGCTGGCGACCATCTCGCCGAGGGTCCGCGCCTGCAGGTTTTTCACGGCCTTGGCGGTATAGGACGTCTGGTTGAAGGGCGTGTCCAGGAAGTCGGCCTCGCCCAACATGCCCTGGGCGCCTTTGCGGGTGACTTGATCGCCGGCGTAGGTTTCAGCCACCGGCGTGTTGCCAACACCGAGAATCGACGTCGCGGGCAATTGGTAGGTACCGCTTTCCGGCGCCGGGATCAGGGTGTAGGCACGATCCCCCACCGCCTGTAATTGCAGGCCGGAACCCTGGAGCAACCGGGAAAACCCCTCTTCCACGGCAAACTCGCCCCAGATCCCGGCGCTGTTATGGCCGCTGACCAGGGCTGGGTCCACCGACAGATTGACGCCGGCCAACCCGGCAAACCGGGTCAAGGCAGTGCCCAGGTTGCCGGCCGGCACCTCATAGCTGCGTCGGGCCGCGTCCTCGGCCCAGCTCACAGCAACAAATAACGGGCTGGCACTCAGGCTCAGCAGCAGACTCAAGCGCCACAACGGGCGCAATGGCGATGGCGGGACGACGGGCATTGAAGAGGCTCTCTGTTTTCGTTCACTTGCCTTGGATGACAGGCGAGGTGAAAAAAAGGGACAGCCCTCAGGCACGTTTTTTACTCGGCATCAACGTCACCCAATAGCGCGTACGCGATTGCACTTGCAACGGCAGGGTCGAAGCCAGCAAGGCAAGAATGCGATCCGTGTCTTCCAGGCGAAAACTGCCGGTCACCCGCAACGGCTCAAGGGCCGGATCCCAGCGCAATACACCCGGGCGATAACGCTCAAGCTCACGCAGGAAGTCCCCCAATGGCTGGTCCTGCGCCGTCAGGACACCGTCCTGCCAGCCCAGTGTCTGCGTGTCGAACCGCGTCATCACCCCTAGGCCCGTGGTCAGCAGGTGCACTTGTTGCCCGGCTTGCACGATCGAGTCCTGCCCACGTAAATCGCGCACCTGCACCGTACCTTTGTAGACCGACACCCGGCACCCGGAGGACAGTTGGCGCACACAGACATCCGCTTCACCAACACTGACTTGCCCATAACGCGTCTGCACCCTCAACGCCGCGTCACCCGGCACCTTCAACGCCAGCTCACCTTCCACCAGCGTCAGCCGTCGTTGCGCCCAATCAACATCCACTGCACTGGCCGTATTGAGCTGCAGGCGACTGCCCTCTGCCAGTTGCACACGTTTACGCTCACCCGTGGCGGTGTGCAGGTCGGCGCGCCAAACATCGATCGGCAATTGCCGACTGAGCAACCACGCCGCCGGCACCACGGCCACCACACCCAGGGCGCGCTTGAGCACGGCACGTCGTCCCGGTTGCGGGCGGTCCAGGCTGGCCATGGCTAAGGCCTGGGGCAATTCGGCAAAGCGTTGGCGCAGTAATTGCGCCTTTTGCCACGCCTGTTCGTGACTGGAATGGCCGTCCCGCCATCGCTGCAAACCGGCATGATCGCGCTCGGTGGCACTGCCCGATTCAAGCAACGCTAACCACTGCGCGGCTGCGCGAGCGACCTCACGCACTTGCGTAGAAGGCTCTGTCACAGCTCCACCAGCAAGCAATGCTCATACGCGTGGGCCATGTAGCGTTTTACCGTACGCTCGGACACCTTGAGCCGCTCGGCAATCTCCCGATAAGCCAGGCCTTCCAGTTGGCTCCAGAGAAACGCCCGCCTGACCATCGGCGCCAGTCCATCGAGCAACTCATCCAGGGCCTGCAGGGTTTCCAACAGCAACCAACGCTGCTCGGGGGACGGCACACAGTCCTCAGGCAAGCGTGCCAAGGCATTCAGATAAGCCTGCTCCAGGCTGCGCCGTTGATGAAAATTGACCAGCAGACGCTTGCCAACCGTCACCAGGTAGGCTCGTGGTTCCTGTAATTGCGCGATCGGCTGGGCGCTGGCGAGTACCCGCAGAAAAGTATCCTGACTCAGGTCGGCCGCATCCCAGGCATTGCCCAACCGCCGCCGCAGCCAGCTTTCGAGCCAGCTGCGATGATCACGGTACAAGGTATGGAGACTGGACTCAGGGAGGTGCGTCGGCATTACAGCATCATTCATGGCAAACAGACCTGCGCGGCGCGAGTTAATCTCAAATGAGATTCATTCTATTTAATATCCCGCCGGCACACCATGTTCTTTTCAATGCCCTGCCCGTCAGTCGCCCTGTACTTCACCATCAAACACTTGCCCACGCCCCACCGCACTGCCCGGTTTGAGCACCGCGCCCGGCGCCAATACCCCATTGGCACCGACCCGGCACTGATCCCCCAATAGCGCGCCAAACTTGTCGCACCCGGTGCGCTGCAGAAGACCGTCGATGCGCACCAGCACCTCCTTGTCCACCCGTTCGTTGCGGTAGTTGGCGACGATACTGCCGGCCTCCAGATTGACCCCAACACCCAGCACCGAATCCCCGACAAAGTTGAAATGCGCCAGTTTGCTGCCCTTGAACACAAACGAGGTTTTCAACTCGGCACCGGGCCCGAAGATGCAACCTTCATCCACCCAGCAACCGCCCCGCAGATACGCACCGGCGGCAATAAAACAGTGAGCACCAATGATCAGCGGGCCCTTGAGTACGGCGCCGGTCTCCACTGTGGCTGAGCGATGGACGGCGATATCGTCCTGGATGTCGTAGTCGGCAGCGGGCAGCCCGGCCAACAGTTGCCGGACAATGGCGGGCGCCTGGGTTATCAGGTCCCACGGAGCCAGGTCGGCCCAGGGCGCCAGCGCCGAATCGGCAATATGCGGGATGTAATCAGTGAGTCGAATCAAGGTCGAGCCCTCTACGGATCAGAGAAGCCCGGAACGCTAGCATGTGGATTATTGAAAGGGTACCTGCCGCGCTTGATCAATACCTAATAAGCATCAAACCATACTCGTTCGATATTAGACGAGAGCAAAACCTAGGGAGGAAACTAGCGCCAACTATAAAAATACTTAAAGAGTATCAAGATGCCCACCCACTCCTCCTGGATCGTCCTGTCCATTACCGGCCTGTACATGCTCAGCCTGGCGCTGATCAGTTATGGCGTACGCCGCCATTCGCGCAGCGCCACCAACTACACCACCGGCGGCGGACATTTCCCGGCGTTTCTGATTGGCTTTCTGATGCTCTCCGAATTCATCGGTACCGCCGTGAGCATCGGCACCGCCCAGACCGGTTTCAAGGTAGGTATCTCGGCCGCCTGGAACCTGTTCGCCCTGGCCCTGGGTTTTGTGCTCTTCGCCTGGTTGCTGGCGCGCAAATACAAAGAGTTGGGAGACAACACCATCTCTGGCGTGCTCGCACGTAACTACGGCCAACGCACCCGCTTCGCGACCTCGATCATCACCATCTTTGCCCTGGAGATCGTCGCGGTATCTATCTATGCCAGTGGCGGCGCGGTATTGGCCAGCGTGATGCAAGTAGACCGGACCCTGGCGATTGTCATTGTCGGCGTGGTCTCGGTGCTGTACGTGAGCATTGGCGGCATGCGCTCGGTGATCTACACCAACTTCGTCCATGCCGCCTTGAAGTACCTGGGCGTGGGACTGGCCCTGTGGTTCGGCCTCAAACAAGTGGGTGGCATCGGCCAGTTGCAAGCGCAGTTGCCTGACAGAATGTTCGACTGGACCGCCATCGGTTGGGGCCAGATCATCGCCTGGATGATTGCCGGCATCGGCTCGATCTTCTCTACCCAGTACGTGATCCAGGCGGTGAACACCGTCAGTCATGCAGGCAAGGCTCAGCGAGCCTGTTTTTATGTGGCGATCCTGATGGTGCCGTTCGGCATCGGTGCCGCGTTGATCGGCATGTGCAGCGCCGTGCTGTTTCCCAACGTCGACTCGCTGCAAGCCTTCCCTACGCTGATCGCCAGCATGGACCAACTGACCGCTGGGCTTGTGGTCGCAGGGCTGGCCGGCTCGCTCTTCGGCACCATCTCGGCGGTGAGCATGGGCTCCGCCACGTTGCTGTTGCGGGACTTCTACGAGCCCTGGTTCAACCCGGAAAAAAGCGATGCCAAATCCCTGCGCTTCGTGCGCCTGGCAACCATTGCTGTCGGTCTGTTACCGATTGCCTTGGCGCTGACCTCGGACAAGGTGCTGATGATCGCCTTCCTCGGCAAGGCCCTACGCGCCTCCCTCGCCGTATTGGTATTGATGGTGTTTTATGCGCCGAAATTCGGCACCGCAACGGGCGCGTTCCTCAGCATCGTCGCCTCCCTGGTGGCGACGGTGGGCTGGTTCCTCGCCGGTAATCCGTGGGGCATTGATAACGCCTACATCGCACTGTTCACGCCGCTGATCATCATGGGCATCAGCCATGTGACACGACGCAAGACGCCGGCCGAGCCACTGGTGCAAGCCACGAGCTGATGTACGATAGCGCTCTACCAATAAGGAAATTGCCCAATGCTGCCGATTCGCACCCCATTGATTCTGCACCCTGGCCTCTCCACCCCAGGCCGGCGGATCTGGCTCAAACTGGAAAACCTGCAACCCTGTGGTTCGTTCAAGCTGCGCGGGATGAACACTCTGTGTGCCTATGCGGCGAGCCAGGGCAAGACCACGGTGGTCTGCCCTTCCGGTGGCAATGCCGGACTGGCGACGGCCTTTGCGGCACGTGGCCTGGGCTTGCAGGCGCGGATCGTGGTGCCGACCACCACACCTGAAGCGACCCGGGCCCGTATTCAACGCGCCGGTGCCGAAGTGATCGTGCACGGTGACCTTTGGGATGAGTCCAATCAGCTTGCCTTGAAATTGGCTGAAACTCCGGATGCCCTGTATGTACCGGCCTTCGATCATCCGCTGCTGTGGGAAGGCCATAGCCGCATGATCGACGAGGTTCTGGAGGACTGCCCTCACGTCGGCGCCATCGTCACCTCCGTGGGCGGTGGTGGACTGCTCGCGGGTGTGCTGACGGGGCTTGAACGTCATGGGCGTTATGACTGCAAGGTGATCGCGTGTGAAACGGCAGGCGCGGCGTCGTTTGCTGCCGCTGTGGAGGCTGGGCGGCCGGTGCGGTTGGCGAAGATTGATACGGTTGCCAAGTCCCTGGCAGCGACCCAGGTTGCGGCATGGCCGGTAGAGCATATCGTCAAATTTGCCCATCAGTGCGTGGTGCTCAGTGATGCCGAGGCGATGATGGGCGTTGCGCGTTACGCCGATGATTTGCGCCAATTGGTGGAGCCGGCATGTGGAGTGTCGTTGGCGGTGGCGTATCTGGATCACCCGGCGATTGCCGGGGTTGAGGATGTGGTGGTGATTGTGTGTGGTGGGGTGAGTATCAGTGCAGAAACGGTCGCGCAGTGGCAACAAAACGACTGACACACTTGGCCCCTGTGGCGAGGGGGCTTGTCCCCTCGCCACAGGTTTAGCGCTCGCCAGCATCCTGCAAAATAAGATCCGCGCCCTTCTCCGCCACCATCAGCACCGCTGCATGGGTATTCCCTGAGGTCACATTCGGGAAAATCGACGCATCGACAATCCGCAGCCCCTGCATCCCATGCACCTTCAAGCGTTTGTCCACCACCGACACCTGCGGGTCCGAGCCCATGGCGCAAGACCCGCACAGGTGGTAGATCGAACCGCTGTTCTCACGGAAGTACTGCAGCATCTGCTCGTCGCTTTCCACCGCCGCCCCCGGCAAGACTTCATCCACGGTAATGCCCTTGAGTGCCGGGGCCTGCATGATCTTGCGCATCAGCCGGCTGCCCTGGACAACCTCATCGATGTCCTTTTGAGTGGTCAGGTAATTGGGGTCGATCAACGCTGCATCCCGTGGATTTTTCGAGGCGATGCGAATGCTCCCACGGCTGGTAGGCCGGCATGGGTTGAAGCACAGCAGGAAGCCTGAATACGGCTCGGGCTTGAGGCTGGCCTTGTTGCTTTTCGGAATCTGGTACGACAACGGGTTGAAGTACAACTGCAGGTTGGGATGCGCCTGTTCTTCGTTCCCGCGAAAGAACCCGCCCGCCTGGTTGACGCTCATGGCCAACGCCCCCTTGCGGGTCAGCAGGTACTTGAGGCCCAGCTTCAACTGGCCGAACAACGAACTGAGTTCGTCGTTCAGGGTCGGGATATTGGCCTTGTAGTAGTAACTGGCACACAGGTGATCCTGCAGGTTCTGCCCCACCGCCGGCAGGTGTTTGACCAGCGGGATATCGTGTTCAGCCAGCAGTTGCTGATCGGCAACACCTGACAGTTGCAGGATCTTCGGCGTATCCACGGCGCCGGCACACAGGATCACTTCCTTGCGCGCGCTGAAGGTACGCACCACACCGTGCTGAGTAACCGCAATGCCGGTGGCGCGTTGCTGGTCGTCGAACAGCACCCGGTCCACCAGCGCGTAGTGCTCCAGGGTCAGGTTCGGCCGACTCAAGGCTGGATGCAGATGGGCAAAACTGCTGGAGCAACGCTCGCCGTTACGGGTGTTGACGTCATAGATGCCGGCACCTTCAAAGTTCGGCCCGTTGAAGTCGTCGCTATGGGCATAACCCAATTGCTCGCAGCCTTTGAGAAACACATCGCAAATGGCGTGGGTCTGGCCCTTCATGGGCGTGATGCTGATGGGGCCACTGCCGCCGTGGTACTGGGTGTCACCCAGCGGGTGACTCTCCAGTTTGCGAAAGTACGGCAGCACATCGTCAAAGCCCCAGCCGTCGTTGCCATTGGCGGCCCAGTCGTTGAAGTCATGGGCCTGGCCGCGCACGTAGATCATCGCGTTGATCGAGCCTGAGCCACCCTGCACCTTGCCGCGCGGGGCATAGATGGCGCGGTCGGCCAGTTGTTTTTGCGGCTGGCTGTAATACATCCAGTTGAAGGTCGGGTTGTAATACATCTTGGCGAAGCCGACCGGGATCTTGAACCACCAGGAGCTGTCCTTGCCGCCGGCCTCCAGCAGCAACACCGAATATTGCCCACTCGCGGACAAGCGGTTGGCGAGGATGCAACCTGCGGCGCCAGCGCCGGCGATGATGTAGTCGTAAGTCATGCACAGTTACCGCGTAAGTCGTTTTTACAGAACCCGCCCGTTGGAGAGCGGGACAGCTCATCAGCCCTTGGCGGGCGACGTGTCTTTGACGTCTGCCGGAGTCGGCGCCATTTGCAGGTGCAGGCGTTCGCCGGTGTAAGGGGAATGCCGGCGCACCACGTCCATGTTCAACTCAACGCCCAGCCCCGGCTCGGTGGACGGGATGATGTAGCCGTCCTCCCATTGCAACGGCTTGGTCAGCACTTGGGCATGGAAGCCGCCCCAGGTCATGATGCTTTCCTGGATCAGGAAGTTCGGCGTGCAAGTGGCCAACTGGAAACTCGCTGCGGCACCAATTGGGCCGTTGTACAGATGCGGCGCGATTTGCGCGTAGTAGGCCTCGGCCATGCTGGCGATTTTTTTCGCCTCCAGCAGGCCGCCGCAGCGGGCGACGTTCATCTGCAAAATCGACGCACCGCCCGCTTGCAGCAACTTGAAGAATTCGTACTTGGTGGTCAGGCGTTCGCCCGTGGCAATCGGAATGCTGGTCTTGGCCGCGACCTGGGCCATGGCCTCTTCCTGGCCCGGTGGCACCGGTTCTTCGAACCACAGCGGGTCGTATTTCTCCAGGCGCTTGGCCAGGCGAATCGCCGACGATGGCACCATCTGCCCGTGGGTGCCGAACAGCAGGTCGCACTTATCCCCTACCGCTTCGCGGATCTTGCGGCAGAAGGTTTCGCAACGCTCCAGCACTTCGAGGGAAATC
Source organism: Pseudomonas sp. ADAK18 (assembly GCF_012935695.1). Lineage (NCBI taxonomy): Bacteria > Pseudomonadati > Pseudomonadota > Gammaproteobacteria > Pseudomonadales > Pseudomonadaceae > Pseudomonas > Pseudomonas sp. ADAK18. The sequence goes on from NZ_CP052859.1 coordinate 2,751,319, forward strand.
TGGTGGCCGGAGTACGCGGTGTAGGGGCCGGCCGGGTCGAACTTCACGGCAGTGAAGCCTTTGTTCATGTTCTCGATGGCACATTCGGCGGCCAAGTCCGGGTCGTCGTAGTCGTACTCGCCCTTGCTGTTGACCGGGTACAGGTAGGTGTAGGAACGCAGGCGCTCGTTGACCTTGCCGCCGAGCAGCTCATACACCGGCTTGTTGGCGGCCTTGCCGATGATGTCCCAGCAGGCCATTTCCAGGCCGCTGACCACGCCCATCATCGTCAGGTCCGGACGCTGGGTGAACCCACTGGAATAGGCCTGGCGGAAGAAACGCTCAATATGGTGCGGGTCATGATTAAGCAGGTAGCGCTCAAACACGTCCTCGATGATCGGCAACATCGCCTTGGGGCCAAAGGTGGCAGCGTAGATCTCGCCGACGCCTTCAATGCCGCAATCGGTCTTGAGCTTGACGAACAGCCAGTACATGCCGCCGATGTGCGGTGGCGGTACGGCGACAATATGGGTTTCAAGGGCGACGATTTTCATCTCAGGCACCTGTCTGGTTGATTTTTTTACGATTGATTCGGGCGCGCAATGTAAGGGCCGCCAGGGTCCCGAGCACGCCGACAAAAGCGATGTAGCCGAAATACAGGTTGTAGCCGACCTGACCTGGGTACTTGTCCGTGAGGTAACCGTTGATCAGCGGGATAAACGTATCCGGCAGGTAACCCACCACTGAGACGATGCCGATAGCCAGGCCGGTGATGCGCAGTGGGATGTTGCAGCTGTCAAGGATCGCCCAGTACAGGCCGCGAATGGCGTAAGTCATCAGGCCGATAAAGATCACCGTACCGATCAACAGACCCAGGCTGCCTGCGGCCGGGAACACAATCAGACCCGCCATCGCCAGGGTCACCAGAATCAGCGCGACGATCAGTACCGAGATATTGGAAAACTTGTCCCCCAGCCATCCGCCGCCAATCCCACCGATGGGACGCATCCACAGCTTGATGGTGGTGATGGTGCCGGCCATCACGGCGGTCATGCCGCTGCCTTGCAGGTAATCGGAGAAGCTGTAGGTGGCCCAGAACATGTGATAACCGCAGAACACGATGGCGGTCACCAGCCACAGCTCGGGGATTTTTACCAGGGTGGCCAGGTCAGTCAGCAGGTTGAACTTGCCCTTCTCCACCGCTGCGGTTTGCGCCATGGACTTGGGGTCCTTGAGCAGCACCAGCACACAACCGATGGCGATACAGACGAACGAGTACAGGTACACCACGTGCTTGAAGCCTTCAGCTGCCGTCTGGCTACGCGTCTCGGTGGCGTAAGCGAACAACCCCAGCGCGACGGTTGCCAGCAAGGCTTCCACCAAGCCACGACCGCCGTCGAGGATGCCGAAAAAGCGCCCTTGCTCACTATGGTGGGCAATCATTTTCACCCGCTTGAGCACCGAGGCCCAGAAGGTCAGGCCGGTGGTCAGGCCCCAACATCCGAAGATAATCATCAGGCCGGTCATCGACGGAACGGTGGAATACCACAGGCCCAACGCGCCGGTAGCCACCAGGGAGAAAAAGATCAGGAAACGGGGTGGCAGCCGGTCCGCCAGCCAGCCGCTGGGCAGGTAACTCAACAGAAAGATCGTGCCCAGCATCGAGTACAGGTAACCCAATTCACTGTGGTTGATCTGGAACACGTCGAGCATGGTGGTCTGGTAGACCTGGCGCAGGTAGAGGATCGGGTAGATCGCCCCGGCGGCCAGCACCAGCAACATCAACTGAAAGTAGCGACTGGCTTTGTCGCTGTTGGCCGCAGGCGCGGCGTCGAAACCCTGAACAGCAGGCGCAGGCTTGGACATAGTGTTGACCTCGGGCAGCCCGCTGAACGGGTGCCCTGATAATTGTTTTTATGGGGTGCAGCGTGAGGCTTTTTTCAGGCGGTGGATCAGTACTTCATGACCACCAGTCGGGTCTGGGTGAACTCGAGCATGCCGTGCTTGCCGTCGTCGCCGCCCAGGCCCGAACGCTTCCAGCCGGCGTGATAACCCTGGTACGGGTCCGCCGGGGTGCGGTTGACGTACAACTCGCCGGCCTCAATGGCATTGGCGACTTTCATCGCCGTGCGGTAGTTCTCGGTGTAGAGCACCGACGACAGGCCGAACTGGTGGTCGTTGGCCAGGGCCAGGGCTTCGTCGATGTCGCGGTACTTGAGCACCGGCAGCACCGGGCCGAAGATTTCTTCCTGGATGATTTCCATGTCCTGGCGGCAACCGCTGAGCAGGGTTGGCGGATAGAAATGGCCTTTGCCCTCGGGCAGTACGCCGCCGGTTTCCAATACAGCACCGTCAGCGATGGCGCGCTGGACCATGGCATGGATGTTCTGTCGGGAGCTGGCGTTGACCAGTGGTCCCATCAGACCTGCGTCTATCGCGCGGTCACCGATGCTCACGGCGCTGATCTTGGCCTTGAGCAGGGCCAGGAACCGGTCATGCACGCTTTCCTGCACATACACCCGCTCAACGGATGTGCACACCTGACCACAGTGGGTCGTCTTAGAGGCGATGATATCGCTGGCGGCCTTTTCCAGGTCGGCGTCGGCTTCGATGATCGCCGGGGTCTTGCCGCCTAACTCCAGGGATGGTTTGGCGATATTGACCTTGCAATAATCAAGCACGATCCGCCCAGCATTGACGCTGCCGGTCAGGGTGATCAGGCCCACTGCCTTGTGGGTGCAGACGCTGGCGGCGGTGTCGTGGTCCATGGTCAGGATATTGATCACCCCGGCCGGGATCCCGGCTTTCACCACTGCCCGGGCGATGGCAAAGGCCGACAGCGGCGTGTTGTTGCTGGGACGCACCACCACCGTGTTGCCGGCAATCAGTGCCGGGGCGATCTTGCGCAGCAGGGTGTAGACCGGGTAGTTGAACGGGATCAGGCAGGCCACCACACCAATCGGTTCGCGCTGCAGGAACAGGTTCTCGTCCGGGGTATCGCTGGGGATGATTTCGCCTTCGATGCGCCGCGCCCATTCGGCGTGATAGCGGGTGATCTGCGCCGCATAACGGGCTTCGTTGCTGGCCTCATCAAGGCTTTTGCCAGATTCGCTGGCCAGGGCCGCGCCGATGGTTTCGGCGTCGGTTTCAAGGGCTACGGCCAAGGCTCGCAGGTGCTCGGCACGCTGGATGCTGGTGAGTTTGCCCCAGGTTTTCTGAGCGACGGCGGCAGCGTCAACGGCGGCGGTTGCCTCGTGCGCAGTGGCGGCCGAAACCTGGCCGATCAGCGCTTCAGTGGCCGGGTTGTAGACCGCGATCAACGCGCTGCTGGCAGGTTCGACAAAGTGACCGTTGAAAAAATTGCGCTCGATTTGCATGTGTTTCGCCCATCGTTGTTTTTATCCGAGTGGCCAGCAGTCTTGTCATCGGGCCACGGTTGAACAAACGATTTATTGAGCGGGCAAACATTCGAAAAACGCAGGTTAGTCCTTCAAGCGGCGGTAGACGGCTCCAACTGCCGCTGCGCCAACCAGATTTCTTCTTGCAACCACTGGCTGAACACCTGCAACTGCGGCATCTCGGTGTGTTCCGGGCGCGTCACCAGCCAGTAGGACTGGTGTCCTTCCACATGCACATTGAGCACCTGGGTCAATTGCCCGCTGGCCAGTTCCGAGGCGACCATGTGCCAGTCGGCAATGGTGATGCCCAACCCGTCGATGGCCGCCCGGATGGCCAGGTCCAGCAGGTCGAACTCATAACCGCCCTGGGTATCGACGCCAGTAATACGGGCGGCATCCAGCCAATGTTTCCAGGTCAAATAGCGCTGGTCTTCCTTGGCCAATACATGCAGCAGGGTCATGCGATTCAGATCAATGCCCTGCTCGTCGCCCCACTCCCGGGCATACAGGGTGGGCGCACACACGGCGATATGGCGCTCCTGGGTCAGTAGCGAGCTGTCCAGTCCATCCCATTCGCCATCGCCAAAACGAATCGCGCAATCGAGGGTACTGGTCTGCGCCAGGCTGTCTTGCAAGCGTGTAGTGATGCTCAGCTCCAACTCCGGGTGCTGCTCGCGCAAACGCCCCAGGCGCGGCATCAGCCAACGGCTGGTGAAGGTTGGCGGCGCGTTGATGTGCAGGCGGTTGGAATGGGTTTTCTGCTGGATGCTGCGCACCGTCAATTCGATCTTGTCGAACGACTGATGTAACGCCCGCAACAGCACACGGCCAGCGCTGGTCAGCTCAAGGTGATGATGACGCCGCTCCAACAGGTGCTCGCCCAGTTGCTCTTCCAACTGACGAACCTGGCGGCTGACCGCACTCTGCGTCACGTTCAGCAACTCAGCAGCACGGGTGAAGCTACCGGTACTGCCCGCCACTTCGAAAGCTTTGAGGGCGTTGAGACCGGGCATTTTGCGTTTCATGAAAAACACTCGAAAGCGGCTGACAAGGTATCAAGCATCCCATGAACGCCTGGGATTGTCCTACAAGCATTGTGCAGTAACATGCATTTGATGAAGGTTCAGGCGCAGTTTTTATCGTTTGTCGATCCTGCGCCAGATGACAAGACTGCCGGCATCTCTAATAAAAATAAACGAGAGTTGCCCCATGCCCTTCCCTGCTTCCCTGCGCCTGAAAACTTCCTGCGCCGCTCTGCTGTGCACCTTGGCGGCACCGGCCATGGCCATCCAGGTGACCGACAACCTCGATCTGGGCGGTGCCATTCGTGCCCGTTGGGACGTTGACCCGGACCGCGATATTCAGAAGTTCGGCCTCGACACCGTATTCCTCAACGCCAAGTACACCTCCGACACCTGGATCGGCGCCGCCCAGTACCGCTTCTATGGGCGCTCCTATCCCTATCAGTACACCAAGAACTACGGTGATATCCGCTTCGCCCAGCAAGCGTGGGTCGGCTACAAGTTCAACCCAAACCAGCAAGTCCAGATGGGCCTGAACCAGGTACCGTTCGGTTTGCAACCGCTCTTCGGCAGTACCTTCTACGAAACCCTGGGCAACGTCATTGGCCTGGAAGACGTGCAACAAATCGGCGCCAAGTACATCCAGCAAATCGGTGATTGGAATATCCAGGGCGGCTATTACCTGCGCCCGGCGTGGCAAGGCCAAGGCACCAGCCATGGCGTGACCTATTCCAGCGTGGTGTCCGAGGCCGACAGCTCGGTGGTCGACGGTAGCCATAACCAGGAGCGCAACACCGTGGTGCTGCGGGTGGCCAAGGCCTTGGAGCTGGGGACGTGGAAGTCCGAAGTGGGCATTTCGGGCCTGACGTCTACCCTGGAGAACAAGGACACCGACGAAAATGGCCGCCGTAACGCAATCGCCGTGCACTACGCCGGCAAGAACGGCCCGTGGGGTGTGCAATTGCAGGCGGCACGCCAGCAGATGTCACCGCGTAACCCTGGCACCTCGCAAGTGGTGACACTGGGCGGCTATGACGGCACCTACAACGTGGCCAGTCGCGGCAATCTGTACGTGGCGGACTTGAGCTACGACGTCGCTGGCAAGTACCTGTTCGATCAGATCAGTGGCGTGAAGCTGTACACCAACTACAGCGCCTTCGACAAATCTGCCGATGACTTCAAGACATCGCAGCGGCTGATCCTCGGGACATCGTTTTCCTTCAGCAAACTGTGGATTGCCACGGAATGGCTGATTGGCAAGAACGATCCATATATTGGTGGCAGCAGTTACGCCCAGAGCTTGGGGGCTGGGGGGAGTGATCAGTGGGAGAATCAGTTGTATATGAACGTTGGGTATTACTTCTAAACGTCGTATTTTTCAACTGACCCCATTGCAACTTCGAAAACCTGGCGTTCTGTAGCCGCTGTCGAGGCACGAGGCTGCGATGGGTGGCGCAGCCGCCCCTGGGGCGATCCTGCGGACCGCATCGCAGCCTCGTGCCTCGACAGCGGCTACATGGAGACGGGCCAGACACTACAAAAATAACAAGTATGGAGCCCCCCTTTCATGCGCCAACTGCCCTCCCTCAACATGCTCCGCGTCTTCGAAGAAGTCGCCCACCACCGCAGTTTCAGCCAAGCCGCCTTCGGCCTGAACGTCACCCAAGGTGCCGTCAGCCGCCAGATCAAACAACTGGAAGACTACCTCGGAGTCGCCCTGTTCATACGCACTTCCAGGGGCCTGGAACTGACCGAATCCGGCGCCGCTCTGTCGCCCCACCTGGGGCAAGCCTTTGACCATATCGAGCGCGCCTTGCAATCGGTTCGCGTGCCTAACCTGCGCCAACGCCTGCGCATCCTCGCGCCGCCGACCTGGGCCACACGCTGGCTGTCGGCGCACTTGCGTGAGTTCTGCCTGCGCTACCCGGACATCCGCCTCAGCGTGACTCAACAAAACAGCCACGACAGCCTGGCGGAGATCGACTGCCAGATTCGATTCGGCCTGACCGCCGCCAGTCACTGCGCGAGCCAACTGCTGGTGATGGAGCGGCACATCGCCGTGGCCAGCCCGGAGTTGTTCAGCGGTGATCAACCGCCCAACCTGCGGCAGTTTCCCTTGCTGCATATCCTGCACGATGGCAAGCGTTTGAAGGTCTGGGAGAACTGGCTGGCCGCTACCGGCCGCGAGGATATCGATGCGGACCAGGGCCTGGAATTCAGCACCCTGGATCAGGTGATCCACACCGCGTTGGCCGGCGGTGGCCTGGCGGTGATCGACCGGCAGATGATCGAGCGCGAACTGGCCAATGGCAGCCTGTTGCCGATCACCCCGGTGGAGGTGATCGGCCCTTACGGCTACTGGCTGGATGTCGCAGGTGACAAGCAGGGGTTATCCAAGGTGCGGTTGTTTACGCAATGGTTGAATCGGGTGAGCAATCCCTGAGGCAGTAGCATTAGCCTTGCACGCCTGGCTCAACGTCAGTGCCTTGGTCTCCGGCGCCCAGGCCCAGGAAATGATCGCCCCCAACACCAGGATCGCCGCCAGAATGCCCATGGTCGGGCTCAAGCCAATCCCGGCCACACTCACCGGCAACAGAAAGGTGCTGACCGCCGAACCCAGCCGGCTGACCGCCGTCGCCAGGCCGATACCACTGGCCCGTACTTCGGTAGGGAAGCTCTCCGCCGGGAACACCCCCACCAGGTTGCTGACCGCTGACAACACCAGGGTGAACACCCCGAACACCAACACCATCAGCCACGCCATGCTGCCCGGCAAAACTGCCAGCAGAAACAGCGCCGCCGCGAGGACGATGAACGAGTTGATCAGGAACCCGCGCCGCGAGAACTTCACGGTGCACCAGATGCCGATCAATGCGCCGACGATCAGCAGCAGGTTAAGCATCAGCTCGGTGCCAAAGCCTTCCGCCAGGCCCATCTTCTGCAGAATCGAGGGCAAGAAGGTGTAGATAGCGAAGTACGGCATGACGATGCACACAAAGAACAGGCAGTTGAACGCCGTGCGCTTGCGGTATTCACGGCTGAACAACACGCCATAGCCTGAACGGGTTTGCGCCGACGGTTCTTCGTCGAGCACTACGTTTTCCCCCAGGTGCTTTTTGACGATGGCCCGTGCCTCGGCGATGCGCCCACGATTGACCAGCCAGCGTGGCGATTCTGGAGTACCGATGCGCGCAATCAAGATCAGGCCTGCGGGAATCGCCGACGACGCCAGCATCCAGCGCCAGGCGTCATCACCCAGGTGGAGCATGGCGGTGCCGACAAAGGTGGCGGCGACATAACCGAAGGTCCAGATCACGCTGAATGAGCCGAGCAACACACCGCGATGCTTCTTCGGCGAAAACTCGGCGAGCATCGCGTGGCCGACACTGAAGTCGCCTCCCAGGCCAATGCCGATCAGTACACGACAAAGGAACAGCCCCATGGCCGTTTCCGCATAAAACTGCATCACCGACGCTGCTGTGATCAGCACAAAGCTGACCAGGAAAATTTTCTGCCGACCGAGGATGTCGGAGATCCAGCCAAAAAACAGGCTGCCCAAAAACAGTCCGATCAGCGCTGAAGCACCGATCAGGCCTTGCCAGAACGCGTCCAGTTGCATCTGCGGGCTGAGCAAGGTGAAGGCAATCCCGATCAACCCCAGGATATAGCCGTCAGTGAAGTGCGCGCCGAAGGTCAAGCCGGCGATTTTCAGGTGGAAGCGACCGATCGGCAGGTCGTCGATTTTGATCGTTTGAGCGGTCATGGTGTTCTCCATATTGTTGTTCTTGACGGAGTAACAGCGGGCGCGCTACCCCTGTGGGAGCGGCGGTGCGACGATTCGACTTGCCCGCGATAGCGGTGTGTCAGTCGCCGAATGTGCCAACTGGCACGCCCTCATCGCAGGCAAGCCAGCTCCCACATTGGATATGCTGCGTTTGGAAGACCGTATTTACAGGCCGCCCATCAGCAGGTATTTGATCTCCAGATAATCGTCCAGGCCGTACCTGGAACCTTCACGGCCCAACCCCGACTCCTTGATCCCGCCAAACGGTGCGACTTCGGTGGAGATGATCCCTTCGTTGATCCCCACCATTCCCGCTTCCAGGCCTTCGGCCATGCGCCAGACGCGGCCGATGTCGCGGCTGTAGAAGTAGGCCGACAAACCGAATGGCGTGTCATTGGCCCGCTGCAGCACTTCGGCTTCATCACTGAAGCGGAAACAGGCGGCTACCGGGCCGAAAGTTTCTTCCTGGGCGATCAGCATCTCGCCGCTGGCTTCAGTCAGGATGGTCGGTTCAAAGAAGGTCCCGCCCAAGGCATGGCGACGACCACCGCACAACAGTTTGGCGCCCTTCTCCAAGGCATCGCCGACATGGGCTTCGACCTTGGCCAGGGCTGCGGCGTTGATCAGCGGGCCTTGTTCGGTTTCGCCTTCCAGGGCTCTGCCGACGCGCATGGCTGCCACCGCTGCCGCGAGCTTTTCGGTAAAGGCGTCATACACGCTGTCCTGGATAAAGAAGCGGTTGACGCACACGCAGGTCTGCCCGGTGTTGCGAAACTTCGACGCCATGGCGCCTTTGACGGCTGCGTCCAGGTCGGCGTCGTCGAACACAATGAACGGTGCGTTGCCGCCCAGCTCCAGGGAGACTTTTTTCAGCGTGTCGGCGGCCTGACGCATCAGCAGTTTCCCAGTGCGAGTCGAGCCGGTGAAAGACAGCTTGCGCACCACGCTGGAGGCCTGCAATGCACCGCCGATGGCCACGGCGTCACCCGAGACGATGTTGAAGACACCAGCGGGAATCCCCGCCTGCTCGGCCAGCACCGCCAGGGCGAACGCCGACAACGGTGTCTCTTCCGAAGGTTTGAGAATCATCGTGCAACCCGCCGCCAGCGCCGGGCCGACCTTGCGGGTGACCATGGCCAGCGGGAAGTTCCACGGCGTGATGGCGGCGACCACGCCGATGGCTTCCTTGGTGACGATAATGCGTGCATCCGCTTTGTGGCTGGGAATCACATCACCGTAGGCACGCTTGGCTTCCTCGCCGAACCATTCCAGGAAGCTGGCGGCATACACCACCTCACCCATGGCTTCGGCCAACGGCTTGCCCTGTTCCAGGCTGAGCAGGTTGGCCAGCTCTTTCTGGTTGCTCAGCATCAACTCGCTCCAGCGTTTCAGACGCTGGCTGCGCTCCTTGGCCGTGAGTTTGCGCCAGGCCGGCAAGGCACGGTTGGCGGCCTCGATGGCCAGGTTGGTTTCTTCGGCACCGGCACGCTGCACCTCGGCAATCAGCTCAGCGTTGGCAGGATTGAGTACCGGGTACGTCGGGCCACCGGACGACCATTGACCATCGATAAAGTTGCCCTTGCGGATCAGCGGGTTCATGCCACGGCCTCAATCAGGTTAAAGCGGTCCAGGCCCGGACGGGCGCTGCGCAAAATGCGCTTGCCGGCGGTGTAATCGTTGATCACATCGCATGGCGTGTAATTGCGTTCCAGCTCATGCAGCTCTTCGCTATCCAGCCGGGTGTCGAGGGCCGCGAGAGCGCTGTCGAATTGCTCGGTGGTGTCGGCACCCACCAACATGCAATCGACACCGGCGTGATTGGCCACCCAGGCCTGGGCGACCTGCGCGTTGGACACGCCACGGGCACGGGCAACACGCTGCACCGAATGGGCGATATCGAACGACGCCTGGTCGCTGTACATCTGCTGGGTGAAGAAGTCGGTCTGGTTGCGGTTCGACTGCACATCACCGGTGAGCAAGCCTCGGGCCAGCGGGCTGAACACCGAGACGCCCAGGCCTTGGTCGCGGCAGAACGGGATCATCTCGCGCTCTTCTTCGCGGTAGGCGCAGTTCAGTTGCAGCTGCATGTTGATCGGCTTGACCCAGCCATTGCGCTCGCAAACCATGAGGACCTTCGCCAGTTGCCCGGCGAGCATGGTCGACACGCCGATATAGCGGGCCTTGCCGCAACGCACGATGTCGTTGAGGGCGCCCATGGTTTCTTCCACCGGGGTGTTCACGTCGAAGTAATGCAGCATGAACACATCGACGTAATCCATGCCCAGTCGTGACAACGAGGCGTCGATACTGTCCATGATGTGCTTGCGCGAATGACCGCTGGCGTTGATGCCGCTGCGGGTGCCGTAGCCGACCTTGGTGGTGACCACGATGTCTTCGCGGCGGGCCAGCCGCTTGAGAATACGCCCCACCACTTCCTCGCCGACGCCAGCAGAGTAGAAGTCCGCCAGGTCGATGAAGTTGACGCCATTGTCCAAAGCGTGGGCCACGATCGGCTCACTTTGCTTCTCATCGAAGATCCACGGTTTCCAGTCCGGGGTACCCATGTTCATGGTGCCCAGGCACAGGCGCGAGACTTGCAGGCCGGAGTTGCCCAAACGAATGTATTGCATGGGGTCATCCTCAGGCTTTTGGCGTGTAGAAAGGGTTGCTGATGTGCGCGACTGCATCGGCCAATTGGGCGGTGGCAGGCAGGCCGGTCAGAGCCGCGCGGATGGCCGTGCGGCAGGCGTTGTAGTTGTTGTGGTAGACCGCATCCAGGTCATCGCAGGCCGGGTTGACCCAGTTGGCCGTCACGATCGCCCATTCGTCTTCAGCCTCGGGCGGCAAAGTGCCGTCGAGTAAGGCTTCCAGCACCGCCTTGGCGATTCCGGCCTGGGACGCGCCCCAGGTGGCATTGCCATGCAGGTCACTGCCGATGGCGGCCTTGTTGACATACAGGGTCATGGGCTTGACCGGGATATTCGGCTGGGCGATCACCATAAAGGGGCAATGGCCCTGGCTTGGCGACGCCAGGCTGTTGGCAAACGCCTGGCCCGCCGGGCCGTTGCGCGGGCCGATCAGGATGTTGATGTGGGCAGCATTGACGCCGGGGCCTTCGAAGCCTTCGCCGATGTACAGGTCGAGTTCTTTCATATCGCAAACGCTCTTTTGTTATGAGGGAGCTGGTTGGCGATTTTTTAGCACTGGCCCAGGCCACGGCCGTAACCATTAAAAGTCATAGGGCTGTGAGTTTTCCTCATGGCCCTGCGACCATCGGTCCGGTCTTGTGCGTTGACCATCGTTGTTACACACCATATAGTGTGCCAACAAACACAAACCACCACTACATAGTGTGCAAGATCGCTAAAAATCGACCACACTATGCGCAGTATTTCAATGCCTTGAAGCCTGCAAACCGCACATTTTTGAGTGCGCGCGGAGAGTAAAACCGCCGCCGTCAGAACGAACCAGGAAGGAGTATTTCAATGCTGAGTTGGGATGAAGTCGACAAAGAAGACACCGGTGCAGCGGTGATCAAAGGCGCCAACGCCGGCCACGCCAGCGAAGCCAACATGGATCGCCTCGACGGTGCCGGTGCTGCCGCTGCCATCGAAGCGCGTAACGTGACCGCCAACGACTCGGCCGCGATCATTCGCGCCAAGGCCGCCCTGGACAAACTCGACGTCGCCGAAGGCCTCGCCGAGCTGGAAGGCTCCGCCGCCCGCGTCGCTGTCGACGAAAAGCGCATGATCAACTGCCGCGCCGACCTCAACCAACTCGTGCCATTCAAGTACGACTGGGCCTGGCAGAAATACCTCGACGGCTGCGCCAACCACTGGATGCCGCAAGAGGTCAACATGACCGCCGACATCGCCCTGTGGAAAAACCCAGAAGGCCTGACCGACGACGAACGTCGCATCGTCATGCGCAACCTCGGCTTCTTCTCCACCGCCGACTCGTTGGTCGCCAACAACCTGGTGCTGGCCGTTTACCGCCTGATCACCAACCCGGAGTGCCGCCAGTACATCCTGCGCCAGGCCTTCGAAGAAGCGATCCACACCCACGCCTACCAGTACTGCATCGAATCGCTGGCCATGGATGAAGGCGAGATCTTCAACATGTACCACGAGATCCCATCGGTCGCCAAAAAGGCAGCCTGGGGTCTGAAATACACCCGTTCGATCTCCGATCCGAAGTTCGAAACCGGCACTGTTGAGACCGATAAAGAGCTGCTGCGCAACCTGGTCGCTTACTACTGCGTCCTGGAAGGCATCTTCTTCTACTGCGGCTTCACCCAGATCCTCTCCATGGGCCGCCGCAACAAAATGACCGGTGTGGCCGAGCAGTTCCAATACATCCTGCGGGATGAGTCGATGCACCTGAACTTCGGTATCGACGTGATCAACCAGATCAAAATCGAAAACCCGCATTTGTGGGATGCCGAGATGAAGGAAGAAGCGACCCAGATGATCCTGCAAGGGACTCAGCTGGAGATTGAATATGCTCGCGATACCATGCCGCGTGGGGTGTTGGGGATGAATGCGGCAATGATGGAGGATTACCTCAAGTTCATCGCTAACCGTCGTCTGTCGCAGATTGGGTTGAAGGAAGAGTATCCAGGGACGACGAATCCGTTCCCTTGGATGAGCGAGATCATGGACTTGAAGAAAGAGAAGAACTTCTTTGAGACTCGGGTTATTGAGTATCAAACCGGCGGTGCGCTTAGCTGGGATTGATCTCATACGGCCCCATCAGGGGCCGTTTTGTTTTATGTACTGATGCTTTTCTATGCCAAATCAAACCATCAAGACGCCTTGCGTCGGCCTGTGCTCCACCGTTTACGGGGATCTGGTCTGCCGTGGGTGCAAGCGCTATCACCATGAAGTGATCCAGTGGAATGGCTACAGCGGTGAAGAGAAACACGCCGTGTGGCTGCGCCTCGAGCAATTGCTGGTACAGGTGATGACCAGCAAGCTGGAAGTGCTGGATCCCCAACGCCTGCGCCAGCAACTGGAAGATCGCAAGATTCGCTTTATGCCTCACCAGTCGCCGTACTGCTGGGCATATCAGCTGATCGCCCGGGGCGCGCGGGTGATGTCCAGGTTGGATGCTTATGGTTTGGCCTTGCTGCCGGAGTTTCGTGAACGGGAATTGACGGATCTGCGGCACGCGATTGACCGGGAGTTTTTCCTGCTGTCGGAGGCGCATTACGAGCGCTATATCGCGCCGGGGTTTCTCAGGGAGAATTTTGGCGCGCCTTTAATAGCCACGCTTTAAAGAGCGCCATAAACCAAATGTGGGAGCGGCGGTGCGACGATTCGACTTGCTCGCGAATGCGGCTGTAGCCGCTGTCGAGGCACGAGGCTGCGATGCGTGTCCGCAGGACCGCCCTTAGGGCCGCTTCGCAGCCCATCGCAGCCTCATTCTTCGGCAGCGGCTACAACTGCCTTCGCGGGCTTGCTCGCTCCCACATTTGGATCTTCGCCAGTCAGCAGCTCCAGGCTGCTCCCCGCTCTGTGTCCAACCCATACCGCTCAATCGCTTGCTGGCAAATCTGCCGATCCAGAACCCCCTGCTCCACCAACGCCGTCAGCGCCGCCAGCACAATGTGATAACGATCCACCTCAAAAAAGTCCCGCAACGCCGCCCGGGTATCGCTACGACCAAACCCATCGGTACCCAGTACCGTGTAGCTTGAATCCAGGTACGACCCAATCATCTGTGGCACCGCCCGCACGTAATCGGACACCGCAATTACCGGCGTGCCCATGGGCAAACACTCAGCCAGATGACTCTGGCGCTTCGGCTGTTGCGGATGCAGGCGGTTCCAACGCTCCACTTCCCGTGCCTCCCGGGCCAGCTCACTGAAACTGGTGACGCTGAACACTTCGCTCATCACCTGCCAATCGTCGGCCAACAACCGCGCAGCAGCCTGGGCTTCGCGTACCAAGGTGCCGGAACCGAGCAAACGCACCGTGGCCTTGTCCTGCCCGCTGAGGCGGTACATGCCCTTGATGATCGCCGCCTCGACACCTTCCGGCAGGCTCGGCTGCGGGTAGTTTTCGTTCATTAATGTCACGTAGTAGAACTCGTCGACGTCGTGCTCCAGCATCTGGCGCATGCCGTGGTCGAGGATCACCGCGAATTCACCCGCAAACGCCGGATCATAGGCGCGACAGTTGGGCACGGTGGCGGCGGTCAGATGACTGCTGCCATCCTGGTGCTGCAAACCTTCACCGCCCAAGGTGGTACGCCCGGCCGTAGCCCCCAGCAGGAAGCCCCGGGCGCGCTGGTCGGCGGCGGCCCAGATCAGGTCGCCCACCCGCTGGAAACCGAACATCGAGTAGTAGATATAGAACGGCAACATGCGCAGGCCATGCACCGAATAGCTGGTGGCCGCCGCAACCCAGGAGCTGATGGCGCTGGCTTCGCTGATGCCTTCTTCGAGGATTTGCCCGTCGGTGGCCTCGCGGTAACTGAGGATCGAGCCGATGTCTTCCGGCTCGTAGCGCTGGCCGACACTGGAATAGATACCAATCTGCTTGAACAGGTTGGCCATGCCGAAAGTGCGTGCCTCGTCAGCAACGATGGGCACGATGCGGGGCCCAAGGTCCTTGTCCTTGAGCAGGTTGCTGAGCATGCGCACAAAGGCCATGGTGGTGGACATTTCCTTGCCATCCGCCTGAGTGGCAAAGCCGCCGTACCCCGACACCGGCGGCACGCTCACCGGCATCGCCTGTTGGCCGCGACTCGGCACATAACCGCCCAGGTCCGCGCGGCGCTGATGCAGGTACCGCATCTCCAGGCTGTCTTCAGCCGGTTTGTAGAAGCTCAGGGATTCGGTCTGCTCATCCGACAGCGGCAACTGGAAGCGATTGCGGAAGGCGAGCAGTGAGTCACGGTCGAGCTTCTTCTGCTGGTGGGTGGTCATCTTGCCCTGCCCCGCTTCGCCCATGCCGAAGCCTTTCTTGGTCTGGGCCAGAATCACCGTCGGCTTGCCCTTGACCTGGCGGGCGGCGTGATAAGCGGCATGGATTTTCAGCATGTCATGGCCGCCGCGCTTGAGGCGGTCGATCTGCTCGTCACTCATGCCCTCGACCAGTTTGGCCAGGGCTTCACTTTGGCCAAAGAAGTGTTCGCGGTTGTAGGCACCGTCCTTGGCGGCGAAGGTCTGGAATTGGCCGTCTACCGTCTGGGACAGGGTGCGCACCAGGCTGCCTTCCGTGTCCTTGGCCAGCAAGGCGTCCCAGTCCGACCCCCAGACCACTTTGATCACGTTCCAGCCGGCGCCGGCAAACAAGGCTTCCAGTTCGTCGATGATCCGACCGTTGCCGCGCACCGGGCCGTCGAGCCGCTGCAGGTTGCAGTTGACCACCCAGGTCAGGTTATCCAGGCCTTCGCGGGCAGCCAGGGTCAGCGCCGACATGCTTTCCGGTTCATCCATCTCGCCGTCGCCGAACACGCCCCATACGTGACGGTCGGTGGTGTCCTGCAAGCCACGGTGCTGCAGGTAGCGCATAAAGCGCGCCTGGAAAATCGAGCTGATGGGGCCAATGCCCATGGAGCCGGTGGGAAACTGCCAGAAGTCGGGCATCAACCACGGATGCGGATAGCTGGACAACCCGCGCGCGCCCGCCTTGAGAGCGCCGAGCTCCTGGCGATAGTGGGCCAGGTCGGTTTCGCTCAAGCGCCCTTCAAGAAAAGCCCGGGCGTAGATGCCTGGCGCGGAATGCGGTTGGTAGAACACCAGATCGCCGCCGAAACGGTCATTGCGGGCGCGGAAGAAGTGATTGAAGCCCACCTCGAACAAGTCGGCGGCGCTGGCGTAGCTGGCGATATGGCCGCCCAGTTCGCCATAGGCCTGGTTGGCCCGCACTACCATGGCCAGGGCATTCCAGCGTACGACGGAGGCCAGACGCTCTTCGGTGGCCAAGTCGCCGGGGAAACGCGGTTGCTGGTCTGGGGCAATGCTATTGATATAAGGCGTGCCGTGACGTGGCTTCCAACCGATCGCGGGCGCACCGCCAGCGGCAGCCAGCATGTCGAGGATTTCCCTGGCGCGTTCGACGCCGGCATGGGACACCAGCGATTCCAGGGCGTCGCGCCATTCGGCCAGTTCTTCCTGATCCATCGCTGTCTGACTCACTGCACTCGCGAAACCGTTCATGGGCACCTCCGGGCTTTTTTCCAGTTTATGCCGGCACAGAAGGTTTTTTTGACTGTTGTAGCCCGAGCCAAGATCCTTTTTGAGCATAAATCACTGTCAATCCTGAAATTCAAAGCACGTTGTGCTTCGACACCCTGAAACCCGGCAATTGTGTTTAAAATGCCGCCCGCTCAACGACCGACGCTGCCCGATGAACCCAGACGCACTCGCCACCCTTAACGCCCATTTGCTCATCGCCCTGCACACTGCCCCTGCAGAAACCCGGCGCCTGTTCCACGGCCGTGGCCGCTGCTGGCCGGGCCTGGAACAACTGACGGTGGACTGGCTGCAAGGGGTGGTGTTGGTCTCACTGTTCAAAGAGCCCCAAGCGGCCGAACTCGAGGCCTTGAAACAGCAACTGATGCAGATAACCGCCGCGTCAGAATGGCAGCAGTCGGGCGCCCATACCCTGGCGCTGCAACATCGCTACCTGCCACAGAGCACCACCGAATGGTTGCTGGGGGAGCCGGTCGACGAGTTGACCATCACCGAAGGCGGCCTGCGTTACCTGATCGACTTGGGCAAAAAGCAGAACAGCGGGCTGTTTCTTGACATGCGCTATGGCCGCAACTGGGTCCGTGAGCAAGCTCAGGGCCTGCGGGTGCTGAACTTGTTCGCCTACACCTGCGGGTTTTCCGTGGCGGCTATCGAAGGCGGCGCCGACCACGTGGTCAACCTGGACATGGCCCGTGGCGCCCTCAGCCGGGGCCGTGACAATCATCGGCTCAATGGTCATGACTTGAGCAGGGTGACGTTTCTGGGCCACGACCTGTTCAAGTCCTGGGCCAAGGTCACCCATAGCGGCCCTTACGATCTGGTGATCATCGACCCGCCCTCCTTTCAGAAAGGCAGTTTCCTGCTGACCAAGGACTATCAGCGGGTGTTGCGCCGCCTGCCAGACCTGTTGAGCCCACAGGGCACCGTGCTGGCGTGCATGAACGATCCGGCCTTTGGTGAAGACTTCCTCATCGACGGTGTGACCCGCGAAGCCCCCGGCCTGCGCTTTGAGCAGCGCCTGGAAAACCCGCCGGAATTCCCCGACGTAGACCCTCAAAGTGGTTTAAAAGCGCTGGTGTTCCGCCAAGGCTGATGCCGAATCGCCGAACGCTTGCTACGCTAACCATTACGCCGGGAAGGTGAACCTTATCCCCCGTCACCCGGTCGATACATGCACCCTTTGGTCAGATTCGACGACGCATCATCCAACCGTCGGCTGTCCCGCTTCACCTTCTGGAGAACGCCTTAGTGATATCGACTCTACATGTAGCCAGACTCAAAGCATGGGGCGCCCATGGTTTTACCGCCACGGGTGTGGTCCTGGCGTTCCTGGCAACCCTGGCGTTGCTCGAGAACCAGCCCAAGGCTTGCCTGCTGTGGCTTGGCCTGGCACTGGTGGTGGACGGCGTCGACGGCTCGCTGGCGCGAAGGGTCAATGTGCAGACCGTACTGCCGAGCTTTGACGGTTCGGTGCTGGATCTGGTGATCGACTACCTGACCTATGTGTTTATTCCGGCGTTGTTTATCTATCGCTATGTCGGCTTGCCGGACTTCACCCACCTGTTCACCGTGTCGGTGATCCTGGTGTCGTCGCTGTTCTGTTTCTGCAACGTCAACATGAAGAGCAAGGACAACTACTTCCAGGGCTTCCCCGCCGCCTGGAACGTCGTAGCGCTGTGCGTCTACATCATCGCCCCGGCGCCGTGGGTCACGCTGCTGACGGTGATCGGTCTGGCGTTGTTGACCGTGACGCCGATGAAGTTCCTGCACCCATTCCGGGTCAAGCGCTTCATGCCGATCAACATCGCGGTGACCACGGTGTGGCTGCTGTGCAGCTTGTTGCTGGTGATGGACTACCCCTACACCAACCACCTGACCATGGGGCTGTGGTTGTTGATGTCGGCGTATTTTCTGGGGATTTGTATCTGGCGTACGGCGGTGGAGTGGCTGGATAAATCTCGCCATTGATCACCGCAAACGTGTAGTGACGAGCGTCTGTGGCGAGGGGGCTTGCCCCCGTTGGGCTGCGTAGCAGCCCTAAAAACAGACACTGAGTTTTATCTGAAAAAATGTAGTGGCCTTATTGGGGCTGCTTCGCAGCCCAACGGGGGCAAGCCCCCTCGCCACAATCAGATCTTAGAACGCCAACTTGTACCCGATCATCGCCAGCATCACCGCCAGGCACGGGCGCAGGATCCCGTCCGGCACTCGTCCGGTCATATGGCTGCCCACGTAGATCCCCGGCAGCGAGCCCATCAGCAAAAAGCCCAGCAAGTGCCAGTCCATATTGCCCATGCTCGCGTGCCCAAGGCCCGCCACCAAGGTCAGCGGTACGGCGTGGGCGATTTCTGTGCCCACCAGGCGTCGGGTGGCCAGGAATGGATACAAAATGAACAGCGCCACGGTGCCCAGGGCACCTGCACCGATGGAGGTCAGGGCCACCATCGTGCCGAGGATCGCGCCGGTGACCACCGTCAGGCCATTCAGGTTGCGCGGGTTCATATGGTAGTCATCGCCCGCATGGCGCTGGGCGAAGGCCAACAACTTTTTCTTGAACAGAATCGCCAGGGCCGTCAGCAGCAACACCACGCCCAACGCCTGCTTGATCACCGCGTTCATGGCGCTGGGGTCGGTATGCAGGTTCTTGAGAAACCACAGGGTCAGCAACACAGCCGGGACACTGCCCAGGGTCAGCCAGCCGGTGATTTTCCAGTCGATGTTCTTGTTCTTGCCATGCACCAGCACGCCACCGGACTTGGTGATGGCCGCATACAGCAGGTCGGTGCCCACGGCCGTCGCCGGGTTGATGCCGAACCACAGCAGGATCGGGGTCATCAAGGAGCCCCCGCCCACACCGGTCATGCCGACGATAAAACCCACAACCAGGCCAGCCACCACGAAACCAAAATTACCCACATCCATTACAACTACCTGCGGCCTTATAAATTTCTGGCCGCAGCATAGCGATTTTTCTTATAACTACTTATATCAATACGATCTGACTTTATTCCTTTTATACCAGTCGTTGACACCGATAGGCCTGGGTCTGATAGGGAAAGGCCACGGTGTCGCGTCCCTGCAATGCCGGGTGAGTGTGGATCAGGGTTTGCAGTTGTTCGGTCACCCGCGCCTGCTCGGCCGCAGGCAGGGCCGCGATGAAGCTGACGGACAGGAAACGATCCATGATCACTTCTTGAGGGCTGCCGACGTGGCTATACGGAAAGCAGGTCATTTCAAGGGCGGAAAAATATTGGCCGGTGAATGCCTTGCGCCACTCGCCGGTGTGAAAGCGCGGGGTATCGCCTTCGTAAGGGGTAATGATTTCGGTGATGGCAGCGACCCAGTCCACCGACTCATCCCGCACATTCCAGATCAGCCCCAGACGACCTTCGGGCTTCAGCACGCGGTGGATTTCCCGCAAGGCCGTCTCCGTGGCAAACCAGTGGAACGCCTGGGCACAGACCAACGCGTCGGCAGTTGCGGACTCAAGTGGGATGGCTTCGGCAGTACCAGACAGCAGGCGTACGTCCGGCAGCAGCTTGTGCAACTGTGCCCCCATGGCGTCCACGGGTTCGATCGCAATCAAGGTAGGCGCGACGGTGTTGAGCAAACGGGTGAACTTGCCAGTCCCGGCCCCCAGATCGATAACGGTCGACTGGGCATTGATCGCCAGCGCCTGCGTCAACCAGCCCGTCAGTTGCCGCGGATAATCCGGGCGGCCCTGGGCGTAGGTGGTGGCCTGGGTAGAGAAACCCTGTTGAGCAGACTTGTGAACACCGGACATCGTCAATCTCTCCTCTTGGTTGGCAGCAGGCACAGTGTAAGGTAATGAAATGTTACGGGCGGACCTTTTGCAGAGGCCCCATACAAACGGGGTCTGCATCTATGGGCACCCGCTATAGAATCGGCTGACCCCTTTACAGGCTGCAATCATGTCTGCTCGCCACACCGCTAAAAGCTTGTTGATCCTCGCCCTCGTGGTGGTCCTGACCGGCATCGGCGCCGGTCTGGGTGGCATGTTCCTGGCCTTGCTGCTCCACGGCATTCAGCACCTGGCCTACGGCTACAGCCTCGACAGCCTGATCAGCCACGAAACCTTTCTGCTCGGCGTTACCGCTGCATCGCCAGAACGTCGGGTGCTGGTATTGATGAGCTGCGGCCTGGTAGCGGGCGTGGGCTGGTGGCTGATTTATCGTTATGGCCGGCCACTGGTGAGCATCAAACAGGCCGTGTCGGCCCAGGCGCCGATCATGCCGCCCAAGACCACCCTCGCCCACGCGCTCTTGCAGATCATCACCGTAGCCCTGGGCTCGCCGCTGGGCCGTGAAGTGGCACCCCGGGAAGTCGGTGCCCTGGCCGCCAGTTGGTTGTCGCAACGGGCGCAACTGACACCCGACATGCATCGCTTGATCGTCGCCGGTGGCGCGGGCGCCGGGCTGGCAGCGGTGTACAACGTACCATTGGGTGGGGCGGTGTTCGTGCTGGAAGTGCTGGTGGGGGCCTTCAGTTGGCCGGCGGCGGTAATTGCCCTGACAACGTCGGCGATTGGCGCGGCAGTGGCCGGGATCGGCCTGGGCACCGAGTCGCAGTATGTCGTGCCGCATTTCACCCTCGACCCCGGCCTGATCACCTGGGCCATCGTCAGCGGCCCGGTGTTTGGCCTGGCCGCCTACGGTTTCACACGCCTGACCGGCGCGGCGCGGGCCAACGCCGCCCGAGGCTGGCGCCTGCCGGTGTTGTCGTTGATCAACTTCACGATTATCGGTGGCCTGGCGATTTTCCTGCCGCAGATCCTCGGCAATGGCAAAGGCCCGGCGCAATTGGGTTTCGACAGCGAACTGACCATCGGCCTGGCCGCTGTGCTCCTGCTGGTCAAGGTGTTGATCACTGCCAGCAGCCTGCGGGCCGGGGCCGAAGGTGGCTTGCTGACCCCCGCGCTGGCCAACGGCGCCTTGCTGGCGATTATCCTCGGCGGAGCATGGAGCCTGCTGTGGCCTGGTATACCGCTGGGCGCGTTCGCGATCATTGGCGCGGCGGCGTTCCTGGGCGCCAGCATGAGCATGCCGCTGACGGCGATTGTGCTGGTGGCGGAATTCACCCGCATCGAGCATGAGTTTCTGGTGCCGATCATCCTTGCGGTGGTGGGCTCTGTGTGTGTGAGCAAGCTGTGCCAACGGTGGGAAAAAAGCCGAAAAGAGGCTGGATTAAAACCGTTACAAGCGCCATCCTCCGCGCTTTAGGCCGCCCTGATCAGCGGCGCACGACGAACAAAGGACTATCCCATGCTCAACCAACCTCTCGCCCCCGCCGATTTCGAGTTCATCGAAGAAACCCTGTTGAAGTACGGCGTCGACCATTCGGTGCTGAACCTGGCTGAACTGGACGGCTACTTCACCGCCCTGGTTTCCAGCCCGGCACAGGTGGACGTCGCCGACTGGTTCCCGGCCATCTGGGGTGGGCAGAACCCAACCTGGGAAAGCCCTGAGGAGGCCAAGCGCTTCCTCGACCTGAGCGTGCGTCACATGAACGCCATCGCCACCCAACTGGCGACCAACGCCCAAAGCTTCAAGGCCCATTTTGAAGAAACCGAGCATCAGGACCAGCCGCTGACCCTGGCGGAAGAATGGTGCTTTGGTTATATCCGTGGGGTTGCCGTAGGCAACTGGCCTGAATTGCCGGCCGAACAAGCCGGGCAACTGGAAAAGATTTCCTGGTGTGCCGAGCAGGATAATTTCGAACTGCCGGCGGACCTGGATGTAGCACTGCATCAACAGCGTGTTGCCGCCATCGAACCGGCAGCACGGACGTTGCATGATTATTGGTTGGCCAAGCGTTAAGCAAAAAAATGTGGGAGCGTCCTCCCACATTTCTCATGGTTGGTAACCCTTACTCAGCGGTTACTTGAAGTCCACATCAAACGCCTGATAGAACGCGTTACCGGTATTGGCCACGATCCACATCAACACCAGCACATGACGGCCCTTCTTGCCCTTGGGCAGGGTCACCTGGTGTTCAACCTTGGCCTTCAGTTCCGCTGCATGTTGGTAGTACGGCACCTGAGTGTAAAAGTCCTCGAAGAACGGTTTGGCTTCCAGCTGCGCGCGGCTGATGCGTTGCTTGGGGTCCCAGCCGTCCTTGGTGATCAACCAACGATAACCACGGGTTGTATGCGCTGCGGTGTACGCCCACTGCACCTTGAACACCTGGCCGGCATCGACATTCAACAGCGGCCAGCTAAACGGAATGTTGAGCTTCTTGCTCATTTCCTCGTCGGTAAAGTTGATGCAGTCACGGGCATCGGTCTTGCCACCGCTGAGGATATGGCCGTCGGCTGGCGGTGTGACACTTTGATCGTCGGTGTCATAAGGCGCAGGAAACGGCCCGGCGGTGAGGGACGGAAAGTTCTTGCCACCTTCCATCTCGTTGACTTGCCAGTTTTCCAACAGGCCGCGTTCGACAGCCACCGAACCACGGCTGGCTGGGGTTACGACACGACCGTGTCGGAGTTCAGTTTGAGGTTTGTTCATTGCATTCACTCCTTGAGATTTGAGAACTCCCCGTCTTGGGAAGTGGCTCGAACTTACCCTACAAAATACTGGACATCCAACCAGTATTTTTTACTTCAACGATTCATTTCCCCCGACTTTGCTGGCTACCGGCTATTTTCCTACAGCACTCCAGCCGTTCGTCCTACCAGCCCATGTGCTATAGGGCTACGAGTACCGAAGACAACCGCGTATCTACCAGCGCCTTCAGCTCTCAAGGATCATCTCGAAGCCGCCATAAATCATGCGCTGCCCATCAAACGGCATCGGGTTGACCTCGGGTTTCATCCGCGGGTCCTCCATCACCTTGCGCATTCCGGCGTCACGCACCTGCCGGGACGGCCACAGAATCCAGGAAAACACCACGGTTTCATCGTCCTTGAGCTTGACCGCCATGGGCAGCGAAGTGACCTGGCCCTGGGGCACATCATCCCCCCAGCACTCGACAATCTTCAGGGCGCCGTGCTCCTTGAACACCACGGCGGCGGCCTTGGCGTGCTGGATAAACTGTTCGCGCTTGGCGGTGGGTACTGCGATAACACAACCGTCGACGTAAGACATGGTCACTCTCCTGATGGGAAGGAATGAACAGCCAAGGGTGAAACAGGCCGTTCTATGTGTAGTCGTTTCATGGGACACCAAATCGACAACCGTCCGGAAAACACCGACCAGTGGTGATCCCCGCTCGACAAGCACATCGTCTTTGGCCGATTATTCGTGTCCGCCAGCCGGCCACTCCCCGCCACCACGCCTTGAATCAGGAGCCTTGTACCTTGAGTTCGCAGAAAACCGTGACCGTTACACCGCCCAACTTCCCATTGAACGGCAAGGTAGCGCCCCCCGGCTCCAAATCCATTACCAACCGCGCCCTGCTGCTGGCCGCCCTGGCCAAGGGCACCAGCCGCCTGAGCGGCGCGCTGAAAAGCGATGACACCCGGCACATGTCGGTGGCCTTGCGGCAGATGGGTGTAATCATCGATGAGCCGGACGATGTGACCTTCGTTGTTACGGGCCAGGGCAAATTGCAGTTGCCGCCGCAGCCACTGTTCCTCGGTAATGCCGGGACGGCGATGCGTTTCCTGACCGCTGCAGTGGCCACGGTACAAGGCACGGTGATCCTCGATGGCGACGACTACATGCAAAAGCGCCCCATCGGCCCGCTGCTCGCGACCTTGAATCAGAACGGCATCCGGGTCGAAAGCCCGACCGGCTGCCCACCCGTGACCGTGCAGGGCACTGGCCACGTCCAGGCCAAGCGCTTCGAAATTGACGGTGGCCTGTCGAGCCAGTACGTTTCGGCACTGTTGATGCTGGCAGCCTGTGGTGAGGCGCCCATCGAAGTGGCGCTGACCGGCAAGGACATTGGCGCCCGCGGTTATGTAGACCTGACCCTGGACTGCATGCGTGCCTTCGGGGCGCAAATCGAAGTGGTCGACGACAGCACCTGGCGCGTGGCTCCGACCGGCTATACCGCCAATGACTACCTGATCGAACCGGATGCTTCCGCCGCCACTTACCTGTGGGCTGCCGAAGTGCTGACCGGCGGCAACATCGATCTGGGCATCGCCCCGCAGGACTTCACCCAGCCTGATGCCAAGGCCCAGGCCGTGATCGCCGAGTTCCCACACATGCCGGCCACGGTGATCGGTTCGCAGATGCAGGACGCCATCCCTACCCTCGCCGTGCTCGCGGCCTTCAACAACACGCCAGTGCGCTTCACGGAGCTGGCCAACCTGCGGGTCAAGGAGTGCGATCGGGTGCAGGCGCTGCATGACGGCCTGAACGAAATCCGTCCGGGCCTGGCGACTATTGAAGGTGATGACCTGCTGGTGGCCAGCGATCCAGCCCTGGCAGGCACATCGTGCAACGCACTGATCGACACCCACGCCGACCACCGCATCGCCATGTGCTTTGCGCTGGCAGGGTTGAAAGTGTCGGGAATCAAGATTCAGGATCCGGACTGCGTCGGCAAGACCTATCCTGAGTACTGGAAGATGCTCGGTAGCCTGGGCGTCAAGCTGAGCTACTGAGCCATCAACGCCGGTATGGGGAGGGAGTGCTCATGACAATTCGCCAACCCTGCCCACCCGGTGCCTGCGTGTGCGAGCGCGAACAACTGCTGGAAGCCCCCGGCGCAGACTTGCGCATCCTGCACCTGACCCGCCTGGAAGAAAAACGCCTGCTGGATCGCCTGGAAGATCTGAAAAGCCTGCCGGACCTGGAGCATATGCAGCAGTTGATGTACCAGCAATTGGGCCTGCGCGTGCACATCGCCCCCGGTCATACCGAAGTCAAAAGCATGCGCGGCCTCCAGATTGTCATCGACGAACTGCCGGGGCTGTGTCGCAAGACCCGACAGGCGATTCCGACGGCAATTCGCCGGGGGCTGGAGAAGCGGCCGGAAATTGCCTATCGGTTGCTGGATGCCCATGACTTGTTTCGGGACGGTTGAGCCGCAACTAACTCGACAACGCAACCTGCTGGTTCTGCGCCGCAAACATCCCCTGCCCCGTACGCCACGCCGCCTCCAGATGCACCTTCGGCTCGCGAATTTCCGACTCCAGCAGCAACTGCGAACTCACCACCTTTGCCCCGCAGTAATCGAAGATCCCGTGGTCAATCTGTGTGTTCATAGCCTTGTCATAGCCATGGCGCTCGAAAGTGCCTTCATCCGTCCCGCCTACCCCCAACAGGTGCACCTGCAGGCCGCCGAGCTTTTTAACCAGCCTGGTGGTTTGTATGTCGTATTCGATTGCCCAGCCATTGCTGAATACCCGGTCGATCCAGCCCTTGAGCAGGCCCGGCATCGACCACCAGTAGACCGGATACACCACTACCAGCGCATCGGCGCGGTCGATGCGGGCCTGTTCGGCCTTCACGTCGGCAGGCGGCATCGCCTGGCCACGATACACAGCGTGGTCGGCGGCGGTGTAGCGGGGATCGAAGCCTTCGGCGGCCAGGTCGGCGATTTCAAAGGTATGGCCCTTGGTGGCCAGACCCGCTGCGACTTGCCCAGCCAGGCCGTGGGTCAAGGAACGAGGATCGTGGTGAGCAACAACGATAATTGCATGCATGGCAAATGCTCCGGTGCTAAGCTGACATTAAGTTACGATTAGTAAGTTACTTTTGGTATATAAGCATGTCAAGCACCGAAACATCTGCGCCCCGCCGTCGCCTGTCCCGAGAAGATCGCCTGCGCCAGTTGCTGGACGTGGCCTGGCAATTGGTTCGTGAAGAAGGCACTGAAGCGCTGACCCTGGGACGAGTAGCCGAAATGGCGGGTGTCACCAAACCCGTGGTGTACGACCACTTCATCACCCGCGCCGGCTTGCTGGCGGCGCTGTATAAGGATTTTGACGAACGCCAGAACGCGTTGATGGACGCCGCGCTGGAGGCCAGCGAGGCGAGCCTTGAAGGCCGGGCGTGGGTGATTGCCTCCGCCTATGTCGACTGCGTACTGCTTCAGGGGCGCGAGATACCGGGGGTCATCGCCGCCCTGACGGGCGCGCCGGAGCTGGAAACCCTCAAGCGCGAATACGAGATGATTTTCCTGGCCAAGTGCCGTGATGTGCTCGCGCCGTTTGCAGCCTCGGGCGACATCACGCTGGCCAGTCTGAGGGCCATGCTGGGCGCGGCCGAGGCGCTGTCCCATGCGGCGGCCAGCGGTGAGATCAGCCCTGGCGACGCCCAGGAAGAACTGCTCGAGACCATCAAGGCGATGGTCAACCGTAGGCGGTCAGGTGAAATAAAGATCAACCCGTAGAAGCTGTCGAGCTTTGGCGAGGCAGCGATGGGCATAGGTATCTACACATTTTTTGAATCCCCTGAAAACCCTGTAGCCGCTGCCGAGGCACGAGGCTGCGATAAGGGCCGCAGGACCTTCAGCCGTTTAAGAAAGCGCCTGCGCGATCTGTATTTCAATATTTATATCAAGTGCCCACGGACGAACGCCTGGGCCTTGCGGGTCATCTGGTCGAAGTGGCGGTCACGCTGCTTCTCCGCATCGATCATTGCCCGCTTGCCATGCTTTTGCAGCAGGTAGGTGTGAATCTGCCGCACTTCCAGAGAGCTGTAGATCGACGCAACGTCCAGCAACCCCATCAAGCCATCGGTGCTGTAGTCGCGCGTGTTCATCAGCACCTGAGTGCCGCGTACGCCGCGAACCTGAAAGCCCAGGGACTCGAACACCGGCACTTTCTCCACCGCACACGTCAGCTCGGCATGGGGATAACGAGCGAGCATGTCCTGCATCATCGCCCGCGCCACACCCCGACGCCGATGGCTGGCCTGCACCGCCATATACGCCACGCCACACGCCTCTTGATCGTCCTTGACCGGCAGGTACAACAGAAAGCCTAAGACCTTGCCTGGATCCTGCTCATCCATCGCAACGATCAACTCGACGGCAATCCCTTTCGACCCACCCACCGCTTCCAGGTACAGGTGCACCTCATAGCCGATCGCGTATTGATAGACGTTGTACAGCAGGTTGCTCGGAGGGATCGCAACCATGCTGATGTCGGTCAGGTAGTCGACCACCATCTGCAAGATCTGGCTGTTGATCGGTTCGGGGCATGGGGTTTCGTAGTGGGTAAGGCTGAACATTCGAATTCCTGGTATTTCGCGTCAAGGCTGGGCGGATTGTACCTGTTGCAGCAACGTCTGGACGCAAAGGCTGCCATCGACCCTGAGGTGCGGTTGTTTCAGTTGCTTGAGCCACGCTTCATGCCGTGGCCGGCTGCGCCCTGCAAACGCTGCAGTTTCATAACCGGCGGCCCATGCCAGAAAAGCCTGATGCGCGGCATGCATATCGCCTCCCGGTAAAATGCGTGCGCCATAACGCTGGGCCTCACGAGCGTTCACACGCTCCAGACGAAGTGGCGTCGGGGTGTCGACAAACACCACCAGGTCAGCATCATCGATCAATTCATCGCCCCAACCGTCCAGTGAACCGCAAAGCACCCAAGCGCCTTGGGCCAACACCTGATTGAGCAACATGACGCGCTCTGCCGGCGGCCGTGATTGTGCATAAGGCGGATCGGTCGGGTACCAATAGTAATCGTCCACATCCACATGGGGCAGTTGAAGCGCCGAGGCCAACGCCCGACCCAAGGTGGTGACGCCAGCCCCCGAGGCGCCACTCAGGTAGATTCGTTTGCTCATCGCGCACATACCTCACGCAAACACCCCCGCAACCAGCGATGGCCCAGATCGGCGTCCAGCCGCGGATGCCAGAGCATCGAGATGGTGAACTCCGGCAGTGCAAACGGCAGCGCAAAACAGTGCAAGTCGCGGTGCAGGTTGGCGGTGTGCCGCTGCGGCACGCTGGCGATCAGATCGGTGTTGCGGGCCAGGGACAGCGCGGTGGAAAAACCGGCAACGATGGTCACCACGTCCCGCGTCAGGTTGAGCGCTTGCAGTGCCTCGTGAATCTGCCCTCGGTCATACCCGCGTCGAGACACGTAGATATGCTTGCCCGCCGCAAAGCGTCGCGGCGTGACCTCTCCCTCACTCAACGGATGGCCCCGGCGTACCACACCGATAAAGCGGTCGCGAAACAATGCCTGGGTCAGCACTTCGGGGCTGGCGCTGCTGTCGACGACACCGGTTTCCAGATCGACGCTGCCGTCACGCAGCGGCGTGCTGAACTTGTCGGGTTTGTGCATAAAGCGCAGGCGCACACCCGGCGCCTGTTCAGCGACAAGGGCGAGCAGCGCCGGGCCGAAGCTTTCGACAAAACCGTCGCTGGTACGCAAGGTGAAGGTGCGAACCAACTGCGTCAGATCAAGGGATTGCGCAGGACGTAATACCGCCTCGGCAGCCTGCACCAACTGGCTGACCTGCTCGCGTAACTCAAGGGCGCGCGGCGTCGGTACCAGGCCACGGCCGGCGCGTACCAACAACGGGTCGCCAGTGGTTTCGCGCAGCCGTGCCAGCGCCCGACTCATCGCCGATGGGCTCAGGCGCAAGCGCTGGGCCGCCCAGGCGACGCTGCCTTCGGCGAGCAACACATCCAGAGTGACCAGCAAGTTGAAGTCGGGCGTCGACATGGTTTTTCCCCTTTATGTGGCGAGGGGGCTTGCCCCCGTTGGGCTGCGAAGCGGCCCCAATAAAATCACCGCATATTTTCAGCACGATATTCGTAGCATCTTTTAGGACTGCTTCGCAGCCCAACGGGGGCAAGCCCCCTCGCCACAACAGCCACCTCACCAGGGAGCCGGTGTTTGTGCTTGAGCAATATAGGGCGTCAGGCGCACGTATAAAGTGCAAATGCTGCGCCTTCCGCCATGTTAGGCGACGGCGTAGATTTCTGACACCCGTCAGAACAAGGAACTTGCCGATGAACGCTCTAACACCCCGTGGTGCCCTCGCCAGTCTGTCGCTGTCCATGTTGCTGGCCTCTCTGGGCACCAGCATCGCCAACGTTGGCCTGCCCAACCTGGCCCAGGCTTTTGATGCGTCCTTTCAAGCGGTGCAATGGATCGTCCTTGCCTACTTGCTGGCAATCACCGCCGTGATCGTCAGTGTCGGGCGCCTGGGAGATATCGTAGGACGCAGCCGTCTGTTGCAGGCCGGGTTGCTGCTGTTCACCCTGGCGTCTGCGCTTTGCGCAATCGCACCGTCACTCGGGCTGCTGATCGCCGCTCGCGTCCTGCAAGGGCTGGGTGCGGCGATCATGATGGCGATGACCATGGCCTTGGTCGGCGAAACAGTGTCCAAGGATCGCGCCGGCCGCGCCATGGGGTTACTGGGCACAATGTCGGCCATCGGCACGGCATTGGGGCCGAGTGTGGGCGGAGTACTCATCGTCGGGTTTGGCTGGCAGGCGCTGTTCTTCGTCACCGTGCCCCTCGGTGCCCTGGCCTTCGCCCTCGCCCGCCGCTATCTGACCCTTGAGGGCAATCAGCAAACGTCGACGCACACAGGCCTCAACTGGCTGGCGACGTTACGCAATCCGCCCCTCAGAGCCGGGCTGGCCATGACCGCACTGGTCTCTGCGGTGATGATGGCGACGCTGGTGGTCGGGCCTTTTTACCTCTCCCGAGGCGTAGGGCTTGACCCAACGTGGATGGGCCTCGCGATGGCGGTGGGCCCCTGCGTTTCTGCGCTGACGGGGGTACCCGCGGGCCACCTGACAGACCGTTTCGGCAGCCACACCATGGCCGTCATCGGGTTGCTCGCCATGGTCACCGGCTGCCTGTTGCTGTCGTTGGTGCCAGCGTACTTGGGCGTTGTCGGGTATATCGCCCCTCTCATCGTACTCACCCTCGGCTATGCCCAGTTTCAGGCGGCCAATAACACTTCAGTGATGAGTGACGTAGCAATGGATCGACGCGGGGTGATTGCAGGCTTGCTGAATCTGTCGCGCAACCTGGGGCTGATCACCGGCGCATCAGCATTGGGCGCGGTGTTTGCGTTTGTCTCGGGTGACCTCGCAATGGCCTCGTCCGAGGCGATCGGCAACGGGATGCGCGCCACCTTTACCGTCGCGTTGGGGTTGATCGGTGTCGCCCTGCTCCTCGCCTGGCGAAGCCATCGTGTTCCCGAATACGTTGCTTGATCACCGCGGCCCAAAAAACACCAAGGCCGCTGGTGGTGGTTTTCGCCCTGTGCGACCAGGGCCGCAAACACTCGGCATTCAAGAACTGACCGAAAAAATTCGGTCAACGGGTGCATGGATGCCCCTTCATCGCGCATCATGGGCACTTTCAAGCTCAAGGGAAACGTCCATGCGCGTTCTGTCATTGATGATGGGTCTTACGACGCTGGCCGCCGGTATGGTGTTTTGCGTCACCGCGTCGGCGAGCGAAGAAAGCCAATTGGTGGACTCGATCAACCAATACCGCAACCAGGTGCAGCGCTGTGGCAATCAGGGTTCTCAGGAGTTACCGCCCCTGGCCACCGATGCGCGGCTGGTGCTGCCGGTCAACAGCGTCGGCGACCTGCAACAGGCATTGGCGCGGGCTGCGTATCCGATGGTGAACGTCCAGGCCATCAGCCTCTCAGGCCCCAAAAATGCCGAGGCCGCCATGAAAGCGGTGAAAGAAAGCTTTTGCCGCGTGGTGCTGGACCCGCAGTTCGTCGATATCGGCGTCAGCAGCAATGGCCAGGACTGGCGCATCGTCCTCGCCCGCCCCTTGCTCACCAGCGGCCTGGGCGAATCGCAAACCGAAGGCAAGCAAGTCCTGGCCATGATCAACGCCGCCCGCGGACAAGCGCGCCAGTGTGGCAACCAGTCCTTTGCCGCCACCACGCCCCTGGCCTGGAACGAAACACTCGCCACCGCCGCTGCCGGCCACTCGCAGAAAATGGCCAACGGCAACTTCTTCGATCACCTTGATCACGAAGGCCGTACTCCCGGTGATCGGGCTGAGCTTGCAGGCTACATCGCCCAACAGATCGGCGAAAACATTGCCGCCGGCCTGGACACACCGCGCAAGGTGGTCGACGGCTGGCTCGCCAGCCCCGGGCATTGTGCCAACTTGATGAACCCGCAATTTCGCGACATGGGCGCAGCCTACGCGATGGACCCGAAGAGCGATGCCGGGATTTATTGGACAGGGATGTTTGGCACACAGTAGCGGCCGGTGAAACACCAAAGGGGCGATGCGCCCCTTAGCAAACCTGCTGAACTGACCGCGCTACGGTGCTACCGCCACCTGGTTGCGGCCCAGGGCTTTGGCGCGATACAACGCCTTGTCCGCGGTGTTCATCAGATGGTGCAAGTCTTGCCCCACCGTCAGGGTTGAGGCCATGCCGAGGCTGGCCGTCAGCCCGAGCACAGGCTCAGTAATCAACCCGGCGATGGCCTTGATCAACTGCTCGGCAATGTCTCGCGCAACCTCGACCGAGGTGTCCGGCAACAACACGGCAAACTCTTCACCCCCCACCCGGCCAGAGACATCCGACTGGCGAAAGGACGCACTGATCACCCCGCCGATCTGACGTAACACCTCATCCCCCGTCTGATGACCGTAGGTATCGTTGATGTCCTTGAAGTGATCCATGTCCAACATCAAGGCACACAGTGGCTGCTGGTTATCCTTGCACTGGTCGTACAGGCGTTGGGCGTGTTCAAAAAACGCCCGGCGATTCATCAGGCCGGTGAGCTCATCGGTCTGTGCGGCGCGAGCGGAAAGGTTGTGGGCATGCTCCATTTGTCGGGTCAGGCGAAACGCCTTTTCCAGGGCATCGGACAATTTGCGCGTCGCCCCCGCCACGAATGAAGAAAACACCAGCACCGCCAGAGCCATGCCCACCTGCATCGATGAGGGCTGAAACAGCAACCATATCGTGCAGGGCAACAACACCAGGCCGATGGAGGCCCACGTCATATAACGGTAAGCCGAGTAACACGACACCGCGCTGACCGACATCCCGACGGTAAACAGCATGACCAGCGCCTGGGACAAGCGATCATCGGTGGGAATAAGCGCCAATGCACCGAGCCCCCAGATCCCTGCGGAGAGTGTCAGCGAGACCCAGTATCGGCGCTCCCAGCGTTCTGGCGTGCGGTCACTTTGAGGGCAGCGAAACCAGGTCATGAACACCAGGATCCGCAACAGTGTCGAGCCCGCCAGCAGTATCAGCCAGACCAGAATGATGGTGTGATCAAACCGGTCCCAACACAGCCAACACAACATGGCAGCTGCCATATAACTGCCGAAAACGGCAGAGAATGACTGGCGAAACAACTGGTGCAAGCGGTCCGTTCGTACCTGCGCTTCTATGAAGCAATCCGGGGCCTGGCCATTCATATAATCCGCCTGCTCTTGCTGCTGCGACAAAGTCGATAGTGTGGCACCTAGCCATCACTGTAAACAACAGAATCCAGCGTGGTAGAGGCTCTAAAGGAGCCTGGTAAAAACCAACGTATCGCAGTGTGTCCAAAGACCATTGCGATACACAGGCTTTAACCCGACAACATTTTTGAAACAGACCATATACAGCACCACGTTCAACTGTGAGTCAGGCAAACAACCCGCCCGAGGAGACTCACATGAACGCTCAGTTGAACCGCAAACCCGGCCTCAAGTGCCGCCATCTGCTTGGCACATCACTCCTGGCCTTCACGCTGCTGCAATTGGGTGCCTCGGGCATCGCCAACGCACACACCCACCAGGTTCCGGCAGCAACCGCCAGCGCCGCTACCCATACCTCGTTCGGCCCACTCAAGCACATCAACGCCGGCCTGCTGAACGTAGCCTACGCCGAAGTCGGCCCGGCCGATGGCCCGGTGGTCATTCTGTTGCATGGCTGGCCCTACGATATCGATAGCTACGCCGAGGTAGCGCCGCTGCTGGCGGCCAAGGGTTATCGAGTGCTTATTCCCTACGCACGCGGCTACGGCGACACCCGTTTCCTCTCTGACAAAACCCCACGCAACGGCCAACCCGCCGCGTTGGCCAGTGATGTCATCGATTTCATGGACGCTCTCAAGATCAAGCAGGCCGTGCTCGGGGGCTACGATTGGGGTGCACGTTCGGCGGATATCGTCTCGGCCCTGTGGCCTGAGCGGGTCAAGGCGCTGGTCTCGGTCAGCGGTTACCTGATCGGCAACCAAGAGGCTGGCAAAAACCCATTACCGCCCAAAGCGGAGTTGCAGTGGTGGTACCAGTTCTACTTCGCCACTGAACGCGGCCGCGCCGGCTACGAAAAGAACACCCACGATTTTGCCAAATTGATCTGGCAGTTGGCGTCACCCAAATGGGCGTTCGACGATGCTACTTTCGACCGCAGCGCCAAAGGCCTGGAGAACCCCGACCAGGTCGCCATCACCGTATTCAACTACCGCTGGCGGTTGGGCCTGGTCCAGGGCGAAAGCCAATACGAGCCCCTGGAACAGAAACTGGCCAAGGCACCGTCCATCAACGTGCCGACCATCACCCTTGAAGGCGACGCCAATGGTGCACCGCACCCCGCCCCTGAGGATTACGCCAAGCGCTTCACCGGCAAGTACGAATTCCGGCTGATCAACGGCGGTATCGGCCACAACCTCCCGCAGGAAGCGCCGCAGGCGTTCGCCAAGGCGGTGATGGATGCTGATCGTCTTTGAGCGTGTGAGGCCCGGGTGGCCGAGAGAAAGGCCAGTGGTCACTGATGGATCGGACCACTGGCTGTGCCTGAGGGTTATCAGGCCGGAACACCCAGGATCATAGGCAAAGCCGCCCAGGGTCAGGAGACTGCAGCCTCGCTTGCGGACGAAGCAGCCCCGTAATAGCGCCAGCAGCAATGATCCCGGTGCCCCGGCACGATCACACAACCGCCAAGGCTCAGGAGCAGGACGCCAGCAACAAGCAACGAGAGACGACGTGACATGGTGATTTCCTCATGGGTGCAGTAGGCGTTGATTGGCAACGGTTAACCCTTGAACGCAACCACTCCGGGCAATCCGTCGCAGCTGTCAAAACTTTCATCAAGCCCCGGCAAACCCTCGGCAATACTTCCCTTACGCCGCCCCCGAGAAAAAATTTCACAGGCTCGCGACGGATTTCCCGGGCACCCGCCGTTCAACCCATCAGCAGCGTTTACGTTCATCTGCCGCCTGAAGGAGTTGTCATGAGACTTGCACGACCTCTGCGTTTTGCTTTGCTGATCCCCTTGGCCTTGGCCGCCCTTGCCAGCACACCGGTCTTCGCCCGGACCGAAGTCATCATCCGCGAGGCGCCGCCGCCCATGCGCGTCGAAATGGTTCCCGTAGGCCGCCCTGGCTACGCCTGGGATCGCGGGCACTGGCGCTGGGAAGGTCGTGGCTACGCCTGGATGCCCGGGCACTGGCAACCGGTGATGCGTAACGCCCGCTGGGTACCGGGCCACTGGGATGCCCGTGGCCCCAACTGGCACTGGAGCGAAGGGCGCTGGAATCGCTGAATCAAATCGCCTGATTAACCGCCCCATAGCCACCGGACCGAGACTTGCCTATTGAAAGAGACTGATCCGGACGTTGAGTTGCTGGCCCGCATCGGTCACCAGGACCCGGCGGCCGTCAATGAAATGGTGTCGCGCAAGCTGCCCCGTTTGTTGGCGCTCGCCAGTCGGATCCTGGGGGATGCCGATGAGGCCAAGGATGTCGCGCAAGAGACCTTCCTGCGCATCTGGCGCCAGGCGGCAAACTGGCGCAGCGGCGAAGCGCGTTTTGATACCTGGGTGCACCGGGTGGCGCTCAACCTGTGCCGTGACCACTTGCGTCGGCGCAAGGAACGCCCGCTGAACGAAAACGAGGACATGAACGAGGTGGTCGACAGCACCCCCGCGCCCGACGAACAACTGGAAGCGGCGGCTCGTAGCGAGCAAATGGCCGCGGCGTTGGCGTCCCTGCCCGACCGCCAGCGTGAGGCCATCGTGTTGCAGTATTACCAGGAGCTGTCGAACATCGAAGCCGCCGCCCTGATGAGCATCAGCGTCGAGGCATTGGAAAGCCTGCTGTCGCGGGCCCGACGCAATTTGCGCAGTTACCTTGCCGAGACACCCGGGCACGCCCGCCCAGGAAGGGGAACATGATGACACCCGAACGCTTTACCCACCTCGCCGAGGCCTATGGCGCGGACCTGAACCGCTGGCCCGCCGCCGAGCAGCCCGACGCTCAGGCCCTGCTGTGCAGTGGCGATGCCTGCGCACTCGAGGCCCTGCAGCAGGCACACCAGCTCGACAGCCTGCTGGACAGCCATCAATTGGCGCCGATGGACCTGGCGCTGGCGCGGCGTATCCGCCTGTCTGCGCCCGTCGCCAGGCCGGCCGCATTCTGGACCCGCTACGCCGGCTGGTTATCCCCCGCCGGCGTGATCGGCGTGGGCATAGCCGGCGTTGCCGTCGGCATGTTGGTGGCCTCCTTGAGCCTGCCAGCTCCCAGGTTGACCCCGGACGTGCTGCCCAGCGTCTTCGACCAGAGCGACGCCGAGATTGTCTTCACCGTGAACGCAGAGGAAGCCGAGCAATGACCCCGCCACCCAAATACCTGAAGCCGCTGCTGGTTGTGTCGGTCCTGCTCAATGTGTTCTTGATTGGCGGGGTCGGTGGCGGCCTGTATCACTGGCTGGCCAACACCCGGCCCGTCGAGGCCGTGGTGAACCAGCACGGCCTGCGCCAGGCGATGGTGCAATTGCCGCCGGAGCGGCGGCGCGAGCTGCGCCAGCTATTGCGTCAGAATCGTGCAGACAGCCAACCCCTGATCATGGCGGGGCGTGAGGCGCGCCTGGATGTGATCAAACAACTGGAGGCGCCGACACTGGATCGCGCAGCGCTGCTGGTCGACCTGGGTAAGGCTCGGGAAGCCGATACGGCACTGCGACTATTGGTCGACAACACCCTGGCCAATTTCGCCAACACGCTGCCACGGGATGAGCGCCAGAAACTGGTGCAATCGTTGTATTCACATGGCCAGGCCAAAGGCAAAGCGGCAAAAAATGAGTGAGATCAGCGACGGATTTGGCAGGCGGCGGCGTTTAACGGTCACAGGCCCGCCAATCCGGTGATGGCCCAGCCCTACCCAGGAACCGAGCCATGTCGAGAATACTCAAGGCCACGTTGGTCGCAACGCTGATGGCGGCCACCTTGTCCGGCTGCATCGTCGAACCGGTTCATCCGCGCCGGCCACCGCCGCTGGTTGAAGTGGTGCCCGTCGCACCAGCACCGAACTATCACTGGGTCGCCGGGCACTATCGCTGGGGTGGCGGACAGTGGTTGTGGGTGCCGGGGCATTGGCGGTATTGAGCTGTAGCCCATCACGGAGGCGGCACGCGGGATTGTCTTGCGCTCGCCTCCTCTCTTATGCTCGGAAGGACCTGCCACCCCTGTTATGACCCAGCAAGGAATGCACATGAACTTCTTCAAGAAGCTGCTCATATCGTTGAAAAAGCCTGCCACCCAAGCTGCCTCACAACCTGACGCCACCTTCAATCCGCTTGCCTCCCGCAACCCGACCGATGCCGAAGCGGCCAATCAGGCAGCCCGGGAAGCCAGCGCCGCGTGCCTGGACCGTCACTGGACATCCGTCGGCACCGTCGAGGCGGATGTCCTGGCCTACCTCATCAGCCCGAGCTTTTCCGGTGGCCCTCACTGGCCCTCGACGCGTCAGGCCTATCGGGTGATTCGCCGTGGCGACAGCATAATCCTCGCCACCGAAGGCCTGTCAGATCCGTTCGATGATGCCGAAGGGTTGGGTAATGGCTTCGAGATGGAGTTGTTCCTCGAAACCTCGGATATACCCGAGCACGCCCGAGGCCCCTTGGGCGAGGTCGACCCTTTCAAGCGCAGTTGGGCATTCGAGCTGATAGAACACGTGGCCAAAACAGTGGCTGGCGCGGGCGGCATTACCCAACAGCTTGAACAGCACGGCGCGCTATCCCTGGAACTGCCCGGGTTCAGCCTTTCCCATCATATGAGTGACCAACTGCCCAAACACTTCGTGACCGATAACGATGCCGTTGGCGTCCTCCTGGGAGCCCCTGAACCGGACCTCCCGACCCGACTGGATGACATGCCACTGTCCCCGGTCAGCCTGGTTCCGGTGGTATTGATCACCGCATCAGAACTTGAGTACGTCCGCTCAGGCGGGCGCCAGGCCCGCGAAGATCTGGTGAGCCGCTTGAAGGATGCTGGCGTCGGGCATATGAGTAGCCTTCATCGTGACAGCGTTGTGTGACGCCTGTCAGTTTATGCGCCACGTCAACTGGCCCGCTTCCTCCCATGTGCAATACTGAAAAACGATCCGCACCCTTACCTTGCCCTCAGGCAGGATTCAGTAACAGCCCGGCGAGTGCACCTAAGGTCGTAACCTGACAGATCGTTAGCATTGGAGTGTTGAATGAGCGTTAGGTCGATTCATGAAGCCGAAACCAGCATTGCTCCCAACATGGGCTTGAATGATGTCCTTGAAGCCCTTCCCGAGGCCATCTACACCACTGACGCCAAGGGCCTGATCACCTTTTTCAACAGCGCGGCGGCGTCCTTGTGGGGTGTCAGTCCTCACTTGGGAAAAAGTGAGTTCTGCGGCTCCTGGAAGCTCTTCTGGCCAGACGGTCGCCCGTTGCCCCATCACGAATGCCCGATGGCGACGGCGTTAAAGGAACAGCGTCCGTTAAGAGGGCTGGAGATCGTGGCAGAACGCCCGGATGGCGAGCGTACTCGATTGCTGGCCTACCCCTCGCCCATTTTCGCGGCCACTGGGGCGTTGATCGGTGCCGTTAACATGCTGATCGATCTCAGCGATCAAACCCTCGCCGATGAATCCGCGTTACGCCATAACGCAATTGTCGAATCATCCGACGACGCAATCGTTGCCAAAGACCTGAACGGCACCATCATCAATTGGAACCAGGGAGCGCAGCGACTCTTTGGCTACACCGCCGAGGAAGCCATCGGCAAACCGGTAGCCATGCTGATTCCACTGGATCGAACAAACGAAGAGCCCGATATCCTGCAGCGCATACGCAAAGGCGAACGCATCGA
Source organism: Pseudomonas sp. ADAK18 (assembly GCF_012935695.1). Taxonomy (NCBI): domain Bacteria; kingdom Pseudomonadati; phylum Pseudomonadota; class Gammaproteobacteria; order Pseudomonadales; family Pseudomonadaceae; genus Pseudomonas; species Pseudomonas sp. ADAK18. The sequence goes on from NZ_CP052859.1 coordinate 2,789,697, forward strand.
GCATTATGAAACGGTCAGGCGTCGCAAGGACGGCAGTCTTGTCGAGATTTCGCTCTCCGTTTCACCAATAAGAAACACCGAGGGCCGGATTATCGGCGCTGCCAAAATTGCTCGCGATATCACCGAACAACGTAAGGCCGAAGCGCAAAAAAATCTGCTACTTCGGGAGATGGATCATCGGGTGAAAAATCTGTTCGCACTGGCCAATGGCGTGATCTCACTCAGTGTTCGCTCGACAACGACCTCCGCCGAGCTCGCCTCTGTGGTAACCGCGCGGATGAACGCATTGGCAAAAGCCCACGCCTTGACCCTGTCCACCGATGGCGGCCGCGACCAACCCACCACACTTCATACGCTGATTCAAACCATCATCGCCCCTTACGATGACGGGAATGACCACAACTCATCGCGGGCTTTCGTGACAGGCCCGAATATCTCCATTGCCGGCAGCGCCGTCACCAGCTTCGCGTTGTTATTGCATGAGTTTGCAACCAACGCGGCAAAGTATGGCGCCCTCTCTTCAGGCGAAGGACGGCTGGAAATTACTTCCCACGTAGCTGGGGACACGTTCACCCTGGTGTGGAACGAAACCAACGGTCCTGCCATCGAGCAAGCACCCACCAGCATGGGTTTCGGAACGCTGCTGGCAAAAGCCACGGTAAAAGGCCAGCTTCAAGGGGAGATTACCTATGACTGGAGGCAGGACGGTCTCTCCATCACGCTGGTATTTTTACTCGGGAGCGCCTTTATCAGCCTAACCAGCAGCCTCTGAGCTGCGTTGAGGCCGTACTGGCGTTAACAAAAAACAACAAGAAGTGAATTATTTAGTATCTCTTTGTATCTGACCTTACAGAGCGCATGCCATCGTAACAATGGCATCGAAACAGCGCACAACTCGCCTGCTCCAGCACCATTCACGGGTAAGCGGCTTGTACAGGACGGATCAGCTACAGAGTAACCAGGATGAAATCACGTAAAAAAAGCGCCAGCCCCATTGGGTTGAAAGACATCACCATTGTCGACGACGCCAAGATGCGCAAAGCGATCACCGCCGCTGCACTGGGCAACGCAATGGAATGGTTCGACTTTGGTGTGTATGGCTTTGTCGCCTATGTGCTCGGCAAGGTGTTCTTCCCCGGTGCTGACCCCAGCGTGCAGATGATCGCCGCATTGGCCACCTTCTCGGTCCCCTTTCTGATCCGTCCTCTGGGCGGCCTGTTCTTCGGGAGGTTGGGCGATAAATATGGTCGACAGAAAGTCCTGGCGGCGACCATCGTGATCATGTCCCTCAGCACCTTCGCCATCGGGTTGATTCCCTCTTATGCCTCGATCGGCATCTGGGCGCCGATCCTGCTACTGCTGGCCAAAATGGCCCAAGGTTTCTCAGTGGGCGGCGAATACACCGGCGCCTCGATCTTCGTCGCCGAGTATGCTCCGGACCGCAAGCGCGGCTTCCTCGGCAGTTGGCTGGACTTCGGCTCAATCGCCGGTTTCGTCCTTGGCGCCGGTGTGGTGGTGCTGATTTCCTCCATCGTCGGTGAAGAAAAATTCCTCGAATGGGGCTGGCGCCTGCCGTTCTTCCTCGCCCTCCCCTTGGGCATGATTGGACTCTACTTGCGTCACGCCCTCGAAGAGACTCCCGCCTTCCAGCAGCATGTGGAAAAGCTCGAACAAGGTGATCGTGAAGGCTTGGCGGAAGGCCCCAAGGTGTCCTTCAAGGAAGTGGCAACTAAGCACTGGCGCAGCCTGATTACTTGCGTCGGCGTGGTAGCTGCAACCAATGTCACCTATTACATGCTGCTGACCTACATGCCGAGCTACCTGTCGCACAACTTGCACTACAGCGAAAATCGCGGCGTGTTGATCATCATCGCAATCATGGTCGGCATGTTGTTTGTCCAGCCCCTGATCGGTTTTTTCAGCGACAAGGTTGGGCGCCGTCCTTTCATCATTGGCGGCAGCATCGGCCTGTTCATCCTCGCCATTCCGGCCTTCATGCTGATCAACAGCGGCAAGATCGGCCTGATCTTCGGCGGATTACTGATACTGGCTGTCGTGCTCAACTTCTTCATCGGTGTGATGGCCTCCACCCTGCCGGCCATGTTCCCCACGCATATCCGCTACAGCGCTCTGGCCGGGGCCTTCAACATCTCAGTACTGATCGCGGGCCTGACCCCGACTGTCGTGGCCTGGCTGGTAGAGAGCACTAACAACCTGTACATGCCGGCCTACTACCTGATGGTGTTCGCCGTGGTGGGCCTGCTCACGGGCATCACGATGAAAGAAACCGCCAACAAACCCCTGCGCGGTGCGGCCCCGGCGGCTTCCGACATTGAGGAAGCGCGGGAACTGTTGCAGGAGCATCACGACAATATCGAACAGAAGATCGAAGACATCGACACCCAGATCGCCGAGTTGGAAGCCAAGCGCGAAAACCTGGCGCAACAACATCCGCGTATCGACTAGCGAGGTGGCGCCGGCCCGCCGCGTCTTGTTGGCCGTGACGGGCAGGTCTTCTGGGCTTGAGGACACGTTGAAAAACCTCTGGTCCGGAACAACCCGCTGAGTATCCGACCGGGTCCAGGAGTTCACGATGGACCCAATAACCTCAAATGCGTAACGTTACCCCATCGGCCTTCGAATCCCGGATGCCGCAGCGTTTGGCATCATCCTTATCGTGTTTCTCTCTGGGCACTATCACCTGAGCAAAAAGGGAGTTTTCATCATGACCGACGATACAAAAACAAAAGGGCCAGCGTCGTACTTCCCCTCAATAGAAAAAAAGTATGGACAGCCAATCACCCACTGGCTGGATCTGCTCAAAACCGTCAGCACCAAGAAGCATATGGAAATGGTGGCCTTGCTTAAAACTGAGCATGGTATGGGCCATGGCCACGCCAACGCGTTAGTTGCGTACTATTTGGCTTGCGCTAAAAGCGACTGACAATACAAACTCATCCCTTATTCTCATCAGTGCTGGCGCGGGTACGTCAGGCGTTTTTGGGTCACCGCGCCAAGCCTTATGAGGGTCAATCTTAACTATCTCGGCGAGTTGCTTTCCGTCGTCAAGCCTGCACAATTGCCGGGTTTTTCATGACAGGAAGTCCCCATGCAACGGATAGTAATTCTAGGCAACTCCGGCAGCGGCAAATCTACCCTCGCCCGCGCCCTCGGCGAGCGTTTGGCCCTGCCTGTGGTGCACCTGGACACACTGTTCTGGGAGCCTGGCTGGGTCGAACCTGACGCTGAACAGTTCCGCACGCGCGTGCGCAAAGCGGTCGCACCGGATGCCTGGGTTTGTGAAGGTAACTATGCCCGGCGTACGTTCGACCTACGCCTGCCCCGCGCCGACCTAATCATCTGGCTCGATACGCCGCGGCTCACCTGCTTCACCCGGGTGCTCAAGCGCAGCGTCATGAACCGTCCTCGCCCAGACCTTGCAGCAGGCTGTACAGAAAAGCTCGACCGGGAGTTCTTGACCTTCTTGAAGTTCGTTTGGAATTTCGACCGTGGCTACCGTCCGGGTATCGAAGCTGTGCGCCTGGCCATAGGCCCGCAGATTCCTACGCTGCACTTGCGGTGTAGCGGGCAGATTGCTGAATTTCTCGAGAGTTTGTCCGCCACGCCAGCGACCTGCCACGAATAGCCATTCGGGTTTGCCAACCCGGCCTGACGAAAACAGCCCGGCTCGTCCGCTGGGCCTTGAGGCCATTTCTTCCAGCTTTCTGAGTCGCCCCCTCGTTTCATCGACACAGGACTGGCTGCTTTGGGTCGTTAGCCGCCAGTCTGTGAAGCCCCCTCAAACGAGGTGACCCGGTTCAGCGCAGAGAACTGTAGATAGAGCTTGTGTGGGCGGCTGAGGAGTTGATTATCGCGGATCAATCCTTTTCGGGGTTTCCCATTCTTCTATGGGACTCTATGGAGAGTGTCGTCCCGTTCACAACTCTTCAATTGTCTTCATTCATGCCCCTTCTGAATATTCAGATTTTCTCGTGTGAGATAGACGCTGGTACCAGCAGCGCATAAGATTTGTCGCAACAACATTCTCATTGCTGCTTGAAAACCCAATCCCAACACAACAAAAAATCGGATGGATGAATGGAAGTTTCGATCGGAACCCTTCTCAGCGCTTCGGCTACCCGATATGGCGATAAAACCACCCAGGTTGCCAACGGGCGTAACTATTCATGCATGAGGACATTGAGAAAAACGCTTGTAACTTTGGCGATATGCCTCGCGGCGATGGATGCATCGGCCCAAGCACAACCTGTGGTGCAATTCATCGCCACGGGCGGGACGATAGCCATGAAGATCGACCCGGTGACCAAAGGCGTCGTCCCCGCGATTTCGGGAGATGACCTGATGCAGACGGTGCCGGATGCCGGCAAATACGCGATCGTCGAAGTCAACAACTTCTCGAACATGTCGGCCAACTATGTCGAAGCGAAGTGGTGGACACGTCTCACTAAGGCCGTTGATGATGCGCTCGCGCGTCCCGAGGTCGCCGGCGTCGTCATCGCGCACGGCACCGATACGATGGAGGAAACGGCTTACTGGCTGGACCTGACCGTCAAGTCCGACAAACCGGTGATCCTGATCGGTGCGCAGCGTAATGCATCCTCGCCCGACTTCGATGGTCCGCGAAACCTGCTCAATGCCATCCGCATTGCTACCACGGCGCAAGCCCGCGGCAAGGGCGTAATGTTGGCGATGAACAACCAGATCAATGCGGCGCGCAGCGTCACCAAGACTCACACAGGAGATGTCGAGACCTTCAAGTCTGGTGACTTCGGCTTTCTTGGCGAGGTCTGGGAGGACAAGGTCATCTTCACTAACGCACCGCTGCGCCGCCAGCATATCGACATCGGTACCGCAGAGATGCCGCGCGTAGAGATTCTAGCCATGTTCGGTGGGGCCGATGGATCGCTGCTGCGCTATGCCGTCGACCAGGGTGCCAAAGGCATCGTGGTGCAAGCTGTTGGCATGGGCAACATGAACGTCTCTATGTTCGAGGCGGTCAAGTACGCCCTTTCGAAGAACGTACCGGTGGTGGTTGCGACCCGAGTGCCCAACGGCCGCACGATGCCGGTCTATGGGTTTGTTGGCGGCGGCAAGACCAGCTACGAAGCAGGTGCAGTGATGGCCGGCGATCTGAGCCCTCAAAAGGCCCGCCTGCTTCTCATGCTCTTGTTGCAGAGCGGTATCAGCGGTCAGGCAGAACTTCAAGCCGCATTTGATCACTAGTACTAGTGCGTAGATTCGAGGGTGCCGTCGAAGCTTCTCCGTGGGCCGCAACGGGAGCTATCCTGAGTTGCAGGCTGGTTTCTACGAGAGGCGGCGGTGCAGTAGCGGGGAGTCGGGCGAGAACATTTAAGATGTGATCGGCGTTCAGACTTCCCGACTCAAGCCCCCGTTTACCGCTACCAGCACCGGGTCGAAACCGGCAATACGACTATGCGGGAAGGGAGTTACTCAGTAGTTCCGCACATAAAAAGACAAAAAAAGTTAAATTAGGTAAGTATCTAATTTATAGACGATAAAACACATGTAACGGTTAGTAAGGCTCCGAAATCAATGAGCGCTTTCCGATGCAGCCCCGTAGGGCTGTTCGGCATTTCCGTTATGGATGGAGATCGCTGATGTGCATGCAGCTCACTCAGAGTTTCGCTCCAGCCGATTATAAAGGTCAGTGAGTCGACAGAAGCCCTCCGGGTTTGCGTCTTCCCAAATATGCACCTCAGTGATCATGTCGAGGCTAACATCTCCAGGAAAATCTACCTCTATATGGGGTACCACTCGCTGTGACCAAAGTTGCTCGACTTTCCATCCCGACCAAGAAATAAGATTGGGATAGTGCTCAGTAGAGAGGAACATCACTACCGCTGGGTCATGCGGTGAATGGCTAGAGTTGGCATGCATCTGCTGCTTTTGAGCATTCTCTATCGGGCGAAACCAGAACCGCGCTGACCGTCTGCTTTTGGCCGTTAGCCCTCACTCATAAATAGCGACTAACAACCTCCTCACATCAAAATCACACCAGCGCAGCTGCAATCGTTCTGGAACGCCAGGCAAAAGCCAACACCATCAGCAGCCCCAGACCCGCCATTGCCGCTCCGGCCAGGGAGATCGCCGGATAACCCAGCCCGGCATTGATCACCGCTCCGCCCAACGCCGCACCAATCGCGTTGCCGAAGTTGAAGGCACCGATGTTCATCGCCGAGGCCAGATTGGGTGCGTCCTTGGCGGCTTCCATGACGCGCATCTGTAGCGGCGGCACCAGGGCGAAGCTGGCGATACCCCATATCAGGATGGCAACGGCGGCCGGCAGCGGCCAACGCATCAGTGCGGTGAACGCCAGCAAGACGAGAATCAACACGCTCAGCGAGACGATCAGAGTGCGATCAATCGATCGGTCGGCGGCCTTGCCGCCCCACATGTTGCCCAGCGTCAACCCCACACCGAACAGCACCAGCATGGCGGTGATGTAGGCGGTGGACGCGTGGGTCTCGTTGCCGAGGATCGGCGCGATGTAGGTGAAGACGGTAAACATTGCACTCGAGCCAACTACGGTCAGGGCTAACGCCCCCAGCACCGGACCACGACCCAGTACCCGAATTTCGGCCAGTACACCGACGCTTTGCGGCGCCTTCAGGTTAGGCAGGGCGAACCATAACGCGACCATGGTCACCACGCCGAGGCCGGTAATACCCCAGAATGCGGTGCGCCAGCCGAACAGTTCGCCAAACCAGGCGGCCAGCGGCACACCTCCGATGGTCGCCAGGGTCAGGCCCATGAACATTGCCGCAACCGCCCCAGCACGTTTCTGCGGGGCGACCACGCTGGCGGCGACGATGGAGCCAACGCCAAAGAACGCACCGTGGTTCAGTGAGGTCACCACCCTGGCGACCATGAGGCTGTAGTAATCGGTAGCCAGTGCTGACATCAGATTACCCAAGGTGAAAATCGCCATGAGTCCGATCAGCAGATAGCGCCGGGGAATCCTACCGGTGGTCAGGGTCATCAGTGGCGCGCCGAGCAGTACGCCCAGGGCGTAAGCACTGACCAACAGACCTGCGGCTGGAATGGAAACGCCGAGATCCGCAGCGATGCTCGGCAACATGCCCATGGGAGCGAACTCGGTAACGCCGATGCCAAAGGCACCAATGGCGAGTGCGACAAGTGGTGGGTTGATACGCATGGAAGGCTCCTTATCTATGCCGCTAATGCTACGATCCAACCTTTTCAAGCGGTAGGTAGCATTTCTGGCAATCACCTTTGCGTAAGGGGCACAGATGGATTTCAGCGGAAGGTCAGGTGAAATGGGCGTGTTCGCCACCGTGGCGCAGGAAGGAAGCCTTTCGGCCGCCGCGCGTGCACTGGGGCTGACACCCTCGGCGGTCAGTCGGATCATCGCGCGCACCGAACAACGTCTTGGCACCCGACTGCTGTTGCGTACCACCCGAGCGATTACCTTCACCGCCGAGGGCGAGGCTTTCCTGCGCGGCGCCCGGCGTATCCTGGCTGACATGGCCGAGGTCGAAGAGGCCATTGCCGACCAGGGCGTACCAAGGGGGCGACTGCGGATCAGCGCCGCCCTTGGCCACGGCCGGCTGGCCATCGTTCCCTTGGTGGCAGCATTCAGCGCCCGCTACCCGAACATCGTCGTCGACCTCACGCTCGGCGACGAAGTGGTCGACATTCTCGGCGGCCAGGCCGACGTGGCGGTACGCTTTGGTCATCTGCCTGACAGCCCGCTGACCGCGCGCAGGATCGGCGACACCGGCCAGGTAGTGGTGGCATCGCCCGAGTATCTACAGCTCCACGGCATCCCCCAGGAACCGGAAGACTTGCTACGGCACAACTGCCTACGCTTCAACTTCCGGCGTGCCGAACCCAACTGGCCGTTCATCCGCGGCGCAAGAGAGTTTTCCCTGAAGGTCAGTGGCAACATCGAATGCAGCAGTGGTGAAGCACTGGCCCAACTCGCGCGAGTAGGTGCCGGCATTGCGCGTATCGGCGAATTCAGCGTGAGCGAGGACCTGCGGCGCGGCGACCTGATACCGCTGCTGGAAGCCTGGAACCCCGGTGACCAGGAACCCATTCATGCGGTGTTCGTAGGTGGCTCGGCAATGCCGGCGCGGGTGCGGTTATTCGTGGACTTCTTGATGGAACATCACCGGATGCAAGCGGTGGCGTCACCTGATCCTTCCGGGGGCGCGTGATGCTGTTCGCATTAATCAAACGGCGTCCGCTATGACCGACATCTTTCAGGGCAGTTGCCTTTGCGGCGCCGTCAAATACGAAATCCAGTCACGACCCAAAGCCCTCACTCACTGCCATTGCAATCAATGCCGCAAAAGCCATGGCGCCGCGTTTGCCAGCTATGGCAGTGTATTGCGTAGCGATCTGCATCTTGTCCAAGGTGCCGAGAGCATCAAGTCGTACCAGTCCTCTGAATCCGTACTTCGCCAGTTCTGCGCCGAATGCGGCTCATCGTTGTTCTGGTCAAGAAGCCAAGGGGAATTCGCCGAGTGGATCTCGATAGCGATGGGCACTCTGGACTCCACGTTCACTGCCGACAAGCAGAAGCACATAGAGGTGGAATCCAAGGCAACATGGTATGAATGGCCACCGTCCCAGTGACCGCTTTAGAGCGACCCCGTGACAGGCCCCTTTCGGCCTGATGGAAACGCGCCCTACAGCGGATTTCAGATTCTGATGAATTGATCTAATCAAGGAAGATAAAGACATTGAAAACAGCTCTCGCCGCCCTGCTTCTGATCTGCCTGACCACCCACGCATTCGCCGACGATAGCCCTATCGGGTTCCAGGCCTCGACACTGCCTGACGCGCACAATGAGCGCCCGCTGGAGATGGTCGTCTGGTACCCCAGTACAACCGCCGCCGCGCCACAGTTGATCGCCGACAATCCAGTGTTTGTCGGAGTCCTTGCCGTCCAAAACGCGCCAGCGGCTGCCGGTGAACATCCGTTGATCGTGCTCTCCCACGGTTTCCAAGGTAATTGGGGCAAACAGGCGTGGCTGGCCAGTGCGCTGGCTCATCAGGGTTACATCGTGGCGGCGGTCAACCACCCCGGCACCACCAGCCAGGACCGCAGCCCTCAAGCCGCGGCACAGTTATGGCTGCGACCTGCCGACATCAGCAGGGCCATCGATGCAGTCATGGCCCAACCGGAACAATTTGGCAAGATCGCGAAGCGTCGAATTGCGGTAGTGGGCCACTCACTCGGCGGCTGGACCGCCCTGGAAATCGCCGGCGCACGTTTCGACCCCGAGCGTTTTGCCGAGGACTGCAAGGTCCACCCAGAGTTGGCCAGTTGCACCGTTTACCAACAGATGAACCCCGCCAGCACCCCGGCATCGAAGGCCCGGTTGGCCGCCGACTTGAGCGATAAACGCGTGACCGCCATTGTTTCATTGGACCTGGGCCTATCACGCGGGCTGACCGATGAAAGCCTTGCAGTGCTGCCGGTGCCGGCGCTGGTGATCGCGGCGGGAATGCCGTCTAAAGAGCTTCCCGCTCAGTTGGAATCCGCTGATTTGGCCAAACGGCTGCCCCACGCTTCAACGCGTTATGTCGAGATCAACGACGCCAGCCACTTCAGCTTTATGTCGGTGTGCAAGCCCGGCGCGATGGCGATGCTCGAAGAAGAGGTGCCAGGCGATGGCATCATCTGCACAGATGGCGACGGCGCTCGGCCACGCGAGGTGATCCAGCAACAGATTACAGCGCTGATCACCGAGTTTCTGGCGCAATCACTGCCCAACTAAGCTCTGCCTGAACCATCGGTTGGTTCAGGCCCTCTCTCATCCCTTAAAAACGCATCGCAGCCTCGCTAAAGCTCGACAGCTCCCGCAAGGGTTTCACGTCGTCGGTCAGATCTTCATCCCCAGCCTGATGCGACTGATTTTTCAAAGACCTTGAAAGAGCAGGCCCTAAGTGACCAACTGGTTGATCTCGATGATCGGCAACAACACCGCCATGACGATCACCAGCACTACCGCGCCCATCACCACGATCATCAAAGGTTCGAGCAATGCCGTCATGCCCATGGCCCGCCGCTCGATGTCCCGCGAGAGGGTTTGCGCGGCGCGTTCAAGCATCGGCGGCAAGGAGCCGGTTTTTTCGCCGCTGGCGATCAGATGGATCAGCACCGGCGGGAACACCTTCTCCACCGCCAGGGCTTGTGCCAGGTTGACGCCTTCGCGCACCTTGGCAGTGGCATCGGTGACGCATTGGCTCAGGCGGTCGTTGGACAAGGTCTGGCGCGCCGCCTCCAACGCCCGCAACAATGGCACCCCGGCGCCACCCAGAATCGCCAGCGTGGAGGCAAACCGTGCGGTGTTGAGGCCCAGCACAAAGCGCCCAATCAGCGGCAGCCGCAAGACCCGGCTGTGCCAGCTCAAGCGCGCCACCGGGTTACGCAGGTACAGGCGCCAACTCCAGAAGCCGCCCACCAGTACGGCAAAACACAACCAGCCCCAGGCGCGGATAAAGTCGCTGGCATTGAGCATCGCCAACGTCAGCCCGGGCAGGTCCTGGCGCGCCTGGGAGAATGCGCTGACCACCTGCGGCACCACGTAGCTCAACAGGAAGATCACAATACCGATGGATACCAGCCCAACCACCCCCGGATAGATGAACGCCGTAAGGATCTTGCCCCGCAAATTGTTGCGCTCCTCGATGTAGTCCGCCAGGCGCTCCATGACCTGAGCCAGGTCGCCGGACTCCTCCCCCGCTGCGATCAGCGCCCGGTAGATCGACGGAAAATCCCGAGGCCGCGCCGCCAAGGCGTCGGCCAGGCGCATGCCGCTGCGCACATCGGCGCGCACGCCACTGAGGATCTGCGCGATGTGCTTACGCTCGGCCTGCTCCACCGTGGCACTGAGGGCCGCCTCCAGCGGCAGGCTGGCCCCCAGCAAACTAGCCAGTTGACGGGTGGCCCAGGCCAGGTCGTTGTCCGACAGCTTGGCACTGAACAGTCCACCCGCATTGGCCGTCGGGTGGTTGTCCTCAACCTGCACCAACAAGGCGGTCAAGCCCCGGCTGCGCAGGTTGGCAAAGGCGCCGCTCTGGCTGTCGGCTTCCAGGTGGCCGGATTCGAGTTTGCCGGTGGCATCGGCGGCTTCATAACGGTAGCGATTCATCAGGCGTCCCGTGTCACACGCAGGATTTCTTCGGGGGCGGTGGCGCCGCTACGCACCCAGCGTTCGCCGTCCTCGCGCATGCTCAACATCCCTGCCCGCCGCGCGGCGGCGCGTAAATCCTGTTCGCCGGCGCCCTGATGGATCAGCCCGCGCAGGTCATCGTCAATGCAGAACAATTCGTGGATGCCCGTTCGACCGCTGTAGCCAATCTGGTTGCAGTGAGCGCACCCCACCGGGCGCCAGGTACCAGGGTTCGCGGGGTCTTCTTCCTTGCAGTGCGGGCACAGGCGGCGTACCAGGCGCTGGGCCAATACGCCGAGCAAGGATGAGGCCAGCAGAAAGGGTTCGACGCCCATGTCGATCAAGCGGTTGACCGCCGACACCGCGTCGTTGGTATGCAGGGTCGCGAGCACCAGGTGCCCGGTCAGCGAGGCTTGCACGGCGATTTGTGCGGTTTCCAGGTCACGAATCTCACCGATCATGATGATGTCCGGGTCCTGCCGCAGAATCGCCCGCAAGGCCAGGGCGAATGTCATGTCGATCTTGGCGTTGACCTGGATCTGGCTGATACCCGGCAAGTCATATTCCACCGGGTCTTCGACGGTGAGGATATTGCTGGTGCTGGCGTCCAGCCGCGCCAGGGCGGCGTACAAACTGGTGGTCTTGCCGCTGCCCGTGGGCCCGGTCACCAGCACAATGCCGTGGGGTTGGCGGATCAGGGTGTCGAGCCTGGCCAACAGTTGAGCTTCCATGCCCAGGGTTTCCAGTTGCAGGCGCCCGGCCTGCTTGTCCAGCAGCCGCATCACCACCCGTTCGCCATGGCCGGTGGGCACCGTCGACACTCGAATATCAATGGGCCGGCCCGCCACCCGCAGGGCAATACGACCGTCCTGGGGCAGGCGTTTTTCGGCAATGTCGAGCTGGGCCATGATCTTGATCCGCGACACCAACGCGCCGTGCAGCGCCTTGCGGGGCGACACCACATCACGCAAGGTGCCGTCGACGCGGTAGCGCACCACCGAGTGACTTTCATAGGGCTCGATGTGAATGTCACTGGCTTCGTCGCGGGCGGCCTGGGTGAGCAAGGCGTTGATCATGCGAATCACCGGCGCACCGTCCTGGGTGTCCAGCAGGTCGGTGATTTCCGGCATGTCTTGCATCAGGCGGTCGAGATCGACTTCGTTCTCAGCCGCGCCCACCACGGCGGCGGCGCTGCCGGTGTCGGCATAAGAACTGGCCAGCAGGCCGTCGAGTTCGTCGTCGCGCACGTGCTCCAGAGAGGTTGGACCGAACTGGCGGTGGACTTCGTTGATGGACCAGCCGGGAGTCGAGGGGCAAATGGTCAGCAACGGGCCCTTCTCACCCGGGCGCAGGAGGATGCGCTGGGATTTGGCCCAGACGTAAGGGAGCAAGCTCATGACACCCTCCTTTGGGCGTCCGACATCGTCATCACTGGCGTGCACTCCCCTCAATCGGCACCGCCCTGATCACCGCCCGCGTCGCCCCCGGAATCGCCTTCTCCACCGAAGGCAACTGCGGCGCCTGCACATCCGGCATGGCCCAACTGCGCTCCGGCTGCAACTCCCCTTGGGCCCGGCGCATAAACTCATAGCGGTTCAACGTAACACTGCGCCCCGCTGCGGCGTCGCGGATGATGTAAGGCCGCAAAAACACCATCAGATTGGTCTTGGTCACACTGCGGCTTTCATTCCTGAACAACGCCCCCAATCCGGGGATATCCGACAACCACGGCACCGCGTCATTGCTCTGGCTATAGCCATCCTGCAACAACCCTCCCAGCACCATGATCTGCCCATCATCCAGCAGGATGCTGGTGTCGATCGCGCGCTTTTTGGTGACCGTCCCGGCCTCCACCGAGGCCCGTGGGTCGACACTGCTGACCTCCTGGTAGATATCCAGCTTCACCGTGCCGCCCTCGGAAATCTGCGGCCGCACATTGAGCTTAAGCCCCACCTCCTCGCGCTGCACCGTCTGGAACGGGTTATTGCTGGTTCCGCCGCCTCCGGTCACATAGCTGCCGGTGACAAAAGGAATGGTCTGCCCGACAAAAATACTCGCTGCCTCGTTATCCAGGGTCAGCAAGTTAGGCGTCGACAACACATTGGTGCCGCCCTTGCTCTTGAGTGCGCGGGCCAGGACCTTGAGGTCGAGCACCTTGCCGATCCCCGGAATGTCGACGGTGCCGTTGACCAGGCCGATATTCAGGCCCTTGGGCAGCACGTCGATGCTGGTCTTGCTGGTGGGTGCACCATTGAGTCCACTGCCACCGAGATTCACCCCGCCAAACCCGCCCTTACCTCCCAGATTGCCCGCCTGCCACTGCACCCCGAACTCGCTGGCATCGTCCTCACCCACTTCGACGATCAGGCTTTCGATCACCACCTGGGCCCGGCGCTGGTCGAGCATGTCGATGACTTCCCGCAGGTTGCGGTACAACGGGTCAGGCGCCGAGATCAGCAAGGTGTTGGTGGTAGCGTCCGCCTGGATCGTCACGCCACCGGCACTGAACGCGGTGTTCTGGTCGCTTGCCGAAGGGCTCGCACCCTGGCTGCTGGAAGCACTGGCGCCCTGGCCGTAGCCACCGCTGCCCGAGGAGCTGCCACTGCCGGTGGGCGTGCCGCTGCTGTTTTGCGTACTGCCCTGGCCGCCCTGCGTGCTGCCGCCCATGCTGCTCAGTTTCGAGCGTCCGTTGTCGCTGGTGCCGCTCTCGCTTTCACCGGTCAACAAGCCGCGCAGGGACTGGGCCAGCTTGCCGGCCTGGGCGTTGCGCAGGTACACCACGTGCATATTGCTCGGGTTGCTCTGGGCATTGTCCAGTTTGTAGATCAGGTTGCGCGCCAACTCCGTGCGCTCCGGGCTGCCCGCGCGGATGATGATCGAGTTGGAGCGCGGGTCGCCGATCACATTGATTTTCTGGGTCTGGTCGGCGCCCTGGTTTTCCAACAGTTCGGAGACCATCGCCGCGATGTCCACGGCAATGCCGTTCTGCACCGCCACCACATCGGTGTCGATAGCGCTTGGGGTATCGATGCCGGCGATGATCTGCGCCACCCGTGTCAGGTTCTCGGCGTAGTCGGTGATGACAATGCTGTTGTTGCCGGGGTATGCGTTGATTGGGTTGTTCGGCGAAACAATCGGGCGCAGTACCGGGATCAAGTTGACCGCGTTTTCGTATTGCAGGCGAAAGGTGCGGGTCTGCATACCATTGCCGCCCGTGCTGCCTGGGGCATAGATCGGTCCACCCAACAGTTTGGCATCGGCCTCCGGCACCACCTGAGACACCCCGCCAACGTCCACCACGCTGAAGCCCTGCATCCGCAGCGCCGCCAGCAACATGTCGTAGGCCTGGTGCGCCGGTACCTGACCTTCACTGACCAGGGTCAGGTTGCCCTTGACCCGTGGGTCCACCAGAAATTGCTGGCCAGTGGCACGAGACAAAGCCCGCACCACCGCCTGGATATCGGCGTCGACAAAGTTCAGTTGCACCGGCTGGTCACCCAAGGGGTTGGGCACCGTTCTGCTGGGGGCGACGGCATGACCACGAGCGCTGTTGGTCACCGGATGCTGCACCCGAGGCCGTTGCTCCGGGGTACTGAGCATCGTTTTATGGTCAAGCGTTGTGTCGCCGCTACGTCGGGTATCGGCCAAAGGCTGGCCCAGCTCACTGTCCACCAGCAAGGGCTTGGGGGTCGGTGATTGGCCGGTGCTGCACGCACCCAATGCCAACAGCAACAGGGGCGCGACCGTGCGGCGACGCGCAGCGTTGGAAACAGACCACTTCATGAAGCTTCCTTAGCGCCAGGCGCCTGATCCATGCGAACGGTGCCGGACAATGTGCCGGCCGAGTCTTCAGCGGTGGCCGTGCCCGTCCGTTGCAGGCGGGCCTCGGACACGTCCAGGGAAAATGCGCGGGTGTTGTCCAGCAGCCAGCCCACAACCGCCTCAGCCGGAGCCTCTTGAAAGGTCAGACGCCAACTGCCGGGGGCAGCGCTTTCGGCGGTCTCTAATTGATAGCGTCCCTTGAGCCCGGCGTCGTCGAGGGCCTGACGCAGGGCGGCCTCCAGGTCTTGCCCGGCGAGCGCTCGAGGGTTTGGGGTGGCGGTCTGCAACAACGCCTGCAAGGTCTCGGCCTGGGCCCGCAATTTCGGGGTCTCGGCTTGCCAGTAATCGAGCTTCTTCAGCGGTGGCTGGATCAGCAGCAGCCACGACAACAGGCCAATCAGCACCAAGGCTGCGCCGATGAGCAAGCGTTTTTCCCGCAAGGCCAGGCCGTTCCAAAACACCTGGCCCTGGCTGCTCAGGCGCTGCCAGCGGGCGCGATATGCAAAATTATTCATCTTCATCATCGTCGTCTCCGGCAGACTCATCGGTGTCGACCTGCTCGGTGGCCGGGACGAGGGTCCAGCCCTGGTCGTCGCGAGTGGCGCTAAAACCGGCCTCGGCCAACGCCGCTTGCCAGTCACCCTCCACGGCTGGGCTGCGACTGTCAGCCAGCAGACTCAGGTGCAGCCGACCTTCTTCGAAGACCAGGGTTTCGACGCTGCCCACCATGAACGGCATGTTGCTGCCCGCCAGCTGCAACAGGCTGGTAAAGCGCTGACCAGGGTCGCCGGCCGCGCCATTCTGGCGTGCGGCCAGTTGCTGGCGAGCCTGCTGCAACGGGTTGAGAATGATCGACAGTTCGGGGAAGGTTTGTTTGACCTGCTCACTCATGTGCGCCTTGAGTCGTTGCCCTTCATCCACTTGGCGCGCGGCATACAGGTTCAGCCCCAGGGTCCAGACCACCAGCGCCAACGCGCTGAAGGCCAGTGCCCTGCCCCAGCCGGCGGTGCCTGCATCCGCTGCCTTGAGCCGGCCATGCAGGCCCCAGGTCGGTGGCGTGCCACTCAACTGCGTTGCGCCTTCGGCCACCTGATGCAGGTCAGCACCGCTGCGCATCAAGTCATCCAGCGCCTGCGGCCCCAATGGATGCACCGCGCCCTGTTGCAAACTGTGGCGCAGCAACAACTGTTCATCGACCAGCGCGACGGTCAATTGCCCTGCGGCAGGTACCGGCAAGGCATAAGGCGCCGGGTACAGGCCGCGCACGTTCAACTGCGCCTGAGTCAAGACCCGGTTCAACTGCTCAAGGCCAGCCAGGGGCAGCCAGCCCACCTGAACCAGGCCGGTAGTCTCCCGAGGACCGTGGGCGACGTGCATCTGTTCGATCGGCCCCAGAATCAATGCCTGGGCCGCACACGCAACCGCCGCAGCCACTTTTGCCGACGGCAACTGCGGTAACTCCAAACTGGCCAATTGGCTGTCCCGAGGGTGCAGAAAGCACTCGGCCGTCACTGCCTTGTGCGCCTGACCCAACTGCGCCAGGCTGCTACGGCCTTCACCTGTGACGCGTCCGGCACGGTCCAGACGGACGAATTGCACCAGGCTTTCGACACTTAACTGATCCAGCGGCGGTAAGGCAATACGCAGGCGACTCATGCACCCACCCGTGACCAGATCACCTGGGGCTGTCGGTCTTCGGGGCGATACAACAGCGCGTCAAGCGTGACCCGGCGCTGCTCATGCCGGGCTTGGCCCTGGAGGCGAAACCATTCACTGGTAATCCCCACCTGAACTTCGTCCATTGCCACCTGCGGCAAACGCAAGCGGTTGACGAAGTCCCCGCGATTGATGAACCAGCGCCCGCCGTCACGCTCGCCCACCAGCGCTCGCGCCCGGGACAGGTCGAGCCCTGGCACCACGGCACTGAGCACTTCGGCGCTGGCGGTGTTGCCATTGACCCAGGTATTGCCGGGCAACACGCTGATATACGCCGCCATCCGTTGCAGCAGGCGCGGGCCCAGGCCGTCGATATCCGCCAGGTCTTCCAGGCTGCGCAACATCGGCCGCTTGGCCGGCAACACTTCGTCATTCGCCCCAGGGGACGTGTCTCGACCGCTATTGAGGCCAGTGCCATTGCTACTTGATTTGCTCAAGCGCTGATCATAGGAACTGATCACCCGCTGGCTGATGCGTTGACTGAGAGCGGCGTCGACCCCGATCAACTGGCACAGGCGCTCGAAACTTCGTAGTTGCGCCACATCCACCTGTTGACGGATGACCAGGTTGCTCAGGTTGAACTTGCCTTGCTCATCGACCAGATGCCCCTCGAAGGCCGCTCCCAGGTTCGCAGCCTTGGGCCCGACAATGGGCCTGGCCCAAGGTTGGTCAAGCCGGGTCAAGACATCCCGTTGACGCGCATCCCAAAGCATCTGGCGGCTGATCTCCAGCCCGCCCTGCAACACCCAGCGGCCCTGGATACGCAGTTGCTCGGCTTCCAGGCTACGCGTGAACACGGTCTGCCGGGTGAGCATGGCACCGGCGATGACCGCAACCACGGCGGCGATCAGCAAGGCACTGATGATCGCCATGCCACGCTGTGAACGGAGGTTCATCAAAGTTGCCAGGAACCGATATCGGCATTCACACCGTCACCATCCGGTTGGCCGTCAGCGCCCAGGGAGAACACATCGATCTCGCCATTGGCGCCTGGGTTGAGGTAGTGGTAAGGCCGACCCCAAGGGTCATTGGGCAAGCGTTCCAGGTAGGCGCGCCAGTTGCTGTCTTTGGCATTCGCCGGGCGCTCCACCAGCACCTTCAGGCCTTGGGTTGCGGTCGGGTAACTGCCGTGGTCGAGGCGGTAGAGTTTCAGCGCCTGCATCAGCCCGCCGATGTCTTGCTTGGCGGCCGTGGCCCGCGCCTGGTCCGGTCGATCGAGCACCTTGGGCACCACCATCGCGGCCAGGATTCCGAGAATGACCACCACCACCATGATCTCGATCAGGGTGAAGCCACGCTGGCCGCGAGGGCCTGGCAACGGGGACGTGAAGTGCGCGATATCCATCTCGACATTCCTAGGCTTGAGTGCTTTTCGCCGCGCAGTGTTGCAAGAACACATGTCAGTCGTATTGATAATCCTCGGGAGCTTTAGTCACCAATCGGTAAAGTTGCGGCGCTAGTCTGCGGGGCTGTTTCCCGGCCAGGAGCACGTCATGGGCGGCCCTCGCAACGAGCAAGGCTTTACCCTGATTGAAGTGTTGGTGGCGCTGGCGATTATCGCCGTGGCAATGGCCGCAGCTGTTCGCGTGGCGGGCTTGATGACCCAGAGCAATGGCTTGCTGCGGGACAAGTCGATGGCCCTGTTGGCGGCCCAGAGCCGCTTGGCGGAGTTGCGCCTTGAGGCCCGTTTGAGCCCCGGCAAGAAGGTCTTCGAGTGTGATCAGGGCCGACTCAGGCTGCGCTGCGAACAGGTGATCAATCCCAGCGCTGATGGCCGGCTGTTCAGGGTCAGTGTGCAGGTGCTGGACAGCACCCGCGAAGCCCCGCCCCTGGCGCGCCTGGAAACCTTATTGGGGCGGCCGCCCTTGAAAGCGGCGCAGTGAGCGAGGTTACTGCCGAGTGAGCGTTGGCAAGGCCGGACCGTCTGGCAGCGTGGCGAGATTCACCCGGACCTTTTCGCTGCCGCGCTCGATCACCACCCCATCGCCTTCAATAGCAGCCAAGCGTACCCCTGGGCTGAGGCGTTCTCCCGACAGAAAGCTGCGGGGCGGGCCATCGTTGAGGCTGAGGATCGCCACCGCGCCACGGGCCCCGGCCAGCACACCCGTGACCTTGACGTCCAGCGGCGCCGGAACATTGGAAAACCATTGTCGCGCCGGGTTGTCGCTATGGGCGGCCAGCGCCTGGGGCGTGATCGCCGGCGTGTGGGACTCGGCGGACGTCAACAATAGCGACGTCCAGGTCACCACTCCGGCCAGTACCGTCAGCAACGCCAACGCCTGGACGGCCTGGGCGGGTGAAAAACGATGGGCGAATGCCATGGGCGGGACCTCCTGTTTGTCCGTCCCGACAGCCTACAGGTCAATTCGCACGTTTTTATTTCACAGACTCATCATGTTCATCGTGCAGGATCGAATTAACGCCAGGGAGCGCACCATGACCCGAATCAAACAACAGGGCTTCACCTTGATCGAGCTGATGGTGGTGTTGGTGATCATCGGCATCGCCAGCGCCGCCATCAGCCTGAGCATCAAGCCGGACCCGCTGCGCCTGTTGCGCAAGGACGCCGAGCGTTTGAGTCAGCTGTTACAGGTGGCCCAGGCCGAAGCCCGTGCCGACGGCCGGGCAATCACCTGGCGGGCAGACGCCAAAGGCTTCCGTTTCAGCCGGCCGACAGACGACGGCTTGGGCTTGGAGTTCTTCAACCGCGACGAGCAACTGCGTCCGCGCCCCTGGGACAGCACGCCAATGCAAGTACGCATCGAGCCCCGGCAACTCCTGATACTCAATGCCGAATGGATCAACCCGCCGCTGCAAGTGGTGTTGTCCGACGGGCAACACAGTCTCAGCCTGCAACGGGACGCGGCTGGACTACTGCGGGTGGTGAACCAGCCATGAAGAACCGGCAGAACGGTTTCACGCTGATCGAGGTCATGGTGGCGATCATGCTGATGGCGGTGGTCAGCCTGATCGCCTGGCGCGGCCTGGACAGCGTCACCCGCGCCGACAGTCACTTGCAGGCCAGTACCGAACAGACCGAAGTGCTGTTACGGGCACTGAATCAGCTGCAGCAGGACGTCAGCCTGCGGGCCGGGATTGAGTTGGCGCTACCGGACAACGCCGAAACGCCGGGCCCGGCTCCGGGTGCCCTGCCAGCGTTGACGGTGCGCAGTTCCGACAGCAAGGGCTTTCGCCTGGAGCTGATCCGCAGTGCGGCGAATCCGAGTACCGGCTTGCAACGGGTACGCTGGTGGCTCAAGGGCGACACCTTGTACCGGGCGATTGCACCGCCACAGGACCGGTATCCACTGCCCGCGCCTCGGGATGCGGTGGCGGTGCTGAATCAGGTGAGTGATGTGCAGGTGCGGGTCTGGGATGCGGACAAAGGGTGGCGGCAATTGAGCGGGAATCGGCAGGAGAATCCGCTGGGAATGGAGATCAGTCTGGTGCGTGAGACGCCTCAGGGGGTTGAGCGGTATCGGCAGGTGTTGGGGCCTTTGAATTAATGGGGTTGGCTCTACAGCCAGAAACCTAACTCAACAACACCACCCCACCCGGCAACTCCGTGCACTTGGCACCATAGGCATCACGGATCAGCAACGCCACACCCGCCAACTGGTTGAGGTTGAAACGCGCCTGCACCCGCCGCTTGCCCAGCTCGGCATTGAGCAGCACCAGCATCCCCGGGCGATAACGGTTGATCTCGTCAATCACCGTGTTCAGGGTCGCGTTGTTGAACACCAGTACCTGCTCGCGCCAGGCGATCACCGCCTGGGTATCCACGGCCACCGGTTCACCCAGCCCGGCAGCGTCGTAACTCAACTGGCTACCGCTGCCCAGGCGGACACTGCGCCCGGCGACCTGCACCAACAGTGAACCGTCGATGCAGGTCACGCAGACGCTGTGATCGGTATTGCGAACATTGAAGCGCGCCCGGGCGGCAGTGACCCAGCCGGTGCCCGCCTGAACCCTCAGCGGCTGCGCGGCACCGGCCATCACCTCGACCTCTCCTTCCAGCACCTCGATGCCCTGCTCGCGGCGACTGATACGGGTCTGGGTATTGAGCTCCAGGCTGACGCCGTCACCCAGCTCGACCCGGCGTTGTTCACCCACCTCGGTGCGATAGTCCGCCGTAAGCCCTGCAAAGCCACCGGGCACCGTGAACCGCACCATAAACAACGCAGCCGACGCCGCAATCGCACCGCCCAGAAAAGCCCGCCGCCCGAAATGACGCGGTTGCTGCTGCTCGGCGGCAGGCGCCAGTTGGTGCCACAACACCTTGGCCTGCTCGAAGGCCTGGGCATGCTCCGGGCTCTGGGCGCACCACTGGCGTAAGGCCTTGGCATCGGCGACAGTGGCCTGGCCCGAGGTCAGGAGAACCAGCCAGTCCCGGGCTTCGCCGCGTAGCTGGCTGTCGGGTATATCCCGAGCGGTGGGGAGGCTAAAAATATTCAAGCGCGCAGGTACTCACGGATTTTTCCAGGGACTCAACACTTAAGACGGTTTTCCGGCACCGGGACCGAACCGCTGGATCACTTTTCTTTCCAGGCGCTGTGCGCAGTGCCCCAGGGCGGCCTTGATTTCCTTCTCGACCATGCGGGTAGAGATGCCGAAACGCTGGGAGATTTCCAGGTGCGGCGCCTCTTCCAACCGAGCGGCAATGAGGATCTTGCGCCTCCGCGCCGGCAGCTCGTAGAGGGCCTTGACCAGTGACTGGATTTCTTTCTGGCCACCCACCACCCGTGAGGGATCCTGGGCTTCGTCCACCGTAAGCAGCAGCTCTTCGACTTCACTGCCGGTCAACAGTCGGGCATCCGCCTGGCGCCGGTCGGCGGCGATGTTCAAGGCCATGCGGTACAGGTAGGCATTGGGTTGCAACAGGTTTGGCGGTTCGTCCATGCGGTCAACCCGCAGGTAGGTTTCATGCAGGACATCGTTGGCCAGGTCTTCCGACCCCAGGCGTTTGCGCAAGCGCACCCTGAAGTCCTCGTAGGACGCCAGGAACAACCTGACCATCGGACTGTGCCCGGTGTCTTTCATGCCCCCGGAACTCCTTCCCCTGTTGTGCATTCCATGCGTTTTCCTGTGGTGTCGGGCATCAGAAGTAAAGTGACCGGCAAGCGCAACGAGCTGGGTGCCGGACGTTCGACTTGGGTACTGGCGAGGGTGCGTACCAGTACCTCGTCGCGCTGAAGATCACCGGTTGAGGTGACCAGGAAACTGTGTTCGATGAGACCGTCGTGGTTGACCCACACCTGAACCAGTGCGCGAAAGCTGCCCGGGCGGGTCAGCGGCGAACGGCACAAGCTGCGCTCGATGGCCCGTTGCAGGGCCGTGGCGTAGCTGCTGTTGATTCGCGCCGTGCCGCGCGCCTTCGACCCCCGAGTCGACGCAGGTGCACTGACCTCGGGTACTTGCAGGGTGAACGCATCGCTGCGGGCATAACGCGCCATCAAGCCAGTTCCTGTCAGTAATACGCCCAAGGCCTGCGGTGCACTGTAACGCCCGTGCACCCCAATCGAACGCCGTCCCCGCGTCAGCTCACGGTCCACCAGCACCGCCATCCCGGTGGCCCGACTGAAGGTTTCCAGGGCTGGTGCCAAGTTCTGTGCCGACAGGTCCAGGTTGATCAAAGGCGACACTTCGAGCGGCGCCGCACGCACCGCCACCGGTAACGCCAGAAACAGCAGGAGCAGGCAACAGCCCGCGAAAGCCGCGTGCCTCCAAGCCCCCCGCTCGACCTTTGCTCTGCATCGCTGCACGGCTGACGTGTCCTAGAAAACCGTCATCCTGAGGCCAGTTTATGAATCTGATGTTACGGTGATTGCAAAAAAAACATCACCGTTTCGCCAAGTGCCGTGCACTACACTTGCAGCCCATAACGGCTTACTTCTTCGAGGCCGCATGGAGGCGAAAAATGAAGCTGCTCCCGACCCTTGCCGGCCTGTTGCTGTGTGCAGGCTTGCCGTTGATCGCCCACGCCGAAGAGGCTCCGAGCGGCTGTACCGAGGTCAAGGTCGATGGTTACAAAGCGCCGGACTATGGTTGCCTGAGTCGGCAGATGGGCAACGACCCGCAGGCAGCCAAGGCCACGCAGAAGAATAAGGAAGCGCAAAACGTGCCTATCGAAAAGCGCCCACCGAATCAGATCGGCCTCTCGACGCCGGCCGCCACCAGCGTGCGCATGGGTAATACGTTCGGCACGTCGGTCAAACCGCAGCGGCCATGATCAATGGCTGCCCTGGCGCCGATACAAGGTCAGCCCCAACGCCAGCACCACCAGGATGCCCGCGCAACTGCGGTTGACCCACTGCATCACCCTGGATGAAAACCTGCGCATGGCGTGGCGCCCCCCGATGGCGTAGACGCTCATCATCACGCAGTCGATCAGCACGCTGATCACCGCCAATATCAGGTACTGCTGGGCGACAGGTTCGGCAGGCTGAATGAATTGCGGCAGGAACGCCGAGAAGAAGATCAGCCCCTTGGGATTAGACAGCCCGACGAACAACGCCCGCAGGAACGCCGAACGTCCACTCGCGGTGCTCGTCACTTCAGACGCGGACAACGCCCGGGTGGGCGCGCGCCACAACACCCAGGCCAAGTACAGCAGGTACAGCGCGCCCACCCATTTGACCAGCGAGAACAAATGCTCGCAAGCCTGGAGCAATGCCCCCAGCCCCAGACCGACGGCGCCAATCAACAGCAGGTCGGACAAGGCCGCGCCTGCAATGCCAAAGCCGGCGACACGCATGCCCCTGGAGGCGCCATTGCTCAACGCCAGGAGCATTGAAGGCCCCGGCGTCATCATCACGGCGCTGACGGCGAGAATGTAGAGAAGCAGCGTTGAAAGGTCCATCGTGGCAAGGCTCCGGCGTGGGTGGCGGATGGTCAATGTAGCCGACCGCCAGACGGAATGCAGCCACCCTCCTCTCTATGGACGTGCCTGGCACTCGCCCCACACCTCACGCATCAGGTCCTTGAGCAGCAACGCTTCGGCCCAGCGATCGCTGATGTCGCGCCCCTCGCTCCCCGTTATCGCGTAGGGCGGCGGCCCCAGCTCACAGGTAAAAGACAGACTGTCGGGCCGCTCGGCGCGGGCCAGCCAATCCTCGATTCCGTAGCGCCACCAGCCGAGGAAACGCTCCAGCCAGGGTCGATGCTGGGGGAAGCTCAAGGGCACCTGGACCTGCTCACCGTTGGAAACCCGGCCATGGAAACCCCAACTGTGGCGCAAAAGAGTACGAATTTGCTCATCGTCCTCGGCTGCTCCCGGTTCGGGTAACTCACGACCGACCACGTAATGGGACAGGTCAGCCAACAACTTGAGATCCGGTATTTCTTCCAGCAGGTCGAGGGTAAACAGCAAGTCGCTGGTCAGACGATAACGATGGGTTTCCAGCAGGATCGGAAAGTCCACCTGTTCGGCCAGGCGTTGCCAACCTTCGATCAGCTTGATCGCCTGAGCCAGGGTGCGTGGCCGGATATCCGCTTGCAGGGTGAGGTGATGACAGCCATGACGGCAAGCCACATCCAGCGCTGCCGCCAGGTCATCCACGCTGCGAGGGAACACTTGGCCTTCGATCTGCAGGCCGCAGGCCTTGGCGGCAGTGTGCAAGCTGGCGGCATACCGGGCATTCCAGAAATGATCGGTGATGCCGTCGTAGCCGGCCGCGGCAATCTTCTCGAGCTGTGCTTGCAGGGGCAGCTCACACTGGCCACGGTGATCTTGCATGGCCCACAGGGATTGAAATATCAGGAACTCACTCATGTCAGCTTCTCAATAATTGTTTGAGCGCTACGCTGGCGTCGGCCAGTGCGCACGGTGAAAGCGGGCCAGGGTGAGCGATCAGCCGCTCGCATAACTTGATGTCCTTGGCCACGCTGTTGCCCGGGGCCCAACCGCATGCACCTAACAAGCGTTGCGCGGTGTCGAGGTAGAACAGCAGGAAACCACCCTCCGGGAAGGTTCGGCTCGCCGCAGGCGCTGTAGTGGAAATCACCCCGACTGTTTGCAAACTCCAGTCGTATTGATCAGACCAGAAGCCGGGAACGACCTCGAAGGGCAACCCGCCGCCCAACAGGTTCAGCGCCGCATGACGGCCTTGGGTTTCGGCGTTGCACCAGGTTTCCTGACGCTGGAAAACACCTTCGGGGTGCAGGCGAAACTCACAGACATCCCCCGCCGCAAACACATCAGGTGCGCTGGTGCGTAATTGCGCATCGACGCGAATGCCCTGCCCAACCTCAAGCCCTGCGGCCGCCGCCAGTTCGGTGTTGGGCAGCATGCCGATCCCCACGACCACCAGGTCGCAAGGCAACACCTGGCCGTCGACCAACTGCACGGCTTCGGCCTGCAGGCTGCCCTGCACCGTCTCGATGGCCACGTTCAACCGCACGTCCACACCGTGGCTGCGATGCAACGCCAGCAGGGCGTCGGACAGACGCTGCGGCAGCACTCTTCCTGCCAGACGCGGCCCCGCTTCAAGCAGCGTCACACTGCAGCCCAGGGTTCGGGCGGTGGCTGCAACTTCAAGGCCGATAAAGCCGCCGCCGACCACCACCAGACGGGCGCCGGGGCGCAACACCGCACGCAGGGCCAGGGCTTCGTCATGGGTACGTAGATAAAGCACATTGGCCCAGTGTTCCGGCACCTGAGACAGGCGCCGTGCCCTGCCCCCGGTGGCCAACAACAAACGCCCATAGTCCAGCCAGCGGCCGTCAGCCAATTGCAGGCGGTGCTGCGCCGGCTCCAGGGATTTCACCGGATTGCCCGCCAGGTATTCGATACCCAACTCGGTAAGCCGAGCGCTGTCGCACAGGCTGTATCCGGCCAACTCAACGGTACCTTGCAGCAGCCCCTTGGACAGCGGCGGACGTTCGTAGGGCGGGTGCAACTCATCCCCGATCAGCACCAGGCGGCCGCGATAACCTTCCTCGCGCAAGGTCAAGGCTGCCCTGCCACCGGCATGCCCCGCCCCTACGATAACCAGTGGCGCGTTGTCAGGACTCATGGCGCATATTCCTCACTCTTAAACCCAGCCTTTCAATGTCTTTGAAAAAACAGTCGCATCAGGCTAGAGACGAAGATCTAACCGGCGACGTAAAACCCTTGTGGGAGTTGTCGAGCTTTAGCGAGGCTGCGATAGCGGTGGGTCAGGCACCCTCAATGTTGGCTGTGCCGACGTCATCGCAGCCTCGCTAAAGCTCGACAACTCCCACAGTTGATCTTCACGGCCCTGAGCTGGATGTTTCAACCGTATTGGGCTGCGTGCTCAAAGACCTTGAAAGGGCTGACTCTTAAACCGTGATGGCGAGCAGCAGACGCCCCGCCTCGACCCGGACCGGATACGTCTTGAGGTTGACGCACGCCGGTGCCCCCAACGCCTTGCCGGAGCGGTAGTCGAAGCGACCGTTATGCTTGGGGCACTCGATGACATGGTCCATCACCAGCCCATCGGCCAGGTGGATGGCCTCGTGGCTGCACAGGCCATCGGTTGCGAAGTACTCACTGTCGGCCGAACGGTAAACGGCATAGGTACGCTGGGCATGGTCGAAACGGATGACGTCTTCTTCATCAATATCGTCCACGGCGCACACATCGATCCATTGATCAGTCATGGCTTTTTTCTCTTGTTGTTGTACAGGCATCGAAGGTGTCAGCCAGCCAAGGCTTCTGGTTGCGCCACAATAGCGGCCTCGGGTTGCGAGCCTTGAGGTACCGGGCGCCGTACGAAGTAGTTCGGGTCTTTGCGCTGCTGCCAGATCGTCGGGAGAATTTCCTTGAAGGCGTCGAACAGGCTGGTATAGGGCGGCGGGCAATCGTGGCGAATTTCTTCGTGTAACTGCGCCAGGGCATGAAACGGCACCATCGGGTACATGTGGTGCTCAAGGTGATAGTTCATGTCCAGATACAGGAAGCGCAGCAGCGGGTTCATGTAGATCGTGCGGCAGTTACTGCGGTGATCGAGTACATCCTCTGCCAGGCCCACATGCTGCGACAGCCCGAACAGGTAGGACAGCCAACCGCCATAGAGGGTCGGAAGGCCGATAAACATCAGTGGCAACCAGCTTTGCAGGTACAGCGCAGCTCCCACTGTGAGCCCGTAGATCACGATCCAGATGCGCGCATCCCGCACGACCCTGGGCCATTCGGACTCGGGGATGAAAGTTTGCTCCTCCTCGCTCATGCGTCCCGCCGCATGCCGGCAGACCGAAACCATGGTCTTCAACGCATAAGGCATCCGGAACAGGCTCAGCACCATCATGATCAGGCTCGGTGGACGTGGTTCGACGATTTCCGGATCTCGCCCGACGATGATGGTGTCGGTGTGGTGGCGTGCATGGCTCCAGCGCCACACATGCGGCTCGAACATGAACATGAAGCTCGACACCTGATAGATCACATCATTCATCCAACGGGTCTTGAACGCCGTGCCGTGCCCGGTTTCGTGCCAACGGGCATTCGATGCGGTGCCGTAGAGCAACCCGTAGGCGAAGAAAAACGGCACGCAAGCCCACGAGCCCCAGAACCCGTAGCCACCGAACCCGGTCGCCAGCAGCGCCAACAGCCAGATCGCAGTGTCCCGCAAGGCCGGACCATCGCGGCGCTGCATCAACTCCTTCATGCGTTTACGGGACACCGGCGACTGGTACCAGTTGGCCGACACCAGTCCTTTCTGTACCGCCCGGGCGGCTTCGGGCCCGGTCAGTCGATAGTCCCGAGGTTGGGCGTTGCCAGGTTGTTCAAAGGCGGCGTTGTGTTCAGGCATTTTTATTGTTCTCCGCAAGCGGGATGATTTCAGGCGCTCGCCTGAAGGTGGGAGGTCATCGCTTGGGAAAATATAGAGAGCACACAAACCGCGCTCAATCCCTTGAATACATTCCCTATCAAGCTATCATCCAGGCCCAATACAGCTTGATAGTTTTCTATCAAGACGCTTTCGGGGCCCACCATGAACGATAAAAAACGCCCAACCATCGCCACGGTCGCCGAGTACGCCGGTTTGAGTGTCGCCACCGTGGACCGGGTGCTCAACGCGCGAGCGCCCGTCAGCCCCACAACTGCCGAGCAGGTATTCCAGGCCGCCGAAGCCGTCGGTTATTTCGCCGCCAGGCTGATTGGCCAACGCATCCGCGAACGTCGCCCGAGCTACCGTTTCGGCATCCTGCTGCTGGGTACCGCCCAGGCGTTCTACGCCAACGTAGCCACCGCCATCAAAGAGGCGGCGCAGCGTCAGGAAGGCGCCAACGTCATCTGTCAGTTCGAGTACATCGTTGATCGCACACCCGGCGCCATCATTGCCCAGATTGAACAATTGGCGGTGCAGTGCGATGGCCTGGCGGTGGTCAGCTTCGCTCACCCACAGATCAATGCCGCCATCGCGCAGATCCGGGAGGCTGGCGTTCCGGTGGTGGCCCTGCTGTCTGATATCCATGAGGCCGCCGCCGAACCCTATGTCGGCCAGGACAATCATCAACTCGGGCGCACTATGGGCTGGCTGGTGGCTCACACCTGTGGCGCACGCAAAGGCAGCGTTGCCGTACTGCTAGGCGGTCATCGTTTTCTCGGCCATCAGGCTCGGGTCGAAGGCCTGCGCAGTTACCTGGCCGAGCATGCACCAGGGTTGCAGATGCTCGAAGCGGTGATCAACCTGGATAACTGCGACATCACCGAAGAGGCCACGCTGGAACTGCTGTCCCGTCATAAGGATTTACGCGCGCTGTGTGTGGTCGGTGGCGGTGGCGACGGGGTCATCAACGCGCTGTCGCAACTACCCAAACGCCCGTCGCTGTGCTGCATCCTGCAAGAGTCGACCGAGCTGTCGCGACAAGCCCTGGCAGATGGGCTGATCAGCCTGGTCATCGACGCCCAGCCACGCTTGCTCGCCCCGGCACTCGTGGATTTGCTGGTGCAATTGCAGACCACGCCGGATTTCGATCCGCTACAGCATCGGGTCTATATTCCGCTGCAAATCATCACTTCGCAGAATGCTTGATCCCACAACACGAAAATCCCCGGCACTCAGCCCGAACCGACTCATCTTGTTATACAGCCCGCCACGGGACACATTAAGTTGCCTGGCGGCCAGGCGGATATTGCCGCCGGTGTCCTTTAGGGCCGCGATGATCGCGTTCATTTCATGGGTGCCCAGGTCCTGGGCGGCCTGGGGCTGCGGCACACTACCTGGCGCCGAGTGACGGGGGCTTTGCTTGATTTCCAGGGGCAGGTCCGCCACCTGAATCAGCTCGGTCAGCGCCAGGTTGGTCGCACGTTCGATGGTGTTTTCTAACTCGCGGACATTGCCCGGCCAACCGTAAGCCGCCAGGATCTCCAACGCCTCGGGTGCAATCCCCTGCACTGACTTGCGCATCGAGCGCGCGCAACGGCCAAGAAAATGCCGCGCCAACAAGGGAATATCGTCCCGGCGCATGCGCAGCGGCGGCACCGTCAGGTTGAGCACGTTGAGCCGGTAGTAAAGGTCTTCACGGAAGGCGCCTTCGGCCACCGCCTGGCTCAGGTTACGGTGGGTGGCAGCGATAATGCGCACGTCCACCTGACGGGATTTCTTGGCCCCCACACGTGTCACTTCACCTTCCTGCAAGACCCGCAACAGACTGACCTGGGCGTCGAACGACATGTCGCCGATTTCGTCGAGAAAGATGGTGCCGCCATCGGCCAATTCGAACTTGCCCGCAGAACCGCCACGGGCCGATCCGGTGAAGGCGCCTTCGACATGCCCGAACAATTCACTCTGCACCAGGTCCCGCGGAATCGCCCCGCAGTTGACCGCCACGAACGGCCCACTGCAACGGTCACTGGCGTTATGGATCGCCTGGGCGAACAGTTCCTTGCCGGTGCCGCTTTCACCCAGGATCAAGGTGGTCGAGTCACTGCGACTGGCGATGCGGCCCAGGTGCAAGGCGTCCTGGATCGCACGCGAAGTCCCCTGGATGGTCTCGAAGGTGTAGCTGGCCTGGGTGCCGATGATTCGCCGGGTGATTTCCCGGATGCGCCGGTTTTCACGCAGAGACACCACGCGCCCACCCTGCTCCAGTGCGCAGACGGAAACCAGGCACGCCAGGTGACTGCGATCATGCAGCTCGAACGTGCAGTCCAGGTCCCGCAGCCCTTCCCCGCCACGCATCAGGATTTCAGCGCTCAGTTCGCTCTGACCCAGGCACTGGAAAGGGCTACCGAGCAGGTCCCGGCCCACGCGAAACAGTTGCCGGGCATAGCCATTGAGTGCCTTGATGCGGCCGCGCTCATCCAGCACCACCAAGCCTTCATTGAGTACTTCAAGCACGGTTTGCTGTTCTTCCAACAGGGTTTGCAGCGCCATCTGCCGCGAGACCGCTTCGGCGGCAGCCTGGACGGTGCCCAGGGTATGGAAGTGAAACCAACCCGGCTCGGCGGTCAGGGTCAGCATCGCCAGTGTCTTGCCCTGATCGTCCCGAATGGGCGCAGCGGCGCAGTGCATGCGTCGTCGACGCAAGCCTGTGCCGAAGTTTTCCTCGGCCAGCACATACATCAACCGGTCTTCGGCAATCGCCAGCCCGGTGCAGTTGGTGCCCTGTACCGACTCCAGCAGTCGACTGCCCACCGGGGTAAGGTCCAGGCCGCAGAAATACAGGGTCGTACCGTCGGCATCGGTCAGGTTGATATGGCCCCTGGGGTTGTAGGCCAGCAACCCACGCATGACTTCTGCGGCAGCGGCGATCAACACCCGATTGTCCGCCAGGGTGGCCGACAATATGTCAGGCGCGACAAACCGGTAACTGCCATCGTCCGGGTCAAGGCCGGCCTCGACGCTGCGCCGCCATGAGTCCCAGATCACTTGCCTGACGCCGGCCGGCCGTGCGGTGCGCCCTTCCTGGCACGCTTGCCACGCCTGGTCCAGCTCGGCAATGGGTTCGCCACTCAAGGACGCAGGCCCCAGGGCCGTAATGTAATCCAGGTCTTGCGCGCTGAAGGCCATGGGCTGTGGGTTCACCGGCATCGACGCTCGCCCCTATGTTCATATTTTTGACATGTCAGTATAGACATGTCTTTTAAATGAACACTTACTTAATAATTAAAATAATAAATCCATAATTTTCAATCAGTTAACAAATGGCATGACGCTTGCTCTGTTGTCCATAACCGCGCAGAACGCCTGTCGCGGAGCCATTGAACAACAAGAAAAGGAGTCATCCATGGGCACTTCCAAGATCATCCGCCTCGGCCTTATCGGTGCCGGCCGTATGGGCAGCTTTCACGGCCTGACCGCCGCTCGGCACATCCCCGGAGCCTGCCTGGCCGCCATCGCCGACCCGACACCCGGCCAGGCTGCTCGCCTGGCGGCAGAGTTGGGTGTGGAGCGGGTCTATACCGACCCACTGCAACTGCTGGAAGACCCGGAAATAGACGCCGTATTGATCGCCGCCCCCGCCCGCAGCCATGCCGAACTGGTGATCAGCGCTGCCCGCGCCGGCAAGGCGATATTTTGCGAAAAACCCATGGCCATCACCCTCGACGAAGCCGACCGCGCCATCGCCGCAGCCGCTGATGCCCAGGTCGCGCTGCAAGTCGGTTTCAACCGGCGCTTTGCCAAAAGCTTTCGCACCGCGCACCTGGACGTGGTCGCCGGCCGTATCGGCACGCCGCAACTGCTGCGCTCGCTGACCCGCGACCCGGCCCTGAACAACCCGGCCGCTTCGCCGCAATGGGTGATTTTCCTCGAGACCCTGATTCATGACTTCGACACCCTGCGCTACCTCAACCCCGGCGCCGAAGCCGTTCAGGTGCAGGTCATGGCGGATGCGTTGATCGCCCCGGCGTACAAGGACAAAGGGTTTCTGGACACGGCGGTGGTCACGATCCGCTTCGACAACGGCGCCATCGCCACCGCCGAGGCCAACTTCCAGGCGGTCTATGGCTACGACGTGCGCGGTGAAGTGTTCGGCAGCGCAGGCATGCTAACCATGGGCAGCCTCAACGACTCCGACCTGGTGCGTTACCTGGCCAGCGGCATCCAGGCCGATACCCAGCGCATAGACACCGACCTGCTGCGCGACGCCTACATCGCCGAGCTCAACCACTTTGTCGACTGCGTGCGTACCGGCGCCAAACCCCTGGCCAGCGGCGAGGATGCACGAGCAGCACTGGCCATTGCCCGCGCCTGTATCGAATCCTTCCAGCAAGGCAAACCGGTGGCCGTACCAGGAGCCCGCTCATGAGCTTCATACCGTTCAAGCTGGCCGTCAGTGCCGAAATGGTCTTCCTCGACCTGCCTTTCACCGAACGCGTCAAACGGATTCACAGCTTGGGTTTCAGTGCCGAAATATGGGACTGGACGAAAAAGGACATCGCAGCCTTGGTCGCTACCGGCGCTGACTTCACCTCCATGACCGGCTACATCGCCGGCAACCTGACCGATGCCGACGACATCCAGCAACTGCTGGACAGTGCGCGGGAATCCCTGGCCATCGCAGCCCAGTTGAATTGCCCCAGCCTCAACCTGCACGGCACCGGTCTGGGGGATCGAGGCCTGCCGGTCAAACCCGTGGCCCACACCAGCGCACGCATGTGGCTGAGCGCCTGCAAGACCCTGGAAAAAATCGCCCGTCTGGGAGAAGACGCCGGCCGGGTGTTCCTGCTGGAAAACCTCAACACCGAGGTCGACCATCCCGGCACACCCTTCGCCCGCGCCGACGATACCCTGGCGTTGATCGAAGCCGTGGGCAGCCCGCATTTGAAGATGAACCTGGACCTTTACCATGCCCAGATCGGCGAAGGTAACCTGATCGAACTGATCCAGCGCGCCGGCAGCGCCATCGGCGAAATCCAGGTGGCCGATGTGCCGGGCCGCAAGGAGCCCGGTACTGGTGAAATCCATTACCCGGCGATTGCCAAGGCCTTGTTCGACATGGGATACACCGGCGTCGTCGGGCTCGAAGGCTGGGCCAGCGGCGACAGCGAAACGGCCCTGGAGCGCTTTCGGCAAGCGTTCACCCTGCACCTCTGATCTTGATGAATTTCAACTCATAACAACAAAAGGAAAACCATCATGAGCCGCTGCACCTTGTTTTTCGCCACGCTGCTATTGCTCTTCAGCCAATGGACGTTTGCCAGTTACCGTATTGGCGTCAGCATCGCCAGGGTCGACGACAATTTCATGACCTACGTGCGCAACGGTCTTCAAGAGGCTGCGAAACAGGAAGACGTCCAGATCCAGTTCGAAGACGCCCAGGGCGATGTAGTGCGCCAACTCAATCAGGTCGAAGGGTTTCTCAACCAGAAGGTCGATGCCGTCATTGTCTTGCCCGTGGACACCGCTGCCACGGCCAACATGACCCGTGCCGCTGTCGCCGCGAACAAGCCTCTGGTCTATGTCAACCGCCATCCGGACGAGCGCAACTTGCCCAAAGGCGTGGTCACGGTGGCGTCCAATGACATCGAAGCCGGACAGTTGCAGATGCGCTTCCTGGCGGAAAAACTGGGTGGCAAAGGCACCCTCGCGATCATCATGGGCGACCTCGCGCAGAACGCTACGCATGACCGCACCGAAGGCGTCAAACAGGTGCTCAAGGACTATCCCGGGATTAAGGTCGTTGAGCAGCAAAGTGCCGAGTGGCAGCGCAACAAAGGCATGGACCTGACCAGCAACTGGCTGCTGGCCGGCACCCACTTCGACGCCATCGTCGCCAACAACGACGAAATGGCCATCGGCGCCGCCATGGCCTTGCAGCAGGCCGGAAAAGCCAAGGGCGAGATTGCAATTGTCGGCATCGACGGCCTGCCTGACGGTCTGGCAGCCATCAAACGCGGGATGCTCGCGGCGTCGGTATTCCAGGATCCCAGGGCGCAAGCCAGCAGCGCGTTGCAAGCGGCGATCAAGATGATCAAGGGCGAACCGGTGGACTCGGAGGTCTGGGTGCCTTTCCAGTTGATCAAGCCGGATCAGGTGGCGGTGTTTGAGCAGCGCTACAAATAAGTCCAAACCTCGGGCTGCCTCAACAGCAGGAGGCAGCTCTCCCCCCCGTCAATGCACCGCCCGCGTCACCAGAAAACTCACCAACTGCGGATCATCGTCCAGTTCAATCGCCTGAACCGGTCGTGGCAAGCCATCCAGCACCGAACGCCAGAACGCCTGGGACGCTTCGTCCTGATCATAGAAACGCACCAGCCAATTGGCGTCCCCGCTGGTCAATACCTGGGTGGCAATGGCACGGCCAATGCCCTTGCGGCGATAGCGTTTCAGAATAAACAGGTCGGCCAGTTCCAACGCATTAAGATCCGCCAGTTCGCTGGATTCGATCAACAGGAAGCCGGCGATGTAACCGTCGACCAACAGCAGGTTGGCGCTCCACTGCGGCTCTTGCCAGTAGCGGGCCAGGTGTTCCTCGTGAATGTAGAAGCGGCCGTCCACTTCCACGTCTTCCTGCTCCCAGTCCGAGGACTCATAGGCATAGAACTGGTAGAGGTTGCGGATCAACTCGGCGTGTTCCGGGCCAGTCTGGATCATCTCGACGGTGGTATCAGGGATTGAAGGCATTGGCATCTCGGTCAACAAATCGCGAAGTCGCCACGTGCTGGGGCGTCTTTTTGGGGGCGGCTATTGTTCACAAAACCTGCGGCCAATGCCATCACTCATAAACCTTGTGCTGAACCTTTCTGTTTCCTGAACCACTCGCATTTTTCTTATCTTGTTACAAAATTTTCAGAAGGCTTCGATTAAACTCGGCCTGCTGGATAAAGCCCTCGACCGCGCTGGCTCAAGGTTCCAGCCCTGTTTTCCTTGAATGGAACGCCCTCCTCCCTCTTACTCCCAAGGATAAGTATTTTGACAAATATCTGTTCCAGCGGCCTTGACGTTGGCTTTGCTTCTCTGGATTACCTACAGATCGGTATCCTGGGCATTATCCAAGGCATTACCGAACTGCTGCCGGTTTCTTCCACCGCCCATATGCGCATCGTTCCCGCCCTACTCGGCTGGCCCGACCCAGGTTCCGCGTTCTCTGCGGCCATGCAACTGGCGGCACTGGCGGCCGTGGTCAGCTACTTCTGGCGGGATGTGCGGCAAGTGGTGACCGGCAGCATGGACGCTGTGCGTCAGCGGGACTTCAATAACCAGTGGTTCAAGCTCGCAGTGGCCATCGTGCTGGCCACCATCCCCATCGGTATCGTCGGCCTGGCGTTATCCTCGACCCTCAACGCCTGCAACTCGCCGTTGCGCGGCCTGATGGTGATCGGGATTTCCTGCGTGGTGATGGCGGTGTTGCTGGCTGCGGCCGAACTCAGCGCGCGCCATCAACGGACCGTGGGTGAGATGCGCCTGCGGGATGCGCTGATTGTCGGTATTGCACAGATCGGCGCGCTGATCCCCGGCGTGTCCCGTTCCGGCTCAACCCTCACTGCCGCGCTGTTCCTGAACTTCAAACGCGAAGAAGCGGCGCGTTTTTCCTTCCTGCTGGGACTGCCCGCCATCGCCTTGGCCGGCCTGAAAGAGCTGTGGGTGCTGTTCCATGCGCAACTGCCGGCGCAAGCGTGGAGCCATCTGATCTTTGGCCTGGTGGTCGCCAGCGTCTCGGCGTTTTTCGCAATCTGGGGCCTGATGAAGTTCCTGGAACGGTTCTCCACCTGGCCTTTCGTGATCTATCGCGCGGTGCTGGGGGTTTTCCTGATTGTGGCGGTCAGCACCGGGTTGTTGAGCTGAGACCTACAGACACCACCTGTGGCGAGGGGCTTGCCCCTCGCCACAGGTGGTAAGGGCCAGCGCTTATTTATCGCCTCGAGCCTACCCACCGCTCCGCCGCCTCTTGTGCTTCTTGAAACGCCTGTTCGTAACTGTCCCATTGGTCGCCCTCGACATAGGCCATCAGCGGTGGTGACCCAGCCATGGTCAGCGTCGCGCCAACGGGCACGTCGAGCGGCGGGCTCCAACTGAAACCAATCTGCACGACCACGCCTTTTTTCGTCCTGTACTCAACGGGATGTGATTTATCAATGCGTACCGACATTTGTCTCTCCTCGATCCGGCGCTATCCAGCGAAATCAAACGACCACAATGCCGAGAGTGATCACGCTGGCGAACCAAATGGCAGCCGGGGTGGCGCTACCGCCACCCCGGCCAGGCTCAAGCGCCGATGGCTTGAATCAGGTTGCTCACCTGCGCCGGCTCAAGCCGAATCGAGATGAACTTCGAGGTGGGCGTAAAGGTACGGTCGCCGTAGCTGCCCAGCGGTACCAGCGGGTTGGTTTCCGGGTAATAGGCGGCGGCCTGCCCGGTGGGGATGTCATAGGCAATCAGGGTAAAACCCGTCACGCGACGTTCACGACCGTCCCCCCACAACGAGACCATGTCGACCTTTTGCCCAGGCTCGTAGCCCAACCGACGGATGTCCTGTTCGTTGACGAACAGTACTTCGCGCATGCCGTACACCCCGCGATAGCGGTCATCCAGGCCATACAGGGTGGTGTTGTACTGATCGTGGGAACGCAGGGTTTGCAAGATCAGGTCCGGCTTCACATCCAGGTTGCGTACGCCTTCAGGAATCAGATGCTCCGGCAGCTCGCTGGGCACAAACATCGCCTTGCCGGTGGCGGTGTGCCAAATGCGCTCGGCCGCCGCGTTGCCCAGGTGAAAGCCGCCAGGGTGCAACAGCTTGGTGTTGAAATCTTCGAACCCGGGAATGGTGTCGGCGATCAGGTCACGGATGCGGCCATAGTCGGCGACGGTCCAGAGCCAGTCGATGGGGTGCTTGCCCAGGGTGGCGTTGGCAATCCCGGCAATGATCGCGGGCTCCGAACGCATCAGCGCGGATTTGGGTTTCAGTTGGCCGTGGGAGATATGCACCATGCTGAAGGTGTCTTCCACCGTCACGCCTTGTGGGCCTTCCTGCTGCATGTCGATATCGGTGCGGCCCAGACACGGCAGGATCAGCGCGTCCCGACCGGTGACCAGATGGCTACGATTGAGCTTGGTGGCAATGTGCACGGTCAGCTCGCACTTGCGCAGTGCCTCATGGGTACGCGGGCTGTCGGGTGTGGCTTGGGCGAAGTTGCCCCCCAGGCCGATAAAGACCTTCGAGCGCCCTTCTTCCATCGCCTCGATCGCCAGAATGGTGTTGTGCCCGTGCTTGCGTGGCACCTTGAAGTCAAAGCGCGCTTCCAGTGCGTCAATGAACTCGGGCGGCGCCAGTTCGTTGATGCCCATGGTGCGGTCGCCCTGCACGTTGCTGTGGCCACGTACCGGCGACAGGCCGGCGCCCGGGCGGCCGATATTGCCGCGCAACAGCTGCACGTTGATGATTTCCTGCACGGTCAGCACCGAGTGTGTGTGCTGGGTCACGCCCATGGCCCAGCACATGATCACGCGCTTGGCCTTGCGGTACATGCGCGCGGCCAACTCGATGTCTTCCAGGCTCAGGCCGGACTGCTCAACGATGTGCTCCCACGACGTGGCGTCGAGTTCGGCCAGGTAGGTATCCAGGCCCGAGGTATGTTCGGCGATGAACTCGCGGTCGAAGACCGCCTCGCCGCCAGTGGCCAGGGCTTCGCGCTCCCACTGCAGGAGGAATTTGGCGATACCGCGCATCGCCGCCATGTCGCCGCCAAGGGCCGGGCAGAAGTACGCTGACGAAGTCGGCTCGGAGCCGTTAGTGAGCATTTCCAACGGATGCTGCGGGTGCTGGAAGCGTTCCAGGCCACGCTCCTTGAGGGGGTTGAAACACACCACCTGAGCGCCGCGTTTCACCGCTTCACGCAAGGGTTCAAGCATGCGCGGGTGGTTGGTGCCAGGGTTCTGGCCAATCACGAAAATGGCGTCGGCGTGTTCCAGGTCATCAAAGGTTACCGTGCCCTTGCCCACACCAACGCTGTCACCCATGCCCAGGCCGCTGGCTTCGTGGCACATGTTCGAGCAGTCGGGGAAATTATTGGTGCCGTAGGCGCGAACGAACAGCTGATAGAGGTAAGCCGCCTCGTTGCTGGCCCGGCCGGAGGTGTAGAACTCCGCCTGGTCAGGCGATTCCAGGTCCTTGAGGTGCTGGGCGATCAAGGCAAACGCTTCGTCCCAGCTGGTTTCAACGTAACGATCAACCAGCACGTCATAACGCATGGGGTGCGTCAGCCGGCCTTGGTATTCGAGCCAATAGTCACTTTGTGCGGCCAACGACGAGACGGTGTACTTACTGAAAAATGCAGGGTTGACCAGGCGGCCGGTGGCCTCCCAGTTGACCGCCTTGGCGCCGTTCTCGCAGAACTTGACCAAGCCGTCTTCCGGCGACTCTCCCCACGCGCAGCCCGGGCAGTCGAAGCCGCCGTTCTGGTTGGTCTTGAGCATCGCCCGAATGTTCTTGAACGCGTTTTCGCTGCCCAACCAGTACTTGGTCACGGCCATCAGCGCACCCCAACCGGCGGCGGCCCCTTTATACGGTTTATAACGCTCAACTTCACTCATGATAATTCTCCAGGACGTCACACGTAGGCGGCTGCCTCATTTGAAAGCCTTGTTGGTAGCTATTCTTAGCTACGTACAAAATGTGACTTGGGTCCATCCAGCTTAGATTATTTACACAGTGTCAAAGCACCGTTCAGCCGGCCAAAACCAGAACCACGAATCAAGCCTATTGTGTGTTCGCCCTGAGTGTCTAATCACAAATAACGACCAAATCATCGATCTCATCTATCAAGATTTATTTTCTTATAAATCAATACTTTAAATATCTAAAACAACAACTTTAAGGCGTGATAGAGCGCATTGATCAACCGGTTGTTAATAGCGATTAGACGACAACTTCAAATGACTTTAACCTCGATTTAACAAGGCCCTTTATAGACTGGCGGCCTTACAAAAACTGGCGCCAGGATTGATGCACCTGGACCGCTGGCGGAGGTGGTGATGTCAGATCGAATCTTGATGGATAGTTTTTCTCGACGGGTCGACTATCTCAGAATGTCGGTGACCGACCGCTGTGATTTCCGCTGTGTCTATTGCATGGCCGAGGACATGCAGTTCTTGCCGCGCCAACAGATCCTGTCCCTGGAAGAACTCTATCTGGTGGCGGAACGTTTTGTGGCCCTGGGTACCCGAAAAATCCGCCTGACCGGGGGTGAGCCGTTGATTCGCCCGGGCGTGGTTGAACTGTGCCAGCGCATCGCGGCGCTGCCGGGGCTGCGGGAACTGTGCATGACCACCAACGGCTCGCAATTGGGCAAGTTGGCGTCGCCGCTGTTCGACGCAGGCCTCAAGCGTCTGAACATCAGCCTGGACAGCCTGGACCCCGAGCGGTTTCGCCAACTGACCCGTACCGGGGACCTGGCGCAGGTCATCAAGGGTATCGATGCCGCGAACGCGGCCGGCTTTGAACACACCAAGCTCAACTGCGTGGTCATGAAAGGCCGCAACGATCACGAAATCAACGACCTGGTCGAGTTTGCGATTGATCGTGGGCTGGACATCTCGTTCATCGAAGAAATGCCCTTGGGCGTGATCAGCGAACACAGCCGCGCCGACGCCTTTTTCTCCAGCGCCCAGGTGCGCGAGCGGATTGCCGAACGCTACACCCTCATCGACTCCGCAGAGTCCACCCAAGGCCCATCGCGCTATTGGCGCCTGGTGGAGGCGCCGCATATTCGCCTGGGGTTCATCTCACCCCATAGCCACAACTTCTGTGCGACCTGCAACCGGGTGCGCCTGACCGTCGAAGGCCGGCTCCTGCTGTGCCTGGGCAATGAACACGGCGTGGACCTCAAGGAAGTGCTGCGTCGCTATCCGGGCGAGCCCCAACGCCTGGAACAGGCGATCGTCGAGGCCATGAAGATCAAGCCGTACCGGCACAATTTTGAACTCAATGACGATGTGCAAATTGTCCGTTTCATGAACATGACCGGCGGCTAGCGGGGCTTGGGATAACGCCAATCAGCTAAGGGCAAACACTGTACTTGTGGCGAGCGGGCTTGCCCACGTTGGACTGCGTAGCAGTCCCTTTTTCAGCGCCGCCTCGCGACCCAACGCGGCAAGCCCGCTCGCCACAGGTTATTTATTGCCCGTTCTATCGCGTTGGGTATCTTCAGCGAGATGCCCTTTAAAACAAACCGCAGAACGGAATAAATCGCGCCATGTCTCCGGCCTTCAACGTGCCACCCTCCGGAATCTCCACCAACCCATCCGCCCAGGATGCGCTCAACAAAATCCCCGAACTCTGGTTGCTATAGGGCACGGCACGGCGGTCCTCCAGCTTGGCCCTGAGGTATTCCCGACGGCCTCCGGCCTTGTGCCAGTCAAAACCGACACTGACCGGGAAGCTCAAGGGCGTGACGTCTTCGACCCCCTGGATACGCAACAAATAAGCCCGGGCCAACAGCCCGAAGGTCACCAGCGCCGACATCGGATTACCCGGCAGACCGATCACCGGCACGCTGCCAAAGTAGCCCACGGTCAGCGGTTTGCCGGGCTTTATCGCAAGTTTCCAGAACAACGGCTTGCCACACTCACGCAGCACCTGCCCGAGGCAATCGGCATCACCTGCCGACACGCCGCCCGTGGTAAGGATCAAGTCCGTCGAGTACTGCAACTGCTCAAGTTTGAGGCGTGTCTGCTGTGGCTGATCAGGGAGCACCCCGCCGTCAATGACGTCGCAGCCCAATGCGCTCAACCAATGGCTGAGCAACGTCCGATTGCTGTTGTAGATACAGCCGGGCTTCAACGGCGTGCCCGGCTCAGCCAATTCATCACCAGTGGAAAGCAACGCAACCCGTGGCCGGCGTACCACATGCACATGGGTGCAGCCCTGCCCGGCGGCGATGGCCAGTTCGAATGGGCCCAAGCGCTTGCCAGCCTGAAGCAAAACCTGCCCGACACGGTTTTCCTGGCCCTGGGGCCGGATATTATGACCTGCCACCAGCGGCTTTTTGAACGCAATGCGGCCGTCGTCCAGCACCTCGACGTTCTCCTGCATCTCGACACTGTTGGCGCCTTCAGGGACCGGCGCACCGGTAAAGATCCGGGCACAGGTCCCCGGCAGCAGCGCTTGCGGGGCAACACCGGCGTAAATCCGTTGCGACACGGCCAGTGGCTGCCCGTCCCAGCCCTCCACGTTCAAGGCGTAACCGTCCATGGCGCTGTTGGGCCACGGCGGCAGGTCCAGGGTGGCGACCAGGTCACTGGCCAACACCCGCTGCCGAGCGTCCGCCAACAGCACAGGCTCGCTGTCATCAAGACGTTGGACCGCGGCCATTTCCAGCAAACTGGCGATAGCCTCTTCCACCGGCATCAGCGGTGACACATTCATCCCCGTGACTCGCAGGCTTTTACGGACTTGAGATGCGGGACGAAATTGCAGGGCCGGTGGCGCGCGTCCAATTGCTCGGCCAGGATCCCTTCCCACGCAGTACGACAGGCGCCCGTCGAGCCCGGCAAGCAGCACACCAGTGTGCCGTTGGCCAACCCGGCCAGTGCCCGACTCTGTACGGTGGAGGTGCCGATATCGAGGATGGAGATGGCCCGGAACAATTCGCCAAAACCGTCAATCTGCTTGTCCAGCAAACAGCTCACGGCCTCCGGCGTGCTGTCACGCCCGGTAAACCCGGTGCCGCCAGTAATCAGCACCACCTGGATCTCATCCTCGGCAATCCAGTGGGCTACCTGGGCGCGGATTTTATACAGGTCATCCTTGAGCAGGTTGCGCGCACCCAGTGTGTGCCCGGCCTCCAGCAAGCGACTGACCAGCAACTGTCCGGAGGTGTCATCGGCATAGGCGCGGGTATCACTGACGGTCAGCACGGCAATATTCAACGGGACAAACGGCGTATCCGACTTCACGCTCATGACACTCTCCGGCAGGCAATAATAAAAGCAATGGCCAGAGGCTAAGGCGCTGAAAAGTGGCTGTCTAATCGTTCTGGCCAACCGGGTTATCGAGCGCGTCTATCGGTGCGTTTTCGTGCTGTCTGCGGTCATGATAGAGTCGGTCGATCAATCGTTAAGTCCTTGTGATTGGACGGGTGAGAGGAACAATGAGATCGTCTGCTCACCCTACTACCCGTGTTTTGTCAGCAGGTGCCTTTGTGGACATCAAGCAACTCAAATTCCTGATCGCCCTGGAACAGACCCGTCACTTCGGACAGGCCGCTGCGCGCTGCCATATCACCCAGCCGACCCTGTCCATGCGTTTGCGTAACCTGGAGGATGAGCTGGGCCTAGAACTGGTGACCCGTGGCCAGCGTTTCGAAGGTTTCACCCAGGCCGGCGAACGGGTCCTGGCATGGGCACGGACCCTACTGGCGGCCCATGACGGGCTGTTCGCCGAAGCCGCCGCCTGCCGTGGACAACTGGTGGGTAACTTGCGCCTGGGCCTGGTGCCGTTGAGCGGCTTTAACCCGATCAACTATGTGCAGGGGCTTTCCCAGACGTTCCCGGAACTCAAGTTCAGCCTGTCGTCCATGAGTTCGGACCGGATCATCGAGGGCCTGGGCAACAATCAACTGGATCTGGGTATTTGCTACCTCGATCATGTCAGCTCCCATCTGCTGGATTTTTTCGAATTGGGGGAGACCCGTGTCGGTTTGCTGTACGACACGCGCCATTTCCAGTTCGAAGGCACCGAGATGAGCTGGGAGGACGCCGCCCAACTGCCATTGGGGATGATCAGCAATGGCATGCACTATCGTAAATCCATTGACCTGAGCTTTCGCAGCCGTGGGCTCGACCCGCAGCCCATCCTGGAGACCGACTCCACGCACCAGCTGTTCCAGGCGATTCATGAAGGCTTTTGCTGCTCCATCATGCCCCTGGACAGTGGCTGGGAAAAACCGATTGAGACCCTGGCCTTCATCAACCTCCCGGACGCCAGCGTGCTGGCGCCCCTGGGGCTGGTAATGCGC
The DNA here is from genome assembly GCF_012935695.1 of Pseudomonas sp. ADAK18. Classification (NCBI taxonomy): domain Bacteria; kingdom Pseudomonadati; phylum Pseudomonadota; class Gammaproteobacteria; order Pseudomonadales; family Pseudomonadaceae; genus Pseudomonas; species Pseudomonas sp. ADAK18. The sequence goes on from NZ_CP052859.1 coordinate 2,832,291, forward strand.
AAGACCGAACCGCGCTCGGCCATCGCCGAGAAGTGTTTTGCCGAGGCGAAAAGACTGTTCGGCGCACCGCCAAAGACCTCCTAAGGCTTGCGGTCAGCCAACTCTTCCAGCAGATCGGCGGACGGCACGAAGAACAAGCCGCCGGTCACCGCCGTACTGAAGTCCAGCAGCCGGTCATAGTTACCGGCGGGCCGGCCGACAAACATGTTCTCAAGCATCAATTCCAGCGGCTCCGGCGAGCGCGCGTAGCCGATGAAGTACGTCCCGAATTCCCCGGCGCCTGGCCGGCCAAACGGCATGTTGTCCCGCAGGATTTTCACTTCCTCGCCGTCCTTGGTGATGGTGGTCAAGGCACTGTGGGAGTTGGCCGGTTTAACCTCATCGCCGAGTTCGATATCGGACAGTTTGGTACGCCCGATCACTCGTTCCTGGGCCTCGGTGGACAATTCGTTCCAGGCCTTCATGTTGTGCAGGTACTTCTGCACCAGCACATAGCTGGCGCCACTGAAGGTTGGGTCTTCATCACCGACGATGGTGAAGCCGACGGCCTTGCGACCGGTCGGGTTCTCCGTGCCATCGACAAAACCAATGATGCTGCGCATATCGAAGTTACGGAAACCCTGCACCTCATCGACGACGGTCACGGCATCGCCGAGGGCCGACATGATTTGCGTCGCCAGTTCAAAGCACAGGTCCATCTGATCGGCACGAATGTGCAGCAAGACATCACCCGGCGTGGAAACCGCCATGCGCCCCGCTACACCGACTTCATGAAACGGGTGCAGCGATGCAGGGCGTGGGCTGCCGAACAGGGCGTCCCAGGCGGTGGAGCCAAAGCCACAGACGCATGTCAGGTTGCCCGTCGGCACCCGCTTACCAACGGAGCGCGTGAGAGCTGCAACGTCACCGCACCATTCACGCACGGTCTTGGCCGCATCGCTGCCGGGGGCCAATGTGGCAACCATGAAAATCGCGCTGCTGGTGATAGGGCTGCAGACAGACTGGGGATCGGCATTCGGATTGAGCGTTGTCATGATGAGTTCCACAAGCGACAGGCGATAATGAACGGTCGCAGAGTAGCAGATGGTGCGCTTGCAGTAGCTACCCGGAGCAATTTCCGATCCGGGTTTCATGCTCAACTACCGCTCTTGATCTTGCTCCACATCCGCGTGCGAATACGTTCCACCTTCAGCGGCATGGTCTCCAGGGTGAACAAGGTATCCAGCACCGCTTTCGAAGGATAAACCCCTGGATTGCGGCGAATCTTCTCCTCCACCAGGCTGGTCGCGTCCTTGTTGGCGTTGGCATAGCTCAGGTAGTTGGACGAGCGGGCGATCACCTGCGGATCGAGCATGTAATTGATGAACGCCAACCCTTGCTCAGGGTGAGGCGCATCGTTGAGCAGCACCAGGCTTTCGACCCAGAGTGGCGCGCCCTCCCGGGGAATGCTGTACTCGATCTGACGGCCATTACCGGCCGCTTCCGAGGCTTTGCGGGCATCCATTACCCCGCCCGCCCAACCCAACACCACACAGACGTTGCCGTTGGCCAGGTCGCTGATAAAGCGTGAGGAATCAAAGTATCGAATGTAGGGGCGCACCTTCAGCAATAACGCTTCGGCCTTGCGGTAGTCCTCGGGGTTCTGGCTGTTATAGGGCAACCCCAAGTAATGCAAGGCGATGGGAATGATATCGCCGGGCGCATCCAGTGTGGCCACACCGCACTGGCTCAGCTTGGCGATGTTTTCTTCCTTGAAGATCAGGTCCCAGGAGTCGACCGGTGCATGCTCACCGAGGAGTGCCTTGACCTTGTCCACGTCATAACCCAGCCCGGTGGTGCCCCACAGGTACGGCACGGCATAACGATTGCCCGGGTCGTTGCGTTGCACCTTGGCGAGAATCTCGGGGTCGAGGTGGGACCAGTTGGGTAGCTGCGTGCGATCCAGTTCCTTGAGCACACCGGCCTTGATCAGATTTGGCATGACATCGCCGCTGGCCACCACCACGTCATAGTTACTGCGCCCGGCCATGAGTTTGCCCTGCATGACGTCGGCGTTGTCGAACACATCAAAGGTCGAGCCGATGCCGGTCTGGGCCTGGAAGCTCTTCATCGCATCCGGGGCGATGAAGTCATACCAGTTGTAGACATTCACCTGGGGCTCGGCGGCCTCGGCACCCGCCAGACCGATACTGAACAGCGAGGCCAGGGCCAGTTGCATGCAGCGGATATGGATCATCAAGAAACTCCTGGGCAGGCGTGCACGCTCACCTGCTGATTATTGTTGTAGGGAGAAAAATCAGGGGATCAGCAGTTCACGGCGGCCATCGGCGTGCTCAATCTGCTCGCCGACAAGCATCAGGCGGCGGTCGCTGAGGTAGTGGTAGTCACGGCGGGCGGCCTTGAGCTGCTCAAGGTCCAGGGTGACAACCTGCCGGCATTCCTCACGCCTGGCTTCAAACAGCATCCGTCCAAACGGGTCTACCACTGCGCTGGAGCCAGCAAATACCAGATCACCGGGCCCGTCTTCCACACGATTGACCATCACCGCAAACGCCTGGTTTTCCTGGGCGCGAGCCATGATCGCGGTACGGTGCACCGGGCCGTAGGGGTCCATATTGCCGTTGGTGACGATGATCAATTCGGCGCCGAGTTGGGCCAGGGCACGGGCGGTTTCCGGCAACTCAATGTCGTAGCAAATCAGAATGCCAACCCGCACGCCCTTCCACAGCGCGGTGACGAAACGGTCGCCTGGGGTGATGTCGCCGCGCTCGTCGGGCCACAAGTGGGTCTTGCGATAACTCAGTGCGATGCCTTCAGGGGTCATCAGGAGCGAGGTGTTGTAATAGGCCCCGCGATCATTTTCGACAAGGCCGACGACCACTGAGACATTACGCTCGCGAACCGCCCGCTGGACCGCTTGCAAGGTCGGACCGTCCAGGGCCTCTGCCACGTGCGCCAGTTGCTCACCGCCCACGAAGCCCATCAAGTGGGTTTCCGGGAAGACCAGCAGATCAGTGCCAGCCTCACTGCTGGCAATGGCCTTCAGGGTCCGTGCCAGGTTATAAGCAGTGTCACCGTCACGACCGGCGAGTTGCATCAATTCAATCTTCATCGCTTATCCTTGTGCCCATTTAGAAGGCCCTTGTTGCACATCAAACCCGCAGGGCGAACCGAGTATGGAGCGCCGCGTCGCGGCAAAAAATCACTTCGATGGGGTACCCCTCAATGGGTAGCGAGACCACTCTGACGTTGCAGGACTTAGCCTGGCATGACGCCGTTGGCCGGCTGATCGAGACCCTGGACCAACCCAATTTCTGGACGGCGCTGGTGCGTCTGCTGCGCCGTTATGTACCGGCGGACAACTGGGTAGTACTGATTTTCAGCTCGGGTAAACCTCAGGTATTGGCCGAATCACCTGGTCTCGATGACGGCCTGGACTTGCTGTTCCAGGAGTATCTCAAAGGCCTGTATTTGCTCGATCCCTTTTACCTGGCCAATCGTGAGGCACCCAAGAGCGGCCTGTTCCGCCTGGAAGATGTCGCCCCCGAGTGCTTCGAGCAGACCGATTACTATCAGCGTTACTTTCGCCTGAACGTCCTCGCCGATGAAGTACACATCAACGTCCAACTGGACGCCGAGCGCACCCTGAGCCTGTCCCTGGGCAGCCAGGCCCCCTTCAGCACCGAACAGGTCGCTCTGCTGGGTTTGATCCACCCCTGGGTAGCCGCGCTGATGCGCCAGCGCTCGGTGTTCGAACAGGAACTCAAACACGCCCCTGAGCTGCCACCCAACTGGGAGAACCACCTGGAATCCACGGCCCGGCAGATCAGCTCATCGCTGTCGGCCCGAGAGATGGAAGTGGGCCGGCTGATGCTCAGTGGCTGCTCCAATAAAGAGATCGCACGCAAGCTGGAGATTTCCGCCGAGACCGTGAAAGTCCACCGCAAGCACATGTACAGCAAGCTGGGGATCAAATCCCAGTCGGAACTGTTCCTGCTGTTTCTCCAGGCCCAGGAATGAACCCGCTACCAACCTGCTCAAGAGCTAACGCGGAACCCCTGTGGCGAGGGGGCTCGCCCCCGTTGGGCTGCGCAGCAGCCCCAATAAGACCCCTGAGTTTTTTCAGATAGACCAAGAGTGCAGGTTTTAGGGCCGCTTCGCAGCCCAACGGGGCGATACGGCGATCCGGCAAGTCCCCTCGCCACAGGTCACTCGCTGTCTTAAGGCTGCCAGCCGACTTTTTTCATCGCCGACAACAGCTGCGCAGGCTTGAGTGCCAAGGCCCGACGGCCACGTCCCTCAACGTCGCTGGCGGCCAGCATGGCGTTAACAATGGCCTCCTCCACCGCATCCGCCGCCGCCACGAACAACGCTGAAATATAGTCATTGTTGACCATCTGCAACGGCGTCGTCGGCGCTCCAGGATGACCCAGATTAGCTACCGGCAGCCCGGTGTTACCCACCGAAAAGGCGATGAAGATATCGCCACTGTCGTCTTCCGTGCCCCCGCCCACCCGCGCCAAGCCAACACTGGCCCGCTGCGCCAGCCGCGTGCACTGATGGGGTAACAATGGCGCGTCGGTGGCGATGGTGATCACGATGGAGCCCATGCCCGGCACGCCGACGTTCACCGGGCCGTCGTAGGGCGACGGCACCTCTTTCAACACCGTGCCCACCGGATAACCCGCGACCCGCAGTGACTCACGCGCGCCATAGTTGGCCTGTACCAGCGCGCCCACGGTCCAACCGCCCTGCTCTGCACTCAATACTCGCGAGGAAGTACCAATACCGCCCTTGAACTCATGGCAGATCATCCCGGTACCGCCGCCGACACAGCCTTCCTGCACCGGCCCGCTACGTGCGTCTTTCAGCGCCAGTTGCACATGCTCGGCGGTGACATGCTGGTCCCAGATATCGCTCAAAATCCCGTCGTAGGTTTCCAGCACCACCGGCATACACCAGTAGGTGTGCTGCCGGGCCATCTCCCGTTCGGCCGCGACCAACGCATCGCGTACCACACCGACGCTGTGGGTGTTGGTGTAAGCGATGGGCGTTGTCAGCAAACCCGCCTCGCGAATCCACTCCAGACCGGTGGCATCACCGTTGCCATTGAGCACATGGACCCCGGCAAAGCAGGGTTCCAGGTGTGCTGCGACGGCGCGCGGCTCAATCACGGTCACGCCGGTGTGAATCGAGGTTTCGCCCGATTGGGTATTGAGGGTGTGGTGGCCGACTCGCACGCCGGATACGTCGGTAATCGCATTATTGACACCCGGTTTGCCGGTCACGATCACGATACCCAGATCACGTAAGCGCATGGTTTTGTTCTCAATATCCAATTCATTAAGGTGCTTGAAGTCTAGGGACCGAGCCGATACCTGGCGATAACCCTCATTTGTTACCCCAACAGCGTTAAGGCCAAGTGCCGAGCCAGTACTTCCTCAATCACAAGGTTTGAGCCGCGATTCTTACCCTCCAAATCACATCTATTAACGGTTTTTTTAACGTTTTTTTCTCATTCACGGCTCTACATTCGCCGCCCACAAACATGCAAATGATTCCTATTGAACCAGAGTCATTGCTCACCTTCGTCGCTGCTTTGCCCTATACAAATCAAACACCAGGAGCTCTCACGGCATGACTACCCGCATCCCCTCTTTTCTCAAAAAAGCAGTGCTGGCCACCGCATTGGTCAGTGCCGGGCACGTCTATGCCGCAAACGAGACCGACGGCATCGTGGTCTATAACGCCCAACACGAAAGCCTGACCAAGTCCTGGGTCGAAGGCTTTACCAAGGAAACCGGGATCAAGGTGACGGTGCGCAATGGCGACGACACTGAAATGGGCAACCAGATCGTCCAGGAAGGTGCCGCCTCGCCGGCCGACGTGTTCCTGACCGAAAACTCCCCGGCCATGGTGCTGGTGGACAACGCCGGGCTGTTTGCCCCAGTCGCACCCACCACGCTGGAACAAGTCGACTCGGCCTACCGTCCCGCCCACGGCAAATGGCTGGGGATCGCTGCTCGCTCCACCGTATTCGTCTACAACCCGAGCAAGCTGGCCGCTGCCGACCTGCCAAAATCCCTGATGGACCTGGCCTCGCCGAGCTGGAAAGGCCGTTGGGCCGCCTCCCCGGCCGGCGCCGACTTCCAAGCCATCGTCGCCGCCGTGCTGGCGCTCAAGGGCGAAGCCGCGACCCTCGACTGGCTCAAGGCGATGAAAGCCAACGCCTCCATTTACCGTGGCAACAGCGCGGTGCTTAAAGCGGTGAACGCCGGCCAAGTCGACAGCGGTGTGATCTACCACTACTACAGCTTCGTCGATCAGTCCAAGACCGGTGAAAACAGCAAAAACACCTCGCTGCACTACTTCAAACATCAGGACCCGGGCGCCTTTGTCAGCATCTCCGGTGGCGGCGTACTCGCGTCCAGCAAACATAAAGAACAGGCCCAGGCCTTCCTGAAGTGGGTCACCGGCAAGGACGGCCAGGCGATTCTGAAAAACGGCAACTCGTTCGAATACGCCGTGGGCCAGAACGCCCCGTCGAACCCGAAACTGGTGCCGCTGCCACAACTCGACGCACCGAAGGTCGATGCTTCCAAGCTCGACAGCAAAAAAGCGGTGCAACTGATGACCCAGGCCGGACTGCTCTGATTGCTGCCTGAAAGCCTGCCGACGGGTGTCGCTCAAGCGACACCCGCACCTTCGTTACGACGTACGCGCGGCCTGTTCATGGGCCGTGGTGGCGCGTGGGTCACCGGTCTGTCGGTGCTGGTCTCGCTGTTGGCGCTGCTGCCGATTGCCTTTGTGATTGGCGTCTCGTGGCAAACCGGCTGGGCCACGGTGGAGGCACTGGTGTTCCGGCCACGGGTGGCCGAACTGCTGATCAATACCGTGCTGCTGGTGGTGATCACCTTGCCGCTGTGCGTGGTGTTGGGTATCGCCCTGGCCTGGCTGACCGAGCGCAGCAACCTGCCCGGTCGACGCCTGTGGTCGTTGTTGGCCGTCGCACCGCTGGCGGTGCCTGCCTTCGTCCACAGTTATGCGTGGGTCAGCCTGGTGCCTTCAATCCATGGCTTGCCGGCCGGGGTACTGGTGTCGGTGATCGCCTACTTTCCTTTTCTCTACCTGCCGGTGGCCGCCACGCTGCGCCGGCTGGACCCGGCCATCGAAGATGTCGCCGAATCCCTTGGGCTCAAACCCTGGGCGGTATTTTTTCGGGTGGTGTTACCGCAACTGCGCCTGGCCATTTGCGGCGGTGCGCTGCTGGTGGGCCTGCATCTGCTGGCCGAATATGGCCTGTACGCGATGATTCGCTTTGACACCTTCACCACCGCGATCTTCGATCAGTTCAAATCCACCTTCAATGGCCCGGCCGCGAACATGCTGGCAGCGGTGTTGGCGTTGTGCTGCCTGGCCATGCTCACCGCCGAATCAGCGGCGCGCGGCCATGCCCGATATGCCCGGGTCGGCTCAGGCAGCGCGCGGGATCAACGGATTGTGCAGTTGAGCCCTCGCACTACCACGCTCGCGCTGCTGTTGCAGGGGCTGACCTGCCTGCTGGCCTTGGGCGTGCCGTTGATCACCCTGGGCAAGTGGCTGATTGCCGGTGGCGTGGAGGTCTGGCAAATGAGTGAATTACTGCCGGCCCTGGAGCAGACCCTGCTCTTGGGCGTCGCCGGTGCCGTCCTCACCACCTGCGCGGCGGTACCGATTGCCTGGCTGTCGATTCGCGCGCCCGGTCGGTTGCAACGCGTCCTGGAAAGCTGCAACTACATCACCAGCTCGTTGCCCGGCATCGTCGTCGCACTGGCCTTGGTAACGGTGACCATTCATTACGCCCGGCCGATCTACCAGACCACCATCACGGTACTGCTTGCCTACCTGCTGATGTTCCTGCCCCGCGCCCTGGTCAGCCTGCGCGCCGGCATCGCCCAAGCCCCCGTGGAGCTGGAAAACATGGCGCGCAGCCTGGGTCGTTCCCCCGGCCGGGCGTTGTGGCTGATTACCATGCGCCTGGCCGCACCGGGTGCCGCCGCCGGTGCCGCGTTGGTGTTCCTGGCGATCACCAATGAGCTGACCGCCACCCTGCTGCTGGCGCCCAACGGCACGCGAACCCTGGCCACCGGTTTCTGGGCCATGACCAGCGAAATCGACTACGCGGCCGCCGCGCCCTATGCGCTGATCATGATCCTGCTGTCGCTGCCGTTGACCGGCCTTCTTTATCACCAATCCAAACGTACGGCTGGCCGATGAACGCCCTCGAACTGCATTCGCTCTACAAATCCTTCGGCCCCCAGCGCGCCCTGGAAAACATCAACCTGTCGGTGCCCACCGGTAGCCGCACGGTGATCGTCGGGCCTTCGGGTTCAGGCAAGACCACTTTGCTGCGGATGATCGCCGGCTTCGAGTTTCCCGACGCGGGCAGTCTCACGCTCAACGGCCAGACGCTGGTGGACGCTACCCACTGCGTGCCGGCCCACCAACGCCTGATCGGTTATGTGCCCCAGGACGGCGCGCTGTTCCCGCACATGACTGTAGCGGCCAATATCGGCTTTGGCCTGACGGACAAAGGCCCAGCCCGGCAAACACGGATAGCCGAGTTGATGGACAGCGTCGCGCTGGACGCCAACATGGCCCAGCGTTGGCCTCACGAGCTGTCCGGCGGCCAACAGCAACGGGTGGCACTGGCCCGAGCGCTGGCCCAGCAACCGCGGCTGATGCTGCTCGACGAGCCCTTCTCGGCCCTGGACACCGGCTTGCGCGCCGCCATGCGCAAGATGGTTGCGCGGCTGCTGGCCGATGCCGGAGTCACCACGATTCTGGTGACCCACGACCAAAGCGAGGCGTTGTCCTTCGCCGATCAGTTGGCCGTCATGCGTCAAGGGCGCCTGGTGCAATCCGGCCCGCCCATGGACCTGTACCAATACCCCCACGACACACAAACCGCCTTGTTCCTCGGCGAGGCCGTAGTCATGCCCGCACGGATCGAGGCCGGCTGGGCCCATTGCGATTTGGGCCGTATTGCAGTCAACAGCCAGGGCACCCACCACACCGCGCAGATCATGCTACGGCCCGAGCAATTGCAGATCAGCAGTACATCGACGGATTCGTCCGGCTGCCAGGGTGTGGTCACCGAGCGAGACTTTGGCGGCAACACCTGCACCCTGACCGTAGCCTTGCAAGCCGCCGAATTCGAGCCGGGCCGCTCACTGCTGGTACGCAGTACCGGCCTGCAAGCGCCCGCCACCGGCAGTGCGGTGCACGTCACCACCCTGGGCCACGCTCACGTTTTGACGGATTAAGCTCGGCGCGCGCGGCCCCTCAGTCTCAGCTAAGTTTCGCTGCGTACCTTCTGCCCTGCGCCAATGACGGCGCGGTACGGCAGAGGTCACTCAGATGAATTCCACGACAGCCCGCTGGCTGAACAAAGTCCCCGAGGTGACGCTGTCCTTCTGGGTGATCAAGATTTTATCCACCACCGTGGGCGAAACCGGCGCGGACTTCCTGGCCGTCGACGCCGGCTTCGGTGCTGGCCGCACCAGCATCGGCATGGCGGCTCTGCTGGGGATCGCGCTGTATTACCAACTGCGCACCAAGGCCTACACCCCCTGGATCTACTGGTTGACGGTGGTGCTGGTAAGCATCGTCGGCACGCAGATCACCGATATTCTCACCGATAAACTGGACGTCAGCCTCTACACCAGCACCGCGATATTTTCAGTGTTGCTGGCGGTCAATTTCCTGGTCTGGTACCGGAAGGAACACAACCTGTCGATCCGTGAGATCGTCACGCCCCGCCGGGAGTGGTTCTATTGGACGACGGTGCTCTGTACCTTTGCCCTCGGCACCGCCGCCGGCGACCTCGCCACTGAAGCCCTCGGCCTGGGCTTTACCCTCGGCGCAGTGATCTTTGGCGCACTGATCGCCGCCACCCTGATCGCCTGGCGCCTGGGCGCCAATGTGGTGCTGACGTTCTGGATCGCCTACATCCTGACGCGCCCGTTCGGCGCCTCCCTCGGCGACTTGCTGACCCAGGCCAAAACCTACGGTGGCCTCGGCATGGGCGCCACCTGGACCAGCGCGATCTTCCTGTGCGTCATCGTCTTGCTGGTTGCTGTCGCGCAAATCAACGGCGGCAATCGCAAAGCCCTCACTCAATAAAGCCATTCAAGGACATCCTCATGCGCCACGTTCAAACCCTTATTCGCCGCGTTGCTATTGCCACATCGATCCTTTTGCTGGGCATCGCCGCGGGCTGCTCGAAACCTGCCGACAAACCCACGGCCAGTACCACTTCCAATGTGATCAGTGCCCAGAACCCGTCGGCCTCGAAACTCGGAGACCTGTCAGGATTTCGCACCATCGCTGCCGAAGTCTCGGCCCTAGTCGACAAAAATGATCTGCCAGGCGCAAAGACCCGGATCAAGGACCTAGAAACCTCCTGGGACTCCGCCGAAGCCGGGATCAAACCTCGCGCCGCCAGCGACTGGCATGTGGTCGACAAAGCCATTGACCGCGCACTTGACGCCCTACGCGCCGGCAGCCCAAACCTGACCGACTGCAAGGTGGCCATGGACGACTTGCTCAAGGCCTTCGACGCGATGAAGGGCAAGCCATAACGGACAAAATCCACTACAGGTGCTTCAATACAGGCGCGACGGTCTCGACCCTCGCGCCTTGTTTTTGCCGGAGCGGGACATGCGAATACTGCTGGTCGAAGATGACCCGATGATTGGCGATGCCATCCAGGGTGCCCTCACGGATGCAAGCTATGCCGCCGACTGGGTGAAGAACGGCCCGAGCGGCCTCGCGGCACTCGACACCCAGCACTATGACCTGGTGCTGCTGGACCTCGGCCTGCCCGGCAAAGACGGCCTGGAAGTGCTGGACAATATTCGCGCGCGCAACAACCCCGTGCCATTGCTCATCATTACCGCCCGCGACAGCCTGGACGACCGGCTGCGCGGCCTCGATGGCGGTGCCGACGACTACCTGCTCAAACCCTTCGCCATGGCCGAACTGCTCGCCCGCATGCGCGCGGTGTTGCGACGCAAAGGCGGCAGCGCCCTGCCCTTGCTGGGTAACGGCATGGTGTCACTGGACTTGCTGTCCAAGGAGGCCAGCACCGAAGAACAGGGCAACGTCCCGCTCTCCAGCCGCGAGTTTGCGTTGCTGCAAGCCTTGCTGATCCGACCCGGAGCGATCCTTTCACGCAGCGATCTCGAAGACCGGATTTATGGCTGGGGCAACGAGGTGGAAAGCAACGCCGTCGAGTACCTGATTCATGGGTTGCGGCGCAAATTGGGCAGCCATGTGATCAAGAACGTCAGGGGGCTGGGATGGATGGTTTCAAAAAACGTTTGAGCGAGTCGGTCCAGCTCAGGCTGTCCGTATCCCTGTCGCTGGCAATCCTGATCGTTGCCATTGCAGCCGGCATTTTTTCGTTCATCTCAGCCTTTGAAGAAACCCACGAGATGCAGGACGACAGCTTGCGCCAAGTGGCGATGCTGTTTGACCGCCAGCACATGACCCTCAAATATCCCGAAGGCAAGGCCATCGACGGCGATGACGAGGAGTCCCGCGTCATCGTGCAGTACCTGGCCGATGGCGCAAAAGCCCTGGGCAACGATGACACGAGCATTCCCCTGCCATTCCCCACGAGCCTGGCCGATGGTTTGTCCACGGTGGACGTCGGCGGCGAAGCGTTTCGGGTACTGGTCAGAACCCTCGCCGCAGGTCAACGCATCGCCGTCGCCCAAGAAGTCGACGCCCGCGACAAAGACGCCCGCGAAGCGGCCTTACGCAGCCTGTTGCCGTTCCTGATTCTGTTTCCGGTCCTGCTGTTGGTGGTCAGCGATCTGGTGCGCAAAATGTTCCGCCCCATCGCCAGCCTCGCCACGGAAATCGACCAGCGCGCCGAACAAGCGCTGCACCCGATTGATGAGCAGCACCTGCCCAGCGAAGTCCGGCCGTTTGTCGTGGCCATCAATCGTTTGCTGGGGCGCGTCGCGCAATCCATGCAAACCCAACAGCGCTTTGTGGCCGATGCGGCCCACGAGCTTCGATCGCCCATGACCGCCCTGTCCCTGCAAGCCGAGCGACTGGCGGCCAGCGAACTGCCTGCACCCGCCCGCGAGCGGCTATTGCCGTTGTCCCAGGGTATTGAGCGCAGCCGAAAACTGATTGATCAGCTGCTGAGTCTGGCGGCCATGCAATCGGCCTCTGAACGGCCCGCAGAAAAGGTTTCAGTGCATGAGATCTATCGACGGGTGGTGGAAGATCTGCTGCCGCTGGCGGAGAACAAGCACCTCGATATTGGTGTGACCAGCATCAACGATGTGCAGGTCATGATCAACGAGCTGGACCTGTTCACCCTGGTCAAGAACCTGGTGGACAATGCCATTCGCTACACCCCGCAGGGTGGGCAGATCGACCTGTCGGTGGAATTGATCCAGCACACGGTACAGCTGCAAATCAAGGATTCGGGGCCGGGGATCAACGTTGATGAACAGGCACGGGTATTCGATCCGTTCTACCGCAGCCTGGGGACCGGTGAGGCCGGTTCGGGGCTGGGACTGTCGATCGTCAAGGCGATCGTGGACCGCATCGGGGCGCAGGTTCGCTTCGGGTTTACCGATGACATCCAGAAAAAAGGGTTGTGTGTCAGCGTGCGTTTGAAAGCAGACCAGGCCCTGACGCCGCTCAGCTAAGGAATGGAGATCCAGTGTGGGAGTTGTCGAGCCCCAGCGAGGCTGCGATGGCGTCGGCACCGTCAACATTGATGTTGCCTGACCCACCGCTTTCGCGAGCAAGCCGAATCGTCGCACCGCCGCTCCCACATTTGTTCTTCTCTGCCTTGAGTAGTGCGCTCGCTTAATTGACTGGCCTTAAGGCTAAGCGCCGGCCCGGGTTCAGGGCGATATGTTTGTACTCGACGAAATCATCCATGGCCGCGACGCCATTGAGGCGCCCCTGGCCGGACTGTTTGAACCCTCCCTCCTCGAACTCGTCGTAGACCACCGCCCAGTCGTTGACCCATACGGTGCCCGCTTCCAGCTCCCGGGCTACGCGCAAGGCACGGTCGAGGTCACGGGTCCAGACGCTGGCCGCCAGGCCGTACTCACTGTCGTTGGCCAACTCGATGGCCTGGGCTTCGGTGTCGAAGACTTGCAGGGTCAGCACCGGCCCGAAGGTTTCCTGCTGGACGATGGGCATTTTCGGGTCAGTGACCTGCAGCAGTGTCGGGCGGTAAAAGGCACCCGCCGTCAACGGCCCATGGTTCACCGGGCCGCCTCGCACGATGACCTGTGCCCCCGCGCTGATCGCCTCCTCTACCAGCCGGTTGACCCGCTGAACGTTGGCCCTGTCGATCAATGGCCCCATTTCACTGGCCGGGTCCGCTGCCGGACCGACTCGCACTGCCGCCAGTCTCACCGCCAGCTTTTTCGTCAACTCCACGGCAATCTCGCGTTGCACCAACAACCGCGAGCCGGTCATGCAGAACTGCCCGGCAAACACCGTCAGCGCTTTCTCCAACGTCGGTACCACAGCATCGATATCGGCGTTGGCAAATACCACCATCGCAGTTTTGCCCCCCAGTTCCAGACCAAAACGCTTGAGGTGTTGTGCACCCACCGCCGAGATGGCGCGACCGGTCGCGGTGCTGCCGGTGAAGCTGATCACCGGCACCCGGGGAGACTCCACCAAATGTTTGGAACCGGCGGCGCCCAGTTCGCTGAACAGGTTGACCACGCCTCGGGGCAGCGACACCGATTCGGACAGGATGCGTGCCACCAGACTGTTGGTCTGGGCGGTCTGCCCCGGCATTTTGATCACGGCAGTGCAACCCGCCGCCAGCGCGGGGGCCAGGGAACGGATCATCAACACCACAGGCGAGTTCCACGGCACGATAATCCCCGCGATACCGACGGCCTGACGCAACACCAGGGACATTTTGCCCATCGCAGGCTCAGCCGCACGGCCATATTCGGTACGGGTCAGGCCTGCGTAATAACGCAACTTGCCGGGCACCATGCTGACCTCAAACTCGGCTTCAGGTTTGATCTTGCCGTTCTCCAGGGCCAGGGTGTCGATCAGCTCCTCCGAGTGACGCTCAAAGGCGTCTGCCCACTCCAACAGGACCTGCGCCCGCAAACTGCGATCGTCCTTCCACGATGTCTCGCTAAAAGCCCGGTGCGCGGCAATGATGCCCTGCTCCGCTTCCTTCAGCCCACCTTCAGCGTAGCGGCCAATACGCTGGCCGGTGGCCGGGTCGATAGAATCCTTGTAGTCGCCGGAGTCCAGCCACAGGCCGTCAATCCAGTTCAATACCGGTGTCGGGTTCATTGGGTACATTCCTTGGGTCAGGCGTAGCGGCGGGCAATTTTTTCGGCGGTGGCGATCACGGTCAGGTTGGTGGCCACCGACGGCACATCAGGAAATATCGACGCATCCACTACGCGCAGGCCTTGCAGGCCCAGAACCTTGGCTTCCAGATCGACAACGGCATGCGGGTCGCCGGCCCGACCCATGGGCGCGGTGGATGTGGGGTGGTGATAGGTATCAAGACTCGCGCGGGCGCTGGCCAGCAGGGCTTCGTCGGAATCATTGCCCTGGCCCGGGTTGAGCTCGGACGCGATCAGTCTGTTCAGAGGGGCCGTCGCGCCAATTTTGCGGGCCATACGAATGCCTTCCAACAGACGCTGGCGATCGCCGGCCTCGGCCAGGAAGTTAAGGTCGATCTTCGGGGCCACGAACGGGTCACGACTGGCCAGCGACACTGTGCCACGGGACAGTGGCCGGGTGAGTGCTACGGCGAGCACAAAGCCGACTTTGGTTGGGCTCTGGTCGTGAGGGAACAAATGGGTGGCGGTGATATGCAAATCCAGTTCACCGGGTTTGGCGTTACTGCTGCGGGTCCAGACCTTGGCACCAATGGCCGGGGACTGGCCGCCAATCAACTCAGGTTTGGCGGCGTAAGCGTTGTAGTAGAACGGGTGGTCCACCAAATGCTTGCCCACCGGAAGGTCGGCCACCACGGGAATCTCCAGGGCCCGCAAGTCATCGCCCGGGCCGACGCCGGAACGCAGGAGAATCGCGGCGCTGCCATAGCTGCCGGCCGAGAGGATGACTTCACCGGCGAGGAGTTTTTCGCCATTGGCCAGTTGCACGCCGATGGCGCGCTTGCCGTCGAACAACACCTTGTCCACCAGGCTGTCGGGACGAATATGCAGGTTGTTGCGGGCACGCACCTCATCGGTGAGGTACGCCATGCCGGTGTTGACCCGTACGCCGTTGACGATGTTCATCGGGTACGGGCCGACTCCATTGGCATCCGCGCCGTCAAAGTCGCTGATCACCTTGAAGCCATTGCTTACGCTGGCGTCGATAAAAGCCCCCTGCATTGGGGTGACGTCGGCGCGACCCAACTGATGCACCGGCAGCGGCCCGTCATGGCCGTGCAAGGCGCTGGCACCGCCGCTGTGGGTTTCCAACTGCTTGAACGAGGGCAACATGTCCTCGTAGCTCCAGCCCGGCAGGTCCCAGCGCTTGAAGTCTTCGGGGCGTGCGCGAATCGCTACTGCACCGTTGATGGCTGAACTGCCCCCCAGTACCTTACCGCGCAACGCACCAATAGGATGATCAATGTAACCGGGCTGGGTCTTGTAGCCCCATTCGAATTCAGGGTTGCCATTGGCGCCGACGATGTCGCTCTTGGCGAGGATCTCGGGGTACTGATGCGGACCGTAGCTGTGACCGGCTTCCAGCAGCAGCACCTGCCGCTTGCTGTTTTCGCTCAAGCGCCGGGCCAGGACCGCGCCGGCCGAACCGCCGCCGACGATGAGCACATCCACCGCCGCGCCTGCACCTGGGTTTTTGCCGGTTTTGCCGGAAGGCTCCAGCGCCTGTGCCAGGCCGCTGCCTGCCGCCAGCGTCGCTGCCACCACCACGGTACCCGCCATCACCGCGCGCCGTGCTGGACTCTCGAGGGTGTTGTTGTTCATGCCCATTCTCCCGATCAGACGCCAGGTTGGATTCGTCTGTTGGGAAGGAGCCTAAAGCAGAGGTATGACTCGAATAAGCCGGTAAAAAACGAATCGACGTTTCGCTTTTTTCGAACGCCTCAACGCTGTGCGAGTAGTTGCTCCCACACCGGCGGGCTGCCGATCTGCTCGCTCAAGAAGTTGGCCAAGGCCTCCAGCTTGGGTGAGCCGCGATGAGACTGGCGGTACACCATCGAAATAGTGCCACCGCGGGGTGCAAACTCGGGCAGCACTTCCTTCAACTCGCCAGCCGCTAACGCTTCAGCGGCCAGGAACGCCGGCAGAATCGCCAGCCCCATGCCGGCCCTGACCGCCTCCATCAATTGATGGCCGTTATTGGTGCGCATCCGGCAACGTACGCGAAAGGACTCCAGAACGTCATTCACCGGTAGCGTCCACATGCCATGGGGTTCGCGGTGTACATACAACAAGCCAAAGTGGTTGGCCAGTTCTGCCGGCGCTTGCGGCGTGCCGTGGGCCGCCAGATAGGCTGGACTGGCACAGATCACATGGCGGTTGGCGGCAATGGTTTTGGCCACCAGCGAGGAGTCCGGC
This sequence comes from Pseudomonas sp. ADAK18, assembly GCF_012935695.1. Classification (NCBI taxonomy): domain Bacteria; kingdom Pseudomonadati; phylum Pseudomonadota; class Gammaproteobacteria; order Pseudomonadales; family Pseudomonadaceae; genus Pseudomonas; species Pseudomonas sp. ADAK18. The sequence goes on from NZ_CP052859.1 coordinate 2,848,892, forward strand.
AATTGCCCGATCCGGATGGCCGCATCGAAGTTTTCTTCGTGCAGATTGACGTAACGGTCATCGAACTCCACGTCCAGCCGCAACTGCGGGTAGCGCACCGCGAACGCCGCCAGGATCGGCGTCAGGTAACGAATGCTGAACGCCATCGGCGCCGACAGCCGCAAGTTACCGCGCAGGCTCGACTGGAACGCGAGCACCGCATCTTCAGCGTCTTCGACATCCGCCAGGATGCGCACGCAATGGCTGTAGAACACCTGCCCTGGTTCGGTCAGGCGCACCTGGCGCCCACGCTCGAGCAAGGTGCTGCCCAGGCGCTTCTCCAACTGCTGGAGCCGTTGACTGACCACCGACTTGGCCGTCCCCATGCGCCGGGCGGCTTCGGAAATACTACCGGTGTCGACCACCGCAACGAAGCAGTGCATTTCAGACAGTTTGTTCAAGGTAGGCGTCGCTCGTATCGAAGGTTTTTACACTGGCAGAACTGACTGCCGGTCAGTTGTTTCTTATAGAAATGTACCCAATATCCGATTGACGCAGCGCAGCTGAATCAGCGCTTCGGCCTGTTCGTCGGCCAAACCCAACTGCGGGGCGACGTCAAAGGCTTCGCCGAAGGCTTCCAGGACCGTCGCTCAGGCCGAGTCAAACTCGACGGTGACAACTTCGGCGCCTACTGGACCCTGACCGACCCGAAAATTGGCTGGTACGTTGACCTGGTAGCCATGGGCACACGTCTGGATGGTGATAACAAATCCGACCGTGGCATGAAGATGGACAGCAAGGGTCACGCATTGGCGTTGTCTGCCGAGGCCGGCTATCCGATTGCCATATCCGAGCACTAGGTGGTGGAGCCGCAGGTGCAAGTGATCAACCAGCAGATCGACATGGACAGCCAGAATGACGGTATTTCCAAGGTCTCATTCGACTCCCAGGACTACTGGACCGGTCGGCTCGGTGCACGCCTGAAGGGGCGCTACCTGGTGCAGAACACGCCGATCGAACCCTACGTGCGGGCCAACGCCTGGCGGACTTTCGGTGGCAGTGACACGGTGACCTACGATGACGTTGACCGGATCAAGAGTGATCACAAGTCTTCCTCCGCTGATGTCGGGGTGGGTGTGGTTGCACGGTTATCGTCCACGGTCAGTGTGTACCTGGCTGCGGATTACAATACGAACCTGGACACCAACGCACTGGAGGGTGTGTGGGAATGCTGGGGTGAGGATAAGCTGGTAAGCGCCTTCGGAGTGAACGTGCAGTCAACCCGGAGCTCATATTGTAGGCGACGCTTCCTGGACACTCTTAACGCCCTATACCTTAGTTAGAGTGTGTAGACAAAAAACTAAACTTACCACTCCTTCTGCTTGCACAGCGTTTAAGTAATAAGAGGACTCAGCGGCTAACCATGATTGACTGCATACCACGAGTTAAGCGCGGGTATGGCTGGCCGGGGCGCGCATGCTCGCGTGCCGACTCATGACATAATTTTGTCTACTCCCTCCACATACAGTGAGGAGTACAAAGAGCAAGGTCCGACCGAGGGGACCGCATGCAGCCATGCATAGGCTCTTATATAAACCGTGCGCCGATAGATTTATTTTTTATCAAAAAGCGCATCTCCCATCAGAATAGGCACCTCGGCAATACGCCCTTTTAGTTCTTTCAGTGAAATATGTGTATGAAGCCTACTCACGCCCGGCAATTGATGCAGCTTACTGTGAAGAAGATTTGAAAAACTATCTAAGTCTTTAGACAAAACAACCAAAATATAATCTTCGAGCCCAGAGATAGAATGAAACATTACGACCTCGGGAATCTTTACCACTTCAGTCTGAAACTCTTTAACACGAACGGCGGACTGATAATCTAGTGTGATCATAACAAAAACCAAAAACCCTAGATCCACTTTCGCTCGATCTATCTCCGCGTGATAGCCCCGAATGACACCAGACGTTTCAAGCTTGTTTAATCGTCTCCAGCAAGGGGACTGGGATAGGTTCACACGGGGTGCTAGCTCCGACGTGGTCAACCGACCGTTTTCCTGAAGCTCACTCAAGACTGCCAAATCTATAGAATCCAAAGCTTCGCGCATAACTTATTCCCTTGATTCGCAAAAAATTATTGTTGTATGCATATTATCAAAGCAAGGCGAATAGATCTACCGAGCGTTGTTTTTGCAGGTATACACTCGGTTTGCGAATTTCGCCAATTCGCTAATCAGTAACTACATCGACTCAAGGTAAATATAAAAATGATAACTGACCAAATTGATCGGCGTGAGGCAGGCTTGCAGCGGGGACTATCCTCTAGCCAAATGAGCATGATTGCCATTGGAGGGGCCATCGGTACAGGACTATTTTTAGGGAGTGGTTACGCGACAACGACAGCAGGCCCTGCCGTCATTGTTAGCTTTGCCATTGGTGCACTTATATCAATCATGCTTATCGCATGCCTGGCAGAAATGACGGTTACTCACCCTAACGCAGGATCATTTGGTGCATGTGCTGAGCGTTACATGGGCCCTTGGGCAGGATTTGTCGTTCGATATACATATTGGGCTGGTATGGTTCTGGCAATTGGCCTAGAAATTAGCGCAGTCGACACATACGCAAGGTATTGGCTTCCAAATTCGCAGCCTGGGTTATGGGGAGCGCTCCTGGCTGTAGTTCTGGTCGGATCTAACCTTCTAAACGTGAAAGTTTTCGGTACTATCGAATACGTATTTTCTTCAATAAAAATTGCGGCCATCATTGCTTTCATCTTGCTTGCAAGTTATGTCGTATTCTTCATGAATTTGCCTGGCGTGGGATTCCATAACTATATATCCAGCGGTGGCTTCATGCCCCATGGTTTTGCCGGCGTGTGGAATGCCACTCTGATTGCCGTTTTCAGCTACACCAGCATCGAGATGATTGCTGTTGCTGCCGGCGAAGCCGTCGACCCTCGACGAGCTATTGTAACTGCATTCCGTGGAACTGTTATCAGGTTGGTATTGTTCTATATCCTATCAATCTCTTTGATGCTCGCTATCGTGCCATGGCAACAAGCCGGCTCAGGGGGTAGTCCTTTTGTAAAAGTCATGGAAGTTATTAATATTCCTTGGACTGCCGGGGTACTCAATTTCATTGTACTGATCGCTGCGCTGTCAGCAATGAACAGCCTCCTGTATGTAACAACCCGGATGATGTTTAGCCTTTCCTGCGCAGGCCAGGCACCTAAGAAGCTAAGCAAACTCAATAAACGGGGCGTACCAGCCGCAGCATTGGCACTTTCCAGCGTAGGCGCTGTTGTTGGTGTAGCAATCACTGTCGTTTGGCCGAAAGAAGCATTCATCTGGATGGTGGCAGTGGTAATGTTTGCGCTGATGTTTGTCTGGGCAATGATTTTTCTTACTCATATTTTCTTTCGCAGGGCCTTGAAAAAAGATGGCCTCGAACCCGCCCTGAAAATTAAAGGATATCCAATATATACTGTCCTCGGCCTAGTACTGATGGTGTCGTTGATGGCTAGCACCGCGATGTATAAAGACTTCCAACTTACGTTACTGACGGGCGTTCCGTTTATTATTTTTCTCAGCGCCCTATACTACCTAAAATACCGGAACAAAACGTTCGATTTAGTTGATGGCATTGCATAACCCTTCATCCCGCCCACTGAATAAAGTTTAAAAAACAGACGACAAGGCGTTCATCAAATGTTTAGAAATGTAGAGTATTATCACGGCGACCCTATCTACAGTTTGTTCGAAGAATTCGAAAAGGACCCTAGGACAGAGAAGGTCAGCCTCAGCGTAGGTGTGTACTGCAATGAAGGTGGCAGTATCCCCTACATGAAAGCGGTGCAAAGGGCAGAACATGAAATTTCCCAAGATTTCGGGCCCAGGCCTTACCTGCCGATGGAAGGGATGCATGCGTTCAGCGTAGCTGCTCAGGAGCTGATCTTCGGCAATTATCACAACAACACTGCAGGCGATCGGGTAGTGACGGTGCAGACCGTAGGTGCAACCGGTGCCGTGCGGGTAGGTGCGGATTTTCTCAAGCATAATCTGAACTGCAATAACGTTTGGATCAGTGATTTTACTTGGGAAACTCACGACGACATTTTCAAGGCAAGTGGTTATCAGGTTAACCGTTATCCTTATTATGACGTCCACACCGGCGGCGTAAACTTCAATGCGTTGATCGACTGCTTAGAAAAGCTGCCAACGCACAGTGTGGTTGTGCTGCATGCATGCGCTCACAACCCTACTGGCGCTGAACTCTCCAACACAGAGTGGGATACGCTGAGCGCTCTTGTGGCCAAGCGAGGATTGATACCTTTCTTGGACATGGCCTATCAAGGTTTTTCCAAGTCGTTGGAAAATGACGCGTATGCACTTCGAGCGCTGTTAAATGCAGGCGCTTCGTTCCTGGTAGCAAACTCATTCTCGAAGAACTTTTCTCTTTATGGCGAGCGTGTGGGCAACCTCAGCATCGTTTGTCCAAGCGCCGCGCAGACAACAAATGTACTCGGGCAACTGAAAGCAGTCGCTCGCAGGACGTATTCGAGCCCACCTACTCACGGCGCCAGAATCATCGAGAAAGTGCTGACAACACCGGCGCTCAGAATGATCTGGGAGCAAGAACTGGACTCTATGCGCGCCCGTATTCAGTCTATGCGAACGGGTTTGTATGAACGACTTGCGGATAAAGTCGGCCATGACCGCGTGGCCTATCTGCCCGTACAAAGCGGAATGTTCAGCTTCACCGGGCTGAATGCAGAGCAGATTAAATGGCTGCGTAACGAGAAAGCTATTTACTTGGTGGGTTCAGGACGAATCTGTTTGGCAGGCCTTACGCCGACAAATCTGGACTATGTGGCGGAGTCGATGACTCTGGCCATGGGCCTTGGTTTTGCCTGAACTTCGTAAGTCATGCCTCACACAGCGTGAGGATCGAGGAACTGCATTATGAAAAGCACAATAAAACAGTGGGTTAGAGCAAAGCATCCCATCGCGGGCTGCTTTATTTCGATTCCGCATCCGGCATCGGTGGAAGCCTGTGCCGTCAGTGGTATTGATTTTATATGCATTGATGCCGAGCACTCGGCAGTCGGACGCGAAACCCTGGAGAACATGATTCGGGCTGCTGAATGCGTCCAACTGCCGGCACTCGTTCGTGTGCCCGATGCCAAGTCTGGATGGATTGGCTGGGCACTGGATTCCGGTGCAGATGGAATCATCGTTCCACGGGTGGAGACGGAAGAAGATGCACAGCTGATCGTCAAGGCTGCCTACTATTCCCCAAAAGGCTCACGGGGGGTTGGGATTGCGCGTGGTTCAAGCTATGGCGCCGCGCTACAGTCTGATACTGAACATGCCCATGATTGCACCTGCGTTATCGTGCAAATTGAAACCTTGGAGGGCGTACGCAACGCTCAGAAAATTATTAACGTTCCAGGTATAGATGCGGTGTTCATTGGACCATTTGATCTGGGCCTAAGTCTGCGCGTCGTGGAGGAGCATGAGCGCCCTACCTTAGAGTCAATGATCTTGTCTATTCGGGAAATTTGTGAAGCCTCCGGCATTAACGTAGGTATTTTTATACCCACTGCAGGTGATGTAAAAAAATTCGCAGAGTTCCCCATGAAAATCATTGGAACGGATGTGATGCACCTGCAGCAAGGTCTAAAAAGCATTAGCGCAGTGTTGTCCATAACGAAATAGCCAAACCATGGACTGGCTTGAAACAGCAGCAAACGCAGCCAAACATCATGTTTGCTGCTGCCTCAGGTTAAAATGATACAGCGCGACCGTCGCTTAAGGGATATACCATTAATATGAAGTTAGATTCTATCGACTTGCATATACTCCGCGTGCTGCAGCAAGACGGTAGCCTACAAAATTTTGAGTTAGCCAAGCGTGTCGATCTATCTGCGTCCCCTTGTTCACGACGCGTACGCAAACTTGAGGTCAATGGCGTCATTGAACGCTATGTTGCGGTGGTAAACCCGGACAAGATCGGAAAATCTATTACGCTCTTTGTCCGAGTGTGGTTGAAGTCCCAAGCTGCCGAGGCGATAGAACAGTTTAGCGGGTTTGTGCAATCCCTATCAGAAGTCTTGGAGTGTCACTTGATGGCATCTGAATGTCATTTCCTGCTCAAGGTTGTAGTACCTGACTTAGAGGTATTCGGCTTATTCCAACTCGCCTGCTTAGGTAATGACCAGGGCGTTAGAAGCGTGAAGACTGAGATCCCTATGAAGATGATAAAAAGCACTACTGCGTTGCCACTGCAAATACCTAACGGGTATCACCGCTCACCCTGACACGTTTGCAAAACGTCTTGACATGGGTGGTCAGTACACCAAGAGCAGCTCGTGCCCCTGAACCTCGCAAGTCCTATAGGTACAACGCACCGACACCGCCGACGCCCAGGCCACGGCGCGTCAGGTCGAGAGCCTGGCGTTGGCCGGCGCCGAACTGGTACGGATCACGGTCAACAGTCATGACGCCGCCGCCCAGGTCGCAAACATTCGAGAGCTGCTGGACCGACGCAACGTCAGCGTACCGCTGGTAGGTGACTTTCACTTCAATGGTCATCGCCTGCTCGCGGCCTACCCCGAATGCGCCGAGGCGTTGGGCAAGTACCGCATCAACCCCGGCAACGTCGGCAAAGGCGCCAAGCGCGACGAGCAGTTTTGCAACATGATCGAGATCGCCTGCCGCTACGACAAACCGGTGCGGATTGGGGTGAACTGGGGCAGCCTTGATCCCGACTTGCTCGCGCGCATGATGGACACCAACGCAATGCTCGCCCAGCCGCTGAGCGCGGATGCGGTGATGCGCGAGGCCCTGGTGGTCTCTGCATTGGAAAACGCCTACCGCGCCATCGAAGTCGGCCTGCCGGCGGATCACATTGTGTTGTCCGCCAAGGTCAGTCATGTGCAGGACTTGATCGCGGTGTACAGCAACCTGGCCGGGCGCTGCGAGTTTCCGCTGCACCTGGGGCTAACCGAGGCGGGCATGGGTACCAAAGGTATCGTCGCCTCCTCCACCGCATTGGCGGTGCTGTTGCAGGAAGGTATCGGCGATACCTTGCGCATTTCCCTTACACCGGAGCCCAATGGTGACCGCAACCGAGAAGTGTTGGTTGCGCAACAGATTCTGCAGACCATGGGCCTGCGCGCCTTCACCCCGTCCGTAGTGGCTTGCCCAGGCTGCGGCCGTACCACCAGCAGTCTGTTTCAGGAACTGGCGCAGCAGATCGAGGCGTTTCTGCGGGTGCAGACACCGGTCTGGAAAGGTCTGTATCCCGGTGTCGAGCATATGCACGTGGCGGTCATGGGTTGCGTGGTGAACGGCCCCGGAGAAAGCCGGTTGGCGAATATCGGTATTTCCCTGCCGGGCGCAGGGGAAAACCCTTCAGCGCCGGTGTACATGGACGGTGAGCGTGTCGCCATCCTCAAAGGACCGGGTATTGCCCAGGACTTCACCGATTTGCTGCAAGCCTATGTGGCGGCGCATTACGGGAAGCAGGAATCAGCCAGGCTTCTGCTCGAAGGCATGCTTGAGAGAAACACGATCAGGGTGCGCAATGAGCCAGCCCACGGTGCTTGAGCGTATCGGAAGGCAACTCGGAAAATTGCTTGCGGTAGTGCTCGGCAAAACGCCCCAGGTGCGCAAACCCATAATCCAGCGCCAACTCGGTGACATTCCTCACATTGCAGCTGGGGTCGGCCAGGCAGGCGTGCACACGTGACAACTTCTGCTCGCGGATAAACCGTTGTGGCGTGGTGGACATGTGCTTTTCGAACAGGCTGTACAAGGAGCGCACGCTGAGTTGTGCCTGCTCGGCAAGACTCTGGACGCTGATCTCCTGTTGCAGGTTGCGAGTGATGTAATCCACCAGCCGTTCGAAGGTGCTGTTGGAACACGCCAGGTGTTCACGCCGTACATTGTTGCGCATCAGGGTCAGCATCTTGCTGGCCACGATCTGTGCATAGTGCTCCTGCACCCGAACCAACGCCTCCCCGTCTTCGGCTTCGGTGCAGAGGGTGGCGAGCAACGGAACGAAGGTTTTCAACTGGTCCAGTGAATAGCGCTGTTGCAGGAAACGTATGCCTTCACGCGGGTAGAGCCAGCGCTGCTCCTGGCAGATGGACTCGAGCAACTGCGTCGGCACCTTCAGAATGAATTTCTCGCAATCCTGGGAGTACGTCAGGTCCACAGGATCATCGGGGTTGATCAACAGCAACTCCCCCGGTACCAGGTGATGGACCCCGGCGGGGCCACGCCACAGGCAGTTGCCGCGTAACAAGACCTGCAAGTGGAAGATGTCCTCCAGCGCGTGGGAGACCACGCGCACACTGGTGCCGTAGCTGATACGGCACAGGTCCAGGCTGGCAAACTTTCGGTGATTCAACCGGGCATGGGCGTCGGCCTTGCGTGGCAATTGAATGCAGTGGCTGCCGACATGCTGATTCACATAGCAGGAAACCGCATGCGGGTCGGCGTTCTTGAACACCTCGCTGCGCTCACTGAGCAGGGGCATATTCACGGCGATCACCCTTCTATTGTTTTTATGAATCAGGCTTGAAACGCTGGAGCACGTCACAGGCAGGTTATCGATTCTCGGACACGATCAGCCTGGGCGCCAATACGGATTGGGTTGAGTACGATACCTCCAAGGTATTCAAATGTTCTGTTAACCCAGATCGCCCCCGCCCACCGGCAGCGTGACGCCGGTGATATAGGACGCCTCGTCGGACGCCAGGAACAGGATGCCCCCGACCTGCTCGTCGATCGTCCCGTAGCGCTTCATCAAGCTGCTGTCCTTCGTCTGCTCGACAATCTGCGCGTACCACTGCTGCTCTTGCTCGGTGGCAACGCTGCTATTACGCGGAATACGCCGCGCAGGGGCCTCGGTTCCTCCGGGCGCCGTGGCGTTGATACGCACCCCGCGCCCAGCCGTTTCGAAAGCCAGACACGCCGTCAACGCGTTCACGCCACCTTTGGCGGCACCATAGGGCACCCGGTTGACCCCGCGCGTGGCAATGGACGAAACGTTGACGATCACCCCGCTGCCTCGTTCCAGCATATGGGGCAGCACGCTGTGGCAACACCACAAGGTCGGAAACAACGAGCGGCGCACCTCAGCCTCGATTTCATCCGGCAAGTAATGCTCGAAAGGTTTGGCCCAAATCGTACCGCCGACGTTGTTGACCAGGATGTCCAACCGGCCAAAGTGCTGTATCGCCTCGGTCATGACGCGCTGGCAATCTTCATAACGTTCCAGGTCGGCAGTCAGGGCGAGCACCTCGGCCGGCAGTTCGTGGACCAGCTCGGAACGGTCGACAGCCACCACCTGAGCGCCTTCGAGCAGCAAGCGCTCGACCACACCACGCCCTATACCCTGCGCCGCGCCAGTGACCAGCGCGACCTTATCGTTGAATCTCATGTTCATGGCGACCTCGAAAACGCTTGGCTGACTCATGCCACGCTGGCGGCGAATTTTTCGTAGTAGAAGTTGGCGGGAGCGATGCCCTGCTCACGCAGGTAATGACTCACGGCTTCCACCATCGGTGGCGGCCCGCACAGGTAGATGTCCACGTCACCGTCGTTCAGATGCTCGGCGCCGATATGCTGGGTAACATAGCCTTTTTGCGGCCATTGACTGTCCGGGTTCGCCACACAGGCACTGAAGGTGAAGTTGGGAATACGCTCGGCTAATGCCTTCAGGCGATCCATTTCCACCAGGTCCCCATCGTGGGTCACGCCGTAGATCAGGTGCAGTGGATGATCACTGCCCAGCTCGGCGATGGTGTCGAGCATGGCCGTGAACGGCGCCAGGCCGGTGCCTCCAGCCAGCAATAACAGGGGGCGTTTGATCGGTCGCAGATAGAAGCTGCCCAATGGGCCGGCCAGGCTCATGGGGTCGCCCACCTTGGCCAGCTCGGTGAGAAAGCGGCTCATCAGGCCACCGGAGACATTGCGGATCAGAAAGCTGACCCGGCCGTCTCTCTGAACTGAACTGAACGAGTACGCACGGCTTTGATCGCTGCCCGGCACCTGAAGGTTCACGTACTGGCCCGGCAGAAACGCCAGATCCGCCAGCGCTTCGCCCTGGAGCAGCAATGACAGCGTGCTGTCAGACAAACGCCGCACCTCCTGTATCACGCCCTGATAGGTGGATTGCCCGGTCTTGCAGACCTGCGAAGAGGCCGGGACTCGCACCACACAATCGCCCTTGGCGCGCATCTGACAGGTCAGCACATAACCTTCGACAGCCTCCTGGGCGGTCAAGGCGTCGTCGATGTATTCCTCACCCAAGTCATATTCACCGGATTCGGCAAAGCACTTGCAGGTACCGCAGGCGCCATCGCGGCAATCCAGTGGAATATTGATGCCTTGACGGTAGGCCGCGTCGGCCACGGTTTCGCTCGGTGTGACGTCGATAAAGCGGGTCACGCCGTCTTCAAAATTCAGTGCAATCTTGTGGCTCATGGCATACCTCGCATGACCGTGTTCAACCCGGTTCACAAGTGATAGATATCGATGACCTGACGGACATAATCGTTTTTCAGCACGACTTTCTTGGCCTTGATCAGCGGCTGCTCCCCGCGTGTATCCAGGGTGTAGAAGCTGGTGCCGAAATAGCTGTCGACGGTCTTGTAGCGAAAGCTCAGGGTGTGCCAGTTAAACCGTACCAGGCACTGGTCTGCGCTCTGCTCGATGATCTCGATATTGCTCAGGTTATGAGAGGTGCGGGTGTCCGGAATACTCGCACTGGAACGCTCGGTCTTGATCCGGAAAACACGGTCTTCCAGCCCTTCGCGGCTGCCGTACCAGATCAGCGAAATCTCGCTTTGCGGGTTCTCGGTCAGCTCGTCATCGTCATCCCAGGCCGGCATCCAGAACGTGGCATCGACGGCGTACAACTCAAGCCATGGGTCCCATTGCTTGTCGTCGAGGTAACGGGCTTCGCGAAACAGGAAGTCGCGGACGCTGTCGTAAGCGATACTCATGGGAGCTCCCGCGCGGGAATCTTGCCCGTCTGCTCGGTGGCCACGGCTTGCCGCAGGGTGTCCTGCCAGTACTTATGCTGCTGGACGAACAGGCCTTCGTCCTCGGTACGAACACCGCTGAGCAACGGGTGCAGGTCAATCTCCACGGCGGCGTCATCCGGGCCTTCGACCCAGTGCTCTGCGCCCCGTGACATATCGTTCCAGGCCGTCGCGTTGCCTTGATAGCCAACCTGGCAAGAGCGGAACTCCTCCAGATCATCAGGCGTTGCCATGCCGCTGACGTTGAAAAAATCCTCGTACTGACGAATGCGCCGGGCCCGGGCTTCTGCGCTTTCGCCTACCGGTGCGATGCAGTAGATGGTGATCTCGGTCTGGTTGACCGAAATGGGCCTGGCAATACGAATCTGCGAACTGAACTGGTCCATCAGGTAGACGTTGGGGTACAGGCAAAGATTGCGTGAGTTACCGATCATCCAGTCAGCACGCGCCTGGCCAAAATCACTGACCAACTGGTCACGGCGTTCATACAGAGGACGATCCTCAGGGTTGGCCCAGCGCGTCCACAGCAACATGTGCCCTTTGTCGAACGAGTAGAACCCTCCTCCGCTTTTGGCCCAGCCCCCGGCACTCATGGTCGGATTGCTGTCACCGCGCTGGCGCTCCTTGCGCTGGTTCTGCGTCGCGGCATAGTTCCAATGCACGGAGCTGACGTGGTAGCCGTCGGCACCGTTTTCAGCAGTCAGTTTCCAGTTGCCTTCGTAGATATAACTGGACGAGCCACGCAGCACTTCCAGGCCATCGGAGGATTGATCAACAATCATGTCGATGATCTTCGCCGACTCGCCCAGGTGCTCGACCAAAGGCACCACATCCGGGTTCAGGCTGCCAAACAGGAACCCACGGTAGGACTCGAACCGGGCCACCTTGGTCAGATCATGGGAGCCCTCGCAGTTAAAACTCTCGGGGTAGCCGGCGTTGCTCGGGTCCTTGACCTTGAGCAACTTGCCGGAATTGTTGAAGGTCCAGCCGTGGAAAGGACATGTGTAAGAAGCCTTGTTGCCGTGCTTGTGCCGGCAAAGCATCGCACCACGGTGACTGCAGGCATTGAGAAAGGCATTGAGCACACCCTCTTTGTTGCGCGCGATGAAGATCGGCTGGCGTCCCATCTGCAGGGTGATGTAATCGTTGTTTTGCGGGATCTGGCTTTCGTGGGCCAGGTAGAGCCAGTTGCCTTCGAAGATGTGCTTCATCTCGAGGTCGAACAGGCGGGGGTCGGTAAACATCTCGCGCTTGCAGCGATAGATGCCTGCTTCACGGTTTTCTTCGAGCAAGGAATTGAGATACTCGACGCCGATGGACATGGTCAGAGCCTCCATTGTTTTTATTGGGCTGCTCCAGTTTCATCGGTTGGCGGGGTCTTCAATATCCGTTGCGTGCAGACTGTTATCCGGTTTTTGCACAAAGGCGACCCTTCAGGTTAATGCCAGTCAGTTAAGGAATGGAGATCCAACAACCGAAGCAGATCCAGTGTGGGAGCTGTCGAGCCCCAGCGAGGCTGCGATGGCGTCGGCACCGTCAACATTGATGCTGCCTGACCCACCGCTATCGCAGCCTCGCTGGGGCTCGACAACTCCCACCTTTGATCTTCTCTGTCTTGAGGCTCTGTGTTCGCTTAACTGATCGGCATTAACCCTTCAGGTCGCCTTTGTTTCAATAATGAACTGTTTCAAAAAGTCGCTGCCGTCAGTCATCACTTAGGGCAGCAGTAAGGTGTCAGACTCAAAGAACAACCACGGTTTTACCTCGCGCACCACCTGCCCGGTTTTCTGCCAGTGCGGCAGGCACTTGCGCCAGGGTGATTTGTCGCTCGACAGGAATCGATAGCTCGCCGGCCACGGCAGTCCTCACTAACAGATCCAGGTCGGCTGAGGTTGCCTTAACTTCAAAATTACCTCCCTTGATCCCACGCGCCAGAAGCTCGTCTGCTCGAGCTGACCACACCGTGCTCAGGGCCACACCCCCGTTCTTTACAAGCGAGGCATGGAGAGCAAACCCGGCAGCATCGCTGACGAGGTCCACCAGCGCGTCGATACCTTCCGGGTAGTGAGTGCCGATCCACTCGTCGATGGGGGTGGCATGATAATCGAGTGTTTTCACCGCGCCCAGCACGCGCATCCGTTCGGCAGCTAACCCCGAAGCCGTTGCGATGACGCGTAGTTCGTTCATGGTTACCAACTGCGTCAAAAACGAACCGACGCCCCCCGTCGCCCCCACAATCAACACGGTGCTGCCAGGTGCCAGATCAAGCCGCTGACTGAGCTGTAGGGCCGTGATGCCTGCGGTAGGCAGTGCTGCCGCCAACGTGGCGGGCAGTGTCTGCGGATAACGGCTCAGGACAGCGTTTTGATCGATCACCGCATAGTCGGCATAGCTGCCCTGACCTGCACGCCCGAAGAGGAACTGCCCCAGCACCCGGTCACCCGGTTTGAAACGCTGGACATCTGCTCCGATAGCTTCAACGACGCCTGCGCCATCAACACCGAGTATCAAGGGAAAGAGGTGGGGGATTTTTCCCTTGAGGATGCCGTCGCCCACTCTCCAATCGAATGGGTTAAGCCCGCTGGCCTGAAGTTTTACGAGTATCTGTCCGGCCTCTGGAACGGGACGCACCAGGTCCATGAGGACTGGAGCGGTTCCAAACGCATTGACGGCGACTGCTTTCATGATTGATCCCCTGGGGAGTGAAATCTGAGAGAGCCACAGCCTAATAAAAAGACAATACTTGGTAAACTCACTAGAATCGGACTAACCGTTACTCAATATCGGACAATAAGATGTCAGGACCCGCCGTACTGCAGGATCTGAACGACCTCTACCTTTTCTCGATGGTGGCGGAACATGGCGGTTTCTCGGCGGCGGAACGTGCGCTGGGAATACCCAAATCCCGACTCAGCGCCCGGGTGGCGATACTTGAGCAACGACTGGGTGTTCGCCTGTTCCAGCGCACTACACGACAGGTCTCGCTGACTGACATCGGTGCGCGTTTTCTGTCCCATTGCAAGGCCTCGATTACCGAAGCGCTGGCGGCGCAAGAAGTCATCGACATGGCGAGCGCGGCACCCCGCGGGCTGGTACGCATCAGTTGCCCGATCCTCGCCACGCAAGTCTTTATCGCACCGTGTTTACCGCAGTTCATGCTGGCCTACCCACAAGTGCGGGTACAGGTGATGGCGACTGATCGCCCTGTGGATCTGCTGACCGAATCCATCGACATCGCGATACGCTTGCGCCAGCCAGGTCATATGGACAGCGAGCTGGTGACCAAGCCTCTGGGGATTAGCCGGCGCATTCTGGTCGCAAGCCCGGACTATCTGAAACGCCTGCCAGCGCTGTCCCATCCGGACGACCTGGCACTGACATCAACCCTCTGCTTTGAACTAAAAGACGATATACAGGAGTGGGAGTTGGTCGGCCCTGACCAGGAGCGTGCTGTGGTCCGGCATCAGCCGGTATTGATGAGTGGCGACCACGAGACACTGCTGCAAGCAGCAGTGCAAGGCCTGGGCGTCGCGATGTTGCCAGACGTCGCGTGCTTTCGGGCACTGGCTCAGGGTCAACTGGAAGTGGTTCTGCCAGGGTGGGGAGCGCCTGAACTGGTGCTCCATCTGGTGTTCCTGACACGTCGAGGCATGTTGCCCTCGGTCAGGGCGCTGATCGATTACCTCTCTGAAAACATTCCGCAGTTGGGAATGGCGCCGAGCGAATAACCTGAGACGTCTACGCCCTGGCAGGCAGTGCTGACGCCGAGGGTGGAAACTCTCATTCTGTCGCGCCTGGAGTGAACTCCCCAAGCGCGGGAACCTTGCCTTGCGAATCAGGCAACCCCAGAGAGAACTTGACCGGAAAACGCACGGCGATGGTGCCTTCCTTCGCAAATTCACGAAGGGTGCCGCGTGATTGCACGTGAGCATCACCAAACAGCTCATTCGCGCCGAGCAGCGGTGAGAACGGCAAATCAACATCCGCGAAGTACTGGGTCCACTGAGCGAGCGGTTTGCTCAAGAAAATCTGTTTGAGCAGTTGATTGACCTCAAGCTTGCACGCCAAGCGGCCCATCCGGGTTGAAAATCGTGGGTCCTTGAGCAGAGGAAATACCTCGCCGAGGCAATCACACAGATTGACCCAGAACTTGTTTTCGAGAATGCCCAACGCCAGATGACGACCGTCCTGAGTCTCGAAAATGTCATTCTCCGGCATCACCAGAGGCGACATCACCGGGTTGTTCTCAAAGCTCCTGGCCAGCCAGGCGGTGGGCGCCGTCCATGAAAGAATGCTGTCGTGAATCGACACGTCCAAATGCTGACCGTAGCCGTTTTGCCGCGCACTCATGATCGCGACCACCAACGACAATGCCGCGTAGCTGGAAGCGGCATAGTCCGACACCCGCACGCCTGGGCGTGCCACCTTGCTCTCGACCTGCACCGGCGCCGCCCAGTACCCGGCCATCGCGAGGTAGTTTAGGTCGTGACCGGCGTTGTCCGCGTAGGGCCCTGTCTGGCCAAAGCCCGAGATGGAGCACATGACAATCGCGGGGTTGACCTTGACCAGGTCGTCATAACCCAACCCGAAACTGTTCATCACCCCAGGGCGGAACCCTTCAACCACCGCATCACAGCCACGCACCAGTTCAAGGAAGGCTTCGCGGTCTGCGCTGTCACGGAGGTCCAGCGCAACCGAACGCTTGTCGCGATTGAATTGGGCAAAGACCGCGCTGCCCAATTCGCGGGACGGGTCACCGCTACCACGGCGCTCCACCTTGATGACGTCGGCCCCCAGTTGCAGCAGTAACGAGGTCGCATGCGGACCCGGCAGCAACTGACTGGCGTCGATAATTTTCACGTCTTTGAGACAGGACCACTCTGGTTTCATTTCCATTCCTCACAATGACCACAACAGCACTGCCATGAGGGCAGCCAACGTTATCGATGAAACGTAGAGACTCAGCAGCACTATCCTCAGTGGGCTTGCTGCCGCTTCGGCAGACAGCAACGCGGCACGATGACTGTCGTAACGACGTCGTTGACCCAGCGTCATGACCATCGCCAGCAAAGCCGCCTGTGACGAAATAAACAGGGCAAATGCGGGATGGTGGGAGAAGCAGCGCACCGCCAGTACCGCCACCAGGAACACTGAAAACTGCGTACGGCGCCAAGCAAGCACCGTGCGCTCCGCTTGCAGTCCGGCATCGCTCAAACACGCCCCCAGCACAGCGTAAAGACAACCACCGTCACACCCGCACAGCACACGGACAGCACCGGAACCAGCGACGACATCGGCAACTCGGCGCCACACCGCAATGCTCGCTCCACACCCAGCCAACGCCAAAATGCCCCGACACTGACCAGCAGGCTCAGGCTTAACAGCAGGCTGACCAGCAACACTTTGCCGCTCTCACTCAGCACGGATGAGGCGAACGCCTCGACAGCAGCACCACCGGCAAGCAGCGCCAGTGCCGTACGAATCCAGGCAAGAAATGTTCTTTCATTGGCCAACGTGAAACGCGGATCAGGTGCTTGTCCTTCACCTAACACGTAACGGTTCAGGTTGAATCTGAAATTTGATGATTTCACTCCGAGCGCACCCTTGTATTCATAACGCCGACTTTTTGGATGCCGCACCGTGGCAAACCTGCAGCTCAATCCCGTGCGTACTGAAGAGCACATTCTCCAGACCATGCTGTGACCGGCTGACGCCGATCTGTCGCATGAATGAGTAGTCTCAATGCCCGGTTTGGTGATACTAAGAAGCCGGCTTTTTTTAAACAAATATCAACTTTCAATACATGCCATAACGCTTTGGCATGGCCAGAGAATCGTCCATGACGCTGAAACAGCTCCGTTATCTGATTGCCATTACCGAAGCCGGCAGCTTCTCGGCTGCCGCACGGCGGGCGTACATCGCCCAGCCGGCGTTGAGCCGACAGATTGGATTGCTGGAGGAAGAATTGGAGGTGCAGTTGCTGGAGCGTCAGCGCGACGGCATCAACTTGACTGACGCGGGTCGACGTCTCTACGAAATCGCCCGCTCGGTGATTCAGACCGTCGATTCGGTCAAGGACGAACTGGAATCCACCAAGGGCAACCCGAAGGGACACGTGGCCATCGCCATCCCGGTCACCGCATCGGCGCTGCTACTGCCGCTGATCATTACCCGGGCCAGTGAAAAGTTTCCGAGCATCGAGCTGACCGTACGTGACGGCCTGAGCCAGGAAGGTGGCGAAGCGATTGAGTTGGGCAAAGTGGATTTTGGTGTGGTGCCCAACGCCGAGGAACTCGAGCACGTGCATGCCGACCCGGTGTTCATCGAAGAGCTGTACTGGCTGGGCCAACGGACAGAGCCCAATGACAGCGGTATCATCACCCTGGCCAAGGCCGCGGCCAGTACGCTGGTTATGGCGCCGCGAAGCGCCTCGCATTTGCGGCGCCGGGCAGAACAAGCGGCCATGCAGACCGGGGTCGAACTCAATGTGGTCTACGAGCAACAGACGGCTCAAGGACTCAGCAGCCTGGTACGTTGTGGTCTGGCGGCGACCATTTGTAATTGGCCGGCCGTCGAGGAAGGGACGCAGCAGTCGGCGTTGAGGATTGTCGAGCCGAGCCTGCAACGCACTATTGCGATTGCCCACTCGACCCACAAACCACTGTCGTTTGCCGCCTCGTGCATGCGCGACCTGGTCCGGTCAATCCTGGTCGAGACCGTACAATCAGGTCGCTGGAAAGGCGAATTGATCGAACAACCTCGCCCTCAGGAAGACGCTTGAATGGCTCAGGCACGCGCGGCGCTCAGAGCCCTCTCGCGCTGTAACTGAATGCGCGAGCGCTGCGGGTTCATCATGTACAGGCACGTCAGCCCTGCGATCACCAGAATCGCCCCACACACCAGAAAACCATGGGCGTAACCCTCACCGTTGATGCCCGTAGCACCTTGCACCAGGAACCCGGTGACCACTGGAGCCGCCAGGCCCGCCAGCGAGCCGCAGGCGTTACCAATGGCCAACATGCTGCCGCGCTGCCCACTGGGCACGACTTCAGCCAGCATCGCAGGGCCGATCGAGTACATCACCAGCGCCAGGCCACCGCTGAACGTCAGGCAAGCCATTCGTTCAAACAACGACAACCCCGGCAACACCAGCAATGCCGCCAGCAACCCGCTGAGAATAAGGCACAGTGAAACGAACATACCCCGCGCCACGCGTGAAGGCAGGCCACGGCGCAACAGCCGCTGAGACCACCAGGCCATAATCAGGCTGAGGGGTGTGGTCACCAGCACGAAAATTCCGAACATCCTCCCGGCGTTCAGCGAGGCCATGCCCAGTCCTTTCTCCAAATAAGCCGGTACCCACGTCAACGTCAACGCCAGCGACCAGTTGGCCGCAAAGTGGCCGAAGTAGTTGCCGAGCACCGTAGGGTCCGTCAGCAGCCGACGATAAGGTATGCGGTCTGCATCGGGTACCGCAGCCTCCTCAGGGACACTGTCCAACTGCCCTTCCCGCCCAAACCGGTACCAGACCACACACCAGATCAGGCCGACCAGCGCCAGCACCGCAAAGTTTATCCGCCAGCCATAGTGCAGGCTGATCCAGGGGATCAGTAACCCTGCCACCAGCACCCCCAGGGCACTGCCTGAATGCAACAGGGCAACGGGCAGGCTGCGCTTGTTATCGGGGAACCACTTGTACAACGCGTGGGTCGCCACGGGTGACGCCGGCCCCTCACCGATCCCCAGCAACACCCGGCAGGCGACGATCGCCCACAGTGAGGTGGCAAACAGCATGGGCAGTTGAATCAGCGCCCAACAGATACCCATGCCAAGCAACAAGGAGCGTGTGGGTTTGCGGTTAGCGATAAAGCCGCCGACCACCGCCGAAATCGAAAACAGCCAGTGCAACGCACCGGCGACAAGACCGAATTGCGCTGGAGAAAGCGCCAGCTCTTGCATCATCGGCACAGCAACCAGGCCGATGACGACCTTATCCAGAAAGTTAACCAACATCATCACGGCCAGCAGCGCCGCAATCGTCCAAGCGGCCCTCGGGCGGTAGGCAGATTCAACAGTGAGCATGCGGTACCCCTGATTATTGTTATGTTTTAGTCGCCTGCCCGCAGGCAGGCGTTACAGGCCTGCCCTTCAGTTAGGCATCAAAATGCCCTTGGCAATCGTGTTGCGCTGAATCTCGCTGGTGCCGGTGAGAATCCGCATCATGCGGGTTGCCCGGAAGAGCCACTCCACCGGGTTACCACGGATCAGTCCGGCGCCACCATGGACCTGTACTGCGCGGTCGACGATACGAAACGCCGTTTCCGAGGCGAACACTTTACACATCGGCGCCTGCACCTTGATATCACCGCCAGCATCGTTCAATGCTGCGGTGGCGTACATCATGCTGCGTGCAGCAAGCAGCTCTGTGGCCATGTCGGCGATCATATGGTTGACCGCCTGGAACATGGCGATCGGCTTGCCGAACTGAGTACGGGTTCGGGCATAGTCGATCGACAGGTTCAAGGCCAATCCGGCCATTCCCAACATGGTCGGGCAATGCAGCAGCCGGTTAAGGGTAATGCGCCCCATCGCCAGCTTGAACCCAGCCCCCTCCTCTCCAATACGGTTAGCCACCGGCACCTTGACGTCGCACAGCTCGATATTCCCGTGGCTGCCGGCGCCGGACATGACCTGATAGTCAGAATCGATCTGCACCCCTGGCGCCTTGAGATCAATGAAGAACGCGGAAATGCCCGCCGCGCCCTGGCCAGGCCCGGTGACCGCCAGCAACACCGCAATATCCGCATAAGGGGCGCCGGAGATGTAGCGCTTGGCACCGTTAAGCACGTAGTGATCACCCTCGAGCCGGGCGCTGGTCTTGATCGCGGCGGCGTCCGAACCCGCTTCTGCTTCGGTGAGGGCAAAGCACACGGCTTTTTCCGCACGGCACACAGGCTGGAGGAACCGTTCAATTTGCACTTCACTGGCGACCCGGAACAGGTGACCAATACGCGGCGGCCCGCTCAACTCCCCCAGCACGTGCGGGGCGAGCATCGAACCGGTGAGAATCGCCGCCTCTTTAACCGCGCACAGATCCACCACGCTTAACCCGGCACCGCCCAGGGTTTCGGGCAGCATGATGTTGTAGAACCCCAGCTCGCAAGAGCGCTTCCAGACACCGGTAAGCAGGGCTTTGGGGTACGCTTCGCCCCATTGCAGTTGCTCTTTCTTTTCGAGCGGGATGATTTCGTCACGGATGAACGTCCCCATGTCGCTGATAATGCGTTTGGCTTTTTCGCTTGGCTCGATCATGTCTAATTCTCTTCTGCGGTTTCAGATCTTGCGATCGCTGTTTTTCCAATACCCATCACGCACCAGGCGGCGTACGACCTTGCCATTGGGGTTCTTGGGCAATTCGTCGATGAAGTCGACACTGCGCGGTTTCTTGAAGCCCGCAAGGTGCTGGCCGCAATACTCAATGATCTGCTCCTGGTCCAGACTGGCGCCCGCCTTGAGCACAACAACGGCCTTGATCGCCTCACCCCACTGCGGGTCCGGCACACCGACTACGGCGGCTTCAAAGACCTGGGGCAGGCTGTAGAGCACTTGTTCGACTTCAGTGGGATAAACGTTGAAACCGCCGGAAATGATCATTTCCTTTTTGCGGTCGACGATAAACACGTAACCCAGCTCATCGACCGTGGCCAGGTCGCCGGTCAGGTAGTAACCGTCGCGCATGACTTCGGCCGTCAGCTCCGGTGCCTGCCAGTAACCCTTCATGATGTCGGGGCCCTTGACCACGATCTCGCCGATCTCGCCGGGCCGTACATCCTCGAACTGCTCATTGACGACACGCAGGTCGGTTTCAAAATAGCAGCGTCCACAGGAAGCCAGGCGTCGCACATCGCCGTCCTCAGGCAGGTGATCCTGTTCGGTCAGTACGGTCACCAATGAACAGGTTTCGCCGGCCCCGTAACCCTGGGCCAGGATGGGCCCGAACACCTCGATGGCCCGCTGAACCAGCGCCGGAGCCATCGGCGCGGCGCCGTACATGACCAGGCGCAGGCTGCTCAGGTCGAAACGCTCGACACCGGTGAAGTTCACCAGACGGTTGACCATGGCGGGCACCAGGAACAGACGGGTCACGCGCTCTTGCTCAATCGTTTGCAGCAACAGCTCGTCGTCGTAGCGCTCGATCAACAGGTTGCAGGCACCGACGGCCAACAACGGCATGATCTGCATGCCACTGGCATGGGTAATCGGCCCGACATGGGCCATGACGTCGTCGGGGCCCGCCTTGCGCACCGGGCTGGCCAGGCTCTTGCGTATCAGCGCCTTGCGGTTGCCGACGGTGAGCATCGCGGCTTTGAGTACGCCCGAACTGCCGGAGGTGTAGTGCAACACGGCGAGCTGATCGTCGTCCGGGTCACAGGACAACGGCGCCTCCTCGCCCATCTGCAGCACTTCAGCGTAGGGAATATCACCGCCGGTGTCGGCCAGCACGATCACCCATTTCAAGTACGGCAGCGCTTGGCGATACGCCGCCAGCGCACTGGCGAACTTGCTTCCGGTGATGACCGCTTCGCTGCGCGAATCATTCAGGACGCTAATGATTTCTTCAGGCGACAACCGGGCATTGATCGGCACCTTGACCATGGCGGTCTTGTAGAAGGCCACTTCCGCTTCGACCAACTCGACGCGGTTCATTGCCAATATCGCAACATGCGCGCCCGGCTTCAGGCCAAGCTTCAATAAACCCGATGCCAGGCGATTGGTCCGTGCCTCCAGTTGCGCATACGTCAGCCGTTGACGGGAATCGATAACGGCTGGGTGATTGGGCCAATAACACGCACTTCGGCTCATTATCTTTGCGAGGTTCACTTTTATTCTCCGAAGTAAGACGAGGTCGGTCGATCTTACAAGCGCAGAAAAATGGCCCGCCAATACCACTGTTTGATGTGACCCATAACAAAATGGGATGGGGCACATGGCATGTCAGCGCTGTACGGACGGCTACAACCACTTCGCCATGTTGCCTTGCGTGGCCTCCTCCCGAAACAGATCAATCAGCCGACAGCAGACTGGAGACAGGTAACCCCCGGTGCGCGTCACGAGCCCTATACGGCGATTGAGTTCCAGACCATCAACCACCAGCTTCAGCGGTTCCAACCCGGCCGAACGGGTAATCTGGCCACAGCGCGATATCGTCAGGATGTTGGTGCCGGCGACCAACTGGAACAGCGCTTCACTGCTGAAATCAGCCTCTATGCGCAGCACCGGCGGCGCCAACCCGTGTCGTTCAAACGCATCCTCCAGCGATTGCCTGACGGTGATATGCCCTTCCGGCAGCAACCATTCCTCCCCCTGCAAGTCGCTCAGGCGAAGGCGCGGCCTGGACAGCAGTGGATGTTTTGCATCGGCAACCACGGCGAGGCGATCCTCATACAGGTCTTCGGTGGCGAACTCGGCAGAGATGCCGGGCAGTGGCATCACAGCCACATCGATCTCACCGTTGCGCAATGAATCCAGCAGTTCCTTGGCCAGTCGGCGGCGAAGGCGCAAGCGGGCCGCCGGGCGCTCGCGCAACAATCGACGGCAACTGGCAACCAGCAAGCCATCAGGCAGTGAGGGTGAGTAACCAAGCCGCACAGCGCCCTGCTCCCCGGTCCTGATGCTGCGCATCTCCGCCAGTGCATCGTCATAGTCGCGGCGCAGGCGTTTGGCCCGCGCCAGGAACTGCACGCCCGCCTGGGTTACCCGCATACCGGTGGAGGTTCGCTCGAACAGCATGACCCCCAGCAGCGTTTCCACCCGGCGCACCGCTTTGGTCAGCGATGGCTGCGTGAGGCCAAGCATATCGGCGGCCTTTCCGATGGTGCCGCACTGCTCGACCGCAATGACATACTCCAGATCTCGAACGTCCATGGCATTCCTCTTGGCTATGCATCTATAGCTAGTAATGCATTGCGCTTATGTATATCTCGCTCTCAGACTGGAATCAATGCCCACCCCACAGGTCTGGGCTGCGTGGGAGGCACGTTGACTGCCCACGCCATCAGGAGAAAATAAAAATGCACGTAGCGAAGAGCGAGAAACCCAGCACAGCAAACCTGACAACGAAAGTCATGCGAGTGCTTCCCGCCCTCCTCCTGACGGCTATCGGTAGCCATGCCTGCGCCGCAACAACCAGCACCGACCCGATCCAGTTGGGCGTCATGCAGGGGTTTCCTCCGGCCATGGACAAGCGCGTCACCAAACTCAACGCCTTTGAAATGCCCAACCTGCGTTGGGCCCTGCGTAATGCACGGTCAATGTCACCCTCCGCCGGTATCGACCGCGGGCCATCTCCCCTTGTGCTGCCCGTGGGTACTCAACTTGCCCTGGATGAACTGAACTTCAAGGTCGGCGAGGCCACACTGAGCCTGCCGGAATATCTGCAACAGACTTACACCGATGGGTTCATCGTTCTGCACCACGGCAAGGTGGTGTACGAACGTTATCTGGACTCTTTCACCGCGCGACAGCCGCATGTCTGGGCATCAATGACCAAATCAGTGACAGGCCTGCTCGCCGCCAGCCTCATTGCCGAAGGCAAACTCGATCCCAAGGCCCGGCTGGCGAACTACGTCCCGGAACTGGCCGGTACGCCATTCGGCGAAGCCAGCGTGCAACAGAACCTCGACATGCAGGTGCGCGCCACCTATCCAGTCAACCTGCCGCCGGACCTCGGGCTGTTTGCCGCCGCTGGCATCCTGCCGCGTCGCGAAGGCATGCCCGACAATATTTACGACTTCCTGAAAGTGGCGACACGTCCACAGGCATCTGCGGATGGCGACATCTGGTTCTACCAGAACGGCTCCCCCGAAGCGGTCGCCTGGGCGATGCGTCGTATCACTGGAAAAAGCTGGTCCACCCTGGTGTCGGAACGTATCTGGTCGCACTTTGCCGAGGACGATGCCTACGCCCAGGTGGATCAGTTGGGTACTGAAATGGCCAGCGGCGGGATGAGCAGCACCTTGCGTGACGCGGCTCGATTTGCCGAGGCTGTCCGCCTGGCCGCCGCCAAGGGGACTGCCGATGACCCGTTTGTCCAGGCCGTGCAACTGGCCTTGCGGCCTAACGATAACCAAGCCCTGATCAAAAATAATCCGGGCGCCAAGGAGCGCGCGGGCTACTCCTACAGAGATTACTGGTACCAAAAAAATGACGGCGAAGGCTCCGTCGAGGCGGCCGGGCGCTTCGGCCAACGGATCTATATCAATCCAAAACGCGGCCTGGTCATCGTCAAAATGTCCTCGGCACCGGACATGGCTCCCAGGGCCACCAGCGCTGACGCCACCGCGCATGCCTCGGCGCCAAAGATCGATAGCGTCACGGCTTTCAATAGCCTGATCAGCGCTCTGCTCCCGACCCTCAAATAGCGATCGACGCCAGCCCTGGGCGGGCTGGCAGGCCAATCAGAGTTGCAACTCAACGGTACCTGGCGCTCCCGCGTCAGGTGTACCGAAGGGCGTCCTATAACAATAATTAAGAGGTAGACCCCATGGGCTCCCAATCAGGTAGCGGCACACTGCTGCGCCCTCGTAATCAAATCGCCGGCATGCTTCTGACACCCTTGGCCTGCGCCCTGTGCAGCTACGCCAGTGCTGCCGACTTCACCTGGGGCGAAATCAGCGGCCGTTACAACGGCAGCCTTAGCCTGGGCGGTGTGTGGAGCGCCGAAAAACCCAATACCGCCAACATATTCCAAGGCAACGCCAACACCATCGGCTATGGCAAACCCGGTGAGTTCAACCCCAGCGGCGGCCGCACCGGCGACGACGGGCGCCTGAACTTTCGTAAGCGTAACCTGGTGTCCTCCCCCGCCACCTTGCTGGGCGAGATGGAGTTGAACTGGCAAAACTACGGCGCTTTCATTCGCGGTAAAGCCTGGTATGACTACACCCTGAACAACCGTGAAGTCGATTTCGGCCACTCCTCCAATGGTTACCAAGCCAACCACAAACTCGACGACAGCCACTTTGACGACCTGGCCAAGTTTCAGGGAGTCGCGCTGCTGGATGCCTACGTGTTCGGTGACTTCACCCTCGCCGACCATCCCCTGAATGCCCGAGTCGGCAACCAGGTGATCAACTGGGGTGAAGGCCTCTACTTCCAGAACGGCATCAATGCGATCAACCCTGTCGACCTCGCGGCCTTGCGGCGACCCGGCTCACAGGTCAAAGAAGCGCTGCTGCCAGTGCCCATGCTCTACGGCAACTTCGGCATCACCGATAACCTGAGCCTGGAGGCCTTCTACCAGCTGCAATGGCGTCGCACGGTGCTGGAAGGTTGCGGGACCTATTTTTCAAGCAACGATTTTCTTCCCGATGGCTGCTACGGGGTACCCCGCGGCGGCGCGAACGACCCGGCCAGCTTTGCCAACGATCAGATCATCCGCCGTACAGGTGACAACGAGCCCTCGAACAGCGGTCAGTTCGGCTTCGCATTGCGCTACTTTGCCGATCAACTCGACACCGAGTTCGGGGCTTATGCCTTGAACATCCATTCACGCACGCCCTATACCAGCATCACCACTGACCTGCGGCCCGGCGCCGGGGCTGGCTGGATTGCGGGCAAGCAAGATACCAACGGCACCTACTTCGCCGACTTCCCGGAAGACATCCGCATCTTCGGCCTGAGCTTCTCCAGCAACCTGCAAGGCACCTCGGTCTTTGGCGAGTACAGCTATCGACCTAACCAACCGGTGCAACTGGCCAACGGCGATCTGATCCCGGCCTTTGCCGGTAACCCACTGCAGTTGGGCCAACAGATCGGCCAGAACATCACCCTGGGCCAGGATGCCATCAACGCGGCGCCAGGCTCGGTCTACAACGGTTACGACCGGCGCAAGATCTCGCAGCTGTCGCTGGGCTTCCTCAAATCGCTGCCTCAGGTGATGGGCGCCGAGAGCCTCAACCTGATTGGCGAGGCCGGCATGAAGTACATGCATGACCTGCCCAGCCTGAATGATCGTCGATATGCCAAGGGAGACCTGTATGGCTCCGACCTGGCCAATGGCAGCGCGGCAGGCTGCGCCCTCGGCTCACCGGGCAAGTACCAGAAACTGGGCTGTTCCAGCGACGGGTACACCAGCAAGTTTGCCTGGGGTTACCGCCTGCGTGCGCAACTGAGCTATCCGGCATTGGTCGCCGGGGTCAACGTCTCGCCGTTCGTGGCCTTCGGCCAGGATGTTAAAGGCTGGTCCTACGACGGCACCTTTTCCGAAGGACGGCTGCTCGGTTCAGTCGGGACAAAGTTCGACTACCTGCAGAAGTACTCCGCCGAGCTTTCCTGGTCTGCCAGTGGCAACACGCCCTACGCCACCACCGACAAGGATTTTGTTTCCCTCAGCCTGCGTATGGGCTTCTGATTGATGAGGTACGCCATGAACACCACGCTGTTTCACGCCACCGTATTGGGTGCTCTCCTGAGCCTTGCCAGTGGTACCGCCCTGGCCAAGCTTGACGCCAGTGAAGCCGCCCGCCTGGGCCAGGAACTGACACCCACCGGCGCACAAAAGGCCGCAAACGCCAACGGCAGCATTCCTGCCTGGACCGGTGGGCTCACCCAACCACCGGCGGGCTACCAGGCCGGCCAGGGTTACGTCGACCCCTACGCCAGCGAAAAACCGCTGTACACCATCACCCAGGTTAATCAGGGCCAATATGCCCAACTGCTCACCCCCGGCTACCAGGCACTGCTGGGCAAATACCCTGACTTCAAGATGCTCGTCTATCCCGCTCACCGCACGGCCGCCTTGCCCCAAAGCGAATACGCAGAAATTGCCAAGGAAGCGCCCACTATCTCCCTGGCTGACGGTGGCAACGGCCTGATGGGTTACGAGAAGAGCAGCGTGCCCTTTCCCATTCCTCACTCGGGCATCGAGGTGCTGTTCAATCACTTCGTCCGTTACCGCAGCGGTGGTTATCAGTATTTCCCCACCGAAATGGTGGTGCAGAACAACGGCAGCTTCACCCCGATCCGCCGCGACGTAAAAGTGATGATGGCCTCGGCCATGGGCAATCCCGAGCCAAACCGCCTGTACTACTACCTGGGCAAGGTCATCTCGCCAGAGAGCGTGGCGGGCGGCCAAACGCTGATCCACGAGCCCATTGACCAGACCCGCGAAGCACGCCTGGCATGGAGCTACAACCCTGGCCAGCGCCGTGTATTGCGTGCCCCCGAAGCGGCCTACGACTCCCCGGTCGGCACCTCGGAAGGCTTGCGCACCTATGACGCCATCGACATGTACAACGGCGCCCCCAACAAGTACGACTGGAAGCTGATCGGCAAGAAAGAACTGTTGGTGCCCTACAACACCTACAAACTGGCTGACCGTTCGCTCAAGTACAACCAGATCATCCAGCCCAATCATCTGAACCAGGACCTGTTGCGCTACGAACTGCACCGCGTCTGGGTGGTAGAGGCGACCCTGAAGCCAGGCGAACGACACATCTACGCCAAGCGCGTGTTCTATGTCGACGAGGACAGCTGGAGCATCCTGGCGGCCGACCTCTACGACGGTCGCAGCGACCTGTGGCGGGTCCAGGAAGCCCACACCTTGCAACGCTACGACGTGCTCTCGAGCCTGCAACTCAGCGATGTCGCCTACGACCTGCAAGCGCGCCGCTACGTGGTGTACGGGTTGGAGAACGAAGAGCGAAGCACCCAGTTTGGCATCAGCGGCAAGCTTGCCGAATTCAGTCCGGCTGCATTACGCCGCTCAGGTCACTGAAGCGCCTGCTGCCGAACACTGGGGTGGTCATGTGCCACCCCTGTTATTTCTCCCGAGACATTTGCCATGAAAACGTTCACCTGCCCGCTGTTGAGTCTGCTCATCGGGCTGACCAGCGCCGTGCTGTCGGCCACACCTTTTGCCGCGCCTATGGCGGATCGCCTGGAACGTCCGTCGCGGATATCCGCAAGCGCCAGTCAGGCGCCCCTCACCGGCGTCCAGCGTTTGGGCCAGCGTCTGGTGCTGGTGGGGGCTGACGGCCACATCCTTGTGCGCGAGCCGGATGGTCGGCTACACCAGGCCAAGGTTCCAGTGGATGTACTGCTCACTGCCGTCCATTTCGTCGACGATCGCCAAGGCTGGGCCGTGGGCCATGACGGGGTGGTATTGCACAGCACTGACGGTGGAGAGAACTGGGACAAACAACTCGATGGCAGGACCATCAACACCTTGATGCTCACGTGGGCCGAGGCTGAGGTGGCACGCCTGGAACAGGTCGCCAGTGCACAGGATTCCGACAACGCAGCACAACTGCAAGCCCTGGATAATGCCCGCTTCGCCCTCGACGACATAACCGCCGGCGCCGTCGCGGGCCCCTCACGACCGCTGCTGGACGTATGGTTTGCCAATGCTGACGAAGGCTGGGTGGTGGGCGCCTATGGCATGGCCTTGCACACTCGCGATGGCGGTAAGCGCTGGGAGTACTTACCCGACCTGGATAACCCCGAGCGCCTGCACCTCAATGCCGTGCTGGCGTTGGCCAACGGTGATCTGCTGATTGCGGGTGAAGGCGGTCGCCTGTACCGACGGGTTGACGGTCAATGGCTGGCCGCCCAGCAACTGACGCCCGCCTCGTTGTACAAACTCGTTCAGTTGCGTGACGGAGAAGTCCTCGCCATGGGCTTCGGCGCCGCGCTCTTCGTCAGCAATAACCACGGCCAGGACTGGAAGCCTATCCCACTAGGCACCAAAGCCAGCCTCTATGGCGCAGAACAACTTGCCGATGGCAGCCTTTGGTTGACCGGCCAAGCCGGCGTGTTACTGCACAGTCAGGACCTGCAGCAGTTCCATCTCTTCCAGAGCGCAATCAGAGGCGCCTGGCTTGGCGTGGCGACCCTCGGCGATACGCAGTTGGCCCTGGTCGGTAACAAGGGTCTGCACGTTCTCGCCATCCATGAACTGAAGGAGCTGCGTTGATGAATTCGCGCCTGAACCTCAACCCGCCTTCTCAACAGTTGGAAAAACCCGGGCCACGACTGCTGGATTTCGTCGAGCGAACGCTGTTCCATAATCGCCTGGCAGTGCTGGTGTTTTTCCTGATTGTTTCGCTGCTGCTGGGGTACAAGGCCCTGGCGCTGCGCCCGGACGCAAGCTTTTCGCGGATGATCCCCACCAGTCACCCCTTCATCCAGAACTACCTGCAATACGAGGACGTGTTACGGCCACAGAGCAACGTATTGCGGGTACTGGTGGAAAACCCCAAGGGTGAGATTCTCGACCCTGCGTTCATGGAAACCCTGCGCGAGGTCAACGACAAGATTTTCTATCTGCCCGGCGTCGACCGAGGAAAACTCAAATCGTTATGGACCCCCAATGCGCTGTGGAGCGAAGTGACCACCGAGGGCGTACGCTCCGGCCGTGTCATCCCGGACACCTATGACGCAAGCCCCGGGTCGCTTTCGCAGGTACGCCAGAACATCCTGCGCGCCAATATGCTCGGCAACATTGTGGCTAACGACTGGCGCTCGACGATCATTCGCGTGCCGTTGCTGGATAACGACCCACAAACCGGCAAACCATTGGATTACGGGGCCTTCAGCCAGGCCTTGAACACCGAAGTGCGTGAACACTTCAGCGCCCAAGGCGTGACCATTCGCGTGATTGGGTTCGCGCAGATTATTGGGGACCTGCTGGCCGCCGCCAGCGACATCGCGTTGTTCTTCGCCATTACCGTCGGGTTGATCAGTGTACTGTTGTACCTCTATTGCCGTTGCTGGCGCAGCACGGCCGTCACCGTACTGACCTGCCTGCTCACCGTCATTTGCCAGTTGGGGCTGCTCAGCCTGTTGGGCTACGGCCTGGACCCGTACTCGATCCTAGTACCCTTCCTGATCTTTGCCATCGGCATCAGCCATGCCGTGCAAAATATCAACCTGATGATGAACGAAATGGGCAACGGTTGCGGTGCGCTACCCGCGTCCGAACGTACCTTTCGTGCCCTGTTCATTCCGGGCAGTACCGCATTGCTGGCCGACGCAGTCGGGTTCATCACGCTGCTGGTGATCGACATCGGCGTCATTCAGCAACTGGCCATAACCGCCAGCATTGGCGTGTTTGTGGCCATCTTCACCAAGATGTTCCTGCTGCCGGTGCTGATGTCTTATGTCGGCATCAGCCCACGAGGTTTGCGTCAACAGCGTGAGCGCAGCCAGTCCGACTGGCCGGTCTTCCGCCGGCTTGCGGGGGTCATGTGCAAGCCGGTCGCTGTCGTGGTGATTCTGACGAGCCTGGTGTTGCTCGGCCTTGGTTACCATGCCCGCCAGGACCTGCAAGTCGGTGACCTGGATGCCGGCGCACCGGAGCTGCGTGCACAAGCGCGATACAACCAGGACAACGCCTACCTCCTTGCCCATTACAGCGCCAGTACCGATGTGTATGTACTGATCTTCAAGACCCCGCCCGAGCAATGTTCACGCTTCGCCGCGGCCGACCTGGCCAACCAGCTGGAACAGCACTTGCTCGAAGTGCCAGGCGTGGAGTCTGTGCAGTCGCTGTACGGCACCATGCGTTTCAACATCGCTGCGCGCAACGAGGGCAATCCCAAGTGGGCCGAGTTCTCCCGCGACCAATACGTGATGAATAACGCCCGCGCCGGCGTCGCCACAGAACTGGTCGACCCGAACTGCAACATCGCGCCGATCAGCCTGTACCTGGCCGACCACAAGGCGCAAACCCTCAGTCGTGTCAGTGCAGCGGTGGAGCAGTTCAACCGCACGTACAACACCGGCGATTTCCAGATCCTCCAGGCGGCAGGCAACGCCGGGATCGAGGCGGCGACCAACCAGGTGATCAAGCACTCGGAAAAGCTGATGGTGCTGCTGGTGTTCGTCATCATCTCATTGGTGGTGTTTTTCGAGTTCAGGTCGCTCAAGGTGACCATCGCACTCATGGCGCCGCTGTACCTGTCGACCGTGCTGTGTGAAGCGGTGATGGCGCAGATGGGCTTGGGGGTGAAAATCGCCACCTTGCCGGTGATCGCGCTTGGCGTGGGTATCGGCGTGGACTACGGCATCTACTTGTACAGCCGGATGGAAGGCTTTATGCAGCAAGGGCTGGCCATGCGCGCGGCCTATTTCGAGACATTGAAGACCACCGGCACTTCCGTTGCGTTCACCGGAATAACCCTGGCACTGGGCGTGTCTACTTGGGTGTTCTCTGAATTGAAGTTCCAGGCCGATATGGGTCTGTTGTTGGTGTTGCTGTTCATCTGGAACATGATCGGGGCACTGGTTCTGATGCCCGCGTTGATCGCCGTGCTGGTGCCATCGAAATCAGGTACCGGCACAGTCTGAGCCCCGGATTGGGGAGGTAATAACGAATCGGCAGCGCGATGCTGCCGATATCGGATGTTCGTCTACCTGCTTATTTGAAGCTACCCGCCAGAAACTGCTTCAACCGCTCGCTTTGGGTATGGTCGAACACACTGCTGGGTGAACCTTGCTCCTCCACTCGCCCCTGATGCAGGAACATCACGTGATTGGAGACGTGCCGTGCAAAGGCCATTTCGTGCGTCACCACAACCATCGTCCTGCCCTCCTCGGCCAGTTGCTGCATGACCTTAAGCACTTCGCCCACCAATTCCGGGTCCAGCGCGGAGGTCGGCTCATCGAACAGCATCACCTCTGGCTCCATCGCCAGCGCTCGGGCAATGGCCACGCGCTGCTGCTGGCCGCCGGACAACTGAACCGGATACTGCGCTTCAACCCGCTCCGCCAACCCCACCTTGGACAAGTACTTGCGAGCACGTTCCAGGGCTTGCTGGCGACCGATCCCCAGCACCCTGATCGGGCACTCGATGATGTTGTCCAGCACCGTCATATGGCTCCATAGATTGAAATGCTGGAAAACCATCGACAACTGACTGCGCATGATCCGCAATTGTTGGGGGTCGGCGGCACATTGCTCGCCCTTTGCGTCCTTGCGGGTCAGCAGTTCTTGTTGATTGACGATAATGCGCCCGACGCTGGGTTGTTCAAGGTAGTTGATACAGCGCAAAAAGGTGCTCTTCCCGGAGCCGGAAGAACCAATGATGCTGATCACATCGCCCGCCTTGGCCTTGAGTGATACACCCTTGAGTACTTCATGGCTGCCGTAGTTCTTGTGGACATCTTCAACGATCAATTTATACATACGAGCGTTTCCAGTGAGGTCAGTGCATGCGGGGTTTCAGGTAAGCCAGCCAATGCAGTTCGCCACGGCGAAACAGCCAGATCAGCAAAAATGCACTGCAGGCATACAGCACCCCGGCAATCCCGAATGCGGCAAACGAGGCGTAAGTCGCCGAGTTGACGTCCCGGGCGATCTTCAGCAGATCGGGCACCGTGGCGGTGAACGCGACGGAGGTCGAATGCAGCATCAAGATCACTTCATTGCTGAACAGCGGCAGCGCCCGACGTAGCGCTGACGGCAACACAATCCGCCGGTACAGCGTGAAGGTGCTCATCCCGTAGGCCCTGGCGGCCTCGATTTCACCGTGCGGGGTGGCCCTGATGGCGCCGGCAAAGATCTCGGTCATGTAGGCACAGGTATTGAGCCCGAACGCCAGCACCGTACAGTTGAAGCCATCGCGGAAAAACGCATTGAGAAAATCCTGCGCCCGAATCACGTGCAGGCTGTACACCCCGGTGTAGAAGAACAGCAGCTGGATGTACAACGGCGTACCGCGAAACACGTAGGTGTAGAACCAGACCGGCGTGCGAATCAGCGGGTTGGCGCTGACGCGGGCAATTGATAACGGAACGGCTAACAGGAACCCGATCAACACCGAAAGAATCAGCAGCCACAAGGTCACCGCCAAACCGGACAGATGCGCCCCGTCGCTCCAGAGATAGGCCTGCCAGTAGTCCTGGAGAATAGTGGTCATAGCACGGCCTTCCTGACTCCCACGGAGTAGCGGTGTTCGAGCCACATCAGCAGAACGTTGGAAACGGTGGTGATTGCGAGGTAGATCAGGCCGCCGACCAGCGTGAAATAGAAGAACTGCATTGAGCCCTTGCCCGCATCCTGCGTGGCCTTGACCACATCGGTCATGCCGATGATCGACACCAGCGCGGTCGACTTGATCAGCACTTGCCAGTTGTTGCCAATCCCCGGCAACGCGTGGCGCAGCATCTGTGGGAACAAGACCTTGCGAAAGGTTTGTGCGCGCGTCATGCCGTAAGCCCTGGCGGCTTCAATCTGGCCGACTGGTACCGCCTGAAAAGCACCGCGAAAGGTTTCGGTAAAGTACGCCCCATAAATAAATGCCAGGGTCACGACACCGGCCAGGAAAGGGTCGATATCGAGCTGGGCAATACCCAGCCAATCGGTCAGTTGGTTGAGCAACATTTGCAGGCTGAAGAACAGCAACAGCATGATCACCAGGTCCGGCATGCTGCGGATCAACGTCGTGTAGCTTGTCGCAAACATCCGCAGTACACGGTTTGAAGACAGCTTGGAGCTGGCCCCCATCAGCCCGATCAGAACGGCGAACAGCAGTGATCCCAACGCCAGTTTGATCGTGGCCAGGGTGCCCAACAGAATCTGTGGACCAAAGCCTTCCAGAAGCATTTCACTCTCCTTGTTTTTATTAGGTTGAGGTGAAGGTAAAGCGGCAACAGAGCAGCCTGGGCGACTGCTCTGCACCGGGTTTCGAGCGGGGGTTATTTCGCGCCGTAGACGTCGAAATCGAAGTACTTTTTGTTGATCCGCACGTAGGTGCCATTGGCAATGATCGTCGCCAGCGCTTTGTTCAAGTCTTCACGCAGCTCAACGTCCGCCTTGCGCACGCCGATGCCGTCACCCACGCCGAAGAATTCCGGGTTATCCAGGTTGCCACCGGCAAAGGCGTAGTCCTTACCTACCGGCTTATCCAGGAAGCCATGGCTGGCTTGAATGGCCCCCTGCAACGAGGCATCGAGCCGCCCGACCGTGAGGTCGGCGTAGACTTGGTCCTGATTCTGATAAGAGAGAATATCCACGCCCTGGGCACCCCAGACGGCTTTCGCGAAAGCCTCCTGAGTCGAGCCCTGCTCCACGCCTACGCGCTTGCCTTTGAGCGACTCGACAGTCGGTTCCAACCCCGAGCCACGCTTGATAACCAGGCGTGCCGGGGCGTTGGATACTTTATCGGTGAACGCAATCTGTCCCAGGCGCTTGGGGGTGATGGTCATCGACGAGGCCACCGCGTCGAACTTGCGTGCCAGCAAGGCCGGAATCATGCCGTCCCAGCTGCTTTCAACCCAGATGCACCGGGCGTGCAGCTCTGCACAGAGCGCCTCGGCGATATCGACCCCAAAGCCCGTCAGTGTGCCGTCCTGATTTTTGTATTCCAGCGGTGGATACGTCGGGTCAACGCCCAGCTTCAGTACTTTCCCACTCCAATCCGCCGCGCCAGCCAGGCCGGATGCGGTCAAGAACGCCAGGGAAACAGCCGCGATTATCTTATTCATTGTTATCTTCCTCGAGGGCTCGCAGAGCCAGGTGACCGATAGCGTTTATGCAGCCCTGCTTAGCGCAGAAAACCTTCCACCAACTTGACCCAATAACTGGCGCCGATAGGCAGGCAGGCGTCGTTGAAGTCGTAACCGGGGTTATGCAGCAAGCACCCACTATCGCCCTGGCCATTGCCGATCACCAGATAACTGCCCGGGCATTTTTCCAGGATGAAGGCAAAGTCCTCGCTGGCGGTGAATGGCCGCAGGTCCTCGATCAACTGCCCCTCGCCCAACCACTCTCTGGCGACTTCACGGGCGAACGCCGTCTGCTCGGGATCGTTGATCAACACCGGATGACAATGCTGGTAGTCGATATGCGCCTGCGCACCGAAACTCGCGGCCTGGCCCTGGACCAGCTCGGTGATTCTGACTTCGAGCAGTTGGCGTATCTGCGGCGTCAGCGCTCGCACACTCAGGATCATTTCGGCAGTGGCCGGAATGACGTTCGACACGCTGCCGGCATGAAGGCTACCGACCGTGATAATCGCCGTTTCCTGAGGGTTAACGTTGCGCGAGACGATGCTTTGCAGGGCCATCACAATGGACGAACAAACCACCACCGGGTCGACCGCCTTGTGCGGGACCGCACCATGGCCACCGGTACCCTTGATGGTGATCGTGACCGTGTCGGCAGACGCCATGAACGGCCCGCTGTAGAACCCCAGTTGCCCGGCGGGATATCCCGGCACGTTGTGCATGGCAAAAATCGCGTCGCAGGGGAAACGTTCGAGCAGCCCGTCCTCCAGCATTTTCCGGGCACCGCCCAACCCTTCTTCAGCCGGCTGAAACACCAGATGCACCGTGCCGTTGAACGCTCGGGTTTGTGCAAGGTATTGCCCTGCTGCCAGCAGGGTTGCCGTATGACCGTCGTGGCCACAGGCGTGCATCACGCCGTCATTGCGGCTGGCATACGGCAAGCCGGTGGCCTCCTGAATCGGCAGCGCATCCATGTCCGCGCGTAACCCAATGGCACGCCCGGGGCCATTTTTCAGGGTCCCGACCACACCGGTCTTACCCACCTCTCGGCTCACCTCAAACCCCCACTGCGTCAAACACTGCGCCACCAGTTCAGCCGTGGTGAACTCTTCAAACCCCAGTTCGGGGTGGGCGTGAATACGGTGACGCAGGGCAATCATCTCATTTTGCGATGCGGCTATTCCCGGCAGGACATGGTCAGCATGCACGGTGGTACTCCTCGATAAGATCATTCAGTGCCCCTGGCTCAAGGGTGAGTCCGGTGGGCGCTGCCGAATCGATCTTAAGGAACAGGCCCTGGGCCAGGGAGACTCAATTTGGTTATGATGACAACCATTGGTTGTCCCAAAGGTGAGCCTATGAAGCTGCATCAACTGCAAGCGCTGATTGCCAGCGCCGAAACCGGCAGCATCCGCGCGGCCGCGCGCTCGCTGGATATCTCCCAGGCCGCCGTGACCAAAGCCCTGCGTGAACTGGAAACGGCTCAACAATTGCCGCTTTTCGTCAGGACCCCCAGTGGCCTGAATTTCACTGAATACGGAAAAGTACTGCTGACCCACGCCAAGCTGGTCCTCAAACAGCTGGAGCATGCGCAGGCCGACCTTGATCAGTTGCGCGGCAAAGCCCAGGGGCGACTCTGCGTCGGCGTCACGCCCTGGATTGCGCTGACGTTTCTACCAGAAGTGGTGTTGGAGTTTCGCCAACGCATGCCCGACATCCAGCTGGAACTGTTCGAAAGCCTGATGGCGGTGGCCCAGCCGCTGCTGCGTGACGGCAGCATGGACTTCGCCATCGGTCAGTTGCACCCGGCGCAGGCGACCCCGGAGTTTGCCTGTGAGACGTTGCTGGACTACCAGACCTCGGTGCTGGTTCGCCAGGGCCATCCTCGGCAAAACGCGAAATCGATCCACGATCTGCTGGATCAGAGCTGGACGCTGAACTATGCCCCAGACGGTCGCGACGCCCTGATGCAGGAATTGTTCGGCCAACACAACGCACACATCGATAGCAATCGCATCGTGCGCGCGCACTCACTGGCAATCCTGCAGATGATGGTGGAGCGCGCCGACATGTGCACCTGGGGCCCAACCATCATGAGCACAGCCCCACCGTTCCTGGGGCGCATCGTTGCCCTGAAGTTGAGCGAAGCGTTCGAGCCGCGACAACTGAGCATCGTCACCCGGCGCAATGGCTCGCTGAGCAATGCAGCGCTGTGTTTCACCGACTGCCTGCTGCAGGTGATTCGGCGCCACGCCCGTTCGGCGAAAAGGGAGGATCGAGAACTGTTTGAAACCCTGCGGTTGTTGGTTTGAGAGTGACCACCTGAGGTTTTCGCCGCGGTGCTAATTGCCCAGCGCCAGCGCACGCACTTCACTCGGCGTCTGCCCATAACGCGCCTTGAACGCCCGGGAGAAGTGCGCCTGGCTGGTAAAACCGTGGCGGTAGGCAACCTCCCCCACATCCAGGCCCCTGACCTGCTGACTGCTCAACAGGCCGTACGCTTGTTGCAGGCGTTTTTCCAGAATGAAACGCCGTGGCTGGGTGTCTTCCAGGGCAAACAGCCGCGCCAGGTGCCGGGTCGAGATCCCGGTCTGGATCGCCACCCGTTCACAACTCAAGGTCGGGTCGGCCAACTGATCCCGGATGCATTGCTTGGCCGCCAACAGGTAGGAAGCACTCAAGGCGTTGATCCGGCGGTGACCGACTTGGCCAGCAATGATATTGCCCAGTAACTCGAACGCATCGTCCTGATAGCTCCCCGCTTCCTGACTCAACGGCTGCTGGAAAAAGTCTCGGGTGCGCTCACCGAGTGTGCGTAACAGCAAGCGCTGCACGCCGGTGTGGGCGCTGATTTTCAGTGCATTGTCGAAGCGGCTCAAACAGCGGCTGGCAAAGATTTCCTGGGGCACATCGAAGATGAATTGGCGCATGGGCCCGGAAAAACCGAACAGGTAGGGTTTGTCGGTGCGATAGACCATCAACTCGCCGGGTTCCAGCAACTGGCACTGCCCATTCTGAAAGAAAAACGAACCGCTGCCCGTCACGAATGACACGAAGATCGACGCCTTGGGCACCGCTCGAATCATCGAGCCGTCGCGCTCCACCACGTGTTCGTTACCGACGATATGCGCCAGGTGCATGCTTTCCAGGCTCAGGTTGTCCTGGGTCGCGGTAAATCCGCCCTCGCTGTAGGACGAGCATTTGAGGCCCACCAGGGTGGACGCGTTGTACTGCTCCCAAAAGGCCAGGCGCTGGTCCAGGGGAATGTTGTCGGTACTGGCTCGCCGAGTGTCGAGCATGGCGCATGGAGTCATTTTTATTCTTCTCATGGCAGCGGGAGGTTGCCCTGGCCCAGGCGAGGCCAATTCCGGGGTTTCCAGAGAACTCATTAATATCTGAACAATCCATGATGTCAACTCATTGCCCGGTCGTAATCGACCACCGGGCAAGCGGGAAAAGCGGCGTCCGATACAGGCAACCATCACGTCAGTTGCGATCAAACCGCCCGCGCGTTCACACCCTAGAGTGGCCCTGTATCCCCCACAAGCAGAGGCCGAACATGCCCGAATTAGCCAGCACCGAATTTTGGAAAGACTTGCAGCCGATCGCCAACTGCTTCAAGCCCGACGCCAAGCCCGAGGTTTACCTGCCCAACGCCGCCAGTGACGACCTGCGGCTCTATGTGCCGTTCACCGAAACCGTGTCTTCACGCCCACTGTGGATTTCCCCGAGTGAAAACCGCTGGTGCGACATCCTGATGTCCAGCCGCGCGGGCTTGGTCAATCGGCATTACCACCCCCACGAAGTATTCGCCTACACCCTCTCCGGAAAATGGGGCTACCTGGAACACGACTGGACCGCCACCGCCGGCGACTTTGTCTACGAGACTCCGGGCGAAGGCCACACGCTGGTGGCCTATGACCACCCGGAGCCGATGCGCGTGTTTTTCATCGTCAAGGGGCCGCTGATCTGGCTCGACGAACAGGGTGAACCCAACGGTTATTTCGACGTGCACTCCTACATCGACCTCTGCCGCAAGCACTACGACAAGGTCGGCCTGGGCGCCGATGCCGTGGACCGCCTGTTTCGCTAAACGCGTTTTTCGGAGAACCACCATGGCTGACAACAATAATAAAGCCGGTTACGAAAACACCTTGCTGTGCGTGCTGTTCCTGACCTTTGGCTTCGTGTTTTTCGATCGCTTGGCCCTCGCGTTTCTGTTTCCGTTCATGGCCACGGAGCTGCAACTGAGCAATAGCCACCTGGGCATGCTGTCCTCGGTGCTGGCCCTGGCCTGGGCGCTGTCCGGTGCGCTGGTGGGGGCTTGGTCAGACCGTCGAGGCGTGCGCAAACCGCTGCTGATTCTCGCGGTGATCCTGTTTTCTCTGTGTTCGGCGCTGTCGGGGCTGGTCACCGGGTTTCTCAGCCTGCTGCTGTTTCGCGGGATCATGGGCCTGGCCGAAGGCCCGATTCTGCCGCTGTCCCAGTCGCTGATGGTAGAAGCCTCCTCGCCCCATCGACGGGGCCTGAACATGGGTTTGCTGCAGGGTTCGGCGGCAGGCCTTTTAGGCGCGGTGATCGGCCCGCCGATATTGATTGCCCTTGCCGAAACTTACGGCTGGCGCCATGCATTCATTGTGTCGCTGGTGCCCGGCCTGCTGATTGCCTGGTTGATCTGGCGCTATGTACGCAACGACGAACCGCGCCAGGCGCCGAAGGTCAGTGAGCACCAGACCGTGCATCGCCTGGTCTTGCTGAAAAGCCGCAACATCGTGCTCTGCACCTTGATCAGCTGTGTGTTCCTGACCTGGTTCATCATCCTGATCTCCTTCACGCCCACCTTCCTGGTCAGCGTTCGCGGTTATAGCCCACCGAGCATGGGCGCGATCATGAGTTGCCTGGGCGCCGCCTGGGTGCTCTGGGGCTTTGCGGTGCCGGCGATTTCCGACCGCATCGGCCGCCGCCCAACGCTGGTGCTGTTTTCGCTGGTGGCCGCCTGCTGCCCGATGGCCCTGCTGTTTGCGCCTTCACCACTGATTCTCGGCGTGCTGATGGTGCTGACTTACACCGGACTGGGCTGCTTCACGCTGTTTATGGCGACCATTCCCGCAGAGACCGTTCCCCGTGAGGTGATGGCCACCGCCCTGGGCATGATCATGGGCATTGGTGAGCTGGTGGGTGGTTTTGTTGCGCCCACCGTGGCCGGTTTTGCTGCCGATCGTTTTGGCCTGTCCATCGTGATGTGGATGTCGTGTGCCGGTGCGTTGCTGGCCGCCGTTCTGTCCTTGTTCCTCAAGGAAACCGCCCCCGCTGTGCTGCGCCGTCAGGTGGCAGCCACGTCCATCCTGCAAGGAAACCAGCCATGAAAGCATTGCGTTGGCATGCCGCCAAAGACCTGCGCCTGACTGATCTGCCCGAACCGTCCCCCGGCCTCGGCGAAGTGCTGGTGCAAGTGGCCTACTGCGGGATCTGTGGCAGCGACCTGCACGAATACCAGGACGGCCCGCATTCGATTCCGCAGCACACGCCTCATCCGCTGTCCGGTTGCCGTGCACCGTTGACCCTGGGCCACGAGTTCTGCGGCCAGGTGATCGCCCTCGGCGAGGGCGTCAGCCATGTGCGGGTCGGCAGCCGGGTCGCGGTCGAGCCCGAGTACCGTTGCGGCCACTGTGCGTATTGCCTGGAGGGCAGCTACAACCTGTGCCAGTCCATGGGTTTCATCGGGCTGATGGGCGACGGCGGTTTTGCCGAGCGTGTGGTGGTGCCGGTCTACATGCTCCATCCATTGCCAGACGCTGTGGGCTTCAAACAGGCCGCCGTACTGGAGCCCGCCGCCGTGGCCTTCCATGCACTGAACCAAAGCAGCTTGCAGGCCGGCGACAGTTGCGTGGTGTTCGGCCTCGGCCCGATCGGCCTGCTGTTGATCATGCTCGCGCGGCTACGCGGTGTGGAGCGGATCTATGCGGTGGACATCAGCCCACAACGCCTGCAACTGGCCCGCGAACTCGGCGCCCGGGAAGTGCTCAATGGCCGCGACGCCGACCTGTTGCCACGCCTGCGAGCCTTGAGCGAGGGCGGTGTCGACAGCGCGTTCGAGGCCGCCGGCAGCCAACAGACCTTGACCAACGCCCTGCACTGTCTGCGCAAAGGCGGCGAAGCGGTGCTGGTGGGCTTGATGGGTGAAGTGCAGATCGATGCCTTTCACCTGGTCAACAACGAACTGCGGCTGCTGGGCAGCGTTGGGTATCGCCATGCCTACCCGGCGCTGATCGAGTTGCTGGCCAGCGGGCGCCTGGACCTCACTCGGATCGTGACTCGCTGCGTCGCGTTGGAGCATGCCGTCGAACAAGGCTTCGAGGGCCTGTCAGCCGACAAGAGCCAGATCAAGGTGCTGGTCAATCCCACGCCGTCATTGGCGCATCAATGAACCACCCGCTCATCACAACAACAATAAAAAGAGTCCCTGACCATGAACACTCCAATGCGTGTGTGCACCTTTTTGCTCGCGGTGTCCCTGTATCCCCAGGCCTGGGCGCAAACCCGTGAAGGCCCGCTGGCGGACCTGGGCGAACAATTGGCCGGCTACGGCATCCAGCCCCATGTGCAGTTCTGGAGCCTGTCGATGAAGAATCTCGACACCGGCCCAAGGCCCAACAGCTTTGGCAACAGTGGCGACCTGTTTATCGGTGCTGACGTCAACCTGGGCACGCTGGCCGGCCTCGATGGCTCGGCGTTTCATGTCGAAGAAACCGTGTTCATCCTCGACCAGGGCACCGGGCAACCCACTTCACGCAACTGGCAAGGCGCCGCCGGCAGCTACTTCGCCGGGGCGCCGATTCACAACGACATCACCAGCAACCAGTTGAGCCTGCTGACCTTCGAACAAAAATGGCTCGACGGCCAGCTCGACCTGCACCTGGGGCGCACCAATGCCCGACGCTATTTCTATATCTACAACTGCGACACCGTGGTCACCTGCAACGACCCGATCATTGACTCCTCCACCGGCGTACTGCCACCGCCTTATGGCGCCTGGGGCGGCTACCTGAAATACCAGGTAAACCCAAGCCTGTACGTGCATGCGGGGGCGTTTGAATCCAATCCGGTGGACTACCTGAAAAAGCGCAAGGGCCTGGACTTCAGCACCGACGACGCCAGCGGCACCAGCTTCCTGCTGGGGATCGGCAGCAAGCCGGGCGACGACACCACCCAGTACGAACTCAACGCTTACTTCAACTCTTCGAAGCAAGTCGATCCCTTGACCGGCGCCAGTGATCACGGCACCGCCGGCGCCTTCTTCAAGTTCCGCCAGACGCTGTGGCGCGCCAACCTGCAAGGTTTGCAAGTGTTCGGCTCGCTGTCGGCCGCGGCCGATGACAAACAACCCTTCAGCCATTTTGCCGAAGCCGGGCTGACCTACCTCGCGCCCTTCGACCGGCCCCAGGACAAGCTCAATTTCAAGACCAGCTACCTGCGGATCAACCCGCACCAACTGGAGTTCCAGCAACGGATGCGCACCGACAACAACGGCGACCCGCGCCTGGGCGACCGGGATGTGTACGCGCTGGAAGCCAACGGTCACTTTGCCCTTAGCCGCAACTTGTCTATTGAGCCGAGCGTGCAGTACCTGATCAATCCAGACAATTTCTACAACCCTGGCGCCCGGGAATTGAGCGGGAATGGCTTTGTTGTCGGAGTGCAAGTGATGCTGGATGTCGGTTCGATGCTGGGGCTGTAGAACCCGTTTTTCTAATGCCAACGAGGTAACTGTCATGACTCAATCCCCTGCACACACGTTCGACTACATCGTGGTCGGCGCAGGTTCGGCCGGCTGTGTGCTGGCCAACCGACTGTCTGCCGAGCCCGGGGTTTCGGTGTGCCTGGTGGAGGCTGGGGCCAGTGATCGCACGCTGTTTCCCGGCGCCTACATCCGCACCCCGGCGGGCATCATCCGATTGATCGCCAACCCGAAATGGAACTGGATGCATCAGTTCGAGGCTCAATCCACCAGCGGTGACAAACCCATCCCCTGCCCGCGCGGTCGGGTCTGGGGCGGTTCGAGTGCAATCAACGGCATGATCTATGTACGCGGGCACCGCAGCGATTACGACCGCTGGGACGCGGCTGGTAATCAGGGCTGGGGCTATGACGATCTGTTGCCGTACTTTCGGCGCTCCGAGCATTTCGAGCCAGGGCCTTCGCCATGGCATGGGCAGAACGGTGAACTGAACGTCACCCACCAACGCAGCCCAAGTGCGGTCAACTCAGTGTTCTATGCAGCGGCGGCGCAAATGGGCTGGCGCTACAACAGCGACTTCAACGCTGAGGAGCAGGAAGGCTATGGCGCGTTTCATGTCACCCAGATCAATGGCGAGCGCTGCAGCGCTGCCCGGGCGTTTCTCTACCCGGCGTTGTCGCGGCCGAACTTAACCGTACTCAGCGAAGCACTGACGCATCGAGTCCTGCTCAATGGCGGGCGCGCCTACGGTGTCGAGGTCAGCCAAGGGGAGCAGGTGTTTGAACTCAAAGCCCGGCGTGAAGTGATCCTCAGCGCCGGCAGCATCAACTCGCCACAACTGTTGTTGCTGTCCGGGATCGGACCGGCCGAGGAACTGGCGCGGCACGGCATTACCCAGCACCACGAACTGCCCGGCGTCGGTCAAAACCTGCAGGATCACCAGGACATTGTCTTGATGTACCGCAGCGACAGCGACCTGGGTTACGGACTGTCTCTGCATGGGATATTGCCGTTGGCGGCCTCCCCCTTTCGGTACCTGACGGCGCGACGAGGCCCGTTGACCTCGAACACCGTGGAGTCCGGTGCCTTTTTACGCCTCAACCCCACCGATACCGTGCCGCAGCTGGGATTGATCGTTGCCCCGGCCCTGAAGAACCAGCCCCAACGCCTGATTCCCGTGGGCCACGGCATTAGCTTGCACGTGGCCGTCATGCACCCCAAAAGCCGTGGCCAAGTGCGCTTGCGCTCGGCGGATCCAAAGGACAAACCGCAAGTGGACGGCAACTTCCTCAGCCATCCGGACGATCTGCACACCCTGGTAGAAGGCTTTCGCTTGGTGCGCCGATTGGCGGCAACTCCCGCCTTTGCCGAGCGCTTGCAAGGCGAGCTGGTGCCTGGGCCGAAGGTCAGCAGCACTGAGCAGATCCAACAGTGGATCAAGGAAAATCTGGGCACCGTGTTTCACCCGGTGGGCACCTGCAAAATGGGTAACGACTCCATGGCGGTGGTTGATGACCAACTGCGGGTCCATGGCCTGTTGGGGTTGCGAGTGGCCGATGCGTCAATCATGCCGACCCTGATCACCGGCAATACCAATGCCGGCGCGATCATGATCGGCGAGAAAGCCGCGGACCTGGTGTTGGGCAAGATAA
This sequence comes from Pseudomonas sp. ADAK18, assembly GCF_012935695.1. NCBI lineage: Bacteria > Pseudomonadati > Pseudomonadota > Gammaproteobacteria > Pseudomonadales > Pseudomonadaceae > Pseudomonas > Pseudomonas sp. ADAK18. The sequence continues at coordinate 2,892,830 of NZ_CP052859.1, forward strand.
CGCCCCTGGTCGAACGGGACTTACCCGCGCTATCAGGCTGTTGCTGAGGCCTCACGCCGGTCGACCTTGGCCGGCGCCGCAACGGCCAGGGGCGCGAAGCTATGGGCCTGAGCTGCGCGCCACATACCGGCGTAGAACTCAGAATTGATCGAGTCCTTGAGCAACTCCCCAGGTTCAAGGAACACGTGAATCTGTGAAAACAGCCGCACCTCGGTGGTGGTCATGCGCCGTACCAGATGCTTGGGCTGCAATTGCGCGGGATGAGTCAGGCCTGCGGCACTGAGCATTTCACCGAGCGCCACCAGGGTGTTGCGATGGAAGTTGTGCACCCGCTCGGCCTTGTCCGGTACTTGCAGCGCGCGCTGGCGCAGCGGGTCCTGGGTCGCGACGCCGGTGGGGCATTTGTTGGTGTGGCAGCTTTGCGACTGGATGCAGCCGATGGCAAACATAAAGCCCCGGGCCGAGTTGACCCAGTCGGCACCGATGGCCAGCACGCTGGCGATGTCGAAGGCGCTGACAATCTTGCCACTGGCTCCCAGTTTGATAGGCCCACGCAAGCCGGCGCCGACCAAGGTGTTGTGCACGAACAGCAAGCCTTCGCGCATGGGCATACCGATGTTGTCCGTGAACTCGCGAGGTGCTGCACCGGTGCCGCCTTCCTTGCCGTCAACCACGATGAAGTCCGGCAGGATGCCGGTCTCCAGCATGGCCTTGACGATGGCCATGAACTCCCACGGATGGCCCAGGCACAGCTTGAAACCCACCGGTTTTCCCCCGGAAAGATTGCGCAAGCGCACGATGAACGCCAGCAGCTCCATGGGCGTACTGAACTCGGAGTGCCGCGCGGGCGACACGCAATCGCTGCCCATTTGCACGCCACGGGTGCTGGCGATTTCTTCGTTGACCTTATGCTTGGGCAGGATGCCGCCGTGACCCGGCTTGGCACCTTGGCTCAGCTTGATCTCGATCATTTTGACTTGCGGCTGGCGTGCCTGCTCGGCAAAGCGTTCCGGATCAAAGCGACCGTTCAAGGTACGGCAGCCGAAGTAACCGCTGCCGATTTCCCAGATCAGGTCGCCGGCAAACTCGCGATGGTAGGGGCTGATGCTGCCTTCACCGGTGTCATGGGCGAAGCCGCCCAGACTCGCGCCTTTGTTCAAGGCACGGATGGCATTCGCGCTGAGGGCGCCGAAGCTCATGGCCGAGATGTTGAACACCGACGCACTGTAGGGCTGCAAGCATTCGGGGCCACCGACCACCACGCGAAACTGCTGTGGGTCGCAATGATCACTGGGCAACATGGAGTGGCTGATGAATTCGAAACCCGGCTTGTAGACGTCAGTCAGCGTGCCGAAGGCTTTTTCCGCCGGCTGGTTTTTCGCGCGCTGATAGACGATCGAACGCTGGGTTCGGGAAAACGGCAATTGTTCATCGTCGCCCTCCAGCAGGTACTGGCGGATCTCCGGGCGAATGGTTTCCACCAGGTAGCGGATATTGCCCAGAATCGGGTAGTTGCGACGCACGGAATGATGGGTTTGCAGCAGGTCATTGAAGCCGATAAGGCTGAGCACACCGGTGACCAGCGTCAACCCGGTCAGCCAGGGTGACAGGGGCAGGAAAAACAGGCTGCCCAACGTAAACAGCACACACACGGCGAAGACGGCATACCGGCTCAAGAGTGACACTTTCATTGTTATTCCTCGACAGAAAAGACTGGCCTAGCGGGTAATGCCGATCAGTTAAGCGAACACAAGACCTCAAGACAGAGAAGATCAAAGGTGGGAGCTGTCGAGCCCCAGCGAGGCTGCGATAGCGGTGGGTCAGGCAACATCAATGTTGACGGTGCCGACGCCATCGCAGCCTCGCTGGGGCTCGACAACTCCCACACTGGATCTGCTTCGCTTGTTGGATCTCCATTCCTTAACTGACTGGCATTAGGCCTAGCGGGCGGCACCCAGCTCACGAATCTCGGCGTAGCGCGCTTGCAGCTCCTGGCGCTGTTGCTTGCGCAATTGCGCTTGGGCAAAACGACGTAATTCGCCTGGGGTGTCCGGCAGCAACGGGCGCACGGGGCATGGGCGCCCATCGGGGTCGATCGCGACCATGGTGAAATAACAACTGTTGGTGTGGCGCACCGTTCGCTCGTGAATGTTTTCGGTCATCACTTTCACGCCGACTTCCAGGGAAGTGCGCCCGGTGTAGTTGACGGACGCGAGGAAGGTCACCAGTTCGCCGACGTGAATCGGCTCCTTGAAAATCACCTGATCCACCGACAAGGTCACCACATAACGGCCGGCATAACGCTTGGCGCAGGCAAAGGCCACTTCATCGAGCATCTTGAGCAACGCCCCGCCATGGACGTTGCCCGAAAAGTTGGCTTTGTCGGGGGTCATGAGCACGCTCATGCTCAACTGATAACTGCCAGGTTCCATACAGACCTCTCACGATAGGCATTGTGATTGTCGCCATGTTGTTCTGGCGTTCAGGCCGCAGAGGTGCGACCTAGAGAGGTGAAACGTATCAGGCATCGAAGATAGTTAGCTAGCTAACAATTGGAATAAAGACTTGCGGAATGCGTAACAATGCAGGGGCATCTTGCTGATTTCTTCGGCCAACAAAGAGTGTCTGTAGCCGCTGTCGAGGCACAAGGCTGCGATGCCGACCGCCCAGAGGGCGGTCGCTACGCAACCCATCGCAGCCTCGTGCCTCGACAGCGGCTACAACCCATCGCAGTTGCGTGCCTCAGCAGCGGCTACATCATCGCAGCTTCGCGCTATTGCTTACGCTGCTGCGCGACCTGGTTGGGCGTGACAGTGCCTTTCTTGCCACCGAACTGAGTGACCACATAGTTGGCGATAGCCGCCACTTCCTCGTCGGAATGGCTTTGACCGAAGGCCGGCATGGACTCGTGGTGGTCGCCGATGCTGATACGCGTGCCGTTGAGAATTACCTGAACCACGCTGCGTCCTTGCGGATCGTTACTGGCGGTACTGCCCACCAATGACGCATAAGACGACTGGCGCCCCTGCCCGTTCCACAGGTGGCAACCCACGCAGTTCTGCGCAAACAGCCGCTGGCCAAACGCATCCTGCTGTTGTGCCGGAGCGACCACGCTAGCGGCCAGGGCGCCTTCAGGCTTGAGGTTGACGGCGACAGACGTGTCACCGGCAAGGGCCGGTATGTCGCGCAAATACATCACCAGCGCCTGGATGTCGGCAGGTACGAGGTACTGCAGACTGTGCTCCACCGCTTCCGCCATCGGTCCGGAAGCGCTGCTGCGCCCTGGCGCGTGACCGGTTGCCAGGTAAGCCGCCAATTGCTCCTGGCTCCATCCGCCGATACCGCTCTGCGGGTGCGGGGTGATATTGGCGGCGTACCAACCCTGGATCACTTCGCCGGACAGGTACTGACCGGGCTTCATCGCAAACCCCAGGTTGCGCGGGGTGTGGCATTCGCCACAGTGGCCCAGGGCGGTAGCCAGGTAGGCACCACGGTTCCACTCCTCGCTCTTGGCCGGGTTGGCGGCAAAACGTCGGTTATCGAAGAACGCCACCTTCCAGAAGGACATGCCCCAGCGCTGGTTGAACGGGAATGGCAGCTCGTTGCGCAGGTTCGGCTGTTTGACCGGCGCCAGGCTGAACAGGTAAGCCTTTATCGCCAACACATCTTCACGGCTCAACGCCGCATAAGAGGTGTAAGGCATGGCCGGGTACAGGTTGCCCTCAGGCCCGACGCCATCGCGCACCGCCCGCACGAACTGGTCATCGCTCAAGTTGCCGATGCCCGTCTCACGGTCGGGAGTGATATTGGTGCCGTAGATCACGCCAAACGGCAATTTGAACGCCAGGCCCCCGGCAAAAGGCTGGCCGCCAGGCTGGGTATGGCAGGCCACGCAATCGGCCGCCCGGGCCAGGTATTCGCCACGGGCCAACGGATCGGTGATCTGTGCTGGCGCACCGGCAATCGGCGCGGCCGGTTCAGCCCCCACCGGCCGTAGCACGATATACAGGACATAGACGACCACCAACGCCGCCACCGCGACCAGCAACCACAGCAGGCGTTTCCACGCGCCCGTCATGACGGCTGACCTTTGTCGAGGGCACCGGAAGCCTCGTGGATAGCGGCACGAATCCGCACATAGGTGGCGCAACGGCAGACGTTACCGGACATGGCCGCATCAATATCCGCGTCGCTCGGCGTGCTCTTCTGCATCAACAGTGCACTGGCGCTCATGATTTGCCCGGACTGGCAGTAACCGCACTGCACCACATCCAGATTGACCCAGGCCTGCTGCACCGCCTGGCCGACCGGCGTGGCGCCGACGCCTTCGATGGTGGTCAGCTTCTTGCCCTGTGCAGCGGACACCGGCAGCACGCAAGACCGCACCGCCACACCGTCCATGTGCACGGTGCAGGCGCCACACATGGCCATGCCGCAGCCGTATTTGGTGCCGGTCATGCCGGCTTCGTCACGCAGGAACCACAGCAGTGGCATGTTGGGGTCGCCCTCGAAGGACAGCACCTGGTCATTCACGGTCAGATTGATCATGGTTATTCCTTATACGCTGGGCCGCTGCAAAGGCAGGCTAAGAGACGAACGGGGCAGTCCAAGTTGGGCCAGGGCATTGCCCACCGCCGGAGCAATGACCGGGACACCCAGTTCGCCGACCCCGGTGGGCACCTCACCCGACGCCACGATGATCACTTCGATCTGCGGCATCTCGTCGATACGCAAGGGACGGTAGTTGTGGAAGTTGCTCTGCTCGACAAGTCCGTCCTTGAGGCTGATGTTGCCGTGCAAGGCAATGCCCAGGCCGTAGCCGATGCCACCTTCGATCTGGGCACGCACCACATCGGGGTTGACCACGATGCCGCAATCCACCGCGCACCAGACTTTGTGTACCCGTGGCACGCCGCCCTCGCCCAGAGACACCTCGGCAATCTGCGCCACATAGGTGCCAAAAGCCTTGGCCACGCCGACACCGCGCGCCCTGCCCTCGATCACACCTGGCCCCTGCCAGTTGGCGGCCTTGGCCACTGCGCGCAACACACCCGCTTCACGAGGCGCATTGCCCATCAGGGCCAGGCGACCTTCTACCGGGTCTTGGCCGCTTTCGTGCAGCAGTTGGTCAATAAAACTCTCGACGGCATGCCCGGTATGGGTGCTGGCCACCGAACGCAACGAGGTGGTCGGTACCTTGCCCGGGACGATATGTGCGTCGCAACGAAAGTGCTCGAAGGTATAGGGAATCTCGCTGGCGCCTTCGACCATCATCAGGTCCACGCCATTGACCACCAGCGCATCCATGGCGCTGTTACGCGTCCAGGAATGGCCAACAATGGTGTCGGTCCAGGCAACCACTTTGCCGCCCCGGATCGCTCCGCGCAGGCGGTGCAGGATCATCGGCCGGTACCAGCCGTTGCGCAGGTCGTCCTCACGGGTCCAGACCACCTTGATTCCGTGGCCGGGCCCAATACCCTTGGCCGCTGCGGCCATGTCGGCCGCCAGGTCTGGCCCCAGTACCGGGTTACCCAGGTCGATACGGCGACCGAAGCTGCCGCCCGCCATGATGGTTTCGATCTCGACCTTTTCCGGCGGTAACTGGAACAGGTCGCACAGCTGTTTATGGTCCAGGGTCTGGATCTGGCACCCGTAGCGGGCCTTGACGGTGTTGCCGTCCCAGAACAGATAGCCGCCCAGCGGCTCCATCGGCGCGTGGGCCACATAGGGAAAGCTGTACTCGGCTTCGATTACCTTGTCGGCGTTTTTGAAGGCGTCATCCGGCGTCCCGACGGTTTTTGCAACCGCACCGGTTTTCTGCGCCACTTCACGGAACTCCGTGAAGATCTGCTCAGTGCTGCGCATTTCTGCCTGGCTGTCGTCCCACTCGACTTTCAGCTTGTTACGGCCCTGAATCGCCGCCCAGGTGCCCTTGGCGTAAACGGCCACGCCGGTATCAACCTGCTTGATCGCCACCACCCCTGGCACCGCCAGGGCTTCGGTGGCGTCGAAGCTGCGGACCTTGCCGCCAAAACGCGGGGATTTGGCCAGGGTGACGGTGAGCATGTCCGGTTCGTGGATGTCTTCAGAAAACTGCGCCGTGCCGTTGGTCTTGCCCAACGAGTCGACACGGTGCACACCCGTTTGTTTACCGATCAGGGTGAAGTTCGCCGGGTCCTTGAGGGTCAGCGAGGCAGGGTCCGGGGCACTCAAGCGGGCGGCCTGCGCTGCGAACTCGCCGAAGCCGGCTTCACGCCCACTGGCCGCGTGGCTGATTCGCCCCTGCTTGACGCTGATCTGCTGCGCCGGCACTTGCCATTCTTTCGCCGCTGCCTGGACCAACATGGCCCGCGCCATGGCGCCCATGCTGCGCATCTGTTGGTAGGCATTGGCCACCGAACTGGAACCACCGGTGCCCTGGAAACCAAAGGTCAGGTTCTTGTACACCGCCGTATCCACCGGCGCCGCGACGACTCGCATCTGCGACCAGTCGGCGTCCAGTTCTTCGGCCACTAAGGTAGCCATACCGGTGTACACGCCCTGGCCTATTTCGGAATGTTTGCTCAATACCGTAACAATGCCGTCTTCCCCAATTTGCACAAAGGCATTGGGTACAAAAGCGGCTTCGTTATTAACACCGGACTTGGCTTGCGCGCCCTTGCCCGGAAGATAGGCACCAATAACCAATACGCTGGAGCCCACAATAAACTGACGCCGAGACAGCGAGACTTCAGAAGTGCTCATTAAATAACTCCATCCTGGTGATCGACGCGACAGATGCCATACCGCACAGCACCTGCAGCCTGTTCCCGTTTCAATCTATTGATGACACACATTACTCGCAGGCACCGCAAACAACCAAGTAGCGGCGGGCAAACTTTACATAACCAGGCAAAGCTTAATGATAAAGATTACTATTTAAATCAAGCAGACAAGTTATGAGCAAGCAACAACCGATGCTTTGCGGATACAGGCGCAAGTTGTCTGACACAGTAGTTGATCAGGCAGGGGCAACTTGGAGATAGAACGAAGCTGGCAATTTCTTGCACGATCCTGTCAATCGAGGGCTTTTATCCTCGAGGCGATGACGGACAATCCCGTCACAGAAAAGAGATTCCCCATGCCAACGGCGCCACTCCCAAATGCGCAGCCAGTGTCTGGCCGATATCGGCAAAGCTGCCCCTCTCACCCAGCCATCCCGCCGCCACGCCTGCACCAAAGGCCAATACAGGCACATGCTCGCGGGTGTGATCGCTGCCGGGACGCGACGGGTCGCAACCGTGGTCGGCGCTGATGATCAGCAACGTCTGCGGGTCCATCAACGCCAGCAGTTCCGGCAGCCTGCGGTCGAAGGCCTCCAGCGCGGCAGCGTACCCGGCCAGGTCCCGACGATGCCCATAGAGCATGTCGAAGTCGACGAAGTTGGCGAACACCAAGCTGTTGTCTGGCGCCTCCTTGAAGGCCTTGAGCGTGGCGTCGAACAGCGCATCGTTGCCGTCCGCCTTGTACAAACGGCTGATGCCTCGATGGGCGAAAATATCGCCGATCTTGCCCACCGCATGCACGGTGCCGCCGGCTTCGCACAGGCGATCCAGCAGCGTGGCCGAGGGCGGCGGGACGGTGTAGTCACGGCGGTTGCCGGTGCGGCGAAACTCGCCCGCACGTTCCCCCGTAAACGGTCGGGCAATGACCCGACCGACTGTGTATGCATCGCATAATTTGCGCGCGATCTCGCACACCCGGTACAGCGCCTCAAGCCCGAAATGGCTTTCGTGGGCGGCGATCTGCAGCACGCTGTCAGCCGAGGTGTAGCAAATCGGCTGACCGCTGCGGATGTGCGCCTCGCCCAATTCATCCAGCACGGTGGTGCCCGAGGCATGGCAATTGCCCAGGATACCCGGCAACCCAGCCTGCTCGATCAGATCAGCCAATAGCTGCGGCGGAAAGGAATCGACCGGTTGCTCGAAATAGCCCCAGTCGAACAACACCGGTACGCCCATCATTTCCCAGTGCCCGGACGGCGTATCTTTGCCTGAGGATTGCTCCCGTGCATGACCGAAGGCCCCGATCGGCGCAGCGCCCCCCCAGTTGCCCGGCAACGGCCCGTCGCCACTGGCCGCCGCTGCGGCACCCAATCCCAACCGACCCAGGTTCGGTAATGACAGTGGCCCCCTGCGCAACGGCCCATCGGCCTCGCCACGGACACACGCCTGCGCGATATGGCGCAACGTATCGGCGCCTGTATCGCCAAAAAGGGCAGCGTCGGCACTGGCACCGATGCCCAGAGAGTCCAGCACCAACACGATGGCTTTGTTCATAGGGTGTCCTGGATCAAGGCGCGTGCGGCAAGGCGTTCGCCGCCCAACCGATAGGCTGCGCGCAAGGCGGATGCGCCCTGCTCGGCCTGCTCTGGAGTGCGCGCGTGCACCCAACCCAAGGGCCGTTGCGCGCTCACCTGTTCACCAACAAAGGCCAACTCGCTGAAGCCCACGGACAGGTCCAGCACGTCGTCCGGATGGCTGCGTCCGCCGCCCAGCGCCACCACGGCCAAGCCCACCGCCCGAGTGTCAATCTCGGTGACGCGTCCTTCTTCCTGGGACCACACCGGCACCGACACAGCAGCCTTGGGTAAATGCTCGTCGGGGTTGCGGGTAAAGTCCTGCGGGCCGCCCAAGGCACTGACCATCTGCTCGAATCGCTGCAGGGCCACCCCGCTCTGCCAGGCCTGATGCAACTGATCACGGGCCTGCGCGTCATCGCTCGCCAAGCCGGCCATCGTCAGTACCTGAGTGGCCAGCGCCAAGGTCACCGCCCACAGGCGTTCACTGCGCACCTCACCCTTGAGCAAGGCCACCGCTTCGGCAACCTCCAGCGCATTGCCGGCACTGCGCGCCAGCGGCTGGTTCATGTCGGTGATCAGGGCGCGGGTATTGACCCCCGCACCGTTGGCCACCGCGACAATACTGGCCGCCAGTTCCCGAGCCTGCTCAGGCTCGGCCATGAACGCACCGTTGCCGGTCTTCACGTCCATGATCAATACGTCGAGGCCGGCGGCGAGTTTCTTGCCGAGGATCGACGCGGTGATCAGATCAATCGACTCCACCGACCCGGTCACATCGCGGATCACATACAAGCGCTTGTCCGCCGGCGCAAGGTTGGCGGTCTGGCCGATGATGGCGCAACCGACTTCGGCGACCACTGCGTGCAACCGCTCGGGGCTGGGTTGGCAGTCGTAGCCGGGGATGCTCTCGAGCTTGTCCAGGGTGCCGCCGGTATGCCCCAGGCCACGCCCGGAAATCATCGGCACGTAACAGCCGCAGGCCGCCAGCAAAGGCGCCAGCATCAAGCTGATCAGGTCGCCAACGCCGCCCGTGGAATGCTTGTCCACTATCGGCCCCGGCAACGCCCAGCTCAACACTTGGCCGGAGTCACGCATTGCCTCGGTCAATGCGATGCGCTCGGTCACGTCCATGCCCTTGATAAATACCGCCATGGCGAACGCCGCCACCTGCCCATCGCTGAGACTGCCATCGGCAATGCCGGCGACAAACCGTTGAATGTCAGCCGCGGTCAGGGCGTGTCCGTCGCGTTTACGACGAATTACTTCTTGTGGCAACCACATACCGCACTCCTTTACAGCGAAATGAAAAAGCCGACGATGGCCGCACTCATCAGGTTAGAGAGCGTGCCGCCGATCATGGCCCGCAAGCCCAGCCGCGCCAGTTCGTGACGACGTTGCGGGGCGATGCCCGTCAGGCCGCCCAACTGAATGGCGATCGAGGACAGATTGGCAAAGCCGCACAGGGCGAAGGTGACGATCACTTGAGTGTGGACCGACAACAGCGGCACACCGGCTTCGGCGGCCTTGGCCGGGGTCAGGTAGTTAGAGAGGTCGGCATAGGCGACGAACTCGTTGAGCACCAGTTTTTCACCGATGAAACCGCCCGCCATCACCGCCTCATGCCACGGCACCCCGAGCAGAAAGGCGATGGGCGCCAGCACGTGCCCAAGGACCAGTTGCAACGTCAGCTGCGGAAAGCCAAACCAGTTGCCTGCCCAGCCCAGCAACCCGTTGCACAGCGCGATCAAGGCGATAAAAGCCAGCAGCATGGCGCCCACGGACAAGGCCAGGCGCAAGCCAACCTGAGCCCCTTCGGCAGCGGCATCGATGATATTCGCGGGGCGGTTCTCTGCCTGGCCCAGCTCTTCAACCAGATGTTCGGCCCGGGCGACTTCGGTTTCCGGCTCCATCAGCTTGGCCATCAGCAAGGCCCCCGGTGCCGACATGAAACACGCCGCGATCAGGTACTTGAGCTCCACACCCAGCCCCGCATAACCCAGTAATACGGAACCGGCCACGGCAGCGAAACCACCGACCATTACCGCGAATAACTCTGAGCGTGTCAGCTTGGCAATGAACGGCCGTACCACCAACGGCACCTCCGATTGGCCAACGAAAATCGCCGACGTCACCACCATCGACTCGACACGGCTGGTGCCCAGCAACAGACGCAAGGCACCGCCCACCAGACGGATAATCCAACCCATCACGCCGATGTAATACAGCACCGAAATAAAGCTGCCGAAGAACACAATCATCGGCAATACCCTGATGGCGAACACAAACCCGCCATTGCCGAACACTTCAAACATGTGCGGTGAACTCAGGCCACCGAAGAGAAACTCGATGCCCTTGTTGGCGTAGAGCTGCAGCGACGCCACCGCATTAGATAAGGAGGCCAGCACCGTCTGGCCCCAAGGCACGTACAACGCGAAGGCGCCGATCAATACCTGGATCACAAACGCTACTGAAACCGTGCGCCAGTTGATCGAACGTCGTTGGTGGGATAAAGCAATGGCAATGGCAATAAGTGTCGCTATTCCGACAAGACTGATCATGCAGGCGCCTCAACATTGGACCAAGCGAATGCAGGCCCGAAGGCCTGCCCAGGATTAGAAAGCGTCGAAGGCGCCCGGCAGCAATTGCTCCAGGGTCCAGATGCGCGTGGCCGCCGGGTCACTGCCCTGGCAAATCACCACCGCATCCTTGGCCATCAACTCCAGCATCACCTGGCGGCAGGCACCGCAAGGGCTTATCAGTGAAACGTTTGGTGCATAGACAGCCATGACCTTGAAGCTTCCCGGCGCATGGCCCTGACTAATGGCACTGAATAAGGCGCTGCGCTCGGCACAGTTGGTCAGCCCGTAAGAGATGTTCTCCACGTTGCAGCCCTGTACCACCTCACCGTCGGCGGTCAGCAACGCCGCACCGACAGGAAAATGGGAGTACGGCGAATAGGTGCACTGCGCAGCACGCTTCGCCTGCTCCATCAAACGCTCTTCAATAGTCATTCACAGTGCCATCCCATTTTTTTGCGGCCACGGCCAGGCAGGTCGTGGCGCTATTATTTTGGTATTTAAATAACATTTTCTGTGAATATTCAATCTTTTTTAAACGGAAGTGAACAAAGGTAACTGCCGGACACTCCCCTCGCCTCCAGCACGCACATTTATCGCACGCAGCATCACTGGAAGCCTCAATCGGTTTCACCCATAAAACGTCAACCCTCGCCGCGCGTTACCTCGTGAGGCACGTCGCGGTGAAATGCATTGCCGATGTGCATTTTCGTGCCAGATAAGAAACCTTGTTTCATATACGAAACATCAATGCTTGTTACGAATACTTACAACCTATTAATAAATAAGCACTTTCCAACAAAGTCACTTCAATAAAAACACCTGGCATTGTTCATGCACTAAACGCCGTATCACCTATAAAACAGACCAGAGACCCCTCCCATGGCTGTGAATGAGATGCACGCCGTCGCCGCACAATGGAATACGCCTGTTCACAAGGAAGAGCTGGAGCCGACTGAAATTGAGTTTCGTAACGTCGGTAAATGTTTCCCGGCCAAAGGAAAGTCCGAGGCCCCTTTCGCCATACGCGAGGTGAATTTCAAGATTCGTCGCGGTGAAGTGGTGTCGATCATTGGCCCATCGGGTTGCGGCAAGAGCACCATCCTTAATATGGGCTCGGGTCTGTATCGCCCCAGTGAAGGTGAAGTGTTCGTAGGCGGTGAAGCGGTCACCGGCCCCGTCCGCAAAGTCGCGTTCATGCTGCAGAAAGACCTGCTGATGCCGTGGCGCAGCATTCGCCGTAACGTCGAGTTGGGCCTGGAGATTCAAGGCGTCGCTCGGGCCAAGCGCGAAGCCGTGGCGAAAGAACTGCTGGACCGCTGCCATCTGCAGGGCTTCGCCGATCACTACCCCTTCCAATTGTCCGGCGGCATGCGCCAGCGTGCGGCACTGGCCCGTACCCTGGCGATTGATCCGCAGGTGCTGTTTCTCGATGAGCCGTTTTCCGCCCTCGATGCCCAGACCAAGATGATCCTGCAACAGGACATGGCGCGAATGCTGTTCGATGAAAAGAAGACCGCGCTGTTCATCACCCACGACTTGATCGAAGGCATCGCCATGTCCGATCGGTTGCTGGTTATGAGCGCCCGCCCCGGCACCATCATCGAAGAAATCACCATCGACCTGCCGTTTCGCGACAACCCATTAGAGCGCCGCAAGCTGCCGGAAATCGGCCCGCTGGTTGGCCGCCTGATGGAGTTGCTGCAAGTGGGCGCCGACACCGAACTGCACTGATCACCGTCCTTGATGCCCTTAACTGATTCCGGAGTGTCCATGCTCACGTCTCTGTTTCAACGATTCTGCGTGCTCGGTCTTGGCCTCGGCCTGGCCGCCGGCGTCCAGGCGCAGCCTACTGACGTCACCTACCTGCTGCCGGCGCCACCCAACTCGCCGGCCTTTGCGCCATGGATTATTGCCAAGGAAAAAGGCTACTACGCCGCCCAGGACCTGAACCTGACGTTCATTGCCGCCAAGGGCGGTGTCGACGTGGCCAAGCAGATCGGTGCCGGCAATGCCTTGCTCGGCGGTGCGATTGGCGACACGCCGATTGTGGTCCGGGCCAATGGCATTCCGGTGCGCGCAGTGGCCGTACTGGGGGCCGGCGGCGTGACGATGATTGCCACCAACGCTGGCGACAACATCAACACCGTCAGCGACCTCAAGGGCAAGACCATGACGGTGATGTCCTACTCCGACACCACCTACTACGCCCTCCTCGCCACCCTGCGCAAAGCCGGCTTGAGCAAGACCGACGTCAACATCCAGGCCGCCGGCCCTGCCGGGGTCTGGCAGTTGTTCTCGGCCAACAAGGCCCAGGCCATGGCGGGTGTACCGGACTGGGTGGTCAATGCCCAGGAGGCCGGACTGAACGTCAAGCTGATTCCCCAGGACCAGATTTTCGAAAGCATGGCCCAGGCGATCCTCGCTTCCGATGACGCGATTAAAAACCACCCACAAGTGGTGCGTGGCGTGGTCCAGGCCACCCTGCAAGGCATGCGCGACATCATTGCCGACCCGCGCGCCGCCGCCGTGACCTTCGCCAAAGCGGTCCCAGCCTACGCCGGCAAGGAAGACTCCCTGGAGAAGGTGTTCAAGCTTTACGTCGAGCACGTTTACGCCAACCAGAGCGTACTCGGCCACATCGACCCCGCTCGCCTGGACAAGGTCCGCCAGTTCTACGTCAGCGAAGGCATCGTCAGCCAGGAACCCAAGCTCGACGAGCTCTACACCAACCAGTTCGTCGACCCGCCGTTGGCTGCGCAATAACGGCCTGTGACCACAAGGTAACGACACGATGAAAAACCTTAATACCTCCATGCTCGGCAGCGCTGTGCTGTTGATGCTGTTCCTGGCGCTCTGGCAATGGGGCCCGGGACTGCTGGGCATGCCCGAATTCGTCATGCCCCAACTGAGCCGCGTGGCCCAGGAAAGCCTGGTGATGTGGCACACCGGCGGCCTGCTGGAACACACCCTGATCACGGCGCTGGAGATCATCGTCGGCTTCGGCCTGGGCGCCCTGCTGGGCGTAGTGATTGGCGTCTCGCTCGGCTTGTCGCCGGCGGCTGAGGCCATGTTGTCGCCGTACATCCTGGCCTTGCAGATCGCCCCGAAGGTGGCCTTTGCGCCGCTGTTCGTGATGTGGCTGGGCTACACCATCTACCCGAAAATCCTGATCGCCATCCTGATCGTGTTTTTCCCGGTGATGATCAACGTGCTGTCGGCAATCCGTACCGTTGACCCCGACATGATCAACCTGGTGCGCACCATGAACGCCAGCCGCTGGCAGATCTTTCGCCTGGTGGAGTTCCCTTCGGCCATGGCCGCGCTGTTCTCCGGCTTGCGCATCGCTTCAACCCTGGCAGTGATCGGCGTCACCGTCGGTGAACTGGTGGGCGGTAACCAGGGCCTGGGCTTCCTGCTGGTGGACGCCGAAGGCCAAGGCAACACCGCAGGCGTGTTCGTCGCCATCGTCATGCTCACCCTGATCGGCGTGATCGCCTACGGCGCCGTGGTCTGGGCCGAAAAACGCGTCCTGCACTACATGCCCAAAGCTATGTTGAGTACCCAATGATGACGAACCTCAATCGTTTACTCGAAGGTCGCCGGGTACTCGTTACCGGCGGTGCCCGTGGCCTGGGTTACGCCTTCGCCCAAGCCATCGGCCATGCCGGTGCCCGGGTGGTGATTGCCGACGTGCTGGCCGAGCGCGTACAACAGGCCGCCGCCGAGTTGCAGGGCCAGGGCCTGGATGTTCAAGCCGTGACGGTTGACCTCGCACAGCCTGCCTCCATCGACACCTGCATCAGTGAAACCCTGCGGGTGCTCGGTGGGCTGGATGGACTGGTCAACAACGCCTCGATCACCAATTCCGGCGGCAAAAGCTGCGAAGAGTTGAGCCTTGAGACCTGGGACCAGGTCATGCAAGTCAACGTGCGCGGCACCTGGCTGATGACCACCGCCTGCCTGCCGGCCCTGCGCGCCAGCGGCCACGGAGCCATCGTCAACCTGGCCTCCGACACGCCGCTGTGGGGCGCGCCGAACCTGCTGGCTTACGTCGCCAGCAAGGGCGCGATCATCGCCATGACCCGCAGCCTGGCCCGCGAACTGGGGGCCGACAACATCACCGTCAACGCCATCGCGCCCGGCCTGGTGTTGGTGGAAGCCACCGCCTACGTGCCTGAAGCACGCCACCGTTTGTACAACGACCAGCGCGCCCTGAAGCGCCCGCAACTGCCCGAAGACGTCAGCGGCGCGGTGCTGTTTGCGCTGTCCGACCTTGCCCGCTTTATCACTGGACAAACCCTGCCGGTCAACGGCGGGTTCGTCATGCCTTGATCTGGAGACTGCCATGACCGACCTATCCGCTTCGCAAGACACCCCGAAAACCTGGGAACGACCCGCTGGCGCGAGCCTGGAGAGCTGGATGAGCACCCGTATCGCGCGCTACGAGACGCGTAAATACGACTGGGATGCCTTGAAGTTCCAGGCCGACTACGACCCCAAGTTCCGCCGCGCGCAAATGCGTTATATCGGCACGGGCGGCACCGGGGTCAGCACCGACATGAACACCATCCCGTCGGAGCACTTCACCTTTTCCACCATGGTAATTCCGGCCGGTCACGAGGGGCCACCGCACCTGCACACCGACGTCGAAGAAGTGTTCTTCGTGCTGCGGGGCAAACTCAAGGTGGTGATCGAGAAGGACGGGGAACGCTTTGAAACCATCCTCACCGACCGCGACGTGATCTCCGTACCGCCAGGCGTCTACCGCGAAGAAATCAACATCGGCGATGAAGACGCGCTGATGTGCGTGATGCTCGGGGCGAAAAAGCCCGTCACCCCGACTTACCCGCCAGAGCACCCTCTGGCCTCGATCAAGCGCGGATAAGCCCATGTTACCCAGCGTCGATCACACCCCATTGACCGCGACCCTCGAGGCTCGCCTGGTCGCCGACTTTCCTCAGCGCACGCTGACGATCGACGGTGGCCGGCAGGCCCTGCGTGAGTGCGGCAGCGGCCCGGCCATTGTCCTGCTCCACGGCATCGGCTCGGGCGCAGCCTCGTGGTTGCAGGTCGCGCAACAATTGGCCCCCGGCGCTCGGGTGATCGCCTGGGACGCCCCTGGCTATGGCGACTCCACGCCGCTGGAAGACCTGGCACCGAAGGCCGAGGCCTATGCCCAACGCCTTTTGCAATTGCTCGACGGCCTGCACATCGAGCACTGCGTGCTGGTCGGCCATTCCCTGGGCGCCCTGACCGCCGTAGCGTTTGCCCGCTTGCATGCCAACCGGGTCAGCCGCCTGGTGCTGATCAGCCCGGCCCGTGGCTACGGCGATCCGTCCCGTAGCCAGCAACGCCAGGAGGTGCGCACCAAGCGCCTGCGGTCGCTGGAACAGGTGGGCATCCAGGGTAACGCCGAGCAACGCAGCGCCCATATGGTGTCCGCAAAGGCCTCGCCACAGGCTCTCGCGTGGGTGCGCTGGAACATGGCGCGGCTCAACCCCGACGGTTATCGCCAGGCCATCGAACTGCTGTGTGGCGACGATCTGTTGCGCCACGCCCCGCTGTCGATGCCGTGTGAAGTGCATTGCGGGCAGGACGACGGCATTACCCCACCGGAGGGCTGCCTGCCTCTGGCCAAGGCCCTGGGTGCGCACTTGAGCCTGATCGCCGACGCCGGGCACGCCAGCCCCATCGAACAACCGCTGGTGGTTGCAGGCCGCCTGGCCTTTGCCATCAAAGAATCCCTGACAGGTAGAACCCTATGAACGACTCAGATCTGCTGAAGGACGCTCAGGACAAATACATCGTGCCAGGCCTGGAGCGCGGTCTGCTGCTGCTCTGCGAATTCACCCGGCGCAATCGCACCCTGACCGCACCGGAACTGGCGCGGCGACTGGCCCTACCACGCTCGACGATCTTTCGCCTGCTCACCACCCTGGAAACCATGGGTTTCGTCACCCGCAGCGGCAATGAATACCGCCTCGGCATGTCGGTGTTGCGCCTGGGCTTTGAATACCTCGCGTCCCTGGAGCTGACCGAACTGGGTCAACCGTTGCTGGCGCGGCTGTGCGACCGGCTCAACTACCCCAGCAACCTGGTGGTGCGTGACGGGCGTTCGATTGTGTACGTGGCCAAGGTTTCGCCGCCGTCGGTGTTCTCCAGTGCGGTCAACGTCGGCACCCGCCTGCCGGCCCATGCCACCGTGCTGGGACGCATCCTGTTGGAAGACCTGTCCCTGACCGAGCTGCGCGAGTTGTACCCGGAGGAACACCTGGAACAGCACTCCGAATGCACGCCGAAAACCGTGATGGAACTGTTCAACATGGTTCAAGCCGACCGTCAGCGTGGCTTCGTCAGTGGCGAAGGGTTCTTCGAGTCGGCGATCTCCACCGTCGCCGCACCGGTACGCGACCAGAGTGGACGCATTGCCGCAGCGCTGGGCGTGACCATCCCCACCACCCAGATCGGCCATGTGAACTTTCAGGAACTGCTGTCGCAGGTGAGACGCAGCGCCGATGAGTTGTCCCACCTGCTCAACTACAACGGCGGTGCCCACGACGGGCAGCCCCGTGTCACCGCACTGATGAGAGATTGAGATGAGCCTTTATCAACTGCAAGGTCGCACGGCGATCGTCACGGGCGGCTCCTCCGGCATTGGCTTGGCGTGCGTCGAGTTGCTGCTGGAAGCCGGCGCGGCAGTCGCCTTTTGTGGGCGCAATGAAGAACGTCTGCGCAGCGCTGAAGCGCAACTGCGTCAACGCTTTCCCGATGCGCGCCTGCTGGCCGAGGTCTGTAACGTACTCGACGCCCAATCGGTCAAGGCCTTTGCGGCCGCCAGCGAGCGTGCACTGGGCGCCGCCAGCGTGTTGATCAACAACGCCGGGCAAGGCCGTGTTTCAACCTTCCAGGACACCAGCGATGACGCCTGGACCGAAGAGCTGAACCTGAAATTCTTCTCGGTGATTCACCCGGTCCGCGCCTTCAAGGCGCAGCTCAAGGCACAGACCGACGCGGCCATCGTGTGCGTCAACTCGCTGCTGGCCAGCCAGCCGGAGCCGCACATGGTCGCCACCTCCGCCGCCCGCGCCGGGGTGATGAACCTGGTGCGCTCGATGGCCACCGAGTTTGCGCCTGACGGTATTCGGGTCAACGGCATCCTCATCGGCCTGGTGGAATCCGGCCAATGGCGCCGCCGTTTCGAGGCACGTGAAGAGCGGGACCTGGACTGGAGCCAGTGGACCGCCCAACTGGCTCACAAAAAACACATTCCCTTGGGGCGCCTGGGCCTGCCGATTGAAGCGGCCCGCGCGATCCTGTTTCTGGCCTCGCCTCTGTCGGCTTACACCACAGGCAGCCATATCGATGTATCCGGAGGCCTGTCCCGCCATGCGTAATGAAAATACTGTCACCGTTGGCGCTGCTATCACGGCCTTTCTTGAGCAGTGCGATGTCAAAGCCGCCTTCGGCGTGATCTCGATCCACAACATGCCGATCCTCGACGCCTTTGCCGTGCGCGGCAATATCCGCTTTGTCATGTCCCGGGGTGAAGCCGGCGCGGCCAACATGGCCGACGCCTATGCCCGCACCACCGGTGGCCTGGGTGTGTGCCTAACGTCCACCGGCACCGCGGCCGGCAACGCCGCCGGTGCCCTGGTTGAAGCGCAAACCGCCGGCACGCCGCTGCTGCACATCACCGGGCAGATCGAAACGCCGTACCTGGACCAGGAACTGGCGTACATCCACGAAGCCCGTGACCAATTGAACATGCTCAAGGCCGTGTCGAAAGCCGCGTTTCGGGTGCGCAGTGTCGAGACCGCCATCAGCACCTTGAAGCTTGCGGTGCAGACCGCTCTGACGGTACCTACCGGGCCCGTCAGCGTCGAGATTCCGATCGACATCCAGTCGGCCTTCATTCCAATGCCCACCGACCTGACGCCCCTGCCGATCCCGGTCGCCGTCCCGCCCCGCGAAGCCCTCGACCTGGTGGCCGACCGATTGGCCAGTGCCAAGCGCCCGATGCTCTGGCTCGGCGGTGGCGCACGGCATGCCGGGCATGCGGTCAAGCGCCTGCTGGCGATGGGTGTGGGTGTGATCACCTCGACCCAGGGCCGTGGCGTGGTCAACGAGGACGACGAGCGCTGCCTCGGTGCGTTCTCGCAGAACAAACGGGTCGAGCAATTCCTGCAAACCTGTGACGCGCTGCTGATCGCCGGCTCCCGCCTGCGCAGTAACGAGACCTTCAAGTACGCGCTGAAATTGCCGCAAAACACCCTGCGCATTGACGCCAACCCGGCGATCGAAGGCCGTAGTTACGCCAGCGAACTGTTCATCTGCGGTGACGCGGCATTGGCCCTCGAAGGCCTGGCGGACCGTCTGGAAGGTCGCCTGCAGATCGACCCGAACTTCCTCGATGAACTCAAGGCCGTTCGCGAGCAATCCCGCCACCAACTGATCGCTGACCTGGGCCCCTACTCGGCCATGGTCGAGCAACTGCAAGCCAGCACCGGTCGCAACTTCTCCTGGGTGCGCGACGTGACGTTGTCCAACAGCATCTGGGGCAACCGTCTGCTGACGCTTTATCACCCACGTGCCGGCGTGCACGCCCTGGGTGGCGGCATTGGCCAAGGCCTGGCCATGGGCATCGGCGCGGCCGTGGCCGCCGCTGAAACGGCGCCAGAGCGCAAGGTGTTCGCCCTGGCCGGTGACGGCGGCTTCATCTTGAACCTGGGTGAACTGGCGACCCTGGTTCAGGAGAAAGCCAACCTGGTGATCCTGCTGATGAACGACCAGCGCTACGGCGTGATTCGCAACATCCAGGACGCGGTCTACGGCAGCCGCCATTGCTACGTCGACCTGCACACCCCGGACTACACCCAGCTCGCCGAGTCCATGGGGCTGCGCCACGGGTTGGTCACCGACCTCAAGGATTTTGGCCGCGTCGTCGACAGCGCCCTGAGCCAGCCCGGCCCGTTCCTGCTGGAAGTCGACATGCTCAGCGTCGGCAACTTCGCCACCCAGTTCGCCGGCCCGCCCAACAGCGAAACCAAAGCCCAAAAGGCCAACGCCTGAGGATCGCCCCATGCTGCATATCACCATGATCGGCTGCGGCGCCATTGGCATCGGCGTGCTAGAGCTGTTGGAGAAAGACCCACAGTTGTGCGTCGACTACGTCATCGCCTCCCAGGGTTCCGAAGCCCTGGTCCGCCAGCGGCTGGCCAGCTTCAAGCAGCCGCCGCAGGTGTTGACCGCGTTGCCGGCCGACGCGCGCCCTGACCTGTTGGTCGAGTGCGCCGGCCACCGGGCCATTGAAGAGCATGTGCTACCAGCCCTGGAACGCGGCATTGCCTGCCTGATTGTCTCGGTCGGCGCGCTCTCGCAGGTTGGCCTGGTCGAGCGCCTGGAAGCCGCCGCCGAGCGCGGCCACACCCGCATAGAACTGCTTCCCGGCGCCATTGGCGGGATTGACGCGTTGTCGGCGGCCAAAGTCGGCGGGCTGGATTCGGTCAACTACACCGGCCGCAAACCGGCACGTGCCTGGAAAAACACCCCCGGCGAGCAGGCCTGCGACCTGGACAGCATCACCGAGGCGACCGTGATTTTTCAGGGCAGCGCCCGCGAAGCGGCGCGGCTGTACCCGAAAAATGCCAACGTCGCCGCCACCTTGTCCCTGGCCGGGATTGGCCTGGATCGCACCCAGGTCACCCTGATTGCCGACCCCCACAGCGACGAGAACGTTCACCACTTTGAAGCCCGAGGCGCCTTTGGCGGTTTTGAGTTGAGCCTGCGGGGCAAACCCTTGCTGGCCAATCCCAAGACCTCGGCGCTGACGGTGTACAGCGTGGTCCGTGCTCTGGGCAACCATGCCCATGCGATTTCCATTTAGGAGCCCGTCGATGACCCTCGAACAGACTTTACCCATCTGCATCGCCGGCCACTGGCGCCTGGGCCGCGGCGAGCGCTACGCCAGCCGCTACCCCGCCACGGGCGAAGCCGTGGCCTGGCTCAATGCCGCCGATGTGCAGGATGTCGAAGACGCCATCCAGGGCGCACATCAGGCGTTTTTGCACAGCGGTTGGGCCCAGCGCAAACCCCACGAGCGGGCGGCTGTGCTGTACCGCATCGCCGGGCTGATTCGCGAACACGCCGAAGAGTTGGCGCAACTGCAACGCCAGGACAACGGCAAGCCGATCAGCGAAACCCGCGCACTGGTCGCCAGTGCGGCCGGCACCTTTCAGTTTTTTGCCGCAGCCTGCGAAACCCTGGAAGAAACCATCACCCCGTCACGCGGTGACTTCGTCACCATGAGCGTTTACGAGCCCATGGGTGTGGTGGTTGCGATCACCCCGTGGAACTCGCCGATTGCCAGCGAAGCACAAAAAGTCGCGCCCGCCCTCGCCGCCGGCAATGCGGTGGTGATCAAACCGGCAGAGATCACCCCGCTGCTGGCCCTGAAACTCGCGCAGCTGTGTGAAGAGGCCGGTCTGCCCAAAGGCCTGATCAGCGTGTTACCCGGCAAAGGCTCGCTGTTGGGCGATGCCCTGACCCGCCATCCCTTGGTCAAGCGCGTGTCGTTTACCGGCGGCACCACCACCGGCAAACATATTGCTCACATTGCGGCCGACAAGATGATGCCGGTGTCCCTGGAATTGGGCGGCAAGTCACCCACCATCGTGCTGGATGACGCCGATCTCGACCATGCGGTGGCCGGTGTGCTGTACGGCATTTTCAGTTCCTCTGGTGAAGCGTGCATTGCCGGTTCGCGGCTGTTCGTCGCCCGTGCCCTGTACGAACCGTTCATGCAGCGCCTGGTCGCTGCCGCCGCTCGTTTGCGAGTCGGCGACCCGGCGCGGGAAGACACCCAGATGGGCCCATTGATCAGCGCCGGGCACCGTGAGTCGGTGGAGCGCTACGTCGCACTGGGCCTTGCCGAAGGCGGCCGTCTGCGCCTGGGTGGCCAGCGCTTGAGCGGCGAACGTTATGACCAGGGTTACTACTACCCGCCGACCATCCTCGAAGGCCTGAGCAACCACCAGCAAGTGTGTCAGGAAGAGATTTTCGGCCCGGTGCTGGTGGCCATGCCGTTCGACGATGAAGCGCAGTTGCTGGAGCAAGCCAACGACAGCCTCTATGCCCTGGCCGCCGGGATCTGGAGCCGCGACTACAAGCGCGCCTGGGCCCTCGGTCGGCGCCTGCAAGCCGGTACGGTGTGGATCAACACCTACAAGCAGTTCTCGATTTCCACGCCCTTCGGCGGCTGGCGCGACAGCGGCCTGGGCCGCGAAAAAGGTCGCCTGGGGATCCTGCAGTACATGGAACAAAAGAGCCTCTATTGGGGCATGAACGAGCAGCCACTGGCTTGGGCCGGTGTGCCACACGAGGTAGGGCAATGAGCGTTTTAGGCATCGATGAAGTCACCTATGGCGTCGAAGACCTCGACACCTGCGTGCGTTTTTTCAGCGACTGGGGCCTTACGCCCGTCAGCACCCAGGCAGACGAAGTCATCTTCGAAACCCTCAACGGCTGTCGGGTGGTGCTCGCCGACCTGCACAAACCGGGGTTGCCGGCGGCGATCGAGGCAGGCTCCACCGTGCGCGAAGTGGTCTGGGGCGTAGAAAGTACCGCCGACCTGGCGCTGTACCGCGAACGTATTGTTCGCGACCCGGGCTTTGTCGAGACCGACGGGCGTATCGGTTGCACGGACCCCAATGGTTTGGCGATCCGCCTGCAAGTGACCCGCAAACGCGAGATCGACATCGAGTGCAGCGGCCACAACACCTGGCAGACCAAAGGCCGGATCAACAAGGCCGCGCCGATCTATGAGCGGGCCACACCGATTGAAGTCGGTCACGTGGTGTTCTTCGTCAAGGACGTGAACGCCTGCGAAACCTTCTATCACGAACGTTTTGGCTTCCAGGCTTCAGACCGCTACCCGGACCGTGGAGCCTTTTTGCGCACTGCCGAAGAAGGCGGCCACCATGACCTGTTCATGCTGCAACTGCCCGCGCCGCGGGCAGGGCTGAACCACGTGGCGTTCACCGTTCGCGACGTGCACGAGGTGTTCGGCGGCGGTATGCACATCTCCCGCAGTGGCTGGGCCACGGAAATCGGCCCGGGGCGTCACCCGGTGTCTTCCGCGTTCTTCTGGTACTTCAAGAACCCCGCCGGCGCGCTGGTGGAGTATTACGCCGACGAAGACCAACTGACCGGCGAGTGGCAGCCACGCACCTTCGAGCCAGGCCCGACGGTGTTCGCCGAATGGGCGATTGCCGGTGGCATCGATGGCAACACCCGACGCCAGCAACACGTCGAGGCACCGCAAGGCAAATTCCTCACCGACAAACCGAAACCTTGAGCAGGAGTCGTCCATGTCTTCTCTGAACATTGCGATTGCCGGTGCCGGTATCGGCGGCCTGACCGCCGCCATCGCCCTGCATCGCGCCGGTCACCAAGTCACCGTATTCGAGCAATCCAAGGCATTCCTACGGGTCGGCGCCGATATCAACCTCACGCCCAACGCCGTGCGTGCCCTCGATGGCCTGGGGATCGGTGCGGCGGTGCGCATTCCCGCCGCGCGGCCAACGCACCGCATCAGTCGGATGTGGGACAGCGGTGAGGAAACCTCACGCCTGGAAATGTCCGACGCTGCCGAACAGAAGTACGGGGCGCCGCAACTGACCATTCACCGCGCCGACCTGCTGGCCGCCCTGGCCGAAGTGTTCCCGCGGTCACAGGTGCAGTTTGCCAAGCGCGCCGAGCGTGTGGTGCAAGGCGCTGACGGTATCGGCCTGCACTTCAAGGATGGCAGCCGGCACCGCTGCGACCTGCTGATCGGCGCCGACGGCATCCACTCCGTGGTGCGCAGCGCGCTATTTGGCGACGAACACCCACGCTTCACCGGCGTGGTGGCCTACCGTGCGGTGGTGCCGGTGGAGCGTGTGGCCCACGTGCCGAATATCCAGGCGTTCACCAAATGGTGGGGCCCTACCCCACAGAGCCAGATCGTCACCTTTCCACTGAACCAGGGTAAGGACATCTTCATCTTCGCCACCACCGCTCAGGACAGCTGGCACGAAGAGTCCTGGACCAGCGCAGGTGATGCCGAAGAACTACGCAGTCACTACCAGGCGTTCCACCCCGACGCCCGGGCCCTGCTGGATGCCTGTACCGAGGTGCTCAAGACCGCGTTGTATGAACGCGACCCGCTGCCCTTCTGGTCCCAAGGCGCGATCACCCTGCTGGGCGATGCCTGCCACCCGATGATGCCGTTCATGGCCCAGGGCGCCGGCCAAGCCATCGAAGACGCCGTGGTGCTTGCCCGTCACGTGCAGGATCTGCAGGACCCGGCCTCGATTGCGGGTGCGCTGCTGGCCTATCAACAGGCACGGCTGGAACGCACCAGCCAGATCCAGATCGGCTCGCGAGGCAACCAGTGGCTCAAGGACGGCGGCAACGCCGACTGGGTCTACGGCTACGACGCCTGGACCGTACCCACCGAGCGCGCGGCCTGACCATGAACGAAACCTTGCTGGTCACGGTGCTGCTCAAGCACGACCAATCAAAAAATCTGGAAGACATTCAGGGCCACATGAAGCAGCAGGACTGGTGGGAGCGCTTTCCGCCCCAGGGCGTGGAGGTGGTGTCGTGGACCGTGGCCATGGGCCTGGGCCAGATCGTCACCCTGCGCCTGGCGCCCAGCCTGCTGCCCAGCCTCAACGTCGAGCTCGAACGCTCGGCCTGGGGCGTGTTCAGCACTGAAGTTTTCCCTACTTACGACTTTATCCCCGTGCGCGAAATGATCCGCGAACGGGTACGCAACGGAGGTCAATGAGATGAGCACAACCGAACCCTACCTGCAGCCCCATCAGGCGCGCAAACGGCCCAACACCCAGTTCGAAGAATTGCTGGGAGACTCCATCGAGCGGGCCTTCGGCAATGGCGTAACGGAGCTGCCTGCGCTGCTCGCGCACCTTAACCTGGCCGGCCCACCCTGCCCGCTGACCACCGGAGAGTGGACGCCAGAAGCCTATACAACCCTGATGGCCCGGTTGGGCGAATGACCCGACAGAGGTAATGATAAAAATGAACGCGCACTTGACCGTCGACCCTGCTGAACACCTTCTCGCCAATGGTTTGAAAAACCTTTGGTTCCCCGTGCTGCCCAGCGATCAACTGGGAGAAAAACCGGTTTCAATCCGTCGCCTGGGCTACAAGATCGCCCTGTGGCGTGACAACGATGGCAGCGTCCACGCGCTGGAAGACCATTGCCCTCACCGCGGTGCTCCGCTGTCCCAGGGCCCGGTGCTGGGCGACCGCTTGCAGTGCCCCTATCACGGCGTTGAAGTGCGCTGCGACGGCACGGTCACCAAAGTCCCGGGTAGCCCTGGCTGCAAACTCGAGGGCAGCCGGCCGACGCGGATGTTCCACACCCGTGAAGCCGCTGGGGCGATTTTTCTCTACAACGCCGCCGAGCCCCACGTGGAGCAACCGCCAGAGCTGATCCTGCCCGAGCAACTGACCTCCCCCGAGTGGAGCAGCTTCGTCTGTTACACCGAGTGGAAAGGCGATTACCGTTACGTGATCGACAACGTCATGGACCCGATGCACGGCACCTACCTGCACAAAATGTCCCACTCGATGAGCGAAGGCGAAGCCACCGCCAAGTTCGTCACCCGCGACACCGACCAGGGTTTTTTCTTCGAGAAGGAAGGCCAGCGTGGGGTGAACTTCGACTGGACCGAGTTCATGGACAACGGCTGCCATTGGCTGCGCCTGGAAATCCCGTACCCGAAGACCGGCGGCCCAGGCGGCAACTTCACCATCATCGGCAGCTACACCCCCAGCAGTCGCTCCCTGGCCGCTGTGTTCCACTGGCGCTGCCGCCCACTGACCGGCTGGCAGCGTGATACCTGGCGCTTCCTCTACAAAAACCGCCTGGAGGCGCGTCACTGGGCAGTGCTGGAGCAAGACCGGGTACTGCTGGAGTTCATGGAGCCTGACGCCAATCAGCGCGAAAACCTCTACCAGCATGACCTGGGCGTGGTGCGGCTGCGCCGTTATCTGAAGAACGCGGCCAAGGCACAGTTGGAGCTGATCGACGCGAAGCAGCTGTCATGAGCCACACCGTGCAGCAGGTACAGACCGACGCTGTGCGTGAACCGGCCAACGCCACGTGGTCCAACGCGTTGCTGATTGGCAACGAGCTGGTGATGTCCGGCATGACGGCCCACCCGGCCACACAACAGGATCCGGCGCTGGACTGTTACGCCCAGACCTTGATCGTGCTGGGCAAAATACGCGCGTTGGTCGAGGCTGCTGGCGGACACGTCGGCACGATCTACCGGCTCACGGTGTATCTCACTGACATTGGCGACAAAGACCAGGTCGGCCGGGCTCGGCGAGATTTTTTCGCCGGGCAGGCACTGTTTCCAACGTCCACGCTGGTGGAGGTCAGTGGCCTGGTGTTCCCTACATTGCGGGTCGAAATCGAGGCCGCAGCCCGGCTGGATATCGACCTGCGTACTGCCCCAAAGAGGTGAACGATGTCCAAACCCTCCCTGCTCACCGCGCGCGTCCAGGCGCTGCGCTATGAAGCCGAAGGCATCATCAGCGTTGAATTGCGGCCCTTGGACGACACGGTGTTCGCCCCGTTCGAGGCCGGCTCACACATTGACCTGCACTTGGCCAATGGCCTGGTGCGCAGTTACTCCCTGCTCAACTCGCCCCATGATCAGGGGCGCTATGTGATTGGCGTGCTGCGTGATCGCAACAGCCGTGGCGGCTCGGAGTACGTCCACAGCCAGTTGCGGGTCGGCATGCAGCTGTCGATCTCGGCACCGCGTAACAATTTCGCCCTGGACCTGAACGCCAGCCACAGCGTGCTGGTAGCCGGCGGCATCGGGATCACGCCGATCTACTGCATGTTTCGCCAGTTGCTGGCGCTGGGGAAATCCGCCGAGTTGATCTACTGCGCCCGCTCCCGCCAGGAAGCGGCGCTGGTGGAAGATATCGGCGGCCTCAACGCCAGGGTGACTTACCACTTCAATGACGAAAAAGGTACGTTCCCTGACTTGGCCATCTACCTCGCCGGCCAGCCAAAGGACACGCATTTTTATTGCTGCGGCCCGACGCCCATGCTCGATGCCTTCGAAAGCACCTGCGAGGGGTTGGGTTACCCTCATGCCCATATCGAGCGCTTTGCGGCCGCCGAATTGCCACCGTCGCAAGACGCCCAACATGGCTACAGCGTCGAGTTGAAAAAGTCGGGCAAGACGCTGTCAGTCGAACCGGGATTGAGTTTGCTGGACGCCTTGCTGCAAGTCGGTTGCGACATCGACTACAGCTGTCGCGAAGGGGTCTGTGGCTCCTGCGAGACCCGAGTGCTGGAAGGTGACATCGACCATCGCGACGGGGTGTTGACCAAGGCCGAGCGCGCGGCAAATCAGTCGATGATGGTCTGCGTCTCTGGCTGCAAGAGCCCGCGGTTGGTGCTTGATCTCTGACACCAATCAGCGGCGGTCTGCCCTTGTAGCCGCTGCCGAGGTACGAGGCTGCGATAAGGGCCGCAGGACCTTCGGCGGTTGCAAGACCTTACGACTGCTGCGCAGCCGATCGCAGGCTGCGCCAGCGGCTACAGGGAGTTGAGTGGTTTCAAATGCCTCACTAATACCCAACCCCGCACTGACACTGTGCAAACCGGTGACGCCATAGAGGCTGCGTTTCACGGGTAATACAGAAAAATCCGTTTCCTATATAAACAACTGTTTTTAAAAGAGTATTTATATAGAAACGACACTTACAGTGACTGGCACAGTTCCTGCTCTACCCCTTGAGAGTTCATAGGCCACACGGCGTATCACACTCGAAACAATAAAAATAACCAGCGCTTAAATACGGCAAGACCTCACCTGCAATTTTTTATTGCCCTATCAGGCAAGCAGGAAAGTGTTGCCAAAAAACAAGCCGTGACCAACTTCACAGGTGGGAACAAGATGAAAAACCAGGTCGTCTGCGTGGGATTAATGTGTATCAGCTGTGCCAGTTTTGCGGTGGAACCGGTCCCGTCCGAACCCGTGCGCAGCAATGCCGCCAATAAACCTTTTCCGCACATTGCCTGGAGCAGCGACGACGGCCAGAGCAGCCTGGATATCGGTGGCGCCTTGCGTACCAACTACCGTGACGAGCACTGGGACACCACCGAGAACAACGGGCGGTTCTTGTTCGACACCTTCC
This sequence comes from Pseudomonas sp. ADAK18, assembly GCF_012935695.1. Lineage (NCBI taxonomy): Bacteria > Pseudomonadati > Pseudomonadota > Gammaproteobacteria > Pseudomonadales > Pseudomonadaceae > Pseudomonas > Pseudomonas sp. ADAK18. Next base: position 2,920,979 of record NZ_CP052859.1, read on the forward strand.
GTCTCGACGTGCAGGCCACCTACAAAAATCTCTACAGCGACATCGGCTACTGGTTCCAGGACGATGGCAAGCGCTCCATCGATCGCGGCTTCGTGGCTTATCGGCTGAACGAGAATTCCAACCTGCAACTGGGCGCGCCCTTCAAACCATTTGGCCTTGAGCCCTATCCACAATTTGGCTGGAGCTACCACATCCCGTTTTTCATGGGCTATGGCTCCAGCGCGGGCTCAGGCCTCAAATACAGCTACAAGGACCAGGACTGGGACGTGCAACTGGCCTACTTCCCACGCATGCTGCCCTCGGGCATTCGCTACTCACCGGAAGTCGGACGCTACGCAGACCTCGACAACAATGCCATCGCTTTTACCCAATCAGGCCAGGACAACGAAAAGCACAATCAACTCAACGCCCGGGTTGCCCGTCGCTTCACCAGCGGCGACTGGAAGACCGAAATCGGCGCCTCGCTGGCCACCGCCCAGCTGTACAACGCCACCACCAAGGATGACGGTGATTACTGGGCTGGCGGGCTCCACGCAATCATCAATAACGGCGCCTGGACTGTCACCACACAAGGCATTCGCTACGAGTACGACCCAAAAAACCCCGCCGGCGTCAGCAAAGACTCGGTGCTCATGGGCGGTAACGGCCTGACCCCGGCCTACCTCATCGCCTCCAAAGCGACCATTGCTTCGTTGAATATCAGCTACGACATCAACACTCCGAAACTTGGCCAGTTGAAGAAGATCAAGCTCTACAACGACTACAGTCGGTTGATGAAAGACAAAAGCGGTTGGGATGACTCACAGATGTACACCGTCGGTGCGCAATTTCTGGCGATGCCGATCATGGCGTGGGTCGACTTTACCTGGGCCAAAAATGCCAACCCCTATGGTGGCGCGGAAAACGGTAGCGGCTTTACCAATACCAGTTCGGTGGGCAGTAACGAGTGGTATTACCGCACCAACGTGAACATTGGGTATTACTTCTAGCGTTGGCGAATGGGTAGTTATGTGACGCGAGTGGCGTGGGATTGGGCTTGGATCGCCTTGCTGACACGGGTCACGACAGCGGCGTTGCACCGCTCTCGCAAAGGCCCGCGATGAACAAGACCCTGCCTGACACTCTCCAAGCGCACGCCGCACCGCCCGGTTTGTTCAGGCGAGGATATTGCGGGCCTCGCGCCACCCCGATACCAACGCACCGTGCACGGTGCCACTCATCTCAAGGCTGGTCGCTTCGCCCGCGAAGTGAAGCCGATCAGCAATCGAGTCCCCCAGCGCCGACCGGTCCCTGGAAGACGAGCCAACCGCCGGATACGAATAGCTGCCCCGCGCATAAGGATCCGACGCCCAGCGGGTGCGACGGTAGGCGCTGGGCTCTGGAATATCGGGGCCATAGAGCGTGCACAGCACCTTCATCGCAGCGTGTACGGCCTCGGCATCACTCATGCCCTCGATGCGGCGAGCAACATCCGCGCCGTAGAGCGAGCACAAAATCGGCGAGTGGGTGACGCGCGCAAGATTGAACCAGTTGGACCAGGCGCCGTCCTGGTCGCTTTGCCAGGAGATGATGTTGGTGTCGTCCCAAAAGACCTTGGGGAAGCGCAGGAACAGCTTGTCATAGACGCCCATGCCGAGGCGCTCGATGGCTTGCTGCTTTCTCGCAGGCAACGCCGGGGTGAATCTCACATTGCCGTGTTTCAGCACACCGAGCGACAACGTCACGATCACTCTGTCAGCGCTGAACGTGCCCTGATCCGTGGTGATCGTGACTGCGGTGTCATCGTATTGAATCTCTGACACCACCTGATTGAGGCGTACATCGATTCCCTGCGCCAGACGCTCGGGGATTTGCAGGTAACCTTCGGGAAATACGACCTCATGGCCGTCAAATTCAATACCTTCATCCAGGCCCCAGGCGGCGAGGTGTGCGAGCTCGGCACCGTCGTCGTCCTGCACCATCCGGCTTGCGTCCTCGAACACATCGCGACCTCGTTCGCCGTCAATGCGCAGCTTTTTCAACGCACGGTTGAAGGCCTCTTCGGCTGACAGGGATCGTGGTGCGTCCTCAATCATCTCCCACACCAGCGCTTGCACCGCGTCGATGTCTTCGTCCAGTTGCTTGAGCGCTGTTGCAGACAGCAGCATGCCAGCCTGGTCATAGAGCGTCACGTCGTGGCTGGTCATCAGTGTGCCGGCGTCGAATACGGTGGTTTTGATGCCCATTTCTTGCGCCAATCTGGCGACCGGGTTCTGGTTGACCCCGTGAATCCAGGACGCGCCGAGATCGATTGGCGCATCGCCCCACGCTCGCTCGGTCCAGATTCGCCCGCCGATTCTGTCCCTGGCCTCCAGCACAGTCACCGTATGGCCTGCATCGGACAACATTCGGGCGGCGGCGAGGCCCGAAATTCCGGCGCCGATGATCAGCACCGAATCCTTCCTGGCGCGATTGGTTTTTGTGCCCGAGTCTTGCGCCACGCTGGTGTTTGCACCGGCGATTGAGGCCGTCATAGCGCTAAGCGCCATCAGCGCCTGGCGTCGGGTAAGGGTTATCATGTTTGCCTCGTGATGGACTCTATTTACGTTAAAATTACCCATAATGACCAAATGGTACATATTTGTACCATAAAGAACAAATCAGGAAACTTTACATCCATGTCCCGTGATCAGAAGAGAGAAGCCGTCCTGGACGCCGCCGCGGCGGTGTATGCACGTGACCGCAGCGCATCGATGCAGCAAATCGCGGCCTCGGCGGGCATCAGTCGCACGACGCTCGTGCGCCATTTCCCCACCCGTGAGGACTTGGTTGCGGCGCTTATTGATCGTGTTTTGAATGACGCCACGGCGGTCCTGGACCAGGCGCAACTGGAAGACGGCGACCTTGAACGGGGCCTGGCCTGCCTGACCGAGAATTTCAGGACGCTTGGGCAGGTGTGGGGAGTCGGCTACGGCCTGGGCTATGGCTGGTCGCATATCGAAACCTTGCTGTCCGACCTGGCAGCGCGGGTCGAAACCATTGATGCACGGCTCGTTGCATTCTTTGAGCGCGGTCAGCAGGCCGGGCTGTTTCGCCGGGATCTTCCGGCTGCCTGGATGACGGGTGCGTTTCAGGGGCTGTGTGAAACCACGTCGGACCTGATCGACGATGAGTCGATGGGCAAACGCCAAGGGCCCGAGTTTCTAATCTCGATCTTCCTGAACGGCGCAAGTGTGTGACGCGTCGCTCCAAACTGGCGAAGTGAAACCCTTGTAGGAGCTGTCGAGCCCTGGCGAGGCTGCGATAGCGGTGGGCCAGGCAACATCAATGTTTGGTGCCGACGTCATCGCAGCCTCGATAAAGCTCGACAACTCCCACAGTTGATCTTCGTGGCCTTGAGTTGGGGGTTTGCTTAATAGAGCTGTAAGACCTTGAAAAGCACGCCCCTTAGAACGTCTTGCTGGCACTGGCCACGACAGTGGCCGTGCACAGGTCGCCATAGCCGTACCAGCCCGCGCACTCGCTTTTCGACAGGTCGGTATCGATGTAGCTAAGGCCCCAGGTCACGCCCACGAAATCATGGGTCAAGGCGACTTCCCACTCGTGGTAGGAATCACGTGTATTGCCACGGCTCGACCAAAACGCCGGATCCTTAACGTCGTTGTGCCCATAACGCAGTTTCAAGCCGACTTCACCTGGCAAAGTCGTGGTGTAGCCAAGGTAGGTGTAGAGGGTGGACTGGTGGTCACCAAAGGCGTTCGGCGTATCGCGGGAGTAATAGGCGCCGAGCTGCACGCCATAGGTGTCGAGGATCGCGTAGAGCTCGCTCAGGTTGAACTGGCTTTCCTTGGGATAGCTGTACTTGATGTAGCCCAGATCGAGGCTGACGGCTTCGGTCATCTGCCAGTTGTAGCCCGCGTAGTATTCAAATTCTTCACGCGTCTTGAAGTCATCGCCAAAATCGACATTCGAGGTCCAGACGCCGGCATACAGACCGCTGCTATGCAGCAACGTGACGCCCGCCTGCACCGCCGGATCACCCAGGGTCTGCGAGATGCCACGGGTGCGATAGTCGCTGACGGCGGCCAGGCTGACCTGCAAGTTGAAGTCATCATTGAGTGGTAGCGCTTGCGTGGTCAGTGGCACCAGCACAAGAAAGACTGAGAGTGCTTTCATAGGTATCTCTTATTTTTATAAGTGAGCGGGGACATTCGGGCACGGCGTTGCCCCTCGCAGTGCGAGAGGCTTGGCTGTTCAGGAGGGATCGATGTCAGGACGCGGGCGCGTAGACCTGTTTGCCCGCGAAGAAGGTTTTCAGCACCTTGGTGTCGAACAGTTCGTCGTCGCTGACCTTGAACACATCGCGATCAAGGATGATCAGGTCGGCTTGTTTGCCAGGTGCCAGCGAGCCAATCTGCTGGTCCAGGCGCAGGGCTTTGGCGGCGTTGAGGGTGTAGGCGTAGAACATGGTCTGGCGGTCAATACTTTCCTTGGCGTTCAACACCCCGAGCGGACCTTTTCGCGTGCTGGCTTGAGCAATGGCATTCCACGGGTTGGGGCTGGACACCGGCCAATCACTGGCCCCGGCAATCATGGCGCCGGCTTTATGCAAGGACTGCGCGGGATACTGGTAACGGTAGGCAAACGCGCTGACATAGGGTTTGACCAGCTTCACCGTGTAGTCCTCACCGGTGGCCCAGAGCAGTTGCATGGAGGCAATCACCCCAAGCTGCTTGAAGCGTGGAAACTCCTTGGGGTTGACCAACTGCAGGTGGCTGATGCTATGGGGCATTGGCGTGGGATTAAGCTTGCGGGCATATTCAAAGCCATTGAGTGACTCACGGACCGCGCGGTCGCCAACGGCATGCATGTGTACGATCCAGTCGCGCTTTTCCGCTGCCACCACCAACTCGCCAAAGTGCGCCGGGTCGATGAGCAACTGACCGCTTTTCAGGCTGTTTTTGAACGGGTCGATCACCGCAGCAGTTTGCCCTGGAAACTCCATGATGCCGTCTGCGAAAACCTTGATACCGGGGAAGGTCAGGTTGGGCACGCCCTCGAACTTCTTCATCACCTTGGCCAGTACTTCCAGGTCGGCCGGCTTGCTTTTCGGATTGGTGATCAGCAACGCCGCGACATGCGCGCTGAGCTCGCCCTTCTCCGCCAGTTCGCGGTAGAGCGGCAGCACACCGTAACTCTGCTCCGTTGCCGTGAAATCAAACAGCGAATCGCCTTGGCCGGCATTCGACGCTGCGTCCATCCAGGCGGTGACGCCATATTGATTATTGACCTGCACCGCCAGGCGGGCGGCCTTCAACATCACCTCAGGGCCGGGCGCGGGAATCTGGCTGCGCACCTGGTCCCAACGCGACTCGGCAAAATAACCATTGGGAGTGAAGTCCACCTCGTGGCCCACGTAACCGATCTCCGCTTCCGGCAGGCTTTTTACCAGCGCAGCATCGATTTTCAGGCGCTTGAGCATGGCGTTGTTGGCCCAGCCGGTATGACCGTCAATCCCACTCAGCACCAGCGGCTGTTCGGCCCAACGGCCCTGATTGAAACGCTTGCCAAGCGCCTTGCTCTGTTGCCAATACGCCGAGCTGACCCCAGCAATGCTGATCACGTCCCCTGCCCTCGCGTTGCCCGCCTGGTCCTGTTCGATGATCCACTGCTCAAGCGCGGGTAGTGGTTTGACCTCGTCCAGCAAGTTCGCGCCCAGGCTGTCAAAGGCTGCGACCACCGGATGGCTATGGCTATCAATCATGCCCGGCATCAGCACCTTGCCGGCCAAATCGATGCGTTGTGTATGGTCGTCGGCCAAGGCCGTGATCTCGGCATCGCTGCCCACTTTAAGAATCTTGCCGTCTTGCACTGCCACCGCCTGAACCAATTCTTGACCGGATTCGGCGGTGAACACCTTGCCGTTGAACAGTACAAGGTCAGCGGCGGCCATCGCTTGCACCGAGGAAAACGCCACAGCGACGGCCAACAGGCTTGGAATAAATCGTTGCATCGGAACACTCTCTTGTTTTTATTGGGCGGCTTGGGATGGGAATACCCTATAGAGAGTGACCAGAGAACGGACCTCCACAAATGAGGAGGGGTAAGGCAATCAGCTGAAATACCGAGATGGGCAACGCTAATCGCGACGAGCAACGGATCGCAGCACGGAACCTAGCTCCACTTTGCTTTTAACCCCCAGTTGCAGGTAGCAATTACGCAGGTAGGTACGCACCGTCGCCGGGCTCAACGAGAGCATTTTGGCGATTTCCTTGTAAGAGTGGCCGGCGGCAAACAGCATCGCCGCCGTGCGCTCCCGTGGCGCAAGCCCCGCTGCGCGCGACGGCACCTCAAGTGACAGAATCACATGCTCGGCATTCGGGCTGAGCGTCAATGACAAGCGGCCCAGGCGCACCACGCCCGGTGCATTGTGCAGCTGGGCAATCACCTGCTCAGGCAGCATTGAACCGCTCCAGTCGGGTAATTCACGCTCAATGGCTGCACACAGCCTGGCCCCTACGTACAACAGACTGCCGTCCATACGGGCGACACCGAAATCGGTCGCCCCGTTGTCGGTGTCAAAACGGATCATGTCTTGCACTTGAAACCGCCACAGCTGCAACAGGTGATCGCAGAAGGCCGAAAACAAACTGTCCTCGGTCTCATTGAATGCCGGCGCATCAATTCCACGGTAGAGACAGACGAAGAACAACAAGCCACTTTCAGGCAGCTCGAAGGTGATGTTCATCAGGTGGTAGAGGTCATGGCGCCGTGCAAACACATTCACCTGCTCATCCGGATCGGTGAACTCGCTGTCGCGCAAGACCTTGCCCGTTTGGTTCAGCGCGTCATGGGCGAAACTGTCGCGCCCGGCAATCGTGCTCCATTCAGCGGCAAATGATTCGGGCAGATTGATGCGCCCATGCATCCAGCTTTGCGGCGCAGCCTTTGCTCCCGTGCTGGACATCTCGCCCCACCAGGCCGAAGTGAACGGCACCAGTTGACGAAATGTCTGCAGGCCATCGGCAATGAAATGAGAGCCCCCGCGTGATCGAGCAAGGCGGGCAAGCTCGAGCACGCAAAAATTGAATACGTTGAGCATTTCCAGCAGTGGCTTGACACTGTAGTCATCACCCTCCTCCATGGTTCCCAATTCCGTCTGATGGTCGGCGGGCTGAGGTTACCATTGGGCCGCGCTGGAAACATCGACGATGTCGATCACCCACAAACCCTCGATGCAATGCGCATACAAAAAAAGCGAAGCCATTAATCTGGCTTCGCCTTTTTTCTACCTCTTACTCCCGGTTTAACTCAGGCGACGATATCGGTCATTGCGGCCTGCCCAACGGTGCCTACCGCAAAATCCACCAGGCCACTGCCGGTGAGGTCGACCATCAGGCTGGTCTGATCAGTCTCCTGGAAGTAGGTCAGGATGGCGTCGCCGGCATGGCCGGTGAAGCCGCTCACGAAGTTCAACGTCGCGTTAACCGAAGCGAACATGCCAGACAGGTCAATTTTGTCCTCTCCACTGGTGAAGTCCATGATCCAGGCCGGTGCTGTCATCGTCGAGTCGCTGGCCTGGCCGAACACGAACGTGTCTGCACCGGCACCGCCCCACAATGAATCCCCGCCGCCACCGCCATAGAGGATGTCGTTCCCGGCACCGCCCTCGAGGATATTGGCAGCCGAATTGCCAATCAGCAGATCGTCGCCTGCGCCACCGATGGCGTTCTCCAGCGTCACCCCATGAGCAATAGAGACATTACCCACCAGCCCACCCACATCGGAGAACGAACCCGCATTGAGGTTGATTTTCTGGCTCTGGCTGAAACCGGAAAAGTCCAGGGTGTCGTTGCCGCCGCCGTCCCACACCGAGAACACCAGCTTGTCGCTGGAGGTGTTTGCCGTGTAGAAGTCGCGGCCGGTGTTCGAGTTGAAACCGTAAACGGTATTGCCGTCGCGGGTATCCAGGTTGGCCCCGTAGAGCTTTTGGATCGCCACGATGTCGTCCATCAACGGTGCGGACGAATAGGCACCACTGAAGTTCTGCTGGGTATTACTTTCGCTCCAGTAACTCATGAGGCTATAGCCACGCGTGTCCTCGGCATAAGTGACATCGTTGTACGTCGGGTTACCGTTGCCGGCGTTGTAGTTGCCGGGATGGGACAAGCCCAGGGAGTGACCGATTTCGTGGGTCAGGGTCTGCCGACCGTAGTTGCCGTTGTCCGGGGTGGTGTTGGTCTGATATTGATCATTGACCATGTACCAGGATTGGCCGTCGCGCGAACCACCGGTTGGCAAATAGGCGAAGGCTGCGCCACCGGCAAAGCTGCTGTAGTTACCAAACGTCAGCTGACCATCGACATCCTCAGGAGCGTCGGTGAAGGTCACATTGGCCACATCAGACCAGGACTGGAGGGCAAGTACTGCCTGAGCTTTTTGCAGCGCGCTGAATTCGCTGAAAGTCCCCAGGGCCGGGTTAAAGTCCGCAGGTTTTGAGGTCAGGAACGTGTAGCTAAGGCTGATCTTGCCGTCGCCGCTCTGATCGTGCCAGCTCGCGCCTTTACGCAGCAATTCGTCCGCAGCCTGATCGGCGGTGAACGACGGTTTACCGTTCACCAGATCGACACCGCCGCGATCATACCCATGGCTGAAACTGTCGACCTGGTCGTAGGCCTTGCTGCTCTGGCCGACAGAAGAAAACACCTTCTCTTTTAGCTTTGACATAGACATCCTTGTTATCTAATTGCTGAGGAAAATCCAATAGGCGACACCAATCCTTCGAAAAGAACCGGTCGCTCACTTCATGGGAGGCGCGATAAAACTGGCATAGCGCGTAACTTGCCGTCTAATTTAATTATTAATTAGTTGCCAGCAAGTCTCTTAAACACTGTCAACGCGTTATTCGGGTTCCATCAATGGAGTGGCAATGGGTCTTGAGCCGTATTTCATCACTTCGATGAGGGTAAAGACTGTCAGGTCCTGCACTTACTGTTGTGGGATGACAAGAAAGTTCATGGGGACTGGATAGATGTGTTTTGCCCATACATGTGTGGTTTGTCCTCTATATCGGGGGCAAACAGCACGCTTGAAAATGAATTTATTTGTTACAAAATAGACGAACAGACCTTACACAAGCAGCCCGTTAGTCGACAAAAAACGCTGCCCGGGCAGAGGCTGGGGCAAGTACCGCTGATACCAGCCATGCATGGCTGAAAGGGAAAGCAAGCCTACCCAACGCTCGGCCCGGTCACGGAGAAACCATTTGTTACAAGTGACACCTTGGCAACCAAAGAACTTTGAGCTTTGCGCCTGCTCTTAAACCCTAGACGCCTTTTATACCGTGAGCGTCAAATCACCACCTGTCGAGGTTCAGAAAATGCGAATGACACTACCTACTCTTGCTATAAGCCTCCTGTTTGCACAGGGCGCTATGGCCGCTGGAGATGGCTCTGCCGCTGTCGGAGGGGGTGTGGGTGGCGTGCTGGGTAACATCGTTGGCCAACAGTTAGGTGGCTCCACGGGGGCTGCCGTGGGCGCTGGCGTAGGTGGGGCTGCGGGTGGTGCAATTGGAGCGCCAAGAGGTAACAAAACCGAGGCTGCCATTGGTGGCGGGATCGGATCAGCTGGCGGCTCCATCATCGGCAACAAGCTGGGAGGCACAACCGGCTCAACGATCGGTGCAGGTCTCGGCGGCGCAGCGGGTGGCGCGGTGGGCAATAACCTGGCCGACGACGGCGGTAAACACCGCTCAGGCGGCAAACACTACAAGGGGAAAAATAAGCACAAACACAAGAACAAACATCGCTGATGAATTGAATCCTTATCCACGCCCAAGCCCGGTCCTGCACCGGGCTGTTCGTATCGGGCTGTCATATCTTCATCACATCGATTCAGCATAATACGGTCAGCCAAAAGGACTTGGCCCCCGTTACAGAAAGCCTGGCCACGTGCCGGGCTTTTTCGTTCTAACCTGCCCCGCTCCTCGATGGCGACGGCACCTATTCAACACCGGCAAAAAGCCCCCGCACAGATGAGTCTGTAACGGCTCCGTGTCATGGCACATGCGTTCGTTCACGGGCCGCTCTTGAAATAACAATGATTGTCATTACGGGCTTTCCGTTCTGGTTCGGAAACACTAGTGAATACCTTCACTATCCTCCGAATCGAAAGGAATCCAGCATGTCGGAACGCTGTAAGGCCGTGCGCGCCTGCCCATCACAACAGGATGTTGCGTACCATTTTGACTTCAATCGAACGCTGACCGCCGCACACATGGCACTGTTGCTCGGTCTGGGCGGAGCGTCCATGCCCGTGGCTGCAGCGCCACCCGCCGAACCGGTAGAAACGCTAGAAGAGACTCAACAGGGTTCTGGCATCGCCAGCCTGGAGTTATCCGAAACCGTGGTCGAAGGCAACATGGATCCCCCTGGCGTGCTGCCACCGGTCTATGCCGGTGGCCAGGTGGCTTCGGGCGGTCGCATCGGCTTCCTGGGCAACAAGGACTTCATGGAGACGCCGTTCAGCACCATCAGTTACACCGAAAAATTCATTGAGGACACTCAAGCCCAGAACATCACCGACGTGATCGCCGCGACCGACCCCTCGGTCTTCAGCAACGGGCTGAAAGGCACCTACAGCGAGAACTACTCCATCCGTGGTTTCGCCTCGAGCATCAGCGACGTGGCTATCGATGGCCTGTACGGCATGGCCCCCTTCTATCGGATCTCACCCGAGATGTATGAACGCATCGAAGTGCTCAAGGGGCCTTCAGCGTTACTCAATGGTATGCCACCGAGCGGCTCGGTCGGCGGCAGCATCAACCTGGTCCCCAAGCGCGCAGGTGCCGAACCGCTGACGCGCGTGACCACAACTTACCTGTCTGATGCGCAGTTTGGCGGGCACCTTGACGTTGGCCGTCGCTTTGGCGAGGACCAGCAGTTCGGCATGCGTTTCAACAGCGTCTATCGGGATGGCGACACGGCGACCGACCACCAGAAAATGAAAGCCCAGCTCAACTCCCTCGGCCTGGATTGGCGTGGAGAGCGTGCGCGCCTGTCCGCCGATCTCTACCAAAGCGAGGATCGCGTCAAAGGCCAGAACCGCGGCATCGGCCTTGCTCCGGGTGTGCCCGTCCCCAGGCCACCCAAATCCGAGACCCTGCTCAACCCGAGCTGGGGTCACGTCGAGACCAAGGATAAGGGCGCGATCGTACGCGGCGAATACGACCTCAGCGACAACGTCATGGCCTACGCTGCGGCGGGCACCAGCCAGACCAACTATGCCTACAACGGCTCCATGTCCGCTCAGGTGCTCAACACCGCCGGCGACTTCGAGAGCACCATGGGCCAGTTGAAGATCGACTTGGCAAAGACCTCAGGCGAAACCGGCTTGAAGGGCAACCTGGACACGTTCGGCATTGGCCACCAATGGTCGATCAACGCCACGCACTATTCCGACAAGGAAAAGGACTATGGCCGCCGATCCGTCCCCGGTGCGAACTGGACCACCAATATCTATCATCCCGTTTGGGGCCCCGAGGCAGCAGAGAGCTGGCCACCCATTGTGCACACCGAAACACGCCTGACCAGTTACGGCGTGGCCGACACCTTGTCGTTCTTCGAGGACCGGCTGCAGTTCACCCTCGGCGTTCGTCGCCAGCAAGTACTGACCGACACCTTCAGTGTCACCACCGGGGGGCGCACTTCCCGCTATGACGAAAGCGCCACAACCCCCGCCGCAGCGGTGCTGGTCAAGGTCACCGACGAGGTATCACTGTATGCCAACTACATCGAAGGCTTGAGCAAGGGCGTCAGTGCGCCATTAACGGCGGCCAACGCGGGCGAGGTGTTCGCCCCCTACAAGTCCAAGCAGAAGGAAGTGGGGGTCAAGGTCGATCTGGGCGAATTTTCCCATACCCTGAGCCTGTATCAGATCGAACGCCCCAGCAGCTACACCGACCCGATCACCAATACGTTTTCCTTTGGCGGCGAACAGCGCAACCGCGGACTCGAGTGGAGCTTCTTCGGCGCGCCAATCAGCGACGTGCGCCTCATGGGAGGCGTTGCACGCCTCGATCCAAAAGTGACCAAGACGGCGGGAGGTGTCAACGAAGGCAAGAACGCTACCGGGCAACCGAAGCTGCAAGGCAAGCTAGGTGTGGAATGGGACACGCCGGTCTTGCAAGGCTTGACCTTGACCGCCAACGCAACTGCCGTGTCGAAGCAGTACATCAGTGCCGATAACTCGCTGTCGATACCGGGCTACACAATCTATGACATGGGCGCGCGCTACGTGACCCAGATCGCCTCCCAGCCAGTGACCCTACGCGGTACGGTAAACAACGTAACCAACAAGGCTTATTGGGGGATGCCGCTGTTGTCCAGCCTGGGGTTGGGGGCACCCCGTACGGTGCAGCTTTCCGCTACCGTGGATTTCTAGCTGGCTGCATGCCGTCTAAGCTGGGCAACGTCGTCAAACGTCATCACGAATAAAGCACTGAATGCACCCGCTGGTTCAACGATGGGTTCCAGCGGGTAATCCTTGCTCACGCAAAACCTGCATCTCACCGGTGTCCTGCCGTCGGATTCATAAAGTCCCTGTTGCAACCCCTGATCACTGGGGCGTTTTTTCACGCCAGGCTTGATATCAAACCAGCTTGGCTATCCTACGGACTGCTATCGCTGATCCGCCAATATCCTTTGGATAACTTGGTTTGATTTGTCCACCTTACGCTGACTTTCATCCAGTTTGACCAAGGTAATCAGAGCCTTCCATAAAGCCCATCCGCGACCTCGCGCCCAGGTCGCATCATCCAGGGGAAGCGCAGAACGAAAAGCATGCCGACTTGCTTCGCCGAACATCGTCCATGCAATCACCAAGTCACATGCGGGATCGCCGACGGCGGATGATCCAAAATCGATGACGGCGTGCAGCTTTCCATCCTTGACCAGCAAGTTGCCGCACGCGAGGTCGCCATGCACCCAGGCATTCGGGTTATTCCAAGTAGAACCCATAGCAACCTCCCAAACTGTCAGGGCTGAAGCGGTATCGATGCAGCCAGCGAGCAGCTCAAGTGCGTTTCGTGTTTCGCCGTCATAAACAGACAACGAACCACCTCGATAGAAGTTATGCAGGCCGGCTATTGGTGCGTCCGTGACATCGATCCGATGCAGGTCAACAAGAAAGCGCGCAAGGGTGCGTGCAAACGCCTCCTCACTGTCGATTAGACCTTCCTGGACCGGCTCACCGTCCAGCCAAGCGTAGACAGACCAAGGCCATGGGTAGCCGAGCGCCGGCACTCCTTTGGCGATTGGGACCGGGATAGGCAGCGGCAAGTGGGGAGCGAGCACCGGTAGCCACTTATGCTCCTTCTCCACCTGAGCAACATAGGCCGCTGCGCTCGGGAGCCTCACTGACATTCGGTCACCGAGCCGAAAGGTGCGGTTGTCCCAGCCGCTCGGTAAAACAGGCTCAACTGTCAGGTGCGCCCATTGAGGATACTGCGTTGCAATCAGCCGCTGAACGAGAGACGCATCTATCAAATCTATGGGCTGCTTTTCTGTGCTTGACATTACCTATTCCGAAATCCCGACGAGGGGACAGCATAACCTTGCTCTGTGCAGTCTGGGCATTACGCAGTTCAACTTGCCCAGCAGCAACGAGGCGGTCGAGGGCAGACAACGAGTGCGTATCCTGACCGGCTATACCCTGCAGAACATGTCGCTGTATGCTTTCCTACTCACACAACGCCTGATTCCGCAGGCTGTGCAGATCTTCCTGCGCTATACCACCGAAGAGGCGCAAAAGTACTTTCCCGATTAAGCCCTCTTTCGAACGATCAGAAGGCCGCACGCGCTACGCGCACCAGTCATAGAGGGACACCCGATGCTCGGACGCACACCGCCAACGCCCAGGGATGATAGCGCCACTGACTCCGATTCCGGAAAAGCGGTGCGGGCAGGAACGACCTTTCGACTCACCGTGAGCTTCATGCTGGTGGTCGTAATTGCGTTCATCGCCGTTGAGGGTTGGCGGACATGGCGCGACTATCGCTCAGCCTTCGCCTCTGCCCATGACTCCGTGACCAACCTGGCGCGTGCAACGGCCCAGCATGCCGAAGACGCCATTCGACAAGTCGATGTGCTGACTGCGGCCCTCAGTGAGCGGGTGGAAAGCGATGGATTGCAAGGCATCAATGTTGCTCGCATCCACGAGCTACTGGTCCAGCAAACCCAAATAATGCCGCAGCTTCATGGGCTGTTTATCTACGGCCCTGACGGTCGATGGGTCGTGACGGACAAGAGCGTGACCCCGGACACCGCGAACAATGCCGACCGCGATTATTTCCAGTATCACCGTACCCACGATGATCGGAATGTACATATCGGCGAAGTCGTCAGAAGCCGATCCACCGGCGAACTCATCATTCCCATCTCTCGCCGATTGAACAACGCTGACGGCTCCTTCGCAGGCGTTCTGCTGGGGACGATCAAGCTCAGTTACTTCGTGGACTACTACGGTGATTTCAAGATTGATGACAAGGGCTCACTGGTCTTGGCCATGCGTAACGGCACCATTCTGGTACGGCGCCCGTTCATCGCATCAGTGGTGGGTAAAAGCCTGGCGGACAGCGAGATATTCAAAACCTACCTGCCGGTTTCCAACGCAGGCGTCGCCGAGGTCAAAGCCATCATCGACGACACCGACCGGCTTTACGGTTATCGAGCGCTGACGACCTATCCCCTTGTCGTAGAGGCAGGACTTTCCCGTGAATCCATCATCGCACCTTGGCGGCACGACCTCTGGAAAACCGGATTTGTGCTGGTGTTTTTGATTGCCGTGCTCGCCATATTCGGACTGATCGTCTTGAGCCAGCTACGTCAACGAATGCTGGCGGAAAAAGCCTTACGTCACGCCCATCAAGCCATGCAAGATATGGCGATGACTGACAGCCTGACCGGGTTGAGCAATCGTCGGCGGCTGGACGCCGTACTGATTGAAGAAATTCGTCTGGCCAGGCGCCAGGAATCGTTCCTCTCGTTGATCATGCTCGATGTCGATTACTTCAAACGCTACAACGACACCTATGGACACGCCGCTGGCGATGAGTGCCTGAGCGCCGTGGGTCAGGCGATTGCACACGCGATCAAAAGACCAGGGGATTTGGCGGTCAGGTACGGTGGAGAAGAATTTACCGTGCTACTCCCCAATACCAACAATGCGGGAGCAACGCGGGTTGCCAACGATATTCTGGAAGCCATTCGAGCCCTGAAAGTCCAGCACACCGAACATCCTCTCGGGTACGTCACCGCCAGTGCCGGTATCACTACAAGCCATCCGGCCACTGAACCGGTCACCCCCGGCGACTTGCTGAAGTCGGCTGACGCGATGCTCTACCTGGCCAAGCAAAATGGTCGCAATGGCTGGCGCGCCACTGAAGTGACTGTTCATAAATGATCGAGATCGGCTCATTCCAAAGGCAAAGAAAAAGCCCGACATCTCTGCCGGGCTTCGCCTACTGCTCTAAGCGCGTCGCTTGATTAAGACATTCAACCAAAGGGTAAAGGCAACGGGTGGTGTCCAACCCGAGTTCGAGGTGTGACACATACTCAATCGCCCTGGGTCTTATAGGCATCCCTATGCCTTAAAATGAGACCGACGTAGATGCCGTACCTCCCGATCCCAAAAGCCCCTTTAAGTCCGCCGAAGAGCGTCGCATTGATTGCACTGATGATGACTATCAAACCGACCGACCTGTTTAATTGCCAACACTGATTCATATAATCGCCTCCAAATTCTCTCCCGGCCTGGCTTCAGGCTGCATTCCTCCGGAACCCAACACCATGCCAAGCGCCGACCAGGCCCCTCGCGGCCTTCCCGAACACAATCAACAGAGTGTCAAACAGCAGTGGCTAGCGATTCTCTCGGTCGCCGTGGGCGCTTTCGCCTTGGTGACCAGCGAGTTTCTCCCGGTAGGCGTACTCAACGACGTCGCCAGCGATCTGGGGATCAGTGCCGGCCACGCAGGCCTGATGGTGACCCTGCCCGGCATAATGGCCGCCCTCGCCGCGCCATTGCTGTCTGTCAGCATTGGCGCCATGGACCGTCGCTATCTGCTGATCGGCCTGACGCTGATCATGATCATCGCCAACTCAGTCGTGGCCTACGCCACCGACTTTAGCCTGCTGCTGTTTGGCCGCGTGCTACTGGGCATCAGTATCGGCGGCTTCTGGGCCACGGCCATCGCCCTCAGCGGCCGGCTGGCGCCCAAGGGCGTGGGCGTCGCCCAGGCCACCTCGATCATCATGGTCGGCGTGACCTTGGCCACCGTACTGGGCGTGCCCGTAGGCACCTGGCTCAGCGGCCTGATGGGCTGGCGCATGACCTTCCTGATCACCGCGCTGATGGGCGTACCGGTGCTACTGGCGCAGATCTTCTTGCTACCGCGGCTCAACCCGGAAAAGGCCATTCGCATCAGTGACCTGCCGGCCTTGTTTATCAATCCACAAGCTCGGGTCGGATTGATCGCTGTCTTACTGATCGGCCTGGCACACTTTGCCGCGTACACCTATGTCGCACCCTTCTTCAAATACAGTGCCGGCTTCGATGGGCCGACTATTGGCTCGCTGCTGTTGCTCTTTGGCGTGGCCGGGGTAATGGGTAATATTTTTGCCGGTTTTGCCGCCAACCGCAGCGTACGTCACACCCTGTTGCTGGTCGCACTGATGATTGGCACCAGCACTGCCCTGTTCCCCTACTTCGCCACCGGCATGACCGGCGCTGCGATGCTGATCGCGCTCTGGGGCTTCGCCTTCGGCGCCTTCCCTGCCTGCGCCAGTATTTGGATGTTTGTCGTCGCGCCCAAGGATGTCGAACGCGGCATGCCGCTATTCGTCGCCTTGTTCCAGGTGATTATTGCCCTGGGCTCGTTCTTCGGCGGGCGGATCGTCGACCAACTGGGCAGCTCGGTGCTGCTGAGTCTCGCCACGGTCCTGGTGGGCTTCGGTTTTGTGACCGTGCTGGTACTGGGGCGTAACATCAGTAATAGCCTGGCGCCCCAACCCTGCTAATCAGATCGATGTAAACCGCTAAGGGTTCGACCCCACTAACACGGACGGTTCTGGAGGCCTGGACGTATCAGGCCACCCATTCCGCTCCGTATGCGCCTTCATCAAGGCTGCGCCGATGGGTTCGGCGTCGAGGGGCTTCCCTCTCCCGGAATCAACACCAGGCTTTGGGGTGAAGACAATGTAATACCCATTTCCTGAAGACGGGCAAGCAGGATGAACAGCAAATCGCTGCGGGTCCCGGACACCGAGCGCGGGCTGTTGACGTAGCCACTGACACCAATGATCAGGCCATCCCTGGCCAGGTCTTTGAACGTGACTGAAGGTGCGGGAGTGTCGAGAATCGACTCGTGCTCGGTAAACGAGTGCAGGAGCAGCTCGCGAACTTTCAGTACATCGGTGTCCAGCGGCAATGTGAGGGTGATGCCCACCACACCGAGCGCGTTGCCCATGGTGACGTTGCGCACGTTTTGCGAGATGAACTGCGAGTTCGGCACGATCACCGTCGAGCGGTCAGACATCTGGATCTCGGTTGCCCGTACGTTGATCCGGCGAATATCGCCCTCAACCCCACCCAGACTGACCCAATCGCCGACCTTCACCGGCCGTTCAGTCAGCAGGATCAGCCCGGAGATGAAGTTCTGCACAATGGCCTGCAGGCCGAAGCCGATACCCACCGACAAGGCGCTGACCACCCAGGTCAGGCTGGTCAGGTTGATCTGCAGGGTAGACATCACCAACAGACTCAGCAGCACAAACCCTAGGTAGCCCACCAGGGTCACCAAGGATGCACGCATGCCGGCGTCCATGTTGGTTTCCGGCAGCAGCCTCTCACTCAACCAGCGCTTCAAGGTCCGCACAGCGAACAACCCGATGACAAACATCATCAGCGCAACGAGGATATCCTGGGGAATGATGTGCAGGTTGCCCAGCGTCTTGCTGGTTTCTCCCAGTTGGCTGAACCCCTGGAGCAGTTCGCTGGGGCTGGAGCCCGCCGGAAGGAAGGCCGCCATCACTGCGGTGAGCAACAGCAATGTACGGCCGACGCCAGCCAGCACGGTGCAGGCCTGGGCCTGATGCCGGGGTGACAGCCCCAATGCGTTGGCCAGTGCCAGGCCGCTGGGCTGCTTGGGCGAAAGCAGGGTTTCACAGACGTCGCCGAAAAAGGCAATCAGCAGATAGGCCGTCGCCGCCACGACGCCGACCCACAGCAGCTTGACGGTAAGAAAGTAGGCCAGGGACAGATACCCCGTTAACAACCCGAGGACAATCAAGGCCACCCACATCGCAGTAACAAAGGGCAATATGCCGGTGAATCCACCCGGACGACCCAGGTCGAGCTTTTTGCGCACGTAGCGCAAACGCAGCAACGCGGCAATGAAGATCAGCGCCGTGGTCAGTGCCGTCAGGCCATTGAGCGCAACGGTCAACGCCAGGCTGGTGCCGGTGACACTGTTGATCCGCTCCTCGGTAGCCACCAGCATCAGCGCCACCGCCAGAATCGCCGGGAAAGGCCCCAGGGCACTGGCGATCTCATCGGCAATGGCCGCCAACCGCCAGGAAGGTCGCGGCAGCATCAGCAAGGCACGCCCAAGGCCTGCAATAAACGCGCAGAACGTGGCCAGGGTAACCAGATGTTCGGAGAGCCGGGCCAGGTTTTCGCTCAAGTCGGCATTGCTTTCCAACCCCCAGCGCATCAGTGAGACGGCGCCCATGATCGTCAGGATCGACGATAACGCCACCGCCACCGCCAGGGTGCTGCGTCGCAGACGCCCCTCCGGCAGCCAGCGAATCATCGCCCAGGTGAGCAGACGCTCAAGCAGCCGCCGGCCGAAACTCCAGATCAGCACAGCCGCCAGCAGCGTGCTGAAGAACGCCCAGCGGCGCTCGGGGCTGACGGCGCTCTTCAGGGCAACGACACCCTCAGCCTTCAGGTTGTTCAGGCGCTGCAGGTCTTCAGCGGTGGGACGGATCAGGGTCGACCAGAACGTGGGGCTAAAAGGGGTATCGGTACGTGAAGTGACCTGGGAATTAAACAAATTGCGCCGCAAGTTGACGATCTGCGCGGCGAGGTCGCGGCTCCCCTGACTGAGCTGTTTTGCCTGACGCTCATCATCAAGCAGGCTGTTCTTTTTCTGGGTCAGGACATCCCGTTGAGCCGTGAGGCTCTGCGCTTCCCCGGGCTGGGCCGCGCCCAATACCTTCAGTTGATCATCAAGGCGCTCCATGTCGGTTGCGCGTACCGTGAGCAACATCTCGGCCCGTTGCTGCACCTGGAGTGCGCCCTGTCTAAACTCCGCCAGCCTCTCGTCACTGGTACTGATGGGGACACTCTGGCGAATCAGCTCAAGTTGCTGGCTGAGTTGCTTCAGGTCGGCGTCTTCCGACAACAGCGGCAAACTGTCGACGACCTCCAGCGGCACCGTTGTTGTGGGCGCATCTGCCCATGCCGGGAGGCTGATAGCCATCACTATGGCCAGCATGGCCTGGCTGATGACGCTTCTATACATTCGCCACATCAAGTCGTCCTTTTCAGTCTTTTACCATCGGGACTATGGACCGTGGCGGGAGAAAGGAAATTCCATACTGAAGGCAAAAGAGCAGCTGGCACGCCTCTCAATCGACCAACGCGGGCTTGAACTCCAATGCCCACGGCGCAATCAAGCGCTGCGGGGTCTTGCAGGTTTTGCGCTTGAATACGAAGTTGCGGCACTTCTCGGCGAACTGTTGGCGGTTGTGCACCCTGCCCAACTGCATCTGTGCCAACTCGTTTTCGCGGCGCCGTAACACGACCTGTATGAGTCCATCGAGAACCGCGACTTCCCGCGCTAGCGGGCACGTATCACATCAACCCTTTTGACCTGACCAAGGTGACCAAGTGTTGAATAGCCGGACAAAGCACCCCAAACCAAATTGCACACCGCACCTGCTCCGATTCACCAAGACGACAACCCGACTCACGAACAGTCCGTAACGTCGGTGTGAACCATTTGGGTGATCGAGCTAACTCACAAAGGTGCTCTTCCATCTTATTACTCAGTGAAGTCGGTACGCTGGTTTTGAACCGCTTCTCCAACAAAATTTACTCGACGCCGTCAAGAGACGGTATTGCCATACGCTTACAGCCATGGAAGGCCTGAAGCGTTTGTTCACCCTATGCCACTCGCATAACGATATAACAAAGTCGTATAAAACCTTCTCTATAAATTCTCCATAGAAAATCAACACACATAAATGTAGAGAAGAGAAAGCTCCCCTACATCATTGCATTTATCAATATATGGAAGGATCACATCATGAAACTGCCACAGAAAATGCTGTTATTGGTTATGTTTGCCCTAGGCGGTAGCCAGATATCTATGGCTAATGCCGACTCGGCGAGTACACAAGGATGCCCGGCACCGAATAGCCAAGGAATTTAGTCCGCGCACGACTGGATAACCTAATGCAATGCATGGCTAAAAATCACTTTTACGGATGAGAAAAACATGTCAGCAGAATCTCCAGTGATAACAGATCAATATCAAAATCTCGAAGATGCTCTTCTGGTCTCTGTCATTTTAGACGAGACCGTATCGCGGTGGGACGAAAAACCAGACTTAGCAGTAGTTTGTTGCGTCGAAGATAGATAGAGCAGGGAGGGGAGCGGTGTTAGCCGCTCCTCCTTTAGTACGCGCCTTGGCAGAGCACAAGACTATGAAAACGGGACAGGATCGACACCATGAGAAAGGCGCCATCTTTAGATAATGTACTGCATTACCGTAACGATGCGTTAATGTTAGCCTTCTCGAAAAACAACAAGGTCTCAATGCGAGAGTCCAGTGAGCTTTTCCTGGATTTAAAACGCTGGATATGGCTGATCGGAACAAGACCCAGTGAAAGCCCTCCTTTTCCAAGCTTCCCAGAGCAATGGATAATAGATAATTATTGGCACGAATTCATTCTAAGCACACGCGAATACACAAACTTCTGCACTGACTTTTTTGGTAATTATATACACCACACCCCCACTCCGAATGGATTGCAGGGAGCAAGTCCAAGACTGGCAGCGGAAGACCTCCCTGAGTTCATCGAAACAAACAAAAAAACCCTGGAAGATGCCATTACTGAAGTACGGATAAAACTAGGAATAAAAACCGCGATTCGCTGGTATAGAGAACTTCCGAAACAGTACCCAGTGCCGGACCGACCTGAATATAATTGATCGCATGGAAATCTAAAAATGCTCAGTCTTCGAAATCGGATATTAGACGACTTAACAAATGAAGAGTACACGCTTGAGCTGATACCCTCATGGACGCTGGAAGATATAGTAGACGTCATTTGGCTGCACAGTGAAAAAGGTGAATCACTGAATTTCTCAGACACCGAAAATGAATATCAAATCCTAAAGGATGCGATCCCCACCGGACTTATAAAAAAACGCGTATCAGAACGTACCGGCAAACCCTATAAGATCTCAGCGCTAGCTAGACTTTGGGAGCTGGGTGTTATACGTGTATATGACAGAATAGACAATGAGGAAATTGAGTTAACCAGAGATACTAGATTTATTTGGCAGGACGCATATTTTAGAGCCTTTTCCAGCAGCGAACATTCGGTTAGCCAGATGAATAAGCGACTGCAAAACTCGACGGTTTGTATCGTAGGTGCAGGTGCAGCCGGATCGCTGACAGCGCTTATGCTAACCGCTGCCGGAGTGGGCAAGCTTCGCTTAGTAGATGGAGACACCGTCGCATCCAGCAACCTTCCCAGGCAGATTCTCTACCCCGAAAATAGCATCGGACGCCTTAAGATTGAGGTATTAAGAAATTTACTTTTAAGCCATCACTCACACTTAGAGGTTGAAACCTTAAATACCTTTGTTGACAGCCAGGAAAGGGCTAATGAAATAACCACCGGCGTTGATTTCCTAATTCTCACAGCAGACCAACCTAGGCTAAAAATTCGCGAATGGATCGGCAAAGCATCTTTATCTTTACATGTCCCCTATTTAGCAATGGGCGGGAACTGGATAGGACCAATAAGCGTACCTTATTACTCTCCTTGCTATCTATGTCAAGCACGGACATATCGATCGCGCTACTCAGACCCCATCAGCTTTCTTGAGAAAGTCGTCAAAGAACCGTTGCCCGACCGTGCAGCGTTCGGCCCTCGCCCGGCCCTGGTAGCTAGCTTCGTGGCATCGACAACTCTTCATTACTTATCAGGCACTGGGACCGAGCGGTCTCTCTTCGAAAGCTTCAAGGTTTCTTTGGATGGCAATACGGAGAGATTAGCTTATAGGCGTTACAGAAACTGTGCGGCTTGTGCGACCCATCCCCACGCGAAACTTTCGTAAACTGAGCTAATTCGGAGATAGAGATTTGAAACTTTACCGCTACCTACCTCCCATGCTATTTGCCTGCGTGCTCGGTATCAACAACCTAGGATCGAGTTTGACTACGTTTGGGCTAGCGGCTTGGATCTTTGAGGTGACGGGATCATACGCGGCAATGACGCTCCTCGGCATCATCACACCGCTCACGGTTGTGTTAGTCTCTCCCGTTGCCGGCTTAGTTGTTGATCGCTATAACAAAAAATGGATTTTGATAGCCGCTGACTCATTTTCCCTAATTAGCATATTGATTTCCTTGTCGTTATATTTGAATGACGTCTTCAGCACACCTCTAGCCATGGCGTTAGCATGGTCTCTTTCTATCTGTAATGAATTTCGATTTACTGCCTCGTCTGCGTTGATACCCTCTATCACGGCTAAAGAAAATTTGCTCAGAGTCAACTCCGTACAACAGTCCTTTCGGGGCAGCGCACTGATGCTAGGGCCGATACTAGGTGCCGTGAGTTTTAGCTATCTAGGACTGTCCTTACTGCTCGCCATCGATGCGCTAACTTTCGTAATAAGTGCCGGTATTCTATTGTCGTTCTCCCTCAACCTCACGCTGAACACAAGCAGAATTCCCCCTCCGCGCTCGTCTTTACTCTCTGAAATTCAACAGGCTTTACAGTGGCTGTCGAAGAGGCGGTACCTAATTATCCTACTGGTCGCTTTCATGCCGATTAACGCTGTCCTTTCTGTTTTTACAGTCGCGCTTTCGCCCTACGTACTCGCCGCTGGCTCCAGCCTCGACTTGGGTATTGTGTCAGGTGCAGTAGGCGCGGGTATGCTCCTGTCCAGCTTTTTCCTTAGAAAAATCAAAAGCAGTGTCGACCCGGCTCACATCCTGATTACAAGCATCTTCATACTGGGGCTAAGCTTGATCGCCGTTGGCATGGTTACGTTCAGAACGCACCTGTGGGTGCTTACCCCTGTGGTAGGAGCTTCAGTGGCGGCACTGGTGAGCGCCAACCAAACGATCTGGCATGCGCAAACGCCGCTAGAGATTCAAGGTAAAATAATCGCTCTACGCTCAATGACCATGTATTTTGTAGCGCCAGTATCCATTCTGTTTTCGGAGCCGCTGGTAACCCATCTATTACGCCCCTTTCTTACCCACTACCCTAGTGCAATTGAACTGTGGGGAAGCAATCTCCCTGGATCACTGGGGCTAATGATCTCAATTATGGGAGTTTTTTTAGTAATACTGGGGGTTTATGTAGCGACTCGTTTTCATCACCCAGCGTTGGCGCGTAATGACATTTAGCACGCGCAGCAAAATATCATTCACGATGCTATTAAATTGGCCTAGGGCTGATGACAATTATCAGGTCATGACAGAGTCAGGGCACGATGTTCATCTCGTTACCCAAGCTGCTCCAGCAACAAACCAATTCAGTACGCGTGCGTTCAAGACTCAATTCAGGCCTTAAAGGTACTGAAGGATGCTGGAAATCAGTGGCTCCCGCTGGAATGAAAAAAGACCCGAACGAACTGACCTCAAGCACTGACTGAATTCGTATCCGTCCCGCAAAGTCATCTACCCAGCCCTGCTAAGCCAAGACATGGTGTGCACCTAAATTTAAGTGGGCACCCGTTGTAGCCTTTTAAGCGGGTATTTCACGCAACCACAACGCTGTTCCTACTCCAAATCCTTAAAAGTCTAAGTCATTGGCTTATTTGAAGGACGTGCTGACTCGCCTGCCGATGCAGCGGGCGGGTGAAATTGCACAATTATTGCCGCATTGCTGGCAACCGGTTTAGTCGTTCGAGTTTCGATCGGCGCACGCGTACGCCTAAACTAGCGCTTCTAACAGTTCACTCCTGAGCCACTCTATCAAATACTCGGTTTCTCTTCGCTCAACAATGACGGGGCGTTTAAAAATCGATATCGCTTGTGGCAGAACCACGCTTTCAGAGCAAGGCCTTGTCAAGGCTCCACTATCAACCAATCTCCCGGCAGTTCGCGCCCAGCCGACGGCAATACCATGTCCTTCCACTGCCGCTTGGAGCATCATCGGGTAACTGTCGAAATAGCGACTTTTGGTGCGACCATCCAGAACGATACCGAACTCGGCTAACCAACTGTCCCACTCCATCAAATGAGGAGGCGTAGCCCGATGGTGCAGGAGCGTGTGGTGTACCAAATCTGTGACTTTCAATACCTCCTCTTGTTCGTTGAGGTAATCGGGACTGCACACGGGGAACACTTCGTCAGAGGCCGTGAATAACAGATGACTTAATCCACTTGCCCGGCCGGTGCTCTGTAGTGCAACGTCGAAATGACCACTGAACTCCGTCAGGGGCTGCGTGGTGGTAACGACTTGAATCTCGATATCCGGGTGGCGTTGGTGAAAGCTAAAAAGGCGCGGCATCAACCAGTAAAACGCTTCACACAGCTGGCAGAGCAATACGACCTGAGGCTTGCGGGACGCACCTCGCAAGCTATCAGCAACTGAACCTATCTGGTTCAACGCGATACTCACGACAAGTCCTAGCTGCTGTCCTTGCGGCGTTAAAAAGACTGCACGATTACGTCTATCGAACAGCGTTACACCGAGATCTTCCTCAAGCCCGCGAATCTGTCGGCTCACCGCTGCTTGAGTGATATGGAGTTCGTCAGCTGCTCGTGAAAAGCTCCCCAGGCGAGCGGCCGCTTCAAAAGGCAGCAAGCTTGCGAGTGGCGGGAGCGACTTACCGAGTAAATTCATAACCGTGGATTATGCCTTGCGGGCTGAGAACTCGTTTGTAGCATACATCCGGCAACGTTCAAGCTTGCGATTACTCAGCCTTGGAGTTGCTTATGAACACATCTGCCCATCCTTTTGCCCTAGGCGTGTTTTTTGCGGTATTCGCCACATTATGCTGGGGCTCAAATTTCATTGTTCCCTATGTCACGGGGAGCTACAGCATATTTGACTTTCTGGCCGTTAAATTCATGATCGTTGGAGTAGTCGGAGTCGTTTGGACTATCGTCGAACGTGCCAATGTCCAAGGGCTGACATTTCCCATGCGAATGATCGCGTTGGCGCTGGGAGCCATCGGCTATCTCGGGTACAGCGTCTGTATTGCATGCGGTGTCATGATCAGCGGCCCCGTCCTGACACCGGCATTCATCGCGGTGGTGCCCGTGATGCTGGCGCTGCTTGGAAACGCGCAAAACAAGATGCTGGCGTGGGGAAAACTGGCATTGCCGCTATCCATGCTGGTGTTCGGCCTGCTACTCATCAATATCATGGCTAACGACACCCCCTCCATCCCGCGAGGCACCGCTGCGATCGGGGTGGTTTTTTCTGTGTGTGCCGTGGTGTTTTGGTTAGCGTTCAGTGTGCTGAACCAAAAAGGGCTGAGTAAAATCCCACCACATTCAACAAGCGCGTGGACAGGGCTCATGATGGTTGGGAGCACGCTAGGCATGCTGTTGGTATTGCCCTTGGGATATGCGTTTAGTCTTTTTGAAATGCCCACCCAAGGAGCCAGCTTTACCAATGCGGGAAGTCTTTATGCCTGGGCATTTCTAATTGCAATTTTGTCGTCCGTATTGGGGGCATGGGCGTGGAACAAGGCGTCTCGTTATTTACCCATGGTGCTTTCGGGACAGCTAATTGCTCTCGAGTCTCTTTTCGCCACCCTACTTGGATTGTTTTTTGAGCAACGCCTACCAACGTTGTATGAAGCTTTGGGTATTACGG
Organism: Pseudomonas sp. ADAK18; assembly: GCF_012935695.1. Lineage (NCBI taxonomy): Bacteria > Pseudomonadati > Pseudomonadota > Gammaproteobacteria > Pseudomonadales > Pseudomonadaceae > Pseudomonas > Pseudomonas sp. ADAK18. The sequence continues at coordinate 2,947,093 of NZ_CP052859.1, forward strand.
CCGTATTGACAGGCGCAATGCTGGCCATACGGATGCTCTTCGCGTCGCACGAAAAGAGGAACGATAAGCTAACGGCGTCTTAAGCCAATCACGAGCAATACAGCCCAAGATGTGTTGGTCGTCCGGTTAGTGGGGGCTGGCGCGCCGACACCTAATCACGCGAGGTGTATTGGGCGGACGCTTACCTGAATTCAACACAAATTGCAGGCAAAAAAAAGCACTCATTAAAGTGGCTTTTTCTGAATCTTGGAGCGGGAAACGAGACTCGAACTCGCGACCCCGACCTTGGCAAGGTCGTGCTCTACCAACTGAGCTATTCCCGCGTCTTGGTGGTGTGCATTCTATAGAATCCAGAACACCCGTCAACCCTTTGATTCAAAAAAGTTTTATTTCTTTTCCACGGTGGTCCGCAGATGAGGCCAGGCAGCGCGCAGGTATTGCAGCATCGACCACAAGGTCAGGCCAGCAGCAACCAGCAACAGGGCGTAACCCAACAATACCCAGAAGGAGAATTGCGAGGGGTTGGCCAGCAGGATGACCAGGGCAAGCATCTGCGCCGCGGTTTTCCATTTACCCATGTTGGAGACAGCCACGTGGGCGCGGGCGCCGATTTCGGCCATCCATTCGCGCAGCGCGGACACGACGATCTCGCGACCGATGATCACCGCCGCGGGCAGGGTCAGCCACAAGTTGCCGTGTTCCTGTACCAGTAGCACCAAGGCCACGGCCACCATCAGTTTGTCAGCCACGGGATCAAGGAACGCGCCAAAAGGTGTGCTCTGCTCCAGGCGACGGGCCAGGTATCCGTCCAGCCAGTCGGTCGCCGCCGCAAAGGCGAAGACTGAACTGGAGGCCATGTAACTCCATTCGTACGGCAGGTAGAACAGCAAAATGAAAATCGGAATGAGCAGGACGCGTAGTACGGTGATCAGATTAGGGATATTCATCGGCACAACTGGCTACGAGGTGAGAAGGCATTCTACTCGCTGTGCAGGTTTGCATAAATCAACTCAGCGAGCTTTTTACTGATACCGGGAGCTTTGGCTATTTCTTCGATGCTGGCACGGGACAGCTCTTGCAAGCCACCAAAATGTTTCAATAAGTCGCGCCGACGCGTCGGCCCTACCCCTGCAATCCCTTCCAGGGTTGAAGTACGCCGGGTTTTACCACGGCGGGCGCGGTGGCCGGTAATGGCGAAACGGTGGGCTTCGTCACGGATCTGTTGGATCAGGTGCAGCGCCGGGGAATCGCCCTTCAAGGTGAACTCATGGGCTGCATCATTCAAGTACAAGGTTTCAAAACCGGCCTTGCGGGTGGCGCCCTTGGCCACGCCGAGCAAGATCAGGTCGGGCACCGCCAGTTCGTTGAGCACGTCACGGGCCATGGATAACTGGCCCTTGCCGCCGTCCACCAGCAGGATGTCCGGCAGCTTGCCCTCGCCGTCCTTCAGTTTGCTGAAGCGTCGGGTCAGGGCCTGGTGCATGGCAGCGTAGTCGTCGCCGGCTGTCACGCCTTCGATGTTGTAGCGCCGATAGTCGGACTTGATCGGCCCTTCCGGCCCGAACACCACGCAGGACGCTACGGTGGCCTCGCCGCTGGAGTGGCTGATGTCGTAACACTCCAGGCGCTGGGGCGGCTCATCCAGGTTGAGGACTTCGGCCAGCGCCTCAAAGCGTGCCGCCACGTGCTGCCGGTTGGCCAGGCGCGCACTCAGGGCCTGCTCAGCGTTGGTCACTGCCAATTGCTGCCAGCGTGCCCGGGTACCGCGCACCCGGTGGCTGATGTCCAGCTCGCGACCACGCAGCTCGTGAATCGCTTCGATCAACGTCGGGAAGTCTTCATGGACCACGTTAACGATCAGTTCCGCCGGCAAGTCGCGCTCGGGGCTGCTGACGTAATACTGGCCAAGAAACGCCGCCATGACCTCGGCGACCTCTTCATCAATACCGGTCTGAGGAAAGAAGTTCTTGCTGCCCAGCACCCGCCCGCCACGCACACTGATCAGGTGCACACAGGCGCCACCCGGGTTGACGAAAGCGGCGATGACATCGACGTCGCCGGTTCCGCCTTCCATGCTTTGCTGATCCTGAACCCGGCGCACCAAGGACACTTGGTCGCGCAATTCGGCTGCACGTTCGAAATCCAGGGTACTGGCCGCTTGCTCCATGGCACCCGACAGTTCATCCGCCAAGGCATTGCTGCGCCCCTCGAGGAACATCACCGAGTGACGCACGTCCTCGGCGTACTCCTGAGGCTCAACGAAGCCCACGCAGGGCGCCTTGCAGCGCTTGATCTGATATTGCAGGCATGGCCGGGTGCGATTCTTGTAGAAGCTGTCTTCGCACTGGCGAACAAAAAAAGCCTTTTGCAGCAGGCTGAGGCTTTCACGGATAGCACCCGCGCTGGGATAAGGGCCGAAGTACTTGCCCTTCTGCTTCTTCGCCCCGCGATGAATGCTTAGCCGAGGAAAGTCACCGTCGGATAAAAACACGTACGGGTAGGACTTATCGTCACGCAGCAGGATGTTGTAGGGCGGCCGCCATTCCTTGATCAGCGTCTGCTCAAGCAGCAACGCCTCGGTTTCATTGGCGGTGATGGTGGTTTCCACCTGGGCGATGCGCCCCACCAGCGCGGCGGTCTTGGTGGACAGGCCGGTCTTGCGAAAGTAACTCGCCAGGCGGCTCTTCAGGTTCTTGGCTTTGCCGACATACAGCAGACGCGCATCGCTGTCGAACATGCGATACACGCCAGGACGGCCACTGCAGGTGGAAAGAAAAGCACTCGGATCGAACAGGTCTGTCATTTCAGGCGCTGGCATCCACCATGCCGTGACGCACTGCCAGCAAGGTCAATTCAACATCGCTGCTGATGGAGAGCTTCTCGAAAATGCGGTAACGGTAGGTGTTGACGGTTTTCGGCGACAGGCACAGCTTGTCGGAGATGGACTGAACCTTCTGGCAGCCGACAATCATCAAGGCAATCTGGATTTCCCGCTCCGACAGCGCATCGAACGGCGAGTCACTGGTGGGCTGGAAAGACTTGATGGCCAACTGCTGGGCAATCTGCGGGCTGATGTAGCGCTGGCCGGCAAACACCAGGCGAATCGCCTGGACCATCTCCGCCAGGCCCGCGCCCTTTGTCAGATAGCCAGCCGCGCCCGCCTGTAGAAGCCGTGTAGGAAATGGATCTTCCTCGCATACGGTCACTACCACGACTTTGATGTCCGGATGGCTGCGCAACAATTTGGTAGTGGCGCCAAGACCGCCGATCCCGGGCATCTTGACGTCCATCAAAACCACATCGGGCTTCAATTCCCGGGCCTTGATCAGGGATTCCTCCCCTGACTCGGCCTGGCCGACTACTTGCAGGCCATCGATGTCAGCCAGCATTCGTGTAATGCCTGTACGAACGAGATCATGGTCATCGACTACTAGCACCCTAATCAAGCAGACACCTCGCGATATGGTCTTATAGGTTGCTGAACACCTTAGCAAAAAACCAAGGCGCAGACCTAGCTGCAAGCGTCATATATATAGAGTTTCAGCGCATGGCAGGCGTCTGCCGAGTGGCAAACAGCTGTATTTCCTGGGTAAAAGGTCAAGAATCCGGGGGCACCGACCTGATTTTCCCACTGAGCGTAGACGAATGCTCGGCCAGGCTAGAGGTCAGCCGCCGGATGGCGTCCTGATCTTCCTTGAACATCGCCCGGTAGTTACCCAAGACCCTTTCTTCAATCTGACTCAAGTTCTCCAACTGCGTCGGTGTCACGTTACCCGTCAACACGTACAGAATATCCACACCTCTTTCGGCCACCCGAGACAAATAGTCCGCTCTTGGCGCTCGACCGCCGCTTTCATACCGGCCTTGTGCGTTAGCTTCCACACCGCCTATTTCAGCAAAAGCGCGTTGCGACAGGCCAAGTCGCTCTCTTTCTTGCCGCAATCGCAAACCGATTCCACCCATTTGGATGAATGCTCCTGTCTGGCACACCTCAAGAGGTGGCATGCTCATCTCTTTTTACACAAGCACAATGAATACGTTATCCGCCTGAAGACGGCGCCTGACAACCCAGTTCCATCCGCCAGAAACAATCCTCTTCGCCGACAATACTCAAGCCCTTGCGCTGATAGAGCCTTCGCGCCGGATTGGTCTTGAACACCGTCAGCCGCAGCAGACCCAAGCCCTGGATGCGGGCCTTGAGGGCCATTTGCTCCAGCACCCAACTGCCGGCCCCTTGCCGGCGACACTCATCAAGGATGTGCAACTCGCGGATATAGAGTGCCCTGTCGTCATAACTCAGGCTGACAAAGCCCAGCACTGTATGCTCTTGGTAGATCAGCCAGTTTTCCCGGCCGGCCCAGGCCGTATTGAAGCCTTTGTCGGACCACACCAAGTCGTATTGACGGTAATAGTTGCCCATTGCCTGATGCGTCAGGGTTCGAGCAAACGCCAGGTCCCGGTCCGTCGCGGCCCGCAATTGAAACGCCATGTCGTCGCGCTCCTTTTAAAAGGCAATCACCCGCTGCTGCCCGCTCCAATATCCGCCTTCCCTGCGTGCAATCACCAGAACATCACCCACACCCGACGCTGAGGCAATCAAGCAGCCATCACTTGCCCAAATAGCGCTGCGCCCGGCAGAAACCCATCCTCCCGTGGAGCCGCCGTGGTTGGCCATCAGCACCACCATCTCGTGCTCGGCGGCGTACCCTTGCAGCAATGTGCTGTCCGGCCCGTAGCCGTTTTCGCTGATCAGTACTCCTGCAGCATAGATATTGGCCCCGTATTTCGCTGCCTGGAGCGGATGGCTGGGGTGGGAAAAATCCGCACACACCGCCAGGGCGATCCGGTCATTCCCCCACTCGAGCGCTGCACCGCCCTCCCCTGGCGCAAACGCCACGTCTTCGCCGGGATGCAGGTGTTGCTTGCTGTACACCGCCAGCGAGCCATCCGGTGCCAGTACCAGCGCACCGATCAGTACCTCAGCACCGGGCGCACTCCGGATCGGCATGCCAACCACGGCGGTGATGCGCAACTCACGGGCCATCGCCCGCAATGGCGCCAGCACGGCATCCTCCGGATCAATCGCCAGCGCAGCTGCCAGGGACGGCTCATAGCCGGTCAGGGACAGTTCCGGAAACACCAGCAACTGCACGCCTTGCTCCGCGGCAACCCGCATGAATGCAAGGTGCCGGGTAATGTTGGCCGGCACGTCGCCCGCGATGGAAATGGATTGAGCAGCAGCAAGGGTCAAGGCAGTCATGGTTGCGTCCCGGCAAACATCGTGAAGGTCCTCCCAGCATATCGACACTCAGGCCATAGCCGTAAGTACTCAACCCCCATAGAAATTACTGATTGAATCAACCCGCCGGCCTCTAGTAAGCTCCTCCCATCATTTGGAGACGTACCATGTTGCAACTCACCCTCACTCAGGCTTGCCCTACTGCCAACGCACAGCGTTCGGCCGTGGCTACCCGCGTGAACGGTTTGAGCGCACTGGTCAGCTTTTATTTTGGGTATTGGTTTAGCCACTGGCGCGCCTGATACCTGAAATCGGCGCCCACTACTCAAGGGGTCGCCTACCAGAGAAATCTAACCCCCGGTCGGCTCCCCGACCGGGGGTTTTGTTTTTTCAGGGCCCAGTAAAGAGCCTCCTTAATATTTCGTTTCATCCAGAACACTTGAAGGAATTACGCCATGAACTACGCCACCTATTACCGCTACGACACGTCCACCGCCTGGCGATTTAGCAAGCTCCGCTCGGGACAGCCTGCCGCCTCCGATCGGTCACCTACAGGTGGCAAGCCAACGCACGTAGCCAATTTGGCCAATTGTCGAACACCCCAGTAGGGCCAAGCGCGCGGGAAACGCCCGCCGCTTGTCCAGGAAGCCTTGAATATGAACTCCTCCATCGCCGCTCTGCCTGTTTCTGCCCTGTCCTGTGCCAATGAAGCGCTGACCCAGCGTTTGCCCAGTTCCCTTGAACTCAAGCATCAACTGCCCCTGAGCCCATTCCTGAGCGAGCAAATCCATGCTCATCGCCAGGCCGTGCGCGCCATCCTTAACGGTGAAGACTCCCGCCTGCTGGTGATCGTCGGCCCGTGCTCGATCCACGACCCGGAATCGGCCATGGAATACGCTCGCAACCTGAAGAAGCTGGCCCATGACGTCAGCGACCAGATGCTGCTGGTGATTCGCGCCTACGTCGAAAAGCCCCGCACCACTATCGGCTGGAAAGGCCTGGCCTACGATCCGCACCTCGATGGCAGCGACGACATGGCTGCCGGCCTGACCCTGTCCCGGGAACTGATGCGCGAAATGCTGCGCCTGGGCCTTCCCGTTGCCACTGAATTGCTGCAACCCATGGCTGCCGGCTACTTCGACGACCTGCTCAGTTGGGTCGCCATTGGCGCGCGCACCACCGAATCACAGATCCACCGCGAGATGGCCAGCGGCCTGGGCATGCCCGTGGGCTTCAAGAACGGCACCGACGGCGGCGTCGCCATCGCCTGCGACGCGATGCGCTCTGCCAGTCACCCGCACCGCCACTTCGGTGTCGACAGCCAGGGCCATCCGGCGATCATCCAGACCCCAGGCAACCCCGACACCCATCTGGTGCTGCGCGGCGGCCATCGCGGGCCAAACTACGACCGCCAGAGCGTGGCCCAGGTCAAGGCCGACCTGGCGAAAACCAAGGTCGCGCCACGGATCATGGTCGATTGCAGCCACGCCAACAGCGGTAAAGACCCATTGCGCCAGCCAGCGGTATTTAACGACGTGCTGGAGCAGCGCTTACAGGGCGACACCTCGCTGATCGGCATGATGCTGGAAAGTCACCTGTTCGAAGGTTGCCAGCCGCTGAGCCCGTCGATGCACTACGGGGTCTCGGTGACCGACGGTTGCCTGGGCTGGGAGAGCACCGAGCAATTATTGCGTGAAGCCGCACAGCGCCTGCGAGCACACCATGAGATTAACGCCTGAAATGAGCCCCCATGTGGGAGCTGGCTTGCCTGCGATAGCATCCCTGCGGTGTTCCTGAAACACCGCGCTGCCCATATCGCAGGTAAGCCAGCCCCCACACCGAACCGGTTTCCCCCATAAAAACAGTGGAACTTTGCCGGGAAATAACCGCCTGAATCCGGTAGGCTCACCTTTTTTATTCAAGGAGTTACCCCCATGGCCAAAGCTACCGCCCGCCACATCCTGGTTGCCACTGAAGACAAGTGCAACGAACTGAAGGCCCAAATCGAAGGCGGCGCCGATTTCGCAGAGATCGCCAAAGCCAACTCCAGCTGCCCATCCAGCCGTCAGGGCGGCGACCTGGGCTCGTTCGGTCCAGGCCAGATGGTCAAAGAATTCGACACCGTGGTGTTCAGCGCCCCGGTCAACACCGTACAAGGCCCGGTGAAAACCCAGTTCGGTTACCACCTGCTGGAAGTGACCAGCCGTCAGGACTGATCAGTTCGCCCTTATGCTTAACAGAACGGCCCGCCTTTTGGTGGGCCGTTCTGTTTGTGTGACAGCATGGTGACTGGCGAGGCGTGCGCCGTTAGCGTACAAATCCCCTTCCTTCTTCACCCGGCGCTCAAGGCTGATAATGCGACTGGTTTTTTCTGCTCTGATTGGCTCTACCCTGGCCCTGCTGCTGGCAAGCACGGCCGTGATCGCGGCACCGCAACCGTCGCTGACGGTGTACGGGGAACCTGCAAAATACCCCGCCGGCTTCAGCCATTTTGCCTATGCCAACCCCAACGCCCCCAAGGGCGGTAGCCTGCGACGCTCGGCCATCGAGATTGGCCGCTATGACCATGTCATGCCCTACATCGACAAAGGCATCGGCGTCAGCCAGATCGACGGCTGGGTCTATTCGCCCCTGGCCCAGCGCTCCCTGGATGAGCCCTACACGGTCTACGGCCTGGTGGCAGAAAAAATGGAACGCTCAGACGACGGCCTGTCCCTGCGTTTCTACCTCAACCCCAAGGCACGCTTTGCCGACGGCCAGCCCATCACCGCCGAGGACGTGCGCTACAGCTACAACCTGCTGATGACCCAGGGCAGCCTGCGCTACCGGACGCTGTTCGCCGACGTCAAGCACGTCGAAGTGGAAGGCCCACGACAAGTGCGCTTCGACTTCTCCAGCAATGAAAACCGCACCCTGCCCCTGGACGTCGCCACCTTGCCGGTCTTCCCCGAGCATTGGTGGAAGACCCGCGACTTCGCCAACGGCGGCGGCTACGAAGCACCGTTGGGCAGCGGCCCCTACCAAGTGAGCAAGGTCGATTCCGGCAACACCATCAGCTTCAAGCGTGACCCCAATTGGTGGGGCAAAGACCTGCCCGTCAGCCGTGGTCTGTATAACTTCGATCACCTGAGCCTTGAATACTTCGGCGACACCGAAGTCGCCCGCCAGGTCCTGCGCGGCGGCGCCTACGATTTCAACCGCGAATTTTCCGCCACCGGCTACTCCATCGGCTACAACGGCCCGGCCCTCGACGATGGCCGCCTGCAACGGGCGCACCTGGCCAAGGACGCGCCGCAACCGGCCCAGGGCTACGTGTTCAACGTGCAAAAGCCGATGTTCAAGGACCGCCGCGTGCGCCAGGCCCTGGCAATGCTGTGGGATTTCGAATGGGCCAACCGGCAGATGATGCGCAACCTGTACATCCGCCAGCAAAGCTACTTCTCCAACAGCCCCTTGGCCGCCACCCAACTGCCGAGCGCTGCCGAACTGGCGATCTTGGAACCCTTGCGCGGGCAGATTCCTGAAGAGGTCTTCACCCAGGTGTTCAAGGCCCCGACCACCGACGGCACCGGGATGATCCGCGACAAACAGCTGCAAGCCCTGGCCCTATTGGAACAAGCCGGCTGGAAGCCCGACGGCGACAAACTGGTCAACAGCGAAGGCGAGCCGCTGGAGTTCACCTTCCTCAACGCCCAGGCCGGCCTTGAGCGCTTGCTGTTGCCCTATAAACGCAACCTGGCGCAGATCGGCATCACCTTCAATATCCGCCGTATCGACTCCTCGCAGTACGTCAACCGCGTCATGGCCCGGGACTACGACATGATCGTCACCGGCTTCCCGGTCACCACCTCACCGGGAATGGAGCTGTACAACTATTTCGGCTCGGCCGCCGCCTTTGATCCCGGCGCCAACAACTACATCGTCCTCAAGGACCCGGCCGTCGACAGCCTGATCTCCGGGCTGGTCAAGGCCACCACCCAGGCGCAGATGCTCACTTATGCCCACGCCCTGGACCGGGTGCTGCAATGGAATTACCTGTGGATCCCCAATTACTACCCACCGGGCACCTCCGCCGCGTGGTGGAACCGCTTCGGCCGCCCGGCGGTGGAAGCCAGCAATGACGAAGCCCTGGAAACCTGGTGGCAAGTCAGCTCCACGCCGCTGACCAACGAACAGATGAAAGCCGAGCTGATCAAGCGCGGCCAACCGGGAGGAGCCCACTGATGTTTGCCTATATCGTGCGGCGCCTGCTGCTGATCATTCCCACCCTGGTGATCATCCTGCTGGTGAATTTTGTCATCGTGCAAGCCGCACCGGGCGGCCCCGTGGAACAGGCCATTGCTCATCTGCAAGGCATCGGTGGCGGTGGCATCGGTGGCGGTTCCGGGGAAAGTATCAGCAGCGGCTCACGGGCCAGCCGTGGCCTGGACCCGAAACTGATCAAGGACATTGAAAAACAGTACGGCTTCGACAAACCGGCGCCGGAACGCCTGTGGCTGATGCTCAAGAACTACGCCCAACTCGACTTCGGCAACAGCTTCTTTCGCGGCGCGACCGTGGTCGACCTGATCCTGGAAAAAATGCCAGTGACCATTTCCCTCGGGCTCTGGGCCACATTGATCACCTACCTGGTGTCGATCCCTCTTGGCATTCGCAAGGCGGTCAAGCATGGCAGCCAGTTCGATATCTGGAGCAGCACCGCCATCGTGATCGGCTATGCGATGCCGGCGTTTTTGTTCGCGATGTTTCTGATCGTGGTGTTTGCCGGGGGCACTTCACTGAACTGGTTCCCGGTGCGTGGGCTGGTCTCGGAAAACTTCGACCAGTTGAGCACCGTGGGCAAGATCGCCGACTACTTCTGGCACCTGGTGCTGCCGGTCAGTGCTCTGGTGATCGGTGGTTTCGCCACCTTGACCATCCTCACCAAAAACTCGTTCCTCAATGAAATCACCCGCCAATACGTGGTCACCGCCCGGGCCAAGGGCCTGAGCGAACGCCGAGTGTTGTACGGCCACGTATTTCGCAACGCCATGCTGCTGGTGATCTCGGGCATTCCCCAGGCCTTTATCAGCGTGTTCTTTGCCGGCTCGCTGTTGATCGAAGTGATCTTCTCCCTCGATGGTCTGGGCCGCATGAGCTACGAAGCGGCCGTGTCCCGGGATTATCCGGTGGTGTTCGGCTCGCTGTTTATCTTCACCCTGTTCGGCCTGCTGATAAAACTGATCGGCGACCTCTGCTACACCCTGGTGGACCCACGTATCGACTTCGCCGGGAGGAATGCCTGATGCTCAGACTGTCTCCCGTGGCCCGCCGACGCTTTGAACGATTCAAGAAAAACCGCCGTGGCTGGTGGTCGCTGTGGCTGTTTATCGGCCTGTTTATCCTGACCCTCGGCGGCGAGCTGATTGCCAATGACAAGCCTTTGGTACTCAGCTATCAAAACTCACTGTATTTCCCGGCCTTCAAGCGCTACACCGAGCAGCAGTTCGGCGGCCAACTGCCGTTCCAGGCCGACTACCGCAGCGAGTACGTGCAGCAATTGATCAAAAAGGACGGCGGCTGGATGCTGTTCCCGCCGATTCCCTTCAGCGACGACACCCCCAACTACGAACTGACCCACCCTGCACCCAGCCCGCCCTCTTCGGTGAACTGGCTGGGCACCGACGATCAGTCCCGTGACGTGTTGGCGCGGGTAATCTTCGGTGCTCGGGTGTCGATTCTGTTTGCCCTGGCCCTGACCGCCATCAGTGCCGCGATCGGCATCGCTGCCGGGGCGTTGCAAGGCTATTACGGTGGCTGGGTCGACTTGCTTGGCCAGCGGATATTGGAGGTGTGGTCCGGGTTGCCGGTGCTGTACCTGCTGATCATTCTCTCGGGGTTTGTCGAGCCCAACTTCTGGTGGCTGCTGGGCATCATGGCGCTGTTTTCGTGGCTGGCCCTGGTGGACGTGGTGCGCGCCGAATTCCTCCGTGGGCGCAACCTTGAGTACGTCAAGGCCGCGCGAGCCCTGGGCCTAGGCGATGGCAAGATCATCCGCCGGCATATCCTGCCGAACGCGATGACCGCCACCTTGAGCTACTTGCCGTTCATCTTGACCGGGGCGATCTCCACCTTGAGCGCCTTGGATTTTCTCGGTTTCGGCATGCCGGCGGGCAGTGCTTCACTGGGTGAACTGATCGCCCAGGGCAAACAGAACCTAGAAGCGCCATGGTTGGGGCTGACGGCGTTTTTCACCCTGGCGCTGATTCTGTCTCTGCTGGTGTTTATCGGCGAGGCGTTGCGCGACGCCTTCGACCCACGCTCATGAAAGGCAGCGAAACGATGACAGACACTCTGATCGAGATCCGCGACCTGTGTGTCGCCTTCAGCGGCCAGACCGTGGTGCGCAACCTGTGCCTGGATATCCGCCCCGGCGAATGCCTCGCGTTGGTGGGCGAATCGGGTTCGGGCAAGTCGGTGACGGCGCACTCGATCCTGCAACTGCTGCCTGAAGCCGGCACCCAGACCACAGGCTCAGTGCGCTATCGCGGCGAGGAACTGCTGGGCGCGTCGTCCTCGGCCCTGCAACAGCTGCGGGGTAACCGCATTGCGATGATCTTCCAAGAGCCGATGACCTCCCTCAACCCACTGCACAGTATCGAAAAGCAGATCGGCGAAACCTTGCTGCTGCACAAGGGCCTGGGCGGCAAAGCTGCGCAAGCGCGGATCCTCGAACTGTTGGAACTGGTGGGCATCCAGAAACCCAAGGAGCGGCTCAAGGCCTACCCCCATCAATTGTCCGGCGGCCAGCGCCAGCGGGTAATGATCGCCATGGCCCTGGCCTGCGAGCCGGAATTGCTGATCGCCGACGAACCAACCACCGCGCTCGATGTGACCGTACAGCGCAAGATCCTGGTGCTGCTCAAATCCCTGCAACAGCGGCTGGGTATGTCGCTGCTGCTGATCAGCCACGACCTCAATCTGGTCCGCAGCATCGCCCAGCGGGTCTGCGTGATGCGCGCCGGAGAAATCGTCGAACAGGCCGATTGCCAAACCCTGTTCAGCGCCCCGCAACACCCTTACAGCCGCCTGCTGCTGGACGCGGAACCGGCAGGCGTCGCGCTGTGCCGCGACCAGCGTGAGACGGTGTTGGAGGTCGATGACCTGCACGTGCAATTCCCCCTCGGCGGTGGGCTGTTTCGGCGCAAGCACTACCTGCGGGCGGTGGACGGTATCAGCTTGAGCGTGCAACGCGGCAAGACCCTGGGAATTGTCGGCGAGTCCGGCTCCGGCAAATCCACCTTGGGCCAGGCCATTTTGCGCCTGCTGGATTCCAGCGGTGGTATTCGCTTCCAGGGTGAGGCCCTCGACAGCCTGACCCACAAGCAGATGCGCCCATGGCGCAAGCAGATGCAGGTGGTGTTCCAGGACCCCTACGGCAGCCTCAGCCCGCGGATGTCGGTGGAACAAATCATCAGCGAAGGCCTGGAAGTCCATGCCCCGTGCAGTCTCAAGGACCGCGAAGCCCAGGTGATCCAGGTGCTGCTCGACGTCGGCCTCGACCCCGCCAGCCGCCATCGCTACCCCCACGAATTCTCCGGCGGCCAGCGCCAACGCATCGCCATCGCCCGCGCCCTGGTGCTCAAGCCGGCGCTGATGCTGCTGGACGAGCCCACCTCGGCCCTCGACCGCACCGTGCAAAAACAAGTGGTGGCGCTGCTGCGTGAGCTGCAGGAAAAGTACGGCCTGACCTACCTGTTTATCAGCCACGACCTGGCGGTGGTACGCGCCCTGGCCCACGACATGATCGTGATCAAGGACGGCAAGGTGGTGGAACGCGGGCCGAGCGATGAGGTGTTTGCCTCACCGCAGCATCCCTACACCCAAGAACTGCTAGCCGCTTCGCACGTTCCCCTGTAGCCGCTCGATGGTGTAGCCGCGCGACGGGTTGTAGCCGCTGTCGAGCGGCTACACACAAGGACAATCCGATATGAACACCACCGAAAGCCTCAAGGATTACCAACACGTTCGCGGCCTGGCGATCCAGTCGCTTTTCGAGATCATCGAGCAATCCAGCGAAGGCACGGTGATTGTCGACGGCGACGCCAACATCGTCTGGATGAACGAGCGCTACGCCCGACGCTTTGGCTTGAAAAGCGCTGACGAAGCCATCGGCCAACCCTGCGAACAGGTGATTTCCAACAGCCTGCTGCGCCAGGTGGTGCGCAACGACCGGCCGATCCTGCTGGATATCCAGGACACGCCCAAAGGCCCACTGGTGGTGATGCGCCTGCCGATCCATGACGACGCCGGCAAGGTGATCGGTGCCATCGGCTTCGCCTTGTTCGATGAATTGCGCAACCTGTCGCCGCTGATTGAGCGCTACCTGAGCATGCAACAGGAGTTGGCCTCTACCCGTTCGCTGCTGCGCTCACGCCAGAGCAAGTACAACTTCGCGCACTTTATCGGCACCAGCGCCGCCAGCCTGGAAGTCAAACGCCGCGCCCGGCGCAGCGCGAGTGCCGACTCGCCCGTGTTACTGCTGGGGGAAACCGGTACCGGCAAAGAGTTGCTGGCCCAGGCCATTCACGGTGCCTCGCCACGGGCGCATAAAGCGTTTGTCAGCATCAACAGCGCGGCGATTCCCCATGACCTTCTGGAAGCCGAGTTTTTCGGCACCGCCCCTGGCGCCTTCACCGGCGCCGACCGCAAGGGCCGTCCCGGCAAACTGCAAATCGCCCAGGGTGGCACGCTGTTCCTCGACGAAATCGGCGATATGCCGCTGCCGCTGCAAAGCAAGTTGCTGCGGGTATTGCAGGAGAAAGAGTTCGAGCCGGTGGGTTCCAACGAGATGATCCACAGCGACGTGCGGGTGATTGCCGCAACGTCCATGGACCTGCAAGCGGCGATCAAGCGCGGCGAGTTCCGAGCGGATCTGTATTACCGACTGAATGTGCTGCCGATCCAGGTACCGCCGCTGCGCGAGCGGCTAGATGACTTGCCGGCGTTGAGTGAAGCGATTCTGGAGGAGTTGCGCAGCCAGCATGAACTGGACCGCGAGGCGCTGGCGCTGTTGGCGCAACATGCGTGGCCGGGGAATATCCGCGAGCTGCGCAATGTGTTGGAGCGAGCGGCGTTGTTGAGCGATGACCTGGTGCTCAACGCCAGCGAGATTCGCGCGGCGATTGGTACGTTCAGTCCGGTGGAACGCGGTGCAGTGGTGGCGCAGGTTGAAGGGGAAACCTTCAGTGCGGCGCGGGAGCGGTTTGATCGGCAGGTGATTGGGGCGGCGCTTAGCAAATGCGAAGGTAATGTGGTGGAAGCGGCCAAGCATCTGGGCCTGGGCCGGTCGACCCTTTACAAGAAAATGGTAGCCTTGGGCATCACCTAATCTCACAAAAGAGACAAAATTCCATAAATGGAGATACTCCAAATGTGGGAGCGGGCTTGCTCGCGAAAGCGGTGTATCAGTGCCAGACAACCACCTGACACGCTGCTTTCGCGAGCAAGCCGGCTCCCACATTGGACTTGTGTCAGTCTCAAATTAGAGACAAAGACTGTTTCCCCGCCCAACAGATATAATATTTTGTATAAATATCAATAAGTTATAAACATGGCACACATCTCGCTATAGCCCCTCCCCAACGCCTCACCCCACAAAAATAACAATTCGATCTGGAGACACTCCATGAGTGTAATCATTGCCCTCGCCGCCCTCGGGCTGCTGATGCTGGCCGCCTACCGTGGCTACAGCGTCATCCTGTTTGCCCCCATCGCCGCCCTCGGCGCCGTGCTGCTCACCGACCCTTCCGCCGTCGCCCCCGCCTTTACCGGGGTGTTCATGGAAAAAATGGTCGGGTTTATCAAACTGTATTTCCCGGTGTTCCTGCTGGGCGCGGTGTTCGGCAAGTTGATTGAAATCTCCGGTTTCTCGCGCTCCATCGTTGCCGCCGCCATCCGCTTGCTGGGCACTCGTCAGGCAATGCTGGTGATCGTGTTGGTGTGCGCCCTGCTGACCTACGGCGGCGTGTCGCTGTTCGTTGTGGTGTTCGCCGTGTACCCGTTCGCCGCCGAGATGTTCCGCCAGAGCGATATCCCCAAGCGCCTGATCCCAGCCACCATCGCCCTCGGTGCGTTTTCGTTCACCATGGACGCGCTGCCCGGCACCCCACAAATCCAGAACATCATCCCCAGCACCTTCTTCAACACCACGGCCTGGGCCGCTCCATGGCTGGGCTTGATTGGCACGGTCTTCGTGTTCTGCACCGGCATGCTGTACCTGGCCCGCCAGCGCAACAAGGCGCAACGGGCCGGCGAAGGCTACGGCACTGAACTGCGCAACGAGCCGGAAACCGCCGAAGACATCAAGCTGCCTAACCCGTGGGTTGCCCTGTCGCCGCTGCTGCTGGTGGGGATCATGAACCTGCTGTTCACCCACTGGATCCCGCAGTGGTACGGCAAGACCCACAGCCTCAGCCTGCCGGGCATGAGCGCACCGGTGACCACCGAAATCGCCAAGTTAACCGCAATCTGGGCGGTACAGGCTGCGTTACTGGTGGGGATCATCATGGTGCTGGTGTTCGGCTTTTCGGCGATCCGCAGCAAGCTGGCCGAAGGCAGTAAAAGTGCGGTCAGCGGTGCGTTGCTGGCGGCGATGAATACCGCGTCGGAATATGGCTTTGGCGCAGTGATCGCCTCGCTGCCAGGCTTTCTGGTGCTGGCGGACTGGCTCAAGGGCATTCCCAACCCGTTGGTCAACGAAGCCATTACCGTGACCCTGCTGGCCGGCATTACCGGCTCCGCGTCTGGCGGCATGAGCATCGCCCTGGCGGCGATGTCCGAGAGCTTTATTTCAGCGGCCCATGCGGCCAATATCCCCCTTGAAGTGCTGCACCGGGTCGCGGCCATGGCCAGCGGCGGCATGGACACCCTGCCCCATAACGGCGCGGTGATCACGTTGTTGGCGGTGACCGGGCTGACCCACCGCGAAGCCTACAAGGATATTTTCGGCATCACGATCATCAAGACCCTCGCGGTGTTCGTGGTGATCGGTACTTTCTACGCCACCGGCATTGTGTGAGGTTTCCATGACGACTTTGAACGGCAAGACCGCCCTCGTGACCGGCTCCACCAGCGGCATTGGCCTGGGCATCGCCCTGAGCCTGGCCAAGGCCGGCGCCAATCTGATCCTCAACGGTTTTGGTGATGCCAGCGCAGTGATCGCCCAGGTCAAGGCCTTTGGCGGCAAGGTTGGCCATCACCCGGCGGACGTCAGCGACCCGGCGCAGATAGCCGAAATGATCGCCTACGCCGAGCGTGAATTCGGCGGTGTCGACATCCTGGTGAACAACGCCGGTATCCAGCACGTGGCCGCCGTGGAAGATTTCCCGGTAGAACGCTGGGACTCGATCATCGCCATCAACCTGTCGTCGGTGTTCCACAGCACGCGCCTGAGCCTGCCGGGCATGAAAGCCAAAGGCTGGGGGCGCATCATCAATATCGCCTCGGTCCACGGCCAGGTCGGCTCAGTGGGCAAGGCGGCCTACGTCGCGGCCAAGCACGGCGTGATTGGCCTGACCAAAGTGGTGGGCCTGGAAACCGCCACCAGCAACGTCACCTGCAACGCCATTTGCCCGGGCTGGGTACTGACGCCGCTGGTGCAGAAGCAGATTGATGATCGCGCGGCGGCAGGCGTTGATCCGCAACAGGCGCAACATGATTTGCTGGCGCAGAAGCAGCCGTCACTGGAGTTCGTGACACCGCCGCAGTTGGGGGAACTGGTGCTGTTCTTGTGCAGCGACGCCGGCAACCAAGTGCGTGGCGCCGCGTGGAATATCGATGGCGGTTGGTTGGCTCAGTAAACGCTCCCTTCAAAACAAAGGAGATCCAATGTGGGAGCACGCTTGTGTGGGAACGGGCTTGCTCGCGAATACGGAGTGTCAGGCAAATAGGTATCAACTGACCCACCGCCTTCGCGAGCAAGCCCGCTCCCACACAGGCCAGCTCCCACAGTTGACCTCTGTTGCTTGGCCGACTTCACACAAGAACAAGAGATTTCGCTATGTCCGACATCCTCTGGCAACCCAGCCCCGAGCGCATCCGCAACACTCGCATGGACAGCTTCCGGCGCTTTATCAATGATCGCCACGCCTTGCAGCTCACCGACTATTCAGCCCTGCACCAGTGGAGCATCGACCAGCGCCCGGACTTCTGGCAGGCGATTGTCGTCTTCTTCAACGTGCAGTTCCGCACCCCACCCAGCGCCGTGCTGGTCGAAGGTGTGCAGATGCCCAGCGCCCAGTGGTTTCCTGGCGCCACGTTGAATTTCGCCGAACACCTGCTGCGTCGTCGCGACGATCATCCCGCCGTGGTAGCCATCGGCGAAGACGGCCAACGCGAACAACTTACCTATGCCGAACTGGCCCACCACGTCGCCGGCCTGCAACGCAGCTTGCGCGTCGCCGGCGTGGGCATGGGGGACCGGGTCGCCGCTTGCATGCCCAATACCTGGCAAACCCTGGTGGGCATGCTCGCCACCACCAGCCTGGGGGCGATCTGGTCCGGTTCCTCGCCGGACTTCGGCACCCAGGGGGTGATCGACCGTTTCGGCCAGATCGAGCCCAAGGTACTGATCACCTGCGCCGGTTATCGCTACGCCGGCAAGGACATCGACCAGAGCACCAAGCTCAATGAAATCCTCGAACGCCTGCCGTCCCTGAAACAGCTGATCATCGTGCCTTATGCGCGCCCACAGGCACGGGTCGAGGATTACCGGACCCAGGCCAACGTCGCGCTGTGGAATGACTTCTACCAGGCAGGCGGCGAGCCTGAATTCGTCGCCGTGCCCTTCGATCATCCGCTGTACATCCTCTACTCCAGCGGCACCACCGGCGTGCCCAAGTGCATCATCCACGGCACTGGCGGCGTACTGCTGACCCACCTCAAGGAACACGGCCTGCATGCCGACCTGTCCCGCGACGATTGCCTGTTCTACTACACCACCTGCGGCTGGATGATGTGGAACTGGCTGGTGTCGGTACTGGCCATCGGTGCTACGGCAGTGCTGTATGACGGCTCACCGTTTCATCCAGGGCCGGAACGTTTGATGGAGCTGATCGACCAGGAAAAGATCAGCGTCTTCGGTACCAGCCCAAAGTTCCTCGCGACCCTGGAAAAGGCCGGCCTCAAGCCACGCCTGAGCCACAACCTGGGCAGCCTCAAGAGCCTCATTTCCACCGGCTCGCCCCTGTCGCCACACAGCTACGACTACGTGTACCGCGATATCAAACACGAGCTTTGCCTGTCCTCCATGTCGGGCGGTACCGATATCGTCTCCTGTTTTGTGATCGGCAACCCGGTGCTGCCGGTGCGGCGCGGCGAGATGCAATCCAAGAGTCTGGGCATGGCCATTGAAGTGTGGGATGACCAGGGCCGGCCCTTGATCGGTGAAAAGGGCGAACTGGTGTGCACCCGACACTTCCCGGCGATGCCTATCGGGCTGTGGAACGACCCGCGCCAGGAAAAGCTGCGGGCCTCCTATTTCAGCCAGTTTCCCGGCGTCTGGGCCCAGGGTGACTACGCCGAACAACGCCCCAATGGCAGCCTGCTGATCCATGGCCGCTCGGATGCGGTGCTCAACCCCGGCGGTGTGCGCATCGGCACGGCGGAGATTTACCGACAAGTGGAAAAAGTCCCTCAGGTGATCGAGAGCCTGGCCATCGGGCAGCGCTGGCAAGACGATGTGCGGGTGGTGCTGTTTGTGCGCTTGAACGACGGCGTCGAACTGGATGAAGCGCTGGAACACCAGATTCGCCAGGTGATCCGCGCCAATACCACGCCCCGGCACGTACCGGCGAAGATTCTCGCGGTAACGGATATTCCGCGCACCATCAGCGGCAAGATCGTCGAACTGGCGGTCAGGAACGTAGTGCATGGCGAGGTGGTCAAGAACACCGACGCGCTGGCCAACCCTGAAGCGCTGGAGCAGTTCCGTAACCGCGAGGAACTGGCGAGTGAATGAACGGTTTCAGCCCTGACGCACTGATTTGAAGACAAACCCCTCAGGCATGCTATTTTTCGAGGGTAGAAAGCCGATCCCGACTCACGGGATAATCGGCTTTGGTAACTCTTCAAAGCGTTAAGCCCGGGGCATTTACATGAACGGAACACCCACCGGCAGCGAGGCCGCAGCACTGATTGCGCTGCTGGACTGGGCGCAAAGCCCCCTCGGTGATGCTATTGACTGGCCACAAAGCCTGCGCACATCGGTCGACATCGTCATCCACTCGCCCATGCCGATGCTGTTGTTGTGGGGCACCCAACTCACGCAGATCTACAACGACGGCTTCGCCCGGCTGGTCGGCAACAAGCACCCTCAGGCCTTCGGCCAGCCGGTGGACCTGATCTGGCCGGAGATGAAAAGCTTCACCGACCCGATCTACAGCGCCGTGCTGAGCGGCCAGGTGCGCACGTTCAACGAGCAGCGCTTCGTCCTGCAACGTCATGGCCGCGACACCGAGATCTGGCTGGACCTGACCTACAGCCCGATTCGTGACGAGCACGGTGCGGTCGCCGGAATCCTGGCCACCGCCATCGAGACCAACGAGCGCCGCCGGGTCGCCCTGGAACTGCAACAACGCTCCGAACAGAGCCTCAAGGCCCAGCACAACACCGAGCAACGCTTGCAACTGGCCCTGGCCGCCACCGACGCCGTGGGCACCTGGGACTGGGACATCGGCGAAGACCGCTTTATTGCCGACGCCCATTTTGCCCATCTGCACGGTGTCGACGCCTGTGACGCCGGCCTGCTACCCATCAGCGCGTACCTGCAAGGTGTACACCCCGAAGACCGGGGCATGGTCACCCGCAGCATCAAGCATTGCATCACCCACGGCACCGAATACGCCGAGGAATATCGCCTGCTGCAAGCCGACGGCCAGGTGCGCTGGGTGTTTGCCCGGGGGCGCTGCTACAAGAATCACCATGGGCGCCCAGCGCGTTTTCTCGGCGCCGCCCTGGACCTCACCGAACGCAAACACACCGAGCAGGCCCTGCGCCAAAGCCAGACCGAGCTGCAACTGATCATCAACGCCATGCCGGTGCTGATCGGCTACGTCGACCACGAGCAGCGCTTTCGCCTGAACAACAGCGCCTACCTGGACTGGTACGGCATGACCCCGCAGGAGCTCTACGGCAAGACCATTCTCGAAGTGGTGGGCGAAGAGGTCTACGCCGGACGCGTCGACAAGATCGACTCCGCCCTGAAGGGCAAGGCTTGCAGTTTTGTCACCGTCACCCCCCATCGTGATGGCCGGCCACGGCAGGCCTTGATGAAGTACTTGCCGCGCTTCAGCAGTGACGGCTCGGTCAACGGTTTCTACATTTTTGTGATCGATGAGACCGAGCGCAAGCTGACCGAAGAAGCGCTGCGCCACCTCAACGAAAACCTCGAAGAACGGGTCGACCAGCGTACCCAGGCGCTGGCCGAAGCCAACCAGCGCCTGCAAAACGAGATGTTCGAACGCGAGCGTGCCGAAGATGCCTTGCGCCATGCACAGAAGATGGAAGCAGTCGGCCAACTCACCGGCGGCATCGCCCACGACTTCAACAACATGCTCACCGGGATCATCGGCAGCCTGGACCTGATGCAACGCTATATCGCGGCCGGGCGCAGTGCGGAAATCGGCCGGTTCACCGACGCTGCCGTGTCCTCCGCCCACCGTGCGGCGGCACTGACCCACCGCCTGCTGGCCTTCTCCCGGCGCCAGTCCCTGGACCGCAGGCCTCTGGACCCCAACCAACTGGTCACCTCCCTGGAAGAGCTGTTTCGCCGCACCAAGGGCGCCCATATCGAACTCAAGGTGCAACTGGGCAACGATATCTGGCCAGTGAACACCGACGCCAGCCAACTGGAAAACGCCCTGCTCAACCTGGTGATCAACGCCCGTGACGCCATGCCCGACGGCGGTGAGCTGCGCATCGAGACTGCCAACAGTTACCTCAACGACACTGACATCAACACCCTCGAACCGGTCAAGGCCGGTGACTACGTGATGCTCGGCGTCTGCGACAACGGTGCCGGCATGAGCCCGTCGGTCCTGGCCAAGGCCTTCGACCCGTTCTTTACCACCAAGCCGATTGGCCAGGGCACCGGACTTGGCCTGTCGATGATTTACGGTTTTGCCCAACAGTCCGGCGGCCATGTGACCATCCAAAGCACCCCGGGCGAGGGTACCTGCGTGCGCCTGTACCTGCCGCGCCTGCATGGCACCGCCCTGGAAACCAGCGAACCCGAGAGCCTTGGGACAGCGCCAGTGGCCCTGGCTGGAGAAGCCGTGGTGGTGGTCGAAGACGACGAGGCCGTGCGGATGCTGGTGGTCAACGTGCTGGATGAATTGGGCTACACCGCACACCAGGCCGTCGATGCCCGAGCCGCCCTGCCGTTGCTTGAGTCCGACCTGCGGGTGGACCTGCTGGTGACCGATGTCGGCCTGCCGGGCATGAATGGCCGGCAACTGGCGGAAATCGCCCGCCAATATCGCCCCGGGCTCAAGGTGCTGTTCATGACCGGCTATGCCGAGAAAGCCGCCGAGCGCCAGGGCTTCCTGGAGGAAGGTATGGACATGGTGGCCAAGCCGTTTTCGATTGACCTGCTGGCCAATAAAATCCGCAGCATGATCAGCGTCGATCAATGAGTTCAGGCATAATCGCGCGCCCTTACGTTCGACCGTTGCAAGGTAACCGCCTAATGAAAGCCCAAGCCCGCCATATCCTGGTGAAAACCAGCGAAGAAGCCGAACAGCTCAAGCAACGCATTGCCAAGGGCGAGGCGTTTGATGTGCTGGCCAAGAAGTACTCCACCTGCCCGTCCGGCAAGCGCGGCGGTGATTTGGGTGAAGTACGGCCAGGGCAGATGGTGGGCGTGATTGATGCAGTGATCTTCAAAAAGCCCGTGAAGGTGGTGCATGGGCCAATCAAGAGCAAATTCGGTTATCACCTGGTGCAGGTGTTCTACCGGGATTGATCATTTTTTGTGGCGAGCGGGCTTGCCCGCGTTGGGCTGCGCAGCAGCCCCAATAGGATCGCTGAGTTTCTTCAGATAGACCGAGGCGGCAGGTTTTAGGGCCGCTTCGCAGCCCAACGCGGGCAAGCCCGCTCGCCACAAGGGGAAGTCAATCTAGATTCGGGGAATCAAGGCGCCCGGCACCTGAATCACTTGACTGGCCAGCCGATGCCCGGCCAATGCCGCCTGCTCCGGTACGCCGCCCTTGAGCCGACTGGCCAGATACGCCGCACTGAACGAATCCCCCGCCGCCGTGGTATCGACCACCTTCTCGACCACCCGCGCCGGCACGGCAAAACGCTCGCCCTTACAGCGAATCAGGCAGTCATCCGCCCCACGCTTGAGCACCACCTCGGCGATCTCGGGATACGCCGCGAACACCTGCTCACTGTCTGCAAAACCAAACAACGCTCGCTCGTCATCTTCGGTCAGCAAGGCGATATCCACCTGCGCCAGGACCTTGTGATAAGCCGCACGCGCCGCATCGACACTGGCCCACAAGCGCGGACGATAGTTGTTGTCGAACACTACCTTGCCGCCCCGCTTGCGAGTTTCGATCAGGGTTTCCAACAAACGCTCGCGCCCCACCTCGCCCAGCACGGCCAGGGTAATACCGCTGAAATACAGCACGTCATAAGCCGGTAACGCCGCCAGGATCGGTTCCGCTGCCGGGGTCGTGAAGCAATCGCGCACGGCCGCTTCGTTGCGCCAGTAGAGGAATTTGCGCTCACCCTGGGCGTCGGTCTGGATGCAATACAAGCCCGGCAAACGCCCCGGCAGACGCTGCACCATACCCAAACCCAGGCCTTCCTCGGCCCATTGCTTGCACATGGCATCGCTGAAGCTGTCATCGCCTAACGCTGTGACGTAATCCACGCTCGGGCCTTCACCCAGCTCGCGACGCAGGTACACCGCGGCGTTCAGGGTGTCGCCACCGAAGCTCTGTTGCAGGCTGCCATCGGCACGGTGTTGCAGTTCGATCATGCATTCGCCGATCAGGGCGATGCGCAGAGGTGTATTCATGCAGGAAACTCTCGTGGTGTGCTTGAGGGCCTCATCGCAGGCAAGCCAGCTCCCACATGGGATTGCATTCCACTGTGGGAGCCGGCTTGCCTGCGATGGGCGCGGCTCGGTCTAGAAGCAGGTATGCAGGCTTTCGACCACCTGCAACTGCTCATCCACCAGGCAGCCTACCTGCCACTTGTCGAAGGTCAGGCACGGATGGGAGGTGCCGAAGGAGATAATGTCGCCAATCTTCAGCTCAACCCCCGGTGCCACGGTCATGAACGCATGCTGGTCCATCACCGCCGTGACCTTGCATGCACTCACGTCCTCGCCAACGGCGGGCAGCACACCGGCCTTGTAACGCCGCAGCGGCACCGGCAAACCGGCGTCATAAGCCACGTCGCGTTTGCCCAGGGCGATGACCGCAAAACCCGGCTCCGGCATGGATTGCACATGGGCCCAGACTTCCAGGGCCGGGCGCAGGCCTTCGTTGAGGTCGCTGCGACGGTCGAGCACGCAGCATTGCGCCTCTTTGTAGATGCCGTGGTCATGGGCCACGTAGCTGCCAGGACGCAGAACACTGAGGAAACGGCCAGCGGCGTTCTGGGTTTCAAAGGATTCGGCGATCAGGTCGTACCAGGCCGAGCCCGAGGCGGTGATGATCGGCTTGCCGAGGTCAAAGGCGCCACTGTTTTGCAGGTCCACCGCCAGGCGTACCAGGCTGGCGGCGAACTCACGGATGCCGCTGACGGCGTGGTCGCCATGGATCACACCTTCGTAACCTTCAATCCCGGTCAGGGCCAGCGCCGGCTGGGCCTTGATCGCCTTGGCCAGGGCCAATACTTCCTGCTCGCTGCGGCACCCGCAACGGCCGCCGACCACGCCGTACTCGATCATCACGTTCAAGCGCAGGCCACGGGCGGCGAAGAACGCGCCCAGGTCGGCGACGTTGTCCGGGTGGTCGACCATGCAGTGGAAGTCGAAATCCGGGTCGACCAGCAAGTCGGCGATCAGCGCCATGTTCGGCGCGCCCACCAGTTGGTTGGCCATCAGCACCCGGCGTACGCCACCGGCATACGCGGCGCGAGTCTGCACCGCAGTGGCCAGGGTGATGCCCCAGGCGCCCCGCTCCAACTGACGCTGGAACAACGCCGGCATCATGCTGGTCTTGCCGTGGGGCGCCAGTTGCGCGCCGCTGTTGCTGACGAATGCCTGCATCCAGCGGATGTTGTGTTCCAGGGCCTCGCGGTGCAGCACCAGGGCAGGCAGGCTGACGTCACGGACCAGATGAGCACCGACTTGGGCGGCGCCTTTTTCAACGGCATTGAGGGCAGACATGGGGATACTCCAATTCGCTATTCGTTGATGCGACGGGCCAGGTTGTTGGCGCTTTCAGTCAGCACCCGGCGGTAGTCGTTGTAGTTTTTCCGCGCATCGTCCCGTGGGGCAACGATGCACAGGGTCGCAATGCTGATGCCTTGCGCGTTCCGTACCGGGGCGGCAAAACAATGGGTGAAGGTGTCGGCCACGCTGTCGAAGGAGAAGAATCCATCGAGGGTGGCCTGGCGGATTTGCCCGAGGAAGGTCTCCAGAGGCAAGCGCTGACCGTCCGGCAGGATGAAGTCGTCGTGGTCGATCAGGTCGATGATCTGCTGGTCACTCAGGTGCCCCAGCAACAGGCGGCCGGAAGCGGTCCAGGGGATGGGTGCGTTCTCGCCGATATCGGAGGAAATACGAAAATGCCGCTCGCCCTCACGCATCAGCGCCACCGTGTATTTGCGGCCGTTGAGCAGGCACATCTGCGCGGTTTCGTGGGTCTGGCTGACGATCTCCTGCAAGGCGTGGTCAGCCTCGCGGGTCAGGTCAAAATGGCGCAAGTGCGCCTGGCCGAGGAAGTACAACTGGCGGCCGAGGTAGACGTGGCCGTCCTTGCCCACGGTCTCGAGAATCCGCCGCTCCAGCAAGGAAGCCACCAGCTCGTAGACCGTGGATTTCGGGCTGCCGATACCGCTGGCGATATCATTTGGACGCAGGGGCTGGCCGACTTCCTTGAGGAAATCGAGGATATCGAACGCCCGGTCCAGACCTTTGGCGCGGCGTTTGATGGTGTCTTCGGTCATGGCAGTCTTCGTAGGTAAATGAGGTCCATGTGGGAGCTGTCGAGCTTTAGCGAGGCTGCGATGGGATCACCTCGGTGTCCTGTCAGACCGCAGCGCCTGCATCGCAGCCTCGCCGAGGCTCGACAACTCCCACATTGGATTGGGCTCTAGCTTGGGGCATTTAGCCTTTTTTCTTATAAGCCACGCAATCAATCTCAACCTTGCAATCAACCATCATGTTCGCTTGCACACAGGCCCGTGCTGGCGCGTGTTCAGGGCTGAAGTACTCGCCGAACACCTTGTTGAAGCTCCAGAAATCCCGTGGGTCTTCCAGCCATACGCCAACCCGCACGACATCTTCGATCGCATAGCCGGCTTCTTCCAGAATGGCGACCACATTGCGCATGGTCTGGCGGGTCTGCTCGACGATCCCGCCCTGGATGATTTCGCCATCCACCGCCGGCACCTGGCCCGACACGTACAACCAGCCATCCGCTTCCACGGCACGGGCGAAAGGACGAGGCTGACCGCCGCCGGCGGTGCTGCCGGTGCCGTAACGAGTAATGCTCATAGTGGTTCTCCTTGATTAAAAACGAATATTTTTCAGAAATTCCGCCAACCGCGGCGACTGTGGGCGTTCAAAAATGTCTTTCGGTGGCCCCTGCTCTTCAATACGGCCCTGGTTCATGAACACGATCTTGTCCGAGACTTCATAGGCAAACCGCATCTCGTGAGTGACCAGCAACATGGTCATGCCCTCTTCCGCCAGGCCCTTGATCACGCTGAGCACTTCGCCCACCAGTTCCGGGTCCAGCGCCGAGGTCACTTCATCGAACAGCATCAAGCTGGGGTTCATGGCAATGGCTCGGGCGATCGCCACGCGCTGTTGCTGACCGCCAGACAACTGACCCGGAAAGTGATTGCGTCGTTCCAGCAGGCCGACCCGCTCCAGCCATTTTTCCGCCAGCGCCACCGCCTCGTCCTTGCTCATGTTCTTGACCTTGAGCAGGCCCAGAGTGACGTTCTGCAACGCCGTCAAATGAGGGAACAGGTTGAATTGCTGGAACGCCATGCCAGTCATGGCCCGGTGCCGGGCGATGACTTTTTCCGGGTGGCGCACGCGCTTGCCGGCAATGTCGCTGTAGCCAATGGACTCGCCATCCAGGGTGATCTGCCCGCCCTGGAACTCTTCCAGCAGGTTGACGCAACGCAACAGCGTGGTCTTGCCCGAGCCGCTGGAGCCGATTAGCGTGACCACGTTGCCGCGCTGCATCGACAGGTCGACACCCTTGAGCACTTCCACCGGGCCGTATTGTTTACGCAGGCCGCAGATATTCAGCAGTGGCTGGGTTACAGTGTGAGATTGAGTCATGGCAAGGCCACCCGCTTTTCAATGTAGCGCCCGAATAACTCGATGGCGTAGTTGATGACAAAAAATAGAAAACCGGCGAACAGGTAGAACTCCAGAGTCATGAAGGTCCGGGCGATCACCTGTTGCGTGCTGAGCAGCAATTCGGCCACGCCAATCACTGACAGCAGGGTTGAGGCCTTGACGATTTCCGTGGACGAGTTGACCCAGGTCGGCAGGATCTGCCGCAGCGCCTGAGGCAGCAGCACATAACCGAGGGACTGGTAAAACGTCAGGCCGATGGCCTTGCCCGCTTCCAGTTGCCCACGGGGAATAGCCTGCAGGGAACCGCGCACAATCTCCGCGACATGGGAGCCGCAAAACAGCGTCAGGCCTACAGCACCGGCCTGGAACGCAGTGATCTGCCACCCGAGCGCAGGAAGCATATAAAAGCAGGCCAACACCAGCACAAACACCGGCGTACCACGGATCAGGTCGACATATAACCGGAACGGCGCGCGCATCCAGAATTTGCCGTAGGTCAGGATCAACCCGGCCACAATGCCGATCAGGGTGCCGAAGATAATCGCCAGGGCCGAGACATACACGCTGGCCTGGAACCCCGCCCAGAGGGTTTCCCGGGCGATCCACAACTCATGCAGCCAGCTGGGGGATTCGTACATGGGAACTCCTTAGCGACGGATCGCCAGACGCTGTTCCAGGTAACGGAGCAGCATGGCGATGAGGTAACAGGCAGCCACATAGAGCGCGGTCGTCACCAGCCAGGTTTCAATCACCCGGTAGCTTTCGACGTTGATCTTGCGGGCGTAATAGGTCAGCTCCGGCACCGCAATCGCGGCCGCCAGAGAGGTGTCCTTGAACAGCGAGATGAAGTTGTTCGACAGCGCCGGCAGCACATTGCGCAGCATCACCGGGACGGTGATGTAGGCACGGATGCGCCACTCGCCCAACCCGATGGCCAATCCCGCTTCACGCAAGCCCTTGGGAATATTCAACAGCCCGGCACGAAACACTTCGGTCAGATAGGCACCGGCGTACAACGACAGAGTGATAATGAACGAGGGGATCTTGTCCAGGCGAATCCCAAGGCTTGGCAAGGCGAAGTAGATCAACAGGATCAGCACCAGGATCGGCGTATTGCGAACCACCGTCACATACACCGACGCCAGGATGCGCAACGCACGGTGTTTGGACAGCAGGGCAAACGCTGCCAGCAGGCCAATCACGCAGCCGATGGCGATCGACAGCAACGCCAGTTGAAGGCCCAGACCGAGCCCCGCCAGCAAGGTGTCGAAATCGCGCCATACGGCGGCAAAGTTCAACTGATAATTCATGGTCGGCAGTACCTTGTTCGGAGCGCCTGCAGCGGCGCCCCGTGCTCACACATCATTTGAATTCGACCGGAAAACCAATCGCCGGCTCTGGCAGGTCCACACCAAACCATTGCTTGAACGACGCTTTGTAGGCCGGAAACTCAACGCCAGTCATGGCTTCATGCAGCGCGGTATTGACGAAGTTCAGCCAGTCCTGGTCGCCACGCTTGACAGCACACGCATAGGTCTGCGGGCTCCAGGCATAGGTTGGGCTGCGGTAGCGGCCAGGGTTCTGCACCATCAGGTACTTGACCGAAGACTGGTCGGTGGCAGCGGCGTCGGCACGGCCGGAGTTCACCGCCTGGTACATCAGGTCGACGCTGTCGTACTGGTCGACCTTGGCTTTGGGCAGTGCCTGGTGCACCAGTTCTTCGGCGTAGACGTTTTGCAGCACCGCCACAGTGACGCCGTCACCCGCGGCTTGCAGGTCTTCGATTTCCTTGTACTTGCTGTTGGTCGGCAGCAGCAGGCTGACGCCTTCGCGGTAGTACGGCAGGGTGAACGCCACCTGCTGCGCACGGCTGGCGGTGACGGTGATGAACTGGCAGCTCATGTCGACCTTGTCGGTCAACAGGTTGGGAATTCGCGCGTCGGAGGACTGCACCACAAATTCAACTTTGCTGGGGTCATTGAACAGCCCCTTGGCCACAATGCGGCCGATATCAATATCAAAACCTTGCAACTTGCCATCCGCTCCCTGGAAGTGCCACGGCGCATTGGTACTGCCTGTACCCACGATCAGGTGCCCACGCTTGAGCACACTGTCGAGCTTGCTGTCCGCCGCCTGCACTGTGCAGGCGAGGGAAGCCGATGCGGCGAAGAGAAAAACACACGCTTTAAACACGCAAGGTCGGTGATGCATGACAAGCACTCCAGGAGTTGTATATTCCGCTATACCGGAACTTGGTATGTAACAACGGAATAGACAGCAGAAAGTGTGCCACAGCACCTGTAGGAAAAATACGTAGCTAGTTAACTCTTTTAAAATCAGATAGATAAATATTTATGACGAAAACGGAAGCCAGCTTGTAGCTGGAGTCACATTGCTACCGTTGGCCACACACATCGGGGACGGGCCACATTTAAGTGCGCGAATGTGACGTTACCGCGCACAGGGGACCTGTGAATTCTGACAGTAGACCGGTTCGGTCTCCTGGATTAGCGTGAGCAAAGGTGCCATCCGGCCTTTCGCTCAAGGAGATCATCATGGGGATTGCGACCACCGCCATCGCTGACGCGGTCGAATATCAGAAGGCGCTGCAGACGCAACGCACGGTGTTCATGCTTTTCGTATCACCCAACTGCCCGGCATGTGGCGAAGCCGAACCGCTGTTCTTGAAAGTCGCCAATCGCTACCGCTCCCGAACGAAGCTTTATGTACTGGATACCACCCAAACCCCGAGACATCCCAGCGTTACTGGCACGCCCACTCTACTGGTATTGAAGAACGGCAAACTGGTGGAGAAGCTCAAAGGATTTGGCCCCTGGGAAACCCAGGAGCAAACCCTGAAAAAAACCTTCACCCGCCACACGCGCGGCGTGCGCACCAAGCGCCTGAAAGAGTGAGGTGCGTGTCAGTCCTCCAGCATCAACCGCGCCGTCCCCGACACCTGAATCGACGCCCCCTTCTGATCAGTAATCTGCGCCTGTAACCGCGAGCGGCTGCCCATGTCCTCACCCTGGACAATATTGATGCAGCCCTCGTGCGGCCAACCCAGGTCCCGCAGGTAACCGGCAAAGGCCGCCGTCGCCGCACCGGTCGCCGGATCCTCATACACACCGCCCGATGCAAATGGGTTACGGGTATGGAACAACGTCGGCCCCTCAGCGAATACCAACAGCACAGTGACCAACCCGGCGTCAGTCATGAAGCGCCGACCAGCATCCAGCTCGTAATGCATTCGGCTGAGTTTGGCGCGACTGTCGAGGGCCAGTACCAGATGAGTCGCCCCACCGTTGATCAGCGCGGGCGGCAGGCTTGGGTCCAGATCATTGCGGCTGTAGCCGAACAATGCCAAGCCAGCCTCCACCAGCGCATCACTGGCCGGGCCACTGCGGGTCGGCGGTGATTGCAACGCCGCCTCGATCAACTTGCCTTCGCTGCGGCCGCTGACGGTGATGTCGCCATTGTTCAAGCTCAGGTGAAATTCACCGTCCCCCAACGCCAAGCTCAAGGCGGCACCGAGAGCAATGGTGGCATGCCCGCAAAACGGCACTTCAGTTTCCGGCGAGAAGTAACGCACCCGCCAGCCATCCTCTTGCGGACAGGCGAACACCGTTTCCGAATAGCCCACTTCATGGGCGGTGCGCTGCATCTCCTCGGCTTGCGGCAGCGTATCGCCAATCCATACGCCAGCGGGGTTGCCGCCTTGCTCGCCATCGGAAAACGCTGCGATTTTCAGGACATCCAGGATCATTGCACGTGGCCTTTTGAAGGAGTTTGCAGGTTTGAGATCCTATCGAAACTGCGCATCCAAAGGAACCAGGCGAACCTGGGTCACCCGCCGCTCCTCCACCGCCGCCACCGTCAGGCGCCAGCCTTCATGGTCAAGGCTGTCACCCACCACCGGCAGGCGATCCAGCAAACTCATCACCAACCCGGCCAACGTCTGGTAGTCCTCTGTTTCCGAGGCCTTGAAGCCGGTACGCTGACGAATCAGGCTTAGATTCAAGGCACCACTGACCCTGAACCCACCCTCCTCCTCAACCACATCCGGGCCTTCGATCTCACTGGCGTCCGGCAATTCGCCGGCGATGGATTCGAGGATGTCAGTCATGCTCAATACACCCATGAAATCACCAAACTCGTTGATCACGAACGCAATGTGGGTCGACGCCTGACGCATCTGCTCCAGGGCATTGAGGATTGAAAAATTCTCCAGGAGATTCACCGCCCGGCGCGCCAAATGCTCAAGGTCAGGCTCATGACCGGCCAGGTACTCCTTGAGCAATTCTTTCTTGTGCACAAAGCCCAGCGGCTCATCAATCGCGCCATTGCGGATCAGCGGCAAGCGCGAATAGGACGAATGCATCAGCTTCAGGCGAATCGTGTCGGCATCGTCCGCCAGGTCGATGGTGTCGACGTTGGCGCGCGGCGTCATCAGGCTGCGGATCGGCCGCTCGGCCAATTGCAGCACACCACTGATCATCACACGCTCGCGACGGTCGAATAGCGGACCTTGGTTGGCATCCGTTTCACCCAGCAGGTCAGCCACCTCTTCACCTACTTCTTCCATCGCCAGGCTCCGGCCACCCAGCAAGCGCATCACCGCATGCGCCGTACGCTCACGCATCGGCAGCGCGCCCTGGGCAGATTTCTTGCGGCGCGCCCGGGCAATCTGGTTAAACACCTCGATCAAGATCGAGAAACCAATGGCTGCGTACAGGTAACCCTTCGGAATGTGGAAGCCCAAGCCTTCGGCGGTCAGGGCGAAGCCGATCATCATCAGGAAGCCCAGGCACAGCATGATCACGGTCGGGTGCGCATTGACGAAGCGCGTCAGCGGCTTGCTGGCGATGATCATCAGGCCGATGGAAATGATCACGGCGATCATCATCACCGCCAGCTCATCCACCATGCCCACAGCGGTAATCACCGCGTCGAGGGAGAACACCGCGTCCAGCACCACGATCTGCGCCACGATTGGCCAGAACATGGCGTAGGCGGCATTGCCGGTGCGCACGCTGATGTGGCCTTCGAGGCGCTCATGCAATTCCATGGTGGCCTTGAACAGCAGGAACACACCACCAAACAGCATGATCAGGTCGCGACCGGAGAAACTCTTGTCGAACACCTCAAACAACGGCTGGGTCAGGGTCACCAGCCAGGAAATACTCGCCAACAGGCCCAGGCGCATCAGCAAGGCCAAGGACAGGCCGATCAGCCGCGCACGGTCGCGCTGCTCCGGCGGCAACTTGTCCGCCAGGATCGCGATAAACACCAGGTTGTCGATGCCCAGCACCAGTTCCAGCACAATCAAAGTCAACAGGCCGAGCCAGGCCGTTGGATCCGCTAACCATTCCATATCAATGTCGTCTCGTTAAAAATTTTCAGAATGCCGGGCACGGCAAGGTACGGTCAGAAGACCGGGAGAAAATTGATAATCGAAAGACGGGATGCTTGGCCCGGATGCGGGCGTTCAGCGAGAACGGGGACGGCGAGTGTCTTGGGGAAAGACGACTGGGAGGCTCCGAGAGGGTGTTCATGCAGATCCTGTAGCAGAAAAAGGACCTGAATCGTACAAGCGAAAGGCAAATTCCCTACAACGTAAAACTGTTACAAGATCTGTACCCCCACCAATCCATCAAACACCACTAATCCAATGTGGGAGCGGGCTTGCTCGCGAATACGGAGTGTCAGGCAAATAGGCATCAACTGACCCACCGCCTTCGCGAGCAAGCCCGCTCCCACATTTTGATCGATGGTGTGTCAGTTTTTGCGGGTCGCATCATCCAGCGCCAGGATGGTGTGGGCATTGGTCACGGTGGTCGCCAACGTATTGATCACACCCGACCGCAACGCTCCAAGGGTCGCCGCCGCCTTGGTGTTTTCACTGGCAATCGCCACCACATCCGGAATCCGAAACAACTCCTGCACGGTTAAACCAATCACCCGCCCCTGAATCGCGTTGATCGCCGGCTGGCCGTGAATATCAATGAAGTCATACCCCATCATGTCGCCCACGGTGCCGGACAACCGGGCCTGGGCAATCTCCTGGGGTGAAAACCAGCCCATGCGCACCATGTTGCTGTTTTCGCTCATGTCGCCAATGCCGATCAGCGCCATGTCAGCACGGCGGGCGCGGTCCAGGGTGGAGCGCACGGTGTCGTTGCTGATCAGTACCCCGCGTAGTTCCGGGTTGGCCACCAGGGCCGGGGCGTACAAACTTTCACTCTCGCCACCAAAACGCAGGGCCAGGCGCCGGCAGATATGGTCGGGGTTCATGTATTCGCCAGCCTTGAGCGAACCGCCGATGGCGCAGACAAATGTGCAGTTACGGGTCACCGGCAAGAACACGTTGTCGGCCACCGCACCGACGTTGCGGCCCATGCCCACGGCGACAATCATGCCGTCGCTCAACGTCTTGTTCAGGTAGTTGGCCACCAGGCTGGCAACGGCCGAACGCTGGGTGTCAGGGTCACTGTGGTCGACCGCAATCAGCGCACGATCCAGCTGGAAGCGCTCCACCAGCGCCTGCTCCAACTCGTTATTCATCGCCGGATGCTGCAACACCCGCACTTCGACAATCCCTTCATCCCGTGCGCGTTTGAGCAGACGGCTGACTTTTGCCCGAGACAGGTCGAAGCGCTTGGCGATGGCTTCCTGAGTGACGTTCTCAAGGTAATAGAGCATCGCCACTTCGGTCATCAGATCGATATCGCTGGCAATGCGCTGGGTACTGTCACTCATGGGGACGGGCTTCCGTTTCGGCGTCAAAGGCGCATTCTCCCGACTCTTGCCCCGTTACGTCTACTACTGATGCCCATCACGCTCAATCGCGTTGATGCGGTCGACCTTGGCCCCGGAACGCGCCGCCTCGAACTCCGATTCCAGGAACGACTTGACGACGCTTTTTGCCAGTTCCGCGCCGATCACCCGCGCACCAATGGAAAGGATCTGCGCATCGTTGCTCTTGCGTGCCCGCTCCGCCGAATACGTGTCATGGGCCTGGGCCGCGCGAATCCCCAGGACCTTGTTGGCCGAAATGGCCATGCCAATCCCCGTGCCACACACCAATACCCCCAGCCGCTGCTGCCCGGCATTGATCGCGGTGGCCACCGCCAGGGCGATGTCCGGGTACAGCACCGGCGCCGTGGAATGGGTACCAAAGTCGGTCACCGGATATCCCAGCGCTTCGATATGGCGCTTCAACAATTCTTTGAGCTCGTAACCCGCTTCATCGCATCCGATAGCCACCGGGAAAGGTGTGTTCATGGCGTCTGGCTCCGCTGCCGTGGTCGTGCTTAAGACTGATCAAATGATCACTCAGTGAAATTAGTATCAGTCATTTCTCGAATATTCACCACTTCCTGTCAAGCATGATTTAACTGACCCACCAGTCAAAGCCCTATAAAAGGGCATTATTTGCGCAAACCGGCACTTTTACATCTTTTCCATGAAAGAGATTGACTGATCAGAATTTCATTTGATACACATATGATCACAGCGAAACATAACTGTGCGACCTAATAAGAATTCACAGCACGAGGACACGCCGATGGCCACGCCATTACTGCTCCAGGCTGAACACGTCGCCAAGGCCTACGCCGGGATCCCTGCCCTGCGTGACGGGCGCCTCTCTCTGCGGGCCGGCAGCGTTCACGCCCTGTGCGGCGGCAATGGCGCAGGCAAATCAACTTTTCTCAGCATCCTGATGGGCATCACGGCGCGTGATGCCGGCACCATCGCGCTCAACGGTTCGCCCGTGCATTTCCATCGGCCCAGTGAGGCCCTGGCGTCAGGGATCGCGATGATCACCCAGGAGCTGGAACCGATTCCCTACATGACCGTCGCCGAAAACATCTGGCTGGGCCGCGAACCGCGCCGCGCCGGTTGCATCGTCGACAGCAAGGAATTGAACCGCCGTACTCGGGAGTTGCTGGAAAGCCTGGAGTTTGAAGTGGATGCCACCAGCCCCATGCACCGCCTGAGCGTGGCGCAGATCCAACTGGTGGAAATCGCCAAGGCGTTCAGCCATGACTGCCAAGTGATGATCATGGATGAGCCCACCTCCGCCATCGGCGAGCGCGAAGCGGAAACCCTGTTCAAGGCCATCCGCCGCCTGACGGCCCGTGGCGCCGGCATCGTGTATGTGTCCCATCGCCTCAGCGAGTTGGCGCAGATTGCCGATGACTACAGCATCTTCCGCGATGGTGCCTTCGTCGAAACCGGACGCATGGCCGATATCGACCGCGCCCACCTGGTGCGCGGCATCGTTGGCCAGGAACTGACGCGGATCGATCACAAGGTCGGCCGCGAATGTGCTGCCGAGTGCTGCCTGGACGTGGACAGCCTGAGCCGCGCCGGCGAGTTCCAGGACATCAGCCTGCAACTGCGCCAGGGCGAAATTCTGGGCATCTATGGCCTGATGGGCTCCGGACGCAGCGAGTTTCTCAACTGCATTTATGGCCTGACCACACCCGACTCCGGCAGCGTCACCCTGCAAGGCAAGCCGATGCCCATCGGCCTGCCCAAGGCGACCATTCGCGCCGGCATGTCCCTGGTCACCGAAGACCGCAAAGACAGCGGCCTGGTGCTCAGTGGCAGCATCCTCTCCAACATCGCGCTGTCGGCCTACAAGCAGCTGTCGAGCTGGTCGCTGATAAATGCCCGCAAGGAAAACCAGTTGGCCCAGGACATGGTCAAGCGTCTGCAGATCAAGACCACCTCCCTGGACCTGCCAGTGGAATCCATGAGCGGCGGTAACCAACAGAAAGTGGTGCTCGCCAAATGCCTGTCGACCCAGCCGATCTGCCTCCTGTGCGACGAGCCGACACGCGGTATTGATGAAGGCGCCAAGCAGGAGATTTATCACCTGTTGGACCAATTCGTGCGCGCCGGCGGCGCGGCCATTGTGGTGTCGTCGGAAGCGCCGGAACTGCTGCATCTGAGCGATCGAATCGCTGTCTTCAAGGGCGGCCGGCTGGTGACCATCAGCACTGACACCGCCCTTTCCCAGGAAGCCTTGTTGAGTCTTGCCTCATGAACGCCAAAACAACCCTGTCCACACCCATCACCGCTCCCGTCAAGGCGGCACCGCGCAGCCGTCTGCGCCTGTCCCTCGACCGCTTTGGCCTGCCGCTGGTGTTTATCCTGCTGTGCGTGGTGATGGCGTTTTCCAGCGAATACTTCATGACCTGGCGCAACTGGATGGACATCCTGCGCCAGACCTCCATCAACGGCATTCTCGCCGTGGGCATGACCTACGTGATCTTGACCAAGGGCATCGACCTGTCAGTGGGCTCGATCCTGGCCTTTGCCGGACTCTGCAGTGCAATGGTCGCCACCCAGGGCTACGGCCTGCTGGCGGCGGTGAGCGCCGGGATGTTTGCCGGCGCCATGCTCGGGGTGGTCAACGGTTTCATGGTCGCCAACCTGTCGATTCCACCCTTTGTCGCCACCCTCGGCATGTTGAGCGTCGCCCGGGGTATGACCTTCATTCTCAACGACGGCAGCCCGGTCACCGACCTGCCCGACGCCTACCTGGCGCTGGGCATCGGCAAAATCGGCCCGATTGGCGTGCCGATCATCATCTTCGCGGTGGTCGCGCTGATTTTCTGGATGGTGCTGCGCTACACCACCTACGGCCGTTACGTGTATGCGGTGGGCGGCAATGAGAAGAGCGCACGCACCTCGGGGATCGGCGTGCGCAAGGTGATGTTTTCGGTGTACGTGGTGTCCGGGCTGCTCGCCGGCTTGGCCGGCGTGGTGTTGTCGGCACGCACCACCTCCGCCCTGCCCCAGGCCGGCATGTCCTATGAACTGGACGCCATCGCCGCTGTGGTGATCGGCGGCACCAGCCTCTCCGGCGGCACCGGCAGCATCGTCGGCACGCTGTTTGGCGCGCTGTTGATCGGGGTGATCAACAACGGCTTGAACCTGCTCGGCGTGTCCTCCTATTACCAGCAGGTCGCCAAGGGCCTGATCATCGTGCTCGCCGTGCTGATTGACGTGTGGCGCAAGAAAAAACGCTAGTCCCTGTGCTCTGAACCGAACTGAACGACCATAACAATAATCGGAGTTCTCACTATGAAGCCCTTTCCAGTATTAGCCGCCGTCGCGGCACTCTCCCTGCTTGCCAGCAGCATCGCCGTGGCGGCCGATGGCAAGACCTACAAGATCGGCGCGGCCGTGTACGGGCTCAAGGGCCAGTTCATGCAGAACTGGGTCCGCGAGCTGAAGGAACACCCGGCGGTCAAGGACGGCACCGTGCAGTTGACCGTGTTCGACGGCAACTACGACGCGCTGACCCAGAACAACCAGATTGAAAACATGGTGACCCAGCACTACGACGCCATCCTCTTTGTGCCCATCGACACCAAGGCCGGTGTCGGCACCGTGAAGGCGGCCATGAGCAATGACGTAGTGGTGATCGCCTCCAACGCCAAGGTCGCCGACGCCAACGTGCCGTACGTGGGCAACGACGATGTGGAAGGTGGTCGCCTCCAGGCCCAGGCCATGGTCGACAAGCTCAACGGCCGCGGCAACGTGGTGATCATCCAGGGACCGATTGGCCAGTCGGCACAGATCGACCGGGAAAAGGGCGAGATGGAAGTGCTGAACAAGTACCCGGATATCAAGATCATCGAGAAAAAGACCGCCAACTGGGACCGCGCCCAGGCCCTGACCTTGACCGAAGACTGGCTGAACGCCCACCCCAAAGGCATCAACGGTGTGATCGCACAGAACGACGACATGGCCCTCGGCGCGGTGCAAGCGCTGAAGTCCCACGGTTTGTCGTTCAAGGATGTGCCGGTGACCTCCATCGACGGCATGCCGGATGCAATCCAGGCGGTGAAGAAAGATGAAGTCATCACCTTCCTGCAAGATGCCCAGGCGCAGTCGCAGGGAGCCCTCGATGTAGCTCTGCGCGCCTTGGCCGGCAAGGATTACAAGCCTAAGTCGGTGATCTGGGAACGCTACGCGAAAGACGTGAAGTGGGGCGATGGCACCGCCAAGAACTACATCCTGCCGTGGGTGCCGGTGACCAATGCCAATGCGGATGCGCTGTATCAGCAAGTCAGTGGTGGTAAGTAGCAACGCGGTCAATGTGGGAGCTGGCTTGCCTGCGATGGCATCACCTCGGTACATCAGATACACCGAGTCGCCTGCATCGCAGGCAAGCCAGCTCCCACATTTAACCGGGTTCCACCCTTAGATCTCCACTGTTAGCAAGAAGGAGTCATGTTCATGTCTGGATTCTGGAATCAGGCCTTCGACCTCACCGGCCGCTGCGCCGTGATCACCGGCGGGGCCGCCGGGATTGGTCTGGCCTGTGCCAGCCTGCTGGTGGAGCGTGGGGCGCGAGTCGCCCTGCTCGACCGTGACCCGGCCGTGGTCGATGTCGCCGCCAGCCTCGGCGCCGGGAACATTGGCATTGCCGTGGACCTGCGCCAACTCGACCAGGTGCAAAGCACCATCGATTACGTGTTCGATCACTTCAAGCGCCTGGATTACCTGGTCAACAGCGCCGGTGTCGTGATACTGGACAAGGCCCTGGACGTCAGCGAAAACGCCTGGGACACCACCCTCGACATCAACCTCAAGGCGAGCTTCTTCGTCGCCCAGGCTTGCGCAAAACACATGCTCACCCAAGGCAGCGGCCGCATCATCAACCTCGCCTCCCAGGCGGCGGTGATCGGCCTTGACCGCCACGTCGCCTACTGCGCGAGCAAGGCAGCCATCGTCGGCATGACCAAGGTGCTGGCCATGGAATGGGCACCGCACATCAACGTCAACGCCATCTCCCCCACCATCGTCGAGACCGCCCTGGGCAAGAAGGCCTGGGCAGGCGAGCTGGGCGAACGGGCCAAATTGCAGATCCCGGCAGGCCGCTTCGCCCAGCCGGAAGAAATCGCCGGGCTGGCGCTGTACCTACTCAGCGATGCCGCCAAGATGATCACCGGGGAAAACGTGATGATCGACGGCGGCTACAGCATTCAGTAATTCATCTTTTGTCGTGAGGTTTATCGTCATGTCCACCGAACGCACTGCCGAACAACTGTCGCCCATCATCCCCAAGACCATGCAAGCCGTGGTGTGCCATGGCCCCGAAGACTACCGCCTGGAAACCGTCGACGTGCCGACACCCGGCCCCGAAGAAATCCTTACTAAGGTCGAGCTGTGCGGCATCTGCATGGGGGACATCAAGACCTACCGCGGCGCGCCGTCGTTCTGGGGCGACGCCGAGCAGCCACGCTACGTCAAGCCGCCAATGATCCCCGGTCATGAGTTTGTCTGCCGTGTGGTCGCCCTCGGCCCGGGCGCCGAAAAGCGCGGTGTGAAGGTCGGTGACCGAGTGATTTCCGAACAGATCGTGCCGTGCTGGGGTTGCCGCTTCTGCAACCACGGCCAGTACTGGATGTGCCAGAAACACGACCTCTACGGCTTCCAGAACAACGTCCAGGGCGCCATGGCCCAGTACATGATTTTCACCAAGGAAGGCATCGTCCATAAAGTGCCGGACTCGATTGCCCCGGACGAAGCGATCCTGATCGAACCGCTGGCCTGCTCGCTGCACGCTGCCGAACGGGCCAATGTCGATTTCGATGACATCGTGGTGGTCGCCGGTGCCGGCACCCTGGGCCTGGGGATCATCGGCGCGGTGCGCATGCGCAACCCGAAAAAACTCATCGTCCTCGACATGAAACCCGAACGCGCCGCCCTCGCCTTGCGCATGGGTGCGGACGAGGTATGGAACCCAGCTGAAGTTGATGTGATGGCGAAGATTCGCGAGATCACCGACGGTTACGGCTGCGACATCTATATCGAAGCCACCGGGCATCACAAGGCGGTCAACCAGGGCCTGGCCATGCTGCGCAAGCTGGGGCGTTTCGTCGAATTCAGCGTCTTCAACGACGAGGCCACGGTAGATTGGTCGATCATCGGCGACCGCAAGGAACTGGACGTGTTGGGCTCACACCTGGGCCCGTACATGTACCCGCGGGCCATCGATTTTATCGGCAACCGCAAAATCGACATGCGCGACGTGGTGACCCACAAATTTGCGCTGGCAGATTTCAAGGAGGCGTTCGCGGTGATGGAGCGCGGGGACAAGTCCCTTAAAGTCGTGCTCGAACCCTGATTTTCGCAACGATACGCATCTCTGTGAGAGCCGGGTTTGTGTGGGAGCTGGCTTGCCTGCGATGGCATCGACTCGGTGCTCATGACAGACCGAGTCGCCTGTATCGCGGGCAAGCCCGACTCCCACAAAAAACCGGCCCACACATTAAAACAAGAACACAGGAAACCGCGTTATGAATCGAGTGATCAATGATCCGGACCAAGTGGTCGAGGATATGCTGCGCGGCATTCTGGTCGCCCATCCAGAGCTGTGCCAGAGCGGCACCAACCCCCGGGTCATCAGCAAGGCCAAGCCTTCCAGTCAGGGCCGGGTGGGCATCGTCACCGGCGGCGGTTCCGGCCATGAACCCGCCTTCCTCGGTTACGTTGGCCCAGGCCTGGTGGACGCCGTGGCCGTCGGCGAGATTTTCTCCTCGCCCACCGCCAAAAGCTTCTTCGACGCCTTCCGCGCTGCCGACCACGGAGCCGGTGTGGCGTGCCTGTACGGCAACTATGCCGGCGACAACATGAACGTGAAGCTGGCGATGAAAATGGCCGCCAGCAAAGACATGCAGATCCGTACCGTGGTCGCCAATGACGACGTGGCTTCGGCGCCTAAAGCCGACATCGCCAAGCGTCGTGGCGTGGCCGGGGAAATCTTCATGTGGAAAGTCGGCGGTGCCGCCGCCGCGCAGCATTACGACCTGGACGGGGTGATTCGTGTTGCCCAGAAGGCCGTCGACAACTGCCGCTCCATCGGCATCGGCCTCACGCCCTGCACCATTGCAGCGGTGGGCAAGCCGAACTTCCAGATCCCGGACGGCCAGATGGAGCTGGGCATCGGCCATCACGGCGAGCCCGGCATTGAAGTGATCCCCATCGAGTCCGCCGCCGCCATGGCCGAACGGATGCTGGCGCCGATTCTCGCCGACCGTGATTTCAGCCAGGACGACAGCGTGGTGGTGCTGGTCTCGGGTCTGGGCGCAACGCCGGTGATGGAGCTGTATATTTTCTACGCTGAGGTCGAGCAACAGCTCAAGGCCAAGGGCCTGAAGATCCATCGCTGCTACGTCGGCAACTACTTCACTTCCCTTGAGATGATGGGCGTGACCTTGACCTTGCTGGGCCTGGATGCCGAGCTGAAAACCCTGATCGACCAACCTTGCCGTTCCATCGGCATGACCCAGGCGGAGTGAACCATGAGCCAGCATTTCTCCACCCATGACGGCAGCGCCATCGTCGCCGACTTGGTGAGCGTGATTGTCGCCAACCGCGACTATTTGAGTGAAGTCGACGGCGCCATCGGTGATGGTGACCACGGCATCAATATGGCCAAGGGTTTTGCCCATTGCGGCCGCACCATTGAAGGCCGCCAACTGACCCTGGCCGAAGCCCTGGACGAGCTGACCTTGAGCCTGATGGAAGGCATTGGCGGCTCCATGGGGCCGCTGTATGGCAGCCTGTTTATTGGCATGGCGGATGAAGTACGCGGCAGCGACGAGATTGATGCCGCCACCTTTACTCGCTTGCTGCGGGGCGGTCTCACGTCCCTGCAGGACATCACCGAAGCGGGCGTGGGTGACAAGTGTTTGATGGACACCCTGATTCCGGCGGTGGAGGCTTTTGAACGAGCCCATGTGTCAGGCGCATCCTTCAGCGACGCCCTCGACGCGATGAAAAGGGCGGCGTCTCAAGGGCGTGACTCGACCAAGGACCTTGTGGCGAAAATCGGCCGGGCCAGCCGCTTGGGAGAACGTTCGTTGGGGGTGCTGGATGCGGGGGCGGTGTCGTGCTGCTTGATCCTGACCCGGTTGGCGGACTCAGTACAACCCCGATTGATGGAGTAACCGTAGATACCGTCTTGAACCTCATCGGGCAAGCACACCATCCCGTAGCAGCTGGCGCTCGACAGCTACGGGGGCTACGGGGGCTACGGGGAGTTTGCTCTCACCTGCTGGATATACCGGGCCACCGCCGGCGCTTGTTCAAAGCGCCGGTGAATCAGCGACAACCATGACGACGCCTCGCTGCCCTTGATCGCTCGGTACTGCACGTTCGGCAAACTCACATGCCCCACCACCGAAGCCGGCACCACCGCCACACCTTGCCCCAGTGACACCAGCGCAATCACCGCCACCAACCCACCCGGCTGCGGCCCCAGGCGCGGCGCGTAACCGCCCTGAGCGGCGACTTGCAGGGTGCCGCTGATCTGCTCGGGCAGGATGAACGTCTCGTTCTGCAAGTGCTCGCAGTTGATCGCCTTCAACCCCTGCAACCAGGAGTCCTGAGGCAGCGCCAGAACAAAGCCTTCGCTGTTCAAACGCACCGCTTCCACACCATCAGGCAGGGTCATCGGAGAACGGATATAACCAATGTCATAGCGCCCTTCCGCTACCAGTCCCGGTAATGTCGCCATGGGGCTTTCGCGCACATTGAGGCTGACATCGGGGAAGTCCGCGCAGAACGCCTGCACCTGACGTTGCAACACTCCCGAATACACCGCCGACGCCACATACCCCAACTCGATATGCCCGATCTCACCGCGCCCGGCCCGCTGCGCATTGCGCTGGGCGAACTCGAACTGGCGCACGGTAGCTTCAGCCTCGACCAACAATGCCACACCCGCTTCGGTCAGGCTGACTGCCCGCTGCTGACGAATAAACAAGCGGGTGCCGAGGGTGTTCTCCATATCCTGGATCTGCCGGCTCAAGGTCGGCGGCGCAATGCCCAGTTGCTCGGCAGCACGCGTGAAGTTGCGGTGCCGGGCAACGGCCAGGAAGTAGCGGAAATGACGTATTTCCATCGCAGGATTAGCTCAAAGGTAATGAAGTGCTCTGTCTCAGCTAACAGAAACGCTAAGGGTCAGGGATAAGCTGGCGGTACGTCCAGACTAGAGAGCCTTTGTGATGCTCGTCAAATTCCGTTTCAGAATTGCCCAGCAGGTAATCCTGCCATGAGCCAGGTCAGCCCACGCC
This sequence comes from Pseudomonas sp. ADAK18, assembly GCF_012935695.1. Classification (NCBI taxonomy): domain Bacteria; kingdom Pseudomonadati; phylum Pseudomonadota; class Gammaproteobacteria; order Pseudomonadales; family Pseudomonadaceae; genus Pseudomonas; species Pseudomonas sp. ADAK18. The sequence goes on from NZ_CP052859.1 coordinate 2,989,976, forward strand.
TGACGCTATTGACCGCGTCCGGGGTCTGCTCGCTGATCGTCCTCGACACCAATATCGTCGCCGTCACCCTGCCGAGTATCGCCCGGGACCTGGGGGCCAACTTTGCCGATATCGAATGGGTGGTCAGCGCCTATATGCTGGTTTTCGCCGCGCTGTTGCTACCGGCCGGGAGCATCGCTGACCGTTTCGGACGCAAGAAAACCCTGATGTGGGGCCTGGGTATTTTTATCCTCGCCTCGCTGGGGTGCGGTGCGGCGCCCAACGCGCTGTTTCTCGATATCGCCCGCGCCATCAAGGGCGTCGGCGCAGCATTGCTGCTGACTTCTGCCCTGGCCTCCATCGGCCACACCTTTCACGATGAAGTAGAACGGGCCAAAGCCTGGGCGTTCTGGGGGGCCTGCATGGGCGTGGCGATGACGGCCGCGCCAACCCTTGGCGGCTTGATTACCCACTACCTGGGCTGGCGCTGGATTTTCTACCTCAACTTGCCGGTGGGCCTGGTGCTGATAGGGCTGGTTTGGCATGCGATTCAGGAATCCCGTGACACCCAGTCAGCGCGGCTCGATCCCTGGGGCAGCCTGACGTTCAGCGCCAGCCTGCTGTGTTTGATCTGGGGTCTGATCGAGGCCAATCGCATCGGCTGGGATAACCCGCTGACCTATGCACGGTTGCTCGGTGGCGCGGCGCTGCTGGCCCTGTTTGTACTCGTGGAGCGCCCGCAACGGCGGCCCATGGTGGACCTGCAACTGTTCAAGCACCCACGGTTTATCGGCGCCTTGCTGGGGATGTTCGCCTATGCCGGTTGCGCCCAGGTGATGATGACGTTGCTGCCGTTCTACCTGCAAAACGGCCTGGGCTTTTCCGCGATTGCCTCGGGCCTGGGCATGCTGCCATTTGCCTTGACCATGCTGATCTGCCCGCGTGTTGGCGCGCGTCTGGCCAGCCGTTTTGCTCCGGCAACGATGATGGCGGCGGGACTGGCCCTGGTGGGCGGCGGCAACCTGCTCAGCGCCTGGGCCGTGAATGTCGGCGGCTACCTGCCCTTCGCCCTGGCGATTGCAGTGACCGGCGCCGGTGCGGGCCTGCTCAATGGCGACACCCAGAAAAACATCATGGCCTGCGTACCACGGGACCGCGCCGGCATGGCGTCGGGCATGAGTACCACAATGCGCTTCAGCGCGATCATGCTCGCCATCGGGGTCTATGGAGCGCTGTTGAGCAGCCATAGCGAGCAGTTGTTGCAGGCCAGCGTGGGACCTTTGTTGCACGAACAGGTGCCGGGCATTGCTTCGCGGGTGGTGGCAGGTGATATGCCGGCAGCCATGGCGCTATTGCCGGAGTCGGCGCGGGCGCTCGTACAGCCGCTGGCGCGGCAGGCGTTTGTCGGTGGGTTCAGTGTGGTGTTGTGGGTCGCGGGACTGTTGGGGTTGCTGGGGGCGTTGGTGGTGGGCGTGTTGATGAGGAATCCTATTCCGGCGGTGCCACAGGCCTCATTGTTGAGTCGATAAAATGTGGGAGCGGGCTTGCTCGCTCCCACATTTAGTGGTTTTGTTACCAGAACCGCTGCTGGGTCAAACGGCTCCACCAGGTCAACAGCACTCGGTCCACCGAACCGCTGGCTGCCAGGCCAACCCGCTCTTGCAGACTTTTGCGCTCGGCATAGTGCAGGTGGTACAGCTCGGCCGTCTTGGCCTTGGTGGCCAGGTATTCGTCACTGGTTTGCAGTTCGTCCACCAATTGTTTGTCCAGGGCCGCGACACCCAGCCAGACTTCACCGGTGGCGACTTCATCAATGGCCAACTGTGGGCGGTAACGTGCAACGAAGTTCTTGAACAACTGGTGGGTGATGTCCAGGTCTTCCTGAAACTTCTCCCGGCCCTTCTCGGTGTTTTCACCAAACACCGTCAGGGTGCGTTTGTACTCACCAGCAGTCAGCACTTCAAAGTCGATGTCATGCTTTTTCAGCAGGCGGTTGACGTTAGGCAACTGCGCCACCACGCCGATGGAGCCGAGGATGGCGAACGGTGCACTGACAATCTTCTCGCCGATGCACGCCATCATGTAGCCGCCGCTGGCCGCAACCTTGTCGATGCACACCGTCAGCGGTACGCCCGCCTGGCGGATACGCGCCAGTTGCGAAGACGCCAGACCATAGCTGTGGACCATGCCGCCGCCGCTTTCCAGGCGCAGCACCACTTCATCCTTGGGGGTAGCCAGGCTCAGCAGCGCGGTGATTTCATGGCGCAGGCTTTCGGTAGCTGAAGCCTTGATGTCGCCGTCGAAATCCAGCACGAATACCCGTGGTTTGGTCTCGGGCTTTTTCTTGCTTTTCTTCTCGATCTTGCTTTCAGACTTGCGCAGGGCCTTGAGCTGATCCTTGTCCAGCAAGGTCTGCTCCAGGCGCTCACGCAACCCCTTGTAGAAATCATTGAGCTTACTGACCTGCAACTGACCTGCCGCCTTGCGACGGCCTTTGCTGCGCAATACCGCAAAGCTGACCAGGACCACCAGAATGGCGACCACCAGGGTGACCGTTTTAGCCAAAAAACTTGCGTACTCAGCCAGAAACTCCATAAGACTCCTTCACATGCGGTGCGCCAGGCGCGGATTGCCCAAGCATACCGACGGGATTGCCGGGGAGCCAGTGATCAAACCGCCAGCAGCAAAGCTCTAACGACCTTTTAAAACAAGCGTATGTTTTTTCATTGACAGCTCCCCGGCATCCTCATAACCTCGCCAGACTTTCAACGTACCGGGAAAACGGACGTGGGCAGCATCTATTTGATTCGACATGGCCAGGCCTCCTTCGGTGCAGACGACTATGACGTGTTGTCGCCCATCGGCGTGGAACAGGCGCAAGTCCTCGGCAGCCACCTGACACAACTGGGTCTGACCTTCGACCGTTGCGTGTCCGGCGACCTGCGTCGCCAGCAACACACCGCCACCGCCGCGTTCGAACAATACAGCGCTCTGGGCCTGCCGACGCCAGCCCTGGAAATCGACAGCGCCTTCAACGAATTCGACGCCGACGCGATCATCCGCGCACTGCTCCCAGACTTGCTCAGCAGCGAACCCGAAGCCCTGGAAATCCTGCGCAACGCCCCACAGAACCGCAGCGAATTCCAACGCATCTTCGCCCTGATCATCGAACGCTGGCTCGCCGGTACTTATGACCCACCGGGGCTGGAAAGCTGGCTGGGGTTTGTCGAACGAGTCCAGGGCGGCTTACAGCGCATCCTTGAGGCTGCCGACAACCGCGACAAGATCGCCGTGTTTACCTCCGGCGGTACCATCACGGCCCTGCTCCACCTGATTACCCGGATGCCTGCCGCCCAGGCCTTCGAATTGAACTGGCAAATTGTTAACACCTCGCTCAACCAACTGAAGTTCCGTGGTCGCGAGGTGGCACTGGCTTCCTTCAACAGTCATACCCACTTGCAACTGTTGAAGGCGCCGCAGCTCATCACTTTCCGATGAATTGCGGCCAACCGTGACCCCAAGGTCACTGGACTCACCCATAAAAGGATCGAAACCATGACTGACGTAGCTAAAGCCGTAGAAGCAATGAAAGCCAAATTCAACCCAGCCGCTGCCGACGGCCTGGACCTGGTGTTCGGTTTCCGTATCGACGACACCCAGAACTTCTCGCTGGTGGTCAAAGACAAGACCTGCGAACTGCTGGAAGGCGAAAACCCGAACGCCCAAGTGACCCTGGTCATGGACGGCGAAACCATGAAAGGCATCGTCGACGGTTCCACCGACGGCATGCAGGCCTTCATGGGTGGCAAACTGCGCACCGAAGGCGACATGATGCTGGCGATGAAGCTGAGCGAACTGTTCCCGGCCTGATCAAAGGCAATCTCGGTTAGATCAAATCCCGCCTTTTCAGGCGGGATTTTTTATTAGCCAGGCCAGTCGATTAACCTGTGGCGAGGGGGCTTGTCCCCTCGCCACAAAGGGCCCATAGGCTATGAAAGATATGTAGATTTCCATAGCCCTAGTCCCTACAACTGATTGGCTTTTGGCTGCAACAACAACGCCACCAGCGCACTCCACCCCGTCTGGTGCGAAGCCCCAAGCCCACGTCCGGTGTCACCATGAAAATACTCATGGAACAGCACCAGATCGCGACTGGCCGGGTCGGCCTCCAACTGCGGGTAACCGGCCATGGACGGTCGCAGGCCATTTTCATCCCGCAGGAACAGCCGGGTCAGGCGTTGGCTGAGGCTGTCGGCCACTTCTTCCAGTGACGACAGGTAACCGCTGCCGGTTGGGTACTCCACCGAAAAATTTTCATCGTAGTACCGGTGAAATTCCCGCAACGACTCGATCAGCATGTAGTTGACCGGCATCCACAACGGCCCGCGCCAATTGGAATTGCCGCCGTACAAGCGTGAGTCGGATTCCGCAGGCGTATAACGGGCGCACAAGGTATTCCCGTTCATCTTCAGCGCCAGGGGATGCTCGGAATAAGCCTTGGACAGCGAGCGCACGCCAAAGGCCGAGAGGAACTCCGCGTCATCGAGCATGCGCTTGAGCAAGTCTTTGGTGCGTTCACCACGCAACAACGCCAGTAACAGACGGTTGCCCTGCCCCGGTTCGTTCCAGCGTGAGACCAGCTTCGCCAGGTCTGGCCGGTGTTTCATAAAGCCCACCAGGCGGTCACGCAAGCCTTCCAATCCTTCGTGCTCACGCTGTTCCAGCACCAAAACCGCAAACAACGGCATCAGGCCGACGATGGAACGCAGGCGCACGGGTTCGCTCTGGCCATCAGGACGGTGCAGCACGTCGTAGAAGAACTGGTCCTGCTCATCCCACAGGCCTTCGGCACTGTCATCGACCCGGTTGATAGCCCCGGCGATGTACAGGAAATGCTCGAAAAACTTCACCGCGATGTCGACATACACCACGTTGCGCTTGGCCAGTTCCAGGGCCATACGCATCAGGTCCAGCGCATAGGCAGCGACCCAGGCGGTGCCGTCGGCCTGGTCCAGTTGATAACCCGGCGGCAAGTCGGCCGAACGGTCGAACAAGGCAATGTTATCCAGCCCCAGGAACCCGCCCTGGAACAGGTTGCGGCCCTCGGCGTCCTTGCGGTTGACCCACCAGGAAAAATTCAGCAGCAGCTTGTGGAAGATCCGCTCCAGAAAGTCCATGTCGCCGATGCCGGTCAGCGCCTTTTCCTGCTGGTACACCCGCCAACTGGCCCAGGCATGGACCGGCGGGTTGGCATCATCGAAGCGCCACTCATAGGCCGGCAACTGGCCGTTGGGGTGCATGAAGCGATCCTTGACCAGCAACAACAACTGCTGCTTGGCGAACCCCGGGTCGATCAGGGCAAAGGCCACCGCCTGGAAGCCCTGGTCCCAGGATGCGTACCACGGGTATTCCCAAGTGTCGGGCATGGACAGGATGTCGAAGTTGGACAGGTGCCGCCAATGAGTATTGCGGATATGCAGGCGTTCGGGCGGTGGCGCGGGCTGGGCCGGGTCACCGTCGAGCCACTGGTTCACATCGAAGTAATACAGCTGCTTGGACCACAGCAATCCGGCCAGGGCCTGGCGCTGCACATTGCGCGCGTCTTCGTCGGTGATGCCTTGTTGCAGGGCGGCGTAGAAATCGTCGGTCTCTTGGCGGCGCTGTTCGAACAGCTTGCGGGCATTGACCTGAGGCGCATCTACCGGGGCGAAGCGCAGGTACAGGACTTTGCTTTCCTGGCCCGCCAACTCAAGGATGAAGCGCGCCGCGACCTTGGTTCCCGTATCCCGGCGAATCGCCGTCTGCGCGCCCTCTACAACATAGTCATTGATGCCGTCCTTGAACGGCCCCGGCGCCGGGGTGGCATCGAGCTTGGGGAAATTGGTTTCGTTCTCGCAGAACAGCCACTCCACGCCATCCTGGCCCCAGGCGCTGAGGTGACGGTCCGGCAGTTCATGGTGACGCGCCAGGACGTGCTCGCCCTCCAAGTGCAATTCTGGTTTGGGCGAGCCAGCCGTCCAGCTCCAGTCGTTGCGCGCCCAGAGCTGCGGCAACACCTGCAAACGGGTCGGTTGATCCGAGCGGTTGTGCACGGTCACCCGCATGAACACGTCGTCGGGTTGGTGCTTGGCGTATTCGACGCTGACGTCGCAGTAACGGTTGTCTTCGAAGACCCCGGTGTCGAGGATTTCGTATTCGGCATCCTCCAGGCCACGCCGGGCGTTCTCGGTGATCAGGTCGTCGTAGGGGAACGCGCCGTGAGGATACTTGTAGAGCATGCGCATATAGGCGTGACTGGGAACGCCATCGAGGAAAAAGTACAGTTCCTTGACGTCTTCGCCGTGGTTGCCTTCAGCGTTATTCAGGCCGAACAGGCGTTCCTTGAGGATCCGGTCGTGCTCGTTCCACAGTGCCAGGCCCAGGCACCAGCGTTGAGCCTTATCGGAAAACCCCGCCAGGCCATCCTCGCCCCAGCGATAGGCGCGGCTGCGGGCGTGTTCGTGGGGGAAGTAGCGCCAGGCATCGCCGTCGGCACTGTAGTCCTCGCGCACCGTGCCCCATTGCCGCTCGCTGAGATACGGCCCCCATTGGCGCCAGCGCTCACCGTCTTCGGCGGCCAGACGCTGGCCTTCAAACGTTTGCAGAATGTTCGTCGCAGGCTTGGCCGTCATCGATTCTTCCGTCGCACATTGAGGTGAAGGCCAGTGTAGAGCCCATCGACGGTGAGATGCACATGAAGACGAATAGGTTCCACTCATTCATTTGCAGAATGAAGTCCTGAGGAATCTTCGTTTGCAAGCCGCCGGTGCACCCAACAAAATCGCGGAAACGGCCACGCCCTTCTAAACAGCTGCCAGGAATTTTTCTATGCCAACCGCCCGCCATGTCAGTCCCGACGAGATCCGTAAAGGCTTCTCCAAAGCCATGTCCGACATGTACCGAGATGAAGTGCCGCTGTATGGCGCCTTGATGGAGTTGGTGGCCGAGACCAATGCGCGCGTGCTGGAGACCGATATTGCCCTGGCGCAGCAGCTGCATCGCACGGGTGAAATCCAGCGCCTGGACATGGAGCGCCACGGCGCCATCCGCTTGGGCACCGCCGAGGAGCTGGCCACCATCCGCCGCCTGTTTGCGGTAATGGGCATGCAGCCGGTGGGTTACTACGACCTGACTCCGGCCGGGGTTCCAGTGCATTCCACAGCCTTTCGCGCCGTGCATGAAAGCGCATTGCAGGCCAGCCCGTTCAGGGTCTTCACCTCATTACTGCGCCTGGAACTGATCGAAAACCTTGAGCTGCGGGCGTTTGCCCAGGCCGCGTTGGGCAAACGTTCGATTTTCACCCCAGGCGCACTGGCACTGATCGAACAATCGGAAAAAGACGGCGGCCTCGACGCCGCCGATGCCGAAGCCTTCATCCAGCAAGCCCTGGAAACCTTCCGCTGGCACCACACCGCTACCGTCAGCGCCACCCAATACCAGCAGTTGAGCGACCAACACCGGCTGATCGCCGACGTGGTGGCCTTCAAGGGCCCACACATCAACCACCTGACGCCGCGCACCCTGGACATCGACCAAGTACAGGCCGCCATGCCCGGCAAAGGCATCACCCCCAAAGCCGTGATCGAAGGCCCGCCCCGCCGCCAATGCCCTATCCTGCTGCGCCAGACCAGCTTCAAGGCCCTGGACGAAGCCATTGCCTTTACCGACGCCAAGGGCAACCACAGTGCGCGCTTCGGCGAAATCGAACAGCGCGGCGTAGCACTCACCCCCAAGGGCCGGGCGTTGTACGACGAATTGCTGAATGCTGCGCGAGATGAACTGGGCGCGTTCCCTACCGAAGCCAATGCCGGGCGCTACACCGAACTGATGGAACAGCACTTCCGGGCCTTCCCGGATGATCATCGGGAGATACGCGAACAGGAACTGGCGTTCTTTCGCTATTTCGTGACCGATAAGGGGCTTGCGGCACAGGGTCGGGCAGACCTGCCACGCACATTGGGCGCTCTGATCGAGGCCGGGCATGTGAATGTGGAGCCGTTGGTGTACGAGGACTTTCTGCCGGTGAGCGCGGCGGGGATTTTCCAGTCGAACCTGGGGGACGCGGCGCAGAGTCACTACACGGCCAACTCCAATCAAGCGGAGTTTGAAAAGGCCTTGGGACGTCGGACGATTGATGAGTTGCAGTTGTACGGGGAAACCCAACAGCGGTCGATCATCGCGTGTGCGCAGGCATTGGGTTTGCCGGCACTGGCGTGAGGTAAAGAGTTCGCCCGACGCCACAGCGCAGTCCTTGCGCCGTAAACGAGCCCCAGGGTCGGGCGAACGATTGGCATGATAGGCAGTGAGGGGGATGCTGTCCTTCCAAGAATTCTGAACAAATGTGGGAGCGGCAGTACGGCGCCCCCACACTGGATGTATGCCGCTTACAGCAACTTGGCAATCTCGTCCTTAACGAGCAAGCGCTTCTCCTTCAACTTCTTCAATTCATCATCACTGCCGGCCGCCTTTTCAGCGCTCAACACCAGTTCATCGACAGTTTTGTATTTATCGAGCAGCGCATTCAAATGAGGATTTTCTGCCCGGCGCCCGTCGACGACTTCCTTGCTCAAACCCAGGTCCTGATACAGGTCGTGTTTCACTGGCATGGAGTACCTCCGCAAGTTGTTCAATGGCTGATGCCCTTTGAAGCTAGCCTATCGGAGGGGCGCTTGTCATGTTTGAGATCAAGGCTGTCACGTTTGCAGCCCCGTTCGTCGCAGGAGGGGTCATAGAATAAAACCTTTGTCGTGCCCTGCCCTCCACTGTAGATCGCCACCCGAGGAGGACAGGTTCCATGAGTCACGCTGCCAACGCTGTCGACACCCTGTGCATCAACACCCTTCGCACCCTGGCCATGGACGCCGTGCAGAAGGCCAACTCCGGTCACCCCGGCACGCCCATGGGCCTGGCACCGGTGGGTTATACCTTGTGGAACCGCTTCCTGCGCTATCACCCCGAACACCCCGACTGGCCCAACCGTGACCGTTTTGTATTGTCGGTGGGCCATGCCTCGATGTTGCTTTATTCGCTGCTGCACCTGGCCGGCGTGGTCGAGATTGATGAGCACGGCAAGCGCTCCGGTAACCCGGCCATCAGCCTTGAGGACATCAAACAGTTCCGGCAGATGGGCTCCAAAACGCCAGGCCACCCGGAATACCGCATGACCACCGGGGTGGAAACCACCACCGGCCCGCTGGGCCAGGGTTGCGCCAACAGTGTCGGCATGGCCATGGCCGAGCGCTGGCTGGCCCAGCGTTTCAACCGGGACGACAAGGTGTTGTTCGACTACAACGTCTACACCCTGTGCGGCGACGGCGACATGATGGAAGGCATCAGCAGCGAGGCCGCGTCACTGGCCGGGCATTTGAAGCTGGCGAATCTGTGCTGGATCTACGACAACAACACCATCAGCATCGAGGGCCACACCGAATTGGCCTTCAGCGAAGATGTGATCAAGCGCTTCCAGGCTTATGGCTGGCACACCTTGCACGTGACCGATGCCAATGACCTCAAGGCCCTGAGTGATGCCTTGGACACCTTCAAGGCCAACACCGGGGCACCGACGCTGATCGTGGTCGACAGCGTGATCGGCTACGGTTCGCCCCATAAACACAATACATCTGCTGCCCACGGCGAGCCCTTGGGCGTGGATGAAATCCGTCTGACCAAAGCAGCCTACGGCTGGCCCGAAGACGCAAGTTTCCTGGTTCCGGACGAGGCTCGCAGCGTGTTGCACGATGCCCTGGTGGCACGTGCCCAGCCCTTGTATGAGCAATGGTCGCGAACCTTGTCCCAGCTCGAACAGAACGAGCCGGAACTGGCCGATGAACTGCGCCGTATGCGCGCCGGTGAAATGCCCGAGCATTGGGAGGATCGCCTGCCAACCTTTGCCAGCGATGCCAAGGGTTTGGCCAGCCGTGCCTCAGGTGGCGAAGTGTTGAACGCTTTTGCCCAGCAGATTCCTTGGCTGCTCGGGGGCTCGGCGGACCTATCGCCTTCCACCAAGACCAACCTGACCTTCGACGGTGCTGGGCGTTTCAGTGCCGAGGACTACAGCGGGCGCAACCTGCACTTCGGTATCCGCGAGCACGCCATGGGTGCCATCGCCAACGGTATGGCCCTGTCTTACTTGCGGCCCTACACCTCGACCTTCCTGGTGTTCAGCGACTACATGAAACCGCCGATCCGCCTGGCGGCGATCATGGAGCTGCCGGTGGTGTTTGTGTTTACCCATGACTCGATTGGCGTGGGCGAAGATGGCCCGACGCACCAGCCTGTCGAGCACCTGAGTCAACTACGCGCCACGCCGGGCTTGCTGACCCTGCGTCCGGGGGATGCCAATGAAACCCTGGAGGCCTGGAAGATCGCGCTCGCCCAGACCCATCGCCCCAGTTGCATAGTGCTGTCGCGTCAGAACCTGCCGACGCTGGACCGTACGAAGTACGCAGCAGCGTCAGGGACTGCCCGGGGGGCCTATGTGTTGGCCGGTGCCGAGAAGCCCGAGGTGATCCTGATGGCGACCGGCAGCGAGGTCAGTCTGGCCGTTGACGCCTATGAGCAGTTGAAAGCAGAGGGTGTGGCGGCACGGGTGGTGTCGATGCCCAGTTGGGAGTTGTTTGAGGAACAGGACCAAGCCTACCGCGACAGCGTCTTGCCGCCGGCCGTGAAAGCTCGGGTAGTGGTGGAACAAGCCGGCCCCTTGGGTTGGGATCGTTATGTCGGACAGACAGGGGCCAAGGTGGTAATGAACAGCTTCGGGGCTTCTGCACCATTGCCCAAGTTGCAGGCCAAGTTCGGGTTTACGCTGGAGAATGTGGTGAAGGTGGCCAAGGAGCAGGTTCAACTGCAGTAACCCTGTAGCCGCTGCCGAAGAATGAGGCGGCGATGGGCTGCGCAGCGGCCCCAACGGCGGTCCTGCGGCCCGCATCGCAGCCTCGTGCCTCGGCAGCGGCTACAAAGGGTTACGCGAAGGTGCGGCGAGTCGCACCGCCAACGCCTTCGCCTGACTCGCCACATCCGTCACCGCCGTGCTCTCCCACCACATCCCCCGCAACGGCGGCCCCATAGCAAACAGCCGCTGGCTGACGTGCCCCTGCGCATCCAACACCGCGCCAGACACATCCGCCGCAATCCCCAACGCCAACGGTCCCGGCTGAATCAAACCCCGAGCCAGCAATTGCCGGGGCAACGGCCGCGCCACGCGGCGCCAGTCGTATTCAATGCCACTGGAGTTGATCAGCGCAGCCCCCGTCACCAGCATGCTCTGCTGCTCACCACGACGGCGCAGGCGAATGCTCACCTCGCCCGCCTCTGACGGCTCCAACCCTTTGAACGAGGCAGCCTGAATACGTAACCGCCCTTCCCCATGCAAACGCGCCACCAACTCCGCACTCAAGGGCGGCGAACGGTGGTGATGGCTTTCCCACCAAGGCCGCACATGCCGTACAAACTGACGTTTTTCGCTCTCGCGGGCCTGGCTCCACAAACGGCCGATATGCGCCCGCACAGTATCCAGCGGTGCTTGCCAATCGATACCCTGATCCAGGGCGGCCCGGCACTGGCGGCGTACTTCACGTAACAGCTGCCGAGGGCTGCGGATACTGTGGTCCTCAGCCAGAAAGTCCACCCAGCTCGGCGGTTGCCGGCGTACGTGGGGCAGCAAACCGTGGCGCGAAAAAATCTCGATAGGCCCACGATGCCCAGCCTGCTCCAGCGATACCACGGCATCGACCATGGTCAGCCCGGAACCGATGATCAGCACCGTCGACTGCGGATCCAGTTGGGTCATCGCGCTGACATCCCAAGGGTCGACCGCTGTTGCGTTAAGGCCGCTGGACTCGGTCTGTGGGGTACGCGCCGCCGGGAACATGCCCGTGGCCAATACCGCAAAAGCACCCTGCAATTGCTGGCCGTTATCCAGGGTCAGTAGCGTCGCGTGTTCCTCGACCTGCAGGTCGATCACCTCGGCGCGGATATGTTCTACGGTGGATTGGGAGGCTGCCTGGGCTTCGGCCAGCCGCTGCTGCGCGTACAAGCCAAAAATCCCCCGAGGTGGAAACAGCTCACTGACCGGTACATGCTGCTGGTCCGACTCCGGCCAGCCGCCGTTGGCAATGTACTCGGTCAACCACTGGGTCAAATCATCGGCGTTGTCCGGATCGACACTCATGCGCGCGGCGTTGCCGTTCAAGGTATGGCCCAACTCCACCGCACTGTAGGCCTCGCCCCGCCCCAGCTCACGGCGCGGCTCGATCACCAGGATCTGCCGCTGCCCCGGCTGGCGCAGCAGTTGCGCGGCCAGCATCGTACCGCTCAGGCCACCGCCGATGATCAACACATCAGCCTGGCGGATGGCGCTCGTCGCCTGTCCGCTTTGGGTTTCACTCATGAACATGCGCCCTTACTGTCTGCCCAGATAGATGTCATGCAAATCACCCCGCGCCAGCAATTCGGCTGCGCTGCCACTCAGGACGACTCGCCCAGTATCCAGCACATACCCCTGGGACGCATAGTTGAGGGCGACATTGATGTTTTGCTCAGCGATCAAAAAACTCACCTGCTGCTCGCGATTGAGTTGCCCGATGATCTCGAAAATCTCCTGAACGATCATCGGCGCCAACCCCATGGACGGCTCGTCCAACAGTACCAGGGACGGACGGGTCATCAGCGCCCGACCGATGGCGACCATCTGCTGCTCGCCACCGGAGGTCAGCCCGGCGCGGGTGTGGCGCTTGGTCTTGAGACGCGGGAACCAGGCGTAGATCCGCTCCAGGTCCTGCTCCATGTCCTTGCGGCTCAAGCGCCGCACGAAGCCGCCGCTGCGCAGGTTGTCTTCCACCGTCAGTTGGCCGAACACGTGTCGGCTTTCCAGCACGTGGACCATGCCCTGGCGCACGCGCTGGCTGGGGTCGATCCCAGCCAGGTCGCGCCCCTGATACTCGATCAAACCCCGGCTGACCTCGGCCCGTTCCGCCCGCACCAACCCGGAAATTGCCTTGAGGGTGGTGCTCTTGCCCGCGCCATTGGCACCGAGCAAGGCGACGATCGCGCCCTTGGGCACACTCAGGGACACCCCGGCCACGGCCAGGATCGCGCCGTCGTAGATCACTTCAATGTCATTGACCTGAAGCAGCGTCTGGCTCCACGGCTCGCGGACAGCTTCACTCATGGCTTATTCATCCCCAGTGCAGGTGCGCGGCGTCAGGCCTTTTTCCTTGGCGAAGGCGGCGGACTTCTCGTCGATCAGTGGACGCAGCAGTGCACGATCGGCAGCGATCCAGTCGCTGATCAACGTCCAGTTGACGCCATCCCATTGCTGGATCCGCGCGGAGCCGCCGCCTTCATGGTCGCGGCACGAGAGTTTGAGGTTCTGCATCAGGCCCAGATAGCCCATGTCTTTGAGGCGTGCGTCGTCGATGTTCAGGTGCTCCAGGCCCCAGCGCCCTTCTTCGCCATTGAGCGGGCGCTTGCCGAACTTGGCCTGGCCGGTGCGAATCGCTTCCACGGCCACGGCGGCATTCACCAGGCCCGAGTTGTAGTAGACGCTGCCGAAGTTTTTCAGGTCCTTGAGGTCGCTGTGGCCTTTGTCGAGAACGTATTGCTTGAGGCGCTTGTGGATCTCGAAATCGCTGCCCGCCGGGTACGGCGTCAGTGCCAGGTAACCCTTGGCGGCAGCGCCGGCGGGCAATACGTCTTCACTGGAACTGGCCCAGATGTCGCCGATGATATGGTCCACCGGGAAGCCGAAACGCGCGGCGGTCTTGACCGCCACCGGGGTCGATACGCCCCAGGTGCGCAGGAACACCCAGTCCGGATTGGCCTGGCGCACTTGGCGCCATTGCGCCGACTGCTCGTTGCCGGGGTCGGCCACGGGGATCTGGATGTTTTCGAAACCGTACTTCTCGGCCAACAACTTCAGTGGTCCAAGGGTTTCCCGTCCATAGGCAGAGTCGTGGTAGACGGTGGCGATTTTCTTGCCCTTGAGTTTGTCGAACCCGCCTTCGCGCTGGGCGATGTAGTTCACCAGGGTCGAAGCTTCGCTGTAGAAGGTCAGCATCACCGGGAAGTTGTAGGGAAACACCGTACCGTCGGTAGCTTCGGTACGCCCGTAACCGAGGGTGATCAGCGGAATCTTGTCCACCTCGGCCCGCTCGCTCAGGGCATAGGCTGCCGGTGCGCCGTTAGGCTGGTAAACCGCGACCGGCGCGCCGTCCAGGCCATTCTTGAAGCGCTCGTAGCACTCGATGCCCTTCTCCGCCGTCCATTCGGTCTCACACTCCTGCCACACCAACTTGACGCCGTTGATGCCGCCTTCAACCTCGTTGATATAGCGCAGGTAGTCGATCATCCCGGCCCACACCTGCACGCCGCTGGAGGCATAAGCACCGACACGGTAAGTGGCCAATGGAATGAATTGTTGGTCAGGCGAAGCCAGAGCCTGCGGGACTGCACCCGCCAATGCCGCCAGCGCGAAAGCGGCGCCGGCCAGGGAACGTTTCAAGGATGCACGCATGGAGATTCTCTTAAAGGACGGATTCAGAAACGCAGCGGCCATTGGCGCAGCCGTTCACGCAGGTTGTGCAACAGGCGAATCAAGCCCTCGGGTTCCTTGATCAGGAACACGATGATCAACACGCCAAAGATGATTTTTTGCAGGTTCTGCAACTGCCCGGCGTCCACCGAGCCACCGAACAACGCTTGCCCGGCATGGCTGAGAAAGATCGGCAGCAAACTGATGAAAGCCGCGCCGACGAAGTTGCCGGCAATGCTGCCCATGCCGCCGATAATGATGATGAACAGGATCTGGAACGAGCGATTGATATCGAAGCTGCTGGCGCTCGCGGTGCCCAGATAAGCGAACGCCCACAACGCGCCGGCAATCCCCAGGTAGAACGAGCTGACGGCAAATGCCAGGCGCTTGTAGCGCACCACCGGAATGCCGACCACGGCGGCGGCGGTGTCCATGTCACGGATCGCCATCCAGTTGCGCCCCACCTGGCTGCGCACCAGGTTCACAGCGGTCCAGGTCAACAGCAACACGGTGACCAAGGTCAGCAGATAGCGACCCACCGGCGTGTTGAGGTCATGACCGAACAACGAAAGCTTCGGTGCGGAAATGGTCCCGGAGGAACCGTAGTTGTAGAACCAGGGGAATTTGACGAACAGCCATTCCAGGAAAAACTGCGCCGCCAGGGTGGTGACCATCAGGTAGAAGCCCTTGATCCGAGAACTGGGCAAGCCGAATACCAGCCCCACCAGCGCACTGATAATCCCGCCGCCCAGTAGCGCTACCGGCAAGCCCAACTCCGGCAGGCGCAGCAGGAAACCGTACGTGGCAAACGCGCCAACCGCCATGAAGCCCGCCGCGCCGACCGACGTCTGGCCGGTGTAGCCGGTCAACAGGTTCAAACCCAGCCCGGCCAGTGACAGCACCAGAAACGGAATCAAAATCGCGTTGAGCCAATAGTCATTGCCCCACAACGGCACAACGATGAAGGCCAGCGCCAACAGCCCAATCAGGCCCCAGGGCAAGTGTCGCTGAATCAACAACAATGGAGCAGTTTCATGGGCAACAGGGATCGACATGCTTTCAGACTCGCTCAATGGCGCGCTCGCCGAACAGGCCGGCGGGACGGATATACAGGAAGGCCAGGGCCAGGACATACGCGAACCACGGTGTGATGCCGCCACCGATCAGCGGGCCGATGTACACCTCGGCGAGGTTCTCCGCCGCGCCAACGATCAGCCCGCCGACAATCGCCCCGCCAATCGAGGTAAAGCCGCCGATGATCAACACCGGCAACGCCTTGAGCACCACCAGCGACAGGGAAAACTGCACGCCTTGGCGCGCGCCCCAGAGCAAGCCGGCCACCAGCCCGACGATGCCCGCCACCGCCCAGACGATCTGCCAGATCCGGTTGAGATTGATGCCGATAGACAACGCCGCCGTGGTGTCATCCGCCACCGCCCGCAGGGACACGCCAATGCGGGTCTTGTTGAACAGCAACGCCAGCACCGTCACCAACACCACGGCGGCCGCTGCGGCAATCAGGTCGAACTGGCTGAGCATCAGTGGCCCGAGAAACAGCGGCACGTCGTCAATGCCCAGATCCAGGGCACGCACCTGTGAGCCCATCAAGCCTTGGGCCAGGCCTTCGATGATGAAGGACAGGCCAAGGGTGGCCATGAACAAGGTGATCTGCGAGCGGTTCACCAACGGACGTAATACAAGCCGTTCGATGAGCAAGGCGCCGACGATCATCACGATTACCGTCAGCAACAAGGCCAGGGCAAACGGCACGCCTTGATCGTGCAGGCTGACGAACGTCAGGGCGGCGAACAGCAGCATTGAGCCCTGGGCAAAGTTGAACACGCCGCTGGCCTTGTAGATCAGCACAAAACCGATGGCGACCAGCGAATACATGGTGCCCGCGAGCAGGCCACCGAGCAGGGTTTCGAAAAAGAACGTCATGGGTTGACCACTCCCAGATAGGCCGCGATGACGTCGGGGTTGGCCTGCACTTGTGTCGGCGTACCGTCACCCACCTTGCGTCCGTAATCGAGCACCACCACGTGATCCGACAGGCCCATTACCACGCCCATGTCGTGTTCGATCAGAACGACGGTGGTGCCGATGTCGCGATTCACGTCGGCCACGAAGCGCGCCATTTCCTGTTTTTCCTCGGCGTTCATGCCGGCCATGGGTTCGTCCAGCAGCAACAGGCTCGGGCCGGCAATCAACGCTCGCCCCAGTTCCACGCGCTTTTGCAGGCCGTATGAAAGATTGCCCACCAGCACCTCACGGTGAGCCTGCAGTTCGAGGAAATCGAGAATGCCCTGGGCCCGCTGGCGGAAGGCTTCAGCCTCGCGCCGTGCCCTGGGCAAACCCAGGGCCTGTTCGATGAAGGTGCTGCGGGTATGCCGGGACAGGCCAGTCAGGATGTTGTCGATCACGCTCATCTTCTTGAACAAGGCGTTGTTCTGAAATGTGCGCCCAATGCCTCGGCGCGCCGCACCCAACGGGTCGATGCGGTGGAAATGCTGCTGCTCGAACACGATCTCGCCAGCATCGAATCGGTACACACCATTGAGCACGTTGAGCAATGAGCTTTTGCCGGCACCGTTGGGGCCGATCAGCGCGCAGATCTCACCGCGCTGCACGTCAAAGGACAAGGCGTTGATAGCCTTGACCCCCTTGAAGGACAGGGAGATGTCGCGCACCTGGAGAATGGCTTCGCTCATGCGATATCCCGTTTGAATTCGACCAGCCATTGCGGCTCGGCGCTGCTCTGCCGGGTAGCCGGGGCCTGCCAGATGTACTGCAAACGCTGGAACCCCAGCAGCCGCCGTACACGATTTTTGATCAGCCGACGCAGGCCGCTGTGTGGATGGGCGATGGCCCACTCGGACAACCGACGGCGCCAGGTGCCGGCCGGCGCCAGGCGGCTTTCGATCTCATCGGCCAGGTGCTGCAAACGCGCAGGCGACAGCAGCAAGCCGGTGGGTGCGACTTCGCTGCGATCGCGCCGGGCCGAGCCGCGACTTTCCGGGAAGGCCAGGTTCTGACCGCTGCTCAGCCATTGCTCCAGCACCACGGCCAGGCCGCCTTGCCAGTGGGTGCCCTCTTCGCTCCATAACGCGGTTTCACCGCCGGGCTGCCACCAACGATTCAGGCGTCGAGCAGGGTCCACGGGGCCAAGCAATTGGGCGAACGCCAGTACCCCGTTCCCAGACGCTGCCCGCTCGGTGATCAACCTCTGAGGTGCGGCGCTGCTACCGGCCACCGCCAGCCAGTGCTGCACCTGCTGACGGCCCTGAACGTAGGCGTGAGTCGGGCGCAGGCGCCACAGCAGTTTGTGCAGCGTGGTGGGTTCCAAGTCATCGGCCAGGGTCAGGGTCTGCCCGCCGATGGACTGGGCGGCCAGGGCCAGCAGCAATAGATTGGGTTCGAAGGCACCGCTCAAAGCCAATCGCGATTGCTCGGTAAAACCCTGCTGACGCAAGCCATCGGCCAGACGTTCGACATCGCGCAGGGCGTCGATCCAGCGCCAGGCATACCACTGGCCATGACGCTTGTGGCGCAATGCGGTGTGCAGCGGGCTGACCTGTGCCCAGTGATGCAATTGCTCCAGGGCCTTGGGCAAGCCCGTGACCCATTCGGCAGGCCATTCCACATCCAGCGCACGGTTGAGTGTGTGCACGCTCATAGGGGTGATGCTCCTATTGGTGGGTAAGCGTGCGGTGGTCCGCTGGCTGGGATTATCGAATCGACACAGCTCAAAATGTGGGAGCGGGCTTGCTCGCGAATGCGGTGGATCAGTCACCTAATTTATTGACTGGCACACCGCTTTCGCGAGCAAGCCCGCTCCCACATTTGAACCGTGTAGGGCCTTGAGGTCGCGATAGCCGGCGCCCGGATGGTTCTGCGGCAACCGCGCCCCTTCCCCGAACAATTTCTCGCGCAGCGTGCCCTGGGCGTACTCAGTCTTGTACACCCCGCGCTTCTGCAACTCGGGCACCAGCAAGTCCACAGCGTCAATGAAGGTCTCGTGGGTCAACGCGTACGCCAGGTTGAAGCCATCGACATCCGTCTCCTCAACCCACTCCTGCAACAGGTCCGCCACCGTCTCTGGCCCGCCGACAAACAACGGTCCAAAGCCACCAATCCCCACCCAGTCCGCCAACTCATTGGGCGTCCAGACCTTGTTCGGGTCCGCGGTGGAAAATGCCTCCACCGCCGATTGAATGGCGTTGGTGTGCACATGCTTGAGCGGTTCGTCCGGCTTGAACTGGCTGAAATCGATACCGGTCCAGCCAGAAATCAGCGCCATCGCGCCTTCGTAGCTGACGTAGGATTTGTATTCCTCGAACTTGGCTTTCGCCTTGGCATCGGTTTCGCCGACGATCACCGTCTGCAGGTTGAAGATCAGGATTTTCTTCGGGTCACGCCCCGCTTCTGCTGCCCGCCGGCGGATGTCGGCAACGGTCTTTTTCAGCAGCACTTTCGACGGCGCGGCGACGAACACGCATTCGGCCTGTTCGGCGGCGAATTGCTTGCCACGGCTGGAAGCCCCGGCCTGGTACAGCACCGGCGTGCGTTGTGGCGACGGCTCGCAGAGGTGAATGCCGGGCACCTGGAAGTGTTTGCCGACGTGGCGGATCTCATGGATTTTGCTCGGGTCACTGAAAATCCGCCGCTCGCGGTCCCGCAGTACGGCGCCCTCTTCCCAGCTGCCTTCCCAGAGCTTGTAGCAAACCTCCAGGTATTCCTCGGCGTAGTCATAGCGTGCGTCGTGTTCGGTCTGGGCCTTTTGGCCGAGGTTCTTGGCGCCGCTTTCCAGATAGGAGGTAACGATGTTCCAGCCGACGCGGCCCTTGGTCAGGTGGTCCAGGGTCGAGAGGCGTCGGGCGAACGGGTACGGATGCTCAAAGGACAGCGACGCCGTAAGGCCAAAACCCAGATGCTCAGTGACCAACGCCATCGGCGCGATCAGCGACAAAGGATCGTTGACCGGCACCTGCGCGGCCTGGCGAATCGCGGCATCACCGTTGCCGTTGTACACGTCGTAGATGCCCAGCACGTCGGCGATAAACAAGCCGTCGAACTTGCCGCGCTCAAGGATCTTCGCCAGGTCGGTCCAGTATTCCAGGTCTTTGTACTGCCACGAGCGATCCCGTGGATGAGCCCACAAGCCCGGTGACTGATGGCCGACGCAGTTCATGTCGAAGGCATTCAAGCGGATTTCACGGGGCATCAAACATTACTCCTAGGAGCGATACCGTTGAGGCGGTAGTTGCCGACAATCTGGTATTTCCAGCGCAATGGGTCATCCAGCGTGGACGGCAGCGCAGTGCGCTGGCCGGTCAATTCAAATTCGGCGTTGCTGGCAGCGATCAAGGCTTCGGCGCTGGCGATCTGGGCTTCGGTAAAGGCGATCTGTGTTTCGATGGGGCTTTGGCCTTTGAGCGTTTCAGCGCGTTCGAACAGTGCGGCGGCGACGCCGATGCGAATCTGCAAGTCGCCAAAACGACTGATCACATAGGGATCGTCGCTGTGTTGAACAAAGCGCAAGGTGCTTTCCAGTAGATGGCGGGCCTGCTGCAAGGCATCCGGTTGGGTCAGTGCGTTCATCGAAGCTCCTCAGTTCCAGGCGTGGCGCGCCGGCTTGACGCCGTTGAGCAGGAAATTGCCGATCAGGTGGTACTTCCAGCGGGCGGGGTCATGCAGGGTGTGGGTACGGGCGTTGCGCCAGTGACGGTCGAGGTTGTGTTTGCCGAGCACAGAACGGGTACCGGCCAACTCGAACAACTTGCTACCGGCGAGCAAGGCAATCTCGGTGGAGAGGACCTTGGCCTGGGCGACAATCAGCGAGGCGTTGGCCACTGTGTCTTCATTGGGCTCTTCCAGAGCCAGGTCGACCGCGCGGCCCGCCTTGGCGAGGATGGCTTCGGCACCGTGGACCCGCCATTCCAGGTCGCCAATGGCGGCAATGGTGAACGGGTCTTGCCAGCCGTGATCCTGCTGGCTGTCGATCCATGGCCGGGACTGGCGGGCGTAAGTCTTGGCTGCTTCAAGGGCGCCAATGGCGATGCCCGTGTCCACAGCGGCCTGGATGATTTGCGAAATCGGGCCGTCGGCGGTGGGCTGGTCATACGCCTTGTGGGCCGGGATCACCGCGTCCAACGGGACCTTGACCGCGTTAAGGGTGACACCGCCGCTGGCCGTGGTGCGCTGGCCGAAACCGTCCCAACTGTCGATCACCGTCAGGCCGGGATTGTCGCGCTCGATAAAGGAAATGAATGCCTGGTTTTCCTCGTTGACCGCCACCGTCGGCACGATATGGGCGAACAACGCACCGGTGCAGTAGAACTTCTCGCCATCGATCTGCGCGCTGTCGCCGTCAAAACGAATGCGCGTTTCGAAGGCGGCGGCGGTTTTGCTCTTGGCTTCGGAGAAGGCGTTGCCGAAGCGATAGCCTTGCAACACCTTGGCGAAGTAATGCTGCTTCTGCGCTTCGCTGGCGGTTTGTACAAGGATGTCCACCACGCCCAGATGGTTCTGCGGGATTTGCCCCAGGGACGGGTCGGCGGCGGAGATCAACTTGATCACCTCGGCCACCGTCACATAGGACACCTCGGCGCCGCCATAAGCCTTGGGAACCGTAATGCCCCACAAGCCGCTGGCGGAGAACTCGTCCAGTTCGGCTATCGGCAGGCGGCGCTCACGGTCGCGCACGCTGGCGTCGACGGCGAAGCGTTTGGCCAATTCGGTGGCAACGCTGATGGCTTCGGCGTCCGAGCGGATGATGTGGGCAAGGTGTAGGGGTTGGGCTGACATGGGCCGACTCCGGGCTTCAGAGAGATACCGGAGCAATTGCAGGAGTCGTGCCTGAATTTAATGCTCAATAAAGTCAGTGAGTTACATAAGTATCAGCGAAATATTTGTAGCTTCAAAACCAGCAAAGTGTTCAACCACTGTTGCGCTATCAACAGTCAGATCACCACGTTTCGTACAAACCTCACCGCAATATCACCTTCATTGCGATAGCTGTGAGGCTGGTGGCTGGCGAAGATGAAATGGATATTCAACCTTCGAACATCTGGACACATGTACTACACCAATCGAAGGTCGATAGTTGTGTCAGATGGACTATGGCGCTGGAAATCCTTCAACAGTGTAAATCCTTTCCTCGGACTCAAATAAAACTTCGCCCCCTTGTTGCACAATAAAAGAAACCTTTACATTCGTACTTTTAAGTACGTGCTCATTTATCGCTGCCTCGTACTTAGTGTGTAGTTCCTTAATATCCTGAGAGACAAACAAAGTGCCGTAACCCTCTATTCGACATACTACACGCTGTCCTAGAGCAATACCTGGGTAGCTATGGACAACAATCCTCCCTTTACGACCTTCTACCTCGCCAAACTTGATAACTCCATTATGTGAAGGTGTAACTGTTGGCGCTGGAAGCGCTTCCTTAGGTGAAATATATATATCGTGCATGACGTTTCCCTCAGAGTAGTAGTTAAGCAGTTCAATCCTGGCACTAGTACCCAGTTGGCAGCACCGCCTCGAAATGAAATCTTCTTAACTCAATCCGAACAGTCATGCCATAAGAACTGCATATTCAGGATGCGCCTGAAATCTAAAAAACATAAGCTGTAAGAAGTCACAGTTGACAAGAAGAAAACCCTAAGAAATAGCCGAACTTAAATCACTCCGTTTCGTACAAACCTCACCGCAATGTCGCCCTCGTTGTGATAGCTGTGGGGCTGGTTGCTGGCGAACATATAGAATTCGCCGGCGTTGATCTGCCGCGTTTCATCCCCCACTACCAGGGTCAGGCAGCCTTCGAAAACGTACACCTGTACACTCCAGCCCTCCAGGTCCGTTTCCGCGCAATAGCGATCACTGGGCTCCAGCCGCCATTCCCACAACTCGACTTCTCGACGAGCGCTGGCCTTGGCCAGCAACACCGCTTTGCTGCCATCGATTTCACCGGCCCAGGCCAGTTCGTTGATGCGACTGTGGTCGCGCACGTCCGGAGCCTGGATCAGGTCGCTGAAGGCCACGTCCAACGCTTCGGCGACACGGTCAAGAGTAGACAGGCTGACGTTCTTTTCACCCGCCTCGATGGCCACTAGCATCCGCCGACTGACGCCGGACTTTTCGGACAACGCGGTCTGGCTCAGTTCGGCGGCATGGCGCAAGCGGCGAACGTTCTGGCTGACGTGTTGCAGGACCGAGGCCCGTTGCGGATTTTCTTTGTGCACTATATTGCTCACAGGGTGGGGTTGCGCAGTATACTGCCCAGCTGCGACGCATTGTGCGTTCCACGCCCTTCCTGTGCAAGACCAGAGCCGCCATGACCACCTCGACTTCCTCCCCGCGTTTCTCCCGTTTCAGCAAAGCCGAGTGCGTGCTGGTGGTGATCACCATGATCTGGGGCGGCACCTTTCTGCTGGTGCAGCACGCCATGACCGTCAGCGGACCGATGTTTTTTGTCGGCCTGCGGTTTGCCGCTGCAGCCTTGATGGTTGGCCTGTTCTCGTTTCGCACCTTACGTGACTTGACCCTGTTCGAACTGAAGGCCGGATGCTTTATCGGGGTGGCGATCATGTTCGGTTATGGCCTGCAAACCATCGGTTTACAGACCATCCTCAGCAGCCAGTCGGCGTTTATCACCGCGTTGTATGTGCCTTTTGTGCCGCTGTTGCAGTGGCTGGTGCTGGGCCGTCGGCCGGGGTTGATGCCAAGCATTGGCATCATGCTGGCTTTCGCCGGATTGATGCTGTTGACCGGCCCTGCCGGCGCGTCGTTGAATTTCAGCCCCGGTGAAATCGCCACTTTGATCGGCGCGATTGCGATTGCCGCCGAGATCATCTTGATCAGCGCCTATGCCGGGCAAGTGGATGTACGCCGGGTGACCGTGGTGCAACTGGCCACCGCCTCGGTGCTGTCGTTCCTGCTGGTGGTGCCCATGGGTGAGGCGCTGCCGGGGTTATCCTGGTTGCTGCTGTTCAGTGCCGTGGGCCTGGGGCTGACCAGTGCGGTGATCCAGGTGGCGATGAACTGGGCGCAGAAAAGCGTCTCGCCGACCCGCGCGACCTTGATCTATGCCGGGGAGCCTGTGTGGGCCGGCGTGGTCGGGCGGATTGCCGGCGAACGTTTCCCGCCGATTGCCATGGTGGGAGCGGCGCTGATTGTGCTGGCGGTGATTGTCAGTGAGATGAAGACGCGGGGGCGCAAAGCCGCCGAGTTGAACGAGGAGTTGGAACAAGAGCGCCAGAGCTGAGTGCTAAATCGACTTTTTCAGCTTAGCTTGTAGGATCCT
The DNA here is from genome assembly GCF_012935695.1 of Pseudomonas sp. ADAK18. NCBI lineage: Bacteria > Pseudomonadati > Pseudomonadota > Gammaproteobacteria > Pseudomonadales > Pseudomonadaceae > Pseudomonas > Pseudomonas sp. ADAK18. The sequence goes on from NZ_CP052859.1 coordinate 3,013,828, forward strand.
GCCACAGGTTGCCGTTTGGTGATCCGGAATCCGGCACGTATGATGCATCCCAAACTCCCGCAGATTAGAAGCCTATGTCCCTGATAGTTCTACTGCTTCTGCCTTTTATCGGCAGCTGTCTAGCGGCCTTGTTGCCGCACAACGCACGTAACACTGAGTCCCTGCTGGCTGGCCTCGTTGCCCTGGCTGGCACCGTACAAGTCGCTTTGCTCTACCCCCAGATCGCCCACGGTGGCGTGATTCGCGAAGAATTCATGTGGTTGCCCAGCCTGGGCCTGAACTTCGTGCTGCGCATGGACGGTTTTGCCTGGCTGTTCTCGATGCTCGTCCTGGGCATTGGCACGCTGGTGTCGCTGTACGCCCGTTATTACATGTCGCCGGAAGACCCGGTGCCGCGGTTCTTCGCGTTTTTCCTGGCGTTCATGGGCGCGATGCTCGGCCTGGTGATCTCCGGCAACCTGATCCAGATCGTGTTCTTCTGGGAACTGACCAGCCTGTTCTCGTTCCTGTTGATCGGCTATTGGCACCACCGCGCCGATGCCCGGCGTGGCGCTTATATGGCGCTGATGGTCACCGGCGCAGGCGGCTTGTGCCTGCTGGCGGGGGTGATGCTGCTGGGGCATATCGTCGGTAGCTATGACCTCGACCTGGTGTTGGCTGCTGGCGACCAAATCCGCGCCCACTCCCTGTACCCGATCATGTTGGCGCTGGTGCTGATTGGCGCCCTGAGCAAAAGCGCGCAATTCCCCTTCCACTTCTGGCTGCCCCACGCCATGGCCGCACCGACACCGGTGTCGGCCTACCTGCACTCGGCGACGATGGTGAAGGCCGGCGTGTTCCTGCTGGCCCGCCTGTGGCCGTCGCTGTCCGGTAGCGAAGAATGGTTCTGGATCGTTGGCGGTGCCGGCGCCGTTACCTTATTGCTCGGCGCTTATTGCGCCATGTTCCAGAACGATCTCAAGGGCCTGCTGGCCTATTCCACCATCAGCCACCTCGGCCTGATCACCTTATTGCTGGGCCTCAACAGCCCGCTGGCCGCAGTTGCCGCCGTCTTCCACATCCTCAACCACGCGACCTTCAAGGCCTCGCTGTTCATGGCGGCGGGGATTATCGACCACGAAAGTGGCACCCGCGATATTCGTAAACTCAGCGGCCTGTTCAAGCTGATTCCGTTTACCGCCACCCTGGCCATGGTCGCCAGTGCGTCTATGGCCGGCGTACCGTTGCTTAACGGCTTCCTCTCCAAGGAAATGTTCTTCGCCGAGACGGTATTCATCTCCGCCACCGCCTGGGTAGAAATCGCCCTGCCGGTGATCGCCACCATCGCCGGGACCTTCAGCGTCGCCTATGCCCTGCGTTTTACCGTGGATGTGTTCTTCGGCCCCAAAGCCACCAACCTGCCGCACACCCCGCACGAACCGCCACGCTGGATGCGCGCGCCGGTGGAGTTGCTGGTGTTTACCTGTTTACTGGTGGGGATCTTCCCGGCCCAGGTGGTCGGTTCGATCCTCGCGGCCGCTGCGCTGCCTGTAGTCGGCGGCGTACTGCCCGAATACAGCCTGGCCATCTGGCACGGCTGGAACGCGCCGATGATCATGAGCCTGGTGGCCATGTCCGGCGGCGTCTTGCTCTACCTGCTGCTGCGCAAGCAACTCAAGCGGGGCCGCTTCAAATACCCGCCGATCATCAGTTACTTCAACGGCAAGCGCGGGTTCGAGCGCACGCTGGTGGTGATGATGCGTGGGGTACGCAAGCTCGAAAAACGCATCAGCACCAAGCGCCTGCAAACCCAGCTGTTCCTGCTGGTGCTGGCCGCAGTGATCGCCGGTTTGATCCCGATGCTGCACAGCGGTATCAGTTGGGGCGACCGACCGAAGATCCCGGGCTCCATCGTCTTCGTGACCCTGTGGCTGCTGGCGATTGCCTGCGCCCTGGGTGCCGCCTGGCAAGCCAAGTACCACCGACTCGCCGCCCTGACCATGGTCAGCGTCTGCGGGATGATGACGTGCGTCACCTTCGTCTGGTTCTCCGCACCGGACCTGGCCCTGACCCAATTGGTGGTGGAAGTGGTGACCACCGTGCTGATCCTGCTGGGCCTGCGCTGGCTGCCACGGCGGATCGAAGACGTCTCGCCACTGCCTAGCTCAGTGCCCAAGGCACGCATCCGTCGTCTGCGGGACTTACTGCTGTCCACCGTGGTCGGTGGCGGCATGGCGTTGCTGTCCTACGCGATGCTGACCCGCCAGACCCCCAACGATATCTCCTCCTTCTACTTGAGCCGCGCCCTGCCCGAAGGCGGCGGCAGCAATGTGGTGAACGTGATGCTGGTGGACTTCCGGGGCTTCGACACCCTGGGGGAAATCACCGTGTTGGGCGCCGTGGCCCTCACGGTCTACGCCCTGCTGCGACGTTTCCGCCCTTCCAAAGAAAGCATGCAATTGCCCGCGCAACAGCGCCAACTGGCACCGGACGTGGCCACCGACCTGGTCAACCCGCGCCAGGCCAGCGACACCGCCCTGGGCTTCATGATGGTGCCTGCGGTGCTGGTGCGCCTGCTGCTGCCGATTGCCCTGGTGGTGTCGTTCTACCTGTTCATGCGTGGCCACAACCAGCCGGGCGGTGGTTTTGTCGCCGGCCTGGTGATGTCCGTAGCGTTCATCTTGCAATACATGGTTGCCGGCACCCAGTGGGTCGAGGCGCAGATGAGCCTGCGACCAATGCGCTGGATGGGCTTCGGCTTGCTGTCAGCGACCCTGACCGGGCTCGGCGCGCTGTTCGTGGGGTATCCATTCCTCACCACCCACACGCTGCACTTCAGCCTGCCGGTGCTGGGCGACATCCATATCGCCAGCGCGTTGTTCTTCGACGTTGGCGTGTACGCCGTGGTGGTCGGCGCAACCCTGCTGATACTCACCGCCCTGGGTCACCAATCGGTGCGTGCCCATAAACCCAGCAACCAGGCGAAAGCCGCTGCCACGCCTAAAGGAGCTGCTGCCTGATGGAAGAAGTCATCGCAATTGCCATTGGGGTCCTGGCGGCCTCCGGCGTCTGGCTGATCCTGCGGCCACGGACGTTCCAGGTGGTGATGGGCCTGTGCCTGTTGTCCTACGGGGTCAACCTGTTCATTTTCAGCATGGGCAGCCTGTTTATCGGCAAGGAGCCGATCATCAAGGACGGCGTGCCGCAAGACCTGCTCAACTACACCGATCCCCTGCCCCAGGCTCTGGTGCTGACGGCGATCGTGATCAGCTTCGCCATGACCGCGTTGTTCCTTGTAGTACTGCTGGCATCTCGGGGCTTGACCGGCACTGACCACGTGGACGGTCGGGAGCCTAAAGAATGACCTGGATGAATCAACTGATCATCGCGCCGATCCTGCTGCCGCTGCTGACCGCCGGGCTGATGCTGATGCTGGGCGAGAAACACCGTCCGCTCAAGGCACGGATCAACCTGTTCTCCAGCATGATCGGCCTCGGCATCGCCGTGCTGTTGTTGTACTGGACTCAGAAAGGCGGCCCCGGCTCCATCGGCGTGTACCTGCCGGGCAACTGGCAGGTGCCGTTCGGCATCGTGCTGGTGGTGGACCAACTGTCCGCATTGATGCTGGTGCTCACCGGGATCATCGGTGTCAGCGCCCTGTTGTTCGCCATGGCCCGCTGGGACCGCGCCGGCACCAGCTTCCATGCGCTATTCCAGATCCAGATGATGGGGCTGTATGGCGCCTTCCTCACCGCCGACCTGTTCAACCTGTTCGTGTTCTTCGAGGTGCTGCTGGCCGCGTCCTACGGCCTGATGCTCCACGGTTCCGGACGGGCGCGAGTGTCGGCGGGCCTGCATTACATCTCGATCAACCTGCTGGCCTCGTCGTTGTTCCTGATTGGCGCAGCGCTGATCTACGGTGTCACCGGTACCCTGAACTTCGCCGACCTGGCGCTGAAAATCCCGCTGGTACCAGAGGCCGATCGCGGCCTGCTGCATGCCGGCGCGGCGATTCTCGCGGTCGCGTTCCTGGCCAAGGCCGGGATGTGGCCGCTGAACTTCTGGCTGGCGCCCGCCTACTCCGCGGCCAGCGCGCCGGTGGCGGCGATGTTCGCGATCATGACCAAGGTTGGCGTGTACACCGTGCTGCGCCTGTGGACGCTGCTGTTCTCCGGGCAAGCAGGCGCCTCGGCGTACTTTGGTGGCGACTGGCTGATCTACGGCGGCATGGCGACCATCATCTGCGCCGCCCTGGCAATGATCGCCGCACAACGCCTGGAACGCATGGCCAGCCTGAGCATCCTGGTATCCGCCGGGATCCTGCTGTCAGCGGTGGGGTTTGCCCAGCCCAGCCTGATCGCCGGGGCGCTGTTCTATCTTGTCAGCTCGACATTGGCCTTGAGCGCGCTGTTCCTGCTGGCAGAACTGATCGAGCGCTCACGCTCGGCCAACGATGCGCCGCTGGAAGAAGAAATCGAATCCTTGCCACCCGCCATGGAGTCGCTGCATCCACCTCCCGGCACCAACCTCGACGACGAACAGAAAGCCGTGGTCGGCCAGGTGATTCCCTGGACCGTGGCCTTCCTCGGTTTGAGCTTTATTGCCTGCGCCCTGCTGATTATCGGTATGCCGCCGTTGTCCGGATTTATCGGCAAACTCAGCCTGCTTAGCGCCCTGATCAACCCATTGGGCTTGGGCAATGCCGTTGACGAGCCGATCCGTCCCGCCGCCTGGGGCTTGGTTGCGCTGTTGATCTTCTCTGGTCTGGCCTCGCTGATCGCCTTCGCCCGCCTCGGCATCCAGCGCTTCTGGACCCCTTCAGTGCGCCCGTCGCCGCTGTTGCGCCGTTTCGAGTGCGTACCGATCTTCTTCCTGCTCGGCCTGAGTATCGCCCTGACCTTCAAGGCTGAAGCGCTGATGCGCTACACCCAGGCCGCCGCCGACAGCCTGAACAACCCGGAGCACTACGTGATGGCCGTCATGGCCACCCGTCCGGTGCCGAGCCCTGAAGCCCAGGCCGCAGCAGCGGAGGTACAGCCATGAAGCGCCTGTTCCCTGCCCCGTGGTTATCCCTGGCGCTGTGGTTGTTGTGGCTGGTGCTGAACCTGTCCATCAGCCCCGGTAACCTGTTGCTCGGCGCGATCCTCGGCTTCGCCGCACCGCTGATGATGGCCCCACTGCGCCCACTGCCGATCCGCATTCGCCGCCCTGGAGTGATCATTCGTCTGTTCTTCCTGGTGGGCCGCGACGTGATCATCTCCAACCTGCACGTGGCCTGGGGCGTACTGACCTGCGGCTCGCGTCCACCGCGCTCGCGCTTTATCAAAATCCCCCTGGACCTGCGCGATGCCAATGGCCTGGCCGTGCTGGCGATGATCACCAGCGTGACCCCCGGCACCGTCTGGTCGGAACTGGCCCTGGACCGCAGCATCCTGCTGCTGCACGTATTCGACCTGGATGACGAAGCGCAATTTATCCAGCACTTCAAGCACGCCTACGAACGGCCCCTGATGGAGATCTTCGAATGAGCGCCCTGCTCTCCAATGCGATCCTGCTCAGCCTGTTCCTGTTCTCCCTGGCCATGGTCCTGACCCTGTTCCGCCTGTTCAAAGGCCCCTCGGCCCAGGACCGGGTACTGGCGCTGGACTACCTGTACATCCTGGCGATGCTGATGATGCTGGTGCTGGGCATTCGGTATGCCAGTGACACCTACTTTGAAGCGGCGCTGCTGATTGCGCTGTTCGGCTTTGTCGGCTCGTTTGCCCTGGCCAAATTCCTGCTGCGTGGGGAGGTAATCGAATGATGCCGTTATGGGTTGAAGTAATCGTGGCCGTGTTGCTGGTACTCAGCAGCATATTCGCGCTGATTGGCGCGATTGGGTTACTGCGCATGAAGGACTTCTTCCAGCGCATGCACCCGCCGGCGCTGGCCTCGACGCTGGGAGCCTGGAGCGTGGCGCTCGCGTCGATCATCTATTTTTCGGTACTCAAGGGCAGCCCGGTGCTGCATGGTTGGTTGATTCCGATCCTGCTGTCGATCACCGTGCCGGTGACCACCTTGCTGCTGGCGCGCACGGCGTTGTTCCGTAAGCGCATGGCGGGGGATGATGTACCAGCGGAAGTGAGCAGTCGCCGCAGCGAGAAAGGCAGCTAACCCCCCTCTCCCACCGTAGCAGCGGTCGAGTAGAACGAGGCCGCGTTCGAGGACGAAGTCCTCGTAAACCCGGTGCACGCGGTTAACCTGAAACATCGAGCGGTAGGGTTTTACGGCTGCTTCGCAGCCGAACGCGGCCTCGTTCTACTCGACCGCTGCTACGGGATGTCAAATACCTTGAGCCTGTAGATTTGTTCGACGCATAACCCCCCATGAAGACCGCTGAAAATATCTGCAAAGCGCCACATTACCGAAAGCGATCTCACAGGTGCCAAAGGTGAGGTCAACGACGGATGGAACGCCATGTCAGCCGACATCGATGCCTGAATAAAAATGCAAAAAAAGCCCCGAACCAGTCGGGGCTTTTTTCATTCAGCGGGCAATCAAGCCTGATCAGCCAACCGCCACGTCGTCCCACCCTTCCCGTCTTCCAACACCACGCCCATGGCGGTGAGTTGGTCGCGGATACGGTCGGATTCCGCCCAGTCCTTGTTGGCACGCGCCGTCAGACGCGCCTGAATCAGTGCATCCACCTCAGCTGCATCTACGCGCCCTTCAGCGCCGGCTTGCAGGAAGTCATCGGCTTCCATTTGCAGGACGCCCAAGACACTGGCCAGCTCTTTCAAGCGAGCAGCAAGCCCAGCCGCTGCATCGAGATCGCTCTCACGCAGACGGTTGATTTCACGCACCATTTCGAACAGCACCGCGCAGGCTTCCGGCGTACCGAAGTCATCGTTCATGACTTGGGTAAAGCGTTCGACGAACGCTTCGCCACCCGCAGGCGCAACAACCGGCAGGCCTTTCAACGCGTGGTAGAACCGCTCCAGCGCGCCTTTGGCGTCCTTGAGGTTGTCTTCCGAGTAATTGATCGCGCTGCGGTAGTGGCTCGACACCAGCAGGTAACGCACCACTTCCGGGTGGTACTTTTCCAGCACGTCGCGGATGGTGAAGAAGTTGTTCAAGGACTTGGACATCTTCTCGCCATTGATGCGAATCATGCCGCAGTGCATCCACGCGTTGGCGTAGGTCTTGCCGGTGGCCGCTTCGCTTTGGGCGATTTCGTTTTCGTGGTGCGGGAATTCCAGGTCGCTGCCGCCGCCATGAATATCGAAGGTATCGCCCAGGCAGCAGGTGGACATCACCGAGCATTCGATGTGCCAGCCCGGACGGCCCGCGCCCCATGGTGACTCCCAGCTCGGCTCACCGGGCTTGGTGCCTTTCCACAGGACGAAGTCCAGCGGGTCTTGCTTGGCTTCGTCGACTTCGATGCGTGCGCCGATGCGCAGGTCTTCGATTTTCTTGCGCGACAGCTTGCCGTAGCCCATGAACTTGGCGACGCGGTAGTACACGTCGCCATTGCCCGGGGCGTAGGCGTAACCCTTGTCGATCAGGGTCTGGATCATCGCGTGCATGCCAGGGATATGGTCCGTGGCGCGCGGCTCCATGTCCGGCTTGAGGATGTTGAGGCGCGCCTCGTCCTCGTGCATAGCAGCGATCATGCGTTCGGTCAGCACATCAAACGGCTCGCCGTTTTCCTTGGCACGATTGATGATCTTGTCGTCGATGTCGGTGATGTTGCGCACATACGTCAAGTCATAGCCGCTGAAACGCAACCAGCGGGTCACCAGGTCAAAGGCAACCATGCTGCGGCCGTGGCCAATGTGGCAGTAGTCGTACACGGTCATCCCGCACACGTACATGCGCACCTTGTTGCCATCCAGCGGCTTGAAGACTTCTTTGGTCTTGCTGAGTGTGTTGTAGATCGTTAACACGACGAATCCCTTAAGACTTGATCACTGGCCCCACGAATCACGCAAGGTCACGGTACGGTTGAATACCGGAGCACCGGGTTTCGAGTCCTTGATATCCGCGCAGAAGTAACCTTCGCGCTCGAACTGGAAACGGTCTTCCGGCTGTGCATTGCCAAGCGATGGCTCAGCACGACAACCCGTGAGAACTTGCAGCGAGTCAGGGTTGATGTTGTCCAGGAAACTGGCGCTGTCTTCGGCCTTCTCAGGGTTGGCCGAACGGAACAGACGATCGTACAGGCGCACTTCGCACTCGACGCTGACCGCAGCCGGCACCCAATGCACCACGCCTTTGACCTTGCGGCCTTCAGGGTTCTTGCCCAGGGTGTCCGGGTCGTAGGAGCAACGCAGTTCGACGATGTTGCCATCAGCGTCCTTGATTGCTTCGTCGGCACGGATCACGTAGCTGCCGCGCAGGCGCACTTCGCCGTTCGGTTCCAGGCGTTTGTAGCCTTTTGGCGGCTCTTCCATGAAGTCATCGTGGTCGATGTAGATTTCACGGGCGAACGGCAGCTTACGCACGCCCAGTTCTTCTTTCTGCGGATGACGCGGCAGTTCGAGGTTTTCGACCTGGTCTTCCGGATAGTTGGTGATCACCACCTTCAACGGACGCAGCACGCACATGGCGCGCGGGGCGTTCTGGTCCAGATCCTGACGGATGCTGAACTCAAGCATGCCGAAATCGACCACACCGTCGGAACGGTTGGTGCCGACCATGTCGCAGAAACTGCGGATCGATGCCGGGGTGTAGCCGCGACGGCGGAAGCCCGACAGCGTCGACATGCGTGGGTCGTCCCAGCCGAACACGTGCTTTTCATCCACCAGTTGCTTGAGCTTGCGCTTGCTGGTGATGGTGTAGTTCAGGTTCAGACGGCTGAATTCGTACTGACGCGGGTGAGCCGGTACCGGCAGGCTGTCGAGGAACCAGTCATACAGCGGACGGTGGCTTTCGAACTCCAGGGTGCAGATGGAGTGGGTAATGCCTTCAATGGCATCCGACTGACCGTGGGTGAAGTCATAGTTCGGGTAGATGCACCACTTGTCGCCAGTCTGGTGGTGATGGGCATGGCGGATGCGGTACATGATCGGGTCGCGCAGGTTCATGTTCGGCGAGGCCATGTCGATCTTGGCCCGCAATACGCGCTCGCCGTCCTTGAATTCGCCGGCTTTCATGCGGGCGAACCAGTCCAGATTCTCTTCTACCGAACGGTCACGGAACGGGCTGTTCTTGCCAGGCTCGGTCAGCGTGCCACGGTATTCCTTGGCTTGCGCAGGAGTCAGGTCGTCGACATAGGCCTTGCCGGCCTTGATCAGCTCGACGGCCCAGTCGAACAACTGGTCGAAATACTTCGAGGCATAGCGCACTTCACCGGACCATTCAAAGCCCAGCCACTTGATGTCGCTTTCGATGGCGTCGATGTATTCCTGGTCTTCCTTGGCCGGGTTGGTATCGTCGAAACGCAGGTGCGTGACGCCACCGAACTCCTGGGCCAGGCCGAAGTTCACACAGATCGACTTGGCGTGACCGATGTGCAGGTAGCCGTTAGGCTCTGGCGGGAAGCGGGTAACGATCTGCGTGTGCTTGCCCGAATCCAGGTCCGCCTGGATGATCGGGCGCAGGAAATTGACCGGAACGGCAGGTCCGGCCTTGGAATTCGAGGTAGGGTCGACAGTGGGCTTGCTCATAAGATCCTTGAACAGACGAGTACGTGGCCTGGGCAGGCCAGATAAAACAAAGGCGTTATCATAGCCGATGCTGTCAAGCACCTGACAGCGCGTGGTCAAAAACTGCTGCATTTATTGCATGGGCGGTAAAAAACCACCTCGAAATTCCTGCAGGTCACGCTAAACTGCGCGCCTTGGCTGCGGTTTTGCCAAGCAGGTAAGGCGCCAAAGCGCCCAAACCCACGAATTCCTTGAAAGAGTAGCGAACATGACTCAAGTCAAACTGACCACCAACCACGGTGACATCGTCATCGAGTTGAACGCCGAGAAAGCGCCGATCACCGTCGCCAACTTCATCGAGTACGTTAAAGCCGGCCACTACGAAAACACTGTTTTCCACCGTGTGATCGGTAACTTCATGGTCCAGGGCGGCGGTTTCGAGCCAGGCATGAAAGAAAAGAAAGACAAGCGTCCAAGCATCCAGAACGAAGCGGACAACGGCCTTTCCAACGACAAGTACACCGTCGCCATGGCCCGTACCATGGAGCCGCATTCGGCCTCCGCGCAGTTCTTCATCAACGTGGCCGACAACAGCTTCCTGAACCACAGCGGCAAGAACGTGCAGGGTTGGGGTTACGCGGTATTCGGCAAAGTGACTGCCGGCACTGACATTGTCGACAAGATCAAAGGCGTACAGACCACCAGCAAGGCCGGTCACCAGGACGTCCCGGTAGACGACGTGATCGTCGAGAAAGCCGAGATCGTTGAGTGATATTGCTGATTTCAGATTTGCATCTGGAAGAGGAGCGCCCGGATATTACCCGGGCGTTTCTGGATTTACTGAACGGCCGCGCCCGTTCCGCCCAGGCGTTGTACATTCTGGGGGACTTCTTCGAAGCCTGGATTGGCGACGATGGGATGACGCCCTTCCAGCGCTCGATTTGCGAGGCTCTGCGCGAGCTGAGCGATAGCGGCACCCAGATTTTCATCATGCATGGCAATCGGGATTTCCTGATCGGCAAGGCGTTCTGCAAAGCCGCAGGCGCTACCTTGCTCAAGGACCCGTGTGTGGTGCAGCTCGCAGGCGAGCCCGTGCTATTGATGCACGGCGATAGCCTGTGTACCCGCGACGTCGGCTATATGAAGCTGCGGCGCATCCTGCGTAACCCCATCACCCTGTTTATCCTGCGCCACCTGCCCTTGCGTACCCGGCACAAGCTGGCGCGCAAACTGCGCAGCGAAAGCAGTGCACAGGTGCGGATGAAGGCCAACGACATTGTCGATGTGACACCTGAGGAAGTGCCGCGGGTGATGCAGGAATTTGGCGTGCGGACCCTGGTGCATGGGCACACCCATCGGCCGGCTATTCATAAGTTGCAGATTGGTGATCAAGCGGCCAAGCGCATTGTCCTGGGGGATTGGGACAAGCAGGGTTGGGCGTTGCAGGTGGATGAGCAAGGGTTTCAGTTGGCGGCGTTTGACTTCGTCAATCCGCAGTTGGCCTTGCCTGGAAACTGAATGTTCCGTTGTGGCGAGCGGGCTTGCCCGCGTTGGGCTGCGAAGCAGCCCCAGTAAGATCACCGCATTCTTTCAGTTGGACCGGCGACAGGATTTAGGGCTGCTGCGCAGCCCAACGCGGGCAAGCCCGCTCGCCACAGTATTAAAAACATCAAGACTAGTGCCCGCTTGCCTCCGGCCCCGCCTTCGCGGCAAACGGCGGCTTGGCCAGCCACACAATCACGATCAACCCCATGAACATCCACCCCAGCAACGTGAAGTAATCCACGGTGGACATCATGTACGCCTGGCTCGTCAGTATCTGATCCAACTGCGCATACGCCTTGTGCCCTGCCCCGCCCAGCGCATTCAACGCGTCGCGGGTGGCTGAGTCGTAGGTCGTCATGCTTTCGCTCATGTAAGCGTGGTGCTGATCCGCCCGGCGAATCCAGATCCAGGTGGTCAAGGATGCCGCAAAGCTACCGCCCAAGGTCCGCAGAAAGGTCGCCAGGCCCGCGCCATCGGCAATCTGGTGCGGTGGCAGGTCGGACATCAGGATGCTCAAGGTCGGCATGAAGAACAGCGCCACACCAATACCCATGAACAACTGCACCAGGGCGATGTGCTGGAAGTCCACTTCATTGGTAAAGCCTGCGCGCATGAAACAGCTCACGCCAATGGCGAGGAACGCCAGCCCGGCCAACAGGCGCAAGTCAAACTTGTGGGCATACTTGCCAACAAAGGGCGACATCAGCACCGGCAGAATCCCGATGGGTGCTACCGCAAGCCCGGCCCAGGTGGCGGTGTAGCCCATCTGGGTCTGCAACCATTGCGGCAGGATCAGGTTGATCCCAAAGAACCCGGCATAGCCCAGCACCAACACAATGGTGCCGATACGGAAGTTGCGGTGAGCAAACAACCGCAGGTTGACCACCGGGTGCTTGTCGGTCATTTCCCAGATGATGAACACCGCCAGGGCAATCACCGAAATCACCGCACCGATAACGATAAAGTTCGACTCGAACCAATCCAGGTCATTGCCCTTGTCGAGGATGATCTGCAGGGCACCGACGCCGACAATCAGGCTCAGCAACCCAACGTAATCCATCGGCTGGTGACTGGTAACCACTGGCCGCTTCTTCAGTTGGAAGCGCACCACCATCACCGCAAAGATACCGATGGGCACGTTGATGAAGAAGATCCACGGCCAACTATAGCTGTCGGTGATCCAGCCACCGAGAATCGGCCCCGCAATCGGCGCCACCACCGTGACCATCGCCAGCAACGCCAAGGCCATGCCTCGCCTCGCCGGCGGGTAGACGGCGATCAGTAACGTCTGGGTCATCGGATACAGCGGACCGGCCACCAAACCTTGCAGCACCCGGAAGCCAATCAGCTCAGGCATCGAGGTGGAAACACCACAGAGAAACGAGGCCAGTACGAACAGGATGGTGGCCCAAAGAAACAGCTTCACCTCACCGAAGCGACGGCTCAGCCAGCCGGTCAGCGGCAAGGCGATGGCGTTACTCACGGCAAACGAGGTGATGACCCAGGTGCCCTGCTCCGAACTCACGCCCAGGTTGCCGGAAATAGTCGGCAACGCCACGTTGGCGATGGTGGTATCGAGCACCTGCATGAAGGTTGCCAGGGACAAGCCGATGGTGGCCATCAGCAAACTGGGCGGCGTGAAGGAGGCGTTATTGCTCATCGCTAATCCTGTGAAACGGAGTGGACGCTACGGCCGCCAAGGACCGTAGCTGACGGATCGGCGAATCAGCGCTGGACAGCCTTGGGAGCGGCCAGGCTGTTGTCATGGATAAGCTGGGTGATCATTGCATCAGCCTCGGCCAACTGACGGTCGTACACGTTGGTGCTGAACGAAGCCTTTTGTGGTGCTTGCTGGGCTAACACCGGGCCGCTCTGGTCGTGCAGGTTGACGTTGACCACGGTGGACAAGCCAACCCGCAACGGATTCTTGGCCAGCTCTTCGGCATTGATATGAATCCGCACCGGCACCCGCTGCACGATCTTGATCCAGTTACCAGTGGCGTTCTGCGCCGGCAGCAAGGCAAAGGCACTGCCGGTCCCGGCGCCGAGGCTGTCCACGCTACCGCTGAACTTGACGTCGCTGCCGTAGATATCAGCTTCGATATCCACCGGTTGGCCAATGCGCATCTGGCGCAGTTGGGTTTCCTTGAAGTTGGCGTCGATCCACAGTTGATCCAGGGGGATCACCGCCATCAACGCGGTACCCGGTTGTACACGCTGGCCCAGTTGCACGGTGCGCTTAGCCACGTAACCGGTGACCGGTGCAATCAGGGTGCTGCGGGCGTTGGTCAGGTAAGCCTGGCGCAATTGCGCGGCGGCAGCCTGCACGTCCGGGTGCGAAGAAATCACCGTATCGTCCACCAATGCGTTGGTGGTTTTGAGTTGCTGCTCGAGGCTGGCCAGCGCGTTATTCGCCGAGGTCAAACTGTCACGAGCGTGGGAGAGCTCCTCCAGGGAAATCGCCCCGCCCTGCGCCAGGTTTTTCCGACGGTTGTAATTGTCCTGGGCGGTTTGCACTTCGGCTTTCTGTGCATTGACCTGGGCTTTCATGCCATCGACGTTGCTGTACAAACCACGCACCTGACGTACCGTGCGGGCCAGATTGGCCTGGGCACTTTGCAGGCCGACTTCGGCATCGTTGGGGTCGAAGTTGATCAGCACCTGGCCCTCATGGACCAGGTCACCATCGTCGGCACCGATACTCACCACGGTGCCGGTCACCAGCGGGGTGATTTCCACCACGTTGCCGTTCACGTAGGCGTCGTCAGTGCTTTCGCTCCAGCGTCCGTAGAACTCGTACCAGCCCCATACACCTAGGACGCCGAGGATGACGATCAGCGCCAGGACCAGCAGCATGAATTTACGTTTGCCCGGGTTGCTGGTGTCGGCGGGTTGTTGGCTTGTGTTGTTTGTTTCGGCAGTGGCCATGACTAGTACCTTGAATTATTCAGTGCGCGTGGCTGGGGTGGTCGACGCCACGTTATCGGCGTGAAACCCGCCGCCCAGGGCCTGCATCAATTGAATCGAAAGATCGATTTGCTCGGCATTCAGGCTGGCCAACTGACGTTGGGCCTGCAGCAATTGCTGCTCGATGCTGAGCACGTCCAGGTAATTACCGATACCTGAGCCGTAACGCTGAACCACGGTGTTGTAGGACTCCTGGGCAATGTCCGTCGCATGTTGCTGGGCCTGAATCTGCCGGCCGATATCGCGCAACTGCGAGAGGCTGTCGCTGACATCCCCCAGGGCTTTCACCAGGCTTTTGTTGTACTGGGCCACCGCCAGGTCGTAATCGGCATCGCGGGAATCGAGGTCGGCGCGCAGGCGGCCGCCATCGAAAATCGGCAGCGACACCGTCGGGGCAATGCTGAAGAACCGGCTGGCGGAACCGAACATCGCATCCCCCAGCAACGACTCGGCCCCGGCGCTCGCGCTCAGGTTGAGGTTGGGATAGAAGTTGGCTTTGCCGGCAACGATGTTCTTGCTCGCCGCCTCCACCCGCCAGCGGGCGGCAATCAGGTCTGGGCGACGCCCCAACAACTCGGCCGGCAGCACCGAAGGCACGGCGACGGCGCTGGGCTTGAGGACATTCGGACGGCTCAATTCATTGCCACGGTCCGGGCCTTTGCCCAGCAATACCGCCAGGGTGATCTTGGCGCTTTGCAGGGTTTTCTCGGCGTCGATCAGTTGCGACTCGGAGCTGGCTTCCAGACTTTCGGTTTGCTGATATTGGTACTGGCTGTCGATCCCGGAACTCAGCCGACGCTTGCTCAGGTCGAGCATTTGCCGGGTGCGCTTGAGGTCGTCATTGGCCAGGTCCCGAACGATATGGGCGCGGCCCAGGTCGCTGTAGGCCCGTGCGACATCGGCAGCCAAGGTCAGTTGAGCGGCCTGCTGGTCGACTTCGGCGGCGCGAGCCTGGCCCAGCGCAGCTTCCCAGGCGGCACGCTGACCGCCCCACAGGTCGAAGTTGTAATTGAAGCCCGCACTGATGTTGCGCACGGTGGCGTAAGTACCGCCAACCCCTTGCGGGTCCTGATCCTTGGCCAGGCGCGAACGGCTGACACCTGCGCTGGCATCCAGGGTCGGCATGCGTGCGGCATCGGCGGCATAGGCAGCAGCTTCGGCCTGATGGGCACGAGCGCTGGCCACTTGCATGTCGGGGCTGTCGCGCAGGGCTTCGTGGATCAGGCCGTCGAGCTGTGGGTCGCCGAGGCTTTTCCACCAGTCGGCTTTTGGCCAGGCGGCAGGCGACAGAGTCACGCCACTGAGGGATTTGCCAGCTTGCAGGTTATTGGCTTCGAGGCGTTTGCCTTCTGTGTCCAAGCCACTGTAATTGGCACAACCGGCGACAGTCATGGCCACCAGCACCAGGCTGAGGCCGGCACGCAAAGCGCGATTGTTCATTTCCCACCTATTCGCTGAATGGTCATTGCATCACCTGCAGCCACGAGAATTTTCGTCAAGATGTCTTCCAGGGTTTTCAGTTCGCCCGGCTCCAACGCCCCGGCCAGTTGGTTCAAGGCCTGGGCACCGATATGCGGCAGCATGTCCGCTACACGCTGGCCTTCAGCGGTCAGCACCAACTGCACCTGGCGCCGGTCCTGCTCGGAACGCTTGCGCGCCAACAGGTCTTTTTGCTCCAGGCGGTCGAGCATGCGGGTCATTGATCCGCTGTCCAGGGACAGGTTGCGGCACAGCTCCGCCGGGGTGTCGACGCCGAATTGGGCCATATTGATCAACACCTTGAACTGCGCGGCGGTGATGCCGTGCGGTTCCATATGGGTGTCAATGATCCGGTCCTTGAGCGAGGCAGCGCGGCCCAGCAGGAGTCCCAGGTTGCAGTTATGGAAGTTTTCGGGGGTGAAGTGTTTCATCGAGACCTACCTACTAACTGCCTAGGCAGTGAATGTATGTCGAGATGTTACTGCTTAGGCAGCGAATGTCAAACAAATAGTTAGGTTGCTTTGTATTGGGCGAAGAAAGGATGGGGAGACAACGGTGGGAGTGCGGCTAACTGTGGGGGTGTAGCCCGCGATCGGCTGCATAGCAGTCGTAAGAATCTTGAAACCACTGAAGGTCCTTGGGCCCTTATCGCAGCCTCGTGCCTCGGCACCTGCTACAGGGCCGTGTCGATCACCTGTAGCCGCTGGCGTAGCCTGCGATCGGCTGCGCAGCACTCGTAAGAATCTTGAAACCACTGAAGGTCCTTCGGCCCTTATCGCAGCCTCGTGCCTCGGCACCTGCTACAGGGCCGTGTCGATCACCTGTAGCCGCTGGCGCAGCCTGCGATCGGCTGCGCAGCAGTCGCCAGCCTCTGAAACCGTTGAAGGTCCTTCGGCCCTTATCGCAGCCTCGTGCCTCGGCAGCGGCTACAGGGTTGTGTCGGTCACCTGTAGCTGCTGGCGTAGCCTGCGATCGGCTGCGCAGCAGTCGCCAGCCTCTGAAACCGTTGAAGGTCCTTCGGCCCTTATCGCAGCCTCGTGCCTCGGCAGCGGCTACAGGGTTGTGTCGGTCACCTGTAGCTGCTGGCGTAGCCTGCGATCGGCTGCGGCTAGAAATCCCGCTTATAGAAAATATCCAGCGAGCTGGCCACGCCGCTGGCCACTTCCAGGTACACCTTCTTGCTCAGCAAGTACCGCAAGGCGATGGTATTGGCCGGCTCAAACACCCCGACGCCATAGCGCAAACTGAGTTTTTCCGAGATCTTGCCGCTGGCCACCACGGCGGTATTGTTGCCACTGCCCTGGGTGTCGAGGTCGAAGTCCTGGATCCCCAGTTTATTGGCAATATCCGACGTCACCCCTGCACTACCCATCAACCCCAGCCCCAAGGCCGCCTGGGCCAACATGTTGTTATCTTCGCCGGTGGTGCTCAGCGGACGCCCCAACACCAGATAGGACAAAGCCTGCTCCTGACTCATGGCCGGTTCCGAGAAGATTTGCGTAGTGGGCTGCTCGGCGCTGCCGCTCAGGCGGATACCGGCGATCACGTCGTCAGTCTGGCGGATGGCTTCGATGTCCAGGTACGGCTGGTCGATAGGCCCGGCGAACAGCAGCCGTGCCCGACGCACATTGAGGCGCTGGCCATAGGCGCGGTAGCGGCCGTCGTTGAGCCACAGCTCGCCACGGGTGTCCATGTTGTCGCCGATGTGTACGTGGCCTTGCACCTTGGCGGTCAGGCCGAATCCGGCGAAGTTCAACGTGTCCTTACCGACTTCCACATCGATGTCCATGGCCATCGCCATCGGCGGCTTGCCTTCCTCGGTCTGGCTGCCGAGGATCACCGTGTCATCAGAGACCTTGACCGTCGAGGGCGGCAATTCACGCACGGTGATGTCGCCCTTGGGGATCTGCACTTTGCCGGCGATGGCCAGCTTGTCGTGCTTCAGGGTGATTTTCAGGTCGGGGACCACTTCCAGTTCCGCGTAAGGCTCCACGGTCACCGGTAGTTGCGTGCCTTGCAGGCTGATGTCGACGGCCAGGGCCTGGCCCCAGTCGATCTGGCCCTTCACGCTGCCCTGCCCGGCTTTACCGCTTTTCCAGCCTCCATTGAGTTGCACGCTTTCGCCAGCGATCAAGGCCTGGATGTTCAGGTCTTCAAGGCTGATGGGCAATTCAGGCCCGGAAATCTCGCCGCCTACAAGGTTCACGCTGCCGTTGACCTGGGGTGCCAGCAGGCCACCGGACAGACGACCGTTACCGTTGAGCTTGCCGTTAAGTTTTTCCACCATCGGCACAAACGGTCGGGCTACCGCCAAATCCAGCCCGGTGAGGCTGAAGTTGCCGGTCAACGGTTTGTTTTTAGGCAGAGGATTGATCTGCGCCTGCAACAGCAGTTCCCCCAGCTTACCGCCACGGAAGTTCAGCTGGGTGTCGATGCGCTTGGGGTTGAGGGTGGTTTCCAGTTTGAGGGTGTCATAAGGGAAATCCAGCCACTGGTCCTTGTCCTTGACCCGTAAAGTACCGCCACTGGCATCCACCGACACCACGCCTTGGGGGCCACTGGCCGGCAGGTCGAGTTGCACGTCGGCGTTGAGTTTGCCCTTCCAGGCGAAATCCTTGGGCAGCCATTGCGCCAGGCTGTCGATGGGAAATTGCTTGAGGTGGTAACGCAGCTTCGGCTCGGGCATCAGACGCTGGTCTTCACCACACAAGCTCGCGGGGCCAGACACCCAGCAGTGGGCAGAAAAGGTCAGCTTGCCGTCTGCCAGGCGTTCGATTTTCGCTGGGGCTTGCAGCTTCCAGTCCTGCCCGCCAGCTTGCACGTCGCCGCTGGCCAAACGTCCGCGCCAGTTGCCCTTGTCCAAGTTGCCATCAAGGGCCAAAGCGAGCTTGAGCAACGGGCCGGCCAGGTCCAACTGGACTTTCTGACTCTTGATATCGCCCTGGGCGCTGGCGGTCAGCGTGCCGACCTGGGTTTCACCGGCTTGAATGCCGCTGCCCTTAAGGTCGATCTTGGCTCGCTGGGCGTTGTCCAGGCTGGCGTCCAGGGTCAGGTTTTGCAGGCGGTTGTCTTCAAACGCCAGTTGCTGACCCAACACGTTGAGCTTGCCCTGAGGTGCCTGAAGTGTGCCGGCCACGTCGAGACGGCCATTGACCTGCCCGCGCAGTTGCGGCCACAGCTGAGCCAGGCGCGCCAGCTTGATATCAATCTGCCCGGCCAGGCGTTGTTGCAGGCTGCCACTGCCGTTGATGCGGTTGTCGCCGAGTCGAATATCCAGAGCACTGAGTGTCCATTGCTCGCCCGCGCCTTCGGCCTTGGCCTGGAGCACGGCCGGCTGGCCGCGCAAGCGACCCTTGAGGTCCAGGTCGGCATTGAGCTTAAGCTGCTGGTTTTTCATCTCGCCCTTGCTGCGCAACGGACCGGCAAGCGTGCCCGGCAGTTCCGCGACCCAGTACGCCGGGTTGATCGCCGACAGGTCCAGCGCAGTGTCCCAAGCGATGCCATCGGCGAATTGCAGGTTGAGGTGGCCTTCGGCCTTGCCTTGACCTGCGGCCAGTTTCAGCTCCGGCAGGAACACTTGCTTGAGGTCGCCACTGAATGGGCTGCTCAGGCTGAACTTGCCGGCGGGGCCATCGAGGTCGGCCTTGAAGTTGCCCAAGTAGTTGCCATCTTTGTAAGAGACTTCTCCATTGAAGGTACGCAACGCGACTTGGGGTTCGTCGATCAACGGGTAGAGGCGATGCCAGGGGAAGTCCAGCCAGTCGATCTTGGCGTCAGCACTGAAGCCTTGCTGCCAGTCCAACTGGGCGCTGAGCTTGAGGCTTTGCTTATCGCCGGCATTCAGGTCCAGGCCAGCGATTTGCGCACCCTTGGCGTCGACCTTGCCTTGTAGCAGTAGATCCACCGGGCCTTTTTCTGCGGGTAACACCGCCTTGCCCAGCAGTTGGTAGCCGTTTTTCAGGTCGCCCTTGGCCGTCAGATCCAGCTGATTGAGTTGCAGGGTATCGGGTAAATCGGCACTGGCCTTGAACCCATCGGCGGTAATGCGCACTTGCGCCGGCAGGTTTTCTACCAACGGTTGCAGCTCGCCGCTGAGCTTACCCGGCAGATAGCCGCTGCTGTCAGCGTCGAGTTTGAGGGTCTTGAGCAAGTCACCATCGACCTTGAGCGCCACCGTCCACGGTGCACCGCCCGGGGCGTAGGGCAAACTCAGGTTACCCGTCGCCGTCAGTGGCCAATCTCCGGTGGGTTGCAGCAAGCCGGACAAGTCGAGGACCAGGTCATCCCGTTGCAGGTGCACCGAGTCAATCTTCATGCCCTCTGCGGTCCAGTGCGCCGCCAGTTGCAGGCCCTTGAGCTCCTCGCTGCCGTTAAACAGCAGGCTGCCGACACGGACTTCGCCCAGTTGGATCGCCACCGGCAACTTCAACTCAGGCAAGGTGATGGGGCCGCTGCTTTCTTCCGTACTGGGAGGGAATTGCAGGCTGACCTGCTCCACGTCCAGTTGGTTGATGCACAGGGTCATGCGCATCAGGCACCCCGGTGACCAATCAAACTTCGGCGCGTTGAGCTCGACCCGGCTGCCGTCTTGTTGCCACAGCAGATGATCGGCACTCCACTGCCCGCCCAGGCGCCCTTGGAAATTTTCCACGGTCAAACCCGGTACCTGACTCAATGCCCAGCGACTGCCCGCCTGAGTGCCGAGCACTGTCCACAGTGCCAGCACCAGTAATGCCAGGACGGCAAGAATGGCCAGCCCCGCTATTTTCAAACCACGCGTCACAGCTCAGGCCCCATGGAAAAGTGCAAACGAATACCGCCCGGATCTTCCAGCGCATGGGCCAGGTCGAGACGGATCGGTCCTACCGGGGAAACCCAGCGTACGCCAACGCCGACGCCGGTTTTCAAGCTCGGCATGTCGAGGTTGTTGAAGGAATTACCTTGGTCGATAAAGGTCGCGATCCGCCATTTCTCGGCGATGGAATATTGATACTCGGCGCTCAGGGCCACCATGTAGCGGCCACCGATGCGGTCACCGCGATCGTTTTCCGGTGACAGTGTCTGGTACTCGTAACCGCGCACGCTCTGGTCGCCACCGGCAAAGAAG
Organism: Pseudomonas sp. ADAK18; assembly: GCF_012935695.1. Taxonomy (NCBI): domain Bacteria; kingdom Pseudomonadati; phylum Pseudomonadota; class Gammaproteobacteria; order Pseudomonadales; family Pseudomonadaceae; genus Pseudomonas; species Pseudomonas sp. ADAK18. Next base: position 3,034,531 of record NZ_CP052859.1, read on the forward strand.
CGCAACGACGGCGGCACGGACTTGTAGCCATTGGTGGCACTGCCACCGAACTGTGCCCGACCGAGGAAGCGGTGCTTGTCCCACACGGTGGTCAAGCCCTTGATCATCGCCGTGCCGTAGAGCAGGTTGGTATCGGACATCAACCCTTCCTTGGCCACCCGGGTCTCGAATTGCAAGCGATAGCCGTTGTGGGGATCGATACGGTTGTCACTGCGAAGGTAGGAATAACTGATGCCCGGCATCAGCAAGTTACTCAGGCCCGAGTCATTGCCCAGGCGATATTCTTCGCGCTGCCATTTCAGCGAGATGATCCGTGTCCAGCCACTGGGCAACTTGCTGTGCCATTCAGGGCCGACCGTCAGCAACTTACTGAGGGTGTCGGTGCCCGCCAGCTCTTCATTCTGATAGCCGCCGGCAAAGCGCAGTTTATCGGTGAGTGGTGGGTCAAGAGGAATGTCGTACCACAAACCGACGTTCTGCCGGGGCGCCGACAATTCAGCCTCCCAACCATAACTATGCCCCTGAGGATTGACCCAATGCCGGGTCCAGTTGGCCTTGCCGCGAGGGCCGACATCGGTGGAGTAACCCAGGCCCAGGCCCATGGTCCGTGGCTTGCGAGTTTCCAACTGCACAGCCACCGGAATCACATCATTGGCCGACGCAGCGGGCGCGGCGTCCACCCGCACGCCCTCGAAAAAGCCGCTGGATTGCAGGGCCTGATTCAGTTCGGCGATCAGTTCGGAGTCGTAGGGTGCGCCGCTTTTGAACGGCACCATGCGTTGCAGCAGGTCTTCATCGAACGGTGTGTCGCCGGCAAAGCTGACCTTGCCCAAGGCATAGCGTGGACCGCTGTCGTAAATGAGTTCGATATCGGCCACGCCCGCTTGCGGGTCCACCGACAGTTTCTGACTGGTAAAGCGCCCGCTGAAAAAGCCGTAGCGTGACGCCTGGTTCTGGATCAGGCGCTTGGCGTCTTCGTAGTTACCGTGGTTGAGCACGGCACCGGGTTTGAGCTCGTCACTGCTGGGCAGGCGAAAGGACTTGAGGCTCGCCGCCTGACCGTCGACACGAATGGTCACGTTGCGCAAATGCACCGGCTCGCCGGGGTCGATGGTGAGGGTCAAGCGCGGCGTCTTGCCGCCCTTGACGTCACTGGCAATCTGCGGCTGATAGAAACCCAAAGCCTGGGCGGCCTTGCGCGCCTGCTCTTCAGCACCACGGCTGAAACGCAGCAAGGCTTCTTCATCACGATCGCCAACCCCGCCGATATAGCCTTCGATGTTGGCTTTCAACGCGTCGTTTGAGGGTTTGATGCGCACATCCAATTCGCTTTGCGCCAGTGCGCTGCAGCTCGTGAACAGCAGAATCAAGCCGCTGGTAAATCTTCCTGGAAACTTCATAGGCGCGGATGCTACACGAGCTTGGGAACATCATAGAACCCGGATTTGTCTGAATAATTCTGTCTTAACCCGTTGCAACATGTAACGCCTGCGGATTCGGATGAAAAAACACGTGTTCGAGGATCGGTCCTACGGCGACCTCGCCAATTTCTTCATAGCCCTGACGCTTGTAGAAGTCCAGGTAACGGGAGTTGCCGGTATCGAGCACCACGCCCGATGAGTTGGGGTCTTCGGCGCACCAGTTATGCACCGCTTCCAGTAGCTGCTCACCAAAATGCTTGCCCTGAAACTGCGGGTGAATCCCCAGCAAGGGCAACACATGCACCGACTCTGAAGGCAGACACGCCAGTACCGCCTGGTGGTACTCCAGATAGCGCCGGGTACCTCGTACACCGGTGCTGAGCCACATGCGCAATTGCCAGGCCCAACTTTCGGTGATGCCCAGGCGTCGCTGGGGTGGAGCGATCAGTGCAATGCCAATCAATCGGTCGTTGACCAGCAATCCGATGGCCGGCAAGTTCTGGAAGAAGTGCTGCTTGACCAACTCGCGCACGGTGGCCCGCACCCGCTGCTCGTAACCGGGACGTTCGGCTTCAAAGATGTAGGCGAAGGTCGGCTCATGGCGATAGGCCTGGTACAACAGCGAGCGAGCCTCGCGGGAGTAACCGCTGTCGAGCATGTGGATCTGGGCAATGGCGGTCGAGGTATCAGGCATCAGTGTTGATCTCCCCTGGACGCGACTCAAAAGGTTGCGCTCTTATTGGTACGAACCTTTGCAGCACGACTCGTTCCCAGACATTAGCAGTGCATCCGTCCTACCGCCACGCTGGCTCCCGTCCGACTTGTCGGCTAGCATCGTTGTTTTGCCAGGACTGGACCGCCGACCATGAAAATCGTCTCCTTCAACATCAACGGGCTGCGTGCACGCCCTCATCAGCTGGCGGCACTGATCGAGAAGCATCAACCGGACGTGATCGGCCTGCAGGAAACCAAGGTCCACGACGACCAGTTCCCGTTGGCCGAAGTACAAGCCCTGGGTTATCACGTGTACTACCACGGGCAAAAAGGCCACTACGGTGTCGCCCTGCTCTCGCGCCAGGAGCCTCTGGCACTCCACAAAGGCTTTGCCGGTGACGAAGAAGACGCCCAGAGGCGGTTTATCTGGGGCACATTCGCCGATGCCAATGGCCAGCCTGTGACCATCATGAACGGCTATTTCCCACAGGGTGAAAGCCGCGACCATCCCACCAAGTTCCCGGCCAAGCAGCGCTTTTACGAAGACCTGCAACAACTGCTGGAGAAGCAGTTCACCAATGACCAAGCGCTGGTGGTGATGGGTGACGTGAATATTTCTCCGGAAGACTGCGACATCGGTATCGGCGCCGACAATGCCAAACGTTGGCTGAAGACCGGCAAGTGCAGCTTCCTCCCGGAAGAGCGCGAGTGGATGGCCCGCTTGAAGAACTGGGGCCTGGTGGACAGCTTCCGTCACTTGAACCCCGATGTGGCGGATCGCTTCAGTTGGTTCGACTACCGCAGCCGTGGTTTTGAGGATGAGCCCAAGCGTGGGCTGCGTATTGATTTGATCATGGCCTCCCAAGGGCTGCTGCCACGGGTCAAGGCAGCGGGTGTGGACTATGAATTGCGCGGCATGGAAAAGCCCTCCGATCATGCACCGATCTGGCTTGAATTGAGCTGATAGCTCCTACCGTCATATTTATGCAACTGATCTGACTTAATCTGCCGGCACTCCCTTTGGCTTAAGAAGGTGCCGGCATGAGGCTGCGCGTTCTGTACCTGCTGGCAATCTGCAGCGTGTTTCCCCTCTGCGCTTTCTCTGCACAACTCCCCCTTCCTGACCACGGCCCGGCCTTGCGCCTACAGGGTTCCAATACCATCGGTGCCGCCTTGGGACCCGCCTTGGTCAAGGGCCTGATGGAGCAACAGGGCTTGCAGGATGTCCACAGCGAGCCCTCTGAACGCGCCAACGAACAGCATGTGATCGGCAAAACCCGCCTGGGCAAGCGTGTCACCCTCGAAGTGGCTGCCCACGGCTCCAGCACCGGTTTTGCCGCGCTGAAAAAACTCAGCGCCGACCTCGCCGCCTCGTCCCGTCCCATCAAGGACAGTGAACTGGTGGAACTGGAATCCTTGGGTGATTTGAAAAGCCCTGGCGCTGAACAAGTGATCGCCATTGATGGCCTGGCGATCATCCTTCATCCCCATAACCCGCTGAACACCCTGAACACTGAGCAACTGGCCCAAGTGTTCAGCGGCGAGGTCACGACCTGGGAAGCATTGGGCGGAATTGGTGGGAAAATTCACCTGTACGCCCGGGATGATCAGTCCGGCACCTACGATACCTTCAAGGAACTGGTGCTCGCTCGCCGGGGCAAAACCCTTGAGGGCAGCGCCAAACGCTTCGAATCCAGCGAACAATTGTCGGATGCTGTCAGCCGCGATCCTCAGGGCATCGGCTTTATCGGCTTGCCGTATGTACGCCAGGCCAAGGCCGTGGCGATTGTCGACGGCGACTCCCAGGCCATGCTGCCGCTGAACAGTTTGATTGCCACTGAAGACTACCCGCTGTCCCGGCGCCTGTTCTTTTACCTGCCGCCCACCAACCGGAACCCATGGGCCAAGGCGCTGGTGGACTTTGCCCAAAGTACCAAAGGCCAGGCGATCGTCGCCGCTAACGGGTTTGTCGCACAACAGGTACAGGCGATGACAGTGGAACCGCGCGAGCCGATGCCCGACGACTACCAGGCCATCGCCCGTGAGGCCCAACGGTTGACGGTGAACTTTCGCTTCGAAGAAGGCAGCGCCAGCCTGGACAGCAAGGCACGCCAGGACGTGCTGCGGGTGGTGGCGTACTTGCGAGGCCATGACAAGCTCAACAAACAGGTGACCCTGGCAGGATTTGGAGATGCCAAGAATGATCCGCAGCGGGCGGCGTTGTTGTCGAAATTACGGGCGATGGCGGTGCGTCGAGAGTTGGTCAAGAACGGCGTGGTCTTGAGGGATATTCGTGGGTTTGGCGCGCAGATGCCTGTAGCGGCGAATACGGCGGATGAAGGGCGGATCAAGAATCGGCGGGTGGAGGTTTGGGTGTACTAGTCCTCAGGTCTCCACACCCCTTGTGGCGAGGGGGCTTGCCCCCGTTGGGCTGCGTAGCAGCCCTGAAACCTGCCACCTCGGTCTATCTGAAAGAACTCAGCAACCCTATTGGGGCTGCTGCGCAGCCCAACGGGGGCAAGCCCCCTCGCCACAGAGCCCTCATTGCCCGTTGCGCATCATCTCGCGCGGCACATACTTGCCAATCTCGAACTTGCCAATGGCCGCTCGGTGCACTTCGTCCGGGCCGTCGGCCAGGCGCAGGGTGCGTTGCATGGCATACATATAGGCCAGCGGGAAGTCGTTGGACACCCCGGCACCGCCATGGATCTGGATGGCCCGGTCGATCACCTTCAAGGCTACATTCGGCGCCACCACCTTGATCTGAGCGATTTCACTTTTTGCCACTTTGTTGCCCACGGTGTCCATCATATAGGCGGCCTTCAAGGTCAACAGGCGTGCCATGTCGATCTCCATCCGCGAGTCGGCAATCTTGTCGATATTGCCGCCCAGGCACGCCAACGGTTTGCCGAAAGCGGTACGGCTCACGGAACGTTTGCACATCAGTTCCAGCGCACGCTCAGCCATGCCGACGGAGCGCATGCAGTGGTGAATACGGCCTGGGCCAAGGCGACCCTGAGCAATTTCGAAGCCCCTGCCCTCGCCCAGCAGAACGTTTTCGTACGGCACGCGGACGTTTTCGAACAGCACTTCGGCGTGGCCATGAGGTGCATCGTCGTAACCGAATACCGGCAGCGGGCGGACGATTTTCACACCGGGAGCGTCCACCGGCACCAGGATCATCGAGTGCTGCTGGTGACGCGGTGCATCCGGGTTGCTCAGGCCCATGAAAATCAGGATCTTGCAGCGCGGGTCGCAGGCACCGGAGGTCCACCATTTTTTACCGTTGATGACCCATTCATCGCCATCGCGTACCGCTCGAGCAGCCATGTTGGTGGCGTCCGAGGATGCCACGTCCGGCTCGGTCATGGCGAACGCCGAGCGAATTTCGCCGCGCAACAGCGGTTCCAGCCAGCGTTGTTTCTGCTCTTCGTTGGCGTAGCGCACCAGCACTTCCATGTTGCCAGTGTCTGGCGCCGAGCAGTTGAACGGCTCCGGCCCCAACAACGAGCGGCCCATGATTTCTGCCAGTGGCGCGTATTCCAGGTTGGTCAGGCCAGCACCCAGTTCCGACTCTGGCAGGAACAGGTTCCACAAGCCCTCGGCTTTGGCGCGGGCTTTGAGTTCCTCCATGATCGCGGTGGGCTGCCAGCGATCACCTTCGCTGACCTGGCGTTCAAACACCGGTTCGGCTGGGTAAACGTAAGCGTCCATAAACGCAGTGACGCGTTCACGCAGTTCCTGAACCTTAGGCGAGTAGGCGAAATCCATGAGCAGCTCCCTTTCTGAGAGGTTGTTTAGGTCATGAAATCGATGCTAGATCAGCTACGAAAATTTACCTAGCCTATTCTCGGCGTGTATTAACATTCATCACCGATATATGATCGGCCTATGGGCATCCCACAATAAGAGCGCTGCGAAATGAACTTGAGCAAGGTCGACCTCAACCTTTTCATCGTCTTTGACGCGATCTACACCGAAGCGAACCTGACCCGTGCCGGGCAGATTGTCGGCATTACGCAGCCGGCGGTGTCGAACGCGCTGGCGCGCCTGCGGGAGACCTTCAACGACCCACTGTTCGTGCGCACCGCCCAAGGGATGGTGCCGACGCCCATGGCCCAAAACATCATCGGCCCGGTGCGCAATGCGTTGTCATTATTGCGGGTGTCGGTACAGGAAAGTCGCATCTTCAACCCGCAGCAGGCGGCGAAGACCTATCGCATCAGTATGACCGACCTGACCGAGGCGGTAATTTTGCCGTTGCTGTTCCAGCGCCTGCGCCGCCTGGCACCGACGGTGGTCATCGAAAGCTTCCTGTCCAAGCGCCGGGAAACCACCAAGGAATTGGCCGCCGGCCGCCTGGACTTCGCAGTGGATGCGCCCCTCAACACCGACCCGCAAGTGCGCCATGTCAAGCTGATGGAAGATCGCTATGTGTGCGCCATGCGTAAGGGGCATCCGATGGCGAGCAAGGAAAAATTCACCCTGGATGATTACCTGTCGCTGACCCACATCCATATATCCAGCCGGCGCAACGGCCTGGGCCATGTCGACCTGGCCTTGGGCAAGATGGGTATCCAGCGCAAGATCGCCCTGCGCTCCCAGCATTACCTGATGGCCTCGCAGGTGTTGCAGCAGACCGACATGGTGATGACCGTGCCCGAACGCTTTGCCCGCCGCCATGAACTGCATTGGTTCAACCTGCCGGTCAATGATGTACCGCTGGTGGAAACCCATCTGTACTGGCACGAAAGCACCGACCAGGACCCGGCCAACCGCTGGATGCGCGAGCAGATGATCGAGTTGTGCCAACAGGTCACGGCTCACGAGAAGAAGCTGGACAAGCAGCAAGCTTGAACCATGGTACTTGACCTGTGGCGAGCGGGCTTGCCCGCGTTGGGCTGCGCAGCAGCCCCATTCACCTTGACGTATACGTCAACCAACCATTAGCTTAACGCCCAAGACATTCCTTGAGCGCCCCCATGAGTACGACCTACAGCATCTCCGACCTTGCCCGCGAGCTCGACATCACCACCCGCGCCATTCGCTTCTATGAAGAGCAAGGCCTCCTGTCCCCCGAGCGCCGGGGCCAGGAGCGTATCTATTCGCCACGGGACAAGGTCAGCCTCAAATTGATCCTGCGGGGCAAGCGCATCGGTTTCTCCCTGGCCGAATGCCGTGAGCTGATCGAACTCTACGACCCTGCCAGCGGCAATCAGAAACAGCTGCACAGCATGCTGGTGAAAATCACCGAGCGCCGCGAACAACTGGAACAGCAGATGCTCGACATCGAACAGATGAAGCTGGAACTCGACACTGCCGAAGAGCGCTGCACCCAGGCGCTTGAACAGACCATTCAAAGCCAGGTTGGCCATTCATAAAAGGTAGCTGCCATGTCCCTTCCCTCTCATGTGCGCCTGGTGGAAGTCGGCCCTCGCGACGGTTTGCAGAACGAAGCACAGCCCATCAGCGTCGCTGACAAGGTCAAGTTGGTAGACGCCCTGACGGCTGCAGGTTTGAGCTATATCGAGGTCGGCAGTTTTGTCTCGCCCAAGTGGGTGCCACAGATGGCGGGTTCTGCCGAGGTTTTTGCGCAAATTCAGCGCAAGCCCGGGGTGACTTATGGTGCCTTGGCGCCGAACCTTCGCGGGTTTGAAGATGCATTGGCAGCGGGGGTCAAGGAGGTTGCGGTGTTCGCGGCAGCGTCCGAGGCGTTTTCACAGCGCAATATCAATTGCTCCATCAGTGAAAGCCTGGAACGCTTCGCACCGATCATGGCAGCGGCCAAACAACATGGCGTCAGCGTGCGCGGTTATGTGTCGTGTGTGCTGGGTTGTCCGTATGAAGGCGAGATAGCGCCGGAACAAGTCGCAGCGGTGGCACGCGAGCTGTTTGCCATGGGCTGCTATGAAGTATCACTGGGCGACACCATTGGCACCGGCACGGCGGGCGCGACACGGCGGATGTTCGAGGTCGTTGGCGCCCAGGTGCCACGGGACAAGCTGGCCGGGCATTTCCATGACACCTATGGCCAGGCGATCGCCAATATCTACGCCAGCCTGCTGGAAGGCATCCAAGTGTTCGACAGCTCTATTGCCGGCCTCGGCGGCTGCCCATACGCCAAGGGCGCCAGCGGTAACGTGGCCACCGAAGACGTGCTGTACCTGCTCAATGGGCTGGGTATCGAAACCGGAATCGATATGGAGCGATTGATCCTGGCAGGCCAGCAGATCTGTTCCGTACTGGGCCGCCCGACAGGTTCACGAGTGGCCAAGGCCCGCAGCGCGAGCTAAGTAGCGTTTCTGTGACGATGTGTTACCGCACCACTACACATCGAGTAACACGGGAACATATTGAATCGCTTTGACGCGGTGGCAATTTTGACAAAAAAACCAACTTATTGATTTTAAACACTTTTTAAAAGTTGGCACGGCTTCTGCTATCTCTATGGCATAACAAGAATAAAAAGCACCAAACCTAATAAAAATAAGACGTAACGACTCTGACATAACAAAAACAACACGGCAGAGACGCAGCTAACAGATTTTTTTGGAGAAGATGTGCTTCGCAGGGTACGGCAGATGCCGCCACTCGCAACCGGGCAGAGAACAATAAAACTACCTCAAGGTAGTTACCCACTGGTTGGATCGCGTGCGAAGAAGCAAATCAGCGCTCAAAAAAATACGTTTGCTCTTGACCCCGGATGGGGGTCGCCAAAAACAGCGGTAAAGGGCCACGGTTACTAAAAACAACAATAGACCGCCCCTCAATAATAAAAAAAGAGCACGTAACAACAAATTAAAGGGGAGCTTCGGCTCCCCTTTGTGCTTTCCGGGTTTCCTCAATCCCCTTCCCGCAGCTCCTCGATCGTGATCTCGCGCATGCGAAACTTCTGAATCTTGCCGGTCACCGTCATCGGAAACTCTTCGACAAACTTGAAGTGCTTGGGCGTCTTGAAGTGCGCGATCCGACCCTTGCACCAAGTTTGCAGCTCCAGCTCATTGGCAACATGGCCGGGATGGAACTTGATCCAGGCGACAATTTCCTCGCCATAACGCGCATCCGGAATGCCGATGATCTGCACATCCGCCACCGCCGGATGGGTGAAGAAAAACTCTTCCAGCTCCCGTGGGTACACGTTCTCGCCACCGCGAATGATCATGTCCTTGTTGCGTCCGACGATGCACACGTAGCCCTGCTCATCCATGGTCGCGAGGTCGCCGGTGTGCATCCAGCCTGCATCGTCGAGGGTGTCGCGAGTGCCTTCGGGGTTGTTCCAATAGCCCAACATCACGCTGTAGCCGCGGGTACACAGTTCGCCGATCTGACCTCGAGGCACGATGTTACTGGCGGCGTCGATGATCTTGCTTTCCAGTTGCGGCTGAGTGCGGCCAACCGTAGTGACCCGCAGCTCCAGGCCGTCATCCGGCCCGGTCTGCAGTGACACCGGGCTGGTTTCGGTCATGCCATAGGCAATCTGCACCTCGCTCATGTGCATCTCGCTGATGACCCGGCGCATCACCTCGATAGGGCAGGTAGAACCGGCCATGATCCCGGTACGCAGGTATGACAGGTCGAATTCGGCGCGGCGCGGATGATCAAGCATGGCGATAAACATGGTAGGCACGCCGTACAGGCCGGTAGCCCGCTCTTCGGCGACGGCAGTCAGGGTCAGCAGTGGGTCAAAACCGTCGCTGGGGTAAATCATGGTGGTGCCGTGGGTGATGCAGCCGAGGTTGCCCATGACCATGCCGAAGCAGTGATAGAGCGGCACCGGAATAACCAGGCGATCGTGCGCTGTAAGGCCCAGGCTTTCGCCGACCATGTAGCCGTTGTTGAGAATGTTGTGGTGACTGAGGGTGGCGCCCTTGGGGAAGCCGGTGGTGCCGGAGGTGTACTGGATGTTGACGGCTTGATCGAAGTGCAGGCTGGCCTGGCGAGTGTGCAACTGCTCTGGCGGGATGCCCGCGCCGATGGCCGACAACTGTGACCAGGGCAGGAATCCCGAGGGCGGTCGCGGGTCGAGACTGATCACGCCACGCAGTTCGGGCAACAGGTCGCAGCGCAATTCGCCGATGGACTGCTCCGCCAGCTCTGGCACCAACGCCTGGAGCATCCCGTGGTAATCGGAGGATTTGAACGAGCCGGCGCAGACCAGCCATTGGCAGCCGGATTGCTTGAGTACGTATTCCAACTCGCTGCTGCGGTACGCCGGGTTGATGTTGACCAGAATCACCCCAAGCTTGGCGCTGGCCACCTGGCTGATGCACCACTGGGCACAGTTGGGAGCCCAGATGCCGAGGCGATCCCCGGTCTGCAACCCCAATGCCAGCAGGGCACGGGCGTGCAGGTCGACAGCGTCAGCCAACTGCCGCCAGGTGTAACGCAGGTGTTGGTGACGCACCACCAGCGCTTCGCCCTCGGGGTATGCGGCGACGGTGCGATCGAACGCCCCGCCAATGGTTTCAGCCAGCAAGGCCTTGTCCCGGGAACCACGGCTGTAGCTCTGATTCGGTTGTTGCATAACGACCCCTATTGTCTTTTTTGTAGGTGGACGGTGCTCTGCGCCGAGCGTGCTTGACGTTAACGTAAACTACGATTGACAGCCACGCAACGCAAGCTTACGTTAACGTAAAGGTGAGCGCCCTCCTCCGCGCAATCAGCCCACACAACAACAAAGCTTAAAGGTGCCCGTCCATGAGTTATCCCTCCCTGAACTTCGCCCTCGGTGAAACCATCGACATGCTGCGCGATCAGGTGCAGTCCTTTGTTGCCAAGGAGCTGGCACCCCGCGCCGCGCAGATCGACATCGACAATCTGTTCCCCGCCGACATGTGGCGTAAGTTCGGCGACATGGGCCTGCTGGGCATCACCGTCCCGGAAGAGTACGGCGGCGCCGGCCTGGGTTACCTGGCCCATGTGGTAGCCATGGAGGAGATCAGCCGTGGCTCGGCCTCGGTGGCCCTGTCCTACGGCGCTCACTCCAACCTGTGCGTCAACCAGATCAACCGCAACGGCACTCACGAACAAAAACTCAACTACCTGCCCAAACTGATCAGTGGCGAGCATATCGGCGCCCTGGCCATGAGTGAGCCGAATGCCGGTTCCGACGTGGTGTCGATGAAGCTGCGCGCCGACAAACGTGGCGACCACTACGTCCTCAACGGCAGCAAGACCTGGATCACCAACGGCCCCGACGCCAACACCTATGTGATCTATGCCAAGACCGACCTGGAAAAGGGTGCTCACGGCATTACTGCCTTTATCGTCGAGCGCGACTCCAAAGGCTTCAGTCGCAGCAGCAAATTCGACAAGCTGGGCATGCGCGGCTCCAACACCTGCGAACTGTTTTTCGATGACGTGGAAGTGCCCGAAGAAAACATCCTCGGCGTGCTCAACGGTGGCGTGAAAGTGCTGATGAGCGGCCTCGATTACGAGCGCGTGGTGCTGTCCGGCGGCCCTACCGGGATCATGCAGGCCTGTATGGACCTGATCGTTCCGTATATCCACGACCGCAAGCAGTTCGGCCAGAGCATCGGCGAGTTCCAACTGATTCAGGGCAAGGTCGCCGACATGTACACCCAACTCAACGCCAGCCGCGCGTACCTCTACGCCGTCGCCCAGGCCTGCGAGCGTGGCGAAACCACCCGCAAGGATGCCGCCGGGGTGATCCTCTACAGCGCCGAACGCGCCACGCAAATGGCCCTCGACGCGATCCAGATTCTCGGCGGTAACGGCTACATCAATGAATTCCCCGCAGGACGTCTGCTGCGTGACGCCAAGTTGTATGAAATCGGCGCCGGCACCAGCGAGATTCGGCGCATGTTGATTGGTCGCGAACTGTTTAACGAAACCCGCTGACGGAGCGCGATCCATGGCCACTCTGCATACCCAGCTCAACCCGCGCTCGGCGGAATTCGCCGCCAACAGCGCGGCGATGCTCAAGCAGGTCGACGCCCTGCACACCTTACTCGCCCATGTACAGCAAGGCGGCGGTGCCAAGGCCCAGGAGCGTCATACCTCACGGGGTAAACTGTTGCCTCGAGAGCGCATCAATCGCCTGCTTGATCCAGGCTCGCCGTTCCTCGAACTCAGCCAACTGGCCGCTTATCAAGTGTATGGCGAAGACGTACCAGCCGCCGGAGTGATCGCCGGGATCGGCCGGGTCGAAGGCATCGAGTGCATGATCGTCGCCAACGATGCCACGGTAAAAGGCGGCTCCTATTACCCGTTGACGGTAAAAAAACACCTGCGCGCGCAAACCATCGCCGAGCAGAATCGCCTGCCATGTATCTACCTGGTGGACTCTGGCGGCGCCAACCTGCCCCGCCAGGATGAAGTGTTCCCGGATCGCGAGCACTTCGGGCGGATCTTCTTCAACCAAGCCAACATGAGCGCTAAAGGCATCCCGCAGATTGCCGTGGTGATGGGCTCCTGCACTGCCGGTGGCGCCTACGTGCCGGCCATGGCGGACGAAGCGATCATGGTCCGCCAGCAAGCAACCATCTTTCTCGCCGGCCCACCGCTGGTCAAGGCGGCGACCGGTGAAATAGTGAGCGCCGAAGAACTGGGCGGTGCCGATGTGCATTGCAAGATTTCCGGGGTGGCCGACCACTATGCCGACAGCGATGAACATGCCTTGGCATTGGCCCGACGCAGCGTGGCCAACCTCAACTGGCGTAAACAGGGGCAGTTACAACAACGCGCACCTGTGGCGCCGCTGTACAGCAGTGAGGAGCTGTATGGCGTGATTCCGGCTGACGCCAAGCAGCCGTTCGACGTGCGGGAAGTTATTGCCCGCCTGGTGGACGGCTCGGTCTTCGATGAGTTCAAGGCGCTGTTCGGCACCACGCTGGTGTGCGGCTTCGCTCACCTGCATGGCTACCCGATTGCGATCCTGGCCAACAACGGCATCCTCTTCGCCGAGGCGGCGCAAAAAGGTGCGCACTTTATCGAGCTGGCCTGTCAGCGCGGGATTCCGCTGCTGTTCCTGCAAAACATCACCGGGTTCATGGTTGGCCAGAAATACGAAGCCGGTGGTATTGCCAAGCACGGCGCCAAGCTGGTGACAGCCGTAGCCTGTGCCAAGGTACCGAAGTTCACCGTGATCATCGGCGGCAGCTTTGGTGCCGGTAACTACGGGATGTGCGGTCGCGCCTATGACCCACGCTTCTTGTGGATGTGGCCCAACGCACGCATCGGCGTGATGGGTGCCGAACAGGCCGCCGGCGTGCTGGTGCAGGTCAAGCGTGAGCAGGCCGAACGCGCGGGCCAAGCGTTCAGTGCACAGGAGGAAGCTGCCATCAAGCAGCCGATCCTCGACCAGTACGAAACCCAAGGCCACCCTTACTACTCCAGCGCTCGCTTGTGGGACGACGGCGTCATCGACCCGTTGCAGACCCGCGACATACTGAGCCTGGCCTTGTCCGCCTCGCTGAATGCCCCCATCGAGCCGAGCCGCTTCGGCGTGTTCCGCATGTAAATGGAGCTGCACCCATGAGCGATTTCAATACGCTGGAACTGGTGACCGACGCCCGTGGCTTTGCCACCTTGTGGCTCAGTCGCGAAGCAAAGAACAATGCCTTCAATGCCGAGATGATCCGCGAGTTGATCATTGCCCTGGATCAAATCCAGGGCAACCCGGCCCTGCGCTTCCTAGTGCTGCGTGGACGCGGCAAGCACTTCAGCGCCGGCGCGGACCTGGCCTGGATGCAGCAGTCGGCCGAGCTGGATTACCACACCAATCTGGATGACGCCCGGGAACTGGCAGAGTTGATGTACAACCTCGCCAAGCTGAAGATCCCGACCCTGGCCGTGGTTCAGGGTGCGGCCTACGGCGGAGCCCTGGGCTTGATCAGTTGCTGCGACATGGCCATTGGCGCCGACGATGCGCAGTTCTGCCTGTCAGAGGTGCGCATTGGCCTGGCGCCAGCGGTGATCAGTCCGTTTGTGGTCCAGGCCATCGGCGAGCGTGCAGCCCGGCGCTACGCCCTGACGGCGGAGCGTTTTGGCGGCCAGCGCGCGCGGGAGATCGGACTGCTCGCGGAAAGTTACCCGGCCGACGAGCTGGACCGCCACGTCGAACAGTGGATTGCCAACCTGTTGCTCAACAGCCCGGCGGCCATGCGTGCCAGCAAGGACCTGCTGCGGGAAGTCGGCCATGGTGCCCTCACCCCGGCCCTGCGCCGCTATTGCGAAAATGCCATTGCGCGCATCCGCGTCAGTAGCGAAGGCCAGGAAGGCCTGCGGGCCTTTTTGCAGAAACGAGCGCCCAGTTGGCAGTCTCAGGAGCCGCGTTCATGAGTTCACCCGTTCTTAACACCGTGTTGGTGGCCAATCGCGGCGAAATCGCGTGTCGGGTCATGCGCACCGCCAAGGCCATGGGCTTGACCACCGTCGCAGTCCACAGTGCCACGGACCGCGATGCACGCCACAGCCGTGAGGCCGATATCCGCGTCGACCTCGGCGGCAGTAAAGCCGCCGACAGCTACCTGCAAATCGATAAACTGATTGCGGCGGCCAAGGCCAGTGGCGCCCAGGCGATTCATCCCGGATATGGCTTTCTCTCGGAGAACGCCGGGTTTGCCCGCGCCATTGAAGCCGCCGGCCTGATCTTTCTCGGCCCGCCCGCCTCGGCCATTGACGCCATGGGCAGCAAATCCGCCGCCAAGGCGCTGATGGAAACCGCTGGCGTACCGCTGGTGCCCGGCTACCACGGCGAAGCCCAGGACCTGGAGACTTTCCGCCAGGCTGCGGAGCGCATTGGTTACCCGGTGCTGCTCAAGGCCACCGCCGGCGGTGGCGGCAAGGGCATGAAGGTGGTCGAGGACGTCAGCCAACTGGCCGAAGCCCTGGCCTCGGCGCAGCGTGAAGCGCTGTCGTCCTTTGGCAATGCGCAGATGTTGGTAGAGAAGTACCTGATCCAGCCGCGCCACGTGGAGATCCAGGTGTTTGCCGATCAACACGGCCACTGCCTGTACCTCAACGAACGCGACTGCTCGATCCAGCGCCGCCACCAGAAGGTGGTCGAGGAAGCCCCGGCCCCCGGCCTCAGCCCTGAGCAACGCAAAGCCATGGGGGAAGCCGCCGTGCGTGCGGCCCAGGCCATCGGTTACGTCGGCGCCGGGACCGTAGAGTTCCTGCTGGATGCCCGGGGCGAGTTTTTCTTCATGGAAATGAACACCCGGTTGCAGGTAGAGCACCCGGTGACTGAAGCCATCACCGGCCTCGACCTGGTGGCCTGGCAGATTCGTGTCGCCCTGGGCGAGCCGCTGCCGATGACGCAGGAGCAGGTGCCACTGCTGGGGCACGCCATTGAAGTGCGGTTGTACGCCGAGGACCCGGGCAATGATTTTCTGCCGGCCACCGGGCATCTCACGCTGTACCGCGAATCCAAGCCAGGCCTGGGCCGTCGCGTGGACAGCGGTGTCGAGCAAGGGGACAGCGTCTCGCCCTTCTACGACCCGATGCTGGGCAAGCTGATTGCCTGGGGGGAGGATCGCGAGCAGGCGCGACTGCGACTGCTGAGCATGCTGGATGAATTCGCCATTGGCGGGCTGAAGACCAACCTGGGGTTTCTGCGGCGCATCATTGGCCATCCAGCCTTTGCGGCAGCGGAATTGGATACCGGGTTTATTCCCCGCTATCAGGACGAGCTGCTGCCGGCGGCCAGCGAGTTGAGCGACGAGTTCTGGCAGGCCGCAGGCGTTGGTTTCATGCAGAGTCGAGCCGCCAAGGTGCGCGAAGATGATCCGGCTTCACCTTGGGCCACGAGCAATGGCTTTCGTCCTGGCCTGCCCGCTGAGACATCGTTGCATTTGAGCTGCAATGGCCAGGATCGTCTGGTGGCGTTACAAGCCTCAGGGCCCCAATTAAGGGGAGAACAGTTGGTGATCGAACAGAACGGCGTGCGCCGCTCACACTTGGCCGTGCGGGGCGAGGACGTGCTGTTTCTGCGCTGGGGCGACGAGATGCACAGCATCACCCTGTTTGATCCGATTGCCGCCGTCGAGGCCAGCCAGTCTCATCAGGGTGGCCTGACGGCCCCAATGAACGGCAGCATCGTGCGGGTGCTGGTGGAAATCGGGCAAGTGGTTGAGGCCGGGGCACAACTGGTGGTACTGGAAGCCATGAAAATGGAACACAGCATCCGCGCGCCCCATGCCGGTGTGGTCAAGGCGCTGTATTGCCAGGAAGGCGAAATGGTTGCCGAGGGGAATGCATTGGTGGAACTGGCGGATTAAAACTTCGCAACCGCCTGCACCACCACACCGATGATTCGGCACTCAGCGCTGAACAGCATTTTGGGATAGGTCGGGTTGAGCGGTACCAGGTAAAGCTGGCCGCTCTCCTCCATCAATTTGCGCAAGGTCGCCTGGGCACTGAAAGCCCATTGTGCGACCACCAGTTTGCCGGGCTCGGGCTTAATCGCCGGGTCCACCAGGATCATCATGCCCTCGCTGATGCTTGGGCCGCTGGGCGCCGTCATCGCATCGCCCGCCACCCGCAACCAGAACGCCGCGCCCCGAGCATGGTAGTCACTCAACTCGAAACGGGTAGCTCCGTAGGGCGTACGTTCTTCCCGCACCTCGCACACTCCTTTCCAGTCGCTCACCGGGTAACGGAAATACGGGTTGTATTGTTCCGTCAGCGGCAGTTCGTCTTCCGCCATCTCGGCGCTTTTTGGGCGGACGACCAATGCTACTTCAAGCCCCCCCAAACCAAGTTCCTCCATCACCCGATTCATGTCGGCAATGCTTGGCTCGCGGCGCTTGTTCAGCCAATGACCAATGCCGCCCTGAGACATGCCCAGGCGCTCGGCCAGTTGATCCTGGGTGATCTTGCGGTCCTTCATGTTGGCTTTGACCAACGCTATCCATTTATCCATGGGGCCTGACAATACGGTGTGTATTCACAGCCACAATAAACAGTTTGTAGTAATCAATCAAAAGACATAAATACAACTCGTACTATTATCAAGCTCAGGCATTCGACACCCACCCAGAGTACCGACCTCATGACGACACCCCCGGATCACCTGCCCCGCGCGCCCGACGAAGATGAGCTGCTATTCCTGTACAGCAGTGGTGCTGCCCAGCGTGCGCTCGACTATTACTTGAAAGAGGATGTAACTGGACCTGCCATCGATGACACCTTGTTTGAGGTCAAGAACGATGTCAGCGACGAAGAAGCCCTGGTTCACGCCTCTGACCTGCTGCGAAGTGCGGCCGCCACGGCTTATGAGGCGGCGAACAGCGCCCAAGGCAATACCCGGGATCTGGCGTTTTCGGTGGTGTATTTGATTGATATGGCCAAGGCCATGGTAGAGCGATTGCTGCATGTACCGGCCCGGGACAATCGATAGCCGTACACGCTGCACAAAGACGCAAAGGAAAATATTTCTATCCTGCGGATAAAAACATTTGACTTGCAAATGATAATGATTATTATTGCATCAGCTGATCGCGAGATCAGTCGATAGACCAAGGGACCTTAGGTCGGACTCTTGGAATATCTCCTCATCAGGCTAATCACGGTTTTTGACCCGGCTCTTTGGCCGGGTCTTTTTTTTGCCAGTTTTTCTGGCATGGCTTCAGGCTAATGAAGACTGTGTGTTGCTTGATGGCGCGCATGGTAGCAAAAGACCATCGCCGAAAGAAAGCCAAACGAGCGCTCTAGTCCGGATCTTTCGAAAATAGCACTTGAGAATCAATCTCATAGATTCTAAGCTGCTGCGGCGTCATGGATGACGCCCCCTTCCTGCACCGCAACAATTTGCCCCCCGGGTTCCCCCCGCTCCTGTGTAAAATGTCCGCCACAACAATCATACTCAGGCAACCAGACTATGACCGTGGCCTTGACCTCCATCAAAATCAGCACCGACTTCGACAGTGGCAATATCCAGGTCCTCGACGCCAGCGATGCCTATCAGTTGCTGCTGGCCATCAAACCCGATACCCGCAGCCAGCATTTCCAGTGGTTCCACTTCAAGGCTGAAGGTATGCACATTGGTCACACTCATACGTTCCGCCTGAGCAACGCCGGCCAGTCGTCCTACAAACACGCCTGGAGCGGCTACAACGCCGTTGCGTCCTACGATCACATCAACTGGTTTCGGGTACCCACCCGTTTTGATGGCGAAACCCTGCACATCAATCTGCAGCCCCAGGAAAAACAAGCCTGGATTGCCTATTTCGAGCCCTACAGCCGTGAGCGTCATGATGGGTTGATCGAGCAGGCGCTGAATCGCGCCGGTACGCAATTACTGGCTACAGGTAAAAGTGTCGAAGGCCGTGATATCCAGTTGTTACGTCGAGGTAACGGTGATGCCGCCAAGCGTAAGGTCTGGATCATTGCCCAGCAGCATCCCGGCGAACACATGGCCGAGTGGTTCATGGAAGGCATCATCGAGCGCCTGCAACAAGATGGCGATGATGAACTGAAAAAACTCCTGGCTTCTGCCGACCTGTATCTGGTGCCGAACATGAACCCGGACGGTGCCTTTCACGGACACCTGCGCACCAACGCCATGGGCCAGGACCTCAACCGCGCATGGCAGAGCGCAAGCCAGGAGATCAGCCCGGAAGTGCTGTTCGTCCAGCAGCAGATGGAAAAGTACGGCGTCGACCTGTTCCTGGATATCCATGGGGACGAAGAGATCCCCTACATCTTCACCGCCGGCTGTGAAGGCAATCCTGGCTACACGCCTCGCATCGAACAGTTGGAAAAACACTTTCGCAGCCACCTGAGTGCCCTGACCCGCGATTTCCAGACCGCCCACGGCTACACCCGTGACTTACCGGGCGAAGCCAATATGACCCTGGCCTGCAACAGCGTCGGCGAAAAGTTCGACTGCCTGTCCCTGACCCTCGAGATGCCCTTCAAGGACAACGACGATGCGCCCAACGCGCACACCGGTTGGTCCGGCAAGCGCTCGATGCAGTTGGGCAAGGACGTGCTGAGTACCGTGGCGGATATAGTCGACCACCTGCGCTGAGCCCTGGCCCCGTACCGGCGACTTAACGCTTGCTTGAACCGGCCACCGAAATCAACACGGTCACCGGTTCAAGCCAATTGCCCACGGACCGATCCAATACCTTGAGTTTGAGTTCTCCACTGAACAGCCGATCGGGCAGCGAAGGGTTGTCTTCGCGATGGTATTCAATCGCCAGGTACACATCACCACCCGCCGCACATTCGACCGTCGCGTTCATTGGCGTCAGCAACCCTGGGCACTCGCCAACCCAGCGCACGCCGCGAAAATAGACATCGCTCTCACGCCCTTGTGCATCCTTGAGCCTGACCGTAAGCAGGGTGTAACCCGTTCCTGCGGGTATCAGCTTGACCGGGCCATTGGCTACCGACAGCGCCACAAATCCCACCAATCCTGGTTGCGGCCGCACGATGCTGAACTGCGCAGTGACATCGGCGGTGCCCGCGAGGATTAGCCGCTGCCCCACGGGCGCTCGGGAATAAGCGGCCATTTGGGGGGCCATTTCACGCCAGGTCAACGCCATGTTTGCGGTACCTGCATCGCCCAGAGGCAGCCCATGTTCATCACGGAGAAGGGGATTGGAGTAGTACGGATCATCATTACCACACAAAATGGTGGCCGACTTGCCGTTGTCGTAGCCAAAACGTGGCACCCACTGGTGATCGTCCGGATCATCGCCGTAGCAGTGTTCACCTCCCGCGTTGTGCCCGATTTCATGACGAAACGCCGTCGCCGAGCGAGCGCGCTGCACCGTGCCACGACCATAGATATAGGCCCACCCGGAGGCGTCCCACAGGGTACCGACAAAGAATGCCGCCACCAGATCCGCGCCGGACGATGCCATGCCTTGGGCGAAGATAGTTTGCACCTGGTCCAGGGTGTCGACCGTCACCCTGCGGTCAGCATCGACAATCTGAACCCCGGCCAAACGCACCTCAACTCCCTGCACTTGAGAATTACGCAACCCCACATTCACCGTCTCGACCTGTGCCAGAGCAAACGCCAATGGATCAACCAACCAGTCCGCGGATTGGCGGGAGAACCCGACAAGCACGTCAACGATCTGCAACCCGCCGGTCTTCGCTGCCGGCCTGACGGGCTTGGCCACTTTAAGCGTATCGGCGCTTCTGAAGTTTTCATCACCCGACTCGGTAAAACTGCGTTTGCCCGTGGCACTGATCTGCAACACACCGCGCTTGCCGGGCTCATCCACCAACGCCGTCATCGCCCCATCCAGGCCATGGACAACGACCAGGGAACCACGCCTGTTATCTGGCAT
This sequence comes from Pseudomonas sp. ADAK18, assembly GCF_012935695.1. NCBI lineage: Bacteria > Pseudomonadati > Pseudomonadota > Gammaproteobacteria > Pseudomonadales > Pseudomonadaceae > Pseudomonas > Pseudomonas sp. ADAK18. Next base: position 3,054,938 of record NZ_CP052859.1, read on the forward strand.
CCGCAGGGTGCCACTTTCGACCCGGTAGCCCTGGATGACCTGCGACGAAGCGCGCTCAAACACCGCCGGTGCAATCACACTGGCATAAGCTTCGACGCCGCCCGCCGGCGGCAGCGGCGAATGGACACAACCCGAAAGCCCAGCGGCCAGCAGGCCGAAGAACAGGATGGAAAACGCATGACGAGCGAGACGAACGAACGAGGACATGGCAGGCTCCCAGGTAACCAGCCCTCATGAAATGCCTGCCAGGCTGTAAAATCTACTGTCATTTCTGACAGTTCAGAGCGCTTCCGGATGACCGGTTGTCACAGGCACGCGCCGACAATCTTGCGGCCCTAGCAGCCGGCCATCCGCCGACCGTAACTGCAACATTGCCACAGGCTCACCCTGCTCGCGGTCCACGATCATCGAATGCGCGTCCCCTTCCCCATAGAAAAACCCTTCGCCCCACTGGCGCAAACCGATGATGACGGTGAATAAGCCGTTACCCTTTTCCGTCAATACGTACTCCTGATACGCACTGCCATCCGACGCCGGCACGACCTCGAAAATCCCGTGAGCCACCAGGCTGCGCAAGCGCGTGGACAGAATGTTCTTGGCCATGCCTAGGCTGCGCTGAAACTCGCCAAAACGCCGAATGCCATCAAAGGCATCGCGAATAATCAGCAGCGACCAGCCATCACCAATCGCATCCAACGAGCGCGCCACCGGGCATTCGGCGTTTTCAAAGCGGGTGAGCTTGACCATGGGCGCGCCTGTCTTCAATAAAATGTAGTTGCAATATAAAACCAGAATACCTACCGTACAACTAGTTTCAATTTAAAACCAGAATGGATAAGCCCTCATGTCTAGCTCCCCTTTAAGTGGCCCCGTGGTGCTGCTGTTCGCCATTGCCTGCGGCCTGTCGGTGGCGAATGTCTACTACGCCCAACCCTTGCTGGATGCCATGGCTGACACCTTTGCCCTGGACCACGCCACCGTCGGCATCGTGATCACGCTGACCCAGATTGGCTATGGCGTAGGCCTGGTGCTGCTGGTGCCTCTGGGAGACTTGCTCAACCGACGACGCTTGATCGTCGGCCAACTGCTGCTGTCGACCTTTGCGGTGTTGCTGGTGGCGTTCTCTTCCAACAGCTTCTTGTTGCTGGCAGGCATGGCCTTGACCGGCCTGCTGGCGGTGGTCACGCAAACCCTGGTGGCCTTTGCCGCCAACCTGGCACGGCCAGAGCAACGTGGGCATGTGGTGGGCCTGGTCACCAGCGGCATCGTGGTTGGCCTGCTGCTCGCGCGTACGGTCTCAGGTGCCATGGCGGACCTGGCAGGCTGGCGCTCGGTGTACCTGTTGTCAGCGGGGTTGACCTTGCTGATGGCGCTGTTGCTCTGGCAAGTCTTGCCTGCGACCGAGCAGCCGCGAGCCACCGACTCCTATGCCCAACTGATCCGTTCAGTGTTCAGCTTATTCAAGCAAGAAAAAGTACTGCGAGACCGCGCGGTCCTGGCCTTTCTGATCTTTGCCGCCGGCACGGTGCTGTGGACGCCACTGGTACTGCCCTTGAGCGCCCCGCCGCTGTCGCTGTCCCACACACAAATCGGATTGTTCGGACTCGCAGGTGCAGCCGGTGCGCTCGGTGCCGCCCGCGCCGGGCACCTGGCCGACCGCGGCTTCGCACAGTGGACCAGCGGTGGCGCACTGATCCTGATGCTGGTGTCCTGGCTGGCAATCGGCTTTACCCAGTCATCCCTGTGGGCATTGTTACTCGGTGTAATTACTTTCGACCTGGGCCTGCAAGCCGTCCATGTCACCAGCCAGAGCCTGATCTACAGCGTGCGCCCCGAAGCCCAGAGCAGGCTGGCGGCCGGCTACATGCTGTTCTATTCGGTGGGCAGTGCGTTGGGGTCGGTAGGCTCGACGGTGATGTACGCGTGGGGAGGATGGATCGGCGTGTGCGGCCTGGGCGCAGCCATTAATCTACTGGCGCTGATCTACTGGCTGGCCACCTTGGGCCCCGCACCGGCTGCACAGTCTCAGCCGGTGCAGAGCTAGGCTTCAGTCCTTGGTGCCGGTCATGCTTTGCAGCACGCCATCGCGGCGGATCAGGCCATGGAACAACGCCGCCGCCAAGTGCAATAGCACCGTCAGAAACAGTAGATAGGCAAGAAGTCCATGAGCCTTGCGCAGCACCGCAAACAGCTGCGCATTGGCCGGGACCAGCGCTGGCAGTTGCAGGGAACTGCTGAGCATCACCGGGTCGCCCGCCGCCGAGATCATCGCCCAACCCAGCAGCGGCAACACCAGCATCAAACCGTATAGCACCCAATGAGATGCCTTCGCCGCCAGCACTTGCCAGAGCGGCAAATCAGCGGGCAATGGCGGCTGACGAGTGGAAAAACGCACCACCAACCGTACGATCACCAGGGCCAGAATGGCGATCCCCAAAGGCTTATGCAGGTGGATCAGCCATTCGTGCCGTTCCGACACCGACGCCGCCATACCCGCGCCAATAAACAACATGGCAATGACCATCAATGCCATCAGCCAATGCAGCAGCCGCGCCAAGGGGGCGAAATACCGAGGTTGAGCATTCATGGCTTCGACTCCTGAGGGGCGCTGGGCAACTGGCTGACTTCACTGGTGCGACGCAAGTAGGAACTGGCGTAGGCCGCCGAACGTGCTGCCAGCAGCGGGTCATTCGAGGCTTCAATACCGCTTGGCAGGATCAATGGATCAAAGTTGATATCGCGGCAATCGCCATCGAGTTGAGGCTGGCTGCTTTCCAGTACCAGAGTCCCGGCGTTCAACACTTTGTGTTCGCCGGTCCAGGCCTTGCTGGCGTCGTCGACCGGGTCTCCAGGGTTGGCCAGGGTGACGTTCAACTGCCAACGCAGCGGCCCCGCAACCAGACGTTGCGTCAGGTCTTTCTCCAGGAAGTCACTGCCCTGCGGCGCTGCGGCACCGGGTGCGTCCTGGCTCTGCGGCACCACGCCCCAGCGTACGGCCTGGCGCTGGCCACTGGCGTTCACCAGATAAAACGCATTGATGCTGTTATAGGTTTCGGTGGCATAACTGGCCGACGGCTTGGCGGTCTTGACCCAGGCCAGGAACGACGCGGTCTCCGGATGGGAGGCGAAGAAAGCCGGCATACTGGCCGGGTTCGGCTTGCCGGTGGCCGGGTCCGGTGCACCGGCCTTGAGCATCTGGAAAAACGCCTCAGGCGTGCCCACTGGGAACACCGGCATGCTGTTCATCCCGGTACGCCATTGCTGGCCGTTGGCCAAGCTGAACTGCAAGGCAAAACTGCGCAAGGGCACGCTGCTGTCCGGCGCATAAGGGTTGCCACTGGGCAAGGCAAAACGGCCGATGATTGGCGTGCGCGCCTCGCTGAACACCTGGGCACTGGAATACTGGCGCGCCTCATTGCTGCTCTCGAAATAACCCGCCACGCACACACCCTTGGAATGGTTACGCCGGTAACCAGGGTGCACGCCATTATTGGTTTCCAGCGCATTGACCAGCGTCTTGGGACGCAACCGCTGTGGGTCCAGGGTACCGTTGACGTAGGCAAAAGCCCCCGCCGCAACCGCGACCACCACCCCGATGCTGGCTAACCGAACGATCAGGCTTGCGGTGCTCAGCGGCGGGCGTGGCGGTGATGAGTGATCTACCATGAAAAACTCCAGGGCCAAGGGCCTCAGGTGCGAAAATATAAGGTCGGAGCATTAGGACGAACGCCAACTCCCTCTATTCCCTGGCCTACTGTTTATTTTTAATGGCCTGGAATAACCTTCGACGTCGGACGTCTCCCTAGTCCCAGCGTAGTGACTAGCCAGAATCCCATGCACGAACTCGACGAACAGTTACGTGAACTCATCCCCAGGCTTCGGCGTTTTGCCGTGTCCCTGACACGCCAATCCAGCAGCGCCGATGATCTGGTGCAGGCCAGCCTTGAACGGGCGATCATCCGTTGGGCCGACAAACGCCCTGAAGGCGACCTGCGGGCCTGGTTGTTCTCGATCCTCTACCGGCAATTCCTCGACGCTCACCGCCGTTCGCGGCGCTATACACGAATGCTGGAGTTCTTCACTGGCCGGGATGACACCCAGCCCTCGACGGAACGTACCGTCATGGCTCAATCGACCCTGCAAGCCTTCGATCAACTAAGCACCGAGCAGCGCGCCCTGCTGCTCTGGGTCTCGGTCGAAGGCCTGAGCTACAAAGAAGTCGCCGACATCCTCGATGTGCCCATCGGCACCGTGATGTCTCGCCTGTCCCGCGCACGCCAGGCCTTGCGCCAACTCAGCGACGGCGAAATCACCAGCCCTTCCCTGCGGATACTCAAATGATCAGCCTGCCTCCCAGCGAACGCGATTTGCACGCCTACGTCGATCACCAACTGCTGGAGTCCGATCGGCGCCTGCTCGAAACCTGGCTGGCGGCCCAGCCCGATGTGGCAGCCCAGGTCCAGGCGTGGCAGCAGGATGCGCAACACCTGCGCGCGTCTTTAAGCGGCGCGCTGCAACAACCGGCCAACCCCGACCTGGACCCCGCGTTGATTCGCCAGCGGATCAAGCACCAATCCCGTCGTCACCTCGCAACTGCCGCCGTGCTGCTAATTGCCGTCAGCATCGGCGGCCTGAGTGGTTGGCAGGCACGGCAGATGACCCTGAGCACCGTACTCCCGATGACCGACGCCATGCAGGCGTACCGCATGTTCGCCCAGGACGGCATCCTGCCCGCCGACTACAACGTGCAAGGCAACGGCGACATGCAAGCCTGGCTCGATCGCTACTTCACCCAGGCCCACCGCCTGCCGGACTTGAGCCAGGCTGGGTTCAAGGCGGTCAGCGGACGCCTGCTCACCACCGACCAAGGCGCGGCGGCCATGGTGCTGTACGAGGATAAGCAGGGCCGACGCATCAGCTTCTACATCCGGCCACCGGGACCGCAGAACAAGCTGCTGCCCCGTGGCAGCAGCAGTGCCGATGGGCTACAGGCCGAATACTGGTCCGGCGACGGTTATAACTATGCGATGGTCAGCCCGTCAGATGAGCCGGTCACCCAGATGCTGAAACAGACGGTAGGGTTCTAGAAACCCACGTCCAACACCACATTATCGATATACGTTCCCCCCGGCGGGGTGTTCTGGTCGGTATAGATCTTGGCGTTGTAGTTGAAGATCTGGCTACCGGTACCCAGGCCATTGCCCGGATTGACCTCAGCGGTGGAGCTGGCACGGCGCGCCGTCGACACGCTGCCCCAACGGGTCGTAGTGGCGCTCTTGAAGATGTCATAAGCCAGCAGGTTGCTGCCGGAGATCATCTGTCGCCGCCCGCCCACGCTTACCGGGTTCTGGCCGTCACTCAGGCCCACGGTGTAGGCACTGCCCTTGGTACAGGCGATGTTGATGGTCTGGCCGGTCACCGCGGCGAAGCCACTGACCACCGGTGCGCTGCCAAAACTGATATTGGGCGCGGTGATCTGGCAGTCGTTGGTCACGGTCATGCTGACAGTGAGGCTGGCGGTGCCGGTGCCGATATCCCGCAATATGCAAAGCGAGCCAACCCCCAGTGCCGAGCAATAGTTCCAGCTCCAGAAGATACTCAACGTTTCGCTGTAGACCCCGGCCGCAACGTTACTGCCGGTAATGCTGCTCAGGTAGATCGGTACAGTCTTGTTGCCTGGTCCGGAGACCAGCCCCAGGCTTTGGGCAATGTTGTTGCTGGCAAAGTCGAACTGGGCCCCGCGGGTGATCGGGAAACTGGTGCTGTTATTGGCGTAAATCGTATAACCGATGACATCACCCGTGGGGCCGACCATGCCGCTGGTGGCCGAGGTGATCGTCGCATAGAAGTGATCGCTGGCCGCCAGTAAGGAGATCAGCGTAGGCCCGCATCTCAGCCCGGCATTGGTGGTCGAGCTGGCCTGGGCCGCCGTGCGCACCGTCATCGAACTCACCAGGCCGAAGCCCACCGGCACGGTCGACACCACCGAGCAAGCCGCCTGCACCTGTGTCGTAAAACCCAGGCTTGCCAGCAACGCCAGTGAGTACCACCCTTGCTTGAACCGCACGTCCACACTCCTTCACTTTATTGACAAACCAGCGGGCCAATCAGCGGCACCTGTTCTTGCTTGATGTCCAGATCGAACGTCGCCTGGCAGGTATGGCCTTCGCCCACAGTCACCCGCAACGTGTTGTGCTCTGCCAAGCCCTCCAGGTAGACCAGGCCATCCCAGCCCACCACCGCCTGCGCACCGCTTTGCTCATGCTGCACCAGGCTGCCCAGAGGCAGATCCTGATGCTTGGCATCCACCAGCGTGATACTGGCCGCAATGACCCGGCGCACCGGAAACTCCAGCACATAGCCACTGCCCCGACGAACCGCGACGCGTTGTTCAACCTGCGGGGTTTGCACGTTGGACGGCAGGTTCAACGGGTCGATTTCATACTTGGCGCGGTAATAGGCGCTGCTCCAGGGCACCAGCAAATGCCCGTTGCGGTCGGTTTCCCCCACCTTCTGGTTCTCGTAGAGCACCGGCACGCCGGCGAAACCATCGGTACTGACCACCACAAAGGCGTCATTGACCCGATTGGCCGCGAAGACTTGCTTGTCCATCCATACCAGCGAGCCGCTGGCGTCCGCCCAACGGGTTTGTGCATTGCTGCTGCCATACACGCCAGCCTGCAATTGCACCGACTGCAAGCGCCACGTCAGGTCGGCCTGGCGATAGGCCGGGCCGTCGCCATGGGCGTAGCCGAGGTTGTAGCCCACGCCGCCGTCGGTGGGGACCGCACGGCTGTAGTTGACCCGCTGCCGGTTTTCCCCGGCCTGGCTACGCTCGTTGCTCAGGCTCAGGCTGCCGTACATGTCGAAGGGGATCACCAGTTGCGCCTGCATGGCCCAATTGCTGTCGCCGATCTCGCGGTTGGCGGACAGGTAGAAACTGGTGTTGTGCCACAGCTGTTTACTCCAGGTCAGGTTCAACAATCGTGTGCGCGAATCATCGGCCGCCTGCACATCAAAATAGCCGGCACCAATGCTGCCGTAACTGTCCAGGTTCAAGCTCAGCGTCACTTGTTCGCTGCGCTTGCTGAGGCTGGCGTAAGGCGTGTCAACCAGGGTCAGGTCGGCGTACTGGTCACGACGCTGGACCCGCTGGTACGACAGGCTGTAGCGCTGACTGCTGTACTGATAGCCCAGGCTCAGCTGCTGGCCTTTCTCACCCTCGAATTGGCTTTGACTGAGGGCTGTGTTGAGCACACCAAAGTTGCCCAGCCGCAGGTTGCCGCCCACGCCGCCCAGGGTCAGGGAGTTGGAAGCTTCGGCATGGCTCTCCAGGGTGAAGGTGTCCGATAGCCCGTAACGAAAACTGCCACTGGCCACGCCCGGGCCGTAGCCAAAATCCTTCACGGTGTAATCCCGGCGCAGATTACCGGCGGCCACCGAAAAATCCGACAAGCCTTTTTGCAGCAGCGTACTGGTGACGTAGAACGGCACGGTGGTCGAAACCTGCCGACCCAGGGCATCCGTAGTGACCACCACCGCTTCGCCTGCACCGTTGATAAACGGAATATTGGTCAGGGTGTAGGGCCCGGGCTGCAGGTCGGCACTGCTGGACTTATAGCCGTTGATAAACAGGTCCACCGACGACGGTACAGCCGCCTCACCGGCGAACTGCGGCAAGGGGTAGGTCACCAGGTCCGGGCGCACGGCAAAATCCCGGGACAGTTGTACGCCACCCAGGCGCACCGAACTGCTCCAGGGCAATGCGCCGCTGATCACGTCGCCAGCCTCGTAAGTCAGCAGCCGCTCATCGTCGGAGAAACGCCAGGTGGTGTCATAGCGCCGGTAGCCATTGTTCAGGGTGCTGCCTTCCACCTGGGAGCCAATGGTGCTGCGGTATTGGCCGGTGTTGGACAGCGTGCCCCAGGTGTCAAACAGCCGGACTTCGTTCCAGACAGCCAGGTAGGTCCCACTGTCGTCAGTGTCGTTGAGGTAAGCGTCATAGTTGAGCAAGGCGCCAAAACTGGTCATCGACTGGGTGCGCGGGTAGTTGTTGCGGTTGCCGATGAACTGATCCGGCAACCAGGCCGGCGGCACATCCAATAGCAAGCGCTGGCCCTGGCTGTCGTAGTCACTATGCAGCCCGGGGAGGCTGTCGAGGGCGACTTCTTCGCCCACGCTCGCCGGCAGCTTCATACCAACATCACGTAAGGTGGCCGCCGGTAGAAACATCCGCCCGGCGCGCTGATTGACAGCGACCACCCGGCCGGTGTCGAGTTGGTTGACCACCAGTCCCAAAAACAACTGTGCATCGGCAACAGCCTCCATATTGCCGGGGGGCGGCGGCAATGCGGCAGCCACGCCCCAAGGCGCAAATACCAGGCTACACAGACCACTCACCACCAACACCGAACGCCACAGATAACGAGCCCGATCATGGCTCAGCAAGGCTTTGTGTCCGTCACTGGACATCTCCATCCTATTGAAACCAGGGACTGCTCCTGCATCACGCCCCAGGCCGTGGCGTTACCGCCCCGGCGCAATGTTCTCTACATTTGTTGCCCCGTTGATCCGGACCTGCAACGGCTGGTCAGCCGCTACTGCATCCGGAATCGGCCAGCGCATGGTCGCGCCCGGCAACACGTATCCCAGCAAACCGTCCACGAGGGGCCGAGGCTGACCGCCCTGCTTGAACGCGGCGTCGGTCAGACGGGCATGCACCGCGCCCTGGTTGCGCATCTCCACATAGTTACGTCCGGCGACAGTGACCTTTTTCCAGCTCAGATCTGGCTTGCCCGCGCCTTTCGGGTCTCGCTGGCGGGTGCTGTCGTCCTTGCTCCACAGCCCCGGGCCATAGGCGAACAAGGGCACCGAATAGCGCATCTGAAAGCGGATGGCAGCGGCCGTCTTGCCATCGGTCGGTGGCGCAACCGGCGTTGCAGAAGGGATTTCATCGATAATGATCCGATAGGCCATCTCCTGGCCCGGCGGCACTTCCCGGGTGCGGGTCAGGCGTACCAATTGCTTCTGCCCCGGTTCGATCTTGGCCACCGGCGGGCTACCAATCACGTCGCGCTGGTTCTGGTATTGATCATCAAACCCGCTCTGGCTCCAGGCAAATACACGGATTTGCAGGTTGGCCGTCTCGGTGCCACGGTTTTCCAGCCACAACGCGCTGGCCTGTTGATCCGCTTCCAGCACCGGATCAATCGGCCAGATCAGCACTGAACTCGCGGCCTGAACCTTTCCTACGCCCAGCGCCACCAGCCCGATAAAACCTGCAACCCATAACCGCCGGGAAGCTGAATACATAGACCCCACTCCTTATGCCAATCGCCTTACCACGACAGCTGCACCTGCAGCACGTCGCTGTACGTCCCCCCAGGCTGATTACCCGGTAACTGCACCCGTCCGTAAATCGGCAGGGTGATGGTGTTGGCGTTGCTGTAAGCCACGCTGACACTTTGACTGATCCCCAGGCTCTGGCTCAGGGCCGCGTCCTGAAATAGCTGATACGCCACCAGGGCACTGCCGCTATTGAGCTGCATGTGCCGGCCGCTGCTATTGTGCAAGCCACCGTCAACGCTCATGTTCAGGGTGACCCCCGGCGTACATTGCAAGGTCACCCCACCGCTCAGCGCCACAGACACGGTGCTGGTGGACAACGCCGAATAGGTGCCGAAGGTCAGGCTGCCGTAGTTCGACCCGCCGCCCACTACCAGGCAACCTGGGGTAATCGTCGCGCTGACCTGGAAAGTCTGACTGGTGACCGCCAACAGCGACAACGGCGTCCACCAGCCAATAACCACCGCCGCCGTCGTATACCAGATGCCCTTCATGACCCTAGAACGTCAGTTGCACAGCAACCGTATCGGTGTAAGTACCGGCCGGCAGCCCCACCTTGCCCACGGCTTGGCCGTAGAGATTCACGGTTTGCACCACACCGGTGCTCGGCCCCACGTTGATCGTCCCGTTAATCGGCAGGAGCGTCGAATGTCCGGCGTCGGTGTAGAAGTCATAGGGCACATAATTGGCAACGCCGTCGTACAGCGCCCGGGTACCGCCTGCTGACTGGCTGTCATGGGCCCCGGCACCTACGGTGATCACCGGCGAGGTGCCCGAAGAGCACTGAATGGACATGGCCCCGCCGCCGCCGCCCAGCACTTGTCCGGCAGCCGTGGTGAACTGGCTGTTGGTGGTGCCAAAGTTGAGCGCACCGAAGTTCAAGCCCGTGGTACCGCCCACGCCATTGACCAGGCAACTGTTGGTCAATATCAGGGTGGAAGTGATCTGCCCCGTCACGGTGGTCGCCGCCTGAGCGCTGGACGCCAACATCAGCGCCATCAACGGAAGGCCTATTTTCGAGACAAGTGCATGCATGGTGTTCTCCTCATGGTTTACCAATCCAGTGTCACCGTCAGGGTGTCTGTGTAGATCCCCGCCGGTAAGGCCCTGGTATTCGCCACCACGGAGCCGAATACCGGAATCGGTATTTGTGTGCCCTTGGTCACGACGAAATTGCGTTGTTGGCCAATGCTGTAGGTATTGCGACCGGATGCATCGGCAGACAGGCTATAGGGAATGGTTTGCCGGCCGTTGCTCAACCGCCGGGTATTGCCGTCGCCGTGGGCACCGCCGTCGATGGTCACGGTGAAGCTGCTGACAGACGGGTTGCAGGACACCGCCAACGGAGCCTTTTCATTGTCACTGACCTCGGCACTCAAGCGGCTGTCCCAGGTCGGACCATGGGTGCCGAAATCCAGCACTGCCACCCCTCCATCCGGGCTGACCGGGGCGCTGTCGGTGCCTTTGCTCACTTCGCAACTGGCGGTAATCACCAGCCGTGCATGAATCTGCCCGCTGACCGCCGCCTGGGCGTCATCCGCCAGCAGCAACAGGCCGCCCATGACCACCAGGGCCAAGCACCGGGCTACCATGTCACCGTCACCTTGAGCAGGTCGGAGTAGCGCCCAACCTGGGGAATATCCTTAAGTGGCTCGATACGCCCGTAGAGTGGCAAATCCACCGAGCCTGAATCCGGCACACGCCCGCTGAGCGGCACATCCACGGCTAAAGGGATTCGCCGGGCGGCATCGGTATAAATACGGTAGGGAATGGGTTTACTGCTTGAAGAGGTCGTAGCGGCCAGGTAACGCACCTCGCCAACACCACCGTGCAGGCCGCCGTCGACGCGCACCTGATAAGGCGTATCCGGGTTGCACTCCAGGCGTGGCTGGCGTTGACTGATCAGCGCGGCACTCAGCGGGCCAGCGGGGTCATCCAGGCGCGGGCCACTGCCAAAATCCAGCACACCGAGTTGTTCGATACCCGCATGACGCGTAGTACCCACCAATTGGCAACCACGCTGCACGTCAATACGCACCTCCACCTGGAGCTGGGCGCCATAAACCGTGTCGCAGAGCATCATGCTCATGATTGCCAGGACCGCGTGTATCTTCACTGCCCCAATCCTTGTACAGGGGAGATTGCTGAGTATGAGGTTAGTCTCTTGGGGGGAATCTGCCAGTCGGATCAGATACTTGCCGAGCATCCTCGCATCACGGGGATCTAAACTTCTTCTTCCCTACGCACAGTCGCTGTTTGTGGCGAGCGGGCTTGCCACACTCTCTATTGGTCAAAAAGTCCTTGCCGCTCTAAAGTGAGCGACCACCGAAACACAGAGTGACTTGCATTGGCCGCTTTACCGCCAACCTCTTCTTCCCGCATGCCCTTGATCAAGCGGCTGCTGGGCAAAAAAGCCGACACCGACAGTGACCCGTCCATCCACCGGTTCTTCCAGGACAAGGCCCGCCAGCAGGGTTATACCCTCAGCCTTGGCCAACAGCAGGTCATCGAGGCCATGGCCCGGCAATCCGCGCAGTTGCTGGCGGGTCGCCCCACCCGCAGCTTGTATCTGCATGGCGCCGTCGGGCGGGGAAAAAGCTGGTTGCTGGATGGTTTTTTCCAGGCGCTGCCGATCGCCGAGAAACGCCGAGTGCATTTCCACAACTTCTTTGCCCGTCTGCACCGGGGCATGTTCGCCCATCGTCAGCAACGCGATGCCCTGGGCAGCACCCTGGACGAGTTGCTCGATGACTGCCGGGTGTTGTGCTTCGATGAATTCCACGTCCACGACATCGGCGATGCGATGCTCATCAGCCGCTTGTTCAAGGCCTTGTTCCAACGCGGTGTCCTGCTGCTGGTGACCTCCAATTACCCGCCTGAGGGCCTGCTGCCCAACCCGCTGTACCACCAACGATTCAAGCCGGTGATCGAGTTGATCAGCGCACGGATGGACGTCATGGAAGTCAGCGCACCCCAGGACTATCGCAGCCTGGCCCAGGCCCATGGTGAACAACGCTTTACCCGGGGCCATTTCATCTGGCCTGGCACCCAGGCGCAGCGCGTCGCCTTGGGTTTGCCATCAGCGGATCTGCCACCCTTGTCGCTGACGGTCGGTGCTCGCCAGCTAGCCGTGCGCTGGCACCAGGAGCGCACGCTGGGTGTCACCTTCAGCGACCTCTGCGAACAGCCGACGGCCGTGATGGACTACCTGCACCTGTGTGAGGACTTCGACCACTGGATCATCGACGGCCTGCCCGGCCTGGGCGATTGCCCGATTGCGGTCCAGCAGCGCTTCATTAACCTGATCGACGTGCTTTACGATCAGGACAAACACCTGACCCTGCTGGGTGAACAGCCGCTGGACGAAGCCTTGAGCGGCCATGCCATCGACCTGGCACGCACCCGCAGCCGGCTGGGGCAGCTGCACGTGGCAGGTCCAAGCGCATTTGAACAGGACCCCATCCCCCTCAAGCCGCTATCATGAGCGCCTTTTACGCCCCTATTGCCGAGTGACCGCGCTGCTCATGGATACCCTTGCCCAACTCAAAGCCGGCCAATTGGCTGGCGTCACCCGTCTGGATCTGTCTTGCGGGCTGACCGAATTCCCACGGGAAATTTTCGACCTGGCGGACTCCCTGGAGATCCTCAACCTGAGCGGCAATGCCTTGAGCAGCCTGCCGGACGACCTGTATCGCCTGCGCCACTTGCGCATACTGTTCTGCTCGGACAACGCCTTTACTGAAGTCCCGGAATGCCTGGGCCAATGCCAGCAGTTGAGCATGGTGGCGTTCAAGGCCAACCGTATCCATACGGTCAGCGCCGCATCGCTGCCGCCGCTGTTGCGCTGGTTTATCCTGACCGACAACCAGATCAGCCAATTGCCGACGGCACTGGGTGAGCGCCCGCTGCTGCAAAAACTGATGCTGGCGGGCAACCACCTTGAGCACCTGCCCGAAAGCCTGGCCAATTGCAAAAACCTGGAACTGATCCGCATTGCCTCCAACCGCCTGACCCACCTGCCGGACTGGCTGCTGACCCTGCCCAGCCTGACCTGGCTGGCCTACGCCGGTAATCCGGTGGAGATGGCCGTCGAGCTTGCCAGCGATGACTCCACGCCGAACATTCCCTGGTCGCAACTCGCCCTGGAGCAGGTGCTGGGCGAAGGTGCGTCCGGAATCATTCGCCAGGCGACCTGGACGCCGCCAAGTGGCCCGGCCCAGCCGGTTGCGGTCAAGTTGTACAAAGGCAGCATCACCAGCGACGGCTCACCGTTGCACGAAATGCAGGCCTGCATCGCTGCCGGCCAACATGCCAACCTGATCAAGGTTGAAGGAAGGGTTATCGACCATCCCGAGAACCAGGCCGCCTTGGTGATGCAGTTGATCGACCCGAGCTACCGCAACCTGGCAGCCTTGCCGAGCCTGGCCTCGTGTACCCGTGATATCTACGAACCGAGCACCCGTTTTAGCGCCGATGTTGCACTGCGCATGGCCCGCGGGATTGCCTCGGTCGCCGCCCATTTGCACCAGCACGGCATCACCCACGGCGACTTGTACGGCCACAATATCTTGTGGAACGAGGTCGGTGATTGTCTGCTGGGAGATTTTGGCGCGGCATCGTTCCATGCCACGGCTGACAGCCTGGAATCCAGAGCCTTGCAGCGTATCGAAGTGCGCGCGTTCGGGGTGTTACTGGGGGAACTGCTGGAGCGGATTGACAGTGGTTTGAGCGAGGACAACCGCCAGCGGCTGGAAGCGCTGCGCGAACGTTGCTGCCAACCAGATGTGCTGGCGCGGCCGGGGTTTGAGGAAGTCGAGGCGCTGCTGAAAAACGGTCTTTAGAACACCACTGAACCCACCTGTAGCCGCTGCCGAGGTACGAGGCTGCGATGGGCGGCGCAGCAGCCCCCTGAGGGCGGTCCTGCGGACCGCATCGCAGCCTCGTGCCTCGGCAGCGGCTACAAGCGTTAGCCCGCCAAACCGACGAACATATCCTGCACATCGTCATGGTTGTCCAGGCCTTCGAGGAAGGCTTCGACTTCGGCCATTTGTTCATCGCTCAAGCCCGAGACCGGATTCTTGGCGATGTAGCCCAATTTGGCAGACAGCACGGTAAAGCCCTGCTCCGGCAGCGCCTTTTGCACCGCATCGAGGTCAGTCGTCTCGGTGATGAACAGGGTCGAGCCCTCTTCTTCGCCTTCCTCGAAATCCTGGGCACCGGCTTCAATCGCCGCCATTTCCGGGTCTGCATCCGGGCTGTCTGGCGAGGCTTCAATCAAGCCCACATGGTTGAAATCCCAGGCCACGGAACCGGAAGCACCCAGTTGCCCCTTGCGGAACGCCACGCGGATTTCCGCCACGGTACGATTGATGTTGTCGGTCACACACTCAACGATCAACGGCACCTGATGCGGGGCAAAGCCTTCATAGGTCACGCGATGGTATTGCACGGTCTCGCCCAGCAGACCCGCGCCTTTCTTGATGGCCCGCTCCAGGGTTTCCTTGGGCATCGAGGCCTTTTTGGCCTGCTCTACTACCAGACGCAAGTGTGCGTTGGTCGCGGTGTCGGCGCCGTTGCGGGCAGCAATGGTGATCTCTTTAACCAGCTTGCCGAAAATCTTGCCCTTGGCATTGGATGCTGCTTCTTTATGTTTGACTTTCCACTGTGCGCCCATGACTCACTCTCTTCTATCCATGGCGCCGAGACGTCTACTGGCCGGCGCTTTGGGGGCAGAGTTTATAGGGCAAAAAGTCTCTAATCCACCAAAAAACCGGCCAGCCTTGTCGCCGCCTAGATGCGCAAGGGTTTGATCGCCGCCTCACGCTGCGGCACAAAATCCCCCACCTGCGCCAACACCGCCGGCCTGGCATTCCAGTAAGGCATCAACACCAACGAGGAAAACAACGCTGCACCGGCGAACACGATAAATACCGTCACCGTGTCGAAGTACCCCGGCAGCAAGCCGCCCAGCACCGCCCCCACCGAGCCGCAGCCGTTGACAAAGCCCGCTGCCGTCGCACCCGCCTTGGCGGTGCCGAAGTCAATGGCGGCGGTGCTGCTGATCATCGAGTCCGGCCCGTACAGGGTCAGGCCCATGACAAACAGCAGCGCCATCACCATCACCACACTGCCGGTGTGCAAGGCACCCATGAACAGCGCCAGGGCCACGGTCAACGCCAGCAGGCTAAGGACACACGCCGGCATGCGTCGGGCGCCAAACAGCTTGTCGGAGGCCACGCCAATCATGATCGGCCCCAACAACCCCGCCAACTCGAACGCCGTTGGCACAATCGCCGCGCCGACCTTGCCCACCGATGGCATCTGCTCGAAGACAATCACCGGCCCCCACAACAGGATCGCGTAGCGCGCCGGCTTCAATAGAAAGTATGCCAACCCCAGGGTCAGCACCGTGCGGTTGCGCAAGATCTCCCGCAGCGGTTCCATCAGGCTGATTTTCTTCGCCGCAGCCGCTTCCTCAGCCGTCAATACCGGCTCGACCTCTACTGCCGGTAACCCCACATCCTGTGGCGTATTGCGCTGGAAAATGAAGAACAACACCGCGACGACGGCAACGACGGCCGCACTGGAGATAAACGCCGCATGCCAGGTCCCGATCAGGGTATAGGCCCACCACCCGGCAAACGGCGACGCCACCAGACCGCCGAACGCATAACAGGAACTCCACAACCCCAGCACCCGCCCACGTTGCTGCGCTGGGAAAAAACTGCCGAGGTTCTTGCACAGCCCTGACCAGCCGGTGGATTGCGCCAGCCCCTGAATCAACATGCACGTCACAAAGATCGGCAACGTGGCAAAGGTGCCCATGACCAGGGCCGCCGCCGCAGAAATCAACAGCCCGCCCAGTACCACCACCCGCGGCCCGAAACGGTCGGCCAGCATGCCCCAGGTGAATTGGCCAACGGCATACGCGGCCAAGTAAATGCCATCCAGGTTGGCCATCATCATCTTGTCCAGCGGGAAGCTCGGGTCGTCGACGATCCCCAACTTGGCCACGGAAAACGCTTTGCGGGTGAAATAGAAGGCGGCGTACGCCAGCCAGGTGATGGCGAAAATCTGCACGCGCCAACGCTTGATGCTACTCATAGGAGTATTCATGGTGGTTCTGACCTCGGGTGTGAGTGTGCCGGCAGAATGGGAAGCAAACGCCTGTATTTTTATTGTTGAGCACTGCAGTACCGGCCCCCTGACCGGGGCGGTACTGGTCAGATGAGTCCCGCTGGTAAGCACGCAAAAGACCCATGGCCGCCGAAGTTGTAGGACTCAACCTACGGCGACTGAGGGCTATCAAAGCAATGGCTGACTAATAGGTAAAATCGATTTATCGTATTTCAAATATAAGCTGAGCTTGTAAGAGGATTCGTGATGTCGGTGTCCCACGCCCAACTCAAAGCCTTCCATGCCGTCGCCGTCCACGGCAGTTTTACCCAGGCTGCCGAGCGCCTGTTCCTGACGCAGCCGGCGATTTCCGACCAGGTGCGCAAGCTGGAAGAACGCTTTGGCGTGCTGCTGTTTCACCGCAACAAACGTTCCGTCAGGCTGACCGACCTGGGAGAGCGGCTGCTGAGCATCACCCAACGCCTGTTTGTCATCGCGGCCGAAGCCGAAGAACTGTTGCAAGACTCCCGCGCCCTGCAAACCGGCACCCTGACCCTGGCGGTGGACGCCCCCGTGCACGTACTGCCGCAAATCGCGCTCTTCTGCCAGCGATACCCAGGCATCAGCGTCAAGATCGAAACCGGCAACACCGATGAATCACTGTTTCGCCTGTACAACTATCAAGCCGATCTGGCGTTGTTGGGCCGTGACGTCAACGATGAACGGCTACTGTCATTACCGCTGCCCGACGATCAATTGATGGCGTTTGTTGCCCGCAACCACCCTTGGGCTGGGCGCGAGTCGATCTGTCTGGCCGACCTGGACGACACGCCGCTGGTCTTGCGGGAAATCGGCTCGGTGACCCGTCAGACCCTGGAACAGGAAATGCGCCAGGCCGGGCTGCGCATTCGTCCGGCGATCCAGGTAGAAGGCCGGGAAGCGGCGCGGGAGGCGGTGGTGGTGGGGATTGGTGTGGGCGTGGTGTCGGCGGCAGAATTTGGTGCGGACTCGCGGGTGTATGCCATGCCGATTCGCGACTGTAGCCAGCGGATGAAGGAAACGCTGGTGTGTTTGAAGGAGCAGAGTTCAAGACGGGTGGTGGCGACGTTTCTGGATATCGTGCGGGAAAGCCTTCGCTGAAGTTGAGGGCCCCTTCGCGAGCAAGCCCGCTCCCACACTTGACCGTATTCATCCTGAAGGAACTCGATCAAATGTGGGAGCGGGCTTGCTCGCGAAGGGGTTAACTCGGTCGTCAGCCAACACCAGTCCCTGGCGCCAACTCAAAAAACGCCTGAATCAAGCGCAATTCCCGACGCCGCTCCATGCAGCCCACCACATGCCGGTTCACCAGCCCATCGCCACGGATCGCAATTGCATGCACCCGTGGGTCGCGGCTGACTTCCATCGACGACACCACACCCACACCCAACTCTGCGGCGACGGCTTCGGTCACAGCCTCACGGCTGTCCAATTCCAGCAACACCTTGGGCTGCACCCCGGCCTGGGCGCAGGCCTCGTCAAAAGTACGCCGAG
This sequence comes from Pseudomonas sp. ADAK18, assembly GCF_012935695.1. Taxonomy (NCBI): domain Bacteria; kingdom Pseudomonadati; phylum Pseudomonadota; class Gammaproteobacteria; order Pseudomonadales; family Pseudomonadaceae; genus Pseudomonas; species Pseudomonas sp. ADAK18. Next base: position 3,072,932 of record NZ_CP052859.1, read on the forward strand.
TAATGGAGCTCGGCTCGCGCAGCACCATGATCACCTGATCCAACTGCTCCAGGCCAATCCCCGCAGGCTTCGCCAACCAGGGATGGCCGGCCGGTACCAGCGCGCAGATCCGTGACTCGATCAAGGGTTGCAGGTGCAGGCCCTTGCGCGGCTCGACCTCCGTCAGCACCGCCACATCGGCATGTTCAGACAACAGCGCAGCCAGGGTTTCCTGGGCGTTGCCCAGGCGCAAGTTGACGGTAATCCCCGGATAACGGGCACGCAGGCTGGCCAGCATCGGCATGACCAGGTGCGGCCCGTCCGCCGCCACTTCCAGGCGTCCGGTGAGCAATTGCCGATTGGCCTCCAGCATTGTCTGCGCTTCTTCCACCAAGCCGAAGATGGCCCGTGTGATCGCGACCAGCCGGGTGCCCTCCTCGGTCAACTCCACCCGTCGGGCGGTGCGTCGCAACAGAGGGATCTGGTAGTGCTCCTCCAGCGCCTTGATATGCCCGGTGACTGCCGGCTGGCTGATAAACAAACGCGCAGCGGCGCGGGTGAAACTGCCCTCGCGGGCCACGGCATCAAATGCACGGAGTTGAAACAGGTTCATAGTTATCGGCCTCACTGATGGCTGGCATAACAACAAACAATTTGATTGATGACAAGCCAAACTGCAATTTATGCCCCGTAGCTTCACCCCACATAGCTTCATTCCCACGCTTTGCGAGGACATAAGAATGAGTACTGCCGCGCCGATCCTGCTCACCCCCGGTCCTTTGACCACCTCAGCCCGCACCCGTCAGGCGATGATGGTCGACTGGGGTTCATGGGATGACAGCTTCAATCAACTGACCGCCAGCCTCTGCGAGCAACTGCTGGCGATCGTCAACGGCGCTGGCAGCCACCATTGCGTGCCATTGCAAGGCAGCGGCACCTTTGCCGTGGAAGCCGCCATCGGCACGCTGGTACCGCGAGACGGCAAGGTGCTGGTGCTGATCAACGGCGCTTATGGCAAACGCCTGGCGAAGATTTGCGAAGTGCTGGGCCGCCCGTTCAGCACCTTTGAAACCGCCGAAGACGAGCCCACCACCGCCGCCGATGTGGATCGCCTACTGCAAGCCGACACCGGCATCACTCACGTCGCGCTGATCCATTGCGAAACCAGCACCGGGATTCTCAACCCGCTGCCGGAGATCGCCCAGGTCATCGCCCGCCACGGCAAGCGCCTGATCATCGACGCCATGAGTTCCTTCGGCGCGCTGCCGATCGATGCCCGCGAGGTACCCTTCGACGCGCTCATCGCCGCCTCGGGCAAGTGCCTGGAAGGCGTACCCGGCATGGGTTTCGTCTTTGCCGAAAAACAGGCACTGGCTGCCACCCAAGGCAACTGCCACTCCTTGGCAATGGACCTGTTCGACCAGCACGCCTACATGGCCAAGACCGGTCAATGGCGCTTCACCCCGCCAACCCATGTGGTCGCCGCACTGCACGAAGCCTTGCTGCAATACAACGAAGAAGGCGGCCTGCCCGCCCGGCATCAGCGCTATGCCAATAACTGCCAGGCACTGCTGGACGGCATGGCCGAACTGGGCTTGCGCAGCTTCCTGCCAGCCGCGATCCAGGCGCCGATCATCGTCACCTTTCACGCTCCCAAAGACCCTCGCTACCAGTTCAAGGAGTTCTACGAACGGGTCAAGGCCAAGGGTTTCATCCTCTATCCGGGCAAATTGACCCAGGTCGAGACCTTTCGTGTCGGCTGCATCGGCTACGTCAACCAGGCTGAAATGCAAGCAGCGGTCGCGGCGGTCGCCGAGGTGCTGCAAGAGATGCAAGTGCTCGAAATCTGACGGCCCACACACCTAATGCCAGCCAGTGATGAGATCGAATAAGCAGCAAATGATCTGTGGCGAGGGGCTTGCCCCCGTTGGGCTGCGCAGCAGCCCCAATACGATCGCTGCATTTTTTCGGATAGACCGAGATAACAGGCTTTAGGGCTGCTTCGCAGTCCAACGGGGGCACGCCCTCTCGCCACAAGCTTGGTGTTCGACATTAGCCCACACGCCCTTATAAAACCCTCTTTGAACCACAGGATTTGAGCCATGAATTATCAGAACCCAACCCAGCTGCAAGCCGCCATCCTCGACTGGGCCGGCACCGTGGTCGACTTCGGCTCCTTCGCGCCGACCCAGATTTTTGTCGAAGCTTTTGCCGAGTTCGACGTGCAGGTCTCCATCGAAGAAGCCCGTGGCCCGATGGGCATGGGCAAGTGGGACCACATTCGCACCCTCTGCGACCAGCCGCAGGTTGCCGAACGCTACCGCAAGGCCTTTGGTCGTACGCCCACCGACGATGATGTCACCGCCATCTACCAACGCTTCATGCCGCTGCAAATCGAGAAAATCGCCGAGCACTCGGCGTTGATCCCCGGCGCTCTGGACACCATCGCCAACCTGCGCCAGCAAGGAATAAAGATCGGTTCCTGCTCCGGCTACCCCAAACAAGTCATGGACAAAGTGGTCGAACTGGCCGCCACCAACGGCTACATCGCCGACCACGTGGTCGCCACCGACGAAGTGCCCAACGGCCGTCCATGGCCGGCCCAAGCCCTGGCCAACGTGATCGCCCTGGGCATTGATGATGTGGCCGCCTGCGTGAAGATCGACGACACCGTGCCAGGCATCCTCGAAGGTCGTCGCGCCGGAATGTGGACGGTAGCACTGACCTGCTCGGGTAACGCCCTGGGCCTGACCTATGAACAGTTCCGTGCCCTGGACGGCGACACGCTGACCAGCGAACGCAAACGCATCCAGGCCCTGTTCGAAGGTTCACGCCCTCATTACTTGATCGACACCATCACCGACCTGCCTGCTGTCATCACCGACATCAATCAGCGTCTGGCGCGAGGCGAAATGCCTCAGGGCAACTGATCGAGATCAAAACATCGCCACCTCACGCACCTGTCGCGGGCAAACCTCTGAAAACAGGCTTACATTAAAAGGACTCCGTCGCCAAAGAACGGAGGTTTGCCCTGATGAGTGAGGAAGAAAGCGATGCCGTGGAAAAATTCCGATACGCGCTACAGCACCATGTCGATTGCCCTGCACTGGCTGATGGTGGTGCTGCTGGCGGTGGTTTACGCCTGCATAGAGTTACGCGGACAGTTTCCCAAGGGCAGTGGCGCAAGAACGCTGATCGTGGAAATGCACTACATGTTCGGCCTGACCGTGTTTGTGCTGGTCTGGCTGCGCCTGTTTGCGCGCAGCCTGGGGGTGGCGCCGAAGATCGTGCCGGCGCCGCCACAATGGCAGGCCACGCTCGCTACGCTGATGCATGTGGCGCTGTATGTGTTGATGATCGGCATGCCGATCTTCGGCTGGCTGATCGTCAGCGCCCAGGGCCACTCCGTGATGTTCTACGGGCTTGAGTTGCCGCCGTTGATTGGCGAAAACAAGGACTTGGCCAAACAAATCAAAGGTTGGCATGAACTGGGCGGCACTGTCGGTTATTGGCTGATCGGGCTGCACGCCTTGGCGGGGCTGTATCACCATTACGTCGTGCGGGACAACACCGCGCTGCGGATGATGCCCAAGCGCTAGTCCCGGGCAAAACCCCGGCGGCCCTGCAAGCCGCCGGTGTGGATGAAGATCAGGCGAGTGCCAGGCGCGAAATGTCCTGCCTCGACCTGCCCCTTCAAGGCCAGCAACGCCTTGCCGGTATAAAGCGGCTCCAGGGGCAAGCCGCAGGCCTGCTCTGTGGCGTCGATAAACGCCAGTAGCAGTGGATCGACCTTGGCAAATCCGCCTCGGCTGGCATCGATCAGTTCGTACCCTTCTTGCACAATCGCGCGTACCGACTGCGCGACACCATGATCAGCCGGCACGGCCAGCGCGCCATAGACCGGATGCGCCCCCGCCTCGGCCAAAACCAGTCCAGCCAGCGTGGTACCTGTTCCCACCGCCAACCACCAACCGTCATAGTCCTGCCAACCCAAGCCGCCTAACTGCGCCCGCACCTGATCAACCAGCGGCCGGCATCCCAACGCGCCCGCCAAGCCACCACCGCCTTCGGGCACCGGGTGAAGGTGCGGATACTGTGCTTGCCATGGTTCCCAGAAACCGGGCTCATTGCGCGTGCGATAGCCGCCATAACCCAGCCAATGCAGCTGCATGCCGAAGGCTTCAAGGTCAAGGATCGTGGGGTTTTGTTGCGGATGACCACGCAGCAGGCCGACGGTGGGGAAACCGAAGCGCTTCCCCGCTGCCGCCAAGGCATGCAAATGATTGGAGTAAGCCCCACCCAGACTGATGATGCCGGTGGCGCCGGCTTCCCGGGCTTGCGCCAGGTGTTCAGTCAGTTTGAACCACTTGTTGCCAGTGATCAGTGGGTCGATACGATCCAGACGCAGCACCGCGACTTCAACTTGAGCCTGGGCCAGCCAGTTCAGGTTCAGCGGTTCAAGGGGCGCGTAAGGAAGCCAGTCGAAGGGACCCATGACGGCGGATCTACATGAAAAAAGGGGCGGTAGTCTAACACCGCCCCCTCAAGCTATTTACAACTCGGCCGCCAGACGCGAGCCCTGATTGATGGCACGCTTGGCATCCAGTTCAGCCGCCACATCGGCGCCGCCGATCAAGTGCACATTCTGCCCCGCGGCTACCAGGCCATCCTGCAACTCCCGCAGCGGGTCCTGGCCGGCGCAGATGACGATATTGTCCACCGGTAACACCTGTGGCTCGCCTTCGGCGCCGATGCGGATGTGCAGGCCTTCGTCGTCGATCTTCAGGTACTCGACACTGTTGAGCATCTGCACGTGCTTGTTCTTCAAACCGGTGCGGTGAATCCAGCCGGTGGTCTTGCCCAGGCCATCACCGACCTTGGAAGTCTTGCGCTGCAACAGGAACACCTGGCGCGCCGGGGCATGAGGCTCAGCCTTGATCCCGGCCACGCCGCCGCGTGCCTCCAGGTGAGTATCGATGCCCCACTCTTTCCAGAACGCTTCGCGGTCCAGGCTGGTGGACACGCCTTGGTGCACCAGGAACTCCGAGACATCAAAGCCAATGCCCCCGGCACCGATTACCGCAACGCTTTTACCCACTGGTTTGCGCTCCAGGATCACGTCCAGATAGCTCAGCACCTTGGCGTTCTCGACGCCCGGGATTGCCGGAGTGCGCGGGGCAATCCCGGTGGCGAGGATGATCTCGTCATAACCGCCGGCCACCAATTGCTCCACATCGACCCGCGTGTTGAGGCACACCTCGACATGGGTGGTCTGCAGCTTGCGCTTGAAGTAGCGCAGGGTTTCGAAAAACTCTTCCTTGCCCGGCACACGTTTGGCGATGTTGAACTGGCCGCCGATCTCGCTGGCCGAATCGAACAGGGTCACCTGATGGCCGCGTTCGGCAGCCACTGTCGCGGCAGCAAGACCCGCAGGGCCGGCACCGACCACGGCGATCTTCTTGATCTGCTTAACGGGTAAGTAGTTGAGTTCAGTCTCGTGGCAGGCACGCGGGTTGACCAGGCAGGTGGTCAACTTACCGCCAAAGGTGTGGTCCAGGCACGCCTGGTTACAGCCGATGCAGGTGTTGATTTCGTCGGCACGGCCTTCAGCGGCCTTGTTGACGAAGTCCGGGTCCGCCAGGAACGGCCGGGCCATGGACACCATGTCGGCATCACCTTCGGCCAGGATCTGCTCGGCAATTTCCGGGGTGTTGATACGGTTGGTGGTAATCAACGGAATACTCACCGAGCCGCGCAACTTGGCCGTCACCTTGCTGAACGCAGCACGGGGCACCTTAGTGGCAATGGTCGGGATTCGCGCTTCATGCCAGCCGATGCCGGTGTTGATGATCGTCGCGCCAGCCTGCTCAATGGCCTTGGCCAACAGCACGATCTCTTCCCAAGTGCTGCCGCCCTGCACCAGGTCGAGCATCGACAAGCGGAAGATAATGATGAAATTCGGGCCTACGGCCTCGCGCACCCGACGGACAATTTCCACCGGCAAGCGCATGCGGTTTTCGTAGCTGCCACCCCATCGGTCGGTGCGATGGTTGGTGTGGGAGGCCAGGAACTGGTTAATGAAGTAACCTTCGGACCCCATGATTTCCACGCCGTCGTACTCGGCCACCTGGGCCAGCACCGAACAGGTGACGAAATCGCTGATCTGCTTTTCGATGCCCTCTTCATCCAGTTCCTTGGGCTTGAACGGGTTGATCGGCGCCTGGATCGCGCTCGGTGCCACCTGCTTAGGGCTGTAGGCATAACGGCCGGCGTGGAGGATCTGCATGCAGATCTTGCCGCCCGCCTCGTGCACGGCCTGAGTCACGATCTTGTGCTTGAGCGCTTCTTCTTCGGTGGTCAGCTTGGCCGCGCCGGCGTACACGCCACCTTCATCGTTCGGGCCAATGCCACCGGTGACCATCAGGCCCACACCGCCTCGAGCGCGTTCGGCAAAGTAGGCCGCCATGCGTTCGAAACCGCCGGGCTTTTCTTCAAGACCGGTGTGCATTGAGCCCATCAGGGTGCGGTTACGGAGGGTGGTAAAACCCAGGTCCAACGGGGCCAGCAGGTGCGGGTAAGCAGCAGCGGTCATGGTACAGCTCCACAACGGATCATCACGGGACGTGGAAAGCTCGAACGGCCTCCCATCGGTTTATGCCCACAGACTAAGAGCCCATGCGTTGTCGCTCAATGACTGAAACTGACAAGTTATTGATCCAAATGTGCAGTGCCCCTTGGCAAGCGAGTTCATGAGCCCTACCCTAGGTGGCGAACCCTGCACCCGGTCCGTTGTCTTTTTCTCATGCGTAAACTTCTTGCTTTCACCCTCACCATGGCCCTAGTCGCCGCCCTTAGCGCTTATCTGGTCTGGACCCAGGAACGCCCCGTGGGGCATTACCTGTCGGACCTGCGGATCAGCCTCGCGGTCGACGAAGGCACGCCCTCCGATCGCGGCAACCTGCTGGGCATCCAGCCGGAACTGTTTCCCGCCGACTACCAGAGCCTGGAACGCCTGCACCTGAAACTCGCGGCCTACCTGCAAAAGGCCCGGGACCAGGGCTTGCTCAACGACAAGACCATCGTGGTGCTGCCGGAGCATGTCGGGACCTGGCTGATGGTCAGCGGTGAAAAGAACGAGCTGTACCAAGCCACCAGCCTGAAAGAAGCAATGAACTGGCTGTCGGCCAGTAACCCGTTGCTGTTTCTGCGAGCGCTGATCAGCGCCCAGGGTGACAACCGCATTGATGACGCCTACCTACGCATGAAGGCGCCGGCCATGGCCCGGGACTATCAGATTCTGTTCGGTGGCCTGGCCAAGGAATTCGGTATCACCCTGGTGGCCGGTTCCATTGCCCTGCCCAACCCCAGCGTCAGCCAGGGTCAATTGCAGGTCGGCCATGGCCCGCTGTACAACACCAGCCTGGTGTTTGGCCACGATGGGTTACCGTTGGGCCAGCCGCAGCGTCAGCTCTATCCGATCTTCGATGAACGAGGCTTTATCGAGCCGGGCGACGAAAACGCCATCAACGTGATCGACACCCCAGCCGGGCGCCTGGGCATCCTGATCGGCAGCGACAGCTGGTACCCGGACAATTACCGCAAGCTCAATGAGCAAGGTGCGCAACTGGTGGCAGTACCAGCGTTCGTCATTGGCCGTGATACGTGGGACAAGCCGTGGCGCGGTTTCAAAAGCGTCTCGACTCCGCCGGAAATCAGCCTCAAGCCCGAAGAACTCAGCGAGGGCGAAGCCTGGCATCGCCTGACCCTGATCAGCCAGCAGCCCATCAGCCAGGCCACTACCGGCATGAGCGTGTTCCTGCGCGGCCAGTTCTTCGACCAAGGCAGCAGCGGCCAGAGCTTTCTGAACAGCACCGGCAAAGTGTTCGCCGACGGCAATGCCCATGGCGCGCGCATGCTGAATGTCTGGTTATAGACCATGAAGCCCGCGCCGATGCGTCTCGGTGATCTGTCGGTGGGCTTCGTCCACACCTTGGCCGACGCCATCCTCAGCCATGGCCTGGACCCGCAGCCACTGCTGCTGCAATACGGCCTGGACCCCGCTCGACTCGGCGAGGCCGGCGCTCGCTTGTCGATCCCGCGCTATATGCGCCTGGGCCACGCCGCCATCCAACTGACCGGCGACCCGAGCCTGGGCCTGCGCATGGGCCAGCTCAGCCGTTTGAGCCAAGCGGGTCTGGCCGGTGTGACGGCGGCTCAGGCGCCTACGGTGCGCGAAGCTGCGCGTACGCTGACGCGCTTCGAAGCGTTGTACGGCTCAAACTATCGCGGCCAATCCAGCTTTCATGAAGACGTCGACGGCGCCTGGCTGCGTTTCTACTCCATCAGCCCCTATAACGCCTACAACCGCTTCGTGGTGGATTCAATCATCGCCGGCTGGCTGCACCAGCTGTCGAGCCTGAGCCTGCAACCGGTCCAGGCTGAACGCATCGAGATTGAGTTCACCGCACCGGACTACAGCGAACGCTACAGCGTGCTGGGGGATTGCCCAATCCAATTTGGCGCCGAGGCCAATCAGTTGCGCCTCAGCCAGAAAACCCTGGCCATGCGCAATCCCGAGCATTGCCCCAGTACCTGGCAGTTGCTGTTGCAATTGTGTGAAAGGGAGTTGGAACAGTTGACCCGCACCCGCAGCCTGCGCGAGCGCATTACCCGTTTGCTCGGGCCGATGCTCAATGGTGGCCGGGAGCCCGACCTGGAAGAAGTGGCGGCACGCTTGAAACTGCCGACCTGGACCTTGCGTCGCAAACTGGCCGAAGAAGGCACTCAGTTTCGCGCAATTCTCAACGATACCCGCCGCGACCTGGCCATGACCTACATTCGCGACACCGAACTGGCATTTGGTGAAATTGCCTATTTGCTGGGTTTTGCTTCAGCGGAAGCCTTTCAACGGGCCTTCAAGCGGTGGAACAGCCAGACCCCAGGGGAATTTCGCCGCAGTCAACGGCATTCCGCCTGAGGGCTGTTTACAGCTCTGTCGCATCATCGGCCGGATCCAGCGGATCCCATTCAAAAGCCTGGTACTCCAGCAGTTCTTCCTGATAATCGTCCATTGTTGACTCCTTGTTTAATCGAAAAGGCATTGTGTAGTGACCTGCACAACCAGCCTAAAGTGCCGTCATGACGAAAAAATGTCCGAGACATGACGTTCCTGCACTTAAAGATTAAACGTAGCAGCCTTCTTTGGATTTAACAGGGCACATCCCGACTTACTGCGCGGGTGTCGGCAGTGGCGCAATCACCTCTGTCGGCGCGGGCAACGTAGGCGTGGTTTCAACCGGGGCGGCTGGCGCAGGTGTTTCCTGCGGGGCAATCGGTGCAACTTGCGCCGGTGGCACGACCGGTTGTGACACAGCCGGTGTTACAGGAGCCAAGGGGGCGGCCGGTACTTCCTTCGGCGCTTCAATCTTATCGGTGGCCGGCGCCACCTTGGGCTCAGGTACACCCAGATCAGCCTTGGGTTTCTCGGGGATGTGCTCAGCCTTTTTCACTTCCTGAGGCAGGAAAACGTCCACCAGGGAGAAGTAACGCTCATAAAACTTGGGCGAGGAGACCGTCTCGCTGGCCACCTTGACCATCGAGTCGTCGGTGGACCCGATCGGCATCGACACCGAACCCAAAACACCCACCCCCAGGCTCGCCGAGTTATTGACCTTCTTCAACGCGTAGCGATCCTGCAATGCGTTGGCAAACATGGTCGAATGGTGATCGCCACTGCCATCATCAGCACACACGACGTTGAAACTGATCTGCAAGTGAGTTTCACCGGTCTGCTGGAAACTCTTGTTGCCGACCACCAGCTTCGGATCGCTGCTGGTGATGATGTAACCCTGGCTCAGCAGCGCACGCCGGGCCGCTTCGCAGGCCGCCGTGTCACTGACTGGGTAATCACGGGAAAACGTACCGGAATCGTCGAAATTCTCATGTTCATAAATAGCGGTCTTGGGTGACGAACAGCCCGCGGCGCCCGCCAGCACCAGCGCCAGCCCGAGGCTACGCAAGTGAAATGATGTCAACATTGAAAATCCTGAGGAAAACGGTCAGGGCGGTATTGTGCAACAGAACGTGGCCTTGGCGTGCGGATTCCTGTCGGTAAAACCCAAGAGACTTATGGGACGGTGTCCGCAGGAAAAAGCCGGTCGCACAGATGGTCGATAAACACCCGTAACTTGGCTGAGGCATGGCGACTGGATGGCCAGAGCATCCAGAAGCTGCTGCTGTGTTCCAAGTAGGCATCCAGTACCCTTTGCAGCCTGCCCTGCTCCACCGATTCGCGGACCATGAAGTCCGGCAGGCAGGCAATGCCCAGACCTTCATGGGCAACGTGCATGAGCGACTCAATGGTTGTGGACACGAGAGGTGCACGCAGGGTCGGCTCTGGTAGACCGGGTTCCGGTCGCAATGGCCAGGCTTCGAGCTTGCCGGTGGCGCAGAACTTGTGGCGCAAGCAGGCGTGGTCGCTCAAGTCCTGAGGCCGAAGGGGTACGCCATGTTGGGCAAAATAGTCGGGCGAGCCCACCAGCACCAAGCGGTAATGCCCAAGGAGGCGCGCCATCAAGCGCGAATCCTCGGGCTTGCCAGTACGCACCACAGCGTCAAAACCCTCCTCGATCACATCCACCATGCGGTCGGAAAAGTCCACATCCAGTTCGATATCCGGGTAGGCGCGCATAAAGTCAGCCAATACCGGCATCAACAAGCCCCTGACCTGAGGCAGGCTGATGCGCAGCTTACCCCTTGGGGTGGCCGCCGCCTGGGTCAACTCCTGTTCTGCCGCTTCGACCTCGGCAAGAATGCGTCGGCAGCGTTCCAGAAACAGCGCACCCTCACCCGTCAAGGTGATGCTGCGGGTGCTGCGGTGGAACAACCTGACCCCCAGGCGCTCTTCGATGCGCGCGATACTCTTGCCGACCGCCGAAGAAGACACACCCAGCACCCGACCGGCGTCGGTAAAGCTGCGGGTTTCCGCCACCAGCACAAACACCGAAATACTGCCCAGACTGTCCATGGTGGCTTTCCAGATTATTGCGGACATAAGCGTCCGATAAGTTCGGAACTTTAGCCTGTTTTTCTGCCCAGCGCAGCACCCTACTCTGCGGCCTTGCCCTGCCGTATTGACACTGGAGCCGAGAAACATGAACGACAGCTGCGCACTTGCCGATTCCCCCCCACACGTTCCCGCCAGCCGTGACCGGCTGCCCCTCAGCGGTTTACTGGCACTGGCCACGGCCGGATTCATCACCATCCTCACCGAGGCCATGCCCGCCGGCCTGCTACCGCAGATGGGTGCCGATCTCGGGGTTTGCGAGGCACTGGTCGGTCAGCTCGTAACGCTATACGCCATCGGCTCATTGCTGGCGGCCATCCCCTTGACCATCGCCACCCGTGGCTGGCGCCGGCGACCGTTGCTGCTGATTGCCATCGGTGGCTTTGCTCTGGTCAACAGCATCACGGCGTTTTCCAGCGACTACCTGCTGACACTGGTGGCCCGTCTGTTTGCGGGCGTCTTCGCCGGCCTGCTCTGGGCGCTACTGGCCGGTTACGCCAGCCGTATGGTGGCACCGCATCTGCAAGGGCGAGCGATTGCCGTGGCCATGCTGGGTGCCCCGTTGGCGCTGTCCCTTGGGGTACCCGCCGGGACCTTCCTGGGGACAGCAGTGGGATGGCGCTTGAGTTTCGCAATCATGACCGGGCTAACGATTGTGCTGCTGGCCTGGGTACGCTGGCAGGTACCGGATTTTGCCGGGCAAAGCGTGGAGAAACGTCTCGGGCTACGCCAAGTACTAACGCTACCAGGGATTCGTCCGGTGTTGTTTGTGACCTTTACCTACGTGCTGGCCCATAACATCCTCTACACCTACATTGCACCTTTTCTGGTGCCCGCCGGAATCGCAGCCGATATCGACCGGGTGCTGCTGGTGTTTGGCCTGGCCGCACTCTTGAGCATCTGGATTGTTGGAGTGTTGATTGATCAACGGCTACGCCAGTTAGTGATCATCAGCTGTGCACTGTTTGCCCTGTCGTCCTTGGCGTTAGCGTTCTGGCTCAGTTCTGCACCCGTGATCTACATGACAGTCGCGTTGTGGGGCCTGGCCTTTGGTGGCCTTCCGGCGCTGCTGCAAACGGCACTGGCCAAGTCCGCCGGGGATTCGGCCGATGCGGCGCAGTCGATGCTGGTCACCGTGTGGAACCTGGGGATTGCCGGGGGCGGTTTGGCAGGCGGCATATTGTTGCAGGGGATGGGAGTGATTTCATTTCCGTGGGTGGTCGCCGCGTTGCTGCTGCTAGCGCTGCTCGCCACACTACGGACGAAACACATTCACTGAATCGAGCGGACAAAAAAAGCCCCCGGCCTGTTCAGGCCGGGGGCTTTTTATTCAGGCGACCCGCAACATCAGAACTTCTTGATGTCAGCCTGGGTTTCCAACTGCTTACGATAGGCAGCAAAGTCCTGCTGACCCACACGCGAAGCGAGGAAGCGGCGGTATTGAGCCTTTTCTTCGTCCGTCGGAGCAGCGGCTTCGTTGACATCGTTCAGGCGCACGATCATCAGGCTACCGTCGGCCAGCGTCACGCTGGTGAAGGTGGGCTTGTCCTTGGCCGCAGGCTTAGGCATGCGGAACAGGGCTTGCAGCACTGCTGGATCGATCCCTTCCTGGCCACGGGTGGCCGCTTCGGTGACTTTCCAGCTCTGACCATCGATCACTTGATTCAACGGAGTCTTGCCATCACGCAAGCTGGCAATCAGTTCATCCGCATGAGCCTTGGCCGCAGCGATAGCGCGCTCCTTGGTCATTTGCGCACGGATGGCAGTCGCAACGCTTTCCAGCGGCAGCTGAGCAGGCTTCAGGTGCTCTTTGGCACGCAGCACCACGATGGTTTCCGGATCCAGGTCGATGGCGGTGCTGTTGGCACCCTCGTCCAGAACTTCCGGGCTGAACGCTGCGGTGACTACCGCACGGTTTGCTGCAATGCCATCACCACCGTTACGGCCAAATGGCTGGGAGGTGTGCACGGTCAGCTTCAGGTCCGACGCTGGCTGGGCCAGGTCGGAAGCTTCGAATGCAGCATCTTCCAGTTGTTTGGTCGCTTCAACGAAACGCTGTTCAACCTGCTGAGTTTTCAGCTCGTGGGTCAGCTTGTCTTTCAGGCTGGCAAACGATGGCACTTGCGGTGCTTCAACTCCCAACAGCTTGATCAGGTGCCAGCCGAAGGTGGTACGTACCGGCGCCGAGACCTGATCCTTGTTCAAGGCATACAGGGCTGTTTCGAAGGCAGGGTCATAGACGCCAGGGCCCGCGTAACCGAGGTCACCGCCACTGTTCGCCGAACCTGGATCCTGGGAGAACTCCTTGGCCAAGGCTTCAAAGCTTTCGCCCTTGGCCAGGCGTGCCTGGATTTCCTCGATCTTGGCCTTGGCTTGCGCCTCGTTCACCTTGTCGTTGACTTCAATCAGAATGTGCGCGGCACGACGCTGTTCAGCGAGGTTGGCGGTTTCTTTCTGATACAACGCCTGCAGCTCATCGTCCTTGACCGTGACCTGGTCGAAGAAGGAAGCCTTCTTCAGCTCCAGGTAGTCGATGACCACCTGGTCGGGGGTCATGAACTCTTTGGCGTGCTGGTCGTAGTAAGCCTTGACCTCGTCGTCGGTGAGTTTCACCGCCGCAGGATCAGCCTTGATGTTGACGGTGGCGAAATCGCGGGTCTGTTTTTCCAGACGCGCAAATGCCAGGACCTGGGCGTCGGTGACAAAACCACTGCCGGCGATGCCTGCGCGAACCTGGCCGATCAGCATTTCCTGAGTCAGCATCTGACGGAATTGCAGGCGGCTGTAGCCCAGTTGACGGATCACCTGGTCAAAACGCTCGGCGTTGAACTGGCCATCAACCTGGAATTCCGGTGTCTGCAGGATCACTTGGTCCAGTGCAGCCTCGGAGAAAGCGAATTTCGAATCGGCGGCGCCTTGCAGCAGCAGCTTGCGATCGATCAAACCTTTGAGAGCGGCTTCGCGCAGCAGTTTTTCATCCAGCAAGGAAGCATCGAAGTCCTTGCCCAACTGTTGCATCAGTTGACGACGTTGCATGTCGACGGCCTGGCTCAGCTCGTTTTGGGTGATTTCTTCACCGTTGACCTTGGCCACGTCCTGCTTGTTGTTGGTCGAAGCCTGAAAAATAGCCTCGATACCGGTGAACGCCATCAATGCGACGATGATCCCGATAATGGTCTTGGCAATCCAGCCTTGTGAATTGTCCCTGATATTCTGCAGCATGCGTCCCCCAGAAACGGTTGAACTTCAAAATTAGGCAACCGTGGAGCGTGGGTAGAGTCCGGATAGAAGAAAGGCGCATCCGAGGATGCGCCTTCTCGTAACTGGCGGAGCGGACGGGGGTTTGAACCCAACACCCCCGGCGTGGCGACCCGATGGATACTTGGGTCAACTGCCGCTCCGCTGCCAGGTCAGACCTGCGTCCAACCCGGATGGGTAAGGCTTGAACGAAGCTTAGTTAACCGCTTCTTTCAGGGCTTTACCGGCTTTGAAGCCTGGCTTTTTGGCAGCGGCGATTTGCAGCGCCTTGCCGGTCTGTGGGTTACGGCCAGTGCGAGCTGGACGATCGGTCACAGAGAAAGTACCGAAACCAACCAGTACCACGGAGTCGCCGGCCTTGAGAGCGCCAGTGACGGATTCGATTACTGCGTCCAGCGCACGGCCAGCAGCGGCTTTCGGGATATCAGCAGATGCAGCGATAGCATCAATCAGTTCCGACTTGTTCACTCTAAGTCCCCTTATATCTATTGAGTATGATTCTAAGTTTTTTGGTGAAAGCAAAAACCAGTGCTGAATGGCCTACAGACACTTAAGAGCCGCTTTATAACAAGGGCTCTAAAAAGCTGTCAAGGAAGCCACCAGGCTTAAACGTATTAATGCGTGCTAATTCTTTCCTTAGAGTCAGTCTCGCGTTTTTCATCCTTTGCAACTATCTCCGGAGCCACATCCGGCAAGGGCTCCGGCGCGTATTGCAGCGCAATTTGCAGGACCTCGTCAATCCATTTAACGGGTTTAATCTGCAGATCTTGCTTGATGTTGTCAGGAATTTCCTTCAAGTCGCGAACATTCTCTTCAGGAATGATCACCGTCTTGATACCACCACGGTGCGCAGCGAGCAATTTCTCTTTGAGGCCACCAATGGCCAGCACCTGACCACGCAGGGTAATTTCCCCGGTCATGGCGACATCGGCACGCACCGGAATGCCGGTCAAGGCTGATACCAGTGCCGTGCACATGCCTACGCCTGCGCTAGGGCCATCTTTGGGAGTCGCCCCTTCCGGCATATGGATGTGGGTATCGCGCTTCTCGTGGAAGTCCACGGGGATTCCCAGGCTCTTGGCGCGGCTGCGCACTACGGTCAGCGCGGCGGTGATCGACTCGACCATCACATCGCCGAGGGAACCGGTCTTGATCAGTTGGCCTTTGCCCGGCACGACAGCCGCTTCGATGGTCAGCAATTCGCCGCCCACCTGAGTCCACGCCAGGCCGGTTACCTGACCGATCTGGTCCTGCTGCTCAGCCAGGCCATAACGGAATTTACGCACGCCCAGGTAGTGCTCCAGGGAGTCGGCAGTCGCCTTCACCGAGAAACGTTTTTCCAGCGCGTGTTCCTTGACCGCCTTGCGGCAGATCTTCGCCAACTGACGCTCAAGGCCCCGTACTCCGGCCTCGCGGGTGTAGTAACGAATGATGTCGCGGATCGCCTCGACCTCGAATTCGATCTCGCCCTTCTTCAGGCCATTGGCCGAAATCTGCTTGGGCGCGAGGTATTTGACCGCGATGTTGATCTTCTCGTCTTCGGTGTAGCCCGGCAGACGAATCACTTCCATCCGGTCCAGCAACGCTGGCGGAATGTTCATGGAATTGGAGGTGCAAAGGAACATTACGTCGGACAGGTCGTAGTCGACTTCCAGGTAATGGTCGTTGAAATTGTGGTTCTGCTCGGGGTCGAGCACTTCCAGCAAAGCCGACGCCGGATCGCCACGCATGTCACTGCCCATCTTGTCGATTTCATCGAGCAGGAACAGCGGGTTGCGTACGCCCACCTTTGTCATCTTTTGAATCAATCTTCCCGGCATCGAACCGATGTAAGTCCGGCGATGGCCACGAATTTCCGCCTCATCGCGGACGCCGCCAAGGGCCATGCGTACGAATTTACGGTTTGTTGCGTGGGCAATCGACTCAGCCAGCGAGGTTTTACCCACACCAGGAGGCCCGACCAGGCACAACACCGGACCGCGAATCTTCTTCACGCGCTTTTGCACAGCGAGGTATTCGAGGATGCGTTCTTTGACTTCTTCGAGGCCATAGTGATCGGCATCGAGAATGTCTTCAGCGCGAGCCAGGTCCAGGCGCACCTTGGTCTGAGCTTTCCACGGCACCTGAACCAACCAGTCGATGTAGGAACGCACCACGGTCGCTTCAGCCGACATTGGCGACATCTGCTTGAGCTTGTTCAGCTCGGCAGTCGCTTTGGTCAGGGCGTCTTTCGGCAGGCCAGCGGCATCGATGCGCTTCTTCAGCTCTTCGATTTCGTTGTGGCCTTCTTCGCTGTCACCCAGCTCTTTCTGAATGGCCTTCATTTGCTCATTCAAGTAGTACTCGCGCTGGCTGCGCTCCATTTGCTTTTTGACGCGGCCGCGAATGCGCTTCTCAACCTGCAGCAGGTCGATTTCGGCATCCAGCAATGCCAGGACGTGCTCGACCCGGGCCGACAAATCGATAATTTCGAGGATGTCCTGCTTCTGCTCGATTTTCAGCGCCATGTGCGCGGCCATGGTGTCGACCAGGCGGCTTGGCTCATCAATGCTGTTGAGGGAAGAAAGGACTTCAGCGGGGACTTTCTTGCCCAGTTGCACATATTGCTCGAACTGGGAAAGCAGGCTGCGAACAAATACTTCGGACTCGCGTTCAGGAGCGTCGACTTCGTCGATCAGCACCACTTCGGCGCGCAGGTGGCCGTCCACCTCCATGAAGCGTTCGACCGCCCCACGCTGCTCACCTTCAACCAACACCTTGACGGTGCCATCAGGCAGCTTGAGCAGTTGCAGAACGGTAGCAATAGTACCAACGCGGTACAGGGCATCTTCGCCCGGATCATCGTCGGCAGGATTCTTCTGGGCCAACAGCAGGATCTGCTTGTCGCCCGTCATCGCAGCCTCGAGGGCTTCGATAGACTTCTCGCGCCCCACGAACAGCGGGATAACCATGTGCGGATACACAACGACATCGCGCAACGGCAGGAGAGGCAATTCAATGGTTGTCTTCATGATTTCGCCTCTATGACAGATGAAAGTAAGCTTGAAACCAAGATGGGGGCTGTCTGCAAAAAAAACAAGCTTAATGGCAGCAGTTAAACGCAGTAAAAACAAAGGGGCCCTAAGGCCCCTTGTTCTATTCCGGCAGGACGACGCTTACGCGTCAGGCGCAGCCTTGGCAGCTGGCTCACTGTTTTCATAGATATACAGTGGCTTGGACTTGCCTTCTATAACGCTTTCGTCGATCACCACTTTACTCACCTCGGATTGCGAGGGGATTTCATACATGGTGTCGAGCAACACGCCTTCGAGGATCGAACGCAAACCACGGGCGCCCGTCTTGCGCTCCAGTGCCCGCTTGGCCACCGATTTGAGCGCGTCAGCACGGAACTCGAGGTCCACACCTTCCATCTCGAACAGCTTGGCGTACTGCTTGGTCAGGGCGTTTTTCGGCTCGGTGAGAATCTGCATCAACGCAGCCTCATCCAGCTCGTCCAACGTCGCCAGGACCGGCAGACGGCCGACAAATTCCGGGATCAGACCGAACTTGACCAAATCGTCAGGCTCGACTTCACGCAGGGATTCACCGACTTTCTTGCCTTCTTCCTTGCTGCGAACTTCTGCACTGAAGCCAATGCCGCCACGGGTGGAACGGTTTTGAATAACCTTTTCCAGACCGGAGAACGCACCGCCGCAGATGAACAGGATGTTGCGCGTATCAACCTGAAGGAATTCCTGCTGTGGATGCTTGCGGCCGCCTTGTGGCGGTACGGAAGCAACCGTGCCTTCGATCAGTTTCAACAGCGCTTGCTGCACACCTTCGCCGGAAACATCCCGGGTAATCGAAGGGTTGTCGGACTTGCGCGAAATCTTGTCGATTTCATCGATGTAGACAATGCCCATCTGGGCTTTCTCTACGTCGTAATCGCATTTCTGCAGCAGCTTCTGAATAATGTTCTCGACATCTTCGCCCACGTACCCCGCCTCAGTGAGGGTGGTTGCGTCAGCAATGGTGAAGGGAACGTTCAGCAGGCGAGCCAGGGTTTCTGCAAGCAAGGTTTTACCCGAACCTGTAGGACCGATCAGCAAGATGTTACTTTTGCCGAGCTCGACGTCATCATTCTTTTTGTCACGCTGGTTAAGGCGCTTGTAGTGGTTGTACACCGCTACGGCCAAAACCTTCTTCGCACGCTCTTGACCAATTACGTACTGGTCAAGGATGCCGCTGATTTCTTTAGGCGAAGGCAATTTATGCGCGCTGCTTTCGGCCTGGGCTTCCTGCACCTCCTCACGGATGATGTCATTGCACAGGTCGACGCACTCGTCGCAGATAAAGACCGAGGGGCCGGCAATCAATTTGCGTACTTCATGCTGGCTTTTGCCACAGAAGGAGCAATAGAGCAGCTTGCCGTTGTCCTCGCCGTTGCGGGTGTCAGTCATTCGTTCGATCCAAATCCGATAGGCTTGCAACACAAGATGAAGGCTATTGAGGGCTTTTTCAAGCCCACTGGTGATCGGACCCGCCGACCAGCCCTATTTTGAGCTGCTTATATTAAGCAGGGCGCTTTTCGATCACTGCGTCGATCAACCCGTATTCACGCGCGGCTTCGGCGCTCATGAAATTATCGCGGTTGGTGTCGCGCTCGATCTCTTCCAGGGTATGCCCGCTATGCTTGGCCATCAGCGTGTTGAGACGCTCACGAATAAAGAGGATTTCCTTGGCATGGATTTCGATATCCGACGCCTGCCCCTGGAAACCGCCCAGTGGCTGGTGAATCATCACACGCGAGTTCGGCAGGCAGTAACGCTTGCCCTCAGCACCAGCGGTCAGCAGGAAAGCACCCATGCTGCACGCCTGACCGATACAGGTAGTCGACACGTTTGGCTTGATGAACTGCATGGTGTCGTAGATCGACATGCCCGCTGTCACCGAACCGCCCGGGGAGTTGATGTAGAGATGGATGTCCTTGTCCGGGTTTTCCGCTTCAAGGAACAGCAGTTGCGCACAGATCAGGTTGGCCATGTAGTCCTCTACCGGACCAACCAGAAAGATCACTCGTTCCTTGAGAAGGCGCGAGTAGATGTCATAGGCGCGCTCGCCACGAGCAGACTGCTCGACAACCATCGGGACCAAGCCGCCTGCGGCCTGGATATCAGAGTTCTGCTGAATATACGAATTACGGAACATGCTCTGCAGTTACTCCCAAATAGTCATGTCTTGAATACGCATAAGCCAGCGCGAGGCTGGCTTATGGGTGTATTTTCGAACGAGTTGGACAATCAGTCGGCTTGTGCTGCTTCCGCCGGCTTGACTGCTTCTTCGTAAGAGACCGCTTTATCGGTCACCTTAGCCTTCTGCAGAACAGTATCTACAACTTGCTCTTCCAGCACAACCGAACGCACTTCGTTCAGTTGCTGGTCGTTCTTGTAGTACCAAGACACAACCTGCTCAGGCTCTTGGTAAGCCGAAGCCATTTCCTGAATCATCTCGCGAACGCGGGTTTCGTCAGGCTTGAGGTCGAACTGCTTGACCACTTCCGCCACGATCAGGCCCAGCACTACACGGCGCTTGGCTTGCTCTTCGAACAGCTCAGCCGGCAGTTGGTCAGGCTTGATGTTGCCGCCGAACTGCTGAACAGCCTGCACGCGCAGACGATCCACTTCGTTGGACAGCAGGGCCTTAGGCACTTCGATCGGGTTGGCAGCCAGCAGACCGTCCATGACCTGGTTCTTGACCTTGGACTTGATGGCCTGGCGCAGCTCACGCTCCATGTTCTTGCGAACTTCGGTGCGGAAACCTTCGATACCGGTTTCCTTGATACCGAACTGGGTGAAGAACTCTTCGTTCAACTCAGGCAGCTTAGGCTCGGAAACGGTGTTGACGGTCACGGTGAACTCGGCGGCTTTGCCAGCCAGGTCCAGGTTCTGATAGTCAGCCGGGAAGGTCAGGTTCAGAACACGTTCTTCGCCGGCTTTAGCGCCAACCAGACCGTCTTCGAAACCTGGGATCATACGGTTGGAACCCAGCACCAGTTGAGTGCCCTTGGCCGAGCCGCCAGCGAACACTTCGCCGTCAACCTTGCCAACGAAATCGATGTTCAGCTGGTCTTCGTTCTGGGCAGCGCGATCGGCCACTTCAAAACGAGTGTTCTGCTTGCGCAGGATTTCCAGCATGTTGTCCAGGTCCGAATCAGCCACGTCAGCGCTCAGGCGCTCGATAGCGATGGAATCGAAACCGGCCACTTCGAATTCAGGGAACACTTCGAAAACGGCTACGTATTCCAGATCCTTGCCTGCTTCCAGGGTTTTAGGCTCGATCGAAGGCGAACCAGCCGGGTTCAGCTTTTGCTCGACAACAGCTTCGTAGAAGGAAGCCTGGATCACGTCACCTACAGCTTCCTGACGTGCATCAGCACCAAAACGGCGCTTGATTTCGCTCATCGGCACTTTGCCTGGAC
Organism: Pseudomonas sp. ADAK18; assembly: GCF_012935695.1. NCBI lineage: Bacteria > Pseudomonadati > Pseudomonadota > Gammaproteobacteria > Pseudomonadales > Pseudomonadaceae > Pseudomonas > Pseudomonas sp. ADAK18. The sequence continues at coordinate 3,093,691 of NZ_CP052859.1, forward strand.
GGAAACCAGCGATCTTGGCCTTTTGGGCAGTCTGCTGCAGACGCTTGTTGACCTGAGTCTCGATGCGCTCAGCCGGCACGGTGATGCTCATGCGGCGCTCAAGAGCAGAAGTATTTTCAACAGAAACTTGCATGGATATTCCTCGTTGCACAGACGTTAGCCGGCCGTTTCCGACCCCAGAATCAAGGGCATGCATTCTAGTGGGTCAAACTCAAGAAGTCACCCTACTGAAAACGGGTAAAAAAGCAGCAGGCAATTTATAGGAGCGAATGCACGAATACACCTCGCCCCGCTAGCAAATACAGTCAATCACGCCAAGGCTCTGCGCCAACCCTTCTATATATAGAAGAGGTGGTCGATCATCCCCCGGCAGCCGATCTCGCACGCGAGTTCGACGGGCTGGGCAGCAGCATCGAGAAACATAAATACGACGAAGCGCCCTACCCTTGCGGCCCCAAACCTGTGGCCGCGCTGAACACTCAAACCACTGAAACAAAAACGGCACAGCCCTTTTCAGATGCTGCGCCGTGATCTGCTATTAAATAGCTGCACTGATCCAATATCGCCGGACCCGCTCCAAGCGTTCAAAACCGGCAACGATTCTAACGCCAAGGCATTGAGAATGCTTGCTTTTTTCTTGGTGCTTTAACACCCGGCCAATCTGGTAAATAGCAGGCAAGAAAAAAGGCGCCAGACTGTTAATCTGGCACCTTTTCAAAATATGGGGTGGACGAAGGGGATCGAACCCTCGACAACGGGAGTCACAATCCCGTGCTCTACCAACTGAGCTACGCCCACCATATTGCTTTTTTGTGCTGGAGCAGCCTGATGATTGCCCCGCAACAGTTGAACCCGTGATCAAAAAAGCCGCTGATCACTGCTTTTTCAATCTATTCCGTCAAAGCCGACAGCCCTGACAAAATTGAATTTGGTGCGGATGAAGAGACTCGAACTCTTACACCTTGCGGCGCTGGAACCTAAATCCAGTGTGTCTACCAATTCCACCACATCCGCGCGTGAAGCTGTTAAAGCAAAGGCGCCAGACTATTAATCTGGCGCCTTTTTAAATATGGGGTGGACGAAGGGGATCGAACCCTCGACAACGGGAGTCACAATCCCGTGCTCTACCAACTGAGCTACGCCCACCATATAGCGCTACTTGTGCCAAAGCTGCCTAATGGCGCACCCGGCAGGACTCGAACCTGCGACCATCCGCTTAGAAGGCGGATGCTCTATCCAGCTGAGCTACGGGCGCCTTATTAATCTGTACTCTTGGAGGATTACAAACTAAGTGCTTCCAGTCTTACAGAACTAAACGACTATTCTGCTTGACCTTCATAACCAGTGCTAGGCTGTGCCCGACAAGTGCGACGAATAGTATAGGCGACCCTTGAGGTCGTCAAATCTTTTTTGAAAAAAATTCATTTTATTTAAGGAGTTAGGGGAATTTGCAGACCAAGCGCCTTTGCCCTCACGCCCTGGCATGCGAGAATGCGTGCTCTTTTCTTCTCCCTCTCGATGGTTAATCACGCGTAATGACTGCACAACTTATCGACGGCAAATCGATCGCCGCCAGCCTGCGCCAGCAGATCGCCAAACGTGTCGCCGAGCGTCGCCAGCAAGGCCTGCGCACGCCGGGGCTCGCGGTGATCTTGGTCGGCAGCGATCCCGCCTCTCAGGTTTATGTCTCGCACAAGCGTAAAGACTGTGAAGAGGTCGGCTTTATTTCCAAGGCCTATGACTTGCCTTCCGATACCACCCAACAGGCCCTCACCGACCTGATTGACAGCCTCAACGACGACCCGAGCATCGACGGCATCCTGCTGCAGTTGCCTTTGCCAGAGCATCTGGACGCGTCCAAGTTGCTGGAACGCATCCGCCCGGACAAAGACGTCGACGGCTTCCATCCTTATAATGTCGGTCGTCTAGCCCAACGTATTCCGCTGCTGCGTCCTTGCACCCCGAAGGGCATCATGACCCTGCTGGAAAGCACCGGCGTTGATCTTTACGGTCTGGACGCGGTCGTAGTCGGCGCCTCCAACATCGTGGGTCGCCCGATGGCCATGGAGTTGTTGCTGGCCGGTTGCACCGTGACCGTGACCCACCGCTTCACCAAAGACCTGGCCGGTCATGTTGGCCGCGCCGACCTGGTGGTAGTCGCCGCCGGTAAGCCGGGCCTGGTGAAAGGTGAATGGATCAAGGAAGGCGCCATCGTCATTGACGTGGGCATCAATCGCCAGGATGACGGCAAACTGGTGGGCGACGTGGTGTATGAAACCGCCCTGCCTCGCGCCGGCTGGATTACGCCGGTTCCGGGCGGCGTTGGCCCGATGACCCGTGCCTGCCTATTGGAAAACACGCTGTACGCGGCAGAAACCCTGCACGACTAATAACCAGCCGCTCTGAAAAAGCCCTGCCTTATGGCGGGGCTTTTTATTGGCCGGAGAAAAATCACTTTTTTCTTTGTTTTTAAGGGCTTTCGTCTGGTTTTAGAAGCACATTCGACAATTTCTGATCCATACTCCTAGAATGTAACGTCATTTGTCAGAAAGTCCGTTGCAGAACGGTATATCCCTACTTTTTTAGCGAGTTCATCCGCGTGAAAATTCGTCTTTCTATCGTCAGCCTATTTTTTGCACTTACAGGCACCTTCGTCAGCGCCAACGTCGACGCCCGCGAAACCACTATGGCCCCCCGAGACACTTCGCAACTGCACATTGCCTCCGGCAGTGCGATGTTGGTGGACCTGCAGACCAACAAGGTCATCTACTCCAGCAACCCGGACGTGGTCGTGCCGATTGCTTCGGTGAGCAAGCTGATGACCGGCTTGATCGTGCTGGAAGCCAAGCAGAACATGGATGAGTACATCGACATCAACATCAACGACACGCCGGAAATGAAAGGCGTGTTCTCCCGGGTCAAGATCGGCAGCGAAATGCCACGCAAAGAGATGCTGCTGATTGCCCTGATGTCTTCGGAAAACCGTGCCGCCGCCAGCCTCGCCCACCACTACCCGGGCGGCTACGCAGCCTTTATTGCAGCGATGAACGCCAAGGCCAAGGCGCTGGGCATGACCAATACCCACTATGTCGAGCCCACCGGCCTGTCGATCCATAACGTCTCGACGGCACGTGACTTGAGCAAGTTGCTGGCAGCCGCACGCAAGTACCCAATGCTCAGCGAACTGAGCACCACCAAGGAAAAAACCGTAGCTTTCCGCAAGCCCAACTACACCTTGGGCTTTTCCAACACCGACCACTTGATCAACCGTGCCAACTGGGACATCAAGCTGACCAAGACCGGCTTTACCAACCAGGCCGGCCACTGCCTGGTGCTGGTGACAAGCATGGGCAATCGTCCGGTGTCGCTGGTGATCCTCGACGCGTTCGGCAAATTCACGCACTTTGCCGATGCCAGCCGCATTCGCAATTGGGTTGAAACCGGCAAGAGCGGCTCAGTGCCAGACGTGGCCCTGCGCTACAAGGCCGACAAGAACTTGAAAAACCGTCAGGGTGTGGTGCAGACATCCGAGCGCTAAAAGGTTTTCGACCACAATAAAAAACGGCGCCCTTGAGCGCCGTTTTTTATGGCTTCGCGGCCAGCACCTTGAGTGCCTGGGCCGCAGCCTGCTCCTGCCCCGCCTGGGCCAAAGCATTGGCGGCTTGCTGCCAACGCTGGGTATCCACGTTGGCTGGCAATTGGCTTGGCCGCTGAACCAGGATCGCCCAATGACCAGCGCTCTCCCACGCGGACTCAAAAGCACTGAAGCCCATCAGCAGCCGTCGATTCATCCCCGAACGCAACAACACCGTACCTTTCTGCTGGTTGAAGCCCACCAGCACGGCGTAACGCGGCCCGGACCAGAAGCTCGAACCCTCGGTAATCCGCACCATGACCGGATACCCGGCCGCCACTTGCGTCAATAACGCCGGCAGCTTGGGATCCAGTGGATAGACCAGCAGGCCGTACTCCCGGGCCAGTACCTGCATATTGCGCTCAAGGTCCGCTTCGGCACCTGGCAAATGCAACGGTTTATCCAGCAACCCCGGTGTAATCACAATGCCTTGTTGGGACAGCATGCTGGCCAAGGCAGAAGGACCACTCAAATAGGCCTCAGTGCGGAAACCCGCCACGCCATTGAGCTCGACCCGCTCCGGCAGACCCTGGATTTTCGAGGGGTGCCCGGCGCAGGCCGCCAGCCCCAGAACACAGGCTGCCAACAGCCAGGAGGTTTTAACGTTCGACCGTAACCGCAACTTCATCACTCTCTTGATCAAATGCCGACGTGGGCGTTGATCATAGGACGCTCTTGAACCGGGGTATAGCCTTGAACCGCAGTAAATGGCCCGGCATAGAGCAAACAAGTTGGACACACACGACCATTGGTCAATAGCACGCAACGGTACGCTGGCTAGACTGTCCATAACAGACAGTGTGTGCCCTGCACAGGGCAAAAGGAGGCACTCATGAGCCTGACGACAACGATTTTCCTACTGGTATGCGGCTGGCTTTCAGTGGCCGGCGCCATGCTGTGGGGTGTACTGCGTGTCACCCGCCGACACCATCATCCACAGGTAAAACCTGCGGCACCCGACAAGTCACACAAACCCGCCGTGCACCACGCCTGACCCGGCCTCAACCCGGCATGCAGTTGAAATCCTGGGTGCGCGCCACTTCCTTGCCATGCCCATCCATAAGTTCGGCCCGTACGGTGGTACCCAGGCTTGATTCCACCAAGGTGTAATGCTCACCGGCCTTGAAACCCTTGTAGTCGACATGGCCCAGGCAGTCCTGCTGATTGTCGTCACCCGCCTCTTCTTCAAACAAGGTCACGTCGAGACGATGGGCGCCGGGTTTGACTTCAAAATAACGACCATCATCAATGCGCTTACCGTCCACCCGCTCGGCCATCAAGTCGTTGGGCGCTTCCTCTTGCAGGCCAATCCAGGCTTCACTCGGGTCCGGCTGCGGCATTGGGCCTGCGCAGGCCGACAACAGCAGGACCGCACTCAGGGCCGGGATCAACAACAAGGGTTTCAGAGACATGGCAGAACTCCAGAAGGACAATATTGAACGGGCAAAAGGTGCCTCGTCCGAACGGTATCCAGCTTGTTACTGCCACCATTGTTGAACAAATGAATACATATGAAAGGATCTTCAGGCATTACCTAAAACTTCCTTCACTTAGCTGAAAGGTGCGTGTTAGGTGGGTCGGGCAAGACTGCCGGGGTTTGCAATCCAACTCCTTTGGAGGTTACGGCATGCTCGGGCTGGTAAAGACCGCACTGCTCAAGCCCTACACGTTTATCGTGCTGGCGATTTTCATCTGCATCATCGGGCCCATGGCGGCCTTGCGTACCCCCACTGATGTATTTCCCGATATCGGCATCCCGGTGGTGGCGGTGGTTTGGCAGTACAACGGCCTGTCGCCGGACGCCATGGCCGGCCGGGTGATCTACACCTACGAACGCTCCCTGAGTACCACGGTCAACGACATCGAACACATCGAGTCTCAGTCGTTGCCAGGCATGGGCATCGTGAAGATCTTCTTCCAGCCCGGCGTCGACATCCGCACCGCCAACGCCCAAGTAACCGCGGTGTCACAAACCGTACTCAAGCAAATGCCGCCTGGCATTACCCCGCCACTGATCCTTAATTACAGCGCGTCGACGGTGCCAATCCTGCAGATGGCGTTCTCCAGCCCGACGCTCTCCGAGGCGAAGATCCGCGACCTGGTGCAGAACAATATCCGCCTGCCCCTGAGCGCCCTGCCCGGCCTGGCCATGCCTACCCCCATGGGCGGCAAGCAACGCCAGATCACCCTCGACCTCGACCCACAAGCCTTGGCCGCCAAGGGTCTGTCCGCCCAGGACGTGGGCAACGCGCTGGCCTTGCAGAACCAGATCATTCCCGTGGGCACCGCCAAGCTCGGCCCCAATGAATACACGATCCTGCTCAACAACAGTCCCAAAGCCATTGATGAGCTGAACGACCTGCCGATCAAGACCGTCGACGGCGCAATCATCACCATCGGCCAAGTGGCTCATGTGCGTGATGGCTCGCCTCCGCAGACCAACATTGTGCGGGTCGACGGCCATCGCGCCGTGCTGATGCCGGCGCTGAAAAACGGCAGCATCTCCACGCTGTCGATCATCGACGGCATTCGCCAGATGCTACCGCGTATCAATGAAACCCTGCCGCCGTCGCTGAAGACTTCGCTGCTGGGTGATGCGTCGGTATTCGTCAAACAGTCGGTGGGCAGCGTTGCCCAGGAAGGCATCATCGCGGCGCTGCTGACCAGTGCGATGATCCTGCTGTTCCTCGGCAGCTGGCGCTCAACCTTGATCATCACCGCCTCGATTCCGCTCGCCGTATTGTCGGCCATCGCCCTCTTGGCAGTCAGCGGCCAGACCCTCAACGTCATGACCCTCGGCGGACTGGCGCTGGCGGTGGGGATCCTGGTGGACGACGCCACGGTGACCATCGAGAACATCAACTGGCACCTGGAACAAGGCAAGACGGTGAAGACCGCGATCCTCGACGGTGCCAAACAGATCGTCGGCCCGGCGTTCGTATCCTTGCTGTGTATCTGCATCGTGTTTGTGCCGATGTTCATGCTGCAAGGCATCGCCGGCTACCTGTTCCGGCCGATGGCCCTGGCGGTGATCTTTGCCATGGCCAGTTCGTTCATTCTGTCGCGAACGCTGGTGCCGACGTTGGCGATGTACCTGCTCAAGCCCCATGCGCCGGAGCAAGGCCAGGGCCACCACCCGGAAGATGAATTCATCAACCATCACGAAGGTGAACAGCACAAGCCCCAGCGCCACGCAGCCCTGCAGGCGGTATTGAATTTTCAGCAGGGTTTCGAGCGCCGCTTCTCCAACGTGCGCGATGTTTACCATGGCCTGCTGACTCTGGCCCTGGGTTATCGCAAGCGCTTTATCGTCGGCTTCCTGGCTTGCGTCCTCGCCTCATTCCTGCTGCTGCCAAGCCTGGGCCAGGACTTTTTCCCGGCCACTGATGCCGGCGCGCTGGCGATGCATGTACGCCTGCCTTTAGGCACACGGATCGAGGAAAGCGCCGCCGCCTTTGACCGAATCGAAGCGCGAATCCGCGAGATTATTCCGGCGGAACAACTGGACACCATCGTCGATAACATCGGGATTCCCTTGAGCGGGATCGACATGGCCTACAGCAGCAGCGGCACTATCGGCCCGCAGGACGGCGACATCCAAGTCAGCCTCAAGGCCGACCACAGCCCCACTGCCGACTACGTGAAAAAACTCCGTGAAGCCCTGCCTGAAAGTTTCCCCGGCAGTCATTTCGCGTTCTTGCCGGCGGACATCAGTAGCCAGATCCTCAACTTCGGCGCACCGGCCCCGTTGGACGTGAAGATTTCCGGGCGCAGTGACGAAGAAAACCGTGCCTATGCCCTGGAACTGGAGCGCCGACTGCAGCATGTGCCGGGCATTGCTGACCTGCGCATCCAACAGTCCACCGGCTATCCGTCGCTGCAAGTCAACGTGGATCGCATGCGCGCCAATGGGCTGGGCATTACCGAGCGCGACGTGACCAACAGCATGGTCGCGTCACTGGCCGGCAGCTCGCAAACAGCACCGACCTTCTGGCTCAACCCGGCCAACGGCGTGTCCTATTCGATCGTCGCCGCGACACCGCAATACCGTCTCGACAGCTTGCCGTCACTGGAAGCCTTGCCGGTCACCGGTGCCGATGGGCAGTCGCAAATCCTCGGCGGCGTAGCAACCATTTCCCGCGTGCAAAGCCCGGCGGTGGTCACCCACTACAACATCGAACCGACCCTGGACCTGTACGCCAACGTACAAGGCCGCGACCTCGGCGGCGTCGCCCGTGACGTGCAAAAAATCCTCGATGACACCGCCTCCATGCGCCCCAAAGGCGCGACCATCAGCCTCCACGGGCAGATCGACGCCCTGCATGAAGCCTTCAACGGTTTGAGCTTCGGCCTGTTGGGCGCAGTGGTGCTGATCTACCTGTTGATCGTGGTGAACTTCCAGTCGTGGGTCGACCCGTTTGTGATCATCACCGCCCTTCCTGCAGCGCTCGCCGGGATCGTGTGGATGCTGTTTCTAAGCGGCACCTCGCTGTCGGTGCCGGCGCTGACGGGGGCCATTCTGTGTATGGGGGTGGCCACCGCCAACTCGATTCTGGTGGTGAGCTTCTGTCGAGAGCGTCTGGCCGAACACGGCGATGCCTTGAAGGCCGCGCTGGAGGCCGGCTACACCCGTTTCCGCCCGGTGTGCATGACGGCGCTGGCGATGATCATCGGCATGCTGCCCCTGGCCTTGTCCGAGGAGCAGAACGCCCCGCTGGGCCGGGCCGTCATCGGCGGCCTGATCCTCGCCACCACCGCCACCCTGCTGTTTGTTCCCGTGGTCTTCAGCCTGGTCCACGGTCGCCATCCTACTCGTGCTGTTGCTGGAGAAACCTCACATGTCGTCTGATCACAAACCCTCGCGCAAGCGTCTGATGCTCATGGGTGTTGGCGGCCTGACCCTGGCCGCCCTGTTGGTCGCCAACGGCCTGCACGCCCGCACGATGCACGAAAAAGCCGTCACCGCCTGGACCGAAACCGCCGCAATACCGCAAGTGATGGTGTTCCAGCCCAAACAAAACGTCGCGGGCGACACCCTGCGTTTGCCCGCGCACCTGGAAGCCTGGAGCAAGGCACCGATTCATGCGCGGGTCAGCGGTTACCTGAAGGACTGGAAAGTCGATATCGGCGCCCAGGTCAAAGCCGGACAGGTTCTCGCCGAAATCGACAGCCCCGACCTTGACCAGCAAGTGGCACAGACCCACGCCCGGTTGATCCAGGAACAGGCCAATGCACGCCTGGCCGAAACCACCGCAACCCGTTGGCAAAACCTGCTGGCCAGCCATTCGGTGTCCCGTCAGGAAGCCGATGAAAAAACCTCGAATGCCGCCGCGGCCAAAGCCAATGTCCAGGCCGCCGCAGCTGACTACGCACGGCTCTCGGCGCTGGAAGACTACAAGACCATCCGCGCGCCCTTCGCCGGCGTCATCACCGCACGCAATACCGATATCGGCCAGTTGATCAAGGCCGACAGCGACAGCGATCCGGAACTGTTCGACATCGCCGACACCCATCAACTGCGCCTCTATGTGCCGGTGCCGCAGAACTATGCGGCGGTGATTCACCCTGGGCTTGAGGCACAACTGACGGTCCCCGAGCATCCCGGCGAACACTTCAACGCACAGTTGATGGGCGACTCCACCGCCATCGACCGACGCTCCGGCACCTTGCTTGCCCAGTTTGTCGCCGACAATCCCGACGGCCAATTGCTGCCCGGTGACTACGCCGAAGCCACCCTGCCGATTCCGGCGGATACCCATGGCGTCAGCATCCCCGCCAGCTCGCTGATCTTCCGCGCCGAAGGCACTCAGGTTGCCGTGCTGGATGCGAAGAACCATGTACACCTGCAAGACATCCACATCGGCCTGGACCTGGGCGAACGCCTGGTGATCGACCAAGGCCTAAAACCTGCCGACCGCGTAGTCGACAACCCACCGGATGCCCTGCGTGAAGGTGACTTCGTGCAACTGGCCGACGCCGGAGGTGCCCATGCGCCCAAGGCTTAAACCCCTCGCCACGCTGGTGTTGCTGGCGCTGCAAGGCTGCTCGATGGCGCCCACCTACACAGTGCCGGCGATTGACCTGCCGGCGCGGTACCGCGAACAGACCAGCGATGGCCCGTGGCACAGCGCGCAACCCGCCGACCAACTGGCGCCACAATGGTGGTTGCTGTATCAAGACCCGCGCCTGGATGACCTGCAACAACAACTGCTGAAGGTCAACCCTGATTTGGCCGCGGCGCTGGCACATTTCGATGCGTCCCAGGCGTATGCCAGCCAATTGCATGCTGGATTGTTCCCGCAGATCACTGCCAGTGCGCAGCCGTTGCGCCAGCGCCAGTCGGACAGTCGGCCACTGCGCGGTGATACTCAGCCTTCGGTGTACAACAGCAACACCGCCGGTTTCTCCCTGAGCTACGACTTGGATCTGTGGGGCAAGATCCGCAACCAGGTAGCGGCCGGTGACGCCCAGGCCCAGGCGTCCGACGATGACCTGGCGGTGGCACGTCTGAGCCTGCAACATCAACTGGCGACGCTGTATGTGCAGCTTAATGGGCTGGATGCGCAGAGCCGAATTCTCAGCAAATCCCTGGATGATTTCGGCCAGGCGTTGCAACTGACCCGCAGCCGTTACGAGGGCCAGATCGCCTCGGAACTGGACCTGACTCGCGCGCAAAGCCAACTGGCCGAAGCCGAGGCGCAACTGGATGATGTGCGTGGTCAGCGCAACCTTACCGAGCATGCGATTGGTGAGTTGGTGGGCGTGTCAGCCAGTGACTTCCAACTGCCGCCGAGCCAGCAACTGATCGCACTGCCGGGTATTCCGCAACAGCTGCCAAGTCATCTGCTGCAACGTCGACCCGATATTGCGGCGGCGGAACGGCGGGTGTTTGCAGCCAACGCCAATATCGGCGTAGCCAAGGCGGCGTGGTACCCGGACTTCAGTTTGACCGGGTTGATTGGCGGGCAAACCCAAGGCGTCGGCAACTTGTTCTCAGCGGCGAATCGGTACTGGGCGCTGGGGCCGTTGGTCAATCTGCCGATCTTCGACGGTGGACGGTTGAGTGCCAACGAACGTCAGGCCAAGGCCGAGTTTGAGGAAGCTTCAGCGCATTACCGCAGCCAGGTTTTACGGGCGGTGCGCGAGGTGGAAGATAACCTGGCGCAGTTGCGAGATTTGCAGCAGGAAGCGCTGGATGAACAGGCCGCGGCGAATGCAGCGGAGCACACTCAGGCACTGGCGATGAACAGCTATGAAGCGGGTGCGGTGAGTTATCTGGACGTGGTGACGGCGCAGACGGCGGCGTTGCAGGCGCAGCGTACGTTGCAGGCGGTGCAGACGCGGCAGTTGCAGGCGAGTGTCGGGTTGGTCACGGCGCTGGGTGGCGGTTGGCAACCTGGCACCTGATACTGCTCTCAGGCCCCCTCAGTTCTAAATGTGAGAAAGAGTTTACTCCCAATAGCGGCGGCGTCCCTTCTGACCCCATCGGGAGCAAGCCCCCTCCCACATTTTGATTGATGTTCGACATGACAACGCGGTCAACTGTGGGGCGCTTGCTCCCCCTCACATGTTTTACTGCATTTCAGGCGGCGAGTTTCCCACTGGCAATCGCCGCCGACGCCGCGACCATAGCCCGCAACAACACCGCACACCCCGCCGCCAAATCATCCGGCGCGGCGTTCTCGATTTCGTTGTGGCTGATACCCCCTTCACACGGCACGAAAATCATCCCCGCTGGACCGAGTTCAGCCACGAAGATCGCGTCATGCCCTGCCCCGCTGACGATATCCATGTTCGATAGCCCCAAGCCGTTGGCCGCATTGCGCACGGCATCCACGCAGCCTTTGTCAAAGTACAGCGGCGGGAAGTCGGCAGTCGGAACCATCTCGAATGTGAGCCCGTGTTTGGCGCAGGTGTCGTCGATCACCTTGCGCACCTGGGCAATCATCGAGTCAAGCCGCGCCGGTTCCAGGTGGCGGAAGTCCAGGGTCATGCGCACTTCGCCGGGGATGACATTGCGTGAGCCGGGATACGCTTGCAGGCAACCGACGGTGCCACAGGCGTGAGGTTGATGCCCCAGCGCAGCAGCGTTGACCGCCGCGACCACAGCTGCGGCGCCTACCAGGGCATCCTTGCGCAGGTGCATAGGCGTCGGGCCGGCATGGGCTTCCACCCCGCGCAACTTGAGATCGAACCATTTCTGGCCCAGGGCGCCAAGCACCACGCCGATGGTCTTCTTCTCATCCTCAAGAATCGGCCCCTGTTCGATATGCGCTTCAAAATACGCGCCCACCTTGTGCCCGCTGACCGGACGTGTGCCGGCATAGCCAATCGCATTCAACGCATCACCGACGGTCACGCCGTCAGCGTCGGTCTTGGCCAGGGTGTCGGCCAAGGTGAATTTCTCGGCGAACACGCCGGAACCCATCATGCACGGTGGAAAGCGCGAGCCTTCTTCGTTGGTCCACACCACCACTTCCAGCGGGGCTTCGGTTTCGATATTGAGGTCGTTGAGGGTGCGCAACACCTCCACGCCGGCCAGCACGCCGAAGCAGCCGTCGAACTTGCCACCGGTGGGTTGGGTGTCTATGTGGCTGCCGGTCATGACTGGCGGCAACTTGGGATTACGCCCAGGACGGCGGGCGAAGATATTGCCCACGCCATCGATGGTCACGGTACAGCCTGCCTCTTCGCACCACTTCACAAACAGGTCACGGGCTTGGCGGTCGAGGTCGGTCAGGGCCAGGCGGCAGACACCCCCTTTGGGCGTGGCGCCGAGTTTGGCCAGTTCCATCAGGGACAGCCACAAACGATCGCGGTTGATGTGCTGATGGGTGGATTGCAGAACGTCTGTGGCAGCGTTCATGGGGATCTCCTCAGGCTGTATTTCTTATGAGTTGATTCAAGTCAAACTGTGCAAACCCGATCAAATGTGGGAGCTGGCTTGCCTGCGATGGCATCACCTCGGTGTCACTGAAATACCGAGCTGCCCGCATCGCAGGAAAGCCAGCTCCCACATTGACCGTGTTCACAAGGGTGTTTTCACGGCAACCGGGCTGGCCCCGCGCTTCATGCACAGGCCGTAATACAACAACCCGCCCAACGCCGAGCCGGTGAACCAGCCGTAGCTGTAGAACCAGCTGAATGCATCACTGCCCAGCGACAACAACGTCAGCACCACCGGTACGCCGAAGGCGATAAAGCCGTACCAGTTCCACGCCGGGTATACGTCGTCGCGGTATAAACCGGCCAGGTCCAGTTGCTGTTTCTTGATGATGAAATAATCCACCACCATGATCCCGGCGATCGGCCCTAAGAGGCTTGAATAACCCAGCAGCCAGTTGGAATAGACGGTTTCCAGGCTGACGTTGGAGACGATCAGCCCAAGCTTCTTCAGCAGTTCATGCCCCATCAGCGCCAACCCGACCAGGCCGGTGAGAATCACTGCGGTGGTGCGGTTGATCAGCTTGGGCGCGATATTCTGGAAGTCGTTGGTGGGCGAGACGATGTTCGCCGCCGTGTTGGTGGACAAGGTGGCGATGATGATCAGTGCCATGGCCACGGCCACCCACACCGGGCTTTGGATATGACCGATCAGGGTCACGGGATCGGAGACGCTGACGCCCACCAGTTTTACCGAAGCCGCGGTCATGATCACGCCGAGGGCGGCGAACAGGAACATGGTCAGCGGCAAGCCGAAAATCTGCCCGAGGATCTGGTCTTTCTGGCTTTTGGCGTAGCGGCTGAAGTCAGGAATGTTCAACGACAAGGTGGCCCAGAAACCGACCATCGCCGTCAACCCGGCCATGAAGTAACTGGTGACGCTGGCACCCTCCGGCCGCTTGGGCGGGATCGCCATCAGTTCCGTCAGGGATACGTTGGGCAAGGCCCATACCAGTAGGCCGATACCCACAGCCACCAGCAACGGAGCAGACAGGGTTTCCAGCCATTTGATCGACTCGGCGCCGCGTAACACCACCCACAGGTTCAGGGTCCAGAAGACCATGAAACCAATCACTTCACCGGTGCCGCCCAATGACTTCCAGCCCTCGAAAATCGAGCCGAGAAACAAGTGGATCGCCAGCCCGCCAAACATGGTCTGGATGCCGAACCAGCCGCACGCCACCAGGGCGCGGATCAGGCACGGCACGTTGGAGCCGATCACCCCGAAGGAGGAGCGCAACAACACCGGGAACGGAATGCCGTACTTGGTGCCGGCGAAGGCGTTGAGGGTCAGGGGAATAAGCACAACCAGATTGGCCAGCAGGATGGCCAGCAGCGCTTCCCCCACCGACAAACCGAAATAGGCGGTCAGCACGCCGCCCAGTGTGTAGGTCGGCACGCAGATCGACATGCCGATCCACAGCGCGGTGATGTGCCACTTGTTCCAGGTTCGTTCGTGCACCTTGGTCGGTGCGATGTCGTGGTTATAACGGGGGCTGTCGAGGACGTCGGGGCCGGCGTCGAGTTCGTACAGGCCGTCGCGTTCGGTGACTTGCGATCTGTTCTGTTGCATGGCCGCTCCACGGTTTTTTCGAATTATTTTTGCTCATCCCGCAGCGAGTGCAGGATGGCCGGAGTACCTCGTTGACAACATGACATCACGGACCCGGCCAACCGCCACTGCACTCAATAACCGTGCCGCCAGCCGTAACCATGTCCGCACCGCTTCTATAACTCACTGATGTTTATCAGTTTTATGGTATCGACCGATAAGCCCCTCGGTACTTGCAGCGTTACTCAGGCCAAATAACGCGGAAGTTGTCCGAACCATCAGGACTCAATCTGGTGCGACACAATTATTTTTATTTCCCGCCCCCGTCAAGAGGCATGTCTCAAGCGTCTGATTTGCAATAAGAAATGTTGCTCATATTGGTAACCTGTCAAGTGCGTCAAAATGGTGAGAGGTCGCTACATTTTGGTGATTTGTATTTTTTATTGTTTAAAATCAGTTAGTTATTACGAATATAAGCTTATAAAAATTATTCTTGCTCATTCTAAAAACTCCGGCTAGTTTCTATTCCTGTCACCGCTGACAGGAATTAATCGACCTGCGGCGCGATGCATTACAACACTTAGAACTGGCACAAGCCGGTCAAGCCCGTGAGGAACTCGACATGTCTCTGTTGATCCGTGGCGCCACCGTTATTACCCATGATGAAAGTTACCAAGCTGATGTCTTGTGCTTCGAGGGTCTAATCCGCGCTATTGGCACTAATCTGGATATTCCGGCAGGTGCCGAGATACTCGACGGCAGCGGTCAATACTTGATGCCCGGCGGCATCGACCCCCATACCCATATGCAACTGCCCTTCATGGGCACGGTGGCCAGTGAAGACTTTTTCAGTGGCACGGCGGCAGGTCTGGCGGGCGGCACTACGTCGATCATCGACTTTGTAATCCCCAACCCCCAGCAGTCCTTGATGGAAGCCTTTCATCAGTGGCGTGGCTGGGCCGAGAAGTCAGCATCTGATTATGGTTTTCACGTGGCCATTACCTGGTGGAGCGAGCAGGTCCGTGAGGAAATGGCCGAACTGGTCAGCCATCACGGCATCAACAGCTTCAAGCACTTCATGGCCTACAAGAACGCGATCATGGCGGCCGACGACACCTTGGTGGCCAGCTTCGAGCGTTGCCTGGAATTGGGTGCGGTGCCGACGGTGCACGCCGAAAACGGCGAGTTGGTCTATCACCTGCAACGCAAGCTGATGGCCCAAGGCATCACGGGGCCGGAAGCCCATCCGTTATCGCGCCCTTCGCAAGTCGAAGGCGAAGCGGCCAGCCGCGCGATTCGCATCGCTGAAACCATCGGTACGCCGCTGTACTTGGTGCATGTATCAACCAAAGAAGCGCTGGACGAAATCACCTATGCCCGCAGCAAAGGCCAACCGGTCTACGGCGAAGTCCTGGCCGGGCATTTGCTGTTGGACGACAGCGTCTACCAGCACCCGGACTGGCAGACCGCCGCCGGCTACGTGATGAGCCCACCCTTCCGCCCCCGCGGGCATCAGGAGGCGCTGTGGCATGGCCTGCAATCGGGCAACCTGCACACCACCGCCACCGACCATTGCTGCTTCTGCGCCGAGCAAAAAGCCGCCGGCCGTGACGACTTCAGCAAGATCCCCAACGGCACCGCTGGCATTGAAGACCGCATGGCGCTGTTGTGGGATGAAGGGGTCAATACCGGGCGCTTGTCGATGCAGGAGTTCGTCGCACTGACCTCCACCAACACCGCAAAAATCTTCAACCTCTATCCGCGCAAAGGCGCGATCCGTGTCGGTGCCGATGCCGACCTGGTGCTGTGGGATCCTCAGGGCACACGGACCATTTCCGCGAAAACCCACCATCAGCAAGTGGACTTCAACATCTTCGAAGGCAAGACCGTACGCGGTGTGCCCAGCCATACCATCAGCCAGGGCAAGTTGGTCTGGGTGGATGGTGATTTGCGGGCAGAGCGTGGGGCCGGGAGATATGTGGAGCGGCCGGCGTATCCGTCGGTGTTTGAGCAGTTGAGCAAGCGGGCGGAGTATTCCAGGCCGGTTGCAGTGAAACGCTGAGGCCGCCATTCGCGAGCAAGCCCGCTCCCACATTCGACCGCGTTCATCCCGTTGAAATGGGATCGAATGTGGGAGCGGGCTTGCTCGCGAATGGCGTCGGCACAAGCGACAAAAATGCCCGTTAGAGGCAATCCAAAAAACCGTGAGGCCACTACCGTGATCCAGACCCTGAACCATCTTCCACACCCCCATGAAGATGCGGCCACCCTCGCCGCCCATTTCACCGACCTGGCGCCGCCGCTCAATGCCCGCCAAGCGCAGCTTGAAGCCTCGCGCTGCCTGTATTGCTACGACGCGCCCTGCATCAATGCGTGCCCCAGCGAGATCGACATTCCATCGTTCATCCGCAATATCCACACCGAAAACGTCCAGGGCGCGGCGCAGAAGATTCTCTCGGCGAATATCCTCGGCGGCAGTTGCGCCAGGGTGTGCCCGACGGAAATCCTCTGCCAACAAGCCTGTGTGCGTAACAACGCCGAAGAATGCGCCCCCGTGCTGATCGGCCTGTTGCAACGCTATGCCGTGGACAACGCGCACTTCAGCGAACACCCGTTCAAGCGCGCCGCATCCACCGGCAAGCGCATCGCCGTGGTAGGTGCTGGCCCTGCCGGATTGTCCTGCGCCCATCGCAGTGCCTTGCACGGTCATGACGTGGTGATTTTTGAAGCGCGGGAAAAAGCCGGCGGCCTGAATGAATACGGGATCGCCAAATACAAACTGGTAGACGACTTCGCCCAGAAGGAGCTGGATTTCCTCCTGCAAATCGGCGGCATCGAAATCCGTCACGGCCAACGCCTGGGGGACCACCTGACCCTGAGCGAACTGCACCAGCAATTCGACGCGGTATTCCTGGGCCTTGGCCTGGCGGCCAGCAAGCAACTGGGCTTGCCTCACGAAGATGCGCCTGGCCTGCTCGCAGCCACGGACTACATCCGCGAATTGCGCCAGGCCGATGACCTCAGCCAGCTACCGCTGGCCGACCGGTGCATCGTGCTCGGTGCCGGCAATACCGCTATCGATATGGCCGTGCAGATGGCCCGCCTCGGTGCCCGTGATGTGAACCTGGTGTACCGCCGTGGCCTCAGTGAAATGGGCGCCACCGCTCACGAGCAGGACATCGCCAAGGCCAATCAGGTGCGCCTGCTGACCTGGGCGCAGCCCGAAGAAGTGCTGCTGGATGATCAGGGCCGTGTGCGCGGCATGCGCTTTGCCCGCACACGGATGGACAACGGCCGACTGCAAGCCACCGGCGAGACCTTTGAACTGGCCGCCGATGCGATTTTCAAGGCCATCGGCCAAGGCTTCGACGACGCAGCGCTGCACGACCCGTTGGCCCACGAACTGCAACGGGTGGGCGAGCGCATTTTCGTCGACGAACAACTGCGTACCAGCATTCCTGGGGTGTACGCCGGCGGCGATTGCGTCAGCCTCGGCCAAGACCTGACCGTCCAAGCGGTTCAGCACGGCAAGCTGGCAGCCGAAGCCATGCACGCCCAACTCATGCTCAATGTGGAGGCTGCGTAATGGCCGATCTCTCGATTGTCTTCGCCGGTATCAAAGCCCCCAATCCATTCTGGCTGGCCTCCGCGCCGCCCACCGACAAGGCCTACAACGTGGTGCGTGCCTTCGAGGCAGGCTGGGGTGGCGTGGTCTGGAAAACCCTCGGCGAGGACCCGGCAGCGGTTAACGTCTCGTCGCGCTACTCGGCGCACTTCGGCGCCAACCGTGAAGTGCTGGGCATCAACAACATCGAGCTGATCACCGACCGTTCCCTGGAGATCAACCTGCGGGAAATCACCCAGGTGAAAAAGGATTGGCCGGACCGCGCCCTGATCGTGTCGTTGATGGTGCCGTGCGTTGAAGAGTCGTGGAAACACATCCTGCCGCTGGTGGAAGCCACCGGCTGCGATGGTATCGAGCTGAATTTCGGTTGCCCCCACGGCATGCCGGAACGCGGTATGGGCGCGGCGGTGGGCCAGGTGCCGGAGTATGTGGAACAGGTGACCCGCTGGTGCAAGACGTACTGTTCGCTGCCGGTGATCGTCAAGCTCACCCCCAATATCACCGACATCCGCGTCGCGGCGCGTGCGGCCTATCGCGGTGGCGCCGATGCGGTGTCGCTGATCAACACCATCAATTCCATCACCAGCGTTGACCTGGAGCGTATGGTCGCCCTGCCGATGGTCGGCACCCAAAGCACCCACGGTGGTTACTGCGGTTCGGCGGTCAAGCCGATTGCCTTGAACATGGTGGCGGAAATCGCCCGTGACCCACAGACACAAGGCCTGCCGATCTGTGGGATTGGTGGGATTGGTAACTGGCGCGATGCGGCGGAATTCGTGGCCCTGGGCTGCGGCGCGGTGCAGGTGTGCACAGCGGCGATGCTGCATGGTTTTCGGATCGTCGAGGAAATGAAGGATGGGCTATCGCGATGGATGGACAGTCAGGGTTACAGCAGCTTGCAGGAATTTTCCGGGCGAGCGGTGGGCAATACCACGGACTGGAAGTACCTGGACATCAACTATCAGGTGATCGCCAAGATTGATCAGGAGGCGTGTATTGGCTGCGGGCGTTGCCATATTGCCTGTGAAGATACCTCGCACCAGGCGATTGCCAGTTTGAAGCAGGCGGATGGCACACATAAGTACGAGGTGATCGATGATGAGTGCGTGGGCTGTAACTTGTGCCAGATCACCTGTCCGGTGGCGGATTGCATCGAGATGGTCGCGGTGGACACCGGCAAACCGTTTTTGAATTGGACGCAGGATCCGAGGAATCCGTACCGGGAAGCCGTGTAGCACCGGGAAAATCGCTATCGCAGGCAAGCCCGGCTCCCACATTTGATCGGTGTTCGACAGAACACCCCGGTCCACTGTGGGAGCCGGGCTTGCCCGCGATGAGGCCGGGGCAGGCACCAAAAACCTCAAGGTTCCAACCCAATCCCCCGCAAAATCACACTCGTCACCGTCTGCACCGCCCGCTCGAACTGCATGTCCGACAACGGCTGGTGCTCATTCAAAATCATCACCTGATGATCAAAGTCGGCATAGTGCTGGGTCGACGCCCAAATCATGTACAACAGACTCGACGGTTCCACTGGCAGGATGCGTTTGTCTTCCACCCACTGGCGAATCTTCGCTTCCTTCATCTTGGCCCAGTCGTACAGGCTGACGTCCAGAGCCTCACCGAGGGTCGGGGCGCCATGGATGATTTCGTTGGCCCAGACCTTCGAGCCATAGGGCCGGCTGCGCGAATGCTGCATCTTGGCGCGGATGTAGCTGCTGAGCACCACCCGCGGGTCATCGAACATCTCGAAGCACAGCGCGTCCTGCTTCCACACTTCCAGCAGGTCGAACAACACCGCGCTGTACAACTCGCTCTTGGTACTGAAGTAGTAATGCAGGTTGGAGCGCGGCAGTTGCACTTCTTCGGCAATGTCGGCCATGGCGGTGCTGCCATAGCCCTTTTCAGCGAAAACCTTTTCGGCCGCCAATAGAATCTTTTCGACGTTGACCCGACGAATCCCGATCTTGTGATTGCCCATGAGGGCTCCCTGACAACGATATGCTCCAAGACTACCATCGGCTCTAGATCGCGGCGACACGCTGTGTCGAAACTTCGTACAACAACCTTTCCCGTGCAAATCGGATTGGTTAGGATCGCCCTGACCGTCGATGGCGAGGGCAAACCCTTTCCCTTGTTGCACATGGCTTTACCGAACGACTGACACTCACCTGAAGGTATTGAACAATGTTGATCAAGAAAACCCTGACGACTGTTGCCCTGCTGGCCTCCCTGCTCGGCGCCTCGGCGGCCTTTGCCCACGCTCACCTGAAAAGCTCGACGCCTGCGGCTGACAGCACCGTCGCGGCCCCCAGTGACCTGCGCCTGACGTTCACCGAAGGCGTCGAAGCCACCTTCACCAAAGTCTCCCTAAGCAAGGACGGCACCGAAGTGGCGGTCAAGGGCCTGGAAACCCCGGACGCCGACAAAAAAGTCCTGGTAGTGACCCCGGCCGCGCCGCTGGCCGCCGGTACTTACAAAGTCGAATGGCACGCGGTTTCGGTGGACACCCACAAAAGCGAAGGCAGCTATAGCTTCAAGGTCGGCCAATAATCCATGGCAGATCTGTTGGTCCTGTGCCGTTTCCTGCATTTCATCGTCGTGTTGCTGATGTTCGGGGCCTGTGTCTTCAGGCCCACGCTGCTGGGCGCTGAACCGCAACCGCTGCTGGACCGACAGTTGAACGCCATCACCCGAGGGCTGGCCTGGCTGGCGCTCGGCTCCGGGGTGGCCTGGCTGCTGCTGATCACCGCCAGCATGGCGGGCGATTGGTCGGCGGCGCTGCAGTGGCCGACTGTGCAACTGGTGCTGGGCAAGACCTTTTTCGGTCAGGTCTGGACCTGGCATCTGCTGCTGAACCTGTTGCTGGTGCTCGGCCTGATGACGTCCTGGAGCACCCTGCGCCTGCCATTGAGCGCGCTGCTGTTGGCGACCCTGGCACCGGTGGGGCATGGCGCCATGCTCGATGGCCTCAGCGGGCAACTGCTGATCCTCAATCAGGTGGTGCATCTGGTGTGTGTCGGTGCCTGGCTCGGCGGTTTGCTGTTGCTGGTATTGATCCTGCACCAACCTGCACGCTTCGCCCTGGAGCCCATCCTCAAGCGTTTCAGCGGTGTCGGCTACGGCCTGGTGACTGGCTTGCTGGTGACCGGCTTGATCAACGTTCGTGTGCTCACGGGGCAGCTCTGGCCAACCCCACTGTTCAGCGGCTTTGCCCTGATTCTGCTGATCAAGGTGATGTTGGTGGGCGCCATGCTGGTGTTGGCCTTGTTCAACCGACTGCGGATCAAGGACTGCGAGCAACGACTGGGCACCTTGAAAACCAGTGTGGTGCTGGAATGGTTACTGGGTATTGCAGCGGTAGCTGCGGTTTCCCTGCTCGGCACCTTGCCCCCCATGGTCATGGCCGGCTAGAACTGACGTGGCACTCGCCAACGTCATCGCATAACCCTTGATCGTTCCCCTCCCAATCTCGCGTTGACAAGCATAGGAAACCCTAACGATACTCCTGCACAGTCGTACGACAACCTACAACGAGCCAAACAACAATAATGGGCCCTTCATGACTACCACTTCAACCGCCCCTGCTCCTTTCAACCGCCTGCTGCTCACCGGTGCCGCCGGCGGTCTGGGCAAGGTCCTGCGTGAACGCCTGCGCCCTTACGCCAAGGTGCTGCGCCTGTCGGATATCGCCGATATGGCGCCGGCCACGGATACCCGTGAAGAGGTGTTGGCCTGTGATCTCTCTGACAAGCAGGCCGTGCATCAACTGGTGGAAGGCGTCGACGCCATCCTGCATTTCGGCGGTGTCTCGGTTGAGCGGCCGTTTGAAGAAGTCCTCGGCGCCAATATCTGCGGCGTCTTCCATATCTACGAAGCGGCTCGCCGCCACGGCGTAAAGCGGGTGATCTTCGCCAGTTCCAACCATGTCATCGGCTTCTACAAACAGGACGAAACCCTCGACGCCCGCTCCCCGCGCCGTCCGGACAGCTACTATGGCCTGTCCAAGTCCTACGGCGAAGACATGGCCAGCTTCTATTTCGATCGTTATGGCATCGAGACCGTCAGCATCCGCATCGGCTCTTCGTTCCCCGAGCCACAAAACCGCCGGATGATGAGCACCTGGTTGAGCTTCGACGACCTCACGCAACTGCTGGAACGCGCGCTGTATACGCGGAACGTTGGCCACACCGTGGTCTACGGCATGTCCGACAACCTCAAGGTCTGGTGGGACAACCGCTTCGCCGCCCATTTGGGTTTTGCGCCCCGGGACAACTCCGAGGTGTTTCGCAAACAGGTCGAGGCGCAACCGATGCCCGCCGCCGATGACCCCGCTCGGGTCTACCAGGGTGGCGCCTTCTGTGCCGCCGGCCCGTTCGGCGACTGAACGCACATCAACCCAACGGAATGAGTTGCCATGCCAGCTGAATTGATTGTCGATGCGCGCAACGCGGTGGGTGAATGCCCCGTCTGGGTCCCCGAGGAAAACGCCCTGTATTGGGTGGACATTCCTAATGGTGGTCTGCAGCGTTGGGACGCTGCCAGAGGCTATGTACACGCCTGGAAAGCCCCGCAAATGCTCGCCTGCATCGCCCGCACCAACAACGGCAATTGGGTGGCGGGCATGCAAACTGGCTTTTTCCAACTGACGCCCCACAACGACGGCAGCCTCGACACGACCCCGCTGGCGACCGTCGAACATACCCGCCCGGACATGCGCCTGAACGACGGCCGCTGTGATCGACAAGGTCGATTCTGGGCCGGCAGCATGGTGCTGGACATGGGCGCCAACGCAGCAGCAGGCGCGCTGTATCGCTACGAAACCGGTAAACTCCCCCACGCTCAGCTGAGCGGTCTCATCACCCCCAACGGCCTGGCCTTCAGCCCCGATGGAAGGACAATGTACCTCTCGGATTCACACCCGCTGAGCCAGCAAATCTGGGCCTTTGACTACGACATCGACAGCGGCACGCCTTCCAACCGGAGGTTGTTCGTCGACATGCGCTCACTGCCCGGCCGGCCCGACGGTGCCGCTGTTGACGTCGAAGGTGGCTACTGGATCTGCGGCAATGACGCCGGGCTGATCCACCGTTTTACCCCCAACGGCCGCCTCGACCGTTCCCTCGCCGTACCGGTGAAAAAACCCAGCATGTGTGCCTTCGGTGGCAGCCGTATGGACACGCTGTTTGTCACCTCGATCCGTGACGACCACAGCGAACACTCCCTGGCCGGCGGCGTATTTGCCCTCAACCCCGGCGTGCAGGGCCTGCCGGAACCCACGTTCATCCTCTAGCTGCATCGCTGTGCCTTGAATACAACAATAAAAAGACTGGAGACGTATCCCATGGACTTCAAACGCACCCTGCTCGCCGCGGCACTTCCCCTCACCTTCATCCTCAGCAGTGCTGCCCAGGCGCTGGAAATCAAATTCGCCGACATCCACCCCGCCGGTTACCCCACGGTGGTTGCCGAAGAACAACTGGGCAAAACCCTGGTGGCCGAGAGCAACGGCGGCCTGACCTTCAAAATGTTCGCCGGCGGTGTGCTCGGCTCGGAAAAGGAAGTGGTAGAACAGGCCCAGGTCGGCGCGATCCAGATGGCCCGGGTCAGCCTCGGCATCGTCGGGCCGGTGGTGCCGGACGTGAACGTGTTCAATATGCCGTTCGTGTTCCGCGACCAGGCGCATATGCGTAAGGTCATCGACGGTAAAATCGGTGATGAAATCCTCGACAAGATCACCCAATCGGAATTCAACCTGGTGGCCCTGGCCTGGATGGACGGCGGCACCCGCAATATCTACACCAAGAAGCCGGTACGCTCCATCGCCGACCTCAAGGGTATGAAGATTCGCGTGCAGGGCAATCCAATCTTCATCGAAACCATCAACGCCATGGGTGGCAACGGCATCGCCATGGACACCGGCGAGATCTTCAGCGCCTTGCAGACCGGAGTGATCGACGGCGCGGAAAATAACCCGCCGACCCTGCTGGAACACAACCACTATCAGAACGCCAAGTTCTACAGCCTCACCGGACACCTGATCCTGCCCGAACCGATCGTCATGTCGAAAATCACTTGGGACAAGCTCACACCCGAGCAGCAGGTGCTGGTGAAGAACACCGCCAAGGCCGCCCAGGTCCAGGAGCGCGCGTTGTGGGATGCCAAGTCCGCCAGCAGCGAAGAAAAGCTCAAGGCGGCCGGCGTCGAGTTCATCACCGTCGACAAAAAACCGTTCTATGAGGCCACGGCTTCGATCCGCGAGAAATACGGCGCGCCTTACGCCGAGCTGATTCAGCGCATCGAAGCTGTCGAGTAACCCTCCCCGCCCTCATGAAAAGGCCCGGCGCGGTGGGTATCGACGCGCCCGGTTACGGTGAACCCCAATGAAGAATCGACTGCTGCGCATCAACGATCGGATCTACATGGCCTGCATCTGGATCGCCGGCCTCGCGGTACTCGGCGTCGCCCTGATCATTCCCTGGGGCATCTTCGCCCGCTACGTCCTCGGTACCGGCTCCAGTTGGCCGGAACCCACCGCAATCCTGCTGATGCTGGTGTTCACCTTTGTGGGTGCCGCCGCCAGTTATCGCGCCGGGGCGCACATGTCGGTGGCCATGGTCACTGACCGCCTGCCACCAACCGTACGCCGCCTCGTCGGCCTATTCTCTCAACTCTTGATGGCGACCATCTGCCTGTTCATGACCCTCTGGGGCACCAAATTGTGCCTGTCCACCTGGAACCAATTCATGAGCGCCATGCCCACTCTGCGCGTGGGCATCACCTACATGCCGATCCCGATTGGCGGGTTGCTGACGCTGGTGTTTGTCGTGGAGAAGCTCGTGCTCGGTGATCAGAGCAATCGGCGGGTGGTGCGTTTCGACCTGGTTGAAGAAAGCGAAGGAGCTGCCTGAATGGACGCCTTGATTCTGCTGGGCAGCTTTATCGCCTTGATCCTGATCGGCATGCCGGTGGCCTACGCCCTGGGGCTGTCGGCGCTGATCGGCGCATGGTGGATCGACATTCCATTCCAGGCCCTGATGATTCAGGTAGCCGGCGGTGTGAACAAGTTTTCGCTGATGGCGATCCCGTTCTTTGTGCTGGCCGGGGCGATCATGGCCGAAGGCGGCATGTCTCGGCGGCTGGTGGCGTTTGCCGGGGTGCTGGTGGGCTTCGTCCAGGGCGGCCTGTCGCTGGTGAACATCATGGCCTCGACCTTCTTTGGTGCGATCTCCGGTTCGTCAGTGGCCGACACTGCCTCCGTGGGGTCGGTGCTGATTCCGGAAATGGAACGCCGGGGCTACCCCCGGGAATTCGCCACCGCCGTGACCGTCAGCGGCTCGGTGCAAGCGCTGCTGACGCCACCGAGCCACAACTCGGTGCTCTACTCCCTGGCGGCCGGCGGTACCGTTTCCATCGCCTCGCTGTTCATGGCCGGCGTGGTCCCGGGTTTGCTGATGAGCGCGTGCCTGATGGTGCTGTGCCTGATCTTCGCGAAAAAGCGCAACTACCCCAAGGGCGAAGTCATCCCCTTGAAACAGGCGCTGAAGATCTGCGCCGACGCGCTGTGGGGCCTGATGGCGATGGTGATCATCCTCGGTGGGATTCTGTCGGGCATCTTCACCGCCACTGAGTCGGCGGCCATCGCCGTGCTGTGGGCGTTCTTCGTCACCATGTTCATCTATCGCGATTACAAGTGGAGCGAGTTGCCGAAGTTGATGCATCGCACGGTACGGACCATCTCCATCGTGATGATCCTGATCGCCTTCGCCGCCAGCTTCGGCTACATCATGACCCTGATGCAGATCCCGTCGAAGATCACCACGCTGTTCCTGACCCTCTCGGACAACCGCTACGTGATCCTGATGTGCATC
Organism: Pseudomonas sp. ADAK18; assembly: GCF_012935695.1. Taxonomy (NCBI): domain Bacteria; kingdom Pseudomonadati; phylum Pseudomonadota; class Gammaproteobacteria; order Pseudomonadales; family Pseudomonadaceae; genus Pseudomonas; species Pseudomonas sp. ADAK18. Next base: position 3,119,316 of record NZ_CP052859.1, read on the forward strand.
AACGTCATGCTGCTGTTGCTGGGCACGGTGATGGACATGGCGCCGCTGATCCTCATCCTGACGCCGATCCTGCTGCCGGTGGTCCTCGGCATCGGTGTCGACCCGGTACACTTCGGCATGATCATGCTTGTGAACCTGGGAATTGGCCTGATCACCCCGCCGGTGGGCGCGGTGCTGTTTGTCGGAGCGGCGGTGGGCAAGGTCAGCATCGAAAAAACCGTCAAGGCCCTGCTGCCGTTTTATGCCGTGCTGTTTCTGGTGCTGATGGCAGTGACCTACATTCCGGCGCTGTCGCTATGGCTGCCCGGGTTGGTGTTATAAAAGCCCATGAATCCGACCATGATTGAACTCAAAGATGACCTCACTCACCTGACCCTGGCGCCAGCGTTGGGCGGGTGCATCGTCAACTGGGCCCTGCGCAGCAACGGTCAACCGTTACTGCGTCACACCGATCAACAGGCCCTGGACAGCGGCCTGCCCGGCAAGCTTGCCTGCTTTCCCCTGGCGCCCTGGTCGAACCGGATTGCCGCAGGGGGGTTTGATAACCCGGGTGGCTGGCTGGCATTGGCAGCCAATAGCGCCACCGATCCCCTGCCGATTCATGGCAGCGCCTGGCAGCTGGCGTGGCGCGTAATCAGCCAGACGGAGGACGAGGTGGTATTGCGACTGGACAGCAGCACGCCGTTCGCTTATCGCGCCGAGCAACGCGTTCAGTTGAAAGACGGCCGGCTGAGTATTGCGCTGCGTGTCACCCACCTGGCAGAACAGGCAGCTTGGCATGGATTGGGACTGCACCCGTTTTTGCCTCGTACTCAAGCCACTCAGTTGCAAGCCCGCGCCCGACAGGTGTGGTTCAGCGACGCGGCTCACCTGCCGACCCAGCTCAGCGCGCCGCCCGCTGAATGGGATTTCGGGCAGCCTAATACGCTGCCTGAGGCCTTGGTGAACAATGGCTTTTGCGAATGGGACGGACATTGCCTGATTCGCCAGCCGGACCTTGGCTATGAACTGCAATGCCAGGCTACGGGGAGTGACGTTTATCTGCTGTACTGCCCGCCGGGAATGGACTTTTTCTGCATTGAACCGGTGAGTCATCCGGTGAATGCTCATCACCTGCCGGGGCGGCCGGGGCTGAAGCTGCTGGAGCAAGGTCAGTCGACAGAACTGACCTTCACCCTGAAATACCAACCCCTGTAACACCACAAGACCCTGTGGGAGCCGGGCTTGCCCGCGATAGCATCTCCTCAGTGTAACGGGTACACCGAGGCGTCTGCATCGCAGGCAAGCCAGCTCCCACATTTTGATCGGTGTTGTATCAGGGAGGGCTGTTCTTCAGGCGTCCCACCGTATCAATACTCACCACCACCGACAGCCCCGGCCGCAGCCGCTCAATCTCCTCCTGATCCGGGTCCACGGTAATCCGCACCGGCACCCGCTGGGCGATCTTGACGAAGTTGCCGGTGGCATTGTCCGCCTGCAACAAGCTGAACTCGGAACCAGTAGCCGGGGAAATGCGCTGCACCGTGCCGTGAAACTTGCGATGGTTCAAGGCATCGACGGTGAAAGTCACTGGCTGGCCGATCTGCACATTGGCCATCTGGGTTTCTTTCATATTGGCGATCACCCATAGCTGGTTCGGCACCAGGGCCATCAACTGCGCGCCGGAGTTGACGTAAGCCCCCAGGCGTACGCCAATCTGCCCCAGCTGCCCGTCCCGTGGGGCGATAACCCGGGTGTTCGACAGGTCGATCCTCGCCAGTTCCACCGCTGCATCAGCATTGGCCACGGCCGCTTCTAGGGAGCCGCGATTGACGATCACGGTCTGCAAGTCCTGGCGGGCGATTTCCAGGCTGGCCTGAGCTTGGGCCACCGCCGCAATGGTCTGCGCATTGGCGGCACGGGTCACGTCCAGGTCGCGCTTGGACACTGAGCCATCGCTGATCAGTTCCTCATTACGGCGCAAGTCGGCGGTGCTTTTACGCGCCTGGGCCTGGCTGTCAGCGAGTGCGGCTTGACGTAACTGAATCGTCGCTTCGGCGCTGTTGCGTTGCTGCACCACATTGGCCAGTGACGCCTTCTGCACGGCTAATTGTGCCAGCGCCTGGTCCAGGCGCTGCTTATAAATGCGGTCATCCAGGCGTACCAGCAGCTCCCCGGCCTTGACGTACTGGAAGTCCTGCACCGGCACTTCATACACATAGCCGCTGAGCTGCGGGCCGATGATCGTCACCTGGCCGCGCACCAGGGCGTTTTCAGTGGTTTCCACGTTGCTGCTGAAAGGCGGTAATTGCCAGGCGTACAACACGATCAACACGCCGACGATGGCAATCGCGGCAAAGCCCAGGGACGAGATGATCCGCACCCGCAGGGAGCGTGGCTCGGTGGCCGGGATGCTCGGCGGCGCGGTGCCTTCCGGGGTCGCGGCGATGGCGTTGGTGGTTGTAGTGGTTGGTTCGGTCATGAAGAAAGTGCACCGCTAGGTTGAACAGGAGGTGCTGCACTGGCGGCAGCTTTTTTGGTGGTGCTCATCAGCCACAGGCTACGGATGAAGATCCAGATCATGGTCAGCATGGCGATTATCGCGATCAGCATGAACACATCGTTATAGGCCATCACGTTAGCTTCCCGGGTGGCCGCCGTGGCCAGGCTGCGAATGCCCATCAGGTTGCGCAGCTCCGGGTCGGCGATCACCGAGCCGTAGGCCGAGCCGCCACTCTGCACCCGTGCCGCGACCCGTGGGTCCATCAAGGTCAGGTGTTCGACGATCATGCTGGAATGAAACTTCTCCCGCACGACCTGGAAGGTGCCCAGCAACGCTGCACCGATCAGGCCGCCGAGGCTCTGGCAAATCCCGAACAGCACCGAAAAGCTCACCAGGTTCCTGGGGTTGGTCAGCACGTTGCGGGTGCCCAGGACCATGGTCGGGCCAAGAAAGAAGGTGCCACCGAAGCCCAGCAGGAACTGACTGATGTACATGTTCTGCGGTCGGGTGAGGTTGCTGGAGAAACTGTCGATCACCGAACCCACCGCCATCAGCGCCAGGGAAATGATCAACGGCATAAACAAATGCGCCGGGTTGATGGTCAGGGCGCTGGTGGCCAGGCCGGCAATCGCTCCCAGCAGCATCACCACGTACAAGGTGCGCATTTGCTCGCTGCTCATGTTCAGCGCCTGGAGGAACCCCACCGCGCCAGTGGACTGCTCCGACAGCACCATGCGAATCAGGATCACCGCCAGCGCCAGGCGAATCATCGCCCCGCTGCCCAACCAGCGGGTCATCAGCATCGGGTTGCTGCGGTTATGCTCGATGGCCAACCCGGCCATGATCAACACCAGCGAACAGGCCGAAGCGACGCCGATCCACGGCGCCTCCAACCACCAGTCGATCTTGCCCAGGGACAGCACCGCGCAAAGCAGGGCCACACCACCGGCAAGCAAGGCGAAGGTCAGGAAGTCGAGCTTTTCAAAGGTCTTGAAGCGGTCACCCGGCGGCAGCTTGAGCATGAACACGCAGCCCAGGCAGGTCAGCGCCATGCCCAGTTCGAACAGGTACAAACCACGCCATTCGGCGATTTGCAGCAAATCCTCGGAAAACATCCGCGCCATCGGCAAGGCCAATTGCGACGTGCCCAGTCCCAACACCAACGCTTTCAACCGCCACTTCGCCGGAAACGCCTGGATCATGTAATACAAGCCCAAGGAACTGAGGGCCGCACCCACCATGCCGTGGGCGGCCCGCACGGCAATCGCCGAGCTGAGGTCGTTGACGAATAAATGGCCAAAGGTCACCAGCGCATAAAGCATCAGGAACACTTCGGTAAACGCCCGCAGCCCGAACTGCTGGCGAAACTTCACCAGCAGCAGGTTCATCGAGACGTTGGTCATGACATAAGCGGCGGGCAGCCAGGCCATTTCCGCCGTGGTAGCGCCCAAAGCACCTTGCAGGTAAGGCAAGTTGGCAACCACCAAGGCGTTACCGAGGCCACCGGTGAGTGCCACTAATATCCCGACCAGTGCATAGGCCCAACGTTTACGCGTGGAATGCAGCGGTGTCGACGGCGAACCGGGCAGGCTCGGCCGTTCATGGGGTTGCCAGGCGTGTGGGGTGTATTTGTCCATTCAGTGACCTTGATGACCGACTGGACCGCGTATCAGGGCGACGGCGTCCAGGCCGGTAAAACCGTTACTCAGGGAGTAGTAAACCTGAGCAGAGTTCATCTTGTCACGGCGGATCTCGGATCCGGCCCCCTCCCTGCTAAATAACTCCTCCCTCCACTCGTTCTTTGGTTAACCGCCTCGATACCCATCGAAGCCTGCACTGTGCGCCCGGCCCACCGTCTATCGCTGACACACGCCGCGCCCTGCATTGCCTTGTGCTCACCCCCCAGCCTGAAACGGGAGACTTGAATGTCCAGCAAACCTCGCGGCGCCGTCAGCGAACTCTTCGGCCTGCTCAAACCCTTTTGGCCGCTGGTGACGCTGTCGATCGCCCTCGGCATGGTCGGCGGCCTCAGCGTCACCGCGCTGCTGGCAACCATCAACAACGCGCTGCACTCCGACAGCGGCCTGACCCAAGCCGTGGTAGTGCTGTTCGCCGGCCTGTGCCTGTTGGCCCTGGCCAGTTCAATCTTTTCCGACATTGGTACCAACTACGTCGGCCAGCACATCATCGCCAAGCTGCGTCGGGAGCTGGGAGAAAAGGTGCTGGCCGCGCCCATCGACCAGATCGAACGCTACCGCAGCCACCGGCTGATCCCGGTGCTGACCCACGACGTCGACACCATCAGTGATTTCGCCTTTGCCTTCGCGCCCCTGGCCATTTCGTTGACCGTGACCCTCGGTTGCCTGGGCTACCTGGCCATGTTGTCGTGGCCGATGTTCCTGATGATGCTGGTGGCGATCGTGATCGGCACCGCCGTGCAGTTCATTGCACGCTCCCGGGGCGTGCAGGGCTTCGAGTCGGCCCGTGAGGCCGAAGATGAGTTGCAGAAAAACTATAGCGCCATCGCCGAAGGAGCCAAGGAACTGCGCATCCACCGTCCGCGCCGCCAGCGCATGTTCGTCAACGGCATCCAGAACACCGCCAACCGCATCTGCGCCACTCAAATTCGCTCGATCAACACCTTCGTCATCGCCAAGGCCTTTGGCTCGATGCTGTTTTTCGTGGTGATCGGCCTGGCCCTGGCCATGCAATCGTTCTGGCCCAGCGGTGATAAAACCGTGATGAGCGGTTTCGTGCTGGTGCTGCTGTACATGAAAGGCCCACTGGAACACTTGATCAGCACCCTGCCAATCGTCAGCAAGGCGCAGATCGCCTTCCGCCGCATTGCCGAGCTGTCGAAGCAGTTCTCCTCTCCCGAGCCGCACCTGCTACTGAGTGATTCGGGCGCTGCCGCCCCGGCGGTGCATAGCCTGGAACTGACCGACGTCAGCTACACCTTCCCTCGCGTAGAAGGCTTCGAGCCGTTCCACCTGGGCCCGGTCAATCTGCGGATCGAGCAAGGCGATATCACCTTCATCGTCGGCGAAAACGGCTGCGGCAAGACCACCCTGATCAAACTGCTGCTCGGCCTCTACGCCCCGCAAAAAGGCAGCATCGCGCTCAACGGCCAGGCCATCGTGGCGGCGAACCGCGACGACTATCGCCAACTGTTCACCACCATTTTTGCCGACTACTACCTGTTCGACGATGTGATCCAGGGCGACAAGCCGATTCCGGCTGATGCCGACCGCTACCTCAAGCGCCTGGAGATCGGCCACAAAGTCACCATCACTGATGGCGTGTTCAGCACCACCGACCTGTCCACCGGCCAACGCAAGCGCCTGGCCTTGGTCAACGCCTGGCTGGAGGAGCGTCCAGTGCTGGTGTTCGACGAATGGGCCGCCGACCAGGACCCGACCTTCCGACGCATTTTCTATACCGAGCTGCTGCCCGACCTCAAGCGCCTGGGCAAGACCATCATCGTGATTTCCCACGACGACCGTTACTTCGATGTGGCCGACCAGATCGTGCGCATGGAAGCCGGCCGCGTCGCCACCGAACTGCAAACCGCGTGACAGCGCTGACCTGAAAACCGGAGGTGAAAGTTTTCTTTCCGGTTTTCAGGGGGACCAACGTCTTATTGGTACTTAATACGAATCACTATCATTAAATAACGCCACTTAAGAGCCCATGATGTCAGCCATTCACACCTTCTCACCGCTCACCAAAGCCCTCAAGATGCGCCGCCTGTTCCAGCCGCGCCTGCTGAGCACCACCCTGGTCCTGGCCCTGCCCTTCGCCGCACAGGTGCAAGCGCAGACCTTCAACTTCAACATTCCGGCCCAGCCCTTGGCCAACGCCCTGCAGACCTTCGGCCAACAAGCCAACCTGCAAGTGCTGTATAGCCCGGATGATGTGCAGAGCCTGCGCAGCCGCGCGGTGAGCGGTGCGCTGACACCCCAGGCCGGTATCGAACAACTGCTGGCCGGCAGCAAACTGGCCTACAGCCTGGAAGGTAATACCCTGACCTTGAGCAGCCGCGGTGCGACCGGCGAGCTGGAATTGGGTGCCACGCGGATTTCCGGCGAAGGCCTGGGCTCGGTCAGTGAAAACACCGGTTCCTACACCACCGGTTCCACCAGCACCGCGACAAAAATGAACCTGAGCCTGCGGGAAACACCACAGTCCATCAGCGTCATGACTCGCCAGCGCATCGACGACCAGAGCCTGACCACCGTCAACGACGTGCTGGCACAAACGCCGGGGCTTAACGTGCAGAGTCTGGGCAGTGATCGGTTCTATGTGTACTCGCGTGGTTATGAGATCGATAACTACCAATACGATGGCATTCCCACCACCGTCTTCTCCCAAACCCAATCGCTGCCCCAGGACCTGATGGACCTGGCGGTCTACGACCATATTGAAGTGCTGCGTGGTGCCACCGGCCTGCTGACAGGTGCTGGCGATCCGTCCGGCACCATCAACTTCATTCGCAAGCGCCCGACTGACACCTTCCAAGGTCACGTCAGTGCAGGTGCGGGCTCATGGGATCGCTACCGCACAGAGGCCGATGTCTCCGGCCCGTTGGTGGACAGTGGCAAGATCCGTGGCCGGGCCGTGGCCGCCTATAGCGAAGGCCATAGCTACCTCGATGCGCTGAAACAGGAAAAAACCTCGCTGTACGGTGTCGTGGAAGCCGACCTGACGGATGACACCCTGCTGACCTTCGGCGTCGACTACCTGCACAACGATCCTAAGGGTTACTCCACCACCGGCATTCCGTTGTTCTATAGCAACGGCAAGCAAACCAACCTGTCGCGCTCTTTCAACGCCGCCAGCGGTGACAGCACCAACCGTCAGGATGCCACCACCACCTTTGCCAGCATCGAGCAGAAACTCGCTTATGACTGGAGCCTGAAGGTTTCGGCCAGCTACATGTACAGCACCCGTGACTATGACTCGCGGATGTTCAGCACTTCCCGTTTCGCCAATGAACAGACCGGTGCCGGTACGCGCACCGCCATGACGAAGGGTGACGCCACGCAGAAGCAGAAAGGTTTTGACGTGCAGCTCAAAGGGCCCTTCCAGTTGGGAGGACGTGAGCACGAGTTGATGATGGGCTTCAACTACCAGGACTATGAAAACCATCGTCAAGGCGCAAATCCGCTCAGTGGCGACCGCTCGCCGCTCAACCTTTACACCTGGAACAACCATACGGTGGAGCCGGTCTACGACGTCCGCGGCTCGTATGACGACGATCGCATAAAGTTCCGTCAGAACGGCACCTATGCCGCCGTTCGCTTAAAGCCCATGGACGATCTGGCCGTCATCCTCGGCGCACGTGTGAGTAACTACAATTACGACTCCACCCTCGACTTCAAGACCCCGGCACTTGCTCCTTACAGCAGCCACGACACCAACAAGACTTCCGGCAAAGTCACGCCTTACGCCGGGGTTGTCTACGACCTCAACGAAAACCACTCGGTGTATGCCAGCTACACCTCGATCTTCAAGCCACAGACTTACCGCAACCAAAATGGCCAGACCTTGGCGCCACGTGAGGGCGACAACTATGAGCTGGGCCTCAAGAGCGAATACTTCAACGGTCGCCTAAACAGCGCCATTGCGGTGTATGAAAGCAAGCAGAACAACCTGGCCACACCGGACGGCACCATCGTCGGTACCGAAACCCCCGCCTCCCGGGCTGTCGCCGGTGCAAAAACCCGCGGGATTGACATGGAGCTCAGCGGCGAGATCCTGCCGGACTGGAACATGAACGCCAGCTACAACCACAGCGTCACCAAAGACGCCGACAACGAGCGGATCAACACCTACATCCCGTCCGACATGTTCAAGCTGTGGACCACCTACAAACTGTCCGGCGACCTCGACCGCCTGACCGTCGGTGGTGGCGTCAACTGGCAAAGCGGTATCCACTTCAGCGCCACCCCTAGCCAGATCGGCAGAACCGTCAAGGCCAAGGAAGATGACGTCGCTGTGTTCAATCTGATGGCTCGTTATCAGTTGACCAAGCAGTGGTCGGGCACCGTGAACGTCAACAACGTGTTCGACAAGAAATACATCAGCTCGCTGGATACCAACTTCAACAGCATGTATTACGGCGATCCGCGTAACCTGATGTTTAGTACTCGTTACGATTTCTGATAGCGGCGGTACAAAAAACGGCGAATTTGATTTTTCGGGTTCGCCGTTTTTTATTGTGGTGTTTCATCAGGCGCTATCACCAATCAGACTGGTCTTCCAGGCTGGCTTTTTGGAGGTCGTCTTTCCATCCCTCCTTAGTCAGTCTGTAGATATCTTCAAAAAAAGCACGCGGATTTTCCATTGTGTCCCAGCCTGAAGGTAACGTGCAGTAGGATTCCGGCTTTTGGATAAGGATCGTCGAAAAATCGTATGAGTCCTCCTGAAGCGCAGCGCTTAAGATATCAACTAGAGATTTGCGATGCCTATAATTCAAATCAGTACTTTTATCTATTATATAAGCATTGATCAGAGCCTCTCTATCGCCAGGCTTATTTATATCATATCTTTCAAGATCCTCCCCTAATGATTCCTCGCGATCATAAGTATCGAAAGGCCCCAGAAAATACTGAAGCTTTGGTTCGTAGTCAGTGCTCAGGAACGGATGCTTTAGCATTGTCATTTACTCACAGGGAATGCGGTATAAAGTTTTTTTGTTTCGCGATCGAATTTCACTATCGCGAAGTTCATATTTTCGTCGAGTATTGGATTGTTAGGGTCTTTTTTGTTGGGTATATATCCTCTACCGCAGCCTTGCATTTCAATCTTGAGGATAGGGTTGCCGAATTCATCCTCCCCATTGAATGGGTCAAGTTTACGTGCTTCTCGGGTCATAGCCTCGTTTAGAACGTGAAATTGCATCGTATAGCTTTTAAATTGCGAACTGAACTTCATGACATCCCCGATACTTAAATAGCAGATTTGAATATGGCTACTCAGTAATTTTAATTTTTTGATTCGTTCTGCATATCCTCGGCATGGTAACGAATAAGGCATCCGAGCAGAATGCGCATGAACTGCCTTTGATCAACTATTTCATCATCGAAGTAAGTATCAAAAAGATAAAATACCGAGTCAAAACTGTCGTTCACTTTTAGGAAGTGCTGAAGTGTATCTATATGCCATTGCCTTTCGTCGATCTTGTATGACAGGAATACAGGCTTGGTTAGCTTATCGAACAGTTCCGAAAGCTCTTTGTCATCGTTAATGTTTTTCGAGACAATGAAGGCTTCTCTTTCAACATCATCTATATTCTCTATGCAATAGGTGAATAGTAGGCTTCTGGTAATTGAGAGACTTGGTGAAAATTTCATTTAAAACTCCGTGTAAGCGGTAATGGGCTTTCCATTTTCGTCTAAAATCACTCTGGTTTTTGTTTGTTTTCCGTATTCAAATCCTTCTCTTTTGTATCCCTCTCCAATGATTTTTCTCATATCTATAGGCTTGCTAGACATCGATAGGTTAGTCAGCTTGAATATAAGTTGCGCGCGGTAAATCGCGTTTAGTTGGTCTCTGTGGCTTAGGAAGTGTGTAGCCGCGCTCGGTGGTCGAGGCTGCCCGGCCCTTCTCCCTCTATCAAATGTCTCAATTTCCTTGGTGGTTGGGTTTCTGGCACTCACTACTCGCTCGAGTTGAGACTCTAGCGATGTCTGGGCGCCGTGCTTTTCCAAGAAATGTGCCCCTGGAGTCGACCGTTCTAGCTCATCCAAACGACGGTAAGCGTTTGCTTCTGCAAGCTCATCAATTCTTGCTTGTCGTTCTGCTCGTGCCGTTTGCGGGAGAGCAGGCTCTCCATGATCAACACTTTTTGTTGGATCCTGAGCGGTCGCGCCCGGCTTACAAGCGTCACCTCCCGGACACGTATTCAACCCCAACGGATCCACCCACCCCGTCGGGTTGGGCACGTACTGGTATCCGTTCAGCCCACCCGCCAGTTTCACCGGGTCGGGGGTCAGGTAGGTAGCGATGGCGGTTGTAGTGCAGGCCACTTTCTTGATCGAAGTATTGACCCTGGAAGCGCAGCGGGTTGTTGACGGTGTTGATGTCGAGCCGAGCGATTTGGCCGTACGCGCGGTAGTGCGCGGACCAGACAATTTCGCCGTCGGGGTTCGTCAGTTCCTGAGGTGTGCCGAGGTGATCAAGTTGGTAGTGGAAGGGTTTTACGTTATCCGGCCCGAAGCCTTCCAGCAGTGCTAGCGGCCTAAAGCTATCGGGTTCGTAAACATAGCTGCGGTGCTGCCCGGCGCTGTGTTCGGTGATCAGCGTATCGCCTTGCCAGAAGAACTCGGTGGTCTTTCCCTCGACGGTTTTGCTAATACGCCGACCAAACGGGTCGTAGCAGTAGCTGGCGGTTTGGCCATCAGGTTGAATGATGCCGATCAGCCGATGCTGGCAGTCGTAGCGATATTCGGTGACCTGTTGCTGCGCACGTCCTCGCCGTTCGCGGATCAGGTTGCCGAAGGCGTCGTAGTCGTAATGCCGATCACCTTGTTTCAGCAGGCGATTGCCCACCACCACGGCGGGGCCGACACGGTCTTGCATCAGCAGGTTGCCCGCAGGGTCATGGGCGAAGCGTTCTTGCTGGTCTTGCGAGTGGTTGGCGCGGGTCAGGCGGTCCAGCGGGTCGTAGTGGTAGTCGTGCTGGCCTTTGCGGGTGTCGAGCAGGCGGCTCAGGTTGCCGCGTTTGTCGTAGTCGTATTGGCGACGGTAGTGGTGGTGTTCTTGTTGGGTTAAGGCATGGGCATGCAAGCGGCCTTGATCGTCGTAGTGGTAATGACTGAGCAGTTGGCCTTGCTGGCGCTGGTGTTCACGGCCTGACTTGAACAGGTGTGAGGTGAGGGTTTTGCCATTGAGTTCGACGGTGGCGAGGTGGCCGCCTTTGTCGCGCTGAAAGTCCAGGCGGTTGTTGTCCGGCAGGCGCAGGTGTTTGAGCTGGCCGCAGTGGTCGTAGCCATAGCGCAGCGTGCCCCAGCCCTGATGCTCGGCGGTGAGACGGCTCTGAAGGTCGTATTCGTAGTTGAGGGACCAGTGGCCGTCGTCGGCGCTGAGGAGATTGCCGAGGCGGTCGTAGGTGTAATCGACAGCGCTGCCGTCGGGCAGGGTTTTTCGTACCAGGCGACCGGCGTAGTCTCGCGCGTAGCCGGTAACTAACTGACTGCCGTCATCGCCGTATTCCGTTTTCTCCAGCAGATGGCCGTTGAGGTCGTAGGCGTAGGCCGTGCGCCGTCCGTCAAACCCGGTCTCCTGCTGGATCAGGCCATTGGCGTGATAGGCAAGTTGATAGGTTTCGCCGGCCTCGTTTTCGATCTGGGTCAGCAGCAACCGGGTGTTGTCGTAGCGGTACTTGAGCTGGGTGCCATCCGGGTTGATACGACGACTGATCAGGTGCAGCCCGTCTGCGTACTCGTAGTGTGTAACGCGGCCCAGCTCATCCCGTTCGGCAGTGATTTTTCCGTAGGGGTTGTAGCTGTAAGCGCGGGTGGCACCGCCCGGTAGCACCACCTGAATTAACCGCCCAACGTCGTCCCGTTGATATTGGGTCAGCGCGCCGTGTTCATCCTCACGGGCAATCTGGCGGCCGAGGTCGTCGTAGCGATAACGCCGCGTACTGCCGTTGGGTAACTTTTCCTCGACCAATTGGCCGAAGTCATTCCAGCTCAGGCGCTGGCAGCTGTGGTCCGGGTACCAGACTTCCGTCAGTTGACCGCGTTTGTTGTAGAGGTAGTCGGTAACAAATCCATCAGGATCCGTCTTGCGGGTGATATCGCCCTGATCATTACGCTGGTATTTCCAGACCGCTTCACCACGCCGCACAACCCGTACGAACCCGTTGTCATGCTCGTAAGACGTCGGCTCATCGTCCCCCGGAAACAGTGCAATCAAGCGTCCGGCTTCGTCGTACTGATACGCCGTCACCGTCCCCTGCGGGTCCTGCTCGACGGTCAGCCGGCCTTTGTCGTCGTAGGACTTGAAGTGCTGCGCGCCGTCCGGATCAATCCGCTGTACCAGCCGCGCGCGCTGGTCGTGGACGTAAACTTCCTGACTGCCGTCAGCGTTGTGGACGGTGACGCTGCCGTTGTCATCCCAGGCATAGCGCGTGTCCATTTGCGAAAAGCTGGCCCAGTGCCGGACGCACCTCGCCGCCTTGCCAGAGCGTTCCCACGTCCAAAAGAAACTCGCCCCACCAGCCAGTTCCCGTTCCAGGATTACCTGCTGATCGTCGTAGCGATACCGCTCGCTTTCGCCTACTGCATTGGTCGCTTCAAGCAACCGCCAGGCGTCGTCATAGCGGTAGGAAACAACGTTTTGTTCGGTAACCCAGACGAACTCCTGATCGCCTTCGGCGCGAAACACCTGATAGTCGACGGCGACGATATGGCTGCGGTCATAGCGCAACAGCAGTGCCCGGCCAGCACCGTTGTCCAGGCGTTGGATACGTCCTAGAACATCGCGGGAAATACGCAGGTGGTTGTCATACGCGTCGCTGATCGAGACCAGCAGCCCGTCGCGGAAATGGTAAAAACGCGAGGCTTGGGCCAATACCAGTTCATCTGGCAAAGCGCCCAGATAAATCGCCGCTTCGGCCAGGCTGTTGCTGATCGCTGGCCGTGAAACGGTGGGCAACGGAAACGTGGTGCTGCGGTTCTCGTGGTCGGTCCACACCACCGACTCACCATGCACCGACAAGCGATGAGCCAGCGAATGGCTCCAACCCAGCCCCAACCCGCAATCGATTTCCACAGCACTGGTGCGATACAGCCGTGTCCAGGCAAACGGTAAAAAACCGTCTAGCTCGCCATCGGTGAGGGTCAGCAGTTCCTCACCGGTGACCATCGATACCGGGCAGCCGTTAGTCGCGGTTTTATCGGCGCTGGCGCTCGCATCACCCTTTGGATTTTTCGAAGCAACCGGCACATCATCAACGTGCTCTTGCCTGACCAACGTCGTCCTGGGCTTCTTGTTAACCCGTACCAGCGGCACCGGGTTCGGCACTTCATGCACCCCGGCCTTCAGCGGCACACTCGGGACTACCTTGATCGGCGTCGCCGGGCTACTGAGCAGCAACGGCTTGACCCGTTCGGCATGCTGTTCCAGTCGAACTCCACCAAACTGCTTGGCGATCTGCTCCAGCCACTGCCGCGCACGCTGTGACTTGACCCTGCTCAGCACCTGGGTGCCCAGTCGTATCACCACCCCCATGCCGCCGGTGGCGCAGACCAGCAACAGGTTGATCAGCACTTCGGCACTGATTTCTCCGAGTAACTCGTTCATGTACGGCGGCGGCAGCATCCGCATCCAACTGACCATCGCCGACAGATAAACGAACAGCAGCGGCTCATCACTGAGCACCAGCAAACCAGTGGCAATCGCCTCGCTGCTCAGCGCCAGCAATTCATCCAGCTCAGCTTGGGAGAGGTATTGCAGCAACTTTTCGCTGTTGGGTTTGAGGTCCGCCAGCCACTCATACAACTGCGAAATGCTGTCCCAAAGGGCGTGCAGCGCCTTTTCAAACCCTTGTGCATAGGCCTGATGCAGCGTGATGTAACGCTCGAGAAAGTTGGCCTCGGAGTAGTGCTTCCACAGCGGTTCAAACGTGCTAACCCACTCACTGCGTAACCAGCCTTCCAACGGTTCGATCACCGACTGATAGGAGGCATACAGCGCCTTGACCTGCTCCTTGGAAACGTTGGGGTAAAAGCTCACCCGATACGGCTGGCCGCGAGTGCATTCGGTGACTTCAAGAATGCCGCTGGGGCCGATGGTTTTATGAATCGGCTCGCCGAGCGGACCACCCGTCGGATCGACCTTTTGCAGCATCACCGGCGTATTGCCGATGGGCACAAATCGCGCACTCTGGAACATATGCACCAGGGTCAACGAACCGCTGGCCGGGCACATCGCGACGGTGCTGCTGGGGAGGATGGAGCGGTTGATGGGCGCTACAAGCGCGACTTCATCGCCGACCTTGAACACCTGCTCGACATACAGCGCCGAGAAGCTCCAGAAGCTCTCGGCCCAACGCTCGTAGGTGTTAAGGCATTGCCGGAAATCGCCAAGAACGGACTCGACGTCACGTGTCTTCGAGTCCATGGCCGCCAGGACCATAAAGCCAATGGCGGAATTCAAGAGGTAGCCCCGTAGGACAGGGCATGAGTAGGAAAAAACATCGGCGGTCCCTCGCGCTGTGTGATCAGGCGAGAGACTTTGCAGAGGTTCTTAAGCGCGGGGAGTAGAGGTTATCTGGCGGCCAGGTAGGAGGTTTCGGCAAGTTACCTGCGGGCGTTCGCCACCAGCCACTGCAACGCCCGCCGATAAATATCATCCACCGACTCAACGATGCCGGACATACGCAAGAAGTCGTGGGACAAGCCGTGCTCCACCGTCAACAGCACCGGCGTACCGCTCAACTTCAGTGCCTCGGCATATGCCATTCCCTCATCGAACAACGGATCATATTCCGCCAGGCTGATATAGGCCGGCGCCTGCACGGCAGTTTGCCCACTCAGCAACGGTGAGGCACGCCAGTCCTGGCGCTCGACGGCAGACCCGGCGTAATGCTGGTAGAACCACTCCAAGGTTTCGGTCTCTAGTAAATAGCCTTCGGCATAGGTGCGATGGGAGGCGCGTTGCACGCTCATGTCGGTCACCGGGTAGAACAGCAACTGCGCCTGGGGTTTCAGGGCGATGTCCGCCGGATGATTGGCCGCTGTGATCGCCAGGACTGCCGCCAAGGTGGCCCCCGCACTGTCACCGGCCACCACCAGCCGTTGTGGGTCCAGATGCAACAGTTCGGCCTGTTCTTTCAAGGCTGCCACGCTGTCCAGGGCGTCATGCACCGCCGTAGGAAACGGGAATTCCGGCGCCAAACGATAGGCTGGCGCCAGTACCGCAAACTCGCCGCTCAATGCCAAGCGTCGGCACACCGAATCATGAGAGTCCAGACTGCCGACCACGTAGCCGCCACCGTGGAAGTAGAGGATGGTCGGCAGCACTTGATCGGCCGTCGACGCCAGCCGATAGAGACGCGCTTCCAACACGTCGCCATCGCGAGTCGCTAATTGCAGCGCCTGCACCTCGACGGCACCCGGTGGATTGGGGTCGAGGATTTGCGAGGAGCGTTCAAAATCGGCACGGGCCTGTGCAACGGGCAAGGTGTGCATAGGTTGGCTTTTGCCGGTCAGGCGACCAAATTCCGCCAGTTCCAGAAACGCCGACAAGTCGGGATGTACAGGCATGGGAGTATCCAATTCAAAAAGGGCAACTGGGCAGTGCCAGGTGGCACTGCCCGTTAGTTCAGCCGGCAACCGGCGCCGGTGTGTGCAGCCGCTGGTGCAACTGCTTGAGCAACTGCGGGTGCTTGATGATTGCGTAGTGATCGGCGGCGATACGCGCGCTCTCCTCCACCGTCAGTCCAGCCTCGCGAGCCTTGATCGACTCCACTGACAGCTCGCCGCGCCACCAGCACACAGCTTCGCTGGCAATCCTCGGCAACTCGACCTGGCGGCGAGACAAGGCCTTGAGCTTGAGGCCGACCTGGAAGGCCCGGGCCGACTCCTCCACACCAAAGGTCGCGCCTGAAGACGGGTAACTCGCGGCAAGCGCCGCAAACTGCTCGGTCAGTGCCGCCAGGTTCGGCTCGATCACCGGCAACTGGCTCTCAACAAACCCTGCATCGACCATCAACCCCAGGGTCTGGCTGAGGAACACCGGCAAGCCTTCGCGCCAATCGTCGTCCTCCAGCAGCGCCGAGGTCGCCGGAATAAAACTGTCTACCAGGCTGAGGAAACTGACCTGCTGGCCCTGCTTCTCCAATTCGCTGGCCACCAGCACCGCCAGAGCGCCGCCCAATGACCAGCCCAGCAGTCGGTACGGGCCTTGTGCCTGTTTTTGGCGGATGTATTGCGCGTAGTCGATGGCCATGGACGCCAGGGAGTCATCTTCCCAATCGCGGTCCAGCAGCATCCGGCATTGCAGGCCGTACACGCTGCACTGCCCGTCCAGTTGCCGGGCCAGGGGCTCATAGTCGAACACCGTGCCAAAGCCGGCGTGCAGGCAGAACAGCGGCGCAGTGCCCAGCACCTGGCTATTGAGCAACAGCAGCGGATCGAGATCGGCTTCCTGCTGTTCATCGAACCCGGACAATTGGGCGATGGTCGGCTTGGCCAGCATGTCCCGTAGCTTCAGTTCAAACCCTGGCATAGCCTGGCTGCGGACCTTGCTCAGGACCTTGAGGGTACGCAGCGAATCGCCGCCCAACTCAAAGAAGTTATCCGTGACGCCAACCTGCTCGATCTCCAGCACTTCTTGCCAGATGGTCGCCAGCATCTGCTCCAGTGGATTGCGCGGTGCGATGTAGACCTGACCCTTGAAGTCCGGATCCGGTAAAGCCTTGCGATCAACCTTGCCACTGGGATTCAACGGCATGGCCTGCAACGCCACGATCTGCGACGGCACCATGTAATCCGGCAACTGGCTGCCCAGGGCCTGGCGCAGGTGCTCGCTCAAGCCAGAATGGGCGTCGGCGACCACGTAACCGATCAACTGCTTGCCCGAGGCACTGTCTCGCGCTACCACCACGGCGTCGCGCACCGATGGCAGCGTGCGCAGGCGGGCTTCGATTTCACCCAGCTCGATGCGGAAACCGCGAATTTTCACTTGATGATCCAGACGGCCAAGGTAGTCGAACACCCCATCTGGACGGCGACGCACCAGGTCACCTGAGCGATACAAGCGCCCGCCCGTCTCGAACGGGCTGGCGACAAAGCGCTCGGCCGTCAGCCCGGCGCGCTGGTGATACCCTCGCGCCAGGCCTTCGCCACCGATATACAACTCGCCGGCCACGCCATCTGGCAGCGGGTTGAGCTGATCATCCAGCACGTACAAGGTGCGATTGCCCACCTGCACCCCAATCGGCGCATACACGGCCTCGCAGCGCTGGTCCAGGTCAGCGGTCCAGAGCAGTGGCGTGACCACGGTTTCGGTCGGCCCGTAGCCGTTGGTGATCCAGGTTGGACGCAAGGCGCGTTTGACCTGTTCAAAGGTCTCGTCGGCCACCGCGTCACCGCCAAAGCAATACACCCGCACCGCAGGCGGCGCTTCGTCCTGGCTTTCGGCGTAGTCGGCCAGTTGCTTGAGGTAGGCCGGCGGGAAACAGGCGATGTTGATGGCCTGGCGATGCAGCACCTGCCAGGTTTCTTCCGGGGTCCACAGGGTGTCGTCCCGCAGCACCAGACAACCGCCAGCCAGCAAAGTGGTCAGCCAACGTTCCTGTGCACCGTCGAAGGCGAAGGACATGAACAGCAACTCGCGGGTATCGCAGTCCATTTCATAGCGCCGGGCAATCGCCTGGCAATGCATATTCAACGGGCCACGGGGCACCGCCACGCCCTTGGGCTTGCCGGTGGAACCCGAGGTGTAAATCAGGTAGGCAAGATGATCGGCATCGATGTTCAGGCCTGGGCGGCTGTCGGGATAGGCCTGCAAGTCCAGGTGATCGATGTCCAGCACGTTGTCGATGGCGGGTAAACGCTCGCGCAACTCGTCACGGGTCACCAGCACAGCCATCGCCGAATCCTCGACGATCCATTCCAGGCGCTCGCGCGGATAGTCGATGTCCAGCGGCACATACACACCGCCGGCTTTGAGTACCGCATAGAGGGTAACGATCATGTCGGTGGAGCGATTCAACGCCACGCCGACCCGTACTTCCGGCCCCACGCCACGCTCACGCAATAGATGGGCGAAACGGTTGGCCTGTTGCTCAAGGGCACGGTAGCTCAGTTGTTGGTCGCCACAGATTACCGCCAGCGCCTCGGGCTGATGCTCGACATGGGCTTCGATTCGCTCCAGCAACGAAGGCGACGCAGGTTGCACAGCCTGCAACGGATTGCTTGCAACCAAGTGCTGGCGCTGCTCGGCAGTGAGCATGCACAGGCGGCCGGTGGAACCACCGGTGTCGTCCAGCATCGCTTCCAGCAAGGCTTCAAAGCTGCCGCGAATACGCGCCACGGCGTCTTGCGAGAAGCGGTTACGCAGGTACAGAAACTCGATGCCCAAGGTTTCGGTAAGGTTCACCGCCAAGTCCATGGCGTAGTTGGTCACATCGCGCCCGGTGGCCTCGCCGAACTGCAAGGCGCCCTGACGCATTTCCTGCAAGCGGTCATCCACCGGGTAGTTTTCAAACACGATGATGCTGTCGAACATCGCCCGCCCGCTTTGGCCGGCCCAACGCTGGATGTCGGCCAGGGACGCGTGTTCGTAGTCCCGCGCATCCAGGTTGAAGGCCTGCAATTGCGCCAGCCACTCGCCCAGGGGTTGATCCGGCCGTGGCGTCTGCACGATCGGCAAAGTGTTGATGAACAGCCCGAGGATCTCGTCAGCCTGGGGCAAACTGGCCGGGCGCCCGGCGACGGTGGCACCGAAGCACACCGTTTCCTGGCCGGTGTAGCGCTGCAACAGCAGCAGCCAGGCCGCCTGAATCAACGTGTTGGGCGTGACCCGCCAGTGTTGCGCCCGCTCACGCAGGCGGCGGGTGCGGGTTTCGTCCCACTTGAGATAGAGCGCGTCGTGGCCGCCGGGTTGGGTTTGCGGGCGCGGAAAGACGTTGCCGGCCAATTCGGTGGCGCCGTTCAAACCGCTGAGTTGGCCGCGCCAGAATGCTTCCAGGGCGGTGCTGCCCTGACGCTGCAACCAGGCGATGTAATCCTGGTAACGGCTCTGCTTCGCGGTGGCTTGGCCGTTGTAGGCATTGAACACTTCGCCCAACAACCGCGAGCTGCTCCAGCCGTCCATAAGGATGTGGTGGCGGGTCCAGATCAGGTGGCAGCGCGCATCGTCCAGCCACACCAGGGTGACTCGCATCAGCGGCGCCTGGAGCATGTCGAAGCCTTCGCGGCAATCGGCGCTGATCAGCTCGGCCAGGTCATCGAGGCCGACTTCACGCTGGCGCCAATCGACAATACGCACCGCCGACGGCGCCTGTTTGCTGACAATCTGCAACGGCTCGGCCAGCTCGCTGGCGGTCCAGAAACCGGTGCGCAGGATGTCGTGACACTGTTGCACTTGATCCCAAGCCGTTGCGAAGCGCTGCACGTCAAGGCCTTGCACCGGCACGCAGGTCTGGTTGATGTACAGGTCGCCCTCGCCCGCTTCCAGGCTGTGATACAGCATGCCTTGCTGCATCGGCGACAACGGGTAGATATCCAGCACGTTGCCGGCGGGCAGTGGCAGATCGTCGAGTTGGGCCCGAGTCAGGCGCGCCAGCGGGAAATCCGCCGGGGTCAGTCCACCGTTGCCGGGGGTGACGCAATGTTCAACCACGGCCTGCAATTCGCGGGCGTAGTCCTGGGCCAGGTGCTCGATGGCAGTGGCGTCGAACATCTCGCGACTGAAGGTCCAGCCGACACTCAACACGCCGCCGTACACCTGGCCGTTCAAGGTCAGCCAGTTACTCAGCGGTGCATCATCACTGCGCTCGCTGCCGCTGGCTTCGGTGGACGGTGAAAACAGCGCGCCCTGATTCTGATCGAAACTGCCGTCGAACTGGCCCAGGTAGTTGAAGGTGATGCATGGCAGTGGCTGCGTTCCCAACCGCTGCCGATCCTGCGGGCTGCCCAGGTAACGCAACGCACCAAAACCGATGCCTTTGTTGGGCACGGCACGCAGTTGTTCCTTGATGGTTTTGATACTGGCCTGCAAGGTCGTGCCGGGCGTCAGGCTGACCGGGAATTTGTTGGTGTACCAACCGACGGTGCGGGTCAGGTCCAGGTCGTCGAACAGGTCTTCACGGCCATGGCCTTCCAGCATCAGGCCCATGCTCGGCTGACCGGTCCAGCCGCAAATGACTCGGCTCAGGGCCGTCAGCAGCAGTTCATTGCTTTGTGTGCGATACGCCGCTGGGGCTTGTTGTAGTAATTGGCGGGTGGTGTGTGCATCCAGTGTGGTGGAGACTGTGACCGCTTCGCGCATCAAGGCCACCGGTACCTCACGGCGCCCCGGTAAATGCTGATGGGCCGGGCTCAGTTGCGCCTGCCAGTAGGCGACTTCCGCTTGCAAACCACCGTCCGCTGCCAGGGCATGCAGGCGCTCGCTCCAGTCCTTGAAGGCACTGGTCTTGGCCGGCAGGCGCAAGGGTTGAGTGTTGCTCGCGGCGTCGTAGGCGGTTTGCAGGTCTTCAAAGAGAATGCGCCAGGACACCCCGTCCACCACCAGGTGATGCACCACCAGCAACAGGCGCTGCTGGCCGTCGGGATGGTCCAGCAACACAGCGCGAAGCAGCGGGCCTTGGCTCAGGTCGAGGCTGGCCTGGGCACGTTGATAGATCTCCAGGCAGTGCGCTTCGCTTTGCGCGACCTCCTGCCAGAGCAGGGGATTGGTGTGTTCAGTCCCACGATGCTGAGCGGTCCAGCCGTCGGCACCTTCGACAAAACCCAGGCGCAGCGCATCATGATGAATGACCAGCGCCTGCAATGCTTGTTCAAGGGTCGCGGGCTCAAGGGCCCGGCTGGGCACCAGCAGTACCGACTGGTTCCAGTGATGACGCTCGGGAATCGGCGTGTCGAAAAACATCTGCTGAATCGGCAACAGGCGCAGCTCGCCGCTGACCGGTCCCTGATCGGCCTGGCTGGCTGCCTCGCCCATCTGCGCGACACTGGCCAGGCCTTGCACAGTCTGGTGTTCGAACAGGTCGCGAGGGGTGAAACGAATGCCTGCCTGACGGGCGCGGCTGACCACCTGGATCGAGATGATCGAGTCGCCGCCCAGTTCAAAGAAGTTGTCCTGAGCGCCAATCGGTTCGCGCCGCAGGACGTCTTCCCAGATGGCCGCGATACGTTGCGCCAACTCGCCCTGCGGCGCCAGGTACGCAGGTACCACATCCGCGCCCGGCGCTGGCAGCGCTTTGCGGTCGAGTTTGCCGTTAGCGGTCAGCGGCAACTGGTCCAACACCTGCAAATGGCTTGGTATCAGGTAGGCCGGCAAGCGCTCACGCAGTTGTGCCAGCAAGGCTGGGGCCTGTTCGGTAGTCACGACGTAAGCCCACAACTGCGGGCCGCTCCCTACCACTACTGCTGCATCCAGCACGTTAGGCAGGCTGCGCAAACAGGCCGCGACTTCGCCCGGTTCAACGCGGAAACCGCGAATTTTCACTTGGTCGTCGATACGTCCCAGGTACTCAAAAGCTTCTTCTACCAGGCGCACGCCGTCGCCACTGCGATACAGCCGCTCGCCACGGGTGGAAAAAGGATCGGGTACAAAGCGCTCAGCCGTGAGGCCCGGCTGATGCAGGTAACCCGTAGCGAGGCCAGCGCCACCGATATACAGCTGCCCGGCCGTTTCAGCACCGAGGCGTTGGAGGCTGGCGTCCAGCACTTCAACCCGGCTGTTGGCCAACGGCACGCCCAGAGGCAAACGCCCGTCGGTTTCCAACACAGTGGCGAGCACGCCCACGGTGGTTTCGGTCGGGCCGTAGTGGTTCATGATCCGGCACTGCGGCGCCAGTTGTTGCACACGTTCGCGCAGGCTTGGCGGGCAGGCTTCACCGCCGAGGATCAGCAGCTTTTTCGGCAGCACGCTGGCCGCATCGTCGGCGCTGAGCAAGGCATTGAGGTGCGAGGGCACGATCTTCAGTACATCCACCACCTGGGCGGTCATGTACTGCGCCATGCCGTTGGCGTCCATCGCCAAATCCTGGGCGATCAGGTACAGCGTGCGCCCGGAACACAGGGCGCCAAACAGCATGGTGTGGCCCAGGTCAGCGGCCACGGTGGAGATCATCGCCATGCTGCTGCCGCAGTCTTCAGGCAAGCGTTGCAACAGGCCCTGAACATAATTGGCCAATGCGCCATGGCTGATCATCACGCCCTTGGCCGCACCGGTGGAGCCGGAGGTGTAGATGACGTAGGCGGTTTGCCCCGCCAACAGCGGCGCGGGTACCGAAACCTCAGGCGCCGCTGCCTGAGTATCATTGATGCACAGCACGGCGATTTCATCGCTCAGTTGCAAACCCGGCAGCTGGCGGGAGTCGGTCAACAGCAACGCGGCCCGACTGTCGTGCAACAGCTCGCGTAAGCGTTGGGCGGCGGTGTCCGGTGCCAGCGGCAAATACCCCGCGCCGACCTTGAACGCAGCCAGGATCGCCACCGCTAATTCCACCGAGCGCTCCAGCACCACGCCCACCAGCGCATTCGGCCCTACTCCGGCCTGACGCATGCGGTCGGCCAGACGCTCGGCTTCCAGGTCCAGTTGCCGATAGCTCAAGCTACGCTCGCCATCCACCACGGCCAGCACGTAGGGCACCCGCGCCACCTGCTGGGCAAACAGCTCAAGCACATTGTTCACGGCAAATTCGCGATGTTCGCCAGTGCCCGCCAGCACCACACGCTGTTGATCCAGGGCCGTCACCACCGGCAGGTCTTCAATGCGCAGCTGTGCATTCAGCGCAATCGCCTCCAGCACTCGCTGCCACTGGCTGGCCAGTTGTTCAAGGGTGGTGACGTCGAACACCTCGCTGCCATAGATGAAACTGGCATCAATGCCATTGGCATGCTCAAGGGTGTTGAGGGTCAGGTCGAACTTGGCGCTGCACACCTCGCTCACCACAGGCTCCACGCTCAGGCCGTCCGCCAGCGAGCGCACCTGGCTCGGTGCATCGTGCTGATGGTTGAACATTACCTGGAACAGCGGCGAATGACTCAGGCTGCGCTCCGGCTGCAAAGCGTCCACCAGTTGCTCGAACGGCAGGTCCTGGAAGGTCTGGGCCTTGAGCGCGGTGTCGCGCATCTGCAGCAGCAAATCACTGAAGCGCTGCTCGCCGCTGACCTGGCCCTTGAGCACTTGGGTGTTGACGAAAAAGCCGATCAGGCGCTCGGTTTCAATCCGGGTACGGTTGGCCACTGGCACGCCGACACGGATGTCATCCAGCCCGCTGAGGCGATGCAATAGCGCCTGGAAACTCGCTAGCAACAACACAAACAGGGTCACGCCTTCACGCGTTGCCAATGCCTTGAGCTGCTCGCTCAAGGCACCGCCCAGGGTCAGGTTCAGGCTCGCGCCTTGATGGCTGCGCTGTGGCCCGGGCACACGTTGCCCCGGCAGTTGCAGCTTGACCGGCGTCTCGGCCAGGTGCTCGACCCAATACGCCAATTGCCGCTCGCGCTCGCCATTGTCCATCCACTGGCGTTGCCAGGCGGCGTAGTCGGCGTACTGCACCGGCAAGTCCGGCAACACCGGCGACTGACCCTGACTGAAGGCGGCATAGCCCTGGAGCAATTCGTCGACCATGACCCCCATGGACCAGGCATCGGAGACGATGTGGTGCTGGGTCAGGGCCAATACCCAGTCGTCATCGGCCACCTGCAACAACGCCAGGCGCAGCAGTGGCCCACTGGCCAGGTCGAATGGCGTGGCGGCCTGGATCGCGACAAACGCGTCGATACTGCGTTGGGACTCACCCGCTGGGCATGACACCACGTCCAGCGGCACCTCAAGCTGCGGGACGATCACCTGGGACACTCGCCCCTGTTCATCCTCGGCAAACAACGTGCGCAGGGTTTCATGGCGCGCCACCAGCGCCGCCACACTGCGGCGCAGGGCGTCGATATCCAGCGCCCCGCGCAAACGAATCGCCAGGGGAATGTTATAGGCCGGGCTCTGCGGGTCCATCTTCCACAGAAACCACTGGCGTTGCTGAGCGTAGGACAGCAGTAGCGGCTCGTCCGGGTCGCGGGTAAACATCGGGGCAATCCCAAACAGGTTGATGCCCTTTTGCTTGAGCAGGACCGCCAGCGCTTTCCTTTGTTTGGAGGACAGCGCTCCCACAGACTCAATTAACTTTTGCACGCCAGGTCCCTCATTAGGAAATCAGTTTCTCAAGCTCTTCAGCTGATAGACGTGTGAGATCCCCCAACGATTTAGTCAACTCATCCACCAGGTCGTCACCGCCAGCCTGCAACAGCGCCACCTGTTCACAGAAGTCGGCCAGGTCGCGGGTTTCGAACAGCAGCTTCAACGGCACATCCACCTGCAATTTTTGGCGCAGGCGCATCACCACTTGCGTGGCCATCAGCGAGTGACCGCCCAGCGCGAAGAACGCATCTTCACGACCCACGCGATCAAGTTTGAGAATCTCGCCCCAAATTACCGCGACCTGTTGCTCCAGCTCACCCACCGGTGCGCTGTAATGGGTGGCGGCCATGGCTTCGGGCAACGGCAGGGCCTTGCGGTCGATCTTGCCGTTGGGGTTGAGCGGGAAGCGCTCCAGCACCACCCACTGCGACGGCACCATGTAGCCCGGCAACACTCTTTCCAGGGCGACCTTGAGGGTTTTACCCAACTCTTTGGGTGCCTGCACAAACGGCTCGGCCACCAGATACGCCACCAATACCTTGCCGTGAGCACTGTCTTGGGCCACCACCAGTGCGTCGCGTACCGAGGCCTGGTCCTTGAGCCGCGCTTCCACTTCACCCAGCTCGATACGGAAACCGCGGATCTTCACCTGATGGTCAATGCGGCCCAGGCAGTCGATCACGCCGCTTTCGCGCTGGCGCACCAGGTCGCCGGAGCGATACAGGCGAGCGCCGCTGTCACTGGCCGGGTCCGGCACAAAGCGTTCGGCGGTCATGGCCGGGCGGTTCAGGTAACCACGGGCCACGCCGTAGCCGCCCAGGTACAGCTCGCCAGACAGGCCGTCAGGCAGCAGATTGAGCTCCAGGTCGCGCACTTGCAGGCTGCGCTCGCCGATGCGCGTACCGATTGGCGCATAGGCCGCCTCGCAGTGATCGTCGCTGCCGGCCTTCCAGATCAGTGGCGTGACCACCGTTTCCGTCGGCCCATAACCGTTGAAGATGAACTGCGGCTTGAGGGCGCGCCGGGCCAGTTCGAAACTGGCCTGGGGCACCGCATCACCACCGAAGCAGTAAATGCGCACCGGCGGCGGGTTGCCGACCTTTTGCGCGTGTTCGGCCAGGTGTTGCAGGTACACCGGCGGGAACGCTGCAACGGTTACACCGTGACGGTGCAACGCGTCGAAGGTTTGCTCCGGGGTCCACAGTTCCTCGTCCCGCAGCAGCACACGGCCGCCGTGGGTCAAGGTGGTCAGCCAGCGCTCATGGGCACCGTCGAAAGCGAACGACATGAACAGCAATTCGCAGTCGGCCGGAGTCATGCCGTAGCGCTCGCCGATATGGGTGCAATGCATCGCCAGCGGGCCGTGGGTTACCGCCACGCCTTTGGGCTGGCCGGTGGAACCGGAGGTGTAGATCACGTAGGCCAGGTTGTCCGGATGCAGCACCACCAGCGGTTCGGACTGCGGCCAGGGCGCCAGGTCCAAGCGGTCGATTTCGACGACACGGGCTTGAGTGGCCAGGGTCATCTGCGCGGTCAAGGTCGAGTCAGTCAGCACCAGCGCCGCCGCGCAATCGCTCATCAGGTAGGCCAGGCGTTCTGCCGGGTGGGTGATGTCCAACGGCACGTAGGCACCACCGGCCTTGAGCACCGCAAGCAACGCGACCAGCAGGTGTTCGCTGCGGGGCAAGGCCACTGCAACGCGCACTTCCGGACCGACGCCTTGGGCAATCAGGGCGTGGGCCAGTTGGTTGGCCTGGCGGTCGAGGCTGGCAAAGTCCAGGCTGCGTTCGCCCTGAACCACTGCTGTGTGTGCGGGTGTCTGGTGGGCAATCTGCGCAATGCGCTGGTGCACCAACAGCGCCGGAACGCTGCTGGCCGCCGAACCGGCCGCCACCGCCGCGGCTTCTTGCGCGGCGCTCATCAACGCGATACCACCCAGGCGGGTATCCGGGCTTTGCACCAGTTGCGCCAGCACGTTGAGCAAGTGCGCTGCCAAGCGCTCGATGGCCTGGGCGCTGAATTGCGCGGTGGCGTAGTCGAAATTGAGGATCAACGTCTCCCCTGCCTCCACGGCCAGGGCCAATGGATAGTGGGTTTGTTCATGGCTGAGCACTTCACCGAAGGTCAGGCCGGTGGCGGCGCTTTGTTGCAGCGCTTCGGCTACCGGGTAGTTTTCGAACACCAGCAGCGTGTCGAACAACGCTTCACCGCCTGAACCGGCAAGACGCTGGATTTCAAACAGCGGCATGTGTTCGTGCTCGCGTACCGCCAGGTTGAGGGTTTGCACCTGCTGCAGCCACTGGCCAACGGTCAGTTGCGCCGCCGGCTCAGCGATGATCGGCAGCGTGTTGATGAACAGACCGATCTGTTGCTCGGCACCCGGCACCTGCGCCGGCCGCCCGGCCTGGGTCGCGCCGAACGCTACGACGTTTTGCCCGGTGTAGCGTTGCAACAGCAGCAACCACGCCGCTTGCAGCAGAGTGTTGACCGTGACTTTCTGGCCACGGGCAAAGGCGGCCAGGTGATCGCTGGCAACGGCATCCAGTTGGCGCATATGCGCCGCGCGGCTGACGGTAGTGTCGAGGCTGCCGAACGCCGACAAGGCCTGCGCCAGCCGGCTCGGCTCTTCCAGCACCACCAGTTGTTGCTGCCAGAACTGCTCGCTGACGGCGCCGTCCTGGGCCTGCAACCAGCCGATGTAATCGCGATAACGCCCAGCGGGCGCCGCCACGGCCTGGCCGTGATAACGCTGCAAGACTTCTCCCAAGAGCCGCGAATAGCTCCAGCCGTCCATCAGAATGTGGTGGTTGGAGTAGATAAAGTGCCAGGTATTCTCGCCGGTTTGCACCAGTACAAGGCGCAACAGCGGCGCCTCGGCCAGCTCGAAACCTTGCAGACGCTCGCTAAGCGCCAAGGCTTCCAAGGCCGTTGTCACATCCTCACGACCACGCCAGTCATGCTCTGTAAACGGCAGCGTCGGTTGCCGGTGAACCCATTGCAGCGGTCGCCCCAGTTCGCTCTGCCAGATGAAGCCGGAACGCAGAATGTCGTGGGCCTGCACCGTCGCCTGCCAGGCTGCCTTGAAACGCGCCACATCCAGGCCGTGTACATCAACGCGCATCTGGTTGATGTAGTCGCCACCGTCCTGCTGGTACAGGGAGTGGAACAACATGCCCTGCTGCATCGGCGATAGCGGATAGAGATCGTCCAGCTCGGCCAACGGCAATCCCAGGCCATCAAGCTGCGCCTGAGTCAGACCGGCCAGCGGAAGATCGGAAGGCGTCAATCCGACCACACCGGTTTCGCAGCAATGCTCGACCAGCGCCTCCAGAATCGCGCTGTACTCGTCGGCCAGACCGGTAATCACGGCCACATCGAAAACCTGGCCACTGAAGGTCCAGCCCAGGCTCAGTTCGCCGTCGTAGACCTGGCCGTTGAGGGTCAGCAAGCTGCCCAGAGGCGCTTCATCGTTCTGGTCCGCACCCGCACTTTCACCGGCCGGGACGAACAGCGCCTGATCATCATCAAAGCTGGCGTCGAACTGGCCCAGGTAGTTGAACGTAACGGGAGCCGTCGGTGCACTGTGCAGTGCTGCATGACAGGTATCGCCGCCGAGGTAACGCAGCACGCCGTAGCCAATGCCCTTGTTGGGCACGGCACGCAATTGTTCCTTGATGGATTTAAGTGAGCTGCCAAGCTGATCCGCCGGGGCCAGGCGCACCGGGAACAGGCTGGTGAACCAACCCACAGTGCGGGTCAGGTCGATGCCGTCGAACAGCTCCTGGCGGCCGTGGCCTTCCAGTTGAATCACCGTGCTGTCGCGGCCAGTCCAACGGCACATCACCTGTGCCAGGGCGGTCAGCAGCAGGTCGTTGACCTGGGTGCGGTACGCCGCCGGGGCGTCCTGCAACAGACGTCGGGTCAACGATTTATCCAGACGGCTGTGTACGGTGACGGCATGGCGATTGAGCTGACCGCCCGCCAGATTGGCGCCGGGTAATGCCTGCTCACCGGTGGCCTGCTGGGCCTGCCAGAACGGCAATTCAGCCTGCAACGTGGGGCTGGCGCCATAGAGCGCCAATTGCTGGCCCCAGGTCTGCAAGGCGCTGGTCTTGAGCGGCAGTTGCACGGGCTTGCCTTCAGCCAGTTGGCGATACGCCGTTTGCAGGTCTTCAAACAAAATACGCCAGGACACACCATCCACCACCAGGTGATGAATCGCCAGGAACAACTTCTGTTGCCCGTCGGCCAGCGTTGCCAACACGCCGCGCACCAGCGGCCCGTGCGTTAGATCAAGACTGCGTTGGGCCTTGTCACACAAGGCTTGCCAGCCCTGCTGCGTGCAGCCTTCGGCTTGCCAGAGGATAGTTGGCTGGGGGTCCCGCTCGGGGTAATGCGCGTGCCAGCCATCGCCTTCGACAAAGGCCAGGCGCAACGCGTCGTGGTGACTGATCAGCGCTTGCAAGGCTTGTTCGAGGCGCTGCGGCGCCAGAGGCTGGCGACACAGCAGCATCACCGACTGGTTCCAGTGATGACGCTGGCTGCGCACCTCTTCAAAAAATACCTGCTGAACCGGCAGCAATGGCTGGGCACCGTGAACCGCACCCTGATCGATGCGCTGCACACTGTCGCCCAGTACCGCGACACGCGCCACGCCCTGCACCGTCTGGTGCTGGAACAGGTCCTTGGGCTTGAAATGAATCCCCGCCTGCCGTGCCCGGCTCACCACCTGGATCGAGATGATCGAGTCGCCGCCCAGGTCGAAAAAGTTGTCTTGCACCCCCACCCGTTCGAGCTTGAGCACTTGCGCCCAGATCTCGGCAAGTTGTTGCTCCATGGGGTTCTGCGGCGCCAGGTACTGGTCTTCAGCCTGGCTGATGTGAGGTTGCGGCAGCGCCTTGCGATCCAGTTTGCCGCTGGACAGCAATGGCAACGCGTCCAGCAGCACCCAATGGGACGGCTGCATGTAGTCCGGCAGGCTGGTGCTGAGTTGGGCCTTGATTGCGTCCAGGGCAGACTCATCGTTCAGCACCAGATAAGCCACCAATTGCCGGGCCGCCGAGGTCTGGACCACCGCTTCGCGAACCTGCGGCAATGCCCGCAAGCGCGCCTCGATTTCGCCCAACTCGACACGAAAGCCGCGAATCTTTACTTGATGGTCGATGCGCCCGACATAGTCGAACACGCCATCGGCATCACGGCGAGCCAGGTCACCCGTACGGTACAGCCGGGCACCGGTAGCGCTGAATGGGTCCGGGACAAACTGCTGGGCGGTCTGGCCTGGGCGGCCCAGGTAGCCACGCGCCAGGCCTTCGCCACCGATATAGAGCTCGCCGACCACATTGTTCGCCAGCAGGTTGAGGTTGCCATCCAGTACACAAGCCGAACGCGCGCCAACCGGTGCCCCGATGGCCGCGTAGGTGCCCTGCGCCAGACGCTGCTCATCACAGGCCCAGATCAACGGACTGATCACCGCCTCGGTCGGGCCGTAGGCGTTGAACAGGTGCGCGGCACGGATAATCTTCAACGCCGCCAACTGGCCTGCGCCCCACGCTTCGCCACCGAGGATGCACACACGTACATCCACGCCCGCCTCTGCCGGATCGGCATGTTGGGCCATGGCATTCAAATAGCTCGGCGGCAGGTCGAGGATGCTGATGCGATGCTGACGAATCTGCGTCAACAGTTGCTCGAAGGACCATTGGCCGACCTCTCCCAGCACCAGACTGGCGCCGTGGATCAGTGGCATGAAAATCTGTTCGGCCGCCGCATCGAAGCTGATGGATGCGAACTGCAACTGGCAGTCGTCGCGGGTCACTGCGTAACGCTCGCCCGCTGCCCGGCAATGCATGCCCAAGGCTGCATGTTCGATGCCGACGCCCTTGGGTTGGCCGGTGGAGCCGGAGGTGTAGATGACGTAGGCGAGCCCTTCGCCACGCAGGCCGTTCAGGGCGGGCGCGAGCGTTTGTTCGTGCGTACCTTCCAGCAGCACGGTGCGCACGCCGTCAACGGCTGGTAATTGCTCAACCACTGAAGCCTGGGTCAACAGCACATCGATGCCGCTGTCTTCGATCATGTAGGCCAGGCGTTCTGCGGGGTATTGCAGGTCCAGTGGGACAAAGGCGGCACCGGCCTTGAAGATCGCCAGCAGGCCCACCACCAGTTCAGCACTGCGGGGTAATGCGAGGCCCACCGGCATCTCGGCGGTAATACCCGCATCGAGCAAGCGCTGGGCCAGATGATTGGCCCGGGCGTCCAGTTGGCGGTAGCTCAGGCGCTGATCGCCGGTAATCAGCGCGATTGCATCGGGCGTCTGGTTGGCCTGCTGTTCAAACAGACGGATGACGCTGGCGTATTCGTCTTCAGGCCGCTGACCGTGGCTGATGAGAGCACGCTGTTCCTCGTCGGTTTGCATGGCCAGTTGGCCAATGGCTTGCTGCGGATCGGCAACCATCGCCGCCAATAGCTGACGCCAGTGGCCCGCCAGGGTGTGCAAGGTGGAGGCGTCGAACAGGTCGGCAGCGTAAATGAACGCCGCCCGGATGCCGTGATCGGTTTCCAGGGTTTCCAGTGTCAGGTCGAACTGGGCCATGCCGCCTTCCAGTACCACTTCTTCGGCGCGAAGCCCCGGCAGGCTGTCGGCGCCAGCAGCACCGACGGTGTTGAGGTGGTTGTACATCACTTGGAACAGCGGGTTGTGTTGCAGGCTGCGTTGCGGGTTGAGGGCTTCCACTAACTTGTCGAACGGCAAGTCCTGATGGGCCTGGGCCGCCAGCGCAGTCGCCTTGGTCTGTTGCAGCATGGCCAGCACTGACAACTGCGGCTCGGGTTGCAGGCGCAGCACCAGGGTGTTGACGAAGAAGCCCACTACCCCTTCCAGCTCCTGGGCGTTGCGGTTGCTGACCGGCACGCCGATGCGCAGGTCATCGCTGCCCGAGTAGCGCTGCAACAGCAGCCCGAACGAGGCGACGAAGAACTGGAACAACGTTAACTGACTGCGCTGGGCCAAGGCGCGGACGCCCGAGGCCAGTGTCGGGTCGAGGGTGAAATCCACACGCCCTTCGCGATAGCCCTGGCCGTCACGACGCGGGTGATCAGTGGCCAGTTCCAACAGCGGATGCTCCGTGCCGAGTTGCCCGCGCCAGTAATCCAGTTGGCGTTGCATTTCACCGGCCGCCAGCCAGTCGCGCTGCCACTGGGCGTAATCAGCGTATTGCACTGCAAGCGCCGGCAGTTCCAGCGGTTGGTGTGCCTGGAAGGCGGCGTACAGTGCGGCGAATTCACGACCGAGTATACCCATGGAGGCGCCGTCGGAAATGATGTGGTGCAGAGTCACCACCAGCAAGTGCTGCTGCGCATCGAGCTGGAACACCTTGACCCGCATCAGCGGGCCTTCGGCCAGGTCGAACAGGGTATGGGTTTCGGCCCTCACTGCCTGCTCGACCGGCCCCTCAAGGACTTGCCATTGCACGGTGACGCGGGACACCGCATCGACGTGCTGGCACAGCACATCGCCGTCCAGCACGAAGCGGGTGCGGAAGGCTTCATGGCGGGCGACCAGGGCGGCGAAAGTCTGTTCCAGGGCGGTGTGATCCAGCTCGCCTTGCAGTTTGACGATGATCGGCGTGTGGTAGGCGACACTGTCGGGTTCCAGGGTCCAGAACAGCCACTGGCGCTGCTGGGCAAACGAGGCCAATCGAGGTTGCTGATCAGTCAATCGGGCGATCGCCGGGCGTGTGCTGGACGGATCGCCCTGCTCCACCGCTGCGCAGAACTCGCTGAAGGTAGCTGTTTCAAACACCGTACGCAGAGCAACGTCGGCGCCCAATATGCGTCGCGTGCGGGAGATGATTTGTGTGGCCAGCAGGGAATGGCCGCCGAGGCTGAAGAAGTTATCTTGCAGGCCGACCTGATCGATTTTCAACACCTGAGCCCACACCGTGGCGAGGCGCTTTTGCAGGTCGGTGACCGGCGCCTGATGCACCACTTGTGGCAAGTCCTGTTGCAAGGCCGCCAGGGCCTGCAAGTCGAGCTTGCCATTGAGAGTCAGCGGCAACGCGTCGAGGCTGACAAATACAGCGGGTACCATGTAGTCCGGCAGCTCGTGGCCCAGGGCCAAGCGCAGGTCGTCGCTGTTGCAGCCGTCCTTGAGCACCACGTAGGCGACGATATGCGGGTTGTTCGCTGCGTCAGCTATCAGAGTGACGGCTTCGCTAACACCAGGGTGCTGACGCAGGCAACCATTGATTTCACCCAACTCAATCCGATAGCCGCGCACCTTGACCTGATGGTCGGCCCGGCCCTTGAATTCGATACTGCCATCAGCCCTATAACGGGCCAGGTCGCCGGTGCGATACAAGCGCTCACCGGTCGTGCCAAATGGATGCGGCACAAAGCGCTCGGCGGTCATGGCCGCGCGCCCCAGGTAGCCGCGAGCGAGGCCCGCGCCACCCAGGTACAGCTCGGCAGAGGCACCGACCATCGCCGGTTGCAGGCCGTCTTCCAGAATATACGCAGTGGTGTTGGGCAGCGGACGCCCCAGCGGCAATGCCGACTGCGTGGGCGCCTCGTTCGCGCTGGTCAATACACCTACGGTGGTCTCGGTCGGGCCGTAGTGGTTGATCACCCGACAGCGTTCGCTGAGCGCATGAATGCGCGCGAACAAGGCCGGTGATGCCGCCTCGCCACCCATGATCAGGCATTGGCGCGGCAATCCGCTGGCATCCGGAGTGTCACTGAGCAGCGCTTCCATATGGGATGGCACGATTTTCAACACGTCAATCTGCTGCTCGGCCATATAGGCGCCGAAACGCTCGGCATCCAGGGTCAGGTCCAGGCCCAGCACATGCAAGGTACAACCGGAACACAAGGCGCCGAACAAGGTGGTGTGGCCGAGGTCGGCAGACAGGGTCGAGACCACCGCCATGCTGCGGGCATCGGCCAGCGGCAGGGTCTGCAGGATGCCTTGCACGTAGTTGACCAGCGAGCGGTGACTGAGGGTCACGCCTTTGGCCTTGCCGGTGGAGCCAGAGGTGTAGATCACGTAGGCCAGGTGATCGGGGTCGAGGGCCACCTGTGGATTGTCGACAGGCTGCTCGTCATGCTGGTCAATCAGTAGATGCTGGACGCCGGCCAGGGCAGGCAATCGATTGACCAAGCCTGACTGGGTCACTAGCAGGTGAATGCCGCTGTCCTCGACCATGTGCAGCAGGCGTTGGGCCGGGAAGTCCGGGTCCAGCGGCACGTAGGCTCCGCCCGCTTTCAGAATGGCCAGCATACCGACGATCATGTCCAGGGAGCGCTCGACGGCGATCCCCACCGGCACATCGGCGCCGACACCCAGGGCAATCAGTCGGTGTGCCAGGCGATTGGCCTGTTGGTTGAGTTGCTGGTAGGTCAGGGACTGGCCGGCGAACACCAGCGCCGTCATGTCAGGCTTGGCGGCTGCCTGGCGCTCGATCAAGTGATGAATGCACAACGTCGGATCACGTTCGGCTGTGGTGCTATTCCATTGCACCAGCGCTTGCTGTGTCTGGTCCTCGGCCAGCAACGGCAAGTCACCTACGCGAGCTTTGGGGGTCTGGGCCAGGGCGGCAAGCAGGGTTTGCCAATGCTCGGCCATGCGCTCGATGGTTTGCGGGGCGAACAGGTCGCTGGCATAGGTAAACGCCGCGCACAACTGCCCGCCGCGCTCGAAGGTATCGAGGGTCAGGTCAAAGCGCGTGGTGCGGCTGGACCACTCCACGGCACTCAACTGCAAGTCGGCGCTGACCGACAAGGTCTGCAGATCGGCGACTTGCGGCTGGTGGTTGTACATCACCTGGAACAGCGGGTGATGGCTGGCGTCGCGGGCCAGGTTCAGGCCTTCGACCAGTTGCTCGAATGGTAAGTCCTGATGAGCCTGGGCCCCCAGCGCTGCCGCCTTGACCTGTTGCATCAACTGATCGCCCGGGGTCTGGGCATCGAACTGAATGCGCAGTACCTGGGTATTGACGAAGAAGCCGATCAAGCCTTCGATTTCACTGCGATTACGGTTGGCAATCGGCACGCCGATGCGGACATCGGCCTGCCCGCTGTAGCGGTGCAGCAAGGTGCCAAACGCCCCCAGCAGCAACATGAACAGCGTGACTTCCTGCTGCCGGGCGCTCTGGCGCAAGCCGTCGGCCAAAGGCTTGGCAATCACCCACTCATGGCGGGCGCCTCGTTGACTGGGACGTGCGGGGCGCGGGTAATCGGTAGGCAGGTTAAGCACCGGATGTTCATCACCCAAGGCTTCACGCCAGTAGTCGAGTTGGCGCTGTTGCTCGCCGGCCTCCAGCCAGCGGCGCTGCCACAGGGCGTAGTCGTTGTATTGGATCGGCAACGCTGGAAGGTCGGCGACCTGGCCGGCGTCTGCCGCGCCATAGAGCCGCGTGAACTCCTCGATCAACACCCCCATGGACCAACCATCGGAGACGATATGGTGCAAAGTCAGTAACAGCACGTGCTCCCGCTCGGCCAGCTTGATCAACTGCACCCGCAGCAGCGGTCCCTGACTCAGGTCGAACGGTTCCAACGCCACGCGCTCGGCTTCAGCCTGTACCCAGGTTTCCCGGCCAACGGGCTCCAAGGTCGAAATATCTGCGCGGGTGATGTGCAGCGCTTGTGCCACAGGCACCTGCCGGGGCTGGTCGTCAGCATCCTGGACGAACACCGTGCGCAGGGTTTCATGACGCTCGACCAGCCCGGCAAAGGCCTGCTCCATGGCCGACTCATTCAGGCGTCCCGTGAGGCGCACTGCACTGGGCAGGTTATAGGCGCCACTTTGCGGGTCCAGTTGCCAAAGAAACCACATCCGCTGCTGGGCGTAGGACAACGCCTGACGGTCATCGGCCTCCACACCGGCCGGGATCGGAAAACGAGAGAAGTCGATCCCTTCCTTTTGCAGCGCCTGGAGGAACATCTGGCGTTTTTCCAGGGGCAGCCCGATAAACCGGCGGGCAAGTTTCAGGGAATCTTCAGCGTTCATTTCTTGGGATCCGGAGCAATAGGCGGGAAGCACAAAGGCACGTCGTCCCTATAAAACGAATCCAGGCGGGAAAAATTAGCGGGGTTTTTGAAGGCAGAAGAGCCGCCCGCGGGCGCTGCGAGAGATGTCATCAGGGGTTACATCAAAGTTCGCAAAGCCTGCCCAAGCAGACCTATCATTGACGAACCTCATAAATTGCAACTACATTTAGTTACAGGCAAGGATCGCCGTGTCGAAAAATGAAAAGCTGCTGGCCAAACTGCTCAATGAGCAAATGGCCTTTACCTGGCCTGAACTCGTCACGCTGCTGCGTCGGTTGGGCTACACACAAATCGAAGGGGCCGGAAGCCGCGTCAAGTTCGACAAGGGCGATCCAAGCGCAATGATCACCCTGCACAAACCGCACCCCGGCAACGAGCTGAAACACTACATTCGGCGCCAGATCATCGAACAATTGAAATCAGGAGACCTGATTCAGTGAACAACCAGTTGAAACACAATGGCTATATCGGCTCGATCGAAGCCAGCATCGAAGACAATTGTCTATTCGGAAAGCTTCTGTTCATCAAGGCTCTGGTCAGCTACGAAGGCAAAACCGTCGCAGAATTGGAAGCCGCCTTTCGCGACGCGGTGGACGACTACCTCGACACCTGCCACAGCCTCGGCCAAACACCCGAAAAACCGTGCAAGGGCTCATTCAACGTTCGAGTCGGCCATGACCTGCATTTGGCCGCGGCCTTGGCGGCGACCCGACAGAAAGTGACGCTGAACGACCTGACGCGACAGGCGCTGAACGAGTTCCTGCAGCATCACGGTGCAGTCGTGACAGGCTAATCACCCCAACCGCCGATACCCCAACACTGCTGCTCCCAGCACCACGGCCCCAGCCACCAATGCCACCCAGAATCCACTGGGTGCGCCGAATCGGTCGATCATCCACCCGGAGCTGGCCGCGCCAATCGCCACGCCGATGCTCAACCCCGTGATCAACCAGGTCATGCCTTCGGTCAAGCGACTGGGAGGAACCACCCGCTCCACCAGGGCCATGGCCACGATCAAGGTCGGGGCAAAAAACAGCCCCGACACGAAGACCGCCACTGACAGGCCCGGAATATTCACCACCAACAACAGCGGCAGCGTGGTCAGGGCCGTGGCCACACCGCAGTACAGAAACTGGCGAGGCAATGATGTCTTCAACTTGAGCGCGCCAAAGGCCAGCCCGGCCAGACACGAACCAATGGCGTACACCGACAACACAATACTGGCAGCAGCCGGCTGGCCCTGGTGCTGGGCGAACGCGACGCTGACCACATCCACGACACCCACAATCGTGCCCATGGCGGTCAGCAGGATCATCAGCGTCAGCACCGAAGGCGAGGCAATCAACCACTGGCCGTGATGGGCGTGGTATTCGTGAACGGGTGGTTCGGTCTGTCTTTGCAGGACAAACGCAGTGACACCCACCGCCAACAACAACGCCGCAATCAAAGGCCCCGCTTCGGGAAACAGCACCACGCACAAACCTACCGACAGCGGCGGGCCAAGGATGAAACATACCTCGTCCAGCACCGACTCCAGGGCAAAAGCCGTCTGCAACTTAGGCTGGCCACGGTACAGCTCAGTCCAGCGTGCCCGTACCATGGCCGACATATTGGGTATGCACCCGGCCAGCGCGGCGAAGATAAACAGGGTCCAGCTCGGCGCCTGCAAGCGGGTGCAGAGCAACAGCAGCAACAGCGCGCCACCACCCATCGAAGCCGCTATCGGCAACACACGGCCCTGACCATAACGGTCCACCAGTCGCGAAACCTGAGGCGCACAAAATGCGGTGGCCAGGGCAAAGGTCGCGGCCACGGCACCGGCCAAACCATAACCTCCATGGACTTGCGACAGCATGGTGATCAAGCCGATACCGGTCATGGAGATGGGCATGCGGGCGAGCATGCCAGCCAATACAAAAGCCCGGGAACCTGGCGCCTGGAACAGTTCGGCGTAAGGGTTTGCCATTATTTGAACGTCTCTACTCAATAGGCTTCGCCGGTGATCGGCCGTTACCTTGTTTGATCCGAGAAGCGTTTTACCACACATGGTTTCAAGGCCACCTACTAACCCGCGCGCCCTCACGTGCGCCGCAGCATCAGCGCCGCCACCGCACACGCGGCCAGCGCCACGCATGCCAGAAAAAACGCATCACTGTAGGCCATCAAAAATGCCTGATGGCGAATGCCCTGATCCAACAGGTTCAACACCACCTGATGATCCGGCAGTTGCTCATCCAACATGCCGCCACCGGGCAAGCGCTGTTGCAGCGCAGGCTCGAACACTGTCACTGATTCGCCGATGCGCGCCGAATGCACCCGTTCACGCACCACCACCAGTTGCGCCAGCAATGCCGTGCCGACGGCCCCGCCCAGATTGCGCAACATCGAAAACACCGCCGACGCCGAACCCGCCTCGGCCTTGGCCAATCCATGCACTGCCAGTACCGACAAGGCCACCATGATCAAGGGCTGGCCAATCCCCCGCACCACAATGGACGGGACGATGACGTTGCTGGCGCTGTCCGCCGACAGGTGCGCCCCCATCCAGCACCCCAGGGCCATGATTGCAAAACCCGACGCGACCAGCAGCTTGGCGCTGAGCCACTTCATCAACCGGGGCAGGAATGGCGCCAGGACCAATTGCACCAAGCCATAGGCAATCAAACTGACGCCAATCTCCCGAGCGTTGTAGCCCTGCAACTGCGCCAGGTAATTGGGCACCAGAAACACCAGCCCATAGGTGCTGGCGCCGAAGATAAACATCGCCACACTGGCAACCCCAAAGTTGTAATGCCCCAGCAGTCGCAGGTTGATAAACCCATGCGCGCCCCACAATTGACGGCCAATAAACCCCACCAGTCCCACCACCGCCAACAACGTCATCCAGACAATCAAGCTTGAACCGAACCAATCCTTACGCCCGCCCTCCTCCAACACGATCTGTAACGCACCCAGGCCCAGCACCATGCAGGCAATGCCCAGCCAATCGCCCTGGCGCAACAAACCCAGGTTCATCGGTTGGCGGTCGATAGCCCAGGCGACCGCCGCCAGCAGCGCGATGCCGGGGAACAGTTGCAGGTAGAAAATCCAGCGCCATGAATAGGCGTCGGTCAACCACCCTCCCATGGATGGCCCGGCGGCCTGGGCCACGCTGTTGGCCAGGCTGAATAGCGCCATGCCCAAGGGAATCTTGCTCGCCGGCAACTCGGTGATGATCAGTTGGAACGACAGCGGAATCAGCACCGCACCCGCTGCACCCTGGACCACCCGGATGATGATCATGGTCGTCAGGTTTGGTGCCAGCGAACAGGCTACCGACGCCACCAGAAATACCCCCGAGCCCACCAACATCACCCGACGCAGGGAGAACACCCGGACCAGCCATGCCGTGAGCGGAATCATGATGATTTCCGCCACCAGGTAAGCCGTGGAAATCCATGAACCTTCCTCGAAAGTCGCGCCCAAGGCCCCTTCGATTTCCGGCAAGGCGGCGCTGGTGACGTGTACGTTCATGCCGGCCATGAAGCAGCCGAACAGGCCTCCAATCACCGCGACCCAGGCGCGCAACGAGACCCTGGATGAGCCCCCATCAGCCTCCATGAGCATGCTCCTGCCTGGCGCCTGGACGCGTATCGACAGTAGCGATCACCGACATGCCCGGCAAGATCCGGGACGCCTCGCCCCCCTCCGGCACCAGGCGAATCTTCACCGGGAAACGCTGCACGATCTTAGTGAAGTTGCCCGTGGCGTTGTCCGGCGGCAACAGCGCAAACACCGCACCGGAACCAGGGGCGATACTTTCCACCTGACCGTGCCAGTGCTGGCCGATGAAACTGTCCACTTCGATCTCCACCGACTGCCCGGGCAGCATGTGCTGCAACTGGGTTTCCTTGTAGTTGGCGATCACATAGGCCTGCTCCACCGGCACTACCGCCAATAACGGCAAGCCAGGAATGACGTATTGCTGGCGACGTACCTTGCGCTGCCCGACGATGCCGTCAAAGGGTGCGCGGATTTCCGTGTCGCTCAAGGCATTGCGCGCCAAAGCTAGATTGGCCTGGGCTTCGCCGACCCTGGCATGATGCTCGGTGATTTGTGCGTAGGCCTGTTGGCGACCGGCTTGCAGCACCTGCAACTGGGCTTGTTGCCGGGCGACCTGAGCACGGGCCACGGCAACGGCCGCTTGCGCCTGGGCCTGACTTGCGCTGACTGTCTCCAGTCGTTGGGCGGTAGCAACGTGTTGCGCCACCAGTTCGCGATAACGCGCATAGTCCAGCTGGGCCCGTCGGGCCTCGGCCTCGACACTGCGCAAGGCCGCCTGAACCTGGGTGATGCGTTGTTGCTGCTCACTCATCCGTGCGTCCAGGGTTTGCAAACTGGCTTGCTGCGCATTCGCCGCCGCTTGCGCTTGCTGCAACTGCGCCTGGGCACGGCTCAGATGCTCGGTGAAGTCACGCTCATCAATGCGCACCAGCAAGTCCCCCGCCTTGACCGGCTGATTGTCTTCCACCAGCACCTGGGCGACATAGCCGGCAATTCGCGGGCTGATCGCGACCCAATCGGCGCGCACATAGGCATCGTCGGTTTCTTCCAGGAAGCGCCCCAAGTTCCACCAATACCCAGCAAATACTCCCAACCCCAGCAGTGCTGCCAGGGAGGCGCTGATCAATAGCGGGCGCCGGTGACGTTGGATGAAAGCCTGGTTCAACACCGGACTGAGGGTGGAAGGTTCAACAGCCTGATTCATGGTTTTACTCCGAGATCGGCAATGGATTGTTCGTCACGTTGCCAGCCACCGCCCAGCGCCTGGAAAACGTCGATCTGGCGGTTGATCAAACGCAAGTCGGACTGGGCCAGGCTGGCCTGAAGGCTGACGAAGTTACGTTCGCTGTCCAGCAGTTGCAGGGCGTCCAGCCCCCCGGCCCGGTAACTGCGGCTGGCTAACTGATGGGCTTGGCGACTGTTGTCCAGTGCTGCCTCCAGCGCCTGGCGACGCTGCTGTTCGCCCTGGTACAACGCCAGGGCCTGCTCGACTTGCTTCAGGGCGGTGAGCACCGTGCCGTCAAATTGCGCCAGGGCCTGGCGCGCCTGGGCCTGATGCTGTTTGACCCGCGCCTGGGCAACCTGAAGATTGGGGAAGCGCCAGGACACCAGCGGGCCAACGGAATACACCACCGCATCGCCGCCGCCCAGTTTGCCCAGGCTACTGGCGGAGGACCCGAGCATCGCCCCGAAGGTGACACGGGGGTACAGCTCGGCGCGTGCCACGCCAATGGACAACGTGGCGGACTGCAACCGCTGTTCGGCACGCCGGATATCAGCCCGGCGTTGCAACAAGGCCCAGCCATCGCCGACCGGCAACGGCGCCTGCAATTGCGGGCCATGGGCACAACTTTGCGTGGCAACCTGTCCCGGTGGCAGGCCGCTGAGCACCGCCAGTTCGTATAGGGCACTCTTCTGTTTCGCTGCGAACATCGACAACGGCGCGCGGGTTTCTTCCAACAAGCCTTTCAGGCGCACCTCATCCAGATCGGTTGCCGCGCCGGCCTTCTGCAATTTCCCGGTGATCTCGACACTGCGCTCCAGCAACTGCACCGAATGGGCCTGCACCTGACCTCGCAGCCCATAGACACAGGCCTGGGCATAGGCTCGTGCCGTCTGTGCAGCGACCGTTACGCGCAATTCGTCTTCAAGGGCGCGCGCCGCCTCGGCATCGGCCCGGGCAGCAGCCATGCGATAGCGCACCTCGCCCCAGAGATCCAGGGTGTAACTCACGGCGAAGTCAGGCGAATGGTTCCACTGGCCATCGGCTGACTGATGGGTGGCCTGGGCCAACGTCTGGTCATCGCGGCTGCGACCATAAGCCAGACCATAATCCAATGACGTGGATGGCTGACGCTCGCCATCCACCTGCTCCAGGCGCGCCACCAGCACATCGACATGAGCGGCAGCCGCCTCCAGGTCTTTGTTATTGCGCAGAGCTCGTTCCACCAGGGCATCGAGTTGTGGGTCGCGGTAAAGCTGCCACCAGCGCACGGGTAACGGTGCAGTCGACGCCTGGGATAGACGTGATGCCGGCTGCGCCGCGATCAGCGTCGACGGCACGCCGGACGTACCACTGCAACCGGT
Source organism: Pseudomonas sp. ADAK18 (assembly GCF_012935695.1). Classification (NCBI taxonomy): domain Bacteria; kingdom Pseudomonadati; phylum Pseudomonadota; class Gammaproteobacteria; order Pseudomonadales; family Pseudomonadaceae; genus Pseudomonas; species Pseudomonas sp. ADAK18. Next base: position 3,160,861 of record NZ_CP052859.1, read on the forward strand.
GAGCACGAGCGTCATCAGCACGCAGGTCGGCAGGAAAAAAACACGGATCGGCATCACAAGGCTCGCTCAAGAAGGAGCCTTGCAGATTAGGCCGCTGCCTTGGCGGATTCGCCCGCGCCAAGGCCATGTATCGTCGCCAAATGGACAATATGTTTGCTTAACGCAACGCCATGCCCTGCAGCGAAGCGCCTGGCCGAAAATGGCTCGGCGGATACCCCAGCGATCGGCGAAACATCGCACTGAAGGCACTCGGGCTCTGATACCCATGCTCCAGGGCCACTTCCAGAATCGATGCCCCTTGGGCCAGCAACTTCAAGCTCAAGGCCAGTCGCGCGCGTTTGCGCCACTCGCCGAAACTCATGCCCAGTTCACGCTGGAAGATCCGGCTCAGGGTCCGGGCGCTCATGTTCAGCGTATCGGCCCAGGAGTCCAGGCTGCTGTCATCGGACGGGTTGCGGATGAAGTGAGTGCACAGTTTGGCCAACCGCACTTCGCCGGGGACCGGCACATGCATTGCCACCACCGGCGCGACGAGCAGCTCCAGGCGGATCAATTCGATCATGGCCTGCAACCGCAGGCCGCTTTGGCCCGCAATCAAGGTGGCGGCGACAATCAGCTCCCGCAGCAGCGCCGACACTTCGATCACCTGGCAACTTCTACCCAACCCCGGTTCGGCTTCGGGCATCAGGAACAATGTGCGCATGTGCACCTCGCCTGCCATGCGGATCTCATGGGGTATCGCGGCGGGTACCCACAACGCATGGCCAGACGGCACCAGCCAACTGCCCTGGGCGGTGCTGACCACCATCACACCCGAGACTGCGTGAATCAACTGCGCCTGGACATGGCAATGGAGGTGCACCACGTCATCGTTCTGGTAGTTGTCGGCATAGGCCTCAAGCCAAGGCCCGGGTTGGGAGGGGATCGTCATGGGCAGTTCTCACGTCACTCAGGCGTTGATTCTAGCGAAAAGCACCGTGGCGAAAACGATAGATATAGACAGCCATCGTCGCATTTCAGACAACCGGTGAACTTCCATCGCGCGCAGCCAGTCAGCTAACTGGACACTCTGATAAAGGTTGGGTAGACGATGCGCATCTCGTTGGAACAACAAGTGGCCCTGGTCACCGGCGCCAGCTCAGGAATCGGTGCCGGAGCGGCCAAAGCGTTGGCTGAAGCCGGGGCGGCCGTGGTGCTGAACTACAACGCCCAAGCGGCGCCGGCTGAAGCACTGGCGGCGCAGATCAACGCCAGTGGCGGCCGGGCGATTGCCATCGGCGCCGATGTCTCCAAAGAAGCCGATGTCGAGCGCCTATTTGCCCAGACCCTCGATGCCTTCGGTCACCTCGACATTCTGGTAGCCAACTCCGGGATGCAAAAAGACGCTCCCGCTGTGGACATGACCCTCGACGACTGGAACACCGTGATCGGCGTCAATCTCACCGGCCAGTTCCTCTGCGCTCGAGCGGCCTTGCGGATCTTCAACCATCAGGGCATCCGCGAAGGCGTTTCCCGCGCCGCCGGCAAAATCATCCATATGAGTTCGGTGCACCAGGTGATCCCCTGGGCCGGGCACGTCAATTACGCCGCGTCCAAGGGCGGTGTCGAGATGCTGATGCGCACCCTGGCCCAGGAAGTCAGCCAGCAGCGGATTCGTATCAATGGTATCGCGCCGGGAGCGATTCGCACCGCGATAAACCGGGCGGCCACCGAGGGCGCAGCCGAGGTGGAGTTGCTCAAACTGATTCCCTATGGCCGCGTGGGTGACGTCGAAGACGTGGCCAACGCCGTGGTGTGGCTGGCCAGCGATGCCTCCGACTACGTGGTAGGCAGCACCCTGTTTATCGATGGCGGCATGAGCCTTTATCCGGAGTTTCGCGGCAATGGTTGATCTGAAGAACGAACCACAAAGCGCCATCGATGCCCACGGCATCATCGGCGACATGCGCAGTGCAGCGCTGATCAACGACCGGGGCAGCATCGATTTTTTCTGCTGGCCGGAGTTCGACAGCCCGTCGATCTTTTGCTCATTGCTGGACTCCCCCGCCGCAGGGATATTCCAACTCACCCCCGACCTGCCCGACGCCCGCCGCGAGCAAATCTACCTGCCGGACACCAACGTCCTGCAAACCCGCTGGCTGGGCGATGAGGCCGTGGTAGAGATCACTGACCTACTGACCATCAGCGACGAAGTCGACGACTTACCGCTGTTGATCCGCCGAGTGCGGGTGGTCAGTGGCAAAGCGACGATTCACCTGCGGTGCGCGGTGCGCCACGACTACGCCCGTGCCCAGACCCTCGTCACCCTCAACAACGGCGATGTCTGTTTTGAAGCCACTGATCAACCCGGCCTGCGCCTGGCCAGCAGCCATGACCTGCAGATCGACGGCGAAGCTGCAGTCGCCAGTTTTACCCTGGAGCAGGATCAGGGCGCCGAATTTGTCCTCGGCGCCCTCGAAGATCCCCGGGTCAACAGCAACGATACCGACCTGTGCCTGGAACGCACCCTGAAGTTCTGGCGTGGCTGGATCGCCCAGTCCAACTACCGTGGACGCTGGCGAGAAATGGTCAATCGCTCGGCCCTGGCCTTGAAGCTGTTGACCTCGCGCAAGCACGGCGCAATCCTCGCCGCCGCTACCTTTGGCCTGCCGGAAACCCCGGGCGGTGAGCGCAACTGGGACTACCGCTACACCTGGATCCGCGACGCCTCGTTTACCGTCTACGCCTTCATGCGCCTGGGATTTGTCCAGGAAGCCAACAGCTACATGCGCTGGTTGAAAGGGCGAGTCAGCGACTGCCACGGGCAACCGATGAAACTCAATATCCTGTACGGCATCGACGGTCGCCAGGAACTGCCGGAAACCGCACTGACTCACCTCAGCGGCCACGGTGGTGCGCAACCGGTGCGCATTGGCAATCAGGCTTATGATCAGGTGCAACTGGATATTTTCGGCGAGCTGATGGACGCGGTGTACCTGGTCAACAAGTACGGCGAAGCCATCTCCCATGAAGGCTGGAAACATACGATTGAAGTGGTGGATCAGGTGTGTGAAACCTGGAACCTGCAAGACGTTGGCATCTGGGAGATGCGCGGCGAGCAGCATCACTTCCTACACTCGCGCTTGATGTGTTGGGTAGCCCTGGACCGTGCCATTCGACTGGCCTCCAAACGCTCGCTGCCAGCGCCCTTCGCCCGCTGGGACGAAACACGCCAAGCCATTTACCAAGACATCTGGAGCAACTTCTGGAACGAAGAACGCGGGCATTTTGTGCAGCACATCGGTAGCACCGCCCTCGACGGCTCGATGCTGCTGATGCCGCTGGTACGCTTCGTTGCCGCCACCGACCCACGCTGGTTGTCGACCCTGCAAGCGATCCAGAAAAGCCTGGTGCGCGATGGCATGGTCTACCGCTACCGCAACGACGACAGCCAGATCGATGGACTGCAAGGCACCGAGGGCGCGTTTGCTGCCTGTTCATTCTGGTACGTCGAATGCCTGGCCCGCGCCGGGCAAGTGGAAAAGGCGCACCTGGAGTTTGAGCAACTGCTGCGCTATGCCAACCCACTGGGGTTGTATGCCGAAGAGTTCGACAGCCAGGCGCGGCATCTGGGCAATACGCCCCAAGCATTGAGTCATCTGGCGTTGATCAGTGCCGCGACCTTTCTGGACCGTAAATTGAGGGGTGAAAAAACCGTCTGGCAACCTTGATGGGCTTCGCCCCACACGCAATTACCCTCATTTGGAAAGCATCCTGCAACCGGTTTGGCGCTACAGTTTGACCGCGCCTCTTGCCCTTGATCGGAGCACACATGACCACAATCGCCCCATTACACCGCGTACGCACCACGATGCTCGACATGGCCTATGAAGCCCACGGCCCGACCGAGGGTGACGTGGTGATTCTGCTGCACGGTTTCCCCTACGATCCCCGAGGTTATGACGAGATTGCACCCGTGTTGGCCGCCCGTGGTTGTCGGGTGTTGGTGCCTTACCTGCGCGGCTACGGCCCGACGCGGTTTATCAACGCAGAGGTGATGCGCTCCGGCCAACAGGCGGCGCTGGCCAAGGACCTGTTGGACTTCATGGATGCCCTGACCATCCCTCAGGCTACGTTGGTGGGTTATGACTGGGGTGGACGCGCCGCCTGTATCGTCGCCGCCTTGTGGCCCGAGCGGGTGCGCGGCCTGGTAACCGGCGATGGCTACAACATCCAGGACATTGCCAAGTCCATCCAGCCACGAGCGCCCATCACTGAGCATCGGTTGTGGTACCAATACTACTTTCACACCCAACGAGGCGTGGACGGTTTGACTGCCAACCGTCGCGAGCTATGTGAACTGTTGTGGGCACTGTGGTCGCCGTCCTGGGCCGAAGGACCGAGCCTGTACGGCAAGACGGCGCCTTCGTTTGATAATCCGGATTTTGTCGACGTGGTGATCCATTCTTATCGCCATCGTTTCATGTACGCCCCTGGCGATCCGGCACTGCAGGCGATTGAGCAGGCACTGGTACAGCCGCCACCCATTTCGGTACTGAGCATTTCATTGTGCGGTGCTGACGATGGGGTGGGACCTGCACCGGAGGAGGATGAGGACCTGGGGTGTTTCACCGGGTTTTATCGACGCCAGGTCCTGGCAGGTGTTGGTCACAATATTCCCCAGGAAGCGCCGCAAGCGACGCTTGAGGCGGTATTTGAGTTACTCGACAGAAGCTGAAAATCGCTCGCGATAAGACTGGGGCGTCACCGATAACGCCCTTAGAAAACTACGACGCATGGTTTCTTCGCAGCCAAAACCGCAGTGCACTGCGACCCTTTTGATCGAGACGGCGCTGTCGGCCAGTTGCCGGCGCGCCGTTTCCACCCGGATCAACTCCACCGCCCGCGCCGGGGTCTGGCCGGTTTCTGCGCGGTAGTGGCGCACAAAACTGCGCTCACTCATGCCCACCTGCGCGGCCAGCGTCGGGATGTTCAGGTCCAGGTTCAAATGCTCGGCAATCCAGGCGTGCAACTCAGCGAAGCGGCTGCCGCCCTTTTGCAGGGACAGCGTCACGCTGAATTGCGATTGCCCGCCAGGACGCTTGAGGAACACCACCAGGTGCCGAGCCACTTCCAGCGCCGTGGCCCGGCCCAGGTCCTGTTCCACCAGGGCCAGGCACAGGTCGATGCCGGCGGTGACACCGGCCGACGTCCATAGCGAACCCTGCTGGATAAAGATCGGATTGGCCTCGACCGTAAGCTTCGGGTATTTGCGCGCCAACTCTTCACAACGAGTCCAGTGGGTCACCACGCGGCAACCGTCCAACAGACCACTGGCGGCCAGCAGAAAAGCGCCGGTGCAGACCGAGGTCATCCGTCGCGAATGTGCGGCCTTGCGCCGAACCCAATCCACCAGCGCTGGATCGTCAGCCGCGCCGTACACACCCCAGCCACCGGCAATTACCAGGGTGTCACACGGGGCATCAGCCGCAGGCAACGGTTCGGCCACCAGCGCCAGGCCAGCGGAGGTCATCACCGGCTCCACCTGTGCGGCGATCACATTGATGGCGTAAGGGACTGGCGACCCTTGCTGGCGCACCAGGTCATTGGCCGAAGCAAACACTTGCAGCGGCCCGGTGACGTCGAGCACCTGCACATTGGGAAAAGCGAGCACGTGGATGATTTTCGGCATGTTTGGCGTGATTCGTGGGCTTAATGGCGTATACGCCAAAGGTTAGGCCACTACAGTGAAGTCGTCCATCCCAATCCCCGGAGTTTCACATGACCTTGCAGATCGGCTTTCTGTTGTTCCCCGGTATCCAGCAATTGGACCTGACCGGGCCCTATGATGTGCTGGCGTCCTTGCCGGACGTGAAGGCCCATCTGATCTGGAAAGACCTGCTGCCGGTCACCTCCAGCACCGGCCTGGTATTCACCCCGACCATGACCTTTGATGAATGCCCGAAATTGGATGTGATTTGCGTACCCGGTGGCGCGGGTGTCGGCGCCTTGATGGAGGATCCACAGACCCTGGACTTCCTCAATACGCAGTCCCATACCGCGCGTTACGTGACCTCGGTGTGTACCGGCTCGCTGGTACTCGGCGCGGCGGGCCTGCTGAGGGGGCGCCGGGCGACGACCCATTGGGCCTACCACGACATGCTGTCCACCTTGGGTGCTATCCCGGTGCAGGAACGCGTGGTCCGTGATGGCAATCTGTTCACTGGGGGCGGGATCACAGCCGGGATTGATTTTGCCCTGACCCTGGCGGCAGAGCTGTACAGCGAGGCGGCGGCGCAACTGGTGCAACTGCAGCTGGAATATGCCCCTGCACCGCCGTTCAACGCCGGCCGGCCAGACACCGCACCGGCCGATGTACTGGAGGAAGCCAACAAACGTACGGTTGAGTCGCGCAAGACACGCGGGGCGATCGTAGCGCGGGCGGCAGCGCGGTTGGGTTGAAATCGCCGGGATCGTTCCTTAAGGGAACGGTCTCTCATGCTGGACGTGACATCAACATCAAGCGCAGCGCCAGGGCCATCAACACCGTGGCCAGCCCCCACTTCTGCAACCCCGAAGTCCGGGAACTGGCGGAAAAAAACCGGCTGACAGCGCTACCGAAAATACCCAACACCCCATGGAACACCCCACTGATCAGTGTCAGGATCAACCCCAACTGCACCAACTGCAATGCAATGGAACCAGCCTCGGGCTTGACGAACTGCGGCAGGAACACCATGAAAAACAGCAGCGCCTTGGGGTTGAGCAGGCTATTGAACATGGCGCGAACAAACACCTCGCTCAAGCGCACTCGAGTGACTTGGGACGTATCCAGGCCGGGTGTTTTTTGCAAGGTCTTGAATACCAACCACAGCAGATACATCACCCCCGCGTAACGAATCAGGTCAAAAGCCGGCGGCCAACTGGCGACCACCGCCGTCACCCCGGTGGCCGTCAACGCGGTCAGCAGTACGTCCGCCACGCTGATACCCAGTCCTGATGCCACTCCGCCACGCCAACCGTAGGTCACACCATGGCTGATGACAAAGGCCATGTTCGGCCCCGGTGACAGTAACAGCAGCAGGACAGAGCCTGCGAAGACAGCAAGGGTCGCGCAGTCGATCATGCTCAAATCATCCGCTGGCAAAGCCTGCAGATTAATCAGGCCTTGCGAGAAAAAACAAAAAATTGAACTGGATACGCCTGCAATCCATCGCCAGTGCCATGTCGCAGTCTAGAACGCCCCTCTTCCTATACCTGTCAAAAAAAAGGATTCCCTGGCAAGCAAGAAACTTTCCATATTTGTTCCTACACTCCAAAAAGCCATCACTTATTCTCGATAAATCTGAGCACAGCCCCAAATAAGTCAACAAACTGTCGCTCAGAGAGTAGCCTATGATTTGAGGAGGCAAATACCGCAAATTCAGTCAATTACTTGACAGATTATCCGGCAGTTGCCACTATTTGGCCACTATCTCGCAAATTCCCTGCAGTCCGTAGACAGGCAATTGCGTTTTACCCAGCGAAGCCACTGTTCGACTTGCTCCCTTTATAAAGTGACCCTGCTTTATATGGATGACAGCCGAATATGGACATCCTGGTGGTGCAACGAGGGATGATTTATGAGTGAGAAGTCGTCGGTCGATAGCCTGTTTCTAACTCGTACCGGCTTTATTGAGTTTTTTGTGGTGTTCGTCAAATTGCTCCACGGTGTAACAGCGGTGTTGCCTGCGGTGGTCTTGTTGTTCTACCCGCAGCCCATGGAAGCAGACCTGCGTAATCACTTCCTCGTCCTGCTGCTGTTTTTCGCGACTCTGACCATTATTCTGTTCCAGGCCCTGGGGGTGTATTCCGAGGAGCTGTTCAGCAATCGCCTGCGCTTTCGGGTCATGTTAGTGGCCTGGACATCGGCGTTCTGCATCCTGCTGTTTATGTATCAGATATTGCTGCTGTTCCCGCAGTTGAGCCCACGCAACCTGGTGTTCTGGTTCACCACCAGCCTGGGACTGTTTGGCGTTGAGCGCATCCTGATGCTGCGCCTGTATCGCAACCTGATGAAGAACGGCAAATACCTGCAGCGCACAGTGATTCTCGGCTTCACCGATACCGCCGTGCATGTTGCCGAACACCTTTCGCGCAACAGTGATATCCGCTCCGGCCTGATCGGCTTTATCGACGACCGTACCGAGCGTATCCCCAAGGAACTGAGCAACCTGCCTCTGCTGGGCAACACCCGTGACCTGGAAAAACTGATCCGTTCCGAGCAGGTCAACCAGGTGATGATCACCCTGCCGTGGGCCGCCGAGCAGCGTATCAATGGGCTGGTCAAGCGCCTGCGGCAGATGTCCGTCAATGTCATGCTGGTACCGGACATGGCCGCCCTGCGCTATGGCCATAACCGCATCACTGATGTCGGCGGCATCCTGATGTTCAACACCTCGCAGTTGCCCTTGCGCGGCTGGTCGCCTTTTATCAAGCGCTGTGAAGACCTGCTGCTGGCTAGCATCGCGCTGATGCTGCTGTCGCCCCTGATGCTGGTGACTGCCATCGCCATCAAACTCGACTCCAAGGGCCCGGTGCTGTTTCGCCAGAACCGCTTTGGCTACAACGACAATGTGATCCGGGTGTTCAAATTCCGCTCGATGTACACCGATCAGACCGACCATAACGCCGACCGTCAGACCACTCGTGAAGACCCACGTATCACCCGGGTAGGTCGGATCATTCGCAAGACCAGCATCGACGAGCTGCCGCAGTTGTTCAACGTGCTGCTGGGCAACATGTCGATGGTCGGCCCACGTCCTCATGCCACCGCCACCAAAGCCGCCGGTGTTCCTTTTGAGGAGGCTGTCAGCGAGTACAGCTCAAGGCATCGGGTCAAGCCGGGCATCACCGGATGGGCGCAGATCAATGGCTATCGTGGTGAAACCGATACGCTCTACAAAATTCAAAAACGCGTCGAGTACGACTTGGAGTACATCTCCAAATGGTCGGTATGGTTCGATTTGTACATCGTCTTCATGACGGTTCCGGCCGTTCTTTCCACCAAGGAAGTCTATTAATGAATACCCTCAACGGATTAATCCCCTGCATCATTTCCGGTGGTTCGGGTACTCGTTTGTGGCCAGTATCCCGGCAGAACATGCCCAAGCCGTTCATGCGCATGCGCGACGACCAGAGCCTGTTGCAGAAGACCTTCCTGCGGGCCAGCCAGTTGCCTGGTGTGGAAAACGTGTTGACGGTGACCAACCGTGACCTGCTGTTTCGCACCCTGGACGACTATCGCGGGGTCAACAAGGCGCAACTGGGTCTTGACCTGCTACTGGAACCCTTCGGCCGCAACACCGCCGCCGCCATTGCCGTGGCCGCGTTGCATGTGCAAGAGCATTTCGGCGCCGACGCTCAATTGCTGGTGATGCCCGCCGACCATCTGATCCTTGATGAAAGCGCGTTCGCCGACGCCGTGGCCCAGGCTCGCGACTTGGCCGAGTCCGGCTACCTGGTGACCTTCGGCATCCAGCCGGACCGTCCTGAAACCGGCTTTGGCTACATCGAACAAGGTGATGCCCTGAGCCAGGGGTTCCGGGTCAAGCGCTTCGTCGAGAAACCGGACCTGGCCACCGCCCAGACTTACCTGGATGGCGGCAAACACTTGTGGAACGCCGGGATGTTTTGCTTCAAGGCCGCCACGGTACTGGAAGAACTGGCCACCCATGCCCCCGCCGTACTGGACGCGGCCAAGGCTGCCCTTGACCACAGCCAGACCCTGACAAACAACCACTCCCGCCAGCGGGAACTGAACGCCGAAGGTTTCGGCACTGCGCCGGACATTTCCATCGACGTGGCGCTGATGGAGAAATCCGCCCAGGTTGCCGTGGTGCCTTGCGATATCGGTTGGAGCGACATTGGTTCCTGGGAAGCCCTGCGCCAACTCACCCCCAGCGACGAACACGGCAATCAGGTCAATGGCGAAGCCATCCTGCATGACGTGCACAACTGCTACATCGACTCGCCCAAACGCGTCCTCGGTGCGGTGGGCGTGCGCGACCTGATCATCGTCGACACCCCGGACGCGATCCTGATTGCCGATGCCAATCGCAGCCAGGATGTGCGCTACATCGTGGCCGAACTCAAACGCCAGAACCATCCGGCGTTCAGCCTGCACCGTACCGTCACCCGGCCGTGGGGCACCTACACGGTGCTGGAAGAAAGCACCCGGTTCAAGATCAAGCGCATCGTGGTCAAGCCCAAGGGTTCGTTGTCCCTGCAAATGCATCACCACCGCAGCGAGCACTGGGTAGTCGTCAGCGGCGCGGCCATGATCACCAATGGCGACCGTGAAATCCTGCTCAACATGAACGAGTCCACTTATATTCCGGCCGGGCACAAGCATCGCCTGACCAACCCCGGCATCATCGACCTGGTGATGATCGAGGTGCAGAGCGGTGAGTACCTGGGAGAGGACGACATTGTGCGGTTCGACGATATCTACGGTCGGGCGCCTCAGGAAGTAAAACCCTGATGCGCACCTCGTTGATTATCCCCACCCGCAACGCGTCCAGCCATCTGGATCGGCTGTTGCCCGCACTGCGGATGCAAACCTTGCAGCCGGACGAGATGCTGGTGGTCGACAGCGCCTCAAGTGATGACACCGTGGCGCGCTTTCGCGAGTTTGGCGCCCGGGTCGAGGTGATCGACGCCAAGGACTTCAATCACGGCGGTACTCGTCGTTGGGCCAGCGAACAGGTCGGCGGCGAAGTGTTGATCGTCATGACTCAGGACGCGATTCCCGCCAATGCGCAAACCTTCGCCAATCTGATCACCGAATTGCAGCTCGACCCGCTCAACGGCGTCGCCTACGGACGCCAACTGCCCCACCCCGGCGCCGGTGTACTGGGCGCGCAGTCGCGGCACTTCAACTACCCGGCCCAGAGCCGCAGCAAAAGCCTGGCCGATGCCCCCGAGCTTGGGATCAAGACCTGTTTCAGCTCCGATTCTTTTTCCGTGTACCGGCGCAGCGCCCTGGAGGCGGTGGGTGGTTTTCCTGCCGATGTGATCGGCAGCGAAGACGCCTATGTTGCCGCGCGCATGCTGCTCGACGGCTACAAGGTGCGCTACGCCGCCACCGCCGAGGTTTATCACTCCCACGACTACGCTCTTATGGACGAGTTTCATCGCTACTTCGATATCGGTGTGTTCTACGGCCGTGAGCCATGGATTCGCCAGGCGTTTGGTGACGCCGGCGGTGAAGGTAAGCGCTATGTACTGGCCGAACTTCGAGCGCTGCGCGAAGCCGGTGCATTGCATCGCACACCGGAAGTCGTGGTGCGCAGTGCCTTTAAATTGCTGGGCTATCGCCTCGGCCATCTTGAACGCTACCTGCCCAAATCGCTCAAGCAGCGCCTGGGTATGTTCTCCACCTACTGGACTTGAGCCGTCATGAAGACTATCAACCGACGTTCCCGTCTTACCCTGCTCAGCCTCCTGAGTGTCTCAATCTGGCTGGCAGGCTGTTCGACCCCCGCGCGAGTGCCACTTCCTGACAACGATACGCTCAAGGCCGGCCACCAAGCGGCGCTGACCCTGGCTGATCTGCCGCCGGCTCAGGTGCTGATCCAGAGCGGCGATTCCCTACGCATCGTACGTGATGTCCAGGAACCGGCGGCCACCGATGAGATGAGCATCTTCGTGGTGCGCCCCGACGGGGTGATCTCGATGCCCAATATCGGCCGGGTCAAGGCAGCGTCGCGTACGCCCGAGGACCTGGGCAAGGAGATTACCGAGAAATACAAGCGCATCTACCGCGAGCCAGCGGTGACGGTGAACATCGCCAGCGCACCAAGCAACCGCGTGTTTATCGGCGGCGCGGTACCTAACCCGGCGTTCTTCAACTTGTCGGGCCAGGTCAGCGTGGAACAGGCGCTATTCAGTTCCGGCGGTGTGTTGCCCTCGGCGGACAGTTCCAATATTGCCCTGCTGCGCACCGGATCCGACGGCAAGTACAGGCTGTACTACGTCGACGTGAGCAGCATGTTGAAAGACCCGACGCATCCGCTGGTGACATTGCAACGAGGGGATTTGATCTACGTGCCGCAGTCGAGCATTGGCGCCACGGTGGAAGCGGTGGACATGTACTTCACCAAGCTGTTTCCGGTTAACAAAGGGGTTGGGCTGGGTTTGAACTATCAGCTCAATAACACGTCCGGCAATACCACCTACAACCTCAGCCCATGATCATGGTGCAGGCTTGGTATCACTCGAACCTGCTGATTCCATCCGGTATACAACATTTATTCAACGGAGTGATCCTGTGATCGAAATCCGCTCTCTACGCGACTTGCTGCGGTTGTTCTTCATCTTCCGCCGCGAATTCAAGCTGGCAGTGATCACCACCATCGTGGTCGCCGTGCTGGGTGCCTTTCTGCTGCCGGCTCGTTATGAGTCCGACGCGCGCTTGCTGGTCAAGCCGGGACGAGACAACACCACGGTGCCCATCGAAGCCGGCAACCGTCAAACGCTGATTGCCCCAAGCACCCAGCACGACCCGATCGTTGACGAGGAGAAAATGCTCACCGGTCGGCCGATCGTGCACATTGTTGCCGAGCGCTACCTGGCCATGACCTCCGAGCCGCCGCAGGGGTTCTGGAAGACCACCAAGTTCTACGTCAAGAAGGCCGTCGGCAGCGTACTCGACGGCGTGCGCAGCGTACTGCAATTTATCGGCCTGGCCGAGAAGCAAAGCCCACTGGAACGCCTGGCGACCAATCTGGAGAAAAACTTCGAGGCCAGCCATGAGCCGGGCTCGTCGGTGATCGAGATTTCGTTCAAATGGGACGATCCCGCCGTTGCGCAAAAAATCGTCGAGACCTGGGTCGACGCCTACCTGGAAGAGCGTGCGCGGATCCTGGGGCGCAAGAGCCTGCATACCTTCTATGAAACCGAGGGGGCCAAGGTCGCCGCAACCATCCTGAATCTCAAGGAAGAACTGCAAGGCCGCTTGAAGCAAATCGATTCGATCAGTGTCCAGGCGCGCCTGGAAAACCTCACCAGCCAGATCAACCGCATCACCGACGCCAAAGTCGGCGCGCAGAACCAGCTCTCGGGGATTCGCAGCTTCCTGGTCAACGCCAGCCAACAGATCAAGAATCAGCCCGCCGAAGTGGTGACAATGCGGGAAACCAGCCTCAACCCGACTCAACTGGACCTCAAGCGCCAGCTCAACACGTTGCAAGTGGAGCGCGCGCGCCTGCTGCGCACCTACCTGCCGGGCACGCCACAGGTCAACCAGATTGAACAGAACATCCGCGACCTGGAGGCCTTGAGCGCCCAGGAGGCCACCCGCCTGGAACGCTCGCAGAACAGCGCGCCCAACAGCCTGGTGATCAACATCAAACAGCAAGTGATCGACGCCCAATTGCAGGAACGCAAGCTGGCCGGGCAAATCGAAGACTACGACAAGACCCTCGAGACCCTGCGCTCCGAGCGTGACCAGGTGATGACCGATGAGCCGGAGCTCAATCGCCTGACCCAACAACTGCACACCGCCGAGAAAAGCTATGCGCTGTACTCGGAAAACCTTGAACAAGCGCGCATCGACCACGAACTGGACAGCAGCCAGATCAGCAACATCGCCTTGATCGAACACGCCACCCTGAACCCGGCTCGAGTGTTCCCCAAAAGCTTGCTGATTCTGCTGTTCACCATCCCCGCCGGCCTCGCCGTGGGCCTGCTGACCATCTACGTGCTGTACCTGCTGGACCAGCGCATCCACGACGGCGCGCGGCTGCAAGAGGTCTTCCATGTACCGCTATGGAGCAGCATCCCCGACGTGCACGATGCAACACCTGCCGCGCTGACGGCGAGTATTTATCGTCTGTATAGCCTGCTGCCCACCGACCGCATAGCCCGCGAGGGCTTTGCCCTGGGACTGACCTCGGCGCGCCATGGCGAAGGCGTGACATTCATCATCGAGCAGTTGAAAAACCTGCTGGTAGAGCGAGGTCATCAGGTCACGATCAATGGCACACAAGTAGCGCAACCGGGTGAAGTGTTGCTGCTGGACGCCTCTGCCCTGTCGTCCAACCCGCAGGCGTTCCTGACCTTGCGCCGCGCCAACCAGATTGTGCTGGTGATCGAGGCCCGAACCAGCACCGTGCCAACCATTGAGAACGCCCTGTCGCTGCTGACCACCGCGTTCGGCAAGGTCGATGGGATCATTCTCAACCGTCGCCGCTTCGAAGTGCCGGCCAACGTCTTGGCACGGATCAACAGCTGGCGTGGAGCGGCCTGATGCGGATTGCGCTGCTGGCACCGCTGCCACCCGAACAAACCGGCATTGCCGACTACGCCGCGCACTTGTGCAACGCGTTGGTCGAGCTGGGCATTGAAGTCCTCACACCGCTCAAGGGCTGTCACGACCCGGCTGAGCTGCAGCGCCGGCTGCGCGGGTTTGACTGGAGCAGCGTGGACCTGGTCCATGCTGAGCTGGGCGGTGGACGCTTCGGTGAATTCCAGGCGCTGGATTACTTGCGCCAGGCTCACCCACAGTTGCCGCTGACTGCCACCGTGCATGACCCGGAGCGATTGATCTGGCGCCGGGCCAAGTTATTCTTCCCGCTGACCCTGCTCGAACGCCTGCCCCATCCGATGCCTCAGGCAGCAGCGTTACTGGCCGACCCGTTGACCCTGCATGAAGAACGGCGCGTGGCCAAACACATGCGCCGCCTGATCACCCTCACCCGCCTGGGCGGGGACTGCTTGCGCCAACGCATGGGGCTACGTGCGGACCAGTCGGCGGTCATTGCCCACGGCAACCTGGTCATTGCGTCGGTGGCACTGCCGCCACTGGAACCATTGCGTCTTCTGTATTTCGGCTTTATCTACCGCGGCAAAGGTATCGAGGACCTGCTTGAAGCCCTGGCGCGCGCCCTGTCCGCCAACCCTCAATGCCGTGGCCAGGTACGCCTGACCCTGGCCGGTGGCACAGCGCCGGAAATGACGTTCGACCCCGCCGGCAATTACCTGGAAGGCTTGCGCCAACAGATCGACACGTTGCACCTCGGCGACGTGGTGGATTGGCAACTGGACCTGCCTTCGGCCGACATCGCACGCACGATCCAGGATCACCATGTGATGGTGCTTCCCTACCGCGAGTCGAAAAAGCTCGGCTTTTTGGGGCAGATGCGTGGCACCAGCGGCGCTCTGTCCTGGGCCAATGCTTGCGCGCGTGGCGTGATCACCTCAAATGCACGGGCCTTTGCCGAAGAAGTGGCCGCCGGCAACGGCGTCACTTATCAGCAAGGTGATATCGACTCGTTGAGTGATGCCCTGAGCCGTTTGATGCTGGACCCGCAACAGGCTCGCCAGTGGGCCGACCAAGCCGCTGAAATCGGTCGGCAACGCCAATGGCCTAACACGGCCCAGCGCTTTGCCGAATTGTTCCAGGCTGCATGTAAGGAGCCATCCCGATGAACACTTCACCTATTCGCCCCTGGGTGCGTTTACTGCCACTGACGCTGGTCCTGGCCGTCGGCAGCTCCATGCTGCTGAGTGAAAAAGTCGACGCCGAACCGGTAAACCTTGCGCCTCAGCGCACCGTGGTGTGGAAGGATTTCCTGGGGGTAAACGCGCACTTCCTGTGGTTCAAGCCAGAGCAATACCGCAAGCAAATCAGCCAGTACCAGAAGCTGGGGCTGAACTGGGTACGAGTCGACCTGCATTGGGACCGCCTGGAGCCTCAGAAAAAGGACTATCAACTGAGCACCCTCGATGAACTCGACAAAACCCTCACCGAGGAGAATATCCGCTCGGTGTTCTACCTGGTGGGCTCGGCGCCGTTTATAACCACCGCGCCCAAGGGTGCGCCGTTCCAGGACCAATACCCGCCCCGGGACGCCAGCGTGTATGCCTTGCGCCTGGCGATGCTCGCCAAGCGCTATCCGCGTATCGACGCCTGGCAGGTCTGGAACGAACAAAACCTGCCCAATAACTGGCGCCCCGCAGTGAACGCCAAGGAGTACGGGCAGCTGTTACTGGCCAGCCACCAGGCGCTGAATCTCGCTGCGCCGGGCAAGACCCAAGTGATGGGCGGCATGGGGTATTACAGCCAGATGCCGCCCCGCGGCAAAACCCTGATGTTCGAAGCACTCGGCGCGCTGGGGGTACAAAGTCTAGGCATGGTGGCGGCCTATCACCCTTACACGATGACCCCGGAAACCGATGAGCCAGGCAAGAACGAAGTGCTACTGCGGGGCAACCAGCTCAATACATTGCTGCACAACGCCGGGATCAAGGACGTGTGGGCCACCGAATGGGGCTGGTCCAGCTATGCCGGCCCCAAGGAAATGCAACGCCTGATCGGCGTCGACGGCCAGGCCGACTACACCTTGCGCCGCCTGGCGCTGATGGCGTCCCAGGACTACCAGAAGATCTTCCTGTTTGCCCTTTCGGACCTGGATGAACGGGCCTCGGCGCGGGACCAGCATTACGGCCTGCTGGACCTCAACGGCGAGCCAAAACCCGTCTATACCGCCCTTGCGCGCTTCCTGGAAATCACCGGTGCACGTCTCAAGCCCGGCACCACGCCGACACTCAAAGACGTTCCGAAAAACCTGTACAGCGTCGCGTGGACCCGCGACGACGGTAAACACCTATTGATGTACTGGAGCCCCGACGGCACAAATATCACTCTGCCCGAGGTACACAACGCCGAACTGATCGACCCGCTGACCGGCGCCCGGCAAACCCTTGACGATGGCAACGGCATCCGCCCACCGGTCAAACCGACGTTGCAGATATTGGTGTGGTAACGCATTCAGGTATGGAGAGCAGTACGTGAGAATTCTGTGGATTGTTCCCTATTTGCCGTGGCCCATGACCAGCGGCGGCAAGACCCGGCAATACCATCTGCTGCGCACGCTGAGCGAGCGCGGGCATCGCATTACCCTGCTGGCGCAGTCGAAAACCGAGGCTGATGCGTTCGTACACGAAGCCCTTGAGCCGCTGCTGGAGCGCCTGATCGTCGTGCCCCGTCGCCCGCTGAAACACCCCTTGACCCTGCTCGGCGGCCTGTTCGCGCCTTGGCCTTTGTTGACCACGGTCAATGGCCTTTCGGCGCCGTTACGCCAACGTTTTGATGAATTACTGAGTGAATCCTGGGACGTCATTCAGGTTGAGCACAGCTACAGCCTGCAACCGTACCTCAAGGCGTTACAGCAGCAATCCCGAAGCTTCGTGCTCACCGAGCACAACCTGGAATCCAGCCTGGGCGGCGCTACCTATGACCGCTTCCCGGCCTGGGCCAGCTTGTTTGTGCGTTACGATCAATGGCGCTGCGAGCAATGGGAGCGCAAGGCGTTTGATGCCGCCAGCCATGTCATTGCCGTGACGCAAACCGATGCCCAAGCCATGCGCCAAGTCACTTCGACGCCGGTCAGCGTAGTGGTCAACGGTGTCGACAGCCGCGGCTTCGCCGATGTGACCGCCGACCCTCAGAGCCTGCGCCTGTTGTTTGTCGGCAACTATGAATACGCGCCCAACCTCGACGCCGTACAGTGGCTGCTCGACGACATTTTTCCCCGTGTGTGGCTGCAATGCCCCACCGCCCGGCTGGCCGTCGCCGGCTACGGTTTGCCTGAGGAGTGGCGCGACCGTTGGCCCGACGAGCGCATCGAATGGCTGGGGTTTGTCCCTGACTTGACGGCGCAGCAACGCCGGTGCGCAGGGTTTGTCGCGGCGCTGCGCCATGGCGGCGGGTCCAAACTCAAAGTGCTGGAAGCCATGGCCGCCGGGTTGCCTTTGGTCAGCACAGCCCAGGGCGCATCGGGACTGGCCATCCGTGCCAACCATCACTACTTGGCCGGCGAAAGCACTGAGGCCTTGGCCGATGCCATCGTTCACTTGCTGCATCAGCCGGTTCTGGCCCGACAGTTGGCTGATGCCGCACGCGACTACGCGCGCAACTTTCACGACTGGGCAGTGGCCAGTAACGAACTGGAGCAGATCTACCACACGTTGCCCCCCCATCAGGAGCGTCCAGCATGCGCGTAGCCGTGGATTACCGCCCCGTCACAGTCGCGCCTTCTTCGGGGATTGCCCGTCAGGTCAAGGCGCTGGAGCAAGCGCTGCATGAGCGCGACAACACCGAAGTGGTGCTGTTCAGCGAAGCACCGTTGGCTCACCCCCAACGTGAGACGGCGCTATGCCCGCCCTGGGCCAGTCCTTTGGACGGCTTGCAACGGCCTCAGGTGCGACTGCGCTTCGAACGCAAATTCCTGCCGCGAGCACTCCGCGAGCAGCGTATCGACCTGTACATCGCCACCGCTAACATGGGGTTGCCCCTGGGTCATAAACCCGCGGGTACCCGTTATGTGCTGGTACTGCATGACCTGTTTCAACTGACACAGCGCAACTTCCATCGCTCGAAACTCAAGGCCTTGGCCTATCGCCTGATCGATGGAGTATCAATCGCCTGGTCAGTGTGGCGAGCTGATCGGGTGTGGTGCCCGTCGCAGTTTTCCTGCAACGAAGCGACGCGGCTATTTCCCTGGGCCCGCGCCAAGTTCCGTGTGCTGTACAACCTTGTCCCAGCGTTCAGTGAGACGTCTGAGACGCTGCCCGACGGTTTGCCAACGCGCTATTGGCTGGTGGTGGGTACACGGGAGCCACGCAAGAACATGGAGCTCTTCCTCACACAGTGGCAAGCCAGCCGTGCCAGGGACCCGAGCGTACCGGACCTGATACTGGTGGGCCACGCCAGCGATGTGCCTGACACACTTGGTGGCTTGGCTGGCCTGCATTGGCGCAGCGGCTTGTCTGATGGCCAACTACAGGCGCTCTACCGTCACGCCGCCTGCCTGTGGCAGCCTTCGTATGCCGAGGGCTTCGGTCTGCCAGTGGTGGAAGCGCTAAGTGTCGGCACGCCGGTGGCGGTCGCCAGGGGTTCGGCCCTGGACGAAGTCGCACCGCCTGACGCTGCGCGTTTTGATCCACACAATGGTGCACAATTGCAGGCCCTCATGTTGTCTCTGGCCAAACCTGTGGGCACCCTCGACCCCGAACCGCGACGCACATGGGCCAGGCAGTTTGCCGAACCGGCTTATCGCCTGAATCTGGACACTTTGCTCAAGGAATTGACCCCCTGATGCTGCCAGGAAAACTCATCAGTCTGATTCTGGGCCTGGTCTTCGGCGCATTGCTGCTGGCACTGCCGCCGATAAAGGTCTTGATGGTCGTGGTTGGCCTCGGCGTGGCGTTGACGCTGATCCGCAAGCCGTTGTGGGGTTTGCTGATTTTTGCGGTATTTGCCACCAGCATTCCCTACACCACCCTGGAGCTGGGGGTCCGTACCACCATCAGCGAGGCGGTGCTGGGGCTGACCTGGGTCGGCGTGTTCTGGCAATCGTTCATCGGCAAGACCCGCGGATTTCTGCTGTGGCGCCCCACCGAACGCGCCCTGGCGTGGTTGATGCTGTTCAGCACGATTCCGTTTATCTGGGGCATGATCATCATCCACGCCGAGGGCAGCGGGCCAGTCAACTGGGTGCGCTGGCTGATGAACCTGTCACTGTTGTTTATCGTGCCACTGCTGCTGCGCACCGATGCCGACCGCGACAAGGTGGTGGTCGCCCTGCTGCTGGGCAACCTGGCGATGCTGCTGTTGTCGATCTTTATGTTCCTCAAGACGCGCAACGCGATGTCGATGATCCAGATTCTCACTGACCTCAAGTACGCCCACCCAGAGGCAGTGAAAGATATCTTCTCGGCCAACTACCAGCGGATGGCATCGCCATGGGTTCACCCGAACCTGACGGGGGGCGTGCTGGTGCTGTTTATCCCGTTGGCGCTGTTCTATGGCTGGACCCGCGCCGGTTGGCGTCGGGCGCTGGGTCTTGCGGTAGCCGTGCTGGGCTGCGCCGGTCTGCTGCTGAGTATTTCCCGTGGGGCGATTGTCGCGCTGGTGCTGATTCTGTTCTGGCTCACCTACAAACGCGTCCCTCACAGCGGGCGAATCATAAGTATCGGTGTGGCCTTTGTGGTGGCGCTGGTGCTGTTTTACCCGCCGCTGCAAGAGCGTTTGCTGACCATGTTCTCAGCGAGCAACGCCAGTACCGAAGTCCGCTTTGACGAATACGCCAAATTCCCCGAAGTGATGGCGCGCTACCCCTTGGGTATCGGTTTCAAGGTAGACCCACCGGTACCGGGAACGGGCCTGCTGGGTATTTCCAACCTGTGGTTGAACTTCATTTACAAGATCGGTATTCCAGGCCTGCTGCTGTTTATCACCGTCACTGTATTGTGGTGGCGCGAAGTGCGGCCACACGGCCCTGTGCGCAAGGTCACCGCAGAAAATGCACTGTGGCTGGGTTGCGTATGCGGCGTGTTGGCAGCGCTGCTGACCGGGATATTCGACCACTACTTCAGTTTCACCTTTGTACTGATCGCACTGTTTTGGCTGTTGATGGGCATCAGCCTGCAACAAGTTCGCCTGCGCCCCACCCTAACCGCCGACGTTTCAGCGCCCAAGGATAACCAACCATGAAACACCGGATTCTGCACTCCACTGATCTGCCCGACAGACTGTCCAGCTTGGCCAACGAAATGGGTGTAAGCCTGGACGACTTGCAACAGGCCCTGGCTTGGAGCCTGGCCAACGACGTGATTTTCGAAGATGGCGCAGGCGAGGGAAAACGCTTCTGGATAAGCTCCATCGACATCGAAAAGCGCATCGAACAACCCGTGGCACGCAGGTTGTACCATCGTTTGAAGCAGGATATTCCGTCAGACCTGGTTCCGATGTATGGCAAAAACTGGATCACCATCAAGGACCGTTGGCGCAATGCCTGGGATATGGCCTACAACATCGTGATCAACAAGATCCCCAGCCATCATGTGCGCCTGGCCTGGTTGCGTCTGGGCGGCGCAAAAATCGGCAAAGGCTCAAGCCTTTGGCGCAATACCGAAGTACTGGGTATGCATAACCTGATCATCGGCGAAGATTCAGTGGTCGGCTGGCACTGCGTGGTGGATGCCCGCGCCGGCCTGGTGATCGGCGACCATGTGGCGATTGCTTCCCATGTGTTGATCATCGCCGGCAGCCATGACTTGCAGGCACCGGAGTTCTGGTCGATTTCCGGGCCGATTTACATTGAGGATTATGTGTGGATCGGCACTCGTGCGCTGATTGGCTTCGGCACACGGCTAGGACACGGCTCGGTGGTCACGGCCAATACGGTGATCGGCAAAAACGTCGCCCCTTACAAAATTGTTGGCGGTAGTGGTGCCAAAATCATGGGCGAGCGTACTCACGACCTGACTTACAAGGTGGGTGGCAAAGGCCTGTTCACCCTGTTTCATTAATGTTTGGCAGCACGCTGTGGCTGACCGTGGCGACGCTCGCCGGGCTGGTGGCCGGCTTTGCCCGCGAATGGCTGCTGGTGGCGGCGTGGGGCGCGGGCAGCCGCAGCGATGGGTTTCTGGTCGCCGTGTTTCTGCCCGAAGCCCTGCGCATGACCCTGGCCGCGGGCCTGCTCGCGGCCGCTGCCCTGCCCCTCTATCAACAACGCGACCCACAACGCCAACAGGCGTGGTTGGCCAGCCTGTCGCCGCGCCTGCTTGGCGTGGGGCTGGCGCTCTATGCGCTGCTGGCCTTGGGCGCGCCGCTGTGGGTGCGGCTGATCGGGCCGGGGCTGGATGCCGCCGCCCAGGCCCAGGCCACTGAAAACCTGCGCTGGCTCGCCGCGTGTGCGCCGGGGTTGGTGATGCACGGCTTGTTCAGTATTCCGTTGCAGGCTCGCCAGCGCTTTGTGCTACCGGGATTAGGTTCGCTGTTGTTCAACCTGCCGCCGGTGCTGTACCTGTTTATTCGTGGGACCTCCAGCGACAGCGCCGAACTGGCGATGAGCTTCTTTGCCGGCAGCGTGCTGATGTGCTTGCCGCTGCTGGTGCCGGTCTGGTCTTTCGGCTGGCGCCCCTGGCAGGTCAAGGGCGACGCACTGGCCGGGCGCGAATTGCTCGCACGCATCGGTCCGTTATTGGCCAGTAACGTCGCCAGCCAGGGCCTGGCGTTGCTCGAACGGCTGATTGCCAGTTACCTGGGAGAAGGTGCCGTCACCTGGGTCAACCTGGCACGCAAACTGATCAATTTGCCGTTGATTGCGCTGATGAGCCTCAACCAGGTTTTGTTGGGCTTGATGAGTGGCGAACAAGGTCAACAACGCCTGGCCCTGCTGCGCCGAGGCCTGGACGCCGCTACCTTGCTGAGCCTGCCGGCGGCCCTCGGCCTGATCGGCGCCAGCCCGGTATTGATTCATCTGTTGATGCCAGCGCAAAGTGCCGACGGCCCCTTGCCCGCCCTCCTCGGTTGGTTCGCCACACCGTTGGTATTTGGGGCCTGGAACGCCATGCTCGCGCGTTACGCCTACGCCAGCGGTGATACACGCCTGCCCCTGCGGTGCGAGCTGCTGGGCAGCGTGATCAACGCCGCGCTGTTGGTGCTGTTGCCATTCTTCCTCGGCCTGCCGGGTATCGCCTTGGCAGCGTTGGGCGGGGTCATCGTCACCAACCTGCTGCTGATGCAGCGCCAGCAATTGCTTGGACAACTCGGCTGGCCGTTGCAATGGGGGCTGAGCGTGGTATTGCTGGGCTTCGCGGCGCTGGTGCTGCACCCGCTGCACAGCGATGGTTGGCAACTGGGCTTGAGCAGCTTGGCCGGGGCGCTGGTGTTGGGGGGCTTGGGGTGGTGGTTGAAACCGTGGAAACAGTGAGGCTTGCCACCACCGCCGAACACCTCGGCAGTGGTGACAGATAGCGCTTTAGAAGTGGTCCTTGACGCGTGTCATCAGTGCTCAATCATCCAGCTGTTGAGGCGCTGCCGATTTGCTTGCCTTGCCTGCCTTGGCACCCGCCTTGCCGGCTGGGGGCGCAGCGGGCTCTGCTACAGCCGGTGGAGCCAAGTCTTTCTCAGACTGGGGCATCTGGTCGACGGCGCTGAAGAAATCTGCCAGGTTGACGGTGTCCGGAGGCGTAGTCTTTTCGAGCTTTTTCTCGCCGTCCTTGCCAATCAAGATCACTTTGGTACCGCTGCCGGCTCCCAACTTGAGTGCGCGGATCAGTGCGTTGGTTTCAGGGGGGGCGAGTTTCTTGTTGTCCTTCGGGTCCTTGGCGATTTTCTCACCTTCGGCACCGATGCTCGTGAAGGATACGGTGTAGAGCACCATATTGCGGTCCTCGAAGGACTGCTTGTTGGCAGGCTCGTCCAAGGCTTTCCTGAGCGTGGCCAATGCAGGGTTACCGGAATCAAGCTCGACGACCACCAGCGGACGGGCTTTACCCACATCCTGCTTGAGCGGGTTGATATCATCGGCAGCCAACAGCGGCCCCGTAAAAGCCACCAAGGTAGCCAGGGTCAGCGACCGGATGAGCATGCGCACCTCCTTTGAATTCCATGCAGGGTTCTTGAGTTTCATGTCTGCGACAGTCAAATTCAAGGATGATTCCTACGAAGCTTTCAGAAAGCGTAGGTCAGGATGCCCGCGACGCAAGGGGCTGGGGCACGTCAGAGTTCATTGTTTCTTTTGATTGCACAGGCCCAGGCGGCCAGTTTTGCGCAGGCTTCCATGGCGATCTGCTCGTCCGTTTTAGCCGCGAAGTGCCGCTCCACCGCATCACCGGCAATCAATCCTGCAATCAACGGAGTGCCCAAGGCGTCAGTCAGGTCCAACCACTCACCCCAATTGGGCGGGGCGTCGTACCAACGCAGGTACCCGTCACCGGACGCCGGCCACCAGCGCCGCTCGAATTGCAGTACCACTTTTTCCAATCGACCCATCGTGAATGACTCAAGCGCCTGCCGATATGCCGCCGGCAGCGCGGGGGTGAAGCACAATTGTTTTAGCACGGGCACCGGCACGGTACAGATACAGGCATCGGCGGCGACCCCATTGATCTGAACGCCCTGCCCGTCCCAAGAGATCTGTTGTACCGGATGATTGAGGTGGATATTCAGACCATAGGCGGCATCATCCAGCAGTTGCCGATAGCCTTGGGGCAAAAACTGATCTCCATGGCCGACGCCTTCCTCGTCCAGCACTTGGGCTGACAACTGCGTCAAGGGTAGACCGGCTTCGAGGATCAGATTGGCGTCGACGGCAAAGGCGGCGGCGCGGCGATTGGCTGTGGTCAGGTTGCCCAGGTAGCGTTCAATGCTCAGCGCCAGCGGTTGACTCCGATCAATGGACTGCCTGAGTTGTTCATAGGCCAAGTTGATGTCCGGTAACGGGCCATCCCAGGCAGCCGCCAGAGGCTGGGAAAAATCCGTCGTTCGCCGTTGCAGGTTCAACTGCTCAGCTCGGCGCGCCAGAGGGTTACGCTCATACTGCTGCAACCAGGCGGCCCCCACGTCCACGGCATGGCCACCCAGGGCGGCGGTGTGCACCCGACCGCCGATGCGGTCCCGCGCCTCAAGCACCTGAACGTCCAGCCCCAGGGCCTGCAACGTGCTGGCGGCTGCCAGCCCGGCGAATCCCGCGCCAATGACGATGACTTTCCTCGCAGAGGTATCGGTCACTGCCGCTGCTGCGCGCAAGCCACTGTCCCAGGCGCTGTGGGTCATGGCCGAGTGGTCGTGGTTGAACGCCTCACCCGCGAGGAACAGGCGGCCATCAACAGGTGTCGAGAGCAAGCGGCGAAGGGCAATATCGCCACCGGGCAATAGCGCGCTATAGGCGCCCTGACTATAAGAGTCGTCGCACCAATGAGTAACATGCCAGGCAACAGGCGGTGAAATTTCCAGGGTCATTTCATCACCCTCTGTGACCAATGCCACGCAAACACTGGCGCCACACTCGGTTCAGCATCCACTCGCGCCAAAGTCCGGGCAAATTCGGATCGTGATTGTTGCAACGCATCCCGACCATCCGCCCAGCGAGAAACGGCCGCCGCCATGATTCCCAAGGCGTTCGGGTCGCCTGATGCGCTGAATAGTTGCTCGGCAAACTGATCGGCAAATATCTCCCAGGCCACGTGCAGGCGCCGACGAGCTCCGCTGACCAACTGCACTTGCAGCCCGTTGTCATCAACGTCCAGCCAACGTTGCGGATAGTCGATGATGCCAATTGCCGAGTAACAGTTGGCGGCGATATACACCAGCCCGCGAATGACTTGGGCGGGGTCTGCGGGCAATAGGCTTGAGGCGGGAAACGTCAGGCCGAGGTGAATCAATATCGCGGCGCTTTCCGTCAGCACACTGCCATCGGGCAATTGCAGGGTGGGAACCTGCTTGAGCGGATTGATCCTGGCCAGAGCCTCGCTGCCTTCCGTGTCTTCCCAGGAACTGGCATCAACCTGCCGCCACGCTACGCCGCAGCGTTGCAGGGCGATTTCGATCATGCACGAGCCGGTGCCTCGGATTCCGTAGAGGGTGTACACGCTATTGAGCCTCCTGGCAGGTAGTCGAGGTGTTAGGCTAGGACGTTCAATCGCTTAACGGAAGCCCAACATGCACAGCAAACAAGTGACCATCGAAGACTGGGACGGCGACGGTGCCATCCGCCTGCCGGATGAAGCCTTGCAGGAGCTTGGGCTGGACGTGGGCGATACGCTGTATATCGTCGAGACCTATATCGGTACGCAGAAGAGCTTTGTGCTGTCGACTACGCCGAAAATAGCGGACCGGATGGATGAGTTGGTAGAAGAGCTGACTGTGGCGAGGGAGCTTGCTCCCGTTGGGTCGCGGAGCGGCCCCCTTTAAGGTCGCCGCTCTGTTGCAAAAAGGTCTGAGGCTCAGGTTTCAGGGCTGCTACGCAGCCCAACGGGGACAAGCCCCCTCGCCACAAGTTTTGCCTGCAGCATTGCCTTCACCTGCGGCCATTCCGAATCGATGATGCTGAAGCGCACCGAGTTGCGCTTGCGGCCATCGGGCATGATCCGCTCATGGCGGACGATGCCTTCCTGGGTAGCGCCAATCCGTAGAATCGCCGCCCGGGATTTTTCATTCAGTTCGTCGGTGGTGAACTGCACCCGCACGCACTCCATCACCTCGAAGGCGTAGGTCAGCAACAGGAGCTTGGCTTCAGTGTTGATCGCGGATTTCTGCGTCGATTCGCTGAGCCAGGTGTGACCAATCTCCAGCTTGCGGTTGACCCGATCGACCTTCCAGAAGCGTGTGCTGCCCACCACTTGGCCCGTGTCGCGACGCACGATGGTGAACGGCATCACCGTGCCCGCATCGCGCCCGGCCAAGGCGACATCGATGTACTGTTCAACGGTATCGGGACCGGGGACGTT
Organism: Pseudomonas sp. ADAK18; assembly: GCF_012935695.1. Classification (NCBI taxonomy): domain Bacteria; kingdom Pseudomonadati; phylum Pseudomonadota; class Gammaproteobacteria; order Pseudomonadales; family Pseudomonadaceae; genus Pseudomonas; species Pseudomonas sp. ADAK18. The sequence continues at coordinate 3,187,123 of NZ_CP052859.1, forward strand.
GGTCACCTTGAGGTTCCACAATTGCCCATCGGCGGCGGCGCATAGCAAGGCCGCCGAGTGTTCCCGTTGCAGGGGCTGGAGTTCGACCGTGGTGCCGGTCAGCGTGATGTCGGTCATAGGGAAGCTGCGTCGTATGGTGGTCGTCAGAGACCAAGATTGCAGGCTCTATGAACCTCAATGCAAGTCTTTCAGAACAGTCCCATCTGGCCACCAACCAAGGTGCCAAAATCATCATTCACGAACGGCAGGATCGCATCGGCCACCGGCTGCAATTGTCGGGTGACGTAGTGATCGTAATCAATCGGCGCCTGACGCACTTCCAAAGGCTCGGGACCGTTGACGGTGATCACGTAGCTGATCCAGCCGCCATTCTGGTACTGACGCGGGCGGCCCTGGCGGTCATTGTATTCATCTGCCAACCGCGCGGCGCGCACGTGAGGTGGAACGTTGCGCTCGTAGTCGCCCAACTGCCGGCGCAGGCGCTTGCGGTAGATCAGCAACTCATCGAACTCACCGCCCAGGGTGCGGCGCACGTAGTCGCGCACATAATCCTGGTGAGGTTGGCGGTGAAAGATCCGCTGGTAGAGCTCTTGCTGGAACTGCCGGGCCAGGGGCGACCAGTCGCTACGCACGGTTTCCAGGCCCTTGTAGATCATATCTTCGCTACCGTCGGCACGAGTGACCAGGCCGGCATAGCGCTTCTTGCTGCCCTCCTCCGCACCACGAATGGTCGGCATCAGGAAGCGGCTGAAGTGGGTTTCATATTGCAGCTCCAGGGCGCTGTGCAAGCCGAACTCATTGAGCAGGCGCTCGCGCCACCACTGGTTCACGTGCTGCACCAGGTCCAGGCCGATGCGCGTGGCGTCCTCTTGGGAATGGGCGCTGCCGAGCCAGACGAAGGTGGAGTCGGTGTCACCGTAAATCACTTCATACCCCTTGGCCTCAACCAGTTCGCGGGTCTGGCGCATGATCTGGTGGCCGCGCAAGGTGATGGACGACGCCAGGCGTGTGTCGAAGAACCGGCAACCACTGGAGCCGAGCACGCCATAGAAGGCGTTCATGATGATCTTCAGGGCCTGGGACAACGGCGCGTTGTGTTCACGCTTGGCCACTTCACGACCTTCTGAAACCCGGGCCACAATCGACGGCAGGCAATGTCGAGTGCGGGAAAAACGTGCACCGCGAAAACCTTCCACCGACTCGCTGTCGTCGGGGTGGCGCAGGCCTTCGATCAGGCCCACCGGGTCGATCAGGAAGCTGCGGATGATCGACGGGTAGAGACTTTTATAGTCCAGCACCAGCACCGATTCATAGAGTCCGGGACGCGAGTCCATGACAAACCCGCCGGGGCTGGCCTGGGGCGGTTTGTCGCCGAGGTTGGGCGCAACAAAGCCCTGGCGATGCATCAGCGGCATGTACAGGTGAGTGAAGGCCGCCACCGAGCCGCCGTTGCGGTCCGCCGGCAACCCGGTGACGCTGGCCCGCTCCAGAAGGAATTTGAGCAGGTCGGTCTTGGCGAAAATCCGCGTCACCAACTCACAGTCCTTGAGGTTGTAGCGCGCCAGCGCAGGCTTGTCCTCGGCGAACATGCGGTTGATTTCGTCCATGCGCTGGTACGGCGTAGAGATGGACTTGCCTTCGCCGAGCAAGGTCTGGGCGACGTTTTCCAGACTGAAGGATTCAAAGGTCCAAGTGGCCGAGCGCAGGGCTTCAATACCGTCGATAATCATCCGTCCTGCCGCAGCAGCGAAGTAGTGGTTACGACTACCGTGTTCGCGCCAGCCCATGGCATCACCGCCACGGCCCAACAGCAACGGCACGTTCAGGCGCTGGGCGTGCTCGTGGAGTACCCGCAGGTCGAACTGCACGAGATTCCAGCCGATGATTGCATCCGGATCATGGGTGGCAAGCCATTGGTTCAGGCGTTCGAGCAGTTGCCCGCAGGTGTCGCAGTAGTCGAGTTTGAAATCCACCGCATCGCTCTTGTTGGGCGGACCCAGCATGTACACCTGGCGCTCACCGCAGCCTTCCAGAGCAATGGAATACAGATCGCCCTGGGCAGTGGTCTCGATGTCCAGGGACACCAGTTTCAGCGGTGGGCGATAGTCGGGCGCGGGTTTCATCTGCGCGTCCAGCAGCATTCTGCCCTCGCCTGGCGTTCCGCCAAACCACACCGGCGCGGTGATAAAGCGTTCCATCATGTAGCGTTCGGGTGGGCGCACATCGCCTTCGTAGACGTCGACACCGGCTTTGCGCAGGCGCTTTTCCAGGTCCATCAATTGGCGATGCTGGCGGGTGTAGAGCCCCAACACCGGACGGTGATGGAAGTCGCACAAATCAAGGGGGCGCAGTTCAACGTCGCGCTCGCCCTTGAGCAGCAACTCGGCGGGCTTGCGGTGGACCGCCGGGATAAACATCACCGACGGCTGCACGGGTAGGCGGATATGTCGCGGGCCCTGATCGGTGGCCAGCCAAAAACTGACCTCGGTCCCCGCCGGGGTATCGCGCCAATGCCGGGTCAGGACAAAACCCTGCTGTAAATCCACCGTACCGCACCTCAAGAATCGCTTTCAGGGCGTGATTCTACTCGGCATCCCGCCAAACGCGGCACGTTAACGGAAATTTCCTGCACGCACGCAGACAGCAATCCGACAAACATGTTGCAAGGCATTAATAGTAATTATTATCATCTGCATCGGAGTCGTATTCGCGCAGTGAGGAAGCGCAACGTTGTTGCCCCTTTTCCTCACATTGACGGTACGCCGTCAGGATCGACCATGCCCACTTCTGCCCGACTCGCTGCGCCGTTTCGCCCCACCCTGCTCGCCCTTTGCTGCTCCCTGAGCTTCGCCGCTCACGCTGCCACTCCGCAACCCCCGCAGGATGCGAACACGAGCCAGGACAGCAACACGCTGGAGTTGGGCGCCACCAGCATCAGTGCGCCAGCCATCACCCCCAACGCCCTGCCCCCGGTGTATGCCGGAGGCCAGGTGGCTCGCGGCGGGCAACTGGGTGTGCTGGGTAATCAGGACATCATGGATGTGCCGTTCAGCATGTCTTCCTACACCGAAAAGCTGATACGCGACCAACAGGCCGAAACCATTGGCGACGTGTTGCTCAACGACTCATCCGTGCGCCAGGCGTCGGGCTATGCCAACCAGGCCCAGGTCTTTGTGATCCGTGGCTTGCCCCTCAATGGCGACGACATTTCCTATAACGGCCTGTATGGCATCCTGCCGCGTCAGATTATGTCCACCGACGCACTGGAACGGGTTGAAGTGTTCAAGGGCCCCAACGCCTTTATCAACGGCGTGACACCCACCGGCTCCGGTATCGGCGGCGGCGTGAACCTGCAACCCAAGCGCGCCGATGATGTGCCCTTGCGCCGGTTCAGCACCGATATCAGCAGTGATGGGCGCGTGGGTCAGCATCTGGATATCGGCCAGCGCTTTGGTGAGGACAATCGGTTTGGGGCGCGGGTGAACCTGTCCCAACGTGAAGGCGACACGGGCATCGATGATGAAAACCAGCGTTCGAAACTGTTTGCCGTAGGGCTGGATTATCGCGGTGATGCACTGCGCCTGTCGGGGGACTTTGTCTACCAGAAGCAGCGGGTCAATGGCGGGCGTAACTCGGTGTTCCTCGGTACCGCGACCGAGGTGCCTAAAGTACCCTCGGCGGATACCAACTACGCGCCACAATGGGGTGCCACTGACATCGAAGACACCTTCGGCATGCTGCGCGGCGAGTACGACCTCAACGACAACTGGACAGCCTATCTCGCCGCTGGCGCCAAGCACACCAAGGAAAATGGCCGCTACTCCTCAGTGACCCTGACCGACAACCTGGGCAACGCCAACGTCACCGGCTCGCGCATCGCCCACCAGGAGGACAACACCAGCGCCATGGCCGGCCTGAACGGCAAGTTCCAGACCGGGCCGGTGAGCCACAAGCTAAACGTCGGGCTGACCGGTATCTGGACTCAGGCCCGCAACGCCTACGACTTTGACCTGACCAAACACGCCAGTAATATTTACAACCCGTCCGATGTCCCTGAGCCCAAACCGGGTGGTTTCAAGGGCGGCGACCTGGGCGATCCGGGCATCACCGCCAAGACCTTCGTGCGCAGTGCGGCGGTGTCCGACACCCTCGGCTTCATGGATGATCGGTTGCTGATCACCGCAGGTGTACGACGCCAGGAAATGGTGGTCCAGGGCTACGCCTATGGCACCGGTACCCGCACCGCCAACTACGACGCGTCGATCACCACCCCGGTGTACGGCATCGTGTTCAAACCGTGGGACCACGTGTCCCTCTACGCCAACCGCATCGAAGGTTTGGCCAAGGGTCCGACATCGCCGGTGTCGGCCGGCGGATTCAAGGTCACGAACGGCAACCAGACCTACGCACCGGCACGTTCGAAACAGCTGGAAGCCGGCGTCAAAGTCGATATGGGCACCTACGGCGCCACCTTGGGTGTGTACCGTATCGAACAACCTAGCGATGGGTATTCGTTGATTAACGCCGCAGGCACTTCGGCGACCTATGTGCGCGAAGGCAAGCAAATCAACAAAGGCGTGGAACTCAACATCTTCGGCGAACCGCTGGATGGCTTGCGCCTGCTGGGCGGCGTGACGGTCATGGACACCGAACTCAAAGACACGCAAAACGGCACCAACGACGGCAACCGTGCTATCGGTGTACCGACCTTTCAGCTCAATGCTGGCGTGGATTGGGACGTGCCCGGCCTGCAAGGCGTAACCCTCAACGGCCGCATGTTGCGTACCGGCGGGCAATATGCCGATGCGGCCAACAACCTCAGCCTGCCAACCTGGAACCGCTTCGACATGGGCGCACGGTACAACTTCAAAGTGGCTCAACGTGATGTGACGGTGGGTGCCACGGTGGAGAACGTGGCCAACAAGAAGTATTGGGAGTCAGCGCTGGGTGGGTATTTGAGCCAGGGTGAACCGCGGGTGGCGAAATTGTCGGCGACCATCGATTTCTGATTGCTGCATCTGTTACCAGCGCACCTAATTGCCGAGGTGGGCTGGCAATATCAAAGCGCCATATAGGAAGATAGCGTTATACGAGAAAAGGACTTCCAGCATGTCGTTTACGCCCCGCCGTCTTGCCCTGCATATTTCATTGATCGTTTCCGGCGTTTGGTTTTCCCAGGCCAGCCAAGCACAAATCGAAATTCGTACACCGACTATTGCTGCTCAATCCATGGGCAGTGGCGGCAATATGGACCCCAGTCTATGGGTCAGAGACGCTGGCCGTATCAACGCCGTGGAGACTGCCGTCGAAATACGCAAGGTCCCGTTCTGGAGCCCCAGTATTCGTATCAATAACGACGGCCAGATTGTCTCCTCTGCCGCGGCGGCAATTGCCACTCCTGGCGTCCATAACGGCTACGGCTCTTACTCCATCAACAATACCGCTGGCGCGTTAATTCAAGGCGAAAATGATGCCATTCGGATCAGTGCAGACCTGAAAAACGACGGCGAGATCAATCTCAAGAACAGCGGTACGATCCGGGCGTTGAACGGACAAGCCCTGGACTTCAGCTCCGTAGTGGGAGAACGCGCCCGCACGACTATCGAGAACCAAAAGGGCGCGGTTATTCGGGCTGATGCCGGCGACGGTGTCCGTACCGGCTCTCATGCGCGCCTCACCAACGATGGGGAAATATCCACCGGCGACTCCCGAAGCGCTGCAGATAGGTTCGACGGTATCAACACCGGCTCTGCAATCGATACACGAATCTCCAATTCAGGCCTGATCTCGGGTGGGCGCAATGGTGTTTCAGGGGATCATATCGACCTGAGTAACGCAGGCACGATCATCGGGCGTAACGGTGCCGGTGCCGTATCCGTGAGCGACGGTAGTTTTTTCAACAATAATGGCACGATCACTGGCGGGCAGGATGGCCGACAAACCAACGTTGATGGCGACGGCGTACGGATTGGTGGCATTGCCAATGTCAGCAACAGACAAGGCACTATACAAGGCACCGGATCCAGCGGCGTGGACAAGAACGGTCGAGCCAATACCAGCGAAGGTGTGTCGATTGGCGGCGGTTACGTATTCAACGGCGCCGCCCCAACCCGTGGAGAAACACCGGGAATCATCATAGGAGCCAACAACGGCATTCTGGTCAGTGATGGCCAGGGTGGTTCAGCGGTGGCCGCTACAACCTTGAGGACCTATGGTGTTATCCGTGGGCTCGACGGTTTTGGTGTGAAGTTCATCGGCGACTTTGATGATCAGGTTGTCAATGGTGGCCTGATCAGTGGCGCCAATGGTGTTGCCCTTGATCTGGGAGGTGGCAACGATACCTTGACGCTGAACAAGGGTGCCATTTTTGAGGGGTTGGTGGACGGAGGAACGGGTCATAACACAATGATTCTGGAAGCCTACCAATACCCTTATTATTATCCCGGCCAAACACCTGATGGAACCGTGGGCGATACCCGTAATTTTGAGTCATTGCAGGTCCGTAACGGTTATTGGGTGCTCAATGGCCAAGGTGATTTCAGCCAGGGCGCCCAGGTGTTCAACCGTGCACTGCTGGATAACCAAGGGGGTATCGCCGGTACTGTGGTGGTTGACCAGGGTGGCGAGTACCAAGGCCGTGGATCGGTCGGCAACTTGATCATCAACGGCCAACTGACCACCAACATCCAAGTAGGAGCACCGCAGGTCAACGGCAACCTGACGATGGCACCCGGTGCTACGTTCTATTTTGCTACCAATGCGGACGGCAGCACCGCGACAACCCATGTGACCGGCAATGCCAGTCTCAATGGCGCTCGCTTTTCGCTGAACACCGGCAGCGACTTCAACTACCCGTGGCACAGTCGCTACACAGTACTTGAGGCTGGCAGCATCACCGGAACCTTCGATGATTCCGAGCTCCGTTACTATGCCTTTCTGACCCCAAAACTCAGCTACGAAGCCAACAGGGTAGACCTGAGTTACACCCGCAACGACGTGAATTTCACGGAGTACGCCCGCACTGCCAACGGTGCCCGAGCGGTTCAGAGCATCGAGTCAATCAGTTGGAGATATCGGGATGATATATACGGTCCATATCCGCCGTTTTTTTGGCAACCAAACCCGCTGAACGACGCCCTGCTCAACACCTCAGAAGCCACCGCCAGCGCCGCCATCGAAGCCCTGGCCGGTAGCAGTAACGCCAACCTCAGCAGCGCCACCCTGACGGCCAGCTCCCTGGTCGGCACCTCAATGCTGTCCGCCATGCGCCAGATGGGCAACGGAGCAGGCTTGCTGGTGGGGCTTGAGTCGACACAAACCCCGGAGCTGGCAGCCACGGGCGTACCGAGCGGCGCACGCAACCTCAATGACCCGAGTGCACGTGGCCGCGTCTGGCTGCAGGGCATAGGCAGCTATGGCAAGCTCGACAGTCAACACGGCAGCGACGGCATGCAGCAGCGGACTCAAGGCAGCTTGCTGGGGGTTGATTGGTCGTTATCGCCAACCTGGCGCCTGGGTGTAGTGGGCGGTTATTCGAAGACCGACCTGGACAGCCATAACGTCGATAACAAGCTGCGCAGCTGGCACGTCGGTGGGTATGCCGTGCGCCAGGACGGTCCGGTGGCCCTGCGCCTGGGTGCCGCCTACAGCCATCATGCCGGCGATAACAAGCGCACGGTCGAGTTCGAAGGTTTCAGCGACAAGCCAAAAGGCAATTACGACGCCGACAGCCAACAAGCATTTGCCGAACTGGGCTATGCCTTGGGCAGCGGGCGTTTCAACATCGAGCCGTTTACCAACCTGGGTTATCAGCGTTATCACCGCGACAGTTTCACCGAAAAAGGCGGCATTGCGTCACTCAAGGTCGATGCCCAGACCCAGGACAACTTCAGCAGCACCTTCGGCATGCGCCTGGCGCATCTGAGCCAACTGGACAACGGCATCAGCCTTACACCGCGAGCCAGCCTTGGCTGGCGGCATGTGTATGGCAACGTCGACAGTGAAACCCGCCAGGCGTTTGTGGTGGGTGGGGATGCATTCAACGTCGAAGGCAGCGCGCTGGATCGCGATAGCCTGATGGTTGGAGCAGGGCTGGATGTCGGCTTGTCTGCACGGCATACCCTGAGCGTCGGCTACAACGGTGAGTTGGGTAGCAATAGCCGCAATCACGCAGTGGTCGGGCAGTGGCAGATGAGTTTCTGAGGTCTCGGAAACCTCAGGACACTAACCCTTTGTCCCACAACCGCACTAATTCTCCAGGTGCCCGGTCTTCCGGCACCTGGAGCATCAGTTGGTCATCGCGGTCATCCTGGCGAAAGCGCACTTCAATCTGATAGAAGCGCTGGTCGCCCCGCCCCGACTCGGATGAGGTCAACGGCAGGCAGCCCTTCAGCAGGCTGCAAATCTGCTCGCGCTCATCCGGGTTGTATTGGGCAAATTCGATTTCACGGGGCCGACTCAACATCGCCGTCACGCCGCCCTGGCGGGAAAGCCGGACGGTGGCGTCGCTGCCCAAGGGTGGCAGTTCTTTCATTGCATTCTCCTCATGCCAGATTCACACCCACACCCGCCCAGGCTTTCTGTACAGCCTTGCCCTGGGCGACGCCAAAACGTTCACGGGCGTGCTCGACGGTCAGTGTGGCAAACGCCTGGAAATCAGCATCGTTATCCAGGCGCTTATCGCACACAGTGTCATACCAGATCTGCCCCGCCTGCACCCAGGCTGAGCCGCCCAGGGCGATGGCGCCCAAATAAAACGCGCGGTTGGGGATGCCGGAATTCAGGTGTACTCCGCCGTTATCATCCTGGGTCACGACAAAGTCACGCATATGCGCCGGTTGCGGGTCCTTGCCCAGGACCGGGTCGTCATAGGCAGTGCCGGGGTGGGACATGGAGCGCAGTCCCTTACCCTTGACCTTGTCGGTGAGTAAATCGGCCCCGATCAGCCAATCGGCCTGTTCGGCAGTCTGCTTGAGGACGTATTGCTTGGTAAGGATACCGAATACGTCAGAGACCGATTCATTGAGGGCCCCGGACTGGTTGCGATAGACCAGGCCCGCCTCGCTCTCGGTGATGCCGTGCGCCAACTCATGAGCCACGACATCCAGGGACCGGGTGAAGCGCTGGAACACCTCACCATCACCGTCACCAAAGACCATCTGCGCGCCATTCCAGAAGGCGTTGTCGTAGCCTTCGCCGTAGTGCACGGTGCCCACCAGGGCCAGGCCTCGGTTATCGATGGAGTCGCGCCCGTAGACCTGCCAGAAAAAGTCGTGAGTGGCACCCAGTGCGTCATAGGCCTCGTCCACCGCCGTATCGCCGCTGGCGCGCTGGCCCTCGGCCCGCGCCAAGGCACCGGGCAGGACAGTCAGGTGTTGAGCATCGTAGATATGTCGTTGCAACGTGCCGGGTACGGTTTTCTCTGCTGCCGCCCCCGCCACCGATACAAGCCCCGGATTGGGTAACAGCTGGCGAACATGGGTCAAGGTATTCAGCGCCCGAGAGCGCTGCCACTCGGACCCATGATCTATCAAACGATGAAGAATGTACGGCGGAATGAATCCCGGATATTGACCTTGACGGGGCATGCGCGTTCTCCTTGTCGGACGGCTGTCGATACTGTTGTGATCGAGTTTGGCGCCAGAGGTTCGTTTTCGTCCGGTGGGGTGAGGTTGCGTATCGGTGACTCACCACTAGACTGAGGGCTCCTCTCACATGGAAGTCCGTTCAATGAAAGCATTTCGCTCCTTGCGCCAGGCCGTTGCCGTGGCGATTCTCATGTCCACTGGCGGCCTTGCCCACGCTGCTGATATTCCTCTGTCCAAGAGCCTGGAAGCCGACGAAGTGACCACTAAGGTGTTGGCCGTGGATGCGGTCAATCACCAAGTCGTGCTGGAAGGCGCCGAAGGTCGTGAGGTGCATGTGCAACTCCGCGATCAGGCCAAGGATTTGGGCAATTTGAAGGTCGGTGATCAGGTCAAGGTGCTGGTGACTCATTCGGTGGCCGCCGTGCTGGACACCGACGTGGATAAAAGCGCGCCGGACGCCAGCGAGAAGACCGGAGTGCTTCGTGCCACCGCCGACAACCCGAACCCCGGCGGCGCAGCGTTCCGTCAGGTGCAGGTACAGCTGAAAATCACCCATATTGACCTGAAGAAGAACCAGGTCACCCTGGAAAATCCTGCGGGCGTCTCGAAAGTGCTGACGGTGGAAAAACCGGAAATTCGTGCCGGCCTCAAAGACCTCAAGGTCGGGCAAAGTGTGTTGGTGACCTACACCGATACGCTGGAGATCACCACGGCTCACGAGGGCTAAGGGGATTTGGTCAGGTGAACCTCGATGTTGTTCATCTGCTCGTCCCAGCCGCGAGAGTTCATCTTGAAGGCTTTCTCGCGACGCGCCTGAGGGATCGCGAGAAAACCTGACTCGACCACCCGAAGCAAGGTGCCTTCGGTGTGGTCTTCGAGGGCGAACTCCACCAGAGTCGGAGTCTCCGAGTCATAGTCGATCCCCTCTTCTATCGCGTAAGGGTGCCAACTGAAAGAGAACAGCTTTTGCGGTTCAAGCCGTTCGATTCTTGCATTCCATTTAACATGCTCGTAGCCCGGGAATGTGATCTGGGCTGCAATTGCCTCGCCTGCTACAAACTGTTTTCCCTTAAGGTCAATTCCGAACCAACTGCCAAATTGCTCGGCCTCGATCAGCGCTTGCCAGACCCGTTCGTGCGGGGCTTTGAGCAGGACTTTTCGTTCAATGCGATCATGTACGTCCATAAGTCACCTCCTTCATTGACAGTAGGCCACATCGACCAATGCGCAACCTTTCAGTACCACATCACGGTACGAAACTATCGGCGTGCAAGGTAGATTGATTGGCCACTTTTCATTCAGACAAGGCTGATACATGAACGATCCACGGAAACCGCTCCATGGCAGTTGCTTTTGCAAGGGCGTGCGTTACCAGGTGGACCGCCTGGACATGCCCATCAGCCACTGCCATTGCCACAGTTGCCGCAAAGTCCATGCCGCGGCGTTCGTCGCCACGGCAGGCGTCATGCGCGAGCACTTTCGCTGGACTCAAGGCGCAGAGCTTTTATCGTCCTTCGAATCGTCACCGGGAAAGCTCAGGCATTTCTGCTCGCAGTGCGGCTCGCACCTGATGGCTGAACGCAAGCATCAGCCCCATGTGATTGTGCGGGTTGCAACACTGGATGACGATCCTGGAGAGCAGCCGACGTGCCACATCTGGACGTCCCATGATGTGCCGTGGCTGTCTTACGAAGGGCTGGAGCAGTGGGAGGAGTGGAAGGCATGAACGAGTTCATGCCTTCGCGCATCAGACGTGGGGATCGCCCGGTGCTTTACTCGGGGTTGCGTATTGCGGCTTCAAATGGCCGTCCTGGTCCAGCAACCACGCGTCCATGATCTGCCGTACAACCGGACCCGCTACACGACCACCCGCCTCACCGTTTTCGATCATCACGGAGATCACGATTCTGGGATGTTCCGCCGGGGCGAAACCGACGAACAAGGCGTTGTCTCGGTTGCGCTCCGAGGTCTTCAAACGGTTGTAGCGTTCCCCCTGCTTGATCGCCACCACTTGCGCGGTGCCGCTCTTGCCGGCAATGCGGTATTGCGCGCCTGCGGCGGCGGCCCGGGCAATGCCCCGTGGGTCGTGCATCACCAATTGCATGCCGTGGTTGACCTGTTCCCAGCCACGCGGGTCCTTGAGGACAACGTTAGGCATCGGGTTCTCATCCACCGGTGGCACACCATTGATAGTCTTGGCCAGGTGCGGCCGGTTCCATACGCCTTTATTGGCAATCAGCGCGGTGGCCTGGGCCAGTTGCAGCGGCGTGACCTGCATGTAGCCCTGGCCAATGCCGAGGATCACGGTTTCCCCCGGGAACCAGGGCTGGCGCCGAGTGGCGCGCTTCCAGGCCTGGGACGGCATCAAGCCCGCTGACTCCTCGAACATGTCCAGGGAGACTTTCTGGCCGAGGCCAAACTCAGCCAGGTAGTCGTGCAGGCGATCGATACCCAGCTTGTGGGCCAAGTCATAGAAGTAGGTGTCGTTGGAACGCATGATCGCCGCGTCCATGTCCACCCAGCCGTCGCCGCTGTGGTTCCAGTTACGGTATTTGTGATCGAAGTCCGGGAGCTGGTAATAACCGGGGTCAAATACACGGGTCTGGGCGGTGACGACACCGCTGTCGAGCCCGGCGATTGCCACTTCCGGTTTGATGGTCGAGCCCGGCGCGTAAAGCCCGCGCAGGACCCGGTTGAACAGCGGCCGATCAATGGAGTCGTGCAGCGCGGCGTATTCCTTGAAGCTGATCCCGGTGACGAACAGGTTCGGGTCAAAGCTCGGCTTGCTGACCATCGCCAAGACTTCGCCAGTCTCCGGATCAAGGGCGACCACTGAGCCTCGGCGATCCCCCAAGGCTTCTTCGGCGGCTTCCTGGAGCTTGACGTCCAGGCTGAGGACTATGTTTTTGCCGGGGATCGGATCGGTATGCTTGAGCACCCGCAAAACCCTGCCTTGGGCGTTGGTCTCGACCTCTTCATAGCCCACGTGGCCATGCAGTTCCGACTCGTAGAAACGCTCAATACCGGTCTTGCCGATGGACTGCGTGCCACGGTACTCCACCGAATCGAGGGCTTTGGATTCTTTCTCGTTGATGCGGCCGACGTAACCAATGGAGTGGGCAAAGTGCGCCCCCAGCGGGTAATGACGGACGAACTGCGGTTCAACGTCCACCCCGGGAAGGCGGAACTGGTTGACGGCCAGCAAGGCGATCTGCTCTTCGGTCAGTTCATAGAACAGCGTTACAGGCACGAAAGGATGTCGGGCCTGTTTCATGGCCTTGTCGAACAAGGCCCGGTCTTCAGCAGGCAGGTGCAAGAGGCTGATGATCGAGTCGAGTTCGCCCTTGAGGTCTGACGCGCGCTCGCGGGTGATGATCAGGTTGTAGCTCGGCCGGTTATCCGCGAGCACCACGCCATTGCGGTCGTAGATCAGGCCACGAGTAGGCGTAATGGGCAGGACGTGGACCCGGTTGTTTTCGGAAATGGTGGAGTGATAGTCAAACTCCACCACCTGCAGGAAATACATGCGCCCTACCAGGGCACAGGTAATGCCGATCACAAGCAGCGCACAGGCCAGCAGCCGCTTATTGACCAGACGGTTTTCTTTTTCGTGATCTTTGATCGGTATCGGTTCAGGCATTTCTACAGCATCTCGTTGAATAAGGTCGACGCCGCTTCCTGCGGACGAACAATCAGTCCCTGTGAAAATGTGCTGCACCATACCAAAAATGCGGAAACACTTTGCATCGATTTCCCCAATGGCAATCTTTCCGGGTCTATTCGTGCTTTTTTATCAAAATTATTGTTCCTATTCGTGCATTTTTCTCCATCTCAGCTCTCTGGATACTTGACGCATTCATTCATAGAACCGCCTTGCCCTGTACAAGGCGCTGGAGGCCTTTTATGCACCCTCGTTTTCAACGATTGTTGGGTACCCGCCAATTTTCCATCGGCCTGGAACTGCCTCTGGACAATGATTGGTCCGCCGACGGTCAACGTTCACGCTTGAAGGAAGATCGCCCGTTCGGCGTACCGGACCTTAAGCAGCATGCGCAACTGGCCCGACTCGCCGACAGTAGTGGCTTTAAAGCATTATGGGTACGGGATGTGCCGGTGTATGACCCAAACTTTGGCGATGCCGCTCAGGTCTTCGAAACCTTTTCCTACCTGGGTTACCTGGCAGGGATTACACAAAACATTATGCTGGGTACCGCTGCGGTGGTGCTGCCCTTGCGTCAACCCTGGCTGACGCTGAAAGCTGCCAACAGCGTCGACGAGCTGAGCGATGGACGTCTGCTCCTCGGCGTGGCGAGTGGCGACCGGCCGATGGAGTACCCGCTGTTCGGTGTGGACTACGCGCAGCGCGGAGAAAGCTTTCGCAACACGGTTGAGTTATTACAAAGCCAGGGGCATGGTCGCCTGCCGGAAGGCGCCCGCCTGCTGCCCGAGCGCGAAGTACCTGTGCCGCTGCTGGTAGCCGGATTGGGCCAACAGTCTGCGGCCTGGATAGGGAAACATATGGACGGGTGGCTGGCCTACCCAGGTACGCCAGAAGAACATCATCACCGTGTGGACATTTGGCGGGATGTGAGTGGCGATAAACCTTACATAACATTTCTACATCTGGACCTGGAGGCTAACCCGCATGCACCGATGAAGCGTGTGCGTTTCGGCGGACGCAGTGGCCGTCTGGGGTTGATTGATGAGTTACAGGCCCTTAAAGCAGCGGGCGTCCAGCATGTCGGGTTACATCTGCGCCGTAGTGAACGGCCCGTGGCAGAAGTGATCAGCGAGTTGGCCGAACACGTCCTGCCCAGGTTTCATGACCCGCTTTGATTCGGCGACCCTCAGGAAAGAATCGACTTGGGCTCCAGAAAAGCTTCCAGACCAAAAGTACCGTATTCACGGCCAATACCCGATTGCTTGAAACCGCCAAACGGTGCCCGGGGCTCATGGGCAAGGGTATTGATCAAGACTCGGCCTGCGTCAATGCGACTGGCCAGTTTCCGTGCGCGGGCAGGATCGGATGACAAGATATATGCCTGGAGGCCGTAAGGTGTGTCATTGGCAATGCTAATGGCTTCTTCCTCATTGGCGTAAGTAATGATGGACAACACCGGACCGAAGATTTCCTCACGGGCAATGGTCATTTGATTCGTCACACGACTGAACACGGTTGGCCTTACGAACCAACCGGCCTTAATCCCCTCCGGTAAGCCGGGCCCGCCCACCACCAGATGAGCGCCCTCTTCGATCCCAAGCTGGATATAGCGCTGGACCCGCTCCCACTGCTTGAGACTGACCATGGGGCCCACGCTAGTATCCGGATCTCGGGGGTCACCTGCCCGCACCTTGGCCAACTCTTCGATCATCAGCGTTTCAACTTCAGCCAAGCGCTGCTCGGGTACCAGAATTCGAGTGCCGGCAATACAAGCCTGACCGCTGTTCATGAAACCGGCCTGGATGGCCATGGGCACGGCGGCACTGAGGTCTGCATCTTCGAGGATCAACACCGGGGATTTACCGCCCAACTCCAGGGTAACGCGCTTCAAGGTCTGCGCCCCGGAACCCAGAATGCTCTTGCCGATTGCGGTAGATCCCGTGAATGAGACTTTCGCAATGTCCGGATGTGAACTTAAGACGACTCCGACGGTTTCACCACGGCCGGTGACAATATTGAAGACGCCTGGCGGTAATCCGGCTTTGTGGAGGGCACGGGTCACAATGGCTGTCTGAAGCGCGCTCATTTCGCTTGGCTTGATCACCGCTGTACAACCGGCAGCCAACGCCGCGGCCAGCTTTCCGCAGATGAAACCGGCGTTGCTGTTCCAAGGCGTAATCAATCCGGCAACACCTAGCGGCTGCATGACCACTTCGGCGATGCCAATACGCCGGGAGAACGTATATTCCTCAAGCACGACAGCGGCATCCTCCAGGACGCCGGCCGCGTGCTTGGCCATCCATCGGGCGCGGGAGATGGGGGCACCGTACTCTTCAATGATTGCTTCAGTCAGCTCATCTTCTACGGATTGAATGGCTGCATGCATATGTCTGAGGTGAGTGACGCGCAGACTTTTTGTACTGCGGGAGAACTCGGGGAAGGCTTGTTTCGCTGCGGCAATTGCACCCTTGGCGTCCAATTCGTCTGCCAATCTGACCTGGCCAATGCTCTGACCCGTAGCCGGATTGAACAGCTCGAAAAGCTCTTCTCCGTGAGGTGTCACAAAGGCGCCGTTGATGTACACGTGGTCGATATGATGCATAGATCCTCCAGGAGCGTTCAGCTAGTGAGTCCTACGGTAAATCACTATGATTGAGCTGATAAGTCGGATAAGTCGACATGAGTTCATGAGTAATCCAGGACAATGAACAAAACCGGACTGAACGAACTGGAAGCGGTGATGGCGGTAGCCCGTCATCGTAGTTTTCGTGCTGCGGCTACGGAGTTGAATGTGTCAACCTCTGCGCTGAGTCACTCCGTTGCGGCGCTCGAAGCGCGTATGGGGGTTCGCTTGTTCAACCGAACTACGCGCAGTGTGTCGTTATCCGAGGTGGGCGCAGAGTTTATCGGTACCATTACTCCGGCACTTGCGACCATTCGTATGGCTCTGGAGCAGGCGGGTAATCATCACTCAGAACCCACAGGGACCTTGCGTCTGGGCGCAGCAAAACAGATCATGCCGCTGCTGCTGGAGTACTTGCAGCGTTATCCGCAGATGAAACTGGATATCGTCACTGAAGGGCGCCTGATAGATATCATTGCGCAAGGGTTTGATGCAGGGATTCGTCTCGGTGACAGCGTTCCCCAAGACATGATCGCGGTAGATATCAGTCCGGCACAGCGGTTTGCGGTATTGGGCAGCCCGGATTATTTTGCCAGGCACCCTGTCCCCTTTAGCCCATTAGACCTGCGCAAGCACCAATGTATTCGCAGCAGAATGCCAAGCGGGGCAATCTATCGGTGGGAGTTCGAGCGTCACGGCGAAACACTTGCCGTAGATGTGCAAGGCGCATTAACACTTGATAATCCAACCTTGATGCTTGAAGCAGCCAGGGCGGGGCTTGGGTTGACCTACCTTACGGAATGGAATGCTGCGGTAGATTTGGCCACAGGGAGCTTGGTGCGAGTCCTGAAAGATTGGACGCCGGCGTTAGACAAGTTATGTCTTTATTACCCAGGTAGACGTCATGTGCCAGCTGGATTGAGAGCACTGATTGAACTGATCAGGGAGCAGAGCTTTTAAAAACAGCTCGCTGCTTCTGAACTTTTCGACCGCGCAAAACAAAACCCCATCTGCTTTCGCAAATGGGGTTTCGGAATTTAATCTTGACGATGACCTACTCTCACATGGGGAAACCCCACACTACCATCGGCGATGCATCGTTTCACTACTGAGTTCGGGATGGGATCAGGTGGTTCCAATGCTCTATGGTCGTCAAGAAATTCGGGTACTGAGTCGCGGCCTGTTGGCCTCGCTTCAGCAAATTAGGTATGTAATAGATTTGTGTGTTACGCAAACTTTCGGTTTGTATCGTCTTCACACACCGCAATCTGGCCTTTCGACGCAAATTGCTTGGGTGTTATATGGTCAAGCCTCACGGGCAATTAGTATTGGTTAGCTCAACGCCTCACAGCGCTTACACACCCAACCTATCAACGTCGTAGTCTTCGACGGCCCTTCAGGGGACTCAAGGTCCCAGTGAGATCTCATCTTGAGGCTAGTTTCCCGCTTAGATGCTTTCAGCGGTTATCTATTCCGAACATAGCTACCCGGCAATGCCACTGGCGTGACAACCGGAACACCAGAGGTTCGTCCACTCCGGTCCTCTCGTACTAGGAGCAGCCCCTCTCAAATCTCAAACGTCCACGGCAGATAGGGACCGAACTGTCTCACGACGTTCTAAACCCAGCTCGCGTACCACTTTAAATGGCGAACAGCCATACCCTTGGGACCGGCTTCAGCCCCAGGATGTGATGAGCCGACATCGAGGTGCCAAACACCGCCGTCGATATGAACTCTTGGGCGGTATCAGCCTGTTATCCCCGGAGTACCTTTTATCCGTTGAGCGATGGCCCTTCCATACAGAACCACCGGATCACTAAGACCTACTTTCGTACCTGCTCGACGTGTCTGTCTCGCAGTCAAGCGCGCTTTTGCCTTTATACTCTACGACCGATTTCCGACCGGTCTGAGCGCACCTTCGTACTCCTCCGTTACTCTTTAGGAGGAGACCGCCCCAGTCAAACTACCCACCATACACTGTCCTCGATCCGGATAACGGACCTGAGTTAGAACCTCAAAGTTGCCAGGGTGGTATTTCAAGGTTGGCTCCACGCGAACTGGCGTCCACGCTTCAAAGCCTCCCACCTATCCTACACAAGCAAATTCAAAGTCCAGTGCAAAGCTATAGTAAAGGTTCACGGGGTCTTTCCGTCTAGCCGCGGATACACTGCATCTTCACAGCGATTTCAATTTCACTGAGTCTCGGGTGGAGACAGCGCCGCCATCGTTACGCCATTCGTGCAGGTCGGAACTTACCCGACAAGGAATTTCGCTACCTTAGGACCGTTATAGTTACGGCCGCCGTTTACCGGGGCTTCGATCAAGAGCTTCGCGTTAGCTAACCCCATCAATTAACCTTCCGGCACCGGGCAGGCGTCACACCCTATACGTCCACTTTCGTGTTTGCAGAGTGCTGTGTTTTTAATAAACAGTCGCAGCGGCCTGGTATCTTCGACCGGCATGGGCTTACGGAGCAAGTCCTTCACCCTCACCGGCGCACCTTCTCCCGAAGTTACGGTGCCATTTTGCCTAGTTCCTTCACCCGAGTTCTCTCAAGCGCCTTGGTATTCTCTACCCAACCACCTGTGTCGGTTTGGGGTACGGTTCCTGGTTACCTGAAGCTTAGAAGCTTTTCTTGGAAGCATGGCATCAACCACTTCGTTACCTAAAAGGTAACTCGTCATCAGCTCTCGGCCTTAGAATCCCGGATTTACCTAAGATTCCAGCCTACCACCTTAAACTTGGACAACCAACGCCAAGCTGGCCTAGCCTTCTCCGTCCCTCCATCGCAATAACCAGAAGTACAGGAATATTAACCTGTTTTCCATCGACTACGCTTTTCAGCCTCGCCTTAGGGACCGACTAACCCTGCGTCGATTAACGTTGCGCAGGAAACCTTGGTCTTTCGGCGTGGGTGTTTTTCACACCCATTGTCGTTACTCATGTCAGCATTCGCACTTCTGATACCTCCAGCAAGCTTCTCAACTCACCTTCACAGGCTTACAGAACGCTCCTCTACCGCATCACTTACGTGATACCCGTAGCTTCGGTGTATGGTTTGAGCCCCGTTACATCTTCCGCGCAGGCCGACTCGACTAGTGAGCTATTACGCTTTCTTTAAAGGGTGGCTGCTTCTAAGCCAACCTCCTAGCTGTCTAAGCCTTCCCACATCGTTTCCCACTTAACCATAACTTTGGGACCTTAGCTGACGGTCTGGGTTGTTTCCCTTTTCACGACGGACGTTAGCACCCGCCGTGTGTCTCCCATGCTCGGCACTTGTAGGTATTCGGAGTTTGCATCGGTTTGGTAAGTCGGGATGACCCCCTAGCCGAAACAGTGCTCTACCCCTACAGTGATACATGAGGCGCTACCTAAATAGCTTTCGAGGAGAACCAGCTATCTCCGAGCTTGATTAGCCTTTCACTCCGATCCACAGGTCATCCGCTAACTTTTCAACGGTAGTCGGTTCGGTCCTCCAGTTAGTGTTACCCAACCTTCAACCTGCCCATGGATAGATCGCCCGGTTTCGGGTCTATTCCCAGCGACTAGACGCCCTATTAAGACTCGCTTTCGCTACGCCTCCCCTATTCGGTTAAGCTCGCCACTGAAAATAAGTCGCTGACCCATTATACAAAAGGTACGCAGTCACCCAACAAAGTGGGCTCCCACTGCTTGTACGCATACGGTTTCAGGATCTATTTCACTCCCCTCTCCGGGGTTCTTTTCGCCTTTCCCTCACGGTACTAGTTCACTATCGGTCAGTCAGTAGTATTTAGCCTTGGAGGATGGTCCCCCCATATTCAGACAAAGTTTCTCGTGCTCCGTCCTACTCGATTTCATGACTAAGAGATTTTCGCGTACAGGGCTATCACCCACTATGGCCGCACTTTCCAGAGCGTTCCGCTAATCTCAAAGCCACTTAAGGGCTAGTCCCCGTTCGCTCGCCACTACTAAGGGAATCTCGGTTGATTTCTTTTCCTCAGGGTACTTAGATGTTTCAGTTCCCCTGGTTCGCCTCTTACGCCTATGTATTCAGCGTAAGATAACCATCTTATGATGGCTGGGTTCCCCCATTCAGACATCTCCGGATCAAAGTCTGTTTGCCGACTCCCCGAAGCTTTTCGCAGGCTACCACGTCTTTCATCGCCTCTGACTGCCAAGGCATCCACCGTATGCGCTTCTTCACTTGACCATATAACCCCAAGCAATCTGGTTATACTGTGAAGACAACATTCGCCGAAAATTCGCAATTTAACTCACAAATTTTACCTTAGCCTGATCCGTTACCAGTGAAAGTAACGTTCAGTCTATCTTTCTATCACATACCCAAATTTTTAAAGAACGATCTAATCAAAGACTAGAAATCAACATTCACCATCATCACGATGGAATGCTCATTTCTAAGCTTTACATGACAGAAGCAGTTAGTGGTGGAGCCAAACGGGATCGAACCGTTGACCTCCTGCGTGCAAGGCAGGCGCTCTCCCAGCTGAGCTATGGCCCCGTATTTCTACAGGCGTTTCCCACACAAAATTGGTGGGTCTGGGCAGATTCGAACTGCCGACCTCACCCTTATCAGGGGTGCGCTCTAACCAACTGAGCTACAGACCCAATTTCGGGCTGCTTCTTTATCGTCTTCTTCAATGAATCAAGCAATTCGTGTGGGAACTTATGGAGCAGCTGATGTCGTCGATTAAGGAGGTGATCCAGCCGCAGGTTCCCCTACGGCTACCTTGTTACGACTTCACCCCAGTCATGAATCACACCGTGGTAACCGTCCTCCCGAAGGTTAGACTAGCTACTTCTGGTGCAACCCACTCCCATGGTGTGACGGGCGGTGTGTACAAGGCCCGGGAACGTATTCACCGCGACATTCTGATTCGCGATTACTAGCGATTCCGACTTCACGCAGTCGAGTTGCAGACTGCGATCCGGACTACGATCGGTTTTGTGGGATTAGCTCCACCTCGCGGCTTGGCAACCCTCTGTACCGACCATTGTAGCACGTGTGTAGCCCAGGCCGTAAGGGCCATGATGACTTGACGTCATCCCCACCTTCCTCCGGTTTGTCACCGGCAGTCTCCTTAGAGTGCCCACCATTACGTGCTGGTAACTAAGGACAAGGGTTGCGCTCGTTACGGGACTTAACCCAACATCTCACGACACGAGCTGACGACAGCCATGCAGCACCTGTCTCAATGTTCCCGAAGGCACCAATCTATCTCTAGAAAGTTCATTGGATGTCAAGGCCTGGTAAGGTTCTTCGCGTTGCTTCGAATTAAACCACATGCTCCACCGCTTGTGCGGGCCCCCGTCAATTCATTTGAGTTTTAACCTTGCGGCCGTACTCCCCAGGCGGTCAACTTAATGCGTTAGCTGCGCCACTAAGAGCTCAAGGCTCCCAACGGCTAGTTGACATCGTTTACGGCGTGGACTACCAGGGTATCTAATCCTGTTTGCTCCCCACGCTTTCGCACCTCAGTGTCAGTATCAGTCCAGGTGGTCGCCTTCGCCACTGGTGTTCCTTCCTATATCTACGCATTTCACCGCTACACAGGAAATTCCACCACCCTCTACCATACTCTAGCTCGTCAGTTTTGAATGCAGTTCCCAGGTTGAGCCCGGGGATTTCACATCCAACTTAACGAACCACCTACGCGCGCTTTACGCCCAGTAATTCCGATTAACGCTTGCACCCTCTGTATTACCGCGGCTGCTGGCACAGAGTTAGCCGGTGCTTATTCTGTCGGTAACGTCAAAACAGCAAAGTATTAATTTACTGCCCTTCCTCCCAACTTAAAGTGCTTTACAATCCGAAGACCTTCTTCACACACGCGGCATGGCTGGATCAGGCTTTCGCCCATTGTCCAATATTCCCCACTGCTGCCTCCCGTAGGAGTCTGGACCGTGTCTCAGTTCCAGTGTGACTGATCATCCTCTCAGACCAGTTACGGATCGTAGCCTTGGTGAGCCATTACCTCACCAACTAGCTAATCCGACCTAGGCTCATCTGATAGCGCAAGGCCCGAAGGTCCCCTGCTTTCTCCCGTAGGACGTATGCGGTATTAGCGTCCGTTTCCGAACGTTATCCCCCACTACCAGGCAGATTCCTAGGCATTACTCACCCGTCCGCCGCTCTCAAGAGAAGCAAGCTTCTCTCTACCGCTCGACTTGCATGTGTTAGGCCTGCCGCCAGCGTTCAATCTGAGCCATGATCAAACTCTTCAGTTCAAACATCTTTGGGTTTTTAAGAAACCCTAAACTTGGCTCAGCAATCGTTGGTTACATCTTTGATTTCTCGCGGAGTAACTTGTGATGCTGATAATCTTGTTGACTATCAGTCTGACTCCACAAGCACCCACACGAATTGCTTGATTCAGTTGTTAAAGAGCGGTTGGTTAAGATCTTTCGTCTCAACCGAGGCGCGCATTCTACAGCAGCCTCTGTTGCTGTCAAGCGGTTTTTTTAAGAAGTTTTCAAAGTTTCCTTTGTAACTTCAACCACTTGCGCTTCCGATCTCTCGTTAGCGGGAGGCGAATTCTACAGCGTTACACGCTGCTGTCAACACCTCTTTTTCTCCGCTTTCGACCGAGAAGATCGAACCGTTGATAGGGCTAAACAACACGGCCTTATCAACTCCTTCTGGGCTTCGATGATCTGAAGCAACTCGCTGTCGAAACCTACATAACTCTTTGTTTACCAAGGAGTTTTCCGTTTCGACTGCGCCGGAAGTGGGGCGAATTATAGACTTCCAGAATCTGCCGTCAACCCCTAATTTTGCTTTTCTATCAATATGCAGGAATAACAACAAATCCCTTCTATATAGAGGGTAAGAAGAGAGCCGGCTGAGCAATATATTGCTCAAGCCTCAACACTTAAGCATCATAGGCGCTTCTGTTCCTTTATATGACTTCGGACGAACACCCTCGATGACCACCTCGCCTCGTAGCCTAGCCTCGGCATTATTCCCTGTCGGCCTGCTACTGATTGCCATGGCTTCCATACAGTCCGGTGCCTCGCTGGCTAAAAGCATGTTTCCTATCGTTGGCGCACAAGGCACTACCACCCTGCGCCTTGTGTTCGCCAGCGTCATCATGCTACTGCTATTACGCCCATGGCGCGCCAGGCTCACCGCCAAATCCCTACGCACCGTAATCGTCTATGGAATGGCGCTGGGTGGGATGAACTTCCTCTTCTATATGTCCCTGCAGACCGTTCCCCTGGGAATAGCCGTAGCGCTCGAGTTCACCGGGCCTCTGGCAGTTGCTATCTATTCTTCGCGTCGCGCGGTCGACTTCCTCTGGATCGGCCTGGCGATCATCGGTCTCCTGCTGCTGATCCCCATCGGAGAAACCAGCAGCGGGATTGATCTGACGGGTGCTGCCTATGCATTAGGCGCCGGCATCTGCTGGGCGCTTTACATCCTGTTTGGCCAGAAGGCGGGAGCAGACAACGGCGTTCAAACGGCCGCACTAGGTGTCATGATCGCCGCGCTGTTTGTCGCACCGATTGGGATAGTCCATGCCGGCACAACACTACTGACTCCCTCACTGATCCCAATCGCCATTGGCGTCGCGATTTTGTCCACTGCCCTGCCCTACACCCTGGAGATGGTTGCGCTGACTCGGCTCCCGGCCCGTACATTCGGCACCTTGATGAGTATTGAACCCGCTTTCGGTGCGCTCTCCGGGCTATTTTTCCTTCAGGAACACTTGTCCTTGACACAATGGATGGCCATCACCTGCATCATCCTGGCTTCTGTTGGCGCAACCCTGACCATGCGTAATGAATCCAAACCATTAGTCCCGTCAGATTGATTCAGGATTTAACGTAGCTCTAGTATTTGCCGCTCAATTAGGCCATGTTTAGACTGTAACCCAATGTCAGTCATGGAGAATTTCGATAGGGACATCAAGAACGCTACAATCGAGAGCGAGCAAAGCCTGCTTCGGGCATCTCTGCGAAGCGGCTATTAAGGATGGGAATGAAACGAATTTTGATACTGTTAGTCGTCATGACCATCGCTGGTTGTGCCGCGACCACCAAGACAGAAGTGAAACGGGGGAAAAAGGGGCTGCACATCAACTGTTCTGGCCTATCCTCCTCCTGGGACCAGTGCTATAGCAGCGCAGCCAATTCATGCGGCACCAAAGGCTATAGGGTCATCGCCAAGTCGGGCGATAACGCAGAAGATCCGGGCGACTATCCGTTTGGCCTCAACCCTGCTGGCTATACCAGCCGAAGCATGATCGTCATCTGCAAGTAACTCACAGGCCTCCTATCTGTTGGCTGAGTACCTCATGGTTCGATGACAGCACCTGCGCTTGAACCAGCGGGTCAACCATCATCCGCGCCACCACCAGCGCGCCGACGCACTGCGACAGAACTGCCCAAGCCAGGCTGTCGCTGCCCAGCGTCGCAGCCCAACCCGCGTGTAACCTGCAAATCCAGTCCTGCGCTTGCTGACGCACCGCAACATCAGACCGTGCAATCTCAGCCCCAAGACTCGGCAAAGCACATCCCGCGTCCATCTGCTCCACATGAGCCATGCTCAAATAGAACTTGAGACAACGATCCAGCCTCTCACGACTCTGAACGCCGTTGCCGTTCAAGCGCTCAAGGCTGTGACTCAGCTCCCGCTCGATAATCGAACTGAACAATTCGTCCTTCGAAGAGAAGTGACTATAAAAAGCCCCGCCGCTCAGGCCAATGGCTTTCATCAAGCCATCTACACCGACACTGGCAAACCCTTCTTTCTTGGCCATGGCCGCGCTGCTGTGCAACAGCTTCTCTCTGGTTTCCTGCTTGTGACTGGCTGAATACCGCATTTCATACCCCACTGGACTTGTCACCTTGACGCTCAGCAGATCGTAGCATAACGTTCGTTTAGCTAACGATCGTTTACCAAAGGATCTTCCCATGACAGACAAGAAAAAAATCGTACTGGTCGTCGGTGCTGGCGATGCCACCGGAGGAGCAATTGCCAGGCGTTTTGCCCGTGAAGGGTATGTCGCTTGCGTCACTCGGCGCAGCGCCGACAAGCTTCAACCGCTGGTAGACAGTATTTTGTCAGCCGGAGGTGAAGCCCATGGCTTTGCCTGCGATGCGCGCAAAGAAGAAGAGGTCGTTGCGCTGATAGAACAGATCGAAACAGAGCTCGGCCCCATCGAAGCCTTTATCTTCAACATCGGCGCAAACGTGCCGTGCAGCATCCTGGAAGAAACCGCCCGCAAGTATTTCAAGATCTGGGAAATGGCCTGCTTTTCCGGCTTCCTGAATGCCCGGGAAGTGGCCAAGCGAATGGTTACCCGTCAACGGGGCACCATTTTGTTCACTGGCGCTACCGCTGGCTTACGCGGTGCTGCCGGGTTTGCCGCATTCGCGGGGGCCAAGCACGGAATTCGTGCCTTGGCGCAAAGCATGGCGAGAGAACTGGGCCCGCGTAATATTCATGTTGCCCATATCGTGGTCGACGGTGCCATCGACACGGCCTTCATCCGTGACAGCTTCCCGCAAAAATACGCCCTCAAGGACCAGGACGGCATTCTCAACCCCGAACACATTGCCGACAGCTATTGGTACCTGCACAGTCAACCACGGGATGCCTGGACCTTCGAACTGGACCTGCGCCCCTGGAATGAACCTTGGTAAGCACGCCCCCATAACAATAAACAGCGAGCACAAACCATGAGTAAAACCCTGGAATTTTTCTTCGACCTCGGTAGCCCTGCCACCTACCTGGCCTATACACAGTTACCAAACCTGTGCACCGAAACCGACACCCAACTGGTCTATCAACCGATGCTGCTCGGCGGTGTCTTCAAGGCCACCGGCAACGCCTCTCCCGCCACCATCGCAGCCAAAGGTCGCTACATGTTCCTGGACCTGGCGCGCTATGCCAAACGCTACAACGTCCCGCTCAAATTCAACCCGAACTTCCCCATTAATACGCTGACGCTGATGCGCGCTGTAACGGGTATTCAGATGCACCAGCCAGAACGTTTTATCGACTTTATCGACTGCCTGTTCCGCGCACTATGGGTAGAAGGACGTCATCTCGGGGATCCGGCAATCGTTGCACAAGTCCTGACCGAGCATGGCTTTGATCCCGCGGAAGTATTGGCGCTGGCCAACGATGAAGCAGTGAAAGCAGCCCTCAAGGACAAGACCGAAAACGCTATCCAGCGCGGCGTCTTCGGTGCCCCGAGCATGTTTGTTGGCAGCCAGTTGTTCTTCGGCCAGGATCGCCTGGATTTTGTGCGAGAAGCCCTGAGCTAAACCTCTTTTGAGAGCCGCTTGCGCAGAACGTGCAGCGGCCCTCAGGACTTATATAGCCACCGTACGCACCCGCAACCACTCCAACGCAGCGCCACTGAGCAGCGGACTCAAGCGCTCACGCACCTGTGCGTGATAGTCGTTGAACCACTGACGCTCATCCAGCGTCAGCAGCGATGGCTCCAGACAACGGGTATCGATCGGGCACAGGGTCAGCGTCTCGAACTTGAGGAACTCGCCAAACTCGGTCTTGCCGGCCTCGCGGTTCAATACCAGGTTCTCGATACGCACCCCCCAACGGCCTGGGCGGTAGGTGCCCGGTTCGATAGAGGTGATCATTCCAGGCTGCATGGCGGTTTGTGGTGCCGCGACGGCCTGATAGGCAATCACCTGCGGACCTTCATGCACATTGAGGAAATACCCGACGCCATGACCGGTGCCGTGACCATAATCCACGCCTTCGGCCCAGATCGGCGCACGAGCGATAGCATCCAGCAACGGCGACAGAATGCCCTTGGGGAAATACGCACGGGACAAGGCGATCACACCTTTGAGCACCCGCGTACAGTCGCGCTTCTGCTCTTCGCTCGGCGTACCGATGGGCACCATCCGCGTGATGTCGGTAGTACCACCCAGGTACTGGCCGCCTGAGTCGATCAACAGCAAACCATCGCCTTCGATCAGCGCATGCTCTTCTTCAGTGGCATGGTAATGAGGCATCGCGCCATTGGCATTGAATGCTGCAATGGTGTTGAAACTCAGCGACACATAACCCGGGCGGCGGGTCCGGGCAGCCGTCAGGTGTTCATCAATGGTCAGCTCGGTAATGCGCTCGCGGCCCAGAGCACTGTCCAGCCAAGTGAAGAACTCGCACAAAGCGGCGCCATCCTGCTCCATGGCTTGGCGGATGTGCTCGGCATCGGCCAGGCTCTTGCGGGACTTGGCCAAGGTAGTCGGGTTGAGTCCTTCGACCAGCTTGACGCCGTCGCCCAGGTTTTCCAGCAACCCCGCCGTCACCCGCGCCGGATCAACCTGCACGCTCGCACCCGCAGGCACTGCCCCCAAGGCACTCGCCACTTCGCTGTAATCACGCAGGGTCACGCCATCTTGTTCCAGTACGGCGCGTAGCGCCCCGTCGACTTTGCTCAAGGCAACAAACAATGTGGCTTGCTTTTGACTGATCAAGGCAAAGGACACGAACACCGGGTTGAACGAAACATCACCACCACGCAGGTTGAACAGCCAGGCGATGTCATCCAGGGTGGCGATGAAATGCCAGTCGGCACCCTTCTCCCTCAAGCTTTCGCGCAAGGCGGCAAGTTTCTCACCACGGCTAACGGTGGCCTGGGGCGGCAAGTGCTGATAGATCGGCTGATCAGGCAGGGCTGGACGGTCCTGCCAGACTTGGTTCAACAGGTCGATATCGGTACGCAGGCGTGCGCCACGCTCCGCCAACTTGCTACCCAAGGTACGCGCCGACGCCACGGCCATGACCGCACCATCCACCGCCACAACACCACCTTCCGGGGTTTGTTCGGCCAGCCATTCCAGCGGCCCGGGCTGGCCCGGTTGCAGCTTCACCAACTCAATGCCGCTGCCCTTGAGCTCCTTGGTCGCCTGTTCCCAATAACGACTATCCGCCCACACCCCGGCAAAATCCGCAGTGACAATCAGCGTCCCCACCGAACCATGAAAACCCGACAACCACTGACGCCCCTGCCAGTATCCCGGCAGGTATTCGGACAGGTGCGGGTCGGCCGACGGCACCAACAGGGCATGAATGCCCTCTCGGCTCATCAGTTCACGGGTGTGCGCCAGGCGCTGGGGAACCGTTCCATGGGTCAAAGGCTGCGTGCTCATCGTTTCTCCTGCTAACCACTGATAATTGTTATGTGTTGCGGATGTGGATCACACCGCCCAGAAGGCCGGCGCGCTGGCCAGCGAATCCTTGATCAACTGTACCGCCTGATCAATGTCCTGCTCGGTAGTAAAACGGCCCAGGCTCAAGCGAATGGTACGGCTTGCGCTGCGCGCATCATGCCCCAACGCCAGGAGCACGTGGGACGGCGCATTGCTCGCCGAGTTGCATGCCGACGTGGCGGAAAAGGCGATGCCCGCACTCAACGCAGCAGAATTGAACTCACCCTCACTGAACGTCAGGCTCAAGGTATGGGGAATGCGTTGAGTGGCGCTACCGTTCAAGCGCACTCCGGCAATCGTATTCAACTGCTCAAGCAGACGCTGGCGTAACGCAACAATCACCGCCTTCTCTTGCGTAAATGAAGCAGCGGCCAAGGCGAACGCCATGCCCATTCCAGCAATCTGGTGGGTCGCCAGCGTGCCAGAGCGTAGCCCGCCTTCATGGCCACCGCCATGAATCTGCGCCAACACTTTTTGCTGGGCACGCGGCCCGACATACAGGGCACCGATCCCTTTGGGGCCATACAGTTTGTGGGCTGAAAACGACATCAGATCCACCGGCCACAAGGCCAAATCAATGGCGACCTTGCCCGCACCTTGCGCCGCGTCCACATGAAACAGTGCTCCTTGCTCACGAACCCGCGCACCAATGGCCGGAATATCGTTGAGGGTGCCCAGTTCATTGTTGACCAGCATCAGCGACACCAGGAAAGTGTCCTCGCGCAGCGCCTCGCTCACAGCCTCGACCGTGATCAGCCCATCGGCATTCGGCACCAGGTACGTCACCGCAACCCCGGCTTCCTGCAACTGGCGGGCCGTGTCCAGCGTCGCCTTGTGCTCGATCTGGCTGGTAATGATATGCCCGCCAGATACACCCCTGGCTTGCGTAACGCCCTTGAGCGCAAGGTTGTTGGACTCGGTGGCACCGGAGGTCCAGACGATTTGCTCCGCCTGCGCGCCTACCAGTTCAGCTACCTGCCGCCGCGCTTGCTCAACCGTCTGCCGGGCCTGCTGGCCGAACGCATGGGAGCTGGAGGCTGGGTTACCGAAATTGGCGTTGAACCCCAGGCACTCGACCATGACCTGGATGACCCGCTCATCCACCGGCGTGGTGGCGGCGTAGTCGAAATACAGAGGACGTTTATTCATGACGTTAAAGACTCGCAGAGCTTGTTCCCGAGAGCAGTGTCCCAGGGGCAGCGACCAGAAGAGAGATCGTCTGATTTACCTGATCGGGTGCCGTTAAAGAAAGACCACTTTATTTAAAAGTGCGTAGGAACGCTCCTGAAATCCAGCTTAACAGGCTGCACGTGGCGCCCGTTAGAACGATTAGCCACAAACGTAAAAAGCCGAAAGCCCAACATCAAGGCTTTTCGGCTTTTTGAACGGGTAATACAGATTCAAACGTTAGTGAATATTCCGCTCACCGGATCGATCTTGCCGGTATAGGGCACGCTGGTACCCGCCGCCTTGGCAATCGTCGCCCAAATACGCTGCATATCAACAAAACGCTTGCCGATCACAGCATTGCCGCTATGTTCACGATCTCCCTGTGCCGTCACATTGAAGTATCGCCCCTTCCCGTCACCGGTTTTCAACAAGCCACTGGCGCCCCCCATCAATACCAACGGCATATCGACCGTATGCTCGGGCGCACCATCGGCCATCTCGCTGGTAAACACGATGAGTGTATGTGCAAGCAGGTTGTCACCCGGCACGTCTGGATCGGCATGCCGTGCCAATTCATCCATAAACAGCTTGACCCGCTGGGTGTACCACTGGCGGGACTTCTTCCAGACATCCAGGCCAGCATAACGATGAGCGCAATCATGAGGATTGGTCTGCTCGCTGACATCAAGGATATTCAGTGATTCCGCCGATCGACCGACCTGGATCGTGGCGACCCGGCTTATCCCGCAGGCCAGTGCAGTGGCAACCACCT
The DNA here is from genome assembly GCF_012935695.1 of Pseudomonas sp. ADAK18. Classification (NCBI taxonomy): domain Bacteria; kingdom Pseudomonadati; phylum Pseudomonadota; class Gammaproteobacteria; order Pseudomonadales; family Pseudomonadaceae; genus Pseudomonas; species Pseudomonas sp. ADAK18. The sequence goes on from NZ_CP052859.1 coordinate 3,217,131, forward strand.
GATGATGGCTATTTTGCACTTGGGTGCGGAATTTCGCGTCTTTGAAAGCCAATGGTTCCAGTGTCAATGGCGAACACTCACCCACAGGCGGCAAGGTGTTCTCCATATCCTTGATTGCTTGTTCCACCGAATCAAGCTGGGTGTCCATCTTCTGTCTCTGCGCACCATCGAGCTGCGCCTGCAGCTCTTTGATATCGGCCAATACCGGGTCCAGCACATGACTGTTCCGGGCCTGCTGTTCACGTACCTGCCGCCTGGTTGAGCCAAATATCTTTTCGTACATCAGCACCGGGTCCTGATCAGGCCTACGCATCTGCGCGCCCTCCCACGAGACATGCCAGGCCGTACCGTCAATTCCGGAATGCGGGCCAGAAAAAAGACTGCGCTGAGAAGGATCCGTCCCCGGCATCTGTTGCCCCAACAACACGTCGATCGATGTCATTTTTTTCTCTCTATCACGTAGAGCCCATGTCCAACCGTTGTGCCCCTCATTTCCCGGTCCCAGTATCGTGCCGCGGATATACAAAGATTGATCACGGTATGCCGCCAATTCCTGACTGACTTCATTGAGTTGAAAATTGTCAGTGTCCATCTCTTGTGCCGCCGGGTGCCAGAGACCACGCCCATCGCTGGAGTAGGCCGTAGCCGAATCGACAGCCAAACCGTCTGGCACCACAAAAAATACGACCTTGAGCTTGGGTTGCTGGGTCTGCCCTGCCAAGGCAATACGTGCCAGACCGAACTGGGTCAGGGGACCAAAAACACCCACAGCCGTGAGCCCCATGAGAAAACGACGACGACTTTTCAGAATATCCATGATCAGTCCCTCTGCATCTTGAATTGGAACGAATTGGAAGTGCCCAACGTACGCAACATGGCAGGCAACGGCTGCGAATCACGCAGGCCGTCGGCAATTGCCTTGACTGTCCCGGAGGTTGACTCGTCGGATTTGTTTCCCGAGGCAAACCGGAAGTAGCTGTCTGCCATGCAGAGCAACGCCGCCGGGTCGTGCACGATCAATCGGGAGATATCCCGAACATCATTGATCGGCACCGTCCCACTGACGCCCAGGAAAGGCCCAGATGTCTTGATCGGCAACATGACCGGATACTGCCCATAGTTGTAGGCAGGCTCCTGCTGACGGTAACGGCCAGTGGCATCGTAGTGCTCCATGGAGGCGCCGGTGTCATTCATGTATTTGTGGCACTGCCAGCAACGCCCGCCTGAAGCCTGCTCGCCATTGACCAAGTCCCAGCGCTCGCGTGTGGTGATTGCCCGTGGAGGGAACGCAGGCTCAGTAGGTTCGGCTTCGACCGGCGCCCCGAACTCACGACAGAACATCTGCTCACGAATCATGATGCCGCGCTTGACCAGCGAGGTGACCTTGTAATCCGAGGTCGACGCCTGAGTCAGCCCTAGGTGAAGCAAGCCTCCGCGCGTTTCATCCACCGCCACTTTCTGCAGGGCGTCGCCGGTGACTCCCGTGATCCCATAATGCTCGGCAAGCGCCTTGTTCAGGAAGGTGTAGCCGGGGTTGAACAACTCATCGAACGTCCCCTTGTCGTCGAGCAGTACATGACGGGTCAGCAGGTATTGCTCCTGGGCCATGAGTTGGATCATCTGCGCGCTCAGCCCCGGTTTTTCCTGGACCCCACGATTGGTCTTGACGTAATAACTGACAAATCGGTTGAACTGCTCCACACCGCGCTCCGAACGGATCATCCGATCAATCTCGGCAGTCATCTGCTGCGCCGTGTGCAATTCATTGCGCTGGGCCTTAGCCATCAGTTCGACGCTGGGCGTGGTCCCTTCAAAGGCGTAGGACAGTGCCGTTGCCACCTCGAAAGGTGTCAGCTTGAACACCCCCGACTTGCCGGCCACAACCTCACCCAGTTCCGAGCGATAGAGGAAGTGCGGTGACATCAGCATCGCCGTCACCAGGGCCGCCTGCCCCTGCTCGCCCAGTAACGCTTGATAGCGAGTGCGCTCATCCTCACTCAAGGGGCGCCTGAATAACCGATACCCCAACGTGGTCACCGGATCATTGCGCCCCGCCGAGGTCAATCGGGCCAGGTGCCGGGCCGGCACGTTATCGGCGACCCAAACCGCCATGTCATACAGCTGCTTGATATCACCGGCGTGCAGGATGCCTTTATTGGCCTCGCCGGGATACTTGAAGTCCTTTTCGGATTTATCGGCCGGCAATTTCTGCGGGTTGACCTCCACAGCCAGGATGTCCTTGACGCTGGCGGCATATTCTTCTGGTGTCAGCAGACGCAACTGACGCTGGCCGTATGACTCGGCGGGATTCAGGTACGGTGCCCACACAACGTTAAACAAATGCTTGCTGATCTCGGTCGCGCAGGTGGTGTCGCAATGCCCGGCCACCGGCATGCTTTTGATCTGCTTGACCAACGCATCTTCCCCGGCAACGCTCCAGGCCAAGGCCATGCGCAAGCTGCTGAAAAACTCCACCGCATGGCATTTTGTGCAGGACTCCGCCAATACAGTCGCACCCAAATTGGTCGTGTGCCTGTAGGAAATAGGCGGCAGCTGCATGTCTTGGCTTTCTTCGTCGATCACCACCGACACCAGCTCCGGCTCCGGTTTCTCCTGTGGATAGAAGGGATAAATGATCTCGTACTGCCCGTAATCGAGAATCTGCGTAACGCTCTCGCTCCACGGCACTTGGACCACCTGCGGCGGCACACCTCCCGGATCCTTGCTCTTGAGGGTGAAGTGCCATTGCTCATCGCTCACCGACGCGAGTTTGGCCGGCGCCACAATTGTCACCTTGACCGCCAACTTCAATGGCCGTTCGCGGTAACGCAAATTGACCGTTTGATTGGGGTTGGCAGCGGACAAGGTGAATGATGTGTTGCGAACCTCTGGAATCCAGTTCTTCACATCGTTGAGCTTGACCTGATAGTTGCCGTACGCAAGGCCCTTGAGCAGCAGCCCGGACTCACCATCCTCCGGGTTCCAGGAGACATGAAAAACCCGGGTGTTGCTGTCGGGCGAGATCAACGTACCGCTGATCATTTCAGTCTCAAGCCCAGGCGCTGGCGCCAGCATGGGACGCAACGACAATTGAGTCTCGGGCAAGCCAGCCGGGTCATAACTGACGCGATAGATCACCCCCGCCACGTCATCGGAAATCAGCAGGCTTTTATCCGCCAACTCCAGGAAATCCGCCGGCCGCCCAATGCACGAGTTATCCAGGCAATACACATCGAAACTGTTCGGGTCCTGGATAAAGCCGTTGATCAACGGGATCTGGTTGACCACCCGCGTGCCGCCCTGGATCGTCAACAGGCGCACATCCATACCCGGCCTGGCGCTTGATCCGGCGCCGTGGACCGCCACCAGCATGTTCTGGGTATCCGACCTGGCCGGGTAAACATCCCAGAACTTGACGCCCAGCGGCGCCGTGTTAGTGCCCAACTCGAATGCCGGCGGCACGTAGGCCTTGGGATCAATCTGTTCAAGGGATTTATCGGAAACAATCGCTCCAGGCACCAGGGGCGGCTGAATCACCCGTGGGTTCTCGAACTCCTCCTGGGTAAAGCCCGGCGTGTCCTTGCCGAACCGATAAGGCACACCGAAGTGCAAGCCCGGACCGCTGATGCGGTTGACCTCATCAGGGTTGGGGAAACCTTGACGGTTGTTATCGCTGAACCAGATTTCCCGCGTCTTCGGGTTCCAGTCAAAACCTACGGAGTTTCGAACCCCTTTGGCCAGAATCTGGGCCTTGCCGGTCTCCAGGTCGTAGCGCAATAACGTCCCATAGCGTTCGTCGCCTGGGATCATGCACAAGTTGCAGGGGATGCCGACAGCGGTATAAAGCGCCTTGTCGGTGGGGTCCAGCGGATTGAAATGCAAGGGATGCTTCATATGCCAGAAGCGGGTACTGGAGCCGGACGCCACGGACGGCAGTGGAAACAGGCGGTCGTCTGCCGGGAAGTTGAAAATCAATTCCGGCTTGGGGTCTTTATAGTGATTATCCGCGTCGCGCAGGCGATACAGGCCGCCAGTGGTCGAGTAGTACAAATCACCGTCGCGATACACCACGCCATGTGGCTCTTCCAGCCCGCTGGCGATCACATGGATGCCCATCGGCTTGCCCGCCGCATCCAGCGGCAATGCATAAATCATGTCGGCGATTTTTCCGTCGTAGACGTAGGAAGGAATGGCGCTGGAACCGACATACAGCACGTTTTTGCCCATGGCCATCTGCCGAGGCTGGATCAGGCCCTCAGCGAACAGCTCAATCTTTATCCCCGGCAAGCCACTCAGCTTGCCGACGTTGACCGGCGGCCGGTACTTCAATGTGATCGCCTGCTCTTCACCCTCGGCACTGCCAAACGACACCATTCGCGGCGTATTCAACGGCACGAAACCCTCGGCGACATTCATCACCAATTGGTAGTCGCACATCTTGAGGTTATCGATATGGATCGTTTCGCCGGATTTGGCGCTGATGGGAATATCTTCGGCCTTGCAACGCAGCACACCCGTCACCACCTGGTCGGCGCGTGATACACCTGGCAACGGTTTTTTCAACGGGGCCCTGCCGCTGAGGGTGGCGAAACTGAGGGTCAGGCGATTGCCTTGGAAACCACCGCACTCACCGAGATCCTTCCAGGCGTCAGGCCAGTACTCTGCACCATTTTCGGCAGGGGCTCCTGGGTTGTAATGAACCTGCTCACACCACTTCCAACTATCCGGCCCATTTGGCGCCTCCGCGTCTTTCCAGCACTCAAACTGCCGGCCGACATTCTGAACCTGATCGCCCTGTTGGTAGGCTGTCCCGGCTTTATAGTCCGGTGCCGTGCAGGCCTGATGAGGCGCCGCGGACACCTCAAGACAACCCAGCCCAAGCAACAAGCCAAGCACCACCGAGCCCATGCCCGACCCACGGCAAGACAAACCGAGAAACTTCTCCATGACTTGCAGCCTCACTGGCAAGCCAAGTGTTTCTCCTATACAGGAAGGACTACTGATTCACGATCCCGCAACGAAACACCTGACGTAGAGCCACAAGCCTGAAAGAGGCCAACCGGCTCCCGCGTTTCAAATTGGAATGTCTTGCACTGCAATTCCACTGCGTGACACGACATGGCGCTAAGCCATAGAGACAGGAACAAACAGACACTCATCCTAAGTCAGTTGCTTGCCATTCCCAGGCATGTAACTTCCTACAGATGAAGTCTTAGTACGCGTAAGGGAAACCGTCAAATCCACCGACTGATTCAGCTGGCATGCCCGCGTACAGGCAGGGCCCGATCTGCGTTCATTTCCCCTTGCTGATCAAAACCAAACGCCTTCTGTGGCTGAGCGGTCAGTTCGGCTTTCTTCTGTTGATATTCATCAAAGGACAAACCACGGCGACTCAACGCCTCCAGCGCCAGTTCCTTGCTCTCTTCGGCCGAAAAAGGTCGCAGCTCGGGTGCCGGATGAGTCGCACAACCGGCGAGGACAGAGGCGACAAGCAACAGGGAAATAGCGAGAAAATGGTTCATGGCGAAGGACCTGCGAACTGGGCTGTAGTCAATGAACACAGGCTACTCCCGGTCCCCCTCCGAGAAAAATCATCGTCCGTGATAGTCGCTATCGACCTTGACACTCCATTCGATAGACGCTCTTTATATTCCATAACGACCTATAAATATGGAAATACGTTCGTTTACGGAATAAATACAACCCTCTATAAATGGCCACAACGCCTCAGCCACTGTTGGCCACGCAACTGTTGTGCAGGCAACAGCTATTCAACAAAACACCAGGCAGACAACACCAGCACTTTCCAGCAGCCGGTCCGGAGCCCATGCAAATCAAGGCTTACGCCGTTTGGTACAGCTCTTGCTCAAGCCCTGTTACTGCTCTCGCTCTGAGCCACTGTTGAAAAAGGAACTGTTCATGACCCGTCCCCTGAATGTCGTTGCCCTCTCCGGCGGAACCTGGCGCCCGTCCCGCACCCTGGTGCTGACCCAAGCGGTGCTGGCCGAACTGGCCACCCAACTGCCGATCCAGACCACCCTGATCGAACTGGGCGATATTGCCCGCCCGCTCGGCGCAGCGCTCTCTCGTGCGGAATTACCGTCGGAGGTCGAAGCCCAACTGCACGCCATCGAACAGGCCGACTTGCTGGTTGTGGCCGCGCCGGTCTATCGCGGCTCCTACCCTGGCCTACTCAAGCACTTGTTCGACCTGATAGACCTCAACGCCCTGATCAACACCCCGGTGCTGCTGGCCGCAACCGGCGGCAGCGAACGCCACGCCTTGATGCTTGATCATCAGTTACGACCGCTGTTCAGTTTCTTCCAGGCCCTGACCTTACCCATTGGCGTGTATGCCACCGAAGCCGATTTCACCGATTACCAAATAACCAGTGAGCCCTTGAAGGCCCGCATTCGCCTCGCGGCAGAACGCGCTGCGCCGTTGTTTACCGCGCATCCCACCTCTCTGCTGAAAATCGCTTAAGGATTTGTCATGGATGTTTTCTGGTTTCTACCTACCCACGGCGACGGTCATTACCTGGGCACCACCCAAGGCGCCCGCCCGGTCACCCTCAATTATTTGAAACAAGTGGCCCAGGCCGCCGACAACCTCGGTTACCACGGCGTACTGATCCCCACCGGCCGCTCCTGTGAAGACTCCTGGGTGATCGCTTCGGCGCTGGTGCCCTTGACCGAACGCTTGCGCTACCTGGTGGCGATCCGCCCGGGAATCATTTCCCCGACCGTCTCGGCGCGCATGGCCGCGACCCTCGACCGCCTGTCCAACGGCCGCCTGCTGATCAACGTGGTGACCGGCGGCGATCCCGACGAAAACCGTGGCGATGGCAGCTTCCTCGACCACAGCGAACGGTATGAAGTGACCGATGAATTCCTCAAGATCTGGCGCCGTGTGTTGCAGGGCGAATCGGTAGACTTCGAAGGCAAACACCTACGCGTACAAAACGCCAAGGCGCTCTACCCTCCGGTGCAGAAGCCCTATCCGCCGCTGTACTTCGGCGGGTCTTCCGACGCGGCCCACAACCTTGCCGCCGAACAGGTGGACGTGTACCTGACTTGGGGCGAACCACCCGCCGCCGTCGCCGAAAAACTCGCCGATGTGCGTGAACGCGCGGCCCGCCACGGGCGCACCGTCAAATTCGGTATTCGCCTGCACGTGATCGTGCGAGAGACCGAAGAAGACGCCTGGAAAGCCGCCGCCAAATTGATCGAGCACATCAGCGACGAGACCATTGCCGCCGCACAAAAATCCTTCTCGCGCTTCGACTCCGAAGGCCAAAGGCGCATGGCGGCGTTACATGATGGGCGCCGCGACAACCTGGAAATCGCCCCCAACCTGTGGGCTGGCGTGGGCCTGGTGCGCGGCGGCGCAGGGACCGCATTGGTGGGCAACCCGCAGCAAGTTGCCGAGCGGATCAAGGAATACGCGGACCTGGGAATCGAGAGTTTCATCTTCTCCGGCTATCCGCACCTGGAAGAAGCGTACCGCTTCGCCGAACTGGTGTTCCCGCTACTGCCGGAACCCTATGCCAGACTGGCCGGACGCGGCATCACCAACCTGACCGGGCCGTTTGGCGAAATGATTGCCAACGATGTGCTGCCGGCCACCGCCAAAGATCAGTGAGCTCCGCTTTATGTGGGAGCGGGCTTGCTCGCGAAGTCGGAGTGCCAGTCAAACCTGCATCAACTGATCCACCTTATTCGCGAGCAAGCCCGCTCCCACATTTGGACTTTATTGCCAAACAGACATCGAGGAACATCCGCGTGACAGCCAAACCCCACAGCGTCCTGCCCTCCCCCTTGCAGACCGCCAAACTGCTGGCCGCCGAATTCGCCCTCACGGCCGTCGAACGCGACGAGCGCGGTGGCACGCCCAAGACCGAACGCGATGCCTTGCGCCAAAGCGGCCTGCTGGCCCTGAGCATTCCCACGCAATACGGTGGCCTCGGCGCTCGCTGGAGCGAGACCCTTCAGATCGTGCGAGAATTCGCCAAGGTCGACAGCTCCATCGCCCACGTCTTTGGCTTTCATCACCTGATGCTCGCCACCGTGCGACTCTTTGCCCGCCCGGAGCAATGGCAGCCCTGGTTCGAACAGACCGCCCGCAAAAACTGGTTCTGGGGCAACGCGCTCAACCCTTTGGATACCCGTACGGTGGTCAAGGACTTCGGCGGCTGGCGTGAGTTTTCCGGCAAGAAGAGCTTCTGCTCCGGCGCCAGCGATTCAGAAATGCTGATCGCCTCGGCGGTGGATGAAAGCGCCGGCGGAAAGCTGCTGATCGCCGCCATCCCCAGCGGCCGCAGTGGCATCACCCTGCACAATGACTGGAACAACATCGGCCAGCGCCAGACCGACAGCGGCAGCGCCAGCTTCGAACGGGTGCGGGTGGAAGAGTCGGAACTGCTGCTGGATCCCGGCCCGCTGAGCACGCCCTTCGCCTGTCTTCGGCCATTGATCGCCCAGTTGACCTTTACTCATATGTTCCTCGGCATTGCCGAAGGCGCCTTTGAAGAAGCGCGCAATTACACCCTGACCGAAACCCGGCCCTGGTATAAATCCACAGTCCAGGACGTGCGCCAGGACCCTTATGTGCTCAACCATTACGGCGAGTTCTGGGTTGCCCTGGAAGGCGTGCGCTTGCTGGTGGAGCGCGCCGCCGAACTGCTGGACCAGGCCTGGGCCAAAGGCCCGAACCTCAGCGAAAACGAGCGTGGCCAACTGGCCATCGCCATCGCCACCGCCAAAGTCGCCGCCACCCGCAATGGCCTGGAACTGTGCAGCCGCCTGTTCGAAGTCACCGGCGCGCGTTCCACTCATGCGTCTCTGCGCCTGGACCGGCATTGGCGCAACCTGCGCACACAAACCTTGCACGATCCAGTGGACTATAAACTCCACGAACTGGGTGACTGGGCCTTGAACCAGTCCCTGCCGATTCCGACCTTCTATTCCTGAATACTTTGTAAAGAAGAGGTGCCCATGCAGCTTTTAACCTTACCGCCCTCGCCCGCCCTCGCGACGTCGATTCGCGCCACGGCCCAGGTCTTCGAGGACCCGAAATCCCAGGCGCTGCTGGCACACATCCAGCAAGTGGCGCCCAGCGAAGCCAGTGTGCTGATCATCGGCGAAACCGGTACCGGTAAAGAGCTGGTGGCCCGGCACATCCACAACCTCAGCGCCCGGCGCAACCGGCCGTTCGTAGCCGTGAATTGCGGGGCATTCTCCGAATCCCTGGTGGAAGCCGAGCTGTTCGGCCATGAAAAAGGCGCCTTCACCGGCGCCCTCAGCGCCAAGGCTGGCTGGTTCGAAGAAGCCGACGGCGGCACCTTGTTCCTCGATGAAATTGGCGATTTGCCGATGGCCATCCAGGTCAAGCTGTTGCGCGTCCTGCAGGAGCGGGAAGTGGTCCGCCTGGGCTCACGCAAAAGCATTCCCATTGATGTGCGGGTGCTCGCTGCCACCAACGTACAGCTGGAAAAAGCCATTAACGCCGGGCATTTCCGCGAAGACCTGTACTACCGCCTCGATGTGGTGAGCCTGGAACTGAGCCCACTGCGCGAACGCCCCGGCGACATCCTGCCGCTGACTCGGCACTTCATCGAAGCCTACAGTCAGCGACTGGGCTACGGCCCCATCACTATTAGCCGCGAGGCCGAGCAGAAACTCAAAAGCTACAGTTGGCCGGGCAACATCCGCGAACTGGAAAACGTTATCCACCACACGCTGTTGATCTGCCGCAACGGTGTCATCGAGCGCGATGATCTGCGTCTGTCGAACATGCGCATCGAGCGCCAGGACGACAGCCAGTACGGCACCGATAACAGCGCCGAAGCCCTGCTGGAGCGGGCCTTTCAGAAGCTGTTCGAAGAACAGGCCGGTGCCCTGCATGAAAAGGTCGAAGACGCGCTGTTGCGCGCCGCCTACCGTTTCAGCCATTACAACCAGGTGCACACCGCCAACCTGCTGGGCCTGAGCCGCAACGTCGCCCGCACGCGCCTGATCAAGATCGGCGAACTGGCGGTAAACAAGCGCCGACCAGGGGAGAACGTGCAAGGAGAACGCATGTTGCACCTATCCATTTAGGCGGCACTGCAACGCGTCGTCGTGGCTGCGCTCGATACTGCGCAGCACCTGGAACGAACCAAAGGTCACGGCCGTGGCCTGATGAGCGCGAATCAGCGTCCAGAAATCCTCACCCTGCTGTTCAAAACGCTTGAACGCAGCCTCGCCGTCCTCCCGGGACAGCCACTGCAGGTAGTTGAGCACCCGGCGCCCGTCATCGCTGACCTGCACACTGGCACTGAGAAATCCACCGCCCCCTTGGGCCAGGCGCTCAGTCTGCTCGGACAGCGCCAAGACCAGTGCGGATTGCTGACGGGGCTCGATCTGAAACTCGATGAGTTGGGTAAAGCCACGACTTTTCGCTGATGACTGCATGAATATTCCCCTCTAGCTGTAGGCGCGCTCTTGCGATCCAACGTCACGCAGGGTAAAACCTCTAGTTAACTAGAGGTCAAGGGTCTTTTTGGAGTTTTCTCATGATCAGCAAAGAACTCACCGTCGGCCAGCTGGCGGCCCGTAGCGGCGTGGCCGTCACCGCCCTGCACTTCTACGAAACCAAGGGTTTGATCAAGAGCAACCGCAATGCCGGCAACCAGCGACGTTATCCCCGAGACGTGCTGCGGCGAGTGGTGCTGATCAAGATTGCCCAGCGCCTGGGCATTCCGTTGGCAACGATCCACGAGGCTCTGAAAACCTTGCCTGATGGCCGCACGCCAACGGCCGACGACTGGAATCGGTTGTCCGCGCTGTGGCGTGAAGACCTGGATGAGCGCATCAATAAACTGATAATGCTGCGGGACAAGCTCAATGGCTGCATCGGCTGTGGCTGTCTTTCGATGGAAGCGTGCCCGTTGCGTAATCAGGGCGATGTGCTCGGTGAACGGGGCCCCGGGGCGCAGTTGCTGGAACCCACAACCAATCCCTGATGTGGAAACCCGATCAATGTGGGAGCTGGCTTGTCTGCGATGCAGACACCTCGGTTTGACTGATGCACCGAGGCGATTACATCGCAGGCAAGCCAGCTCCCACATTTGATCTGCGCTCGACTTTAAAACCCCGGCGCAATCTGCCCCTTGTAGCGGGTAAGGATGAACTGACGTACTTCATCGGAGTTCAACGCCTTGGCCAGTTTCTGGATACGCGGATCGTTGATGTTATCCGGCCGCGCCACCAGGTACTCGACGTACAAATCCTTGCCCTTCTCAACGATCAACGCACTGTTGGTGTCGATCCCCGCTTCCAGCGCATAGTTGGCAAACACAAACGCCAGGTCCACCTGACTCACCGAGCGCGCCAGCAAGGCGCCTTCCAGTTCACGGATTTTCAGGTGTTTGGGGTTGTCGACGATGTCCCTTGGCGTGCTCAAGGTATTGCTCGGGTCCTTGAGTTTGATCAGCCCGGCCTCATCCAGCAGCACCAACGCACGTCCCGTGTTGACCGGGTCGTTGGGGATCGACACCGAGGCGCCGTCTTTCAATTCCGAGATAGCTTTGATCCGCGTCGAATAGGCGCCAAACGGCTCGATATGCACCCCCACCACCGGTACCAAGTCGGTGTGCCGAGTCTTGTTGAAGTCATCAAGAAACGGCCGATACTGGTAGTAATTGGCGTCGATATTCTTCAGCGCCAGTTGCTGATTGGGCTGGATGAAGTCGGTGAAGACCTTGATCTGCAAATCCACGCCTTCCTTGGCCAACACCGGTTTGACGAACTCGAGGATCTCCGCGTGGGGCACAGGGGTTGCGCCAACCACCAGTTTCTCGTTGGCGAAGGCATTGAGGGACAGCACAGCGGCCAGAATGGCCAGGGTCTTTTTCATGACAACTCCAAAGGTAGTTTTATAAGCACAATCAACGGCGGCTATAACGCGCCACCAGGCGATCACCGGTCATTTGCAGGGCCTGCACCAGCACCAGCAAAAGCACCACGGTGACCACCATCACGTCGGTCTGGAAGCGTTGATAGCCGTAGCGAATCGCCAAGTCGCCAAGGCCCCCGCCACCGATCACGCCGGCCATGGCCGTGTAGTCCACCAACACAATGGCGGTGACGGTGACCGCCGCAAGCAAGCCGCCCCGTGCTTCCGGCAACAGGGTGTGGCGGATCACTTGCCAGGTGCTGGCGCCCATGGACTGGGTGGCCTCCACCACGCCTCGGTCGACTTCGCGTAATGCGGTTTCCACCAGTCGCGCGAAGAACGGCGTACACCCCACCACCAGCGGTGGGATGGTGCCGGGCACCCCGAGGGACGTGCCCACCAGCAAGGTGGTCAGTGGGATCAGCACAATCAGCAAGATGATGAACGGCAGTGACCGCAAGACGTTGACCACCACCGACAACAACCGGTAAACCACCACAGCTTCGTGCAACTGGCGCTTACCGGTGAGGAACAGCAGCACCCCCAACGGCAGGCCCAGCAACACGGTAAAACCCAGGGCGGCCGCCAACATGCTCAAGGTTTCCAGGCAGGCCTGGCCGATGTCGGCCCAATAGATGTTTTTCAGCAGCTCGCCCATGGCTCACGACCAATCGTGGCGCGGTGGCTTGGTGCCGTTGAGCAGCCAGTTGCCGACCACGTGGTATTTCCAGCGCACCGGATCGTGCAAGGTATGGACCCGCGCGTTCCGCCAGTGGCGGTCAAAGTTATGCGTCTTCAGGGTCGAGCGGGTGCCGCCCAGTTCAAAGAGTTTGTTGCTGGCCTCAATGGCGATTTCAGTGGTCAGCACCTTGGCCCGAGCCACGGCCAGGGAGGCGTGGGCGACATTGTCCTCATCCGGTGCCGGACGCGCGGCATCCAGGGCTTTGCCGGCCCGTTCCAGCAAGGCCTCGGCGGCTTCCAGGCGAATGTCCAGGGCGCCGACCTGAATGATGGTCAGCGGATCTTCACTGGCTTTTTCCACGCCTGCATCGATCCACGGTCGGGCGAATTGCTGGACGAACTGCACCGTATCCCGCAACGCGGCCCGGGCGATCCCGGCGTCGATGGCGGCGGTGGTCAGTTGCGCGAAAGGACCGGCCAAGGTCGGCGAATCGTAGGAGCGATGGGTAGGAAACAGGTTGAAGGCCGGCACCCGCAACGCTTCAGCCAATACCGTTCCGCTGGAGGTGGTGCGCTGGCCCATGCTGTCCCAGTCGTCGACCACCACCAAACCCTCGGTGCCTCTCTGGACAAACGCCAACTGCGCATTGTGCGCCTCGTCCAGCGCCAGCACCGCCAACCAGTGCGCGTACAGCGAACCGGTGCAATAACCCTTGCGGCCGTTGATCACATAGCCATCGCCTTGCCGACGAATAATCGCCTGAATGTCCTGGACGTTCTTGCCGCCGGTTTCCGACAGCGCATTGGCAAACCGATGCCCTTGCAGCGCCAGGCCGAAGAAGTACGCCTGCTGCTCAGGTGTGCCCTGCAGGCGGATGTCTTCCAGCAGGCAGTAGTGGTTCTGCGGAATTTGCCCCAGCGACGGATCGGCCGCCGAGATGATTGCAATCACCTGGGCCAACACCGCATAGGACACCTGTGCCCCACCGAACTCACGAGGCACGCTGATACCCCACAAGCCGCTGTTGGAATACAGGTCGACGATGTCTGGCGGCACCTGCCGCGTACGGTCGCGTTCGGCATCCTGTTCCAGCAACACGGCCGCGACGCGATGGGCGACCGCCAGGGCCTGGGCTTCGTCGTGAATCAACTCGGCATGAGGGGTATGAATCGGAAAATCGGCAGACGCAGGCAGAACAGGCATACAACGCTCTCGGGCGGAGGGAATGCCTTGGGTATTGCAGCTTCTATGCCTGAGGGCCCGCGCCCGTGGATTCAGGGGGTTGAGCCTGTATTGCAGGCGCGCAGCCGTCCAAGGCGCAGCAAACTGCCGGTTTGCTGTTGCCTGGCGAACACCTCGTCGGCTGCCCGCAAGCGACGGCGCACGTGGCCTATAGTGAAAAGACCGGAAAAAACCGGGTTCTTTTCCACAACAACAATCAAGGAGAACGAAATGAGCGTTAAACCCATCCCCGAGGGCTACCACAGCATCACGCCCTATCTGGGAATCGACAAAGCCGCCGAAGCCATCGAGTTCTACAAGAAGGCCTTCGACGCCACGGAAGTGATGCGCCTGGACATGCCCGACGGCAAGATCGGCCATGCCGAACTGCGTATTGGTGATTCGGCGATCATGATGGCTTCGCCTTGCGGTGAAATGTCCTTCGGCAGCCCGGGAAAAGAACATCCCAGCGTGTGCCTGCATCTGTATGTACAGGATGTCGACAAGCAGTTCGCCCAAGCCATCCAGGCCGGGGGCATCGCCGTGTCAGAACCGAAGGATCAGTTTTACGGCGACCGTTCAGGAACGTTGAAAGACCCGTTCGGGCACGTGTGGTTCCTGGCAACGCGCAAGGAGGATCTGACAGAAGAACAAATTCGGCAGCGAGCCGCAGACCTGTTCAAACAAGGTTGAACCTCTGAGTTGAAGGGGCCTGGCCCCTTCAACACACTTCATGAACCGCCCCTCCACGCTTTCCCCCTTGCCCCGGGCGCCCTGTGATTCCAGGATGCAGGCACTCATCACAAGGAGTCATTCCATGTTTGCCGGTTTCCAAAAAGACCAGCGCCACGTCAACGGCGTGGACATCAGCTACCGCCAAGGTGGCACAGGTCCCGGCCTGCTCCTGCTGCACGGGCATCCGCAGACCCATGTCATCTGGCACAAGATCGCCGAACAGTTGGCCGAACACTTCACGGTGGTCGCCGCCGACCTGCGCGGCTACGGCGACAGCAGCAAGCCGCCGGCCAGCGACCACAATACGAATTACTCGAAACGGGAAATGGCACGTGACGGTGTTGCGTTGATGAAGGTCCTGGGCTTCGATGAGTTTTCGATCCTGGCCCACGACCGTGGCGCCCGGGTCGCCCATCGCCTGGCCCTGGACCATCCCAAGGCCGTGCAACGCATGGTGCTGCTGGACATCGCGCCGACACTGGCGATGTACGCCCAGACCGATGAAGCCTTCGCCCGCGCCTACTGGCACTGGTTCTTCCTGATTCGCCCGGCGCCGTTGCCGGAGAGCCTGATCGAGGCCAACCCCGAGCTCTACCTGCACAGTGTCATGGGTAGCCGTAGTGCTGGCCTCAAGCCCTTTACCGACGAAGCCTTCGCCGAGTACCTGCGCTGCCTGAAGCTGCCGGGGGCGGCTCAAGGTCTTTGCGAAGACTACCGCGCCTCGGCGGGTATCGACCTTGAACACGATCGCGCCGACATCGTCGCCGGCAATCACCTGAACCTGCCGCTGCTGGTGCTGTGGGGCGCCGACGGCACCGTCGGGCGCTGCTTCGATCCGCTCAAGGAATGGCAGCAGGTGGCAACCAATGTACGTGGCAAGGCCCTGCCGTCCGGCCATTACGTTGCTGAAGAGGCCCCCGAGTTGCTATTGGACGAAGCCTTGAAATTCCTGTGCTGAACAGACATCGATGCCGCAGTGGTTGACCAGGGCAACTCCCCCCAAGATCTTTGACTTCTACACGACTACGCCTACAGTCCCACAGGCTAATGCTCAGGAGTCGGCCGCGTGCCGTGGGCGAAAAGGCAGGTGTATGAAGTGATACGCCAAAAATGGATTTTTTGACCACTCCCGGAGATGTTATGAACGACGACGAAAAAGAACAGGAAGACAAGGCACCACAAGACGCCGTCAGCGCCAAGTTGATGGAATATGCGATCAAGGCCCGCAAGGTCTTCATCACCGGTGTGGTCGATGAGCGCATGGCCAAGGATGTCGTGCAACAGCTGCATATCCTCTCATCCATCAATGAAGACCCGATCTACGTCTTCATCAACTCACCGGGCGGCCACGTTGAATCGGGCGACATGATCTTCGACGCCATTCGCTTCATTTCAGCACCTGTCGTCATGATCGGCTCGGGCAGCGTCGCCAGCGCTGGGGCACTGATCTACGCCGCAGCGAAAAAAGAAAATCGCTACTCGTTGCCCAACACCCGGTTCCTGCTTCATCAACCGTCAGGCGGCATCCAGGGGCCGGCGAGCAACATCGAGATCTACATGCATGAAATTGTCAAAATGAAGAAGCGCCTGGACAATATCTTCGCTCAAGCCACCGGCCAAACAGCAGAGAAAATCAGCGCCGACACCGAACGCGACTTCTGGCTCAGTGCAGAGGAAGCGCGGGACTACGGTCTCGTCAACAAGATCATCGTGTCGGAAAAAGAGATCACGCGACCGACCTGATCGCTCGCCGATCCGGTGTTATTCTGGAGGCTCATGCCGCCATGCGTGTTTGCGATGACCCACAACAAAAATACCGCACCTTTGCCTGAGGACCTGCGGGTATTCCTGACGGTGATTCGCAAGGCCGGCTTCGCGGCGGCCGCCGATGAACTGGGGCTGTCCCCTGCGTACGTCAGCAAGCGAATCCAGATCCTCGAAAGCACCCTCGCCACTCGCCTGCTGCACCGTACCAGCCGGCGCGTCGCCCTGACCGAAGACGGTGAGCGGGTGCAACGCTGGGCCTTGCGCATCCTCGAAGATTTCCAGCAACTGTCCGATGAACTTTGCGACGCCCATGACAGCCCCCGTGGCCGCCTGCACGTGTGCAGCAGCTTCGGTTTCGGCCGCAACCACGTGGCTCCTGCGCTGTCGTTGCTCGCCGAACAATACCCGGAGCTAGAGATTCGCCTGGACCTGTTCGACCGAGTGGTGGACATCGTCAGCGAAGGTTTCGACCTGGAGATTCGCGTAGGCGATGACCTGCCTGGCCAGCACATCGGCCGCCAATTGGTGAGCAATCGCCGGGTACTGTGCGCGGCGCCTGCCTACCTGGAACGTCGTGGCACACCCCTGCAACTGAGCGACCTGGAGCAGCATGACTGCCTGGTGATCAAAGAGCGCGATAACGCCTTTGGGGTCTGGAACCTGGAACGCGGTGGCGTGCAAGACAATGTCCGCGTGCGCGGGCCTCTGTCGTCCAACAACGGGGAGATTGTTTTGCAATGGGCCCTGGATGGCCGTGGGGTGCTGTTGCGTTCGATGTGGGATGTGAAACCGCTGCTGGAGCAAGGCAAGCTGGTGCAGGTGCTGCATGACTACACCCAGAGCGCCAACGTGTGGGCGGTGTACCCAACACGGTTGGCGTATTCAGGGAAGTTGCGGGCGTGTGTGGAGTTTTTTCAGGAGCATTTCAAAGGGTTGTCGATCTGACACCCCAATCGTGAGCTGCAAGCTGTGGGCTGTGGCTTTCACTCCTCCACCGGGGTCTTCGAAGGAACCCGTCGACGCATGCAATACATCCATCCGCCCATGACCGCCAATGCGGTTAACGGCAATCCATGGAACAAGACAATCACCTGCGCCGGCGTCCAAGCCAAATAGAACGGCCCGACCAACAGCATTCCCACACCAAAGCCCGTCATCTGAATAAGCGTCAACAGACTGAACAGCGGAAGGCGCAAGGCATCGGGCTCGCTTTGAGCGCGGGATATCAAGGCCACCTCAGCCACACCATCCCCCAGGCCCGCCCACACGATCAACACTAACGCCAGCCACAGCTCTGTTTGCTGAAAGGTCAGAATAAAACCCGTCGACATCAGTGCAACACCTGCCAGGAACAGGCGCTCCATGCGTTGAGTGCCACGACCTTTTAAAACGGCACTGGCCAAGCGTGCCCCCGCAAACTTACCCAGTGCCCAGACCGCCAACAGATACCCCATGACGGTTTTCGCCGTATCAGGGTCAATGTACTGGGATAGGACGGGGAAGCCGACATTATGTGCCGCGCTGCCAAGGGTATCGAGCAGGCTGATGACCAACATGGCCGCCAGCACCGGCGCCCCGCGCAGCCCTCGGGTCAACTCGTGCCATTCTTCGCAGAACGCCTTACGCGCTGACGTTGATACGGCTGAGTACAGCGCTCGCAACGGAAGGATCAGGCTGGCGGCCAGTAAATACGTCACGATATTGGCAGCAAAGACCGCTTCAAACCCCCACGTTGCGATCAGTAATCCTGACAGCAGGCTACCGAAGACTGCCCCTGTGGCAGCGGCAGACGTGATCCAGGCATTGGTTGCCACGCGCTGGTCAAGTGCCACCCACGTGGGCAACTGGCTGTTAAGACCAATAGCAAAAAGGGAGTTGCATAATCCGATGCCAAACGCGATGAAAGGCAAGACACTGAGCTGATGCTCAGGTAACAGAAACAGCAGTGGTGACAGTAACAGTGCTCTGGACAGGTCCAGCCCAGCCAGCGCCCCACGTCCGGCAAAGCGCCTGAAAAACGGGATCCCGAACACACTGGCAACGATGCCACCCACGACTCGACACGCCAGGAAAATACTGACGAACACCACGCTATGGCTGAGCCAATAAACGTAGGTGGACAGCGCAACCATGTTGAGGAACGCGCCAAAATCCGAAACGCCTCTGGCAAAGATAATCAGGCGCGCGTTTCGGGTCGACAAAGCCATCATGAGCCGATAAAGAGCATAAACACCCCATCCATTTGGTGAGTCCCCGACGTGGTCGGGCTGCTGATTTGAGCTCATACCTTGACACGAAACAGCTGAATATCAATCCCCTCAGTGATTGGCAACGCGTCAGTCAAGCCAAGGGTTAGCCTTCAGGTGTTCACGCTCGAAGGCCCTAATCTGCTCACGGCGCTGCAACGTCGTGCCAATCGCATCCAACCCCAGCAGCAACGCGGTCTTGCGCAGGGTATCAATCTGGAATGGGATCACCTGGCCATCCTCCAACCGAATCACCTGCCCTTCCAGATCCACACTGATCCGCGCCTTGTCCGGCTGGCTGACGGCCTGCCCGAGAGGCTGCAACACCGCCTCCTCCAATGTGATCAACAACACCCCATTTCGCTGGCAGTTATCATAGAAAATCCCGGCAAAGCTGCTCCCGATCAGCGCGCGGATGCCCATCTGCTTCAGCCCCCAGACCGCATGCTCGCGGCTGGAACCACAGCCAAAGTTCGGCCCCACCACCATAAAGCTCGCACCTTGCCAGCCGGGCTGGTTCAAGACGAAAGCGGGGTTGGGCTCGCCCGAAGTCAGAAAGCGCAAATCAAAGAACAACCCACGATCCAGACCATTGCGGTCGATCCCCTTGAGAAACTGCTTGGGCATGATCACGTCGGTGTCGATATTGGCCGCCAACATCGGCGCGGCCTGGCCGGTGACGAGGGTGAAGGGTTGCAGGCTCATGTGCGGTCTCCAAAATGGCGAATATCCGTCAGGCGTCCAGTAATGGCGGCCGCCGCGACCATCGCAGGACTCATCAGATGGGTACGGGCGCCCGCACCCTGGCGGCCTTCGAAGTTGCGGTTGGTGCTGGAGGCGCAGCGGTCGCCCGGTTCCAGCACGTCGTCGTTCATGGCCAGGCACATCGAGCAGCCCGACTGGCGCCATTCAAAACCGGCGTCGATGAAGATCGCCGCCAGGCCTTCGGCTTCGGCCTGGTCACGTACCTCAGTGGAGCCCGGGACGATCATCGCCCGTACGTGTTCGGCCACATGCTTGCCACGTACTACGCTCGCGGCGTCGCGCAGGTCTTCGATCCGTGCGTTGGTGCAGGAACCGATAAAGGCGTGGCTGATGACGATCTCGCTCAACGGCATGCCGGCTTCCAGGCCCATGTAGTTCAGGGCGCGGCGCATGTCCTGGCGCAGGATCAGGTCGCTGACGTCTTGCGGGTCGGGCACCCGGGCGCCAATCGGCGCGGCCTGGTCGGGGCTGGTGCCCCAGGTGACCATGGGCTCCAGGGCGCTGGCGTCCAGTTCGACTTCACGGTCGAACACCGCGTCATCGTCACTGTGCAACTTGCGCCACTCCAGCAGCGCCCGCTCCCACAACGCGCCCTTCGGAGCCCGGGGTTTGTCCTTGAGGTAGGCGAAGACTTTCTCGTCCGGCGCCATGAATGCCCCCCGCGCGCCCGCTTCCACCGCCATGTTGCAGATGGTCATGCGCGCTTCGACGCTCAGGGCATCAATGGTCGAGCCACGAAACTCGATGGCGTAGCCAGTGGCGCCGGAAGCACCGATCTTGCTGATCAGCGCCATGATCACGTCCTTGGACGTCAGGCCGATGGCCAATTCACCGTGCACCGTCACCCGCAGGCTTTTCAGGCGTTTGTAGACCAGGGTTTGTGAGGCCAGCAAATGCTCGATTTCCGAAGTGCCGATACCAAAACCGAACGCGCCCAGGGCGCCATAGGTTGTGGTGTGACTGTCGCCGGCGGCGATCACCATGCCCGGCAGGATAAAGCCCTGCTCCGGTGCGATCACGTGCTCGATACCCTGGCGTTTGTCGAGGATATCCAGCAACTCAATGCCGAAGTCCCGGCAGTTTTCCGCCAGGTAGGACACTTGCCGCGCACCGCCCGGATCGGGCATCGCGGCAACGCGCTTGGGCGCTGTGGGGTTCACATGGTCGACCACCGCCAGCGCCGTGCCCGGGCGCCATACGCCCCGGCCCGCTTCACGCAAACCACTGAAGGCCTGGGGGCTGGTGTATTCGTTGATCACCTGGCGGTCGATATACAGCAGCACATGGCCTTGGTCATCGAGGCGGCACACCGTGTGGGAATCGATGTGTTTGTCATAGAGGGTTCTGGCACAAGTCATCAGGGCGCTCGCTTAACGGTATGGCTCCATCATAGGCAGCGCCCAGGCCTCATCAATCCCGGCACGGTGATAGCTCAGAACATGTTTCGTGTTCGATGAATACCAATCTGAAACATTTGCTTTCATATACG
Organism: Pseudomonas sp. ADAK18; assembly: GCF_012935695.1. Taxonomy (NCBI): domain Bacteria; kingdom Pseudomonadati; phylum Pseudomonadota; class Gammaproteobacteria; order Pseudomonadales; family Pseudomonadaceae; genus Pseudomonas; species Pseudomonas sp. ADAK18. Next base: position 3,237,970 of record NZ_CP052859.1, read on the forward strand.
GCTTAGGGTTTTGCAAGGCTCATCCGTCTTAACTTGAATACAGCCGATCGCGTCAGCAAAAGCTACGACCGGCCTTTTCCGGGCCCGCACTGCCCCCTCCGATCAAGACCCTCATTCACATGTCGAAGAAGTCACGCTCGAAAATCTGGTTTCTCGTCCACAGCTGGCTGGCGTTGCCCATCTGGTTCTTTGTACTGATCGTCTGCGTCACCGGGACCCTGGCGGTGGTCAGCCAGGAAATCGTCTGGTTGGCCAACCCCGACGTGCGCGCCAGCAAGCCCTCGGACGACGCAGAACTGCTCAGCTATGACCAAGTGATCGCCGCCATCAAGCGCGCCGAGCCCCAGGTGATTGTCGAATCCCTCAGCCGCCCGGACGAATCGCACTTCGCCCTGAGTGTCGACCTCAGCTATCCCGACGGGCGCTCCCTGGAGGTCTACGTCAACCCCTACACCGGAGTGATCCAGGGCGTCAGCCCGTCCTTCAACTTCAAGGCGTTCACCCGGGCCTTGCATGGCTGGTGGCTGGTGCCCTTCACCAACGGTTATAGCTGGGGCTGGTACCTGGTGTCGCTGCTGGGCTTGCCGCTATTGGCTTCGCTGGTCACCGGCCTTGTGGTCTACAAGCGTTTCTGGAAAGGCTTCTTCAAGCCGACCTTGCGCATCAAACATGGCGCGCGGATCTTCTGGGGCGACTTCCACCGCTTGAGCGGCATCTGGTCGATCTGGTTTATTGCGGTGATTTCCATCACCGGCACCTGGTTCCTGATCCAGGCGATCCTGTTCGATAACCAGATCACCATTTCCAGCGAACCCATCGTGCCGGTGATCACCCGGGACAAAGTGCCCATGTCCAGCCCTGGCGTGCCCTCGCCGATGATCCCCCTGGACGACGCCATCAGCATCGCCACCCAACGCATTCCCGGGCTGGAAGCCAGTTTCATCAGCCTGCCAAGCACCGCCTACAGCCACCTGCGCATTGGCGGACGTGGCTGGTACCCACTGATGTTCCAGACCGCCGAAATCAACCCCTACAACGGCGAAATCGCAGCCTCGCACCTGCTCTCGGATCGCTCGGGCCTAGAGTTCGTCACCGAATCCATGCGCCCGCTGCATACCGGTGATTTTGGTGGAATCTGGATCAAGTTGATCTGGTTCTTCTTCGGCCTGGTGCTGAGCATGATGGTCTTGAGCGGCCTGCTGATCTGGAGCAAACGCACCGCCCTGGCCACCCTGCATGCACTCAAACGCAGCGCCAAGACTGCACCGCACTCGATTCCGGTCCTGCAGGCCGACACCCTGGAGGGCAACCGATGAGCAAGGTGACTGCCGCTGCACCGCCCTCGCCGCTACGGGCCTTTTGGCTCAAATGGCGCTTCCACATCAACATCCTGCTGTTGCTGGTGCCCCTGGGGTTCATGCCCAAGTACTTTGCCGACGCCGCCCTGTTTCGCGGTGACAGTGGCCTGGGAGAACGGGAGGTTGGCGAGGTGCAGGTCGGCCCCTGGAGCCTGAAACTGGCCGAGCTGCGCAACGAAGCCCCACGGCCGGACCCGGCGGGCTATATGAAAGCCTTCAACGCCGCCCTGTGCGCCACCTGTGGTGATCAGGTCAAGGCCACCTACCTGCGCATCGGCAAACCCCGCAGCCTGCGCGCCGCCGGGGTGATCTTCTTCGGCACGCCGTACCGCATGGGTGCCGTGCTGCCTATTCCGGAACGTACCCCGGCCGACGCCGAACTGTGGATCACCATGGAAGGCTGGGACGGTGCCATGCACCAGGCTGCCATTCCCTTGAGCCAGGCCTCTCCCGCCACCATCGCCTGGCTGAACAAACGAGGAGTCAAACCATGACCTTTTTGCGCCTGACCCGCGTCTGTACCGCGCTACTGCTCTGCGCCGGTTTCAGTACCGCCGCCCTGGCCCATAACCCTATGTGCGAATGCAAGGAGATCGCCGGCGAGCAAATCAAGTGCACCGGCGGCTTTTCCGATGGCAGTGGCGCGCCCGGCGTGACTCTGGACGTGATTGGCTACGACGAAACCATCCTGGTCCCCGGCAAGCTGGGAGAGGACTCCACCTTGACCTTCAAGAAACCGGCCGCCGAGTTCTACGTGCTGTTTGATGCCGGCCCCGGCCACGTTGTCGAGATCGACCAAGCGGATATCCAGGCGCCATGAGTAGCACGACCCAAGTAGTCCGCCCGGCCGGTGCCGGGCACGAAACCCTCTTCGTGTTGCTGTTGTGCCTGATCATCCTTGCGGTGGCTGGAACGGTGGTGGCGTTGCGCGGCGAAAGCCAGGAAGTGGCCGCCGTGCCCAGCCACCAACTGGACGCCCGCCGCGACCTGAGTGCCGCCGAACAAGGCATCTATGCCGACCTGCGGGTGACCCTGGATGAAATCCACCTGCTGCAACAGGAACACAGTGCCCTCCCCACGCCGGCGCACTTAGCCGAAGAAGGCTTTGCGCCCTTCGCCCAGGACGCCAGTTCGGTAAGCCGTGGCGACCATCGCTGGCAGTTGCTGGAACCGTCGGCCTACCTGGGCTTGAGCCAGACGCCGCAGGTCAGTGGCTCGCTGTTGATGCGCGTCAGCGGCACCGAGCCGGATATCTGGCTCAACCGTCGCGCCAACCTTGCGGCCCCCTCTGACCTCACTGACCAGGCCCTGATCGACGCCGGCTGGCAACAGGTGGTCGCGCAATTCGATGCCGGCGTCACGCGCCAACATCGTCACTGAATTCACGCGGTATCCGAGAGCAGACCATGTCTATTTCATCGCCATTACTACGCCTGCTGCTGGTGGGCTTGTTCACCGTCCTGCTGGCCCCGCTTGCCAGTGCAGAGCAAGGCAAACGCCTGCGCATCGGCATCACCCTGCATCCCTATTACAGCTACGTGAGCAATATCGTCGGCGACAAGGCCGAGGTGGTGCCGCTGATTCCGGCCGGCTTCAACCCCCACGCCTATGAACCCCGCGCCGAAGACATCAAGCGCATCGGTACGCTGGACGTGATCGTGCTCAATGGTGTCGGCCACGATGATTTCGCCGACCGCATGATCGCCACCAGCGAGCGCCCGGACATCAAGGTGATCGAAGCCAACGCAAACGTGCCGCTACTGGCCGCCACCGGCAACGCCGCACGCGGTGCCGGCAAGGTGGTCAACCCCCACACCTTCCTGTCCATCAGCGCGTCGATTGCCCAGGTCAACAACATCGCCCGGGAGCTGGGCAAACTCGACCCGGACAACGCCAAGACCTACACCCAGAACGCCCGCGCCTACGGCAAACGCCTGCGCCAGATGCGCTCAGACGCCCTGGCCAAGCTGACCAGTGCACCGAATGCCGACCTGCGGGTAGCGACAGTGCACGCAGCTTATGACTACCTGCTGCGCGAGTTCGGCCTGGAGGTCACCGCCGTGGTCGAACCGGCCCATGGTATCGAGCCGAGCCCCAGCCAGTTGAAGAAAACCATCGACCAACTGCGGGAACTGGACGTGAAAGTGATCTTCTCGGAGATGGACTTCCCGTCCAGCTACGTCGACACCATCCAGCGCGAATCCGGGGTCAAGCTGTACCCGCTGTCGCATATTTCCTATGGCGACTACAGCGCCGAAAAGTACGAAGTAGAAATGACCGGCAACCTCAACACCGTGGTCCGGGCGATTCAGGAGTCAGGCGCATGACCGCAGCGCAGCACCTGCAGGTGGCCAGTGTTGGTCCGACCCTGGAATTCAACACCGTCTCGCTTACCCTCGGTCGTACCGTGATCCTTGATGCCGTGAGTTTTCAGGTAGCACCGGGCAGCATTCACGCGCTGGTCGGCCCCAACGGCGGTGGCAAAAGCTCGCTGATCAAGACCCTGCTGGGACAAACACCGCACCAGGGGCAATTGAGCCTGCACTGGCCGGACGTACCCGGCATCATTGGTTATGTGCCCCAGGCCCTGGAATTTGACCGGGGCCTACCGATGACCGTCGACGACTTCATGGCCGCCATGTGCCAGCGCCGCCCGGCCTTCCTCGGCCTGTCCCGGCATTACGCCAAGGCCATCGGCGAGGCGCTGGAACGAGTCGGCATGCAGGACAAACGCAAACGGCGCATGGGCGCACTGTCCGGCGGTGAGCGCCAGCGGGTGCTACTGGCTCAAGGGCTGATTCCCGCGCCGCAGTTGCTGGTGCTGGATGAACCGATGTCAGCCCTCGACGAAGCCGGCATTCAGGTGTTCGAGCGACTGCTGAGCGACTGGCGCCAGGCCGGGATCACCGTGCTGTGGATCGAGCATGACCTGGAAGCCGTCGGCCGCCTGGCAGACCGCGTCACCGGCCTGAACCGTCGCGTGCTGTTCGACACCACGCCGAAAGAAGCGCTGACGCCAGACCGCCTGCTGACGTTGTTCTCCACCCACCCACGGAGCCCAGTCTTATGAGCTACGAAGCCTTTCGTTTGATGGTCCAGGGTTGGGCGTCTTCCGGGTATCTGCCGCAAGCCCTGGCTTATGGTTTTGTGGTCAACGCATTGTTGGCCGGGCTGTTGATCGGCCCGGTACTCGGCGGCCTGGGCACCCTGGTGGTGGTCAAGCGCTTTGCGTTCTTCTCCGAAGCCGTCGGCCACGCCGCGCTGACCGGCGTGGCCGTGGGCATCCTGTTGGGGGAACCCTATACCGGGCCCTATGGCAGCCTGTTCGGCTACTGCCTGCTGTTCGGCATCCTGCTCAATTACCTGCGCAATCGCACGGGCCTGGCGCCCGACACCTTGATCGGCGTGTTCCTGTCGGTGTCCCTGGCCCTGGGGGCGAGCCTGCTGTTGATCCTCGCAGGCAAGATCAACGTACACATTCTGGAGAACGTACTGTTTGGCTCGGTCTTGACGGTCAACGGCAATGACCTGCTGGTGCTGGCGATTGTCGGTTCCCTGGTGATGACCCTGGCCTTGCCGTTGTACAACCGCATCATGCTGGCCAGCTTCAACCCGCAACTGGCCGCGGTGCGCGGGGTGGCGGTGAAGACCCTGGATTATCTGTTTGTGATCCTGGTGACGCTGATCACCGTGGCGGCGGTCAAGGTCATCGGCGCGATACTGGTGGGCGCCCTGCTGGTGATCCCGGCGGCGGCTGCGCGCTTGCTGAGCCAGTCACTCAAGGGGTTCTTCTGGATCTCGGTGGCGATTGCCACAGTCAGCACTCTGTGCGGGATCTTGCTGCCGATCATCTTCGACCTGCCCATCCCGTCCGGTGCCGCAATCATTCTGGTTGCCGGTATCGCCTTCGCCCTCGCCGCCATCGCGCGCGGCACGGTCCCCAGCCTGAAAGGGAATCTCGGATAATGCGCCCAGTTCTACGTCCACTCGCCCTGGCCATCGCCTGTCTGATCACAACGCCGCTTTTTGCGGCCGAAGGGGTCAACCCCCAGCAGAGCGCCATCAAGGCGATCAAACCGGTGAAAGTCCTGGCCGCCCTGCCGATTACCTACGGCTTGGCGTACGTGTTGCTCAACGGTACCGATATCACCCTTGAGCGCGCGGCACCGGCCAACTTGCCTGGGTCGCGGCAAACAGCCTACTTCACCGGGCACGGGGCTACGGCCCTGCACGCGCTGGCGTTGGATGCAGACGCTGCCATCGGCCTGCGTTCGTTATGGCCGGATGACCCGCTGTATCCGGTCGCCCGGCGCAGCAATATCCGCATCGTTGAAGTGGACGCTGCGCGGCCGGTGGATGGCGGTTTGCCGGGGATCGCGGTGCAGCCAGGCTCAGCCGATGGGCTGAATAGCCAGCCGTGGCAGGCGAGCAACAATATGGGACGCATGGCGGATGTGATGGCGGCCGACCTGAGCCGCCTGGCGCCCGGGGCCAAGCCGCAGATTGACGCCAACCTGGCGATTCTCAAGCAGCGTCTGCTCAAACTCACCGCGACCAGCGAGGCTCGGCTGGCCAAGGCGGATAATCTGAGTGTCGTCAGCTTGAGTGATCACTTGGGTTATCTGGTCAGTGGGCTGAATCTGGAGTTGGTCAGTGTTGATGCACGGGCAGATGCGGAGTGGACGGCTGAGGCACTGCAACAGCTGAGTACCAACTTGAAGGAGAACGATGTGGCGGTGGTGGTGCATCATCGCCAGCCCAGCGACGCGGTGAAAGCGGCGGTCAGTGCGGGGGGCTCGCAGTTGCTGGTATTGGGTACTGATGGGCTGGACCCGGTGGGGGAGCTGGAGGGGAATGTGGATCAGGTGATCAAGGTTCTGGCGCCTTGATCATCAGGGGGCTGGGTTCGTCAAAAACCCCCAGCCTGCCGCAAGCGATACTCACCCGGTGTCACCCCCGCATACCGCTGAAAAAACCGACTGAAATACCCAGGATCCTTAAACCCCAACTGGTAACAGATTTCATTGGCCGAACCGCCCGTAAACAGCAACAAGCGCTTCGCCTCCTGCATCACCCGCTCCAGCACCAACCGCTTCGACGGCAAATCGGCAATCCGCCGACAAACCTCATTCAGCCGCGCCTCCGTCACCCCCACGCCCTGGGCATACCGTGACAACGGCCAATGCTGCAGATAGTGATCCTCGATCAGCTCATTAAACCGATGAAAAATCCGCAAATCCTCATGCCGCGCCGGTCGCGCCTCCAGCGAATTGGCACACAATCTCAGCAACCCCACCATGATCAACCGCGTCAAACTCTCCAGCGCCGCCGCCCTTCCCGGCCCGCTGCTATTGATCTCCCTGTACAGCGCGTCAAACAACCACTCAAGCCGCTCGGCGTCAGCCTGGAACCGAGGCGCCAACGCCACACATGCCGCTGACAATTGCGGGCCCGGCGCAAGGCTGGGATCGGCATCGATCAACCCCCACACCAACTGCTGGCGCACCGTCAGCACATGCCCGTCTGCATCCGCCTCCGTGACAAAGGCATGGGCCACCGTCGGTGGCGTGAGAAAAAACATCGGCCCCGACTCAAGGTACTGCTGGTCATCCAGATACACCCGCACCGCGCCGCTCTTGACGTAATGCACCTGGAAAAACCGGTCATGCCGATGCACCGGCATGTTGCGGCCGAAAAAACCCGCCAGGTTGCCCAGCTTGTCGTAATGCACGTCGGCATCGCTGTAGCGCTGATCGTAGACCTGCCCGATATTGATATTGGGGATCGGCTTCACGGTGTGCTCGTTGTTGTTTTTGGATGTCCGGGATTTTGCCACGCTTGACGGTAGTTAACATATTAATTATAACGTTAATACATTAACGAACTGCCTATGGAGCAGTCGCCACCGCCAGGAGAAACCCATGAGCCGTATCCTGCATGATGTTGCCAATGGCACCCTGTTCGGCGTTGCGCTGAACTACCAGGGGTTGCTGGAACAACATCTCGCCGCCTTCCAACAGGCGCCGTACCAGAAGCCTCCGGTCAAGCCGGTGCTGTTCATCAAGACGCCCAATACCCGCAATGGCCATGACGGCGTGGTGGTTCATCCTCAGGGCGAGCGCCTGCAACCCGGCCCAGCCCTGGGAGTAGTGATCGGCAAGAGTGCCAGCCGGGTCAGCGCGCAAAATGCCATGGCGCATGTGGCCGGCTACACCATCGTCAATGAGTTCAGCCTGCCGGAAGACAGCTACTACCGCCCGGCCGTAAAAGCCAAATGCCGGGACGGCTTCTGCGCGCTAGGCCCGGAGTTGGTGGCTCGCGACCAAGTGGCCAACCCCAATCAGTTGAGCCTGAAACTGTTCGTCAACGGCGAACTGCGCCAGCAAAACTCCACCGCCAACTGGGTGCGAGACATTCCTCAACTGATCGCCGAGATCAGCGAGTTCATGACCCTGCACGAAGGCGACGTACTGATCACCGGGACACCCGAAGGCCGCGTGGATGTGCAGCCCGGCGACACCGTTGAAGTCGAGATCAGCGGCCTGGGTCGTCTGGTCAACCACATCAAGGCCGAGGAGTTGTCATGAAACACGCCCGTATTCGCTTTGAAGGCGCCGTCCACCAAGTTCTTGTCGACGCCCATCACGCCGTCCGCCTGAAAGACGGTCGCCAGCTGGCCGAAGACCAGGTCGAGTGGCTGCCACCGGCCACCGGCAGCATGTTCGCCCTGGGCCTGAACTACGCCGACCACGCCGCCGAGCTGGCCTTCAAACCGCCAACCGAACCGCTGGCGTTCATCAAGTCGCCAGGCACCTACACCGGCCACAACCAGACCACCTGGCGCCCGGACAACGTCGCCTACATGCACTACGAGTGCGAACTGGTGGCGGTCATCGGCAAACCGGCGCGCAACGTCAAACGTGAAGACGCCCTGGATTACCTGGCCGGCTACACGGTGTGCAACGACTACGCAATCCGCGACTACCTGGAAAACTACTACCGCCCCAACCTGCGGGTGAAGAACCGCGACGCCACGACTCCGGTCGGCCCATGGATCGTTGATGTGTCGGACGTGCCCGACCCAAGCAACCTGAAACTGCGCACCTGGATCAACGGCGAACTGCGCCAGGAAGGCAGCACCCGGGACATGATTTTCGACATCCCCTACCTGATCGAATACCTGTCCAGCTTCATGACCCTGCAACCCGGCGACATGATCGCCACCGGCACGCCGGAAGGCCTGGCCGATGTGGTGCCCGGGGATGAAGTCATCGTGGAAGTCGAAGGCGTGGGCCGCCTGGTCAATCGAATTGTCAGCGAAGCGGAGTTCTTCTCCGTGCGAAAAGAGGCTTGAGCAATATGATCAAACACTGGATTAACGGCCGCGAGGTCGAAAGCAAAGACGTGTTCGTCAACTACAACCCGGCCACCGGCGAAGCTATCGGTGAAGTCGCCAGCGGCGGCGCCGAGGAAGTCGCCCAGGCGGTCGCGGCAGCCAAGGAGGCCTTTCCGAAGTGGGCCAACACCCCGGCCAAGGAGCGGGCACGACTGATGCGCAAGCTCGGCGAATTGATTGAGCAGAACGTCCCGCACCTGGCCGAACTGGAAACCCTGGACACCGGCCTGCCGATCCATCAGACCAAGAACGTACTGATTCCACGGGCCTCGCACAATTTCGATTTCTTCGCAGAAGTCTGCACCCGCATGGATGGCCACAGCTATCCGGTGGACGACCAGATGCTCAACTACACCCTGTATCAGCCCGTCGGCGTTTGCGCCCTGGTGTCGCCCTGGAACGTACCGTTCATGACCGCCACCTGGAAAACCGCACCGTGCCTGGCTCTGGGCAATACCGCAGTGCTGAAGATGTCGGAGCTGTCGCCGCTGACGGCCAATGAACTGGGGCGCCTGGCGGTGGAAGCAGGGATTCCCAACGGTGTGCTCAACGTGATCCAGGGCTATGGCGCCACCGCCGGCGATGCCCTGGTGCGCCATCCTGATGTGCGAGCGATTTCCTTCACCGGCGGCACCGCCACCGGCAAGAAGATCATGCAAACCGCCGGCCTGAAAAAGTACTCGATGGAACTGGGCGGCAAGTCGCCGGTGCTGATTTTCGAAGACGCCGACCTGGAACGAGCCCTCGACGCGGCGCTGTTCACGATCTTTTCGCTGAACGGAGAACGTTGCACCGCCGGCAGCCGGGTTTTCATTCAGGAAAGCGTCTACCCGCAGTTCATCGCCGAATTTGCCGCCCGCGCCAAACGCCTGATCGTCGGTGACCCGCAAGACCCGAAGACCCAAGTCGGCTCGATGATCACCCAGGCCCACTATGACAAAGTCACCGGCTACATCAAGATCGGTATCGAGGAAGGCGCCACCCTGCTGGCGGGCGGCCTGGAGCGTCCGGTAAACCTGCCGGCGCATCTGGCCCGTGGCCAATTCATCCAGCCGACGGTGTTTGCCGATGTGAACAACAAGATGCGCATTGCCCAAGAGGAAATCTTCGGGCCGGTGGTGTGCCTGATCCCGTTCAAGGACGAAGCCGAAGCATTGCAACTGGCCAATGACACCGAATACGGCCTGGCGTCTTATATCTGGACCCAGGACATCGGCAAGGCCCATCGCCTGGCCCGTGGCATCGAGGCCGGCATGGTGTTTATCAACAGCCAGAACGTGCGCGATTTGCGTCAGCCGTTCGGTGGCGTGAAAGGTTCCGGGACTGGCCGTGAAGGCGGTCAGTACAGTTTTGAAGTGTTTGCCGAGATCAAGAACGTGTGTATCTCCATGGGCAGCCATCACATTCCGCGCTGGGGCGTGTAGCTGCCGAGGTCCCCACTCCAACAAGAATAAGTATTCAGGAGAATCATCATGGGCGAAGTCGTCCTGGCCGCGAAGATCTGTCACGTGCCTTCGATGTACCTGTCGGAACTGCCCGGCAAGCACCACGGTTGCCGCGCAGCGGCGATTGCCGGGCACAAGGAAATCGGCCGCCGCGCCCGCGAACTCGGGGCCGACACGGCGGTGGTGTTCGATGTGCACTGGCTGGTCAACAGCGGGTATCACGTCAACTGTGGCGAGCACTTCAAGGGTATCTACACCAGCAACGAACTGCCGCATTTCATCAAGAATATGGAATACGAGTACCCGGGTTGCCCTGAACTGGGCGAACTGATTGCCGCCGAAGCCAACCTGGCCGGCGTGCGCAGCATGGCCCACAACATCCCGAGCCTGGAGCTGGAGTACGGCACCCTGGTGCCCATGCGCTACATGCATATGGATGTACCCGAGGAGCAAAAATTCAACGTCATCTCCATCGCCGCCTGGTGCGCCTGGCATCGCCTGGAAGACAGCTTTGCCTTCGGTGCCGCCGTGCGCCGGGCCATCGAGAAGAGCGACCGCAAGGTGCTGGTGCTGGCGTCGGGCTCGCTGTCTCACCGTTTCTCGGATGATCGCGAAGCCGAAGCCAACATCCACAACTGGACCCGTGAATTCGACAAACAGATGGACCTGCACGTGGTGGAGATGTGGAAGCAAGGCCGCTTCAAGGAGTTCTGCGCGATGCTGCCGGACTATGCCGAGCACTGTTTTGGCGAGGGCAAGATGCACGACACGGCGATGCTGCTTGGGTTGCTCGGCGGGCCTGAATACAACCAGCCGGCGGAGATTATTACCGAGCCTTTTGGCAGCTCGGGCACGGGGCAGATCAACGCGATTTTCCCGCTCTGAGCCCTGTTTGAAGACCAATGATTACCTTGTGGCGAAGGGCTTGTTGTGGCGAGCGGGCTTGCCCGCTCGCCACAACAAGCCCGCTCGCCACAAAAAATCAACTCCCCACCGCAGGAGACACTCACATGCCGCACTTCATCGCCGAATACACCGACAACATTGAACAACAGGCCAACCTGCCCGCCCTGTTCGAAAAGGTCCACAGCGTCCTGGGCGACAGCGGCGTGTTTCCCCTGGGCGGCATCCGCAGTCGCGGTGTGCGTCTGGACACTTGGCGCATGGCCGATGGCAAGCACGACTACGCCTTCGTCCACATGACCCTCAAGGTCGGCCACGGCCGCGACCTTGCAACGCGCAAGACCGTTGCCGAAACCCTGTTCCTGGTGATCACCGAACACTTCGCCGAGTTGCAGGCGCAACGGCTACTGGCGTTGTCATTCGAGATGATCGAGCTGCACCCCGAGCTCAATTTCAAACAGAACAACATACACGCCTTCTTGAAGAACCAGGCGGGCTGACCCACGCCCGCCTCCCCCCATGGCCTCTCAAACAAAAAGTACAACACCATGAGCACAGCCAAGACTACCGCCAGCCTCGCCCTGGCCGAGCACGATCGCACCCACAGTACGGTGACCTGGCGCCTGATGCCCTTGTTGCTGATCTGCTACCTGTTCGCCCATCTGGACCGGATCAACATCGGTTTCGCCAAGATGCAAATGAGCAGCGACCTGCACTTCAGCGACACGGTCTACGGCTTTGGCGCCGGGTTGTTCTTTATCGCCTATGCGTTGTTCGGCGTACCCAGCAACATCGCCCTCGACCGGGTCGGGCCACGGCGTTGGATTGCCTGCCTGATGGTGGTCTGGGGCGTTTTGTCCACCAGCATGATGTGGGTCGAAAGCTCCACAGGGTTCTATGTCCTGCGCTTCCTGTTGGGGGTGGCCGAGGCCGGTTTCTTCCCCGGGATCCTGGTGTTTCTCAACCGCTGGTACCCGGCCCGCCGTCGCGCCCAGGTCACGGCGCTGTTCGCCATTGCCGTGCCCATGGCCGGGGTGATCGGTGGGCCGTTGTCCGGTGCGATCCTGGAAAACTTCCATGCCGTCGGCGCCCTGCGCGGCTGGCAGTGGATGTTCCTGATCGAAGGCGCGCCCGTGGTATTGCTGGGCCTGGTGGTACTCAAGTGCCTGCCGGACAACTTTGAAAGCGTGAACTGGCTGACCACGGCGCAGAAACAACAACTGCACGCGCAACTGAGCAGCGAAGAACAGCGCAAGTCCATTACCTCCTTTGCTGGCATCGTGCGCGACCCGCAGGTCTGGCTGCTGGTGGCGATCTATTTTGCGGTGATGCTCGCCGTCAATACCCTCGCCTTTTGGATGCCGACCTTGATCCATGGTGCCGGTGTTGGCCGGGACAGCCAGGTCGGCCTGTTGAGCGCCGTGCCCTACCTGGCCGGGTGTTTTTTCATGATCGGTTGCGGGCGCTCTTCGGACCGCCATCGCGAGCGTCGCTGGCACCTGTGCGTGCCGCTGCTGATGGCCGCCGCCGGTATCGCCGTGGCCGGTCTGGCACCGGGCAATCCGCTGCTGGTGATGGGCGGCCTGGTGGTAGCCGGCATGGGCGCCAGTGCCGCGCTGCCGATGTTCTGGCAACTGCCGCCGGCCTTTCTCTCCAACAGCACCCAAGCTGCCGGTATCGCGATGATCAGTTCCTTTGGCAGCGTGGCCGCGTTCCTCGCCCCTTACTTGATCGGCTGGATGCGCGATGCCACCCAGAGCGCCAGCCTGGCGTTGTATGTGCTGGCGCTGCTGATCGCCCTCGGTGGTGTGCTGGTGCTGCGCACCCATGCCGCCATCGTCAATCCAAACTAGAGACCTTCGTCATGCTCGATCCCCAGCAAATCCTGCAAGCTGCCGCCAACCTGGACCGGGCCGAACGCGCTCGGGAGCAAGTGCGGCAATTTTCCCTCGACTACCCCGCCATCACGATCGAGGACGCCTACGCCATCCAGCGCGCCTGGGTCGCCCAGAAGATCAAGGACGGGCGCAAGTTGGTCGGTCACAAGATCGGGCTGACGTCCCGGGCGATGCAAGTGTCTTCCAACATCAGCGAACCGGATTACGGCGCCCTGCTCGATGACATGTTCTTCGACGAAGGCACCGATATTCCTTTCCAGCGGTTTATCGTGCCTCGGGTGGAAGTGGAGCTGGCGTTCATCCTCGGCAAACCGCTCAAGGGCCCGAACTGCACGATCTTCGACGTGCTCGACGCCACCGAATGGGTGATCCCGGCGCTGGAAATCATCGACGCGCGGATCCAGCAGATCGACCCGCAGACCAACGCCACCCGCAAGGTGTTCGACACCATTTCCGACAACGCCGCCAACGCCGGCGTGGTCATGGGCGGCCGTGCGGTGCGGCCCACCGAGATCGACCTGCGCAAGGTGCCGGCGGTGCTGTACCGCAACGGTGTGATCGAAGAGTCCGGAGTCTCGGCCGCCGTGCTCAACCACCCGGCCAAGGGCGTGGCATGGCTGGCGAACAAACTGGCGCCTTATGACGTGACACTGCTGCCAGGGCAGATCATTCTCGGTGGCTCGTTTACCCGTCCGGTGGCGGCCAGTCCTGGAGACACTTTCCATGTCGACTACGACATGCTGGGCTCCATCTCCTGCCGCTTCGTCTGACTTCTGGAGGACTGTTTCATGGACATGCCTGTGAATCGTTTCAAGCAACGCCTCAACAGCGGCGAAGTGCAGATCGGCCTGTGGCTCGGCCTGGCTGACACCTACTGTGCAGAACTGGCCGCCAACGCCGGTTTCGACTGGCTATTGATCGACGGCGAACATGCGCCCAATGATCTTCGCAGCATGCTCGGCCAATTGCAGGCCATCGCACCCTATGCAAGCGAAGCGATCATCCGGCCGGTGATCGGCGATACCGCGTTGATCAAGCAAGTGCTGGATATCGGCGTGCAGACGGTGCTGGTGCCGATGGTTGAAAACGCCGCGCAGGCACGGGAGCTGGTGCGCGCGATTCACTATCCACCCCAAGGCATACGCGGCGTGGGCAGCGCATTGGCTCGGGCTTCGCGCTGGAACACTATTTCTGATTACCTGGATCAGGCTGATGCGCAGATGTGCCTGTTGGTGCAGATCGAGAGCCGTGAAGGCTTGGCCAACCTGGATGCGATTGCGGCCGTCGAGGGTGTGGATGGGGTGTTTATCGGGCCGGCGGATTTGAGTGCATCCATGGGCCATCGTGGGAATCCGGGGCATCCAGAGGTGCAAGCGGCCATTGAAGACGCCATCGTACGGATTCGCAAAGCCGGTAAAGGCGCCGGGATTCTGAGTGCTGACGAGACGCTTGCCCGGCGCTATATCGAGCTGGGCGCAACGTTTGTCGCGGTGGGTGTGGACACCACGGTGTTGATGCGTGGGTTGCAGGCGCTGGCTGGGAAATTCAAGGGTACAGCAGCACCTATGTCGAGCGGCGGAGTGTACTAGTTTTCAAGGACGCCTAAGATCCATGTGGGAGTGGCGGTGCGACGATTCGACTTGCTCGCGAAGGCGGTGGTTCAGTCCCAGAAGGATTGACTGATACACCGCCTTCGCGAGCAAGCCCGCTCCCACACAAGCCAGCTCCCACCTTTGATCTGTTGTGCTTGAAAAGTCGCCTCAGCGCTTGATGTTCTTCAACTCATCCAGCAAGCCAAGTAGCGTCTGCAACTTCTCTTCCCCCAACTGATCCTGCAAGCGCTGGTAGTTGCCCTCCATGCACTGGCTCATGGACTCAAACATCACATTGCCCTTCTCCGCCAAGGTCACCAAGACCCGCCGCTGATCCTGCTCGGCCTTGCGCCGGTGAATCATCCCCGCCGCCTCCATGCGTACCAGTACGCCGGTCATGCTCGGCTTGAGAATGCAGGCCAGTTCTGCCAGTTGGTAGATCTCCAGTTCGTCGTATTGACTGAGGATGCGGATAACCCGCCATTGCTGTTCGGTCAGGCCATGCTCATTGAGCGAAGGACGGAAGAAACTCATGGCCGCTTCACGGGCCTGTAACAGGGTCAAGGTCAGGGATTGTCGAGGTTTGAGCATAGGGATCAGGGTCACGATAGATTTAGTTAATAATTTAACGAAACTCTAACACCTCGCCCCTCTGGCCGCGCTATAACTTGTGGGTCGAAAGCCTCGGCTGGCGCGCTGAATCAAAAGCCCCGGCACGGAGAATCAAGACTTCCACCCCTCCAGGGCCCCTAATGGCAGGCATCCGCTTTAGAGCCTTCCTTCACTTTTTCAGGCTGCGCCATGATCAATATAGAAACGCCCACCTATTACACGGCCACCAAGAAGTACAACCTCAGTTTCCCGACCCTGGAACAGGGTGTGGAGGCCGACGTCGTGATCATTGGCGGCGGTTTTTCCGGTATCAACACCGCCCTTGAACTCGCCGAAAAAGGCATCACTAACATTGTCGTGCTGGAAGCGCGGTACCTGGGTTTCGGCGGCACCGGACGCAATGGTGGGCAGATCATGGCCGGGATTGGTCATGACCTGGAGAAGATCAAGAAAGACGTCGGCGAAGACGGCCTGCGCCAGGTGTTCGAAATCAGCGACCTGGGTGCCGACATCATCAAAGACCGCATCGCCAAGTACAACATCGATGCCGACTTCTGCCACGGCTATGGCTATATGGGCTTTAACGCTCGCCAGGAAAAGACCCTGCGGGCCTGGGAAAAAGACTTCAAATCCATCAACAGCAAACACGAGATTCGCTTTCTCGGCGGCTCCGACGTCAAGCAGATCATTGGTTCCAGCGCCTACAGCAGTGCGCTGTTGCACATGGGCGGCGGTCACGTGCATTCGCTGAACCTGCTGCTGGGTGAGGCCACGGCCCTGGCCAGCCACGGCGTGCGAATTTTCGAGAACAGCCCGGCCCTGGAAGTCAGCTATGGCGAGCGCATCACCGTGCGCACCGGTCGTGGCTCGGTCAAGGCCAGCAAGCTGCTGTGGGCCTGTGACAGCTTCCTCAACAAGCTGGAACCGGAACTGCACCGCTCGACCATCAACACCTATGCCTTCCAGATGATGACCGAGCCGTTGAGCGAAGAGCTGATCAACCGCATCAGCCCAATTCGTGGGGCCTACAGCGATATTCGCCCGGTGATCGACTACTACCGGGTCACCAATGAAAACCGCCTATTGTTCGGGGCCGCGACGCCGCTGGTGGAACACATTCCCGGTGACCTCAAGGCGTGGAACCGTCACTTGATGCTGAAGATTTTCCCCTACCTCAAGGACGTGAAGATCGACCTCGCCTGGGGCGGTCCGATGGCTTGCAGCCCGAACCTGTTCCCGCAGATCGGCACTTTGCCGGGGCGCAGCAACGCGTTTTTCGTCCAGGGCTATTCAGGTTTTGGCGTCACCCCCAGCCACATCATCTGCAAGGTGCTGGCCGAAGGCATGAGCGAAGGGTCGGCGCGGTACGACCTGGTCAGCTCGATCCATCGCCCGACCATCATCGGCAAAGATGCCATCCGCCCGCTGCTGCTGACTGCCGGCAAGTCCTGGCACCAGTTGTCCGGCTACTGGAACGGGCGCCGTTAATTTTTTCTCATCAGGAGCAACTGCCATGACCCTCACTACCCTCAAAAAAGACATCCAACTGTCGGAGCTCGACGCTTGGGGCACCGTGGCCGACCTCGGTTCAGAGATCCTCGAAGGCGAAGTCAGAGCCTTCGGCAAGATGACCTTTGGAGCACCGACCGACCCGGTCAGCAGCGCCTACTTCGGCACCACCCAAGGCAAGTTCAGGATGGTCTACCCGTTCGCCGAACAAGCCACGGTGGTGACCGGCGAAGTGGTGCTGACGGATGAGTCCACCGGCAAAAGTGCACGCTACAAGGCGGGTGACAGCTGGTTCGTGACCAAGGGCACGCCAGTGCTGTGGGAAGTGGTCAGTGAGAGTTTCGTCAAACATTACTTTGCCGTCGTTTGAGTGGAGGCCTGCCATGACTAGCCAATCCGACTGGATCACCGTAGGCGCCCTCGCCGACGGCTTTGCCCCCCAAGCCTTCATCCTGCCTAACCTCGCGGACCTGAACGGCAAAACCTTCACCCTGCACTTCGCCAACGGCTGGCAGATCGAGCATCGTTTCGACCACCAAACCTTGTCCTGGCGCGCCGCTGACGGTCACTCCACCGGCACCGCGCCCTACCGCGCCACATCGATCCGCCCCGGCCTGTACCTGGTAGATTTCATCAAGCATGAAAAAGGCCAGAGCTGGTCCATCAGCCTGGTGCTCGACACTACCAGCGCCTCGTTCACCGCCGTCATCGGCCACTTGCCCACTCAGGCAGAAACCGCTGAAGGTCTCTACAGCCGTGCCCTGGCCGGCAAGCCGCTGACTTCGGTGGAAGTGGATTTCCTCCACGGCAGCCTCGACCGTCCATGGCAGGAAGGCCAGTGCCCACACGCGCCGACGGGCGAGCTGGTAGGCCTGCGCAACCAGTACCGCTACAGCCCGAGTGAGGTCTACGAGCACATCTACCTCAATGACCAGTTCTACGCCTGGCAGTGCCTCAAGGGCGTCGAGCAAGGCCTGTGCGACACCGACCGCTGCCATTACTACAAGATTGCCGATGAGCTGTACCTGTTTGTCTGGCGCGAAAAGATCATCCCCACCCTCGGTCTGGTTCTGATCGACCTGCAACAGCACCGCAGCGACGGCAAGATCTTCGGCTATGCCGGGGCGTCCTTCGATGCACTGTCGAATTTCCCCATCAGCTCCTACTGCCAGGTGCTCAACCGTACGGAGCATTCCGATGCCTGAACTGCGCACGGTGGTGATCACCGGTGCCGGCACCGGCATCGGCGCCGCCTGCGCCCGGCTGTACGCGGGCGAAGGCGCGCAACTGGTGCTGATCGGCCGCCGCCGCGAACCGCTGGAACAGGTAGCCGGGGAAACCGGCGGCCTGATCCTGGTGGGCGATGCGGCCTGCCCCGACACCTGGGACGGGTTTATCACGCAGATCCGCCAGCGCTACGGTCGGCTCGATGTACTGCTGGCCTGTGCCGGTGGTCACGGACTGGGCAGCGCCACCCAAACCAGCCCGCAGACTTGGGAAGCGGCCCTGCGCAGCAACCTCGACAGTGCCTTCTACAGCGCGCGGGCCTGCCTGCCGCTGTTGCTGGAAAGTGCCGGGAATATCGTGCTGATCGGTTCCATTGCCTCACTAGCGGCTGGGTCGCAAGTGTGCGGCTACACCACCGCCAAGCACGCGCTGCTGGGGCTCAATCGCTCCCTGGCCAGGGATTACGGGCCCCACGGCCTGCGGGTTAACGCGGTGTGCCCGGGCTGGGTGCGCACGCCCATGGCTGATCAGGAAATGCAGCCGTTGATGGACGCTTATGGCGAGACGCTGCAGCAGGCCTACGACCGGGTCTGCGCCGACGTGCCGTTGCGCCGGCCGGCCAGTGCCGATGAGATCGCCAGGGTCTGTCGCTTCCTGGCTTCAGCGGACGCTTCGATCATCACCGGTGCGACGCTGGTGGCCGACGGCGGGTCGAGCATCGTCGATGTGCCGACCCTGGCGTTTACCCGACTGGAGCAGCCCGATGACCAATGACCTGGATTTCAGTGGGCAAGTCGTATTGGTGACCGGAGGCGCCCAGGGCATTGGTCGCGGGATCGTCGAAGCCTTTGCCTTGCGCGGCGCGCGGGTAGTGATTGCCGACTTGCGGTTGCCGCTGGCCCAGGGCTTGGCTGGTGAATTGTGCGAACGCGGCTGTCAGGTTGAGGCCGTTTGCGTTGACCTTGCAGATGCTACAGCGGTGCTCGACGGCGTTCAGGCGTTGGAACAACGGCTGGGACGGTTGGATATCCTGATTCACAACGCCGGGTATTTTCCGTTGACCGCCTTTGCCGACATCACACCGGCCATCCTCGAGCGCACATTGGCAGTGAACCTTTCGGCACTGTTCTGGCTGACCCAGGCAGCGCTGCCGATGTTCCGCCGTCAGGGCCAGGGTTGTGTGCTGGTGACCTCTTCCGTCACCGGCCCGCGCGTGGCCTACCCCGGCTTGAGTCATTACGCGGCGTCCAAGGCCGGGGTCAATGGTTTCATTCGCAACGCGGCCCTGGAGTTGGCGGGGCTGAATATTCGGG
The DNA here is from genome assembly GCF_012935695.1 of Pseudomonas sp. ADAK18. Classification (NCBI taxonomy): domain Bacteria; kingdom Pseudomonadati; phylum Pseudomonadota; class Gammaproteobacteria; order Pseudomonadales; family Pseudomonadaceae; genus Pseudomonas; species Pseudomonas sp. ADAK18. The sequence goes on from NZ_CP052859.1 coordinate 3,257,223, forward strand.
TCAACGGGGTTGAGCCAGGGATGATTGCAACGCCGGCGATGGGCAACCTCGGGGACGATCAGCTCAACAACAGCATTGCCAGTCGCGTGCCGCTGGGACGCCTGGGCAGCGCCGCCGATATCGCCGGAGCGATGGTGTTTCTCGCCTCTGACTTGGCCACCTACATCACCGGGCAAACAGTGGTGGTGGATGGTGGGTCGACCTTACCCGAGGTTTGACCCCGTACAGCCTTCGCCGAAACCTCCTACCTAGCCGCCAGATAACCTCTACTCCCCGCGCTTAAGAACCTCTGCAAAGTCTCTCGCCTGATCACACAGCGCGAGGGACCGCCGATGTTTTTTCCTACTCATGCCCTGTCCTACGGGGCTACCTCTTGAATTCCGCCATTGGCTTTATGGTCCTGGCGGCCATGGACTCGAAGACGCGTGACGTCGAGTCCGTTCTTGGCGACTTCCGGCAATGCCTTAACACCTATGACAGTTGGGCCGAAAGCTTCTGGAGCTTCTCGGCGCTGGACGTCGAACAGGTGTTCAAGGTCGGTGATGAGGTGGCGCTTGTAGCGCCCATCCACCGCTCCATCCTCCCCAGCAGCACCGTCGCGATGTGCCCGGCCAGCGGTTCGCTGACCCTGGTGCATATGTTCCAGAGCGCGCGATTTGTGCCCATCGGCAATACACCGGTGATGCTGCAAAAGGTTGATCCGACGGGCGGTCCGCTCGGCGAGCCGATTCATAAAACCATCGGCCCCAGCGGCATTCTTGAAGTCACCGAGTGCACTCGCGGCCAGCCGTATCGGGTGAGCTTTTACCCCAACGTTTCCAAGGAGCAGGTCAAAGCGCTGTATGCCTCCTATCAGTCGGTGATCGAACCGTTGGAAGGTTGGTTGCGCGGTGAGTGGGCTGGCACGTTTGAACCGCTGTGGAAGCACTACTCCGAGGCCAACTTTCTTAAGCGTTACATCACGCTGCATCAGGCCTATGCACAAGGGTTTGAAAAGGCGCTGCACGCCCTTTGGGACAGCATTTCGCAGTTGTATGAGTGGCTGGCGGACCTGAAACCCAATAGCGAAAAGCTGCTGCAATACCTCTCCCAAGCTGAGCTGGATGAATTGCTGGCGCTGAGCAGCGAGGCGATTGCCACTGGTTTGCTCGTGCTCAGTGATGAGCCGCTTCTGTTCGTTTATCTGTCGGCGATGGTCAGTTGGATGCGGATGCTGCCGCCGCCGTACATGAACGAGTTACTCGGAGAAATCAGTGCCGAAGTGCTGATCAACCTGTTGCTGGTCTGCGCCACCGGCGGCATGGGGGTGGTGATACGACTGAGCACCCAGGTGCTGAGCAGGGTCAAGTCACAGCGTGCGCGGCAGTGGCTGGAACAGATCGCCAAGCAGTTTGGTGGAGTTCGACTGGAACAGCATGCCAAACGGGTCAAGCCGTTGCTGCTCAGTAGCCCGGCGACGCCGATCAAGGTGGTGCCGAGTGTGCCGTTGAAGGCCGGGGTGCATGAAGTGCCGAACCCGGTGCCGCTGGTACGGGTTAACAAGAAGCCCAGGACGACGTTGGTCAGGCAAGAGCACGTTGATGATGTGCCGGTTGCTTCGAAAAATCCAAAGGGTGATGCGACCGCCAGCGCTGATAAAACCGCGACTAACGGCTGTCCCGTGTCGATGGTCACTGGTGAGGAACTGCTGACCCTCACCGATGGCGAACTGGACGGGTTTCTACCGTTTGCTTGGACACGGCTGTATCGCACCAGTGCCGTGGAAATCGATTGCGGATTGGGGTTGGGTTGGAGCCATTCGCTGGCTCATCGCGTGTCGGTGAATGGCGACTCGGTGGTGTGGACCGATCATGAGAACCGCAGCACCACGTTTCCGTTGCCCACCGTTTCACGGCCAGCGATCACCAACAGCCTGGCCGAAGCGGCGATTTATCTGGGCGCTTTGCCAGATGAACTGGTATTGGCCCAAGCCTCGCGTTTTTACCATTTTCGCGACGGGCTGCTGGTCTCGATCAGCGACGCGTATGACAACCGCCTGCGTATTTCCCGCGATGTTCTAGGGCGCATCCAACGCCTGGACAACGGTGCTGGCCGGGCACTGCTGTTGCGCTATGACCGCGGCCATATCGTCGCCGTCGACTATCAGGTATTTCGCGCCGAAGGCGATCAGGAGTTCGTCTGGGTTACCGAACAAAACGTTGTTTCCTACCGCTATGACGACGCCTGGCGGTTGCTTGAAGCGACCAATGCCGTAGGCGAAAGCGAGCGTTATCGCTACGACGATCAGCAAGTAATCCTGGAACGGGAACTGGCCGGTGGGGCGAGTTTCTTTTGGGCGTGGGAACGTTCTGGCAAGGCGGCGCGATGTGTCCGGCACTGGGCCAGTTTTGCGCAGATGGACACGCGCTATGCCTGGGATGACCACGGCAGCGTCACCGTCCACAACGCCGATGGCAGCCAGGAAGTCTACGTCCACGACCAGCGCGCGCGGTTGGTGCAGCGGATTGATCCGGATGGCGCGCAACACTTCAAGTCCTACGACGATAAAGGCCGGCTGACCGTCGAGCAGGACCCGCTGGGCGCGGTGACGGCGTATCAGTACGACGAAGCCGGACGCTTGATTGCGCTGTTTCCGGGGGACGATGAGCCGACGTCCTACGAACATGACAACGGGTTCGTACGGGTTGTGCGGCGTGGTGAAGCGGTCTGGAAATACCAGCGCAACGATCAGGGCGATATCACCCGTAAGACGGATCCTGATGGATTTGTTACCGACTATCGCTACAACAAACGCGGCCAACTGACCGAAGTCTGGTACCCGGACCACAGCTTTCAGCGCCTGAGCTGGAATGACTTCGGCCAACTGGTCGAGGAAACGTTACCCAACGGCAGTACGCGGCGTTATCGCTACGACGACCTCGGCCGCCAGATTGCCCGTGAGGATGAACACGGCGCGCTGACCCAGTATCAATGGGACAGCGTGGGTCGACTGACTCAGGTGGTGCTACCGGGCGGTGCCACCCGCGCTTACAGCTACAACCCCTACGGAAAAATCACCGCCGAGCGAGATGAGCTGGGCCGCGTTACACACTACGAGTACGCAGACGGGCTGCACCTGATCAGCCGTCGTATCAACCCGGATGGCACACAGCTCAAGTATCGCTACGACAACACACGGTTGTTGCTGACCGAGATCGAAAACGAGGCAGGCGAAACCTATCAACTTGCCTATCACGCCAATGGCCTGATCCAGCAGGAGACTGGCTTTGATGGTCGGCGCACGGCCTACGCCTACGACCTCAACGGCCATCTGCTGGAGAAAACGGAATACGGCGATGACGACAGTCAGTTAGTTACCGGCTACGAGCGAGACTACGCCGGTCGTCTTGTCCGAAAAAACCTGCCCGACGGCAGCGCAGTCGATTACACCTACGACCGCCTCGGCAATCTCCTCAGCGCCGACGACGGCCACTGGTCCCTCAACTACGAATACGACCTTCAGAACCGTCTTACCGCCGAGCATCAGGGCTGGGGCACCTTGCGGTATGGCTACGACCACTGCGGCCAACTCAAACACCTGCGCCTGCCCGACAACAACCGCCTGGCCTTTCAGCGCGACAAAGGCGGCCACCTCGCCACCGTCGAACTCAATGGAAAAACCCTCACCTCACACCTGTTCAAATCAGGCCGTGAACATCAGCGCCAGCAAGGCCAACTGCTCAGCCATTACCACTACGACGAGCAAGGCCGCCTGCACGCTCATGCCTTAACCCAACAAGAACACCACCACTACCGTCGCCAGTACGACTACGACAAACACGGCAACCTGAGCCGCCTCCTCGACACCCGCAAAGGCCAGCACGACTACCACTACGACCCGCTCGACCGCCTGACCCGCGCCAACCATTCGCAAGACCAACAAGAACGCTTCGCCCACGACCCGGCGGGCAACCTGCTGATGCAGGACCGCGTTGGTCCTGCCGTGGTGGTGGGCAATCGCCTGCTGAAACAAGGTGATCGGCATTACGACTACGACGCCTTCGGCAACCTGATCCGCGAACGGCGAGGACGTGCACAGCAACTGGTCACCGAATATCGCTACGACTGCCAGCATCGGCTGATTGCCGTCACTCAACCGGATGGCCGAACCGCCAGTTACCGCTACGACCCGTTTGGTCGGCGCATCAGCAAAACCGTCGATGAGAAAACCACCGAGTTTTTCTGGCAAGGCGACACCCTGATCGCTGAGCACAGCGCTGATCAGCACCGCAGCTACGTCTACGAACCGGACAGCTTTCGCCCTTTAGTGCTGCTGGAAGGCTTTGGTCCGGACAACGTAAAAGCCTTCCACTACCAACTCGACCACCTCGGCACGCCCCAGGAACTGACAAACCCTGACGGCGAAATCGTCTGGTCTGCGCACTACCGCGCCTACGGCCAAATCGCTCGACTCGATATCAACACGGTCAGCAACCCGCTGCGCTTCCAGGGCCAATACTTCGACCAAGAAAGCGGGCTGCACTACAACCGCCACCGCTACTACAATCCGGACAACGGCCGCTACCTGACCCCCGACCCGGTGAAACTGGCGGGTGGCCTGAACGGATACCAGTACGTGCCCAACCCGACGGGGTGGGTGGATCCGTTGGGACTGAGCTGCAAGGTTGGAAACTGTCCAGCCGCCCAAAACGATCCAAGTCAAACAAATAAGAAAAATAGCGGTGTATTAACTACGCATGAAAAGGCAGGAGGACACTTGATTGAAAAACACGTTGGGCGGACAGACGAAGAGCTGGCTGAAAGATTAAAATCGGAACCACACATCCCAGCTTCGTCTACATTCAGAACCCTAGAGGAAGCTGAAGCTATTGTTTCTAAAAGCTTGGCGACCCACCATCAAGAAATACTGGAATTCTTAAATAGCAAAAAGGATAAATATTTGATTAAAGATAGTTCAAGCCAATCCGTAGGACGAAGCATCTTAAGAGGAGCTGAAAAATCTACACATGCCTATAAATTTCTGCTCGTCTTAAAGCGAGCCCCCAAAATGCCAGACGGTTATCTATTGCTAACAGGATACCCAGAAAAATGAATGAGCAACTGACAGAACTCCAACAGTTTTTTGGTGCCTACTTTAACCAAGATTGGGCGGAGGACCACTCCTCGGCCGATGAAGTTATTGATAGCTTTCTACGGGACTCGCCTAGAGACGCAATCATAATAGTAAAGCAGGAAATCTTAAAATTGATAGACTCTTATACAAACGAATCGAATCTTCAAGAAAATTTACTGCACAAACAGTACTGTTATTACCATTACCCATACCAATGGAAATCAGGACTACTGTGGCTAACTCATATAGTTAACAAATTCGATAACCACCTACTCACAAAATAAGCCTTTTGCGACCTATAAATAGGAATAGCAACCCGTTGACACTAGCGTGCCTGCACGGACAATTAGTCAATCTAAAACACAAAAACAGACAGACAAATTTATATAGACACACCAATTAACCGTCCACCTCACTGATTTAGCAATAGGTAATCTTGCGAAAGATAAAAAATGCCTGACGATTATAAAATTCTTAGGGGATACCCGAACCGATGACGGAAAACTGTCCAGAGCTACAACAACTGCTTGCTGGCTACTTCAACCAAGACTGGGCTGATGAGTATAAAACTGCGGATGAGGTGATTCAGGGTTTTATATCCGAATCATCCTATGAAAGAACAGAGAAAGCACAGCAAGAACTAGAGAGTCTTTTACGCTCAAATAAATCAGAGCAGGAGCTCCAGGACTTTTTATTCTTCACAATGGGCTGTAGTTACTACTACCCGCACGAGTGGTCATCAGCAAGGCTATGGCTTGAACATGTATCAAGCAAACTCGAACTATTCTCGAGAATGAAAAACATCAAACCAAATAATAACGAATAGTCATATAAGTCCAGACCACAATTTTTTCTCACCGTCTATTTATCGTGATCTGAGCCCGATTCACCTCCTACTGACTAAACTTAATGGCCGAGTGCCCACTACTCCAATGGATATGGGGAGGATCGTTGGTGAGGGATATAGAAGAAATGGAATAGAATATGGAACACAAAAAAAGCAGTCGTTTTTTTCTAGATAGAAACAGTAAACCAATAACGGCTTATACGGAATTTTGAATATGAAAAAAACAGCCAAAGCTCTCAATACTTCGCGGACTATTGTTTGCATATAACATTGAAAATATTAAAGACCTTGAAAGAGAAGAGATTATAGTTTCGAAAAATGTAAATTGCCGAAAAGAACTCACAAAGCTTTTCGACACCCTGACAAAGCCGGAGTTTTTTACATACACCCACGAAGAGCAAAAATGGTTTATCGACACTATTAATCATTATCTGTCCGTCGATGAAAGCTTTGACTCCGTATTTTATCTCTTTGATACGTATTTTGAAGATGAAACAATTGACAGGAGAGAGTTCATGAGTGTTCTGGTTGAGTGTCTCATTCGTTATCAAATTGAAACTCTAGGCGACCAGCCCTAAGGACAATCAATATCAGGCCATGATTTTTTGCCCATTGCCTATTTATCGTTATCTGACCCCGACTCACTATTAGATGTCTCTTCAGTCAATGATAACGGCAGCTACAAGGGATACACCATACTAAAGCCTAATAGAGAACGACCATGAAATCAGTAAAAATCATCACCATAAAAAATAACGCTCGCGGAAGCGTGACAATAGAGTACGAGGGTGGAAAACCAAATTTAACTCTCCTTTTAGATAATGGACGTAAAAGAACCTATACCGCCTGCGATCTATATGACTGCCTTGGCATACTAAGAGCGGATTTCAAAGACACAAAATTTTTATGCAAGGGAGCCAAGATCAACGTACACACTTCAGGCATGTCATCACAAATGTCAAACGGACTCGTTGCGTACGAACTAAAAATTGGTCAGCCCGATGGAGACAAGGTATATATTTTCGATTATGACGAAGACGATATAACCAACAATATCCAAGAGCAACATGACTTTTGTATGCGCTGGGCAGCCTCAACCTAATAAATTCGGGTCCGTATACGCCGGGAAGAAGTCGTCATGGATAATCGCCCACCCACCGACCTTCCCGAACCTCAACCCCTCACACAACCATCTACAACCGACTAGACCGAAAATCCTTCGGCGACACCTCAAACTGTTTCTTAAACGACCGACTAAAATGCGCCGAATCCGTAAACCCCCATTTATAAGCAATCGAAGTAATCGATTCACTCTTCAAAAACGGGTTAGTCAAATCATCAGCACTTCGTTTTAACCGCGCCCGCTGGATGTAGCGACACACGCTGTCATCCTGCTCCTCAAACAACCGATACAAATGCCGCACCGAGATATTCAACCGGTTGGCCAACCCCACCGGGCTCAAGCCAGGCTGAGTGAGGGATTCTTCAATAACCTTCTGCACATAACTGCGCAGGTTGCTGCCCTGCAACGAGGTCATATCGTCCCGCGCCTCGTTTTCCTGCTCCATGGCTGAGCCCAGCAGCGAGACAAACGCACTCTGCAAGGCCTCGACTTCACCCACGACGCCCTCGCCTTCCTGGCTGTCCTTGCACAATTGATCCATCAAAACATGAAGCATCCGCCCACAGGCCTTGCTCGACGAAATTTTGCCGAACGTCAGGCCCTGGCTGCCCAGTTGCTTGCACACTTCATGGCGTGGCAGCGACAGCGAGGCATGTTCGATCAGGCCGAATGGGGTGATTTCAATGGAGCCCGTCGAGTCCATCAGCAGCATCTCGCCGGGAGCCAGTTGGATGCATTGACCGTTCTGGATGATCTGGGAGTAACCGCTGCGCTGGCTGACCAGGAAGCAATCCTGGTCATTGTCGTGGTCGGGATTCGGGGTTTTGCGCTTGATCAACCCTGCGTTGGTGCGCAGGCTGGCCAGGGGCAAGCCGCCTCTGGAAAGGGTGCAGACCTCGCCGATAAACAGCGAGCGATTGAAGGCCAGTTCCGTGTCGAAGTGACCACACACCGCGCGCAGATCCCGGGTCCAGGTTGCCAGGCCGTCTTGGGTCATCTGTTGGTTGTTCATGGGGTGTCTCCACAGTGGCTTTTTTTGTTTTTGTCGGGCAATAGTTAACATGTTATCTATATGCGCGCAACAAGTACCTGTCCGCCAAGGTGGAAGCACTAATGATGCCAATCAGAGTGTGAGCAAGACCCGCTGCAACCCCGCCAACGCTGCCAGCAGGTGGTTACGCTGTTCGCCGCTGAGGGCGATGTAGCGCCGAAAGGCCGGCATGCGATTGACCACCTCGCTACCGCCCATATGCTCCAGGCGCACGCACCATTGGCCGCCTTCCAGGTCGATGCGCAGGCGTTTGAAGTCCAGGGGCATCAGCGCTTGATGCAAAGGCTTGTCGGCCTGCAAACCGGCCTGTAGCTCGGCCAATAATCCAGCGTCTCCCGCGCGTTGCCGACAGTGAATACCGGTGCGTCGAACAGCCCCGCCATGGTGCAGTTCGAAGCGTGCCGCGCCCTCTCTGGAGGCAGGTACACGCAGGACGAACTCAGTCATGACCAGGTGCATCAACAGCTGCGACTCCGTGCGTTCGGCGATCTCCAGTTGCAGGCTCCCATCGTCCAGGCAAGCCTGCGCCAGGGTCGGTGTTACCCACTCAAAACTCGCCAGCCCAAGGTTGCGTTGCAAGTGCCCAAGCGTCACCCCCGGCCGGTAACCCGCCGGAGCACGCTGGGCACTGAACAGCTCAGACAGCTTTTGCAGCATGGTCGATGTAAGCGTGGTGAGAATGCCCCGGCTCATTGCAAAACTCCTTGGCCAACACCTCTTCCACAGAGGCCGGCTTGAATGGATTGACCTTCTGCACCACCAACGTCCAGAACAGCGCGTACGCCGCCGTACACCCGAGCATCACCCCGAACGGCACGTAGATATCCGCCGGATTCATTCCCGGCGGCGTGATAAACCACATGCCCAGCACAATGCCGATGCTAGACAGAATCTGCGGCAGCGGAAACCACGGCGAACGGTAGGCCCGTGGCAGGTCCGGGCGCCGAATGCGCAGGATCACCACCGACAACGTCACCAGCAGATACGAAAAACTCCAGGCACACACGGCCGCCAGCACCAAGTGCATGATGTTGTCGGTGTTGCCTCCCAGGTACAGCGCGTGCAGGCACGGAATCAGCATTGCCACCAGGATGCACAACAACGGGGTCTTGAAGCGTGGGTGCAAGTAGGTGAAGACCTTGGGCAACGCGCCGTCCACCGCCATGCCGTAGAGAATCCGTGGCACACCGGCCATCAGGGTGTTGATGGTGGCCGCGCCGGCAAACAGGAAGCCGATGCCCAGCCAGATCGGGCCGATCTGGCCCATTACCTGCTCGGCGAATTTTGGAATTGCCATGGGCGTGTCCAGCAAGTGCACGCCCGTGGCAGCGTCGAGCACCACGTTTTCTACTTGACGTTTCATCGCCGCGCCGTAGATGAACATGCAGCTCGCCACGCCTAGCAAACCGAGCATCATTGCCCTGGGCATGACCTTCGCCGAGTTGCGCAGATCCGGCGCCAGAGGCGTGACGAACTCGCAGCCGACGAACATGAACATCGCCATGCCCACCAGCGACAGCACGGTGATCAGGTCGGTGCCCACCAGCGACTCGCCAAACCAACCCTCCAGTTGCACTGCCGGTGCGGCAATCAAGCCCAGCACACCAAACACCATCAAGGTGGTCCACATGCCGAAGGTCAGGATGATCTCCGCACGGCCAAAGGCACTGACACCGAAGGCATTCAGAATGCCGAACACGATCACGAAACCCACCCCCAGCAACCACGATCCACCCGCCGATTCGGCCAAGGTATTGAGGTGTTCGAAGTTCACCAGCGCCATGACCCCGGCGAGGATAGTTTCGGCGGTGCCGGCAAACACATGCACGATCAAGTAGGCCGACAACGTGCCGGTGATCGCAAAGAAACGGCCCATGCCGCAGTTGATGTAGTCGTAGACCGAGCCGGTGGTGGGCAGGATCGAGGCTGCCTCGGCGAAGGTAGTTGCCTGGGCCAGCATCATCACCACCGCAATCAGCATGGCCAGGGCAAAGGCGCTGCCACCGATGCCGAAGCCCATGGTCGCCGTGAGAATCACCGGGCTGGCCATGATCAGGCCGATGGTGCTGGCAAGAGCGGTGGGAAAACCCACCGTGCCACGGTTCAAGTGCGCGGTGAGCCGGTCATTGATCGACATGGTGCAGATCCTCGAAAGCGGATTTTTAGAGTGAGGGCACTGTGCGCCCCGCTCGACCTGATCGTCTTGCCCATGTCTGCCGCCGGTTTTGTTGCTCCCTGCCACGACCCGTGCGCTGGCGGCCAGGATCAATTACCTGGCACGCAGGTGAAAGACTTCCCCCCGCCCTGCTCGCCCTAATGCGCGCTCAATTCACCATGCTGGGGACTATAACGATGGAGCACACACTGAAAACCCGCAGGCTGCACAAGGCCGTTGGCCTGGGCGTCGCGCTGTTGATCGCCGAGTCATCGGCCCATGCGGTCGAACTGTACGCCGACGAAGACACCCAGGTCACCGGTAACTTCCTGGCGGTCTACGGGATGTTCAACAGCCGCAAGAACTACGAGGGCAGCCCCGGCGGTTCCACCTGGCGCGAAAGCTTTATCAAGTACGGTTTGAGCATCGACCAGACCCTGGGCGCGCTGGGCAGCGTCTACGGCACCGCCAATCTGGTGAGCTCCGGAACCTGGGGCGATGGCGATGCGTCGCGGGTCACCAACGGCACCGAGCGCACTACCAAGTTCGACGAAGCCTTCGCCGGCTGGCGTTCCGGTGATTTAGTTCCAGCGTTGGGCAAGGATGGCCTCGACCTATCGTTCGGCCGCCAGATCATCACCTTGGGCGACGGTTTCATCATCAACGATGACGGCCCCAACCTGGGCAACGGCGTGGCAGACGGCGAGTTCAACCGTGGCGGCGCCTATTACATCGCCGCGCGCCATGCCTTCGACCAGACCGCCGTGGTGCGCTTGGGCGGCAAGGACGGCGTGCATGGCAGCCTGATGTGGATCAAGTCCGACAACCGCGCCCAGGCCAACACCGAAATGGCCGCCGGTACCCTGGAATACACCACCGCACCGGGCACGTTGGGGTTGACCTACATCCACGGCATCGACGTCGATGAACGCTTTGCCAATGACCTGCAAAAACAACGCAAGGGCATGAACCTCTACAGCCTGCGCGGCGTCGGTAATGCGGGGATCGAAAACGCACACTTTTCCTTCGAATATGCCCGGCAAGACAAAGATGCAGGCCAGGAAAATGCCTGGTACGGCGAAGGCGGCTACACCTTTGCCGACCTACCTTTGTCACCCGACCTGACCTATCGCTACAGCCGTTATTCAAAAAACTGGGACGCGATGTTTTCCGGGTTCAACCGTGGCTATGGCACCTGGGTTCAGGGTGAAGTGGCCGGCAATTACTCAGGCCCGTACAACAGCAACACGGCAGTCCAACATGTGGCACTCAAGGTCAAGCCGCTGGACAACGTGACCGTGGGTGCGCTGTTCTTCGACTACAAGACCCTGAGCAAGAACGGCATGCCGGATCTCGATGGCCGCGAGCTGGACCTGTATGCCGAATGGGTGGTGAACGAGCACCTGATCGTCACCCCGCTGTTGGGTCTGTACAAGCCGAACAAGGACCAGGACAACGGCGGCAACCAGGTCGGCGGCAATGGCACCAACGTCTACAGTCAGTTGGTGGTGGCCGTGCCCTTCTGAGTCCCACAACATCTCGACATCTGTAGCCGCTGCCGAGGTACGAGGCTGCGATATGTGTCCGCAGGACCACCCTCAGGGGTCGCTTCGCAACCCATCGCAGCCTCGTACCTCGACAGCGGCTACAACCCATCGCAGCCTCGTACCTCGACAACGGCTACAACCCATCGCAGCCTCGTGTCTCGGCAGCGGCTACAGGTTACGGGAGCGCCTGGATCTGCGCGTAGGCACCCTGGTGATAGAGCAACGGTGAACGGCCGAAGTCGTCAAACGCCACGACCTTGCCGATCATGATCCAGTGATCGCCGCCGTCCACCTGCTGGTATTTCTCGCAGTGAAACACCGCCGAGCAATCGGCAAATACCGGCGAGCCGCCCTCGCCCGGCTCGTACTCGATTAGGGCGAAGCGATCTTCCTTGGGCCGCGCGAAATTGTTCGACAGGTCGACCTGATCCGCCGCCAGCACGTTGACCGCAAAATGGCTGGCCTCTTCAAACACCGCGTGGCTGTTGGAGCGTTTGTCGATGCTCCACAACACCAGCGGCGGGTCGAGGGACACCGAGTTGAAGCTGTTGGCCGTGACGCCCACCTTGCGCCCGGAAGCGGTGGCTGCTGTGACCACCGTGACGCCGGTGGCGAAATTGCCCAAGGCCCGGCGAAAGGCCCGAGGGTCGAAGGTGGCGCAAGCGCTGTGATCAGACATGCAAGACTCCCGGACAACGTTCAAGCGCCGCCCTGTTTGTTGTTATCAAGGTTTGGCTCACACCATGCTCGGGTCCGGCTCCAGCCCCATCAGCTCACGGCCAAGGATCTGCGCGCAGACGTCGTAGTCGGTGTAGGCATGAGCACCGGTCATGTGGGAATCGCGGAACAGGCGCTGCATTTCGTTGTGTTCGAACCAGGCATTGCCCCCGGCGGCCTCGAACAGCCGGTCCACCGCCTGAATGCACATCTTGGTGGCGTAGGCCTGGTTGGTGCGCCAGAACGCCAGGGTTTCGCGGCTGGGGTAACGCTGCTCGGCACTGTGGTCGGCATGTTCCTGCCAGGTCTTTTCGAGAAAGGCCCGGGCGGCTGCCACTTGATGGGTCGACTCGGCCAGGCGCATCAACGCCGGGGTCGCCGCGCCGACAGCCGCACCGGTATAGGCGCGTACGCGGGTTTTGGTTTTTTCGCGGAACACCTCAAGCATGCGCTCGGCCACGCCAAGGCTGACGGTGGAAAAACCGCTGGCGAAATACGGCCGGTACGGCGAGTAGAAAATCTTGCTGTCGGGGTAGAGACCAAAGCCTGCTGACTTGCCTTCCATCATGTCCTTGGCTTTCTGGATGCGGTGCTCCGGCACCCAGGCGTTGTCGATAATCAAGGTCTTGGTGCCGCTGCCTTTCATGCCGGCGGCGAACCAGTCGTCACGAATCTGGTAGTCGCTGCGCGGCAACACCGCAAAGCAGTAATCCTGAGTGCCTTCGGCGTTTGGCCGGCGAAACCCGACAATCGCCCACTCGCCGTGGTCGCAGCCGCTGCTCCAGCCCATTTCTCCGCTGAAGTACACACCGCCCTCGCCTTCTTCGGTACGGCCGAACGGCGCAATACTGCTGCTGGCGGTGGCGTCCGAGTCATGGCCCCAGACTTCCTGCTGCAAGGTGGCCGAGAACAGTGCCAATTGATGGCTGTGGGTGCACAGCAAGCTCATCGCCCAAGCGGTGCTCGCGCAGGACCCTGCCAGCAACGCGATGCAGTCGGCAAACTGCGGCAACGACAACTCCATGCCACCGAACTGCTTCGGCTGAAAAGCACGGTGCAAGCCGATGCTTTTGAGCAGCGCTATATTCTCGTCGGGCACCTTGCGCTCCTGCTCGGCGCGCGAAGCATTGGCAGCGATGGCCGGCAGGATGGACTTGAGGTCTTCAAGGAGCGGGTTTGGCTTTTTCATGGTTGGCCCTGCTTATTATTGGATGTCCGGCTGGCGCTTCTTATCGAGGAGCGGCGCAGGATGCAGGGCCAGTATGGGAGGCTCTCCCAGCGCAGAAAATGCACGTTCCACAGCCAAGATTGTACTTTTCATAGACATCATGGGTATCCACACAACTTGAGCCTGGCGTTGCGTAGCAGCTGTCGAGCCCCAGCGAGGCTGCGTAGGGCGCGACGCGATTCTTGGTGATGGGCTTTGTGGACGTCGGGGTTCGGCTTCCTGTTTCTGGTGTGGCCTTACGTAGCCTCGCTGACGCTCGACAACTGCTACGGGGATGACGGTGGATGGGGCGGTCTATCTGCTGCATTGCGATGTCAGCCACAGACATGAATCCTGGCAGGTACAGTCAAGCTGCAATGACCGGCGTTGGTTAACCTCGGGTTTTCCCTCTGCCCTCAGGAACACCCATGAGCGATATTTCACTGCTGCCTCAAGTCGAAGCCTTCCTCAGTCGAAACCATGGGTTGTTTATCGATGGCGGCTACGTCGAGAGCCATTCGAGCCAGACCCTGGAAGTGATCAACCCCGCCACCGGCAAGGTCATCGCCCAGGTCGCCGATGCCGATCCTGCCGATATTGATGCGGCGGTGGCGTCGGCCAATCGCGGTTTCAAACAATGGTCCCAGGCCGCGCCGGCGTTGCGCGGCAATGTGCTGCTGAAGCTGGCAGACCTGCTGGAGCAGAACCGCGAAGAACTGGCGCAGATCGAGACCTGCCAATCGGGCAAGATTATCCAGATCGCCCGCGCCTTTGAAGTCGACCAGGCCGCGCACTTCCTGCGCTATTACGCAGGCTGGGCGACCAAGATCAGCGGCCAGACCATCACTCCATCGCTGCCCTCCTTTGCCGGCGAACGCTATACCGCGTTCACCCTGCGCGAACCGGTCGGCGTGGTGGTGGGCATCGTGCCGTGGAATTTCTCCACCATGATCGCCATCTGGAAACTCGCCTCGGCGCTGGTGACCGGTTGCAGCATCATCATCAAGCCCAGCGAGTTCACACCGCTGACCATCCTGCGCATCGCCGAACTGGCCATCGAGGCCGGGCTGCCGGCTGGCGTACTGAACGTCCTGACCGGCAGCGGTCAAGTGGGTAAAGGCCTGATCGAGCACCCAGGCACCCACAAGGTGTCATTCACCGGCTCGGTACCGACAGGCATCGCCGTGGGCCGCAGTGCGATGGGCGCCGGATTGACCCGCGCGACGCTCGAACTGGGGGGCAAGAATGCGGCGGGCTTCCTACGGGACATGGACCTGGACAAGGCCGTCAATGGCATCATCGAAGCCGGCTTTCTGCACTCAGGGCAAATCTGTGCGGCGGCCGAACGCTTCTTTGTCCATCACTCTCAGATTGAGCAGATCATGGACAAACTGGCCCAGCGCTTGAGCAAATTGAACATTGGCTCGCCCCTGGACGAGCGCACCGAATTCGGCCCGGTGACCAACCGCCAGCACCAGTTGAAACTTGAAGGTTTTTTCGACACCGCCCGCGCCGAAAACAATACGATCATTCACGGCGGCCAGCGGATGGACCGGCCCGGCTGCTATGTCGAACCCACGGTAATCCTCGCCAAGACCGTCAACGATACCCTGCTCAACGAGGAAACCTTCGGCCCCATCGCCACGTTCTTTCCTTACGACAGCGAAGACGAATTGCTGGATCTGATGAACAACACACCCTACGGTTTGAGCGCTAGTCTGTGGACCAACGACCTGGGCAAGGCCTTGCGTATGGTCCCTGCGATCAATGCCGGCACGGTGTGGGTGAACATGCACACCATGCTCGACCCAGCGGTGCCATTTGGTGGCAATAAATCCTCGGGCGTGGGTCGGGAATTTGGCGGAGCGTTTATTGAGGATTACACCGAGCTGAAGTCGGTGATGATTCGGTATTGAGTCCCAACGCCTCAGCTTCAATCCCGATTAACCACTCAGGCGCCACCGACGCTGATCCATGGCGAAGGTGGCGCAGCGCTGTCCGGTCTTTCATGGACTCGGGCACAAACTACTTATAAAAGTTCGTAGTTTCACCTGTCAGTTTTTTTCTTGATGTCCCCCTAATGCCGTACAGATCTGCCACTTGGCTTCTACTAGCATGCCTGCCCATGTACCGGAAGTAACCGCTCCAGGACGCTCAGGGCCTTCTACTTAGGCACCCTGCATAATAAAAATCCTGCATTGCCTTCGCCGTCTCCGCAGAAATGAAATAAACTTGAAACATAAAGAGTTCATGAGATGGATAATGCTTCCAAATACCGTGATTTCGCCCTGACCGATGAGAAACATCCAAGTGTCAGCTTACAATACGAACTTGAGCACCTGCTGGGGGACCTTCAAGGACTAAGTTATGCTTACTTTGCCGTTCCTCGAAATCGTGAAGTGGCCCCTCTTATTATTTCAAATTACCCAGCACCTTGGTTAAAAGCTTACAGGGCGGCCAGCTATCACCTGATCGATCCGATCATTCATCACGGCCTTAGACGTTGCGCGCCATTCTCTTGGAGTGACGCGCGCGAGACCGTTTCCTGTGAAAAAAGTCGGGAATTGTTTCGGCGTTCCAGCCAATACCGGATCTGCTCCGGTGCAACCTTTACCCTGCATGACGCAAGTGGAATGTTCAGTTCGTTGAGTCTCAGCAACGGTGGGCAACAAGCTGACGTTGATCGCCGCATGGCCGACCAGCAAGGGCAGATACAGATGGCGCTGATCGGTTTTCATAGCCGGCTGTTGAGCCTGCGGACAGTCGATGAACTGTTTTCCAAGCTTCAGGGCGGGCCACTTTCGGTCAAGGAATTGAGCGTGCTCAAGTGGGTGATGATGGGCAAGGCCTACCGGGAAATCGCGCTGATCTGCGCGATTTCCGAACGCACGGTCAAATTTCACATGTCTAACATTTCCGAAAAACTGCAGGTCTGCAATGCCAAGCAGGCGGTTTATGAGGCCCAGCGTCAAGGCATCCTCTGAGCCAGGCGCCGAACCGCCAGGGCTAGCCGAACGCCGTATCACTGACGTGTAGACGATGCGGCCACTGGCTTGCCTGCGAGGATGACAAGGGCTGCTTGTGCTCAATGCTGGATATCAACCGCTGACGATTGAACTCGTTTACCGGCATGTTCAGCAACAGCACTTTTTCCCCTGGAGAGGCTTCGCCGGTATCCAGCACTTCGTAATGCCAGCCGGCGTTGCGTACGATCCGTGCCATGGCATTGCTGACCACGGTAATGATCGATTCCAGCCCACTGGCCGCGGCGTAGTTGTGCATGCTGAACAGCAGCATTTCGGTCAGCGGCATGCGGCCCAGGCTGAGTTGGCGCGAACGGGTCTTGTCGACAAAAAAACGGCTGGACTCGGCCATCAGTGCGCGCTTGGGCGGTTCGTAACGAAAAAAGTCCCGGAATGGCCCTTCGACCATATAGGGCGCCAGCGTATTGATCAGACGAAGACCCGCCAGGGGTACGCCCTCCCAGGTGCCGATCAGGTAGGTGGTCCGCTCGGTGTCGTACTCATCGAACTCGATGCCGTTGTTTATATTGACTTTCCAGTTCAAGCGGTCGGCGAATACTTCTTTGCGCAAACCATATAAGTCAGAAACCCAGGCGTGGGGCCTCGCACTATAATCGAGCGCATGAAACTCGATGGATTCCATAGCGTTAATTGCTCCTCTATGAGTAATGAGTGCGAAGTAAAGGTATTCAGCCAGAGCACAAACAACAAACCTCAAGCCGCAAAAATAGATTGCACGGCAATCAAAAGCTTATCAAAAACTTTCCAGACATGGACCTGTACTTTAGTGCGGGTTCGGATTTTATTATTTGATGCTAATTGAACAACTTGCCGCCTGTACCTAGATACAGTTGTCCTCCCCAGACAGTTACGACAAATTATGCCGGGCAGTGGTTAAGCCTTATATGACGTCTCAGCGATGCAATCTTCAATGCTGGACGATTGCTCAAAGTATGGCGTCAAGGCTTGCACTTGCGAGTGCCTCCGCTTGCCTATATCGCCGAGCATGCCATTAGCCGTCTGAGTCTCTGGATCAGGCTTCTTTACGCTGCGTGGCATCTTCAGTCAAGACATCGAAACAGGGAAGATCATGGAACAGTCCGCCTCTTCAGAACCCCGCCGGGTCGTTGTAACCGGTTATGGCGCAATCTGCTCGCTTGGCCAGAATGTCGACGCCATCTGGGACGCAATGATGGATTACCAAGTCGGTTACCGTCAGCACAGCTTCGACGATCCGAGCATCCATGCACGTTATTTTGGTTTTATTGATGACTTCGGCCGTGAAGCAATGCGTCCGTTTTCGAAGAAAATTTCCAAGATGTTGCCACTATTCGCCAAATACAGCCTGGTGGCCACCCACGAAGCGCTCCGTATGGCCTTCGGTGATACGCCTCTGGATGACGTCGTGTCGCCCTTTGATCGCGGCGTGATCCTCGGCACCGGTTGGGGTGGGCTCGACACCGCCAACTGTAATAACAACGAATACCGTGAGCACGGCATATCCACTTCCTTCGCCACCGTCATGTCGATGTGCAATGCCGCTACCGCCGGTATCACCATGAACTGGAACATGCGTGGCATCCAGAACAGCCCGGTTGCCGCCTGTGCCACAGGCACCATCGCCATTGGCGAGGCGTACGAGGCAATTCGCTGCGGCCGCGCCAACATGATGATTGCCGGTGGCAGTGAATCCTTGAAAGAGCAGTTCAACGTCTGGTCGGTGGATGTCATTCAGGCCTTGAGCAAAGAGCAGGAAAACCCTCGCCTGGCCTGTTGCCCGTTCAGTAAGGGACGCAGCGGTTTCGTGCTCTCCGAGGGCGCGGCGGTACTTTGCCTGGAAGACTATGAGTCGGCCCGGGCGCGTGGCGCGCAGATACTCGGAGAAATCACTGGCTACGCCAACTATTCCGACGCCTACGACATGACGGCCCCGGCCGAAGACATGCAGGCACGGGTGCGGGTGATCAATTCCGTGTGCAAGCAGGCAGGCGTACAGGCCTCGCAGATCGACTACGTCAACCTGCACGGCACCTCGACACCGCTCAACGATGTCAACGAAACCCGCTCGATCAAGCTGGCCCTGGGGGACGCCGCCTATGGCATTCCTATGTCCAGCACCAAGTCCTACACCGGCCACCTGATCGGTGCCGCCGGTTCCATGGAAGCGATCTTCTGCCTCAAGGCCATGGCTCGCGGCACCATCCCGGCGACTATCCATATGGATGAGGCCGATCCCGAGTGTGACCTCAACTACGTGCCCAACGAGCACCTGCATGGGCAAAGCCTGAACAATGTGCTGAACCTGAGCTTCGGCTTCGGTGGCGCCAACGCCGGCATCATGCTGCGCAAGGTGGTCTGATCATGCAGCTGCAATTCGGAGCCGAGCAGATCGAGGCCTGGGCCGGCCTCTCCGGTGATCGCAACCCGATTCACTTCGACCGTGAGGCTGCGCGCCGCATGGACGCGGCCGATGTGGTGGTACACGGCATGCTCGCGTTGCTGCCGATCAAGCACCACATGGGGCGTGTCAATCAGGTACTGCCCCAGGAGTGGATGCAGTTCAAGGCGCTGCTCAAGGCGCCGGTATTGCGCGATAGCCCGGTAGCCCTGTCGACCCGTGAGCGCAGCAACAGCACCGGATTCAAGCTGCACTCAAGCGCGGGTGACAGTGAGCACGTAATTGGCCATGTCCGTACCGTCGAGGCGCCGGTCTGGTTATCCACAACCCCGGGCTTTCTGCTGGCCCGCGACGAGGTCACGGCCTGGCTCGCGCAGTTTCGCGATGAAGTGGGCAAAGGCTTGGATGATTGGGTGGCGCTTGATGCGCTGATCTTTTCCCACTTCATTCGCAACCATCTGGGCGTGATCTTCGATTGCCTGTCCCCGCAGTTTCGTCAACAAAAGCGGCCGAACCGGCTTGAGGACCTGTCGGATCACCTGGTGGTGCAGACCAGCCACCAGATCACCTTTTGCACCTCGCTGCGCTCGCTGGACGAGTTGCAGACCGATATTCGCTGTGAGATCGACAACATCACCCTGATCGAAAGCCCCGGCAAAGCCGTGGGCACCCTTGATCTGGGCGTGCATGTCAATGATTGCCACGTAATGACCATCACCCTCGGGCTGATGGCAAAAACACTTTCAACCCACCAAGGAGCTGTGCAATGACCACCGTAAATGACGTATTTGATGTTGTTCGTAACCTGATTCTGGAACTCAAGGATGTCGACGAAAACGATGTGACGTTGGATACCAACATCGAATCGATGGAGCTCGACAGCCTGGACTTCGTCGAGATGCAGGTCGTGGTGCAGAAGAAGATCGGCCAGGCGCTGGATCCCGATTCGTTCGCCAGCCGCAAGATCGCCACACTGCGCCAGCTGTGTGAATTCGTGGTCGAGCTCAAGGCCTCGGCCGCCGTCCCTGCCTGACTGGCAGCTTTACAGTTACGGATAGGAGCAGGGGAATGTCCAAGCAGACCAATGGTGTGCTCACCATTTCAAAGGCAAGGGAGTCGAAGGTCCGTAAGCTGTGTGAGGTCTCGCACCACAAGACCATGGACCATGCAACCGTACTGCCCTGGGACCAGGAGGTCGATCGCCATCTGTACCCTAAAAACCCCGACCATCTGTGGGTCAACGGCACGCGTTTCTGTGAAGGCCTGAGCGATGCGCAGAAGCTGGAGTTGGCCTGGCTGGAAACGGGCCGTGATATCTCCATGTTCATCTGGCTGGAGCAGACCATTCCGGCGCTGTACATGGGTTATGTCACTCAGTTCCACGACAGCATCTCCCAGGACCTGCAGGAGTACCTGATGATCTTCTCCAAGGAGGAGATCGTTCATACGCTGACGTTCAAGCGCTTCATGGTCAAGGCCGGCCTGCAATTGTGGGAGCCACCGGTGGGTCTCTATGAACTGCTGACCGTGACGCTGCCGAAAATGGAACCCGCTGTGGGCGTGCTGTTCACCCTGCTGATCGAGTGGGTAGCGGAAATGGGCGCGATGCACACCTCCCAGGGCACGGGCATCGAGCCGATGACCCGTACCCTGTTTCGTGAGCATCACCATGACGAGGCCCGGCATATCGCCTTCGGGCGCTGGATCAGCGAATCGTTCTTTGAGACGGCCAGCCCACAAGCCATTGCTCAGGTGAAAGCCATGAGTCGCCAAATCATTCCGGTACTGGTCGACATGTTCACCTACAACCCGCAAATCGCCTTGCACACTTCGTTCGAGTTTCCGATTGCGGTGGATGACAAGGAGAAGATTGAGGAGGTCTGGCGCTCGGCCCATAACGCCCAGCTCAATGACATGCGCTTTGCCGAGATCTACGCCTGGGTCGACAAACTGGGGTTGCGCCAATGAGCCACTCGCAGTGGGACGCGATCTTCGTCGGTGCCGGGATTACCAGCCTGGCCTGTGCGGCAATGTTGGTCAAACGTGATCCCGGGGTGCGCTTGCTGATGGTCGACAAGCATATTGTCGTCGGCGGGTATGCCTCCACGTTCAGCCGGCCGAAACAGGAAGCGGTGTTCGACTGCAGCCTGCACAAGCTCAGTGGCATGGCCGAGGGCGGCAACCTGATCCGTATCCTGCGTAATCTGGGGCTGGAAGAGACACTGGACCTGGTCTATCCCCAGGATTACTTCTGCGCCTACCAGGACGGCACGGCGTTACCGCTGGCCAATGATGCGCAGGGTGCGCAACAGCAATTGGCCGGGCGTTTTCCCCATCAGGCCGAGGCCATTGCGACCTTTTTCGAGCACGTTGGAACGTATGGGCGTAACGGTTACTACCAGTTCCAGATGATGGACGGCACCTTTGAGCCGGACATGACGCAGTTGCGTTTCGCCCATCGCAACCTGAAGCACAAGACGGTGCGTCAGGCGCTGCATGAGCTGTTCGACGACCCGTACCTGATCGAAATCCTGGCGGCACCGGGCATCTACGTCGGTGGTTACTCGGAAGACCTGGGCTACCTGTACTACTTGCATGTGGTGTACGCCACGCTCAACCGTGGCAATGCCTATGTCAGGGGTTCCTCCCAGCACCTGTCCAACCTGCTGGCGCAGCAGATTGAACAAGCCGGTGGGCAGATCCTGCTCAGTACCCGTGTCGATGGCGTGCTCACCGATGGCCAAGGCAATGCCACCGGCATCAACACCAATCGCGGCGTATTCCATTCCTCACGGGTGTACATCAATGCTTCACCGCATTACGCAGTGCAGCACTTGTTTGGGGCGGATGTGGAACTGACGGCCACCCGGGAAAAACTCACCGCGCTGAAACCTGCACGCTCGACCACCACGGTGTACCTGGTGACCGACGTACCACCGGAACAGCTGGGCCTGCATCACAGCGAGTCGATGCTGTTCTCCAGTGATTCATCGGCGGGCGCCGAGCTACGCATGGCCGCCGAACTCAGCGGTTATGAGGCATCGCTCAGTGAACGGGCGTTCTGGGAAATGTCGCCGATCGAGGTCACCAACTATCACGCGCTGGACCCGGCGGCGGGGATGGTTGTGTGTATCAACGTGCTCGACTCGATCGCCCACTGGCCGCAGCGTCGAACTGCGGACTATCGCGCCAAGAAACAGCGGGCCAGCGAAACTCTGGTTGAACGTCTCTTGAGCCAGGTCCCGGGGCTGCGCGGGCATGTGCTGCATACCGAGGTTGCCACACCCCACACCTATGTGCGCTTCACCAACAACACAGACGGTTCGGGCTATGGCGCTATGGTGGGCACCGACCTCAAGGGCCATGTGTTCCATCACGGCTTCCCGGTGCAAGGCGTGCAGTTTCTCAGCGCCTGGGTGGCCGGTCCCAGTTATGAAGCCGCATTCGGTTATGCCGAGATGAAGGCCCGGCAATGGAAGCGAGCATGAGCAGACACGAAAAATCGCCCGGTTGGTTGGGGAGCACGATGTCCAAGCTGTTCATTCGGGTCATGTTTCGCCAGGTACAGGGCTGGAAGAGCGAGGTGCCCAGTCGTGCGGCGGGCTTTGTCGAAGTTGCGCGCGATGGTAGCCGGCTGGAGGGGGCATCGTTGCGCACCAGCGTCATGCACCCTCGAGGCGTGGTGCTCTTGTGTCATCCGTTCCTCAAGTACGGCATGCATTACTTTTTCGAGAACAAACTGGATCAGGCGTTTCTCGAGCAGGGCTATCACGTGGTTGCCTTCAACTTCAAAGGCTTCGGCCGCAGCACCATCGGCGGCCCTGCATTTGCCGACGATGTGCTGGCGATTGCCCGGCGAGTGTCGCGGGACAATCCCGGCCTGCCCATCCACCTGATGGGCTGTTCGTTTGGCGGTTATCACCTGTCCCATGCCCTGGCGCGGGATGCCACGCCCTTCACCTCGGCGGTGCTGGACAGTGTGCCGATCTCGATGCTCAGCTACTTCACCCACGGGCCGCTGCGACTGGTCATGCGCTGGATCAGCGGCAGCCGTCTGGCAGTACCCACGGGGACCTGTGCCATCGATCACTCGCTACGGGGCGTGCGCCACCTACCCATCGCCTATTTCTACGGGCTCAACGACCGCTTTATTCCAGAGGCCGGTGTGGCGCAACTGCGCCGAGCGTGCAAGGCGCTGCATGTGGTCGGTTTTGAGGGCTGCAGGCACTTGGAAAACCATAAGAAACATCGAGATCGCTACCTCGAGGAAATCTTCGATTTCTTCAGTCGTGCGCAAGCTGCAAAAACCGTCGTGCCGGCGTAACCACGGCAGGGACCATCAGACTAAAGGATCTATGTCATGGATGTTCAACAGGCTTCAAACGGTAAATGGGTACTGGTCAGTGGCGGCAGTCGCGGCATTGGACGTGCACTGGTTTCGGCCTTGGCACGGGAAGGGTATCGGGTCGCTTTCACCTATCAGTCTTCGGCTGACGCAGCCTTGCAGCTGGAACGGGAAGTAGAGGCCAGCGGTGGCTGGGCCCGGGGGTACGCCTGTGACGGGCGCGACCACGCTTCGGTCGAGGCGGTGTGTGCACAACTGGTGGAGACCCTTGGCGAGCCTTACGGCTTGATCAACAACATGGGGGTGACCGGTGACCAACTGTTGTTCAAGTTCGATATCGAGCGTTACCGCGATGTGGTCGCGACCAACCTCGATTCAGCGGTGTATTTCAGTAAATGCCTGGCACCGGCGATGGCCGCAGAGCGTCGCGGCAAAATCTTGCACATGTCCTCCGTCAGTGGGCTCAAGGGCAACAAGGGACAGTTGGGTTATTCCGCGACCAAGGCGGCAATGATCGGTATCACCAAGACCATGGCACTGGAGTTGGCGCGCTTCAAGATCACCGTCAATGCCATCGCCCCAGGTTTCATTGCCACGGAGATGGTCGAGCAGATCGCCGCCCCGGTACGCAAGTCGATCACCGACACCATCCCCCTCAAGCGCTTCGGTGAAGTTCGTGAAGTGGCGGCCTTGGCCAGTTTTCTGCTGTCGAACCAGGCCGACTACATCACCGGCCAAACATTCGTGATCGATGGCGGCCTGACGGCCTGATTCAGTCGTGCGGACCTGGCCGCGGCACCAGGAAATCCTGAGTGGCGAATTCCCAGTCAAACCAGACTTTACGAGACTCACCATGACCTATGTAGTGACTGACAACTGCATTCAATGCCGCCATACCAACTGCGTCGATATCTGCCCCGCAGATGCGTTCCATCTGGGACCCAACTTTATCGTCATCAACCCACAGGAGTGCGTCGACTGTGGCTTGTGCCTGCCCGAGTGTCCGGAGGAAGCCATTGCGCCCGAGAACCGGCTCGATGACAGCAACCGCCATTTCATCGAACTCAACGCAGAACTGGTCAAGCACTGGCCGGTGATCCTGCAGCGGATTCCTCCACTGGCTGATCACGAACACTGGAGCCACAAGCCGAACAAGCTGCCCTACCTGGTACGTGAAATCGAGGCGGTTGAACTGGCCGCAACCACCAACTGACCCATACCGGGCATGATGCTCACCGTGACGGACTGACATTAAGGAGCAATGGAGTGGCAAACGAATACAACTTGGCACTGGTGATCGGCGCGGGGCTCAGTCTGCTGGCGGCCCTGATGCATGTCGGGGTGATCCTGGGCGGGCCTGCCTGGTATCGCTTGTTTGGCGCTGGCGACCGCATGGTGAATGCGGCCGAGGCCGGTCGGCGGTTTCCCGCAGTGATCACGGCGGGGATTGTCCTGGTGCTCGCCGCCTGGACAGCGTATGCCCTGTCGGGTGCCGGGGTGATCGCCCCCCTGCCCCTGCTGCTTCCGGCGCTCTGCGCGATCACCCTGATCTACCTGGTGCGTGGCCTGCTGGGGCCGTTCCTCCTGCTAGGTACTGCTGGGCGCAGTGTTCGCTTCATTGTGGTCAGCTCGGTGACTTGCCTGGTTTATGGGCTGGTGCATCTGTTCGGGCTGGTACAAGTTTGGGGACACTTGGCCTAATGGCAAGCGCAAAATTGCCGATGCTCACTCATGCGCGCTCTTCAAGCCGGTAACGCAAGAAACGATGCCCGGCAGAAAACAGCCGACGGTAGGTGAGCAACACGGCACCTACCGTCCCCAACGCCGACGACGCGGCGATCAGGAACATGATCACGATCTGGTAACGCACCGCGTCCACCGGGCTCTCTCCCGCCAAGACCTGGCCGGTCATCATGCCCGGCAAGCTGACAATACCCACCACGGCCATCTGGTTCAGGGTCGGGATCATCCCCGCACGCACGGCCTGGCGAATGGCATCCTGCGCCGCCTCCCAGCGTGAGCCACCCAGGGCCAGGATCATCTCGATATTGTTACGCCCCGACGTCAATTCCTGGGTCATGCGCTCGATGCCCAGGGAGACGCCCGTCAGCGTGTTGCCCAGAATCATCCCGAGAATGGGGATCGCATACTGCGGCTCATACCAGGGATGGATACGGATAATCGCGAACAAGCCCACCGCAGTGACCAGCCAGGAGCTGCCCCACACCGATACAATGCTGTCGACGCGCTGCCCCGCATACGTACGCTTGCCACGCCCCGCCGCCGAGATGCCAGCGATCAAGGTCATCAGGCACATCAGCGGCAGTACCACATACCAATAGGCGAACTCGAACACCCACCCCAACAGGTAACCAATCGCCAGCAGTTGCACCACCGTGCGGACGGCGGCCCAGATCAACTGGCGTTCCAGGCCCAGTCGCAACAGCAGCGACAGCGCGCCGTTGATGAGTATCAGCGAGGCGGCGATGCCCATGTCCAGGGCAGACAGGTTTTGATAGTTCATGGCTGGACGGCTCCGCTCAGCACACCAGCGTCCATGTGCAACCACGTGGTACTCATGCGCTGGGCCTGCTCATGGTCGTGGGATACCCAGATATAAGCATGGGCCGAGCCCTTGCCGAACCAGGCGTTGATCAGGGCCTCGACGTCGCGTGAAGAGGCAGGGTCGAGGGCAGCGGTAGGTTCGTCCAACAGCAGCACATCCGGGTCCAGTTGGAGGGTGCGGATCAGCGAGGCAATCTGCGATTCACCTCCCGACAAGTCACCCGCGCTTTTTGACAAAAAGTCCGGCGCTTTTCCCGCATGGGCCAGCAACGTCTTTACCGCGTCCAGATCAAAACTCAAATGCTGCAAGGTCTTGAGGGTGTAGGGAAACCGCAGGTTGTCTTCCACCGTACCTTCGAGCAACGCCGGCCGTTGCGAGAGGTAGCAGATACGGCTGCGGTACTTGGGTATCTGCGCATTGGGTATAGGCTGGTTATGCCAGAGGATTTCGCCCGAGGTCGGCGCATCCAGCAAGGCGAGCGCCCTGAGGAACACACTTTTGCCGGAGCCGGACGCGCCGGTAATCGAGATACGATCTGCGCTACGCAACGTGAAGTCAGTGGCCTGCAGCAGTTGAGCCTGGCGACGCTCATCCATGCGAGTGAGTGCCTTGGTTTCAATCAATGGGTAATCAGTGCCCGTCATGGACGCGGTCCTCTGGAACGGCTTGCAATCAATACGCTGCTGGCTATATTCCCCCGCAAGGCACCCTCTACGCCACCCTCCACTGAAAGGGCTGCGCCCAGTATCACAAAGGTCTGGGCTTTGACGGTGATTCCTACCGGGTATGGCGTGACGACAGTCTCTAAAGCAGAGGTATCCGCACAACTTCGACGACCTGGCTTTCTGTAGCCGCTGCCGAGGCACGAGGCTGCGATGCGTGTCCGCAGGACCGCCCTCGGGGTCTGCTGCGCAGCCCATCGCAGCCTCGTGCCTCGGCAGCGGCTACGGGATTCGGGATTCGGGATTCGGGGTCAGAGTTCGGAGTTCGGGTTCGGAGTTCGGGATTCAAGGGCTTAGCGTTTCACTTCACCCATTGATCAGACGCACTGCTGCCCGACATCGCAAAACACTGCGATGTCGGGCAGAACCTGGCTCAGGGTTTGAGTTCGAACAACGCAGGCATCGGCGGCCATTCGGAAGGAACCTTGCGGAAATGGCTGAAGCCCGCAACTTCAGCCATTGCCCGTGCACGGTTCTCGCCCATGAACGCCCCCAACCCCGCACCGCCGTGGGACAGCGAACACGTCATGCAATAGAGGGTGCTCTGCGGGTACATCACCCGACCGAACAGGTTCATGTTCTCGTGCAGGTCCTCGGAGAGGTTGAGTTCCACCATGAGGTAGGTACCGTTGTCGGCGGTCGAGGCGCGCAAGTCCTTCATCATTTGCTGCGGATCGGTCGCATCGTGGATCACCACGAAGGTGGTCACGAAGTCGAACTTCTTGCCCACGAGCGCATCGGAATCGCTGACCTCGAACTGCACCCGATCACCGACCCCGGCAGCCTCGGCGTTTGCCCGCGCACGCTCGATGGAGGGCAGGTGGAAATCGCTGCCATACACCCGGGCCTCGGGGTAAGCCAGGGCCATGGTGATCGCGGCCAGGCCGCTGCCGCAGCCAAAATCAATCACACTGCCCCCTGCCCTGAGCTTTTCCTCGACGCCATCCAGCGACGGGATCCAGTGCTGGACAAGAAAGTGCTTGTACCAAGGCATGGTCATGCGCTCCATGCCCTCCCAGGTCTCAATCGGGAACGCTTCTTCCGGGCAGCCGCCACCGTTGCGGAAGGCCTCGATAACCCTGGGGGCCATGCTCACGAACGGCACGCTCAACTGGATGATCCCACCGGCAAAATAAGGTGAATCCTCATCCGCGAGCACGGGGACAAATTCAGGCGGCATCCGATAACGCTTGGTTTCCTGATCATAGGCCACGTAATTGCCGGTCACCATGCTGCCCAGCCATTCGCGCAGATAACGCGCATTGAGATTGGTCTGCTGCGCCAGTTCCTCCAGGGTGACCCACTCGCAGTGGGCAAGCGCTTTGAACAAACCCACTTGGTCGCCGATGTAGAGCATCGCGCCCCGCAGCGTGTTGCCGTAATCCTCCATGATTCGTGCAGAAAATTGCTTGACCTTCGCCGTATCCATCTCGATAGCCTTCGACATTTGCTTCTCCATTATTATTTTCAGTACGGCCGCCTGTAGCGGCTGATCTTTCATTTATGACGGCTGTTTACCCTGGCCAGCACGTTGTCGACGATCTGCTCAGACATCCCAAGGTGGGTCCTGGGTTCGAACAGCCGAGCCAGTGCGCCCTCCTCCATGGCAGCGATGACCCGTGGATCGGATTCGATCGCCGTGCGGATCGACACCCGGTCTCGTTGGCACGCCTGGGAGACCTCATAGATAATTTCGTACGCGCTGCTCTTGCCGAGCTTTCTCGCCATTTCGAACACCACGGCCTCGGTGCAGATGGCATCGCCAAAGGCGTGTGCGTTGCACTCCATCCGCTTGTCGTTGACCGTGAGCCCGTTGATCGTCTCCGTCACCAGCGAGAGCGCCATCAACGCGTAGTGGGAAACATCCGCCACCGCACACCACTCCAGGCGGGTCCCTCGGTAATCCCGTTCGTGCTCCAGGATCATGGCGTCCAGCGCGAGCATCACCTGTGCCTTGGCCAAGCGAGCGAGTACCACCACCTGCTCGCATCCTTCCGGGTTACGTTTGTGGGGCATCGTGCTGCTGCCGATCTGCTCCGCGGTCCAGCCAACCTCCACCTCGCCGATTTCCCAGCGGTTCAAGGTACGGATTTCATCCGCCACACGGGCCAGGGACGCGGTCACCATTGCCAGTGCGCTCACGAACTCGGCAACCCGATCGCGGGCGACGTGCCAGCCGGCCAGTGGCGCCTCCAGAGACAACCTGCGTGCGAAGCCATCCAGCAGGTTCATGGCTTCGGGGCCAAAGGCGGCCATCGTGCCAACGCCACCAAACAACTGCACCACCAGGACTCGCTTACGCGCTTCACCCAGGCGTTCGCGATGCCGCAGCATCTCATCGATCCACCCTGCCACTTTCAGCGCAAAGGTCGTGGGCAACGCCGGAATCGAGTGTGTCCTGGCGACCATCAGCGAGTTGCGGTGCGCGTTCGACAGTGCGGTGAGTTTCTGCAGCAGGATATCGAGCGAGTGATCCATCGCATCCAGCACGTCACGCATCTCGAGCGACTGGGCCGTATCCTGAATGTCCTGGGTGGTGGCGCCGTAGTGAACGTACTCACGAGCACTCGCACTGCAGTTTTTCTGCAACGCGCTCAAGAGCGGCATCAGCGAATGCCCGGTGGCAGCCACTCCAGCGGCGATCTGGTCCAGGCTCATGCCCGAGAGTTTCGCGGCGCGCGCAATCTCGAGCGCGGCCTGCCGCGGAATGATGTTGACGTCGGCTTGAGCCAGGGCAAGCGCGGCCTCCACGTCAAGCCAGCGCTGCAGGCGACAGTGACTGCAGAAGATCTTCCGGGAGATGGGGCCTGCATAGCCTCCACCGTGAATTTTCGAGTCCATAATGTGGCTGTGTTCGTGCAGACAATCTTCTTCCTTGGCTCGAACGGCCTTGTTTTTTTCTGGACGTGCGGTGCGAGAAGAATGGGCTACAACTTTTAACGATTGCGATTCCATCACATATCCTCCATCACAAGCTGAGACTGACTGGGATTTCTTTCCATGTTGACTGCCCATCTCAAAGGTCACCCTTTGAAGTGGGGTGTACGTTATTGCGGGCGACCCGATCGACCATGTCCGCCGCCAGCCCGACATAGGTGGCAGGGTTGAGCAGATCTTCGAGTGCCTGTGACGTGAAGCAACCACGCAGGCGTTCGTCCTGGAGCAACGCGTCCCGAAACGAGAGCGCGTTTTGCCGGGCGTGCAGAGAGACTTCGTGTACGAGTTCATGCGCTGTCTGCTTACCGAACTGAGCACTCAGCGCCAGCATCACCCGCTCCGACAGAATCAGGCCGCCCAGCAGGTCAAGGTTGCTGCGCATCCGCTCCTCTCGGATGTCCAGCCCGACCGTTAATACTTCCTCCATGCGGGTGAGCAGCGCACCTGCGTAGATGAAGAGCTCCGGCAAGGCAGCCCATTCGATACGCCAGGTCGTGCCGTCACGCTCGTGCAACTGAAACGCAGCGTCGGTGAGCGCAACCATCTGTGCCCGGACCAGACGTGACAACGCGCTGATCAAATCGACCGTCGACGGATTTTGCTTGTGGGGCATCGTGCTGCTGCCCACCTGACCCGGCCGAAACCCCTCGCGAACCTCGTCGATTTCGGTGCGTTGCAGGTGGTAGATTTCGTTGGCGACACGCCCAAGCGTCAGCGAGGTTTGGACCAGCAGCCAGGCGGCCTCCAAAATCCGGTCCCGTGCGCAATGCCAACTGGTTAACGGGGCGCCAAGCCCGAGACTGGCCAGCGTTCGCTGCTGGATCTCGAAGCCCTGTGCACCGAACGACGCCATGGTGCCCACAGCGCCCGTCAGATTGCCCACCATCACCCGTGCATACGCCTCGTCAAAGCGCTCCAGGTGCCGGTCTATCTCATCGATCCAAACCGCGACCTTGTAACCGAACGTCGTAGGCAGCGCCTGCTGACCATGGGTTCGGGCGACCATCGGCGTGTGCTTGTAACGCTGGGCGAGCACCAGCAGATGCTTGCGGATCGAATGCAATCGGACCAGGACCTGGCCCCACGCGTCCTTGATCTGCAGGATCAGCCCTGTGTCGAGAATGTCCTGGGTGGTCACGCCGTAGTGCACGTACTCACCCCATTCACCCGAACAGGACCTGGCCAGCGCCCGAATGGCGGGAATCAGGATGTGCCCTGTTTCCACGCTCTCCCGGCCCAACCCCTCAAGATCAAACAGCTCCACCTTGGCCACACGCGCAATCTCGCGCGCGGCCTCGTGGGGAATGATGCCCATCTGGGCCTGGACCTGTGCGAGCGCCCGTTCGACATCCAGCCACTTCTGCACCTGATTGGAATCAGAGAAGATCGCTGCGAATTCGGGAGACGAGTAGGCGCCCCCGTAGATACGAGACTCTGTTATATGACTCGGCATGGTCTATGGCTCGTGCAGTCCCAGGGAGTGTCACTTCACGCGTTGCATTTCTTCCCAGACGGCGTCGTAGTAAGCCCTTTCCAGACGGAAGTGCTGCGACAACGAGGTCAGGAACGCGTTCTGGAACCCAGGGTCTGGAATGCGTCGCGAGATAAGCTGCCATTCGCGCTTGGCACGAGGCGGCACGAGACTGATGTGGATCTTGTAATACTCGGCCGCGTCTTCGCTGATGCCGGCCTTGAGCAGCGCGTGGTAGAGCTTCTCGTGATTGCCAGGAACCACCAGCTCGGTGACGTAGAACACTGCAAGGCCCCAGCCGACGTCCGGGTTGCGAAAGCAGCGGGCGCGGTTGTTGAGGTACGCGACTTCCTCGGGCATCGTCGAGATCGCCTGAAAGTCGCCTTCCAGGTCCACGGCATTGAGCAGCTTGGCCAGCAACCGAGGGTGTGAGCGTTGCTCGTCTTCTTCACCCAGTTCACCGTAGAGGTAACGGGCAAGTGCGGCGGCTTCGTCTACATCAATCAGGTTGACCAACAGGTCCGCCGCTTCCCGATACAGGCGAAAGGTTCGGAACCACTGGTGCCGCAGAAATACCTGGAGCTGTGCAGGCGAGGCCTGGCCTGCGAACACATACTGCGACATCGGGTGTTTCTCGCGAGACTGCGAGGAAATTTCTTGCTCAAGCCGCTCCTGGAAACCCGCCTCGGACAAAGGCCTGGAGATATCTGCCGAAGGGATAAAACGCTCTTCCACTCGATAGATGGCATTGGCCAGCCAGCGTCGAGTGAGCGACGTCGCCACATCGTCACTCAGCGAAAGGATATAGAGCAGTTGCTGATACTCGGCGAAGGCCTGGGCATTGCCCTTGTGGGCCGACTCAGTCAGATCGCAAAGCGCTGTGGCCGCCGCTTCAATAGAGGCGGACGAAGCGTTGGAAGCCAGCGCATCAGCGACGCTGCGGGCAGCCTGCGTGTGCAGGCCCTGGAGTTGCTGCAGGGAAAAGTTAGGCGTGTTCATCATGTCTGTTCCTTATTGTTATAGGTGCACTGTGACGGCTCAGGCTGGCTGGCCGGACTGCTCCTGCATCTGCTGCCACAACATATCGAAGTACGCCCGGTTGATTTCGAAGTGGCGCGTCAGCGACTGCATGAACTGGCGCTGGAACGCTGCGCTCGGCGCGAGCTTGGCAATCAGTTCCCACATCTCTTCTGTATCGATCTCGTCCTGTGTGCCGTGCAGGCGATGGAATTCGCTGGGTTCTTCTGGAACCCCCAGGCGCTGCAACAGTTCGTAGATGCGTCGGTGGTTGACGCAACTCACTGACTCCACCGCGTACAGCAGGGCAAGCCCCCACGCGACATCGGTGTGGCGGACACAGCGGATTCGGTTATTGAGGTACGCCTTTTCCAACGGATGGAGCGCGGGGAAATCGACTTGCAGCGGAATATCGAAATACGTCATGAGGTGCGAGAGCAACGCCGGGTGCGAGCGATCAGGTGCCTCAGCCCCGGCCTCGCCATAGAGGTTGCGATAGAACACCGAGGCGTCTTCGATGGCTTCAAAGCGAAACGCGAGTTCTGCCAGCAGGCTGTAGAAGTTGTATGAACGGTTCCAGTGGTGCTGCAGGAAGAATCGCACATCCTCCAGCGGCGGCGACCCCTGGAAAAGATGCACCGACATGGGGTGCTTCACACGGGTTCGCGCGGCAATCTCGGCGTCGACTTTTTCCCGAAACTGATCCACGGGCAGCGCAGAGAAATCAGACAGCGCTGGTGCGAACTCGTCTTCCATTCGATACACCTGGCTCGCCATCCAGCGGCGAGTCGGCTCGGTGCGAGCGTCGCCCGGGATGTGCAGCTCCAGGAGCAGCGACTGGTAGTGCGCGTAGGCTGCCGCATCTCCTGCCAAGCCCTTCGCGGTGAGCGCGAGAACCGCCTCGAGCGCGAGTGTGACTTGGGAGTAAGTTGCGGTGGGTTTCAACGCTGCGGCCAGGAGGGCCGATGCATCATCAGCGGCAGCACACGCCTGGTTGCAGAGATTTTCCGGGTTCACTGCTTCGCGAAAGGTATTGAGCTTATTCATGACGATCTCCTTTGGTGACAAAGGAGATGGAAGGAGTAGCGCTTTTTTTGAGGGCGACAGAAGCCATTGAACCACCTCTTGAGCTTTGTTGTTGTTGTTGAAAAAAAGCTTAAAGGTTCCCGCAATGGCAAGGTCAAGGCCTGTAGGAAATTTCTTTTTATGTGCGAAAGTTTGGCGTTTGCGGGGTTCTGATGGGCATGAGTCACTACCCACCTTTCAGGCTCAATGAATAACCCTGTGGCAAGGGGGCAACCCCTCACCACAAGGTTTGAAGGGGATGTCGGGAAGTTACGCCGCGGGCGCAACGGTGACGAGGAATGGCACGGTGCGTATCTGATCGCCGCCCTTGAACTGAATCCACAACGCATAGCGACCTGCGCGAGGGGGCGTTGCATGCAGCATCAGGTTGGCCGGGAGTGCGGCCCCTTGCGCATCATGTGCGGCGTGGGAGGTGTGGTCGCCTTTGGGAGCATCCGCCCCCATGGCGTGCGCGTGCACATAGGCCAGATCATCAGTGCTCACGAACACCGCATGGGCCGCCACCCCAAGAAAGGGCGCAAGGTCCGTCGCCGGCTTGCCATCTTTCAGGATGGTCAACGTCATCATGCTCTCGGCCCCCGCCTGTAACGACGAGGCATCCAGCTTGACCGTATAAGGTCCGTCAGATCCTTGCGCAGCATTTACCGGCGGCTGGGGCGCGGTCGGACTCGCGGCACCCTCTACCGGTACTTCGAAGCGCACGACCTGTTGGCCGAGCCCCGTCGGCACCGCATCGGCGTAGACATGGTAGGTGCCGGGCTTTGGAAAGTGCATCGTGACCTTGAAGCGCCCGTCCGTCCCAAGCTTGCCCGCATGCTCGTGTACAAAGCTTGAGAAATCGCTGTCGGTCGCCAGCACGTGGAGTTCCTGGGTCAGCTCCTCGTCGAAGTGGGTGATTGGCTTCCCTGTCGCCTTGTCCGTGAACCCGATCAGCAACTCACGTGTGAGCGGCCCGGTCTCCCGGACAACCAATTCGGCAGTGACCTTCTCGGTCACCCCGGGAAGGGCAAAGGCGCCCATGAGGGGCGCCTGCGCCGCGAATGCCGGCAGTGCCGCTGCACCGATCACCGCAGCGCCTACCGCTAAAAGATGCTTGATATCCATGCGACTCGCTCCTCGATCAGTTGTTTATCGCTTCAGGTACCTGCAAGGCCGGGTACCCGGCCTCGCTAAGTGCTGCGAGGAAAGCGCTGTGTTCCAGGGCGCTGTCGACCCGTGCCAAGCGTGTGGGCGGGTCGGTTTCAATCCGCGCTTGCGGGTCGACGCTCAGCAGCGCCTTGGTAACGGATCTGGCGCAACCGCCGCAGGTCATGTTTGGAATGTGGAAACGCAGCATCGTTGATCTCCTGGTGGATGACTGTGTCCGAATAAAATGGTGTTTGACCTCGTGGCAAGGTCAAACACTTTTTATCGCTTCAGCCCAGAATCAATGCTCATTCACCCGCTGTGACTTGGGCCATGCCGCCCCGCTCCCCTGCGTCTCAGTGCGCGCTTCAACCGTCATGGGCGCCTGGAAACGCTTGAGCCGCAGTGCGTTACCCAACACGAAGACACTGGAGAGCGCCATCGCGGCCGCCGCGAAGATCGGCGACAGCAGCGTGCCGTTCACCGGATACAGCGCGCCCGCTGCGACCGGAATCAGCACGGCGTTGTAGGCAAAGGCCCAGAACAGGTTCTGCTTGATGTTGCGGATCGTCGCCTGACTGAGTGCGATGGCATTCGGTACGCCACGCAGATCGCCCGACATCAGCACCACGTCAGCGGCTTCGATCGCCACATCGGTTCCCGTGCCGATGGCCAGCCCTACGTCCGCTTCGGCAAGTGCCGGCGCATCGTTGATACCGTCACCGACGAAGGCGACCCGCGCACCATTGATGCGGAATTTCTTCAGTGCCGCGACCTTACCGTCGGGCAGGACTTCGGCTGCCACTTCGTCGATCCCCAGTTGCTTGGCAATCGCCGCCGCCGTCGCCGCATTGTCGCCGGTGATCATCGCCACCTTGAGTCCCAGTGCGTGCAGCGCCTTGATCGCCTCGGGCGTCGACTCCTTGATCGGATCGGCGACCGCAATCACCGCCGCCAAACGGCCATCAATCGCAGCATAGAGCGGGCTCTTGCCTTGTGCGCCGAGACGCTCGGCGGTGGCCACAAAGCCCTTAACATCCAGACCGAGCTGCGTCATGAACCGGTCTGCGCCGACAGCCACCGTCCGGCCGGCAACCGTGGCCGACACGCCGTAGCCCGGTGTTGCGTCAAAGTCCTCAATAGGCGCGAGCGTGATATCCCGCTGCTTGGCGGCGGCAACGATGGCTTCGGCAATCGGGTGTTCGGAGCGCGTCTCGATGGCCGCGACCAGCGCCAGCACTTCGTTGTATTCAAAGCCTTCGGCGGGAACCAGGTCCGTCAGTTCGGGGCGTCCTTTGGTCAGCGTGCCGGTCTTGTCGAGCGCAATCACGCTCACATCCCGCAGCGCCTGCAAGGCTTCACCCTTGCGAAAGAGCACGCCGAGTTCGGCCGCACGACCTGTGCCAACCATGATCGAAGTCGGCGTGGCCAGCCCCATGGCGCACGGGCAGGCAATAATCAGCACCGCGACCGCATTCACCAGCGCAAAGGTCAGCGCCGGCGCCGGGCCGAAGATCAGCCAGACCAGGAACGTCAGCGTAGCCGCCGCCATCACCGCCGGAACGAACCACATGGTCACCTTATCCACCAGCGCCTGGATGGGCAGCTTGGAACCCTGCGCCTGCTCGACCAGGCGGATGATCTGCGCCAGCACGGTATTGGCGCCGATCTTGGTAACGCGGAAGCTGAAAGCCCCGGTCTTGTTGATCGTGCCGCCGACGACTTCGGCGCCTACCCCTTTGGACACAGGCACCGGCTCGCCGCTGATCATGCTTTCATCCACATAAGAGGCGCCCTCGACCACCTCGCCGTCTACCGGCACCTTTTCGCCCGGACGCACCAGCACGATGTCACCGGTCGTCACCTGATCAAGCGGCACCTCGAGCGTTTCACCGTTGCGCTCCACGCGTGCGGTCTTGGCCTGAAGCCCGACCAGCCGCTTGATTGCCTGCGAAGTTCGCCCCTTGGCGCCCGCCTCCAGCGTGCGGCCGAGCAGGATCAAGGTCACGATCACCGCCGCGGCTTCGAAATAGACGTTGGCGGTGCCTTGCGGCAGTACGTCTGGGATGAAGGTCGCAACCAGCGAATAGCCGTACGCCGCCGCCGTGCCGACAGAAACCAGCGAGTTCATATCGGGAGCGCCGCGCAGCAACGCGGGTACACCTTTGCGGAAAAAGCGCAGGCCCGGACCGAACAGGACCAAGGTGGCGAGCACGAACTGCAGATACCAGCTCGTCTGCTGGCCCAGAACGCCCATCACCCAATGATGCATCGCGGGAATCAGATGCGAACCCATCTCGAGGATAAACACGGGCAAGGTCAGGACGCCGGCAATCAGCAACGAGCGCCGCAGCGCCCGCGTTTCGCCTTCGCGACGCTCGGTGTCCTGATCGCTGGCATTCGCCGTTTCGGCGGACAAGCGCCGGGCGGTATAACCCGCCTGTTGGACCGCAGCTTCAAGGTCGACAATCGAGACAACCCCCGCCAGGTGGCGCACTCGGGCACGCTCGGTCGCCAAGTTGACATTGGCCTCAAGCACGCCAGGCACTTTCGCCAGCGCCTTTTCAACCCGACCCACACACGAAGCGCAGGTCATGTCTTCGATCGCCAGCTCAATGGTCTCTTCACGGACGCTATAGCCGGCGCCCTCGATAGCGCGCACCGCCGCCTGCGGATCGGCCACGCCGCCGAAGGTGATGTCGGCACGCTCGGTGGCGAGATTCACCGCAGCGGTCTGCACGCCGGGGACCGCTTTCAGCGCGCGCTCGACGCGACCAACGCACGAAGCGCACGTCATGCCTTCCACCGGCAGACTCAGACGCGTAGCGGAGGTGGACGGATTGGAGCCTAATTGCTGGGAAACGGAAACCATTGCATTACCCCTTTGAATGTCTCTGTTGAATCAAGCCTAAACCTTCCCTCTTTGGTAAGGTCAAGGCTTGCGGGCGATTTGTTTCCCACTATCAAGACTCGCTACACCCTTGGCCCCGCTGCAATCTTGGCCCGCCTGCTCGCAAATCTCCCATCCGCCACCCAATGCCTTGTAGATGCTGACAACCGCAAGCCGCTGATTGGTCCGTGCGACAGTCAGCGCACGTCGGCTGGCAAAGTCCGACCGTTCGGCCTCCAACACGTCGAGGTAAACCCCCTCGCCTTCGGAAAACTGCAGCCTGGCCAACCGTGACGCCTCGCGATTGGCGGCGGACTCCAGCAGGCGCAATTGCAGCGTGCTGCCCGCCGCGCTATTGGACCTGAAGGCATTATCGGTTTCCTGCAGCGCGCGCAGCACCGTCTGGTCGTAGACGATCAAGGCCTCCCGGGTACGCGATTCGCTGACGGCGATCCGGGCGCGTACGCGGCCAAAATCGAGAAGGTTCCAACGAATCGCCGGGCCGATAAAGCTCGACTGTGTCCCGGCCTCACCCAATGCATCAAGGCTCCCGGCAACGAACCCGATCGAACCTTGTACCTGGATCTCAGGGTACAGACCCGCCGTCTCCACTCCAATTCGTGCCGTTGCCGCTGCGAGGCTCCGCTCGGCCGCCGCAATATCGGCGCGCCGTGAAAGCAGTCCGGCGGGGTCGCCGACGGCCAGGGTTCGAACGGCCAGCCTTTCATCCTCAGGCTTGGCCGCTGGCAATCTGAATGTCTGCGGTGGTTCGCCAAGAAGGATAGCCAGTGCGTTAGTCGCGGCCGCCCGGCGACGTTCCAACTCGGGCGCAGTCGCCTCGACGCCGCGCAGCAGCGCTTCGGCACGCAGGCGGTCGAACTCGGTGGCCGAATCGGCGCCAACCATACGGGTGACCATATTCAAGCTTTCACGCTGGCTTTGGCTGATGTCGGCGACCACCGCCAGTTCGGCCTCAAGGCCGCGCATTTCAAACCAGGTGGCCGCCACCTCAGCCGCAACGCCCGCTTGCACCCCACGCAGCAGCGCCTCACGAGAACCCGCCTGGGCCGTGGCCGCCTCCACCGAGCGCCGCACACGGCCAAACAGATCAATTTCCCAGGACGCGTCGAGCGCGCCGCGATAGCTTTCGGCATGGCGGCTCTGGCCAGACGGTGTTTCGAGTTCACTGCGACGCGCGTGCTCATAGCCGAGTGCAGGACCGCCCCGCGGCAAGAAGCCTTCACGACTCTCGCGCAGCACCGCCTTGGCCTCGTCGAGCCGCACGGCAGCGATACCAATGTCATGGTTCGCGGCGAGTGCGCGCTGAATCAAGGTGGTGAGCGCTGGTTCGTCAAAGGCGCGCCACCACTGCACCTCGACAGCGCCCGAACTGAGCGCCGCAGAGGGCTCGCCGAAACTGGCAGGAAACTGCGACGAAGACAGCGAGGGCGCTGAGTAATCGGGCCCCACCGACACGCATCCCGCCAGCAGGAAAAGCGCACTGAGAGGGAGCAAAATTGCTTGATAAGGACTTCTCATAACGTGCTCTCCTGCAGACGTGGCTTGGCGCTTGAGCGGTGCCGCTCGAAGCGAGTTGCCATGGCGCGAATCACCACATAGAAAACCGGCGTCAGGAACAATCCGAACAACGTCACGCCGAGCATGCCTGCGAACACCGCAATGCCCATCGCCTGGCGCATCTCAGCCCCGGCGCCGCTGGCCAATACCAGCGGAACCACGCCGGCGACGAAGGCCAGAGAAGTCATCAGGATCGGCCGCAGTCGCAGTCGACACGCCTCGATGACCGCCTCCAGTGCGCTGGCGCCTTCGGCTTCGCGGCTACGGGCGAACTCGACAATAAGGATGGCGTTCTTGGCGGCCAGACCGACCAGCACAATGAGCCCGATCTGAACAAAGACGTTGTTATCATCGCCCACCAACCACACGCCAACGATCGCGCTGAGCAGACACATCGGCACGATCAGCATCACGGCCAACGGCAGTAGCCAGCTGTTGTATTGCGCGGCGAGGATCAGGTAAGCGAGCAGCACACACAGCGGGAAAATGAAGAGTGCCGAGTCTCCGGCGAGCTTTTGCTGGTAGGTGAGATCCGTCCATTCGAAGCTCGTGCCTTCAGGCAGAACCTCGTTTGCCAGGCGCTCCATGGCCGCAACCGCCTGCCCTGAACTGACGCCCGCCATTGCCCCGCCCGAGATATCGACCGAGGGGTAGCCGTTATAGTGAGTCACGCGGTCTGGACCGGAACTCGGTGTGACACTGATAAACGAGGACAAGGGCAACATGTCCCCGGCAACGTTGCGCACCTGCAAGCGGCCGATGGCCTCGGCCTGCATGCGGTGGTCGGCATCGGCTTGGGCCGTCACCTTGTAGGTGCGGCCGAAACGGTTAAAGTCATTGACATAAAGGGAGCCCAAATAGACCTGCAGCGATTCGAATACATCCGCCAAATGAACGCCCTGGCTCTTGACCTGGGTGCGATCGATGGCGACGTCGAGCTGGGGAGCATTGACGTCGACGCTGGTCATAAGCCCGGCGACCTGGCCTGACTCGGTGGCTTTCATCATCAGTGCCCGGGTCTGCTCAACCAAAGCCTCAAGCCCAGCCCCGCCACGGTCCTCGACCTGCATCTTGAAGCCCCCGGTAGCGCCAAGGCCAGGCACGGGCGGCGGCGGGAATACACCGAGGAATCCATCCTGGATGCCGGCAAACTTCCCTTGCAGGCGCCCGGCAATGGCGTTCGCGGCGAGGTCAGGCGTGGTGCGGTCCTTGAACGGGTCGAGCATGACAAACATCACCGCCGCGTTCGGCACGTTAACGAAGCCGTTGATCGACAGGCCCGGGAACGCCACCACGCTTTCAACGCCAGGTTCAGCCAAGGCAATCTTCGACATCTGCTTGACGACCTCGTCGGTGCGATCCAGCGATGCCCCGTTGGGGAGTTGGGCGATCCCCACCAGGTAGTATTTGTCCTGCATCGGCACGAAGCCCGGCGGAACGGCCTGGAACCCAAAGAAGGTCAGCACAAGCAACCCACCGTAAACCAGCAGCGCCACACTGCTGCCCCGAACAACCTTGCGCACCGTGTTGCTATAAGCCTGCGGTGCACGCTGAAACGGTCGGCCAATCGCCTGGAGCAATCGGTCAGCACGCCCCCGCAGACTGCGCGGATCTCTTGCAACGCCCTCCTCGCGCGGGCGCAACAACATCCCTGCGAGCGCCGGGCTGAGGGTCAGCGAATTGACTGCCGAGAGAATGGTCGAGATGGCGATGGTCAGCGCGAACTGGCGATAGAACTCGCCCTGCAAACCGCTCAGGAAAGCCGTCGGAATAAACACGGCGGCAAGCACCGAGGTGATCGCGATGATGGGGCCGGTGACCTCGTCCATCGCACGCCTTGCGGCTTGCTTGGGTTCCTCGCCATTTTCGATGTGCCGTTCGACGTTCTCCACCACCACGATCGCATCGTCGACGACAATCCCGATCGACAGCACCAGGCCAAACAACGACAAGGTGTTGAGCGAAAAACCCATCAGGTGCATGACGGCAAAGGTGCCGACCAGCGACACCGGCACCGCCATCAGGGGAATCAGTGACGCCCGCCAGTTGCGCAGGAACACCACCACCACAATGACGACGAGCAGGATCGCCTCCAACAGGGTGATTGCCACCGACTCAAGCGAGGCCCGCACAAACACAGTCGGGTCATAGGCGATACGCGAGGTGAGCCCCGCCGGAAAGTTGCGTTCAAGGCGTTGCATGGTGTCCCGCACCGCCTGTGAAACATCGAGCGCGTTGGCGCCCGGGCTCTGGATGATTTGTAATGCAACGGCCGACTCGCCATCAAGCAGGCTGCGCAGCGCATAAGCGTCAGCGCCCATTTCGACACGCGCCACATCACGCAAGCGCGTCACCTGCCCCTCGCTGCCCGTGCGAATGATGATGTCGCCGAACTGCTCCTCGTCGGTCAACCGCCCGAGCGTGTTCACTGTCACCTGGAAGGCCGCAGTGGAATTGGGCGCCTGGCCAACGGAGCCGGCGGCGACTTGCACGTTCTGTTCGCGCACGGCGGCAATCACGTCACCCGCCGTCAGCCCGCGTGCGGCGATCAGGTTCGGATCCAGCCACAGCCGCATGCTGTATTCGCCAGCCCCCCACACCAGCACGTCGCTGATCCCCGGGATGCGGGACAACTCGTCGCGCACCTGGAGGTAGGCGTAGTTCGAAATATAGAGCGGGTCGTAGCGTTTGTCGGGCGACAGCAGATGCACCACCATCAGAATGTCCGGCGAGG
The DNA here is from genome assembly GCF_012935695.1 of Pseudomonas sp. ADAK18. Lineage (NCBI taxonomy): Bacteria > Pseudomonadati > Pseudomonadota > Gammaproteobacteria > Pseudomonadales > Pseudomonadaceae > Pseudomonas > Pseudomonas sp. ADAK18. Next base: position 3,298,875 of record NZ_CP052859.1, read on the forward strand.
TCTTTTGCGTAACGACGCCTTGGCGCTGGACCTCTTCAGGCAAACGCGACAACACCCGCGAGACCCGGTTTTGCACCTGGATCTGAGCCATGTCGGCATTCGTGCCCTGGGCAAACGTGACGGTCAGAATCATTCGGCCATCCGTTGCCGATTGCGACGACATGTACAGCATGCCCTCGACCCCGGTGATTGCCTGCTCGAGTGGCGCGGCCACCGTTTCAGCGATCACCTTGGGATTGGCGCCCGGGTAGGACGCGGTCACTTGCACGGTCGGCGGGGTCACCGCTGGATACTCGCTGAGCGGCAACTGAAAGAAGGCAACGATGCCGGCGATCATCATCAACACCGAGAGCACGATGGCAAAGATCGGGCGATCAATAAAAAACCGTGGAAAGGTCATTGCACGGCTCCCACGGTTTGCGCCAGCGCTGTGGGCGTACCATCAATTGCGGCGGTCTGTGGCGTGACCTGCATGCCTGGGCGCACCAGCCCCTTGACGACGATGCGCTCGCCCGGCTGCAGGCCTTGTTCGACTACGCGCAAACCGTCGACCATCGCACCCAGCTCGACGGGCCGGTATTGCGTTTTATCGTCCTTGTCGACCACCAGCACATAGCGGCTGCCTTGGTCGGTACCAATCGATTGATCGGAGACCAACACCCTGGCTTGCGGTGTGCCGGTCTCCAGTTTGACCTTGGCAAAAAGGCCGGGGGTCAATTGCCCATCGGGGTTGTCGACCACCGCGCGGATACGCACCGTTCCCGTCCCACGATCAGCGGCATTGGAAAGGAAGTCGAGACGGCCGAGCCGCGAATAGGTCTTGTCGGTGAGCAGCGCCACCATGACCTTGGCCGTCGGTGCTCCCTGCGCGGACGCGTTGGATCGGCCGGCGGCAAGCGACTGCAAATATGTTCGCTCGTCGACATCGAAATAGACATGGAGCGGGTTGATCGAGACGATCGTTGTCAGGGGCGTCACGCCACTGGTGACGTAGTTACCTTCGGTGACGAGGGTTTGGCCGACGCGTCCACTGATCGGCGCTGTGACACGGGTGAAACTCAGGTCCAGTTGCGCGGCGTCCTGCGCAGCCTTTGCGGCTTCGACCTGCGCCTTGCGCGCATTCAGCGAGGCGATTGCGGTGTCGAGACGATCACGAGCGACGACATTTTTGGCGAACAGTTGCTGGGCCCGCGCATGTTCCGCCTGGGCGAGCATCGAGGCCGCTTCCGCTTCGCGCAGGCGCGCCGTCGCGGCGTTCAGTGCAGCCTGGAACACCCGTGGATCAATGAGAAAGAGTCGGCTGCCCTTCTCGACAAAACGGCCCTCGGGCACGCTCACATTCTGAATATAACCCGCGACCCGCGGGCGCAGTTCAACCCGTTCGACCGCGGTCAGTGAGCCGGTGTACTCGACAAAAGGCGTCACCGGGCGAACGACCACCTCGGCCACCGGAACACTCGGTGGCTTGGCCGCAGCGGCCGCGGGCACCGTGTCCTTGCAACCGGCGAGAGTGAGCGCGACGCTTATCGCCGCAGTGATCAGGGTTACACTTTTGACGTTCATCATTTGACCTTTCGCAACGGGAGTCGAGTTGGATTAGCTGAGACGAAGCAGCTTTTTTTCCATTTATCCGACTTGCCACGTTTGGAAGGTCAAGCTTTTTTTAGATTCGAGAGTGCCGTTAAAGCGCGCTGTTGGCTTTCGGTTGTCCTGTAGCCGCTGCCGAGGTACGAGGCTGCGATGTGGGCCGCAGGACCACCGCCGGGGGCCGCGACCGACCCATCACAGCCTCGTACCTCGGCAGCGGCTACAGAAAACAGCTAGGCAATAGCTTAATGCCAGTCAGTTAAGGAATGGAGATCCAACAAGCGAAGCAGATCCAGTGTGGGAGTTGTCGAGCCCCAGCGAGGCTGCGATGGCGTCGGCACCATCAACATTGATGTTACCTGACCCACCGCTATCGTAGCCTCGCTGGGGCTCGACAACTCCCACCTTTGATCTTCTTCTCTGCCTTGAGGTCTTGTGTTCGCTTAACTGATCGGCATTAGGCAGTAGCTGCCCCTTTATAGGCGCTTACCCATCAACGGATCGCTGATACTGTGTTCTCCCGTCTCGATCCGCCCCGCCACCCGGCGCATCCAGCCATGTTCATCACGTAGCTTGAAGTCATACCAGCCACCGCTGGGCTGACAGGAGAACGTGCGTTGCAGGGTACCGCCGCCCGGTATATCAAAGAGCCAAGGGCCTTGCTTGGTGTAAGGACAGCGACCGATGCTGACCGACGTCGAGCGCCTACCGTTGTTGATCAACGTCAGTAGCAGAGCGTCTCCACGATAGGACACTAACAATTCGGGCTCGTCACGTTTCAGATTCCCCTGAAATGAACGATGGAAGCCGTTCGGCCCCAACAGCCAGAGCTTGTAGGCGCTAAGGGTTTGCCATGTATCACTGAGGGTTTTGCCGGCTTCCACGGTGTAGCGCCGTGGTATGTCTTCCAGGCGCAGACGGTCGTAGACGTGGAACACCGCGCCTTGCTCACCACGGTTAATGAAGTCCAGGGTCAGCGATCGGGCGCGACGGTCAGCCGAAGCCTCGACGCTCAAGCTATATGGCAACGCTCGGGATGGCCGCGCCATACGTTCCTGATGCGGCGCCTGTTGCCGGCCCACCGCTGGCAGAGCGACCTGGGCCAGTTGCTCCTGGCGCTGGCGCAGCAAGTCAGCGGCCTGTCGGGTGGTGGTGTGCAGCGGCGGCAGGGTTTCGGTGTTGGGGTTGACGAAGTTGAACGCCGACGTGAGGTCGCCACACACCGCCCGACGCCAGGCGCTGATATTGGGTTCGCGCACCCCAAAGCGTTTTTCCAGAAACTGCAGTACCGAGGTGTGATCAAACGCTTGGGAGTTGACCCAACCGCCACGGCTCCACGGCGACAGAACCAGCATCGGCACCCTTGGGCCTGGCCCGTAGACGCCGCCATCGGGCTTGGGTTGCTGGGTCGAACCGGGTGGCGCCGGGTGGGTGAAAATCTCACTGTCGAACTTCACCGTGGACTTGCCGGCGAAGCTGCCATCCAGCCGCTTTGACGGGGCCGACGGCGACGGCACATGGTCGAAGAAACCATCGTTTTCATCGTAGTTGACCAACAACACGGTCTTGCTCCAGACCTGCGGGTTGTCGGTCAACGCCTTGAGAATCTCCTGGGTGAACCAGCCGCCCTGCACCGGACTGGAAGGCCCAGGGTGTTCGGAGTAATTGGCCGGGGCGACGATCCAACTCACCTGAGGCAGGCGTCCACCGTGCACATCATCGCGAAAGCCCTGGATAATCGCTTCCAGTTGGCTACCACCGCTGGCTGGGAGGGTGTTGCCGTTGCCCTTGTACAACGGCACCCGGGCATTGAGTTGATCGCTGTAAGGCACAAAGGCCGTAAAGTCTTTCGGTGGCTGCGCGGGGTTGCCGGCAGCAACACTGGCGGCGCGGTACTGGCGAAAGCCGGCCAATGGGTTATCGCCAAAGTTGTCCGGCAAGAACTGATAGACCTTCCAACTGACGCCCGCCTCTTCCAGGCGTTCGGGATAGGTTTTCCAGGTGTAGCCCACCGTCACGGCGCCAGGACCATCCCACTCGTTAACCACCGCCGCCACATTGGCCCCGGTCGGCCCGTTGGTGCCGGTCCAGTGGAACAACCGATTAGGGTTGGTGCCGGCGTGCACCGAACAATGGTAGGCATCGCACAGGGTGAAGGTATTAGCCAGGGCAAACTGGAATGGCAACTCCTGCTCGCGGTAGTAACCCATGGACGTGGACGTCTTGAACGTCGGCCAGGCATTCATCCGGCCGCTGCCCCAGGCGGCATGCTCATCCACCCAGGAATGCGGTGTACCGTTGACCCGCTGTGCGTTGCCGCGCGAACTGTCCAGGTGATAGGGCAATACCCGCCGCCCGACACCCTGCTGCTCCCAGACCTTGTGCTTGCCGGGTAGCGGAATGGTGAAGCGGTCACTGAAGCCACGGACACCGGGCAAGGTGCCGAAGTAGTGATCGAAGGAGCGGTTCTCCTGCATCAGGATCACCACGTGCTCGACATCCTTGATCGTGCCGGTGCGGTTGTTAGCGGGGATCGCCAGGGCCTGGCGGATGGAGTCGGGCAGCAGCGTGAAGGTTGACCCGATAGCGGCCGCCTGTAGCAGCCTCCTGCGTGTGAGAGTTGGCATAAAACTATTCAATCCCTTGGAGTTCTTGAACGACAAAGAAAGACTCAGGGCAAGGTAGAGGCTTCAAGAGACAAATAAATTACACCGGAGAGAAAAGACTGAAAAACTGTGATCAGTCTCCCTGCAAAAGTCTACGCGCACAAAAAAGCCGAACGGGTTAGCGTTCGGCTTTTTTACTGAAATATATGGTCGGGACGGAGTGATTCGAACACTCGACCCCTAGCACCCCATGCTTGGACCTAAACAAACCTAACCTATTGATCATAGTAGTTTTTACAGCGTTTCAGGCACAGCAAATACAGCAGTTTATTGTGCTTATGCAAACGGTAAACCGTGGCCTGTAGCGTAGGTTTTGCGCATACCGGCACAGAACATTACCACCCTCCTCCGGCGTCCTGCCGACCGAACACCAAAACCAAATCCCCTACAGCTCGTCGCCTCAAATCGCACAACCCGCAAACCTCGATTACTGTATGCACATACAGCACTCAATTAAGCAGTTTGCCCACCATGAACCCCAAAGAGCTCAGAACGGCATGGATGGCCAAATGGCGTAAAGCCCTCGACGATCACGAGTTTCGAATGTCTAACCCGGAGGCATACCGAACTCTCCGCCATTGGGATGCCCGCGATATGCTTGCGGCCGGCGTCATCGATGAGATGGAGAAGCTGGAGATGGACGAGCTGGTCAGCGCCGCCTACTGGCACGCCGTCGAGGAACTAATAGTGCCTATCGACAGGTACAAACCTAGCGGCCATTACGATGTCATGCCCAGGGACGGCTCCCCCTGCATCGGTAGCATTGCCAATGGCACCTATCGTTCGGCAGAAAGCCCCGAACTCTCAGGATTCGATGGCAGGATGCTTGAAGACAAGCAAGGCATGCGGCTGGTGTTTCGCTATGGCGGGGAGTCCTGGCCCATGAACGGGCTGGCGCTGACATCGGCCACCGGTGAGATCTACGACCTGGTGCAGACAGCCCAGTTTATCAATGGGGTGCTCTATCCAAATATCGACGATGCGGATGCATACCGGGCGCTGGTTGATACAGCGCAGATCGCCTTAGAGACTCACGACTTCGACACCTATAGGAAGGCACGCCCCTTGCTACTAGCTGCTGAGTTCATCAAATGCACCGAATGCCTGGACAAGTTCGACCTGAGGGAGGACTGCCATGTATGCGCGGGTTACGGATTCCTGCCAAAAAGGCAGCCCCACGCACACTCACGTACCAGGACCAACGCCGAGCCCTACTGATGCGACGGCGTTCACGACGAAGGCTGCGCATGCCTCGACTCTAGCAGCGAAGTTAAAGCTAATTACTCTATAAATGGAACGCGGCAGGGGCCATCGACCCCTGCTGTCATTTCGGCGAGCCCACAGGCTCATTCCTTAGATTTGTTCACCAGCTTCGTTCCTCTACCCACCCGTAGTACCTTCGAAACCACATTGCGCAGATTATTGTCTACGACCCCAAGTAGGCGACGCCCTAGTTCTTCCGGCCGGCCGCTGAATGACGTCACATGGAAATATTCATGATCGTCAGGAGACGTCCCTGAAAAATAGTAATTTGAGACGCAGCACCGAGGTGTTTCAGCGCGAACCCCGCTCACTGAATGCCAGGAGTACTTGTTCGTGTCCATCACCACCAGGCGGTTGAACAGAGCAGTGATGGTTTTCTGCTTTTTCACCTTATGGTCCCACAGCTCAAAGTTGCCGCCGTTTTCCAAGGCCCAGTTGGGAGACACGTAATACAGCAGGTTCAAGCGGCGATATAGATTGCGCTCGCCATCGTGACTGTTGTCGATATGTGGATTGAGAAAATCGTCCTTGAACATCATCGACAGACCACCAGCATAGAGGCTTGGGTCGGGAACGATATCGTGCATTCCAACCAACTGAGCGACCTTGCTCACAACCGAGTGATGCTGCATCGCGTAAGTGATGGCGCTTAAAATTTGCGGATAGTCAGATAGATCGGTGAGCGTTTTTTTCTTCTCGCGAAACGATTGGCGGTCAAAGAAACCATCCGCATTGCGTGGAAACGCATCGTAGATGTTCTGGGCCATCTCGGCTGTGAGTAGTTCGTCTACAACGAAGTGGCGGGTATGGGTTCCCTCAGGGCTATTCCATTGCCTTTGGATATCGGTGCCCAGCTCATCAAGTCGATTGACGATGAGTGATGCAATTTGAGTGACTTCCATTTGGGATCCTTGCTTGCTGTCTGGTGGCAATTTAGTGGCAGGCATTATTCCCGAAATTGAGCTAAGTATCAAAGCCGATACAAATCACCACAAACGCCTTCGTATCTCCCTTAATCCGTCCCTGTTATTCAATCACTGCACCGACAGCGGCCCCCGTTCGACTCCTGGTGCCGGCACCATACAAAACAAGGGCTTTCAGCAATGCAGGCCCTTTGTTTTTCTGCCAAACGTACAAATAGACGTACATTGTTTTATGAGGCTCGCGAGTTATCCCCAGAGTCGCCCATCTGAAAGATCATTTCCCGGCACCCTGCCCCGATACCGTTTTGACATACGCCTGGCAAGCCCGTAGCGCGATCAATCCTTCGTCGCCGGCGCCGCTGATGGCGAGAATTCGTTGAGCATGCGCTGGGTCAAGTCGGGCTCTCTGGGCTCCATGAACCACGCCGGCGGAGCCGGGATCGGTAGACACGTTGCAGCCACTGGCTGAATCCGTGGTGTCGATAAGGACTGACAGCCGCAGGTCAGAAGTAGCAAGACGGTCACGCAGGCGGGCCTGGTTACGTTGGGCATCGGAAAGTTCTCGGGTGCGTTGTTGGTCGGAGGTGGCCAGTTGTTGCTCTAGTGCCAAGCGCTTGGCCTGATCGGCTTTCGCCTGGGCCGAGGCCGCGCCGCTGATGAGGGCTAGGTCGTCTTGGTACAGGTTGGCCTGCTTGGACAGCTGATCGCCGTAGCGCCACTCCTGGATCTGCCAGGCTCCAGCGAAGCTTGCGGCCATAGCCAGCAGGATCAGCACCGCCAGAACGACCAGCTTCTGCACCGGCGTCACGCCAGCGCCCTGCGCACGCCTTCGGCCAGCACTGCATCCGGATAGGCATAGCCCGCGTTCTCGTGATGGATGATCGCCTTGACGAAGCCGCGCATGACCGGCGCCTGGGTCAGATCGATCTCGGCGCCTGGCGCGGTACCGGTGTTCGACTCTACGGCACGAACATACGCCGCCGTGTCGTTTTCCACCGACGGTGCCCACCGGCTGACGATGGCCTTCACGGTTTTGAGCCCATGCTTCCGCTGGTAGGTCAGCAGCACTTTACCCAGGGCTCGGATACCGTTCTCGGGCGTGTCGAACCGGGCGAACCGCTTCTCGATAGCCGGGTCTGGCTTGAGCTGGCCCTGCCACTGGTTGGCCGGGTTGTAATCGATGTTGCCCGGGTTGCGGTTGCGCACCCCACGGGTCTCGGTGATCGGCATGGCTTTACTCCAGGCGAAAAAAAGCCCGCTCAAGGCGGGCATCGGTGTGCGGCATTGCTACGCAGGGACTTCGGGCCATTCAATAGCCAACGGGTAGTCCGGCTGCTCCGGCACTCGGTTGAGCGCAACACGGTATTTCTTCCAGGACTTCAAGGCCGCCAGGTCAGCGTCCGTGGCTTCGTCGACATCGACTGCATCCTGTAGCGGTGCGATCGCGTAGTCGGCGGCCGCGCGCAATCGGGTGATCTCTGCCTGGGCGACTTCCAGCGGGTCAACTGCAGGTGGAGGCGATTGCGGCATCTTCTGGGGTGGCAAGGCCTCGACCGCCACATGCAGGGTGATGCTGTGCGCCAGGTCTGCGGGCTCGCCGTCTTTGTCGATGCTTACCGCGAGTACCGCATCGTTGTAGCTGATCGCCACCGTGCAGCCGGCGTCCGCCTGGTTGAGCGCGTAGCCCCAACCTTCGGGTGGCGGGGCCATTCCGAGCGTACCGTGAATCAGGTACTGGCCAGCCCGGGGATGCTCTGTGGAGATCGTGTTGACGCCTAGCGAAGTCACGTTGAGTAGCGTGCCGTCGGCACCGAGAATATTTATAGCTGCGCGAGTCGTCATTTAGATAGCCTTCAGTGTGCCGTCGGCGGCTCGGGTGGTGTTGCCGGTGTGGTATACGAAATTGAAGCTTTCTGTGCCGTAGTCGCCACTGCGGAACCCGAGCGTCTTTCCTGGAGAGGTTCCCATCCAAAGCTGCGAGCCGAGGTTACCTCCACCCGGAAAAGCCAGGTTGAGCAGTGTTCCGAACGGCACAGGTTTAAACTGCGTGCCATCAGCAATTACGCCAAAACCGGTTTCCCAAACGTTCATGGTTGTGTAGATAGAGCTGTTCCCAATGGCCGCACGCGCCCCAAGTCCAAGCATGGGAACGGAAAGCGCCTGACCCGCTCCAGTACCAAAACTGGCTGTGGCCAAAGCTCCCAAGCCTAAGTTTGCCCGTGCTGAAGCCTGCGTTGCCGCCCCTGTCCCACCCTTAGCCACTGGCACGATGTTCTCTGTCGAGACAGAGCCTAGACCTGCCAGCGTGGCCCCCCATTGCTGAACCATCTGGTTCACTGCGTCGGCCAAAGCCTTGGGGTACCCATTGACCGGAACAATCCCGTAAGCGGCGCCAGCGGAAGTCGCTCCACGATAGGTAGGAGAAATCGAGATAGACGTGTCGCTCGCGGCGTTGGTGACTTGATAAATTCCATTGTCAGGCCCGACAAACATATCTCCGGACCGACAGTTTGAAAACTTTGTTCCAGCGCCAGTGACCACGGCGTTTCCGTTGGTGACGGTGACCGTCCCTTCTGTGTACCAAGAAGACATAGGTTTCTCCAGGCGATAAAAAACCGCTCAAGGCGGCCATTGAATAATCAGAAGCACAAATAATCAGGATAATTGCTTAGCAAATAGTACTGGATTATATAGCGTGCTTGATATATCAACACCAACGACCTGCATGATTAATCTGTCGTTAGCGTAGTCCCAAAGCGCATACATATTCCCCTGTCTAGATATTAGCCCCGCAACATCCATAGCAATATTATTTAAAAGCATGTAATCACCACCAGCCAAGCTTGAGGGCGCCGTCCAGTTTAATCTAGTTTGGCCTTGACCAGTCTGAGACGAGCCAAGATATGTCCAACTTGTGATCGACCTAGTAAACTGAGCGCATGGTGTTCCGTTATCAAACAGTAGTTTTGATGATCCGTCCCACAAGCGCATTCCGTAAGTTGCTGTTGGGCTGGATTCAAATGCGGCACAGAACCATTTCCCGTTAGTTGCTACACCTATCAAAGTGTAAAACGAAAAACCAGCCCATGCCCCCTGTGTTCCATTGACCAAACAAAAGTAAAGGGTATTTGGTTCAGTTGGCCGCACAAAAACCAATGGTGGCTCGGCGGTAGTTATTGTTTTTGAGAATTTCACATAATTCCCAGAACTTGAACCGAAACCGGACCATGTCCCTTTCTCAAGAACCACCAATCTGGAAAACTCAGAATCGAGAGTAACCACGTCATTGTTATTTACATACCTTAAACCGTAAGACATTTACCTATACCTCATAACCAGCAGCCTTTGCGTTGAGCTGCCTAGCGGGCCATCGTTACTTTGCCTGTTACCAAACCATACTCTAACGAGACCGGTCAGAACCTCAGGTATGAAACCAATAGCACTAACAAACTGGCCTCCAGTGCCATAAGGAGCAATTGGCACACAAACCGCTGAATGAGTAGATGGATTAATTCCGACTATCGGTATATCTACATACCTACCCGCTGTTTTTGGGACGAGGGCCGAATAAGTAATCCCTACTGTAAATGAGGTTTCATCAAGTTCGATACTCCCCGTGGCCCCCTTGATTCGCATCCCGTAAATCATTAAGAAAGCCTCCCAACCACCACACGATCAATGCCGCCGGCATCAAACACGGTGAGCCCGTCGTTGTTAAGCAGGGCTGAGCCGCCGGCTCCTGCGCTGCGAAGCGTGAATGTGCCAGCCTTGACGTTGATCTCCAGCAAGGGCAGGCCGGCAGCGTTAACCGCTTCAGACCGTAACGTCATCCCCAGAACGATCTCCTGGATGAATGCCTTATTGATCACTGCCGAGTTGATAAACACCTGCCCACCGGAGACCACAAACGGCAGAATCAAACTGCCGGAGACCTCATCAACAATGGCGAAGCGCTGTGCAAACGCCAGAATCTCCGACGTTTCCCCGTCGCTGCCAAGCGCCAGACCTGCCATTACCTTTTTGCCGCCGACAATGGTCTGAGCCTTGATGGTGGTTTGTGCCGATACCTTGCCATTGAGCTGGACCACGGTCTCGCTCACCTGCTGAACCGATGCGTTGGTTTGTCCAATGCTCGATTGCAGCGTTTCGGATGTCTTGGCTTGGGCTTCGTTGGCGGTGGCTTGCACCCTCTTCTCAGCCACAAAGCTTGAGGTTGAATCCCACGCTTTGAGCGCCCCAGCCAACTCCCCCGCGCCGTCATCACCACGAACCGAAGCCCGTAGCGATTCATTGCTCGATGCCTGCGCCGTGACCTTCCCGTCCAGGTTCGTGACCTTTGTGTCGAGCCCGGTAATAGCCAGGGCCTGGCCTGATACCTCATCCTCCACCGAAGTCAGGTCGCTCTTGAGTTGCGTGATTTGGGTTGCAGCCGTCTCCCTGTTGGTGGCAACCACTTGTTCCAGAACAGTCAGTCCCGACTTGTTGTCGCCGACCTGGGCGCCGAGCGTGATCAACTGCTGCGCCATCGCCTCGCTTTCGGTTGCGCGTGTTTTGCGCTCAACCGCCAGATCAGCGGTGGATGTCCACGCTTTCAAAGCCCCTGCCAACTCACCGCTACCGTCATCGCCTCGGGCCGCCGAACGCAACGCCTCGACCGATGTGGCGGTGGCCACGATCTTCCCGTCGATCTCTTCGATCTTGGTACTGACCAGAGCAATCTGCTGGCTGAGCGCGTTCGTGGTTTCGAGGATCGTCCCGATGTCTTTCCAGTAGGTCGCATCCGGCGGCGTTACACCGGCGGGCACGGCCTGGGTGGCCTGGTAGATATGACCACCCTGCTGGACGAATGAACCCGCCGGATAAGGCTTGGCAGGATCGAACGGCGCAGCCCCAGTGATCTGGCCCAACAGGCCCTCAAGATCCGCCTTGGCCTCTTCCAGGCGCGCATTCACCGAGTCAGGCCCGTCGCCCGAAATCAACTCGATCTCTTCCCGCAGGCTTTGGTACAGCGCCCCCTTACCGATCTTGTCCGCAAAGTACTTCTCGTACTCCGACTGGTCCGAACTGGCCTGGCCGTTGACGGCTCCGGGCACGGGGAAGAACGGCCCGATGTTGCCGGTCCGATCCACCAGACGTGCCCAGAAGTAGAAGCTCGCGCCCGCCAGGATGTTCTGCATCTCGTGCTGGGCTTGCGGGTAGCTGAAGTCGCTCAGCTTGATCGCTGTCGTCAGGTCAGCCGACTGGCTATACCAGAGTTCCGTCCGCTGGGTGTCCTCCGCGCCTGATGGGAAGCCCCACTGAATGCCAATACCGTAAACCTTGCTGGTGGTGGTCAGAAACGACACCGCCGGCGGAAGGCCGGTTTTGCCTTCGAGGTTAGTCAGGTTGGAGCTTTTCCAGATCGACGAGATCTCAAACGCACTCACCGACCGTACGCGGGCCATATAGGCGCCCGAGTAAATGCCGGTGATGTCCACGCTGGTCGAGCCAGTGCGTTGCACCTTGATCCAGTTTCCGCTGTCCTTGCGCCACTCCACGTCATAAGCGACCGCGCCATTCACCGCAGGCCATGAGATGTTCATGGTGCTGATGGCGATGCCTTGGTTCACGGCGTAGGACGACGTCAGCGTGACGCTAGCCGGCGCCGGAACCACGGTGATCGGAATAACGCTGATCGGCCGCTCTTCCAGGCGAGCGCCGGTGTCGATATGAGCGAACTTGCTCGGATTGAACTCCAGGCCGGTGATTTCGTACTCACCCTCAGTCGTGCGAACAGTCTTAACTACCCGATACAGCTGGATAGCCAGGTCGTCAGCATCTATCGCCCACTGAAGTTGCGGCTCAGGCGTGACGCTGTACGGTGTTGTCACTGTTACATCGCGACCACTTACAAACTCAACGGTACGAGCTTGGGCGCGCCCATTTGGCAAGTTGATGATGAGGCGGTCGCCCGCCTTAACTTGAGTATCTCGATCCAGTTTCACGACGCGGCCAGCAGCAGCCGAGATTCGACCACCATTTGGGCGGCCGGCAATAAGCTCGTCGGCTACTGGTATCACGTACCCAGGCAGCGGGATGCGGCCCTCCATCCCGGTCTTGAACGTAACCGTGCGGTCCTGGTTGTTGCTCAGTAGTATCCACTTACCGCGACGCTGAGCTTCTGACGCCCGAGTGCAGCCTATTGCTGATATCTCAATTGGGCGATCTCGGTACCGCCGCTGTAGGGCGAGGTCCGTTACCGGTATGACGTCAGTGTCATAGTTGTTTGCAGGGTTGTCATAGCTCACCAGGGCACGGCTGTAATGTGTATCTTTCTCTGCGCCGCCGTAGGTGAACTCCCCATCAATCACGTTCGATCGCGTGAATACATAATCGATGTCCTGCGCGCGCGGCATATCTGCCTGCATGCCCAAAGCACCTTGAGCCCAATAGGTCATGCCCCGGTAGATTGCTGCCAAGTCCCGCAGAATCACCCACGCCTCAGCCTTGCCTTGCAGGTTTATGTCGCAGAGAAACCTAGGCTCTTGCCCGCCCACGCCGTCCGGAACTAACTGATCGCAATACTGGGCAATACGATACATTTCCCATTTGTCGACCATCCAAGGCTTGATGCGTTTACCAAGCCCGAAGCGCTCTTCGACGCAAAGACCGTAAGTCACGAATGCAGGATTGTTGGTCCAGGCCTGCTTGAAAGTGCCATCCCATACGCCGCTATACGTGCGAGACGTAGGATCATAGTTGGTCGGCACCGGCCATTTGCGAGCCTTGCACCTCACAGTCACCGCAGGAATATTCTGGAACTGCTGCGCATCGAACTCAACGTAGAGCAGAGCTGTGTTGGGATATCGCAGCTTGCGGTCAATGATCTCGGTGTAGCCGGCGATGTTCATCGTGTCTGCGATAGTGCCGGAGTTCTGGTTTGGGGTTAGCCGGCGAACTCTTACCATCCAGCCAGAGGTTGCCTTTGGCAGGTCAACACGAATCGAGCGCTGATAACCATTGGTGGTCTTTCCATCCACCGCGCCGAACTGTAGCTGCTGATATGCACCTCCATCGGCGGCCACATCAATGGCGTATTCAATGCGGTAGCCGTTGGTATTGCCGCTGCTATCCTGGCTGGCCAGGCGCGGCCAGCTAAGCCGTAGCCGAACTGCGGATAACTGAACATTGCTCAGCGCTCTTGCCCATGGATTGTCGCTACGCAGCTCGACATTGACGGACGTCTCGTTCTCAATCGCCGGAATGCCAGAGATGTACGACTGCTCGATGCTGCCCGGCCGCCATTCCCACTTCACGTTGGTGAAGTTGTAGTTGCCACTGGCGTCTTGGATTGGTGTGTTGTCGAGGAAGATGTCGCGCGCCGTAGGGGTGCCGTCGAATTCCCCCTCACCAACAGCGATAAGTATCTTCGCAAGGTTTGTAGACTGAAGGCTGTCCGGCGCCTCTACTGGCGACTTCGGCTTGCTCTCGCCACCCTTCGCGCCGTGAATATCCGGTCGCTGTGCTGCGCCCATGCTTTCCTCCAGGCAATAAAAAGCCGCCTTGGGCGGCTTGTCTGTTGCGTTCAATTTATGTTTTGTCTTCGGCGTAGATCGATGCCGAGATGATTGCCCCGCCCCACCGGCGATCCCCAATGCATATAGGCACGGGGTTGCCGCTAGCCGTGGTGTTCCGGGCTGAGCCGAATGCGTATGACGGTAGATTCTCCGGGGCCGCGCTTTGCGACAGGCCCTTCGCTTGTGGGCTCAGCATTTGGATTACGCCGCCAGCCACAAGCGCGATGCCTGGCGCAGCAAGAAACTGCAATCCAGGTACAAAGGAGGCGGCTATCAACACGGCACCGATTACCGTCTGGAGTATGCCTGCACGCTTGCTCCCCTCAACAACCGGCACGATCCGAATCTCCTTGGCTCCACTACGTCCTAGCTCGGCCGGGCCTACGTTCTTCTTGTTTCTGAAGATGGCGAATCGCATGCCAAGACTGTCGAGGCGCTTAACTTCCTCCTCAAAGCCTTCCAGGGTCGCATTCATCGCCCTGAAAACTTCCCAGCCAGATCCTGAATCGATCTGCCTGCGATGCAGGCGTCCGAACTTCCGAGCAAGAGATCCTGAAAGCTTGATTTCGGTCATGGGGGCGTAGTGCGCTGCCGTTGCTGCCATATTTTTCTCCAGGCGTAAAAAAACCGCCCGGAGGCGGTCACATTCGATCGTTAATTCACAAGCAGCTGTTAAATGACTCCTTCAAGTCGGATCGCCCCAATTGCTGCCAGGCCATGCGCTGATAAAGCTTTACTGAGCTCCCTGAAGCGCTGCGCTTGATGTCCAGTACGTCGTCGGTTTGCCCGTTCATTTCACTGCCCGCAACGATTCGATAGCCATCAGTGGTTTCGCTCATGACTGAGCTAGAACGATAATCCTGCCATGACGGATACACGCACAGGGCGTATGCCTTAGGGCTTTTCTTGGTGGTAGCCGAAAGCTCTGGCGCCCCCCTGAGTAGATCGGATGGTGTCGAGCACCCCGCCAGCGCAACCAAGGCCAGAGCCCCTATGAATAGCTTCATGTCGTTCCCTCGTTGAGATATGGAGAGACTTTATCACCAACAAGGGAGCAACACGAAAGCCCCGCATGGGCGGGGTTCTTCGGTTCGTGGGGAGTCAGTTCAACTGAAGCGTGTGCTGTCCATCGTGCTGGATCGCAAGAATCTTGCCTTCAAGCCCCGGCTTCTTGATTTGCCAGCGGCGCAAGGTCTTCCCGGCGAAGCTAGCAATTCCATGCTCCTGCTGATATTCGAGCATCAGGTGATTTCGGAGATGCTCATACGAAAGACTTCTGTTCTGTAGTTCTTTGGTCATCCAGTTAAAAGCATCAATGAATGCCTCTTTCCAGATTGCGGCCTTTTCGCCAGTGAAGCCCATGACCAAGAACATATAGCCATCCTTGGTCATCGTGAACATGCGCTGCTCTTTCCCTTGCTCATTGAAATAGGAGGACTCCCCAAAATTGGTGAGTCGGAATTTCTTGGAGCACTTCAGGTTGTCGATGGCCCTCAATACTCGGTCATGCCGCTTCCCGAACCTCTCAGCAATGCGGAGCGAGTCTGTAGTGGGTTTGCCGTCATCGCACTTAACCAGTTCGCGATAATCATCTTCCGTCAAAATCAAGTCTGTCATGCAGCCACCTCCGCACACATTGCGCTCGGAGCGCCAGGATTGAAGCCGTCCAGCGGCATCAGGCTTTTCTCGCTGACCGAATAGCGCTTGCCCTCCACCAGCATCAGCCAGTTTTCTTCGACCTTGCGGATCAGTTGGCCGGAGCGACCGACCAGATTTGGCCGCTCCGGCATCAGGATCAGGGCGCGACCACCTGCTTTGAGGGTGAAGTTCATGCTACCGCCCCCGAATCAACCGCGTAGCGATGCGGGTCTTCGACGACACGATTCAAGCCGGTGACGAAGCTGCTGATCCCGCTCAGCTTATTGCGGTAGGTCGCCAGCTCCCATTGGGCAGCGTCGACAACGTAACCGGCACGCTGAAGTTCGAAGATGATCAGTTCGCAAAGCGAGTCGTGGTGGTAGCCGACATCCTCAAGCCGAACGTCCAGCCATGCCCGACCATCGCCCCGATCCGTCAGCATCCCCTGGCGACGGCCGGCGAGCGCCTGAATCGGGAAGTGAATATTCAACCGCTCCGATTTTTGCTCACGCGGAAGGTATTCACCCTCAAGCACCACATAAGCAGCAATGAAGTTGCGTGCGGAGTCCAGTTGATCGGCTGGAATGTCCGCTGCCGAACGAACGCCGAATGCTGCGTGGGTCTGCGCCCAGATTTTTGCGGTAGCGCGGCGCTGAGCTGGAGCAGGGAGATTCGACACCTTCCCCTTCACCACTGCGCCCAGCATGTGAAATCCGTCCGTGCCGATGGTTTGTCCGAGGACGGTCATCGCCTGATCGGGACCGCGATGGTTAACCGCATGACCTTCGTTCCAGTAGGCCCAGAGTGCATCGTCACACTCATCCTGATAGGCCAGCACGTTTTTGCGCAGGTCGTCTCGCACTTTGCTCGCGTGAATCGACATCAGCCAGCCAGGAAGCTTTTTCAATGGAAGGCAAGACATCTCGTACTGCTTACCGTCGACACCAGTTGTCACGATCATCGTGATAACTGAATTGAATCGACCTGAAGTCAACTTGGCGTGCTGTGCCTGCCAGGCTAGCCCCATGCCTTCTACAACCGGCTTCATTGGAACGAATGGCTGACCATCGTGCTCGACAAGCAGAAGCTTGGCCGAACGGAACGGGATGACATTGGATTTCGCTACAGCTGTGCTAATATCGCTCATGACGATTTCTTCCTCGAAGTTGATCTCGTTAACCCCAACCTCAGCGCCGGCCAGCGCTGGGGTTTTTTTATGCATGTTTGATTTGTTCATCTCGCTGCATTGCCTCCCTTAGCGCCTTCCCTACGAGCCAGTTCTGACTGCGCTCTTCTTGTTGTGCCTTTTTTTCAAGCCAAGCCTTGATCTCTGGCTCCGCACGGAAAATCACCTGCTGCATTTCTCTAACTTTCATACCCTCTCCTTGTGCATCACCGTTGTGCACAGCTCAAATGTATAACGGTGATGCATTGTCGTCAATACCACCGTGATGCATTCTCTTGTAAATAGTTAGTCAAATTTGGTTTTACTGAAGGTTTACATGAGCCGCACAGATCCCCAATTCAATCTCCGAATCCCGGAAGCTCTGCGTGACCAGGTCATGGCCGCCGCAAAGGAGAATGGCCGCTCGGCGACTGCGGAAATACTCGCCAGACTTGAACTGAGCTTCATTGGCGAAGCGCCTCAGCAAGATCTGATTCCAGCATCAAGAGCCAAGGCAATGGCAAGCATTGCCCGCCAGAGCGTTCCTTCGATCATAAAAAAACGGGTGCTGGAGGGAGTCAATAGATCTGTCTCCATGGGACATTCCTCCGCCCACATTGATCTGAAGGACTTAGAGATGGAGGCAATGCCGGAGGCAGATGCGAAAGGCATCATGAATGCCTTTACCGAATGGCTGGAAGCAGCCGGATACAACACTGAATGGGATGGCCCAGAGCATCTATCAGTCTGGTTTGACGAGTTTTAATACTAACCCGGCCCGCGGGACTTTCTCATTCCGTCTGGTTAGTTCTAAGGTGAGGAGTTACCCCTGCCGCCGCTTTGTGCCTGAGGATCAGGCGTGTTCGGTCATGCCAGGGCCCGCCGTAGACAATGATCTCGGACGGCCTGCCGTATAGGTGATGCAGCAGGAACGGCCCAGGGCCGAAAGTGCCTGACTCTCCGTCGGGTAGTGCAGGATCAGTGCCCAGGTAAATCCCGGCGTGGTTCGGGTGAACCGTCCGGCCCACATGCATAACGATCAGATCCCCGCGCTGCGGCCGGTCGACGCGAACAAAGCCGGCGGCCTCGTAATGCTGCTCGTATAGGCTCGCGTTCTCCGCACTCTCCCACCAGCCATCGGTGCGCTGGAAGGCTTCGAACTCCAGCCCCCACTCACGTTGGTACCAATCCGCGCAGACCTGCCAGCAGTCCCAGGCACCATGTACGAACGGGCGCTTGAGCAGCGGCGTGCTGCCAGTCGGCGTGATGGTGCGCAGGTCGCCCTCAGGCCACGACAGGATGTGCCAGGGCAAGGCGGTGGCCTCGCACATGGCCAGATCTCGAGGTGACGGCCTGCTGGTAGCGTCTGGATGTGAATGCACAATGCCGATCACCTCGCCCCTATCTTCGGCTGCCGCGTACTCTTCGGGATCAATGCGGAACTCTTCCGAAGGCTCCAGCGCCGTGTTGAGGCAAGGTACATAAATCTGTTTTCGGCCAACCGCAATGATCAGTCCGCAACTTTCGCGCGGATACTCAGATGCAGCATGCGATTGCATAGCGGCTAAAATATTCTTTTGCATCGTCAGCTCCGCGCTATCAAAGAAACACCAGGGAAGCCAACGAACGAAAGCTCGTTTTCTCCACCGAATCGAGCCTCGCAGCCCGTGCCTAAGCATCCACTGCACACATCCTTTTCGGGGTCATCGGTCGGGTTGCCGTCCTCATCCACGTAAGGCCCGGTGTACCCGCACACTGGGCCTCTGTAGCCGCCCGTCATCGCCTCGTGACAAAGGGTTGTCATTTGCCGACCGATAGACTCGCCACCAACATCCCCGGGACTGGCAAGTTCCCAAGAAACAATCGTGCCGTTTTCGCTGACCTTTTGATCGATGTACCAAACCTCTAGCGATTCCTCGGTAGGGTCGGCGGTAGGGTTTCCGATCGGGAAATTAGCGGCGTCAAGGTATTGGCCCGTCGTGAGGCGGATGGTCAGCTTGAACTCAACAAGATTGTCGAAGGCCAGGCAGAGTGCAGTAATCCTTCCGTTAACGTTGCCAACCGAAAGGGACGGACGAACAGCGGTACCGTTCGAGTTCGCTTCGATGCCCTCAATCTGCATAGGCCAGGCTGCGTACTCATTTCCTTGCCACCAGATCGACTTGGCTGGCAACTGGTCGGCGTTCACGCCTGAAGCCAGCAATTCCTCGGGAGTGTGCGGAATGGCGTGCCCCTGAAACCTTAAAATGCCAGCCCCGTAGTCGGAGCCGTCCAACTCAAACAGCAGCACTTCACTGCCAGGCTCTAGAGTCTGGATAGCGCTGATAAGTGACATAGGAGCTCCTTATGGGTGGAAAGCGCGCTCGAACGTCGCTGTCAATTTGAAAACCTCCCCACCCATAGGGGTCGGAACGGGGTCCTTGCATGTGAAAAGACCGAGCTCGCCAAGCGGGGTCGTCCAGAGAAACGCTTTCGCCCCGGCGTGCCGGTCAAAGAAGGCCATAATTTCGAGCGCCCGCGCCTTGCTTCCGGTGTGAGCGATTGGGTATGAGTCCTCTTTATTGTTTGGCCCATCGCCAACAACTTGCCTGTAGCCTCCTCCAAATCGGGACTCTCTCGTCCTGTATTCAAATGTTGGTGAATCCCCGCTCTGCGTTGCCCAGGCGAAAGTCTCGATTGCCATGACGGCTCCGGATAGAATGATTTTTTAACCAAGGGAATAGGTAGTCATATGAAAATGAAACTTTCAGAAGTAAGCGTCTACGACGACACCCCTGACGCGGGGAAAACTAGCATCGGCGGTAGTGTAAAAATCTCATTGAAGATGGAAGGCGGGCAGGCCGGAGGCAGCTTCGGGGTGACTTTCGAGCATGAAGGCGCCAAAGACCTGACCTATCGCCAGCTTGAGCAACTTGTCCTTGATAAGGTCCGGTCATCCCTGACCGAAATTTAACGACGAATCATTGCCCTGCCGATCGCTCCATCAGGGCGCAAATCCATCGATAAAAGCTTCCTGTATCGCGTATCAACGAACGCTCCAATATCCTTGCCGAACTGTTCAAGGCCTGGAGTGTTCGTTTCAGAATTGCTCGTTCCGTCACCGTTAAGCGTCACTGACACGTTAATCTGCGCCCCACTGCCACCACCCCCACCACCAGACATTGCAGCCATTCCGGCCCCACCACCGGTGGCAAGCGGCGTAACACTCCCTCCGTTTGCCCCAGTCATCAGGTAGGACTTACCGCCTTCGTTGTAGAGCTCGGGACCAAGTTCATTCACCCGATACAATGAGTTTGGGTCGACAGGTCCACCGGCAGCTCTGAAGCCAGAGAAGTCGACGCCGGTATACCCGGCCTGAGATGCACCGAGGTTCGACGACGCGGCACCAGCAGAGCCAGCAGCTAGGCCGTTACCCGCGCCACCGGTGAAGTAACTTGTCGCTGCCCCTACCAGGCTACCCAACAGCGCAGAACTCGCCTGCCGGGTAGCAATGCGAGCCATATCCGCCAAGATCGACTTGGTGAAGTCAGCAAACGACAGCTTCCCGGTCATGGCAAAGTTGACGATCGAGTCTTCCATCGAGCTGAACGCATTGCCGAACAGGCTTTTCGTCTGCCCTGCTACGTTCTGTGCCGAATCCAAGTAGTTGGCCCAGGCCGATGTCGCGCCCTTCGTCCAGTCGCCTTGGGCGGCCTCCACATCCGCGTAGTTCTGCCGGATCTGGTCGGTAGCCTTTTTGTTCGCATCTGCGAGTGCCTGCGACTTCCGTGTGAACTCTTCATCCGACATATTCCGCGACGGGTCGGACTTTTGGTTGGCCAACTCCAACGACTGCTGAGCAAACCGGTCTTGCTGGCTGTTCAGTTCGCCATTGAGTGCGTTTTGCCGATCTCCCTGGCCAACACCAAGCACTGCCCGCTGGCCCGCCAGCTCAAGAGCTTTCTGTTGCTGCCCAAGCGCCGCGACATACTGGTTGATCGAGTACGTCTGTTTGTCGATCCTTCCCTTTTCGGCAGTGGCCAACACTTCAAGCTGGCTGTCGGCATCTTTCTGCGCCTTGACCATATTGGTGCGTGCATCAGCGATTTTCTGGTCCAGCTGGACACTCTGGGCAGCACTGGTTGACTTCTTGCCTTTGGCAGCTTCAAGGGCAGAGATCTCTGCCTCATAAGCGGCAGTGACCCCCTCTTTTTCAGCCTTGATCAGCACTGCTCGCTGTGTTGCGTAAGCTTCCTGCGAGATCAGTCCGGCCTTCTGCGCAGCATCCAGTTGCTTCTGGGTATTCGAATACGTCGCCTGTAGCTCTTTCAGGGCATTTTGAGCGGTATTGACGCCGGTCAGGTCAACCGAGCCGGCAGATGCTGCCTTGGGATCCTTGTACTTGTCATTGATGGCAGCTTTCTGCTGATCGATCGTCGACTGGAGCAGTCGGGAGTCATTAGGATTGGCTCGACGGATATCCTCGATTTCCTTCTGGAGATCGTCGAGTTCGTCCTTGCGTTTGTCCTTGTTTGAGCGGGTGGCTTTAGCTCTTGTATCGAACTTCCGCTGCGCGTCCTGCCCTTTGTCTTGAGTCTCCTGGTAAAGCGCTTGGGCTTTGTTTATTGCGTCCTGGGTATCTCGCTGCTTGACGAGAAAGTCCAGCTCTAGTTTTGACTCATCAAACTTCTTTTTGGCGTCCTTGTCGTCCGGGTCGGCGTTGAGCGCACTCTGTGCAAAAGCTACTTTCTGCGTTAGATCGGTAATCCTTTTGGCCGAACCTTCATCGCGACCAATATTTTTGATCGCATCCAGCGACTTCTTAGCTTCGTCGGTAATGCCTTTCCAGGCACGCTCGACGTAACCGAGATTGTTCGTAATCTGTTTTGACCGATCCTGCACCGTATCGGCATAGGTATCTGTCAGCAGCTTAGCGGCACCAATCGTGTCGCCCTGCTCCTTCAGTGCGACGATTTGCGAATAAACAGACGCGGTCAGGAAGTGATACTGATCATTCAGCGACTTTGCCGCAGCGACGGGGTCATCGGCGATTTTGACAAACTCGGCAATCGTCGCATCGACTGATTTGCCTGTTGCCTGTTCCATAGAAAGAGCTGCGGATGCAATCTCTTCAAAACTACCGCTGGCAATCTTTCCTGTGCCTGCCAGGCTTGCCAGAGCCGATGCCGCCGCCCCAGTTGTTCCAACGCTTGCACTGATCTGCTTAGCCATGTCGCTGAGCTGGCCAGCGCTTGTGCCCGCATAGTTTCCAGTCAGAATCAGGGAGTCATTGAACGCATCAGTCTCGGCGCTGCCCTTGTAGTACGCGACAGTTAGGCCGCCCAATACAGCCGTGATAGCAACGATGGGACCAACCAGAGCGAGAAGACTTATCGCACTTGCGCCAGCGCCGGCGCCGATCTGGGCAATGGCGCGAACGCCGCTCCCCCAATCCCCATTGGAGAGCGCGTTACCCAACTGCATTACGTTTTCTTGGGCTTGCCGGGTGCCTAGTCGGAGCTGATCGAATACACCCGTCGTACGGCCCACCTGATCGTTGAAACCCGTCACACGCTGACGCGAGGTATCAATCTGTGCAGAGAAGTCAGCGAACGTTTCGGCATCAACGATCCCTACTGTCCGGAATCGTTGCAACTCCTCCTGTTGACGATCAAGGCGTGCAAGTGCAGCTACCGCAGGATTGATCTGCCCAAGCAGTGCTTCAAGCCCTTCAGCCTGCACACCACTAGCAGCGGCGGCTCGACGAGTCGCCTCACCTTGACGATCTGTCGAGCCGACCAGTGCATCAGATTCGGCCTGCAAACGCCTTTGGAGTGCGGCCAGGCTGCTTGCAGACGACCCCGATGACTCCATAGCTGAGGCGTTGGTGTTCACGCTGGTAGTCAGGCGCTGGTAATACTCGCTCGAGTCCAGAGAGGCCTTTGCCGTTGCCAGAAGGCGAGCCTTGGCCTCGTCGAGTGTCTCGGAGAGCTTGCGTTCAGAAGACGAAAGGTCGGAAGCGGAAGCGGACGCCTTATCGAAACCTGCCGCAATACCCTCTGCCGCCTTCTCGGCCTTTTCGCCGGACTGCACGACTTTGTCGAGATCTGTGACGGCTTTCGCGGCGTCCGACGTATCGATCTTAATGCCGAGCGATGCGATATCCATTGAATCACCTTGAATAAGTGCCAGTTGTTACTGGCTGCTGTCTCTCGCCTCCGCCATGACAGCGAGCGCCTCGGCCTCCATTAATTGAAGGTCGTGGAATATTTCCGGTATGGTTTTTCTCTTGATGCCGAGGTAACCGGCCACGTCGCGAATGGCCGTGTAATCGAGACCCGTCGCGCCGCACGCACCTGTACGCCACTGCGTGGACAGGGCATTGAAGAGGCGGAAGGCTGGCCAGTTGTCTGGCCATACTTCGCATTCGTCACCGTAATCCTCAGCCGAAAATCCGAAGGCGTCTTGCCCTTGAATGCTCGGCTGATAGAGGGCGCGCGCGACGCCGGTCAGTTTCCCAGGCGTGCCGGGGAAAATGCTTTTTGGTAGGCATCGACCACGGCATCACCAGCACCGGCCGAAGTCTCGACCAGGGCGCGGATTGATTCAGGGCTGAACTTGTCGTCGAAGCCCCAGCCGGTGACCAACTCAGCGACTTGCTCCACCTGGCGCTCGATGTGGGAGGCGGTAATTTCGATCAGGGTGAGTTCGTCACCTTTGGCTTTGAAGCGCTCCTGATCTTCCTTGGCGCTCTCCTGCCAGCCCGCGAACAGCGCGGCGAGCTCCTTGCGATCCCGATACTTGAACTCGAATGGCACTTTGATCGTGGTACCGCCGACGCGTGGGATATCCACGTCAGCCTTGAAAGTAGGGTTTTGAGCAATCTTGAACCTGGCCATGGATGCCCCCTAAGCGCCGTAGCGAATGAATTTTGCGACCACGGCGAACACAGCAGTGACTGCCATGATGTTATTCTTGGTCAGCGAGGGTACGCTGTCGAAGGACGCGTAAGCGTTGTAGGCGATGACGCCACCAGAGGCGAGATTGACGCGGACCGCGCGCGGCTTTTTGTCGTCGTCAGCTTCCAACAGCACTTCGTTGTGCGGAAGTTCAGGGTCATCTGCCATGGTCAGCGTGAACGACAGCGGCGATTTCGACGTTGGGATCTGGTGCTCATCGTCTTCCTCGAGGAACGAGTAAGTGACGTTTTGCTGCTCGCCGCCGGACTTGTTCGACTCCGTGACCTGGCTCATAGGTACCCAGGTCAGAATCTTTCGTACTGAACCGCCGCCGGCACCAGCAATGAAGCGTGCCGAATTGAACGTGTTGATTTTCTCCAGCACGAACGAGTCGGTGGTCACCGTCTTAACTCGAGCAATACGATTGTTCAGGCGTGCCCAGCCGGAAGTGACTTCAACGAAGTCGCCTACTTCAAGATCGTGTCCCGCCGACGACACAACAGCTTCTGTTGCATTGGTGATCGCGGTGAAAATGATCGGCGCGTCATACGAGCCTGCGATAGCGGCAGTCGAGCCATTGGGTAGAAAAACAGCCATTGGTGTTTCCTCTTCTCAGAAATGACAAAACCCGCTCAATGGCGGGTTCTGGGATTGCCCAATGGGCGGATTAGAAGGTGTCAGCCCTGTACTGGAAGGACAGAGGCAGTGAACTGGTTGTATCGCCTTGAATTGCTCCGGCAGTCGCCATTGGCGAACGGATGAACACGGTGAATTCTGCTTTCGTGAGCGCCATGTTGTTTGGATAGAGCACCGATATCTCATCAGCAATCAGCCCGGCAGCCCCTCGGCCTTCACCGGCCTTCGTTACAACGCTGATCTGCAGCACGCCCCGATACGAAGTATGTCTGCCTTCAAGATCCTCGCTGTCAGTGCTTCCCGGAAGGAGGAATATTTTCAGGTAGGGAGCGTCACTAGCCGGCGGTGTGAACGCCACGTCTTCGTAGGCAATCGGCAGCGCAGGAACTCTAGCCGACGCCCATGCTTTCAGGTGAGCCTCGAAAAGGCTTCGGATGACTCTGTCACTCATTTCGATAGCTCCGAGACGGCCTTATTGAGATAGGTTTGCGCCTCGGTGACGGAAATCTGCACCATGCCAGCCGGTGCCTGGCTCGACCAGCCTTCATACTCAAGACGCGGACCGTAAGGAAGGTTGTTCATCATCCAGATCGTACCCACCTCAGTGGTGAATGTTTGCATCAGCGCCGCACCGGCTGATTTACTGGCGCTACCATTTGGGTCAATCCGCTCAATGTTCCCGGTAATGGCCGTATCAAACGAGACCTGCCAATTACCCCTGAAGCGTCCGCCGACGTAGTCTTTGCCGGCTACCAGGTCCATGCCATCTCTTATCAGCCGCCCAGGCTTCATGCGACCATTCTTTGACAGGTTCTTTGGGTCGTTGCGCATCTGCGTGTTGAGACGCTCCACCTCTGCGTTGTACTGAGTAGCCGTAGTGTTAATCGCCCATAGCTCTGGGTTTCCGACAGGAGACCGATCAACCACTGCAGACAACAGATCAATGGAGGTTTTCTGAATGACCTGCTCTACATTCCCCTTTGCCTTCTCCACAAACGCCTTCAAGTCGAGCGAGAAACTCATTTTCTAGCCTGCACGCTGAAGCCGACGGCAATGCCGGCGTAGTCCCAAGGATCGACGTGCTGAACCGTGTAGGTATCGCCGTCGAAGGCGATCTTGTCCAGCGTCACCGGCTGGGGCGTGTCTACACCATCCAGCAGCACGGGAGAGATCAGGATCTTGACGTCGCCCTGCTTGATCAGTGAGCCGTCGATATCTTGCTGGCGATAGTTCTCGCGAAGCCCGGATCCGTCGAATTGCTCCGTGGTGACGGGGCTTCCGCCGATCTCAGGGTCGTACTCTCCAGTCGTGACCCTGACCAAGGAAAGCTCCAGCCCCTTGCCACCTTTTGAGCGCGGCGCCAGCATGCGCACGGCGCTCGCCTTAGCACGATCATAGATATCTGCCATCAGCTTCGTACCAGGTTGACCTGACTTGAGGATTCCAGCAGTCCGGCGAACTGTGCATAGGATTGCCTAGTTGCTGCGGGCTTGCTCATTGACTTACTGGCAACAGCAAACGTGGTGCTGATTGGGCCGACGGTCTCGGAAACAACCGCTCCCGACTTAGTCTCAGGGTTTATCATGTCATCGGCATGAATTTCAGCAGCCAATGCCATCTGCCCCGCCTTGACCTGCGCCGGGATCTCGTCGAAACGCAATATCCATCTCTCGCGCTTAACTTCCGCCCTTGGCCAAGCCAGCGCCTGGTCACGACTCACTGCTCGCCCCTTCCATGGCATCGCATCCATCTGCAAGGCTGCGCGCCGCAGAAGAGCTTCCTGCGCCACCTCATCGGTCGGGATTGTCTTGCCGAAGTTCATGGCGTAGGTGACCAGCTCGGCAGCCGTTGCAAAGCTGTCGGCGTCTGGCACCACCTTGCCGTTCTCGATCACCAAAGCCATATCAGACCTCTTTCCAGCCGAGACGCTTGTGGTCGTCCAGGCAAGACGGGTGCACATGGAGCTCTTCGCCGCCCTGCTCAACTTTCACCAGACCGGTATAGTCTGGCTCGTCATCTTCCACGACGGGCTTGCTTTGCGATTTCGCCGCCGCAGCCTCATCAGCAAGACGCTGAGCATCTGCCGCAGCCAAATCAATCGCATCCTGCGCGCTGTTGCTCCAGTCAGCACGCTCCTGCTCGCCCAGTTTCTCGAATTCCTCAGCACTGAGGCCGCTAAGTTCGATTGCTTTGGCGAGCAACATCTTCGCCGCCTTCTGTTCTTTCGTCAGTCCAGCCATGTTCAGTCTCCAGAAACAACGCAGGGGCCGAAGCCCCTGGTTGTCGTTGTGTTTGAGTTAGCCGAGCAGCAGGCTGATATGTTCATCCTTGATCGCACGGCAGCCCCAAGCCAGACGGACGTGGTAGGCCGTTTGCAAGAACTGGCGGTAGACCGCAATCTCGAACGACAGGCCGGTAAGCGGGTCGGTGATGGTGATCACGTCGTCTGCCGAGTCGCCGCCTTCTGGCATGGCCGGAGCGCGAGTAGCCAGCACGATTGCCGACCGAGCGAAAGCAACGTTCGCCGTGTACGAGTTGCCCAAGGTGAGCGCGTTGCCGGTCGGGATCAGGATCTGGGAGCCTGGCTTGTTCAGCGTGATGGTGCCCGGAGCGGCAATGCCGGTGCCGACGACGTACTTGTTGTCACCATCAGCATCGAAGGTGGCAATATCACCCGCCAGCACGGTACCGGTACCAGTCGCCAACGCAATGTTGGTTGCACCAACGGCGGTAGCGCCGTTGGTGACGTACGCAGCGCCGGTGCCTTTGACGTGTCGACCCACCTGGTGGGAATGACGGATCGCCATGTTCATGATGCGGTCAGTCATGCCGTTGCGCAGCATGTCGCTGGATCCAGCCTCGTTGACCTTGAACAGGCCAGACTGCTTACCGCGCATGTTGCCGATTGCCGAATGACCCAGGACCAGCTGCAGGTCGTTGGTTGGTGCGCCGTTCTGTTCCAGCACACCCAGGACGCCTGCGAAGTCGGACAGATCTGCCGCAGTACCGAACGGCGTGGTGCCGGCGGTGCCAAAGGCGCGGGAAGCGTTCCGATAGGCCTCAAACCACAGGTCCTTTTCGATCTCGTTCACCAGTGTCCGCATTGCTTGGTAGAAGCGATCGGCCTGGATGGACGAGAAGGTGCCGGCGTTTTGCAGGCCTTTGGTTTGCTCACCGTTCCAGCGAACCGGAACGTGCTTGCTTTTGGTGATGGCTACGGCAACGTTATCGACAGCGGTATCACCGGTGTCCGGAGCGGTTACACCGGGGATGTTGTCAGCCGCAGTCTCTGCGCTGGTGATCGGGACCAGTACGTCCTGACCGATAGCGGCCCGGGCAACGGACGAGTCGCGGGATACCGCTGGAATGAAGCCCGTCAGCTCTCGCGAGATTACGTCCAGCGCTTCGTACAGGTCCGGCACAAGGCCGTTAAGGGTGCTCGCCATTTTGGCTTTCTCCACAAAAAAGCCCGCTCAGTGGCGGGCATTGATTACTTGCCGGGCAACACCCGGCGGCTTTGGTCAGTCAGTAACCGTGCCGCCATTGCGTGCGTGATCAGCCTTGGCGGCGGGATCAAGCGCATCAAACGCGGCTCGGGGAAGGGTCTTCTTGTCGCCACCCCTGCCACCATTGTTTGGAGCGCCGCCGCCATTGGCACCAGAGCCCTTCAGAATGTTGTCGCGATATGGGTAACGCTCAACGAGGGCTTCCAGCGCCTCATCGAAATCAGCCAGCTCACCCGGGCGGGCGCGGCTGTAGATTTTGTTGCCATCATCGCCATAAGCCACGACTTTGCCTTCTTCGACCTTGAAGGCCTTGCCGAAGGTGTTCTGCAACATGTCGGGAGGAACGGCGATTTTGTCGGTGACGAACTTGGAACGGCCGAAGGCGCCGCCGATCTTCTCCTGGTAGAGAATGCCGGTGGTGGTATCGCGCTCGGCGGTGATGGTTTTCACCTGCTCGGCGAGAGTAGTCACCTGGGCTTTGAACTTCTCCTCTGTGGCCGCGATTGCGGCTGCCTTGATCTCGTCGACCTTGCCCGCTTGGACAAGCTGACCGGCATCAAGATTGGCGACCGTTGCCAGTGCAGCACGAGCCTTTTCAGGATCCTCGATGCCTTCGAATGCCTTGGCACGAGCCTCGGCGGCTTCTTTGGCTTCACGGTGTCCTTTGGCTTCGGCGTTCAGCGCGGTGATTTTGGATACAGCCGAGGGCGCGTCAAACGCCACGTCCTTACCATCACTGTGCGTGTAGACCGGACTGCCGTCCTTTACTTCGGCATAGGTCACGCCACCAACATCAATCGTCTTCAGTTTCATCGGTTCATCTCCGGGCATCCGCCCATCTGGTAGGCCATCCGGCCCGGTGCGGCGCTATCCATCCGGAATCGCGCCCATAAAAAAGCCCCGACGAATGTCAGGGCTGTTTGAACGATTGTTTGAGGTTACATTGTCGGATAAAGCGATTTTCTTATCACCGCAACAAATTCTGCATTAAGCGGCTCACGAAACTCATATGTGCTTGTCCCGACCACCAGTGTCAAGTTGCTGAAATCAGTCTCTGAAAACTCAGCCACCAAATCCCGCTGAATCCCTATAAACATTGTGCGCGGGAGTGTGATTCTCTGAACATCGCCATACCCAAATCTTCTAGGGATATCCTTTGGATCTACGAACGGTGGCCGGCTGATCAGAATCTGTTTTTTCTTCACCGTGTCGCGAATATAGACGCCGCGCACAACGGCATCCTTTTCGCCGCAGGATGTCAGATCAATAACCAAGCCGCTTTCACTGTAGTACTGATCTACATCGATCTTCGGCACATTGTTCCTGCGCTGATTATCCGCAAGATACACTGCCACTGCGGCTGCTGCTAAAGAACCAAGCCCGGATACCCAATCACCAACGGAACCAGCTAAGGTCCTTAAAGTTTCTGCCGGATTATTGTCGGCCGCAATATCTAGGCTCAGGACAACGCCAGCAGTAAACGCAATCGGGAACCCAAGCACTACAGTGACAATCAACGCGATTTTCCATTTCATAGACAACCCCTAGGCAAGGGTTGAGATCTTAACTGACAACGATTCTTTCGCCACGCAGAAGGCATCCAACACAAATCAGCGTCTTGGTCCCGCCGGTAGGTCTACCATTCTTCATCAGTGCGCCAATCTTCGTCTCGATCACCTCGCGCCCACCGCAGCGATGGCACTGGACCATCGTTGCGGGCTTGGGCATCGCCCGGACACGCTTGCGCACCTGCTCCGCGGGAGTGTCCGGGGCTGGCGTACCTTGAATGAGGTGAAGCTTGGGCTTGTCGGTCATGCTGCCATCTTAGCGAATGCCTGCGCATCCTGCTGCTTGATCTGATCCAGAGTCAGCCATTCACCTGTAGGCGAGTAAAAGTCCTCGAGGCTTTTGCCATCCCTGTAGAGCTGATAGCGCACTGGGCCAAGCACCTGAACCTTGCGGGCGTCCGGCTGACGCTCAAACCAGTTGCTGTAATTCGTATCCGCCGGCACCTGACCATCCATGCTTGCACGCTGACCTGGCGTCATCTCGTCAATGGGGATGCCAAGCTCTCTCCATGACTTGGTCCGCGGCGTCGAAGTGCTTCGGCAACAGAAGTGAATCCGCCCAGGGCCTTGTAGCCAAGGTATCTTGTGTCCAATCGGCTTGTGCGTACCCACCTCATACGGACGCTTGTCTCGGATGATGCAGTCATTGGATGTCTTCGTGTCCAACGTACTGAGCCAGTCCTCCGCCTTGAGAATCTCCTTGTTTGCCACGTTGAACTGCTCACGGGCAGTAGCCGCCGTGTGGCTCACAGCTGTCTGCACGACCGCAGCTAGGTCCTTTCGTGGTCTCTCAAGAAAACCATCGGCATAGCCTGCAGCTCTGGTGCCGCGAATACTTCGGATGATCTGATCGGTCGTTTTACCTTCCAGATAGCCAGACTGGATAGCGTTGCGCACCTTGACCATGCGCTCGGCCCCGACCTGCTTGCTCCAATCCCGCAGCAGGCGACCTTGAAACGGTCGAGACATCGCTGCTGCATAGGCTTGCTCAGCGCTGATGCTGACGAGTGGGAAGCGCACAAGAACCGGTTCCGGAATCACCTTCTGAAACAGCGTCTGCTGCCAGTTGGATTCGTAGCCTGCAAGCTCCTGCAAGTCAGCCTCAAGCGCTGTGAACACTTGATCATAGGTCTGGGCATTGACCGCCCTCACCTCATCCAGCAACAGCTCAAGACGCTCAACGGTGAATGACTCGGCCGGCATCCGCTCCAACGCCTCAGTTAGAGCAGCCGAAAGGCTGGCATCCGACCGATTGATCAAAGCGATGATGCGCCGTACCACGCCGAGCTTGTACTTCTCCAGCGACACCGCGTGAGCGATATGCTCGTCCTGAAGGATCTCGTTGACCGTTGCCATTTAGAGAGCTCCGAGCGCTGGCCCCTGGTCGGCGATCTTCTGCTTTTCGACCGCCCACTCAATGTCATCCGAGACCACGCCGCGGCGCTTGTACTCATTGAACAGGGTTTCGTCAGAGAGCCGACCTTGGGTTGCCATATTGAGTAGCAGTGGTAGCGTCGTTTCCGGCGCGAAGTCCACGTCGAAGTTGCCATTCACCTTCACGTGTCCACCCTCCTTCTCGCCTTTCCAGAGCGCGAAATACTGGAGCACCTGGTCAAGCGTGTCCTCAAGTTGCCCGGCCATAGTTTGCAGCGGGCTCATTTCCTGAGCAGCTTCTTCCTCGGCCTGTGTCGCAGTCTTCGTGGATTGTTTGTCCTTCTGGAGCAGCTTAGCGCCAGCGATACGCATCTGGTCTTCAAGATCTTCCAACGACTTGCGTCCGGCCTCAATGGCGGAGCCAGTATGCTCCACCCACTTCATGTCGCCGCCGGTAGGCAGCTTGGTAGCGGAGCTAGTCCCGACCTTGAGCTCGAAAGCGTCGTCGTCAATACCGGAGATCATCAGCATCGGCACCCGAGCGACGTGCAGGATGTTGTCCTGATCGCTTTGGGACTGCCAGTGCTTCTTGTTGAGGTGAGCCAGTTCAAGCAGCGGCGGCGTTGCAGTCATGAAGCCTGTGCGCTTGGTATAGAAAGTAGCCAGAGGGATGACCGGGAGCGTATTCGTTCCCTCGTCAGTCTTGGTCCACTCCTTCTTGCCGTTGGTGTCCTCAGTCTTGCGGTACACCCTCCAGCCGCCAGGAATCAGCACCCTGATCTGAGGGATGATGGTTACGCCAAAATCACCAGTGCGCTCCTCGACAGCCTCTGCATACCAGAACTGAGACAACGAGCATTCGCCACCCTTCTCTTCGGTAAGCCACCCAATAACCTGTTGAGGATGAATCATCACCGCGTACGGGCGCACACCTGCGGCCTTCTCGTCAGCTGCTGTTCGTACAACAGAGTTGCCTTGCTCATCCTTCGTCTTCGGGTGATCAGCCAACACATGGCATAGACCATGGGAAAGCCCGACGGTGAACAACTGCTGAGCCCAGACCTGCAGGTTGTTGCCCTGGCGGTCGAAGTTCTGCACGTAGGCCTTGATCGACTCAGGCACATCGTCTCCGAGCGCGATATTTTCTGCGAACACCCTGCCCTTCATGTTCTGGACGGTCTCGCTGAACGCAGGCAGTAGCGTGGAGAGCGACAGGCGCTCCTTATAGGCGTCGTCGTCCTCCTTCGGCCACTTCGGCAGGTAGAGCTTGCCAGCCAGCTGCATCGCCTTCGTTCCGCCCATCAGCGCATCAACAAGAGCCCAGTCTTCGCGCATGGCGTCTACTGCCGGTAGCGTTTTGCTTGGGTCATTGCTCATGGGGTCACATTCTCAGAGATTCAGTGGATGCAGTGCGTTTGATGGACGGCCACTCAACGTCGATGCAATAGCCGATCGCCGTGGTGATGTGCTGGTAGTCGTTTTTCTGGTCTTCTTGGAAGGTCGAACCCATCTGAAGCTGGACCGTACTCAACCCCTTGTGGCACCAGGGAGCGGTGACCGGGTTGATGAACAAGCTAGTTTCGCCTGAGGCGGTCAGGATCTTCGCCCGGACGGCGTTCTGCCGGTCCTTGATGGATGGGTGCGCCGGCTTGACCTTGCGCGTGTACGTCCAGCCATTAGCCTTCAACACGCCTTCAATGTCGGTGTAGTCGGATGCGTGGCCGTGCTTCTCGCCCGCCTTGCCCGCCGGGTCACCGTAGATCAGGACGTGCTTGTTTTTGTGATCTTTGAACTTGTCCACGAACTCAGCAGCCGACTGCTTCGATACCGCACTGATCAGCACGATCTCATCCAGCAGATAAAGGTCTTTGCCATCGTTGCGCCGGACACCGATCGCAGATGACAGAGGCGTGAAGTTCTGGTCGTGCATCCACATCAGTTGTTCATGCGGCTCAATGGCTGCATTCGTGGTGTTCGCCTTGCTGTAGTCCTCGTAGATTCGGCCAGACGCCGTTTCGAACGAGGCCTCAAACTCCTGCTTGAACTGCTTGGCCGACATGGCCCGCTTCATTGCGTCCATCACGTCAGCCGGAAGAATCTCGGCAGATTTCCAATGGAACACCCGGAAGTTCGGGTCATTGCCCGACTCAGCCTGCATGCACAGATCGTAGTAATGGTTCAGGCCATCTGGCACCCCGAGCAACCAGCACCAGGCCCGATAATCCGGCATGGTTGGGTTGACGGTGTTCAGCGCAGGGAGAATGTTTGCCTCCCATGCGTCCGGCTTGATGTCCGCGAATTCGTCGATGCCGCCGCCAGTCCACGGAATACCTTCGATCCGCTGCGGCTTGTCCAGGCCGATGACATGGATCTCGCTACCGTTGTCCAGGTAGATGATCAGGTCCGACTCGGAAGGCCTGCGACTATGCATGCAGCAGAGAGTGAAAGCCTTGAGGTCATCCCAGAAGATCTTCTTGGCCTGAGCGTGCGTCGGTGCGGCGGCGAAATACATACCGGTGTAAGCGGACGCCTGCTTCACAACGAAGCGCTTGAACCGCTCCGTCTTGCCGCTGCGTCGACCAGCAGGCACCAGAGGAAAGCGAATGCCTTCCGACACAGCCGCGACCAGAGCGAGCTGTACAGGGTGATCCTTCAACGGGTACCAGCGTGATAGCTGGCGGTCCAGCATCAAGTTGCCGGTGTTCGCGATCATGAAGGAAGCCTCGCGATCAGATCGGCCAACAGTTGAGCGTTGGAGTTGCCGCCGCCCTTCTCTATCAGCTTGAGCTCGGCCTTACGCTTCTCGATCTCAAGCCGTTTGATTTCTTCATCCAGCGACTTGTCAGGCTCAACGCGGCGATTGACGTAGACATCTCCCGTCTCCTTGGCGGCCTGCTCCAATAGCTGGGCCGTTAACGCCATATTCTTTGAGCTCTCGGCCTTCTCAGCCATACGCCCAAGCGTTCGCAGCCGATGGGCTCGATTAGCTATAGGAATCTCTGCTGTTTCTTCACGGAACCGCTTGCGAGTGTCTTCGAACAGAGTTCGCCACTTGACTGCCAGATTGGCTCCGGCGCGCTTTGTCGGGTCGTGCTGCTCTACCTGCTGGCGGGTCACATCGATGTCGAATTCATGCTTAACGTTTTGTGAGACGAGCGTGGGGGTGTCGAAACACGCCAAAGCCTGAACGATGAAGGCTTTCACATCGTTTTTCAGGGCTGCCATAGATTGGGTTCCGTCTCATGCCTGTCTCACATTCAGGCCAGCTTGAGCAGACAGGTTCCGCAAGCCCTCGATATATTCAATTTCCCCACCTCAGCAGGACTGTTTGCAGCATCCACCAACGCTTGAACGTCAGGGCTTGCACCGTAGCGACGGACCACACCGACGAACTCTTCGACGTCATGCCCCTGCAGCTTGATCTTCGGTGCGCCGTCTTGGGTAAATGCTGGTTGACCGTACTTGTCGGTCGCGTGAGCAAGGTGATACAGCTCATGCTCAATCAGGGCGCAGAACTCAAGGTCACTGCACTGGGCGCAGTAGTCGGCAGCCAGCGTGATGATGAAGGCCGGCACATCGCCGAACCAATCACGCATCTGTTGCTCCATCCGGGCCTTCTGCCACCCGCCGGCGCGGAACGCTACCTGTTCGGCCTGGCCCAGGACTGTGCGGCCCTGCTTGGCGAAGCTCGACGACGCCCACATGATTCGGATGTCTGCATCCAGTAGATGGGCATGGTCTTCGTTGTGAATGCTGCCGGTGTTGGCAAGGATCTCGGCTTGAAGCCACTCCCAGACGTCGGGCGCCGGGCTCAGGCGGATACCGAAGTCGGACAGATCAGAAAGGTCCAGTAGCGTCGATGGGGGGTATGGCCTGTCCATGGATCACCTTGAACTTGAAATAGCGGCCAGTTGCCGGTATTGCTGAGCGTCAATCAAAAGGAGACGCCCGCATGTCAAATAGATTCGTGGTTGAAGCCCGCCCGAGAACTGCAATTCGCAACCCTCGCCAAGACACACCCAACGACCCATATTTTGGCATTACCGAGTTGGCTTACCACGTTATAGATAGCCTCACCGGCGATAGTGTTGAGTCGCATGACAACCAGGAAGAGGCAGACTCAGACTGCACAGCAAGAAACGCCGCGCTCCCAGCCCGGTAGGCTCGTTCGATTGCCTCCCAGTCGGGTTGCTTGGTTTTCATAAATTGTCTCAGGTACGTCTAAAGGTGGGATTGAAATAGTGGCGCGTTGCCGGTATTGGTAAATCTCAAATACCTGAGGATCCAAAAAATGACAGATGTAGGCAAACATGCAGTTGCTGCGGGCAATGAGCAAACGCTTCCAGAATATTCCCGTACGCACGCGGTAGCAGCAGCGCTCGAAGTGATCGCTGCGCTTGCAGCCGGCGGCACTGCACTCAACCTGACCCATCAATTTGAGCATCTCTCAAAATATGCAGATCAAATTCAGGAAGCCCTGAAAGTGAAGTGACCCATCCGTGCCGCACTCACCTGCGGCACACCTAACCTTCCCCACTGCCCAGCAGCACATCAATCAGCTTCTGCTCACCAAGACGCATCGCACCCAAACACCGCAGGTCGTCACACTTAGGGCCGAGACCGAACACCGTGACCTCTCCCTTCGCTCCGATCAGTGTCAGCGCGCCCACGGTGCATTCCGGATGTTCGCCAGCATCGAGGTCATCAGCAATCTTGCGCAGGGTCTTGGCGGCATCGCGCCACCCCTCGCGCTTGAGCTCAACAATCTTCATGCTCAACTCCGCGCCACGATTTGGCGCATTCGAAAACGTGGCGCGGATTACGGTGCAAGCCGCAGTTGCTGGTCGAACAACTCCCGAATCTCACCAAGCCTCCCCATCACAAGCGGCTCACCCTTCAAATGGATCAGGTGGGCCAACTGGTGAACGATCCCCTCATCCGAAAGCACCTGGCTCGTGGGCAGCTCCTTGAACCAGCAGACGAACACCGCAAAGTGCATCGCTGCAGGCAGTTCTTTCAAGAAGCGCTTGTCGGTCATCTGGACGAATCGGGCGTGTTCTTCGCGGAGGTCTTGGTAGCTGGCCGAGTAACGGTTGCCGTTCAGGACGTAATCCATTCGGCCGCCCTCAATAGATTGGCGCCGGCAGTACCGGGCGCCTTTGGTTTAATCGGTCTTGCGTCTGCGCTCATCGGCGCAGGTCATGCAGTGCTCGCAGTTCAGCGTCCGGCACAGCCAGGCCTTCACCCGCTGCCAGTACGTGACCATGAAGATGTGGCGGGCACCGGCCAGGGCCAGGAACACAAGAAGCGTCGTGCCCGCCGTGGTTGGCGCAAGGAAGATGTTCTGGTTGCGCGCCATGGCGACAAAACCGCTTATGGCGATAACCGAATAGATCAGCTTCCCAAGGATGCCGTCCCTCACCTTTCCGCTCAGTACGCACCAGGCCGCCCATAGGGCGATCAGGCCGCATGCGATGGAGTTGATCAGTTCAAGATTCATGGTGGGTTGCCTCCTCCGAACCTCTGGCGGATAAGCGCCCACAGGTCAGCGGATTTAATGGCTCGATTGATGGCCGCCAGGAGCGAGCCGCCGAATGCACCCAATAGGAAGCCAATGCCGGCGACGATCTTCGGCTCGGTCACGCCCAGGTAGGTGCTGACCATGCTCGTGAGGTAGATAGAACATGCCACTCCGGTGATCAGGAAGATCACCCAGGCACGCCAATCCGCCAGATCGTCTTTGTGCCACCAACTGGCAATCACCGCCCCAATGAGGCCCGCAATCAGCAATTCGAACCTGTCGATCTTGTCGAGCAGGCGCTGTAGATACTCCATGCGCTCGACTCCGTGGGGCATGTTTGAAATAGGTCAGCCCCGACGGCACTCCCAGCTCAGAGCGATGGGTGTGGTGGGGCCGAAAACGAAAAAGCCCCGACGAATGTCGAGGCTCAAGGAAGTGCAAAAAGCAAAAAACCCAACTCAAGGTCGGGCTTTGCTCGCGGACAAACCGCAAAGTAACGTGAAAACTATAGATCGAGATCGATCCTGTCAAGCATCATTTTGCCTTCGATGTTACTGCATGCCGCTGAGGGTCTTCGGCCATGCGACTTAGTCCACGCATAAAGTTATCGATAGCTCGTAGCTTGTTTCGATAAGTAGCCAATTTAGTCACGACTGTCGTAAACCGCTCTGGCTTTCTCTACGGTGTCTCGATGCATGAACGCCCACGTTGCCAGCGCCGTAACCGGGACCAACACATCACGACCCATATCTGTAAGTTCATAATCTACCCGTGGAGGAATCGTCGGCATCACTGTTCGGAGGACGTATCCGTCTCGCTCCAATCCTCTCAATGTCGTCGTGAGCATCTTTTGGGAAATCGACCCGAGATCACGTTTTAACTCACTGAATCGCTTGCTCCGGCCCGACAACATGTGGATGACGAGAAGTGACCACTTGTCGCCGACTCGAGCAAGCACGTCGCTGACTGATTGGCAGACATCTGCTGGCAACTCAGCGAATGAGGACGCACTTTGACAAGTGGTTACTTTAAGGTGACTTGGATACATAAAAGTGCCTCCTTGCGGCGATTTATGGTCACTTTTAGTATGTCGGTCACCAACAGTAACCACAAGAGCAGCTTATGAACGACGCGAATGGGAAAACGGTGCTTGTTACGGGGGGCAGCGGATATCTTGCCGGCTGGATGATTCAGGCACTATTAAAACAGGGCTACGACGTGCGGGCGAGCATCCGTCGGCCTGAAGCGGGTGATACGTTGCTCAACAAAATTGAGAAAAGCGGCGTTGCGCCTGACAGACTGACCTTCAAGACTATTGATCTTTTGAGTGATGTAGGCTGGGACGATGCCGTTGACGGTTGCGAAGCCATCATGCATGTCGCGTCGCCTATGGGGCAAGGTCAAGGCAAGAAGGTCGACCTAGTTACGCCCGCTCGGGAGGGAACCCTACGCGTATTGCGCGCCGCGCAGCAGCGCTCGGTCAAGCGTGTAGTCATGACGTCTTCAGGATTCGCAGCGCAAGGCGACGATGTCACCAAGCGTCTTGTCGGCGTTGAAGCTGAAGCGGTGTGGGCAGACAGCGCCCGCAAAGACATGAGTAACTATGCACGCTCCAAAGTCCTCGCTGAACGCGCCGCTTGGGATTTTATGAAAGCTGAGGGGCGGAATTTTTCGTTGACGACGATTCTTCCTGGCATGATTTTGGGACCTCTCTTCGGGGATGAAGCAACAGGTTCACTTGAAGTCGTCAAAAGAATGCTCTCCGGTGCGATGCCTGCCATCCCCCGTATCGGTTTTGGCATTGTTGACGTGCGGGATTTGGTTGATCTCCACGTCAAAGCAATGTTGTCCTCTAGCGCTGCCGGTCAGCGATTTCTGGGGATTAGTGATTTTCTCTGGTTATCCGAAATCGCGGCAGCACTCAAAACGGCCCTTGGTAAAGAGGCTGCTAAAGTCCCTACGCGAATGATGCCCGATTTTGTTCTTCGATTAGCGGCCTTGTTTCAAGAGGATGCCAAGTTCATGGTGCCGATGCTTGGGAAGAAGAGCTCCCTTGATTCACGCAAAGCGATTGAGCAGCTTAATTGGCATCCTCGACCGGTCGCCGAAACCGTTATCGATTGTGCGCAGAGTTTAGTTATTTCCCGACATCGTTAGCCTGAAGGCACATGCCAGCAAGAAGAATCACGGCAAAAGCGTGTGCTCCCAAATCATTCAAAATCACCGAATTTGCGGTGATGGGTGAAAGAATGTAATCGTCAAGCAACCTCTCGACGAAGATCGAGAGCGCCATCAATCCAAGCAACACCCGCCTTCCAAAGACCTTGAGTTTTCCCGTAACCGAA
The DNA here is from genome assembly GCF_012935695.1 of Pseudomonas sp. ADAK18. NCBI lineage: Bacteria > Pseudomonadati > Pseudomonadota > Gammaproteobacteria > Pseudomonadales > Pseudomonadaceae > Pseudomonas > Pseudomonas sp. ADAK18. The sequence goes on from NZ_CP052859.1 coordinate 3,337,561, forward strand.
CCCGAGTCGCTTACCGACAGTCATCAGATCTATGTCGCGCGATTTGTAGTAAGTGATGATCACATTACCTGCTTCTGGATACCTGTTGCGTAGCCGGCCGACCAGTTGGTCCATCATTAGGGCATCGTCATCGGTAATCATCGGCTCCGCGATGGTGTTCTCACGGGATGCGCAGCACGACACGCCAGAGCCCAGCACGACCCAGCGACCCCAATGTTCCAGCAGATCCTCGGCAGTGCGCTCGGTAAAGCTCGTTGTTCTGGCCATGGCTCAACCCCCTGTGAAGTTGGTGCCGCCGGCGCCACGGCGGTTGCTCTGTACGTACAGAGTCTCTGGCCCAATCATGCGCCGGGTCTCGTGTAACAACGCTTCCCCACGCTCGACAACCTGAAGACGAAGGCTCAATTGAGTCATCAGTAGGTCCAACTGAAGTACTACGCCGCCTTCGCAGTGACCAGCAGCACAGCATTCAGTGTGCACTTTATGTTCATCGCCAGATGGTAGAGGTACCTGCCTTGCGTTGATCAGTTTCATGCTGCCTTCCCCCGCGCCAGTTTTTGTTCACATTTTTTGCAGCGATCCCAGTTACCCGGCTCGAACATTGGCATCTTGTCCGTGCTTACCGCCTCAATGCCGCACAGAGATCGCCAGAAATACGCCCTACCCTGGCTGGTGATAGCGGCGAGCTCCTTCTCCTGGTTGAAGTAGTGAGCCTTACCCGCGATTGGGAACATAGGCTTGAGCCATCCCCTCGAAGGCCTGCTTGCGCCGCCGGTAATTTGCGCAACTTGCGTCATGCTGCTGCCCTCTTAAGTTCCTTGGTCTTTGCCCGAAATTCGGCGGTGATTGCCTTCAGCTCTTCAGTGGTGTGCTTGCGTGGTTGGTGGTCGGCCTCCATGGCTTCGACTGCCTCAACCCCGATCCTGGCAATAAGCCCAATGCGGTAACCCTGCGAGACCGTCTCGCCTTTGCGGGCGTACTTCGATGAGCCGGCGTTACAACTCTTGCATTGGAGCCAGATATTGCTCGGCACCAGCCTAAGTTCTGGGCGGGCACCCTTGCCGAGGAAATGACCAGCATCAAACGCCCCACCGGTCTTCCAGCCCTGCGCCGCCAAGATCGACTCCTGCGACTCGCCACAGCTGATGCAGCCGCTACCGATGCTCAGCTCGTAGGTGCGTCGGTAGTCGCGCACGGCCTTCTCGGCATCCTTGAGGTGGTCGGTGCGGGTCTTCAGGGCTTCCTTTCGCTCCTTGATCTTGCGGCGACCTACATCCGCCAGTGCCTTACGCGCCTTCGGCTCATGCCTGGGCGCGTCTATCATGGCGCAGGCCGGGCTGCACACTGCTTGGCCCATCCGCGAAGGTACGAATGAGGCCCTGCACGTGGCAATGCGGCATTTCTTCGGCTTGGCCGGTTTCCGTTCGATGGTCATAGGGCCACCGTTTTGACTTTGCTCTCGATGTCACTGCAGAGCTTGTTGGCGCGCGACTTCAGCGAATCGTATACGCGCTCATTGAACCCGGGGGCTTCTCGATACCATGTCATCAAACGCTCAATTTCTGCGGCTTTCGCTTTCTGCCAAGCGGCATGCGCGGCATCAGCAGTTTCATATCTGCCGAGACGTTTCTTGCGCCCCTGGATGCTGATGCACGATGCATACTTGTTTCGATCAGCCTCCCAACTGGCGCCGATGGGAAGCTCACGCGAAGCTCGCGGCAGAACGAAAAGGTTATTCAGCCGCTGAGGTACGAAGCAGCAAGACTCAGCGGAATAGGCGCGATTTCCAGGGTTCAGCAAATCCTTGTCCAAGGCATACCTTTTCCCCGCAACCTCAATTAGATCGAAGCCGGGCTGATCCACTGCCCAGTCGGCAAATTGCTGGAACGATTCAAATGCGTTGCTTACATCGCTGTAAGACTGATGCGCTCGCCCAACAAAGCTTTTTGGATTGCACCGATCAACCATCGCGTTCCACAAATTACCAAGTCGGGTGTAGCGGCACTCCAGCGTATCTTCCGTGCGGATTGTCCAAGACTTAACCCACTCACCAGCTGCATCGCGGAAGTTGTCGCACCCATGAGTGCTAAATTTATTGATCTTGCCCATGGCTAGTACCTACCTCCCCAATTGTCCTTTTGTGTCCAGCGCACCTGGTGCTCGGCGCCGAAGGCATGCACCCACTCGATCAACTCGCCGCATTGCTTCACGGTGAGCTTGCTTGTGCGCTCGTAGATGACGTCGAAGCCGTTACCGTCCACCGCTGGGATCATCTGCGGTTGATCGCCAGACTCACGCAGCCAGGCGGCCGTCAGCAGGCGCTTCCAGATCAGGACATCCCACTTCTTCCCGGCGTGATCGACCTGGGCGGCGATATCGGACAGGGCCGCGTGCAGGGCCTTGTTCTGCTCCCCGCTGCGGTCTACTTCGGTGATGGCCAGCTTCTTGGGCTTGGCAAGGTCCAGGCCGGCGATGTAGCCCATGGCCTTATTGCGGTCTGATTCGTTGCGGATCTGGAGGCTGGTCATTCGACCCCCCTGCATTCATCTGCCCAAGCCTTGTGAGAAGCCATCTGTGCAGAAATTCGCTTCGCTTTGCGCTTCTGATCGGCAGCGATAACGCGCAAGCAGTTCTTGCAGGTGACATCCGCTTCAACGCTGGTTTGCTTGATTTCGCCCCATTGGTGGCAGTGAGGCGAGCAATCGCACTCTTGAAGCGCACAGCTATGAGAAACGTAGTGAATGGTCTTCATGACTGCTCTCCCTTGCCTATGGCGGCGTCGAAAGCATCCTCAATTTCAAAGTCATGATTTGAATTCATTTGCGCTTCAACCTCTCGCGGGAGAGTTGCTTCCTCTTCACGACTCCAGCATTTTGTCCAATACTGAAAACGCTCCGCATTCTTGCGCAACACCTCATGCTCTGACTTGTACTCGTCGAGATCCTCCTGCATGCCATGGACTTGACCCCAGAGCTCGTTAATTGCCTCGATAAGCTCTTCTTGCGTTACCTCTTCTTCGTCCTGCTCTTCCTTCGAGATGCCTAACAGCTCACCGACCGCAACGATTACGGAGTGATACCTGTTGCACTCAAGATTCGCCTCACGGAACAGCTCGTTATCACTAGCAATGCATGCCTTATGGTCGGCCAAGCTCTGGCGCAGAGACTCGCTCTCGGCCTTGAGCTGGTCACGCTCGGCGAGCAGGTCCGCGCAGTCGCCACGTAGCGATCGGATAGCCCGGCTTGATGCGTTTTCGGTAAGCCGCTCGTTCTCCTCGAGCAACGCTAGTGCCACTTCCTCGACGGTCTTCTCACCGAGGAACTCGTCCAGGGCCTCGGTGGCGCGCTTCCATTCAGAGCAGTCGGCACTCCATGAAGTCGTCTCAGCCTGGAGCAAACCCTTCAGCTTTTCCTTGTCGATATTCATCAGATAGCCTCCTTGCGTCGTACTGCTGCAATAGCCTCGCGGGCTTTGCGCTTGCGTAGATATGTATCGACCCGGTCAGCCTGGGCCTTCTTGAGTCGCTCGCGCTCCTGCCGAGCCTTGGCTGCTGTGACAATCTGACGAACCTCAGCGAGCTTTTCCCGGAGGTGTGGCGATGGCACTACAGTTGAGCCAGTGATCAATCCAGCGATTGCTTGGCCGTCGGCGGTGATTGGCGCGATACGCAGATCAGACAGGTATTGGCTGCCCGCTTCATGGGTGATTAGCTGCATACGTACTGCCGACTCGATGGCCGTCACGCGCCGCGCAGGATCAAACCCGAGCGAGACACTCCAGGTGATCGGTACCGCTTCGGCCCGAGCAGCGGATACCAGGCGCTCATAGGCCCCCATGAAAGCCATACGCGCACCGACTTTATCGCCCAGGCGCAGGATCGGTGTCGCGGCGGTCATCGCCTGTTGGATTTCAGCGGTCATCACCACGGTCTCGATTTCGTCCCCAGCGAGCAGCGCGATCGACCATGCCTCATCCTTTCCCGGGCGACCGTCCTTGAGCTGAACACGAGACAGGATGTCAGCCATTGCAAGTCGCCCTTTGACCTCGTTCCGGCAGGCCTTCAGTGCGCTGCGGACGATGGCTGTCGGATACACAGACAAATCTTCCGCCATCAGCACAGCAGTACCTGGGCTCATCTCCTGGCCCATCGCTTCAGCTGTTGCGCAGATTGCAGCTGCAAGGCCTGCGACTTGGGCGTCATTCATTTCAGAGGTACTCATTGCGCTCTCCCGACTGACGACGATCCAAAACCATCTGGGCGGCCTGCTCCGCTGCCGACAAGTTGGCTTCAGTGCGTTCCATCTGACGAGCAGTGGTCGAATTCATCTGGCGATTTGTGACCCACTGGGTGTGGTAGCTCTCGGCGTTGACCAGCAGCTCGTTGAGGCTGTGGCACTTGCGGACAACTCCGGCGTCGTTGTTTTTCAGGAAGTGGACGGCAACATGGTGGGCGACATCAGCGCCGAGGCGGTCCACAAGCAGGGCCATCTGCTTGCCAACCTTTGCGTTCCATACTGGCCAGGTGCTGTAGCGCTTGCGGTAGGCCATGGCATAGTTCGCCCAGACCTTGAAGGTTTTGCAGGCATGGTCCTTGGGGCCTGGCATATCGGCAGGTATCTCGACCCGTGGCTGCTGGAGGGTGAATGGCACGACCTGACCCGCCACGACCTTGGCGTCAGCCTGGGGCGTAATTGGTTCCATGACTGGTTCCATGACTGGTTCAAGAGAGTTACTGATTCTGGGTGCAACTGCTGCACTACCCCCTGGTGCAGGAGATTCACTAGGGGGTGAACCTGCTGCACTACCCGGGTGAATCTCTTTCACTACCCCTGGTGCAGGAGGTGCACCACCTTCAAGAGTCAAAAAGTAGACGTTGGACGAGTTACCCTTTGGGCCGCCCTTTCGAATTTCCTTGCGCAACAGTCCAGCCTCACACAAGGCGGTGATGTGGTTCATGACAGAACGCTTGCTGATCTCGCACTGATCGGCGACGTGCTGGTACGAGGGCCAGCACTCCCCAATATCGCTGGCGTTGTCTGCCAGCTTGATCAGTACAAGCTTGCGCAACGGATTGCCGACGCGAAGCTTCATCGCGGCGACCATAAGGCCCATGCTCACGCGGCACCTCGCAGAGCCTTGTCGTGGGTAAACAAGCCGTCCCAGGTCTTCTTCATAGGCAGCTCATTGGCCAGGTACAGGTCGTACAGGCGTGCAGCGCCCTTCTTCAGAAGAGCAGGCGTGTAGGAGATGAAAGGGTCTTTGCCGTGAGGGGTGACTTCGTGCTGATGCTCGGTCATGTACTTGTCGCGGGCATAGGAACCAACACGGTGACGTAGGCCGGACTTGCTCTCGTTGTAGAGCCAGCTTCGGGCTTCGAGGTACTTGCCCACCTGCATGACGTTGACCCCATTGAGGCCCTTGCAGAATTGGGTATGAGTCATGCCTTCCTTGAACAGGTTTTCCAAGGAATGGATCTTGGTGGCCTGCTGCTCGACCTGGGCGGTAAGCATCAAACGGGCCTTTTCAGATTCCATTGCGATCTGCAGGATTTGAATGGTGGAGAGCTCAGGCGTCTCCAGCGCATTGATCTTGGCGACGACATTGCGGCGAACCGCTTTCGACTCTCGCATAGAGACCAGCAGGCACTGATCCTTGGTGAGCATCAGGCCTTCGGACGCCGGACCACGCTGATTCCTTACTACGAAAGTTTCGTAGTATTCGCCTTCAAGCTCATCACGGCACCGAGCAGTGAAATCATTGCGGCGAACTTCACTTTCGCCGAACTCAAGGCGTGCCGAGTTGACCAGCTCAAGCAGATCAAAGCTGCTCATCTTTTCCCGCGCCACGTTTTGCGATTGCGAAAAACGTGGCGCGAGATTGTCGGAGGTATTGACGAGATTCGTTTGTGTATTCATTATTGCCTCGCTGAAGTAGCAATGAGCCAGGCCACGAACCTGGCTTTTTTGTGCCTGCGATTTATGCGCGGGCTTTGTGCAACTCAATTACCGCACCGATAGCCTCAAGGCTCGCCGACATGTACTTGGCGTGCAGGGCGCGGATCTTCTTTGCTTCGTTCGCGTCGATCTCGCCGTCTTCCAGGGCAGAAGCCACCATCCGGTCGAGTTCGCCACGCTGTGCCGATGCAGCCAGCGAACGCTGGTACAGATCGACGTTGTCCAACTCCCCTGCTTCCGGGATCTTCACGAACACACCGCCGTACATGGCGCAGATGTAGTCCGGCAGATGCTCAGTCTTCGTTTCGCTTTCCAGCACGAATATCTCGGCATCGCTCAAGGGCTTGCACCCGGCGGTTTCGTAGATCTGGTTTTCCAGACGCTTGTCCTTGATGCCAAGGCGAGCAGCTGCGCAATCCATCCCACCAGGGAAAGCGTTGGACACGGCTGCCATTACTTGGCGACGGGTCTCTAGTACGGGCGTTTTCATGTCCTAGTTTTTCCTTGGGTCGGTTGCGTTCAAAATGGCTTCAATGGATCGGCGGGTAGGAATGTCAGGCGGCGCCGCGTAGAACTTTGTGTGCTAGGTCGAGAAGGTCAGGGCGCAAACCTGCGATGGTGATCTCCCCACCTGATGCGTCCTGAAGACGGTCTGCCAGGTCAGCTGAAGCCTTTCGGTGCCCGCCTGCCAGCTGCCATAGGTGCCCTACCGTCGTCTTAGCAGCGGCAGCCACTGACTGGCGCCGTTCGTTTGAAGCGCTGGCGAGCCAGTCACGCAGATGGTCATTCATGGGATCTCTCCTTAAACATGGGAGAAATTTAGCTTATGGCTAATATCGTAGCAAGGAATATTTAGCTTTGAGCACATTTAGCATTGAGCTAAACGCTGGCATTCTTGCCCGCATGGATATTTATGCGATTCGTAAACAGCAACTGATCAGCCTCATAGGCAGCCAGAGAAAAGGCGCGTGCGCCGAACGCTGGGGAATGGCGCCTGCACACCTGAGTCAGATTTTGTCGGACAAGACTGCGAAGAATTTGGGAGATGACGTAGCGCGGAGAATCGAGTCGATCGAGGGGCTGCCTAGAGGTTGGTTTGACTCTATATCGCAAGGTGAGTCGATGGACCCAAGCGACGAGCCGACGTCGGGCGCTCACTTTGGCGAGGCATCCGTACAGACCGCAGCGGACCAGATAAAGCAGATGCTTTCAAAGGTCAAAGGGTTAACGAGCACCGCTCGTGACCGGATCATTGCGGCTGCTGATGAGACGAGCAACGTCATAACCGTCGACTTCTCTCGCCCCGGCCAAGTTGGCGATGAGGTGTGGATCGCGCACTACGATGTGCGCGCAGCGATGGGCGGCGGCCAGATCCCCCACGAATACCCGGAAATGCTCCAGGACATTAGGGTCAGCCCCAAGCACCTACGTGACCTGGGCGTCACCTTCAAAGAGCACTTCCACCTCAAAATGATCACCGGCTGGGGTCAGTCGATGGCCCCGACGATCAAAGACCGCGACCCGCTGCTCGTAGATATTACGATCCGGGAGTTCACGGGCGACGGTATCTACCTCTTCTCCCATGACGAAATGCTGTACGTGAAGCGCTTGCAGAAGAAAGGCAAGGATCGCTTCAAGATGATCTCGGACAACAAGCATCACGACCCAGAGGACATCCGAGTGGAAGACACCCACATCCTGGCTCGGGTGCTTTACGTGTGGAACGGACAACCGGTGTAGCCCATGTCTCTCACCAAACCCAACCAGCAATTACGTCGCGATCTCAAAGATATCGCCTTCAACCTTGAGCAGTCCTGTATCGACCTGGTCAAGCTCGCGGAAAAGCTCAGTGATGCTGATGCCATAGCTTTGATGGGGCTGGTGGGTACGCTCTATGAGGAGGCTGACAGGTTGGTGGTTTGTGCGGATGAGGTGAAGGCCGGCCGAATAAAGCGAGCTGCGGAATAGCACGGATGACTCAATGGCGAAATCAGAGCTTCTGGAGCAGGGTATGGACCTATGCTCTGCTGGCGCTCATGGCAGTGGTTGACGTCTTTACGGGCGGGGGCTGGCTGGGCGGGTCAGTCGATCGCAAGCGAGTATTCAGTCCTGGGTTTATAGCGCTCTGCGTTCTGGTCGCGGTGTTTGAGTTGATGATGCTGAGTCACTTCTATGAGGCGCGCGGATGAGGTGAAGGCGGGAAGGATTGTGCGGGGGAAGGCTGGATAGGCGCGATTTTGTGGCGGTCGAGCACTTTCTGGCTCAGAAATTTGAATATTTAGGGATTAATTATGGCTGATGCTGAAGTCTTTTCTGCCAACGATGTTGCCACAGAGGCAAAGGACACTCCACGGGAGTCGATTGCTGCATTCCTCGACCACATTGGCAATCGAAAGTGTGAAGCTTGCGGGGTTAATGAGTGGACATTTGATCAGGGCACGCTTCTTCAATTCTTGAACGTCGGAAACATTGATAAGGGAATGGCTGTTCTATGCTTACTCTGCAACAATTGCGGAAACACTAGAACATTCTCCTGGGGCAGGATCCGGCACTTCATTAACCATGAGTATAAAAAAAATGTCTCTAGTTGATGGACACCCAAGCTGGTCCTCAACAAGTGTCGAGAGTGACAAGCCCAGGAAAGACCGCAATACTAAGGATGGAGAGCCACCTGGAGATGACCCGATGGAAGCCCGCGTAGTCGCACTTGAAAAAGCATCCCAAGATATTCGGGAGAAGCTCGTGCGCGTGGAGTTTCGCCTCGATGCCATTGAATCCAACATGGCAACCAAGGCAGACCTTGCCTTACTGGCCTCGAAGGATGACCTTACGGGCTATGTAAGGGCTAGCGGCAAGGACGTTCAGGACCTGGCTGTCAGCTTTCAAAAATCGATCACTGACGTCCAAAAAACGATCAATGAGCAAACTTGGAAATTTATAGGTCTTGCCGGGGTGCTGGCAGGGCTAGCCTTCACTGCTGCTAAGTTCATCCACTAGCAGTAGCCTCGTAACTAAGCCCGGCCCAGCGCCGGGCTTCTTGTTTCTGCCCTTCCCTACCCGGTCCTGCGCATTGGATTTAGCACATGAGTAGCCTTGAGGTCGTATCGAATCTCAGCTATGAGCCTGCTTATCTCTCGATTGCCATTGAGCTTGGCAGTAGAGATACCCGTCACCAATAACTCCACTTTTCCGGAGATTGGTTCAAAAATCTGAGCCTGCAGCGATCCGCCAGGATCAACCCGACACTCGCAGGAAAGGGGAAGGAATGCTGCTTCGATAATGTGACGCAACTCGAGCGTGGATAACATAAAAACTCCATTCGAGCAGGAGTCAGCCAAGGGGCTCTTGCTTGGTATAGGCAATGAGCCCAGGAACATAACGCCTGGACATCGCACCCCGAGCCACTTGGCGGGATGGCGGTATTTCCACTCTACGCCTTGAGCGATACCCCGTTAGACCGTTTCGGTATTGCTTGCTTCCACCTCGTCCCCGTGACGCAATCGTAGAGCCCCAATAGTCGCTCTGCGCGGGCTTCTTGTTTCTGCCCTTCGTCGTGCCACCATTGAGCTGGCAATCCGCATAATTGCACACTGGCTTCGCTGAGGGATCAGCACCCCAGGTGTTACAGAGAGCCCGCCTAGCGCGGGCTTTTTTTTCGCCCGTCAGAAAGGAGCCACCTCTTCTTCCGGTTCAAATTCAACCTCTCCCCTTCCCGCCTTCTCTAGCTCCTGCTGCTCCCACCTAACCGTCACGCTACCGTCGTCATTGAGCGTCAGCTCGAGCTCATCTGTATCAGCGATCACGCCCAGCACCTCTTCCCACTCCCGATCTCCATCCGTATCCAGGCGATGGATCGTGACCCAGCGCTGCGCCTGCGCCACGGGGTGATTGATCATCGATGAGACTCGCAGCGCAAGGCGCTCCATGCCACTTACCTCTTGCCGTACTGCTTCATTCGCCGTCTTCGCCACGATTAATCCCTCCTCATAATACTGTATATCCATACATATTAAGAAAAATCATAGCTCACTGCTAAGCGCCGCGTAAAGCGCTTATAGAGCTCCTCCGTTGGAACGTCGACGCCTAAGGACTCACGAATAATTTCGCCCTTCGCTAAATATTTAGCTTGGAGCTATTGACGATATTTTAGCTTGAGGCTAAATTAACTCCATCGCAGCGCTACAGGGACTGCGAAGGGCCTCACAAGACCCACCGCTCTTTAACAGCACGGGAACCTCGCAGATCGATCCCCAGTAATGGGCATAGCGCGAGCAACAAATTCGATCTCCATGCCAGCTCTGGAACTGGCCGTGCCTTCCATATGAAGGTGCGCGAAACCACGCAAGCCGATCTGCGAAGAACACCGAACACGAAATGTGTGACGCAGGTTAGCGATATGAATCCGGCGATGCGCGTGGTGGAGATGAAACACCCACAGATTTCTGATGCCGCTTCTATGAGGCGGCATTGGAAATCAGCCCGGAGACAGCAGCATGCAAATCAATCAGCAGAAAACGGTGCAGGTCGACGTGACTGAGCTGCACCTCTATATCAAGGTTCGCGACGGGTTTGCCGCGAGCCTGAAAGATGCCCAGGGCGAAGAAGTTGGAAGCTATGAAGGCTACGTGCCCGACTTCTTCCCCGGACAGCACTACGGCGACTACCTGATCCTGAACATCGACCTGGAGACAGGCCAGATCAAGAACTGGCAGAAGCCGGCCGCCGCCGACATCGAAAAGATGATCGAAGCGGAAGAGGAAGACTGAACAACCAGCGCCACGTCAGCACTGACGTTAACTGCCCGATCCTCTCTATGAGAGCGCATCGGGTAAGCCTCTGCGCAATGTCCTCTGTATGCCCGAGCAAACATAACCGGTGTGGCAGCCGGAAGCCGCAACCGGGCGACAAGAGAAAGCGATCAGAGGCTTACCCGATGCGGACGAAATCGCGGCCTATAACCGCCCACCTGCATCAAGTCCCGTAGGGCCCAGTAGCAGAGGGACTCAAAACCCTGGGCCACGACCAGCAAAGGCTGGTGCCGGAGACGTAACCGGCAACCCTTCCCCGCCTCTACCCGTCAGCACTCCTCCCCCGCGCCCATCGGCAACCAGCGGGAGGCATGAGCGCTGAACGAATACAGGTGAACCAATGAATGGAGAGAATCATGCCTATTGATGATGGCGGATCAGCCTTCCCGGCTACCGAAGCGAACTACCACAACGAAAACATGCGCGGCGAAGGCATGAGCCTGCGCGACTACTTCGCGGCTAAGGCTGTTTCCGGGCTTATTGCAGGATCAATGGCTGATGGCAGCACTTGGGAGGATGGGGCTGCCGAACTAGTGGCTGAAGCTGCATACAGAGCCGCCGACGCCATGCTCGCCGCCCGTTCCGCCTAACCCCAAACACTGGAGGTCGCCATGGCCGAAGAGCTTGTAGCTCACGTTTGCAGGATCTGCGGCAGTGCCTGGCCCAAGCGGAAAAAGGCAAAGCTGCACGTCAACCTCAAACACCGCGACCGCGTCTACGCCCAGCACGGGCCAGGGCAGCACGTCGATTACCTGTGGCTGGACCTGGAACACTGGAGGCGCCCATGAACGCAGCATTGAAGATATGCCAGGAGCGCTACGACGCTCAGTTGCCTCCAGAGGTCAGCGAGAGCGACGAGGTGACGGACTGGCTGGAGCATTCGGCGGAGCGCCTGGTGTGCGGCGTCGACATCAAGTGGAAGCGGCGCTACGGCCCGCCGCAGATCGTGACATTCGACCGGTTCTGCACTGTCCTGCAAGGCCACCTGAATCAGCGCCAGATCGACGGTCTTGACCAGCGTGATTCGTTTGCCCGCCTCCTGCTGTCGGCAATGCTCGGCAGCCAGAGCGATGCCCGGGCCCACGCCGCGGACTTGCTGGGCCAGCAACGGCCTATTGAAGCGGTCGAGAAGATCGCCGTAGCGCTGCTGAGGCCGTATGCCGAAGACGCTGTAGCGGCGGAACGCGAAGAGCGCGAAGACGATGTGGATGCCGAACTATGAGCCCGCACATCCTGATCGATGAGGCACTTGAATGCCTTGAGCACCCTGCCAGCGAGCCGGGCGCTCAGGTGGTCGTGCAACGAATGATCACGAACATGCTCACCGGCGACGCAATCACCGTCGAAGAATTCAACCACTACTGCCAGCGCCTCCTGAAAGTCACCAGGCAGCGCAAGGAGGCGGCATGACCACGCCAATCGTGAAATCGCTGGCTGATGAGCAGCTCGACGATATCGAGCGCCGCATCGCCATCCTCGGCTTCGGCCTTCCCTTCAACGAACTGATCGGTCGCAAGCGTGAAGATCTTGTGCGGGACCTTCCGCAGCGTCTGGCGCCGACCATGAAGGGTGGGCGAATTGCGGTGAGGGTTCGGCTGTGACCACCCGCCAGCGCACCCGGCGCGCGCTGATCTGGCGCGGCTCCTTCCCTGTCCTCGCCATCTTCACCTTCTTGATGTTGCTCAGCTCCCTCGCTGATCGAATCACTCAATAACCAACACCTTCAATCGCTGCGAGCATCGCGGCAGGGAGTCACCGTGTCCGCAGTAATTAAACACGCCGAGCACATGCCGGCGATCTCCGAGGATGCGCTTGTCGAGGTACTGAGCGGGAGCTTGTACCCAGGCGCCGCGCATAACTCTGTTGTGATGGTGCTGGCGTACTGCAAGGCAGCGCAACTTGATCCGATGCTTAAGCCGGTGCACATCGTCCCGATTTACCAGAAGGGCCGCGGCATGGTCGATGTGGTGATGCCTGGTATTGGCCTGTACCGCATTCAGGCAGCGCGCACTGGGCAATACGCCGGGATCAGCGATCCCGAATACGGGCCGTCTATCACTGCGAAGCTGGCCGGTGTCGACGTAACTTATCCGGAGTGGTGCCGGGTCACCGTCAAGCGCCAAATGTCGAACGGACTTGTTGCCGAGTTCACTGCCAACGAGCGTTGGCTCGAAAACTACGCGACTGCGAGCAAGGACAGCGCTGCTCCCAACTCTATGTGGAAGCGCCGGGCATTTGCACAGCTTGCCAAATGCGCCGAAGCGCAGGCCTTGCGCAAAGCATTCCCTGAAGTCGGGTCCGCCCCTACGGCTGACGAGATGGAAGGAAAGTCGTTCGAGGAGGTCGTCAAAGATGTCTCACCGGCTCGGCAGCCCCCACCGGAAACGGACGCCAAGACTGCTTATCCCGACGAACTGCTGGCTGAAAATATCGAAAAGTGGCAGCCGCTGATCGACGCCGGCCGCACGAGCCCCAAGCACATCATTGCCAACGTCATCAGCAAGTACTCGTTGCGCGATGACCAGGTCGAAACCATAAAAAACCTCAAAGCCCTCGATGGAGATGCAGCATGAAAATTCACAACGTAGCTCAAGGCTCCGCCGAGTGGCTTGCCCTTCGCGCCAAGTTCCGCACCGCCTCCGAAGCCCCAGCGATGATGGGCGCGTCGAAGTACCAGACCCGCACCGATCTGCTGGCGGCCAAAAAGACCGGCATCACGCCGGACGTCACGCCCTCTCAGCAGTTTATCTTCGACAAAGGCCACACCACTGAAGCCCTGGCCCGCCCACTGACTGAAGCGTTGATCGGCGAAGAGTTGTATCCGATCGTTGCGACCGAGGGCAATCTGCTGGCCTCCATGGACGGCGCCACGATGCTCGGCGAGACACTGTTCGAGCACAAACTGTGGAATGAGTCGGTCGTGGCCCAGGTGAAAGCCGGAGACCTGGCTCCGCATTACTACTGGCAGCTTGAGCAGCAACTGCTGGTGAGCGGTGCCGAGCGAGTGATCTTTGTTTGCTCGGATGGCACGCCGGAAAACTTCGTGCACATGGAATACCGGCCGGTGGCCGGGCGCGCTGCCCAGTTGATCGAGGGCTGGAAACAGTTCGAGGCAGACCTGGCCAACTTCGAGATGGCTGACGCTCCTTCAATCGTCGTCGGCAAGGCACCTGATGAGCTGCCGGCGCTGCGCATCGAACTGACCGGCATGGTCACCGCCAGCAACCTGAAGGTGTTTGAAGATTCGGCCCTGGCCGTCATCGACTCGGTGAAAACCACGCTCTCCACCGACCAGGACTTCGCCGACGCCAAGAAAGCGGTCAAGTGGTGCGGTGATGTTGAAGAGGCTGTCGCCGTCGCCAAGAAGCAGGCCCTGTCGCAGACCCAAAGCATCGACGAACTCTTTTCGTCGCTGGATCGCATCAGCGCCCATGCCCGCGAGACTCGCCTGAAAGTCGACAAGCTGGTGAAAGCTCAAGAGCTTCTGGTGAAGACCACAATCAAGCAAAAGGCCGAGCTCGCCTTGGCGGATCATATCGCCGCAATCAACAAGACCCTTGGCAAAGTCACGCTGCCCCATGTCGTTTCGGACTTCGCAGGCGCCATGAAGAACAAGCGCACCATCGCCAGCCTTCAGGACGCAGTAGATACCGAGCTGGCCCGGGCGAAGATCGATGCAAGTCAGGCCGCCGACGGCATCCGCTTGAATCTGACCAGTCTGGCGGAGCTCGCCGTTGATTACGCCTTCCTGTTCAGCGATGTGCAGCAGTTGGTGACCAAAGCCAATGATGACCTGGTGACGCTGATCAAATTCCGAATCTCCGAACACCAGAAGGCTGAGCAGGAAAAGGCCGACGCGAAGCGCATTGCTGAAGAACAGGAAGCCCAGCGCCTGGCGGCCATCAAGCCAGAGCCGGTCGTGGAGAAGGTGGCGACACCAGAGCCAGTGCGCGCCACACCCGTCGCCCAAGCCACAAAGCCAGTAACGAGCCATATGGTCGAGCAGGTATCGCTCCAGGCCAACGTGACGGACTTCGACGCCCTGGTGAAAGCGGTGGCTTATGGTCAAGCGCCGATCACGCTGCTGCTGGTCAACTGGGAGGCGCTCGACGCAATGGTCTTGGCGCAGGGTTCAGCCTTCAGCATGGCCGGGGTGACACTGGCAAAGGCGGCTGCATGAGATGGGACGCCCTCAAGGCTGCTGAGCCGGAGGTAGCAGCCGCCCTACCCAAGTACCTGGACGCGGGCATCCTCGCCGCGTCCAAGGCACTCGGCAGGTCCACTCGCGCACTTAACCGGATCGCAGCAGAGCACGGTATCGAGTTCGCGACGTGCACCGCCAAGACGATGGAATCACGGCGGCGGGCCAGGGCCTCATTGGTCTCTCAGGTCAAAGCGCTGGCCGAGTCACGCACCCATCAGGCAGAGATCTGCGCTGCCTTGGGCATTACTCGGGCGGCACTGCGCGAGATCGCCGAGATCAATCACATCAACATCGACAATCGCTCAAGAGGTGCCCGGAATGCATCCGACACTTGAAGTACACAATCAGGAACAGGCGAATCTGGAGGCGGCTAAGGCTGCCTTCTTCGCTTCTGGCGGAACGGCCAAGTTCATCCGTCCAGGTGTCGGAAAGGACACCCCAGGGATATCGCACGAGCCGAAGCAGCCATACGGCTACGCCCGGATAACTCCGAAAACGAAGCGCGGCCGGATCATTACACCCGATGACGAAGTGGTGATCTGCGCCCAACTCATGGAGTGCAAGAAAGCCGGCATGAGCCGGTACAAGGCCAGCAAGCACGTCGGAATCAGCGAGACGCTTTGTCGGCGCCTGATCGCTAAGCACTCGCTCGACTTCCCGAAGGCTGGCTGATGCGTCGTGTATCAAGACCCCAGCAACGAAAACGACAAACCTGGATCGCACTGCCGGCCAGCGGAATAGAAGAGGTAGGCCATGGCCGAGGAACTGCAGGAGCCGACAGTGGAGGCGCTGAAGCAGCGTCGAAAACGCGAGAAGGCTGCCGAGAAGAACGCTGCATTGGGCGTCGAGAAGTTTACGGTTGAGGTGGCCGGCGTCTTCAAGAAAGACCTCAAGCGCCTGATGAAGCAGCACGGCTTCAACAACCAGCAGGAGGTGCACCAGACCCTGCTGCGCAACGTGATCGCCGCCGACTTCGAAACGGCGGCGCTGATGCTCAAGTGTGTCACGACACCTTTTGTTGTTACCGAAAAGGTGTCGCAACTCATTCGGGCGGCAGGCCTGAAGTCGCTCGCCGACGATCCGCCTGAGCCCGACGACGAAATCGAAAGACCCGCATAACCCACCCTACTCGCTGCATCCGGTAACGGAGGGCGGCGCCTAGTCGCGGAATTTTTGCCTGAGCATCCACTCCAGTTCGGAAACCGTTTCGGCATAAAGATCTTTCGCAGAATCCGTTATCACTCTGCAACTTCTGGAGAAATTTCCGTAATTTTCGACGCCTGGGGCATTGGCATACAACATGATGATGCGCATCGTGTTGTCCATGTATTTGTCGGTAAACACATTCGCCGGCCCGCTGAAGACTTTTTCTTCTTTCGGAGTGAAAAATACAACCGCTGTACTCCATGCGCGATTGTACGTCTGCAAAGCACTCAACCATTTTTGCTTAGCAGTTTCTTCCGCGACATCCAGCTCCTCACTTGGAACGCCATTGGTGTGCATCAAGTGAGCACACCGTCGCTCAACGCAAAATAGGAAACCCCGCAAAGTGTGAAGATCGGTCGCGGCGTCTTTCAAATCCTTAAGAGACTTAAACCTCTCGGCGTGCCGAAACTGGGCTTTCCATGCATTGAGCGTAAAGATGGCCACCACAGCAGCAATAGCAGTAGCCAGGAAACTTGAACCCTCCAGGGCATCCTTAATTTTTGAGTAGTCGCCAAAAACCGGTTGCCAAACTACCCCGGCCATAAAAAGACCCGCTCCCACAACCGCTAATGTAACTGCATCGCTTCGGTTCATTTGATTTGCTCCCCCCCCCTATTCTTACGTAAACACAAATACCGCACTTAAACGAATCACGCCAGCCGGCGAGGCAGGCGCGCACCCGGAGTACGTCCATGGGAATCCCCGCCAACGCCGTGAAAGAAGACGAGCTTTACCACTACGCCTCTCTTGAGCCGGGTGCCGCTGATGAGCTTGTACGCCGGATCGCCTCCGGTGACATCGATCCGAACGCCGGGCTTGAGGATCTGCGCGAAGACATCCGTATGCTCGAAAGTCAGGCGGACGACTCCGACGAGGAATTGGATCGGTTGCGAGACAGCGCTGAAGAGGCCTGCACCTACATCAAGCGCGCAATGAATCACGACGAGGATGAGGAGCTGCCGGTGAGCAAGCTTCTTCAAAAAGCCCTCGACTGCCTGGAGTAGAGCCATGACAACCTTTGCAGTGTTTGGAATGAGTGAAAACTGGGCTCGCGAAGAGGCCAAAGAGCACACCCCGACCTTCAAGCATGAAAATGGAAAAAGGATTGAGCTGACCGTCTCCGAGTGGGAGGTAGAGGTGGAATCTCAGATCAAGAAAATCATGGATGGCAAGAAGTGCGTCCGGCTGTCGCCAATGTTCGATGCCCCCCCAGTATGCGCAGCAATTCATGGATATGGCGCGAAAGAGCATCATCTGCCGCGATCTAAAAATCAGGACAAAGGCTGTCTTGGTCGACGCCAAGAGCAAGCCGATTCTAAATGCCAAAACCGGCGTACCAAAAGTTGGGTTTGCTGACTGGGAGCCCGAAAAGTCACACGCCGCCTGACCATCTTTCGCCTATTGCGACAAGCCACGCCCGCCCTTCTCAAAAAATCACGCATACCCGCGAGGCCCACCCATGTCTGTAAAACAGAGTCACCCTCAATTCATCCATGGCCAATCGAGCATGGGCTTGCCGTTTCAGAAAGAGCTGGTGGTGGACCTGTTCGCCGGTGGCGGCGGCGCAAGCACCGGCATTGCCCGGGCTTACCGTGAACCGGACGTAGCCGTGAACCACAACCCAATCGCTCTGGCTGTACATCGCGCCAACCACCCGAAGACGGCCCACTACGTCGCCGACGTGTTCGAGGTAGACCCGGTTCTGGCCACCGGCGGGCAGCCTGTCGGCATCCTCTGGGCTTCGCCGGACTGCCGCCACCACAGCAAGGCCAAGGGCGGCGCGCCGCGCGACCGTGGAGTACGAGGCCTGGCCTGGGTCGTTGTTCGTTGGGCGCACGCCACCCGGCCACGCCTGATGTTCCTGGAGAACGTCGAAGAGTTTTGCGACTGGGGCCCAATCGACGAGAACGGCCAGCCGATCAAAGCCGATCGCGGACGCACCTTCAAATCATTCATTGCAGCGCTCAGTACCGGGTTGCCTGCGGATCACCCGGACATGCCGGAGATCCTCCAATCCATCGGAGAGTTCGTACCGGTGGAAAGCCTGGTGCGAGGCCTGGGCTACAACGTGGAATGGCGAGAACGCATCGCAGCCAACGCCGGGGCACCAACCATCCGCAAGCGTCTGTACCTGGTGGCCCGTAGCGACGGCCTGCCGATCGTTTGGCCTGAGCCAGTGCGACACAAGAAGCCGACAGCGAAACAGCAGCCTTGGCGCACCGCAGCGGAGTGCATCGACTGGAGCAATCTGGGCAAGACGATCTTCCGAGACAAGCCAATGGCACTGAATACACGCCGCCGGGTGGCCAAGGGCATGTGGCGCCACGTCATCACCAGCCAGAAGCCATTCATTGTGCCGATGCGAGGAACGTCAGAAGCGCACACCAGCACACACGGCATGGATGAATCGGTTTCTACCATCAGCGCCGGCGGCACCCATCACGCCCTCGTGCAGCCTGTGGCGGGGCCGTTCCTCACCGAATGCGCCAACGGGTCATCGCAGCGCAACTTCGATGTTCAAGAAGCGCTCCGGACGCAAGTCGCCCAGGTCAAAGGCGGGCACTTCGCGATGGTGGCAGCACACTTGACCCACCTCACCCATCACGGGGAGCGCAGCGGGTACTCGCTGGATGAGTCGACCCGCACGGTGACTGGCGCCAACCGTGGCGAACAGGCGGTTGTCTGCGCCCATATGACGGCCTTCGGGCAGAACGCTGCAGGTAGCTCACCAGCAGAACCTACCCAGACAGTCCTGGCCGGTGCCGCACGACACGGTGTCGTCGCCGCATTCTTTGAGCAGGCCAACGGCGGGTTCTACAAAGGCGATGGCCGATCAGCCTATGACCCCATCTCGACTATTTGCCAATCAGGCTCCAATCAGCGACTGGTGAACGCCTACCTCGTGAAGTACTACGGCAACGAGAAGGACGGCATATCGCTGGCCGAGCCAATGCACACCCTGCCGACGAAAGATCGAGTAGCTCTGATCGAGGTGGTACAGGTGCCGGACACGCTGACACCTGAGCAAATGGAAGGGGCCCGCCGCTGCGCTGCCTTCATGCATGAGCATCTACCGGAACACTTCAAAGAGCCGGCTGAGATGATCATGATCGGCGGTTACGTACTGGTGGACATCACTCTGCGCATGCTGCAACCACCAGAGTTGAAAGCTGCCCAGGGCTTCGACAAGGACTACATCATTGATCGCGGTCTATTCGTTGATCCAGTCACCGGCGCAGAGCAGTGGCTGCCAATCAACAAAACGAATCAGGTCAGGCTCATAGGTAACAGTGTCTGCCCGGACGAAGCCGAGGCTCTGGTCAGGGCCAACGCCGCCGACATCATCAAGCTTTACCAGCGCCTCGCGGCTTAGTCCGGATTACCTATTTGGTTTAGCGCCCGGCAATCAGCTTGGCTCCAACTTCCCGACCAGCCATCTGCGCCAGCCCACGGTCTACAAAGGTGCGATCACCGGCAACCACCGGCACCACCACTTCACCGTCACGCTTTACCTCGACGTTGATACGCCAGGTCTCCCGGCCCTCATCGTCCTTGTCGCACTCCATGTAATTCCAGACCTGAAAACCCTCTATCTCATCGTAAATATCGTGCTTGGTCATGGTCCAGCCCATTTATAGGAAGGGGCCATCGTAGCACCACACTCCGGGCATGGCCCGGCAAGGACTCCCCGTGCGTACTAAAGACAACCAAGATCCGCAATCCACCCGCCTCGGCACGATGGTTCATACGATCGCCAACGAGCTGGTCAACCATTACGGCAAGAAGCTTGATCGCGAAGTGATCGATGAAATCACGCGCAACCTTACTTGCGAGATGTGTCAGGGACCTACCGCATGGGCGTTCAGCGGTAAAAGTCAGCCAGGTGAGCCAGTCGTAACACTGCAGGCCAGTAGAGCTAACCGTGTGTACGTGGCCGGGCCAATGACTGGCATCGAGGACTTCAACTACCCGGCCTTCAACGCCGTGGCCGACCAACTGCGCGCCCAGGGATACGAAGTAGAGAACCCAGCAGACCACGGCATCGTCGAGGGTGCGCAGTGGGCCGACTACATGGCCTACGACCTGACCCGCCTGGGCCTCTGCGGTGTGATCGCCCTGCTTCCGGACTGGGAGAAATCGCAAGGTGCCCGCCTGGAAGTCCTGATCGCCGAACGCCTCGGCATGACGGTTGTGAATGCCCATGATCTGGTAACGAGGGAAAATGCCGCAGTACCAACATTTTCCAAGCTGATGTAAAAAGTACAGCTGTCATTTCAGAAATTCACTGGATTCCGACCAACACATGCAGATCATTCGTACTGGAACAGTTTTGACTGGCGAATACGCCGGTTGGACGATAGAAATTCAGGATGACCGCGCAGGTGAAACCGGAGGTTATTACCTGTTTCTAGTCCAGAACGAATCAAATGCTTTCGATTCTTGGTTTGAACTCATAGAGCAGCTGCAGCAACAAATTTCAGAACTCGACGTTCGCTGGAATTAGCGCCTCACTCTTTCGTTCCACCCCTCCCCATCCCCCCTTCAAGTCAGCCGATATAGCGGCAAGGACGAACTCGCCCATGAAAACTTACAGCGTGCTCCTGACCGTCGACGCATCAATCGTGGTCAAGGTTGAAGCCGAAAACGAAGAAGAAGCCAAAGAACTGGCTGCCGACATCGCCGAGGTGCCCAGCATCTGCCACCACTGCTCCAGAAACGTACAGGTCGGTGAAATCCTTGAAGCCGTCGAAGCAACTGAGGTGACGCCATGATCGCCACCCTCTGGTTCGCCTACGTCTTCATCTACAAGGTGCCAAGGCCATGACAGACCACGAGCTGCTAAAGCTGTCAGCCAAGGCCATGGGCTTCGATCTGGAGTATCGGAGCGGAAGCGATGCCTTCTACTACGACGATCCGGAATCCGGTCGGGAGCAATGGCAACCACTGAGTGACGACGCCCAGGCCATGCGCTTAGCGGTAGAGCTCCAGCTCAGCATCCTCTGGTTCACCAACCTGCAATACGTAATGGTCGAGCGGCGCGGCTTCGGCGAGAACATCGGCTGGACCGCCGACGCGGATCGAGGTGGCGCGCTACGCCGGGCGATCACAGTCGTCGCAGCACAAATCGGCACCAGGCTTCCCTAACCCCAATCCCCCTACATGCCTGCCGGTGAGCGGCGGGCGAGGTATTCCTATGTCTGACATGCAGCAAATCATCAGCGCGATGACCGCACCGCCCGAGCCTGCCATTGAGGTTTTGACCCTCGACCGGAAGGTTGTTGTGGAGGCCCTGACCGAGCTGGAAGACAAGGAGCTACTGCGCCCCATCGTGACCTATTTGCGCCGAGCGCTTGCCGAGCCAGCTATAGCCCTTTGGGCGATGCATAGCGTTGGTCCTGGCGAAGTTCACGCATGCCTCAGCAAAGACGATGCAGAGCATCAGGCCCAGGCCGTGAGGGACGCGTGTGCTGATGCAGCAAAACGCAATAGCTGGGACATGGGCCCGATCACCATCGACGTGGTTCCGTCACCCTGGGAGCCGGCTCAGCACTTTGAAGAGTGCGCGATTGAATGGAAAGCCGAAGCAGATCGTCTGCGCGCGCTGGCTATCAAGTTGACAGCCGAGACAGAGGATCTTCGCAGAGCCTTGGGCGGGATGCTGTTCGCATTCGATGACGGCGTCGGGGTCGACTGGTCCGCCGACCTACTGGACCACGCCCGACAACTCAGCCCCGCAGCCGAATTCAAATCCTAACCCACCTTCTGCCGCCCAGCGCGGCAAGGACACCCCATGTACGCAACGAAACTCACCCTGATCCTACTGGGGATCGTGCTGTACCTGATCGGAACCGTCGTCGGGTTCGTCGTGGGCATACCTGCCCTGTTCGAGTCAGGTGGCACACAAGAAATCATCGCCGCCTTTGCCGGCTTCATTACCTGGGTGCTGATCACCTTCGGTTTCATCATCCACATCATCAAGAAAGCGCGGCCCAGTGCGGGCGGCGGGAGGTAGCTATGCGAAAGGAACTCATCAAAATCAGCGAATTCCAGCGCCGGCGCTGGGGGGAAAACGGTACCCCGCCCTGCCCCCAGGCAATTCGCAACCACATTCGCAACGGCATGGTGCCGGGCGAGCAGATCGGGAAACTCTGGTACGTTGATTGGGCTGCATTCAACTCGTCCAACGGCAACGACCTTGTCTCAATGGTATTGAAAGGAGCTGCATGATGTCCCCACGGCCGCGCAATACTGCGAACAAGAGCCTTCCGCAGAACCTGTACTACGATGCGCGGCGCGGGACATATCGCTACCGGCGCCCTACCGACGGGACGTTTTTCCCGTTCGGCTCAGATCGCCTGAAAGCCATCGACGCCGCAAAGCAGTTGAACCTAGAGTTCATGCGAGGTGCAGACCTTGTGGGCGCAGTGATGTGCAATCCGTCTGATAGCTTTGAGGGTTTCCTCGACAAATATGAGTCGGAGGTACTGCCACCACGGGAGCTTGCGAAAGGCACTCTCGGGCTATACGCGGTTCACTTTCGCCGCTTCAGGAAGTGGTTTGAGGGAAAGGCTGTAGATCAGATCACCATTCGCATGATCGCAACCGAGCTGGATGGGCTTACCCCGCGAACGGCCAACCAATGCAGGGCGCTGCTGGTCGACATTTTCAACCACGCCGCAGCCAAAGGTCTGTGCCCGGACAACCCAGCAGCCAGCACAATCAACCGAATCGAAAAGAAACAACGCAAGCGCCACACCGTCGATGGGCTGAAGGCTATTCGCGAGAATGCGCCGGCCTGGCTGCAGAACGCAATCGACTTGGCACTGATCACCGCACAGAGGCGCACCGACATCCTGGACATGCGCTTTGACGGTGCTCGAGATGGGTTTCTCTACCTGGTGCAGAAGAAGACAGCCAAGGCCAGTGATGCCGCGTGGATTCGGTTTCGAGTGACACCAGAACTTCAAGCGGTTATCAGCCGGTGCCGAGACGATGTCGTCTCGCCGTACCTGGTACACCGGAAACCTGATCGGCTAAAACAGAAGCAGGCGCAGACAAAGGACCACTGGACGAAGGTTGAGGAGCGGTATTTGACGCGAGCATTCAAGGAGGCCAGGGAAGTGGCGAACTGCTACGCGGGATGGAAGGAAGAAGAGATGCCGGGGTTTCATGAAGTGCGAGCGCTATCACTGCACTTGTACAAGAAAGCCGGAAAGGATGGGCAGAAAATTGCGGGGCATGCGAGCGAGGGCATGACCAAAAACTACCAGCGAGACCACGAGGAAATCATCTGGTCAGAGGCTATTCCAGACCTGAATATCAGTGAAATCACCGGATAGTTTTGCGCCAGTATTGCGCGGGTTTTGCGCAGGCACAAAAAAGCCGATCCATCTGATCGGCTTAAGTGACTGATTTTACTCAGGAATATGGTCGGGACGGAGTGATTCGAACACTCGACCCCTAGCACCCCATGCTAGTGCGCTACCGGACTGCGCTACGCCCCGACTAGGCGTGAAACTGGGCTCGCTTCGTAACGAAGCGATCAGGAATATACCGCAAGCTTTTGAAATGTGGAAGTATTTTAAAAGCCGGTTTTATTTCTTCAAAACCACCAGAACATCTTCCAATTCGGAGATCATCTGGCGGATCATTTGCTTGTATTGGGTGGTGTCGTCTTTGGCTTCATCACCAGACAAACGCAAGCGCGCGCCGCTGATGGTGAACCCCTGGTCGTAGAGCAACGCTCGGATCTGTCGGATCATCAGCACATCCTGGCGCTGATAATACCGACGGTTCCCGGTGCGTTTGACGGGGTTGAGTTGAGGAAACTCCTGCTCCCAATAGCGCAGCACATGCGGTTTTACCGCACACAGCTCGCTGACTTCACCAATGGTGAAGTAGCGTTTGCCTGGGATGACGGGTAGCTCGTCGTTATGACTTGGTTCCAGCATACGCCTCAACTCGGGCCTTCAACTTCTGCCCTGGACGAAAGGTGACCACACGGCGAGCCGTGATCGGGATTTCTTCTCCCGTTTTTGGATTGCGGCCAGGCCGCTGACGTTTGTCCCGCAGGTCAAAGTTACCGAACCCGGACAACTTGACCTGTTCGTTGTCTTCAAGAGCGTGCCTGATTTCTTCAAAGAACAGCTCGACCAATTCCTTGGCCTCGCGTTTGTTCAGGCCCAGCTCTTCATACAGACGTTCCGCCATCTCAGCTTTCGTCAAAGCCCCCATACGTCACTTCCTTAACGTGGCGTTCAACCTTTGTTCGAGCGAGGTGAGGATATTTTGCGTCGTAGTATTCACCTCATCGTCATTAAGAGTGCGCGATGGATGCTGCCAGGTCAAGCCAACTGCAAGGCTTTTTCTATGCGGATCAATGCCTTTACCCTGATAGACGTCAAATAACCTGAGGTCCGTCAGCCATTCCCCTGCATTTTCACGGATTACGTCCAGAACTGCACTGGCCGCCACCTCACGATCAGCGATCAGGGCCAAGTCACGTCGCACTTCAGGGAAACGCGACAACTCGCTGAATTTAGGCATTTTGCCCGAGGCGACTTCAGCCAAGACTAGCTCAAAAACAAAGACCGGACGGTCGAGGCCAAGGGTTTTCGACAATTCGGGGTGGATGGCGCCGACGAAGCCCACCAGACGACCGTCCCGCTCGATACGCGCGGTCTGGCCCGGGTGCAACGCTGGGTGGCTGCCCGGAGCAAAGGTGAATGCGTCCAAGGCACCGGCAAAGCCCAGCACCGCTTCCACATCAGCCTTGACGTCGAAGAAGTCCACGACATCACGACCTTGCGCCCAGCCTTCCGGCAGGCGGCTACCGCAAACCACACCAGCCAGCATCGGCTCTTGCTTCAAGCCTTCCAACTGACCGACAAACCGCAGGCCGCTTTCGAACATGCGCACGCGGTCTTGCTGACGGTTCAGGTTATGGGAAAGCGCTTTCACCAAACCTGGCCACAGGGACGAACGCATGGCCGCCATGTCGTTGGAAATCGGATTGGCCAGCAACAGCGGTTCAACGCCTGGGTTGAACAGTTCGAACTGCTTCGGATCAATGAAGCTGTAGGTCACCGCTTCCTGATAACCACGGGCTACCAGCAGACGACGCAGTTCAGGCAGATGCGCCCGAGCTTCGGCCTTGGGCTGCGGTGCCAGGCGGGCTTGCGGGTAGCGAACCGGTAGGCGGTTGTAGCCGTACAGGCGGGCCAGCTCTTCGATCAGGTCAACTTCGAGGCTGATGTCGAAGCGATGGCTTGGCACTTCTACGCGCCACTGACCTGCCCCATCAGCGCTGATGCCCAGGCCGAGGGCCGACAGCAGACGCTCGATTTCAGCGGGTTCAATGACCAGGCCGAGCATTTGCTCAACACGCTGGGCACGCAGGGTGATCGGGGCAATCGACGGCAAGTATTGCTCGCTGACGGTCTCGATGATCGGGCCAGCTTCACCGCCGGTGATTTCCAGCAGCAGGCCAGTGGCGCGCTCCATGGCTTCACGGGCCAGCTTCCAATCCACGCCACGCTCGTAGCGGTGCGAGGCGTCGGTGTGCAGGCCGTAGGAACGAGCCTTGCCAGCAACGGCGATCTGGTCGAAGAAAGCGCTTTCGAGGAATATGTCGCGTGTGGTCGCGGATACGCCGCTGTGCTCGCCACCCATTACACCGGCAATCGCCAGGGCGCGGGAGTGGTCGGCGATCACCAGAGTGTCGCTGCGCAGGGTAACTTCCTGGCCATCCAGCAGGACCAGCTTCTCGCCTTCCTCGGCCATACGTACGCGGATGCCACCGTTGATTTCGGCGAGATCGAATGCGTGCAGCGGTTGGCCCAGCTCCAGCATCACGTAGTTGGTGATGTCGACAGCAGCGTCGATGCTACGCACTTCGGCACGGCGCAGGCGCTCAACCATCCACAGCGGTGTTGGCTTGGACAGGTCGACGTTACGGATGACCCGGCCCAGGTAACGTGGGCAGGCAGCTGGAGCAAGCACTTCGATCGAACGAACTTCGTCGTGCACCGCAGGCACTTCCGCTACCACCGGACGCGTGACGGTCGCCGCGTACAGCGCGCCCACTTCACGGGCCAGGCCGGCCAGGGACAGGCAGTCGCCGCGGTTCGGGGTCAGGTCGACCTCGATGCTGGCGTCTTCCAGGTCCAGATAGACACGGATGTCCTGACCCACTGGCGCATCGGCCGGCAGTTCCATGAGGCCGTCGTTGTCTTCACCGATCTGCAGTTCGGCTTGGGAGCACAACATGCCGTTGGACTCAACGCCCCGCAGCTTGGCCTTCTTGATCTTGAAGTCGCCCGGCAGTTCGGCACCGATCATGGCGAATGGAATTTTCAGGCCCGGGCGCACGTTCGGCGCTCCGCACACGACCTGGAAAGTTTCCACGCCATTGCTGACCTGGCACACACGCAATTTGTCAGCATCAGGGTGCTGCTCGGTGCTCAGCACCTCGCCCACTACCACACCACTGAAAACACCGGCGGCCGGCGTAACGCTATCGACCTCAAGACCGGCCATCGACAAACGAGCAACCAGCTCGTCGCGATTTACCTGCGGGCTTACCCAGCCACGCAGCCATTGTTCACTGAATTTCATCCTGCTCTCCTAAAGGTTCGTTACGACTAGCGAAATTGCGCGAGGAACCGCAAGTCGTTGTCGAAGAACAGACGCAAGTCGTTCACGCCGTAACGCAGCATGGCCAGACGCTCAACGCCCATGCCGAAGGCAAAGCCCGAGAATTCTTCCGGGTCGATCCCGGACATACGCAGCACGTTGGGGTGAACCATGCCGCAACCCATGACTTCCAGCCAACCGGTCTGCTTGCAGACGCGACAGCCTTTACCGCTACACATCACGCATTCCATGTCGACTTCAGCGGACGGCTCAGTGAACGGGAAGTACGAAGGGCGGAAACGCACGGCCAGTTCTTTCTCGAAGAACACCCGCAGGAACTCTTCGATGGTGCCTTTGAGGTCGGCGAAATTGATGTCGCGATCAACCAACAGGCCTTCGACCTGGTGGAACATCGGCGAGTGAGTGATATCGGAGTCGCTGCGGTACACGCGGCCTGGGCAGACGATGCGGATCGGAGGACGTTGCGATTCCATGGTGCGGACCTGTACCGGCGAGGTATGGGTGCGCAACAACATGTTCGCATTGAAATAGAAGGTGTCATGCATCGAACGGGCCGGGTGATGGCCTGGGATGTTGAGCGCCTCGAAATTGTGATAATCGTCTTCGACCTCAGGGCCTTCGGCGATGCCGTAGCCAATATGGGTGAAGAACTGCTCGATACGTTCCAAAGTCCGGGTAACCGGATGCAGACCGCCTGAGGTCTGGCCGCGGCCAGGCAGGGTCACGTCAATAGACTCGGCGGCGAGTTTGGCCGCAAGATCGGCCACCTCGAACAACGCCTTGCGCGCATTGAGAACCTCTGTGACACGCTCCTTGGCAACGTTGATCAGAGCACCGACTTGCGGGCGCTCTTCTGCCGGTAAATTCCCCAGGGTCTTCATCACCTGAGTCAATTCACCCTTTTTTCCAAGGTAGTGAACCCGGATTTGCTCCAGGGCATTGATATCTTCTGCGCTTTGCACAGCCTCTAGTGCTTGAGAGACCAGCGCATCCAGGTTTTCCATGTACAGACTCCAGATACAAAATAGGGGAAGAGCTTGAAGGCTCTTCCCCTATTTAAGACGTTTAACACCTTGGGCCACGGAAGCGGCCCGAGGTGACTGTCGGGGGTACTTAAGCCAAGGTGGCTTTAGCTTTCTCGACAATCGCAGCAAACGCCGCTTTTTCGTTCACTGCCAGATCAGCCAGAACCTTACGGTCGATCTCGATGGACGCTTTTTTCAGGCCAGCGATGAAACGGCTGTAGGACAGACCGTTAACACGTGCACCAGCGTTGATACGAGCGATCCACAGAGCGCGGAACTGACGTTTTTTCTGACGACGGTCACGGTAGGCGTATTGGCCAGCCTTGATAACCGCTTGCTTGGCAACACGGAATACGCGTGAACGCGCGCCGTAGTAGCCTTTAGCAAGTTTCAGAATTTTTTTGTGGCGCTTACGCGCCATGACGCCACGCTTTACACGAGCCATGAGTTACTTCCTCTATTCTTAACTAAAATTAACGAAGGCGCAGCATGCGCTCGACTTTTGCCACGTCAGACGGATGCAGCAAGCTGCTACCGCGCAGTTGACGCTTACGCTTGGTCGACATTTTAGTCAGGATGTGGCTCTTGAAAGCGTGCTTGTGCTTGATACCGTTAGCAGTTTTCAGAAACCGCTTAGCAGCACCACTTTTAGTTTTCATCTTTGGCATGTTCGGTACTCCGCATTCAGTTGATAAACATAATCAGAAGGCCTGCCGTGCCCTATTGATTACTTCTTCTTTTTCGGGGCGATGACCATAATAAGCTGGCGTCCTTCCATCTTAGGATGCTGTTCGACCGAACCGTACTCGAGCAGGTCAGCTTCAACCCGCTTGAGGAGTTCCATCCCCAGCTCCTGGTGGGCCATCTCACGGCCGCGGAATCGCAAGGATACCTTGGCCCTGTCCCCATCACTCAGGAAACGTACCAGGTTGCGCAGTTTTACCTGGTAATCCCCTTCCTCCGTCCCTGGACGAAACTTGATTTCTTTTACTTGAATCTGCTTCTGGTTCTTCTTCGCTGCGGCAATCTGCTTCTTCTTCTCGAAGATCGACTTGCCGTAGTCCATCACCCGGCAAACGGGTGGGATTGCGTCGGCGGAGATTTCCACCAGGTCCAATTTGGACTCTTCAGCAATACGAAGCGCTTCATCAATCGAGACGATGCCAATCTGCTCGCCGTCAGCGCCAATTAACCGAACCTCGCGTGCCGAGATATTCTCGTTGATCGGGGCTTTCGGTGCAGCTCGTTTATCTTGTCTCATTTCACGCTTAATAATAATTACTCCGAATCTGGGCGACCACGCCGGGAAACCGCTTGCGCGAGGAACTCAGCGAACTGGGCGACGGGCATCGAGCCCAGGTCAGCACCTTCACGAGTACGCACAGCGACAGTCTGCATCTCGACTTCCCGATCTCCGATAACCAAAAGATAGGGAACCTTGAGCAAAGTATGCTCGCGGATTTTAAAGCCGATCTTTTCATTTCTCAAGTCAGACTTGGCACGAAATCCGCTTTCATTGAGAGTTTTTTCAACTTCAGCGGCAAAATCTGCCTGTTTATCAGTGATATTCATGATCACTGCCTGGGTCGGAGCCAGCCACGCAGGGAACGCGCCCTCGTAGTGCTCGATCAGGATTCCGACAAATCGCTCGAAGGATCCAAGGATCGCCCGGTGCAACATAACCGGGTGCTTGCGACTGTTGTCTTCGGAGACGTATTCGGCTCCCAAACGGATCGGCAGGTTAAAATCGAGCTGCAAAGTACCACATTGCCAGACACGGCCAAGACAATCTTTCAGCGAGAACTCGATCTTAGGACCGTAGAACGCCCCCTCACCCGGCTGCAGATCGTACGCAAGGCCCGCGCTATCTAGGGCGGCGGCCAGTGCAGATTCGGCGCGATCCCACAGCTCGTCGGAACCGACGCGTTTTTCCGGACGAGTGGACAGCTTCATTTCGACTTCGGTAAAGCCGAAATCGCGATAGACGTCCATGGTCAGCTTGATGAACGCAGCGGATTCAGCCTGCATCTGCTCTTCGGTGCAGAAGATGTGAGCGTCGTCCTGAGTAAAGCCACGTACACGCATAATGCCGTGCAGCGCACCCGACGGCTCGTTACGGTGGCAGGCACCGAACTCGGCCAGACGCATCGGCAACTCGCGGTAGCTCTTCAAGCCTTGGTTGAACACCTGCACGTGGCACGGGCAGTTCATTGGTTTGATGGCGTAGTCGCGGTTTTCCGATTGGGTGGTGAACATGTTGTCGGCGTAGTTGGCCCAGTGCCCGGATTTCTCCCACAGGCTGCGGTCAACAACCTGGGGAGTCTTGATCTCCAGGTAACCGTTGTCGCGCTGAACTTTGCGCATGTACTGCTCAAGCACCTGATACAGGGTCCAGCCGTTCGGGTGCCAGAACACCATGCCCGGCGCTTCTTCCTGGAGGTGGAACAGGTTCAGGCGCTTGCCGATCTTGCGGTGGTCGCGTTTTTCGGCTTCTTCGATGCGCTGGATGTAGGCCGCCAGCTGCTTCTTGTCAGCCCAGGCAGTACCGTAGATCCGCTGCAGTTGTTCATTCTTCGCGTCACCGCGCCAGTAGGCACCGGACAGCTTGGTCAGCTTGAACGACTTGAGGAAGCGCGTGTTCGGCACGTGCGGGCCCCGGCACATGTCGACGTATTCTTCGTGGTAGTACAGGCCCATGGCCTGCTCGTCCGGCATGTCTTCCACCAGGCGCAGCTTGTAGTCTTCGCCACGGGCGGTGAACACGTCGATCACTTCGGCACGCGGAGTGACTTTCTTGATGACGTCGTAATCTTTCTCTATCAGCGCGTGCATGCGCTGTTCGATGGCCGCCAGGTCGTCCGGAGTGAAAGGACGCTCGTAGGCGATATCGTAATAGAAGCCGTCGTCGATGACCGGGCCGATGACCATCTTCGCCGTTGGGTACAGCTGCTTGACCGCATGGCCAATCAGGTGCGCGCAAGAGTGGCGAATGATCTCCAGCCCCTCTTGATCCTTGGGTGTGATGATTTGCAGGCTGGCATCAGAGGTGATCAGGTCGCTGGCATCAACCAGCTTGCCGTCGACCTTGCCGGCCACGGTGGCCTTGGCCAGACCTGCACCAATGGATGCGGCGACCTCGGCTACGGAAACCGAATGATCGAATGAACGTTGACTGCCGTCGGGAAGAGTAATAGTTGGCATGGCGCCTCCTCTCCTAGTGGTGACCCCTACCAAAGGTCACGTGGGTTGGGATGAGCCAGTACAAGATCCAATACCAGGCCGTTCACTGATGAACGCCTGCCTTACAGCGGCAGGAGCCTTTCGGCCAACCGATAATCGAACCAGAGTGACTGGAGTTAAACAAAAAGATCGTGGCTAACCAGCAAAGAACACGCCGAAAAATAGCCAAGGGTGGGATGCTAGCACAGATGAACGGTCATCGCGTCGGCGCCGCCTTGATGAAAAGCAAATTCTGGGCTTTTAAGCAGGGAAGTGAACTTGGGCTGTACGTGGGCCCTCAAAGACACTGAGAATCGTCACCCACCCACGACCTCCAGGGAGCATTTCCTTATGCGTCTTAAACATTTATTGGCTCTCGCCGCCCCATTTGCCCTACTGCTGCCTTTGAGCGCACAGGCCGCCTGGCCTGAAGGCGGGAAAAACTCTTTCCAGCAGGATTGCCAGAAAGGCGCCATGCAGAACCCCAACGTTAATCCAGCACAGGCTAAAGCCCATTGTGAGTGCGGTGCAAATGCGCTTGAAAAGAACTTCAGCAAAGAAGAGCTCAGCAAGCTAATGGACAGAAACACCCCACCTGACAACGCTCTGCTCGCAAAAGCACAAAGCGCTATCCAGTCCTGCAAAGTCGTTAAATAAGTACTGACGTCATGGCCAGAGGCCATTTTGGCGTAATAAACCAGCTGGAAAACGGCTATTTCTCACAATTTACACAGCTTTTACGGCTTTTTTTAACAGCTGATATTTCGCTCAAAAGCCCCGTAAATCGGGGCTTTCAGCCACGCAAGGCACGAAATACAACGCGATTGATTAGCAAACAATGCCTTGGGGGGGCTCCCAAGTCGAACATTTCGACTATGATACCCCGGTGTGCCCAGTTGGCCTGAGCAGCACAGTACTACTGAAAATATATGTTTCTTGGAGATACACCATGTCTAATCGCCAAACCGGCACCGTTAAATGGTTCAACGATGAAAAAGGCTTCGGCTTCATCACTCCTCAAGGTGGCGGTGACGACCTGTTCGTACACTTCAAAGCTATCGAAAGCGACGGTTTCAAAAGCCTGAAAGAAGGCCAAACCGTTTCCTTCGTGGCTGAGAAAGGCCAAAAGGGTATGCAAGCTGCACAGGTTCGCGCAGAGTAATTTCTGAGCAGAACTAAAAAACCCCGTCCATGTGACGGGGTTTTTTATGGGCGCCGCAAAAGTTGTGGGCAATCAGCCACAGTTGACGCGGGTGATCACCAGATTGTCGTCAGCGTTGAGGTTCAGGCGATCGGAACGGTATTCCAGGGTGATCATATCGTTGGGCTTGAGAATCCGTGCGTTCTGCGCACCAGCACGAGTGCGGGCCTGCTCCAGCAACTGGGGCGACGCTTTCTGACCGATTGTGAACTCGGCAGCCTTCGCCTCGCAGCGACTATGACCTGAATCGGCCACCGCAGCATCTTTGGCCGGCTCAGAGGTACCCGGGGTGCTACAGCCCGCCAAAACGAGTGCAGCGAACAAGGTACCGAATGATGCGAGCTTCCAAGGCATGGAGCCTCCTTTTGAGAAAAATGGACAGAGTTCGTGCGACAGCAATTTCGAGGATAGGTTTCAGAAATGTAACCAAGCCGAGACAAGTCTGCCTGACTCGGCGCCAGGTCTTTGTGAATCAATCGTCACCAGATATGAACGAGCATCAGTAGATGTCGATGTAGTCAAACGGTGGTTTTGGCCAGTTCTGCTTCAGCGCATTAAAAATCTGCATTACCCACACTTCATCGCTGGCTGCCACGTTGCCGACATAACCGGAACCGGCCGCCCAGGTCTCAAGGCGAAACAGCAGCCCGTCAATATCAACCCCTCCCACGACACCCGATGAGATGTAGGCGATGCCGTCTTTGGTGACCCGCAGTTGGGTGTGAGCGTTGTCGCTGGCAGACGCAAGCATCTGACGAACAGCGTCCAGCGTCAGGTTCTCGGGGTTGTTCAAATCGATCTGCACGCGGCTTGTCCTGGCAATTAAACAGGCCAACAGTGTCGCACAGCCCTCCCGTCATGCCTAAGTAGCAGTGCCAAACACCTTGCAAAATGGTTAACTCGGCAGGCTAGACGTTGCCCAACCCAGACTGGCGAGATACCCATGACCATCGTAAGCATCCATGCCGACATCAAAGCCAAGTGGCCCCAAGGGCAAGGTTCCTACAGCCCCGGCACTCCTGAAGAGTTGGCGATCATTGGGATAGACCTGCTGGTCAAGGAGCTGGGAACCCAGGCGGCGCAAGCCTTCATCGGCCAGGTATTCGAAAAATACCCGGCCGATCACATGGGGGCACAAGACCCCGAGCGCGAATAAGACCCGGCCGGCGAACGCCGACCGGCAAGTGCTTTACTTCAGGCGTGCAAGGCGCTCGGTCAACAAATCGAAGAAGCCTTGGGCATCGCCGTTTTCAACCCAGAACGCATTCTTTGGCTGTTTCAAACCGTCGTACCAATCGACGATAGTCTGGCCAAAGGTCGGGCCTTCACGGCTGTCCACCACCACATTGACTTCACGCCCGCTGAACAGCGCTGGCTTGAGCAGGTAGGCAATAACGGTAGCGTCGTGTACCGGGCCACCTGGAATGCCGTAGTGCTCCATGTCGCCTTTGACGTATTCGTTGAGAATGTCGCCAACCACCTTGCTCGCATTGTTGTTCAATGCCGCGATCTTCTTCAGCCGCGCGTCACTGGTCAGAACCTTGTGGGTCACGTCCAGGGGCAGATAGGTCAGCTTGACGCCGCTCTTGAGCACGACCTCAGCCGCAATCGGATCGGCGAACAGGTTGAACTCGGCCACCGGCGTAATGTTACCGCCGTTGAAGTGCGCGCCGCCCATCACCACCACTTCCTTGATGCCTTGGGTGATTTCAGGTGCCTGGGTGAGTGCCAGGGCCAGGTTGGTCTGCGGACCGAGCATGGCGATGGTAATGCTGTGGGGCTTGGCAGTGCTCAGGGTTTTGATCAGGTAATCAACCGCATTGCCCTCAGCCAGACCTTCTTTGGGCTCATGTACGGTGACACCGGAAATACCTTCCTTGCCATGAATGTTCTCGGCGTAGATCGGTGTGCGCAACATCGGCTTCGGAGCACCGGCATACACAGGGATCTCCGGGCGCCCTGCCCACTCGCGCGCCAACCGCGCGTTACGGGAAGTCTTGTCCAGGCGCACGTTGCCGGCAACCGTGGTCAGCGCACGAATGTTCAACTCTTCCGGGGACGCCATGGCGAACAGCAGGGCAACCACATCGTCTGCACCCGGATCGGTATCGATGATCAGGTCGATTTTTTCCGCCGCCTGGGCGCTTGCAGCAGTTAGTACGGACAAAAGCAGCACACTCCGAAACAGTTGTCGCAGGGTTGGGGTACCACGTTGCATGACGCACTCCTTGTCTTGGGGGAATTCTAGAACGTTACGCCGGAGACCAGCGCGATATTGCAGTAGGGCTGGCACTCGCCCGTACGCACCACAGCCCGGGCCTTGCCACTGAGCTGTTTGAATGCTTCATGGCTGAGCAAGCGACGCTCGCCGAGAGCCGCCTGCTCATTCAGCGCATCAAGATCGATCAGTGCCGGCGGTTGCTTGAGCAGGATTTCTTCGGCCAGTACGTGGCTTTCCACCTGCATTTCACTGAGCACGATGCGCAGGGTGCTGATGAAGTCAGGAATGCCCTTTGTCAGCGCCAGGTCGATCAATTCGACACCCGGCGGCACCGGCAAACCGGCATCACCGATCACCAGAATGTCGCCGTGGCCAAGGGAAGCGATCAGCCGCGACAAGGCGATATTGAGCAAGGGAGTCTTTTTCATAAGGGAACAAAACCTTGAACGTCGTGCAACGTGGGAATGGAGGGTTGCGCGCCGGCGCGGGTCACCGACAACGCTGCGGCAACCTGACCAAAACGGATGGCCTCGGCTTCGCTTTGACCGTTGGCCAACGCCGCCGCAAAACCACCGACGAAGGTGTCACCGGCCGCCGTGGTGTCCACAGCCTTGACCTTGGGAGCCACGAGGTGCTCGAAGCCCTGCCCGTCCGCAAACAATGCACCTTCGGCACCCAGGGTAATAATCACCTTGCCCGCACCGGCCTTGATCAGACGGGTGGCGGCGATCTTGGCCGTGTCCAGGGAGTCGACCAGCACGCCGCTCAAGGCCGACGCCTCGCTTTCATTGGGAATCAGGTAGTCGATCGACGCATACCACTCTGCGGGCAGAGGCCCGCTGGCAGGCGCTGGGTTGAGGATCACGGTCTTGCCCAGTTCACGACTGCGCTTGAGGGTGTGACCCACGGTGTCCATTGGCACTTCGAGCTGGCAGATAATCACGTCCCCAGCCTGCAGCACGCTATCGAACGCCTGCAATGAGGCTGGCGTCAGTTGGCCGTTGCTGCCGGCAACAATAACAATCGCATTCTGGCTGCTGTCATCCACCACAATCAGCGCCACGCCGCTGGAACCCTCCACTTCACTGACGGCCTGGCAATCAATGCCCTCCACCAGCAAGGCATCCCGCAATTGGACGCCATAGGCATCGGTACCCACGCAACCGACCATGGAAACGCTTGCCCCCAAGCGTGCCGACGCAACCGCCTGGTTAGCGCCCTTGCCGCCCGGAACCGTGGAAAAGGATTGGCCCATCAGGGTTTCACCGCCACGGGGCAGCCGACTGGCCCGGGTAACCAGGTCCATGTTCAGACTGCCTACTACCACTACTTTTGCTGGCATACATCAGTACTCATCAATTCGGTTCAGCGGTATTGGGCGAAGACACCGGCCAACGGCGCTGTCGACTCACGCAAAACAATGCTCGGCGTCACGATGCGTTGATCGATCGGCAATTGGGGTGTTGCAATCCTTCGCAGTAAAAGCTCTGCCGCCATCTCCCCCAATTGCAGGATCGACTGGCCTACCGTGGTCAGTGCCGGATAGACGTAACGGCTCATTTGAATGTCGTCAAAACCGATTACCGACAACTCGCCGGGTACGCGGATATTGCGCTCGGCAGCAGCCCGTAATACGCCGAAACCGATCATGTCGTTACCGGCGAAAATCGCGCTGGGGGGATTATCCGCCAGCAATTGTGCCGCCGCTGCGTAGCCGCCGGTACTGGTGAAATCGCTTTCCAGCACGCGACTGCTACCCACTTCAACCCCCGCCTCGCTCAAAGCACGGTGATACCCCGCCAGACGCATTTGCGCCACACGGGTATGGCTTGGCCCGCCAATGCAGGCGATATCACGATGGCCCAGCTCCAACAAATGGCGGGTCGCCAGGTAGGCGCCGTGCTCGTGATCGATACGCACCAGGTCGACATCAATGCCATCCAGCGCCCGGTCGACGATGACCATAGGCGTGCGCACAGCTTTCAGGCCGGTAGCCAGGCCACTGTCATCACCGCCCAC
This sequence comes from Pseudomonas sp. ADAK18, assembly GCF_012935695.1. Taxonomy (NCBI): domain Bacteria; kingdom Pseudomonadati; phylum Pseudomonadota; class Gammaproteobacteria; order Pseudomonadales; family Pseudomonadaceae; genus Pseudomonas; species Pseudomonas sp. ADAK18. Next base: position 3,374,074 of record NZ_CP052859.1, read on the forward strand.
CGACGTCACGATCAAGCCATCAATACGCTTCTCCAGCAGCACCCTTAAATAGCTGCGTTGCTTTTCGGCGTTATCGTCGGAGTTGCAGAGGATCACGCAATAGCCGTTACGCTCGCAGTAATCCTCGATACCTCGGGCCAACTCCGCAAAATACGGATTGAGACTGTTGGGCACCAGCAAGCCGATAGTGGCGGTGGTCTTGGCCTTCAGCGAACGGGCGACCGCACTGGGAACATAGTCGAGCTGCTTGATGGCTGCTTCGACCTTGATCCGCACAGGCTCGCTGACCGGACGGGTCTTGTTCACCACGTGAGACACGGTGGTGTAGGAAATCCCCGCGAGCGCCGCCACATCCTTGATGGTTGCCATGACTCAGGCCCGCCGGCTGGCGCGCTGGCTGCGGTAGGTATCCAGCACCACCGCGATCACGATCACTGCGCCGGTAATGATGCGTTTGGTCGGTTCGGTCGCGCCGATCTGCGCAAGCCCTGCCGCCAATACCGAGATGATCAGCACACCGAAGAAGGTGCTGATGACCGAGCCACGGCCGCCCATCAGGCTGGTACCACCAATCACCACCGCCGCGATCACTTGCAGTTCCAGGCCGGAACCGGCATTCGGATCCGCCGCTTCAAGACGGGAGATCTGGAACAGCGCCGCGACACCGGCCAACAGCCCCATCAAGCTGAACACCAAAACTTTGTAGGGCTTGGGATTGATCCCCGCCAGACGTACCGCCTCCTCGTTGGTACCGATACCGATCAGGTAGCGACCGAACACGGTACGGGTCAGCACGAGTTGGGCAACGATGATCACCAGCAAAGCAATGATGAACGAGGGCGAAATACCGAAGGCCACCGGGTTGGACAACCAGGCAAAGGAGTCACCGATATACGCGGTACGCGAGCCGGTCATCTGGTACGCCACACCGCGAGCCATTTCCAGCACACCGAGGGAGACGATAAACGAGGGGATACGCCAGGCCACAGTGATGGAACCTGTGATGGTCCCGGCCAGCGCCGCACAACCCATGCCCAACAACGCGGCAGGCAATACACTCCAGCCCCAACCGAGGATCGCCACACTGACGGCGGACGCCGCCAGGGCCAATACCGAACCCACCGACAAGTCGATGCCGCCGATGATCAGGACGAAAGTCATGCCCACCGCCAGCACCATCAGGTCTGGAATCTGGTTGGCCAGGGTGCTGAAGGTGTCATAGGACAGGAAGTGGTCACTCAGGAACGAGAACAGCGCAATCATCGCCAGCAAGGCGCCGGCCAAGCCCAGGTAAGTGCCCAGGCCATAGAAGTTGCCGTTACGTTTCGCGGCGGAAGGTGCAGTTTTCATGGGGTATTCCTAGGCGCCGCTTCGTTGAGCAACGCATCACGTTTCTGATAGCCGGCAAACGCGGCGGCGAGCAATTCGTCCTGGGTCCAGCTATCGCGCTCGAAGGTCTCGATCAGGCGCCCGGCGGAAAGTACACCGATCCGGTCGCAGATCAGCATCAACTCACGCAGGTCGCTGGACACCACCACCAGTGCTTTGCCCTGGCGGGTCAAGTCACCCAGCAACGCATAAATATCGAATTTGGCGCCGACGTCGATGCCGCGGGTTGGCTCATCGAACAGCATCACTGCGCAATCGCGCTCCAGCCAGCGGCCAATCACCACTTTCTGCTGGTTGCCGCCCGACAACTCGGACACCAACTGTGATGGACTGGAACTGCGGATACTCATGGCGTCAACCTGGCGCTTGGCCAAGGCGGTTTCGTCGCGACCGTTCACCAGGCCAGCGCTGGAAACCTTTGGCATGTTGCCCAGGGCGATGTTGGCGCTGATCGACTGGGTCAGCAGCAGACCTTCGCCCTTTCGGTCTTCGGTGATCAGGGCAATGCCATGACCGACCGCATCCACCGGCGAACGAATGCTCACAACCTGGGCCGGCGAGCCCAGGGCCACGGTGCCGCTGTCGGCCAGGTCAGCACCGAAGATCAGCCGCAGCAACTCGGTACGGCCGGCGCCGATCAGGCCAGAGATTCCGTAAATTTCGCCAGCGCGCACTTCAAAGGACACATCGCGGACCTTGTCCGAGCGGGTCAGGCCTTTTACCGTCAACAGTGGTGCACCGATGGTGCGCGGCCCGAGGTCAATTTTTTCGCCCAGTTCACGGCCAACCATCAACGTGACCAACTGCTCACTGTTGTAATTGGCCATCGGCTCGACACAGACCAGGTTGCCGTCACGCAATACAGCAATGCGTTGGGCGACACGGGCCAGCTCTTCCAGCCGGTGGGAAATATAGATGATCGCCACGCCCCGAGCCTGCAGGCGGGTGATTTGCTCAAACAGCATCTCGACTTCACGGGCAGTCAGCATCGCCGTGGGTTCGTCGAGGATCAGTACATGGCAGTCGCCAATCAGATTACGGGCAATCTCGACCATTTGTTGGTGGCCGATGCCCAAGCTACCGACCAGGGTGTCCGGGTCTATGGCGTCCAGACCGACTTGAGCCATGGCTTCAATAGCGGCCTTGCGCAATTGCTTGCGGCTGATCCAGCCACCGCGGCTGGGCAGGTTGTGCAGGAACAGGTTCTCTGCGACGGTCAAGGTCGGGAGCAGGTTGAGCTCCTGCATAACCATGCGGATGCCCTGCTCCTCAGCGTGGGTCCGACTGCCCGGCGTGTAAGCCTGGCCATTGAACTGCATCTGCCCGGTGGTCGGTGTGACCAGGCCACCGATGATCTTCGACAGCGTGCTTTTCCCCGCGCCGTTCTCGCCGGTGAGCGCCAACACTTCCCCGCGATTGAGCGTCAGGGTGATGTCGGACAGAACCGGTTGGGCATAGGTCTTGCCGATACCGCTGACCGAGAGGACAGCGTTCGGTGCGCAAGATGACATACGAAAGTCTCCAAGCGTCCGCTCCGGATGAGCGGACGCTGTGTTTGTGCAACCAGGGATTACTTCTTGAGGATGAGTTCGACCGGGGTTTCGATCATGCCGTCCACAGCCTCGACTTTTTCACCCTTGACCAGCTTCAGAGCGTTCTCGATACCGAAAACCGCTTGCTGGGCAGCGGCTTGGTCGGCCGTTGCCAGGACACGACCGTCTTGCAACATGGGCTTGATAGCCTCGATGTTGTCATAGCCGACCACGAACACCTTGCCTGCTTTACCTGCGCCACGCACGGCGGAGACAGCACCCAACGCCATGTTGTCGTTACCGGCCAACAGGGCCTTGATGTTCGGGTTTGCCTGGAGCATCGCGGCGGCAATGGCATTGCCCTTGTCGATTTCCCACTCACCGGATTGTGTGGAAACTATCTTCATGCCCGCCGCGTCCATCGCATCTTTGAAACCGGCGGTACGTTGTTGGGCGTTGGTGGTGGTCGACACACCTTCAATGATGCCAACCTCGTCACCGGCTTTGAGTTGCTTGGCCAGGTATTCACCCACCAGGCGAGCACCCTTGCGGTTGTCAGGGCCTACGAACGGGATATTCAGGGATTTGCTTTTCAGCACATCGACGTCGAGACGGTTGTCGATGTTAACGATCTTGATGCCTTTATCGGAGGCTTTCTTCAGGACCGTGACCAACGCTTTCGAATCGGCTGGAGCAATGACGATCGCGTCAACCTTGGACAGGATCATCTGGTTGACGATATCGATCTGGGCCGAGGTATCGGTTTCGTTCTTGATACCGTTGGTGATCATGTCGAAGTCAGCGGAATGGGCTTTCTGATAGGCCTTGGCACCGTCTTGCATGGTGACGAAGAATTCATTGGCAAGGGATTTCATGACCAGGCCGACCTTGGGTTTGGCGGCGGTCTCAGCAGCAAATGCAGAGGAGAGAGGCAGGGCAGCGGATGCGGCAGCAAGCACAGCGACAGCAAGAAGACGTCCAGCGAATGGCAGCTTCATGGGTTCACTCCGATCTTATGATTATTGTGAGCAACGCTTGCACCGAGGAACACCTCGGCGGCCTTCCCACCCGGGAGGCTGATACGAGCTTTCACGATACTCATGGAGCAACCCGTGAAACATCTCGCAAACGTTTGCGTTGATCAAACTATGCGAAGCTTGTCGAGATTTGTCAACGGAAGAAAAAGCCTTTATCTGAGCCCGCTCTGCGCCGAGCCCTACAGCCTGCCGCGAATGACGCTAAACATTTCCGGAATTCGGCCGTTCTCTGAAATGACAGACGGCTGTTCATTTGCAACCTATCGCCCTGGCACTTTTCCCTGCTCTTTTTCGGACAACCGAACGCGAAGGCAGCCCTTCGTTCGGAAAGCCGGACAAAAAACAGAATAGCCTTCGTCAAATACAGACAAAAATATATGAAAATCAATAAGTTAAATCTAATTAACAAACAGAATGACGCTGGTACAAATCCTGCTCCTACACAGCACCTTGTGGCGTTCAGAGCTGCCCGGGTGTTTCTAGATGAACCTGCATCAGCACTCATCCAAAACTAGAGAGAAAAATAATGAAATCTGCACTCAAGACCTTTGTTCCGGGCGCGTTAGCCCTCCTGCTGCTGTTCCCTGTTGCCGCCCAGGCAAAAGAAGTTGAAACCAAGACCAAACTGTCCAACGTCGTCATCCTGGCCACTGGCGGCACCATCGCCGGCGCAGGCGCCAGTGCCGCCAACAGTGCGACCTACCAGGCCGCCAAGGTCGGTATCGAACAACTGATCGCCGGCGTTCCCGAGCTGAGCCAGATCGCCAACGTTCGCGGCGAGCAAGTGCTGCAAATCGCCTCCGAAAGCATCACCAACGAAAACCTCCTGCAACTGGGTCGTCGTGTCGCTGAATTGGCCGATAGCAAGGACGTGGACGGCATCGTGATCACCCACGGTACCGACACCCTGGAAGAAACCGCGTACTTCCTCAACCTGGTGGAAAAAACCGACAAGCCAATCGTCGTGGTTGGCTCCATGCGCCCAGGCACCGCCATGTCGGCTGACGGCATGCTCAACCTGTACAACGCCGTGGCAGTCGCCGGCAGCAAAGACGCGCGCGGCAAAGGCGTACTCGTGACCATGAACGACGAGATCCAGTCGGGTCGCGATGTCAGCAAGATGATCAACATCAAGACCGAAGCGTTCAAAAGCCCATGGGGCCCGCTGGGCATGGTAGTTGAAGGCAAATCCTACTGGTTCCGCCTGCCAGCCAAGCGCCACACCATGAGTTCGGAATTCGACATCAAGACCATCAAAAGTCTGCCAGACGTCGAAATCGCCTACTCCTATGGCAACGTAAGCGACACCGCCTACAAGGCCTTGGCCCAAGCCGGCGCCAAAGCCATCATCCACGCCGGTACCGGTAACGGCTCGGTATCGTCCAAAGTCGTGCCAGCCCTGCAGGAACTGCGCAAGGAAGGCGTACAGATCATTCGTTCTTCCCACGTCAATGCCGGCGGTTTCGTTCTGCGTAACGCCGAACAGCCTGACGACAAATATGACTGGGTTGTGGCTCATGACCTGAACCCACAGAAAGCTCGCATCCTGGCAATGGTCGCCCTGACCAAGACCCAGGACAGCAAAGAGCTGCAACGGATGTTCTGGGAATATTGATCCCGTCCTCGGCCCGATCTTGATGACCGGGCCATCCCCCACTCGCAGCGCACCGCGAGTGGGTCTCCCTCCCCGCTTCACCGTCCAAACAAAAAATCTTTAAAAAACAAAGCCATTTTGCATAAAAACAAATAAACCACGGTCAAAGGGGTCTTCTTGGATTTTAAGCAGTTGCGAATTTACTTACAGTTAAATACTGTATGTTCGTACAGCTTAATAAGGATCACTCCGTGGCAAAGCCTTCCTCTGCAGCACCGACCCCACCTGATGCCTACGAACGCCTCGCGATTCGCGTGCAAAAAATCATCAATTCGACCAACGCCCAAAAAGCCAAGGCAGCCTTGATCTTCCGTTTGCCGGATGAACCGGTGTATGAATGGGAGCGCTTGCTGGAAGAGATTGCGGAAAACGACAACGTAACGCTCGCCTACCGCGATGATGGCGGCGTTCAAGTTTTCTGGGTTGTGCCGAAGGAAGATTGAGTCAATGAGTGTCCGTTTTATTACTTTGTTTTGCCTTTTTTTTGCTGTCACCGCTCACGCCCAGGCTCCCCGCACTTTCAGTGAAGCCAAGAAAATCGCCTGGAAACTCTACGCCCCGCAATCCACGGAGTTTTATTGCGGCTGCAAATATACGGGGAACCGGGTGGACCTGAAGGCGTGCGGCTATGTCCCGCGAAAAAACGCCAATCGGGCGGCCCGAATCGAGTGGGAACACATTGTTCCCGCCTGGCAGATCGGCCATCAGCGCCAGTGCTGGCAGAATGGTGGGCGCAAGAACTGCACCCGCAGTGATGACGTCTACAAACGCGCCGAGGCCGATCTGCACAACCTAGTGCCGAGTATCGGTGAGGTCAATGGTGACCGGAACAACTTCAGTTTTGGCTGGTTGCCGGTGCAAAGCGGACAATACGGCTCCTGCTTGACCCAGGTGAATTTCAAAGCCAAGAAGGTCATGCCCCGACCGTCCATTCGCGGCATGATCGCCCGTACGTACTTTTACATGAGCAAACAATACGGCTTGCGCCTGTCGAAACAGGACCGTCAGTTGTACGAAGCGTGGAACAAGACCTACCCGGTACAACCCTGGGAACGCCAGCGCAATCAAACCGTGGCGTGTGTGATGGGGCGTGGCAATGAGTTTGTCGGGCCGGTGAACCTGAAGGCCTGCGGCTGAAGGGAAGCAGGCGAGCGGGACCTACAACGTCCCGCTTTCCATTACGTTATTGAGCAACCTTGTGTTCGATGACCTCGGACACCGTGTCGTTTTTCTTGGCCCGCGCCAATTTTTCCGTCAACTGTACCTGCTTCGCCTCAGCCTCGACCTTGGTGCTGAACGGCCCCAGCAGAACCTGGTCCTTGCCGTCTTCCTTGACCAGGTAAAAACTGAACCCATGTTCGAGCAACCACGCGGTCAGGTCTGTCAGCGCTTGCAGCTTATGGTCCGGCGGGCCCACCCATACGTCCCACTCTTGGGCCGCAATCGTCGAGGCCTGGGGCTGAGCCTCGGTAACGGCGGGTTTGGCCTTGGGTGCATCGACACTTCGGCCCTCACCGCAACCGGCCAACGCCAACACCGCAATTGCCATCGCTACTTTACGCACTGCCCTGCTCCTTAACGATCAAAGCGGCAACTTTACCATCCACTGCCTATCCTGGCCGTCATAAACGCTGTCTTAAACAATGCGAATGATGTTTCGCAGACCTGTATGATGGCGTCATGGGAATTAATACTGCCTTTATGCGTCTGAAAAAAGCAGCCACAGGGAAGCAACTCCACAGTAATCTACACACAGCCGACATCTGCACTGTCTGAACATGTGTCCTTAAAGTAATCAAGGAGAAGATCATGCTGATACTCACCCGCAAAGTCGGTGAAAGCATAAACATCGGTGATGACATTACAATCACCATTCTGGGCGTTAGCGGCCAGCAAGTACGAATCGGGATCAATGCACCAAAAGATGTAGCAGTGCATCGCGAGGAAATCTACCAACGCATCCAGGCAGGCCTGACTGCCCCGGATAAAGCAAAAGAATAAACATCTGCAAGCGTCTCCAGTAGCCAGCCTTTTCGTTCACTGTAATGGCTGGCGAAAACTTCTTCGACCTGCTCACTCGCGACCCAGGCCTAACAGCCGCCTTCCGTCAGTGTATCGCCCGCCTAGCCGAGCCCGATACCTCGTGCCATTCCGGTTGCAGCAATCACCATCAACACAACCAGCAACGCCTGAATATGGCTAATGCGCGCGAAGAGTCCTGTCTTGCTTAAGTCAACACTGGCGCCGCGTGCCAACGCGATACGCCATTTGATCAAGCGGATCATCGGCATGATTTCCAGCAGCAGGATGAAAAGCAACAGCGTCATCTTCAGATGAAACAGCGGCTGATGCAGGTAGTATTCCGTGCCCTTTTCATAGCCACCGAAGGCCCGCAGAGCGCCCGTTATCAGCAGCAGCAGGGCGCTGATCCCCCATATATTGTCCGCGATCAATACGCGCCGTACGGCGGATGGCTCAGTATTTGTCAGGCCACGCAACGCCTTGCCGCGCGCCAACACGGATGCTAGAGCCATCGCGAACGCCAGAAGATGGACTGCCGCAAGAAACCAGTGAGTCAACATAATGGCTATTCCCGCACTTGTTTGAAGGCAAACTCCTACCAGTATTAGCCCAGACCGGCGATCACGCACAAAATCAGTCAAGAGGAGCAGGGGAACTTGCGGGCGATTCAGCGGCCAAATCTCGTTACAAATTAACTGAAATCTGCTGTGCACTCAGGAGCACGTTGATGAGGCGAACCCGCCAACAGCCTTACTTCTCCAAATCCTGGGCCATCGCCCTACTGATAGGGCTACTCTTCGTGGCTGCTGGGTATGGCTTGAAGTTCGAGATTGAAAGTGTCGATAACCCCGATGCTCGCTCGTGGCTAAACCTGGCACTGTTCCTGTGCGGTTATTTGTTTTTTTTCTGCATCAAACCGATGCAGACGGCCATTCATCGAAAACTGCGCCGTCGCGCTTTTCGTAACGATCACCAGAAAACCTCGTCGTGACCGCCCTCCCGCCGCCCCAAAACCGTTACGACATCAAGCGGCGCAACTGCAACAAACCGTCCTGATCACGATAAACCTGTAAATGGTCATACCCGGCAATCGACGGGTGTTCCGTCATCAGAGAAGTCAAGTGCGTAGCTGTCACCACCATGACGTCAGCGCCCGACGCCTCACCCGCACGAATCCCTACCGTCGCATCCTCGAACACCAGGCAATCCTGCACCGCCACTCCCAATCGCTGGGCTCCCAACACATAACAGGCCGGATCAGGCTTGCCGATGGCAACATCCTCGGCCGTCACCAGCGTTGCTGGCGGAGCAATACCCGCCGCTTGCAGCCGACGCAGGGCCAAGGCCTTGGGGGCGGACGTGACCAGCGCCCATTGATCGCCGGGCAGGGTTTTCAGAAACGCCACCGCACCGGCAATGGCTACCCCCCCTTCAACATCCTCGATTTCCGCCTCGGCAATCCATTGGGCCTCAGCCTGCGCATCGACACCGGGCAAGGCTTGCCGGGTGATGGTATCAATGGCCCGCACACCATGAATCGTGGCCAGGAAAGCAGGCACATCCAGACCGTGGCGCTTGGCCCAGATGGTCCAGACGCGCTCGGCGGCGGCAATGGAGTTAAGAAGGGTCCCGTCCATATCGAACAGGAATGCACGGTACCGGTTATCAAATACGGTTGAACCTTTAGCGGACACTGCTCGGCTTCCTCTTGCTTTCGTCACCCGGTCTTGGGTGCTGACGAACCACTGGCCTGAGGCAATCTACGGATCGATCGCCAGCTTGTAAACGCACCACGCCCCAGAACCACACTCACTCATCCATGCGTTGCATTACAACTTTGTCATCGAGTTGTCAGCGTTGCCAGCACCCTCACTTCATACAGTGAAGTCGTCAGTCACCCACAGCGGGTGGCACAACTTCCCACTGTTAAAGAGAAGGGCCGATACCATGAAATCCGTTCACACACTCCGTCTGATCGCCGCCAGCCTGCTGATGTTGGGCAGTGCCGGTTCGGCCTTTGCCGATACCACCACAGCCACATCGGTGATCCATGACAAAGCCAGTTTCTTCATGAACCTGGATGTCGACAAGGTACTGGCCAGCACCGATACCTACGGCCAATGCGGCATCGTTCCCGCGCAGCTGCGCTATTTGGACCACAAAGGCCAGGAACATGTGCTGGACTATCAGGTCGAGGCCATGGGCTGCACCAATGATCATTGATCGGGCTACACTGGCTTGCCGCCGTCGCGGGACAGACTCCAGAGGCTGAGACCCATGAATATCCTGATAGTGGAAGACGAGCCCAAGGCGGGCAATTACCTGCTCAATGGCCTGCAGGAGCTGGGTTATTTCGTCAGCCTCGCCCGTGATGGCGCGGATGGTTTGCACCTGGCCCTGGAGAACTCTTTCGATGTCATCGTGCTGGACGTGATGATGCCGAAAATGGATGGCTGGGAAGTCCTGCGTCGCCTGCGCAAGGAAGCCGACACCCCGGTACTGTTCCTTACCGCAAGGGATGACATTGCCGACCGTATCAAAGGCTTGGAGCTGGGCGCCGACGATTACCTGATCAAACCGTTCTCCTTTGCCGAACTGGTGGCGCGCCTGCGCACCTTGACCCGTCGCGGCCCGACACGGGAAGAAGAACAACTGCAAATCGCCGACCTGCAGATCGACGTACTCAAACGGCGTGTCACTCGCGCCGGCGTGCGGATTACCCTGACCAACAAGGAGTTCGCCTTGTTGCACCTGTTCGCTACCCATCAGGACCAGGCGTTATCCCGTTCGCTGATTGCCTCGCGGGTCTGGGACATGAATTTCGACAGCGACACCAACGTAGTGGACGTCGCCGTGCGGCGCCTGCGCCTGAAAATCGACGACCCGTTCCAGCTCAAGCTGATCCACAGCGTGCGGGGCATTGGCTACCGCTTCGATACGCAGCCATGAACAATCGTCGCCATTACTCCATGACGTTGCGCCTGGCGCTGGTCTTTGCCTTGCTGGCGTTCGCCCTGTTGGCGACCTTGGGCGTGGCCCTGTACCGCGGCCTTGAACGCGAGCTGATTCGCCGTGATGACGCAGCCCTGATCTACCGCATCGACCAACTGCGCCATTTGCTCAACGACAGCAACATCCTCGAACTGATCAAGACCAAGCCGGAATTGTTCCAGAATATGCTGGGCAACCATGAGTCAGTGTTGAGCATCGGCGCGCCAGGGCAAAAGCCGCTGCTGGTGGTTAACCCGGAAAATATCCCCATGCCCGACGTGGTCCCAGTGAGTATTGGCCACACTTTCACGTTTACCGATGTGCAATATTTCCCCGGCATGAACGGTGTCCCCTTCGCCGCGTTAGCGGCGACCATTGATTCAGGCGACTTGGGCAGCCTGCAAGTCACCAGCGGACGCCTGATGAACGAACGCACCACCATGCTCGCCAATTACCGCCTGAGCGTGTACATCCTCGCCAGCCTGGCGGCGATCGTACTGGCGCTGGCTGGCTATCTGCTGGTGCACCGCGGGCTGCTGCCTTTGCGGCGCCTTGCGCGACATGCCCAAGGCATCGGCGTCGGCAACCTGGCGGAGCGCCTCGACAGCCAGGGCGCGCCCAAAGAGCTGTTGCCGATGATCGACTCCTTCAACACCATGCTTGAGCGCCTGGCCAAGGGTTTTGTGCAATTGGGCCAGGTTTCCACCGACATGGCCCACGAGCTGCGCACCCCGATCAACAACCTGCTGGGTGAGACCCAGGTGGCGCTGCAGCAGAACCGCACCATCGAGGACTACCAGCAACTGTTGGCCTCCAACGTCGAAGAGCTTGAGCGCCTAGCGCGGATGCTCGACAACATGCTGTTTCTCGCCCGCACCGACCCAGCCAGCGCCTTGAGCCAACGCCAGGAACTGAACGCTGCCGAAGAAGTGGAACGCATGGCCGAGTATTTCGAAGGTCTGGCGGCAGATGCTGGCATCAACATCCTCGCCCGAGGCGATGGATTGATCTGGGCCGAGCCCATGCTGTTGCGGCGCGCCCTGGCCAATCTCTGCGCCAATGCCATCAACTATGGCGCGCCGAATGCCGAGCTGCTGATTCAGGCTACTCCGGGGGCCGATGGTATTAGCCTGCAGGTCATCAACCAGGGCGCTACCATCCCGGCCGAACACCTGCCTCGGCTATTCGAACGCTTCTATCGCGCTGATGAATCCCGTGAGCGCTCAGCCCATTCCAATGGCCTGGGGCTGTCCATCGTCGCGACCATCATGCAGTTGCATAACGGCCGCTACAGCGTCAGCAGTGAGGACGGTGTGACCTGTTTTGAGTTGTTTTTCCCAGGGAGGGAGCAGTGAGGAGGCCAGACCTCAACTGACCTGCCCTCCCGTTTCCGCCACATCCAGCTGGGTATTCCACGCCGTCAGCGCCGCAATCCGCAAGGCATCAACCTGCACGGCCAACGCCATCGACGACTGCTCAGGTGCAGCATGCGCCGCTTGTTCAGGCAGGAGTGGCACGTGGATAAACCCACCGCGCACTCCCGACCCGGCGAGTGCGTGTTGCAGGCTGTAGAACACCTGATTGCACACAAAGGTACCGGCTGTTTGCGAAACCGAGGCGGGTATTCCTGCCTCACGCAGCGCCCGCACCATCGCCTTGATGGGCAACGTGCTGAAGTAGGCCGCCGGGCCATCCGGCACCACCGGTGTGTCGATGGGCTGCTCGCCGAGGTTGTCCGGGATCCGTGCATCGTTGAGGTTGATCGCCACCCGTTCAATCGAGATATCACTGCGGCCCGGGCCCAGGCCGGTCGCGATCACCAGGTGCGGACGGTACTCCTCCAACAGCGCTTTCAAGCGGGGCGCCGCCGTAGCGAAGGCACAGGGCAGTTGCCGGGCGACGATGCGCACATCCTCCGTCAACAGCACGCCATCCAGCCGCCGCACCGCTTCCCAGGAAGGATTGATCGGATCCTGATCAAAGGGTTCGAAACCTGTCAGCAGCACAGTACGCATCATTGCCTCACATCAGCAGGTAGAGAAGGACGATATTGACCACCAGCATCATCAACGCGGTGGGCATTTGCGCCTTGATCACGGCGTTTTTGTCCGGCAGCTCCAACAGCGCCGCCGGGACGATATTGAAGTTCGCCGCCATCGGCGTCATCAACGTACCGCAATAGCCAGAGAACATGCCGATAGCCGCCATTACCGCCGGATTGCCGCCGTAAATGCCCACCAGCACCGGCACGCCGACGCCACCGGTCATCACCGGAAACGCGGCGAAGCCATTGCCCATGATCACCGTGAAGAGCGCCATGCCCAGCACATACACCATCACGGCCACCAACTTGTAGTCCAGGTTGATATAGGTGGTGGTGACATGGGCCACGGCGGTGCCGACGCCCGCTTCATTGAACAGCAACCCGAGCATCGCCAGCATCTGCGGCAGCACCATCGCCCAACCGAGCGCCTCCGTCAGGCGGCGGGATTCGCGCAAAGCCTGCACCGGTGTGTCGCGGGTCAACCAGCAGGCCAACCCCAAAGCAATCAGACAGCCCAACCCCAGGGAGACAAACGTAGTATTTTTTGGGTCCAGAAGCGGCACGCCGCCTATTTCGGTGTGTTTGAGCAGCACCGAGCCGATCACCGTCGTCAGGGGAATCGCCAGGGCCGGAATAAACAGCTTATGGCCCAACCGGCCGGCACTGGCTCGGGAAGCCTTGTCATGCAACTGCGCATGCGCACCACGGCCTACACCACCAAAACCGGCAATAAGCGCCATCAATACGACACCGACGCCGATGGCAACCGAAGGCAGCCGCTCTCCCACCAGGAACGGAATGGCAAACAACAGCCAAAACAGCGAGCTGGACCAGCGCTTGGGATGGGTTCGATCGGCCAGGATCATGCCAGCAGTGATGAGCAGTAAAACCCCGGCCAACCAGTACAGGTATTGAATGGAGATGATCATTGTGCTGACTCCGCCTGTGGAGCAACCGGTACGGCAGGCGAAAGCTCACGGGTAAGCCTTCGGTCAAAGCGGTTCAGGCGGATCGCGTGAATGATGAAGGCGCAAATTGCAGTGGGTATGCCCCAGACGGCGATATGCAACGGTTCGACATCAATGCCCGAGCCCAACAGGAAGGTGTGCATCAACGCAATCGCGCCAAAGGCGACAAAGATATCTTCGCCAAAAAACAGTCCCACATTGTCGGTCGCCGCACACATGGCCAAGACCTTATGACGAATCTTGTCCGGTAGTTTGCCGTAGCGCTTTTCAGCGGCGCCTTCAGCCATGGGTGCCAGCAGCGGACGCACCATCTGTGGATGCCCGCCAAGGCTGGTCAGCCCCATGGCCGCAGTGGATTCACGAACAAACAGATAAATGATCAACAAACGCCCGACGGTGGCCCGCTCGAATCGCGCAATCCAGTTTTGCGCATGCAGTCGCAAGCCATGGCGCTCCAGCAAGCCAATGACGGCCAGCGGTAACAACAGGATCAGTTGCAAGGCGCGGGTCTGGAGAAAGCCATCGCCCATCGTGGCGAGGATTTTTTCCAAGGGGAAGTGAGCGGCAAACCCGGTGGCAATCGCCGCCGCCGTTACGACCAGCAGAGGATTGAAGCGCAATACAAAGCCGACCACGATGACGAGTACGCCTATCAGCGGCCATAGGTTCACAACAGTTTGCATGGTGGTGAGGTCCTTAAGTGCGGGCTGCGGTGCCAATAAAGCAGGTAGTGAAAAAAGGCTCACTTCTCGAAATGGCGTGCAGCTCGGCTCGGTTTTTTATTATTGACCTGGAAGGTCGAGCGTCAGTGGCGGCATCTTTGCTGCTCGGGGCGGGAGGTGTCCAACAAGAAAAATTGTTGCTGCACACCAATAAAGTTTGTTGGTGATTGAACACTGTCTGAGAGGCGTTTGGAGGGTCTGCGCTCTAGCTTGGCAAATCGCAGGCAACAAAAAAGGGCCCACCTTTCGGTGAGCCCTTCTAGACCGCCCAGCAGAGCGGATTTTGTTTGGTAGGCGCGATTGGACTCGAACCAACGACCCCCACCATGTCAAGGTGGTGCTCTAACCAACTGAGCTACGTGCCTGCTGTGAGGCGGCATTCTACGGAATTCCAGAGGGGTGTCAATACCTTTTTTGCAGCTAACCCTATGAATATGCGAATTTTTTATTTTTGGCCCACGCAACCATATTTTCCAGGTGGCTGGCAGCGGATTTTCAACTCAGGTAGGATCGGCGCACTCGTAAAAAATATAAAACAGAGGTTCCAGAATGGCGAACACCCCCTATCCCCAGTCGTACTACGCCGCATCTGCGAATGCGGTTCCGCCCCGCCCTGTGCTGCAAGGTGAAGTCGAAACCGATGTGTGCGTGATTGGTGCCGGCTATACCGGCCTTTCCAGCGCCCTGTTCCTGCTGGAAAACGGGTTTCGCGTGACCGTGCTGGAAGCCGCCAAGGTGGGTTTTGGCGCCTCGGGCCGCAATGGCGGCCAGATCGTCAACAGCTACAGCCGCGATATCGATGTGATCGAGCGCAGCGTCGGCCCCCAGCAAGCGCAGCTGCTGGGACAGATGGCCTTTGAAGGCGGCAGGATCATTCGTGAGCGGGTGGCCAAGTACCAGATCCAATGCGACCTGAAAGACGGCGGTGTCTTCGCAGCACTCAATAGCAAGCACATGGGCCACCTGGAGTCTCAAAAGCGCCTGTGGGAGCGCTACGGCCACACCCAACTGGAACTGATGGACGAGCGACGTATTCGCGAAGTGGTTGCCTGCGACAACTACGTGGGCGGAATGCTGGACATGAGTGGCGGGCACATTCATCCACTCAACCTGGCACTGGGTGAAGCCGCTGCGGTGGAATCCCTCGGCGGCACGATCTACGAGCAGTCAGCCGCCATACGGATTGAACGCGGCGCCAATCCGGTGGTGCACACAGCACAAGGCAAAGTCAGGGCCAAGTTCATTATTGTGGCCGGCAACGCCTACCTGGGAAATCTCGTACCGGAGTTGGCCGCCAAGTCGATGCCCTGTGGCACGCAAGTCATCACCACCGCGCCATTGGGTGATGAACTGGCCAAGACCCTGTTGCCCCAGGATTACTGCGTCGAAGACTGCAACTACCTGCTGGACTACTACCGCCTTACCAGCGACAAGCGTCTGATTTTCGGCGGCGGCGTGGTATACGGCGCACGGGACCCTGCCAACATTGAGGCGATCATTCGCCCGAAAATGCTCAAGGCCTTCCCGCAACTCAAAGACGTGAAGATTGATTACGCCTGGACCGGCAATTTCCTGCTGACCCTGTCACGCCTGCCGCAAGTGGGCCGACTGGGCGACAACATCTATTACTCCCAGGGTTGCAGCGGCCATGGCGTAACCTACACCCATCTGGCGGGCAAGGTGCTGGCCGAGGCCCTCAGAGGCCAGGCCGAGCGTTTTGATGCGTTTGCCGACCTGCCACACTACCCGTTCCCTGGCGGGCAAATGCTGCGCACGCCATTCGCGGCATTGGGCGCCTGGTACTACGGATTGCGCGACAAGCTC
Source organism: Pseudomonas sp. ADAK18 (assembly GCF_012935695.1). Taxonomy (NCBI): domain Bacteria; kingdom Pseudomonadati; phylum Pseudomonadota; class Gammaproteobacteria; order Pseudomonadales; family Pseudomonadaceae; genus Pseudomonas; species Pseudomonas sp. ADAK18. The sequence goes on from NZ_CP052859.1 coordinate 3,390,257, forward strand.
GGATTTTGACCGAGCTCTAAACCCGGACAAGAAGCGGCGTCAGAGTTGGTCGCGTGCGATGCCGCTGCGAATCCGCAAGATATCCGCCAGTACGGCAAGGGCGATTTCCGCCGGCGTCTTGCTGCCCAGGTTCAGACCAATTGGCGCGTGGATCCGCGCCAATTGCGCCTCACTCAAGCCACCGGTCCTGCGCAACCGCTCAAAGCGCTTTTGCGATGTCTGCATTGACCCCATCACACCGATGTAAAACGCTTCGGTGCGCACCGCTTCCATCATCGCCAGATCGTCGATGCGCGGATCGTGAGTGAGCGCCACCACCGCCGTATCACGGTGACAGCCACCGCCTTCGATAAACACCGACGGCAACTGACGGCGAATCTCCACGTTGTTCAGCACCACACCTTCCAGCACCTCATCGCGGGGATCGCAAAGTATCACCTCGAAACCCAAGCCTACGGCAAACTCCGCACAGGCTTGGGCAACGCTGGAGTATCCGGCCAACAGCAGACGCTGAGCCGCCCCGACCCGAACGCGCACCCGATCGATCTCACGCTCGATACGCACGCCCTGCTCCGCATCAGCGAACAGGCTGCGCGCACCGCTGGCCAAATCAATCTCGCGAATCAACCGGCGCTGCCCCAGCAACGCGGACTCAAGCTCCCGCAGGTGTGCCTGCACCGCGCAATCAGCCTCCAGCCTCTCCACGAGCACATCAAGTATGCCGCCGCAGGGCAAACTCCCCCTGGAACGCGGGTCATCGCCCTCGCCATAGCGAACCACGTTGACCGCCTCCGGAAACGCGCCCTCAGCGACTCGCGCCAGAAAGTCTTCCTCGACACAGCCACCGGACAGCGAACCAATCCACTGCCCTTCAGCGTTCACCGCCAACAGCGAACCCGGCGCGCGAGGCGCCGAGCCGTAGGTCGCAAGCACGGTACACAGCCAAACACACTGCCCGGCCATCGACCACTCCAGTGCCCGCCGCATCACTTGCAGATCGAGATGCTGCATATCAGTGCGCCTTATGCTCGACCGGCGGCGCGTCAGCTTGCAGCTTTTGCACATCGCTGACTGTCAGCTCCGCCGACTGCCCACCCCAACCTTGCCGCAGGTAGTTGAGCAGGTCCGTCAGTTGCTCAGGGCTGAGTTTTTCCGCAAACCCCGGCATCGGCTGCATGCGCTCGAACCCGACAAAGGCCTGTTCGCCGATCCCATCCTCAATCACTCGCAACAGATTTCGCGGATCTTCCAGGCGCAACGTGGTGTTACCGCGCATGGCCACCGCGATGTGCGGCTTACCCTCGCCGCCCGGTGCGTGGCAACCGGCACAGACGTTCAGGTAATCCTGACGACCGCGCTGGGCGCTGGCGCCCATCTTGTCCAGCGGCACTTCGGCCAGCACCTTCGCCGCCGGTGGTTGATCACCGAGCAGGAACGTCGCCATAGCAGCCAGGTCCGGGTCATTGAGGCCTTGGGTGCTGTTATGGAACACCGGGAACATCTCGTTGAACATCGTGCCCTGGGCGCTCATGCCGTGCTTGAGGAACGAACTCAAGTCCTGATGATTCCAGCCGCGAGCCGCCAGGTCATTGGCCAGCAAACTCGGCGCCAGGTAGCCGTTGAGCAGGCCGCCCGTCAGGCGCTTGTCTTGCTGCATCGCGCCGGGCAAGCCGCGCGGGGTGTGGCATTCGCCGCAGTGGCCGAGCACTTCGACCATGTACTGGCCGCGCGTGAAGGCTTCACTTTTGCCCTCGGTGGGCGCCAGTTTCACGTCCTTGCCGTAGAGCATGTTCCAACCCATCAAGCCCAGGCGCACGTTGAACGGAAAGCTCAGGCTGGTGACAGGTGCCGCGCGCTCGATGGGCGCGACGGTTTTCAGGTACGCGTGAATCGCGTCCGAGTCCTCACGAGGCATCAGGTGATACGAGGTGTAGGGCATCGCCGGGTACAGGTTCGCGCCATCCCGACGCTTGCCTTCGGTGAGTGCAGCGAAGAATTCGTCATCGTTGTACAAACCAATCCCGTGTTCTTTACTCGGGGTGATATTGGTGCCGTAGATCGTGCCGAACGGCGAAACAATCGGCAGGCCACCCGCATACGGCGCGCCACCCGGTGCGGTGTGGCAAGCCATGCAGTCGGCAGCCCGAGCGAGGTATTCGCCACGCTTGACCTGATCATCCGCGTGAGCCAGCAACACCGGCGCAGCCAAGCCAACCGCCAACGCCAGGCAAGAAAGTAGATGCTTCATGCTTAACCCTCCTTGACCAGGCCGAGATCGGTCAGCACGTTGCGGGTCGCGCTGTAGTAACGCACGTACCCGGTGCAGCGGCAGATGTGGTGACCGAGGCTGTCCTCGATGACTTTTTCCAGCTGACTTTTAACGATGGGCTGGCGCTGAAGTTTTTCCACCAACACCGTCGCGGCGTTGACGAAACCTGGCGCGCAGTAGCTGCACTGGAACGCAAACTCATCGACGAAACGCTGCTGGATCGGGTTCAGTTCGGTGACCTTGCCCTGCTCATCGCGGGTCGCGTGGCCTTCGATGGTCCGTACTTTCTTGCCCTCGAAGTAATGCGCGCCAGTGATACAGGTGCGCACTTCCTCGCTGGTGCCATCCGGGTTATCGACGATCACCACACAGGCGTGGCAGATGCCTTGGCCACAGCCCAAACGCGAGCCGGTCAGGTTTTTGTATTCGTGCAGGTAGTCGATCATCGGCAGGTCATCAGGGATGTCCACCGGGCCGACGGATTGACCGTTGAGGGTCAGTTGAAACGGGCGGTTAGCCATTGAGGGCCTCCTTGATGCGCGCAGAAGTGATAGGCAGGTCGCGAACACGCTTGCCGATGGCGTGGGCCACGGCGTTACCGATGGCGCCGACGATCGGGATCATCACCACTTCGGCAATGCCCTTGGACGGGTCACTCGGCGACAGCGGCGGCAGGATCTCAGCCGTCTGATTCCAGACCGCAACGTGCCGGGCCATCGGCAAGCGGTAACGGTTGAAGTTCCAGTCACCCTCCCCCGGCCCGCCTTCGTACAGCGGCATCTCTTCCATCAACGCATGGCCGATGCCCATGGCGATCCCGCCTTCGAGCTGACCCTTGACCAACTCTTCCACCAGCACCCGACCGCACTCGACCCACGAGTGATGGTTGAGCACTTGCACTTCGGCCGAGCCCTTGTTCACTTTCAATTCCACCAGCGTCGCGACCGGGCTGTAGTAAGTCACCGCCGCGTTGTTCAACTGGGTATCCGGGTAGCGGACGTTCTGACGGTCCAGCAGATGGAAACCGGCGCTGGTCATCTGCGCCTTTTTCGCATTCGGCGCACCATCGCCGTACTTCACTGCCAAGCCATCCAGCGGCAGACGTTCGCGCACGCCGTCGATGCTGAAGTCGGCCTCCGCCCAGCTCCAGCGGTTGAAGCCATGCACGGTTGCGCCGGTCACCAGGCCTTTTTCGTGGGCGTGTTTCGCCAGTTGCTCAAAGCTCAGCGGCTGCATGCCGTTGGCGGTGAGTTTGCCGTCGACCCAATGCGCATCTTCGCGGCGCACCACATAAGGATTGGCCTGGCCGCCGTAAGGACCTTGGCCCCAGATCTGCAGTGCCGACGGCCACAAGCCGTGATTGAACAGCACACGCGCCGCTTCACGGGTGGCGTGACTGAAGTAATAAGCGGAGTTGGTCGCCGACGAGGCCGACGCCAGTTTGCCGACCCAGCGAGGATTACGCAGAAAGCCGTCTTGTTCAGCCTGACTCATGATGTACGGGTTGCCGCCAGTGATCAGTTGCAACTCTTTCCATTCGGTTTCGCCGGTCTTCACTTCAGTCGCCGGGATGCCGATGAAATCAGCCACCACCAAAGCTTGCGAGGTGGACATGCCAGTGCCGATTTCGATGCCGATATGGCGCAGGGTCACGTGCCCTTCAGCGGTGAATTCGATGCTGGCCATCGGCGCTTCGGAACCGGTACCGAAGTCTTTCTGACAAATGGCAAAGCCGACGCCGTACCAGTTGTCCGGGTCTGCGGCTTCGCGCTGCTGCTTGATCGCCTCGCGGTTCTTCCAGACTTCGTGGACGGCGGCCTTGTCGAGAATCTCATGCAGGCGCAACGCACCCGCCGGAATAGCGCCTTGGGTGTTTTTCGTCCCCGAGACCATGGCGTTTTTCTTGCGCAGGTCGATCGCATCGATACCCAGGCGAGCGGCAATTTCGTCGACCATCATCTCGGTGGACGCCATGCTTTGCAGGGTGCCATAACCGCGCATAGACCCGGCTTCAACGCCGCGAGAATAGTAGGCCGTGACCTGCAAATCGTTCTGCGGCATGTAATAGATCGACTGCGCCGCCGTAGCGCCAACCGCCGCCACCGAAGGGCTGTAGTTGATCCGTCCGCCGCCGTCGGCACTCATCTCGGCGCGGAAAATCTTGAAGCTGTGATCGGTCTTGTCCACCGCCAATTGGTAGCGAATGTCGAACGAGTGGCGCTTGATACCACTCTGGAATTGCTCGTAGCGATCATTGGCCAAGCGTACCGGCACACCGGCACCGTACAACGCGGCCAGGGCGGCGTAGTAGACGAAGATGTTGTGGTCTTTGGAGCCATAGCCGACGGTGTAGCCCGGGTGCATGTTCAGATTGGCCAGGCCGAAACGCGACGGCGCGATCATCTTCGCGGTTTCGGTGGCGGCCTCCAGCGGGCACTGGGTGGCGACGACAAAGTGCAGGGTCTTGGTTGCCGGGTCGTACCAACCGTTGCCGTTATCCGGCTCCATGGCGGCCGGTTCAATCGACGGGGTTTTGTAGCGTTCGTCGAACACCAGCCAATTGTCTGGGGGCGAGTCGATTTGCTGCTTCATGCGGTCTGCGTAGAACAATCCGCGCTCGGTCAGGTTGCCGTGCAGGTTGGGCTGGGAATTCCACACCGGGCGACGGTTGCGCAGCATCGGGAACAGGATCGAATCCTTGAGGCTCGCAAACTCATCCTCGTCCGCCGAGGTCGCACCGCCGACGCGCACGTAGCGGAAACTGCCATAGGGATCAGCTTCGTAGAACGGCACCTGGGCGCCGTAACGAATCGCCTTGTCATTGAATTTGAGCTTGGCCTTGGCCTGGCGAAAACGCTCGAAGTCGTTCCAGATCAAAATCGCCACCGGGTGCCCGATGAACATCGGCACCTTGCCTTCCGGCAGTAGCGGGTCAGGCGCGTGCTCCTCCGGGAAGACGATGCCGTCCTTGTCCAGGTCGGCGGCGGTGACGATGCGGTCAGGCTGCAAGTCGGCGCCGAGCCACGACAGGTCGTAGCCTGCGTAGATGCGATCGGCTTTGGTGATTTTCAGCAGCATGGCGTGGCCCTGCTGCTGGGGCCAGTCCGGCATGTCCTTGGAACGGATGTCGCGGGCAAAGACTTTGCTGCCGCAAACCTTGGACAAAGCATCGTTGCGCATACGCGCCTTGCCGTTGTTGCCGAGCCATTGCTCGGACGGCACGGTGACGCTGTTTTCCATCAAGGCCGCCAGCGCTTGGCTGCTGAGCGGAGTGAGCGTCACGCTCACTCCCGCCACTACGCCGCCCTGGAGGAACGAACGTCGGGATATATCACGGTTGGACATGGATCATCCTCCGGACGGTTATGAGTCCGCCCTTGTGGTTATGTTTTTAATATTTTCGGGTCTTGCAGAGGCTTTTTTTGGGAGAGGCAAGGAGGCGACAGCCAAAAGCTGACCAAGAGGTTAATTTTATAGGTTTCTGTCAGCGTACGAAACCACTTGTTACAAAACCTCCCAGCCACACATAAACCAACGGATACGACCCGACAGCCGCTGATAGACCGCACGTGGAGAGCCTGATTAGAAATTGAGCGTAGTCGACAGCAGCCAGACAGGCCGCATGGAAAGGAGAGAAACACCAAATCGCAGACACAAAAAACCCCGGTCTTTCGACCAGGGTCTTTGCTATCGATCCAATCAAGCCAGTGGCTTTCCTTGGCGTCTCAGGGCCTTCAGTGGACCCTGGAACAGATATGGCGCAGCGGACGGGACTCGAACCCGCGACCCCCGGCGTGACAGGCCGGTATTCTAACCGACTGAACTACCGCTGCGTATCGCTCAGACTTGCGTCTGCTTGAACCTTCAGGACTTGCTGAAGTGTCACCTTCAACCGCCTTCAAACATCTGACTGATCAACCTTGGTTGCTCAATCTCAAATCTGACACATCAGACTTGGAAATATGGCGCAGCGGACGGGACTCGAACCCGCGACCCCCGGCGTGACAGGCCGGTATTCTAACCGACTGAACTACCGCTGCGCGTCGGTGCAACCTTTAACGTTGCGTCTTGCCCTAAGGCAAAACTCTCAAGAAGTGGTGGGTGATGACGGGATCGAACCGCCGACCCTCTGCTTGTAAGGCAGATGCTCTCCCAGCTGAGCTAATCACCCTTTGCTTCGTTGAGGCCGCGAAATTTACGCAGATGGCGGACCTAAGTCAATAGCCCGCTTGAAGTTTTTCTGAAAAAGACAAAATAGCGTCAAGAACGTCGCCGCCCTTACTCGCTGTAAATCATCTTCTTGCTCATCCCGCCGTCCACCACAAACTCCTGCCCCGTGACAAACCCGGCATTGCGCGACAACAACCACGCCACCATCGCCGCCACGTCCTCCACGGTCCCTACCCTGCCCGCCGGGTGCTGAGCATGATCGGCGTCCGTCAGCGGCTCGGCACGACGTGCAGCAGGGTCACGGGCATCGATCCAGCCAGGGCTGACGGCATTGACCCGCACCTCTGGCCCCAGACTGATGGCCAGCGCGTGAGTCAGGGCCAATAAACCGCCCTTGCTCGCCGCGTAGGCTTCGGTGTCCGGCTCCGACTGGCGGGCCCGGGTCGATGCCAGATTGACGATGGCACCGCCATGGGCCCGCAGGTACGGCGCACAATGCTTGGCCAGCAACATCGGCCCACTGAGATTGACCGCCATGACCCGGTTCCAGTACGCAAGGTCCAAGCTTTCCAGGGTAATGTTGCGCGGATCCGCCACCGCCGCATTGCACACCAATGCATCCAGGCGCCCGAACTGGCCGAGCACTTCGGCAACCCCGAGGGCCACCTGCTGCTCATCGGCCACGTCCATGGTGATAAACCAGGCGCTCTCCCCCAGCACCTTGGAGACCTTGGAGCCGCGCTCGCGATCCAGGTCCGCCAGCACCACCTGCCAGCCTTCACTGACCAGCCAGGCCGCGATACCCAGGCCGATGCCCCGCGCTGCGCCAGTCACCAGCGCAACCCGACCGTTACTTGCCCCTGCCGCTTCCATGGACCACTCGATCACAAGGCTGCCAACCCGCGGGCCAGGTCTGCCTGCAAGTCAGCCACATCTTCCAGACCGACCGCGATACGAATCAGGCTGTCACGAATGCCCGCAGCTTCCCGCTCCTGCGGCGCCAGGCGCCCATGGGAGGTGGTGCTTGGGTGGGTGATGGTGGTTTTGCTGTCCCCCAGGTTGGCGGTAATGGAAATCAACCGGGTCGCATCGATAAAGCGCCAGGCGCCCTCTTTGCCGCCCTTGACCTCGAAACTCACCACCGCGCCAAAACCACGTTGCTGGCGCTGGGCCAACTCATGTTGCGGGTGGCTCTTGAGACCAGCGTAATGGACCTTCTCGATACCCTCCTGCTGCTCCAGCCATTCGGCCAGCGCCTGGGCGTTGGCACAATGGGCCTTCATCCGCAGGCTGAGGGTTTCCAGGCCCTTGAGGAAGATCCAGGCATTGAACGGGCTGAGGGTTGGGCCAGCGGTGCGCAAGAAGCCCACCACTTCCTTCATCTGCTCGCTTGCCCCCGCAACCACACCGCCCATGCAACGGCCTTGGCCGTCGATGAACTTGGTGGCCGAGTGCACGACGATGTCTGCACCCAGTTTCAGCGGCTGCTGCAGGGCCGGGGTGCAGAAGCAGTTGTCCACCACCAGCATCGCGCCTTTGGCATGGGCCACTTCGGCCAACGCGGCGATGTCCACCAATTCAGCCAGCGGGTTGGACGGCGACTCGACAAACAGCAGCTTGGTATTAGCCTTGATCGCCGCGTCCCAGCCGGCCAGCTCAGCCAGTGGCACGTAGTCCACTTCAATACCAAAACGCTTGAAGTACTTCTCGAACAGGCTGATGGTCGAGCCAAACACGCTACGGGACACCAACACGTGGTCGCCAGCACTGCACAGGCTCATCACCACCGCAAGGATGGCAGCCATGCCCGTTGCAGTAGCAACGGCTTGCTCTGCCCCCTCAAGCGCCGCGATACGCTCTTCGAACGCCCGCACAGTGGGGTTGGTGTAGCGTGAATAGACGTTGCCCGGTACTTCACCGGCAAAGCGCGCCGCAGCATCGGCTGCGGTACGGAAAACATAGCTGGAAGTGAAGAACATCGGATCACCGTGTTCGCCTTCCGGTGTGCGGTGCTGGCCAGCGCGCACAGCCAGGGTATCGAAAGCTACGCCATCGAGGTCGCTGTCCAACCGACCGGCATCCCATTCCTGACTCATGCTGCCACTCCTCAACTCAATGCTTTATCAAAGATACAAAACCGGCCCCTCAGGGCCGGTATTTACTCAGTTGTTATACAGATCGATGATCGCGCTGACCGCCTGGGTCTTGATCTTCGAGGAGTCGTTACGTGCCTGCTCGATCTTATTCAGGTAGGCCTCGTCGACATCCCCGGTCACGTACTTGCCGTCGAATACGGCGCAGTCGAACTGTTCGATCTTGATCTTGCCGCCGCCGACCGCTTCGATCAAGTCCGGCAGGTCCTGATAGATCAGCCAATCGGCGCCGATCAGGTCCGCAACGTCCTGGGTAGAACGATTGTGGGCGATCAGTTCGTGAGCGCTCGGCATGTCGATGCCGTAGACGTTCGGGTAACGCACCGCCGGCGCAGCGGAGCAGAAGTACACATTCTTCGCCCCCGCTTCACGGGCCATCTGGATGATTTGCTTGCAAGTGGTGCCACGCACGATGGAATCATCCACCAGCATTACGTTCTTGCCGCGAAACTCCAGCTCGATGGCGTTGAGCTTCTGACGTACCGACTTCTTGCGGGCCGCCTGGCCCGGCATGATGAAGGTGCGGCCGATGTAACGGTTCTTGACGAAACCTTCGCGGAACTTGACGCCCAAATGGTTGGCCAATTCCAGGGCTGCGGTGCGGCTGGTATCCGGAATCGGGATGACCACGTCGATATCGTGCTCAGGACGCTCGCGCAGGATCTTCTCGGCCAGCTTCTCGCCCATGCGCAGGCGCGCCTTGTACACCGAAACGCCGTCGATGATCGAATCCGGACGCGCCAGGTAGACGTGCTCGAAGATGCACGGGGTGAGTGTCGGGTTAAGGGCACACTGACGGGTGTGCAGCTTGCCGTCTTCAGTGATGTACACCGCTTCGCCCGGCGCCAGGTCACGGATCAGGGTGAAGCCCAGTACGTCCAGGGACACGCTTTCGGAGGCGATCATGTATTCAACGCCTTCGTCGGTGTGACGCTGGCCGAAAACGATCGGACGAATACCATGTGGGTCGCGGAAGCCGACGATACCGTAGCCGGTGATCATCGCCACAACGGCATAACCACCGACGCAACGGTTATGAACGTCAGTGACCGCGGCGAACACGTCTTCTTCAGTAGGCTGCAGCTTGCCGCGCTGGGCCAGCTCGTGAGCGAACACGTTCAGCAGGACTTCGGAGTCCGAGTTGGTGTTGACGTGGCGCAGGTCAGATTCGTAGATCTCCTTGGCCAATTGTTCAACATTGGTCAGGTTACCGTTATGCGCCAGGGTGATGCCGTAAGGCGAGTTGACGTAAAACGGCTGAGCTTCGGCCGAGGTCGAGCTGCCTGCCGTCGGGTAGCGTACATGGCCAATGCCCATGTGGCCGACCAGGCGCTGCATGTGACGCTGATGGAACACGTCACGTACCAGGCCATTGTCCTTGCGCAGGAATAACCGGCCGTCGTGGCTGGTCACAATACCGGCAGCATCCTGGCCGCGGTGCTGGAGCACGGTTAGCGCGTCATACAGCGCCTGATTGACGTTCGACTTACCGACGATACCGACGATGCCACACATGCGACGCAACCCCTACTTAATGAATCTTGACTGAACACAACTTACTGCGGCGTTTTGGCCGGCAAGAGATGTTCCTTGAACGGAAGATCAGCGGGTACGCTGATTCCGCTGGCCAGCCACTGACTGCTCCACCCCAATATGAGGTTCTTGGACCAGTCTGCAACCAATAGAAATTTTGGCACGAGACTCGACTCCTGCCACCACGAATCCTGCTGTACCGGCCCCAGGCTCAATAGCCCGACCGCCACGACCACCAGCAACGCACCCCGTGCGGCACCGAAGGCCATGCCGAGAAATCGATCGGTCCCGGAGAGGCCGGTGACGCGTATCAATTCGCCGATAAGATAATTGACCATTGCTCCCACCAGCAGCGTGGCGATGAACATGATGGCGCAGCCCGCGATGACACGAGCCGAAGGTGTTTCGATGTACCCGGCGAGGTAAACAGCCAATGAACCACCGAACATCCAGGCTACAACCCCTGCGACGATCCAAGTCAGCAACGATAGAGCTTCTTTAACGAAGCCGCGGCTTAGACTGATCAAAGCGGAGATGGCGACGATTGCAACGATCGCCCAGTCAACCCAGGTAAATGGCACAGTGCAGCCTACAGACGGATAAGGCGGCGCATTTTAGCAGAGCGCTGGGCTATCGGTAAGCTGTGATTAGCAGTGCATTTGAAATCAATGGGATAGCAGAAAAGAATAAGGCGGGAAGGTTACCCTTCCCGCCTCGTTTTCAACCCTTCTCCGGCTGGAACCGCACTACAAACCCCTTGAGGTTCTGCTGGCGACCCAGCAGGTCCCGCAAGCGGTCAGCCTCGGCCCGCTCGATCAGCGGCCCGACAAATACCCGGTTCTTGCCATCGGCACTACGGATATAGGCGTTGTAACCCTGACTGCGCAGGGTCTTCTGCAGGCTTTCGGCGCTTTCACGATTAGCCAAGCTGGCAAGCTGGACCGACCAACTGATCGGCAAACCATTGGGATCAATACGACTCTGCCCGACATCCGGCTTGCCAGGTGCCGCCGGCTGCGGAACCACTGGCTTGGGCGCAGGCGCCGGCACAGCAGGTTTGACCACAACGGCAGGGGCCGCTGGAGCCGGCTTCACCACAGGAGCGCTCGGCTGCACCGGCATTGACGGTGCTTGCTGCTCGGCCAGCTCTTCGTCAGTAGGCACCGGTTCCTGAGGCAGTGCTTGCGGCTCAGGAACTACCACGGGCTCAACCTGAACCTGAGGCACCACAGGTGCTTGAGGTGCAGCCGGCGCCTCGACGACCACCTGACGCTGCTCGTCCTGCCGGGAAAACAGCATGGGCAGGAAAATCACGGCCAGTGCCACCAGAACCAGGGCTCCGACCATTCGCTGCTTGTACGCGCTATCCAGTAATGCCATGTGCAGCTTCCTCCGTGGAGCGCCGGGCCAACCATTCAAGCGCCTCGGCAACACAATAAAATGATCCGAACAACAGAATCTCATCCTCGGGCGTCGCCACCGCGCACTGAGCCTCCAGCGCTTCGGTCACGCTTGCATAGGACGCCACCTGGGCACCAAGGTTCTGCAATGCAGCCTGCAACTCGGACGCCGGTCGACTGCGAGGCGTATCCAGCGGTGCAACGGCCCAAGCCTGAACATTGCCCAGCAACGGCGCAACAACACCTTCCAGGTCCTTATCGGACAACAGCCCGAACACCGCCAGGCGACGACCGACAGGCGGTGTACGCAACAGGCGCTGGGCCAGATATTCAGCCGCATGAGGATTATGCCCCACATCCAGCATCAGGTTCAGGCGCTTGCCATTCCACTGGAACGCACGCCGATCCAGACGCCCAACCACACGGGTACCTTGCAAGGTAGCGGCAATCTGCTCGGCATTCCAGGGCAAATCCAGCAACAGGTAGGCTTGCAGCGCGAGCGCGGCGTTTTCCATCGGCAGGTTGAGCAGCGGCAAGTCGCGCAGTTCAACCGTCTGACCACGAGCGTCAAGCCCGCGCCATTGCCAATGCTGGTCACCCATCTCGAGATTGAAATCACGACCACGCAGGAAGAATGGACAGTCCAGCTCCAACACCTTATCCAGCAAGGTATGCGGCGGGTCGAGGTCGCCGCACAGCGCAGGTTTGCCCTGACGGAAGATCCCGGCCTTTTCATAAGCCACGGACTCACGTGTATCGCCAAGATAGTCCACGTGATCGACACCAATGCTGGTGACCAGCGCCAGGTCGGCATCCACCACATTGACCGTATCCAGACGCCCACCGAGACCGACTTCGAGCACCACCACGTCCAACTGCGCACGCTCGAACAGCCAGAGCGCCGCCAACGTGCCCATTTCAAAGTAGGTCAGGGAGATCTCGCCACGCCCGGCATCGAGCGCGGCGAAGGCTTCGCAGAGCTGCTCATCAGTGGCTTCGTCACCATTGAGTTGCACACGCTCGTTGTAGCGCAGCAAATGCGGCGAATTGTAGACGCCGACTTTCAATCCCTGGGCTTGCAGCAAGGCCGCGACAAAAGCGCAGGTAGAACCCTTGCCGTTGGTACCTGTGACCGTGATCACCTGCGGCGCTGGCCTGCCCAACCCAAGGCGGGTCGCTACCTGTTGCGAGCGCTCCAGGCCCATGTCGATGGCGGACGGATGCAACTGCTCAAGGTAGGCGAGCCATTCGCCCAGGGTACGTTGGGTCATAGGTTTGCAGGCACCGGAGGCACGACAATCAGCTCGACAGGAGCAGGCACGTATTCAGGCGTCGGCAGACCCATCATTTGCGCCAGCAGGTTACCCAGGCGTGGACGCAATTCGGAACGGGCGATGATCATGTCGATCGCGCCATGCTCCAGGAGGAATTCGCTGCGCTGGAAACCTTCCGGCAGTTTTTCGCGAACGGTTTGCTCGATCACGCGCGGGCCAGCGAAGCCGATCAGAGCCTTGGGCTCACCGACAATCACGTCGCCCAGCATCGCCAGGCTGGCGGAAACGCCGCCGTAGACCGGGTCAGTCAGCACGGAGATGAACGGGATGCCTTCTTCACGCAGACGCGCCAATACCGCCGAGGTCTTGGCCATTTGCATCAGGGAGATCAGGGCTTCCTGCATCCGCGCACCGCCGGAAGCGGCGAAGCAGATCATCGGGCAGCGGTTTTCCAGAGCGTAGTTGGCAGCGCGTACGAAGCGCTCACCAACGATGGCGCCCATGGAACCGCCCATGAAGGAAAACTCGAACGCAGAAACCACGACCGGCATGCCCAGCAGCTTGCCGCTGATGGAAATCAGTGCGTCCTTCTCACCGGTCTGCTTCTGCGCAGCGGTCAGGCGGTCCTTGTACTTCTTGCCGTCGCGGAACTTCAAGCGGTCGACCGGCTCCAGGTCGGCACCCAATTCGGCACGGCCATCGGCATCGAGGAAGATATCAATGCGGGCGCGGGCGCCAATACGCATGTGGTGATTGCACTTGGGGCAAACGTCCAGGGTCTTTTCCAGCTCCGGACGGTACAGCACCGCGTCGCAAGACGGGCACTTGTGCCAAAGACCTTCAGGGACCGAGCTTTTCTTCACCTCGGAACGCATGATCGAGGGGATCAGTTTGTCTACTAACCAGTTGCTCATGCTTTCTTTCTCCAGTACCGGTGGCTTGAACACAGCCCCGCGTATGCCCTTGAGCTAAATTCATATGTAGCGATGACAGATCCAGGACGGGGTCAGACGTTCGACCGGCCATTTCCTGCATCTGTCCTCAGCCTTCCAGACAACCTGCCAGCGCAGCGTTGCCACTTCATTTCCAGGCCGCCCACAGGCGGCGCCGAGCTGTTTTACACAGTGGTAGTTATGGACGGCGGCAGATTGCCCGCCGTCACATCGTGCCACTGCTGTTGCGAACCGCCTGCATGAATGCACGAATCTTCGCGTGATCCTTGATGCCCTTGCTCTGCTCTACCCCACCACTGACGTCCACGGCATACGGCCTGACGCGGGCAATCGCCTGCGCGACGTTATCAGGAGACAGCCCGCCGGCAAGGATGATCGGCTTGCTCAACCCTTCGGGAATCAACGACCAGTCGAACGCCTCGCCCGTACCGCCGGGAACCCCTTCCACATAGGTATCCAGCAGAATCCCGCTGGCCCCGGCGAATGCCGCGCAACCGGCCGCAATATCATCACCTGCCTTGACCCGCAGCGCCTTGATGTAAGGACGGTGATAGCCCTCACAATCGTCCGGCGTCTCGTCACCATGGAACTGCAGCATATCCAACTGCACCGCATCGAGGGTTTCATTGAGTTCGCAGCGACTGGCGTTGACGAACAGCCCCACGGTGGTCACAAATGGCGGCAAGGCGGCAATGATCGCCCGCGCCTGCTGCACACTCACCGCCCGTGGGCTTTTGGCGTAAAACACAAAACCGATCGCATCCGCCCCCGCCTCGACCGCCGCCAACGCGTCTTCTATGCGGGTAATCCCACAAATCTTGCTGCGAACGGCTGGCATATCGTTGGAACCTCAGGGGTTATCCGAGAAAGTCCCGGATGGTAACAAATGCTTTTCCGGGCGTCAGCCGCCAAGTTCGCTGAAACCTGTGAGGAAGTGCGGCCCGATGAAGCGTTCCGGCAACTCGAACTCGTCCCGGTACTCTACATCCACCAGGTACAGACCGAACGGATGCGCGGTCACTCCGCCGGTGCGACGTACCCGGCTCTCCAGCACTTCCTTGGCCCACTCCACCGGGCGCTCGCCGGTACCAATGGTCATCAGCACGCCGGCGATATTGCGCACCATGTGGTGCAGGAACGCCCCGGCGCGAATATCGAGGACGATCATCTTGCCGTGACGGGTCACGCGCAGGTGGTGGACTTCCTTGATCGGCGACTTGGCCTGGCATTGGCCGGCTCGAAACGCGCTGAAATCATGGACCCCCACCAAATGCTGAGCCGCTTGCGCCATGCGCTCGGCGTCCAGCGGACGGTGATTCCAGGTGATTTCTTCATTCAGGTGCGCCGGGCGAATCTGATCGTTGTAGATCACATAGCGGTAGCGCCGGGCAATGGCCTTGAACCGCGCGTGAAAGTCCGCAGGCATGACCTTGGCCCAACTGACGCTGACGTCGTGGGGCAAATTGATATTGGCGCCCATCACCCAGGCCTTCATCGAGCGCTCGGCCTGGGTATCGAAGTGCACCACTTGCCCACAAGCATGCACACCGGCATCGGTACGCCCGGCACACATCAGCGAAACCGGCGAGTCGGCGACTTTCGACAGGGCCTTCTCGAGGGTTTCCTGCACCGTCGGCACGCCAGACGCCTGGCGCTGCCAGCCGCGATAGCGCGAGCCTTTGTATTCCACGCCCAGCGCGATTCTGAAAAAGCCTGCGGCCGCCATTTCGGCGGCCGCGTTATCTATATTTGCCAAGAGCTGAGAGCCTGATGAGTTGCGCAAAGGCGGCCATTATAAGGCGACGGGAGCTGGATGCCATGTGCGGGCTACTTTTCTTCGCCCCCAGAAAGCAAAACGGCAGCCCGAAGGCCGCCGTTTTTAGTGCAAGTGATCCTATCAAGCCAACCGGCTGAGCATTTCCTTGGCTTCACTCTTTTGACCGGCATCCCCCTCGCTGAGCACCTCTCCCAGGATATCCCGGGCGCCATCAGCGTCACCCATATCGATATAGGCCTGAGCCAGATCCAGCTTGGTGGCCACTTCGTCGGTGCCGGAGAGGAAATCGAAATCCGGCTCATCATGACCCACCGCCGCGTCTTCAGCCGTGAAGGTCGGCTCGATCGGTGGATGCTCAAGGCTCTGGGACAGACGACCCAACTCGGCGTTGACGTCATCAAGCTCCGAGGAGAACGCGTTCGGCTTGGGCGCCTCGGACACGTCCGGCTCGTCGGCCAGGGACAGATCGAAATCTTCCGGCAAGTCCAAGTCATCCAGCGCGGCAGGCGTCAGGGTTGGCGGCTCGACCGGCGGCAGGTCCTTCATTTGCTCTTCAAGGCCCGACATGAAGTCGTCATCGGCCTGAGAAGACGGAGGATCAAGCTGCAGGTCCAGGTCGAAATCCGACAAGTCGCCCTGGCTGGTCTTGGGCTCGGTCTGTCGCTGCAAGACCGACTCAAAACTCAGGTCATCCGACGCCGGGTTAACAACCGCTGGAGAGGCGGCCTCAAGATCGTCCAGGCTGAGGTCGAAATCCGTGTCAAAGGCGTCCGCATCAGGTGCTGCGGCGGGTGGAGCAGGTTCGTCCTTAAGCAGGTCCTTGACGTATTGCGCATCCAGCGCCGCCGCCGCGACGGCAGCGCTAACTCCGGCAGCCAGTACGGCCATGGTCGGGAAACGGCCTTTCAGTTGCTCGACCTGTGCGTGATTTTCACCATTGGCGACCAGTTGCCGCTCCTGGGTGACGAACCCGTCCTTGTCACCCTGCTGGCCATAGACTTCCATCAATTTGAGCCGCAGGTCGCTGCGCGTGGGCTCTTGTTTGATGGCTTCTTCCAGGACTTCAGCGGCCTGATTCAAATGACCACGATCAATATGGGACTGGGCTTGCGCCATGGCATCGGCCGGACGCTCGGCGGCGACCGGCGCCACTGGTTCGATCACTGGAGCAATGACCGGCGCCACGACTGGAGCTGGAGCTGGAGCTGGAGCCAGCTTGACGTTAGGCGGCGGGACTTCAAGGCCTTCGAAACTATCGGACGGCAAATCATGCTCAGCGCTCGGGGAGAACGCCGGCTCTTCGGCCAGCGCTCGCGCCATGCGCAGGTGCTTTTCCTGCTCCAGGCGGGCGTTGCGATGACGGGCCCACAACAGCAGGAGCAACAGCACCAGCAAACCGGCCGCACCACCGACCACGCCCAGCACGATGGGGTTGGTCAGCAGGTCATTGAACTTGCCTTCGGCAGTCGGGGCCGTGTCAGTCTTGGGAGGTTCGGCTGGCGCAGCGGCTGGCGTTGCCTCGGCCGCAGGAGCGGCGCCCGGCGTTGCCGGTTGTGCAGCCAATTCAGCAGGCATCGTGGCAACAGGTTGCGCCGTGACACCACCTTCACCTTGCAACTTGGCCAGTTGATTGTTCTTGAGCTCGATCAGCCGCTGCAGCTTGTCCAACTGACTTTGCAGGTCAGCCATGCGGCTCTTCAGTTCTTCATTCTCGCGGCGGGTCGAATCCAGGCTTTCCTGGGTCACCGCCAGCTTGTTGTTCAAGGCCTTGCCGTCACCGGCAGCACCTTTCACCCCGGCCTTGGCGGCTTCGGCCGACACCAGGCTCAAGTTGTCCTGGGTACGGGTCTGGGACGGTGCATTACCTACCTGAGTGCGTTTGGTGGCATCCAGTTGCGATTTCCCCGCAACCGGGTTGCCGCTGCGGCGCCCCTGGCGCCAGGCGGTATTCTGCGCGGTCACTTCGGCAATCGCCTGGGATTGCGGCAGGCTGGTGCTCTGTACCGAGTCCGGCAGACGCAAGACCTGGCCGGTCTTCAGTCGGTTGATATTACCGTCGATAAACGCATCCGGGTTCAGCGCCTGGATGGCCAGCATGGTTTGCTGGACCGATGCGCCATTACGGTTTTTTGCGGCGATTTCCCACAAAGTGTCGTGGGACGTCGTAGTGTGTTCGGCGGACTTGCTGACTGCGGGGGCGGAAGCCGCAGGCGCACTCAGTCGCGGTGCAGGAGCATCCGGTGCCGAGGGGGTTTGCTCAAACTTGGCCGGATCAAGCAACACGCTGTAGTCGCGCATCAACCGACCATTAGGCCATTGCACCTGCAGTAGGAAGCGTACGTAGGAATCAGGCAACGGCTTGCTGGAGGTAACACGCACCATGCTGCGACCGTTGGGATTGAGCACCGGGGTAAAGGTCAGGTCATCGAGAAAAGCCTGACGATCAACGCCGGCATCCACAAAGGCCTGGGAGGAAGCTAGGCTGGGAACGATCTCGGAAGCGCTCAGGCCCCCGACATCCAGCAACTCGATCTCCACCGACAGCGGCTGGTTCAGCTTCGACTTGAGGGTCATCTCCCCAAGTTGCAGCGCTTGCGCCATACCGGAGGACAGCGCCGAGGCGGCCGCTATTGCTAACACCAGTTTGCGAACTTGAACCATAGCCTCATCCTTAGTTTGAACACTCCCCGCCCGGCGAGAAGGTTGGATACCGCTGCCATAAGGCATGGCACGCCGATCGATCACCGGCGCGCAATTTTTTCTGCACAGGGCCAAGCATAGCGCCTGGCTAGAATCAATCTACAAATTGACGCCAAGTATCTTTTACACAAGGTCTTTTATCAACAACTGCGCCAGTTGCACGGCGTTGAGCGCGGCACCTTTGCGTACGTTATCTGACGCCAGCCACAGATTTAGTTCCGCAGGATCATCAACACCTGCACGAACCCGCCCCACATAAACCACGTCCTGGCCGACGGCATCGCCCACGGCGGTAGGGTAATCACCCGCCTCCACCAGCTCGACACCTGGAGCCGCCTCCAACGCCTGATTGACCGCCTCCAGATTGACCGCAGCGCCCAGTTGCAACGACACACTCAAGCTATCGCCAAAAAACACCGGGGCTTGAACGCAGGTGACGGAAATTTTCAGTAAAGGCATATCCAGGACCGCGCGCAACTCGTGCACCAGGCGTTTTTCCAGGGCGGTATGCCCCTGAGCGTCCGGGGTGCCGACCTGAGCCAACAGGTTGAACGCCATCTGCCGATCAAAGAATTTTGGCTCCAGCGGGCGCACATTCAGCAGCTCAGCAGTTTGCCGGGCCAGCTCGCTCACTGCCTCGCGCCCCTGGGCCGAAACGGCCAGGTTGGCGGTAACGCTGACACGCTGGATATCCAACAAGCCGCGCAACGGTGCCAGCACCACCGCCAAGGCAGTGGCCGATGGGCTTGGACTGCTCAGTTGAAACGGCTTCTTCAGGGTGCTCAAGACATGAGCATTGGCCTCCGGCACTACCTGTGGCGCCTGATCGGCCGGCAACGCGCCAGACAGGTCGATCACCCCACAGCCGGCAGCGGTAGCCCGCGGGGCGAAGCTCAAGGTAACGGCCGGGCCGGCAGCGAAGAACACCAGTTGCACCTTGCTGAAGTCAAACTCGTCGACTTCCCGCACCCGTACATTCTTGCCGCGAAACGGCACTGAATGCCCGGCCGACTCACTGCTGGCCAACAAGTGAAGCGTGCCTACCGGGAACTCCAGCTCTTCGAGCACCTGCACCAAGGTTTCGCCCACCGTGCCGGTGGCGCCGATTACGGCAATATCAAAGGTCTGGGTCATGGGGGATACCTCGGGTGATACGGGGGGAGCGGCACTTTACCGGGTGGCTGGAGGTGAGGCAATTGGCCTGGGGTGTCGGGCGCGGCTGATGACCTCATCGCGGGCAAGCCCGGCTCCCACATTGACCGAGTTGTACTTGAAGAAATGCCATCAACTGTGGGAGCCGGGCTTGCCCGCGATGAGGCCCGAAAGACCAATAAAAATCTATGGTCACCCCCATTTTTGCAATACTGATTAACGGGTGGTGTGGTTGGCTTGCTTAAATCTATCCGGCGTCTGTTTGGGGCATGCCCCAGCGCCACGATGAGAGTCGCGCCTGACGATCCTTAAAAACCCGTCGGCTTCTGAAGCCGATTTTTATGTCAGGATCTTCGCCAGGCCGGTGTGCCGTTCACATCATCTGTTGTTCAGCTATCGCAAAACCTGAAGGTGAATCGTGGTACTGCAACAACCGCGGGGTCAGGCGTTCAAGGCGTCTGGCCCTGCTTCATATTGCGTATGGTGAGCGGCTATCGCCCAAGCGATACGCGCCAGTTTGTTAGCCAGGGCACAGGCCACGACATTCGAATGTCGTCGACTTAGCAATGAGCGCACCCAATCGGCCAAGGCGCCTTTTTGGTGCTCCAGATTTTGCATATAGACCCTGGAACACTGCACCAACAGTTGTCGCAGGTGCTTGTCACCACGCTTGCTGATTCCCAGCAAGTTGGCCTTGCCACCGGTGCTGTACTGTCTGGGCACCAAGCCCACTGAGGCGGCAAAGTCCCGACTGCATCGGTACTGCTTGCCGTCGCCCATTTCTACAGCCAGCAGGCTGGCGGTGATCGGGCCGACACATGGAAGACTCAGCAAACGACTGCCCAGATCATCGTCGGCCAGTTGGCCCGCCAGCTCTTTGTCCAAGACCTTGATTTGCTCATCCAGGTAGGCAAAGTGGTCGTGCAGGCGTTGCAACAATATCGTCAGACGAACGGGTAATTCATGCTCGGCCAAGGCGCTCGCCAGACGCTTCATGATGGCCAACCCTTTGGGCAGACTGATCCCAAACTCCAGCAGGAAACCGTGCATCTGATTAGCCGTTTTGGTGCGGTCATGCACCAGCGATTCGCGCATCCGGTGTAGCACGGACAGGGTTTGCTGGGATTCGGTTTTAGGCGTGACGAAGCGCATAGATGGGCGCGAAGCGGCTTCGCAGATTGCCTCAGCGTCGACAAAGTCGTTTTTATTGCCCTTGACGAAGGGCTTAACGAACTGCGGAGAAATCAGCTTGGCCGTGTGCCCCATTGCCGCCAACTGACGAGCAACATAGTGCGACCCCGCACAGGCCTCCATCACCACGATACAGCTCGGCGAGTTGCCGAAAAACTGCATCATTTGCGTCCGTGAGCATTTTTTGCGAAACACCTCACAGCCCGACTTATCCTGGCCGTGCAGGTGGAAAGTATGTTTGCCGAGATCGATACCGATCAGTGCTGACTCGCTCATGATGATGGCCTCCGAAAACAAAACACCCCGTGAAAGCGTAGCCCTCACAGGGTGTTGGGGGTGACCATCTCATTAACCCGCGCCTGTCACCAGAACGCGGGTTTCTCATTACAAGCAGCGATTAACGCTCCAGCAAAATCCGCAGCATGCGGCGCAACGGCTCAGCCGCACCCCACAACAACTGATCGCCAACCGTGAACGCGCCCAGGTACTGGGTACCCATGTTCAGCTTGCGCAGACGGCCAACGGGCACATTCAGGGTGCCGGTGACCTTGGTCGGGCTCAGCTCCTGCATGCTGATGTCGCGGTTGTTCGGCACCAGCTTGACCCATGGGTTGTGCTGGCTGATCAGCCCTTCGATATCGGCAATCGGCACGTCTTTGTTGAGCTTGATGGTCAGCGCCTGGCTGTGGCAACGCATGGCGCCGATGCGCACGCAGATGCCGTCCACCGGGATCGGGCTCTTGAAGCGACCGAGGATCTTGTTGGTCTCGGCCTGGGCCTTCCACTCTTCACGGCTCTGGCCGTTCGGCAGCTCTTTGTCGATCCATGGGATCAGGCTACCGGCCAATGGCACACCGAAGTTCTCGGTCGGGTAGGCCTCGCTGCGCATGGCTTCGGCAACCCGGCGGTCGATGTCGAGGATCGCGCTGGCCGGGTCGGCCAGTTGATCGGCGACAGCGGCGTGGGTGGCGCCCATCTGCTTGATCAGTTCACGCATGTTCTGCGCGCCGGCACCGGAGGCCGCCTGATACGTCATGGCGCTCATCCACTCCACCAAGCCCGCTTCGAACAGACCACCCAGGCCCATCAGCATCAGGCTGACGGTGCAGTTGCCACCGATGTAGTTCTTGGTCCCGGCGTCGAGCTGCTGGTCGATGACCTTGCGGTTCACCGGGTCGAGGACGATGACCGCGTCATCCTGCATGCGCAGGCTGGAAGCGGCATCGATCCAGTAACCCTGCCAACCGGCTTCGCGCAGCTTGGGGAAGACTTCGCTGGTGTAGTCGCCACCCTGGCAGGTCAGGATCACGTCGAGGGTTTTCAGTTCTTCAATGCTGTAGGCGTCTTTGAGCGGAGCAATATCCTTGCCCACAGACGGCCCTTGGCCACCCACATTCGAAGTGGTGAAAAACACCGGCTCAATAAGATCGAAATCCTGCTCTTCCAGCATCCGCTGCATGAGCACGGAACCGACCATACCGCGCCAACCGATCAGACCTACACGTTTCATCGCAACTACACCTTGTTAAAAAGTGGGCCGCCTTGCAGCAACAACTGCAAGCGGGCCCGAGAGATTACAGATTCCGCAACGCGGCGACTACTGCGTCGCCCATTTCTTGCGTGCCAACCTTGGTGCAACCCTGCGACCAGATGTCGCCGGTGCGCAGGCCCTGGTCGAGGACCCGGCTCACCGCCTTCTCGATCGCGTCCGCCGCGTCGGTCAGGTTGAAGCTGTAACGCAACATCATCGACACCGACAAAATGGTCGCCAGCGGGTTGGCAATGCCCTGCCCCGCGATGTCCGGCGCCGAACCGTGGCATGGCTCGTACATGCCTTTGTTGTTGGCATCCAGGGACGCCGACGGCAGCATGCCGATGGAGCCGGTGAGCATCGACGCCTGGTCGGACAGGATGTCGCCGAACAGGTTGTCAGTGACGATCACGTCGAACTGCTTCGGTGCACGCACCAGTTGCATGGCAGCGTTGTCGACGTACATGTGGCTCAGCTCGACGTCCGGGTAGTCCTGGGCCACTTGTTCGACGATTTCACGCCACAATTGGCTGGAAGCCAGCACGTTGGCCTTGTCTACCGAGCAGACCTTCTTGCCACGCACACGGGCCATGTCAAAACCGACACGGGCGATACGGCGGATTTCGCTCTCGCTGTACGGCAGAGTGTCGTAGGCCTGACGCTCACCATTCTCCAACTCGCGCACGCCACGTGGCGAGCCGAAGTAGATACCGCCGGTCAGTTCACGGACGATCAGGATGTCCAGGCCCGCCACGATTTCCGGCTTGAGGCTGGAAGCATCGGCCAGTTGCGGGTACAAGATCGCCGGGCGCAGGTTGCCGAACAGGCCCAGTTGCGCACGAATTTTCAGCAGGCCGCGCTCAGGGCGGATGTCACGTTCGATCTTGTCCCACTTCGGGCCACCTACGGCGCCCAGCAGCACGGCGTCGGCAGCGCGGGCGCGGTCCAGGGTTTCGTCAGCCAGGGGCACGCCGTGCTTATCGATGGCGGCACCACCGATCACGTCGTGGCTCAATTCGAAGCCCAGGCTGTACTTGTCGTTGGCCAACTCCAGGACCTTGACCGCTTCGGCCATGATTTCCGGACCAATGCCGTCGCCTGGAAGAATCAGAATCTGCTTGCTCATGCTTTCCTCATTTCATCGGGCGACCCGCCCGCAGGCAGGTCGGGAAAAATTATTAGCGCTCGGCCCACACCACCAGCACGTCGGTGCTGAAGGTGCCGTCGGCTTGAATCTCGAAATAATCGCGGACTTCCTGCCCCATCGCCTGCTGCAACTCCAGGATCGCCGCGCGTAATACTTGCGGGGTGCGCATGCGCTCAACCCACGAGGTGTATTCCAGGCGCAGACGCTGGCGGCTGCTGTTGCGCACATGCAGACCGGCTTCGCTGATCTGGCGCATCCACTCGCCGGCGGAATAATCACGCACATGGCTGGTGTCGCGCAGCACTTCGACGGTTTGCAGGTAAGTGTCCAACAGCGGGCTGCCGGGTGACAAGACGTCCACAAAAGCCGCCACACCACCGGGCTTGAGCACTCGGCGCACTTCCCGCAGCGCCAGGCCGAGGTCACTCCAGTGGTGGGCCGAATAACGACTGAACACGAAGTCGAACTCGCCATCGGCGAACGGCAGGCGCTCGGCGGCGCCCAGCACCGTGCTGACGTTGTTCAGGCCACGATCTACTGCGGCGGCGGCCACGACATCCAGCATCTGCTGCGACAGGTCGTAGGCCACCACTTCTTTCACCAGCGGCGCGACGTGGAAACTGACATGACCGGCACCGCACCCCAAATCCAGCAGTCGTGCAGCGCCCTGCCCGGCCAGTTCGGCCTGTAGCAGCGCAAATTCGGTGCCTTGAGCGTGGACAGCGCTGCTCAGGTAGGCCGAGGCCTGTTCGCCGAATTGTTTTTGCACAACTTGGGTGTGGGCGGTGCTGGTCATAAGTGTTCCCTCAATGGGCCTTGTGGTGTTTGTTCTGGCCTCATCGCGGGCAAGCCCGGCTCCCACAGGGGAACGCATTCCAAATGTGGGAGCTGGCTTGCCTGCGATGACGGCGGTCCGGTCTACATCAAATCAAGCATCGCGAAACAACCACGGCTGGCTCGCCCGGTGCTTGGTTTCAAACGCGGCAATCGCGTCGCCGTCCTGCAAGGTCAGGCCGATATCGTCCAGGCCGTTGATCAGGCAATGTTTGCGGAACGCATCCACTTCAAAGTGATACACCTTGCCATCCGGCCGGGTCACGGTCTGCGCGGCGAGGTCGACGGTCAGCTCGTAGCCCGGGTTGGCTTCTACTTGCTGGAACAGTTCATCGACTTCGGCATCGCTCAAGATGATCGGCAGCAAGCCGTTCTTGAAGCTGTTGTTGAAGAAGATATCCGCGTAGCTCGGCGCGATGATGCTGCGAAAGCCATATTCTTCCAGGGCCCACGGCGCGTGCTCACGGCTGGAGCCGCAGCCGAAGTTTTCCCGGGCCAGCAACACGCTGGCGCCTTGGTAACGTTCTGCGTTGAGCACGAAATCCTTGTTCAGCGGGCGCTTGGAGTTGTCCTGGTAGGCATAGCCCACGTCCAGGTAGCGCCACTCGTCGAACAGGTTCGGGCCAAAGCCGGTGCGCTTGATCGACTTGAGGAACTGCTTGGGAATGATCTGATCGGTGTCGACGTTGGCACGGTCCAACGGCGCGACCAAACCGGTGTGTTGGGTAAAAGCTCTCATCGGGTATTCCTCAGATCAATTCGCGAACGTCGATGAAACGACCGTTGACGGCTGCCGCTGCGGCCATGGCCGGGCTCACCAGGTGAGTACGGCCACCGGCGCCCTGACGCCCTTCGAAGTTACGGTTGGAGGTAGACGCGCAGTGCTCGCCCGACTCCAAACGGTCCGGGTTCATCGCCAGGCACATGGAGCAGCCAGGCTCACGCCATTCAAAACCGGCCTCGAGGAAGATCTTGTCCAGGCCTTCGGCCTCGGCTTGGGCTTTGACCAGGCCCGAACCTGGCACCACGATCGCTTGCTTGATGGTCGACGCCACCTTGCGGCCCTTGGCGATCACCGCCGCAGCGCGCAGGTCTTCGATCCGCGAGTTGGTGCAGGAGCCGATGAATACGCGATCCAACTGAATGTCGGTGATCGCCTGGTTGGCTTTCAAACCCATGTACTTCAAGGCGCGCTCGATGGAACCGCGCTTGACCAGGTCGGTTTCCTTGGCCGGGTCCGGCACGTTCTGATCAACGGCGAGGACCATTTCCGGCGACGTGCCCCAACTGACCTGTGGCTTGATCTGGGTGGCGTCGAGCTTGACCACGGTGTCGAACACCGCGTTGGCATCGGACACCAGGTCTTTCCAAGCTTCGACCGCAGCGTCCCAATCGGCACCGGTTGGCGCGAACGGGCGGCCCTTGACGTAGGCAATGGTCTTTTCGTCCGCGGCTACCATGCCCACACGGGCACCAGCTTCGATGGACATGTTGCAGATGGTCATGCGGCCTTCGATGGACAGATCACGAATCGCGCTGCCGGCGAATTCGATGGCGTGGCCGTTACCGCCGGCGGTGCCGATCTTGCCGATCACGGCGAGGACGATGTCCTTGGCTGTCACACCGAAAGGCAACTCGCCTTCGACCGACACCAACATATTCTTCATTTTCTTGGCCACCAGGCACTGGGTGGCGAACACATGCTCCACCTCAGAAGTACCAATGCCGTGAGCCAGGGCGCCGAAAGCTCCGTGGGTCGAGGTGTGGGAGTCGCCGCAAACCACGGTCATGCCGGGCAAGGTCGCACCCTGCTCCGGGCCGATCACGTGGACGATGCCCTGACGCACGTCGTTCATCTTGAATTCGGTGATGCCATATTCGTCGCAGTAGTCGTCGAGGGTCTGCACCTGAAGGCGCGATACCGTGTCGACAATGGCCTCGATGCCACCCTTGCGCTCAGGGGTGGTCGGCACGTTGTGGTCGGGCGTGGCAATGATCGAGTCGACGCGCCAAGGCTTGCGCCCGGCCAGTCGCAGGCCTTCGAACGCTTGGGGCGAGGTCACTTCATGGATGATGTGACGGTCGATATAGATCAGCGACGACCCATCATCGCGCCGTTTCACTTCATGGGAATCCCAAAGCTTGTCGTAGAGCGTTTTGCCGGCCATCAGTCGGTCCTCATCAGCGTCTTTCTATGCCCTGGGCCTTGAACGATTCAATAACCCCTTGGCTTGTGAGGCTGATGCTATGGGGTTACATTAAATAACTCAAATTCATATTTTTCATGCTTTGGATAACTTAACGGAATACCACCATGGACCTGGCCAATCTCAACGCCTTTATTGCCATCGCCGAGACCGGGAGCTTCTCCGGGGCTGGCGAACGGCTACACCTGACGCAACCCGCCATCAGCAAGCGCATTGCCGGGCTGGAGCAACAATTGAAGGTGCGGCTGTTCGACCGCCTGGGCCGTGAAGTGGGCCTGACCGAAGCTGGACGTGCCCTGCTGCCACGGGCCTATCAGATTCTCAACGTACTGGACGACACCCGCCGTGCCTTGACCAACCTCACGGGCGAAGTCAGCGGGCGCCTGACACTGGCCACCAGCCATCACATCGGCCTGCACCGCCTGCCGCCGGTGCTGCGCACCTTCACGCGGGAGTACCCGAACGTCGCCCTGGACATTCAGTTTCTCGATTCAGAAGTGGCCTACGAAGAAATCCTCCATGGCCGCGCCGAAGTAGCGGTCATTACCCTGGCGCCGGAGCCCCACACGCTCGTTCGAGCAACGCCTGTGTGGGACGACCCGCTGGATTTCGTGGTGGCGCCGGAACATAGCCTGATCAACAACGGCACGGTCAACCTGGCCGATATCGCCCAGCATCCGGCGGTGTTTCCAGGTGGCAACACCTTTACCCACCATATTGTGCAGCGCCTGTTCGAGGCCCAAGGCCTGACGCCCAATATCGCCATGAGTACCAACTACCTGGAAACCATCAAGATGATGGTCTCCATCGGCCTGGCCTGGAGCGTGCTGCCGCGCACCATGCTCGACGATCAAGTGGCACGCATTGCTTTACCGGGCATACAGCTCAGTCGCCAGCTAGGCTATATCGTGCACACCGAACGGACGCTGTCGAACGCTGCGCGGGCTTTCATGAGCCTATTGGATGCACAGGTCGATCCGGCAGGGGTGCCGGCCTGAAGCCGTGCGGCCACAAAGCCTGAAAACCGCGCCGAACGCCCATTGAGCCAAGGCCCTTTGACAATGCGCAACCCCGCTGACCACACCCCACCGCTGCCTCGCATTCATGCGCTCGACCCGCAGGAGGCGGAGCAGAGCTGGGAAAGTGCCCCACAATTATTGGCCGCACTCAATGCCGCACGCCTGGGCGCCTGGTCCTGGGAAATCGACAGCGGGCGAATCAGTTGGTCACGAGGCACACAGGCACTGTTCGGTTTCGACCCCAAGCAACCGCTACCCAAGGACCTGGAATACCTCGACCTGCTGGCGGTCGAGGACCGCGCCAAGGTGGTCCGGGCCTTTCATGCGGTGCTGGCGGGTGAGCCCTTCGCACAGGCGATGCACCATCGCATTCAATGGCCCGATGGCAGCCTGCACTGGCTGGAAATCAACGGCAGCCTATTACCGGACAAGACCGGCCGCCGACGGATGATCGGGGTGATCCGCGAGATCACCCACCAGCGCGAACGGGAACAGGCCCTCAGCCACTCCGAAAAGCGCTTCGCCACGCTGTTTCACCTGTGTCCGAACATGGTGCTGCTGACCCGCCAGGCTGATGGCCAGATCAGCGAAGCCAACCAGTATTTCGAAAGCCTGTTCGGCTGGCCGGTGGCCGATGCCATCGGCCGTAGCACCCTGGACCTGGGCCTGTGGGTACACCCGGAACAACGCGCCTTGCTGGTCAAGGCCACCCAGCGCAAGGGCGAGCCCATCAGCATGGAGGTGCAGTTCCGCGCCAGCAACGGGCAGATTCACGACGGCACCCTCAGTGCGCAAAAAGTCGAGATGGACGGCGAGGCCTACCTGATCAGCACGTTCCTCGACACCACGGAACGCAAGAACGCCGAACAAGCCCTCAAAGACAGCCAGGAGCGCCTGGACCTGGCGCTCGACTCGGCGCAACTGGGCACCTGGGACTGGCACATCCCCACCGGCTTGCTTTATGGCTCGGCACGGGCCGCCCAATTGCACGGGCTGGAACCTCAACCGTTTCACGAGTCCTTCGACGCCTTTTTTGAAGGCATGCCCCATCAAGAGCGTGAAAGCATGCGCCATGCCTATCGCACGCTGCGAGAGGGTCCGGCGGGTAACTATCAGCTGACGTATCGAGTGCAACTGGAGGATGGCAGCTCCCGCTACCTGGAAAGCCGCGCCCGCCTCTATCGCGATGAGCAAGGTGCACCGCTGCGCATGGCTGGCACCTTGCTCGACATCACCGACCAGGTGGAGCGCGAACAACGCCTGAGCGCGTCCGAGGAAAAATTTGCCAGCCTGTTCCAGGCCAGCCCCGATCCAATCTGCGTGACGCGCCTGGAAACCGGCCAGTTCATCGAGATCAACCCAGCCTTCACTCTGACCTTCGGCTGGACCGCCGCCGAGGTCATCAACAGTAACGCGGAACAACTCGGCCTGTGGAATGAGTCCAGCCAGCGCCTGCAACGCATCGAGCAGGTTATCCGCGACCAGGCGCTGAACAATGTGGCGATCATTGTCCATCACAAGAATGGCCAAAACCTGACCTGTGTGATTTCCAGCCGCCTGATCAAGGTGGGTGAGCACCCCTGTATCGTCACCACCTTGCGCGATATCACTCAACAGCAGCGCTCGGAAGCAGCACTCAAGGCCAGCGAAGAGAAGTTCGCCAAGGCCTTCCATTCCAGCCCTGACGCGGTGTCCATCACCGAACGCGATACCGGGCGCTACCTGGAGGTCAACGACGGCTTCTGCCGCTTGACCGGCTATCGCGCACAAGAAGCCATTGGCCTGACGCTGTACCAGATTGGCATCTGGGCCGACGAGAACCAGCGTGCGGCGCTGCTGGCTGAATTGCAGATCAAGGGCCGCATTCATCATGTGGAAATGCTCTGGCACAACAAGCGTGGGGAGGTAATGGCGGTCGAGGTGTCAGTCGAGCCGATCACCCTTAATGAAACCGCGTGCCTGCTGCTGACTGCCCGGGATGTCAGCCTGTTGAAAAACGCCCAGGCGCAGATACGCCACCTGGCCTATCACGACCCACTGACCAACCTGCCCAACCGCGCGTTGCTGATGGACCGCCTGAGCCAACAGATCGCCCTGCTCAAGCGCCATAACCTGCGGGGCGCCCTGCTGTTTCTCGACCTGGATCACTTCAAGCACATCAACGATTCCCTGGGCCACCCGGTGGGCGACACGGTGCTGAAAATCGTCACCGCGCGCCTGGAAGCCAGTGTGCGCATGGAAGACACCGTGGCGCGCCTGGGAGGCGATGAGTTTGTGGTACTGCTCAGTGGCCTGGAAGGTTCGCGGGCGGAGGTCAGCAACCAGGTTCAGACGCTGGCCGACACCCTGCGCGAATTGCTGTCGGAGCCGATGTTCCTTGATGGCCACCGCTTGCAGGTCACACCGAGCATTGGTGTGGCGCTGATTCCCGATCACGGCTCGACACCGACTGACTTGCTCAAGCGCGCCGACATCGCCCTGTACCGCGCCAAAGACTCCGGACGCAACACCACCCAGATGTTCCATAACAGCATGCAGAAAACCGCCAGTGAACGACTGCGCATGGAGACTGACCTGCGCCTGGCCTTGTCACGCGGCGAATTCAGCGTGCATTACCAACCGCAAGTGGACGCCCGAGGCAATCGCATCGTCGGCGCCGAGGCCCTGGTGCGCTGGCAGCATCCGCAACTGGGCGCGCAATCGCCAGCCGAATTTATCAAGGTCCTGGAGGACAGCGGGCTGATTCTGGAAGTGGGCACCTGGATTCTCGACGAGGCGTGCGGAGCGTTCGCGCAACTGATTGCCGAAGGTTTGGTGGACCCGCTGAATTTCAGCCTTTGCGTCAATATCAGCCCCCGACAGTTTCGCCAGAATGATTTTGTCGAACGGGTGGAACGCAGCCTGCGGCGGTTCCAATTGCCATTCACGCTGCTGAAACTGGAAATCACCGAAGGCATCGTGATCCAGAACCTGGACGAAACCATCAGCAAGATGCGTCGCCTGAAAAAACTCGGTGTGAGTTTTGCGATGGACGACTTTGGTACGGGTTACTCGTCACTCACCTACCTCAAGCGGCTGCCGGTGGATGCGCTGAAGATTGACCAGTCGTTTGTGCGCGATGCGACACATGATCCTAACGATGCCGAGATCATTCGGGCGATTGTGGCGATGGCTCGAAGCTTGAACCTTGAGGTAATTGCCGAGGGGGTGGAAACGCCTGAGCAGCTAGCGTTCCTGCAAGGGTTGGGCTGCCATTTGTATCAAGGGTATTTGCACAGCAGGCCGCTGCCAATGGAGGGGTTCAAGCAGCTATTGGAATGAGCCTGGTAATTAAGCAGTCACCCTGCCAGGCAGAGTGACTGTGAACGCGCGCATTCGATTGCGCTTGGCCGTCGATGTAGACCCGCAATTCCATTTGGTAATAACCCTAGCTCCTGTTTCTACGATTAGCCTGAACATCTTCTCAAAAGAGAATCCATGCTAGGACTTTACAAACCAGTCCTTAAACAAATTCAACCCCATCACAAACTTCTTAATGCTGCTTGCAACATAAGACAACGCGTCAATCGCCTGCCCAATAAACTTTCCAAGCTCTGCCATAATTCCGGTTGGCTCCGCTGGCACCGACACAGGTGTTGCGGGTATTGGTACTGATGCCGGTGGTGCTATCACGAAGTGAGCAGGAAAACTAGCAGAGGCTTTATCCACCTCATGTCTAAAGCTGGATTTTTTTTCCGCGCAGCAATCCTCCCTCATTTTTTGTTCACTGTATTTTTCAACACCCGCAAAAAAACCACTCGACCGATAAGAATCTATCAAGATAAATCTCCCAACTAGCTATTATTCAGAATGAAAGCTGCATATTAACTATGCGACTCAGGCTTATCAGGTAATCACCAACCAAACCACACACGAAACATCAAATCATATCAACAAGGCAGAGATACCCCTCTAACAAAATCCTACGAAAGTCTCTGATCTATTCGACAACGGTCACTTTAAAAAAGGCCCGTTATTGTGTGAGGCTGATACGGCTTGCGACCTCGCTTGCCATAGTCTTCTTCAACCCCTTCAATTACCGCCACCGAGTGCCCACGCCGCTCTACCGTACCAATCATGCCATTGAGCAGATCCGACAAGGGAACGGGTTTGATATGATTCTTCAACCCCAGTCGCAGCAAGCCTTCGCGGGAGTATTCACCATCATTCAGGGTCTTTATCGCCTGATTGAAGCTGCGCGCCGCGGTTCTATCGTTATTCTCCATCTGCGCTCGCTTGGCGCTTGCTGCAAACAGAAAGTGGGCATCCTTGAGCATTTCCTGATCTCGCCCCATGAATTGCGACCCTCTGATTGCCACTTGCAATTCTGCATCGCTGAATTTAACTTCAACCCCATCCCTCATTACCACTTCATACCCGCCACCTGTTGTCTTTACCTCTTTAAATATATCTGAGGGTTTCTGACCAAATTTCATCATGGCTGCCTTGATTGCAGACACAGTGACACAGTTGCCATCGGGCCCTTGCCTGAAGCCACCCCATATATCATTTGGTTTCTTACCGGGGGTACGCCCAGGAGAAATTGGAGATGGACCAATAGGGGATGGGCGGACAGGAAACGGCGTAACAGTTGCGGGAGCAACAGGGGTAGGTGCAGCTGGAACGACAGGTTTCGCAGGTGGCGAGAAGAAAGTTCGAAAAAGATTTATCGCCATACTGACCATACTAAAGATGGCTTGAAGAGCCTCAGCCATTTCTTTCAAGCTATTATGGGTAGTGGCACTCCCGGACGTGCCAACAGAGGCCCCGCTATAAGCTATTTTCGGCCCTGCTTGTAATTTTTTAGTTTGCGTAGAAGCGGCCGCCCTCTCAACTCCTTCATTTCGACACATCCCACTCATAACAGCATCGCTTAACACACTTGAAACATGCATAAACTTCTCCTGAACGATCGATTTAAAAACATTAAGCAACTTAAAAACAATAAAGCACTGATTAGAAATCAGGCGCCATCTACTTGTACTTAATGCTCTTCGTCAGTGGCCAGTCGGGTCAGCAGGTTCCAGCAACACAAGTAACCACAAGCTGCGAAATCTCAAAAATGACGATATCGCCATAGGTTTAATCTGGTGCCATGTGAGATTTTTCCGATCAATTCAACGCGCACAAACAACCGAAAACCCGCGCCCTTGCACGCCTGCATCACACCGAGAGGGCATGAACGGAGCCAGATCACCTGACGAAAACCGTATTGGCCTCTTGTCATTTCTTGCCGTACTTGATCAAGCAGAAACGCACCTTTCAGGCCTACCAACGCCTAAAAGACGCGCACAAAAAAGGGCGCCAATGGCGCCCTTCCTGACTGCTTGAACGTGATGCGTGATGACTCAATGTTGCAAAGCCGACTCTCGTAGCACTCCCCTCTAGCTAAGAACCGCTGATTGCAGATCAAGGGGTTTTTTCAGAAACACTTCACGCTGCTTCGGGGTGAGCCATACCGAGCAATCGGCTGACCTGCTGCAGATCAGTTTCCCGGCGCAGGGCGGTAAACAGCTCCACCGCTTGGGGGTAGTTGCGCGTCAACATCGCGAGCCACTGCTTTAAACGGCCCGGGGCCTGGCGCTCCGTCAACTGCGCGACCGATTGCGTCCAGAATTCCTGAAGCATCGGCTGCATCTGCGCCCAGGTCATCTCCACCACTTCTTCGCCGGCACGCGCCGCCGCAATCTGCCGGGCCAGGTCGGGGCGAGCCACCAGGCCGCGACCGAGCATGATGTCTTCGACACCGCTGATTTCCCGACAACGCCGCCAATCCTCGACGCTCCAGATATCACCGTTGGCGAACACCGGCACCTTGACCACGTCCTGCACCCGTGGGATCCACTCCCAGTGGGCCGGTGGCTTGTAACCGTCGGCCTTGGTCCGTGCATGAACGACGATATGAGCCGCTCCACCTTCGGCCAGTGCCGTGGCGCAGACCAGCGCACCGTCCGGGCTGTCGAAGCCCAGGCGCATCTTGGCAGTGACTGGGATATGCGCCGGCACCGCACGGCGCACGTGTTCGACGATCTGGTTGAGCAGCTCCGGCTCCTTGAGCAGCACCGCACCGCCTCGGGATTTATTGACGGTCTTGGCCGGGCAGCCGAAGTTCAGGTCGATGACCTCGCTGCCCAACTCGCAGGCCAGCGCGGCGTTTTCCGCCAGGCACACCGGGTCGGAGCCCAGCAATTGCACACGCAAGGGCACGCCAGCAGCGGTTTTGGCACCGTGCAGCAATTCCGGAGCGAGCTTGTGGAAGTAAGCAGGCGTCAGCAGGCGGTCGTTGACCCGGATGAACTCGGTCACGCACCAATCAATACCGCCCACCTGGGTCAGCACGTCCCGCAGGATGTTGTCGACCAACCCCTCCATGGGCGCCAAAGCAATTTGCATGGAAAACACTCAACAAAAAACGTGGCGCAGTTTACTGGGTTTCCCACAACAACCGTTAACCCCTGCGTCAGATAGGCAACGCCGGGCCATAGCCGTCGATAAACTCCGCCGGCATGCGCTTGGGCTTGCCGCTGGACAGCTCGATGCAGACAAAGGTGGTGTGTGCCCGCAGCAAGGTAGCACCGTCGCTGGGGCGGACCAGTTGAAAGCGTCGGGTCATTTTCAGGCGCTGATCCCAGTCGACAATCCAGGTCGCCAGTTGCAGTTCGTCGCCCTCATAACCCGCCGCCAGGTAGTCGATCTCATGGCGCACCACGGCCATGGCGCGATCCAGGCGTCGGTATTCGGTCAGGTCCAACCCCAGACGCTGGGAGTGACGCCAGGCGCAGCGCTCCAGCCAGGAAACATACACCGCGTTGTTGGCGTGACCCAGGCCGTCAATATCCTCGGGCGCTACCTGCAGATCGATGATAAACGGCGATGCCAAATCCCAGCCCATGCTTTGCTCCCGGTCGATTAATGTCGGCGGCAGCAGTGTAACCCAAGGCTCAGGCGGTTTGCCGCTCCGGCAGGCGAGAACCGGCCAGCAACGCCAGCACGCCTTCGATGACTCGCGGATCGGCCAATACCTTCTGGTGGCCGCCCTGCTCCAGGCGCATCAGGCGGCTGTCAAACCACGCTTCATGGATCATCTGGGAGGCTTTGACCGGAACAAACGTGTCGTCTTCGGCGTGCACGATCAGGCCCGGCATGTTCATTTGGTAATGGGCTACATCCAGATGCTTGAGCGGCATACCCAAGGTGAACTCGACTTGCTGGATAAACGCCGAACGTGCGCGAGCCGGCAAGCCGACCACACCGGCAAACCCACGCAACACATCGAGAAAACGCGACGGCGCAGCAATGCTCACCAGCGCCTCGGTGCGCAACCCCAATTGGACAGCCAGCATCGCGCTGGCGCCGCCCATGGAGTGACCGACAACGGCATGTAATGGCGGCAACTCGGCAGCGGCTTCCAACATGGCTCGGGCAAACAGCAGCACATGCGCCTCACGCCCGGGCGAGCGACCATGCGCCGGACCTTCCAAGGCAATCACTGAGTAACCGGCGTCCACCAGCGCGGTGATCAGGCTGGCAAACTGCGTCGGGCGCCCTTCCCAGCCGTGCATCAACAACACTGCCGGCCCTTGGCCCCAGCGCAGCGCCGACAAACCGAAACGCAAGGTCATGCGCTCCGATTGCGCCAACAGCGGCAGCTCCCAATCACGGGGAGGATGGTTACGAGGCGTCATAAACGCCCGGCGCATCTTGCTGGCCACCGTTTGGGGCGCCAGGCGACCCAAGGTGCCATTGACTCCACGAACCCATTTAAGCGCGCTCATCACTCACTCCCAAGGCCCAAGGCCGTCCTCAGCGCACGGCCGACTTGGCCGCGCGCAACATGCGATCTGACAACTCTCCAGGCCCGAGGGCGCGGGCCAACGCCAAGCCACCGACCATCAACGCCATGTCAGCCAGGGCTTTGTCGGTGTCTTCAGGACTGGCGGCCAACTGGGCCGCCATCAGTTCAACGTGCTCGTTGAGCACCCGCCGAAAGTCGTCCGGCAAGCGGCCCATCTCCCCCACCGTGGCGGGAATCGGGCAGGCTTGGGCGGTGGAATCACGGTGCTTGCGTGACAGGTAGAACGCCGCCACCAGGGCGCGTCGCTCTTCTCCTGTCAGCTCGGCGTCCATGTCGTCGACGGAAGCACGACGCTGGGCCAGCAATTGATTGAAGGCCTCCAGCATCAACGCATCCTTGCTTTCGAAATGGGCATAGAAACCGCCCACGGTCAGCCCCGCCGCACCCATTACTTCGCCCACGCTGGGCTCGGCCGGGCCACGCTGGACCAGCGCAGCACTGGCGGCCTGAAGAATGCGTTCACGGGTTTGCGCTTTTTTATCGTTCATCGCTGCCTCCGAATATTACGAATGAAATATTATTCTCATCATAATATTTAGCAAGTCATTGAGGTGACCATTGGTCAGAAGAAGTATCAAGGAGAGAGGAAATTGGCAAACGCTAGACAAACAAAAGGGCCATTCAATAATTGAATGACCCTTAAAAATCCCGCAGAGCGGGTAATCGTGGCGTCCCCTAGGGGACTCGAACCCCTGTTACCGCCGTGAAAGGGCGGTGTCCTAGGCCACTAGACGAAGGGGACACAAACCTTCTGTACAACGTGATCAAACTGAGTCTGATCAGTTCAAGGACGGTGTGGCCAGACCTTGAACGTGTAAATTGGTGGAGCTAAACGGGATCGAACCGTTGACCTCTTGCATGCCATGCAAGCGCTCTCCCAGCTGAGCTATAGCCCCGGATTTTTCGCCTCGCGGCGCAGCAGACCTTTCGAGCTGCTTGTTGAAACTGGCGTCCCCTAGGGGACTCGAACCCCTGTTACCGCCGTGAAAGGGCGGTGTCCTAGGCCACTAGACGAAGGGGACACAAACCTTCTATACAACATGATCAGGCTGAGTCTGATCGAATTCAAGGACGGTGTGGCCAGACCTTGAACGTGTAAATTGGTGGAGCTAAACGGGATCGAACCGTTGACCTCTTGCATGCCATGCAAGCGCTCTCCCAGCTGAGCTATAGCCCCTCGTCGGTGAGGACGGGGCGAATCTTAAGGGCGTATTGGAAAGCTGTCAAATTTTTTTTCAACAATTTCCAAAATTTTTTGCCGACATAACAATCACTTACCGACTAAACCCCGGAAAACCGGGGTTTAATCGTTACAACCGCTTACTTAGGCGATAGCGCCCAGCAGCTTTTCCCATTCCTTGTTTTCTTTCTTCGACACACCACCAAGCAAATCAAGGGCTTGGCGCAGGCGGAAACGGGTCAGGTCCGGACCCAGAATTTCCATCGCATCGAGCACCGATACCGAACTGGCTTGCCCGGTGATCGCGGCAAACATCAGTGGCATGGCATCGCGCAGTTTCAGTTCGAGGGATTCGACCACCGCCTGGATGGTCGCTGTAATCGCATCCTTCTCCCACTGACGCAGGCTTTCCAGCTTCCACAGGATCAACTGCATCAACTGACGAACCTGATCACCCGAGAGCTTTTTGGATTCGAACAGCTTGGCATCCGGGTTCACGCCACCGGCAAAGAAGAACCCGGCCAACGGTGCGATCTGGCTGAAGGTTTCCACCCTGCCCTGCACGTGCGGTGCGATCTTCATCATGTACTCGGGGTTCAACGCCCATTGCTGCACACGGCTGGCGAACTCTTCCACCGGCAAGTCACGCAACCACTGGCCATTGAGCCAGGACAGTTTCTCGACGTCGAAGATCGGCCCGCCCAGGGAGACACGGGACAGGTCGAAGTTATCAACCATTTCCTGCAGCGAGAACTTCTCGCGCTCGTCCGGCATCGACCAGCCCATGCGGCCCAGGTAGTTGAGCATCGCTTCCGGCATGAAACCCATGCGCTCGTAGAAGGTTACCGAGGTCGGGTTCTTGCGCTTGGACAGCTTGCTCTTGTCCGGGTTACGCAGCAGCGGCATGTAGCACAACTGCGGCTGTTCCCAGCCAAAGTATTCGTAAAGCAGGATCAGTTTCGGTGCCGATGGCAGCCACTCTTCGCCACGCAGTACGTGGGTGATGCCCATCAGGTGGTCGTCGACCACGTTGGCCAGGAAGTACGTCGGCAGGCCGTCGGTCTTCATCAGCACTTGCATGTCCATACGATCCCACGGGATCTCGACATCGCCACGCAGCATGTCCGGCACCACGCAGACGCCTTCGCTCGGCACCTTCATGCGGATCACGTGGGGCTCGCCAGCGGCCAGGCGGCTGGCTACTTCTTCCTTGGACAGCAGCAGTGCACGGCCGTCGTAGCGCGGGGTTTCGCCCCGGGCCATTTGCTCGGCGCGCATCTGGTCCAGTTCTTCGGCGGTGCAGAAGCACGGGAAGGCATGACCCATGTCGACCAACTGCTGGGTGTACTTTTTGTAGATCTCGCTGCGCTCACTCTGCCGGTACGGGCCATGCGGGCCGCCGACGTCCGGGCCTTCAGCCCAGGTGATACCCAACCAGCGCAAGGCATCGAAAATCTGCTGTTCGGACTCGCGAGTCGAACGCAGTTGATCGGTGTCTTCAATCCGCAGGATGAATTCACCGCCATGCTGCTTGGCAAAGCAGTAGTTGAACAAAGCGATGTAGGCAGTGCCAACGTGGGGATCCCCAGTGGGCGATGGCGCGATGCGCGTGCGGACGGTGGTCATGGCGGGTCTCGAATGGGCAATAAAACTGAAATTGAAACAAGGGGCGAATGGTAACAGCCCCAGGCACTCGGGCTCCAGCGTACGAAGGCTAACAAAGGGCATATAGGCCAAGCTTCGGTCTAAAGTTCAGGCATAGCTATTTGCCAGAACCTTGACTGGCTATATTCCATTACCTTTTGTTACCGACATCGCCCTCATGCCCGCCCCACTGAAACGCCGCCTGTTTATCTTCCTGTTTATCGTGGTCCTGATCGCCGCGGGCTTCTTCGCCCAGTGGTTCTTCAAGGGCCGCTTTTATGAAAGCACCGACAACGCTTACGTCCAGGGCGAGATCACCCGCGTGTCCAGCCAGCTCGGCGCGCGGATCGTCAACGTCCTGGTAGGTGATAACGAGCACGTGGAGAAAGGCCAACTGCTGGTCAAGCTCGAAGGTGATGACTTCCATCTGGCCGTCGACCGTGCCAACGCCGCCCTCGCCACCCGCGAAGCCGAACGCTTGCAGGCCATGAGCAAACTGACTCAGCAAGGCAGCCTGATCGCCGCCGGAGAGGCTCAGGTGTCGTCCAGCCAGGCCAGCCTCGGCCGTGCACAGATCGACCTGTCTCGTGCCCAAACCCTGCGCAAGCCCGGCTATGTCTCGGAAGAACGGGTCACCACCCTTTCCGCCGATAACCATATCGCCCGCTCCCAGGTGGCCAAGGCCCAGGCCGACTTGCAGGGCCAGCGCCAGCAGGTCAACGCCTTGAACGCCGAGATCAAACGCCTCGACGCACAGATCGCCAACGCCCGCGCCGACCTGGCCCAGGCCGAACTGAACCTGACCCGCAGCGAAATCCATGCGCCCATCAGTGGCCTGATTGGCCAACGTGCCGCGCGCAATGGCCAATACGTGCAAGCCGGAGCCTATCTGTTGTCGATCGTTCCGGACCAGGACATCTGGATCCAGGCCAACTTCAAGGAAACCCAAATCGGCCACATGCAGGCCGGGCAAAAGGCCGAATTGACCTTCGACGCCTACGGCGACACACCGATCGAGGCGCGGATCGACAGCCTGTTTGCTGCGTCCGGCGCACAGTTCAGCCTGTTGCCGCCAGACAATGCCACCGGCAACTTCACCAAAGTCGTACAACGGATTCCGGTGAAACTGACCTTCGCCGCCGATAACCCCCTGCACGGTAAAATTCGCCCCGGCATGTCGGTGACCGTCAAAGTGAACATCAAAGACCCAAACGATGGCCGGTGATCAACTGCTGCGCCCTGTCGGCGAACCGACCCGGCGCGACTGGATCGCGGTGATGAGCGTGATGCTCGGCGCCTTCATGGCAGTGCTCGATATCCAGATCACCAACTCGTCCCTCAAGGACATCCAGGGCGCGCTGTCGGCCACCCTGGAAGAAGGCTCGTGGATTTCCACCTCGTACCTGGTGGCGGAAATCATCATGATCCCCCTCACCGCGTGGCTGGTGCAGTTGTTGTCGGCACGACGGCTGGCGGTGTGGGTGTCGGCGGGGTTCCTGGTCGCATCACTGATGTGCTCCATGGCCTGGAGCCTGGAAAGCATGATCGTGTTCCGCGCTCTGCAGGGGTTTACCGGCGGTGCACTGATCCCCCTCGCCTTCACCCTGACCCTGATCAAACTGCCGGAACACCACCGTGCCAAAGGCATGGCGATGTTCGCCATGACGGCCACTTTCGCGCCCTCCATCGGCCCGACCATCGGCGGCTGGCTCACTGAAAACTGGGGCTGGGAATACATCTTCTACATCAACATACCACCCGGCCTGCTCATGATCGCAGGGCTGCTGTATGGCCTGGAGAAAAAGGACTCCCACTGGGAGCTGCTGAAAAGCACCGACTACCTCGGCATCGTCACCATGGCCGTGGGCCTTGGGTGTTTGCAGGTGTTTCTTGAGGAAGGCCATCGCAAAGACTGGCTGGAGTCGAGCCTGATTGTCAGCTTGGGCACCGTCGCCCTGTTGAGCCTGATCACCTTTGTGATCGTGCAGATGTCCAAGCCCAACCCGCTGATCAATCTGCGCATCCTCGCCAATCGTAACTTTGGCCTGTCGAGCATCTCCAGCCTGGGGATGGGTGTTGGGCTGTATGGCTCGATTTATTTACTGCCGCTGTACCTGGCACAGATCCAGAACTACAACGCCCTGCAAATCGGCGAAGTGATCATGTGGATGGGCGTTCCGCAGTTGTTCCTGATTCCGCTGGTGCCCAAACTGATGAAGTACGTATCGCCAAAATGGCTGTGCACATTGGGTTTCGGGTTGTTCGGCCTGGCGAGCTTTTCCTCGGGGGTGCTCAACCCGGACTTTGCTGGCAGCCAGTTCAACCAGATCCAGATCATCCGCGCCCTGGGGCAGCCGTTGATCATGGTGACGATCTCGCTGATTGCCACCGCGTACATCCTGCCGCAGGACGCCGGGTCGGCTTCAAGCCTGTTCAACATCCTGCGCAACTTGGGTGGCGCGATCGGGATTGCGCTGCTGGCGACCTTGCTGGATGCGCGGACCAAGACCTACTTTGACTACCTGCGCGAGGCGATCGTACCGAGCAATCCGCAGGTGGCGGAGCGAATGGCGATGTTGACCGAGAAGTTTGGCAATGAGACGGCCGCGCTGGGCAAGCTGAGTGAGATTGCGCATCAGCAGGCGCAGATCATGGCCTACAACGATGCGTTTCACTTTGTGGGGTTGGCGCTGGGGGTCAGTATGGTGGCGATCTTGTTGACCAAGGCGTTGCCAGCGGGGCTTAAGGCTGGGGAGACGCATTAGACCGAGGTGCCGCCATCGCGGGCAAGCCCGGCTCCCACAGGGGAATGCATTCCAATGTGGGAGTTCAGTGAGATTGTGCATCAGCAGGCGATGCGCTTCATTTTGTGGGATTGGCGTTGGGGATCAGTAGAGTGGCGATTTTGTTGGCCAAGGCGTTGCCGGCGGGGCTTAAGGCTGGGGAGGCACATTAGGCCGAGGTGCGGCTATTCGCGAGCAAGCCCGCTCCCACCTTTGACCGAGTTGTTCAGACGAACGCGATCAAAATGTGGGAGCGGGCTTGCTCACGAAGAGGCCCCAACAGTCACTGCAAATCAAACAGCCAAAAGCCGCTCGCGCAACTTACCAATCTCATCCCTCATCTGCGCCGCTGCCTCAAACTCAAGATCCCGCGCCAACTGGTACATCTTCTCTTCCAACTGACGAATCCGCTTGGTGATCTCACTCGGCGAGCGCAGTTCGTTCTCGTACTTGGCGTTTTCCTCGGCCGCCTTGGCCATGCCCTTGCGCTTCTTACTACGCGAGCCCGGCACGGTGGCGCCTTCCATAATGTCGGCGACGTCCTTGAACACCCCCTTGGGCGTGATGCCATTGGCCAGGTTGAACGCAATCTGCTTGTCACGGCGACGGTCGGTCTCGCCAATCGCCCGCTCCATGGAGCCGGTGATGCGGTCGGCATACAGAATAGCCCGGCCATTAAGGTTACGGGCGGCCCGGCCAATGGTCTGGATCAACGAGCGCTCGGAGCGCAGGAAGCCTTCCTTGTCGGCATCGAGAATCGCCACCAGCGACACTTCCGGCATGTCCAGGCCTTCGCGCAACAGGTTGATGCCCACCAGCACGTCGAAGGTGCCCAGGCGCAGGTCGCGGATAATCTCAACGCGCTCCACGGTGTCGATGTCCGAGTGCAAATAGCGCACCCGCACGCCGTGGTCGGCCAGGTAGTCGGTCAAGTCTTCGGACATGCGCTTGGTCAGCGTGGTCACCAGCACCCGCTCCTCCAGAGCTACACGCTTGCTGATTTCCGAGAGCAGGTCGTCGACCTGGGTCAACGCCGGGCGGATTTCGATTTGCGGGTCCACCAAGCCGGTCGGGCGCACCAACTGCTCAACCACACGCCCGGCATGCTCCGCTTCGTAATTACCCGGAGTGGCCGAGACAAAAATCGTCTGCGGGCTAATATTTTCGAACTCATCGAAGCGCATCGGCCGGTTATCCAGCGCCGACGGCAGGCGGAAACCGTATTCCACCAAGGTTTCTTTACGCGAACGGTCGCCCTTATACATCGCGCCGACTTGCGGCACGCTGACGTGGGACTCGTCGATCACCAGCAAGGCGTCGGCCGGCAGGTAGTCAAACAAGGTGGGCGGCGCCTGCCCGGACTCGCGACCCGACAGGTAGCGCGAGTAGTTTTCAATGCCGTTGCAGTAACCCAGTTCGAGGATCATTTCCAGGTCGAAACGGGTGCGCTGCTCCAGCCGCTGGGCTTCCACCAGCTTGTTGTTGGAGCGCAAGTATTCCAGACGCTCGACCAATTCTTCCTTGATGCCGTCGATCGCGCCCAGCAGGGTTTCCCGCGGGGTCACGTAGTGGCTCTTGGGGTAGAAGGTGAAGCGCGGCAGCTTGCGGATCACTTCGCCGGTCAATGGGTCGAAAGCCGACAAGCTCTCCACTTCATCATCAAACAGCTCGATGCGGATCGCTTCCAGGTCGGATTCCGCCGGGTAGATGTCGATCACATCACCGCGCACGCGGAAGGTGGCCCGGGCGAAGTCCATGTCGTTGCGGGTGTACTGCAAGTCTGCCAGGCGACGCAGCAAGGCGCGCTGGTCGAGTTTGTCGCCACGGTCGACGTGCAACACCATCTTCAAATAGGTTTCCGGGCTGCCCAAACCATAGATGCACGACACCGTGGTGACGATGATCGCGTCCTTGCGCTCCAGCAACGCCTTGGTCGCTGACAGGCGCATCTGTTCGATATGGTCGTTGATCGACGCGTCTTTCTCGATAAACGTATCGGAGGACGGCACGTAGGCTTCCGGCTGGTAGTAGTCGTAGTAGGAAACGAAGTACTCCACCGCGTTGTTCGGGAAGAACGCCTTGAACTCGCCATACAGCTGCGCAGCCAGGGTCTTGTTCGGCGCCAGCACCAGCGTTGGGCGATTGATCTGGGCGATGACATTGGCAATGCTGAAGGTCTTGCCCGAACCCGTCACCCCGAGCAGCGTCTGGTGCGCCAGCCCGGCCTCGATGCCTTCGACCATCAGGCGGATGGCTTCCGGTTGATCGCCGGCAGGCTCAAAGCGGGTGACTAACTGGAAATCCGACATAACGTACCTCTGAAGTCACCCCAGGCCAGTAAAAACCGGTGGGGACGAAAAAGACCGCGACCCGCGACTTCTCAGTGCAGGTTGCAGGAAAAAACCATGATAGCTGTAGAAGTGGTGGCGAATGTGACGGGTTTCAAGGCAAACGTCTTACATGCCATGGGGCATCAATGTTGCAATAAGACTAACGGTCGAGAAATAAACCGAAAAACTTGGCCGAAAAGCCATTTCGGCTGTCGCCGCGAGCGGTGATGGCCTCTATACTAGCTCCCCGTTTGTGCATCGCTCTAGTGCATTCGGCTGGAGCGCGACACGTCCCTCCTTTCCCCACTCAGAGCCGCCGCAAAATGAGCCTGTTCTCCGCTGTCGAAATGGCACCACGCGATCCAATCCTGGGCCTCAACGAAGCATTCAACGCCGATACCCGGACCACCAAGGTGAACCTTGGCGTGGGCGTTTACTGCAACGAGGAGGGGAAAATTCCACTCTTGCGTGCCGTTGCCGAAGCGGAAGCCATTCGCGTGGCGCAACACGCCGCCCGTGGCTACTTGCCGATCGACGGTATCGTTGCCTACGACCAGGCTGTGCAAAAGCTGCTGTTTGGCAATGACTCACCGCTGATCAG
Source organism: Pseudomonas sp. ADAK18 (assembly GCF_012935695.1). Classification (NCBI taxonomy): domain Bacteria; kingdom Pseudomonadati; phylum Pseudomonadota; class Gammaproteobacteria; order Pseudomonadales; family Pseudomonadaceae; genus Pseudomonas; species Pseudomonas sp. ADAK18. The sequence continues at coordinate 3,433,999 of NZ_CP052859.1, forward strand.
CTCCGGCCGTGTCATCACCGCTCAAGCCGTCGGCGGTACCGGCGCACTGAAAATCGGTGCCGACTTCCTCAAGCAACTGCTGCCTGACGCCGTCGTCGCCATCAGCGACCCAAGCTGGGAAAACCACCGCGCACTGTTCGAAGCGGCCGGTTTCCCGGTGCAGAACTATCGCTACTACGACGCCGCCACCCACGACGTAAACCGTGCCGGCCTGCTGGAAGACCTCAACGCCCTGCCGCCACAGTCCATCGTTGTGCTGCACGCCTGCTGCCACAACCCGACCGGCGTCGACCTGAGCCCGGCTGACTGGAAACAAGTGCTGGACGTGGTCAAGGCGAAAAACCTCGTGCCGTTCCTCGACATGGCCTACCAGGGCTTTGGCGACGGAATCGACGAAGACGCCGCTGCGGTGCGCCTGTTCGCCGAATCGGGCCTGACCTTCTTTGTGTCCAGCTCGTTCTCCAAGTCGTTCTCGCTGTACGGCGAGCGCGTCGGCGCACTGTCCATCGTCACCGACTCCAAAGAAGAAAGCGCGCGCATCCTGTCCCAGGTCAAACGCGTGATCCGCACCAACTACTCCAACCCGCCGACCCACGGCGCGGCGATTGTGGCTGCGGTATTGAACAACCCTGAGCTGCGCGCCCAGTGGGAAGCCGAACTGGCCGAAATGCGCCTGCGCATTCGCGGCATGCGCGAGCAGATGGTGGCCGAACTGGCCAAGGCAGCTCCGGGCCACGACTTCAGCTTCGTCGGCCGCCAGCGTGGGATGTTCTCCTACTCCGGCCTGACCGTTGAACAAGTCACCCGCCTGCGCAGCGAGTTTGGCATCTACGCCCTCGACACCGGCCGCATCTGCGTGGCCGCGTTGAACCAGGCGAACATCGGTGCCGTGACCAAGGCTATCGTTCAGGTGCTGTAAGCCTGAGCGTGCAGCAAAAAGGGGGAAGCCAGTGGCTTCCCCTTTTCGTTGCGCCAACACTAAGCGTTTGATGAGCTTTTGTGGCGAGGGGGCTTGTCCCCCGTTGGGCTGCGCAGCGGCCCTAAAACCTGCCACCATGAACTTTCTGAATAAACGCGGTGCCTGAATTAGGGCTGCTTCGCAGCCCAACGGGGGACAAGCCCCCTCGCCACAGGTAAGTAAGCACCTGAAAAACTCCCTGCTTTCACGCGCTACCCCTAGACTAGTAGCAAGACTACCCCTTTGCTGTGAGAACCCCATGAGAAACGACGACCTGGACCTGCGTGCCGACCGCGACGAACTGGACCACTTCACCCCTCGCGCCCCTCAAGCCAAACGCCAGAAAAGCCTGGTGCTGCAAGTCGCCCTCGGCGTCTTCCTCGGCGGCTTGGCGTTGTGGCTGGTACAACTCGGCGCCGGCGCCCTGATCGCCAAGCTGGCCATGGGCACCCTGCAGTTCGGCGGCTGACCAATCAATTTAAACTGATACTATTCAAACAGTTACCCGCTGAGCAAACACCATGAACCGCCGTAAAAAAATCAAGCAGCTCTTAAAGGCCCACGCCAAAAAAGCCAGCGCCAAATTGGCACCCGCCAGCAAAGATAAATACATCAGCAAAGCTGACCGACTGAAGCTGGAAGCTGAACCCACTCAGGACGAAAGCACTTCCTCCGAGCGCTGACCCACCTTCCGCGCCTCGATACGAGCCGTGATCCACTCACGGCTGTAAGCAAGCACGCTGCTGGCCATCGCAGTCGGAAAATGAATAAACCCGTGGGCCGCAGACGGCAACAGGAACACCTCAACCGCTGCTGACTTCACCCACCGCTCAGCCAAATCAAGCGTGTCGTCCCTCAGCGGGTCCAACTCACCGACAAACATCAGCGCAGGCGGTAAACCGGCAAAGTCGCCATACAGCGGTGACAACGGCGGCTGCCGGCGTTCCTCGTCGCTCAGGCCCGGCGTGAGCAGTCGCAACGCCTCAACTATCCCGGGCCCATCCAACAGCAGCGTTTCAGGGCCCGCCGCGCGCACGCTCGGCGTACCCGTCAAATCGTAAACGCCGTAATACAACAGCGCCCCGCTCACCCGCTCAAGCAACGCGGGCCATTGCTTCAACGCCAGCAACGTGGCCGCACCAAGATGCGCCCCGGCCGATTCACCCACGACAATCACCGGCAAACCGGCAAACTCCTGACAGTCGTCACCCAGCAGCCAGCGGGCGGCCACCAGACAGTCCTCCATCAGGCCTTCAACCGGCGTGCTGACCGCAAGCCGATAATCCACCGAGACCACCGCCACGTCGCACGCCTTTACCATGGCCGCGTTAAGGTCGTCATCCATCTGCGCATTACCGATCACCCACCCACCGCCGTGGATATCCAACACCACGCCTTTGGCTTTGCCTTTCGGCCGGATGATGCGCACAGGCACAGAAAGGCCGCCCACACTCACCCACCGGCTTTGCGCCTCTAGCCCGTGCTTGAGCAACTTGCCCGCGCCGGCCATTTGACTGGCGCGCAACAGCGCCTGGATCACACGGGGCGTGAAGCGATTACGGATTCGAAAGCGCGGCAACCAGGCGAGCTTCTGGTTGAAACGCTGCATTTGCGCCAACTCACGCTCGCTGGCAGGCCAGAGCTTGTGGGTTCCCAATTCGAAACTCCTTCTTGGCGGTGGTTGCGCAGGGTAGATACATTCAACGTGGCCGCAACACTGAGCCATACCGGCTCGCGGAGATCAACCCTTCCAGCCTGTCGACGGTCCCTAACTTCGGTGGGTAGTTGCTTCGCCTGGGTAAAAAGTCAGGCGTTTTGAAAGACAGTAGCACCTTGCTCCATTGCCTACGCTTGCGTCAGAATCCGCCGGCTTGTGCGCTTGGGTAGGGGTCTCTAAGGTTGCTCGGTCGCTGAAAACTCAGTGATCGGGTTTAGTAGCCCTGGCTTGAATACTTAAGTGCATGAACTTCATCTTCCAGACGTCCTGTCTGTGCTTGATGGTGGCTGTGCGTAGGGCGCTTTCGAGCGCGCCGGTTTTAAGTATTCACCGGTCTACTAACCTGCGCACAGCTGCCACCCTTTCGTTTAGTAGCGATGAGGTGGTGGCCCGCTCAGGAATACTTATATGTTCAAAGTCACGCCAAACCCTCCAAACACCCCGGATCTGAAACTCCACCAGGCTGCCCAACGCGCCATTAATCACTACCTCAATCCCGGCACTGATGCCGAGACCGCCCCAAAGACCGCCGCCCTTTTTAGCGTCGCCGCCGGCGCCAGCAACGAAACCCTGATCGCCAACAGCTACGAAACCACCTCCTCTATCAGCGCCCTGCTGCTCGACCTGTCCGACGAACTGACCGGCAAAGACCGCGACGTCGCGCTGGCCATTCACCAACTGAGTGAGTTGAGCGTATTGCTGATCGGCAAACTGATGGACCGCGAAACACCGTGTAGCTAAAGCCCAACGCGGTCCTGCGGGACTAGCCCTTCAACTCACCCAACCGATGACTCGCCGCGTCGTCGTAAGCCACATACAACGACTCGGCGATTTGGCTTTTGATGGCCTTAGCGCTTTCCAGGCCCAACACAAAACCCTCGGCTTTGCCGCCTGCGCGGTTCAGGTCTTCTTTCGTGTCAGCACCGGTGATGGCGTCGAGGAGCTTGATGGCGTGCGGGCCTACGCCTTTGGGGAGGCTGATTTGGTCGATGCTCATGTGCGATACCTTGGGGAATTGAAGTCGGTAGCGCGTGAAACCACTGCCGGGGTGGCATGGTAGACCAGCGTGGGGATTAAAGGGGTGGTTTTGGCCAAAAGCAGTCATTCCGATGCGTCTAAGAACTAGGGGCGATTCAGTGCCTTTGCAGAGAAGCATCGCTTCCTAGCCCAAGTTCAGCCGCTTGCGTGTCTCGTCGCTCATGAAGATATCGTAGATATGGCGATACTCGCGGGCCTGGGTCTCAATAGCAGTTACCTTGTGATACCGAATTGAGTCGTGCACAACAATTACCTTGGTAGGTGGCTTAAACGGATTGTCCAATTCGACCTCGACCACAACGGGAGGCTTTTCGTCGCCAAGTCTTTCAGCATTGGCCTCCGGCGGCGGTACATAGGCAAGGCGGCTTGCCTCGGGGAACAAGACTACGTTGGTACCCGTCTCGCCCGTCTGCACGGATGGGAAGACCAGACCGTCGACCTGCTTGCCAAAGCGCAGCCGTAAGTACTCGAACACCACCTGGGTCGAAAGATAGCTCAGCTCATCATTACGAGCCTTTGGCCTGGACATCTTTTTGACAAGTGAGCCCAAGAATACCTTGCGGTGTAGTGCATCACGAAACCCCACGTCCAGAAGCGACAGATCCGGGGGTTCAACCTGGTCTAGGGCCGTGAGGTCAAGGAGCTTCAGTTCGGCGACTGGAGTCAGCGCTGCGCTCACCACGTGATCCCCGGTGATGGAGCGGATTTCGCTCAGACAGGTCTCTCGCTCCAGCGCGCAATACAGAGCGGAGATTCCGTTCGGCGTCATCCTTTGACTGCTTGCCATGAACCTCGGAGTTGGGCCGAATTGACCAGCGGGATCATTGATTATTTTCTCTGCTTCGCTGAAGCCTTTAGCAAGACGCGCACGGTACATCAAGTCGCCATTTACTATGGTCCGGATGGCTTCAGGCTTAAGTCCTTCGTCATCGGCGACCAACATAGAGAAAACCGAGTCGAGAAATTTTCCGGCATTCGCGTTGAAGAAACGGTGCGTGTACAGCACACCCTCAACGAACTGGTCCCAAAAACCTTCGTAGGAGTTCACCTCCATCGCGTCATCTTCGCCATAAAAGTGCGTAGTGTCGCCGACATCATCTAGATTGAATTCGGAGGGAACGCCGCTACGCAAATCGTCGAAATATGATTCATTTCCGAGATCCAACCATTCCGAGAGAACAATGTCTATTTCTGCAATGGGGAACAGTTCAACCCTGGCCCCATACATCATGCTGAGCTCGTATTCCGAGAGATCCTCCTTACGGGCAATATTCTCGCTAACCCGGGCATAGACGTATTCAAATAGAACATGGGCCTCAATAGCCGTCCCACGGCGCTGGCAATATTTGCATTCAGCTTCCTGACTGTGCGCATCGAACAGCTTCTTGAGAGTTTCCGGAGTGACACATTCAATACAAATCATCGCTTCTTCCTGAAGGTTCTTTTTCCCATGCATGCCTGGAGACATTTACTTAGCAAAGCTCGCAGCGCTGGTATAACCGCAAAAGCGGCAGCTGATTGCTAAGGTAACCTCCTTCAGGGATCATTTAAACTGACATGCCAAGGAGGCCGAGCCACTCATGTCCACAGATAAATCTCTTGTTGCTGCCCTTCAAGCGCTATGGGACATCCCGCCACCCGGCCCACAGAACCTCTGGAGCAGCCGGGAGTTCGTCGCTCTGAAGGAATTGCTCACCAAGCGTTACCGCAGCGGAAAATCCACCTTCGGGCTGGAGGCCTCCATCGGCAATGCGCTTAGGTCTCTGGGTCTACCATGCAGCACCCCGCATCTGCTCCACCAGCCCAGGCCCGACATGGACAAGGTGGCCGCCGCGTTGGCTCACCAGTTTCAACGGACCACCACTAGGCGGCGATACCTATGCCCGCTTGATATGGCCGATGAGCTCCCGTCCTTTAAGTTTGGCAATGCCCGGATAGGTCGATTCGCAGCTGCCGAACTTGAGATTTTGTTCAATGCGCCCCGCTTAGAGCGCTGTTATCCCGGTATACGGCTGGATACTCAGCGCCTGTCCCAGTTTCATTGGATGGTCGTAGAGGAAGACATCTCGGTTCAAGGCGAATCGGGCAATCGCCAGTTCTCCTGGCTGGACGTCCCCTTCGGAAAGGATCTGGGCGAGATTGTTCCCCACAGTGGGCGCTTCCCCGCGGCGGTAGAGCGCGCGCTGTTCTTCTTGCTGCTGGCGCCATGGGAAGGCTGGGCCGAGATGACCGAGGTGGACTGGCGGGGTTTCCGGCTGCCTTGGGTATACACCCTCGACAATGACCTGTGTGCGTTCCCACCTCCGCCGCCGCTCCCAGAGCAGCTGTCGTGGGAGCCATACGCTCATCAAGTGGACCACGACGAGTGGGAAGAATCCGAACGCCCGCTGTGGCTGCGAACCTGGGCAACCGCCGAGGATGTGCGGCAGGCGCTGGAAGCTAGGTGGGCGCTGCTGCAAGCAGCGCGTACCCAGGCGTCGGAACTGTTCTCAACTCCGGTGGAGCACTTCCTGGTCCGTGCATTCCTTTCCTATGGCATCGATGAAGTGATGGCTCACCTCATCATGATTGAGGCCGCGTTTGGAGCTGAGGCAGACCACAGGCGCAAGCTACGACTGGCAGGCGATAATCACGACGAATCGGCGACACGCAGGGTTGCGGCAAGACTGAGCGCCGCCATAGTCGAGCCGGGCGCAGCGAAGGAGTATCTGGACCTTTACGACATGCGATGCACCTACGTTCACGGGCGCCCTGAAGGTCGTGTCATCTCCAGCCAACAGCGGGTCTTGGCACGTCGCCTTGCACGCGAAGCGGCAAACTCCTTGGTTGGCCTAGCGCAAGCACAACAGTCCCGCGAAATCGTCCTGCTCGACTTGCTCAATCGCGGCGTGGCGAACCTCCCTCCCAAGCCGTGACCATGCGGCTATGTCACAGGACTGCTATGCACATGGCGGCATGGGGAAAAGAGCTTGGGGGAGAAAGGGTCAAGGGAAGGCGTTTAAGGGGAACAGGCCTTGCCCTACCCGAAAAAGCTACTGGCTCACCTTCAGGTCCTAACACCGGCCTCCAGATACGGGAAAAGGGTGAAAAAGCCAGCCTTCTCCTCGCCGTCATCCAGCTCGGCGTCAGCTGTAGTGCTCAAAAACAACCCCAGTAGTTATCCAAGGGAGCTCCGGCCTAAATCCAAGAGCAGTGTGATGCCGGGCACTTCAAGGGCAGCGACCGAGCACACTGCAATGATCACCACGGATGGACGCAAAGCTGACAGATCGGTATTGATCTCTCTGTCATTGTTTCGCGTGGTCCGCCGCTAACTCAGTCGCAGCCTCATGAAGGTAGGGGGTGTGTTGCGAATGTCCGCGTTGGGTCGATTGCTGTCTGTGGCGAAGGGCTGCAATCGACCCAGGCTGTGTGAAAACGCAGACATCGCTTTGAAGTCTACGTCGCTATGTAAAATCTGCCAGCGCTTGCTTAGTCAGCAGACCTAAAATTTTCATAGGCGCGCGATTTCCGTTCCGGTACTGACCGTCAAACCTGCTCTAACACGTTCTCACACAGCCCGAGGCCCAAAGCCGACATTCAACAAACCTAACGCCCCTTAGGCGAAGTTGTGCCTGAGGGGATGAAGAAATTAGCGGCTAAAGTGAACTAGCTCTCACAATTTTGTGAATTTGCTACGCATACATTGCGCGTATCTCTTCATAGAGAGTTTTGCGCTTCGCAAGAATGTTGGCTCTATAAGCTTCCAAGTCCTCCTCTTTAAGGTTTGTGTTTCCATGCCAAGCAATTCGCCTAAAGTCTTTAATGTACTCGCCGTACTCACGTAAAAGCTCTTGGGCTTTAGTCGAGCCAAAAAGTATTAATTTCCCTTCTGCACTTGCAAGCTGGCTAAATTTATCAAACAGATCTGTTTCGGATTTTTTTATTCTAACTGGCAAGTCTTCGGGTGGCTTTTTATCACGTTTTGAGTAACGGACGTGCTCGACCATATAAGCCCAGTATGTAAGGACTGCAGAGGAGAAATCCTCTGTTTGGGCTGCCACCTCCTCAATTAGCTCTCGCTGTCTTTTTAGTTTGGTCTTTGAAATCTCATTATCATGTTGGAGTCGGGTAACCCAATAAGTTGAAATTCCGGAAATTAAGGCTCCAAGACCGATTTTCACTATTGTGTCTATAATGCTAAAAAAACTCATGTCCATATTGAATCTCGTGGCAGGAAATGTCAGCGCGATCTCTGACGGGAGATTAGATAGTTAAAAATAAAATCTTTTAATACGAGGCTTATTTAGCTCTCAAAAGCATCCTGAAACCTTCGAATTCGTGGGAAGCGCCGAAAATATGACGCCGGTACCATCTCAAAGAAAGCTTCTTGAGCAACGTGTAGACTGCCTTCATCTTGCATTTGTCCATCTGCGACGAGGCGGGTTTCCTCTTGATGGATCAGACGAACTAGGGCACGGCCTCTCGAGCTGAGCGGCGCAACAAAGTGCGGGTGCATATCACGATCTACCCAGTCGATGAGACAGTCTGAGAGGTCGATGTGAGCTAATCCTTGTGCGACAAGGAATTTTACGAACCCAAATGCAAATTGGTGCTCCTGGTGCCCCATGCCCATTCCATGTGGGGAGTTTGCTGCCTCAAGATTGTATTCTACTGAGTTGACAACCATATCCATGCCGTAGTAGATGCTGCGACATATATTGGTTAGCCCATGAACAAATAAGTCAAAATAGCTTAAAGGGAATGTCCCCTCATTGGATTTAGTAGCTATTAAGCATCGAAGAATTTCCGGTATTTCCGAGATGAAGGGTTGGTCTAGAACGCCGGCATTTTCAAATATTGCAATAGCATCTGTTTCTTCTAGATGATTTGACGACAGCACTTCTATAAAAGCACTTTCTTCACGTGTACTTCTAAGTGCTTGCCGTGCATCAGCCCAATAGCTTTTATTGGTATCCGGATCATGCAGAACAAGCAAGACAGGAAGTGAAAATGACTCCCAATAGTTTCTATGCTTGCGTTCAGGGTAAAATTTCCATCCCTGCAAAGTCGGATTTTTGAAATAAGACGGACCAGATTTTACTTGCACCGCCACTATCCGGCCTGTAGCAAATCCCTCAGCGTTTACGAATTCGATATTTCCATCAATTCCCACATCCCCTGTACCCGTTTCGCGCCAAATCTGATTTCTTCGAGCTGCATAAAGCTGGACAGCGGCAATACCTAAACGCTCTTGTGTGTACGTTGTGCCTGCTTTCGGCAAATCCATTGCAAGTCCCATATCTAATATTCGCCCGAATGGAGGCGATACGGTGCTGAAAATAGCAAAAAACTGTTGCGGCGTCGCCGTCCGCTTTTGGCCGAAATCGGTCTGTCACGAACGACCGTTTTCGGCCAAAAGAGAACGGCTCCATTTTCAATCAAATAAAACCGCTCCCCTTTTGGCTTTTTTGCTCAACGGCTACGCGACAAGCTCAACGTAGCTAGACTCCCCACCTCCAGTCGCACCCGACAACCACCCCCATACAAAAGTCAGCGTGGTCCGCCCTGCCTGATCAACGCCTACTGTGCCACGAGACCATCCGGCAAGAATCTCACCCTCCGTCGTTAAGCACTGATAAAGAAGCTCAATGGTATTGGGGCCTGTCACGCGCCCGACTTGATTACCCATGCGAATCCGGCCGCCTTGGTAAGTGCTCGAGATGGCATTTTCCTCGACATGGTAATGAAACACCGTGCCTGCGCCTGATAGCCCCTGGGCGTTGCCTGCGACGATGAATCGGCGATTGTTCAAACGCTCGCTGATTTGAGAAAAGCTGACTTCCATAAATGTCGCGTCCTGTAGTCGAGATATTCCATCCCTGCCTTCAAAAATGGGACGGTTTTATTTGATTAGAAATAGCCCCCTTTTTGTCAGATAGAAAATCAGCCATCCCAAGCATTCATATACTAAAGATAGTTGGCTAAGGAGCCTTATCTTTTACAATACTTCCACCAACTCAAATTCTTCTGCCATAAGTTCCATAGTTTCGTCGAACGAGCCCTCTCTTTGGAAAAAATCTTTATGGCCCTGCATCCAGTACCTGAGACTGAGATCCCCTTCGCCTTCCTTCCTTGCAAGATCTTGATCTACGTCGCAGTAACGGACTATACGCATCGAAATAACTCTAATTACACATACAGGTTCGCCCTTGCTATTGAGGATGATACTATAATCGCCAATAGTTGATGATTCATCTTCATGCTTGAATGACGAGAGTGAGCCACATGTGGCTGTTTTTATTCCTTTAACAACAAGCTCAGCCAACTCATCTGCCATTTCTGGAGTATCTCCAAATTTCCATGCAATGGCTCCGGGGTACCTAACCTTTAAATCATCAATTATGCTCATAACTAAATCCCTTTAAATCATGTTGTTGCCTATAGGAATAGCCCCATTAAATAGCAAAAAGGGGACGGATTTATTTGATTAAAAACAGATCCGTCACCTTTTGTCCCCTGGGCGTCGCAGGCCGGTTCGAGCAGCGCCACCGCTATTTAAAAGTGCCAGCCTTCACGCTACGCATGCGTTCGATGAATGCATCGTTCTCCGGCCTGCTCCACCCCGGGTGGGCTGCTTTAGCGGCGTCATACCATTCCTGCGGCCGCGTAATAGCCGCTTTTTTCATCTGATCCCATGTTGGCGGCAAACTTGCCGTTTTCATGCACTCGGTCAGCGGACTCGTCTGCACCCCGCGTGGCAAGCCGAGTCCTTCGAGCGAGTTCAGCCGTTTCAGGGAATCGCCGTCAGCCTCATCCGCGCCGTGGCGGAATTGATAGTTCGTTGGCGCCAGTACCTGATACCAACCGATACGGGCGTTTTGCTTGTCCAGCGGTGCGACAAGCAGGGTTAACTTGAACTCCTCAACCGGCCCATCATGGGTCCTGGTCTTGTCGTTAACACCTGGGCCAGTCCAGGGGAAATACCCGTCCGCGTCGTAACCGAGTTGCTGCACGCCGACATACACCTGGCCCTTGCGGAGTACAACGAACTTAATCCAGACCCTGTCCGGGAGCTCGCGCACTTCACGCACGAAGGTGCGACCTCCGTCGGTGGAAAAGATGAGCTTCTCCGTTGCACCCGCCGTCATCGCGAAAATCACATCCGGGTCGTCGCTGGAAAATTGTATGTCTGGAACACTGCCTTCGCCCACATAGGAATCAATACCGTGGGCCGGGTCGACGTAGCGAACGATACCGTTGCAGCTGGCGTTCAACTCGGCCGTAAACCACGTTTGCGCAGTCCACTGCCAGGCCTTTTGTGGCGGCGCATATAAAGCCAGTGCGCCCGAGAATTCGCGAATTTCCGGCGTTTGCCTAGTGGGCGACGGGATGGGGGGATGGATCCCGCATGCCGAGAGCACGCTGGTCAGCGCCAGCATGGCGCAGGAAAGACGTTTGAATTGCATCAGAAGGCTCCATTTGCAGTGACGGTCATCAGCGCCGTCGCGCGGTCATTGCCGGCTGCACCGACGACGGGGGCAACCTGCGTGAGCATAGTGAACGAGGGCGAAGATAAGCACCTTATTTATTGCGCCATTCAGAGTGTCCGTATTGATGCAGGCACGATTTTTCGTTAGTCAGAACGCCCCACTCCGCAATCACCCCCGCCCAACCTGGCCCAGATCCTGCCTATATCAACCCCATCCAGTCGGTACTGACTACGCGGACGACACTTTTGAACCCTGCCGCCTCAGTCACTCCCCCGATAATCGAATGCTTACTGACAAAAACGCCGAGGCCCACCATGACGAGCCCATCCACCGAACAGGTAAGCCCTCAAACCCTGCGAAAGGTGATCATCGCCGCCGGCATCGGCAATTTCGTCGAGTGGTTCGACTTCGCCGTCTATGGCTTTCTCGCCACCACCATCGCCCAACAATTCTTCCCCAGCAGCGATGCCAGTGCCGCATTGCTCAAGACCTTCGCCGTGTTCGCTGTCGCCTTTGCGTTCCGCCCTCTGGGTGGGATTTTCTTCGGCATGCTGGGCGACAGGATCGGGCGCAAGCGCACCCTGGCGATGACAATTTTGCTGATGGCCGGTGCAACCACCTTGATCGGTCTCCTGCCCTCCTACGCCGCCATCGGTGTCGCGGCGCCGATTCTGTTGTCGCTGATCCGCTGCGCCCAGGGTTTTTCCGCCGGGGGTGAATACGCCGGGGCCTGTGCTTACTTGATGGAGCATGCGCCGAGTGATAAACGCGCCTGGTATGGCAGCTTCGTCCCGGTGTCGACGTTTTCCGCCTTCGCCGCCGCAGCGGTGGTGGCCTATGCACTTGAAGCGTCGTTATCCGCCGAGGCGATGGGCAGTTGGGGTTGGCGCCTGCCGTTTCTGATTGCCGCGCCGTTGGGGCTGGTGGGGCTGTATCTGCGCTGGAAGCTGGATGAGACGCCGGCCTTCCAGGCGGTGAAGCAGGAACATGCCGTCGCTCATTCGCCCCTCAAGGAAACCTTGCGCAACCATGGTGCGGCGATCTGCTGCCTGGGCGCTTTTGTGTCACTTACGGCGCTGTCGTTTTATATGTTCACCACTTACTTTGCGACGTACCTGCAAGTCGCGGGTGGGCTGAGTCGTGCGGCGGCGTTGTTGGTGTCGCTGATTGCGTTGATTTTCGCGGCGGCGATTTGCCCGCTGGCGGGGTTGTATTCGGACCGGTTCGGGCGTCGGGTCACAGTGATGACGGCCTGTGTGTTGTTGATGGTGGTGGTGTACCCGTCGTTCCTGATGGCGAGTTCGGGGTCGTTCGCGGCGTCTATTGTCGGCGTGATGTTGCTGGCGGTGGGTGCGGTGTTGTGTGGGGTGGTCACAGCGGCCTTGCTGTCGGAGACCTTTCCGACCCGCACGCGGTACACCGCGTCGGCGATTACTTACAACATGGCCTACACGCTCTTCGGTGGTACCGCGCCGCTGGTGGCGACGTGGTTGATCAGCACCACTGGCAGCAACTTGTCGCCGGCGTTTTATTTGATCGCGGTGGCGTTGCTGGCGTTGGCGGGTGGGTTGGCGTTGCCGGAGACGTCGAGGATTTCCCTGCATGAGGTGGGTGCGGAGGAAAAAGGCGCAGCGCCGTTGCTCTCGCGTTAAAGTCGGCGGGTGTTCAAAAACGCCGAGAACCTGAGCCATGCGGATTACCTGCCTTCATACCGCCCACAGCAACATTGCGGTGTTTGACGCTGCCGCAAGAACGCTGGGTATTGGCCCGGATGTATTGCACCACGAAGTCCGGGCCGACCTGCTGGCAGCGGCTGAACACGCCGGCAAGTTGACTACGGATATAGCCCATGAAGCGCGCTTGGCGCTGGTTTCACTGGCCCAGCACTGCGACGCCGTTGTGCTCACGTGTTCGACCCTCGGCCCGGCGGTTGAACACATCAGCACGCACGCCCAAGTACCGATTTTGAGAGCGGATGAAGCCCTGGCATTGGCGGCTGTTCACGTCGGCGGGAAGATTGTGGTGCTGTGCGCGGTCGAAACCACCCTCGCCCCAACCTCCCGTCTGTTTTCCCAGGCTACACAGCACACCAAGGCATCGGTCGAGGTGCAGTGGGTTCCGGGAGCATGGGCGATGTTCAAGGCGGGAGACATCGACGGCTATCTGGCGACCATCGCGCAGGCTGCTGACCGTGCCTATGTGAATGGCGCCTCTATCGTGGCGCTGGGGCAAGCGTCCATGAGCGGCGCGGCTTCGCTCGTGACGACGGGCCCTGCCCCGCTGACCAGTGCATCGACGGGCCTGCGGGCTGCGCTGGACGCGGTATTGAATCGCGCCAAACGTGGGTATGATCCGAGATAACCCCTGATTGGACCCACGCTCATGCCCGCGTCCCAAACCCGCCCCTCCCCCGCGCCACTCCTCAACCCCGGCGAAACCGTGGTGTTGTTCGATGGTGTGTGCAAGCTGTGCAATGGCTGGGCGCGGTTCCTGATTCGCCATGATGAGCAACGGCGCGTGCGGTTGGCGGCGGTACAGTCGCCGGAAGGTCAGGCGCTGCTGGCCTGGGCAGGGTTGCCGTTGGATCAGTTCGAGACCCTGGCGGTGATTCGCGACCCGCATTATTGGGTACGTTCGGATGCGGTTTTCGAAATCATTGCCCAACTGCCTGCCGGTTGGCGTCCATTGCTGCTGTTGCGTGGCGTCCCGCGGGTGCTTCGGGATTGGGCTTACGATCGCATTGCGCGCAATCGCTATCGGCTCTTTGGGAAGTACGACACCTGTCTGTTACCGAACCCCGACCATGAACAACGCTTTTTGAAGGAGCCGCTATGAACGCCTTGGTGCGCATCAACTGAATGACTGATCGTTCCCACACGTGGGAACGATCAGTCAAGCAACCGGCTGAGCAACCGGTGCCCGTCCGCCGTCACCACTACCATTGCTGACAGCATCACACCGTCTGCACCGTCCTGTGTGAGCAAGCTCCAGAAATCAGGTGGCTGGTATCTAACCCCATAGGTGCCGGCCTTTGCGATGACATATACGTTCAGTACCTGCCCAGGCAGCATCAGGGTGTCATCGTCATCGCTGCCTCTATAACCAAGCACCTGAGGCTTCTGAATCCGCGCCTGTCCCATGGCATAACCCGAAAACTCACGCACCGCGACCGACCGGTTGGCATCCAACACCTGTTGAATCGCCTCGCCGACCTTGAACAGCCGCTCACCACCTCGCACTTGGGCGATGCCACTCTGCAGCGCACTGCGCGCCGTGGCTAGCAACTGACGCTGTTGCGGGGTGGCATTGGGCGTCGCGAATGTCCAGACCTGGGCGACATGGGCCTGGGCCGATGCGGCCACCAGTTCCACTTTAACCAAGGCAGCCTCAGGGAAAGGGGCGTCGGTGGGCGGTGCGGCGCTCACCTGGTTATTCACCGAAACCGGCACTGCCGCCGGGTAGCCTTTATAGCCCATCATCATCGGCAGCCAGCCGTGCTGCTCATATTGCGCGAGCAGATAGGCCTGAATCGCCGTGCCGCTACCACCCTTGCGGACCATCGGTTTGACCTTGAGCAACAGATCGCTGGCCAAGGGCGCGAGCCGCGTTTCTTCTGTGAGAATAGTTTCGCTATCCAACTGCGCGATGCTTGCCGCGCGGGCTCTGATAGCATCGCTGTAGGCGTCGAGCGACAGTTCGCTGGCGTTCGTACTCATGCAAAACAGCAATGGTAGTAGTCCCAGTCTTTTCAACATGACCTTCCTTGGGCGTCCATTATCGGGCTCGGCGTCTTGCGCCGGGGGACTCATTCTAATGCCAGTCAGCCCAGTAATCTCTTCCGGCACAGCGCTTCGTGAGTGGGTGCGTTTGTGCTAGCTTCCACGGCCGCAATAAACGCAGTGAAATACTGAACGAAACCTAGCACTGCCACGCGTACAGTAAATGGAATTTTCTGATGGCTATAGTGCAACCACCGGAGCCCGCAATGCCCTCTACCAAACGCGACAGCGCACGTATCGAACGTCGTCTGGTCGCGACCCTGACCGAAGCCTGTGAAACCGCCAAAGCTGAAATCCTCGGATTTGACTGGCTGACGCACGAAGTCGACTACACAGCCTTCCCCCAAAGCCTGCGAGTGATCTGGGTATTTGATACCCGATCAAACAAGGAGCAAGCCCTGGCAAAGGGAGAAGGCCAACGAATGCGTGAACTGACGGGCGCGGCACTCAGGGATGCCGATGTGGATCTGCCGTCATTGGAGCGCTGCGTACGGTTCGACTCCGAGGAGGAATGCCGCATTCAGCAGGCCGGAGATTGGCGTCTGCGCCTGGCCAAGTTGCATGCGGTAAAGGGGTAAGGTCTTGGCTAAAGATATCGAGAATCCATGTGTCTCAATCTGTCAGCTCAGTGGCGATCTATGCGTCAGCTGTGGTCGGAGCAAGGAGGACATTCGCAAGTGGAAGCGGATGAAGCGCCCCGAGAAGATGGCCGCCGTGCAGAGAGCATCTGTGCGGTTGAAGGCGTTGAAAAAAGGCAAGTGACGGTGACTCGTCAAGGATTGCATAGGTATCTACCCATCTTTTAAATCCTGCGAAACCTGTTTTGAATCCTGCGAAAACCTGTAGCCGCTGCCGAGGCACGAGGCTGCGATGCGGGCCGCAGGACCGCCTTGGGGCCGCTTCGGTCGAGCGCGACCCCGGTCCCATCGCAGCCTCGTGCCTCGGTAGCGGCTACAGGGTTTCGGGGGGGCAAGAAATGTGCAGGTGCACTTTGTCACGCCCTGAATTGATATGATTATTTTCAGATGTGTTGCATATTGAATTTTATTATGTCATTTATTGCTCCGCCGATCACAGGACCGATCCACCGCGCCACCCCGGATGGCGGGCACCCGCTTTCCCAAATGCCCCCAAGGAGTCAACAATTTGAACAAGACAGAACTTCTAGGCGCTCTGGTGCTGTGCGCTTTCAGCTTCCTGGCACATGCCGACGAAGACAGCCTGCGTATCGGTATCGAAGCCGCCTACCCGCCCTTCTCCTTCAAGACACCCGAGGGCAACGTCAGCGGGTTCGATTACGACATCGGCAACGCCCTGTGCGAAGAAATGAAGGTCAAATGCGAGTGGGTCATCCAGGAGTTCGACGGCATGATCCCGTCGCTCAAAGTGCGCAAGATCGATGCCGTGCTGTCGTCCATGTCCATCACCGAAGACCGGATGAAGTCCGTGGACTTCAGCAAAAAGTACTACCACACACCGGGCAAGTTCGCGATGAAGGCCGGCAGCGTGATCAATGACCCGTTGGTGGACCTCAAGGGTAAGAAAGTCGGCGTGCAACGCTCCTCGACTTACGATCGTTTTGCCACCGAACAACTGGAAAATGCCGGCGTTGTCGTGGTGCGCTACGGCTCACAAAATGAAGCCTTCCTGGACCTTGCCTCGGGTCGTCTGGACGCTACCCTCGCCGACATCGTCAACACCGATGAGAGCTTCATCAAAACACCGGCTGGCCAGGGCTTCGCACTGACAGGGCCCGACATCAACGACCCGAAGTATTTTGGCCGCGGCGCCGGGATCGCCGTGCGTAAAGGCGACACTGCCAACGTTGCGCGCCTGAATGCCGCGATTGATGCCATTCGCGCCAATGGCAAGTACCAGCAAGTGATGGCCAAGTACTTCGCGTTCGATATCTACGGCGAGTAAGCCTTACCTTTAGCCCCGGCGCCGGCCCATTGCGGGCGTCTGTTGGGGCTTGTCTTGCGCGCCTCGCGGCGCTCGCTTGAGGAACTTCATCATGCTCCACGGCTACGGATCGAGCATTCTCGATGGCGCCTGGCTGACCATAAACCTGGCCTTGACGTCCATGTCCCTGGCAATTGCCCTGGGGCTGATCGGCGCGGCACTCAGGTTGTCACCCCTCAAATGGCTGGCCCTGCTCGGGGAAAGTTACACCACCCTGATTCGCGGCATTCCAGACTTGGTGCTGATCCTGCTGATTTTCTACGGTGGCCAGGATCTGGTGAACCGCATTGCCCTGGCGCTCGGTTACACCCACTACATCGATATCAACCCCTTTATCGCCGGCGTCTGCACCATGGGCTTCATTTTTGGCGCCTACCTCTCGGAAACTTTTCGTGGCGCCTTCATGGCCATCCCCAAAGGTCAGGCCGAGGCCGGCGTGGCCTATGGCATGAGCGGTGTGCAGGTGTTCTGGCGAATTCTGGTGCCACAGATGATTCGTTTCGCCATTCCCGGGTTCACCAACAATTGGTTGGTACTGACCAAGTCCACCGCGCTGATCTCGGTGATCGGCTTGCAAGACATGATGTTCAAAGCCAAGAACGCAGCGGATGCCACACACGAGCCCTTTACGTTTTTCCTCGCGGTGGCGGCGCTGTACCTGATGCTCACCAGCCTGTCCTTGCTGGTGCTGCGCTATCTGGAAAAACACTATTCGGTCGGCATCAAAGCCGCCGAATTGTGAGGGGAGCCACCCATGATTCTCGACTACAACCTGATCTGGGAAAACCTGCCGCTGTACTTCAATGGCGCCCTGTTGACCCTCAAAGTCCTGCTGATTTCCCTGGCCCTGGGTTTGGTATTGGCCATTCCACTGGCGCTGATGCGAGTGTCGCGATCGCCGTTGATCAACTTCCCGGCCTGGCTCTATACCTACGTGATTCGCGGCACGCCGATGCTGGTGCAATTGTTCCTGATCTATTACGGCCTGGCGCAGTTCGAAGCCGTGCGCCAAAGCGTGCTGTGGCCTTACCTCTCCAGCGCCACCTTTTGCGCCTGCCTGGCCTTTGCGATCAACACCAGCGCCTATAGCGCAGAGCTGCTGGCCGGCAGTTTGAAATCCACCCCCCATGGCGAGATCGAAGCCGCCAAGGCCATGGGTATGTCGCGCCTGACCCTGTATCGCCGCATTCTCCTGCCGTCGGCCTTGCGCCGGGCACTGCCGCAGTACAGCAACGAAGTGCTGATGATGCTGCAAACCACCAGCCTGGCTTCCATCGTCACGCTCGTCGACATCACCGGGGCCGCGCGTACTGTCAGCTCACGGTTCTACCTACCGTTCGAGGCGTTTATCACCGCCGCGCTCATCTACCTCGTCCTGACCTTCATGCTCGTGCGCCTGTTCAAGTTGGCCGAGCGCCGTTGGCTGGCGTATCTGGCACCACGCAAGTACTAAGGAGCTGCTATGGAGCATATTCAACACCGCTTGCCGTGGAGTGCATCGGGCACCGAACGAACGCTGACACTGTTTCGTTTTGGCAGTGGCGCACGCAAAGCGTACATCCAGGCGTCCTTGCATGCCGACGAGTTGCCGGGGATGCGCGTCGCCGTCGAGCTCAAGCGCCGTCTTCTGGAACTGGAAACACAAGGCCGCCTGACCGGGGTGATCGAGTTGGTGCCCCTGGCCAATCCGATCGGTATCGCCCAGATGTTCCAGGCCACCCATCAGGGGCGCTTTGAGTTCTCCAGCGGCAAGAACTTCAATCGTGACTTTCCGGAGTTGGTCGATACCGTTGCACCGCTGCTGGAAGGCCAATTGGGAGCCGATGCCGACGCCAACGTGGCACTGATCCGCCGTGCCATGGGCGATGCCCTCGCCGCCATGCCGGCACCGACCTCGGAACTCGACGGCCTGCGCCGCTTGTTGCTGCAGCATGCCTGCGATGCCGATGTGGTGCTGGACCTGCACTGCGATTTCGAGTCGGTCATGTTGTTGTATGCAATGCCGCAGCACTGGCCACGCTTGCAGTCACTGGCCGCACGCCTCGGCGCCGAGGTCACGTTATTGGCCGAAGCGGCAGGCGGCAGTGCTTTCGACGAAGCCTGCGCCATTGCATGGATACGCCTGGCCGAGCTGTTTCCGAAAGCCAATATTCCCCTGGCGTGCGCAGCCACCACCATCGAATTGCGTGGCATGGCAGACACCGAGCGCGAGCAGTGCGTCGACAGTGCACAAGCCATTCTCGGGTATCTCGCCGAACAAGGCCTGATCAGCGGCGACTGGCCGGCGGCACCTCCAAGCCGTTGCCAGGCCATGCCATTTGCTGGCGCGCAGTACGCCTGTGCGCCCCATCCGGGTGTGGTGAGTTTTCTGCAACCGCTGGGCGCGCAGGTCAAGGTCGGCGATCCACTATTCGAGGTCATCGACCCGCTGACCGACCGCCATAGCGTGGTGCGCGCCAGCACCGACGGCATTCTCTATGCCCGCGAACGGCTGCGCTTTGCCCAGCCCGGACTGTGGCTGGCCAAAGTGGCAGGCATCACCCCTATTCGCCAGGGTCGCTTGCTCAGCGACTGACTCCAGAGAGTTCAAAGCATGTACAAACTAGAAGTTCAGGATTTGCATAAAAGTTACGGCGCGCACCAGGTGCTCAAGGGCGTGTCCCTGCAAGCACGGGCCGGCGACGTGATCAGCCTCATCGGTTCCAGCGGCTCAGGCAAAAGTACGTTCCTGCGCTGCATCAACCTGCTGGAGCAACCTAATGCGGGCCATATCGTGCTCAATGGCGAACCGCTCAAGCTGGTGGCCAACAAGCTTGGCGGGTTGAAAGCGGCCGAACCCACGCAGTTGCAACGTATGCGTTCGCAGCTATCGATGGTGTTTCAACACTTCAACCTCTGGTCACACATGAGCGCGCTGGAAAACGTCATGGAAGCCCCGGTGCATGTGCTGGGCCTGGGCAAGAAAGAGGCACGGGAAAAGGCCGAGCACTACCTTGATAAAGTCGGCGTGGCGCACCGCATGAGTGCCTGGCCGGCGCATATGTCCGGTGGCGAGCAGCAGCGCGTGGCCATTGCCCGCGCACTGGCAATGGAACCGCAAGTGATGCTGTTTGATGAGCCCACCTCGGCGCTCGACCCCGAACTGGTCGGCGAAGTGCTTAAAGTCATGCAGGATCTGGCGCAGGAAGGCCGCACCATGGTGGTGGTGACTCACGAAATGGGCTTTGCCCGCGAGGTGTCGAACCAACTGGTATTCCTGCACAAGGGCGTTGTTGAAGAGCGCGGCGACCCGCGTGAGGTGCTGGTCAACCCGCAGTCCGAACGCCTCCAGCAGTTTCTGTCCGGGAGCTTGAAGTAAGACTGCCCTCCACTGTTCGGCGCTGCCCTGATCAGGTTGGCTTCGGATACACTCCAGCCAACCTTGTCAGGGTATCAGGCACGACCCTTCTCTCACCCTCAGGAAATGTTGAGCTGGATATGCCAACCCCATCGAAAGACACCACGGTCTATGCCGCGCCGGTCATGCGCAAACTGACGGAAATCGTTTCCGAACTGCCGCCGTCACTGCGCAAGGTGGCGGACTTTATCCTGCGTCACCCGCTCAAAGCCGCAACGCTGACCATCGAAGAGATGGCGCACGAAACATTGACCTCCCCCGCCGCCGTCAACCGTCTGGCCAAAGCGCTGAACCTCGGCGGTTACAGCGGCATGAAGGTCGAGTTGCTCGCCACGTTGCAGCAGATGGTGTCGCCGGTCGACAAACTGCGCAACGAACTTGCCCATCGCCCGGGCGGCGCGTTTGGCCTGCACGAGCACCTTCAAAGCGCCAGCAGCAACCTGGCCACGGCGGCGACCAACAACCACGCCGATACCTTTGAAGCGTTCGTCACCCGCCTGACCACGGCCCGCAAAATCTACATTCTGGGGTTCGGCAACAGTGTTTACTTAGCCGGCCTCGCCGCCTCGACCCTGATGCCCTTCTGTGCCGAAGCCACGGCCATCAGCATGGAGGGAGGCAACGAAAACGCCGCGTACCGACTGGCCGCGATCACTGATCAGGACGTGTTACTGGCGATCTCCCTGCCACGCTACTCCCTCGATACCCTGCAACTGGCCCGCTTCGCCAATGAACGTGGCGCATCGGTGCTGGCAATTACCGACTCCCCCGCCTCGCCGCTCACCGGCATTGCCGAACACACGCTGTTTGCACCGTGCGATCACCCGGTGCTGACCAGCTCCAACATCGCCGTGCTCGCCTTGATCGAGGGCTTGGTCGCCGGCGTGATGGCGCGTAATAAAGAGGCGGTTAAGCTGGCCACCGAACTGACTGAAAGCGTGATGTCGTACTTGCACGTTCCTGTTAGTGGTAGGCCGTCGAAAAAGTGATTTCGTTCTGGTTTTTTATCTGATGGGGCGGTGCGGTTTCGATGTGCCGCAGAATCGATCACTGCACCGGCTTTAAAATAATGGTGGTATGACCCCTATTTTCTACTGCTGAGAGCGTCTTTGCGGTTGAAGGCGTTGAAAAAAGGCAAGTGACGGCGTTCGGCTCTGCTCTCCTCAGTCCTCTATTAGTCTTTTTATAAAAACGGCCCTTATCAGTACCTAGGTGTCTTTTGGCCAAACAAGGAAGCATGCAATGAAGTTAATCCTCGCCGTGTTGCTAATGTTCAGCAGCTACGTTTACGCCAGTTGCGAAAACATCAGCAACGATGACCAACGTAACTACTGCAAGGCCCGAGAAGGACGCGGGGGCTGTCAGAACATCAAGGACGACGACACGCGTAACGCCTGCAAGGCCGAAACAGAAGGCACGGGGGATTGCGGCAACATTCGTAACGATGACCAGCGCAACTTTTGCAAAGCCAAGCAAGGCTCGGGAGGCTGCCAGAACATCAAAGACGACGACATGCGCAATGCCTGCAAAGCCGAGACAGGAGGCACAAGTGATTGTGGCAACATTCACGACGATGACCTGCGCAACTACTGCAAAGCCAAGCAAGGCTCGGCGGGGTGCGACAACATCAAAGACAATGGCCTGCGCAATCAGTGTAAGGCCTTGTAGCACCGCCCATCATTCACAAGCCAACAACTCGCTAATCCACCGCGCCTGCCGAGCAATCTCCTGCACCTTCTCCTCCGGTACCTCCTGCCGCGCTCGGGCTAGCTGGCTCAGCGTCTGTTGCTTGTGCCGCAAAATGCGCCGCCACTTACCCAGAAACGCCGGACTGCGCGCCTGCATCTGCAGCGGGCCGAAGTACAACTCTTCGTCGGTGTAGATCACCGGCCCGTCGCGTTCGGCGACGATGATTTCGTAGTCAAAGCGGTTTTCCCGCAGCAGTTCCTCGCAGAGGATGCGGTAGTCATTTTCCATCAGCCATTGGCGCAGGGGCTGCTCGCCGCCGTTGGGTTGCAGGATCAGGCGTTCCTGGCCGCTCAGGTGTGCCTTGCCGCTGTCGAGGATGTCGCGGATGGTTTCGCCGCCCATGCCGCAGATGCTGATCGCGGTGATTCGGTCTTGCGGCTCGATCGCTGCCAGGCCATTGCCCAGGCGCACGGTGATCTGCGAGTCCAGGCCGTTCTCGCGCACGGTGCGTTCGGCCGAGCGGAACGGCGTCAGTGCCACCTCGCCGGCCACCGCCGCCGCGATGGCGCCACGGCGCATCAACGCCACCGGCAGGTAGCCGTGATCGGAGCCGATATCGGCCAAGTGCGCACCGGCAGGCACATGGGCTGCCACGCGCTCGAGGCGCATGGACAATGTCTGTTCGTTCAACTGCTGTTCCTTTTCACCACGAATGTCCGGCACCGTTGGCACGGGTGCGGGCGGCCATGATGCTTGGTGAGGGAAGCAGGGTAAAGGACCGACGCGGGTTGGGTGATGGATTTCACTGTTCCACTCCTAGCGGCTGGCGATGCCCTAGCGTCTGCTCCAGCCTGAATCGATTCAGGCCTCAGAATCATTGATCACACCCCGCGCCGAACCTTTCCCCACCAAACACCGTCGGAGCTAAGGCATTCATGCTCACCGCTCGCCGCGAGGTTTCCGTTTGAAAGCTGCCATCGTCAAAAAATACCGCCTGATCATCAAGACCATGGGCTATGTCGGTTGGGCGCTGTTCTGGCTGCTGCTCTGGGATATTGCGGTCACCGTGGACTTCATGCTGTTCCTCAATGCCAAGATCAATCTGCCGCTGATGCCCCTGACGTTGTTGGGTTCAGCGTTGGTGGTGCTGATCAGTTTTCGCAACAGCAGTGCCTACAACCGCTGGTGGGAAGCACGGACCTTGTGGGGTGCAATGGTCAATAACTCCCGCAGCTTTGCCCGCCAGGTGCTGACGTTGTTGGATGACCCCGGCAGCGAGGTCAATCCGATCAAGTCGACCCTGCTGCGCCGCCATGTGGCGTATGTGAATTGCCTGGCGGCGCACCTCAGGGGCCAGCCTTGCCCGGAGGAAGTACGGGCGTTTATTCCCGCTGATGAGTTCGCGCGCAGCAGCACCACCAATAACTTTGCCAACGACATCCTTACCGGTTCTGCGGCGTTGCTGGCTCGGGAATACAAAGCCGGGCGCCTGGACAGCATTCGCCTGGCGCGATTGGAGTCGACCCTGGTGGACCTGTCCAACAGCCAGGGCGGTATGGAGCGAATCGCCAACACACCGCTGCCCTATCCCTATGTGTATTTCCCCCGGCTGTTTATTTCATTGTTCTGCCTGATCGTGCCGGTGGGGCTGGTGGAATCCCTGGGCTGGTTCACCCCACTGGCTTCAACAGTGGTGGGCTTTATGCTGCTGGCCATCGAGCGTATCGGCACTGACCTGCAAAGCCCGTTTCGCAACAGCGAACACCAGATCCAGATGGAAACCATCTGCGAAACCATCGAGAAAAACCTGCAGTCAATGCAGCGTGATTCCTTGGGTGACATGCGGACGCTTGAGGATAAGCGGCTTCGGCCGTGAGCGGTTGCCACTCAGTGTGCCGCGACCGCCGCCTTGCCGTGCGCTCGTCGGCCAGGCTTGAAGCCATGGGAGCGAGCCGCCCAGGCAATCGCAAAACCCACCGCCAGCAACACCAACATCGCCCACGGAAACGAGGCCACGCCCCAGGTGTCCAGCAGGACGCCGCCAACCACGCCGCTGCCGGCAATGGCGCTGTTCCAGGCCACCACATTCAGCGATAGCGCCACATCCGCCCCATCACCCGCGGCATCCGCCAGGGCGGTTTGCAGCAAGGTCGCGGCGCCGCCAAAACTCAGGCCCCAGATCGCTACACCGATATAGATCGCCCCCGGCATTTTGGCCAGGAAACCAAATGCCAGGCACGTTGCGGCAAAGGTCGCGAGGCTGACCAGCACCGTCCTGCGCAATAGCGGTTCGACCAACTTGGCGGTGATCCAGATGCCGGCCAATGCAGCGACGCCGAAGACCAGCAGCACCAGGTCCACACGCTCCAGCAGCCCGGCGGGCGCCACGAACGGTGCGATGTAGGTGTAGAGAATGTTGTGGGCCAACATCCAGGCAATCACCACGGCCAATACCGGCCGTACACCGGGCGTGGTCAGCACCTTGCGTAGCGGCAGGCGCTGGTGGGCCGCTTGCCCGGGATAGTCCGGCACCTTCACCAGCACCCAGACAATTAATATCAGGGTCATGGCCGACATGATGCCGAACGCGGTGCGCCAGCCCACCACGCTGCCCAGCCAGGTGCCGAGCGGCACGCCGAGTGACAGCGCAATCGGTGTGCCAACCATGGCCAGCGCCAGCGCCCTGCCCTGTTGATCAGGCGCCACCATGCGCCGGGCGTAACCGGCCAGCAGGCTCCAGGCCAGGCCCGCGGCCATTCCCGCGAAGAAGCGTGCCACCAGCGTTATCCCATAGTGGGACGACAGCGCGGTGATCGAGTTGAACAGCAAAAACCCGACGATGGTCAGCAACAACACATTGCGCCGACGCCAACCGCGGGTGGCGATGGTCAGCGGGATCACCGCCAACACGGAACCCAGGGCATAGGCCGTAACCATTTGGCCGGCCAGGGATTGGGAAATGGCCAGGCCATCGCTGATTTGCGGCAGCAAGCCTGCCGGCAAGGTTTCGGTCACGATGCAGATGAAGCCTGTCATCGCCAGGGCCAATAAGGCGCCGATGGGCAGGCGCTCAGGTACAGCGTCGGCTGATAGAGAGATGGAAGGGGTCACAGGGAGAGGCTCCTAGGCTGAGAAAGGCTCGGACGAGCCACTTAAATACTGATCGGTATAAATGTTGTCGCGACAGGCCCACGTTGTCAACGATTTATGTATCGACTAGTATTTAAGTCATCACTCAGAGGATTTCGTCATGGCGCAGATGGGACGCCCCCGCAGCTTCGACCGCGATCAAGCCATCGAACAGGCCTTGCACCTGTTCTGGCAGCACGGCTACGACGCCACTTCCTTGAGCCAATTGAAAGCCGGCCTGGGTGGGGGGATTTCCGCACCGAGTTTTTACGCCGCCTTTGGTTCCAAGGACGCGCTGTTCCAGGAATGCGTGCAACGCTACCTGGCGACATTTGCCCAGGTCACCGAATGCCTGTGGGATACAACCCTGCTGCCCCGGCGGGCCATCGAAACGGCGCTGCGCCAGTCGGCGCGCATGCAGTGTGAAGACGGCCACCCGAAAGGCTGCATGGTGGCGATGGGCGTGATGAGCGCGCCCTCCCCGGAGAGTTCCCATGTCACCGCAGCGCTGACCCGCTCCCGGCTGCGTACCCGTGCCGGGATCAAAGCCTGTGTCGAACGCGGCATCGCCACCGGGCAATTACCGGCCAATGCCCACGCCCTGGCCACGGTGTTCGACAGCTTCCTCCAGGGGATTTCCATCCTCGCCCGGGATGGCGTGGGCCATGAGGTGATTGATGCCGCCATCTCTCACCTCATGCTGGCCTGGGACCTGTCAGCCGCTACCGCGCCGCCCACTCATCGCGGTACTGCAACAGAAAATCCACGAACGCCCGGACCCGATGCGGCACGTAACGACCATGGGGATATAGCAAGGTAAAGGGCCGCGAGCGACCGCCGTAAGGTTGCAGTACCTCTACCAGGCTGCCGTTGGCCAGTTCCTCTTCGACAATGAACCGGTAGGTCTGGAACAACCCGGCGCCATGTTTGGCCAGGGTCACACCACCCAGCACATCGTCCGAACAGCTGTAACCGGCCTCACCGGAAAACTCCTGCTCCTTACCGTTGACCTGGAACAGCCAGGCGATGCGTCGCCCATTGCTCGGCAACTCGTACTGGATGCATTCGTGGGCGGGCAGATCCTCCAGGGTCTGGGGCGTGCCGGCACGTTGCAGGTAGGACGGCGCAGCGATCACCACCAGCCGGGCGTCCTCCAGCAAACGGGCAATCAGGCCTGAGTCCGGCTGGGCGCGCACGCGGATCGCCAGGTCATAGCCTTCGGCGACGAAATCGATGTTGCGGTTGCTGATATGCACATCCACCGTGACCTGCGGGTAAAGCGCACGAAACTTCGGCAGCAACGGCAAGATCCGATGATGGCCGTAGGTGGTCGGGATGCTGAGGCGCAGCAGCCCGGACGGCACCGACTGCGCGCCCATCACTTCCTGCTGTGCCTCCACCAACTGCGTCAACGCTTGCCGGCACTGTTCGAAGAAGGTTCGGCCAGCGTCCGTCAGGCGAATGCTGCGGGTAGTGCGGACAAACAACCGCGCCCCCAGGCGCTCCTCGAGGCGAGAAATACTGCGGCTGATCGCTGCCGGTGTGACACCTGCCGCCTGCGCGGCGGCGGTAAAGCTTTTAGCCTCGGCAGCCAGGCAAAACAGTTCGATGCTACCCAACTGCACGTCTTCAAAATGGCGTTTCATAAGTCACTACACCGCCTATCAGCCCAAGTACCTGAATCTATCCCTGACACCTAAATACAGCCATCAACGTCCAACAAGCACCATCACCCAAGCCGTCAGGTATAACCCCACACCAAAAACGGCATGGCCCGCGAGGCTGCGCAACCGAGCAACATTGGGCTTGGGTGTCCGCGATGCTGCAACACCCGCCCCCATCGCCGGTTGCAACACGAAGAACGGCGCCACGACCGAGACCACGCCAAAAGTGAGCGCGGGCAGGAACGACGGCTGGCGTGCCCATTCAAGCCCCACGAGCAACAATAGCAACGCCGCGAAAACAACCCCGATGGCGTAATGAATCCCCCACCCCAGCGGACCTTCCCCAGCAACGGGCGATGATTTCGCGATACTGGCATGCATCCAGCGTCCACGCGGCAGGTGGCCGACCCACCGACCCACCATGGAAAAATCCAGAGAGGGCACGCCAAAACAGCGTTTGAGCAACAACGCCCAAAGGTCCATGACGAGGGTTGCGCCGACACCGATCACCACCGAGTACACAAAATATTCAGCCATGCTGCTGCTCCTTTCTGATCGTTGAAAGTGAGAGCAGCAAATCAGCCAATGTTCTCACCAAACCAAACATTCAATTAATTGATTGAATGTTTGGGCGATGCTAGGATCTTTCCCATGAAACCGTCAAGCCCCCCACTTCCTCCCGAGCACTTCACCGCGCTGGCGGAAATTGCCCGAACGTTGGGCCATGCCCATCGCCTCGCCCTGCTTGAGTACATCGCTCAAGAAGAACGCTCTGTCGAACATCTGGCCGAGCTGTCCGGCGTGTCTGTCGCCAATGCCTCCCAGCATTTGCAGCAGCTCAAGCGGGCGGGCATCGTGCAGACTCGCCGGGACGGCAAGCGCGTGCTGTATAGCCTGGGCGCCGGTCCGGTGGCGCCGTTGCTGGAAGCGCTGCGTAACTATCTGGCGTTCCAGCATGCCGAGATACGCGAGGTCGCCCTGGACAGCCTCTCCCGGCGTGAACGCCTGGAAGGCATCTCCATCGAAGAGTTACTGGCGCAGATGCAAAACGAGAGCGTGGTGCTGCTGGATGTGCGGCCGGAAGATGAATTCGCTTCCGGCCATTTGCCCGGCGCGCTCAACATCCCCGCGCAAGAGCTGCAACGGCGGCTGGCAGAGCTGCCTCCAGGCAGGCAGGTCGTCGCCTACTGTCGCGGGCCTTACTGCGTACTGTCCACCGATGCCGTCAACACACTGCATGCCCATGGCCTGCCCGCCCGCAGGCTGCGCGCCGGGTTTGACGACTGGAAAGCGGCTGGCCTGAGCGTGGAATGACTCGCAAAACCATCGGAAATGAAATGATCAGAAACCTTGAACCGTCTGACTTGGATGCCGTCCTCGACATCTGGCTCGACGCCTCGCTGAAAGCCCATGACTTTATCGACCCCACCTTCTGGCGGTCCCAGGTCGAGAACATGCGCAACCTGTATCTCCCCGCCTCAGAGACCTACGTCATTGAACGCGAAACACGGGTGGTGGGCTTTTATTCATTGCTCGACAGCCAATTGGCCGCACTGTTTGTCGCCCCCGACTGCCAGGGCCAAGGCATGGGCAAACAATTGATTGCCCATGCCAAAACACAACGCGCCGTACTGACCCTGGCGGTTTACAAAAACAACCAACCCAGTTGCCAGTTCTATCTTTCACAAGGGTTTGTGGTGACCCACGAGCAGACCGACGAACAGACCGGGCAACCGGAATACCTGATGAGTAGCGTCGGCACTCATCCTTAGTAATCCGTCATCACCACATGGCGCCTCAGTTCCGTGTATCAAAATCCGCCGCATCATGCCGCTCGCGCATCTGCTCGTCAGGCTCCCCGGAGACACGGTTAACCCGGCGCCCACGCTGCACCGCCGGACGCGCATCGATGGCATCGGCCCAACGCACGACGTGCTTGTAGTCCTGCACCGAGAGGAACTCGGCGGCGCCATACAACCGACCTTTCACCAGGCCGCCATACCACGGCCAGATGGCGATGTCGGCAATGGTGTACTCATCGCCGGCGATGTATTCACTCACCGCCAATTGTTTGTCCAACACGTCGAGCTGGCGCTTGGTTTCCATCGCGAAGCGGTCAATGGCGTACTGGATCTTGGTCGGTGCGTAGGCATAGAAATGACCAAACCCGCCGCCCAGGTACGGCGCACTGCCCATCTGCCAGAACAACCACGACAGGCACTCAGCACGAGCAGCCGGTTCGGTGGGCAGGAACGCGCCGAACTTCTCCGCCAGGTATTGCAGGATCGCCCCCGACTCGAAGACCCGGATCGGTTTCGCACCGCTGCGGTCCATCAGCGCGGGAATTTTCGAGTTGGGGTTCACCGACACAAAACCGCTGCCAAACTGGTCGCCCTCGCCGATCCGGATCAACCATGCGTCGTACTCTGCGCCCTGATGACCGAGAGCCAACAGCTCTTCCAGCAAGATGGTGACCTTCTGCCCATTCGGCGTGGCCAGGGAATACAGCTGGAGCGGGTGACGCCCCACCGGTAGCGCCTGATCGTGGGTCGCGCCGGCGATGGGCCGATTGATGTTGGCGAAGGCGCCGCCGTTCTCGGTGTCCCAGGTCCAGACTTTGGGCGGCAGGTAGTCAGATGAATCGGTCATGTTCAGTACTCCTGAGGTGCTAGCGGATCAATGCATCGATCCAGACTAAACCAAAGGTTGGTGGCTGGTCACACAATGGATACCGTCGCCCACTCCTTCACGGCGAGAACAATCCACTGGCGCAGAGCTTCAGTGAATGGTTAATTGGCAACCTGGCAGCATGAGCGATGCGTGAGGTTCGAGATGGCTGAAGGACTTGAAGATATTCTGGCCGAGCATCTGGCGGTGATGTTTTGTGGCATCAACCCCGGCATGACGGCCGCCACTCAAGGGCACCACTTTGCGGGCCGCAGCAATCGTTTCTGGCGCACGCTGCATTTGGCCGGTTTTACTCCGGAAGAAATACACCCAGAAAACGATCGAAGCATTTTGCAGTCTCGATGTGGGTTAACCACCGTCGTCGAACGGCCCACCGCCCGCGCGGATCAACTGTCCTTGCATGAATTCAAGGCCGCTGCGGTGAGTTTTGAACAGAAGGTCGCACGCTACTCACCACGTTTCGTGGCGTTTCTGGGCAAGGCGGCGTACAGCGCGTTGTCGGGGCAACGGGATATTGCCTGGGGGCTTCAGCCACAGAAGTTTGGGGGCGCATCGGTATGGGTTTTACCCAATCCCAGCGGGCTCAATCGCAGGTTTTCCCTGGAGCAACTGGTGAGTGCGTACCGCCAGTTGCGGTTGGCGGCAGAGCGCTAATCGGTGCGGTGCCCGATCAGGTCACTGATCGCCTGCGCATCCATCGGCTGGCTCAGGTAGAACCCCTGTGCTTCATCGCACTGTACGTCCTTCAAAGCCTTGAGCTGATCGATGGTTTCCACGCCTTCGGCGGTCACTGTCAGCGAAAGCGCCCGGCCCAGGCCGACGATGGCCTGGATGATCGACTGATCGCCGCCGCTGGCGGTCAGGCCACCGACAAAACTGCGGTCGATTTTCAGCCCGTCGAACGGGAATGAGCGCAGGTAACTCAGCGACGAATAGCCCGTGCCAAAGTCATCCATCAGCAAGCGCACGCCCAGGGTCTTGAGGCCCTGCATGATGCTCAAGGCCATCTTCTCGTCGTTGAGCATCACGCTTTCGGTCAGCTCCAACTCCAACCGCGCCGGGTTCAAGCCGGTGTCGGCCAGCACCGATTTGACCCGTGCCACCAAGTGCCCACGCTGGAACTCGGTGGAGGACAAGTTGACCGAAATCATCACGTCGTCAGGCCACAGAGCGGCAGCCTTGCAGGCCGCGTGCAGCACCCAATTGCTCAGCGGCAGGATCAGTCCGGTTTCCTCGGCAATCGGGATAAAGACATCCGGCCCCAGCAACCCGCGCTGCGGATGTTCCCAACGCACCAGGGCCTCGGCGCCGGCCAGGTGCTTGCCTTCAATGCGGTAGCGCGGCTGGAAATCCAGGCGCAGTTCCTCGTTCTTGATCGCGTGACGCAAGTCGCTTTCGAGTTGGCGGCGTTCAATGATGCGTGCATTCATGTCGCCGGCATAAAAACGCCAGGTATTGCGGCCACCGTCCTTGGCTTCGTAGAGCGCGATGTCGGCGTAGCGTAAAAGCTCTTCGGCCAGGATGGCATCCGCCGGCGCCATGGCAATGCCGATGCTGGCACTGATAAACACTTCGTGCTCAGTGATATAAAACGGCAACTCGATGCTGTCGATCAGGCGCTTGCACAAGCTCTCCACCTCCAGCGGCGAACTCATGTTCGCCACCACCAGCACAAACTCGTCGCCGCCAATGCGCGCCACCAGGTCATCGCCCCGCAGGCAGCCCTGCAAACGGCGAGACACCTGGTTGAGCACCTCGTCACCTGCCGCGTGCCCCAGCAAATCATTGACCGGTTTGAAGCGGTCCAGGTCGACACTGAGCATTACCAACGGCCTTTCCAGTGTCGGTGAGGCTTTGAGCTTGCCCTCCAGAAACTCCTGCATCCGCGTGCGGTTGGCCAACCCCGTCAAGGCGTCGTGCTGCGACAAGTATTCAATACGCCGCCGGGCTTCGACCTCTTCGGTGATGTCGCTGGCAGTGCCTCGATACCCTCGCCCAGGTATCTCACGCACCGACAGCCGGCAGATGTGCACCTTGCCGTCGCCAGACAGGTAGTTGCACTGCACAATCGCATTGACGCGGCGGGCGTGGTCCTTGAACCAGATGGACAGCGGGCCCTGATCGGATGTCAGTAGGTCATCCACCGCATGCCCCAGGCACTCGGCCCGGGCGAGACCGGTGATCACTTCAAAACGCTCCGACAGGTAGGTGAACCGCAGATGAACGTCTACCTCCCAGATCCAGTCGGAGGCCGCCTCAGCTACATCGCGAAAGCGCTCCTCGCTGATAGCCAGGGCCGCACGACTGGCTTGCAAGGTGGCGTAATTGCTGTCCATGACCCGCGCTGCGGCGGTAGTCCGGCGCTGAATGTACCAGGCCATCAGGCCGAATATCAGGCCGGCCACAGCGATCAGCGGCACTACCAGGACCAGCAACTGATGCCCAGGATCGTCTGACGTCCATTGCACAACACCGGCGTTGTCTCTGAGTTCCAGGGTCGGTGCGCTTGCCGAACCCACGCCAGTCGGGGCCACCTGCAAACCCTCTACACCAAAATCCCGCCCCAGCGCTTCCAGTCGTTCAGGCCCCAGCTTGGCGACGAATATCAGCACCGACGCAGGACCGGCATCGGCCTTCACGTTCGGATCGGTTCCCGGGGTGAGCGCAGCGGCCGCCAGCACCGCGGGTGTACCGTCTGCGTTAATAAGCCGACTGATGGACTGACCGTCGGCGGCGTCTTTTCGGGCCTGGGCCAACAGCGTGTCAATCGGTGAGTGCAACCAGTCCTGCACGGCAACAGACTGCAACTGGCCATCAATCACCGAGTACACCGTACGGCCCGCAGGGTCGACCACAAAGACCCCCTGAAACCCCAGGTCGGTGGACAATGTAGAGCCGACGTTTTGCCGGACAAAAGCCCATTCCACATCGACTTTCTGATGCAGGTTCTGGTAGGCGTCACCCCAGAACGCATAGTCCTTGACCGTGGAGCCCGCCGTCCTTTCAACCGACAGCAGGGCATTTTCGATATCCAGTCGATTGTGTTCACCGGCATCGTGGTTCAGGTGATGCGCGATGGAGATCAGCAACACTCCCACCAACAGAAACATCGCCAGCAAAAGCGCCGAGCAGGCCAGCAAAGAGGCCCGTGCAGCCGCGAGATTGGAGGTTTTACCCTCCGGCGAAGACTTGAGATCAACGCTGAGCTTTTCCATAGTGCTCCAGGTGCCATGGCGACCTAAGAACCCGCACCGAAAATCACACTGCGCACGCGAAGGTGCGCGACTGCTTGCTCATAGAAGATAGACACTTTTTCAGGAGGCCTCAGGTTTCCTGAAAAAAAGCCCATGGCTCGTCGAGCCCAACGTCTTCGGACGCCCAAGCTCAGCTATATGAAGCCACCGCCCGGCGCTTCTGGCGCTGCGACTCCAGCCAGATCACCAGCACCAGCAAACCACCTCCGGCGATCAGCAAACTGAGCAGCCAACCCAGGGTTTCGGCCAGTTGGGTGAAGAACAGGGTGTACAACTGGATGATCAAAAACGTCACGCCATACCCCACCAGCATGCCAAACCGCAATCGCAGACCCAACGCCAACACGCCGAGGCTGACGGCGGCCCACAGCAGGTTGAACATCAGCAGTTCACCGTCCTCGGCAAAATGCCACGGCCCGTCGATCAAGTCGTAACTGCCAAACAGCGACAGCAACCACAGGGACATTTCACCGACAAACAAACCGCAGGAAATCCATACCTTGGCAAACCCGCTGTAGCGGGCCAGCAACCCGGCCTCACACCGTAGATGCACGGCCCCCGCAGCCACCAGCAGCGCTGCAGCGCCGAGAAAACGCAGCGGATAGTTCATGCCGAACCAGTAGGCGCCCCAGCCGGACACATAGCCGCTGCGGCCACCAAACCAGACAAAAAACAACACGCTGCACAACGTCAGCAGCAACACATTGCCCAAGGCATAGCTGAGCACCAGCAGCACCAGCAGATCGATCAGCAGCAGCGCCGGCCAGTTGCCGGAGCCATCCGAATAGATCATGCCCACCACAAAGCTCACACCGATCAACGCAAAGCCACCCAGCAGCTCGGCGGTGCTGCCCAGCATCCTCAAGCCTCTGCCGGGCAACCAGCGCCCGACGGCGAACAGGCCCAGGGTCAGCACCGACAGGCTGATCGCCAGTTTGGGCAGGGTGAACGTCAGGTGCTCGCGCAGAAGCAACAGCAGACCGGCCGCCAGGCTAATGGCACCGAAGGTCAGAAACCAACGCCCGAGTGAGCGCCAGTCCCATCGGATCAAGGGGTACAGTTCACCGATACGGCTGTGGGCAGCGGGATCGATCTGCCCCTCGCGCAGCCATTGATCAAGGGCATCGTGGACTTGTCGATTGCGCCGATCCGGGCTCATGACCGATTCTCCCTGGCACGTAGCGCCGCGCGCTCAAACACCCATCCCAGCAAAACCCCCACTACCCCGGCCGCCGCGAAGAAAGCCGCGACACTCAGGCGGTCCCAGGCGTATTCATAAAAACGCGTGTACAGGTCGATACCCAGAAACACCACACCAAACCCGGTGAAGCTGGGGTGCTTGAAACGAGCGCCAATCACCAACTGGCTGATGGCCCCAACGGTGAACAGCAGTATCCAGAACCCCGATTGGGTCGAGCTGTAATTGTCCAGGCTGAGAAACCACAGCGAGCAGTTGAAGTAGAGCAGTCCGAAAATCACATACAAACGCCCGAAACCGCTGAAGTGGCGCAACGGCCCTTCTTCCGCCTGCTGGTGCCAAAGCCCCAGAAGCGCTGCCAGCCCGGCGATCACCGCCATGGCGCGCGGGTCCTGGATGTCGAACATATATGACCCACCACCGGCATACCGCTCCCAGGAGCCCAGGCCGTGAAAGGCGCACAGCAGTCCGAGAAACAATGGCCAGCGCAGGCGATAGCGATAGGCCGTGACCACACTCAGCAAGGCGGTGACCAGCAGCGCCAGAGGAATACGATCCAGCCCGCCCGCCTCGTCGCCAATGCCACCGAGTAACAGGCTGCCACCGATCAGCATCAGGCCGATGGTCAAAATGGCCACACCGGTCACCGGCATACGCCCGGCCGGATCACGCGCCAGACGCACCCCCACCCACCACAACACCCCACCGGCGATAAAAAACAGCACCACACCGAGAGTGACCGACTCACTGAGAAAGCTCACACCGCCCAGGATGGCCATGCCAATCAGAAGCACCGCACCGATGCCCAGCCATTGCAACACCGTCGATAACAGTTGGCCGGGACGCTGATAAGGCGCGCTCAGCCGCTCCCGGGTTTGCGGGTCGATCAAACCTCGATGCTGCCAGTCGGCAATTTCGTGAACCATTAGCTGCTGCGTGGTTTTTCTCATGGGGGTCAGGCGCTGCGTTAATTGTTCGGATAATGGGGGTGTCCGGTGCTTACAAGGACTGTCTACGCGAGCGGGACTATTTTTGAAACGGAAGAATAGTTAACAACAGCATAGGAGCACCACATTTTCAAACGAAACAAGACTCCTGTGCTTGAGTGGCTGGAGCTGGCCAAGGACCAACGCACCCGCTTCCTGGCCTGTGCGGCGAGCCGGCAACTGCACCTGGCCTTGAACTGATAGCCCTGGAAACGCTCATTGCAGCGTCCAGAATCCCAGGCGGCCCAGGCTGGCAGCCAACCTCAAGCGCGACGTTTGCCAATGGCTGAGGGTCTGAATGTGCTGCTCTTCAGCCCCGGCATACGCAGTCAGCGCGTTAAGCAACTCGATCATGCTGCCCACTCCGGAGTGATAGCGGCCCTGGACTACCTCCAGCGACTGACGCGATTGATCGACCAACTCATTGGTGCGCTGCAGGCTTTGGGTCTCAATATTCAACGTCTGGTAGCTGGCCCAAAGGTCCAGCGCGACCTGCTGTTCGACCTCGGCCAACTCTGCCTGGCTCGCTTCGACGCGAGCTTGTGCATTACGGACCTGGTAGGTACGTCCAAAACCTTCAAAGAGCGCAATGCTCAGTTGCAAGCCAATGCTGCGGTCGCGTTCACGCTCATCGCCATTGAATATCTTTGATTGCTGGCTTTGCGTGTATGTCAGGTCTGCCGTCAGTGCCAGGCTCGGAAGGCCGGCGGCACGTTTCTCATCGACAGCGGCCTGGGCGGCGTTAAGCCTGGCGTTTGCTGCAAGTACTGCGGGGTGATCCTGACGAGCCTGGATCAGCAGTTCATCGACCGCTTTCACAAACTGGGTGTCGGGCAGTGGCGTCAGGTCACCCGCCAGTTGCAAGGGTGTTTCCGGCGGCAGGCCCATGCGCAGGGCAATGACGCCCAAGGCATTACGCAATGCTCCACGGTCGCGGATCTGGCGCAGGTTTGCCTGGGAAAAAGCTGTTTGCGCCTGCAGGCGATCAGAGAGAGCAGCGGCTCCTGCCTTGTATTTGGCGTCGGCCGCTTCGAGATTGCGGGCCGCCAATTCGGCGATCTGCACCGAGGCGGCCAGACTGCGCTGAGCCGACAGGGCATCGTAATAGGCCTGCGCCGCCTGAACAAAAGTACTCTGCAACGTTGCGTCCTGAGTGGCATTGGCGGCCAACAGCAACTGCCGGGCATTGCGCAAGGCGGCACCGCGTCGGCCGAAGTCCACCAGCACCCAATTCAGTTCAAGGCTTGCGCTGTTACGTCGCCGGTGCCCCTCGCCAGAGCGCATGTATGACTCGTCGTAGTCAACCCGGCCGTTACCGCGACTGGTGCCAATGCGTCCATTCAGACTAGGCAGATATGCCGACTGGCTGAGCCCCACTTGGGCTGCCTGGGCTTTGGCGTTGGCCCAACTGATACGAGTCTGCGGATCGTGGCAAAGAATCCGCTCGACCACCTGCTCTAACGGCAATCGCTCGGGCAAGCGACCGAAGCTGCAAGACAACTCGCCACGCGCGTCGTCGTACACCGCTTGCCGGGACACGCTATGAGCAGTGCCAAAAATGTCTGGCTCCAAGGCCCACGCTGATAACGAATATCCCAACAAGGCCGTCATCAAGCACTGCAACAGCCGCCTCATACCAAGCCCTGTTTAATACCAGGCGAGACCCATTCGGTCTCTGTCCTGTCCACCAATACCTCTGCATCGTCGTGGACCACCTTACCGGCAAAGAGTCGGATAACACGGTCTGCAGAGGCGATGGTTTCAGGGCGGTGAGCGACCATGATACGTGTAATCCGCAACCCCTGAATGGCCTGGTTTACGCGCTGTTCGCACGCGACATCCAGGTGGCTGGTGGCCTCATCGAGGAATAGTATTCGCGGTTTTTTATAAAGCGCCCTGGCTAACAGCACACGCTGTTTTTGCCCGCCGGAGAGCACAGTACCCATGTCCCCCACCAACGTGTTGTAGCCCATCGGCATGGCCTGAATATCGCTGTGAATCGATGCGATCCGGGCACACTCGATCAACCAGGACTGATCGACGTTGAGGTCGAAGAAACTGATGTTATCGCGCAAAGACCCGGCGAACAGTACATCGTCCTGGGTCACAGTACCCACCAGTTGCCGCAAACCATCCAGACCCAGTTGCTCCAGTTCGATACCGGCGATGCGGATCTGGCCCTGAGTGGCCGGCAGGATACCGAGCATGACGTTCATCAGTGTGCTCTTGCCACACCCAGAAGGCCCAACGATTGCCACCGACTCGCCCGCTGCGATCTGCAGGTCGAGGTTGTCCAGCACCCACGGTTCCTGCTCGGCATAACGATAGTGCAGGCCCTGAATCTCAATGCCTGCCTCGCCATCCACAAGACTCTGCAGGTCGACACTGGAACGGGTTTCTTCCGGTGGGTGCAGAACAATATCTGCCAGGCGCTCACCCTGCAGTTGCAACATGCGCAACTCGAAGAACTTGTCGATCAAGTTACCAACCCGGGTATCAAACTGCGATTTATAGGCAATGAACGCAATCAACAGCCCGACGCTGAACTGGCCGTCCATCACCATGCTTGCCCCAAGCCAGATCACCAACAGGTTTTCAACGCCGAACAGCAGCCCATTCATTTGTTGATACAGCAGGCGCAGCTTTTGCGTGCGCAAGCCTGCGTTGATCTGCTCCACCAACAGCCCCAACCAGGCTGATCGGCGCTCTTCCTGACGCTGAAACAGTTTCAACGGACGAATGCCACGCACCGTTTCCAGAAAATGGCTTTGCTGGCGTGCGGCATGGATGATCTGTTCTTCAGTTGCGTTGCGCAGTGGCCGGTACCAGATGCACCGTCCCAATGCGTAGAGCACCATAGTAACGATAGCGATAGCGGCCAGGGCCGGACTGTAGAGCAGCATCATGGCTAGGGTCGCGACGGACATCAGTCCGTCGAGAATCGCCGACAGAAAAGCCGCCGTCAGCGTCTGCTGGATGTTATCCACTGCACCAAAACGCGAGACCACATCCCCCAAGTAGCGCTTCTCAAAATACTGGATGGGCAAGCGCAGCAGATGACTGAAGACATTCGCCCGCCACTGTACCGAAAGCAGCGTGCTCAAATGCATCATGACCCAGGCACGCACACCGCTGACCGCTTGCTGCATCAGCAACAGCAGAGTGAAACCCAGCACCAGCGTACTGAGCAGATCGTGATCGGCGCTGATAATGACGTTGTCGATGGTCCACTGCAGCAAGAACGGGCTGATCAAGGAAAAGACCTCCAGCGTCAACGCCAGCAGCAATACCTGCAGCAGCGAACGGTACAGGCCGCTGATTCGCCCCATCATGCCCAGGAGCTTAATCCGCGGTTTATCCTCCTGCTGCTCGAAACCACTGTCCGGCCACAGCTCCAGCGCGATGCCGGTAAAGCTTTGGGACAAGCCTTCATGGCTGACCCGACGCAGCCCCCGGGCCGGGTCATGCACAACGACCCCATGCCGATCGACAGACTTGAGCACGACAAAATGATTAAAATTCCAATGCAGGATGCAGGGCAGCTTGAGCTGGCCGAGACCGTCTACATCCAGCGTGATAGCCCGAGCGCCCAACTGCAGTTGGTGGGCGCTGTTGATCAATTGCCTGAGCGCAATGCCCTTGAGGGACACGCTGCAACGGCGACGTAAATCGACCATATCGACCCGGTGACCGTGATAGCCGGCAATCATCGCCAGACAAGCCAGGCCACATTCAGTGGCTTCGGTCTGCAGCACCAGAGGCAGGCGGCGCCCGGGACGCAAGGCTATGGCGTCGAGAAAAGTCATGGGACGGTTTCCTAGTATTTGCCGGTCAGGCTATAAAGAGGTTCCAGCACCCACTCATAGAGACGACGGCTCTCCTGCAGGATGTCGGCATCGAGCAGCATTCCGCTTTGCAAGGGTTGTGGCTTGCCGTAGGCCATGACGGACTGCTCATTGAGCTGTACACGCAAACGGTAGAGCTGTTCGCCATTGCGCGACAGGCCCGGCACTTCACCCGCCATAACGGCCAGGTCTGCCGAGGGAACGGCGGTGCGTGAAATGGACAGAACCTGAGCCTGATATTGGCCAAACTTCTGATAGGGGTAGGCCTGGTAACGAATCAATACCGCATCCCCCGGCCTGATAAACCCCACCGATTTGCTCGGCGCATAGAGTTCTGCCTGAAGTTGGGAATCACGGGGCATGATGCTCAGCAGCGTGCGCGAAGGGTCCACCGTTTGGCCGACTTCAGCCAACACGGCTGTCGCTATACCGCTTCCCGGTGCTGTGATCAGCAACGTACGTTTTGCTTCACTTTCCGCCAGCTCCTGTTCGATACCCGAGAGCTGTCGGCGTATGGGCGCCAGTTCATTGGCTTGGCGTGTATCAAGGCCTGCCAATTCATTACGGCGCTCGGTGAGTTGTTGGGTGATTGAGGTGCGTTCGCGGTCCAGGCTTTGCAGTGCCTGACGCTGCCCCAACAACTCGGCTTGCCGCTGCTGGAACTGGTCCATAGAGATATAACCCTTTTGCATCAACTCCTGATAACGACTGGACGCATCGTCCGCCAGGGCCACCCGCTCGCGCTGGCTGGCCAACTGTGCGGCCAGGTTGGTTAACTCGTTGCGTAGAGTGGCCACCTTGCTGGACAGACTGTCGCGTTCAGACTGGTGCAATTGCCAGGTTTTCTGCAGCTCGTCATCCAGTGATTCACGGCGCTGCTTGAGCTGATAACTGACACGTGCCTGCACCGGGTCGGCACCGGAGCCATAACGCTCACTGGAAATGCTCAGCAAAGGATCTCCAAGCACGACCGCCTGCCCTTCGGCGACAAACTTCTCCAGCACGACGCCAGTCTGCGGGGTACGAACTTTTATCTGCCCGCTTGCCGGAACCAGTTGCCCACTTACCGTACTGCGCTTGGTATAAGAGCCCCAGATAAAAAAGCCGCCAACCACGCCCAGCATCGCCAAGGCAAACACAGTGAGAAAGGCAAAAGACGTGGGCCGGATCAGCACAATCTCACCCAGCCACTTAACACGCTGCGCATCGGACGCGGCGCTACGAAAAAGCCTGTCACCCACAAATCACTCCTGACATCCGAGGCCGGATGACACTTGGCTGATCAGCCGTCTATAGGTGATTTCATTTATTGATGAGCAACCCGCGTCGGTTATTGTCATCTTTGATAAACGTTTGTATTTCCTGACGCCATGCCGCTTTCGTCTGCTCGTTGGCAGAGTCGCGGATGGAGGGCATTTCCGTTTCGATAATCCCAACACGCTTGGCGGCTTCGGGAACCCTTGCACTGGCCAGCCAATACCACTTGTAGGCTTCGGGAATATTGACCTCTTGTCCGAGTCCCTTCTCGAAGATGTAGCCCAGGTTCGCCTGCGCCTGGGGGACATCAAGCATCGCCGCTTCTCTATACCACTGGGAAGCCAGGGGCAGATTCTTGGGCATGCCCACACCGGTGGCAAAACATTTTCCGGTCAAAAAAGCACCCTCACCATACCCCGCCTTCGCCGCCCTTTCGTAGTATTGGCAAGCCGATTCAGGGCCACCTTCCGGCGTCAGGTGGTTGGCACTCAAAGAGCCCAAGCGGAACAACGCCTTCGCGTAGTTCAGTTTTGCCGACTGTTCATAGTATCCAATGGCCTGGGAAATGGATTTGGGTACACCGAGCCCTAACTCGTACATAAACCCCAAATTATAGATAGAGGTCGGATTGTCATGTGCAACAGAAAGCTCCAGATAGTGTTTGGCCTTTTTATAATCGGCTGCGCCGATGGCACTACCATCCAGATACAGAGCGCCCAACGTCGCTTGTGCAGGCGCATAGTCTTGACGAGCCAGATCAGTCCATATTTTCAGCGCGGCAGCGACATCCCTCGCTCGTCCTTTTCCAGTGAGCAACAAGCCTGCCAGCATGTTTCTGGCAGCAGGATCATTGTTTTGTTTGGCTAGCGTTGAAGCCAGCGAGAAGGCAGTTGCATAGTCATCTCTGGTATAGGCCGCCCGTGCGTCCTCTATGGTCGCCGCGTTACCGACCGATAAATACAGGACACCGCAGGCAGCCATTGCCAGCTTATTGAATTTGGCTTTTATCTTTGTAACAGGCTCTGGCTTCATGTGTATTCCATATTAATTCGTGATCTTGAAACGCAGCCCATCCCAAGACATGGGGCGTCAGGTACTGCTGTTCGGCCAGCTTCGTATAGGAAACACTTTTCGACACGCCTCCCATTTTTAGAAGCACCGCTGTATCAGCGATAGACCTAGAGTGAGCGCCGTTCACATCAGTAATTATTTTGCTTCGCTGATTTTTCCCAGCAGGACCCACCTCACTTCCCCCACCACTTAAATAATATGGATTACCCGTATCAATCGATGCAGCTGTTTTTTTACCATCAACTTCCGCAAGCAAATACAGAAACTGGGTTTGCCTTGAATAAGTACTACCCAGAAACACCTTGGCTATGCACTGTGCTTCGAGCTTCTCTATTTCTGAAGCTGGCAAATTCAACACAATTCGATCGCTACGAATGACAACATTGTCAAAGCTGGAAATCAGATCCAGCCCAATCAGATTGAGACTCCCGCCTACCACAACGAGAACGTTCTTAAATTCAGTCCCGGCGATTTTTATTTTCTTGATCATTCCATAATTGGCATTTAGCGGCTCTTGGCTATAATAACTCTTGACCCTAACCGGGAGCTTAACCAGCTCAATGCCAAACCTAAGAGCATCAGACTCACTGATAATCGTCACGCTCGCCCCGGTATCAAATAAGGCCTGTGCCCGAGCCCCATTGATTTCGACGTCAATCAGAGGGTCAGTAGAATTTTTGAGAAAATCATTGTCTTCGCTATTTAATTCTATTTGAGCATTCTCAAAAAAACTCACCTGCCGATCGTGCAAGGACTTGAGGACGTCAGCATCTAGTTCAGCAATAAAACTTCCAGCCTGACGACGCTGGTCTGTACTCATCGACCCCAGGACCTTTACATAAGTATCTAAACGCCCGTCATTGAGGCTATTACCGAGCAGAACAAGTTTGCAGGCGATCGCCAAACTCTCATCAATGATAGACACACAATCGGCGAGACTCAACTCCGTAGAAGGCTGTTTATACTGACTTCTGGCCAGAACAGCGGAGAGTAGTGTTTGGCCATCTGAAGTTGAAGTGTCGACCCCCTTTAACTTACCGGCGGTTGGCGCATACAATTTGGCTTGGACATCCTGCAACTCTAAAGCGCTAGCATGCATCGACAGCAAAAATACGATCAAGCATAAAGCAGCATTATTTCTGAGCATTCTTTAGTCCAAATGACTCTTCAAGCCTTTCTATTTCGCGCTCCGACAGGGCCGGCGGGGCTATAAGCTGCTTTGCTGAATCAGGCAAAGGTTTTACGGGCTCTGCTTTCCTCGCTTTCTTAGAAAGGTTTCTACTGCTGACGGGGTATAAGCTTTCATCAAGGCACTTATCCCGCATTGTCTGACTGGACAAGCTATAACACCCTTTACCACTGGAAATCGCTCGAGCTTCACATGTGGTTTTGCCATCAGGGTCTTCCAAGTTAATACAACCTAATGACCCGAATGCATGCCCCAGCACAATAGCTGGATCCGCAGCATAGATAGCAGTTGGAAAGAGCAGCATCAGGATAATTCTTGCAGGTCGCATCTTTAGACACCTTTTGGAAAGTGCGCCGGTTAAGGCACACTTTATTTATTTAATACTCAATGCTCACACCCACCCCAACTGAAGGCTCACCTCCCGAGACCGATCCGCCTACGGTGACGCTGCTCCCACCCGAAGACCAGGTCGGCCCGGTGTAACCACCGTTCGACCCCAGCCATTCAAACTCAATGGTATTGTTACCGCCCGATACCAGCATTAGCTCTTTTTCAGTAAGTTCGCGCATAAAAACTCCTTGGCTACGGGAAGACTTTTCCATTTGCCCTCACCGCTAGGTATGTGCCCATGCGGGCTCCCCAGATCCATCTGGGGGATAAACCTATTGACTTGCTTACCTGCCATCACATTGATTATATTGCAGTGAAACAGGATAAAATCGTCCCACTCGCCAAATAGCTCTGCTTGCCGGAGACGCAAAATGTACCCACCCGGCGTACAGTTATAGAAATCATATAAAGGAATATAGTTTTCTGCCGAACGTGAAAGCAGGATATTAAAAAGCACGCGTGCCAGCCGGCCGTTACCATCGATAAATGGATGACAATTTAATAGCCCAACTGTCGCGACTGTCGCGCCAAAAAGATCATACCTATGCCTTGAAAGACTGGCCATATAGTGCCAAAGGCGGACCAATGAAACCTCAATTTCGGCAGGCTCGACGAATACAATCGTGCAACCTTGACGATCACGTTCGACCCCTACCTGACGCTTTCTAATATCTCCGACTCCGCCAGCAAGTTGACAAGCCGAGAGCGTTAGGAACTCACAAATAGTTGTGTACTTTATATCGATCAAGGTTTTTTCAAATACCGAGCAAACACTCTCGACATGACGCTGCTCCATTGAGGTTCTACCACCCAACGGCGCATGTGTGTTTCGGGCCGAGTAATATTCAGCCAATGGATGTTTGAAGTGCGAAACAAGGTCATCTTCTGCCAGGCGGCACGAGAGCGTTTCAGGTTTAACAGGCCAAGAGGCTTGCGCATAGTCGCCCAGCA
This sequence comes from Pseudomonas sp. ADAK18, assembly GCF_012935695.1. NCBI lineage: Bacteria > Pseudomonadati > Pseudomonadota > Gammaproteobacteria > Pseudomonadales > Pseudomonadaceae > Pseudomonas > Pseudomonas sp. ADAK18. The sequence continues at coordinate 3,477,633 of NZ_CP052859.1, forward strand.
AATCCTGGGCAGTAGCAAGCGCATTGAGTGTTGCTTCGGCCAAACCAGCCTTCGAGGGATACACCAAGGGCTTGCGATAATAGACCTTGGCACCGATGTGAACCGAATCCATTCCCGTCCTTCCCAAATTACCTTAAGGAACAACCCAAACCTTTAGATCATTCCCTTCATCTGATGCGCTCACTTTAAAATCAAAATATGACAACCAAATTACAAAACTCATAAAATTTTCTTACATAAGCTCGGGTTTTCGATCAAATAAGACTTACCAAAAATCATTGCACACCAATCAGACTTCACACTAATCGTATAAAATTAGCACGACGCATTAAACCATTTGTAAATCCGTTGAGACACAGGCTACATAGCGATGCAGCCCCTTCCCAGAAGGCGACTTAATTTAAAGGTTTAAGTCACTCACAAAAATCCAACTACCACCCCACAAATTTAACTTTAAAACCTATAAAACCTCAGGTAACCGCAATGATATCCAGTGAATTGGACTCACTCTTCTCGCAGTACTACAACAGGGCAAAGTCTGTCGATTTTCCGGCATTTCTGGGCGACAAAACCACCTGCACCCCCTTCAATGCTACCCCCTATATCACTCATCTTTCGACGTTCCTCCAAGAGCATGTCGAGCACACCAGGCGTTTGTTCGCCACACGCCTAAATGCCGCCATCATGGCGTTGGATGAAGCCGGTATTTGCGTCGAAATAGTACTGGTAGGCGGTAGTTTCCTGGACTCGAAAGTCATCCCTGGGGATCTGGATTGCGTGCTCTTCTATTCATTGAAAAATGAGCAAACCACTCTGGATCTTCAGCAATGGCAACTGCAGAGGAAAGGTGAAGGCCTGGATGCCAGGCTGATTCCCATGGACACCAGTCCCCTCCTCACGTTGAAAGCCGCTTTGTTTTTTGCCGTGCTGTATACCCAGCGGAAAAACCTTGAAGGCATCCCGACCGGCTTGATTTTGATCGACTGCAAACGCTGATTCACAGGCAAAAAGAAGCCTGCATCGGTGCAGGCTTCTTTTATCGTTACGTCAGCCTGGGTGAAGTTCGCCGAACTTACCCCCAGTGCTTTTTGAGCTTACAAACCGTCAGAAATCCACCGTGCCCGAAAGCAGTACGGTACGCGGTGCGCCCAAGCCACCGGAGAGGCCGCTGCCATCGCCGCCGTTCCATGAGCCTAGCCAGTACGCCTTGTTGGTGACGTTCTGCACGGTGGCGCGCAGGGTCACCGGCTTGGTCTTGACCTTGAAGGCATAGCGGGCACCCACATCGTAGGTGGTGTACGAGTCCAGCGACACCCGATGATCGTTGGTCGCGTATTGCTTGCCCGTATGGTTGATGTTTGCGGTCAGGGTCAGCCCGGGCACATCCAGCAGGTCGTACTCGGTGCCCAGCTTGGCAATCACCTTGGGTACGCCGGTGACTTGCTTGTCTTTGACACCACCGGTGACCACCTTGGTCATTTCTGCCTGGGTGTAAGTCGCGCCGCCCATCAGGCGCAGCCGCGGTTGCAGTTCGCCGAAGAACGACCATTCCACGCCACGGTTGCGTTGCTCGCCGTAGACGCCGAAGACCCTCGTAAGCGGATCGGTAAAGGCGCTGGGCTTCTCGATCTGGAATAGGCTGACAGTATGGGCGAAGGTGCCCAAGTCAACCTTGGCGCCAACCTCGTATTGTTTGGTCTGGTAAGGCTGCATGACTTCACCGACGTTCACTGCCGACACAGGTGCCGTAGCGCCCTGACTCAGGCCTTCGATGTAGTTGGCATAGAGCGACACCTTGTCTGTCACCTTGACCAAGAGCGCGGTGGCGGGCGAAACCCGGCTTTCGTCATAACTGGTTTTCGTGGTGGCGCCGGTTGAGCTGTACGCGGCGTTGGTATTTTGCACGCGCTGGCGTCGGGCGCCCACGGTCCACTGCACACGGCCATCTGCGAAGGACAAGGTATCGGCGATTGCATAGCTGCCCAGATCGGCCTTGATTTGCGACGTGGTTACCCCGTAACCCGGGAAGGTCGGTGCGTTGCCGAAGTCCAGGTTGTCGTAGTTGGTGGTACCGGGAATCGCGGCCCTGGCGTCCTTGAAGCTGTTATCGGAGGTGTAGCGCGTCGCGGCGATGGTCCAGGCGTGATCCACGGGGCCGGTCTGGAACTTGCCCTTGAGGCCAACCTCACCAGATTGCTGGGTGCCACTGCGGATCGAGCGAATCGCCGAAGAGCTGATGTCGCCCACATTGTTGTTCAGCGTACTGGAGCTGATCAGCGCGTTGTACCCTCCATCACGCTGGCCCCAGGCTGCGTAGGCGGTGAGCGAATCCGTCAGGTCATACTCACCCCGCACCATGGCGGTGGTGGTGTTATTGATGGTGTAGGCCCAGTCCGGGGCCAACGCATAATCGCCTTTCTTCGGGCTGGGCAAGTGAGTGACGTTCGGACCAATCATGTTGATCCCGAAGTAGTTGAGGCCGTCGATACGCTCACGCTGCTTATAGAAGTCGGCCGACAAGCGAGCTCGCTCGCCACGCCAGTCCAGCCCGAGGGAAGACAGCGCCATTTTGTGTTGCTGATTATCCACAGCCGTATCGCCATCACGGTAGACCCCGTTGAAGCGCACACCAAACTGCTTCTGATCACCGAAGCGCTGCCCCAGGTCCGCATGCACGCCGCCCAGGCCGCGGGACTCATAGGTGGTGGTCAAGCGTGCCAGCGGTTCATCGCCTGCGCGCTTGGGCACCAGATTGATGCTGCCTCCCACTGTACCGCTCGGCGGCATACCGTTGAGTAGCGCGGAAGGTCCTTTGAGTACTTCCACACGCTCGGCCAGCTCGGTGGAGCCGCGCATGTTCGGCGCCATACCCACCAACCCGTTGAAGGTAATGTCGTCGGCGGTGCTGTTAAAGCCGCGAATGAAGAAGGTTTCAAAGTTGCTGCGCTTGCTGGGCACGTATACCGAAGGGTCGGTCGCGCCAATCACCGAACCGATGTCCTGCGCCTGGCGGTTTTGTATGTACTCATCCGTATAGCTAATGGTATTGAACGGCGTCTCCATGAAGTCCTTGTTGCCCAACAGCCCGACGCGGCTACCGGAGGCGACCTGCCCGCCCGCATAAGCCGGCGGCAGATCTGCGGCGGAGTTCATGGCACCCTCCACCAGCGTTTCAGACAGCTCCAGGCTGGCTTTGCCTGTCCCCTCTTGGGTCTCAGCGGCCACGGCCATGGAAGTCCCGGTCAGCCCCAGCAACAGCGCCATCTGCACGGCAGTGAACGTACGATTCAAAGTAAAGCGTTGCGCACCCTGCGGTGAATCAGGGGTGGCGCGATGTTGGCGACAGCGTTCCGACATGCTGGGTTCCTTTCGATTCGGAGAGTTGGAATGTATTCACTAGGTTTTCCGAACCAGAACGCGAAACCCTCAATAGCAATCATTAGCATTCGTATATTTTTACAAAAAAGGACAGGTGCCTGAATGGCACCCGCCCTTTGTGCTGCCAATACGCGTAGCGGATCAGCCCTTGTAGCCCTCAACCACCTCGTCAGCCATGCGATTGAGGCACGTCACACTCGCAGTACACAGGTACCAAGTCTGGGCATCGACGAAGATCACATGCCCGTTGTTCCAGGCCTTGGTCTTGCGCAGCAGCGGGTTGTCCAGGCTCTTCATATCCAGCGCTGGCCGCCGCTCCATCACCGCCGTACGGTCGATCACGTAGAGAATGTCGGGATCGGCCTGCTGGATAAATTCATTGGAAATCGGCTGGCCATGCAAGCCAGCCTCGATGTCGGTGCTGGCCGGTTTCACGCCCAGGGTGTCGAAGATGAAGCCGTAGCGCGACTTCACACCATAGGAGGTAAAAGCCCCATTGTTATGCAACACGATCAGCGCTTTCTCGGGGCGTCCTTCGGTCACGCGTCGGGTTTGCTCCACCTTGGCGTCCATTTCCGCGACTTTCTGGCGGGCCAGTTCTTCCTTGCCGAAGATACGCCCCAGGGTGGTCAAATGGTTCTTGGCCGTGGTGATCAGATTGCCTTGCTTGTTGGTCAGGTCCACATCGTCATAGACCGTCGGCGCGATCTGGCTCAACTCTGCGTAACTCTGCGCCTGGAGCGGCGATATCAGGATCAGGTCGGGCTTGAGGGCATGCAACCGCTCAAGGTTGGGCTGGATGGTCGACCCCACATCCATGATGTCCGGGTCGTCACGGTACTTGACGAGGAAGCTCGCGACATAGTCCTTGGCGATGCCCACCACCGGCGCGCCCAACTGGTCGAGTGTATCGAGTTCACTCATGTCAAAGGCCACCACGCGCTCCGGGAGCTTGGTGATCACCGTCGTCCCCAGTGGATGCTCGATCTTGATCGGCTCGTAGTGCGCCTGCGCGGTGGCTGGCGCAGGCGCCTCTGCCGACGGCTTGTCACACCCTTGCAGACCGGCCGCCACAGCGACTGCCAGCAGTGCCCCACAGATTTTTTTTGCGTTACCGGTGCTCATATCAGCTCCCTTGACGGTGATGGGTTGAAGTAGTTGCAGACGAACCCCTGCTCGCTCTGCAGTATCTCGAAATCCAGATCAAACAGATCACGCAGGCGGGCTTCGGTGACGACTTCCGCCACCGGGCCACGGCAGTGCACGGCGCCGTTTTTCATGGCCACGATATGGTCGGAATAGTTGGCGGCGAAGTTGATGTCATGCACCACCAGAATCACCGTGCGCCCCTGTTCGTCGCACAAGCGGCGCAGCGCCCGCATGATCTGTACGGCATGCTTCATGTCGAGGTTGTTGAGCGGCTCGTCCAGCAGCAGGTAATCGGTTTGCTGGGCAATGGTCATCGCCAGGAACGCCATCTGCCGTTGCCCGCCGCTGAGTTCGTCGATGTAAGAAAGGCGTAGCGGTTGCAGCGACAGAAACTCGATGGCCTCGTCGATGGCCTGGCGATCGTGAGCGGTGAGCGCCCCGCGGCTGTAGGGGAAACGCCCGAAGGCCACCAGTTCTTCAACGGTCAGCCGCAGGTTGAAATCGGGTGATTGGCGCAAGGTGGCGACGCGCTTGGCATAGTCGCGGATCGGCACATCCGCAATGCTGCGCCCGCCAATCAGCAGGTCGCCCCGGGTCGGTGCCAACAGGCGTGCGATCAACATCAGCAACGTGGTCTTGCCTGCGCCGTTGGGGCCAATCAGCGAGGTCACCTGCCCTGGCGGGAACTGAACGCTGACGTCGCTCAGGACGTGCTTGTTGCCATACGCCTTATAGACGTGACTGAGGGAAATCATGGGGCGCCTCGGGTTCGAACCATCAGCGCGAGGAAATACACGCCACACACCAGGTTGATGAGAATGCTGACGGAGGTGTTGTAGTTGAACATCTGCTCGACCAGGTACTGGGCGATGATGAAAATGCCGATGGCGATGGCGCAGCTCATGGGTAGCGTAATCCGGTGCCGGGCGGTGCGGGCAAGCGCATAGGTGATGTTCGCCACGAACACGCCCATGAACGCCGTCGGCCCGACGAGGCTGGTGGAGACCGCCACCAGCATCGCGATCAGCGCGAGTTGCAGGCGCACGCTGCGCTGATAATCGACCCCCAGGGAAATCGCCTGGTCACGCCCCAGCGACAGCACATCGAGCACCGGCAGGGTTCTTTGCGCGATAAAGCACACCACCGCCACCAACAGGCCCGAATAGATCACTTGCCCGGGTTGCGCCTTGTTGAAGGAGGCGTAGTTGAAGCCCTGGAAAATCGAGAACTCGCCGGGGCTGATCTTCAGCTGGATAAACTGAGTAAAGGTCCCCATCACCATGCTCAGTACCAGCCCCAGCAGGAGCAGCAGGTACACGTTGTTACGTCCGTCACGGAACAGCCAACGGTGAATGAGCCACGAATAGGCGAGCATCAGCAGGATCGACAACAACACATTGCCGTTACGTCCCAGCAGCACCAGGCTCTGGGTGCCCAGCACCAGGATCAGCAGGGCCTGGAACAGCAGGTAGATCGCCTCGTACCCCATGATCGCCGGCGTCAGTATCCGGTTGCCGGCAATGGTCTGGAAAATCACCGAAGAATAAGCAATGCAGACCCCGGCAATGCCCATCGCGGCCAAACGGGTCAGCCGCTTGGGAATGACGTACTCGAAGTCAAAGCCTGACCCCAGCAACAGGAACGCCATCGCCAGGACCAATACCAGCCCCCAGAGGCCATAGCGGGTAACCACGCCTCTCATGTGTACTTCCTGATCAGCAGCACGAGGAACAACACACCGCCCACGCTGCCCGCCGTCAGGCCGATGGGCACTTCGAAGGGGTAGATCAGCAAGCGGCCGAGGATGTCGCACGCCAACAACAGCGACGCGCCACACAAGGCGACGATGGGCAATGTTCGCTCCAGGTTCTCGCCGTAGTGCAGCGCCACCAGATTGGGAATCACCAGCCCGACAAAGGGAATCGCCCCCACGGTAATGACCGTGGCGGAGACGGTGACCGCCACCAGCATCAGCCCCAGTGCCGCGTTGGCCGCGTAGTTCAGGCCCAGGCTGCTGGCCATGCCCTCGCCCATGCCGAGTACGGTAAAGCGGTGCGCGAACAGATAAGTGAGCACCACGATCGGCAGGATCAGATAGATGATCTCGTAGTTACCCTGGACGATCTTCGAGAAGTCACCGAGCATCCAGCCCTGCATGCTCTGCAAGATGTTGTGACGGTAGGCGTAGAACTCGGCGATGGCGCTCAAGACGCTGCCGTACATCAGGCCGATGACTGGAACCATCACGGTGTTCTTGAACTTGATACGGCGGATGATCGCGACATAGAGCAGGCTCGCCGCAAAGCAGAACGCCAGGGCAAACAGCATCCGGCCGGCCGCACCAGCGGCGGGGGCCACCGTCAGTGAAATCAGGATGCCCAGCTTTGCTGCATCCAGGCCGCCGGAAGTCGCCGGCTCGACGAAACGGTTACGCACGATCTGCTGCAGGATCACACCGCACACGGCCAGCCCCACACCGGTCAGGATCAAGGCGGCAAGGCGCGGAAGCCGGCTGGCAGTGAGGGTCAGCCAGGCGTCATCGGAGAACGTGAACAGTGCCGTCCAGGAAACCTCTTTGACCCCCACCATCAACGAAAGGCAACAGAGCACGGCAAACAGGATCAGTAAGGCTGCACGACTCAAGAACCGCCCTCACTGTCAGACGCCCCGGCAATCCGCCAGCCTTTCGCGGCTCGGCGTTGCGCGAGAAAGTGCGCGTAGAGCCCTGGCGTGGCACTCAATTGCGCATGGGAGCCCTGCTCGCTGATCTGGCCGTGATCAAGCACCACGATCTGATCGGCCATGGCTACCGTCGACAGCTGATGCGCAATGACGATCAGCGTGCGAGTGCCGCGCAAACGGGCCAACGCTTCAGCGATGGCGGCCTGGTTCTCGGCGTCGAGGGCTGCGGTGGCCTCGTCGACCAACAGAATCGGCGCGTCCTTGATCAGTGCACGGGCGATGGAAATCCGCTGACGCTCACCGCCAGACAGTCGCGCACCGCCCTCGCCCACCGGAGTATCCAGGCCTTGGGGCAGGCGTTCGATGATCTCCACGACCCCGGCTTGCTTTGCCGCGTCCATCACCTGGGCATCGCTGGCATCGGGTTTGCCGATGCGGATGTTGTCGGCGATGCTGCCCTGGAACAGATAAGCGTCCTGAAATATCTGGCTGATCTGACCGGCCAGTTGTTCACTGGACATCTGCCGGACATCCACACCACCCACGATCACGCTGCCCTGCGTCACGTCGAAGAAGCGCGCAATCAGCCGCACCAGGGTGGTCTTGCCCGAGCCGGAAGCACCGACCAGCGCCGTCATGCTGCCGGGCTCGATACGCAGGCTGACATCGCGCAGTACATCAGCCTGATCCTCGGCATAGCGGAAGCTCACGTTGCGCAATTCGACAGATCCATCGACCGGCGCTTGCGGGGCCTGCGGCTCAGGCAGGGGCTTGACCGCAAAGATCCCGCGCACCGCCTCCAGCTGACCGCGCGCACCACGCAGCACCTCGCTATAACCGGCCACCTCCAGCAGCGGGTCGATAAAGCGGCTGACCAGCAGCAACGACACGATCACGGCGATGACCGAACCCGGCTCCAGGCTTGCGCCCAACTGATCACCGAGCCATAGCGTGCCAGCCACCAGCAGCACGGCGAAGCCGGCCTGTACCGCCCAGGCGTTGAACACCACCGACATCGCCGAGACGTGAATCAGCCGCTTTGCAGACGCTTGCTGGCGCCCGATGGCCTGCTCGAGAAACTGCGTACCGCCGTCCTCGCCATTGAAGGCGCGTAGCACCGATTGCGCCTGGGCAAACTCAACCATGCGCTGGCTGGCATGCGCGGCGTTGTACTGAAAGCTTTGGTCGGCACGCTGGCCCAAGTGAGCAGTCAGCGCAAAGACACCAAACAGGATCGGCAGTGTCACCAGTGCGATCAACCCCATTTGCCAATGCAAGGCGAACAACGCAACAAGGATCACTACCGGTGTAACCACACCCGTGATCAGCGGCGTAAAAACGTGAGCGGGAAGTTGGGCCATTTCCATCATGCCCTGGGAGGTCACATGGCTCAGCCGTGCGGTGTTTTGTGCGCTGAACCAGCCCACCGGCAGACGCGCCACATGGTCGCCGAGCCGATGACGACCGCGCTGGAGAACGGCGATACCGACACGGATACCGGCTTTCTCCACGGTGCGTCGTAGCGCCCAGCACACCACCACACCGATCACCAGCGCGATCAACCATTGCCCTGCCGAGCGCACATCACTGCCCAGCAGATGGGTGAGCACTGGCACCAGGGTGACAATCGTCAGCCCGCAGAGCAGGCCGTAGACCAGCGTCATCCAGAGGTAACGGCGCAGTACCGGGGCATCTTCACCCAGCAGTTGAATAAAGGTTTTCAGCATGACGATACCGCCTGTTCCTTGGCCTGTTCGTAGCCGCCCAGCGCCCACAGTCGGGCGTAGCGGCCTTTGCGGGCGAGCAGTTCGTGGTGGCGTCCCTGCTCGCAGATCGTGCCGCTGTCGATCAGGATGATCTGGTCGGCGTGCATCACCGTATCGAGCCGATGCGCGATCACCATCAAAGTGCGGCCCTGGGCGAATCGCGACAGCGCTTGCTGGAGCTTCACTTCATTCTCGGCATCGGCTGCCGCCGTGGCTTCGTCGAGCACCAGCACCGGCGGATCAAGCAATACGGCGCGGGCGATGCTCACGCGCTGCAACTCACCGCCGGAAAGCTGCACATCCTCACCGATCACCGAGTCGTAACCCTGTGGCAAGGCGAGGATGCGCTCGTGAATATTCGCGGTGCGGGCTGCGTCTTCGATTTCCTGCTGGCTGGCCGAAGGGCGGCCCAAGGCGATGTTGTCGCGCAGGCTGGCATGGATAAGGCGTACTTCCTGCAGCACAAAGCCGATGCGCCGGTACAACTGCGCGCTCTCGATCTGCCTGAGGTCGACGCCGCCCAGGGTGATGCGCCCTTCACTCGGGTCAAAGAAGCGCAGCAGCAGGCGAGCCAGGGTCGACTTGCCGGAGCCGGAAGCACCGACAATCGCCGTCACCGTGCCAGGCTTGAGGGTGAAGCTGACGTCCTTGAGCACCGGGGTCTGGCCGTCGTAGCTATAGCCGAGTTGCTCGACACGAATTTCGGCATTGTCCGGCAACGTCGGCGCGGCGCCTGCCAAGGTTTCCAGCACCGGTGTTTGCAGCAGCGTATGCACGCGCTGGGCAGCGCCGGTGGCATTGTTCAAATCGTGGGTGACGTAGCTCAGTAGCAGCAGTGGCGCGCAGATTCCCGGCGCCACCAAGGCGAAGGGCAACACCTCCACCGGCGTGATCCAGCCCAGGCTCACCCACAAAGTGCCAAACGCCAGCACCACACCGAGTACCGCCACCGGGGCGATCATCGCGTGAGCGTTGGCCATCGCACTGACCAGCGGCCGGGTGAAGTCGGTGAACGCCTCAGCGAAGCCATCGACCGCCTCGCGATAACTGCCATGGGCTTTGCCTTCGACACCAAAGGCCTTGACCACGGGAATGCCGTTGACGAACTCAACCACCGCATTGTTGATGCGCGCCATACCGGCGCCAAATGACTGCATGTTCGCCCCGCTGGCCTTGGTAGCCCTGGAGAAGAACAGGAAAAACAGTGGAAACGGCAGCAGCGAGACAATCGCCATGCGCCAGTCCATGGCGAACAGGTAGAGGATCGAGATGAGAATCGCGCCGATAGTGCGGCCCAGCGTGGTAAAGAAATGCGCGGTCAGGCTGTGCAGCGTGCCGATGTCATCCTGCATCGCTTGCTTGACCTCGCCCGAGGCCCGGCTGGTAAACCAGCCCAGCGGCACCTTGGCCAGTCGGCGAGTAATCGCCCGGCGCAAATGGCCGGTGATGTGATTGTCGGCCAGGTGCGCGACCATCTCACCCATCGAGATCAGCGTCATCCCCAGGAACAGGCAGGTCAGACTGATGATGACAACCCGCCAGACCTGATCCTGCATCTGGCCCCAGGCCGCAGCAACGTCGGCCTGGCCCATTGCAAGCTGTGCGATATAGGCGATGCCGGCCAGGGGCACCAGTGTCAGCATGGTGCCGATGGCAGCCAGTACCGCCGCGATAATCAGCCGCCCACGTATGGGCCTGAGTACCTGGGATACCGAGCCAGTCGCGGCGGGTTCATCTTTAACACTCATGAGCTCTCCTGAATAACCACTGCAGGTAGCCTGAAGGCCTGCCTGACTTCCTTTGCGTTCGAGGGGTTTGCGCGCTGCGTACCTTGTATTCCGAACAGCAACGCAAAATCCTCAATCGAAACGTTCATTAATCGGTGAAGCGGTTCAAGGCCCGAGTCCGGGCACAAACGGGTAGCAGGCCCGCAGGCCAGAGGCGATGTACTTCTCGACGGAAGACACCGACACCTTCAACTCGGTGGCAATGTCGCGGTGGCCCATGCCATGCAATTTACACAGCAACAGCGCCTGGCGAGTCTTGGCCGGCTTGCTGTGCAATGCGTCATCGATCTGCGTCAGCGTTTCAGTCACCAGGGCGCGTCGCTCCTCTGAAGGTGCCAGCGGTTCGGCCTGCAACTTGAGCGCCTCCAGATGGCAGGCTTCAAGACGACGGCGGCGATATAGGTCGATCACCATGCCTTTGGCGATTTGGGTCAAATGGCAGCGAGAATCCTCGGTGGAGGGAACCCGGCCCTTCTTGATGAGATTGAGATAGACATCGTGGGCCAGATCGGCAGCATCGACCGAATTGCCCAACTTGCGGCGCAACAGACTGCACAGCCAACTGTGGTGGTCGACATACAGCTTTTCAAATTGCTGCCTGGACGCGAACGCTCCGTTGTCCACAACACCTCTCCTGAGACGATGACATCCGCGATCAGCTTTTGACTAATGCGAATAGGTATGATTATTATTTAATATCATACGGCGTTCATAGAGCCCCTGCAATGCGACCTGCTTGCACCTTCTCTGACGCCTGGACTCCTGGGCGTTACAGCAGACCGAGGATCGGTCTGTCGGCACTTGGTGCCATCTCTACTTCTTACTGTTCAGTTTGATAAGGCGGGAAATTTCCATGATGGAACTCAATCCAGATTCGTTACCGAAACTGTCTGTCACCGGTGACGAAGAGCATTTCTGGCTCTTGCAGCAGCAATACCCCGAACGTACGCTCAAACACTTCAGCGCCTGGCGGTTCGACGCCGACATCGACCTTTCAAGGCTCGAGTGGGCGATCAAGACTGTCATCGAAACACTGCCCGATCTGAATGCACGCTATCAGTTCAACGACGACGGCGAAGTGCACAAAGTGCACGCCAATGACTGGCAGTCTTGCGTTGAAATCATGCGCTCACACTCCGACGCTGAAGCCACCGAGCAGTTGCTCTCGCAGCAAACAGCACCGTGGGATGCGCAAAGCCAGCCGCCGTTCAAGGCACTGATTATTCCAACCGGGCACGAGGTTATCCTCGGCTTCGTACTCCACCAGATCCTCGACCAGACCTGCCAGGAGGACAACCTGTATTGCCGGGTCTTGAGCGCCTATGTAGGCCACTCGGCCAGCGATACGCCCTGGTTGCGCCGCCAGGCGGATGGCGAGGTTCTATCGCCACCGGCCAGTGCGCCCAGCGCCCAGCCTGCGGCCAACAACAGTGAAGTCGCGGCGATTATTCTTGGCGAGTTCCGAGGAGCCCTGGCAGAGCCCGACATGCAACTCACCGATGACTTCTTTGATTTTGGCGGTCATTCGCTGCTGGCCACCCGCATCATTGGCAAGCTGCTGAGCAGCCATGGCATTGAAGTCCAGTTCAATGACTTTTTCAGTGCACCGTCGGCGGCCGCCCTGGCATCGCGCGCCCATGTCATTGCTCAAGACAAGACAGCTTCTGCTGCGGGCCTGGCGCAAGACGTGCAAAAAGCACCTTTCGCCCTGGCTCAGGCCTCTCTCGGGCGGGCTTACGTGGCCTTTGAGTTCGGCACGATTTTCAACCTGCCCTTTGCCCTGGACTTCCTCGACAAGGTGGACGAAGCGCTGTTCGAGCACGCCTTCTGCGACCTGCTGAAACGCCACGCCAGCCTGCGCTCAACCTTCCACTTTGAGGGCAATGAGGCGTACCAGCAGATCGTGCCGATCACGCAACTGTCCGACTACAAGTGGTTCTGGCCAAGCCATGAAAGCCAGGGTGCGACGCTGAAAAGCGAAGCCACTTATCAGTTCGACCTGACCCGCGAGCTGCCCCTCAGGGTCCGCTTCATTTACGACGCGCAACGCCAGCGCCAAACCCTGTCATTGCTGGTCCATCACATGGCCATTGATGAATGGTCGCTCAACGTCATGATGGAAGAATTGGCTCAGGCCTACCTCGCCCGTGCCGCCGACAAAGCGCCCACCTGGGAAGCGCCTGCACCGTCATTCCATGAGTTCGCTTTGCGTGAACAGGCTACCGGCATTAATCAGCAGCATCTCGACTACTGGACGAACATGCTGCGCGATGCCACCCGCGGCCTGACGCTGCCCTCCCCTGACCATCAGGCCAGCGTGCCGGCCAACGAAGTATCGACGAAGGCGCAGTGGTTCGAAATCAAACCTGATCAGGACCTCACCGATAACCTGTATGCCTTCGCCAGACGGAATAACTCGTCGCTGTTCGGCGTGGTCTATACGGCCATTGCACTGTCGCTGCATAAGCTTGGTGACTTGAAGGACCTGGTGATCGGCACGTCCGCCTCCGGCCGAACCGACCCCGGGTTTTACGAGACGGTCGGTTACTTCACCACGATGGTGGCGCACCGGGTGCAGTTCGATCCTCAGCAGGCCGTTGGCGCACTGATTGAAAACGTCACTCGCTTGATCAATGACTCCATGGCTTATGCCGATGTACCGATGGAGCAGATCCAACAAGCCCTGGGCATGACGGCAGCAGATGGCCTGCTGTTCGACGTGTACATCCAGATTCACGCCAACAACGCCTTGAATGGCGCCTTGAGCACGCCTGACGCCGGGACGATCCGCTACCGGCAGATTGACCCGGACAAGAACCAGTCGATGTTCGGCATTCAGTTCGAGATCATGGAGAACATGATCGACGGCAAACGCTCACTGCGCCTGGTCATCACTTACCGTTCAGACCGCTACAGCGCAGAACAGATGGCGCGCCTGAGTGCGACGATTGATCAGGTGTTCACGTTGTTCACCACGCCCGATGCAGCCGGCATCGTCCTGGACCATATCCGCACATAACCCCCCGAGCAGGGTCTTGGTAACGCTACCAAGACCCTGCACACATCGGTTCTACGCCTCGTGCATCCCGTAGCGCTGGAACGATGAGCGCTTAGGCAAACGGTAATGCGGTCGGCCGAGCAACTGGTTGGCAATCGTTGCATTGCGAATGGCCGCAATCCCCAGGTCCGGCGAACCAACGCCATGCTGGAAGATTTCCGCGTTCTGCACAAAGATACGGCCCGTGCCTGCATCGCAGCGGCGCGCCGTGAAATCCTCCTGGACGATGCAGTCGCCGTATTCATCGGTTTCAAGCACTGCGCCCTTGAGCCTTTCAAACCACTGCGGCCAGGCATGCCCATAGCCTGTGGCTGCGACAATGGCATCGGCTTCGAGGGTGCTGGTCTGGTCCAGCTCACGGTGCCGGTAGGCAATTCGCAGCGTGCCGTCGATATCCTCCACCGTCTCGACCTCACAGTTGGAAAGCAACGTCAGGCCTGGATCAGCGCCGCCAATCGAGCGTTCATAGATCAGGTCGTAGATGTCGGCGATGGTCGAAAAACTGATGCCTTTGTACAGCAACCCCTGCCCCGCAACGATGTCGCGGCGGCGCTCCCTTGGAATGCTGTGGAAGTACTCCATGTAGGACGGCGTAAAACACTCCTGCCCCAGTTTCGAATACTCCATGGGATGGAAACCCGGCGAGCGCGTGATCCAGCGAATCGAAGCACCCGCCGCGATCCGCTCGGGTGTCAGCTCGTTGAACAATGCCAACACGCATTCCGCCGCACTTTGGCCGGAGCCAATGACCGTGACCCGCTGGCATTTCGACAACTGTTCCTGACGCTTGCCGAACTCCGCCGAATGCATGACTGGCGCGGTGCTCTTGACCTGCGCCCATTGAGGCAGCAGCGGCACAGTGCCGACGCCAATCGCCAAGTCCCGACTGTAGTAATGACGCTTAAAGCCTGACACTGACTGGCTTTCAATCAGGAATCGGTCAGCGCTGGCGTCATACGTCACATCACAGATGTCCTCGCCGAAATGGCAGGCTGGCAGCTGCTGCGACGCCCAACGACAGTAATGGTCGTACTCACGGCGAGGCACCTGAAAGTTCTCGTAGTAATAGAACTGGTACAGACGATCATGCTGATGCAGGTAGTTCAGATAACTCAGTTGATGCGTGGGGTCCGCCATCGTCACCAGGTCCGCCAGAAACGGAACCTGGAGTGTGGTGCCGGGCAACAGAAGCCCTTCGTGCCAGCGAAATTCCGCTTTACGGTCCAGGAAAATACCGGTCACGCCAGGATGTTTGGACAGTAACGCTGCCAATCCCAGATTAAAGGGGCCTATGCCAACGCCGGCAATATCAACATTGGGTATATCCATCATCCGATCCATCTCCCTAAGCACTGCTGTTTGGTTAGCAGCGGGCACGCCCTCAGGCGCGCCACTGCGTTCATATCAAAATCCATTACAGGCTCACGAACCCTCGGCCATGAGCAGGCGTTCAACGTCTTGTGCATTGCGACAGCGCAGGAGTTGCCCAGGTGAAAGGAGCACCGAGAAATCCTCCTGGACCCGCGCCGAGATCGCCTTCAAGTGCTGGGGACGTAACCCCAGGCTGATGAAGTCCACCGCGTCATTCGCCCCGTCCGCGAGCGGGCGCCCCAGTACGCTCAAGTAGATATCCAGCACCTTGTTGCGTGGAGTCGACTGGTTCATCACGACGGGTTCGGCTGCGTCATTTGCCGGAGCGGTCAGCAGGCTGCGCGCCCGCTGGCGATCGGGCTTGCCGTTTTGCGACAGCGGTAATTCGTCCACTTTCAGGAACCGCGTGGGCACATGGGAGTGCGGCAGGTGCTGGCGGGCGTAGTTGCGTAGCTCGGACGCGGTCAGCTCTGCGCCGCCCTGCTGGCTGACATACAGCGCACCGATGCAGACTTCGCCTTGGCGCTGCTCACCATAATCCACGACCAACACATGCCTGACCGACGGATGATTGATCAGTTCTATCTCGATGTCCGGGAGCGATACCCGCACACCCCGGACTTTCACGTAGCCGTTGACCCGACGGTCGAAGATCAAGGTGCCGTCGCGGCGGTAATGCCCACAGTCGCCGGTACGGAAAGCCCGAACAGCTTGGCCATGTTCGTCACTGACGGTCACGAATTCGCTTTGTGTCAGCTCGCCGTTTTCGAGATACCCCAGCGCGAGATTGACGCCCGCCGTGTGGATTCGACCAACAACGCCCGCCGGGCAATGCTCGCCTTGCGGGCCAAGGACGAAGTAGCTGTTACCAGGTAACGGCCTTCCATAGGGAATCAGCGCACGGTCATCCGCTACGATGTCGTGCCAGATGCTCCAGATGGTGGTCTCCGTCGGTCCACCCAGGGAAATCAACCGAGCTGACGGCAGCAGCTCACGCAACTCGGCAATCACGGCCGGCTTGATGTAATCACCGCCCTGGGCAATCAGACGCAGGCTCTTCAGGTCATGGGTGGTGCGGCAAGAAAGGAGCATCTCCAGAATGGCGGGCACCGAACACCACAACGTCACCTGATGCCGGGCAATCAACTGGTTCCAGCGCACCGCGTCCTTTTCCTCACCCACACCGGGAAGCACCAGTGTCGCCCCCGCCGTCAGGCATCCCAAGACGTCGAACACCGACATGTCATGGTGAAGCGGGGTTACGGACATGAACACATCACGTTCGGTCACGGCCCAGTGTCCAAGGGTGCCGCCGATGACATTGGCAGTGGCTCGGTTGCTCAGGACCACACATTTTGGCTTGCCGGTGGTGCCCGAGGTATAGAGGTAATAGGCCGGGGCGTCGCTTAACGACAGGTCATCCAGCGCGGGCGGAACCTGGGCTTGCACCGCCAATAGTTCATCCGGTGTTGCCGATGGATGTTCGAGAGACTCACGTTGGGCCGTCACCACCAGATCGGGCCGGCAGTTTTCCAGCAGGTAATGCAACCGCTCGGTTGGCGCTGACGCGTCGACGGGGACCCAGATCACGCCTGTCAGCGCACAGGCCAGTGTCACCATCGTGTGCTCTGGACTGCGCGGCAGGCAGATGGCGACGACTTGCCCACGAGATAATCCGCGCGTTTTCAATGCAGCGATGATGCGGCACACGCTGTCGCCAAGATCGGCATAGTTGATTTGCCGCTCACCACTGACGAGAGCGACTCTGGTGTTGGTGCGGTCAAAGATGTGGGTTGCGATCCGGCCGAGGAAGCCTTCGCGGCACGCATCAGCGACCTGGCTATTGAGCCGGTAGTGGCTCTTTTCGATGATCGCCGGGGCATCAATGGCAAAAACACCACTTGCCGTGACTTGGTTGATCGCCTTTTCGATTGCGCTCAAGACGTCGCTGACCACCGCCGGATCCAGCACTGCGCGTGCATAGTCGATATCGAACACCAACGCGCCATCTGCGTTGGCCGAGAAGCGAATATCCATCGCCACCTGTGGCGTCTGGGTCAGCCCATCACACAGGCTCATCGGGCTGTCCAGCGCCGAGACCGGCCAGGAAAAACCGTTGGTGATCACCACCGGAAGCACCGGGCCTGGGCCGTGGGATTCGAACAGCAAACGAGCAAGGTCTACACCTGAAAAGGTCAGGTGCTGCAGCCCTTCCAGCACATCCACTTGCAGCTTGGCGGCACGCTCGGCAAAACCATCTGGATCGGCGCTCCAATTGACCGCGATAAAGCTTGAGCGATTGGCAAAGGCACCGCTCGTTTGCGGGGCAACCGGCACCGCAACACACAAACCACCCTCATCGAGCCAGTGCGACAGCACTTCCAGCACCAGCGCCATCAACGTGGTGTTCTTGAACAACCGTTGCCGTGCGCCCAGCTTGCAGAACGCACCGAACGCCGTTTTGGGCACCCGCAGGCTCTGCCGCTCATAGCGGGAGGCGCCCACCTGGTCCAGTGGGGTGATCCACGGCAGACGTGGCGCGCCACTGACCGCCGCGAGCTTGGTCTTCCAATAGGCGGAATCGGTCTTGCGCTGACTGACGAAATCCGCTGGCTCGGGTGCAGCCTCCGCGACCGACTCCTCGCCAGTTGCACCGTCGAACAGCTCGACCATGAGGGTGGCGATCGATCGTCCATCGAGGATCAATGCATCAAGGCGTACAAAGACGCACAATTGACCTTCCGCAAACCAGAAGACCGTGACATTCCAGGGCGAACGATCCAGCTCGAACAACGCATGCGCATAGGCCTCGCGGCGTTCCTCTACGTAGCTGAACGCCGCTTCTGGCGACAAGGTCGTAAGGTCAACTTCCTCCAGGTTTATCTGCACCTCATCGCTGACAAACTGCACGAGTTTCTGCGCATCGATTCGTGTTCTCAGGCTTTCGTGGCGCTGGACCATCTCGACCAAACGGCTTCGCAGCAGAGCAGGATCCATCGCGCCACGGTACTCGCGAAACTCCTGCATGGCCACGCCGCCCAGCGGCATCTGCGCGCTGCGTCCAAGCAAATAAGCCTGCTGGAGAGCGGTCAGTGGCTTCTCGACAACTGCGGGTTGAAAAAGTGGCTGGTCCAGGACCGCGGAGCAAGCAGCCACCTCACGCACCAGCGCCACGAAACGGTCGAAAAAGTCCGATACCCAGACTTGCGGCAGCGCATCCAGACGGATGTCCCAATTGATCAAGATGCCGCCGTCGGCGCAGGCAATCTGCGCGTCGAGCGCAACCTGAGGCCCCTGGGAAATCACCCAGTTCATTGGACCCAATACACGCCGCACGCGTTCAGAAAGAAGGTCTCCACCCGGCATATCCAACGCGGCGGTAAATACCACGGGAGCCAGCTGTGGCGAACCATGATGGCGGGACAGATCGCGCATCAGGTTCACCCCGGGATAGGCGCAATGTTCGAGTAAATCGACCATCTTGCCTGCCAGTTGCGCGCACAACTTGGCCGGGCTCTGGGCCGCCTCGACATCGACGTCGAGAATCAACACGTTGGCAAAATCGCCGACAATTCGCTCAACCTCATCCACGAGCGGCGGTCGCCAGAAGGTCGGGACATTGAGGCGAAATCTCCTGTCTCCCGTTTGCGCGCCGAGGACGGCTGCAAACACCCCCATCATCAGGGTCGACAGGGTCATTCTGCGTTCACGGGCGAGGCGTTGTAACGCCTGACGCTCCTCTGGGCCAAGCCATGTGCTTAATCGGTCGCTATGCGCTTGGTCCAGCTGAGCCTCGAGAAAAGGCAACGTCGGCGCCGGCGCGATTTCAGCCAAACGCTCACGCCACCAGAGACGGTCCCGATCGCGGGCCGTTTTGAGTGCCGTATCGGTGCGTGCTTTGTCGTACCAATCGAAGAAAGACGGTGTGTGTGGAAGCGGCGCGTCGGGGTGCTCATAGAACCGTGCGAGGTCTTCCATCAACGTGCGGAAACTCGAAGGGTCGATGGCGATCATGTCCGTATCGACGTGCAGGCGGAAGTCATCACCCGCCAGCAGACTCACGCACATACGCGCACCTGGCCCCTGGCACAGATCAAGCTGCTGATGAGTCCACTCCTCACGTTTGCAGAGCAGGCGCTGCGTCACTTCCTGCTCGCTCATCAAGCGTAAATCTTCGACCTCCAACAGCGGTGACTGGTCCATTGCAGCAATGGATTGCAGCCCTTCTGCATTCAGCCTGACCCGCAGCATTGGATGCAGCAGACATACCCGTTCAAGTGCTTTGCGAAGCCGCTCGAGATCAATGGCATGGCCATCGAACTCGGCATACAGATGAGCCGAAACTCTCCCTAAAGACGCATGAGCAGTGCGCCCGATCCAACAGGCGGCTTGCATTGAAGTTAACTCTCTCATGGCTCACTCATGTGATTGACAAATCTAAATGATTAGCGTCCCCTATTAGAAACGATAATGATTATATTTCAAGACTTAATTTTTGATCGATAGGCCACGGAGGCTTCCCCCAAAATGAGAACGGGCACCCTAAGAACGAACGAGATGGAAGAGGTGCAAGTCGTTGATGAAAAACAGAGTTTTTCATTCACCTCCGGCGACCGCGAATTAGCGGTTACCGGGATGCTGCAGAGGATCGAAACACCTGCCATTGGCGGCGATGACGCCAATAGCCTGTTCCAGAAAACGGTTGCGCAAGCCCTTGATCGAGCGCGCAAAGCTGGCCAGAGCAACCCGATCATCGTCGGCGCCATTCCTTTCGATCCCGCTGAAGCCTCTTGCCTCTACATCCCTGAACACGCGCAGTGGCGAACACGAAACACCCTCGCGCAAGTCAGCGCAGCAACACTGCCTGAGCTGATCGAACAGAAGAACATTCCGGACGAGCAAGCCTTCAAGCGAGCGGTGGAACACGCCATCGTCAACTTCCGTCACAGCGACGTGCGCAAGGCCGTGCTCTCAGTGCAGAGAGAATTGGTGTTTGCCAAGGACGTGGATGTGAATGCCATGCAGCACAACCTGCGGGCGCAGAACCCGAGCGGCTATCACTTCCGTGTGCCAATGCCCGATGGCGCCACGCTGATCGGTGTCAGCCCCGAACTACTGGTTCGCAAGGAAGGCCTGAGCTTTCTGTCTAACCCTTTGGCAGGCTCGGCCAAGCGAATGGCCGACCCAGAAGCCGACCGGCGCAATGCAGACTGGCTGTCAGCGTCGGAAAAAGATCACTACGAACACGGTTTCGTGACGCAGGACATCGTCAGCCAGCTCGGGGAGCTGTGCACGCAGCTGAATGTGCCGCAACGCCCCTCCCTCATCAGCACGCCTGCACTCTGGCACCTCTCCACCCGCATCGAAGGCACGCTGGCAGATCCGACCGTTTCGGCCTTGCAGCTTGCCTGCCGCCTGCACCCCACGCCCGCCGTCTGCGGCTTCCCCACTGAGCGCGCGCGGCGCCTGATCCGCTTCGTCGAACCCTTCGAACGCGGCCTGTTCACCGGCATGGTGGGTTGGTGCGATGCCCAGGGCAATGGCGAATGGGTCGTGACGATTCGCTGCGGCACCGTCAAGCGCAACAGCGTCCGCCTATTCGCCGGCGCAGGCATCGTTGAAGCCTCAAGCCCCGACTCCGAATGGACAGAAGTCCAGACCAAACTCGGCACCATGCTGCGTGCATGTGGATTGGCCCACTAACTCGAATTTTCTCACGCGTGAACACTATGACTATTGAATTTAACCACTGGCCCCTGGACAGAGCACAACGCTATCGGGACAAAGGCTATTGGATCGACAAACCCCTCACACAGATCCTTCAGCTACGCAGCCAATCACAACCCCACGCGCCAGCGATTATTTGCGGTGAACGTTGCTTCAGCTATGCCGAGTTGGACCAACTGTCCTCCAACCTGGCCTCGCGGCTGTCGGCCAGCGGGCTTGGCAAAGGCGACACCGCTTTGGTGCAGTTGCCCAACATCGCGGAGTTTTACATTGTCCTCTTCGCCCTGCTCAAGGCCGGGATCGCGCCCCTCAACGCGCTCTACAGCCATCGAAAACTCGAGCTCAAGAGCTACGCCAAGCAAATCGAACCAAGGCTGCTGATTGCCTCCCGCGAGCATGAAGTCTTCCGTAGCGACAGCTATATCGCCGACTTCAAGGAGGTGGGCTCAAGCCCTGAAATCACCTTGCTGCTGGGCGAGCAACGTCACGAAAACAACCTCGCTGACTGGATCAAAACTCCGAGCGAGAGCCGCGCGAACTTCTCCCCCACCGAAGCAGGCGAAGTGGCGTTGTTCCAACTGTCTGGCGGCAGCACGGGCACACCCAAACTCATCCCGCGCACCCATAACGACTATCACTACAACGCCCGGGCAAGTGCCGAAATATGCGAGCTCACATCACGGACACGCTTCCTGTGCGCCCTGCCTGCCGCCCATAACTTCTTGCTCAGTTCCCCCGGTGGCCTCGGCGTCCTGTATGCAGGCGGCTGCATCGTCATGGCCCCCAGCCCTGAGCCCTTGACCTGTTTTTCGATCATCCAGCGCCAAGAGATCAATACCGTAGCCCTGGTGCCAAGTGCAGTCGCCTTGTGGTTGCAGGCAGCGCCGGAGCATAAAGAGCAACTGCAATCGCTGGAATTCCTCCAGGTCGGTGGCGCCTGTTTCGCCGACTCGCTGGCGCGCCAGGTTCCCGGTGTACTCGGCTGCAAACTGCAGCAGGTATTCGGGATGGCCGAAGGCCTGATCAACTACACCCGGGTGAACGACTCCGACGAGCAGATTTTTACCACCCAGGGCCGTCCGATCAGCCCCGACGACGAAATCAAAATTGTCGACGAGCAAGGTCTCCCCGTCCCGGACGGCGAGCCTGGCATGCTCGCCACGCGCGGCCCCTACACCTTTTGCGGGTACTACCGAAGCCCCGAGCAGAATGCCCAGGCGTTCGATGATGAGGGTTACTACTATTCCGGCGATCTCGTCCAACGCATGCCAACCGGCGATTTGCGTGTGGTCGGCAGGGTCAAGGACCAGATCAACCGTGGCGGTGAAAAAGTCGCCTCGGAGGAAATCGAAAACCTCATCGTCCTCCACCCGGACGTGACCCACGCAGGCCTGGTGGCCATGCCCGACGACAGGCTGGGAGAAAAGAGCTGCGCCTTCGTCGTCTCGCGCAACCCCAACCTGAAACCGCCCGCGCTGAGACGCCACCTGATGGAACTCGGTATCGCCGAATACAAACTGCCCGATCGCATCCGGCTCATCGAGACCATGCCGCTGACGGCCGTGGGCAAGATCGACAAGAAACATCTGCGCCAGCTCCTGGCGGCGGAAACCACCCGCGCCTGGTTGCAAACTCGCGTGCTGCAACTCGTCGAGGACTGCGAAGACCTGGATCCGGAGGAAAACCTGATTTTCTACGGTCTCGACTCCTTGCAAGTGATGAAGCTCGCAGCCGAACTCAAGGAGCGCGGTATCGCCGTCAGCTTCGAAGAACTGGCGGATTCGCCCACGCTCGCCAGTTGGTGGTCGCTGGTAGACACGAGGCAAAAAGCCGCCTGACTGGGCGGCTCCGCCAAGTCGATTTAAAAGGAGTTAGAAATGACTTTATCCACTGCCGACCAAAGCAGGCTTGAGAGCTTCTGGCAGCACTGCGTGACGAATCAGTACTTCAACATTGGATACCCCGAATCAGCAGACTTTGATTACTCCCAGCTGCATCGCTTCTTGCAGTTTTCGATCAACAACTGCGGGGACTGGAACGAGTACAGCAACTACCTGTTGAACTCGTTCGACTTTGAAAAAGACGTCATGACGTACTTCGCCGAGCTGTTCAGCATTGCGCTCGAAGACAGCTGGGGCTACGTCACCAATGGGGGCACGGAGGGCAACATGTTTGGTTGCTACCTGGGTCGTGAACTGTTCCCGGATGGCACGCTGTATTACTCGAAAGACACCCATTACTCCGTGGCGAAAATCGTCAAATTGCTGCGGATCAAATGCCGTGCGGTTGAGTCATTGCCCAATGGCGAAATCGACTACGACGACCTGATGGCGAAAATAACCGCCGACCAGGAACCTCACCCCATCATCTTCGCCAACATCGGCACCACGATGTGTGGGGCCGTTGATAACATCGCGACCATCCAACAGCGCCTGCATCAGGCAGGCATTGCCCGTCACGACTATTACCTGCACGCCGACGCGGCGCTGAGCGGGATGATTCTGCCCTTCGTCGATCACCCGCAGCCCTTCTCGTTTGCCGACGGCATCGACTCGATCTGTGTCTCCGGCCACAAGATGATCGGCTCGCCTATTCCTTGCGGAATCGTCGTGGCCAAACGCAAGAACGTCGCGCGCATCTCGGTGGAAGTGGACTATATCCGGGCCCATGACAAGACCATCAGCGGCTCCCGCAACGGTCACACCCCACTGATGATGTGGGCAGCACTGCGCAGCCACTCGTTGGCTGATTGGCGCCATCGGATCAAGCACAGCCTGGACACGGCGCAGTACGCCGTCGACCGATTCCAGGCCTCAGGCATTGATGCCTGGCGCAACGAAAACTCCATCACTGTGGTGTTCCCGTGCCCGTCAGAGCGGATCGCGACGAAATACTGCCTGGCGACCTCCGGCCATACCGCACACCTGATCACCACGCCTCATCATCACGACAACAGCATGATCGACGCCTTGATCGACGAAGTGGCTGCCGAAGCTCAGCTGGAGGCCTGGCGATCCAAGCGAGCACCCGCCAGACAAGCGGTCGGCGAGCGACTGCCGACAGCGTCATTCAACTTGCGTACTCACTATTGAAAGAGACACACCTATGCCGCCACTGAAAGCGCCTGAAGCCTGCGAGAACCTCAACGACATTCGGGCGGGCATCGACTTTTTCGATCGTCAGATCCTCGAATCACTGCAAAAACGCCTGCGTTACGTGAAGGCTGCGGCGCAGTTCAAAGCCAACGAACAAGAGATTCCGGCACCCGAACGGGTCGCGGCCATGCTTGAGGAGCGCCGTGAATGGGCGGTAGAGGCCGGGTTTGACGTAGCCTTCGTCGAGAAACTCTACGAGCAGATCATTCACTGGAATATTCAGCAGCAGATTCTGCATTGGCGGGCCACCCATTCGGAGCAGCCCCAGGCGTAAATTCTCAGTTCGACTGACCCGATAAGGGCAACAGAAAGCCTGCATTGATGCAGGCTTTTTTATTGCCGGGCTCCACGACCTGGGAACGGGACCGGTCAGCGGCTACCATTGAAAGCGCAAGACTTCCAGCCGAAAAGCCGGATAATGGCGGCCAAATCGTTTAGCTCGTTATTCTGGTAATCGCGCATGGAAATCAAGGTCAACTTTCTCGACAATCTTCGACTTGAAGCCAAGTTCGATGACTTCACGGTGGTGGCCGATCAGCCTATCCGCTACAAGGGCGATGGCTCGGCACCGGGCCCGTTCGATTACTTTCTGGCTTCATCGGCCCTGTGCGCGGCTTACTTTGTGAAGTTGTACTGCGACACTCGCAATATCCCCACCGAAAACATCCGGCTGTCGCAGAACAACATTGTTGATCCGGAAAACCGCTACAACCAGATTTTCAAGATTCAAGTCGAATTGCCGGCCGATATTTCCGCCAAGGACCGCCAGGGCATTTTGCGCTCCATCGATCGTTGCACCGTGAAAAAGGTCGTGCAAACCGGCCCCGAGTTTGTGATCGAAGAAGTGGAAAACCTGGATGCCGATGCCCAGGCGTTGCTGATGCCGAATCTTGCGTCGGACGCGGGCACCTACATTGCGGGCAAGGACCTGCCGCTGGAGCAAACCATCGCCAACATGTCGGCCATTTTGGCGGGCTTGGGCATGAAGATTGAAATCGCTTCGTGGCGCAATATCGTGCCCAACGTGTGGTCGCTGCACATCCGCGATGCGCACTCGCCCATGTGCTTTACCAATGGCAAGGGCGCGACCAAGGAAGGCGCACTGGCGTCGGCGTTGGGCGAGTTTATCGAGCGCCTGAACTGTAATTTCTTCTACAACGATCAGTTCTGGGGCGAAGAGATCGCCAACGCGGCGTTTGTGCATTACCCGAACGAACGCTGGTTCCAGCCAGGCCCTAAAGATGAGCTGCCGCCGGAAATTCTCGACGAATACTGCCTGCATATTTACAACCGCGATGGCGAGCTGCGTGGCTCCCATCTGTACGACACTAACTCCGGCAATATCGAGCGCGGTATCTGTTCGCTGCCGTATGTGCGCCAGTCGGATGGCAAGGAAGTGTATTTCCCTTCCAACCTGATCGAAAACCTGTTCCTCAGTAATGGCATGAGTGCTGGCAACACCCTGGCCGAAGCCCAGGTGCAATGCCTGTCGGAAATCTTCGAGCGCGCGGTAAAACGTGAAATCCTCGAAGGTGAAATGGCCCTGCCGGATGTGCCGCAAGAAGTGCTGGCGAAATACCCCGGCATCCTGGCGGGCATTCAGGGCCTGGAAGAACAGGGTTTCCCGGTATTGGTGAAGGATGCGTCCCTGGGCGGCGAGTTCCCGGTGATGTGCGTCACCTTGATGAACCCACGCACCGGCGGCGTGTTTGCCTCGTTCGGGGCGCACCCCAGCCTCGAAGTCGCCGTGGAGCGCAGTCTGACGGAACTGCTCCAGGGCCGCAGTTTTGAAGGCCTGAACGACTTGCCGCAGCCGACCTTTGAAGGCCACGCGGTGACGGAGCCGAATAACTTTGTCGAACACTTCATCGACTCCAGCGGTGTGGTGTCGTGGCGCTTCTTCAGTGCCAAATCCGATTACGAGTTTGTCGAGTGGGACTTCTCAGGCCAAGGTGAAAACTCCAACGCCGAGGAAGCCGCGACCTTGTTCGGCATTCTCGAAAACATGGGCAAAGAAGCGTACATGGCAGTGTATGAACACCTAGGTGCACCCGCCTGCCGCATCCTGGTGCCGGACTACTCGGAAATCTATCCGCTGGACGATCTGATCTGGGATAACACCAACAAAGCGCTGTTTTTCCGTGAAGACATCTTGAACCTGCACAGCCTGAGCAACGCCGAGCTGAAAGCACTGGTCAAGCGCCTGGAAGACAGCGAGCTGGACGACTACACCGATATCACCACCTTGATCGGCATCGAATTCGACGACAACACCGCCTGGGGTCAATTGACGATCCTGGAGCTGAAGCTGCTGATCTACCTCGCCTTGAAGAACGTCGAAGAGGCGAAAGAACGGGTGGAAATGTTCCTGCAGTACAACGACAACACGGTGGAGCGCGGGTTGTTCTACCAGGCTGTGAACGTGGTGCTGGAAATGCAGCTGGACGAAGACCTGGAACTGGCCGACTACGAGGTCAACTTCCGCCGGATGTTCGGCAACGAGCGGATGGACGCCGCGATAGGTTCAGTGGACGGCAACGTGCGTTTCTTCGGGTTGACGCCGACGAGCATGAAGCTTGAAGGGCTCGACCGGCACCAGCGCCTGATTGATAGCTACAAAAAGCTGCACAGGATGCGGGCTGGTGTGGCGGGTTAATTCACGATCAGTTAAGAGTGAGCACTGACCCTGTGGCGAGGGGGCTTGCCCCCGTTGGGTTGCGAAGCAGCCCTAAAACCGGTCATCTAGGTCTATCTGAAAAAACTCAGTGATCTTATTGGGGCTGCTCCGCAGCCCAACGGGGCGATACGGCGGTCCGGCAAGCCCCCTCGCCACAGGTCACTCGTTGTCTGTTCCATCTCTTAACTGACCGACATTAAGCACCTTGGGTGCTTTTTTTGTTTTTGTCATCCACCGAATCGTTTTAGTGATCTGCTGAAACCTCCTCATTTCGTTTAAAAAGTCACGTTTGGCTTGGCCCGTTTTCTCCAGAAAAAGATGTCAGCAAGCACCTCCATACAGCCAAGCCTTTTCAGTGCTTTCAGTAAGCGATATCTGCCACTGCTTTAGGAACTGTCCAGCGGTTTCTGTAGTGAGTTTTTGCACGTGTCTTTCTATGCTTTGGACGCGAGCAGTAAGGCATTAGCCCATGGACGCCGACGCTCGCAGACCTGAAAACTGACAGAGGTGTGAAATGAACTGCCCAGCAGCAACCCAAGCAGCCCGTGAACAGTTGCTCACTACTGCTCACTCTTTCCACAATTTCGAGTACCGCCCCGAAAACAAATATCTCTTGCAGGTGCTTCCCGGAAATCCAGCAATCGAAGCGCTGAATTCCTCCAGTTGTCTTTTGGCGTCAGTCACCAGTTTTCTTGACCGCCTGATCGATGGCGATACGGACGCCAATGAAATTTACGCAGTCCGATTTATGGTCGAAGCCACGAAAGCCTTAATAGATTCGACAACCAAGAGCGTCGAGTTCGGCAATCTCCATGGCGGTGCCCAATGATCCGCATGCCCAAAGCCGAACGACTGATGCATGTCGCCCAAGGCTTGAATGCGCTCACTGAGGTACTGATCAGCGACTTGATCCTCGAAGACAGTTCACAGGCGCCTGGCGCTATCCGCAACGGACACCTGGAAGGTTATCTACGCGCCATGCAGTGCCTCGGCCTTGAGCTGGAGGACGCTGTCACGGATGCCTGGGAGAACGCGGACAACCCAACCTACATATGCGAAGCGGACCATAAGCGGGCCAAGGAAGAAGCTTTGGAGATATCTGCCACCGTTTCGGTCCTCACGTGGGGGCATGAGCCGGTCACACGGCGAACGGTTCAGGAGCCGGGCCAATGAATAGCCCACTCAACAAAATCATCTCAATTACCGAAGAGTCTCTAAGCGCGCTGGAGTATGCACATCAGGCGCTCAAATCTGCCGAAGCCACTTTCAAGGTGCTGAAGGGGTTCGTTGACGAGCATTCAGACACTTTTCATATGGCCCGGATGGGCGAACTGTTCTGCATGGACCAAGCTGGCGGCATTGATTGCATGCGCGAGGATTATGATCGTCAGTTCGTAAAGGTGCTTTGCGCAGGCCAAAATGGAGATGTCCATTCATGAGCCGAGCAGCAACGCTTCCAGACCGCCTGGAGTGCCAACTAATGACCATCAATGAACTGGCCAAGGTGCTTACGAACAACACCGCACATAAAGGATGCGCCGATCCCGCACAAATCGACCTCCTGGGTGAGGATGCCATTTACTCGGCAATCACATTCCTCAGCGAAATGGCTCACAACGATCTCTGTGATTTGTTGAATACCTTGGAGGGGGTCTCATGAAAACGCTATCAATCAACGCCCTTCTCCCGAGCATGCTGCAAGAGTTCTCAGGGCTCGCCGTTAACCCAAAGGCAGTACCTACCGAAGAACAGATCGTCAGGCTTACAACCCTAAAAATGGGTGCCGCGAACTCTGCGCTTGCCGCTGAATTGGGAATCAGTGCCATAGGCGCAGCGATTGGTATCTGTGCTGATGAACTGGGTGAGTTGCACACAGGCAACCTCGGCTGGCTCCTCGAGATGTTAGGAGACTTATCCGGTAGCGCACGACACATTGAGCATGAGGCAATCCACTACCTACGAATGGCGAAAACCGGCCAATAAACAGCGAAGAACCTTACTCCGTTAATCGACGGCCTGACTGGTCGTCGCTCACGCCGCCATCACCCGATAACGTCCCATTTAATGGGCAACCACCGCTGGTTTGACGTGAGCTTTGCCAAGCTCCGACGAAATACATCACCAATAACTTGACTTATCCTTTTCAATCAGTAACATACGGCGCATTCCGCGATAGCTCAGTTGGTAGAGCAAATGACTGTTAATCATTGGGTCCCTGGTTCGAGTCCAGGTCGTGGAGCCAGACAATAAAAGAAGCCTGCAGAAATGCAGGCTTTTTTTTGTCCAAAATTTCCCATCCAGCCGTCATCGACAAGGAGTCGACCCCATGAAGAAGAACCGCAACCATCCCTTTTTCCAGCTGCGCCCGAGCAAGGCGAGTGTGATCGCCAAAAGGCCTATTCCCTCCTCCGGCACCGTCTTGTCAATCGTGGCGGTGGTGATTTCCATTGCCGCGGCTTCGATCGCCTACTGGCAACTGGATCTGATGCGCGAGCACAACAGGTTGTCGGTCAGGCCTTACCTGATGATCACGCCCCATCTGACCGCAGAGAAAGCCGGCCTTTATCTTTCCAACGAAGGTATCGGGCCGGGCATCATTACCTCGTTCAAGATTCGGGTCGCCGACGAGCAGTTCGACGGGCTCGGTGACAGTCGCTGGCCGGCTGTTCTGAAGAAGGCACGACTGAATCCCGAGTGTTTCTCCAAAGGCTGGCCCACCCAGGGTGCCGCCGTCAGGCCCGGCAATGAAATCGCCATTCTGGCACCGACCAAAAGTACTTTGTTCGGCGCTCTATGCCTGGTTCAAATGAGCCTCTTCCTGCAGAAGAATGAGGTGTTTGCCGACATGGAGTATGAATCGCTCTACAAGGAACGCTTCACCTTTTCGGCGCCGCTGAAGATCAATGAAGAGCTTGATATGGGCGCGCTGGGCAAGCTGTTCCCCAACTGATATCCGAGGATTCGGCCTGGCGCCCAATACGCCGCCAGGCCCGCGTGATTACCCCAACTGCTCAATCACCCCACCCGCCTTGAGCTGCGCCAACTGCTCAGCCGACAACCCCAATCGCTCACCCAACACCTCATCTGTATGCTGCCCCAACATCGGCGCCGGCCGCACATACTCCACCGGCGTCCCCGACATCTTGATCGGGCTGCCCACCATGGCAAAGTCCGGGTTCTGCGGGTGAGGAATCTTCACCATCAGTTCACGAGCGATCACCTGAGGCTCTTCCAGGGATTGAGCAATGGTGTTGATCGCGCCCACTGGCACCTTGGACGCATGGATACTCGCCACCCATTCATCCGCCGTGCGCCCGAGGAAGTGCGCCGACAACAATTCGACGATCTCGGCACGGTGGGCAACGCGGTCGGCGTTGCGGCGAAAGCGTGGGTCATCCGGCAGGTGCGGCAGGCCGATGCTCTGGCACAAGGCGATAAACTGGCTGTCGTTGCCGCAGGCGATGATGAAGTCGCGGTCCGAAGCGCGAAACACTTGGTACGGCACGATGTTGGCGTGGGCGTTGCCGTAGCGCTGCGGGACTTTGCCCGAGGCCAGGTAGTTCATGCTCTGGTTGGCCAGGGTTGCCACTTGGACATCCAGCAACGCCATGTCGATGTGTTGGCCAACACCGGTGCGTTCCCGGCTAAGCAACGCGGCCTGGATAGCAACGGTGGAGTACAGGCCGGTCATCAAGTCGGAGAATGCCACGCCGACTTTCTGCGGGCCGCCGCCGGGTAGGTCGTCGCGCTCGCCGGTGATGCTCATCAGGCCGCCGATGCCTTGGATGATAAAGTCGTAGCCGGGCTCTTCGGCGCGCGGGCCGGTCTGGCCGAAGCCGGTGATGGAGCAGTAGACCAGCCGTGGATTGAGCTCAGCCAGGGTCGCGTAATCCAGGCCGTAGCGTGCCAGGGAACCGGCCTTGTAGTTCTCGATCAACACGTCGGAACTGGCCGCCAACGCCCGCACCAGTTCCTGACCCTCGGCGCTGGCCAGGTCGATGGCCACCGACAATTTGCCTCGGTTGGTGGACTGGTAATAAGACGCCTGCCCGGATGATTCGCCGCTGTCGGTCTTCATCCATGGCGGGCCCCAACCGCGGGTGTCGTCACCACTTGTCGGGCGTTCGATCTTGATCACTTCTGCCCCCAGGTCGGCCAACACCTGGCCACACCAAGGGCCGGCCAATACCCGGCTCAAATCCAGTACCCGCAAACCTGTCAACGCACCCATTGTTCTTATCCTGTCGATGAATCGAAATCAGCCAACTGTCGGCTCTTTATGGAGCAGGGAAATCCCCAGCACCGCACGCCGCCGCAGCCAAGGGCTGGGGCGATAACGTGGGTCATGGGTGAGTTCACTCATGCGCTGCAAAATACTCAGGATCCGCCGTGGACCGAGGGCATCACCCCAAGCCAGCGGACCGTTGGGATAACCCAGGCCCAGTTGCACCGCCTGGTCGATATCCTCGACGCTGGCGATCCGCTGTTGGGCAATGTCGCAGGCCAGGTTGACCACCATCGCCAAGGTGCGTTGGGCAACAAAACCAACGCTGTCACCAATCACCGTCACACCCACACCATCGCTGGCGAGCAAGGCATGGGCCGCGTCGCGCATACCGGGCGCGGTCAGTGGGCTTTGCATCAGGGTGCGATGGCGCGACAGGTCAGTCAGCAGGTCAACGCACACCGTACGCGCCGGGTCTGTGTCGAAGCGCTCACACGCCGAGGTGGCATCGCGACCATAGGGCGCCAGCAAACACAAGGCCTCGGCCGAGGGCTGTGCAGCACTTTCAAGGTGCGCGCCCAACTCGATCACCAGTGCACTCAAACGCTCATAGTCTTCGGCGTTTTCGGTGGCAATCCACACCGGCGGCAACGATGGGATCGTGGGCACCGGCTGCGGTTGTGGGCCATCGATGACCTGGCCGTTTTCATACCGATAGAAGCCCTGCCCGGTCTTGCGCCCCAGGCGCCCGCCCACCAACATTTGCCGGGTCAGCGGCGAAGGTTTGTAGCGCGGTTCCTGATAGAACTGGTTGTAGATCGACTCCATCACCGGATGGGAAACGTCGAGGCCGGTAAGGTCCAGCAACTCCAGCGGGCCCATGCGAAAGCCAGCGCCTTCGCGCAGGATGCGGTCGATGTCGCCGCACTGGGCGATGCCTTCATCGAGCATCTTCAGGGCTTCGGTGCCGTAGGCACGCCCCGCATGGTTGACGATAAAACCTGGCGTATCTTTGGCCCGCACGCCACGGTGCCCAACACGCGCGACAAAGGCCAGCAAGCGGTCGCCTACCTGCGGCGCCGTCGCCAGACCGTCGATGACTTCCACCACCCGCATCAACGGCACCGGGTTGAAGAAGTGCAGTCCCGCCACCCGCTCGGGATGCTGGCAACCAGTGGCAATCGACGTCACCGACAGCGACGAGGTATTGGTAACGAGGATGCAGTCCTCCGTAACGATACCCTCCAACTGCTGCAACAGACCGCGCTTGGCCTCCAGGTTTTCGACAATGGCTTCCACCACCAAATCGCAATCGCGCAGTTCATCAATGGCGGCCGTCACCTGCAGGTTTTCCAGCGCGGCGTCCATCGCCGCCTGGGTGATCTTGCCTTTGCTCACCAGCTTGGCCAAGGTGGCTCCGAGGTTGTCGCGAGCCGTTTGCGCCGCGCCGTCGCGGGCATCAAACAGCCGCACCCGCACACCGGCCTGGGCGGCAATCTGCGCGATACCGGCACCCATGACACCGGTGCCCACCAACCCCATGATCTTGATTGAATCGCCCATGGTCATTCCCCGAGGTAGTTGGGTGTGCGTTTCTCGAAGAACGCCGCAGCGCCCTCCTTCTGATCCACAGAGTCGAACAACAGTTGGAAGGCTTTGCGCTCCAGCACCAGGGCGCTTTCCAGCGGCAGGTCGGCGCCGGCGAGCATGACTTCCTTGATCTGCTCCACCGCCAGAGGTGGCAACGCGGCAATCTGCGCTGCCAGTTCCAGGGCACGGGGCAAAGTCTGGTCGTCGGCCACCACTTCGCTGAGCATGCCCATGGCCAAGGCTTCAGGCGCCTTAACGATGCAGCCGGTCAGCGCAATGCGCATGGCTTGGAACTTACCCACCGCCCGCACTAGGCGCTGGGTACCGCCCGCCCCCGGCATCAAACCAAGTTTGACCTCTGGCTGGGCAAAGCGCGCGGACTCACCGGCGACGATCAGGTCACAATGCATCGCCAGCTCGCAACCGCCACCCAGGGCAAAACCGTTCACCGCCGCAATCACCGGCTTCGGGCAACGGCTGATGGCTTCCCACAAATACTCGGTGTGCCGACGGTACATTTCGATGGGAGTGGCGCTGGCGAACTCCTTGATATCGGCACCGGCGACGAAGAATTGCTCGCCACCGGTCAGCACGATAGCGCGCACATCCTTGCGCTGGGCCAGGGCCCGGAAGTGCAGCGCCAGTTCTTCTCGAACCTGGGCGTTCAGAGCGTTTTTCACTTCAGGACGATGGATACGCACCACGGCAACGCCATTGTCCTGGACGTCGAGGTGCACCACGGGTTGGTCGGAACTGGCCACATTCACTCCTGCTGCAATGTTCTTGTTAGTGCGGTTAACGCTTGTTTCGCTGTGCGAAATAACATTCCGTATTTAACGATTAGCATAAGTACCGGCCTGCCGGGTGTAAACGTAAAAACCCATCACACGAGTAAAATAGCAATTAAGCCTTTGTTTATAAGCGCTTTATTAAGGATAAATCTCACAGCGCCACAAGTTGCTTAGTTTCGCTGTGCGGAATACAATTTTGTTTTGTTGATTTTATAAAAAAATGGGGACTAACATGCGCCGTCGAAACATGGACCCGAACACCCCAGAAGCCCCCGCAGGCAACAACGCCTTCGAGCATCTGTTGATCGACCCAATGAACACCGATGAGGAGGAAGACAAGGACCGCCAGTTCGTCACCGCCTTGGCCCGCGGCCTGGAATTGCTGCGCTGCTTCACGCCAAGCGAAAGCGTGCTGGGTAACCAGGAACTGGCGCGCAAGACCGGGCTGCCAAAACCGACCATCACCCGGATGACGCACACCCTGACCCGCTTGGGGTATCTCAAGCACCTGCCGCAGTCGGGCCGGTATCAGTTGGATGTGGGGGTGATGGCGTTTGGTTACGCAATGCTTTCCAACCTGTCGGTGCGGGCCGTGGCTCATCCGCTGATGGAGACGATGGCCAAGTACGCCCAGGCCGCCGTGGCGATGGCCACCCGGGATCGCCTGGACATGGTCTATCTGGACGTGGTCCAGGGCGAGGCCAACATGACCATGCGCCGTCAGGTAGGTACGCGCTTGCCGTTGCACTTGAGTTCAGCAGGCCGCGCCTGCCTGGCAGCCATGCCGGAAAACGAGCGGGAATTCATGCTCGACCATATCCGCCAGCGTCATCTGGAGGACTGGCCGGGGATCCGCAAGGGGCTGGAACGCGCCTTCCGGGACTACACCGACTTCGGCTATTGCATGTCGATCGGTGAGTGGCATCGCGATGTCAACGCCATCGCCGTACCGCTGTTTCATGCACAACATGGGCTGTTGACGTTCAACTGTGGCGGACCGAGTTTTCACCTCTCCCGGGAGAAACTCGAAGACGACATCGGGCCACGCCTCAAGCACATGGTGAACAACATCGAGGCCGCCGCCCGCTAGACAGATCGGTGCACGGCCTCGGCAGATTGACTACAACAGGCCCGCCGAACGGGCCGCCGAGGAATGCACATGATCCGAGATCCGGAAACGCTTCACCTTCTGCTGGAAACCCTCCAGCAGTTCGTCAACGAAGCGCTGATCCCACGGGAAAACGAATTGGCCGAGACCGATGACGTCCCGGCAGATATCGTCAACCAGTTCCGCGAGTTGGGCCTGTTCGGTCTGACCCTCCCCGAAGCCTACGGCGGCCTGGGGCTGACCATGGAAGAAGAGGTCAATGTCGCCTTCGAACTGGGCCGCACTTCCCCGGCCTTCCGTTCCTATTTCGGCACCAACAATGGCATCGGCTCCATCGGCATCCTGCTCGATGGTACCGAAGCGCAGAAGCAACACTACCTGCCCAAACTGGCCAGCGGCGAGTTGCTCAGCTCGTTCTGCCTGACCGAGCCGGACTCCGGCTCCGACGCGGCCTCGTTGAAAACCTCGGCGATACGCGACGGCGATCACTACGTGCTCAACGGCACCAAACGCTTTATCACCAATGCGCCACACGCCGGCATCTATACGGTCATGGCCCGCACCAACCCGGACATAAAGGGCTCGGGCGGCATCAGTGCGTTTATCGTCGAGCGCAACACGCCGGGGCTGTCCCTGGGCAAGCGTGATCACAAGATGGGCCAGAAAGGCGCCCACACCTGTGACGTGATTTTCGACAACGTACGCGTGCCGGCTGATCAGTTGATCGGTGGCGTTGAAGGCGTGGGTTTCAAGACCGCGATGAAGGTCCTCGACAAGGGCCGCCTGCACATTGCAGCGGTCAGCGTCGGTGCCGCCGAACGCATGCTCAACGATGCCTTGAACTACGCCATCGAGCGTAAACAGTTTGGCCAGCCGATTGCCGAGTTCCAGCTGATCCAGGCCATGCTCGCCGACAGCAAAGCCGAGATCTATGCGGCCCGCTGCATGGTGCTGGACGCCGCGCGCAAGCGTGATGAAGGCCAGAACATCGGCACCGAAGCCTCCTGTTCGAAAATGTTCGCTACCGAAATGTGCGGCCGGGTGGCGGATCGCTGCGTGCAGATTCATGGCGGCGCAGGCTATGTCAGCGAGTACGCCATCGAGCGTTTTTATCGCGATGTGCGGTTGTTCCGCTTGTATGAGGGCACCACGCAGATCCAGCAGTTGGTGATCGCCCGCAACATGATTCGCGAGGCGCAGCGCTAACTATCAAGCACACCGCAAACCCAATGTGAAAGTCGATCAAATGTGGGAGCCGGGCTTGCCCGCGATGCAGGCACCTCGGCCTGTCAGTTGCACCGAGGTGATGCTATCGCGAGTAAGCCCGCTCCCACATCAACCGCTTTATCGCAACACCCATACCCAGTGCCCTAACAACTACAACAAGGTATCGCTATGGAAGTCGCCGCTCAGGCGGGTGCGTTGTCGCCCGCAAAAAACAAGCTGTGGATCATCGTCTTCATCTTCTGCTTCCTCGGTCTGCTGATCGACGGCGCGGACTTGATGCTGCTGTCCTACAGCCTCGGTAGCCTGAAAACCGAGTTCGGCCTGACCAGTGTCGAGGCTGGCAGCCTGGGCAGTTTCACCCTGGCCGGGATGGCCATTGGCGGGATCTACGGCGGCTGGGCCTGTGACCGGTTCGGTCGGGTGAAAACCGTGGTCTGGAGCATCGTGCTGTTCTCCGTCGGCACCGCGATCCTGGGCATGACCCACAGCTATTGGCAGTTCGCGAGCACCCGCTTTTTCGCCTCGTTGGGATTGGGCGCGCTGTACGTGGCCTGCAACACCCTGATGGCCGAATACGTACCGACGCGCTACCGCACAACGGTACTCGGCACCCTGCAAGCAGGCTGGTCAGTGGGTTACATCGTCGCCACCTTGCTGGCCGGCTGGATCCTGCCCAACCACGGCTGGCGCTGGCTGTTCTACGTGGCGATCATCCCGGTGATCCTCGCCGTGCTGATGCAACGCCTGGTACCGGAGCCACAAGCCTGGATCAAAGCCCAAGCCGAACGCGCCCGGGAAAAGGCCGAAGGCATCAAGCAGGTCACGACGAAAAAACCCGACGGCATGTTCAAGCTGATCTTCAGCGACCCGAAAGCCAGCCGCATGTTTATCCTCTGGGCGCTGACCGCAGGCTTCCTGCAATTCGGTTACTACGGGGTCAACAACTGGATGCCCTCCTACCTGGAAGGCGAGTTGGGGATGAACTTCAAGTCGATGACCAGCTACATGGTCGGCACGTACGCGGCGATGATTTTCGGCAAGATTCTCGCCGGCTGGGCGGCGGACCGCCTGGGACGACGCAGCGTGTTTGCGGTCGGCGCCTTGGGCACGGCCATCTTCCTGCCGATAATCGTGCTGTTCCAGAGCCCGGAAAACATTCTCTGGCTGCTGATTGTGTTCGGCTTCCTGTACGGCATTCCCTACGGCGTCAACGCGACCTACATGACCGAAAGCTTCGAAGCGAAATTTCGCGGCTCGGCGGTGGGCGGTGCCTACAACATCGGCCGAATTGGCGCGGCGGTGGCTCCGGCAGCCATTGGTTTCCTGGCGTCCCATGGCTCGATCGGCGTGGGCTTCATGGTGATGGGCGGCGCGTACTTTATCTGTGGGGTCATCCCAGCGCTGTTTATCCGCGACAAGCAGTTTGATCCGCAAAAACAGTGAGTTATCTCTGATAAACAGGTGGGAGCGGACTCGCTCCCACGCTGTGAATCAAAGGGCAAAACCTAGCTGTTTTGCTAGTTACGCAATTTTTCCGGGGCGACTATCGTGTACCTGATCATTTTTATGGCAGGGCACGAAATGGAGTTCATCGAAACAACCCGTGAAGGCTTTGCTTTCTTTGGGGAACACCGTACGTGGTACCGGGTGACCGGCAACCTCGACAGCGGCCTGGCACCGTTGGTCATCCTCCATGGCGGCCCGGGCGGTACCCATGACTACCTCGACGCCTTCAAGGACGTAGCCGCCAGCGGCCATGCCGTCATTCACTACGACCAACTGGACAACGGGCATTCGACGCTCCTGCCCGAAAAGGATCCTGCATTCTGGACCATCAGCCTGTTCCTGGAAGAACTGGATAACCTGCTGGACCACCTGCAAATCAGCAACCACTACGCCCTGCTCGGACAATCCCGCGGCAGCGTGCTCGGCTGCGAACACGCGCTGTTGCATCCTGCGGGCCTGCGCGCACTGATTGTCGCCAACTCCCCAAGCTGCATGCGCACCTGGATCAGCGAAAACCAACACCTGCGCACACTGTTGCCACCCGGCGTGCAGAAAACCTTGCTCAAGCAGGAGCAAACCATCCGTTTGAACGAATGGAATGTCACCGGCCGACTGTCGAAAATCGAGGTGCCGACCCTGGTGATTTCCGGACGCCATGACCCGGCAACCTCCCAGGTGGTCAAGCCGTTCCTGGAGGAGATCCCCGATGTTCGCTGGGCGCTGTTTGCAGACTCCACCCACATGCCGCACATCGAGGAGCGCCAGGCGTGCATGGGCACGGTGGTAAAGTTTCTGGATGAGACCTGCCGACTGAATTAAAAGAACGCCGCCTCCCGCAGCGACTTGCAAGTGCTGCCGAAGGCGGCGTTCTTTTGCCTACCTTTGATTACACGTGGCTGGTTTCAGTCCGCCCCGCCACCGAGGCCTTCGTCGACACCTCGGCCAGCAATGGAATCTCCTTACCCTCGGCATCAAACAACTTACCGCCGCTGAAGTAATCCCCATCGCGCAGCGCCGCCACGTCCTGGAAGCACAGGCTGCGTTCAGTGCCGGCGACAAATACCGACTGCTGGTCAGAGTTGCCCGCCGTGAAGTGGTTGAACGTCAGGTTCAGCAAAATCGCCATGATCGCCGACGAGCTGATCCCCGAATGGAAGATGGTCGCGAACCAGCTTGGGAACTGGTCATAGAAGTTTGGCGCGGCGATGGGAATCATGCCGAAGCCGATGGAGGTGGCGACAATGATCAAGTTCATGTTGTTGCGGTAATCGACCTTGGACAGCGTGCGAATCCCACTGGCCGCCACTGTGCCAAACAGCACAATCCCGGCACCGCCCAACACCGACGTAGGCACCGCCGCAATCACCCGCCCCATGAATGGCAACAGGCCGAGAATCACCAGAAACACGCCGCCCGTCGCCACCACAAAGCGGCTCTTGACCCCGGTCACCGCCACCAGGCCGACGTTCTGGGCGAAGGCACTCTGGGTGAACGAGCCGAAGATCGGCGCAAACAGGCTCGACAGCATGTCGGCGCGCAAACCGTTACCCAGACGCTTGGAGTCAACCTTGGTGTCGATGATCTCGCCCACCGCCAGGATGTCCGCCGAGGTTTCCACCAAGGTCACCATGATCACAATGCACATGGAGATGATCGCGGCCACATGGAAGGTCGGCATACCGAAATGGAACGGCGTAGGGAAACCGAACATCGGCCCTTGGGTCACGCTGGAAAAGTCGGCCATGCCGAGCAATACCGCGATCACCGTGCCGATCACCATGGCCAACAGGATCGACAGCCGCGAGATGGCCGCGCTGCCCAGTTTGCTCAGCAGCAACACCAGCACCAGGGTCAGCGCTGCCAGGCCGATATTGGCCGTGCTGCCAAAGTCTGCGGCGTGGCTGTTGCCGCCCATGGCCCAGCGGGCCGCGACGGGCATCAAGGTCAGGCCGATAGTGGTGATGACGATGCCGGTCACCATCGGCGGGAAGTACTTGGTGATCCGTGAGAATACCGGCGTGATCAACAAGCCGATCAAGGACGCGGCCATCACCGCCCCGAGGATCGCAGGCATGCCGCCCGCCCCGTCGCTGCCGACAATCGCCACCATGGTCGCCACACCCGAAAAAGACACCCCTTGCACCAGCGGCAATTGGCAACCGAAGAACGGCAGGCCGAGGGTTTGCAGCAGGGTTGCCAAGCCACCGGCAAACAGCGACGCGGCAATCAACAGGCCAATGTCCGCCGGTGACAACCCGGCTGCCTGGCCAATGATCAGCGGTACGGCAACGATGCCGCCGTACATGGTGAGCACATGCTGCAGGCCGTAAGCCATGTTGGCTGCGACGCCAAGATTCTCGTCTTCTGGCCGTTGCGGTGACGCCTTCGGGATAGTCATGGTGAGGGGTCTCTGTTTTTGTTGTGCGCTCACTGTATGCAATACAAAGACTAGATGTCCATAGAGTTGTATACAATCAAACGAACAAGATACCCTCCATCGGCGTTACAAAAACAAACACTAGGTCCCATGAACCAAAATGCCAAAGGGCCTCGACGGTGAACATTGAAGTGACATGCTAGGGTGTCCCACCACAACCTGATGCAGAAACCGATTCAAAGGTGGGAGCCGGGCTTGCCCGCGATAGCATCGACTCGGCCTATCAGATGTACCGAGTCGCCTGCATCGCGGGCAAGCCCGGCTCCCACCTTGAGCACATCGTCACTTCAAACGCGTACCAACGCCGCCCGGTCAGCCTTCGGCCGCGCCAGCCAGTAACCCAACACCGCCAACGGCGCGGTCGCCAGCATCACGATCACGGTGATCAGCAGCGGCTGCTCGATCATCGACGACACCAAAAGACTGCTGAGAAAGCACAAACCCAATTGCAGGGTGTTTTGCAACGCAGCAGCCTTGCCGGAGTTTTCTGCAAAGGGCATCAGCGCATTCGCCACCACGATCGGGTAGCTGGCGCCGTTGACCAGTGCCATCAGGCAGAACGGGATCAGCAAGGTGGTGAGGGTCGGCACCGTCAAAGTGGCGACGAGGTACAACGCCACCATGCTGATGCAATACGCCACCAGCAACCACGGCAACAAGGTCTTGCCCTGGAAACGCTGCAAGGCGCTGCGGCAGCTGTAGCCGCCCACCAGAAATGCCAAGGTCGGCAGTACATAGCTCAGACCGATGTCATTGGGGCTATAACCCATATCGCCGAGAATGAAGGGCGAAGCGGTCAACCAGGCAAAAAAACTGGCCGAGCAGGCGGCAAAAATCATCACATTGCCAGTAAACACCCGTGACTTGAGCAACTGCCCATAGCCGAGACGGGATTGTTCGCCATTGGCTGTCAGGCGTTTCGGCACAGATTTAAGAAACAACGTAGGCAACAGCAATAACAGCGAAACCCCCAACAACACCGCAAAGATCGTCTGCCACCCCCAGTGATTCAACACTACCGCACCCAACAGCGGCGCCAGCGCCGGTGACAGGGACATCAGCGGCATAATGCTGGCAAATACCCGATGGGCCTTGTCCGCCGGATAACGGTCAATCACCAGTGCCTGCCAACTGACGGCAGCGGAACACACACCAATCGCCTGGATAAACCGCAGTGCCCACAACTGTGGCGCGGTCTCGACCCAGAACATCCCCAGGCAACCGAACACGAACAGGCTCAAGCCGGTGAGCAGGACCGGTTTGCGGCCCAGGCGGTCGGACAGCGGTCCCCATAACAACTGCCCCACGGCAAAGCCGGCGAGGAAAATGCTC
Source organism: Pseudomonas sp. ADAK18 (assembly GCF_012935695.1). NCBI lineage: Bacteria > Pseudomonadati > Pseudomonadota > Gammaproteobacteria > Pseudomonadales > Pseudomonadaceae > Pseudomonas > Pseudomonas sp. ADAK18. Next base: position 3,518,599 of record NZ_CP052859.1, read on the forward strand.
AAGCTGATGCCCACGGCACCGGCCGAAATCTGCAACTGCTGGCCCATGGCGCCGAACGCCGGCAAGTACATGTCCATGGCCAGATAACCGAGCATGCTCAGCCCCGCCAGGTACCAGGTGAATCCAAAAGAATTTTTCATTGAAGCCTACTAAACCTGCCATCAAACTATTTGCTGACTAGCACCTAGTATGAAGCTGACAGTTTTCCTGTGAAGCGATAATAATTGGACACTCACATCAATATTTTTGAAGGCAGCCAATATGTGGTCTGAATACTCCCTGGACGTGGTCGACGCCGTAGCCCGCCACGGCAGCTTCAGCGCCGCCGCCCAGGAGTTGCATCGCGTGCCATCGGCCATCAGCTACACCGTGCGGCAGATCGAGGAATGGCTGGCGGTGCCGCTGTTTGTCCGCCGCCATCGGGATGTGGAGCTGACGCCGGCCGGTAAGCTGTTTGTCGAAGAGACCCGGGCCGTGATGAAAAAAATGCTTGGCACCCGCCGTCTGTGCCAACAAGTAGCCAATGGCTGGAGCGGTCAGTTGAAGGTGGCGGTGGACTCCATCGTCAAACAGCAGCGCTGTCGGCAACTGGTGCTGGATTTCTATCGCCAGTTTCCGGAAGTGGAATTACTGCTGGAGTACGAGGTGTACAACGGTGTGTGGGACGCCTTGGCGGACGACCGCACCGATATCGTGATCGGCGCCACCAGCGCCGTGCCGGTGGCCAGCCACTTCACCTTCCGCGACATGGGGCTGCTCAATTGGCTGTGCGTGGTCAGCGCCCGCCATCCGCTGGCCGCGCAAGAAGGGTTGCTCAGCGACGATCAACTGCGGCCCTTCGCGTCCCTGTGCATGACGGACACCTCGCGCAACCTGCCCAAGCGCGACACCTGGACCCTGGACAACCAGCGCCGTCTGGTCGTGCCGCATTGGGCGTCCGCCATCGATTGCTTGCGGGACGGTCTGTGCGTCGGTATGGCGCCGGCACACCTGGTATTGCCATGGATTGAACGCGGTGAACTGGTTGCCCTGCAACTGTCCCGGCCCTTCCCCGCCAGCCCGTCGTGCGTGGCCTGGGCGCAGAACAAACTGTCCCCGGCCATGACGTGGTTGCTGGACTACCTGGGGGACACCGAGACGATGAATCAGGAATGGTTGAATGGGGTGTAGCCGCTGCCGAGGCAAGAGGCTGCGATGCGTGTCCGCAGGACCGCTCTCAGGGGGCGCTTCGCACCCCATCGCAGCCTCGTGCCTCGGCAGCGGCTACAACAAACGGGAGATGGCCCGAACGATCATCTCCACCTCCTTGGCATCAATCGTCAATGGCGGCAGCAAACGAATGATCTTGCCCCGCGTGACGTTGATCAGGAGCCCATGCTCCTGGGCCGCACGCTGTGCCAGGTCTCGTTGAGGTACGGCCAACTCGATGCCGATCATCAAGCCCTGCCCTCTTATCGCCAGTACCTGAGGATGCCCCTCCAACTCCACCCGCAAACGCGCCAGCAAGCGCTCGCCCTGTTGCGCCGCATTCTCCAGCAACCTTTGCTCCTCAATAATGTCCAGCACGGTACAGCCCACCCGGCAAGCCAGCGGATTGCCACCAAAGGTGCTGCCGTGGCTGCCCGGAGTAAACAGCTTGGCCACGGTGGCCCGTGCCAGGCACGCGCCAATCGGGATACCGTTGCCCAGGCCTTTGGCCAAGGTCATGACGTCCGGCACGATCCCTTCATGCTGGAAGGCAAACCAGCGGCCGGTACGGCCAATTCCGGTCTGGATTTCATCGAGCATCAGCAGCCAGCCTTGCCGGCTGCAATGCTCGCGCAAGGCTTTCAGGTAACCCGACGGTGCGAGCTGCACGCCGCTTTCACCCTGGATCGGCTCCAGCAACACCGCGACAATACGCGCACCGAATTCCCGGGTCACCGCCTCCAGTGCCTTCAGGTCAGCAAAGGCGATCTTGATAAAGTCCCCTGGCAACCGCTGGAAACCCAGCCGTACCGACGGCCCATCGCTGGCAGACATAGTGCCCAGGGTGCGGCCGTGAAAGGCGTTTTCCATCACCACCACCAGCGGCTCCTCAATACCCTTTTTCCATCCATGCAGCCGCGCGAGTTTCAGCGCCGTCTCATTGGCTTCGGCACCGGAGTTGTTGAAAAACACCTGGTCCAGGTCCGACAGTTGAGTCAGCCGCTGCGCCAACTGTTGCTGCCAGTCGATGCTGTAGAGGTTGGAGGTGTGGAGCAGCAATCCTGCCTGCTCACTGATCGCCGTCACCAGTCGCGGATGGGAATGACCGACATTGGTCACGGCCACCCCGGCCACGGCATCGAGGTACTCGCGCCCCTGCTGGTCCCAAAGGCGCGTGCCCAAGCCACGGACGAAGCTCAAGGAAGAGGGTTGATAAGTGGTCATCAGGCAGGCGGCGGTCATGGCGTGAGGCTCCGGAGCATCTTCGTGAGCCTGCAGTATCGTTAGCCACCTGAGCTGGATAAACTACGCAACACTGCAATGACTTTAAATCAGGGCTTGATAATGGATCTGTTCCAGGCAATGACCGTGTACGTAAAAGTGGTGGAAGCCGGCAGCATGACGGCGGCGGCGCAGTCCTGCGGGATGTCCACCACGATGGTCGGCAATCACCTGCGCGCCCTGGAACAGCGGCTGGGCGTCAGCCTGCTCAAGCGCACCACCCGCAAACAGAGCCTGACGGAGTTCGGTGGCATTTATTACCAGCGTTGCCTGGAAGTGCTGGGACTGGTGGCCGGTTCCGAGCAATTGGCCGAGCAAGTCCACAGCGAAGCCCCCAAGGGCCTGCTACGGATCACCGCCCCACCTGCGTTCGGTGCCGAACGCCTGGCACCGGCGCTGAGCGAGTTTTCCCGGCGCTATCCACAGATCCAGCTGTATGTGGTGCTGAGCAATCAGTCGATGGACCTGATCGACAGCGGCTTCGACGTGGCGATCCGCCTCGGTGAATTGCAACCGTCCAGCCTGATCGCCCGGCCTTTGCAACACTACACCATGACCCTGTGCGCCTCACCGGACTACCTGGCCCGCCGGGGTACACCGCAAACGCCGACAGACCTGCAACAACATGACTGCCTGGCATTCGCCTACCCCTCCAACGACGACTGGCGTAACGCCGATAAACAATGGCGCCTGCGGGGGCCCGAGGGAGAAGTCGAAGTTGCCGTGTCCGGCCCGATGACCGTCAACAGTTCCCAGGCTTTGCACCGCGCAGCAGTAGAAGGCATGGGCATCGTCATGCTGCCCGACGCCTTGGTCGATACGGACTTGCGGGCGGGGAAGCTGATGGCATTGCTGCCGGGCTACCAGCCTCCCTATCGGCCAATGCACCTGCTGTATGCCCAGGACCGCTATCGCCTGCCCAAGCTGCGAGCCTTCGTCGACTTCGTGATAGAGCAGTGGGCGCGCTAAAAGGCCACGCCCAAGGCTCGTAAACGTTCGCCGGTCTGTGCGGCAGACACATGGTGGATTCCCTGCCAACCCAGGGCGATGGCGGCCTCGACGTTACCGGCCACGTCATCGATAAACACCATCTCAGCGGGCTGGATATCCGGCAAATGCGCGCGGACCTGGCCAAGGCTGGTGTGGTAGATCGCGGCATCAGGCTTGATCTGCTTCACTTCGCCGGACACCACGATGTCGCGAAAGTACTGCAGGAAGGGATAGTGCTTGCGAGCATAAGGGAAGGTTTCGGCCGACCAGTTGGTTAACCCGAACAGCGGCACTTTCGCCTCATGCAGAGCCTCCAGTATCGCCACGCCTTCGGGCAGCGAGCCGCGCAACATCTCGTGCCAGCGGTCGTAGTACGCCTGGATCAGCGGTTCATGTTGGGGATGTTCGGCAATCAGCGTGCGGGTCGCTTCGGCCAGGGTACGACCGGCGTCCTGCTCAGTGTTCCAGGCCTGGGTGCAGACATTGTCCAGAAACCATTGACGCTCGCGGTCATCGGCAATCAGTTGGCGGTATAGATGGTGCGGGCTCCAGTCAAACAAGACCCCGCCAAAATCAAAAACTACTGCACGAATCGTCATGAAGATCCTCCGTTAGTGTGAGTGTGATAACGATTGCAGTCTGCCATGTCGATCGCCTGAAGGGCAAAACGCGAGCGCTGCGCTTTCTTTGCGCCCATAAAAAAGCGGCCCCTGGAGGCCGCTTCTTCATCACCCGGATTGCTTACGCCTGAACCAGGCCTGCAATTTTCACGGTCGGATTGACGTCGGCGTCGTAGTCCACGCCTTCGATTTCAAACCCGAACAGACGCAGGAACTCGGCCTTGTAGCCAGCAAAGTCGCTGATCTCGTTGACGTCCTCGTCGGAAACCTGATTCCACAGTGCTGCTACGGCGTCCTGAACTTTCGGTTCCAGTTCCTTGAGGTCGGCACGCAGGCGGCCATCGGCGTCGAGCTTCGGCTCGCTGCCGTACAGGCTGTCCTTGAACAGACCGTAGACCTGCTCGATGCAACCTTCGTGGGTGCCCTGCTCTTTCATCACCTTGAACAGCAGCGACAGGTACAGCGGCATGATCGGGATCGCCGAGCTGGCTTGGGTGACCACCGCCTTGAGTACCGACACCCGGGCGTCGCCCTTGAGTGCTGCCAGGTTCTCGCGCAGGGTCAGAACTTTCTTGTCCAGGTCCTTCTTGGCCTCGCCAATGGAGCCGTTCCAGTAGATGTCCTGGGTCAGTTTTTCACCCAGGTAGGTGAATGCGGTGGTCTTGGCGCCTTCGGCCAATACATCGGCTTCACGCAGGGCGTCGATCCACAGCTGCCAGTCTTCGCCGCCCATGACCTTCACGGTGCCGTCGATTTCTTCCTGGGTCGCAGGTTCCAGAGTGGTGTCGACCACAATGCCCTTGTCGGTGTTGATGCCGCGCAGGGTCACGGACTTGCCGATCGGCTTCAGGGTGGAGTTATGCACCACGCCTTGCGGGTCGGTACGGCGCGGCGCGGCCAGGCTGTAGACCACCAGGTCGATCTTGCCCAGGTCTTTCTTGATGGTTTCGATGGTCAGGCGCTTGATCTCGTCAGAGAACGCGTCGCCATTGATGCTCTTGGCGTACAGGCCTTTTTCTTCGGCAAACTTGTGGAAAGCGGCGCTGTTGTACCAGCCAGCAGAGCTGAGCTTGCCTTCTTCGCCTTCTTTCTCAAAAAACACGCCCAGGGTGTCAGCGCCACAGCCAAATGCGGCACTGATCCGCGCGGCCAGGCCGTAACCGGTGGAGGCGCCGAGTACCAGCACCTTTTTCGGGCCGCCTTCGATGGCACCGTGCTCAGTCACGTAGTCAATCTGCTGCTTGACGTTCGCTTCACAGCCAACAGGATGGGCCGTTACACAGATAAACCCACGAACTCGCGGTTTGATGATCATAAAATTTCTGCCTCTTCCAAGGTGCCGAAGGCCAATGGTGGCCATTACAGCGTCAATCGTACGGTTCATAGACGTCCGGAAAACCGATGCGTCACGATAGTCGCAATTCTTCTGTTCACAAAATCCAATCCGCCAGGCCCCGAGAACCCTGTAACCCACGAAATAAAGCGCCAGACGTAAAGAACTGTGCAAGGGCTTCACAATTTCGCAATATTTTAAAAGGCCATCAGTGAAATAACGTCTTATGATGTACGGATTATTTCAACATGTTGCACGACTGTCTCCCTCCGTCGGCACTGTCGAAATCCGTCCCGCTGGAGCTGAGTTTCATGAGTGCAAGTTTCCGCAAAAAAATAATCTCGGCAGCCTGGGTGCTTGCCGTGTTGCTGATTATTTATTGCTTCCCGAAAACCAGCCTGGTGTTTTTGGCGCTGGTGGTGATCTGCGGTCTCTACGATTTCTTGCGTAACGGCCTGTATGACGGCAAAACCATCAAGAAGTACTTTGTGGGCAACGGGCGTAACACTTGGATACTGGCACCGTTCAACACGTTTTTCGACCTGCTGAGCAGCCGCAATCGCCACCTCTACAAAATGCAGGACCTGCCGCCCGCCTGGCGTGAAGATCTGCAAAAGGTGATCGACGATGCCATGGCCCACAAGGATGAAATCATCCAGTACCTGGACACGCGCATGGCCGAGAAGAAGCGCGGCATGCTGTTTTTCCAGTGGTACGGGCGCCCTATCGAAACCACGCTGGAGATCCCGCAGCTCAAGGAAAAACTGCCCTACGTCAAAACCATTGGCGTCTCGGTATTCAATGAAAACCGCTCCACCTCGTTTCACTTCGGGCCCCTGCGCCTGATGTTCCGCGTGCTTTACAACATGGCCCCGGCCCCTCATCACGAGGGCGTCTACATTCAAGTGGGCAAGCACAAGCACTACTGGCACGACGATCCGTTGTTCATTTTCGATGACACGCTGATGCACGCGTCCTTCAACAAGAATGACGCCAAGCGCTATTGCCTGTTCATCGATATCGTCCGCCCGTCGCCGATACCGTTTGCCCTCAACGGCCTGATCGCGGGCTTTGCTGCAGTGGTCTATACCCTGCGTCGGGTCTTCTACAAGAACTGGAAGCTGATTCAGTAAAAGGCTTTACGGCGCACCTTTATGCGGCATGATGAAGGCGCCGGGCATCGCGTATTGCCAGACAGTGTTTGCCTCAGGCCCCAGCGCCTTCGATAATGCCTGTCACACGCAACCGAGCTCGGCGCTCATTATCCTCACGCCAGTGGCCGTAAACGGCCCTGCTGGCTGCGCTTTCAGGGAATCAGAATGCCCCAAAGACCCGTCATCAATGCGTCCGTCAGCCCCAAAGGCAGCCTTGAAACGCTGTCCCAACGTGAAGTCCAGCAGCTGAGTGAAGCAGGTTCCGGCAGCACCTACACCCTGTTCCGCCAGTGCGCCCTGGCCATCCTCAACACCGGCGCCCATATCGACAACGCCAAGACCATCCTCGACGCCTACAAAGACTTCGAAGTACGCATCCACCAGCAGGATCGCGGCGTTCGCCTGGAACTGCTGAATGCCCCGGCCGATGCCTTCGTCGACGGCGAAATGATCGCCAGCACCCGGGAAATGCTCTTCAGTGCCCTGCGCGACATCGTCTACACCGAGAACGAACTGGACAGCCAGCGCATTGACCTGAGCAGCTCCCAGGGCATCACCGACTACGTGTTCCACCTGCTGCGCAACGCCCGCACCCTGCGCCCCGGTGTCGAGCCGAAGATCGTGGTGTGCTGGGGTGGCCACTCGATCAATACCGAAGAATACAAATACACCAAGAAAGTCGGGCATGAACTAGGCCTGCGCAGCCTCGACGTATGCACCGGCTGCGGCCCCGGCGTGATGAAAGGCCCGATGAAGGGCGCGACCATTTCCCACGCCAAGCAACGCATCACCGGCGGCCGCTACCTGGGCCTGACCGAGCCGGGCATCATCGCCGCCGAAGCGCCCAATCCGATCGTCAACGAACTGGTGATCCTGCCGGATATCGAAAAACGCCTGGAAGCCTTCGTGCGCGTCGGCCACGGCATCATCATCTTCCCAGGCGGAGCCGGCACGGCCGAAGAGTTCCTGTACCTGCTGGGTATCCTGATGCACCCGGACAACCGGGATGTACCGTTCCCGGTGATCCTTACCGGGCCCAAACATGCGGCGCCTTACCTGCAGCAGTTGCACGCCTTTGTCGGCGCCACCCTGGGGGACGCGGCCCAGGCCCACTACCAGATCATCATCGACGACCCGGCAGAAGTGGCGCGACAAATGACCGTTGGCCTGAAGGCGGTCAAGCAGTTCCGCCGCGAACGCAACGACGCGTTCCACTTCAACTGGCTGCTGAAAATCGACGAAGGCTTCCAGCGCCCGTTCGACCCGACCCACGAAAACATGGCCAGCCTGCAACTGAACCACAGCCTGCCCCCCCATGAACTGGCCGCCAACCTGCGCCGGGCGTTCTCCGGGATCGTGGCGGGTAACGTCAAGGACAAGGGCATTCGGCTGATCGAGCAGAATGGGCCGTACGAGATTCACGGCGATCCGACGATCATGAAACCGTTGGATGAACTATTGAAGGCGTTTGTGGAACAGCACCGGATGAAGTTACCCGGTGGTGCGGCGTATGTGCCGTGTTATCGCGTCGTCACCTGACTTGTAGCCGCATGTCGTCTTCATTTTCTTCGCTGAGCATTCACCTGTTGCGGGTTCTGCACACCGTGCTGCAAACCCGCAACATCAGCCACGCAGCCCTCAAGCTCAATGCCAGCCAGTCGCTGATCAGCCGTCAGTTGCGCCAATTACGCGATGCCTTTGGCGACCCGCTGCTGGTGCGAAATGGCCGTGAATACGTCTACACCCCACGGGCGCAAAGCCTGATCGAACCGCTGAATAAACTGATCGCCGACCTGGACGCCTTGATCACGCCCACGCTTTTTGACCCGATGGAATGCCGCCAGCGCTTTCGCATCGCGTCATCGGACTACGTCGCGGAGTACATGCTTCCGGCGTTGATGGAACACCTGGCTAGCATCGCGCCCCATGTGGTTGTCGATTACCTGGCCTGGAAACCCAATGACTACAAACAATTGGCCAACGGTGAAATCGACCTGGTGACCACCATGCTCGATGTGGAACCTGCCGAAGTCCATGGCCGCACCCTCGGTAACGATCGTCCGGTGTGCATGATGGCCAACAATCATCCGCTGGCTGGCGTGCCGCTGACCGCACAGGCCTACGCCGGTGCCGACCATATCCGCATCACCGGCGGTGGCGACAAGGACGGCTTCGTCGAACGCGAACTGAAAGCCCTCGGCCTGCAGCGAAACATCCTGCTGAACGTGCCGTTCTTTTCTGCGGCCATGGAAGTTGCCAGCCGTCGTCCGGCGTTGCTCACCATCCCCGAACATATTGCCGTGAACCTGTCGCGGTTTTACCCGATGACCTGGCAACCGCTGGACTTCATCAGCCATCGCCACCACTACTGGACGATCTGGCATGAGCGCACCCACAACGCCGCCGAGCACAAGTGGTTCCGCGATACCGTGCACGAGATCTGGAAACTGTCGAGCTATGGCATCCCGACCGATGCCTGAACCAGGCATGCGCAACCTGCATGGTAGCTATGCAGTTTCGCGGCTATAAGACCTGCGGCGCACACGCCTAACATACGGCCTCTCCTACCTGAACGAGGCCGCCCATGAGTCCCGAAGAATTCCGCCGTCACGGCCACCAACTGATCGACCGCATTGCCGACTACCACGCCAACGTGGCGCAACAACCGGTGATGGCGCGTGTGCAGCCCGGCGACTTGCTCAAGGCCCTGCCCGATCAGGCGCCCCAGACCGGCGAGGACTTTGCCGACGTACTGGGCGACGTTGACCGACTGATCATGCCGGGTCTTTCCCACTGGCAGCACCCCAATTTCTACGGCTACTTTCCAAGCAACGCCTCGTTGCCCTCGATCCTCGGCGACTTCCTCAGCACGGGCCTCGGCGTACTCGGCCTGTCCTGGCAATCCAGCCCGGCGCTCAGTGAGCTGGAAGAAAAGACCGTCGACTGGGTACGAAAAATGGTCGGTCTCTCTGATAACTGGAGCGGCGTGATCCAGGACACTGCGTCCACCAGTACTCTCGTCGCGTTGATCTGCGCTCGCGAACGTACCACCGAGTACGGCCTGGCGAGCGGCGGCCTGCAAGCCCAAGGCAAGCCACTGGTGATCTACGTGTCGGAATACGCCCACAGTTCCGTCGATAAAGCCGCGCTACTGGCAGGATTCGGCAAGGACAATATCCGTCACATTGCCTGCGACGACAGCCTGGCCATGGATCCCATCGCCCTTCAGGCCACCATCGAACAGGATCTCGCTGCAGGCTTGGTACCCTGCGCCATCGCCGCAACGGTCGGCACCACCACAACCACAGCAGTGGATCCACTGACGCCCGTTGGCGCGATCGCTCGCAAGTTCAACCTGTGGCTGCACGTCGACTCCGCCATGGCCGGCTCGGCGATGATTCTGCCGGAGTGCCGCTGGATGTGGGCCGGTATCGAGCAGGCCGACTCCATCGTGGTCAACGCCCACAAATGGCTGGGAGTGGCCTTTGATTGCTCGCTGTACTTCGTCAAGGATTCACAGCACCTGATCCGGGTGATGAGCACCAACCCCAGCTACTTGCAGACCAGCGTCGATTCCGAGGTGAAAAACCTGCGGGACTGGGGCATTCCCCTCGGTCGTCGGTTCCGTGCATTGAAATTGTGGTTCCTGCTGCGCAGCGAAGGCGTGGAAGGCTTGCAACAACGCCTGCGCCGCGACCTGGCGAATGCCCAATGGCTCAAGGAACAGATCGAGCAGGCAGACGACTGGAAAGTCCTCGCGCCGGTCAATCTGCAAACCCTGTGCATTCGGCACGAACCGGCGGGCCTGGCGGGCGAAGAACTGGATGCCTACACCCAGGCCTGGGTCAATCGGCTCAATCAGTCGGGGGTGGTCTATGTGACGCCAGCGACTTTGCAGGGCCGCTGGATGGTGCGGGTGTCCATCGGCGCGCTGACCACTGAGCGCGAGCATGTGGCCGCGTTATGGGCGCATTTACAGCAGGTGGTGGCGACTTGACTCAGCGCTGAACCGCCACGCATTTGATCTCTGCCAGCAAACCTGGAATAGCCAACTCCGATACACCAATGGCCGTCCAGGCAGAAATCCCACGAGGAAACAGGCGGTTTTTCACTTCACGGAAAACCGCCATGTGTTGGCTCATGTTCACGTGATAGGTGGTCATGTCCACGACGTCCTCGAAGGTACAACCGCCCTCCTTCAGCACACGCCGCAGGTCTTCCCAGGCGGCAGTGAATTGTTCCTCGGGATCCACGATCACCTCAAGCGTCGCCGTGCGGCCGACTTGTCCTGCGCAATACAGGGTTTTACCGACTTTGACCGCCGGAACGTACCCGGCGCGTTCAACGATGAGCTGCATGGGATCAGGGATGATGAGTTCGCGGTCGGTCATATGCTGTATCTCTTTGAGGCCAGTTTCCGGCGTGTCAACTGGGAGAGTTCGGACTAGGGTTTTATCAGTTCCGATCAACCGACACCAGCCGAGCAACCTATGGACCAACGGATCTTGTCCTCCATGGTTCCTTACCCTAAGGTAAGGAGCATCACGATGGAGATTATAAATATGGCGACCGCCACACTGACGTCAAAAGGCCAGATCACTATTCCTGTTCAGGTCAGGACAGCCCTTGGGCTGGACACCGGAGACCGGGTCGAATTTGTCGAAATAGAAGCTGGCAAATTTGCCATCATTGCCGCGAGCCACAGCGTGCAGGATTTGAAGGGATTGATCCGCAAGCCCGCCAAGGCGGTGAGCATCGAAGACATGAACCAGGCCATCGCCGCACAGGGAGCAAAAGCCGGATGATTGGCCTGGATACGAATGTTCTGGTGCGCTATGTCACCCAGGATGATCCCGTACAGTCGGCAAAAGCGTCGAAACTGATCGAGTCTCTGACGGCCGCGTCTTCCGGCTTTGTCAGCATGGTCTCAGTCGTGGAATTGGTATGGGTTTTACAAAGCTGCTACCAGTCCGCCAGGGGTGAAGTGGTAACCGTACTGGAGACGCTGCTGCGCACCCGGGAACTGACCATCGAGCACGCCGAAATCATCTGGCAAGCCTTGCGACGATTCACGGCCGCCAAGGCCGACTTCGCCGACTGCCTGATTGAACGCTGCGCCCATGCGGCGGGATGCGAATACACGGCGACCTTTGACATCAGCGCTGCCAAGGCCACCGGCATGCGGCAGTTAAGCTGAGACGGTCAACGAACCCAACCACCTACCTGCCAGTGATACCCGTCATTACGTGGTTCCCAATGCGGGTGCACGTAACGATACCCAGGCCTGAGCGGCTCCCAGTGGCCGTGCACCGGAACATAGCGCCCGCCTTCCCAACGCCAGTAGCCTCGCGACCACAGATAACCGGGACGAGCTTCGGGCTCGATCTCCACCACCCGCACGGGTGGCGGTTGTGGCGCTACCACTTCGAAATATTCATGCTGTACCGGACGCCGATCATGCACGACCCGCTCCTCGACACACCCGGAAGCTGCAACCACAATGACCGCCAACGCCGCATAACGTAGCAACATACAGACCCCTCGGGCGTTACCGCCCAACGTTTACACCGTAAAAAATGCCCCCTTGTTCCAGCCGCGCTCCTGCTTGGCCATAGGGACTTTTTAACAGGTGCAATCTGTCTGCTTGCTGAATCCGCCTGCAGGCTGTGTGTAAAGAAAAACTGACCTTGGGCCTGTGTCTTTCAAGATTTTTGAAAAATCGGCTTTTTTGCCTAATACCCGTCAATTAAGAGCGAACACTAGACCTGTGGCGAGGGGGCTTGCCCCCGTTGGGCTGCGTAGCAGCCCCAATAAGGTATCCATGTTCTTCCAGGCAGAATCGGGTAGCAGGTTTTAGGGCCGCTACGCAGCCCAACGGGGGCAAGCCCTCTCGCCACAGGTCAGCGCTCACTTTCCAGATACGGCTAATGTCTCAAAGACCTTGAAAGGCATGGAGCTTAGGCCGCACCGAACCGCCCAATCACCGCCTCAACAAACCGCCGCAGCTTGGCGGTGCGCTGGCGATTTGCGGTGTAGAGCAGATGCATCTGCCGGCTCGGCGCCTCAAAGTCCGGCAGCAATTGCACCAACTCACCGTTTTTCAGTGCTGGCCGAAGAAAATCTTCCGGGCCCAGCACAATGCCGAATCCATCCAGCGCAGCCGACATCAAGGCTTTGCTTTCGTTGACCTGCAAACGGCTGGCGACCTGTACTTTATGCAAGGTCGAGTCCTGGTAGAACGACCATTCACGATCCGCCGGACGGGACCAGTAGGCATACCCCAAGCATTCGTGGTGTTCCAGGTCTGCCGGAGTGCGGGGCGTTCCTCGCCCCGCCAGATAAGCCGGTGAAGCGCAGACCACCAGACGGTAAGGCGCCAGCGGCCGGGCGGTCAGGCTGGTGGTGGCCAGGGGACCAATGCGAAACGCCACTTCATAGCCCTCCTCCACCAAGTCGACAAAACGGTCGGTCAGGTGCAGGTCAATTTCAACGTCTGGGTTGTCCCGCAGAAACGCCGTCACCAGAGGCATGAGGCTGTAGGAACCGAAGGTCACCGGGGCAGTAATTTTCAGTTTGCCGCGAGGCGTGTCGTTCATGATCTGCGCGAGTGAGTCCGCCGCCTCGGCTTCCGTCAGGATATGTTTGCAACGCTCGTAATACGCACTGCCCAGCTCCGTCAGACTTTGCCGGCGAGTGGTGCGATTGAGTAGACGCGCACCCAAGCGATGCTCCAGGGCGGCCACATGTTTGGCCACCATCTGCGCCGACATATTCAAACGTTCAGCCGCCCGTGCGTAGGAGCCCAACTCGGCAGCCATTACAAAAGCATTCATGCTCGAAAGGCGGTCCATCATTCACTACTCCCAGTAACAACAGCCAACGTAAAACCACTGTTTATCGCCTATTGGTTGCCAATCATCATAACCCCACACCATCCAACAGAGGAGTTGGGACATGAGGATTGGCATTCTTGGAGCAGGTTTTATCGGGCGCGCCGTGGCGCAGTTGGCCCTCGCGGTCGGGCATGAAGTGATGTTGAGCAACTCACGCGGCCCACACACCATGTTCAGCGTGTCGAGTGGCATCCGTGGAGTCAAAGTGGGCACCGCTGAGGATGCCGCGAAATTTGGCGAACTGGTGCTGGTAGCAATCCCATTGGAGCAATACCGCAGCGTGCCCGCGCAGTGGCTGGAGGGTAAAACGGTGATGGATGCCAACAACTACTATCCGAACCGGGATGGGCGCATTCCTGAGCTGGACCGCTTTGAAACCACCACCAGCCGCCTGCTGGCCGAGCATCTGCCTGGCGCAAACGTGGTGAAGGTGTTCAATGCGATCCTGGCTCCAGACCTGACCAAAGACGCCCGCGTCCAAGGTTCACCGGACCGTCGCGCGCTGCCCGTTGCGGCAGATGATCACGCCGCGAAAGCGCAGGTGATCGCGTTGCTGGACGAAATCGGCTTCGATGCCGTAGATGCCGGAGGGCTGGACGAGAGCTGGCGATTCGAGCGGGCCAAGCCGGCTTACTGCATCCCGCTGGATAAAGCTGGCTTGAAGGCCGCATTGGCCCTGGCTGAACGCCAAGTAGAAGTACCCGAGGATTGGCGGCATAACTGAAGCCATGAAAAAGCCCGCTGACCGTTACCGGTTCAGCGGGCTTTTCCTATCAGCGCGGTCCTGACTCAGGACCTGCCAACGGTTTACAGCGCGATGTCAGCCGCTGGCTTGCTCGGCTCAGCCGCAGGCTTTGCAGCCTCGATGGCTTTTGGAGCAGTCAGCTGAGGAATCGCTGGCGGAGGCGTCAGTTGCAGAACGTTGGCGGTATAGGCCCATTCTTTGGCAACGGCTTCAGGGCTGTCATTCAGCTTGGTGCCATAGCTCGGCACGATCTGGTGCAGCTTTTCCTGCCAGGCAGGAGTCGCGACCTGATCCTTGAACACTTTCTGCAGCACGGTCAGCATGATCGGAGCCGCGGTGGACGCGCCTGGCGATGCACCCAACAGACCGGCAATGGTGTTGTCAGCGGAGGTGACCACTTCGGTACCGAGTTTCAGGACGCCGCCCTGCTCTTCGTCACGCTTGATGATCTGCACGCGCTGACCGGCTTGCCACAGGCGCCAGTCTTCTTTCTTGGCGTTCGGGAAGTACTCTTGCAGCGCCTTGAAGCGGTCGTCATCGGACTGCATCAGTTGACCGGCGAGGTACTCGACCAGTGGGTATTCGCGGATACCGACTTTGGTCATTGGCCAGATGTTGTGGGTGGTGGTGCTGGTCAGCAGGTCCAGGTACGAGCCTTCTTTCAGGAACTTGGTGGAGAAGGTCGCGAATGGGCCAAACAGGATCACGCGCTTACCATCCAGCACACGGGTGTCCAGGTGCGGAACCGACATCGGCGGAGCACCAACAGAAGCTTTGCCGTAGGCCTTGGCCAGATGCTGTTCGGCCACGGTTGGGTTCTCGGTTACGAGGAACGAGCCGCCAACAGGGAAACCGGCGTATTCACGTGCTTCCGGAATACCCGACTTCTGCAGCAGATGCAGTGCACCGCCGCCCGCGCCGATGAACACGAACTTGGCGTCGGTATCGGTTGTGGTGCCGTCTTTCAGGTTTTTGTAGCTGACACGCCACGAGCCGTCGGCGTTCTTGGTGATGTCCTGCACTTCGCTCGACAGTTTCAGATCAAACTTCGGCGTGGTTTGCAGGTGAGCAACGAACTGGCGGGTGATCTCGCCGAAGTTCACGTCAGTGCCGATCGGGGTCCAGGTGGCCGCGATTTTCTGGTTCGGGTCACGCCCTTCCATCATCAGCGGAACCCACTTCGCGATCTGCGCCGGGTCTTCGGAGTACTGCATGCCGGCGAACAGCGGGCTTGCCTGCAGCGCTTCATAACGCTTCTTCAGGAACTTGATGTTGTCATCGCCCCACACAAAGCTCATGTGCGGTGTGGAGTTGATGAACGAACGCGGGTTCTTCAGAACGCCCTGCTGAACCTGCCAGGACCAGAACTGACGGGAGATCTGGAACGCTTCGTTGATCTCGACCGCTTTCGGGATCTCAACGTTGCCGTTCTTATCTTCCGGGGTGTAGTTCAGCTCAGCCAGGGCCGAGTGACCGGTACCGGCGTTGTTCCAGCCGTTGGAGCTTTCTTCGGCGACGCCATCAAGGCGCTCGACCATCTCCATCGACCAGTCCGGTTGCAGCTCATTGAGCCAAACACCCAGGGTCGCGCTCATGATGCCGCCACCAATCAGCAGCACATCGACTTTCTTTGCCTCTTCCGCGTGAACGGACGTGATCCCCATCGACAAAGCCAGCCCCAGCAGGGCCGTGTTCATTTTTTTAAACATCAAGTAGCACCTATGATAAAACGCCATCCGCCCCACGGCCCTCTCTTCATGCGGAAACCCTCCGTTACGCCAGGCAGCGCCATACGGTTTCCACACTCACAAGAACCCCGGAACGGGCACACAAGGCCGATGCATCGACCTCAGTTTTATGTCCTTCTGCGCTGACTTCTTATCATTATTGGCTTCAGCTACCTCGGCGACATCATCCGGCCGCGCGTGTTCGAATGCACGCACGAGAGAAAGGTTAGACCAAGATGGCGCGCAGAATATCATGGTCCGGTTGGATCGGGCGTCTGTTCTGGACTTGGCAGTCGTGTTGGCAACAAGCTTAGCGCAACCTCGACAGACTGCCGAAGGCGTTCGGGTGCAACACCGTCTCGCGCCTGAATGGAAATACCGTGCAGAAAGGTCGCGTAAAAGTCGCCCAGCGCCCGCACATCAGCGTCCTCCCCAAGCTCCCCACTTTCCTGCGCGCGATGCAATCTGTCGATAATCGATTGGGTACGTTGCCGGCGGTGCTCGCAGAGCCATTGTTGAACATCCGCACCGTCCGGACTGGTGCTGCTCGCCGCACTCACCACCAGACACCCACCAGGACGACCCGATTGCGTGTAAGTGGTGATGGCATCGTCCAACATGCCCCTGACCGCGCTTTTCAAGCAGGGCTGCGCCAGCGCACGGTCGGCAAAACCGCCCTCGCCTTGCTCATACAACGCCACAGCCTCACGGAACAACGCTTGTTTACTACCAAAAGCCGCGTAAATCCTGGCTGATGCAATGCCCAGCGTATCCACCAGCGCCGACATGCTGGCGCCCTCATACCCTTGTTCCCAGAACAGCAGCATGGCGCGCTGCAATGCCGCTTCCCTGTCAAATTCGCGCGGACGTCCGGCCATTGATGTTTTTACCTGATGGTGTGATTTCATCACTTTAACTCATATCGAGTTGACGGTAATGAACGGGCGAGTCTATTGTTTGTCAATCAACAAACAATAGGAACAATCTGATGCGTACGCTTAAAGGACCCAGCTTGCACCTGGCGCAATTCAGCGCCGCCGAGCCACCTTTCAATAGCCTGGACAACATCGCCCAGTGGGCTAAAAACCACGGTTTCAAGGCACTGCAGATACCGGCCTGGGACAGCCGGTTCTTCAATGTCGAACTGGCCGCACAGAGCCAGACTTACTGCGACGACATCAAAGGCCTGCTCCGCGATCACGGCTTGCAGATCAGTGAACTGACCAGCCACATCTTCGGCCAACTGGTGGCGGTTCATCCCGCTTATGACGCCATGTGGGACGCCTCCATTCCGGCGCCTTTACGAGGCAAGCCCCAGGCACGTACCGAGTGGGCGATCGAACGTATGAAACTGGCCATCACTGCCTCGCAAAGGCTCGGTCTTGAAGATGTGGGCACGTTTTCCGGATCCCTCGCCTGGCCTTATTTGTTCCCCTTCCCCCAACGCCCGGAAGGTCTCATTGACGCAGCATTCAATGAGCTAGCCCGACGCTGGCGACCACTTCTGGACCTTGCCGAAGAGCAAGGCATCAACCTCTGCTACGAAATCCATCCCAGCGAGGACCTCCACGACGGCACTAGCTTCGAGCGTTTCTACGAACTAGTCGACCAGCATCCCCGCTGCCGAATCTTGTTCGATCCCAGCCACTTCGTGCTGCAACAGCTGGACTACTTGAGCTACCTCGATATTTACCAGTCGTTTATCCGGATGTTCCATGTCAAGGACGCCGAGTTCAATCCAACCGGCCGCCAAGGCATCTACGGCGGCTACAGCGACTGGGCCAACCGCGCCGGACGCTTCCGCTCACTGGGTGATGGCCAAGTGGATTTCAACGGCATTTTCTCCAAGCTCGCCCAATACGACTATCCGGGCTGGGCGACACTGGAATGGGAGTGCTGCTTGAAAAACCAGGAGGACGGTGCACGGGAAGGCGTGGAGTTCATCAACCGACACATCATTGAGGTCACCGACCGTGCCTTCGACGACTTCGCCGGCGCGCCGGTTGACCAGCAGCAGATTCGGGGCATGCTCGGCCTGCCTCAGGAACCGCAACCACACGAGATACGCCCATGAACGCCGCAATCGCTACCCCGCTGAGCGCCAGCGACGAATTCACTCATCACTATGTACGCCTCGACGGTAAAAAAATGCACTGTGTCATGGCGGGCACCGGGGAACCGGTCCTGCTGATTCCGGGCTGGCCGCAAACCTGGTATGCCTTCCGGCATGTCATGCAAGCCCTGGCTGAGCAGGGTTTCCAAGCCATCGCCGTCGACCCGCCGGGCTTGGGAAACTCAGACCGACCAGAACGGGGCTACGACACCGGCAATATCGCCGATGTGCTGCATCGAACGATGCAGGGGCTTGGTCTCACCCGCTACCACGTGGTGGGGCATGATGTCGGCATGTGGGTGGGATATGCCCTGGCGAGTGACCAGCCACAAGCCGTGCGCACACTTACCCTGACCGAAGCCGTCATACCCGGCCTCGCACCAGCGCCGCCGATTTTTGTCGCGCCGGAGCAAAACATCTTTCTGTGGCACTTCCTCTTCAATCAAGTCCAGGACTTACCCGAAGCACTGATTGCCGGCCGTGAAGAGACCTACCTCAATTTCATGTTCGACCGGTGGTCATTCCATCGCGATGCTGTCGCCTCGGATGTCTACATTCGCGCCTACTCCACACCCGGAGGGCTACGTGCCGGGTTCGACTATTACCGCGCGATTCCCGAAACGATCCGACAAAACCTGGATCGCGCCACCCGCATGCTACCAATGCCGGTGCTGGCTATCGGTGCCGAACACGCCACCAACGATGCCCCGCTGGTGACGCTCCAGGGACACGCATCTGATTTGCGGGGGGCGATCATCGCTGACTGCGGGCATTTTGTAATGGAGGAGGCACCGGAGGCGTTTTTGCGGCATTTGCTTGGCTTTTTGCGCGAGTGCGCAGCTGAGTGAGAGGTTGAAACAGATCCGGGTTTCATCTGCTGCACACACCTTAGTCGTGCAGCAACCCTGAACTGTATGCATTGAAACTGCTACCGATGGCACTACTGCCACCGAAGTTCGCCTTATTGGCGCTTCCGGTGACAGGGTCGCCGAAGGATTGGCAGCCCTCGGCGGGGCAATTACTGGTGCTCGTGCTCACACCGGAGCAAGCGCCCAGCAGCAGGGTGCCAGCGATCATTACGACTTTGAAGAGGTTCGAGATCATTTTTCAGTTCCCTGTGGGCTGGAGGCATGGCGGTACCATTCTCAGGCCTAATCCTAGACCTCAAAACCGCAAGGGATCATGAAACCTTTCCGGGCGACAGGATGGGTTCAGGTTGCCGTTTTTGATACAACCAGCGAGTTTGCCTATCAGGACAAGCCCTCAGTGGGCGGCGGATCCCCGAGCCACCTGCGTGGACCTGGACCATTTTTCCCCGCTCGATCCCCCGGGTTAGTCATCTTGCAATGCTTCAGCGAAAGACACCCGCAACCAATGCAATGATCGAGCTCGATATACAGCCGCTGTAATTCCAGAATCCGCTCGGCAACACGCTGTTTCCACTCGCCCGACAGTCGCTGCCAGTCACCATCAGTGGCCAGTGAATGGGTTGGAATGCTGGCGAGCTGGTCGCCTATCTCATCCAGTGAATAGCCAATCCGCTGGGCATAGACGATAAACGCGACGCGACGCAGGGTCGAGCGCGGAAAGTAGCGGTGACTGGCCTCATGCCGCTTCGATTCAATCAATCCCCGAGACTCGTAGAACCGCAAGGCTGATGCCGCAACACCACTGCGACGGGCGATCTGACTGATTGACAGCAACGGGTCATTATCACTACCAGTAGAACGCATTGTCTTACTCCCGATGGCTTGAATTGAAGTTGACTTTAACTTGTATTCTCGGCGCAAGTTCAACCAGACGGGAGGCAAAATGGGCATATCAATGGCTACGGCAGATGCCGCCAACGTTCAGCAGCGCGTGGACTGGATCGTGGTTTTGAATGTGGTGCTGGCAGGCATCGCCGCGGCCATGCATGTCGGCAAAACCACCATCGCCCTGCCGTCCTTGCAACAGGAGTTCGGCGGCTCGCTCGCGTCGCTCAGCTGGATCATGTCGGTGTTCCCACTGATTGGCGTATTCGGTGGCATCGCCGCCGGCATGCTGGTTCGACATTGGGGCGACCGCCGATTACTTATCGTAGGCCTTGGCATCCTCGGTATCAGCAGCCTTGCCGGCGCGATGACTCACGATTTCGGATGGTTGCTCGTGAGCCGTTTCACCGAAGGGGTAGGCTTTCTTACCGTCGTGGTCGCGGCACCCGCCGTGCTCAACCGCACCACGCCGATATCCAGACGCCCCATCGTGTTTGGACTGTGGAGCACCTTCATGGGTGGGGGCATTGCGCTGTCGATGCTCATTGGACCGTCACTCGGCAACTGGCGTAACGATTGGTACGTCAGCGCGGCACTGGTGCTAATGACTGCAGCGGCATTGCTCCTCACCACACCCGCCGACACGATGGTCTCACGCCAGGCGGCAACGCCCGTCTGGTCGCAACTGCGCAGCGTACTGCGGGCACGCGCAACACTGACGCTTGCGCTGAGCTTTACTGCGTACAACCTGCAGTTTTTCGCGGTGATGAGTTTCCTTCCAGTGTTCCTGATGCAGCGCCTCGGTGTGCCCGTCAGTACCGCAGGCGTGATTAGCGCCGCGATCGTCGCCGCCAACATAGTGGGCAACCTGTCGGCTGGCCTGCTGCTTTCCCGTGGCATCCGCGCGGGCACACTGATTGCTGTATCCGCCGTTCTCGTAGGCATCGCAGGCGCGTGTATCTTTTACCCGCAGACGCCCGCCTCACTCGCCGTGGTGTTGTGCTTTGTATTCTCAGCGATCGCTGGAGTATTACCGGCGACCATTCTCGCGACCGCCTCGTCAACTGCACCCTCGCCGTCGCTCGCACCGCTCAGTATTGGTTGGGTGATGCAGGGCAACTATCTTGGCCAGGTCATCGGGCCGATTTTGATCGGCGCCATTGTCGGCGCACTTGGCTGGTCAGGGGCGATGTTTCTGATGATCTTTGCAGCCGTGGTGGGTGTGGCGCTTGGGATGTTGTTACTACGCACATCAGGACGGACGGGCTAAACGCTCGGTAACAAAGCCCTTGCGATCATCGCGACGCTAAAAAGCGTCGAGCTCTTTTTTCAGCGCCCTCTGGACTAGAGGCATGGCCGGGCCACCGTTATTAGACCGTGATCGTTGACCTCAACGTATCCGGGCACTTTGACACGCTCCTGAGCGACAGTATCCGTTCAAATTGCCGCCCTGGATAAAGGCGGCAAAGTTGCCTATCAGGCCGCCGACGAGCGCCCTTCTCCACCGCCGGCGGGTGCAACCTGCTCCGCTGCCCGGTCTACAAGCAGAACGCTCAACTCAATCAGTTACTGAATCCCCAAGGCCAAAGCCCTTGGGGACCCTTCCAGCTCAAAAGCCAGGGCCGTGGCCATTTCATTGGCGGATAAGAGCGTTTCCGAGGCATTGGCTAGCAGCGTTTCGGTATCAATATCGGGAGAAACAGAGAACAGATGGCCGCTTGTGCGCGCCGTGGGCGAATCGCCGTCCGATGGAGATAAGTAGTGATCAATCGCACGCTGCGCTGCAGCGCGAGACTTGGCATCGAACGATGAAGCCTTTGAGGCATGAGGCGGATTAGGTGTGACCTTATACATGGCGAAGCTCCTTAACTATTCAGGAACTGCCAATCTCACTTCCACATGAGGGTGGCAGCTGTACGCAGGTGTGGAAGACCAGGGCTAAGGACCCGGCGCACCGAAGTGCCCCGCGCACAGCCGCCAAAACACATGATACAGGCGTAAAAAAACGCCGGTAGGTGTTTATGGGCGATTGCGTCTTAGCTTGGTACGGACTTCCACATCCGGCCGCTGGTTCTCCAGCGGTTTGAGGAGGTTAGCGAGGCTTAGCTGTTGGGGCAAGCCCGGTAATACGTGGGAAAAGTCCGAGAAAAGAATAGGTTTCAAAATTAAATAAATCTGTCCCCTATTCTGTCCAAGAACAGCATCATAAGGGGCCGCATGAACATATTATTTCTTTTAATGGCACAATATGACGGTCAAGTAGTTATTCCTCTTATTTCAGTTTGCGAGGATTACATGGGATTGACGGTAGAAAAATTCAAACGCAAATTCTTATCCGGTGAAATAGATACCCCCATCATCCGATTGGGAGCGAATAGCCAAAAAGCTGCACTTGGCGTTCACCTAAAAGACCTCGCTGAATATATTGATCGTCAGAGAGAGAAAGTACGCCAAGAGCATCAAAAGCTCATGGGGAGAGCAGCTTGAATTCTGTCGGGAGGCAAACCCTCCCGAA
Source organism: Pseudomonas sp. ADAK18 (assembly GCF_012935695.1). Taxonomy (NCBI): domain Bacteria; kingdom Pseudomonadati; phylum Pseudomonadota; class Gammaproteobacteria; order Pseudomonadales; family Pseudomonadaceae; genus Pseudomonas; species Pseudomonas sp. ADAK18. The sequence goes on from NZ_CP052859.1 coordinate 3,540,912, forward strand.
ATTTGTAACTCGAGAGACACATCAAAACAAATACTCAATACCCTTCTTCAGGATTGCGCTGAAGGCCCCGGCAGTGACGAATTCCCCTCCCACTTTCAACCACTTTATCGCGATATAGCGAGTCACACTGCCGCCCTTGTCGGATGACAAGTATTCCTCCACAACTCCAGCAAGCTCTCTAAACCCGTGCACAAGGTCAGCACTATCGAGCTGAGCAACCTTTACCTCAGTAACATTACCAGCGTCCACTTTGAAAAATACAATACAAGGAAGATCTGCTGTACCTTCAACACCCAATACACTGAGAAAGTTCTGATTGAAGCTCTCTACCGCTCCACGGTCGCCACCGTGAAGGTAAAAAAGGCTCAACTGTTTCCCTGAGATTCTATCTAACTCAGCAAAAACCCCTTGATCCCTCAGTATTTTTCTCAATGCTTTGTTATTAAAATCATAGAAAACAAAGGCAAAAGAACGTGCCCTCTTTTTTTCTAGATGTTCAGTGCAGATTTCGTCGAAACGCTTTATGAATTGCGCACGCCCATGGCCTATTCCCTGACCACTTCCCTGTTCAAAAATTGGAATCATACAAGCCCTTTACGCCATCAATTACTAATAATTTATAATAATTTATAATAATTTATAATAATTTATAATAATTTATAATACTAGACGAGTTCCCACGGCAGATCTGTCCTTCCATGCACAGCCTTTAAAATTCCAGCCTTCCTCATGGTAGTGGCAGCCCATCGTGCATCGTACTGCCAAGTGTACAGCAGAGAGCCTGATCGCCTTATTTCAACTTCATAATTATCCCAAATATACTTCGCGACATCCTTAGGCCAAGCTGTTCCACCTAGGGATGTCAGGGCCGCAACAACCCGCGTCTTAATGTCCTCTCTGGTTGCCATCGCCATCTCCACAATTCGAATCTGACCTTGCTCAACGCTACATAGTAGTGGCATCTAGAACCGACTGAAGCCAGCGCCCCCCCCTATAAGCATCGCCTCTGCCTCTCAGATGAGTGTAACGCCGCAAGGAGTTCCGAGCGAAAAAAGGGGACCGAAAAAAGGGGACAGATTTATTAAACTCATCAAGTGTGGCGCCCTTGCAACTCGCCCGCTCGATCGCACCGGCCTCATCCATCCCTAGATCATGCTTGTGTGCCCAAACCTGAACGGCCTGTTTTCAGGCGAAGGACTGGCTCTCTTGGTAGACTTGCACTCCGTAGCGCTTGATGCAGACCTGAGCCGTGTAGCTCACAACCCCATCTGCCGGTTTTCTTGCCCTGATAGTCGCCATACTGAAAGTGGTACGCGTCAGTTTTTAAGTGGTACATCGTACCACCGAGCCTTAAAAAACGCCGAAACGCCCCAAAACACGCCAAAAACACGTTGAGTAAAATGATTCCAAAACATAGCTTTAGCCCAGCAGAATCAAGCCCCGCACTGTCTCGGCGCTTTAGCGTTGCCCCCATGATGGATTGGACGGACCGCCACTGCCGTTTCTTCCTGCGCCTGCTCTCCAAACACGCACTGCTCTACACCGAGATGGTCACCACTGGCGCAATCCTCCACGGTGACCACGACCGCTTCCTGCGTCATAACGAAGCCGAGCACCCGCTTGCCTTGCAGTTGGGCGGCAGTGTGCCAGCCGACCTGGCCGCCTGTGCCCGCATGGCCCAAGCCGCCGGTTACGACGAGGTGAACCTCAATGTCGGCTGCCCGAGTGATCGCGTGCAGAACAACATGATCGGCGCCTGTCTCATGGCCCACCCTGCCCTGGTGGCAGATTGTGTGAAGGCCATGCGCGACGCGGTGTCGATTCCGGTGACGGTGAAGCACCGTATCGGGATCAATGGCCGGGACAGTTATGCCGAGTTATCTGATTTTGTCGGGCAGGTGAAGGACGCGGGCTGTACCAGTTTTACCGTACATGCACGGATCGCGATTCTGGAGGGGTTGTCACCCAAGGAGAATCGGGACATTCCACCGTTGCGTTATGACGTGGCAGCGCAGTTGAAACAGGATTTTCCAGCGCTTGAGATTATTCTCAACGGCGGGATCAAGACGCTTGAACAATGCGAAGAGCACTTGCAGGTGTTTGACGGGGTGATGTTGGGGCGCGAGGCTTATCACAATCCGTATGTGCTGGCGGAGGTGGATCAGCGGTTGTTTGGCAGCACTGTGCCGGTGATCAGCCGGGCTGAAGCGTTGGCACAGTTACGGCCTTATATAGCCGAGCACTTGGCGACGGGTGGGTCGATGCATCACATCACTCGCCATGTACTGGGACTGGGGACGGGGTTTCCGGGGGCGCGCAAGTTTCGGCAATTGTTGTCGGTGGATATTCATAAGGCCAGCGATCCGTTGGCTTTACTCGATCAGGCGGCGGGGTTGCTGGAGGGGCGGTAACTGGGCGGGCGTAATGCGCACTCTTTCTATATCAGCCTGCTGAAACCGCAGTCCAGTTCACCCACCCGAACACCCAAGTCGCCAGGATCAGCAAACCGAAGGCAATACGGTACCAGGCAAATGCCGCGTAGCTATGGCTGGCGATGAACTTGAGCAAGCCGCGCACAGCGATCATCGCGAAAAAGAATGCGGTCACAAAACCCAGGGTAAATACGGGCAGATCACTGGCCTGGAACAGATCCCGGTACTTGTAGCCTGAGTACACGGCGGCGCCAACCATGGTCGGCATCGCCAGAAAGAACGAATACTCGGTGGCCGCCTTGCGTGACAGGCCAAACAGCAAGCCTGCGATAATGGTCGATCCGGATCGGGAAGTGCCCGGTATCATCGCCAGGCATTGGGCAAAACCAACCTTTAGTGCATCGGACCAGCGCATGTCGTCAACATATTCAACGTGCACCTTATGTTCGCGCTGCTCTGCCCACAACATGATAACGCCGCCCACAACCAGAGCGACGGCAACGGTAATTGGATTAAACAGATACTCATGAATTTTATCGGCGAATAGTACGCCCAGGACAACGGCTGGAAGAAAGCCTATCAGCACATTCAGCGTGAAGCGTTGTGCATTACGCTGGGTTGTTAAACCGCTGGCAATTTCAAAGATCTTTGAACGAAACTCCCAAACGACGGCTAGAATGGCACCCAGTTGAATAATAATATTAAATGCCATGGCGCGCTCACCACCAAAGCCTAATAAGTCCGCAACAATAATCTGGTGACCGGTACTGGAAATGGGCAAAAACTCTGTCAATCCTTCTACTGCACCTAAAACCAGTACCTGCACAAAGGTCCAAAACTCCATAAACTCTCCGCCAGGTCATTCTTATTGAACGACTCATCATTCGTATTAGTATATTTAACAAGTGAACACTAATGAACGGCAGGTCAATACTCACCGCCTAATAAGACGCCTGCTAAATCATGATCATGCAGCAGAGGGAACCGGCGGATAATAAGTCCTATCAAACCACACACTCAAGGATTGTTATTAATCGTCCGGCTAACGAATCACCAGAAGCTTGGGTGTAGACAGACGACTCCTCGCCCTGATAAAAATGTGACGGAGTTCACATATTTGCAATTTTTAAAAATTAATCGTCATTGAAGTAAATGATGGCCTTTTGAGGACAAAAACATGTCGTCAACGGCTTAAAATAGTGGCACAATTTCACATTGCCACCATCTAAGGGTGTCAATTCATTAGTTCAGCCAGCTACGAAAAGCAACTAAAAATTCGAAAAAACCTTACATATGTTAGAAAACTCTCGATACACGCGTAGAATTCGCGTGAATGTTACCAATTGTCAGTCACAGATGAGAACCGGTGCTTTAACATCCCGATGTCAGCACCCATTCGAGTCAAAGCATGATGCTTACAGGGAAATTAGCGACTAGAAGCCTGCGCCCGACAAATGAGGAACCTGGTGTTCTCACCTTGGGTCGTACCCGCAGTGTGGCCGAGAACTTTAAGGCATTAGTCGCAAGGCACGTGCACTCCGATATAGCTCTTGATGCTAGCTCATACACTAATTCATATAAGAAAAGTGAACGCACGGATGCGTATCGCGCCATCTTCATCATTATCGACGGCCCTCAAGCTCTCGATGAGAGCCTGGCGCTGGTGGAAAATCTCCGCTCCATCCATTTAAATCCAATCATCTGTGCCGTCATCGCAGGTCGGGGCGCCTACAACAAGATGAAGTATTATCTTGCTGGGGCCGACTGCTGTATCAAGCTCAATACCCTGACCGACGAAAGCTCTGAGTTGCTGTCCGAATTCTTCACCAGTGAAGAGTGGCAACGAGAAGTCAACCTGGTGCTGGATCCCACCCGTATATGCCTGTTAGGCCCTCGCAAGAAGCTGGACATCTCGTTTGCAGAAATGAAAATTCTGGAGGCATTGGCGCAAACCAGCAACCATATATTAAGCCACGATGAGATCGCCAGAATCATGGGGTTGAACGCCAATTTTTACGACCCCAGGGCTTTGGAGAAATCAATCAGTCGTCTTCGCGGAAAAATAAAAGACATGTATGGCACCCATAATGCTATTCAGAGCATTCGCGGGCATGGATACCGTTTGATGAGGGGTCTGATCTCGACCGCCTGAATCACCTATGGAAAGGAGTTGTTGTATGAATGCGACTGGAGGTATCTCACCCGCAAAGGCCCCGAATCGCTACCTGACCCGACAACAGTTCCTGTCACGTGATAACCGCCCGTTTGCCAGTGAGATAAGAACTACGTACACCCTTCCCGCTCCATCGCTCTGGAGGATGCCGGCGGGGCAATCGTGTGGGCGCAGTTGCAATGTACTGGTGCGGTTGTACCGGGACCCCTCTTCCCGGATAGACCGCCGCTCGTACCACCCCAAAAAATATTTGAACCGAACGACCCTCTACCTGTCAGAACCGAGCCTTGCCAGTTTTTCGCTGGCCCAAGAGCCGTTTCAGTCGGGTAACAGCTTGTGCGATCTCGGTCATACACTGGTCGTGTCACTCAATGAACACCTCTTCTGGGAAGCGGATTCCAAATATAAAAAAATCATTATTTATAATATGTATCGTCTGAAAGATCATGGTATAGAAAACGCTTGGGATGAAGACAGCATCCCACGGAAAGCGCTAACGGGCTTCAACTTCCCGAATCTGACCAACCACATCAAGGTATCCATTTCACCCCAGGACCAGTGTTTGAAACTCAATGATAATCCTGAGTTTCTCAATAAGCACCATGACCGTATGGTGACACTGACCCACAATAACAAGATTTTTTATTGCCGATCGAGTAGAGCATATCGAGAGCCATTCATTGGCCTAGGCGCGGCCCTTTGACTACTTCCAAAGGAGCTATTAGTCCACTGCCGATCAACTTTCAACCGCACATTGGTGAACACTTAGGAGAGAGACGTGGAAATCAGTACAACCCTCCCCAGAAAATATTTTGTCGTCGTGACTCACAGCACAACATCCCAGCGTGAGCTCGAGACCATTCTGTCCAGCGAGCGTTTCAACTCGTTTGGTACATCCCAAGCACAAATGTTTATCGAAGGTGTTGCCCCGCCCTCTTCTGCCTCCGTGCTGATGGAGTTCTCTTACCCAAACGTGACAAGGAAAAATGTCGCTCATCGTATCGAACATGAAACACAGAAAATGCTTGCCACCCTCGAAGCGGAATGGTTAGCGGCGCAATCCGGAGCGCGCTCCAGCGTCACACCAACTCCGGCTGAATTCAGCGATATACCCGGAGAAAATGAGGGGGGAGCCCCCTACAGCGAAGTGTGGCAACTCGATAACGATCAAAGTGTACTGATTAAAGAAAACATCGAAATAAACCTCACTGGTTTGGAAGCCACTCTTGTGAGGAAGATGCTCCATCATGAGGATCGTGTCGTCAGCAGGTCTGATCTGATTCTAAGTATTGGCAGAGAGCCAGAGCAGTATCGCGGCCTGGAAATGTGCTTGAGTCGATTGCAAGACAAGTTCAAAAGCGCCAGTAAAGGTGAACGGCTATTTCGTGCAGTAAGGAACCGTGGCTACTGCCTTATCCAGGAAGTGATATCAGAGACGCATCCCGCCTGACGCCCCTAGAACAAACATATGACAGTGCGATTACAACAATAAAAAGTGCACTTTGTTTGTTACCTTCGTTCCAATTCCCCGGCCTCTCCCCCTACACTTCCTGAGCACCTTCATCATCGACATTTTCTAACACCCAATGTTTCCCTTTCAAAAGTTGGCACTCTGCCATCTTGTTAGAACTCGTCAGACAGTGCCTTCACCAATAACTTAATCTATTGACTGACGACAGTTCGACCTATTGAGGCTGTTAGCTTCAGGGCGTTAGTTAAAATAACAATAAATCCTGCTTAAACAACTCGCGTCTCGACTGTCGATACCTGAATGGACGTCTTTTGGGGATATCGCATGGATCTTACTCTTCGTATCAATCGAAATACCGGACTCAAGGGACTTACCTTTTGGGGTCAATGGGCGCTGGCGCAGGGCTTTGTCGTTTCATTGTTGTTCATACTCGCTGAACAACAGACCGGAGCGGTCGAGTTCTATTACCGCGTGTGCGCGGCATTGACGGTACTGGCCTCGGTACCGGCCTATACGTTCAGCGGCGTATACAGAAAAAGAGACACTTATCTGACGGGATTGGGACGCCTGTTCATAGGCTGGTCCATGACGATGGCTGCGCTGGCGTGCATGGCATTTATCTGCAAGGCCGATGCACTGTTTTCCCGAGAGGTGATTCTCAGTTGGGCCGTGTTTGGTTTCCTCGGGCAGGCACTGCTGTACGCGCCGTTGCACGGGTTCTCCAAGTATTATCAGCGGTCACGCAAAAGCGGCCATAGAACCCTGATCGTCGGGACGGGTGAGCTTGCGCTTGGCCTGGCCAAGAACTTGAGCAGTCTCGAGAACCTGCCCTTGGTGGGCCTGGTCAGCACGGGCGCCGTCGCCCCGCTGAAACCAGGCGCACCACACATCGTTGGAGCGCAGGAAGATCTTCTGGAGTTGATCAGAATTCACGACATTCGACGCTTGTACATCACCCTGGCGCTGAGCGAAGCGGCAAAGATCGAAGCAATGTACGTCGATTTGCTGGGCGCCAATGTCGATGTGGTCTGGGTGCCGGACTTGAATAGCCTGACGCTGCTCAATCACTCGGTCAGGGTCGTGGACGGCCTGCCCGCAATCTATTTGAATGAAAGCCCACTCACCAGCCGGCCCACCGCAGCGCTGAGCAAGAGCCTGCTGGAAAAAAGTGTGGCGCTGCTGGCAATTATCCTGCTGAGCCCGGTGCTGGCGCTTATTGCCCTGGCCATCAAACTCAACTCCTCCGGCCCGGTCTTCTTCAAACAGGATCGCCATGGCTGGAATGGCAAGGTGATCCAGGTCTGGAAGTTTCGCTCGATGCGTGTACACAACGACCTTGAGGTCAAGCAGGCGAGCCGCAACGATTCGCGCATTACCGCCGTCGGGCGTTTCATCCGCCGCACCTCATTGGATGAGCTGCCGCAACTGTTCAATGTTTTGCAAGGACATATGGCTTTGGTCGGTCCGCGGCCTCACGCTATCGCCCATAACCACTATTACTCGGGGAAAATTCTTGCCTACATGGCACGCCACCGAATCAAGCCGGGTATTACCGGGCTGGCGCAAATCAATGGCTGCCGCGGCGAGACCGACACCATCGACAAGATGCAGAAGCGTGTCGAGATCGACCTCAAGTACATCAATAATTGGTCGCTGTGGCTGGACCTGAAAATCCTGGTGAAGACGCCCTTTACCTTGCTCTCGAAGGACATCTATTGATCGCCTGACCGCTGAAGGCGCACCACCACAAGGGGACGAGAGTCCCCTTTTGCATGTCTGCAAATAGGGTGTTGACAGCCCGCCAGGTGTGGCAGTGGCGCAAGCCATCTGCCGTGCCAGGCACTCATGCCAATCAGGTCTGTCGGTGCAGGCGGGTTTTGTGCAAAGGGCTCTGTGCATCATGGGGCGTTTCATGCGCTGCCATTGCGGCAGCCCAAGGCGCGACCTACAGGGTTTGTGGCCCTGCAGATCGCCGATCCCTACTCAGTGATCTTCTCGAAGTTGCGGTAGAACATGTCGTTGTCGCGGCTATCGGTCATCGAGTGCAACTGGAAGCTGCGATTGAGTCGTGCGCCACCGTCCCTGGTCAGCGGCGACCAGACCAAGTTGGCGCGGCGCATGGTGGACATGCTCATCAATTCGTCGAACGGGATGGAGAGGTACAGGCCCTTGTCAAAACTACCTTCGCCATATTCGGCGCCGTTGGCGGTAGTGATCGTCGCCCAGGCACCAAATCGCACACCGTTTGAGAACTCCCGCGAGAGATCGATCGTGGTGCCCCAATCCCCTGCCAGGTAGCGTCCGACGCTGACGGCCGCGAGTGTGTCGAAGGGCAAGTCCGTATAACCGGTGATGTGGCCTGTGACAACCGAATAGTCCCGTAGCCCAAAGCCTTGGTCGAATTCACGCTGACGTACGTAGTTCAGGTCCGCCCCGACCGACCAGCGCTGGCCTTCAGGGCGAAACAGCACCTCGCCCCCCACACCGGCAAACATCGACTCCAGATAGCCTCCGTAGACCATGCCATACAGATCTTTGTCCAACTGCTCTGCGTGGCTGATCTGGAACAACGGCATGGTGACTTCGGAGGTCGTCAGGTACTTGCGCAAATCCGTACGAACCCGCGGCAAACCACTGGGTGCATCGTAGTCAAACTTGTCGAAGTTGTTCAGCAGGTTGGCGCTGAGCAGGCCGCTCCACCACGTATTGCGGTTGAAGCGATACTCGGCATCCGCGTCGAGACTGAACTGATAGAGAAAGCCATCGGGGCCACCGACGTTCTGCTTGAAGCCCAGCCCGGCGCCATAGCTGAAGGGGTCACGCGCTTCGGTGTAGAGGGTTTTCTCGTTGTGCGGCATCGCCGGATTGATCTCGGTAGTGCGATGCAACGCTTGCAGCGGCTCCTCGTTGTTGAGCACTTCGCGAAAGGTTTGCCGAGGCACGCTGGTTTCTTCCAGCGGCAGGTCGTAGCGCTTGTTCACCACGGTGAACCAGTCGATATCGTCGTTGACGCTGTTGTCCAGAATCCGGCTTGCACGACCGACCGCTTTGGCCGAATGAAAATACCGACCCTGCTCGCCGTAGACGATTAACTCGGGACCACGCTGGCTGATACGCTCAACCTTGTAGCCGGCATTTTGCTGCAAGCGCCGGGACACATCGGGCCAATTGACCTGATCCATCTCGGTGGTCGGGGCCTTGGCCGGCAACGGCTCAGCCGGCGGATCGTAAGTCTTGGCCGGCGCCTTGCGGCTGGCGAAGTTGGTGTGAAAGGTGAGACCGAACATCGCCGTGTTGCCTCGCTCCCAGGCCGCACTGAGGTCCAGCGAATCAGTCACTTTGAACACGGCGCCAAGGTTGATCGGTGAGTCCTGCTTGATCACGTTGTCCTTAGGCTCATGTTTATAGTCATTGCCTTCGTACTCGAGTTTCAAGCTAAGCCGGTCCCAGGGCGTCTGATAGCTTACGCCGCCGAACAGTGAAGGCCGGCCGCGAAAGTAGGAGCCTGCGTTGACATCGCCGGTACCTTTCAGGCTTGGCCGGGTCTTGAAGCGATCATCAAGCCACCCCGCCGGGTTTTCGAAGTCACCACGATTGCCCAAGTAACCCCAGGCAACGCCGGCACTGAAATCAAAATTGTCGTAGCGCTTACTGGCCACCAGGAACTCACTGGAGAACAGACCTGTACCACCGATATCCCGGAACCCCAGCGCTACGTCGGGCGCCCAATGAGTTTCTTGCCACAACCGGACTTTGACGTCGACCGCCTTGTCCTTGTAGCTTTGGTTGCCGCTCAATGACTCGGGGCCATAGGGGCGGTTGGTGATTGCGGTGTAGCGAAACGCACCTTCCAGCCAGTCGAACGGCTGCAGCGCCACGCTGTAACGACTATAGGGCTCGGTTCGGTTGGCGTTCACGCTCAACTCACCGGCCGGGGACATTCTGGCGGTGGGCGTCTGTAGCAACCCCACTCCGCCGAAATCATTCTGAGTCAAACGCGGCTCGGCATGAGCTAAACCACAGGGCAATAACAATACGGCTGCAAAACGTAAATTCAATGAACCACCTCAGCCAGTTGCGTGGCAAGAAATTCGGCCAACTGCTGATTCAGTTCAGGAATAGGCGGATCAATATCATCATTTCTGACGGGCACCAGGATCTTGCTGCCAGCGGCAGGCACTTGCCCGCTCTCACGATTCCAAGGCGCGATGCCAACCTGTCGGGTGACACCATTGGGTTGGATCAGCCACAGATAATCGGTCTCTGCATCGGCCAGCGGCACGCACCCTTGCAGATAATCCCAGGCCTCTTGCAGGGCGACAAAAGGCAACCGGCACGGTTCGGCGACCGCACCGAGCACTTCAACCTCGTCGACGCGAAATGGATAGATGAGGCGATCACCATCGCTCAGACGGACGTTACGAGCGAACCCGACCTCGATGGCAATCGGGTCCAGAACCGTGACCTGGCGCCCAGTGACCGGCATGTGGCTGACTTGCTCGTACAGTCGCATCGCCAGGCTTGCCCGGCTGGGTCTGTCGAAGAGCAAGGCTGTACGCTGCAATACCTGTAGATCGAACAGCACCCCGGTTTTAAGCCGAGTCTGCTCTTCCAGCAAAGACTGGCGCAGCAATGCAGCTGCCAGCCAGTAGCTTTCGGCATTGGGCACAGCAATGCTGATCACGTCCGACAACCGCCCTCCTGGCGGCAGGTCGACCGGCCCTGGGGTGAGCACGTCGCCGGTGACGGTGACCGCCGCCTGGCTCACGCTGGTGATCAACAGCAGGCACGCCGACAGCAGCTGTACCCGCTTCAACGGTTAAGCCTGCGTTCAGGGGTCAGTTGAACGATCTTGACCCGCAGTCGCGTGGTCAGTTGCTGCTCACTCTGCACAATGAAACCGTCCACGGGATCGACCCAATAACGATTGGTCGCACGCAGGCCAATGGCCGGGGCATCAATCTGCTCATCGACACGTAGCACGGCGTATTCCTTGTTGAGAATTTCCAGGGTTTCCATGGATTTTCGGGAGAAGCGACTGTTCAGGGTCACGCCGACTTCGCTGCCTTGATAAAGATCAATCCAGCGCTGGCTGGTGTAGCCATCAGGCAGCGTGTGCAGGCCTTGCTTGAAGGGCGAGGTCGCAGCAAGCCGCGTCCCGTCCAGGTCGCCGTCGACGCCCAGGCCGATGGTGCGTACCGCCAACCCGTCGCGCAGCAGTAACACCTGTTTTCCGGACGCTACCCAGAACTGCAGGTCACCCCGCTCACGCACCATCGCCAATACCCCGGAGCCGGAAGGCGTGGTCAATGTGAGCTGGGGAAACTCAACCTGCGCCACCTGGGCCGCCGTCACGTCCAACTCATCGGGCCCGCTCACCGCCGCTTTAAAGTTAGTCAAAGAGGCGTTCATCAGCGGGTTACATCCACACAACAAGGCCGCTATCACGCAGACGCCAACATTCAACGTTCTCACAGTCAGACCAGGCCTTATTTATTGCTGTTGCTGGCATCATTCAGGTTCTTCGCCGCAGAAGCCCCCACGCCGAGAATGGCTGCCGACGGCACCAGTTGACTGATGAAGCGGTTCCAGCGAGTTACGTTGGCCGGGCCCACATAGACAATGTCCTGAGGCCGTACATCGAAGTGCGTGGCCAGTGCCATGGCGGTCGGCGACTCGGCTTGCAACTGATAGATTTTCGCCGGCTCCACATCAAGGTTCTCAACCCCCCTGATGACGTAGACCGCGTTGCCGTTCGAGGTGGTCTGGCTCAACCCGCCTACCGAGCCAAGGACGTCGGACAGGTTCATAGTGCCGGTTTTGAACGTCAGCGCGCGTGGCTGGTTGACCTCGCCCATGACGTAGATCCGCTTGTTATCGTTGTACGGCAGATACAATTGATCGCCACCTTTGAGGTAGACGTTCTGTAATTCGGAGTCCTGCTGATTGAGCGCGTCGAGATTCAGCGGATACACCCGTCCGTTCCGCGTCAGCAGTAAGCCCGACAAGTCTGCATTGAGCGGGTCGATACCGGCAGACCCGAGGGCTTCGACCACATTAAGCGGGTTGGTGGAAATCGGTTGCGGACCGGCCTTCGATACTGCACCCGACACCACCACCTTCTGGCTGGAGAAGCGCAGCACGGCGACATCCACTTGCGGGTCCGCGATAAAGGCCGACAGCCTTGAGGCAATGTCCGAACGCAGTTGCTGGATGGTTTTGCCAGCCGCCTGGACTTCTTTGACATAGGGGTAGTAAAGCGTGCCATCGGAACGTACCAGCCGCCCATTGGCATCAATCTGCTGCTGCGCTCCAGAGGGAGCCGTCAGCTCGGGGTGGTCCCAGACCGTGATGTACAAGACATCGTTGTTACCGATGCGGTACTCCTCAGGGGCCGTCAACAATTCCGCCGGCACTGAGGCACGCTTCTGTGTGGCCCTGTCCATCGCAATCAGCTTGGGCGTGATTGGAATCAGCTCGACGCGGCTGCTTTCACTGGCCCCTTGGCGCGTGATATCGCTGGTGCTCAGGTATTGCCCTGGGGAAAACATACAACCTTGCAAAGCGAAACTTGCCAACATTAAAAAAGGAAAACTACGAGTCATAATGGCACTACGCTATTCAAGGGCAAATCTAAACAAGGTCACCCGACTTTCATCGGGCGACCTTGTGTTACACCTACAGGGTTTTTCAGTTACTTGTGCCGGTAGTACCGGTAGTACCTGTCGTCCCGGTTGTACCGCCGTTGGCGTTGCCGCCACTGTTGGAAGCGGCTACTGCACTCGCAACCATTGCCGTACTGGCCGCAGGAGCTTGGGAAGCTGCTACGTTACCTGCGACATTGGTTGCTTGTGTCAGCGGCGCTTCCGCTGCGGACGCCCAGTTGCCAAACATCGACAACAGGGCAATTGCCATCACTTTTTTCATACAAACTCCTTTCTAACGTTCAACCCTGTTAAAAAACCGGGCGTTCAGTTAGAGGTGGAAAGTTCAAGTCGCAAAAAGTGCGAACAAGATCCGTTGTTCATTCACAGTCAGTCCTGACGGATAAATGTCGAACGGCAGGGTTTATATCTACGGATTTGCCAGATGCATTTCCAGACTAATTTCCCGACGATAATTAACATTCCCGCCGATTGATAACATTCAGCAAAATCATTGCTTACCACAACAGCATCGACCTTATCCGAGGTACCCCTTCGGATGGTTCGATTGCCAGCGCCAAGTGTCTGTCATCATTTGCTGCAAACCGCGTGTGGCCTTCCAGCCGAGTTCACGGGCGGCCTTGGAGGGATCGGCCCAGCTCTCGGCAACATCACCCAAGCGGCGCGGCATTACCCGATAAGGCACCGACCGCCCTGACGCCTGCTCGAACGCACGCAACACCTGCATCACGCTGTAGCCGTCACCCGTGCCGAGATTCCAGATATTGATTCCCGTGCGTTGCGAAATCGACTGCAAGGCCTTCAGATGCCCATCCGCCAGGTCCACGACGTGGATATAGTCACGCACACCGGTGCCATCAACCGTGGGGTAATCGTCGCCGAAGATCGACAACTCTTGCAGGCTGCCGACCGCCACCTGGCTGATGTAGGGCACCAGGTTATTGGGTATGCCATTCGGATCCTCACCCAAGTGACCACTGTCGTGAGCGCCGATCGGATTGAAGTAACGCAACAATGCGATGCTCCAGCGCGGCTCTGATGCACACAGGGCTCGCAGCACGTTCTCGACGATCAATTTTGATTGGCCATAGGGGTTGGTGGGGCTGCCGGTGGGGAAATCCTCGCGGATCGGCATCTGCTCCGGCGCGCCGTACACCGTGGCCGATGAACTGAATACCAGGCGAAACACGCCGGCGGCGGCCATCGCCTGACACAGCGTGAGGCTGCCACCGACATTGGCTTCGTAATATTCGAGCGGCTTGTGCACGCTTTCGCCGACCGCCTTGAGCCCGGCAAAATGCAGGACCGCATCAATGGAATGCTGCTGGAAAATCCGATCCAGCAAAGCTCTGTCGCACACATCCCCGTGAATCATCAGCGCACTTTTGCCGCAGATGGCTTCCACTGCGTGCAGCGCAGCGTCGGAGCTGTTGCAAAGATTGTCCAGCACCACCACTTCAAAACCAGCTTCAAGCAGCGCAAGTGTGGTGTGCGAACCGATGTATCCGGTGCCACCCGTTACCAGAATCTTCATAGAGCGGTCCATAGTAGGGTCGTGAAGTGCTCAATAACCTGCGCAGCGCCCAGAATTAAATGTGCGTAGAAAGCCTGCGCACAAATAAACAGGGACGACAACAGCAAGAAGTACAGTTATTCAACTGCCACCGACAAATATCCATGCCGGCCAGACAGTAAAACCTGGTACTTATTTAGCACTATGAAACGATCACCACTATCAACATACACCGACGAAAAATAACTAACTAACCACAGACTGACAACTCATAACATTCCCTTGTTATATACCTGACGACAATTGCCATTAGTCACCTACCTCAGGTATTAAGTAGTCGCTCAGTAAAAATCTTATAACCGCTGCTTATTGCGCCCGGCAATTGGCTGTGGCCCATGCTTTTCAGGATATTTTTATGATTCGTAAATGTTTGTTCCCCGCCGCTGGCTATGGCACGCGCTTCTTGCCGGCAACCAAAGCCATGCCCAAGGAAATGCTGCCGATCGTCAACAAGCCGTTGATCCAGTACGCCGTAGAGGAAGCACGGGACGCCGGCCTGCAGCACATGGCAATCGTGACTGGGCGGGGCAAACGCGCACTGGAAGATCACTTCGACATCAGCTATGAGCTGGAGCATCAGATTCGTGGTACCGAAAAAGAAAAATTCCTGGCCGGCACCCGCGAGCTGATCGAAACCTGCACCTTTTCCTACACCCGGCAGATCGAGATGAAGGGCTTGGGCCACGCGATTCTCAGCGGCCGCCCATTGATCGGTGATGAACCCTTCGCCGTGGTGCTAGCGGATGACCTGTGCCTGAACCTGCAAGGTGATGGTGTACTGGCGCAAATGATCCAGCTCTACAAGAAGTACCGCTGTTCGATCGTGGCCATCCAGGAAGTGCCCCGGGACCAGACACACAAGTACGGCGTGATCGCCGGCGAATTGATCGCCGATGACGTCTACCGAGTCAGCAATATGGTTGAAAAGCCCAGCCCAGAAGACGCCCCGTCCAACCTGGCAATCATTGGCCGGTACATCCTCACGCCCGATATCTTTGACCTGATCGCCGATACCCAGCCTGGCAAAGGTGGGGAGATCCAGATTACCGACGCCCTGATGAAGCAGGCGCAAAATGGTTGCGTTCTGGCCTACAAGTTCGACGGCCTGCGCTTCGACTGCGGCGGCGCAGAGGGCTATCTCGACGCGACCAATTTTTGTTACGAGCACCTGTACCTCAAAGGCCTTTAAATCAGGCTGCCACCTCACTCATTGCTCACACGGCACAACGTCGCCCACTCTTCATTCAGGCAGGCCACTATGAACATCGCAAATCGCTCGGCAGACAGTCAACTGGAGGTGGGTAACGTCGGGGCGATGGCCTGGTTGTCACTGTATCCGTCGTCCTCCTGCCTGACCAATACCTGGCTGGGCTCCATGCTGATGGTGGAGCGCATCGGGGTGTTCCCCTCCTCCGGGGAAATCCGTCGACCGATTCTCGACCCCGGTTCCCTCATCGCCCACCTGAAGTCGGTGTACGCCCAACAGGCGCTGGATGTCGATGAGCGTAATGGGCTGAAGGTCATTTTCAGCGATTGGCGATTCCGTGCGCGCATTCCCGACAGCGACCCGGCCATTGTCATCACGGTGGAAACCCGCTGTGATCCACAGCTGATGCCGCTCAAAACCGCTGAGCTGCTGAGTCAGCTGGAGCACTTCGAGAAAGGGCTGCGCTGAATTCTTACTGTCGCACCGCGCCGCAGGTGTCCTGCGGCGAAACCGTATTATTCCCGCCGACAATCATGCGATAGATGTAGTCCGCTATCACCCGGCCCCCCGACCCCGGGATAGGGTGAATGCTGTCCGGGCCGATCATGGGGCTGGGCCCACCACCGGCGTAGCGTTTAAAGTCGGGGCCGAACGCGCATTGCATATCGGCGTAACCAAGGTGTTCCGTGCGCGCCCAGGGCTCCAGGACGTGCGCGTAAGCCGACATCGGATAGGCACTTGAACGGGTAGTGTCCTGACGCAGGATCAGGTTGATGCTCGCCGCCGGGTGAATCTCGCGCACCATCCGCACCAGGCCTTGAATGTTCTCCAGATACTGTTCGGGTTTCACGCCAAAGCCCTGGTCATTGCCACCCAACATGATCAGGTAAATGTCCGCAGGAATCTTCGACACCACCGCTTTCCACTGAGCCTGCCACTGCTTATCACTGTGGTAGAAATCAGCGGATGCCGCGCCGGAAGCCGCGAGCTTGGACACTCTGACGCCCCCCTCGTGATTGCTCAACCACAGGCCGAAGAGGGTTGGCGCGCCGTTGACCACCTCCAATCGGAAGGCCCACTCGGCGGTTTCAGGCATGCCAGGCAGTGATACCTCCTGAGCACCTGAACCGCCGATCTTCAATGAATGCCAAGTGCCTGATGCTGCCCAGCGGTAGCGCACCTCATTGGATTGCCCATTCCCCAGGTAGAGTAGTTTCGCCTGGGCGATAGAGGTATCAACGGCCGTTGTCGGGCTGGCGTCTATCTCCAGATAAGCACCGGGGCGGCCCGTAACGGTACGGCTGTCAGGGCTTGCCTGGCCAAGATGGGACACGTCCCAACCACCGCCGAAGTACTTTTTGCTGCTTCGGGTGTATTTGTAGTGTGTGCCGCCGAGCGCTGCGCCGTGGTTGAATCCGACATAGCCTGGCCCGGCAAACCCCGCCACTTTAGTGAGCCGCTGAACGAGCTTGTTCAGATAAAAGTCCTGTCCGGCACTGTAGCTGTCGCCGATCACCGAGATGGCCAGCACCTTCCCAGCCTTTCCTTCGCGCCATTGCTCAAACCGTTCGCGAGCGTCACCGACTTCGATCACCGACCCCGGTACAGCGCGCACGTCATCGACTGCAAACATGCATTACTTCCTTCGTCAGAACACTCATCAGGATCACGGCTCCGTCACCACGGCGACCGGTGGTTTTTTACGTGCTGCTCGCTCCCCCAGAAGCAGAGTGGACGTGAGGGCGAACCGGCTGAAAATACTCGACAGCACCACCGGCCCCAGCAAGCCAACGACCACGCCACTGAGCACCAGAACACTTTCATCGCTGACACCCAGGCGCCCCAGCGCGAACCGCGAAGCGGCGGCAAACAACACATGAAACAGGAAAATCGCGTAGGAATATCCGCCGAGCCAGATCAGCCATTGCGCCCGCACGTTACTCGACAGCAGCGCCACGCAAGACACACACCCCACCAACAATCCCACCAGGCTCCGGCGATCGACAATCAACTCGCGATCCACCGCCGCCACATACAGCAACACCAGCGATATCAACACGAGGACCAGCGGCCCGAGCACCTTGAGTGATTGCCTGATCTCATTGACCTTTTCATGGCCAATCATTCCCATCACAAAAAACGGCAGCAGATAGACCGCACCGTTGATGCCGAAAGCATCGACCGCAAAGGGCGGCAGCAGAAACACCACCGCCGCGAACGCCAGCAACAGGTACAAGCGCGTCGCTGTCTGCAACAGGCCACGCCACTCCAGCAGGCCGACAAACATAAAGATGATGAACACCGCCTGCAAAAACCAGAAGTGATTAACCGGCACATAGAACGACAATAACGCATCGATCAGGCCCACCTCCTTGTTCACGCCGGGCCCGATCGCCTGCAGCACCGAAAACGGAACCCCCACGCAAAACAACGGCACGATCAACCGTCTGACCTTGCCAATAAAGTAGGCGGAAAAGTCATTGCCCCTGATTTTGTAGATGGAATAGATGTAGCCCGAAATAAAGGTGAACAACGGCATACGCACGTACACCATGGAATCGGCGATCACCCGCAAAGGCGAACCCACGTCTATTTTCAAGCCGCCACCCAAGGGCCCTATCACGTGATAAAGCACCAGCAGCAGGCAGGCCAGACCGCGCAGGGTCTCGATCTCCAGCGACTTTTTCTTGCTCGACATAAAGCACAAACCTCAGTTCAGGATTCTTGTTTCAACCAACTCAGGTTTCTTTGCGCGCAACTGCAACCCCAGGCCCAGGAACAGCACCGGCACCACCATGGAAAAATGTCGGGCAAAGGAACCGAAGTCCGGCTCAAACAAGCCTTGCACCAGTAAAAAGGACAGAGGAATTGCGATCAGCTCTTTGACTTTGGTTTCGATACGCACGCCCTTGTAGTCGCTCGAGGTGATCATTTTGAACATCAGCAACGAGGTCATCATCATCAACACCACAAAGATGATCTGGCCCAGGCCGGAGAGCAGGATCAACTCCGCTGGAAACGACAGGCGGAAAAAGATAATTAAAGAATCCAGCGCTTGCGACACGAAGTCACCGCCACTGAGCCAGGAAACAATCAGCGACTTCGACCCCTCCTCGCCCGCCGTGCGCAGCTCATTGTTGCTGGCGCGGATCGACGACACCGAATAACCGGCGACCAGTTGAATCGCCGTGGCGACTGCCAGGTAAAACAGGAACAGCATCAGGAAGAAGGTGAGTCGAGACACGTACTTCTTCATGACACACACACCAACCCAGGCCAGTGAAAACAATATCCAGTAGGGTCGGATCAACACGCCGTAAACCAGCGCAGAGAAGAAAAATCCTCCGCGATACCGTCTGGAAAACGAGAACAGCAAAATGGCAACCATCGCCACCGATACGATGATTTCCTTGGTCAGATTTTCGAGAAAAAACGAACGGACCACGCCCCACAAACACAAGGTCAGGAAAATCGTCAGTGGCATACGCCTGAAAATAAACACAGGGATTGCCGTCAGGAACAGATTGCACGCCATCCCGTAGGCCCAGGCGTTGGTCAGATTGATGCCTGTGGGTCGCAGTAGATACGCCGAGCATTCGTAGGAAGACCGGTCGGGCGAGAAGGGATTCCAGAAGTTGCAGTTGTCGGCTCGAGCGTAGGACGACCACAACGTCATGGCATCGGGGCCAGGATCCCGGTGCATCAAAAGCGGCATGGCGACAGACAGAAACAGGCCACTGAACAGAATCAGGAACGAGATCGACGAGTCCAGCTTTCTGCCGCGAAACTCAATGGAGGGTAGTTTCAACGCCATTACACCGTCACCTTCGTTCGGACAAACCGGGTCAACAAGGCGATAACGCCGAGCTGCACGGCGATCGAAAAGACATTCCCCCATGCGGCACCATAAATCGAGTGATGCTTGATCAGCACGTAACTGACCGGCAGGGAAACCAGCAGGCAGATGGCCGCGCTGGCGAGTGACACCCGACTGTTTTTCGACGCGACAAGACCGCCCCAGACGATGTCGCCGACGGCGCGCAGGGCAAAGGAAAAAATCAGCACGCCGAGGATTTTGTTATCCGGACGCGGCACCGTCGTACCGACATAATCGAGCACAACATTGAAGAACAGATAAATCATCAACGCCACGATGCCTGACACCACAAGGGCCCGCATCACCCACTGATTCATGAACAATTGCCGGACTGTCAGCGCCCGCGGGTCGTTCTGATAGCGCTTGGCTAGCGCAGGAACGCCCACCACCACGACCACGGCGTAGGAAAGTGCCTGCAAGGTGTTCGCTACAGACCAGACGTATACGTACTTGCCCAGACTCGCGTAGGGCTCAATGTCGAGAATCAGAAAGCGCTCGGCGTACTGACTCAATGCAATCAAGCCCGTGCCCAGGTAAAACGGCAATCCGGCTTTCCAGACCGAGGCCGTCGTGAGGGTACCTGCCACCCTCCCGTTATGAACGTTCACCACAATCAGGTACCCGACAACCATCACCAGCACATTGGCCGCCACCCACAACCACAGCACACTGGTGATGCTGGACACCCAGCCCAGCAGCATTCCGCCCAAGGCCAGCAGCGCCCAGAGCCCGGTCTTGATGAAGTACAGCATCGCGCCCCACGTGGCTTTCTGGGCGGAAAACACAAAGGAATTTATTTCGAATGACAGGTGCTCGGTGAGCAGCACAAGCGCCACACACACGATCAGCATGGCACTCGCCTCAACCTCCTGGAACAGCGAATAGACCGTCACCGTCACCACCGACAAAACAGTCCCCGCAGCCAGGTACAAGAGCAGGACCTTATCTACGACCCAGCGCGAACTCCCGCCGACGCTGATCAGCCGATTAATTTCGGAACTGAACCCGACGCTGTAAAACTTCGACGCAATCAAAGACGCGGCCACCACCACGCCGTAAAAGCCCAACGCGTCGTACCCCAAATAGTGGGTAATGGCCAATACCAGCAGAAATTTCGCGCCTAAAGCTCCGCCCCGGAGCAATAGCCGAAATATCATCGAACAACACCCTTGATGATCCCGTCCATGACCAATGTCTTGGCTTCGATTTCCTTGCAGGTATTCGTCAACTGCTGACCAAACCGGGACAATGCATTCGGTGCGTAAACCGTGTCGATGATGGTGTCGACATTGATATCGCCGCCATTGATCACCCAGTCTTCCACGCCCATGTCCTGATAGGCGCCAAAGCCCTTGCGCTCATAACTGATATGGAACGCAGGAACGCCCGCCAGCAGCGATTCGATGGCGCCATGCAACCTGACGGAAATAACCAGGTCGGGCTGATATTTGGCCAGGGTTGCCTTCAATGGCAACAATGCTTCGGTAATGCCCAGCTCTCGGTAGAACGCGCCGTCATCGTTGCCACGCACAGCGCTTTGCACCGCGCAGACGACTTTGCTCTTGTTCTTTAACCGCTGTAGCAGGAGCTTCAAGTTAGCCACGTAACTGACTTTCTTTTCCTTGCTCCACGCCGGCGGTTTGCGCAGCACCACGCAGACTACTGCAGGCGAAGACGCGCAACGCGTGAACTTGGGCTGCATGAGAATCTTGCTGGCAAGCGCCTGCACGGCGAGATCAGGTGCGCGGTAGACATTTTCATGGGCACCGAAAATCTCCGACGACCTGTTGTCCCGGACAAAAACGGCGTCGGCATGGGCGTAATGCCCAACGATCTTGCTACTCTCACCATGGAAAGGACCGATGCTTTGCGGCAGGTATACCGATGGAACTTTGCTAAGGATTGCCGTTTCCAGTTGCTTGGCATGCCCCAATTTCAACTTGATATGTTCAAAGGCGCTTTTGGAGCGCATGTAACCGCCGCCTACCCCGACGATCAAATCACTTGAACTCAATAGCTCCGCGAGGCCGGCGTAGGACTGATCAAGGAACAGTGCTTGCTTGACCCGCCCCAACCCCTTGGCGGCCATCACCGGCGCGTCATAGCGCTTGTAAGGCAAGTAACTGAATGACTTCGGGTCAGAGGCCACCACGTTGATTGCAGTGTCCGGGCCAAAGTTTCGCAGCACCAGGGCGATTGCCAGATCCACGAGCAGGCCATCACCGGAGTTGGAGGCGCTGTAGCCATGCAAAATAGTTACGTTCATGAGCTGATTTCTACTTAATAAGAGGGAGCGGAATACACGTCATAGGTCTGCCTGATCATCAACGTGGCACTGAACCGCTCGCGGACTACTTTGCGACCTTGGGTTCCGAGGTCCAGCAACCCGGGCTTCTCGATATTCACCAACAGGTCGGTCAATGCCTGGTGATCACCCGCAGGGAAGATGTAGCCGGTCACCTCATGGGAGACCAACTCAGGCAAGGACGTGCAGTCACTGGCAATCACTGGCAGCCCCATGGCCATACCTTCCAGAGGCACCATGGCAAAGCCTTCCCAGCGGCTTGGAACAATCAGGGCATCCGCTGCTTGATAAAGCGCATTCACTTCAGCCGGCGTCACCCACGGCACGTATTCGACCCCGTCCATTACCGGGCAGTCGACGGTGTCTTCATTGACGGCACTACCAACCACCGTCAGTTTCAGATCTGTGCGCCGAACTCCGGCAAACGCCTTGAGCAAGACATCGAACCCCTTCTGATAGTCGAGCCGACCCACAAAGAGCAGATGAATCGGGCCTTGGCCATTGGTCTTCGGCTCATCACTTTTGTAGTGGATACCGTTGTAGATCAACTTCATACGGTGGCGATCAATACCAAACGTCGCGGCTGTATCCAGTTCGTACTGGCTGACGCAAATGATCACGTCCGTGACTTTCTGCAAGAGCCGCTCAATCAACGAATAGACTTTCTGTTTAGCCGGCGAACTCTCCATCAGAAACGAAAAGGCATGAGGGCAGTAAATGATTTTTGGTGAGCGCCACGGCCGCAGGATCAGGCACACACAACGGCCAATGACCCCGGAAAAGGTGCTGTGCAAGTGCACCACATGTGGTTTTTCCTTGAGAATCACACGGGCCATTTTCCAGGCGAATCGCAGCAGCGACAGCGCATCTCGTTTGGTTCTGAAGAAGGTTCTGACTTGTTGCTCATCAATGCCGTGCAACTCTTTTTTCTGATCGTGCGGGATCAAATAGACCAGTTCATAGTTCGAAGCCTCGCCCTCAGGTGGAGCCGATATCGTCCGAATAACGGTGGCAACGCCACCTTTAATCGTTTCGGCCACATGCAGTATTTTTTTCACAATCCACCCATTTCCATGCAAGTAAAGACAATCGCCGAATCAAGTCTTATCGGACGCATACTCGTAGTTGTAACCACCGTTGCCGTAGTAGCTCGCCGTACGCTTCTCGACGCCGTTAAATACAGCGCCCTTCAACTGGATACCGTTCTGAGCAAATCGACGAATCGTCAGCTCGATCTCTTTGGCGGGATTCACACCGAAACGGGTGACGATCAAGCTGATCGCCGCTTCACGACCGACGATCGCGGCGTCGGTCACGGCCAATAGCGGTGGTGTGTCGATGATCACCACCTCATACAATTCACTGAGTTGTGCCAACAGCTCACGGAAGTTCGCATGCATCAACAGCTCTGACGGGTTGGGCGGGACCTGTCCGCGGCTGATGAAGTGCAAGTTATCGATCTCGGTTTTATGGATGCCCTGCTCAATGCTGCAGCGCTTGACCAATAGGTCCGACAAGCCATTTTCGATGGGAATATTCAGCGTCTTGTGCAAATGCCCTTTGCGCATATCAGCATCGATCAGCACCACCCGTTGCCCGCTTTGCGCCATGACTGCCGCAAGGTTGGAAGAGACGAAGGTTTTACCGACCTGCGGGCTAGGGCCGGAGATCATGATCCGGTTGTTGGTCGAATCCAGCCCCGCAAAGTGCAAACACGTGCGCAAACTACGGATCGACTCAATAGACAGGTCTGTCGGGTTACGTAGAGCCAGCAGAAAAGCCTGTCTGCGCGACGCGTCACTCAAGCGCAGTTTTTTACTGTCCTCTTCCTGTTGCAGCGCGCTGTATGGAATCGATGCATACACCGGCAACCCGAGTTGCTCGATGGCCTCAGGCCCCTCCAATCCTCGACTCAGGGATTTACGCACGAGCACCAGGGCGACGCCGATAAAAGCCCCGAGGAAAGTCGCAATCAGAATAATCAGAGCTTTGCGTGGCTTGACCGGCGTGGTCTTGTCGACATCTGCAGTGTCGATTAGACGAACATTGCCCACCGCACCGGCCCTGACGATGTCCAGTTCCTGGGATTTGTTCAGTAACTGCGTGTAGATCTGCGACGCCACCTCCACGTCGCGGGTCAGGTTCAGCAACTCCTGTTGCGTGGCGGGCAGATCCTGAACCTTGTTCTCCAGACTCTGCTGTTGGCGAGTCAATTCCCCAATCTGCGTCATCAACGCGCGATAGACCGGATGCTGTTTGGTGAACTTGCGATCAAGGTCCGCTTGTTGCAGCTTCAACTCCGAAATACGCGTGTCCAGGCCGACGATCTGCTCCAGCACCGATTGGGTTTCGAGCGAAATGTTGACTGTCTTGCCGCGCGTTTGATAGGCGTTGAGCGCGTCGCTGGCCTTGATGAGATCGTTCTTGACTTGCGGCAGTTGGGCTTGCAGAAAATCCAGGCTTTGCGCCGCTTCGGCCGACGTGCGCTCCACGTTTTGCTGTACATACAACGTGGCGATTTTATTGAGAATTTTCACCGCCTGGGCATAGTCAGTGCTGGCCAGGGCCAGGCCAATGATGCCCGACTCCTTACCTTGCTCGGAAACATCCAGCACATCCTGATAATCAAGGATGGTGACGATTCTTGGATTACGCACCACTTCAAAACGGGTACCGGGATTGGCCGCCATATTGACGATCAGTCCCTCCACTCCATTTTGCGCGAACCCTTCGCCAACAACGCCGTCAACCAACAGGTTGTCGTTGTCATCGAAAAGCTTGAATCGATGCTGTTCGGCGGCAATCAGCGTGAGTTTCTTGCCCAACAGTTCTTCCGGCAGGTTGAGCTGTCCGATCTCCAGGCGCTCACCGCCCCAAGCGTAACTGTTCAGGCCGAAACGGGGTGCCGCTACAGAGTCGCCCATATAGCGTCGGGCAAGAAAACCGCCAATGAGCGGGAAGGTGTTGGGCGTAACTTTGATATCAAGGTGCAGATCATCGACGGTTTTGCCGATCACCGCTCGAGACTTGATGATGCCAATCTCGGTCACCGATGGAGATTGTCCATTGAGCATACTGTTGAGATCGGAGAAACCGAGCATGTCGTTCTTTTTTGGTTCGACCTGAACCAAGGCGTTCGCCAGATACACAGGCGTCGACAAAATCGCGTAGGCCACGCCGGCCACCATAAATGTGCCGGTGAACGCGCCTATTAACCATTTCCGATCAATTAAAGTGCCTAATATACCGAGAAGATCAATATCATCTCGCTCGCTGTCTCGGGTGCCGACTACTGACGGTAATTGCATAAGTTAGTTCTTACCATTTACTTGATCTGAAAATTATTCATCAATGCCCGAGGCGCTGCGCCCATGAGCAAACAGCATCTTCAATCAATGCATGGGCATGAATAAAAGCTGCTTTTCCTTGACGATAGGGATCCTGTATTTCTCGATCACTCTGCCACTTCCCTAGAAGAAACACTTTGCCTCTGGCGTGCGACGCAATCTTCAGCACTTGTTTTACATGCTCTTTTTCCATGACCAGAATCAGGTCTGATTCATTAACGATGTCCGGGGTAATTTGCCGCGCTTGAAACGCTTGCGCGCTATGCCCACGCTCTTCCAGAACCTGGCGAGCCGCAGGTTCCATGGACTCGCCAACACGAGCGGAAAGGCCCGCAGAGGTCACCGCGATGGTTGAAGATGCCAGCGCATCACGCAACAGCATCTCTGCTGTAGGACTTCGGCAAATATTGCCAACGCAGACGACAAGGATATTTCTGAACAAGGCAACGTTTCCCGTGTAATGTCGAATCAACCAATGCGTAGCGGGGATTGTAGTGAACCAACGGGTCCATCCCGCACTCAGAAACGGATCAGCCTTGTAAATACAAGCGTACTAAGTACCACGACACCTAAAACCACCCAACCAGAATAACCGGACCAAAAATAACGCTGACTTTCTAACAATGGATACCTGACAAAAAATAACATTTGCGCACTTCGCAACCTTGCAGGTCATCAAACTAATTGCATTAAGAAACCAATGACCCTCGTTATTTCCAGCTCGACTTGAGGAAACCCGACATGAACGCATCACATTTCAAACGGCTTGCCGCTTCGACGCTGCTCATGCTCAGTGCCGCCAGTCAGGTTCACGCCAGCGAACTGTTCCCCGCCCTGGCCGCCAACAAGACCATCGGCGTCCAGGTCAAGATCCAGAGTTTTACCTCTGCCGATGCCGAGAAGATTAAAGCGGCGGGGTTTGGGTTCGTGCGTTTTGGCATATGGACGAACAGCTTGGGCGGCTCGGCGTATCAAAAACAGATCAGCGATGCGTTCGCCGCCGCCAAGTCCGCCGGATTACCGGTACTGATGACCGTTCGCTCAACCAAGGCGCTGACGACCACACCTGGTAACACCAGCGAGCTTGCGGCTGCGGGGGAACTGTTCGCCAATTCGGTGTCGGCCCTGGAGCAGTCCTACAGTACGCAACTGGTTGCCATTGAAATATGGAATGAGCCGGACCTGGAAAAATATTGGCCGACCCGCAACTTCGATACGACCTTTGTTCCGTTCATGAGCGCTATGTGCCATTCGCTGGGGCAAAAAGCGCAAATGACGCCGCTGATCGGCTTTGGCTTCGCTAAAGCGCCGAGCGCGGGGACCGCGTCCACAGTGGCGCTGAACAAGATTGTCAGTGATTACCCCAAATGCCTCAGCGCGATCTCCTATCACCCCTATAGTTTGTCCGGTGCTCAGATCAGCAACGCCCAAGCGTTCATTCAGCAAAACTTTCACCTGCCGGGGGTTATCAGCGAATGGGGCGCGCCGTCACTCAGTTCCAACGGCGGGACCGAAGGACAAGCCAGTAAAGTCCGCACGTTCATCTCCGATGTCAAAAAGCTGAACGTCCCACTGACCTCCCTTTATGAGTGGAAGAACAGTGATTCGGGCGGGAATGATCGGGAGAGGAATTTCGGCCTACTGACTTCCGATGGTCAATCGAAGCCTGCAGAAACGGCCGCCAAGGCGCTACTAATGCCACAATAGGATGAATACGATACGCACCCTGGCTGAGCAATAGTTCAGAAGCGAAACTCGGCCATGGGAGCGTCAACGGTCAGTTGCTTTGAACCTGTGCCCCGGTTTGGCATCGTATTTACCGATACCGCGCCTCGCCATTCAAACACCCGTTTTGCGGATGTTGCCGCTGAGGCCATCGATACGCACACACGCCCTTGAGTGGCTGTCAGCGCTCGGGTAATGTCATCAGACCCACAGGACAGAGCACGCCCATGACTTCCAAGCTGGAACAACTTAAACAAATCACTACTGTCGTTGCCGATACCGGCGACTTTGAAGCTATCGCTCGCGTCAAGCCGGTGGATGCCACCACCAACCCGTCGCTGCTGCTCAAGGCGGCGTCGATCCCGGCTTATGCCAAGCTGCTGGACGAGTGCGTTGCCGACTGCAACGGTGATGTCGGCCTGGCCAGCGACCGTTTTGCGGTCGCGGTCGGTCAAGAAATCCTGAAAGTGGTCCCTGGCCGCATTTCCACTGAAGTAGATGCCCGTCTGTCGTTCGATACCGATGCCGTGCTCAAGCGTGCGCATCGCCTGATCGACCTGTACGAAAAGGCCGGTATCGGCCGTGATCGCGTACTGATCAAGATCGCCTCCACCTGGGAAGGCATCCGTGCCGCCGAGATCCTGGAAAAAGAAGGCATCCAGACCAACCTGACGCTGCTGTTCTCCTTCGCCCAGGCCGTGGCTTGCGCCGAAGCGGGTGTGTTCCTGATTTCGCCGTTCGTGGGCCGCATCTACGACTGGTACAAAAAGGCCAATGGCAACGACTACGCCGGCGCCGATGATCCGGGTGTGCAGTCGGTGACGCGCATCTACAACTACTACAAGGCCAATGGCTACAAGACCGTGGTGATGGGTGCGAGCTTCCGCAACCTGAGCCAGATCGAGCAGTTGGCCGGTTGTGACCGCCTGACCATCAGCCCAGACCTGCTGGAGAAGCTGGCGGCCGACAATGGCAAGCTGGAGCGTAAATTGGCTCCGGGCCACGCGGGCGAGGCCCGTGTGCATTTGACCGAAGCGCAGTTCCGCTGGGAGTCCAACGAAGATGCGATGGCCACCGAGAAGCTGGCCGAGGGCATTCGTCAGTTCGCCCGCGACCAGGAAAAACTCGAAGCGCTGTTGACCGCCAAGCTCTAAAAACGGGCCACGGCAAAAAGGGCGGTACCCTCGCGGGTACCGCCCTTTTTTGTCTTTCGCCGATCTCAAGTCAAACCCGCTCCCACATTTGGACAGGGTTTCAACTGGAGGTTAGTGGCGCTCCAGCGCATTCACCAGGTCGTGGAACGCCTCGCGATTGGAGTCGTTCAAGCCCATCAGGATCTTGTGGGCTTCCAGCACCTTGACCCGTACCACTTCCTCGGATTGATCCTGGGAAGGCAGGTCGGTCAGGCATTCCGGGCACGGGATCGGGCGGTCAACGATGTTGAACACTTGATCGAAGCCCATGGACTGCAAGAGCCGGGTGATGTCTTCGTGGGTGGTGACGACGGTCGGCAGCAGTCCGACCTTCTGCCGAGACAGAATGGACAACTTGGCCAACAGCCCAAGGGTGGTGCTATCGATGCTGCGGGTTTCGGTCAGATCAATCACAATCGCCGAGAAGTTCAACGCTGTGAAAATCCGCTCAATCGTCGCATCCAGCGCCGAACACAAGGTCAGGCGCACTTCACCGACAAACTTCAGGACAAAAGTCCCGTCTTGCTCGGCAAATTGGATTCTTCCGGTACTCATCAAAGATTCCTGCTCAACACCAATAGGGCGATATCATCCGGCATCTCCCCTAGCGTGGCCAATCCAAAAACCTGCCGCAGGCCATCCAGGCTGCCGCCCGCCGACCTGACCCGTTGGGGTAAGGCGGCTTCTTTCTCTTTGAGTGTAGGCTCTGACAAAAGGTCCAGGATACCGTCGGACATCAGCGTCAGGCTGAAGGTCGGCGGCAACTCCAGGATATGGTCTTCGTAGGTGGCTTCATTGAACAAGCCCACTGGCAAACCACGCCCTTCCAGGTAACGCACACTGTCTGGAGTGTATAAAACCGGCAATGGCAGGTGACCGCCAATGCTGTAGGTCAAAAGACCGGTTTCTTCATCAATCACGCCGCCCACCATCGTCACGTGCTTGCCCAGCTTGCAGCTGATCAGGCCCCGGTTGATGTGGCCCA
Source organism: Pseudomonas sp. ADAK18 (assembly GCF_012935695.1). Taxonomy (NCBI): domain Bacteria; kingdom Pseudomonadati; phylum Pseudomonadota; class Gammaproteobacteria; order Pseudomonadales; family Pseudomonadaceae; genus Pseudomonas; species Pseudomonas sp. ADAK18. The sequence goes on from NZ_CP052859.1 coordinate 3,569,865, forward strand.
GCACTTGCGAGGGAGTGAACTCTGGCAAGGTGCCGTTGCGTTTGGATTCGAACAACAGCCGTGTGGTCATGAATTTCAACAACACGGTCACGAATGCAGAGGATGCGCCATGGCCGGAAACGTCGGCCAGGTAGAACGCGACACGCCGCTCATCAACGCGGAAGTAGTCGACAAAATCACCCGACAGGTACAGCGACGGGATGATTTGGTGGGCAAACTGGAACTCGTCGATGGTCCAGGGACTGACCGGCAGCATGTTCATCTGTACCTGGCGACCGGCGTTCTGGTCTTCCTGGAGCAGGTTCAGACTGGCTTCGAGTTCACGGTTGGCGGTTTCCAGCTTTTCACGGTAGCGCTGGTTTTCCAGCAGCAACCGTGCACGATCCAGGGCACGGCGCACCGAGTGCTCCAGTACCGCCAGGTCTTCCAGAGGCTTGATCAGGTAATCGGCGGCGCCCAGGCGCAAGGCCTCGACCGCGTCGTTCATTACCCCGGCACCGGACACGACAATCACCGGCGTCTGCGGGGCGATATCGGTCACTTGGCGGATCAGCTCGAGGCCGCCCACCTGAGGCATGCGCAGGTCGCAGATCACTAGGTCGGGCTTGTCGCGCTCGAACACCTGGAGACCCTGGAGGCCGTTGCTGGCCTGCAGGACGCTGAAGCCACTGTCTTCCAAATAGGCCGCGAGGCTCGCGCGCACTACTTCGTCGTCATCGATTATCAGCAGCGTGGCACTGGTTTTTTGCATGTGGGCAAACGGCGCCAGAATTAGGTTGGCGTAGGCAGCCAGGCAAAGGCCGGACTCACACTACTGGATTCGCTTTCTAGCCTCTCTGTCCTACAAAGTGCGAGCTTTTTGCCCACGCACAAAAGTAAACCAGAGGTGCCCTTCTAAGGCGCAGACGGTACTCCCATCCGCCAGGGGTTTCAAGCTCATGCCGATGGTCGCCGGGCGTCTTTACACCGCAAATCACCGGGAGTTATAAGAACAGACAAAACCACAACGCAATGTAAGGATGGAACCTGTGAGCGAACACGAGCGCGACTACGCTGAAAAACGCGATTTCATCCGCATGCGGGTCGATGCCGAAGTCTCTCTGATCCACGCCGGGCAGGTGATTGCCGCGGTATGTGTCGATCTTTCGGGCTCGGGCATGCAGGTACAGGCACCCAAGCGATTCAAGGTCGGGGATCAGTTAAGTGTGCGTATCGATTCCGATCACGCCGCGCTCAAGGGCCTGAACGCCGAAACCGAAGTGGTGTGGGTGGCGGATCAAGACGATGGCGGTCAGAAGCTGGGCCTGTCGATCTTGAAGATGAACTGAAATCAACGCACACAAAAAAGGCGACCCCAAGGTCGCCTTTTTCATTTAAGAGCCTAAGCCTTAAAAATCGTCCACTACCTTGCCATCCTTGACCTTGAACTCGCGGTTCTGCAGGTAGGCGTTGCGGATGAAGGTGTACTTGTCGCCGCTGATCAGCTTCTCGCTCGACAGCAAGCTGGCGCGGGTGTCGACAATGTCCATGCCGATGGCACTGTTACGCCATGGAATGTCATTCATGTAGCGGTACGGTTCGGTGTAGCTATCTACATACTTGGATGGCGCATCACGCAAGGTGCTTGGGCCCAGCAGTGGCAGCATCACGTAAGGACCGCTGCCAACGCCCCAGTGACCGAGAGTCTGGCCGAAGTCTTCATCATTGCGTTGCAGCCCCATTTTGGTGCCGACATCAATGAAACCCAGCACGCCGAAGGTGGTGTTCACCAGCAAACGGGCGGTATCGACGCCAGCGGCGTGGGGTTTGAGCTGCAACACGTCGTTGGCAAAGTTGCCGACGTCACCGATGTTGCGGAAGAAGTTGTGAATACCGTCCTGCACAAATTGCGGGGTCACGAACTGATAGCCCTGGGCCAAAGGCTTGAGGGCGTAGGTATCAACGGTGTCGTTGAAGGTGAAGATCGGACGGTTGACGCTTTCCCATGGATCGTCTTCCGAAGCCGCCTGGGCAACGAAAGGTACCAGCAGGACGCTGGCACACACAGATAGCTGAGCTAGACATTGACTCCAGCGCATAGCTTGAACTCCTTGAATGGTCTGTCATGGGCGCTATGCCCTGAATGAAGGGTGTCAGTATATGACGGAAGTGTCGGATTAGGCAGCTCTGAGGAAATCTCGTTCAGCTTATATACAAAATTCCCACAATTAGAATCAGCTGTCATCTGCCTGTCATCGCCCTCGGATAGCGTCACAGCTATTTTCAGGGACGTCGAAATGCCTCACGCCGAGATTGCTGTCGCCAGTGCCCCGTCCTTGACTGCCGTACTGTTCGGCTTGAGTGGCTGCCTGGTGGACTTTGGTTCCCTGGCCCGCCATAACGCCACGCCCTCCCCTGATCCCCATGCCACGCCCGGTGCCCTGAAGATCCTGCGCAGCCTGGAAGATCATGGCATTCCCTGTGCCTGGCTGGACGAGCTGCCGAGCGCCGTTTCCGCAGCCTTGGCTGCCGAGCTGCCACGCTGGGTCAAGGCGACACCTCCCTCCTCCACCCGGTGGCCGGCGCCCCACGCCTGCTGGCAGGCTTTGATGGCGCTGAACATTGAGCGCCTGGAAGGCTGCGTATTGGTCAGTGGTGAACCGCGTCTGCTGCAATCAGGGCTCAACGCCGGGCTATGGACGATCGGCCTGGCCTCCTGCGGCTCGCTGTGCGGGCTCTCCCCTACGCAATGGCAGGCACTGAGCCAACAGGAGCGGGAGCACAAACGCGCCAAGGCGACCATGGCGCTGTATGGGCTGGGAGTGCATTCGGTGATCGATCATCTGGGCGAGTTGGAAACGTGCCTGGCGGACATCAGCCTGCGGCAACTCAAGGGTGAGAAGCCCTGATCGAGATCATGCACAACAGGCGTGAGTGGATTAATCTACAGGTCAGCTCATAGACCTTTATCGGCGTGCCGCGGTCTATGCCAGTGCCTATCGATAAAAGGAAGAACGCCATGCCTGCCCGCGAACAGCTGCAAGAACAGGTCAAATTATTGCGCGAGCAATTGGAACAGAATCCGTTGATGCTTCCTGAGAAACGTGAAGAACTGGAAACATTGATTGCTGAGCTTGAAGTTCAGGAACCGTTGGAAGGCGCCATCCAGGATCCAAGCATCGCCGACGGCGTGAATCTGGCAGTGGAACGCTTTGAGCTGGACCACCCAGGCATCGCCGGGACCTTACGCAGCATTGTGCAGACCCTGGGTAATATCGGGATCTGATAACAAAAGCCCCGCTATCGGGCGGGGCTTCTTGTTTTACTGACGGGCCAGACGCAGGTTCTGGAACGTCATATCTTCCGTACTGCGATACGGATTGATATCCAACCCGCCACGGCGCACATAACGCGCATACACCGTCAATTTTTCCGGCTTCAGTAAGCGCTGCAGGTCCAGGAAGATCCGCTCCACGCATTGCTCGTGGAAGTCCGAGTGCTGACGGAAGCTCACCAGATACTCCAGCAGGCTGGCATGGTCCAGTGCCAAACCGCGGTATTCCACCGCCACACTGCCCCAATCAGGCTGACTGGTCACCGGGCAGTTGGATTTGAGCAGATGACTGTGAACGCTCTCCTCCACCACGCGCGACTCATCACAACGCAGCAGTTCGGGACGCGGGTGCTCGTAGTTGCTGACACTGATATCCAGGTCATCAATGCACACGCCCGGCAGCGATACCACGCCTTCGGCTTCAACATCAGCCAAACGGCGGACTCGCACGCCCACCGGCTTGCCGGCAGCAGCGCTCAGGTCGGTGCGCAACGTCGCTTCAAGGCTCTGGGTATCGGCAAACGGCGTCTGGTTCAGCGAGTTGAGGTACAGCTTGAAGGATTTGGACTCGATGATGTTCGGCGAGTCGGCCGGGATGCTGAATTCACCGATGGCCACCACCGGCTTGCCGGACGGCAGCAACCAAGACAACTCGAAGCAGTTCCAGAAATCCACGCCTTTATACGGCAGGGTCTCGGCGCTCAGGCCCAGCTCGGCCCACTTGGCGGCGCGCGGAATCGGGAACAGCAACGATGGGGTGTAGGTGGAGATGTATTCACTGGACTTGCCCAGCGGCGAATGTTCGGCTGCGGGATGCATGGCGGAAACCTGGCTAAATAAACCCCGCCAGTCTACCAGCCTTGCTCCCGCCTTTGCGCCTCAGGTGTTTACTGACTGACGGTCAGCTTGCCCACCATCCCCGCCTGGTAGTGCCCAGGGATGTTACAAGCAAACTCCAGGGCGCCGGCCTTACTGAAGGTCCAGGTCAGTTCAGCGGTTTTGCCCGGCTCTACCAGTACGCTATTAGGGTCGTCGTGCTTCATCCCGCCCATATCGCCATGGCCCATGGCACTGTGGTCCATATCCCCCATCTTCATGCCCGTCGAGGTGAGCATCCCACTGGACTGCATCTTGAGCATTTCCTGCTGATGACTGGCGTGCATCGCCGCGTCACCGAGGTTGAATTCATGGAGCAACTGACCTTTGTTGACCAGCACAAAACGCACGGTCTCACCGGCCTTTACGTCGAGGGACTTGGGAGAAAAGGAAATGTCCTGCAGTAGCACTTCCACGGTACGCGTGGCTTTGGCGGCAGGCGCTGCCTCACCGAAAGCAAAGGTTTCGGCCGGAGCAGCCAGCACCGGAACACTCAACACCAGCAGGCAACCTGCCAACAACCAGGGTTTACGCAAAAACATGGTCACTCTCCAAAGGGTTTCGAATCAGCCTGTGGGAAACTCTAATGATGCGCTGCTGCCAGTCAGCTGACTGCTAGATTACAACTTTGTCAGGTTGGACCTGCGTCCTGACACCCACGGTATAAAGCCTGCTGTTACCCGTTGCCATGAGCCGCCCATGAAACTGCTGATCGTCGAAGACCAACCGAAAACCGGCCATTACCTGCGCCAGGGCCTGGCCGAAGCCGGGTTCAACACCGAACTGGTGGCTGACGGCACCACCGGTCAGCACCTGGCGCTGACCGGCGACTACGACTTGTTGATCCTCGATGTGATGCTGCCAGGCCGCGACGGCTGGCAGATTCTCCAGGCAGTGCGCAGTGCCGGCATGGATATACCGGTGCTGTTCCTGACGGCGCGGGATGCAGTGGAAGATCGGGTACACGGTCTGGAACTGGGAGCTGACGACTACCTGGTCAAGCCCTTCGCGTTTTCCGAACTGCTGGCCCGGGTGCGCAGCCTGTTGCGCCGTGGCGGTAGCGCCCCTCAGGAAACCAGCCTGCAATTGGCCGACCTGAGCCTGGACCTGATTCGCCGGCGGGTGGAACGCAACGGCCAGCGCATCGACCTGACCGCCAAGGAATTTTCCCTGCTGGAAATGCTGCTACGGCGCCAGGGCGAGGTGCTGCCCAAATCGCTGATCGCTTCCCAGGTCTGGGACATGAATTTCGACAGCGACACCAACATCATCGAAGTAGCCATCCGCCGCCTGCGCCTGAAAGTCGATGACAACTTCCCCAACAAGCTGATTCATACCGTGCGTGGCATGGGTTACGTGCTTGAAGAGCGCTTCTGCTGATGAGGCGAATATCCCTGGCCACCCGCTTGGCGTTGCTGTTTGCTGCCTGTACCGCCGTGGTCTCGTTGCTGGCAGGTGTACTGTTCAATCGCGCCAGCGAAGCCCACTTCATCGAACTGGATCAACAATTGCTCGACGGCAAGGTGGTGGCGCTGCGCAGCGTCTTACAGGGTGCCGACACACTTTCGTTATTTGCCCAGCGTGAAGACCAACTACGCGAAGAACTCCGTCACCAGCCAGACCTGGCCTTGCGGATCAGCGCAGTGGACGGCCAGAGCTGGTTCGATGGGGCACCGGGCATCACCTTGCCTGCAAACGCCGGGCTGTACAGTCTGCAAAGCACCGGAACCGACTACCGCGTGTACAACGCACCTTTGGTAGCGGGCAAGCCAGATTCCCCGCAACTAAGCCTGATCCTGGACATCACCCACCACCAGCACTTCCTGGAGCGCATGCAGCGCCTGATCTGGCTGACCGTCGGCCTCTCGGCCCTGGCGACTGCATTGCTCGGTGCCTGGGCGGCTCGCAGTGGGTTGCGACCATTGCGCCGTATGAGCGAGGTCGCCGCCGGCGTGTCCGCGCACTCCCTGACCCAGCGCCTGCCTCAGGAACAGATGCCCACGGAACTGGCAGAGCTGGCCCAAGCGTTCAATGCCATGCTCGGCCGGCTGGATGACGCCTTTCAACGTCTTTCAGCGTTTTCCGCCGACATTGCCCATGAACTGCGCACGCCCCTGTCGAACCTGCTGACCCATACACAAGTCATCCTCACCCAGCCCCGCCCTCTCGAGGATTACCGCGAAGCCTTGCACAGCAACCTGGAAGAGCTGCAATGGATGGCGCAACTGGTCAATGACATGTTGTACCTGGCCAAGGCCGACCACGGTTTGTTGATACCCAAGCGCGAGCCACTGGAGCTGTCCGATGAGGTGGATGCGTTGTTGGAGTTCTTTGCCCCGCTGGCAGAAGACGCCAAGGTGAACATGTCCCGGGAAGGCAGCGCCGGCACCCTTGGTGACCGCAGCATGCTGCGCCGGGCGCTTTCCAATCTGCTGGATAACGCGCTGCGCTTTACCCCGCAAGGTGGGGAAGTCAGCGTGAGGATTGCTGAAGAGACGCAAGGCGTGAGGCTGAGCGTGGAAAATACCGGGGAAGGTATTCCACAGGCATTACTGCCGAGGTTGTTTGACCGGTTCTACCGGGCGGATCCGGCGCGACATGAAGGTAGCAGCGAGCATGCGGGGCTGGGGTTGGCGATTACCCGCTCGATAGTGCGGGCTCATGGCGGGACGATTCGGTGTGAGTCGGGGGCGGGATGGACTAGGTTTGTGATTGAGTTGCCGCAGGGGTATTGATGCAAGCTGTACCGGCCTCTTCGCGAGCAAGCCCGCTCCCACATTTGACCGCGTTCGCCTTGAATGTACTCGGTCAAAATGTGGGAGCGGGCTTGCTCGCGAAGGCGGTCTTAGGCTTTACGAATACCGAAGGGCATGCGCCGGCTCAATCTTCGCCGCCCGATACGCCGGATAAATCGTCGCCATAAAGCTCAACACAAACCCGGCCGTGCAAATCAGCAACACATCCCCGCCTTGCAGTTCCGAAGGCAGGTTGCTGACGAAATACACATCCGAACTGAAGATATGCTGCCCGGTGACGCGCTCCAGCCAGCCCACCAGCTCACTGACATTAAGTGCCGCAATCACACCAAGCACGCCGCCGATCAACGTACCGACAATCCCGATCACCGTGCCCTGGACGATGAAGATCGCCATGATCTGCCGTGGCGTAGCACCGATGGTACGCAGGATCGCGATGTCGGCGCCCTTGTCGTTCACTACCATAATCAAGGTGGCAATGATATTGAACGCGGCGACGGCGACGATCATCAGCAACAGCAGGCCGATCATGGTCTTTTCCATCTTCATCGCGCTGAACAGGCTGCCCTGGGTGTGGGTCCAGTCATCCGCCTTGTAGTCCGCGCCCAAACTGGCGGCGATATCCGCCGAGACTTTCGGCGCCGCATACAGGTCCTTCACCGCCAGGCGCACGCTTTGCACCTGGTTCGGCTGCCAGTGCTGCATCTCTGCGGCATCGGCGACGTTGATCAACGCCATGGAACCATCCAGCTCGGCACCTACCTTGAACACACCGACTACATTCAAGCGCTGCATACGCGGGGTGATGCCACCGGGGGCGCTGCTGACTTCCGGGACGATCAGGGTCAGCTTGTCACCGACATTCAGACGGAAACGTCGCGCAGTGATCTCACCGACCACCACACCAAATTCGCCGGGTTTAAGGTCTTCAAGGCTGCCCTGGACAATGTGCTGGGCAACAATCGACACCTTGCCCTCCTGGGCTGGATCGACACCGCTGATCTCGATCGGCTGCATCGCGCCCTTATAGGAGAACATGCCATCCATCTGGGTAAACGGCACGGCGGCGGTCACTTCCGGGTTTTTCAGCGCAGCGGCGGCCACCGGCTGCCAATCATTGATCGGATTGACGCCCACGATGGTGGCGTGCGGCACCATGCCGAGGATGCGTGAACTCATTTCCCGCTGGAAACCGTTCATGACCGACAACACCACGATCATCGACAACACGCCCAGGGCGAGGCCGATCATCGAGGTCATCGAGATAAACGAAACAAAACGGTTGCGGCGCTTGGCGCGGGTATAGCGCGTGCCGATGAAAATCGATAACGGTCTGAACATTCGCGGGCACCGTTGAAAAAATAGAAAACCCGGTGCCAGGCGCCGGGCTTGAAACGGGTCAGATGGCGACCAGATGACCTTCCTGCAGGTGCAACACGCGGTCCATCTGCCGCGCCATACTCATGTCATGGGTCACCACCAGGAACGCGGTACGCATCTGGGTGCTCAATTCCAGCATCAAGTCCTTGATGCCCTGGGCCGTGTGGGAGTCGAGGTTGCCAGTGGGCTCGTCGAGCATCACCAGGCCCGGATTGTTGACCAGAGCCCGTGCAATCGCCACACGCTGGCGCTCGCCGCCGGACAATTCGGCCGGTTTGTGTTCCAGGCGATGGCCAAGGCCGACCCGCTCCAGCAGCGCCTTGGCCCGCTGACGAGCCTCCGGAATCGCCGTTTTGCCGATCAACAGCGGCATACAGACGTTTTCCAGGGCGGTGAACTCAGGCAACAGGTGGTGGAACTGGTACACAAAGCCCAACGACCGGTTGCGCAACTGGCCACGAGCCTTCTCACCCAGGGCCGACAACTCTTCACCGGCCAGCCAGACGCTGCCCTGGGACGGCGTATCAAGGCCGCCCAACAGGTTGAGCAAGGTACTTTTGCCGGAACCGGAACTGCCGACGATCGCCACGCGCTCGCCCGGGTGCAGTTCCAGCTGCAGGTTGGAGAGCACCACCACGGATTCCGGGCCTTCCTCGTAGGATTTGCCCAGGTCGCGGCAGCTCAGGATTGCTTTTTCACTCATGCCCGATTCACTCATAACGTAAAGCCTGCGCTGGCTGGGTACGTGCCGCGCGCCAGGCTGGATACAGGGTGGCAAGGAAACTCAGCACCAACGCGGCAGCGCCGACCATCAACACGTCCTGGCTCTGCACCTGGGACGGCAAGTAGTCGATGAAGTAAACGTCGGAGTTAAGAAACTTGTGGCCGATCAGCGTTTCCAGGCCAGCGATGGCAGCGCTGACGTTCAGCGCAGCAAGAATCCCCACCGCCGTGCCGATCAACGTGCCCACCACACCGATTACCGTGCCCTGGACCATAAAGATCGCCATGATCTGCCCCGGCGTCGCGCCGAGGGTCCGCAGAATGGCGATGTCGCCCTTCTTATCGTTCACCACCATCACCAGGGTGGAGATGATGTTGAAGGCGGCGACGGCGACGATCAGCAACAATAGCAGGCCGATCATGGCTTTTTCCATGCGGATCGCCTGATACAGGTTGCCGTGGGTACGGGTCCAGTCGCGGGCGTAGTACTGGCTTTCACCCAAATGCTGGGCGATTTCCCACGAAGTACGCGGCGCGTCGAACAGGTCGTTGAACTTCAGGCGCAGGCCCTGCACCTGATCCGGCTTCCAGCGATGCAGGCGGGCCAGGTCGGTGAGGTTGGTCACGCCCAGGTAGCCGTCGATTTCACCGGCGCCAACGTGGAAGATGCCGACGACAGTGAAGCGCTTCATGCGCGGGAACATGCCGGCCGGAGTCACGGTGACTTCCGGCGCGACGAAGGTCAGCTTGTCGCCAATACCCACGCCGAGCTTGGCGGCGGCCTTGTCACCGATAGCGATGCCAAAACTGCCGGGCGACAAATCGTCCAGTTTGCCCTGCTGCATGAAGTTATCGATGATCGAAACGTTGCGTTCCTGCACCGGATCGATGCCATTGAGCAGGACTTTCTGCACCTTGCCATTGTTGGTCAGCAGGCCTTGCATCTGGGTAAAGGGCGCCACTGCCAGAACCTTGGGGTTCTCCTTGACCTTGGCGGCCAGGCTTTGCCAGTCACTGATGGGCTCACCAGATTCGATGGTGGCGTGGGGCACCATGCCCAGCACGCGGGTGCGCATCTCATGATCGAAGCCATTCATCACCGAAAGCACCACGATCATCACGACTACGCCAAGGGCGAGCCCGATCATCGAGGTCAAGGAAATGAATGACACAAAATGATTGCGACGCTTTGCACGGGTATAACGCGTGCCGATAAATACGAAGAGAGGTCTGAACATGTCGGGGCTTGTTCGGAGGAAAAGAAGACGTCCTTGTGGCGGGGTCAGGTAAGCAGCTTTACACTCAGACCATCACCGCTACCTTGGGTTCGCCATGTCGACATTAGATGAAGAAGATCGCCGCGAATACTACCGTATCGAGGACATGATCGCACTGGAAATTAGCCCTCTGTCCGGCCCGGAGGCAGCGAGCAAGGAAGTGTTACTGGATGATTCGCCGCTGTTCAATCTGCTCAGTGAACTGCACCTGAGCGAGTTTGAGTCCCAGCACCTGCTGCGCCAGATCGGCGAGCGGGACCGAACCCTGGCCGCCTTCCTCAAAGTGCAGAACAAGCGGATCGACCTGCTCAGCCAGATCATGGCGCAAAGCCTGCTGGGCGAGATTGGCACACCGCAACCGGTGATCATTTCCGAGGGCGGCATTGAGTTCCAACACCCTACTGCCCTGGCACCCGACAGCCAGCTGGCGGTCAAGCTGGTGCTGATGCCCCAGGCGCTAGGCCTGCTGTTGCGCGCCAAGGTCACCCATTGCGACGCCAAGCGCGGCGGGTTTGAGATCGGCACCGAGTTCGAAGCCATGACCGACGCCCAGCGCCAGCTACTGGCGCGTTATATCCTGCAAAAGCAGGCCCAGGAGCGACGCCTGGCCCGGGAACAAAGCGACGCCCAAGACACCTGAATACGATCATTGAATGGCCCGTTGTGCCATCCATCCAGCCAGGACACCTGGCGTAAAGGAGCAACTGTGACCCTGATTTATGGCCACCGCGGTGCCAAAGGCGAAGCACCGGAAAACACCCTGACCAGCTTCCAGGAATGCCTCAAGCACGGCGTTCGCCGCTGCGAACTGGATTTGCACCTGTCCATGGACGGCGAGCTGATGGTCATCCATGACCCTACCCTCAAGCGCACCGCCGACCGGCGCGGCAAGGTGGTCGAATACTCGGCAGCCGACCTGGTGAAGATGGACGCGCGCAAGGGCGGCCCGGGCTGGGTCAAGCCTTGCCCGATTCCACGCCTGGAAGAACTGTTCGAGCAATGCGACTTCGATCATTGGCAACTGGAAGTCAAAAGTGCTTCGCGCACGCGGGCTGCGACTACGGTGTTGGCGATTCGGGAAATGGTCCAGCGGTTTGGTCTGATGGACAAGGTCACCGTGACCTCAAGCTCGCGGGAAGTGCTGAAAGCGGCCCTGGACCTGACGCCGGACCTGTCTCGGGGACTGGTGGCCGAATACGCCTGGCTCGACCCATTGAAGGTCGCGGCAAACTATGGCTGTGAGATTCTGGCGCTGAATTGGACGCTGTGCACCCCCGAGCGCCTGGCCAAAGCCCAGCGCCAAGGGCTGCACGTGTCCGTGTGGACGGTCAACGAACCCGCGCTGATGCGCAGGCTCGCCGACTTCGGCGTAGATAGCCTGATTACAGACTTTCCCGGTTTGGCCACTGCCACGCTCGGGAATTACTGAAATCGGTCTCCCCGGCCGGCTCAGGCCACCGGCCGGAGCCGCTCAAAAAAGCCGGTTGAGGCCGTCGTAGGCCGCTACCCGATAGGCTTCAGCCATGGTCGGGTAGTTGAACGTGGTGTTGACGAAATACTTGAGGGTATTTTGCTCGCCCGGCTGGTTCATGATGGCCTGGCCGATGTGCACGATCTCCGAGGCCTGGTAGCCGAAGCAATGTACGCCAAGGACTTCCAGGGTCTCGCGGTGAAACAGAATCTTCAGCATGCCTTGCGGCTCACCGGCGATCTGCGCACGCGCCATGCTCTTGAAGAACGCCTTGCCCACTTCGTAAGGCACCTTGGCCTTGGTCAGCTCGTGCTCGTTTTTGCCGATGGAGCTGATCTCGGGAATGGTGTAGATCCCGGTCGGCACATCGTTGACATAGCGCCAGCTGCCGTTGTCGACAATGCTGCCAGCAGCCGAACGGCCCTGGTCGTGGGCGGCACTGGCCAGGCTCGGCCAGCCGATCACGTCACCGGCACCGTAGATATTGGTCACGCAGGTGCGGTAGTTCTCGTCCACCTCGATCTGGCCACGGCTGTTGACCTTGACCCCGATATTTTCCATACCCAGCTTGTCGGTGTTGCCGGTACGGCCGTTGCACCAGAGCAAGGCGTCGGCCTTGATCTTCTTGCCGGACTTGAGGTGCAGGATCACACCGTTGTCCAAGCCTTCAACGCGGTCGTATTCCTCGTTATGGCGCACGGTGATGTTGTTGTTGCTGAAGTGGTAGCTCAACGCCTGGGAAATTTCCGAGTCGAGGAAGCTCAGCAACTGGTCACGGTTATCCACCAGCTCCACCAACACACCCAGGCCGCTGAAGATCGAGGCGTATTCGCAGCCGATCACACCGGCGCCATAGATAATCAGTTTGCGCGGGGTGTGGCCCAGGCTGAGGATGGTGTCGCTATCGTAGATACGCGGGTGGTGGAAATCGATATCGGCCGGGCGATACGGACGCGAGCCGGTGGCGATTATGATGTGCTTGGCCACCAGTTTCTCGACCACGCCGTTGGCGCAGACTACTTCGACGGTTTGCTCGTCGGCGAAGCTGCCGGTGCCGAAAAACAGGTCGACGCGGTTACGAGCGTAGTAGCCCGTACGCGAGGCAACCTGCTTGGAGATGACTTTCTCAGCGCTCTTGAGCACGTCCGGGAACGAAAACCAGCGCGGCTCACCAATGGCCCGAAACATCGGGTTGGTGTTGAACTGCATGATCTGGCGCACCGAGTGACGCAAGGCCTTGGACGGGATGGTACCCAGGTGGGTGCAGTTACCGCCGACCTGGCGACGGCTATCGACCATCGCCACCTTGCGCCCAGCTTTGGCGGCGTTCATCGCCGCACCTTCTCCAGCCGGGCCGGAACCCAGCACCACTACGTCGTAGTTGTAGACAGCCATGCGTACTCCTCAGAACAGGCCAAGGCGCACGGTTGGGCGCCTGGCTAAATCATGCCGCGGCCAGCGGTCATGAAGGATCAAATGGGCTCAGGTGTATGAACCGGGGCACAGTCTATATAAGCCTCAACGCCGCGCACATTAACCCTTGGTCGCGTCGTAGGCCAGTTTTGCCTTTACTGCATCGTGTTCGTTACGGCTTCACTGCCGTCAGTTGCTCGAACGCCTTGTTGCTCCGTGTGACGAAACCAGTCCCTTCGCGCATCACAAAAAACGCTGCGACCTGGTGCTTTTCCGCGTACGCCCACCCTTGATCCGGGCCGAGGATCAGCAGCAAGGTCGACAATCCATCCGCCATCAACGCTGAAGGCTGCAACACCGTCACCGAGGCCAGTTGATGGGTGATCGGCGCGCCCGTCCGTGCATCGAGGGTGTGGGAATAACGCCGACCATCCTGCTGGAAATAATTGCGATAGTCACCTGATGTAGACACACCGAAGCCATCGACGTTGATGACTCGTTCAGCCACCTGCTGATCGTCCCGAGGCTCTTCCAGGGCAATGCGCCAAGGCGTGCCATCGGGTTTGCGACCGACAGCCTTGAGTTCGCCGGTGGCTTCGGCCAGGTAACTGCGGATGCCCAAGCGAGTCAGTTGCTCGACGATCCGGTCAACGGCATAACCGGCAGCGATGCTGTTGAAGTCGACTTCCACCGCTGCGTCCTTGCACAACTGCTGGCCGTCAATGTGTAGATGAGCATGGCCGACACGCAGACGCACCTGCGCAAGCGTTGCCGCGTCCGGGACTTTTATCTCTCGGGCTTGCGGACCAAACCCCCAGAGATTCATCAGTGGCTCGACCGTCAGGTCGAATGCGCCATCGCTGGCCTGGGACAACTGCTCACCGGTGCGTACCAGGTGCAGGATCGGTTCCGGCATCGACTGGCAACTGTTGGCAGGCAGGTCGTTGAAGCGCTCGATATCGGAATCACTGCGGTAGGTCGACATTTGCCGGTCGACCTCAGCGAGTATGCCCTCGACCTGACGCTGAACTTCATCCGGGCCAGGCACCTCAGCGGTGCGCACATATTTGATCGAATAGGTACTGCCCATGGTCGGGCCGCCGAAGCTTTCCAGGGTTTCACTGGCGCCACAGCCCGCAAGCATCGTCAACAGGCAAAGCACAACCACGTGTCGCAGGCCGACCATAGGCAACAAACCCTTATCGCTAAATTGACTTGGCCAGTAGACAAGCACACCACCAAGGGCAGCCATTATGCGGCCTTTCATCGTGGCCGGCAGGCTCAAACTGGCGGATTTCACTCTCCTGCGGCAATTGGCCAGCTTGCCAACGGTTTTTGTTGCCTGTAGGGCCTGATACACATATCGTTACAAAACTGTTCAGCACAGCCTCGCGCCCAGACTTTGCAGCAAGGACGAGTTGTGATCAGGGATTTCTAATAAGATAGCCAAGATGAGTGAATGACATGTCCACCACGACGGGCAAAGGCAAAGCGATCTTTCGCGTTGTCAGCGGTAACTTTCTCGAAATGTTCGATTTCATGGTCTACGGCTTCTATGCCACGGCCATCGCCAAGACATTTTTCCCTGCCGACAGCGCATTCGCTTCACTGATGTTGTCCCTGGCGACCTTCGGCGCCGGCTTCCTGATGCGCCCGTTGGGGGCCATTTTCCTCGGTGCCTACATCGACCGTCACGGCCGTAAAAAGGGCCTTGTGATCACCTTGGCGCTGATGGCGGCCGGTACGATCCTGATCGCCTGCGTTCCCGGGTATGCCACCCTGGGCGTCGCCGCTCCGCTGATCGTGCTGTTTGGCCGCTTGCTGCAAGGTTTCTCCGCCGGTGTCGAGCTGGGCGGCGTGTCGGTGTACCTGGCGGAAATCGCTACACCAGGCCGCAAGGGCTTCTTCGTCAGTTGGCAGTCCGCCAGTCAGCAAGCGGCTGTAGTGTTCGCCGGCCTGCTGGGCGTGGGCCTGAACCATTGGCTGAGCCCGGAAGAAATGGGTGACTGGGGCTGGCGTGTGCCGTTCCTGATCGGCTGCCTGATCGTGCCGGTGATCTTCGTGATTCGCCGCTCGCTGGAAGAAACCCCGGAATTCCAGGCACGTAAACACCGCCCTACCCTGCAGGAAATCGTCCGTTCGATCGGTCAGAACTTCGGCATCGTCATCGCCGGCATGGCCTTGGTGGTGATGACCACTGTGTCGTTCTACCTGATCACCGCCTACACGCCGACCTTCGGCAAGGCCGAACTGCACCTGTCAGACTTCGACGCACTGCTGGTGACTGTGTGTGTCGGCATCTCAAACTTCATCTGGCTGCCCGTGATGGGCGCAGTATCCGACAAGATCGGCCGCAAACCCCTACTGCTGGGGGCGACCATTCTGGCGATCCTCACCGCTTACCCGGCGCTGTCCTGGCTGGTCGCCAACCCGAGCTTCAGTCACCTGCTGATTGTGTTGTTGTGGCTGTCGTTCCTGTACGGCTCGTACAACGGCGCCATGGTGGTTGCCCTGACTGAAATCATGCCGGTAGAAGTGCGTACCACCGGGTTCTCCCTCGCCTACAGCCTGGCGACGGCGACTTTTGGTGGTTTTACTCCGGCGGCCTGTACTTACTTGATCCATGTGCTGGATAACAAGGCGGCACCGGGGATCTGGCTCAGTGGCGCGGCGGTACTGGGGTTGATTGCGACGTTGATCCTGTTCAAAGGCAATCGGCATGAACTGCGGACTGCGCAGGCTTCGGTGGTTGGCGGCGCTTGATAGGTAGCCATCGCAGGCAAGCCAGCTCCCACATTTGAATGTATTCACAAATCAAAATGTGGGAGCTGGCTTACCTGCGATGGGGCCAGTACAACCAACACAAAAAACTGACACAAAAAAGCCCCGAACCAGTCGGGGCTTTTTCATTTGCCGCTGATGCTTAGCGTGGGAACGCTGGCGGGTTGACCCCGGCCATGTCTTCCATCACGCGAACCACCTGGCAGCTGTAACCGAATTCGTTGTCGTACCAAACGTACAGAACAACACGGTTGTCTTGGGTGATGGTTGCCTCGGCATCCACCACGCCAGCGTGACGCGAGCCAACGAAGTCGGTGGAGACCACTTCCTGGGAATTGACGAAGTCGATTTGCTTATGCAAATCGGAGTGCAGCGCCATGTAGCGCAGGTACTCGTTCATCTCTTCACGGGTGGCGGCTTTCTCAAGGTTCAGGTTGAGAATGGCCATCGACACGTTCGGCGTCGGAACACGGATCGCGTTACCGGTCAGCTTGCCGGCCAGCTCAGGCAGGGCCTTGGCAGCAGCGGTAGCCGCACCGGTCTCGGTGATGACCATGTTCAACGCGGCGCTACGGCCACGGCGATCACCTTTGTGGAAGTTGTCGATCAGGTTCTGGTCGTTGGTGTACGAGTGAACCGTTTCAACGTGACCGTTAACGATGCCGAACTTGTCATTCACAGCTTTCAGCACCGGCACGATGGCGTTGGTGGTGCAGGAAGCGGCGGACACGATCTTGTCGTCAGCGGTGATTTCACCATGGTTGATGCCGTGCACGATGTTCTTCAGCTTGCCTTTGCCAGGCGCAGTCAGAACAACGCGGTCGATACCCGGGCAGGCCAAGTGCTGACCCAGGCCTTCGGCGTCACGCCACACACCGGTGTTGTCCACCAGCAGTGCGTCCTTGATGCCGTACTGGGTGTAATCCACCTCAGCCGGGTTCTTCGCGTAGATCACCTGGATCAGGTTACCGTTGGCGGTGATGGTGTTGTTTTCTTCGTCGATGACGATGGTGCCGTTGAACGGACCGTGTACCGAGTCGCGACGCAGCAGGCTTGCGCGTTTGGTCAGGTCGTTGTCGGCACCTTTACGCACAACGATGGCGCGCAAGCGCAGGCCGTCGCCGCCACCGGTTTTTTCGATCAGGATACGCGCCAGCAGACGGCCGATACGACCGAAGCCGTAAAGCACAACGTCCGTGCCTTTGCGGGCCGAAGCGTTCTGCTGGCCAACCACGTCGGCCATTTCTTCACGGACGAACTGCTCAGCAGTGCGGCCATTGGCTTCGTTGCGGAATTTGTAGGCCAACTTGCCCAGGTCTACCGAGGCCGCGCCGAGCTTGAGCTCGCTCATGGCTTTGAGCAGAGGGAATGTTTCGTGGACGGAGAGTTCGCTATCGTCGGCAGAACGATGGCGAGCAAAGCGATGAGCCTTGAGAATCGCGATGACTGATTGGTTGATCAGGCTGCGGCCATAGATCGAGCTCACCACATTGTTATTGCGGTATAGCTGACCGATAAGCGGAATCATCGCTTCAGCGAGTGCTTCACGGTCGATCCATTCACCAAGACACTGGTCGGGCTTCTGAGTCACGGGAACCTTCCACATGTAGGGGCAGAAAAAAGGGGCTACATTATGCCGCCCGACTGCCCTTGGAGCAATGCGCGCTCCGCAACAAAACCTCTTGCAAAAAAATATCACCGCGCTGGAGCCCAGTAAATACGTGGCTTTCAGCGCACCCCTTGCGGGACCTCCAGAGCAAAGTGTCCGTAACCCTCCGAAAAATACGCTGTTTTCAGCACTACATAATGAGTCAAAAGACAGCTTTGTTTGTCTTAGCCACTACATTTCCCTCAATACGTATTAGGCACAGTCAGCAACTGACAGGCGGCACCCTGGGCCGTTACAATTACCGACTTTGTCGCAACGCTTGGAGCTCAACCTTCCGTGCCCGTTCTGCGTCTACCGCTACTCCCTGCCGAGGCAGGTAAACAGCATTGGGGCAATTTGCCCGGTGCCGCCCTGAGCCTGGCCATTGCCGAGGCTGCCAGCGCAGCCAAGCGCTTTACCCTGCTGCTCACCGCCGACAGCCAAAGCGCCGAGCGACTGGAGCAGGAGCTGAGCTTCTTCGCCCCCGATTTGCCGGTGCTGCATTTCCCGGACTGGGAAACTCTGCCCTACGATCTGTTTTCGCCGCACCAGGACATCATCTCCCAGCGAATCGCCAGCCTTTATCGCCTGCCGGAGCTGGCCCATGGTGTGCTGGTGGTGCCAATCACCACGGCGCTGCACCGCCTGGCGCCGACCAAATTCCTGCTGGGCAGCAGCCTGGTGCTGGATATCGGCCAGAAGCTCGACGTGGAACAGATGCGCACCCGGCTTGAAGCCAGCGGTTATCGTTGCGTCGACACGGTGTACGAACACGGTGAGTTCGCGGTACGCGGCGCCTTGATCGACCTGTTCCCGATGGGCAGCAAACTGCCTTATCGGATCGACCTGTTCGACGACGAAATCGAAACCCTGCGCACCTTCGATCCGGAAAACCAGCGTTCCATCGACAAGGTCGAGTCGGTCAAGCTGCTGCCGGCACGGGAATTCCCGCTGCAAAAAGATGCCGTCACGCGTTTCAAGGCGCGTTTTCGCGAGCGCTTTGATGTGGACTTCCGTCGCTGCCCGATCTTTCAGGACTTGAGCAGCGGGATTACTCCCGCCGGTATCGAGTACTACCTGCCGCTGTTCTTCGACGAGACCTCGACGCTCTTCGATTACCTGCCCCAGGACACCCAAGTGTTCTCGTTGCCAGGTATTGAACAGGCCGCGGAAAACTTCTGGAATGACGTGCGCAACCGGTATGAAGAGCGCCGCGTCGATCCTTCCCGGCCTTTATTACCACCGGCCGAATTGTTCCTGCCGGTGGAAGACTGCTTCGCCCGCCTGAAAAACTGGCCACGGGTGGTTGCCAGCCAACAGGACGTGGAAACCGGCGTTGGCCGTGAGCGTTTCCCAGCTCAAGCCTTGCCCAATCTCGCGATTGAAGCCAAAGCCAGCCAACCTCTCGAAGCGCTTTCGAACTTTCTCGGCGACTTCCCTGGCCGCGTGCTGTTTACTGCCGAATCCGCCGGGCGTCGTGAAGTGCTGCTGGAACTGCTGGAACGCCTGAAGCTGCGACCAAAAACCGTCGACAGCTGGCCGGACTTTGTCGCCAGCAAACATCGCCTGGCAATCACCATTGCGCCGCTGGATGAAGGCCTGTTGCTGGATGATCCGGCCCTGGCGCTGATTGCCGAAAGCCCGCTGTTCGGTCAACGCGTGATGCAGCGTCGCCGTCGCGAAAAACGCGCCGATGCCAACAACGATGCCGTGATCAAGAACCTCACCGAGCTGCGCGAAGGCGCGCCGGTGGTGCATATCGACCACGGTGTCGGCCGCTACCTGGGCCTGCAGACCCTGGAAATCGACAATCAGGTCGCCGAATTCCTCACCATGGAGTACGCCGAGGGCGCCAAGCTGTATGTGCCCGTGGCCAACCTGCACCTGATCGCCCGCTATACCGGCAGCGACGACGCCCTGGCGCCGTTGCACCGCCTGGGTTCCGAGACCTGGCAGAAAGCCAAGCGCAAAGCAGCCGAACAAGTGCGCGACGTGGCCGCCGAGTTGCTGGACATTTATGCCCGCCGCGCTGCGCGTGAAGGGTATGCGTTCGCCGACCCGAAAGCCGACTACGCCACCTTCAGCGCCGGCTTCGCTTTCGAAGAAACCCCGGACCAGCAAACCACCATCGACGCCGTGCGCGCCGATATGCTCGCGCCCAAGCCGATGGATCGCCTGGTCTGCGGCGACGTGGGTTTCGGCAAGACCGAAGTGGCCATGCGTGCAGCCTTTATTGCGGTACACGGCGGGCGCCAAGTGGCGATCCTGGTGCCGACCACCCTGCTCGCCCAGCAGCACTACAACAGCTTCCGCGACCGCTTTGCCGATTGGCCGGTGAGCGTGGAAGTGATGAGCCGCTTCAAGTCCGCCAAGGAAGTGAACGCCGCCATCGCTGATCTGGCAGAAGGCAAGATCGATATTGTTATCGGCACTCACAAGTTGCTGTCGGACGATGTGAAGATCAAAAACCTTGGGTTGGTGATCATCGACGAAGAGCACCGCTTCGGTGTCCGTCAGAAGGAACAGCTCAAGGCCCTGCGCAGTGAAGTCGACATCCTGACCCTCACCGCCACGCCAATCCCACGCACGCTGAACATGGCGGTGTCGGGCATGCGCGACCTGTCGATCATTGCCACGCCGCCAGCGCGTCGTTTGTCGGTACGCACCTTCGTCATGGAGCAGAACAAAAGTACGGTCAAGGAAGCGTTGCTGCGTGAGTTACTGCGTGGCGGCCAGGTCTACTATCTGCACAACGATGTGAAAACCATCGAGAAGTGCGCCGCCGACCTCGCCGAACTGGTACCGGAAGCCCGAATCGCCATCGGCCACGGGCAGATGCGCGAGCGCGATCTCGAACAGGTGATGAGCGACTTCTACCACAAGCGCTTCAACGTGCTGATTGCCTCGACCATCATCGAGACCGGCATTGACGTGCCGAGCGCCAACACCATCATCATCGAGCGTGCCGACAAGTTCGGCCTGGCGCAGTTGCACCAGTTGCGCGGCCGGGTCGGGCGCAGTCACCACCAGGCGTATGCCTATTTGCTCACGCCGCCGCGTCAGCAGATCACCTCCGACGCCGAGAAGCGCCTGGAAGCCATCGCCAACACCCAGGACCTGGGCGCCGGCTTCGTGCTGGCCACCAACGACCTGGAAATCCGTGGCGCCGGCGAACTGCTGGGGGATGGCCAGAGCGGGCAGATCCAGGCGGTGGGTTTCACCCTTTATATGGAAATGCTCGAGCGCGCCGTGAAAGCCATCCGCAAGGGTGAGCAACCGAACCTGGATCAACCGCTGGGTGGTGGCCCGGAAATCAACCTGCGCTTGCCTGCGTTGATTCCCGAAGACTACTTGCCGGATGTGCATGCGCGGCTGATTCTGTACAAACGTATCGCCTCGGCCACCGACGAAGAGGGTCTCAAGGACCTGCAAGTGGAAATGATCGACCGCTTCGGCCTGCTGCCCGAACCGACCAAGAACCTGGTGCGCCTGACCCTGCTCAAATTGCAGGCCGAGCAACTGGGGATCAAGAAGGTCGACGCCGGGCCGCAAGGTGGGCGCATCGAGTTCGAAGCGCAGACGCCGGTGGATCCACTGGTGTTGATCAAGCTGATTCAGGGCCAACCCAATCGCTACAAGTTCGAAGGGGCTACGCTGTTCAAGTTCATGGTGCCGATGGAACGTGCCGAAGAACGCTTTAATACATTGGAGGCGCTGTTTGAGCGCCTCATCCCGAAATCTGCTTGAAGGACGCCCCATGCGCCTGTTCCGCATTCTGAGCTTGTTGTTGGTGGTCGTCGCACCGTCGGCGTTTGCCGATAGCCTGTATCAGGTAGAAATGATCCTGATCCGCCAGAATGCGGAACCGGTGATTAACAGCCGCGCAGCCCCAGAAGACTGGGCCGCCGGGGCGCCACGCCTGGGCACCGATAAAATGAGCCCACCGCGGCTGACGAACATTATCGACAAGCTCCGCACTGACAGTAATTACACCGTGTTGCTGCACAAAGCATGGGAACAGAGCCTCGGCGAGCAACCGGTCAAGCTGGCCATCAGCGACGGTCAGGAACAGTTCGGTCAATTTCCTATTGAGGGCACCCTGAACCTGCAACTGGGCCGTTTTACCGACATGGATGCAGACTTCTGGGTCAACCAGTTCGACAGCAATGGCAGCGTGATCGCCAGTGAACACCTCAATCAAAAAGACGTGCGCACCAAGAATAACCAGCTCAACTACCTGGACGGCGGCCACCTGGCCCTGCTGATCAAGATCACCTCGCTGACCGCTAAGCCGCCCAGCGCACCACCGCCCGAGCTTCAGGACTGATCCTGCGCCATGCCCCTGACGTCGTCGTTGACCAAACCCCTGGCCCCTTCATGGGCCAACCGCTTCAAAGAGCAAAGCCTTGAGCGCGGCCGGCGCTACGCCCTGGAAAACCGCGTGCGGATCGTCGAGTCCGGCGACAGCACGATCATTGCCAGCTGCGAGGGCTCGGGCGGCAATGTCTATCGCCAGACCATCGAGTTACGCGAGTCAGCCAAGGGCACTTTGATTCTGGTGGACAGCCGCTGCACTTGCCCTGTGCACACCAATTGCAAACACATCGCTGCGGTGCTGCTCAAGGTTCAGGAAACCCTGGCCTACCCGGCAGCCGCCAAAGATGCCGAACTGCTGGAAAAGCTCCAGGCGGTGCTGGACAACCGTGTGGTGTTGCCCCAAGTGGTGCTGGACGACGTGCAGCCGGTGCCGCGCCTATGGCTGGCGAGTATCGAGTTCAGCGCGTTCGAACCCCGCAACGGCAAGATGCAGCGTTATATCCAGCATCGCGCGGCGCTGTCGTTCAATTATCAAGGCAACTACGTCAGTGGGCAGAAGAATGCCGACATCATCGTCCGCCAGGAAACGCAAAGCCTGCGGATCAAGCGCCATCCTGAAGTGGAACAACAGTTTCGCGAACAACTGCGCTTGCTTGGCTTCAAGATCGCCACCCGCCAGAGCAAGGCCCTGCCGGAGAGTGCTGGCGAACTGTTCGAAATGGTCAATGACAGCGCCTGGCTGAACTTCACCCTGAATGCTTCGCCCGGGTTACGCGCCCAAGGCTGGGAATTGCAGATAGATGAAGATTTCGGCTTCGACCTGACGGCCGTGGACGACTGGTACGCCACCGTCGATGAAGTTCCGGAGCGCGACTGGTTCGACCTGGAGCTGGGGATCATCGTCAACGGCGAGCGGCTGAGCCTGCTGCCGATCCTGTTGAACCTGATGCGCTCCCACACCGAGATCCTCAACCCGGAAAAACTCGCCCGCCGCCGCGATGACGAACTGATCCTGGTGAACATCCCGGCCCTGCCCAACGGCGGCCACGGACCTCTGCAAGTTGCCCTGCCCTACGGCCGGCTGAAACCGGTGCTGGCCACGCTTGGCGAGTTCTACCTGCAAGAGCCTGGCACCACCACATTGCGCCTGAGCAAGGCCGACGCAATCCGCCTCAACCCGCTGGAAGACCTGCCGCTGCAATGGGAAGGTGGTGAGCAAATCCGCAACTTCGCCCAGCGCCTGCGGGACATCAAGGATTTCACCGCCACGGCACCCGAAGGCCTGAATGCGACCTTGCGCCCCTACCAGCTGGAAGGTTTGAGCTGGATGCAGTCGCTGCGGCAACTGGAAGTCGGCGGGATTCTTGCGGACGACATGGGCCTGGGAAAAACCCTACAAACCCTGGCGCATATTCTCAGCGAAAAAATCGCCGGGCGTCTGGATCGCCCGTGCATGGTGGTGATGCCCACCAGCCTGATTCCTAACTGGCTTGACGAGGCCGCGCACTTCACACCGCAGCTCAAGGTGCTGGCGCTGTACGGTGCCGGGCGCAAAAAGCACTTCGCACAACTGCAGGACTACGACCTGCTGCTCACCACCTATGCCTTGCTGCCCAAGGACATTGAGCCACTGGCCGCCCAGCCCTTGCACGTACTGATCCTCGACGAAGCCCAGTACATCAAGAACCCCACCAGCAAGGCCGCCCAGGCCGCGCGCGAGCTGAATGCCCATCAGCGCCTGTGCCTTTCAGGTACGCCGCTGGAAAATCACTTGGGCGAGCTGTGGTCGCTGTTTCACTTCCTGTTGCCGGGTTGGCTGGGGGACGTGAAAAGCTTTAATCGTGATTACCGCGTGCCCATCGAAAAGCGTGCCAGTGAAGTGCGATTGCAGCACCTTAACGGTCGGATCAAACCCTTCCTGCTGCGCCGTACCAAGGAGCAGGTAGCAACGGAGTTACCGCCCAAGACCGAAATCATCCACTGGGTCGACCTCAACGAGGCCCAGCGCGACGTGTATGAAACCATGCGCCTGGCCATGGACAAGAAAGTCCGCGATGAGATCACCCTCAAGGGCGTGGCCCGCAGCCAGATCATCATCCTGGAAGCGCTGCTCAAGTTGCGTCAGGTGTGCTGTGATTTGCGCCTGGTGAACGACGCGACCCTGCCCACACGAGGTAGCAGCTCGGGCAAGCTCGACAGCCTGATGGAAATGCTTGAGGAGTTGTTTGCCGAAGGACGCAGGATTCTGCTGTTTTCCCAGTTCACTTCAATGCTCAGCCTGATCGAAGTAGAACTGAAGAAGCGCAACGCTGCCTACGCGCTGTTGACCGGCCAAACCCGTGATCGGCGTACGCCGGTGAAAGACTTCCAGAGCGGCAAGTTGCAGATATTCCTGATCAGCCTCAAGGCAGGCGGTGTCGGGCTCAACCTGACGGAAGCCGACACGGTGATTCACTACGACCCGTGGTGGAACCCGGCCACCGAAAACCAGGCGACCGACCGTGCGTATCGCATTGGCCAGGAGAAGCCGGTGTTCGTCTACAAGATGATTGCCCGGGGTACCGTGGAAGAGAAAATCCAGCATTTGCAGAAGGAAAAGTCTGACCTCGCGGCGGGCGTTCTGGATGGGCGGACGACGGGGGATTGGAAATTGGGCAATGAGGATATTGAGGCGTTGTTTGCGCCGTTGCCTCACAAACAGGAAAAGCGCTGACGGTTAGATTGCCTTCGCGAGCAAGCCCGCTCCCACATTCGACCGCATTTCTTCAGGGTATACGGGGTCAAGTGTGGGAGCGGGCTTGCTCGCGAAGGGCGCACCGCAGCTGTCAGTCGATTAATTGAGCATCCCGCAGCGCACCAAGCGCCGTCAGCCAACGCGGGTTCTGCTTGTACTCGGCAGAGGCGATTGCTTGGCCACGCATCCGCGCGATGCGCGCCGATGGGGTGACCTTCATACGCTGGGCGGCGCTCAGGGCCAGTTCAGCAGCCGCTCGGTCGTTGCACACCAGGCCCATGTCGCAGCCGGCAGTCAGCGCGGCTTCAATACGACTGGCAGCATCACCGACCACATGAGCGCCCGCCATAGACAGGTCGTCGCTGAAAATCACGCCGTCAAATTGCAATTCGCCCCGCAGGATGTCCTGCAACCAGCGACGGGAGAAACCGGCCGGCTGCGAATCAACCTGTGGGTAAATGACATGGGCTGGCATTACTGCCGCCAGTTGCTTGCTCAGTCGTGCGAAAGGCACCAGGTCGTTGGCGCGAATCTGCTCCAGGCTGCGCTCATCATTGGGAATGGCGACGTGGGAATCAGCTTCAGCCCAGCCGTGGCCAGGGAAATGCTTGCCGGTGGCAGCCATGCCTGCGCTGTTCATGCCGCGAATAAAAGCACCCGCCAGCAAGGCGGCACGCTCAGGGTCGCCTTCGAATGAACGACTGCCTACGACGGCACTGCGCTGGTAATCCAGGTCCAGTACCGGGGCAAAGCTCAGGTCCAGGCCGACGGCCAACACTTCGGCGGCCATAATCCAGCCGCATTGCTCTGCCAGGTACTCGGCGTTGGGATTGTCCGCCAAGGCACGCATCGCCGGCAGCCGCACAAATCCTTGGCGCAGGCGTTGGACACGGCCGCCTTCCTGGTCAACTGCCAGCAGCAGATCAGGGCGCACCGCGCGAATCGCCGCGCTCAACTCACGCACCTGACGCGGATGCTCGATATTGCGCGCAAAAATAATCAGGCCGCCCACCTCGGGCTGACGCAACAAGTGGCGATCTTCAGCCGTCAGCCAGGTACCGGCAACGTCCACCATCAATGAGCCTTGCAGGGCCGCAGTCATAAACCTTCCTTAAATAGCGCACAACCCGAAGCCCGCGCGAGGTCGCATCGCCGGATCAGACCTGGCAATGGACGCTCAGCGTGAGCAACGGGTTGTGGATAAACATCTGAAATCGGCATGGACGGCTAGCTTAGCGGATGCCAGCGGCCACGCCCACCCGCAAGCGGTCAAACCTTGGCGGCAGCCGGTACGGACTTGCTGCGCGGGCGCAACTGGGCAGCGGCCATGGTCTGGTCGGTAACGCCGGTCTCGGCCCGCATACCAGCAGCCAGGAACGGCACCATCAGGCGCATCACCTGCTCAATGGAGGTATTGACGCCAAAATCAGTCTCGGCGATCGCTCGCAGGGCCTTGATCCCGGACATGCTGAACGCCGCAGCGCCGAGCATGAAATGCACGCGCCAGAACAATTCGATAGGGGGAATACGTGGCGCTGCTTCGTTAACCAGCAACATATAGCGGCGGAACACCTTGCCATACATGTCTTCCAGGTAGCGCCGCAAGTGCCCCTGGCTCTGGCTGAATGCCAGGCCCAACAAACGCATGAAGATTGACAGGTCGTTGCCACTGCGCGGCTGGACCACCAACGCTTGTTCGACCAGGATTTCCAACAAATCTTCCAGGCTCGGCTTGTTCTCAGGCTTGGCCTGGCGGCGCTCCAGTTCGCGATCAAGGCTGATGCAGAACGGCCCCAGGAAGCGCGAGAACACTGCCTGGATCAGGGCCTTTTTCGAGCCGAAATGATAGTTCACTGCCGCCAGGTTGACCCCGGCCTTGCTGGTGATCAGCCGCAATGAAGTTTCAGCAAATCCTTTTTCCGCGAACAACTGCTCGGCAGCATCGAGAATGCGTTCAACGGTTTCCGACTGGGCCATGGCTACTCCGCCTGACAAACACTTGTTTGAAACATACGTTTCACTTTGTGTCTTGTCAAGCCTGCAGGTCCGTTTCCGGCCGGGCAGTCATCTCTTTCATCGCTATTTAATCACATCCACGAAGGTCTGTAGGCAGCGCTGTCCCGGTCATGTAGGACAGGTGACGGATGACCGTCCAGCGGAGTGAGTAAAAACGATGATTGCCAAGCGCAGTCCACTGTATATAATCCCAGTCACTGTATAAAAAGACAGAGCGATCAACATGCTAAAACTGACGCCACGCCAAGCTGAGATTCTCGCCTTCATCAAGCGCTGCCTCGATGACAATGGCTACCCGCCAACTCGGGCAGAAATTGCGCAGGAACTGGGGTTCAAATCGCCCAACGCTGCCGAGGAACACCTCAAGGCTCTCGCCCGCAAAGGTGCGATCGAGATGACCCCAGGCGCTTCACGGGGCATTCGTATCCCTGGCTTCGAGGCCAAGGCCGACGAGTCGACCCTGCCGATCATCGGCCGTGTCGCTGCCGGTGCGCCAATCCTGGCGCAGCAGCACGTCGAGGAGTCCTGCAACATCAACCCGACCTTCTTCCATCCCCGCGCCGACTACCTGCTACGGGTTCATGGCATGAGCATGAAGGACGTCGGCATTTTCGATGGCGACCTGCTGGCCGTCCATACCACCCGCGAAGCCCGCAACGGCCAGATCGTCGTTGCCCGTATCGGCGACGAGGTGACGGTCAAGCGCTTCAAGCGCGAAGGCAGCAAGGTCTGGCTCCTGGCCGAAAACCCCGAGTTCGCACCCATTGAAGTCAACCTGAAGGATCAGGATCTGGTGATTGAAGGCTTGAGCGTCGGCGTTATTCGCCGCTAACGGAGGCATCATGCAGTTTCCACACACACCACAACACACTCAGCTTCCGCTGTTTGAAGCCTTCATGATGGCGCAACCCCTTGCGCCAATCCTCAAGGAGTCGGTCGAGGCGCCCTGGAGCGCCGAACCCGAGACGTTCAGTGAACTGTCGTTGCGCGGTGCCGCCGGGAACTGCCTGAACCTGCTGGCCCCCATTCTTCGCGAACTGAGCGAAGAACAGGATGCACGCTGGCTGACACTGATCGCCCCGCCTTCCAGCCTGACCCAGGCCTGGTTACGGGATGCGGGCCTGAATCGCGAGCGCATTCTGTTGCTGCAACCCCGTGGCACACAGAGCGCCCAACAGTTGACCTGCGAAGCCTTGCGCCTGGGCCGTAGCCATACAGTAGTCAGCTGGCTGAACCCGCTGAGTACAACGGCCAGACAGCAGTTGATCAGCGCGGCGCGGGATGGCGACGCACAGAGCCTGAACATTCGATTGGGATAATTCCTGGGCCAACGCGGAAAGCGTTACCAGGATGTAATGAAAAATCGTCCGACTTGCAGTTATCTGGCTTATCGTCAGAGCCTGCAATAGACGCGAGGCTTCTCCAGGATTGAGAAGCCGATCTGTAACTTCAAACTCGCAAAAAACCGACAAACGGACTCAGTGAAGAATCCGTGGGCCGTCGTCTTTCTCCGGCTCGCCTTCAGCCAGGCGTCCCGCCATCTGCACGCCGACGCTCAACATGGCTTTTGCCACTTCTACATGCTGGCCTTGCAGGAACGCCTTGGCGTCCTCGGAAAAGTCCAGAATCACCAGAGAACCCTCGTCCTCAGCCCTGCGCAGCTCAATTCGGCCGTCGGGCAGTTCAACAATTTCCAGAAAGGACGTTGGCATAAAAGTCTGTTCTCCACGAAAGGCCGAGATTATATCAGTCATCCACTTGGCCTCGCTCGGGATCTGGGCCGCTTTCTTTACGATTTGATGAATGGTGCAACCAGATTGATCGTTCCCATGCTCTGTGCGGAAACGATCATTAGTTCACTTATCAGCACTCACTCAACCCATCACGAAACCGAATCGCCAGCTTCTTGAGCTCCTGCCGCCAACTCTCAAGCTCTTCCCGACTCAACGGCTCCGGCCCCTCTTCTTCCAGGCTCACCGCCACGATCAGCGGCTGGGTCACATCGCCCTTGGGCTTGTGTGGCACTCGTGGTGGCTGGAACATCGCCGAATGAGCTACCAGCAAGCGTGCCAACCAACTGTCCGGGCTCTGCGTCATTTCCACCAGCTCGGCCAATTCCGGGATAGCGATGGATTCCGACACCTCACGCGTCAGGATCATTTCGGCCCGTGGCGCGCCCGCTTGAGGCAGGCGATAGAACCCGGCGATCTCATGGCACAACCCCAACAAAGCGCCGTAGAGGTGGAACAGCGCCGACTCACGCCCGGCCTGCACCAGCGCGATAGCGTTCATCTCCTTTCCCTCCTCGGCGCGACCAAGGGCTTCCAGGGACAAACCCGCGAAGTAAATTTTCTGATTGGTACGAGTATAGAGTTCGTTAGCCATGACGGCAGTCTCCACAACAACATAGGGCGCGATGCTCGTTTAGCTTAGCAGTGTCATGGATCGGCCAAGCCCACTGCAAGCCCAAAAAAAGGCCGCCTGTGAAGGCGGCCTTTCGGTCAAACGGGTAACAGGATCAAGCGCCTTGGCGCTTGTCCTCGACCTTCCACTTGCCACCGTCGTAGAACGCCTTCCAACCAGTAGGCTTGCCCTCGACCTCGGTCTGCACGTACTGCTCCTTGGTCTTGCGGCTGTAGCGGATCACAGCCGGGCGACCATCCGGATCTTTCTTCGGTGCTTCGCAGAGGAAGTGGTACTTCGGATCGATTTCGTCCTTGTGGGGCACGATCTCGATCACCAGTGGCGCACGGGTCTCACGGTTTTTCGGAAATTGGCTGGCGGCCAGGAACAGGCCCGAAGCGCCGTCACGTAGGATGTAGGTGTCGTTGACCTTCTCGCACTTGAGTTCAGGCATCTTCACCGGGTCCATTTTCGGCGGTGCCGCGTCACCGCTTTTCAGCAGTTTGCGGGTGTTCTTGCAGGTAGGGTTGGTGCACCCGAAGAACTTGCCGAAGCGGCCAGTCTTGAGCTGCATCTCACTGCCACACTTGTCACACTCCAGGCTCGGACCTTCGTAGCCCTTGATGCGGTAAGTGCCTTCCTCGATCTCGTAGCCGTTGCAATCCGGGTTGTTACCGCAGATGTGCAGCTTGTGCTTCTCATCCAGCAGGTAGGCGTCCATCGCCGTGCTGCAGATTGGGCAGCGATGCTTGCCACGCAGTACCAGCGACTCGGACTCACCCTCGTCATCGGCAGCGATTTCATCGCCTGGTACCAGGTTGACGGTCGCCTTGCAGCGCTCTTTCGGCGGCAGGCTATAGCCCGAACAACCGAGGAACACACCGGTGGACGCTGTTCGAATCTGCATTGGTCGCCCGCAGGTGAGGCACGGAATATCCGTCATCACCGGCTGATTGGCGCGCATGCCGTTCTCGGCGCTTTCGGCTACTTCGAGTTTTTTCTTGAAGTCGCCATAGAACTCGTCGAGCACATTTTTCCAGTCGCGCTCGCCCTGGGCCACATCATCGAGGTTCTCTTCCATGCCGGCGGTGAAGCCGTAGTCCATCAGGTTGGAGAAGCTCTCCGATAAACGCTCGGTGACGATATCGCCCATCTTTTCCGAGTAGAAACGACGGTTATGCAGTGCAACGTAACCACGGTCCTGGATGGTGGAAATAATCGCCGCGTAGGTCGAAGGACGACCGATACCGCGTTTCTCCATCTCCTTGACCAGGCTGGCTTCTGAATAACGGGCCGGCGGCTTGGTGAAGTGCTGGCTCGGATCAAGCTTGATCAGCTTCATCACGTCGCCCTGGGCCATATCCGGCAGCACATCGTCGTCGCCCGGCTTGGCAATTTGCGGCATGACACGGGTGTAGCCGTCGAACTTGAGGATACGACCCTTGGCCCGCAACTCGAAGTCCCCGGCACCGACACTGACGGTGGTCGACAGGTATTGCGCCGGCAGCATCTGGCAGGCGAGGAACTGGCGCCAGATCAGCTCGTAAAGGCGCTCAGCGTCGCGCTCCATGCCGGTCAACTTACTTGGCTCGGTGTTGGCATCAGAAGGACGAATCGCTTCGTGAGCCTCTTGTGCACCTTCCTTGCTGCTGTAGACGTTAGGTTTTTCCGGCAGGTACTTCTTGCCGAACTCACCTTCAATATAGGTACGCGCCATCGCGACCGCATCCAACGACAGGTTGGTGGAGTCGGTACGCATATACGTGATGTAGCCCGCTTCATACAGACGCTGGGCCATCATCATGGTCTTCTTCACCCCGAAGCCCAGGCGGTTACTCGCGGCCTGTTGCAGGGTGGATGTGATGAACGGTGCCGACGCCTTACTGCTGGTAGGCTTGTCTTCACGCTTGACGATGCTGTAGCTGGAAGACTTGAGCTTCTCCAGCGCGGCCATGGCCTGGGCTTCGTTGAGTGGCTTGAACGCCTCGCCTTTCTCGCGGGCCACTTCAAAGCGCACGTTCGCGCCTTTGGCAGTGCCGAGGTCAGCATGGACTTCCCAGTACTCTTCGGGGTTGAACGCACGAATCTCGCGCTCACGCTCCACCACCAGCTTCACGGCAACCGATTGCACACGACCGGCAGACAGGCCACGGGCGATCTTCGCCCATAGCAACGGCGAGACCATGTAGCCCACGACGCGGTCGAGGAAACGACGGGCCTGCTGGGCATTGACGCGGTCGATGTCCAGTTCGCCCGGCTTGGAGAAGGCTTCCTGGATCGCCTTCTTGGTAATTTCGTTGAACACCACGCGCTTATAGCGGCTGTCGTCACCACCGATGGCTTCCCGCAGGTGCCAGGCAATGGCTTCCCCTTCGCGGTCCAAGTCGGTTGCGAGATAGATGGTGTCAGCATCTTTGGCGAGCCGGCGCAGCTCTTCGATGACCTTTTCCTTGCCTGGGAGGATCTCGTACTTGGCTTTCCAGCCATGATCGGGATCGACACCCATGCGCGAGACCAGCTGCTTGCGCGCTTTCTCTTTAGGCGTGAGCACCGGACCTTCGCCCGCAGCCGCCTTGCCGCGCTTGGCGGCTGGCTCCTTGCTGGCGCTAGCCGAACCGCTGGTGGGCAGGTCTCGGATATGGCCGATACTCGACTTCACCACGTACTCGTTACCCAAGTACTTGTTGATGGTCTTGGCCTTAGCCGGGGATTCCACAATGACCAGCGATTTGCCCATGGATCGGAAAATTCCTGAATTCGAGAAGTGAAAGGCGGTTGGCGCCTGACGCGGCAACGCTATATATAGTGGCAACAAGGTGAGGTCAAGCGCAGCATTCTGCGCGGCCTGCCTTTATTGCGCTGAAAAAAGGCTGGGTTCGACCTGGATCAAAGCAAAGCGCGGGACCTGTTCGCCGTCAACCTCGACAGTCTCCAGGAACATGCTCAAGGGACGCACCCAAAAGCCGTAATCGCCATACAGTGCTTGGTAGAACACTACTTCTTCTTCGGTTTCCGAGTGCCGTGCCACATTAAAAACACGGTACTGCGGACCTTTATAATGTTGGTAGAGCCCTGGTTCGACTTTCATGCTCTGGCCCTCTCACAAAAATTGTTAAAAAAAAATTACAAAACCTTCCAAAAAACAAAAACCGGGGCACTGGGCCCCGGCTTCCGTCAACCGAACGCTTAGATGCGTTCGAAGACGGTGGAGATGCCTTGGCCGAGACCAATGCACATGGTAGCAACCCCAAGGTTGCCGCCATTTTGCTTCATCACGTTAAGCAACGTGCCGGAGATACGTGCACCGGAACACCCGAACGGGTGACCCAGGGCAATCGCGCCGCCGTGCAGGTTAACCTTCTCGTTCATCTTGTCGAGTACTTTCAAATCTTTCAGCACTGGCAAGGCCTGTGCGGCGAAAGCTTCGTTGAGCTCGAAGAAGTCGATATCGGAGATGGTCAGGCCTGCGCGCTTCAATGCTTTTTGTGTGGCCGGTACTGGACCATAGCCCATGATTGCCGGATCCACACCCGCCACTGCCATCGAACGAATCACCGCCATTGGCTGGATACCCAGGTCCTGGGCACGCTGGGCCGACATCACGATCATGCACGAGGCACCGTCGGTGATCTGCGACGAAGTACCGGCTGTCACAGTGCCGCCCTTTGGATTGAAGGC
Organism: Pseudomonas sp. ADAK18; assembly: GCF_012935695.1. Lineage (NCBI taxonomy): Bacteria > Pseudomonadati > Pseudomonadota > Gammaproteobacteria > Pseudomonadales > Pseudomonadaceae > Pseudomonas > Pseudomonas sp. ADAK18. Next base: position 3,602,651 of record NZ_CP052859.1, read on the forward strand.
AGGCTTGAGCGCCGCCAGGCTTTCCAGGGTGGTATCCGGACGAATGGTTTCGTCATAGTCGAACAGTTTCAGGAAACCGTTCTCGTCGTAGCCGTTCATCGGGATGATTTCATCCTTGAACTTGCCTTCCAGGGTCGCCTTGTGGGCGAGCTGGTGGGAGCGCAGGCCAAACGCGTCCTGGGCTTCACGGGTAATGCCGTGCATCTTGCCGAGCATTTCTGCGGTCAGGCCCATCATGCCCGAGGCTTTCGCCGCGTACAGGGACATGTGCGGGTTCGGATCAACGCCGTGCATCATGCTGACGTGGCCCATGTGCTCCACGCCGCCGACCACGAATACATCACCGTTGCCGGTCATGATCGCTTGTGCGGCGGTGTGCAGCGCGCTCATGGACGAACCACACAGGCGGCTGACGGTCTGGCCGGCAGCGGTGTGCGGGATCTGTGTCATCAAGGAGGCCATACGCGCGATGTTCCAGCCCTGCTCCAGGGTTTGGTTCACGCAGCCCCAGATCACGTCTTCGACTTCGTTAGGGTCGACTTTGACGTTGCGCTCAAGCAACTTGCTGATCAGGTGCGCCGACATGTCTTCGGCGCGGGTGTTGCGGTGCATGCCGCCCTTGGAGCGGCCCATCGGAGTACGACCGAAGTCGACAATCACGACGTCTCTTGGATTCAAGCTCATAAATATTCTCGCTCTAGTCGTCTGGGCACTTAACCGAAGAAGCTCTGGCCGTTTTTGGCCATCTCACGCAGCTTCGCAGTCGGGTGGTACAGCGGGCCCAAATCAGCGTATTGATCAGCCAGGGCAACGAACTCGGCTACACCGATCGAATCGATGTAACGCAGCGCACCACCACGGAACGGAGGGAAACCAATACCGTAGACCAGGCCCATGTCGGCTTCGGCTGCGGTTTCAACGATGCCGTCTTCCAGGCAACGCACGGTTTCCAGGCACAACGCGATCATCATCCAGTTAATGATGTCCTCGTCGGACACTTCACGCTGTTCGTAGACAATCGGCTTGAGCACTTCCAGCACCGATGGATCGGCAACTTTCTTCTGCTTGCCCTTCTTGTCGGTCTCGTAGGCGTAGAAACCTTTGCCATTCTTCTGGCCCAAGCGCTTGGCTTCGTAGAGTGCGTCGATCGCCGAACGGCGGTCATCTTTCATGCGGTCCGGGAAGCCTTCAGCCATGACGTCGCGACCGTGGTGACCGGTGTCGATGCCGACCACGTCCATCAGGTACGCCGGGCCCATTGGCCAGCCGAACTTTTCCATGACCTTGTCGATACGGACGAAGTCCACACCTGCACTGACCAGCTTGGCGAAACCGCCGAAGTACGGGAACAGAACGCGGTTGACCAGGAAGCCCGGGCAGTCATTAACGACGATCGGGTTCTTGCCCATTTTCTTGGCGTAGGCAACGGTGGTCGCCACTGCCAGTTCGCTGGACTTCTCGCCACGGATCACTTCTACCAGCGGCATCATGTGCACCGGGTTGAAGAAGTGCATGCCGACGAAGTTTTCCGGACGTTTGAGGGCTTTCGCCAGCAAGGTGATGGAAATGGTCGAGGTGTTCGAAGCCAGGATCGTATCTTCTTTGACCTGAGCCTCAACTTCAGCCAGTACCGCCTGCTTGACCTTCGGGTTCTCGACAACCGCTTCGACCACCAGGTCGACGTGGCCGAAATCACCGTAGGACAGCGTAGGACGAATGCCGTTAAGCACTTCAGCCATTTTCGCAGCAGTCATGCGGCCTTTATCAACGCGGCCCACCAGCAGTTTCGCGGCTTCTGCCAGACCCTGCTCGATCCCGTGCTCGTTGATGTCTTTCATCAGGATCGGCGTGCCTTTGGACGCCGACTGATAGGCGATACCGCCGCCCATGATACCTGCGCCGAGTACGGCAGCCTGTTTCACGTCACGGGCGATTTCGTCGTAGGCCTTAGCCTTTTTCTTCAGTTCCTGATCGTTCAGGAACAGACCGATCAAGCTCTGCGCTGCCGAGGTCTTGGCCAGTTTGACGAAGCCAGCCGCTTCGATTTCCAGAGCCTTGTCGCGACCGAAGTTCGCAGCTTTCTGGATAGTCTTGATCGCTTCAACCGGCGCCGGGTAGTTCGGGCCGGCTTGGCCTGCCACGAAACCTTTGGCGGTTTCGAACGACATCATCTGTTCGATGGCGTTGAGCTTGAGTTTTTCCAGTTTTGGCTGACGCTTGGCCTTGTAATCGAATTCGCCACTGATGGCGCCTTTGATCAGGCTCAGTGCGGCTTCTGCCAGCTTGTCGGGAGCAACCACGGCATCGACAGCGCCGACTTTCAGCGCGTCTTCAGCACGGTTTTCCTTGCCCGCGGCAATCCACTCGATGGCGTTGTCGGCACCGATGATGCGCGGCAGGCGCACGGTACCGCCGAAGCCTGGGTAGATGCCCAGCTTGACTTCCGGCAGGCCGATCTTCGCGGTAGCGGACATGACGCGGAAGTCCGCGGCCAGGCACATTTCCAGACCGCCGCCCAGGGCAATGCCATTGATCGCGGCAACGGTCGGCACGTTGAGGTCTTCGAAATCGCTGAAAATCTTGTTGGCTTCGAGGTTGCCAGCCACAAGCTCGGCATCGGGCAGCTTGAAGTTGTCGACGAATTCGGTGATGTCAGCGCCGACGATGAACACGTCTTTGCCGCTGGAGACGATCACGCCCTTGACCGATGCATCAGCTTTGATGGTGTCTACGGCCTGACGCAATTCGTTCAGGGTTAGACGGTTGAACTTGTTGACGGACTCACCCTTGAGATCGAATTTCAATTCGACGATGCCACTTTCAAGAGCCTTAACCGTGATGGCTTTACCTTCGTAAATCATCAACTGATCTCCACGATATGGAAGCTGAACAGTACACGTTGGACGCTGGCCGCAGGTTCAGCAGGGACGTTACCGTCGATGCTACGCCAATCCGCCAGGCACACCCGTCAACGCGATAGTCGGGATTCTGTAAGAGCGGTCTGAAATACAAACGCTCAATTCATACGCCCGTTTGATTTGGGTACGCCACCTTCATCCAAATTCGGGCAATTGTCAATCGCCCGAAAGAGCAGGCAAAACGCGACTTTTCAGTCATTTCAGAACCCGCGCTATACATCAGCGGCTCACCAATGTTTAAGCATTCACCAAATCAATAGTAGGAAAATTCTCGCAAAAACCTGTACAGCCAGGGATATCCGACTAGGCTAGCGGCAACCGTAACAGGATCGTATAAGCGCTTGGATGAATACCCAGCGTAGGGAAAATCGATTACCGGCCTGCCTGGCCAACTCCAGCCCGATGATTATGTCGGGCTTTTTATTGCCTGGCTTTCTGTGGGCGCGAATCAGGCCAGAGCCTTGAGCAAGGACGCAATGTCTTGCAAAACACTCGCCTCGCCCTTCTCGCCCCAATACAAGGCGATCATTTGCTTGTCTGCTTCGACCTTATAGACGTTGGCCGGCAGCGTCGCAAAATGTGGCAACAACTTTTCATCAACGCAGATTTCCTGCCATTGATTGACCCAGATTCCCGGCTCCAACTGCCAATAACTCCAGCATTGAGGCGTATTGCCCCGCCGTGGCCGGCAATACTGCGCACAGGGGCTTGGCGGCTCCTGCTTGAGCCAGTGCGGCCACTCCTGGGGCGCCAGTTGCATGGCCAGGCCGATGCGGCGCGCCTCCATGCGCAGGGCCATGCGTCCGCTCTGGTGGCGCGAGGGACGCAGCCATGCCAGAGGGCTCAAGACCACCACAAGGATTGACACCACTATCCAGACCGTCATATGTGTACTCCCGAATTCTTGATGAGCGGATTTGACCTGACGCAACCCCATCCGCTTGAAACCAGCCATACTGAACTTATTGCAGTCCCCTGGAGGAACGCCCCATGTCATACGAACATATTCTGGTCGCCGTGGACCTGACCGAAGAGTGCGATCCAGTGATCAAGCGCGCACGGGCCTTTGCAGTCGCCAGCAACGCAAAACTGTCGTTGGTGCATATCGTCGAGCCTATGGCCATGGCGTTTGGTGGCGACGTGCCTATGGATCTCTCCCAGTTGCAGCAACAACAGTTTGATCAGGCCAAAGAGCGCCTTGATCGATTGATCCTTAAATACCCTGAAGTGACGAAGGAAAATTCTCACCTCACCTACGGCCAGCCGCGCCAGGAAATCCATCACCTGGCCAAGGAGCAAAACTGCGACCTGATCGTGGTTGGCAGCCATGGCCGCCACGGCTTGGCCTTGTTGCTGGGCTCCACTGCCAACGATGTACTGCACGGTGCCCCGTGCGATGTGCTGGCGGTGAAGCTGGTGAAAGCCTCTTAAGTACAACGCATATCAAATGTGGGAGCGGGCTTGCTCGCGAAAGCTGTCTTTCAGTTGATGCATCTGGTGACTGACACACCGCTTTCGCGAGCAAGCCCGCTCCCACATTTGGATCGCATTTCATATAAAAAGCCCGGCGCTCATAGGAGTGAACGCCAGGCTTTTTAGTGCTGCAGAATCACTCAGGCATCCAGCTCGGCCCAACGATCAACCAGCACTTCCAGCTCCTGGTTCAAGGTTTCCAGGGATGCGATGACTTTGGCGGTTTCAGCCGCAGGGCGCAGATAGAAGCCCGCATCAGCCATTTCCGCTTCTACCGCGGCGATCTGCTTTTCCTTGGCATCGATATCACCCGGCAAAGCTTCCAGCTCACGCTGCAGCTTGTAGCTGAGTTTCTTCTTCGCGGCCGGGGCAGCCTCCGGAGCAGCAGCGGCCACTGGTGTAACCACGGCTGAATTCAAGTCAGCCTTGCCGGATTTGCTCTCGGTCACGCCCAACAGGCGCGGCGAGCCGCCCTGACGCAGCCAGTCCTGATAACCGCCCACGTATTCGCGCACCTTGCCTTCACCTTCAAAGACCAGGGTGCTGGTGACCACGTTGTCGAGGAATGCCCGGTCGTGACTGACCATCAGCACGGTACCGTTGAAGGTCAGCAAGACCTCTTCCAACAGCTCCAGGGTTTCAACGTCGAGGTCGTTGGTCGGTTCATCGAGCACCAACAGGTTGGCCGGCTTGCTGAACAGCTTAGCCAGCAACAGGCGCGCACGCTCACCACCCGACAGCGCCTTGACCGGCGTACGGGCACGTTGCGGGCTGAACAGGAAATCGCCCAAGTAGCTCAGCACGTGGCGGCTCTGGCCGTCGATATCGATAAAGTCGCGGCCTTCAGCAACGTTGTCGATTACGGTTTTTTCCAGATCCAGCTGATGACGCAACTGGTCGAAGTAGGCCACATCGATCTTGGTGCCCTCCTCCACTTTACCGCTGGTGGGCTGCAGGCCATTGAGCATCAGCTTAAGCAAGGTGGTCTTGCCGGTACCGTTGGCACCGAGCAGGCCGATCCGGTCGCCACGCTGCAGGACCATGGAGAAGTCCTTGATCAGGAACGGGCCACCTGGGTGAGCGAAGCTCACGTTGTCCAGGACCATTACCTGCTTGCCTGACTTATCGGCAGTGTCGAGCTGAATGTTGGCCTTGCCGGTGCGCTCACGGCGCTCGCTACGCTCATTGCGCAGGGCTTTGAGGGCACGCACGCGGCCTTCGTTACGGGTACGACGCGCCTTGATGCCCTGGCGGATCCAGACCTCTTCCTGAGCCAGCTTCTTGTCGAACAGCGCGTTAGCGGTATCTTCAGCGGCCAGCGACGCTTCCTTGTGCACCAGGAAGCTGGCGTAGTCGCCGTTCCAGTCGATCAGGCCGCCGCGATCCAGTTCCAGGATGCGCGTCGCCAGGTTTTGCAGGAAAGAACGGTCGTGCGTGATAAACAGCACGGCGCCCTGGAAATCCTTGAGGGCTTCTTCAAGCCAGGCAATAGCGCCGATGTCCAGGTGGTTGGTCGGTTCGTCGAGCAGCAGCAGGTCTGGTTCAGAAACCAGTGCCTGCGCCAGCAGGACGCGACGACGCCAGCCGCCGGACAATTCGGCGAGGGTCTTGTCGGCCGGCAGCTGCAGGCGGCTCAGGGTACTGTCGACCAATTGCTGCAGACGCCAGCCGTCACGGGCTTCGAGGTCGTGCTGGACATGCATCAGCTTGTCCAGGTCTTCTTCGGTGACGCAGTTCTGCGCCAGGTGATGGTATTCGGCGAGCAGTGCGCCCACGCCGTCGAGGCCTTCGGCGACCACGTCGAACACCGTCCGCTCGTCGGCCACCGGCAATTCTTGCGGCAATTCGCCGATCTTGAGGCCTGGGGCGCGCCAGACAGAGCCGTCATCGGGCTTCTGATCGCCTTTTACCAGCTTCATCATGCTGGACTTGCCGGTGCCGTTGCGGCCGATGATGCACACCCGCTCACCACGGGCGATCTGCCAGGACACCTTGTCCAACAACGGCATAGAGCCGAAAGCAAGGGACACATCGCTGAATTTGAGCAGGGTCATGAGCTTCTCCAAAAACTGGGCGCGCATTCTACCTGACTTAGGGCCTAAGGCGGCCGGCATTTTCGCGGTCGACACGTTCTGTAGGACATTTCCAGCGAACTTGAACGAAGCGACCGGCAAAGCTTTCACCGGCTACGAGCAAAAGGCTAAGCTAGGGGCAATCAGTGTCGGCACTGTCGGCACTAGTCCTGATTCCTCTGCACGGACGTCTCATGCGCAGTCGCCTTTTTAACTTTTTATCTTGTCTGCTTCTTTCTGCCACCGCCGCTCAATCTGCCCAGGCCGTGGATCTGACCACCCAACGCCAGTATTACGATGAAGCCAAGCGCGCTTTGGCCAAAGGTGACAGCGGCCCCTACATGCAATACAGCCAGGCGTTGGCCGATTATCCATTGACGCCTTATCTGGCCTACGACGAACTGACCGCCCGCCTGAAGTCTGCCAGCAACCAGGAAGTCGAACAGTTCTTCGCCAAAAACGGCGACCTGCCCCAGGCCAACTGGATGAAGCTGCGTTGGCTGCGCTGGCTGGCGGAGCGCGGCGACTGGCAAACCTTTGAAAAGTACTACGACGCGAAACTCAACTTCGTCGAGCTGGACTGCCTCCACGGCCAGTATCAGTTGAGCCACAACCTAAAGGCCGAAGGTTACAAAACCGCTGAAAAACTGTGGATGACCGGCAAATCTCAACCGGCCGCCTGTGATGTCACCTTTGGCCAATGGGCCGCTGACGGCCAACTGACCGAACAGAAAATCTGGGACCGCACCAAGCTCGCCGCCGAAGCCCGTAATTACCCGCTGGCCAACAGCCTGGTAAAAACCCTGCGCACCCTCGGCCCTCAGGGCCGCTTGATGGTGGACGTGGCGCAAAGACCCGACATGCTCAGTGATCCATCACGTTTCCTGCCGGCTAACGAGGCAATGTCTGACGCCGTCGGTCTCGGCCTTCGCCGCCTGGCACGCCAGGATCCTGACAAGGCCATGGCCCTGCTCGATGGCTACGCCAGCAGCATGCACTTCTCCCGTGACGAAAAAGTGTCCATCGCCAGAGAGATCGGCCTGACCCTGGCGCGACGTTTCGACCCCCGCGCACTGGACGTAATGACCAAGTACGACCCGGAACTACGGGACAACACCGTTTCCGAATGGCGCCTGCGCTTGCTGCTGCGCCTGGCTCGCTGGGAAGACGCCTACCAACTGACCCGCAAGTTGCCGCAGGACCTGGCCACCACCAACCGCTGGCGCTACTGGCAAGCCCGCAGCCTGGAACTGGCAGAGCCGAAGAACCCCCAAGCCCTGGTGCTGTACAAAGGCCTGGCGAAAGAACGGGACTTCTATGGCTTCCTCGCGGCGGATCGCTCCCAAGCACCGTACCAGTTGAACAACAAGCCACTGGTGATGAGCCAGGCGTTGATCAACAAAGTGCGTAACACCCCAGGCGTGCGCCGTGCCCTTGAGTTCTACGCCCGAGGCCAGATCGTCGATGGGCGCCGCGAGTGGTATCACGTCAGCCGCCACTTCAACCGCGACGAAATGGTCGCCCAGGCCAAACTGGCCTACGACATGAAGTGGTATTTTCCGGCAATCCGCACCATCAGTCAGGCGCAATACTGGGACGACCTGGACATCCGCTTCCCGATGGCCCACCGCGACACCCTGGTGCGCGAAGCCAAGGTTCGCGGCCTGCATTCAAGCTGGGTGTTTGCAATTACCCGCCAGGAAAGCGCCTTCATGGACGACGCCCGCTCCGGCGTCGGCGCCAGTGGCCTGATGCAACTGATGCCCGGCACCGCCAAGGAAACCGCACGTAAGTTCAGCATCCCGCTGGCGTCACCTGCGCAAGTACTGGACCCGGACAAAAACATCCAGCTCGGCGCCGCCTACCTGAGCCAGGTCCACAGCCAGTTCAACGGCAACCGCGTGCTCGCGTCCGCCGCTTATAACGCCGGCCCGGGTCGCGTGCGCCAATGGTTGCGCGGTGCTGATCACCTGAGTTTCGATGTGTGGGTGGAAAGCATCCCCTTCGACGAAACCCGCCAGTACGTACAGAACGTGCTGTCTTATTCGGTGATCTACGGCCAAAAGCTTAATGCTCCGCAGCCACTGGTGGATTGGCATGAGCGGTATTTTGATGATCAGTAAGCGTCAGGCTTGATGCTAAAAATGAAAATGCCCGCATTGAAAGATGCGGGCATTTTTTATGGACGGCGATTTAGTGTGGATGGGTTTCCCTGTCTCCATCACTGAACTGCAATGCCGCCAACCGCGCATACAGCGGGTTACTGGCAATCAACTGCTGATGCGTGCCCACTGCCATCAATTTGCCCTGATCCATCACCGCGATCCGATCGGCGTTTTTCACCGTGGCCAGGCGATGGGCAATAACCAACGTAGTACGGCCTTGCATCAGGCTGGGCAAGGCTTGCTGGATCAGGTGCTCACTCTGGGCATCGAGGGCGCTTGTGGCTTCATCCAGCAACAGGATCGGCGCATCCACCAGCAGAGCCCGGGCAATCGCCAGGCGCTGGCGCTGGCCGCCGGAGAGGCCCATGCCACCGTCGCCCAAGTGAGTCTGATAACCATCAGGCATTTGCAGGATGAAGTCGTGGGCGTGGGCGATACGCGCAGCCTCCTCGACCTGAGCGAAGGTGGCCGATGGATTGCCATAACGGATGTTTTCTTCGACGCTGCCGAAGAACAGCGCAGGACTCTGGGAGACCAGGGCAAAGCAACGGCGCAGGTCCAGCGGGTCGAGGTCGGTCAGGGCGTGGCCTTCCAGCAGCACGCGACCTTGCTGAGGGTCGTAGAAGCGCAGCAACAGGTCGAAAATCGTCGACTTACCCGCGCCGGACGGGCCGACCAACGCAAGGGTTTCGCCCGCATTGATCGTCAGACTCAAGCCATCGACAGCAAAGCGATCCGGACGCGACGGGTAGGAAAAACGCAGGTCCTGCAGCTCCAACCGACCGCTGACCCGCTCTGGCAACGTGATCACACCCTCAACAGGTGCCTGAATCTCATTGCCTGACTGCAACAGCTCGGCAATCCGCTCAGCCGCCCCAGCCGCCCGTTGCAGTTCGCCGATCACTTCGCTCAATGTGCCAAAGGCGCTGCCGACGATCAGGCTGTAGAACACAAACGCCGCCAGTTCTCCACCGGAGATACGCCCGGCGATCACGTCCATGCCGCCGACCCAGAGCATCACACCCACAGCGCCCAGCACCAGCATGATCACAAGGGTAATTAGCCAGGCCCGCTGCACGATGCGTTTGCGGGCAGTCGTAAATGCCTCTTCCACGGTGACGGCGAAGCGCTGCTCGTCCTGCACCTGGTGGTTATAGGCCTGAACCGTCTTGATCTGGCCGAGCGTCTCAGACACGTAGCTGCCGACATCGGCAATACGATCCTGGCTCAGCCGAGACAGGCTACGTACCCGGCGGCCGAAAATCAGGATCGGCGCCAACACCAGCGGCAACGCCACCACGACAATACTGGTGAGCTTGGGATTGGTGATAAACAGCAGCACGATCCCACCGATCACCATCAACGCGTTGCGCAGAAACAAGGACAGCGACGAGCCGATCACCGATTGCAGCAACGTGGTATCAGCGGTTAGGCGGGACTGGATTTCCGAACTGCGATTATTTTCGTAAAAACCGGGATGCAGGTAGATCAGGTGATTGAATACCTGCCGGCGAATATCCGCCACGACGCGTTCGCCGATCCACGATACCAAGTAAAACCGCGCAAAGGTGCCCACCGCCAGGCCAAGTACCAGAATCATAAACAAAGCGATGGACTGGTTGAGCAGATGCGGCGACTGAGTCATGAAGCCTTGGTCCACCAACAGTTTGATGCCTTGCCCCATGGACAAGGTGATACCGGCGGTGACGATCAGTGCCAACAAGGCACCCAGCGCTTGCCAGCGGTAAGGGGCAACAAAGCGGGTGGCCAGGCGAATGGCGCGGCGTTGACGGGCTGAGAGCATGGAGAGCATCACCTGAGGGGTACACTCCCAAGCCTACACTGCAATCCGATGGAACTTGGGTAAATCATAATGAGTCAGGTTAATTATGCCCGGCAGCGCTAGCTCGTAGACGTTATCGGTCTAATACACGGCTGGAAATTCCCAAAGGTTTCTGCTGGACTGGGCATTCGAACCGCCACCTTGTACGGATTTGTCACAGCTTGGTCACGCGGGGGTTTTAGAGTCGGTACACAACCTGATGAGGAGACAGGCTATGTCCTTGCAAAATAGCAGCAATGCCAAAATTGAAGTGATCCGTCAGCCACAGCATCTGCCTTGCTCGTATATCGATGCTCAAGGCCGTGAGGTGCAGATTACTGAAGACATGATCCAGGACGCATGCCGCGAACTGGAACAGAAATTGGTCAAGCCTGCCCAGCAAGGCTGAATCGCCCAAACCTTTTCAAACCCGACCTTGATGGCCGGGTTAATGAGATGGTCACCCCCAACACCCTGTGAGGGCTACGCTTTCACGGGGTGTTTTGTTTTCGGAGGCCATCATCATGAGCGAGTCAGCACTGATCGGTATCGATCTCGGCAAACATACTTTCCACCTGCACGGCCAGGATAAGTCGGGCTGTGAGGTGTTTCGCAAAAAATGCTCACGGACGCAAATGATGCAGTTTTTCGGCAACTCGCCGAGCTGTATCGTGGTGATGGAGGCCTGTGCGGGGTCGCACTATGTTGCTCGTCAGTTGGCGGCAATGGGGCACACGGCCAAGCTGATTTCTCCGCAGTTCGTTAAGCCCTTCGTCAAGGGCAATAAAAACGACTTTGTCGACGCTGAGGCAATCTGCGAAGCCGCTTCGCGCCCATCTATGCGCTTCGTCACGCCTAAAACCGAATCCCAGCAAACCCTGTCCGTGCTACACCGGATGCGCGAATCGCTGGTGCATGACCGCACCAAAACGGCTAATCAGATGCACGGTTTCCTGCTGGAGTTTGGGATCAGTCTGCCCAAAGGGTTGGCCATCATGAAGCGTCTGGCGAGCGCCTTGGCCGAGCATGAATTACCCGTTCGTCTGACGATATTGTTGCAACGCCTGCACGACCACTTTGCCTACCTGGATGAGCAAATCAAGGTCTTGGACAAAGAGCTGGCGGGCCAACTGGCCGACGATGATCTGGGCAGTCGTTTGCTGAGTCTTCCATGTGTCGGCCCGATCACCGCCAGCCTGCTGGCTGTAGAAATGGGCGACGGCAAGCAGTACCGATGCAGTCGGGACTTTGCCGCCTCAGTGGGCTTGGTGCCCAGACAGTACAGCACCGGTGGCAAGGCCAACTTGCTGGGAATCAGCAAGCGTGGTGACAAGCACCTGCGACAACTGTTGGTGCAGTGTTCCAGGGTCTATATGCAAAATCTGGAGCACCAAAAAGGCGCCTTGGCCGATTGGGTGCGCTCATTGCTAAGTCGACGACATTCGAATGTCGTGGCCTGTGCCCTGGCTAACAAACTGGCGCGTATCGCTTGGGCGATAGCCGCTCACCATACGCAATATGAAGCAGGGCCAGACGCCTTGAACGCCTGACCCCGCGGTTGTTGCAGTACCACGATTCACCTTCAGGTTTTGCGATAGCTGAACAACAGATGATGTGAACGGCACACCGGCCTGGCGAAGATCCTGACATAAAAATCGGCTTCAGAAGCCGACGGGTTTTTAAGGATCGTCAGGCGCGACTCTCATCGTGGCGCTGGGGCATGCCCCAAACAGACGCCGGATAGATTTAAGCAAGCCAACCACACCACCCGTTAATCAGTATTGCAAAAATGGGGGTGACCATAGATTTTTATGGACTCAGATTGCCTGTGCGCCCAACGCTGACACAATGTTCGACAGAGCGGCCGACTCTCCACCGATCCGCACTTTCAACCCGTCAATCTCACGCCGCTCGGGGTAATGCTTGCGCAGCAAGTCAAACGCCTTACGCTGTTCTTCCACGGTTCCCACCAGGCTACGTCGGAAATCCGCATCATCGCGGCGCGGGTCGTAGACGCTGCGGCACAGGGTCGCCAAGGCCCAGGCCGGATCGGTATTGGCATTGAGACCGACCTCGGCCAGCCACGGCTCAGGCAGCAAGTCACTTAGCTGAATAGTCGGCTCTTGGCCAAGATGCCGGCAAAACGCCTGATAAATCTGCGCGGTGCCACGCTGCTTGCCATCCAGGCTGTAACCCGCGATGTGCGGGGTGGCCAATACACACAGGTCCGCCAACTCGACGTCCACCTGCGGCTCGCCTTCCCAGACATCCAGCACCGCTTGCAGGTCCTCGCGCTCAAGCAGCACGTCCCTGAGGGCCGCGTTATCCACCACGGGACCACGGCTGGCGTTGATCAACCATGCGCCAGGCTTGAGCTGGTTCAGGCGCTGGCGATCAAACAGGTGCCAGGTGGAACCATTGCCGGATTTGTTCAGCGGAGTGTGCAAACTGATGACGTCGCATTGCTCGATAATTTGTTCCAGGCTGACGTAATCACCACCCTCGGCGAGCTGCCGCGGAGGATCGCAGACCAGCACGTTCCAGCCCAGCCCCTTGAGGACCTTGATCAACCGCCCGCCGACTTCACCGGCCCCCACGACACCATAGGTGCGTTGGGCGAGGTCTGCGCCTTCGATCTCAGACAGGGTCAGCAAGCTACCCAGCACATAGTCGACCACCCCCCGGGCATTGCAGCCTGGTGCGCTGGACCACTGGACGCCGGCGCGCTGGAAATAGTCGAGGTCCAGGTGATCGGTGCCGATGGTGCAGGTCCCGACAAAACGCACGGGGGTGCCTTCGAGTAATGCGCGGTTGACGTTGGTCACCGAGCGCACCAGCAGCACATCCGCGTGCTCGATGGCGGCACGGTCGATGGAGCGGCCGGGAACGCGGCGAATCTCGCCAAATCCTTCAAAAAACGCATCGAGTAGCGGGATATTTTCGTCGGCAACAATCAGCATGGCAGGCTCCTTTCGCGGATCAGCAGTGTACAGGGATCAGGGATGGAATGAGATTGGTCGAACAACGCCGATCCCTTGTGGGAGCCGGGCTTGCCCGCGATGAGGGTGTCTCTGTCACCGCTGACGTCGACTGTCAGGCCGCCATCGCGGGCAAGCCCGGCTCCCACAGAGTTCTGGGTTGTCTGGGAGACCACTTACAAATCCGCAACACAGGTTTTTTCCTGACCAACCCGTCAAAGCGTAGAATGCGCCGTCCTGCGCTCCCCCTTTTTGGACATCCTGCACGTGAACACTGCCACCACCCCCCTCACCCGTCCGGCCCGCGTCAGCCTGGAAGTACGCAACCTGCTGGCCCTGGCGCTGCCGATCATGATCGGCCAACTGGCGACGACCGCCATGGGTTTTGTCGACGCGGTGATGGCCGGACGCGTCAGCGCCCGGGACCTGGCGGCCGTCGCACTGGGCAACTCGATCTGGATCCCGGTGTACCTGCTGATGACCGGCACCTTGCTGGCCACCACCCCCAAAGTCGCCCAACGCTTTGGCGCCGGTCAACACAGTGAAATCGGCCCGCTGGTGCGCCAGTCGCTGTGGCTGGCACTGGTGGTCGGGATCACCGCCCTGTTGTTGCTGATCAGTGCCGAGCCGATCCTGCATGCCATGAATGTCGACCCTGAACTGATCAAGCCGTGCATGGGCTACCTGCACGGCATCGCCTCGGGCATGCCGGCGATTGCGCTGTATTACGTGTTGCGTTGCTTCAGCGATGGCCTGGGCCGCACGCGGCCGAGCATGGTTATGGGCCTGTGCGGCCTGGCGCTGAATATTCCGCTGAACTACGTGTTCATCTATGGCCATTTCGGCGTGCCAGCCATGGGCGGCATCGGTTGCGGCTGGGCCACGGCGATTGTGATGTGGGTGATGATGCTCGGCCTGGCCGGCTGGACCCGCTGGGCGCCGGCTTATCAGGCGAGTGAATTGTTCAAACGTTTCGACTGGCCACAATGGTCGGTGATCAAACGCGTGCTGAGCATCGGCCTGCCAATCGGCATTGCGATCTTTGCCGAATCGAGCATCTTTGCGGTGATCGCCCTGCTGATCGGCAGTCTGGGCGCCACGGTGGTGGCCGGTCACCAGATCGCCCTGAACTTCAGCTCGTTGGTGTTCATGATCCCCTACTCCCTGAGCATGGCCGTCACTGTACGGGTGGGCCAGGCCCTGGGCCGCAGTGAACCCCGGGAAGCGCGCTTCGCGGCGGGCGTGGGGATGGGCACGGCGCTGGCGTATGCCTGCCTGTCCTGCAGCCTGATGCTGCTGTTTCGCGAACATATCGCCGCGATCTATACCTCGGACCCGCTGGTGCTCCAGGTGGCCGCGATGCTGATCGTGTTTTCGGCGTTGTTCCAGTTTTCCGACGCGATCCAGGTCACAGCCGCCGGCGCGTTGCGCGGCTATCAGGACACACGGGTGACCATGGTCCTGACGCTGTTTGCCTATTGGGGCGTGGGGTTGCCGGTGGGGTATGTGCTGGGGCTCACAGACTGGCTGGGCAAGGCCAGTGGCCCAAGCGGCTTGTGGCAAGGGCTGATTGTCGGCTTAAGCTGCGCAGCGGCGATGCTGGTGATCCGCCTGACACGCAGTGCGCGCCGGCGGATTCGAGTGGCTTAAGCGGACTTCTTGCGAATCCAGTACAGGTAGGTCCCGGCCTGTTCCTGCTGGTCTACCAGTTCATGGTCAAGGAACACGCAGAACTTGGGGATATCGCGGCGGGTCGAGGGATCGGTCGCGATGACCTTGAGCAAACCACCAGGCGCCAGGTCGCGGATGTGCTGGTGCAGCATCATGACCGGTTCCGGGCAGTTGAGGCCGGTGGCGTCGAGGGTGGCGTCGACGGGGGTGTCAAAAATGTCGCTCATTATTCACTCCTGAAACTGGCCATCAGTTTACCGGGCCTTTGGCTTCTTCACATCCAACCGCCGCAAATGGCAGGTCACTTCTTCCCGATCGTGGTACAGCTGCTTACAGCCGATCTCCACGCGAATGCCCCGCTCCTTGAAGCCTTCCTCGATCCGCTCGAGCAAGCGCTTCACTTCGGCATAACGCTGCTTCATCGGCAGTTTCAGGTTAACCACCGCTTCACGGCAATGCCCCTCGCCGATCCAGGTTTCCAGCAAGGCCGCGTTGCGCGCCGGCTTCTCGACGATATCGCAGACCATCCAGTTCACCGGCTGCTTAGGCGTATAGGTGAAACCGTCAGCCATCAAGTGCTGCACCAGCCCCGTGTCCATCAGGCTCTCGGCCATGGGGCCGTTGTCGATGGCGGTCACCAGCATGCCGCGATTGACCAGTTGCCAGGTCCAGCCACCGGGCGCGGCGCCCAGGTCGACCCCGGTCATGTCGCTGTGCAAGCGCTCATCCCACTGATCCCGAGGAATAAAGTGGTGCCAGGCCTCTTCCAACTTCAAGGTGGAGCGGCTTGGCGCGTCCCGGGGGAACTTCAACCGGGGAATGCCCATGGGCCACATCGCCGAGTTATTCGACTCGGCCAAGCCCATGAACACCTCACGGCCACTTTTAAAGGTCAGCAGCAAACGCGGTTTGCTCGGGTCTTCCACCAGCTTGCCGGCCGCCATCAGCGCCTTGCGCAGGTGCACTTCGAATTTCTTGCAGAAGTTCGACAGCTCCTTGCCATCGTTGGTGTCGACCATTTCCAGCCACAGGCTGCCGCACAGCGGGAAGCCTTGCAGATGAGCGAGGATCACACTGATGCGGTCGGTTTCCGGCAATTCAATAAACACCCCGCGCGCCCACTGTCTTGGGAAGATCAGCTCGGCAAAGCGTTGGCCGCGCATCAGGCGCGCGGCGCCGTCCTCTTCGGTACAGACAAATTCGGCGCAGGCGCTGCTGGTCTTGGCCTTGGCGTAGCCCGAGACGTTCAGGCGAGCGGCGTGTTCCGCGATCTCGGAACAGACTTCGCCCTCAAAACCCGGGCGGCAGTGCATAAAAAGGGTGTTCATTGACTCTCCTGGTAACCGGCCTGCTCTAGCGCAATGCCTGTCATGAAAACGCGCGCATGATAGCTGACTTCGGAACCTTGGACTTGCCCATAGAGTCCAGTTATTAGCCAGCTACTTAAAACAGGGCTAGCTTAGAAGCTCTGTCCGTCCCGTCAGGTCCGTAGCCGTGCGGACCATAAGGAGTCATGTAATGTCATCCCTTGATAGCCTGAGAACCCTTAAAACCTTAGAAATCGACGACAAGACCTACCACTACTTCAGCCTGCCCGAAGCCGCCAAGAGCCTGGGTGATCTGGACAAGCTGCCAATGTCGCTCAAGGTCCTGCTGGAAAACCTGCTGCGCTGGGAGGACGAAAAAACCGTCACCGGCGCCGACTTGAAGGCCATTGCCGCCTGGCTCAAGGAGCGCCGCTCCGACCGTGAGATCCAATACCGCCCGGCGCGGGTGCTGATGCAAGACTTCACCGGCGTGCCTGCCGTGGTCGACCTCGCGGCCATGCGTGCCGCCGTGGCCAAGGCCGGTGGCGATCCCCAACGGATCAATCCGCTATCGCCGGTGGACCTAGTGATCGACCACTCAGTGATGGTCGACAAATTTGGCACCTCCAGTGCCTTTGAACAGAACGTCGACATCGAAATGCAGCGCAATGGCGAACGTTACGCCTTCCTGCGCTGGGGCCAGAGCGCCTTCGACAACTTCAGCGTGGTACCGCCAGGCACCGGCATCTGCCACCAGGTCAACCTGGAATACCTCGGCCGCACCGTGTGGACCAAGGACGAAGATGGCCGCACCTACGCCTTTCCCGACACCCTGGTGGGTACCGACTCCCACACCACCATGATCAACGGCCTTGGCGTGCTGGGCTGGGGCGTGGGTGGGATCGAAGCCGAAGCGGCGATGCTCGGGCAACCGGTGTCGATGCTGATCCCGGAAGTCATAGGCTTCAAGCTCACCGGCAAACTGAAAGAAGGCATCACCGCCACCGACCTGGTGCTGACCGTCACCCAAATGCTGCGTAAAAAAGGCGT
Organism: Pseudomonas sp. ADAK18; assembly: GCF_012935695.1. Classification (NCBI taxonomy): domain Bacteria; kingdom Pseudomonadati; phylum Pseudomonadota; class Gammaproteobacteria; order Pseudomonadales; family Pseudomonadaceae; genus Pseudomonas; species Pseudomonas sp. ADAK18. The sequence continues at coordinate 3,620,107 of NZ_CP052859.1, forward strand.
AGTGGGCAAATTCGTCGAATTCTATGGCGACGGTCTCGCCGACCTGCCACTGGCCGATCGCGCCACCATCGCCAACATGGCCCCGGAATACGGCGCCACCTGCGGCTTCTTCCCCGTGGATGACGTCACACTGGACTACCTGCGTCTGTCGGGTCGTCCGACCGCCACCGTGAAACTGGTGGAGGCTTACACCAAGGCTCAGGGCCTGTGGCGCAAGGCGGGTCAGGAGCCGGTCTTCACCGACAGCCTGGCCCTAGACATGAGCAGCGTCGAAGCCAGCCTCGCCGGCCCGAAACGCCCGCAAGACCGCGTTTCCCTACCCAATGTCAGCCAGGCCTTCACCGACTTCCTCGACCTGCAGTTCAAACCGTCGAGCAAGGACGTGGGCCGCCTGGAAAGCGAAGGCGGCGGCGGTGTCGCCGTGGGCAACGCCGACCTGATCGGCGAAGCCGACTACGACTTCGAAGGCCAGACCTATCGCCTGAAAAACGGCGCGGTGGTGATCGCCGCGATCACCTCCTGCACCAATACCTCCAACCCCAGCGTGATGATGGCGGCTGGCCTGGTAGCGAAAAAGGCTGTGGAAAAAGGTCTCAAGCGCAAGCCATGGGTAAAAAGCTCCCTGGCTCCGGGCTCCAAAGTGGTCACCGACTACTACAAGGCCGCGGGCCTGACTCAGTACCTGGACCAACTGGGCTTCGACCTCGTGGGTTACGGCTGCACCACCTGTATCGGCAACTCCGGCCCCTTGCCGGAACCGATTGAAAAAGCCATCCAGAAAGCCGACTTGGCCGTAGCCTCGGTGCTGTCGGGCAACCGCAACTTTGAAGGCCGAGTCCACCCGCTGGTGAAGACCAACTGGCTGGCCTCCCCGCCCCTGGTGGTCGCCTACGCGCTGGCAGGCACTGTGCGCATGGACATCAGCAGCGAACCGCTCGGTACCGGCTCGGATGGCAAGCCCGTATACCTGCGCGACATCTGGCCCAGCAGCAAGGAAATCGCCGACGCCGTCGCACAAGTCAGCACCGGCATGTTCCACAAGGAATACGCTGAAGTGTTTGCCGGTGACGAACAATGGCAAGCCATCGAAGTCCCGCAAGCCGCAACCTACGTGTGGCAGAAGGATTCCACCTACATCCAGCACCCACCGTTCTTTGACGACATCGCCGGGCCTCTGCCGGTGATCAAAGACGTCAAAGGCGCCAACGTCCTGGCCCTGCTCGGCGACTCGGTGACCACCGACCACATCTCCCCCGCCGGCAACATCAAGACCGACAGTCCCGCCGGCCAATACCTGCGCGAACAAGGCGTAGAACCCCGGGACTTCAACTCCTACGGCTCGCGCCGGGGCAACCATGAAGTAATGATGCGCGGCACCTTCGCCAACATCCGCATCCGCAACGAAATGCTCGGCGGAGAAGAAGGTGGCAACACGATCTACATCCCTACCGGCGAGAAAATGCCGATCTATGATGCGGCCATGAAATACCAGGTGTCGGGTACGCCGCTGGTGGTCATCGCGGGCCAGGAATACGGCACCGGTTCAAGCCGCGACTGGGCAGCCAAGGGCACCAATCTGCTGGGGGTCAAGGCGGTAATCGCTGAGAGTTTTGAGCGGATTCACCGTTCGAACCTCGTAGGGATGGGTGTGCTGCCGTTGCAGTTCAAGCTGGATCAGAACCGTAAGACATTGAAGCTGACAGGGAAGGAGAAGGTCGACATTCTGGGGCTGACGGACGCCGATATAGAGCCGCGGATGAATCTGACGCTGGTGATTACTCGGGAAGACGGCAGCAGCGAAAAAGTAGAAGTGCTGTGTCGGATCGATACACTCAATGAGGTGGAGTACTTCAAGGCGGGAGGAATCTTGCATTATGTATTGCGGCAACTAATCGCGTCGTAACGGACACTCGCCACACAAAACACCGCCTTCATGGGCTAATGCCAGTCAGTTAAGGGCGAACACTGTACCTGTGGCGAGGGAGCTTGCTCCCGTTGGGTCGCGAAGCGGCCCCAAAAATGGGACTGTTGCGCAGTCCAACGAGAGCAAGCTCCCTCGCCACAGGTTACTTTTTACCCCCTTCTACTTCTTAACTGACTGGCATTAGCCTTCATGGGCGGTGTTTTCTTTTGGGTACACGGCGACGGTCGTTATAATGCCGCGCTGTTTACCGTCACAAGGACTCCTCATGCTTGCTCTGCCCTGGTTATACCTGGCGCTTCTTTCCATTGGCTATGTACTGGCCTTGATCTACGGGAAACTGGGATTGCTGGCGGCGGTGTCCATCGCCTTGCTGCTGGTCGCCGGCTTTGCCGTCCGCCAACAGCGAAACCCTTGGGCCCGCTACCTCGGCCATGGGCTGTTTATTGTCCTGGCCCTGGGCCTCGCGATGCATTGGCTGCCGGGTTTTTACAACGGTCGCGGCATTGACCCGCAACATTTTACCGCCGATGCCGTGCCCTTCTCGATGTACCTGAACCAGGATAAACCCCTGATAGGCTTCTGGCTGTTGCTGGCGTGCCCGTGGATTGTTGCCCGTCGCTCCCTGCGCCTTTCGATCTACGCCACTGCCATGGCCTTGACCCTGACGACCATCGCCGCCCTCGGGGGTGCTCTGCTGCTGGGCATTATCAGTTGGGCACCGAAATGGCCTGACCAGGCGTGGCTGTGGGTGTTGAACAACCTTTTGCTGGTGACGCTGGTGGAAGAAGCGTTGTTTCGGGGCTACATCCAGGGCGGCCTGAGCCGGCGCTTCAAGCAGTTGCCCTATGGGGAAAACCTGGCGCTGTTGTTGGCATCCCTGCTGTTTGGCCTGGTTCACCTGGGCGCTGGCTGGCAGTGGACGTTGCTGGCGGGGATTGCGGGCGTCGGTTACGGGCTGGCGTATCGCTTTGGCGGCCTGGGCGCGGCGATTGCCACGCATTTCGGCCTGAATCTGCTGCACTTTGCACTGTTTACCTACCCGATGCTGGCGGGCTGAAAACTCGCCTATCAAACGAGCGCAGCCTGCACCAGTGCCTGATCTCAACGGTGTGAGGCTGTGCCGATTGTTGCAAAAATAAGTTAAATAAAACCCCGTAACGGTCGACAACCTGTCAAAGCCTTGCGGATTGAACCACCATGCGTAATAACCAACCCGTTACCCAGCGCGAACGGACCTTCCCCGCTCAGCAACGGTTGATCTCCACCACCGATGCCAAAGGCGTTATCACTTACTGCAACGACGCTTTTGTCGAAATCAGTGGGTTTTCCCATGACGAGCTGATGCGTGCCCCGCACAATCTGGTTCGCCATCCGGACGTACCGGCGGCGGTGTTCGCACACATGTGGTCCACGCTCAAACAAGGCTTGCCATGGATGGGCATCGTCAAGAACCGCTGCAAGAGCGGCGATCACTATTGGGTCAACGCCTATGTGACGCCGGTCTTCGACGGCAATCAGGTAATCGGCTACGAGTCGGTGCGGGTCAAGCCCACCGCCGAGCAGATCCGTCGTGCCGAAGCGCTGTACCAGCGCATCAACCAGGGCAAGCCGGCCATTCCACGCCGTGACAAGTGGCTGCCGGTGCTGCAGGACTGGCTGCCGTTTATCCTGGTCAGCCAACTGAGCTTCCTGATTGGCGTGTGGCTCAACTCGCACTGGGGCTTTGCGCTGGCCGCGGCGCTTTCGGTGCCGCTGGGACTTCTGGGGCTGACCTGGCAACAGCGCGGCCTCAAGCGCTTACTGCGCCTGGCCGAACAGACCACTTCCGACCCGCTGATCGCGCAGATGTACACCGACAGTCGCGGTGCACAGGCGCGCCTGGAGATGTCGATCCTGAGTCAGGAAGCCCGCCTGAAGACGTGCCTGACACGCTTACAGGACACCGCCGAGCACCTCAACGAGCAGGCGCGACAGTCCAACACCCTAGCCCATAACAGCTCCAGCGGCCTGGAACGCCAGCGCGTTGAGACCGAACAAGTGGCCACGGCGGTCAACCAGATGGCGGCAACGACCCAGGAAGTGGCCAGCCATGTGCAACGCACGGCGGACGCTACTCAGGAAGCCAATCGCCTTACCGGTCGCGGCCGCGATATTGCCGGAGAAACCCGCGACGCCATCCAGCGTCTGTCGGTGGCCGTCGGCGAAACCGGCGTAACCGTGACCCAACTGGCCAAGGACAGCGACGAAATCGGCGGCGTAGTCGACGTGATCAAGGGTATTGCAGACCAGACCAACCTGCTGGCCTTGAACGCAGCCATCGAAGCGGCCCGCGCCGGGGAGATGGGACGTGGTTTTGCGGTGGTGGCCGATGAGGTGCGGCAACTGGCGCAGCGCACCGCTGAGTCAACCGGGCAGATCCATGCGCTGATCGCCAAGCTGCAGCAGACCGCCAGCGCGGCGGTGCAGACCATGGACGCTGGGCATCGCCAGGCCGAAGAAGGTGTGGCGCGGGTGATGGAAGCGGATGCAGCGTTGGTGGGGATCAGTGAAGCTGTGGCCAATATCACCGACATGACCACCCAGATCGCCGCCGCCACCGAAGAGCAAAGCGCCGTGGCCGAAGAGATCAGCCGCAATATCAGCACGATTGCGTTGCTGGCGGATCAGACGTCGGAGCAGGCGCTGAGCTCGGCGCAGTTGAGTGAAGAGCTGACGCATACGGCGAATACCCAGTATTCGCTGGTGGAGCGGTTTAACCGGTAAATCGCTTTCGCGAGCAAGCCCGCTCCCACATTCGAACGCATTCCTACAGGATAAACGCAGTCGAATGTGGGAGCGGGCTTGCTCGCGAAAAGGCCCTAACAAGCACCGAGAAATCCAGAGATTTTCACCGCAGCAGCCTCCAAATGCTGCTCATGACTAAACCCCGAAGCCTTCAACGGCTTCAAATCATGATCCCCCGCCGCCAGCCACATCACTTCGATGCTCGGCGATAACACATACCCTTCCACCGCCGCCCAATTGCCCAACGCATCCCGCTCGCCCTGAACAATCAACGTCGGCGTCTTCAATCCGGCCAAATGCTCAGTCCGTGGTTTTTCCGGCTTACCCACCGCATAAAACGGATACCCCAGACATACCAGCCCATCCGCACCCAATTCGTCAGCCAGCAAACTGGCCATCCGCCCGCCCATAGACTTGCCACCTATGGCCAAACGCCCAGCGACATGACGTCGCACCTCGGCATGCACCTCACGCCAGCACTCCAGCAGTTTAGGTGCCGGATTCGGCGGGCGTTTGCCGCCATCCACACGGCGCTGGGCCATGTAGGGAAACTCGAAGCGCAACACGTTGACGCCATGCCCGGCAAGGCGTGCAGCCATGTCACTCATAAAGCCCGAGTCCATCGGCGCGCCGGCACCGTGGGCCAGAATCAGTGTCACCGGCGTACGCGCGATAGACCCTTTCGCGACATTCCACAACCAGCCGCGTTCCCGCACACACTGCGCCCATTGATCCCCGTCAATACTGGCCTTGTGCTCTTTGCCCATGCTTGCCTCGCTTTTTAGTCTGCCTATAACTCCAGCCCAAGTGCCGCATTTGCTTGGGTTGAACCGTGGATGGGGAACCATGAACACTACTTTAAGTACCGCCTATAACTACAAGGTGGTCCGCCAATTCGCCATTATGACGGTGGTGTGGGGCATCGTCGGCATGGGACTCGGGGTTTTTCTCGCTGCCCAGTTGGTATGGCCCGAACTCAACTTCAACCTGCCTTGGACCAGTTTCGGTCGCCTGCGCCCATTGCACACCAACGCGGTGATCTTTGCCTTTGGCGGCTGCGCACTGTTTGCCAGCTCCTTCTATTCGGTGCAACGCACCTGCCAGACTCAACTGTTCGCACCAAAAATCGCGCAGTTCTGCTTCTGGGGCTGGCAACTGGTCATTGTATTGGCTGCGATCACCTTGCCGCTGGGCTACACCAGCTCCAAGGAATACGCCGAGCTGGAATGGCCAATCGACATCCTGATCACTATCGTCTGGGTCGCCTACGCCATCGTGTTCTTCGGCACGGTGATGAAGCGCAACACCAAGCACATCTACGTCGGTAACTGGTTCTTCGGTGCGTTCATCATCACCGTGGCCATCTTGCATATCGTCAACAACCTGGAAATCCCGGTCAGCCTGACCAAGTCCTACTCCCTCTACGGCGGTGCGACGGATGCCATGGTGCAGTGGTGGTACGGCCACAACGCTGTAGGCTTCTTCCTCACCGCCGGCTTCCTCGGGATGATGTACTACTTCGTGCCGAAACAGGCCGAACGCCCGGTGTATTCCTATCGTTTGTCCATCGTGCACTTCTGGGCCCTGATCACCCTGTACATCTGGGCAGGTCCCCACCACTTGCACTACACCGCGCTGCCGGACTGGGCGCAGTCGTTGGGCATGGTGATGTCGCTGGTACTGCTGGCACCGAGCTGGGGCGGCATGATCAACGGCATGATGACCCTCTCGGGCGCCTGGCATAAGTTGCGCAGCGATCCGATCCTGCGCTTCCTGGTGGTGTCCCTGGCGTTCTACGGCATGTCGACCTTCGAAGGGCCGATGATGGCCATCAAGACGGTTAACGCTCTCTCCCACTACACCGACTGGACCATCGGCCATGTACACGCCGGCGCTCTCGGCTGGGTGGCGATGATCTCCATTGGCGCGCTGTACCACATGATCCCGAAAATCTTCGGTCGCGAGCAGATGTACAGCCTCGGCCTGATCAACGCGCATTTCTGGCTCGCCACCATCGGCACCGTGTTGTACATCGCGTCCATGTGGGTCAACGGCATCGCCCAAGGCCTGATGTGGCGTGCGATCAACGAAGACGGCACCTTGACCTACTCCTTCGTCGAAACCCTGGTGGCCAGCCACCCAGGCTTCATCGTGCGCTTGGTGGGCGGTGCGATCTTCCTCAGCGGCATGTTCCTGATGGCTTACAACACTTGGCGCACCGTGCGTTCGGCGCAACCGGCCGAAGCCACCACTGCCGCGCAGATGGCCTGAGGAGTCGATGATGAAACACGAAACCATTGAAAAGAACGTCGGCCTGCTGATGCTGCTGATGGTGCTCGCCGTGAGCATCGGCGGCCTGACCCAGATCGTCCCGTTGTTCTTCCAGGACGTCACCAACAAACCGGTGGAAGGCATGAAGCCCTACACCGCGCTGCAACTGGAAGGCCGCGACATCTACATCCGCGAAGGCTGCGTACAGTGCCACTCGCAGATGATCCGGCCGTTCCGCGCCGAGACCGAGCGCTACGGCCACTACTCGGTGGCCGGCGAAAGCGTGTGGGACCACCCATTCCTGTGGGGCTCAAAGCGCACCGGGCCGGACCTGGCTCGCGTCGGCGCGCGCTACTCGGACGACTGGCACCGCGCGCACTTGTACAACCCGCGCAACGTGGTGCCGGAGTCGAAAATGCCGGCCTATCCGTGGCTAGTCACCGCCCAGGTCGACAGCAGCCACACCGAGACCAAGTTGAAAGTGATGCGCACCCTCGGCGTGCCCTACACCGACGACGACATCAGTGGCGCAGTGGCCACCCTCAAGGGCAAGACCGAAATGGACGCGCTGGTCGCGTACCTGCAAGTACTCGGCACTGCCATCAAGAGCAAGAGGTGAGCCATGGGATTTGAATTCGATGCTGGCACCATCCGTGGCCTTGGCACGCTGGTCGTGGCCATCGCCTTTATCGGCTTGTCGCTCTGGGTGTTCAACAACCGACGCAATGCGGAGTTCGAGCAGGCACGCCTGTTGCCGTTTGCCGATGAACCCCTTCCATCCGACGCTCAAGAAGAGCCTGTAACAAGGAGCAATCGGCCATGACAACCTTTTGGAGTACATGGATCTGTGTACTGACCCTCGGCAGCCTGATCGGCTTGACCTGGTTGTTGGTTGGCACCCGCAAGGGCGAAACTAAGGGCAGCGTCGACCAGACCATGGGCCACGCCTTCGACGGGATCGAGGAGTACGACAACCCGCTGCCGCAATGGTGGTTCATGCTGTTCGCCGGGACCCTGGTGTTTGCGGTTGGCTACCTGATCCTCTACCCGGGCCTGGGCAACTGGAAAGGCGTGTTGCCGGGCTATGAAGACGGGTGGACCCAGACCAAGGAATGGGACAAGGAAATGGCCAAGGCCGACGCCAAGTTCGGGCCGATCTTCGCCAAGTTCTCGGCCATGCCGGTGGAAGAAGTCGCGAAAGATCCGCAGGCGCTGAAAATGGGCGGACGCTTGTTCGCCTCCAACTGCGCGGTGTGCCACGGCTCGGATGCCAAGGGCGCCTACGGCTTCCCGAACCTGGCGGACAACCTCTGGCGCTGGGGCGGTTCGGCAGAGGCCATCAAGGCGACGATCATGAACGGCCGCCATGCGGCCATGCCGGCCTGGGGTGAAGTGCTGGGTGAGGACGGTGTGAAAAACGTCGCCGCCTATGTGCGCCATGACCTGGCCAAATTACCGCTGCCGGCTGACAGTACCGCCGATGTGGCGGCTGGCCAAACGGCGTTCAGCGCCACGTGTGTGGCCTGCCACGGACCGGATGGCCACGGCGTCGAAGCCATGGGCGCGCCGAACCTGACACAGCCAAGCGGCTTTATCTACGGCACCAGCCTGGCGCAGTTGCAGCAGACCATTCGCCACGGCCGCCAGGGCCAGATGCCTGCACAGGACGTACTGCAAGGCAATGACAAGGTGCATTTGCTCGCAGCCTACGTCTATAGCCTGTCCCATAACGCTGATGGCGCAACGCCTGAAAGCCAGCCTGAGTAACACGGCAATACCGAACAGCCGCATCTGATCAAGGTGCGGCAGTTCATACCTCTTTGCGACCCATTGTCGCACCTGCCTGACTGCTGACTTTCCCCTCCTGCCATTCGGGTCTACGCTTGTCCCCACAGTGGACTGGCTTTGGCCGGTCGACGGCCGACTTGCACTCGATGGGTTGAACATTTCTGCTCGATGACAGGCGCAAAGGCTGGCAGTGACCGGCTGTCGTGCCACTACCCCGTCGTCACCCGGGCCGCTTGTTTACACACACCAAGTTACAAGTACCTTCGACCCTTAAAATTTCCTGTCCAACTCGTCAGCTTTTCATATGGGATTTTGTCCTTACGCCAAACATGGAAAGGGCGCAGAATCTGGTTTGGAACGCATTGACGCAGGTCACCTTGCGTTGCAATGGAATCCTGCTTTCTCCATACTTGCGACCGATTTTTACCTATAAAAAAACCTAAACCGTGGAACCTTAGAATGAGCACAGCAATCAGTCCGACTGCTTATAACTATAAGGTAGTCCGCCAGTTCGCCATCATGACGGTGGTCTGGGGGATCCTTGGCATGGGGCTCGGTGTCTTCATCGCCTCGCAACTGGTTTGGCCAGAGTTGAATTTTGGCCTGCCATGGACGACGTTTGGACGCCTGCGCCCACTGCACACCAACCTGGTGATCTTCGCCTTCGGTGGATGTGCACTGTTTGCCACTTCTTACTACGTCGTGCAGCGAACCTGCCAGACCCGACTGATTTCAGACTCACTGGCGGCCTTCACCTTCTGGGGCTGGCAAGCGGTCATCATCGGCGCAATCATCACCCTCCCGCTGGGTTACACCACCACCAAGGAATACGCCGAGCTGGAATGGCCCATTGCTATTTTACTGGCGATTGTCTGGGTCACCTACGGTGCGGTGTTCTTCGGCACCATCGTCAAGCGCAAGACCAAACACATCTATGTGGGTAACTGGTTCTACGGGGCTTTCATCGTCGTGACGGCGATGCTGCACATCGTCAACCACGCCTCGCTGCCGGTGAGTTTCTTCAAGTCCTACTCAGCCTACGCCGGTGCTACGGACGCGATGATCCAATGGTGGTACGGCCACAACGCCGTAGGCTTCTTCCTCACCACGGGCTTCCTGGGGATGATGTACTACTTCGTGCCGAAACAGGCCGAGCGTCCGATCTACTCCTATCGCCTGTCCATCGTGCACTTCTGGGCGCTGATCACCCTGTACATCTGGGCAGGTCCCCACCACTTGCACTACACCGCCCTGCCGGATTGGGCTCAGTCCTTGGGCATGGCGATGTCGATCATCCTGCTGGCACCAAGCTGGGGCGGCATGATCAACGGCATGATGACCCTGTCGGGCGCCTGGCATAAGCTGCGCACCGACCCGATCCTGCGCTTCCTGGTGGTTTCGCTGGCGTTCTACGGCATGTCGACCTTCGAAGGCCCGATGATGGCCATCAAGACCGTCAACTCGCTGTCCCACTACACCGACTGGACCATCGGCCACGTACACGCCGGCGCTCTCGGTTGGGTGGCGATGATCTCCATCGGCGCGCTGTACCACATGATCCCGAAACTGTTCGGTCGTGCGCAGATGCACAGCGTCAGCCTGATCAATACCCACTTCTGGCTCGCCACCATCGGTACGGTGCTCTACATCGCTTCGATGTGGGTCAACGGCATCACCCAAGGCCTGATGTGGCGTGCAATCAACGATGACGGCACCCTCACCTACTCCTTCGTCGAAGGGTTGCAAGCCAGCCACCCGGGCTACATCGTGCGCGCCCTGGGCGGTGCGATATTTGCCAGCGGCATGCTGTTCATGGCCTACAACGTCTGGCGCACCGTTCGCGCCTCGAACCCGGCTGAAGCTGAAGCCGCTGCTCAGATCGCTGTAGTGGGAGCTCACTGATGAAGCATGAAGTAGTCGAGAAGAATATCGGCCTGCTGGCCTTCTTCATGGTGATCGCCGTGAGTATCGGTGGCTTGACCCAGATCGTTCCGCTGTTTTTCCAGGACGTGACCAACAAGCCGGTGGAAGGCATGAAGCCGCGCACCGCCCTTGAGCTGGAAGGCCGCGACATCTACATCGCTAACGGTTGTGTCGGCTGCCACTCGCAGATGATCCGTCCGTTCCGCGCCGAAACCGAACGCTATGGCCACTATTCGGTCGCCGGTGAAAGCGTCTGGGACCACCCGTTCCTATGGGGTTCCAAGCGTACCGGTCCGGACCTGGCCCGTGTGGGCGGCCGTTACTCTGATGACTGGCAGCGTGCGCACTTGTACAACCCGCGCAACGTGGTGCCCGAGTCGAAAATGCCGGCGTACCCGTTCCTCGTGGAAAACAAGCTCGACGGCAAGGACACCGCGAAGAAGATGGAAGTCTTGCGCACCCTGGGCGTGCCTTACACCGACGAAGACATCGCCGGTGCCAAGGATGCCGTGAAGGGCAAGACCGAAATGGACGCACTGGTGGCCTATCTGCAAGGCCTGGGCACCATCATCAAAAGCAAACGGTGATCTAGATGGATATCGGGATGATTCGAGGCCTGGGCACCGTTGTCGTGATGGTGGCCTTTATCGGTCTGGCGCTGTGGGTGTTCAGCCCCAAGCGCAAGTCGGAGTTTGAAGACGCGACCTTGCTGCCCTTTGCGGATGATCCCGAAGCCATCAAGCACGTCGAGCAAGCTTCTAGGAGTAACAAAGAATGACTACGTTCTGGAGTCTGTACGTCACAGTCCTCAGTCTGGGTACCATTTTCGCCCTGACCTGGCTGCTGCTGTCGACCCGCAAGGGCCAGCGCGCCGAGCAAACGGACGAGACGGTTGGCCACTCGTTCGACGGGATCGAGGAATACGACAACCCGCTGCCAAAATGGTGGTTCATGCTGTTCGTCGGCACCATCATCTTCGCCTTGGGTTACCTGGCGCTGTACCCAGGCCTGGGCAACTGGAAAGGCCTGCTGCCGGGCTACGCCTACCTCGACAACGACAAGCAAACCCCCTTCGCCAATGGCCAGACCGGCTGGACCGGTGTGCACGAGTGGGAAAAGGAAATGGCCAGGTCGGACGCCAAGTTCGGGCCGATCTTCGCCAAATTCGCGTCGATGCCGATCGAAGAAGTGGCTAAAGATCCACAAGCCTTGAAGATGGGTGGCCGCCTGTTCGCCTCCAACTGCTCGGTGTGCCACGGCTCCGACGCCAAGGGGGCCTATGGCTTCCCCAACCTGACCGACGCCGACTGGCGCTGGGGCGGCGAGCCTGCCACCATCAAGGAAACCATCATGAAAGGCCGCCACGCGGTGATGCCGGCCTGGGCCGAAGTCATTGGCGAGCAAGGCGTGGCCGACGTGGCCGGCTTTGTCGTGAGCAACCTCGACGGTCGCAAACTGCCGGAAGGCGCCAAGGCTGACGTGGCCAACGGCGAGAAACTCTTCGCTGCCAACTGCGTGGCCTGCCACGGCCAGGCCGGTAAAGGTACGCCAGCGATGGGCGCACCTGACCTGACTCACCCAGGCGCATTCATCTACGGTTCGAGCTTCGCCCAATTGCAGCAGACCATCCGTTATGGCCGTCAGGGCCAGATGCCTGCGCAAGAGCAACTGCAAGGCAACGACAAGGTGCACTTGCTGGCGGCGTATGTTTATAGCCTGTCCCATGGGGACAAGCCGGCTAACGCCGAGTAAGGTCAACAGCGATACAAAAACGGCCCCGCCAATGAAAATTGGCGGGGCTTTTTTATTTTGGAGTAGCGGTAAGTGAAGAGTACATCGACCGCTCGTAGCCTCGAGCTTGTGGCTTGCCGTAGTGACGTAGTAACGTAACTACATTCACTTTAATTAAAGGGGAGGTGCCCCGTGACCATCACCACTATTTCCAGCCGCGAATTCAATCAAGATACAAGTGGTGCCAAAAAAGCCGCTCGCCAAGGGCCGGTTTTTATCACTGATAGAGGCAAGCCAGCCCATGTACTGCTAAGCATTGAGGACTATCAAAAACTGACAGGTCTCAATGCTGACATCGTTGACCTGTTGGTGATGCCAGAAGCGGCAGACATCGAATTCGAAACCGAGCGCGCCGTGATCATTCATCGACCCGTGGACCTCTCCTGATGTACCTACTCGACACCAATGTCATTTCCGAACTGCGCAAACCCCAGGCAGATGCCAAAGTCGTGGCCTGGGCCAAGAGCGTCATCGCACCCCGCCTGTATATTTCGGCCATTACCTTGAAGGAACTGGAGACAGGGGTGCTGCGAATGGAACGCCGAGACCCTGTGCAAGGGAAGGTACTGCGCACCTGGCTGAGGCGTCACGTAATGCCAGCATTCGATGCCAGAATCTTACCGGTTGATGCCGCTGTGGCACTGCGCTGCGCCAGCTTGCATGTTCCAGATCAAGCCAACGAGAGCGACGCCCTCATCGCCGCAACAGCCCTGGTTCATGGCCTGACAGTGGTCACCCGCAACACCAGCGATTTTCGATCCAGCGGCGTTGCACTGATCAACCCATGGGACGAATGACCTCCCCTGCGGAAAAAACCGTCCATACTTCACAAGTCAATTGACCCAGATCACGTACACCATCAATTGATTTCCCCCAACGCGACCAAAGGTCGCACCCGTTCGTCGGCACTACAGGCGTATCATTACGCCACTGCAACACCTCTATTTTGACCCCGGTTGGCACGTACTGGCCGAGGCAATCTCCACTGCCGTGGGATGCAATGATGAGCAACCAGATTCCGGTACATGACGTTACCCCGCCTGCCAAAAATCCGAGCAACACCGTCGATCTCTACGCGTCTCGGGAGAAAATCTACACCCGGGCGTTTACCGGTTTGTTCCGTAACCTGCGGATGGTCGGCGGCGCCGGGTTGTTCCTGCTGTACTTCGGCACGGTGTGGCTGAACTGGGGCGGTCACCAGGCTGTGTGGTGGAACCTGCCAGAGCGTAAATTCTTCATTTTTGGTGCAACCTTCTGGCCTCAGGACTTCATCCTGCTGTCAGGCATCCTGATTGTTTCCGCATTTGGCCTGTTCTTCATCACCGTGTACGCCGGGCGGATCTGGTGCGGCTATACCTGCCCGCAAAGCGTGTGGACCTGGATCTTCATGTGGTGCGAAAAGGTCACCGAAGGCGACCGCAACCAGCGCATCAAGCTGGACAAGGCGCCGATGAGCGCCAACAAGTTCCTGCGCAAACTCAGCAAGCACAGCCTGTGGCTGATCATCGGTTTTGTCACCGGCATGACCTTTGTCGGCTACTTCTCGCCGATTCGCGAATTGGTATTCGACTTCTTCACCGGGCAAGCCGATGGCTGGTCGTATTTCTGGGTCGGCTTCTTCACCCTCGCCACCTACGGCAACGCCGGCTGGCTACGCGAGCAAGTGTGTATCTACATGTGCCCGTACGCGCGCTTCCAAAGCGTGATGTTCGACAAGGACACCCTGATCGTGTCCTACGACCCACGCCGTGGAGAATCCCGTGGCCCACGCAAGAAAGGTATCGACTACAAGGCCGAGGGCCTGGGAGATTGCATCGACTGCACCATGTGCGTGCAGGTCTGCCCGACCGGCATCGACATCCGTGATGGTTTGCAGATCGAGTGCATCGGCTGCGCCGCCTGTATCGACGCCTGCGACAACATCATGGACAAGATGGAATACCCCCGCGGGCTGATCAGTTACACCACAGAGCACAACCTTTCAGGACAGAAAACCCATAAGCTGCGCCCACGCCTGATCGGTTACGCGCTGGTGCTATTGGCGATGATCAGCCTGTTGGTGACGGCGTTTTTCATGCGCTCACTGGTGGGTTTTGATGTCAGCAAAGACCGGGTGCTGTACCGCGAGAACGCCGAAGGACGGATCGAAAACGTCTACAGCCTGAAGATCATGAACAAGGACCAGCGCGACCACACCTACGTGCTGGAAGCCTCGGGCCTGCCGGATCTCAAGCTGCAAGGCAAGCGCGAGATCAAGGTCGCCGCCGGAGAAATCTTCAGCATGCCGGTGGAGCTGTCGAGCGCGCCGGAGCAACTGCCGTCCAGCACCAACGAGGTGAAATTCACCCTCAAGGATGCCGATGACGACAGCGTCCATATTGAATCCAAGAGCCGATTCATCGGCCCACAAATCCGTTAACAAGAGAGCAGAACAATGCCCGCAGCAACTGCCGCAAGCCCTTGGTACAAGCATCTCTGGCCCTGGATCATCATTGGTATCCTGGCCTGCTCGGTGACCTTGACCTTGACCATGGTGACCATCGCGGTAAAGAACCCGGACAACCTGGTCAACGACAACTACTACGAAGCCGGCAAAGGCATCAACCGCTCCCTTGACCGCGAGTTGCTGGCCCAGACCCTGCAACTGCGCGCCACCGTGCACTTGGATGAGCTGACCGGCGAGGTCGATCTACGCCTGACCGGCAACAGCCAGCCTGCCTCCCTGGAACTGAACCTGATTTCACCGACCCAGCCAGAGAAAGACCGCAAGATTGTCCTGGCCCGTAGCGAAAGCGAACAAGGTCGTTATATCGGCCAACTGTCCGACAAGGTCGAAGGCCGTCGTTTCGTGGAACTGCTGGGCGTACAAGACAACCAGACTTGGCGCATGTTTGAAGAAGAACAGGTCAGCCACGACAAGGACTTGCTGCTGGGTGATGAGCCGCTGCAGGGCGCTGAAGACCTGAAAAACTAGCCTCGACCATGAGCACCCCAACGCCCTGCTACCACTGCGCCCTCCCCGTCCCGCCCGGCAGCCGGTTCATCGCCATGATCCTCGGCGAGCCTCGCGAGCTCTGCTGCCCGGGCTGCCAGGCGGTGGCCGAGGCGATTGTCGCCGGCGGACTGGAAAGCTATTACCAGCACCGCAGCGAAGCCTCGGCCAACCCCGAGGCATTACCGGTGCAACTGGTGGACGAACTGGCGCTGTACGACCGCGCCGACGTGCAAAAACCCTTCGTACGCCACGAAGGTGAACTGGCCGAAGCCACCCTGCTGATGGAAGGCATCAGTTGTGCTGCATGCGGATGGCTGATCGAAAAACACCTGCGCAGCCTGCCCGCCGTGGCCGAAGCCCGACTGAACCTGTCCAACCACCGCCTGCAAGTACGCTGGGCCGACGCGCAATTACCCTTGAGCCAAGTCCTCAGCGAGTTGCGCCATATCGGTTACGCCGCTCACCCGTATCAGGCCGACCGTGCCGCCGAGCAATTGGCCAGCGAAAACCGCCTGGCTCTGCGTCAACTGGGCGTCGCCGGGTTGTTGTGGTTCCAGGCAATGATGGCAACCATGGCCACCTGGCCAGAATTCAATATCGACCTGAGCCCGGAGTTGCACACGATCCTGCGCTGGGTCGCGCTGTTTCTGACCACACCTATTGTGTTCTACAGCTGCGCACCGTTTTTCAAGGGCGCCATGCGCGACCTGCGCACCCGCCACCTGACCATGGATGTCTCGGTGTCCCTGGCCATCGGCGGCGCCTATCTGGCAGGTATCTGGACCGCTATCACTGGTGTGGGCGAGCTGTATTTCGACGCGGTGGGCATGTTTGCCCTGTTCCTGCTGGCCGGGCGCTATCTGGAACGTCGCGCCCGGGAACGTACCGCCGCCGCCACCGCACAGTTGGTCAACCTATTGCCCGCCTCGTGTTTGCGCCTGCACGCCGACGGCCAGAGCGAGCGGATCCTGCTGACCGAGCTGGCACTGGGCGACCGCGTGTTGGTGCACCCAGGCGCCATTCTGCCGGCTGACGGCGTGATCCTTGACGGTCAATCGAGCATCGACGAATCGCTGCTGACCGGCGAATACCTGCCGCAGCCACGACACGTCGGGGATGCCGTCACTGCCGGCACCCTCAATGTCGAAGGCGCGCTGACCGTGGAAGTCCGGGCCTTGGGGCACGACACTCGCCTGTCCGCCATCGTGCGCCTGCTGGAACGGGCCCAGGCAGAAAAACCGCGCCTGGCACAAATCGCCGACCGCGCCGCCCAGTGGTTTCTGCTGTGTTCACTGATTGCCGCCGCCGTGATTGGCCTGGTGTGGTGGGAGCTGGATGCGTCGCGAGCGTTCTGGATTGTGCTGGCGATGCTGGTCGCCACTTGCCCTTGTGCCCTGTCCCTGGCCACGCCGACCGCCCTGACCGCCGCCACCGGCACTCTGCACAAGCTCGGCTTGCTGTTGACCCGCGGGCATGTGCTGGAAGGCCTGAACCAGATCGACACGGTGATTTTTGACAAAACCGGCACCCTTACCGAAGGACGCCTGGCCCTGCGCGCGATTCGTCCACTGGGCGCGCTGGACAGCGATCAATGCCTGGGCCTGGCCGCAGCCCTGGAAAACCGCTCGGAACATCCGATAGCCCGCGCCTTTGGCCGCGCACCGCAGGCAGCAGACGAAGTACTCAGCACCCCTGGCCTGGGGCTGGAAGGACGGGTGGGCGAACAACGTTTGCGCATTGGTCAGCCGGGGTTTGTCTGTGAACTGAGTGGCTGCCCGATCCCGACCTCGCCTGACGAAGCAGGCCAATGGCTGCTGCTGGGCGACAGCCACGGCGCACTCGCCTGGTTTGTCCTGGATGACCGTCTGCGTAGCGATGCCCCAGCGTTGCTGGCAGCCTGCAAGGCACGAGGTTGGCGCACCTTGCTGCTGTCCGGGGACAGCTCACCCATGGTCGCCAGCGTGGCTAAGGAACTGGGGATCGACGAAGCCCAGGGCGGCCTGCGGCCCGATGACAAGCTGCAAGTGCTGCAACGCCTGCATCAGGAAGGCCGCAAGGTGCTGATGCTCGGCGACGGCGTCAACGATGTGCCGGTACTGGCTGCCGCCGATATCAGCGTGGCCATGGGCTCGGCCACTGACCTGGCGAAAACCAGCGCCGACGCGGTGCTGCTGTCCAACCGCCTGGACGCTCTGGTGCAAGCCTTCACCCTGGCGCGACGTACCCGCCGGGTAATCATTGAGAACCTGCTGTGGGCCGGGCTGTACAATGGCCTCATGTTGCCGTTCGCCGCCCTTGGCTGGATCACCCCCATCTGGGCCGCGATCGGTATGTCCCTCAGTTCGTTGACCGTGGTGCTCAACGCCCTGCGCCTGACTCGCCTGCCGAGTACGCACACGGCCAGCCCCACCCTCGTAACCCGTCCGCTGCCGGCCTGAGCCGCGCGGACATGGAGTGCAGATGCCAGCTCTTTACGTGATGATTCCGGCAGCACTGCTGATCGTGGCCATCGCCATTTATATCTTCTTCTGGGCGGTGGACAGCGGGCAGTACGATGATCTCGACGGCCCGGCCCACAGCGTGCTGTTCGACGATCAGGACCCGAACCACCTGGCGGCGGTCGACGAAGCCAACGGCCCTGAGCAACCGTCCAAACCCAAAGATCTTCCCCATGCTTGAACTGGCGCCATTGCTGGTCTCGGCAGTCATCCTCGGCTTGTTGGGCGGCGGTCACTGCCTGGGTATGTGTGGCGGGCTGATGGGCGCGCTGACTCTGGCGATTCCCAAGGAACAGCGCAGCCGGCGCTTTCGTCTGTTGCTGGCCTACAACCTGGGACGAATCCTCAGCTATACCATCGCTGGCCTGCTGATCGGCCTGGCGGGCTGGGCGATGGCCAACAGCCCGGCCGCGATGTTCATGCGCGTCCTTGCCGGACTGTTATTGATTGCCATGGGCCTGTACCTGGCCGGCTGGTGGAGCGGCCTGACACGGATCGAAAGCCTCGGTCGCGGCCTGTGGCGCCATATCCAGCCCGTTGCCAACCGTTTGCTGCCGGTGTCCAGCCTGCCGCGGGCGTTATTGTTGGGCGCGCTCTGGGGCTGGTTGCCGTGCGGGTTGGTCTACAGCACTCTGCTGTGGGCAGCCAGCCAGGGTAATGCGTTGGACAGTGCTTTGTTGATGCTCGCGTTCGGCCTCGGCACCTGGCCGGTGTTGCTCGCCACCGGGCTGGCGGCCGAGCGTGTCACCGCGCTGTTGCGCAAACGCAGCGTACGAATGGCCGGTGGCTTGCTGGTGATCTTGTTCGGTGTCTGGACCTTGCCCGGGCCCCACCAGCATTGGCTAATGGGCCACTGAGTCGCCCTGTGGCATAGCGCCGCTCCCCGTTGATGCAAATCAAGATGGCCCGCCGGCACTCCCCCTAGACTCGGCCCACTAGCCTATCCGGGGGAGCGCCCGCATGCTCGACGCCATTCGTTGGGATACCGATCTGATTCACCGCTACGACTTGGCGGGGCCACGCTACACCTCGTACCCCACTGCCGTGCAATTCAACAGCCAGGTCGGCACCTTCGATCTGCTCCACGCCCTGCGCGAAAGCCGCAAGGCCGTACGGCCTCTGTCGCTGTACGTGCACGTGCCGTTCTGCGCCAATATTTGCTACTACTGCGCCTGCAACAAAGTCATCACCAAAGACCGCGGCCGCGCTCAGGCGTATCTGCAGCGGCTGGAGCAGGAAATCCAGTTGATGGCCTGCCACCTGGACCCCGGCCAGAAGGTTGAGCAACTGCACTTTGGCGGTGGCACCCCGACCTTTCTCAGCCATGACGAACTGCGCCAAGTGATGGCCCAACTGCGTAGGCACTTCAACCTGCTGGATGACGACTCCGGCGACTACGGCATCGAGATCGACCCACGGGAAGCCGATTGGTCCACCATGGGCCTGCTTCGTGAACTGGGCTTCAACCGCGTGAGCATCGGCCTGCAAGACCTGGATCCCGACGTGCAACGGGCGGTCAATCGCCTGCAAAGCCTGGAAGAAACCCGGGCGGTAATCGACGCGGCACGCACCCTGCAATTTCGCTCTATCAACATCGACCTGATCTACGGTTTGCCCAAGCAGACGCCGTTGAATTTCGCCCGTACGGTAGAGGAAGTGATCAGCCTGCAACCCGACCGCCTCTCGGTGTTCAACTATGCCCACTTGCCGGAGCGTTTCATGCCCCAGCGGCGGATCAATACCGCTGACTTGCCAACCCCGGCCGAAAAGCTGTTGATGCTGCAAACCACCATCGAGCAACTGACCAACGCCGGTTACCGCTACATCGGCATGGACCACTTTGCCCTGCCGGATGACGAACTGGCCATCGCCCAGGAAGAATCAACGCTGCAACGCAACTTCCAGGGCTACACCACCCATGGGCATTGCGATTTGATCGGGCTCGGGGTGTCGGCCATCAGCCAGATTGGCGACCTGTACTGCCAGAACAGCAGCGACCTGAATCACTACCAGAACGCCCTGGCCGGCGCGCAACTGGCCACCAGCCGCGGCCTGGTGTGCAACCCGGACGACCGTTTGCGACGGGAAGTGATTCAACAGTTGATCTGCAACTTCAACCTGACATTCGAGGGGATCGAACAGGCCTTCAATATTGATTTTCGCGGGTATTTCGCAACGCTCTGGCCTCAACTGGAAGCCATGGCCAAGGACGGTCTGATCGAACTCGACGCCCAGGGCATCCGCGTCTTGCCGGCGGGACGCCTGCTGGTGCGTTCGGTGTGCATGGTGTTCGATGCCTACCTGGAACAACAGAATAGGCAGCGATTTTCACGGGTGATCTGAGGACCGCTTATTTCATCGCCAACGAAGCGGCTTTGAGCGCCAAGTCAGGAGACAAATCCTTCATGGACTTGCCCAAGGCGGTCTCAGCGGTGATGAGGCCCGCTTGCAGAGTACCCAATGCGGTTTGTGCATTCCCGGTCTTCTCCAGAACTTGTTCGGGTGTCAGGCTCTTATCTGCCATGATCGCCGCCATCTGAGCCAATTGGTCCGCGATTTGCTTTTTGATTTCGCGGATCATTTTCAGCAACTGTTGAATATTGTCCGGTAGGCCGCTTTCTTCGATATCGCTGTTGGCGCCCTTCGACTCGTCAGCGGCCTGCATGCCCGCCTGCGAGATCTTCACCACAACACCTTCTGCGACTTTAGTCTCAGTAGCAGGCGTTGCAGTAGCGGGTTGATCCGCTGTGGCATCGTCTTTTTTGGCTTCAAGCAGAGTCTGTACACCCGGCTTGGCAACCGTATTTCCAGCGATAGAAAGCATGATTTGAGCCTCCAAGCTCTAGGGATCACTACTCTGTATCGGCTCTGATACAACAACCTTTATACCCCTGCCGGCTTTTTGCACACGCTGGCCTCAACATCCCCCAGTGCGGTACCCTTACGTCTTATGTGTGATTTCCCACAAGGATTTAAGAAATGTCCGAGCCAGTCAAACTGCGCGCTCATAACCAGGCCCACTGCAAGGATTGCAGCCTGGCCCCTCTCTGCCTGCCACTTTCGCTGAATTTGGAAGACATGGACGCGCTGGACGAAATCGTTAAACGTGGTCGCCCGCTGAAAAAAGGTGAGTTTCTGTTTCGCCAGGGTGACAAGTTCGATTCCGTCTACGCAGTGCGCTCGGGTGCGTTGAAGACCTTCAGTTTGAGTGATGGCGGCGAAGAGCAGATCACCGGCTTCCATCTGCCCAGCGAACTGGTCGGCCTGTCGGGCATGGACACTGAAACTCACCCGGTGTCGGCCCAGGCGCTGGAGACCACCTCGGTGTGTGAAATCCCCTTTGAGCGCCTGGACGAACTGGCGCTGCAATTGCCGCAATTGCGTCGGCAATTGATGCGGGTCATGAGCCGGGAAATTCGCGACGACCAGCAAATGATGCTGTTGTTGTCGAAGAAAACCGCCGACGAGCGTATCGCCACCTTCCTGGTCAACCTCTCCGCACGATTCCGCGCCCGAGGCTTCTCGGCCAATCAGTTCCGCCTGAGCATGTCGCGCAACGAAATCGGCAACTACCTTGGGCTGGCGGTGGAAACCGTATCCCGGGTGTTCACCCGCTTCCAGCAGAACGAGTTGATTGCCGCCGAGGGCAAGGAAGTACACATTCTCGACCCGATCCAACTCTGCGCCCTGGCCGGCGGCTCCCTGGAAGGCTGATCCAGACGCCCGCGACCGAGGTTCGGTCGCGGGTTATACTGCCTAGCCGCCCTTCTTCCCAGGACACCCGACGATGGTCTTCGATTCATTCGACATCAAATCTCTGATTCGCCCAGTCATCGACTTCCCCAAGCCTGGGGTGATTTTTCGCGATATCACGCCGTTGTTTCAATCCCCACGGGCGTTACGCCTGGTCGCAGACAGCTTTGCCCATCGCTACGTCGAAGCCGATTTCACCCACATCGGCGCGATGGATGCCCGGGGTTTCCTGATCGGCTCGATCATTGCCTATCAACTGAACAAACCGCTGATTCTGTTCCGTAAGCAGGGCAAATTACCGGCGGATGTGTTGAGCGAGGGTTACCAGACCGAATACGGCGAAGCGTTCCTGGAAGTGCACGCCGACAGCCTGTGTGAAGGCGACTCAGTGCTGATGTTCGATGACCTGATCGCCACCGGCGGCACCCTGATTGCGGCGGCCAACCTGGCGCGACGCATGGGCGCACGGATTTTCGAAGCGGCGGCGATTATCGACCTGCCAGAACTGGGAGGCTCCCAGCGCCTGGAAGACATGGGGATCCCGACGTTTTGCCTGACCCAGTTTGCGCTGACCGAACAATAGTCGTTCGGTCCAGGCCTTAGGTTGATTGGACCGACGCCATCGCGGGCAAGCCCGGCTCCCACAATGAAGTGCGATCATCTGTGGGAGCCGGGCTTGCCCGCGATGACGCCCAAGAAAGCAACACCGCTCACAGTCCCATCTGCTTACTGATGATTTCATTCATCACTTCCCGGGTCCCGCCGCCGATGGAGAGGATCCGGTTGTCACGACACAGCCGCTCTACCAGGCTGCCACGCATGTAACCCAGGCCGCCGAGGATCTGCACAGCATCGTAGGTCACGCGGTCGGCAGTATCGGTGGCAACGTTCTTGGCCATGGAAATCTCCTTGATCACGCTCTGCCCTGCGGCCATCTTTGCGGCTTGGCGGTAGGTGAATTCCCGGGAGACTTCCACGGCAGTGGCCATTTCTGCCAGGCGATGCTTGAGCACTTGGAACTTGCCGATGGGTTTACCGAAAGCTTCGCGCTGGGCAGCCCATTTCAGGCTCTCCTCCAGGGCAAGCTGTGCGGTCATGTTGGCCATCAACGCCAGGGCCAGGCGTTCACTCTGGAAGTTGCCCATGATGCAGGCAAACCCCATGTTCTCGACACCGATCAGGTTGCCCACCGGAACCCGGCAATCGTCGAAGAACAGTTCAGCGGTGTCTGACGCCCACCAGCCCATTTTCTTTAGCGGTTGGCCGGTGGTGAAGCCCGGCGTGCCCTTCTCCACCAATAGCAGGCTGATACCGCCAAACCCCGGCCCACCGGTGCGCACAGCCACGGTGTAGAAGTCGGCGCGTATGCCACTGGTGATAAAGGTTTTGCTGCCGCTGACACGGTAATGATCACCGTCACGCACCGCACGGGTTTGCAGGCTGGCGACATCGGAACCGCCACCCGGCTCCGTAACCGCCAATGCCATGATCTTCTCGCCAGACAAGACCTGCGGCGCGACCCGGTCACGTACTTCAGGCCGGGCCCATTTGACGATGGGCGGCAGGCCGATATCCAGCGAGCCCAACCCCGCCACCACACCACCTGAGCCACAACGCATCAGCTCCTCGCTGGCGGCAACTTTGGCGAACAGATCCCCTTCGTGGCTGCCACCGAGGGCTTCGGGGTAACCGATACCGAGGATCCCAGCCGCACCGGCTTTGAGGTAGAGCTCGCGAGGGAAGCTTTCAGCCTCTTCCCATTGCTCGATGTCCGGCAGAATCTCGCGTTCGACAAAGCGACGCACGCTGTCGCGGACCAATTGGTGGCTGGGGTCGAAGTATTCCTGATAGGCAGACATCGGCAAGCTCCACGGGACGGTGGAGCGAACTTACCAAGCGCTTGCTTGGTTATCAAGCCAGAAGAAAAACTCGTGAACACCACAAAACGAATGTGGGAGCGGGCTTGCTCGCGAAGGCGGTATGCCAGTTAGCATATGCATCAACTGGTACACCGCCTTCGCGAGCAAGCCCGCTCCCACATTTTGTGCTGCAGTGCTGCTTAGAGCGCGATTGGTTTACGCCCGGCAAATGAATGAGCCAAGGTGCCGCCGTCCACCAACTCCAACTCACCGCCCAGCGGTACGCCATGGGCGATACGCGAGGTGATCAAGCCTTTGTTGCTCAACAACTGCGCGATGTAATGCGCCGTGGCTTCACCTTCCACCGTCGGGTTGGTGGCCAGGATCACTTCAGTAAACGTACCCTGTTCTTCGATCCGCGCCACCAGTTGCGGAATGCCGATGGCCTCTGGGCCCAGACCGTCCAGCGGCGACAGATGGCCCTTGAGCACAAAGTAGCGGCCGCGATAACCGGTCTGTTCCACCGCATACACATCCATCGGCCCTTCAACCACGCACAACAGCGTGTCGTCACGACGCGGGTCGGCGCATTGCGGGCAAAGCTCTTCCTCGGTGAGGGTGCGACACAAACGACAATGGCCCACTCCCTCCATGGCCTGGCTCAACGCCTGGGCCAACCGGGAACCGCCGCTACGATCACGCTCCAGCAGTTGCAGCGCCATACGCTGGGCGGTTTTCTGACCCACGCCTGGCAAGGTGCGCAGGGAGTCGATCAGTTGACGAATCAGGGGGCTGAAGCTCATGGGGAAAGGTCCGACAAAAACAACGAGACGCGGTTTATACCCGCGCCCCGGATTAGCGTCAAATGCTCAATCTTGTGCGACACGCACTACCAACTTGCCGAAATTACGCCCTTCCAGCAAACCGATAAAGGCTTCAGGCGCCTGTTCCAGGCCATCGACCACATCCTCGCGGAACTTGATTTTGCCATCCCGCACCCAGGGCACCATGGCACTGAGGAACTCAGGCTGACGATCGCCATAGTCGTCAAACACAATAAAACCCTGGATCCGCACACGCTTGGTCAGCAAGGTGCGCTGCAACGCCGGCAACCGATCGGGCCCGCTGGGTGCTTCATGGGCGTTGTAACCGGCGATCAGGCCGCACAGCGGAATCCGCGCCTTGGGATTGAGCAGCGGCGCGACCGCGTCGAATACCTTGCCACCGACATTTTCAAAATAGATATCCACGCCCTTGAAGCAGGCCAGGGCCAGCTCATTGGCAAAGTTCTCGCTCTTGTGGTCGATACAGGCATCAAAGCCCAACTCGTCGACCACATAGCGGCACTTGTCCGCCCCGCCCGCCACGCCCACCACTCGCAGGCCCTTGAGCTTGGCCACTTGGCCGACCACCGCACCCACCGCACCGGACGCTGCCGCCACCACCAGGGTTTCCCCGGCCTTGGGCTGACCGATATCCGTCAGGCCCATGTAGGCGGTCATGCCTGGCATACCCAGTACACCCAGGGCCATGGACGGACTGGCCAGCCCCTTGGGTACCGGTATCAGGTTGCGACCGTCGGAAATACTGTGGCTTTGCCAGCCGGTGGAGCCGACAACCACGTCACCGACCGAGAATTTCGGGTTGCGCGACTGTTCGATACGGCTGACAGCGCCACCGGTCATGACTTCACCGATTTCCACTGGAGCTGCGTAGGACGGCGCGTCGCTCATGCGGCCACGCATATAAGGATCCAGGGAAAGGAACAGCGTCTTCAACAAGACCTGACCGTCGGCCAGGTCCGGCAGAGTGACGCGTTCGAGGCGGAAATTTTCCGGCACCGGCGCGCCTTGAGGCCTTGAGACCAGCACGATGCGCTGGTTGAGAGTCGGTTCTTGAGTCATCAGCGAGGCTCCTTTATCGATGAGTGAATTCAGCGGTATAGGGTGCAGACACTTGCCGGGACGTTGAGGTTCGACAAAGTTATCGTCCCGTATCAGCTGTTGAGCTTAAGCGAGGCTGCATCGGCAGCACCACCGCAATCGAATCAGGCATCAATACCGAGTCGCCCCATACGCAGCCTCGCTTAAGCTCGACAGCTGCTACGCGGGAATTTGCTTCAAAAAAAATGCCAGGCACGAGGCCTAATGCCAGTCAGTTAAGGGCGAACACTGTACCTGTGGCGAGGGAGCTTGCTCCCGTTGGGTCGCGAAGCGGCCCCAAAAATGGGACTGCTGCGCAGTCCAACGGGAGCAAGCTCCCTCGCCACAGGTTACTTTTTACCCCCTTCTACTTCTTAACTGACTGGCATTAGGCACGAGGCCTGGCATTTTTGTGATCCCGCTCTTGAATCAGAACGGCAGCTTCATGCCCGGTGGCAGTTGCATGCCCGCGGTCACACCGGACATTTTGTCCTGGCTGTTGGCTTCGATCTTGCGCACGGCGTCGTTGACGGCCGCGGCGAACAGGGCTTCGAGCATTTCCAGGTCGTCTTCGCTCGCGCCCGGCAACACAGTTGGGTCGATGCTCACGCGTTTGATGTCGTGACGACCTGTCATCACCACGCTGACCATATCGCCACCGGCTTTACCGGTGACTTCGGCGTTGGCCAGTTCTTCCTGCATCTTGGCCATTTTTTCCTGCATCTGCTGCGCCTGCTTCATCAGGCCGGCCATGCCACCTTTCATCATGGGAATCACCTCAAAAGTACGTGGATCAAGACAGCGCGGTGCCCGCAGGCACTGCGCCTTCAATTATTAGCCCTGTGCTGCCACCGGGGCTTCGACAGGTTCAATAGTATCGTGGCGCACCACCGCACCAAACTGTTCCATCATCTGCTGGATGAGCGGATCACCGTGAATCGACTCCTCAGCCTCGCGCTGGCGGTTGACCCGACGGCGGGACGCGGCCTGGGCCGGGGTTTCCTGCTCGGGCTTGATCAGCTCGATGCTGATGGTCAGGGTGCGTTCGTGGTACTGGTTCAGGGCGTCGTTGAGTCGACGCTGCTGGGTGGCGTTGAACAGCGCGCTGTGAGCCGGGTCCAGGTGCAGCAACCAATGGTCGCCATCGACGGCGATCAAGGTGCAGTTGGCGGCGATGCTGCCGGTCATACCGGAAATCGGCAATTTCGGGAACAGCTCCAGCCACTGCAGCGCCAAGCCGGTGGCCGGCATCGCCGCAGGTTCCGGCTCTGGCTCCGGGGCGGGCTCAGCGGTATGTTCGCTGGCCAGATCGTCCAGGTAGCTGTAGGCCGAATCCATGTCCGGTTCGATGTAGTCTTCGTCCAGCGGCGGCTCGTCGTCGAGGTCGGTACCCGGAGTTGCGGCATCTACTTCGGCGATGGTCGGTTCCGGCACAGGAGCCGAGACCCACTCCGGCGCATCCGGCACCACGCTGTCCGGGGTCGGCGCGGGCATGGGCGTCAGTTCAGGCTGTTCACCGGCAGTTTCCAGCACCGGCTCGACAGCAGGCTGTTGCTCGACAACCGCCTCTACCGGCTCGTTCCAGGGCAGATCGACCACGGCCTCTACAGGCGCAGGCTCTGGCGCACGCTGGACAACCGGCTCAGGCGCGGCTACTGGCGCGGCAACAACAGGGGCGGGCGCAACTGGCTCCGGCGCCGCAATACTCGGCGCAACCACTGGCGCGACAACCGCCGCGCCAGCCACTGGTTTGGCGGAATCAACTGTGGCCTGGCTGATCCCCACTGGCTTTAGTGGCTGTCTCGGTGCGTCTGCCGTGTCGGCGGGCCGGAACGCCAGCATCCGCAGCAGGACCATTTCGAATCCGCCTCGCGGGTCCGGTGCCAGGGGAAGGTCACGACGGCCGATCAGGCCCATCTGGTAGTAGAACTGCACGTCTTCGGCCGGCAGTGCCTGGGCCAGGGCCAATACGCGGTCGCGGTCGCCATGACCGTTGTCGACCCCTTCTGGCAAGGCCTGGGCGATAGCCACCCGGTGCAGCACGTTAAGAATTTCCGAAAGCACGCCATTCCAGTCCGGGCCTTGTTCGGACAGGTGACGCACGGCTTCGAGCAACGCCTTGGCGTCGCCTTCGATCAGCGCATGCAGCACGTCGAACACCTGGCCATGGTCCAGGGTGCCGAGCATGGCCCGCACATCGGTGGCCATGACCTTGCCTTCACCAAAGGCGATGGCCTGGTCGGTGAGGCTCATGGCGTCGCGCATCGAGCCATCGGCGGCGCGGCCCAACAGCCACAGGGCGTCGTCTTCGAACGGCACGTTCTCGACACCGAGAACGTGGGTCAAATGCTCGACCACCCGTTCCGGGGTCATGTTCTTCAGGGAGAACTGCAGGCACCGCGACAAAATCGTTGCAGGGAGTTTCTGCGGGTCGGTGGTGGCCAGGATGAATTTGACGTAGGGCGGCGGCTCTTCCAGGGTTTTCAACAGTGCGTTGAAAGAGTGGCTGGACAGCATGTGCACTTCGTCGATCAGGTAGACCTTGAAGCGGCCACGGCTCGGCGCGTACTGCACGTTGTCCAGCAGCTCACGGGTGTCTTCGACCTTGGTGCGGCTGGCGGCGTCGATCTCGATCAGGTCGACAAATCGCCCTTCGTCGATTTCCCGGCACACCGAACACGTGCCGCAGGGCGTCGACGTGATGCCTGTTTCACAGTTCAGGCACTTGGCGATGATCCGCGCAATGGTGGTCTTGCCGACACCCCGGGTACCGGTGAACAGGTAAGCGTGGTGCAGCCGCTGACTGTCCAAGGCATTGATCAGAGCCTTGAGCACATGGGTCTGGCCGACCATTTCGCGGAACGAGCGCGGACGCCATTTACGTGCAAGAACCTGATAACTCATCGAAAACCGTCGCAACTGGGAAACAGAAGCCGGTAATGCTAGCGGAGCAGGGGGGAAATTGCATCCGGCACGCTCGCCTAATCTGACTAAGCGGGTCCTACGGCCCGTTGAAAAGCCTGAACCTGAGGCGTCCAGGCGGGTTTATCCGCCCTTCAACCACTGCACTGGAGGAGCAAAGCCATCGACCCAATCGGGTACCTCGCCGGCCGGCATGGGCCGAGCAATGAAATAGCCCTGAGCCACTTCGCAGCCCATGCGCATCAACAACTGGCCATGTTCCAGGGTTTCCAGGCCCTCGGCGATCACCTCACGGCCAAAGGCCCGGGCCAGGCTGATAACCGCCTTAGTCAGCGCCAGGTCATCCTTGTCGTGGAGAATGTCGCGCACAAAAGAACGGTCGATCTTGATGGTCTGGGTAGGCAAGCGCTTGAGGTAGCTCAGGGATGAATAGCCGGTGCCGAAATCATCCAGGGAAAACTGCACGCCCAGGGCCTGGCAGGCTTCAAGGTGCTGGGTGACCCGTTGGATATTGTCGATGGCCACTGATTCAGCGATTTCCAGGTCGAGCATATGCGGCTCCACGCCTGGGTGCTGCGCCAGCAGTTGCTGCAGCCGCTCGACGAAGTCCGCCCGCTGGAAATGCCGCGCCGCAATGTTCACGCTGACCGCCCAGCAGTGCCCAGCCCTTTGCCACTGATACATTTGGGTCAGGACCTGGTTCATCACCCACTCACCAATATCGACGATCAGGTCAGTCTGCTCGATCAACGGCAGGAAATCCCCCGGCGCCACCAGCCCGCGTTCCGGGTGCTGCCAACGCAACAGCGCTTCGAACCCCACCACCGTGCCGCAGCGCAGATTGACCTTGGGATGGTAATGCAGGCACAACTCGCCCGCCGCCAGGGCCTGGCGAATCTGCTGCACGGTCTGATGGGTCGCCTTGACCTCTTGCTCCAGAGAAACATCGAACAGCTGGAAACGATTACGCCCGCTCTGCTTGGCCACATACATGGCTTGGTCGGCGTGGCGCAGCAAGGTGTCGGCGTCCTCATCATCCAGGGGAAACAAGGTGACGCCGATACTGGCAAACACATTGATCTCCGCGCCCTGGATCGAATACGGCTCGGAGATGGCCTTGAGAATGCGCACCAACGCGCCGTTGAGTTCGTCGATGTCACGCACATAACGCAGGATCAGCACAAACTCGTCACCCGCGAGCCGGGCCACCACATCCTCGCCACGGATGATCTCCCGCAGGCGACTGGCGACCTCCACCAGCAACAAATCGCCACAGGCATGGCCGTAACCATCGTTGACCGCCTTGAACCCGTCCAGGTCGAGCATGCACAGCGCTAAGGGAATGTCTTCGCTGCGGGAAAACTCCAGGGACTGGTTGAGCAACTCGGACAAGTAAGCGCGGTTGGGCAACCCTGTCAGCACGTCATGGCCGACCCGCCACTGCAAGGTGTGCAGCAGTTGGCGCTTTTCGCTGACATCAAAGCGGATCGACACATACTTCTGCACCTCACCGGTCTGCTCATTGAGCAACGGCACCATCGTGCTGTCGACCCAATACAGCGTGCCGTCCTTGGCGCGGTTGCAGATTTCGCCGCGCCAGACCCGGCCCTGGCTGATGGCGTTCCACATCCCCTGGAAAAACTCCTCAGGGTGCAGCCCGGAACTGAGGATCCGGTGGTTCTTCCCCAGCAACTCTTCGCGGCTGTAGCCGGACATGCCGCAGAACTGATCATTGACGTAGGTGATGTCGCCTGCGAGATCGGTCTCGGAGAAAATGGCGGCTGCATCCACGGCCCTGCGGTATTTCTCGTCCATGAGTCAGGCTCACATTGGCTAGCGGTTGAACCGCTCGACCAGGGCGCGCAACCCGGAAGAGATGCTTTCGAGTTCCCTGCCACGGATGACTGCAGCGTTGGCATTGCCCGCTGTCTTTTGAACCGTGGCAGCGACGTTGTTGATCTGTTGTGAAACTTCCTCGGCGACGTGGGATTGTTCCTGGGAGGCGGCGGCCATTTGCTGACTCATGTCAGTGATGCGCTCCACCGCCTGACGGATACCTTGCAGCGCCTGTTGCGCCTCAAGCACCTGCTGCACGCCCTGCTCGGCTTCGCGAATACCCAAGCTGGCAATATCAACCGCATCATCAGCGCCAGCCCGCAGGTTCTGGATAATGCCCTGGATCTGCTCGGTCGACTCACGGGTCTTGCCCGCCAGCGCCCGCACCTCATCGGCCACCACGGCAAACCCGCGCCCTTGTTCTCCAGCGCGAGCGGCTTCGATGGCGGCGTTGAGGGCCAGCAGATTGGTCTGGTCGGCGATGGCCTGGATCATGCTCGCGGCCACTTGGATTTCCTGGGTCTGCCCGGCCAGGTTACCCACGGCCTGGTTGATCTGGGTGACGGTGCCGGCCAACAGTTGAATCGCCTCGCGCGAGGTGCCGGCCACATGGCTGCCTTGCTCGGCCAGGCCATTGGCAGTGTGGGCTTCACTGGCGGTCTGCTGCACATGCACCGCCACTTCGGAGATGGAGGCTGCCATTTCGGTCATGGCGGCGGCAGTCATGTCGGTTTCAGCCCGCTGCTCCAGCAGCGCCGACTCAGTGTTGCTCGACAATACGCTGGAGTCGGTGGCGGCCTCGGCCATCTGGGTAGCCAGGTCGCTAAGGCGCGTCAAGGCAGTTTTCAGCCGCGCGTCCTCGCTGATCAGGATCATTTCCAACTGTGCTGCCGAGCCGGTGGCGTCGCTGTAGGTCAAGGCGCTGATCGGGTCGGAAAAGGTATTGGGGGTGTGCTGGACGATTTGCTGGAGTTGCTGCCCCAAGCGCTGCTGTGCCCAAACGCCCACGCCGAGAAACAAACCAACGGTCAGTGCTTGCGCCCATGCGAGGGGAATCAGTTGAAAGGCGGCGACCGATACCACTGCGGCTGCTAGCGGCAACGCCAGCGCCCGCGCCGCAGAGGCGATCCGGCGTCTTGCCGACACAGCCGACTTGCCCGCCAGCAACCGGGCGTACAAGGCTTCGGCCCGGCGCACTTGTTCGCGGGATGGCTTGACCCGCACCGACTCATAGCCCACAAGCCGGCCATCCTCGAGAATCGGTGTCACATAGGCGCTGACCCAATAATAATTGCCATTCTTGCAGCGGTTTTTCACCACCCCCATCCAGCTTTGCCCAGCCTTGAGGTAGCTCCACATCAACTGGAATACGGCGGGCGGCATATCCGGGTGGCGGACCAGGTTGTGGGGGCTGCCGATCAGCTCCGCCTGGGTAAAACCGCTCATGGCGGCGAACTCGGCGTTGCAGTAGGTAATGTGACTGTTGACGTCAGTCGCGGAAATAAGCCGTTGCTGCTCCCCAAAAGTTTGTTCAACATCGGTGACCGGCTGGTTGAGACGCACGTTAAAGCTCCATGAACAGCATTCGATCGCCCTGTCGACTGCCGGGTGGGCAGGACGGGCCGATTCGCATTTCTAATCCGGCTATGCCGTCAATCGGCTGGTTGGCCACAATCGGCGGCGAAGCCACGGTTTTGCACAGCAATTCACCGTCGATTCTTTGATGATCAACTAGGCTTTAATACGGGTATCTGGCACGGAAGGCGGGGTGGTGCAGTGGCACTGACGAGCGACGTTTTAGCCCCTGCCAAGCGTCCGATGTATGGGCACCTTTATGAGAGTAGGAAGAAAGCAATGATTTCCTGTTTCATAAACCTGCCTTCTGAAACGAGACCACCAAATACTTGTCCTAAATACCAATTCTACGAATTACATCACATTTTGCAAGAAAAGGTGATGGTACGAGCGGTTGTCTAATTCCAAGATTTATCGTTAAGTTCTTGATTCTAAATGGGAATTGAGCGATGCAAATTTCAAGTTTGGGTCCAGCCATCAGGCGCTACCGCAAGGTAGCGGGGCTTACTCAGGCTGAACTAGGTGAAAAAACCGGTTTTGACCCTAAAACCATCAGCCGCTTCGAAACCGGCACCTATACACCCAGCGTGGAGGCTCTGTTTTTGTTCGCAGAGGCGCTGGAAGTGAAGCTGACAGTCTTTTTCGCAGACTTGGTCGACGAGGATGAACAGCGCGCTTACCTGTTCGGTGTCATACACAAAGCCACCCCGAAGGATCTGGGAAAGCTGATCGCGGCGGTAGACCAGGCCTTGTCCAAGCCTTAGAGCTCGCAACACCAGTACCCGTAATAAAAAGAGCAGACAGCCTGAGGCTGTCTGCTCTTTGTTCATCGACTCCTGACATGAACTGACAGGACAGGCCCTTAGACTTCACGGGACTGAGCCGCGCCATTGCTGCCAGCTACCATGGAGCCATCATGCAGATCCTCGACCACTACTTCCTGCTGTACGTCGACAGCCCCGCCACCAGTGCCAACTTCTACAGCCGTCTGCTGGACAAGTCGCCAGTAGCGCTGAACCCCACCTTTGCCCTGTTCATGCTCGATAACGGCGTCAAGCTTGGCCTGTGGTCCCGGCACACCGCGCTGCCCGCCGCCCAAGCCACCGGGGGCGGCTGCGAGGTAGGATTTCGCGTCGCCGAGCCATCAACGGTGGATGAACTGCATGCACACTGGGTCAGACAGGGGGTGAGCATTGCGCAATCACCCATCGAGATGGATTTTGGCTACACCTTTACCGGCCTGGATCCCGACGGCCACCGCTTGCGGGTGTTCACCGTGCCCCAGTAACGGCTGGCGGCGCCAGCGCCCTTCCAGGCTGATGGCGCCCACACTGGTCAACACGATCAGGCCGCCCATCACCACTCGCATTGAAATCTGTTCCCCGAGCATTGTCGCCGCCATCACCATCGCCACCGGCGGCACCAGGTACAAGGCCACCGAAGCCCGACTCACCTCGACGTGCCTCAACACATAGGCCCAGGCGAGGTACGCCAGGGCACTGGGAAAGACACCCAGCACCAGCACAGCGAGGTTGGCCGACAGCGGCGCCTGCCTCACCACAGCTGGCAAGCCTGGCAAGTAGACGCAAAGCAACAGCGTCCCTGACCACACCGTGTAGCACACCGTGGTCAGCGGACTGTAGCGCCGGGAATAGTGTTTCTGAATGGTGAAATACACGCTCCACGAGATCGCCGCCAGCAGAATCAGCAGGCCGCGCGGGTCGATCTCACCCAGGCCGCGCTCGCCCCAGATCACCACCAACACCCCTGTCAGCCCCAGCAGCACACACCCCCAACGCCAGCCGCTCACCCGTTCCTTCAAACAGACAAACGCCACCAGTACGCTGAACAGCGGTACCGATTGCGCCAGCACACTGGAGGCCGCCGCCGTCACCCACTGCTGGCCCAGGTTGAGGCACAGGTGGTGCAGGAAGATCCCGAAAAAACCCAGCACCAACAGCCATGGCAGATCCCGCAGACGAGGCAGCTCGATCCGCACCACCAACGCCACACCCGCCATAAACAGCGAGGCAATCAGAAAACGCGCCAAGGCCAGTTGGCCGGGACTGTAACCGTGCAGCGCCACGTGAATTCCAATGGGCGAATACGCCCAACAGAGGATCACGCTGGCAGTGACTAGCGTAAGCTTTACGGGTGACGGGGCATTCATCGACGACATCCAGAAACTGAGTGGGAATGCCGTCAGTCTTGTCCTGGGCAAGGTGCAGGACAATTAACCGTTTCTGACTTCTGTAATCACTGGAACTGAGCGATGGAACTGGCCCAACTGAAAATGGTGAAAGCCGTGGCACAAACCGGCAGCGTGGCCCAGGCCGCCGTGCAATTGCACTGCGTACCGTCGAACATCACCACGCGCATCAAGCAACTGGAAAGCGAGTTGGGCACACCGCTGTTCATTCGCGCCGGACGCGGGTTGGCGATCAGTGCTGCCGGCGAAGTGTTTCTCGACTACTGCGAGCGCATCCTTGCACTGGTGGAGGAATCCAAACGCGCGGTCGACAGCAACGCTATTCCTCGCGGCAAATTGCGTATCGGCGCGGTGGAGTCCAGCGCCAGTGGCCGCCTGCCTCCGCTGCTTGCCGAATACCACCGACGCTACCCGCAAGTAGAGTTGGAGTTGGTGACCGGCGCCTGGGCGCAACTTCTCGATGACCTGCAACATCATCGCCTGGATGCGGCGTTGGTGGCTGCTGGAGGCAAACGCCCCAAACTCGAACAAAGCGTGGTCTACAGCGAACGTCTGGTGCTGATCACCAGCGCCTCCAGTGCCCCTATTGCAGATGCCAGAGACTTGGCGGGTCGTACCCTGCTGGTCTGGCCGCCAGGCTGCCCCTACCGCGCCGCGCTGGAGAACTGGCTCAAACCCCACGACATCAAGCCGGCCATTGCCAGCTACGCCAGCTGGGGCACGATCATCGGTTGCGTCAGTGCGGGCATTGGCGTGGCGCTGGCACCAGAAGGCATCCTGGCCCGCTACGAGCAAGCCAACCAACTGACGTCCTACCGCTTCGATGAACTGGCGGCGGTGGACAATCTGCTGTTCTGGCACAAGGACACCCAGCGGCATTTGGCGCGGGATGCATTTGCAGGATTGCTGCGGGAGACGTTCGGCTAACGCGCCTCGGGCCGATTCAGTTATTCTTTCGCGCAATTAATTCAAAATGTAAGGGACTATCATGAATTACTTGCGCCTGCTTGCGGCATCTGCCTCCCTGAGCCTTGCTTGCGTGCCCGCCTTCGCCATCACGGCCCCCGCCCCCACCGAAGTGAGCGCACCGGCTGAAACCACCGAGCATTTTCTTGCCTCCCTCAAGCAGCAGACCGGCGTTGTCACCCTGCCCAGCGGCATCGCCACACTCAAGCTCAATGACGAGTTCTATTACCTGGACCCCAAGGATACCGAACGCCTGCTGACCGATGGCTGGGGTAACCCGCCCGGGTTCAAGACCCTGGGCATGATCGTCCCCAAGGCTGTCAGTCCGTTGTCGGATCGGGGCTGGGGTGTGATCGTCAGCTACAAACAAGATGGGCACATTTCCGATGAAGATGCCGCAAAAATCGACTACGCCGAACTGCTCAAGCAGATGCAGGAAGACGACGCTGACGATAACAAGGAACGGCAGAAACAAGGCTACGCAGGCCTACACCTGCTGGGCTGGGCCGAGCCGCCGCGCTACGACGAACAAACCCACAAAATGTACTGGGCCCGCGAGCTGAAAGCCGACGACGCCGACCAGAACACCCTCAACTACAGCATCCGCGTACTGGGCCGCGAGGGCGTGCTGGAACTTAACGCCGTTGCCGCCATGGCCGACCTGCCCACCATCAAACAGGAACTGCCCAAGGTGCTGGCCTTTACCAACTTCACCGACGGCAACCTCTACACCGACTACAACCCGGGCACCGACAAACTGGCGTCCTACGGGCTTGCGGCACTGGTGGCCGGCGGGATAGCCGGCAAGGCCGGGCTGTTCGCCAAAATTGGCGTGCTGTTACTGGCGGCGAAGAAGTTCCTGGTGATTGGCGTGGTGGCGTTGCTGGCGGTGATTCGCAAGGTGTTCAGCCGTAACAAGGCCTGATTCCGGACACAAAAAAGCCGCGACGTACCAGGCACGCCGCGGCACAGGAACAGAAATCAGTTGTGAGGGGCAGCCAGCTTGGCGTACTGATCCTGGCTGATCCAGCCGGTGAAAGACCGGTCCTGGTCGTTGATGAACTCCACCTGGGCCCAGCCATTTTTGTACGCCAGCACGCCCACCACATCGTTCTTGACGATATAAGGGCGTTTACCGGCTGAGGCCTGCGGGGTCTTCTGCAAAAAAGCCTTGTCAGCCAAGACCGTCACCAGGCCGATCCACTTTTTGCTGGCGGTCTGTGTCAGGTCCAGGCCGGTGGCGATATCGGGCATCAATACATTCATGCAGCCAGGGTGCTGCTGGCCTTTCTCGACCGTAAGGGTCACCCCGTCCGCCGACGCCTCGACCGAGCCCGGATAGACTTCTTCAGACCACGTGGAGACTGCCGAAGGCTTGCCGGCCTCAACCTTGCCTTGCAGATAAAAAGCACAACTGAAGGTTGTGCCCTCACCCCGCTCTTCCGCATAAAACCCCTCGACCTGATGCTCCGGCGTCACCGCCAGCATCAGCGCCTCGTACTTGCCTGAATGCAGTGCAGGAGCACCGGCAAACACGGGAGCCACTACACAAAAGGAAAACACACCAGCAGCCAACAATCGGGTGGAAAGCGTCATTGCCATCTTATTTTTTCCCTTCAAGCGCCTCATAGGCCTTTTTAATTCGCGAATCATAATCGCCATAATCCTTGCCGTTATAGTTCAACGCCATCGAGGCATAATCCTTGTTTTTCATGGCCTTGATCAAAGCCGAACTTTTACTGCAAAAGCCCACGAAGGCTTTCAACTGGTTGCCAGCATTAATCTTCATGGCTGCGGTGAACTCAAAAACAGTTTTGTAACCGCACGTCGAAAAATTGAAGCCCATGATTTGAAACATACCCCAGGAGGCCGACATCAAGGCCGCTTCCTGATCCAGGCCAAACGCGGTGGCCATGGTTTCCCAGGCTTTGGTCTGGTCCTTGTTATTGGCCTGCCACTGGGGCCCGGCTTTTTTCAAATACGGGTATGACAGCAGCGGATGCGTCTGGTCGTATTTGTGCTTGGTGTACTTGCGAAACAGATGGCCTTCAAAGGCAATCACCGGCAACTTGGCCGGTCCAAAACCGGAACGCCCGCCCGACTCCACCGTGGCAAACGCCTTGATGATGTTCACCGAGATACCGTTGCCCAACTGAGTTGCGGCGCTCTGAAAGTCTTTGTCAGTGAGGGTCATGCCCCCATCGCACGTGGCTTGGAGCACCATCTGCCGGTTGCGTCGTTCGGCTTCGATGACTGCGCGCATACGGTCCAGGTAGTGATTGACCGTGGCCTGGATCGTCTCCGCGCTGGCATTGCCAAAACCGCCGAGGAAACTCGGAATGCGTAGCGCCGGATTGGCCTTGACCGGCACCTTGATCGCTTCTTCGATCAGGCTGTTGAACGTGCGGCCGGTCGGGTCGATGACGCCATCGGGGTGGGCGTACTTGAGTTGGCGAAACTGATACTGGCTGATGCACTGCACCAACTGGCTATCACACTTGCCGTTCTCATTCAGCGCAAAGCCCATCTTGGGAATGATCAGATTAAATAAGTATTGGATGCATTGAACGTCACCGGGCAAGTTGCGCGCTTTGCCTGGGGCACCGACCGAAGCACTGATAAGACTGGGCAATCCTTGCACGCTTTTCATGACACGCATCCTTATTAGTTATTGAGGATGGCAAGCAAGGGCCATCACTTTAATATCATCCGTGCACCACTGTCATATATTGAAACATGTGGCTTACGAAAGCTAACAAGGCGTTTTAGGGTTGTCCAGAGAGGGTTTTGAAAGTTGCGAAATGGCCATCCACGCGCGGCGAGATAAAAGACAAGCAGACGGTCAAATATTCTGATGTGACGAAGAGATGATTCAAACAGGAGGGGTACTGCAGGAGGAGCGTTATGGAGGCAACCCCACCAGCCACACCCCGGCACACAATGTTCCCGCTGTGGCTGCTGCCTTCCGGCTCTGACCAGGTTCACGGGTAATCGTTGCGGGGGGACCGATGGAGTCACCATAACGACGCTCGCCTCTCGGCAAGCCGCGCCATTGTACCGATCTCATCGGAAGTTACAACCGTTGGTTCCGGATTAAAAAATGTTGGGGTTCAAGCACTTGCCCGCGGGTGCGTTATTGCGCCTGCAGCACCTCATCTGCCTTGCCGCCCTCTTGCTGAATCACCAAGTGGATAAAGTGCAACTTGGCAATCACCGCCGGCGGAAGGACAAAGGGATAGAAATCCGGCTGCCCCATGCTCCGCGATAGCTCATTGAGCATGCCGGCCAATTCGATCCACGCGTTGACGAACGACAGGAACGCCGCACCGCCCGGATGCTCGGGATCGTAGAGGCTACTCAGAGGAAACGGCTGGTAGTCCAGGTCCACCTCCCGCGCACTCATGCCAAACCCCAGGGCCGTATCCACCGCGTCCATCATGTGCAGGTAATGGGCCCAGGTTTCGGCCCAGTCTTCCCAGGGGTGCATGGTGGCGTAGGCGCTCACACAGGTTTGCTGCCAGTCCGGGCGGGGGCCGTTTTGATAGTGCTGTTCGAGGGCCTCGGCATAACTGGTGCGCTCGTCACCGAACAGGCGCCGGAATGGCTCCAGCCAATGGCTGTTGGCGATCAGGCGGTCCCAGTAGTAGTGACCGACCTCGTGTCGAAAGTGGCCGAGCAAGGTGCGGTAAGGCTCACGCATCTGCACCCGGACTTTTTCACGGTGGGCGTCATCGGCCTCCTTGATGTCGAGGGTGATCAGGCCATTGGCGTGGCCGGTGGTTGGCACCTTGCCTTCCAGGTTGATACCGACAAAATCGAAGGCCAGGCCGCTGTCTTCATCGACACTCTTGGGGATCACCTGCAAGCCAAGGCTGATCAACTGTGCAACCAGCCGTCGCTTGGCGATTTCCACCTTGCCCCAGCGCTCAGAGTTTTCAGGGATCGAAAGGTCGGGGATGGTGCGGTTCAGGCTGCAAGCGACGCACAAGGTCTGGCCGTTGTCCGCCGGCAACAGCCAGTTGCAGGCGGCCGGGGTATCCAGGTTAGCGCAACGGCGAAACAATCCTGCCTCAGGATCAGCATCCAACTGCCAGGTATCAACGTAGGGCCCAGGCTGCAAGGAGGAAAGCCGGCTGTGCTCCGGCTGATACCCCAGCAGCGCCGAGCAGGCGAGGCACTGGCTATTGCGAAAGAACAGCGACTGACCGCAACGACACTGCCATAACTTACTGTTGCGCGATTGCCCCGCCATGAACGGCGAGGCAATGCGCGAACTGAGCTGCTCGAAGTAGCGGTACATGGCGATCTCTCCCTGGGGCTGCCCAAGACTAGATCATGGTTACGAGCTGATCGTTCCAGTTTTTTACTGGTGACCTATTACTTGTAGCGAGGGGGCTTGCCCCCGTTGGGTTACGAAGCAGCCCCAGTAAGGTCGAGCAGTTTTTTTCAAGTAGAACCCGGTAGCAGGTTCTGGGGCCGCTACGCAGCCCAACGCGGGCAAGCCCGCTCGCCACAAAAAGGATCAGACCGTGATGTTGTGCTTGGCCAAAAAGGCCACAAACGCCTCTTCGTCCAACACTTTCAACCCCAGCTCACTGGCCTTGGCCAGCTTCGAACCCGCACCCGGTCCCGCCACCACGCAGTGGGTCTTCGCCGACACCGAACCCGCCACCTTGGCGCCAAGGCTTTCAAGCTTTTCCTTGGCAACATCGCGACTCATCAGTTCCAGGGAGCCGGTGAGCACCCACGTGTGACCAGCCTCGGGCAAGCCTTCGACGACTTTCTTCTCGCTCTGCCAGTGCATGCCGAAGTCCTTGAGCTGCAGCTCAATGGCCAGTGCGCGATTGGCGTTTTCTTCGTTGTCGAAGAAGTCTCGTACCGCCTTGGCCTGCTTCTCCGGCAACGCCTGGCGCATGTCGAGCCAATCGGCCTTGATCACGCCTTCCAGGGAACCGAACTTGTCCGCCAGCTTCTGTGCAGCGCCCGGCCCCACCGAAGGCACATGCAGCTTGTCCAGTAAGCCGCCCAAGGTGGTGCTGGCGGCGAACTCGGCACTCAGGTCGCCCTGCTCTTGCAACTCCAGCCCGCACTCGTTTTTGGACAGCAGCGCGCCAATCACTTCCTGGTTATGACCGTCCTCAAAGAAGCTGTGAATCTCATACGCCACTTCCAGTCCGACATCCGGCAAGTACGTCAGCACTTCCGGCAACGCCTGCTGCACCCGTTCAAGGGACGCCAGGGAGCGCGCCAGCACCTTGGCGGTTTCCTCGCCTACATCGGGGATGCCCAGGGCGTAGATAAATCGCGCCAGGGTCGGGGTCTTGCTGTTTTCAATAGCCGTGATCAGCTTCTTGCTGGAGACGTCAGCGAAGCCTTCCAGGTCGATGATCTGCTCGTACTTGAGCTTGTAGAGATCCGCCGGTGAACCGATAAGTTTTTCATCCACCAACTGCTCGATGGTCTTGTCGCCCAAGCCGTCGATGTCCATGGCCCGACGGGAGACGAAGTGGATGATCGCCTGCTTGAGCTGGGCACCACAGGCCAGGCGCCCAACGCAGCGGTACACCGCGCCCTCACTGACGGTTTCCTTGCCCTTGCTGCGTTTGACCAGTTGCGTGCGCTCAACATGGGAGCCGCACACCGGGCAGCTCTCGGGAATCTGCACTGCACGGGCGTTTTCCGGGCGACGCTCGAGCACCACCGACACCACCTGCGGAATCACGTCACCGGCACGACGGATGATCACGGTGTCGCCGATCATCAGGCCCAGGCGCGCCACTTCATCCATGTTGTGCAAGGTCGCATTGGACACCGTCACACCCGCGACTTTGACCGGTTTCAGCCGCGCCACGGGCGTGACAGCGCCGGTACGACCGACCTGGAACTCAACGTCCAACAGTTCGGTGAGTTCTTCCATGGCGGGGAATTTATGGGCAATCGCCCAACGTGGTTCACGGGCACGAAAACCCAGCTCTCGCTGGGAGGCGATGCTATTGACCTTGAACACCACACCGTCGATTTCATAGGGTAAGGCGTTACGCCGCTCGCCGATATCGCGGTAGTAGTCGAGGCAATCCTGAATACCCTTGGCCAGCTTCAGCTCGTGGCTGATGGGCATGCCCCACTGCTTCAACTGCTGCAGGTTGCCAATATGGGTGTCACTGATGTCGGTGGTTACACCGTAGCAGCAGAACTCCAGCGGGCGGCTGGCGGTTATCTTCGAATCCAACTGGCGCAAGCTGCCGGCAGCGGCGTTGCGCGGGTTGGCGAAGGTCTTGCCCCCGACTTCCAGCTGCGTGGCGTTGAGCCGCTCGAAACCGGCCTTGGACATGAACACTTCACCGCGCACTTCCAGGGTCGCCGGCCAGCCGATACCTTGCAGCTTGAGCGGAATATTGCGCACGGTGCGCACGTTGACACTGATGTCTTCGCCGGTAGTACCGTCGCCGCGGGTTGCGCCGCGCACCAACTCACCGTCCTGATACAGCAGGCTGACCGCCAGGCCATCGAGTTTTGGCTCGCAGCTGTATTCCACCGCCGCGCCGCCGCCAAACAAATCGCCCACCGGCAGATCCAACCCTTCGGTCACCCGGCGATCAAACTCCAGCATGGTGGTTTCATCAAACGCGTTACCCAGGCTGAGCATCGGAATCTCGTGACGCACCTGAGTGAAGGCCGACAACGCCGCACTGCCAACCCGCTGAGTCGGCGAGTCACGGGTGACCAGCTCCGGATGCTCGGCTTCCAGGGCCTTGAGCTCGTGG
The DNA here is from genome assembly GCF_012935695.1 of Pseudomonas sp. ADAK18. NCBI lineage: Bacteria > Pseudomonadati > Pseudomonadota > Gammaproteobacteria > Pseudomonadales > Pseudomonadaceae > Pseudomonas > Pseudomonas sp. ADAK18. Next base: position 3,661,887 of record NZ_CP052859.1, read on the forward strand.
AACAGCCGGTCGTACTCGGCGTCCGGAATGCTCGGTTCATCGAGGACGTGGTAACGGTAGTTGTGCTGATCCAGTTCAGCGCGCAGTTCGAGGATGCGGGTGTGGGCGGCGGTCATGGGTGTTCTCTCATAAAGCAAAAGAGCAGCCGAAGCTGCTCAATATGTTAGTGCACGTATTCTACAGGCAACGCTTAAGATCGAACCTCAGCGCTTCTGTGTCAGGGCGCGACGCTCGAACTCCACGATACGCTGACGGTAGTGTTCGATGGTCTGGGCGGTCAGGACGCTGCGTTGATCATCCTTGAGCTCACCGTTGAGTTCCTGGGACAACTTGCGGGCCGCTGCCACCATGACGTCGAACGCCTGTTTCGGGTGACGCGGGCCTGGCAGGCCAAGGAAGAAGCTGACGGCCGGGGTGCTGAAATGGTCGATGTCATCCAGGTCGAAGATGCCTGGCTTGACCGCGTTGGCCATGGAGAACAGCACTTCACCGTTGCCGGCCATGCTTTCGTGACGGTGGAAAATATCCATCTCACCAAAACGCAGGCCGCTTTCCAGGATGTTCTGCAACAGCGCCGGGCCCTTGAAGCCAGCAGTGTCGCGGCAGATCACACTGATCACCAGCACTTCTTCAGCGGCAGGTTGATCCTTGGTGGATTCACGCGGGGCGCTCTTGGCCGGGCTTTCGTCCGGGAAATCGCCGTCACGACTGCTGAAGCTCGGGCCGTCTTCCAGGTCCAGATTCAGGTCGCCCTGGGAAGGTTCGCTGGCAGTACGCTTGCCGCGCTTTCCGGACGGCTCACGGGCTTCACGCACCGGTGCGCTCATCGACGGCAGGTCATGCTCGTCCAACTGCGGTTCCTTATGGGTGTCCAAGACACGGGGTGGCCCCAGCAGCTCGGCACTGCCGTCGTCGTCCGGTAAATTGGACAGGTTGCGGTCCAGGCGAAATTTCAACTTGCCCTTGCCACCGCGCATACGGCGCCAGCCATCAAAAAGAATACCGGCAATGACAATGATGCCGATGACGATCAGCCACTCGCGCAGACCGATTTCCATGTAATCCCGTGCCTCTAATAAAAAATGCTGAAAAATAAGGGGTTTAGCACCGTGCAAACCGCTTTAAAACGTGGCGCCAACTCTATGTTCTGAATGACGTTTTGCCCACGCATACGAAAATTTGACATTAAACTAGCACGACCAAAGATAACTTTACACCGTCTGTCAAAATGGCTTGAACAAATATGTCCCTTTGCCATCTTCCCACGACCGGTAAAACACCTTACATCCTGCTGAAAAATCCCTTTCAAACCGCAGCTTAAGATTCCACCATCGCCATCGCTTCTTCGACATCTACCGCCACCAAACGCGAACATCCCGGTTCGTGCATCGTCACCCCCATCAACTGATCGGCCATTTCCATGGCGATCTTATTGTGGGTGATGTAGATGAACTGCACCGTCTGGGACATCTCTTTAACCAGTCGGGCATACCGTCCAACGTTAGCGTCATCCAGCGGGGCGTCAACTTCGTCGAGCATGCAGAACGGCGCCGGGTTCAACTTGAAGATGGCAAATACCAGGGCCAATGCAGTCAGTGCCTTCTCGCCACCGGACAACAAATGGATGGTGCTGTTCTTCTTGCCCGGAGGCCGCGCCATGATCGTCACCCCTGTATCGAGTAGATCTTCGCCCGTCAGTTCCAAATAAGCGCTGCCACCACCGAAAACTTTCGGAAATAACGCCTGTAAACCACCATTAATCTGATCAAAGGTATCTTTGAAGCGATTACGGGTTTCCTTGTCGATCTTGCGAATAACGTTTTCCAAAGTGTCCAGGGCTTCCACCAGATCGGCGTTCTGGGCATCCAGATAACGTTTGCGCTCGGACTGCTGCTGATACTCATCGATAGCCGCGAGGTTGATCGCGCCCAGTCGTTGAATACGCGCGGCAATGCGCTCAAGTTCTTCTTCGGCCTCTTTTTCGTTGGCCTGGGCGGTCAAGGTATTGAGCACGCCATGCAAGTCGTAGCCATCTTCCAGCAACTGATCCTGCAAGGTCTTACGGCGCACAGTCAGGGCTTGCCATTCCATACGCTGCTGTTCAAGTTGACCACGGATCAGTTGCGATTGCTGCTCGGCCTGGGTCCGACGTTTTTCGGCATCGCGTAGTTCGCGGTCGGCATCTTCCAGGGCAATTTGTGCAGTCTTGAGTTCGACGTCGACGGTCATGCGCTTGTCGAGCAACTCTTCAAGCTTGAGCCGCAACTCCTCCAGCGGGGCTTCGCCCTCCTCCAGATTGAGGCTCAGTTGCTCGCGCTTCTCGGTCAGCCGTTCAGACTGCATCTCCAGGCGCTCGAGAGCCTGGCGTGTAGAGTCGTGCTGCGCCTTGAGCGAACCCAGGCGCACCGCCAATTGATGCGCGTGATCCTTGTGCTGACGGGCTTCCTGACGTACTCGATCAAGGCGCTCGCGCAAGCTGTCGCGCTGGGCCAACAGCAACTCGCGCTGTTCGGTATCCAGGGCCATGCTATCGAGGGCTTCCTGCAATTGCAGGCGTGACTCGCCGACTTGTTCGTGTTCAAGGGCGCGCTGCTCGCCCATCTCGGCCACTTCTTCATCAAGGCGGGAACGGCGCAGGGTCAACTGTTCGACCTTGGCCTTGCTCGCCGACAGCTGGGCCTTCAATTCGCCTTGCTGACGCGCTTCATCCTGCAACAGCCGGCGCAGGTGTTCGCGGCCAGTTTCTTGCTGGCGCTGGGTAGCGCGCAGGGTTTGCAATTGGGTTTCCAGCGCGTCGAGGGTTGCTTCGCGCTCTTCACGTTCGGCACTCAGGTTGACGATTTCCTGACCACGGGCCAGCACACCACTTTCCGCTTCACTGGCGCGGCGTACCCGCAGGAAATGCCGACCGACCCAGTAGCCGTCACGGCTGATCAGGCTTTCGCCGGCCGCCAACTGCCCACGCAGTGCCAAGGCCTGCTCCAGACTCTCCACCGGCTTGACCTGGCCCAGCCAGGGCGACAAATCAATCGCCGCCTCAACCTTGTCCAGCAAACTGCCCGGCACCCGCACACCGTCCGCCGCAGGGCTAAGCAAGCGCAAATCGCCCTGGGCAAAACCGGCCAGGTCGAAACCGCCAAAATCGTCCACCAGCACCGCTTGCAGATCGGCACCCAGCACGGTTTCCACCGCCAGCTCCCAACCGGCCTCGACTTTCAAGCCCTCAGCCAGGCGAGGGCGCTCGGCCAGATGTTGATCGCGCAACCATTCGGCGGTACCCGTGCCAGGATCCAAAGCCGCCTGCTGCAGGGCTTCCAGCGACGCCAAGCGGCCGTTGAGCCGCTGCAAGTCACCCTGAGCCTGCTGCTGCGCCTGACCTGCCTGTTGCAGCTGTTGACGCAGTTGCTCCAGGCGCTCCACTTGCTGTTCTTCGCTGGCTTCCAGCTCTTCAAGCGTCATTTCGCTCTCGGCCAGTTGCTCGCTCAGTTGCAAGATCGCCGCGTCTTCCGGATCTGCGGCGAGCAACACGCGCTCCTCCAGCAGACGCCGCTGGCGTTCGGCCAAGCGTTCCATGCTGGTTTCCAGTTGCTGGATGCGCGACTGCTGCACCTCGGCTTGACGGCGTGGTTCAGCGGAACGCAGGTTGAAAGCGTCCCACTGCTCCTGCCAGCCGTGCATGGTGGTTTCTGATTCTTCCAGGGTCGCAGCAGCTTCTTCGGCCGCCGCACTGGTGACTTCCTGCTCAGGGGTGAGCATGTCCAGCTCTTCACCGAGGGTCAGCAGCAAGGTACGGTCGTGACCCAGGTGAGATTCGGTTTCCAGGCGCGCGCGTTCAGCTTCTTTCAGATCGTCCTGCAACTGACGCAAGCGCTGCTGACCGTGCTGAATGCTCTGCTCGACCCGGGCAATATCACCGCCCACCGAATAGAAGCGCCCCTGCACCAGATTGAAGCGCTCAGACAGGTCATGGTGACCGTCTCGCAGGCGTTCGATGCTCGCGTCGGCGTTGCGCTGCTCGGCCACCAGGGCTTCGAAACTGATTTCCTGGGTGCCGATGATCGCTTCGCGCTGGCCGACCTGATCATTCAAGGCCTGCCAACGCAGCGCCGACAGTTGGGCCTTGAGTTGGCGTTCTTCGCCCTTGTATTCCTGATACTTCTCGGCAGCCTGGGCCTGGCGGTGCAGACGCTCGAGCTGACGCTCCAGCTCTTCACGCAAGTCGGTCAGGCGGGCGAGGTTTTCGTGGGTGCGGCGAATACGGTTTTCGGTCTCGCGACGGCGCTCCTTGTACTTGGAGATGCCGGCGGCTTCTTCGATAAAGTTACGCAGGTCTTCGGGCTTGGCTTCGATCAGCTTGGAAATCATCCCCTGCTCGATGATCGAATAGCTGCGCGGGCCCAGGCCGGTGCCGAGGAAGATATCGGTAATGTCCCGGCGTCGGCACTTGGTGCCGTTGAGGAAGTAACTGTTCTGGCTGTCGCGGGTCACTTTGCGGCGGATGGAGATTTCCGCATAGGCGGCGTACTCGCCAACCAAGGTGCCGTCGGAGTTGTCGAACACCAGTTCGATGCTGGCCTGGCTCACCGGTTTACGGCTGGTGGAGCCGTTGAAGATGACGTCGGTCATCGACTCGCCACGCAGGTTTTTCGCGGAGCTCTCGCCCATCACCCAGCGCACGGCGTCGATAATGTTCGACTTGCCGCAGCCATTGGGCCCTACCACCGCCGCCATGTTACTGGGGAAGTTCACCGTGGTCGGGTCGACGAAGGATTTGAACCCCGCCAGTTTGATGCACTTGAGCCGCACGCTTAGGCAACCGCCAAGGCAGCGATAACCAGGGAACTGCTGCGCTGGCCGTAGGCCGAGAGCACCTGGCGAATCTGTGGCAGGTCACGGGCCAGTACAGCGGCGAGCAATTGCTCGAACAGAGCCAGGTACTCGCTCATTTCCGCCTTGCGCTGATCCAGGGCCAGGTAATAGGCACGGTTCATCGCCGGTTGCAGATTCTCGACGGTTTCCTGCAGATACGGATTGTTGGCAAAGGGATAGGCCGCGCGCATCACGTTGAAGCTTTCTTCGACGAAGGCACGAATGTCCTGGCGCTCGAAATTACTCACCAGCCGCTGTTGGATCTGCACGAACGGCGCCATGTCGGTCTGGGTTTTCCAGCCTTCGGCGACCGAGTTGCCCAGCAGGATGTACAACTCGGACATCAGCGTGCACAGGCTCTGCACCTTGTGGGCAGTGAGCTCGGTGACGTGGGCACCACGGCGCGGCAGGATCGCGATCAGGTGCCGCCGTTCAAGGATCAGCAAGGCTTCGCGCACGGAGCCACGGCTGACATTGAGCGCCAGCGTGACCTTCTGCTCCTGGATCCGCTCCCCAGGCTTGAGGTCGCCGCGAATGATACGTTCGGCGAGGTGGTGAGCGATTTGCTCGGCAAGACTATCCGGCGCCTTGAACGTCATGTTTTCCCTTCAAAATCTTCTATCGGTACGAGCGCGGCAGTGTAGCGCACTTGCAGGTTGATGGCGCTGGGCCCACAAGCTGGAATTTGGCATGAAATAAGCAGCCGTTAAAGCCCATATGCCCCCCAAAACGTCGGTTCCAAAGATCTGGACCATAATTAAAGATGTTGAAATCGCATTTTCTTGACCTTCCGGTCAGAAAATCGTTGACCGAAAAGTCAGACATGACTAGATTCGGCGCAAAGCGGTTAACAACAATAATGAGTCTGCGAGGCCTTCCGTGATCCAGTTTTTACTTAACCAGGAACTCCGTAGCGAGCACGCCCTGGACCCCAACCTGACCGTGCTCAACTATTTGCGCGAGCATCTGGGCAAATCCGGCACCAAGGAAGGCTGCGCCAGCGGCGATTGCGGTGCCTGCACCGTGGTGGTGGGCGAGTTGCATGCCGATGATCAGGGCCGCGAGCAGATTCGTTATCGCAGCCTCAACTCGTGCCTGACTTTTGTGTCGTCACTGCACGGTAAACAACTGATCAGCGTCGAAGACCTCAAGCACCAAGGTGAACTGCACAGCGTGCAGAAAGCCATGGTCGAGTGCCACGGCTCGCAGTGCGGCTTCTGCACCCCAGGCTTTGTGATGTCGTTGTTCGCCCTGCAAAAGAACAGCGAAGCGCCCGACACCCACAAGGCTCACGAAGCGCTGGCCGGCAACCTCTGCCGCTGCACCGGCTACCGCCCGATTCTAGCCGCTGCCGAACAAGCCTGCTGCAACAAACCCCAGGACCAGTTCGACAGCCGCGAAGCCGACACCATCGCCCGTCTCAAGGCCATTGCCCCAACACAAACCGGCGAGCTGAACAGCGGCGACAAACGCTGCCTGGTGCCACTGACGGTCGCCGATCTTGCTGACCTCTATGACGCCTACCCTCAAGCCCGGCTGCTGGCCGGCGGCACCGACCTGGCACTGGAAGTGACCCAGTTCCACCGCGTACTGCCGGTAATGATCTATGTCGGCAATATCATTGAGATGAAACGTGTCGATACCTTCGATGATCGCCTGGAAATCGGCGCCGCCACATCGCTGTCCGACTGCTACGCGGCGCTGAATAACGAATACCCTGATTTCGGCGACCTGCTCCACCGCTTCGCCTCCCTGCAAATCCGCAACCAGGGCACGTTGGGCGGCAATATCGGCAACGCCTCGCCTATCGGTGACTCGCCGCCGCTGCTGATCGCCCTGGGCGCGCAAATCGTCCTGTGCAAAGGCAATACCCGTCGCACCTTGGCCCTGGAAGACTACTTCATCGACTACCGCGTCACGGCCCGCCAGGACAGCGAGTTTATCGAGAAAATCATCGTGCCCAAGGGCCAACCGCTGTTCCGCGCCTACAAGGTTTCCAAGCGCCTGGACGATGATATTTCTGCCGTCTGCGCGGCCTTCAACCTGAAGATTGATAACGGTGTGATCGCCGATGCCCGTGTCGCCTTCGGCGGCATGGCAGCTACGCCAAAACGCGCAAAACATTGCGAAGAGGTCCTGACAGGCGCGACCTGGAATTCAGCCACCGTGGAAAAAGCCTGTGCCGCCCTGGCCGAGGATTTCACCCCGCTGTCGGACTTCCGCGCCAGCAAGGAATACCGTCTGCTCAGTGCGCAGAACCTGCTGCGCAAATACTTCATCGAACTGCAAACGCCGCACATCGAGACTCGGGTGACCGCTTATGTCTAACCATCACGCCGTGGAAAAATCCCAGGCCGAACTCGCCGAGCTATTTGCCAAAGACCTGACTTCCGGAGTCGGCCGCAGCGTCAAGCACGACAGCGCTGCCAAGCACGTATCGGGTGAAGCACAGTACATCGATGACCGCCTGGAATTCCCCAACCAGTTGCACCTCTATGCGCGTCTTTCCGACCGTGCCCACGCCAAAATCATCAGCATCGACACCGCGCCCTGCTACGCCTTTGAAGGCGTGCGCATCGTCATCACCCATGAAGATGTTCCGGGTCTGAAAGACATTGGCCCGCTGATGCCCGGCGACCCGTTATTGGCGATTGATGATGTGCAGTTTGTCGGGCAACCGGTGCTGGCCGTGGCCGCCTGCGACCTGGAGACCGCACGTAAAGCGGCGATGGCCGCTGTCATCGAATACGAAGACCTGGAACCGGTGTTGGATGTAGTCGAGGCCTATCGTAAAAAACATTTCGTGCTGGACAGCCATACCCACCAACGTGGTGATTCGGTGGGCGCGCTGGCGACGGCAAAGCATCGTATCCAGGGCACCCTGCACATCGGCGGCCAGGAACATTTCTACCTGGAGACCCAAATCTCCTCGGTGATGCCCACCGAAGACGGCGGCATGATCGTCTACTGCTCCACGCAAAACCCCACCGAAGTGCAGAAGCTGGTGGCGGAAGTACTCGGCGTATCGATGAACAAAATCGTCGTCGACATGCGCCGTATGGGCGGCGGTTTCGGCGGCAAGGAAACCCAGGCCGCAAGCCCCGCCTGCCTGTGTGCGGTAGTTGCCCACCTCACTGGCCAGCCGACCAAGATGCGCCTGCCCCGTGTCGAAGACATGCTGATGACCGGCAAGCGTCACCCCTTCTATATCGAATATGACGTGGGCTTTGACGACAACGGTCGCCTGCACGGGATCAATCTGGAATTGGCCGGTAACTGCGGCTGCTCACCGGACCTGTCGAACTCGATTGTCGACCGCGCCATGTTCCACGCCGACAACTCCTATTACCTGGGCGATGCCACGGTCAACGGTCATCGTTGCAAGACCAACACCGCGTCCAACACGGCTTATCGTGGCTTCGGCGGCCCACAAGGAATGGTCGCCATCGAGGAAGTGATGGACGCTATCGCACGTCATCTGACCCTCGATCCGCTGTCCGTGCGTAAGGCCAACTACTACGGCAAGACCGAGCGCAACGTCACCCACTATTACCAGACGGTCGAGCACAACATGCTCGAAGAAATGACCGCCGAACTGGAAGCCAGCAGCCAATATGTCGAACGACGCGAAGCGATCCGTCGCTACAACGCCAATAGCCCGATCCTGAAAAAAGGCCTGGCGCTGACGCCGGTGAAATTCGGCATTTCCTTCACCGCCAGCTTCCTTAACCAGGCCGGTGCGCTGATCCACATCTACACCGACGGCAGCATCCACCTGAACCATGGCGGCACCGAGATGGGTCAGGGCTTGAACATCAAGGTCGCGCAGGTGGTCGCCGAAGTGTTCCAGGTAGAAACCGACCGAGTACAGATCACCGCCACCAACACCGACAAGGTACCGAACACCTCGCCGACCGCCGCCTCCAGCGGTGCCGACCTGAACGGCAAGGCCGCGCAGAATGCCGCCGAAATCATCAAGCAACGCCTGGTGGAGTTTGCCGCGCGCAAGTACGAAGTCAGTGAGGCCGATGTGGAATTCCACAACGGCCATGTACGGGTCCGCGACCATATCCTGACGTTTGAAACGCTGATCCAGCAGGCGTATTTCGCCCAGGTATCGTTGTCCAGCACCGGCTTCTACAAGACCCCGAAAATCTTCTACGACCGCAGCCAGGCGCGGGGGCGGCCGTTCTACTACTTCGCCTTCGGTGCGGCCTGTTGTGAAGTGATCGTCGACACCCTGACCGGTGAATACAAGATGCTGCGTACCGACATCCTCCACGACGTGGGTGCTTCGCTGAACCCGGCCATCGACATCGGCCAGGTCGAGGGCGGCTTCATTCAGGGCATGGGCTGGCTGACCATGGAAGAACTGGTGTGGAACGCCAAGGGCAAATTGATGACCAATGGCCCGGCCAGCTACAAGATCCCGGCCGTAGCAGACATGCCGCTGGACTTGCGGGTGAAACTGGTGGAAAACCGCAAGAACCCGGAAGACACCGTGTTCCATTCCAAGGCCGTGGGTGAGCCACCGTTCATGCTCGGCATTGCGTCCTGGTGTGCGATCAAGGATGCCGTGGCCAGCCTCGGTGACTACCGCCATCAGCCGAAGATTGATGCACCGGCGACGCCAGAGCGGGTGTTGTGGGGCTGTGAGCAGATGCGGCAGTTGAAGGCGGCGAAAGCTGTTGAAGCTGAAACCGAGTTGGCTTCGCTTTAGACCGAGGTGCCGCCATCGCAGGCAGGCCAGCTCCCACATTTGAATGTGTTCACAAATCAAAAATGTGGGAGCTGGCTTGCCTGCGATGGCGGCCGGACTGACAACAGAAATGTTGAGGTAAACATGAACAACTGGATCAGCGCCCTCGCCGACCTGCAAACCCAGGGTGAACCCTGCGTGCTGGTGACCATCATCGAAGAGCTAGGCTCCACGCCGCGTAACGCGGGCTCGAAGATGGTCATCGCCGCCAGTCAGACCTTCGACACCATCGGTGGCGGGCACCTGGAATACAAGGCGATGCAGATTGCCCGGGAGATGCTCGGTCGCGGCCAGCAGAACACCCACCTGGAGCGCTTCAGCCTCGGCGCCAGCCTGGGCCAGTGCTGCGGTGGCGTCACGGTATTGCTGTTCGAACCGATGGGCCAGGTCCAGGCGCAGATTGCCGTGTTCGGTGCCGGCCATGTCGGTCGCGCCTTGGTACCGTTATTGGCCAGCCTGCCCTGCCGCGTGCGTTGGATCGATTCCCGGGAACAGGAATTCCCGGAGCAGATCCCTCAGGGCGTGCGTAAAATCGTCAGCGAAGAGCCCGTGGATGAAATCGACAACTTGCCGGTGGGTAGTTACTGCATCGTCATGACCCACAACCACGCCCTCGATCTGGAGTTGACCGCCGCCCTGCTCAAGCGCAATGACTTCGCCTACTTCGGCCTGATCGGCTCGAAGACCAAGCGGGTCAAGTTCGAACACCGCCTGCGGGATCGCGGCTTCGACGCCGCGCAACTGCAACGTATGCGTTGCCCGATGGGCCTCACCGAGGTCAAAGGCAAATTGCCTGTGGAGATCGCCATCTCCATCGCCGGCGAAATCATCGCCACCTATAACGCCAATTTCGGCCAGCACACCGCCAGCGCCGAACCTATTGCCAAACTGCTGCCGGCCTCGCGCCGCAGCCAAGCTATTAACTGAGACGACCATGCCTTTGACTCGCAAAGCCTACCGTGCCGCCATCCTGCACAGCATCGCCGACCCCGCTGAAGTAGGCATTGAAGCCTCCTATGAGTATTTCGAAGACGGCCTCCTGGTAATCGATAACGGCCAGATCAGCGCCTTGGGCCATGCCAGCGAACTGCTCGCCAGCCTGCCGGCCGACATCGAAGTCACCCATTACCAGGATGCGCTGATCACCCCCGGCCTGATCGACACCCATATCCACCTGCCGCAAACCGGCATGGTCGGCGCCTATGGCGAACAGTTGCTGGATTGGCTCAACACCTACACCTTCCCCTGTGAAAGCCAGTTCGCCGACAAGGCCCACGCCGAAGAAGTCGCGGACATTTTCGTCAAGGAACTGCTGCGTAACGGCACCACCACGGCCTTGGTGTTTGGCAGCGTGCATCCGCAGTCCGTGAATTCGTTTTTCGAAGCGGCCGAGAAACTCGACCTGCGCATGATCGCCGGCAAAGTGATGATGGACCGAAACGCCCCGGACTATCTGACTGACACCGCCGAATCCGGCTACCAGGAAAGCAAGACGCTGATCGAGCGCTGGCACGGCAAGGGTCGCTTGCACTACGCGGTGACGCCCCGTTTCGCACCCACCAGCACCCCGGAACAACTGACCCTCGCCGGGCAATTGCTGGGGGAATACCCGGACCTGTACATGCAGACTCACATCAGTGAAAACCTGCAGGAAGTGGAATGGGTCAAGGAACTGTTCCCGGAGCGCAGCGGCTACCTGGACGTGTACGACCATCACAAGCTGTTGGGGGAACGTTCGGTATTCGCCCACGGCGTGCACCTGTGCGACGACGAATGCGCGCGCCTGGCAGAAGCGGGTTCGGCAGTAGCGTTCTGCCCGACTTCGAACCTTTTCCTCGGCAGCGGCTTGTTCAATCTGCCGATGGCGGAGAAGCACAAGCTCAATGTCGGCCTGGGCACCGATGTCGGTGGCGGCACCAGTTTCTCGCTCCTGCAAACGCTGAACGAAGCCTACAAAGTGATGCAGTTGCAGGGGGCGCGGCTGAGTCCGTTCAAGTCGTTGTACCTGGCGACCCTGGGCGGCGCTCGGGCGTTGCGATTGGAAGACAAGATCGGCACGCTGCAACCGGGCACCGATGCGGACTTCCTAGTACTGGACTACAACGCTACGCCGCTGCTCAGCTATCGCTTGAAGCAGGCCAATAACATTGCCGAGACGTTGTTTGTATTGATGACGCTGGGGGATGATCGGGCGGTGTTGCAGACGTATGCGGCGGGGCAATTGGTGCACCAACGCTGATATCAAAAACAACACAAAACAAATGTGGGAGCTGGCTTGCTTGCGATGCAGACGCCTCGGTAGCTCAGTTCAACCGAGGTGACGCTATCGCAGGCAAGCCAGCTCCCACATTTTGATCGGGTCTACAGTTTTACCGAAGACCGCCCTGGCTTCTTGGTCTGCAACAGATGCGAGAACACCGCATGCAGGTCATCCGACGCGCTTTCCTCATCGAGGTTGAGTTTGCTGTCGATGTGATCCATGTGGTGCATCATCAGGTTCACGGCCAACGTCGCATCCCGCGCCTCGATGGCGTCGATCAGTTGGGTATGCTCATCGTAGGAACAGTGGGAACGGTTGCCGCTTTCGTACTGGGCGATGATCAACGAAGTCTGGGACACCAGGCTGCGTTGGAAGCTGATCAGCGGTGCGTTCTTCGCCGCCTCGGCCAGCTTCAGGTGGAACTCGCCGGAAAGCCGAATACCCGCCCCGCGATCGCCTCGGGAGAAGCTGTCCCGCTCGTCATTGACCATCTGACGCAATTCGGCCAACTGCTCGGCTGTGGCATGCTGCACCGCCAATTCAGTGATCGCGCGCTCCACCAGGCGTCGGGCCATGAACACCTGACGGGCTTCCTCGACACTCGGGCTGGCCACGACCGCACCGCGATTGGGCCGCAGCAACACCACGCCTTCGTGGGCCAGGCGCGACAACGCCCGGCGAATGATCGTACGGCTCACACCGAAGATTTCGCCCAGTGCTTCTTCACTCAATTTGGTACCGGGCGCCAGGCGTTGTTCAAGGATCGCCTCGAAGATATGCGCGTAGACGATATCGTCCTGGGTTCCACTGCGACCGGCCTTACCGGCTCGCGGTTGTTTCTTGAGGGGCTGCAACTGTTCGTTCATGGGCACTCGGGTCGGGAGAACGGCGGCGAATTGACGTTGACTGTAATACGGTACTGAGGGTCGCTGGCAAGTATCGCGTAAAAACAACGCATATTGTACACAACCCGTTGCGCCAACACGACTGTATGGCTGTTTGCGGCGCCGGCTGTATTGCAATGAGTCGTTACGTTTGAGTTTAGGCTTGAATCGGTAATTTCCCATTCATTGTAGGAGCGAGCTTGCTCGCTCCTACAGGTAACAAGGAACACCACCCCATGACCGACGCGACCCAGGCGCCACTGCGCCCACTGGCCGATACCTCGCCTTCGGCGATCGTCGCCGGCTTCATTGCCATGATGACCGGCTATACCAGCTCCCTGGTGCTGATGTTCCAGGCCGGCCAGGCCGCGGGCCTGACCACGGCGCAGATTTCGTCGTGGATCTGGGCGATTTCCATCGGCATGGCGGTATGCAGCATCGGCCTGTCCCTGCGCTATCGCACGCCGATCACCATCGCCTGGTCCACACCCGGCGCGGCGCTGCTGATCACAAGCCTGGGCGGCGTGAGCTACGGCGAGGCCATCGGTGCCTACATCACCTGCGCGGTGCTGGTGACGATCTGCGGGCTCACCGGCAGTTTTGAAAAACTGGTCAAGCGTATCCCGGCGTCCCTGGCGGCGGCCTTGCTGGCGGGGATTCTGTTCAAGATCGGCAGCGAGATTTTCGTCGCCGCACAACACCGCACAGCGCTGGTGCTGGGGATGTTCTTCACCTACCTGATCGTCAAGCGCCTGTCACCGCGCTATGCGGTGTTGGCGGCGCTGCTGATCGGCACCGCCTTGTCCGGCCTGATGGGGTTACTGGATTTCAGTGGCTTCCACCTGGAAGTGGCGACACCGGTATGGACCACTCCGCACTTTTCCCTGGCCGCCACCATCAGCATCGGTATTCCACTGTTCGTGGTCGCGATGACCTCACAGAACATGCCGGGGGTCGCGGTACTGCGGGCCGATGGCTACAACGTGCCGGCCTCGCCCCTGATCACCGCCACCGGCCTGGCCTCGCTGGTGCTGGCACCGTTCGGTTCCCACGGTATCAACCTGGCAGCCATCAGCGCAGCGATCTGCACCGGTCCACACGCCCATGAGGACCGTAACAAGCGCTACACCGCGGCGGTCTGGTGCGGGATTTTCTACGGGATTGCCGGGGTATTTGGCGCCACCTTGGCGGCCTTGTTCGCAGCCCTGCCTAAGGAGTTGGTGCTGTCGATTGCAGCACTGGCGTTGTTTGGCTCGATCATCAATGGCCTGAGCATTGCCATGAATGAGCCCAAGGAACGGGAAGCAGCGCTGATCACCTTTATGGTTACAGCGTCGGGGTTGACGTTGTTTTCCATCGGTTCGGCGTTCTGGGGGATTGTTGCGGGGGTGTTGACGCTGGTGATTCTGAATTGGCGCAAGGCCTGACTTTTTAAGACGCCATAACGAAAAAGCGACCCGGGCGGGTCGCTTTTTCATGACATCAGGCTACCGGATTGATCGGCTTTTCCGGGTACCAGACGTCCATCAGCGGGCTAGCTTCAACGCTTTTCAGCTCGCTACGGGCTTTGAGCCAAGCTTCAACAGCAACACGCTGTTCTTCGCTGACCGAGCCACGCTTCTGCAGGCAAACCAGACCGTAGTCATCGCCGCCCACGTAGCCAAGGCCATTGGCCTCCATCGCTTCTTTCAGGAATGCGTCGAGGAAAGCGTCGATAGCCTTGTCGTCCAAACCTTCGTTGAAATCCAGGTTCAGCTCGAAGCCCAGCTCTTGAAATTCATCAACGCACAGTTTTTTGCGCAGACGCTGGGAACGGTTAGTCGCCATGGAACAATCCTCATAAGTAATAACGGGCGGCACTTTAGCAGTTTAAGCAGGCCTTTGCCCGACTCTCTGGGACGGGCGGCACTGTGCCAGTAAAAAAATCCGCGATTAGCAGCTATCGTTCAGGCACAAGTACCTCACGCTTGGGGCATAATGCCGACACATTCATGACCACTGAGGGATTTTCGTTCATATGCCCTCGCCTTTCCACCCTCCTCAGCAGTAGGGTTTCATTTCTTATGATCAAATCTTTGCGTCCCTTGTTACTGGCCGGTTTTCTTTTTCCCCTGGCCTTTTCCGTCACCGCCGCCCCGATCAATACCACCCTGCCCCCCAAGGTTCAGGAAGCCCTCCAGAAGGCCAAGCTGCAGAACAACGCGCTGTCCCTGGTGATGATTCCCCTCAACGGCCCGGGCACACCCACCGTGTTCAATGCCGATGTGTCGGTCAACCCGGCATCGACCATGAAGCTGGTCACCACCTACGCGGCCCTGGAAATGCTCGGCCCCAACCATCAGTGGAAAACCGAGTTCTACACCGACGGCACCCTGAGCGGCGGCGTACTGCGCGGCAACCTATACCTCAAGGGCGGCGGCGATCCCAAGCTGAACATGGAAAAACTCTGGTTACTGATGCGCGACCTGCGGGCCAATGGCGTGCAGCAAGTCACCGGCGACCTGGTGCTGGACCGCAGTTTCTTCGTCCAGCCGCAATTGCCTGAATTCAATGACGACGGCAACGACGCCAACAAGCCCTTCCTGGTCAAGCCGGATGCCCTGTTGGTCAACCTCAAGGCCTTGCGTTTTGTAGCCCGCAACGACTCGGGCAAGGTACTGATTTCGGTGGAGCCACCGATTGCCAGTATTCACATCGACAACCAGGTCAAGGTGATCAACAGCAAACAGTGCACCGGTGACGTGCGCTACAACCCGGTGACCGCCGCCGATGGCAGTGTCACGGTGACTGTCAACGGGCAATTGGGTGATGGTTGCAGCTCTCAGACCTACCTGTCCTTGCTCGACCACGCCACCTACACCGCCGGAGCCGTACGGGCGATCTGGAAAGAACTGGGCGGCAGCATCCAGGGCCGTGACATCCAGGCCCCGGTACCCAAGGACGCCAAGGTCCTGGCCCGTGCGTTCTCACCGGACCTGGCGGAAATCATCCGCGACATCAACAAATACAGTAACAACACCATGGCCCAGCAATTGTTCCTCAGCCTCGGCGCGCAATACCGCACCGATGCCGATGGCGACGACGCCAAGGCTGCCCAGCGGGTCGTACGTCAGTTGCTGGCGAAAAAAGGCATCACCGCGCCACATCTGGTGATGGAGAACGGTTCCGGATTGTCCCGTGCCGAGCGGGTCAGCGCCCGGGAGATGGCGACCATGCTGCAAGCGGCCTGGAGAAGCCCGTACGCGGCGGAGTACATCAGTTCGCTGCCGATCTCCGGGATGGACGGTACCATGCGCAAACGCCTGAAAACCACGGCGTTGCGCGGTGAAGCCCACGTCAAGACCGGCACCCTGAACACCGTGCGGGCGATCGCCGGCTTCAGCCGCGATGACAATGGCAACACTTGGGCTGTGGTGGCGATCCTCAACGATCCGAAGCCGTGGGGCGCCTCGTCGGTGCTGGATCAGGTGCTGCTGGACCTGTATCGCCAGCCGAAGCTGGCCGCGGCTGCGCCGGTTCTGTAAATCCCACAGCCTTGCAGGGGCCCGGCTCCTGCAAGGCTGTCATCAAGCCGACAACCGCTCCACCTCGACTCGATCCCTGCCCGTCTGCTTGGCCGCGTACACCCCCGAGTCCGCGCGCAACAACAAACTGTCTACGCCCTCATCGACCCGCCAACTGGCAACCCCGAAGCTGGCTGTCACGGTACCCACGCGCTCCATTGGCGCGCTGCGCAACGCTTGCCACAACTCCAGCGCCAGGCTGTAGGCTTGGGCGCCATCGGTGTGAGGGCACAGCACCATGAACTCCTCGCCTCCCAGGCGGCAGAACACATCAGTACGACGCAAGCGCTGGCTGATCCGTCGACACAACTCTCGCAACACGCCATCGCCCACGGCGTGCCCATGCTGGTCATTGATGCGCTTGAAGTGATCAATATCGAACATGATCACCGCCAACGCTCCCGAAGTACGCTTGACCCTGATCATCTCGGTCCGTAGGCGGTCCTGGAAGTAGCGCCGGTTATAAATGCCCGTCAGGGAGTCAGTGATGGACAGAGCCCGAAGCTCTTCCTCAACCCGCTTCAGGTCGGAAATATCGGATACATAGCCATGCCACAACGTACCGCCGCCCGATAGCTCTTCCGGGGTAGCTTCGCCACGGACCCAGCGCAGGCCCCGTTGAGGCAATTGCACGCGGTACTCTTCACGCCAGTGACTCAATTGCAGCGCTGACAAGCGGATAGACGCGCGGACCCGTTCGGCGTCCTGAGGATGAATGCGCTCAAAGACTTGTTTCGCATCCAACTGCAACAACCCAGGCTCGATTTCGTAGATGTCCCGAATGCCATCACTGGCATAGATAAATCGCCAATTATCCCCGGGCTCCAGGGTGAATTGAAAGATGCCGCCGGGAACATGGGCGCTGAGCTTTTTCAGCAGGCGATCCCGCGCTGCCAGCGCCTCATAGGCACGTTTTTGCTCAGTGACATCCAGGCAGATCGCCAAGTGGCCAATCCACAGACCATGGTCATCCAGCAAGGTCGTCGCCAGCATATTCACCGTCAACTGGCTGCCATCCTTGCGTACCAGCGTCCACTCACGGGCCTCATGCACATTGTCACCGCTTTCCACCAGCATCGCCTGATTCGGCGCAATGGGTTTACCGAGCGCCAGGCTCAACTGCGCGGCCCGGGCATCAAGCTCGGGGGCCAGGTGCAGGCTTGCGAGGGTCAGATGGCCCACCGCCTGATCGGCCTCAAAGCCCAACATCTGCTCAGCCCCGGCATTGAAGGTATTGATGACCCCGCGCAAGTCAGTGGCAATGATCGCTACCTGCGTTGCCGCGTTCAGCACACTGCGCAATTGGCCGTGGGCGCCGCGCAACTCCTGCTCCCGTTGGTGCAACTGGCCAGTGCGTTGTTCCACCAGCTTCAGTGCTCGCTGGCGCTGGCTGACCAGTACGTAAAGCAAGGCACTGAGCAACACGCTAAGCAGGCTACCCATGCTCAGGATGCCGATCACCGAAGAGTGATTGACCTTCTCGAATACCTGGCTGGGGCGCAGCGTCAAGGCATAGACGTGATCGCCCAAGGTCAACCGGCGTGTCGCCTCCAGGCTGCTGTGGGCCAAGGCGCTGCTGGATTCGTAGAGCACGCGTTGCTGCGTATCGGAGGTGTCGACAATCTGCACCACCAGGTTGTCCCGGTCCGGCTTAGGCAAACCGTCGGCCACCAGCTGGCGCATGCTGATCACGGCCATCACGTAACCGTATGGCTCGCTTTGGGGCGTTTGCGCAGTAGCCGCGTGACTGACCGGCGCCACCAGCAAGACGCCCATGGCATAGGCCGGCTCCACGCCCACCAATTGCATAGGTTGAGAAACCGCCATTGTTCCTGTTTTTTGTGCCCGCGCAAGCGTCGAGCGACGCAGAGGCTGGGCCAACAGATCAAACCCCAGAGGTGACCCAAGGATGCTTTGAGTCTGGCTGTACAGCACCGGCACATATTCATCGCGCTCGGCCGCTGGCGCCAATTCACCCGCCTCATTCAATTCACGAATGGCAAACGGAAAACCGCGCTGACGGGTCGCCTGCTGTTCAAACTCCTTGCGTTGATCACGAAAAATTCGCGGCGCCCAGGCATAGGCCCGGGTACGCAGCAGCAAGGGCTGTGCAAAACCATCGAATTCTTTGTGGGAAACCATGTGAGAGTTGACGAAAAAACGCCGCAGGCTACCCAGGCGTTGTTCCTGATCTTCAAAGCGCTCCTGAAGACGGCTGTAGCGTTCGTTGACCAACAACTGAAACCGCTGGCGAACCTGCTGTTGATAGAGATCGGACGCCGCCCACGCGACGATGACCGTCAGCGCCACGCCTGCCAGAAAGACCGCCAATGCCACGAGCCACGCCGACGCCTGCTCATTGATAAAGCCAAGGATTTTCGGGCGCACGGCATGCAGCGACATAGGCAACACTCAAAGCGCCAGTGTGCCGGGACGTCACTTTGGCTGGACCCTAAGTTATAGCCACAGGGGTTGAGTTTGACCAGCGCAAAAAAGCCGCGAGCCTGGAATACTCCAGGCTCGCGGCTTCAAAGGGTGCAGATCAGCGTGCGGTGATTTTCCAGGCCCGATGGATCTTGGCGTTGCGCGCAAAATCCGGGTCGATGGTTTTATCGCTGATTTCTTCAACCGCATAACGCTGGCTGAGGTTGTCTTCCAGCTGGAACTTGCGGAAGTTATTGGAGAAGTACAACACACCGCCCGGTGCCAGACGGGCCATAGCCAGGTCAAGCAACTGCACGTGGTCACGCTGCACGTCGAAGATGCCTTCCATGCGCTTGGAGTTGGAGAAAGTCGGCGGGTCGATGAAGATCATGTCGAACTCATCACGACTGGCTTCCAGCCATGCCATCACGTCACCCTGCTCCAGACGGTTCTTGTCCGAGAAGCCGTTGAGGGAGAAGTTGCGGCGTGCCCAATCCAGGTAGGTTTTCGACAAGTCGACACTGGTGGTACTACGCGCGCCGCCCTTGGCTGCGTGCACACTGGCAGTGGCGGTGTAGCAATACAGATTGAGGAAGCGCTTGCCGGCCGCTTCTTTCTGAATGCGCAAGCGCATTGGCCGGTGATCGAGGAACAGACCGGTATCCAGGTAATCCGTCAGGTTGACCAGCAACTTCACGCCGCCTTCGCTGACCTCGGTGAACTTGCCCTGGGCGCTCTGACGCTCGTACTGCTTGGTGCCGCTCTGACGCTCGCGGCGCTTGACCACCACGCGGCTCTTGTCGATGTTCAACGCCTGGGGAATCGCGGCCAGCGCATCGAACATGCGCGCCGAGGCTTTTTCCGGATCGATGGATTTCGGTGCGGCGTACTCCTGAACGTGGACCCAATCGTGGTACAGATCGATGGCCATGGAGTATTCCGGCATGTCGGCATCGTAGACGCGGTAGCAATCAACGCCTTCACGCTTGGCCCACTTGCCCAGCAGCTTCAGGTTTTTCTGCAACCGGTTGGCGAACATCTGCCCGCCTTCGCTCAAGCGCGCCTGCTCGACCACCGGAGCCGGTGCCGGTTTGATCGGGTTGCCGTTCTTGTTGTACTGACGCTCTTGCGGCTCGGTCGGCGCCTGGTCGTAAACGGCCTGCTCACGTTCCGCCTGACGCTGCTCAGGGGTACGGCGCTCGCCCGTCACGAACTGATCCGGCGTGACCTTGATCAGCAGCAACTTGCACGGCAAGGCGCCGTTCCAGAACGAATACTGTTTGTGACTGCGGATGCCCATGCGCTTGCCGAGATCCGGGGCACCGGTGAATACCGCCGCTTCCCAACCCAGGCAAGCCTGACGCAGGCGCTCGCCGAGATTCTGGTAGAGGTACAACAGACTGGCTTCATCACCCAGGCGCTCGCCGTAAGGTGGGTTGCAGATCACCAAGCCTTTCTGGTTCTGGTCCGGGCGCGGTTCGAAGGTGCCGACTTCGCCCTGATACACCTTGATCCAATGGCTCAGGCCAGCACGCTCGATGTTATTGCGAGCCGGCTGAATCAACCGTGGATCGGCCTCATAACCACGAACCCACAACGGCGGCTTGGCCATACCGATGGCGGCACGTTCGCTGGCCTCAGTGTGAAGTTTCTTCCACAGGGCCGGAACGTGGCCCAACCAAGCGGTGAAGCCCCACTGCTCGCGGTTGAGGTTGGGGGCCATGTCGGCGGCGATCATCGCGCCTTCCACCAGGAAGGTACCGACGCCACACATTGGGTCCGTCAACGCGCCGCCTTCAGCGGCGATACGCGGCCAGCCGGAGCGAATCAGGATCGCCGCCGCCAGGTTTTCCTTGAGTGGCGCGGCGCCCTGCTGCAGGCGATAACCACGCTGGTGCAGGCTGTGGCCGGAGAGGTCGAGGGACAGGATCGCTTCGCCACGGTCCAGGCGCAGATGAATGCGCAGGTCCGGGTTGATCTTGTCGATGGACGGGCGTTCGCCGGTCGGGGTGCGCAGTTTGTCGACAATCGCATCCTTGACCTTCAGCGCGCCGAAGTGGGTGTTGTCGATACCCGAACCGTGGCCACTGAACTCCACCGCCAGGGTGCCGTCGGCAACCATGTGGTCTGCCCACTCGATGTCCAGCACGCCGTGGTAGAGGTCTTCGGCGTCCTTCATCGGGAAGCGCTTAAGCACCAGCAACACACGGTTGGCCAGACGGGACCAGAGGCACAGGCGGTAGGCGGTTTCCATGTCGGCCATGCCGCGCACGGCCGAGGTGTGCTCGCGTGCTTCCTCAAGGCCAAGCCCGACGGCTTCCTCGATCAGCAAGCCTTCGAGGCCCTTGGGGCAAGTGAGGAAGAGTTCGTAACGATCCGACATGGGAATTCCAGGCTTTTCAGCAATAAGTGAACGGACGACGCATCGCCGGTTCGGTTTTCAATCAAGCGCTTTTCTTGAAGAGCGCTCGTGTGGCACGAATGTGCCGTCCCACCCCGGCTGCCGGCCCTTTGAGCCTTTGTTGACGGGGCAGATCGTGTATTTGATGCAACAAAAAGAAATATTCCGACCCTTCGTCGAATAATAACCGACTGCAACGGGCGGGCATTCTCACTAAAGGATTAAACCCATCCTCTTTGCAGGGCACATCATAGCTGGCTTTGCCTAATAAAAGGGGCGAAAAGCCACCCCAGCTTATGGCTATACCAGCATTATCGTTACGTCCTTATGACAAAACGATCATTGAATCCATGTGACCTATTGGTTAGAACTCAATACAGGTTGGCGTCGTAACGGCGCCGACACCGTGCTCGCCACGCCGGCAGCGAGCGCACCAACGGCAGAAAAACTCTGCCCGGCCTCGGACGGGGCCGAAGGATATCAAGACAGTCAACAAGTGAGGGAAACACCCTATGAGAAGACTTAAGCGTGATCCGTTGGAAAGAGCATTTTTACGCGGATATCAATATGGCGTTCATGGCAAATCCCGTGAGCTTTGCCCATTTACTCTACCGTCGGTACGCCAAGCCTGGATCAACGGCTGGCGAGAAGGACGCGGCGACAACTGGGACGGTATGACTGGCACTGCGGGAATCCACAGACTCAACGAACTTCACGCCGTCGGCTAATCAAGGGCATTTAATTCCGACACCATCACGAATACGTAACGACTTAACCACGCACGCCCCATCCGGGCGGCGGGCTTCGGCCCAGGGGCTCCTTCGAGGAGCCCTTTTTTATGCCCTCTTTATTCAGCCTCTCGGCAACGCGGCAATCGCATCCACCGACTGGCGAATCAACGCCGGGCCCTTGTAGATAAAACCGGAATACAACTGCACCAGGCTCGCACCGGCGGCGATTTTCTCGGCGGCGTGCCTACCTTCGGTGATACCGCCCACGGCAATGATCGGCAGGCGCCCTGCTAACTCGG
The DNA here is from genome assembly GCF_012935695.1 of Pseudomonas sp. ADAK18. Classification (NCBI taxonomy): domain Bacteria; kingdom Pseudomonadati; phylum Pseudomonadota; class Gammaproteobacteria; order Pseudomonadales; family Pseudomonadaceae; genus Pseudomonas; species Pseudomonas sp. ADAK18. The sequence continues at coordinate 3,684,077 of NZ_CP052859.1, forward strand.
CGGCCAGGACCTTGACGATATGGGTACTCTGGTCACGTACCGGGGCCCCGGACAGGCCACCGGCCTCGTCACCATAGGCCAGGCCTTCGACGCCGACACGGCTCAGGGTGGTATTGGTGGCAATCACCGCATCCATTCCCGAGTCCACCAACGCTTGTGCCACCAATACGGTTTCTTCATCACTCATGTCCGGGGCAATCTTGATCGCCAACGGAACGCGCTTGCAATGACGCACGGCCAGGTCTTCCTGGCGCTGGCGCAAGGCTTCCAGCAGTTTTTTGAGGGAATCACCAAACTGCAAGCTGCGCAAACCCGGTGTATTGGGCGAGCTGACGTTGACCGTGACGTAACTGGCGTGGGCGTAGACCTTGTCCAGGCAAATCAGGTAGTCATCCACGGCACGCTCCACCGGCGTGTCGAAGTTCTTGCCGATATTGATCCCCAGGATGCCCTTGTACTTCGCCGCTTGAACCCGCGACAACAGGTGGTCGACCCCCAGGTTATTGAAGCCCATGCGATTGATGATCGCCTCGGCTTCCGGCAAGCGGAAAATGCGTGGCTTTGGATTGCCGGGTTGCGGTCGAGGCGTGACGGTGCCGATTTCGACAAAGCCGAAACCCAGCTGCGCAAAGCCGTCGATAGCCGCACCGTTCTTGTCCAAACCGGCGGCCAGTCCTACGGGATTGGGAAAGTCGAGCCCCATCACCGACACCGGCATCTTGGCCGGAGCCTTGCACACCAGGCCATTGAGCCCCAGGCGGCCACCTGCGCCGATCAGGTCCAGGGACAGATCGTGGGAGGTTTCCGGGGAGAGTTTGAACAACAGCTGGCGGGCCAGGGTATACATGGGCGGGCTTGACTCGGGTGGCGGCGAAAAGTGGCCGGGATTATAGCCGGGTGAAGGGGTCCAGGCGAAGCACGGCGCACAGACAATCCGATCATCCGTTACGCAACGCCATCAACTCTTCATACCGCGCCCAGATTTTTTGCGCATAACGAACACGCAATGCGTCACGTTGCGGCCCTGAGCCGGTGCCCACATTGTAAGAACCCACCGCTGTCCAGTTGTAACCAAACTGCTTGATAAAGCCGGCAAGAATCGATGCCCCCACCGCCACTGACAAGCAAGGCTCATCCAACAGTCGCTGCTCGGTAACGCCCTCCTTGAGCAGCCGTGGCAGGTGAATGCTGTTGATCTGCATCAGCCCGATATCCCGAGTGCCGTTATTATTGCTGTAGTTCATGGCGTCGGCTCGATAGCCAGACTCCACGGCCGCTATGGCCTGTAACAGCTCCGGCTCGAGGTCATATCGACTGGCAGCCTCTGCCCAGCAATAAGCCTTGGCCTCGCTGCCCACGAGCAGGATGATCAGCAGCCATCCTTTGCACCAGGCCCCTCTCAAGTCAGGACTCCCACCGGCTCACCTGTCCACAGGTCGAACAGACGTGAACCATGGGGGGCACAGGCACGTGATCAGCCGCACTGACCGCTACTACCGGACAGGTAAAGCGGTAGCCCCTGCCATAGACGGTCTTGATAAACCCCTTGTCGTCCTCCAGGTGTTTACGCAGTGAATAGATACAGCGCGTCAATGACTCCTCGGTGACTTCGCCAGAGGACCAGGCCCTTTCCAGCAAATGATCCTTGGTCACCAACACACCGGTCGATGCGAGCAGTAAGCGCAATACCTGCCACTCCTTGGGAGGCAGTTGAATATCCGCACACGCGCCTGTCAGCCTGCCATCGCCATGCAACGTCCAGCGACCGAAGATCACAGGCGCAGGCGCCCAACCCTCAGCTACATCGTCCATTCAAACCTCGACACTTACCAACCGACATTCAGGGCTCCCTGGTGCTCAACACGGGTCTGCCAGATAGGCGGCAACTATAGAAATCACCTCGCAGCTATGCGGTAGGCAAAAACCCATAAACTCGAGATTTACTGGACAGGACGCGTAAGACATTTCGTCATAGCTCGGCTGAACGAACAAACGCGCGTTTCACACGCTGGTACTGAGATGGCGCCAAGGGCGGCGGATGCCCTGGCCCGATACTGATGTCCCCTACGGCCCTGGCCTGGATCACAAACAAACGCACACTGTTGGCCATCAGCCCGAATGACGCGCCACGCGCGGCGCCATTGGCAGCGCGTGGAAAATCACCGACCCACAACCGATTGCCCTGGCTCACACGCACCACGGTATTGATCCCAATATGCCCCACCGCTGCCAACGGTGCTTCACCACCGCGCGGCTTGTTCAACTGGCGACCATCCTCGATGGAGAGCTGCATCTCGATTTCATTGGCCTCGGCAAAACGCGGCAGAACACTGACCTGAGTACCGTAAATAACCGGTTGCCACTCATCACTGTCTGTCCCTGGCCGAGGCAGGTAGAAGGTCTGGTTGTCATGAAAAACCGCCGGGACATTCTCCTGAGTCAGGATGACGGGCAGCGTCACCACCTTCGCCCGACGCCGTCGCTCCAATGCCGTGACTCGGCTCATGAACGCGTTATCTTCAAGGGGCGCCAGCGCCCGAGTGGCAAAGGCAGCCGTGCCCTCGGCCTTACCCTCCTTATGCAACTGCATGCCTATTTTCTTGAGCTCATCGCGGTCTACGTCTACCAGCCACAACGACACTTCTACTGACCGCTTAGGCACATCCAGCTCTGCCACGAGGTTCTCGATAAAACGCACCTGCTCCGGTTTCCCTTTGATCAACAGGCTGTTCGTGTCGGGATACGCCATCACCGAGATGTTCTTATCAGCCAGCAGCCCTGACCGGGACGGGGAGGTATTCTTCTGTTCGGCGGCCAAGAGCTTTTCGATCATCGAGGCCATGCCCGGTACGCTGACCTGCTCGTCCCCCATGGCGTACTGACGATCAGCGACATGTGTGTTGAGCACCTGCACCACCCCGATTTTCTGTGCGCCCGTGCGCAACTCTTCACGCCGCCGATCCATGAGCTGGGCCAGACGCAGCACCTGATCGACATAGTTCGCCGGTCCCGAAACAGAAAACATTCGCGCCCCGCCCTCGCGCAGGGGATAGCGCGCTTCGCTGAGCCCCGAGCGCCGCATAAATCCGCGCAGCCTGTCGACCGATATATGACGCAACGCAACCACCGAGCTTTTCGCCTCACTGGCGTCATAGAGGTAGAGCACTTGCCCGTCGCTGTACCAGATCAAGCCTTGCTGGACAGCCGTATCCTCCAGGGTCCGTTGTGCCGAGCTGAAATCGAACGCCCCGGTGATGTGCTTGCGGGCAACAGCCGGGCTGACAACGATGGGCTGACCCAAGGGCACCGACAACGCGGTAAAGAACGTGTGCAGGTTTTCATCCCGAGCCTGATAAGCCTCGCCGACGACCGGTGCGCTGCCCAGCATCAGCAGCCAACAAAGCCACCGGCGTCGCAAGAACACATGGCAGTAAATCGCTGCGAATTGATCAACGTACACGGTGGGTTTTCCTGCGTGGCCTGGAATGAAGGAGCGGGCATAGTGGGAGCCACCGTGCTTTCAATCTTGATCAAAAGCTGACGCCGCTCCGAGCCCTCGCCCCCGTGGCATGTGCCTTGCTTTGACTTGTTTATCGCAGCCCCCCAACGACGGAGCGGGCTCAAGGACAAAGGCGTCGTTACCCTCCGGTGGCTTGCACAGCCACCCGAAGGAACGACGCCTTTTTTTCTGAATAAGGTAGGCGTTGATGAGTGATTCGGTGGGCAATAGCCAGGCGAGCAACCCCCTGGCCTGGGTCAACGGCAGTGATGCCCCGGAAAAGAGCAGCCTCGACCTCGGCTTCATGGCCTTGAGCGACTGCGCCTCGGTGGTGGTCGCCGCCACTCAGGGCTTCGCCCAGCCCTACGGCCTGACCCTGAACCTCAAGCGCCAATCGTCGTGGGCTAATCTGCGGGACAAGCTGGTCAGCGGCGAACTGGATGCCGCCCACAGCCTGTATGGGCTGATCTACGCCGTGCACCTTGGAATTGGCGGTATCGCCCCCACTGACATGGCGGTACTGATGGGCCTGAACCAGAATGGCCAAAGCATCAACCTGTCTCACGGCCTGCAGCAGCAAGGGGTGACCAGTCCTGAGGCACTGAAGCGCCACGTGCACCAAAGCCGAACAAAACTCACCTTCGCCCAGACCTTTCCCACAGGCACTCACGCCATGTGGTTGTATTACTGGCTGGCCAGCCAAGGCATCCATCCGTTGCAGGATGTTGAGAGTGTGGTGGTGCCACCACCGCAAATGGTCGCGCACCTGCAAGCCGGGAGAATTGATGGTTTTTGCGTCGGCGAGCCGTGGTGTGCCAGTGCAGTGAAGCAAAACCAGGGCTTCACCCTGGCCACCACCCAGACCATCTGGCCGAATCATCCGGAAAAAGTCCTCGGCTGCACCCAAGCCTTTGTCGAGCAATACCCCAACACCGCCCGTGTGTTGGTGATGGCGATTCTGGAGGCCAGTCGCTTTATTGATGAAAGCCCTGAAAATCGCCGCTCCACCGCGCAATTGCTTAGCGCCTGGGACTACCTGGATGCCCCCCTCGATTGCATTGAACCGCGCCTGCTGGGCGACTATGACGATGGCCTGGGCAACCACTGGCAAGACCCCCACGCCCTGCGCTTTCACGGTGGTGGCAAGGTCAACCTGCCTTATCTGTCCGACGGCATATGGTTCATGACCCAGTTCCGCCGCTGGGGCTTGTTGCGCGAAGACCCGGACTACCTCGCCGTCGCCCGTCAGGTCCAGCAACTGGAGATCTATCGCCAGGCGGCGACTGCCGTGGGCGTCGCCGCGTGGGGTGAAGAAATGCGCAGCAGCCAGCTGATCGATGGCAAGGTCTGGGACGGTTCGGACCCGGTCGGCTATGCCCGCAGCTTCCGTCTGCATGACATGGCCGACACTGCCGCCCAACTCGCTCGGCGCTGACAGGAGGCTGACCTTATGTTGCGAATCCTGCTGATCAACGACACCCCGCGCAAAGTCGGGCGCCTCAAGGCCGCGCTGACCGAGGCCGGGTTTGAGGTCATCGACGAATCCGGATTGACTATCGACCTGCCCGCACGGGTCGAAACAGTGCGCCCGGACGTGATCCTGATTGATACCGAGTCACCGGGCCGCGATGTCATGGAGCAAGTGGTGCTGGTCAGCCGCGACCAGCCACGGCCCATTGTGATGTTTACCGACGAGCACGATCCGGTGGTGATGCGCCAGGCAATCAAGTCTGGGGTCAGTGCCTATATTGTCGAAGGCATCCAGGCCCAGCGCCTGCAACCGATCCTCGACGTAGCCATGGCCCGCTTCGAAAGCGACCAGGCCCTACGCGCGCAGTTGCAGGCCCGGGACCAGCAGTTAGCGGAGCGTAAACGCATCGAACTGGCCAAAGGCCTATTGATGAAAATGAAGGACTGCAATGAGGAAGAGGCCTACACCCTGATGCGCCGCCAGGCCATGAGCCGGCAGCAGAAGCTGATCCAGGTGGCAGAGCAGATTATTGCCATGAGCGAGTTGCTGGGCTGAAAAGCCCGTGTAGCCGCTGCCGAGGTACGAAGCTGCGATGCGTATCCGCAGGACCGCCTCTGGGGCCGCTACGCAACCCATCGCAGCCTCGTACCTCGGCAGCGGCTACACCCGATATTGGCGCAGGTCTTGCTACACAATCACCACAGGTAGCCAACGGCGGTTGCCCCTCCACGACAAAGACGTCGCACACCCGGTTTGCTCTCGCGAACCCGGTGGCGGCGTTTTTTCGTTTTGGCCCCATAGCCCGGGCCGGTGGGGCGGCTTTAGTCAGCCGTTCCATCACAAGGCCTTCTTAACAAGCCCCCTTTTACCGCTGAGGTGCGTGATGAAATCAAGCTTCTGGAAATCCGGCCACACACCGACTTTGTTTGCCGCGTTCCTGTATTTCGACCTGAGCTTCATGGTCTGGTACCTGCTCGGCCCACTGGCGATACAGATCGCCGCCGACTTGCACCTGACCACCCAGCAGCGTGGCCTGGTGGTGGCAACGCCGATCCTCGCGGGCGCCGTCCTGCGGTTTCTGATGGGCATGCTGGCAGACAAGCTGTCACCCAAGACCGCCGGACTGATTGGCCAGGTCATTGTCATCGTGGCCTTGTTCGTCGCCTGGAAATTGGGCATTCACAGTTATGAACAAGCGTTGCTATTGGGGATGTTCCTCGGCATGGCCGGCGCTTCCTTTGCCGTTGCCCTGCCCCTGGCGTCCCAGTGGTACCCCGCCGAGCATCAGGGCAAGGCCATGGGCATTGCCGGTGCCGGCAACTCCGGGACGGTGTTTGCAGCCCTGCTGGCGCCGGTGCTGGCGGCCGCGTTTGGCTGGAGCAATGTGTTCGGCTTCGCCCTGATTCCGCTGATCCTGACCCTGATCGTCTTCGCCTGGCTGGCCCGCAACGCCCCCGAGCGGCCAAAAGCCAAGTCCATGGCCGACTACTTCAAGGCCCTCGGCGACCGCGACAGTTGGTGGTTCATGTTTTTCTACAGTGTGACCTTCGGCGGGTTCATCGGCCTGGCCAGCGCCCTGCCCGGCTACTTCAACGACCAGTACGGCTTGAGCCCGGTTACCGCCGGTTACTACACCGCCGCCTGCGTGTTTGGTGGCAGCCTGATGCGACCTCTGGGCGGCGCGCTGGCCGATCGGTTCGGTGGGATCCGCACCTTGCTGGGCATGTACAGCGTGGCGGCAATCTGTATTGCGGCAGTGGGTTTCAACCTGCCGAGCTCCTACGCTGCCCTCGCCCTTTTCGTCTGCACCATGCTGGGCCTGGGTGCCGGTAACGGTGCAGTGTTCCAACTGGTGCCCCAGCGCTTTCGCCGAGAGATCGGCGTAATGACCGGCCTGATCGGCATGGCGGGCGGCATCGGCGGCTTCGCCCTGGCGGCGGGCATGGGCGCGATCAAGCAAAGCACTGGCAGCTATCAGCTCGCACTCTGGTTGTTCGCCAGCCTCGGTGTACTGGCCTGGTTCGGCTTGCATGGGGTCAAGCGTCGCTGGAGAACCACCTGGGGCTCGGCGGCCGTCACCGCTGCGCGGGTCTGATGAGCCTGCAACTAAGCGTCGCTCTGGCCAGTGCCACCGGCCCACGGGCGGAAAACCAGGACGCCTTGCGCCTGGTTACCCCCGCCCCTGAGTTGGCCGCGAGTAAAGGCTATTTGTGTGCGATCGCCGATGGCGTCAGCCAATGCGCCGATGGTGGCCTCGCCGCCCGCTCAACCCTGCAAGCCCTGGCGCTGGACTACTATGCCACGCCGCAAACCTGGGGCGTGGCCCAAGCCCTGGACCGCTTGCTGCTGGCACAGAATCGCTGGCTGCAGGCCAACGGGGGCGGCCTGCCGTTGCTCACCACCCTCAGTGCCCTGGTGTTTCGCGGGCAGCGCTTCACCCTGGCGCATGTCGGCGACTGCCGTGTCTACCGCTGGCTGGACGGCGATTTGCAGCGCATCAGCGAAGAACATGTCTGGGAACAACCGGGCATGCAGCATGTGCTCAAGCGTGCCCTGGGCCTGGATCAGCATCTGGTGGTGGATTTTCTCGACGGTGAGTTACGTGAGGGTGAGTACTTTTTGCTGCTCAGCGACGGTGTCTGGGCGACGCTGGGGGATCACAGTATCAGCGCCATCCTGCGGGAACAGGCGGACCTGGACCTCGCCGTGAACACCCTGGTCAGCGCTGCGCATCTGGCGGGAAGCCAAGACAATGCCAGCGCCCTGCTGGTGCGTATCGACCAACTGGGCGCTGCCACCCTCGGCGATGCTCTGGTGCAGCTGCGTCAATGGCCCTTGCCGCCTGCCTTGAAGGCCGGGCAGCGCTTTGAGGGCTGGCAGGTGGAAGCCGTGCTGGGGCAAAGTCGACAGTCCCTGCTCTACCGGGTGCGTGACGCCCAGCAACAGCCCTGGCTGTTGAAAACCTTGCCGGCCAGCCACGACGAGGACACCCCGGCCGCACAAGCCTTGCTGTCAGAGGAATGGTTTCTGCGCCGGGTCGCCGGGCGAGCATTTCCTGAAGTCCACCCGGCCAGCGGCCGCCAGCATTTGTACTACGTGATGCGCGAATATGCTGGCCAGACCCTGGCCGAGCTGTTCAAGCAACAAGGCCCATTGCCCCTGGCGCAATGGCAATTCCTCGCTGAACGCTTGCTGCGTGCGGTGGGGTTGTTGCACCGTCGGCAAATCCTGCACCGCGACATCAAGCCAGAGAACCTGCTGCTGGGAGACGATGGTGAACTGCGGGTCCTGGATTTCGGCCTGGCCTACTGCCCGGGACTTTCCGAAGACCGCGCCCACCTGTTGCCAGGCACTCCGAGTTTCATCGCCCCCGAGGCCTTCAATGGAGAACCTCCTACACCGCAGCAGGATCTTTACAGCATCGGCGTGACTTTGTATTACCTGCTGACCGGGCATTATCCCTACGGCGAAATCGAGGCATTCCAACGGCCCAAGTTCGCTCTGCCTATCAGTGCCAGTCGGTATCGGCCTGACTTGCCCGACTGGCTGCAACAGAGCCTGGAGCGAGCGGTGGCCGCCCAGCCTGAACATCGTTATGAAACTGCCGAGGAATGGCTGCTGGTACTGGAACAGGCCGAGCGCCGGGAGTTGAGCCTGCATCCCAGACCGTTGCTGGAGCGAGAACCGCTCAAGGTCTGGCAGACCCTGGCAGTGGCATCGTTATTGATCAATCTGGTGCTGCTGTACTGGTTGTTGCACCGCTAAGGGGCAAAATTTCCCGAACGTTCCGCCACATCGCCAACAAACCTGGGCATCACCTCACTTGGCACAACCACTGCATTAGTTCTTCTATCAACACACATATAGCCGCGCCTTCAACGTCGAAGGTCGAGCTTCCCGAGAGAACGGGACCAGGACAAAGGCGTCCTCGCTAGGTAACTAGCGGGGACGCCTTTTTTTGTTTGTGCACGATTTGTCGAGCCACTGCGGAGAACGACATGAAGAAACTCAAACTGGTGATGATCGGCAACGGCATGGCCGGGGTTCGCACCCTTGAAGAATTGCTCAAGCTGAGCAGCGAGCTGTACGACATCACCGTCTTTGGCGCCGAGCCGCACACCAACTACAACCGCATCCTGCTGTCGCCGGTGCTGGCCGGCGAGCAGACGTTCGAAGAGATCGTGCTCAATGACTTGAGCTGGTATCTGGATAACAACATCAAGCTGCTGCTCAACCGTAAAGTGGTGCAGATCGATCGGGTCAAACGCAAAGTCATCGCCGAAGACGGCAGCGAAGCGGAGTACGACCGCCTGCTGATCGCCACCGGTTCGACGCCGTTTATTCTGCCGATTCCCGGCAACACCTTGCAGGGCGTGATCGGCTACCGCGACATCGCCGACACACAGGCCATGATTGACACCGCCAAGACCCACAAGCACGCGGTGGTGATCGGTGGTGGCCTACTGGGCCTGGAAGCCGCCAACGGCTTGATGCTGCGGGGCATGCACGTGACCGTGGTGCACATTGGCGAGTGGTTACTGGAGCGACAACTGGACAAGACCAGCGGCCAACTCCTGCAAACTGAACTGGAAAGCCGTGGCTTAGTGTTCCGTTTGCAGGAACAGACCCAGGCCCTGCATGACGCCGGCAACGGTCGCGTCGGCTCGGTGCAGTTCAAGAATGGCGACGTGATACCCACCGACCTGGTGGTGATGGCCGCCGGCATTCGCCCCAATACCGAACTGGCGGAAAAGTCCGGCATCCCGTGCAACCGTGGGATTCTGGTCAATGACACACTGCAAACCTACGATCCGCGCATTTATGCCATCGGCGAATGCGCCAGCCATCGCGGGATCGCCTATGGCCTGGTGGCGCCACTGTTTGAGCAGGCCAAGGTCTGCGCCAATCACCTCGCACAATTGGGCTTTGCGCGTTATCAAGGCTCGGTGACTTCAACCAAGCTGAAAGTGACCGGTATCGACCTGTTCTCCGCCGGCGACTTCATGGGCGGCGAAGGCACGGAAACCATCACCCTTTCCGACCCCATCGGCGGTGTCTACAAGAAACTGGTGATCAAGGACGACATCCTCGTCGGCGCGTGTCTGTACGGCGACACCGCCGACGGTGGCTGGTACTTCCGACAGATCCGTGAGAACCACGCCATTGGCGAGATCCGCGATCACTTGATGTTTGGTGAAAACGCCTTAGGCGATGTGGGCCATCAGGGCCAGGACAAGGCCATGAGCATGGCCGACAGCGCCGAGGTTTGCGGCTGCAATGGCGTGTGCAAGGGCACCATCGTCAAGGCGATTCAGGAACAGGGCCTGTTCAGCGTCGACGAGGTCAAGAAACACACCAAGGCCGCCAGTTCCTGCGGCTCCTGCGCCGGGCTGGTGGAGCAAATCCTGATCAACACCGTCGGCGGTGCTGCGGACGTCAAACCGAAAAGCGAAAAGGCCATCTGCGGTTGCAGTGACCTCAACCACGGGCAGATCCGCCAAGCCATTCGCGACCAGCATTTGCTGACCATCGACGGCACCATGCGTTACCTGAATTGGCGTACCCCCAACGGCTGCGCCACCTGCCGGCCGGCGCTGAATTACTACCTGATTTCCACCTGGCCTGGCGAAGCCAAGGATGACCCGCAATCGCGGCTGATCAACGAGCGGGCCCACGCCAACATCCAGAAAGATGGCACCTATTCGGTGGTCCCACGGATGTGGGGGGGTGTGACCAATCCTTCGGAGCTGCGCCGTATTGCGGATGTGGCAGACAAGTACAACGTGCCCATGGTCAAGGTCACCGGCGGGCAACGCATCGACTTGCTGGGGATCAAGAAACAGGACCTTCCGGGTGTCTGGAAGGATCTCGACATGCCGTCCGGCCATGCCTACGGCAAATCCATCCGCACCGTGAAGACCTGTGTGGGCAGCGAATTCTGCCGTTTTGGCACGCAGAACTCCACGCAACTGGGCATCGAACTGGAACATGACTTGTTCAACATGTGGTCGCCCCACAAGGTCAAGCTGGCGGTCTCAGGTTGCCCGCGTAATTGCTCGGAAGCGGGGATCAAGGACGTGGGAATCATCGGCGTCGATTCCGGCTGGGAGATGTACATCGGCGGCAACGGTGGGATCAAGACCGAGGTGGCCGAGTTTTTCGTCAAGCTGAAAACCGCTGAAGAAGTGCGCGAATACAACGGCGCTTTCCTACAGCTTTATCGGGAAGAAGCCTTCTATCTGGAGCGCACCGTGCACTACCTGCAACGGGTGGGTATGGAGCACATCAAGAAAGCCGTACTGGAGGATCCAGAACGCCGCCGAGCCCTCAACGAGCGCCTGCAATTTTCTCTGTCGTTTGAGCAGGACCCGTGGAAGGAGCGTCTGGAGCAGCCACAGTTGAAAAAGGAGTTCGACACCATCCCCGTCAAACAGCTGGAGGTCGTGACATGAACTGGCTGGATATCTGTGCCCTGGATGAAATCAATGCCCTGGGGTCGCGCATCATCAGCGGCCCCAAAGGCGAGATCGCGATTTTTCGTACCAGTGACGACGAAGTGTTTGCCCTGGATGACCGCTGCCCCCACAAAGGCGGGCCGTTGTCCCAAGGTTTGATCTACGGCAAGCGGGTCGCCTGCCCACTGCATAACTGGCAGATCGACCTGGCCTCCGGTGAAGCCCTGGCACCGGATATCGGTTGCGCTCACCATCATCACGCCCGGGTTGAAAACGGTCGAGTCATGCTGGCCCTGCGGGATGCCGGTTGATGAACCGCCAGACCACCGCCTCGACCTGCTGCTACTGCGGGGTGGGTTGCGGCGTACTGATTGAGCATGACGGCGAGCGGATTCTCGGTGTCAGCGGTGATCCAACGCACCCGGCCAACTTCGGCAAACTGTGCAGCAAGGGTTCCAGCCTGCACCTGACCGGAGACCTCACGGCACGGGCGCTGTACCCGGAACTACGGCTGGGCAAGGACCTGGCCCGTAACCGCACCGACTGGGATACCGCACTGGAACACGCGGCCAACGTGTTCGCCGACACCATTGCCGAACACGGGCCCGACAGCGTGGCCTTCTACATTTCAGGACAACTGCTGACCGAGGACTACTACAGCTTCAACAAGCTGGCCCGGGCGCTGGTGGGCACCAACAATATCGACAGCAACTCCAGGCTCTGCATGTCATCGGCCGTGGTGGGTTACAAGCGCAGCTTGGGGGCCGATGCGCCGCCGTGCAGCTATGAAGATCTGGAGTCGAGCGACTGTGTACTGATCGTCGGCAGTAACATGGCCTACGCCCATCCGATTTTGTTCCGACGCCTGGAAGAAGCCAAAGCTCGTCGCCCGCAGATGAAAGTGATCGTGGTTGATCCAAGGCGCACCGATACCTGTGATTTGGCGGACCAGCACCTGGCAATTCTGCCTGGTACAGACGTCGCCTTGTTTCATGGGATTTTGCACCTGCTGCTGTGGGAAGACTGGATCGATCGCGACTTTATCCAGGCCCATACCGAAGGTTTGGCCGAACTGAAGAAGCTGGTGCACGACTACACCCCGCAAATGGTGTCGCAGATGTGTGGGATCAACGTTGAGCAACTGCGCCAATGCGCGCAATGGATCGGCACGTCACCCAGTTTTCTATCGCTGTGGTGCATGGGACTTAACCAGTCCACCGCCGGTAGTGCGAAGAACAGTGCGCTGATCAATCTGCATCTGGCTACCGGCACGCTGGGCCGGGAAGGCTGCGGGCCGTTTTCCCTGACCGGTCAGCCTAATGCCATGGGTGGCCGGGAAACCGGCAGCTTGTCGAATCTGCTGCCTGGTCACCGTGAGGCGGCCAACCCGGAACATAGAGCGCAAGTGGCCGCCTATTGGGGCGTCGAACAACTGCCGGCCAATACCGGGCTGACCGCCATCGAACTCTTCGAGCAAATTCAGGCTGGCAAGATCAAGGCGCTGTGGATCGCCTGCACCAACCCCGCGCAATCACTGCCGGACCAGAATGCCGTCCGCCAAGCCTTGGCGACGTGTCCCTTCGTCGTGTTGCAGGAAGCCTTTCGCACCACCGAAACCGCCGCCTTCGCCGACTTGTTGTTACCGGCTGCAAGTTGGGGTGAGAAAGAAGGCACCGTCACCAACTCCGAGCGACGTATTTCCCATGTGCGCCGCGCCATCGTCCCACCGGGAGAGGCACGGCCTGACTGGGCGATCACCGTGGATTTCGCCCAGCGTCTGGAGCGACGGCTGCGGCCTGGATTGACGAGCGTGTTCGCCTTTGAGCACCCGGCGCAGATCTTCGATGAGTACAAGATGCTGACCCGCGAGCGCGACCTGGACCTGTCGGGTATCAGTCACGCCTTGCTCGACCGAATCGGCCCGCAGCAATGGCCTTTTCCGGCCAACGCGCAAACAGGTACCGCGCGGCTGTACACCGACGGCGTCTTTCCTACCGAGAATGGGCGCGCACGTTTTATTGCCGACCCCTACCGGGCAGCCAAGGAACAACGGGACGCGCGCTTCCCCCTGACCCTCATTACCGGCCGCCTGAGGGACCAATGGCACGGTATGAGCCGCACAGGCACCGCTGCGCAACTATTTGGCCATGTCAGCGAAGCCTTGTTGGGCTTGCACCCGGATGAACTGCGGCGCCATCGTTTCAAAGAGGGCGATTTGGTCAGCCTGAAAAGCCGTCGCGGCAGTGTGATTGTGGCGGTATCCAGCGACGACAGCGTGCGACCCGGCCAGGCATTTCTGCCCATGCACTGGGGCGATCGCTTCCTCAAGGGCGGGGTCAATGCCCTCACCCAACCGGCGTTCGATCCCTTGTCGAAACAGCCTGAACTCAAGCACAGCGGTGTACGCCTGGAGGCGGTGCAATTGCCCTGGCAATTGTTCGCGTTGATCGAGGGCGATGTGCAGCGGCATTTTGAAGCATTACGACCGCTGTGCGAGGGCTTTGCCTACGTCAGTTTGAGCCTGGCTGGGCGTGAACGGCCTGCGCTGCTGATTCGCGCGGCCCACGGAGAGGCGCCCGACTTACAGGTACTCCAGCGCATCGACCAACTTCTTGGGCTCAACGATGGCCCAGTCATGGCCTACGACGATCCCCGCCGCTCCATCGGCAAGCGCGTGAAAATCGAGAAGGGTCGTATCACCGCCATCCGGCTAGCCGGAGAAACCCTCGCCCGACACTGGTTGCAAAGCCTGTGGCTGGAAGGCCGGACCGACGAACAACTGCGCCGCTGGCTGTTGGCGCCGTTGAGCGCACCGCCGGGCAACGCCGCAGGGACGGCCCGCAACAAGACCTTATGCAACTGCAAGAACGTCAGCGAAAGCGCCGTCTGTGATGGCATCGCCCGAGGCTTGAACCTGAATGAGCTGAAGCAGGAGCTGGGCTGCGGCACGCAATGCGGTTCCTGTGTACCGGAAATCAAACGTCTATTGGCCAGTAATCCGCAACCAATTGCGATAAGTCTGTGAGGGAAAGAATCATGAACGCAAAAGTCTGGCTGGTAGGCGCTGGCCCCGGTGATCCGGAACTGCTGACCCTCAAGGCGGTAAGAGCGCTGCGTGAGGCGAATGTGGTGCTCATTGATGATCTGGTCAACCCGGCGGTGCTTGAGCATTGCCCGGACGCTCGAGTGGTGACCGTCGGCAAACGTGGCGGTTGTCGCTCCACACCGCAGGACTTTATCCACCGTCTGATGCTGCGCTATGCCCGGCAGGGCAAGTGTGTGGTGCGACTTAAAGGAGGCGACCCCTGCATTTTTGGCCGCGGCGGCGAAGAAGCCTTGTGGCTGAGGGATCGGGGTATCGAGGTAGAGCTGGTCAATGGCATTACGGCGGGACTTTCAGGCGCAACCAACTGCGATATACCGCTGACGTTGCGGGGGATCAGTCGTGGCGTCACCCTGGTGACCGCCCACACTCAAGACGACAGCAGCCTCAATTGGCGGGCACTGGCAGAGGGTGGCACGACGCTGGTGGTCTATATGGGCGTGGCGAAGCTGGGAGAGATCCGGCAACAGTTACTGGAGGCGGGCATGGCCGCCGACATGCCAGTGGCGATGATTGAAAATGCCTCACTACCTGAACAACGGGAGTGTCGCAGCGATCTTTCCGGCATGGAGGACGATGCACGAAACTTTTCCTTGAAGAGTCCGGCAATACTGGTGATTGGACACGTTGCTGCAATGGCCCAGACGGTGCAAACACGGGCAATGGAAACCGCCTGAGGCAAACTCCAGGCGAAAAAAAGCCCGGCCTAAGCCGGGCTTTTTTCTACAACTCAGTAATTACTGAGCTGCTTGAGCTTCAACCGATGCTTCTACGCGACGGTTAACAGCACGACCTGCTTCAGTTGCGTTGTCAGCAACTGGGCGGGATTCGCCGTAACCAACAGCAGTGATGCGGTTAGCAGCTACGCCGTCTTTTTCCAGAACTTTCTTAACAGCGTCAGCACGACGCTGGGACAGCTTCTGGTTGTAGGCGTCTGGACCGATGGAGTCAGTGTGACCAGCAACTTCTACGTTGGTAGCTGGGTACTGAGCCATGAAGTCGGCCAGGTTTTTCACGTCGCCGTAGCTGTTAGGCTTAACAACCGACTTGTCGAAGTCGAACTTAACGTCCAACTCAACACGAACAACCTGAGCAACCGGAGCTTCTGGCTCTGGAACTGGCTCTGGAGCTGGAGCAGGAGCAGGTGCTACTGCGCCGGCGTTACCGCCGAAGTTCACGCCCAGACCAACCAGTGCAGCGTAGTCCCACTTACCGTTGTCCAGTGCGTAGTCAGCTTCAACACCGGCACGAGCGTACAGGTTGTTGGTGAAGTAGTACTTCACACCGGCACCAGCGATAGCCAGGGTCGATTGATCGCGACCTTTGTGGCCGTCAGCTTCTACGTTGCTACGGCTCTGGTGACCGAAACCACCTTCTACGTATGGACGCAGGGAGTCAACGCCAGCCTGACCGAAGTGATAGGTAGCAACCAGGCTACCGGTATCGCCGCCAATCTTCTGGTTACCAGTACCGTTGTTCGAACGGGTGTGGTTGGTTTTGTCGTAGCTGAGGTTCAGCTCGAGGTCGTCGGTCAGGAAATAACCAATGCGAGCGCCTGGGTTGAAGCCGTCTTCGATATTTTTGACGCTATCGTTGTACTGCTTCTTGTAGAACAGCTCGCCTTCAACTGCGCCTTGGCCTTGTGCCAGAACGCCGAAAGAAGTAGCGGCAATAAGAGAACCAATGGCCAAGCCCAAGGTGTTTTTCAGTTTCATCCGTTAAATCCCCATCTGGTGATTGTAAAGCAGTCCCACATACCGGGGGACAACTCGGCGACAAGTCTAACAGAACTTGCCTACACGTAAGAGATATTTGCACCGAACTAAGTTTCAGTACTGCCCGCAAATTTCTCACGCAATTTATCAAGAGCACGTTTGTAACGCATTTTTGTAGCACTCAAACCCATATGCATGATATCGGCGATTTCCTGAAACTCCAGTTCTGCGACAAATCGTAGCACCAAAATTTCCCGGTCAATCGGATTCACATGCACCAACCAGCGATCAAGTCCGCCCTTCTCCTCAGGTGTCGGCGCCTTTTCTTCAGACGCTTCCTCGAGGGGGTCCAGACTCAAAGCATCCATCAAGCGACGCTTTCGCCGTTCCTTCCGATACTGCGTGATGCACTCATTGTACGTGATGCTGTATAGCCAGGTTTTGAACTTCGATTTGCCCTCGAAGTTCTTCAGACCGTACAGCACCTTGAGCATCACTTCCTGACAGACATCATCCGCATCCCGATCGTTCCCCAAATATCTTGAACAAACGTTGAACAAGGTGCGTTGATACCTGCGCATCAATTCTTCGTACGCGCGTGTTACGTGAAACAGCTCCGTGTGCGCGCGCGCGACCAACTCCTCATCAGAGAGCTCACGGGGGTCATAGCGCGTGGACAGCGTTTGGGCTTTATTCAAAACAAGTCGTGCCGACAGTCAGGTCAATGTCCGCCACAGTCTGGTTACCCAGGATTGCGGCGGCGTACATTAGCAGGGTTTGCCGGATTAGCGGCTACTCACATGCTGTTCCAGCAGAATCCGATTGGACAGCGAAACCAGTTCGCCATCATCGGTCAGCACTGTCGTCTTGACCGTGCCGATCTCTTCGATCTGCCCTTCGACCTCGCCCACACGCACGTGTTGCCCAACCTGGTACAACTCACGCACATAGATTCCCGCAAGAATCTGACCGGCAATATCCCGGCTTCCCAACCCCATGGCCAGCGCAACGGCCAGACCAACGGTAATCAAAACGATCACAATCACATGGTTCAGGAGGTCAGTCTTAACCTCCAACTGGCTGATCGCCACCGAAATACTGATGATGATTACCAGCCCCTGAGCGATTCGCCCCAGGCCGCTGGCGTAATCCAGCCCCACTCCTTCAGCCGCGCCGCGCACCAGGCCATTAGCCAGCTGTGCCAGCAAAACCCCTACCAGCAACACCAGCGCGCCGCCGAATACCTTCGGCAAATACAGCGCCAGCATGTCGAGAGTAGCTGAAACTCGCTCAAGTCCAAGTGATTCGGCTGCAGAAACCAAAAAAATCAGCAAAACGAACCAATAAACAATCTTTCCGATCAGTGTGGAGATCGGTACTTGCAGCCCAGCCCGGCCCAACAACTTGGTGAGACCGGTACCTCCCATCAAACGATCAAGGCCCAATTTGGCGAGCAACTTGGACAGCAGGGTGTCGAGCAGCTTGGCCACGACAAAACCCAGCAGGACCACCACCAGAGCGCCAAACAGGTTGGGAATGAAATTCGCCACCTTGGTCCACAACGCAGTCATTGCAGTTACCAGACTCTGCGTCCAGAGATCAAGTTCCATATTCAATCAGCCTTATCAGCAGTGCGAGTAATAGGTTTACGACGGGAAACCGGGGATACATGGGCCGAACCATTGTTCAGGGCCATCATCAACGCCGGCAACCAACGACCGAGCAAACCGAACAGATCTCCCGCCCCTACCTGACGGTTGGCGGTTTTCAGTACGCGACCCAGGCAAGCATCGTCGTCCCGGTTGGACGGCGAAGCATTAAGCATGTCACGTAAAGACTGTTCGAACGGATCGTGCATAAGGGACCTCTCGCAAGTATTTTAAAAGACGAGGGTAAAATTCTTCAGGTCACATGACCTCTTCCTACGTTCAGGTCATATTCAGGTCAAACCCAGCGTAAACGTCGAAACAACCACCATTGCCCCACGGCCACCGAGACCATCATCAGGCAGGCAATCAAGAATCCGTAAGGGCTGGAAGAGAACGGAATCCCTCCCACGTTGATACCCAGCAGACCGGTCAGAAAACTCATCGGCAGGAAGATCCCGGTGATGATCCCGAAGCGGTACATGGTGCGATTCATGCGCACGCTCAAGCGCCGGTCTTCGGCCTCAAGTACAAGCCCCACGCGCTCTCGGGTCAATTCCAGCTCTTCCAGATAACGGGTCAGGCTGTTGTTCAATTCATTCCAATAGTCAGCATCGTCATCGACGAACCAAGGCAGTTTGATCCGGGTCAACTGACCGAAGATATCCCGCTGCGGCGACAAGAAACGCTTCAGCCCGGCAGCCCGCCGACGAATCTGCAGAATGCTGCCATGCTCCGGAGTATACCGTTCGTCGGCATCCAGTTTTTCTTCTTCGGCATCGACGATTTCAGAAAGATCACTGACCAGATCCTGAACCTTGTTGGTCAGGTACTGCGCCATATAAAGGATAAGTTCTGACGCAGTTTTAGGCCCTTTGCCATCCGCCAACTGCACCAGCAGTTCGTCAGTGGCACGCAACGGCCGCAAACGCAGCGAGATAACCCGTGAAGCCGAGGCAAAAATGCGCACCGACACCATGTCTTCCGGCTCTGCCCCGGGGTTCAGGTTGATTCCTCGCAAGAACAGCAGCAGTTCTGCGTCCGGCAGTGGCAACAGGCGCGGACGAGTGTTCTCTTCCAGCAGCAAGTCACAGGCGAATTCGCTCAAACCACTGGATTTGCGCAGCCAGGTCTGGGTCTGGGGATGGCTGCGGTCCCAATGCAGCCACAGGCTTTCCTGGGGCTGTAGTTGCAGCTCATCAAGCTCGGTCCGAGCAATCGAACGCGCACCGCCTTTACCATCCAGCACCAGGGCATGCACCAGCCCCCATTGCGCGTTTTCTTCCTCGAACATCCTCACCCCTGTCGGCTACTGCTACTTATTCAGGCATTTTCAGCGGGCTGGGGGAGACAATCACACCGTTATTGTCGGCGTAGACATACTCTCCCGGGCGGAACGTCACGCCGGCAAAGGTCACCGCCACGTTCAAATCGCCGATGCCACGCTTGTCAGTCTTCATCGGGTGACTGGCCAGGGCCTGCACCCCAAGGTCGGTTTGGGCGATGACGTCGACATCACGGATGCAACCGTAGATCACCAGCCCTTCCCAGCCATTTTTCGCGGCTTTCTCGGCGATCATGTCGCCCAGCAAGGCTCTGCGCAGGGAACCGCCACCGTCAACCACCAGCACCTTGCCGGCGCCATTGAGCTCGGCTTGCTCCTTGACCAGTGAGTTGTCTTCGAAGCACTTGATGGTGACGATCTGGCCACCAAAGGAGTCCCGGCCGCCGAAATTGCTGAACATCGGCTCAACCACCTGCACCAGTTCCGGGTAGGCATCACACAGATCGGGGGTAACGTAATGGTTCATCGGGAAACTCCTGTAGGTGAAAGAAGGTGTCGAACAACCCACTGTTTACATCAGCTCTTTAACTCAGGGAAACGCATCGCAACGACGGTTCTTTAAGGCACGCTCGTTGCGGCCGGCAATGATCAGACTCACTCGAGCACAACGCAATAGCTACTGCGCGACTGAATATGACCAGAACAGCCCGACGCGTCATATCTTAGCCGCAACCACAAGCAAGCGAAACGCCCTTGTTAGAGCCCTCCACTCAAACCGCCGCGAGCACCTGAGGTTGGGCCCCCATCAAAGGTGTCAGCGGATCCTTCAGCCACCTCTGCACCACCGGCCATACTTCGGCCTGGGCGGCTTTGCTGACCAGCATCTCCACATGCCCGAAATCACCGGTAAATCCTTGCTTGCGTCCCAGGCACAGATACTGACGGTGCTCGGAACCAATTTGTTCGAACAGTTTGCGGCAGGCCCAATCCGGGTCCTGATGATCACCGGCGGCGCTCACCGCCAGAATCGGCACATCCACCTCAGCCAAGCCCTTCCACCAGTCACTTTCGGCGTCGCCAAAGCGCCCGAACAAGCCGTGCCAACGCATGGTTTCCAGGGCCAGGCCGATGGGTTCGTCTTCCGGGCCGCGCTTGAGCCTGGAACCGGACAACTGGGAGAAATGTTTCAAAATAAATCGTCCGCCCCACGCCACCGGTGGAATCTTCAATGGCCACCAGGTTCGACTGACCTGACAACCAAACAAGGCCACCGAGGCCACCGTCGGAGCGCCCAGATACTGACCACCCAACGCGGCTGCCAGGGTAATACCCCCCAATGAATGACCGATCCAATGGGGAATCTGCCCGCTCTGCTCACGAACAAACGCGGCAATGGCAGGCAAATCGTAGCGAGCATAGTCAGCCACGCGGTTTTTAGCGTAGTCCTGGTTACGCCGGGACAAGCCATGGCCACGCATTTCCGGGATCCACACGTCAAACCCCTGCCGCGCCAGACAGGCGCCCAGACCGATCCCCTTGGGCGAATACCAAAACCGTCGGTTGGAGAAGCTGCCATGCAATAGCACCACCGGTACGCCCCGGTTTTCCGGGGCATCGGCCTGACCCAGTCGGGTCACGGCCAGCTCGACAGTGCCATCTGGGCTGTTGCCGGGCTTGAGGCGATAAACATCTTCACTCAGGTCGCCACGACGCTCAGCGCTGATCAAGGCGACGGGAAACAGGTTGCTGCTGCTTTGCATAATGCTCTTGCACAAAAAAGGGCGGCGTCCGGATGGAGTTCCGCCCTGTACAGAATGAGAAATGCCGGCCAACCGTAACGGTTGACCGGCACTTTTGATGTTACTACCTATGCTGGCGCTTGAGCTTCCGCCAGGAAGAACCAGGTTTCCAGCACGGAATCAGGGTTCAGCGAGACGCTTTCGATGCCCTGTTCCATCAGCCATTTGGCCAGGTCCGGGTGATCGGAAGGGCCTTGGCCACAGATACCGATGTACTTGCCGGCCTTGTTACACGCCTGAATGGCATTGGCCAGCAGCTTCTTGACCGCAGGATTACGCTCGTCGAACAGGTGAGCGATGATCCCCGAGTCGCGGTCCAGGCCCAGGGTCAGTTGGGTCAGGTCGTTGGAGCCGATGGAGAAGCCGTCGAAGAACTCCAGGAACTCTTCGGCCAGGATGGCGTTGGACGGCAGTTCGCACATCATGATAACGCGCAGACCGTTCTCGCCACGGGACAGACCGTTTTCGGCCAGCAGGTCAACGACCTGGCTTGCCTCGCCCAAGGTGCGTACGAACGGCACCATGATTTCGACGTTGGTCAGGCCCATCTCGTTGCGCACGCGCTTGAGCGCACGGCATTCGAGCTCGAAGCAGTCACGGAAGGCTTCGCTGATGTAACGCGAGGCCCCACGGAAGCCCAGCATCGGGTTTTCTTCTTCCGGCTCGTAGAGCTTGCCGCCGATCAGGTTGGCGTATTCGTTGGACTTGAAGTCCGACAGGCGCACGATGACCTTCTTCGGGTAGAACGCCGCCGCCAGGGTACTGATGCCTTCCACCAGCTTCTCGACGTAGAAGCCCACCGGGTCGTTGTAGCCGGCGATGCGCTTGTCGACGCTTTCCTTGATGTCCTGCGGCAGGCCGTCGTAGTTCAACAGCGCCTTGGGGTGCACGCCGATCATGCGGTTGATGATGAATTCCAGGCGGGCCAAGCCCACACCAGCGTTCGGCAACTGGGCAAAATCGAAAGCTCGGTCGGGGTTACCGACGTTCATCATGATCTTGAACGGCAGGTCCGGCATGGCGTCGATGGAGTTCTGCTTGATGTCGAAGCCCAGTTCACCTTCAAAGATGAAGCCGGTGTCGCCTTCGGCGCAGGAAACGGTCACGCCCTGGCCGTCTTTCAACAACTGGGTAGCGTTGCCGCAACCGACGACTGCCGGAATCCCCAGCTCACGGGCGATGATCGCCGCGTGGCAGGTACGCCCACCACGGTTGGTGACGATAGCGCTGGCGCGCTTCATGACCGGCTCCCAATCCGGGTCGGTCATGTCGGAGACCAACACGTCACCTGGCTGAACCTTGTCCATCTCGGACACGTCCTTGATGATCCGCACCTTGCCGGCGCCAATGCGCTGGCCGATGGCACGGCCTTCCACCAACACGGTACCGGTTTCTTTCAACAAGTAGCGTTCCATGACGTTGGCCGAGGTGCGGCTCTTCACGGTTTCAGGACGGGCCTGAACGATGTACAGCTTGCCGTCGTCGCCGTCTTTGGCCCATTCGATGTCCATCGGGCACTTATAGTGCTTCTCGATGATCATTGCCTGTTTGGCCAGTTCGCTGACTTCAGCGTCGCTCAGGCAGAAACGCGCGCGTTCGGCCTTGTCGACATCAACGGTTTTCACCGAGCGACCGGCCTTGGCCTCGTCGCCGTAGATCATCTTGATGGCCTTGCTGCCCAGGTTGCGGCGCAGGATCGCCGGGCGACCGGCCTCAAGGGTGTGCTTGTGGACGTAGAATTCGTCCGGGTTGACCGCGCCTTGTACGACGGTTTCCCCGAGGCCGTAGGCGCCGGTGATGAATACCACGTCACGGAAGCCCGATTCGGTGTCCAGGGTGAACATGACGCCGGCAGTGCCGGTTTCCGAACGCACCATGCGTTGCACACCCGCAGACAGGGCCACCAGCTTGTGGTCGAACCCCTGGTGTACGCGGTAGGAAATGGCGCGGTCGTTAAAGAGGGAGGCAAACACTTCCTTGGCCGCGCGGATGACGTTTTCCACGCCGCGAATGTTCAGGAAAGTCTCTTGCTGGCCGGCGAAGGAGGCGTCGGGCAGGTCTTCGGCGGTAGCCGAGGAACGCACAGCGACAGCCATGTCCGGGTTACCGGCCGACAGCGTGGCGAACGCGGTGCGGATCTCGGCGTTGAGCTTCTCGGGGAACTCGGCTTCCATGATCCATTGACGGATCTGGGCGCCAGTCTTGGCCAGGGCATTGACGTCATCGACGTCCAGCGCATCGAGGGCCGCGTGAATCTGATCGTTGAGGCCGCTCAACTCGAGGAAATCACGGTAAGCCTGGGCCGTAGTGGCGAAGCCACCGGGCACCGAAACACCTGCGCCCGCAAGATTACTGATCATCTCGCCCAGGGATGCGTTCTTGCCCCCCACATGCTCTACATCATGGACGCCGAGCTTATCGAGGGAAACTACGTACTCTACCAAGGTGATCTCTCCACTAACTATGTTGGAAAAGCTCAGGACGCCGGTCGCTCAGTAGGAGCAAACACCTGCGCTTGTGGCCTGGACCTGGAAAATAAGTGAGAATGCGGCCCACTGCGGGACGGCAAAATCGCGCCTATCATATCCAAGATTCGTCATCAGCTTAAGGCCCAAGGCTCAAATGAAACGATCTGCTTTCTTTATCTCCGACGGCACCGGCATTACTGCCGAAACCCTGGGTCAAAGCCTCTTGGCGCAGTTCGAAAACATTACCTTCAGCAAATTCACGCGACCCTATATCGATAGCGTGGATAAAGCGCGAGCCATGGTACAACAAATCAATCTGGCCGCCGAAAAAGACGGTTTTCGTCCGATCATTTTCGACACCATCGTCAATCAAGACATTCGTGAGATCCTCGCAACTTCGAATGGTTTCATGATCGACATCTTCTCGACCTTCCTGGCGCCTTTGGAACAGGAGTTGAGTGAACACTCCTCCTACTCGGTAGGCAAGTCCCATTCCATTGGCCACAACTCCAACTATATGGAGCGGATCGAGGCGGTGAACTTCGCCCTGGACAATGACGACGGCGCCCGCACTCACTACTACGACAAGGCCGACCTGATCCTGGTCGGTGTATCCCGCTGCGGCAAGACCCCGACCTGCCTCTATATGGCCATGCAATTCGGCATTCGCGCGGCCAACTACCCGCTGACCGAAGACGACATGGAACACCTGACGCTGCCGGCCGCCTTGCGCGCCCACCAGCACAAGCTGTTCGGCCTGACTATCGACCCGGACCGCCTCACCGCCATTCGTAACGAGCGCAAGCCCAACAGCCGCTACTCCAGCTATGCCCAGTGTGAGTTTGAAGTGCGGGAAGTGGAAAATCTGTTCCGGCGCGAGAATATTGCGCACATCAATTCCACGCATTTTTCGGTGGAAGAGATTTCGGCGAAGATTCTGGTGGAAAAAGGGGTCGAGCGGCGCTTCAAGTAACTTTATGGCCTGACCTGACGCCATCGCAGGCAAGCCAGCTCCCACAGTTAACCGAGTTCGACGATACGACGCGGTGAATGTGGGAGCTGGCTTGCCTGCGATGAACGATAACTCGGTCCCCGCCTATAAATGAAACCGCCCCCCGCCCTGTCCCAACGCCGTCGCCAAGGCATCAAACCCCTCCCGCAACAACTGATCATCCCCGGACGTATTGCAGATACTCGCCCGAATAAACTGCGGCACTGCGGTTTGCCCGACGGCAAACGCCTCCGCCGTCGCGATCAGGTAATTGTTCTGCTTGAGTTCGGCCTCGATTTCCGAGGCCCGCCAAGGCTCCGGGACTTCGATCCAAAAATGTGGGCTGTTGAGGTGAGTACGGTATTCAAGGCCGGCCAGCAGGCCTTCAACCAGCGCCTTGCGTCGGCTGATCTCGTTGATTTGCTGGTGCAGCAAATACTCCGCCGTGCCGTTTTCGATCCATTGGGTGGCCAGTTCCAGGGTCACTGGCGTCGCCATCCAGCAGGTAGAACGCAGGGCCGCAGAGATACGACTGACCAGCGCTGGTGGTGCATGTACGTAACCCACACGCAAGCCTGCCGACACCGCCTTGCTCAGGCTGCTGATCAGAATCGTGCGTTCCGGGGCGAAATGGCTCAGCGGTGGCGGCCGGTCTTCCACCAATACGCCATGGGCCTCGTCTTCGAGGATCAGCAAGTTGTGTTCCCGGCAGACCTTGACCAACGCCTCACGCCGGGCGACCGACAGCACCGCCGTCGTAGGATTCTGGATCGTCGGCGTGCAGTACAAGGCCGACACCCGGTGATTGCGGCAGACCTCATCCACCGCACTCGGTAGCAGCCCTTCGTCATCCATCTCCAGGCCAATCAAACGTATGCCAAGCATGCGCGCGGCAGTGATCAACCCTGGGTAGGTCAGTTGTTCCGTTACCACGGTGTCCCCGGCCCGTAACAACGCCATCATGGCGCACAACAGCCCGTGCTGGCCGCCATTGACGCAAATCACCTGCTCGGGAATCGGATAGAAGTCGCGCTGGGTCAGCCATTGGGCGCCGGCAGCGCGGTAACGGGGCAAACCGGCATCCGGGGTGTACGCGCTGATGTCCTGCAAGAACTTGCCGTTATTGGCCAGGGTTTGAAAGCTCTGCGCCAGGAATGTCGTCTCCTGCCCCGGGATATGCATGTTGCGGCTCATGTCGAAGTATTGCCGCGGCTCCTCGCTGAAGTTACGGAAGCCCTCATCCCGTTGGCGCTCCATCCCACGCTTGCGCACAAAAGTGCCATCGCCGACCCGCGCCACCACCAAACCCAGGCGTTCCAGCTCACCGTAGGCCCGACTGATGGTACCGATGGTGACGCCCAGATTGTCGGAAAGCACCCGATGGGGCGGCAGTTTTCGTCCCGGTTCAATCAAGCCTTCAAGGATGCCCCGCTCCATGACATCGGACAGGCGTTTGTACTTGACGCCCTGACCGCTGGACAGCCCCTCACGCATAATTGACACCATGTCAATATTTGTTTTGACAGTCATCATTCGCCCAAATAGTGTGCTTTAACGGGTTCAATCACCGGATTAAGGATCTCAATATAGAGGTCAATTCCGTATCAGGGAAGCAATGTCACGATGCCAATGTCCGCCGTCTTAGAAAACACTGAAAAAACAAAAACACGCAAACAGTGGCTGGCCGGCCTGATCACCAGTGTGATGTTTCTGATTGTCTGCCTGAGCTGGGGAACCACCTGGCTGGGGATCAAGATCGCGGTGGAGAGTGTGCCGCCGCTGACCTCGGCCGGCCTGCGCTTCCTGATCGCCTTCCCGCTGTTCCTGTGTTTCGCCATGGTGCGCCGCGAGCCAATCCTGTTCCCTCGGGAGAGTCGCTGGTTCTTCGTGTTCGTGACCCTTTCCTACTTCAGTGTTCCTTATTACCTGCTCAACTACGGCGAGATGCATGTCTCGTCCGGCCTCACCGCCCTACTGTTCAGTTGCATGCCCGTATTCATCCTGATTTTTTCTGCGCTGTTTTTGCGTGAGCGCATCTACTTTTCCCAAGTGGTCGGCATCGGCATCGGTTTCGCCAGCCTCTACATGATCATCAAGAGCCAGGGCCTGCACCTTGACCATGCCGAGTTCTTCGGAGTGCTGGCGATTCTCGCCGCCGCGATCATGCATGCCTTGTGCTATGTCATCACCAAGCAAAAAGGCAGTGCCATCAGCGTCATTACCTACAACACCCTACCCATTGGCATCGCCGGTCTGATGCTGTTTCTCGCCGGGCTGTGGTTTGAAACCCCAACATTCGAAGACATCACCCTGCGCTCTTGGAGCGCCCTGTTCTACCTGGGGCTGGTGGCGTCGGTCGGTGGTTTTATCGTGTATTTCATGCTGCTCAAGCGCCTGAGCCCAATTATCTTGTCTTTCGTCTTTATCATTTTCCCGGTATTCGCCGTGATCATCGGCGCCTGGTACGAAGGCGTGGAAATTTCCAAGGACCTAATGCTGTACTCGGCGATCCTGCTGGCCGGCTTTGCGATCACCAAACTGCCCGTCGAAAAGCTCCTGGCCAAGAAAAACTGACATGAACGCCCTCACCCCTTCCGCCCTGGACCAGATCTACGCCCACGCGAGCCGCACCTACCCCGAAGAGTGTTGCGGCTTCGTCTTCGCGGATGGCAGCGTGTACCTGGGCAGCAATATCCAGAATGAATTGCACCGCAAGAATCCAGAGATGTACCCACGCAGTGCAGCCAACGGTTACACCTTCGCGGTGGCCGATACGCTGATGATGAACAAGGCTTTTCGCAGTGATAACCCGGTGGTAGTGATCTACCACTCCCATCCTGACGTCGGTGCCTATTTCAGCGACGAGGACCAAGACAAAGCCTTGTTCATGGGCGAACCGATCTACCCCGTCAGCTACCTGGTGGTGGATGTTCGCCAGGCCAAGCCCCAAGGTTCAAAGCTGTTTGCCTGGGATGGCAGCAGCTTTGCCCGCAAACCCTTCAACGACCTGCAAATGGAGTTGTGCATGAACGCTGTATCTTTCCCCGACATCCTGGTGCGTGTGGCCAAGCTGCCCGAATCGACCCTTGAGGGTGCCGGATCGACATTGCGCGAAGTCATTGAAAACCTCTGCGACAGCTACCCGCAATTGCGTGCGCATCTGTTCCACGAGAAAAACAACCAGCTCAAGGAACACTTCCTGTTTACCGCCGGGGAAGAGCTGATTGAGGCCGATGAACGGTTGCCCGAGTCGGCAAAAATCGAAGTCCTGCTCGCCACCTCGGGTGGCATGGACGTCGACCAACTGAGCAATGAAGAAGTGCAGCGCTACGTGCGCCATATCACCCTTCCCGGCGTGGGTCGCGAAGGCCAGTTGAACCTGAAAAAAGCCAAGGTGCTGATCATCGGCACCGGCGGCCTGGGTTCGCCCATCAGCCTGTACTTGGCGGCAGCCGGTATCGGCACCCTGGGGCTGGTGGACTTTGACGTGGTGGAAAGCAGCAACCTGCAACGCCAAATCGTCCATAGCAACAGCACGTTGGGGATGTCCAAGGTCGAGTCTGCCAAACAGCGCCTGCAAGACCTGAACAGCCACATCCAGATCAATGCCCACAACACAGCCTTGAATGCCGACAACGCCCTGGAGCTGGTGGGCGCCTATGACCTGGTGATCGACGGCACCGATAATTTTGAAACCCGCTATCTGGTCAACGACGCCTGCGTGCAACTGGGTAAACCCCTGGTGTACGGCGCCATCTACCGTTTCGACGGCCAGATCAGCGTTCTTAACTACAAAGGCGGCCCGTGTTATCGCTGCCTGTTTCCCCACGCACCACCGGCAGAGCTGGCACCCAATTGCAGTTCCGGCGGTGTGATCGGCGTGCTGCCGGGTGTGATCGGGATGATCCAGGCCACCGAGGCGATCAAGCTGCTGATCGGGATTGGCGAACCTTTGTCAGGCCGATTGATGCGCTTCGATGCCCTGGCAATGAAGTTCAGCGAAATCCGCTTCAAGCGCCGTGCTGACTGCCCGTGCTGCTCCGAACTGCGCCGCAATGAACAACCGGCCGCCGCCGTGTGTGCTGACGCGGTCGCCACCGCCCCGGCCCTGGCCGAAGAGCGCTACATCAAACCACGCGTTCTCAAGCAACTCCTCGAACAACACAGAAGCGCCGACATCCTGCTGGATGTGCGGGACGCCAGCGAACTGGAAGTCTGCAAGCTGCCCGGGGTGTTGCACATCCCCCTGGCCGAACTCGACGGGCAACTCGACAGCCTGAGCCGAGACAACACCCACTACCTGATCTGCTACGCCGGGACCAGGGCCGAGCAGGCCGCCAGCACCTTGCTGGCGGCCGGTTTCGCTAACACCAAAGTACTGCAAGGTGGCATGAAGCACTGGGTTCGCGACGTCGAACCCGACATGCCTTTGTACTGACTGCCGGCCATGGGTTCCTACTTGATGTTGCATAACTCGATACTTGACGCCATTGGCCAGACGCCCATCGTGCGCCTTGAACAATTTTCCGAAGACCTCGGCATCGAGGTCTTCGCCAAGCTGGAGTCGCTGAACCCCGGTGGCAGCCACAAGGCGCGCATCGCCTTGGGGATGATCCTCGACGCCGAACGCCGGGGCGTGCTGATCCGTGGTTCCGGGCAAACCATCATCGAGCCCAGCGGTGGCAACACCGGCATTGGCCTGGTGATGGCCGGTAACGTGCTGGGCTACAAAGTGGTGCTGGTGATTCCGGACAACTACAGCCCTGAGAAGCAGAAGCTGCTGCGCCTGTACGGCGCCAAGGTAGTGCTGTCGGACAGCCGCCTGGGCAACAATTCCCATGGCGAAAAATGCATGGAGCTACAGCTGGAAAACCCCAGCTTTGTGATGCTCAACCAACAGCGCAACGGCGCCAACCCGCAGACCCATCGTGACACCACCGCCCGGGAAATCATCCGTGCGTTTGGCGAGCGGCGGGTGGACTATTTCGTTAGCGGCATCGGCACCGGTGGCCACATCACTGGCATTGGTGAAACCCTCAAGGCCACCTGGCCGGCCGTGCGCGTAATGGGCGTAGAACCCGAGGAATGCGACCTGCTGAGTGATCAACATGCGCCGCACCATATCCAGGGCCTGTCTATCGGTTTGATCCCGAGCATCCTCAATCTGGCGGTGCTGGACGGCATGATCAAGGTCTCCCGGGAGGAATGCCTGGCGATGATGAAACGCATCATGCGCACCGATGCCATCAGCCTGGGGCTGTCTTCGGCCGCCAATATGGTGGCCATTGCCAAGCTCGCACCGGAACTGCCCACCGAGACCGTCGTCCTGACCATGGTCTACGACAGTGCGGACAGCTACTTACCCTGTTTCGAATAACGATCGCTCTTAAACAACAAGAATGCGGGGGTGCCTCCATGGGAGGCTTTATCGACATGCAACAATTGCACGATGAGTTGCTCACCCACCTCATCACCACTCTTTCACCTGCACAGGTGCAGGAGTTGCAGGCGCACCTGGCGCCGCTGATCCAGACGGCAGCGCAGGCCGTGGCCGAGGACCTGATCGCCTATGCCTATCGCGACCCAGCGTCTCGCGGACGCGCCGAGCTGATCCTGGAGTCCTACGCCTCGTTCAAGGCGGTGCTGTTCTACCGGCTGGCTCATTGGGTGTGGAGTTTCCACGAGCAACACAACAGTGCGTTTTGCGCTATGGCCCTGAAGCTGAGCAACCAGGGCAAGATCCTGTCCGGTGCCGAAATCCATCCTGCCGCGCGGATTGGCCGGCGCTTCGTGCTTGATCACGGCTATGGCACCGTCATCGGCGAAACCTGCGAGATCGGCAACGACTGCTACATCCTCTGCGGCGTGACCCTGGGTGCGCGCGGCATCGCCAACAACCCCGACGGCAAGCGTCATCCACGCCTGGGCAACAATGTCGAAATCGGCGCAGGCGCCAGGGTGCTGGGCTATGTGCAAATCGGCGACAACGTGTTCATCAGCCCGGCCTGTGTGATCACACAGGATGTGCCGGCAGGCACCAAAGTCAAAGTGGTTAACCAGATTCAACTGCAGAAAAACGACGAGTCCGATCACAGTAACTACCTTGGCGCCTTCGCCCTCAACGAACGCCTGCACGTGGTTGGCGAGGTCAACGCCAGCCACAAAGTGACGGTGCTGGACGCCGACTTCCATCCCTTGGCCGGCGTATTGCTGGAACCCACGGTCAAGGAGCGTCATCACCTGCAGTTTCGCTTGCGTCACGTCGCCTCGACCGGCCACCCGCCGCGCTTGCCGATCAACCTGAAAGTCTGCGGTCCCGAGTTTGAAATCACCCTGCTGTCTCCCCCTGGCTTGAGCGCAATGGTTCGTCATTTGCTGCAAGTCAGCCCACTGATCGTCGGAGGTTGAACATGTCCGTGCACACAATGGAAACCCTGGCGCTGTTTGACAGTGCGCCTTATCAGAACGCCTTCAGTGCCCGGGTGATCGCCGTCAGTGAGCAAGGGATCGCCCTGGAACACACCCTGTTCTACCCCACCGGCGGTGGGCAACCTGGGGACACCGGTCACTTCATCCTCGCCGATGGCGCCCGGGTGGAGGTGATCGGAACAGTACGGGACCCGGTATTACGCTCGATCATCTGGCACCAAGTAGAACAACGCCCTGACCAGCTGTGCGCCGGCGTACAGGTGGACGCTAACCTGGACTGGGAGCGGCGCTACCAACACATGAAGATGCACACCTGTCTGCACCTGTTGTGTTCGATCATCGATGCCCCGGTGACCGGCTGCAGTATCAACGCGGACAAGGGGCGCCTGGATTTCGACTTGCCGGAAATGACCCTCGACAAGGACAGCATCACCCGCGACCTCAACGCACTGATCGAGCAGGCCCATGAGGTCAAGACCCTGTCGATGCCGGCATCGGAATATTCCACCTTGCTGCAGATCACCCGCACCCAGGCGGTGGCGCCGCCGGTGATCCAGGGCGCCGTGCGGGTGATTGAAATTGCCGGTATCGACATCCAGCCCTGTGGCGGCACCCATGTGATCAACACCGAAGAAATCGGCCGGGTTTTTTGCGAGAAAATCGAGAAGAAGAGCAAGCACAACCGACGGGTGATTTTGCGGTTTGAGTGATGCCTGGGCGGCGTCTGTCAGATCACAAACAGATCGACAAACCGATTCACCGGGGTCGTCTCAAGCCGAGCCTGGTCCTTGCACAAGGCAAAGATCTCGGCACTGCGCTGGGCGGTAAAGCGCGTCGCCAGGTTGGCCTTGAACTTGTCTTCCAGCAGCGGAATACCATCCACCCGGCGGCGGCGATGGCCAATCGGGTACTCCACCGCCACCTGCTCGGTGCTGGAGCCGTCCTTGAAGAACACTTGCACCGCGTTGGCAATAGAACGCTTGTCGGCTTCCAGGTATTCGCGGCTGTAACGCGGCTCTTCGACAATGACCATTTTATCCCGCAGCTCATCGATGATCGGGTGAGCCGCGTGGAACTCATCTTCGTACTGCTCGGCCACCAGATTGCCAAACGCCAGCGGCACGGCGGTCATGTACTGGATGCAGTGGTCGCGGTCGGCGGCGTTGGCCAGTTGGCCCACCTTGGAAATGATACGAATCGCCGACTCGTGGGTGGTGATGACGATCTTGTCGATCTCATGCAGACGGTTCTTCACTTGAGGATGCAACGTCACCGCCGCTTCGCAGGCCGTTTGCGCGTGGAACTCGGCCGGGAAGCTGATCTTGAACAGCACGTTTTCCATCACATAAGTGCCGTACGGCTGGGACAGGCTGAAGGCTCGCTTGTCTTCGGGCTTGAGCGCCAGGTCTTTGTTGGTGTGGCTGAACAGCACGTCGTAAAAGCCCCATTGTGGGGCGCTCAATACCCCGGGAATGCCCATCTCGCCACGCATGGCGATGTCCGCCAGGCGCACGCCACGGCTGGACGCATCGCCAGCCGCCCACGACTTGCGCGACCCGGCATTCGGCGCATGGCGATAAGTGCGCAGGGCCTGGCCGTCGACAAACGCCTGAGACAGCGCCGACAGTAGTTGCTCACGATTGGCACCCATCAGCTTGGCGGTGACGGCAGTGGACGCGACTTTCACCAACAGCACATGGTCGAGACCGACGCGGTTGAAGGAGTTTTCCAGGGCGATCACGCCCTGGATTTCGTGGGCCATGATCATCGCGTCCAACACCGTACGGACGGTCAGCGGCGCATCGCCATTAGCCACACGTTTTTGCGAGAGGTGGTCGGCAACCGCAAGAATCCCGCCGAGGTTATCGGAAGGATGGCCCCATTCGGCGGCGAGCCAAGTGTCGTTGTAGTCGAGCCAACGCACGATGCAACCGATGTCCCACGCCGCCTTGACCGGGTCCAGGCGAAACGAGGTGCCCGGCACTCGAGCGCCGAACGGCACCACCGTGCCTTCAACGATCGGCCCCAGGTGCTTGGTGCACTCCGGGAAACGCAGGGCCAGCAGGCCGCAACCGAGGGTGTCCATCAGACAGTTGCGGGCGGTGTCCAGGGCATCGCGGGATTCGATCTTGAAATTCAGGACGTAGTCGGCGATGTCCTGCAGAACCTGGTCGTAGTCGGGGCGGTTGTTTTGGTCGACGTTGGCGCTCATGGCAGTTCTCCAAAGAGTTAGGGGTTGGTCCATCCTCAGGGTCAGGGTTGATGTGTTTTTAAAGGCAGATCTTGGTGTCTGCCTGATGGATCAATACTTAAAACGCGTCGCCCGGCACACGCACAAAACCTTCCATCAATACCCGCGCGCTGCGGCTCATGATGGCTTTCTTGACGACCCATTCACCGTCCACCTGGCTCGCCTCGGCCCCCACCCGCAGCGTCCCGGAAGGATGCCCAAACCGCACCGCATTGCGCTCCACACCACCGGCCGCCAGATTCACCAGCGTTCCGGAAATCGCCGCCGCCGTGCCAATCGCCACCGCCGCCGTGCCCATCATCGCGTGGTGCAGCTTGCCCATGGACAACGCCCGTACCAACAGATCAACATCTGCCGCCTTGATCGCCTTACCACTGGACGCTACGTAGTCGGCAGGCCGAGCCACAAACGCGACCTTGGGTGTGTGCTGGCGCTGGGCCGCTTCGTCCAGGTGCTTGATCAACCCCATGCGCAACGCACCATGAGCCCGGATGGTCTCGAACATCGCCAAGGCTTTCGGATCACTGTTGATCGCGCCTTGCAACTCGGTACCGGTGTAACCCAGGTCCTGGGCGTTGATGAAAATAGTAGGAATCCCGGCGTTGATCAGCGTCGCCTTGAAGGTACCCACACCGGGTACTTCCAGGTCATCCACCAAGTTGCCGGTGGGGAACATCGAACCGCCACCGCCCTCTTCTTCCGCCGCCGGGTCCATGAACTCCAACTGCACTTCGGCCGCTGGAAAGGTCACGCCGTCCAGTTCGAAGTCGCCGGTTTCCTGCACCGCGCCGTCGGTGATCGGCACGTGGGCGATGATCGTCTTGCCGATATTGGCCTGCCAGACCCGCACCACGGCCACGCCGTTTTGCGCAATACGTGCGGCATCCACCAGGCCGTTGCTGATGGCAAAAGACCCCACCGCCGCCGACAGGTTGCCGCAGTTGCCGCTCCAATCCACGAACGGCTTGTCGATGGAGACTTGGCCAAACAGGTAGTCGACGTCGTGATCGGCGCGGGTGCTTTTGGCCAGAATTACGGTTTTGCTGGTGCTGGACGTCGCGCCGCCCATGCCGTCGATTTGCTTGTCATAGGGATCGGGGCTGCCAATCACCCGCAACAGCAAAGCATCCCGCGCGGCACCCGGAACCTGGGCCGACTCGGGCAAATCCTTGAGGCTGAAAAACACGCCTTTGCTGGTACCGCCACGCATGTAGGTGGCGGGAATCTTGATCTGAGGTACGTGTGCCATGGTTTTCCTCATGGGCCGGGGCACACGCCCCGGCCGCAGTTGTCAGGCGGTCACTGCCGATTCCAGGAAGTCCTGGGCAAAGCGTTGCAATACGCCGCCCGCCTCGTAGATCGACACTTCTTCGGCGGTGTCCAGGCGGCAGGTCACCGGCACTTCGACACGTTCGCCATTCTTGCGGTTGATCACCAGGGTCAACGCCGCACGCGGGGTGCGCTCGCCGATCACGTCGTAGGTTTCACTGCCGTCGATCTTCAGGGTCTTGCGGTCGGTACCTGGCAGGAACTCCAGCGGCAACACGCCCATGCCCACCAGGTTGGTGCGGTGAATGCGCTCGAAACCTTCAGCGGCAATCGCTTCCACACCGGCCAGGCGCACGCCCTTGGCCGCCCAGTCCCGGGATGAACCCTGACCGTAGTCGGCGCCGGCAATGATGATCAGCGGCTGCTTGCGTTCCATGTAGATTTCGATGGCTTCCCACATCCGCGTGACCTGGCCTTCCGGCTCAAGACGCGTCAGCGAACCCTGCTTGACCTTGCCGTTTTCCACGACCATTTCGTTGAACAGTTTCGGGTTGGCGAAGGTGGCGCGTTGAGCGGTCAGGTGGTCGCCACGGTGCGTCGCATAGGAGTTGAAGTCGACCTCCGGCAAGCCCATTTTGGCCAGGTATTCGCCGGCGGCGCTGTCCAGCATGATCGCGTTGGATGGCGACAAGTGATCCGTGGTGATGTTGTCCGGCAGCACCGCCAGCGGGCGCATACCCTTGAGCGGACGCGCACCGGCCAACGCACCTTCCCAGTACGGCGGACGGCGAATGTAGGTGCTCTGTGGACGCCAATCATACAGCGGCTCGACTTTCGGGCCGGTGTCTTCATGGATGGCGAACATCGGGATGTAGACCTTGCGGAACTGCTCCGGCTTGACCGACGCCTTGACCACTGCATCGATTTCTTCGTCGCTCGGCCAGATGTCTTTAAGGCGGATTTCCTTGCCATTCGCATCCAGGCCCAGCACGTCCTTCTCGATGTCGAAACGGATGGTGCCGGCAATGGCGTAGGCAACCACCAACGGCGGCGACGCGAGGAATGCTTGTTTGGCGTACGGGTGAATACGCCCGTCAAAGTTGCGGTTACCCGACAACACAGCGGTGGCGTACAGATCGCGGTCGATGATTTCTTGCTGGATCACCGGGTCGAGCGCGCCGGACATGCCGTTGCACGTGGTGCAGGCAAACGCCACGACACCAAAGCCCAATTGCTCCAGCTCGGTGGTCAGCCCGGCTTCGTCCAGGTACATGGCCACGGTTTTCGAACCCGGCGCCAAGGACGACTTGACCCACGGCTTACGGGTCAAGCCCAGCGTGTTGGCGTTGCGCGCCAGCAGGCCTGCGGCAATCACGTTGCGCGGGTTACTGGTGTTGGTGCAACTGGTGATGGCGGCGATGATCACGGCGCCGTCGGGCATTTGTCCGGGCACGTCGTCCCATTGACCAGAGATGCCCTTGGCAGCCAGATCGCTGGTGGCGACGCGGGCGTGAGGGTTACTCGGACCCGCCATGTTGCGCACTACCGAAGACAAATCGAAGGTCAGGCCACGCTCGTATTGCGCGCCCTTGAGGTCATCGGCCCACAAGCCGGTGTGGCGGGCGTATTGCTCCACCAATGCTACTTGCTCGTCTTCACGGCCGGTGAGTTTCAGGTAGGCGATGGTCTGCTGGTCGATATAGAACATCGCCGCCGTAGCGCCGTATTCCGGGGCCATGTTGGAGATGGTCGCACGGTCGCCGAGGGTCAGGTTGGAGGCGCCCTCGCCGAAGAACTCCAGCCAGGCACCGACGACTTTTTGCTGGCGCAGAAACTCAGTCAACGCCAGCACCATGTCGGTGGCGGTGATGCCCGGCTGCAGCTTGCCCGTCAGTTCGACACCGACGCTTTCCGGCAGGCGCATCCACGAGGCGCGGCCGAGCATCACGCTCTCGGCTTCCAGGCCGCCGACGCCGATGGCGATCACGCCCAAGGCGTCAACGTGCGGGGTGTGGCTGTCGGTGCCGACGCAGGTGTCGGGGAACGCCACGCCGTCACGCACCTGGATCACCGGAGACATTTTCTCCAGGTTGATCTGGTGCATGATGCCGTTGCCCGGCGGGATCACGTCGACGTTCTTGAAAGCTTTTTTGGTCCACTCGATAAAGTGGAAACGGTCTTCGTTGCGGCGGTCTTCGATAGCGCGGTTTTTCTCGAACGCATCGGGATCAAAACCACCGGCTTCGACGGCCAGGGAGTGGTCGACAATCAGTTGGGTCGGCACCACCGGGTTGACCTGGGCCGGGTCACCGCCTTGCAGGGCGATGGCGTCGCGCAGGCCAGCGAGGTCCACCAGAGCGGTCTGGCCGAGAATGTCGTGGCACACAACGCGGGCCGGGAACCACGGGAAGTCGAGGTCGCGCTTGCGCTCGATCAGTTGGCTCAGGGACGCGTTGAGGGTCGTCGGGTCGCAGCGACGCACCAGGTTTTCTGCCAGCACACGGGAGGTATACGGCAAGGTGGCATAGGCGCCGGGGGTGATTGCATCGACAGCTGCACGGGCGTCGTAGTAATCCAGTCGGCTGCCGGGCAGCGGTTTGCGGTGTTCAGTGTTCATCGTCAGGACTCGGTCACGGTAAGGGATACAGCAAAACCTGCGGCATTGGCCTGGATGAACACGGTTCCTGTGGGAGCCGGGCTTGCCCGCGATGACTGACTCACATTCAACACTTCTGTCGACAGTGATACCGCTATCGCGGGCAAGCCCGGCTCCCACATTGAACCGGTTCCAACCATGAAATCCGGCGCCTCAGATTCCCACTGCTCAGCGACGTTCGATTGGCACGAACTTGCGCTGCTCAACGCCGACATACTCGGCGCTCGGACGGATGATGCGGTTGCCGGCACGCTGCTCGAACACATGCGCCGCCCAACCGGTCAGGCGCGAGCAGACAAAAATCGGCGTGAACAGCTTGGTCGGAATGCCCATGAAGTGGTACGCCGAGGCATGGTAGAAGTCGGCGTTGGGGAACAATTTCTTCTGCTCCCACATGGTCTTGTCGATGGCTTCGGAGACAGGGAACAGCACTTTATCGCCCACCTCGTCCGCGAGTTTTTTCGACCAGCCCTTGATCACTTCATTACGTGGGTCGCTGTCTTTATAGATCGCGTGGCCGAAGCCCATGATCTTGTCCTTGCGCGCCAACATATCCAGGGTGCCCTTCACCGCATCTTCAGGAGAGGCGAAACGCTCGATCATTTCCATCGCCGCTTCGTTGGCGCCGCCGTGCAGCGGGCCGCGCAATGCGCCAATGGCCGCGGTGATGCAGGAATAAAGGTCCGACAAGGTCGAAGCACAAACCCGTGCGGTGAAGGTCGACGCGTTGAATTCGTGCTCGGCGTAGAGGATCAACGAGACGTTCATCACCTTGACGTGCAACTCGCTCGGCTTCTTGTCGTGTAACAGATGCAGGAAGTGCCCGCCGATGGAAGGCTCGTCGGTCACGCAGTTGATGCGCTTGCCGTCGTGACTGAAGCGATACCAGTAACACATGATTGCAGGGAACGCGGCCAACAGGCGGTCGGTGACATCATGCTGGGCGGAGAAGTCTTTCTCCGGCTCGATATTGCCCAGGAACGAGCAACCGGTACGCATCACGTCCATCGGGTGCGCGTCAGCGGGGATACGTTCCAGTACCTCTTTCAGCACTGGGGGCAGGTCGCGCAGTTTGCTCAATTTGGCGGTGTAGGCTGCCAGTTCGGATTTGGTCGGCAGTTCGCCGTAGAGCAGCAGGTAGGCAACCTCTTCAAACTGCGCATCGGCAGCCAGTTCGCGCACGTCATAACCGCGATAGGTCAGGCCGGCACCGGCTTGGCCCACGGTGGACAGTGCAGTCTGCCCGGCCACCTGACCACGCAGGCCTGCTCCACTGAGTACTTTTGCTTCGGCCATTGTCTTCTCCAATCTTGAATTTATTTGGGAGCCGCGCGCCTTACTTCTTGGCGGCGAACAGCGCGTCGAGCTTCTGCTCGAAAGTGTGGTAGTCGATGCGATCGTACAACTCCATGCGGGTTTGCATGGTATCGATCACGTTCTGTTGGGTCCCGTCGCGGCGGATCGCGGTGTAGACGTTTTCGGCGGCCTTGTTCATGGCGCGAAATGCCGAGAGCGGGTACAGCACGATGGAAACATCGGCAGATTTCAGTTGATCGACGGTGTACAGCGGGGTCGCACCGAACTCGGTAATGTTAGCGAGGATCGGCGCCTTCACCCGCGAGGCGAACAGTTTGTACATTTCCAGCTCGGTGATGGCTTCCGGGAACACCATATCGGCGCCGGCTTCGATGCAGGCGGCGGCACGTTCCAGGGCAGACTCCAAACCTTCCACCGCAAGGGCGTCGGTACGGGCCATGATCACAAAGCTGTCATCGGTGCGGGCATCGACAGCGGCCTTGATGCGGTCGACCATTTCCTGCTGTGACACGATTTCTTTATTAGGACGATGGCCGCAACGCTTGGCGCCCACCTGGTCTTCAATATGGATCGCCGCTGCGCCGAACTTGATCATCGACTTGACGGTGCGCGCCACGTTGAACGCCGAGGAACCGAAACCGGTGTCCACGTCTACCAGCAACGGCAAGTCGCACACGTCGGTGATGCGGCGTACGTCGGTCAGTACGTCATCCAGGCCGGTAATGCCCAGGTCCGGCACGCCCAGGGAGCCTGCGGCCACCCCGCCACCCGACAGGTAGATCGCCTTGAAACCGGCGCGTTTGGCCAGCAAGGCATGGTTGGCGTTGATCGCACCAACCACTTGCAACGGCTGTTCGCTGGCGACCGCGTCACGGAAACGCTGGCCTGGAGTGCTTTTGTTATGGGAACTCATGACTCACCTCTCTAGGGGGCGCACTCTGGAAAGTGACGCGCGATATTGCGTTTGGAAGCGCCGATATGACGGCGCATCAACAACTCGGCCAGTTCGCCGTCGCGATCAGCAATCGCGTCGAGAATCCGGTGATGTTCGGCAAAGGCCTGGCGTGGACGATTAGGGGTGGCGGAAAACTGGATGCGGTACATGCGCACCAGTTGATACAGCTCGCCGCACAACATTTGGGTCAAGGTGCGGTTGCCGGCGCCTTGGATGATCCGGTAATGAAAGTCGAAGTCGCCTTCCTGCTGGTAGTAGCCGACGCCGGCCTGAAATGCGGCATCGCGCTCATGGGTGTGCAACACCTGGCGCAGCTCCTCGATTTCTTCATCGGTCATGCGCTCGGCGGCCAGGCGACAGGCCATGCCTTCCAGGGATTCGCGGATTTCGTAAAGCTCGATCAGTTCGGCATGGCTGAGGGAAACAACCCGCGCGCCAACGTGAGGGATGCGCACCAGCAGGCGCTGGCCTTCCAGACGGTGGATGGCCTCGCGCAGCGGGCCACGGCTGATGCCATAGGTGCGCGCCAGTTCCGGCTCGGAGATCTTGCTGCCGGGGGCGATCTCGCCCTTGACGATGGCGGCCTGGATACGGCGGAAGACGTTCTCCGACATTGTCTGGGATTCGTCCGACACCACCACTGGGGCTTCCGATTGATCCAGCATATTGTCGACACCTTTAAAAGCAATGTCGCAAAAACTAGCCAATTAACCCAAAAGAGTCAAAGAATAAATACACATTGTCGACAATCGTCTAATAACCACCTTTGCATACCTTGAGGGCATGGCCGCCTGCCAGCGCTGGCGTCAGAAAACCTTCATGTTAGAATGCCCGCCGCTTTTGCCTGACATCATTGGATGAAAAGGCGCACGAGGGAGCTTGCGCAGCAATGCCAGTCGCCTTGAATTGAACATCGCACTGCACCGCGTCAGGATTTATGAGACTCAAGCCCTTCTCCCTATTGTTTTGCCTATCGTTGCTGCCCGGTCTTGGCTTCGCTGCCGAGAAGACCGTGTATGGCCTCAACGAATACGCCCATCTGGCCGGCATTGACCTGCAAGTGCCCGCCAAACTCGACACCGGCGCCAAGACTGCATCGCTGAGTGCGCGGGACATCAAGCGCTTCAAGCGCAACGGCGAATCCTGGGTGCGCTTCTACCTGGCCATCGACACCGCACATTCCCACCCCATCGAACGTCCCCTGGAGCGCGTCAGCAAGATCAAGCGTCGCGCCGACGACTACGACGCCGATGAAGGCAAGCAGTACACCGCCCGCCCGGTGATTGCCCTGGATATCTGCATGGGTACCGCTTTACGCAGCATCGAAGTGAACTTGACTGACCGCAGCACTTTCCAATATCCGCTGCTGATTGGCTCCGAAGCATTGAAACGCTTTGATGCGCTGGTCGACCCCAGTCTCAAATACGCGGCGGGAAAGCCTGCCTGCGCCACTGACGCTCATACCGCAGAGTAATTTCAATGCGCTCTCTTAATCTGCACCTGAAAATCCTGATCGCCATCCTCGTGGTGCTGGGCATTTCGGTCACCGCCTATCAGATTTTCGTGCTGGGGATTCCCGTCACCGAAGACGCCACGGACGACCTGTGGAACATCGACGCCAAAGTCGAGTTCGTCGCCAGCGCCAAGGACCCGGTAAAAATCCAGATGTTCGTGCCGCCCCTGAGCCGCGACTTCGTCAGCCTTAATGAAAGCTTTATCTCCAACAACTATGGGGTGAGCGTCAACCGCATCGATGGCAACCGCAAGGTCACCTGGTCGGCACGCCGCGCCAAGGGCAACCAGACCCTTTACTACCGCCTGGTGCTGACCAAGCGTTACAGCGGAGAAAAGGTCAAGGTCAAGGGCCCGACCTTCCGCGACAGCATTGCCGTCGAAGGCCCGGAAAAAATCGCCGCCGAAGCCCTGCTCGCGCCGATCCGCCAGCATTCGGCAGACGTCGAGACCTTTATCAGCGAAGCCATCAAGCGCACCAACAACCTCAACGATGACAACGTCAAGCTGCTGCTGGCAGGCGACCCGTCGACGCCGCACAAGGCGAAGATCGTCGAGTTGCTGCTGTCCATCGCCCACGTTCCGGTGGAAAAGGTCCACACCATCCGCCTGGTGGCTGACCAACCGCAAACCCCGGAACTGTGGCTGCGCAGCTTCAATGGCAACGACTGGCTGTACTTCAACCCCGACACC
The DNA here is from genome assembly GCF_012935695.1 of Pseudomonas sp. ADAK18. Classification (NCBI taxonomy): domain Bacteria; kingdom Pseudomonadati; phylum Pseudomonadota; class Gammaproteobacteria; order Pseudomonadales; family Pseudomonadaceae; genus Pseudomonas; species Pseudomonas sp. ADAK18. Next base: position 3,725,591 of record NZ_CP052859.1, read on the forward strand.
GGCGAACAAGGTCTGCCCTCCGACCGCCTGCTGTGGTGGACCGGCGATGAAAACCTGATCACGGTCGACGGCGGCAAGAAGGCCATGGTGACCTTCAGCCTGAACAACAGCGAAATGAACGCCATTCGCCTGGCCAAGCTGACCGACGAAAACACCGACGCCAACTTCCTCGAATACTCGCTGTACGGCCTGCCGCTGCAAACCCAGCAGACCTTCATGATCATGGTGATGATCCCGATTGGCGTGCTGGTGATCCTGATCCTGCGCAACCTGATCGGCCTGCAGACCCTGGGCACCTTTACGCCGGTGCTGATTGCCCTGGCGTTCCGCGAGACGCAGTTGGGCTTCGGGATCGTGTTGTTCACCATTATTACGGCGCTCGGCTTATCGCTACGCTCGTACCTGGAACACTTGAAGCTGCAGATGCTGCCAAGGCTGTCGGTGGTACTCACCTTCGTGGTAGTGCTGATCGCCGCCATCAGCCTGTTCAGCCACAAGCTGGGCCTGGAACGCGGGCTGTCGGTGGCACTGTTCCCGATGGTGATCCTGACCATGACCATCGAACGCCTGTCCATCACCTGGGAAGAGCGCGGTGGCGGCCATGCCATGAAGGTGGCAATCGGTACGCTGTTCGCCGCGTCCCTGGCTCACCTGATCATGAGCGTGCCAGAGCTGATCTACTTCGTCTTTACCTTCCCGGCGATCCTGTTGATCCTGGTGGGTTTCATGCTGGCCATGGGTCGCTATCGCGGCTACCGCCTGACCGAGTTGGTGCGTTTCAAGGCCTTCCTCAAGGCTGATTCGTAATGTTCGGCTTCTGGAAGACCTGGAAGGCCTTGGAAGCACGAGGGATCATGGGCATCAATCGGCGTAATGCCGACTACGTGCTCAAGTACAACAAGCGCAGCCTGTATCCAATCGTCGATGACAAGATCATCACCAAGGAGCGGGCCATCGCCGCCGGTATTCATGTGCCGGAAATGTACGGGGTGATTTCCACCGAGAAGGAAATCGACAAGCTCGACGAAATCATTGGCGGGCGCAACGACTTCGTGATCAAACCGGCCCAAGGCGCGGGCGGCGACGGCATCCTGGTGGTGGCTGACCGCTTTGAAGGACGCTATCGCACGGTCTCCGGCAAAATCATCAGCCATGAAGAAATCGAGCACCAGATTTCCAGCATCCTCACCGGTTTGTATTCCCTGGGCGGCCACCGTGACCGGGCGTTGATCGAATACCGCGTAGTACCCGACCAGATCTTCAAAAGCATCAGCTACGAAGGCGTGCCGGACATCCGCATCATTGTGCTGATGGGCTACCCGGTGATGGCCATGCTGCGCCTGCCAACTCGCCAGTCCGGCGGCAAGGCCAACCTGCACCAGGGTGCCATTGGCGTCGGTGTGGACTTGGCCACTGGCCTGACCCTGCGTGGCACCTGGCTGAACAACATCATCACCAAACACCCGGACACCACCAACGCAGTGGACGGTGTGCAACTGCCCAACTGGGACGGTTTCATGAAGCTCGCCGCCGGCTGCTACGAGCTGTGCGGCCTGGGTTACATCGGTGTGGACATGGTGCTGGACCAGGAGAAAGGCCCGCTGATCCTGGAGCTCAATGCCCGGCCAGGGCTGAATATCCAGATCGCCAACGACTGTGGCCTGACCCTGCGCACCCATGCGGTGGAGGCTCGGCTGGAAGAGCTGAAAGCAGCGGGCGTGACGGAAACGCCGGAAGAACGCGTGAAGTTCGTGCAGGAAATGTTTGGGCACGTTCCCGCTGTTGAAGGCTGATGCCTGCCTATCCCCGACATCCCCTCTAGGAGCAAATCCTACAGGGGACTACAATCGCCTCCCCCGCGCCACTAGCTGATCCATCCCGCATGTCGACCTGCTCCGTTCATCCGCTGCCCTACCGGGCAAATCCTGCCGAGTATTTCACGGCCATTCGCCATGCCCCCGGTGCGGTGCTGCTGGACAGTGGTCGGCCGGCTGCCGAACGCGGTCGCTACGACCTGCTCAGCGCCTGGCCGGAAGCAACGTTGGCGGTCTGGCCGGATGAAAGTGGCAGCGATTTTCTACAGCGGTTACGGGAAAATCTGACGCTACTCGGTGAAGCCGCGCTGCCTGCACCTTATGAACTGCCGTTTGCCGGCGGCCTGATCGGTTACCTGAGCTACGACTTCGGTCGGCATCTGGAACAGCTACCGCACTTGGCCGTGGACGACCTGCGCCTGCCGGATGCACGCTTCGGTCTGTATGCCTGGGCGCTGATCAGCGATCACCAGGCCCAGACCAGCCAATTGGTATTCCACCCCAAACTGGTGGAAAGCGAACGGCAACGCCTGATCACATTGTTCAGCCATCCAACGCCGAGTGCTCCCGCGACGTTCACACTGCACGGCAAGATGACCCCGGACCTGACTGCACACACCTATCAGCAGGCTCTGGCGCGGATTCAGGACTACATCCAGGCCGGCGACTGCTATCAGGTCAACTTCGCCCAGCGCTTTCGCGCGCCCTGCATCGGCGATCCGTGGGTCGCCTATTGCGCTCTGCGCGAGGCCTGCCCGACGCCGTTTTCCGGGTTCCAGAGCCTGCCGGACGATGGCGCGGTGTTGAGCCTGTCGCCGGAGCGTTTCGTCAAGATCAGCCAGCGTCAGGTGGAAACCCGCCCGATCAAGGGCACCCGCCCTCGTGGCACGACAGCAACGGAAGATGCCGCCAATGCAGCCGAACTCCTGGCGAGCCCCAAGGACCGTGCCGAGAACCTGATGATCGTCGACCTGCTGCGCAATGACCTGGGCCGCACCTGCCGCATCGGCTCGGTGAAAGTGCCGGAGCTGTTCAGCCTGGAAAGCTACCCCAACGTGCATCACCTGGTGAGCAGCGTCACCGGCGAACTGGCGGATGACAAAGATGCCCTGGACCTGATCGCCGGCAGCTTCCCTGGTGGCTCAATCACCGGCGCGCCGAAGATTCGTGCGATGCAGATCATCGACGAACTGGAACCGACCCGACGCGGGCTGTACTGCGGCTCATTGTTGTACCTGGACGTGCGCGGCGAGATGGACAGCTCCATCGCCATTCGCAGCTTGCTGGTCAAGGATGGGCAGGTGTGTTGCTGGGGCGGGGGCGGGATCGTCGCCGACTCCGAGTGGCAGGCGGAGTATCAGGAGTCGATGACCAAGGTGCGGGTGTTGTTGGAGACACTGGAAGGGTTGTAGCGCTTTCAAAGGCCCCTTCGCGAGCAAGCCCGCTCCCACATTCGACCGCATTCCTACAGGATAAACGCGGTCGAATGTGGGAGCGGGCTTGCTCGCGAAAGGGCCATCCGCCCCGCTACATAACTTACAGGCTCAACGGCCGATTCGAAGCCTTGATGAACTCTTTCTTCAAATCCTCAAACGTATGCACCGCCGGGAACTGCGGGAACTCGCGGATCACATTCTCCGGCGCGTGGAACAGGATGCCCTGGTCCGCCTCACCCAGCATGGTGGTGTCGTTGTAGGAGTCCCCGGCCGCAATCACCCGGTAGTACAGGCTCTTGAAGGCCAATACCGACTGACGCTTGGGATCTTTCTGACGCAACTGATAGCTCACGACGCGATTCGTCTCATCGGTAATCAAACGATGGCACAGCAACGTCGGGAAACCCAGTTGGCGCATCAGCGGCTGGGAGAACTCATAGAAGGTGTCCGACAGAATCACCACCTGGAAACGCTCGCGCAGCCAATTGACGAACTCGATGGCGCCGTCCAGGGGCTTGAGGGTGGCAATCACCTCCTGAATGTCTCCAAGCGTGAGGCCGTGCTCATCAAGGATCCGCAGGCGCTGCTTCATCAGTACGTCGTAGTCGGGAATGTCCCGGGTGGTAGCCCGCAGGGATTCAATACCGGTTTTTTCGGCGAAGGCGATCCAGATTTCCGGAACCAGCACCCCTTCCAGGTCGAGACAGGCAATTTCCACAAGACACTCCCATTAATGTTGTTAGTTGAGCGAGTAAAAGGACTGCCGAACTCTAGCGATTCATGCCGGCTGCCGCAACGCAGGCCGGATTTTGTTACCATCGCCCCCTATAGAGCGCTCAGCGCCACTGACCTGTAGGAACCGTGCTGATGAACCAAGCCTTCGACGTCGCTGAACTCGCCGCGACTTATGCCAACAAAACCGCCCAGGACATCCTCAAGCTGGCGTTCAGTCAGTTTGGCGACGACTTGTGGATCTCTTTCAGCGGTGCCGAGGACGTGGTGCTGGTGGACATGGCCTGGAAGCTGAACAAAAACGTCAAGGTGTTCAGCCTCGACACCGGCCGCCTGCACCCGGAAACCTACCGGTTTATCGAACAGGTGCGCGAGTTCTACAAAATCGACATCGAGCTGATCTCGCCTGACCAGAGCAAGCTGGAACCCTTCGTCAAGGAAAAGGGCCTGTTCAGTTTCTACAAGGACGGCCATGGCGAGTGCTGCGGCATCCGCAAGATCGAGCCGCTGCGCCGCAAACTGTCCAGCGTCAACGCCTGGGCCACCGGCCAACGCCGCGACCAGAGCCCCGGCACCCGTAGCCAGGTGGCGGTGCTGGAAGTCGATACGGCCTTCTCCACCCCGGAACGCACCCTGTACAAGTTCAACCCGCTGGCGCAAATGACCAGCGAAGAGATCTGGGGTTACATCCGCATGCTGGAGCTGCCGTACAACAGCCTGCACGAGCGCGGCTTTATCAGCATCGGCTGCGAGCCTTGCACCCGCCCGGTGCTGCCGAACCAGCACGAGCGCGAAGGCCGCTGGTGGTGGGAAGAAGCAACCCAGAAAGAATGCGGGCTGCACGCGGGGAATATCATCAGCAAGGCGTGATGCCCACCCTGAATACATGTACACAAGAATGTCACCATCGGTGCCATTTTTGTGTGCATTAATAATTTAACGCACCGAAAAGTTACACCCCCTCTTGCAACACACTCCCTCCTACGATTGATAAAATTCCCCGCACAAAATAAATACCTGTTCAAACGGTCAATTTATATCGCTTTAAATTCAGCCAGTTATTAAAAACACCTATAAAAACGAAATTAACAGCTGCTTTGATAGACGAAAATTTGGCACGTATGTGGCTTAAGGTGAAATACGCTTTGTATACAATAAATACAAAACATACATACACTTTGGCCTCTGCGACTTTCCGACAGATGCCTTGGAGCCTGCCGGAATGCGTACAAGTCTCTCGAATAACATCGCACTGGATCTGCCCTCCTCCACCTCGACCCCAGAGGCCATAAGCCCCGGCCCCCTGGTACTCAGCCCACGCCTGCACAACAAGGACTTGGCGCCGACTAAGGCCGAAGGTCGGCGCTGGGGCCGCTACAGCATCTTTGCCCTGTGGACCAACGATGTGCACAACATCGCCAATTACTCCTTCGCTATCGGCTTGTATGCCCTGGGCCTGGGAGGCTGGCAAATCCTGCTGTCCCTGGGGATCGGTGCGGCACTGGTGTATTTCTTCATGAACCTGTCGGGTTACATGGGGCAGAAAACGGGCGTGCCGTTCCCAGTCATCAGCCGCATCAGTTTCGGTATTCATGGCGCGCAGATTCCTGCACTGATCCGCGCAGTGATCGCCATCGCCTGGTTCGGGATCCAGACCTACCTGGCCTCGGTGGTTTTCCGTGTGCTGTTGACGGCGATTCACCCAGGTTTTGCCGATTACGATCACAACTCGATCCTCGGTCTATCCACACTCGGCTGGGTGTGCTTCGTGGCGATTTGGTTGGTGCAACTGGCGATCCTGGCCTATGGCATGGAGATGGTCCGCCGCTATGAAGCCTTCGCCGGACCAGTGATTCTGTTGACGGTGGCCTCGTTGGCCGGTTGGATGTATTTCCAGGCCGGCGGCAACATCGCCTGGTCGATTCGCGAGCCGCTGACGGGTGGCGAGATGTGGCGCAATATCTTTGCCGGCGGCGCCCTGTGGCTGACGATCTACGGCACGCTGATCCTCAATTTCTGCGACTTCGCTCGCTCCTCGCCCTGCCGCAAGACCATCAAGGTCGGCAACTTCTGGGGCCTGCCGGTGAATATCCTGGTGTTCGCCAGCATCACCGTGCTGCTGTGCGGCGGGCAGTTCCAGCTCAATGGCCGGGTGATCGAGAGCCCTACCGAGATCATCGCGGCGATTCCCAATACATTCTTCGTGGTGCTGGGCTGCCTGGCGTTCCTGATCGTCACCGTGGCGGTGAACATCATGGCCAACTTCGTCGCCCCAGCCTTTGTGCTGAGCAACCTGGCGCCCAGGTACTTGAACTTCCGTCGGGCCGGGCTGATCAGTGCCACCGTGGCGGTGCTGATCCTGCCGTGGAACCTCTACAACAGCCCGCTGGTGATTGTGTACTTCCTGTCTGGATTGGGCGCACTGCTGGGGCCGCTGTACGGGGTGATCATGGTCGACTACTGGCTGATCCGTAAAAGCCAGGTCGATGTACCGCAGCTGTATAGCGAAGATTCCAATGGCGCTTATTACTACAGCCGCGGGGTCAATCTACGGGCTGTAGCGTCGTTTATTCCTGCGGCAGTTATCGCCATTCTCCTGGCCCTGCTGCCCGGTTTTGCCAGCATCTCCCCCTTCTCCTGGCTGATTGGCGCCGGTATTGCAGGGTTGCTGTACCTGATTATTGCCAAGCGCCAGCCGTACTACGCCGACGTCGACGGCGAAGCCATCGCGGTCGACAACGTCTGCCATTAATTTCGACACTGTTAAGGACATTCCATGCGCATCCTCGTGGTCAACGTCAACACCACCGAATCCATCACCGACGCCATTGCCAAACAAGCACGGGCGGTGGCCTCACCCGGCACCGAGATCGTCGGGCTGACGCCCTGGTTCGGCGCCGAATCAGTGGAAGGCAACTTTGAAAGCTACCTGGCCGCCATTGCGGTGATGGACCGGGTGATGGCCTACGACCAGCCGTTCGACGCGGTGATCCAGGCCGGTTACGGCGAGCACGGCCGCGAAGGCTTGCAGGAACTGCTGAACGTACCGGTGGTGGACATCACCGAGGCCGCTGCCAGTACGGCGATGTTTCTCGGGCATGCCTATTCGGTGGTGACCACACTGGATCGCACCGTGCCGCTGATCGAGGACCGACTGAAACTGGCCGGTTTGTATCAGCGCTGTGCGTCCGTGCGGGCCAGTGGCATGGCGGTGTTGGAATTGGAAGAAGACCCACTGCGTGCCATGGAAGCCATCGTGCGCCAGGCCGAGCTGGCGATCAGCGAGGACAAGGCCGAGGTCATCTGCCTGGGCTGCGGCGGCATGGCCGGGCTGGATGAGCAGATTCGCCAGCGTACCGGCGTACCGGTGGTGGATGGGGTGACGGCGGCGGTGACGATTGCCGAGGGGTTGGTGCGGTTGGGATTGTCGACATCGAAGGTGCGTACTTACGCGACGCCGAGGCCAAAGAAGGTGATTGGTTGGCCGGGTAGATTTGGGCGGTAGCCCCTGAAACCGAGTCGCCTGCATCGCGGGCAAGCCCGGCTCCCACAGGGGACCGTGCCAACTGCATCGATCGTTCCCACGCCCGAATCAGATCGCACTGAACCGCTGCCCCAACCCTTGTTCGGCAAACTGCTCGATGATGAAGTCGATAAACGCCCGGGTCTTGCCGGGCAGCAGTTTGTGTTCGGCGTAGTACAGGGAGATGTTGCCGTCGTCGACGTACCAGTCCGGCAGCACTCGTTGTAATTCGCCACTGTCGAGGAACGGCACCGCCATCGGCATGCTCACCAGCGAGATGCCCAAGCCTTGGGCGCTGGCATGGCACGCAGCTTCGGAGTCGCTCATGGTCATGCGTGCCTTGAGCACCAGCGGCTGCTGTTCGCGTAACCGGTTGGTCAGTTGCCAGGAGCGGATTCGCCCGGTCTGGGGCGAACGGATCAGGATGCCACTGCAACGTCCCAAATCCTCAGGGGCATGCACTGGCAAGCGTCGCGCCAGATAGTCCGGCGAGGCTACGAGGATTCGATGGGCTGGGCTGAGTTTGCGTGCGACCACGCCCTGGGGCAGTTCGAAACCACCGCCAATGGCGGCATCGAAACCCTGGCCGATCAAGTCCACCTGGCGATTGTCGAAGTGCCAGTCCGGGCTGATGTCGGGAAAGCGCTTCAAAAACTCCCCCAGCAACGGCACCACATATCGGTTACCAAACACCGTGCCCATGCTGACCTTCAACGTGCCCACCGGTCGACCTTCGGCGCTGGCCAGGTTGGCCACGGCATTCTGGATGGTAATAAGACTGCCGCTGACCTCCTCCAGAAACAACTTGCCGGCCTCGGTCAGCGTCAGGCGCCGGGTGCTGCGCTGGAACAACCGTACACCCAGGCGCGCTTCCAGTTTGGCGACACTTTTCCCTACGGCCGCAGGGGTCAAGCTCAGGTGCCGAGCCGCTTCGGCGAAGCTGCCGCCTTCAGCGCTACGCACGAAACATTCGATACTGCCAAAGCCTTCCATATCGCTCCACTCTAAACTTTTGGTTTACACAGACTATAGCAATGACGGTCTACCGGGGTGGCCCAGTGAGGTCGATACTCGGCTCCAACAACAAGGCAGCCTGCCTTGAACATTTTTGGAGATCGACATGACCACACAAAACCTCAGCGGCAAAGTCGCCCTGATCCAGGGCGGTTCCCGTGGCATCGGTGCCGCCATCGTCAAGCGCCTTGCGGCCCAAGGCGCTGCCGTTGCTTTCACTTACGTCAGCTCCACCGCCAAGGCCGAGGAGCTGCAGAACAGTGTGATCAGTGCAGGCGGCAAAGCCCTGGCGATTCATGCCGACAGCGCCGACGCTGCCGCCATCCGCAGCGCCGTCAGCGCCACGGTTGAAGCCTTCGGGCGCCTGGACATCCTGGTGAACAATGCCGGAGTACTGGCCGTCGGCCCGCTGGAAGATTTCAAGCTGGAAGACTTCGACCGAACCCTGGCAATCAACGTGCGCAGCGTGTTCGTCGCCACCCAGGAAGCCGCCAAACATATGGGTGAAGGCGGCCGCATCATCAACATCGGCAGCACCAACGCCGAACGCATGCCATTTGCCGGTGGCGGCCCGTATGCCATGAGCAAGTCGGCGCTGGTGGGCTTGACCAAAGGCCTGGCACGGGATCTGGGGCCACGCGGGATCACCATCAACAATGTGCAACCGGGGCCGGTGGACACGGACATGAACCCAGCGAACGGCGATTTTGCCGAGAGCCTGATCGGGTTTATGGCAGTGGGGCGTTACGGGCAGGTGGAAGAGATCGCCAGCTTTGTGGCGTATCTGGTGGGGCCGGAGGCGGGTTATATCACTGGGGCGAGCTTGTCGATTGATGGCGGGTTCAGTGCGTGATCGGTTTGGAATACGACCGCTGAGCTGAGCGAAATCAAATGTGGGAGCTGGCTTGCCTGCGATACAGACACCTCGGTCTCTCAGTGAAACCCCGGTGATGCTATCGCAGGCAAGCCAGCTCCCACATTGATTGGGTTGGCCCAGTTGGATTCGGTGTTGAATCAACGCATTGGCGGCAAGCCATAGGCCTCAAGATCAAAGTCCGCCAGCTTGCGGATGATCTGGTCGGCGTGGTGGTACTTACTGTCGGCCATGGCTTCATCCGGTACGGCGATGGCGGTCATGTGCGCGGCCTTGGCGGCAGTGACACCAAAAGGCGAATCTTCGAACACCAGGCAATCCTCGGGCGCAACGCCCAGGCGGCGAGCGGCGGTGAGGAAGATATCCGGCGCAGGCTTGGCGGCACCGACTTCCGGGTCGTCGGCCGTGACGATGGTGTCAAACAAGCCAAACCATTCACGGTGCAAAGTGGTCTTGTGGCCAAAGGAATTGCGCGATGAGCTGGTGCCCACGGCAATCGGAATGTTGTGCGCCTTCAAGTGCCGCACCAGCGCCTCGGCACCGGGCATGCCCAGGGCCTTGGGGAAGCGCTCGCTCATCAGTGGTTCGCGGATCACCAGGAATTCTGCAGGTGTGATGGGCAGGTCCAAGGCCTTGACCACGTATTCAGCCAGGTCCTGGGCGCCACGCCCGATGATGTGCTGCTTGATGCCCCAATCGTAGGTACGACCATAACGTTCGGCGATGATTTGTGTGACTTCGGTGTAGATGCCTTCAGTGTCCAGCAACAACCCATCCATATCAAAAATCACGGCCTTGATCGGGCCGACAGCAGTACGCGGTGCATTCATCAGAGCTGATCCGTGGGCGAAGGACTAAAAGGATTCAGCACAATAACGGCCCGGCTTGCCTGCAAGCAACCCATTCTCCCTTAGACTGATGGCCCGCCCTTTTCAAGCGAACCCCACATGCTCTACCGCATCGCCGCCGACAGCCTGGTGCTGTTTCACCTGGCCTTTATCCTGTTTGTGCTGTTCGGCGGCCTGCTCGCCCTCAAATGGCGCCCGGTCATCTGGCTGCATCTGCCTGCCGCCGCCTGGGGTGTGGCGGTTGAACTGTTCCACCTGCCCTGCCCGCTGACCCGCTGGGAAAACCTGCTGCGCCACCTCGCCGGGCAGGACGGCTATGGCGGCGGCTTCATCGAACACTATGTGCTGACGCTGATTTATCCCGCCGGGCTGACGCCGCAAATCCAGCTGGGCCTGGGCGCCTTGGTGCTGCTGATCAACCTGACGGTGTATGGCTGGATTATCAGGCAATGGAAACGGACGCGGTCGGTGTAGGCAGGCAGCCCATACCGGTCAATGTCGCCGCCAATGCTTCATCCAGCGGTGTATGGGGCTCGCGGTCCAGCTCCTGGACCAACCGGGTGTTGTCCATGCGCAAAGACATTTCCCACAGATAGCGCATCTCAAGCATTTCGCGGAAGGTGACCACAAAGGGTGACGCCACTTTTATCAGCCACCAAGGGAAGCCGCTCACGCGTGGCTCTATTCCCGTGCGCTGCAAAACAACGCGCTGGATCGCCCTCGCCATCTGCGTACCGTCCGTATCCAGGTGACCGGCCATATGAAAGCAGGCAAACGCATCGAGCTGTTCGCGGCGTTCCAGCAACTCGACCATCGTCTGCGCCACGTCGGGCAGATACGCCCACTGATGCGCTACACCGGGCGCCCCCGGATAACTTATGGTGCCGACCGGTTTGCCAGGCTTGAGCAGTCCTTGTGAAAACCAGCTGCTGCTGGCCTTGGCGCCGAAAAAATCCCCGGAGCGCACGATCAACACCCGCGCGCCTTTTGTGGACGCCTCAAACAAACGACGCTCCATCTCCACCCGAATCGCACCTTTGCGAGTACGCGGTTGCTGGGGTGAATCCTCACGCACCAACGGGAACGCATCAGGCCCGAAGTTATAGACCGTCCCCGGCAAAACCAGGGTCGCGCCTTCAGCGGTGGCCGCTGCAATGCTGTTGTCGAGCATTGGCAGCACCCACTCCGCCCAGCGCCGATAGCCGGGTGGGTTGACCGCATGCACAATCACCGAGCAACCCTTGGCGGCGTCGATCACCTCCTGGCGGTTCAGGGCATCGCCCTTGATCCAGGTGAAGTCGGCGTTTTGCTCACAAGCCTTGGCGACGTCACGGGCCAGCGCACTCACCTGCCAACCTGCGGCGAGCATCTGCCGCGCCACCTCGCCACCAATCCCACCCGTAGCACCCAGCACCAGCACCTTGTTCATGTTTGTCTCCCGAAGCGTTTGGATAAGCCGATTCTGCTAGCCAGCACGCTATAGAGGAATTGCCGAATACCATCCATGCGCTATACATTTATGCATGGCATCGAATATTGGTTGGGAGTTTTACCGGTCGTTCCTCGGCGTGCTCCGGGAAGGATCACTGTCGGGCGCCGCGCGGCAGCTTGGCATCACACAGCCCACGGTAGGCCGGCATATTGCTGCGCTGGAAAAGGCCTTGAATGTGGCCTTGTTCACCCGCTCGCCCAGCGGCCTGCTGCCCACAGCGGTTGCCCTGACGCTACGGACCCACGCCGAAACCATGGAAACCACCGCCGCCGCCCTCGAGCGCGTCGCCTCCTCCCAAGGCCCGGAGGTGCGCGGCGTGGTCAGGGTGTCCGCCAGTGAGGTGATTGGCGTCGAAGTCCTGCCGCCCATCCTTGCGCGACTGCGCCAGCAAAATCCGCACTTGAAAATCGAACTGGTGCTGACCAACCGCCTTCTCGACCTGCTGCAACTGGAGGCCGACATCGCCGTACGCATGGTCCGACCCAGCCAGGAACAATTACTGGCACGGCGCATCGGCAATATCGAACTGGGTCTGCACGCCCACAAAGACTACCTGCAACACCACGGCACGCCCCGGCAACTGAGCGAGTTGGCCCACCACTCGATTATTGGCTACGACGAGGAAAACGCCTTTATCCGCAGCCTGGCCTTGAAAGGTTTTGATCGAAGCACCTTCGCCTTGAGCTGCGACAGCGACCTGGCGCTACTGGCCCTGATCCGTGCCGGTGCCGGCATCGGCGTGTGCCAGGTGCCGCTGGCCCAGCCAGACACCCGATTGACACGGGTACTGGCGGATGTCTTTTCACTGAATCTGGACACTTGGGTGACCATGCACGAAGACCTGCGCAACAGCCCACGCTGCCGGGTGACTTTTGATGCCTTGGTAGAGGGTTTGCAGCGTTACGTACAGGATTGAGACAGCTTCACTGGTGAAGAATCAGGCACTCTGAAACCCTGTGTAGACGCCGCCATGTCCGAAGCCTTCGAAGTCCCCAGCCCTCACGAAAAACACATCGAGCACGCCAACGAACATTCCCACGCCCGTGGTGACAGCTTCGCCGGCCGCATCGCCGTCATGACCGCCCTCATGGCCACCGCAGGTGCCATGCTCAGCTACCAGGCCGGCTCCACCGAAAGCGAAGCGGCCATGGACAAAAACAACGCTGCGATCTTCAAAACCGAAGCCGCCAACCAGTGGAATTACTACCAGGCCAAATCCAGCCGGCAAAACCTGGCGGAGTTGGCGGCGCATATTCCCGGTGTGGACGCGGCGCACTACAACGACGAAATTCAGCGCTATAAAAGCCAGAAGGAAGACGTGCGCAAACAGGCGGAAAAGCTCGAGGCCACCTCGCGGGAGTGGGATGCAAAGTCAGAGCAGGCATTGCACCAACACCATCGCTGGGCGCAGGCGATGACGGCAATTCAGATCGCGATATCGTTGGCGGCGATTACGTTGCTGACGAGAAAGGAGTGGTTGAAGCGTTTGTCGTACACAGCAGCGGCAGTGAGCGTAGTGCTGGGCAGCTTGGCCTGGTTGCATCTATAGCGTTTCCGCTTGGCGCCCTCCTCGCCATAAGGCTTATGGCGCTTTCTACGAAGACTTGCTGGCTTGATCCCTTGAGCAAGGTCAATGAAATTGCATAAATGCATATTTATGGTTGCGCTAATGCATAAACCATCCTAAGGTTAAATCGAGACCTCATCGGAACCACCATCAAAGATGGCAAACAGAGAAAACCGATATCTCGATCACTGAAACCGTTTTATTGAAACAGGTATGAAAACACCCAATTTAACGCTTGAAACTATTTTCACTCATGGAGGATGAAAATGTTAACTACGGAAGATACACAAGCAAATAAGGTACTACCAAAGTGCCTGACTAAAAACCTTATCGACCCTCAACTGACGGAAGTTGATACCGCTGAAGAAAGGGCAAGCTTTGCCGCTGGCAGCCTCAACTTCAACATGCAGCCACAAACCCAAAGCAATTGGTGCTGGGCCGCCGTTTCAGCCTCAGTCGGCAACTACTACGGTACCGGCTCCTGGACCCAGTGCAACGTCGCCAATACTGAGCTTAACCGGAACTCCTGCTGCAACCAGCCAGGCCCCTGCAACGTATATGGTTATCTCGACTCGGCACTCAGGACAACCCGAAGCTTTGCCAACATGAGCCAGGGTTCGATTCAACTGTCGGCCATCGAAAACCAGATCAACATGGGAAGGCCAATCGGCGTGCGCGTTGCCTGGTATGGCGGTGGCGCTCACTTCAACACCATTTATGGAACCAACGGCAACTATCTGCTCATCGCAGATTCCATCTATGGTTATTCCACACGAGCGCTTAATTCATTCCCCCGCTCATATAACGGCGGCGGTAACTGGACTAACACCTACTTCACCCGGAAAAACTAGGAGGGCATCATGCAACTGACTTATCCCAAAGCGCCTTCCAATGGCGTGCAGAAACTTCGTCCCGCGCTGCAAGCAGCCTTGCAAACCAAAGGCTTTGGCATCAACCGCCAATTCGCCAACGCGGCCCCCAGCAAAATCACCCTCTCCGAGCCTTATCGTGGCTACTCCCTCAGCCTGGAAGACATCATCCTGGGCAATGGCCTGAAAGAAGCCGCCCTGGGTAACTGGCACTACCTGGTGTTTTCAGATGGGGCGACCGTTGCCGATGCCGAACTGGCTGACGTACAAGGCAATGTCGAGTTCTCATCGCTTAACCATGGCGTCGTTGCCGCCTCCACCGTCAGCGCGCTGACTCTGGCAGAAAACTCGCCGAACCTGCAGGGCAAAAGCTACGAGCTGAGGGTGCTGTTTATCTCGGCACTGCATTTTGTCGCCATCTGGCTGCATGTGGAGGATGGGGAAAACGAGGACATCATTATTCCTATCGAGCCGACGCCAAAAACCCTGACCGGCACACAGCTGTACAGCGAGGCGAACCTGCTTGCCCTGCTCAAGCCCGCAGCCAGTCAGGCAAAAGCGTTGTTTGATGCGGATACCACGGGGTTGTTGGGGAGTTGAGTTATCCGTTGAAAGGCTGAATGTCTGATGTGGGTTGGTAACGGGGGGAATTCCGACCGTGCTCCTGTCACCTTTTTCAGACACCAGAAACCACACCGCTCCGACTTTCTCCAGGAAAATCGGGGGCGGTGTTCGCGGAATTTGGCGGTGAGATAGTCCGCCATATCAGTATCCGCCGACCGCCTAGACACTTCGGAGCCCTTTATTTTTATCCTTTCATTCCCCTCAGCCGGCCGTGAAACCGCCATCAATAGGCAATACAACTCCGGAAATCATTGAAGACGCTTTACTGAGTAAAAACAGAATCGGCCACACAATCTCCTCAGGTTCGGCGAATCGTCCCAAAGGGATTCTGTCAATCATGCCCTGGGCCTTGATGGGGTCACTCCAGCCTACTTTTGACATTGGGGTCAGCGTAACGGTCGGGTTCACACTGTTCACCCTGATCGCAAAGGGACCAAGCTCAGCGCACATAACACGGGTCATCGCATCCATGGCTGCTTTTGACGCTGAATACCCGAGGTGGCCATGAAGCGAAGCCAGCGCTGCCTGGCTGGACACGTTCACAATGGCTCCGCCACGGCCTTGTTGAATCATTCGACGGGCGACCATCTGACTCATCAGAGCAGTGGCTCGCGCGTTGATGGCCATCATTGTGTCGAAGTCTGCGCCGCGCATCTCGGTAACAGGGTCCAGGAGTGCGAGCCCGGCACAGTTGACCAGCCCGTCGACCTCCCTGAGCGTACTGTCGACCTTATCCAAGCCTTCCTGCTGTTCCAGATCGGCCACGATTATGTCGCAGGCAGTTTCATCCTGCAGTATGCGCAGTTGCTCAGCATTGCGTCCTATTGCCACTACGTGGGCTCCTTCCACGCACAGTTCTCGTACGCAGTATCGACCAATACCGCTGCTGGCTCCGGTTACCAGAATGACTTTGTTTTTAAGATCACTGAACATTTAATGGTCCCTGATTTGATGAGCCACATCCCCCGAGGTGATAACGCCGAGGTAGCTTGAGTCCTGAAGTTCACGCCAAGATACCTAGTCAAACACTCTCATTGTTACGGGCCAGCACCGCCAACCCAATGGGGCACCCGTGTGGCCAGAGTTCGCACGTTGAACCGCATCCATACTCAGGGCTCGAATCGCGTTAGCTAAAACCTTGTGATCCAAAGCACTTGTGGCGTCGTAATTGCTCATGACCCGCCCCTTTCAAGTTTCTCGCGCAGTAGCGCCTCAAGTTTGCGCTGATCGGCCTCAAATCCTCGAATGCCCTCGGCCAGCTTTTCCGTGGCCATCGCGTCTTCGTTATGCTGCCAGCGAAATTCGTTTTCAGAGAGGGGCTCAGGCGGCTTTGCTCGCTCCAGGGACTCGAACATCGTATGTGCAAGAACGCCTTCGGTAGTGGACAGTACTTCAAGCAACGCAGGACTAATGGTCAGGCGATCACAGCCGGCTAGCGCAAGGATCTCACCGCTGTTGCGAAAACTGGCGCCCATGACCACCGTCGAATAATTGTGTCGACGGAAATAACGATGAATCTCCTGAACCTGCAGTACGCCTGGTTCCTGTGCGGGGACGTAATCAATTTCAGGATTAGCTCTGCGATACCAGTCCAGAATACGACCGACAAAAGGCGAGATCAGGAACACACCCGCCTCTGCACAAGCCCGTGCCTGGGCGAAGCTGAAAATCAACGTCAGGTTGCATTGGATGCCCTCACGCTCAAGGATTCGCGCCGCACAAATGCCTTCCCAGGTGGCGGCCAGTTTGATCAGGATACGCTCGCGGCTAACGCCGGACGCCTGATAGAGCGACACGAGTTTGCGTGCCTTGGTGATGCTTGCTTGCTTGTCAAAGGAAAGCCGGGCATTGACCTCAGTTGATACGCGACCTGGCACGTGCCGCAAAATCAGACAGCCCATGGCAACCACAAGGCGATCACTGGCTTCGTCTACCGCTTCGTCGAGCGTGCCTTCATGCCCTTGTACGGCCGCAACTGTCTCGTCGACAAGAGCGTCATACTGTCCGGACTGCGCGGCTTTTAGGATCAAGGATGGATTGGTTGTGGCATCCCGTGGAGCAAAGCGGCGGATAGCATCGAGGTCGCCCGTGTCCGCGACTACGGTACTTAGTTCTCTCAATTGCGTGAGCAAAGTGGACATGGCTTCTCCAGTTTTTATATATGTGTCAGTCAGTAGCTACCGCTATTTCGAGGCCGAGGCCGGCCAAGCTTTCGTCACTGGCTAAGCAGGGCTAGGTATGTATGCGGGGCTTCAAAGCCTGATAGATGTCGTAATACTGTTTGAACATAAGCTCGTTGGTGAACGCACTCCATGTTGTAACGCAAAGCAAAAAGCCGGGGCTCGCATACAGCCGAGGTAACCAAACGCTCAAAGCACAAGCGGTGCGATTTCTGGGCGTGCGGTTGTGCTCCTCTATGTCCACAGCGTTCTGCGCGGAGATGATCGTTATGCCCGAGGCCATTTTGGTTAAAAACCGGGGCGACTCATTCAGCGTTCGAGACGCTTACGGTATTCCGAGGGTGTTGCCAGCATTTCGTAGCGAAAGTGCCGATTGAAATTGGATAGGTTGCCGTAGCCGACGTTAAAGCAGATATCTGCCACCGATAACCGTGTTTGCAGAAGCAGTCGGCATGCACGTTGAACCCGCAGTTTGCGAGTCATATCAACAAAAGTGTGGCCAGTGGTTCGCTTAAAAAACCGAGAGAATGACGGTTCACTCATGTTCAACTGTTGGGCAATCACCGACACGCGCAACTCTTCATCCAAGTGTCGGTGGATGTAATCCAACACCTGCCTCATACGCTCGGTGGTCAGGCAGTCAAGCATGGGGGCATATTGCAGACTGGCCAGTTGATGACTCTCCTGCGGCGGCGCCTCATTGAGGGTTTCCAGCAACGATAGAAAGAGCCACAGACGCCTCAGCCCATGGCTCTGCCCTATCGCCTCCAACAGCTCGACACCGTTACGCCGAGTCGCCCCACTGAACTCAATGCCTTGCCTGGATTGAGCGAACAACCTCTGCAGGTCACCCAGCTCGGGCAACGTTTCGCGCAGCTTTAGCAGACTGTCACCTTCAAACTGCAACACGACATCACGGCCGACAATGCGCTCGTCCGGTGCCAGGTCGATGCTCCATTCGTGAGGCAAGCCCGGACCGATCAATGCAAGGTGGCCGGCGTCGAAATGGCCGATGTAATCACCCGCAAAAAAACGGCCACTCCCCTGACGAATCAGATGAATTTCGAACTGTGGGTGATGATTCCAGCGAGCAAGCTCAAAAGGGTAATCATGCTCGTGCCAGCGAAAGCTGTGCTGCGGCTCGGTAAAGATCACTTCGAGTTCGGAAAGCTTTTCGGTCTTTTGCTTGTGGATCATCACCGTAGTCTTCCATGGAGGTGGCTCAACTCAGAGGCGAGTCGAAGTTGATCTGCAGCTTTACATCGCCAGGCAAAGCACTGGCCGCACGCTCGAAGGCCTCGACGCCTCTGGCGAACGGGAACGTTGCAGAGATTAAGGGCTTCAAATTGACCTTGCCACTGGCAATCAGATTTACCGCACGCTGATAAACATTGGCATAACGGAATACGGTCTCAATACGGATTTCCTTGGCTTGAGCTGCCACTACATCGAATGCCACCGGTTCCACTGGCATACCCACCAATACCAGTGCACCGCCCGGACACACGCAAGCCATCGCATCAGGATAGGCCCGCGGGCTGCCGCTGGCCTCAAACACCACGTCAGCGCCCCAGTGGTCGGTCAGTTCCGCGACCTTGGCCACCAGCGACTCCAGGCGTACGTTGACCGCGACGATGCCATCGTAGCCGTCGGCAATGGCAAGTTTCTGCTCCATCAGGTCCGACACCAACACTTGGCTCGCTCCTGCGGCAAGGGCTGCCAGCGCTGTCATCAAGCCGATAGTGCCCGCACCAATCACCACCGCCACATCACCGGGTTTGATTCGTGCCTTGACCGCTGCCTGCATGCCGATAGCAAAGGGCTCCACCAGCGCACCTTCGGCGAAGCTGACATGATCCGGCAGCTTGTAGGCGAACGATGCCGGATGAACCACTTCTGGGGTCAGGCAGCCATGTACCGGTGGCGTAGCCCAGAATTGCACTGCTGGGTCGATATTGTACAAGCCCAGGCGCGAGGCCTTTGAAGTCGGATCGGGAACACCCGGCTCCATGCACACCCGATCACCCACTGCCAAGTGCCTCACATTGCGACCAACTTCGACGACAGTACCGGCCGCTTCATGACCAAGCACCATGGGCTGGTCAACCACGAAAGGCCCAATCTTTCCATGTGTAAAGTAATGCACGTCGCTACCGCATATACCCACGGTATGTATGCGGATGCGTACATCATCCGGACCGACACAGAGGGGCAGGTTTATTTCGCGAATGGCCAAGGTGTGCTGCTTTTCTAGAACCAGGGCTAGCATGAGTATCTCCGCTGACTAAAGGGATTGGGCTGGCTCGGCAGTGCTGGTATAACGCGATGCCTGCTGACTGAGTCGGGGTTGATGGACAGGAATGAAGAAGGTCAAAATCGCACCGGTGACATAGAGCCCAGCGTAGATCCACACCACGCCCTTGATGCCCAGAGTCGCGATAAACAGGGTGGCAATCCCCGGCCCCATGAAGTTCGACAGGCCAGCCGCCAGGTTATGTGCAGAAATAGCCGCGCCCTTCTGCTCCGGCGCCAAGGCCAAGAACACCGCGCCCATGGGCACGAAGGCGGTCACGCTAATGCCGAAACCTACGGCGGCGATCAGAGCAATTTCAAAATGCGCTCCGTAGAACTGCGGCAGGTAATAGAACGCCAGCGACGATAGTGCACAGCCGATGCACCCGAACCAGCGCATTTGTATCAACCACCCCAGGCGATCACCGATTTGCCCCCAGATCACATTGGTGAAAATGCTCACAACAAACATCACACCCCACAAATGCAGCCACTGCTCCATGCTGAAGCCGATCTCGGCCGAAGTCAGGTACAGCGGTAAGATCACCGGCAAACCGAACAGGCTCAGGTTGCAGATGATCCGCACCAATACAATCAGGAACATGCCACGTCGCTCAGCAATGATAGTGACGCCCTGACTCAAGGTTTTCAGGCGTTCAACCAAGGTCACTGCATCGCCGGGCTTGCCAGCGCCGCGCTCTTTGACTAAAAACACGATCATCACGCCGGCCAGGGCAACCCAGAACACGCCAATCCACAATGTGCTAATAAAACCGATGCGTGAAATGCTCAGGCTTGGAAGCCAGTTGCCCAAAAGGCCAATACCGACACAATACATCGACCAGAACCAGCCCATGGCTGAGGCCATGCGCGCACCTGGCGTAACTTGTGCGATCCAGACCATAAATGCATAAATGAATAACGGGTAGGCCAACCCACGGATACCGTAGAACAACACCATTAATGTGTAGTTCTGCGCCTCCAGGCCGAAGATTAGAAACAGAACATGAAAGACAATCCATGTCACGACGCCAATCAGCATGATCCGCCGAGGACCGAAGGTTTCCGCCAGTACACCGGAACCCCAGCTCGAGATAGCGGCTAACAGGCCATAGACCGTGAATAAGAGAGTTGCCTGAGTAGGGGAGAAACCCAGGTCAACTACATATCGGGAGAGAAACGCCAGCTCAATTCCATCTCCGGTCATGAACACGGCAATGGCCACAAACCCCCAAATCAGAGATATGGGTAAACCGAACAGGAGCCCCTGTGAGGCTTGACGATTAACCATGGTGCTTTCCTTTCTTGTAATTGTGTGGAGCGCAACAGCCAAATCAGATCTGGCCAGCCCAGATCAGATTCCCTTTTCCCCCACACGGCTACTAGCGCAAGGCTTGCAGAAAACTGGTACTTTTTTCACACCTACGCCTACATACCCCACGCAACAACCGGCGAGGAGCATACTGGTATGGCAATGCCGTGGCCGAGAGCTTTTTTCAGCTTCTAAAGCGGGAACGAATCAAGCGAAAAATCTACGCAACGCGGCAAGATGCTCGTAGTGATGTGTTCGATTACATCGAGATGTTCTACAACGCAAAACGCCGCCACGATTTCAACAATCAGCTTTCACCGATAGCGTTTGAAAAGCGTTACGCAATGAGCTTGCAAGGTGTCTAGAGAGTTCGGGGCGATTCAAGGCGGGTCAAAAGCGGATCGGCGTCAACAACCTTAGCCATCAGGTGGGTGAGGGTTTCGATATCTGGCAATGGCGAAGCGCTGATCAGCACATTGTGCTGACGGCACACCGGAAACGGCACTGGAGCGGATAGTCCCTGATCGTAGATCATTGCATGGCGAATCTGTGGATTGCCTATGCAAAACGAAAGCAGATCGAACTGCACTCCCTTCGCCAGTGAGGCGTTAATAATAAGCAGGTCCAGGGGTTCATTGCTGTACTCCACTGCACTTAATACCTCCACAAGTTGGTACATCGGTGCAATACGGTAATAACCCAAATGGTTCAGGGCCCGCTCAATCTTCAATCGATAGAAGTGCTGCTCATCAGCGATCAGAATTCGCAGTGCTTTATTCGGCATTTTGCGCAACCTCACGATG
This sequence comes from Pseudomonas sp. ADAK18, assembly GCF_012935695.1. NCBI lineage: Bacteria > Pseudomonadati > Pseudomonadota > Gammaproteobacteria > Pseudomonadales > Pseudomonadaceae > Pseudomonas > Pseudomonas sp. ADAK18. The sequence continues at coordinate 3,746,971 of NZ_CP052859.1, forward strand.
AAATCAAAATTTCCAGCGCCCGCCACTGATTGCTATGACGACCATCGGTGGACCGAACTTTTGAGTGGCAGCCCAACGCTTGTTCAAAAGCGCGGAATCATTGATAAATAATCGTGAAAGTCGCCGACGCATTAGCTGGCCCTGGTGTTACCTGGCTTGCGGTCTGCAGGTAGCGCGCTTTCAGGGGGATTGAATAGCTGCCTTCGCTGGCTCGCAGAGTGAGGCCACTGTTTCGGTTCGTTCCCAAGGCCAAAGAGGCGCCAGTGTTGGTCGCGACCTGCACACCAATGCCACTGGCGGCGGCGGGGCTGCCTGCGGCACTCGGGTCGATGCTCAACACGCCATTGTTTGCGTTGATGGCCAGACGCGCCGGGTCGATACGGTACTGCAGGCTGTTGTTATTCAGGGTGCCGCTCGTACCCGTGCCGCTGGGCGAGTTGCCGCTCTGTGAAATCCAACCAGGACCTGCGGTGGAGTATGTTCCATGAAATGCAGGGCAATCGTTCAAACCAATGGCAAAGTCGACCCAGCCGCTGGCACTGTTTAATCCGGTGAATTTGTTGGTCTGATGAGTACCCATGGGTACCGACACATTCGGGGTACTGCAAGTGCGCGAGACAATCTGGATATTGCCGGAGATACCCATTTTGAAACCCAGCATTCTGGCATCGTTGAAGTTGCCGAAAAAACTTACGACCGGCAATGTACTGCCCACCAACACGCCCGGCGACACATCGCCCACCTTAATCAAGATCAGCTCAAAATTCGAAGGCCCGTCTAATGGGACAAGGCACCTGAAGCCGGGCGAACAACTGGTCCATGATTTATTGGTTTGCCTTGGCAACGGGCCGCCCACACTATTGAAGGCGACCCCTAACCCTGGAATGCTGGTTCTGTAGACTTTGTTGGCATACGTCCCGCTGGTCACATTGGCCAGTCCATAGCTGGTATCGACCGTCAGATCACTCCATTGTTGATACGGGGCATAGAGGCATTCAAGCCTGGGCACCTGACCTGCAGCTATGTTGAATCGCTGACGATATACCTCAGTACCCACCGGCACGTCGCGCCCGACAGTGATCGCCGATATCTGCAATGGCATGGAGCCCACCGCCGGCTGGATACCATTCGTGTAAGTACAGGTTACCGCCATGGCCGTGCTGGCAGCGGCCCACAGCGTCATGACTGCCAATCCCGATTTGATCAAAGCGCTGATGCTCATAACGGTACCTTTTGCATAGTGTTGGGCCGCACGCTGTCGGCGACCTGTTTGCCTGCCGCACACACGGCGTCCAACTGCTGCAACTGCTGCCCCTCCCCCGGACCCGGCGGAATGACCAACGCACACTGCTGATGCGCCTTGCTGCCCCAATTGATCAGCAACTGCCGGGTTTCAGGCTTGATCCGTGCGTAGAGCTGGCCGCCCTGCCCCACCATGCCTATCGAGGTACCCTCGGCATCGGTCACGCCGGCACCAAACGGCAGGCTACTGCCATCGTCCAGCCGTACATTGAGCAGTACCGCTCGGCCCTGGTTAGTGGTGTATTTGAGATGCACCACAGCACCGGCGCGCGGGGCTACTTGCTGGCTGGTTTCGTTGAGTTCAACGTCCAGCGAACTGCCAACAGGGTCGATAGCGACTTCGTTCAACTCATAAGGGCGTAGATACGGCACTACGGCGTTGCCACTGCCATCGAGCTTGAGCCCTGGATAACCGGCCACTTTGGCCCCCTCGGCACCGGGTGCGCTGACAATCGCCATGGTTTCGCCACGATAAGGCGTCATGGTCACGCCGTCGGCATGCGCAACCACCGTGCCACTGGCCCCCAGGGACGTACTGGTATAACCATCGCCACGTCCCAGCGCGGCACTGAGCATGGCGCGGGCGCCAGTGTATTGGCCATTGAGCGAAGCGCTCTTGCTACTGCTGGCACCGTCATGCCCGAAGGTCGCGCCATAGCCATACTGGCGATCTTCGCCGGCGGTGCCGCTGATACCGGCCTGCTCGCTGTAATTACCACGGGTGTCACGGCCCACCTGCGCAGTCAGTTGCGGGCTGTAGCCCGAAGCGCCGAATTCCAGAGGCATGCTCATGGTCAGCAGAAAGCTGTTTTCCATATCGCCCAGGCCGATGCGGCTGCGGTTGGCATTCACACTGAAACTCACGCGGTTGAACTGCTTGCTGTAGCTGAATTGGTACTGCACGTCGCTGCCCGGCAAATTCCAGTAGTTCTGCGCATAACCACTGATCGCTACCTGCCCCCACTCTCCCAGGCTCTGATCTGCGGTGACTGATAAACGGCTGCGCGGACGCCCGAACTGGCTTGCGTCCCAGCCATTTTTCTCGGCATCCAGCAGTTGCACGGCGTTACTGAAGTCCAGGTAATCACGCGTGGAAAACCGGTAGGCCGCGACGGAGAAGTTACTGCCGGTGCTGAGCACATTCTTGCTGTAGGACAGGCGCATGCTCTGCCCTTTTGCGGAGCCGCTGGCCAGGTCGGTCTGGGCGTGGGTCACGTCCACGGCCATGGCGCCGATCGGTGTACCAAAGGCCACGCCGGCGAGCACCGACATGTAGTCGTCACTCGATTGCACTCCCCCAAAACCGGTGAAGGTGTTGTTCAGGCCGTATTGCAGCGTGCCTTGCAGCAGGCGCGCCTGCTGGTCGACGAAGTTGTTGCGGGTTTCACCGGCGGTCAGGCTGAAACGCGAGGTGCCGGGGCGCAGCAATTGGCTGACCGAGGCATAGGGCACGATAAAGCTCTGCTCGGTACCGTCCGCTTCGGCAACGGTCACGTTGAGGTCGCCGCCATAGCCGGTGGAATACAAGTCGTCGATCACAAAAGCGCCGGGGGCCACGGTGGTTTCCAGCAGCACGTTGCCAGCCTGGCGAACAGTCACCCGCGCGTTGGTACGGGCAATGCCGCGAATCACCGGGGCGTAGCCGCGCATCGAGTCGGGCAACATGCGATCGTCGCTCGCCAACTGCACACCGCGGTAGGACAAGGTGTCAAAAATCTCGCCCGTGGTGTTGGACTCGCCCACCGTCAACTGGCTTTTCAGCGCGGTGATATCGCGCTGGGCGTAACTGTCCAGAGCCTGGTACTTATTGCCTTGGCGTGACTGCCAGCTCATCGAGGCATTGTGGCGCAGACGCCAGTCGCCCACGTTGAGACCGGCATTGAGCCCCAGGTAGGCCGAGTCATAGTTGCCGGTGCGGGTACGGTTGCGATTGCCGTTGAAGTTGTAACTGAGCATGCCTGCGGTCACACCACGGTCCCACAGCTCCGGGCTGACATAACCCCGCGCGTTACGTTTGAGCGCCACTTGGGGGATGCTGAGGTCGAGGGCCTGGTTTTCGGGTGAAAAACTCACAGAGGCACCCGGGATCAAATTCCCCAATGCCGTGCAATCCTGGCTGTCGAGAAGCTGGCTGGACTCCGGCGACAAGCGGGACATCTCCACACCCTGGCGCTCCAGCAGCCCACGGCTCATGCAGACGACGGGGTTGCTGCCATCGGCTTGAGCATCGATGCGAATATCTTGGCGACTGTTCAGTTGACCATTGAGTATCACGTCCGCGCGATACTGCCCAGGCATCACCGGGTTGCCGCTCTGATACGCGCCAAGATCAAGATTGCGCGAGTCTTCAGGCAGAAATGCATCGTTGAACTGCACCTCTTGCGCGAGTGCACTTTGCACGCCACATGCGCCTGGAGCGATAGCCAGCACCTTGAGAATCAAGGTCGTCAGCGGATTCAAGGCGAAGCGAGGCTGCGCCCCCAGAAATATCCTGGAGCGTGAAGAGGTCTGCATAATTAACTCGCGCGTAAAATCGTCGGTGATTAATCAGGGCTTGAGTGTTTTGCGGGTCGCAATCAAAGCGCCGTAATCATTAATGGCGTTGAACTCGACCAGGGCAGCGCCGGTAGGCCGGGCTTTGAGGGCTGGCAGCAAAAACTGCCGGGTTTCACCCGGAGCGACCATGCCATCCTCGCTACGCTCACGCTGGGTGCCCACCACCAGATCCAACTCAATCAGCGATACGTGGAACGCCGACGGGTTGAAAGCCTGCAAGGCCATGCCCTGGCCATCGCGCGCCGCAACCAACTGCCACTGCACCTGCTCAATGGCCTCGCTGGCAGTACCCACCAACCCTGTTGGGCGATAGAACAGCTTGATTCGCGAGCGGAAAGCCATCTGAAGGGTGTTGAGTTCCCCGGCGTCCTGAGGCTTGGGCGGGATCTCCAGCACGTTGAGCCAGAACACCGATTCCTTGTCCTGGGCCAATGGAGCGCCAGTGAACAACACCCGAAGGGTTTGCCCCTTGGCCGGATCAATACGTGCCACGGGTGGCGAGAGCAAGAATGGCGCCTTGGAACTGGTAGGCGTGGACTCCACGCTACCGGTATCGATCCACGACTGTGTCAGCGCAGGCTGTGTACCGTTATTGTTGAGTTTTACTGTGATTTCCTTCTGGCCAGCGGGGTAGATCAACCGGGTCCCCGTGATCACTACCCCGGCAGACGCCTGAAAACACACCAGCGCTGTAAAACCTGCCAGAAGCAGTTGTTTGAATGGAAGTGTGCGAAGCATTACGTCGTCCCGTTGTCGCCTGGAAACGCGCCCTTTCCTGGATAGAACAGGGCGTGTATCCATTACTTGCGACTTACTGATAATTAATGGAGTAAGTCACGGAACTGACGACGGTGCCCGGAGTGGTTGCGGCTTCGGCGAAGTACTGAACGGCGTATGGCAGGTCTGCAGTCAACGCGGTCTTGTCGATTGCAACACGGCTGGTCGAAGCAACCTGGCCGGTGTCGCCAGCCTTAATTGCCTTGCCGTTGTTAGCGTCGACCAGTTGCAGTTGAACCTTGGTAGCGTTACCCGAGTTCTTCAGGTTGCCGTTTTTTGGATCAACGGTACCACCTGCTTCAAAGAAAGCAGCTGCAGTTTTGAGTGCGGCCGAGCACTTACTCAGCTGAATGTTGAAGCCGGTCTGGCCCGCAACCTGACCAGCTGTAGCCAGTACCGACGTGGACAGCGTTGGCAGTGTGACGACCGTGCCACTTGCACCAGCACCGTTCACGGAAACCGTACAGGTTTCGGCTTTCAGTTCGCCGTTAAAGTTGATGGTGCCGTCCGAAGCCATGGCGGCGGAGGTGGCGGTAGCGGCGACCAGTACAGCGAGGGCGCGGGCTTTGTAATTCATGAGTAACTCCGAAAAAGCGATGTTCCAAGTAAGTAGTGAGGCTTCCTTTGGCAGGCGAGCCTCTGTGCTATTGCGGAGTGAAGTGTAAGGAGCCAACAGATTGCTCAATATAGGAGTGCTCTGAAAAATAACTAAGCCGCCCAATTTTTTTCAAAAACTAATCACTACAGTCCTGATGAGTAAATTTACTATTTACGTACATTGTCTTTTCCCGACTTAGTGACATCTCGTCAATCGGAGTGCTCCTAAAAATACGCTTAGGTCAGAGGGAAGTTACGATTGAACTTCCGGCATCCTGATTATGCTTGCGGGGGGCAACTCAATAATTGAGATCAGCCCACAACTCAACCAAAATGCTGAGGTGGCCTGCAATAGCCTCTGCGGGCCAGTTCATTTCATCACGCAGCAACGGCTCGATCGTTTCGACAGCGGTCGCGATACCCGTCCAACCGATCACTAACGCAGCGCCATGCAGGCGACCCGCCGCCTGCAACGCCAGGCTGCGATCACGCAAGGCGACGGCTTCAAGTAAACCGCTCAGCTCCTTGCGCAGCGCTTCACGCCCTGCTTCCAACTTATGCACAGGGGCCGTGAGCGGTTGCACCGAGGGCACCAAAGTCACCTCGCACCAAAGCTCAATGATCTGCGCCAGCTTGTCCCGGTCAATGGGTGTGTTCAGCACAGCATCCATTCCGGCATCAAAACAGCGCTCCAAGTGTTCATTACCAGTCACTTGCGAGACCGCCACGATCGGACAATAAGGCCGCTGCTGCCGGCGCTCCAGCTCTCGAAACTCGCCGGCCAGGCTGTACCCGTCTTCACCTGGCAGATCACAGTTCATCAGCACCAGATCGAACTTTTGCGCGCTGAAAAGCGCCAGGCCTTGGACAGCATCGGCCGCCAGCAACATCTCACAGCCAAGGCCTTGGAGATGCTCCTCTAACAGGTGCTGATTGATCACCGTGCTTTCCACCACCAAGGCCCGCAAACCGTTGCTCGCCACTGGACCCTGCACAGGCTCGGCGAAAGGCGCGCTTGGCTGCTCCAGCGAATCGAACAGCGGCGCCCACTCAACCGGCAACATCACTTCGACCTGGGTGCCCGTACCCAAGGTGCTACTGAGTGTGAGTTCACCGTGCATCAATTTCACCAACCGCCGACAGATCACCAACCCCAGCCCGGTGCCTCCCGTGCGCCTGTAAGAGTGCTTGGCCCGGGCATAGGGCCGAAACAGCGAGGCTTGCCCCTGTTCGGACAAGCCAATGCCGCTGTCGACAACCCGAATCAGCAGGTGCCGGGGGTCACCCAGTGGCCCGTCAAGCAACAATAGCTGCACCTCAACTCGCCCGACGTCGGTGAACTTGATGGCATTGGAGATCAGGTTGCGCACGACCTGGGCCAGCCGCAGGCCGTCCAACAACAAGGGGGCGATGGGCCCCTCACCGGTTAGCCGCAACTCAAGGCCTTTTTCCTCGGCATACGGCAGGTGATCGTCCACCACCCGTTGAAGCAACGCCCACACCTCCACCGACTCCAGGTTGAGCCTTAACTGCCCGGCTTCCATCTTGGAGATGTCCAGCACGTCACCCACCAACCGCAACAAGGTATTGGAGCCGTTATTGGCCAGGTCCGTGAAATGTCGCTGCTGTTCGTCAAGGGGTGTGTGTTGCAGCAATTCAACAGCGGCCAGGACCGCGTTCATGGGAGAGCGAATTTCATGACTCATGATCGCCAGAAACATCGCCTTGTCCCGTTCGCTACGCACGGCACGGCGGCGCTGCACCTGGCTTTGCCATACCAGTGCGAGCAGCAGCACTACAACCGCCAGCATCAGCCACAGCTCACTTTGATAATGTTCGGCAATCGCCTTGATCGACGGAATATCCAGGTTCATGTCGGCAAACCAGGCGTCATAGATCGCCTTGCGCTCATCGCCACTGATGGAGGCCAGGGCCTTCTGCAAAATTGCTAGGAGGATCGGGTCACTATCACGTACCGCCATGCTCACACCCGTATGCAGTTGGGGCACCACACCGGAAATCTGCAGCACGCCCTGGTACTGGCGAGACAGGTACGGAATCAGCAGCCATTCGGAGGCAATGGCCGCGTCGGCACGGCCGTCCTTGACCATTGCCATCATGTCCACCGCGTTCTGCGCGGAGATGATCATTATGCCTGGGGCCTTTTTGTGTAAGAACGCGAGATGGTCTTCTTCGCGCCCCAACATCGCCAACCGCTTGCCGGCGAGCTGTTCCAGGTCCGCGAACGGCTGCTCGCCAACGCGGCTGATGAGGATCGTCGAACTGGTGTTGTAAGGCAGGGTGTAGAGGATCCCACGATCCTCGGCGGGGTTGTCGGACCTGCGCCGGGTGGGCAATATGTCGACTTCACCGCTGATCAGCATGTCCTTGCGGGCGCTGCGCGTGGTGGTAACCACCGACTTGAAATGCAGGCCCGTACGCTGCGCGATCAGCCGTAGGTACTTGGCCGACAGCCCGCGCAATTGGTCGCCGCTGATGTATTCGAAAGGCAGCAGGTTCTCGAACACACCAACGCGCAGTACCGGATTGGCGGCAATCCAATCCAACTCCTGCTGCGTCAACTCCATCGGCGGCGGATTGGCCTGCGCGCCACCCGCACTCAGCAGGCCCAACAGGACGAGCACCTGGAGCAGGCGTCTCATTGTGGCGCCATCCGATGGGCACGGGTCACCGCCAGCACATCGATTAACGTATCACCGCCCAAGGTCTCCCAGTGCTGCACAAGTGCCCTCAGGGCCTGGGCGAACACCGGATGATCCCAGTCCTCCTGTGCATATAGCAGTCGCTCCATCCGCTCTGCAGCCTGACCCAGGGCTGACCACTCCATGATCAACGCCGCACCGTGCAAGCGGTGGGCAATGTGCTGGGCAGCCGCGCGATCACACAATGCAATCGCCTTGATCAGGCCTGCCAGGTCACCGGCCATTTCACGGTTGATCGCGGCTTGATCCAGCGCTGGCGCCATCAAGCTCGCACTAGGCGCCGCCAGCTTGACGTCACACCAGCGTTCAATGGCCTCGCGTAGTTGCCCAAGGCGTATGGGTTTGCTCAGCGCCGCGTCCATCCCGGCATCAAAGCAGCGCTGACGGTGCTGCTCACCGGTCAGGGCAGAGATAGCGATAATCGGGCTGTGCGCACGTGCGTGTTGCAGTTCGAATGCCCGTAGCCCGCAGACCAGGCTGTAGCCATCCTGATCTGGCAGATCGCAGTCCATCAGAATCAGGTCGTAAGCATTGTCGACGAACAAGGCTCGGGCTTGCGCAGCATCGGCAGCTATCACCGCCCGACAGCCGAAGCTACTGACCTGCGCCCGCAACACCTCCTGATTGGCGAAGGTGTCCTCCACCACCAGAATCTGCAGGCAGCTGGCGGCTGTCAGTGGCGAAACGGCTTCGGTTTCCGGCCGTACAACGGGTTCAGGTGCCACCGTCACCGGCAAGCAGATGGTTACCGTGGTGCCGACACCCTGCTCACTGGTGAGCGTCAGCGTCCCCTTCATCAAGCCGACCAACTGCTGGCAAATCACCAGGCCCAAGCCGGAGCCACCCGCGCGTTTGTACGACTGGCTGTCTTGGGAATAAGGGCGAAACAGGGCTGCCTGCATCGCATCTGAAATGCCAATACCCGTGTCACGGACCTCGATTTGCAATTGCTGGGCATCGGCGTGGGAAGTCACCAGACGCAGATCAATATCGACGCCGCCTGTATCGGTGAACTTGATCGCGTTGGAGAGCAGGTTGTGAAAAACCTGTGTCAGGCGCGCGCTGTCGAGCCACAACAAAGGCAACTGCGCCTGAATGTACGGGTTCAGATCCAGATGTTTTTCTCTGGCACGCAGGCGGTGCAGACCTACCACGCCCTGTACCAGCGCCGTCACATCGGTCGGCTCTACGGATAGCCGTAATGGCACCGCGGTCGACCCGGACGTTTTCAGCACATCATCCAGCAAACGTTCCAACGCGTTGGCGCCGCTGTTGGCCAGATGGGCCAGATGGCGTTGGTGCTGATTGAGACGGGTGTGCCCCAGCAACTCCATCGCCGCCAGCACCGCATTCATGGGCGAGCGTATTTCATGACTCATGACCGCCAGGAACATGGTTTTTTCCTGCTCGTTGCGCACCGCCACGCGCCGCTGGAGATGGCCTCGATACACCAGCGCGCACAAGCTGATCAACGCCAACGCACCAAGGATCAAGACATGCAAGTAATGGCTGGTAATGCTCAACAACGACGGAACATCCACCTCCAGATCGTGATACCAGTGCTGGTAGATACCCTGGCGCTGCTCAGCAGTGATCGACCCGAGGACCTTTTCCAGGATAGAGAACAGCGTTGCCTGGTCGGCACGGACCGCCATGCTCGCATCGAGAACCTGGCTTCCAACCACGCCCGAAGTCTCCAGGACGCCCTGGAACCGTCGGTACAGATAAGGCATCAGGAAGGTTTCCGAGGCAACCACCGCATCGGCCCTGCCGTCCTTGACCATGGTCAACATCTCTATGGCCGAAGTGCTTCTGATGAGATGAAGCTGGGTTGTCTTTCCCTTGAACATTTCCTCCTCGTAGTGCTCCACATCGGGGATCACTACGGTTTTGCCCTGCAGTTGTTCGAGGTCAAAAATCCCAGGGCTGTCGAGGCGAGTCACGATAATGGGCGAGGTCGTGTGATAGGTCAGTAGCTTGATTGACGGGGCATCGGGCTCGGACCTGAAGCGCAAATAAGAGGACAGCAGGTCGACCTGACCGTCCAACAACATGCTGGTGCGCTCCGCCATGGTCTTTCCCGGTACATACGTGAACTCAAGGCCTGTGGCTGCCCTCACAAATTCCAGATACTGCATTGACCGCCCGCGCGGCACCCCGTCTTGGATGTACTCGAAGGGAATCAGGTCCGCGACCACCCCGACCCGTAATACCGGGTGCTGCTTTATCCACTGCTGCTCCTCGGTGCTCAGTTCAACCGGACCTGCCCAGGCGAGTTTCGAACAACCCACGATCAGCAGGAGCAGCAGCCCTGTCCAACCCAACCCTGGCCTCATGGTGAACCGATAATTTTATTGAGTTTGAACAGTTCGTTATTCGACGTGACCCCAAGCTTGCGAAACGCCGAGGTTTTCTGGGTGCTGATGGTCTTGATGCTGCGGTTGAACTTCTCGGCGATTTCGCTCACGGTCATGCCCGCCAGGTAACACCGGATCACTTCTTGTTCGCGGCTGGTCAACTCAGCCTGGACCAGCGCATCGCGCGCATCGCTTGGGTCCTCACGGGTATCGCTGGTGACCGTCTCCGCCAACCGATAGGTCATGTCAGTACTCAGGTACACCGCACCTGTCGCTACTTTGCGGATGGCCTTCACCAGTTGGACCATGTCCTCGCCCTTGCCAACAAAGCCACGGGCACCGACACGCATAGCCAAACCTACGGTGGCGGGATCATGATGCGCGGACAATATGAGGATATGGCAGTCGGGGAATTTGACCCGTAGGGCTCGGATCAGCGATACGCCGTCCATTTCGTCGGGCCCCAGTGCGAAATCCAGCAACAGCAAATCCGCCGGGGCGCTAGCCAGCCCGATGATAAGGTCACGACTTCGGTCGTAAATGCCAACCACTTCAAAATTCGACTCGGCCGCCAAGGTGTTGGCCAAGCCATGTCGAACAATCGCGTGATCGTCCAATAAAGCAATGCGTATAGGTTTCATCGTGATCGAACCCACTCGGGCCAGCGCACACGGCACTGTTGGAATCCAGGGATAACCCACCGATACAACTCCTGACACGCAGATGAGTATATGCAATAACCGGTAAATAGCACTCCGAGTCTGCACTGTTCCCCCGTACCCGACCGAGAGGTTCCAGCCAGGATCAAACACCTTCAATAATGTGTTTGATCCTGAATAATTCATTGTTCGATATCACACCCAGCTTGCGAAACGCCGAGGCTTTTTGTGAACTGATGGTCTTGATGCTGCGATTGAACTTCTCAGCAATATCCGTGATGGTCATACCCGCCAGATAACAGCGAATTACCTCCTGCTCACGGGCAGACAGGCTAACAAAACGCAGTGCGTCACCCCTGCTCTGCTCCCCACCGTCATAATTGACGGCGGTAGCTTCCGCGACCCGGTAAGACATATCCGGACTCAGGTATACCGCTCCCGATGCCACCACCCGGACAGCGCTGATCAGATGGCTCATATCTTCCCCCTTACTGATAAATCCGCGAGCACCGACGCGTAATGCGAGGATCACCGTAGCGGCGTCATGATGGGTGGAAAACACCAGAATGCGGCATTGCGGGAACTTCACTCGTAACGCACGAATCAGCAAAACACCGTCCAGCTCGTGGGGTCCGAGAACAAAATCCAGTAACAGAACCTCGGCCGGATCAGCTACAAGCCCGGCCATCAGATCGCGGCTGCGGGAGTAAACACCAACCACCTCAAAATCGGGCTCTTGCACCAGGCGATTGACCAAACCATGTCGCACGATTGCGTGATCATCCAGCAAAGCAATTTGTAAGCGTTTCATAGATCACAGGGCACTCTGTATAACGAACAAAAAGATGAGAAATAGGCCACCTCATCATTAGTAAGTTGTCGTCAATTCAGACAGACCTACAATATCAATTACATCCGCACAACTGAATAATTGCATATTAAAAGATCAAAATACGAACAACTAGCCCTAAAACTTAACGCCCTAGGAATCGTTTAATCCACAAGGTAATTATTCGACTTTTCAAAATCCGGAGATATCCGCCTCTTAAGCACGGACAAACAGCAGAGTTGGCCAAGACGGAAAATAATTCTAAATTCTATGATGCGAAATTTAATGTAATAGCGCGCAATTGAACATCAGAAAACTCCTAAAAACTTAATCCTGGGAGAACCAGAGTCAAAAAATCACCCACAGGCAGGCCGCTAGAATAATCAGCTTTGCTGGCTGTTTTTCTGTTGGGTAACAAAGTTCAAGAAGTCATCGATTTCCATCGGACGGGCCAAGGCGTAGCCCTGTCCTACCCGACAACCCAGACGGTGCAACAACACAATAGTGGACTCATCCTCAATTCCCTCGGCCACCAGATTCAAATTGAGCAGTCCCGCCCAACTGACGATACCGGCGATAACCTTGCGCGACGATGAATGCCGCTCTACTTCCCGTACGAACGAGCCATCGATCTTCATCTCATCAAACGACATATTTGCCAGCAGGTTTAAAGTGGCAGCCCCTGTACCGAAGTCATCCAGTGAAATCTGAAAGCCCTTGGCGCGTATCGCCGTCAATGAAGCCGAAAGACAGAGTTCGTCTGGCTCGGGTACGTCCTCGGTAAGTTCGATCTTCAGCAGCCGATTCGGCAGGTCTGCCTGATGCATGCGCGCCGCCAATCGATCGGCGAAGTGGGGCGTGCAAATGGTCTTGGCCGATGCGTTTACCGCGATGGGAATCCCGATGTTGAATTGTTTTAGCGCCAACATCACCTTGATGGTCCACATCTCCACCAAACTGAACAGCAGCAGATCTAAACCCAGACGATTGACCAATGGCATCAGCACTGAAGGCGGTATTTCGCCAAAGCGTTGATGCTTCCAGCGCACCAAGGCTTCGGCCCCAACAACGCGCCGACTCAACAGTTCGAATTGCGGCTGGAAGACGAAACGCAGGCCCTTACCCGTGGTCAAGGCATTGATCACCTCGTCTTCGGCCAGCGCCTCAAAGGTATTCACGCGCAATTTAAGGTCCGACTGTGCACGAGTCAGCAGCACCGCTCGCAAGGCATCGTCCAGGTCCAGGGTTCCCCCTTCACGCAGGATTTCCACCTGGATCCCCGATGCCCGGGCCAATCGTGCATGGGACTCCAGCGCACTGATGGACACCCCGCCCATGTGTTTGATCCAGAGCTGATGGCCAGGCTCTTGCTGAGCAAACGTGCGTTTCTCGTCGATGACCCGCACCGGGGCATTCAAGGTTGCTTCCCCGGTCCAGAAGATACTGGGAGGCTGCACTAGAGTGCCGGCCGCATGCAGTCCTTTGAGCAGGCTTGGCAACATCAGAGCATCACCGCACTCGGAGCGAATCTCACACACGATGACATCGACCGGGCTTTCGCTCAGCCATGCCTCTACGGCGCTCAAGGACTCAACGTTGGCCAGCGGAGTAACACCCATGCAGCTCAATGCGCCTGCTAGCCGATAGGCGCAGGTAGTGTCGGTTGCCAACGTAATGATGCGTAACGCTTTGAACTCGTTGGGCGCGGCGGAACTTAAGATCATGACAAAAATTTTCCTGATTCTGTTTCAGGAAAAAAGCTTATCAGCGTCAAAAAATTAGCAAATAGGAATGGGACTAAAAGCAAATCCCCCGCGAGCCAGGACAGACCATCCCTCGGAAGCAGCAGCAGCGATTCCCAATAAACTCATCTAAATAAGCCTGCACGACTTGGGCTGCCGCGAAATCGATCTGATTTACGATTGCTTATCTCTGCAAGGCCCTCTTGCCTCCCTGCCATGGGAGAAGCCATCACCGCCTTTCTGAGGAAAAGAAGCCATCCTTGACCTCACGAAAGTACAACAGTCGCCGTTGTTCCATTCCCGTCCCAGATCATCATTTTTCAGACGCCAAAAACCACAAACCCCCGACCTTCTCTAAGAAAATCGGGGGTTTGTGTTTACTAAATGTGGCGGTGAAGGAGTCCGCCATATCAAGATCCACCAAAAACCTAAAATATCCGTTACTCCCTTATAATACGGCCTTATAAAGCCTATCATCGTCTTAAGACATCCGCCAAGATTCACTACCCTCCAGCTCTAAATGGGGGAACAGATGGGGGAACAAAGCACAGGGAAAACACATCATGGGAAAGCTGACCGTAAAGCAAATTGAAAACCTGACAGCCCCTGGCACCTATGAGGATGGGGACGGCCTTCGCCTACTCATCAAGCCCAACGGAAAGAAGTATTGGGTACTGCGCTTCCAGCTTTCAGGAAAACGTAGAGAAATGGGACTTGGTACCTATCCAGGAATCAGCCTGAAGGTCGCTCGACAAAAAACCAGCGACAAACGACGGCTGTTGCAGGATGGCATTGACCCCTTGCAGGCTCGTGATGATGAACGCGCAGCACAGCAGGCTGCTGAGCACCAACGCATAAGGAAATCCGTAACGTTTCAGGACGTATCAAACGATTACATAGAAGCGCATCGTGCTGGCTGGAAAAACGTAAAACACGCCCAGCAATGGACGAACACACTGGCCACTTACGCCGCGCCCGTCATCGGCGAACTCGCCACCAACCAGATCACCACCGAGCACGTCCTCGATATTCTAAAGCCCATCTGGGGCAGCAAAGCCGAAACAGCTAGCCGGGTTCGCAACAGGATAGAACTAGTCCTCGATGCCGCCAAAGCACGTGGACTGCGAGACGGTGAAAACCCAGCACGCTGGCGTGGACACCTAGACAAGCTGTTACCACCGAGCTCCAAGGCTAAACGGACTCAAAACCACCCAGCATTGCCTTACTCGGATTTGGCTCGTTTCATACCGGCACTTGATAGTGTTGAAGGACAATCCGCCTGCGCACTCAAAATGACGATCCTCACCGCTTGCCGAACCAGCGAGGTTCTTGAAGCCGACTGGAGTGAGGTTGATTTGAAAACCAAGCTATGGACGATTCCAGCCGTGCGAATGAAAGCGGGAAAAATTCATACCGTGCCGCTATCTGATGCGCTCATCGCACTGCTCGAAGCTCTCCCACGAATCAAAGGTAGCTCGTTGCTGTTTCCAGGGGCTCGTAAAGGTCGACCCATTAGCAATATGGCCATGTTAATGACTTTGCGTCGCATGGACCTAAAGGACCTGGATGATGGTGGCAAGGGCTGGCGCGATAGCAATGACAAAGTCATTACTGCTCACGGGTTTCGCAGCACATTCAGGGACTGGGCTGCTGAATGTACACCCCATGCACGAGAAGTCTGCGAGATGGCTTTGGCTCACGTTGTCGCCAGCGGTGCTGAGGCGGCCTACTGGCGAAGTGACTTATTGGAAAAACGCCGTGTATTGATGGCTGATTGGGCCGACTTTGTGACACGCAACGTAAATGGGTCTGCCTTTATTTAGCAAACATGGCGCTGAAGCGGATGGTTCTCGAAAGGCGTCAGGTAATCATAGAGTGTGCTCAATGGCCAGCACCATTCTCAACGAGGATGGTTGAGAGAGGGGGCCTCAGTTGATCGAGGTGACGCTTGCCCAGGACCGCCTACAACCACACAGGCGACCAATGATGGCCTGGTGCAGTTGACACATACAGGAAGCCGCTACCGGCTTCCTGTATGTGTCAACTGCCAGAGAGAACCGAGACAAACAAGTCGTTCTGATACGCTGATCACGGGCAGCTATCGGCCACATCTTTTACCCCCAATCGGTTCTGTAGCCAACGTGCGTAATTAAACGAATTTGACCACCCATTTGCAAAGCCGCTGACCGGTCATTTGCATTCGATTAGACAGCGACCACCGCAGTCACGACTGGAATAGAGCGACCCGAAGCGGCCCTTCACGAAGGACTGCAATCGGCCCAGAGTGTACAAAAACCCTTGTTAGCCGCTTCCATCCGGAATGTTGCACCCATACTCAACCCAAGCGGCCTTCCCATTGGTCAGATTCTGATTCCTGGACGCGAAAACGGCCACTTTCTGCGGTCGACCAGCTTGGCGCTCAAGCCAGATACAAAAGAGGTTTACCTTGTCGCCAGCAACGGTGATCTAGGCGAAGGCAGTGCCATTTTCAAAGCCCAAGGCTTTGCCAAGGCATTAAAACTCTATTCGCATGACTGACCGGGTGCTTTGGCCGTGCTCCACGGAGTAAGCGTTTAGGCTTTTTTCACCCAAAAACACTTTGGCGCAGACGTCCTTTTCCGCAGCCATATCTAGAAAACCGTATTTTTTTGCAGTCTTTCACTGTGAGGGAATACTGCGCTCAAAAAAAATGAAATAACAATAATGAAAATCCTTCCACGCAACAAAACCCCGAGACTTGCGGCCCTCTTCAGGCCAATAGCAGTGGGCTTTGTGAGTTCTACTGCGTCAATCGGGGTGTCTGCCAGCAATGCGGGGAGTAGAGAAGATCCAGGCTCAATTGAAGTGTGTCGATCGTTACTGATGTCCGTCCTGCTCTATTTAGTGTAGAAGCCAAAGCAGGGCCGGCCGATCGTTGCGTGGACGATCAGCCGGTTTGTTGCTCGGTGTCAACGCTTGAGCAGGTCCAGTGCAACGTCCACGATCATGTCTTCCTGACCGCCGACCATCCGGCGTTTCCCTAGCTCAACGAGGATGTCCAGCGTCTTGAGACCGTACTTGGCAGCCACCACTTCGGCATGCCGCAGGAAGCTCGAATAAACGCCGGCGTAACCCAATGCCAGCGTTTCGCGGTCTACCCGGACCGGACGATCCTGCAATGGGCGAACGATGTCGTCAGCCGCATCCATCAGCGTGTACAAGTCGGTGCCGTGGTTCCAGCCCAGGCGCTCGGCCGCCGCGATGAAGACCTCCAGCGGCGCGTTGCCGGCCCCGGCGCCCATGCCGGCGAGGCTGGCGTCGATGCGATCGCAACCTTCCTCGACAGCCGTGATCGAGTTGGCGACACCCAGGCTCAGGTTGTGGTGAGCGTGCATGCCGGTTTCCGTTTCCGGTTTGAGCACAGCCTTGAAGGCACGGAAGCGGTCGCGGATGTCCTGCATGTTCATCGCCCCACCGGAGTCAGCCATGTACACGCAGGTCGCGCCGTAGCTTTCCATCAGCTTGGCCTGCGCCGCCAGATGCTCGGCCGGGATCATGTGGCTCATCATTAGGAAACCGACGGTGTCCATGCCTAGCTCCCGGGCGTATTCAATGTGCTGCTTCGATACGTCCGCTTCGGTACAGTGAGTGGCGATACGCACCACCCGGGCTCCCGCGTTGTAAGCCGCTTTCAGGTCATGCACCGTGCCGATGCCAGGCAACAACAGGGTAGTGATTTTGGCGTGGCTGATGACGTCAGCGGCTGCTTCGATCCACTCCAGATCGGTTTGCGCCGCAAAACCGTAGTTGAAGCTTGACCCTTGCAGACCGTCCCCATGGGCGACTTCGATCGCATCGACCTTGGCCTTGTCCAGAGCGCGGGCGATGTCCTGCACGTTCTGAATCGAATACTGGTGACGAATGGCATGACTGCCATCGCGCAGGGTCACGTCGGAGATGTAGATTTTTTTGCCGGGATTAAATGTCATGATGATTTCCTCAGGCATTCAGCATCGACTGCGCCATGCGCTCGGCGGTGGCCAAGGCCGCGGAGGTCATGATGTCGAGGTTGCCGGCGTAGACTGGCAGATAATGGGCAGCGCCTGCTACTTCGAGGAACACCGAGGTCTTCAGGCCGGAGAACTTGCCCAAGCCGGGGATGTTCAGCGGCGCATCTTCCGGGATGACGTCGAACTGCACTTTTTGTTTCAGGCGATAGCCCGGCACATAGGCCTGCACGGCGGCCACCATCTCCACAATCGAGGCCTCGACCTCAGCCTGATCCGCTGCTTCGGACAACACGAACACGGTGTCACGCATCATCAACGGCGGCTCGGCCGGATTCATCACGATGATCGCCTTGCCCTTGGCCGCACCACCAATCACTTCGATGGCTTTGGAAGTGGTTTCGGTGAACTCGTCAATGTTAGCGCGGGTGCCTGGGCCGGCGGATTTGCTGGCAATCGAGGCGACGATTTCCGCGTAATGCACCGTCGCGACGCGCGACACGGCCGCAACCATCGGGATGGTCGCTTGGCCACCGCACGTCACCATGTTGACGTTAAGCTGATCCAGGTTCTGCTCCAGGTTGACCACCGGCACGCAGTACGGACCAATGGCCGCTGGGGTCAGGTCGATCAGGCGGATACCGGGTTTGGCGGCCCGCAGTAACGCATCGTTCTGCACATGGGCACCGGCTGAGGTGGCATCGAAGACAAAATCGATGTCAGCAAATTGCGCCATGGCCATCAGGCCCTTGACTCCTTCATGAGTGATGTCTACGCCCATGCGCTCGGCACGCGCGAGTCCATCAGAGGCGGGATCGATACCGACCATCACCGACATTTCCAGATGTTTGGCATTGCGCAGGATTTTGATCATCAGGTCGGTACCAATATTTCCGGAACCGATAATGGCGACCTTGAGTTTTGTTTGGCTCATGGATGCAATCTCACAGGGTGGCCGGGCCTGAGGGGCCGGCAGAGAAAAGGGACGTCTCAGACGAAGTGGCAACTCACTTCGCCCAAGCGCGTCAGGCTCAGGCGCAAGCTGTCGCCTGCCACTACCGGGGTCATCGGTCCGAGTGCACCGGAAAGCAGCACATCACCGGCCTGCAAGGGGCGACCCATTTCCGCCATGGTTCGGGCGAGCCACAAGCACGCGTCCAAGGGATTGCCCAAGCAGGCGGCGCGACACCTTTGTGAATATTCAAGGACCTGCACATGAGCGACCTCCAAACCGTCAACCCGAACCTCGATTCGTATGTACAAGAAATACCGAGCACACACGCTCAGCGCATCAGCAGTGACGCGCAAGCCATTGCCGTGGCCAAGGAACTAGCCATCAGTTTTGCCGCAGAGGCAGCCCAGCGCGACCGCGACCGGCGCCTGCCGATTGCCGAGCTGAGTGCTTTTTCGCAAAGCGGCCTTTGGGGCATTACGGTGCCCAAGGCTTACGGCGGTGCTGAGGTAAGTTACCGTACGCTGGCCGAGGTGCTGAAGATCATTGCCGCGGTCGACCCATCGCTGGCGCAGTTGCCGCAAAACCATCTGGTGGTGATCGATCACCTGCGCCTGGACGGCAGCGAAGCGCAGAAGAAGGAGTTCTTCGAGCTAATCCTCAACGGTGTGCGCTTCGGTAATGCCTTCTCCGAGCGCAACAGCCGTACCGTGGCGGATTTCGAAACCCTGATCACCCCAGACGGCAAGGACTTTCGCGTCAACGGCGAGAAGTTTTACTCCAGCGGAGCCCTACTCGCCCACTGGGTGCCGACCGTGGTGGTGAATGCCGAGAAGCTACCGCACCTTGCACTGATCAAGCGCGACGCAGTCGGCCTCAAGGTGGTCAATGACTGGAGCAGTTTTGGCCAGCGCACCACGGCCAGTGGTACGGTACTGCTGGAAAACGTCAAGGTCGCGGCCGAACATGTGGTGCCAATCTACAACGCCTTCACCAACCCCACTGCTGCCGGTCCGACGTCACAGTTCCTGCAGGCGGCCATCGACGCAGGTATCGCGCGCGGCATCATCGCCGACACCATTCGCCTAGTGCGCACCTACGCCCGAGCCTGGATCGACTCGGGCCAGGAGCACGCGCATCAGGACCCCTACACCATCCAGCAGATTGGCGAATTGCAGATTCGCCTGCGCGCCGCCGAAGCGGTGCTTGACCTGGCCGCCGACAAAATACAGCTGGCCGTCGACAACCCCAACGAAGAGACTGTGGCTGAAGCCTCAATTGCCGTAGCCGAGGCCAAGGTGCTGACCACTGAAGTGGCGTTGCTGGCCAGCAACAAGCTATTCGAGCTGGTGGGCACCCGCGCCACGCTGGAGGAATACAACCTCGACCGCCACTGGCGCAATGCCCGCACCCATACCCTTCATGATCCGGTACGCTGGAAGTTTCACGCCATCGGCAACTACTATCTGAACAACATCAAACCCGCTCGTCATCCTTGGTTGTAGGCCCTGTGTGCCACTAAGTACCGATTTATAGAGATCCCAGGATGTCTATAAATCACCTCAAGAAGCCCGCCTAATGTGGGCTTTCTTGTATCTAGAAGTCCATCGGGATCTACCCGAACTCCGCAATAATTCGTTGCCTAAGAGTAAGCGTACAGCCAACACACCTTGCATAAGCTGGAGATGTCTACGATGCTGGGGGCAGTCCAGCCGATGGTAGACTGAAGTGTCAAAAATCATTCGGCCAGTTCGCATCTGCTTCATTAGGGCTCGACCGCTCAGCTCTTGGTAATGGTGTGCTCCATCGGATTAGAAAGTTTCTCTAAGCGTTTCCCCAAAAAAATCATAAGGTTAGTTTTTGATATAAGCTCGTATCGGATGATCTGCGACTTCCTTCAACTTTACTTTTCGTACGTCCTGCATGCCAACTCGGGCTACCGTTCCAAATTCGAAACAATGAGTTTCAATTTAAAGGCTTTTAATATATTTTGTACGCGCATAGCCTAATCAAATGATGCTGGCAAATTCACACAACGCCAGAATAGATTGATGTTGCACCAAAAAAGATGTTCTCGATAGAAAATCGTGAAGACATCGTATCTCGATGCTCAATCACACAAGGTGGAGATTGTGCACGGAGACTAGAAAGTTTTATTCCCAGTTACATAAAACAACAGTCCGTATTGATTATGCATTGCACTGTACCGGTGCCATTCGGGGTGGCGCTGTTGTCTAGGTAGGGCCTACCATGCTTAAGAGACTTTGGTATACCTATAAGCGTTGGCAGCCGACGAGACAACAACTCTGACTGCGCTTCAGCATAGTTGCTATTTTTAACTCAATGAGTTTGATCACCTCATAATGAACTGTCGTTTTGAGTTTAATAATGCGAAATATTGTCATTTGGTTAAATCAAAAACGCTAAAATACTGATCAGCTAACGTTATATTTTGGCTCACTATTACGTGAAGTTAGGAGCCAATATTTTTTTTGCCGAGACCCATACTCTCAATGACAGGCGCATGCTTTCTAGCGATGGAAACCACGACCATTTTTTCAAAACCATCGACCGAAGGCAGTCTTTCGTCCCGAGAAGAAATAGCGACAAGCAAGCCTAGTATGACTTAAGGGTGTCAGTATCGATTCACATTCTTCAAATATAAGGATCGATCAATCTCCGCCACATTTATTAACAGACCTGAACACAGATTGGCACGATTTTTTCTTGTAAGTCCTTGCTGGCAATTACCCGGCTGGAATTACAGCTTTGAAGGTGCGTAACCCGTACCAATTGCAGGCACGGACACTAACGTCGTCCATCTTTAGTGCGAAGACTGACCAAAAGTCATGTCAATGATCGGCTGTTTAAGGGAATAAGAACGATGTCTGATGTACGCATGCAGCAAAGCCCCCCCCAAGTTTCGCATCTTGCGCTTACCCCGTGTTTGTCCTCCTGCACCATAAGTCTCCCTCCCAGCATCGATACGTAGCCTGAGCTGCGTCGTCGCGTCCTGCGTTTGCAGCGGCGCTGGATAGACGCATGTGCCCTTTGAGTGCCCTCACTCGGTCGCGATTTTTCGCGTAGCCGATACGGATTGCTTTGCTTTGAAAAAAAGGCCATTCATGTCAGACGTTGATTCTATAACCGTTCCACCCAATCGGCCCTGGGCCTTTGTATGGCATTACATACGGCTTTACCCACGCTGGTATTGGGCAATTGCCGTGCTGCAGATCGGCGCCGCGCTGTTCGCCACGCTGATGCCTTACGCGATCGGCCGTATCACCGGTGCAGTCAGCGAGGGCGCCTGGGCGCATGCCGATCTTGTGCAAGCCAGCCTGCCAGCTCTCGGGTTGCTGTTCGGGTTGGCCGTGGCCCAGATGCTATGCGCACGTGGCGCGACGTTGTGCATGATCATGGTTCGGCCGCAGCAAAAAATTCGCATCATCCGTGAGCTGTTCGCCTACTTGCAGCGCCATTCGGCGCGTTATTTCGGTGAGCATTTTGCCGGCAGTCTGGCCCATCGCATCGGTGAGGGCAGCATAGGCTTGCTAGAAATCACCTGGGCGCTGGTGGTGGAGATGCTGCCGATCCTGGTGGTGCTGCTGACTAGCCTGGCGTTGCTCACAGTTGCGTCCCCCTGGTTGGGCCTGGGCCTGTTGGTATGGATCGTGGCCTACACGCTGCTGGCGTTTTTACTTTCGCGCAAGGCCCAGGTGCTGGCTGCCGAACATGCCCAAGCCCGCAGCGTCACCACCGGCAAGATCGTCGACGCGGTGAGCAACCTGACCAGCATCCGGCTGTTCGCCCGCCAGGACTTTGAGCTCGACTATCTGACTCGCTACCAGAACCAGGAAAAACAGGCAGCGCAACGTTCGTTCTTCTATCAGGAGAAGATCCGCCTGCTTCAGGACAGCCTGTCGATTGTGCTGCGCGTGGGCCTAGTCGCCCTGGCGCTGTTCTTGTGGCATGTGGGCCAGATAGATGTAGGACAGTTCGCGATGGTGGCCACGCTGGGGCTGATGATCGTCGCCCAGTGCAGCTTCCTGAGCATGCAGTTCATGCATTTTTTCGAGTACATCGGCAATATCGAAAACAGCCTCGACACTTTGCTGCCACCCCACGAAATGCCAGATCGGACCAGCGCCCTGCCCGCCAACATCCATAAAGGCTCGATTCAGTTTCATGATGTGGGTTTCGCCTACAGCGCTGACAAGCCGATTTTCCAACACTTCAACCTGAACATTCGCCCTGGCCAGCGGGTCGGCATCGTCGGGCTTTCCGGCTCGGGCAAGTCGACCCTGCTCAACCTGCTGTTGCGCTCGTACGACCCGCAAACCGGCAAGGTGGAAATCGACGGCACCGATATTAAGGACATGACCCAGCAATCGCTGCACAACCAGATCGGCCTGATCCCCCAGGAGCCTGGACTGTTCCACCGCTCCCTGCGAGAAAACATCGGCTATGGCGACGTAAAGGCCAGCGAAGCGCAAATTGTGGAAGCGGCCAGGCGCGCCCACGCTCATGAATTTATCCTGAATATGCAGGATGGTTATGATGCCTTGATCGGCGAGCGGGGGGTCAAGTTGTCCGGTGGCCAACGCCAACGCATTGCAATTGCCCGCGCTTTGCTCAAGAACGCGCCGATCCTGGTACTCGACGAAGCCACCGCCAGCCTCGACTCGGAAACCGAAAGCCTGATTCAAAACAGCCTCGACGACATCATGGCGGACAAGACCGTATTGGTTGTGGCGCATCGTTTGTCGACCATCGCGCATCTTGACCGCGTTGTGGTGCTGGACAAAGGGTTGATTGTCGAAGATGGCAGGCACCAGCAGTTACTTGAACTAAAAGGCCTCTATTACCGTTTGTGGCAACACCAGTCGGACGGTTCGTTAAGTGAAACCGACACGTTAAATCATGACTTACAGGTCACTTAATAGAAATACACTCCGTGGCACCTCGTAATTAATAGATGAGAGCTATCCGAACTCGATGAACATTACCCCTGTTCATTAACTTGTGAGACCACCCTTATCCCGGGTGATCTTGAACTGAAGAAGGACAGTACATTGATAAGTACCGCCCAATTGTCACTCCGGCGATTTATGCAGCAGTGTTGCTATTCTCCGGCATTTATTTCATTACGCCTCGTTGAACAACAGTCTCAATCGCTGGTTGTGACACGTAACATTATTGCGCCGCCCTCTATCAGTAATGAATGTGGGGTAATGATCTGTGTGCAAGTTGATGGCCAGCAAGGTTTCGCCGCCACCAGCGATATTACCCAATCCGGATTACGCTACGCCCTTGACCGTGCCAGCCAAACCGCCAGAGCATTACGCGGTCGCGGCCTGTTGAATTACAGCCGCGCACAAAACCCGCCCACCCAGGCCCATTACCTCTCCCCCGAACTGGACCTGCCATTTCCCGAGACCGCTGACTGGCTGGCGCTACTGATGGAAACCTCACAGCGGGTGCCCGCTGACCCGCGCCTGGTGCATTGGTCAAGCAGCCTGCAGGTGATGCATGAACAACAGCTGTACCTGGATAATCAGGGCAACGACATTCAGCGCAGCCAGCAACAACTGTTTCCGGCGCTCGCGGTGACCGCGTTTGATGGCCATGAAAGCCAGCACCGCACCTATCAGCTTGCCAGGCAAGGCGGCGCGAGCCTGATCACCGAATCCGGTTTTATCGACGAGGCCCGGCGTGTGGCGGATGAGGCCTTGCAACTGCTGCTGGCGCCCAACACCCCGGAAGGCACACGGGACGTGCTGTTGATGCCAGACCAAATGATCCTGCAAATCCACGAATCCATCGGTCACCCCCTTGAGCTGGATCGCATCCTCGGGGATGAGCGCAACTATGCTGGCACCAGCTTCATCACACCGGACATGTTTGGCCATTACCAGTATGGCTCCGAGCTGCTTAATGTCAGTTTCGACCCCAGCGTCAGCGGCGAACTGGCCAGCTACGGCCACGACGATGAAGGCTTGAAGGCCGAAAAACACTTTCTGATCGAACAAGGCATCCTGCAACGCCCCATGGGCGGTGCCTTGTCCCAGGCCCGCAGTGAAATGCCGGGCGTTGCCAATAGCCGTGCCTGCAACTGGAACCGCGCACCGATTGACCGCATGGCCAACTTGAACATCGAGCCGGGCGATCAGTCGATGCGGCAACTGATTGGCGGGATCGAGCACGGCATTTTAATGGCCACCAACCGCTCGTGGTCGATCGACGATGCGCGCAACAAGTTCCAGTTCGGCTGCGAATGGGGGCAGTTGATCGAAAACGGCGAGCTCGGAGGTGTAGTCAAGAACCCGAACTATCGCGGGATTTCATCGCAGTTTTGGCGCAATTTGCGCGCCGTAGGCGATGCCTCGACGTCCAGCGTGATGGGCACCCCCAACTGCGGCAAGGGTGAACCCAACCAGGCTGTCACCGTGGGCCATGCGTCCCCGGCATGTGTGTTCAGCCGTATTGATGTGTTCGGAGGTCAGATCTGATGAACGTTTGTCTATTCGCCAGCGAATTCAAGGCGCTGGAACAATGGCTTAAACGCCAGCTGCGCGCCGACGAACATTTCACCCTGAGATACGAGGCCGAAGACAGCCAGTTCGTGCGCTTCAATCACGGCAAGGTGCGCCAGGCCTACCCCGTCCTGCAAATGGAATTGACCGTTCGTTTAATCCGTAACCAACGCCACTCCAGCGCACGCATCAACCTCAGCGGCGCGTTTGAACACGATACCGTGCAACTGGGGGACACACTGCAACAGTTGCGTGGCCTGCTGGATGTGTTGCCCGCTGACCCATATTTAGTGCTTAACACCCTCGACTGGACATCCGAGCACCAGGTGCCGGGCCGCGTGCCTGAGATGCAAAACGTGATCGACTCCATCTGCGACTTGAGCCAAGGCCTGGACATGGTCGGCATCTATGCCGGCGGCAAGCTATATCGTGGATTCGCCAGCAGTTGGGGCGCCCATGGCTGGCATCAGTGCGCCAATACCGTATTTGACTGGAGCCTGTTCGACACCAGCGGTGAAGCGGTCAAGACCACTTATGGCTCGGCGCAATGGGACGTGGTGGAACTGAAGGAGTTGTTCCACAACGCCCGCGAGCAACTGGAACACCTAGGCAAACCACGCGTCAACCTCAAGCCGGGTCAATACCGCGCCTACCTGGCCCCCGCCGCATTGGATGAAGTACTGAGCATGCTCAGTTACAGCGGTTTTTCGGCCAAGGCATTTGCCACCCGCCAAAGCCCGCTGCAACTGTTGCAACTGGGCAAGCAACAGCTGTCCCCTCTGGTCAGCATACGCCAACAGGCATCCACAGGTTTCGAGCCCGGTTTCGGGCATAACGGCGTGCCGTCCCAGGACGTGGAACTGATTGGGGCAGGCAAACTCGTAGGACAATTGATCAATTCGCGCTCGGGCGCCGAATACGGTTTACAGACCAATGACGCCGGGGAAGCGGAAACCCCACATTCACTGGTCATGGACCCTGGCGAACTGGCCACCGAGGAGGTGTTGCGCGAACTGGGCACCGGCTTATACATCAGTAATCTGTGGTACTTGAACTACTCGGATGTGGGCGCAGGGCGCCTGACAGGCATGACCCGTTTCGCCACCTTTTGGGTCGAAAACGGGCGGATTGTCGGCCCCATTGAAACCATGCGTTTTGATGACTCGGTCTACGACATTCTCGGCACTCACCTGCTGGCGCTGACCCGCGAACAGGCGCTATGCATCGACTCCGATACCTACGAACGCCGGCACTTGGGCAGCCATACGATCCCGGGCGCTCTATTGGAGAGCCTGACGTTGACCTTATAACACGCACATTTAAGCGCCGCACTAATAACAGGCAATGTGAAGTTAGTTTGGTGCACGAAGTTATTAGTGCCGTTCAACACAACCGAATTGTCGGACAACATAGGTAATTATAAAACACGAACACCTCCTGTAACGCCGCGATTACAAGCAATGTAATTAATACAACAACTTTTTACTGCCGATTATGCGGCAAGTAATGGCAGGTCAATTATGAAGAAGCGTCTACCAGCGGTTGAATCGATTAGGTTGGCATAGAGGTTGCTGTGCATACAGTAACAAACTTTGTACATCGCCGACTTGAGGCGCCCCGATAACGATAAGGAGATCCAATGATTATTCCAAACCTGAGCGGCTAGTGCCGTTTCTCGAGTGAGCCATCACTTTTTAATGGTTCCACTGCAATAGCCGTTGAATACATAGCTCTCGTCGCTGCGTGCAGGCGCGAACGGAGCGTTATTGCCCTTTATTTAGTCGGGGGACTCTTAATGAGTGACGAGGTAAAACACATAGAGCGGCCCACCTCTCTACTCGGCGCTGAGCGTGTGCAGCAGTGGACCCGTATTCCACATGTGCCCAACGCTTCGCAGCCGGTCGGGCTGAGCAAACCGCAAATGCTGTTATTGATCGGCGTGGTTGCGCTGTTGCACGCCGGTGCCTGGTGGATTTTCCAGCAACCCAAGGCGACCCCAGTGGTGACGCCGCCCGAGATCCCGGAAATGACCGTCGAACTCACCAGCCCGGCACCGCCGGTAGAGGAGCCACCTCCACCGCCGCCCGAACCGACCTCCCCCCAGGAAGATGAAGATGCGGTGAAGGAGCCGCCACCCAAGCCTGTGGAGAAACCCAAGCCCATTGAAAAACCCAAGCCTGCAGTCAAGCCCAAGCCGGTGCAAAAGCCGCAACCGCCCAAGCCCGCGCCACCGGCTCCCCTTGTGCCTGCAGCCCCTGTCACACCGACACCTGCGGCGCCTGCAGCAGCGCCTGGACCGGTCAAGGAAACGGCAGCGGTCTCCGGGCTGGCCAGCCTGGGCAACCCACCACCGGAATACCCGTCGCTGGCCTTGCGCCGCAACTGGGAAGGCTCAGTGGGCCTGCGGATTAAAGTGCTGCCCAACGGCCGCGCCGGCTCCGTGGAAGTCATCAAGTCCAGTGGCAAACAAGTCCTGGATGACGCCGCTGTGGAAGCGGTACGCAACTGGAAGTTCGTCCCGGCCAAACGCGGGGACACCCCTATTGAAGGGTTTGCCACACAAACCATCGGTTTCAAGTTGCCGGAATAAACCCAGCGGGTGCCGACCTTGATCTTTAACCACGTTATTTAATTGCAGTGCGAGGTATAGCCATGAACGAGTCTCTGTCTTCCATGATTGTCCCAGGGGTACTTTGGGCCTTGGTGCTGTTTTCGGTGGTAAGTTGGGCTTTGTTGCTCATCAAGTCGTCGCAATACCTGCGTCAGAAATCCCAGAACAACCAGTTCACCAAGGCCTTCTGGGACGCCCCAGACCTATTGACCGCCGCCGAACACGCCAGCCAATACCCCGGTTCTCTCGCACGCATCGCTAACAGTGGTTTTGAAGCGATGATTGTCGATGATACGCCGCGCACCACCCAGCAACTGGCCCATACCATCAACCGTTCGGACCGCCTGGAACGTAACCTGCGCCAGCAGATCCAGAAAGAACGACGCGTCCTGGAGAGCGGCCAGGCCATACTCGCCAGTATCGGCAGCACCGCGCCGTTTATCGGCCTGTTCGGTACGGTCTGGGGGATCATGGAAGCCCTGCAAACCATCGGCGCCACCGGCTCGGCCAGCCTGGAAACCGTCGCAGGCCCCATCGGCCATGCCCTGATCGCCACCGGTGTAGGCATCGCCGTCGCCGTACCGGCAGTTCTGATCTACAACTTCTTCCTGCGGCGCTTGAAGCTGGCCAGCGCCAACATGGACGACTTCGCTCATGACTTCGACGCCCTCGCCCAACGCAGCGCCTTCGCCATCGACCGCCAGGCTATCTCCAGCAAACGCTCACCAGTACGGGAGGCAAGCTGATGTCTTTCTCAACCCAAGACAGCGACGAAGTGCTTAGCGAAATGAACGTCACCCCTCTGGTGGACGTGATGCTGGTACTGCTAGTGGTCTTCATCGTGACCACGCCGATGATGACCAACGCCATCAAGATCAACCTGCCCAAGACCGATGCGGTCGCCACCGAGAAAAAGAAAGATCCGGTGGTGGTCAGCGTCGACCAGGACGGCAAGTTTTTCCTGGCCAAGAACGAAGTGGCCCCCGATCAGCTGGAAAAAAGCCTGCAGGACGTCAAGGCCCAGGACCCGGAAGTGCGGGTTCAGCTACAGGCCGACGCCGGGGTCAATTACGGCCAGGTCGCCAAGGCGATGGCCTCCATTGAGCGCTCCGGCATCACCAAGATCTCGGTGATGACCGCGAGGTAGCGCTCAACTCAACGCCCCCTGCGGGAGCGCATACAGCCGCGCCCGCAGGACCTCCGTAACCGAGCTGTACCAAGCCATACCAAGGCTGTTTGGCCCCGGCAGGGGAACGGCTTACTTGAAGAAAGTGTTTTGCCACGGGTCGACACAGCCCAAACGGAGTCATGAAGGTCCACAAGACCATTCCAATAAACGTCTAAAAAGTCGGAAATAACCATGCAAATGAAAAGTTCAGGTCTCACCCTCAAACCGCTCGTTGCCAGTGTTCGGCGGCACCGCTTTGTACCGTTGTACCTGATGGCCATGGGGATGGGCGCAGGTCAATTGCAGGCAGCCGAAGCCACGGTTTCGGAAGACTCGGCCACCGTGAGTAGCGACGCAGCAGCAACCGCTCCAGTGTCCACCACCACGCAATTGGATCGCGTGGAAGTGACCGGCTCGGCGATTCGCCGGGTCGACGCCGAAACCTCCGTGCCGATCACAATTCTGCGCACCGATCAGTTGCGTAATGAGGGAGTGACCACCACCGCTGAAATCATGCAGCGGGTCACAGGCAACCAGTCGTTGCGCAACTCGGCCAGCTCCGTCGGCGCCGCCACCGGTGGCTCCAGTTTTGCCGACATGCGCGGCATCGGCGCGAACAAAACCCTGGTACTGCTCAACGGCCGCCGCTTGGGTAACAACGCTATCGACGGCTCGGCGGTTGACCTGAACACCATCCCTTTCGCTGCCATTGACCGAGTTGAAGTGTTGCGCGACGGAGCATCGGCTTTGTACGGCACTGATGCGATCGGCGGGGTGATCAACTTCATCACCAAAAAATCAATGACCGACGGCACCCTGTCCCTGGGTGGAGAAGGCGCTGATGCCAGCGGCGGCGGCGACAGCAAGGACTTGAGCGCCAGTTGGGGCTTTGGCGACCTGGAGCAGGACCGCTTCAACCTGATGGCGGTGATGGGCTACAACAAGCAGAACGCCCTCCATGGCAAGGACCGTACCTTCTCCACCAACTACGCCCCGGGCCGTGGCCTGGACCAGACCTCGGGCACATCATACCCGGCCAACTACAGCCAGGGCGGCGTCACCACCAACCCGCTGTCGGCCGGCAACTGCAACGGACCGAACCTGGTGTCGCGCCAGGGCGTATGCCGCTTCGATACGCGCAACTACATCGACTTGCTGCCCGAAACCGAAAAAACCTCATTCTTCGGCAAGGCCACTGGCAAGATCACCGATGAGGACAACGTCAACCTAGAGTACTTCTGGGCCCGCAACAACAACGCGACAGCCGTGGCTCCCGCGCCCTTGACCGGCCTAACTATGGGCTCAACGTCGCCGTACTTTCCTGGCAATGGCATCACCCCTGGGTCAACCAGCGCCTCGTTCGACTCGACCCAACCCATCGACCTCAACTGGCGAGAAACGGCAGCCGGAGGCCGTCAAGCCAAAGACCAGAACACCAGCCAGCGTCTGGTGCTGAGCTTTGACGGTGTAGCCAAGGGCTGGGATTACAACGTTGGCGCCTCGTACAACCAGAACAAGGTGATTTCCAGCGTCACCGGCGGTTATGTCAGCGACGCAGCCATGATCAATGGCATCGCCGACGGCATCATCAACCCGTTTGGTCCCCAGAGCGCTGCAGGCCAGGCGCTGATTGACGCCAACCAGTACCATGGCCAGTACTCCTCTTCAGTGGGCCGAGTCACCGGGCTTGATGGCCGGATGAGCCGCGAAGTCGGAGACTGGTTTGGTGCTGGGCCTTCGGGCCTTGCGATTGGTGGCGAGTTTCGTCAGGAGAAATTCCATCAAAGCTACGAAGC
Organism: Pseudomonas sp. ADAK18; assembly: GCF_012935695.1. Classification (NCBI taxonomy): domain Bacteria; kingdom Pseudomonadati; phylum Pseudomonadota; class Gammaproteobacteria; order Pseudomonadales; family Pseudomonadaceae; genus Pseudomonas; species Pseudomonas sp. ADAK18. Next base: position 3,777,559 of record NZ_CP052859.1, read on the forward strand.
CTTCGCTGGGGACATTTCCAGCTTGGGCGTAGACCCAAACGGCAGCGTCGAGGGTGATCGTACCGTCAAGGCCGTGTACACCGAACTGAACGTACCGGTACTCGATAGCCTGGAGTTGTCGGCCGCCGTGCGTCACGACAAATACAGCGACTTCGGCAGCACCACCAACCCGAAATACTCTTTCCGCTACCAGCCTGTCAAAGAGCTGGTGGTGCGTGGCGCGTACAGCGAAGGCTTCCGCGCCCCATCGCTGTACGAGCTGTACAACCCGCAATACACCACCTTCACCCAGGGTTACTACAACGACCCGAACCTCTGTACCGGCGGGACGGTGCAGGCTGGCGGTAACGCCGGTCGCGATTGCGGTCAACAGTTTCATAACCGTACTGGGGGCAACACTGCGCTGTCACCTGAAAAAGCGCGCAACGTGACTGTTGGCTTCGTCTATCAACCCGTCCGTAATCTCTCGATGGGTCTGGATTTCTGGTGGATTCATATCGCCAACCAGATCGCTGAGTTCCCGGAATCCACCGTCTTTGACGACCCTAGTGCTTACGCAGACCGCTTCATCCGCAATGCCGATGGCTCACTCAACTACGTACAAACCGGCCTCGCTAACCTGGGTGCGGTCAAAACCAGCGGTGTCGACGTGTCACTGGACTACAAGTTCCCGAACACCCCCTATGGTCAATTCGGCCTGGGTCTGCAAGGCACTTACGTGTCGCGATATGACTACCAGACGACCATTGGCGGTAGCTACACCGACAACGTGGGCGCGTTTGAAGGCGACGGCATGATCGCGCGGTGGAAACACGTGTTGAGCGGTACCTGGAACCTGGGCGCCTACCGTGCCTCGCTGGTCAACCGCTTCACCAGCGGCTACGACGACGCTGATCCTGAAACCCATTCCCGTGTTGCGTCTTACACCCTATGGGACCTGTCAGGTGGGTACACCTTCGACAAAACCGTGGACCTAGATATGGGGATTAAAAACATGTTTGACCGCAACCCTCCGTTCTCGAACCAAGCCTACAACTTCCAGAACGGCTATGACCCACGTTACAGCGACCCGATGGGCCGTACATTCTTTGCCCGTGCGACTTACCACTTCTGAGTGATCACCGGCGGGGGTCCGCTCCTGCCGGTGCAATTGCAAGATCGCGCCCCCCACGGCCTTTTGACACGCCAGGCGATGGGGACTTTTCCAAGCACTCGATGGTTCAACGCGCGGTACAAGGAAATCTCATTATGTCTTCGTTATTACTGCCCCTGCTTCGTTCATTGCTGGTGCCTGTGCTGTCGTGCATGTGCCTGGCCGTGAACGCCGCGCCCAGCCAGGCCATGACGGTCTACGGCGAGGCGCCCAAATACCCGGCCAATTTCCAGCACTTCGATTACACCAACCCGAACGCCCCCAAAGGCGGCTCCCTGAGCCGGTCGGCGATGGAAATCGGTCAATTCAATTACATCGTGCCGTACATTGACCAAGGCACCGGTGTGGTCCAGGTCGATCAATGGGTGTACTCACCCCTGGCGTTTCGCGCTCTGGACGAGCCCTACACGGTCTATGGCCTGATCGCGCAGAAGATGGAGCGCGACCCCGACGGCCTGTGGGTGAGGTTCTACCTGAACCCCAAGGCGCGCTTTGCCGACAACACGCCGATCACCGCCCTGGACGTGGCCTTCACCTACAGCACACTGATGACCAAAGGCAGCCTGAGCTTTCGCATGCTCTATGGCGAGGTCAAGGCGGCGGTGGTGGAAAACCCGCTGCAGATCCGCTTCGACTTCAAGAACAATCAGAACCGCACATTGGCCCTGGACCTGGCCAGTATGCGCATTCTCCCCGAGCACTGGTGGAAGACCCGTGACTTCACCACAGGCGGCGGCTTCGAACCGCCCCTGGGCAGCGGCCCATATTCGGTCAGCCAGGTCGACCCAGGGCGCAGCATCAGTTTCGAGCGCAACAAGAACTGGTGGGCCAAAGACTTGCCCGCGAGCAAGGGCCTGTACAACTTCGACCGCTTGACCGTGAATTTCTACAGCGACTCCGACGTGGCCCGTCAGTTGATCAAGGCTGGCGCGTTTGACTACAACCGCGAATTTTCGGCCACAGGTTTCAGCATCGGCTATGACGGCCCGGCCCTCAGTGACGGGCGTCTACAACGCGGCGTATTCGCCAAGGACAAACCCGGCACAGCCCAGGGCTTTGCCTTCAACTTGCTCAACCCGTTTTTCCAGGACCGCCGGGTGCGCCAGGCGCTGAGCATGCTGTGGGATTTTGAGTGGACCAACAAACAGATGATGCGCAATTTCTATGTGCGTCAGCAGAGCTACTTTCCGAAAAGCGAAATGGCCGCCAATGCACTGCCCGATGCCCGCGAGCTGGAGATTCTTGAACCCTTGCGCGGCAAGGTCCCGGACGAGGTGTTCACCCAGGTGTACGAGGCGCCCAAGACCGACGGCAGCGGCTATATCCGCGACAAGCAATTGCAAGCGCTGGCGTTGCTCAAGGCCGCCGGCTGGCACCCCAAAGGCAACAAGCTGGTCAACGACCAAGGCCAGCAAATGAGCTTTACCTTCCTCGATGGGCAAGGCGGCTTTGACCGCATGATCCTGCCGTTCAAACGCACCCTAGCGCAGATCGGCATCAACATGAACATTCGCAAGATCGACTCGGCGCAATACATCAACCGGGTCAACGCCCGCGACTACGACATGATCGTGGTGCAGTTCCCCCGTGGCGGCCAACCCATCGTGTCGCCAGGTCGCGAGATGTACGACATGTACGGTTCACGCAGTGCCACCCAGGTCGGTTCCTCCAACTCCTTTGTACTGCGCGATCCGGCCGTCGACAGCCTGATCGACGGACTGGTGCAGGCCAACAGCCGCGACGAGATGGTGCACTACGCCCGCGCCCTCGACCGGGTGCTGCAATGGGGCTACTACATGATCCCCAACTACTACTCGGTGGGCACCCCTACGGTGTACCTGAACCGTTTCGGCCGCCCGACCCTGGAGCCCAAGTTTGACGAAGGCCTGGACAGCTGGTGGGAAGTCAGTAAGACCGCGCTGACCACTGACGCGCTCAACAAAGCCGACACACCGCCAGAGGGTCATTGAGATGTGGCATTACACCAGTCGACGTTTACTCCTGATTATCCCCACCCTGCTGTGCATCCTGGTGGTGAACTTCCTGATCGTGCAGGCCGCCCCCGGTGGCCCGGTGGATCAGGCCATTGCACGCTTGCAGGGTTTCAGCGGGGCGTCCGTGGGGGGGGGCGGCGGTGAAATGTCCGCCGCCAACGCTGGCGCCAGCCGCAGCAGTCGCGGCCTGGACCCGGCGCTGATCGAAGAGATCACCAAGCATTACGGCTTCGACAAACCCATGCATGAGCGCTTGTGGCTGATGCTCAAGAACTATGCGCAGCTGGATTTCGGCAGCAGTTTCTTTCGCGGCTCCAAGGTCACCGACCTGATCCTGCAAAAGCTGCCGGTGACGATTTCCCTGGGGTTGTGGGCCACCCTGATCACCTACCTGGTGTCGATCCCGCTGGGCATTCGCAAGGCGATCCACAACGGCAGCACCTTCGATATGTGGACCAGCACCGCCATCATCATCGGCTATGCCATGCCGGCGTTTCTGTTTGCCATTTTGCTGATTGTGGTACTCGCCGGTGGCAGTTATGTGAGTTGGTTCCCGATCCAGGGGCTGATCTCGGATGACTTCGCCAGCCTGGGCTTTTTCGGCAAGATCGGCGACTACCTGTGGCACATGGTGCTACCGGTCAGCGCCCTGGTGATCGGCGGTTTTGCCACCCTGACCATTCTCACTAAAAACAGCTTCCTCAACGAAATAAGCCGCCAGTACGTAGTGACGGCGCGGGCCAAAGGCCTCACCGAACAGCGGGTGTTGTACGGCCATGTGCTACGCAACGCGATGTTGCTGGTGGTGGCCGGGATTCCCCAGACGCTGATCGAGGTGTTCTTTGCCGGCTCCCTGCTGATCGAGACCATCTTCAACCTCGACGGCATCGGGCGCATGAGCTACGAAGCGGCGGTGTCGCGGGACTACCCGGTGGTGTTCGGCACGCTGTTTCTATTCACCCTGTTCGGCCTGCTGATCAAGCTGATCGGCGACCTCTGCTACACCCTGCTCGACCCCCGTATCGACTTCTCGGCGAGGACTGCCTGATGTTTACCCTGTCTCCCCTGGGCCGTCGACGCCTTGCCCACTTCCGGGCCAACCGCCGTGGCTGGTGGTCGTTGTGGTTGTTTGTCGGCCTGTTCGTGCTGTGCCTGGGCGGTGAACTGATCGCCAATGACAAGCCCCTGGCGATTCACTACAAAGACCATTGGTACTTTCCGATAGTAGCCGAATACACCGAGACCGACTTTAGCGGCGAACTGCCCTTTGAACCCGACTACAGCAGCGACTACGTGCGCCAACTGATCACCGGCCAAGGCGGCTGGATGCTCTTTGCGCCCATCCCGTTCAGCTACGACACGATCAACTACGACCTGGCTGAACCTGCGCCCAGCCCACCTACCTCCCAGAACTGGCTGGGCACTGACGAGCAAGCACGGGACGTGTTGGCACGGGTGATTTTCGGCGCACGGATTTCGATCCTGTTTGCCTTGATCCTCACCGCCTTCAGCGCCCTGGTGGGGATTACCGCCGGGGCCTTGCAGGGCTTTTACGGCGGGCTGGTGGACCTGATCGGCCAGCGCGTGCAAGAGGTGTGGGCCGGGCTGCCGGTGCTGTACCTGTTGATCATTCTGTCGGGGTTTGTAGCGCCGAGTTTCTGGTGGTTGCTGGGCATCATGGCGCTGTTCAGCTGGCTGGCGCTGGTGGACGTGGTGCGTGCCGAGTTCCTGCGCGGGCGCAGCCTGGAATACGTCAAGGCCGCAAGGGCACTGGGCCTCACCAACGGCGCCCTGATGCGCCGGCACATCCTGCCCAACGCCATGACCTCGACCCTGACGTACCTGCCCTTCATCTTGACCGGAGCGATTTCCACCCTCACCGCCCTGGACTTCCTCGGCTTCGGCATGCCACCGGGCACCGCCTCGCTGGGCGAGTTGATCGGCCAGGCCAAGCGCAACCTACAAGCACCGTGGCTGGGCCTGACGGCGTTCTGCGCCCTGGCGTTGATTTTGTCGTTGCTGGTGTTTATCGGCGAAGCCTGCCGTGATGCTTTTGATCCCCGGAGTTGAAATGACCAACACACTGATAGAAATACGCGACCTGCGCGTGAGCTTTGCCGGTAAGGAAGTGGTGCACGGGGTCAACCTGGATGTTCGCCGTGGCGAGTGCCTGGCCCTAGTCGGCGAGTCGGGCTCGGGCAAGTCTGTGACCGCGCACTCGATCCTGCGCCTGCTGCCCGGTAAGGACGTGCAGACCCAAGGCAGTATCCGCTACGACGGCATCGACCTAGTCAACGCCAGTGAAAGCCAATTGCGCAGCCTGCGCGGCAACCGCATCGCGATGATCTTTCAAGAACCGATGACCTCTCTCAACCCACTGCACACCGTGCAAAAGCAAATCAGCGAAGTACTGATCATCCACAAAGGCCTGAAAAAACGTGCCGCCCACGAGCGCACCCTGGAATTGCTCAAGCTGGTAGGCATTCGTGAACCGCACAAACGCCTGAACGCCTACCCCCATCAACTCTCCGGTGGCCAGCGACAACGGGTGATGATCGCCATGGCCCTGGCCAACGAACCAGAACTGCTGATCGCCGATGAACCAACCACGGCGCTGGATGTGACGGTGCAGCAAAAAATCCTCGAACTGCTGATAGAACTGCAACAACGCCTGGGCATGTCTCTGCTGCTGATCAGCCACGACCTCAACCTGGTGCGCAAAATCGCCCAGCATGTGTGCGTGATGCGTAACGGCGAGATCGTCGAGCGAGCCAGTTGCGAAGCGCTGTTCAGCGCACCGCAACACCCTTACAGCCGTAAACTGATCGACGCCGAGCCTAACGGTTGCCCAGTGCCCTGCGACTATCATCACACCCTGCTGGAAGTCGATAACCTAAAGGTCTGGTTTCCCTTGCCAACACCGCTGTTCAGCCGCGAGCGGCACTTCATCAAGGCCGTGGACGGGGTCAGCTTCGAGCTGAAAAAAGGCAAGACCCTGGGCATTGTCGGCGAGTCCGGTTCGGGCAAATCGACCCTTGGCCAAGCAATTTTGCGGCTGGTGGACTCCGAAGGTGAGATTCGCTTTGGCAACAAACACCTCAGCCTGCTCAATCAAAACCTTCTTCGCCCGCTGCGGCGACAAATGCAGGTGGTCTTTCAGGACCCGTTTGGCAGCTTGAGCCCGCGCATGTCGGTGCAGCAGATCATCGCCGAAGGGTTGCGGGCCCATCGTATCGGCACAGCGCAAGAGTGTGAGGACGCGGTGATTCGCGTGTTACAAGAAGTAGGGCTGGACCCGCAAAGCCGCCACCGTTACCCGCATGAGTTCTCCGGCGGCCAGCGCCAGCGCATCTCCATTGCTCGCGCGTTGATCATGGAGCCGGCGTTGATCCTGCTGGATGAACCCACCTCGGCACTCGACCGCACCGTGCAGAAACAAGTGGTCGACTTGCTGCGCGAATTGCAAGCCCGGCACGGGCTCACCTACCTTTTTATCAGCCACGACCTGGCAGTGGTCCACGCCCTGGCCCACGACATAATTGTGATCAAGGACGGCAAAGTGGTGGAGCAAGGTGCGGCGCAGTCGATATTCGACAATCCACAACACTCCTACACGCAGGAGCTGCTGCAAGCGAGCAGCCTAAAGTTAAGGCGAAACGCTTAGTCAGCGTTGTCAGTACTGAATACCCATTTGGATTTTCGCTCGAAGAGGACACAGCTCAGCGTGCTGATCATAGTCTTGCTGCCGCCCTTCCTTAAATTTGCTCACGCATAGAGGGTATGCCTCGACACGCCAGGATAGGCAGCTACACCAGCGGCGACAACTATCCTGACACCGGGGGGTACTCCTCACTGAGGTTGCGCCAAAGCTTCAGGCGTCAATTGACGAACGTCTCCCTGGACCAGCACCATACTTTGGGGTGAAGACAATCCAATACCCATATCTTGAAGACGGGCAAGTAGGTTGAACAGTAAATCGCTGCGGGTAGCGGACACCGAACGCGGGCTATTAACGTAGCCACTGACTCCGATAATAAGACCCTCTTTGGCCAGATCCTTGAACGTGACGGAAGGCGCTGGGGTGTCAAGAATCACCTCGTGCTCGGTAAAGGTTTGCATGAACAGCTCGCGAACTTTCAATACATCGGTGTCTAGCGGTAAGGTCAGGGTGATACCGACTACACCTAGAGCATTACCCATAGTTACATTGCGCACGTTTTGCGAAATAAACTGCGAGTTCGGTACGATCACCGTCGAACGATCGGACATCTGAATCTCGGTAGCTCGCACATTGATTCGGCGAATATCCCCTTCAACCCCCGCCAGACTGACCCAATCGCCAACCTTAACGGGTCGCTCGGTTAACAGAATCAACCCCGAAATGAAGTTTTGCACAATCGCCTGCAAGCCAAAGCCAATACCCACCGATAACGCACTGACCACCCAGGTCAGGCTCGTTAGATTGATTTGGAGGGTGGACATCACCAATAGCGCCAACAAGACAAAGCCGATGTACCCCACCAGTGTCACCAGCGATGAACGCATGCCGGCGTCCATGTTGGTCTCCGGCAGTAACCTCTCACTCAGCCAGCGTTTCAACGTCTGCACAGCAAATAAACCAGCAACGATGGTCACCAGCGCAACAAGGATATCTCGCGGGATAATGTGCAAATTACCCAGCGCTTTACTCGTCTCCTCCAATTGGCTGACGCTCTGGAGCATGTCACTTGGGCTGGCTCCAGCGGGTAGCAGTGCAGCCATGATGGCAGTGAGCAGCAACACGGTACGGCCGACACCAGCAAGCACAGTGCTAGCCTGGGCTTGATGCCGCTGCGATAGGCCGAGCGCGCCGGCTAGCGCCAGTCCACTAGGCTGCTTAGGTGAGAGAAGCATTTCGCAAATGTCGCTAAAAAAGGCCATGAGTATAAAAGCCGTGCCCGCCACAACACTGATCCACAGCAGTTTGATCGTAAGGAAGTACGCCAGCGATAGGTACCCTGTCAGTAACGTCAGGACAATAGCGACGATCCAAACGCAAGTAACAAAAGGCAAAATACTTGCCAGCCCGCTATGGGGTTTCAACTTGTGCGTTTTGCGTACATAACGTAAACGCAGGAGCGCAGCGGCGAAGATCAACGCCGTGCTGAGCGCCGTCAAGCCATTGAGCGCTACAGTCAACGCCAAACTGGTGCCCGTGACATTGTTTATTCGTTCTTCGGTGGCCATGACCATAAGCGCCGCCGCGAGAGTCGCTGGAAACGGCCCTAGAGCAGAGGCTATCTCATCCGGAATGGCCGCCAGTCGCCAAGAAGGTCGCGGCAACATCAGCAAGGCGCGCCCCAAGCCCGCAATAAACGCGCAGAAGGTTGCCACCGTAACGAGGCTGTCCAACAAACGGGCTAACGTGTCGCCTAAAACGACATTGCTTTCCACTCCCCAATGCACCAGTGAGACGGCCCCCATTACAGTCAGGATGGACGACAAACCAATAGCCAACGCGAGTGTACTGCGCCGCAGTCGTCCCTCGGGCAACCACCTGATCATCGCCCAGGTAAGCACATGTTCAAGCAAACGTCTGCCTACGCTCCAGATGACTACAGCCGCTAGTAGAACGCCGAACAAGGCCCAGCGGCGCTCAGCAATAACGGCACTCTGCAGGGCTATAAGGGTCTGATCCTTCAAACTATCGAGCCGCTTGAGATCTTCATCCGTGGGACGAATCAAGATTGACCAAAACGAAGGGCTAAGAGGCGAATTTGCACGCGAGGTGACCTGGGAATTGAACAAATTGCGTCGCAAGTTGACGATCTGTTCAGCGAGTTCCCTGCTCATCTGACCCAGTTGTTTGGCCTCGCGCCCATTACCTAGCAAACTATTCTTTCGCTGGGTTAAGGCATCACGCTGGACCTTAATACTAGGCGCTTCCTCAGGCTGCGCTTCGCCCAGCACTTTCAGTTGATCATCAAGCCGTTCGATTTCGACAGAAAGTACCTTAAACAGCGTTTCGGCCTTTTCCTGCACCTGTATAGCGCCTCGTCGAAACTCCGCAAGGGTTTCGTCGCTGGTACTGAGGGGTACGCTCTGACGGATGAGGTCAAGCTGTTGTCCAAGATCCGTCAAATCAGCGTCTTCTGGCAGGGAAGACGGCCCGGTTAAACCCATAATAGGCCTTACAGTATCGGGCTCACCCGCCCAGGCTGATACGTTAACTACCATGGCGATAATCAATAACGCATGACAGAGCTTTTTTTTAAGGATTAGTCGAATCAAATCGCCTCCTCCGCAGTGAAGGCACAATAGCCAATGCTAAGTAAACATAGACTACGACAGTGCCATCACATACGAAGATTAAACCATCTCAATTCCATCAGAAATTTAGATGGAGGTATGTTTGTTTATAACTGAACGCCGCGCATTGTTTTAACGGAAGCTGCGATGCTCTGAAACGCGTGTTTTGCTTCTCGTGTAAAGGTAGCGGCCACGAAAACATGAAAAGCACCGGGGTACTCTTCATACACTAATTCCACACCGGCAAAAGTCGCTTTTGCAGAAAACGTCCGTGCATCAATCACAAATATATCGTGATCCCCCTGAAACAGGCTAATGGGCGGCAACCCTGAAAGATGCGCATATAAAGGACTCATATGCGCAGAGGATGGATCTTCAGACCCTGCCCACCATTTACCGCACTCTCGCAATGCATCGACCCTCAACATAATATCCTTATCCTCTAACGCATAAACGCGCTCGTCCCTTAGACCAAGATCCAGCCAAGGCGAAAATAGGATAAGTCTGTCAGGCAATGCAAGCCCAGCATCACGCCGTCTTATGGCAAGCGTTAACGCAAAATTTCCACCCGCACTATCGCCCGCGACAATAATGCGCTCGCCAGGCCATTTCGCTAACACTCTCTCATAAACATTATCAATTAACGATGTTCCCCTACGAGCGTCATTTTCGGGCGCAAGGGCATAAAACGGCACGGTAACACTGAATCCAGTAACATCAATGAGCGCCGCTATAATATCCCAATGAGATTTTCTCAATGGATATATATACGCACCTCCGTGCAAGTAGATAATACGCCCGCTCCTGACATGCGAGTACTTGGGCGTGAGCGTAAGCACTTTTTGCCCGTCAAACTCCCACTCGTCCACAACGCACGTTGAACGTAGCTGTGAGGGTATTTCCGCGGCACTCGGATACTGGCGATTCGCAACGAGCCCAGAAACACTGCCCGAATCGCGAATGACTTTCCATTTCCAGCCTAAAAAAATGCGCGCAAAGTAAAGGAAAAGACTTACTCGTTTAAGCTTATTATTTTGCTTCAGCATATAAACCCCAAACAAAACAACCTGCGATAGCGCCCTATATACACGCCATACGCAACTGCTAAAAAATCTCGAACAAACCAGCCGCTCCCATGCCACCGCCAATACACATTGTAACTACCGCGTATTTAACACCACGACGATGCCCTTCAATCAATGCATGGCCGGTCATTCTTGCGCCCGACATTCCGTACGGATGGCCAATTGAAATAGCGCCTCCATTAACATTAAGTTTATCTGCCGGAATACCTAGTCTTTCGCGGCAATACAACACTTGTACTGCGAATGCTTCATTAAGCTCCCACAAGCCGATGTCATCCATCTTCAAACCGTTGAGGCTCAATAGCTTTGGTATGGCAAAAACGGGCCCTATTCCCATCTCATCGGGTTCCAACCCAGCGACTGCCATTCCCACATAACGCCCCAACGGCTGTAGGCCTCTGCGCTCAGCCTCGAGTCTCTCCATCAGTACAAGTGCGCTAGCCCCGTCCGAGAGCTGGCTTGCATTTCCGGCAGTAACGTTCTTCCCCGGTCCGCTAACAGGGTAGAGCCCCTGGAGACTTTCCAACGTAGTGTTGGGTCGATTGCCTTCGTCTCTCTGAAGAAAGACTTCCTTGTAGGACACATCGCCCGTCTCAATGTCTCGGTACGCCATCATGGAGGTGAAGGGCACAATCTCGTCGTCAAATAAATTACTTTTCTGAGCTGCCGAAGTCCGTATTTGCGATAGAAGAGCGTACTCATCGCATTCATCTCTGCTAATACCATACCGCCTGGCAACGATATCCGCAGTCTCGACCATCTGCATGTACACGGTCTTTTTTATCGCAAAAAGCTCCATATCTGGTTCTATTCGCAGATGTTCATTTTGTACCATGGAGATGGACTCGACACCGCCGGCAACTGCTATCGTAACTCCGTCAACAATAATCTGTTTTGCAGCAGTCGCGATCGCCATAAGGCCAGAACCACACTGACGATCAATAGACATTCCGGAAACTTGAACTGGCAAACCTGCCCTGAGGGAAGCAAGACGACCAATATTCAAGCCTGAAACGCCCTGTTGCAATGAACATCCCATAATGACGTCTTCTACTTCCCCACCCTCAATACCGGCTCTTAACACAGCGTGCTTGATCGCATGCCCTGCCAAGGTCGCAGAAGGCGTTGCGTTGAAAGCGCCTCGATAGGCCTTACCGATTGGAGTTCGAGCGGTCGACACAATGACGGCTTCGCGCATAAAAATTATCCTTTTCTTCACACAATTCTTGGGCGGAATGCCGCAATTAGCTCTTGCTGCGACTGCTCTAAACCTGACTCCGGGACGAACTGGTTTTCGCGATCACCGATCTCGGCCCAATTGGCGATTACCCCATCAGCTGCGTCTTCGGAGTTACCTACGTAAACACCCGGTGTCAGTGTTATATAGGCGCGGGCGACATTGCCTCCACCCGCACATACGATTGTTTTAGTAGGCGCATTATTGTGTACGAGAGAGAGAAGAACGGCGCTGACCGCCTCCGGCTTGAGCACGCGCTTTGCTTGCGGACCTAGAAGGCCGTCGGTCATTGATGTCAAAGCGGTAGGAGCGAGACAGTTGACTAGAATATTGTTCTTTACACCCTCCAGGGCCAGAGTTTGCATCAAACCCACCAGCGCCATTTTCGCTGCACCATAATTGGCTTGACCAAAGTTCCCGTACAGTCCGGAAGACGACGTTGTAAATACGATGCGTCCATAGTTCTGCTTACGCATCACATCCCATACCGCTTTTGTACAAACAACACTTCCCATTAAATGAACATCAAGAACAGTCTTGAAGTCATCCAACGTCATTTTTGAAAACGAACGGTCACGCAAAATGCCCGCATTGCAAATTAAAATATCAATGCTGCCCCATCGTTCCACCGTGAGTGAAACCATCTCGGCGATCTTCGCCTCATCGGTGACCGAGCCTAAGAAAGCGATAGCGTCGCCACCTTTCGCGTTAATTTCATCGGCAACTATTTGAGCCGCAACTCCCACATCATTTACAATGACCCGAGCGCCCTGATGAGCCAAGAAATGGGCATGAGCACGGCCCAAACCTGCTCCAGCGCCAGTAACGATAGCAACGCGACCTTTCAACTCTGCACTCATTAAAATCAAACTCCTTTGCTTGAAATCACACGCGCTGTATAGCGCTCGCGTAACGCACGTTTGAGTACTTTACCTATCGGACTGATCGGCAGTTCATCGATAACCTCCCCTCCAGACAGGCGCTGTGTTTTACCTACTTTCGCGTTAACCCACTCGATAAGACTCAACGAATCAATCACTGTGTTTTTTAGAACAAAAAAAGCAAATGGCGTTTCTCCCCAAACATCACTAGGTACACCAATAACAGCGCAGTCCTCGACAGCTGGGTGTTGCCGAATTATTGATTCGATGTCGGGTGGATAAATGTTAAACCCACCACTTATAATCATATCCTTGGAGCGCCCGTGGAGCGTTAAAAACCCGTCCTCATCAAATCGACCCAGGTCTCCATGACGAATAAATATATCCCCGTGAGAGTCGGTCCATAAAGCAGCTTCAGTGATGTCTGCACGACCGTGATAACCTTGCATCATAATATTAGATCGGCCAACGACCTCTCCAACCACTCCCTTCGCGCACTCTTTTCCATTCTCGTCGATAACACGGATATCATGTCCAGGCGCTGGCCGTCCGACCGTATGAAGCTTCTCCGGAAACTCATTAGCAAATAGAAGACAGGCGCCGCCGCCCTCGGTCATGCCATAAATTTCCATCAGGACGCCAGGCCAGCGACTGACAACATCTCTTTTTAGCTCTGCCGAAAAAGGTGCACTCGTGCAGGACTTGAAACGGAAACTGTCGAGATTGAAGTTACCAAAGTCAGTTAAGTTCATGATTCTTTGGTATTGGATGGGCACTAGCATCGTATGCGTTGCACACGTTCGCTCGGCCTCTTTTAGAAACGTCCTTGCGTCAAACTTTTCCATGAGCACTACCGTACCACCGTACGCCAGGGTCGGTAGCAAGCTAACAAGGGTTGTATTTGAATACAAAGGTGTAGCGACCAACGTCACCGCGTCGCAAAACTCTGCAATGGCGTAACCTGCAATTTGGCGCCAGCGCATACCGTGGGTTTGAACGATTCCTTTGGGAACACCCGTGGTGCCCGATGAATAAATTATATTAAAAGCATCACTGGATTTAACGTTTGGCGCTACATAATCCAAATTTTCGGGCCAGGTATTAATCCAATCTTCCAGCAATTCCAACTCAACGACTTGCGCCCCCTTTAAGGAAAGTCTATTTTTCGAAAATGAGTCGATAAAGACAAGAGGTGCAGCACAATCGCCAATCATTGCTTCGATCTGCTCAGCACTACCTGACGGCGCGATCGGAGCTACAACACAACCCGCAGTCACGACGCCCAAAAAAACCAGTAGCGACGAAACATTTGTATTTGAGACTACTGCAATAACGCTTCCGCGGGCTATTTTAGCCTGCTCAAGAGCGGATGCGATTTTCAGTACGGTGTCATGTAATTGTTCATAGTCAATTTCTTCCTGCCCCGAAATGATTGCTTTTTTGGACGGACACTTACTTGCGTGCAATTCAATCAATTCGGACAACCGAACAAACGCGCGAGATGAAATATTCATAGTGGTCATAGTGATTATCCTTTTTATGCAGGATCTACTATCACCTTTAAGATAACGCACGAAAAGACGTCATACAGAAACGAAGCGTTTCAAAAATGAAACGATAGAGCAATGCACGCGCAGAACTAAAACCAGCGCTGAATGGCCTATCAAAAAAAATAACACGAAACTTGATAAGCACTTTAAAATATCAAGTGCGCTGCTTTAAATAATGTTCGATTACTCGACCAGCGCGTTTTTTTTGGTCGGCAATTACATCCTCAACAAACCCTAGAAAAACTTGCAACTTTGGCACCATTGAAACCCGATCAGTGTATAGCGCATAGAGCGCTGGACAGCTTGAGATCCTGTAATCAGGCAAGATATGGACAAAATCACCACTAAGAATACCGCCTATCATTGACGCTATTGGCAATGGTGCAATAACTTGTCCGTTTTTTACCAACTCCAAAATTTGATGGTGGTCTGTTGATGCAAACCTTTTCCATGTTGGCAATACATATTTCTTATCACCCCGAATGAGTTCAAGCTTAGGCACATAGGCGGGTAACCGCCCAGGATTAGTTGAATCAACGTCTAGATAGTAATTACCTATTACCGCGTGTTCAGACAATTCTTCTGGTGAAACCGGCATGCCCTTGCTCGAAGCATACTGCTTGCTGGCCACCAGTATAGTTTGTATCTCTGTCATTTTTCGTGCAACTAAACGCGAATCGGACAACCATCCCGAGTGCAGCACAACATCAAGGGATGTTGCTTCCGGCATTAACCGCTCCCCCACATTTATACGAAGATCGATATCAGGATACCTCTCCAGAAAGTTATGTAGATAGGGCGTTAATATGATCCGAGCGAGATCACTCGGACAACCGACTCTAAGAGTTCCCATGGGTTCACCGCGATAGGCGGCAATTTCAGAACCTACATCAGCGATCTCTTCACGTATCCTGCAGCATCGAGCATACATTATCTTTCCCGCTTCAGTTAATTGGCTTTTGCGAGCCGTTCTTTCAATCAGCTTAACTTTAAAAACTGATTCTAGATTCGAAACTGCACGACTAACGGTAGCCTTGGGCAGCCCCAAAGCCCTCGCGGCACCTGAAATTGACTCGACATCACCGACCGTTGCAAAAATTACAAATCCATCTTGCTTATCTGAAGTCATGCTGACACCCTCATTGCAAAAACTCGCGTAATGCGTCATACCAAGACTGCCTCTCGATAAGTCTAGCCGATTCAATGAGCAACGCACATCCACTCAACCCTATAAATTCTACCTACACCCCCAACAGAATTCACACTTCAAAATAGCCAATAAATAATGTTAAGCCAGAAAAAGTATATACACCCTCATGAACTGCATTTATCTTTTTTACTTGCCGAATTAGTCTTAAGCATCCAATTCCAGATCGATCTCCAACAACGACCTTTCATTAGATGCGACAGTCCCTAGGTACAGTCGCCCATTTAGCTCCGCAACACCCGTTACCTCGCTATAGCTTAAGTCAGAACTTTGCAAATCTTCGAGCAATCGTCCATCTTGATCAAAGCACATCACCCACGCTGTGTGCGCGGGTTTAGGTTGGATTTTTTGAGGCATTGCCCAGATAATTTTACGAAGTAGCACTGAAGAATTTGCAAATGAATCCAGCGCGGCTATGCGTGGGCTAACCATGGCTACCCAAAAACGCCCGTTCTTTATACGGGACATGTTATCAGGTAGCCCTGGGAGATTATCAGCCAACACTTCACAATCGCCCTCGCGTTCGCCTTGCACCCAAAGGCGGCTTAGCCTGTAAGCGGCAGTTTCAACGAACAGCACCGCACTCTCATCATCATTCAAACTGAGCCCGTTCGGAAAATAGAGCCCCGATAACACAACGGTAACTTCACCATTTGGATCACGACGTAACAGGCGTCCTGATGGTCTATGCTCGATGAACGCTCCCGCTGCTTGTTCAAAGTCAAAACGGGAGGTCGACTCGGTGAACCAAATGGTTCCATCTTTAGCAATTGTTGCATTTGAACAAAATCTGAGAGGAAAAGTATTAACAAACTCCACCAAAGGTACCAACACCTGCGTCTGAAAATCGAAAGAAAGCAGGCCCTTGTGTGCATCACAAATTATCAGCCGTCCATCTGCAGTAAGCTCTAAGCCAAGGGGGCGTCCTCCCGTACTGCACAAGGTAACTTCCAATCGCGTTATAGGGTCTACTCTTAGTATCCGACCGTCGGCCACTCCGCAAATAAGTCGACCTTGAGTATCAACAATGACGTCCTCAGGAGTAGACCCGGATATGGGTAATTTTAAAGCCTTTGGAATTTTCCGCTCGGACGATGATTTCGCAGCTCGCTCAGTGGGTGGAGCAATAGTCCGCTTCAGTGGCTCAATCGTGGCTTTCGGCGCAGGTGCAAGTTGCGGAAGTGTCGGACGGCCTTCTCGGCAATAAGTATAAGTGTTCTCGACCTCATAGGCATGAATAGCACTGCAGAACCAAGCTTGTTTGGAAGGAAAATCACCATCTGTTACGCGGTCCAGGGCTTGCAGCATGTCGGCCTTAGAGCGACTTCCTATGATCACTGCCGCATGATATTGGTCATCTTCAGGGTTATCATGAGCGACGCCAGGAGAATCCCACTGACTCTGATCCCATTCCAAAAATACTTGGCTACGCAGCTCCAGTATATCCACTGACTGATTTAAAACTGTACAGAGCTCCTGACTGATAAATCGTTCAAACTGCTCACCACTGATACCTATTTTACGCTTGATCAGTGCAACACATCGAAAACCGACGGGCTCGTCATAGCCGCTTTTGAACCATGCCCCCCCTCTAATCGATGTAATATATAAAATCGTACGAGCAAATACATTAACCTCATCACTCAATATTTTTTTACTGTATCGACTGTTGAGAAGTAACGAAACTCTTCCTTTAAGGCGAACTTCCGGCATGCCATCAATTCTTCGAAACAGTGGAATAGTTGTTTCGACACCATCCATATCTGGCCACAGCCCGGTAGACTCGTAAGCAAAGTGGTGTTGCCGATAGTCTGACAGTGCAGGATTACGAGCGACAATTTGCGCATGCCCTTCCCTCCAGTAAGATCGCGCCGCCTCTCGCGGCAAATCAGACCGATACCAGAGAAGGACTGCCAAGTCCATAGCATAAACAGGGCCGTCTGCCTGTCCTGCAGCGCTTTTAGGAACTGTGCTAAAACCTTTCATCATCTCTGCTCCGCTATCTTATTATTGAGATTTGTGGCTAAGCGTTAGCGTAAAGCTAGCCACTGTTTCCTTGTTAGTAAATTTTTTCAGCCCTCTGACCTGCACTATCATCCGTGATCTTTTTTAATATTAGACAGTTTAATATTTACAACGTTGGGCAGGCCCACACCTTTGAAGCCTGTGCTATATCATTGGCTAAGCGGTCAATATTCCTCTGATGCGCTAACACAAGGGTGTCCAATGTCAAGCCTGCTGGCTCCCTAATCACGCTCGCACAGGTAATATCGAAAGGCTTGTTTCCTTCGCCGTGTTTACTCAAACTCCAGACAGCGTCAACTAACGCATAATTCCCCAAGAGTGAATCAAATCGGCGGATATCGAGCTGTACCAAAATAAGTGGTGTGTTGGTCGCTTTGGTAAAGCCTGTAATATTACGCCCCCCCAACTTTAACTCCAGTTGCCCGGCCACTGCGTCATGAAATTCATCGGCCAAAGGCGCACTCCAGCGTGCGCTTTCCAATAACATCAATCCGTCTGCACTCTTGCGCACCACTATTTGCGGTTGATCTACCTGCATCGGCACTCGTACATCCAACATTTCAAACTGAATTGACGGTGAGTTCATTACCTGGCGTTGCTCGGGCGCCGTGGGCATCAGCGTGTAGTATCGTATCGGCGGCGAACCACATGCCGACAAAGCAAGTAAGAAAAATAGGGCTATGGAACGTAGAATCATGTCGGTCATTCCTGATCAATTTTATGAGAACCTGAAGAGGTTGGCTGATAGGCGTCGGGCTTGCCCTCTTTCAAGCGCCCTCGGATCAGAGATTCTGGCTGGCGCCCAAGGAAATCGGTGAGTACGCGAATCGAACGCGCAGTACGCTGTACTTCATACATCGCTTGGCCAAGTTGCCGACGTTGAGGTGAATCTTCGTCTAAACTGTTATTTACAGTTGCTAGGGTTTTTCGAGTCTGCACAAGCGTTTCGTGCATTTCCGGAAGGACCTGGCCGTTGAATGTAACCAGGGTTTTGTTCAACTGCCCCAAGCTGCCATTAAAGTTATTGGCGATCTGATCGATAGGTACCTTGCTAAGCTTGTCAAGGAAGGCTTGCAATTGCTCCTGGGCCTTGTCAAGGCTTCCGGGGATAGTCGGGATAAGCAACGGTTGCGCAGACGCATCAAACACGACAGGCTTCGCGTTTGATACAAAGTTCATTGATATATACAGTTGCCCCGTGAGCAGGTTAGCACTTCGAGCCTGGGCGCGAAGGCCGTGCGCGACCATTTGTGAAATCAGATGAGCGCCTTTGGCATCATCAGCACCTTTCATCTCGATTAACTTATCGTTAGCCTTGCCTAAACGATTGGGATATATAACGACACCGATAATCGTTGGAAAGGATTCTTCCTTGTTGTCGTAATCCAGATCTACCGAAACCACGCGACCAACATTCACTCCCAAAAACTCTACCGGCGAGTTTACCGCAAGACCACGCAAAGACTGATCGAAACGCATCTGTACATAAAACCCTGGGCCATCTGGTCGCGCCAAGGCGGTTTCCATATCATCAAACAAAGTGAATTCAGAGCGCTCGTCAGCGACAGACTTATCATCGCTGTAATTAGGCTCGATAAAGGCGATACCGCCCGCTAAGATTGAAGCCACCGATTGAGTATTTACCTTTAACCCGTTGGCACCAAGGCTGACATCCACCCCGCTAGCATTCCAGAACCTACTGTTTTTACGCACGTACTGATCATTCGGAGCATTGACGAAGATATCAACATCTACGCCTTTTCCTTCGCCGGCAAGATTATATGAAACCACTTGGCCGACCGGTATGTGACGGTAATAGACAGGAGAGCCTATATCCAACGACCCCAGGTCTGCGGAGTGCAGAGTGAAGCGCTTACCCTTCTTTCCGTAAACGATCGCAGGCGGATTTTCCAGGCCAATGAACGTTTCATCCCGGGCTTTAGACTCACCAGGATCGGCGCCGATAAACGCCCCAGACAACAGTGTATCCACACCCGACACGCCACTCGCACCGATACGCGGGCGTACCACCCAAAAGCGCGTGCCACGGGAACTAAACGCATCAGCCGACTGATCCAGTTCAATGTTCGCATCAACGTATGCCCGATCGTCACTTAGAGCAATTGAAACGACCTTGCCAATGACCACGTTCTTGTATTTGACCTGAGTCTTATTGGCCTCTAGCCCCTCCGCGGTGAGAAAGGTCACTACAATTTTTGGGCCAGCTGACATGGCTTTGTGCACCACCATCGACAAGCCGATCAAGCCAGCAATGATAGGCACAAGCCAGACAATGGAAATATTGAAGCGTTGGCTACTCACTTCTGGACTCGAAAGCGTTGAGTTGGAGCGTTGGTGATCAGGCATCTTCTACCTCTGCATCCCAGATAAGCCGGGGATCAAAACTCATGGCTGCTAACATGGTTAGCACCACAACTAAACCAAAAAACAAAATGCCCTCACGGGGTTCGATACTACTGAGCGAACGAAACTGTACGAGGGCCGCTACCAATGCAACGACTAGGACATCAAGCATTGACCAATAACCGATCACCTCAATCAAGCGATAGAGCTTGGAGCGTTCTCGCATAGCCCATCGACTGCGCAGTCGACAAGTCACCAGTAACGTGCCAAGTACCAGAAATTTCAAACATGGCACCAGCACGCTAGCTATGAAAATCAACAGTGCGATATCCCACGATCCGCTGTCCCAAAACTCGACCACCCCGCTCAAGATTGTGTTTTCGCTACCACTACCGAGCATGTCGGTGTACATCATTGGCAGCAAGTTGGCGGGTATGTAAAAAATTAGACCCGCGATAAAAAACGCGGCGGTACGTGCCAGACTGTCGGGTTTTCTGCGGTGCAATATTGAATGGCAGCGCGGACAACGACGAGCGACATCAGCGCAGGCTTTACCGCAGAAATGGCATAATATTAAATTCATATCGCTGGCATTAAAAAACTTTCTCACGGAAGTCCACCTTCAAACTCGCCCCAAAGACGGCGAATGCTCTTGCCGGAAATAGGGATGATCAATAACGTCAGCATCGCCAATGCCCAGAGCCCTAGGCCAGGATGCACATCGAGCAGTCCCCCGAGCTTGATGATTGCTACTAAAATCCCCAGCAAACATACTTCCAGCATGCTCCACGGACGAAGGTATTCAAGCGCGCGCATACAAACGCTAAAACCAGGAGCTGCAACGCCTGCCACGGCAAAGCTCAGCACCCAACACAACAATATGATTTGAAGTAAGGGTGCTAATATGATTGTCAGGCCGGCTACGGCAGCGATCACGCTAATATGGCCTTGGGCCAAGGCATTTATCGACTGCCACAACGTCGCTTCATTACTTAAGCCCTGCACGCTGATTGACATCACTGGAAACGCATTGGCTACACAAAAGACAATCAAGGCGCAGACGGAAAGTGCCAGCATTTGTTGAATGTTCAACCGACCAACCACCTCAAGAACAGTACCGCAACGCAAGCAGTAGGTTTTTTGCCCCTGTTCTAGAAATATGGATGGATAGACGGCATCGCAGTGCTCGCATATTGTCCAGCTCGTTTTGGTCATTGTACCATCGCTCATCATTGCCGAATTTTTAGATAGGGATTTGGACGTACAGAACGCTTGCTCTATCGACGGTTATACAAGCAAATCGCTGGTTGCGGAGCTACGCGCTCAATGACAATCGGCTATTGTTACAAACCGCACACAAAACCTTAATTACACTCAAGCGACCAACCTTAAGAAAGTCCTTACTCTTTTTGATTTTTTTAGTATTGATAAGTTGATCGCCAAGTTTATAAGAGACTGCAGACCGGGCAATCGGGCATTCAACCTCATTCTCATAATAACAATAGGCTTTATCATAATGGCTGAGATCAATCAAATAACCACCACACCTCCGATTACTACAATCAAATCCGTCTAAATACGCAGCACTTAAAAATGAAGCCTCACACCCACGATAGTGATTTTCAAACCGCCCTCCACGGCCTTTTAAAAAGCCCTTATCAATACCATCGCGATCGAAAAAATAAACTTCTTCCTTATATTTTCTACCTTTGAAATCAAGACTTATGAAATTGTTATATCCAGCACTCTCAGGAATAACAAAATCGCTGATTTCTATGTCTTCAGAACCCTGAACTAGATGCTCCTGAGGAACAAAAAAATAAGCTTCCGAAAAATAACCTGCACACATAGCGAATATTGAAAAAAGCCTTAATCCAGCATAGCCCACATTGAAAACCTCTTTAAAATATACGTCGGACTCTATAGACAATCTGACAGTCGACGTCCCAGCGCTTACCCTCAACAAACAATAAGAATTTTTAGTCCCTCTATCAAAAAACACCCAACCACAACAAAACCATAAAACCTAAGTTAAACAACGACTATAGTTGAAGCCCTGCCCCCCTCAAAATCTCTGCCTATCACAATCCCACCGCCGCAGTATATTCCAAACACAACCCGATAAAACACACCTCGATCAGCCAGAAATAGAAACGCAGAGTTTCATAATTGGAACGACGAGGACCTGCTAATTAGTTCCCAGCCGTGAAACAATGTAAATATCAAATAGCCTTTCTTATAATCACCTGCTACTCGATACGGCTTAAACGCTAGTCAGCTTAACCCACTAAAACTCAACGCTACCATCGTATTACGGCACATAACGACTAAGGCTCAAGTTCACTAAGGCGCGATCGGTCTCCGACGCCTCACGTCCAATCTCAGGAGGTAACCATATGCCTGCACTGTCAAGCAGTCCTACACGAATACAAGCGTTCGTAGCCGGACTGGTAAGCTTTACCTTCCTGACCATGGGCTTTTTTTTGGTTTGGTTTGGGCTTGAACTCATTGATCTTGGAGGTGCTTACTATTACGCGCTTTATGGCGTATTTATGATAGCGATCGCTGTATTGCTAATAAGACGCTCAGCGATGACTGTCAAAGTATCCGTTATGGGTGCCGTTGCAACAGTTGCATGGGCACTCTGGGAATCAGGGGATAATGCCTGGTATCTTTTCCCTCGGATATTCGCACCAATCGCGGCCACATTGGCTATCGTACTGCTTCACTTGTGGCTGCCTCGCACAAACCCTAAAGCGTATAGTCCGCGCACGCACGTTGCTTTGGCTGCTGTATTGGTAGTGACACTGTTCCTCAGCTTCGGCAGCCTCTTCCTCGTCTATGGGATTGCCAAAGATGCCAACCCCGTAGCCGATGGCCCACTCAGCGATGCAGGACAATCTTGGACCCAGTTTGCGGGCTCCAATGAACGGTTCAGTCATGTTCCGTATAGCGAAATAAATCGCAAAAACGTTAAACATCTCAAGGTCGCGTGGATGTATCGCACTGGAGATATCGCTAAAGATGGTGCAGAAGATCAAAATACGCCGCTCGAAGTGAACGGCGCGGTTTATGTTTGTACGCCTAGCGACACTGTTGTCGCTCTAGATGCTGACAGTGGCTTGAAAAAATGGGAATTCAGGAGCGAAGCAAAATCACCTCTTTGGCAACGATGCAGAAGCTTGGCGTACGTAGACACTTCGAAGAATACTTTTCGTCCAACCGTACTAGAGTCGCCCGACACCACCTGTGCTCACCGTATTGTGTTGTCAACCATCGATAATCGCCTGATCGAGTTGGATGCTGACAAAGGGACGACCTGTAATGCCTTCGGCGACGCTGGCAGCGTTAACCTTAAAGCTGGTATGGGAGAAGTCTCACCTGGTTATTACATGCAGACCTCAGGGCCTACCTTGGTCGAAAACGGCATGATAATTATCGCTGGCTGGGTATGGGACAACATGTCGGTTGACGAGCCTTCTGGAGTAGTGAGGGCTTTCGACGTGATGGATGGTTCGCTTTTATGGGCATGGGATTTGGGTAACGCTCACATCGATAAACTCCCACCAGCGGGTCAAAGCTATACACGTGGCACTCCAAATGTTTGGGCGTTTCCAACCGTTGACGAAAAACTAGGTTTAGTGTTCCTTCCAACGGGCAACTCGACGCCAGACTATTGGGGCGGTAAAAGAACGGCGGCATCGGATGAGTACAGCTCTTCTGTCGTGGCGGTTGATTATCATACGAGTAAAGAAAAGTGGCATTTCCAGACAACTCATCACGACGTTTGGGACTACGATGTTCCCGCACATCCCAACTTGTACGACATACCGGGCGAAAATGGCGCAGCCGACACCCCTGCACTCATCCAGATAACCAAGCGCGGCGAAATCTTCATACTAGATCGCCGAACCGGAGTGCCGTTGTCGGAAGTTGAAGAGAAACCGGTTCCCACTAACGATCCCGCGCAAGGAGAGCGCCTCTCCACCACTCAGCCATATTCAGTAGCGATGCCGCAGATACGTACAGGAAAACTGCGAGAAGCGGACATGTGGGGAATGACGATGTTCGATCAGCTACTGTGCCGGATCGAGTTTCACAAATATAGATACCAGGGCGACTTCACTCCCCCATCTGTACAGGGCACACTCGTATATCCGGCAAACTTGGGAGGAATGAATTGGGGAGGTGCGTCTCTGGATAAAAAACGCCAGTACTTGATTCTTAACGATTCTCGTATAGTGATGTTATCGAAGCTGGTGCCAAGAGATCAGACTCAAGCAAATGCAGGAGACGGTCACACGGGTTATGCCCCGCAGATAGGCACACCTTTCGGTGTAAACAACAGCCTTTTTAGTTCGCCTTTGGGCGTGCCTTGTAACGCTCCGATGCTGGGAACCTTAACCGCAGTCGACCTTCGTACCCGCAAAATAGCCTGGCAGGTTCCACTTGGCACTCCGGCTGACACCGGTCCGCTAGGCCTAAAGACCCACCTACCAATGGAAACGGGAATGCCTTCACTCGGCGGCCCCTTGACGACGGGAGGCGGGATAACCTTTTACAGCGGCACGCTCGATTATTACCTCAGAGCTTTCGACACAGATACAGGGCGCCTGCTATGGAAAGGAAAGCTTCCTGTTGGTGGTCAAAGCACCCCAACATCTTACTTATCCAAAAAGTCAGGTAAACAATTTGTAGTGCTAACCGCCAGTGGATCTCGTGGTTCATCTGATCGGGGGGATTACGTAATCGCATTCGCGCTGGATGAATAACACTCGAATGAGGGGCAGGTTTTAGCTGGATCAACTAGCGAAAAAGCGCGAGCTGAAACGAGCCTACTAAAGCCTGAAGCTGCTCGTTATCGAGTTCGACTTCCAATCCGTGCCGAATGCCGGGCCAGTGAAACTTGCCTTGATTCAGCCTTCGCGCCGCAAACCAGATACCCACGCCGTCATGTACCAGAACTTTCATCCGCTTGGCGCGGCGATTGGCGAACAGATAAGCAAAATGCGGCTTTGCCGCACCGAACACGGCAATAACCCGGGTTAACGCCGTTTCGGTGCCGACGCGCATGTCCATCGGTTCGGTGGCGAGCCAGATCGCATCGATTCGAATCACTGCAACAGGTCTCGCAGAAAGGAGGCATATGCGTCAGCGCTTTCGGTCGGCCAGTTCACTTTGACGGTGCCACACGAATGCTGGATTTCAACGCAGATGCTCGATAGCGGAGCATGGGAATGCCCTCCGGCGAGCGGCAAAGGAAGCGGGATGAAAGCAGGTCGCAGGTCCATGGTTTCGTTCGTTTGTACCCGAATCCATTTATGGACGAGGTTCGCGTTAAGGCTGTGGTGCTGTGCGACGCTTGCAATCGACGCGCCGGGCGGAGCCCACTCTTGGAGTACCTGGACCTTGAAGGATTTGGAATAAGATCGGCGTTGTGGCTGCATGGAAAGACCCGCTTAAAAGGCTAGAAATGGTGTGGTGCTCAGGAAGGTGAGTTGGCCGGACACTTACGATTTGCATACAGATCCGGCAGCGGGATGGTGGAATCCGACCATTGAGCCCTACTCCATTCTTCAAGCTGCTGATTTAGAAAAGCTCACTAAGGATCGTCTCGAGCATCTCGGCTACTGGCCGACTGCGGTCTATCAGAGCAAACAGCAACGCAATAATGCCCATTCGATTCTAAAAATTCTCAAACACACATAACTGCTATGACATCACTACCAAAGAGGTTCGCCCCATGTCATTACAGTGCCCTAGCTGTAACTCACCAAAAATCGCCTCTCTCCACCAGGCTATGAAAATTGCAGCTGCACTCGGTACGGTCGGCGGCGCAGCACGCGGCGTCAGTGGAGCATTAGCCGGCAGTCAAGCGGGTGCCACCGTCGGCGCAGTTGCCGGTCCCTTCGGCGTCACTCTCGGAGCCGTTTCTGGCGCGATTCTCGGCGGGCTTGTTGGCGGCGCTGGCGGCTGTGCATTAGGCGCTCAACTGGGCGACAAGCTTGACCGTCATGTACTCGCCCACAACCTCTGCCTGATCTGTGGGCATCGCTTCAACCTCCCTGCTTAAACCGTTTCCCACTTCCCTCTATTAATACGACCGGACAGGGCCACGCGATGCGTGGCCTTTATGCCGGCTTGCACCCTAAGGAATCATAATCATGGCTCATCAAATCGAACAAATGGCTTACGTTGGTGCAACTCCGTGGCACGGCCTCGGCAGTCAACTGACTCAAAAACAACCTATTGAAATCTGGCAGCGTGAAGCCGGTATGGACTGGCAGATCCAGGAAAGCCCCGTCCACTTCAAAGCCGACGCTATCGGCCATATGGGCAGCATTCACTCATTCCCAGAGCAAAAGGTACTGTACCGTTCCGACACCAAGGCGCCTCTGTCCGTGGTATCCAACCGCTACCAAATTGTCCAGCCGCGTGAGGTGATGGAGTTTTACCGTGACCTGACTGAAGTGTCCGGCTATGAGCTGGAAACGGCAGGTGTGCTGAAGGGAGGGCGTAAGTTTTGGGCATTAGCGCGAACCGGGCAAAACGCCACCTTGAAGGGCAACGATCAGGTTAATGGCTACTTGTTGCTGGCGACCTCGTGTGACGGCACCCTCGCGACCACAGCCACGCCGACCACCGTTCGCGTGGTTTGCAACAACACGTTGAGCATTGCCTTGGATGGTATTCCCCATGCAATCAAGGTCCCACATAACACGCGATTCAATCCTCAGTCGGTGAAAAAGCAACTCGGTATTGCCGTCTCGCAATGGGACGAATTCATGTACCGGATGCGCGTGCTCTCCGAACGCAAAGTTCAGTGGCCTGAGGCGATGAGCTTTTTTATGGAGGTGCTATGTGAGACCTACGCCCATGATCCCATTCCCGACGTACTACCCAACAAACGAGCGCTGGAGAAGGTTCAAAACTTGTACGAAGGCAAAGGTCGCGGATCAGACATGGAGTCCGCTCGCGGCACCGCGTGGGGCCTGCTAAACGCAGTAACTGAGTATGTCGATCACGAGCGTCGTGCCAGGAGTTCAGAGTACCGGATGGACTCAGCTTGGTTCGGGCAAGGAGCACAAATCAAGCAACGAGCACTCGACTCGGCTCTACGACTAGTTGCATAAAGTTGTTTTCGACCAACATGCCTGAGCGATCAACGCTCAGGCATTTTTCCGCCTGAAGGAAAATACGATGAATTTCATACGCTTTGTCGGTCTGCTTTTCATGTTTTTCGGCATTCTGGCCAGCTGCCTGTTGGCAGTTGCACTAGCAGTTCTCATGGCTCGCTATTGGCCAATCCTGATTGCAGTGCTGCTGGCAGCCTTGCTATTCGAGTTGATCACGACAGAAGCCGGGGTCGAAATATCTTTGAACCCGTGCTGAAGGTAGGCCAAAGGCGCATTGCTGAGTCGCTATTGAGATTCCAGCAGCTCGTCCAGGTATCGCATTAGCTGCACGCGCTCATCTGCATCCAGCTTACTAAACTTGATAAGCAGCTCAGCTTCGTCATCTTCGACCGCGTAAAAATACGCCGCAGGAACACTGAGCACCTCGCTCAGCCGCTCGACCAAATCCGGGGCAGGAACCCGCTTCCCCAACTCGTATCGGTTCATACGGGTGCTTGCAGACATCTCGTCTAAGCCGGCATCAAGTCCTAGTCGTTCTTGCGACAACCCCGCCCTAATACGCGCCTGCTTTATCCGCTTTGCCAGTACTGACATGCACACACCCAATTTCCAAAGGGGCATCGTGCATGCGCAGCTTTTTCCAAATACTACCGTTTTGGTAGTATTCGAATATCATACGAACTCAATCCAACCACCGACAAAACCGAGCGCTCAGATGAAAGTCAAAATCTCGCTGATCAATACAATGCTTTTTGCCGCTTTACAGGCAGGTGTGTCCCTGACAGCTGCCGCCGACCCGAACATACGTGTATGCGATACGACCCCCACCCCCATGCCCATCCTTGCGATCAAGCACATCGACTGCTCCATCCCCAACTCTCCGTCTTCAGTAAATAGGGCCTACGTCGATCAAAACGGCAACAAAACTTTGCAACGTGTTGATGGAAGGCGAATCGTCAACTGCGACAGCGCAGGGACCTGCGCGCACCGTGGTGAATTCATGGGCAATGCTCCTGAAGGGATCTACGGGATCACAACCGGATGGTATCTGGGCACAGATACGGCGGGAGCGGTCGTGGCTTACAAGGAAGGTACCGGTCCTGGCTACGGTGGAAATCGTTACGAACCACAAGCAACGAAAAAACCATCGTCAAGCCCGGTAGACGTAAGCAAACTTGACGTTGTATGCATGGCAACAGCGGTTTTTAACTGTTCGATCAATGGGCAAGATATAGAAGATCAGGATTTACCTAAATATCTTCCGTTGGTGGATAAAAAGGATGTAAAGAAACAAGGTGGAAACTGCGACTCAGTACCACTTTGCTATGACAAGAACATGATGCTCTTGGGCCTGAACAAAGATTTATTTTAAATCCCGTTAGTATCACTAGCAACTGGAACCAATATGGACATCAGTGTTTATTCAGCCAGCGAAATATCCAATGAGGACATTTCCTCAATGATCTCAGAAAAAAAGTCTTTCAAAATAAAAGAAATCGAATCTGATTTTTTTGGTGACACGGTAGAAACCTTAGAAAAGCTAATTGAATCTCAAGGATTCACATGCCGAGTATATACCGCAGGACGCATAGCAGCCCTTGGAGTCGGTGCACTTACTATCGCTGGAGGAGTAGCAGCCGGAATTACAATTGCAGCTCACAACATTGCAACCTACAATCCAGACTACGAAATAGCTAAATTTTATCCGACAACGCTCGCTGTCACCTACAAAAAATAGAAACTCTACCAACATAAATCAAACTTACGCCTTCCTTAGCAAAACTGAGGAAGGCATAAGGCTCCAGAGTTTTATTTTTGAGTAACAGCTAATCATGACTCCACTCGTGCATCTTCTAATTCACTTCAAATAACTGACAAAATACTTATCAGCCACCATTATTTCGACAATCTCGCATAACTCTTCCCTCCATAGTTATCAAAGCAAAGAGGTATCAGCCGCTTACGGTGTGATTTATGGCATCTGGGACGATTCGGCCACGATGACCTTCAACCGTAACTTCAACGCCTAAAACTGTCGCGCTTCCAGTAAGCCCGATAGCGGCACCTTCAATCTATTATCCAGCGCCGATACGCTAAGACAGGCCGCTACATCAGCAAAAGATAACTTTTTTTCGTTCACTTAATGACAACTTGTATCTCGAACTATTCGGGGCAACGCGGTTGCTCATGGCACATCCTAACGGGACTCATTTTAAGGCTTAAAGGTGTCTACGAAACTAGAAGCGATTTATTCGGCGATCGCAGTCAGTTTGCGGGATAAATCCAACGCATGGCGTAAAGTTGAACTTCAAGACTTTCTACACGGAAAAATCATCTGACAACACGCCAGACATTTGCTCTTCAATTTTCAGTCCGTACCAACCGTTCTCCACTAGAGCTTGTAGCGACAATACAACTAAATTGAAGCCGAATTGCGATACTTCAAGAAGCTTCTTGAAATCCTCATTTAAGCTTTGATCCATGATTTCATTTTTCATAGGATGGTGCACTCTGTACCCGCCGTGTACAAAAGAACTTCGGCAGTCGTACATTTCACGCAAGTGCTTCTTTAACATCCTTTTGCCCTGAGCATCTAGCTTTAAGAGTGTTGAGATCCGCTCAACTAGATTAGTGAATCCTTCTCCTACCTTTGTACCATAAATGGCCTCTAATGCATGAAATGCCCAAATAACCCAAACGACATCTGCGTCTGCGCCACAGCAAATATGCAAAACTGAAAAAATTGCTTTTTCTACGCCAGACTCGGCTCTTTGCCTGACCCCCATATTGAGTTTCTTATACCAACAAACAACCGATGACAAAGGTAATATTCTAGGCGCGAAGAGCGAGTCCCCTGCCAACAAGTTTCTAAACCCTGACTCAAAACAATCTGCTGAAAGTCGTAACTCAGTAATTAGCCCTCTTCCCGAATCGATACGTATACCAAGAAAATCGCATACACCTGGGCGAGCAATGTTTAGGATAAAAAAATATCGTACAGGAACTGCTCAACAAAATGGCTTACATACCACTGTTGCCGACCGAGCTCCTCATCACTCTCCAAAGTTACCTTCACCACAAATTCCAACTCTGGAAACAAGGCAAACTCTATTTGCTCTATGGATAACGTATGACTTAGCTCCGCAACGTTGAGCGACTCAATATTGATTTTGTACGCCTCTACAAAAGGAAAAAAATCGCACTCAACAATAACTTTTACGTCGCCATGCATATAGTGCCAAGGCCCAATTACGCTGATGGCTTGCATCAATAATTCCATATCTCCAGACTTAATCTCCTCCCGACGCTCACCACCATCTAAACGCCCCCATCCCCTCCTGCGAACCGTCACCAATGAAACCGTCATATTACCCCCCCTCACGCCAGTTATTATTTAGAGGATATAGCATCAGCTCCTGGGGTATCAATCGTGCGAGTGAGTGCGTAACTGCGAGGGAGCGGTTCAAGAAACGGATCAAATCCGATTTAGACGCATCGATACGCATGATGAAGTTCGGTGCCGAAGCTGGAGATATATCCTCATAGCGGTCCTACTCTGGCACGCTACAGAATCTCGACCGAGTAATCCTGGGTTTGGGAAAGGCCTTTTCCTTCTTCAGCAATGGCCAGTGGATAAAGAGTTTGGATGACTACATCACAACGAAATCTGGTGAGATTACCTCTTCACTATGTGCTCATAAACTAGTTCATAGAGCTTCTGCGCTAAGGATTCGTCGTAGGCGATTCTAAAGCCGGTGACTGCCATCCCCTGGCTGCTCCAAACACCACCGTCTGATGTATCGGTGTAGATCCACCAGATGGAATGACCTCTCACGACAGCAAACCAATTCGAATAGCCAGAAGGAAGATTTTCTTGCAATAAGGGTGTTGCCTGACTCTCCTTTGCCTCTGCCCAGGTGCGCCACCTACTGACCTTCTCACCAACCTGAGCTATGTGCTTTTGAATACTGCTGCGCGTGTGCATCAGACCATTTCCTCACGTTGTTCAAACATTCAGATTGAGGTTCTAGATAAAAGATCGAGTGACCTCCAATTGACTCCACTACCGGCACCGGGCTTTCGATAAGGCTGCCATTACATTTTCGATCGCACGCTTGCTATGGTGATCGTCTGATGATGGGGTCAAAAAAAGGCCGTGGGGAAAAATCGCGCTGATCCATTCTTCAGGAATGCGTTGTAGCTTATTGAACCATTCGAATTCCTCACGGAAAACCTCATAGATAACTTCATCCGTTTCAGAGACTGAATCGTCACGCAAGTGGGCACGGGGCAATTCGACTTTGGAGATGGTTCCCTCCGCCCAGGTCATTTGGCTGAAGCTACTCATTATCGAACCGCCACCACGTGGGTAATCGTAATGCGTTGATAGTGGCTTCAGTCCCCACAATAAATCGCCTGACGGCACTGGTACTGTTTCGGCAATCACTAGGTACGATCCCATGCTTGTATCGCAGATTCCGACGATGTTGCCGTTCTGTTTTTGGCGCTCCAGTTCTTGGGCTATCTTCGGATGAACTACCTTCAGGCTGGCTCGGAGGCCTTCCAGCTGCGAGTGTCGGAACGCAATGAGTTCCGACACTCGCTCGTTACGATGTGCCTCCTTTTCCTTTTTAAATTTCTCGCGAGCAATACCAGCTTGTGAACGCTGAATCGGCCTCTCGAGCAACGCGACTAGCTCCCCTCCACTGATCGTTACGTGTGGATGCAGGTCCTGGTTGTCTTTCAAATATTGCAGCAAACGCGGTAAGCAACTGGTACTGAACCATTCGCTTGCGCCATCTGCGCTTCCTCCACTTGCGACCACCTCGATTGGGTCAACGCTAGCGAGGCGGAAGGTACGGTGTAAGATTTTTTCTAAGGTATAGGCATCGGTTTCAGATGCTAGGCGAAGGCCAAGTGACTGATGAAAATCAATCAACTCCCACCGAAAACTCCGCGCTCTAGCGAGGATTTTGTTCGCTTTGCCAATCTTGAACCTAGGGTGTTTTAGGTCTCGCAGAATGTAAACGTGGGACGTCAAATGCTGATCCTCAAGACTAGATTTTTCACCGTCCGCTTTTGGCCGAATAGCTGTTATTTTACAACGATTGCTCAATCCGCAGAGTGTCGAGGCCAATTGAAACAACAGGCCGACGAGCCGCAAGGATGAGGTGTCTCGGCTCGTCTAGGTTCAAGCAGCATCAA
Organism: Pseudomonas sp. ADAK18; assembly: GCF_012935695.1. NCBI lineage: Bacteria > Pseudomonadati > Pseudomonadota > Gammaproteobacteria > Pseudomonadales > Pseudomonadaceae > Pseudomonas > Pseudomonas sp. ADAK18. The sequence goes on from NZ_CP052859.1 coordinate 3,809,684, forward strand.
ATAGCGTTACGGCATGCAACACTTTTTGTATTTTTTACCGCTTCGGCAGGAGCAAGGGTCGTTGCGTCCCACTTTCTGGCCATGGCTTTGGCGAATGAGGGACGACAACGATGATATTGGTGCTGGGGCCTGGGCATCCCTAGTCAGCTCGTTCATCTGCTCAGATTCTGTCCATGTGGAATTAAGACTCACGCCGAACTGAATGTCGCAATCTCCACCGACGGCCAAGCCGAACCACGTATCTGATCGCAGGATGTACTTACGCTTGTGGCAATGGAACTGCAGCCGGCGCAAGGCTGCCGCCGAGGGGACTACATTAGAGTGGAAGCAAATGCCGGCCCTTCCTTGCTCGGCTCCGATTGTAAAATCGTGCCCCTGCCCATCCTTTCGCGTCATGCGAGTTATGGCCTCAAGGCCCCGATGGATATTAAAAGCGGCGTCCTCATTCATGGCCAGAAGCTGAAATCCGAGTTCGAGCGTTGCTGGATTGGCCTCAGCTTCAATCTGGGAAATCACCTGCTCATACCTCGTACCAGCTAATCTGGTCAGTATGCCTTCGGGAGTGCGCTGGCCCGGATGCCCCTCCCGCCGGACAGTCATGGCGGTGTCGAGATCGATCGAATATGAGTCATCAATCATCACGTGATTGATTTCGTCATCGAGCCACATATTTCGTTTCAAGTGAAACCCCAAAGCCGTCAGCTCGTGACTGAGATTCAGCTTACCCACCGCGGCGATTCGAAGGCGGATGTAGCTAAGGAACCTGAGCGGTGACGTGAGCATCTCAGCGAGGGCGTCCAAGAGGAAGACATCCATCACGAAAGGCGCTTTAACAACCTCGGTCGTCTGATACGACAGGTATTGGCTGGATTGGAATGCCAATGCCGGGTAGTGCTCGGAAACGATGTTGAAGAGGTAAATTTCTTTCACGGGATGAGGTAGCTTTACTTCCCTGCCTTGGTCGTCCTCCAGCCGATACCCACCCTCAACAATAATGCTCGCACACTCCCATCCTTGCTCGTACGACTGCTGAATTGCCGCGGCGAAGTCTGACTTGAGTTGACCATCATTGCCTTTCCGGGCCTCAAGGGTCAGTTTTTTTGACTTCGCCTGAACAATGATCAACCGATCGCCGAAAACGACCAGCACGTCGGCCTCACCAGCAATGTCCTTGCCTTTAAACAAATTTACGTTGGTATGGACATTGCCTTCACCAAAGACTGCGGCAAGCCGCCGAGCTGCGAACTGCTCCGCAAATGCGCCACGATTTGCCATGGCTTTCGGTCGGTACGGCTTGTCGGCCCACATCCAGAAAAATGGCGATTCGTAGAGAGCCTCGTAGATGGCGTAATGCTGGAAGAGCAACACCGTACCGCGACCGGTCAGCAGTAGCGGCGTGGCCGCGACGGCATTGAAATCGCCAATGGTCTGAAATTGCAGATTGTCACCAGTCAGCGTCAAAGCGCGGAATACGGCCTCGACAATGGCTACATCCAGTCCGCTTAAATCCGAGACAAGCTTCGCCGAATACTCAAATGCTGCGAGCAACATGTGAGGCTCAACCTCTGGCGTATTGGAGCCGGTGAAGGCGGCGCATGACCTCTCGTCCATAAGGGCGCACATGGCGTGTGCAACCACCTGTGCCTGGCCGATGGAAAAGCCCATTTTCTCAACGAGCCAGTGGTCATCTTCACCGTACTTCGCGGGAAGAAAATCACGGTACTGGAAACTGTAGGCGGACTCGGTCCCATAAAAAATCGGCTCTCGCATGGACATGCCGTCCCAGGCTGCTCCCGTGTTGCTCCCGCTCATGGCCTGATCTTTCAGGGCTGACATCATCGGCCGAGAAAGAGCTTGGTGTAGCTCCACCATGAGTGTATCGGTGCGGGCTACCAATTCGCCCAAGACCTCTACAGTGGGCACGCTCATGTCCAGATCCTGACGAACCATCAACCCGAGCAGAGTTGTGATTTCAGTCCTTAATAAGCGGTCATTGCTAAAAAGCGGAGCAATGTCATCCGGATTCAACTCGTCGTTGTACATGACTAGGTTGTCCCGATGACATATGAAAGCAATACCATGGACATAGCCTGGAGAGGCTGTCAGCTCAACAAGATCAGCAAGAACCTCAGTTTCGGATCGACCTATTAGTGTCGGCATGCGGCGTTCCTCCCAGAGATACATCAGTCAAAGATGCGCAAGTATCTTGGACTACTGTGAATCTAGCGTAGGTGCCAAGAATGAAGAGGACGGATTTATTTTCTCCACTCCAAACGTCCGCTTTTGGCCGGTGCTGTCCGTCGTAAGGGGGGCAATCGACCAAAAGAGGCTATTCGATCGTGTTACGAATCTTGGGACGATTCAACACGAATGCTCTAGGCATTACAGGCGCCATAATGCGACTAAGAAAGTTATAAGCCTAAACTTATGTCTCGCATATCCTTATTCATCAGCCGAGCCCCTGCCCTATGCCGCCGATCGCATAAGGCAGAAAACGACCCGAGCTTGCCCAAATAGCGGAAAGGCAAAGTGATGTAACAGAACTGTCGGGGAGACTTGAGGTGTAGTTGAGTCAGTCGGTACGTCATTTACCATCGGCATTACGGCGTTGGCCGAGTGGGCTGCTGATCCTTTGTGGGATGGGACAATGGTGGGGGCGGCAATGAATTGCAGCTACAGTTGCGCGGGAGTCTGCCGGAAGCCTATGTGCGCATCACGCGCGACAAGCTTTCCAGTCGTGACCAATAATTTTCGCATCGTCGTGTTCAACCGCATCGCGGATTTCGCGGCGCGTGCCGACGCTGTTTTCGCGTCGAAAAGGACGGCAAACGATGACTGAGAACATCAAGAGCACGGCAATCACCTCTGCCGGCTACATCTATCAGAACCGGCAGGGGCTGCGGGTGTTGTGCGACTGGCTGGATGCGCCGAGTCGCTACGCGAAGGTCAAGTTCGAGTGTGACGTTGAGGCGGAAGCACCAAAGGGTTTGGACGACATCGTGGTCGAGCGCTCGGACGGACTGCAAGACCTTAAGCAGGTCAAGTTCACGCCAAACCCTGATGCACATCCGCTGTCCTGGGATTGGCTGCTTGAGAAATCCGGCAAGACGGAGCGGTCCCGGTCAATGCTGAAGAAGTGGTTTGACGCGTACAGGTCGCTGGACCTAGCACGTATCGGTGATCTCTCCCTGTTGACCAACCGGCGGCCTGATGCTGAGATCGAAGCCTGCCTGACCGGTAGCAAGATTGATTTCGCCAAGGTCCCTGACCCGAGGCGCGCGGCGCTCATCGCCGAACTCGGCGGCGAGGCGGATTGTGAGGACTTTCTCGGTCGACTACAGATCACGCACAGCGACAAGGGCTACGAGACGCTCGAGCACGAGGTTGACGCGCGGCTGCGTGCGCATGGAACGCCGGAGGGCATCGCCGTCCTCAAAAACGTCGCTCTGAACTGGGCGACGCAGAAGTACTCTCCACCGCCGTCCGGCTGGATCACGTTGCCAGACCTTCGCGCGATCCTGCAGGCGACACCGCCGGCACCTCTCCCGGAAGACTTTGCGGTCCCCAAGGGCTATGAGGTGCCCGATGCAGAATTCCACGGCGCTTTCGTCAAGGATGCTCTGCGGTCAGGCGGCAAGGCGATCGTTCTGACCGGTCCGCCTGGTCGCGGCAAGAGCACCTACCTCAGCGCGCTGTGCGACATATTCGCCGACAAAGACATTCCGACGGTCCGCCACCACTACTTCCTGTCCACGACGGAGCGCGGTCGGGATCGCTTACACAGCTACGTCGTCGAAGAGTCGATCCGATCGCAGATCGAGCGATTCCATCCCGACGTCCTCCGCCCGCCCGGTGGCCTGCGCGCGCAGTTGGACGCCACTGCGGCGCACTACAAAGCGCTCGACAAGCCCTTCGTACTGATTTTGGATGGTCTCGACCACGTCTGGCGCACCAACGGGGAGGACAAACAGCCGCTAGAGGACTTGTTTGCCCAGTTGGTGCCGTGTGCTGAGAACTTGGTACTGCTCGTGGGTACACAGCCGGTGGACGACGCACAACTTCCGGCAGACTTGTTGATCGCTGCGCCGAAGGCAAGTTGGAAGACGCTGCCCGCCATGTCCGGCGACGCCGTCCTTTCGTACTTGCGTCAGGCGGTGCACGCCGGTCGGTTGAGCACGGGGTTTGGGCCTGCGGAGCCTAATGAGAAGGATGTTCACGCAGAGCCTGAGGCGCCTGAAACGACCGAGGTTGCCGCAGCGCACGAGGCTGTTGCTGAGGAAGAGTTGCAGAGCGCCGCGGCCGCGCTCCGCGCCAGGACCAACGGTCACCCACTGCACGTCATCTACGCGACCTCTGCACTTGTGCTTGCCGGTGGCAAGGTCACGCGATGGGACGTCGAGCAACTCACCGGAGATCTGAGTCAGGGCGTGAAGTTCTACTACGGGTCGCTGTGGGAGCGGGTTTCACCCAGCCTAAAGGATGCGCTGCGACTGGTTTGCGCCTTCCCGTTCTTCTGGCCACGGACTGCATTCGGCGAGATCGCGACCGCGATGAGGCTGGCGGCGCCCGAGATCGAAAAGGTGGAACATCTGCTTCATTCGTCGGCCGCCGGTTTGAAGGTCTTCCACGAGAGCCTGGCGGTGTACGTGCGGTCGACCGATGGCTACGCCGATCGCATCGCTGCACTCAGGCCGGAGGTTGCGCGCTGGCTGGAGACGTTGGCTCCCAACGCTTTGCGGGTGAACTGGCTCTGGACGGTCCAGGCGCAGCTTGGCGATCCAAGCCATCTGATCGCGGGCTTGACCCGAGACTGGGTGCTGCTGCGACTGGAAGAGGGCTATCCGCAGTCGCTGTTTGACACATTGATCACCGACGCCGTGGCTGCCGCGCTGGACCGGGCTGAGTTCGCACAAGCCTATCGCCTCCAGCACCTGAAGGCCCGCATGGTTGAGGGCAGCCAGTACCAAATGCAGGACGAGGACATGGCCCAGCTGGTTTCTTACACGTGGACGCTGGCGTCGGACGATTGGGTTATCCGAGAGGCCGTTGCCTCCAGGCACGAGACGGATATCAAACTTGTGGCGGCGCTGGGGCTAGCGCTGCGAGCGCGCGGAGACCATATCGTGGCCGAGACCTGTGGCGAGGAGACGCTGCGACGCTTCCGGGGCGCGAGTCGCTTCTCGAGAGAGTACTCCACGGGCAACGGCTTGGATGCTTTCAGGTTCCTGGCGGGTGCTTTTGCGCGCCTAGGCGCGGTAGGGGTCACGCCGGAGGGGCTCAAGCAGTTCGTGACACGTGCTAACCCAGAGGGCTGGTTACCGCGCGTACGGCTGATGGCCGCGGAGGGGCAACTGGACGAGTTGATGTCGCTTGCAGCGTCGCTCGGCGATAGCCGGCGTAAGTGCGTTGTCAGCGATGCCTGCCTCCGGGCCGCGGCTCAGCTCAATGTAAGCATCGTCGAACGCGGTGACTTCAAAGCACTCGCCAGAACGCCCTTTGTAGCAGCCATCGAGGCGGCCCACGTGCATGCCGTGACGACCTTAAACGCTTCAATCCCGATCGACTGGCTGGGACTCAACTACCGTGAGCGCAAGCAGGACCTTGCGAAGCTGGTGCACCACTGGTTCTTCAGCGCTGTGCACTTGAGCATGTGCATGTCCGCGGAAGGGCAGACCGAGTTCAGCTTTGCACGCGCACCGGTATATGCCGACCGAGAGAATGTCACTGACTTCCTGAACGTGCTCTCGGGCGTCGCCGGCCAAGTGGCTCATCACTGGTGGCGGGGGGATTTCGTAGACTTTCACGCGGTCTTTGAGCTATTAGACCCGGTGGAGTTTAGGCATTTCCGACAGAGCTACGACTGGCAATCTGCAGCAGAGGATTTTCGGGCTGCCCTGCACCAGGTTGCCTGCGACGTCCGTCTGGGCAGCATTCTGTTGGGCCATGCCGTCGAGGCTAATCTCACCGAGGCGACGCTCGCTGCCGCAGAGTCGTTCAAGTGGTTCGACGCGGCGTCTTTCCGCGAGCAGTACGCCGGAGGGCTGCTGACGAAGATGTCTGATGAGGCCGCTGCGAAATTCGTGCTCTCCCAGCGCGAGCAGTTCGATGCTGAGGTGCGGCAGGAGACCAGCGTGCATCTGCAAACGCCGCTGCAGTTGTGCGGAATTTCGGTGGCCCATGGTTTGGAAACAACGGCGCGCGAACTTTGCCGACAGACCTGGGAGCTTGCGACAGGCTTCTCGCATCGTAAAGATCCGACGCTGAACAAGACCCTCGACGCGATCGGTTTCTTGGTCGAAGCTGCGCCGAAAAATGCACGTCGACTGTTAGCGCAGGTCGCCTCTCAAGTCCACTCCGTGCTGGACTACACGGACGGCAGTGGCACCCGACACGCGCTGACTGCGGCGGACGCGCTGCTGGCCAAGCTGGCTCCCGCCGCATTGGTGGCCAAGTACGAGGAGCATGTCGACGCCGGGCAGTGGTCTCAGGCTGAGAACAGCCTGAGTGTGTACGTCGAGCAGGGAGTGAAGGCCGGCTGGCCGCTTGATGCGCTAATGCGCACGGGCCTGCCCCCGGAAGTTAGGGATGTGCTGCAGCGTCTAGTCAAGGAAGGAGTCGAGGGTGCCGCCGAGCGACTGGGGTTACTCAACGCTCACGGAGGGTGGGACATCGGCGTGCTGAGTCGCGAGGAGCACGCGAACTCAAACACGGATCGAAAGCCCTTCGATGGTGACGTCTCAACCTTCGAGCCCGAGCAGCTAATGGCCTTGCTCGATCGCTTATCGGGTGGCGGCTACGACGACGAGGCGGCGCTTCTGGCTTGGTATCAGTACTGGGAAGGCCAGGGACAGGGGAAGCGGATTCTCCATGCACTGGATGACTCGCTTTTGTCCGACCGAGGTCGAGGCCGTGATCTGCTCCACCTGTCTGGCCATGCCTTTCACACCCGACGTAGGCAGAGCGGTCTGAAGGCTGCTTGGAAGTACCTCGTCAGCGCGCAGATCTACAGCGGCGCCTGGATCGGCTATATGGAGCGCGAAGAGAAGACGCTCGCGCGGCTCGACCTCGTGGCCCAGTACTACCTGAAATATTGCGATGACTTCGTAACCAAGACAGCCTATGCCATGTTCGGCGAACCGGAGCGGCCGCGATTGGCGCCGGGTGAGGCAATGGTCTATTTCTACGTGAAGCAGGGACGCATAGATGCGGCGGTTGAGTTCGCTCAGGTTATGGTCGACTGTGTGCTTGAAGACACCCGAACCCTCCCGCTAGCTAACCCGCGTTGGGGAACAGAACTGGTTGCTGCGGACGCGCGGGAGGAGTGATGGACGAGCTTCGAATTCTCATCTCTCGCCTAGGATGGCCGACGCCATCCTGCCGATGGTGGACATTGCAGGAGTTGGCAAAACTGTTGAGCGACCCTGCGACGACGACAGAGACCGAGTCAGCGCTGCTGAAGCTGCTGCATTCGCGCAAGCTCGAGGCGGAAGTCGTCGAGGCACTCTGCATCTTCTGGATGGCTGCAAGTGAGTACGGCTACGTTCCCAATCCCGATTTGCCGAACCGCACGCCGAAACCGTCACTCCTATCCAACCTGCTCCTCGAGGCTCTCGGCTTCGAGGAGCAGGCGCTAGATACCGACCTCAAAGCGGCGCCAAAGCACTTCGAGATTCCCAGTGATTTCGAAGGTGTGCAGGGGGTGGACCTGGCCAGGATGTTCCGGACCACGCTGAGCAGGCTGGAGCTTCGAACAAAACTCCCGCTTATTCGCCAGATGGCGTTCGAGTGGACTGAAAACCAGGCGGCCTATCCCGAGGCTTCCCTGCAGGGCGACTTCGGGCACTTTGCGCGGCCGCTGGGGAAAGGCTTCGTAGGCACATACTCCGCCCGGGCCACCCTTCGTGCGATCTCCGCCTACTTGCGCACCTTGGCGGTAGCGGAACGGTTGTTGGGGCTGCCCTCTGGGGTTGTGCGCCATTACGCACTAAAGGCGCTGCCCATTCATCCAACGCTGGCTGCGCTGAGGCCTTCACGCCCGGCATGGGTGCCGGTCCGGGAGGACTTCAACGGGAGCGCGAACGCGATCGAGGGAATCATGCGAGAAGTCGTCCTTCGCGTCGCGGCCGAGCGCCCCGGCGATGAGCTGATCGCGCTCAGCACTCCCGTCGAGATGACGATGGGACGCTGCATGGAAGTATCGCTTGTGCGATGGCTGCAGTTCGGCAACAGTGAAGTGGCTGACCAGGATCTTGCTTCACATATTGACTCCTTCTGGCGCGACATGCCAATGCTGCCAAGCGTGCCCACAGCGCCGCTCGACGAGATGACTTGGTTGGGGGCAATACCTATCGATCAGTTACTGGACGTCCCGTCTGCATCGTTGCCTTTGGCCGGACGGATGGACTATGGCCGCATGGGATACCTGCAGCTGAACCTCTATCCATCTCGACTGTTCGTGCCGACGCTCCTAAGGACTGCTCAAGCAGAGGTACGTCGAGTGGGCACCACGCTTGAGGTCCTTGTCGATGAACAGGTAGTGGCGGACTACGCTCATTGGAATACGGGCTGGGGGCCAGTGCGTCCGGGGTCGCTGAATGGAGCCTGCGGTGCGGCCTTAGTTTCTCGCGGAACGAGCTACCGCGAGTTACCGGCCGCCGAAGGGCAGGTGGTTCGATCGTTCTATCTCTGGCAAGTGCGCCTGCTTCACCGGAGCAACTCGTACAACGCGTTCGACGAGACCCTAAAGAGTGGCGTCTTCTTCCTTTAGCCAGCTGTCGTTTCTGGGTTCAGGGGAGCAGCGAGTGTTATAACGAAAAGCGAAATACCGACTCGAGCTGCTTCGCGGACGGCTGATTCGGCCGATTGTTGACTGTCACAAAGGGCTGATAACGACCCAAAACGATCGGTGGCTAGAAGCGGCAATTGGCTTTGGTCATGGACATATGCGAACTCGGGATCTATTAAAGCTAACGGGTACTAGCTTATACGATTTCGATGGCCGCCAATGTCTACCGCGTCTCCAATGGCAGTCAGGAGCACCGATTTACGCTAGACCTCATTACCAACTAACACCCGGGTTCAACGGAGGCACATTGGCTCGCATCGCTTCTCTTGGTTGGGGCTCCCTGATTTGGGAGCCAAAGAAATTTCCGATTCAGGGGCAGTGGATTGAGGATGGACCACTGATACCAGCTGAATTCGCCAGGCAATCGCAAGATGGTCGAATTACGCTTGTGCTAGTCGAAACCGGACGGCTGGTTCCCTCCCTGTGGGCAGTAATGGACTCAGTGGATCTCGCTTCTGCCGTTGAGGCTTTACGCAGCCGCGAAAACATTCTGGGGAAAAATGTAGAAAAGCACGTTTGCAGATGGTCTGCCGGCCAGCCATCTCCGAGGCTGATTCCAGATTTATCCGAATGGGCTAACACTCACGACGTGGCCCACGTGGTCTGGACCGGCCTCCCCCCCAAATTCAACGGTGCAGAAATCACACCGTCTGCTGAGCAGGTCGTGGAGTACTTGGTAAAGCTCACCGGCGAACAGCGCGAGAAAGCCGAGCGGTATGTTCGCCTTGCTCCGCGGCAGATTGATACCCACTACCGGCGCTGCATTGAATCGTCGCTTCACTGGCATGCCTTGGGCGGCGATTCAGGCCGATCCAATCCATCATCGGAGTGAGATATTGGTGTGAGATCTCGTGATAGGCAGCTTTCGACCGAGGCTGTGTAAAAACGTTTTCGAGCGCGACGGGGATTAAAAACCGGATTGGTAATCGCGCATTTGCGTGATATCCACATCTGCTGACGTGCCGATAAATGTCAGATTTAACGTAGACGCGCGAACTTCAATTTTGGCGAAGCGTTTTTACAAACTCTGGACCCGTTGCAGCCGTTCGAGGCGTCTACGAAAGCAGGGGCGATTCAATTCACTTGTCCAGCGATACCGTTACCACAATGTTTTCGAACTCAATTAGCAATTCAGGCTGATTTTTGGTGAGGAAACGGATGACCGCCTCATTTTCCAGCAACTTAGCAAGATAGCCCTTGGCTAGCACGAGATTTAGCACGTCTTGACCGTACGATTGCTCAACCAGCTTGAACTGTCCTTGCAGATTTCCCATTTCACGCTCCATTTTAGCCATCTGCTCGGGAGTGGCACCACCAAGCTTGCGGGGTTTAGCATCGCCCATTAGTAGGTTGCTTGGTGTGGCGGCCATCAAAGCCTGAGCGTAGGGAACGGTAATATTGTTGATGGCCACCATCAGCTCCACGCATTCTACCTGTCGGGTCGGTTTGAGTTTGCGCAACACCGCACCAATTTCAGCAGAGAAGTGCTGATCTTTAAGCAACTCGGCCGCTTCAACGCATACGCCATCAAGAAGATTCATCTTTTTGATGATGTGACTGATGTCGACGCTCAACGCTTTGGCCAGCCTGGCCGGTGCCACGCCGCGCTCGACCGCACGCCGGATCATGAAGTGCTCTTGAATGGTGGAAAGGCGATTGATCCGGTTGTTATAGGTGTAGGTTTCATCGTCCGTAGCGACCAGACATGGCGCATCAGTGAAACCCAATTGCTTGAGCGCCAATAAACGGATGTGCCCATCCAGCAACGTATACCGCCCAGATTGATTGTCGACCTTGCTGACCGTCAGCGGCTCGATTAGCCCGACAGCATCAATTGATGACTGAATCTGTTTGAATTTTTTACTACCGTGGAGCCCTTCAGGAACTTTGCGCGAGGGCAGGATCAGATCCAACGAAACTGATAGTGGTTCCGGAATAAAGCCAAGGGGCAACTGGCTCATGTCGTATGGGCTCCAGCCCAGACCCGCTCGGCGACGTATTTCGGCAGCGTATCCAATCCTTCAGCACGCAGCAGGTTGGTGAAGTTGTCATCGGACAGCAACTGGCGCAAGGCCTCGATCACAAAGAGCAACCGCTGTTGCGCGAACTCAGCCTTTTTGACCATCAGTTTTTGTCGCTCGACCTCTTTCTGATAGCTGCGGATAAGGCTGGATGAGGTGAGCACACCCGCCTTACGCGGTGTGCCACGAGCAATGGATCGCCCCAGTGACCGGCGGCGCTCAATGACCCGACGTGCGTGGATTAGTTGCTTGCCACGCAACTTCCCCGATTCGTAAGCATCTTGCAGAGCAGTCTGTACTTCCGTATCACTGCCTGCTCCCGCGATAGCGAGAGCGGCATTCAGCGGAATACGCCCGCTTTCAACCGCAACCAACAGGCGCTCCTCACCACTTTTGAGTAACTGAAGAATGCCGTAGACATAGTCGACGCTAAGGCCGGTTTTCTGGGCAATGGTCTTTTTGTCATAGCCTTGCTCACGTAACTGCTCGATACCTGCCAGCAACTCAAGAGGACGGCATTGGCGGCGTGCAATATTCTCCGCCAGACTCATAAGAAAGGCGTCCTCGTCGCTAACACTCACTACCATAGCCGGAATACTGCTTTCACCCAACGTCTTGTAGGCTTTGAGCCGTCCCTCACCGCAAATCAGCAGGTAGCGCTCTGATCCGTCTGCATCGGGTCGAGGGGTCACCGTGATCGGCTTCTTAAGACCTATGTTTTTGATGTTGCCGACGATTTCGTCGAACACCCGTCCGTTTCGCTCTCGCGTATTCAGTATCTCGATGCATTCGAGCGGGATTATTTTCAGTTCGCTGGAAAGATGCTCCTTACTCATGCCACCCTCCTGATACGTGCGCGCGCTGCCATGCTGTAGAGATAATCCAGACTGTCGAAGCGATAACTCTCAAATTCAATGCTGTTGTGATCGGCGAGGTTGAAACCCTGCTGGCCGAAGTCCAACCGTGGCAGCAGGTAATAGTCGAGCGGCGCCTGATTGGCTTCGTCCAGACGGACGGCGACCGTGATGTCTGGGGCCAGGCTAGTGTCGAAGCGAACCTTCCACCGCCTGCGTCCGCTGTCCAGCGACTGGCATCGTGACAGGACCAGCGAGATGCTGAACTCCCGATTGACCGTCATTAGGTCAGTGGCGGGATCGCGCTCGATCAACCCACCGATATCAGAAATCACATGTTCGGTCTGACTGACAATTTCCGGATGCAACCGTCGCAAAAAACGATTGATTTCGAGGAAGCGATAGTCTCGATCCGGCGTGAATCCTACGACCTGGTAGGCACTGATCAAACTACCAAAACGGTGGATATAGGCCGAGGCCGACGGCATCCCCTCCGTCTCGTCGATGATAAGGCCCGAAAGGAAGCCGCGATGCTGGTATAGGTTGCGCAGTTTCTCGATCAGTTCTTCATTGCTGAACCGATGCGCCCGGGCGCGCAGGATACCTTGGGCGGTATAGAACGCCTCCGGTGATACGATGGCCTCGAATGCACCTTCCTTCTTGATCCACATGTCCGGCTGGTTACTGACCCGGTGTTTTTTGAGCTTGAAGGAAATCCGGTTGTAGATATTATTACCGATGTATTTTTCATTGCTCAGCACCTCACGCACAGTGGCCCGTGTCCAGTGCCGATCCAGATCGGTGTGAATCCCACGGCTGTTGAGGCGGGAGGCGATTTCAGATTCGGGTAAACCTTCATCGATGAACCAGTGATAGATTTGGTTCACCACCTGTACTTCGGCTTGAGGCCCGGGCATCAAAATCACACGGTCGGTTTGCAGACTCTTGTGCTCGCCCCGCGCCAGCTCGCTTTTGATTGAACCCGCCTGATCGATCAGGACACGCCGCAGGCCGTATCCCGCACTTCCCCCCTGGCGATAGCCCCGCTCAATCAATCGGCACTGGCCCGCGAACACCTTGGCCGACAGTTCCCGGCTGTACTCACCCGCCATCGCACGCTTGACGCCTTTGACAATGGTCGAGCCTGGAGAACCGTCGTTTTCAAACTGCTCGGCACAGTAGGCAAGCTGAATGCCCGCACGGCGGCAGATGTACTCGTAATAGGCGCTTTCATCGGCATCCTGAAATCGCCCCCAGCGACTGACGTCATAGACCAGAATGATCTGGAAGTCCGCCGTCCCAGACTCTACGTCCTTGATCAACTGCTGCAAGGACTGTCGGCCATCTATGCGCAGCCCGCTTTTACCTTGGTCGGCATAGGTACGGACGATCTGCATGCCGTGCCGCTCAGCGTACTCGCGAATCTTGTCTGACTGATTTTCGGTCGAGTACTGCTGGTGCTCAGTCGACATCCTGACGTATTCGGCGGCACGTAGTGCTACCGGCTGATCCGACATATCTGGTGAAGACTCATCTGATTGCATAGGACCCAATCGCTCGCCGTTATTGGTGTGCTTGCTCTCGGGTCTTCCTTTCACATCTTCGCACGGGCCTCGTCCAGAGAAAAACCAACCAAAGCGCACGTCGTTGAGATTGCTGCCACGCAGGATGATCGAGAACTCATTTGGGTTCGTAATTAACGCCTAACCAGCGGAATGACCATCACGTCCTATCTTTGCACCCGTCCTTTTTGCACGGGCAACCGATGCACAATGGCGTGATCTCGACGATCAACGCCTCGCAGCAGACCGCCTCACCGCTGGGAACTAGCTCAATCCGATAGAGCCCAGGTCGCAGCACCGTCACCTGTGACACGTCCATCTTTGCAAGATCGACTTCCTGCTGCAGATCGTGCTTGGATCGCTGGCGTGATTTGTTTCGCTTGACGTATTCGGGGTGAGCGTCCCGATAATTACGCCAATATTCCGGATGGCGATCCAGCCACGCACGCTGATTGCGGCTCTGGTTATCCCGATAATCAGGATCGCTTTGCATCTTGTCGCGTTGCCAGCGCTGGCGTCGTACTCGCTGACAGGCTGGTAGCGAACAGTAGGTTTGGTTGGGTACTTGGGGACGTTTTTCAAACGACAAGCCACAGCAAGCGCAGATATTGTTGGTCATCAACGTTCTCCATATGAAAACTCATATGAGGACTACAACCCAAAAATAATAGGTTCCGTTTCGACGTATGGCATTGCCTAGCGAGCACTGGGACAGCAGTAAGGTGTTTGCTGCAATTCACATAGAAACTTCCGACATCAAGTTCACAGTCGAGGGGTAGCTATCTGCCCTATCCGCAAGCATCGAGCGCCGACAGGCTTCAGCCGCAACTGCTGATCGTCCTTGACCAGGTAGCGCATCGCATAGTGGACATGACTGCGGACCTTCAGGGCACTACGAAGGATCATGCCTATACCCAGTCTGTCGTCGTCTTTGTACTTTTCCTTTTCGTGGTTACAGCTGTTGAAGTAGCCCTGCCCCCGAGTAATATCTTTCCACAGCTCACCAATTTGCTCAGCCTTGTAAACATCTCCGCGCACTTCATTGCCGTTGAAGAAGAAGGCCGCATGGAGGTGAAAGCCACGATCAACGCCCTGCTCTACCACACAGATATAGCCAATGAGGTGGTCGAAAATCGGGTTACGCTCACGCTCAGCAATAAACCGGTCTAGATCGCCGAATACTTGTTCGACACGCTGCCTAGCCTGAACCTTCTGGTAGTAATACAGATTGACCCTAATGATCAGAGTCCGCGAGTAGCGATCAATCATAGCGTCGGAGTATTCACAGACCCGGTCCGCTTGCTGCCTGGCCAGATAACGACGGTCCCCTTTCTCACGGCGATACCATTGTTCACGAGTCAACTGACGGATCCGGATGACAAGAACGTTCATACTGCGGTGATGGTCGAGGTAGATCGTACCCTCCTCATTCAAGCAGACAGGACCTGTAGGGCTCCGCTCCAGACCAATATCTTGACAGGCGTCCTGGAACGCTTGCAGGTGCTCGCTGTAATGGTATTGGGAGCAATCGCTAAACAGGTCGATCATTTGCTGGAGGTAATCGAAGTACCGGGAGAGTCTGGTCGGCATTATCTGCTGGTGACCTGAGCATGTACCTTCAAACCGGAATGCTGGCGTGTCGTGTTGTTCGATGGCCTTAACGAGCCGCTCAATCTGGATGGCAATATCGGATTGCGAGAGAGGGGGGTGGGCATTGCTATTGGTCATGGTTGTGTACCTGGTGGTTGTTCCCATACCAGATACCGTCCATGCATTTTTTAACCGGTTAGCTACTACCTGAAAGCTGTGATGAGCGGACCACAGGGACACTACTTACCTGCTGCTCGTTTACTTACTGATTGCTGCTCATTGGTTACCTAGAAGGTATTACCTACAAGACTATTATCTAGAAGGTATATAACTAGATACAGCTCTGCCTCTGGTCACCGCTCCCGACCAGACAGGGCAAAGAGGATCAATATTCCCAAGCCTGCCGAGCAATTTGCCAAACCATCCTCTGCGAGAGTTAGCTGAGAACAGCGAGACACCCAAGCGGCATAAACGCCATGACCGACAGTGAGCCGGTCATGGCGTTTATGCCGGCTAGCCTGCCCCTCCGTGCCGCAACTCATTCAGCCAGATCGCGTTCCTCGATCCTGGCCAGAATCCAATCATGCACCTCTCCCTCTACCCAGCCAACGCTGCGCTCTCCTAGCGAGACCGGCTTAGGGAAGATTCCTTCAGAGATGTATTTATAGATGGTTGAGCGACCCAAACCGGTTGAGTCGATGACATCTTTCAGACGGATGATCCTCATGAACGGGGCTCCTCTGTTCGTTCAGAGGATTGGCAAGACTTGTAAAAAATGACCTATTTCTTCCCAGCCCTACGCTTGGGCGGAGTGAGCAACCCGAGGTCATAGCGATTTTTCAAGTTGACTTCAGACTCCGACGTCTGCGGTCGAAGACTGACTACGCCAGGTTTCTCCTCCTCCAGCCAGACAAACTCCTTTGAGCCAACCGGGGATGAGCTGACCACCATGGTGATGACCTTGTACCCAAGATCATCAGCAACGGGGAGCAGGCTCATTTGGACCGAATCAAACTGAAGAAAAGTTGCCTGACCAAATCTGCTGCGAAACTCATGGGCGATATCATGGGCCAGCTTGTAGAAATGTTCGATGGCCTCAACCCATTCGGCATCAAGCCTAGCTTGCTCCGCCGCTGCACTCTCATCCGGCACCATCAGTACCGGCTTACGAAAATCAAGCTTGATCATTTCGTAGAGCCTATCATCCCAGAGGTAGGCGCCCGGCAAAAGCGCACGCCAGTGCTGGGACAGTAAAAATGAGGCATACCGATACAGCATGATCTGGAGGACGGGGTAAACACGCGGGCGCTGCCCCACCAAAAAACGAATGACGTTGATCGGCGTCACTGGATCTGAATATTCAAGCTGTCGTTCGTACCTGATGACATCAATACGGAGATCGTCAGTATGGGTATAGCTTTTATCCTCAGGATTCCAAGCCAAATGAACCATCACCGTGCAGTCTCCCTTAAGTTCAAAGCCGGGATGATTCAGATTTAAAAAATAGGTACTGCTTACCTTCGACTTCGCAAAAATTGAACTTGATACACCTGGCACATAACGACGGATCAACCCCAGATCCATCAGTCGTCGCAGGCGATGCTTCAAGCTGGCCTCGTCGAAGCCTGTCAATTTCCGTAACTCCGGGCCGCCGATCCCGCTGACCACTCCACAGTGATCCGCACGAGCAAGTAAGGTGGCAAACAACAACCGATTACACGCACTCAGTTGCTTGCTAGCGCCGGGCGGGGCAGGCCTGCCCGCTTTGGTCACTTTCTGCCTGTCTTTCGCAGTGCTCGGCAGACAGCCAGGCACCTCCATCCCGATGTGCGCACCAGAAAATAGGCATTCCAGTAGCTCGCCATGAACCCCGTACACTGATCCGCTGGCTTTCAGCGTCTGCGCCACCGCTGGAGAGAGCGCATAGGTGATTGCCGGCCTGCCTTTACCCTCCGGTGACCCGCGCTGTCGCAACACCATGCCCAATCGAATCAAATCCCCCAAGGCGTCGCTGACCAGCTTTTGAGACAAGCGAAACTGCACAGCGAGCGCTTTAACTTTGTAACCCTCCACATCGCCCGCTGCGCTCGCAGCTCCAGCCGCGAGCAGCTCAAAAACGAATCTGGTTTCTGGACCTGCACCTTCGAGCGTCGCAGTAAATAGCTGAGAAAAAAGCTTCATAGACTGGAGTACATATCATTAATTAACAGTTTTTATACCCTATATAAAATATTGTATTTGTACAATAACGTTACTCATAACGCGACAGTAACATTATAATAATTGATACACTCGAAAATACACGCACCCGCAAAAACCGCACAACGCTGGTGGATTGAAGCAATGATCAAAGATAGAAATGAACTGAAATGGTTACGCAGAAGTGGTGACGAATGGCGGTGGGTGCAGCAGTACATCAGCAGGCATGCCGACGCGAGAATGCGCGGCAACACAGAGCGCTTTGCTCGCCGAAAGGTAGAGGGTTACGACCAGGTGGTAGTGGATATCGCCGACTTTGAGCAGACAACCGAGGGATTGAAGTTTGTAACGCGCTTGAAAAATGCGCTGAGACAACACCGATATCGCTCAGCTAGCAACGGCAGAAAGCCATGTACCTTTTCGCTCCCAAACTCGACTAGAGCAAGCCTGTCTCGTCGAGCCAAGGACAACAGGGTTACAGAAACAGAAGTCGTTACCATGCTCATCGACGATGCCGAATGGGCCGCAAGAAAGCACAGCGAACGAGAAAAGACGCTCAAGACAACCCTAGCACTGGAACGCATGCGCTCAGAACTCGCGATAGAGTCTCTCAAAGCTCAGTTTGAAGAGACCATGAAGCACCTGGAGCGATCAACAGAGCGACTCGTCATGTGGGAGCAAGCCATGGAGAGCGAGCAGCCACCGTTTGAGGGTGATAAGGAGAACGTAAAGCGAGAGGTGGAAAAACGACTGAAGAAAGTGAAGACTGTGAACGCCATCATTGCCTTGAGCTATGACGTGCCCAGCAGAAACTAAGCTGCAATGAGTGGCACAGGAGTCAACGGGCATGCATGCACTTGAATGTATCGGCCCCCTCCTTATCGATTTACATGCGCTAGAAAGAGCTGTGCGTCCAATGACAGCGCCAACGGTACTAGAGCCTGACGCATTCGCCAGCATGGCAAATAGCTCGATCCCGAGCCATCTAACGACACGGATAACTTTCCAAAATCCAAATGGGGGAACAAATGGGGGAACAAAATCAACAGACACAAAAAAGCCCCGTAAAAACGGGGCTCTTTAGCAGAATATGGCGGTGAAGGAGAGATTCGAACTCTCGATACAATTTCTTGTATACACACTTTCCAGGCGTGCTCCTTAAGCCACTCGGACACTTCACCGTATCTCGTCAAACTGATTCAGTCTGTCGAGGCGCGCTAATGTAGTCGAAAGCTTTTCCGATGGCAAAGGTTTTTTTCAGAATTTTCATGCGGTTAGACGGTTATCCCGTTCCAGGCGCATCCGCTGCCGTGCCCAGGGTGGCGATTCGGCCATTCTCAGGCACGGGCGGCGCTTGTCTATAGTGGGTGCTGCGCCCTGCCTAAGGCCGCTGGCGGGTGGGCATGAGGGAAAAGTCTGACTGGGTAGTCAGTCACGGCGCTTTACCAGGGCGGGCGCGGTGGGTAACGTCTGCTGCCTGTACTTCTATTACAAGTATTACAAGGAATCGCGTCATGAGTGAGTTGATTGCTTACCACCTCGAAGACGGTATCGCGACCCTGACCTTGAGCAACGGCAAGGTCAATGCCATTTCGCCTGCTGTGATCAGCGCCTTTAATGAAGCGCTGGACCAGGCTGTGCAGGACCGGGCGGTGGTGATCATCACGGGCCAGCCCGGAATTTTGTCGGGTGGCTACGATTTGAAGGTGATGACTGCCGGCCCTAAAGAGGCGGTCAGTCTGGTGACGTCGGGGTCGACCCTGGCCCGTCGTCTGTTGTCGCACCCGTTCCCGGTGATTGTCGCGTGCCCTGGGCATGCGGTGGCCAAGGGTGCATTTCTGCTGTTGTCGGCGGATTATCGGATTGGGGTCGAAGGGCCGTTCAGCATTGGCCTGAATGAAGTGATGATCGGCATGACCATGCACCACGCCGGGATCGAGTTGGCGCGGGATCGTCTGCGCAAGTCGGCGTTTCATCGGTCGGTGATCAATGCCGAGATGTTCGACCCGCAAGGTGCCTTGGGTGCCGGGTTCCTCGACAAGGTAGTCGCGCCTGAAGAACTGCAGGCTACCGCCCTGGAAGCCGCGCGTCAGTTGAAGAAGATCAACATGAACGCCCACAAGCACACCAAGCTCAAAGTGCGTAAGGCGCTGCTGGAAACGCTGGATAACGCGATCATCCAGGACCAGGAACACTTAGGTTAAGTCACCCACATCATCTGTAGCCGAAGCCCGAACTTGAGTCGGGCTTTTTCTTACCCCGCATTCAGCAAGATCCTCTAGCCCTCTAAACCGGTGCTATCAACGCATGTTGAAACATGCGCTCAAACATCGCCCATCTCCTACCTCTATAGGGGCAATTGCCGAAAACAGTGCACATCCGTACACTGCGCCACCTTTTGTCCCGATGGTCCGTGTTGATGCTTTATTTGTTACGCATGTTATTGATGGGCCTGCATTTTATGGTGGCGGGTGTGCTCGGCGTATTGCTGGGGCTTTGCCGGCCATTCAATCCGGACAACAGTCGCCTGTGCGCGCGACTGTATGCGTTGCCGGCGATGTGGATCTTGCGCTTGCGAGTCAAGACCCAGATCGACTCGCTGCGGAACAAGCCCAACAGCTGCGTGATCATTGCCAATCACCAGTCCAACTATGATCTGTTCGTGTTCGGCAATGTGGTGCCCTACCGTACTGTGTGCATCGGCAAGAAAAGCCTGAAATGGGTGCCGTTGTTCGGGCAGTTGTTCTGGTTGGCGGGCAATGTGCTGATTGATCGGGGCAACGCGCAGAAGGCACGCCGCTCGATGCTCACCACCACGCATACCTTGCAGCACGAAGATACGTCGATCTGGGTGTTCCCCGAAGGCACGCGCAACCTCGGTGAAACCCTGCTGCCATTCAAGAAAGGCGCGTTCCAGATGGCAATTGCCGCAGGGGTGCCGATTGTGCCGGTGTGTGTCAGCACCTACGTGAAGCAGATGAAACTGAACGCCTGGAACAGTGGCGATATCTTGATTCGTTCGTTGCCGGCGATTCCTACAACCGGCCTGACCATGGATGACATGCCTCAGTTGATGCTGACCTGCAGGGCACAGATGAACGACTGTATTGAGGCAATGGATCGAGAACTGCAAACCACACCTGAAATTGCCGGTGAACCCCACCGAATTCGCTGACTCTGATAGCGCAGGGCAGGCTAAGCTGCCTGTCACCTGCCATCCAAGAAGAAGCGATCAGCATTATGGGTAGAGTTGTTGCGGCGGCCGTCTACAGCGCCGGAAAGAAAGTCACCGATATCACCCTCGACGAGGGTGCCGCCTGGGCTGCCAAGCCTGGCCACTTTGTCTGGATCGGCCTGGAAGAGCCCAATGCCCAGGAGCTGGCCAATCTGCAACGCCAGTTCAACCTGCATGAACTGGCCATCGAAGACGCCCTGGAAAAACACAGCCGGCCCAAGCTGGAAACCTTCGGCGATGCACTGTTTATCGTGACCTACTCGCCGGTTCGCGAAAACGGCAAACTGGTGTTTATCGAAACCCATATCTTCGCCGGCAACGGCTACATCATCACGGCCCGCAACGGCCACTCGGCGTCCTACGGCTATGTACGCCAACGCTGTGAGGCGCGGCCACTGTTACTGGAACACGGGGAAGATTTCGTACTCTATGCGCTGCTGGATTTCGTCACCGAGAACTACCAGCCGGTGAGCGAGGCGATTCACGCCGAGATCGATGAACTGGAGCGCAACGTGCTGTGCGACTCCCTGAATGAACGGGACATCCAGAACCTTCACGGCCTGCGCCGCGACGTGCTACGCCTGCGTCGTTATGTGGCGCCGATGGTGGAGATCAGCGAGGAACTGCAGAAGCTGAGCTTCCCGTTTATCGACAAGAACATGCGCCCGTACTTTCGCGATGTGCAGATTCACGTCACACGGCAGATGGAAGACCTGGCGACCTTGCGAGACATCGCCAGTCAGACCATCGAGATTGGCGTATTGCTCGAGGCCTCGCGCCAAAGCGTGGTACAGCGCAAGTTTGCCGCCTGGGCGGCGATCCTCGCCTTCCCGACAGCGGTGGCCGGGATCTACGGGATGAACTTCCAGAACATGCCGGAGCTGCAATGGCACTACGGCTATTTTGCGGTGCTGGGGTTTATCGCGGTGGGATGTAGCGGTTTGTGGTTCAGCTTCAAGCGATCGGGATGGCTTTAACCCATCCCGCCGGTTGATTGATCAGGCGACCTGCGGCTTGTGGGCGACAAAGCGCATCATCCATTCCGCCACGGTGACGCCGTGGTGGTCTCGCGCCAAGCTTGCGACGCCATTGCTGTAGACCTTTTCCCCCAGGGTTGTCTGAAGAATTTCCAGCAGCTCCCGGGAATAGTCGTGGATAAATTCCGGGTGACCCTGGAAGCACAGCACTTGATCTTCGATGTGGTACGCCGCAAACGGGCAAAATTCGCTGGAGGCGATCACCGTGGCGTTGTTCGGCAAGGTGGTCACCTGATCCTGGTGGCTGATCAACAGCGTCAGTTCTTCCACCACCGGGCTCATCCATGGGGCCTTGGCATTGAGTTTGTAGTCGTGGATGCCCATGCCCCAACCCTGGCTGGCCCGCTCAGCCTTGCCACCCAGCAGCAACGCCAGCAACTGGTGACCGAAGCAGACGCCGATCAACTTGTCGCCACGCTCATAGCGGTTCAACAGGTAAGTCTTGAGGGTCTGAATCCAGGGATCGGTGCCGAAGGAATCGGCCTTGCTGCCAGTCACCAGGTACGCATCAAACACTTCGGCATCCGACGGATATTCACCCTGCACCACGTTGTAGACGACAAATTCGGCGGCAATCGGCTGCTTGGAAAACAGGCGCTTGAACATCTGCCCGTAACCTTGATATTGATCGACCAGGCCTGGACGCAGGTTATCGGTTTCCAGGATGCAGACGCGTAGCGACATAAAAAATACCTGACACTGTGATGGGAATAATGCACACCCACAGAGCCTGCCTCGAAATACCCCGTTAAGGCAAGCCCTAATACCGGCCCATGAACAGCAAACACTAACCCTGTGGCGAGGGGGCTTGCCCCCGTTGGGCTGCGAAGCAGCCCCAATAAGATCGCCGGTTTTTTTCAGGTATACCGAGATAGCAGGTTTTAGGGCCGCTTCGCAGCCCAACGGGGCAAGCCCCCTCACCACAAGTGACTCACTACCTGTCGAGCACCTAACTGACAGGCGCCAAAACCGTCAGAAAGTCGTGCTCTGCGTTGCTTTTTCCAGGAGTAAGGCCGGTGGCGAGAACCGCTCACCGTATTGCTCGGCCAGGTAGCGGGCGCGAGCGATAAAGTCGTTCAAGCCGTATTGATTGATAAATTGCAGCGCCCCGCCACTCCAGGCCGCAAAGCCGATACCAAAGATCGAGCCGACGTTGGCATCGGCGGTGGACATCAGCACGCCCTCCTCCACGCAGCGTACGGTTTCAATCGCCTGGATAAACAGCAAGCGATCGCGCACATCCTGTGACGAGATCTGCTGACCCGACTTTTCAAAACGGGTTTTCAACTCCGGCCACAGGTGTTTCTGCCCGCCAACCGGGTAATCGTAGAAACCACCGCCGGCCGCCTTGCCTGGCCGCTTGTACTCATTGAGCAACAAATCGATCACCACAAACGCCGGATGCTGAGGCAGTGGTTTGCCCTCGGCCTGCAGGTCCTTGGCGGTTTGCTGACGGATATGGCTCATCAGGCTGAGAGACACTTCGTCGGAAACTGCCAACGGGCCAATGGGCATGCCGGCCTTGCGCGCTTCGGTCTCAATCATCGGCGCCGCTACGCCCTCGCCGAGCATGGCGATGCCTTCGTTGGTAAATGTGCCGAATACCCGCGAGGTGAAGAAGCCACGACTGTCATTGACCACGATCGGGGTTTTCTTGATTTGCAGGACGAAATCGAAACCTCGGGCCAGGGTTTCATCGCTGGTTCGAGCACTCTTGATGATTTCCACCAAGGGCATTTTTTCCACCGGGCTGAAGAAATGCAGGCCGATGAATTTGCTCGGGTCGGGCACTGCCGTGGCCAGACCGCTGATGGGCAGGGTCGAGGTGTTGGAGGCAATTACCGCGTCGGCGCCCACAACACTTTGTGCAGCAGCAGAAACCTTGGCCTTGAGCTCACGGTCCTCAAATACAGCCTCAATGATCAGGTCGCAACCAGCCAAGTCTGCGTCAGACTCGGTCGGATGAATCCGCGCCAAGGTGCTTTCCCGTTGATCAGCGGTCAATTGCCCACGGCTGACCTTCTTGTCCAACAGCGCTGCCGAGTGAGCCTTGCCCTTCTCGGCCGCCGCCAGGCTGATGTCCTTGAGCACTACCTCGATCCCGGCCGAGGCGCTGGCATAGGCAATCCCCGCGCCCATCATCCCGGCTCCGAGCACGCCGACCTTACGGGTCACGTAGGGTGCAAAACCTTGGGGCCGCGAGCGCCCCGCATTGATTTCATTGAGCTGGAACCAGAAGGTGCCAATCATGTTTTTCGCCACCTGACCGGTGACCAGTTCGGTGAAGTACCGGGTTTCGATCAGGTGCGCCGTGTCGAAATCCACTTGGGCGCCCTCCACGGCGGCGCAGAGAATTTTCTCTGGCGCAGGGAAACAGCCATTGGTTTTACTGCGCAGAATCGACGGCGCGATGGCGAGCATCGGCGCCACTTTCGGGTTCGAGGGTGTGCCGCCAGGGATCTGGTAACCGCTGCTGTCCCAGCGTTGTTTCGCGCCAGGGTTGGCCAGGATCCAGGCTTTGGACTTGGCCAGCAGTTCATCGCGATCCGCCGCCAACTCATCAATCAACCCGGCTTGCAGCGCCTGCTGCGGCGTGACTTTTTTCCCTTCCAGCAAGTAGGGCAAAGCCTTTTCCAGGCCGAGCATGCGCACCATCCGCACCACCCCGCCACCGCCCGGCAACAGACCCAGAGTGACTTCCGGCAAGCCGATCTGCACCGACTTATGGTCCAGGGCCACCCGATGCTGACAGGCCAGGCAAATTTCCCAACCTCCGCCCAGGGCCGCGCCGTTGATCGCCGCCACGACCGGTTTGCCGAGGGTTTCCAGGGCCCTCAGCTGGGCTTTCAACACCAGCACGCTGTCATAAAATTCTTTGGCGTGGGGCTTGTCGACCTTGATCAGTTCATTGAGGTCGCCACCGGCAAAGAAGGTCTTCTTCGCCGAGGTGATGATCACCCCGGCAATCGACTCCTTCTCAGCTTGCAAGCGGGCAACGCAGGCCGCCATGGCCTCGCGGTACACCCCGTTCATCGTGTTGGCGCTCTGGCCCGGCATGTCGATGGTCAGCACCACAATCTGGTCCTGGCCTTTTTCGTAACGAATGGCATCGGTCATGACAATTTCCTTAGGCTCAGAGGCGTTCGATAATAGTGGCGATACCCATGCCACCGCCGACACACAGGGTGGCCAGGCCATAGCGTTGCTGGCGCACCTCCAACTCGTCGAGCAAGGTGCCGAGGATCGCGCACCCCGTCGCACCCAAGGGGTGGCCCATGGCAATGGAGCCACCGTTGACGTTGACCCGGGCGGCATCAATGCCCATGTCCTTGATGAACTTGAGCACCACCGAGGCAAAGGCTTCGTTGACTTCGAACAGGTCGATGTCTTCAACCCGCAGGCCGGCCTTGGCCAGGGCTTTGCGGGTGGCCGGCGCGGGGCCGGTGAGCATGATGGTCGGGTCGGTGCTGGTAACCGCCGTGGCGACAATTCGCGCCCTTGGTTGCAAACCCAGCTCACGCCCCTTGGCTTCAGAGCCGATCAGCATCAATGCAGCACCGTCGACGATCCCGGAACTGTTGCCGGGTGTGTGCACATGGTTGATGCGCTCGACATGGCTGTAGACCCGTAACGCCGTGGCATCAAAGCCCATCTGCCCCATCATCTCGAAACTGGGCTTAAGCTTGCCGAGGCCTTCGAGTGTGGAGTCGCCACGGATGAACTCGTCGTGATCCAGCAGCACGATGCCGTTTTGATCACGCACCGCCACCAGCGACTTATTGAAGGACCCATCTGACCGCGCCCTCGCCGCTTTCTGCTGGGAGTGCAAGGCAAAGCTATCGACGTCGTGGCGGGTAAAACCCTCCAGCGTGGCGATCAGGTCGGCACCGATCCCTTGGGGCGCGAAATGGCTGTGCATATTGGTTTGCGGGTCCAGCACCCAGGCGCCACCGTCACTGCCCATGGGCACCCGGGACATGGATTCGACCCCGCCGACCACCACCAGGTCTTCGAACCCGGAGCGTACTTTCATCGCCCCCAGATTGACCGCTTCCAGACCTGAGGCGCAGAACCGGTTGATCTGCACGCCGGCGACGCTGATGTCCCAGTCGGCAACCAGCGCGGCGGTCTTGGCGATATCTGCGCCCTGATCACCGACCGGAGTGACGCAGCCGAGGACGATGTCATCCACTTGCCGAGTGTCGAGGCCGGTGCGCTGTTGCAGCGCCGTCAGCAACCCCGCCACCAGGTTCACCGGCTTGACGCTGTGCAAGGCGCCATCGGCCTTGCCTTTGCCCCGGGGCGTGCGTATCGCATCAAAGATCAAAGCTTGGGTCATGACGTCCTCGAACCACTGTGCAATGAAGCTCTCAAGCTGAGAGCCGACCGTGCTCCTACCTTAAGCGCAGGGGCGCTGGATTCAATGACCGAAGCGCTCATTGACCTTGACGGTCACGCTCAGACGAACGGTAGGAGGCTACTGGAAATTACTGATTAATCGTTTTAGCTGTCTAGCCCTAGGGCTGCCGCCAAGATGGCGATAGGCCTCATGCGTTTTTAAAAGGTTTTTGATATTTGCTGATATGAAATGGATCTAAGCCACGAACGACAAGGGCTCTAAGGTTGACCTTGTAGGAACTGTATTAGGTTGCTGCCGGGTCTTGCTGGAGCAGCTGTAAGAAAAGATTCATGTAACACCGTCATAGTGAGATGCAACGGCACGCATTTGACGCTCAGGAATAACAACAAAAGGCAGTCAGCCATGTTCAAACAATCGAAAGTACGCCAGGCGGGACTTATCCTCTTCGCCACCACCCTGATTCTGATTTTGCCCAATCTGACCAAGGTCATTGGGTGACTGATCTCATCCCTACATGCGGCGCGAATGCAGCGTCAGGATCGCAGCCTTTGGCAGCTCCTACCGGGAAATTGCGTACAGCTGTCCCGTTATAGGGGCTGCCTTTTTGCGTGCCGTTTTTGGGTTGATTTGCGGTATCGTTAGCCACGATTTCGACCTTTGACTATTCAGGTCAACGCTCCCACAGATGGGCCCGCCTTTGAAATACATCTTCGCTTTCCTGACCCTGCTACTGACCTTGCCGGCCTCGGCCGCGCAGTTGACCATCGAACTGGATCACACCAGCAAAACGTGGCAAACCGCTGACCTGCTCAAACACCCGGATGTGCGAACGGTACAGATCGTCGATGACGTTTCCTACAAGCGCCAGATGACTTATCGCGCTGTTCCTTTGGCGGTGTTGCTGCCAGGTCTCAAGCCGCAGAACCACGTGCAGGCGGTGGCCCTGGACGGCTTTGCCGCAGAGTTGAGTGCCGGCCCGTTGCTGGAAAAAACCGGCGCCCAAGCCTGGCTGGCCGTGGAAGATCCGGCCCACCCTTGGCCGAATCTGGGGGATGACAAACCCAGTGCAGGGCCGTTTTATCTAGTCTGGACCGATCCGCAAGCAGGCCATATCAGCCCGGAGCAGTGGCCATTTCAGATGTCTGCAATCAAGCAGTTGAAGACCGTAGCCGAGCGTTTCCCAGCGCTGTTGCCGGATCCAGAGCTGGCAGCCGATGACCCGATCAACCAAGGGTTTGCGCTGTTCCAGAAGAACTGCATGGCGTGCCACCGCTTGAATGGTGCGGGCGATGCGCAAGTGGGACCGGACTTGAATATCCCCTACAGCCCCACGGAGTATTTCGGCGGCGACTTCCTCAAGCGCTACATCCGCGATCCACAGAGCCTGAGGCGTTGGCCCCAGGCGAAGATGCCGGCGTTTGCGGCCAGTGTGTTGCCGGACGGTGAGCTGGACTTGCTGGTGGGCTACCTGAAACACATGGCAGGCAGAAAACAGCCCTAGATACCGCCTTGAACCTCACCGAAAAAGTAACCTAACTGGGTACACCGCGTAGCAGCAGTCGAGCCCCCGCGAGGCTGCATAGGGGGCGACGCCACTCCCTCTGACTTGAAGTGTCGGGGGTTCGGCTTTCTATTAGTGATGTGGCCTTACGTAGCCTCGCTGGCGCTCGACAACTGCTACGTAATATCAGGCATGCACCAGAAGCCTTATTGCTGCTGCACCGAAATCACCGGCGTCGGCGCCACAAACACCTTGGCATGCATCTGCTCATGCCCTCCCCCACGGCGCATCCCGCGCACCGGACACGCATCCAGGTAATCCAGCCCGACGGCCAATTTCAAATGCCGTTCGGGACGGGCAAGCTGATTGGTCACATCAAAGCTGTACCAGGCATCATCCAGCCAGGCTTCGGCCCAGGCATGGCTGGCCAGGTGTTCGCTGTCTTCCGTGTACAAATACCCCGACACATACCGCGCCGGAATCCCCAGGCTACGAGCACACGCCAAAAAGGCGTGGGTGTGGTCCTGGCAGACCCCGGCGCGACCGGCGAAAGCCTGGGCGGCGCAGGTGTCGACTTCGGTCGCCCCTGGTGAATAGGTCATGTACTGGTTGAGCGCGTGCATCAGGTCGATCAGCGCACTGCGGTCCCGTCGCTGGTGGCACTGTTTTTCGGCAAAACTGCGCAGGGCCTCATCCGGTTCGGTCAAGCGTGTACAACGCAAGAATGGGAATGCCGATTGGCTCTCATGCTCGGCCTCGCGTAATTCATCGATATCCACTTGGCCGCGGGCGCCGATGATGATCGCTTCGTGAGGCTCGTCCAGGGTCAACACATGCAAGATATTGCCGAACGGGTCCAACTGCGCCCGCACCGGCCGTGGCAAGTCCAGTTGCCAGCTCAGGACGTGCTGGCGCTCGCTGTCGTGAGGCGTCAGGCGCAGGTACTGGATGCTGGCGCGCACTTGGTCTTCGTAGTGGTAGGTAGTTTCGTGGCTGATGGAGAGTCTCATGCCGCCTCCAGGTAGGAACTGTGAATAGCGTTACCCAACTGGCGCACCAGCGGGATGAAGTCGGTTAGCCAGGCGTGCAGGCCTTCCTCGAGGATTTCGTCAATAGCGGTAAAGCGCAGGCGCGCGTCCATCTCGGCGGCCAGACGTTGGGCCGGGCGACCGTTGACGCCAGGCAGGCTGGCGAGAATCTGGTCGATCTCTTCGCTGCAGGCCCGCAGTGAGCGCGGAACATTGGCCCGCAGCAGCAACAGTTCGGCCACTTGCCGCGCACCGGGAGCGTCGCGGTAGATCTCGGTGTAGGCCTCAAAGGAAGACAAGGCCCGCAGCAATGCACTCCACTGGTAATACGCATGGGCTGTGCCATCGGTGACAGCCTCAGCTTGGTCACCGGCCATTTCATAGCGGGCATCCAACAGGCGCAGCGTGTTATCGGCCCGTTCGATAAACGTGCCCAGGCGAATAAAACGGAAGGCGTCATTACGCATGATGGTGCCGTAGGTCGCACCGCGGAACAGGTGCGAACGCTCCTTGACCCACTCGCAGAATCGACTCATGCCGTAGCGGCTCAGGCCCTGCTGGGCAATGCCGCGAATTTCCAGCCAAGTGGCGTTGATGTTTTCCCACATGTCGGCGGTGATTCGCCCACGTACCGCATGGGCACTGGCACGGGCAGCACCGAGGCAGCTGTAGATGCTTGCCGGGTTGGCCGCATCCAGGGCAAAAAAATGCAGCAACCGTTCGGCGTGCAATTCACCGTGGCGCTCGTGGTAATCGTCCAGGGTGCTGGTAATCAGTAGCGGCATGGCCAGTTCATGCAGGCCATCGCCGCGCCCATCCTGGGGCATCAACGACAGGGAATAGCTGACATCAAGCATCCGCGCGAGGTTTTCCGCTCGCTCCAGGTAACGCGACATCCAGTACAAATCCGAGGCAGTTCTACTCAACATGGCTTCAATCCTCGACCACCCAGGTGTCTTTGGTACCGCCGCCCTGAGACGAGTTGACCACCAGCGAGCCTTCCCGCAGCGCCACGCGGGTCAGGCCACCAGGCACAACGCGGGTTTCCTTGCCTGAGAGCACGAACGGCCGCAGGTCGATATGGCGCGGGGCAATTCCGTTTTCGACAAAGGTCGGACAGGTGGATAAACACAGCGTCGGTTGGGCGATATAGGCATGGGGCTTGGCCTTGATTCTCGCCCGGAACGCTTCAATTTCCGCCGCACTGGCGGCTGGGCCGACCAGCATTCCGTAGCCGCCGGAACCTTGAGTTTCCTTGACCACCAGCTCAGGCAGGTTGGCCAGCACGTGGGACAATTCGTCGGCCTTACGGCACTGGAAGGTCGGAACGTTCTTCAGTATTGGCTCTTCGTCCAGGTAGAAACGGATCATCTCCGTGACGAAGGGGTACACCGACTTGTCATCCGCCACCCCAGTGCCGATGGCATTGGCCAGCACCACATTGCCCGAGCGATACGCCGCCAACAGGCCCGGCACACCGAGCATGGAATCCGGGTTGAAGGCCAGCGGGTCGAGGAAGGCATCGTCGAGTCGACGGTAGATCACATCGACTGCTTTCGGACCGTCGGTGGTGCGCATGAAAACGCGGTCATCCCTTACAAACAGATCGGCACCTTCCACCAGCTCCACGCCCATTTCCCGCGCCAGGAATGCATGCTCGAAGAACGCGCTGTTGAAGCGTCCCGGGGTCAATACCACCACGCTGGGGTTATCCAGCGGGCTGGAGCTTTTCAAGGTGTCGAGTAGCAGGTTGGGATAGTGATCAATCGGCGCAATGCGTTGGGCGGCGAACAGCTCAGGGAACAGGCGCATCATCATCTTGCGGTCTTCCAGCATGTAGCTGACACCACTGGGGGTGCGCAGGTTGTCTTCAAGGACGTAGTAAGTGCCGTCGCCATCCCGTACGAGGTCGACACCGGAGATGTGGGAATAGATATCGCGATGCAAGTCCAGGCCTTGCATAGCCAGTTGGTACTGCTCGTTGGCCAGCACCTGTTCGGCGGGAATGATCCCAGCCTTGATGATCCGTTGTTCGTGGTACAGGTCGGCGAGGAACATGTTCAGCGCCTTGACTCGCTGAATGCAGCCGCGCTCGACGATCCGCCATTCGCTGGCCGGAATGCTGCGGGGAATGGTGTCGAAGGGAATCAGGCGCTCAGTGCCTTGCTCGTCCCCGTACAGGGTGAAGGTGATGCCGGCGCGGTGGAACAGCAGATCGGCTTCGCGCCGACGCTGGGCCAACAGTTCGGCAGGGGTCTCGGCCAACCAGCGGGCGAACTCGCGGTAATGGGGGCGAACCAGCCCTGCCCCGTCGTACATCTCATCATAATAAGTGCGGATCATGCCGTACTCCTTGTCACCCGGACGCAAGAATCATCGCAAGGCCCGTGCCAGCGGCATAAACACTTAAGTATCAATCGGTTGGATATAGCCGAACGGCCAGTTGCACCGTCCCGGTGCAGCAAATGCTACGCGTCTCGCCCCACGCCTCATTGCGACGCAGGCTTTGACTATCAACAGCATAGCCAGAGTTGATTTCACTGCCCGGCAATCCCTGGGGATAATCGCCCTCATCAGCTGAACAGGACACGTCCTACAGCCTCACCTATTGCACCACCGGTAATTTGGTAGCTCGTGTACCGACCGGTTCCCCTTCATGTCCGGTCTTCCCTTTTGGCCACCCCGCTCGGGTGGCCTTTTTTTGTACCGGATATTTGCGACAGCAAAAACAAAATCGGCCGACCCAAGGGTCAGCCGATACGCTGTGGTGTTCATCACGCTACATGGGTAACCCACGCACCTCCTGCTTCACGCCCCATCCCTCGATGATCCCGCCCAGAGGCTCGACCACCGCCTCAAAGTCTTGCTCAAAGTCTCCTATGCCGTCGTAGGTGGCGAACATTACTTTGCTCAGTTCCAGGTACCAGGCGCCGTCGTCCCGCACGCTCACCTGGGCATTGAGGGATTCCCCACGAAATCGACCCGCAGCCCTGCGCGCCCGGGCTTCATCCGGAAAAATGGCGTAGAACTCGATGGGGTGGAAACGTGAGAAGTCAAAGCCGCCCTCTTTCATGCGGCGCAACACGTTGGTGCTGATGTCTTCTTGATAGGCTGTGCTCATGAAACGTCCTCCTCAAACTGATGGATAGACTTTCCGTGCTTCCCAAACCCCGTGCTCGAACGGCACAGGTAAATCGGTAATGGCATCACCGCAGGAAAACAAGCATGTAGCTGACAAGACCAGACCTTAGCGATTCATTCGCTGATCTCCCTTGCAGAGTAGCGCGAAGCTATCACCTCCACCAGAGGCGGTTGAATGGCAGTCAGGGAATGTTCAGGCGACGGGGGCAATGCTGAGGATTTGGATGCTGTTCTGGTTTTTCAGGCTCTTGACCGTTGGCTCATCGGTGCGGCCATCCAGGTCGTTAAGGTCCAACTCGGCGGCCACCGGCAGCAGCTTAGCGCGGATCAAGTGGGCAGCGTCTTCGAGGGTGGGTTTTTCGGTGCAGGCGAACTGCTCCACAGACTGGACGCCATGATCGTCAACGAAGGTGATGTTCCACATTTGCATCAGTGCCTCCTCGATAAAACCCATGGACGGGCTTACGGACATCTGGACCTTGGGGCACTGGCAATCGTTCAACTGTAGCCGCTGCCGAGGCACGAGGCTGCGATGCGGTCCGCAGGAGCGCCCAAAAGGGCCGCTACGCGCCCCATCGCAGCCTCGTGCCTCGTCAGCGGCTACAGGGTGCTTACTTCTCAGCGTGTGCTTTGAGCGCTTTCAAGGTATTGAACGGCGCGTCCACCACGAACTTGTTGGCCAACCACGACGGCACGCTGCCACCAGGTTCGGTGTGCACTTGGTAGGTCACTTCAGTCTGGTTGTCGCCTTTGGGCACCAGTTTCCAGTAGCCCTCGACCTGGGCCACACGCACATAGCCCTTCACTTCCGGCTGGTAGGTCGGCACTTCCAACAGTTTGCGGGTCACGCTGCCATCTGCTGCGGTGCTGGTGGTGATTTCCAGGATCGAGTCACGATCCGAAACCGGGAACGGCGCCTTGAACTGGGTATAGGTCCAGCTCTTGTCACCTTCCTGCTTGAGCAGTTTTTGCGACTTGCATTCGTGGATCCAGGAACAGGCGCCCGCCACGTCTTCCTGCAAGGCCTGAATCTTGGCCAGCGGCGCCTTGATCACGGTCACACCGCGATACGCCTTGTATTTGGAACCGGCGATTTCACTCAAAGACACTTTGATGCCGTCTTCATCCTTGGCCGTTTGCCAGTCTTCAGCCTGCGCTGCGGCGGCAAACAAAACAGTAAAACCGCACAACACAGCCATTCGTTTCAGCGAACCCATTGTTTTATTCCTTATTGTTGAAGTTCCGACAGTAAAGCCCACTAAGCCGCCGTCATCTGCTCCCACCAGCCGATCAACCTGATCGCTTCTTCCTGGCTGTTGCCACACACCTCGATATCCGCCTGAAACGCACTGCAGACCGCTGGCCTCTCCGGCAACCCGAACAGTTGGCACAGCTGTTCGACCGACAGATGCAGACAGCGTTCGCCCGCCAGTTTGCCCTGGGGCATACCGGGTAGCGGT
The DNA here is from genome assembly GCF_012935695.1 of Pseudomonas sp. ADAK18. Taxonomy (NCBI): domain Bacteria; kingdom Pseudomonadati; phylum Pseudomonadota; class Gammaproteobacteria; order Pseudomonadales; family Pseudomonadaceae; genus Pseudomonas; species Pseudomonas sp. ADAK18. Next base: position 3,842,517 of record NZ_CP052859.1, read on the forward strand.
GAACTGATGGATGGGGCAATGCAGCATGCGCCACAGCCTTCACGGCATTTCATGACGAGCAGATCCTCGACGACTAAGTATTGATGGCCAGGCTAGAGTACGCCCTTAAACATCTGTTTTAAATTGGCCTAACAGGGGTTTTTCGCGCAAAACCAATGTGACTGACCAGTCTGCGACAGAAGGTCAGCTGTTCGCGTCACGTTTACAGGCAGGCGTTTATTGCTTGAACTCGAAATCCAGCGCGGCACCTTCCACTTCGCGCCGTTCTTCGTTGCGCAGTTGCAGCTTCATCTCATTGCTGAGCAAGCGCCCATTGATCTGGAAGGCGCTATTGTCAGCGGGCTTTTCCTCGAACATCGGTGGCAACAAGGGCACATTCTTCGGCTTCGGCACGGTGCCTAGGGGCTGTAAGTGCCTGACCATGTCAGACGGCAGGCTCAAGTCCAGCCGCGCCGGCGGCAGTTTGGTCTGGGCCACTTCATGGGCCGATTTGGACTTGCTGGCGACAGGTGCACGTTTTTTCGCGGGGGCGGCTTTCTTGGCAACCGGCTTTTTTGGGGCCAGGGTGGTTTTTTTCGCCACCGACGCCTTGTGTTCAGTGCTGACGGCAGCGGCTCGCTCGCTCACCGGAGCCGCCAACACCACGCCGGCGTTGCACAGGCTTAACAGGCAAATCAACAACGCGGCAGGAAAAGTAGATGTCATATCGCCAACAGCATTAACGGCAGAGGGCCATATGCTCGCTTGTTGCGCCCGGCATGACAAGCGCGCTGATCAATCCACGAGTGTTTGAGTCCCCTTTACACCGTTCAAAAACCTGCCGCTGTTTCCTGGCATAACTGGCTGGCCAGCATGCCCAGGGTCATCAACGCCCGCTCCGCCTCGCGATTCCATGGGGTGCCGCAGTTAAGCCGAATACAGTGGTTGAACTGTTCCGTGTTACTGAAGATCAGCCCTGGCGCAATGCTGATGCCCTGCTGCAACGCACGCACGTGCAGTTCCTGGGTATTGACCCGTCCCGGCAAACTGACCCACAAGATGAAGCCACCGGTCGGCCGGGTCATCTGCGTGCCTTCGGGAAAATACTGTTGCACCGCCAATTGGAAGGCACTGAGGTTCTTGCGGTACTCCTGACGGATATAGCGCAAATGCCGGTCATAACCGCCATTTTCCAGGTACGCCGCGACGCCCATCTGGGTGACGCTGCAGGCCGAATGCGTGCTGAACATTTGCAGACGCTGGACCTCCTGTTGGTACTTGCCGGCGATCATCCAGCCGATACGCACCCCCGGAGACAGGGTCTTGGAGAAACTCGAGCAATAGATCACCCGATCCAGGCGGTCATAGGCTTTCAGGGCCTTTGTTCGGCCCAGCTCGAACATCAGTTCACCGTAGATATCGTCTTCGACAATCTGGATATCGAAGTCCGACGCCAGGCGCAGCAGCTGCTTTTGCCGTTCCTCAGGCATGGTGCCGCCCAGGGGATTGCTCAAGCGCGTTGTCAGTACCAACGCCTTGATCGACCATTGGTTGGCCGCCAGTTGCAGGGCTTCCAGGCTCATGCCGGTGGCCGGGTCGCTGGGGATCTCGATGACCTTGAGGCCAAGCAGGTCGGCCAGTTGCAGCAAACCGTAATAGGTAGGCGACTCGGCCGCGATCAGGTCGCCGGGACGCGTCAGCACCCGCAACGACATCTGCAACGCGTCGACGCAGCCGTGGGTGATCACCACTTCGCTGGGGTCGACCACCACGCCGGCATCGCGCATGCGGATCGCCACTTGGCGGCGCAGCGGTTCGAAACCGGGGCTGAACATGTAGCTGAAGGCCCGTGGGCTCTGGAAGCGCGTGACCTTGGCCAGTTGCTGGTGCAACGCCCGTACCGGCAGATAGTCGACACTGGGCACCGCAGCGCCCAACGGGAACACGCCTTCGCGGCGCGACTCCACCAGTACTTGTTGAATGATGCTGCTGCGGGTAACCAACCCTGGACGCTCGACCCGGGCGATGTCCGGCGTTGGCGCGGTCAGAGCCGGGGTCTGGTGTACGTAGTACCCGGACTGCGGCCGTGCGCGAATCAGGCCTTGGTCTTCCAGGTTGGCGTAAGCCTGCAACACCGTGGCGTGGCTGACGTTGAGCTGGGAGCTCATCTTGCGCACCGACGGCACGCGCTCGCCCGGTTGATAGACACCGCGTCGAATATCCTCAGCCAGTTGCTGAGCGATACGTTGATAGAGCAAAAGGTTGGTCATGACGCAGCACTCGATTTCACGGGTATTTTATTTTTGTGTGAAACATACCGGCACAGTTTAGAAGTGTACGGGGACAGTTGCCACAATAGTCGAGCACGGGCGGCAGTGATAGAAAAAACTGTAAGGGTCGAGCACTGAATGGCGGGCATGAAAAACCCGGGCTATACCCGGGTTGTTTCAGTGAGCGTATTTTATCGCGCGGCGCCCAACTGGCCCTTCTCATCGGAGAACACAATCTCCACCCGACGATTCTGCGCACGCCCCCGCTCGGAAGCATTCACCTCCACCGGATACTGGTCGCCATAACCTTCCACCTGGATGCGTTTTTCATCAATTCCCAGGTCCACCAGTACATCGGCCACGGCTTGGGCACGGTCCCGGGACAGCTTGAGGTTTTCCTGCTCACCGCCAGTATTGTCGGCGTAACCCTCAATGCGCACCACGCGCTTGGGATTCAGTTGCAGGAACTGGACGATCTTCAACACCGTGCGGTTGGCCGAGCTTTTCAGCTCTGCGTCACCGGTGTCGAACAGCATGTCCCCAAGGGTCATCACCAGGCCACGATCAGTCTGGGTGGTCGCCAGGTTGATGATCTGTTCCTCAAGCCACTTGCCCTGTTGCTGCACGCTCAGCAACTTGGCCTCACGCAGAGCCAGTTGCAGGCGCTGGCGCTCCAGTTCGAGCTTGGCGCCACGTTCTTCGTTAAGCACTTGCTCGGTATGCTCTCGGGCAATCGCGCTGTAGCGCTGGCTGAGGTAGGCGTAATGCTCTACGTCGGCACCGCTGCCCAGGTAGCTGGAAAAACGATCGGCACGGGCCAGGGACTCTCCGGCACGAATCACGTCCTTGGGCGCGATGCGCAGCACGTTGGAGTCTTCCTTGACCTTCTGGAAGTCGCTGCTGGCCTGTTGCAAGGCGGCATCGCTGTTGGGATGGCTGGCACAACCGCCCATCGCCACACTGCCCAGCAGCAGCACACTGCTCAAACCGCGAATCATCGGGCTCATTGGGCGTCTCCCAACTGCAGCTGCTTGCGCAGGCGGGTAATGCGGGTGTTGAGCACATTCAGTTTTTCCTGACTCTTCTGGGTCAGGACCCGCGCTTCCGCCAGACGAGCGTCCAGTTCGGCCTGCTCGGCCTGCATGCGGGCATCCTTGTAGGACTCATCAGCCATGTCAGCCTTGGCCTGGGCGAGTTTGCCTTCGGCCAGTTTCAACTCAGGCGAGTCGTCGGCGATGGCGCCCACGGCAGTGGCTTGCTCCAAGGCTTGCCGGGTCAGGCGCATTTGTTCATTCGGCGCTGGATCGGCTGCACATCCCGCCAAAGCTACAACGGCGAGGGCCGCGAAAAGAGGTCGAATAGTCACTGAAAATCCCTACTTTGTTGGGGTACCGACGGGTTGCTGCAATTGCGCCTTCCAGCGTTGCAGATTGCTCTGCAGCGCAGTTTGCGCCAGACCGGACGCGGGCAATTCTGTCATCTTTTTGGCGAGCTGTCCGCGCAACCACGGATCGTTGCAGGCCGAGTTGTGGGAAATGGCGAGGAACAGACCCGGCTGATCAATGGGCAGCTCCCGAGCCACCAAGTCCTTGTCCATGCCCAGGCTCTGGGCCATGGCCATGCCGGAGTAGCGCCCTGCGACTACGTAGTCCACTTCGCCAAGCAACAACTTCTGGAAGGCCGGAGTCACGGTTGGCGTGCGCTGCAAGGTCAACTGCTCAGTGGCGAAGGCTTCAAAGTCACGACTCAAACGTGCCCTTTGCGAGACTGCGCCCTTGTACCCGTGTAGGTCGGCGGCCGCGTTGTAGACCAGCGCTGAATCCTTGCGGGTCCACACCAGGTAGTCGGTTTGCACCAGCGCCGGGTGAATGTAGTCCAGGCTTTCTAGCTCACGGGTGGTCAGTGGCGCATCGGCCAGGATGTCCATGCGCCCGCTGCGCACTTCGTCCAGGGCCAGGGAGCGCTTGCCACCGTACAACAGGTCGATTTTCAAACCCAGGTCCTTGCCGACCTGTTGCAAGAGGTCGGCACTGGCGCCGATCAGGTGCGTAGGGTCTTGGGGATCACGCCACAGGTAGGGCGGTGCGTCCGGGCTACCGGTCACCACCAGACGCTCGCACTTGCCAGCGGCAAGGGACAAGGTTGGCAAGAGCAACAGGCTCAGCAGTACGGTCCAGGGACGCAATTCCATGGCGTGACTCTCCATTCTAAAATTGACGCGCAAAAAAAAGCCCGGTCAACAGACCGGGCTCTTTATAAGTGAAGCCGGCGGATTAGACCAGCTTCTCAAACTCAGGTACGGCTTCGAACAAGTCCGCGACCAGGCCGTAATCAGCCACCTGGAAGATCGGTGCTTCTTCGTCCTTGTTGATCGCGACGATCACTTTGGAGTCTTTCATACCGGCCAAGTGCTGGATCGCGCCGGAGATACCGACGGCGATGTACAGCTGTGGCGCAACGATCTTGCCGGTCTGGCCGACCTGCATATCGTTGGGTACGAAGCCTGCGTCGACGGCAGCGCGGGAAGCACCGACGGCAGCTCCCAGCTTGTCGGCCAGGGCGTACAGGTGCTTGAAGTTGTCGCCGTTCTGCATGCCACGGCCGCCGGAAACGACGATCTTGGCAGCGGTCAGTTCTGGACGATCGGACTTGGCCAGCTCTTCGCCAACGAAGCTGGAGGTGCCAGCGTCGTGGACAGCCGCAACAGCTTCAACGGCAGCCGAACCACCTTCGGCGGCAACCGGGTCGAAACCGGTAGCACGTACGGTGATGACTTTTACCGACGCAGTGGACTGCACGGTAGCAATGGCGTTACCGGCATAGATCGGGCGCTTGAAGGTGTCGGCGCTTTCTACCGAGATGATCTCGGAGATCTGGTCAACGTCCAGTTGCGCAGCAACGCGCGGCAGGATGTTTTTGCCGTTGGAGGTAGCAGCAGCCAGGATGTGGCTGTAGCCAGCCCCCAGCTCGGCAACCAGAGGAGCAACGTTTTCCGGCAGTTGGTGAGCGTAGGCAGCGTTGTCGGCTACCAATACTTTGCTCACGCCAGCGATTTTTGCAGCGGCTTCAGCCACGGCGCCAACGTTCTGGCCAGCGACCAGCACATGGATGTCGCCACCGATTTTCGCAGCGGCAGCCACGGTGTTAAGGGTGGCCGGAGCCACAACCTTGTTGTCGTGTTCAGCGATTACCAAGATAGTCATTTTTAGATTACCTTCGCTTCGTTTTTCAGTTTCTCGACCAGTTCAGCCACCGACTTGACCTTGATACCCGCGCTGCGTGCAGCTGGCGCTTCGACTTTCAGGGTTTTGTTGGTGGAGGCAGTGGAAACGCCCAAAGCGTCCGGAGTCAGCACTTCGAGAGGCTTCTTCTTGGCTTTCATGATGTTTGGCAGGGACGCGTAGCGCGGCTCGTTCAAACGCAGGTCGGTGGTGACGATGGCCGGCAGTTTCAGGGAAACCGTCTGTGCGCCGCCGTCGATTTCGCGGGTCACGGCAACCTTGTCGCCGCTCACTTCGACTTTCGAGGCGAAGGTGCCCTGGCCGTAACCGGTCAGTGCAGCCAGCATCTGGCCAGTCTGGTTGTTGTCGCTGTCGATGGCCTGTTTGCCGAGGATCACCAGCGAAGGCTGTTCCTTGTCGACAACGGCTTTCAACAGTTTGGCAACGGCCAGGGAAGTCAGCTCTTCAGCGGATTCGACGAGGATGGCGCGATCGGCACCCAGCGCCAGCGCGGTACGCAGCTGCTCTTGAGCAGTGGTCGGACCGATGGAGACGACGACGATTTCAGTCGCTACGCCTTTCTCTTTCAGACGTACCGCTTCTTCCACGGCGATTTCGCAGAAAGGGTTCATCGACATCTTGACGTTAGCGAGGTCGACGCCGGAATTGTCCGCCTTGACGCGAACTTTCACGTTGTAATCGACAACGCGTTTGACAGCTACAAGAACCTTCATGGATTCCTCGTTACTCTCCGGTGAAAAGAAAGTCGCCTAGGCGAACCTGGCGGTTGATGCTCATCGGCACACAAGGGCACCTCCAAAAACGCCGGCAATCGTAAACAGGTGACACGGCGATGAAAGTGATGACCGTTCGTCAGTGGTGACTGAGAGGTCATTCATTATCGCGGCGTGTAAACTGCGCGCCATCGTCTGATTGCGCGTCACCTTTTTGCCTTAGCCCTGCCTTTAGAGGTGGCCTTGAAACCTACAGTCTGCCTACGGGATGCGCAAAACCGACCGTATCTTGACCGGAACGCCTATTCTGGTCAATACGCCAAAATGGTCAGTTATAAGCCGCGCTGCTTTGATTTACCTAGCTTGCGAGCAATTCAAACAAACGTTTGTATTGGACGCTGAGAGTGGTGTAGATATAATGCGCCACCTAGAGAGAAAGGTGGGTCATCCGCTGCCCTTTGTATGCAGCAATGACGGATACAACACCGAACCTCCACCCATTAGAAAAAAAACTGTAGAGCCTTGAGTAGGAGATAGCCTGTGGAACGCGAATACATGGAATTCGACGTGGTCATCGTCGGCGCTGGCCCGGCGGGCCTGTCTGCCGCCTGCCGACTGAAGCAGAAGGCCGCCGAAGCCGGTAAGGAAATCAGCGTCTGCGTGGTCGAAAAAGGCTCCGAAGTCGGCGCTCACATCCTCTCCGGTGCCGTGTTTGAACCACGTGCCCTGAACGAATTGTTCCCGGACTGGAAAGAACTCGGCGCACCGCTCAACACTCCCGTGGTGCGTGATGACATCTATGTCTTGCGCAGCCCCGAGGCTTCCACCAAGGTTCCTGACTTCTTTGTGCCCAAGACCATGCACAACGAAGGCAACTACATCATTTCCCTGGGCAACCTGTGCCGCTGGCTCGCCCAGCAGGCCGAGAACCTGGGTGTGGAAATCTACCCGGGCTTCGCCGCCCAGGAAGCGCTGTTCGACGAGAACGGCGTAGTACGCGGGATCATCACCGGTGACCTCGGCGTCGACCGCGAAGGTAACCCGAAAGAAGGCCTCTACACTCCAGGCATGGAACTGCGTGGCAAATACACACTGTTCGCCGAAGGCTGCCGCGGGCATATCGGCAAGCAACTGATCCAGCGTTTCAATCTGGACAGCGACGCCGACGCCCAGCACTACGGCATCGGCCTGAAGGAAATCTGGGAAATCGACCCGTCCAAGCATCAGCCAGGTCTGGTGGTACACACCGCCGGTTGGCCGCTGGACATCATGAGCGCCGAGAACACCGGTGGCTCGTTCCTCTATCACCTGGAAAACAACCAGGTGGTGGTCGGCCTGATCGTCGATCTGTCCTACAGCAACACCTTCCTGTCGCCGTTCGACGAGTTCCAGCGCCTCAAACATCACCCGGTGCTGGCCCAGTACCTGGAAGGCGGCAAGCGCATCAGCTACGGCGCCCGTGCTATCTGCAAGGGCGGCCTGAACTCGCTGCCGAAAATGGTGTTCAAGGGCGGCGCGCTGATCGGTTGCGACCTGGGCACCCTGAACTTCGCCAAGATCAAAGGCAGCCACACGGCCATGAAGTCCGGCATGCTTGCGGCCGAGGCTGTGGCTGATCGTCTGTTCGCCGAGTCCGAAGGCGGCGACGAACTGACCGCTTACGTCGACAGCTTCAAGAAGAGCTGGCTCTACGACGAACTGTTCGCCAGCCGTAACTTCGGCCCGGCGATGCACAAGTTCGGCCCGATCATCGGTGCCGGCTTCAACTGGTTCGACCAGAACATCCTCGGCGGCAAAATGCCGTTCACCCTGCACGACACCAAGCCGGACTACGCCTGCCTCAAGCTGGCCAAAGACAGCCAGAAGATCGACTACCCGAAACCCGACGGCAAGCTGAGCTTCGACAAACTGAGCTCGGTGTTCATCTCTGGCACCAACCACGAAGAAGAACAACCGTGCCACTTGAAGTTGAAAGACCCAAGCATCCCGATCGGCACCAACCTGCCGCTCTACGATGAACCGGCGCAGCGCTACTGCCCGGCTGGCGTGTATGAAGTGGTCACCAAGGAAGACGGCGAGAAGCGCTTCCAGATCAACGCCCAGAACTGCGTGCACTGCAAGACCTGTGACATCAAGGACCCTTCGCAGAACATCACCTGGGTCACACCGGAAGGTGCGGGCGGGCCGACTTACCCGAACATGTAAGTCAGCGGCTTGAACATCAAGGCTCCCGAATGGGGGCCTTTTTGTTGCCCGACTCAGTTAACTGTGGGAGCCGCGTTCTATGGGAGCCGGGCTTGCCCGCGATGCAGGCAACTCGGTGTCTCATTCAAACCTAGGTGATGCCATCGCAGCGATGCGGCGGCCCGACAAGCCAGCTCCCACATTGACCGCGTTTATGCAGCCCGCTCGTCCCCGGGGCTACGTTCGAAGTAGCGCTTATATTCCCGGCTGAACTGCGACGTACTCTGATACCCCACACTGTGCGCCGCCTGCGCCACGCCCATGCCTTCGACCAGCAACAACTGCTGGGCCTTGAGCAAGCGTAAGCGCTTGAGGTACTGCACCGGCGACAGCAGCGTGCAGCGCTTGAAATGCTCATGGAAGGTGGACGCGCTCATATTGGCGTACCCCGCCAGGGTCTCGATATTCAGCGGCTCGGCGTAATGGGCATGCAGGTGATTCAACGAGGTGGCCACCCGGGAAAACTGCCCCTGCTGCTCCACCAACGCCCGCAACACATCGGCCTGAGGGCCACGCAAGGCGGTGAACAGCAATTCCCGCACCCGCGCCGGGCCCATGATCCGGCTCTCCAGCGGATCATGCAGGCACTGCAACAACCGCTCAACACAACCGCGCATGGCGTCATCGAGCACCACCGAGCTCATCGACTCCAGGGTTTGCGCCGCCGGCGGTGGCCCAGGCTTGATGCCCATGGCCATCACCAATTCCCCCAGCACCACCCGGTCAATGCCCACGGTGACGCCCAACAGCGGCGCATTGGGCATGGCAAAAGTCTCGCACTCGAAGGGCACCGGCATCGCCTGGATCAGATAGTGCCCGGCGCCATATTCCAGAGTGCGCGGGCCGAGGTACGCGACCTTGCTGCCCTGGGCGACGATCATCAGGCTCGGCTCGTAGATCTGCGGCCCCCGCGCCACATCACAACTGGCGCGCAACACCTGCACGCCGGGCAGGTTCGTGGGTGAGAAACCGTCGCAGGGTGTCAGCGGTTCGATCAAGGCGACCAACGCAGCATTGGCGTCGAGATGACGGGTCAACAACATGACAAAAAACTTCGCAAAAAGGGGATAACAGCATCATCGCAGGTTCGGCGCCAGATGCAGCCAATCAAGGGGCACTCCCGGACGAATAGGCATGAGACTCGGAGCAATCGCCATGGCCGTCACAAGGACCGGCGCGGAGAATGCCCCACCTCACCTGTCACTGCTTTTGCGAGGTTCTCCATGTACACCGCCATCGGTTACGCCGCCCAATCGGCCACCACTCCCCTCGCCCCGATGTCCTTCGAACGTCGCAGCCCGCGCGCCGACGACGTGGCGATCGAAATCCTCTACTGCGGCGTCTGCCACTCCGACATCCACCAGGCACGCAACGAATGGGGTATCGCCGTGTACCCGCTGATGCCGGGCCACGAGATCGTCGGCAAGGTCACAGCTGTCGGCGCCAGCGTCACCGCACATAAAGTCGGCGACCTGGTCGGTGTTGGCTGCATGGTCGACTCGTGCCGCCATTGCGACGCCTGCCACGCGGACCTGGAGCAATACTGCCTCGAAGGCCCGACCATGACCTACGCCACTCCGGACCGAGTGGACGGCAGCAACACCATGGGCGGCTACTCCGACAGCATCGTGGTCAGCGAACACTTTGTAGTGAAGATCCCGGCCAAGCTCGACCTGGCCAGCGCAGCGCCAATCCTCTGCGCCGGCGTCACCATGTACTCGCCGATCAAGCACTACGGGATCAAGGCCGGTGACAAGGTGGGCGTGCTGGGCATGGGTGGTCTCGGCCACATGGGCATCAAGCTGGCCAAGGCCATCGGCGCCGAAGTCACGCTGTTTACCCGCTCCGCCAGCAAGGCTGAAGAAGGCCGTCGCCAGGGCGCCGATCACGTGATCGTGTCCACCGACGAGGCGCAGATGCAAGCCGCAGCCGGGCATTTCGACTTCCTGCTGGACACCATTCCGGTGCAGCACGACCTCAACCCCTACCTCGACGTGTTGCGCTTTGACGGCGTGCATATTCTGGTAGGTTTGATTGAACCCGTGGACCCGCCCGTCAACGCCGCCAAGCTTATCCTGGGCCGTAAAGTGCTGGCCGGTTCGTTGATCGGTGGCATTGCCGAAACCCAGGAAGTCCTGGATTTCTGCGCCGAACACGGCATCAGCTGCGACATAGAAATGCTCGACATCCGCAACATCAACGAAGCCTACACCCGCATGATCGCGGGCGATGTGAAGTACCGCTTCGTGATCGACATGGCGACCTTGAAGGCCTAACCAACCGCCCCACCCACGTAGCAGTTGTCGAGCTGCCAGCGAGGCTACGTCTGCGGTGTACCTGACACATCGCAGACGCAGCCTCGCTGGCGCTCGACAACTGCTACGGGATCTTGTCCAGTGAGGTTCAAGACGGTATTCAGGCCTTCGCGCCCAACTCCGCTGAAAGCCTGGCTGCAACCTGTTTGACCACGGGAATCAGCTCGGCCATTTTTTCCAGTGGCATGTAGGGCACGGTACTGGCGATGCTGATGCCGGCGACAATCCTCCGGCTGGCATCGCGCACCGGTGCCGCCACGCAGCGGATCGACGGTTCGTTGTCTTCCAGGTCGAACGCATAACCGCCCGCCACATACTCTTGCATGCGCTGCTCGAACTGCGCCCAGGATTGTTCCGGGTGCTGCGGCCACTGCAGGTTTTTCCCGCCAGCCGGCAAGCTGACCTGATACAAACGCTGCCACTCTTCCATCGTGTCATCCAGCAGCAAAGCCTTGCCGATCCCGGTGCGCGCCAGCGGCATGCGATGGCCGACCCGCGAGCGCATTTCCGGGCCGTTGCGGCCGGGGTTCTTGTGCAGGTAGAGCACGTCGTCGAATTCACGAATGGCCAGGTGGATGGTGTCGCCGGTCAATGCCGACAACTCGTCCAGATACGGAACGGCCAACGTCACCAGAGGCAGTTCTTCACGGGCCTGGAAGCCCAGTTCGATCAGCTTCGGGCCCAACAGGTAGCCGACCTGTGGCACCACGCGCAGGTAACGCTCTTCCACCAGGCAACTGGCCAGGCGGTGAGTGGTGCTGCGGGTAGTACCGATGCGCTTGGCAATCTCCTTGAGATCCCGCGCGCCGGCCGCCACCGCTTGCACCACGCCCAAGCCACGCAGCAGGGTCTGGGTGCCGGTGGGGGCGGTGTCTTTGACGGGAATGTGGGCGTTTTCCTGCATATCGGGCCTATGTGGGGGTACGAAAACGGCGGCCATTATGGGCGCTGATGATCACTGTGGCGAGGGGGCTTGTCCCCCGTTGGGCTGCGCAGCAGCCCCAATAGCGTCATCACTGTTTTCAGACAGATCGGGATTGGCTGGTTCTGGGGCTGCTTCGCAGCCCAACGGGGGACAAGCCCCCTCGCCACAAAAAGCCCATTCACCCTCAGCGTTGTTTCATCCTGTCGATAATCACCGCCAACAACAGGATCGAGCCACGAATCACGTATTGGTAGAAGGTGTCGATGTTCTTCAGATTCATCGCGTTCTCGATGATCGCCAGGATCAGCACCCCGGCAATCACATGCCGAATCATGCCAATGCCACCGCTCAATGACACACCGCCCAATACGCACGCAGAGATCACCGTCAGCTCAAAACCCTGGCCAATCATCGGCTGCCCCGAGGTCATCCGCGATGCCAGGATCACGCCCGCCAACGCCCCGATCACACCGTGTACGGCAAAAATGATGATCTTGGTCCGATCAACGTTCACCCCGGCCAACAGCGCCGCTTCCTGATTACCACCGATGGCCATGGTGTTGCGCCCGTAGGTGGTGTAATTCAGCAGCCAGCCGAAAAATACAAAGCACAGCACAGTGATGACAATCGGCACCGGCACGCCAAACAGTTGGCCGTTACCGAACACGAAGAAGCCTTCATCCATCACCCCAACCGCCTTGCCGTTGGAGAAAATGTACGCCAGCCCCCGGACGATCTGCATCGTCGCCAAGGTCGCAATCAATGCGTTGATCCGCAGCTTGGCGATGACGATGCCGTTGATCAGCCCCACCACCAGGCCCATGGCCAATGCCGCCGACACGCCAAGAACAACACTGTCGGTGTCGCGAATCACGATCCCCGCCACCACGCCCGAGCAGGCAATCACCGAGCCCACCGACAAGTCAAAGTGCCCCGACGCCAGGCAAAACAACATGGTGCAAGCGGCAATCCCGACGGTAGAAATCGCCAGGCCCAGGCCGCGCATGTTCAGCGGCGAGAGGAAGTTGTCGATAAACACGGCGCTGAGCACAAAGATGCTCAAGGCCGCTAACAGCATGACCCAATCGTCGAGAAACTTGCGCTGGTTGAAACCCGGCCAGAAGCTTCTCGCGGTTTTTACCTGTGACATACCCACCTCGTATTCTTCAGTCCCGCGTACGCGGAAGCGCCAATTGCAGCAGCCGTGCTTCGTCCGCTTGATCGCGGGTCAATTCGCCGGTCAGGGCACCTTCACTCATCACCAGGATGCGGTCGGAGATGCCCATCACTTCCATCAGGTCGCTGGACACCACAATCACCGCAATACCGCTGGCGGCCAGGTTGTGGATGATCTGGTAGATCTCGGATTTGGCCCCGATGTCGATACCGCGAGTCGGCTCATCCAGCAGCAGGACCTTCATCGGCATCGACAGCCAGCGACCTAAAATAGCCTTCTGCTGGTTACCGCCGGAGAGGTACAAAATCGGTTGATCCGCTGACGGCGTGCGCACGTTCATCGCGCTGATTTGCCGTTGGGCGTTGTCCCGCTCCCAGCCGCCCTGGATCAGCCAGCCGAAGCGGGCATGGTCGCGGCGGGCGCTGATGTTGATGTTCTCGGCGACGCTGGCGCGAGGCACGATGCCTTCCTTCTTGCGGTCTTCCGGACACAGCAACACACCCGCCGCAATCGCATCCCGTGGCGACTTGAACGTCTGCGCCTGGCCATGCAACACCAGCGCGCCCTGCACGCTGCGAGACAGGCCGGCCAACAGTCGCAACAGCTCCGTGCGCCCTGCCCCGACCAAACCGAACAGCCCAAGAATCTCGCCCTTATCAACCTTCAGGCTCACCGGTTCCTGCAACCCCGGCCCGAGCAAACCCTCGACCCGCAACGCCTCGCCAAAATGCTCGCGAGGCCGGTAGTTGTAGATGTCCTGGATATCGCGCCCGACCATGCAGTTGACCAATTGATCGACGTTCAACTGCTGCATGTCCTCAAACGTGCGCACAAAGCGCCCGTCCTTGAACACCGTCACCGCATCGCAAATTCGGAACACTTCTTCCATGCGATGGGACACATAAAGGATCACCCGGCCTTCGTCCCGCAGCCGGGCGATGATCACCATCAACCGCTCGATCTCCCGGGCCGAGAGGCTGCTGGTGGGTTCGTCGAAGGCAATCACATGAGCATTGCGCGACATGGCTTTGGCAATTTCCACCAACTGCCGTTGGCCGAGGGACAGGCTGCCGAGGCGCACGTTCGGGTCGATTTCGTCTGCCAGGCCTTTGAGCAATTCTCGCGCCTTGCGCACCATCGCCCCGCGATTGACCACGCCCCAGCGCGACGGCATATGCCCCAGCAGCAGGTTTTCGGCGACGGTCATTTCCGGCACCAGTTGCAGTTCCTGGTGGATCACGGCGATGCCATTGGCGATGCTGTCTGCCGCCGATTTGAAACTGACGCTGCGCTCGCCCAACTGCAAACTGCCGCTGTTGGGCGGATAGAAACCGCCGAGGATTTTCAGCAAGGTCGACTTGCCCGCGCCGTTCTCGCCCATCAGCGCATGCACCGAATGGGGCCGCGCTTCAAAGCTGATCTGCGCCAGGGCTTTCACCCCGGGAAACTCCTTGCCGATACCGTTGAAGCGCAGGCTTTCTGCTGCGGCGGTGTTCATTTCCACAGACCGATCTTGCTCAACTCTTCCTTGAAGTTGGCGCGGGTGATCAAGGTCACGTTATCCAATGCGGTGAACTTGGCCGGCTCGGTGCCTTTGGTAACCCACTCAAACATTGCGGTGGCGGTTTTATAGCCGGACGCGTCGGGACTCAGAAGCATCGAGCCGTAGAAGCCGGTATCAGATTTTTTAAGCTCTTCAATGGCGTCAGTGCCATTGATGCCCACGCCGATCACGTTGGCAGCCTTGAAGCCGGCGCTTTCGGTGGCGCGTACGCCGCCCAGCACGGTGCTGTCGTTCATGCCGCCGATGATCAGGTTTTTCGCGCCGCTGGGCAGTTTCACCAAGGCCGAGTTGGTGGAGTCCATTGACCCTGGGACGTCGAGGGTTTTCTGCGCGCTGAACAGGATATGGTCAGCCGGCAGGCCGGCGGCCTTGAGGCCTTCTACCGAACCGTCGGTGCGTTTCTTGCCGGTTTCCAGCTCGTCAAAGGTGTTGATGACGGCGTAGGTTTCCTTCCAGTCCCAGTTACGATGCTTGGCTTCGGTGGCCATGGCCTCGCCTTGTTTCTGGCCGATCTTGTAGGCGTCGAGGCCAACGTAAGGTACGTCTTCCATGGGCTTGCCCTTGGCGTCGACAAAGCGGTCATCCACCGCCAGCACCTTGAGATTGTTGAGCTTGGCCTTGGCCATGATCGCAGGGCCCAGGGACACGTCCGGCGGGCAGATCACGAAGCCTTTGGCACCGTTGGCGGCGAGGGTGTCGATGGCTGAGAGGGTTTTCTCGCCGTCGGGCACGGCAATCTTGATCACGGTGAAGCCATGGTCCTTACCGGCCTTTTCGGCGAAGGCCCATTCGGTCTGGAACCAGGGCTCTTCGGCTTGCTTGACCAGGAAGCCAATCTTTACTTCTTCGGCAGATGCAAGGGCGCTGAGACTGCTGAGTGCCACGGCTACCGCCAAAGTCCGCACTGTCTTCTTGAACATAAACCACCTCTTGTTATTGGAGAGTTATAGGGTTTAGTCGTGGTACATCACCGACCGCCCGCCATCGATCATCAGGCAGGTGGCATTGATAAAGGGCGCTTCATCGGTGGCCAGAAACAACGCGGTCATTGCCACTTCAATGGGCTGGCCGATGCGCTTGGGCGGGTGCAGGTCGAAGGCGCGCTGGCGTTCGGCATGGGGATCGGGGAAACCGTTCCAGTAGTCGACGTTGAGCTGGGTTTCGATATAGCCCGGCGCAATGGCATTCACGCGGATGCCCTTGGGTGCGTATTCGATGCCCAGGGCGCGGGTCAGGCCGAGCAAGCCGTGCTTGGCCACCGGATAGGGAAAGCAGCCGGGAATGATGTGGCTGGAATGGGTCGAGGCAATGTTGATGATGTTGCCGATGCCCTGCTCGATCATATGCGGCAATACGGTACGGCAGCCGAACCAGGCGCCATCCAGGTCGATGGCGAAGCAACGGCGCCAATCTTCGTCGGTCATCTCCAGCGGGTCGCGGAACACGTTGACGCCCGCGCAATTGATCAGCACATCGACGCGGCCAAAACGCTCGATGGCGACATCCACCAGGGCGCGCCATTGGTCCTTGGAGGTGATGTCGACTGGCTGCGCGTAGATCTGGGCACCGCGTTCACGCCAATGGGCGGCGACCGCCTCGACCTTCTCGCCCTGGATATCACCGATCACCAGGCGCGCCTGTTGCGCCTGGAAGCACGCGACGATGGCCTCGCCGATGCCCTGGGCGGCGCCAGTGATGATCACCACTTTGTTTTTCAGCCGCTCGCCATACGTTGGCTCGGGCACGGCGGGTAACGACAACGGTTGAGGCTGCATCGCTTCACCTGTTTTATTTTTGGTAGTGAGTGCTGATGCAGAAGACTATAAACCCAGAACCTGAAACATCTCAATATATAATTACTCATCCCATATAATGGGAGACCATACAAAAAAACTGACAACAGTCAGTTAGGTGCACACAGCCCTACAAGGCAACGGAAAACAAATGTGGGAACTGTCGAGCCCCACAAGGGTTTCACTTCGCTGGTTAGATCGTTCCCACTCTCAGCCTTGGGCAAATTCGCGCAGTGCGTCGCCTTCCATCCGGTAGCGTACCCACTCTTCCTGAGGCTGAGCGCCGATGGATTTATAGAAGGCAATGGCCGGTTCGTTCCAGTCCAGCACGCTCCACTCGAAGCGCCCACAGCCGTTGTCGAAGGCGATTTTCGCCAGGTGCCGCAGCAACTTCTTGCCCGCCCCGCCGCCCCGCTGTTCCGGGTTGATGTAGAGGTCTTCCAGGTACAGGCAGTTACTGCCCAGCCAGGTGGAATAGCTGAAAAAGAACACCGCAAAACCAATCGGCAAACCGTCCCGCAGACAGATCAGACCGTGGGCGGTGGCGCCTTCGCTGAACAGGCTGCGCTCGATGTCCACCACACTGGCGATCACTTCGTGGCGGGCTTTCTCGTAGTCGGCCAGCTCCGTGATAAAGGTCAGGATCTGCGCAGCATCGCTGGGCACGGCGGGGCGAATCTCGATGGTCATGGACGGGCCTTGGGATCAAAGGAAAGGACACATACTAAGGGGGTTTGATGACTGATTGCAGTGCAATTTCATTCGCGACTACCCTGTAGGTATTCGTCCTTTGAGAATCCTCATGCCCTTCTCTCCCTTGTCTGCCCTTGCCGATACCTTATTGCCTCACGCTCTGGAACCTTCAGAAGATGGCGCCCACGACCTGTCCCATTTGCAGCGGGTGTGGCACAACGCGCGCTCGATTCAAGCCGAGGAAGGCGGTGACCTTGAGGTGCTGCTAGCGGCGGTATTGCTGCATGACTGCGTGGCGGTGGAAAAGAACTCACCCTTGCGCTCGAAAGCTTCCGCGCTGGCCGCGACTAAGGCCAGGAAGGTTTTGCAGGCTCTGGATTGGCAGCCAGCCCGTATCGCCGCCGTCACCCATGCCATCGAGACTCACAGTTTTTCTGCGGGGCTTACACCCAACTCCCTGGAAGCCAGGATCGTTCAGGACGCCGACCGCCTCGACTCCCTGGGCATGATCGGCGTGGCCCGCACGTTCTATACCGCCGGGCGCATGGGCAGCGCATTGTATGACCCGGCTGATCCTACTGCCCTGAATCGGGACTATGACGACAAGCGCTTTTGCCTTGATCACTTCCAGACCAAGCTGCTGCACCTGGCCGATGGTTTCCAAACCGCGACGGGACAACATATGGCGCAGGTTCGCCATCAGCGACTGAAGGGATTCATGGACACTTTCATTGAAGAGATCGGCGCCCAATAAATGCGTCGTTACTCCGCCCAGCGCTAATGCAAAAACCGCTAACCATTGAACAAACCGTCTTGCCGCGCATGGTAAAAAACCTGGCATAAATCCAACGAACTACAGGTTTGATCATGCGCTCCACTCCACCGGTTGGCGGAAAACTATTCGCCCTGTTCTGCCTTGCCAGTTACCTGCTGTCGCTGTCGTACGGCTCGACCTTTCTGCTGTCGCTGCTGATTCACGCCCGAGGTGGCAATGAGCATGACGCCGGGAGCGTGATCTCGATGGCGATGCTCAGTACGTTCGGCGCGGTCATGGTGTCCGGGCATTTATCGGACGCCTTGGGCGCAGCGCGGTCCATCGCCTGCCTGGGTGTCTTGCTGGTGGTGGCCTGCCTGGGCTTTGCCCTGGCACCCGGTTTTGGCGAAAGCTTGATGCTCTTCGGTTTATCCTTGGGGCTGGGCTGGGGTGTGTTTTACACGTTGGGCCCGATCATCGTGGCGATGCTGGTGGAACCCACGCAGCGCGCCAAATACTTTGCCCTGCTGTCGGGCAGCATGATGACCGGCATAGGCTCGGGGCCGCTGCTGGGGCGCGCGGCGAATGCCTTCGATCTGCCGTTGACTGCAGCGTTCTACATCGCGGCACTGGCGAGCCTGGCAGGCGTGGTGATGTTCTGGCGATTGGGTGCGCAGCTCCAGCAGCGCCCCAACCTGCTAGGCGTCGCCGCCGTGTCGAAAATCTCCTGGCCCGCGACACGCCAGGTGCTGTCCTCCAAAGCGGTGTTCGCCATCATCATGGTGGGCCTGGGCGGTTGCGTGTTTGGTGGCTTGTCGTCGTTTCAAACCAGCTATGCGGCGACTCACTCGCTGGACTATTCGTTGTTCTTCCTGGGGTTCATGAGTGCGGCCATCACCAGCCGCCTGTTGATCGCCAGCATCGTGGTCAAGCGTGATCCCTATTGGGCTGCGTGTGTCTTGTCTGGGGTGATGTTGGTGTCGATCCTGATGTTCGGCTTCCTGGTCAACGACAGCTTCAGTTACCTGTTGGCGGCCATCACCCTGGGAGTGGGTTATGGCCTGACCTATTCAGTGATCAACGGCCTGGCAGCCAATGAGGCTCCAGCGGGCACTACCTCCCAGGCACTGCTGCTGTTCAGCTTGTCGTACTTTATCGGGGTGTTCGGCTTTCCGTTGCTGGCCGGCAAGGTCATCGTCGAATACGGCATGCCGACCCTGTTGATGAGCGTGGTGGCCGTGGCTTCGTTCAACTGGCTGATCACCGTAGGGCGGCTGATCTGGCGCCGTGTCTCGCCACATAAAATCTTACAAGCAGCGTAGGACCGTTCGTCGCCAGTGAGGCACCAATGGCAAACAGGGGCGGACCAATATGAGGTAAGGACTTAAATCATAAGGAGACACCCTCATGACGACTTCCAGATTGACTGCCCTCGCCCTCACCGGTTTGCTGTCTGCCGTTTCGCTGAGCAGCTTTGCCGCCTCGAACAACTCCACCGGCCCGACCGACCCCATCGGCAGCCCGCCCAGCCCGGCGACCGAAGAGTCCAAGGGCTCCATGGGCACTGGCCTCGACACCAACGGCGGGGCAATCATTGATAACAGCAACGATCCCCGCACCCAAGGCAATGACAGCAACCGTCAGGGCCTAGGTTCCGATGTAGAGAACGGCAAAATGGGGCCGGGTAAAAATGCCACCCCTGGCGGCGATGATTCCAACATCCCCGGGGCGCCCAAACAGCCAAAACCCTGATCAACCTATGGCCCTTAACGGGTCAGGAGGAGTATCGCAATGCCTCGTGGAAGCAAAGCCAAATACACCGCCGAACAGAAACGCAAAGCCGCGCATATCGAAGACAGTTATGAGCACAAAGGGCTTTCCAAGGAGGAAGCCGAAGCCCGGGCCTGGGCCACCGTCAACAAGCAGTCCGGCGGTGGTGAAAAGGCCGGCGGCTCGGGACAACGCAAGTCGCCGGTGAAAAAAGCCAAGGACCGCCATGAGTCGGCCAAGCGGGCGGCGGCGACACGCGAAGGACATCCCCGCAACAGCCGCGCCTCGCTCGGGACACAGACCAAGGAAAGTCTGATGAAGGAAGCGCGAGCCAAGGCTATTCCTGGGCGCTCGACGATGCGTAAAGATCAGTTGATTGAAGCACTGAGAAAGGCGGGTTGATCTCGGTCTTGTAGAGACGGCAAAACCCATGTGGGAGCAACTGTCTTGGTGATTTTTAAATAAACCTCGCCAAGACAGTTGCTCCCACACTTGATCTTTTTATGCCAGCGAACGTTGAGCAGCCACCAACAACATCATCGGCCGCTCCTGCTCTTCCGCCAACTCGGGGCGGGCCTTCAGGTCCGCCTCACTCGGGCCCCACTCCTCGACATGATTCAAGGTAAAGCCTGCCTGGATCAACAGATTGAGCAAGGTACCCAAGGTGCGGTGTTGCTTGATCACACCCTTCGCCAGCCAGTTTGTGACCCGGGGCCCTTCCTGCTGATAGCCGTTCACCGGCCAGCTCTTGCGGCCTTGATCGTCAATCAGCCAACCCGGCTCACGAGGCGCCATGAAGATCGGGTGCTCGATGGAAAACACCAACCGGCCACCAGGAACCAACGCTTCATGGATGCGAGCGAACAAGCCTTTGAGGTCGACGATGTAATGGAAAGCCAGCGAGCTGTAGGCCAGGTCGAAAGTGGCGGCAGGCAGATCCAGCTGTTCAAGGTCGGCAATCGCATAGGTAATCGCGGGCAATGAAGTCATCTCGGTGGCTCGCGCCAGCATCTTTTGCGAGACGTCCAATCCCACTACCTGTTCGGCACCCTGCTCTTGCGCCCAGCGACTGAACCAGCCGTAGCCGCACCCCAGATCCACCACCTGCAAGCCAGCCATGGGTGGCAGCAATGCCTGCAAGGCGGGCCACTCAGGAGCGCCGGAGAGGCCTTCTACCGAGCGGTTCATCTTGCTGTAGCCCTCGAAAAAGGCCGGGGTGTCGTAGATGTTCTGGGTCATGATATCGCTCCGTGCTGAGTGGCGCCTATTCTGCCAACTCAGGCCTGCGCCAACAACGCATCCACTTCAACGGTGCCCGGTGACGTCGCCGGTCCCCAGCGGGTGACCGCCAACGCAGCAGCCGCATTCGCGCGCCGGGCCGCGACGCTCGGCGCCAGACCGTTGGCCAAACCGGCGATAAACACACCGGCATGGGCATCGCCTGCACCGTTGCTATCCACTGCCTGCACCTTGAACCCCGGTACATGCTCCGGCTGGCCGTTGCGGCTGACCCAGCAACCGTTCGGGCCATCCCGCACCACCAGCAACGCATGGGCAGGTAGATGATCATTGAGTTTGAGCAGCGCTTCGACGATGTCTCCCGCACCAGTAAAAGCCAGGGCCTCCGGACCGTTGCTGGTCCAGATATCGATGCGTGGCAACAAGTCGACCATCAACGCAGAGTCGGGCGCCTTGACCAGCGGGCCCGGATCGAACACCACCGTGATCTGGCGTGGCAAGGCCAGCAACCAATCGATCAAGGCCTGGCACTTGCCCTCCAGCAGCAAGCTGTAGCCACTGACGTACACATAATCGTCGGCACGGGGCACAGCGGTGGCCAAGTCTTCGGCACTCAGCTCACCTTCAGCACCGATATGGGAGATGAAGGTGCGTTCGGTGGTGGCCTCGGTCAGCGAGACGCACAGGCCGGTGTCCTTGGTGTCACTGGCAGCCAGGGCCATTTCAATGCCTTCAGCCTGCATCGCCGCACGCGCCAGGTCGCCGAAACGCCCCTTACCGTGTCGCCCCAGATAGACCACCGGCAAGCCATTGCGCCGAGCTGCGGCCATCACATTGAAGCCACCGCCGGCCTCGAAACTGGCGGACTTGGCCAATACATCGCCGCCGGTTGCCGGCAAGGTATCGAGGGACATGACCAGGTCGACGATGACCTGGCCGCTGTGAATCAATCTAGACATTGTGGCTCTCTACTAACGCCGGGCGACGATCAGCAGCACCGCCCAATACCGCATAAATCCCGCCGGCCACCAGGAAAGTGACGATCCAACCCAGGCCGTTATGACCCAGCCACGAATCCGACAGCGGCCCGGCGAACCAGATGTTCTCGGCGGTGGTACCGATGGTGGTGAAGCTGAAGCCCAACACAATCGCGACTGCCCAGGCGCCGAATGCACGCCATTCAATCCCGCCGCGATACCAATAGGCGCTGCTCGGTGTGACGTCCAGCAAGTCCTTGGCGCTGTAATAGTGGCGATGAATCAGGTCGACCACGAAGATCCCCACCCAGGCGGTGATCGGCACGGCCAGCAGCGAGATGAAGGTGATGAATGGGCCGTAGAAGCTGTCGGCGATCAACATGAAGTAGATGGAACCGGCGAAGATCGCGACGATGTCGACAATCACCGCGTGGACGCGCTTGACCTTCAAACCGAGGGTCAAGGTGGTCAGGCCCGCCGAATACACCGATAGGTTATTGGAAAGCAACAGCCCACCAAACGCGGTGATCAGGTACGGCACGGCCATCCAGGTAGGCAGCATGTCGCGGATCGCGATGATCGGGTCAGTGGCCGAGGCCAGGTCGTTATTGCCCACCGACAGCAAGCCGCCCAAGGTGATCAGCAGCACCAGCGGAATCCCCGCACCAAAGGCGGCGGAAGCCACCAGGCGCACGGCCTTGACGCTGCGATGCTGGTAGCGGGACATGTCGGCCCCCGCGTTGGCCCAACCGATGCCGGTACCGGCGGCCATGGTGCCCACACCGATAATCATCGCGCTGAGCGGTGCCGGGGTGGCGTTGAATACCGCGCTCCAGTCGATAGTCGCGCAGAGGAAGCCGCCCACCAGGATGTTCAGCGCGCCGAATACGTAGGTCGCCCACTTCTGGATCACCAGCAAGGTGGCGTGGCCTAGACCGGAAACGGCCAGGGTCAGCAGCACGAAAATGCCGATGAACAGCAAGGTCAGCAACGGCGCACTTTTGGCGGCCACAGGCGAGTTGAACAGGATCGAGCACAGCGACAGCAACACAAAGGCTGCGGTGGTGGTGTTGACGGTTTCCCAGCCCAGGCGTGACATCAGCGAGACCACGGTAGGGCCGATATTGCCGCGTACACCGAAGATCGCTCGGGACAAGGTCAGGCTCGGCGCACGGCCACGACGGCCGGCGATGGAAATGATCCCCACCACCGCGAACGAACCGGCGGCGCCCAGGATCGCGACGATGATAGCCTGCCAGATCGCCAACCCGCGAAAGGCCACCAGCGTCGCCCCCAACGGCAAGCCGAGGATGCTGATGTTGGCGGCAAACCAGACCCAGAACAGCTGCAGCGGATGGCCGTTACACTCGCTTTCTGGGACGGGCTCGATGCCTCGCGTTTCCAGTTGCCCAGCGCCTTGGCCGGAAGAGGTCGAACTCATGATGGGGTGCTCCTGATGCCTGTTTTTGTGGTTGTGGCAGATTGGCAATTTGAATCTATATTCAGGTCTCCCTGACCCGATATCATCAAATGTGGGAGCGGGCTTGCTCGCGAATGCGGTGGTTCAGTACCCAATTTGCTAGCTGATACACCGCATTCGCGAGCAAGCCCGCTCCCACATTTGATCTGTGGAGTTCAACGCAATTGGAGCAGCCCTTGAACCAGCGGCTGCAAGTCCAGGCCGTTGACCTGCTTGACCTGCTCGATCATCGCCTCAGGCCAGCACGCCATCCCCAGGCATGCGCCGAGCATCGCACCGAGAATCGCGGCGATGGTGTCGGTGTCGCCGCCAAGGCTGGCGGCCATGCACAGGGCTTCGAAAGCGTCCATCTCACCCACGGCCACTTGCTGGGCGAGGGCAAACGACACCACCACCGACTCCTGGGAGGCGACGGAAGTACCGATCAATTCGTAGAGCAGGTCGGTAAACAGCGCTTTGTCGCTACTGCCGACACTCAGGGTCCGCGCCCAACTGATGCGGGTGCCGATACGCCCACCGGCGACCCAGTGCCCATGGTTTTCGGCCTGTTGCGCGATCCGGGTGCCAATGTTCAGTGCTTCTCCCAGGTCCTCGCCATTGATACCCGCCGAAACCACCGCCGCCACTGCTGCCGCGCTGGCAATGCCAAGCGTGGTGTTGTGAGTCACCTGGCAGGCCTGGATCACCGACTGGATGAACTGTTCAGGGTCGGCAACGTTTGCCGCGATGCCTACCGGTGTAATGCGCATGGCTGCACCATTGGTGGTGCCGTAGCGCCCGGACTCTTCCGGGGTGTGGCCGGCCAGGATCATGTCGATCGCGCGTTTGGTCGACGGGCCCAGCAGGTCCTGGGAGCCTTTGGCGCGCATCACCGCTTCCCAATCGATCAGGCGCTGGGCAAGTACCGTCGGCTCGATCTTGCCTTGGCCATCCACCAGCAACTGGCCCACCAGGATCGCCTGTTCGGTGTCATCGGTGATGGAGCCCTTGGGCATGTTGGGCGCAATGGGTTGGTCAGGGCCGGCGTCTTCCAGGGCGGTGATTTCACCGAAGCGTGCCCTGACCTGCTCGCGACTCAAGGATTGGGTAGGCATACCTAGAGCGTCGCCTAAGGCCAGGCCGTAGAAAGCGCCGAGGGCGCGAGTGTGCGGGGTCATTTCGGCGTTCCAAATTGAAGGTGCAGGCGAAAGTGCAGCGGGTCGAGCAAGCTTTCGACGTATTCCATGAACCGCTCGCGACGGTCGTAGGTAGTGCGCAACGCCTTGAGAAACACGGTGCCGACCGGGCGCCCCAACAACTCGGCGTCGACCTCGTTCAGTGGCTCGGCGCCAATCCACTGGTCACCGCCCGCGCCGATGTAGCCGTAGGCTGCCAGGGTGATGGTCAGGGAGTTATCGATAAGGCCGACCCTCGGCAGGCTTTCAAGGCCACCCGAGGCAGGCATCAGCGAGCGCTCCAGGGACACGAAGGTGCCATCGGTGGTGCGACGGCGACGATCGAGGGCAATGAACTGATCGCTGCCGAAGCGGCTGAGCAGGTCCGGCCGCGTGACCGCTTCAAGACGCAAGATATCGGCGATCACTAAAGCGCCGGTATCCGCCAACGCCTGTGCCCAACCATTGCGTTGATCAAGCGCCATGCCATCGAAGGTGACGATGGAGCCGACGCCGCTCTGGGTGGCGATGTAGTTACGACGCTTGAGCTCGGCGAGGGCTTCGCGCAGGGTGCCGCGACTGACCGCAAACTCTTCGGCCAGTTGATGCTCGCCCGGCAACAGGAAACCGTCGGCCATCATCCCGCCCTCGATACGGCGGATCAGCTCGTCGACGACGCGTTTTTTCTTATCAAATCGAACATGTCTAATCATGTACAAATTGATAACCGAAAGCGCCCTGCTACAGCAAGGTAATTATTTCAAGGGAAGGAAAAATTCGGCCTCAAGGCTCCAGGCCAATAGGGAAAAACACACCGTCGCTCCAGACGCCAAGCCAATTCTGACCGTTGATCGGACGGCTCACCGCCAACTCCACCAATTGGTAGAAAACGTTGCGATGCACCAGGGCTTCGAGGTTGTTGCGTACCAGCAGGTACGGCGCAGGTTCCTGGGTCTGCGGGTCGATCACCACTCGCAATGGGTGATCGGTGCCGGCTTCGACCTGCTCTTCAACGTTGGTGGTAAAGCGCAGGACCTGGCTTTCGCCCTGCCCTTCAACTTCCAGGGTCACGGCGACAAACGGCGCATCCTCGACCGTGATCCCGACCTTTTCCACCGGTGTGATCAAGAAGTAATCATCGCCGTCGCGGCGGATGATGTTGGAGAACAACTTGACCATGGGTTTGCGACCGATAGGCGTACCCAAGTAAAACCAGGTGCCATCGCGGGCGATGCGCATATCGATGTCGCCGCAAAAGTCCGGATTCCACAGATGCACCGGCGCCGGACCTTTGCCCTTGGGCAATTGCGCCAACAAATCATTGGCCTTGGCGGAATCGGTCATGGGGTTCTCCTCAGGTCTTACTGATCACTCATGCCCAACAGGCTACGGGCGTATTGCGCCAGGGGCTTGGCAATCAGGTCTTCAGGCGTGGTGTCGTGGAACGTCAGTAAACCGCCACGACTGCGAATCCGTGCAGTATCAATCAAGTACTGGGTGCTGGTCTCGATCAACATGATCTGAATCACCCCGCTGTCGATCCCCAGGCGATCCACGGCCTGCTGGTCGGCCCATTCATCAGCATTGCCGATACGGTCATCGGCCTTGGCGAAGCGGGTGTACAGCAAGTAATGGGCGCCAACGCTACGGGCTTCGGCCATTGCCTGTTCCAGACCCTCCGGTGCGCGAGCGCGGCGGACCATGGGGAAATACTCGACAAAGCCGTTGAAGGCTTCTTCGGCCACCACGTTGGGACGCGGGTAGGCGCTGCCCGGCGGCGTAAACGCACCCTGGGCAATAAAGATAAAGGAGTCGGGCTGCACGCGGATCGAGTTGGCGCGACGGGTATCACTGTGATCCAGAAGCCCAGCATCGCTCATCTGATAGCGAGTGCCTTCGGCCATATCACTGACGGTCATGCAGCCACCCAACGCCAGTGACGCCAGCAACAACACCAGACTACGCATCCTATCCTCCAGAAGCCGGTGACGGAAAACCGGCGAATGGGCACGAGATGCAGATTTTGCGCCAGCTTGGGGGATTAGCCGCCGATGATCTTCATCACTGTTGCCCCGCCCGAGAACGCCACTTCTTGCTTGTCGCCCAATGCCTTGACCAATAGCCGCTGCAAGGCCGGCAGCGCCTGATGGCGGGGCTTGTCCAGCAGGTCGCCAACGTAGTGGCGGTTACTCGACGACAAGCAGCCATGGAGCCAGCCCGTGGACGACAGCCGCAACCTCGAACAGGTGCGGCAGAACGGTACGCTTTCGTTGGCAATCACACCAAAGAAGCCTTTGCCCGGGACTTCATAACGCACGGCTGTGGCGTCTACCGGGGCATCGGCTTGCAGGTATTCATGGTGGTCGCCAATCAGGCTCAGCAATTGCTGGAGGCTGACGAATTGCTGGAGGAAGGCATTGGCGTCACTGGCCAAGTGGCCCATGCGCATCAGTTCGATAAAGCGCAACTCATAGCCGCGCTCCAGGCAATAGTCGAGCAGCGGCATCACCTGGTCGAGGTTCTGACCGCGCAACGGCACCATATTGACCTTGATCTTGATCCCGGCCGCGCTCGCCTGGTCCATACCATCGAGCACCGTGGCCAGATCGCCGCCGCGGGCAATGCTGCGAAAGCCGTCGGCATCTAGGGTATCGAGGGAAACGTTGATCCGCCGAATCCCGGCATCCACCAGCAGTGGCAGCTTGCGCGCCAGTAACTGGCCGTTGGTGGTCAGGCTGATGTCACTCAAACCCATCTGCCCCACCGCGCCCATGAAGGCTTCCAGCTTGGGACTGACCAGCGGTTCACCACCGGTAATGCGCAGACGCTCGATACCGGCGGCCTCAATCAAATAGGCCACGCCCCGTGCCATCGCCTCAGCCGACAGCTCATCCTGCGCAGCCACCAGCCGCTTGCCATTGGGCACGCAGTAGGTACACGCGTAGTTGCAAGCTGAGGTCAGGCTGATCCGCAAATTGCGGAATCGCCTGCCTTGTCGATCAACGATCATGGATCACTCCGGCAGAGGATAATTCGGGCGCGCTAGAACCTGACTCATAAATCAGATTTTAGCAAGGTCCTTGCCTGAGTATATTCCTGGGCTACTGCACCCGACAGAAAATCATATCGCCATCACTTGGGCGAATGACTCAGGTAGCGGGTGTCTCGGCGCTCGGCAGATCGGTGCTGTGCTTGCGCTTGTTGCCCATGCGCACGCCGATATCCATCAGGAACTGGAAGAAGCCTTCCTGATCTTCCAGCACATTGCTCCAGAACGGCGAGTGATACAGCGCGACGGCGCCATGCACCAACGCCCAGGCAGCGCAGTAGTGGAAGTACGGCGGCACATCTTCCAGCTTGCCTTCGCTGATGCGGCCCTTGATCAACAGGGTCAGGCGTTCGAAGTTGGAGGCGCGGATCTTGTGCAGTTCCTCGACCATTTCCGGCACCTGGTTGCCCTTGACCACCTTCTCTTCCAGGCGATCGAACAAGCGGTAGCGTTGCGGATCACGCATGCGGAATTCGAAGTAGGCCCGGGACAGGGCTTCCTTGTCCTTGTCGACATCCGCCGAGTGCAACAACTCGTTCAAATCCCGCTCGTAGTCGAGCATCAGGCGCAAATAGATCTCGGCCTTGGACTTGAAGTGTTTGTAGATAGTGCCTTTGCCGATACCCACGGCATCCGCAATCATCTCGACGGTGACGCTGTCTTCACCTTGTTCGAGGAACAGCTTAAGTGCGGTGTCGAGAATTTCCTGCTCGCGGCGGCGAAACTCACGGACCTTACGGGGTTCTTTGTGCATAAGAAAAGGTCTGCAGAGGTCAATATGGGGAGGGTTGTGCGCTCCCAAGCGGTGCTTGGCGGAACGTTTTACCCAGTGCATGGGATTATCCCGACTGAACGGTCGTTGGGCAACGTCTATGTGAACAACCCATACACTTAACTTACAGTCCGCCAACGAATAAGGCGGTATGAGTCAGAAATAAGACACGACTTATTCGGGCGTCTACCACATCAATGAGAACTCAACCGAAGCGGGCGTATTCCAAATCTGTTTAAAAAACGATCAGATGCGGCTGGACTGAATGGGATACTGATCAATACTTGAAATGTCGGCGCGACATCTCCCCCAAGTGATGCGTCGACCTGGGTACCGACGGACTGTGTACCTTTGTTTTACTCCTAATGGTCTTAGCCCGGATTCACCCCCCAGAACCCGGGTTTTTTTTGCCCTGAATTTAAGCGACGTGTGCCAGGGGGAACAGGCGCTTGAAGTTTTCGGTGGTCTGTTCGGCAAACCGCTCGTAGGACTCGCCCCGCAGCATCGCCAGGTAATCCGCCACATCGCGCACATATTGCGGCAGGTTCGGCTTGCCACGATGGGGGATGGGTGCCAGGTACGGTGAATCGGTCTCCACCAGCAGGCGGTCCGCCGGGACCTGGCGAGCCACATCACGCAACGCATCCGCATTACGGAAGGTCACGATGCCCGACAGGGAAATGTAAAAGCCCAGGTCCAGGGCAGCCTTGGCCATGTCCCAATCCTCGGTGAAGCAATGCAACACGCCCGCTTGGGGCAGTGCGGCCTCGCGCAGCAGCGCCAAGGTATCGGCACGGGCGCCACGGGTGTGGACGATCACCGGTTTGCCGGTTTGCTGGGCGGCTTGCAGGTGCAGACGGAACGAAGCCTGTTGGAGCTCGGCGGCTTCCGGTTCGTAGTGATAATCCAGGCCGGTCTCGCCAATGGCTACCACTCGCGGGTGATTAAGCTCACCCAGCAGCCAATCCAGAGCCGGCGCTTCACCAGGCTTGAGGTCCAGGGGATGAATGCCCACCGAACAATCGACATCGGCGTAACGATCCGCCAGGGCTTTGACGTCGGCGGCGTTTTCTGCGCTGACGCCGATACACAGGAAGTGCCCTACCCCGCGCTGACGCGCAGCCTCAAGGGCGGCATCCAGGGAGCCGCCGTGTTCGGCGAGGTCGAGGCGATCGAGGTGGCAATGGGAGTCTACGAGCATAGGAAGTTACAACTTGAGTCGCGGGAAGTGTCTGGCCAACGATACACCTGTCGGCCACTGAAATTAACGGCGGCCGAGCAGGCCGACCCATTGCACCAACAAGGCCTCAAGCAACAGCACGCGGTTGAGGTTGGCCTTGCCCAGGACCTTCTGGCGTTGGGCGAGGATCCAGTCCTGAATGTTCAAGACCTTGTCCTGGGCACTCTTCTGCGCCAGGTATTGCACAACCTTGCGCATGTCCGCCAGGCCCAGGCCGTTTTCATCCTGAGTCAGTTGGTAGCGCAGGATCAGGCTCGACCAGTCGCAGAACCAGTCAAACAGCAGCAGCAATGGAATGTCTTTCCAGGCGGTTTCAGCCAATTGCGTAGCAGATTGCTCTTGTTTGAGCAGCTTCTTCACGCCATCCACCACCAGCGCCCGCTGTTCGCGCACGCCTTGGGCCTGCAACTTGACCGCAGCCAGTGGTGAACCGGCAGCCAGGGTTAGCAGTTCAACCCGCTCCTCTTCGGAGCACTCCGGCAAGGCCTGGCCCAGCCACTGCAGGCTCATGGCTTCGCTGGGCAACGGGCAAGCCTGTTGCACGCAGCGGCTGCGAATGGTCGGTAGCAAACGGCTGGACTGATGACTGACCAGCAACAGAACGGTATTGCCGGACGGTTCTTCCAGACTCTTGAGCAAAGCATTGGCGGCGTTGATGTTCATCGCCTCCACCGGTTCGATCAACACCACCTTGCGCCCGCCCATCTGTGCGGTCTGCACCACGAAGCCGACCAGATCTCGAACCTGATCGACCTTGATCGCCTTGTCCGCCTCTTCCGGCTCCAGCAGATAGTTGTCCGGATGGCTACCGGCTTTAAGCAACAGGCACGATTTGCATTGCCCGCACGCCTCCAGACCGTCCAGCCGCTGACACAACAGGTTGGCCATCAGCCGCTCGGCCAGCGCGCGCTTGCCGATGCCTGCAGGGCCATGGAGCAAATAGGCGTGGGCATGTTGGGCACGACCGGCCAACTGCTGCCAGAGACCGTCCTGCCACGGGTAGGCTTCAGCCACGGTAAAGCTCCAACATTTTTGGCAACAGGGTATCCAGTGATTGCTGAACCTGAGCCAGGGGCTGCGCCGCGTCCACCAGGCAGTAACGTGCCGGGGCTGCTTCAGCGCGCTTGAGGTAGGCACTGCGTACCGCATCGAAAAACACCCGACCTTCCAGCTCGAAACGATCCAGACGGCCACGGGCACTGGCGCGGGCCAGGCCGACTTCCACCGGCAGGTCGAACACCAGAGTCAGGTGCGGACGCACGTCGCCCTGAACGAAGGTCTCCAGGGTTGCGATGCGCTCCAGGGACAGGCCACGACCGCCGCCCTGATAGGCGTAAGTCGAATCGGTAAAGCGATCACAAATCACCACCGCACCACGGGCCAGGGCCGGGCGAATCACTTCAGCCAGATGCTGGGCGCGGGCAGCGAACACCAGCAACAGTTCGGTATCCGGGTTCATTGGCTCCTCGCCCGGTGTCAGCAAGACTTCGCGAATCCGCTCGGCCAGAGGAGTGCCGCCTGGTTCGCGGGTCAACAACACCTCGATGCCCTCGGCGCGCAAACGCTCAGCGAGGTATTCACGGTTGGTGCTTTTGCCGGCGCCTTCCGGGCCTTCCAGGGTAATAAACAAGCCAGTCACAGGCAGTCCTTAGTCAGAGTCATTGCGGGCTTTGCGGCGCGTCGGCGTCCGGCACTGAAGCAGGTTCGGGCGCTTGTTCGGCGGGGGCCTCGGGGGCGGCATCCGTCGGCTTCGCCACGGGCGCAGGGCTGGAACGATAATCGGCGCGACGCTTCATCTGGAATTCACGCACTGCTGAATTATGCGCATCCAGGTTGTCAGAGAAAATATGGCTGCCGTCGCCACGGGCGACAAAGTACAGGCTGCTGCCCGGCACCGGGTTCAGCGCCGCATGAATGGCCTCACGACCGACCATGGCAATCGGTGTCGGCGGCAGGCCACTAATCACGTAAGTGTTGTAGGGCGTGGCTTCTTTGAGGTGGGCGCGGGTCAACTTGCCGTTATAGCGCTCACCCAGGCCATAGATCACCGTCGGGTCGGTTTGCAGCAACATGCCGATCTGCATACGCCGTACAAACACCCCGGCAATCTGCCCACGCTCTTCTGGCACACCGGTTTCTTTCTCCACCAGGGAGGCCATGATCAGCGCTTGATAGGGCTCGGTGTAGGGCGCGTCGGGAGCGCGCTTGCTCCATTCCTGAGCGAGGACATCGTCCAGTCGGTTGTAGGACTTTTTCAGTAACTCAAGGTCCGTCATGCCACGCACGAAACGATAGGTATCCGGGAAGAACCGCCCTTCCGGGAAAATGCCTGGGTGACCGAGCTTATCCATCACCTCGCTGTCGCTCAAGCCCGAGAGGGTTTGCTCGATTTTTTCATGCTTGGCCAGGGCGGCGCGCACCTGACGGAAGTTCCAACCTTCCACCAGCGTGATGCTGTACTGCACCACTTCGCCACGCTGCCACAAACCGATCAGGCCCTGGGCGGTAAGGCCGGGTGTCATGCGATATTCACCGCTGTGCAGCGGCTGACCGTCGAGGTTGAAACGCCAGTAGAGACGCAACCAGAAGGCATCCTTAAGCACGCCGTCATTTTCCAGACGATTGAAGGTGCCGGTGGGTGTCGCACCGGCCGGCACATCCAGCAACTGCTCCTGGGTCAGGTTTAAAGACTGTTCCAGGGCCGAGTTCATCTTCCAGGCAGAAGCGCCCAGCAGCAGACCCGCCAGGACCAGACCGATCTCCAGCAACAGTACAAATTTACGTCTCAAATCAAATATCCAATAGCGCGCGAACAATGCCTTGCAGTTTACGGGTGAGCGGCCCAACCGACCAGCTCATTGCCCCACATCCACGCACCGGCCAAATGCCATACACGCTGTTGCAAACGAAGACTTCATCAGCCTGTTGCAATTGGTCAAAACTTACATCGGCCACGATTACCGGGATGCCCAACGTCCGCGCTTGGGCCAACAACTCGGCCCGCATGACGCCAGCGACACCGCAACGATTCAGATCAGCGGTCAGCAACATGCCGTCACGCACCAGGAACAGGTTGCTGAACACGCCTTCGATGACTCGACCGGACATATCCAGCATCAAACCTTCTGCATGATCGGCATCCAGCCACTCGGAACGGGCGATCACCTGCTCCAGGCGATTGAGGTGCTTGAGACCGGCAAGCAAGGGTTGCTCGGACAAACGGGTAACACATGGAAACAGGCGTATGCCAGACGAACCATGAGCTTCGGGATAAATGGCAGGTGGACTGCCTTGTAGAATGCGACGCGCTGGGGCGCCCGCGTTGATGCCATAACCGCGCAGGCTATCGCCACGCGTGAGGATCAACTTGAGGACACCGTCGCCCAAGACGGCGGCATAGGCCAACAACTCGCTGCGGATCAACGACTGATCCACAACAATCGCCAACCGCCTGCAGCCTTCGTCCAGGCGCTGCAGGTGGCGATCGAGCAGCACCGGCTGCCCGGCCTTGACCGCGATGGTCTCAAACAGACCATCGCCGTATGCCAGGCCGCGATCTTTCAGGGGCACTGCGTCCTCCGGCTGACCGTCGACCCAGCTGTGCATTACTCGGCGAACCGACGGAACACCAGGGAACCGTTAGTGCCGCCAAAGCCAAACGAGTTGGACAGCACCACGTCGATCGGCATCTTCTGCGGCTCGTGAGGCACGAAGTTCAGGTCGCAACCCTCATCCGGCTCATCCAGATTGATGGTCGGCGGTGCGACCTGATCCTGGATCGCCAGCACACTGAAGATCGCCTCGACCGCGCCCGCCGCACCCAACAGGTGACCGGTCATGGACTTGGTGGAGCTCACCGCCAGCTTATAGGCGTGCTCGCCAAACACCGACTTGATGGCCTCGGCTTCCGCCAGGTCTCCGGTAGGAGTCGAAGTGCCGTGGGCGTTGATGTACTGCACCTGATCGACGTTGATCTTGGCATCACGCAGTGCGTTGGTGATGCAACGTGCAGCGCCTGCACCATCGGCCGGCGGCGACGTCATGTGGTAGGCATCACCGCTCATGCCAAAACCGATCAGCTCGGCGTAGATGGTCGCGCCACGAGCCTTGGCGTGCTCCAGCTCCTCGAGGACCAGCGCACCGGCACCATCGGAAAGCACGAAGCCATCACGGCCCTTGTCCCACGGACGGCTGGCACGGGTCGGCTCGTCATTGCGGGTCGACAGCGCCCGGGAAGCACCAAAGCCGCCCATGCCCAGACCGCAAGCTGCCATTTCGGCGCCACCGGCGATCATCACGTCAGCCTCGTCATAGGCGATGTTGCGCGCCGCCATGCCGATGCAGTGAGTGCCCGTGGTGCACGCCGTGGAAATGGCGTAGTTCGGCCCCTGAGCACCCAGATGGATGGACAGGAAGCCGGAAATCATATTGATGATCGAACCGGGCACGAAGAACGGTGAGATTCGACGGGGACCGGATTCGTGCAGGGTGCGACTGGTTTCTTCGATATTGGTCAGACCGCCAATACCCGAACCCATGGCCACGCCGATGCGCTCACGGTTGGCGTCGGTGACTTCCAGGCCGGCATTACGCATCGCCTGAAAACCGGCTGCCAGGCCGTATTGAATGAACAGGTCGAGTTTGCGGGATTCCTTGACCGAGAGATATTCCTCGACGTTGAAACCCTTTACCGAGCCGCCAAAACGGGTGGAATAGGCAGAAAGGTCCGTATGCTCAATCAGACCAATACCACTGTGGCCAGCCAGAATGCCCTGCCAACTGCTCGGCACATCCGTACCCAGTGGCGACAACATACCCATACCGGTGACTACGACGCGTCTACGCGACACAGCACTCTCCTTTTTCTAATGACGACACTTTGCATCAGGCCTAAAGGAAAAAACCGCACGCCATAGGGCAGTGCGGTTTTTCCATCACAGCAAGCGACGATTACAAACTATTACGCCTGGTGGCTAGTTACGTAGTCGATAGCAGCTTGAACAGTAGTGATTTTTTCAGCTTCTTCGTCCGGGATTTCGGTCTCGAATTCCTCTTCCAGAGCCATCACCAGCTCAACGGTGTCAAGGGAGTCGGCACCCAGGTCTTCAACGAAGGAAGCAGTGTTGGTCACTTCTTCTTCTTTAACGCCCAGTTGCTCGGCAACGATTTTCTTGACGCGCTCTTCGATGGTGCTCATACCTTGTTTTCACTCCTAATGGACAAATTCAGGCAGCTGGCCAGTGGGTAAGTGTATAGAAAGGCTTTTCAGCTTTTCAACTGAAAGCTTCACCCTCGTACCCTATTGGCCATCTGTCTATAAATAGATTGCAGCTTTATAACGGATTTTAGACAGCTCGTATGACATTTTTTTGAAGCGATCCGTCACAATTTAACTCATGTACATCCCGCCGTTCACCGGGATTGTAGCCCCAGTCACGTATGCCGCACCGTCGGATGCCAGGAAAGCGACCACATTCGCGATCTCTTGAGCCTGGCCTAGACGGCCCAGCGGAATCTGCGTCAGCAAGGCTTCACGCTGCGTCTCAGGCAATTCGCGGGTCATATCGGTGTCGATGAACCCTGGGGCCACCGAGTTGACCGTAATCGACCGCGAGCCGACTTCACGCGCCAGTGCACGGCTGAAACCTTCCAGACCTGCCTTGGCGGCGGCGTAGTTTACTTGGCCTGCGTTGCCCATGGCACCCACTACGGAGCCAATATTGATAATTCGCCCCCAACGCGCCTTGGTCATACCGCGCAAAACCCCCTTGGACAGGCGAAACAGACTGTTCAAGTTGGTGTCGACGACATCATGCCACTCGTCGTCTTTCATGCGCATCATCAGGTTATCGCGGGTGATACCGGCGTTGTTCACCAGGATAGCCGGAGCACCGAACTGTGCAGTGATTTCGGCCAATACGGCAGCCACGGACTCATCGCTGGTCACGTTAAGCTCAAGACCGGTGCCCTGAACGCCATTTTCCTTCAACGTCGCGGCAATACGCTCAGCGCCGGCGGCGGAGGTTGCGGTACCGATGACCACAGCGCCCAGACGGCCCAGTTCCAGGGCGATCGCCTGGCCAATGCCACGGCTTGCGCCAGTAACCAGTGCAACTTTACCTTGCAGACTCATGCAGGCTTCTCCTTAGTTCAGGCCAGTGCCGCGCGAGCGGCAGCGAAGGCATCCGGGGTATTGAGGTTAGAAGTCGACACGCCTTCGGCGCAGCGCTTGTTCAGGCCGGCCAGGACTTTGCCGGGACCGCACTCGACCAACTGGGTCGCACCATTAGCCGACAGGGCCTGAACCGACTCAACCCAGCGGACCGGCTTGTACAGCTGCTCCAGCAGGTCGCGCTTGAGGGTTTCCAGATCCGGAGCAACAGCCGCACTGACGTTCTGTACCAATGGAATCTGCGGCGCCTGCCAATTGATAGCGGCGACAGACTCGGCAAAACGCTCGGCAGCCGGACGCATCAGCTCACAGTGGGACGGCACGCTGACCGGCAGCGGCATGGCACGCTTGGCGCCACGGGCCTTGCAGCCTTCGATGGCACGCTCGACAGCCGCCTTGGCACCGGCGATCACCACCTGGCCTGGGGAGTTGAAGTTGACGGCACTGACCACCTCGCCCTGAGCCGCTTCGGCACAGGCTGCGATCACGTCAGCGTCTTCCAGGCCGAGAATCGCGGCCATGCCACCCTGCCCGGCAGGAACAGCTTCTTGCATCAGTTGACCGCGACGCTCCACCAGCTTGACCGCTTCACCGAGGGTCAGGCTGCCAGCGGCTACCAGGGCACTGTATTCGCCCAGGCTATGGCCGGCGACATAAGCCGGACGTGCACCACCTTCAGCCAGCCACAAGCGCCACAGGGCGATCGAGGCGGTGAGAATGGCCGGCTGGGTCTTGTCGGTTTGGTTAAGCTGCTCTTCCGGCCCCTGCTGGGTCAGCGCCCACAGGTCGTAACCCAGGGCATCGGAAGCTTCCTTGAAAGTTTCCAGGATCAGCGGATATTCCGCGCCCAGCTCGGCCAACATGCCGAGGGACTGCGAACCCTGCCCTGGAAAGACGAATGCGAGGGATGTAGACATGTAACAAGCCCCTAATGATCTGGTCGTCGGAAATTGGCGCCCCACAGGTGGGAGCGCAAGAAACTGACAGATTGGATGGTCAATTGAACTGGCCGGTCACATTTAAGCATTTCCGGCCCCATTCGCCTAAGGCAACAGATCCTCAAGGCGGCCGCGCAAGCGTTGTGGCAGGTTTTCCTGGATCTCGATCAAGGCACGCTGGATGGCGCTTTGAAAACCCTGCACCCCTGCCGAGCCATGGCTTTTGATCACAATACCCTGCAACCCCAGGAAACTCGCACCGTTATGCCGCGCCGGTGCCAGGTCCGCCTGCAAGCGCCGCATCAAAGGCAGCGCCAGAGCGCCCACCACGCGTGAAGCAAGGTTGCGCTTGAACAAGGCCTCGATGCGCGCAGCAATCATCGTCGCCAGGCCTTCGCTGGATTTGAGCAGGATATTGCCGACAAAACCGTCGCACACCACCACATCCGCTTCGCCCCGGTACAACCCGTCACCCTCGACAAAACCGATGTAATTCAAGCCCCGCGCACCCTGCAACAAACTGGCAGCCAGCTTGACCTGCTGATTACCCTTGATGTCTTCGGTGCCAATGTTGAGCAGGGCCACCCGAGGCCGCACCACACCCAGCGTTTCCGCGGCCACCGATCCCATCACGGCAAATTGCAACAAGTGCTCGGCACTGCAGTCGACATTCGCCCCCAGGTCCAGCAACTGGCAATAGCCACGCTGGGTGGGAATTGCCGCCACCATCGCCGGCCGGTCAATGCCTGGCAGGGTTTTCAACACATGACGGGACAACGCCATCAAGGCCCCGGTATTGCCAGCACTGACACAGGCCTGAACCTTGCCATCACGCAACAGCTCAAGGGCCACACGCATCGAAGAGTCCGGCTTGCCACGCAGCGCCTGCGCAGGCTTTTCATCCATGCCAATGGTTTCGCTGGCAGCCGTAATCGTCAGGCGCACGCGATCCACCGCCGGATGGCTGGCAATCAATTCTTCAAGTAGGGAGGGTTGACCGACAAGGGTCAGGTGCAGCGAGGGTGTGGCAGACAGGCAAGCAATACTGGCCTGAACAATGCTGCGG
Source organism: Pseudomonas sp. ADAK18 (assembly GCF_012935695.1). Lineage (NCBI taxonomy): Bacteria > Pseudomonadati > Pseudomonadota > Gammaproteobacteria > Pseudomonadales > Pseudomonadaceae > Pseudomonas > Pseudomonas sp. ADAK18. Next base: position 3,880,043 of record NZ_CP052859.1, read on the forward strand.
GGACCGAAGTCCCCGCCCATTGCGTCAATCGCGATGACTTGAGCAGACAAGTGATTACTCGTCAGCGCCCTTGTCGATCACTTTACGACCACGGTATACGCCTTCTGGCGATACGTGGTGACGCAGGTGAACTTCACCGGTGGTCTTTTCTACGGACAGGGTGCTAGCCTCGAGAGCATCGTGGGAACGACGCATGTCACGGGCAGAGCGGGATTTTTTGTTCTGCTGAACAGCCATAATTGATTAACTCCTAAACGTTTGGGTCACGCTTTAACTGCGCCAATACACTGAACGGGTTGGACCGCGTTACCTCGTCCTCGCTCGGCTCGGCCTCGTCATCGAGACCCTCCGGCTGCTGGCATTCTTCCGGATGATGAGCAGGCACAATGGGCAAGGCGAGCAGAAGCTCCTCCTCGATCAGTGCATGCAGATCCAATGGATCTTCGCCCAGTTCCAGCACGTCATAACCTTTCGGCAACGACTGGGTATTCGCACCCTCTTTCACCACAGCATAACTGCATTCGCTGTGGATCGGCAGGGTGACCAGCTCAAGACAACGCTGGCAAACCATTTTGACTTCAGTGTCGATAAAACTGTGAATTACCACAGATTTACGTTCATCTCGTTCAAAAACGAATTTAGCCTGCACCGTACCGACATTGTCGGAAAGCGGGTCGCAGAGTCTCTCCAAATCGGCCAGCAGCACTTCACCTTGAAGGGTGGTGCCACGATCAGCCAATTTGCGCGGGTCAACGTGAGGTGGAATCGGGTCATTCAACATAGGCGCAGCATTATAGGGATGCCCCCAGCCATGTCAAAGGAAATTCAGCCCTGTCCGTCACCTGGCCACCTCGCTAGAATTCGCGACTGCCCTGAGGAGACGTCCATGCTGCCTTTATTACTCGCTTCCAGCTCGGTTTATCGCCGGGAATTGTTGAGCCGCCTGCACCTGCCGTTCACCTGCAGCTCACCGGATATCGACGAAAGCCACCGCGCGAACGAGACGGCCGAGGAGCTGGTCAAGCGCCTGGCCGAGGAAAAAGCCCGGGCGCTTGCTGGCAGCTATCCAGGCCATCTTATTATCGGCTCCGATCAAGTCGCAACGCTCGACGACCAGATCATCGGCAAGCCTCACACTTTCGAGCAGGCACGCGAGCAGTTACTGACGGCCAGCGGCAAGCGAGTCAGCTTCCTGACCGGCCTGGCAGTGCTGAACAGCGATACCGGGCACCTACAGGTCGACTGCATCCCCTTCACCGTGCACATGCGCACGCTGGACGCGGCGCGCATCGAGCGCTACCTGCGAGCCGAACAGCCCTACGACTGCGCTGGCAGCTTCAAGGCCGAAGGCTTGGGAGTGAGCCTGTTTCAAAGCACCGAAGGGCCAGACGCCACCAGCCTGGTGGGCCTGCCACTGATTCGACTGGTGGATATGCTGCTGACTGAAGGCGTGCAAATCCCCTGAATACACCGCAAACCAAATGTGGGAGGGGGCTTGCTCCCGATGGCGGTGGATCAGTCAATTTATCTGTAACTGACCCACTGCTATCGAGAGCAAGCCCCCTCCCACATTTTGATCTACACCAGGCTTGAAATCTCAGCGCAGCGTCGGCCCCTGGAAGCCCATATACAGCGCCAGCTTCTCAGCTACGCTGGCACCGAGCTTCTTGGAAAAGCGATCAAACGGCGATTCCTGAACGGTGAAATCCACCAGCTCTTTCTCGCCAATCACGTCCCGCGCCACCGAACTGGCACTGCCCAGGCCATCGATCAAACCCAGCGGCAGCGCCTGCTCGCCAGACCAGACCAACCCGGAAAACAGCTCAGGATGGTCTTTATCCTTGAGTCGATCACCCCGCCCCTGCTTGACGCTGGCGATGAATTGCCGATGAGTGGTATCCAGCACATTCTGCCAGAACTGGGTTTCATCAGCCTTTTGCGGCTGGAACGGATCCAGGAACGACTTATGCTCACCAGAGGTGTACGTCCGACGCTCGACACCCAGCTTTTCCATGGTGCCGACAAAGCCGTAACCGGCCGCTGTCACACCAATGGAACCCACCAGGCTGGCCTTGTCGGCGTAAATCTGGTCAGCGGCGCTGGCGATGTAATAGGCACCCGAAGCACCCAGGTCGGAAATTACCGCATACAGCTTGATGTCCGGATGCAAGCCGCGCAGACGACGGATCTCGTCATACACATAACCAGACTGCACCGGACTGCCGCCCGGGCTGTTGATGCGCAGAATCACAGCCTTGACCTTTGAATCCTCAAAGGCTGCCCGCAGGCTGCTGACGATATTGTCGGCGCTGGCAGACTCCTTGTCGGCAATCACCCCGCGCACTTCGATCAACGCCGTGTAATTACCGCTACGGGTGGCGTTTTTTTCCATATCCATCAGCGGACTGAACAGCGCCAGCATGCCCAGCAGATAAACAAAGGTCAGCAGCTTGAAAAAGATTCCCCAACGTCGCGAACGACGCTGCTCCTGGACGCTGGCCAGCAAGGTTTTTTCCAGCAGCTTCCAGCTTTTGTCATCGTTGCTATCGGTACTGGCCTTTTCAGGCGCTTTCCACTCATCGGTCATGCCATCCACCCCAGCAAAGACTTAATTGGCCTGACTGAGCCAGGCCTGCAATTCAGAAAAACGGTCAATCGTCAGCCTGGGCTCGTACGCCTGCAAGGCCTGGGCAGACTGGGCACCGTAGCTGACCGCCACGGAGTCCATCCCGGCATTGCGCGCCATCATCAGGTCGAACGACGCATCACCCACCATCAACGCCTGCCGAGGAGACACGCCACAATGGGCGAGGATCTGCTCCAGCATCAGCGGGTGGGGCTTGCCAGCTGTTTCATCCGCCGCACGGGTGGCATCGAAATAATCGCTCCAGCCATGGGCCTTGAGCACTCTATCCAGGCCACGACGCGCCTTGCCGGTCGCAACAGCGAGGTGATAGCCCTCGCCACGCAACGCATCCATGGATTGCACCACCCCCTCAAATAGCGGCGAAGGCTCGGCATCCAGGGCCATATAGTAATCGGCATAGTGCTGGCGAAACGCGACCAAATCATCGTCACCGATCTGCGGATACAGGGTGCGAATGGCCTCTGCCAGGCTCAGGCCAATGATGCCCTTGACCGCCAGGTCCTCGCAGGGCTCAAACCCCGAGCGCGTCGACGCCATGTGCATCGACTCGACAATCCGACCAATGGAATCGCACAGCGTGCCATCCCAATCAAAGATCAGCAGCTTGTAATCAGGGTGCGACACTCAGGCGCTCCACGGTCTTGGCCCACATTTCATCGACAGGTGCTTGCAGCTTCAACTCGCCGCCATCAGGCAGCGGCACGGTCAGCATGTAGGCGTGCAGAAACAGGCGCTTGCCACCCAGGTCGCGGATTTCCTTGGAGAAATCCTCATCGCCGTATTTGGTATCACCGGCAATGCAGTGACCAGCATGCAAGGTATGGACGCGGATCTGGTGAGTGCGACCGGTAACCGGCTTGGCCTCGACCATCGTGGCAAAGTCACCAAAGCGACGCAGCACCTTAAACAGGGTCAGCGCTTCCTTGCCCTCCTCGTCCACCTCGACCATGCGCTCACCGGAACGCAGGTTGCTCTTCTGCAATGGCGCACGGACGCTCTTGATGGAGGTTGCCCAGTTGCCACGTACCAGCGCCATGTAGCGCTTGTCCACACCGTCACCGCGCAGGGCAGCGTGTAGATGGCGCAACATGCTGCGTTTCTTGGCGATCATCAGCAGACCAGAGGTATCGCGGTCCAGACGATGGACCAGTTCCAGCTCCTTGGCATCTGGGCGCAACTGACGAAAGGCTTCGATTACCCCGTAGTTGAGGCCGCTGCCGCCGTGAACGGCGATACCACAAGGCTTGTTGATCACAATCAACGCCTTGTCTTCGAAGACAATCGACGCTTCAAGGCGCTGCAACAGGCCCTGGGCCAGAGGAACAGGTTCGTCACGCTCAGGCACCCGTACCGGCGGCACACGGATGATATCGCCCGCCTGCAGCTTGTACTCGGGCTTGATCCGCCCCTTGTTCACGCGCACTTCGCCCTTACGCAAAATGCGGTAAATCAAGGTCTTGGGCACGCCTTTGAGCCTGGCAAGAAGAAAGTTGTCGATGCGTTGGCCGGCATATTCCGGCGAGACCTCAAGCAGCTGGACGCTGGGGGTCTGGGGGGCGGTAGTCGTCATGGCGGCGATGATAACAATTTTTTATGGAATTGAAGCACTTAATCATTGCTGCTATAGTCGCGAACGCCGCCAAAAGCGGCCTGGACAGAGGACTAGCGGCAAACTGCCGGCCCTGACCATCGCAATTCATCAGGACGCGAGGCCGTCCTACGGGGCTTTCGCCACCCTGGAAGGCTCGAGATTGTAACAAGCGCAGGTGACATGAGGCCTGAAGCGAGTGCAAAAAGCAGAGTAGATACTCGCCTTTTGCGCCGATATTTACGGCCAGTTCACAAAGTGCAGTCAGTCTTGAGCCAGACCACGGCGAATGCTTCGGAAACAACGCCTGTTACGAGCTGAGTGAGAGCACAGTCGCCCACACCCGGTCTTGTTTAGCCATGAGCGTGGACTCCCCATTGGAGAACACGGTAAATGCCAACCCGCTGCGGATTCTGCGCGCGGCAGCACCCGAATTATCAGGGATACGTGTAGGGTGGAGATGCACAACCGTCGGACCGTGTAGCACTAGGCTTATATTTAGACGCTTCATCTCGTCCACAGTCGCCGGTTGATTCCTCCTCCTGACCTTAGCTTTTGTTGAAGTGGTGCCTTTGTCACCACCGCTAACAAGCAGGACGCGTCCGTCGCGATACCGGCCCAATTGGCTGGTTTTTGCTGGACACTGGAGTGGCCAACCACTCTTGACGCACCTGACACCGACCGTGAGAAGTCGTGTGTGCCGAACGCCGTTTCCGGCAGCCCGGAAACCGACGGTACAACATGAAAAGAATGCTGATTAACGCAACTCAACCCGAAGAGTTGCGTGTTGCACTAGTAGATGGCCAACGCCTCTACGACCTGGACATCGAGTCCGGTGCACGCGAGCAGAAGAAGGCCAACATCTATAAAGGCCGGATTACTCGTATCGAGCCAAGCCTTGAGGCTGCCTTTGTCGATTTCGGCTCCGAGCGCCACGGCTTCCTGCCCCTCAAAGAAATCTCCCGCGAATACTTCAAGAAAGCCCCCGAAGGCCGCGTGAACATCAAGGACGTCCTGAGTGAAGGCCAGGAAGTCATCGTTCAGGTAGAAAAAGAAGAACGTGGCAACAAGGGCGCCGCCCTGACCACCTTCATCAGCCTGGCTGGCCGCTACTTGGTCCTGATGCCGAACAACCCACGTGCCGGTGGCATTTCCCGCCGCATCGAAGGTGAAGAACGCAACGAACTGCGTGAAGCACTGAACGGCTTGATCGCTCCGGCCGACATGGGCCTGATCGTGCGCACTGCCGGCCTGGGCCGCAGCAGCGAAGAGATGCAGTGGGACCTCGATTACCTGCTGCAACTGTGGACCGCTATTAAAGAAGCGTCCCTGGATCGTTCCGCGCCATTCCTGATCTATCAGGAAAGCAACGTGATCATCCGCGCCATCCGCGACTACCTGCGCCAGGACATCGGCGAAGTGCTGATCGACAGCGTTGAAGCCCAGGACGAAGCCCTGACCTTCATCCGCCAGGTAATGCCGCAGTACGCCAGCAAGATCAAGCTGTACGAAGACAGCGTTCCGCTGTTCAACCGTTTCCAGATCGAAAGCCAGATCGAGACCGCCTTCCAGCGCGTCGTCGAATTGCCTTCCGGTGGTTCCATCGTTATCGATCCGACCGAAGCACTGGTGTCCATCGACATCAACTCGGCGCGCGCCACTAAAGGCAGCGACATCGAAGAAACCGCCCTGCAGACCAACCTGGAAGCGGCTGAAGAAATCGCCCGCCAACTGCGCCTGCGTGATATCGGTGGCCTGATCGTCATCGACTTCATCGACATGACCCCGGCCAAGAACCAGCGCGCCGTGGAAGAAAAAGTCCGTGAATGCCTGGAAGCCGACCGTGCCCGCGTACAAGTCGGCCGTATTTCGCGCTTCGGCCTGCTGGAGATGTCCCGCCAGCGCCTGCGTCCATCCCTGGGCGAAAGCAGCGGTATCGTCTGCCCACGTTGCAACGGCACTGGCATCATCCGTGACGTTGAATCGCTGTCCCTGGCGATCCTGCGCCTGATCGAAGAAGAAGCCCTGAAAGACCGCACTGCCGAAGTTCGCGCACAAGTGCCGATCCCGGTGGCCGCGTTCCTGCTCAACGAAAAGCGCAACTCGATCACCAAGATCGAACTGCGCACGCGTGCCCGCATCGTCATCCTGCCGAACGATCACCTCGAGACGCCGCACTTCGAAGTGCAGCGCCTGCGTGATGACAGCCCGGAAGCCCACACCAATCAGTCCAGCTACGAAATCGCTGCTGCCGCTGCCGACGTGGAAGAAGTCCAGCCAGCCGCTGCGACCCGCACCCTGGTTCGCCAGGAAGCCGCCGTCAAGACCGCACCAGCCCGTGCCAACGCACCGGTTCCGGTTGAAGCCGCAGCTCCAGTTGCTGCGCCAGCCGCCCTGCCTGAGCCAAGCCTGTTCAAGGGTCTGGTGAAGTCACTGGTCAGCCTGTTCGCGACCAAGGAAGAGCCGGTTGCTCCAGCTGTGGCCGAGAAGCCAGCCACCGAGCGTCCTGCCCGTAACGAAGAGCGTCGCAACGGTCGCCAGCAGAGCCGTAACCGCAACGGTCGCCGTGACGAAGAGCGCAAGCCTCGCGAAGAACGTGCACCGCGTGAAGAACGCGCACCACGTGAAGAGCGTCAGCCACGCGAAGCCCGTGAAGAAACCCCGGCCGTAGCCCGTGAAGAACGTGCACCACGTGCCCCTCGCGAAGAGCGTGCACCGCGCGCGCCTCGTGAAGACCGCAAGCCACGTGGCGAGCGTGAAGAACGCGTGCGTGAACTGCGCGAACCTCTGGATGCAGCTCCAGCCGTTGCCGCTACCGCTGCCGCCACTGCCGAAGAACGCCCAGCTCGTCAGCCTCGTGAAGAACGTGCTCCACGCGCACCGCGTGAAGAGCGTCAACCTCGCGCCGAACAAGCCGCAGCCGCCAGCGAAGAAGAAGAACTGCTGTCCAACGACGAGCAGCAACAGGAAGACGGTCAGGAGCACGCCGAAGGCGATCGCCCACGCCGCCGCTCCCGTGGCCAACGTCGTCGCAGCAACCGTCGTGAGCGTCAACGTGATGCCAACGGCAACGTGATCGAAGGCTCGGAAGAGACCGGCGAAGCTACTGACGACAACACCAACGAACCGACTGGCGCCGAGCTGGCTGCCGGCCTGGCCGTTACCGCTGCCGTTGCCAGCTCGGTCATCAGCGCACCTGCTGAAGCCCAGGCCAATGAGCAAGCCGAACGCGCTACCGCCGCGGTCCAGGAACAAACTGTTGTAGAGACGCCTGTCGTTGAAGCGCCAGTGGTTGAAGCAACGACTCCAATCGAAGCTCCAGCGGTTCCGGAAGTGGAAGTTGCACCGGCTCGTGAAGTTCGCGAAGCCCTGCCGGAAGTTGAAGTGGTAGCCGAACCTCTGGTGGTTGCTGAGCAACAGCCAGTGGTTGAAGCTGCCGTAGAAGCGCCGGTGGCCGAGCCGACTCCTGAAGTGCGTGAAGTTCGTGAAGAACAGACCGCATTCCAGTGGACTGCCGAACCAGCCGCTGTTGTCGAAGCACCAACACCTGCTCCGGTCGTAGAAGAAGCTCCAGCGCCAGTCGCTGAAGTGGTTGCTGCCGAGCCAGTCGCCGTTGTTGCCGAACCAGCGCCAGTCGTAGAAGCGCCAGTCGTTGCCGAAGCCACTCCAGTGGTAGAAGCCGCCCCTGTCAGCGCCCTGACCGAAAACGGTCGTGCGCCGAACGACCCGCGTGAAGTACGCCGTCGCAAGCGTGAAGCCGAACGTCTGCAGAAGGAAGCCGAACTGGCTGCCGCGGCTGCTCCGGTCGTAGCCGAAGTTGCACCGGTTGTCGCTGAAGTCGTCGAGGCATCCGCCCCGGCAGTTGAAGCCGTGGTTGAGCACACCGCCCCTGCCATCGACGAGAACCTGCGTTCCGTTGAGGAAGTGGTGGAGCACAACCCTAAAGCCCTGGAAGAAGAGCACGAGCCTAAACCCCTCGCCTGATTCCATCGGCCACTAAAAAGCCCCGCCTGAGTAATCAGGCGGGGCTTTTTTATGTCTGCTGCATCCATTACCGATAATGCAATGCCTCTGGCACATCCACATCCCACAGCACGCCTGGGTCAACAACCGGCACTTCCAGCACCAAGGCCTGGGCAAACAAAGGTTTTGCTCCTCTATCCCCGGTCAGCGCCATCAGGGCAGGTCCGAACGAACGGCCAAACCCTACAGGGTGACCATACTGACCCTCATGCACTGGAACGCTGATACCGTCCTGCTCAACTCCAGCCACCACGTGCTCGATACTCGAAGGCAGGACAAACGGCATGTCGCCCAGTACCACCAACCATCCGTCGCAAGCACCACTGGCCGCTACCGCCGCCGCGATGCTGTCGCCCATGCCAGTCGAGGGTACAAGCAACACTTCACAACCATGGGCCTGCGCCAGGCGAATGACTTCGGATCGATCAGGCGAGGTGACCACCCAGCGCTTGGCAACACTGGCCGGCAGATTGGCCAACACCTGCTCAATCACCGGCCGCGTAGCGCCATCACGGCCCACACAAGGTGCCAGCAGCTTGTCCTGATCCACCTGCGCACGAAAACGACTGCCCTGCCCCGCCGCCAGGACAATCGCGGTAATTGGCCCCCTCAACTGACCGTCACCTGCAACGGCTTCTTCTGCAACAGATCCACGCCATTCTTGATGGCCACAATTTCCGCCATCAACGACAGCGCAATCTCCGCTGGCGTATGGCTGCCGATGTGCAAACCGATAGGCCCATGCAGGCGCTCAATCGCTTGTGATGCCAGGCCCAACGCCGCGAGGTTTTCCCGACGCTTTTGGCTGTTAACCCGCGAACCCAGGGCGCCAATGTAAAACGCCCTGGAGTTCAACGCGGTGAGCAGCGCCATATCGTCCAGGCGCGGATCATGGGTCAGCGCGACAATCGCCGTGCGCTCGTCCGTCTGGATGTTCAGCACCGCCTCATCGGGCATGCCCGGCACGAAGCGTCCGTGCTGCTCCTCCCAACCGTAGACAAACTCCTTGCGCGGGTCGCAGATCAGCACTTCGAAATCCAGCAGCCGGGCCATTTCCGCCACGTAGCGCGACAACTGGCCGGCGCCGATCAACAACAAACGCCAGCGCGGCCCATAAATGGCGCGCAGACGCTCGCCGTCGAACGTCAGCGTGTCGGTCTTGCTCGCGCCGTTCAAGGTCACGTCGCCGGTGGTCAGGTCCAACTCCCGCGCGACAATCTCATGGGCCTCACAACGCGCCAGCAGTTCAGCCACCCAAGCTGGATCGCCGACGCGCTCTTCGGTCAAGCGCAAAGTCCCGCCACAGGGCAGACCAAAACGTGCCGCTTCATCGCGGGTGACGCCGTAGGTCACCAACTGCACCGGCGGCCCATCTTCAAGCAAGCGGCCATCCTGCAAGCGGGCGATCAGGTCATCCTCAATACAACCGCCGGAGACCGAGCCGATGACCACCCCGTCCCCGCGCAAGGCCAGCATGGCCCCCGGCGGCCGGGGCGCGCTGCCCCAGGTCTGGACCACGCTGTACAGCACCACCCGCTGTCCGGCGCGGCGCCACTCCAGCACGCTGCGCAAGACATTCAGATCGACGCTGTCCATCAGGCCTTCGCCTCCTGCCAACCCTGCAACTGATAACGCACCGGCAGGTTGCGGATGCGCTTGCCGGTGGCGGCAAAGATCGCATTACACAAGGCCGGTGCAATTGGCGGCACTCCTGGCTCACCGACCCCGCCCAAGGGCACGTCGCCTTTTGGGGTCACCAGATGCACGGCAACTTCCTTGGGCGCCAGAGACATACGCGCCACTTCGTACATATGGAAGTTGTCCTGCTGAACCTTACCGTCCTTGAAGCTGATTTCCCCCAGCACCGCATTGCCCAGGCCCATGACGCAGGCGCCTTCGAACTGCGAGCGAATACGCTCCGGGTTGATCTGCGGGCCGCAATCCACGGCAATGTCGGCCTTGTGCACAATCAAGGTACCGTCATCTTTGACTTCGACCTCAATGACAGCTGCCACATAGGTGACGAAGCTGTAATGCACCGCCAGGCCCAAGCCACGTCCTTTGGGCAAAGTGCGGCCCCAGCCGGCGGCCTTGGCGGCGGTTTCCAGCACACCACGCAAGCGTGCGGTGTCGATGGGATAACGCTCAGGGGATTCGCCGTAGTTCCATTCGTCACTCAGGGTCTTGGGATCGATCTGACGGTCCGGGCCCAGGAGTTTGAGTTGGTACTTCAGCGGATCCTGGCCAGCCTTATGGGCCAACTCATCGACAAAACTCTGGATCGCAAAGCCGTGAGGAATGTTCGACACCGAGCGATACCAGCCAACCCGCGTATGGGCCGCCGCCTCGGGGTTTTCCAGACGCACATTGGGGATCGCGTAGGCCATGTTGGTAAAGCCCATGCCCAACTCGAACGGCGCCTCGTGGTTCATACCCGGGGCAAACAACGCGGTGATACTCGGCGCCACCGTACGGTGCAGCCAGGCTGATGGCATGCCGTCCTTATTCAGGCCCGCCTTGAGGTACTCGGCGGACACGGTATGGAAATAGGAGTTATGGATATCGTCTTCACGGGTCCATTGCACGCGCACAGCCTTGCCCGGGAACTCCTTGGCCAGCACGGCAGCCTCGACGATGAAATCCGGTTTCGATTTACGACCAAACCCTCCGCCCAACAGGGTGACGTTGAAGGTGACGTTATCGAAAGGCAGGCCCAACCGCTCGGCAATCCGCTCGCGGGTCACTTGGGGTGCCTGGCTGGGGGCCCAGGCTTCGCATTGCCCCTTGTCATAGCGCGCAATGGCAACCATTGGTTCCATCGGCGACTGAGACAGATGTGGCAAGTAATAAGCGGCTTCCAGGGTGCTGTCGGCGTCGCCCAGCGCCTGGTCGATGCTGCCCGTGTTGCGCACCACTTTGCCCGGTTTCAAAGCTGCGGCTTCCAGTTCCTTGCGGTAGTCGATGGAGTTGTAGCCCGCGTTAACACCGTCATCCCAGACGATCTTCAAAGCCTCACGCCCCTTGATCGCCGCCCAGGTATTGCTGGCGATCACCGCCACGCCGCCCAAGGGCTGGAACTCCGACGGCAGCGGCCGGCTTTCGATTTCCAGGACCTTGACCACACCTGGGACTTTCAGCGCCGCGCTGGCATCGAAGGATTTGACCTTGCCGCCATAGACCTGTGGCCGCGCAATAGTGGCATAGAGCATGCCGTCAAAATGCACATCGGCACCGTAGACCGCCCGGCCGTTGACGATGTCAGCACCATCAATGGCCTTGGTGCCCTCTTTACCGATGTAACGAAACTCCGAGGGTTGCTTGAGACGCAGGCTGTCCCGCGCTGGGACCGCCAGTGCGCCGGCCGCAGCGGCCAGGGCGCCATAACCCAGTTCACGACCGCTGGGCTGGTGAATCACTTTATGTAACTGCGCATGGCACTCACCCACCGGGACCTTCCACTGTTCGGCAGCGGCCTGTTCCAGCATGGTTCGCACAGCCGCGCCGCAACGACGCATCGGCTCATACCAGTGACGCATGCTGCGCGAACCATCGGTATCCTGGTTGCCGAAGCGCACTTCATCGCCTGGCGCCTGCTGGACTTTCACCAGGGCCCAATCAGCCTCCAGCTCATCGGCCACCACCATGGTCAGGCTGGTGCGTACGCCCTGGCCCATTTCCGAACGGTTGCAGATCACTGTCACGGTGCCGTCGGTGGCAATGCTGACGTAAACCTTGGGGTCATCGATCACACCATGAGGCATGGCATCACCGCCGTATTTCTTCACCTCTTCGGCAAACGCATCCGGCAAGCCCCAACTGGCAGCGACCACCAAGGCACCGGTGACGCCAACGCCTTTGAGGAAGCCGCGGCGGCTGAGGTTGTTCAGGACGAAATCAACAGGTAACCGGTTCATGCCTTGGCCTCCTGCAAATGAGTAGCGGCCTGACGGATCGCAGTCTTGATGCGATTGTAGGTGCCGCAGCGGCAGATATTGCCGACCATCGCCTCTTCAATTTGTTCGTCGCTGGGGTTGGGATTGGTTTTCAGCAACGCGGTGGCAGACATGATCTGCCCGCCCTGGCAATAACCGCACTGGGCCACAGCGGTATCCAGCCAGGCTTGCTGGACCACTTGGCCGACAGGGTCGTTATGCAGGTTATCGATGGTGCTGATGTTCTGGCCCTTGACCGAGCCAATCGGGGTGATGCAACTACGGGCCGGGGAGCCGTCGATATGAATGGTGCACGCGCCACACAGGCCCATGCCGCAACCGAATTTAGTGCCGTTGTAGCCAGCCACGTCGCGGATAGCCCATAACAGCGGCATATCTTCAGTGACGTCCAGTGGATGGTCTTGACCGTTGAGCTTCAGGGTAATCATGGGCACGCCCGCATATTTATTGGGTTATGGGGTCGAGCAATCTGCCGCTTGAGGCAAGCGGAATCGGTTCACGCAGATGGCTCAGGCTAATCGGGCTCTCTTGTGAAGACGGATCTTCACTGGACCCTTGATGAACGGCATCGATATAAAGCAAAAGAAAGCATCGTTAGTCAGCTAAGTTAACTCACCTGGCATTACGGTGTGAAGAGAACAAAAAAGCCCTGCAATGCAGGGCTCGATCAGTCAAAAAAGAAGCTTAGCTCAATAGCGATTGGGCTCCATTTCCAAATCAACCTTGAAGCGCTGGGCGATGTCCTGTTGGATCCGTTGCGCCAGGTTGGAAATCTCTAACCCCGTGGCGCCGCCGTAGTTGACCAATACCAGAGCCTGCAAGCGATGCACGCCGGCATCACCCTCGCGAAAGCCTTTCCAGCCAGCCTTGTCGATCAACCAGCCGGCGGCCAATTTCATCTGCCCGTCCGCCTGAGGGTAAGCCACCAGATCCGGGTACAAGCCCTGCAACTCGGCAGCCAGCACCTGGGAAACCAGTGGGTTCTTGAAGAAACTGCCCGCATTGCCCAGTACCGCAGGGTCTGGCAGTTTCTCGCTACGAATGCTGCATATCGCCCGACTGACATCGCTTGGCGTCGCCAGAGTAACCCCTTGCTCGGTCAGTCGCTGCTGAACCGGACCGTACTCCAGCTTCAAGTGCACAGCGCGACTCAGGGCAAAACGTACCCGCAAGATCAGCCAACGCCCCACTTCGTGCTTGAACAGGCTGTCACGGTAAGCAAAGTTACATTCAGCCAGGCTGAAGTCCCGCAGTTCGCCGGTCTGGCGATCCAGGGCAGTCAGGCCGCAAAACACGTCCTTGATCTCTACACCGTAAGCGCCGATGTTCTGCATCGGTGCCGCCCCGACCGTGCCAGGGATCAGGCTGAGGTTTTCCAGACCGGAAAAACCGTGCTCCAGGGTCCACAGCACAAACGGATGCCAGGTTTCGCCGGCTTCGGCTTCGACCACGACCTGCACGCCATCGTCGTGGAGCACCCGAATACCCTGGGTGGCCATGCGCAGCACCACGGCATCGATGTCCTGGGTCAGCAACAGGTTGCTGCCACCACCAATCACCAGCAATGGCAGTTGTTGCCCAGCTGCATAGGCCAGGGCCTCACGCACGTCGGCGTCACTGTGGGCCTGTGCAAACAACCGGGCGCGCACATCGATGCCAAAGCTGTTGAACGGCTTGAGCGAAACCTGCGCTTGAACGTGCAAGGTCATAACCGCCCCTTCAATTCAATCACCAACAAATCACAGGCGCGCTCGATCAGGTCCAATACCTGTTCGAATCCTTGCTCGCCCTCGTAGTACGGGTCTGGCACTTCATCCACCACCGAGTCGTAGCGGCGCAGGAACAGGTCCAGCTCCGCCTTGCCTTGGGCCGGTTGCATCGCCTTGAGGTTGCGCAGGTTGCTGTGGTCCATGGCCAGGATCAGGTCATACCGGGAAAAGTCGGCACGGGACACCTGCTGGGCACGCTGGGCCGACAAATCGTAACCCCGCTGCAACGCTGCGCGCTGGCTGCGTTTGTCCGGTGCCTTGCCAATGTGCCACTCACCGGTGCCGGCGGAGGCCACTTCGACCTGAGCTGCCAACCCCGCTTCACGCAGCTTGCGGCGCAGCACGCCTTCGGCGGTGGGCGAGCGACAAATGTTACCCAGGCAGACGAACAGAACTTCCATCAAGCCCCCAGCAGACGGCGCACGCGCTCGAGGTCTTCAAGCGTGTCGACACCGGCCGGTGGCGCTTCCAGGGCGTCGCCCACATGGATCCGCACGCCGTGCCACAAGGCACGCAGTTGCTCCAGGGATTCGGTGTTTTCCAGCCAGCACGGCCCCCAACTGACAAAGTCATGGAGGAAACCGGCGCGGTAGGCATAGATGCCAATGTGGCGGCGGTAAGGCACGCCAGCCGGCAACACATCAGGATTCCTGGCGAAGTCATCCCGCGCCCACGGCAAGGTGGAGCGGCTGAAGGTCAGTGCCAGACCATTGATGTCGCTGACCACTTTCACCACGTTCGGATTGAACAGGGTTTCAATGTCTTCGATCGGCTCGGCCAGGGTCGCCATGCGTGCTTCGCCATGGGCCGCGAGATTGGCGGCCACCTGGTCGATGACGCCGGGCGGGATCAGCGGTTCGTCGCCTTGCACATTGACCACAATGGCGTCAGGCGCCAATCCAAGCTGCGTGGCCACTTCGGCCAGACGGTCGGTGCCGGAATTGTGATCTTCACGCGTCAACACCGCTTCGGCGCCAAAGCCCTTGCAGGCTTCGATGATGCGCAGGTCATCGGTGGCCACGACCACACGCTCGGCGCTGCTCTTGCAGGCCTGTTCCCAGACCAACTGGATCATCGGCTTGCTGCCGATCATCTGCAGGGGTTTGCCCGGCAGACGGGTGGAGGCATAGCGCGACGGAATGACAACGGTGAAGGCGGTGGTCATTTATCCAGGCGCTCGTCGGTGGTCAAGGTACGGGCTTCGCTTTCAAGCATCACCGGAATGCCATCGCGGATCGGGTAAGCCAGGCCAGCGCCCTTGCTGATCAGCTCGGTTTTGTCAGCGCTGAGCTTGAGTGGACCTTTGCAAATCGGGCAAGCGAGGATGTCGAGCAGTTTGGTGTCCATGAGTGTTTCCTGGAGAGCAACGTTTTAAGGCAAAAGACGGGCGGGCAGTAAACGCATCAACTGCGTGTCGAACCAGGCGATGAACGCCGGTGACGGTGCCGCATCCACCGCAAGGTACCACCAGTCGGGCTGGGCAAAGGCGCGGCACTTCACCGCGTCCTTTTCAGTCATGACCAGAGGCCATTGTGGTGTGAAGTTCAGGACCTCGGCGCTGTAGGGCGCGTGGTCGGCAAAAGCATGGGGTAGCGCCAGCCAGTGTAGCGTTTCAAGCGTATTGAAGAAACGTTGCGGGTTGCCGATACCAGCCACGGCGTGAATGTGCTGCCCCACCGGGAAATGGTCGACGGGCTTGCGCTCACCGCTTTTCAGGTTGACCAAGGCGCTGGGCAACAGACGAAAGGCAAAGCCATCGTCACGGTCCGAGCCTGCGCCGTTATAAAGAAGCGCGTCGACACTTTGCAAACGCTCGATCGGCTCTCGCAACGGGCCGGCAGGCAGGCAACGGCCATTGCCCAAGCCTCGGGCGGCGTCAATCAACACCAGTTCCAGGTCACGGGCCAGACGGTAATGTTGCAGGCCGTCGTCGGACAGGATCAGATCCAGTGTCTCGCTCGCCAGCAACGCCTGCACCGCACGGCTGCGGTCGGGGTCGATCATCAGCGGTACGCCGCTGCGCTGGACGATCAGCAAGGGTTCATCCCCCGCCACCTCGGCGCTGTGGCTGGCTTCTACGCGCCAGGGCAACTGCGGCGGCTTGGCGCCATAACCACGGCTGACCACACCCACGCGCAAACCGGCGCGTTGGCAGTGCTCAATCAGCCAGAGAATCAATGGCGTCTTGCCGGTGCCGCCGACGGTGATATTACCGACCACGATCAACGGCACCGGCGACTGGTAGATCTCACCCTCGCCCACCAGGAAGCGCTCGCGCTTGCGCCGCACCACCCGGCGATAGAGCCATTCCAATGGCCGCAAGAGCTTGAGGGCCGGATGGCCGGCGTACCAGGCATTGAGCAAACGATCGGACATGGCCATCAGGGTTGCTTCGCCGCCTCGACAGTGGTCATGCGCAAATGGCTGAAACCGAGCTTGCCTGCGGCATCCATAGCGGTGATCACAGCCTGGTGCTGGGTCTTACCGTCAGCACTGATGGACAGTGGCTGGCTGGTATCGCCGCCGGACTCCTTCTGCAGCGCGTCCATCAAGCCGGCCAGATCGTTTTTCTCCAGCAACTGGTTATTCACCGAGAAGATGCCGTCGGCGCTGATGGCGATGTCCAATTGCTTGGCTTGCGAGTCTTCCGCCGGCGAGCCACTGACCGCTTCCGGCAGGTCAACCCGCAGCTGGGTTTCCCGAGTAAACGTGGTGGTGACGACAAAAAACAGCAGCAGGATAAACACTACGTCGATCAACGACGCCAGGTTGATATCGACGTTTTCCCGTTGCTTGCGGCGAAATTTCACGCTTTGCCCTCAACCAGGTCTACATCACGGTCACCCTGCACCACTTCCACCAGCTTGATGGCTTCCTGCTCCATGCCCACCACCAGCTCATCGATCCGGCGTTGCAGGAAGCGGTGGAAGAACACCGAAGGAATACCCACCATCAGGCCCGCCGCCGTGGTGATCAAGGCCTTGGAAATCCCCCCCGCTAATACGGCTGCGTTGGTGGTCATGCCCGAGCCCATGAAGGACGAGAAGATATCGATCATACCCAGCACCGTACCCAGCAGCCCGAGCAGCGGCGCCATGGCCGCGATGGTGCCCAGTGCATTGATATAGCGCTCCAGCTCATGAATGACCCGAGCGGCGGCCTCCTCGATGCATTCCTTCATGATCTCGCGACCGTGCCTGGAGTTGGCCAGCCCTGCGGCGAGAATTTCCCCCAGGGGCGAATTGGCCCGCAGTACCTTGAGTTTGGCGTTGTCCAGTTTCTTGTCTCTGATCCAGCCCCAGACCTGCCCCAGCAGATGCTCCGGAGTCACACGACTGGCCCGCAGGGTCCACAGGCGTTCAGCGATGATGCCGAGAGCGGCAATGGAACTCAAAATGATCGGCAACATCATCCAGCCACCGGATTTGACCAATTCCCACACAGTGAATGCCCCCTCGAAAAAGTGCGCCACTTTAGCATAGAGGCTCCCCAGGAAGGGCTAGCCCGCCCAGGTGCATCATGTCGCAGGCACCCGGTCTTTGGTAACGCCGGATTGCGGTGGGGGTTCGCGCCAGAAGCGACGTTGACTGCGAGCGGCGACCGGTGGCTGGAAGGTTCCTAGTTGCAAGCGTAGAGCGCCCTGTTCGGCGCTGTCATAAATCGCGCTGCCCAGCGCCTGATAACGCGCCATGACCTGCGGATGAGGATGGCCGAAGGCGTTGCCACGCCCCCGTGAAATCAGCACCGCCGTGGGCGCGAGCCGCTGGAGAAACCGCCATGAGGAAGAACTTTGGCTACCATGGTGAGGGGCTTGCAGCCAATCGGTGCGCACCGCCAGCGAGGTGGTCAGCAGCGCCCGTTCGGCATCACGGTCGATATCGCCAGTCAGCATCAACCGCTCGCCTCTGGCCTGCACCAGCAGCACACAGGACTTTTGATTGCCGTTGGTCGCGTCCGGCCATTGCCACAGCTCGAATTTTACGCCGTCCCACTCCCACTGTTCCCCGCTGATACAGGGTTGAACGCCCAGGAAGGCCGGCAGCCCATCGGTTTCCCCGCCCACCACCCGCTTGATCGGCAGACCTTGGGCAATAGCCGCCGCGCCACCGGCATGATCGGCGTCGGCATGACTCAGCAGCATCACGTCCAGTGCCGTGACACCGAACTTGCGTAATGCCGGCAGGACGACCCGCGCGCCGAGGTCAAATTCGCCAAACCGGGGCCCGGCGTCGTACAGCAACGTGTGGTTGCGGGTACGGAGCATGATCGCCAGCCCCTGCCCGACGTCCAGTTGCACGACATCAACCTGACCATGGGGCACCGATTCACGCGGGGGGAACACCGCCAACAGCAACATCGGCCAACCCAACAGGCGAAACGGCACGCCCTTGGGCAGCAACAGCAACACCGCGCCCAACAGGCTCACCAGCCAATAGCCGATGGGCACCTCGGCGGGCGTCCAGGCCGGCAAGCGTTGCGCCAACAGGTCCAGGCCCCTGAACAACCAATCGAGCGCACCACCCGCCAGCCACAACAAACCCTCTCCTATAAAGGGTAACGGTAATGACAAAGTCCCCAGCAGCGCCAACGGCAACACCACCAGGCTGATCCACGGCACGGCAAACAGATTGGCCAAGGGCCCGCTGAGGCTAATGGGCAAGCCCAGTATCAGCAGCACCGGGAACAGGCCGATGGCAATCAACCATTGGGCGCGGGTCCAGGTTTGCCAGGGATTCCAGGGACCCAATCGGCCGCTGAAAGCCAGGATCAGCACAGCGACGGCAGCAAACGATAGCCAGAACCCCGGCTGCAGGCTGGCCAGCGGCTCCAGGATCAGCACGCCATTGAGTGCCAGCAACAATGGCCACCAGATCCCCAAATGACGAAACCGCAGGCGCCACAGCAATACCAGCCCCACCATGACACAGGCCCGTTGCACCGGTACCTGGAACCCTGCCAGCAAGCCGTACCCCAGCGCGGCGGCAAACGCCAGGCCACACGCCCAGGGCAACCACGCCAACCGCATAGGCCAACAGCCATAACGGGCAAGGCCGGCCACCAATCCGTAGATCAACCCCGCCAACAACCCGATATGCTGGCCGGAAATCACCAGCAGGTGAACGGTGCCCGTGTCCTGTAATGTCCGCCAATCCTGCGACGCCAAGCCCGAACCATCTCCCAGTACCAGCGCCACCAGACCTGCCTCGCGGCCTTGCGCATCCACCGTCAACAGACGCTGGCGGATCGAATCGCGTAAGGCATGCCGGGCAGGAGCCAGACGCTGGCCGTCTTTGACCGAACCGGTGGCACCAATACGCTGGGCCAACAGCCAGGCCTCATAGTCAAAGCCATGGCCATTGAGCAACCCGGAAGGACGCTTGAGTGTGACAGCCAGGCGCCAGCGCTCCCCGCTATGAACCGGTGGGCCGCCATGCCAGGTCACGCGGATACGTTTGGGCAGCAAATCCTTGCGTGACCGACTGTCGGCCAGTTCAAAGCGCACCACCCCGTCGGTCTGTTGCGGCAGCCCGGTGATCCGGCCCTCCAGCCAGCGGGTCTGCCCGTCCAACGAAGGCACCAGCCGGTCATTCAGGGCCCACTGCGCGCTAAGGCAAGCCCAGCTCAAACCCAGCAGGAAAAACGCCAATGGATAGGTGCGAAACGGTAACAGCATCAATGCCAACATCGGCATGGCCAGCAGCCAGCCCGTCGACGGCAGTGCAGGCAAAAATCGCAGGACAAGCAGCCCCACGGCGAGTGCGAACATCCCTGTTCTCATGGATCATTCCTTGAAAGTGACCCATCGAGTGTTAGCTGCTCCCACGGCGCAGACTATGATCTTTTGTCACAAAGTCTGAATTTCCTGTTCGTAAAATGCGGTCATACTTGCCCCTCGAACTGACCTGGATCCCTTATGCCACGGCGCTTATTCAAACGGTACATGCCCGATCCGACCAGTATCAGGGAACACAAATCCTTACGCTTTCTCGGTAAGTTGCTGCATGACCCGAACCTCTGGCACCTCAATCGGCATTCGGTTGCCCGCGCCATGGCGGTCGGTTTGTTCGCGGCGTTTATTCCCATGCCATTGCAAATGCTGTTGGCCGCCGTCCTGGCCATCGCGGTACGCGGCAATATGCCCATTGCGGTGAGCCTGGTGTGGCTGACCAACCCGATCACCATGCCGCCCATATTCTTCTGCACCTACATGACCGGGGCGTGGTTGATGAACCTCCCACCCCGTAGCCTTCCCGACGAACTGACCTGGGAGTGGATCAGCGGGCAGTTGTCGACACTCTGGCAACCCTTCCTGTTGGGCTCGGTGGTGATGGGGTTGGTGCTGGGCGCCCTGGGCTACTGCTTGACCATGCTGTATTGGCGCTGGTGGGTCGCGCGGCAGTGGAAGAAGCGCAAACTGCGTAGGCCCTGACGCTATCGGGCCGACAAGCGCATATGCACCCGCAAGCCTTGCCCGGCGTTTTCCGCCCATAGGCGACCGCCCTGGCGCTGCACCGCGTTGCGAGCAATGCTCAAGCCCAGGCCGAAGCCGCCGTCTCCAGGGCGGGAACCGTCCAACCGGGTAAACGGTTCGAAGATCCGCTCCAATTCTTCTTCATCGACGCCCCCACCCTGATCTTGCAGCCACAAGTGCCACTCGCCACCTTCGCAACGCCCATCCAGACGCACAACGCCTGCCTCCGGCGAGTGCCGAATAGCATTGCGCAGGATATTTTCCAGAGCCTGAGCCAGGGAATTCAGGTGGCCGCGCACCCAGCAATCGGCTTCCAATCCGCACTGCAAGCGTGAAACAGGCCAGCCGCTTTCAAAGCAGGCGTTTTCCCTGAGCATGTCCCACAAGGCCTGGACCTGGATGTCTTCCTGAGGCAGCGGCGCACGTTCAGTGTCCAGCCAAGCCAGTTGCAGGGTGTCCTCCACCAGGCGTTGCATGCCGTCGATTTCCCGCCCCAGACGTTCACGCAACTGTGGCAGATCCTGCTCGCTGTCACAGGCCACCCGCAGGCGACTCAACGGCGTGCGCAGTTCATGGGACAGGTCGCGCAACAACTGTTGCTGCAGGGCCACAGTACTTTGCAGCCGCTCGGACATGTGATTGAAAGCGCGACCCAGTTCACCCAGTTCATCCTGACGGCTGGTGGCGTCATGGGAAAGACGGGTGGCCAGTTGATCAGCACGCCAGGCGTTGGCCTGCTCGCGCAGGTGATTGAGGGGCATGATCAGCAGTCGATAGAGCCCCACACACAGCAACAAGGTGAACAAACCGGGGATCACCCCATTGGTGACCACGCGCCAGAACACCTGATAGCGCCCAGGCATGAAACGTTGCGGCAATTCGATGACCAGCGCACCGACGCCGGGGTCAACGGGAAACGGGATTTTCAGCCACGGCAGCCCCTTGGCGTGGCGGCTCACGGGCCAGTCCAGGCCCCGCAGAAAGGTCAGGCGCTGGCTTTCCTTGTCAGTCAGCGGGTAGCTGCTCAGGGATTGCAGGTCGTTGCCGATCACCCCCAACCAAGTGGACTCACGCTTGCCCATTGTTTGCATCCAGGCATCCACGCCAGCACTGCCCCCGGTGTTCCAGGCCAGTTCCGCACCGGCCGCATACCCACTCAAGGTGGCACGGGCGTCATCGGACAAAAAAGCGCCCTGCTGCTCCATGTATCGGCCCCACGACCAACTGAGCCAGATCATCAGCAGACAAAAGGCAATCAACAGGCAGGCCAGCTTCCAGAATAACGAGTGCTTGCCCGGCAGCCGCTTGAGTGAACATTCAAGCCCCTTCATCGAGACCACTCAACACGTAGCCCTTGCCCCACACGGTGCGTACTTCACGGCCGGTATAACCGATGGTCTTGAGCTTGCGGCGGATCTGACTGACGTGCATGTCCAGGCTACGATCATGGGGCGCGTAGCCGCGCTGCAACACATGCTGATAAAGGAACGCCTTGCTGAGCACCTCTTCACCATTGCGGTGCAAGGTCTCCAACAGGCGGTATTCACTGCGGGTCAAACCGGCCCATTGTTCCTGGTGAAAGACGTCACACCGCTCATCGTCAAAGCGCAGGCTGCGGGCATCGTTACGTACTGCGGCAAGGGCCGGTAGCGGTCGCCGATCCAGGGCCACCCGCCGCAGAATCGCCTCAATGCGCACCCGCAGCTCGATCATGCTGAACGGCTTGGGCAGATAATCATCCGCCCCCAGGCGAAAGCCGCTGATACGGTCGGCTTCCGCGCCCAGGGCCGACATCAGGATCACCGGGATCGAATGGCTCTGGCGCAAATGGGTAAGGATCGACAGACCGTCCATACCCGGCAACAGAATATCCATCAACACCACGTCGAACGCTTGCTCGCGGGCCATTTTCAGACCTGCCTGGCCGTTCTGGCACCAGGTCACCTGAAAACCACAACGCCCCAGTTGTTCATGGACATAAGCGCCCAGTACGGGATCATCTTCAATGGTCAGGATGCTGGGAAGGCCAATTGCTGCGGGATTCATTAGCGTCTGCAAGTCATTCTCAATGACTGATTATTCAAGATTGCCTGGTCCTAGGCAACCGCCACCGGGCGTTCAATGGCCCGATGTTTGCCTCACGTCATTAATTTGCAAGATTCCACACCGCGCAAATGGCTACACTGCGCAGGTGGCGCGGGCCGGATGCCTGCGCAGAATTCGACAACAGCGTGGTAGCAGGAGAGTGGCGTGCTTAGAAGAATGGGGATAAAAGGCCGCGTACTGTTGCTGACCTTATTGCCTACCAGCCTGATGGCATTGCTACTGGGCGGCTATTTCACCTGGATGCAGCTGTCGGAGTTGCAAACGCAGTTGCTCAATCGCGGCGAAATGATTGCCGAACAACTGGCACCCCTGGTGGCCCCAGCCCTAGGCACCAAGAACACCGACCTGCTGGAACGCATTGCTACCCAATCCCTGGAACAAGCGGACGTACGCGCCGTGTCCTTCCTTGGGCCGGACCGCACGCCCTTGGCCCATGCCGGCCCGACCATGCTCAATCAGCCGCCCATTGGCAACAGCTCTCACCTGTTGCAGCGCACCGGCAATGATGCAACCCGCTATCTGCTGCCGGTCTTTGGTCGCCATCGCAACCTGGCCGGCGAACTGATTCCCGATGAGGCCGACCGCCTGCTGGGCTGGGTCGAGTTGGAGCTTTCCCACAACGGTATGTTGCTGCGCGGCTATCGCAGCCTGTTTGCCAGCCTGCTGTTGATCGCCATCGGCCTGATCTGCACCGCCGCACTGGCCCTGCGCATCAGCCGCACGATCAACTCACCCATAGGCCAGATCAAACAAGCCGTCGCCCAACTCAAGGACGGCAACCTGGAAACCCGCCTGCCACCGCTGGGCAGCCAGGAACTGGATCAACTGGCCTCGGGCATCAACCGCATGGCCGAGACCCTGCAAAACGCCCAGGAAGAATTGCAACACAGCATCGACCAGGCCACTGAAGACGTGCGGCAAAACCTGGAAACCATCGAAATCCAGAACATCGAGCTGGACCTGGCCCGCAAGGAGGCCCTGGAGGCCAGCCGTATAAAATCGGAATTCCTGGCCAACATGAGCCATGAAATCCGCACACCGCTGAACGGCATCCTGGGGTTCACCCACCTGTTGCAGAAAAGCGAGCTGTCGCCCCGTCAGTTGGACTATCTGGGGACCATCGAAAAATCCGCCGACAACCTGTTGGGGATCATCAACGAAATCCTCGATTTTTCGAAAATCGAAGCCGGCAAACTGGTGCTCGACAGCATCCCGTTCAACCTGCGGGACCTGTTGCAAGACACCTTGACCATCCTCGCCCCGGCCGCCCATGCCAAGCAGTTGGAACTGGTCAGCCTGGTCTACCGCGACACGCCGTTGGCCCTGGTGGGCGACCCCTTGCGGCTCAAGCAGATTCTGACCAATCTGGTCAGCAACGCGATCAAGTTCACCCGCGAAGGCACCATCGTCGCCCGCACCATGCTCGAAGACGAGCAAGAAGACAGCGTGCAACTGCGCATCAGTGTCCAGGACACCGGCATCGGCCTGTCCAATCAGGATGTACGGGCGTTGTTCCAGGCGTTCAGCCAAGCCGATAATTCGCTGTCCCGACAACCAGGCGGCACCGGTTTGGGCCTGGTGATTTCCAAGCGCCTGATCGAACAGATGGGCGGCGAAATCGGCGTCGACAGTACACCAGGGGAAGGCTCGGAATTCTGGATCAGCCTCAACCTGCCAAAAACCCGCGACGATGCCGAAGACCTGCCCTCCCCACCGCTGCTGGGTCGACGCGTGGCCGTGCTGGAAAACCACGAACTGGCGCGCCAGGCCCTGCAACATCAATTGGAAGACTGCGGCCTGGAAGTGACCCTGTTCAACACCCTGGAGAGTCTGACCAACGGCATCACCAGCGCCCATCAGACCGAACAGGAAATTGGCCTGGCAGTACTGGGCATCACCGCCAATGACATTCCGCCGGAACGCCTGAACCAGCATCTCTGGGACCTCGAACACTTGGGCTGCAAGGTCCTGGTGCTGTGCCCAACCACCGAACAGATGCTGTTCAACGAGTCGGTCCCCAACCCCAACAGCCAGTTGCAGGCCAAGCCGGCCTGCACCCGCAAACTGCGACGGGCCCTGGCCGACCTGATCAGCCCGCGACCGATGCGCAGCGAACCGGGCGAGCCCCTGTCCAGCCGCGCGCCACGGGTGCTGTGTGTCGACGACAACCCGGCCAACCTGCTGCTGGTGCAAACGCTGCTGGAAGACATGGGCGCCAAGGTCCTCGCAGTGGAAAGCGGGTACGCCGCGATCGACGCGGTGAAAAAGGAAACCTTCGACCTGGTGCTGATGGACGTGCAAATGCCCGGCATGGACGGCCGCCAGAGCACCGAAGCGATTCGCCAGTGGGAAAGCGAGCGCCACGGCACACCGTTGCCGGTGGTCGCCCTCACCGCACACGCCATGGCCAACGAAAAGCGGGCCCTGCTGCAAAGCGGCATGGATGACTACCTGACCAAACCCATCAGTGAACGGCAACTAGCCCAGGTGGTGTTGAAGTGGACAGGGTTGGCCTTGCGCAACCAAGGCCAGGAGCGCGGTACGGAAGCCGTTGTCCATGCGGCTCAACTGCCGGTCCTCGACCACGAGGAAGGTTTGCGCCTGGCGGCTGGCAAGGCCGACTTGGCCGCCGACATGCTCGCCATGTTGCTGGCCTCCCTGGAAGCCGACCGCGAAGCCATTCGCATCGCCCGGGAAGCCAGCGACCACAACGCCTTGATCGAACGGGTGCACCGCCTGCACGGTGCCACCCGTTACTGCGGCGTCCCGCAATTGCGCGCAGCCTGCCAACGGGCCGAAACCCTGCTCAAGCAGGATGACGCCAGGGCCATGGCCGCCCTGGATGAGTTGGACCTGGCGATCACACGACTGGCCAGTGAGGCGCGGGTCAGCGCCTGACCGACACACACAGTAGCGGCCTGCTTGTCTACGGGGAGTCCGTTAGCTGGCCTCAGTCCAAAGGAACGACTTGATGCGCATCATCCTCTTCAGCAGCCAGGCCTACGACCGTGACAGCTTCCTGGGCGAAGCGTTACCCGTGGGCATGGAACTGCAATTCCAACCCGCCCGCTTGAACCTCGACACCGTGGCCCTGGCGGAACATCACGAGGTCGTCTGCGCCTTTATCAACGACGACCTCAGCGCACCCGTGCTGGAACACCTGGCCCAACACGGCACGCGGCTGATTGCCCTGCGCTCGGCCGGTTACAACCATGTCGACCTGGCGGCCGCCAAACGCCTGGGCCTGACCATCGTCCAGGTGCCGGCCTACTCGCCGCATGCGGTGGCCGAACATGCCGTCGCGCTGATCCTGGCCCTCAACCGCCGCCTGCACCGCGCCTACAACCGCACCCGCGACGGCGACTTCAGCCTCCACGGCCTGACCGGCTTCGACCTGGTGGGCAAGACCGTCGGGGTGGTCGGCACCGGGCAGATCGGCGCCACCTTCGCCAAAATCATGGCCGGGTTCGGCTGTACCTTGCTGGCGTACGACCCCTACCCCAATCCGCAGGTCGAAGCGCTGGGCGCCCGCTATGTAACCCTGCCCGAACTGCTGGCCCAGGCGCAGATCATCAGCCTGCATTGCCCGCTGACCACCGACAGCAAACACTTGATCAACGCCCGGTCCCTGGCCCACATGCAGCCCGGTGCCATGCTGATCAATACCGGACGCGGCGGCCTGGTGGACACGCCGGCGCTGATCGAGGCGCTCAAGGTGGGCCAACTGGGCTACCTGGGACTGGATGTCTATGAAGAAGAGGCGCAGCTGTTTTTCGAGGACCGCTCAGACTTGCCGCTGCAAGACGACGTGCTGGCGCGCCTGCTGACCTTCCCCAACGTGATCATCACCGCGCACCAGGCGTTCCTGACCCGTGAGGCCCTGGCAGCGATTGCCGGCACTACCTTGGCGAACATCGCGGCATGGGCCGACGGGCTGCCGCAGAACGTGGTCGACGGCTGATCAATGGTCACATACCCGGGCGATGATGGGCTGCGGCCCGTGATAGGATGCCGCGCCTATTTGGAGGATCCATGGCCGAACACGATTTCCGCTTCAGCTTGCTGAGCCCGCAACACACCCTGATCGAATGCCGCGCCCTGGTACCGGGCCGTTATCAAGTCACCGGCAACGGTGGTTCGATTAAAAACGGCGATGTGCTGATCGTCACCCTTCGCGGCAGCAAGACCCTGTCAATGCGCCTGACCGTTGAAGGCGACGCTCGCTATTCCCTCAAGCCGGCTGGCCAATGGGTCGCCATGGCCCAGGGGCCGAAGTTCGGCGAGCTGGAGATTCACACCTGGAACGTCAACTGCGACAGCTGTGAGGCGACGCTTGAATTTGAGTTCTCGGTAGAGACCAAACTGACCAAGGAACCCCTGCAACCGGCCGCCACTGCGCGGATCGCCGAGTTGGGCTGGGCCACGGTCGGTGACAAGCATCGCTGCCCGAAATGCCAGAAGGCGGCTCAATGAAGCCGCTGTTCCTGCTCGCTGCGCTGGGAGCAGGCCTGGTGGGTTGCGCCGGTGAGCCGGTCAAGCTCCAGCAGGATCACAGCTACGTGCTGGAGTGGATCGGCGAACGGCCACTGATGGACTACGCCCACTTGACCGTCACCCTCGGCTCCGACGGCCGGGCCTATGGCAATGGCGGCTGCAACCACTGGTTTGCGCCGTACACCCTGGACGGCGACAAGCTGAGCTTCGGCAAGATCGGCAGCACCCGCAAACTCTGCGCCGAAGCGTTGATGGAGCAGGAGCACCGTTTCTTTGAAGCCTTGCAGACCGTGGAACGCTGGGACATCTCGCCCATCGAGCAAACCCGCTTCTGGCCGGCCGAAGGCAAGCCCTTGCGGTTGTGGCTGGAAGAGGGCTGATCCGCGCTTTATAAAGCACTGCGGATCAACATGTGGGAGCGGCGGTGCGAGCAAGTCGAATCGTCGCACCGCCGCTCCCACACTTTAACCGCGCAACGCCTTGATCTTGGCCAACACCCCTTGCGCCGTCTGCTCACCCATCAACTGTTCACGCACCTTGCCCTTGTCATCGATGATGTAAGTCACCGGCAAGGCTTCGCTGCGGGGAATATCGAATATCCCGTCGGGGTTCTGCGCCAGCACGGTGAACTTGATGCCCAGTTTGTCACTGGCGCTCTTGAGCTCCTCGCCCTGCGCATTGTCGAAGTTGACGCCAAACACACCCACCGACTGGCCCTTGAGTTGCTCGGCCAACGCGTTGAGCTCGGGAATCTCGGTACGGCACGGGCCACACCATTCTGCCCAGTAATTGACCACCAGCCATTGCTTGTCCAGGCGTTCGGCAGCCACTTTCTGACCGTATTGGTCAACGCCATAGTCATTGCCGCAACCGCTGAGCAGTAGCGTCGTGGTGATAAACAATGCGCCTAACAGTCGCCTCGTCATGGGGTATTCCTTCAAGCAAAAATGAACATGAACTGCGGCCTATCGCCTCTCAAGGTTCAGGACTTCACGCAGCGCAGGTAGAATACCCGCCACCTTACGCAAGATGCGACCCGCACATGACCGATCTGACGCTTTATCACAACCCGCGCTGCTCGAAATCCCGCGGTGCGCTCCAACTGCTGGAAGCCCGTGGCCTGGCACCAACCGTGGTGCGCTATCTGGAAACCCCGCTCGACGCCGTACAATTACAGGCCTTGCTGGGCAAATTGCAGATCAGCGCCCGGCAACTGCTGCGCACCGGTGAAGACGAGTACAAAACCCTCAACCTGGCCGATGCCAGCCTGAGCGAAGCGCAACTGATCGCCGCCATCGCCGCTCATCCGAAACTGATGGAACGCCCGATCCTGGAAACCGCCGACAAGGCCGTGATTGGCCGCCCTCCGGAAAAAATCCTGGAGATTCTGCCGTGAGCGCGCCGTATGTGCTGGTGCTGTATTACAGCCGCAACGGCTCGGTCAGCGAAATGGCCCGGCAGATTGGCCGGGGCATCGAGCAAGCCGGTTTGGAAGCGCGACTGCGCACCGTGCCGGCGATCTCCACTGAATGCGAAGCGGTGGCGCCCAGCATTCCGGCCGAAGGCGCGCTGTACGCCAGCCTGGATGATCTGAAAAACTGCTCGGGCCTGGCCCTGGGCAGCCCGACCCGCTTTGGCAACATGGCAGCACCGCTGAAGTACTTTCTCGACGGCACCATCAACCTGTGGCTGACCGGTGCCCTCGTTGGCAAACCGGCCGGGGTCTTTACCTCTACCGCCAGCCTGCACGGCGGCCAGGAAACCACCTTGATGTCGATGCTGCTGCCGCTGCTGCACCACGGCATGCTAATCACAGGCCTGCCCTACAGCGAACAGGCAC
The DNA here is from genome assembly GCF_012935695.1 of Pseudomonas sp. ADAK18. Lineage (NCBI taxonomy): Bacteria > Pseudomonadati > Pseudomonadota > Gammaproteobacteria > Pseudomonadales > Pseudomonadaceae > Pseudomonas > Pseudomonas sp. ADAK18. The sequence continues at coordinate 3,908,935 of NZ_CP052859.1, forward strand.
TGCTCGACACCCAGGGCGGCGGCACGCCTTATGGCGCCAGCCACCATGCCGGTGCCGATGGCAAACGGGCATTGGATCAACATGAAATCGCCCTGTGCCGTGCCCTTGGCCTGCGCCTGGCGAAAACAGCCATGAAACTGGAGAGCGGCCGTGGCCAAGAAGCCTAAAGTCCTGCCGCACCAGGCTTGGCTGGAGCCGCGGGTCAAGGTGGCGCGCATCCTGAGCTTGGTGAGTTTTCTCGGCTTGGTCGGCTTGCTGTGCGCCTACTACTTGGTGTTTGCCGACCTGCATGGCGCGCGACCTTGGGTGATCTTGCTGATCGAACTGGTGCCGCTGCTGTTGCTGGCGCCAGGCATGGTGATCGGCAGTGCCCGCGGGCATTCGTGGATGTGCTTTGTGGTGAACCTGTACTTCATCAAGGGCGCACTGGCGGCGTACGACCCAAACCGGCAGTGGTTTGGCGTACTGGAAATGCTGGCCAGTTTGGCAGTGTTCTGCACGGCGATGATTTATGTGCGTTGGCGGTTCCAGCTGGATCGGCGGTTGGCGGGGGAAGGTCAGATAGCCTGATAGGTAGCTATTGTGGCGAGCAGGCTTGCCCGCGTTGGGCTGCGAAGCAGCCCCAATAAAGCCGCCGCATTTCTTCAGGAGATACTAGGTCGCAGGTTTTAGGGCCGCTTCGCAGCCCTACGGGGGCAAGCCCCCTCGCCACAAGGTCAGTGATTAACGGTGTAGGCCAGCATCATCGACAACTGACACATCGGCCGCCCGCTCTCCGCGTGCCACTGGTTGAACGCGCCCTGCACCGTCGCCAGATCCCGCAAGCTGGTGGGCGCCTTGTCGACAATCTTCTGCGCATTCAGCGCCGCCACCACGTCATAGCTGGGGACGAAGGTGTCCTTGCCAACCATGCGCAAAAAGCGCGGCGCCGACAGCCCGCCCAACTGATGGCCGTGCTTGCTCAGGTATTTCCACAGGCCGACGATGTCGGTCACCGGCCAGTCCGCAATCAATGCGCCAAAGCTGCCTTTTTCCTTCTCGATATCCAGAATCATCTGCGCGTTGCGTGGCACGCTCTTGAGCTTGCCAAGGTGGCGAATGATCCGCATGTCCTGCATCAACCGCTCCAGGTGCTCGGCGCCCATCAACACGACTTTTTCCGGATCAAAGCCAAAGAATACCTGCTCGAACGCCGGCCACTTGGCGTCCACCACACTGTGCTTGAGCCCGGCGCGGAATACCCGCAGCGATAGGGTCGACAGGTAACGATCATCGCTGATCTTACGCAATTGCGCCGCCGTCTTGGGCACCGGCAGGTGGGCTTCCAGCTCGGCCGCCGAACCGAAACGGTTCAGACAATATTCGTGCAGCCACTTGTAATCGCGCATGCCCTCTCCTACGGATTGAAATGAAAACGGCGCCCAGGAGCGCCGTCTGTCAGAGCGATTGAAAGGCTCAGAGGTTCACTACGTTGACGAAACGTGAAGCTGCGGTTTCGTCGATACGCAGGCTGGTGAAGTCGAACAGGTTGCGGTCGGCCAACTGCGACGGGATCACGTTCTGCAAACTGCGGAAGATGCTTTCGGTACGGCCTGGGGTCTTGCGTTCCCATTCCAGCAACATCTCCTTGACCACCTGGCGTTGCAGGTTTTCCTGCGAGCCGCAGAGGTTGCAGGGAATGATCGGGAACTGCTTGAAGTCCGAGTACGCCTGGATGTCCTTTTCGTTGCAATACGCCAACGGGCGGATCACCACGTTGCGTCCGTCATCGGCCCGCAGTTTGGGCGGCATGGCCTTAAGGGAACCGTTGAAGAACATGTTGAGGAAGAAAGTTTCGACGATGTCATCGCGATGATGACCCAAAGCCATCTTGGTCGCACCAATCTCGTCGGCAAAGGTGTAGAGCGTGCCTCGGCGCAGGCGCGAGCACAGCGAGCAGGTGGTCTTGCCCTCCGGGATCAGCTCCTTGACCACCGAATAGGTGTCTTTTTCGACGATGTGGTACTCGACCCCCAGTTCCTTGAGGTACGCCGGCAACACATCCTCGGGAAACCCGGGCTGCTTCTGGTCCATGTTCACGGCGACGATGTCGAACTTGATGGGCGCGACCTTTTGCAGGTGCATCAGCACATCGAGCATCGTGTAGCTGTCTTTGCCGCCGGACAGGCAGACCATGACCTTGTCACCTTCCTCGATCATGTTGAAATCGGCGACCGCTTCACCGGCCAGGCGGCGCAGGCGTTTTTGCAGTTTGTTCTGGTTGACCGTAAGAGTGCCCATGGCGCTTGGATCCGCGAAAGGTGTGTGACGAAAAGCCGGGTATTTTACGCAAAAAAATCGGGATGAGCGACGCAGATCCTGTGTGGGAGTGGGCTTGTGTGGGAGCGGGCTTGCTCGCGAATACGCTGGGTCAGTTAATACATGTGCTGACTGATACACCGCCTTCGCGAGCAAGCCCGCTCCCACACAAGCCCGCTCGCACACTTGATTGCGCTACTCCTGACAGACCCCGCCGCGATTAAGCCCAGTGTTTACAGCGCGATTTGCTCTAAAGCCCTACAGTTTTTCCGGTCATCAGTTCCTATACTGCGACATAAGGTCGCACATATATCCAGACCTTTCAGGCCAATTGGCCCGTGGGCGCTCCACTGGGGGGCGATGGTAATAACGACAGGAGTGACTGGCATGATCCATCACGTTGTGGGGCTTTTCACCCACCCCGATCAGGAATGGCGGCAGATTCGTGGCGACAAGGAAGAAAGCATCAGCCACATGTACCTCACCCACACGCTGATTCTCGCGGCGATCCCCGCCGTATCAGCCTTTATCGGTACCACCCAGGTCGGCTGGGTCATCGGCAGTCGCGCACCGGTCATGCTGACTGTGGAAAGCGCCTTGTGGATGACCGTCATGTCGTACCTGGCAATGCTCGGCGGCGTGGCGGTCATGGGCGCCTTCGTTCACTGGATGGCCCGCACCTACGATGCCAACCCAAGCATGGCACGCTGCGTAGCCTTTGCCACCTACACCGCGACACCGCTGTTTCTCGGCGGGTTGGCGGCGCTGTACCCGCATATGTGGCTGGGCATGGTCGTCGGCACCGCTGCCATCTGTTACACGGTGTACCTGCTGTACGTGGGGCTGCCGACCTTCATGAACGTCAACCCGGACGAAGGCTTCCTGTTTTCCAGCTCGGTATTGGCCGTGGGCCTGGTGGTGCTGGTGGCGATCATGGCGTTTACCGTGATCGTCTGGGGCTTGGGCGTGGGGCCGATCTACACCAACTAGGCGACTTCACCTCGTAGGAAAAGCCACCGCAAGGTGGCTTTGTGCGTTATGCATGACCATTCGGCGCCTGACAGATTCGGATACACCCTTGTTTGCGGCATACTGGACATCTCTGGAGATATGTACAGCATGCCCGAGCAACTCAATACCCGCGTCGAAGATTGTTTCCAACAAGCCGAATCCTTTTTCAAACGAAGTTTCAAACGCCCTCAGGTCAGCCTCAAGCTAAGAGGCCAGAAGGCCGGTGTCGCACACCTGCACGAAAACCTGCTGCGCTTCAATCCGCAGCTGTACCGCGAAAACAGCCAACACTTCCTTAAACAGACGGTGGCCCACGAAGTGGCGCACCTGATTGCCCACCAATTGTTCGGCGAGCGCATCCAGCCCCATGGCGAGGAATGGCAACTGATCATGCGTGGGGTGTACGAACTGCCGCCCGACCGCTGCCATACCTATGAAATCCAGCGGCGGCGGATGACCCGTTACATCTACCGTTGCCCGTGCGCCGACAGCGATTTCCCGTTTTCGGCCCAACGCCATGGATTGGTGAGCCAGGGGCGGCGGTATTTGTGCAGACGGTGCCGGGAGACACTGGTGTTTACCGGGGAAACCCGGGTCGAATAAGGCCTTGCAGCGTTTTTAAGGGCCTCATCGCGGGCAAGCCCGGCTCCCACATTTGATCGGTGTTCGTCCAGACAACTCAGTCAAATGTGGGAGCTGGCTTGCCTGCGATGGCGTCGACCCTAGCGCTACTTAATCACCTTGGCACGCCGCAGATCATCTATCTGCTGAGCACTGAACCCCAACTCCACCAATACCTCATCACTGTGAGCCCCGAGTACCACGCCAATATGCCTGGGCGCCGGCAAGCCTTCCGAGAACTTCAACGGGCACGCCATTTGCGCCTGGCTCGAACCATCGCCCCGAGGCACCTGGCTGACCAGTTCCCGGGCTTTCAACTGGGGATGTTCAAGGGCTTCGCTCAGGCTCAGCACCGGTTCGACACAGGCATCCGTCGCGGCGAACAACGCGCACAACTCAGCAAAGCTGCGCTTCTCGAACTCGATCTGCAGCGCCTGCTTGAGGGCTTTCTGCTGCTCTGGCTTGGGCGACAACCCCTGGGCTGCCAGTTCCGGGCGCCCCAGGGCTGCGCACAACTGCTGCATGAAGGCCGGTTCCAGGCTGCCCACCGACAGCCAACGGCCATCCCGCGAGCGGTAGTAGTCATAGAAGCTACCGCCATTGAGCACCTGGTTTTCCCAGTCCGGCTCTACGCCACAGGCCAGGTAACCCGCACCGGCCATGGCGTTAAAACTGAAGGCGCAGTCGGTCATGCTTACGTCCAGATACTGGCCGACGCCACTCTGTTGCCGAGCGATTACGGCCGCCAACAGGCCGATCACCGCATGCAGCGAGCCACCGCCGACGTCTGCCAACTGCACGCCCAAGGGTAACGGCCCACTGTCCCGGCGCCCGGTGTAGCTGGCCACACCGGCCAGGGCCAAGTAGTTGATGTCATGGCCGGCGCGGTCCTTGTAGGGGCCGGTCTGGCCGTAGCCGGTGATCGACACGTAGATCAGCTTCGGATTGATCGCCTTCAAGGCCTCGTACCCCAAGCCCAACCGCTCCATGACGCCGGGGCGAAACTGCTCAAGGACGATGTCGTGATCTTTCACCAGTTGCCGGACGATCTCCACAGCTTCGGCCTGCTTGAGGTCCAGCGCCAGGCTGCGCTTGTTGCGATTCAGGTAAGCGTGGCTGGCCGAGACGCTATGGTCATGGGGCGGTAACACCCGCAGCAGATCCATGCGGGTGGGCGATTCAATGCGCAATACCTCGGCGCCCATGTCCGCCAACAACAACGAGGCGAACGGGCCCGGGAGCAAGGTGGAGAAATCCAGCACTTTGAGGGACGCCAAGGGGCCTGACATGGGAGCTCCGATTCCGATTCGATTGGACACAGAGTAGGCAGTGTTGGCGTTGAGCAGCAATTACATAAACTTTCAATCGAATTGACTGAGGTATAAAAAAACCCATCCGAAGATGGGTTCTTTCAACCGCTATGCAGCCTTACTTGAGGGTTGGAGCCGGGCCTTCAGCTACGCCCAGGTCATCTTCTTCACGGGTGTCGGAGATACCACGACCACCGGAAGCCAGCTCGACTTGCAGCTTGTCTTCGTCCAGTTCCTTGACCCACTTGGCCACCACCAGGGTTGCCACAGCGTTGCCCACCAGGTTGGTCAGGGCACGGGCTTCGGACATGAAGCGGTCGATACCCAGGATCAGCGCCAGACCGGCAACCGGCAGGTGGCCCACGGCCGACAGGGTAGCAGCCAGTACGATGAAACCACTACCGGTCACGCCAGCAGCGCCCTTGGAGGACAGCAGCAGCACCAGCAACAGGGTGATCTGGTGGGTGATGTCCATGTGGGTGTCAGTCGCCTGGGCGATGAACACGGCAGCCATGGTCAGGTAGATCGAAGTACCGTCGAGGTTGAAGGAGTAGCCAGTCGGAATCACCAGGCCTACTACCGACTTCTTCGCGCCCAGGCGTTCCATCTTGATCAGCATGCGTGGCAGTGCGGACTCGGAGGAGGAAGTACCCAGTACGATCAGCAGCTCTTCACGGATGTAGCGGATCAGTTTCAGCACGCTGAAGCCGTGAGCGCGGCAGATGGCGCCCAGCACCACCACCACGAACAGGATGCAGGTGATGTAGAAGCAGATCATCAGTTGGCCCAGTTGCACCAGCGAACCCACACCGTAGGCACCGATGGTGAACGCCATGGCGCCCAGGGCGCCGAGTGGCGCGAGCTTCATGATCATGTTGATGATGTTGAACATCACGTGCGCGAAACGATCGATGAAGTCCAGCACTGGCTTGCCGTAGGCACCCAGGCGATGCAGGGCGAAACCGAAGATCACCGAGAACATCAGCACTTGCAGGATGTCGCCGTTGGCGAATGCACCGACGATGGTGTTAGGAATGACGTTGAGCAGGAAACCAACGATGCTCTGGTCGGCACCGGCAGTCACATAGGCCGCGACTTTCGAAGCATCCAGGGTAGCCACGTCGATGTGCATGCCGGCGCCCGGTTGCACAACGTTAACCACGACCAGACCGATCAACAGGGCGATGGTAGAGACGATTTCGAAGTACAGCAGCGCGTAGCCACCGGTTTTGCCAACCGACTTCATGCTCTGCATGCCAGCGATACCGCTGACTACGGTGCAGAAGATGATGGGGGCGATGACCATTTTGATCAGTTTGATGAACCCGTCACCCAGAGGCTTGAGGGCCACGCCGGTCTGCGGGTAGAAATGACCGAGCAAAATACCGATAACGATGGCAACGATCACCTGAAAATACAGGGATTTGTACAGTGGCTGACGAGTCGTCATTGCAAAGTTCCTCAAACGTCCCGTGTGGCAAATATCCGCCATTGCCCACGACACTTGAATTGCGAACCCTCCTGCACTGGAGGGATTTGTTGTGCGAGCTGCGCAGGGCAGTTCTCCCACTTGTATCGCAAACGCCGTGCCACTTTGCTGAAAAACCCTGAAGGCCTTTAGACATCAGGGATTGTGATTGCCTGGGCACCGTCATAAGGCTGGATCCGGTGGCGGATTTCCGCCCACCCAGCCAATCTCGTCCTACAATTTGGCGGATATCCGCCTTGTGGTACCCAAGGGTGATGGCTAACATCCGCCACTCAATGGACGAGGCCCCTTCATGCGTGAACGTACCATCGCCAGTCATTACGCCCGGGCTGCCCTCGGTGGTGCACGTCGGGCCGGCTACGATTACTCGGGTGTGCTGCAACAGGTAGGCATCACGCCCGAGTTACTCAGCGAACCTCGTGCCCGCATCGCGCCCGAGCAGTTCACCCGATTGCTGCAAATGCTCTGGCTGGAGCTGGATGACGAGTACCTGGGGTTTGCCGAAGGTCCGAGCAAGCGCGGCACCTTCGCCATGATGTGCCACGCACTGATCCACTGCCGCACCCTGGAGAAAGCGCTGGAGCGCGGCTTATTATTTTATAGCCTATTCCCGCAAGGTCCGCGCTGGCACCTGACGCGTGAAGGAGATATGGCCCACCTTAGCCTGGACGATTCCCAGTTGTGGGACCCGGATCACTTCTTGAGTGAATGCCTGCTGGTGATCTGGCATCGCCTCGGCAGTTGGCTGATCGGCCAGCGCATTCGCCTGGAACAGGCGACGTTCAGCTACCCGATGCCAACCCACAGTGGCGAGTACGATTTGCTGTTCCCCTGCCCCCAGGTGTTCGGCGCCCCCACCAGCAGCCTGGTGTTTCATTGCCGTTACTTGAGCCTGCCGCTGTTGCAGGACGAACGCACCCTCAAGCTTTTCCTTGAGCGCTCCCCCGCCGACCTGCTGTCGCGTCCCGATGAGGGTGATAGCTTGAGCAGCCAGTTGCGGCGGTTACTGAGTCGCGACCGTACACCTTGGCCGGATCTGGAAGCCGTCGCTCAACACCTGCATATCAGCCCACAAACCTTACGCAGGCATTTACGGGAGGAAGGCACCAGCTTTCAGGCGCTCAAGGATGAGTTGCGTCGGGATATTGCGATTTACCACCTGGGGCGGGCGGATTTGTCGCTGCAGGAAATCGCCGAGCAACTGGGGTTTTCCGAGCCGTCGGCGTTTCATCGGGCGTTCAAGAAATGGACCGGGCTGACGCCGGGGGCGTATCGGGCGCAGGAAAGCTAGAGATATGTTGCCTGGACGGGCCCCATCGCGGGCAAGCCCGGCTCCCACATTGGAATGCGACTAAATGTGGGAGCCGGGCTTGCCCGCGATGAGGCCAGTGAGTCCAGCGGAAATCAAACAGCCGGAAAATGAATCTTGAACGCCGCGCCACCCAACGGCGAATCCCCAAGGGTCAGCCGTGCACCATAGCTTTCAATGATGTCTTTGACCACCGCCAAACCAATCCCCTGCCCCGGATGCTGGCGATCCAGCCGTTCACCCCTTTCCAGGATCCGCGCACGCTGATCTGGTGGCACACCGGGGCCGTCATCTTCGATGCACAACTCGATGCCTTCCAGGCTTTCTTGCAGGGTGATGCGTACTTCGCTGAGGCACAGGCGATAGGCATTTTCCAGTAGGTTGCCGAGCAACTCCAGCAACGCACCCTTCTCGATGGGCACATCACACTCGTCCGGCAGCACAAAGGCCACGTGAACGGCCTTGTCGCGGTAGACCTTGTCCAGCGTGTCGCACAGGCTTTGCAACACCGGCCGCAAGCGCACCTGGTGGCGCACCAGGCCGCTTTTGCGCAGGCTGGCGCGTTGCAGTTGATAGCTGATCTGTTGGCTCATACGCTCGATCTGCGACTGCAGGACCCAGGCCTGGTCGCGATCTTCGGGGCGCTGGGCCATGTCTTCGCTCACGCCCTGCAAGACCGCCAGCGGGGTTTTCAGGCTGTGGGCCAGGTCATCCAGGGAGTCGCGGTAGCGAGTGCGCTGCTCACGTTCGCTATGGAGCAGACGGTTGAGGGAACCGGTCAGGCGCAACAGCTCTCGCGGGTGTTCTTCACTGAGGCTTTCGCGGGTGCCGCCTTCGATCTGGTCCAACTCCTGGCTTAGCCGCCGCAACGCTTGCAAGCCCCAGGTCAAGCCGATCCAGAGTAACGTCAGCAACACCAGCAACGCCGCGCCAAAGCCCAGATAGAGGTTCTCCCGCAGGCCTTCGAGGGTCAGTTGGTATTCACGCACCGGTTGCAGGGCGACGATGCTGAAGGCTGCGCTTTTGCCCCCCAGCAGCTTGACCTCGACGTCATAGACGAAGAACTCCTGGCCGTTGGTCTCGCGAATCCGCGCAAACTCATTACCGCGCCCGTCATAGCGCGGTTTGTAGTTGATGTTTTCTTCCTGGGTCGCCCGCGAGCGCCAGACCAGATGGCCCTCGCGGTCATAGATGTAGCCCAGCAGACGGCTGTCGGTGAGGTTGAAGCGTTCATCCGGCAATTGCGCTGGCATCAACAGGCGATTGTTTTCAACACGTGCCGCGGAAATCAGGGTTGTTACGTCCGACGCCAAACGCTGCTCGATGGAATCCTGCAAGGCCAGGCTGAAGGCGCCTTGCATGGCCGGCAACAACGCCAGCATAAACAACACGGCCAGGGTGGTGGCCGCCAGCATCAGGCGCACACGTAACGAGCGAATCAACGGCAGCGCTCGTTAAACAGGTAACCCAAGCCACGCACGGTGTCGATCGGCTTGAAACCCGACGGTCCTTCCAGCTTGCGGCGCAGACGACCGACCAGCACTTCGATCACATTCGGATCACGCTCGTCATCATCAGGGTAGAGCTGTTCCATCAGGCGATCCTTGGCCACCACCTGTTGATGGTGGCGCATCAAATATTCAAGGATCCGGTATTCGTAGGCGGTCAGCGCCAGTGGCTGCTCTTCGAGGGACGCCTGCTTGCGATTGAGGTCCAGCAGCAAGGGGCCGGCAACGATGGTCGACTGGGTGAAACCACTGGAGCGACGCAGCAACGCGTTCATCCGCGCTTCCAGCTCTTCAAACTGGAACGGCTTGACCACGTAGTCGTCGGCACCCGCCGCCAGGCCTTCGACCTTATCCTGCCAGTTGCCGCGAGCCGTCAGGATCAGAATCGGGAACGTCTTGGCCTGGGCCCGCAACTGGCGGATCAGGTCGAGCCCACTCATGCCCGGCAGGCCCAGGTCGATGACTGCCAGGTCATGGTTGAATTGCCCGGTCTGGTACAACGCCTCCTCGGCATTGGCCACGGCTTCCACCACGTGACCGCTGTCGGTGAGTCGGGTCAGCAAGTGATGACGCAGCAGCGCCTCATCTTCCACAACCAGCAATTTCATAAAGCTCTCCAAGGCAAATCAACTTTCCGGCAGGGGTACATCATAGCGGCCCTGCAGGTCTTGCTGGCGTAGTTTAGTGCCGTTAAAACGGCCGGATAGGTTCTCGTATCCTGCGTAATAGGGCGACGATGGGGTAGCCCGGCCCAGCGGCTGGCCCCAGGTAGAACCCTGTCCGCCGGCATCATTGAAGCTGACGTGATCAAGACCTGCACTCACACTGCTCGATTTCTTGACCCTGTTACTGTCCTGGATCACCAGGCTACCGTCAGAGGCTTGGATTGCGGCGCTGGCACTGAGCATGGTAACCGCCAACATCAGCTTCTTGAACGTCGTCATAGTGCTACCTCGTACGCTTTGGGCTTTGGGTACGGGCCCAGACTACGCAGGCGCCCCTGAACTCCCCCTGAACACTCTCTGAACCTGGGCTGAACCGAACGGGCTACTTCGTAACAAGTTATTTAAGCTACGAACGCCCCAGGCTATCCAGTTGCCCTTCAACTCGGCAAAATACCCGGCATGAATCCCCTACCCGCCTGCTGCTCTCCACTCGATGCCCATTGGCCGCTGCCCGATCCTTTGCCAGGCACGGTGCTCCTGAGCACCCGCTTTGATCCGAACTTGCTGGTTGCCAGCGACTTCCAGCGCAGCGCTGTGCCGCCGCCCGCCAGTATCCAGCGCTCGGTGGCCAAACGTCAGGCCGAGTTCCTGGCCGGACGGCTCTGTGCCCGGGCGGCACTGCAACAGCTTGAAGGGTTGGACTGCGTCCCGGCCATTGGCGAGGACCGTGCGCCTGTGTGGCCTGGGCATATCAGTGGCTCGATCACCCACAGCACCGGGCACGCGGCGGCCATCGTTGCTCATAAGGCGCAGTGGCGTGGACTGGGGATGGATCTGGAAAATGTACTGACGCTTGATCGGGCCCAGCGGCTTGCCGCAGAGATCCTGACGCCGGATGAGTTGCAGCGCATGGCAAGTGGCCCGCGAGAGCAGATTGCGCAGCTGGTGACCTTGACCTTTTCGGCCAAGGAAAGCCTGTTCAAGGCGCTCTACCCCATCGTGCAGAAGCGCTTCTACTTTGAACATGCCGAGGTCGTGGAGTGGTCCGAGACAGGGCATGCGCGATTGCGGCTGCTGACGGATCTGTCGGATGAGTGGTGCCATGGCACGGAACTGAAGGCGCAGTTTTCAGTGCATGAGGGGCAGTTGCTGAGCCTGGTGGCTATCAGCGCCTGATCAATTGCCATCTCAAGTTTTCTCCTGATCCCTCGGCCAACTCAAACTGAAACACGCGCCACCCAGGTTGTTGCTCTTGCTGATCAACGCCCGCCCGCCATGCCAATAGATGATTCGCCGCACAATCGACAACCCCAGCCCATGCCCGCCCGAAGCGCGGGTGCGGCTGTCGTCCAGGCGCAGGAAGGGGGTGAAGATGCGTTCCCAGGCATTTTCCGGCACACCGGGGCCGTCGTCCTCCACATCGATCCGGCAACGCACCTGCCCTACCTGATAGCTGACCAACACGTGTCCTTTTGCATGGCGCATCGCATTGCTCACCAGATTTTGCAGCGCTCGGTGCAAGTAGCGCGGTTCAGCGTCGACCCAAGCGCCGTCCCAATGGGCCGATGACAGGCAAATCCCCCGCGCTACGTTGATTTCCGGGCGCAGTGGCGCCAGCTCGTCAATCACCTGATCGAGTAAGGCACTGAGGTCAATCCGCTGGTAATTCAGCGCCGGCGAACCTTGCTCCAGGCGCGCATATGTCAGCATCTCGTCCACCAGGCCGTCGAGGTCCTGGATATCGCTGTCCATACCTTCCATATACTTGCGCCGGGCTTCAGGGGTGGCGGCATCACCGATCATCTCCAGGCCAAAGCGCAGCCGCGCCACCGGGGTACGCAGTTCGTGGGACACCGCCCGCACCAGTTCACGTTGGATCGCCAGCAAACGCTGCAGGTGTTCAGCCATGCCATTGAAGGCCGCCGCCAGACGGCCCACCGAATCGGCACCGCGTGTGGGCACCCGGGCTTCCAGATTGCCTTTGGCGATGCGCGTAGCGGCCGATTCCAACCCGCTCAAGCGCCGCTCCAATTGCCGCACCAACAGGTAGACGATCAAGCCGATCAAGGACAGGCCAATCAGGGCGATCAGGATCAGCCATTGCACCGGATAAGGATTCATCTGGTACAACGGGCCGATTTCCAGGACCCACGGTGTGCCGACCATGCCGGCAAACACCCGGATCGAATCACCACCTTTGCCCAAGGCCATCACGGTGTCGCCCTCCGCCACACGGCGGCGCTGATCGTCGTCCATGTCGGCCTGGTCGAGGTTCACCAGATGCATTTCGAAGCCAAAACCCTTGGCCGCTTTCAGGTCTGCCAGCCGTTGCGGCTGCTCGGCGACCGGAAAGCGCACCAGTTCATCGGCGAGCAGGTAAATAGTCGCCCGAGCCAATTGCTCACTGATCTGCTGCACTTCCCCCGTGAGCAATAACTGCTCGGTGTCACTGACCAGCCGCAACACCTTGGCGGCATGGGGACCGGTTTGCTCCACTAGGACCTGACCACGTTGCAGGCGATTGCGCTGGGTGAGGTCGAGATGCGCATCGGCCACGGCCTGCAACTCCAGGGGAATGCCCAGCAAGCGCTCCCACACCGCCAAAGCGCGGCGCCGTTCGATGGCACTCATGGATTGCAGATTGTCGCCCATCAGCGCGAAGGTGCCATGGGCCAAGCGTTCGCGGTATTGGCCGCCGCGCACTTCGTTGAGCAAGTGCAGGGCCAGCACGCCGAGCAGGGCAACCAGGATCAGCGCCGCGCACATGCCGCCATAAATGCGCAGGAAGATCGAGTTCACTGCGGCATATCGGCGGCGGCTTCGGGGACGAACAGGTAGCCTTTGCTGCGGATGGTCTTGATCAGGCGCGGGTGGATCGGGTCATCGCCGATTTTCGGACGGATCCGCGAAATGCGCACGTCGATAGAGCGGTCCTGGCCGTCATAGCCGATCCCGCGCAGAGCGGTAAATATTTCTTCCCTCGACAGGATTCGCCCGGCATTGGCCACCAACAGCCACAACAGATCGAACTCGGCGCTGGTCAGTTCGATGCCGCCGTCGTGCAACCAGGCTTCGCGCAAGGCGTTGTCCACCACCAGAGGGCCGAATTGCAGGCGCCGCTGTTTCTCGGGGGCCACGGGCTCAACACTTTCGCTGCGCCGCAACAGGGCCTGGATCCGGGCCAGCAGCAGGCGCGGGCGCACCGGTTTACAGACGTAGTCGTCAGCGCCCATGTCCAGGCCCAGCACTTGGTCCATATCATCGGTGCGCGCGGTCAACATCAGGATCACCCCGTCGTAGCGCTCGCGCACTTTGCGGCAGATGCTCAGGCCGTCTTCCCCCGGCAACATCAGGTCGAGAATCACCAGGTCCGGTTGTTCGGCGATGATCCGCGCCGCCGCCAGGGCGCCGTTGCCTTCTACCGAAACCCGCAGACCGTTACCCTCCAGGTAATCACGGGTCAACTCAGCCAGACGCTGATCATCCTCGACAATCAATACCTGCCAGGCTTCATGCTCCATGCGCTACCTCTTTTTATAATATGTAGGAGCGAGCTTGCTCGCGAAGGACGTCAACGATAACGCTGGCATCCCGATTCAACGCGGCGCCCTCACGTTTTTCGCGAGCAGGCTCGCTCCTACATTTGTCATGTGAAGCGTGCATAAACGCAGCGTGTATCGAACCCGATTGTAGCAACGGGCCAACCCTCAAACACAAGCCGGGAAATGCATTCGGTAATCGTGTTTTTTTGTGGTAGGGTTCGCGCCCGCAAAAATCCACCCAGGAGTTTTCAGCCTGGAATATTCGGTGACAAACGGCACAGTCCAGCAGTACTGCGGCCTACACGCCTGTTCCACGTTTCATACACATTTTACCCACAGCGTTATCCACAGGTAGTCCGTTGCTAAGCCCCCCAAAACGCATTATCTTGTACCTTGTCGCCAAAAAAACCCTACATGTAGGGTTTTGAGCGAAAAAACCAAACACACATCAGCCAAGAAACTCAAGCGCTTTCTTGCTCCTGTTTGGTGGAACTAAAGGCTTTTTCAGTAGACCAAACCGCGCACGCGGATGGCAGCCGTTTTCCAGCCCACAACGGGGAAAACGGTACGGGTGTTGCAGAGCCGTAATAGAAAGAGGCCTGTCACCCCATCAGGAATACGGCGTTGAAGCCCTGGCTTCAATGCTTTGACTTCGGCATGGAAGCGGCGCGATCAGCTGCCTTCCTACTGTCCCGAAGTGGTTATGCCCGGTTTCACCGGTTGTAGTGCTTCAGGACGGAACGGTGGGCACCGTGATGGTGCCCAAATAAATACAGAGAATGTGGAGACAACCCCCCATGCAAACCGACACAACTCGCGAGAACCCGCAAGGCTCCGTGCCGCAGGGCGCTGATTCGAATATGGATCTGTCCGCTACCGCGCCCGGCCAATTGCGTGTGATCAAGCGTAACGGCACTGTCGTTCCTTATACCGATGACAAAATCACCGTCGCCATCACCAAAGCGTTTCTTGCAGTTGAAGGCGGCACCGCAGCTGCTTCGTCGCGCATCCACGACACCGTTGCTCGCCTGACCGAACAAGTCACCGCGACCTTCAAACGTCGCATGCCATCGGGCGGCACCATCCACATCGAAGAAATCCAGGACCAGGTCGAACTGGCCCTGATGCGTGCCGGCGAGCAGAAAGTAGCGCGCGACTACGTGATCTACCGTGACGCCCGTTCCAAGGAACGTGCCGTACGCGCCCCGTCCGAAGAAACCGTGCAGGCTCACCCGTCGATCCGCATCACCCTCGCCGATGGTTCTTTCGCGCCGCTGGACATGGGCCGCCTGAACACCATCGTTACCGAAGCCTGCGAAGGCCTGGAAGAAGTCGACGGCGACCTGATCCAGCGCGAAACCCTGAAGAACCTGTACGACGGCGTGGCCCTGACCGACGTCAACACCGCCCTGGTGATGACCGCCCGTACCCTGGTTGAGCGTGAGCCGAACTACTCGTTCGTCACCGCCCGCCTGCTGATGGACACCCTGCGTGCCGAAGGCCTGGGCTTCCTGAAAGTCGCCGAGAGCGCTACTCACCACGAGATGGTCGACCTGTACGCCAAGGCCCTGCCTGCCTACATCGCCAAGGGTATCGAATTCGAATTGCTGAACCCGATCCTGGCCACCTTCGACTTGGAAAAACTCGGCAAGGCGATCAACCACGAGCGTGATCAGCAGTTCACTTACCTGGGCCTGCAGACTCTGTACGACCGTTACTTCATCCACAAGGACGGTATCCGCTTCGAACTGCCGCAGATCTTCTTCATGCGCGTGGCCATGGGCCTGGCGATCGAAGAGAAGCACAAAGAAGACCGTGCCATTGAGTTCTACAACTTGTTGTCGTCCTTCGACTACATGTCGTCGACCCCAACCCTGTTCAACGCCGGCACCCTGCGTCCACAGCTGTCGAGCTGCTACCTGACCACCGTGCCGGATGACCTGTCGGGCATCTACCACGCGATCCACGACAACGCCATGTTGTCCAAATTCGCTGGCGGCCTGGGCAACGACTGGACCCCAGTGCGTGCCTTGGGTTCGTACATCAAGGGCACCAATGGCAAGTCCCAGGGCGTGGTTCCGTTCCTGAAAGTGGTGAACGACACCGCCGTAGCGGTCAACCAGGGCGGCAAGCGCAAAGGCGCTGTGTGTGCCTACCTGGAAACCTGGCACATGGACATTGAAGAGTTCATCGAGCTGCGCAAGAACACTGGTGATGACCGTCGTCGTACCCACGACATGAACACCGCCAACTGGATCCCTGACCTGTTCATGAAGCGCGTCTTCGATGACGGCCCATGGACCCTGTTCTCGCCATCGGAAGTGCCAGACCTGCACGACCTGACCGGCAAGGCCTTCGAAGAGCGTTACGAGTACTACGAAGCCCTGTCCCAGTACCCAGGCAAGATCAAGCTGTTCAAGACCATCCAGGCCAAAGACCTGTGGCGCAAGATGCTGTCCATGCTGTTCGAAACCGGCCACCCTTGGCTGACCTTCAAGGACCCGTGCAACCTGCGCAGCCCGCAGCAGCACGTGGGCGTGGTCCACAGCTCGAACCTGTGCACCGAGATCACCTTGAACACCAACAAGGACGAGATCGCCGTTTGCAACCTGGGCTCGATCAACCTGCCGAACCACATCGTGGATGGCAAGCTGGATACCGCCAAGCTGGAACGCACCGTCAACACCGCAGTACGCATGCTCGATAACGTGATCGACATCAACTACTACTCGGTGCCACAGGCGCAGAACTCCAACTTCAAGCACCGTCCGGTCGGCCTGGGCATCATGGGCTTCCAGGACGCGCTGTACCTGCAGCACATTCCTTACGGTTCGGACGCTGCGGTCGAGTTCGCCGACAAGTCCATGGAAGCGGTCAGCTACTACGCGATCCAGGCTTCCTGTGACCTGGCCGACGAGCGCGGCGCCTACGAGACGTTCCAGGGCTCGCTGTGGTCCAAAGGCATCCTGCCGCTGGATTCGCAACAGATCCTGATCGAGCAACGTGGCCAGAAGTACATCGACGTTGACCTGAACGAATCCCTGGACTGGGCGCCGGTACGTGCCCGTGTGCAGAAAGGCATTCGTAACTCCAACATCATGGCCATCGCGCCGACCGCCACCATCGCCAACATCACTGGCGTGTCGCAGTCGATCGAACCGACCTACCAGAACCTGTATGTGAAATCGAACCTGTCGGGCGAATTCACCGTGATCAACCCGTACCTGGTTCGCGACCTGAAAGCCCGCGGCCTGTGGGACTCGGTCATGATCAACGACCTGAAGTACTACGACGGTTCGGTGCAGCAGATCGAGCGCATCCCGCAAGAACTCAAAGAACTCTACGCGACGGCTTTCGAAGTGGACACCAAGTGGATCGTTGACGCCGCCAGCCGTCGTCAGAAGTGGATCGACCAGGCTCAGTCGCTGAACCTGTACATCGCCGGCGCTTCGGGCAAGAAGCTGGACGTGACCTACCGCATGGCTTGGTACCGTGGCCTGAAAACCACTTACTACCTCCGTGCCCTGGCTGCGACCAGCACCGAGAAGTCAACCATCAACACCGGTAAGCTGAACGCGGTTTCCAGCGGCGGCAACCATGGTGATGATTCGGTCCTGGCTGCTCCTGCCGGCCCGGCGCCAGTGCCAAAGGCCTGCGCGATCGACGAGCCGGATTGCGAAGCTTGCCAATAAGCTGAGCCAGTCCCGGACTTGACCGTCCGGGGACTGAAAAACCCCCGATAAACCCTGGATGCAGTTGGGTCTATCGGGGGTTTTCTTTTACCCAGGCAAAACCTTGTGCATCAGGCTAGAACAACACAGTCGCTATACCCGATTTAGGCGCCTCGCCTCGCCCCCCCCACAACTCAATCCGGCCGCCGATCACTGCCATCGAATGACCGCCGTATTCCACCGTCCCCACTTTGCCATTTCTCAAGTCGGCATCAGTAGCCGGCCTGTAATGCCCCCTGAGACCCAGGCGATCCAAACCTTCCCGACTGTACTCACCATCGTTGAGGCTGTTCATCGCAGCCATGAAACTGCGTCCGGCAGTGCCATCGTTGTTTTCCATTTGCGCCCGTTTGGCACTCACGGCATACATGAAGTTGGCATCCGTCATCATTTTCGGATCATCACCCTGGAAGCGAGCGTGTGTTGCAGCCTGCCTCAATTCATCCTTGGACAAATGGACCTTGACTCCATCGCGCATGGTCACGTCGAAGCCATTGCCCGCCTCCTTTACCTCTTTGAAGACGTCAGTGGGCTTCTGGCCAAACTGCATCATTGCAGCTTTGATCGCTGAAACAGTGACGCAATTGCCATCAGGCCCCTGACTGAATCCGCTCCAGATATTGTCCGGTTTTTTCCCAGGGTTGCTGTTATCGGGTTTGTAATTGAAGTATTTAGCCCCTTCGGTAATAGGCTTGTTGCTCATGGACTCGCGGGGGCCAAAATCACTCGGATTTACTCCGCCGCCACCACCGCCACCGCCACCGCCACCTGGAGAAGGGGATGGGGATGGAGAAGGAGACGGCTCATCCGGAAATAAATCCGGAAACAGTCTCTTCAACCACGCGAGCCAATCCTCAGACGCGTCTTTCTTAAGCTGCTCGAGGATCTCCTTGAATTTTTCCTCCCCGAGCTCCTTTCGCTTTTCATTCAGCTTGTCACGTAAATCCTGAACAGTCTGACTCTTGGACGTTTTCTCGGCATCTTCAAGCTCTTTAAGAAGCTTGCTGACCGCTTCTTTATCCTTATTGTTGACACCTACGTCGTCCTTTTTGTCATCTGAACGACTTACGCCCTCCAGATACTGCCCTCGTATACCTGTAGGCCCTTGGCCAGCCCCCGACGAATTCCACCACATACCCACTCTCCCCTTGACTGGTGAGCCTCCGGGCTCTGACCCGATCAGTGGTGAGAAGAGAATGGAGCGTTCCTTCCCAAGCATTTCAGTGCGTAACCTGATGCGCCGCAGGTTGTTTTCTTACGCCCACAAAAAAGCCCCTCTCACGAGGGGCTTCTTGTGGAACGCTACCGCATCAGGTCATCTGAATGATGGTCTGCATGATGGTGCTTTGAGTGGAGATGGTCTTGGCGTTCGCCTGATAGTTGCTCTGGGCCTTGATCAGGTCCACCAACTCGTTAGTCAGGTTGACGTTGGAGTTTTCCAGGGAACCCGCGACGATCGAACCCAAAGTACCAGCCTGCGGGCTGTCATAACCCGGTTGGCCCGATGCGAAGGTTTCTTTCCAGGTGGTACCACCAGCAGGCGCCAGGCCCTGCTCGTTGTTGAAACTGGCCAGGGACAATTGGCCGATGGCCTTGCTTTGCTGGTTGCTGAAGGTGGCAAACAAGACACCGTTACCGTCAACTTTCAGATTGGTGATTTCACCCGTGGCATAGCCATCGGTAATCGGCGGATTGCGATAGCTGGCTGAGTTGTACTGAGTGATGCTGGCCATGTTGACGGCAATACCCGCCGGGTTGGCCGCTGCACCGTTGGTTACCCAAGTACCGTTGCTCATCACGCCCGGCTTCCAGTCCGCAATGGTCAGCGTGGTGTTAGACACAGTGCTTGGCGGTGTGACAATCCCCGTGAGGGTACCCGCGGTGTCAAACGTCACGGTCGAGGCCACTGGAGCGACGGCACCCGTACCACTGATTGGCGTACCGTTAGGGTTACGACCGTCGATCAGGGTGTAGGACTTCCAGGTGTTGGAGTCCGTCTTCACCATGTATTGAACCATCGGGTGCGCATTACCCTGAGTGTCATACAAGGTGGTGCCGTACTGGGTGGTGAAGGTTTCTGACTTGGTCGGGTCGAACGGATGAGCCGTTTGATCGATGACCGGCTCCGACGAGTTCAGGTTACTGGTGGAGTCCACTTTGGTGGAAGCCTTGGGCGGCAGATTGGACAGGTTGATCTGCAAGTCAGTCAGCGCGCCCTTGATGATTTTGCCATCAGCGTCCGCAGCATAACCTTGCAGTCGTGAAGTCCCGGTGTTGTTGGTGATATAGCCATCCTTGTCCGGCTTGAAGGAGCCGTTACGGGTGTACTCCAGCGAACCGTCGCTGCCCTTCTGTACGAAGAAACCGCCACCCTGGATCGCCATGTCCAGCAGACCGCCGCTGCTGTTGACCTCGCCCTGGGTAAATTGCTGGGACACCGCCGCCAGGTTCACGCCACTGCCGACGTTATTTTGGCCAGTACCCAGCTTGGACTGCGCATAGATATCGGAAAATTCCGCGCGGGACGACTTGAAGCCAGTGGTCGCGACGTTGGCGATGTTGTTGCCGGTCACGTCCAGCTGTTTGTTGGCCGCATAGAGGCCGCTAAGGCCGATATTAAAAGACATGTTTCTCTCCTCTTGCCGTATTTAGCCGGCTCTATGTACCGATAATCTGAATTTGCGACAGTTTGATACTGCCCATGCCGCCCGCGAGATTGAGCATCATCTCGCCGCCATTCTGGCCGAGGGTCACGCTGGTGACCGTCGCTGGCAGGGAAGTCGTCAGGGCTACCGAGTCGCCCTTGTCCGTCTTGGTAGAAGCGTTGAAGGTGTAGGTACCGGAAGCGACTGTCTCACCGGCTTCGTTTTTGCCGTCCCAGATAAAGTCAGCCTTGCCGGCGCTCTGGGCACCCAAGTCGATCGTCTTGACCAGCTTGCCGTCCTTGTCGGTGACCTTGACGGTGACATTGCCCACTGCCGAGGTGACCGCCACGGAACCGTTGAGGCTCTTGCTCGTGTCCACCATCGCCTTGTCGGTCTGGGTGATCACCGAACGCCCCACCAGCGACGAGGCCTGCAGCGCCTGCGATGAGCTGAAGTTGGTGGAGATGTTGTTGACCGAGTCGTTCAGGGTGTTGATGCCTTCCAGACTGCTGAACTGCGCCAACTGCGCAACAAACGCGCCGTTATCCTGGGGCGACAGCGGGTTCTGGTTTTTCAGCTGGGTAACCAGCAACTGCAAGAACGCATCCTTGCCCAACGATTGGTTGCCAGTAGCGGCCTTGGCCGCACCCGACAACCCGTTGTTGTTTGCCGAAGCGTCCTTGACCTTGGAGTTGAACAGGTCCTGGATCGCCGTGTTGTTTGATGACGTATCAACAATGGCCATTATTTGGCGCCCCTTATCACTGACCCAGGGTCAGGACCTTCTGCATCATGGTTTTGGCGGTGTTCATCATTTCCGCGTTGGTCTGGAACGAGCGACTGGCGGAAATCATGTCTGCCATTTCCTCGACCACGTTGACGTTGGGGTAGTACACGTACCCTTTGGCGTCGGCGGCGGGATGGTTGGGTTCATAACGCGCTTCGAGGTTGCTCTGATCCTCCACCACGCCCAGCACCTGGACACCCTGGCCGGCAGCGTCCTGGTTCTGGAACAGCGAATCGCTGCCGCCACTCTGGCCACCCTGGAACATGGTGGCGAACACCGGGTGACGGGCACGGTAAGTCTGGTCGATGCTCGAAGACACGGTTTCGGCGTTGGCGATGTTACTGGCGACGGTGTTCAGGCGCGTGGTCTGGGCGCTCATGCCACTACCGGCAATATTGAAAACACTGGCTAGAGACATGACTTACTCTCCACGCAGGGCCGACATCAGCCCTTTGAATTTGCTGTTGAGCAGGGTGAAGCTGGCCTGAAAGTTCACCGAGTTTTCGGCGTAGGCCGATTGCTCCAGCTGGGCATCCACGGTGTTCTGGTCGATCGAAGGCTGCATCGGCGTGCGATACAGCAGCGACTCATCGCCATTGCTCAGGCCTTGCGCTTCGATATGACGGGTGTTGGTCATGTTCAAGGCGAAGGTGCCGTTCTTGGTCTTGTCTTGCTGTGCGGCGAGCACGGCGGAGAAGTCCAGGTCCCGAGCCTTGTAGTTCGGGGTATCGGCGTTGGCGATGTTGTTAGCCAGAACTTCGGCACGCTGAGCGCGAAAGCCCAGGGCTTGTTCGTGGATACCGAGCGCTTTATCGAAGCTGATGCTCATGGTGGAAACCTTTAGGGGCTGACCTGCTTTTCGTAACAGGGTTATAGCAAGGGGCATGCCAATCTGCTGGGAGCCCTTATATCAAGGGTTTGCGGGGAGATTGCCGCCGGCAATGCCAGAAAAGCGGCAAGGGGTTTCCGCGTGGTGCCAGTAAAGCGGCAATGGGAGGTTGCCGCTTTACGGCGGCTTGCAAAGAGGGATATCAAAGACGAGCACAAAAAAAGTGGGAGCGGGTTTGCTCGCGAATGCGGTGGGTCAGTCATACATCGGGTGACTGCCACACCGCATTCGCGAGCAAGCCCGCTCCCACATTTTGTTCCGTGTATTACTTGGCCTGGTAAATGATCCCAGGACTGCACTGCACCATCTGGTAATGATCCGGCAAACCATTCAACGCTTCAGACGCGCCAAGGAACAGGTAACCGCCACGCTTGAGGGTGCCATGGATGCGCAACAGGATGTCCTTCTTCACCTCCGCTGAAAAGTAGATCAGCACATTGCGGCAAAACACGATATCGAACTTGCCCAGGCTGGCATAACTGTCCAACAGGTTGAATGAACGAAACTCCACCCGACTCTTGATCGGCGCCTTGATCGCCCAGCGCCCGGCGCCCTTGGGGTCGAAGTAACGCTGCAAACGCTCCGGGGACAAACCACGCCCCAAGGCCAGGCTGTCGTACTCGCCGGTCTTGCAGTTGGTGAGCATGGTGCCGGACAAGTCAGTGGCCACAATCTGCACCCCCGCTTTCAACTGGCCCATGTTGGTCCGCTCGAACTCATCAATGGACATCGAAATCGAATAGGGTTCCTGCCCCGACGAGCACGCCGCCGACCAGATCCGCAGGCGCTGGCCTGGGCTGGCCTTGATCGACTCCGGCAGGACTTTGTTCTTGAGCACTTCAAACGGATAGGTATCGCGAAACCACAGGGTCTCGTTGGTGGTCATGGCATCCACCACCATTTCCTTGAGCCCGCTGCGCGGCTGGCCCTGGATCCGCTGGACCAACTCACCCAGGGACTTGATCCCCTGCTGCTCCATCAGTTTGTTGAGACGGCTGGATACCAGGTACTGCTTGTTTTCACCGAGCAATATGCCACAGGCTTTTTCCAGGAAGACCCGGAACTGTTCGAAATCCAAATTACCCGTAGACAATGATACCGCCTCTTAAATCGTGTGACCGCCAGGGAAAAAGCCCCTAGCCGTGATCTGCTGCCTTGATCCGGTCGACTACCCGGGATGCCAGGTCATCAGGGCGGAATTTGGCCAGAAAGTCATCGGCACCGACCTTCTTGACCATCGCCTGATTGAATACACCCGACAACGAAGTATGCAGGATGATGTGTAATTTTTGCATGCGTGGATCGTTGCGTATCTCGGCCGTAAGGGTGTAGCCGTCCATTTCCGGCATCTCGATGTCGGAAATCATCATCAGGAATTCTTCTTCCGGTTTCTTGCCCTCATCCACCAACTTACGCAGGTAGTCCAGGGCCTGGCGGCCGTCATTGAGCGCCACGACCTCGACACCAACCGTCTGCAAGCATCGGGACACCTGCTTGCGCGCCACCGAGGAATCATCCACCGTCAGCACTCGCAGGGAGATCGCCTTGTGCTGGGTCTCAGCATCCACCACCCCCACTGAAATAGCCTCCGAAGTCGGGGCCACTTCCGCGAGGACTTTCTCCACGTCGATGATTTCCACCAACTGGTTGTCGACCCGCGTCACTGCCGTGAGGTAGTGATCACGCCCGGTCCCCTTGGGCGGCGGATGAATCTCTTCCCAGTTCATGTTGACGATGCGTTCCACCGAGCGCACCAGGAAACCCTGGGTCTTGGTGTTGTACTCGGTAATGATCACAAACGGGTTCTCACGATCCTGTAGACCCGGGGAACCAGTGGCCATCGCCAGGTCAAGAATCGGAATCGTCGCGCCACGGATGTTGGCCACGCCACAGACCACGGGGCTGGACTTGGGCAATATCGTCAACTTGGGGCACTGCAGCACCTCCCGTACCTTGAAGACGTTGATGCCGTAAAGCTGCTTGCCGTCCAGACGAAACAGCAGCAACTCCAGGCGGTTCTGTCCCACCAGCTGTGTCCGCTGGTTCACTGCATCCATTACACCCGCCATGCCTTTACTCCTACGCTAAAACTACGCCATACCTACGGTACAGCGCGTACCCACACTAAACGGCACGGGCTTTGCTTTTTATTGGCCATGAACATCAAACCGACAGTTTCCCGACGCCCCCAGCCACTGCCGTACTTTAAACAGTACCGCAGATTGCTCTGCGTCTCGCTGGCCTTGCTGGCTTTCGTCACCGGCCAGCCGGCCCGTGCCGACAATGTCACCCTGCCTGATCTACTTATCGGCGTCACCCAAGGCTTTCTTGAGTTCACTGTAGAAGATTATCTGGCCACCACGCAGACCCCGGGACGCTACGAAATCCAGGTCAACCCACTGGACCCGCGCCTGCGTATGCCCATGTGCGACAAGGAATTGACAGCCACCCTGGAAAGCCCTGCCCAACCCATCGGCCGCGTCACCGTGCGGGTACGCTGCGACGGGGCCTCACCCTGGACGGTGTTTGTGCCCGCCCAGGTCAAACTGTTTCGTGATGTCGTTGTCGTCACCCGGCCTCTGAAACGCACAGGAATCATCGGTTTCGACGACGTCGCCCTGCGTGAACGCGACATCAGCCAAATCAGTCAGGGGTACCTGACTTCGGTAGATCAGGCGGTCGGACAGAAACTCACCCGACCAATGGTCACCGACCAGGTCATCACCCTGGTCCATCTCGAACAGGCCGAAGTCGTGCGCAAGGGCGATCAGGTGGTGATCTCCGCCAGCAGCGGCACCTTGACCGTAAAGATGCCTGGCGAAGCCTTGTCCAATGGCGGTATGAGCGAGCAAATACGAGTTAAGAACCTCAACTCCAACCGAGTGATCAAGGCACGGGTGACAGCTCCGGGCCAAGTGGAGGTCGCACTCTAGATAGCTGGCGCGGGGCGCCGGCTTTTCCTACACTGTGAGCAGACGTCGTCACGTACAGGTTTATTGTCAATCGAGCCTAAAGTTTGTCCGGGTATGGCCGAAAACATGGCAAGCGTCCAAATACCCAGAGGTTTTCTAACATGGTCATTGATTTCAGTCGTTTGAATAACACCCCGGCGCTTCCCGGCAATACGCGCACCAGCGTGGCCAAGGACAGCGTTGAAGCCAAGCCCCAGCCTCTGCCCGCCAAGGCAGAACAGGCCGGTGCCAGCCAGAGTGGGGAATCAGTACACCTGAGCAATGAGGCTCAACAGTTGCAGAAGGTCACTGACTCGCTGCGCGATCAACCGGTTGTCAATAAAGCCCGCGTGGCCGAATTGAAGCAGGCGATTGCCGATGGCAGCTATAAAGTCGACAACAACCGTGTAGCCAGCAAACTGCTTAACTTCGAAGCCGAGCGCTAGGCAAAGGCCTGCGCCAGGCTTTTGGACGCTTAAAACCCAAGGCCAGCCATGCACGACGAAAATTTACTCCAACTGATCACTGAAGACCTTGCTCCAGCGCAACGTTTGCTCGAGCTGCTTCAAGAGGAATCACTGGCCCTGTACGGCCGGGACATGCCCCTGCTGGAAGATATCCTGGCGCGCAAGCAGTCGCTGATCGTCCTGCTGGAACAGCATGGCAAGAAGCGCAGCCAGATTCTGGTCAGCCTGGGGCTACCGCCTGACCACGACGGCCTTGCACAATTAGCCAGTCATTCCTCGGTCGGCGACCCGTTGCTGAGCCAGAGCCAAGCACTCAACGAGCTGTTGCTCCAGTGCCAGCAAGCCAACGCACTCAACGGCCAATCGATCCAGCTTCAGCAAGCCACGACCGCCAACCAGTTGCGCATCCTTCATGGCGGCGAACCTCCAGAGCTGTACAACGCCCAGGGTTCCACCTCTCGCCTGGCCAAGCCAAGCACCCTCAGCCAAGCCTGACGCCGGTTTATCGCGCGCCCTATCATGGCGCGCCACATGCTGGCAAAATGCCGGTTCTTGCGTGTAGTCGTATTTTGCCTGGAGATGGAAGAACCGTGTTCAACACCCTTAACGCGGAAGATGCTCCGCAGCCACCCAAGGTCCTCACCACACCTCTGGAAATTGCCGCCACCTTGCGGCTGCTGCAAGAAAGTCATGATCCCCTGATCATCACCTTCCACGAACGCAACCAGCGCTTCCAGAGCTATCTGGTGGATGTGGACCGGGAAAGCAAAAGCCTTGCCCTGGACGAGATGATTCCCCGCGACGGCGAACGCTACCTCGAGAATGGCGAAGCCTTCCGCATCGAAGGTTTCCATGACGGCGTGCGAGTGGCCTGGGAAAGCAACGGCCCCCTGACCATCAGCGAAACAGACGGTCACCGCAGCTACAACGGCAGCATGCCTGACGAGGTGGTTTACCATCAGCGCCGCAGTGCCTTCCGTGCCGCCCTGAAGCTGGCGCAACTGGTGAATGTCGAGTTGGGCGGTGAGAAGCTCAAGGCCCCCATCAATGGCAAGCTGCTGGATATTTCCGCCACCGGCTGCAAGCTGCGCTTTGATGGCGACATCTCCGGGCGCCTGCAACTGGGCCAGGTCTATGACCGCTTCATCGCTGCCCTGCCCTTCGGCAGCATGACCACCGCCGTAGAACTGCGCTATTTGCACTTCGAAGAAAAGATCGACACCACCTTTGCCGGCGTACGCTTTCACAACATGAGCGGGCTGGTACAGCGCCAGGTTGAACGCTTTGTCTACCAATTGCAGCGCGAGGCGCGGCGGTTTGACAAGGATGACGACCTTTAATCTTTAAAGGTTGCGATAAAAAACGGGCCGTTCCTTCAGGGAACGGCCCGTTTTTTGTTTCAGGGACGCGCCCTGCTCAGATCATGAGGGTGATCATCCGGGTCCGGATGCTCTGGGAGTTCTGCGGACGAGGCCGGCTCTTCTACCGCTGGCTCGGGATTGGTTTCGGGCTCGAGTTCGGGATCCGGAACTGTTGTCTGCATCTGGTCTTGCACCACCTGCTCATCCACACGCGGGTCGAGGGCTGCCACCAGCGGCGAACTGGACATGCTGTCGGGCATCGCCACGTGATGCAGTGGAGCATCGTCTACTTGATGCAGGTTGGTCACCGCCTTCGGCCGGATACGCCAGACCAGGATCAAGGCGCACAGACTGAAAAACGCGTAGAGCATATGGCTGCCGAACAACTTCATCACCACACCCGCCAACAGCGGCCCGACGCTGGCACCGATGCCGTAGGTCACCAGCAGCATCGCCGTCAGGGAAACCCGGCGATCACCCTCGACGTGATCATTGGAGAACGCCACCGCCAGCGGATACAGACAGAACTGCACCAACGAACAGAGGAAGCCCGCCACAAACAACACCTCCAACGGCACCTGGGTCATGATCGCCAACGGCAACGCCGCCACTGCCAGGCACAAGGCGAAACAGCGAATCAACAGCGCCCGATCATAGCGGTCCGACAACCAGCCCAGCGGCCACTGCACCAGCAGCCCGGCAAAAATGCAGCTACCCATGAACAGGCCGACCTGCTCGGTGCTCAGCCCTTGCTGCGACGCATAGAGCGGCGCCAGACCATAGAAGGAACCGACAATCAGCCCCGCCCCCAACACCGTGCTGAGGGACTGCGGCACCCGCTTGATAAAGAAGCGCGGCTCCATCGGCGCTGGGTGCAAGGGCGCCGGGTGGATACGCCGGGTCATGGCCACCGGCACCAGACACAGGGCAAAGCACAGCGCCACCAGCATCAGCAGTTCAAGACCCAATTGAGGGTGCATGACCAGAATCAGTTGCCCCAGCACCAGGCCCAAGTAAGAAGCGATCATGTAGCCGCTGAAGACCACACCCCGCTGCTTAGCTTCCGCCTGCTCATTGAGCCAGCTCTCGATGACCATGTACTGGCACATCATGCCCAGGCCCACCACCATCCGCAGTACGATCCAGGCGGGTAGCCAATTGATCAGGCCATGACCCAACACGGCCGCACCGACAATCCCGGCACAGGTGGCATAGGCCCGGATATGCCCGACCCGGGCGATCAGCCGGTGACCGATCTTGCCCCCCAGCACCAGGCCGAAGTAGTTAGCGGCCATCAACGCACCCACCCACAGGCTGTCGACATGATCCGCCGCCAGGCGCAGGGCCAGGTACGTACTCAACAGGCCGGAGCCGATCAGCATCATCAAGGAGGCGAAATACAGGGCTCGAAAAGATTTCCAGATTTGGCGCATCGGCGTTCCGAGCGGCTCCTTGCAGTGAGTGTCAGGCTATCGGCATGATAGTCCGACGGCGCAACGTCGTCAGGCCCGGGAAGCCAAAACACACCGTTTCCAGGGAATATTTTCTTTAAAACAGGTGCATCGCCAAGAGGCTATGTCTCAGACGCTCAGTGGCGACCTGCAAGGTACAAAACTCGCGCCGCAATGCCATTGAGCCTTAAACATCGGCAAGGTTCGCAGTGCGATCAAAAAGAGCTGGAAACTCAGGCGCTTCGTTTGACATGGCGGTAGCCGCCCCCACCTTCAGCCCACAAAAAAGCCCCGCCAGAATGTTCTGAACGGGGCCTTCCCGAAATCCCTGCCCTTTCTAAAAAGAGCGGAACGTCAATGATGGTGTCCCAGGGCCGGTTCGAACGGCCAACCTTCCCCTTAGGAGGGGGATGCTCTATCCAATTGAGCTACTGGGACAAATGACAGCCACCGCGCCAAGGGCGTTGCGACGGACGGCGTGCATGTTAACGGCCGAGCTGAGTTTTGTCATGTCGTCCGTAGGCTTTTTGAGTGTAAGCCGTGCCTCTTAACGGAGAGCCGAGCGTCACCCGATAGTGGCTGGCGATAATCACGATCGTGCAAAATGCAATAACTCAAAATACCATCATTGCAAAATGCAATAAGACATCATTCCAATATCATCATAAGTTATTGTTTTTTAATATAATTTAATAATAAAAAGACTGGCACGCCCCCTGCAATCCTTATCTTTATAGACTCAGCTCACACCACCATTCTGCGGAGAACACACCCATGAACAGTGCACTTCTGCTAGCCCTCAATGCTATGGCCTTGACCGCACTGGTGATGTTCCACTTCCAATCTCCCGTCGGTGATGATCCGGTATACGCCAACCAGGCCGCCTCACACCACATTCAACAACGCCCACAATTGGCAGTCATGACGGCCAAGGCTCAACCCCCCGTCCAACTGACCCAAGGCATCCAGGCCACCGCTTCATCGGAGCACTGGATTTTTTGACACCACCCTTACGGAACACCCCATGACAAAATCCGCCTGGCTGTTTCTGATCCTGGCCCTGGCTACCGGCATTGCGGGCCTGAACATCCCATCACCGGACACACAAATCACCACCTTTATCGCCAGCGCCGTGTTTGGCAGCCTGTGGTTACTGGCGATCATTGTCGGACCACGCTTCAAGTT
This sequence comes from Pseudomonas sp. ADAK18, assembly GCF_012935695.1. NCBI lineage: Bacteria > Pseudomonadati > Pseudomonadota > Gammaproteobacteria > Pseudomonadales > Pseudomonadaceae > Pseudomonas > Pseudomonas sp. ADAK18. The sequence goes on from NZ_CP052859.1 coordinate 3,938,155, forward strand.
TGATCCGGTGTTGCACTGAGCATTTCCTGCGAGCACGCCGCAGTCAAAAAATAGTTGCCCCCTCCTCTGCGTGGTTCACACCCATCCAAATGCCCGACCTTATGTCGCCAAGGCCTCGTAAATCGGCAAATTGCCACTAGTCTTAAATTCAAGGGCAAAAGGCCATATTGCTATAGCATGTGCCCCCGAAAATCCTTTTTCCCCCAGGGTCTGCGGCCTTGCCACTCGCCTGGACGCCTTGCAGATAAAGTTTTCAAACCAGTCCGCAAATTTGAAAATGAGTGCTGGCATAAAGCCTGTAGCCGGTTCAATATTTGTCACAGAATTGACGCCAATGAACTGGCAAATCTGAGGCATGATGCGGCCTCTTTGCAATTCAGGTTGAACATTTGGCGGTAAACCTTGTCCTAACAGACATCTTGCGGCCAATTCCAAAAACCGCTCCCCTGAACTAACCGGTTAAATATATGCGCCCATTGAAACAGGCAATTTATTCCAGCCGTACGGCTGACAAGTTCGTCGTACGTCTGCCAGACGGAATGCGGGAACGCATTGCCGAGGTGGCTCGCAATCATCACCGCAGCATGAACTCCGAAATCATTGCACGCCTGGAGCAGAGCCTTATTCAGGAAGGTGCACTGGGAGACGAGTTGAGCATGCGCCTGGACAGCCCTGAGCTGTCACTGCACGAACGCGAACTGCTGCAGCGTTTTCGTCAGCTCTCCCACCGCCAGCAAAACGCCCTCGTATCGCTTATCGCTCACGATGTCGAGGCCGCTGCAGAAGCCAACTGATGTTCAATTGAAAGCTGAAGCCAGCCATGTGCTGGCTTTTTTTTGCCTGGAATTTGGAGTTTGGGGCCGCAGCGCAACCCCAGAGGGAAGTATCAGAGCAGGAAGATGGTTGCCAGACCAAGGAAGATGAAGAAGCCACCGCTGTCGGTCATGGCGGTAATCATGACGCTGGCACCCATGGCAGGATCGCGACCAAGGCGCACCAGTGTCATAGGGATCAACACCCCCATCAGGGCCGCCAATAGCAGGTTAAGCGTCATGGCGGCAGTCATGACCACGCCCAGGGACCAACTGCCATAAAGCAGATAAGCCACTATGCCAATCACCCCACCCCACACCACACCATTGATCAACGCGACCGCCAACTCCTTGCGCAGCAACCGTGAACCATGCCCCGTACTTACCTGGTCCAGCGCCATGGCTCGCACAATCATGGTGATGGTCTGGTTGCCCGAGTTACCACCAATCCCAGCCACGATCGGCATCAGCGCCGCCAATGCCACCAGCTTCTCGATAGAGCCTTCGAACAGCCCGATCACACGAGAAGCGATAAACGCGGTAATCAGGTTGATCGCCAGCCAAGCCCAGCGGTTACGCAGGGACTTCCAGACTGACGCAAAAATATCTTCCTCTTCACGCAGACCCGCCATGTTGAGGACTTCGCTTTCGCTTTCCTCACGGATCAGATCGACCATTTCATCGATGGTCAGACGGCCGATCAGCTTACCGTTCTTGTCGACCACCGGTGCCGAGATCAAGTCGTAACGCTCGAACGCCTGAGCTGCGTCGTAAGCATCTTCATCCGGGTGAAAACTCACCGGATCACTGGCCATGACGTCCGCGACTTTCTTGTCCGGGTCATTGACCAGCAGGCGCTTGATCGGCAGCACGCCCTTGAGGATGCCTTCGTAGTCGACCACAAACAGCTTGTCGGTGTGGCCTGGCAACTCCTTCAAGCGGCGCAGGTAACGCAGGACCACTTCCAGGCTGACGTCTTCTCGAATAGTCACCATCTCGAAGTCCATCAGTGCGCCGACCTGCTCCTCGTCATAGGACAACGCGGAGCGCACACGCTCACGCTGCTGACCATCGAGGGCCTCCATCAGCCCATGAACAACGTCGCGAGGCAGCTCAGGGGCCAGGTCGGCCAGTTCGTCGGCATCCATCTCCTTGGCCGCAGCCAGGAGCTCGTGATCGTCCATGTCGGCGATCAGGGTTTCACGGACCGAGTCGGATACTTCGAGGAGGATGTCGCCGTCGCGGTCAGCCTTGACCAACTGCCAGAGGGTCAGGCGATCATCCAGGGGCAAGGCCTCAAGGATGTAGGCGACGTCGGCGGAGTGCAGATCATCGAGCTTGCGTTGCAACTCGACGAGGTTTTGCCGGTGGACCAGGTTCTCGACCCGATCGTGATGCGGACCTTCCTGGCGATGGGTCAGGTCTTCGACCACGCGCTGGCGATGCAGCAACTCCACCACTTGAGCCAGGCGATCCTGCAGGCTTTCTTGTGTTTTCTTTACTTCAACTTCGGTCATAGGCGAACTCCACTCCCAGCAGCGGGGCACGCCGGAAGGATCAATCAGTCAATTCATGATTGGTAAAGCGGGGTGTTAAGTAACTACTGGGTAAGTCCATGGAGGTATTCCACAAGCCCCGGCGGGGCTGACGGGCGCAATGATACACCGCCCGACCGTTTTAAACGTCAAAAAACTGGAAAGAACAAGCGCTTGCGATGCAAACCTGAGTATTGGCCACACGTATGGAGTTGCGACGACACGGGGAGAAAAGAAAACACATGGGTGGACAGAAAAAGAACCGAGGCCTTTTGCAGCGCACGGATGGCACAGCAATAGAAATAAAAACCCCAGACGGCAAAAAGCCCGCACTAGGCGGGCTTTTTGTTGTTTGGTGCACTCGACAGGATTCGAACCTGTGACCGCTCGGTTCGTAGCCGAGTACTCTATCCAGCTGAGCTACGAGTGCAAGTTGTGTTTTTAGACCAGATCACAACTGGTTGAAGCCAAGCTACCTGCATCGCTGCAACTAACTCTTAAATGGTGCACTCGACAGGATTCGAACCTGTGACCGCTCGGTTCGTAGCCGAGTACTCTATCCAGCTGAGCTACGAGTGCATTTGTTGCCGCGCATTATAGGCCGTTCAATCTCTATGTAAAGCTATTTTTTCGAGCAATTTCAACAACTTACCGAAAAAACCAGATTGCAACGTACTAAGCAAATAATGGCGGAGAACGGGGGATTCGAACCCCCGACACCCTTTTGAGGTGTACTCCCTTAGCAGGGGAGCGCCTTCGGCCACTCGGCCAGCTCTCCGCAACACGGGGCGTATATTAACCAGCTTCATCCCCGTTTGCAAACATAAAAAACGATAAAAATTAATGGCTTGGTTCTTCGTCCTTCTCTTTCTTGATCCGCAGGTAGATTTCCTCACGGTGGACAGCCACCTCTTTCGGAGCGTTAACCCCGATTCGTACTTGATTGCCTTTGACGCCAAGCACGGTCACGGTGATTTCTCCATCACCAATAATCAGGCTCTCCGCGCATCGACGAGTCAGAATCAGCATACCTTTCTCCTCACGCATTTCAGTTCAGGGACAACAGTCTGCAAAAAAAAGGCATTCGACCCACAACCAGATGGCCGCAGCCCTACACGCCTAAGTATTGTCGAGCACACGTAAAAGAACAGGTTTCTACAGGCACCAGACAGAAAAATGAAAGGCGCGGTTAAACCGCGCCTTCCTGACAACGCATCACTCGCCCTGTCGGGCCGGAGCGTCCAGCTCAAAAGCGGTATGCAGTGCGCGCACAGCCAGCTCCAGGTACTTCTCTTCGATAACCACCGACACCTTGATTTCCGAGGTAGAGATCATCTGGATGTTGATGCTCTCCTTAGCCAAGGCCTCGAACATGCGGCTGGCAACGCCTGCGTGAGAGCGCATACCCACACCGACGATCGATACCTTGGCAATCTTGATATCGCCAACCACTTCACGGGCGCCAATTTCGCTCGCGGTATTCTCCAGGATCCGGTGAGCCGCATCGTACTCGTTGCGGTGTACGGTGAAGGTGAAATCGGTGGTGTTATCGTGCGAAACGTTCTGCACGATCATGTCGACTTCAATGTTCGCGCCACTGATCGGGCCAAGGATCTTGAAAGCCACGCCTGGGGTGTCTGGCACTCCACGGATGGTCAGCTTGGCTTCATCGCGGTTAAAAGCGATGCCGGAAATGATCGGCTGTTCCATGGATTCCTCTTCATCAATAGTAATGAGGGTGCCCGGACCCTCTTTGAAGCTGTGCAATACGCGCAGCGGAACGTTGTACTTGCCGGCGAACTCCACCGCGCGGATCTGCAACACCTTGGAACCGAGGCTGGCCATTTCCAGCATCTCTTCAAAGGTGATCTTGTCCAGGCGCTGAGCCACGGATACAACGCGCGGATCGGTGGTGTAGACGCCGTCCACATCGGTGTAGATCTGGCATTCATCAGCCTTCAAGGCTGCCGCCAGGGCCACGCCCGTGGTGTCCGAACCGCCACGCCCGAGGGTGGTGATATTGCCGTGCTCGTCAACGCCCTGGAAACCGGCGACAACCACCACACGGCCTTCTTTCAGATCAGCGCGAATCTTCTGATCATCAATCTGCAGGATGCGCGCTTTAGTGTGCGCACTGTCCGTCAGAATACGCACCTGACTGCCAGTGTAGGACACGGCTGGCACACCACGCTTGTTCAGCGCCATGGCCAACAAAGCGATAGTCACCTGCTCACCCGTGGAAACAATCACATCCAGTTCACGAGGAAGCGGTTGTTGATCGCCACTGATGGCCTTGGCCAGATCGATCAGGCGATTGGTCTCACCGCTCATGGCCGACAGCACCACCACCAGGTCATCACCGGCATCGCGGAATTTCTTAACCTTGTCAGCGACCTGCTCGATTCTTTCGACAGAACCGACCGAGGTGCCTCCGAATTTCTGTACGATCAAAGCCATTTCTAAGCCGCCTCAGCCCGTAAAGGGGCGCCCATTATTCAATCAACCAGCGCTGCCTGAGCCCGCGACTAGACCACGGGCTCATTAACGTCGCCTTAAATGCCTGCCTCGACAAACGGCACGGTCAGGGCCAGAGCCGCGTCCAGGGCGCCAGCGTCAGTACCACCGCCTTGCGCCATGTCCGGACGACCACCGCCCTTCCCGCCCACTGCCGCAGCGGCTTGTTTCATCAAATCACCGGCCTTGAGTTGGCCAGTCAGGTCCTTGGTTACACCGGCAACCAGAACGACCTTTTCCTCATGGACACTGCCGAGCAGGATCACTGCGCGGCCGAGCTTGTTCTTCAACTGATCGACCAAGGCCAACAGCGCCTTGCCATCCTGACCATCCAGGCGCACCGCCAGGACTTTCACGCCCTTCACGTCCAGGGCAGAAGCCGACAGGTCATCGCCCGCCGCACTGGCTGCCTTGGCCTGCAACTGCTCCAGCTGTTTCTCCAACTGACGGTTGCGCTCCAATACGGCAGAAAGCTTGTCGATCAGGTTGTCACGGCCGCCCTTGACCAGGCTGGCCACTTCCTTGAGTTGTTCTTCGCCGGCGTTGAGGTAAGCCAGGGCCGCAGCACCGGTGACCGCCTCAATACGACGTACACCGGAAGCCACACCGCCTTCGCTGATGATTTTCAGCAGACCGATGTCGCCGGTACGGTTGGCGTGGATACCACCGCACAGTTCCACGGAGAAGCTGCCGCCCATGCTCAGCACGCGCACCTCATCGCCGTACTTCTCGCCAAACAGTGCCATGGCGCCTTTTTTCTTGGCGGTTTCAATATCGGTTTCTTCGGTTTCCACCGGGGTGTTCTTGCGAATCTCGGCGTTGACGATGTCTTCCAGAGCCTTCAACTGTTCAGGCTTGATCGCTTCGAAGTGACTGAAGTCAAAACGCAGACGCTGGCTATCGACCAGCGAGCCCTTCTGCTGCACATGCTCACCCAGCACCTGACGCAACGCGGCGTGCAGCAAGTGAGTGGCCGAATGGTTCAAAGCAGTGGCATTGCGCACATTCGCATCGACCTGAGTGTCTACCGGTGCGCCGACCGTCAGGTTGCCCAGCACCAGCACACCGTGATGCAGGAAAGCACCGCCGGTCTTGGTGGTGTCGCGCACGTCAAAACGACCGGACGTCGAACTCAAGAAACCACAGTCACCGACCTGACCACCGGATTCGGCGTAGAACGGCGTCTGATCGAGGACCACAACGCCCTCTTCGCCTTCGTTCAGGACGTCGACCGACTTGCCATCTTTATAAATAGCCACGATCTTGGCCGAGCCAACGGTGGCGTGATAGCCCGTGAACTCGGTGGCCACGTCAACCTTGACCAGCGTGTTGTAGTCCAGACCAAAGGAGCTGGCGGAACGGGCGCGCACACGCTGAGCTTCCATCTCACGTTCGAAACCGACTTCATCGACAGTCAGCTCACGCTCACGGGCGATGTCGGCCGTCAGGTCCATCGGGAAGCCATAAGTGTCGTACAGCTTGAACACCACGTCGCCCGGCACCACGGTGCCTTTAAGCTCAGCCAGGTCCTGTTCCAGGATCTTCAAGCCGTGCTCCAGGGTCTTGGAGAACTGCTCTTCTTCAGCCTTGAGCACGCGCTCGATGTTGGCCTGCTGCTGCTTGAGTTCCGGGAAGGCTTCGCCCATCTCGGCCACCAGCGCGGCAACGATTTTGTAGAAGAAGCTACCGGTGGCGCCCAACTTGTTACCGTGACGGCAGGCGCGACGGATGATACGGCGCAGCACATAGCCACGGCCTTCGTTGGACGGCAGCACACCGTCGGCAATCAGGAAGCCACAGGAACGGATGTGGTCCGACACGACCTTGAGCGAAGACTGGTTGTCGTTGGCGCAGCCAATGGCAGCGGCCGACGCGCTCAGCAGGTTCTTGAACAGGTCGATTTCGTAGTTGGAGTGAACGTGCTGCATCACCGCACTGATCCGCTCCAGGCCCATGCCGGTGTCTACCGACGGTGCTGGCAGCGGATGCAACACGCCATCGGCGGTGCGGTTGAACTGCATGAACACGTTGTTCCAGATCTCGATGTAACGGTCACCGTCTTCTTCCGGCGAACCCGGTGGGCCGCCCCAAATGTCGGCGCCGTGATCGTAGAAAATCTCGGTGCAAGGACCGCACGGGCCGGTATCACCCATGGTCCAGAAGTTGTCGGAGGCGTAAGGCGCGCCCTTGTTGTCGCCGATGCGAATCATGCGCTCGACCGGCACACCGATCTGCTGGGTCCAGATGTCGTAGGCTTCGTCATCAGTGGCGTAGACGGTGACCCAGAGCTTTTCCTTCGGCAGCTTCAGCACGCCAGTCAGGAAGGTCCAGGCAAAGGTAATCGCGTCACGCTTGAAATAGTCGCCGAAGCTGAAGTTGCCCAGCATCTCGAAAAAAGTGTGGTGACGAGCGGTGTAGCCAACGTTTTCCAGGTCGCTGTTCTTGCCGCCGGCGCGTACGCACTTCTGGCTGCTGGTGGCGCGGGTGTAGGCGCGCTTTTCCTGGCCCAGGAAGCAGTCCTTGAACTGGTTCATCCCCGCGTTAGTGAACAGCAGGGTGGGGTCATTGCCTGGGATCAAGGAGCTGGAGGCGACACGGGTGTGACCTTGCTCTTCGAAGAAGCGAAGGAAGGCTTCACGGATTTCTGCGCTTTTCATTAGGTTCTTCCACGGAGGCTGCGGCCAAAGGCCAGTGCTAAACGTCATCAGACGGAGCGACGGCAAAGGGCCGCATTATATCGGCCCTTTGCCCGTGGTACAGCGTGTTTATGTGATAGAAGCAGTCAATTAGACGGCCAGCACTGTCATTTTCGGGAAAACGCGACAAATGTCTCGACCACTTGCGCCAACTGCGCCCGGCTGACGTCCAGATGAGTGACCATGCGCAAACGCGGCGCAGCACTTAACTTGATCCCGCGTTCAGCCGCAAAAGCCTTCAATGCCTCGGCCTGATCGCCCATCTGCACATAGACCATATTGGTCTGCACCGGCTCAACCGTGTAGCCAGCGTTGCGCAATTCATCCCCCAGCCATTGAGCGTTGGCATGGTCCTCGGCCAGGCGCTCGACCTGATGATCCAGCGCATACAACCCCGCAGCCGCCAACGAGCCTGCCTGACGCATGCCGCCACCGACCATCTTGCGTAAACGACGAGCCTTGGTGATCAACGCGGTGGATCCACACAACACCGAACCAATCGGCGCACCGAGCCCCTTGGACAGGCACACCGAGACCGAGTCGAAATGCTGGGCAATCTCGCGGGCATCCACCCCCAGCTTGACCGCTGCGTTGTAGATCCGCGCGCCGTCCAGGTGCAGGGCCAGACCTTGCTCCCGACAGAAAGCCCGTGCCGCCGCCAGGTAGGCCAGCGGCAAGACTTTGCCTTGCATGGTGTTTTCCAGCGCCAGTAGCCGGGTGCGGGCGAAATGGAAGTCATCCGGTTTGATGGCCGCCAACACCTGATCCAGGTCCAGGGAACCGTCGGCCTGGACTTCCAGAGGCTGGGGCTGGATCGACCCTAGAACGGCCGCGCCACCACCTTCGTATTTGTAGGTATGCGCCTGCTGCCCGACGATGTATTCCTCGCCACGCTCACAGTGCGCCATCAACGCCAGCAGGTTGCTCATAGTGCCAGTAGGTACAAACAACGCCGCAGGGAATCCCAGGCGGCTGGCCAGCTCAGCTTCCAGGCGATTGACGCTGGGGTCTTCACCGTAGACGTCATCACCGCTGGCAGCCTTGGCCATTGCGTCGAGCATCCCTGGGGTCGGCTGGGTCACGGTGTCACTGCGAAGGTCAATCACGGTCATGAAGCAAACCTCTGGCGGATGAGTAATTCCTTTGGATAACGATTACTGCGGGCATGGCGGTTGAATATCAAGTCCTTTGTAGGCACGCGCCCCACAAACAGACCAACCAATATAATCAATAGCAATTATCGAAAAGCAGCCTATGCAGCTTTCAGAAATATATGGTAAAAACTGACCGCCGCCAGGGTTCTGGCGGCAACGTTCTCAGGGCGGGGTGTAATTCCCCACCGGCGGTAATTGCGCGCAATGCGCATAGCCCGCGAGCGCTTGGCGCCTCGAACTGCTTAGGCAGGACGGCGACAAGGTCAGCAGACCCGGTGTGATCCCGGGGCCGACGGTCATAGTCCGGATGAAGAGAGAACGGGATTGGCGCCTAAGGGCCGTGCGCAATCGATCATGCCTGGCATGGTGGGTGATGCCGTACCCTTAAATCCCATTCGATTCATAACGCCCTGTTTTTTTCATAAACAGGAGTCAGAACATGCAACCCACCGCAATTGACAGCAAAGCCAAAAACCATCACGGCGAGCGCGTCGCGTTTATCCAGGCCTGCTGGCACAAGGATATTGTCGATCAGAGCCGTAAAGGTTTCCTCGCCGAGATGATCGCCCAGGGCTACCAGGAATCGGATATCGATTTCTTCGAAGTCGGCGGCGCCTTTGAAATGCCCCTGCACGCCAAGCTGCTGGCCAAGACCGGCCGTTATGCCGGTATCGTCGCCGCTGCTCTGGTAGTGGACGGCGGGATCTACCGTCACGAGTTCGTCGCCCAGTCAGTGGTCAGCGGCCTGATGCAGGTTCAGCTGGAAACCGAAGTGCCGGTGTTCTCGGTGTCGCTGACACCGCATCACTTCCACGCCGGCATGGAACACCAGACGTTCTTTTTTGAGCACTTCGTGCACAAGGGCCAGGAAGCGGCGAAGACCTGTGCCGACACGCTGCACAAGATTCGTGCGTTGCGTCGTAATGAGCCACGGGCTGTAGCGGTTTAAGCCACACTGCAAAACCAATGTGGGAGCGGGCTTGCTCGCGAAAGCGGTGGGTCAGTTGATACACTTTTGACTGACACTCCGCCTTCGCGAGCAAGCCCGCTCCCACAGTTGATTGCGATCAGCCCTGAAGTTTATGCGAGGCCTTTGTCCGTCGTCGGCACAATCAAGATCCCCGCCCGCAAACCATTCCTCACCTTCGGGTTAGGGAAGATGATGCGTGCGCCCTCCTCCTCGATCACCCAGCGGCTCTTGGCAATGTCCTCGGCCAGCAGATAACCCTTTTTCAACTCCGAGAAGTTTTCCACATCCGCCGGCAGGTGCAGGATGAACTCATCGCTGTGCTTGATCACTTCCCGGGACACGCTGAACAGTTGCAGGCCGTTCAGGCTTTCGGTTTCAGGCTCGTTGCCTTCAATGATCTGCTTGAGGCGGGTTTCCAGGCGCGACACATTCACCCCCTGGTTCTGCCCAAATGGCCGGGCCTTGCCCAGTTCCAGGGTGAACGCCTCGGCGCCCAACTGCTCGTAGGTGAAGGCAGAAAAGGTGATCGAATTCTTGTTCTGCAACAGCACGGCTTCCATGCCCGCAGCGCGCAGGCGTGCCAGCTCACGACGTGAATGCTGACGCCCTTCTTTCCACGGATACAGGGCGAACTGCTCGATCTTCGAGCCGCGAATGGCGGTGTGCAGGTCGTAATGCAGGCGCGAACGATCAGGCAGGCTGAAGAAACTTCGGGCCAACTGTTCAAGCTCAGCCGCGCGCAGGGCTTCCGGGCCACTGCTTTGTTCGTGACGGCCATTGAACAGCCGGTTGACGTCCTGTTCGAGGTAACGCTCGCCCCGGCGCATGGCTTCGGGGTTGCCGAACAGGAACAGAATACGTGCGCGCGGCTTGAGATCGCCGCGGGCGATGCCGTGCAGCAACCGGTCGAGCAATTCGATCGGTGCAGTTTCATTGCCGTGGATGCCGGACGACAGCAGCACGTCGCTGCCATTGTCCCGCGCCTCAGACGGACGCACTTCCAGCGCGCCCTCACTGAGCCAGCGCAATCGCACGCCTTCGACGGTCGTTTGAGTCTTCTCGGCCGGTTCGCGTCCGGCCAGGGTCAGTTCAAGCAGTTTGCCGAGGGCGAGCATAGATCAGCTTCCTTAGTGGTTGCAGTCTGGACCGTGGACGTGATCTTCATCATCACCGACGTCAGCCGGTTCCATTTCCAGTTGCAGGCTCATCAGGTTGGTGGCCAATGGGCGCATCAGCAGGTTGGCGTACTCGGAGTCGCCTTCTTCCACATCCACACCGATCAGCAGTTGGCCACGGCCGTCGTGCTGGATCCAGATTTCTTTGCCCTGCCAGATTACCGCGACGCGGGTGCAGGAGGTTTCCAACTGAGTGCCATCGGTGTCTTCAAGGATCAGTTGCAGGGTGTCGGTCATAAAATAGCTCTCATCTGGGGCATTAATTGATCTGGAAAGGATAAACCGAGCCCAGTTTAAGGATTTGCGTCAGTTCATCCAGTGCCGTCCGGCACTCAAGCAGCAATTGCGGGTCAGCCAGGTCGGTTTCCCGCAGGCTGTCGCGGTAGTGCTTTTCGACCCAATGGGTCAGGGTGTCGTACAACGGCGCCGTCATGATAACCCCTGGGTTGACCGCCGCCAGTTCGGTTTCATTCAAGGCCACCCGCAAGCGCAGGCACGCCGGGCCGCCGCCGTTCTGCATGCTTTGCTTGAGGTCGAAAACTTTCACTTCGCGGATCAAGCCGCCGGAGGACGTCAGGCTTTGCAGGTACCGCCAGACACGTTCATTGCTGCGGCACTCTTCCGGCACGATCAGCAGCATCGAGCCGTCAACACGGGTCAGCAACTGGCTGTTGAACAGGTAGGAACGCACCGCATCTTCAACGCTGACCAGGGCACGAGGCACGCAGATCGACTGGAAATTGCCGCCACGTTTGCCGAGCTTGCCCTGCAACTCGCCGAGCATCTGCTCGGTATTGAGGAAGGCGTCCTCGTGATAGAACAGCACTTCACCGTTGCCCACCGCGATCACATCGTTGTGGAACACACCGGCATCGATCACCGCCGGATTCTGCTGCGCGAATACCACGCCATCATCTTGCAGGCCGTGCAGGCGGGCGACGGCCTGGGACGCTTCGAGGGTCTGGCGCGCCGGGTACTTTTGTGGCGCCGGGTAGCGGGTGTCGAACGCACTGCGGCCGAACACGAAAAACTCGACGCCAGCCTCGCCATAGTCACGGCAGAAACGCGTGTGGTTGGCCGCGCCTTCGTCACCAAACTGCGCCACCGCTGGCAACGCAGCGTGATGGGCGAAGTGTTTCTGGTCAGCAAACATGGCCCCCAACACGCGGCTGGTGGTCGGGTGTTCGATGCTGCGGTGGTATTTGCAGTTGAGGTTGGCGGCGGTGAAATGCACGCGGCCATCGGCAGTGTCGGCACTCGGGCTGACAGTGGCAGCGTTGGCCACCCACATGCTCGATGCCGAGCAACTGGCTACCAGCAACGGCATGGCCTGCTTGGCTGCTTGCTGGATCACTTGTGCGTCGGTGCCGGCAAAGCCGAGATTGCGCAGAGCCGCTACGTCAGGACGCTCCTGCGGGGCCAGCACCCCTTGCACAAAGCCCATTTCCATCAGGGCCTTCATTTTCGCCAGGCCTTGCAGCGCCGCTTCCTTCGGGTTGGAAGACTGCTGGCTGTTGCTCTGGGACGCGACGTTGCCGTAGGACAAACCGCCGTAGTTATGGGTCGGCCCCACTAGACCGTCAAAATTGACTTCACAGGATTTCATCGGCGAGGCTCCACGAACATCTGTTTTTTATAGGCTTCAAATTACTTGAATACACCACAAATCAAATATGGGAGCGGGCTTGTGTGGGAGCGGGCTTGCTCGCGAAGACGGTGGATCAGTTAATACATCCAGCGACTGACACACCGCCTTCGCGAGCAAGCCCGCTCCCACACAAGCCCGCACCTACATTTAGATCAGTGTTACACCGGGTGTCAGTGTTGCTGGCAACACCAGGCTTGGGGTCTCAAGCGAGGCCACCGGGTACGCGCAATAATCCGCAGCGTAATAGGCACTGGCGCGGTGGTTGCCCGACGCCCCTACGCCACCGAACGGCGCACTGCTGGCAGCACCGGTCAGTTGCTTGTTCCAGTTGACGATCCCGGCACGGCTTTCGAGCCAGAACTGCTGGTAACGCGTCTGCGAGTCAGACAGCAAGCCTGCGGCCAACCCGTACTGAGTGTTGTTGGCCTCGGCAATCGCCGCTTCGAAATCAGCGTAGCGGATCACCTGCAGCAGCGGGCCGAACAGCTCTTCGTCCTCGCGCTCGGTGACCGCCGTCACATCGATAATGCCCGGCGTCAGCAACGCGGCCTGGGCCTGTGGCTGGGTCATTTCCAGCAACGCTACAGCACCATTGGCGAGCATCAGTTCCTGAGCATCCATCAAGGCTTTCGCCGCCCCCAGGGAAATCACCGAGCCCATGAACGGCGCTGGTTGTTGGTCGAACGCACCGACTTCAATCGTCGCGCTCACCGCCACCAGGCGCGCCAACAGTGCATCGCCCCAAGCGCCCTCCGGCACCAGCAAACGACGGGCACAGGTGCAACGCTGGCCGGCAGAGATGAAGGCCGACTGGATGATGGTGTAGACCGCCGCATCCACGTCAGCCACTTCGTCCACCACCAGTGGGTTGTTGCCGCCCATTTCCAGGGCAAGGATCTTGTCCGGACGCCCGGCGAACTGCTGGTGCAGGTGGTTGCCGGTACGGCTGGAGCCGGTGAAGAACAAGCCGTCGATACCCGGATTGGCCGCCAAAGCGATCCCGGTTTCCCGCGCGCCTTGCAGCAGGTTCAGCACGCCCGCCGGCAGGCCAGCGTCGATCCAGCATTGCACGGTCAGCTCGGCCACTTTCGGGGTCAGTTCGCTCGGCTTGAACAATACGGTATTACCCGCCAGCAATGCCGGAACGATATGACCATTAGGCAAGTGGCCAGGGAAGTTGTACGGACCGAACACCGCTACCACACCGTGAGGCTTGTGGCGTAACACAGCTGTGGCGTCGCCCAACGGGCCGCTCTTCTCGCCGGTACGCTCGCGGTAGCTCTGCACCGAGATCGCGATCTTGTTGACCATGCTGGTGACTTCCGTCGCCGACTCCCACAGCGGCTTGCCAGTCTCTTCACCAATGCAACGCGCCAGTTCATCGGCACGGCTTTTCAGGTTGGCGGCAAACGCTTCCAGCACGCTCAAACGCTCTTCCAGCGAACGCTTGGCCCAGGCCGGAAATGCCTGACGCGCCGCTTGCACGGCGGATTCAACCTGCTCAACGGTGGCACCGTTACCCGACCACAGCACTTGCTGGCTCACCGGGTTCAGCGACTCAAAGCGCTCACCCTGGCCTGCCAGCCACTCACCTGCGATGTATAGCGAATTCATTATTTCGACTCCCGTGCAGCGGACAACGGTACGGCACGCACTTGATCACCGGCGATCAGTTTCAGGCGCTTGGCAGTCAGTGGATCGACCACTAACGTGCCAGCCGCCTGACGCGCTGGAGCGGCGGTGATGCGGCAATCTTCGCGTTTGCGGTTATGGATCAAGAACGGTGTGGCATCGTCTCCCGGCGTACCAATAGCCAGCACCAGCGCCTCACTGTCACGCACGGCGCGGATCTTGGAGGTTTCACATTCCACCGCCGGGCCCGCGTCAAAGATATCGACGTAACCCTGATAGCTGAAGCCTTCGCTCTTGAGCATGCTCAAAGCGGGCTCGGTATCGGTGTGAACCTTGCCGATCACGTTGCGCGCGTCCTCGGACAGGAAGCAGGTGTACAGCGGAAACTTCGGCATCAGCTCAGCGATAAAGGCTTTGTTGCCGACACCCGTGAGGTAGTCGGCCTGGCTGAATTCCATCTTGAAGAAGTGCCGGCCCAGGCTTTCCCAGAACGGTGAACGCCCGGCTTCGTCGGACATGCCGCGCATCTCGGCGATGATCTTGTTGCCGAACAGTTGCGGGAACTCGGCAATGAACAGCATCCGCGCCTTGGCCAGCATGCGGCCGTTGAGGCCGGTGCGGTAATCAGCGTGAAGGAACAGCGAGCACAGTTCGGAATTGCCGGTCAGGTCGTTGGCCAGGAACAGCGTCGGAATCTCGCGGTAGATGTTCAGTTCCTGGGAGGCGCTGACTGTCAGGCCGACCCGGAAGTTGTACCAAGGCTCACGCAGGCCGACCGCGCCGGCGATGGCGGAGATTCCCACCACCTGGCCTTCGTCGTTCTCCAGCACGAACAGGTAATCGGCATCACCGCGACCGGCTTCGCCGCGAAAGGTCTTTTCAGCCCAGCCGACCCGGTGGGTCAGGCGCTCTTCGTTGGCCGGCAAGGTGGTGAGGCCGGTGCCAGTGCTGCGCGCCAGATCAATCAGGGCCGGTAAATCGCTGCTGCGTACGGGACGAACGATCATGCTATCTCCTCAAACGGGCCGCTGGCTCCAGCCACCCGCGAAACTCTCGAATGCTTTAAACCGCCACCAGACGCACGCTGGCACCTTCACCGACGCCCAGGGCTTCGGCGGTTTCCAGGTCCAGGGTCACCGGCTTGCCTGGCGCGTAGTCCAGCTCCAGCATCACCGCGCGGTAATCCTGTAACTGCGCATTGCTGACCAGGTACTGACGACCGACACCCTTGACCCTCTCACCGATCTTCACCGGCACCACGCGGCTCTGGGCGATCGAACGAATGCCCGAGATCCGGGCGTGCAGCGTTGGGCCGCCGTCAAAGATGTCGATGTAATGATCGGTCTCAAAGCCTTCGCGCATCAGGATGTCAAAGGTGATCTGCGCCCGAGGATGCACCTGGCCCATGGCTTCCTGGGCTTCGTCCGGCAACAGCGGCACGTAGATCGGGTAATGCGGCATCAGCTCGGCAAGGAAGGTCCGACTCTTCAGCCCGCACAGGCGCTCGGCCTCGGCGTAGTTGAGGTCGAAGAAGTTGCGGCCAATGGCGTCCCAGAACGGCGAATCACCGTTCTCGTCGCTGTAGCCAACGATCTCGGTCACCACCGAATCGGCGAAACGCTCGGGGTGGCTGGCGACGAACAACAAGCGGCCACGGGAGTTGAGTTCCGACCACGGCGACCCCACCAGCTCCGGCACCACGTAGAAGCTGGTCAGCAAGCTGTTGCCGGTCAGGTCATGGCACTGGGACAGAACATGGATCTTGTTGTGAATCTTCAGCTCGCGGGAAGCGTGCACGAAGGTTTCGTTACGGAAGCTGTAGAACGGCTCCGAATAACCGGCCGAGGCGACGATGGCCGAACAGCCCACCAACTTGCCGGCTTCAGTGTCTTCAAGAACGAAGAAGTAACTTTCTTCACCGTTGAAACTGACTTCGGCAGCGAAGGACGCTTCGCTTGCGGCGATCTTGTCGCTCAGGCGTTCGACATCATCCGGCAAGGAGGTGACACCAATCGGGCTGTCCGCAGCCAGACGCTGTACCTCGCCCAGATCAGCCATTTGCGCGGGGCGCATCACCAGCATGGTGTCACTCCTTAACTCGAAAAATTCATAGAAAAATACCGGACAGATTTGAATCAACACAGACCCCAATGTGGGAGCGGGCTTGCTCGCGAATGCGGAGTGTCAGTCAATATCTCTGGCGACTGAACCACCGCTTTCGCGAGCAAGCCCGCTCCCACATTTGATCCGGTCCGGCAAATAAATGTGTGTCTATCAGGCTTGCGTCAGCTTCTTCACAGCACGTTCAAAACGATCCAGGCCTTCTTGAATGTCAGCATCTTCCACCACCAGGCTCGGGGCGAAACGCACCACATCAGGACCGGCTTGCAGGATCATCAGGCCTTCACGCTCGGCGGCATTGAAGATGTCCTTGGCCTTGCCTTTCCAGGCATCGCTCAGCACGCAACCGAGCAGCAGGCCCAGGCCGCGCACTTCGGTGAAAATGCCGTATTGCTGGCCGATCTGCTCCAGGCGAGCCACGAACAGGTCATGCTTGGCTTTAACGCCAGCCAGCACTTCTGGAGTGTTGATCACGTCGATCACCGCTTCCGCCACCGCGCACGCCAGCGGGTTGCCGCCGTAGGTGGTGCCGTGGGTGCCGACCACCAGGTGCTTGGCCAGGTCTTCACGCGTCAGCATCGCTGCAATCGGAAAACCGCCGCCCAGGCTCTTGGCGCTGGTGAGGATGTCCGGCACTACGCCGTAGTGCTGGTAGGCGAACAACTCGCCGCTGCGACCCATACCGGTTTGTACTTCGTCGAATACCAGCAGTGCGTTATTGGCATCGCACAGGTCGCGGGCACCTTGCAGGTAAGCCAGCTCAGCCGGCAGTACGCCGCCTTCGCCCTGGATCGGCTCCAGCACCACAGCACAGGTCTTGTCCGAAACAGCGGCTTTCAGCGCGTCCAGATCATTGAACGGAACGTGGGTGATCCCGGTGATTTTCGGACCGAAGCCGTCGGAATACTTCGACTGGCCACCGACGTTCACGGTGAACAGCGTGCGGCCGTGGAAGCTGTTCAGCGCAGCGATGATTTCGTACTTCTCGCTGCCGAACCGGTCGAACGCAACACGACGGGCCAGCTTGAAGGCGGCCTCGTTGGCTTCGGCGCCGGAGTTGCAGAAGAACACACGCTCGGCAAAGGTGGCGTCGATCAGTTTGTGAGCCAGACGCAAGGCCGGCTCATTGGTGAAGACGTTGGATACGTGCCACAGTTTATTGGCCTGTTCGGTCAGTGCACCGACCAGCGCCGGGTGGGCGTGGCCCAATACGTTGACCGCGATGCCGCCGGCAAAGTCGATCAGCTCTCGACCCGACTGGTCCCACACGCGCGAACCTGCGCCACGCACAGGGATGAACGCGGCAGGTGCATAGTTGGGAACCATGACCTGGTCGAAATCGGCACGTTGCACCGGGGCTTGCTCAACGGACATCGGAGTCTCCTGAAGAGGAACGCCTGCCTGAAACTGGCGGACGATGGAGGGATTGTAAGGACAGTTTTCAGCCCGGCCTTGCCGCCAAGCGACAACTTCTTATAGCGCCAACCCCGGTTTTACGCGGGTTTACGCCAATGCGACAAATTGCGTCGCAATGGCGCAGTTTAAACTGATGGCGAGAGTTTGCGGCCACGCAACTGGAATTTTGCTGCGCACAGAATTTTGGATCAGCCGCGCTCGGACGGCACCGACGACAATTCAAACGGGCTGCTGCTGCGGCGCTGGTTGCGGTCTTCGCGAGGGGTGGCGCCAAAGAAGTTGCGGTAGGCGCTGGAGAAGTGCGGTCCTGAGGAGAAGCCGCACGACAGGCCGATCTGGATGATCGACTTGCTGGTTTGCATCAACATCTGCCGGGCCTTGTTCAGGCGCAGTTCCAGATAGTACTGGCTGGGGACGCGATTGAGGTACTGCTTGAAGATCCGCTCCAATTGTCGTCGCGAGACGCACACATGCTGGGCGATTTCGTCGGTGGTCAGCGGTTCTTCGATGTTGGCTTCCATCAGCAACACGGCCTGGGTCAACTTCGGATGGCTGGAACCCAGGCGGTTTTGCAATGGAATACGCTGACGCTCGCCGCCTTCGCGGATGCGCTCCACCACCAACTCTTCCGATACCGCACCGGCCAGTTCAGCGCCGTGGTCGCGGGCCAACACCGCCAGCAGTAGGTCGAGCACCGACAGGCCACCGCAGGCGGTCAGGCGATCACGGTCCCAGTCAAACAGATGGCTGGTGGCGATAACCTTGGGGAAGCGCTCGGCAAAATCATCCTGCCAGCGCCAATGCACGGCGGCGCGATAGCCGTCGAGCAAGCCCAACTGCGCCAGTGGATAGACACCTGCCGACAAACCACCGATCACACACCCAGAACGCACCAATTGCTTGAGGGCGCTGCTCAACGGTGAAGCCAGCGCGGTCGGTGGCTCATCCGCCAACAGGAACAGCTTCTGAAAGCCTTCCAGCTTGCCGGCCCAAGGCTCACCCGGCAATTGCCAGGCGCCTTCGATCGGCGGTTCAGCCTGGAGAAACGACAACTCGTACACCACGTCCGGATGCACCCGCTGAGCAACGCGCAAGGCCTCCTCAGCCAGCGCAAGCGTCAGGGCTTTAGTGCTGGGCCAAATCAGGAAACCAATTCGATGGGCGGTCATGGAGTGCTATCCGAAACGAAAAACAGTGTTAAAGGCATCGCTAATGCTAGCCCGTAAGTGAACACAAATCTTAAAACCGATGAAGATCAAATGTGGGAGCTGGCTGGCCTGCGATGGCGCCAGCACATTCAACATTCCTATCGCCTGACACTACGCTATCGCAGGTAAGCCAGCTCCCACACTGGACCGGGGTTAGCCTGTAAGCCGCGCGAAGCATGCCCTATATCAGTGCACAACGGCAGCCTTGATTACTTCAAGCTGCCGGAAAGGAACTGCTGCAAACGCTCGGATTGTGGGTTGACCAGTACTTCACGCGGGTTACCACGCTCCTCGACGATACCTTTGTGCAGGAACACCAACTGGTTGGAGACTTCACGGGCAAAGCCCATTTCGTGGGTCACCACTACCATGGTCCGACCTTCCTGGGCCAGGTCCTGCATCACCTTGAGCACTTCGCCTACCAGCTCCGGGTCGAGGGCCGAAGTCGGCTCGTCGAACAGCATCACTTCAGGTTCCATCGCCAAGGCACGGGCAATCGCCACGCGCTGCTGCTCGCCACCGGACATATGGCCGGGGAACGCATCCTTACGATGAGCGACGCCGACCTTGGCCAAGTAGTGCTCAGCCTTTTCCCGCGCATCTTTTTTCGACATGCCGAGAACGTGGACTGGCGCTTCCATGACGTTTTCCAACGCGGTCATGTGCGACCACAGGTTGAAATGCTGGAACACCATGGACAGTCGCGAACGCATGCGTTGCAGCTGCTTAGGGTCCGCCGCCTTCATGGCGCCGTCCTTGTTGGCCACCAGTTTCAGCTCTTCGTTATTGAGCAGAATCTTGCCGGCGTGGGGTTGCTCCAGCAGGTTGATGCAGCGCAAAAAGGTACTTTTACCCGAACCACTGGAGCCGATGATGCTGATCACATCACCGGCCGCGGCGGCCAGGGACACACCCTTGAGCACTTCATGACTGCCATAGCGTTTATGCAGGTCTTGGACTTCAAGTTTGTACATGCGGTCGGTTCTCACAAAAACAGTTGGTCAGTCGTTGAGCAAGCGCCCGTGACGCAGCGCTTCGCGCCCCGCCACCTTGGCCAGCCAGAAACCCGCTTGGGCATAACGTAGCCGTTCAACGGCAAACAACACCCCAGGCGTGCCAGCGCAGACAATGCTGACGCGGTCGGTCAAGGGATCAATCACTTCAAACAGAGGGTCGCCCGCTTCCACCCACTCACCGGCGCGGCGCAGGTAACTGATCACCCCCGCATGGGGCGCGAACAGCAATTCGGTACCTTCGAAAGGCATGCCTTCGCAGGGTTCATGGGCCGGTTGTGGCCACTCCCCTTTTATCAAACCTTGCTCGGCGAGAAAGGCCAGGATGCCTTCAGCGTGGAAAATCGCTTCATCTCGACCCGTGTCAGCCTGACCACCCAATTCCAGCGTCGTCGCCAGGCACGCCAGGGGAATCTGCGCCTCGGGGAACTCCCGGGACAAGCGCAACCATGGCAGCGAGCAGGCTTCGTCAAAGGAACTGCCGCCGGAGTCTTCCGCCAGCAAGCCGACCTTCACATTCAAATGTGCCGACAGCGAACGCCACTGCGGCCAATGCTGGGGCAGCGCGTACATGTGCAGCGCGGCTTCGGCGTCGCAGTGGAGGTCGAGTACCACGTCGGCGGTGCAGGCATGGCTCAGCAACACCCGCTGCATGCCTTGCAATTGACTGCTCGGCGGCGGCAAAGCGTTGAGCGCATCAGTCATGGCCTGACGGACCAGTCGCACATTGGCGTGGGGATCATCTCCCAGGCGGCCCTTGAGCAACTCGGCAACCGGCTCGCTCAACTCGACGAAGTCACGGTTGAAATTTTTGCCGCTGCCGACTTCGAAACGCCCTTGGTGAGCGCCTTGCAGCAGTTGCCCCAAGCCCATCGGGTTGGCCACCGGCACCAGCTCGATCACGCCGTTGAGGGCGCCTTGCTGCTCCAGTTCGACCAGGCGTTTTTTCAACTCCCAGGCAGTGCGCATGCCCGGCAATTCGTCGGCGTGCAGGCTGGCCTGGATATAGGCCTTGCGCTCGCCGCTGCCGAAACGGAACACCGCCAGTTGGCGCTCGCAGCCCAGGTGCCCCCAGGGCAACACGTGATCGATACGTTCCATATCAGTGCTTCCGTGGAGCCAGGTAGCTCAGCCAGCGGCGCTCGGCCAACTTGAACAGGCGTACCAGGATGAAGGTCAGGCACAGGTAGAACACGCCGGCGGTGATATAGGCTTCGAACGGCAAGTAGTACTGGGCGTTCACCGTGCGCGCGGCACCGGTGATGTCGATCAGCGTGACGATGGAAGCCAAGCTGGTGGTCTGCAGCATCATGATCACTTCGTTGCTGTACTGCGGCAGTGCCCGGCGCAGGGCTGACGGCAGCAGGATCCGGCGATACAGCTTGTAGCGCGACATGCCCATGGCCTTGGCCGCCTCGATCTCGCCATGGGGCGTGGCCTTGAGGCTACCGGCAATGATCTCGGCGGTGTAGGCACTGGTGTTGATGGCAAAGGCCAGGCAGGCGCAGAAGGTCGCGCTGGACAGCAACGGCCACAGGAAGCTTTCACGCACCGCTTCAAACTGGGCCAAGCCGTAGTAGATCAAGAACAGCTGCACCAGCATCGGCGTGCCGCGGATCACGTAGGTGTAAAGCCAGGCGGCGCCGTTGACGACCGGCTGCTTGGACACACGCATCAGGCCCAAAGGCAACGCCGCGAGCAAACCGAAGAACAGCGAGATGGCCAACAATTTCAGAGTGGTCAGCAAGCCGCCGAGGTACAGCGGCATCGCCTCCCAGATGACGTTGTAGTCGAAGATCATAGATCAGCCGCCTTTACGCCTACCGAGTAGCGCTTCTCAAGGTGACGCAAGGCCAGCAACGACACACTGGTGATTACCAGGTACATCGCCGCCACTGCGAGGAAGAAGGTAAAAGGTTCGCGGGTGGCATCGGCCGCCTGCTTGGCCTTGAACATCATATCTTGCAGGCCCACCACGGAAATCAGCGCGGTAGCCTTGGTCAGCACCAGCCAGTTGTTGGTGAAACCGGGGATCGCCAGCCGAATCATCTGCGGCACCATCACCCGGAAAAACACCTGGAAGCTGCTCATGCCATAAGCAAGGCCGGCTTCAGCCTGGCCCTTGGGAATGGCCATGAAGGCACCACGAAACGTTTCCGAGAGGTAGGCACCAAAGATGAAACCCAGGGTGCCGATACCGGCGGCCAAGGGGTTCAAGTCAATATAGTCGTCGTAGCCGAGCATCGGCGCGACGCGGTTCAGCAGGTCCTGACCGCCGTAGAAAATCAGCAGGATCAGTACCAGGTCGGGAATCCCGCGGATCACCGTGGAGTACAAGTCGCCCAGCCATGCCAACCAGCGCACCGGCGACAGGCGTAACGCGACCCCGATCAGACCCAGAACAATGGCCAGGGCCATGGACGACAAGGCGAGCTGAAGCGTCAACCATGCGCCATCGAGGATGACAGCCCCGTAGCCTTTCAACATGATTCAGGTCCTCGAAAAGGGGGGATGAAAAAATGGCGCAAACTTCAGAGATCCTGGTGCTTGCGCCATTTCGGACAGACAGTTGCGATGACTTAGTTGGCTGCTTTTGGATCAGCGCCGTAAATATCGAAGTCGAAGTACTTGTCCTGGATTTGCTTGTACTTGCCGTTGGCACGGATCGCGGCGATGGCAGCGTTGATCTTGTCCAGATTGGCCTTGTCGCCTTTACGCACAGCGATGCCTACGCCGTCGCCGAAGTATTTGACGTCGGTGAACTGCGGTCCAACGAACGCGTAGCCTTTACCTGCTGGCGTCTTCAGGAAACCGTCCTGCAACAGGGTGGCGTCTGCCACGGTACCGTCGAGGCGACCGGCTTCCACGTCCAGGTAGATTTCGTTCTGCGAGCTGTAAGGAACCACGGTGGCGCCTTTAGGGGCCAGGACTTCCTTAGCGAAACGGTCGTGGATCGAACCACGTTGCACACCGATTTTCTTGCCCTTGAGTTCATCCAGGCTGTCGCTGACCACAGTACCTTCCTTCATCACCAGACGTGCTGGGGTCAGGTAGTAGCGAGTGGTGAAGTCCACGGACTTCTTGCGGTCATCAGTGATGGACATGGACGACAGGATCGCGTCGATCTTGCGCACTTTCAGCGCAGGGATCAGGCCGTCGAATTCTTGCTCGACCCACGTGCACTTGACCTTCATCTCTTCGCACAGGGCGTTGCCGATGTCGTAGTCGAAACCCACGATGCTGCCGTCCGGCGCCTTCGAGGCAAACGGAGGGTAAGCCGCTTCGATACCAATCTTCAGGGGTTTTTCGTCAGCGAAGGCCTGCATGGACAACACAGACAGCGCCAGGGCGCCCAACAGCACGAGTTTCTTCATCTTGGGACTCCATCGGTATAGGGCAAAAACAGCAGTATGAGCCATGGCCCACGATGCGACTGAGTGAAACCGAATAGCTTTGCGGCGTCCTACGCAATTGAACGTAAACGACGGCGAGCGAGTGATCGGCATTCTAACGACAGGCCGGAAGCCGATATTTCCTCAATGCGACAACAATTTACAGAAGCACCGAGAAAGCGGTTCCAGCCCATTGACAGCCTCGTGATTTTATGCAGAGGCAAAAGACATTAAACCTGTTAACGCTGCAAGTTGCGGGCCTATTATTCGCAAACCCTTCTAGCACGGCAAGTCTGGCGTTTAATCTTATTTCAGAGGGTGTCTAAAACGCGGGTTTTAGGGGCGCGGACGTAGCACTTTGCCCCAGGTTTGGGTGGTGGGTTACACATTTGGATGATTCGGTAACATTCAGAAACTTCCTACGATATAAATCGATATTTATTGGGCTGAAGGTGCAGATGGTCTGTCAGCCCCCGAACACGGACCAACCCAATCAGGCCTTGAAATGCAATCAAATGTGGGAGCTGGCTTGCCTGCTCCCACATTAAGCCGGTTCCGGCAGTGAAATATTGGTGTACCCCACAAAAAAGCCCCACCCGGCCTACGCCGAATGGGGCTTCATCCCACGAACCCGCCTTACGCGACGTTCATGGTCTTGTGGGTCTCAATCAAATGCTGCACCACACCCGGGTCCGCCAGGGTGGAGATATCTCCCAACCCATCATATTCAGCGGTGGCAATCTTGCGCAAAATCCTACGCATGATTTTCCCCGATCGGGTCTTCGGCAAGCCCGGTGCCCACTGGATCACATCCGGCGAAGCAATCGGCCCAATCTCCTTGCGCACCCAGTTCTTCAACTCCAGGCGCAGCGCCTCAGTCGGCTCTTCGCCATTTTTCAGGGTCACATACACATAGATGCCCTGGCCCTTGATGTCGTGTGGCACGCCCACCACCGCCGCTTCGGCGACTTTCGGGTGGGCAACCATAGCGCTTTCAATCTCGGCGGTGCCCATGCGGTGGCCGGACACGTTGAGCACGTCATCCACACGACCGGTGATCCACCAGTAGCCGTCTTCATCGCGACGTGCGCCGTCACCGGTGAAATACATGCCACGGAACGTCTTGAAGTAGGTATCGACGAAACGATCATGGTCGCCGTACAGGGTACGAGCCTGGCCTGGCCACGAATCGAGAATCACCAGGTTGCCTTCGGCAGCGCCTTCGATAATGTTGCCCAGGTTGTCCACCAACGCCGGCACCACGCCGAAGAACGGCCGTGCAGCCGAGCCCGGCTTGAGCGCATGCGCACCCGGCAGTGGGCTCATCAGGGTGGCACCGGTCTCGGTCTGCCACCAGGTGTCGACGATCGGGCAACGGGATTGGCCGACGTTCTTGTAGTACCAGTCCCACGCTTCCGGGTTAATCGGCTCACCCACCGAACCCAACAGACGCAAGCTGCTGCCGTCAGCGCCTTCGCAGGCAGCGGTGCCCGAAGCCATCATCGCGCGGATCGCGGTTGGCGCGGTGTAGAGGATATTGACCTTGTGCTTGTCGACGATCTTCGCCACCCGGGTGATATCCGGGTAGTTCGGCACGCCTTCGAACAGCAGTGTGGTCGCGCCATTCGCCAGCGGGCCGTAGACAATATACGTGTGGCCGGTGACCCAGCCGACGTCGGCGGTGCACCAGTAAATTTCACCTGGGCGGTAGTCGAACACGCGTTCGTGGGTCAGCGCCGCATACAACAGATAGCCGCCGGTGGTGTGCTGCACGCCCTTGGGCTTGCCAGTGGAGCCGGAGGTATAAAGGATAAACAGTGCTTCTTCAGCACCCATCTCTTTCGGCGCGCATACGGTGCCCGCCACTTTCATCAGGTCTTCGTACCAGATGTCGCGATGCTGGTTCCACTTGATGTCGCCACCAGTGCGCTTGCACACGATGACTTTCTGGATGCTGCTGGTTTCCGGGTTAGTCAGGGCGTCGTCGACATTGGCCTTCAGCGGAATTTTCTTACCGGCACGCAAGCCTTCGTCGGCGGTGATCACCACCTTGGATTTGCAGTCGATGATCCGACCGGCCAGGGCCTCTGGCGAGAAACCGCCAAAGACTACCGAGTGAATCGCGCCGATCCGGGTACAGGCCAACATGGCGACCACGGCTTCGGGAATCATCGGCATATAGATAGTCACCACGTCGCCGCGGTGTACATCCTGACCGCGCAAGGCGTTGGCGAACTTGCAGACTTGTTCGTGCAGTTCACGGTAGGTGATGGTGCGGCTGTCGGCAGGGTCGTCGCCTTCCCAGATGATTGCGGCCTTATCGCCACGCTCGGCGAGGTGACGGTCCAGGCAGTTGTAGGAAACGTTGAGAGTGCCGTCGGCAAACCATTTGATGTCGACATGGTGATCGTCGAAGGAAGTCTGCTTCACCGTGGTGAAAGGCTTGATCCAGTCAAGACGGCGAGCCTGCTCGCGCCAGAAACCGTCGGGGTTGACCACCGACTGCTGGTACATGGCCTTGTAGGTCGCCTCGTCGGTCAGCGTGTTGGCTGCTACTTCGGGGCGAACGGGGTACAGAGAAGCCGCACTCATCTTTCTTACCTCGGTGACATAGTTGTTGTTGTATGGCCCTGTTGTAGCCGGGCCGGGCCTATAGAACCATTCGACGATGGTAGTAACAAGCCCCTACAAATTGCCCAGTTATACCCCTACGCTGCTCTGGCCCGCGGCCTACGCTGGTTTGCGTCGTTTAAAAAAAATCTGAATACCGGGATTGTTACAGGATCGACCAATAGTGTTTATCAAAAGCACGGGTATATGAATTAAACCCGCACGCCTAAAATCGGCTCTGCCAACCAAGGCACCGTGATTAACCAAGTTGCAGCCCCCACGAAGGCACGTTAATCCGAACTTTCCAATCTAGTTGCACACGTGGCCTCACAAGGGCTTCGTGACCCCTTTCGACCGAAAAAAGGTAAATAGTCAAATGAAAGCTTTATTAGTTTTGGCCCTCAGCAGCTTGTGCGCTACCGCCGCCCTGGCCGACGAGATCCCGACTGAGGTAGCCAGCCAGAATACCGCCACTGTTGAGGATTACACTTACGACACCGACCTGGACATTGCCCGAGTAGTGTCCATGAGCAATATCCCGGATGTGTGTGAAGTTGTACCAGCGCGTATGGAATATGAAGATCACCAAGGCCAGCGGCATATTCTTAATTACAAGATCATGGGCAATGGTTGCTCTAACGGTTCGTAACTTCGTTAGTTGAAACTAAACCTGACCTTATCCGCCGCAAGAAATCATTCTTGCGGCCAAGAATCCGACGCCTGACACGCCCCGCCTTTCCCCTCCTCGCTACTCGAAAAAAATCCCACACCGGCAAACCCCAACAAACCCGCGGCTTGGCCTGCAAAGGTGGCTTTTTGGCCGTCGACTGAGGCCATCCGCCGCAACACAAAGCTGATTTTTTCCCTATAATGCACGGGCAAATCGGGCCTGCAATATCCCCTTACAGGGACGAAGAGCCAGACCTGAGGCCCCGCAGGAGCAAGCAACACACGCTCCGCCCCTCAAGCCTCATGCAGGACCCCGTGACCAAATTCCGTTTAATGCCTGCGTCAGCTGTTGCAACAAACGATTCCTTAAAGATCCACCGCGGCCTTTGGGCCGTGTGAACACCCAACCATCCGGTTTCACACGGGCACCCTTGAGCCCTCACGCAGGAGACGACACGTCATGCTGAGCTGGGACGAATTCGACAAAGAAGAAGACGGCGAAGTAGTTGCCAAAGGCGCCAACGCCGGCCACGCCACCGAAGCCAACATGGACCGCCTCGACGGTGCCGGCGCTGCCGCTGCCATCGAAGCCCGCGCCGTCACCGCCAATGACTCCGCCGCCATCGTGCGCGCCAAGGCCGCCCTGGACAAACTCGACGTCGCCGAAGGCCTCGCCGAGCTGGAAGGTTCCGCCGCCCGCGTCGCTGTCGACGAAAAGCGCATGATCAACTGCCGCGCCGACCTCAACCAACTCGTGCCATTCAAGTACGACTGGGCCTGGCAGAAATACCTCGACGGCTGCGCCAACCACTGGATGCCGCAAGAGGTCAACATGACCGCCGACATCGCCCTGTGGAAAAACCCAGAAGGCCTGACCGACGACGAACGTCGCATCGTCATGCGCAACCTCGGCTTCTTCTCCACCGCCGACTCGTTGGTTGCCAACAACCTGGTGCTGGCCGTCTACCGCCTGATCACCAACCCGGAGTGCCGCCAGTACATCCTGCGCCAGGCCTTCGAAGAAGCGATCCACACCCACGCCTACCAGTACTGCATCGAATCGCTGGCCATGGATGAAGGCGAGATCTTCAACATGTACCACGAGATCCCATCGGTCGCCAAAAAGGCAGCCTGGGGCTTGAAGTACACCCGTTCGATCTCCGATCCGAAGTTCGAAACTGGCACCGTCGAGACTGACAAAGAACTGCTGCGCAACCTGGTCGCCTACTACTGCGTCCTGGAAGGCATCTTCTTCTACTGCGGCTTCACCCAGATCCTGTCCATGGGCCGCCGCAACAAAATGACCGGCGTGGCCGAGCAGTTCCAGTACATCCTGCGGGATGAGTCGATGCACCTGAACTTCGGTA
Organism: Pseudomonas sp. ADAK18; assembly: GCF_012935695.1. NCBI lineage: Bacteria > Pseudomonadati > Pseudomonadota > Gammaproteobacteria > Pseudomonadales > Pseudomonadaceae > Pseudomonas > Pseudomonas sp. ADAK18. The sequence goes on from NZ_CP052859.1 coordinate 3,966,087, forward strand.
TCGACGTGATCAACCAGATCAAAATCGAAAACCCACATTTGTGGGATGCCGAGATGAAGGAAGAAGCGACCCAGATGATCCTGCAAGGGACTCAGCTGGAGATTGAATACGCTCGCGATACCATGCCGCGTGGGGTGTTAGGGATGAACGCGGCGATGATGGAGGACTACCTCAAGTTCATCGCTAACCGTCGCCTGTCGCAGATTGGGTTGAAGGAAGAGTATCCTGGGACGACCAACCCGTTCCCTTGGATGAGCGAGATCATGGACTTGAAGAAAGAGAAGAATTTCTTTGAGACTCGGGTTATTGAGTATCAGACTGGTGGGGCATTGAGCTGGGATTGATCCTTCAGCCAATGAGTGCTTGCCAGGTTTGAGCTGAAAGCTCGACCGATCTAAAAAGCCCTGACTTGCTCAGGGCTTTTTTGTATCTGTTGAGCGCAAGGTCCTATAGATGAGTAGGAAATTTCGTAGACGCGGTAATGGCCACTCAGTATCGTCCTAGGGTTTTCTACCCTCGGCGATTGTATGGATACGCAAAAAAGCAATGCTGGCTGGAGTGACGCGGAGCTTGAGGCTTCAGTCGATGCCTATTTGAAGATGTGGAAGCTTGAGCAGGCTGGTCAGGCTTTTAAGAAGTCGGCGGAGAATCGCTTGTTGCGCGAGGGGCCATTGGCCCTACGCAGTGCTTCATCTATTGAATACCGCATGCAGAACATTTCCGCGGTTATTCAGCAGTTAGGCTGACAACCCATCACAGGTTACGTGCCCGCTAAAAACGTGGGTGCGGGTGTGAGTGCTCGTATCCGTGCGGTGCTAGAAGCTAAAGCTGTTTTGGATACTGAGACTTATACCGCTACGGCCGATGAGGCGGTTCTAGAGAAGCGCGCGGCCACCTTACAAAAGCGCTCGATTGCGGCCGAACCACAAGGGATTGTTAATCCGCAGCAAGTGAGTGCTACCAGCACTACTTATGTGCGCGACCCTCATGTGCGAGCGTGGGTTCGTCAGCAAGCAAAGGGGATCTGTGAAGGCTGCGGTTCAAACGCTCCTTTCGAGAGGGATGGTTTGCCATTTCTTGAAGTACATCACGTCAAGCACCTCGCCCAGAAGGGTTCGGATCGCATCACCAATGCTGTAGCCTTGTGCCCCAATTGCCATCAGCGTTGTCACCGATCGAGTGACCGGGATGTTTTCACCAAAGGGCTTTACTCCAAAATCACTAGATTGATACCGGAGTAAACTTCTGCGGTCACATCTGATGCATTCTAAAAAATAGTAGATAGGACCGAGACTAACCCGTGAACCCAGACATGCTCGAAGCCGGCCCCTTGGATGCCAAAGTACTTTCCGTCTTTGACTTCGACGGCACCCTGACCCACCACGACAGTTTTGTGCCCTTCCTGAGGTTTGCCTTTGGCAAGGGTGAGTTCGTTCGCAGGATGGTGAAGCTAGCGGTGCCTGGTGGGCAGTTTCTGCTACGCCAGATTAGCCGCGATGAACTCAAGGCGCAGTTGATCCGTACGTTTATGACCGGCGTGGAAAAGGCGTGGGTCCAGCGCAAAGCTGAGGATTACTGCCAGGCGTATTGGCCCAAGTTGATGCGCCCGGCCGGCTTGCAATCGGTCGCCGATGAGGTGAAGTCCGGGGCGGTGGTGACGCTGTGTTCGGCGTCGCCAGCATTGGTGTTGCAGCCGTTTGCGGATCGGCTTGGGATCAAGTTGATCGGGACGGAGCTTGAGGTGGTGGACGGCGTGTTGACTGGGAAGCTCACGGGAAATAATTGCCGGTGTGAGAATAAGGTGCTGCGGCTTGAGGCGGTGTATGGGGACCTGGGTGAGTATCGGCTCAGGGCTTGGGGTGATACGCGCGGGGACCGGGAGTTGTTGGCGGCGGCGCAGGATGCGCATTTTCGGCATTTTCACTCTGCGAAAAAACGGATCAGAAAGCACTGAATCCGCAATCGACGTTCAATCCAGAAGCTGGATAAGTTGCGTTAGGCAGCAATCCAGTTTTCCACAATCAGACCCTTTACGCGGTTGAACTCACCTTCATTATTCGTCACCAAGACCAAACCTGAGCTCCTGGCGTGGCCGGCGATATGAAGATCATTTACGCCGATGGGTGTGCCCTTCTTTTCCAGATCGGAACGGATGGAGCCGTAGTGAAAAGCGGCTTTGTCGTCATAGTGAATAACGTCGAGCCGGGAGGTAAAGTCCTCCACGGCTCTAGTATTCTTCTCAACTTGTTGGCTTTTTTCAGCTCCGTGCATCAGCTCTGCGAGGGTGATTGACGAGATTGCCATACGCCCCACGTTCGCGTTGAATTTGTCCAAAACCTCAATAGGCCGACGCTTGATGATGTAAATCACGATGTTGGTATCAAGCATGTACTTAATCATCAAAGGACTCCCGTTCTTGCTGAGCTTGGTCGGCGCGTTCCGCCATAAAATCATCAGATACCGACTCGCTTGCAAGGAAGAAGCTGTCCCACGTGTTTTCAATCGGCGAAATGATCAACTCGCGTCCAACGGCACGGACTTCGACCGTTTTCACACCCGCGGGAAAGCGCATGTCAGCAGGGATACGGATGTTTTGGGTCCGATTGTTGGTAAAGACCGTTCCAGTAGACATCAGGAACACCTCTCTGGGCATGGGAAGACAGGGAAGAATGATAGTTTGCCGCTGCTCTATTGCATAGCTCTATAGCAACCATTCGGCGGATGACTTCGTAGGTAGCGGTCTTGGTGCGCAGGATGCGCATTTTCGGCATTTTCATTCGAAGAAGAAGCTGGGTAAGTTGCAGCGTTGATGCGTAGCTCGCAAGCTCTATGTGGCGAGCGGGCTTGCCCGCGTTGGGCTGTGCAGCAACCCCTATTGAGAGTGGCCACATTTCTCCAGTTAGAACCGAGTGGCAGGATTTTGGGCCGCTTCGCGACCCAACGCGGGCAAGCCCGCTCGCCACAGGTTCTGTGTTTGCCGCCAGGTTTGTATGAACCCATAAAAGCGGCTCAGCTAATTGCTTTCAAATTCACACCTAATGCCGTCGCGAAGGCTTTGACCAACGGGCTTCTCGGTGCGTTGTGACGCAGGATCAGGTTGAACGGTGTGCTCAGGTGAACCTGCTGAGGGCAAAGTGCCCGCAAGCGCCCTTCCCTCACCAACGGTGCAGCATAGTGTTCCGGCAGGAAGCCCAAGAAACGGCTGGTGAGGATCAGGATGGCGACCGCTTCAACCTGTGACGCCGACGCTGATTGGCTGTCGTAGCTGACAAAGTTGGCCTTGTCACTATGGATCGCATACCGGTGGTTCACCACTTCGTGTTGGCGCAGGACGTCGGCGTTGATATCGCGGGCATCAAACAGTGGATGTCCGACGGCGCAGTAGGCGTGTGCCTTTTCTTCGTATAGCGGGAAATAGTCAAATTCTTCACGCCGCTGGTACACCGGGACGATGCCGACAATCAGGCGCCCTTCCACTACACCCCGCTCAACTTCGTCCAGTTGCGAGGCATGTAGGCGCAATCTTATTTTTGACGATTCACGATGTAATTTTCCCAGGGCGGTAATGAGTGGGGAATTAACGTCGGACACCGTGTTATCAATAACACCCACACTCAGGTCGCCGATGAGTTCATTTTGTGCCGAACTAAGCTTGTCGCGAAAACTGTCTACCGAGGTAAATAACTCGATGGACGCTTGATACACTAACTTGCCCTCTTCTGTCAGCCCAAACCCTTCTCTACCCCGTGTACACAGGCGCATGCCGATGCGGATTTCCAGGTCGGAGATCTGTTTGCTGATGGCGGCCAGGCCCACGTTGAGCTCGTTTTGCGCGGCGCTGAAGCCGCCGGCTTCGACCACGGCCATAAATACCCGGAGCAATTTGAAGTCCAGGCCGCTCAGTTGCAGCGGCGGTCTTGTGCCGGGTTTTGGCGGTATGTTTCCAGAAGTGGAAAGTGGAGTTTCCATAATACGCGTTGACCTCAAGTGCCATATTCAACAGGCTTCAACCCAGTCCTTGAACATAGCCAGGCGGCGATAATGAACATAAACATCCGCCCTTGGCAACCTTGAATATAGCGGGTTGAACAGCACACAGAGGCTGATTTAACGCCCTAAAAAACCTGACACTCCGATCAGGACTTTTTACTTTTCTACTGCCTCCGACTCTTCTAAAAACAAGCGTGAGGAACACCCATGTCTCAGCCCACCGATCGCCTTTGGGGCGCTCGTTTCAAGACCGGTCCGTCTGCTGCACTGGCCGCGTTGTCCCGTTGCCCTGAACGCTATTTCCGCCTGACGCCCTACGACCTGGCCGGCTCCCGGGCCCATGCCCGTGAGTTGCAGCGGGCCGGGTTGCTGGATGAGTCGGAAACCTTGCGCACGCTGGAAGCACTGGACCGGATCGGTGAGGACTTCGCCGCGGGCCGTCTGCACCCGACACTGGATGATGAGGACGTGCACACCTTCATCGAGCGGGTATTGACCGAGCGATTGGGCGCCCTGGGCGGCAAACTGCGCGCCGGACGCTCGCGCAATGACCAGACTGCCAATGATCTGCGACTGTTCCTACGGGACCACGCGCGCACCATCACCACCGAGGTGTTGGGTTTGCAGCAGGCGCTGGTGGAGCAAGCTGAGCAACATGTCGAGAGCATTTGCCCTGGCTTTACCCATTTGCAGCAAGCGCAACCTATCGTCTTCGCCCACCACTTGTTGGCCCATGCGCAATCGATGTTGCGGGATGTGCAGCGCCTGGTGGATTGGGATGCACGTACGGCGTTGTCACCGTTGGGTGCAGCGGCAATGGCCGGTTCGGCAATTGCGCGCCAGCCAGAGCATTCGGCCAAGGAGATGGGTTACACCGGGCCGTGCGAAAACTCCATCGATGCTGTCGCCAGTCGTGACCATGTGGCGGAATTTCTGTTTGTGGCGGGCATGCTCGGGGTGAATATTTCGCGGTTGTCGGAAGAGTTTTGCCTGTGGTCGTCGCGGCAGTTTCGTTGGGTGCAGTTGGACGATGCCTACGCCACCGGTAGCTCGATCATGCCGCAGAAGAAGAACCCGGACATTGCCGAATTGGCGCGGGGTAAGGCTGGGCGGTTGATTGGCAACTTGACTGGATTGATGTCGACGTTGAAGTCGCTGCCGCTGTCGTACAACCGCGATTTGAGTGAAGACAAACACAGCGTGTTGGACAGCGTGGATACCTTGCTGTTGGTGCTGCCGGCGATGGCCGGGATGGTTGCGACGATGAAGGTGCAGGTGGAAGAACTGCGGCGCCAGGCGCCGATGGGTTTCACCTTGGCGACGGAGGTGGCGGATTGGTTAGCCATGCGCGGTGTGCCGTTCAAGGAGGCACATGAGATTACTGGGGCGCTGGTGCAGGCCTGTGAGCAGCATGAGATTGAGTTGTGGGAAGCCTCGCCGGCGTTGTTGGCGGAGGTGGATACGCGGTTGACGCCGCAGGTGCGGGATTGCTTGACCCTGGAGGCGGCGATTGCGGCGCGCAGTGGTTGGGGTGGCACGGCGCCGGAGCGGATTAGAGAGCAGATTGGGCGGTTGAAGGTGGCGTTGGCTGGGCAGCAGAAGTGGGCTGAGAGTTATCAGGGATTCAGGATTTAAGCCTGTGGGATTTGGGGTGAATACACCGGCGTCATCGCAGCATAGGTATCTACACATTTGCTTGGGGACCTGATCTCGGCAGCGGCTACAGGTTTTCAGGGGGTTCGAGAGATGTGTAGATACCTATGGTCATCGCAGGCAAGCCAGCTCCCACATTTGACCGTGTTCCAACCGTTAGACCGAGTAAAGCCGCAGTCGCTTTTTTTTGGAGAATCACCATGAACCAAACCCCGGCAGAGCGCTTGAAAACCGAGCGCCAGCAGTCCGAGAACCAGTTCGATATCACGCAGTACGAGCACGTTCCCCGTCGCTATTACGGGCGGATGTTTTTTGCGACGTTGATCGTGATTGCTCTGGTAGCGTTGTTGCGCGCGTTTGCCAATGGCCAGATCGAATGGTCCTACATCGGACAGTTCCTTACGTCCGAGGCAATCATCTGGGGCTTGGTCAACACCATCATCATGTCGATCCTGGCCATGGCGCTGGGGGTGGTGATAGGGGTGATCACGGCGATCATGCGCATGTCGGCCAACCCGATCCTGCGTTACGTGGCCATCACCTACACCTGGCTGTTTCGTGGCACGCCGCTGATTCTGCAACTGCTGTTGTGGTTCAACCTGGCGCTGATTTTCCCGGTGATCGCGATTCCTGGGCTGTTCAGCATCGATACCGTGGACCTGATGACACCGTTCGTGGCCGCCCTCCTCGGCTTGAGCATCAACCAGGGCGCCTACACCGCCGAAGTGGTGCGCGCCGGCTTGTTGTCGGTAGACACCGGCCAGTATGAAGCCGCCAAGTCCATCGGCATGCCGAGCTTGCAAGCGCTGCGTAGGGTGATTCTGCCTCAGGCGATGCGGGTGATTATTCCGCCTGTAGGCAACGAGTTCATCAGCATGGTGAAAATGACCAGCCTGGCCAGTGTGATCCAGTACTCAGAGCTGCTGCACAACGCGCAAAACATCTACTACGCCAACGCCCGGGTCATGGAGTTGCTGATTGTTGCCGGCATCTGGTACCTGGCGGTGGTGACGGTTCTTTCATTCGGTCAGAGCCGCCTTGAGCGTCGTTTTGCCCGCGGCGCCGGCAAGCGTTCGTAAGCCCTGACTGAGGAGATTTGCCCCATGAGAAACATCGTCAAGGCCGTCAACCTGAACAAGTATTACGACCAGTATCACGCGTTGCAGGACATCAACCTGGAAGTCGAGCAAGGCGAAGTGCTGTGCATTATCGGCCCATCCGGTTCCGGTAAAAGTACCTTGCTGCGCTGCGTCAATCAGCTGGAAAAAATCGACAAGGGCGGCCTGTGGGTCGACGGCGAACTGGTGGGTTACCGGGTCGTCGGTAACAAGCTGCACGAGTTGAATGAATCGCAGATTGCCCGTCAGCGACTGGCCACCGGCATGGTGTTTCAGCGCTTCAATCTGTTCCCGCATATGACCGTGTTACAGAACATCATCGAAGGCCCGTGCCAGGTGCTCAAGCGCTCGCCCAAGGAAGCCACCGAGGACGCACTGGAGTTGCTGGCCCGCGTCGTTCTGGCGGACAAACGCAATGCCTACCCGGTGGAGTTGTCCGGCGGGCAGCAGCAGCGCGTGGCGATCGCCCGTGCGTTGGCGATGCGGCCGAAGTTGATGCTGTTTGACGAACCCACGTCGGCCCTCGACCCGGAGTTGGTAGGAGAAGTGCTGTCGGTGATGCGCGATTTGGCCACCACCGGCATGACCATGATTGTGGTCACCCATGAGTTGGGCTTCGCCCGCGAAGTGTCCAACCGCATGGTGTTTATGGATGCCGGCCAGATTGTGGAAGCCGGCAGCCCGGAAGAAATTCTAATAAGCCCACAAAACCCGCGTACCCAAAGCTTTATTTCTGCCGTTCGCACTTAACTAAAAAACTAACGAGAACGCCCCCATGAAAAATCTGACACTTCCATTTTTGCTCGCAGGCCTGATGGCCTCCACTTCGGTTTTGGCGGCATTGCCGGCAGCGATCAAGGACAAGGGTGAGATCAGCGCGGCCATCGTGCCGAACTACCCGCCGATGGATTTCAAGGACACCGCCACCAACAAACTCACCGGCCTGGACTTTGACCTGGGCAACGCCCTGGCCGAGCGCCTGGGGGTGAAGATCAAGTGGCAGGAGACCGGCTTCGAACAGATGCTCAGTGGCTTGACCACCAAACGTGTGGACATCGTATTGTCGGGCATGACCGACACCGCCGAGCGGCAAAAGTCGGTGACGTTTATTGACTACTTCACCAGCGGTCCGCAGTTGTACACGCTGGTCAAACGTGAAGACCTCAAGGAGCTGACCGACCTGTGTGGCAAGAAAGTCGGCACCAGCCGACGGACTACCTGGCCGTCGGAAATTGCCGCGTGGAGCAAGGCAAATTGTGAAGCTGCCGGTAAGCCAGCCATCGTGGTGATCGGCACTGAAGGTTCGGCGGATGCCCGTGCGCAGTTGCAGCAGAACCGTCTGGATGCGGCGATGCAGGGCAGTGAAACCATTCCGTATTTGATGTCGCTGGACAAGGGTAAGTACAAGCCGGTGGGCCTGGCGATTTCCAAGCAGTTCACAGGGCTGGGGATTGAGAAGAGCAATACCGAACTGGTGACGGCGATCAGTGAAGCGTTGCAGGGCATGATTGATGACGGGACGTACGGCAAGATTCTGAAAAAGTGGGACCTGGAGCAGGGTGCGGTGGAAAAAATCACCATCAATGCCGGGCAGTAACAACGCCTAACTCTGTGGGAGCCGGGCTTGCCCGCGATTGCGGTGTGTCAGCCACCAGAAATATCGACTGACAGGCCCTCATCGCGGGCAAGCCCGGCTCCTACAAGGGATCAACGGTGTATGCAAGATCTCGCTCAGCCCCAAGCATAAGGACACCCGCCCCACCGTGGCCACCTACTCCCTGGTAATCCGCCGCCTGATGATCTGCTCGGTGACCATCGTCGTCAGCCGCGCCATGACCAGCCCCTTGCTGGCCCTTTTACTGAGCACACGCCTGGGCCTCAACCAGCAAGACATCGGCTTGCTGATGGGCATCGCCGTATTCATCGCCACGCTGCTGGGCCTGTACGGTGGCTACATCATCGACCGCCTGGAAAAACGCAAGCTGCTGATCCTGGCAATGCTCTCCAGCTCCATCGGTTTTCTGTTGCTGACTTTTGCCAGCAACCTGTACCTGACCACCCTGACCTTGGTGATCACCGAAGCCGCCTCGGCGCTGTTCCTGATTGGCTCCAAGGCGATCATCAGCGAGAACCTGCCGGTGGGCCAACGGGCCAAGGTGTTTTCCCTGCGCTATACCCTGACCAATGTCGGTTATGCCACCGGCCCAATGCTCGGCGTGGTGATTGCCGGACAGTTTCCCTTGGCGCCCTTTCTGATCGCCAGCGCGATTGCCTTTGGCAGCCTGTTCTTGATGATCGGCATCCCGCCGACCCAGCGCGACGACAGCAACAAACCCTTGAGCTTCCTCAGCACCTTGAGGACCTTGCGCAACGATCGCACGTTGATTCTGTTTACCGGCGGCAGCCTGCTAAGCACCATTGTCCACGGGCGCTATACCTTGTATCTGTCACAGTTTTTGCTGGTGGCCTACAAGCCGGAGAACGCGCTGAAAATTCTCTCTGCCGTGCTGGCCTGCAACGCCATCACGGTGATTTTGATGCAGTACCAGATCGGTCGCTTTCTCAAACGTGAACAACTGCGGTATTGGATCGTGCTGGGCACTTCGCTGTTTATTGCCGGATTGATCGGCTTCAGCATGGCGGACAGTCTGGTGTCATGGTGTATCGCGATGTTTGTGTTCACCTTGGGGGAGATGATCATTTACCCATCAGAGTTCCTGTTTATCGACACCATCGCTCCCGACGCCCTACGGGGCAGCTACTACGGTGCGCAGAACCTGGCGGCATTTGGTGGGGCGTTGAGCCCGGTGATTTGCGGGTACCTGCTGATCAACGCGGCACCGGCGAGCATGTTTTATGTGTTGAGCGGGCTGACGGCGGTGGGTGGGACGTTGTGCTTCGTAGCCGCTGCCGAGCACGCGAGGCTGCGATCGGGCGCGCAGCGGCCGTAAATAAGCAACTCAACACCCTAACGGCCGCTACGCGCCCGATCGCAGCCTCGTGCCTCGGCAGCGGCTACAATAGCGAAACCTCTCACGGACCCGAGCCCCATGAAATTCGACACGGCCTACAGCCTGAGTCTCGACGACAAGCTGTCGATCTACGACGTGCGGGACCTTAATTTCGACGAAACCACCGCCTTCGACTCCGACAAAGACAGCTTCCTCTGCCCTAACGACGAGTGCCGGGCGGCGTTTGCGGCCAGTAACGTACTGACCACCTTCAACGCGAAAAACGTCAATTACCTGCGCACGCCGCACTTCAAGAACACCCCAAGCACCCGCCATATCGACGGCTGCCGCTACGCCAGCCACAAGGCCGGCACGCCTGAAACCGAGGACGAACGCGAGGAAAACTTCCCGTCGGAATTTGTCCTGACGCGGCGTCAATACGAACGCAATACACCTGTGCCGGGCACCGAAGGCGTTGCCCTACAAGATCCACCGAAAACACCTTCAAGCCACACCCATACATCCCACAGTTCCAGCGACACCACTCCGGACAAGACCAGTGTCTTCGCCCACCCGGTGGAGTGCTACGTGTCTAATATCGACGATAAGGACAAGCTCAAGGGCATGCCGTTGAAAATCGGTGAAAACACGGCGACCTACTGGGCATTTTTCAAGAAGATCGAGTACCTGCAGGACAACAAAGGCCTGATCTACTGGGGCCGGATCAAGGAGATCAAGGACTACACCAGCAGCTTTCGTATCGACTTCGAGAAGAAAGTCTGGCTCGACAAGAAGCCCTACTCGGTCAATGTTTACCTGAATAAAAAATTGATCGAGAACTACCGCAAGCGCAAGGCATTCCTGGAGCAGATCAAGGCCGCAGTGGACAGTGAACGGCCGTTGTATTGCTTCTTTTATGGGGTGACACCGGAGCTGAAACAGGTGCCGAGCAAGAAAAACCCCGAGCAGACATTCGGCGTATTCAGCGCCGATATCGAGAACCTGGACCACCTGATTATTCGCGAGGCGCCGGGCTTGGAAGCCTAGATTGCATCAGGCCCACATGCTCAGCAGCAGCGAAGCAGCTCTGCCGGAAAAAAATCGAGTTGATGAGCGGTCAAAACAACTGTACAAAAACACAGTATAGTTTGTCCTCCCCGTCGAACTCTGGAGAAAACCCATGTCCTCTCTGGCAATGAGCAGCCCCGTAGAACAGCAAATCGTCCTTCACCAATTCACCCCACGGCACAGTGTCCAGGCCCGCGCGATGCTGGGCTGGAGCCGCGAGGACTTCGCCCGGGAGTCCGGTGTGGATGCCATTACCCTTCAACGTTTTGAAAGCCACGGCGAGGTGAATGACGAAACCCGACTGACGTTGGCGTTTCGCCTGGAGGCCGAAGGCCTGGTGTTTTTCCCAGGGTTCACGCCGGGATGGGGGATGAGTGTGCGGGGTTCATTGCCAGCATCCATAGAGCATTTGGTTTTTGAAACAACGGAGTAAAAATACCCGCCCGCAGTGACGTTTATCCCAATTCACGGCAACCCTGGAGGGCGAATTGAAGCCCTGTTCGGCTGACCTTGCAAAGAGCGCCGAATGTAGACCACCAAGGATTCAAGCCTGCAACTGCAGCGCCCGACGGATCATTTGCGGAGGCTGGCCAAAGGCTCGCAGAAAGGCACGGCGCATGCGTTCCGGGTCACCGAAGCCGGTTTCGCGGGCAACGATGTCGATGGAGTGCCCGCCGGATTCGAGCATCAGGCGCGCCGCTTCAATACGCAGATGTTCGATGGCCTTGGCTGGGGACTGGCCGGTTTCGGAGCGAAACAGTCGGCTGAATTGCCGTGGGCTGAGATGGGCGACCTCGGCCAGTTGTTCCACCGAGAGCTCCTCCTGCAAGTTTCGTCTGGCATACGCCAGCGCGGTTTGTACCCGGTCAGACTTGGGGTCCAGTTCCAGCAAGGCTGAGAACTGCGACTGTCCTCCGGCACGGCGGTGGTAGACCACCAGCTTTTTCGCGACGTCTCGGGCTACTTCCACCCCCAGGTCCTGTTCCACCAGCGCCAGGGCCAAGTCAATGCAGGCGGTCATGCCGGCGGAGGTCCAGATGGGCCCATCAACAGTGAAGATCCGATCGGCATCCAGCTTCACGTTGGGGTAGGTCTGACGGAAAGTATGGGCGTGATACCAGTGAGTGGTTGCCTTGCGTCCGTCCAGCAACCCGGCAGCGGCCAGATGGAAGGCCCCGGTACAGGCCGAGGTCACACGGCGCGAGGTGTTCAGTGCATCTCGCAAATAGGCCACCATGCCTGCGGTGGGCGTGATCAACTCGTTATCCCCCAGTACCAGCAGCGTGTCGTAGGTGTGTTGATCAAACGCCAGGGTATCGATGGCGAAACCCATGGAGCTCTGATTCGGGCCACCGTGTTCCGAGATCAGATCCACGCGGTAGAACGGCCGTCCTACCACAAAGTTGGCAAACTCGAACACGGTGCTGCTGGCCAGGCTGAGCACCTGAAACCCTGGAAACAGCAGAATACCGACAGGTACCATGGCCAAACCTCACGTCTCTAAAGGTGGGATATATGACATTGCAGTCATAACATTACACCCATAATCTTGGCTCCAACAAGGTCGATCCCTTCTTCGGCCATTTTGGAGCAACTGCCATGACTCAACATAAAGGTTATGCCCTGATCACCGGCGCTTCGTCAGGTATAGGCGCGATGTATGCCGACCGCCTGGCACGCAGTGGCTACGATCTGATTCTGGTGGCCCGCAACCAGCAACGGTTGGAGCAATTGGCGACACAATTGAAGGCAAAGACCCAGCGTGACATCCAGATTATGGTAGCCGACCTCAACCAGCCCACCGACCTGGCGCGCATTGCGCAAACCTTGCAGGACAACACCCGCATCAGTCTGCTGGTCAATAACGCCGGCGTAGGTGCCACGGCTCCGCTACTGGAGTCAGACGCGGAAAAAATGGATGCAATGATTCTGCTTAACGTGCTGGCGTTGACCCGGCTGGCCAAGGCGGCGGCAGGCAACTTCGTTACTCAGGGCCGCGGTACGATCATCAACATCGCCTCTATCGTCGCCCTTGCACCGAAAGTGCTTAATGGTGTGTATGGCGGGACCAAAGCGTTCGTACTGGCCTTCAGCGAATCCTTGGGGCATGAATTGAGCGACAAGGGCGTGACGGTGCAAGCAGTACTGCCAGGCGCCATCGCCACCGAGTTCTGGGACATCGCCGGCCTGCCAGTAAACAATTTGCCGGAAACCATGGTGATGACCACGGAGAACCTGGTGGACGCGGCCCTCTCCGGCCTTGCCCAAGGCGAGACAGTCACCATTGCGTCACTGCCCGACATCGCCGATTGGGACGCCTATGAACGCGCACGCCTGGCATTGGGTCCTAACCTGTCACACCGTGAACCCGCGTTACGTTATGGGCTGAATTGAGCAGCCAGGGGCCATCTGATTCTCGGCGCAGGCAAACCCTAGGGTGTCCGGGCAGAATCGAGCGCCTGCGCCAACACCTGCTGGCAGCCGTGCACCAACGCGACCAGCGGGTCGCTCGCCCAGTGGGCGCCATAGAACCAGACTGAAGTCGCCGTCCCATCAGCATCGAGGCCGGTGGATACACATAGCTTGGGATGGGCTGAGGTGGCAGAGGGATGAAACGCAACACTTGACGCATCAGACACCAGCGCGTCCAGCCGCCCCTCCGCTACCCGATCATCAATCTCATTGCTCGAATCCAGAGTGAAGTGACGCGTGTCATCCAACCTGTGGGCCAATACCGGCACCAACTGTGCACCGGCGTTGTTCAGCACCTTCAACACCCAAGTGAAATGCGCACTGTGTTCGATGGTTTGCCGGTCATTACCCGACAGATATTCACTGGCAAAACCGATGCGACTGCCCGTCAGCAACGCGCAATTGCTCACGTTCCCGGGATTGACCACCGGAGGAATCTCCACCATCACCGGCCCCTCGGGATCGGCTCCGCTCATGGCGATCAGTAAGAGTGCAGGATCACGCACCGTACTCATCATCGGCCCCGGCACGTCGAATCTGGGCAGGGGATTAACCAAGTGACTGCGTGCAGTATCAAACTCAAGACTGCCCTGGCGGGCACTCGAATCGATAATCGCACCGCTGCCCAGGCTGCCAAATACCAACCGTGTGGGCTGCACGTGGTCATCTGTATTCGTCAGCGGGGGTGGGCAAGACAGGGGAACGGAATGCCCTTGCGACGATTTGAACGTGCATCCGGGCCCAAGCAGTACCACTTTGCCGCATTTACCATCCATACACGGTTACTCCTCGAAAACGCTATTTCGAGGAATGATTGCACTCTTTTCTCACGCTTGTCGCAGGCCTGAAACACCTTGAAAATCCCTTTTCCGCAGTGCCGTTACTGCAACCCTCACACGCTCATCCGCTGACGCGCGCTTCATTGCCGGTGTGCTCGACTTCCAGCCACCATGCCTGCCCGCGCTCCGGTTGATTGAGCATGAACGCCTGCCCCATGGGCGGCGTGGCAATCGACACATTGCGCTCCCAAGCCAGGGCCATGATGCGGTCAAAGGGTTCGTGCCAGGCATGGAACGCGAGGTCGAAGGTGCCATTGTGGATCGGCAGCAACCAGCGCCCCTTAAGATCGATATGGGCCTGCAACGTTTGCTCGGGCTGCATGTGAACGTGGGGCCAGTCGACATTGTAAGCACCGGTTTCCATCAAGGTCAGATCAAACGGCCCGTACTGTTCGCCGATGCGTTTAAAGCCATCGAAGTAGCCGGTATCGCCACTGAAAAAGATCCGTCGCGCACCATCGATCATCACCCACGACGCCCATAGCGTCTGGTTGCCATCAAACAGGCCGCGACCGGAGAAATGCTGGGCCGGAGTGGCGACAAAGCGGATGCCGTCCACTTCAGTGCCCTGCCACCAATCCAGCTGCCGCACTTTGCTGGCATCCACGCCCCATTTGATCAACGTGTCGCCCACGCCCAGCGGCGCCAGGAAATGGCGGGTCTTCGCGGCCAGTTGCACCACGGCCTTGCGGTCCAGGTGGTCGTAATGGTTGTGGGAAAGAATCACCGCTTCAATCGGCGGCAACTCTTCGAGGCTGATAGGGGGCTGGTGAAAACGCTTGGGGCCGGCCCAACTGAAGGGCGATGCACGCTCGGCGAACACCGGGTCGGTCAGCCAGAATTTGCCGCGCATTTTCAGCAAGACCGTGGAGTGTCCAAGCCGAAATACGCTGTGATCAGGCGCAGCAAATAACTGTTCGCGTGTCAGCGGCTGCACCGGGATCGCGCCCACAGGCCGTGTGCTGCGAGGCTTATGGAAAAGCATTTTCCAGAAAATCTGCAAGGTCTTGCCAAAGCCCCCGTGCTGCACCGGGGTGTCATTGCTGAAGTGCCCCTGCTGCTGCTCCGAACGCTTAAGCGTTGAAGAAGGGTCGAGACGGGTTGAGATAGTGGCCATTACCGAGTGACTCCTGCCGACATGTCGGTCAACAACTACACTGCACAGTGTAGTTTCAAGATTGCAACAAAATCTGTAGCAAGTAAACTACTGAGTGTAATTTTCTCTCACAGAGCCGAAAGCAACCCATGACCGCCCCCCTGCGCCTCACCGACCGTAAACGCGAAGCCATTGTGGCGGCTGCCATCGCCGAGTTTCGCGACAACGGTTTCGAGGTCACCAGCATGGACAAGATCGCTGCCACCGCTGGCGTGTCCAAGCGCACCGTGTACAACCACTTCCAGAGCAAAGAAGAGTTGTTCACCGAGATTTTGCACAAGTTGTGGTCCAGCAGCGTGGCGCAACTGGACGTCAGCTACAACAGCGCACACCCCCTGCGCGACCAACTGCGTGTGCTGCTGGAGGCGAAGATGAAGATGATGTCGGACACCAACTTCCTAGACCTGGCCCGCGTGGCGATTGCCGCAACGATCCACTCCCCGGAACGGGCCCAGGACATCGTCAACCGCCTGAGCGAACGGGAAGAAGGTTTTACCTTGTGGGTACGCGCCGCCCAAGAAGACGGCCGACTCAAGGCCGTAGACCCATGCTTCGCCGCCCATCAGGTACAAAGCCTGCTCAAGGCCTTTGCCTTCTGGCCGCAGATCACCCTTGGCCAGCCCATCCTCGACACCGCCACCCAAGCCAGCGTCGTCGAATCGGCAATGGACCTGTTCCTGGCCGGCTACGAGATTGCCGAACAGCGCTGATTCGCTCGCTCACCTCACCCACAGATCCTGTTGCAGGCACGACATCTGCATGTCGTTTTTGCTCTATTGCGGCCGTCTGCGACGCGAATGGCCTGGAAGGACACTGATTATTCCGGCGCGAATAACTGACAATATTCACCGGCATATCCGACCCTAAGTCTTCCCGATATCGCACACCGTCGTATCCGCAAAAAGAACATCTGACCCAGGAATCTATGGAAAACCAACGAGGCAAAGGGCTGTCATTTGCCAGACGTATCTACAGGCCAAGGATCATCGGCCTGGGCATCGGCTGCGTCAGTGTCGCTGCGGCTCTGTACCCGCTACAGATGCCAGGCTGGACCTGGGGCTTTTTGATATTCAACGGGTTTGTCTGGCCGCACCTGGCGTATCAGCTCTCGACTCGCTCCGAATTCCCCTACCACGCTGAACGACGCAACATCCTGTACGACTCGCTGTGTGGCGGGTTCTGGGCTGCAACCACGCAGTTCACACCACTGACGGCCGTGACCATCCTGTCGATGATGACGATGAACAACTTCGCCGCCGGCGGTAAGCGCATGTTTATCCGCGGCACAGTGGCTCAAGTGGCTGGCGTCGGCCTGGCGTGGCTACTATTCGGCGTCAGCTTCAACGGCGATGTCAGCCTCACTGAGGTCTACGCCTGCCTGCCGATGCTGATGTTCTACCCAATGGCACTGGGTATGGTGTGCTACCGCTTGGCGATCAAATTGTCAGAACACAAGCGCGCCTTGAGTGCCCTGAGCCGCACCGACAGCCTGACCGGCCTGCTCAACCACGGATCCTGGAAAGACTTGCTGCACTTGAAGTTTCACAAGTGCCAGCAACAACACACACAGGCCACCATCGCCCTGATCGATATCGACCACTTCAAACAGATCAATGACACTCACGGACATATCATCGGCGATGCGGTACTGCGCCAATTGAGTCTGGAGTTACGGCGCAATCTGCGGGAAAACGACCTGGCTGGGCGCTACGGGGGTGATGAGTTCTGTGTGATTCTTCCGAATATGCCGCTGGAGCAGGCAGCCCTGATCATGGACCGTATGCGGGAAGTGTTCAGCAACTACCGCAACCCCGAAATCCCCGAGCTGCGGGTCAGCCTGAGTATCGGCCTGGCGTCCTTTCGTCCCGCCTTCACCGACGCCGCGATGTGGCTCAATGCTGCGGATAAGGCGCTGTATGCCGCCAAAGACACCGGCCGCAATCGGGTCAACGTCGACGAGTACGTGATCGCCCATTCCGCCTGAAGTCGGTTTCATGACATCTCGTCCGATGAAGTGCGGCAGTTGGCGGCACACACCAGCGGCGACAGGAATCTTCATGTGTAAGGCTCGGTCTATAGTGCTTCACTGTGTTACTCAGACCGATGACTCGAGCCCGCCATGACCCCAGACAAACCTGAAGTAGCCCCCGCCAGCAAAGTCGACCACCTGCGGTTTCACCGCGCCCATGCTCACCTTGGGCCGACGTTTGGCACCGACACGTTTGCCCTGAAAGCCGAAGCTTTCGCCCGGTTCTTTGGCACGCCGACCTTCCTGGGTGCGCAAACGGCAATTGTGATCCTTTGGGTCGTGCTCAACATGACCGGTGTCACGCACTTCGACGTCTATCCATTCATCCTCCTCAACCTGGCGTTCAGTCTGCAATCGGCCTACGCCGCGCCGCTGATTCTGCTGGCACAAACCCGCCAGGCCGCCCGGGACAAGGCCCAGTCCGATGCCGATGCGCAGCACCGTGAGGCCCTGGCCGTTGCTAACACCGAGCGTCAAGCCCAAGCGGCGCAGACCACCCGACAACTGATGGATCTGCTGGAGCAGAACACCCGGCTGACGGAGATGACCAAGCAACTGACGGAGCGCATCGAAGGACTGACCTCGGAAATGCATGATCACTTTGTGCGCAAAACCTAAACACACCCTCGATCAACGGTGGAAGTTGTCGAGCTTTAGCGAGGCTGCGATGACGTCGGCACAACCTACATTGATATTGCCTGAGCCACCGCTATCGCAGCCTCGCTAAAGCTCGACAACTCCCACAAGGGTTTCACTTAGCCGGTTAGATTTTTATCCCTTAAATGATTGGCGTCAGCCAAATGCGCCGGGTCATGCATCACTTCTGTGTATGCCCTGGCAAGCGAACAGACCTTCCAAGCTCATCAAACAACGCCACCACCGAGCGCAACGCCCGACAATCGGGCCGCGTCAGCAGCCACAGGGCCGTGTCATGCCCTGCCAACGCCGGCCCCAAAGGCACCAGCCCCTGACCTTCCCCCAGCAAGTAATCCGGCAACGCCGCCACGCCCAGCCCCGCCCGCACCAACTCGGCAACCGAGAGCATGCTGTTGCAGCGATAACTGAGCACGACCCCAGGCAAGTGCTGACGGCGCCAAGCGACGGTGGGGTGATCCGGCAAAAAGTCATCCGGCGCAATCCAGGCCAAGGCCGTCAGATCATCGGTTGCATGCTGTTGCACATACCGGGTGCTGGCACAGATCCGATAAGACACCGTGCCCAGGCAACGCCCCACCAGGTGCTCCGGCGGCGCTGTGGTCAGGCGCAAGGCGACGTCGGCATCACGCCGGCTGAGGTTGGCAAAATCGTTAGAGGTGCTCAGTTCCAGGGTCAGCGCCGGGTAGTTGGGCATGAACTGTCCCAGGGCCGGTAGGAGCAGGCCTTGCAACACTGAGTCGGTGCAGGTCAGGCGCACGGTGCCACTGATCACCTCACCGCCCTGCTCCACACCGATACGTGCGGCGTCCAGAGCCTGTTCGGCACGCTCTGCCTGTTCAGCCAAGGTAGTGGCCAGCGTCGTGGGCAAGTACCCGGCGCGGCTCTTTTCAAACAGGGTCTGGCCCAGGGCCGCTTCCAGCCGCCGCACCGCACGGAATACCGTGGACACATCAACCCGCAATAACCCCGCAGCCCGCCCCAGGGTGCCGCCGCGCACCAGGGCAAGGATCAGTGAAAGGTCGGGGTAGTCGATTCGATAGTGCGTCGCCGCATTAAGCATATGGACCAGCGCCAATATTGATTGCGTGAACGCCAATCTATAGTGAGCACCTGGACTCAACAAGCCATGGGGAACACGCGATGAAAAAAACCACGCTGCACTTGGGATTGATTGGCGACTACGACCCGCAAGTCACCGCGCACCAAGCCATTCCTGTGGCATTGCAACACGCTGGCGAGGTGCTGGGCCTAACGGTCCGTTTTGACTGGCTGACCACCGACACCATCAAATCCACCGAGCAATTTCAGGCCTTCGACGGCTTCTGGGCCGTCCCCGCCAGCCCCTATCGAGACCTGGACGGCGCGCTACTGGCCATCCGTTACGCCCGCGAACAACAACGTCCGTTCCTCGGCACCTGCGGCGGTTTTCAACATGCTGTGCTGGAATATGCCCGCAACGTTCTGGGTTGGGCCGATGCCGAACACGGAGAACTGGCGCCCGACGCACCGCGCGCAGTACTCACGCCCCTGAGCTGCGCCCTGGTGGAAGCAACCGACAGCATCCATCTACGGGAAGGATCACGCATCGCCAAGGCCTACGGCACCCTCGACATCCAGGAAGGCTACCGCTGCCGCTACGGCGTTAACCCTGATTTTGAAAGCGCGCTGCTGGCGGGCGCTCTGCACGCCACCGGCCATGACGCCACCGGCGACTTGCGAGCGCTGGAGTTGGATGACCATCCGTTTTTTGTCGCCACCCTGTTCCAACCGGAGCGGGCAGCCCTTAAAGGCACCCTCCCGCCACTGGTCATTGCCTTGCTCAAGACCTGCCAGGAGGTATAGACCTGATGCACCACTGGACGAAGTGGGAGCTGGCTTGCCCGCGATGCAGACACCTCGGTCTATCAGACAGACCACAGTGATGCTATCGCAGGCAAGCCAGCTCCCACATTTTGATCTTCGTCATGCCAAAGATTGTGTCCGTTCAATTGACCAGGCTGCGTACCGCACTGATCTGTGGAATCTCCACGCGGCGCATATACACCCGCAGCGGTTCGGTGATGTTGATACGGTCATCGATGTTCTGGTCCAGCAGCAACTGGATGCGCTGGCGAGACAGCGTCATGGTCTGCTGATCGACGGGCTGCCAGACGAATTCGGCTGTGGGGATGATGCCGTCATCGGCGACGTCCATGCCGAAGGAGTCTTCGCTGAATCGAACGATGTATTGACCGGTTTTGCGGTTCAGCCCAACGAAGCCGTTAAGTTGATCGGCGGCCTGGCAGATAAGCTCGGAGGTGATGCGCATGGTAAACCTCACTGAAAAGTCCCACGGGGACTGGAAAGATGGTTTACACGCGTGGCAAGAAAGGTATTGCCCTCTAATGGGGCAACTCGAACCAAGAGTACTGCAAAGTACGGCACAAAAGCGCAGAAAAATGGCCGATGCACACGTTAATGTCGGTTTGGTGATAGCGCCTTTCGCAATCAATTGTTAAAAAGGAGCCCTTCTGACGCTACCTCCACGAAAGGACCTCGCCTATGCCTGCCACGTTTACCAAGAGTGCCCTGCTGCTCGCCCTGATGTTGGGCCTTGGCCACGCACAGGCTAGCCCGATCAGCCCGGTTGAATTGGCGACCAATGAGGGTATCCCTCATCCAGCGGTGATTGCCCACCGTGGCGCGTCCTTTGACGCACCGGAATCCACTGCCGCGTCCTACAAAGTCGCCCGTGACCTGGGTGCCGACTACCTGGAAATGGACCTGCAACGCAGCAAGGACGGCGTACTGTTCGCTCTCCACGACAACAACCTGCAACGCACCACCGACGTGGCCACCAAGTTCCCTGATCGCAAGGACAGCCCGGCCAACGAATTCACCTGGGAAGAACTGCAAACCCTCGACGCCGGCAGTTGGTTCAACGCGGCCTACCCGGATCGGGCGCGGCCGGGTTTTGTAGGATTGAAGATTCAGTCCCTCGACCAAATCATCAAAATTGCCGAAGGCAACCCGCAACACAAGCCTGGCCTATACATCGAAACCAAGGAGCCAAAACAGTTTCCTGGAATCGAAGCCGACCTGAAAAACAAGCTGCTGGACAAGGGCTGGTTGAGCTCCGCCGGCTCCAAACTGGGTAAGAGCAACACCGGCGTGGGCCAGGGCAAGGGTCGTGTAGTGCTGCAAACCTTCGAGAAGGACAGCCTCAAAGAACTGCAAAAGGAAATGCCCAACACCCCGAAAATCCTGCTGTTGTGGGTAGGCGAAGGCAGCATCGAGCCCAAATCCAAGGTGACCTTCGCCGAGTCCGGCGAACCCACCAAGGCCGCTTACTACGCCAAGCAAGAGCCGAAAGACAACGCCGAGTTCGAAAAATGGATCGACGAGGCCAAGAGCCTGGGCGCCATCGGCACCGGCCCGTCTGCGCTGCTGACTAATCTGGGCGATCAGAGTTATTCGGACCTGGTCCAGCCATGGATGAACCAGATGACCCACGACAAGGGCATGCTGGTGCACGTCTACACCGTCGATGAGCCGGTGGACTTCAAGAAGGTGATGGACGCAGGCGTCGATGGCATCTTCACCAACCGCGCTGGCGAACTGCTGAAGTACTACAAGCGCTGGCCGTCTTCGAGCGTGTCGGATCTGCTGCAGGACAATGGTTACTGAGTCAGTGTGCCATTAAGGATGAGTTAAGTTGCACCGGTTAATCTGGCGCCACTTAAACAGCTCACCCCAAGGACCCACATCATGAAGAACCTTACCGCCCTGTTCGCTGCCGCCGCCCTGACCCTCACCGCGGGCCTCGCCCAAGCCGACGTTCGTCCGGACCAGATTCCGAGCCTGCTCAAATCCGGCGACGTCATGGCGTTCGAGAAGCTCAATAGCGTCGCCCTGGCCAAGCACGCTGGCGCCACCATCAACGACACCGAACTGGATCACGAAGCCGACCGCCTGGTCTACGAGGTCGACCTGACCGACACCACCGGCAAGAAGTGGGACGTGAAACTGGACGCCAAGACCGGCGAAGTCCTGGAAAACAAGCAAGACACCTGATTTGCCCTCTCAAAAACGCCGCGCCGCCCTCGGGTCGCGCGGCGTTTTTATGCGCCTCTTGAAACTGTCACAAAACCGTCAAATCCACTTGCCATGATGCGCTCAAGTGAACCTGTGAAATTTCCTACAGGCGCTTTCCCTGCGAGCCTCCATGAACCACAGCATCGACCACAGCCATCAGGATTCCGATCTGTTTGGCTTGCTTTACGGTTTTCGTTTTCGTCCGGGTGAAAAAGGCGAGCAGATTGATTCAGCCACCGCGCTTGCCGCCTTACGGCAACCCGGTGACCCCGACGAGTTTCTCTGGTTGCATTTGAACCTGGCCCACGCCGCGTGCGAGCGCTGGATGCAGGCGCACCTGGAACTGCCAGCGGAGTTCTTCGAAGCCTTGCACGAGGGTTCGCGCTCCACCCGTATCGAACACGTGGACTCGGCCTTGCTGGCCGTGGTCAACGACGTGGTGTTCAACTTCAGCAGCATGATGTCTTCGGACATCTCCACCTTGTGGGTCTGTGCCCGCAGCCGGCTGCTGATCAGCGCACGCCTGCAACCGTTGCATTCGGTGGACAAACTGCGTTCGTCGGTCAAGGCTGGCGAACGTTTTCGCTCGCCTCTGGAGTTGCTGGTGCACCTGTTGCGCGACCAGGGCGAAGTGCTGACGCAGATCGTGCGCCAGACCAGCAGCAGCGTCGACCATATCGAAGACCAGTTGTTGTCCTCGCGCTTGTCCACCAACCGCGCCGAGCTGGGGGCCATGCGTCGGGTGCTGGTACGCCTGCAGCGGCTGCTGGCCCTGGAGCCGGGCTCGTTGCTGCGGTTGCTCAATCGCCCGCCCCAATGGCTTCAGAAAGAAGACGTGAAGGAGTTGCGCAAATCCACCGAGGAGTTTGCGTTGATCATCAACGACCTGATGGCCTTGGGAGAGCGGATCAAACTGTTGCAGGAAGAGATCGCCGCCAACCTCAACGAGCAGAGCAACCGCACATTGTTCACCTTGACCGTGGTGACGGTGCTGGCGCTGCCGATCAATATCATTGCCGGTTTTTTTGGCATGAACGTGGGGGGCGTGCCGCTTTCCACCGACCCGGAAGGGTTCTGGATTCTGGTGGCATTGGTTGCCACTTTTACGGTGATTGCCGGACGCTGGGCGTTTAGAAAGCGCAAAGACTACTGACATTGAAATGCGATCAACATGTGGGAGCTGCTTTATGTGGGAGCCGGGCTTGCCCGCGATGCAGGCAAGCCAGCTCCCACATTTGATCTATGGTGTTTTATAGACCAGTGGTCACTCTCACTCACCTAAACACTGACTTACCGCAGCATCTCTGTAACATTTCGCAATGATCATGGGCGACATCCTCCCCACACTGGATGCTCCGGCATGGCTACCCCTTCCCTGACCGCCTCCACGCACGCTGCTAGCACCGATCCAAAACCCCGCCTGGACAAGAAACCCGGCCTGCTGACGGTGATCATTTTCTTCGCCGTGCTCGCCATGGGGCTGTTGTTCACCGCCTACAGCCTGATGCACGACATGCACGAACTGGGCACCGTCGTCACCACCTGGACCCCGTTCCTACTGCTGGGTGTGGCGTTGTTGATCGCCTTGGGCTTCGAGTTCGTCAATGGCTTCCACGACACCGCCAACGCCGTCGCCACGGTGATTTATACCAACTCGCTGCCGCCGCATTTTGCGGTGGTGTGGTCCGGGTTCTTCAACTTCCTCGGCGTGCTGCTGTCCAGTGGCGCCGTGGCGTTCGGCATCATTGCCTTGCTACCGGTCGAGCTGATTTTGCAAGTCGGCTCTTCCGCAGGCTTCGCCATGATCTTCGCCCTGCTGATCGCCGCGATCCTGTGGAACCTCGGCACCTGGTGGCTGGGTTTGCCGGCATCGTCGTCCCACACCCTGATCGGTTCGATCATTGGCGTGGGCGTGGCCAATGCCCTGATGCATGGTCGCGACGGCACCAGCGGCGTGGATTGGGGCCAGGCGATCAAGATCGGTTATGCCCTGCTGCTGTCGCCGCTGATCGGCTTCGCTTTCGCCGCCCTGCTGTTGCTGGCCCTGCGCGCTTTCGTCAAGAACCGTTCGTTGTACAAGGCACCGAAGGGTGACACGCCGCCGCCGTGGTGGATTCGCGGCATGCTGATCGCCACCTGCACCGGCGTATCCTTTGCCCACGGTTCCAACGACGGCCAGAAAGGCATGGGCCTGATCATGCTGATCCTGGTGGGCACCTTGCCGATGGCCTATGCACTGAACCGCACCATGCCTGCCGATCAGTCGCTGCAGTTTGCCGCCGTGGCCGAAGTCACCCAGCAAGCCCTGGTGAAAAGCGCCCCGCAACTGGCCCCAGCCGACTCACGCGCCACCTTGTCGACTTACGTACGCACCAAGGAAGCCACTCCGGAACTGGTGCCCGCCCTCGCCTCCATCACCGGGCATATCGGTGAAGAAGTGAAGGGTTATGGCTCTCTGGCCAAGGTCCCCGCCGAAGCCATGGGCAACGTGCGTAACGACATGTACCTGACCAGCGAAACCATTCGCCTGATGGACAAGGGCAAGGTCGGCAACTTCGACGCCGACACCCAAAACAAGCTGCAATTGTTCAAGCAACAAATCGACAACGCCACGCGGTTTATTCCGTTGTGGGTGAAGATCGCCGTGGCGATTGCGCTGGGCCTGGGCACCATGGTCGGCTGGAAACGCATCGTGGTGACGGTGGGCGAGAAGATTGGCAAGACCCACCTGACTTACGCCCAGGGCGCTTCGGCGGAGATGGTGGCAATGTTGACCATCGGCGCGGCGGACATGTACGGCTTGCCGGTGTCCACCACCCACGTGCTGTCCTCGGGTGTGGCCGGGACCATGGTCGCCAACGGCGGCGGCTTGCAGATGAGGACCATCCGTAATCTGCTGATGGCCTGGGTGTTGACCTTGCCAGCGGCGATTCTGTTGTCAGGTAGCTTGTATTGGTTGTTTACCAAGCTGTTCTGACACAACACAGTTGTAGCCGCTGCCGAGGCACGAGGCTGCGATGGGTTTGGTGCGGCATTCCGACGTAGCGGCCCCCAGTGGCGGTCATGCGGACACGCATCGCAGCCTCGTGCCTCGGCAGCGGCTACAACTGCGATGTTGTCAGTTGCTGAACAACCCGCCCATCACCTTCAGCCGCTTCTTGTACACCCGTCGCGCCTCCAGCGCCTCCTCCAACGTCACCGCGACAAACCCGGCCCGCTGATTGGGCTGCATTTGCCCGATCAGATCCAGATCGGCACTGATCACCGTGCCAATCATTGCGTAACCGCCTCCCGACACTGCATCCCGATGTAGCACAATCGGCTCCAGCCCCGCCGGCACCTGGATCGAGCCGATAGGGTAGCAACTGTCGACGATGTTCGACGGATCCGAGCCAGCGCCAAACGGCTGTTCCCGAGGCTGAAAGCTCAAGGCGCTGCCGCCCTTGAAGCGATAGCCAATACGGTCGGCCTCCGATCCGACGGTCCAGGGCTCAGCAAAGAAACTGCTTTTTGCCCCCGCCGTCAGCCGTTCGTAATACAGCCCCGGCACCACCCGCAACGTGACCTCGCCGCCCACCGACTGACGCAACGCCATGGGCAAGCTGTTGCCCGCGCGGCCCTTGCCACTGGCAGATCCGATGGGCAGCTCGTCGCCCTCTGCCAGCCGCCTGCCGTGAAAACCACCCAACGCGCCCAGGGTGTAAGTGGAGCGACTGCCGAGCACCAGCGGCACATCGATGCCACCGGCCACCGCCAGGTACGTCCGCGCCCCAGCCTTGGGAAACTCGAACCGCAGCACCTGCCCGGCGCGCACCTGAAAGGCGGTGTCCTGATGCACCACTTCACCGTCCAGGCGCGGCGACATCAGCGCGCCGCTCAACGCCACCAACGCATCCTGCTGAAACTCCAGCTCCGGCCCGATCAAGGTGCATTCCAACCCCGCAGCATTGGCCGGGTTGCCTACCAGATGGTTGGCTGCGCTCAAGGCGTACTGGTCCAGCGCACCGGACGGCGGAATGCCAAGGTGGTAATACCCTTCACGGCCAAGATCCTGCACGGAGGTGGCGAGGCCGGGTTTGAGGACCTTGATCATGCCAGCGCCTCCTGCAGGGTTTTCGGATAACCGACAGGGTCGGCGAGGAAGGCATCAAGGGAAAACTCCACCGGGCGGATGCGTAAGTCGAAACGCCCGGCCTCGACCTGCGCGATCGCCACGTCATAAGCCTCGCGGTCCATGGGTTTGAACTGGACGATATCGCCGGGCCGGAAGAACACCATGTGTTCCTTGAGGTAGGCCAACCGCTGCTCAGGGTCGTAGATCGGCGCCGGGGTGACGCCGAACATCTGATAACCGCCGGCGCCACGGACCGAGTAGATACAGCCAAAACAGCCGCCATGACCGAGGGTCAATTTTGGCGTGTCAGTGCGCGGGCGCAGGTATTTGGGCACCTGCAATTGGCGTTCGCGTTCCACCATCTGGAACATGAACGGCAGCCCGGCGACAAAGCCGACCATCGAGACAAACCACGGCGCGCCGCTGTGGGCGGCGATAAAGGCCTCGACGTCCGCCAGGCCGTTGATGCGTGCGGCGTATTCCAGATCGGTACCGCTGGGGTCTTGATGACGGTCGCGAAAACGCATCAGGGTCTCTAAGGTCCAGGGGTCGTTGTACAGCACCGGAATCTCGATGATCCGAGTGTGCAAGGTACGTTCGGCTACGGCCTGGGCCTCGGCGCTCTGCACCGCATCCAGCAGCACGTGAGGGGCGATGCGGTCCGGGTCGAAACGAATCTGGAATGAGGCGTTGGCCAGGCACACGTCCAGCACACCTTCCAGGGCCAGGCGTTCTACCGCACGGGTGACCGCCATGCCCTTGAAGAAGGCTTCCAGGGACATGCTTTCGCTGACCTCGGCAAACAGGTGTTCATCACCGCCAAAGCTGTAGCGGATCGGGGAAGACTCGGCCATGTCTGTTCCTCTTGGAATCATTATAGAAAGGCAGGCAAAAAATCATCTAACGGTGGTACAGGGCTTATCGTGGCGTGACCATTTTTTGTGGCGAGCGAGGCTTCCTGTGGTGAGCGGGCTTATTGTGGCGAGCGGGCTTGCCCGCGTTGGGCTGCGAAGCAGCCCTAAAACCTCTCACCGCATTCTGTCTGGATGAGCGGAGTTGATCTTATTGGGGCCGCTTCGCAGCCCAACGCGGGCAAGCCCGCTCGCCACAGGAAGCGCGCTTCCCACAAGAGGCCCACTTGCCACAACTTCGATGCCGGCCTCATTCAGTGCTGTACGGGTGGCCTCCACCAGGTCCAACGCGCCCGGGGTGTCGCTGTGCAAGCAGATGGAATCAAATTCGATGGGCAAATCTTCACCTTCTACAGTCCGCACCACACCGCTCTGGCAGGCTCGCACCACCCGCGCTGCAACGGTCGCCGGATCCAGCGCGCGGACATTGCGGGTGAAGACGATGGAACCTGATAGGTCGTACTCACGGTCGGCGTAAAACTCCCGCACCACCGGTTGACCGAGTTCTTTGGCGATGCGCCAGATCACCGAGTTGGGCATGCAGTACAGCAGCAGCGTCGGCTCGATGATTTGCAGGTTTTCCACCAGCAGGCGTGCGGCTTCTTCGTCTCGGGCCAGGTGCATGTAGAGCGCGCCGTGGGGCTTGATGTGTTGCAGGGAAACGCCTTGGGCCCGGGCGATTTCCCGCAGGGCGCCCAGTTGGTAGAGGATGTCGTCCACCAATTCCTGGGCTGGGGCATTGATGTGGCGCCGGCCAAAACCTACCAGGTCGCGAAAACCAGGGTGGGCACCGATGGCCACGCCCAACTGTTTGGCGCGCTCAACCGTGCGGCGCATGGTGCCTGGGTCGCCGGCGTGAAAACCGGTGGCAATGTTGGCGGAACTGATAAACGCCATCAGTTCGTTATCCACTCCGTCACCGATGGTCCAGGGGCCAAAGCCTTCGCCCATGTCCGAATTGAAATCCACTGCCTGCATCGAGGTTGCTCCGCGAAAGTTCATGCCATGGAAATTAGGCTGCGGCTTGACCCCTTGGGAAGATCTATTATCAGATAGGGTATCTTCTGAAAATCAGATACTCACTTACGCTGTGGCCGCTAGCGCAGCCTGCGATCGGCTGCGCAGCAGTCGCGGGGCCTTGAAACTGCCGGAAGGTCCTGCGGCCCTTATCGCAGCCTCGTGCCTCGGCAGCGGCTACAGTCCAGGAATTGTTATGTCCCTCACCCTGCGTCAAGTCCGCTACTTCGTGGCCACCGCCGAAATCGGCCAGATTTCCCAGGCGGCAATCCACCTGAACATCTCCCAATCAGCCGTGACCACGGCGATCAAGGAACTGGAAGCCATGCTCGGCGCGCAGCTGTTTGTGCGCTCGGCCCAAGGCATGAACCTGACCGACGCAGGGCGGCACTTCCTCAACCGCGCCTACGTGATTGTGCGCAGTGTCGACGACGCCCTGAACAGCCCGCTGCCAGACTATCGCGCCAGCGGTGTGCTGCGGGTCGCGGCCAGCTACACCGTGCTCGGCTATTTCCTGCCCCACCACTTGCAGCGCATGGCGCATTGGCACCCGGACGTGACCATCGACGTGTTCGAGCAGGAACGCCAGGCCATCGAACACGGCCTGCTGGATGGCCAGTTCGACATGGCCGTGGTGCTCACCGCCAACCTCACCCACCCGGATATCGTCTCGGAAATCCTCTTCAACTCCGAACGCCGCCTGTGGCTGCCCAGCCATCACCCATTGTGCGAGCGCGCCGCCGTCAGCCTCGCTGATGTGGCTCAGGAACCGTACATTTTCCTGACCGTCGACGAAGCCGAACAAAGCGCCATGCGCTACTGGGAACAGGCCGGGCAAACGCCCCAGGTGCGGCTGCGCACCAGCTCGGTGGAAGCGGTGCGCAGCATGGTCGCCAACGGCAGCGGCGTGGCGATTCTCTCAGACCTGGTACACCGCCCCTGGTCATTGGAGGGCAAGCGTATCGAGACGGTAAGCGTGATCGACCGGGTGCCGTCGATGAGTGTCGGCCTGGCCTGGCACCGCGAACGCGTGTTCACCCCGGCGATGCAGGCGTTTCGTGATTACTTTCACGATGCCTTCCTCGCCCCTCAACAGCTGTCAGCACGCCGTTAACGCGGTTTGCAGCGTGGTGGTCAGCCAGTCCATGAAAACCCGCACCCGCAACGGCAGATGCCGTTGACCGGCGTATAGCAGGGAGACATCCATCGAAGGCGCTGGATACTCAGGCAACACCGCCACCAGGTCACCGCTGGCCAGCAGCTCGCGGATCCCCAGGCACGGCACCTGAATCAGTCCGAAACCTGCCAGGCAGGCCGCTTGATACGCATCCGTGCTGTTGACCGTGACACGCCCGGCCATCTCTACCCGCTGCACCTTGTTGCCTTGCTGGTATTCAAACCCCGACGAGCGCGAACCCAACGGACGCACGTAATGCACCAACTGATGATCGGCCAGGTCGGCCAGCTTCTTGGGCACGCCATAGCGTTGCAGGTACGCGGGGCTGGCGCAGTTGATCATTGGCATGCTGCACAGCACCCGTGCCACCACCGACTGGTCCGGCTGCGCGCCCACCCGTAGCACGCAATCGAAGCCCTCGGCCAACAGATCCACCTGGCGGTCAGAGCTGCTGATTTCCAGATCAATCAGCGGGTGCCGTTCCATGAACTCCGGCAGGCGCGGCACAATCACCTTCCTGGCCATGGTGTTAAGCATATCGACGCGGATCCGCCCGCTCAGTTGTGCCTCGTCCTGACGAAACAGCCCTTCCAACTCCTCCATATGCGACAGCAAATCCTTGCTGCGCTCATACAGCACCCGACCGTCCTGGGTCGCCTGAACCCTGCGGGTGGTGCGCTGCAACAGTCGGGCGCCGAGCAACTCTTCCAGGGCCTGCACATGCTCGGACACGGTGGAGCGTGGCAAGCCAAGGCTCTCGCCGGCCTGGGTAAAACTCGACAGTTCGGTGACGCGGACAAAGGTGCGCAGCAGTTCCAGCTTGTTCATGGGGCGACCCCGACTGTTCGACTTATCCGGCCAGTGATTCCGGTTCAGCTCTGTTTATCACGTTATGAGCGGACAAATACACTCAGTCCCACGACCAATCGCTCATCCCAAGGACTTCACCATGACCCGTAAAATCGCACTCATTACCGGGGCCAGCCGTGGCCTGGGCAAAAGCGCAGCACTGCACCTGGCCGCACAAGGCGTCGATATCATCGGCACCTACCACAGCAAAGCCGATGACGCCCAGGCGGTGGCCGCCGAGGTCGAAAAGCTCGGTGGCCGTGCTGCCATGCTGCAACTGGATGTCAGCCAGAGCTCAACGTTCGCAGCCTTCACCGCTGAAGTTGGCGCGCAGCTGAAGAACGTTTTCGCCCAGGATCACTTCGACTTCCTGATCAATAACGCCGGTATCGGTGCCCACGCCAGCTTTGCCGACACAAGCGAGGAACAGTTCGATCAGATGGTCGCCATCCACCTCAAGGGCCCGTTCTTCCTGACGCAAAAACTGCTGCCGCTGATCGCCGACGGCGGCCGGATTCTCAATATTTCCAGCGGCCTGACCCGCTTCAGCCTACCTGGCTACTCGGCCTACGCCTCGATGAAAGGCGCGGTGGAAGTACTGACCCGCTACCAGGCCAAAGAGCTGGGCGCGCGTGGTATCAGCGTCAATACCCTGGCCCCGGGAGCGATTGCCACCGACTTCAGCGGCGGTGCGGTGCGGGACAATCCAGACCTTAACGCCATGGTTGCCAACAATACCGCCCTCGGTCGGGCAGGCTTGCCGGACGACATTGGCGGGGCGATTTCCACCCTGCTGGCCGATGGCAGCCACTGGATCACCGGCCAACGGGTCGAGGCGTCGGGCGGGATGTTCTTGTAAGGTTAAAGACCGCTGCGCTTCACCAACTCGCGAAGGACAGTGTCCAGTTCGACCTGTCCTTTACGCGCCAGGCCTTCGAATTCAATCCAGCCTTCGTTGAAGCCATCGATCATCTGCATCCGTGGCAACGGGTTGCGCATGCCCTGTGCCGTAAACAGCGCAGGCCAGGTGTTGCGCGCCACCGCTTCGACGGTCACCGGTTTGCCCAATATTCGGGCAAAGCCTGCAGCAATCTGCCGGGGCGTGATGCGTTGTGCGCTTTCCAGTTCAACGACGCGTTTCCCACTCCAGGACTCCAGCAACAGCTCGGCAGCGACGCGGCCAACATCCACCGTGGCGATCATCGGCACCGGTTTGTCCAAGGGTTGCAGGAAGCTTGGAATCACCCCGCTCTCAACCGCAGGGGTTACGTCCCACAAAGCATTCTCCATAAACCATCCCGGACGCAGAAAGGTCAGCGGCACGTCCAGCACGCCAACGGCTTGCTCCAGCAGTTGCAACTGGTTGAGCAGGTTTGGCTGGCTGGCCTGGGCACCGATGGTGGATAGGCACACCACTTTGCCAGGCCGCGCGTTTTCCAGGGCCTGGCGGATGTTATCGACGATCAACCGCGCCTCAGGAAAGCCAGGCGATGGATCGAAGTTGGACGGCATCATGATGAACACCCCATCTGCTCCGCTGAATGCCTGAGCCATGGCCTGTGCGTCGTCGACATCGGCCAGCGCCACTTCACATCCCAATTTTGCCCAAGGCTCACCCTTCTCGGCGCTGCGCACCACGGCCCGCACCGATTGCCCCGCGCCCAGCAAGGCCCGTGCTACTGCGCCACCCACCTGACCGGTAATACCTGTGACTGCGTACATCTGCGTTCTCCCGAATACCTGCGACGGTTGTCGCGATGCAGCGAATTATCCTGCGCAAGGCAGAGGTTCTTCGATAGCATGAGTGTCATTGGATACCTGACAGGAAATCACCAATGAGCTTCGATCCAGGGTTGGCCGGCGGCATGGGCGTGTTGAGCGCGGTCGTGGACGGCGGCAGTTTTGCCCGCGCGGCCGACAGCCTGGACATGACGCCTTCGGGGGTCAGCCGGGCGATTTCGCGCTTGGAAAAACGCCTGGGTATCCGCCTGTTCGACCGCACCACCCGCTCGGTGCAACTGACCGACGAGGGCCGGCGGTTTTACCAGGAAATCGCCCCGCTGCTGGCAGGCCTTGAAGACGCCGCCAACTCGGCCGCGGACAGCGCGCTGACCGTACGCGGACGGTTGCGGGTCAATATTGATCCGTATTTTTCGCGCCTGGTGCTGGGGCCGGTGCTCGGCGAATTCATGGGCCGTTATCCACAGTTGCAACTGGATTTGCACACGCGGGACCAACTGGGAGACATGGTGGCGGACGGCTTTGACCTGGCCATTCGTTTTGGCATCCCGCAATCGTCTTCGCTGATTGCGCGCCAGTTGATGGAGGTGCGGGTGCTGACGCTGGCGTCGCCTGCGTATCTGCAGCGTCATGGTCGACCGTCTCACCCGCACGACCTGGAAGACGGGCAGCACGTCTGCATCGATTTTCGCGATTCACAAACCGGCCGCCCGTTTGCCTGGGAATTCCACCGGCCCGGTGAACACATCAGCGTGAGCACCAGCGGACGATTGGTGGTCAATGATGCCGGGACCTTATACAGCGTCTGCGAACATGGGCATGCCGTGGCTCAGATGCTCGACCTGGGACTAACCCCCGCGCTCAAGGCCGGCAGCCTGGTAGAACTGTTTCCCGACTGGCCGGATGAGCGCTTTCCGTTATATGCCTTCTACCCCTCACGGCATTTGCCGGCCGCCAAGGTGCGGGCATTCCTCGACTTTGTGGCGTCCCTCAAGCTTGCGTAGGTCTCTACACATTTATTGAATCCCAGACCTGTAGCCGCTGCCGAGGCACGAGGCTGCGATGCGTGTCCGCAGGACCGCCCTGCAGGTCTGCTACGCAGCCCATCGCAGCCTCGTGCCTCGGCAGCGGCTACAGAAAGTCAGACCCTACGCAATTGTTCAAGCTTGGCTAGCCACGCGCTGCGCCAGAAACTTATCCCGCAGCACGTCATAACCCCAGTGGTACACATAGGTGTACGGCAGGAAGAACAGCAGCACGCCGATGTCGAGGATGAAAGCCCGCATCAGGCTGATATCCAGCCACGCGGCGATCAACGGCACGGCAAACAGGATCAGGCCACCCTCGAACATCAGGGCGTGCAACACCCGGGTCCAGCCGCCATTGCTCAGTTGCAGGCGCGCCTTGAGGCGGTCGAACAGGCCGTTGAAGATGATGTTCCAAGTCAGTGCCAAAATACTAATGGCCAAGGTGACCGCACCCATCTCCAGGGCGGGTCTTCCGGTGATCCATACCAGTAACGGGGTGCAGATCAACAAGGCCAGGCCCTCGAAGCCGATGGCCTGGAAAACGCGTTCAGTGATGGTTTTGGTAGGGCTCATGACCCGTGCTCCGTGAGTGACTGTGGTTGCCATATTCACACCCTGAACCGATACTTCATAACCAGTAACCATCGACCAAGGCGATACTATGGCTTCCCACGAAGTGCTCCAGGCGTTTGTCCAGGCAGCGACCCAAGGTTCGTTTTCGGCGGCGGCACGCAAGCTGGGCAAGAGCCAGTCCACCGTCAGTGCGGCGGTGGCGAGCCTGGAGATTGATCTGGACGTGGTGCTGTTTGACCGCAGCAGCCGCAAGCCGACATTGACCCCGGCAGGCCATGTACTGCTGCAACGGGCCGAGCAGGTGCTGGAAGCCAGCAGCCGCCTGGAGTTGGCAGCCAGTCAGTTATCTCAAGGATTGGAGCCCAAGCTCAGTATCGCCATGTCCGATACCTATCAGTCAGAGCGTTTCGAAACCGCCCTCAGCGCCTTTGAGCAGCGCTACCCGGACCTGGAGCTGGAATGCCTGATCGCCGAATGCGAAGACTTGATTGACTTGGTGCAAAGCGGTCGGGCGCAGATTGCCTTTATTGAGATGCAAGCGGTGTATCCGCCAGACCTGACGAGGGCGCCGGTAGAAGAGCGGACGGAAATTGCCCTGTTTGTCTCACCCAAACATCCGTTGGCGAGCCTGGATGGCATCGACCAGCAGACCCTGGAACAACACCGCGAACTGCGCCTGGCGAGCATCATCAACCCCAATGAAACCCGGGGCCTCGGCCGGGTGTGGTCGGCGCCCAGTTACCTGATGTTGATGGAAATGGCGCAATTGGGGTTCGGCTGGGCACCGCTGCCGCGCTGGCTGGTGGAGCGTTTTGGCGGCGGCCACCTGCAAGAGCTCAAAGCCCGAGGCTGGCCGCGTTCGGTGGCCGTGGATGCCCTGTGGTCACGCCAGCATCCACCCGGCCCGGCGGGAAGCTGGTTGTTGCAGAAGATGCTCGAATAACCCGTCACGCCGCCTCGATCTGCGGCGGCCGATTGTTCTGGAAGTACTCATGCAACGCCCGCAACGCAGGTAACTCCAGCGCCTGAGCGGCGAAGCACAGGCCCACGCGACGCGTCGGCGCCGGCAGGTGCCAGGGTCGGATCACTACGCCGGCGCGCTCAGCCGCCAGCGACTGTGGCAACATCGCCACCCCCACGCCCGCCGCAACCATATGCAACGCCTGAGTCAACGACCCGGCATGCCCGGCCACCGCCTGGGGGGAGCGGCCATACAGGGCCATCAACCGCTGATGCGAGTCATGCTGCGGGCAGGTAATCCAGTCTTCAATCGGAGCCCAGGCCTGTTCGCGTCCACCTTGGGCCATCGGGTGAGCAGCAGGTAGCGCCATGACGTAGGACTCTTCCCAAAGCGGCAGGAATAACTCGTCCTCGCAGCACATTTCCTCCGCTGCCAATCGGCCCTCGCCTTCGCAGCCTTCTTGCAAGGTCAACAGCAAACCGGGCAAGCCCTGATGTGCCATGCGCAGAAAGGTTTCGATCTGGCTGTGGGCAATATCGCCCTCGACGCCCAGCTCCAGGGCGATGCGATTTTCTCGCCCGCGAAACAATCGGCTCAAGGCATCAGCTTCGGCCACCATGCGCCGGGCCTGTGGGTACAGTACCCGCGCTTCTTCACTGACCTCCACACCCCGAGGCTGACGCAGAAACAGCGCCACCCCAAGCTCCTCTTCCAGTTGCTTGATGGTCACCGACAAGGTCGGTTGACTGATAAACAAGCGCTGGGCGGCGGCGGTGGTGATATTGCGTTCTTCGAACACCGCGAGAAAGGCTTTGAGGTGACGGACATCCATAGTTAATACCGATGACAGACAGAGGAATAAGGCATTTTTCAGCCATGAGAACGCTAAATATACTGCGCCCACACTTTCGTCATTTGTTTTTCTTATTCCAGGAGTTCTTACATGAGCAAGCCACTGATCATTATCACCGGCGCCAGTTCCGGCATTGGCGAAGCCACGGCGCGCTTGCTGTCAGCCGCCGGCCACCCGCTGCTGCTGTTGGCCCGGCGTATCGATCGGCTCAATGCCCTGGAATTGCCAAACACCCTGAGCCGTGGCGTCGACATCACCGACCGTGCGGCGCTGGTGGCCGCCGTGCAGGAAGCCGAGGCGCAGTTCGGCCCGGCGGACGCGTTGATCAACAACGCCGGAGTGATGCTGCTGGGCAGCGTCAGCGAACAGGACCCGGCGCAGTGGGAACAGATGCTCGACGTCAATGTGAAGGGCTTGCTCAACGGCATTCACGCCGTAGCTGCCAGCATGGTGGCGCGCAACAGTGGCACGATCGTCAACGTCAGCTCGGTGGCTGGGCGCAAGACCTTTCCCAATCATGTTGCCTACGTGGGCACCAAATTTGCGGTACACGGGATTTCGGAAAACCTGCGGGAAGAGTTGGCGCCGCACAATGTGCGCGTGATCACCATTGCACCGGGGGCGGTGGAAACCGAGTTGTTGAGCCATACCACGGATGAAGGCATCAAGACCGGCTACCAGGCCTGGAAACAGGACATGGGCGGGACCGTGCTGAGTGCTGATGATGTGGCGTCGGCAATTGCCTATGCCTATCAGCAGCCGCAGCATGTGTGCATTCGGGAGATTGTGTTGGCGGCTACTCGGCAGCAGGCGTAACTAACCTGTGTGGGAGTTGATATTCACTGTTGCGGCTGGCCGAGTTCAGCCAACCGCCGCTCGATAAAGCGTTTTTCCGGAGCCTGTTGAGTCAGCGCCAATGCCTTTCCATAGGCAGCCCGCGCCTCCTCCACCCTTCCCAACTGCCGACAAAACTCCCCCCGCGCCGAATGGGCAAGGTGATAGTCCAACAACTCCCCGCGCCCCAAAATCCCATCCACCTGCTGCAACCCCACCAACGGCCCATCCTGCATGGCCATCGCTACCGCGCGATTGAGCTCGATCACGGGCGACGGCACCGCCCTGAACAGCACGTCATAGAGCCCGACAATCTGCGGCCAATCGGTCTCGCCAGCGCTCTGCGCTTCGGCGTGCAAGGCAGCAATCGCCGCCTGTAAACAGTAAGGCCCAAAACCCCGTGCGGTCAGCGCCCTCTCCACGAGAGCACAACCTTCGGCAATCAGCGAAGCATCCCACAGCGAACGGTCCTGTTCATCCAGCAGCACCAACTCACCACTGGCCAAGGTCCGCGCCGGGCGCCGGGACTCATGGAGCAGCATCAGCGCCAGCAGCCCCATCACTTCCGGCTCCGGCAACAACTCCATCAGCAACCGCCCCAGGCGAATGGCTTCCCGCGTCAGGTCCTCCCGAGTCAAATCCGCGCCCATGGAGGCTGAATACCCTTCGTTGAATACCAGATAAATTACCCGCAACACGCTGTCCAGACGCTCAGGCAGTTCGGCCAGGGACGGCACTTGATAAGGGATTTTCGCTTCGCGGATCTTACCCTTGGCCCGCACGATGCGCTGGGCGATGGTGGTGGGCGTGGCGAGAAAGGCGCGGGCGATTTCCTCGGTGGTCAGGTCGCAGATTTCCCGCAAGGTCAGCGCCGTCTGGGCATCCGCCGCCAGCGCCGGGTGGCAGCAGGTGAAGATCAGGCGTAGACGGTCATCTTCCACGTCGTCAGCACTCCAATCGGCCTCTTCCAATTCCTCGGCCTGGGCCAGCAACGCCGACTGGGACGCGGCAAAGCGTGCCTGCCGACGTAAGCGGTCGATGGCCTTGAAGCGCCCGGTAGACACCAGCCAAGCCCGCGGATTGGCCGGCACGCCGTCTTGCTGCCAGCGCTCAACCGCCACGAAGAACGCCTCGTGCAAGGCTTCTTCAGCGAGGTCGAAATCGCCGAGCAGGCGAATCAGGGTCGCAAGGATGCGCCGCGATTCGCCACGGTAGACGGCCTCAACCTGGGCCTTGACGGTCAATCGGACATGCCGGTGGTCACCAGTGTCACCAGCCGATCCAGGCTCTGGCCCCAGCCGTCATGAAAGCCCATGGCTTCATGGGCCTGTTTGTCTTCGGCGCTCCAATGCATGGCGCGGGCGGTGTAGAGGGTCTTGCCGTCGACGTCTTCAAAGGTGACCTCGGCGCTCATGAACGGCTTGCCCGACGGAATCCAGCCCGGGCAGAAGGCATCGGTAAATACCAGGCGGCGTGGCGCAATGATTTCCAGGAACACACCCTGGGTCGGGTACTCGCTGCCATCGGGCGCGCGCATCAGGGTGCGAAACTGCCCGCCGACCCACAGGTCCATTTCGCATTCGGGGGTGGTCATGCCGTGTGGGCCCCACCACTGCTGCAACAACGCAGGCTCGGTCCAGGCACGAAACACCCGACTGCGGGGCGCGTCGATCAAACGGCTGATGGACAATTCAAACTCGGCGGGCTGCACGCCCGCCTGGGCTTGGGTATTCATGAGTAAAACCTCCTGAGTTTTATGATTGTTTTGATCAGAGATTCAATTCGCGCACCGGGCGCACTTCCACACTGCCCACCCGGGCCGCCGGAATGCCGCCGGCCACCTGGATCGCTTCATTCAAGTCCTTGGCTTCGATCAGGTAAAACCCGGCGAGTTGCTCCTTGGTCTCGGCAAACGGCCCGTCGGTGATCGACAGCTTGCCGTTACGCATACGCACGGTGGTGGCGGTGGTCACTGAT
Source organism: Pseudomonas sp. ADAK18 (assembly GCF_012935695.1). Taxonomy (NCBI): domain Bacteria; kingdom Pseudomonadati; phylum Pseudomonadota; class Gammaproteobacteria; order Pseudomonadales; family Pseudomonadaceae; genus Pseudomonas; species Pseudomonas sp. ADAK18. Next base: position 4,004,128 of record NZ_CP052859.1, read on the forward strand.
TCCAGCGGCTCGGCGGCGAGCATCCGCCCGCTGGCCTGCACAGACTGGCCATAGGCGAAACATTCCGGGTCCTTGGGGCTATCAGGCGAATCATGCAGCACCTGCTCATTGCTATAGATCAGGCAGAGGTATTTCATAAGATTCTCCGTTTTCGGACTCTCAACTATAGTCCCCGGTGATCAGGGTTCCAGCTCAAACAATGTGGTGCCCGTGTGCATATCGAACGGCGCCGACCAGTGCTCATGCACCACCCGCCATTGACCGTCGATGCGCTGGTAGCCGGCGGTCACCCGCATCCAGCACGCCTTGACCACGCCGTCCGGCCCGGCGCCACCACAACGAGCGAGCCAGAAGGCAAAGGCACTCTCGGCAGCCGGCACGATGTGCAACTGATGAAACTCGAAAATGCCCGGGCCGGGGCAGACTTTCATGCACGCTTCCCAATGCGCGCGGTAGGCGGCCTTGCCTTTGAATTGCAGGGCGCCAACAGCATCGAACGAGACGATATCGTCGGCGTAAAAGCTGACAATACGTTCGATATCCTTGGCCATCACCGCCTGCTGCCAGTGTTCGATCAAGGTGCTGATTTCGGTTTTAACCTGAGTGTTCATGGCGATACTCCTTTCATGGAAAAATCACTGAAGACACTCTTAGTCGAGTGAGCCGTCGGCAAATCGACACGCTCGCAAAAAATAAATGCGGGCACAACAAACCCGCTAGAATTTGCGACCTCTCTGTAGGAACTTGGATGTCTCATTGATGGAAACCCGCCTCGTTGCCTATGAGACGCTGACCGCCGCCCAGCGGCAGCAACTCAGCGCCCTTGAAGTCCACCCCGAACAACTGGCGTTTTCCGGCGATATCTACTGCGCGCTGAACACCCTGCTGGTCAACCCCAGCCCTGGCGTCAAAGGTTTCGCGCTGCTGGCCGAAGACATCCCAGTGGCCTTTCTTCTACTCAAGCGCCCACCCTGCCTGCCCCATTGGGCCGACGAACACAGCGCCACCCTGCACGCCCTGCAAGTCGACCGCCACAAACAAGGCCAGGGCTTCGGCAAAGCCTGCCTGCAAGCATTGCCCGCGGCTGCACGGCTGGCGTGGCCGCAGATCAAGGCGCTGGAATTATCGGTGGACCATGACAATGTGGCGGCGATGGGGCTGTATTTGCAGCAAGGGTGGGTGGACAGCGGAGAGGCTTACAAGGGGCGGATTGGGTATGAGCGTCGGTTGGCGTTGGTGATGCCGTAGCGAGGAGTCAAGACCAACTTGTACTAAGCTCATACAGGAGCCCGCCCGGGCTCCTGCGGGTAGCATGGGTTACATTGTTTTTGCTTCAACCGGTAACCAGATCTCCACTCCACCCGTGCCCTTCCTCGCATCAAAATCAGCGCTGTAACGCTCGAAGTCCGGGCCGGCGACCTTGAACCCAGAGTGTGGCAGCCACTCGAACATGATGCGTTCGTAGGTCTGCTCAAGGGCCTGCACCGGGCCGTAGTGCGGGAACACTGCATAGTGGTGGGCGGGAATCTCAACCGACTGGAAGTTGCCGGGAACATCGCCCTTGCTGGGTACTTCGACCCCTGCGAGATAGTCGAACTCGCCATGATTGGGGTTGTGGCAGACGCCGTAGGTCACGCCACCGATGCGCATTTTGATGCCGTTGATGCAGCTGTCGAACAACTCCCACAGCTTGGGAATGTCTCCCACCGTGGCTTTCGAATAACGCCCTTCTACACCGGCAATCACCAGGGCCTTGCCCTCTTCCATACGCGGTGACAGCGGTTGGTTTGCCTGTTGGTCCATCTGAACAGTCTCCATCGATGAGTGAACAAAACCGTAACGAGTATAGGGTCATACCAGCACTTCGCTCAAAGCCCAAAAATACTCGCCGTCCCATCTGGACAACTGGCCATCATCGCCCGTATTGTCTGCCCCGCAGGCCACCGCAGTGGCCGACGTCGCTCGGACGGTTCCGGGCGCTTACGTAGTTAGAGGCAACAATGGCAGACCAAGGTTCGCCGCGCCGCTTTGCGCGCATAGATCGACTCCCCCCTTACGTTTTCAATATCACCGCCGAGCTGAAGATGGCCGCCCGTCGTCGTGGCGAAGACATCATCGACTTGAGCATGGGCAACCCCGACGGCCCCACTCCACCGCACATCGTGGAGAAACTGGTGACCGTCGCCCAGCGTGAAGACACCCATGGTTACTCCACTTCCAAAGGCATTCCGCGTCTGCGCCGGGCGATTTCGCACTGGTATAAGGACCGCTATGAAGTGGACATCGACCCGGAAACCGAGGCCATCGTCACCATCGGCTCCAAGGAAGGCCTGGCACACCTGATGCTCGCCACCCTCGACCAGGGCGACACGGTGCTGGTGCCCAACCCCAGCTACCCGATTCATATCTACGGCGCGGTGATTGCCGGGGCCCAGGTGCGTTCGGTGCCGCTGATTCCCGGTGTGGACTTCTTCGCCGAACTGGAACGGGCGATTCGCGGCTCGATCCCCAAGCCGAAGATGATGATCCTCGGCTTCCCCTCCAACCCCACTGCCCAATGCGTGGAGCTGGATTTCTTCGAACGGGTGATCGCCCTGGCCAAACAGTACGATGTGCTGGTGGTGCATGACCTGGCCTACGCCGACATCGTCTACGACGGTTGGAAAGCCCCCTCGATCATGCAAGTGCCGGGCGCCAAGGACATTGCGGTGGAGTTTTTCACCCTGTCCAAGAGCTACAACATGGCCGGCTGGCGCATTGGCTTCATGGTGGGTAACGCAGAACTGGTCAATGCCCTGGCGCGGATCAAGAGCTACCACGACTACGGCACCTTCACCCCGCTGCAAGTCGCGGCGATTGCGGCGCTGGAAGGCGATCAGCAATGCGTGAAGGACATCGCCGACCAGTATCGCCAGCGCCGTAACGTGCTGGTCAAAGGCCTGCATGAGCTGGGCTGGATGGTGGAGAACCCCAAGGCGTCGATGTACGTCTGGGCAAAAATTCCCGAGGCCTATGCAGCGATGGGTTCGCTGGAGTTTGCCAAGAAGCTGCTGCTGGAGGCGAAGGTGTGTGTGTCGCCGGGGATCGGCTTTGGCGAGTATGGCGATGATCATGTGCGCTTTGCACTGATCGAGAACCAGGACCGAATTCGCCAGGCGGTGCGGGGCATTCGCGGGATGTTTCGGGCGGATGGGTTAGTCCAGAAAGCTAACGCCTGATCTGATCTGAATGTGGTAACCCGGTCAAATGTGGGAGCCGGGCTTGCCCGCGATGCAGGCACCTCGGTCTGTCAGGTAAACCGAGGTGATGCTATCGCAGGCAAGCCAGCTCCCACATTTGACCGAGCTCCCACAGTGGGTTCGGTGGTGTGCTTACACCACCAGCGACAGCAACATGATGAAGCCCAATGCCACAACGGACAGAATGGTCTCCATCGCCGTCCAGGTCTTGAACGTCTCAGCCACGGTCATATTGAAGTACTGCTTCACCAGCCAGAACCCTGCATCGTTGACGTGAGACAACACCAACGACCCCGCCCCCGTCGCCAACACCAGCAACTCGCGGTTCACACCCGGAATCATCCCCACCACCGGCACCACAATTCCAGCCCCGGTAATGGTCGCCACGGTCGCTGAACCGGTGGCCACACGAATCACCGCCGCCACCAGCCACGCCAGCAGGATCGGGTTGATCTGCGCGGTTACGGCCATTTGGCCGATCACATCACCCACGCCGCTGGTCACCAGCATCTGCTTGAAACCGCCACCGGCACCGATGATCAGGATGATCGCCGCGGTAGGCGCCAGGCTGGCGTCGAGCAGCTTGAGGATTTGCTTGGAACCGATGCCCTGGCGATGGCCAAAGGTGTACAGCGACAGCAGCAACGCCAGCAGCAACGCAGTGATCGGGTGACCGATCATGTCCATCCAGTTGCGAATCGCGTGGCCGTCCGGCAGGGCAACGTCGGCGAAGGTTTTCAGCAGCATCAGGAACACCGGCAGCAGCACGGTGATCAGGGTCACGCTGAAACTCGGCAGGGTTTTGGATTCCGGCTCACGGGCCAGTTGGTCCACCAGTTCCTGGGACGGATTGCCCGGGATGTACTTGGAGATAAACGAACCGTAGAGCGGGCCGGCGATGATGGCAGTAGGCAGCGCGACGATCAGGCCGTAGAGAATGGTCTTGCCGATGTCAGCACCGAACACGCCTATCGCCAGCAGCGGGCCCGGGTGCGGTGGCACCAGGCCGTGGACCGCCGACAGGCCGGCCAGCAACGGGATACCGATCTTGATCAGCGACACACCGGTACGGCGCGCAACGATAAACACCAGCGGGATCAGCAGCACAAAGCCGATCTCGAAGAACAACGGAATGCCCACCAGGAATGCGGCGAACATCATCGCCCACTGCACTTTTTCCTTGCCGAACGCGCGGACCAGCGTCTGGGCGATCTGATCGGCACCGCCGGAATCGGCCATCATCTTGCCGAGCATCGTACCCAGCGCCAGGATAATCCCGACAAAGCCGAGCACGCCGCCGAAGCCGTCCTGAAACGCCTTGATGATCTTGTCCACGGGCATGCCCGAGGTCAGGCCGAGAAAGCCGGCGGCGATGATCAACGCAATGAACGGGTGGACTTTGAACCGGGTGATCAAGACGATCAGCCCGATAATGGTCACCACTGCATCGAGCAGCAGGTAGGAATCGTGGGACATGCCAAACATGGGGGTCTCTCCTGTTTGTTGTTGTTATTAAAGCCGGTGTTGAATTTCGTGCCGTCGGATAGCGCTATCTTGTCAGGCAAAAAATTATTGGATGGGTTCAAAGCCGTGTTCAAGCCACCAGGCATTGGTTTGCTTGGCCAGGTCCTCGACGCTGTCTACGCTGGCGTTCAAGGCCAGGGTCAGCGGCTCGCCCTTCGGTGATTCGAGGGTGGCGAACTGGCTGTCGATCAGGCTCGCCGGCATGAAATGGCCAGGGCGATGGGAAACACGGTCGGCGGCCACCTCACGGGTCAGCTCCAGAAAGACAAAACCCAGGCCCGGCGCAGCTTCGCGCAGGTGGTCACGGTATTTTTTCTTCAGGGCTGAGCAGGTCAGGACCGGGTGTTGGCCGGTTTTCAGCGAGCGGCGCAGTTCATTACAGAGGATATCGAGCCAACCGGCACGATCATCGTCGTTAAGCGGATGACCGGCGCTCATCTTTTCGATATTGGCGGCGGGATGAAAGCTGTCGCCCTCAATGGCGGTAGCGCCGTTCAACAGGCACAGGGCCTCGCTGACGCTGGACTTGCCACAGCCGGAAACACCCATGATGACCAGGGCAGTAACAGGTTGACTCATGAAACACCTCAAGACGCAGATAGCGCTACCTTTGCCAGCCCTAAGGCTAGTGCAAAAACAGGCTTTTCCCGCGCCGTCTTGTCATTTTTATGGAGTGACGCGTGCATCCTCTCCCAGCACCCTCGAGTAAGATCAGGCAACCCAACGCTCAAGGATTTGCAGGCCTTTGGAGACAGCGCTACCTTAGTGCCTCGATTTTTGTTTGGCAAGCCGCCTGATGACCCCCAAGAACGATAAAAATACCCGCACGACGGGACGCCCCACCCTGAACGAAGTCGCCCGAATGGCTGGCGTCAGCCCGATTACCGCCTCCAGGGCACTGCGCGGCATCAGCACCGTGGCCACCGAACTGGTGGAAAAAGTCCAAAAGGCCGCCGCCGATCTCAACTACGTGGTCAACCCCGCTGCCCGCGCCCTGGCCTCAGCCCAGAGCCAGTCGGTGGTGGTGCTGGTGCCGTCGTTGTCCAACCTGCTGTTCATCGAAACCCTGGAAGCCATTCATCAGGTATTGCGGCCCAAAGGCTTCGAAGTGCTGATCGGCAACACTCATTACTCTCGCGAAGAAGAAGAAAACCTGCTGCGCAACTACATGGCTTACCAGCCACGGGGTTTTCTGCTGACCGGTTTTGATCGAACCGAAAGCGCCCGACGCATGGTCGAGAGCAGCAATGTGCCCAGTGTGTACATGATGGACCTGGACCCCGGCGCCGGCCTGCACTGCGTAGGTTTCTCGCAAACCAGCGCGGGCGAAACCGCTGCGGCGCATCTGATTTCCCGTGGTCGCAAGCGCCTGGCCTATATCGGCGCGCAACTGGACCAGCGCACCTTGCTACGTGGAGAGGGGTTTCGCCGCGCACTGCAACAGGCCGGGCTCTATGACCCCTCGCTGGAGCTGATGACGCCGCGCCCGTCGTCGGTGGGCCTGGGCGGCGAGTTGTTCCTGCAACTGCTGGCCAGCCATCCGGATGTGGACGCGATCTTCTTCGGCAACGACGACTTGGCACAAGGTGCCCTGCTGGAAGCCCTGCGTCACGGGATCAAAGTGCCGGAGCAAGTGGCGGTGCTGGGCTTTAACGACCTGCCTGCATCAAGCTTCATGGTGCCGCGCCTGAGCAGCATCAGCACGCCCCGGGAAGCCATCGGCAGACGCGCCGCCGAGCATTTGTTGACGCTGATCGCGGGCAACAAGATTGCCCGGCCAGTGGTGGACATGGGGTTTGAGTTGATGGTGCGGGAAAGCACCTGAGCAACAGCCGACTGAGCGAGTCAGGTGAACTGCTGATGGGCAAAATCATGGATCAGAAGCCACCCTGTATCCAAAGCCAGAACTCGGTCAATGTGGGAGCGGGCTTGCTCGCGAAAGCGGTGGGCCAGTCAGATATGTATCAACTGACCCACCGCTTTCGCGAGCAAGCCCGCTCACACATTTTTTACCGTGCCCACGTAACAAGGTCGCCGTCCCTCCCTGGCCCCTGCTAAATTGCCCCCTGCCAACTCACCATTGCCAGGAAAGCACCATGGGCCATTCGCTGAAAATCTTGGGTCGTACTTCCTCCATCAACGTACGAAAGGTCCTGTGGACCTGCCAGGAACTGGCCATCCCCTATGACCGCGAAGACTGGGGCATCGGTTTCACTCCAACCCAGTCCCCCGAGTTCCTGGCCCTCAACCCCAACGCCCAGGTGCCGGTGATCCTTGATGACAACGGTGTGCTGTGGGAATCCAACACCATCTGCCGCTACCTCGTAGGCCGGCACCAACGCCACGACCTGCTCCCCGCAAGCCCTGCCCCACGGGCCAAGGTCGAGCAATGGATGGACTGGCAAGCCACCGAGCTCAACCCGTCCTGGGGCTACGCCTTCCACGCCCTGGTGCGCAAAAACCCGGACTTTCAGGACCCGCAACGCATTGCCGCTGGCGTGCGCGGCTGGAGCGAAAAAATGGGCCTGCTGGAACAGCAGTTGATCCAAACCCGCGCCTACGTGACCGGTGAAGATTTCACACTCGCTGACATCCTGATCGGCCTGTCAGTGCACCGTTGGCAGATGACACCCATGGAGCATCCGTCCTACCCTGCCGTCAGCGCGTACTACGAAAAACTCAGCCAACGCCCAGGCTTCCAGGCCTTTGCCCTCGACGGTCATAACTAAGGACCACACGATGAAAGGACTCAACGTACTGCTCACCGGCGCATGCGGCAGGATCGGCAAGACGTTTTTCGAAGCCTCGAAAGATCGTTACCACTTCACCCTCACCGACCGCATCGAACCTGATTTCGCCCTCGGCGAACATCACTTCGTGCAGGCCGATCTGAGTGACAAAGCGGCCCTGGCAGCGCTGCTCGACGGCATCGACGTGATCGTGCACCTGTCGGGTATTCCCCACGCCAGCGCCACCTTCGACGAATTGCTACCCAATAATATCCTCGCCACGACCTACCTGTTCGAAGCCGCCGTCGCGGCCAATGTAAAGCGCTTGGTATTCGCCAGCAGCGCCCAGACCATCGAAGGCTACCCGGTGGACCGGCAAATCACCCCGGGCATGCCCGTGCTGCCAGCCAATCTGTACGGCGTGAGCAAATGCTACGGCGAAGCGCTGTGCGGGTACTACGCGGCGAAAACCCCACTCTCCGCCATCGCCTTGCGCATTGGTGCCTTTGAGTTTCCCGAAACCCACGACCTGAATAACGCCCGCGACCTCAGCGCCTGGCTCAGCCCTCGCGATGCCGTGCAGTTACTCCAGCGTTCAGTGGAAACTGAGGGCGTGAAGCACTTGATCGCCCACGGCATCTCCAATAACCGCTTCAAACGCCTGGACTTGAGCGAGACCACGCGGGTCCTGGGCTATCAGCCGGTGGATGATGCGTTCCAGGAATTCGAAATCCCCATCACCTACTGAGTCCCACGCCATGTCCTCACTCTCAGCGATGGCCTCGGACGGCATCGACCCGATCCGAGCCGCCCATATCAGCGCCCGCATTGATCGCCTGCCTGCCGTTGCCACCGTCTGGCGCCTGGTTGCTTTGTTGTCGATTGGTGGTTTCTTCGAACTGTACGACCTGTTCCAGACCGCCTATATCAGCCCTGGCCTGATCAGCGACGGCATTTTTGCCACCGGCAGCCAGGGCGTCTTCGGCTTCTCCGATCAGGCCGCCTTCGCCTCGGCCACCTTCCTCGGCCTGTTCCTCGGCGCCAGCTTGCTCAGCCCGTTTGCCGACCGTTACGGGCGCCGGGCGATCTTCACCTACGCGCTGATCTGGTACACCGTCGCGACGGTGCTGATGGGCATCCAGAGTTCCGCCCTTGGCATTATCTGCATGCGTTTTTTGGTCGGCATTGGCCTGGGCATCGAACTGGTGACCATCGACGCCTACCTCTCGGAGTTGGTGCCCAAGCGCATGCGCAGTTCAGCGTTTGCCTTCGCCTTTTTTGTGCAGTTTTTGTCGGTACCCGCGGTGGCGCTGATGTCCTGGTGGCTGGTGCCGCAGGCGCCGTTCGGAGTGTCCGGTTGGCGCTGGGTGGTGTTGGCCAGTGCGGTGTTTGCGTTGTTTATCTGGTGGCTGCGCTCGCGGTTGCCGGAATCACCGCGCTGGCTGGCCCAAAAAGGCCGCTTCGAGGAAGCCGGGCAGATCATGGACCGATTGGAGGCACGCTGCGAAAAAGATCACGGCAAGCCCCTAGATGAGCCGGAGCCCGAGGCCGTCAGCGTCCAGGGCAATGGTCGTTTTGCTGATATCTGGCAACCGCCCTACCGCCGTCGGGCGTTGATGCTGATTGTGTTTCATGTGTTCCAGGCCATCGGCTTCTTCGGCTTCGGCAATTGGTTGCCGGCGCTGCTCTCGGGCCAGGGCGTCAGCGTCACCCACAGCCTGATGTACGCCTTCATCATCACCCTCGCCTATCCGCTGGGGCCACTGTTGTTCGTCAAGGTCGCCAACCGCTTCGAGAACAAATGGCAGATCGTCGGCTCGGCCATGGGCGCGATGATCTTCGGCAGTCTGTTCGCCCTGCAAAGCAGTGCCGTGGGCCTGATTGCCTGTGGGGTGATGATCACCTTCTGCAATGCCTGGCTGAGCTTCAGTTATCACTCCTACCAGAGTGAACTGTTTCCCACCAACATCCGCGCCCGCGCGGTGGGGTTCTGCTATTCCTTCAGTCGCTTGTCGACCGTATTCAGCAGTCTGTTGATCGGCTTCTTTCTCGAACACCTCGGCACGCCGGGGGTACTGGCGTTTATCGCCAGCAGCATGCTGATCGTAATGGTAACGATCGGCGTGTTCGGTCCGCGTACGCGCAACCTGGCGCTGGAGAATATCGCCCACTGAGGCCAATGGCCGCCGACGGCAACTATTGGCCGTCGGCAGTACAACGCTTGCCTCGCTAACCTCCTCATAGCCAATGAATACGGGGCTTTATTACCCGGCACACTAATTGCTCTACCTGACGGACAGCCCAACACACCAGGTGCCAGCTCATGTTGATCAATACCAACGCCCAAGCCGCTTCTACGATCCAGCACATCAAGCGCTCCGACATGGACCCGGCCAATGCGGCGGCCAGCACGCTGTACAGCGGTGCCCTGCAAGCGGCCCAAAACCCTACTGTCGTGCCAGCCACCACTCAAAAGAGTGCTGATAAGGCCGTCGACAATATCAACGAAGCATTCGCGAAGACTCGCGTGCAGTTGCAAGCCAACACACCCGCAACCCCGTCGGCTACCGACACGCCCAAAGCCGAAGGCACCACAACCGCCCGCACCGACTTCAATGAATACATGAGCAAGACCCCGGCCGAGCGTATTCGTGAGCAGTTGCTCAAAGAGCGTGGCTTGACCGAGGAAGACGTACAGAAAATGCCGCTGGAACAGCAGGACGCCATTGGCAAGGAAGTGGCCCAGCGACTGCAGGCTCAGCAGACGGAACAGGTAGCGGCGACTACCGCCAACCCGCAGGCTCAGGCGGTGAAAGATACCCTCGCCGCAATCTGACGCACCTGTGGCGAGCGGGCCTGTTGTGGCAGCCGGTTTGTTGTGGCGAGCGGGCTTATTGTGGCGAGCGGGCTTGCCCGCGTTGGGCTGCGCAGCGGCCCTGAAACCCTCCACCCCAGATCTATCGAAAGACCGCGGTGATTGTATTGGGGCTGCTACGCAGCCCAACGCGGGCAAGCCCGCTCGCCACAGCAAGCCCGCTTTCCACAACCAGGTTATTGCAACTGCAAGGTGGAGTTGAACTGACTGATGGCATCCACCACATGCCGTGAGCCTTCCTGAATTTCCAGGATCACCTGCCCCGCCTCATTGGCCAGTTCCACACCAAGCCCGGTGCGACTCAAGCTCGATTGCATGCTCGACACCGCGCTCAGCGACAGGTCGTGGTTCTTGCGCACTACATCAACAATTTCCACCGTCGCCTGACTGGTACGGGCCGCCAGGCTGCGCACTTCATCGGCAACCACCGCAAAGCCACGGCCATGCTCACCGGCCCGAGCCGCTTCAATCGCCGCGTTGAGTGCCAGCAGGTTGGTCTGATCGGCAATCCCGCGAATGGTCTGGACGATGCTGCCAATGATGTCCGACTGCTTGCTCACCGCATCGATGCTCAGTGCTGCTTCGTTAAGGTCGCGGGAAATTTCTTCGATGATCTGCACGGTTTGCTGCACCACTTCCGAGCCCTTGCGAGCGCAGACGTCGTTCTGCACCGAGGTGCTATGAGCCGACTCGGCGGCGCTTCGCAAGGTGGTGACTTGATCGGTGATATCGCTGGCGAATTTCACCACTTTGTACAGTCGCCCGCTGGCATCGAAAATCGGGTTATAGGAAGCCTCCAGAAATACCGTTTGCCCGTGCTTGTTGCGCCGCTCGAAACGATGGGAGTGGTACTCGCCGCGATTGAGGGAAGCCCAGAACGCCTTGTACGCTGGCGAATCGGTTTCGCTGCGATGACAGAACAGGCTGTGGTGCTGACCGACGATTTCGCCCAGGGAATAGTGCATGGTCTTCAGGAAGTTTTCGTTGGCATTGATGATCTGCCCCTGAGGGGTGAACTCGATCACCGCCATGGAGCGGCCAATGGCGTCGATGAGGCTCTGGTTTTCGTGCTCGCGGTGGATCCGCGCAGAAATATCCGACGCTACTTTGATCACGCTCTGCACCTGATTGTCCGGGCCGAGCACCGGCATATAACTGGCCTCCAGCCACACTTCCTGGCCGCGTTTATTCAAACGCATGAACGTGCCGCTGATCGGCTCACCCCTGGCCAGGTCACGCCATAACTGGGTGTAGGCATCACTGCGGTAGAACGCCTCTTCGCAGAAGATCCGATGGTGCTCCCCACGGATTTCCTCGGCACCATAGCCCATGGTTTTGCAGAAGTTTTCATTGGCGTTAAGCACCACGCCGTCGCGATCAAACTCGATCATCGCCATGGATCGGCTGATGGCGGCCAGCTTGGCATTGGCCTCGGTCAGCGCGCAGGAAAAACGCTCGATTTCCAGCAGGTCGGATTTGTGTTGGCGGTTAAACATGATCGGATCACCTTAGCGCTGTCTTTGAATGACGGTTAGTTCTTGGATTTGACTGCGTACAACTTTCCACAAAACAGGCAAACGCAGCCGTCCAGAGACCGGACAGGTGTCAGGCGATAGATAAATGATGGTTAATCGGAGAGTCCATGGGGCAACGCTCTTATCAAGTCATCCTTTTCTTGATGGTCCCGTCTGGGGCCAGTTTCAACCGACACAAGCAAATCCATTTAAACCAACGCTCCCTTTTCCCGGCGCCTTGGAATGCGCACTCGCTTTATTCACTGCCTTCACAGGGGTCAGGCACCCCTGTCAAAATAACCACCCGGAACGCTTCATATGGCAAGCGCCATCAATGGCTACGAGTGAGCATAGTCAGGGCGTGGCGCTATGCAAGGCCACTAATCGGCCAGCATCTGTAACAACGCCTTTACTGCCGCCGAGGGCGTGCGGGTTCGAGAGGTGACCAAGGCGAATTCGCGGTGCACCGGGCAGGTCAGCGGCATGACGCGCAAGCCCTGGCGCTGGGCTGGCAAGGTCATTTCGGGCACCAGCGTCACGCCGACACCTTCGCGCACCAGGCTGAAGGCACTGTTCCATTCGCGCACTTCCACGCGAATATCATGGAGTGCCAACCCGGCTTCCGTGGCCAGGCTGCGGGCATTGACGGTGCAACCGCCGGTGGCCAGTACGAAGGGTTGCTCCAGCAGCGCCTCCAGCGCGACGGTCGCCTCGGCTGGGCGTCGGGAAAATGCATGATCCATCGGCAACACCGCCACCCAATTATCCCGTCCCAACACCGTGGCCTTGCGCTCAGGCCCAGGGTTGAGCACCACACCCAAATCGATCAAATCCGCGTCGAGCAAGGTGTTGACCTCATCGTCACTGACCTCCAACGCCGTCACTTCGATCCCGGGATAAAGCTGGTTGAAACGCCGCAACAACGGTGGCAGGAACGCCGCCAGCACCATGGGGAAACTCGCCAGGCGAATGGTCCCACGCAACATGGGCTTGGACTCGTCCACGGTTCGGCGGATGGTTTGCAAGGCATTCAACATCACCCGCGCCTGCTCGATCACCTGCAAGCCCAGCGCGGTGGGCAAGGTGCGACGGCTTTCACGGGCGAACAGTTGGGCACCGAGGGTGGCCTCCATGGCGGCCATGGCTTGGCTGGCGGCGGACTGGGTCATGCCGACCCGCTCTGCGGCTGCGGTGATGCTGCCGTTATCCGCCACGGCAACCAGGAGACGCCAGTGCATCAGGTTCATCATGGCAGTAGCTGTCCTTATGGGTGAACTCTGAAAGATTAATTTTACCCACGGTGCCATGCCCAGGAAACTGACGCAAATTCCGCAGGAGTCTGCCCCCGATGAAGCTGTATTTCTCCCCCAATGCCTGTTCCCTCGCCTCCCATATCGTGTTGCGGGAACTGGCCCTGCCGTTTGAACTGATCCGCGTCGACAACCAGAAAAAAACCACCGCCAACGGTGACGACTTTTTGCGGATCAACCCCAAGGGCTACGTGGCGGCCGTGCAATTGGATAACGGTGAAGTGCTTACCGAAGGCGCCGCGATCCTCCAGTTTCTGGCCGATCAGGTGCCCGAAGCGGGCTTGGCTCCGGCCAATGGCAGTTGGGAGCGCGTGCGCTTGCAGGAATGGCTGAACTTTGTCTCCAGCGAGATTCACGGCGGCCTGGGGGTGTTGTTCAACTCGGCCATCCCGGAGGAGGTGAAGGCGCTGTTCAAGGCCACATTGTTCAAACGCTTTGCGATCCTGGTGCAGACCCTGGAACGCCAGGATTACTTGCTGGGTGAGCAGTTCTCGGTGGCTGACGCCTACCTGTTTGTGGTGCTGCGCTGGGCGGCGCTTTTCGATATCGACCTGCAAAAGTGGCCGGCGTTGGCGCAGTTTCAGCAGCGGGTCAGTACACGTCCTGCGGTGATTGCAGCCTTGGCGGCTGAGAATCCATGATTTGAAATGCAATCAAAATGTGGTGTTTTATAGAACGGGTTCCAAGCCGGCGTTTTCAATGAACGCACTCAACGTCAACACATCCACCGACCCCGACCGATCCTGATCCAGGTGCGCCACCTGACTGCGCACCGCCCGATGGATCCGGCCACTGCCTTCCCCCAACCGCACCGTCCCACGCAAATCCACCGCCTGGGCCGCGACGATCAACTCGATACTGCCCAGCCACAACACTCGCTCCGTCAGGCGCCGTGTCTTGTCGATCACCGCCAGCGCTTGACCGGCATAGTCTTCCACCCGATCCGCCACCGGCACGCTCACGGCAGGCAGAGGATTAGCCAAGTGCCCAATCTCCGCCAACAGCGCCGCGCTGGTTCGCTGCAATGCCGCCATGCCGACGTGTCCAGGTTGGTCGATTAGAAAACGTGGCAACTCGCTGGACGCTGGCGACAACAACTTGGCAATCCGTTCAGCGCTGCAGGCGGCCACCCGGCTCAAGGCCAGGCCCAGCCCTTCACCAGCCAGCGCCAGGTGAGTGCTGTCGAAGTTAGCCGTGGCGAGCACCTGCTGTTCTTCACTGATCAACGCCGGGTTATCGGCGCCGCTGGTCAATTCCAACTCGATCTGTTCACGCAACTGCTGCAAGGCCTGCTGGGCCGCGCCTTGAACCACGGTGGCGCAACGAAAGCTCAACGGGTCCTGCAACCGGCGCGGATTGTCCGCCAACTCACCACCGTCCAGCAGCCGCAACAACGCCTGTGACTGCTCGGTTTGCCCTGGTGCTGGACGCAACCGTGAAGCCCGAGGCTGGAACGGGCTGAGGTTGGCGCGGTAGCCCTCACACGACAGTGCAATGGCCGCCAACACCGCCTGCAACGCCCGCTTAGCCTCGGCCACCAATAAAGCGCCAAGGCCGACACTGGCCGCATTCGCCGACACCAGTGCCAGACCATCCTTGCCCACCAGTCGTGCCGCTTGAAGACCGCTGCGTTGCAACGCCTCGGCAGCCGGCAAACGCTCCCCGCGCCACTGCACCCAACCCTGCCCCAACAACGCCAAACTCAGGTGCGCCAGAGGTGCCAAATCACTTTCACCCAGAGAGCCCAGCAATGGCACCTCGGGATCTATACCCGCATTGAGCAAGGCCAACAGGCTGTCGGCCGCGTGGGGGGAAATCCCCGACCGGCCTTGGGCCAATCCCGCCAACCGCGCCGTGATAATTGCCCGCAGTTCCTGACGATTGGCCAGGCGTCCTACGCCCACGGCGCGCCCTAGGGGAATCCGAGCTTGCAGCAGCGGATCGTCCAGAGGCACCTGCACATCCACCGCCGCACCGAGGCCTGTGGTCACGCCATAAATCGGCGTGCCCTGACTGGCGAGGCTTAGCAACAATCGATGCCCTTCCTCGATGCGCTGACGAGCGTGCAAGCTGAAGGCTGCGGGCGCGTCCTGTTCAGCAATAGCGAGCAAGTCCACCAGCGCCAGTCCTTGGGGATCAAGGTATTTCATGCCCACCGCAGCCTTTGGCCGATGCCCAGTCGCTTGGCCTTTTCCAGCAGCGCATGGCCCAGGGCGATATCACTGAGGCTCAAGCCTCGGTGCCAGAACAGGATGGTTTCCTCAGGGCTTTGCCGGCCATTTTTCAAGCCCGCAACGATCTGCCCCAACTCGGCATGCAAGGTGTCAGCACTGAGTTTCCCGACATCAACATGGGCACGCAACGCACCGAACATTCCGCCTTTGCACTGCCCCCAGTCGTCCACCACCAGCTTGCTCATGATGTCGGTCAGGGACAATTGCACCGCACTCATGGTGCCGTAAGGCACCACAAAGGCGCCGGGTTTGATCCACTCGGTGCGTAACAGCGGTTCCGGCTGATCAAGGCGCGAGGCCTCGACCACGATGTCGGCTCCGCGCACCGTGGATTCCCAATCCTCGGTGACAATCACCGGTTTGCCGAGGTCGCGACGCAAGCGTTCGGCAAAGGCTTCGCGGCTTTCGCTGCGACGGGAATGCACACGGATTTCCTCGAAATCGAACAGGTGGTCCAGCAACCGTACGTTCCAATACGCCGTGCCTCGGGCACCGATATGGGCCAGCACTTTACTGTCCGGCCTGGCCAGGTATTTGGCGCCGATCGCGGTGACGGCACCGGTGCGCATATCAGTGATGGCCGAGGCGTCGAGGATGGCTTTCGGGATGCCAGTGGCCGGGTCCAGGAGGTTGAGAATCGCCAGTTCCGAGGGTAAACCCTTGCGGTAGTTGTCGACAAAATCCCCCACTACCTTGACCCCGGCGTAGCCGATCGCGCCGCCCAACACACCTCGCAGCACGTTGAAATGGCCGTTGATTTCACCCCCGGGAATCAGGTGGGTGCGCGGTTCGATCACCGCCTCACCACGGCCCTGGATGGCCAGGCTGGCTTCGATGGCGTTGAGGATTTCGTCGTTACTCAAGTCCAGTTCGTCGATGTCCAGGCCGTTGAGAAAATCGATGTAGATCGGTTGCATGGTCTGCTCACTGATAGGTTAATAGGGCTTGATGCGATCGCTCTACTGTGGCGAGCGGGCTTGCCCGCGTCGGGGCGCGAAGCGGCCCCAAACCTGCGCCCACACTCTGCCAGATGTATCGCAACTACCTTTTCAGGGCTGCTACGCAGCCCAACGCGGGCAAGCCCGCTCGCCACAATAAGCCCGCTCGCCACAACAGACTCGTTTGCAACAAGGTCAGGGGGCCTTGAAGACAATCTGCTGCACATCGACCTTTTTCGGGATCAGGCCATTGGCAAAAAACAGGTCGGCGGTGCGTTGCTGGTTGGCAATGTCCACCGCGTCCAGTGGACGACTAGGCGTCGGCGAGCGATGGTTGAAATAGCTTTCCACCACGGCCGGTGGCAGGCCCAGGGTCTTGGCCATTAGCGCGACACTTTCGTCATGCTGGTCCAGGGACAACCGTTGCGCCTGGGCAAAGGTCTTGAGAATGATGGCGATGGCCTGAGGATGTTGCTTGGCAAACGGACCGCTGGCGATGAAAAAACTGCCCGCAGGATTCAACCCTTGGCCGTCCCCCAATACCCGCGCCGAACCGTCCACCACGGCCGCCGAGTAGTACGGATCCCACACTACCCAAGCGTCCACCTTGCCCTGTTCGAACGCGGCACGACCGTCGGAAGGCGATAGGTACACCACGTTCACGTCCTTCCACTGCAACCCGGCGCGCAGCAGGCTTTTGAGGAACAGGTTGTGAGCGCTGGAACCCTTGAGCAGCGCCACGCGTTTGCCCTTGAGTTCGGCCACGCTTTGCACCGTGCTGGCCTTGGGCAACAGGATCGCTTCGGTGCGGCCGTCATTGGGCTCGACGCCGATGTACTGCACGTCGATCCCGGCGGCCTGGGCGAAGATCGGCGGGATGTCACCGATATTGCCGATGTCCAGGCTACCCGCGTTCAGCGCCTCGATCAGCGGTGGGCCGCCGAGGAATTCGGTCCACTGCACCTGAGTACCGGGGAGCGCCTGCTCGAACAGGTGATGCTCACGGGCGAGCACCATGCTCACAGAGCTTTTCTGGTAGCCAATACGCAGGGTGGGCGGTTCAGCGGCCAGCAACTGTCCGGTAAACAGCGTCAACAAGGTTGCTGCAAAGAGCTTGCGCATCACAGACTCCCCTTAACCTTCGACGCGACATCCGCCGGCACCCACTGCTGCCACACCTGGGGTTGTTCTTTCAAAAATGCTTCGGCCACTTGGCGAGGCGCCGTACGTTTTTCGGCCATCTGCGCAAGGATGCCGTTGAGCAGATCAATCGGCAGGTCGACCTTTTCAAAGAACGTCACCAGCTCCGGGTACTGGGTCTTGAACGGTGCCGAGACACCAATCGCCAGGTGCGCCGGCATCGAGCGGGTGCCTTGTGGGTGCGGGTTGTTGGCATCGGCCAGGGTCTTCCAGGCCTCAGCGTTGAATGGTGGTTCTTCCAGCTTGATCAGCTTGAAACGCCCCAGCAGCGGAGTCGGCGACCAGTAGTAGAACAACACCGGTTTGCCTCGACGAATCGATGACGCCACCTCGGCATCCAGCGCCGCGCCGGAGCCGGTGCGGAAGTTGACGAAGCTGTCGGTCAAACCGTAGGCCTTGAGTTTCTGGCTGTTGACGATCTCCGACGTCCAGCCGGTGGGGCTGTTAAGGAAGCGTCCACGGGTTGGGTCTTCAGGGTCACGGAACACGTCCTTGTAGCGCGACAGGTCGGCCACGGATTTCAACTCTGGCGCCAGGGGTTTGATGCCTCGTTCGGCATCGCCCTTGATCACATATTCCGGCACCCACCAGCCTTCAGTGGCACCTTTGACCGTGTCGCCGAGGCCAAACACCTTGCCTTCACTTTCAGCCTTGACCCAGACCGGACTGCGCCCGGCCCACTCTTCGCCGATCACCTGAATATCATCCTTGGCCAACGCAGCTTCCAGGCTCACGGTGCTGCCGGGCAGGGTGTCGGTGGGA
Organism: Pseudomonas sp. ADAK18; assembly: GCF_012935695.1. Classification (NCBI taxonomy): domain Bacteria; kingdom Pseudomonadati; phylum Pseudomonadota; class Gammaproteobacteria; order Pseudomonadales; family Pseudomonadaceae; genus Pseudomonas; species Pseudomonas sp. ADAK18. Next base: position 4,022,453 of record NZ_CP052859.1, read on the forward strand.
TAGCCGTAGCCTTTTTCGACGATCAAGCGCAGGACTTCGGTGATCAGGCTGCCGCTTTCCCAGGTGATATCGCCGAAGTGGATCGGTTTGGCAGGCTCGGCAGCGGTGGCTGACTGTGCCAGGACGGTGAGTGCCAGCAGCGAGCCACCGAGCAGGTTTTTTAGTTTTTTCATGAATAGCCTCTGGGTGATTCGGTTTTCAAAGCACAAATTTCAAAGTGAGCAGTGTCAGGGTGGGAGCGGGCTTTTGTGGGAGCGGTGTCATTGGTTAAAAGTCATAACTAAGCCGCGTGTAGTAAAACGCCCCTTCCGGCGCGGTCGGCGACAGGTAGCTGTACTGCTGGCCTGGGGTCTGGCGCAGGCGGGTGTTGTAGTCGTCGGGTTTGCTGTCGAACAGGTTGTTGGCGCCCACCGACACGCGCAGTTGCTTGGTGAAGGCGTAGTTCACGTCCAGGTCGGTGTTCCATTGCGCGCCGAAGGTCTGGTCGTACTGGGCGTTGGCTTCACTTGCTGCATATTTGCGGTATTTGCCGTAGCGGGTTTCGCTGAGGGCGATGGTCCATTGGCCGAGCTTGTGGATCGCGCCGAATACCAGCTTGTCTTCTGGGTAGCCGTGCTCCAGGAAACCTCGGGATTCGCGGGTCAGCACTTCGAAACCATTGGGGTTTTCGTGGATTTTCTCGATGGTGGTGCGGGCCTTGGTGTAGCCCGCCGACAGGCTCAAGCCGCCGTACTGCGCCAGGTCCAGGTTGTACTTGCCGACGATATCGACACCCCGGGTGCGGGTGTCGGCGGCGTTGGTCATGAACTGCGCCCAGGAGTACTGGCCAAAGCCGGCATCCTTGAGGATCTGCTCGGCACGCGGGCCGGAAATACCACCGCTGAACAGCAGGCGATCACGGATGGAAATCTGGTAGGCGTCAATGGTCAGCGAGGCTTGCTCGGTAGGCCGCAGCACCAGGCCCAGCGAATAGTTGGTGGACTTTTCAGGTTTGAGCGGCTGGGCACCGAGAGCACGGGCGGCCGGGTTGTCTGCGGGCAGCATGCGGGTCAGCACCGGGTTGCCGTTGGCATCGAGGTTAGTGGTGGTGGTCCATGAGGTGCCGATCTGGCCCAGGCTGGGCGCGTGATACGCGTTATTGACCGTGGCGCGCAAGCCCACTTGCGGCGTGAAGTCGTAACGCGCCGAGAGCTTGCCGGTGGTGGCTGAACCGAAGTCCGAGTAGTGCTCGGTACGCCCGGCCAGACCCACCTGGAATTTGTCGGTGACCTGATGCTCCAGGCCGAAATACACGCCGCTGACGTCACGTTTGAAGGTGCCGGCATCGTCCGGGGTCAGTCCCGAGGCCTGCACAGCACCGACCTGCACCCCGTCGATACCGCCGTAGGAGTAGGAATCATAGTCACCCGCCTCCAGGCGATATTGCTCATGGCGATAGGCGATGCCGCCTGAAATCGTCAGTGGATGGCTGGACCAGTTGACGTCCAGGTCCTTGGCGTAATCGAGGGTAACGTTGGTCTGTTCGTTGATCAGAGTGGCGACGTCGAACTTGGTCGGGCTGTTGACGCCGTAGCTCGGATTGACGGTGTTGAAGGCCAGTTCGTCGTGCTTGTCGCGGCCATAGGTGGCGCTCAGGTCGAAGCGGCCCAAAACGTCGTCTTCGTAACGGCTGCCGAGGGTGAAGGCGCCGTCTTCATAGCGATAGCGGTATTTGGGGATCGTGCCGCCTGGGTAAATCCCCGCCACGTTGTTCGGGCTGCTGGCCAACAGCGGCGGCGTGTTGTTCACCGAGGTGTCCTGGCCGAACGTGGCGAAACTGTAGAGTCGCCACTGATCGTTCAGGCCGATTTCGGCGTTGGCCGCCAGGTTGTATTTGTCGCGCCCGGCACCGCCCCAACGTGGGTTCTGCACCTGGCCGTCGGCGACGTATTTGTCGCCAATATCGTCGGGCTTGTTGTTCAAGGTGTTGAAGCTCAGGGTCAGGAAACCATCCCCCGGCAAACCCACGCCGTACCAACCATCGGTGGTCTTGCTGAAGCCATCGCCCTGGGCATATTTGCCCAGTTGCGTATTGAGCTGACCACCGCTATCGCGCTCCTTGAGCACGATGTTGACCACCCCGGCCACCGCATCAGAACCGTACTGCGCCGAGGCGCCATCGCGCAGCACTTCGACATGGTCGATAGCGCTGATGGGGATCATGTCCAGGTCCACCGGCTGCGCGCCAATGAACGGCACGCCACCGGAGATATTCACCACTGCCGAGGTGTGGCGGCGCTTGCCGTTGATCAGCACCAGGGTCTGGTCCGGCGACAAGCCACGCAGCGACGCGCCCTTCGGGTCTTGCCCACGGGTGGCGCTGTTGTTCTGCGGGAAGTTGAACGAAGGCAGCAGTTGAAACAGCGCCTGGTTCAGGCTGGTGGCGCCGGTTTGCTTGAGTTCTTCGGCGTTGATCACGTCCACCGGGGCGCTGCCGGACAGGGCCGTGGCATCGCTGCGGCGAGTGCCGATGGCGACCACGCGGTCCAGGGTCGGCGCTTGTGCGGCAGCCGTTTGCGCCTTGATGTTACTGCTGGATTTAGGGCCTTCCTTGATGATGAAGGCGCCGTCCGGGCTGACCTGCACTTGTAGGCCGGTGCCCTTGAGTGCAGCGTCCACCGCTTGCTGCGCAGACAACGAGCCATCGACGCTGGCCGACGAATAGCTGCCCAACTGCGGGGTGAAGGAAATCACCTGGCCGCTCTGGCGGCTGATATTCAGCAGCACCTCATCCAAGGGGCCGGGCGCAATGTGGTAGACCTGACGCGCGTCTTCAGCGCTGGCGGCAAACGACAAAAACAGACTGGCCAACGGCACCAGGGCAAAGGTTCGAAGCGGCACACGGTTGAACTGGCTCACATTGGCTCCCCCCAAGGAAACTCCATAACGCTGCTCCCCGCAGCGCTTACGGGAGTGATGTGGGATGGCGCGGGGAAAACTTGCAGACCGTTTGGTTATGTCGTTAGAACCGTCCTTTACGCACGACTCGGTCAAATGTGGGAGTTGTCGAGCCCTGGCGAGGCTGCGATGGGATCGCTGCGGTCTGACAGGTACACCGAGTCGATCCCATCGCAGCCTCGCCAGGGCTCGACAGCTCCCACAGAAGAGCAGTTTCACGTTGAGTTTTCGGTACTCTTCAGGCTGCACTGACGGTCACCCACAACCCGGTCCGGCGGGTGATATGGATCGGTAACGTGCGCGCCAGGGTGTCGAGGATCTGCTGGGGATTGTCCAGCCGGTACAGGCCACTGACGCCCAAGCCGGCTACTGCGGGATCCAGGCGCAACACGCCATTGTGGTAAGGCCGCAAGGCCTCGATGACTTCCACCAACGGACGGTCGCGCACTTGCAGGAAACCGTCGATCCACGCCGTCGCCCCCGAGGAGCTGGCCTGCACCGGGCCAAAACCGGCTCGGTCGTAACTGACTTCGTGCCCGGCCGCCAATTGCAGGCGGTCGCCATTCTGGCCGTCGATCTCCAGGGTGCCGTTGAGCGCCACCACGTGGCCCTGCCCTTCCCGCTCACGCAGCAGCAACCGATTACCGTAGGCGCGCAATCGCGTTTGCTCGGTCTGGATCAGAAAAGGTCGGTTCGCATCATTGGCAATCTTCGCCAGCAGTTCGCCCTCACGTAGGCGCACCAGCCGTCGCTGGGGATCGAATTGGATATCCGCCGTGCTGCGCGCGTTGAGCAGCAACTCGCTACCATCGGCCAACTCGACGGTTCGGCGCTCGCCGGTGCCCGTACGCAGGTCAGCGGTCAACTCCGACAGTGGCAAGCCCAAAGGCCTTGCCAGCAAGCTCGCGCCCAATGCCACGCCCGCACCTATCAAGGCGCCACGCAGCAGCGTGCGGCGGCTGGAAGGCGCTTGCAGCGCCTGCTGCAACACCTTGCCGCTGACGCCTTGGGCCTGGGCAATCTGGAACACACCGAGGCGGGTTTCCAGCTGTTGGCACAAGGCGTCGTGGCGTGGATCTTCGGCACGCCATTGGTGATAACGCTGCCAGTCCGCCGCACTCGCCTGACCGGAGCGCAGCAAGACGATCCAGCGAGTGGCGCTGTCGATCAGTTCGTCATTCATTCCAGGCACAGCCGCAGGCAACGGTTGATGGCGCGGGTCATATAGTCGCTGACGGAGCGTTGGGAGATACCGAGTTCGGCGGCAATTTCGGGATACGTCAGGCCATTGAGTTGCGACAACAGGAAGGTCGCCTTGACCTTGGACGGCAAGCCATCAAGCAACTGGTCGATGGCCTGCAACGCTTCGAGCATTTGCGCCAGGTCTTCGGGGGATGGCGCAGAGGATGTTTCGTCCTGGTCCAGGGCATCGAGGTAAGCGCGCTCCAGGTCACGGCGACGCCACAGTTGATACATCAGGCGCTGGGCAATGGTCGTCAGCAAGGCGCGAGGCTGGCGGATCGGTGTTACACCCGGCGCGCTCAGTAACTGGACAAAGGTGTCGGCGGCGATGTCTTCGGCGTGGGCGCGGGAATCCAGGTGCCGATGCAAACGGCTGCACAGCCAGTCGTAATGACTACGGAACAATCCGCCCACGTAGTCGCTGTGAGAAGTGTCGGCGCCGGACATAGTGGCTCCATCTGAGTAGGTTGCACGTTATGTCCGGTGTTCCGGTGGGGCGATCCTAGCAAGGCTGCTTATTCTTTAATAATACTTAAAATGCATTTTTATATAACCTTACTGTAGCCGCTGCCGAGGCACGAGGCTGCGATGCGTGTCCGCAGAACCGCCCTTAAGGTCTGCTGCGCAACCCATCGCAGCCTCGTGCCTCGGCAGCGGCTACAGGTTCAACGCAGCCTTTCGAAACCCAGTGCCTGAGCCTGCTGCCGGTAATCCAACAGCACTTGGTAATCCGCTTCACTGGCGGGCAGCACCTCCTGCACGCCCAGTATCTGCGCCACCTGCGGCAGATCCTGCAACGCCTGATTCATCGCCTGACGGATCTGCAGGATGTATTCATCACTCAAGCCCTGCGCGCCGATGTAAGGCAGCGTCGGGCTGATCGCGCTGCGGGTGACGATACGCAGTCCCGCGACTTCTTCGGGGGCAAAACGCGCCAGGTAGGCGAAGGTCACGCTGTCGATGGCGGCGAGGTCCGCACGGCCTTCCCGCAGCCAGCGCAGGCTGTCGCGATGACCGCCGCTGATGGCCACGCTGGCAAAGAACCGTCCCTGGCGATGTAACGGCGCCAGGCGCTCGCGCAGCAGGTTCATGCCGCTGTTGGAGTCTTCACTGTTGATCACGCCGCGGCTGCCGTAGAAATCCGCCAGAGTCGTTCGCGGGTTGTCGTCGCGGGTCAGCAACAGGCTGCAATGATTACCGGCGCTGCTGTTGGACAGTTCGTAGCGAGGACGGCCGATCAGCCGCACTTGCCCACGCAGTTGGGTCATCAGCGGGTAGCCGCAGGTTTGGGTCAACAGCAGTTCGGGGGCGCGCCACAGGCTCATAAGATCCAGGCCGTCAGCGGTACGCCGGGTAACGTCGAGCTGCTCAAGGATGCGCGCCAGCCATTGCTCGTTGGCCTCAAGCACCTGCTGGGGCGCCACGTACATCAACAGCTCGGCGTAGTGTTCACTCATGCAAGCCTCGTCAGATAAAGGGATGGCGCGGACTGTCGATGGTCTTGAGCCCGTAGCGGCCGATCAATTGACCATAGCCTTGCACCACAAAGCCACCGCTGCGCGCCTGCCACTGCGCACGGCGTGCGCGATAGACCCGGGGCAGGAAATACCACGGCAGCTTCGGCAAGTCGTGATGCACCAGATGCAGGTTGAGGTTGAGAAACAGCCAGGTCCACGGCCAGCCGGCTTCGTTGAGCACGGTGCGCTGTTCAGGCTGCGGGTGCGGGCGGTGTTCATAGTACGAACGGATCATCGCCACCGACAGCGCGGGCACGCTGACCAGCGCCAGGTAATGCCACACCGGCAGCACGCTGTAGCGGGTAATAAACGCCAACATCAGCACCGTCAATGCGCCATGGGTCAGCCACATCAGCCAGGCCTGACGCTGGCCTTTGCGCAGCCGCAGCAGCTCTTCGCACGCCAGCGTCCACAGCGCCAACGGCGCGCCCAGCAGGAAACGCCCGAGTATGGTTTTGTTCAGCCCGTGCAGGCTGCGCTCGAACAGCGAGCTGCCGGCCCATTGTCCTTGAGTCAGGTAACGGCTTTCCGGATCAACGCCGGGAACGGTGAGCTGTTCATCGTTGTGGTGCAGCAGGTGGCTGTCGCGATACAGAGTGTAGGGATACCAGACCGCCAAGGGCGCATAGCCCAGGAGTTTGTTCAGGGTTTTGAAACGGGTGGGATGGCCATGCAGCATTTCGTGTTGCAGGGACAACCACAGCACCACAATCGGGATCAACAGCGCTGTGCTCAGCCACCGGCCCAGCCAGGCGCTGCCCAGGATCACGGCGAACCAGCTGGCGTAGACGCCGATCAGCAATAGCCAGGTCGGCCATTCGGTGCGGGCGGTGAGGCTTTGACTCAGGACTTCGATTTCGTGGCGATGGGTGTCATCGAGGTAGTTGGGCATCGGCGAGCTCAGGGCAGTCTAGGCCGACAACGAAAGTCGGTTTCATCCTGCTCTGTGCAATGAGGCGGGGAAATCTTGCAGATCGTTTGGTGCTTAGCTTAGAAGCAAACGTGTAGCCGCTGCCGAGGTACGAGGCTGCGGCTACAGGTAATCAATGAGCAAACAAACCCGTGTCGGATTTCTTGGCTTTTTTGTCGGCGCGTTTTTCATCGGCGGTCTTTGCCGGTTTCTTCTTCGCGGCTTTCTTTGAATCCATGCCTTTGGCCATGATGCGTGCTCCACTTACAGGGGATGTAACAAGGGGTATAACACCTATTGCCCAACAGAAGGCGCTTTGCCCGACTTATAATCCCAGCCCCTTGATCACGCCTGTCGAAATACCATGCCCGAGTTGCATATCAATCTACTGGCAGAGCCGCTTTGGCCGCTGCTGAACAAGTTTTACCGTCGCCACAACTCGCCGATGAAAGCCCTGAAGGGTGGCCAACTGTGGGTGGCCAAGCACAGCGAGATTGTCGCCGGCCTCTGCCTGAGCCCGGTGGTGGGCGGGCAATGGTTGACCGGGTTGTTTGTCGACCCGGCATTACGTGGCCAGGGTTTGGCGGTGCGACTGATTCGTGAGGCCGTCGCACCGGTGGAAGGCACTGTGTGGCTGCTTTGCCATCCGGACCTGGAAGGGTTTTATCAGCGCCTCGGTTTTACCCAGGACACACCACTGCCCCAGTCCCTGGCCGAGCGGCTGGTGCGCTACAAACGTAACAAGCCAATGATCGCCATGGGCTTAGAACCGTTGGTTAGGTCGACCTTCAATAATGGATGATCGGTGGCTGTGGGCTGCGTGCTAGCCTCCTCGCACAGTGGCCCACACCAGGATGATCATGAAAGCGACCCTTGCGGCTTTATCCCTCAGCGCCCTCCTTGCCCCAGCCTTGAGCCAGGCAGCAGAGGCTCCGGTTTCTACCCAACAATATGCAACCGTGCTGGCCGGCAGTTGGCGTGCACCGGCCAACAGCGCGCGCGACGTGTATCGCCATCCGCAGCAGACCCTGACGTTCTTCGGCCTGCGGCCCGACCAGACGCTGATCGAAATCACCCCCGGTGGCGGCTGGTACAGCGAAGTGTTGGCGCCGCTGCTCAAGGACCACGGCCATTACATCGCCGCCGTGCAGGCCCCGACCAGCAGCGCCTATGCCCGCACCTCCGAAGAAAGCCTGAAACAAAAATTCGCCGCTGATCCGGCCCGTTACGCCAAGGCTGGCTTCGTCGAGTTCGACCCCAAGACACCGACACTGGGCAAACCGGGTTCAGCGGACACGGTGCTGACTTTCCGTAACGTCCATAACTGGGTGTTGGCCGACACCGCCCCGGCGACATTTGAAGCCTTCTTCAAGGTGTTGAAACCGGGCGGCGTACTGGGCGTAGTGGATCATCGGGCCAAGGACGGTGCTTCGCTGGACGACATCAAGCACAGCGGCTACCTGACCACTGCGTATGTGGTGAAACTGGCGACTGATGCAGGGTTCAAGCTGGATGGGCAGAGCGAGATCAACGCCAATCCGAAAGACACCAAGGATTACCCGGATGGCGTCTGGACGCTGCCGCCGGCGTTGAAACTGGGGGAGAAAGATAAGGCGAAGTATCTGGCGATTGGAGAGTCGGATCGGATGACGTTGCGGTTCGTCAAGCCGGCCAAATAGCCAAGCAGAACGCGAATCTAATGTGGGAGCGGGCTTGCTCGCGAATGCGGTGGATCAGTCAATACATTTGGCGACTAACACTCCGTATTCGCGAGCAAGCCCGCTCCCACATTTTGACCTGTGTTATATCTCGGGTTATTCGTCGGCGTTAGGATCCATATCCGGGAACATCACTTCGATAAACCCGAACTTGCTGAAGTCGGTAATCCGCGACGGGTACAACCGGCCAATCAGATGATCGCATTCATGCTGTACCACCCGCGCATGAAAACCTTCGGCAATACGCACAATCGGTTCACCCTTGGGATCAAAACCTTCATAGCGAATCCGCTGATAACGGTCCACCGCCCCACGCATGCCAGGCACCGACAGGCAGCCTTCGTAGCCCTCTTCCAGCAACGGACTTAACGGCGTGATCAACGGGTTGATCAGGATGGTCTGCGGCACGGCCGGAGCATCCGGGTAGCGTTCGCTGCTCTCGAAACCAAAAATCACCAGCTGCAAATCAACGCCAACCTGCGGCGCGGCCAGGCCGACACCGCCCACATGTTCCATTGTCTGGAACATGTCGTCGATCAACTGCCACAACTCGGGGCTGTCGAACATTTGCGCAGGAACCGGGGGCGCGATACGCAGCAGGCGCTCATCGCCCATTTTCAGGATTTCACGGATCATGGATCAGGCTTCGTCAGTAGTGGGCTTGAGCGAGTGGTCCCGGCCTAGGCCTGAGACATGTTGTTTGTCATCGTGCTCGCCAAAGTCCTTTTCACCGGGATCCTTGCCTTCGGCCGACATGTGTTCGATCACCGCGTTCATCTCCGCGCCCAGCAGCAACACTGCGGCGGAAATGTAGAAGTACAACAACAGGACGATGATCGCGCCGATACTGCCATACATGGCGTTGTAGTTACCAAAGGCTTTGACGTAGTAGCCAAAACCCAGGGAGGCGAGGATCCAGACCACCACCGCCAGCACCGAGCCCGGGGAGATAAAGCGAAACTTCTGCTTCACGTCGGGCATCACGTAGTACATCAAGGCCACGGCAAACATCAGCAGGATGACGATCACCGGCCAGCGCAGGATGGTCCACAGGGTGACCACATATTCCTCCATGCCAATCTGCCCCGCCAGCCACTCCATCACCTGTGGTCCGAGGACCATCAGCGCGGCGGCCATCAGCAGCATGCCGGCGACGCCGATGGTGTAGAAGACCGACAGCGGAAAACGCTTCCAGATCGGCCGACCTTCGACCACATCGTAGGCGGCATTCATCGCGCTCATCATCAGGCGTACACCCGCCGAGGCAGTCCACAGCGCAACGACGATACCCACAGACAGCAAGCCGCCCTTGGATTGCTGCAACTGGTCGATCACCGGGTTGACCTGCTCCAGCGCCTGGGGTGGCAACACGAGCGCCGACTGGTCACGCAGGAAGGTGAAAAACTCCGGCAGGTGCAGGAAGCCAATCAGGGCAATCAGGAACAACAGGAAGGGAAACAGCGAGAACAGCATCTGGTAGGCCAGTGCCGAGGCGTAAGTGGGCATCTCGTCATCGATGAACTCGGTGACCGTGCGTACCAGCACTTTGTGCAGGGGCAAGCCGTTCAATACCGGAAAAATCATAGCGTCTCCTTTCGCCGCAAAAGGTTGAGTTGGTGGGCGACTCAGGGGCCGTTTTCTACATCAAGGTAGCCTATTTGGCGACCTTGAAACAATTTCGAAACTTTAATCACTGCAAATCACACAAAAACGGCCATCCGTGGATGGCCGTCGGACTGCTCATTCGCGAGCAATCGGGTCAGGACTATTTGACCGCTTTCTTTACCGCATCTTTGGCGTCACCGACGGCTTTTTGCACTTCACCTTTCTTTTCCTGAACCACACCTTCAGCACGCAGCTTATCGTTGCCGGTAACTTTACCAACACCTTGCTTGATGTTGCCGATGGCCTCGTTCGCTAAACCTTTTGCCTTATCCGATGTGCTACTCATGGTATTTCTCCTGGGAACAATCAAGGGTTATGGTCATTACGTACAGGTTGACCCTGGGCTGCTTGGCAGAGTTTCAATTATTTTTGCCCAGGCATTTCATCGCCCTCGACAGGTTGGGCTTTATGTTTTGCGGCCAACCCACGAGAATGCCCGGCACATTCAGGCTAAAACGCTGAATACCTGATCCCGTAGGAACGTTATGAAACTCAATAAAACCCAAGCCATCGCCCGCAGAAACCAAGAACTGGGCGGTGCCGTGCTCGGCGTCAACAACTGCCACTTCACCGACCTGGACCACAAGCGCAACATCTGGTGGTTCGACCTGCCGGTGACCCGTATTGGCGTGGGCCAGTACGAGTGGATTCACTTGTTGATGCACAACGCTGAAAGCGACCAGTTGCTGCATTTGAAAGTGCCAACGGCATTCATGCGCGAGAAGCTTGAAGGCCTGGTAGTGCGCAACGCCGGCAAGCGCAAGCCGGAGATCACCCTGGAGCTGAGTGCCGACAAGGATTCGTTCTTGAAAGATGTTCGCCCGGCGGGTGCGGGAGTGAGCTTCGCGCAGTTCGCCCTGTAGGAATGCGGCAAAAATTTGAATCCCCAAGCCTGTAGCCGCTGCCGAGGCACGAGGCTGCGATGCGGGCCGCAGGACCGCCCTCAGGGTCTGCTTCGTCGGAGTGCCGCACCAAGCCCATCGCAGCCTCATTCTTCGGCAGCGGCTACAACTGCAATCGCAGGCAAGCCAGCTCCCACATTTGATTGCATTCCAGGCAGGAAAAACACCACCCAACAAAAAGCCCCGCATCTGCGGGGCTTTTTGTTGAACGCCAGGTTACTTCTTCAAACCCAGCTTCTTCAGTTCTTCATCCCGCAACTCACGGCGCAGGATCTTGCCAACGTTGGTGGTCGGCAGTGCATCGCGGAATTCTACGGCCTTCGGCACCTTGTAACCGGTGACGTTGGCGCGCATGTGCTCCATCACCTGGTCCTTGGTCAGGGTGGCACCCGGCTTGACCACGATGAAGATCTTGATGTGTTCCCCGGATTTTTCGTCTGGTACACCAATGGCCGCGCATTGCAGCACGCCCGGCAGGGTTGCCAGCACATCTTCCAGCTCATTGGGGTAAACGTTGAAACCGGAGACCAGAATCATGTCCTTCTTGCGATCGACGATACGCATGTAGCCGTCCGGCTGGATGAGCGCAATATCACCGGTCTTCAACCAGCCTTCGCTGTCGAGGATCTCGGCGGTAGCGTCTTCACGCTGCCAGTAGCCTTTCATCACTTGAGGCCCCTTGATGCACAGCTCGCCGATTTCGCCCAGGGCCAGCTCGACGCCATCGTCGGAGATGACTTTGCACAGGGTCGATGGCACCGGGATACCAATGGTGCCGATCTGGATATTCTGGATCGGGTTGACGGTGGCCACCGGGCTGGTTTCGGTCATGCCGTAACCTTCACAGATGGAACAGCCAGTGACCGCCTTCCAGCGCTCAGCCGCTGCCAATTGCAGGGCCATGCCACCGGACAGGGTGACTTTCAACGCCGAGAAATCCAGCTTGCGGAAGCCTTCGTTGTTGCACAGGGCCACAAACAAGGTATTGAGGCCGACAAAGCCGCTGAACTTCCACTTCGACAGTTCCTTGACCATTGCCGGCAGGTCGCGCGGGTTGCTGATCAGGATGTTGTGGTTGCCTATCAGCATCATCGCCATGCAATGAAAGGTGAAGGCGTAGATGTGGTACAGCGGCAACGGGGTGATCAGGATCTCGCAACCTTCGTTGAGGTTGGAGCCCATCAGCGCCTTGCATTGCAGCATGTTGGCCACCAGGTTGCGGTGGGTCAGCATTGCGCCCTTGGCCACGCCGGTGGTGCCACCGGTGTATTGCAGAACGGCCACGTCATCACTGTTGGGGCTGACTTCGTTGATCGGCAGGCCATGGCCCTTGGCCAGGACGTCGTTGAACTTGAGCGCCGTGGGCAAGTGATAGGCCGGAACCATTTTCTTCACGTATTTGATGACGCTGTTGATCAACAGCCGCTTGAGCGGCGGCAACAGGTCGGCCACTTCGGTGACGATCACATGCTTGACGGAAGTCTTGGGGACGACTTTTTCGGCCAGGTGGGCCATGTTGGCCAGGCACACCAGAGCCTTGGCTCCGGAGTCGTTGAATTGGTGTTCCATTTCCCGCGCGGTGTACAGCGGGTTGGTATTGACCACAATCAGACCGGCGCGGATAGCACCGAACACGGCGACCGGGTACTGCAGGACGTTGGGCAGTTGCACGGCGATTCGATCACCGGGCTGTAAGTCGGTATGCTGTTGCAGGTACGCGGCAAACGCTCCAGACAGTTCGTACAACTCACCGTAGGTGAGGGTCTTGCCCAGGTTGCTGAAAGCCGGTTTGTCGGCGAAGCGTTGGCAGGACTGTTTCAGTACCGCCTGAATATTCGGATACTCGTCTGGATTGATGTCTGCAGCAATCCCGGCAGGGTACTTATCCTTCCAAAAGTCTTCGATCATGGAAGCCCACTCCTCAGCGACGCGAATTCATTCATCGCATTTGATGCGATTATTATTTGTTTGTGTTTTTTAGGGTGAGTCTGGCTGTTTCAAGCAGGCCGAGATGTCACAAAGCGCGCCGAGAGTAGCAGCTTTGCCAAAGGCCGCCTAGAGCCAAAAGCGGCCCCTACAGTCATAAACATGACTCAAGAATATCCAGTAGTCATATTTAGAGCAAAGATTCTATATGCTGTGAAATGGCTCTAGATCAGGGGTGTACGCAATAAATGTGGGAGCGGACTTGCTCGCGAAGAGGCGGTGTCAGTCAACTATGCATTAACTGACCCACCGCCTTCGCGAGCAAGCCCGCTCCCACATTTTGACCGCATTTCAAATCAAGCGATGTCGCGAAGCTCGCGCCGCAAGATCTTGCCTACCGGCGTCATCGGCAGCGAATCCCTCAGCACAATGTGCTTGGGCACCTTGTAACCCGTGAAGTTGACCTTGCAGTAAGCCTTCAGCTCCTCAAGGCTGACACCTTGGGCACGAGCCACAACAAACAGCTTCACAGCTTCTCCGGTGCGCTCATCTGGCACACCGATCACCGCGCAACTGGCAACACTCGGATGTGCCATGACCACATCTTCGATTTCGTTGGGGTAAACGTTAAAGCCCGAGACGATGATCAGGTCCTTCTTGCGATCCACAATACGCACAAAGCCATCCGGGTCGATCACGGCAATGTCGCCCGTCTTGAGCCAGCCTTCAGCATCCAGGGTCTCAGCAGTGGCGGCTGGCTGCTGCCAATAGCCCTTCATCACTTGCGGACCTTTCACACACAACTCGCCTCGTTCGCCCAAGGGCAATTCCGCGCCTTCATCATTGATGACCTTCATCGCCGTTCCCGGCACCGGAATACCCACGGTTCCCAACCGCGATTTGTTGCCATAGGGATTGGTACTGGCCACCGGCGAAGTTTCGGTCAAGCCATAGCCCTCGCCGATTGCGCAGCCGGTGAGTTGCTGCCAACGCTCGGCAGTGGCCTTCACCAGCGCGGTACCGCCAGAGTTGGTGAGCTTGAGGTGGGAAAAGTCGAGGCTCTTGAAGTCCGGATGGTCCATCAGCGCCACAAACAGCGTGTTGAGACCCAGCAGCCCGGTAAAGCGCCACTTTTTCAGCTCCTTGATAAACCCGCCAATGTCCCTGGGGTTAGTGATCAGCACGTTGTGATTGCCGGACACCATCATGCACATGCAATTCGCGGTGAACGCATAGATGTGGTAAAGCGGCAGCGGCGCGATCATCACCTCCTGCCCTTCCTTGATCAGCGGGTGACCGTCGTCGCCCAGTTGCGACATGCAGGCGCGCACTTGCTGCATGTTGGCGACCAGGTTGCCATGGGTGAGCATCGCGCCCTTGGCGAGACCAGTGGTGCCGCCGGTGTATTGCAGCACGGCGATGTCGTCCAGGGTGACCGGGTGGCGCGTAATGCCCTGGCCCGCGCCCATCCGCAAGGCACGCTTGAAGGAGACAGCCCGGGGCAAGCTGTAGGCCGGGACCATTTTCTTCACCTTGTCGACCACGGTGTTGATCAGCCAACCCTTGGCGGCGGGCATCATGTCGCCCATCTTCGCTTCGATCAGGTACTCGATCTCGGTATCAGTGGTGACTTCCTGAACCCGCGAACCAAACAGATTCAGGTAGACCAGCGCGCGAACGCCCGCATCCTTGAATTGGTGGCGCATCTCACGCGGGGTGTACAAAGGATTGGTGTTGACCACGACCAGCCCGGCGCGCAGGGCACCGAACACGGCAACCGGGTATTGCAGGACATTAGGCATCTGTACGGCGATGCGGTCGCCCGGCTTGAGGTCGGTGTGTTGTTGCAGGTAACCGGCGAACGCAGCGCTCTGGCGCTCAAGCTCGGCGTAGGTCAGTGTAACCCCCATGTTGCTGAACGCAGGACGATCGGCAAAGGTCTTGCAGGAACGCTCGAAGACTTCGATCACCGACTTGTAGACGGTCAGGTCGATGTCGGTGGGAACGCCCGCCTGGCGTTTGTCATTCCAGAAATCAGGTTGCATTATTCTTGTCCTCTTACCTGAATGTGTCCGGCCGCTTTCTACTGCTATGACAAGCGGAGCTTTGGGGACGTTAGCAGCTATGGCCAAACAGGCAAACACACAAAAACGTGTCATTGATTGTATGAATCTTGTCCCTGAGGCCTGGACTGATCTGACGACCCTCGGCAGATGAGCTATACACAGCAACGACCCTGAGCAAAGGAAGCGCCATGAATCACACCACTTTCTGGCTGACCGCGAATGACCGCAGTCGCCTGTACGTCAACCAATGGCTGCCGGACGAACCGCCCAAGGCGTTGATCATGCTCGCCCACGGCATGGCCGAGCACAGTGGTCGCTACGCCCGCCTGGCCGAAGCGTTGTGTGGCGCCGGCTACGGCCTGTATGCCCCCGACCAGCGCGGTCACGGCCGGACAGCCGATGAAGGCACCCTAGGGCTGTTCGCCGAGCGTGATGGCTGGAATAAAGTAGTCGGTGACCTCGCCAGCCTCAACCAACACATCGGCCAGCAGCAGCCTGGGCTGCCAATCATTCTGCTGGGCCACAGCATGGGTAGCTATATCGCCCAGGCCTACCTGCTGCATCACAGCGCCAGCCTCAATGGGGCCATTCTCAGCGGCTCGAATTTCCAACCGGTGGCGCTGTACCGCGCAGCCAAAGTGATCGCCCACGTCGAACGCTTGCGTCAGGGCCTCAGGGGCCGCAGCGCGCTGATCGATTTCCTGTCGTTTGGCTCGTTCAACAAGGCGTTCAAACCCAATCGCACTGCGTTCGATTGGCTCAGCCGCGACCCTGACGAGGTCGATAAGTATGTCAGCGACCCACTGTGTGGCTTCCGCTGCACCAACCAGCTATGGATCGACCTGTTGGGTGGCTTGCAGCAAATCAGCAAAGCGTCCAATCTCGCTCAGATCGATCCGGGCCTGCCGATCCTGGTGATGGGTGGTGAATGTGATCCGGTCAGTGAAGGCAAGCGTCTCAAAAGCCTGGCCCATGCCCTGCGTGATGGGGGTTGCCAGAACCTGCAACTGAATATTTACCCGCAGGCACGCCACGAATTGTTCAACGAAACCAACCGCGACGCGGTCACAGCCGATGTACTGGCGTGGCTGGCGCAGGCCGTCAACCTGCGCCGCCCTGCACGCTGCGAATGAACGTCTAAATATTTTCGTTTAAAATCAACGAATTAAGATTATTGATTAGCCACAGGATGCACCATTAGATGACCCAGGTTACCAACACTCCGTACGAAGCCCTCGAAGTCGGCCAGACCGCCAGCTACAGCAAAACCGTCGAAGAGCGCGATATCCAGCTGTTCGCAGCGATGTCCGGCGACCACAACCCGGTACACCTGGATGCCGAATTCGCCAAAGCCACCATGTTCAAGGAGCGCATTGCCCACGGCATGTTCAGCGGCGCCCTGATCAGTGCGGCAGTGGCGTGTGAGTTGCCTGGGCCAGGCACTATCTATATCGGCCAGCAAATGAGCTTCCAGAAGCCGGTAAAAATCGGCGACACCCTGACCGTGCGTCTGGAAATTCTCGAGAAGCTGCCAAAGTTCCGCGTGCGGATCGCCACTCGAGTGTTCAACCAACGTGATGAGTTGGTGGTGGACGGTGAGGCGGAAATCCTGGCGCCACGCAAGCAACAGGTCGTGACCTTGACCGAGTTGCCGGCCATCAGCATCGGCTAAGCCTGTGCTCATGAAAAAGCCCCCCATCGACGGGGCTTTTTCTATTCAGCCACGACTCAAGATTGAGCGCGAGCCTGGTTACGCAGGGCTTTCACCTGATCATGATTGCGTTGCGCACCGTGGAACTGGCGCTCAACCAGATCACGAATAGCCACCAGGTTGTGCTTGTTGATCTTCTCGATCGCTTCTTTATAAGCCTTCAACGCATGGTCTTCACCGCGCTCGGCTTCGTTCAGAACAGCCTCTTCATCCTTGCCAGTCACCATCGACTTAACGTCGACCCAGCCGCGGTGCAATGCACCTGCGACACTACCGGACTTTTCCGGGTCGCCACCCAAGGCACGCACAGCGGTTTGCAGTTCTGCGGCAGCGGTAGCGCAGTCAGCGGAACGCTTGACGAACAGCGCCTTGAGCTCTGGATGCTTGATATCTTCGGCGCAGGTCTCGAAGCCTTGCTGGCCGTCTTTACTGGTCTCGATCAGGTCATTAAGCACAGAGATCGATTCTTTGTTGATATCAGTCATTTTTCAACTCCTTCGCGGGTTATGAAACTTAACTTATTGATTGCAGCGCCCGTGCCAGCTCTTGATAAATTAATTATTTGTTATTTTTCAATAAGTTATTTATTGACCGAAAATCTGTATCCGTTTTTTTTGCATGATCTGTCATTTGGCCTGCATGCAGAATGCCTGTATTTTCCAAGCCATCGACTCAAACGCCTGAAGCCCAATGAATCCTGAAAAACTTGAACTGCTGATCACCCGTGAAATGCCCTTCGGCAAGTACAAGGGGCGGATCATCGCCGACCTGCCCGGCCCCTACCTGAACTGGTTTGCCCGTGAAGGCTTTCCTCACGGTGAACTGGGCGGTCTTCTGGCGTTGATGCAGGAGATCGACCACAACGGCCTCTCCGAGCTGCTGGAACCACTGCGCGCCAAACACGGCAAGCCCGCCCCCCGCCACTAAGTAGAGCCCGAACATGCAACGGAACGCACAAGACGAAACTCACTGGCAGGCCATCGCCCAGCGCTATGACCTGGAGCCCGGCCCCATCAACCTGGAAAACGGGTACTTCGGACGCATGAGTCGCGCAGTGCTTGAGCAGTACCAGGACAATGTTGCCTTCATCAATCGCAGCAACTCGATCTATGTGCGCCAGCGTTACGAGCAGGGCGAAAACGTCGAGGTCCGTAACCAACTGGCGCAGTTGCTGGACGCCGATCCCGAAGCTATCGCCCTCACCCGCTGCGCCTCCGACGCGCTGCAATCTCTGATCCGCAATTACAACCGCTTACAGCCAGGCGATCAGGTGCTGATCAGCGACCTGGAATACGACACCGTCAAAGGCGCCGTGCGCTGGCTGGCGCGCCACCGTGGGGTGGAGGTGATCGAAATTGCCCACGAACACCCGGCCAGCTTCGACAGCCTGGTGCAGACCTATCGCGATGCCTTCGTGAGTTACCCTCGCCTCAAATTGCTGGCGCTGACCTACGTCACCCACCGCACCGGACTGGTGATGCCGGTAGAGGCCATTGCGAGCGCCGCTCGGGAATACGGGGTTGATGTGATCCTCGACGGCGCCCACGCCCTGGGCCAGATTGAATTCAACCTGGCCCAGCTGGGCATCGCCTTTGCGGGGTTCAACCTGCACAAGTGGATTGGCGCGCCGTTGACCCTGGGCTTTATCTATATCGACCCGCAGCGGCTGGCGGATATTGATCCGGATATGGGTGAGTTTCACTACCCGACTACCGATGTACGCGCTCGTACGCCCTACAGCACGCCGAATTTTCCAGCGCTGATGACGTTGCCGCTGGTATTTGAGGAGCATCGGTTGTTGGGGGGCGCGCAGGCCAAAGGCGCCCGGCTCAACTACCTGCGGGATTTGTGGGTGCGTGAGGTGCGGCAGTTACCGGGGGTTGAGGTGCTGACGCCGGATGATCCACGGCTGTACTGCGCGATTACGTCGTTCAAGTTCACCCATCAGATGGATCAGCAAGTAATGGCGGATCGCTTGCTCAAGGAGTACGACCTGTTTACCACGACCCGCAGCGGTGCCTCGTTTGGCAGCTGTATTCGCGTGACGCCTGGGTTTGTGACTTCAGCGGCGGATATCCATGTTCTGATCAAAGCCATTACCGAGCTGGCCACAAACTAAATGTGGGAGCTGGCTTGCCTGCTCCCACATTTTGACCGAATTTCGCATAAAAAAAAGCGGCGCACCGACCAAGTGCACCGCAAAAATGCCGTAGAACACAGCAACAACGATTCGGTAAATCCAATCAGTCCAGCAGCGCCAGTGCCTCAGCGGTGGTTTCCTGAATACGCGCCCAGTCGCCGTTCTTGATCCACTCCGGATCAAGCATCCAGCTCCCGCCCACGCACATCACATTCTTCAACGCCATGTAGCTCTTGATATTCGCCGGGCCAACGCCGCCAGTCGGGCAGAATTTCACTTCGCCGAACGGGCCGCCCAGAGCCTTGATCGCGGCGACCCCACCACTGACTTCCGCCGGGAACAACTTGAAGCGGCGATAGCCCAGACCATAGCCTTCCATGATGCCTGACGCATTGCTGATACCTGGCAGCAACGGGATCGGGCTGTGCACCGAGGCTTCCAGCAGGTCACGGGTAATGCCCGGGGTGACGATAAATTGCGAGCCTGCGACTTCCGCCGCTTCGAGCATGGTGCGATCCAGCACAGTGCCAGCACCGGTGCACAGCTCCGGACGCTGCTCACGCAACACCTGAATGGCCTTGAGGCCGAACTGCGAACGTAGGGTCACTTCCAGTGCGGTCAAACCACCGGCCGCCAGGGCATCGGCCAACGGCAGAATGTCCTGTTCGCGGGCAATGGTGATCACTGGCAGAATCCGCGCCTTGGCACAGAGGCTGTCGATCAAGGCAACTTTGTCCGCCATGGAAACGGTGGGTTGAGGGCTTTTCATCGCGGCTGATCCTTGGCTCATGGGCACCAGTAAATCTCTAAAGTAGGTTGCAAAAACGCCCGAACCGGCATGGCAGCAACATCGTCACTGGCCAGCGCTGCGCTCAGGGTGGTGAGTTTCGAACTGCCGGAGATCGACAATACGGTGTAGTTGGCCGTGGCCAGTAATGCGCGGCTCATGGTCAGACGCTGATGGGGCACGGTCGGTGCCAACATCGGCCAGCAACGGCGACTGCCATCCGGCTTCAACGCATCCAGCAGATTCGGGCTGTTGGGGAACAACGATGCGGTATGACCGTCATCCCCCATACCCAGCACCAGCACATCAATTGCCGGCAACTCTGCCAACTGGCGGTCGGCCAGTTCGGCGGCGTCTTCAAGATTGGCGGCAACGTGGTACAGGCTCAAAAACTTCGCCTTGGCCGCCGGGCCTTGCAGCAGGTATTTCTTCAGAAGGCCGGCGTTGCTGTCGGCGTGCTCCACCGGCACCCAGCGCTCGTCGGCCAGGGTGATGGTCACCTTGGACCAGTCCAGGCCTTGTTTGGCCAGGTTCTGGAAAAACGCCACCGGGCTGCGACCGCCGGACACCACCAGCACAGCTTCGCCACGGGCACTGATGGCCGCGCGCAGTTGTTCAGCCACGTCATTGGCCAAGCCTTCGGCCAGCAACACCGGGTTACGGTACTCATGAGCGCTGACGCCCAGAGGCAGTTTCAATTCAGATATCGCCATACCAAGACCTCCCATCCCGCGTGATCAGTGCAATGGAGCTCATCGGCCCCCAGGAACCCGCCGCATACGGCTTGGGCGCATCACCGGATTTTTTCCACCCGGCGATCAACTGGTCACACCACTTCCACGCGGCTTCGATTTCATCTTTACGGACAAACAGGTTCTGATTGCCGCGCATCACTTCCAGCAACAACCGCTCGTAGGCATCGGGAATCCGTGCACTGCGATAGGTGTCGGAAAAATTCAGTTGCAGTGGCCCGCTGCGCAGTTGCATGCCCTTGTCCAGGCCCTGCTCCTTGGTCATCACGCGCAAGGAAATACCTTCATCCGGCTGCAGGCGGATGATCAGTTTGTTGCTGATCTGCAAGCGCTGCTCGGGGGCGAAGATGTAGTGGGACGGTTCCTTGAAGTGAATGACGATCTGCGACAGCTTGTCTGGCATGCGCTTGCCGGTGCGCAGGTAGAACGGCACGCCGGCCCAGCGCCAGTTACGGATATCGGCCCGCAGGGCGACGAAGGTTTCAGTGTCGCTCTGGGTGTTGGAATTCTCTTCTTCCAGATAACCCGGTACCGGTTTGCCAGCGCTGTAGCCGGCGATGTATTGGCCCCGTACCACTTGGGTGGTCAGGCCTTCCGGGCTGATGGGCGCCAGGGCCTTGAGCACCTTGACCTTCTCGTCGCGGATACTGTCGGCGGACAGGTCGGCCGGCGGGTCCATGGCGATCAGGCAAAGCAGTTGCAGCAGGTGATTCTGGATCATGTCCCGCAACTGGCCAGCCTTGTCGAAGTAACCCCAACGGCCTTCGATACCAACCTTCTCGGCCACGGTGATTTCCACGTGGGAGATGTAGTTCTGGTTCCACTGGGTTTCGAACAGGCTGTTGGCAAATCGCAGGGCGATCAGGTTCTGGACGGTCTCTTTGCCCAGGTAATGGTCGATGCGGTAGGTGCGGTTTTCCGGGAAAAACTGCGCCACGGCATCGTTGACCTTGCGCGAAGACTCCAGGTCCGAACCGATGGGTTTTTCCAGGACGACCCGGGTATTTTCCGCCAGGCCGACCTTGGACAGGTTCTCGCAGATCGCGCCGTACACCGCCGCAGGAGTGGCGAAGTAGGCGATCAGACGCTGCTCGGTCCCGGCCTTCTCGGCCAGGGCGACGTAGTCGTCAGCCTTCATGAAGTCGACGTGCAGGTAGCTCAGGCGCGCCAGGAAGCGTTGGGCAACAGCTTCATCCAGCTCCTTGCCAACATATTTGCGTAATTCTTGATCAATGTGGGCCAGGTGCTGTTGCTCGGAACCGGCTTCCCGGGCCAGGGCCAGGATGCGGGTGTCGTCGTGCAGGAGCCCGGCGCCATCGAGTTGATAGAGGGCAGGAAATAACTTGCGCAGCGCCAGATCACCCAAGGCGCCAAACAGGGCAAAGGTGCAGGGTTCTACGGTTATCGAAGGCATGATGTTTGTTCTTTTATCAAGTTAAGCTACAAATACCTTTTTTCAAGGCATCACTCAAGGAAAAATGTAGTAATAACCACAACATTTTCCCGAAATACGCATTGCGAGTGGTGGTGTTGAACTACCCTCAGTAGGATAGGCCACCGCAAAGGGCCACTCGTCGATTGGTTGACGACCCTTATTTGCATCGTCGCCCTAAGGAAACATGAATGGACCGCGTGCGAAATCTTCTGGAACAGATCCAGAAACGCCTCGAAGAACTGAACAAGGCTGAGCGAAAAGTCGCCGAGGTCATCCTGCTCAACCCGCAGCAGGCGACCCGCTTCTCTATTGCCGCCCTCGCCCAAGCCGCTTCGGTGAGCGAACCGACGGTCAACCGTTTCTGCCGCTCGTTCGGCGTCAGTGGTTACCCTGAACTCAAATTGCAGTTGGCGCAAAGCCTGGCCAGCGGCGCGGCGTACGTCAGCCGCGCCGTGGAAGCCGATGATAACCCTGAGGCCTACACCCAGAAGATCTTTGGCAGTGCCATCGCGTCACTGGACGCCGCCTGCCAGGCCCTGGACCCGAACCTGATCAGCAAAGCCGTGGATTTGCTGATCCAGGCCCGGCAGATTCACTTTTTCGGCCTCGGAGCTTCAGCCCCGGTGGCCATGGATGCCCTGCACAAGTTTTTCCGCTTCAACCTGGCGGTGACGGCCCATGCCGATGTGCTGATGCAGCGGATGATCGCGTCGGTGGCCCATACGGGTGAGTTGTTTGTGATTATTTCCTACACCGGGCGTACCCGCGAGCTGGTGGAAGTGGCACGTATCGCCCGGGAAAATGGGGCTTCGGTGCTGGGTGTGACCGCCGAGAACTCGCCACTGGCCAAGGCCAGTACGGTGAGCCTGAACATTCCATTGCCGGAAGACACCGACATCTACATGCCGATGACTTCGCGGATCATTCAGCTGACAGTGCTGGATGTGCTCGCGACCGGCATGACCTTGCGCCGCGGGGTGGATTTCCAGCCGCATTTGCGCAAGATCAAAGAGAGCTTGAATGACAGCCGGTATCCAGTGGGGGATGAGTTTAACTAAGGCCAAAACCTGGCCTCTGTGGCGAGGGGGCTTGTCCCCCGTTGGGCTGCGAAGCAGCCCCATAGACAGCAACCGAGATCTATCTGAAAGATCACTGCTGCCTTATTGGGGCCGCTTCGCAGCCCAACGCGGGCAAGCCCGCTCGCCACAAAAAGCCACCTTGGTTTGGATCAAATCCCAGCCCTGGCCTGCAGACTCAAATGCGCCCTCTCCCCCGGCGCCAGGCTGGCACCCGCCATCGCCGATTCAACACAGACAAACCCCGACGCCTCATTGAAGCTCACCCCCAGCAACGGACGGCTGCCTGGATGCCACACCACCGTATCGGCACTGTCACCGGTATCGATGCACAGCTCACGCTGCCAGGCGTGATCCTTGAGGTGCAACTCACCCTCATGCTGGAACACCCGCTGGCAACCTCCATCGACCCGTAACTCACCTTCCTGCTGGCAAGCCTGACGGCTCAGTTGGTCATAACCTTGCGCCCCATCGAGCCCAGACAGCGCTACCTCGCCAACATTGCCAATCCGCCAATAGGCGTGCAAAGCGTGGCTCAGTTGGCAGGGCAACTCGTCCTGATGCTCAGTACTCAAGCGCAGCTCCAAGCTCTCGCCCAGATGCGCATGCAGATCCACTTGCCAGTCGCACAGCTGTAACTGCCAATGCAAGCGCACGCCGTCGTCGTCGCTACTACTGTCCAGTAGCTTCCAGTCGATCAGCCGCGCCCAACCGTGGGATGGCCAAGCGTTTTCGCTGGGATGACGGCCATACCATGGCCAACACACCGGCACACCGCCACGGATCGCACCGACCTGTGGCCATTTGGCAGCACACCACAGCCAGGGTTTCTGGCCCACGGGTTGAAAGTGCAGCAATTGCGCGCCCTGACGACTGAACACTGCTTGGCATAGCGGGTGATCAATCACCAGCACCTCACGCATCTGGAAGCGCTCCCAGGCAAACACGGGACGCGGGCGCAGGGATTTGAAAAAGCGTTGCAGCGGATGCTCATGCATGTGCCACGGTCCTGAAGTTCAATGTGGGAGTCGGGCTTGCCCGCGATGCAAACAACTCGGTTTATCTGCAGTCCGAGTAGATGCTATCGCAGCGGTGCGGCGACCCGTCGAGCCAGCTCCCACACAAAAAAAAGCGGATAGCCAAGGCCATCCGCAAAATGCGCACAGAGAGAGGAGCTTATCGCAACAGCGTTAGAACACCGACTGAATTTTCAGACCGGCAACCAAGGCGTTGTCGACTTTATCCACGCCACCTGGGTGGGTGATGTATTGCAGGTTAGGACGCACAGTCAGCCAGTTGGTGACGTGGAAGCCGTAGTTGAGTTCGTAGTTGTACTCAGTGCTTTGCAGCGGCATGTAACCGGCCTGATCGTAATCGGTGAAGCCGCCAGACGCGTTGATCAACTCAGCATTTTTCTTCACGTCATCGTTGACATGAATACGGGCAAAGCCGATACCGATGTCATCTTTTGGACGTGCGTCGAATGGACCTTTGTACACAAACATCAGCGACTGGTAGTTGTCGATGAAGTTGGTGTCCTTGTCGTGGAAGGTAGCGTTGGCCGCAACGTTCAGACCGCGGGAAGCGTCGCCGTTGTGGGTAGTGAGTTGCTGCTGCACCACACCCCAGTAGCCACTCTTGCTGTTGCGTACGCGGTAAGGATTACCGGTGGCACCCGCATCCTGGCCGTTCACGTCCTCACGGACGTCATTGGCGTCGGCCGTGCTCTTGTAGTAACCCACACGGTATTCGCCCGGCAGGCCGTTGACCTTCGGCGACCAGACCAGTTCGACTGGCAAGACGGTGCCTTTGGTGCCGCTGCCGCTGAGTTTGAAACCATTACCGTGTTCAGTCTGCGATGGGTTCTGGTTGTACGCACCGATCTGGGCATACAACTCAGGCGTGATGTTGTACTTCACGCGCAACGCCGCCTGCATGACAGGCCAGTTGTACCAGATGTTGGTCGCCCAGTTACCCACTTGGGAACCACAGAACGCCAGGTTCTGGAACTCACATGGGAAGGTGTTGAAGTCTTCACCTTCACCGAAGTAACCGGCCTTCACGTCCAGTTTGCCGTCGAGGAACTGATGCTGAACCCACAACTGGGTCAGACGCACCATGTGGCCACGACCATAGACTTCCTGCGAGGAACTCAAGGTGCCGGCACGCGGATCACCCACACGGTCATTGGAGATGTTTTGGCCATTACGATTGGTCAACTGGATCTTGGCCTGGGTGTTATCCCAGCCCCACAGTTTTTGCAGGTCCAGCGCCACACCGAGACCGAACTGGTCAGAGTAACGACCGGTCTTGTCATCGTTGTAACCGCCGTGGGCGTTGTAGCCCATTTCCCCTACGTAGTCAGCCTTGATATCGATACCTTGCTCGATCAGCTTGGTACGCTCGCCGCCCCAATCGCCGGTCATCCACTTGGAATCGGCGCTGAACGCATCGGCCGCCATCGCATTGGCGGACAATACAAAGGCTGCTGCTGCTGACAGTTGGCAGAGCAGCCGGGTGTTGTTGTGTTGCTTTTTCATCCGTACATCCTCGTCTTTATTGTTATTAAACTGTTTTTATCTAACGCGGGTTACATTTTTTAATCAAAACAACAAGTTAAGCTTTAATTGCATGCCCGTAGGAGCGAGCTTGCTCGCGAAAAACTCAAGCTCACCGCGTTCATCCAGGATGCCCGCGTCATCGTTGACAACCTTCGCGAGCAAGCTCGCTCCTACAGATGCATCAACGGCCCTTGAACTGCGCCACGTTGTCAGCATGACCCTGTGCCGGCAGCGAAACAGCGGTACCCAGGCGCTCACCGGTCTTGGCGTCGAACAGCAATACCTTGGCCGGATCGAATTGCAGGGTCAGGGTCTCGCCGACCTGCGGTGCCACGTCCGGCGCCAAACGGCAGCAGACCTTGGTGTCATTGAGCTGCACGAACACCAGGGTGTCCGGACCGGTCGGCTCGGTCACTTGCACTTCGGCACGAATGCTCGACGAACCATTGCCCTCGCCCGCCGCCAGCACGATCTGCTCCGGGCGCAGGCCGAGGATCACATCGCGATCTTCCAGACCGGCGTCGTTCATGTTCAGCGCCAATTCGCAACGGGCCTGGCCGCTGTCCAGCAGCGCCACCAGTCGACCATCCTTGCGTTGCAGGCGCAGAGGGATGAAGTTCATCGGTGGTGAACCGATAAAGCTTGCCACAAACAGGTTGGCCGGGTCGTTGTAGATTTGTTTCGGCGTACCGAACTGCTGAATGATCCCGTCCTTCATCACCGCCACTTTGTCGCCCAAGGTCATCGCTTCGATTTGATCGTGGGTGACGTAGACGGTGGTGGTTTTCAGACGCTGGTGCATCAGTTTCATTTCGGTGCGCATCTCGACCCGCAGCTTGGCGTCGAGGTTGGACAGCGGTTCGTCGAACAGGTAGATCTTCGGCCGACGGGCCAACGCACGGCCCATGGCCACACGCTGTTGCTGGCCGCCGGAGAGCTGGCCCGGCTTGCGATTGAGCAAGTGCTCGATCTGCAGCAGCTTGGCGACACGCGCGACTTCTTCGTCGATGGCAGCCTGCGGCATCTTGCGGATTTTCAGGCCGAATTCGATGTTCTCGCGCACGCTCATGGTCGGGTACAGCGCGTAGGACTGGAACACCATGGCGATGTCGCGATCCTTGGGGCTCATGCCGCTGACGTCCTGGTCGCCAATCATGATCGCGCCGCCGGTGATGTTTTCAAGGCCGGCGATGCAGTTCATCAGCGTCGACTTGCCGCAACCCGAAGGTCCGACAAGAATCAGAAATTCACCTTCCTTGATCGACAGTTCGATGTTCTTCAAGGTGTCCGGCAAGCCGGCGCCATAGGTCTTGTTTACATTGCGAAGTTCAAGCGTTGCCATGATTACCCCTTGACCGCGCCGGCCGTCAGGCCGCGCACGAAATACTTGCCTGCGACCACATAGACCAGCAGGGTCGGCAGCCCGGCGATCATCGCCGCCGCCATATCAACGTTATATTCCTTAACCCCGGTGCTGGTGTTGACCAGGTTATTCAGCGCCACCGTGATGGGCTGCGAATCACCGCTGGAGAACACCACGCCGAACAGGAAGTCGTTCCAGATCTGCGTGAACTGCCAGATCAGGCACACCATGATGATCGGTGTCGACATCGGCAGGATGATCAGGCGGAAGATCGTGAAGAACCCCGCACCATCCAGCCGTGCCGCCTTCACCAATGCATCGGGAATGCTGACGTAATAATTACGGAAGAACAGTGTAGTAAACGCCAGGCCGTAGACAATGTGCACGAACACCAGGCCGGTGGTGGTGCTGGCCAGGCCCATCTTGCCGAGGGTGAACGAGGCTGGCAGCAGCACGGTCTGGAACGGCAGGAAGCAGCCGAACAACAACAGGCCGAAGAACAACTGCGAACCGCGAAAACGCCACATCGACAGCACGTAGCCGTTCAACGCGCCGATGGCGGTAGAGATCAATACCGCCGGGACGGTGATCTTGATCGAGTTCCAGAAGTAACCGTCGACCGTGGCCCAGGCCTTGACCCAGCCAATGCCGGTGACCACGGCAGGCCAGCTCAACAGGTTGCCGGTGCTGATGTCTTCCGGGGTCTTGAAGCTGGTCAACAGCATGACCACCAACGGTACCAGATAAAGCAGTACCGCGAGGATCAACACCGCGTAAATCGCGATGCGACTCAAGCTAATGAAAGGTTTGCCGGCGAGACTAGTCATTACGTTTGGTCCTTAGCTCGGAGTACAGGTAAGGCACGATGATTGCAAGAATCGCACCGAGCATCAGAATTGCACTGGCCGAGCCCATGCCCATCTGGCCGCGACTGAAGGTGAAGGAATACATGAACATGGCGGGCAGATCGGACGAGTAGCCCGGGCCGCCGGCCGTCATCGCCGCCACCAAGTCAAAGCTCTTGATCGCAATGTGCGCCAGAATCATCACCGCACTGAAGAACACCGGACGCAGGCTGGGCAGCACCACTTTCCAGTAGATCTTGGGCATGCTCGCGCCATCGATCTGGGCGGCACGAATGATCGATTGATCAACACCGCGTAAACCAGCCAGGAACATGGCCATGATAAAGCCCGAGGCTTGCCACACGGCCGCGATCACCAGGCAGTACACCACACGATCAGGGTCGATCAGCCAGTCCAGGCGGAAGCCTTCCCAGCCCCAGTCACGCAGCAGTTTGTCCAGGCCCATACCCGGGTTGAGCAGCCATTTCCAGGCCGTACCGGTGACGATCATCGAGAGCGCCATCGGGTACAGGTAGATGGTGCGGATGAAGCCTTCGCGGCGGATTTTCTGGTCGAGGAAAATCGCCAGTGTCACGCCGATCACCAAGGTGATGCCGATGAACATGCCACCGAACACCGCGAGGTTCTTGCTCGCCACCCACCAGCGGTCGTTGTCGAACAAGCGTGCGTATTGCGCCAGGCCTACAAATTTGTAGGACGGCAGGAAAGTCGAGTTAGTGAACGACAGGACAAACGTCCACAGGATGTAGCCATAAAAGCCCACCAGGACGATGAACATGCTGGGCGCCAGCACCAGTTTGGGTAGCCAGCGCTGCAGTGCATCGAACGGCGAGGCTTTGCTGAACACAGCAACAGAACTCATGGGAAAATCCAGTACAGAGATAATGATTTCAAGGGTGCTCCTTATGAGGGTTTGGCTTGTGTGGGAGCTGGCTTGCCTGCGATACAGGCACCTCGGTCCAGCTGACAGACCGAGGTGATGCTATCGCGGGCAAGCCCGGCTCCTACATAAGCCGGCCCCGGCAGGACCAGCGTTGCTAAGGCTTACTTGGCCGACTTGACCGCACTGTAGAGTTGCTTGGCGGTGGTGGCTGGATCGGCTGCAGGGTTGTTGATGTAGTTGGTCACTACGTCAAAGAACGCACCCTGTACGGCCAGCGTGGTTGCCATGTTGTGCGCCATACTCGGCTGCAGGCCACCGGTCTGGGCATCTGCCAGGAAGTCCTTGGCTGCGGTCTGTGCGCAGGAGTCGAAACCGTACTTGCCCATGTCTTTCAACATGTCGACCCGAACCGGAATCGAGCCCTTGTTGATGCTGAAGACTTTCTGGAAGTTCTCACCCAGCACGACCTTGGCAATGTCCTGCTGACCGGCCGCAGTGCCTTTGTCTTTCTGCTTGAACACCGCCAGGGAGTCGATGTTGTAGGTGAAGGCTTTGTCGGTACCCGGGAAAGCTACGCACTCGTAGTCCTTGCCAGCGACTTTCTTGGCCGCAGTCCACTCGCTCTTGGCCCAGTCACCCATGATCTGCATGCCGGCCTTGCCGTTGATGACTTTGGCGGCTTCCAGGTTCCAGTCCTGGCCTTTGCCGTCGGCATCCATGTAGGTCGCGACTTTCTTCAGTTCGGTCAGCGACTTGATCATTTCAGGACCGGTCAGGGCCTTTTCATCCAGGTCGACCAGGGCTTTCTTGTAGCCATCAGCACCCATCACCGAAAGGACCACGGCTTCGAATACGGTGCTGTCCTGCCAAGGCTGGCCACCGTGGGCGAGCGCAATGAAGCCCGCTTTCTTGAGCTTGTCGCCGGCGGCGTAGAATTCTTCGAGGGTAGTGGGTGCTTTTTCGATACCGGCTTTCTTGAAGACTTCAGGGTTGATCCACAGCCAGTTGACACGGTGAATGTTCACCGGCACGGCCACGTAGTTACCTTCGTACTTCACGGTATCGGAGACTTTCTTGTCGAGCAGAGAGTCCCACTTTTCTTCTTTGGCAACGTCCTTCAGGACATCGGTGTCGAGCAGCCCGGTGGACGCCCATTCCTGGATGTCCGGGCCTTTGATCTGGGCAACACCTGGCGGGTTGCCAGCAACGGCACGGCTTTTCAATACGGTCATGGCCGTGGAACCACCGCCGCCTGCGACGGCACCGTCTTTCCAGGTGAAACCGTCTTTTTCAACTTGGGCCTTCAGGACATCTACTGCCGCCTTCTCACCGCCAGAGGTCCACCAATGCACAACTTCAACCGTCCCTTTCGAGTCGGCGGCAAAAGCACTGAGGGGAAACAACGAGGCAATGGAAATAGCAACGGCGAGGCGATTAATCGCGTTCATCTGAGTACCTTTTTTGTTGTTATGCATGCAAGTCTAGAGCTTGCGCTGCATAGGATTCTAAACAGGGATATTTAAGGTGCACGTAACAAAGGGACGCACAAATGTCACCAAGTGGTGACATTACGTCCCGCGCCCAAGGCGCTGGCCATACTCGGGGATAAGGGTAGACCAGGCAGCAACACGGCTTGCCAGGCATGGTACAGATCCGGTTTGCCACCCCATATTTTGCTGCTGGGCTGGTTGTGCGGGCTCAATTCGTGGTGCCAACTGCCATGAGTACGGTCGATAAAATGGGTTTCGCAGAACTCCCAGAAACGCCGGTACCAGGTTTCGTAATGCAGCTCGCCCGTGCGTTTGAGCAGCGCCTGCGCCGCAGCGCTGGCTTCGGCGTGGGTCCAGTGTAGACGCTCACGGACCACCGGGCGCTGGGCCCAGTCGAGTGTGTAGACAATGCCGGGGGCGCCATCCACCGCCCAGCCATACTCGCAGGCACTGGCGAACAAGCCCTTGGCGTCGATCAACAGCCACTCGGGCGTCACCAAACCGGCTTGCTGGCGCGCGGCTTCAAGGTGCAACACCAACCGCGCCCATTCGAAGCCATGGCCGGGGGTGATGCCGTAAGGACGAAAGCCATCGGCCGGGTTGTCTTCGTTGTAGCCACGCACGGGCTGCCAGTGACGGTCAAAGTGTTCGATCACCATGAATTGATTGTCGGCGGCGTGGGTGTGGATCACGCGCTCAACGATACGCAGCGCGCGGTCCAGCCAGCGCGTGTTGCCAGTGACATCGGCCAGGGCGAGGAAGGCTTCGGTGGCGTGCATGTTGCTGTTGGCGCCGCGATAAGCCTCTACACCCGTCCAGTCCTGAGCAAAGGATTCGAGCATCGCGCCCTCCTCCTCACTCCAGAAATACTGGTCGATGATGTGGATAGCGTCATTCAACAGGGTTTGCGCACCGGGCGCACCAGCCACTACTGCTGAGCTTGCCGCCAGGGCAACAAAGGCATGCAAGTAGGCCGCCTTGCCGGTGTTGCCATCACGAGCCTCAGGAACCGCGAACCAGCCACCGTGGCGAGTATCGCGCAGCGGGCCACTGAGGGCGGTTACCCCGTGCGCCACCAGGTCAGCGTAGCCCGGCAGGCCTTGGGCGTGGGCCATGGCGAAGCTGTGGGTCATACGGGCGGTGTTCATGGTTTCGGCGATGGCATTGGCCGGCAGGTGGCCCAGGTCATCCAGGTTGCCGAAACCTTCAGGCAGCTTCGAGGCCTTGGCGAACGACAGCAGGCGCTGACCTTCAGTGGCCAGCCATGTGTGATGGGCGGGTGCGTTCAGCCAACTGCTGGAAGGCAGCGGTTGCGTGGTCATGGTGAGCCCTATTTGTTTTTATGGGATGACCGGAGTCTAAACAAGGGCTGGGAGAGGGCAAGTAACGAAGGGGGCTTGAAATGTCACCGACTGGTGACATTCCATTTGAAAACGCCTGCAGGAGCAACGAAAGCGGGCTCCTGCAAACCATTTACATCACTGCCCGATAGGACTGACTCTTGCCGGCGCACTGATCTGCTGCTGCAGGTTCTGCACCTGACTTTGCAAGGTGGTGACATTACGGGTGGTCTGGATGCGGAACACATCGAACTCTTTGGTCGTCGGGCCGTCAGCTGCGGCCTGGCGATTGTCCTGCTCACTCTTGAGCACCAGCAGATCCTGTTCCAGGCGAGCGATGGCCGCTGTTGGATTGCCCTGCTTCTTCAAAGCTGCCACATCAGCGGAGAGTTCCTTGAACTCGGCATCGCGCTTGCTTGCGTCGGTTTGGCCCGCCTTGAGCGTCGCAACGGCCTCCGTCAGGGCTTGAACCTGCCCTTGTAACTTCACGTTGGCAGCTGACAGTTCCGTGGTGCCGGACGTCATTGTCGCCAGCCGGTTGTCCAGATCCGTGGCCTGGCCGGCCACGCCCAACTGCTGCTTGCCCTGCTCCAGCAGCTGCGTTTCCAACTGTTTGATCTGCAGTTTCAGCGCTTCGCTGCCGTTATTGACGTTGGCCTCGCTGGCCACCACCTTGCCGGAAATATCTTGCAGGCGCCCGGCCGCTTCTTCGCTGATACGCGCGAAGCTTTCCTGGGTTGCCACCAACTGCTGGCCCATCAGGGAAATCTGCTGGAAGCTCCACCAGGCAAGGCCCGCAAAGGCAAACAACAGCGCGCCGACCAACGCCCACAAAGGCCCGGTGCTGGCGCTCTTGACCTTGACCACTGGCGCCGGCCGGGAGCGCACGGACGTGGCAGCAGTTGGCGCAAAATCATCGTCGCCCCCGGTGTCTGCCCGCAGGCTGGGAACGTTGTCGAAGTCGTCGTTAGCATCGTTACGCATGAATCAACCTTAAATCCTTGAGGTAGCCACATGGAAAGCCTGGCGGCGGAGTATAAACCCCTTGCCCGTCGCACTGATCGACCGGGAACCGCAAGTTCGGTTCCCGGTGTGTTACAGGTCATTGGTCGGTTCTATTTCGTCCCCCCATCCTGGGCCTTCCACCAATTGCAGAACTCATCGAGAGCGGTCCACAGGCTGACCTTGGGCTGGTAGTCGAGATAATGCCGGGCGCGACTGATGTCGAGGGTGAAATCTTTGTTCATGACCTGCATGCCCAGCCGGGACAGCGAAGGCTCCGGGCGCCCCGGCCACATCGCACAGAATGCTTCATTGAGCGCCGCAACGCTGTAGGACAAACCGTAGGAACGGTAACGCGTGACCTGGGGCATTTCCATTTGCCGCATCACATAGTTCACTACGTCCCATATAGGTACCGGGGTACCGTTGCTGATGTTGTAGGCCTTGCCCAGGGCGGAACCGGTGGCCAGCAAGCTACTGAGCAACGCCTCGTTGAGGTTGTGCACGCTGGTGAAGTCGACCTTGTTCAAGCCATCACCGACGATTGCCAGGCGATTCTTGCGCTGCATTTTCAACAGGCGCGGGAAGATACTCATATCACCGGCGCCAGTGACAAAACGCGGGCGCAGCGCCAGTACTTCAAGTCCGAACTCCTGGGCACCGAAGACCTTCTGTTCTGCCAGGTACTTGGTGGCCGCATAGGGATGCTTGAAGCGCTTGGGCACCTGTTCTTCGGTCAATCCCAGGTGGTCGCGGCCATCGAAATAAATCGACGGCGACGACAAGTGCACCAGGCGCCCGACCCGCTGTTTGAGGCACGCCTCGACAACGTTTTCGGTCACCAATACGTTGCCCTGGTGAAAGTCCTGATAGCGCCCCCACAGCCCCACAGCACCGGCGCAATGCACCACCGCCTCGACATCGCGACACAGGTCGCGCACCAGGTCCGGATCATTCAAATCACCCTGGATAAACTCGGCGCCGCGCCGTACCAGGTGCTCGACACCTTCGGCCCGCCGCCCGTTGACCCGCACGTCCAGGCCCTGCTCCAGGGCGAAACGCGCAAAGCGTCCGCCGATAAAGCCGCTTGCGCCGGTGACCAGAATCTTCATGTGTTACTCCGCATTCTTTCGTTTTTCATCGCTGCTGCCTTGACGCTTGCTGTCACTCCAACGGCACTAGCCATTGGCCAGTCGCCCGGGCCAGATGCTCAGTCAACATCCCGAGCAATTGCCCGCCACTGCGCCAATGATGCCAGTACAGCGGCACATCGATTGGCTTATCTGGCAACAACTCCACCAGAACTCCCCGCTCAAGCTGGTCGTGTACTTGTAATTCGGGCACTAGGCCCCAGCCCAACCCGGCCTCTGCCAGGCGCATGAAGCCTTCGGACGATGGGCACAAATGGTGCTCGAAACCACCCTCGACACCCAAAGAAGCCAAGTAACGATGCTGCAGGAAATCATCAGGGCCAAACACCAACGCCGGGGTCCGCGCCACTCGATCGGCACGGACCCCATCTGGAAAGTGCCGGGCGATAAACGCAGGACTGGCCAGCGCCCGATAGCGCATCGCCCCCAGCAACAAGCTACGGGCACCCGCGACAGGCCGTTCGCTGGCACAGATACACGCCGCCACCTCACCGGCCCGCATGCGCTTGAGGCCCACGGTCTGGTCCTCCACCACCAGGTCCAGCAACAGGTGCTGCTCAGCGCAAAAATCACTGACTGCCTCGGCCCACCAGGTGGCCAGGCTATCGGCATTCAAGGCAATGCGCAGACGCTCTGGCATGCCCTCTTCATCCAGGGCCGGGACCTGGCTCTGCAGATCCCGCTCCAACAACCGCACCTGCTGCACGTGGTTAAGCAGCCGTCGGCCGATGTCTGTCGGCGTCGGCGGCGTTGCCCGTACCAGCACGGGCTGGCCGATCCGCGCCTCGAGCAGCTTGATGCGCTGGGAGATGGCCGATTGCGAGACGCCTAGCACCTGGGCGCCCCGCTCGAATCCGGCCTGTTCCACCACCGCCGCCAGGGCGGCCAGTAACTTATAGTCGAACATCAGTTTTCCTAATGAGCGATCAGCAATATTGGTTTTTCTTATACAGCTTCAACCCCGAGAATAGCCAGCATCACTTCTCCACTCCTCAAGGATCTTTCCCATGGCCGGCGAAACCGCCCTGGCAACCCTGTTGCGCAGCATGAGCCCGCACCTCAACGAGGGCGACTATGTGTTTTGCACCCTGCCCGACTACCACATCCCGGACGGTTGCGAGGTGATCGGCAGCTTTCGTGAACAAGAAGGCCTGACGGTGATTGTCGAGCGCCAACAGGCCGAACGGGCCGGATTGCCCTACGAGTACATCGCCGCCTGGATCACCTTGAACGTGCATTCGGCCCTGGAGGCAGTCGGTCTCACGGCGGCTTTCGCCAGCGCCCTGGGCCAGGCCGGAATCAGTTGCAACGTGATTGCCGGTTATTACCACGATCACTTGTTTGTCGGCCGCAGCGACGCCGAACGGGCCATGACCGTGCTGCGCCAATTGGCAGCCAAGGCGGAGTAAAGACCATGTGGCAAAGTTACGTGAACGGCCTGCTGGTCGCCCTCGGTTTGATCATGGCCATCGGCACGCAAAACGCCTTTGTTCTGGCGCAAAGCCTGCGCCGGGAACATCACCTGCCGGTGGCCGCACTGTGTGTGGTGTGTGACGCCATCCTGGTGGCTGCCGGGGTATTTGGCCTGGCGACGGTGTTGGCCCAGAACCCTTTGCTGTTGGCCATTGCCCGCTGGGGTGGCGCAGCCTTCCTGTTGTGGTACGGCACCCTTGCGCTGCGCCGGGCTTGGTCACGGCAAAGCCTGGAGCAAGGGGAAAACCACAAGGTTCGCTCGTTGCGCGCGGTGCTGCTCAGTGCCTTGGCGGTGACGTTGCTCAACCCGCATGTGTACCTGGACACGGTACTGTTGATTGGCTCCCTGGGCGCCCAGCAAACCGAACCGGGCGCTTATGTCGCCGGCGCCGCCAGTGCCTCGCTGTTGTGGTTTTCCGCCCTGGCGCTCGGCGCTGCCTGGTTGGCACCGTGGCTGGCACGCCCGGCCACGTGGCGTTTGCTGGACTTGTTGGTGGCGGCAATGATGTTCAGCGTGGCCTATCAATTAATAAGCACGAGCTGAACTGATTTTGAAGAGCAGCCAAAAGACTCTGGAACCTCTATCCCACACAGTTGTTGCGTGGTTTTGCCGCACCCCCGGTGCTATGATCCGGACCCTGCGCCGCAAAGAGTACAAACTCCCCGGCGCTTGTATGGCCGCCCGTGATCGGCCTTGCGCTCACCGCAACTGACCTGATTAGGAGAATCATCATGGCTTTCGAATTGCCGCCGCTGCCTTATGCACACGATGCCCTGCAGCCGCACATTTCCAAGGAAACCCTGGAATACCACCACGACAAGCACCACAACACCTATGTCGTGAACCTGAACAACCTGGTGCCTGGCACCGAGTTCGAAGGCAAGACCCTGGAAGAAATCGTCAAGTCTTCCTCGGGCGGTATCTTCAACAACGCCGCTCAGGTCTGGAACCACACTTTCTACTGGAACTGCCTGGCGCCAAACGCCGGCGGTCAACCTACCGGCGCGCTGGCTGAGGCCATCAACGCGGCGTTCGGTTCGTTCGACAAGTTCAAGGAAGAGTTCTCCAAGACTTCCATCGGTACCTTCGGTTCCGGTTGGGGCTGGCTGGTGAAAAAAGCTGACGGTTCCCTGGCCCTGGCCAGCACCATCGGCGCCGGCAACCCGCTGACCAGCGGCGACACCCCGCTGCTGACCTGCGACGTCTGGGAACATGCTTACTACATCGACTACCGCAACGTGCGTCCAAAGTATGTGGAAGCGTTCTGGAACCTGGTCAACTGGAAGTTCGTCGCTGAGCAGTTCGAAGGCAAGACCTTCACCGCTTAAGCCACGCTTGCAGTAGAAAAAGCCCGGCGATTGCCGGGCTTTTTTGTGAGCGCTACATAGACTTAAAACAGACGAAGCACAGAGGAACTCAATGACTGGAAATTGCCACCTAGGCCGTGAGAGGAGTTTCCCTCTTATTGAATCTTGGAGTGTTTACTATGGCAACAGCAGCAGCAGCAGCCCCCCTAATCGCAGCCGTAGCCCCATTAGCAATAGATTTGGCGAAAACAGTGATAGGAACGGCACTACAAGCTGGACAATCGCTTTCGCAAACCATGCAAAACGATTCGAAACCGAATCCGAACCAGATACCAACCCAATAAAGACCTCATTCGCCGTTCTGGATATCCTGGGCGGCGATAAATGCAGCGCATTATTAGAGGCACATCTATATTCCCAGTTACCCCCCGCTAACATCACCCACCCACAACGCATCAGCCCACCCAAAATACCTGACGCCATAATGTCCCTTTGACTGCCATCACCGGATTGCCAATACTCATGGCATCTTGAGGCTACCCGAATGGAACAAGGAATGACCCTTTGAAGCTGGAACTCAAAAACAGCTTGTCGGTGAAGTTGCTCCGGGTTGTGCTGCTTTCGGCATTGATAGTGGGTGTGGCGCTGAGCGTGGCCCAGATCATCTTCGACGCCTATAAGACCCGCCAGGCCGTGGCCGGCGATGCCCAGCGCATCCTCGACATGTTTCGCGACCCCTCCACCCAGGCCGTCTACAGCCTGGACCGCGAGATGGGCATGCAGGTCATCGAAGGTTTGTTTCAGGATGACGCCGTGCGCGTGGCGTCCATCGGCCATCCCAACGAAGCCATGCTCGCCGAGAAAAGCCGTGACCTGCAGCAGTCCTCCAGCCGCTGGCTCACCGACCCGATCCTCGGCCAGGAACGCACCTTCACCACGCCGCTGGTGGGACGCGGGCCCTACAGCGAGTATTACGGCGACCTGAGCATCACCCTCGACACCGCCACCTATGGCAAAGGTTTCCTGGTCAACTCGGTAATCATATTCATCTCCGGCGTACTGCGTGCCCTGGCTATGGGTCTGGTGTTGTACCTGGTCTACCACTGGCTGCTGACCAAGCCGCTGTCACGGATCATCGGGCACTTGAGTTCGATCAACCCCGACCGTCCCAGCGAGCACAAGATCCCGCAGCTCAAGGGCCATGAAAAGAACGAACTGGGGTTGTGGATCAACACCGCCAATCAGTTGCTCGAATCGATCGAGCGCAACACTCACCTGCGCCATGAAGCAGAAAGCAGCCTGCTGCGCATGGCCCAGCACGACTTCCTTACCGGCCTGCCGAACCGCCAGAAATTACAGGAGCAATTGGACAAGATCCTGATCGATGCTGGCCGTCGGCAACGTCGAGTGGCGGTGTTGTGTGTTGGCCTGGATGACTTCAAAAGCGTCAACGAGCAATTCACCTACCAGGCCGGCGACCAATTACTGCTGGCCCTGGCCGACCGCCTGCGCGCCCACAGTGGCCGCCTCGGTGCCCTGGCGCGCCTGGGAGGCGACCAGTTCGCCCTGGTCCAGGCCGATATCGAACAACCTTATGAAGCTGCCGAGCTGGCGCAAAGCATCCTTGATGACCTGGAAGCCGAGTTCGCCCTCGACCACGAACAAATCCGCCTGCGCGCCACAATTGGCATCACCTTGTTCCCGGAAGACGGCGACAGCACCGAGAAGCTGCTGCAAAAAGCCGAACAGACCATGACCCTGGCCAAGAGCCGCTCACGCAATCGCTACCAGTTCTACATCGCCAGCGTCGACAGCGAAATGCGTCGGCGCCGGGAATTGGAGAAGGACTTGCGCGATGCCTTGAGCCGCGAGCAGTTTCATCTGGTGTACCAGCCGCAGATCAGCTATCGCGAGAATCGGGTGGTGGGTGTGGAGGCGCTGCTGCGCTGGCAACACCCGGAACACGGCCTGGTCCCGCCCGACCTGTTCATCCCGCTGGCGGAACAGAACGGCACGATTATTCCCATCGGCGAGTGGGTACTGGATCAGGCTTGTCGGCAGCTACGGGAATGGCATGACATGGGCTTCAGTGACCTGCGTATGGCGGTGAACCTGTCCACGGTGCAACTGCACCATGCCGAACTGCCGAGGGTGGTCAATAACCTGCTGCAGATCTATCGCCTGCCGCCCCGCAGCCTGGAGCTGGAAGTCACCGAAACCGGCCTGATGGAAGACATCAGCACTGCTGCCCAGCATCTGCTGAGCCTGCGCCGCTCCGGGGCGTTGATCGCCATTGATGACTTCGGGACCGGCTACTCATCCCTCAGTTACCTGAAAAGCCTGCCGCTGGACAAGATCAAGATCGACAAGAGCTTCGTTCAGGACCTGCTGGATGACGACGACGATGCCACCATTGTGCGAGCGATTATCCAACTGGGCAAAAGCCTGGGCATGCAGGTGATCGCCGAAGGGGTGGAAACCGCCGAGCAGGAGGCCTACATCATCTCCGAAGGTTGCCATGAAGGTCAGGGCTACCACTACAGCAAACCCCTACCGGCCCGGGAGCTGGCGGCGTACTTGAAGCAGTCCCGGCGGGACAACGCGGTGATTTTGTAAGTCCATGATGGCCACCCCAGGGCGCCAGCCGCCTATGTCACAAACTTTTACCGCGTTAACCCTTTACACAAAATGCAAATCTTTCGCATTATGTCGCAGTTTTGCGCGCAGCCATGCGCGCCCCAGTCATCTACCGAAGCAGGATGTTCGCCATGATTCGTATGCCTCTGGCCACCGCCAGTCTGCTGGCCATTGCCATTTCTCTCGCCGGTTGCGGTGAGGGCAAAGACAAGGCCGCCGCTCCTCAACCAGTCGCCAGCGCTACTGCGGCTGCCGCGCCTGCTGGCCAGGTCGACGAGGCTGCTGCCAAGGCTGTAGTCGCGCATTACGCGGACATGGTCTTTGCGGTCTACAGCGATGCCGAGTCCACGGCGAAAACCCTGCAAACCGCCATCGACACCTTCCTCGCCAACCCGAGCGACGAAACCCTGAAAGCGGCTCGCACCGCCTGGATCGCCGCGCGCGTACCGTACCTGCAGAGTGAAGTGTTCCGCTTCGGCAACACCATCATCGACGACTGGGAAGGTCAGGTGAACGCCTGGCCGCTGGACGAAGGCCTGATCGACTATGTCGACAAGTCCTACGAACACGCGCTCGGTAACCCAGGTGCAAACGCCAACATCATCGCCAACACCGAGGTCCAGGTCGGCGAAGACAAGGTTGACGTCAAAGACATCACGGCGGAAAAACTCGCCAGTCTCAATGAGCTGGGCGGCTCCGAAGCCAACGTCGCCACCGGCTACCACGCCATTGAATTCCTGCTCTGGGGCCAAGACCTGAACGGCACCGGCCCTGGCGCCGGCAACCGCCCGGCTTCGGACTACATGACCGGTGACGGCGCCACTGGCGGTCACAACGAGCGTCGCCGCACCTACCTGCGCGCCGTGACCCAACTGCTGGTCAGCGACCTCGAAGAAATGGTCGGCAACTGGAAGCCCAACGTCGAAGACAACTACCGCGCCACCCTGGAAGCCGAACCTGCCACCGACGGCCTGCGCAAAATGCTGTTCGGCATGGGCAGCCTGTCCCTGGGTGAACTGGCCGGTGAGCGCATGAAGGTTTCCCTGGAAGCCAACTCGCCTGAAGACGAGCAGGACTGCTTCAGCGACAACACCCACAACTCGCACTTCTACGACGCCAAAGGCATCCGCAACGTCTACCTGGGCGAATACACCCGTGTCGACGGCAACAAGATGACCGGTGCCAGCCTGTCGTCCCTGGTGGCCAAGGCCGACCCGGCTGCCGACGCAGCCCTCAAGGCGGACCTGGCAGCCACCGAAGCGAAGATCCAGGTCATGGTTGACCACGCCAACAAGGGTGAGCACTACGACCAACTGATCGCCGCCGGCAACGATGCGGGCAACCAGATCGTGCGCGACGCCATCGCCGCGCTGGTCCAGCAGACCGGCGCCATCGAACTGGCAGCGGGCAAGCTGGGCATCAGCGACCTGAACCCGGACAACGCCGATCACGAGTTCTGATCAGTGCTGCGTTGAATGAGGCGACCTTCGGGTCGCCTTTTTTTGTGCCTGAACTTCAAGGTCCATTAACCACCGCAAGCCCCCTGTGGGAGCGGGCTTGCTCGCGAAAGCGGTGGGTCAGCCAATGCATCCGTTGACCGATACACCGCTTTCGCGAGCAAGCCCGCTCCCACATTTGCCCGGCGTCGCCTTCGAGCCCCCGGTGTACAAGACCTGCACCGCAGGTAGAATGGCGCCTTTCCCTGTCACCGAGCGGACCTCATGGCGTTGCCGACCTTACGTATGATCGGTTTCATTATCGGCATCTTCCTGATCACCCTCGCGATCGCCATGGTCGTGCCGATGGCGACACTGGTCTTTTTCGAACGTACCAGCGACCTGCCTTCGTTTCTCTGGGCCAGCATGATCACCTTCCTCGCCGGCCTGGCACTGGTGATACCCGGTCGCCCGGAACACGTGCACCTGCGCCCCCGGGACATGTACCTGCTGACAGTCTCCAGTTGGGTGGTGGTGTGCATCTTCGCCGCGCTGCCGTTCCTGCTGACCCAGCACATCAGCTACACCGACTCGTTCTTTGAAAGCATGTCCGGCATCACCGCCACCGGCTCCACGGTACTCAGCGGCCTGGACAGCATGTCCCCCGGGATCCTGATGTGGCGCTCGTTGTTGCACTGGCTCGGCGGCATCGGTTTTATCGGCATGGCCGTGGCGATCCTGCCACTGCTGCGCATCGGTGGTATGCGTCTATTCCAGACCGAATCCTCGGACCGCTCGGAAAAGGTCATGCCCCGCTCCCACATGGTGGCGCGGCTGATTGTGGCGGCCTATGTCGGCATTACCATCCTCGGCAGCCTGGCCTTCTGGTGGGCCGGCATGAGCCTGTTCGACGCCATCAACCATGCGATGTCGGCGATTTCCACCGGCGGGTTCTCCACCTCCGACGAATCCCTGGCCCACTGGAAACAGCCGGCGGTGCATTGGGTGGCCGTTGTGGTGATGATCCTCGGCGCCCTGCCGTTCACCCTATATGTGGCCATGTTGCGCGGCAATCGCCGGGCGCTGATCAAGGATCAACAGGTGCAAGGCTTGCTCGGATTGCTGCTGGTGACCTGGCTGGTGCTGGGCACCTGGTACTGGTGGACCACCAACTTGCACTGGCTGGAAGCCCTGCGCCATGTGGCACTGAACGTCACGTCGGTCGTGACCACGACTGGTTTTGCTCTCGGGGACTACAGTATCTGGGGCAACTTCTCACTGATGCTGTTCTTCTACTTGGGCTTTGTCGGCGGCTGCTCGGGCTCCACGGCGGGCGGGATCAAGATCTTCCGCTTCCAGGTAGCCTACATCCTGCTCAAGGCTAACTTGAATCAACTGATTCACCCACGGGCGGTGATCAAGCAAAAGTACAACGGCCATCGCCTGGACGAAGAAATCGTCCGTTCGATCCTGACCTTTTCGTTTTTCTTCGCTATCACCATCTGCGCGATTGCCTTGGCCCTGTCGCTGCTGGGCCTGGACTGGATGACCGCATTGACCGGCGCGGCCAGCACCGTGTCCGGCGTCGGCCCAGGCCTGGGAGAAACCATCGGCCCTGCCGGCAACTTCGCCAGCCTGCCGGACGCGGCCAAGTGGATCCTGTCCCTGGGTATGCTCCTGGGCCGACTGGAGATCATTACGGTGTTTGTGCTGTGTATTCCGGCGTTCTGGCGGCACTGATCAGCGCTGACGCTTCCAGCAACCGCGCCCGGTACTCGCCGGGCGTGGCATCGAACCAGCGGCGGAAGGCCCGGAAGAAGTTGCTCGGATCGGCAAACCCCAGCAGGTAGGCAATTTCCAGCAAGGTCATGGACGGCTGCGCCAGGTATTGCTCCGCCAGTTCACGGCGGGTGTCGTCCAGCAGGGTCTGAAAACTGGTGCCCTCTTCCTGCAAACGCCGTTGTAAGGTGCGTTGAGACAGATGCAACGTCTGGGCCACCACTTCGCGCTTGGGTTCGCCTTGGGGCAACAGTCGACACAACACCTGCCGTGCCCGGTGAGTCACCCGGCTCTCCGAAAAGCGCGCCAGGTATTCGCCGGCAAAGCGATCATGTAACAGCGCCATGGCCTCGTTTGCGGTGGGCAACGGCGCCTCCATATCCGCCCGCTCGAAAATCAGCGCGTCATAGGGTGCATTGAACACCAGCGGCGAATGGAAGGCTTTTTTGTACGGTTCAAGGTCCGCAGGCTGATCACCCTGTACCAGCACTTTGCGCGGCTGCAGGGTGCGGCCGGTCAACCAGCCACATAGCGCCAAGGCGCTGGCCAGGGATGCTTCGGCACTTTGCCGGGTCGGTGGCAGGTGATCGCCGTGTACCGTAAGAATCAGCGCATAGCCTTCGGGCAAGAGTCGGAAACTCAAGTCGGCGCTTTCAGCAATGATTCGTTGATAACGCACCAGGCGCATGAAGCCTTCAGCCAGGGTACGACTGGACATCAAGGCATAGCCGGCCACATGAAACGACGCTGGGCGCACCACCTTGCCCATATTCAGACCAATCGCCGGGTTGCCCGACAACTCCACCGCTCGCTGCCAGAGCCGCGTCATGGAATCCTGCGGGAAACGCGCATCAGGGTCATCCAGGGCGGCATAGTCCAGGCCAAGCTGCTTGAACAAGGCACGGCAATCCAGGCCGTCCATCTCCAGAGCCTTGACTATCCCCATCGCCCAGCTTGAAGAAGTTGTTCGTTCGCTCATGGCGTTTTCTTGATATGGCAGGCTGAAACTACAGCCAGGAAACCCAAGGATACTAAAGTGGCATCTATTGTCACTGGCCGTTACACCCGATGACTCTAGACTCAAATAAGCTCCCCGCCGAACACCTGCTGGGCGGAACAATAAACAGAGGGCCGGTCATCGTGGAAAACGTCAGACAATTCAATAGCTTCGCAGAGTTTTATCCCTATTACCTGAGCGAACACGGCAACAGCACCTGCCGCCGCCTGCATTTCATCGGCACCAGCCTGGTGATTTTTATTCTGGCACTTGCCGTCGGCAAGGGTGCCTGGTGGTTGCTGCTGGTATTGCCGGTGGCCGGTTACAGCTTTGCCTGGGTTGGCCATTTCTTCTTTGAGAAGAATCGTCCGGCCACCTTCCAGCATCCGTTTTACAGCCTGCTGGGGGATTTTGTGATGTACCGCGACATGATTCTCGGCAAGGTACCGTTTTAAAGCCGCCACCTGCGCAAGCGTGATGACGGCAATGGAACACCTGGATCAGACCGGCAGCAGCGAGCCGTGGCCGGGCTGAGTCGTGCCGGGAGCCTGAGGTTCGGGCTCCTGGGGAATGGCCCTGGCGACGCTCAAGATGATCACGGCAGCAATCAGGTCCAAAATCGCCAGCACCACGAACAGCGGGCTGTAGCCGACTTTTGTCACCAGTACGCCAAACACCGCCGTAAAGGCCGCCGCGCCGATAAATCCACACATTTGCCCCCCGCCGGTCGCGGTCGCCACGTCGTTTTTCCCAAAGGAATCCGAAGCGATGGAAAACAACGCCCCCGACAACGTCTGGTGGGCGAAACCGCCGACACACAACAATGCGATCGCCGTGTAGGCACTGTCTACCAGCCCTATGCATGCAGGACCGATCATGCACAGGCAACCCAGCAACATCACCAGCTTGCGCGAGGTAAACAGCGACACCTTGAAGTGCCGGTGAAACAGCGGGCTCAGGTACCCTCCCAACACACAACCAATGTCCGCCGCGAGAAACGGTAGCCAGGCAAACAGCGCCATTTCCTTGATGTTCATGTGCCGCTCGGTCATCAGGTACAACGGGATCCATGCATTGAAGGTCTGCCAGGCCGGCTCCGAAAGCATCCGGGCCGAGGCGATGGCGAAGAAGTTGCGACTCTTGAGGATGCGCTTCCAACTGGCCTTTTTCTGAACGCCCTCCTTGAGGTGAGATTCCTGGCCGGCGAGGATGTAATCACGCTCGGCGTCCCCCAGGCGACGCTGATCCAACGGATGTTTGTAGAGCCACAGCCAGAGTCCGCTCCAGATGAGGCCAATCGCGCCGACAATCAGGAACGCTAAC
This sequence comes from Pseudomonas sp. ADAK18, assembly GCF_012935695.1. Classification (NCBI taxonomy): domain Bacteria; kingdom Pseudomonadati; phylum Pseudomonadota; class Gammaproteobacteria; order Pseudomonadales; family Pseudomonadaceae; genus Pseudomonas; species Pseudomonas sp. ADAK18. Next base: position 4,066,846 of record NZ_CP052859.1, read on the forward strand.
TGCCAGCCGCTGTGCAAAATCGCCCACACCACCAGCGGTGGCGCCAACAATGCACCAAAGGAAGAACCAAAGTTGAACCAGCCGATGGCGACGGAACGCTCCTTGGCCGGAAACCATTCGGTAATCGCCTTGACCCCGCCCGGAAATCCCGCCGACTCCGTCAACCCCAACGCACCACGGGCCGCGGCCAGGCTCTGCCAGCCGGTGGCAAAGGCCGCCAACGCGCACACCACCGACCAGGCAATAGCAAAAATCGCAAACCCCATCTTGGTGCCAATGGCATCAATCACGTACCCCGCCACCGGCTGCATCAACGCGTAACAGACCTGCCAGGCGACCACGATGTGAGAGTACTGCTCAGTGGAGATGCTCAAGTCACTCATCAGCGTCGGTGCGGCAACCGACAAGGTGTTGCGGGCCAGGTAATTGATGATCAGCCCGGCCGTCATCAGCCCGACCATCCACCAACGGATGCCTTTTATTTTCATCGTGTCACCTTAATTATTTTTAGAGTTGAGGCGTACGTTCTGCAACTGGCAGTGCTTGTAGGATGAGCCACACAAAGATGTAACGTCATATGTCATCATACAACTACACGCTTTATATTCAGTAGAAGGCAGACTGTCAATCGAAGAAAGTGACAAAACCGACACAGTCATACGATGACAAAGACTGTATTGTCGAAATTGATCCATGGCTGAAGCCGAGGGAGGTGTGACCCCATGTCACTTGCGGTTTCCAGATGACGATTCATACATCCGTCGATATAAAAGTCTTTTTGTCATTTACAGTGCTGTATCCTGCCAAGGCTTTTTGAAAGCGCGGAATCACCTGCGATTGAAAAAACAGACCTTGCGAGGAGCGACGACGATGCACGAAATACCTAATCTCCCCTTCCCAAGCCTGCACGAAACTGAGCAGCCAACCCCGCAACAGGCCAACAGCAAACAACCTGAGCCTGTGCAAGCAAAACCAGTCGACAGCGAAAGCCAGGACTGAGCGCCGTACCCAGACCGTGTGGAAAGCGTTACATTGCGCGCTTTCCACACTGCCTGAATCACCCGAGACAAATCCCATGCCCCACAACACCAACGACGCGCCCGACAACGCCTTGCTCGACACTGCCTTGCAGATGGTCGACGTCTGGAACCGCCTCAGCCCGGAAAAACAAGCCTTGCTGCTCAAGCGCTTCGGCACCCAGGAAAACGCCCTCGCCGCCTTGGTGACCACGCAATTGCTGAACCCCGCTACTCCCAAACCTTGATCAAGAGTTTTATGTTTTGCCCCCCCTGCCCAGGCAAAACCATCGGTATCATAAGCAGCCTATCTTTTCCTGCTGCAACAGTGGACCTCTCCCCATGCCAGATACCCAGCGCCCCATGGCGGTCACGCTGCAAGTCGTTTCCATCGTCCTCTTCACCTTTATCGGCTACCTGAATATCGGCATTCCCCTGGCCGTGCTGCCGGGCTATGTCCATAGCGACCTGGGCTTCGGCGCGGTGATCGCTGGGCTGGTGATCAGCGTGCAGTATCTGGCCACGCTGCTGAGCCGACCGTATGCCGGCCGGATCATCGACAACCTCGGCAGCAAACGTGCGGTGATGTACGGACTGGCGGGTTGTGGCTTGAGCGGCGTGTTCATGCTGCTCTCGGCCTGGCTATCAAGCCTGCCGGCCTGGAGCCTGACGAGCCTGTTGATCGGCCGACTGGTGCTGGGCAGCGCCGAAAGCCTGGTAGGCTCCGGTTCGATCGGTTGGGGCATCGGCCGGGTGGGTGCGGCGAACACCGCCAAGGTCATCTCCTGGAACGGTATCGCCAGCTACGGCGCATTGGCCGTCGGCGCACCGCTGGGCGTGCTGCTGGTCAGCCATCTAGGACTGTGGAGCATGGGGGTCAGCATTATCCTGTTGGCCGTGGTGGGACTGGTGCTGGCCTGGCCGAAAGTCGCAGCGCCAATTGTCGTGGGTGAACGCTTGCCGTTCCTGCACGTACTGGGGCGCGTGTTACCCCACGGTTGCGGGCTAGCCCTGGGTTCCATTGGCTTTGGCACCATCGCCACCTTTATCACCCTGTATTACGCCACTCAACACTGGGACAACGCGGTGCTGTGCCTGAGCCTGTTCGGGGCCAGCTTTATCGGAGCACGGCTGCTGTTCGGCAACCTGATCAACCGGATCGGCGGCTTTCGCGTGGCGATTGTCTGCCTGTCGGTGGAAACCCTGGGCCTGCTGCTGTTGTGGCTGGCGCCCGACGCCCACCTGGCATTGGCCGGCGCGGCCTTGAGCGGGTTCGGTTTTTCCCTGGTGTTTCCGGCATTGGGGGTGGAAGCGGTCAACCTGGTGCCTGCGTCCAGCCGTGGCGCGGCGGTGGGGGCGTATTCGTTGTTTATCGATTTGTCCCTGGGGATCACCGGGCCATTGGCCGGGGCGATTGCGGCGGGGTTCGGCTTTGCGTCGATCTTCCTGTTTGCGGCCATCGCGGCATTTGGCGGCTTACTGCTCAGCCTGTATTTGTACCGGCAGGCGCCGAAGTCTCGGGAAGCGCGGGAAACGACTTAGAAATCGACCTTGCCTCGGCCGGCCTTGATGCTGCCGCGCTTGGTCTTGGATTCAAGGCGACGCTTTTTTGAGCCCAGAGTTGGCTTGGTGGGGCGGCGCTTCTTTTCGACCTTGGTGGCACTGAGGATCAACTCCACCAGACGCTCCAGGGCATCGGCGCGGTTCTGTTCCTGGGTTCGGTATTGCTGGGCTTTGAGGATCAGCACACCTTCGCTGGTGATGCGGCTGTCGCGCAGGGCCAGCAGACGTTCCTTGTAGAACTCCGGCAATGATGAGGCCGGGATGTCGAAGCGCAGGTGCACGGCGCTGGAGACTTTGTTGACGTTTTGGCCACCGGCGCCTTGGGCACGGATGGCGGTCAACTCGATCTCAGCGTCGGGGAGGTGCACGGTGTTGGAAATCACCAGCATGAAGGGCTTGGATCCTTGGGTCAGAAGAACCCAAGGATACGCGAATGTCGCCGCGGCTGCGGCCAGGCGTCCCTGGGATCAGAGCACCCGCCCATCAGGCGTCACCGTTGCACGATTGCCACCCTGCAAATCATGTCGAAACTTCTCATAATGGGTCTTCACTGCCGGTTGCCATTCCAACTCTCGTGCGACGTCGGCGTTGGAGATAGAGAATTGGCGGGTATTGATCGGCGCGGTAAAGGGTTCGCGGTATAGCTGCGCGCCCCATTGCGCCGCAAGACCATGGTTGGCAGCGCCCAGGTTGACCTCAACCATGGAGTGGTGATTGTCGTCCACCAGGTAGCCGGTAGCCATCCAGCGCACCAGTTCTTTCATTTCCCGCTGTGCCCTGGCCTCACTTTGCGAGGGAGACTCTCCTGCCTTGGGTGGGTTGAGGCCCAGTTCGTTAATCAGGCCATTACCCAAAAGACGGGCAGCCGTCATAAAGCGGTCGGTAGTACCGGAAGGGCCTGCCACGACTGGTTTCGCCTGCAACGCCGCGTCGCGCGCAAAGCCGGTGTCCTGCTTCACTTGCCAGACCGCAAAGCCATTGCCCCGAGGAACCACCGTTTGCTCGAGGGGCAAGGATGTAAAACTTTTTATCGGGCCTTGATGGCCAAACTGGCCGTCGTCCCGATCCATGCGATTACGTGGATTGAGACGCGCAAAATCAAGCTCACGGGAGGTTAACCGCTGATCACTCTTCAGGTCAGCGGCCGACGTCCAAACCTTGTTCGCAAGGGGTAGGGCTTCACGGAAATCATTCTGCACTTTAGTTAAACTGGCACCTGCCTTGGCTGGATTGCTCACCACAGGCTGGCCGTTCACCTCCTTGATTTGCTCGTAGAGATGCGCATTTTTCGAAGCATCCTGAGTGCTTTCATTTTTGAATGTATAAAGCGCCAGTTGGTCGGGTAATGGCCGCTCCTTGCTGCTGCCCCGCGCTGGCCCGAATTGTTTTGACTCCAGATAGCGAGTATCAATAATTGCGCCAGCCTGTTCTTTCAACTCGGGCGAACCGTGAATACGCTCCATGGTTTCTCGAAAGTAAGGCGAGTTGCTCAGGTTGAAAAAGGCGGTGGCCTTTTCTCGCAGTGTCAGTGGCTCTTGCCCGCCGCGGTGGCGGTCTACCCCGCCATGGCGCGCCTCATCAAGGATGCGGGTGAAACCACCAGCACCCAACTGGCCGATCACCCCAAAACTGGGAGAGTCCAGTGAGTAACTGGCGAGCATCTTTGCCCTGGCTTTCAGCTCACTGCCTTCGACTAACGTAAACAGTCTGGTCACGCTTGAAAGCAAGGCATCCACCGTTTTGTGCGCTGCCGGGCTTTCACTGGCCACTCGGCCAAGATTGGCCTCTAGCTGCTTGTTCTCGGTAACGTTATTGCTCTGATGCATACTCGGATCAAGCGCGGGCCCGTGCAACACCTGCGGATAAAGGGGTGATGTCGTGATCATGGGGAAATATCCTCACCGATTGGGGGCAGAATCTCGACGGTTATTTATTACCTGTTGGGCCTTTTTTTCTGTAGCCATTTGCTGATTTAGGACTGATGAGTTTTGTAGGGACGCTGGAATGAGGCTGCCTGAACAAACAAACCCGGCACATGGCCGGGTTTGTTATTTATCGCCTGGGCCTATTTAAGCACCGAGGCTGTACTCAGAGTTTCCTGAGCTTTGCGCTTATTCTTGACGCAATAACACACCCACATAAACAGCACCCAAACCGGAATCGCATACACCGAGATCTGGATTCCCGGAATCATCAACATGATGCACAGGATAAACGCCACAAACGCCAGGCAGACATAGTTCCCATACGGATACCAAAGCGCCTTGAACAACGGCACCTGCCCCGTCCGATCCATATGCTGGCGAAACTTGAAGTGTGAAAAGCTGATCATCGCCCAGTTAATCACCAGCGTCGCAACCACCAGCGACATCAGCAATTCCAGCGCATGTTGCGGAATCAGGTAGTTCATCAACACGGCCACCAACGTCACCGCCGCCGACGCCAGAATCGACCGCACTGGCACCCCACGCTTGTCGATCTTCGCCAGGCCCTTGGGGGCATCCCCCTGCTCAGCCATACCCAGCAACATACGGCTGTTGCAGTAAGTGCCGCTGTTATAAACCGACAGCGCCGCCGTCAACACCACGAAGTTGAGGATATGCGCAGCCGTGTTGCTGCCCAACATCGAGAACACCTGCACAAACGGGCTACCGCTATAAGCATCACCCGACGCGTTGAGGCTCGCCAACAAACTGTCCCATGGCGTCAATGACAACAGCACTACCAGCGCGCCGATGTAGAAAATCAGGATCCGGTAGATCACCTGATTGATCGCCTTGGGGATCACGGTGCGCGGCTTGTCCGCTTCAGCAGCCGTGAAACCGAGCATTTCCAGGCCGCCGAAGGAGAACATGATGATAGCCATGGCCATCACCAACCCGCCGACACCATGGGGGAAGAACCCGCCGTGTTCCCACAGGTTGGTCACCGAGGCCTGTGGCCCGCCGGTGCCGCTGACCAGCAGGTAACTGCCCAGGGCGATCATGCCGACGATGGCCACCACCTTGATGATGGCGAACCAGAACTCGGCCTCACCGAAGACTTTGACGTTGGCCAGGTTGATCGCATTGATTAGCACGAAAAACGCCGCCGCCGAGACCCAGGTTGGAATCTCCGGCCACCAGTAGTGCACGTACTTGCCCACGGCTGTCAGCTCCGACATGCCCACCAGGATGTACAGAATCCAGCAGTTCCAGCCCGACAGGAAACCGGCGAAGCCGCCCCAGTACTTGTGGGCAAAGTGGCTGAAGGAGCCGGCTACCGGCTCTTCAACGATCATTTCGCCCAGTTGGCGCATGATCATGAAGGCGATAAAACCACAAATGGCGTAGCCAAGGATCATCGACGGGCCGGCGGATTTCAGCACCCCGGCCGAGCCCAGGAACAGGCCGGTACCGATCGCGCCACCGAGGGCGATCAGTTGAATATGACGATTTTTCAGGCCGCGTTTTAGCTCGCCTGAATGCGAGTTGGGTCCACTCATGAAAAGGGTCTCACGCAAGGTTTGATGATGTTCGTTGCACGTTGCTGCTTTGAAACGGACTCAAGCAGCGCCGATCAAACCCCAGCGCAGGCACCAGGAGTTCAGCGTCTTTCTAGCGGTCATGCGTCACCTGTTTGTTTTTATCTGTGACGAAATCGAACCCGACTGGCTTGTGGCCAGGCGGAATGAACAAGGCGGATAGCCCTGAGGTATTGGCCTTTGGATGCATCGATAAGCACAAGGGCATCACGACAGCCGGCAGGCGCAAAATGCGCGGATACGCAGTTGGGTCACAGTAAAACGCCGCGCATTGTACACCGCCAACATCATTCGGGCGGACATCGGTGTTTACGGCAGCGGTCTATTCAGGGGCTTTGCGGGCACTGGCGTTGAAGACAGGCGGCGCACGAGGCCAGCGGGCGCGAGGGGATCGGCGGGATCATTTGGCAATATGGCGTTCATTGCGCCTCCTTCTTGTTGTGGTGTACCGCACGTGGCACGGCACCATCACAGCCTTTGCCGTGGGCCGAAACAAGAGCCCCAAGACCCTGCCGAAGGCTTTGGAATCCACCTGTCGTCAGGTTTTCCTTACAGCGCTTCACCCCTTACACATTCCGTGTCTTCGAGGGCCATTTTCGTAAAATAATCGTTACGCTGTGGCAGATATCCGGGACAGATGACATATATCCGTCAGATAGCGAGAAATTGACGGTAGGAATTTTCCTGACCGCTAAACCCATCTAGCCGACTGTTTTCCATTAATAAAAATATCGCCACCAGAACAGAATAAAAAATCCAAATGGAATGGTGTCAATATATTTTTTGCATTCGGAATCACTCTAATCTAGGTTCTTTCCACTTGCTCGGCGCAGCCCGCTGACAAGCTTCATCTCAAACAACGTCCTCTAGGAGATACACCATGCAAGCACTGGAAAACGACCTGGAAACCGAACTGCAACTCGACGATTGGTTTGAAGCGCCGACCCATGAGGCCGCCGTTGAAATGATGCAAGCCGACGCCGTTGTGCCGTTCGGCACCGCGATGTGGCCTTTCTAACACCAGGCAGGCATCCAGGCAGGTGCAGTCCGCTGCATCTGCCACTTTCCCGAAGGCTTTGAAGGATGGACGTCATGGACAAGGCCCGCGCCGTCGAGCATTTTCTCTATTACTTGGCACATCACCCGGCCCTGACGGGCCTTCACCGCCCGACCGTGCTCCTGGGCCATACCGAGCGCTACGAGGCCATCACCCACGCGATCACCCAAGGCAGTGCCGCGCGCTTTGACTTCAAGGTGCAACGCCTGGACCTGGAACCCAGCGAAGCCCTGGCCAAGTCCATCGAAGACTGCGACCTGTACATGTTTCTCTATGATTCCTCGACCTTGCCCAATCCCCGGGCAGAAGGCCCCGATTTTATTCGCGCCCTGCAAGGCATCATGGCCGAGCACTGGAAAAAGTCCCTGTTACTCAAGGACTATGGCGACTACTTCTACGACACCTTCAGCGTCGCCCCGCAGCGCATTGCCGACCTCAATGCCACGCTGATCCGGCGCATGTCCCAGGCCAGCGTGCTGAGCTTCACCGATGAGCACGGCTCACGCCTTGAAGCGCCCATGAGCAGCATCAAGAAGTGGACCAATATCAATGGCGTCGGCAACCATGACCTGGCGCCCGGCGAAATTGCCACCCACAGCGAAGCCATCAACGGCCAGGTGCGCTTTGTCGGCACCTTTCTCAGCACCATTCCCTTCGCCCGTAAATACGGGGTGTTGCAGTCACCACTGGAGTTATGGATCGAGAACTCGACCATCTGCTCCGTCGCCAGTGACGTGCCGGGGTTGGCCGATGACTTCAACAAGTACCTGAATGCCAACCCCTCCAACCGCCGGGTGGAAGAACTGGGCATCGGCACCAATGAAGGGGTCAAAGACCTGTATGCCCGCAACGCCGGCTTTGAAGAACGCCACTGCGGCCTGCACCTGGGGTTGGGAGGCGGCCAGAAAGGCAGCCACCACTTGGACCTGATTTTCTCCAGCGGGGTGTTGGCCTTGGATGACAAGCCCGTGTTTGATGGCACTTTTGCGTTCTAATCACTCGTTTCAGACACAATGCAGTTCAAAGGTGGGAGGGGGCTTGCTCCCGATGGTGGTGTATCAGTTGATACATATGTTGACTGACTCTCCGCCATCGGGGGCAAGCCCCCTCCCACATTTTTGACCGTATCCCACATCCCAAAAAAAACGCCAACCCTAGGGTTGGCGTTTTTGTGCAGCGCTTACAGCATCACTGCGGCTTCTTGCGACCAAAACCTGGACGCTGACCCGAACCGGCCGGCGCACCACGGCGCTTGCCCGATGGCGCGTCGTCTACCAGCTTCAGCGCTGGGCGCTTTTTCGGCGCAGGCTTGGCTGGGCGCTTAGTGCTGGCGCTGTCCGCCGGGCGATCCGTCGCAGGAGCACCACGACCCGACTCACCACGGTTGCTGCGACCGCCTGCTGGCGCGTCACCACGACCCGCCGGACGCGGCGTGCGTGGAGCACGTTCGCCGTCCTGACGAGCAGGTGCCGACGGACGACGATCGCCTTCCACGTGCGGTTCACGGGAGATGCGACCGCCAGTAGCCGGCGCGTCCAACGCTGGGCGCACGGTGCGGGCAACGCGTTCGGTGCGAGCCACAGGGCGCGACGATTTACGCTGCATACGCTCAAGCTTGTCTTTGCTCTTGGCGTTCATCTGCGGCATGGCCACAGGCGTCAGGCCCACTTCAGCACTCAGAATGTCGACTTCATACTGGCTCATTTCGCGCCAGCGGCCCATCGGCAGGTCGGAGTTGAGGAACACCGGACCGAAACGCACGCGCTTCAGGCGGCTGACCACCAGGCCCTGGGATTCCCACAGGCGACGCACTTCACGGTTACGGCCTTCCATCACCACGCAGTGGTACCAATGGTTAAAGCCTTCGCCGCCTGGCGCCTGCTTGATGTCGGTGAACTTGGCCGGGCCATCTTCCAGCACGACGCCGGCTTTCAGGCGCTCGATCATCTCGTCATCGACTTCGCCACGTACACGTACCGCGTATTCGCGGTCCATTTCGTAGGACGGGTGCATCAAGCGGTTGGCCAGTTCACCGTCGGTGGTGAACATCAGCAGGCCAGTGGTGTTGATGTCGAGACGACCGATGTTGATCCAGCGACCTTCTTTAGGGCGCGGCATCTTGTCGAATACGGTAGGACGGCCTTCTGGGTCGTCACGGGTGCAGATTTCGCCATCGGGCTTGTTGTACATGATGACGCGGCGCACCGATTCGGCGGCCTCTTCACGCTTGATGACTTTGCCATCGATGGTGATGGCGTCGTGCAGGTCGACCCGCTGGCCAAGGGTGGCTTCAACACCATTGACCTTGATGCGCTTCTGGGTGATCCAGGCCTCTACGTCGCGGCGCGAGCCGACGCCGATACGGGCGAGGACTTTCTGCAGCTTTTCGCCTGCAGGGCCAATTTCCTGGCTGTCTTTCTGGTCTTGGTCACTCATCTTAAGCACCTCCCGGTGTGTCGATTCAGGCTTGGCCTGAAGGTAGTAAAAGCTGGGCTATTGGCGAACGCATCGCCAAAGGGTCGCGAATCATACGCTCATGGTGAGCGTTGCGCATCAGAGACTAGTCGATAAGTGGCCAAGCATCCGTCTTTCAGCCGACCGGCGGCTCTCCTGAACGAAGTTGGTCCAAGTGTGGGAGCGACGGAGCCTGATAGATCGGGTCACTCTTCGAATTGGCGGCGCTCATTCTCAATGGCCTCGGCCAATGCCTGGGCCTCGAGTTCCTCATCGCTCAGTTCCGACTGCTCAAGAGCGGCCACGGCGGCCAGGAGTTTCTCCCGGGCTTCGGCCACACCGAGGATGTCTTCCTCGGGTTCGGGTTCAGGTTCCGGCTCGGGTTCAGCGTCGTCAACCTCGGCCTCGATTTCAACGTTCACCGTCATTTCCGGATCAGGTTCCCTCACTCCATCGCGCAGCAAATCGTCGAAGTCGGTCTTGATCCCCTGCTCCATGTCGTCCAGTTCCAGCAACAACGTATGGAAACTGGTTTCGTCCTTGGGCTCTTCCGGCTCGGCACTGGCATCGGCCAACTCTTGCAGCCCGGCCGGCACCGGCACGTCGTCGAAGTCCAATATCGGATCCGGCTCGATTTCCCGCAGCTCGGCCAGGGGCGGCAAATCGTCGAGGTTTTTCAGGTTGAAGTGATCGAGAAACACCTTGGTGGTGGCAAACATCGCGGGCTTACCGGGCACGTCACGGTAGCCGACGATGCGAATCCACTCACGCTCCAGCAATGTCTTGACGATATGGCTGTTGACCGCCACGCCCCGCACATCTTCGATCTCGCCGCGGGTGATGGGTTGGCGATAGGCGATCAGCGCCATAGTCTCCAGCATCGCCCGTGAATAGCGCTGCGGGCGCTCTTCCCACAAGCGGCCAACCCACGGCGAGAATTTCTCGCGGATTTGCAGGCGGTAGCCCGAGGCAACCTCACGCAGCTCAAACGCCCGGCCATCGCAGGACTTGCGCAGGATCTCCAAGGCCTTCTTGAACACCGGCGGTTCCGGGCGCTCAGCTTCTTCAAACAGCTCGAACAAGCGCTCTAGGGATTGCGGCTTGCCCGAGGCCAGGAGAAAGGCCTCCAGCAACGGGGCCAGTTCGCGGGGTTCAGTCAAATTCATCGATTCAGCTCTTTATTCGGCTCGCGCCCGCACGTGGATAGCCGCAAAAGGCTCATTCTGTACCAACTCGACCAAGGATTCCTTGACCAGTTCGAGGATCGCCATAAACGTCACCACCACCCCCAGGCGCCCTTCTTCTTTGGTAAACAGCTCGACAAAGGGCACGAAACCGCCGCCTTTGAGGCGCTCCAGCACATCGCTCATGCGTTCGCGGGTGGACAAGGCTTCACGGCTGACCTGATGGCTTTCAAACATATCGCCACGGCGCAGCACCTCGGCCATGGACATCAACAATTCTTCCAGACTCACGTCCGGCAACAACTTGCGCGCCCGGGCTTCCGGGGCATCAAGCTTGGGCACCACCACATCACGACCAACCCGGCTCAGGCCGTCAATGCCTTCGGCAGCGGCCTTGAAGCGTTCGTACTCCTGCAAGCGGCGGATCAATTCGGCGCGCGGGTCATCCTCTTCCGCTTCGACGGTCTCCGAACGCGGCAACAGCATGCGCGACTTGATCTCCGCCAACATCGCGGCCATCACCAGGTACTCGGCGGCCAGTTCCAGGCGCACCGACTGCATCAACTCGACATAGCCCATGTACTGGCGGGTGATTTCCGCCACCGGGATGTCGAGAATGTTGATGTTCTGCTTGCGAATCAGGTACAGCAGCAAGTCCAGCGGGCCTTCGAAGGCTTCGAGGAAGACTTCCAGGGCATCCGGCGGGATGTACAAGTCCAGGGGCATTTCCATGACCGCCTGGCCGTAGACCATGGCGAATGGCAGCTCCTGCTGGGCGCCGGCCTGCTTGTCGACGGTTTCCACGACCGACATTCAGGCCTCGACCATGAACGGGGCTGGATCGCCGCAACCGACGCGGACCACTTCCGGCTCGCCATCGGCCAGGTTGATCACGGTGGAGGCCTTGTTACCGCCGTAGCCACCGTCGATGATCAGGTCGACGTGTTTTTCCAGCAACCGGCGCATTTCGTAGGGATCGTACAGCGGCTCGGTTTCCCCGGGCAGGATCAGCGACACGCTCATCAACGGTTCGCCCAGTTCCGCAAGCAGCGCCAGCGCAATCGGGTGCTCCGGAACCCGCAAGCCGATGGTGCGCTTCTTCGGGTGCAGCAACAGGCGCGGCACTTCGCGGGTAGCGTTGAGAATGAAGGTGTAGGGCCCCGGCGTGTGGGCCTTGAGCAGACGGAAGGTGCCGGTGTCGACCTTAGCGAACAACCCCAACTGGGAAAGGTCACTGCAAATCAGCGCGAAGTTGTGGTTTTTGTCCAGGTCACGCAGACGTCTTACCCGTTCAACGGCGCTTTTGTCGCCAATCTGGCAACCGATGGCGTAGGACGAGTCCGTGGGGTAGATCACCACGCCACCGGCACGGATGATCTCCACCGCCTGTTTGATCAGGCGCGCTTGCGGGTTTTCCGGATGAATCTGGAAAAATTGACTCACGTTCTCTACCTGTTCAGACGGTGGCAATAATGGGTTCATGTTTGAACCGACACCAAAGGGGCGGCAAATCTTCCGGGAGTTGGCGGTATTCACCAATCTCCGACCAGCCGCCAGGGCCATGGAAATCACTGCCGGCACTCACCAGCAGTCCGAACTCACGGGCCAGAATCGCCAGGCTGCCCACCTGTTCGGCGGGTTGATGCCCGTTGACCACTTCGATGGCGTGGCCACCCGCTTGAATATAGTCGCCAATCAGTTTGCGGCGTTTGCTGCGAGTAAAGTCGTAGTGCCAGGGATGCGCCAGGCTGACCCAGGCTTTGGCGGCCCGTAACGTGGCAACGGTGTCTTCCAGGGTTGGCCAGTGTTGCTTGACGTCCCCCAGCTTGCCGGCCCCCAGCCATTTGCGGAACGCTTCGGCGCGATCCTTTACAAAACCTTCACGCACCATCCAGTCGGCAAAATGCGGGCGGGCCGGCGCGTTGCCGCTGTCGCCCAGTTCCTGTTGGATGGCGCGAGCGCCTTCCAGGCCGTTGGGCATGCCCTTGAGGGCCAGTTTTCGGCTTATCTCTTCGGACCGCAGCCAACGGCCATCGTGCAATTTGGCGATGGCCTCCACCAGCGGGGGCGCGTTTACGTCAAAACCATAGCCCAGCACATGAATGGTTGCGCCGCCCCAAGTGCAGGACAATTCAACGCCGTTGACCAGTTGCATCCCCAAGGCATTCGCCGCAACGCGGGCCTCTTCCAGGCCTTCGAGGGTGTCGTGGTCGGTCAACGACAGGACTCGCACGCCTTTTTCAAACGCACGCGCAACCAGTACCGCGGGCGCCAGGGCGCCGTCGGAGGCCGTGCTGTGGCAGTGCAAATCAACATTCACGGGAGTGTGTAACCTCAAGTCAGCTGGCGCTTTCGCTACCAAGGATGTTTGTTATTATGCCGCCACATCCAGCTTCTGGCTCTTACTGTGAAACAATTCATCGACTTCATCCCGCTGTTACTGTTTTTCATCGTCTACAAGCTCGACCCTCGGGTCATCGATATCGCTGGCCATGAGCTGACGGTCGGTGGCATCTACAGCGCCACCGCAGTGCTGATCATCAGCTCCCTGGTGGTCTACGGCGCCCTCTTCATCTCCCAGCGCAAGCTGGAAAAAAGCCAATGGCTGACCCTGATCGCCTGCCTGGTCTTCGGCAGCCTGACCCTGGCCTTCCACAGCGAAACCTTCCTTAAATGGAAAGCCCCGGTGGTCAACTGGCTGTTCGCCCTGGCCTTTATCGGCAGCCACTTCATCGGTGACCGCCTGCTGATCAAGCGCATCATGGGCCACGCGCTGACGTTGCCGGAGCCGGTCTGGACCCGCCTGAACATTGCCTGGATCGCGTTTTTCCTGTTCTGCGGCGCGGCTAACCTGTTCGTCGCCTTTACCTTCCAGAACTACTGGGTCGACTTCAAGGTCTTCGGCAGCCTGGGCATGACCGTGCTATTCCTGGTTGCCCAGGGCATCTACCTGTCGCGTCACCTGCATGACACCGACCCTACCACGCCGAAAACCGAGGACTGACATGCTCTACGCCATCATTGCTACCGACGTTGCCAACTCGCTGGAAAAACGCCTGGCCGCGCGCCCGGCCCACCTCGAGCGCCTGAAACAGCTGCAAGCTGAAGGGCGTGTGGTGCTTGCCGGGCCTCACCCGGCCGTCGATAGCAATGACCCTGGCGCAGCCGGTTTCACTGGCAGCCTGATCGTTGCCGAGTTTGCCTCCCTCGAAAACGCACAAGCCTGGGCCAAGGCCGACCCGTATGTAGCCGCCGGTGTCTACGCTGATGTGGTGATCAAGCCGTTCAAACAAGTCCTGCCTTGACCCGGCTACGCTGAACCTATTGGGTTTGGCGTACTCCTATCGCTCATCATTCTCGGTAACCTGCCGACAACGTGCTGAACAATCGATTGGAATCAGGAGTTCCGATGCGCTTAAGTCAGTTGTGTCTGTTGGCAGTGTTAACGATCGGGGCAACCGCCCATGCTGAAGAGACCTCGAACACCGGCAGTTCCACGCCCCTGTCCTTGAGTGCCGGCAGCCAGATCACCGAGTTGCAGCAACGCTTGAAGGAAAGCGAACGGCTGCGTGACGAACTGGGCAAACAATTGCAAAGCACCGAATTGAAAGGCGCCGATGCCTCCCGCGAAAGTGCCCAATTGAATCGACTGCGCCAGGAGAACCAACGCCTTGTCCAGCAACTCAAAGAAGCACAGGGCACTGTGTTGCCACGCTGGCTGACCGAGCAGCAACAATGGTTTGTGACAGGTGCAGGAGTAGCGTTGATCGCCCTGCTATGCGGTATCTTCGCCAGCGGCGGGCACCGGCGCCGTCGACAATGGCTAAATTGAGTGAGTCATGAGCGAGCTGTTACTGATAGACGATGACCAGGAGCTCTGTGAGCTGCTGACCAGTTGGTTGAGCCAGGAAGGCTTCCAGGTACGCGCTTGCCATGATGGCCTGAGCGCGCGCAAGGCGTTGGCCGAGGCCGCACCCGCTGCCGTGGTGCTTGACGTGATGCTGCCCGATGGCAGCGGCCTGGAACTGCTCAAGCAATTGCGTAGTGATCACCCGGAGTTGCCGGTGCTGATGCTCTCGGCCCGGGGCGAACCGCTGGACCGGATTCTCGGCCTGGAACTGGGCGCTGACGATTACCTGGCCAAGCCCTGTGATCCACGGGAATTGACTGCTCGCTTGCGCGCCGTATTGCGTCGTAGCCACCCGGCCGCGGTGTCAACCCAGTTGGAGCTGGGTGACCTGTGCTTCAGCCCGGTGCGCGGCGTGGTCACTATCGACGAACAGGAGTTCGCCCTCACTGTCTCCGAAAGCCGTCTGTTGGAAGCCTTGCTGCGCCAGCCGGGCGAGCCGCTGGACAAGCAGGAACTGGCGCAGATAGCCCTGGGCCGCAAGCTGACCCTGTACGACCGCAGCCTGGACATGCACGTCAGCAACCTGCGCAAGAAGATCGGCCCACACGCGGATGGCCGACCACGGATCATGGCGCTGCGCAGCCGTGGTTACTACTACAGCCTCTGATGTTCCCTCTGTAGCCGCTGCCGAGGCACCGGCTACAGAAAATCAGGTCCCCAGTTTTGTAAGCCCCCGCCAAAATCGTCTTTACCCAAGCTTTACCCTCCCCTGACCGCCGCTGACCTTGATCTCCTTAATCTACTCACATCCGGACTCACCGGAATCGAGACAGGAGAAACACCATGCGCAAGACCCTTATCGCTCTGATGTTCGCGGCAGCCCTGCCTACTGTTGCCATGGCGGCCATGCCAGAAGGCCAAGGCCCAATGGGCGGTTCCGAAGGCCACATGATGGGCGGCCCGGGCCACGGCGGCGAACACGGCATGCGTGGCAAAGGTGGCCCCTTCAGCCAGCTTGATCTGAGCCGCGAACAGCGCCAGCAGATCGGCAAATTGATGGGCCAGCAAATGCACGGTCGCAAGGAACTGGTCAAAAAGTACCTGGATAAACTCCCGGCCGCCGACCAGAAAGCCATGCAGGACGAAATGGCTGCCGCCAAGCAGAAAACCCAGACCGACATTCGCGCTGTGCTGAAACCCGATCAACAGAAGAAATTCGACGAGATCGTGAAAAAACAAGCCGAGCGCCGTGCCGAGTGGAAGGAATTCCAGGCCTGGAAAGCGCAACAACCGCAAAAAGCGCAATAATGATCTAGCTTCACTCCCAGCCCAGTGGCCCATGCCGCTGGGCTTTTCCTGTTTGAGGGTTTCCCGTGCGTTCATTGTTCTGGCGCATCCTCGCCAGCTTCTGGCTGGCCATCGCCCTGGTTGCTGGGTTGTCGCTCCTGCTTGGGCATATGCTCAACCAGGACGCCTGGATTCTCAGCCGCCACCCAGGCCTCGCCAACCTTGCCGAAGAATGGACCCAGCTCTACGAAGCCCAGGGCGAAGACGCTGCCCAGGACTTGCTGCAGCAGCGCAAGCGCCAGTACCACATCGACGTGCAAGTGCTTAACGAAAGCGGCGAGCCGGTGGTACGCGGTACCTTTCCGCGCCGGGCCGCCGCCTTCGAAGCGCGGCAAAACGACAACCAGGACCGCCACCTGCCCTGGCGCCGGCTGACCGCTGAATACACCAGCGCGAAAACGGGTGACACCTACCTGTTGATCTACCGCATTCCCCACCCGGAACTGGACGCCTGGCATCGCAGCAGCCTGCTGTGGCCCTTCAGTGCGCTGACCATTGCCCTGGTGGTACTGACCCTGTTCAGCCTGCTGGTGACGCTCTCCATCACCCGCCCCCTTAGCCGCCTGCGCAGCGCAGTGCATGACCTGGGCCAGACCACTTATCAGCAAAACAGCCTGGCGCAACTGTCTAACCGTCGTGATGAATTTGGCGTGCTGGCCACCGACTTCAACCGTATGGGCGCACGCCTGCAAAGCCTGATCAGCAGTCAACGCCAGCTACTGCGGGACGTGTCCCACGAACTGCGCTCGCCCCTGGCTCGCCTACGGATCGCCCTGGCCCTGGCGGAACGCGCCACGCCCGAAGCCCGGGAAAAACTCTGGCCACGCCTGACCCGCGAATGCGACCGGCTGGAAGCCTTGATCAGCGAGATTCTGGTGCTGGCCCGTGTCGATGCCGACAACGCCAGCGCCGAAGACATCGAACTCAATCCGCTGCTCAAGACCCTGCAAAAAGATGCTCTGCTCGGCGCGCCGGACCAACCCGTGCAGCTCGAAGCGCAAGCGGGGCTGCAGCTTAAGGGCTGGCCAACCATGATCGAGCGCGCACTGGACAACCTGCTGCGTAACGCCCAACGCTTCAACCCGCCAGGGCTGCCAATTGAAATGCACGCCCAACGTCAGGGCGAACGCATTGTGATCAGCGTGCGCGACCATGGCCCAGGCGTAGATGCCGAGCATCTGAACCAGCTGGGCGAGCCGTTTTACCGTGCTCCAGGCCAAACCGCCCAAGGCCATGGCCTGGGCCTGGCCATCGCACGCCGCGCCGCCGAACGCCATGGCGGCAGCCTGATCCTGGCCAATCACCCCGAAGGCGGATTTATCGCCAGCCTCGATTTGCCATTGGAGCCAGGGGTTGCAGTACAACCCTAAGGTTGTTCTATGCTGGCCCTTCTCTTATGGAGGGCCTTTGATGACTGATCTGCTCACATCCATCCAAGCTGCACTCGATCTACCGCGTACTCCGCTGACCTTCACCGAGGCCGGCGCCCTGCCTTCAACCTTTGCCGTGACTGAATTGGCCAGTGCTACTGTCGGCGCAGCAGGCCAGGCCGTTGCCGAGTTGCTGCAACAACAAACCGGGCGCTTGCCCACAGTCTCCGTGGACCGACGTCTCGCCTCGTTCTGGTTTTCCACGTCACTACGCCCCGTCGGCTGGACCGTACCGCCGCTGTGGGACCCGATTGCCGGAGACTACGCCAGCGCCGATGGCTGGATCCGCCTGCACACCAACGCGCCCCACCACCGCGCTGCCGCCGAGCGGGTGTTGGGGCAAGTGGCTGATCGTGAGGCCATGGCGCTCAAGGTCGCACAATGGAACGCCGCTGAACTGGAACAAGCCATCGTCGACGAGGGTGGCTGTGCAGCGCAGATGCGCTCGTGGCAAGACTGGCAGGCCCATCCTCAAGGCCTGGCGGTCAATCAGGAGCCACTGATCCAACACCAAACCAGCGATGCCGTCAGCGAAAAACCCTGGCTCGGTTCAGTGGCGCGCCCCTTGGCCGGTATCAAGGTGCTCGACCTGACTCGCGTTCTGGCGGGCCCGGTGGCCAGCCGCTTTCTCGCAGGGTTAGGCGCCGATGTATTGCGCATCGACTCCCCCGACTGGAACGAAGCAGGCGTGGTGCCGGAAATGACCCTGGGTAAACGCTGCGCGCGCCTCGACCTGAAGAGCCCAGATGACCGGAAGGTCTTCGAGGACCTGCTCAAGGACGCCGATATTCTCTTCCATGGCTACCGCGCCGATGCCCTGGAGCAATTGGGATACGGAGCGGGCGAGTTGCAGCTACTCGCACCGGGCCTGATCGACGTCAGCCTCAACGCCTATGGTTGGAGCGGCCCATGGCGCAATCGCCGAGGCTTCGACAGCCTGGTGCAGATGAGCAGCGGCATTGCTCAGGCCGGCCTGCAGTGGAAACAAGCCAACAAGCCGGTGCCACTGCCGTTGCAGGCGTTGGACCATGCCACCGGTTACTTGATGGCAGCCAGCGCGATTCGTGCACTGAGTGAACGGCTGAAGTCCGGCCGGGGCGGTTCGGCGCTGCTGTCACTGGCGCGCACAGCGAAGTTATTGGTGAAGGCAGGGTTGGTCACGGAACAACCCGCGCTACGTGCCGAAGAACCTACCGATCAGGGGCTGGTGGTGGAACAAACGGCCTGGGGACCGGCCCATCGCTTGCTGGCGCCGCTGACCATCAGCGGCACACCGTTGCAGTGGGATTTGCCGGCGGGGGAATTGGGGTCACATCGGCCTCAGTGGTGACCTTTCGATCGCTATCGCAGGCAAGCCAGCTCCCACATTGATCAGCGTATCTCCTGAACAACGCGGTCAAATGTGGGAGCGGGCTTGCCTGCGATGAGGCCCTCATAGACTCCATCAATCTACCCGGCTTAACGATGTCCACAAATGCTGCGCCGCATAGGCTCTAAGCGGCCGCCAGGCCTCGGCCCGCGCCAGTAACTGGCGCGCGGTCACGGGGCCGCCTTCCAGTGCCGCCAACGCATTGATCAAACCGATATCCCCCGATGCAAATGCATCTGGCTCGCGCATCTGGCGCATGGCGATGTACTGCGCGGTCCAGTCGCCAATCCCGGGCAACTCGACCAACCGCGCTATCGCGTCCTTGAGACTGGCTTTGGGCTGGAAAATCTGCGGATCATCCAACAACGCCTGGGCCACGCCCGACAGGGTTCGCCCCCGGCTTTTCGGCATGCCCAGGCTAGCCAAATCCGCTGCCGCCAGCACCTCAGCCGTAGGAAAGACATGTGTCACGCCCGCCTGTGGCGTCTCCAGCGGCCCGCCATACTGTGCAACCAGCTTGCCCGCCAAACGGATCGCCGCGACCACGGTAATTTGCTGGCCCAGCACCGCGCGAATCGCCACCTCCAGGCCATCCCAGGTGCCCGGCACCCGCAGGCCCGGGCGCGCCGCTACCAGCCGCGCCATCAAGGGATCGGCTGCCAGTTGTTGATTGATGCCTTGCACATCAGCGTCCAAGTCAAACATCGCACGCAGACGCAGGACAATCTCCGACAGTGCATCCGGCTCAGCGAAGTCGACCGTCACATCAAGCCAATCCCCCTCACCCGACTCAACACTGACCCAGCCATGCTGGCCATCGATGCTGATGCTGCGCGTATACACACCCGCCACCACCGTCTCCAACCCGCTGATCGCCCGCGCCGCCAAAAAACCCAGCATCGCCTCCCAGTCATAAGGGGCTTGATACGCCAACTGCACCTTCACAATGACAACACCCCGCTGTACAACCCATACGCCGCCAAGCTCGCCCCGGCGATCACGCAACCGAAAATGCCTTTTTCCACACGGGTAAACAAGGGTTGGCCCTGTTCGTGTTTGGCCTGGGCAAACAGAATCACCCCCGGTGCATACAGCAGCGCCGACAGCAGCAAATACTTCAAGCCACCGGCGTAGAGCAGCCAGAGCGCATAGCCCAAAGCGATTACGCCGATCAGCAGATCTTTCATCCGCTCACCCTGGGCGCCTTCATAGGTTTCGCCACGCCCGCTCAACAACACCGCATAGGCTGCCGACCACAGGTAGGGCACCAGAATCATCGACGACGCCAGGTAGATCAGCGTGGTGTAGGTGCTTTCCGAGAACAGGGTGATCACCAGGAAAATCTGGATCATCACATTGGTGAGCCACAACGCATTGACCGGCACATGATTGACGTTTTCCTTTTTCAGGAACGCGGGCATGGTCTTGTCCTGGGCCGTGGCGTAAAGGATTTCGGCGCACAGCAATGCCCAGGACAACAATGCGCCCAGCAACGAAACCGCCAGGCCGATGCTGATCAACAGTGCGCCCCACGGGCCGACGATATGCTCCAGCACACCGGCCAGGGACGGGTTCTGCAAGGTGGCCAATTCCGGTTGGCTCATGATCCCCAGGGACAACACGTTCACCAGCACCAGCAGCGCCAACACCCCAAGAAAACCGATCACCGTGGCCCGGCCCACGTCCGAGCGTTTCTCGGCCCGCGCCGAATAGACGCTGGCGCCCTCGATGCCGATAAACACAAACACGGTGACCAGCATCATGTTGCGCACCTGATCCACCACACTGCCAAAGTTCGGGTTGCTCAGGCCCCAGATATCACGAGTAAAGATATCGGCCTTGAACGCCACGGCGGCGATGACAATAAACATCAGCAGCGGCACGATCTTGGCCACGGTGGTGATCTGGTTGATGAAGGCCGCCTCCTTGATTCCACGCATCACCAGAAAGTGAACGGCCCACAGCAATACTGAGGCACAGGCGATGGCAATGGGCGTGTTGCCCTGGCCGAACACCGGGAAGAAGTAGCCCAGTGTGCTGAACAGCAGCACAAAGTAACCGACGTTGCCCATCCAGGCGCTGATCCAATAACCCCACGCGGACGAGAAACCCATGTAGTCGCCAAATCCGGCCTTGGCGTAGGCATACACACCGGCGTCCAGTTCAGGCTTGCGGTTGGCCAGGGTCTGGAACACAAAGGCCAGGGCCAGCATGCCAACGGCCGTGATTGCCCAACCGATCAGCACCGCGCCGACCTCCGCCCGTGCCGCCATGTTCTGCGGCAACGAGAAGATCCCGCCACCAATCATCGAACCCACCACCAGGGCGATCAATGCGCTGAGTCGAAGTTTTTGCGCTGGTTGCGGCATGGGTACTCCCAATAGAAAAACAGCCATTGAACCAACAACTGTGCCTGCGGCTAATATGCACAGCGCGTTCAGCGTTTATTAGATATAGCGAATAAAACACCACGCCTCATAACTTAAAGGCATGGCAATAAATAGAGTTTAGGCAAATTTAGAATTTAAATACGGCTTGAACTTTCCTGGCTGTGGCCTATTTGGCAAACCCTCCTGAAAAAGTTTGCACATCTGGGAAAACGGGCTAGCTTCAAACGTCCACGCATATGAGAAATTTTTTCATCTAAAACGGAGAAAGGCTCTGGAACAAGCCTCTCCGGGGGATCTTATTGCCTGCGATCTTTCATCATAAGTCATTAATTCACAATGGAATGTGCCAATGAAGTGATCTGAGTCAGCTGTTTGATTAGCGCACAGATTTATTCTGTGGTCTCTCTTCTCCTGCATTGGAGTCATGCAATGTCTGAATCTCCCGGAAAACTCCGACTAGGTGCCTTGGTTGCACTTGTCGTGGGCTCAATGATTGGTGGCGGGATCTTCTCACTTCCACAAAACATGGCCGCCAGTGCCGATGTCGGTGCGGTGTTGATTGGCTGGGTAATTACCGCCATCGGTATGTTGACCCTCGCTTTTGTCTTCCAAACCCTGGCCAACCGCAAACCCGATCTGGACGGTGGCGTCTACGCCTACGCCAAGGCCGGCTTCGGCGATTACATGGGTTTTTCGTCCGCCTGGGGTTACTGGATCAGTGCCTGGCTGGGTAACGTCGGCTACTTCGTACTGCTGTTCAGCACCCTCGGTTACTTCTTTCCGATCTTCGGCGAAGGCAACACCCCAGCGGCGGTGATTGGCGCCTCGGTGCTGCTGTGGGCCGTGCATTTCCTAGTATTGCGCGGGATCAAGGAAGCGGCATTCATCAACCTGGTGACCACCGTCGCCAAAGTGGTGCCACTGGTACTGTTTGTGTTGATCGCCCTCTTCGCGTTCAAACTGGACATCTTCACCGCCGACATCTGGGGCGTGAAAAACCCGGACCTGGGCAGCGTGATGAACCAGGTGCGCAACATGATGCTGGTCACCGTCTGGGTGTTCATCGGCATCGAGGGCGCGAGCATCTTCTCGTCCCGTGCAGAGAAACGCTCCGACGTCGGTAAGGCCACCGTGATTGGTTTTATCACCGTGCTGCTGTTCCTGATGCTGGTGAACGTCTTGTCCCTGGGGATCATGACTCAGCCGGAACTTGCCAAGTTGCAGAACCCGTCGATGGCCGCCGTACTGGAACACGTAGTGGGTCACTGGGGCGCGGTGCTGATCAGCGTCGGCTTGATCATTTCCTTGCTGGGAGCATTGCTGTCGTGGGTACTGCTGTGTGCGGAGATCATGTTCGCCGCCGCCAAGGACCACACCATGCCGGAGTTCCTGCGTAAGGAAAATGCCAACCACGTGCCAGTCAACGCCCTGTGGCTGACCAACGCCATGGTGCAGATTTTCCTGGTGATCACCCTGTTCTCCGCCAGCACCTACCTGTCGCTGATCTACCTCGCCACCTCGATGATCCTGGTGCCCTACCTGTGGTCGGCGGCCTATGGGTTGCTGCTGGCAGTGCGCGGCGAGACCTACGAAAACGCCCTGGGTGAACGCAAGAAAGACCTGTTCATCGGCGCCATCGCCCTGATCTACGCCGTCTGGCTGTTGTACGCCGGCGGCACCAAGTACCTGCTGTTGTCCGCCCTGCTCTATGCCCCCGGCGCGATCCTGTTCGCCAAAGCCAAGCATGAATTGGGCAAACCGATTTTCACCAACGTCGAGAAGCTGATTTTCGCCGCAGTGGTCATAGGCGCCCTGGTGGCGGCCTATGGGCTCTACGACGGCTTCTTGACTCTGTAGTTTTTCGTTCACTGGAGGATCTGTAATGACCACCGAAAAAGTTAAGTACGGCGTACATTCCGAAGCCGGCAAACTGCGCAAAGTCATGGTGTGCTCCCCAGGTTTGGCCCACCAGCGGCTGACCCCCAACAACTGCGATGAACTGCTGTTCGATGACGTGCTGTGGGTGGCCCAGGCCAAGCGCGACCATTTCGACTTCGTGACCAAGATGCGCGAGCGGGATATCGATGTACTGGAAATGCACAACCTGCTGACGGACATCGTCGCCATCCCCGAAGCCCTGGACTGGATTCTGGAACGCAAGATCACCGCTAACCAGGTCGGCCTCGGTCTGGTCAATGAAGTGGGCTCGTGGCTGCGCAGCCTGGAGCCACGCAAGGTTGCCGAGTTTCTGATTGGCGGCGTATCGGCCGATGACCTGCCGAGCAGCTTCGGTGGCAAGACCATCGAAATGTTCCGCGACTTCCTCGGGCATTCGAGCTTCATTCTGCCGCCGCTGCCTAACACCCAATTCACCCGCGACACCACGTGCTGGATCTTCGGCGGCGTGACGCTGAACCCGATGTATTGGCCCGCGCGACGCCAGGAAACCTTGCTGGCCAGCGCCATCTACAAATTCCACCCCGAGTTCACCAACGCCGACTTCCAGGTCTGGTACGGCGACCCGGATCAGGAGCACGGCAACGCCACGCTGGAAGGCGGTGACGTGATGCCAATCGGTAACGGCGTGGTGTTGATCGGCATGGGCGAGCGTTCCTCGCGTCAGGCCATCGGCCAGCTTGCGCTCAATCTGTTCAAACACAAGGCCGTGGAGCGCGTAATCGTCGCCGGCCTGCCGAAATCTCGCGCCGCGATGCACCTCGATACGGTGTTCAGTTTCTGCGACCGCGACCTGGTCACGATCTTCCCGGAAGTGGTCAGCCAGATTGTCGCCTTCAGCCTGCGCCCTGACGAGAGCAAGCCCGGCGGTATTGATATCCAACGCGAGAAAACCAGCTTCCTCGACACCGTCGCAGCGGCCCTGAACCTGAAAACCCTGCGAGTGGTGGAAACCGGTGGCAACAGCTTCGCCGCCGAGCGCGAGCAATGGGATGACGGCAACAACGTGGTGGCCGTGGAGCCTGGCGTGGTGATCGGTTATGACCGCAACACCTACACCAACACCCTGCTGCGTAAGGCCGGTGTGGAAGTCATCACCATCAGCGCTGGCGAACTGGGCCGTGGTCGCGGCGGCGGCCACTGCATGACCTGCCCGATCATTCGCGACCCTATCGACTACTGATATTCAAACCTTGGCCGCCGCTCATGAGGCGCCGGCCAAGGGGATAACCTAAACAGAAGGAGATCCATCATGGCTTTCAACATGCGCAACCGCAGCCTGCTCTCGCTGATGCACCACACTACTCGCGAGCTGCACTACCTGCTGGACCTGTCCCGCGACCTCAAGCGCGCCAAATACACCGGCACTGAACGCCCGCACTTGCAGGGCAAAAACATCGCGCTGATCTTCGAAAAAACCTCAACCCGCACCCGTTGCGCGTTCGAAGTAGCAGCCCACGATCAAGGCGCCCACGTCACCTATATCGACCCGGTGTCGTCGCAAATCGGCCACAAAGAAAGCATGAAAGACACCGCCCGCGTCCTCGGTCGCATGTTCGATGCGATTGAGTACCGTGGCTTCGAACAGGAAATCGTCGAAGAGCTGGCCAAGTTCGCCGGCGTGCCGGTGTTCAACGGCTTGACCGCTGAATTTCACCCGACCCAAATGATCGCCGACACCCTGACCATGCGCGAACACAGCGACAAGCCGCTGCATGACATCAGCTATGCCTACCTCGGCGACGCCCGCTACAACATGGGCAACTCACTGCTGATGATCGGTGCCAAGCTGGGTATGGACGTGCGCATTGGTGCGCCAAAAGCCCTGTGGCCCCATGAAGACTTCATCAAGCAGTGCCAGGCGTTTGCTGAAGAAAGCGGCGCGCGCATCACCATCACCGAAGACCCGAAAGAAGCAGTGAAAGGCGTGGACTTCATCCACACCGATATCTGGGTGTCCATGGGTGAGCCGGTGGAAGCGTGGGACGAGCGTATCGAGCAACTGCTGCCGTACCAGGTCAACGCCAGGATGATGAAAGCCTCGGGCAACCCTCGGGTGAAGTTCATGCACTGCCTGCCGGCGTTCCATAACAGCGAAACCAAGGTCGGCAAGGACATCGCCGCGCGGTATCCGAACCTGGCCAATGGCGTGGAAGTGACCGAAGAAGTGTTTGAATCCCCGGCCAACATCGCCTTTGAGCAAGCGGAAAACCGCATGCATACCATCAAGGCGATCCTGGTGTCGGCGTTGGCGGATATCTAACTCTCACTGTCGGAACACGGTCAAAATGTGGGAGGGGGCTTGCTCCCGATGGCGGTGGGTCAGTCAATTTATCTGTAGCTGAACCACCGCTATCGGGAGCAAGCCCCCTCCCACATTGGGCTCTGTGTTCACACCTCTAGAAGGATCGCATTATGCGTATCGTCGTAGCACTGGGCGGTAACGCCCTGCTCCGCCGTGGTGAACCCATGACGGCGGACAACCAACGCGCCAACATCCGCATCGCCACCGAACAGATCGCCAAGATTCATGCCGGCAATCAACTGGTCATCGCCCATGGCAACGGCCCGCAAGTGGGCCTGCTGTCGCTGCAGGCGGCGGCCTACACCCAAGTCTCGCCTTATCCGCTGGACGTGCTGGGCGCCGAAACCGAAGGCATGATCGGCTATATCATCGAACAGGAACTGGGCAACCTGCTGGACTTCGAAGTGCCGTTCGCCACGCTGCTGACCCAAGTGGAAGTGGACGCCAAGGACCCCGCGTTCCAGAACCCGAGCAAGCCCATCGGCCCGGTCTACTCGAAAGCCGAAGCCGAACAACTCGCCGCTGAAAAAGGCTGGGCCATCGCCCCCGATGGCGACAAGTATCGCCGCGTGGTCGCCAGCCCCCGGCCCAAACGCATTTTTGAAATCCGCCCGATTACCTGGCTGTTGGAAAAAGGCAGCATCGTGATCTGCGCCGGCGGCGGCGGGATTCCAACGATGTACGGCGACGATGGCAAGCTCAAAGGCATTGAAGCGGTGATCGACAAAGACCTCTGTTCATCCCTGCTGGCCGGACAACTGGGTGCCGATTTGCTGGTGATCGCCACCGACGTCAATGCCGCCTTTATCGACTTCGGCAAACCGACCCAGAAAGCCATCGGCCAGGCCCATCCCGACGAAATGGAAAAACTCGGCTTCGCCGCCGGCTCCATGGGGCCCAAGGTTCAGGCCGCGTGCGAGTTCGCCCGCCAGACTGGCAAAACCGCAGTGATCGGTTCACTCTCGGACATCGAAGCTATCGTCCAGGGCCACGCCGGCACACGTATCAGCACGGCGAAACCTGGCATCACTTATCAGTAACGCTTTCGTTGGGGCAGGCATTGCGCCTGCCCTTTCTCCCATGCCTTTGAAGGAGAAACGCCTATGGCCACGTTTGAACCCGGACACCTGCACATCGAGCGCCACGCGCTGAACAAGGACGACTACAGCTACAACCTGTGCATCGACTATGAAGTCAGTCAGGACCCCAAGGAAGGCAAAGGGATGCTGTTCAAGCTACACGGTTCGGTGCAGGGCAAGGACCTCAAGGAGGAGTTTTTCCTGCCCAAGGACCAGGCCTATGACTTCGCCCGCCATGCGATGAATATCGCGCAGAAATACGGCATGCCGAAGATTGCCGTGCTCAATGGTTCGATGCACAAGCAGTACGATTTGATGTTTGAGGATGTAAGGCATCAGTTGGACGTGAAGCCCGGCGATCCGGTCAAACCCGAACACCTGGAATAACCCGATTCCCCAGGCACCAACGATCAAATGTGGGAGCGGGCTTGCTCGCGAATGCGGTGTATCAGTTGATACATCCGGTGACTGACACACCGCATTCGCGAGCAAGCCCGCTCCCACATTTTGATCTCCATCCGCTCCAAGGCATACTTGCCACCTCTCGCACGCCAGAACCCAAAACCGCCCCATGCGTATCCACGTCAGCTTCATCGACCGCGTCGGCATTACCCAGGAAGTCCTGGCCCTGCTCGGTGGGCGCAATCTCAACCTGGATGCGGTGGAAATGGTCCCACCCAACGTCTATATCGACGCGCCCACCTTGAGCGCCGAGGTCCTGGAAGAACTGCGTGACGCGCTGTTCAGCGTCCACGGCGTACAGGCCGTGACGGTGGTGGACATCCTCCCCGGCCAACGCCGCCATCTGCAGCTCGACGCCTTGCTCGCCGCGATGACCGACCCGGTATTGGCTCTGGACAGCGCCGGCAAGATCCTGCTGGCCAACCCGGCGCTCATTGCGCTGTATGGCCGCGAGCCCGCCGGTGAAAGCATCAACGCGCTGTTCGACGACCCAATGCTGCTGACCACCTTGCTGGACCACGGCTTTCGCCTGCCTCTGCGGGAAATCAGTGTCAACGGCCAAACCCTGTTGCTGGGCGCCACCCCGATCACCGACGCCGGCGCCCTGCTGACCCTGTACCCACCTAACCGTATCGGTGAGCAACTGTCGGCGCTGCACCATGACCATGCCGAAGGTTTCGATGCGCTGTTGGGCGAGTCCCCCGCGATCCGCACCCTCAAGGCCCGCGCCCAGCGCGTGGCGGCCCTTGATGCGCCGTTGCTGATTCAGGGCGAAACCGGCACCGGCAAGGAACTGGTGGCCCGTGCCTGCCACGCCATCAGCGCGCGGCACAGTTCACCGTTTCTCGCCCTGAACTGCGCGGCACTGCCGGAAAACCTGGCCGAAAGTGAGCTGTTCGGCTACGCCCCCGGCGCCTTTACCGGTGCCCAGCGCGGCGGCAAGCCGGGGCTGATGGAACTGGCCAACCAGGGCACGGTGTTTCTCGATGAAATCGGCGAGATGTCGCCGTATTTGCAGGCCAAGCTGCTGCGATTCCTCAATGACGGCAGCTTTCGCCGGGTGGGCGGCGACCGTGAGGTCAAGGTCAACGTGCGGATCCTCAGCGCCACTCACCGCGACCTGGAAAAGATGGTCAGCGAAGGCACCTTCCGCGAGGACCTGTTCTACCGCCTGAACGTCCTCAACGTCGAAGTCCCGCCCCTGCGCGAGCGTGGCCAGGACATCCTGCTGCTGGCCCGCTACTTCATGCAGCAGGCCTGCGCGCAGATCCAGCGCCCGGTCTGCCGCCTGGCGCCAGGTACCTATCCGGCGCTGCTGGGCAACCGCTGGCCGGGCAACGTGCGCCAATTGCAGAACGTGATCTTTCGCGCTGCCGCCATTTGCGAAAGCAGCCTGGTGGACATTGGCGACCTGGACATTGCCGGCACCTCGGTAGCGCGCCAGAGCGATGGGGAAGTCGACAGCCTGGAACAGGCGGTGGAGGACTTTGAGCGCTCGCTGCTGGAGAAGCTGTATGTCAGCTATCCGTCCACACGCCAGTTAGCCAGCCGCCTGCAAACCTCCCATACCGCCATCGCACATCGCCTGCGCAAATACGGTATCCCCAACAAGCCCTGAGAACACACGGTCAAAAATGTGGGAGCTGGCTTGCCAGCTCCCACATTGATTGCATTCCAACCTCACGTTCAAAAGCGACCTCCAGCTGTACTGAAAGCGCTACAGTGGAACGATATCGCTACAATCCTCATTGGCCAGCACTATGCAAGGCTTTGATCCTCATAGGCTTTTTTTCGCCTCTTTGGCTGTAGCGATATCGCTACAGCTGCATTTCAAGCCTTGCCCTCTACAATCAATAACTTATTGATTTTTAACGACTAAAAAACATTGGCCGCGATTTTGCTAAGTAACTCCCCATTATTCCAATCCCGTCCACCAGACGAATCTGGCCCTGAGGAGTTTCCATGAGCGAGTTGCGCTTTACTGAAGATCACGAATGGCTGCGCGCCGAAGCCGACGGCAGCGTTACCGTGGGTATTACCGCTTTTGCGCAGAACGCGCTGGGTGATGTGGTTTTCGTGCAACTGCCTGAGTTGCAGTCCTACGACAAGGGTGCAGAAGCCTCCACCGTGGAATCGGTCAAGGCGGCCAGCGGTGTGTACATGCCCCTGGACGGCGAAGTCCTCGAAGTGAACGGCCAACTGGACGCCAGCCCTGAGCTGGTCAACGAGGACCCGATGGGCGAAGGCTGGTTCTTCCGCTTTAAACCGGCTGATGCCGATGCAGTAGCTAAGCTGTTGGATCAGGATGCGTACGACCGCCTGATCAAAGCCAACGCTGAAGCCTGAGGAGCGCGCCATGACTGTTCAATTGAATACCGCTAATGAATTCATCGCCCGCCACATCGGCCCGCGCCAGGAAGATGAGCAACAAATGCTCACAAGCCTGGGCTTTGACTCCCTGGAGGCCCTGACCGCCAGCGTGATCCCGGAGAGCATCAAGGGCACCAGCGTGCTGGGCCTCAGCGACGGCCTGAGCGAAGCCGCCGCCCTCGCGTCGATCAAAGCCATCGCCGCCAAGAACGAGCTGTTCAAGACCTACATCGGCCAGGGCTACTACAACTGCCACACGCCGTCGCCGATCCTGCGCAACCTCCTGGAAAACCCGGCCTGGTACACCGCCTACACCCCGTACCAGCCAGAAATTTCCCAGGGCCGCCTCGAAGCGCTGCTGAACTTCCAGACCCTGATCAGCGACCTCACAGGCTTGCCGATCGCCAACGCCTCGCTGCTGGATGAAGCCACCGCTGCTGCCGAAGCCATGACCTTCTGCAAACGCCTGAGCAAGAACAAAAGCAGCCATGCCTTCTTTGCCTCGATCCACAGCCACCCGCAAACCCTCGACGTGCTACGCACCCGTGCCGAGCCGCTGGGCATTGACGTGGTGGTGGGCGATGAGCGCGAACTGACTGACGTCAGCCCGTTCTTCGGCGCCTTGCTGCAGTACCCGGCCAGCAACGGTGACGTGTTTGACTACCGTGAACTGACCGAACGCTTCCACGCCGCCAACGCACTGGTAGCAGTAGCCGCTGACCTGCTGGCCCTGACGTTGCTGGCCCCACCGGGTGAGTTCGGCGCCGACGTGGCCATCGGCAGCGCACAACGCTTCGGCGTGCCGCTGGGCTTTGGTGGCCCGCATGCCGCCTACTTCTCCACCAAGGATGCGTTCAAGCGCGACATGCCGGGCCGCCTGGTAGGCGTCTCTGTCGACCGCTTCGGCAAGCCGGCCCTGCGCCTGGCCATGCAGACCCGCGAGCAACATATCCGCCGTGAGAAAGCCACCAGCAACATCTGCACCGCCCAGGTACTGTTGGCCAACATCGCCAGCATGTACGCCGTGTACCACGGCCCGAAAGGCCTGACCCAGATCGCCAACCGTATCCATCACCTGACCGCGATTCTCGCCAAAGGCTTGAGCGCATTGGGGCTGAAGGTTGAGCAAGTCAACTTCTTCGACACCCTGACCCTCGCCACCGGCGCCAACACCGCCGCCCTGCACGACCAGGCCCGCGCCCAACGCATCAACCTGCGTGTAGTGGACGGTGAACGCCTGGGCCTGTCGGTAGACGAAACCACCACTCAGGCCGATATCGAAACCCTGTGGAGTGTGTTCGCAGGCGGCAAGGCACTGCCCGACTTCGCGGCCTTGGCCACGAAGGTTGAAAGCACCCTGCCGGCCGCGCTGCTGCGCCAGTCGCCGATCCTCAGCCACCCGGTGTTCAACCGTTACCACTCTGAAACCGAACTGATGCGCTACCTGCGCAAGCTGGCCGACAAGGACCTGGCCCTGGATCGCACCATGATCCCGCTGGGTTCCTGCACCATGAAACTCAACGCCGCCAGCGAAATGATCCCCGTGACCTGGGCCGAATTCGGTGCCCTGCACCCATTCGCCCCGGCCGCACAAAGCGCGGGCTACCAACAACTGACCGATGAACTGGAAGCCATGCTCTGCGCGGCTACCGGTTACGACGCGATCTCCCTGCAACCGAACGCCGGCTCCCAAGGTGAATACGCAGGCCTGTTGGCGATCCGTGCCTATCACCAGAGCCGTGGTGAAGAACGCCGCGACATCTGCCTGATCCCGTCGTCGGCCCACGGTACCAACCCGGCCACCGCCAACATGGCTGGTATGCGCGTGGTCGTCACCGCCTGCGATGCCCGTGGCAACGTCGACATCGAAGACCTGCGCGCCAAGGCCATCGAGCACCGCGAGCACCTCGCTGCGCTGATGATCACCTACCCGTCCACCCACGGTGTGTTCGAAGAAGGCATCCGCGAAATCTGCGGGATCATTCATGACAACGGCGGCCAGGTGTACATCGACGGCGCCAACATGAACGCCATGGTCGGCCTCTGCGCCCCCGGCAAGTTCGGCGGCGACGTGTCCCACCTGAACCTGCACAAGACCTTCTGCATTCCTCACGGCGGTGGCGGCCCAGGCGTTGGCCCGATTGGCGTGAAGTCGCACCTGACGCCATTCCTGCCTGGCCACGGCACCATGGAGCGCAAGGAAGGCGCGGTCTGCGCCGCACCGTTCGGCAGCGCGAGCATCCTGCCGATCACCTGGATGTACATCAGCATGATGGGTGGCGCCGGTCTCAAGCGCGCTTCGCAATTGGCGATCCTCAATGCCAACTACATCTCCCGTCGCCTGGAAGAGCACTACCCAGTGCTCTACACCGGCAGCAACGGCCTGGTGGCCCACGAATGCATCCTGGACTTGCGTCCATTGAAAGACAGCAGCGGCATCAGCGTTGATGACGTGGCCAAGCGCCTGATCGACTTTGGTTTCCACGCACCGACCATGTCGTTCCCGGTAGCTGGCACCTTGATGATCGAGCCGACCGAAAGTGAATCCAAGGAAGAACTGGACCGCTTCTGCAACGCCATGATCGCCATCCGCGAAGAAATCCGCGCGGTGGAAAATGGCACGCTGGACAAGGACGACAACCCACTGAAGAACGCTCCGCATACCGCAGCGGAACTGGTTGGCGAATGGAGCCACCCATACAGCCGCGAACAGGCGGTATACCCGGTAGCTTCGTTGATCGAAGGCAAGTATTGGCCGCCGGTTGGCCGGGTCGACAACGTGTTTGGCGATCGCAACCTGGTGTGTGCGTGTCCGTCGATCGAAAGCTACGCCTGACCTGACTGGCTCGCTTGTGTGGGAGCTGGCTTGCCTGCGATAGCATCACCTCGGTGTATCTGACATACCGAGGTGCCTGCATCGCGGGCAAGCCCGGCTCCCACATCAATCGCATTCCACAGGCAGACTGGCATCCAATAACAAGAAACCGGAGAACAACAATGTCTTTAAGCGTGTTCGACCTGTTCAAGATTGGCATCGGCCCCTCCAGCTCCCACACCGTCGGCCCGATGCGTGCGGCAGCTCGATTCGTCGAGGGCCTCAAGCGTGACAACCTGCTGAACGCGACCACCTGCGTCAAGGTGGAACTCTACGGTTCACTCGGCGCCACCGGCAAAGGCCACGGCAGTGACAAGGCTGTGTTGCTGGGCCTGGAAGGTGAACACCCCGACACCGTGAATACTGAAACCGTTGCCGCACGGCTACTGGAAATTCGTGGCAACGGGCGCTTGAACCTGCTCGGCGAACACAGCATTGCGTTCAACGAGAAAGAACACCTGGCGATGATTCGCAAACCCCTGCCCTATCACCCCAACGGCATGATCTTCCGCGCCTTTGATGCGGCCGGTTTGCAGATTCGCAGCCGCGAGTACTACTCGGTCGGCGGCGGATTCGTGGTAGATGAAGATGCGGCAGGCCACGACCGGATTGTCGAAGACGCTACGCCCCTGACCTTCCCGTTCAAAAGTGCCAAGGACTTGCTCGGCCATTGCGCCACCTATGGGCTGTCCATCAGCCAGGTGATGCTGACCAATGAAAGCGCATGGCGCTCGGAAGCGGAAACCCGCAGCGGCCTGCTGAAGATCTGGCAAGTGATGCAAGACTGCGTGGACGCGGGTTGTCGCAACGAAGGTATCTTGCCGGGTGGTCTGAAGGTCAAGCGGCGAGCGGCCGCGTTGCATCGCCAGTTGTGCAAGAACCCGGAATCCTCACTGCGCGACCCGTTGTCGGTGCTCGACTGGGTCAACCTGTACGCCCTGGCGGTCAACGAAGAAAATGCCAACGGCGGGCGCGTGGTCACTGCGCCCACCAACGGTGCGGCCGGAATTGTGCCGGCGGTGTTGCACTACTACATGCGTTTTATCCCCGGCGCGAGCGAAGACGGCGTGGTGCGTTTCCTGCTCACTGCCGCAGCCATCGGCATTCTCTATAAGGAAAACGCCTCGATCTCCGGCGCCGAAGTCGGTTGCCAGGGTGAAGTCGGTGTCGCCTGTTCCATGGCGGCTGGCGCCCTGTGCGAAGTGTTGGGCGGTACGGTTTCCCAGGTGGAGAACGCCGCCGAGATTGGCATGGAACACAACCTCGGTCTGACCTGCGACCCCATCGGCGGGCTGGTGCAGGTGCCCTGCATCGAACGCAATGCCATGGGTTCGGTCAAGGCCATCAATGCGGTGCGCATGGCTTTGCGCGGCGACGGGCAACACTTCGTCTCGCTGGACAAGGTCATCCGCACCATGCGCCAGACCGGCGCCGACATGAAAAGCAAATACAAAGAAACCGCCCGTGGCGGTTTGGCGGTCAACATTATCGAGTGCTGACGCCTACAAGCGCGTCCGCACGTTTTTCAGGAGCTGAATATGTCCACCGAAACCCTGTTGAAAACCCCGTTGCACGCCCTGCACATCGAATTGGGCGCACGCATGGTGCCGTTCGCCGGCTACGACATGCCGGTGCAATACCCGCTGGGCGTGATGAAGGAACATCAGCACACCCGTGAGCAGGCCGGGTTGTTCGACGTGTCCCACATGGGCCAGATCCGCCTGACCGGCGCCAATGCCGCCAAGGCCCTGGAAACCCTGGTGCCGGTAGACATCGTTGACCTGCCAGTGGGCATGCAACGCTACGCCATGTTCACCAACGACCAGGGCGGCATCCTCGACGACCTGATGGTAGCTAACCTGGGTAACGACGAACTGTTCCTAGTGGTCAACGCTGCCTGCAAGGACCAGGACCTGGCCCACTTGCGCCAGCACATCGGTGACCAGTGCAAGATCGAGCCGTTGTTTGAAGAACGCGCCCTGCTCGCCCTGCAAGGTCCTGCAGCGGTAAAAGTGCTGGCGCGCCTGGCGCCTGAGGTCACGAAAATGACCTTCATGCAATTCGCCCCCCTGCGTTTGCTGGGTGTGGACTGCTACGTCAGCCGCTCCGGCTATACCGGCGAAGATGGCTTCGAAATCTCCGTCCCCGCCGCCAGCGCCGAAAGCCTGGCCCGCAGCCTGCTGGCAGAAACCGAAGTGCAGGCCATCGGCCTGGGTGCCCGCGACTCCCTGCGCCTGGAAGCCGGCCTGTGCCTCTATGGCCATGACATGAACACCGACACCACGCCGATTGAAGCCAGCCTGTTGTGGGCCATTTCCAAGGCCCGCCGCGCTGACGGTGCTCGCGCCGGAGGCTTCCCGGGTGCCGACCGAATCTTCACCCAGCAGCAAACCGGTGTCAGCCGCAAACGTGTTGGCCTGCTGCCGCAAGAACGCACGCCGGTGCGCGAAGGGGCAGAAATCGTCGACGAACACGGCACCGTGATCGGCAGTGTGTGCAGCGGTGGTTTTGGCCCGAGCCTCGGCGGCCCGTTGGCCATGGGTTACCTCGACAGTGCGTTCATCGCGCTGGACACCGAAGTCTCAGCGCTGGTACGTGGGAAAAAGGTGCCACTTCGTGTAAGTAAAATGCCATTCGTGCCACAACGTTACTATCGTGGTTGATTGACTGTTTCTATAAGTAACGCGGTTGCGTTGACGCGCACTAATTTGTAACGCAACCGCCATAAAACAGTGCATTGACGATAGTCAATGTTATGTGAATTAACCTATAACAAGTGATCAACTCTATCGAATAAGTCAGTTCTCCGTTGTTGACCGAAGTGTCATAAACCCGAGGAAAACCGTGGCTTGCAGAGGGCTTGTTTTTTCGGCCTTAGTTGGCGTAGAGTTTGCCCACTGTGTTTGCATGGGTCGCTTTGAACCTGGACCTGGGCAGTAGCCAAAGTTTGCTACAACCCGTTCGATGTCTCTTACTTTCCTGCAATCCAGCCCAGTACTCTTTCATCTGAAAGGGGCTGTCATTAATTTTTAGCGTCAAAGGAAAGAAGAAAATGGCTGATCGTCTGAGCGGTACCGTCAAGTGGTTTAACGACGAGAAAGGTTTTGGTTTTATCACTCCAGAAAGCGGTCCGGATCTGTTCGTCCATTTCCGCGCTATTCAGGGCAACGGTTTCAAGAGCCTGAAAGAAGGCCAGAAAGTGACCTTCATCGCGGTGCAAGGCCAGAAAGGCATGCAGGCTGACGAAGTACAAGCAGAGGGTTAAATCCCTTGCGCGACAAAAAGCCCCTGATGGTGACATCAGGGGCTTTTTTATGTGCGTTATTCCGTAAAATGGCTTTTTCCCCCAGAGAGCCATGCCATGTCGAAACACCTGCTGAGCCCCCAAGGCGAGTTTCCCGCCGTTGGTCTGGGCCGTCGTCTGGCAGCGATGTTCTATGACTTCCTGTTGTGCACCGCCCTGCTGATCGTCACGGCGTTCATCTACAAGCTGGTGTGGATGGTCTTTGTCGGCGAGGCCAAACTGCGTGCACTCTCTGAGTCCGGAGCACTGGACGGTGACCCGCTGTTGTCGACGATTCTGTTTTTTGTACTGTTTGGTTTTTTTGCCAAGTTCTGGACCCATTCCGGGCAGACGTTGGGTATGCAAGTGTGGGGCGTACGGGTGCAAAACGCCGACGGTTCGCGGATCAGCTTATGGCAGGCGCTGTTGCGATTTGTGGTGTCGATCGCTTCGTGGTTGTGTGTGGGACTGGGGTTTATCTGGTCGCTGTTCGACAAGAAAAAGCGCAGTTGGCATGACATCTATTCGGATACGCAGTTAGTGCGGGTTCCGAAACAGAAGAAGTAATCCAGGAACAATGGAGCACTAAATGTGGGAGCTGGCTTGCTCGCTCCCACATTTGTATTGCGTCCGCCTTTGGATCAGGCGTTGCCGGCCAGTTTAAGGCGCGCCGCCTGAGTGAAATCCAGCATGCGCTTGAGCGGACGCACCGCCTGAGGAATCACCGAAGGCTCGACGAAAATCTCGTTACTCCCCTCTCGCAGACACTGCAGCGTGCGCTCCAGCGTATTCATCGCCATCCACGGGCAATGCGCACAACTGCGGCATGCTGCACCGTTACCGGCAGTAGGCGCTTCAACGAAGACCTTGTCCGGACACAACTGCTGCATCTTGTAGAAAATGCCGCGGTCGGTAGCAACGATAAAAGTCTTGTTCGGCAGACGTTGTGCGGCAGCGATCAACTGACTGGTGGAACCCACGGCATCAGCCAACTCGATCACCGACGTCGGTGATTCCGGGTGCACCAGAATCGCTGCGTCCGGGTACAACGCCTTCATGTCTTCCAACTGCTTGGACTTGAACTCTTCGTGGACGATGCACGCACCGTCCCACAGCAGCATATCGGCACCCGTCTGGCGCTGGATGTAGGTGCCCAGGTGCTTGTCCGGGCCCCAGATGATGGTCTCGCCGTTGTCCATCAGGCTTTCGACGATTTCCAGGGCGCAACTGGAGGTCACCACCCAATCGGCGCGGGCTTTTACCGCCGCCGAGGTGTTGGCGTAGACCACCACGGTGCGCTCGGGGTGCTGATCGCAAAACGCAGAAAACTCATCCACCGGGCAGCCCAGGTCCAGGGAGCAAGTGGCTTCCAAAGTGGGCATCAGGATGCGTTTTTCAGGGGTGAGGATTTTTGCGGTCTCGCCCATGAAGCGCACGCCGGCGACCAACACGGTCTTGGCCGGGTGCGCCGCGCCGAAGCGGGCCATTTCCAGGGAGTCAGAGACACAGCCGCCGGTTTCTTCGGCCAGGGCCTGAATCACCGGGTCGCAGTAGAAGTGAGCCACCAGCACCGCATCCTGAGCCTTGAGCTCGGCAGCGATGGCGGAACGTAAACCCGTCTCCTCTTCAGCACTGAGCACCTTGGGCTGCTTGGCGTCGAGGTGGGCTTGAACCAGAAGGCGTTCAGAAATTTGCGTCATGTTCGCAAGACCTGCAGGCGCAGTTGCGCGAAAGTCGAGTGTACCACCGGCTCTGGCCCCCTTGAGGGTACCGCCGGACGAAGTGATTTGTTCATCAAGCACGGTGAAGCTGCGCAAGGCTACAGAATATCGATTCGCTTCAAAAGCCTAATCTAGGGGGCAACCTTGTTTCGCCCACGAAACCAGCAGCCAAAAAACGGGAAACACCTTTGGGGTTTCCCGTTTTGATAGAGGCCATGTACCGCCCCTCGACGCGATATGGCGTGGAACCAACAGGTTGGAAAGGGCTGGCTTTCGGCGATGTTCCTCACGACTTCAGATCCGCCGGAACATTACCCATCTCTTTCGCCAGGTCCAGCCACGCCCGAGCCGCCGGCGGCAAATGGGCCTGATGCCGCCAGGCCAAGGCAATATGCCAATCGGTCTGGGGTTCGTCCAAAGGGATCAGCGCGATACCGGTATGTTTGTGTTTATGAGCCAGCATCCGAGGTAAAAAGGCGACGCCCAGGCCCGCTGAAACCAGGTCGACAATGAAGTCGATTTGCGCGCTGCGGGCCGTCACTCGTGGCACCACGCCCTTACGCTCGCAGGCGCTGAGAATGATACGGTTCAGGGCAAAACCGGACTCGAACAGAATGAACGGATGGTCGGCAAGATCAGCGAAATCCACTTGCTTGCGCCCTGCCAGCGGATGATCCACCGGCATCACCACCATCAGCGGCTCGACTCGCACATCCTGATACTCGAACTCCCCGTCAACCGGCACCAACAACGCCGCAAGGTCCACCTCGCCCGCCTGGAGGCACTCCTGCAGTTTCTTGCTGCCGTGCTCGATCAACTCGATATCAATCTCTGGATAGCGACGCCGATACAAGGCAAACATTGCCGCAAACAGCACACCACTGCCCACCGGCGGCAAGCCGATGCGCAATATGCCCCGCTTGAGCCCCAGCAAATCGTTGATCTCGGCCACCAAGTCACTGCGCTCGGCCAGCAACACCAAGGCACGTCGGTAGGCAATTTCGCCGGCGGCTGTCAGCTCGCTCTTGTGGCCGATACGGCTGAACAGCGCAGTGCCCAGCTCGTCTTCCAAGGTCTTGACCGCCTTGCTGACACTGGACTGGGTGAGCG
Source organism: Pseudomonas sp. ADAK18 (assembly GCF_012935695.1). Lineage (NCBI taxonomy): Bacteria > Pseudomonadati > Pseudomonadota > Gammaproteobacteria > Pseudomonadales > Pseudomonadaceae > Pseudomonas > Pseudomonas sp. ADAK18. The sequence goes on from NZ_CP052859.1 coordinate 4,105,190, forward strand.
AAACCACCTCGGCCGCCTGTGAGAAACCGCCCTGGCGTACCACCTCGACAAAAGCACGCAGCGTTCGAAGGTTCATGACTATTCCGTTTGCGACTGGATTCGAGTTGTAAAAGTTGTTTTTACCATGAAAAACCGTTGTCTATCCTCAGCCCATCGTTTTCTTTCTCCCGGGGGCCTCACTGTCCATGATCATCTCGTCCGCATCGGATTACCGCGAAGCCGCACGCCGAAAACTGCCGCGTTTCCTGTTCGACTACATCGACGGTGGCGCTTACGCCGAACACACCCTCCGGGCCAACAGCTCGGACCTGGCCGACATCAGCCTGCGCCAGCGGATCCTGAGAAACGTCGAGAGCCTGAGCCTTGAGACCACGCTGTTCGATCAGCCCCTGGCCATGCCGATCATTCTCAGCCCGGTGGGGCTGACCGGGATGTATGCACGGCGCGGTGAAGTCCAGGCCGCCAAGGCTGCGGAGAACAAAGGCATTCCTTTCTGCTTGTCGACCGTTTCCGTTTGCCCGATCGAGGAAGTGGCTTCGCAAAGTGCCCAGTCGATCTGGTTTCAACTCTATGTGCTGAAAGATCGCGGCTTCATGAAGAACGCCCTGGAACGGGCCCAGGCCGCCGGGGTGAAAAACCTGGTGTTCACCGTTGACATGCCGACCCCCGGCGCCCGCTATCGCGACGCACACTCCGGGATGTCCGGACCGTATGCAGCGTCGCGCCGGATGCTGCAAGCCATGGCCAAACCGGCCTGGGCCTTTGACGTCGGCCTTATGGGTCGCCCTCACGACTTGGGCAACATCTCCAAATACCTCGGCAAACCCACCCACCTTGAGGACTACATCGGCTGGCTGGCCAACAACTTCGACCCTTCCATCAGTTGGAAAGATCTGGAGTGGATCCGCGAGTTCTGGAAGGGCCCAATGATCATCAAAGGCATCCTCGACCCACAAGACGCCAAGGACGCCGTGAGCTTCGGCGCTGACGGCATCGTGGTGTCCAACCATGGTGGCCGGCAACTGGATGGCGTGCTGTCTACTGCCAAAGCCTTGCCACCCATCGCACAAGCCGTTGGCAGTGATCTGACGGTGCTGGTGGACTCCGGCGTTCGTTCCGGGCTGGACGTAGTGCGCATGCTTGCGCTCGGAGCCAAGGGCGTATTGCTGGGGCGCGCCACCGCCTACGCGCTGGCGGCTGCTGGGCAGCAAGGGGTGGAGAACTTGTTGGATATCTTCGCCAAGGAAATGCGCGTGTCCATGACCCTGACCGGCGTGACGTCGATTGCGCAGATCGATGAGTCGATTCTGGTGCGCGGACAAAACTGAGCTGAAACACAACAGCCCCGCTCTCTTAGCAAGACTGGGGCTGTACTTGCCACTCACTTATAAACAAGACGATTAACAAGCTTAACTGCAACAATCAAAAACCCTTCTCGCGGCATTTTTTACGACGCCAGCCCACAGAACCGACCCATCTCAAGCGTATGCTTACCTTCCCCGCACCTTCTTCGTGCATTTTTTTACTGAATAAAGCGGCATTCCCCACGTTTTATGTAATAAATCCTACACCGATGTAACAATCAGTTTAATGATGGCTCAATTATGGCAAGTCCCTGAGTTCACCGTCTGGCTCAAGGGGCATGGATCGTCCGTATTTTTACGTTAAGGATGTCGAGTGCCGAATCAGCCCTCTACCGAGCATCTCCGTCTTACCCGGAGCCTGATCGTTTCCCTGCTCTGCCTGGGCTCGTTACCGGTGACCGCTGCCGATGGGCCACAGGCTGGCCAGGAAGCCCTGCGCTTGCAGCAACAACAGCAGCGCGACCTGCAACAGCTGCAATTGGAACAACGCCAGCGCCAGATGCAACGGGGCAGTTTCGGCACCCAACAGGCAGCGCCAGCGCTGCCTGCGGATACCGTGAAAGATGAGCGGTGCTGGCCCCTGAGCGGTACGCGCCTGGCCGGGGTCACGCTGTTCAGCAAGACCGAGTTCAACAAACACATCGAACCCTATGTGGCCTCGTGTATGGGCGTCACCCAGATCAACCGACTGCTGGCCGAGATCACCCGCCTGTACGTCGAGGCTGGCTATATCGCCAGCCGTCCGTACCTGATCAGCACCCCGGCTGCCGGGCAGACCCTGGATATCCGCGTCGAAGAAGGCTATATCGAAGCCATCGAGCTGGCCGACCAGAGCCTACCGGTTTCATTGCGCGGGGCCTTCCCCGGAATGCTTGGCAAACCCTTGAACCTGCGGGACCTGGAGCAAGGCCTGGACCAGCTCAATCGCCTGCGCTCAGTGGACCTCACCGCCGACATTGCGCCCGGCAGCGAGCCAGGCGCTTCGCGGCTCATCCTGCGCTCGCGCAGCAGTGCCTCGCGCTGGGGCCTGGGCCTTGGCGTGGATAACCTCGGCAGCGCCGGTACCGGACGTGATCGCAACGCCATCAGCTTGAGCCTCGACAGCCCGCTGCAGCTCAACGACTCGCTCAACTTAAGCTTCAGCGACACCCTCAACCACGGCCCGCGTTACAGCCGCAGCAACAGCCTGTTTTATTCCATCCCTTACGGTTACTGGACCTACAGCCTGTTCGCCAGCCACGCCGAATACCGCTCGCCGTTCAAACTCAGCAGCACCACGTTCTATAACAGCGGCCGTACCGATCAGGTCAGCCTGCGTACCGACCGTGTGTTGTGGCGCGACCAGGGCCATCAACTGAGCGCCAATCTGTCGTTGGCCTACAAAGACGTCGACAGCTACCTGCAAAAGGTTCGCCTGGGGATCCAGAGCCCGACGCTGACCGTGGCCGAGGCCGGGTTGAATCTGTTCTGGCTCAACAGCGCAGTGTGGAACCTGGACGTCAATTACGCCCAGGGTCTGACCTGGTTCGGCGCTGACCGGGATGCCGACCAAGTGCAAAAGAACCTGCCCCAGGCGCAGTTCCACAAGTACCGCGCCAACCTCACCCAATGGCGCAATGGCCAGCTCAACGGCCAACCGTGGCAGTGGCAAAGCCAACTGTCGGCGCAGTACAGCCCCGATGCCTTGCCTGCTATCGAACAACTGCTGGGCACCGACGATTCGGCGGTGCGTGGCTATCGCGAAAACAACGCTTCCGGTGCGATCGGCGCCGTCTGGCGAAACACCCTGCGCTTGCCGCTCAACAGCAACCTGCCGGTCACGATCACCCCACGCCTGGGCCTGGACAACGGCTGGGTCAAGCGCGAGTACGGCGCCCAGGGCCAACGCCTGAGCGGTGCCAGCGCTGGACTCAACCTGAGCTGGAAGAACGTGCAGCTCGACTTCGACTACCAACGCAACCTGAACACCCCAGCAGGTTTTGGCCAGGAGCCGGAAGTCTGGCTGACGCGCCTGAGCGTGCAGATATGAGCCAGAAAATATGAGCTTGCACAGATAAGCCGATACGCGATTAGCCTGACATAACCGCTGTACCTGACCCCACAGCAGCGTCGCACCGAACGGCGCACTGCGCGGATCAGCCAACATAGAGCGAGACTTTTTATGCCCAATGACACCCACAGCTTTCACCTCTCCCCTAGCGGCAAACTGCGCTGGGCCATCGCCAGTCTGTTCCTGGTGCCTCAACTGGTATTGGCTGCGGGCCTCACGGTGGTCGAAGGCCCAGGCGGGACCCCGCAACTGCAAAATCAGGCCGGTGTGCCGATCGTCAATATCGTCGCGCCGAATGCCGGCGGCCTGTCGCATAACCAGTTTCTGGATTACAACGTCGATCGTCAGGGCGTGGTGCTGAACAACGCCCTGCAGGCTGGGCAATCCCAGCTCGCCGGGCATCTGGCGGCCAACCCGCAATTCCAGGGCCAGGCGGCCAGCGTGATCCTCAACGAAGTGATCAGCCGCAATGCGTCGACTCTCAACGGCGCCCAGGAGATTTTCGGCCGGGCTGCCGATTATGTATTGGCCAACCCTAACGGGATCTCGGTCAATGGCGGCAGCTTCATCAACACCCCCAATGCCAACCTGGTGGTAGGCCGTCCCGAACTCAATGACGGCAAACTGCAAGCCTTGAGCACCCGCGATGCTCGCGGTCAATTGACGGTGCAAGGCCAGGGCCTGCAAAACCGCGGTGGCTCGATCAACTTGATCGCCCCACGCATCGACAGCCAGGGCCGCCTCGACGCCCGTGACCAATTGAACCTTACCGTCGGCCGCAACCAGGTCGACTTCGCCAGCGGCGAAGTGCGCAAGGTCGATCCGGCCAGCAAGACCCAGGACCAGCGCATTGACGCCAGCCTGTTCGGCGCGATGCAGGCCGGACGCATCAACATCATCAGCACCGCCGAAGGCGCAGGTGTGCGGGTCGGCGCGGTGCAAGTGAACGGCCGCGACGGCGTCAAAATCAGCTCTGCCGGTGACCTCGATATCAGCGGCCAAGTGCACGCCAATAGCCTTGAGGCTACTCGCGCCGGGGTGCAGAGCCGCCAGGGCGATGTCGACCTTCACAGCGCCAAGGACTTGAGCCTGGCCGCGACTGATGTCAGCGGGCGCAACGTCAAGCTCGACGCCGGGCGCAACCTGACCCTGAGCAGCCTGGAAAGCCACAAACTCCAGCAAGATCGTGACAAGTGGGAAAACAGCAACTTTCTGTTCACCTACGAAACCTATGACGCCACCACCACCGACCAGGACTCACGCCAACACGGTAACAAGGTCGTGGCCCAGCAGAATGCCGCGCTGTCTTCCGGCGCCAAGACCGAGATCAAGGCCAGCAGTGTTGAAGCAGGCGACACCCTGAATATCAAGAGCGGCGACGATCTGCGCCTGAGTGCCGCCACCGAGACCCATGAAACCCGCGACCAGGGCAACCACCGCAAACACCTGTGGAAAGCCAACTGGGACAAGTCCAGCAGCGAGCAACGCAGCGTCACCAGCAGCCTCAAGGCCGGCAAGAATCTGGAGCTGACCAGCCAACAGAAACTGCAACTGCAGGGCGCAGAGTTGAAAACCCCGGGCGACATTCAACTGGCCGCCCGGCAAGTGGAAATCACCAGCGCCAGCCGCACCCAGAGCAACAGCGACAACTCCTACTCCGGCGACTTGGTAGGCGGCAGCTTCTTCGGCAAAAAAGGCGATGGCGACAAGGGCAAAACCTTGAACACCGGCAGTAAGGTCAACGCCGACGGCAAGCTGATCGTCAAGGCTGACGAAGTGCGCATCAGTGGCAGCCAGGCTCGTGGCGGCAAGCAAGCCAGTGTGATCAGTGAGAAAGGTTCGCTGGTGATCGACGGCGTGCGAGATATTTCCCACGACAACAGCTACAGCAAAGACAGTAAGTTTTTCGGTATTTCCAAGGATGAGAGCCGCAAGAACCTCAAGGACAGCACCGTCGTCGCCAGCAACCTGCGCTCGGACAGTAACCTCAAGCTGCAAAGCGCCAAGGACATCGAAGTCAGCGGTTCCAAGGTGTCGGCGGCAGGCGAGCTGAAGGCGGACGCCAAGGGCGATATCAAGATCGCTTCAGCAGAAAATACCTCCCACGACACCACCAGCACCCACACCCGTGGTTTTGACGGCTACGCCAAGGAAACCGCCGACGGCACCCGCCAGTACCGCGCAGGTGTGCGTTATGAAGACCAGCAGCAAACCAGCAAGACCGACACCACCCGTCAACAGGCCTCCAGCCTCAGCGGTGGCACCCTGGCCGTCACAGCGGGTGGCGACTTGAGCGTCAAGGGTTCCGACCTCAAGGCCACCGAAGGCGATGCAACCTTGAGTGGCAAAAACGTCGACCTGTTGGCGGCCCACGACAGCAGCACCAACGCCACCGACAAGACCACCATTGGTGGTGGCGTCTACTACACCGGCGGTCTGGACAAGGCCGGCAATGGCGCGGAGTTCAGCCATCAGAGCAGCAACGACACCCGCAGCAAAACCACCGCACAAACCAGTAACGTGGCAGCGACTGGCAAGCTGACCATCAACGCCGGTAACACCCTTACCAGCCAGGGCGCACAGGTCAAGGCCGGTTCCGAGTTGCAGGTCAATGCCGCACAAGTCGATAACCAGGCCGCCCACAACAGCGAAACCAGCACTCACAAAGAGAACGGCTGGACCGCCGATGTCGGCGCGAATGTCGAATACAAAGGCATCACCCGGCCGATCGAAAAAGCCGTCGAAGGTGTGGCCCAGACCAAGTTCCATCAGCCAGGATTGCTGGACGCCTTCGAGCAGCCCAATGTCGGGCTCGATGTGGAAGTCGGTCATACCAACAAGACCCGGACCCAGCAGGACAGCACGGCGGTGGTCAGCCAGTTCAGTGGCGGTACGGTGCAGGTCAATGTGGCTGGCAAGTTGCAGGATGAAGGCAGCCAATACCGTGCCACTGATGGCGGGTTGAAGATCGATGCCGGCAGCCACGTTGCCACGGCGGCGGCCAATACCCACAGCAGCAGCGAGCAAGGCGTGGACGCCAAAGTGGGCGTGCGGGTCTACACCACTACCGGTGAAGACCTGAACGTACGCGGCAGCGGCACGGGCGGCAGCAGCGACGTGCGGGAAACCACCAGCACGGCGGTGGTCGGCAGCTACGCCGGGACCCAGGGCGTCAACATCGACGCCAAGGGCGATGCCCGTTATGAAGGCAGCCAGTTCAATGGCGGCCAGGCGGGGGTCAACCTCAAGGCTGGCGGTGAGCTGGCGCTGAACCAGGCCAACGACACCCAGAGCAAAACCAGCAACACCTTGCGCGGCAACGGTTCGTTGACCGTGGGCACCGCCCCGGGCACCAACGGCACTAACGTCAACCTCGGTGCCAGCGTGCAACTGGACCATAAGCGCCTGGACACCCAGGACAGCCAGGCCCACGTCGCGACGATCCAGGGCAACGGCCCGGTCCAGCTCACCAGCGGTGGCGACCTGACCCTGCAAGGCACCCAGATCGGTAGCAGCACCGCCAAGACGGGTGACATCAGCCTCAATGCCGGTGGCAAGTTGGACCTGCAAGCGGCGACCAACACTCACGTCAGCAGTGGCAGCAACCTGGGCGGTGGCCTGACTATTGGTGCGGGCAAGACCAGCAGTGCCGAAAGCAGTGGCAAGACCGGCAGCCTGAGCGCCAACTTCAATATCGGCAAAGTCGCGGAAAACGATCAGGGCGTCACCGTGGGGCAGTTGCACAGCAACGGCAAGGTCACGCTCGCCAGCGGTGCCGATGCAGCCGATGCCATCCACCTGCAAGGCACCCAGATCAAGGCCGGCAGCGTCAGCCTCGATGCGCAGAACGGCGGCATCCTGCAAGAGTCGGCGCAATCAACCCAAGCTCACAATAGCTGGGCCGTAGGCCTTGGCGCAGGCGGCAGTGGCGGCAAAACCACCCTCGCCGATGCCGGTGAACACGACACGCCAAAGACCCAGCACGGCATCAATGCCCGAGTGAAAGTCGATGTCGATCATCTGCAAGGCACCACCCAGCACGACAGCCTGATCAAGGCCGAGAACGTGGTTATCAACAGCGCTGGGGATACTCATCTGGCTGGAGCACGGATCGACGCGGATCAGGTCAGTGGCAAGATTGGTGGAGATCTCGTGATAGAGAGCCGCAAGGACCAGGTCAGCAGTACCCAGGTCAATGTCGATGCCAAACTGGATGTCGAGAAAAACCAGCCCGGCGTAGTCGACAAACTGGCCAAGACCACCGGCCCGCTCAAGGAAAAGGTGCAAGCCAAGGCCGAGGGCGCATTCGACAAACACCGCGAGAAACTGGAGAACGTCGTCGACAAAGGCACCGAGCATTTGGTCTCAGCCAAGGACAGCGTGGTCAACACCATCGGTGATGCCAAGGAGCGCCTGGGGGAGAAACTCACCCGCAGCGGCAGCTACGACGTCAATCCGGAGCCCCGTGGCGCTTTCGGCACCCGCGTGGACAAAGCCAAGACCTACCTGGCGGACAAGAAGGATGCGCTGGGCACTCGCCTCTCCGGCGTCAAGGATAAGTTCTGGCCGAAAACCAGTGACAGCTACGCCGTCAGCGACAAGAACACCACCGGCAGCTCGGTGGCCAATACCGCAGAAGGCGTGTTGTTCGGCGACAAGAGCGGCAACACCACCTACACCCCGACCTTGAACCTGGACGTCAGCCATATCGTCAAGGACAGCGTCACCCAAGCGTCGGGCATCAGTGGCAATCGGGGCGTCAATCTGCAGGTCGGAGGCGATACTCGACTGACCGGCGCACGGATCAGCGCCAGCGACGGCAAGGTCAACCTCGGCGGCTCTACCGTCACGGCCACTACCCTGGCGGGTAGCGACTACCGCGCCGATGTTGGGCTGAACGTCTCGAAGTCTCCAGTTAACCTGATTCTGGGCGCCAAGGACGAACTGACCCAGAAACAGGACGAGGCCACCCGTAAGGATCAAGCCTTCAACCTTGGACCGCTGCGAGTGGGCGGGCACAGTGACAGCCAGGAGTTGCAGGCTGGGATTGATCAGAAGATCAACTAAGTAGGAGTGGCCCCAGTGAGAGCGAGAATACCTGCTCTCACTGAGGCCATCGTTGCGTCAGCCTTTTGCTGACGCGATGCAGCTATCACGCCGAGTGATCGTTGAACCAAGTGACCGCATTACCCACCGTACGATCCACGACATCCGGCTGGTCGTAGTATTGAAAATGATTGGTACCGTTCTCCCAGATGAGTTTCTTGTCTGAGGTGGGGATCGATTCAAAATGCCGGCGAGCCGCAGCCGGGTTCATACAGCTATCAGAATGCACAACAAGGGCCGGTTTCTTGAGCTTTGCCACACCCGGCACGGTGGTGTAACTGAAGTGGTCCAAGTCACTCATGATTGCGTAGCGATTCTCCCACCCCTTGAGCGTCCAGGGGCCGTACCAACTCCACACCAGAGGGCCGGGCAACCCTGCGCTTGATCCAAGCACGGGATCACCAAGCTCGGCACAGACCAAAGGTTGATACACGACCTCGCCGGTTGCCTCGTAGCGTGCCTTGGCATCGCGTGCGCGCTCCAGACGTGCAGCCAGCAAAGCCTCCAGTTGTTCGGTTGTCGGCGCGGTCGCGGCATCAAAGGGATTCTCACAGACACCCGCAGCAATCATGAACAGGTCGGTTTCACGGTCACGGTAGTAGCCCGTAATCGAAGCGACCGCCTTGACCCGATCGTCGTAGGAGGCAATGTCCAGCATCTCCGGACCGCCCTGGCATATGCCAAGCAGGAAGACGTGGGCACTATCAATGTCCTCGCGGGTGAGCAGGTAATCGAGCGACGCGACGACATCCTCATTTTTCATTTTCGGATTTTCAAGCCGCCGCGGCATGCCACCACTTTCACCCACCGTTCGCGGATCAAATGCAAGGGCGGCGAATCCCTCATCTGCCAACCGGGTGGCGTACTGAGTGGGTGCCTGCTCCCTGGAAAAAGAATAGGGGCCCAGAACCACAACCACCGGGAACGGCCCCTTTCCTTTAGGCAGGAAGAGCACGCCGACCACATCGTCGCCATGGGACTTGAACGTTACCTTTTCAGGTGTGTAGTTACCGTGTACGGACATGATCCACCTCCAGCGTTGTGAGTTCGCGGAGTTTATGGAATGCTCATTACCACGACTATGACCACAATATTTGATAAACAAATGAACATTGCTCATCAATTGAAGGGCGCGGATCTCTTTACGCTGACCGTATTTCTGACGGCCGCCAGACATCTCAATTTTCGCGCAGCGGCTGTGGAACTTGACGTCACGCCCTCAGCAATCAGCCACTCGGTGAAGACGCTGGAGCAGCGACTCAGCGTTCGCCTGTTCAATCGGACCACTCGCAGTGTTTCCCTTACCGATGCGGGTGAACGATTGGCGATGAAGCTGGGCCCCGCCATGTCCTCAATCGCTGATGCAATGCTGGAAGTGGATGATCTTCGCGCAACCCCCAGTGGCACGATAAGAATCAATGCCAGTGAGGGTGCCATCCGCATGGTTCTGCGACCGGTGCTAGCCCGCTTCCTGCGTGAGTACCCGCAAATTCATCTGGATATCGTAAACGACGGAAAGCTCAGCGATATCACAGGTGACGGCTTCGACGCAGGTATCCGGCTGGCTGAGGCGGTGCCACAAGACATGATTGCCATTCGCCTCACCGACAACATCCGATTTGCAGCAGTGGGATCGCCGACCTATTTTGCCGCACACGGTCGCCCGGCAGTGCCCCAAGATTTGCATCAGCACGACTGCATTCGATTTCGCTTCGACAGCGGAGCGATATACCGGTGGGAGTTTGCGCGCCAGGGGGCTGTAGAGACGATCAACGTCAATGGACCTCTGACGCTGACCGATCAGCCGCTCATGGTGGATGCGGCAATTGATGGCATTGGCATTGCGTTCGTGCCGGAACACTTGGCTTTGGAGGGGTTGTGCGACGGCAGATTGGAACGTGTTCTGGACGACTGGTGCCCGAGCATGCCTGGGCTGCGTCTCTACTATTCCGGTCACCGCCATGTTTCAACCGCGCTCAGGGCATTGATAGCCACGATTGCGAAACCGCAATAACGTCTCGGCGTCAGGGATGACGGAAAACGGGCTCGCGAAACAACACTTTCCGATCCCGTACATTCACCAAATCACAGGCAAAAAAAAACCCGGAAATCCTCACTTACGTGGGCCTTCCGGATTTTCTAAACCGCCAAAAATGGTGGGTCGTGTGGGATTCGAACCTACGACCAATTGGTTAAAAGCCAACTGCTCTACCAACTGAGCTAACGACCCGCTGTGTTGTGGCGCGTATAATACTGATTTCTAAGGGTTATTCAACACTTTATTTGAAATAAATCAGAAATAACGCGTTGGGTCGGTAATTCCGGCCGCTTTGAAGCCATCTGCACGCAGTCGGCAGCTGTCGCATTTCCCACAAGCACGACCGTCATTGTCCGCCTGATAGCAGGAAACAGTCCGCGAGTAGTCGACACCAAGTCCTACGCCCACCTTGACAATTTCGGCCTTGCTCAGACTCTGCAGTGGCGCCAGGATACGCAAGCCCTGCCCTTCTACACCGGCCTTGGTAGCCAGGTTGGCCATGCGCTCGAAGGACTCGACGAACTCGGGACGGCAGTCCGGATAACCGGAGTAATCCACTGCGTTGACGCCGATGAAGATGTCCCGTGCATTCAGTACTTCCGCCCAGCCCAGCGCCAGAGACAGGAAGACGGTGTTGCGCGCCGGCACGTAAGTCACCGGAATGCCTTCGCCAGGTGTTTCTGGCACATCGATAGAGCTATCGGTGAGGGCCGAGCCGCCAATGCCATTGAGGTTCAGGCCGATCACCTTGTGCTCGATCACACCCAGGTCGAGCGCCACGCGCGCAGCGGCGTCCAGCTCAGCGCGGTGACGCTGGCCGTAGTCGAAGCTCATGGTGTAGCAGCTATAGCCTTCAGCGCGGACCATGGCCACTACCGTGGCGGAATCAAGCCCGCCGGACAGCAAAATCACCGCGCGTTTTTGATCAGTCATATCAGCGCCCCGGCTCGTCGTTCCAGAGATACTTGTGCAGTTGCAGTTGCAGGCGCACCGGCAGGTTGTCCGCAACCACCCAGTCGGCCAGGTCGCGAGCGCTCAGGTCATGGTGGCTTGGAGAGAACAGCACTTCACCGGCACGCCGGTCGAGACCGTACTGGATCAGCTTGGAGCTGGCCCACTCGTAGTCTTCTCGGGAGCAGATGACGAACTTGACCTGGTCGTTGGCCGTCAGCAGGTCGATGTTCTCATAGCGATTGCGCTGCACTTCCTTCGAGCCTGGGGTCTTGAGGTCGACCACACGGCTGACCCGAGGATCGACCGCAGAAATGTCCAGGGCACCGCTGGTTTCCAGCGACACCTCGTAACCGGCGTCGCAGAGCTGCTTGAGCAGAGGAATGGCATTGGGCTGTGCCAAGGGCTCGCCGCCCGTCACACAGACGTAGCGCGGCCGGTAGCCGGCCACTTGCTGGAGGATGTCGTCCAGGGTGCGCACAGTTCCGCCACTGAAGGCATAAGCGCTGTCACAGTATTGGCAACGCAACGGGCAACCGGTAAGGCGCACAAATACTGTGGGCAGGCCGGCAGTGCGCGTTTCACCCTGTAACGAGTAAAAAACTTCGGTGATGCGTAATGTGTCTTGCATAGTCGCCACGGGCGTAACAGCTAAACAGGCTGTCCGCCTCCGTCAGGCACCTCAAGGGATCCCGCCAACGCGTGAACCCCAGGAAGCGTGTTTCATAAAAGGGCGTGGATTCTAACGAAAAAACCCGCGACAAGCGCGGGTTTCTTCTAAACGGGATGGCTACGCTTACATGCGTTGCAAATCACGCTGAGCCAACTGAGCGGCGGAAGTACCCGGGTATTGGGCCACCACCTGCTGCAGAATGCCTTTGACCTTGTCAGTATGACCCAGGCGGCGCTCTACATCAGCGAGCTTGTACAGCGAATCAGGCACCTTGGCGTGCTTTGGGTAGAGCTGGCTGACCTTGGCAAACGCCTGACCTGCACCTTGCAGATCACCTTTGGCCAGGTTCACCTCGCCCAACCAGTACTGGGCATTACCCGCGTACTGACTGTTCGGGTATTTGCGCAGGAATGCGGTAAAGGCCTGGCTGGCCTTGTCGAAATCCTTGGCTTTGATCAGGTCGAAGGCTGCGTCGTAATACAGTTTTTCCTTCGCCGGATCACCCGGTTCGCTGCTGGCAGCAGGAGCCTGGCTGGCAGCCGCAGCTCCTACGGCTGCACCACCGGCGGCGCTTGTGGCACCACCGGCAGAAGAATTATCAGGAGTAGCGGCGGGTGAAGCGCCGTTTCCTATGCGCCGATCAAGATCCTGGTATCGCTCCAGGCCTTCTTGCTTCAGGCGATTGACTTCATTTTGCAGAATCTCAATGGTGCCTTGCTGCTGCGACAATTGATCCTGCATGCGTTGCAGTTGATTGAACAGCTCGCCCTGTGCCGAGGGAGCGGCAGTAGCCGGTCCCCCAGCATAGGCGCCGTTCGTGCCATAACCTGCTGGCGGATAGCTGCTCCCGCTATTGTTATAGCCAGAGTTGCTATCAGTCACAGGAACCGCAGCCCACACCGCAAGCGGTGCCAGGCTGAGAGCCAATACGGTTACAACACGACGGCACGTTCGCATGACGAATTACTTACGCAGTTCGACGCGACGGTTTTGAGCCCAGGACTGCTCGTCGTGGCCAGTAGCAACTGGACGCTCTTTACCGTAGGAAACCAGTTCCAGTTGGCCTGGAGCAACACCTTGCAGTACCAGGTAGCGCTGAACGGCTTTCGCACGACGCTCGCCCAGTGCCATGTTGTACTCACGAGTACCACGTTCGTCAGTGTTACCTTCCAGAACAACGCGAGCGCCGTTAGCTTTCAGGTCCTTGGCGTGAACGTCCAGAGCGCGCATGGCTTCTGGCTTCAGGTCAGAACTGTCGTATTCGAAGTAGAAAGTGGTGATAGCGCGCAGAGCAGCTTCTTCGCTCAGGGAGCCGTCGACTGCACCAGTGTTAGCGCCGTAACCAGCGTTTGGATCAACAGCTGCGCCTTCACCGGCATTGTCGCCGCCTTTAGAGGAGCAACCAACGGCTACGGACAGAGCCAGAGCCAGAGCAGCAAACTTACCAAACTTCAGCATTTCCATCGTGAAACTCCTAATGAACCCCAGTGTGTTAAGTAAAACGTGTAGCGCCGCGTCAGTTCAGGTAAGGGGACCAGGACGGTTCTCTGACTTCGCCTTGAGCGGTAGGAAGCGGGAGCCTTACGCGTCCATTTATGGACACGAGCATCAAGACTCCCCGGCCCTGCTGGCGGGTGGCGTAGATTACCATGGTGCCGTTGGGCGCAACAGTGGCTGACTCATCAAGGTTGGTATCTGTAAGGATTTTTACGGTTCCGCGCTGCAAATCCTGGGCCGCAACCCGGAAATTAGTGAAACCATCCTGACGGTGAATCATCACCAGCGTCTTTTCATCAGCCGAAAGCTTCGGGTTGGCGTTGTAGTTACCAATAAAGGTCACACGTTCCGCACCACCACCGCCAACGCTGGTTTTATAGATTTGTGGCTTGCCGCCCCGGTCGGAGGTGAAGTAGATGGTCGAACCATCCTTGCCCCAGAACGGTTCGGTGTTGATACCAGGGCCGCTGGTCACACGGGAGATCTGGCGCGAGCCCATGTTCATCACGTAGATATCAGGGTTACCGTCCTTGGACAGCACGAACGCCAGACGCGAACCATCCGGCGACCACGCAGGTGCGCCGTTGAGGCCTTCAAAGTTGGTGATCTGCTCACGGCGACCGGTATCGATGTGCTGAACGAAGATCCGTGGACGACGCTGCTCAAAGGATACGTAGGCAATACGCTTGCCGTCCGGAGCAAAGCGTGGCGACAGGATCGGCTCACGGGATTGCAACAGGGTCACGGCACGAGCACCGTCATAGTCGGAGCGCTGCAAGGTGTAGCGAGTGTTATCCACCGAGAAACGTTCGGCCGTCACATAGAGCAGACGCGTGGAGAAGGCACCCTTGATCCCGGTCAGTTTTTCGAATGACTGATCGGAGATGTAGTGAGCCATGTCACGCAGTTGATCCACGGTGCCCGACACGCTGCCGGTCAGCACTTGCTGCTCGGTCGCGACGTTGAACAACGCGTATTGAATCTGCAGGCGGCCACCGGCCGGAACAATGCTGCCTACCATCAGGTACTGGGCGCCCAGGGCTTTCCAATCACGGTAGATGACTTCGCTGGCCTGGGTCGGCTGGCTGATCATGTTCTGTTTCGGAATCGGCGCGTAGTAACCCGAGTTGCGCAGGTCATCACTGACAATCTGCGCCATGTCGTCCGGCAATACGCTGCCGCCCTGCCAGCCAAACGGTACAACCGCGATCGGGGTGGCCCGATCACTACCGCTGGTGACCAGGATGTTCTTTTCATCCGCCGCCGCTATCCCTGCCATGCAGCAAATAACGACAAGCATTCCTCGAAGAAGGTTTCTCACAAGGCTAGATCCTCAGGTGTGAATGTCATCTTGAATGAACGGTAGGGAGCGAAGTCGCTTGGTTTCATTCCCTGCATCTCGGTCAACCGGCCAATATTCTTGACCGCTGCAACCGCTGAACTGTCGAACGAACCATCGCCACTGGACTTGGCCACGCTGACCGAGGTCACCGTACCGTCCGGCAACATGCCGATCTGCAGCACTACTGTCATACCTTTACGTGCCGAAGGAGGACGTGCCCACCCTTCTGCTGCCCGAGCCCGAATCAGATCGTCGAAACTGCCCGCAACTTGATCACCACGCTCATCGGCCAAGGCCTGCTGACGCTGCGGCGTGTCGGAAAGCAAATCGGCCAAGGCCTGGGCCTTTTTATCTTCGGTCGATTTACGTGCTGCTTCCTGGGCCTTTTTCTTGGAGGCATCGGCAGCCGCTTTCTTCTTCGCGTCGTCGGCGACTTTCTTCTTCGCCTCGTCGGCTTCAGCTTTCTTCTTGGCGTCGTCCGCGGCTTTCTTCTTCGCGTCTTCGACTATCTTTTTCTTCGCTTCTTCAGCGGCCTTTTTCTTGGCCTCTTCTTCAGCAGCTTTCTTGGCTTCTTCTTCAGATTTCTTCTTGGCTATATCAGCCAATTGTTTCTCTTCGGCCTTTTTGGCTTCGGCAGCCTTCTCGGACTTCTTGGCTTCATCAGCCTTTTTCGCCTCGTCAGCTTTCTTCGCCTCGTCAGCCTTTTTCGATTCCTCGGCTTTTTGAGCAGACTCTTCTTTCTTTTGTTCCGCAGCCGCTTTCACCGCTTCCTGCTCGACCTTCTTCTGTTCCATCTGCTCGACTTCAGTCTGGCGCGCAGCCGACTTCTGGGCTTCACCCGCAATCTTCTGATTGGTCTGGGTGGTAGCCTGGCTTTTCGATTTCAGCTGATACAGGGTCGCCTGCACGATCGGCTTGGCCGGCGGCAGGTCCGGGGTCATGGCAAAGCTGACAAACAGCATGCCAAACACCAGGACGTGCAGGGCAACTGCCCAGACGCTAGGCCAGAAGTAGCTTTCCGAGGCGGACGGCTCTCGCTGTTGGTGCATCAGGGCGCCTCGGTAATCAAGCCAACATTACCGACTCCGGCCTTCTGCAGCCCGCCCATGGCACCCATCACGGAGCCATAGTCGACGACCTTGTCGCCGCGAATGAACACCTGGGTGTGCTTGCCACCTTCGTTGCCGGCGCGAATGATCTTGGTCACAGCATCAGTCATCTGCGGCAAGGTCATGGCCTTGTCCTGCTGTTTCTGGGTGTCGACTTCGCTGCCAAGGTTCCAGTAATAGGTCTTGTCAGCCTTGATCGAAATGGTCAGGACCTGGGTGTTGTTGTCTTGCGGCAAGGCTTCGCTGGAAACCTTGGGCAGATCAACCTTCACGCCCTGATTGAGCATCGGCGCGGTCACCATGAAGATAACCAGCAGTACCAACATCACGTCGATGTAAGGCACTACGTTCATCTCGGCGACCGGCTTGCGCTTTTTGCGAGCTCGAGCGATTAAAGCCATTGGGAATTACCTGCTTATTCTTCGCTGGTGTGCACTTTACGGTGCAGGATCGCCTGGAACTCATCGGCGAAGGTGTAGTAACGGCTGATCAAGGTTTCGCCACGGGCGGCAAAACGGTTGTAAGCGATTACTGCGGGAATGGCAGCGAACAGACCGATAGCGGTAGCGATCAGTGCTTCGGCGATACCCGGGGCCACAGTGGCCAGGGTCGCTTGCTGGGCCTGGGCCAGGCCACGGAAGGAGTTCATGATCCCCCACACGGTACCGAACAGGCCGATGTACGGGCTGACGGAGCCGACAGTGGCGAGGAACGGCAGGCTCTGTTCCAGCTTCTCTTCTTCACGGGAAATGGCGACGCGCATGGCACGCGCCACGCCTTCCATGACCGCTTCCGGATCAACGCCTGGCTGCTGGCGCAGACGGGAGAACTCCTTGAAGCCAGCACGGAAGATCTGCTCGACACCCGAGTCCGGGTCGGGGTTGCTGCCGGCCTGACGGTAGAGTTTGGACAGATCGATCCCCGACCAGAAGCGCTCCTCGAAGCTCTCCAGGGCACGTCGACCGGCGCGCAGCAGGTTGCTGCGCTGAAAAATCATGACCCAAGAGGTAACCGATGCGGCTACCAGGATCAGCATAACCAGTTGAACCACGACACTGGCATTGCTGACCAGGCTCCACATGGAGGAATGGTCGACGACGGTAGGTTCCACGCTAAATCTCCTGCTCTGAATGTTTACCCGCGCCGCTCACGCCGGCGAAGGCCGCGCGTAGAGTTTCGGGAATGGCCCTAGGCTTCAAACTGTTGGTGCGCACACAGGCCACCAGGAACTGCCCCTCACAGAGCAGCGTTGCATCCGTAGCCCGCCTGACCTGCTGTTTAAAGCGCAGGCTGGCACGGTTCAATTCGGTTATTTCTGCGCTGACCAGCAGTTCATCGTCCAGTCGCGCCGGCGCGTAATAACGGGCCTCGCTGGAATGCACGACAAACAACAGGTCCTCCCCTACCAGCGTGGATTGGGCAAAGCCCAGCTCCCGTAGCCGCTCGGTTCGAGCCCGCTCCATGAACTTGAGATAGTTGACGTAATAAACGATGCCGCCAGCATCGGTGTCCTCGTAATAAACGCGACAGCGATGTGCGAACGACTGATCCCCGTTTTGCGCGCGCATACTCTAGTGCTTACTCCTCAGGTTGCCAATCCGGCCAGGCAACTGTTTTTCATTCTCTGACACATTTCTAATGAAAGAATGACGACGCCAGCCACTAGGACAGCACAAACCTCGAATAAATCGACTGGCCAAGCCCTTTTAATCGTCCACTGCATCGAGGAATTCGTCTACCACGGGCATCTCACCCAATCGTGACGGAATGTTTAACCCAAAATGCAGGTAAGCATGACGCGTCACCACACGCCCCCGAGGCGTACGCATGATATAGCCCTGCTGGATCAGGTAAGGCTCCAGCACGTCCTCAATGGTATGACGCTCCTCACTGATGGCTGCCGCCAGGCTATCCACGCCCACAGGGCCGCCGTCGAACTTCTCGATCATGGTCAAGAGTAGACGTCGATCCTGATGGTCGAAGCCATGCTCATCGACATCCAGCAGGTTCAATGCCAAGTCCGCGACCGCCTTGGTGATATGCCCCTTGGCACGCACTTCGGCAAAGTCCCGTACACGGCGCAACAAGCGGTTGGCAATCCGTGGCGTACCACGGGCGCGACGGGCGATTTCAAAGCCACCTTCAGGATCGAGCGGTAAACCAAGAATCCCGGCTGAACGTCCGACGATCGTGGCCAGATCCGCTGTGCTATAGAACTCTAGACGTTGAACAATGCCGAAACGGTCTCGCAGCGGATTGGTCAGCATCCCGGCACGGGTAGTGGCACCCACCAGGGTAAACGGTGGCAGGTCAAGTTTGATCGAGCGCGCCGCCGGCCCTTCGCCGATCATGATGTCCAGCTGGAAGTCTTCCATGGCCGGGTACAGCACTTCTTCGACGATAGGCGAAAGCCGGTGGATCTCGTCGATGAACAGCACATCATGAGGCTCAAGGTTGGTCAGCAGCGCCGCCAGATCGCCCGGACGCTCCAGCACCGGGCCCGACGTGCTCTTGATGGACACACCCATTTCCTGGGCAATGATATTGGCCAGGGTGGTTTTACCCAAGCCGGGCGGGCCGAAGATCAGCGTGTGATCCAGGGACTCATTGCGCCCGCGTGCGGCCTGGATAAACAACTCCATCTGCTCACGCACGGTGGGCTGGCCGATGTATTCGGCCAGGCTCAGGGGGCGGATAGCCCGGTCCTGGACCTCTTCACGGTCACGGGGGCCAGTGGCCGCGATCAGACGATCAGCTTCAATCACTTAAATCATTCCCTTCAGGGCACGGCGGATCATGTCTTCGCTGCTCAGGTTCTTGTCCTTGATCGCCGACACGGCTTTGCTGGCTTCCTGAGGCTTGTAACCCAGAGAAATCAGCGCGCTGACAGCATCACTTTCGGCACTGGCCACTTGAGAAGCCGGCATATCCGGCTGATTGGGCACCAGGGCAAACATACTCGGCACGGTTTCCCAGGCCTTGAAGCGATCCTTGAGCTCTACCAGCAAACGTTCGGCGGTTTTCTTACCGACACCGGGCACCTTGGTCAAGGCTGAGGTGTCCTGGGCAGATACACAACGCACCAGCTCGTCGACCTCAAGGCTCGACATCAAGGCCAGCGCCAGCTTCGGGCCGACGCCATTGAGGCGAATCAGCTCACGAAAGAAGTCGCGGTCACGCTTGCCGATGAAACCATAGAGCAATTGCGCGTCTTCGCGCACCACCAGATGCGTGTGCAACGTCAGCGGCTCACCGATCGACGGCAGGCGATAAAGGGTCGTCATGGGTACTTCCAGCTCATACCCCAACCCGTTTACATCCAGAATCAAGTGCGGCGGCTGTTTCTCAGCCAACGTGCCGCGCAAACGTCCAATCACGGTTCAAATCCCTAAAGCTTGAGTCAGATCGAGGCCTGACCGGAAATAACGCAGGCATGACGGCCGACAACCCAGGCCTTTCACACGCTACGCGCAGAATGATTGCGCTGATGCTATCAGAGACGCAGGCGGCCGCCACGACTGCGTGCTGTGCCCAACCCGTGAGGCAGCAGACTGGAACGGGTATGGGCATGACAAATGGCAATGGCCAGGGCGTCGGAGGCGTCGATTTGCGGCTTGGCGGTGAGCTTGAGCATGTGCATGACCATCATCTGCACCTGCTCTTTATTGGCCGCACCGGTGCCAACGACTGCTTGTTTGACCTGGGTCGCGGTGTATTCGGCGATCTCCATGCCCTCTTCGGCACCTGCAACGATGGCGGCGCCACGGGCCTGGCCCAGCTTCAAGGCCGAGTCGGCGTTTTTAGCCATGAAGACCTTTTCAATACCCATGGTCACCGGACCGTAGGTCTGGATCACTTCACGTACGCCGCGGTAAACGATCTGCAAGCGCTCGGCCAGCTCGCCCGCACCGGTACGGATACAGCCCGAGGCGACGTAGACACAGCCTCGCGGGGTGTGTTGCACCACGCCAAAGCCGGTAATTCGCGAACCGGGGTCGATACCTAGGATTAGAGTCATAACGCCTGCAGGTTAGGTTTAAGGCGGGTGTGCAAGACACATATTTTGTGTAGCAGCATAGAACCCTGTGGGAGCTGTCGAGCTTTAGCGAGGCTGCGATGCGGGCACCGCAGTATCAGGGTGCCATCGCAGCCTCGCTGGGGCTCGACAGCTCCTACATTGGATCTTTGGTGCTCTTAGGCGAGCTGTTCGGCTACCGACTCAGGAATATCAGCATTGGAATAAACGTTCTGCACGTCATCCAGGTCTTCAAGCATATCGAGCATCTTAAGCACCTTCTGCGCACCGTCCAGGTCCAGTTCAGCACTGGTCGTCGGCAGCATGACGATTTCCGCATCGACGCCTTTGAAACCAGCCGCTTCCAAGGCGTTACGCACCGAGTAGAAACCCGCGAACGAGGTGAACACGTCGATGGAACCGTCTTCGTTGGTCACTACGTCGTCGGCATCAGCCTCCATCGCGGCTTCCATCAGTGCATCTTCATCAACACCCGGCGCAAAGGAGATCTGCCCCTTACGCTCGAACAGGTAAGCCACCGAGCCATCAGTGCCGAGGTTGCCGCCACACTTGCTGAACGCATGGCGCACAGCCGCAGCGGTACGGTTACGGTTGTCGGTCATGCATTCGACCATCACCGCCACACCACCTGGGCCGTAACCTTCGTAGCTCAGCTCGACCATATCGTCGGTATCAGCCGCGCCAGCACCACGGGCGACCGCACGGTCGATGATGTCACGGCTCATGTTCGCGCCGAGCGCCTTGTCCAGCGCAAGACGTAAACGCGGGTTAGAACCCGGATCACCGCCGCCCTGACGGGCAGCGACGGTCAGTTCGCGAATCCACTTGGTGAAGATCTTGCCTTTCTTGGCATCCTGACGCTCTTTGCGGTGCTTGATGTTCGCCCACTTGGAATGGCCAGCCATAACACAA
Organism: Pseudomonas sp. ADAK18; assembly: GCF_012935695.1. Taxonomy (NCBI): domain Bacteria; kingdom Pseudomonadati; phylum Pseudomonadota; class Gammaproteobacteria; order Pseudomonadales; family Pseudomonadaceae; genus Pseudomonas; species Pseudomonas sp. ADAK18. The sequence continues at coordinate 4,126,268 of NZ_CP052859.1, forward strand.
CTCCGAAATTCTCTAGAAACCTTAACGATCCCGCCCCAGGCAGGATTTAGCTCTTTAACGCAAAGGCGCATCCGAAGATGCGCCTTTTTGACTGCGTAAAACCTTATCGCGTTTTCACGCAGCAGCCTTACTCAGCCTTTGGCACTTCACGCAGACGGATGTGCAGTTCGCGCAACGCCTTGGCATCCACCACGCCCGGAGCTTGCGTCATTACATCGGCAGCACTCTGGGTTTTCGGGAAGGCAATCACTTCACGGATCGACTGGGCACCGGTCATCAGCATCACCAGACGGTCAAGGCCAAAGGCCAAGCCACCGTGGGGTGGAGCACCGTACTTCAGTGCGTCGAGCAGGAAGCCGAACTTCTCTTGCTGCTCATCTTCGTTGATGCCCAGCAGGCGGAAGACCGATTGCTGCATTTCCTTGCGATGGATACGGATCGAACCGCCACCCAGCTCGGTACCGTTCAGGACCATGTCGTAGGCACGGGACAGAGCGCCGGCCGGGTTGGCCTCCAGCTCTTGCGGCGTGCACTTCGGTGCAGTGAACGGGTGGTGCAAGGCACTGAAGCTGCCGTCGTCGTTTTCTTCGAACATCGGGAAGTCGACGACCCACATTGGCGCCCACTTGCAGGTCAGCAGGTCGAGGTCGTTACCCACTTTGATCCGCAGCGCACCCAAGGCTTCGCTGACGATCTTCGCCTTGTCGGCACCGAAGAACACGATGTCACCGTCAACCGCGCCAACGCGATCAAGGATCACATTGAGGTTGGCTTCCGGGATGTTCTTCACGATTGGCGACTGCAGGCCTTCAACGCCCTTGGCGCGCTCGTTGACCTTGATGTACGCCAGGCCCTTGGCACCGTAGATGCCAACGAACTTGGTGTAGTCGTCGATCTGCTTGCGCGGCATGCTCGCGGCGCCAGGAACACGCAAAGCGGCAATGCGGCATTTCGGATCGTTGGCAGGGCCGCTGAATACCTTGAAATCGACTTCTTTGAGTTGGTCGGCAACGTCAACCAGCTCCAGCGGGTTACGCAGGTCTGGCTTGTCGGAACCGTAACGGCGCATGGCTTCTTCGAAGGTCATGTGCGGGAATTCGCCGAACTCCAGGTCCAGCACTTCCTTGAACAGGTTGCGGATCATTTGTTCAGTGATGCCCATGATCTCTTTTTCATCGAGGAAGCTGGTCTCGATGTCGATCTGGGTGAATTCCGGCTGGCGGTCGGCGCGCAGGTCTTCGTCACGGAAACACTTGGCGATCTGGTAGTAACGGTCGAAGCCGGCCACCATCAGCAGTTGCTTGAACAGCTGCGGCGACTGCGGCAAGGCGAAGAAGGAACCGGCGTGGGTACGGCTAGGCACCAGGTAGTCACGGGCGCCTTCTGGAGTAGCGCGGGTCAGGATCGGCGTCTCGACGTCGAGGAAGCCGTTCTCGTCCAGGAAGCGGCGGATGCTGGTGGTCATGCGCGAACGCAGACGCAGCTTCTCGGCCATTTCCGGGCGACGCAGATCGAGGAAGCGGTAGCGCAAGCGAGTTTCTTCACCAACGTCGGAGAACTCGTTCAGTGGGAACGGCGGGGTTTCCGATTCGTTCAGCACTTCCAGCTCGTAGCCGAGGACTTCGATCATGCCCGACGCCATGTTGGCGTTGGTGGCACCGGCTGGACGCAGGCGCACCTTACCGGTGATCTTCACGACGTACTCGCTGCGCACGCGATCGGCGGCGGCGAAGCTCTCGGCGCGGTCCGGATCGAACACCACCTGGGCCAGACCATCACGATCACGGATGTCGAGGAAGATCACCCCGCCGTGGTCGCGGCGACGGTGAACCCATCCGCAAAGGGTGATTTCCTGACCTTCCAGGGTCTCGTTCAGTTGGCCGCAATAATGGCTGCGCATCATGGTAGTGGTTTCGCTTCTCGTAATTCGAAATTCGGTGGAGGTCTTGCCTGGGTCACCGCACATTAAGTCAGGTGTCGGATAATGCAAGAGCCCGCGCGTAGAGTTCAACTCAGTCTGCTTTGTCGCCGCCAGCCAGATTCTTCTTCGAGCCGGTCTTGAAGTCGGTCTCGTACCAGCCGCTGCCGCTCAGGCGAAAGCCTGGCATGGACAGCATCTTCTTCAGCTCGGGCGCCTGGCAGGCAGGGCAATCGACCAGCGGCGCTGCGCTGATCTTCTGAATGGCTTCCAACTGATGACCACAGGAAGCACATTGATAGTCGTACATGGGCATGGAATGTCTCGGCGATCAGGTCACTACTGCGCCGCGCCGGCCCCTGAAAGCCCCGGCGACAGCAAAGGGCGGGATTATATCTGGTAAATCGAGGCTGTGCAGCCGTGGCGGCTCGCTGCTCTTTATATAGATACGTATGGAGCCGGATTTGCCCCCGATACCCGACCCGACACAACACGGGATCAAGCATCGGGTGGCCGGGTCAGCCCGGGGCGACGGGGCCATCAGGTATCGCTATACGCCCTTTCAAGACATGGACGACACACACCACCCGGACAAGACCACTGAAGTTCTTCACACCTCCATAACGCAAATGCACTTCCCGATCCACGTAAGACAATAAAGCACTGACTGAACAGGCATTGATCCTCGCGATTTCCGTGAGGATATTCCAATAGACCTCCTCAAGTCGCAAACACGTCGAAAAACCATTAAGCCTGACTGATCGGGACAATGGCCTGGCCAGTTGCATATCGAACCCTTTGACAAAGGGATCAACTTTTATCTTATGAAAACCGGAAGTCTCCATAACCCCACTACCCACTCCACGTGACATACACTTGACACTCCATTGCCAGACGACCACTCAAGGAATTTCTCTCCTTGGTCGTTGAGCCTATAAAACATCAAGTAGACAAGTGCAGCCAGAAGACGTGGAGTTGATCGTCGTAGGACAAGCCAACGCGCGCATCGGGAAGGTCGTGAAGCGTAGGGCCAAGCCGGGGGAGCCGTCCCCATCGACAGGCGAGCGACGTCAGGTCGACGTCACTCACCAATAACGATTATTTATTTTCGAGCAGGGAGCGCAACATCCACGCCGTTTTTTCGTGGACCTGCATACGCTGGGTCAACAAGTCTGCTGTCGGTTCATCACTGACTTTATCCAGTAACGGGAAGATCCCGCGGGCGGTCCGGGTAACCGCTTCCTGCCCCTCGACCAATTGTTTGATCATATCCTCCGCGCGGGGCACCCCCTCTTCTTCCTGGATGGAAGAAAGACGGGCATACACCGAATAAGCACCCGGCGCCGGAAAGCCCAGTGCACGAATACGTTCGGCGATTAAGTCAACGGCCAATGCCAGTTCGTTATATTGCTCTTCAAACATCAAGTGCAGTGTACGAAACATTGGGCCCGTGACGTTCCAATGGAAGTTGTGGGTCTTCAGGTAAAGTACATAGGTATCGGAAAGTAGTCGTGAGAGCCCATCGACGATTGATTTACGATCTTCTTCACTGATACCAATATCGATTGCCATGTTTATCCCCTTCAATTGATAAAAATTCATTGATCAGGTGCAGGACCACTCTAGCAAGAGTACTGGCCCTGTGCAGCCCGATGCCCCGTCACGACGTGCGGCAAATCGTCCCTGCGCAGGCGCACATCAACGGTAGGCAAGGCTTTGAGCGTTACCAAAAAAACCTGAGGGACGCCCAAAAGCCCCTGCACCTGTCTAGGACAAGTGTTTGCCACAGAAATGCAGTGACCGCCGCAACAGCCCGAAATGCTTGATTTGAGAAGGCACAGGCTTTGCTGTTAAATAGGCAGCGTGTCGCTGCCGTTATTTTTCGCGGTAAGCCACATAGGCTGATACCCGCGCACGTGCCCAACGCCTCCCATTGTTCAGAAGCGAACCGTGCCAGTCAGCTCTTCCTTCGTGATCCGTCTTAACGTGAGTTAATCAAAATGTTGAAAATCGTCCACCTGCTAACGGGCGTTGCAGCTTTGCTGCTGTCCTTTATCCCGAGCCTGCAACAGGGAAGCCCTCCCTACCTGGAACAATACGACGCTCTCTACCTGGCCTTGTTCGGCCTTCTTAACCTGACCCTGGCTCCAGTGATCCCTTACTGGAATAAAGGCACGCGTCATCAACTGCAAAACCTGGTCAGCGCGCTGCTGGTACTGACTGTTGTTGTACAAACCCTTACCCTCTTGGCACCTATGCCTGAAGTCGGGGGCCACCCGGCCATCTTGCTCAGTCTGGTGATTGCTGTGGTCGCCATCGTTCTTCATCTGGCCATCAGCTTCTACCGTTCGTCCCCTGCGGCCTCGTCGCAGAACTACGACATGACCAACCGGGATACCGGGACCGTCAAGTGGTTCAATACCTCCAAAGGCTTCGGCTTTATCTCCCGGGACTCGGGCGACGATATCTTCGTCCACTTCCGAGCCATCCGTGGCGAGGGCCATCGCGTCCTGGTCGAAGGCCAGCGCGTGGAGTTCTCCGTGATGAACCGTGACAAGGGCCTGCAAGCTGAAGACGTGATCGCCGCCTTGCCGCGTCGCTGATCTCAGCCTCTAGCCCTGAAAATAAAGAAACCGCGATGCAGCCCATGCTGCATCGCGGTTTTTTATTGCCCGGCATTTGATCGGGCCAATCAGTAATGAGGCGGCGGAGCCTCTTCTTCGGAAGACTCGAACTGCCCGCCCATTTCTTCCTGACGCTTGAGCAACGCCGCCATTTGCAGTTGCAGGCGTTCGACTGCGCGCTGCTGGGTGACCAGAATGTCATTCAGGGTCTCAATGGTGTCGTCCTGGAAGGCCAGGCGGCTTTCAAGGTCCGTCACACGATCTTGCAGGTCCATGGCTCAGTCCTGGGTAAAGATGAAATCGGTGGGCAACAATGCGCGCAAACGCCCACGAATGGCCGCTACCTGCTTCTCAGTGTAAGGCTGCGCCGGATGCTTGCCCCAGACAGGGGCAGGCCACGCTGCATCATCCCGCTTGCGCACGATGACGTGTACATGCAGTTGGCTGACAACGTTGCCCAAAGCGCCGATGTTCATTTTATCGGCAGCAAACCCTTCATTCAGCAACTGCGCCAGGGCCGTACTCTCCTGCCACAAACGCTGCTGGTCAGCGACATCCAGTTGAAACACTTCGCTGATACCGTCGATACGCGGTACCAGGATGAACCAAGGGTAATTCGAGTCATTGGACAGCAGCAGCCGGCTCAAGGGGAAATCCCCAATGGGCAGTGTGTCTTGTTGAAGACGTGGATCTAAGGCGAACACCGCATTCACTCCGTTCGGCTGGTCAGGTTTCAGGCGTCCAGCATACCTGCGAATGAGCGCTGCTTCACGGCGAAAACACCCGAGCGTATCCGAGCAAACAGGCACGCACCAAAATGATCCGTTTATGCCCCACATCGTGCAAGCCGCATCCGCCGATTACTCACTGCATAGGGTGAACGGGTAACGTTTTCCACTGGTGCGAGATTTATGTACCACCGAACAGGAGCAAAGCCTTGCCGTCAAGGCCAAACCAAACGGCGTAAAAAGCCCGTGCTTATGCGGTTTTTACACTGCGAGGGAGCTTTTCACGAAAAAATGACATTCGGTTACCGGTTTGAGCACGCTTGTTGCATTCACACCCACATCGTCGGCAACGGTACCTGATGGGAAGCAGGTGTTTCACTACCGAAAACAGTAGTGACTCAATGCTTTTCAAGGAAGAGTTTAAACTTTGAGCGGTGTATTTTTTTCTATGCTTAGAGTTAAAAAACAGTATTGAAGTTGTCAGTCCGGTTACAAACGGACTGTGAATTTGCGACATGGACCTAGCAGTTTACGACAGGCCCGTAAAGAAACTGAAAGGATAGGTAAGCAAGTATCGTCAATAATGTCAGCGTGATATAAATTTGCGCCGACACAAAAAAGAAAGAGCCGCCCAGATAAAAATACAGGTGGGACGGCAGTACTCTTCCTAAAACCAAAGGAGCAAATCACGATGCGCGTGATGAAGTGGAGCATGATCGCCCTGGCTGTTTCAGCAGGCACCTCGCAGTTCGCAATGGCGTCCTCCCAGGACGATTCCAAGGGCTTTGTTGAAGACAGTACTTTCAGCATCAACACTCGCCTCCTGAACTTTAGCCGTGACTTCCGTAACAATGACTCCGGCAAGAGCCGCGTCGACGAAACCGGTTTGGGCTTCAACGCCCTGTACCAATCGGGCTTCACCCAAGGCACCGTCGGTGTGGGTGTCGACGTTATCGGTCTGCTGGGTATCAAACTTGACAGTGGCAAGGGCCGTTCCGGCACCGGCCTGTTCCCTACAGGTTCTGATGGTCGCTCGGAAGATCAGTACTCCAAAGGCGGCGGCGCAGTTAAGTTCCGCATCTCCGACACCGTGCTGAAGATTGGCGACCAGTACACCACAGCCCCTGTATTTGCGACCGATGACAGCCGCCTGTTGCCAGAGGTTGCACAAGGCACCTCGATCGTCAGCAACGAAATCAAAGGGCTGAAACTGGAAGCTGGTCACTTCACCGGCATCACCGCTCAAGCCCAAAGCTATCGTGACAGTCTGCACCTGCCGGAAGCCAACTTCGCCGGCGCGGTGTACGCCTTCACTCCAGAGCTGACCGGTAGCCTGTACTACTCGAAAGTGGAAGACTACTGGCGCAAAATCTACGCCAACGTCAACTACACCCACGCTCTGAGCGACAAGCAGTCCTTCGCAGTCGACTTCAACATTTACGACACCAAAAGCGACGGCCAGGGCCTGCAACGCGCCGAGAAAGACAACACCACCAAGCTCGACAACCGTGCCTTCAGCTTGCAGGGCGCGTACACCTACGACGCCCACACCTTTACCCTGGCCTACCAGAAGGTTACCGGTGACGGTGACTACGGCTACGGCGTAGACGGCGGCGGCACGATCTTCCTGGCCAACTCCGTTGCCCGTTCCGACTTCAACGCTGAAGACGAGAAATCCTGGCAAGCTCGCTACGACCTGAACATGGCCACCTTTGGCGTGCCAGGCCTGAGCTTCATGACTCGTTACGTCAGCGGTAGCGGCGCCAACACTGGCACTACGTCGAACGGCAAAGAGTGGGAACGCGACATCGAAGCCAAGTACGTGATCCAGAGCGGTCCGGCCAAAGACTTGAGCCTGCGTGTACGCCAAGCCACTTATCGCTCGAGCGATGGTGTCTACTACGGTTCTGCGTCGATCGACGAGCTGCGTCTGATCGCGCAATACCCGCTGAACATCCTGTAATCCGCTGTTTGATTACACGGATGACCTAGAGCCCTGCTCTAAATAAAAAGCCGCTCACTTATTCACAAGTGAGCGGCTTTTTTATTGCAGCTTTATTTCATCGTAAAAATAACTAGCAAGCTAGCTAACGAGATTGCTTTCGAAGCAGAACTTGACCATCTAGCCAAGTTCAGCCACAAAACTCGCCCTTACTGGGCGGAAGTATCTTGCATGATACGAATAACCCGATGCGGAAACGGAATATCAATTCCAGCCGCTTTTAAACGATCACGAGACAGTTCATTAAACAAGAACATCACATCCCAATAATCCGCCGTCTTGGTCCACACCCGCAGGGAAACAGTAATCGAACTATCACCCAGGGTCGAAACCACGGCAACCGGTGCAGGGTCAGCCAGTACCCGCGGATCCTTGGCCAACTCCAACAACACTTCACGGGCTTTCTGCAGATCGGCTTCGTAATCAACCCCCACATCAAATACCACCTTGCGGGTCGGCTGACGGTTGGTGTTAGTGATGATGCCGTTGGACAGAATGCCGTTGGGCACAATGACGGTTTTGTTGTCGCCGGTACGAATCACTGTGTGGAAGATCTGGATGCTGTCGACGGTACCCGACGTACCTTGAGCTTCGATCCAGTCGCCGATGCGGAAGGGGCGGAACAGTAGAATCAGTACACCACCGGCAAAGTTGGCCAGGCTGCCTTGCAACGCCAGGCCGATGGCCAGGGTTGCGGCGCCGATTGCCGCTACGAACGAGGTGGTTTCGACACCAATCATCGAGGCCACGCTGACCATCAGCATGATCTTGAGGACGATGTTTGCCAGGCTGGTAACAAAGCCCTGCAACGCCATATCGGCGTTACGCATGGCCAGCAGGCGGCCTACTTTGTGGGTCAGTTTGTTGATCAACCACCAGCCAATAGCCAGGGTGATCACGGCCAGCAATACCCGGCTGCCGTATTCCATGATCATCGGGATCCAGGATTGGGAAGCTTTGATCAAGCTATCCACTTCAGCGTTCAAGTCCATCATTATTCTCCTGTTTACCGGACGTGCGGCTCAAAAATAGTGCCCACAGCAATCGAGCCCCGAGGGGCTCAATCGTTTCTGCAAGTTCTGGGGCGTGGGACGTTGAAAACGCCTACAGGTTCCCCAAGGGCGAGGGGTCAGTCGCGGAAATTGTTGAATTGCAGCGGCATGTCGAATGTCTTGGCGCGCAAGGCGGCAATAGCTTCCTGCAGGTCATCACGTTTTTTACCGGTGATGCGCACCTGCTCGCCCTGAATGGCGGCCTGAACCTTGAGCTTGGCGTCCTTGACGTGAGCGACGATTTTCTTCGCCAGCTCCTTGTCGATACCTTCCTTGAGGACGGCGTCCTGCTTCATCAGCTTGCCGGAAGCGTAGGAATCCTTGACTTCAAGGCACTGCACATCAATCTTGCGCTTGACCAGCGCCAGCTTGAGGATCTCGATCATTGCTTCCAACTGGTAGTCGGCTTCAGCGGTCAGGTTGACGGTCAGGTCCTTTTCCTTGAATTCAAAGCTGCCCTTGCCTTTCAAGTCATAGCGACGGTCCAGCTCCTTGACGGCGTTTTCGACGGCGTTGGTGAGTTCGTGCTTGTCCAGTTCGGATACCACGTCGAACGACGGCATGTAATTTCTCCAGTAAAAAGGGGCGCGGCTCAATGGAGACGGAGCACGCCTGGGGTAAAATGCGCGCTCATTATAACGGTTCTTTTCCTTCCTTCACTGTGAGCTTTTGCGGAGTAAAAACCTGATGTCGACCACCTGGCATGTTCTCGGCGCTGGCAGTCTCGGGACCTTGTGGGCCACTCGCCTGGCCCGCGCGGGCCTGCCGGTCAGGTTGATTCTGCGAGATCGCGAACGCCTGGCGAGTTATCAGGCTGGGCCGGGGCTGACATTGGTCGAACAAGGCCAAGCGCACACTTACCCGATTACCGGCGAAACACCTGGCACCCCTGAACCGATTCATCGCCTGCTGGTAGCGTGCAAAGCCTACGACGCCCAAGCCGCTGTCGCACAACTGACCCATCGCCTGTCACCCGACGCCGAACTGATCCTGCTGCAAAACGGCCTGGGCAGCCAGGACGCCGTGGCGGCCCAGTTGCCTCTGGCCCGTTGCATCTTCGCCTCCAGCACCGAAGGCGCGTTTCGCGAGAGTGACTGGCGTGTGGTGTTCGCCGGCCATGGCTTTACCTGGCTGGGCGACGCAAGCCAACCTACACCGCCGCTCTGGCTGGACGACCTGCACACCGCCGGTATCCCTCACGACTGGAGCACCGATATCCTCACGCGGCTGTGGCGCAAGCTGGCGCTCAACTGCGCCATCAACCCGCTGACCGTGCTGCACCAATGCCGTAATGGCGACCTGCAAACCCATCATTGCGAAGTCGCCACCTTGTGCCTCGAACTGGCTGAGCTGCTGGAATGCTGTGGTCAGCCGGCAGCCGCACAAGACCTGCAAAGCGAAGTGGAGCGCGTGATCCAGGCCACGGCCGCCAACTACTCCTCGATGTACCAGGATGTAGCCAACGCCCGGCGCACCGAGATCAGCTATTTGTTGGGCTACGCTTGCCAGGCAGCCGCTCGTCATCAACTGACCCTGCCGCACCTGCAACAACTGCAGGCACGCCTGGTGAACCACCTGATCGCACGCGGATTGCCCCGCGACTGAGGCACGCGCTACCCTGCCTGCTTGTTCCTTGCCTGCGAAAACCTCGATGCCACTGCGCCAGCGTCTCGAAAATCTACCGGTTGGGCAGAAACTGCTGGCAGCCCTGCTGGTGCTGCTGACCACCGTGTTGCTGGTGGCCAACCTGACCTTTATCAGCGCCGCCTACTGGATCTCCCAGGAAAGCATGGCGCCCCAGGCCCTGCAGGCCATCGGCCGACTGGTCTCCAACCCGTCCCTGGCCGCTGAAGCCCTGGATTCGCCGGTCAAGGCCGAAAGCCTGCTCAACGAATTGACCAGTTACTCACCGCTGCGGGCCGCGGCACTGTATGACGGCGACGGGATCCGTCTGGCCCAGATGCAACACGGTGATCGCCTGCATCTGCCGGACCACTATCGGCATATCGAAGCCTGGCGCGTCACCGAATTTCGCAGCAACCAGGTCATCACCCTGCCCCGCCCTGGCAAACCTTCCGGGCATCTCCTGTTGGTGGCCAGCAGCGAACTGCCGGGAGCCTTCTATACCGGGACCCTGACCGCCAGCCTGGGCATCCTGATATTCAGTGTGCTGTTGTGGCTGGTGATTGCCCAACAGATCAAACGCCTGATCACCCGTCCGATTCATCAATTGGAAGAACTGTCGCGCCAGGTAACGCGGGAAGAGAACTACGCCCTGCGCGCCAGTCGCGGCAACCATGACGAAATCGGCAGCCTGGCGGAAGCCTTCAACACCATGCTCTCGCGCATTGAAGCCCGTGAGCAGCAACTGAAACGCGCACGGGATGATTCCCAGGCCGCCTACGATCAGGCCCAGGGCCTCGCCGAAGAAACCCGCCACACCAATCGCAAGCTGGAGCTGGAAGTCCAGGTGCGCAGTAAGATCGAGAAGAAACTCACCGGGTTCCAGAACTACCTCAACAGCATCATCGACTCGATGCCTTCGGCCCTGATCGCCCTGGATGAACAGCTCTATGTCACCCAATGGAACCAGGAGGCCAGCGCGCTTTCCGGCACACGTCTGGACGAAGCACTGAACCAGCCGATATTTCTCGCTTTCGAGCCTCTCAAGCCGTTCTTGCCACAACTCAAGGCCACGGTGGAGCAACACACCGTTGAGCGGATCGAGCGAGTCACCTGGGTCAAGGACGACGAGCCCAAGCATTACGCCCTGACCTTCTACCCGCTGATGGGCGGCGCGGGCCGCGGGGTGGTGATTCGTATCGACGACATTACCCAGCGCCTGTCCCTGGAAGAAATGATGGTGCAGTCGGAGAAGATGCTTTCAGTAGGTGGCTTGGCGGCCGGCATGGCCCATGAAATCAACAACCCCTTGGGCGCCATCCTGCATAACGTGCAGAACATTCGTCGCCGGTTGTCCCCGGAGCTGCCGAAAAACCGCGAGCATGCCGAACAGGTCGGCATCGAGCTGGACACGGTCAACCGCTACCTGCAAAGCCGCGAAGTGCCAAAACTGCTCGATGGCATTCAACAAGCCGGTGCGCGGGCGGCGAAGATCGTCACCCATATGCTCAGCTTCAGCCGCCGCAGCAACCGCCAGATGGCGCCGTGCGACTTGCCGGCGTTGATCGACCAGGCAGTGGACATCGCCGGCAACGACTTCGACCTGGCCATCGGCTTTGACTTCAAGGGCCAGGCAATCATCCGCCAGTTCGATCCGCAACTGGGCCCGGTGCCCGGCACCGCCAACGAACTCGAACAGGTGCTGCTCAACCTGCTGAAAAACGCCGCCCAGGCCATTCACCAGCGTGCAGATGACAGTGAGCCGGGACGCATCATCCTGCGCACCCGACTCAATCCACCCTGGGCCGAGATTCAGGTGGAAGACAATGGCATCGGTATGAGCGAAAACGTGCGCAAACGCACCTTCGAGCCGTTCTTCACCACCAAGGAAATAGGCCAGGGCACCGGGCTTGGCCTGTCGGTTTCTTACTTCATCATCACCAACAATCACAAGGGCCAAATGGAAGTGCAATCGACGCAGGGCCAGGGCACCTGCTTCACCTTGCGCTTACCCCTGGCCGGCAGCCAACTGCCACACAACGAACTCATCCAACTGGAGCGCTAACCATGGGCTTTCGCCTGTCGAAGATTTACACCCGTACCGGCGACAAGGGCGAAACCGGCCTGGGAGACGGACGTCGTGTGCCCAAAGACCATCCCCGTGTGGAGGCGATTGGCGAAGTCGATACACTGAATAGCCAGTTGGGTTTGCTGCTGGCGAGCCTGGAAGAACAGAACGGCCAGCACCCGGGCTTGAAGGATGTGATCGAGGTGCTCACCCCTTGCCAACACCGTTTGTTCGACCTCGGAGGTGAGTTGGCGATGCCGGTGTACAAGGCGCTCAATGCGGCTGAAGTCGACCGTCTGGAAGCCGCGATTGACCGCTGGAATGAAGAGGTAGGACCGCTGGAGAACTTCATCTTACCGGGTGGTTCGGCACTGATTGCCCAGGCCCATGTCTGCCGGAGCCTGGCGCGGAGTGCGGAACGGCGGTGTCAGCATTTGAATGCGATTGAGCCGCTGGAAGGTGTGGGGTTGGCGTATATCAATCGGCTGTCGGACTTGCTGTTTGTCGCCGCGCGGGTGATTGCCAAGCGTCAGGGGGTTGCGGAGGTTTTGTGGCAGGCGGCGGCCAAGCCGCACTGATCATTCAGTGTCGGATCAGGCCTCATCGCGGGCAAGCCCGCCACAGGGGAATGCATTCCAAGTGTGGGAGCGGGCTTGCCCGCGATGAGGCCAGCAACATCCACCTCAGACTTCCGGCCAGAACGCCCGAATCCCCGCGACACCCTGAGCCCCAGCTTCCCAAGCCTGTTCCCGCTCGGCAGGCCCTACCCCGCCCAGCAAAAACACCGGTTTACTGAAGCCCGCGATCAACTGCGCCGCCTGCTCCCAACCCAACGGCTGGGCGTCAGGGTGAGTCTGGGTCGGCTGCACGGGCGACAGGGTGACAAAATCCACGTCCATCAATTCCGCCAAGGCCAGCTCTTCGGCATTGTGGCAAGACGCCGCTAACCAACGATCTTTGGGCAATGGCCGGCCCTTGCTGGCGTATTTGCGCAGTTGCGCCGACGTCATGTGCCAGCCGGCCGATGGGAAATCCCCCAGCCATTCAAAAGGCCCCTTGAGCATCAGTTGCGCCTTGCCGGCACACAAGCCCACGGCGTCCACCGCCAGGTCGCGGTACTTCGGGTCATAACCGTTGGGCGCCCGCAACTGGACCAGCTTGATGCCGCCCGCAATGGCTTTCTGGATGCCCCGCAATAGCGTCGGCGTTTCCAGTTCGCCCGGGGTAATCAGGTATTCGCCAGGCAGACGCGCAGCCGAGACGATCGGTGCGTTGGCCGCCGGAAACTCGTAATTCACCAGATCCCGTGGGGCCACCCACTCGAGGGGCTGCCCTTCGGCGCCGTGAGGCTCGCCAATAAAGGCCGAGACTTCCCAGACATCCAGCAATACCTGCTTGTCTGGATAGTCATGCTGCACCTTGATCAACGGCCGGGCCGTGGTGACCTGAATGCCCAGCTCTTCCTGCAGCTCTCGGCCCAGCGCGGCAGCCACCGACTCATCGGCCTCCACCTTGCCACCGGGAAACTCCCAGAGCCCGCCCTGATGCTGGGTATCGGCGCGGCGCGCCAGCAGAATCCTGCCGTCGATGCCACGGATGACCGCTGCTGCTACATGAACTCGTTTCACCGTACTGCTTCCTCTAAACGTTAAATACCATGTAGGAGCGAGCGTGCTCGCGAGAAACCCAAGGACGCCGCGTCGAACCGGGAAGCCCGCGTTATCGTTAACGACCTTCGCGAGCAAGCTCGCTCCTACAGTAGTCATCGCCCCGTATCAGGTGCGGTATTCAGCGTTGATCTTCACGTACTCGTGGGACAGGTCGGTGGTCCAGATGGTTTCACTGCACTCACCCCGTCCCAGTTCGATGCGGATGGTGATTTCTTCCTGCTGCATCACCGCCGAGCCCTGGGCTTCGGTGTAGGTCTCGGCACGCGCACCACGGCTGGCGATGCATACGCCACCGAGGAACACGTCGATCTTGCTCACGTCCAGGTTCGGTACACCGGCCCGGCCAACGGCGGCCAGGATACGACCCCAGTTCGGGTCGGAAGCAAACAACGCGGTCTTGATCAGTGGCGAATGGGCCACGGTGTAGCCCACATCCAGGCATTCCTGGTGATTACCGCCGCCGTTGACTTCGACCGTCACAAACTTGGTAGCGCCTTCGCCATCACGCACGATGGCCTGGGCCACGTCCATGCACACTTCAAACACTGCTTGCTTCAACGCAGCGAACAACGGACCGTTGGATGAAGTGATTTCCGGCAAGTCAGCCTTACCGGTAGCGATCAACATGCAGCAATCGTTAGTCGAGGTATCGCCGTCGATGGTGATGCGGTTGAACGACTTGTTGGCACCGTCCAGCATCAGGTTCTGCAACACGTCGCGAGCGACTTTGGCGTCGGTGGCAATGTAGCCGAGCATGGTTGCCATGTTCGGACGAATCATCCCCGCCCCCTTGCTGATGCCGGTCACGGTGATGGTCACGCCGTCATGCACAAACTGCCGGCTCGCGCCCTTGGGCAAGGTGTCAGTGGTCATGATCCCGGTGGCCGCTGCCGCCCAGTTGTCCACAGACAGGTCATCCAGTGCGGCTTGCAGAGCGCCCTCGATTTTCTCCACTGGCAGCGGTTCGCCGATCACGCCGGTGGAGTACGGCAGCACTTGACTGGCATCAACGCCGGTCAACTCCGCCAGTTTGGCGCAGGTACGAGCAGCGGCCGCCAGGCCTGGTTCGCCGGTGCCGGCGTTGGCATTGCCGGTGTTGGTCAGCAGATAGCGCACCGGGCCTTCCACACGTTGTTTGGCCAGGATCACCGGAGCTGCGCAAAACGCGTTCAGGGTAAACACACCGGCAACAGTCGAGCCTTCGGCACAGCGCATCACCACTACATCCTTGCGCCCCGGGCGCTTGATGCCGGCCGAAGCGATACCGAGTTCAAAACCGGCCACCGGGTGCAACGTGGGCAAAGGACCAAGACCAACAGCCATGAATGCGCTCCTTAAAATATGTGATGTCTGCGCCGTCGTTATCGACGGTGATTAAATGGCAAAACGCCGCGACGGCTGATGCCGGTCGCGGCGCGGGGTGCTGCAGCGTCAGACGAAAATCTTAGTTGATTTCGCCGTGGCAGTGTTTGAACTTCTTGCCCGAACCGCACCAGCACAGCTCGTTGCGACCCAGCTTCTGCTCGTTGCGAACCGGGGTTTGAGCCAAGGCCACATCGACCTCTTCGCCCAACACTTCCGGCTGTTCAAGGCCTGGGGCCTCGTCGTGCTGGAACTGCATGCGCGCGGCCAGGGCTTCGGCTTCCTGACGCAGGCGGGCTTCTTCTTCAATCGGGTCTTCGCGACGTACCTGTACGTGGGACAGGACACGAATCGAATCGCGCTTGATCGAATCCAGCAACTCGGAGAACAGCGTGAACGACTCGCGCTTGTACTCCTGCTTCGGGTTCTTCTGGGCATAACCACGCAAGTGGATACCGTGACGCAGGTGGTCCATGGTCGACAGGTGGTCTTTCCACAGGTCGTCCAGCACGCGCAGTACGATTTGCTTCTCGAAGGTGCGCAGTGCTTCGGCACTCGCCTGCTCTTCTTTCTCGTTGTACGCGGCCAACAGCTCGACCATCAGCTTCTCGCGCAGGGTTTCTTCGTACAGGTGGTCGTCTTCGTCGAGCCATTGCTGGATCGGCAAGTCGACACCGAAATCGCTCTTCAGCGCAGCTTCCAGACCGGCCACGTCCCACTGCTCAGGCAGCGATTGCGGTGGAATGTGGGCGCTGACGGTAGCGTTGAGTACGTCCTGGCGGAAGTCGGCAATGGTCTCGCCAATGTTGTCGGCAGCCAGCAACGTGTTACGCATGTGATAAATCACTTTACGCTGTTCGTTGTTGACGTCATCGAACTCGAGCAGTTGCTTACGGATATCGAAGTTGCGGCCTTCAACCTTGCGCTGAGCCTTTTCGATAGCGTTGGTCACCATACGGTGTTCAATCGCTTCACCGGACTGCATGCCCAGGGCCTTCATGAAGTTCTTCACGCGGTCCGAGGCGAAGATACGCATCAGGCTGTCTTCCAGGGACAGGTAGAAACGGCTGGAACCGGCATCACCCTGGCGACCGGCACGACCACGCAGCTGGTTGTCGATACGGCGCGACTCGTGACGCTCGGAGGCGATCACCTGCAAGCCACCGGATTCCAGCACTTGCTGGTGACGCTTCTGCCAGTCGGCCTTGATCTGGGCGATCTGCTCAGGCGTCGGGTTGTCCAGGGACGCCACTTCCACTTCCCAGTTACCGCCCAACAGGATGTCGGTACCACGACCGGCCATGTTGGTGGCGATGGTCAGTGCGCCTGGGCGACCGGCCTGGGCAATGATCTCGGCTTCTTTTTCGTGGAACTTGGCGTTGAGGACCTTGTGCTCGATGCCTTCCTTGTTCAGCAAGCTGGACATGTGCTCGGACGTTTCGATGGTGGCAGTACCCACCAGCACCGGACGGCCCTGGGTCATGCATTCCTTGATGTCTGCAACGATGGCGGCGTATTTCTCGTCGGCAGTCAGGAACACCAGGTCGTTGAAGTCTTTACGCGCCAGTGGTTTGTTCGGCGGGATAACCATCACCGACAGACCGTAGATCTGGTGGAATTCGAACGCTTCGGTGTCGGCTGTACCGGTCATGCCGGACAGTTTGTTGTACAGACGGAAGTAGTTCTGGAAGGTGGTCGAGGCCAATGTCTGGCTTTCGGCCTGGATGTTCAAGACTTCCTTGGCTTCGATCGCCTGGTGCAGGCCTTCCGACAAACGGCGACCTGGCATGGTACGACCGGTGTGTTCGTCCACCAGCACGACCTGGCCGTCCTGGACGATGTATTCGACGTTGCGATGGAACAACTTGTGGGCGCGCAGGCCGGAATAAACGTGGGTCAACAAGCCCAGGTTGTGCGACGAGTACAGGCTCTCGCCTTCAGCCAGCAGGCCGATCTGGGTCAGCATGTCTTCGACGAACTGGTGACCGGCTTCGTTGAGTTCGACCTGACGGGTCTTCTCGTCGATGGAGTAGTGACCTTCTTTGGTCACCACGCCTTCCACTTCCTCAATATGTTGCTCAAGGCGCGGAATCAGCTTGTTGATTTCGATGTACAGGCGCGAGCTGTCCTCGGCCTGACCGGAAATGATCAGCGGGGTACGGGCTTCGTCGATCAGGATGGAGTCGACTTCGTCGATCACGGCAAAGTTGAGTTCGCGCTGGAATTTTTCTTCCATGCTGAACGCCATGTTGTCGCGCAGGTAGTCGAAACCGAATTCGTTGTTGGTGCCGTAAGTAATGTCGGCAGCGTAGGCGGCGCGCTTCTCTTCCGGCGGCTGGAACGGCGTCACGACGCCGACGGTCAGGCCGAGGAATTCATAGAGCGGGCGCATCCAGTTGGCGTCCCGGCGAGCCAGGTAGTCGTTCACCGTCACAACGTGCACGCCCTTGCCGGACAGCGCGTTGAGGTAAACACCCAGGGTTGCCACCAGGGTCTTGCCTTCACCCGTGCGCATTTCGGCAATCATGCCTTCATGCAAGGTCATGCCACCGATCAACTGCACGTCGAAGTGACGCATGCCCATGACACGCTTGCCGGCTTCGCGGGCGACCGCAAAGGCTTCGGGAAGCAGCTTGTCGAGGGTTTCACCTTTGGCTATGCGGGCCTTGAACTCTTCGGTCTTGGCGCGCAATTGCTCGTCCGAAAGGGCAACCATCTGCTCTTCGAAGGCATTGACCAGCTGCACCGTCTTGAGCATGCGTTTGACTTCGCGCTCATTCTTGCTTCCAAAAAGTTTCTTTAACAAAGGCGCAAACATATCGGCAGGTTCTTCCACACATAGGGATGGAGGGCGCCCCGTGAGTCGCCCGAGCAGCCCTCATGGCCGCATGCGAACGCGCATTCTACCCGGAAACGTGGGTGAGGAAAGTGGCGTTGTTCCCCGATGCTGGTACGGCGCTATTAGAGGGCTTGTTTAAAATAAGGGCTTTTTGCAGAACTTCAACCCATGGAGCACAGAAGTTACTTATTGATTTAATGGAGAAACCCCTGACAAAGCAATGCTCGGGGCGGGCCAGACGCTTTCTGCTACCATGGCAGCTCTGTTACTTAAGGTGTCTGATCATGGCATTTCGCCCTCTTACGGCCCGCGCTCCTGCCGTGTTGCTTCGCGAAGCCAAGCCCTTAAAAGCCATCTTCGGCCACGCGCAACGCCTGGGCCACCTGCAACGCCTGGTGGATAGCCAGCTGCAACCGGCTGCCCGCGAACATTGCCATGTCGCCTCCTGGCGCGAAGGCAACCTGTTGTTGATCGTCACAGACGGCCATTGGGCAACCCGCTTGCGCTATCAGCAAAAACGCTTGCAGCGTCAACTACAGGCCTTTGACGAGTTCGCCAGCCTGACACGCATTCAGTTCAAGGTGCAGCCGCCGACCGTCCAACAAGGCGCGGTGGGGCATACGATGGATTTGTCGACGGATGCCGCCGAGACCATTCAAGCCACGGCGGACGGTATCACCGATCCGAATTTACGAGCGGCGCTGGAGCGATTGGCAGCGCATGCCAAGCCCAAAACCTGAGCCTGGCACACAGCCTATATAGCTATTTACGCTTGCTGCCGCCCAACAACGACCCCAACAACCCACGCACCAACTGCCGCCCCATCTGATTGGCCGCCTGCTGCATGGCTGACTTCAGCGCTTTGCCTGCTGTAGTACCCAGGAAGGCGCCAGCCTTGTCAGTGAAACTCGGCTCTTGCGCGGCAGGCGCAGCCCCCTCCAGCGGCGCCAGGTCTTTGCGTGCCATTAGTACTTCGTAGGCCGATTCTCGGTCTATCGGCTTGTCATAGCGGCCCAGCAAAGGCGAACTGGCGATCAACGCCGCCCGCTCGGCCTCGGTCAAAGGCCCGATCCGCGATTGCGGTGGCGCCACCAGCACCCGCTGGACCACCTCTGGCGTACCGTTTTCCTGCAAGGTGCCCACCAACGCCTCACCGGTACCCAGCTCGGTCAGCACCGCCAGCGCGTCGAATGCCGGATTGGGACGGAAACCATCAGCCACCGCCCGCAGGGACTTCTGCTCTTTGGTGGTGAAGGCCCGCAGACCATGCTGAATACGCAAACCCAACTGCGCCAGGATGTTGTCCGGCAGGTCGCTCGGTGATTGAGTGACGAAATACACCCCGACACCTTTGGATCGAATCAGCCGCACGACTTGCTCCAACCGATCCTGCAGGGCCTTCGGTGTATCGGCAAACAGCAAGTGCGCCTCGTCGAAGAACAGCGCCAGCAATGGCTTGTCGGCATCGCCGCGTTCCGGCAGTTGCTCGAACAGCTCCGCCAGCAGCCACAACAGGAACGTCGCGTAGACCTTGGGCGACTCATGCACCAATCGGCTGGCATCCAACAGATGAATGCGCCCGCGACCATCGCTGGTGGGCTGCAGAATGTCTTCCAACTGCAAGGCAGGCTCGCCAAACAAGGCTTCTGCGCCCTGCTGCTCAAGCACGGCAAGGCGCCGCATTAGCGCCTGGCTGGAACCGGTGGTCATCAAGGCCGCGTCTTCGCCTAACAGTTCCGGGTGGAGCTTGAGGTGATTGAGTAGCGCCTTGAGGTCCTTGAGGTCCAGCAGCAACAGACCCTCACGGTCGGCCACTTTGAAAGCAGCATACAAGGCCGCCTGCTGGCTATCGGTCAACTCCAACAAGGCACCCAGCAACAGCGGGCCCATTTCACTCATCGTTGTACGAAGCGGATGACCGGACTGCCCGTGGATATCCCACAGCGTCACCGGACAGGCCTTCGGCGTGTAATTGAGGAACGGCATGCCGGCGATCCGCTCGGCGACCTTGCCTTGAGGATTGCCCGCGGCACCCAGGCCGCACAGGTCGCCCTTGATATCTGCGGCGAACACGGCGACGCCCGCATCGCTGAAGGCTTCCGCCAGGCGCTGCAACGTAACGGTCTTGCCGGTCCCCGTGGCGCCGGCAATCAAGCCGTGGCGATTAGCCAGGCGCATGGCCTGGGCAATAGGTTGGCCTTTAAGGTCTGCACCAATAATCAGTTGCGAGGAGTCTGGCATTTTGTCACCCATGGTTAATCTTTAACGCTGCACGGTCGATACAGACAAGCGAGAGACCCAAAAAGTCTAAAAATAGGTCAGATACTTCCTATAAAGGTAAATGGAAATATCACACTTCTTTTGACGCTGCCATTTCGCGCGTTTTCACAAGGACGCGCCTCGGACATTAAGACCTTAGCGGACCCTACAAGCCATGAATAAAAATCTGCGCTTCAGCCACAAGATACTGCTTGCAGCCGCCCTTATCGTCATTGCCGCTTTTGCGTTGTTTACCCTGTACAACGACTACCTGCAACGTAATGCGATTCGTGACGACCTGAACAACTACCTGCATGAAATGGGCGACGTCACCGCCAGCAACATTCAAACCTGGCTCGCCGGGCGCATTGTCCTGATAGAAAGCGCCGCACAGAACATCGCCATCAACCCTGAGCCTGTCACCGTCGCCTCCTTGCTGGAACAGAAAGCCCTGACATCGTCGTTCATGGCAACTTACCTGGGCGACAACAAAGGCGGCTTCACCATCCGCCCAGACAGCAAGATGCCGGACGGCTTCGACCCCCGCGTGCGCCCTTGGTATAAAGGCGCCCAGGCCAGCGGTGGTTCGACCCTGACCGAACCCTATATCGACGCAGCCACAGGCCAGTTGATCATTTCTGTTGCCACACCCAGCAGCAAGGCCGGCCAGAGCGTCGGCGTGGTGGGCGGAGACCTGAGCCTGCAAACCCTGGTGGACAACATCGGTGCCTTGAACTTCGGCGGCATGGGTTATGCGTTTCTGGTGAGCGCCGACGGCAAGGTGCTGGTACACCCGGATAAAAACCTGGTGATGAAGAGCCTGAGCGACGTCTACCCGACCAATACCCCGAAAATCAGCAGCGACTTCAGCGAAGTCGAAGTCGACGGCAAAACCCGCATCGTCACCTTCGCCCCGATCAAGGGGTTGCCGTCAGTGAACTGGTACCTGGGCCTGTCAGTAGATAAAGACAAATCCTTCGCCATGCTCAGCGAATTCCGCACCTCGGCCATTATTGCCACGATCATTGCGGTAGTGATCATCCTGGCCTTGCTGGGCATGTTGATTCGCGTCCTGTTGCAGCCGCTGCACGTCATGACCCGGGCCATGGAAGACATCGCCGACGGTGAAGGCGACCTCACGCGCCGCCTGAATATCCAGAACCACGATGAGTTCGGCATCCTGGGTATCGCGTTCAACCGTTTCGTGGAGCGGATTCACACCTCAATCCGCGAAGTGTCTTCCACCACCGAGCAGGTCAACGAAGTCGCCCTGCGGGTGGTCAGCGCCTCCAACTCGTCGATGGTCAACTCCGACGAGCAAGCCAACCGTACCAATAGTGTCGCGGCCGCCATCAACGAACTGGGTGCCGCTGCCCAGGAAATCGCCCGCAACGCCGCACAAGCGTCCCATCAGGCCAGCGATGCCAGGCACCTGGCCGAAGATGGCCAGCAAGTGGTGGAACGCAATATCAAGGCAATGAATCAGCTGTCCGAGATGATCAGCGCCTCCAGCAGCAATATAGAAGCGCTCAACAGCAAGACGGTGAATATCGGGCAGATTCTTGAGGTGATCACCAGCATTTCCCAGCAAACCAACCTGCTGGCGCTCAACGCGGCTATTGAAGCGGCACGGGCCGGAGAAGCCGGGCGCGGGTTTGCGGTGGTGGCCGACGAAGTGCGCAACCTGGCTCACCGTACCCAGGAGTCGGCCCAGCAGGTGCAAAAGATGATCGAAGAGCTGCAAGTCGGCGCACGGGAGTCGGTCAGTACCATGAGCGAAAGCCAGCGCCACAGCCAAGACAGCGTCGACATCGCCAACCTGGCAGGAGAGCGACTGAACAGCGTAACCCTGCGCATCGGCGAGATCGACGGCATGAACCAATCGGTGGCCACCGCCACCGAGGAGCAGACGTCGGTGGTGGAGTCGATCAACATGGACATTACCGAGATCAACACCCTCAATCAGGAAGGTGTGGAAAACCTGCATTCGACCCTGCGTGCTTGTGCCGATCTGGAACAGCAGGCAGCACGATTGAAACAGTTGGTGGGAAGTTTTCGGATCTAAATCACAAGCCGCTACCTTGGGTAGCGGCTCCCCCTACTCTTCCTGTGCTTCGGGTTTGTCCCGGACCTGCTCCCACAACTCGGCCGCCCCCGGAAACTCGGTACCGTCGTCGCTATCGAGATCGTCCGGGTCAAAACGGCTCAAGCAGCCTTCGCCCAATGTCGCCGGGGCTTTGGAAGTGGCCTTGTCGAGTGGGTCACTCATTCTCCGATCCTCATGCTTGCCGAAAGAAAAAAGGCCTGGAACGATTTAACGCCCAGGCCTTTCACGCTTCAAGCCATCAATCAGAACACGACGGTTTTGTTGCCATGCACCAGCACCCGGTCTTCCAGGTGATAACGCAGGCCACGTGCCAGAACCATCTTCTCGACATCACGGCCGAAGCGCACCATGTCTTCAATGCTGTCGCTGTGGCTGACCCGTACCACGTCCTGCTCGATGATCGGACCGGCGTCCAGTTCTTCGGTGACATAGTGGCACGTTGCGCCAATCAACTTCACGCCGCGCAGGGACGCTTGGTGATATGGCTTGGCACCGACGAACGACGGCAGGAAGCTGTGGTGAATGTTGATCACTTTGCCTGCGTATTCACGGCACAGTTCCGGCGGAAGGATCTGCATGTAACGCGCCAGCACCACGACATCGGCGTCGTGCTGCTTGACCAGGCGCGACACTTCGGCAAACGCCGGCTCCTTGTTCTGCGGGTCGACCGGGACGTGGTAGTACGCAATACCGTGCCACTCGACCATGCTGCGCAGGTCGCCATGATTGGAGACCACGCAGGAAATTTCGCAGTCCAGTTCATCACTGTGCCAGCGGTGCAGCAAGTCTGCCAGGCAGTGGGACTCGCGGCTGGCCATCAGGACCACGCGCTTTTTCTGTTCCGTGTCGGTGATGCGCCAGGTCATCGAAAACTCTTCGGCGATCGGCGCAAATGCCTCGCGAAAAGCCTCAAGACCAAAGGGCAGTGTGTCGGCACGAATCTCGTGACGCATGAAGAACCAACCGCTGAGATTGTCCGAGTGATGGCTCGCTTCGGTGATCCAGCCGTTGTGGGACGCCAGAAAGTTACTGACTTTAGCAACGATGCCGACGCGGTCCGGGCAAGCAATCACCAGCCGAAAAGTGCGCATTAGGGGGAAACTCCAGAACTTCGCAAAGGCCGCCATTCTAGCGATTACGCAGAAAAACTGCAGTATTCCTTAACGCTTATTCTGTCTGCGTGCGCTGGGACTGTCCCTTAATAGCGTAAGGTTTTACCTCTCTATATGTGCCTGATCGCTTGGGCTTGGGCAGTTAGTCAAGATTTAACGAGAGTATCTTTATCCCGTCCCCCTTACTAATTAACTCAATTCCACGCTTTTGCCACAAACAACCAAAGTAAATTACATAAAAGCCCCCTTAAATGTTTACTTGAGGAAACTGTCTGACTATTATTAGGCCATTATCCCCTGTCACCCAGCGCCCTACATAAGGTAGCCCTCATGTCCCTGATCAACGAATACCGCGCCACCGAAGAAGCTATTAAAGAGCTGCAAGCCCGTTTGAAGAACCTGTCCCAAGACGACAAACTGCAAACCGAGCTGGAATTCGAAGGCAAACTGCGCACCCTGATGGGTGAGTACTCCAAATCCCTGCGTGACATCATCGCGCTGCTGGATCCAGAGTCGAAAGTTAAAGCACCACGTGGCGCTGTGAAAACTACCGGCACCAAACGTGCTCGCAAGGTTAAACAGTACAAAAACCCACACAACGGCGAAGTGATTGAAACCAAAGGTGGCAACCACAAAACTCTGAAAGAGTGGAAAGCCAAGTGGGGCGGCGACGTGGTTGAAGGCTGGGCTACCCTGCTGGGCTAAGCCTCGCACGGTCGCAGCTTGACTCGCGACACAATAAAAAACGCCAGCATGCTGGCGTTTTTTATTGTCCGGACTTTTCCCATAAATTGATTACAGGCCCAAACGTGCACCTAAAGAGTCTGCATACTCTTGCCACTCATCGAGCACCTGACGCTGAAACGATGTAGCACTAACAGCCAATTCCAGCCGGGCTTGCTTAAAACTCTCAAGGGTATTCGGTGCGCCCCATCCCGCGTCTGACAAACGTTGCTGACAGAAAAGTTTCCAGCTCTCTTGCTCCTCGCTATTCAAGGTGTGCGGAAAGTTTCGAGCACGGTAGCGAAATAATAATTCAGGCAAACGCTGATCATCAAAAGGCCACTGACGCGCTAATTGCCCAGGCTCGGCGAGTCTGACTTGCTCACATAAACGCCGATCACGATCACCGATAAAACCATCGTATAGCTGCTGCTCAGGGTCGGCGCTCGATGCAAAGTCTTCTTCGGCATAAATCGCCGGTAACTTATCGCGCCAAACTTCCTGTGCGTCAGTTAGTCGCAGGGCACGCGCCTGATACAGGTCCATGTCCAGTTGTAAACGCTGACGGTCTTCGGCCCGCAGCACATTCAAAGGGGCTACCACCGGGCAGCGATTGATATGCAACAGCTTGAGCGGCACTGGCAGCTCACCCTCGGCCAGGTCATCACGCCGGGTGTACAAGCGCTGGCGCAGGGTGTCGGCGTCCAGGTCGAGCAACCCTTGGGGGTCGAGTCCCAGGTCACAGACGATCAAGGCATTGCGGTTGCGCGGGTGCCAGGCCAGTGGCAGCACCACTCCCAGATAATGACGCTCGGCAGAAAAACGACCGGAGATATGCACCATCGGCTGCAACAGCCGGACCTGGTCCATGACCCGTTGTTTGCTGCGCAACTGAAACAGCCAGTCATACAGCTTGGGTTGTTTCTCGCGAATCAGTCGGGCCAGGGCAATGGTGGCGCGGACATCGGACAAAGCGTCGTGGGCCTGCCCATGGTCGATGCCATTGGCGGCGGTCAGACGTTCAAGCTTAAGGGTGACCCGCCCGTCCTGCTCAGGCCAGACAATGCCCTGCGGACGCAGGGCGTAAGCCGTGCGAACCACGTCGATCAGGTCCCAGCGGCTGTTACCGCCCTGCCACTCACGCGCATACGGGTCGAAAAAGTTGCGATACAAACTGTAGCGCGTCATTTCATCGTCAAAACGCAAGGTGTTGTAACCGGCACCACAAGTACCAGGCGCAGCGAGCTCGGCGTGGACCCGGGTCATGAAGTCGGCCTCGGCCAACCCCTTCTCCGCCAGCACGCTCGGCGTGATACCGGTAATCGCGCAGGCGGCCGGATGGGGCAGGATATCGTCGCTGGGCTGACAATAGAGGTTGACCGGCGGCCCGACCTCGTTGAGGTCAAGGTCGGTACGAATCCCGGCTACCTGCAGTGGACGGTCATTACGCGGGTTGATGCCGGTGGTTTCATAGTCGTACCAGAAGATGGTGGTCACGGGCTATTCCTGTGCTGAAGACCGACAAAGTCTAGGCGCTGAAAGACGCCTGAGGCCAGCGCTGCGTGAGCTGTACAAACATTCAGTGAAACGTTGCAGCACTTTGAGTGGTTGCTTCCACCGTCGACACTGCTAGCATCCGTCTCACTATCCGCCTGCTGTCGCCCGGCGCAACAGCTCTGCACTGCCAAGGACCGCGATGCCATCAGCGCCATTGGACACCCGCTATCAGATCGAGACCCCAGAAGGCATCGACCTGCCCCTGCGCCCGGCCGGCCTGCTGCCTCGCTCCCTGGCGTTCGCCTTCGACCTGGGCTTGCGCGGCCTGATCCTCGGCATCCTGTTTCTGGCCCTGGCGTTTCTTGGCAACCTGGGGATGGGCCTCGGCTCGATCCTGCTGTTCCTTGTCAGTTGGTGGTACATGGTGTTGTTCGAAGTCCTCAACCAGGGCTGCTCGCCCGGCAAGCAGATCATGGGCCTGCGGGTGGTCCAGGACGATGGCACGCCCATCGGCTGGTCCGCTTCGCTGATTCGTAACCTGCTGCGTTTTGTCGACATGTTGCCCTTCGGCTACTTCCTCGGCGCCATCAGTTGCCTGCAGCATCCCCACTTCAAACGCCTTGGCGACCTGGCTGCCGGGACCCTGGTGATTTACCGCGAGCAGCCGTTGTCACGCCCGCAACTTCCCCAGGCCCCCGCACTCCGCTTGCCATTCGCCCTGGACCTGAACGAGCAACGGGCCATACTCGGTTTTGCCGAGCGCCAGGGAGAACTGTCCACTGAGCGCGTCAACGAACTGGCCGCGATCCTGGCCACACCGCTGCAAGTCTCCCCCACCCGCGCCGTGAGCGAACTCAACGGCGTGGCCCGTGGTTTGTTGGGGCCGACATGAAGCAGAGTCTTTTCGAAAGCCGTCACCAGCCCCGATGGCAGGCCTTTGCCGCCCAACTGGCACAGCTTGAACAGGGCAAGGCCAAACCCTCGGACTTTACCGATTTCCCTCATCATTACCGACGTTTGTGCCAGCACCTGGCCCTGGCCCAGGAGCGTGGCTACAGCAGTTACCTGGTGGACCCGCTGCAACAACTGGCCCTGCGCGGTCACCAACAGTTGTATAGGCATCGCCGCCAGTTGGGGGCCAATGTGCTGGGTTTCGTACTCGCCGACTTCCCCCGGCTGGTGCGCGAGCAATGGCGTTTCGTGCTGGTGGCCAGCCTGCTGTTCTTTGGCAGCCTGCTGGGTATTGCCCTGCTGGTGTACCTGTTTCCGGACCTGATCTACAGCATCGTCAGCCCCCAACAGGTGGCCGAGATGCAAAGCATGTACGACCCCGACGCCAGTCGCCTGGGGCGCGCCGCCGAGCGCGCATCGAGCGAAGACTGGATGATGTTCGGCTATTACGTCATGCATAACATCGGCATCGCCTTCCAGACGTTTGCCGCCGGTTTGCTGTTTGGCCTGGGCAGCGTGTTCTTCCTGTTCTTCAACGGGCTGATCATCGGTGCCGTTGCTGGGCACCTGACACAAATCGGCTACGGCCAAACCTTCTGGTCATTCGTCATTGGCCACGGCGCCTTCGAACTGAGCGCCATCGCATTGGCGGGCGCCGCCGGCCTGCAACTGGGCTGGGCACTGATCGCCCCAGGGCATTTGGCCAGAAGCGAGTCCTTACGGCTGGCTGCGCGCAAAAGCGTGCAAATGATCTGTGGTGTCATGGTGTTTCTGCTGATTGCGGCGTTTATCGAAGCCTACTGGTCATCCACCACCACCGTGGCACCCTGGATCAAATATTTGGTGGGCGCCGCGCTCTGGCTATTGATGGCCGCCTACCTGCTGCTCGCCGGACGGAGTCACCATGCGCCTGAGTGACGCCAGTGTGGTGATTCGCCCCCGTACTTCCTGGGAAGCCATGGACCTCGGCGTCCTGATGGCCCGTGAACATCGTGGGTTGTTGATGAGCAGTTGGGCACTGATAACCCTGCCGATCTTCGCCCTATTCAGCGCGCTGCTATGGAATTACCCGTCCACCGCGCTTTTTCTGTTCTGGTGGCTGAAACCCGCCTTTGACCGCCTGCCGTTGTACATCCTGTCCAAGGCTCTGTTCGGCGAGACGCCCACCCTCAAGCAGTCGCTGCGCCAATGGCCACGCCTGCTCAAAGGTCAACTGTTGGCCAGCCTGACCTGGCGTCGCTTCAGCCTCAGCCGCAGTTTCGTGATGCCAGTGGTCCAGCTCGAAGGCCTGGAAGGCCAGGCGCGCCAACAACGCCTGGGGGTGCTGCAACAACGCAATGCCGGCGCAGCACGCTGGCTGACCCTGATCGGCGTGCACCTGGAAATGGCTTTGTGGATCGGCTTGATGGTGCTGTTTTATCTGCTCCTGCCACAGCAGGTCGAACGGGATTGGGACTGGCAACAACTGATACTCGCGACCGGCCACGATTGGCTGTGGCTGGAGCACCTGACCAATGCCTTCTACGCCTTGATCCTGGTGTTCTGGGAGCCGATCTATGTGGCCTGCGGTTTCAGCCTGTACCTGAATCGCCGCACCACGCTGGAAGCCTGGGACCTGGAACTGGTGTTCCGTCGCCTGCGCCAGCGCCTGAGCTCGGTGGTATCGGTTCTGCTGCTGGCCATCGCACTGATGCTGATCCCGACTATCCAACCAGCCATGGCCGATGAGCCGATCGCTGCGAAGCCGCTCAGCACACAAGCCGCTAATCAGTCGATCAAGGCATTGCTGGAACAACCACCGTTCAAGAATCCAGAAACCGTTACCCGTTATCGCTTCGGACCTGATAAATCCAGCGAGAAAGACAAATCAGGGGGCGATGCCAAGCTACCGGCCTGGCTGGAAGCGCTGCTGAACAACCTCAACAGCAACTCCTTCAAGCACCTGGCCAAGGGTCTTGAGGTATTGCTCTGGAGCTTGCTGCTGGGCGCATTGGCCCTGGTGATCTGGCGCTATCGCGACTGGCTGCGGGCCTTTGTCAGCCGACGCGCGCCGCACAAACCAAAAGTCGCCAAGCGTGCGCCAACGCAACTATTCGGGTTGGAGCTGGGCACCGAAACCTTGCCCGACGACATTGCCAGCACCGCCGAACAGCTCTGGCCAACCCAGCCACGGGAAGCCCTTGGCCTGCTCTACCGCGGCTTGCTCAGCCGCCTGCTGCACGACTTCAACCTGCCATTGAAAGACGCCGACACCGAGGGCCAGGTCCTGGAGCGCATTCATCGGCTGCAACAGCCCCAGTTACTGGCGTTCAGCGATGACCTGACCCGGCACTGGCAAAACCTCGCCTATGGTCACCGTCTGCCTCCAACACAGGCCCAACAACAGCTGTGTGGCGATTGGCGAGCGCTGTTCGGCTCGGGAGCCGCGCAATGAAGCGGCCATTGTTGTGGGTCGGGCTGGTGCTCGGTTGCTTGCTGACCGCCGGAGGCCTGTACGCCTGGCACAAGGCAATTCCCTACCAGGAAGTCGTCGAGCGTGGACCCTCTCCCGAAGTCCAGGCCAACCCCTATCTGGCGGCGGAGCATTTTCTGCGTCAGCAAGGCCTGGTGGTCGAACACGCCAAGGGCCTTGAACAACTAACGAGCCTTGCACCCAAGGGCAGCAGCCTGCTGTTGCTGGGCGAGCGCAGCAACATGTCCCCGCGCCAGGCTGACCAACTGTTGGAATGGGCCAAGAATGGCGGCCATCTATTGCTGGTGGCTGAAGCACTTTGGGACGACGAAACCGGCAAAAGCGACGATCTGCTGCTGGACCGTGTGCAACTGCGCCAAGCCTTCAGCGAAGGCTTCGACAAGCCGGTACCAGCCGGTAAAAAGCGTGCACCTGACCTGACCAAGTTGTATGTCGACAACGAAACCCCTGCGGCCTATTTCAGCTTTGACACGGACTTCAATCTTACCGACCCCAAGCACCTGGCCCAGTTCTCAGCCAACAGCGCCAAGGCCAGCCACTTGATGCAGGTCAATCTCGGGCAGGGCAGCGTCACGGTGGTCACCGACAGCGACTTATGGAAAAACCGCAATATCGGTCGACACGACAACGCCTGGCTGCTGTGGCACCTGAACCAGGGCACCACCGTCACACTGCTGTTCAACAGCGACGTTGACGACTTTTTCAGCCTGTTGCTGCGGTACTTTCCCCAAGCCCTGGTAGCGCTAGCAGCGCTGATGGCCCTGGGTTTGTGGCACGCTGGCATGCGCCAGGGGCCGATTCAACCACCCGCTTCCAGGGCACGCCGGCAATTGCAAGAGCACTTGAAAGCCAGTGCAGATTTCCTGCTGCGCCGTAGCGGACAAAACAGCCTGTTGCAGGCCCTGCAGCACGACATCCTGCGTACCGCCCGGCGCTGTCATCCGGGCTTCGAACACCTCGACACCGCTGAACAGTGGCAGGCCCTTGAACGCCTGACGCGCCAACCTACCCTTGTCATCAGCCAGGCCCTCGGCCCACTCCCGGCAAAGCGGCTTTCCAGCGCCGACTTCAGCCGCCAGGTGGCCTGCCTGCAAACCCTCAGGAATGCCCTATGAGCGAATTTCCAGCGCAATCCCTTCAGCGCGCCAGCGAATTGGCCCAGGCCTTGCGCGTCGAACTGCGCAAAGCGGTGATCGGCCAGGATCAGGTGATCGATGACGTGCTCACGGCGCTGATCGCCGGCGGCCATGTGCTGCTCGAAGGCGTTCCCGGCCTGGGCAAGACCTTGCTGGTGCGTGCCCTGGCGCGCTGTTTTGGTGGCGAGTTCGCGCGCATCCAGTTCACCCCGGACCTGATGCCCAGCGACGTCACCGGCCACGCCGTATACGACCTGCACAGCGAACAATTCAAACTGCGCAAAGGCCCCTTGTTCACCAACCTGTTGCTGGCCGATGAGATCAACCGCGCGCCAGCGAAAACCCAGGCGGCACTGCTGGAAGCCATGCAGGAGCGCCAGGTCACCCTCGAAGGTGAAGCGCTGCCCATCGGGCAACCGTTCATGGTGCTGGCCACCCAGAACCCGATCGAGCAGGAAGGCACCTACCCGTTGCCCGAAGCCGAGCTGGATCGCTTCATGCTCAAAGTGCGCATGGACTACCCCGAGGCACAACAGGAACTGGACATGGTGCGTGAAGTGACCCGCTCATCCCGGGCCGACATGCTCGACGTGCAACCGCTACGCACCGTGCTCCAGGCCGAAGACGTGCTGCTGCTGCAACAGATTGCCAGCGAACTGCCTCTGGATGAACAGGTACTCGACTACGCCGTACGCCTGGCCCGCACCACCCGCAGTTGGCCGGGCCTGACCATCGGCGCAGGGCCTCGGGCCTCCATCGCCCTGGTGCGCGGTGCGCGGGCCCGAGCGCTGTTGCGTGGCGGCGAATTCGTGACACCGGACGACATCAAGGGCTGCGCCCTGGCGGTACTGCGTCATCGGGTGCGCATTGCTCCGGAACTGGACATTGATGGGCTGGAGGTGGATCAGGTGCTTAAACAACTGCTGGACCAAGTCCCGGCGCCTCGGCAATGACCCGCCCATGAAGCCCACCCGCCTGCTGCTGATCTGGCTCGGCGTACTGCTGGGGTTGAGCATTCTGCTGAGTGCCTTTGCGGCGTTGCAGTTCAACGTGCCGAGCACGCTGCACTCGATTGCCTGGGGCCTGCTTCTGGCCCTTCTGTTACTGGCCTTGCTGGACGCCGCTCGTCTACGCCGCCGACCTTCGCCACGGGTGCGACGGCAGATGCCCGGCAGCCTGGCCTTGGGACGTTGGAGCGAGGTACGGATCACGCTTGAACACAATTACCCACAGCCACTGGCCGTAAAGGTGTTTGACCACGTACCCGATGGCCTGAGCCTGGAGCACCTGCCACAGTCCATCAACCTGCGACCCGGCGAACACAGCGAACTGGGCTATCGCCTGCGACCGTTGCGGCGCGGGCACTTCAGTTTCGAGCGGTGTGAAGTCCACCTTCCCAGCCCCTTGGGGCTGTGGTCGGCACGACGCTTTATAAAGGCCCACGATGCGACCCGGGTGTACCCGGACTTTGCCCGTTTATATGGTGCGCAGTTGCTAGCCGTAGACAACTGGCTCAGCCAGCTCGGCGTACGCCAGCGCCAACGCCGCGGGCTGGGCCTGGAGTTTCATCAGTTGCGTGAGTTTCGCGAGGGCGACAGCCTGCGCCAGATCGACTGGAAAGCCACCGCCCGCCAACGCACCCCGATAGCTCGCGAGTATCAGGATGAGCGCGATCAACAGATCGTGTTCATGCTCGACTGCGGCCGGCGCATGCGCAGCCAGGACGGCGAACTCTCCCACTTCGATCACGCCCTGAATGCTTGCCTGTTGCTCAGTTACGTCGCCTTGCGCCAGGGCGACGCCGTGGGGCTGTGCACCTTTGCCTGCGACCAGCCCCGCTACCTCGCGCCCGTCAAGGGCAGTGGCCAGCTCAACCTGTTGCTCAACACGGTGTATGACCTGAACACCACCCGGCGTGCGGCCGACTACCAGGCCGCCGCCAGCCAACTGTTGGCTCGACAGAAACGCCGGGCGCTGGTGATCGTGGTGAGCAATCTACGAGATGAGGACGATGAAGAACTGCTGACAGCGGTCAAACGCATCAGCCGCCAGCACCGCGTACTGGTGGCGAGCCTGCGGGAAGAAGTCCTGGACCAATTGCGCCAGTCGCCGGTCGAAACCCTGCCCGAGGCTCTGGCCTATTGCGGCACCGTCGATTACGTCAATGCCCGGAACGAACTCCATGACCGGTTGAGCGCCCACGGCCTGTCGGTGCTGGACACACAACCCTCTGAGCTGGGGGCCGCTCTGGTAACACGCTACCTGGGTTGGAAGAAAGCGGGAGTATTATAAAAAACGGCGCACGGCCACGGTTCCGGTACAGGGACCCAAACCAGCCCGACAACGCGCGCAGTGGCTAAGCCGAGGCCTGCAAGGGATCAAAGCTGAAGTACTGCAACAGCGCATTGATCAGTTGCCCGTATTCAACGGGCGCCCGCAAAATACTGAACCCTGAATCGTAATGCCGGGGGTTGATGTCTTCATGGCTCCACAGGCAGGTGGCCGTAAGATCAACTGCATGCACATCGCCCTCAGGCCCGGGGATCTTCAAGCGCAGCTCGAAGTCCACATCGACCATCATGGGCAAATGACTGATCAACATCAGACCCTCTTCAGAGACATTACCCAGATAACCAATGGGCCTGTCCGTCAGACGGTTGAAAACTTGCAGAAAGCAGGGCAATTGATGCCGCTTAATCCTTCGGTCGGTAAACATGATGAGTTCGCCATCCAATGGCCATGACTCTGGCCGCTCCAGTGATTCGGAACAGGCCGCTATGGCCTGCTCTCCCTGGACTTCGGTGAGACAACAGCAAGCGCCTTGTCACGTTACAGCTGCCGAATCCGGGTCTAGCATCCGTTCAAACAAGAAACTTGTACAAACAGACATTCAAAGATTAGCCGAAGACTGGCAAGGGGCCAGCTATGGAATGACAAATATCATCACAATGACGCCGGACGCGGTTGAGCGGCACTGATGCCTGGGTAGTGCCCCAGTTGCTGCAGGGTGTCCAGACGCGCACGTGCCCGAAAGGCATACTCGCTGGCCGGGTATTGGCTGATGATGAACTGGTAGGTTTGCGCCGCATCGACGAACAGCTTCTGCCGCTCCAGGCACTGCCCGCGCAGCATCGAGACCTCAGGTTGCACATAGCGCCGGGACCGACTTTCACGGTCGACCTGGGACAACTCAAGGGTTACCCGCTGACAATCGCCGACATCATAGGCGCGATAGGCATTGTTCAAATGATGGTCCATCGACCAACGGGTACAGCCGACAACACTGACGGCCAGGGCAGCAATGATCACGATTCGCATGGGGGTTCTCCTGTCTTGTGCAGTGTATCGACCCCTGTGCAAAAATCTTCAAGGTTGATCGCCTGTCCAAACAGGTGAAAACAAGCGAAACGTCGATAAGTAGTGCAAACGAACAATGACTACAACCAAAGAGCATAGTAGCCTTCCTCAGCGCTTGAACTCAGGAGTCCGTGCATGTCCGTCCGTCGTACCAAAATCGTCGCCACCCTTGGCCCGGCCAGTAACTCGCCGGAAGTCCTCGAACAGCTGATTCTGGCTGGCCTGGACGTTGCCCGTCTGAACTTCTCCCATGGCACCCCGGACGAGCACAAGGCTCGCGCCAAACTGGTGCGTGACCTGGCCGCCAAGCATGGCCGCTTCGTCGCACTGCTGGGTGACCTGCAAGGCCCGAAAATTCGTATCGCCAAATTCGCCAACAAGCGGATCGAACTGAAGATCGGTGACAAGTTCACCTTCTCCACCAGCCATCCGCTGACCGACGGCAACCAGCAAGTCGTGGGTATCGACTACCCGGACCTGGTGAAAGATTGCGGCGTCGGCGACGAGTTGCTGCTCGACGACGGACGCGTGGTCATGCGCGTCGACACCGCTACCGTCACTGAGCTGAACTGCACCGTGATCATCGGCGGCCCACTGTCCGACCACAAAGGCATCAACCGTCGCGGCGGTGGCCTGACGGCGCCGGCCCTGACCGAGAAAGACAAGGCTGACATCAAGCTCGCCGCCGAAATGGAAGTGGACTACCTCGCCGTGTCCTTCCCGCGCGACGCCGCCGACATGGAATACGCCCGTAAGCTGCGCGACGAAGCCGGCGGTACCGCCTGGCTGGTGGCGAAGATCGAACGCGCCGAAGCCGTGGCCGATGACGAAACCCTCGATGGCCTGATCAAGGCTTCCGACGCTGTGATGGTTGCCCGTGGCGACCTGGGCGTGGAAATCGGTGACGCCGAACTGATCGGCATCCAGAAGAAGATCATCCTGCACGCACGCCGCCACAACAAAGCGGTGATCGTTGCGACCCAGATGATGGAGTCGATGATCCAGAACCCGATGCCTACCCGCGCCGAAGTGTCCGACGTGGCCAACGCCGTGCTCGACTACACCGACGCCGTGATGCTCTCGGCTGAAAGTGCTGCAGGCCCGTACCCGTTGGAAGCCGTCCAGGCCATGGCGCGTATCTGCGTCGGCGCTGAGAAGCACCCGACCAGCAAGACCTCCAGCCACCGCATCGGCAAGGTGTTCGAAAGCTGCGACCAGAGCATCGCCCTGGCTGCCATGTACACCGCCAACCACTTCCCGGGCGTGAAAGCGATCATCGCCTTGACCGAAAGTGGCTACACGCCGTTGATCATGTCGCGTATCCGTTCCTCGATCCCGATCTACGCGTTCTCCCCGCACCGCGAAACCCAGGCCCGCGCGGCCTTGTTCCGTGGCGTCTACACCGTACCGTTCGACCCGGCATCGCTGCCGCCTGAGCAAGTCAGCCAGGCCGCGATCGACGAGTTGCTCAAGCGCGGCGTTGTGGAGAAAGGCGACTGGGTCATCCTGACCAAGGGCGACAGCTACCACACCATCGGCGGCACCAACGGCATGAAGATCCTGCACGTTGGCGACAAGATGGTCTAAGTGACACGCTGAAAAACAATGTGGGAGGGGGCTTGCTCCCGATAGCGGTGTGACAGTCAGCTTATCTGTCACTGATCCACCGCAATCGGGAGCAAGCCCCCTCCCACATTTGGTTAGCGTCGGTTGATAAACCCTGACAACGCCGCAATCGCCTCCGGCGACTTCAACCGTTGGGTAAACAACGCACCCTCCTCCTCGATCACCTTGCGCAGTTGCTCGCGGTCGACGCTCTTCATCAGGTGCTTGCTGACCTGCACCGCCCCAGGCGCCAGGGTTTCAAAGCGTACGGCGACTTCCCGCGCCTTGGCCAAGGCTGATTCGCCGCTGCCCAATGCCTCAGTGGCAATGCCCCAAGCGGCAGCCTGCTCGCCGGTAAACCCTTCACCCAGCAGTAACAACTCCGCAGCCTTGGCATGCCCCAACAATCGCGGCAGGATCAAACTGGAACCAAACTCCGGGCACAGCCCCAAGTTGACGAACGGCATGCGCAACCGCGCATCCCGGCTGACATACACCAGATCACAATGCAGCAGCAGCGTCGTACCAATCCCCACCGCTGCACCCGCAACCGCCGCAATCACGGGTTTTCGGCAATTGAGCAAACTGCGCATGAAATGAAACACCGGGCTGTCGAGATCCGCCGGCGGTTGTTCAAGAAAGTCGCCAATGTCATTTCCGGCGGTGAAGCATTCACTGCTGCCCTGGATCAACACCGCATTGAGTGTGGCATCAGCGTCCGCCTGCTCCAGCGCCTCGGCCAACTGGCTGTACATGGCGCGGGTCAAGGCGTTTTTCTTGTCCGGACGATTAAGCTGCAGGATCAGCAGCCCACGTTCGCGTTGCAGCAGGATGGCGTCGGTCATGGCAAATCTCGCGGCTGGAAAATTCAGCGCTCAACCACGGGGCAGGAAGACGTCGGCCAGCAGTTGATTGCGCGGCAGTCCCGCCAGGAACAGGCGCTTTGAAAAGGCCTCGACGCTGGCAGGGTGCCCGCAGAGTAAAGCCAGAGTTTGCCTTGAAACAAGCCGCAGTTGCGCCAAAGCCTCAGTCAACTCAGCCGCTGTCCATAGCTCGACGCTGAGGTTGGGATGGCTGGCAGCCAGCGCCGCCAAAGGCTCGGCCAAGTAATGCCCGTTGGCATCATGCGCCAGATGAATGACCCGGATGGCGCCCTGATGATCCTGGCGCAAGGCCTCCCGCAGCACACCCCACAAGGGTGCCATGCCGGTACCGGACCCCAACAGCCAGAGCGGACGGACCTGCCAGTCCGGGTCGTAGTGCAGCGCGCCACCACGCAGTTCGCCCAAACGCAGGCCGTCGCCCGCCTTCAGCTTTCGGGCAGCATCACTGAATTCGCCGGGCAAGCGGCAATCGAGGTGAAACTCCAAGTACGGGTCGACCTGGGGCAAGCTGGCCAGGGAATACGGCCTCGCGATCCTCCCCGCCCACAACACCAAGTGCTGTCCGGCCTGATAGCGCAGGCTGCGCTCCGGTTGCAGACGCAGACGCAGCACCGCCGGGTTCAACCAGTCGGCGCGCAGTACCTGCGCAGCCAGGCCATCAGCGCGCGGATCGAAAGCTTCCACCTGCAGATCGCCCGTGACCTGGCACTGACACGCCAGGCGCCAGCCGTCCTGGCGTTGCGCTGGGCTCAAGGCATCGGGCTGTTTGTCCTGAACCTCGCCCTGGCAACGCACCAGGCAGGCATGGCAACTGCCCGCCCGACAACTGTAGGGCACGGCGACACCCGCCTGGTTCAGGACGTCCAGCAGGTTGCTGCCGGTGGGTACCGACCAGTGGCGTTCGCCGACGTGGAGTTCAGGCATGAAACCTTCTCTAATTAGGAGCGAGTTTGCTCTCGATGGTCGCTAACGATAACGCGGGGAATATGACGAAACCCATCAGATTCATATTTTTCGCGAGCACGCTCGCGCCTAAAGTGGAGCGCGCCCAGCATTCATGACCATAGTCGGGTGTATCGGCCACCGCACCGGGTTATACTGCCGCGCCTTTTTAGCGTCGCGCCTAGCAGCACCCGGCGTGCCTTGGAAAGGTGCCTTCAGCCGACCGATGCACCCCACTGAAGACACCTTTATTGAATGTTCCCGTCTTATAGAGGAGCGCGACTCATGACCGTGATCAAGCAAGACGACCTGATTCAGAGCGTTGCCGACGCCCTGCAGTTCATTTCCTATTACCACCCCGTTGACTTCATCCAGGCCATGCACGAAGCCTACCTGCGCGAAGAGTCGCCAGCGGCCCGTGACTCCATGGCACAGATCCTGATCAACTCGCGCATGTGTGCCACCGGCCACCGCCCGATTTGCCAGGACACCGGGATCGTCACCGTATTTGTACGTGTAGGTATGGACGTGCGCTGGGATGGCGCCACCATGAGCCTGGACGACATGATCAACCAA
Organism: Pseudomonas sp. ADAK18; assembly: GCF_012935695.1. NCBI lineage: Bacteria > Pseudomonadati > Pseudomonadota > Gammaproteobacteria > Pseudomonadales > Pseudomonadaceae > Pseudomonas > Pseudomonas sp. ADAK18. The sequence goes on from NZ_CP052859.1 coordinate 4,163,776, forward strand.
GGCGTGCGCCAGGCTTACAACCTGCCGGAAAACGTCCTGCGGGCCTCGATCCTTGCCGACCCGGCAGGCGCGCGCAAAAACACCAAGGACAACACCCCTGCGGTGATCCACTACTCCATCGTCCCGGGTAACACTGTGGAAGTGGACGTGGCAGCCAAGGGCGGCGGCTCCGAGAACAAGTCGAAAATGGCCATGCTCAACCCGTCCGACTCGATCGTCGACTGGGTGCTCAAGACCGTTCCGACCATGGGCGCCGGCTGGTGCCCACCGGGCATGCTGGGCATCGGCATCGGCGGCACCGCCGAGAAAGCCGCAGTGATGGCCAAGGAAGTGTTGATGGAATCCATCGACATCCATGAGCTGAAAAAGCGTGGCCCGTCCAACCGTATCGAAGAGATGCGCCTGGAACTGTTCGAGAAGGTCAACCAACTGGGCATTGGTGCTCAGGGCCTGGGTGGCCTGACCACCGTGCTCGACGTGAAGATCATGGACTACCCGACTCACGCGGCCTCCTTGCCGGTGTGCATGATCCCGAACTGTGCCGCTACCCGTCACGCGCACTTCGTGCTCGACGGTTCCGGCCCGGCCTCGCTGGAAGCGCCACCGCTGGACGCCTACCCGGAAATCGTCTGGGAAGCCGGCCCGTCGGCCCGTCGCGTCAACCTCGACACCCTGACCCCGGAAGACGTACAGAGCTGGAAACCGGGCGAAACCGTGTTGCTCAACGGCAAGATGCTCACCGGCCGCGACGCCGCGCACAAGCGCATGGTCGAGATGCTGAACAAGGGCGAAACCCTGCCGGTGGACCTCAAGGGTCGCTTTATCTACTACGTCGGCCCGGTTGATCCGGTACGCGAAGAAGTCGTCGGGCCAGCCGGTCCGACCACGGCCACACGGATGGACAAGTTCACCCGCCAGATCCTCGAGCAAACCGGCTTGTTGGGCATGATCGGCAAATCCGAGCGCGGCCCAACCGCTATCGAAGCGATCAAGGACCACAAGGCCGTTTACCTGATGGCTGTCGGCGGCGCGGCTTACCTGGTGGCCCAAGCCATCAAGAAATCCCGCGTGGTGGCTTTCGCTGAACTGGGCATGGAAGCGATCTACGAGTTCGACGTGAAAGACATGCCGGTGACCGTTGCGGTGGACAGCAAGGGTGAATCGGTACACATCACAGGTCCTGCCATCTGGCAGAAAAAGATCAGTGAGAGCCTGGCGGTAGAAGTGCAGTAAGCATTTCCCCTGCTGGATAAAAAGGCGACCGATACGGTCGCCTTTTTTATGCCTACACATTCTGACGATGGTGAAAGTTTTCACTGTGGCGAGCGGGCTTGCCCGCGTTGGACTGCGTAGCAGTTCCATTTTGGGGGCCCCTACGCGCCCCAACGCGAGCAAGCTCGCTCGCCACAGGTACTCCTCGGGACTCACCACAACAGCAACGCCACGCATGCTATGGTGCTCGCCCCTAATTACCCCCGTTCATCTGCATATGATCGCGATTCCCCGCCCATTGCGTTTGACCCTCTACACCCTGCTGATCGTCGCCGGCGCCGTGCTCGCTGCCGGCCTGGCGATGCGTCACGCTGAACGCCAGACCCTGGTAGACGATGCCGCCCGCGCCAATCAACAACTTGGGCTGTACGGCAACTCCCTGCATACCCTGATCGAACGCTACCGCGCCCTGCCCGCCGTGCTGGCCCTGGACTCGGAAATGATCAGCGCCTTGAAGGGCCCGTTGGACGCCGCGACGCAGGACCTGCTCAACCACAAACTGGAACGCATCAACGGCGCAGCCCAGTCTTCAACCCTGGAATTGATGGATCGCACCGGCCTGGCCGTGGCCGCCAGCAACTGGAACTTGCCCAGCAGTTATGTCGGACACAACTACGCGTTTCGCCCGTATTTCAGCCAAACCCTGAGCCAGGGCACGGGGCGCTTTTACGCCGTGGGGGTGACCACCGGCATTCCGGGTTATTTCCTCTCAAGCGCGGTCCTGGATGAACACCAGCAGTTCCTCGGCGCCATGGTGGTCAAGCTGGAGTTTCCGGAGCTGGAGCGCGAGTGGGCTCAGGGCAACGATCTGCTACTGGTCAGCGATGCGCGAGGCATTGTGTTTATCGCCAATCAGCCGGGCTGGCGCTATCGCGCCTTGCGTCCGCTGTCGGACAGTGACCACGCCGAACTCAAGGCTACCCGGCAATACGACAAGAAGCAGCTGCTGCCCCTGGACACCCAGGCCTTGCAGCGCTTTGACGACAACAGCCACCTGATGCGCGTCGATGGCCCCGAGGGCCGCACCGACTACCTCTGGGAATCCCTGCCGCTGAAAGCGGAAGGCTGGACCCTGCATCTGTTACGCAAGCCGCAACTGGCAGCCGAGGAACAGCGCAATGCGGGCCTCGCCGCCGCTGGGCTGTGGCTGACGCTGGTGTTCCTATTGCTGTTTCTGAGCCAGCGCTGGCGCCTGGCCCGCTTGCGCCAGCGCAGCCGGGAAGAACTTGAGCAACTGGTAGAAGAACGTACCCGCGACCTGCGCACCGCCCAGGATGGCCTGGTGCAGTCGGCCAAGCTGGCAGCGCTGGGCCAGATGTCCGCGGCCCTGGCCCATGAGATCAACCAACCGCTGACCGCCCAGCGCATGCAACTGGCGACGCTGCGGCTACTACTGGATCACGGCCGCGTGGATGACGCCTACAAGGCGCTGACACCGCTGGACGACATGCTCACCCGCATGGCCGCCCTCACCGGCCACCTCAAGACCTTTGCCCGCAAAAGCCCCAGCGGGCTGCGCGAACGTCTGGACCTGGCAACGGTGGTGGATCAGTCGCTGCATTTGCTCGACGCTCGCCTGCGGGACGAATCCATCGGCGCAGTGCTGGACCTGACCCGCCCAGCCTGGGTGCGCGGCGATGCGATCCGTCTGGAACAGGTGCTGATCAACCTACTGCGCAATGCCCTGGACGCCATGGCCGACAAACCGCGCAAACGCCTGGAAATTCGCCTGCACACGGATCAACAACTGTGGCGCCTGACCGTCAGCGACAGCGGCGGTGGCATTGCCGAAGATCATCTCAGCAACGTGTTTGACCCATTCTTCACCACTAAACCGGTGGGTGACGGGCTCGGCCTGGGGCTCGCGGTGTCCTACGCTATCGTCCACGAACTGGGCGGCCGCCTGAGCGCCGCCAACCAGGGTGACGGCGCGATCTTCACCCTCACCCTGCCCATCGCCCTGGAGACGCCAGACCTATGTTGAACGCGGTGATTGTGGTCGATGACGAAGCCAGCATCCGCACGGCCGTTGAGCAATGGCTGAGCCTGGCGGGCTTCGAAGTGCAGCTGTTCAGCCGTGCCGAGGAATGCCTGCAGCAGTTGCCCAGGGATTTCCCCGGGGTAATCCTCAGCGATGTGCGTATGCCGGGGCTCAGTGGCCTGGAGTTATTGGCTGAGGTACAACGGCGCGATACCGACCTGCCGGTGATCCTGCTCACCGGCCACGGTGATGTGCCGATGGCGGTGGAGGCCATGCGCGACGGCGCCTACGATTTCCTGGAAAAACCCTTCAGCCCCGAGGCCCTGCTCAGCAGCCTGCGCCGAGCGCTGGACAAGCGCGGGTTGGTCCTGGAAAACCGTCGCCTGCATCAACAGGCTGATCACCGGGCCAAGTTGGACGCAAGCCTGCTCGGCGTCTCCCGCAGCTTGCAGAACCTGCGTCGGCAAGTGCTGGACCTGGCGACCCTGCCGGTCAATGTGTTGATCCGTGGCGAGACCGGCAGCGGTAAAGAACTGGTTGCCCGTTGCCTGCATGATTTCGGGCCCCGGGCGAAGAAGCCGTTTGTGGCATTGAACTGCGCGGCGATTCCAGAGCAGTTGTTCGAAGCCGAGCTGTTCGGCCATGAAAGCGGCGCCTTCACCGGCGCCCAGGGCAAGCGTATTGGCAAACTGGAATATGCCGATGGCGGGACACTGTTTCTCGATGAAATCGAAAGCATGCCCTTGGCCCAGCAGGTGAAGTTGCTGCGGGTGTTGCAAGAGCAGAAGCTCGAACGCCTAGGTTCCAACCAGAGCATCAAAGTGGATTTGCGGATCATTGCCGCGACCAAGCCGGACCTCCTGGACGAAGCACGAGCCGGGCGCTTTCGCGAGGACTTGGCGTATCGGCTGAACGTCGCGCAGTTGCGCCTGCCGCCGTTGCGCGAGCGTCGGGAAGATATTCCGCTGCTGTTCGAACACTTCGCACAAAGTGCCGCCGAGCGTCTGGGCCGCAGCTTTGCGCCACTGAGTGGGCCACAGTTGGGGCGACTGCTCAGCCATGACTGGCCGGGCAATGTGCGTGAGTTGGCCAACGTCGCCGAGCGCCAAGTGTTGGGGCTTGGTGAACCAGAGCCGGAAGGAATCGAGGCTGGGCAATCGCTGGCGGCGCAACAGGAAGCCTTTGAAGCTCACTGCCTGAAAGCGGCACTGACCCGACACAAAGGCGATATCAAGGCGGTGCTGGCGGAGTTGCAACTGCCACGGCGTACCTTTAATGAAAAGATGCAGCGGCACGGGTTGGCGCGGGAGACGTTTCTCTAGGCTGACGTTGTGTTGCCCGCAAGGGCCTCATCGCAGGCAAGCCAGCTCCCACCTTTGACCGAGTTGCCAGCAACAGCACCGATCAAATGTGGGAGCCGGGCTTGCCCGCGATGGGGCCATTAAAGACAGCCCACCCCTCAGGCCGTTGAGCGGATTTCCGCCTACCTCATCCAAAACATCAGCGACTTTCCGCTCAATAAAATCCTGTAACCCTTCTAGACCGGGCCTTCATCAGCTTGGCACAGCTCCTGCTATAGCCCGAGCAGGCTGCGCTTGCGCGCGCTCCACAAAAACAATTAGATGAAGGATCCTTCAATGGATAACTCCAACTCCCTGCCTCTAGGGTCGGCGGCTGCGCCGGCAAAAGAACGCACCACTTCCAGCCGGATCAAGTCGATTTTCAGTGGCTCGGTCGGCAACATGGTCGAGTGGTACGACTGGTACGTCTACGCCGCTTTCTCGCTGTACTTCGCCAAAGCCTTCTTCCCCAAAGGCGACACCACCGCCCAACTGCTCAACACCGCCGCGATCTTCGCCGTGGGCTTCCTGATGCGCCCTATCGGTGGCTGGCTGATGGGCCTGTACGCCGACCGCAAGGGCCGTAAAGCTGCGCTGATGGCCTCGGTGCTGCTGATGTGCTTCGGCTCGCTGATCATCGCCCTGACCCCAGGTTATGAAACCATCGGTGTCGGCGCGCCGATCCTGTTGGTGTTCGCCCGTCTGCTACAAGGGCTGTCAGTGGGTGGCGAATACGGTACCTCGGCCACTTACCTGAGCGAAATGGCGACCAAGGAACGTCGCGGCTTCTTCTCCAGCTTCCAGTACGTGACCCTGATCTCCGGCCAGCTCATCGCCCTCGGCGTGCTGATTGTGCTGCAACAAACGCTGACCACCGAGCAACTGTACGACTGGGGCTGGCGTATTCCGTTCGTCATCGGCGCCCTCTGTGCAGTTGTTGCGCTGTACCTACGTCGCGGCATGGAAGAAACCGAGTCGTTCACCAAGAAGGAAAAAGCCAAGGAAAGCGCGATGCGCACCTTGATGCGTCACCCCAAGGAACTGATGACCGTGGTCGGCCTGACCATGGGCGGCACCCTGGCGTTCTACACCTACACCACCTACATGCAGAAATACCTGGTGAACACCGTCGGCATGAGCATCTCCGACTCCACCACCATTTCGGCGGCCACGCTGTTTCTGTTCATGTGCCTGCAACCCATCGTCGGCGGGCTATCGGATAAGGTCGGTCGTCGGCCGATCCTGATTGCCTTCGGTATCCTGGGGACCTTGTTCACCGTACCGATCCTCACCACCTTGCACACCATCCAGAGCTGGTGGGGCGCGTTCTTCCTGATCATGGCGGCGCTGATCATTGTCAGCGGCTATACCTCGATCAACGCCGTGGTGAAGGCCGAGCTGTTCCCTACCGAAATCCGCGCCCTGGGCGTTGGCCTGCCGTATGCGCTGACCGTGTCGATCTTCGGCGGTACCGCTGAATACATCGCGCTGTGGTTCAAGAGCATCGGCATGGAAACCGGCTACTACTGGTACGTGACCGCGTGTATTGCGGTGTCGCTGGTGGTCTATGTGACCATGAAAGACACCCGCAAGCATTCGCGGATTACCACGGACTAAAAAATGTGGGAGCGGGCTTGCTCGCGAATGCAGTGTGTCATTCAGCACATCAGTGACTGACACTCCGCTTTCGCGAGCAAGCCCGCTCCCACATTTCGATCTCATCGTTTGACGAATCGCACCTACCTCAAGACAACTCTGCAACCCCCTGCTGCCCATACCGGCGTTGCGCATACGATGCCCCGGCAATCATCACCACCAGTACCACCGCCAACACTGCCGACGAACCGATGGTGCCGAAATCCAGCCCACCCTTTTCAAGGGGTTTGGTCAGGAAGTCGCCCAACGTTGCGCCGAACGGTCGGGTCAACACAAACGCCACCCAGAACAGCAACACCGACGAAATCTTCGTGAAGTACTTGAGCAACACCACCACCGCGATACTCGCGCCGATCAGCAAGGCACCACCGGCAAAGCCAAGCCCTGAATCGTCGGCGAGGAAATCCCCCAGCGCAGTACCCAAGGTGTTGGAGAACAGGATCGCCATCCAGTAGAACAACTCACCACGAAAGGTCTGGACCTTGTTCACGTTCAGCGAGTCGCCGCTGACGCGCCACAGGGCAAAGATCGCCACCAGAATCGAGATCAGGATCAGGGATCCTGTGGCATAACCGAGGCCCAAGGTGCGGTCCATAAAGTCCGACATGGTGGTGCCGGCGGTGCTGGTGGACAGGATCACGATCCAGTACAGCACCGGGTTGTAGGTTTTCGACCAGAGTTGCGTCACCAGGGTGACCAGAAACACGCTGATCAGGATCATCGAGCTGATGGCATAACCGACATTCAGGGTCATCGACAGCAAGTCCCCGGCGGTTTCGCCCAGGGTCGTCGCGCAGATTTTCATGACCCAGAACGCCAGGGTTATCTGAGGAAGTTTGTTCATGACGCAGAAGGCTCCAGAGTTCAGTCTTGAAGGCCGACGCAGAGGGGGGTGTCGACCTGGCGCGCAGACTGAACGCAGGGCTGTGAAAAATAGGTGGGCAGCGTATGAAAATTCCATGTTCCGTAGCAGACACCGGTGGAAATCCCTCGCCACGGCTTGCACTATGATGCCCTTCCAGAACCGCCCAGCAGGAACCCCGGCCATGTCCGACGATATCCATTTCTACGAACCCGCCAACGGCCACGGCCTGCCCCATGACCCGTTCAATGCCATCGTCGGCCCGCGACCGATTGGCTGGATTTCTTCCCAGGACCGCGAAGGCCGCCTGAACCTGGCGCCCTACAGCTTCTTCAACGCCTTCAACTACATTCCGCCGATCATTGGCTTTTCCAGTGTCGGGCGCAAAGACAGCCTGAACAACATTGAGCAGACCGGCGAGTTCGTCTGGAACCTGGCCACCCGTCCGCTGGCCGAGCAGATGAACCAGAGCTGCGCGCCCGTGTCACCCGAGGTCAACGAGTTCGAATTGTCCGGCCTGACGCCAGTGGCCTCAAAAGTGATTGCCGTGCCTCGGGTAGGCGAGAGCCCGGTGTCGTTCGAATGCAAGGTGACGCAGATCATTCAGTTGCAGCGAGCCGACAAGGAGTTGGTACCCACTTGGCTGGTGCTCGGCGAAGTGGTCGCCGTGCACATCGCCAAGTGGTTGCTCAAGGATGGGGTGTACGACACCGCCGCCGCCGAGCCAATTCTGCGCGGCGGCGGCCCGGCGGATTACTTCCAGTTGGGGCCTGAGGCCTTGTTCAAGATGTACCGGCCACGTTGAATGGATTGCTATCTACCTGACAAAACAAATCAGAGTGGGAGCTGGCTTGCCTGCGATGGCGGTGTATCAGTCGGCACATTTGGCAACTGACACACCGCTATCGCGGGCAAGCCCGGCCCCCACATTTGATTTTCGTTGCCTGGTAGTCAGTGCTCGGTTTCAGCTGGCAACAGCAGCCCAGGTCAACTGACCGTCTTCATCAACGTCGATCAAGCGCTCAAGTTGCTGGGCAGCAGCGTCGTCGGCGTCATCGGCAGTCTTGAACTTCTGGCCATCAAGGATCTTGTGAAAGCGCGGTGCGCCCATGCCATCCAGTGCCTTGACGGCGACGGCGGCGCTGTAGCCACCTTCTCCCGGCACTACGGCGGAAACGGCTTCGTGGTGGGCAAACTCTTTACGTGCCATGTTGCGGGTCCTGGCCAATGGAAAGTTGGCCATTCTAAACACTCATCCAGCCAGTTGCAGGTATTCGCCGTAAGCGTTGACGGCAGACGTATCGGTGAAGGTCTGGAAGTCCATGCTGCGGATCACCAGGTCATTGACCAACTCGGTAAAGATCACCAAGGCCGGGGAGCTGAAATAGGCACTCATCGCCTGTTCACTGCTCCAGAAACCCGAGATCAGCCACACATCCGGATCCGACAGGGAATGCTGCAACGAGAATTGCAGGCAACCCTGAGCCTGGCGGCCCGGTTCGATCAAACTACTCAAGCGTGCACCCAGTTCGGTGCTGCACCCGGTGCGGGCGCGGATAAAGGCCATATGGCTCGCGGGAATGGGGGTGGACATGTTCGACTCTCCCGTTGAGAAGTGATGCTCGGCAACACTGTGGGGGTGTGTTGCCACAGGATCAAAGATAGCGGCGCCCCCGCACGCGTGGTTAGTCGATTCCTGCCGGCTTATTGCACAATCCTGCGAGAAGCGTAGAGATAGCGTTCAAGCCACAGGTTTTACGCCGGGCATGACGGCCTTGTTTCATGCGGGTTACCGCCAGGTGACAGCGGCCATACTTGCCTGATCCGTGATTTATCGCAGGATCAGGCAAGGATTGTGCAGAATTGACATAACACTGTTTGGAAACCCGCCTTTAAGCTGTGCCCATCGTCAAAGCGCCCAGAGGATGCCCCATGTCGTCGCTAGAACATCGCCCTGCCCCCCTCGACCCCGACATGGAAAAGCAGCGCGCAGAGTTGGCCGATATCGTTCTGCGTCACACCTGCGAGGACGGCTCCTACGCCACGGCGATCAATTCCTTCGTACTCAACCGGCATAACGCACCACGGGACTTCATGCCCGTGCTGGCGCAACCGGCGTTGTGCATCCTTGCCCACGGCAGCAAGGAAGTGCGCCTGGCAGACGAAACCTTCGCGTATGACCCGCTTAATTACCTGGTGTTTTCGGTATCGATGCCAGTAGCCGGGCGCATTATCGAGGCCTCGCCGGAAAACCCTAACCTGTCACTTCGACTGGACATCGACCCGGCACAGATCACCGCGCTGATCGCCGAGGCCGGCCCCATGGGTGTGCCCACTCGCCCGACTGCCAGAGGCTTGTATGTCGACCGTCTCGACAGCCAGTTGCTGGACGCAGTGCTGCGCCTGACACGCCTGCTGGACACGCCCAAAGACATCGCCATGCTCGCGCCGCTGATCAGCCGAGAGATCCTGTATCGCCTGTTGCGTAGCCCGCAAGGCTATCGACTGTATGAAATTGCCGTCGCCAACAGTCAGAGCCATCGGGTCAGCCAGGCCATCAAATGGTTGAACGGCAACTTTGAACAACCACTGCGCATTGATGATCTGGCTAAGGAAGTGAACCTCAGCGTCTCGACCTTGCACCACCGCTTCAAGGCAATGACGGCCATGAGTCCGTTGCAATATCAGAAGCAACTGCGCCTGCAGGAAGCCCGACGGCTAATGATCGCCGAAGGCCTGGAGGCTTCGGCGGCGGGGTATCGGGTGGGGTATGAAAGCCCGTCGCAATTCAGCCGTGAATACAGCCGGTTGTTTGGCGCACCGCCGTTGCGGGATTTGGCGCGGTTGCGCTTGAGCGTCTGACGCATACCCAAGGACAACAAAGATCAAATGTGGGAGCTGGTTTGTGTGGGAGCGGGCTTGCTCGCGAATGCGTCCTGCCAGTTGAAATACTTGTATCTGACACACCGCATTCGCGAGCAAGCCCGCTCCCACATTTAGACCCAGCCCTTTCAAGGTCTTTGAGAACGCAGCCGTACTTGGAAAGAGAACACTGACCTGTGGCGAGGGGGCTTGCCCCCGTTGGGCTGCGGAGCAGCCCTAAAACCTGCCATCTCGGTCTATCTGAAGAAACTCAGCGATCCTATTGGGGCCGCTTCGCAGCCCAACGGGGGCAAGCCCCCTCGCCACAGGGTCAATGTGCACCTCTAATGACTGTTTTTTCAAAGACCTTGAAAGGGCTGACATTTAGACCGGGCTTAATCCAGGGTGCGGGGCAACTGCAAAGTCACCCGCAAGCCACCCTCACGCAAATTCTGCAAACTCACTTCACCGCCATGGCTATGGGCGATATTGCGCGCAATGCCCAGTCCCAGGCCATAACCCTGCTGCTGCCCGGCAAGGCGAAAGTGCGGTTCGAAGACTTGCTCCAGGCGCTGTTCGGGCACGCCTGGGCCTTCGTCATCAACGTGGAGGATGAACTCCGCGCCGTCATCTTCGATGTACAGATGGGCGTTCTGGCCATACTTCAAGGCGTTGTCGATCAGGTTGCCCATGCAGCGTTTGAGGGCCAGCGGTTTGCCCTGATAGAGCGCCAGCGCCCGCCCGTGTTGGGTCACCCGGCCGTTGCCATTGGGCGCCAGGTAAGGCTCCACCAGGCAATCGAGCACATAATTGAGGTCCACCGGTTCGATGTTCTCGTGAATATCGGTGTCCTTGACGCACTGCAATGCGCCCTTGACCAACAATTCCAGCTCATCCAAGTCCCGGCCAAACTTGGCCTGCAGTTTTTCATCTTCCAGCAATTCCACTCGTAACCGTAGACGCGTGATCGGTGTGCGCAGATCGTGGGAAATGGCGCTGAACAATTGGCTGCGCTCAGTCAGGTAGCGGCTGATGCGTTCGCGCATGGCATTAAAGGCCCGCCCTACTTCCACTACTTCACTGCCACCGCCTTCGGCCACCGGTTCCACGTCGGCGCCCAGGGACATGTCCCGCGCCGCCCGCGCCAGGCGCTTGAGCGGCCGGCTTTGCCAATGCACCAGCAGGCCGATAAACAGCAGCAGGAACGCACTGGTCAGCACGATAAACCACACCTGCTGGGACGGCAGGCCTTGTTCTTCCAGGCTGGTGTAGGGCTCAGGCAACAGCGAGGCGATGTATAGCCATTCGCCGGGAGCCAGTTGGATTTGGGTCACCAGCACGGGCGGATTAACCGGTTCCAGGGTCAAGGCGTAGTGAGCCCAGGAGCGCGGCAATTCGTCGAGTTTCAGGCCGGCGTTAAAGATCCGCAGGTCTTCGGCGCTGACAAACTCCACCGAGACGTGCACGTCGCTGCCCAGGGTCTGGCGCAGCACTTCATCCACGGCTTTGAGCACCGCCTGCTTGCGCGGGGTCTCGGGCAGTATCGCCATGTCCAGCGGTTTGTCGTTGAGGGTCACCACGAAACGGGTGCCGCCCATGCTGCGCAATTGGTCCAGCACCAACGGGCGGTAGGCCACCGGCAGAGAGCGGAAATAACTGACGCTGGCGGTCATCGAATGGGCCAGGCTGCGGGCGCTGGTGACCAGGCCTTCCAGCTGGGTAGCCCGCAGTTGCGAGACCCAGATCACGCTGGACAACGCCTGGGCAAACAACACCGCCAGCAGCGTCAGGAGCAACATCCGCCCCAACAGCGAGCGAGGTACCGGAAACCGCCGGCGTGGTTCGTTCAGGCGTTCAGTGGGCATTACTGGCAACCACACTGGCCGCCAGTTGATAGCCACTGCCGCGCACTGTGCGAATCAGCCGGGGTGGTTTTTCGGTGTCCCGCAGGCGTTGGCGCAAGCGGCTGACGGCCATGTCGACGATTCGGTCCAACGGCATCAGGTCGCGGCCACGGGTGGCGTTGCCAATGGTGTCTCGGTCGAGGATTTGCTGGGGATGATCGAGGAACAGCTTCAACAAGGCAAAGTCGGCGCCGGAGAGGATCACTTCCTCCCCGTCCAGATGAAACAGGCGGTGGCTGACCATGTCCAGGCGCCACTCATCGAACACCAGCACCTCGCCACCGCTACGCTCCTGCCCGAACTGGGCACGGCGCAACAGGGCCTTGATCCGTGCCTGCAATTCACGCGGGCTGAACGGCTTGCCGATGTAGTCGTCGGCGCCCAACTCCAGGCCAATCACCCGGTCGGCTTCGTCGGAACTGGCGGTGAGCATGATGATCGGCACCTGCGCCTGGCGCGGGTGCTGGCGGATCCAGCGGCAGAGGCTGAAACCGTCTTCGTCCGGCAGCATCACATCGAGGATCACCAGGTCGCACGGTGCCTCGTTCATCGCCTGGCGAAACCCCGCACCGTCCGACACGCCACGGACCTGGAAGCCGGCGCGACAGAGGTAGGTTTGCAGCAACTCGCGGATTTCCTGGTCGTCGTCGACAAGGAGAATGGACTTACTGGTTACGCTCACGGGGATCATCCTTATTTTTGTTATGCCTAACCCTGTAGCCGCTGCCATAGGCTGCGATAAGGCCAAAGGCCTTCAACGATTTCAAGAACCTGTGCCTCTTCGAGGCAATCGCAGCCTTCGGCAGCGGCTACAGGGTTGGGGGCAGAACTACGCAAACGCCTGCTCAAGCGCGACACCTGCCCCGGTCAACCCAGAATACGGCGCCGTTACCAGCCACACCGGAATGCCCTTGAAGTAGTCACTCATGCAGCCTTTGTCACCAAAGCTCTTGGCAAAACCACTCTTGATAAAGAAGTCGGCAAACCGCGGGATCACGCCCCCAACGATATACACCCCACCACGACCGCCCGTGGTCAACACGTTGTTACCGGCCACCCGGCCGAGCCAGATACTGAACTGGTCCAGCACTTCCAGAGCCACCGGATCGCCAGCAAGACCCGCCGCCGTTACGGCTTCGGGGGTTTCCAGCACCGGCGTGTGGCCGTCCACCGCACAGATCGCCCGATATAAACGCGGCAAACCGCCGCCGCTCAGTACGGTTTCGGCGCTGACATGGCCGATCTCGTTGTAAATGTGCTGCCACAGTTGCGCTTCTCGCGGGCTGCTCAGGGGCAGGTCGACATGGCCGCCCTCCCCCGGCAATGCAGCCCAGCGCCCGGCGCCCAGGTCCAGCAGGGTGCCCACGCCCAGGCCAGTGCCCGGGCCGATCACCACTGCCGGGCGCAACGGCTCCGGCGTGCCTTCGCAGACCACGCGAAATTCATCGGGCTGCAGGCGGGTCATGCCCAGGGCCATGGCCGAAAAATCGTTGACCAGCAGCAGCTCATCCACCTGCAAGGTGTTGCAGAAGGCAGTTTTGCTCAGCCGCCAGTGATTGTTGGTGAATTTAAATTCATCTCCGCTCACCGGCCCGGCGACCGACAGACACACCGCACCGATGGAGCCCAGCGCCAGGCCTTCCTCCTTGAGGTAGGCTTGGATGGCCTCCTCGGGGCTGGCATGATCCGCTGTCGCATGGACGCGAATCGAGTGCAGGGCTTGATCCCGCCACAACGCAAAACGGGCGTTGGTACCGCCGATGTCACCGACCAGCGCAAGCTTCACTTAAGACTCTCCAGGGCAGACGTAAAGGCGCTGGCGCCCTGCTCTGCGGAGCTTGCGGCCAAGCGCATAAATGCAAACAGCTCGCGACCGGCCCCCACGTTATTGCCCAACAGGCCCGTGGCAGGCGCGCGCGCTGCAAATTCTTCGGCGTCCACCTTAAGCTCCAAGGTGCCTTTAACGCCATCCACACGAATGATATCGCCATCTCGCACGCGCGCCAGCGCACCGCCGCGCTGAGCCTCAGGGCTGACATGAATCGCGGCCGGGATCTTACCCGAGGCGCCGGACATCCGCCCGTCTGTCACCAACGCCACCTTAAAGCCACGGTCCTGCAACACACCGAGGAACGGCGTCATCTTGTGCAGTTCCGGCATGCCATTGGAGCGCGGGCCCTGGAAGCGCATCACCGCAACGAAGTCTTTCTCCAACTGGCCGGCCTTGAAGGCATCGGCCAGGTCCTGTTGATCCTGGAACACCACGGCCGGAGCTTCGACGATTTGATGTTCGAGGGCCACAGCGGAGACTTTCATCACCCCGCGACCCAGGTTGCCTTCCATCACCCGCAACCCACCTTCCGGCGAGAACGCCCGAGCCACAGGCCGCAGAATGGTTTCGTCGAGGCTTTCGATCGGGCCTTCACGCCACACCAGTTCGCCTTCCACCAGGAACGGTTCCTGGGTGTAGCGGCTCAGGCCATGACCGGCCACGGTGTTGACGTCGTTGTGAAGCAGGCCGGCTTCCAGCAGCTCGCGAATCAGGAACGACATACCGCCCGCCGCCTGGAAGTGGTTGATATCGGCCTTGCCGTTTGGATAGACGTGGGACAGGGTCGGCACCACCTCGGAGAGGTCGGCCATGTCCTGCCAAGTGAGGATGATACCCGCCGCCATGGCGATGGCCGGCATGTGCAGGGTGTGGTTGGTGGAACCGCCGGTGGCGTTGAGGGCGACGATGGAGTTGACGATGGACTTCTCGTCGACGATCTCGCCAATCGGCATGAACGAGCCGTTCTGCTTGGTCAGGCGGGTGACCTGCTGCGCGGCTTCACGGGTCAGGGCGTCACGCAGCGGCGTGTACGGGTTGACGAAAGACGCGCCCGGCAAGTGCAGGCCCATGACTTCCATCAGCAACTGGTTGGTATTGGCGGTGCCGTAGAAAGTGCAGGTGCCGGGGCTGTGGTAGGAGTTCATCTCCGATTCCAACAGCTCTTCACGGGTGGCCTTGCCTTCGGCGTAGCGCTGGCGCACGTCGGCCTTCTGCTTGTTGGAGATACCCGACGGCATTGGCCCGCCCGGTACGAAGATCATCGGCAGATGGCCGTAACGCAAGGCGCCCATCATCAGGCCCGGGACAATCTTGTCGCAGATACCCAGCATCAGCGCCGCATCGAACATATTGTGGGACAGCGCTACCGCCGTGGACATCGCAATGACTTCACGGCTCAGCAGGCTCAGCTCCATACCAGGCTCGCCCTGGGTCACGCCGTCGCACATGGCCGGGGTGCCACCCGCGAACTGACCAACGGAACCGACTTCGCGCAGGGCCTTTTTGATTTGCTCGGGGAAATGTTCGTACGGCTGGTGCGCCGAGAGCATGTCGTTATATGAAGAAACAATTGCCACGTTGGCGGCGTTCATCATCCGCAGGCTGTGCTTGTCCTCGGTACCGCAACCGGCCACGCCGTGGGCAAAGTTGGCGCATTGCAGCTTGCCGCGCATCGGACCGTCGCTGGCAGCACCGCGAATAAGTGCAAGGTAGGCCTCACGGGTGGCGCGGCTACGGGCGATAAGCCGTTCGGTGACCTCAAGTACGCGGGGATGCATGTGTAGAACTCCAGGCTAACGGATGTGGCGACCTGTATGTCTATGCTGATCAAACGCCGCTGCACGTGGGATGGCAGAGTGTTATTTGACCCATCGGACCAGTTGATTCAGGTCACTCGTTGTAGATTGAACAAAATATTGCCACTAAAAAGGCTTGTTTTCTATTTTTATGCGAATAATCTTGTAATTCTTACAACAAATCGACGACAGGCGCTTTCCAATGACACTTCGAATCGCAATCAATGGTTTTGGCCGGATCGGCCGTAACGTCCTGCGCGCACTTTATACCCAAGGTTACCGTCAGGATTTGCAGATCGTCGCCATCAACGATCTTGGCGACAGTTCGATCAATGCCCACCTGCTCAAATACGACACCGTCCACGGCACTTTCGAAGCAGAGGTCGCCCACGATCAGGAAAGCCTGACCGTCAATGGCGACCGGATTGCCGTCAGTGCCATTCGTAACCCGGCCGACCTGCCCTGGGCTGCCGAGAAGATCGACGTCGTGTTCGAATGCACCGGTCTGTTCACCGACCGTGCCAAGGCTGCAGCCCATATTACCGCTGGCGCGCGCAAGGTGATCATTTCGGCACCGGCCAAAGGCGCTGACGCCACCGTGGTCTACGGTGTGAACCACGACATCCTGCGTCAATCCCACCAGATCATTTCCAACGCTTCCTGCACCACCAACTGCCTGGCGCCGGTTGCTCAGGTGTTGCACCGCGAGTTGGGCATCGAAAGCGGCTTGATGACCACCATCCACGCCTACACCAACGACCAGAACCTGACCGACGTCTACCACACCGACCCGTACCGCGCCCGTTCGGCCACCCAGAACATGATCCCGAGTAAGACCGGTGCCGCCGAAGCGGTAGGCCTGGTACTGCCGGAGCTGGCGGGCAAGCTGACCGGGATGGCCGTTCGCGTGCCGGTGATCAACGTGTCCCTGGTGGACTTGACCGTCCAACTCAAGCGCGAAGCGTCCGCTGATGAGGTCAACGCCCTGCTCAAGGCGGCCAGCCAGCACTCGAAAATTCTTGGCTACAACACCCTGCCGCTGGTTTCCAGTGACTTCAACCATAACCCGCTGTCGTCGATCTTCGACGCCAACCACACCAAATCCAGCGGCAAGCTGTTGAAGGTGTTGGCCTGGTATGACAACGAGTGGGGCTTCTCCAACCGGATGCTGGATAACTGCCTGGCGCTGTGTAACGCCGAATAACCCCGCAAGGGTGATTCTCTGTGGGAGCTGGCTTGCCTGCGATACAGGCGACTCGGTCTGTCAGTTAGATCGAGTTGATGCCATCGCAGGCAAGCCAGCTCCCACAGGGATCGGTGCAAGCGCTCAAAGTGCCACTTGCCATTTTCGCTGATGATAAGCATTATCATTCGCTGCAAATCGGTCTGGTATCACTGTGAGCCAATCTCGCTTCAATCAAGTCTTCCTCAGCCAACGGGTCATTCTGCTGCGCACCTTGCAGCGGATGGTGAATAACCACAGCACCGCCGAGGACCTGTTGCAGGAAACCTACCTGCGTGTCACTCGGGCCCTGAGTGAAAGACCGATCGACCACCTCGAGCCCTTCGTCTACCAGACAGCCCGCAACCTGGCGCTGGACCACCTGCGCTCGCGTCGGATTCAAGCCCGCACGTTGCAGGAAGATGTACCCATGGACATCCTGCAGAGCGTCGCCTCTCCCGTCAGCACCCCCGAAGACGCAACCCAGGCCGAGCAATTGCTGGAACACCTGAGTGTCAGCCTCGGTCAGTTGAGCGCGCGCCAGCAGCAGATTTTCATCCTCAGCCGCCTGCACGGTTGCAGCTATCAGGAAATCGCCGATCAGCTCGATGTGTCCTTGAGTACCGTGCAAAAGGAACTGAAATTGATCATGGCCATCTGTGTGGGTGTGGCCGAACGGCTGGATCGCCCTTAAGCTTTGTCGGAAAAAGCCGACAGCAGTGTCGATTCAAACTGCAAGACGATTGAATAAAACGTGGGCGAAGACCCGAGGAACACCGTGACGGACCCGAATAAACTGCAGCCCCATGAGCTGGCTCATGAGGTGTTGCAAGATACGGCCATGGACCAAGCCCTCGACTGGCTGATCGCCTTGCAGTGCCCGCAACCCGGGCAACAGGCCGAGTTCGAAGCCTGGCTGGCCAGCGACCCGGCGCACCTTGAGGCTTTCGCCAAAGCCCAGGCCGCCTGGGGTGGCGCGCCGGTACACAGTGCCGCCGTGGCCCTCAACGCGCCCCGTAAGCCCAGCGCCTGGCGCCGTATCAAGCCGCACTGGAAACCCTTGGCCACCGCCGCCGTGTTGTTGCTGGGATTGTTCAGTTTCAGCAACCTGCCGGTACGCTTGCAGGCTGACCACCTGACCGTGGTGGGCGAGCGCCAGCGCCTGCAACTGGACGATGGCTCGAAAGTCCTGCTCAACACCAATTCCGCCTTCTCCAGCACCATCAATGACCATCAACGCATTGCCCGCCTGTATCAGGGCGAAGCGTTTTTTGAAGTGGTGGCCAATCGCGAGCTGCCCCTGGAAATCGATGCCGGCCCCGTGCGGGCCCGTGTCAGTGATACCGCCTTCGCCGTGCGTTACCTCAATGGCGAAGCCCAGGTCCAGGTGCAACGCGGTGACGTCGACCTGAGCAACACCTTCGACGACGCCCGGGTGCGCCTGAGCGCCGGCCAAAGCATTCGCATCGGCCCCAAGGGTTTCGGCCAACCTGCCCGTCTGGATGCCAGCAAGGACCTGGCTTGGGTCCAGGGCCGGCTGGTCTTCGAAAACTGCCCGATGAGTGAAGTACTGGCCGAACTGCGCCGCTATTACCCCGGCTGGATCGTCAACAACAACGAGCAGTTGGCCAGCGTCGCCGTCACCGGCAATTACCGCCTCGATCAGCCGCTGGACGTGGTGCGCTCCCTGGCCCACATCACCTCGGCCAAGCTCTCGGAATACCCGGCGCTGGTGATTATCAACTAAATGAGAATTATTTTTACTCGATAGCCAACGACGGTACGTCTAGTTATAGCCAATGCAACTGATTCGTATTTGATTCAGATTCGCAACTATAAGATTCGTACCTTCCGGAGCGCTCTCGATGTCCTCTCGTTTCAATCGGTCCTCTTCCCCCGCTCGTCGCCACGGCTTATCCCTGTTGACTGCCGCCATCTTGCTGGCGGGGAGCCAGGTCGCACCGGTCATGGCCGCCACCGGCACCGAGCCTGCCACTCGCAGCCATGGCAACTACAGCTTCAGCATCGAGCAGCAATCCCTGGTTTCGGCACTCAATGCCTTTACCTCGGTGACTGGCTGGCAAGTCGGCCTGCCCGCGGAGTTGGCCCAGGGTGTTTCCTCCCCAGGCGCACGCGGCTCGCTGACACCGGAAAAAGCCCTGGATCGGCTGTTGGTGGGGACCAACCTGAGCTATCGCAAACTGGGCAATAACAACATCGTCCTGGAAAAACGCGCCACCGGCAGCACCCTCAACCTGCAACAAGTGACCATCAGCGCCACCCGCCAGGAGCAGGACGTGACCAGCGTGCCCAGCACTGTCACCGTGCATGACCGTGAAGAGCTGGACCGCCAGAACGTAAACAACATCCGTGAGCTGGTACGTTACGAGCCCGGTGTTTCGGTGAGTGGCACCGGCAGCCGCTCGGGCAACGCCGGCTACAACATTCGCGGTATCGACGGCGACCGCATCCTGACCCAGGTGGACGGCGTCGAAGTGCCGGACAACTTCTTCAACGGCCCCTACGCCAAGACCCGCCGTAACTATGTCGACCCGGAAATCGTCAAGCGCGTGGAGATCCTGCGCGGGCCAGCCTCGGTGCTGTACGGCAGCAGTGCCATCGGCGGCGCAGTGAGCTACTTCACCCTCGACCCCGACGACATCATCAAGCCCGGCCAGGACTTCGGCGCACGCCTCAAGACCGGCTACAGCTCCGCCGACGAAAGCTGGCTGACCTCCGGCACCGTCGCTGGCCGTGTCCAGGACTTCGACGGTTTGCTGCACCTGAGCCAGCGCAATGGCCATGAAACCGAGTCCTACGATGGCAACAATGCCAACGGCCTGGCCCGCACCGGCGCCAACCCGGAAGATGCGCGCACCACCAACGTACTGGCCAAGTTGGGCTGGAACTATGGCGACGACAACCGCCTGGGCCTGACCTACGAGAAGTACAAGGACGACCGAGACATCAATCAGAAAAGTGCGGTGGGCGGTCCCTTCAACGCCGGGCAAGGCTTCAACTTCTATCGCGGGCGCAAGGGTAACGACACCATCACCCGCGAGCGCTTCGGTATAGAAAACAGCTTCAGCCTCGACTCGCCGATTGCCGATCACATCAAGACCAGCCTCAACTACCAGATCGCCAAGACCGACCAGACCACCCAGGAAATCTACCAGCCGTCCCGTAAGGTATTGCGCACCCGCGATACCCTTTACGAAGAAAAGCAGTGGGTATTCGATGCACAGTTGGACAAGGCTTTCAACATCGGCCAAACCGACCACCTGCTGACCTACGGCACCACGCTCAAGCAGCAGAAAGTCACCGGTTCCCGCGAAGGCGGCGCCACTTGCCTGGCCGTGGGCGCAGGCTGCACCGCTATCGGCGCGCCGAGCCCGTCCGCCTCCGACAGCGTCAAGAAGTCCAGCGACTTCCCGGACCCGACCATCAACAGCTACAGCCTGTTTGCCCAGGACCAGATCAGTTGGAATGACTGGACCTTCCTGCCCGGCGTGCGCTACGACTACGTGCAACTCAAGCCCAAGCTGACCCAGGAGTTCCTCAATACCGTCAACCCGAACGGCACCGATCCTGTCAGCGACGAGAAGAAAACCTGGCACCGCGTATCGCCCAAGTTCGGCCTGACCTACGCGTTGACCGAGCAATACACCTGGTTCGGCCAGTACGCCGAAGGCTTCCGCACCCCGTCGGCCAAGGCCTTGTATGGTCGCTTTGAAAACCTCGACGTGGGCTACGTTGTCGAGCCCAACTCCGGCCTGAAACCGGAAACCAGCAAAAGCTACGAAACCGGCCTACGCGGCAACTTCGAGTCCGGTAACTTCGATGTAGCGGTGTTCTATAACAAGTACCGCGACTTCATCAACGAAGACGCCTCTGTTCCGGGCGCTACCGTTGAAGCCTTCCAGGCCAACAACATCAAGCACGCCACCATCAAGGGCGTGGAAGTCAAAGGCCGCCTGAACCTCGATGCGCTGGGTGCGCCGCACGGTCTGTATACCCAAGGTTCGATTGCCTACGCCCACGGTCGCAATGACGACACCGGCGAGCCGCTGAACAGCGTCAACCCGCTCAAGGGCGTATTCGGCCTGGGTTACGAGCAGGAACAGTATGGAGCGCTGGTCAGCTGGACCTTGGTCAAGAAGCAGGACCGCGTCGACAACACCACTTTCTTCGCACCCGACGGCAACAAGACCAACGGTCCGTTCAAGACGCCAGGCTTTGGTGTGGTGGACCTGACCGGTTTCTACAAAGTCACCGACGAGGTGACCATCAACGGTGGCCTGTACAACCTTACCGACAAGAAATACTGGAACTGGGATGACGTGCGCAGCTACGACGGCGTCGGCGAAGCGGGCGTGACTTCCCCTGCCAGCCTGGACCGCCTGACTCAGCCGGGCCGCAACTTTGCGATCAACCTGATCTGGGATATCTAAACCCTGCACACCACTGCGCCAGTTTTGTGACGGGCGCAGTGAGGATTTTTTACGGTGGCGCGTCTTCTTGTTCGTCTAGTTCATAAGCACTTGTCACCGAGCACCTCGACTTCTCCAGGAACGATCACATGACTCCCCAACACCCGACCACCGAAGCCAGCCAAACCCCTCTCCTGCGCTCCCAGCGGGTTAGAGAACTGACCCAAGACCTACACAAAAGCCTCGAGGACACCGTCGGCGAATGGGCCCCCACCGACACCCTTCCCGGCTTCACCCGTTTCGTGCAAATGCAGTACCTGTTTCAGTCGGAAATCCAGGCGCTGTACCACGACCCCGAACTGGTCAAACTGTTTGCCGACCTGCCTGAACGCTGCAGGGTAAAGGCCGCCCAAGCCGATCTGGTCGACTTGGGCGCCCAGGTTCCAGCAGCCGTTCCAGGCGCTCTACAAGCGCCGTCCAAGGCTCAGGCCCTGGCCTGGATCCGGGTATCGGAAGGTTCGAAGCTGGGTGCCGCCATCCTCTTCAAGCAAGCGGTTGCCCTGGGTTTCAGCGAAACCCACGGTGCCCGTCATCTGGCAGAACCCGAAGGTGGCCGCATGCGAGGCTGGAAAGCGTTTAATGCTATCTTCGACAACCTGCCCCTCAGTGCCGAAGAGGAAGCCGAGGTGGACCAGGCTTCCAGAGATGCCTTCGCACGTCTGGAACTGTTGTTGCGCACCGTTGGAAAACGCGCCACCAGCCCTCAGCCTGCATAAGTAACAGCGGCCATGGCCGTGCAACAACCGGTCGCTGATGGCGACCGGACACTCACCTCATATTATTGGCCATGACTCGACCTACCCTTTCACGCTCGAAAACCGCGCGCCTGCTGTTCGGCCTGCTGGCCTATGTCAGTCTGGGTATCGGCTTGATCGCGATTGTCGTACCGGGCCTGCCCACCACCGAATTCATCCTGCTGGCCGCCTGGGCCGCCACCAAGAGTTCGCCGCGCTTGAGCGCCTGGCTGGAAAACCACCGGTTATTCGGGCCGATCCTGTCCAACTGGCGCAACGGCAAAATCATCGCCCGCCGAGCCAAGATCAGCGCCACCGTGAGCATGCTGCTCTGCGCCGGCTTGATGCTGGTGATGCTGGAACATGGCTGGCCCATCTACCTGGCCATTGCTGGGATGAGCCTGGGCAACCTGTGGATCTGGTCACGGCCTGAGGCGTTGGCGCCTATCTCCTGATTGGCACCTATCTCTGTAGCCTCGACAGCGGCTACGGCCCTACCGTTCATCGCCTTCCTCTAATGAATTGGCCGCCCGCGCCGATGTTCCGGGCAAGGCGCCGAATGGACTTGGCCATGCACTGCTTGCATACCAATAAGTCCATTCGCGAGTAATCCTATGTTCGACTCCCTTTCCATCCGCTTGAAAATCGTGCTGCTGTCCGGTCTTTGCCTGTTGGGGGTGATCGCGCTGATTGTCAGCATGAATATTTATCAGGCCAATCAGAACGACGAACTGATCAGTGCATCGAGCTCGCGAATGCTCACCGCCAGTGTGGAAAACCTGCTCCAGGCGAAAGCCGCCGAACAAGCGGTACAGGTGCAGAAAACCTTCGGTGAAAGCCTGTTGGTCGTCACCGCCCTTGCCGACCAGATCAAAGACCTGCGCACCCTCGCTCGCAAACAGTCACTGCCCGCTGGCGCCCTGCGTGAAGAACTCAACCAGAACCTGAAGACTGCCTTCGAGCGCAACAGCAAGGTGCTGGGCATCTGGCTGTCGTTTGAACCCAACGGCCTGGATGGCCAGGACAGCGACTTCGTCAATGACAAGGTTCGCGGCTCCAACGAAGCCGGACGTTTTTCCAGTTACTGGAGCCGCGCTGGCGGCCAGGGACTGAACACGGTGATCGTCGAAGACGACCTGACCAAAACCACCCTTAACCTCAGCGGTACGCCCTACAACATCTGGTACACCTGCCCACGAGATACCCAACGCACCTGCCTGCTGGACCCTTACGCCGACGAAGTGGCCGGCAAATCGATGCTGATGACCACCATCTCCCTGCCACTGCTGGCAGACGGCAAGGTGATCGGCGTGGTCGGTATCGACCTCGCCCTCGATTCCCTGCAAGCGGCAGCCAACGCGGCGCAACAAGAGCTGTTCGACGGCGCCGGGATCATGGAAATTCTCTCCGGCACCGGGCTGATCGCCAGCTACAGCGGCCAGCCGGAGATGGTCGGCAAGAACCTCGTCGATACCCTCGGCAGTGAAGGCAGAGAAATCGTGCAACTGCTGGCCAGTGACACCCACAAGGTTCGCGAGCAAGACGACATGATCCGCGCCGTGTACCCGGTCAAGCCGATTGCCGATGCCAAATCCTGGGGCGTGGTGATCAAACTGCCCAAGCAAGTGTTGCTGGCCGATTCGGTCAAGCTGCAAGGCGTGCTCGACCAGGCCCAGGCCAGTGGCACCCTGAAAGCCTTGCTGGTCGGTGCTGCCGCCGGCCTGGTCGGTTTGTTGCTGATCTGGCTGACCGCCACCGGTGTGACCCGGCCGATCAACAGCGTGGCCGCCATGCTCAAGGAAATCGCCAGCGGGGACGGCGACCTCACCCAACGCCTGACCTACAGCAAAAAAGACGAGCTGGGGGAACTGGTGAACTGGTTCAACCGCTTCCTCGACAAGCTGCAACCGACCATCGCCCAGATCAAGCAGAGCATCACCGAGGCGCGCGGCACCGCTGACCAATCTTCGGAAATCGCCCGCCAGACCAGCGAAGGCATGCAAGTGCAGTTCCGCGAAATCGATCAGGTGGCCACCGCCTCCAATGAAATGAGCGCCACCGCCCACGACGTGGCCAACAGTGCGTCCAACGCCGCCAGTGCCGCCCGCGGCGCCGATCAATCGGCCCGCGAAGGCCTGTCGATCATCGAACGCAGTACGCGGGACATCACCACCCTGGCCGAGGAAGTCAGCAAAGCCGTGACAGAAGTCGAAGCCCTGGCGGTCAACAGTGAGCAGATCGGTTCGGTGCTGGAAGTCATCCGCAGCATCGCCGAGCAAACCAACCTGCTGGCATTGAATGCGGCGATTGAGGCGGCCCGGGCCGGGGAAAGTGGCCGGGGCTTTGCGGTGGTGGCCGACGAGGTTCGCAACCTGGCCAAGCGCACCCAGGATTCCGTGGAAGAGATTCGCCTGGTGATCGAACGCATCCAGGGCGCCACCCGTGGCGTGGTGGCAACCATGCATTCAAGCCAGAGCCAGGCGCAGAACAACGCAGGGCAGATTCAACAGGCGGTGCAGGCCTTGGGCAAGATCAGCGACGCGGTGACGGTAATCAGCGACATGAACCTGCAAATCGCCAGCGCCGCCGAACAACAGAGCGCCGTGGCCGAAGAGGTCAACCGCAACGTCTCGGCGATCCGCACCGTGACCGAAACCCTGACCAGCCAGGCCACCGAGTCGGCGGCCATCAGCAGTCAACTCAATGCGCTGGCCAGCCAGCAGATGAAGCTGATGGATCAGTTTCGGGTGTGATGCCCTGAGCTGAGCACCATGAAGATCCAAATGTGGGAGCGGCGGTGCGACTTGTGTGGGAGCGGGCTTGCTCGCGAATACGTCGTGTCAGTCGCTAGATGTTTGGCTGACACACCGCTTTCGCGAGCAAGCCCGCTCCCACATTAGATCAGCGGTGTTTTACAGACCGGTCCAGGCGCTGACAAACGGTGTCAGGTCTTCCTTCGACGCCGTCCGCGGCGGGTTCTGTGGGGTGCCCAAATAGAGGAAGCCAATCACTTCCTCACCAGCGGTCAGCCCCAGGCCTTTGGCGACGTGGGCCGAGTAGGACAGCTCACCAGTGCGCCACACCGCACCGATCCCCTGGGCGTAGGCCGCCAGCAGAATGCCGTGGGCAGCACAGGCCGCTGCCAGGCGCTGTTCGGACTTGGGTATCTTGAAGTGCTCCTGCAGTCGGGCAATCACCACCACGACCAACGGCGCACGCAATGGGCCTGCCAGTGCCTTGTCAATCACGGCCTGAGGAGCGTCGCAATCTTGCAAACGAGCCGCTTCAGCCAGCAACGTGCCCATCTGTTCGCGGGCCGCACCTTCCACCGTCAAAAAGCGCCAAGGCCGCAGTTGGCCGTGGTCGGGCGCACGCATGGCTGCCGCGAACAACACCTCGCGCTGCTCGGCGGTAGGGGCCGGTTCCAGCAGTCGCGGCACGGAAACACGGTTGAGCAAAGCGTCGAGAGCCTGCATGGCCACCTCCAGAAAAGAATGTGCGGTCATTCTAGCGGGATTGAATCGGATACCACCAAACGATAATTGCTCTTATTCAATCAGCCCTGCCCTGTTAGACTTTGCGACCTTATTTTTCCCCCTCCACAGGATTGCTGATGCGCTGTACGCTACCCCTTCGTCTATCTGCATGCTTGATGGCCCTGTGCCTGAGTGCGTGTGATGACGCGCCACGCTTTACCAAGGCTGAGCCGGGTGAAGCGCGGAGCGGCGGCGGTACGACGGTGAGAAAGACCGACCAGAACGCATTCTCCCTGCCATCAGCCAACCTGGCACCCACCCGGCGCCTGGACTTCAGCGTCGGCAACAGCTTCTTCCGCAGCCCCTGGGTGATCGCACCGTCTACCACCACCGCCCGGGACGGCCTGGGGCCGCTGTTCAATACCAACGCCTGCCAGAACTGCCATATCAAGGATGGCCGTGGCCATCCGCCGCTACCTGACGCGCCCAACGCCGTGTCGATGCTGGTGCGCCTGTCGATTCCTGATGCACCGCCCTACGCTAAGGTCATCGAGCAAATGGGGATTGTTCCCGAGCCGGTCTACGGCGGCCAATTGCAGGACATGGCGGTGCCCGGCGTCGCTCCGGAAGGCAAAGTGCGGGTCGACTACACGCCGGTGAACGTGGGCTTTAAGGACGGCACCGCAGTCGAACTGCGTAAACCGACGCTGCAGATCACCCAACTCGGCTATGGGCCAATGCACCCCGACACACGCTTCTCCGCCCGCGTGGCTCCGCCGATGATCGGCCTGGGTTTGCTCGAAGCCATCTCCGACGCCGACATCCTGAAAAACGCAGCCACCCAGCCGGATAAAAACGGCGTGATTGGCCGACCAAACTGGGTCTGGGACGACGCCCAGCAAAAAACTGTCCTCGGCCGATTTGGCTGGAAAGCCGGGCAACCGAACCTCAATCAACAAAATGTTCACGCGTTTTCTGGTGATATGGGCCTGACCACTAGCCTGAGACCGTTCGATGACTGCACCGATGCCCAAGTGGCCTGCAAACAGGCGCCTAACGGCAATGGTCCCGATGGCGAACCGGAAGTCAGCGATAACATCCTGCGCCTGGTGCTGTTCTACATCCGTAACCTGGCGGTACCGGCCCGTCGTGACGTCAACGCCGAGCAGGTGCTGGCCGGGAAAAACCTGTTCTTCCAGGCGGGTTGCCAGTCGTGCCACACGCCAACATTCACCACCGCGCAAAATACCGCCGAACCCGAATTGGCCAATCAAGTGATTCGCCCCTACAGCGATTTGCTGCTGCATGACATGGGCGAAGGCCTGGCTGATCACCGTACCGAATTCCAGGCCAGTGGCCGCGACTGGCGCACGCCGCCGTTGTGGGGCATTGGCCTGACGCAAGCCGTCAGTGGCCATACCCAGTTTTTACATGACGGCCGCGCCCGCAATCTGATGGAGGCCGTGCTGTGGCACGGCGGTGAAGCCCAGGCGGCGCAGCAACATGTGTTGTCTTTTAATGCCGAGCAGCGCGCCGCATTGCTGGCATTCCTGAATTCTCTATAAGCTTTGTCACAATTACAGAAGGGAGCTCGACATGTTCCGTCCCAAGTTGTTGTTCACCAGCCTGGCCGCTCTCGCGCTCGGCGCCTGTTCGCCCCAGGACCCGCAAGCGGTGACCTCGGCGGCCATCGCCAAACAAGTGATCCTGCCGACCTACAGCCGCTGGGTCGACGCCGACCGCCAGTTGGCCGTCAGCGCCCTGGCGTACTGCCAAGGCAAGGAAACCCTGGAGACCGCCCGCGCTGATTTCCTGCATGCGCAAAAGGCCTGGGCCGAGTTGCAACCACTGCTGATCGGCCCACTGGCTGAAGGCAACCGGTCGTGGCAGGTACAGTTCTGGCCGGACAAGAAAAACCTGGTGGGGCGTCAGGTCGAGCAACTGGTCATTGCTCAGCCTCAGATCGATGCCGCCGCGCTCGCCAAGTCCAGCGTCGTGGTGCAGGGCCTGTCCGCCTACGAATACATCCTGTATGACGCCAAGGTCGACCTGGCTGATGCCGAGCAGAAAGCCCGTTACTGTCCATTGCTGATGGCCATTGGCGAACGGCAGAAAGTCCTCGCCGAGGAGATCCTGTCGCGCTGGAACACCACCGACGGCATGCTCGCGCAGATGACCAAGTTTCCGAACCAGCGCTACGCTGATTCCCACGAAGCCATCGCCGACCTGCTGCGCGTCCAGGTGACCGCCCTCGACACCCTGAAGAAAAAACTCGGCACCCCGATGGGCCGCCAGAGCAAGGGTATCCCTCAGCCGTTCCAGGCCGATGCCTGGCGCAGCCAGTCGTCCCTGCAGAGCCTGGAAGCCAGCCTTGCGGCGGCCCAGACCGTGTGGGTCGGCGTCGACAACAAGGGCCTGCGCGGCCTGCTGCCAGCCGATCAGAAGCCACTGGCCGACAAGATCGATGCCGCTTATGCAGCGTCCCTGAAACTGTTCGCCAGCAACCAGCGTTCGCTGAATGAATTGCTGGCCGATGACGCCGGACGCCAGCAACTCAACGATCTCTATGACAGCCTCAACGTGGTTCACCGCCTGCACGAAGGCGAGCTGGCCAAGGCGCTGGGCATCCAACTGGGCTTTAACGCCAACGACGGTGACTGATGATGCTCAGGCGACAGGCTTTGGCCATCGGCAGCGTGCTGCTCAGTGCAATCACGCTGGGTGGCTGGACGCTGTTCAAGCAGAAGGGTAAAAGCCCGCTGCTGCTCTCGGCGCGCGATGACGGTGATGGCAAGCACTACGCCGTGGGCTACCACCTGGACGGCAAACCAGTGTTTGCCACCCAGGTCGGCCAGCGTTGCCACGACATCATCAACCACCCGACGCTGCCGATTGCGCTGTTTGTCGCCCGTCGGCCGGGTACCGAGAGCTACCTGATCGATTTGCGCGACGGTGCGCTCCTGCAAACCATCACCTCCCAAGCCAATCGCCACTTCTATGGCCACGCGGTCATTCACAAAAGCGGCGACTGGCTGTACGCCACGGAAAACGACACCTCCGATCCCGGCCGCGGCTTGCTCGGCGTGTACAAATTCGAAGGCGAGCGGCTGGTGCACAGCGGCGAGCTTTCCACCCATGGCATCGGCCCGCATCAGGTGTCATGGATGCCTGACGGTGAAACCCTGGTGGTGGCCAATGGCGGCATCCGCACCGAAGCTGAAAGCCGGGTCGAGATGAACCTCAACGCCATGGAACCGAGCCTGGTGCTGATGCAGCGTGACGGCACCCTGTTGAGCAAGGAAACCCTGGCCCAGCAGATGAACAGCGTACGGCATATGGGGATTGCCAGTGACGGCACCATCCTCGCCGGACAGCAGTTCATGGGGCCGTCCCATGAGCGTTCAGAGTTACTGGCGATCAAGCGGCCGGGGCAACCTTTCGTGCCGTTTCCGGTGGCCGACGAGCAGTTGCAGGCCATGGGGCATTACACCGCCAGCGTCGCGGTGCACAGCGAATTGCGCCTCGTGGCCCTGACGGCACCACGGGGCAATCGGTTCTTTATCTGGGACATGGACAGTGGCGAGTTGCGCCTGGATGGCCCGTTGCCAGACTGTGCTGGCGTAGGCGCAGTAGCCGACGGATTTGTGGTGACCTCCGGCCAGGGTCGTTGCCGGTTCTACGATTGCCGACAGTCGCCGCTGGTGGCAAAGCCTCTGGAGTTGCCAGCGGGCCTGTGGGACAACCATCTGCACCTGATCTGATACCTATCTTGAACCGAATGCTGCTGTACCCGCGTACAGCAGCGCCGTGTCTGCCTGAGCGCCTGAAAAACACCTCGCTACATTCTCCTACCTAGTGTGTGAAATGGCCCTACTAAGAGGGTCACACATCCCACATCAGCCTGAGCCTTTGCGCCTTATGTGCGCCCCCCTTCTTCACGACAATTGCGCCACAGATCGGCACAACGGGTGCTGAACTGTCGCCCCCTCCCTACCCAGACCGAACTCATTCCCAAGGAACAGAACCATGCCAGGTCGCCAGATGATCACCATGCTGAGCGTCGTTCTATTCGTGGTGCTGATGCTCGCCAGTTACAAGGCGCTATGGATCTACCAGCAACTCCAACTCTTGCACGCCCCCAAGCCGCCCATCAGCGTGGCGGTGGCCACTGCCATAGAACAACAGTGGCAAGCTGAGATACCGGCAGCGGGCACCCTCAAGGCGCTGCAGGGGATTGATCTGAGCATCGAAGTTCCAGGCGTCGTTACCGAGTTGCACTTTGAATCCGGGCAACCGGTCAAGGCTGGCCAACCCCTGCTCCAACTCGATAACGAGGCAGAGCAGGCGCAGTTGGATATCGCCCTGGCGGAACTGCGCCTGGCGCAACAGAACTTCAACCGAGGTCAACAATTGGTGACCAGCCGGGCCATTTCCGCGAGTGAGTTCGATCGCCTTGCAGCGGAGAAAGATCGTCACCGGGCGGTGGTCGCTCACCACGAGGCGGCACTGGCAAAAAAAGGCCTCACTGCACCTTTCAGCGGCACGATCGGCATTCGTAACATCGACATAGGCGACTACTTGCAGAGCGGGACCGTGGTCGCCAGTTTGCAGGACACCAGCAGCCTTTATGTCGACTTCTATGTACCGGAGCAATCGATTCCCCTGATGACCATCGGGCAATCGGTGCGGGTCGAGGTCTCAGCGTTGCCTGGGCAACACCTCTTGGGAAGACTCAGCGCAATCAACCCCATCGTACAAGACAGCACCCGCAACGTGCTAGTGCGCGCAACCTTGCCCAACCCGCAAAACCGTTTGTTGCCGGGCATGTTTGCCAGTTTGCAGGTGCTGCTGGCGGACCCGCCAACGCATCTTGTGGTGCCGCAAAGCGCAATTACTTACAGCCTTTACGGACACTCTCTGTTTGTAGTGTCCATACGCAAAACCGTCGACGGACTGTTGGACCTTGATGCCAACGGGCTGCCTGTACTGATCGCGGAACAACGCTTGATTGAGACCGGCGAGCGTCGTGGCGGACAAGTCGCCATCACCAAGGGCCTGAGCAAAGGTGAACAGATCGTCACCGCCGGCCAGATCAAGCTGACTCACGGCGCGCCCATCAGCGTGAGCGTCGACAAGGCCCTGGCAGACGATCATCGACAACCCGCACCGGCCTCGAGTCCGGAGAGCGCCGCACAATGAAATTTACCGACATATTCATTCGGCGCCCGGTCATCGCGCTGGTGGTCAGCCTTTTGATTGTGCTGCTTGGGGTTCAGGCCTTCAGCAAACTGCCTTTGCGCCAGTATCCAAAGATGGAAACGGCGCTGATTACAGTGACCACCACTTACCCGGGCGCCAACGCCGAAACAATTCAGGGCTACATCACTCAGCCGTTGCAACAAAGCCTGGCAAGTGCCGAAGGCATCGACTACATGACCTCTGTCAGCCGTCAGAACATTTCAGTGATTTCGGTCTACGGGCGGGTCGGCGCCGACAGTAATCGGTTATTCACCGAACTACTGGCCAAGACAAATGAAATCCGCAGCCAGTTGCCCAAGGAAGTGGAAGACCCCACGCTGAACAAAGTGGCTGCCAGTGCACTGGCACTGATGTACCTCAGTTTCTCCAGCGAAGACATGAACGGTGCTCAGATAACCGACTACCTGTTACGGGTGGTCCAACCGCGCCTGGTGACCTTGCCGGGCATGGGAAACGTCGAGATCATCGGCAGCCAGGCCCCGGCCATGCGCCTGTGGCTGGATCCAATAAAACTGGCCGGGTTCGGCTTGAGCACCAACGACGTCACCCACGCCGTAAGTCGCTACAACTTCCAGTCGACCGCCGGGGAAATGACTGGCGAATATGTGGTCACCAGCATCCAGGCCAACACTCAGTTGGACTCCGCCGAGGCTTTCGCTGCAATCCCGCTCAAAACCCACGATGGCAGCGTGGTACACCTGAGTGATGTCGCCAGGGTGGAAATGGGCGCCGAGAACTACAACTCCTTCAGCAGCTTTGACGGTAAACCCGCCACCATTATCGCCATCAAGGCCGCGCCAGGAGCCAACCCCCTGGCACTGGGCGATGAAATACGCAGCCTCATGCCTGACTTGCAGAGCCACCTGCCACCCAACCTGAAAGCCCAGATCGCCTTTGACTCAACACTTTTTATCCAGGCATCCATGGATGAGGTGGTAAGCACCTTATTCGAAGCTGTGTTGATCGTAAGCCTGGTGGTGTTTTTGTTTATCGGGTCGCTGCGCAGCGTAGTGATTCCGGTCATCACGATTCCTCTGTCGCTGATTGGCGTGATGTTCTTCATGCAGTTGATGGGCTACTCCCTCAACGTGATGACGCTGCTGGCCATGGTCCTGGCCATCGGGCTGGTAGTGGATGATGCCATTGTGGTGTTGGAAAACGTTCATCGACATGTCGAAGCGGGCAAGTCGCCCCTGGAGGCAGCCATTAAAGGGGCTCGGGAAGTGTGCATGCCCGTGATATCGATGACCGTCACGTTGGCCGCCGTGTATGCGCCTATCAGCTTTCTCGATGGACTGACCGGGGCCTTGTTCAAGGAGTTCGCCCTGACCCTGGCCGGGGCCGTGGTGATTTCCGGGATTGTGGCACTCACGCTGTCACCGATGATGTGCGCGCTGTTGCTGCGCCCCACCGACCAGCCTGAAGCGGTGGCCCTGCATCTGGACCGTTTTTTCAATAATTTGAAGCAACGCTACCAACGACGACTGCATGACGTGCTGAACACCCGGCCAGTGGTGATGGTATTTGCCGCGATCATTTTTTGCCTGATTCCGTTGATGATAAAGCTCACCGTTACGGAACTCGCTCCTGATGAGGACCGGGGAATAATTTTCATGTTATCCAACGCCCCGCAACCCACCAACCTGAACTACCTCAACACCTATACCGATGAGTTCGCCAGCCTGTTCAAAACGCTTCCTGAACATGCCGCGTCCTTCCAGATCAATGGGTTGCAGGGCGTACACAGCGGAGTCGGCGGTATTCTGCTCAAACCCTGGAACGAACGCAGCCACACTCAGATGCAGTTGCTGGCGCAGGTCAGTGAACGACTGGATACCATTCCCGGGTTGCAAGTCTTCGCCTTCAACCTGCCGGCCCTGCCCGGCTCCGGCGAAGGCCTGCCCTTTGGTTTCATTATCAGTACGCCAAACGACCATCGCTCATTACTGGATGTCGCCGAACGGATCAAACAGCGCGCCATCGACTCAGGAAAGTTCGCCTATCTGGACATCGACCTGGCCTTTGACCGGCCAGAAGTGGTGATCGACGTCGACAGGGTCAAGGCGGCACAAATGGGTGTATCCATGGAAGATCTGGGGCTGACCCTCTCAACCCTACTGGCTGAACCACAAATCAATCGTTTCAGCATCGACGGGCGTAATTACAAGGTTATTGCTCAAGTCGAGCGGGCCTATCAGGACAATCCGCAATGGCTGAACAACTACTACGTCAGGAACGCCAAAGGCCAATTACTGCCACTGTCCACGCTGATCAGCATTTCCGAACACCAGGCGCGTCCACGGCAGTTGAACCAGTTCCAGCAATTGAACTCGGTACTGATCACTGGCTTCCCGATCATTGGCATGGGCGACGCTATCGACACGATAAACGCCATTGCCCAGGAGGAGGCGCCCTCGGGCTACACCTTCGACTACAGCAACGCCGCCCGCCAGTTTGTCCAGGAAGGTCATGCTCTGTGGGGCACATTCGGCCTGGCGTTGGCAATTATCGCCCTCGTCCTCGCGGCGCAGTTTGAAAGCTTTCGCGATCCGCTGGTGATACTAGTGACCGTACCGTTATCGGTAAGCGGGGCGTTGGTTGCGCTGTTCCTGGGCTGGTCGACCCTGAACATCTACACGCAGATTGGATTGGTAACCCTGATCGGCCTGATCAGCAAACACGGCATCCTGATCGTGGAGTTCGCTAACCAACTGCGCCAGGAAAAAGGCCTGACGCCTCGCGAGGCGGTAGAGCAGGCGGCGGCGATCCGCCTGCGTCCTGTGCTGATGACCACGGTGGCAACGGTGCTGGGGGTTTTGCCGTTGATCCTGTCCAGTGGCGCGGGGGCCATCAGCCGCTTCGATATCGGTCTGGTAATTGCCACCGGCATGTCCATCGGTACTTTGTTCACCCTGTTTGTGTTGCCTTGTGTCTACACCGTGATGGCCAAACCGGACAACATCGACTGAATCGACAGCATCGCACCCTATTTACCTGGGTATTCAGACCAGCCGGGCTTCGCCGACATTGCCCTACCCCCGGGGCAGAGCAAAAAAAAGGCCTCGCAATGCGAGGCCTTTTCAGGGGGTTTCAATCGTTTCAACTCTGCGGCCTCATTCCTTGAGACATCCCGAACATAAACAGCAACAAGTCATGATCAGGCCGCGCCGGAATACTCACCTTGGCGACCCGAGGCAACAGACACTGTCCGCCACCTTGCACCGCACTGAGCACTTGTGTCCGGGGCTGCTCCCAGGCGGCCAGGGCCAAGGAAGCAATCCCCAGGGCCCCCACCAGAAACAAACCTCGTGCTATTTCTAGCTTCATCAGGTTAAACCTTTGATCGCGCTGCCAAACGCCGTCTCATAAAAGTAGCTGAGTTTTTGCCAATCGGTACTGTTCCACGACGAGTGGCGACGTAATTGACGCATGTCGTGGGACGCCGCCTGCCGAGCGGTCATGCGCTGGCGGCACTTCTCAAAATCCAGCAACGCCACTTCAACAGTGGCCGAATCACCTTCACCCGTGACCCGCACAAAAACATGCTTGATATACAGGCATCCGTGTTGCCACCGGCCCTTGTGCATACGTGCCAGGGTTGCGGCCAGTTCCTGGAGAAGGCGCTCATGCACCGCCTCTCCGTACTGCTCGCGGCCACCGGCGGCATACCAGTTTTCGATCTCGTCGAATCCGTCCAGCGCCGCCGTCACCAGCAAGGCCTCCCACTGATGCTCCGGATCACGGCGAGCACCGCAGAACACCAGCTCCGGCACACGTACATCCAACAAGCGCAGGCCTTTGAGGGCATCACGCTCGCGTAATACGGTCGGGCGTCCAAAAGGATGGAGCCAACTGCGGTAGATATGGCCTGTCTGGCGTTTGCTATAGAGCAAACGCCCGTTGGTGCCGACCACGCGTTGCACACCACTTTCACCGCCGCGACGACGGTTGGGCTCCTCGACCCACTCGCCCGTCTGGCGCCAGAAATAATCAAATCTCTCTTCGGGAGCTACTTCACTACCTGCTAAACACTCAACTGCCATCCTGTTACCTCTTGCGTAATACATACACTCGCCACATGGCGTAGAGCGGAATGAAGTCCAAATGTTCCTGAACCCGGAAACCGGCTTGTTCAAACTCAGCCTCAACAGTAGCAGCCGGTAACACAAACCTATTCTGGTAACCGCCCTGCTCCCCTTTGTTGCGACGTCGCACTTCGGAACGCTTGCGTTTCCAAGCCTTGAAATTGCCATCTACCCACAACGAAATAATCACGCTGTCGCGGGTAACCCGCTGAAATTCCTTCAATATTGCGAGCCGGTGTTCAGGCTCGCCGATGTGGTGCATCAGACGCATGCAGAAAATGCTATCAACCGCGTTGTCTGGCAAATCGATATCAAAGGCTGACGTCTGCAAGGGGCGTACCCGTTTCACCACATCCGCCGGTTGGGCCATGGTGGCGATCTTCAACATCGACTCTGAGTTATCTGCACCGATGATCACACGATTGGGTTTTTCTGCCAGCAACGGCCAGAAACGCCCCGCCCCGCAAGGCAGGTCCAGCACCAGACCTGGCTCGCCGGCCATGGCCAGCGCACCGCGAGCCAATTGCTCGTCGCGTTTGTGGGACATCCGACGCGCGAAAGTGTCCTGATGTTTGAGCAAATAATTCTGCGCGTGCTGATCGTCGTACTTTTCGGAAAAATCGAGCTTGATCGGACTAGACATCAACGGGTCTCCGGTTACTGATGCCTACGACCTTATGTTTCGGTCTGTCATCGTCCGGTCAACCCTTTGTGAAAAAAACGTCGCGTCTAAGGGTAAAACAATACAAAGTTTTACAAGATAACATCGTGGCATGGGGCCATCTTCGGCGAAAAGCCGGGATCTGCCTCTGAGAGTAGAGGCAGGGCAGGACTCAGGGTTTGACCTGGCTCAACTCGACGTGGAAACGGCAGCCGTTGGGTTCCATGGTGCTGAGACTGACGGTCCAGCCCTGGTTCTCGCAAATACGCTGGACCAGTGACAGGCCCAACCCAAGGCCTTCGCCGCGTTTCTCGCTACCGCGCACAAACGGCTCGAACATCGCTTCACGCTTGTCCTCGGGAATCCCGACACCGCTGTCCTCCACCACGAACCCGCTAGGTTCCAAGGTCAATCGGATAAAACCGCGCTCGGTGTAATGCAGGGCATTACGCAGCAAGTTGCCCATCACGGCGTGCAGGAAGGTGGCGTTATAGCGGGTGTCCAGTGGGTTGCCCGGCTGGTAGGTCAGTTCGATGCCTTTGTCTTCGATAGGCTCACGCCAGATCCCCAGCAAGTCGTCGGCCACCTGGGTCAGGTTGACCTGGGGCGACATGCTGGCGTCTTCCCGCTGAGCCCGTGCCAGCATCAGAAAGGTCTGCACCAACTCACGCATTTCTTCGCAGGCGCGGGCGATACGCTCAACCTGATTACGGCCACGCTGGTCAATCGCCGGGTTTTCCAGCAACAGCTCACAGGAACTGGCCAATACCATCAACGGCGTGCGCAACTCATGGCTGACATCGCTGGTAAACAACCGCTCCCGGGACAGCGCCTGACGCAAACGCCCGAGGGTGGCGTCGAACGCCACCGCCAATTCACCGACTTCGTCCGCGGCATAGTCCGGAGCCAAGGGTGGGGCCAAGCCGAGCAATTGGTCACGATGACGAACCTGACGGGCCAGCCGTACCACTGGCGCCATCACCTTGCGGGCCAGGACCCAGCCGAGGAACACCGCCAGCGCCAGGCTGAGGACAAAGCCCACCAGCACTACGGCAAATAGCACCCGCTCGCGTTCTTCGAAGTCGCTCTGGTCTTGCAGCAGGACGTAGCGGCGCCCATCGACGATCTCGACCATCGCATGGTAGGAAAGCTGCTCACGAAACACCTCATGAAAACCTGCGTCCAGGTGGCGCAGGTCCTTGGGCAACTCAAAGTCGCCCAGGCCACCGCTAAAGTAGAACAACTGGTCTGGCTCGGGGCGGTGACTCCAGTCCTCGACACTGTCCATCAGCAACAGGCGCTGCAGATCACCGCCCAGGCCGGCAGAGATCAACTTCTCTTCCACCAGGTGCACCGTCGCGACGATGCCCATGGCGAAGGCCCCCGCCACCAACGCGCTCATCAACGCAAAGGCAATGATGATCCGCTGGGCGAGGCTTTGCTTAAACTCCATCACGGCCCTCGGCCAGGCGATAGCCCACACCGTGCACCGTTTGCAGCAACGGTTTGGCGAAGGGCTTATCGATCACCTGACGCAGTTGATGGACGTGGCTGCGCAGGCTGTCGCTGTCCGGGCAATCATCGCCCCACAGGGCCTCTTCGAGAATTTCGCGGCGCAATACGTGAGGGCTTTTCTGCATCAACACCGCCAGCAGCTTCAGGCCTACCGGGTTGAGCTTGAGCAGGCGCCCTTCGCGGGTCACTTCCAGGGTATCGAGGTCGTAATGCAGGTCGCCTACCTGCAAGGCACGGCGGCCGCCACCTTGGGCGCGACGCAGCACGGCTTCGATCCGTGCAGCCAGTTCCGACAGGGCGAACGGCTTGAGCAGGTAGTCATCAGCGCCAGACTTGAAGCCTTGCAGCCGGTCATCCAGTTGATCGCGGGCGGTGAGCATGATCACCGGGGTATCACGGCGGGCGTCTTCACGCAGGCGTTTGCACAGGGTGTAGCCATCGATCCCCGGCAGCATGATATCGAGCACGATCAGGTCGTAGTGTTCGGTGGCGGCCAGGTGCAGGCCCGACAAACCGTCCTGCGCACAGTCCACGGTATAACCCTTGAGCCCTAGGTAGTCGGCCAGGTTGGCCAGAATATCGCGGTTGTCTTCAACCAATAAAATTCGCATGGGCAGTTTCTCCGTACGCGGTACAGCCGTCTTGGCTCGCGCAGCTTAAGGCCAACTTTGGCTCAGGGCTAGGCCTGAGGGAGCCGCCGATCAATTGTTTCAACCAATTGAATGACTTAACAAGTTTTTCACTATAGGTTCACACCCTGACTACAGACGCGGCGCGAAGATCGCATCCCATTGATATAAGGAACATAGACATGGGTTATCCCAAAACCGCGCCAATGCGCTATTTATTGTTGGTAACGGGTGCCTGGCTGGTGGTTTTCCTGCTGACTCGCAGTGTATTGCTACTGACCCACCTGGACGAAGTCGGCGGTAATCTGTTGCCGGTATTTGGTGTCGGTTTACTCTACGACCTGGGTTTCCTGGCCTATGCCGCCCTGCCCCTGGGCCTGTATGTGCTGCTGTGCCCACCCGCCCTGTGGCGTCGCCGTGGCCATCGCTGGTTCCTGCAAGCGCTGTTGACCGTCAGCCTGTTTGCCATGCTGTTCACGGCAGTGGCGGAATGGTTGTTCTGGGATGAATTCGGCGTGCGCTTCAACTTTATCGCCGTCGATTACCTGGTGTACTCCGACGAGGTGTTGAACAACCTGCTGGAGTCTTACCCAATCGGCAAATTGCTGAGCCTGCTCGCCATGCTGGCGGTTGTCTTGAGCCTGGTATTACGCAAGCCCTTCAATGCTGCCGTCAATGCGCCAATGCCGCCCATGCGCCGCCGCCTGCTCAATGCCCTCGGTTTGTTGGTAGTCGCCGGCCTGAGCCTGCAACTGATCAGCCAGGACAGCCCGCGCAGCCAAGGCGGCAATGCCTACAAGAATGAATTGGCCAGCAATGGTCCATATCAGTTCTTCGCCGCCTTCCGTAATAACGAGCTGGATTACTCGCAGTTTTACAAGAGCCTGCCCGCAGAGGTCGTCGCCAAACAGCTTCGCGCCGAACTCAGCGAACCTAACGCACGCTTTATCGGCACCGACCCGCTGGATATCCGCCGTGCCATCACCAACCCGGGCACCTTGCGCACCCCCAATATCGTGCTGGTGACTATCGAAAGCTTCAGCGCCAAGTACATGGGCAGTAACGGCGACGGGCGCAACCTGACCCCCAACCTCGACGTGCTGCGCAAACAAAGCCTGTATTTCAACAATTTCTACGCCACCGGCACCCGCACTGATCGCGGCCTGGAAGCCATTACGTTGGCGATTCCACCGACGCCTGGGCGCTCCATCGTCAAGCGTATCGGTCGGGAAAGCGGCTTTGCCAGCCTTGGCCAACAGCTCAGTGCGGTCGGCTATGACAGCGTGTTTGTCTACGGCGGTCGTGGCTACTTCGACAACATGAACGCATTTTTCAGCGGCAACGGTTATCGCGTGGTGGATCAGAGTAGCGTCGACGAAGCGCAAATCTCCTTCAAAAACGCGTGGGGCATGGCTGATGAAGACCTCTACAACCAGACCCTGAAACTGGCCGACGCCGACTACGCCAAGCAGCAACCGTTTTTGCTGCAACTGATGACCACTTCCAACCACCGTCCTTATACCTACCCGGAAGGCCGTATCGACATCAAATCCGGCAACGGTCGCGACGGTGCAGTGAAATACACCGACTACGCCATCGGCCAGTTCCTGGAGGCCGCGCGCCAAAAGCCGTGGTTCGACAACACGATCTTCGTCTTCGTCGCCGACCACACTGCCGGCAGTGCGGGCAAGGAAGATTTGCCCATCAGTAACTACCAGATCCCATTGTTCATCTATGCACCGAAGCTGATCGAAGCCCGGGAAACCGCACAACTGGCCAGCCAGATCGACCTCGCACCAACCTTGCTCGGCTTGCTCAACCTGAGCTATGAATCGACCTTCTTTGGCCGTAACCTGCTGCAAGACAACCCACTGCCACCGCGTGTGGTGGTCGGTAACTATCAGCACCTGGGCCTGTTTGACGGCAAAGACCTGGCCATTCTCAGCCCTCGCCAAGGCCTGCGTCGTCATGACCAAGCCCTGGGCGAGAGCCAGGAATCGCGCGTCAACAGTGATGACCCGTTGATCCAACGGGCGATCACCTATTACCAAGCCGCCAGCTATGGTTTCAAACAACAATTGCTGAGCTGGAGGGCGCCCAAGGACGCGGCCC
Source organism: Pseudomonas sp. ADAK18 (assembly GCF_012935695.1). Taxonomy (NCBI): domain Bacteria; kingdom Pseudomonadati; phylum Pseudomonadota; class Gammaproteobacteria; order Pseudomonadales; family Pseudomonadaceae; genus Pseudomonas; species Pseudomonas sp. ADAK18. The sequence goes on from NZ_CP052859.1 coordinate 4,203,463, forward strand.
CACAGCTCGGCGAACGCTAACCAGAACGCCCCGGCCAGGTCTGTCCGGGGCTTTTTCAATGTCCGAGTTCGCCATGTCATCCACTGCTGTCCGCCCGACCTCCAAACCCCTCAACTTTTGGCTGTGCCTGGGAGTACCCGCCGTCGCGGCGGTAATCTTGCTGTTGCTGCAACTGACGTCACTGGACATGGACCTGGCCAAGCTGTTCTACAACTCGACCGACGGTAGTTTCATCGGTCGCCACAGCTTTTTCCTTGAAGACATCCTCCACGACCGCGCCAAGCAACTGGTCATCCTGTTCTCGCTACTGGCGGTACTGGGCTTTATTGGCGCGTTCATCCTTGAGCGTCTCAAACCCTACCGCCGCGAACTGGGTTGCCTGGTGCTGTCCCTGGCCCTGTCCACGGCCTTCGTCACCCCGATGAAAGCCGTCACCGCCGTGCAATGCCCATGGAGCCTGAAGGAGTTCGGCGGCAAAGAAACCTACAGCGAACTGCTCAGCCCACGCCCACCAACCGACAAACCTGGGCGTTGCTGGCCCGGTGGTCATGCCGCGACCGGCTTTACCTTGTTCGCGCTGTTCTTTGTCTTGCGCGACCGCCGGCCACGCATGGCACGTAACGCCTTCATCTTTGCCGCCAGCCTGGGAACGGTGTTCTCCATTGGCCGGATGATGCAAGGGGCGCACTTCTTTTCCCATAACGTGTGGACGGCGATTTTTTGCTGGCTGATCTGCCTGGGGGCGTATTACTTCCTGCTGTATCGACCGGCGAAGACCGCTGAACCCACTTTCCAGAACCAGACCGCAACCCCCTGATACACAGCCCTTGCCTAGCCGGGGGCAAGGGCGCAACACTGCGCCCTCCCCTGGCAATGATCACCCTGAGTCATGTCCGACACCCTGCTGCTGATTGAAGACGACCTGCCACTGGCGGCACTGACAGCCGAATTCCTGCGCGCCGAGGGTTTCACCGTCACCGTGGAACACCGAGGCGATCTCGCCGCCCAGCGCATCCACGACGAACAGCCGGCGCTGTTGATCCTGGATGTCATGTTGCCGGGGATCGACGGTTTCACCCTGTGTCGGCAGATTCGCGATCAGTACCCCGGGCTGATCCTGATGATGACTGCACTGGATGAAAACGCCGAGCAACTGATCGGCTTTGAAGCCGGAGCCGATGACTACGTGGTCAAGCCGGTAGACCCGCTGTTGTTGCTGGCGAGGATCCGCTCGCTGCTGCGTCGCCACCCTCAAGCCCCTCGTGCCTACTATCAATGGGGGCAGTTCAAGCTGGACTTGAACAATCACTTCGCTTGGCTCAATGAAGTGCCCTTGCAGTTTTCCCTCGCCGAGTTCGAGCTGCTGGCCATTTTTGCCCGTCACTGCGGGGTATTGCTGACGCGGGAAAAACTACTACAGCGCCTGCGTGGCCTGGAGTACGACGGGCTGAACCGCTCCATTGATATGCGCGTATCGCGCCTGCGCAAAAAGCTCATGACCCTTGAGTGCCCGGTGACCATCCAGACCATTACTGCCCAGGGCTACCTGTTTGTCGAAGTCCCGGCAGGTCATACCCATGCCGTCTAAGGTGCGCCCATGGATGGCGGTGGTGGCCGGTACCAGTTGGGCGGCCCTGACGCTTTACTTGCTGTGGCTGTGCACCAACGCTTCGGTGTTTGTCGGCGAAGACAGCTTCCTGCGCCTGATGGCGGGCCCCGGCTACCTGGTGGCCGAGCAACTCAAAGCCTTGCCGGCCGAACAGCGCGAGGCACGCATTGAATCACTGCAGGCACGCTTCCAGTACCCGGTGAGTCTGGAGAAGATCGAAGACATCGAATTGCCGCCTGAAGCCCTTGTCATGCTGGAACACCACCAGCCCGCCATGAACAGTGACGAAGACGTCACCTACTTCCCGCTGGACGATGACACGGTGATTCAATTCGGCCCCATGTGGGGCACCGCGGAAACCAAGGATTTGCTGCGCTTCCCCGTCTATTGGATAACCGCCTGCGTCGCCGGCCTGCCGGTGTTGTTGTTCCTCTGGTTCGGTTTGCGCGCACGACGCAAGTACGCTAACGACCTGAACGCGCTTAATGAATGCATTGGCGCCCTGGCACGCACGCCCAATGTGATGCTGCCGGCGATGAGCCAGGAATGGGCACCGTTGCTGCTGACACTGCAACGGCATGCCCAGGAAATCACCTCGATGGGTGAACGTCACCGAGAGGTTTCCCAGGCGGTGTCCCACGAACTGCGCACGCCTCTGGCCCGAATGCGCTTTGCCCTGGCATTGCTGAGTAAAAGCGAAGACCCCATCACCCGCACGCGTCTGCAGGAGCGTTTGCAAACCGACATCGAAGAACTGGAATCCCTGGTTCGCGCCAGCTTGGCCTTTGCCCGGCTGGCCGACGCGCCTGCGGACCTGCACCACGAGCCCATCAATATCCGCGCCTGGCTGCAGCAGGAGTTTGCCTTGCTCGATGGCCACCATCGCCTGCTGACCCTGGAAACCGATCCACCGGGCCTGGAGCTCGTGGGTGATCGCTCATTGCTGCACCTGATCGTGCGCAACCTGTTGAGCAACGCCATCACCTATGCCCGTGAGCAGGTGAACGTCAGCGTGTCGTACCACGATCAACAGCACCTGGTGTTGCACGTCGACGACGACGGCCCCGGGGTACTCCCGGAAAATCGCGAAAAAATCTTCGAGCCCTTTGTCCGCTTGGCCCTGGGCAGCGATGAGCCCAGCGGCTTTGGTCTTGGCCTGGCCCTGGCCAAGCGCGCCACCCATTGGCACCGTGGCCTATTGTCGGTTTCCCGCAGCCCTCTGGGCGGCGCACGCATGAGCCTCATATTGCCACTACGGCCCTTGTAGCCCCGAATAGCCAGCCTGTTACAGCCGGTGACAGTGAACCGTTCCCACTCCCGTTAACCTCCCGAGCTGATTCAGGACCGCTCGGTCACTTGCCAGCGCTCGCCCTGAGTCCACCCCCCCTGGAACAGGTTGGAGAGTCACCTCATGCGTCACCCTAAACGGCCAAGCACTGCACTGGTGCTATCGCTGTGCATCGCGGCCAGCGCATTACTCACCTGCACCGCCTCGGCCAAGAGCCATCCCGCCCCTTACTATCCCGGCACCATCGCCCCTGATCATTTGCCCCAGGCCGACATGGATCAGCAACTGGCCACTTTCTATAAAGCCTGGAAAGCGATTTATCTCTCCGACGAGTGCGGCAGCGGCCGTTACTTCGTCAAGGTCAACGCTGACCATAAGCCGGTGGGCGGCGATACCGCACCGGGCACCATCACCGTGTCCGAGGCCCATGGCTACGGCATGCTGATCAGCGTGATGATGGCGGACTATGACACCGACGCACAAAAGATCTTCGACGGCATGGTGCGTTACTTCGAGGACCATCCGGCTACGTCCGACCCAGGCCTGATGGCCTGGAACCAGATCGAAGGCTGCGCTAACTCCACCGGCCGGTTCCGGGGCGACGTCAGCGCCACCGACGGCGACCTGGATATTGCCTACGCCTTGCTCCTGGCCGACCAGAAGTGGGGCAGCCAAGGCATCATCGACTACCGCAGCGAAGCCAACGCCGTCCTTGCAGCGATCCTTAAACATGAAGTCCACCCCAGGACTCACCACTTGATGATCGGCGACTGGGCCGGCACCGATGGCGATCACGAAATCGAGTACACGACCCGCAGCTCGGACTTCATGCAATCGCATCTCTATGGTTTTTACGCCATCACCGGTGATAAGCGCTGGCAGGCCGTTCGCGACAAGACCTACTCGATCATCAACACCTTCAACCAGCGCTACACCCCAAAAAGCGCCTTGTTGCCGGACTTCATCAGCCACCTGGACACTTCGATGACCCCAGCTCGCGCCGAGTTGGTGGGCGACAAGCGCGACGGTGACTACGCCTGGAACGCCGCCCGCTATCCCTGGCGTGTCGGCCTGGACTACCTGCTGTACGGTGATCCTCGAGCCCTTGAAACGTTGACGGTATTCAACCGTTGGGCACGCTCGACCACCCATGATGATCCGACGACGTTCAACAGCGGTTACAGGATCGACGGCGGCGCCCTCGCCGATGAGGGCAGCAACGCCCTGGCGTTTGTCTCGACCCTGGGGGTCAGCGCGATGATCAGCGCCGACAATCAGCCCTGGGTCAACAGCGTCTGGGACAACCTGCAACGCCAGTCGATCAACGATAACGCCTACTACGGCAACACCCTCAAACTGCTGAGCATGGTCATCATGTCCGGCCATTGGGAACGTCCCAGGCCTGCACCGAGTAAAAAGACAGCACACGTGTCTGCTGATCAGCAACTCACCCCAACTCGAGCGCCTATGGGATCTGTGCCAGTTGCCGTGAATCCATCTGCCCGGCTGGAGCTTGCCCGTGGGTTCACGTTCAAGAAGCTGCTGCGCCGACGGGGATTGGGTTGACCGCACGGCCCACATCCCAGCCATAAAAAAGCCCCGCCTGCATCACTGCAGGCGGGGCTTTTCAGTATCGGAGTAAGGCTGGCTTACATCATGCCGCCCATACCGCCCATACCACCCATGTCTGGCATACCGCCGCCAGCAGGAGCGTCATCTTTGATCTCGGCGATCATTGCTTCAGTGGTGATCATCAGGCTGGCAATCGACGAAGCCGCTTGCAGAGCCGAACGAGTCACTTTAGCTGGGTCCAGGATGCCCATTTCGATCATGTCGCCGTATTCGCCGGTAGCAGCGTTGTAACCGAAGTTACCCGAACCCTGCTTAACCTTGTCGACAACCACGCTTGGCTCGTCGCCGGAGTTGGCAACGATCTGGCGCAGTGGTGCTTCAACAGCACGACGCAGCAGAGCGATACCGACGTCTTGATCAGCGTTGTCGCCTTTCAGCCCGGAGATAGCCTGCAGAGCGCGAACCAGTGCCACGCCACCGCCAGGTACCACGCCTTCTTCAACGGCTGCACGGGTAGCGTGCAGGGCGTCTTCAACGCGGGCTTTCTTCTCTTTCATTTCAACTTCGGAACCCGCGCCAACCTTGATCACTGCAACGCCGCCGGACAGCTTGGCCAGACGCTCTTGCAGTTTTTCACGGTCGTAGTCGGAAGTGGTATCAGCCACTTGCGAACGGATCTGGGTCACACGAGCCTGGATGTCAGCTTCGACGCCAGCGCCGTCGATGACGGTGGTGTTTTCCTTGGTCACGGTCACACGCTTGGCATTACCCAGGTGTTCCAGGGTAGCGCTTTCCAGGCTCAGGCCGATCTCTTCGGAGATAACGGTACCGCCAGTCAGAACAGCGATGTCCTGCAGCATGGCCTTGCGACGATCGCCGAAACCAGGTGCTTTAACAGCAACCACTTTCACGATACCGCGCATGTTGTTCACAACCAGAGTCGCCAGGGCTTCGCCTTCAACGTCTTCGCTCACGATCAACAGTGGGCGGCCGGCTTTGGCAACAGCTTCCAGAACTGGCAGCAGTTCGCGGATGTTCGAGATCTTTTTGTCAACCAGCAGGATCAGCGGGCCGTCGAGCTCGGCGGTCATGGTCTCTGGCTTGTTGACGAAGTACGGGGACAGGTAGCCACGGTCGAACTGCATGCCTTCAACAACCGACAGTTCGTTTTCCAGGCCCGAGCCTTCTTCAACGGTGATCACGCCTTCTTTACCGACTTTTTCCATGGCTTCGGCAATGATGTCGCCGATGGAGCTGTCGGAGTTGGCCGAGATGGTGCCGACCTGAGCGATAGCCTTGGTGTCAGCGCATGGCTTGGACAGGGACTTCAGCTCTTTGACAATGGCGATGGTCGCCTTGTCGATGCCGCGTTTCAGGTCCATCGGGTTCATGCCGGCAGCGACGGCTTTCAGGCCTTCGTTGACGATCGACTGAGCCAGAACGGTAGCGGTGGTGGTGCCGTCGCCTGCGTCATCATTGGCACGGGAGGCAACGTCTTTGACCAGCTGCGCGCCCATGTTTTCGAAGCGATCTTTCAGCTCGATTTCTTTAGCAACGGACACGCCGTCCTTGGTGATGGTCGGAGCGCCGAAGCTCTTCTCGATGATCACGTTACGGCCTTTAGGGCCCAGGGTCGCTTTTACTGCGTCAGCCAGGACGTTGACACCGGCGAGCATTTTCTTACGGGCGGAGTCGCCGAATTTAACTTCTTTAGCAGCCATGATCGATATTCCTTAAATACTTTGTAGTAACGGGAAAATGAGCGGGGAAATCAGCCTTCCAGAACAGCGAGAATCTCGTTCTCAGCCATTACCAGCAGGTCTTCGCCGTCGATTTTCACAGTGTTGCTGCCGGAGTAAGGGCCGAATACAACCTTGTCACCCACTTTCACAGCCAGCGCACGTACTTCACCGTTTTCCAGGGTTTTGCCTGGACCAGCAGCCAGAATCACACCGTGGTTGGCTTTTTCAGCAGCCGAACCTGGCAGAACGATCCCACCAGCGGTTTTCTTTTCTTCTTCACTGCGACGGATGACGACGCGGTCATGCAGAGGACGAAGCTTGCTCATTGTCGATCTCTCCTAATTGTGTTTTTCATCGGCCGGTGTCAATTCCGGCAGGTTAAATTCCGGCGGCGCCGGTCGCGGTTCGCAGGACGAAACGCGGAAGTCTGTCTGGTGTTGCCACCAGAAACCTTGCGGTGACCGTTACATAAGGGCGCATAAGCTTATTACAAGGCTTGGAGATGAAATTTTTTGTGTCTTTAAAAGCAACACAGCACCCGAAGGTGCCGTGCAGGTGAAGGGATTACTTGGCGTCGCGGTGTTCGAACTCGCCTTCGATCACATCACCCTCGCGCCCCAGGGGCTGGCGGGGAGCCGGACCACCGCGCGGCTGCAGGTCATCGGCGAACGCGCGCTGACGAATCGCAGCCTCTTCGGCACGCTGGCGCATCTTGCCCGCCAATAGCCGACGGGTGAACGGCATCAACAGCACCAGGGCGACCACGTCGCTGACAAAACCCGGCAGGATCAACAGGCCGCCAGCCAAAGCCATCATCAGGCCTTCAAGCATGGTCTGGGCCGGCAGCTCGCCGCGATTCAAACTTTCACGGGCGCGCAGCGCGGTGGCCAATCCGGCGATACGCAGCACGAATACGCCGAGCATCGAGCCGAGAATAATCAGCAGCAGGGCCGGGAAAAACCCGATGGCCGCACTGACCTTAACGAATACGAACAGCTCCAACACCGGGAACAGCAGAAAGAGCAATAAAAAAGGGCGCATCAAATGGTTCCTCAACGCAAGAATGCCTTGCTAGTTCACCTTAGATGACGTCGCCGTTTCGTGAATTCAAGCTTCGGCAACCGCTTTTTTCGGCCAAGCCTGCGCGTGAGCCAGGAAAACCAAGGCTTCGCGTACTTGTGTCGGCGTGTTGCAAGGCTCGGCAAAGGGTAGCCAGTACAGCGCCTGACCGATGCGCAGGTGCATCCCTTCACTGTCGATACCAGCCAACTGAGCAGGCTCTGTTGTCGGCAAGCCAGCCAGCTCAACATAGTGGGCAATGGCCTTGGTGTGGTCACTGTTCATATGTTCGATCATGCTCAGCTCGGCCTTGCCGGCGAACGGATTGGCCAAGGCCAGTTGATCGACCCAATGGATCGCGCCAAAACCACCGATATAACGATGGCGCACCGGCTTGAGCACCCAGAAATCAAAATCATGGGCCTTGTGGTAATTCGCCGAATCAGGGAAATAACGGTAATAACGCTCGGCGGCCGCTTCGATCGCCGCAGCATCCGTGATCTTTTGCGCCTCAGCCAGGTAGGTCAGACGCCCTACTGCCTGCACATCGTCCGCCTCGCGCTCCCCCACCAGCAACGAGCACTTGGGGTCTTTCTGCAGGTTATGGGTGTGCTGCGCGATGCGGCTGATCAGAATCAGCGGCTGGCCTTCGGCATCCAGGCAGTAAGGCACCACCGAGCCAAAGGGGAAACCAGGCATGGCCTTGGACAGCGTGGAGAGCGCTCCACGGTATTCCTTGAGCAGTAGTTCTCGGGCATTCTTGGCAACGTGCGCGCTCAACTTATGACTCCTTCGGTAAAATTCGTCAAAAAACGGACTAGGGTGAGCGCTTAAATCTGCTCACAGGACATGCGAATGCATCTCAACGACAAAGTAATCATTATCACCGGCGGTTGCCAGGGTTTGGGCCGGTCCATGGCCGAGTATTTTGCAGGCAAAGGCGCCAACCTGGCGCTGGTGGACCTGAATAAGGAAAAACTCGACCAGGCGGTCGCCGCTTGTCAGGCCCGTGGCGTCAAGGCCCGTGCCTATCTGTGCAATGTGGCCAATGAAGAGCAAGTCGTCCAGACAGTCGCGCAGATTGCCGAAGATTTCGGTGCTATTCACGGTTTGATCAACAACGCCGGGATCCTGCGCGATGGCTTGCTGCTCAAGGTCAAGGACGGCGAGATGACCAAGATGAGCCTGGCTCAGTGGCAGGCGGTGATCGACGTCAACCTGACCGGCGTGTTCCTGTGCACCCGCGAAGTGGCGGCAAAGATGGTGGAGTTGAAGAACCAAGGCACCATCATCAACATCTCGTCGATTTCCCGGGCGGGTAATGTCGGCCAGACCAACTACTCGGCCGCCAAGGCCGGGGTGGCTGCGGCGACCGTGACCTGGGCCAAGGAACTGGCTCGGTACGGCATTCGTGTGGCAGGCATTGCGCCAGGTTTTATCGAGACCGAGATGACGCTGGGCATGAAGCCTGAGGCGCTGGAGAAAATGACGGCGGGGATTCCCCTCAAACGCATGGGACGGCCCGAGGAGATTGCTCATTCGGCGGCGTATATTTTCGAGAACGACTATTACACCGGCCGGATTCTGGAAATGGATGGCGGCTTGCGGTTGTAAGAACCAGCCCTTTCAAGGTCTTTGAGAACGCAGCCAAACACGGTTGAAACATCCAGCTCAGGGTAGTGAAGATCAACCGTGGGAGCGGCGGTGCGACGACTCGACTTGCTCGCTCCCACATTTTGATCGCACTCGGCCTGATTACCAGGTCACGCCAAAACCTGCGGTATAGCGCGTCTTGCTCAAGTCACTGTCCGAGCCGCCACTAATAATGTCGCGCTCAGCCTTAAGGTTGAGAGACGCCCATTCAGTGACCTTGTAGCGCAAACCCATTTCCGCATCGAGGGAATAGTCGGTAGGTCCTGTCAGCGGTTTGCCCAATTCGCCGTTGGTAAAGAACTCCACCGTCTTGCCAACCAGGTAACGGTTGTAGCTCCATTTCATGGCCAACGAGTAGAAATTGTCTTTACCGCCGTCGGCGTATTCATAGTCGGTACGGTTCAACAACGAGCCCAAGGAAAACGCGCCCAATTCGTCATCCCAGAACTGGTAGCCCGGACCGGTACCGATGGTGCGCTGGCGCGACAGGTCTTCGATCTTGTCGCGTTTGTAGGTCAAGCGACCTTGCCAGAACCACTGTTCGGTGAGGAATCGGTCCAGGTCGTACTCGGCGCTCCAGTTGTCGGTCGTCACGACGTCGTTCTGGAACTCCCGGTTGTATTCGCCCTTGGCCGTATGCCGCCAGGCGCCATGACGGGCGCTGGTCTTGAAGTCGATGTCGTAGTCGTTGGTGTCTTTTTCTGCGCGCTTGTAGTCCAGCGCCACGTCAACATTGCCCTTCCACACCAGGTCTTCGATCACAGGTTTGGGCTTGATGATCTGCTGGATGCTCGCCAACTCGACGGTCTTCGGTGCCTCACCATTGGCCAAGGTGACCTTGCCGGGCTCGGCGGCCTGCAGGGATTTGGCTTTCTCGCCCGTGTAGGCATCTTGCTTGACCAGCAACTCCTGGTCGCTTTCCAGGGTTTTCACCTGTTTCCAGTCCACCGGAATGGAGCCGGCATAGTCGGTCTGGATCAGCAGTTTACCGCCATCGAAGACTTTGATTTTGCCGGTCAGGCGATCACCGTTTTTCAACCAGACGGTATCGGCGAGCAGAGGCGTGGAGGCGCTGAAAACAGCGAGGCATAGCAGGGTTCTGGACAGCATAAGCAGATGACGGACTCAAGTTTGCGAAAAAAAAGGGCATTATCGTCAAGGATAAAGTCTTAGCAAGGACTGACTCGACTCTCTATATTGAGTTCAATTCTCATTGCCATTTTTACAGACATTTCTTACAAATAGACTGACGATTTCAACGGGATACGCTCAAGTGATTGACCCCGCCGACGAAGAACAAAGCCCTGCCCAGATACGCCGAACGGCGCTCTACCTGACCCTCGCCCAAGTGCCAGAGGGTTATGTGGTGAGTTATGGCGAGTTGGCACACCTTGCGGGTTTGGGTCGCGCGGCCCGTTGGGTCGGCCGTACCCTCAGCCAACTCCCCGGCGACACCAAGTTGCCCTGGCACCGGGTGCTGGGTGCCGGCGGTCGGATAAGTCTGCCCGTGGGGAGTGCCTCTGGGGACGAGCAACGTGCGCGTTTGCGCAGTGAAGGTGTCAGTATCCTGAACAATCGCGTTGATATTCGGCGTCATGGCTGGCGCCCGGTAGAGCACAGCGGTTAGAGTGCGCGCTTTGTTTCCGCAAATCTGAGGCAGACTCCAGCCCATGCCCCGTAAAACCTGGCGCGCCGCGCTCGCTGCCTATGCCAGCCCCTCGACGTTAGTGCTGTTGCTGCTCGGCTTTGCTGCCGGCCTGCCTTACATGTTGGTGTTCTCGACGCTCTCGGTGTGGCTGCGCGAAGCCGGCGTGGCCCGCGAAACCATCGGGTATGCGAGCCTGATCGGCTTGGCCTATGCCTTCAAATGGGTCTGGTCGCCGCTGCTCGACCAATGGCGCCTACCGTTACTCGGCAAGCTTGGGCGTCGTCGCTCCTGGCTGGTACTGGCCCAGTCGCTGGTAATCCTAGGATTGATCGGCATGGGTTTCTGCGATCCGCAGAAGCACTTGTCCTGGCTGATTGCTATTGCCGTAGTTGTCGCCTTCGCGTCCGCCACCCAGGATATCGCCGTGGACGCCTATCGCCTGGAAATCGCCGACGATAGCCGTCAGGCCGCCCTGGCTGCCAGCTATATGTCGGGCTACCGGATCGCCGCGTTGTTGGCCACCGCCGGCGCGCTGTTCTTTGCCGAAGGCTTCGGCTCCACCGGTTTCAACTATAAGCATTCGGCCTGGACCGGCACCTATGTGCTGTTCGGCCTGCTGATGATCCCGGCCCTGCTGACCACCTTCTTCATGCGCGAACCCGACGTACCGCTGCGAACCCAATTGCAAGCCGGGCGCTACAGCTTCGTCCATCAACTGGTCTCGGTGTTTGTGTTGATCGTGTTGCTGGTGTCGGTACCCGCAATGTTTACCCAGCTGTACAACACTGACTTCGCCAGCGTGCTGTTCCAAGGCGTCAGCCTGCTCGACCTGCTGCTGGAAGACCGGGCATTCCTGCGGGCCATCCTCTACATCACCCTTACCACCCTGTGCCTCTCGGCGATGGGCCGTCGAGGCCTGGCGCCGGTGCTGACACCGGTCAACGACTTTATCCTGCGTTATCGCTGGCAGGCATTCCTGCTGCTGGGGCTGATCGCCACTTATCGCATGTCCGACACAGTCATGGGCGTGATGGCCAACGTGTTCTATATCGACCAGGGCTTCACCAAGGACCAGATCGCCGGTGTCAGCAAGGTCTTCGGCCTGATCATGACGCTGGTAGGCGCCGGCATGGGCGGCCTGCTGATCGTGCGCTTCGGGATCCTGCCAATCCTGTTTATCGGCGGTGTCACTTCGGCCGGGACCAACCTGCTGTTCCTGATGCTCGCCGACATGGGCGCGGACCTGCAGATGCTGATCTTCACCATTTCCCTGGACAACTTCAGCTCGGGACTGGCGACGTCGGCGTTTGTTGCCTACCTGTCGAGCCTGACCAACCTCAAGTTCTCTGCCACCCAATATGCGTTGCTCAGTTCGATCATGCTGTTGCTACCGCGATTGATTGGCGGCTATTCAGGGGTGATGGTGGAGAAGTTCGGTTATCACAACTTCTTCCTGATCACCGCCCTGCTCGGTGTGCCGACGCTGGTCCTGATTGCCTTGCACTGGTTTCAGGAAAATCGACGGATACGGTTGAATCCTCCGGCAGAAGAATGATTGTTAAAATGGGGCCGGCTGGGCTGGCCCTTTAAAAGCTGGACCGCAGCGCCCTCTATCGCGAGCAAGCTCGGCTCCTACAGACAGCTCTGCATCCTGATGCCTGTACGTCGGCAGCAAGCGCCCGTACAATCCAAAGTCATTTCAAGTCCAAGCAACCGACAACGGCCTACCATGCGCACCAGTCAATATTTGCTCGCCACACAGAAAGAAACGCCATCTGACGCAGTCGTGATCAGCCATCAGTTGATGCTGCGCGCCGGCATGATCCGCAAACTGGCCTCGGGCCTGTACACCTGGCTGCCCATGGGCTTGAAGGTGATGCGCAAGGTCGAAGCGATCGTTCGTGAAGAAATGAACGCCGCCGGCTCTCTGGAAGTGTTGATGCCGAGCACCCAACCGGCCGAGCTGTGGCAGGAATCCGGGCGTTGGGAAGAATATGGCCCTGAATTGCTGCGCTTCAAGGATCGTCATGGCCGCGATTTCTGCGCTGGCCCGACCCACGAAGAAGTGATCACCGACCTGATGCGCAATGAGTTGAGCAGCTACAAACAGCTGCCCCTCAACCTGTATCAGATCCAGACCAAATTCCGTGACGAAATTCGCCCACGCTTCGGTTTGATGCGCGGCCGCGAGTTCATCATGAAGGACGCGTATTCGTTCCACGCTGACCTGCCATCTCTGCAGGTCACCTACGACCGCATGCACCAGGCCTACTGCAACGTGTTCACTCGCCTGGGCCTGAAATTCCGTCCGGTTGAAGCGGACAACGGCTCCATCGGTGGTGCCGGCTCCCATGAGTTCCATGTACTGGCCGAATCCGGCGAAGACGATATCGTCTTCAGCAACGGTTCCGACTACGCGGCGAACATCGAGAAAGCCGAGGCCGTGCCACGGGAAACTTCCCGTCCTGCGCCAAGCGAAGAGCTGCGTCTGGTGGATACACCCGAGACCAAGACCATCGCCGCGCTGGTGGAGAAATTCAATCTGCCGATTGAAAAGACCATCAAGACCCTGATCGTGCACGCCGAAGAAGAAGGCAAGCTGATCGCCCTGGTGATCCGTGGTGACCACGAGCTCAACGAAATCAAGGCTTCCCAGCAACCTGGCGTTGCCAGCCCGCTGGTCATGGCCAGCGATGCCGAACTGCGTGACGCTATTGGCGCCGGTGCGGGCTCCCTCGGCCCGCTGAACCTGCCACTGCCGATCATCATCGACCGTTCCGTCGAACTGATGAGCGACTTCGGCATCGGTGCCAACCTTGATGACAAGCATTACTTCGGCGTCAACTGGGAGCGTGACCTGCCCGTTCCAACTGTGGCCGACCTGCGCAACGTGGTAGCCGGCGACCCAAGCCCGGATGGCAAGGGCACACTGGAAATCAAGCGCGGCATCGAAGTCGGACACATCTTCCAGCTGGGCAACAAATACAGCAAGGCAATGAAGTGCGAAGTGCTGGGCGAGAACGGCAAGCCGGTCACCCTGGAAATGGGCTGCTACGGCATTGGCGTTTCCCGCGTGGTTGCTGCTGCCATCGAGCAGAACAACGACGAGAAAGGCATCATCTGGAGCGACGCCCTGGCGCCCTTCCAAATTGCCCTGGTACCGCTGCGCTACGAAACCGAGCAGGTACGCGAAGCCACCGACAAACTGTATGCCGAACTGACGGCCGCCGGTTTTGAAGTGCTGCTGGATGATCGGGACAAGAAAACCAGCCCCGGCATCAAGTTCGCCGACATGGAACTGATTGGCATCCCGCACCGGATCGTGGTCAGTGACCGCGGCCTGGCCGATGGCAATCTGGAATACAAGAGCCGGACCGAAGCCGAAGCCCAACCGTTGCCGGTGGCTGACGTGCTGCCTTTCCTTCAGGCGCGTATTCGTCGCTGAAAACCAGATCAAGAGAAGTCATGTTCAAGCGAAACACCCAAGCCCTGGGGGGCGCCGCCTTGTGCGGCGCCCTGCTGGTCAGCGGCTGCGCTAATCAGATGTCGCAACGTAGCGAGCACGAGGAACGTATCGAGCGCAAATTGCTCGACCATAGCCTGCAGATTGATGTGGGCGAGCCTAAAGCGCTTGAGCTGCCGCAACGCCGGGTTCGGATTCATGAGCAAAAGACCTTCGAAGTCACCGAATTCGAAGTGACCCGTCGTTACGATCGCTACACGCCCTACCAGCCATGGCGCAAGGTCTATGAGATCCCGCTGGGCGCGGTGGCGTTGGTGGCAGGTGTCGGCGCTAACGTGGCCAACATCTTCGCGCTGGGCAACCTTCCCACCAGCATGACGCGTGACTGGCTCAGCTACGGCGTGGACGGGCTCAACCCGTTCATGAACGTGCAATCCCACGGACGGGCACAACAAAACCTGGCAGGTATCGATGAAGTCCAGCGCGACAAGCGCCTGGAGTATTCCAGCCTGCCCTGGAGTGAACGCCCGGTGCAGGTTACCGCGGGCAAGCTGACCCATGAGCTGACCACGGACCGCAGCGGTGTGCTGCGCCTGAACCTGCTGGACAGCCCGTTTGCCGAGCAAGACCTGAACCGTATCGGCACACTGAAGATCAGTGTCGAAGATGCCCAGGATGACGTGCATTCGGATTCTTCCCTGGCAATCAGTAATACCCTGCGGGGCAAATTGCTGGAAGCCCATGGTTTGATCTACGACGACCTGGAAGATGACGAAGTCAGTCAGTGGGTGCATCGGGTCAAACGCTTGTCGGAGCTGGGCCTGGAGGAAGAAGCCAGCGAGCTGGAGCAAAGCCTGATCGAACTGACTCGCAATGATCCTGAGTTACAACAGGAATTTCTTAAGGCCTTGACCAAGGATGCGGGGCGGTTGGTGGCGGATCCTGGGGCAGGCTGAGTTCCAAACAACACCGAAAAACCAAATGTGCGGGCTTGCTCGCGAATGCGGTTGTAGCCGCTGCCGAGGCACGAGGCTGCGATGCGCGTCCGCAGGACCGCCGCCTTGGGGCCGCTACGCAGCCGATCGCAGCTTCATTCTTCAGCAGCGGCTACAACCGTATTCGCGAGCAAGTCGAATCGTCGCACCGCCGCTCCCACATTTTGATTCGGTTTCTACCAGGCCAACTCCAGCTGTTCATTACCGCCGCTCAAATCCAGTAGCCGCACCCCAATCCCCAGCAATCGCACCGGTTTTCCTCCGCGATTGAACGCCTGTGTCAGCAACTGCTGATAACTCTCAAGATCCCGCCCCGCCCCCGCCTGCTCCAACGTGGTTTGGGTGAAGTCATGAAATTTCACTTTAACGAATGGCTTACCCGCCCGGTAGCTGCTGTCGATACGCGCTATGCGCCCGGCCAGGGTTTCCATCAGCTCAGGTAGCTTTTCCAGGCAACTGGGCAGGTCCGGCAAGTCGACATCGTAGGTATTTTCCACACTGATGGACTGTCGGCGACTGTCGTTCTGCACCATCCGGTCATCGATCCCACGGGCTAGGCTCCAAAGCCGCTCACCAAAACTGCCGAACTCCCGCACCAGCGCCAGCTTATTCCACTCCCGCAGTTGCAGGCAGTCCTCGATCCTCAAGCGCGCCAGTTTATCCGCCGTCACCTTGCCCACGCCGTGCAGCTTGCTGACCGGTAATGCCGAGACGAAGTCTTCCACCTGGTCAGGGGTGATCACAAACAGACCGTTGGGTTTTTTCCAGTCGCTGGCGATCTTGGCCAGGAATTTGTTCGGGGCCACGCCTGCGGAAACGGTGATATGTAGCTGATTGGAAACGCGGCGCCGGATGTCCTGAGCGATGCGCGTGGCGCTGCCGCCAAAATGCGGGCAGTCCGAGACGTCCAGGTAAGCCTCGTCCAGGGAAAGCGGCTCGATCAAGTCGGTGTAATCACGAAAGATCGTCTGGATTTCCTTCGACGCTTCTTTATAGGCATCCATGCGTGGCTTGACGATGGTCAAGTCCGGGCAGAGCTTCAAGGCGTGCCGGGAGGACATGGCCGAGCGCACACCATAAGCCCGCGCCTCGTAATTGCAGGTGGCAATCACGCCCCGCCGGTCCGCGGAGCCTCCGACTGCCAAGGGCTTTTGTGCCAGGCTCGGGTCATCGCGCATCTCGATAGCGGCGTAGAAGCAATCACAGTCGACGTGGATGATTTTGCGCTGCGTCATATAAAGAAAGAGGTGGCCAAGGCAGAAAATGCGAGTATCTCACTGACACCTGTATATAGCACCAGTACTTTAAATCTTCCGCCCAAACGGTAGGAAAAAACCTGATGAATTCATTTTCTCAATCGAAACAGCCCCTCCAATAGAGCTGAAAGCCTCGGCCTGACTGGCCCGCGTCCTATCAAGATGTTGCCGTGGAGAGCTAAGCGATTGAACCACAAGCGCTTTTCTTTGAATCAACGGTTGACACACCGTCGTTCCTCTGTAGAATGCCGACACACAGACGCGGGATGGAGCAGTCTGGTAGCTCGTCGGGCTCATAACCCGAAGGTCGTCGGTTCAAATCCGGCTCCCGCAACCAAACATCAAAAAAGGCTACTCGAAAGAGTGGCCTTTTTTGTGCCTGTCTGTTTTACCTCTCCCGCAATTGTCCGACAAAAAAACCGTTTCCAATCGAGCACTTACCGCGCTCAGGTGACGATGAACGGTTAATTCGCACTTATTTGACCCATCGGCCGATTAACGGTTGACACCCTGCCGTTGCTCTGTAGAATGCCGCCACACAGACGCGGGATGGAGCAGTCTGGTAGCTCGTCGGGCTCATAACCCGAAGGTCGTCGGTTCAAATCCGGCTCCCGCAACCAAACATCAAAAAAGGCTGCTCGAAAGAGTGGCCTTTTTTGTATCCGTCGAAAAAGTTCTTTTGAAACAATGACATGGCATATTTCATGAAACCGTACACGGTTTGTAGAGTCCATCTCATTGCAAGCTATGCTCAACACTTCTCTACGACCAATGGGCGCTGTCGCCGGACCCGGTGATACGCGTTAATATTTGTAATTATTTTGTCCATAGGGATTGGTAACTTGGCTGGATACCCCCATCCTGTCGCGCACAATCCACGAGGTGATTGATGCGCGCCAACTCGTCTGAACCACAAGACACCGTCACAGCGACACAACCGATCACTCCCACCCGTTTGCGCTGGCTGGATCTGTTGAGCAAATACCGTCAACCCATCGGGCTGGCCGTCACGTTGTTGCTGTTCGCTATTGCCCTGATCGCCTGTCGCCACCTGCTGCTTGAGCTGGACCTGTACGCGCTCCACGACTCGATCCTGGAAGTGCCGAAACCGTCGTTGCTGGGCGCGCTCGCCGCGGCCATCGCCGGCTTCATTATTCTGCTGGGCTATGAATTTTCCGGCGCCCGTTATGCTGGCGTAAAGCTGCCAGCCAAGACCCTGGCCCTCGGCGGTTTTACCGCCTTTGCCATCGGCAATGCGATTGGCTTGTCGATGCTCTCAGGCGGCTCGGTGCGTTACCGTTTATATGCACGTCATGGCATCGGGGCGTCAGAAGTTGCCCACATGACGGTGTTCGCCAGCCTGGCCCTCGGTTGCGCCCTGCCCCCGCTGGCTGCCCTGGCCACCCTGAGCAACTTGCCGGCGGCCGCCAACGCCCTGCACCTGCCGGCCAGCCTGCTCGGCGGTATCGCCGGCGCCATCCTGCTGCTCTCCGCGGTGCTGTGCATCGGCATTTATCGTCGTCGCCTGCCAGAACAACCTTATCCAGACAACCTGCTGGTCAAAGCTGGGCGTCGTACCCTGCGCCTGCCCGGTCGACGCCTGACCTTCCTGCAACTGATCATCACCGCTCTGGACGTCGCCGCTGCCGCCACCGTGCTCTATATGTTGCTGCCGGAAGCGCCACCTTTTGGGCCGTTCCTGCTGGTCTACCTGTTGGCCCTCGCCGCTGGCGTGCTCAGCCATGTGCCGGGTGGTGTCGGCGTGTTCGAGGCCATCCTGCTGGCGGCCTTCGCCGACAAACTCGGTGCCGCGCCATTGGCCGCCGCCCTGCTGCTGTACCGGATGATCTATGTGGTGCTGCCACTGTTGATCGCCTGTGTGTTCTTGCTGGTCAACGAAGCCCAGCGTCTGTTCCAGACCCAACAAAGTCTGCGGGTCGCTTCGGGCTTGGCCGCACCCGTGCTGGCAGTGCTGGTTTTTTTGTCCGGCGTGGTGCTGCTGTTCTCCGGCGCCACCCCGGAAATCGACTCACGCCTGGAAAACATCGGCTTCCTGATTCCTCATCGCCTGATTGACGCGTCGCACTTCGGTGCCAGCCTGATCGGCGTGCTGTGCCTGTTGCTGGCCCAGGGCCTGCGCCGACGTTTGTCGGCGGCCTGGATGCTGACCATGGTCTTGCTGCTGACCGGCGCCCTGCTGTCGCTGCTCAAGGGCTTCGACTGGGAAGAAGCAAGCCTGATGACCATGACCGCCGTACTGCTGGCGATCTTTCGGCGCTCCTTCTACCGCGCCAGCCGCTTGACCGAACTGCCGTTCTCGCCGCTGTATCTGGTGGCCAGTGTCTGTGTGCTCGGCGCCTCTATGTGGCTGCTGCTGTTCGCTTATCAGGACGTACCCTACAGCCATCAACTGTGGTGGCAGTTCACCCTAGACGCCAACGCCCCGCGCGGCCTGCGCTCACTGTTGGGTGCTGCGGTACTGCTAGTGATTGTGTCCCTGACCTGGCTGTTGCGCACCGCGCGCCCCGTGATCCACCTGCCGACCCCGGATGAACTGGAGCGTGCCACCAAGATCCTGATGGCCTCGGCGCAACCCGACGGAGGCCTGGCGTTGACCGGTGACAAGGCGCTGCTGTTTCACCCCAACGACGAGGCGTTCCTTATGTACGCCCGCCGTGGCCGCAGCCTGGTAGCCCTCTACGACCCGATCGGCCCGACCCAGCAACGGGCCGAAATGATCTGGCAGTTCCGCGACCTGTGCGACATTCACCATGCGCGCCCGGTGTTCTACCAAGTCCGGGCCGAGAACCTGCCCTACTACATGGACATCGGCCTGACGGCGATCAAACTGGGCGAAGAAGCCCGCGTCGACCTGAAACGCTTTGACCTGGAAGCCAAGGGCAAAGAGATGAAGGACCTGCGCTATACCTGGAACCGCGGGAGCCGGGACGGTCTGTCCCTGGAGATTTTTGAGGCGGGCCAGGCACCGATGGATGAGCTTAAAGTCATCTCCGATGCGTGGCTGACCGGCAAGAACGTGCGGGAAAAAGGCTTCTCCCTGGGACGCTTCAGCGACGACTACCTCAAGCACTTTCGCATTGCGATCATTCGCTTCGAAGGGCGCACGGTGGCTTTCGCCAACCTGCTCGAGACCTACAACCATGACCTGGCCAGTCTCGACCTGATGCGCGCGCACCCGGACGCGCCGAAGCTGACCATGGAATTCATGATGGTCGGCCTGATTCAACATTATAAGAGTCACGGCTACGCCCGTTTCAGCCTCGGCATGGTGCCGTTGTCGGGTTTGCAACCACGACGCGGCGCCCCCTTGACCCAACGCTTGGGTTCGATGGTATTCCGCCGCGGTGAGCAACTGTATAACTTCCAAGGCTTGCGCCGCTTCAAAGACAAGTTCCAGCCTGACTGGGAACCCCGTTACATGGCCGTGCCCGCAGGACTTGATCCGCTGGTGGCACTGGCCGATACCGCCGCCCTGATTGCGGGCGGCTTGACTGGATTGGTGAAACGCTAATGATTCGACGCTCCTGGCGGTATGTATTGGCATTTTTGGTGGTACTGGCACTGATTCTGGGTGGCGGCTACTGGTACTGGAATCGCACCGCACCGCAACCGACGCTGGAACAGTTCCCACAAGCCGACGGCACCGTGCTGACCCGCGTAACGCCTGGCACCGCGCCCAAGGCCCGGGTGGCCGTGGCCGTGATGGCCGACGAAACCCTGACCGATAGCCAACTGATCGCCTTGAGCCAGGGCGCAGCTGCGCAGATCGTCCAGGTAATCCTACCCAAGGATGACTGCAAGCTGCAGGAACAAGCCCTGCAAACCGCCCTGAGCCAACTCACAGGCCCGGCGACGCTGGTCAGCGGCATCGGCCCTGGCGCAGCCCTGGCCTGGCGCTGGCTGGCCACGCAGAACGACGACAAGGCCAATGCCATCTCCGTCGGCTTCACCCTGGTCCAGGAAGGCTGCAAGGACCCGCTGCCGAAAACCTCGGCCCACGGTAACTGGCTGGTAGCGTGGAACGACAACCCTGACGATGAGAGTGCCAGTTTCGTACGGGATACCCCGCGCGCGACCACCAGCATCAGCGACTATGACATTCACTTCCCACAAATCCTGAACAACGAACTGCGCAAGCAACTGGTGGGTTCGGACAATGGTGGGCTGGCGATTCCTGTGGTGGAAGTGCCTGCCGGCCAAGCCAAGGACACCGTGACGCTGTTCCTGTCCGGTGACGGCGGCTGGCGCGACCTGGACCGCGACGTGGCCGGGGAAATGGCCAAGATCGGCTACCCGGTCGTGGGCATCGACACCCTGCGCTACTACTGGCAGCACAAGACCCCGGAACAGAGCGCCAAAGACCTCACTGAACTGATGCAGCACTATCGGCAGAAGTGGGGCACCAAGCGCTTCGTGCTGACCGGCTATTCGTTTGGTGCCGATGTTTTGCCAGCGATCTACAACCGTCTGCCGGAAAGCGAGCAGCAACGAGTGGATGCAATCATCCTGCTGGCCTTTGCCCGCACCGGCAGCTTTGAAATTGAAGTAGAAGGCTGGTTGGGTAATGCCGGCAAGGAAGCCGCCACCGGCCCGGAAATGGCCAAGTTGCCAGCTGATAAAGTGGTGTGCATCTACGGCGCAGAGGAAGTCGACGAGAGCGGCTGCACCGACAAGACTGCCGTAGGAGAAGCGGTGAAGTTGCCCGGTGGACACCACTTCGACGAGAACTATCCAGCGCTGGCCAAGCGCCTGGTGGACATCATCGAGAAGCGCCAAGGAAAAGCGAAGGAAGAGTGATTGAGTAGCCGGCGCTACTCGGTCAAATGTGGGAGCGGGCAAGTCGAATCGTCGCACCGCCGCTCCCACACAAGCCAGCTCCCACAGTGGATAGCATTCCAAATCAAGTAGTCTGCCCACAAAAAAGCCCCCGCTGCCGCAAGGCAACGGGGGCTTTTCATTGGGCTTACATTTCTACCTGAGTGCCCAGCTCAATCACCCGGTTCACCGGCAGCTTGAAGAAGCGCAGGTTGCCGTTGGCGTTCTTGAGCATGAAGGCGAACAACGCTTCTCGCCAGCGCGCCATGCCATCGAGCTTGGAGGCAATGACCGTCTCGCGGCTGAGGAAGTAGGTGGTACGCATTGGGCTGAAATCCAGGTCGTCCAAGTGGCACAGTTTCAGCGCCTCGGGCACGTCTGGCTCATCGACGAAGCCAAAGTGCAGGATCACCCGGAAGAACCCATCACCGTAGGAATCGACCTCAAAACGGCGCTGGGCCGGCACACGGGGAATGTCCTCGTAGACCACCGTCAGCAACACCACCTGCTCGTGCAGTACCTGGTTATGCAGCAGGTTATGCAACAGGGCATGAGGCACCGCATCAGGCCGTGCGGTCAGGAACACCGCCGTGCCCTGCACCCGATGGGGCGGCTGTACGCGGATACTGCTGATAAAAATCGGTAGCGGCAGCCCACCCTCATCCAGGCGATCCACCAACAGCTCCTTACCGCGCTTCCAGGTGGTCATCAGGACAAACAACACAATCCCCGCCAATACCGGGAAGGCACCGCCCTGGACGATCTTCGGCACGTTGGCGGCAAAGAACAGCCCGTCCACCAGCAGGAAACCGATCAACACAGGGATCGCCAACACCGGTGGCCATTTCCACAGCAACAGCATCACCGCCGACACCAGGATACTGGTGATCAACATGGTGCCCGTCACTGCTACGCCGTAGGCCGACGCCAGGGCGTTAGAGGACTCGAAGCCCAGCACCAAAAGGATTACGCCAAACATCAATGTCCAGTTCACCGCTCCGATGTAGATCTGGCCCTGTTCGGCACTGGAGGTGTGCTGGATGTGCATACGCGGGATGTAACCGAGCTGGATCGCCTGGCGGGTCAGGGAGAACGCCCCGGAAATCACCGCCTGGGACGCAATCACCGTCGCCAGGGTCGACAGCACCACCAACGGAACCAAGGCCCAGCTCGGCGCCAACAGGTAAAACGGGTTACGCGCGGCTTCCGGATTTTCCAGCAACAGCGCGCCCTGGCCGAAATAGTTGAGTACCAGCGCCGGCAGCACCAAGGCGAACCAGGCGCGGGCAATCGGCTTGCGGCCGAAGTGGCCCATGTCGGCGTACAAGGCTTCGGCACCCGTCAGCGCCAGCACCACCGCACCGAGAATCGCCACCCCCATGCCAGGGTGGACGATAAAGAAGCGCACGCCCCAGACAGGGTTCAGCGCGTTGAGCACCTCAGGATGCTGGGCAATCCCATGCACGCCCAGGCCAGCCAGTACCAGGAACCACACCACCATCACCGGCCCGAACAGCTTGCCGATACGGTCGGTGCCGTGTTTCTGGATCAGGAACAGCGCCACCAGAACCACCAGCGCCAACGGCACGACCCAGCGCTCAAGGCCATCGAAGGCCAACTCCAAGCCTTCCACCGCCGACAACACCGAGATCGCCGGGGTGATCATACTGTCGCCGTAAAACAGCGCCGCGCCGATCAAGCCAAGAATCACCAACACCGCGCGCAGCCGTGGATAAGGTGCCGCCGCCCGCCGGGCCAGCGCCGTCAGGGCCATGATGCCGCCCTCGCCCTGGTTGTCCGCACGCAGGATAAACAGCACGTACTTGATCGAAACGACCCAGACCAGCGACCAGAAAATCAGCGCCAGAATCCCGAAGACCCCGTCGTGGTTGACCTGAACCCCGTAACCACCAGCAAACACCTCTTTGAGGGTATAGAGCGGGCTGGTGCCGATATCGCCGTAAACCACCCCCACTGCGGCCACCAGCATGCCGATCGGCTTTGCGTTGGAATGCTCGGCACCTGCTGCCTGACTACTTGCCTGACCCATTAACCACTCCTGCCCTTTTTTGACCTGAGGTCTTTTATAAACAGCACATCCGTAGGCCGGCGCCTAAGCTGTGCACAGCATGCGCTGTTTTACTTCTCGTTACAGACGATTTATTGACCACAGGGTTTCACCCAGGTGCAACGGCGCGAAGCATAGCGCAGCACTCGTCGTATTTCCCTGCATAAAGCTGGTCAAGAGCGATTCCCGTCGATAGAATTGCGCACTTTTTGATCAGAGGCACACCAAGTGCCCGTCCGCCGCCTTGCCCTTCACGGTGGCGGCGTCATTCAATGCCGAGGTTAGACATGTCCACCACCATCGCAAAAGCCAACCCCAAGGTCGGCTTTGTATCCCTGGGTTGCCCAAAGGCTCTGGTCGACTCTGAACGCATCCTCACCCAGCTGCGCATGGAAGGCTATGACGTCGTGTCCACCTACCAGGACGCGGACGTGGTGGTGGTCAACACTTGTGGTTTTATCGACTCGGCCAAGGCGGAATCCCTGGAAGTGATCGGCGAAGCCATCAAGGAAAACGGCAAGGTCATCGTCACCGGCTGCATGGGTGTCGAAGAAGGCAACATCCGCAAGGTGCACCCGAGCGTGCTGGCCGTGACCGGCCCGCAGCAGTACGAGCAGGTGGTTAATGCCGTGCACCAAGTGGTCCCACCGCGTCAGGATCACAACCCACTGATCGATCTGGTACCGCCACAAGGCATCAAGCTGACCCCGCGTCACTATGCGTACCTGAAGATTTCCGAAGGCTGCAACCACAGCTGCAGCTTCTGCATCATCCCGTCGATGCGCGGCAAGCTGGTGAGCCGTCCGGTGGGTGACGTACTGGACGAGGCCCAGCGCCTGGTCAAGTCCGGCGTCAAAGAGTTGCTGGTGATTTCCCAGGACACCAGCGCCTACGGCGTCGACATCAAGTACCGCACAGGCTTCTGGAACGGCGCGCCGGTGAAAACCCGCATGACCGAACTCTGCGAAGCCTTGAGCAGCCTCGGCGTGTGGGTACGCCTGCACTACGTCTACCCGTACCCGCACGTTGACGAGCTGATCCCGTTGATGGCCGCCGGCAAGATCCTGCCGTACCTGGACATCCCGTTCCAACACGCCAGCCCGAAAATCCTCAAGGCCATGAAACGCCCGGCCTTCGAAGACAAAACCCTGGCGCGGATCAAGAACTGGCGCGAGATCTGCCCGGAACTGATCATCCGCTCCACGTTCATCGTCGGCTTCCCCGGCGAGACAGAAGAAGACTTCCAGTACCTGCTGGACTGGCTGACCGAAGCACAACTGGACCGCGTTGGCTGCTTCCAGTACTCACCGGTGGAAGGTGCTCCGGCCAACCTGCTGGACGCAGCGATTGTTCCAGATGACGTCAAGCAAGACCGTTGGGAGCGTTTCATGGCGCACCAACAGGCCATTAGCTCGGCGCGCCTGCAACTGCGCATCGGCCGGGAGATCGAAGTGCTGATCGACGAAGTCGACGAGCAAGGCGCGGTTGGCCGCTGCTTCTTCGACGCACCGGAAATCGACGGTAACGTGTTTATCGACGATGCCAGCGACCTGAAACCAGGTGACAAAGTCTGGTGCACCGTGACGGATGCCGACGAGTACGACCTCTGGGCTGAAAAGCGCGCATAAGGTGTAAAGAATTGAAAAAGCCCCGCTCTTTAACAAGATGCGGGGCTTTTTTAGGTCTATCGTTTTGCCCATCAGCGCCAATCATTGGCAAGGGGCAGCGGGCATGCGTCAGCATTCGGTTATCCATACACCCAAATCCAGCGACTATCAGGAACTGGCCCGCATCTGGGAGGCGTCGGTGCGAGCCACCCATGACTTCCTGCCGGACAGTTACATCGAGTTGCTGAAAAACCTGGTGCTGACCCGCTACCTGGATGCAGTGATGCTGATCTGCACCAAGGACTCGCGCCAGCACATCACCGGCTTTGCGGGCGTGGCGGCGGGCAAGGTCGAGATGCTGTTTATCGACCCTGCACACCGTGGCCAGGGCCTGGGCCGACAACTGCTGCGCTATGCGATCGAGCAGTTGAATGCCGATGAGCTGGACGTCAACGAACAGAACCCGCAAGCCCTGGGGTTCTACTTCAAACAGGGTTTTGAAGTCATCGGACGCACCGACCATGACGGCATGGGGCAACCTTATCCTTTGCTGCATATGCGTTTGCGCCAGGGACAGCAGCAGGCGCGCAGTGGCTAAAAGCCGCAGCACTGAAATGGGGCCGGGATTAACCGGCGCCACACAGGTACAATAGCAGCCCCCTTTTGTTACGGCCCTTGTCATGACTGACCCCATACGTCTCTCCAAACGCCTCATCGAACTGGTCGGCTGCTCCCGTCGGGAGGCTGAGCTGTTCATCGAAGGCGGCTGGGTCACGGTGGACGGCGAAGTGATCGACGAACCGCAGTTCAAGGTCGCCACCCAAAAAGTCGAACTGGACCCCGACGCCAAGGCCACGGCCCCGGAGCCGGTGACCATCCTGCTGCACGCACCGGCTGGCGTGGACGCCGAGACTGCGATGCAGTCCATCAGCGCCGAGACCCTGTCGGATGAGCACCGCTTCGGCAAGCGCCCGCTCAAGGGCCACTTCCTGCGCCTGACCGCCAGCGCCGACCTGCAAGCCAACGCCAGCGGTCTGCTGGTGTTTACCCAGGACTGGAAAATCCTGCGCAAATTGACAGCCGATGCTGCCAAGATCGAGCAGGAGTACGTGGTTGAAGTGTCCGGGGACATGGTTGCACACGGCCTCAACCGCCTGAACCATGGCCTGACGTACAAGGGCAAGGAGTTGCCAGCGGTGAAAGCCAGCTGGCAGAACGAGAACCGCCTGCGCTTTGCGCTGAAAAATCCGCAACCGGGTGTGATTGCCTTGTTCTGCGAAGCCGTTGGCTTGAAGGTCGTCGCCATTCGACGCATCCGCATTGGCGGAGTCTCCATCGGCAAAGTGCCGGTGGGCCAATGGCGCTATCTGTCCGGCAAAGAGAAGTTCTAACCGCTCTTTCGCCGCCGAACCTCTCGACACCGCCTCTCTGGGCGGTGTTCACAGTTGAATGACCAGGATTGCCAACATGATTCACAACGACGTACTGCGCAGCGTGCGCTACATGCTCGACATCAGCGACAACAAGATGGTCGAGATCATCAAGCTCGGCGGCATGGATGTCACCAAGGACGACCTGCTGACCTACCTCAAGAAAGACGAAGAAGAAGGCTTTGTGTTCTGCCCGGACGACGTCATGGCGCATTTCCTCGATGGACTGGTGATCTTCAAGCGTGGCAAGGACGAGAGCCGTCCACCACAGCCGATCGAGTTGCCGGTGACCAACAACATCATCCTGAAGAAACTGCGGGTCGCCTTCGAACTGAAGGAAGACGATATGCACGCCATCCTCAAGGCTTCCGAGTTCCCAGTGTCCAAGCCGGAACTGAGCGCACTGTTCCGCAAATTCGGCCACACCAACTACCGCACTTGTGGCGATCAGTTGCTGCGCAACTTCCTCAAGGGCCTGACGCTGCGCGTTCGCGCCTAAGCCATGAGCTACAGCGTCTCGCCCATCGGCTTCGTCCGCTCCTGCTTCAAGGAGAAGTTCGCCATCCCGCGCCAGCCGCAACTGGCGCCCGCTGCCCGAGGCGTGCTGGAGTTGGTGGCGCCGTTCGATCAGGGCGAGGCGATACAAGGCCTGGAACAGGTCAGCCACGTGTGGTTGCTGTTTCTGTTTCACCAGGCCCTGGAAGAAAAGCCCCGCCTGAAAGTCCGCCCGCCGCGCCTGGGGGGTAACAAATCCATGGGGGTTTTTGCCACCCGTGCCACTCACCGCCCCAATGGCATCGGCCAATCGGTGGTGAAACTAGACAAGGTGGAAGCCAATCGCCTGTGGATATCCGGCATTGACTTGCTGGATGGCACGCCAATTCTCGACATAAAGCCGTATGTGCCCTACGCCGACATCATCGATACAGCGACCAATAGCATCGCCAGTGCCGCGCCGCAGCTGATTCCCGTGCAGTGGCTGAAGTCTGCCCTGCAACAGGCACAAGGCCACGCTCAGCGCCTTGGGGAGCCATTAGTCGCGTTGATTGAGCAGTGTTTGGCACAGGATCCACGACCGGCGTACCAGACGCCAGGGCCCGAGCGGGAATATGGGGCGCGGTTCTGGGATGTGGACGTGCGGTGGCACTATCCAGAAGCCGGAATGATTTGTGTGCTGGAAGTGGTTGCGGCCGGGTAAACGCCGAAAACAACTGTGGGAGCGGACTTGCTCGCGAAGGCGGAGTATCAGTTGATGCATATTTGACTGATACATCGCCTTCGCGAGCAAGCCCGCTCCCACATTTTTTTTGCGTCGCGTTTACTTCTCGACGAACGCACGCTCGATCAGGTAATCACCCGGCTCACGCATACGCGGCGAAACCTTCAGACCGAAGCTGTTCAACACTTCGCTGGTCTCGTCCAACATGCTCGGGCTGCCACACAGCATGGCGCGGTCGTCCTCGGGGTTGATCGGTGGCAGACCAATGTCAGTGAACAGCTTGCCGCTGCGCATCAGGTCGGTCAGGCGGCCTTCGTTTTCGAAGGGCTCGCGGGTCACGGTTGGGTAGTAGATCAACTTGTCACGCAGGGCCTCACCGAAGAACTCGTTCTGCGGCAGATGCTCGGTGATGAATTCGCGGTAAGCGACTTCGTTGACGTAGCGCACGCCGTGGCACAGGATCACTTTTTCGAAACGCTCGTAGGTTTCCGGATCCTGGATAACGCTCATGAACGGCGCCAGACCGGTACCGGTGCTGAGCAGGTACAGGTGTTTGCCCGGCTTCAAATCGTCCAGCACCAGGGTGCCGGTCGGTTTTTTGCTGATGATGATCTCGTCGCCTTCCTTCAAGTGCTGCAATTGGGAAGTCAGCGGGCCATCCGGGACCTTGATGCTGAAGAACTCCAGATGCTCTTCCCAGTTCGGGCTGGCAATGGAGTAAGCACGCATGAGAGGGCGGCCGTTAGGCTGTTGCAGGCCGATCATCACGAACTGACCGTTCTCGAAGCGCAGGCCCGGGTCGCGGGTGCACTTGAAGCTGAACAGAGTGTCGTTCCAGTGATGAACACTGAGGACACGCTCGTGGTTCATGTTGCTCATGTACGGGGAACTCCTGGAAATGGGTCTGCGCCAAATGATAGATGCGCAATTGCACAGCATTCTAATGGCGGCGACAATATCTGTTAACTGGATTATTAAGATAAGGGTTATCGGTTATATAGATATGCGATTTACTCTACGTCAACTGCAAGTCTTCGTCGCCGTCGCCCAGCAGGAAAGCGTCTCGCGCGCTGCTGGCCTTCTGGCCTTATCTCAATCCGCCGCCAGCACCTCAATTACTGAGCTGGAGCGTCAATCCAGCTGCCAATTGTTCGACCGTGCCGGTAAACGCCTGAGCCTTAATGCCCTCGGCCGCCAGCTGCTGCCCCAGGCCGTTGCACTGCTGGACCAGGCCAAGGAGATCGAGGACCTGCTCAACGGCAAGTCGGGCTTCGGCTCCCTGGCAGTCGGCGCCACCCTGACCATCGGTAATTACCTGGCCACGCTGCTGATCGGCAGCTTCATGCAGCAGCACCCGGAGAGCCAGGTGAAGCTGCATGTGCAAAACACCGCGCATATCGTGCATCAGGTGGCGCACTACGAAATTGATCTGGGTCTAATCGAAGGCGACTGCAGCCACCCGGACATCGAGGTGCAAACCTGGGTGGAAGACGAACTGGTGGTGTTCTGCGCGCCCCAGCATCACTTAGCCCAGCGCGGCCAAGCCACCATGGAGGAGCTGACTCATGAAGCCTGGATCCTGCGGGAGCAAGGCTCCGGCACGCGCTTGACCTTCGACCAGGCCATGCGGCATCACCGCAGTGCGTTGAATATCCGCCTGGAGCTGGAACACACCGAGGCCATCAAGCGCGCGGTGGAGTCGGGACTGGGGATTGGCTGCATCTCACGGTTGGCCCTGCGCGATGCCTTCCGGCGCGGCAGCCTGGTACCGGTAGAAACCCCGGACCTGGACCTGGCCCGGCAGTTCTATTTCATCTGGCACAAACAGAAATACCAGACCTCGGCCATGCGTGAGTTTCTGGAGCTCTGCCGGTCTTTTACCGCAGGGGTGCAGCGCAGCGACGAGATCGTGCTGCCCAACATTGCCTGAAGCCTTAGATCAGGATCACGGCCCACACCAGGGTAATCATGGTCAACGCCACGAACTGCGCGGCGCTGCCCATGTCCTTGGCGTTCTTCGACAAGGGGTGACGATCCAGGGAAATCCGGTCAATAGCCGCTTCTACCGCCGAATTGAGCAGTTCGACGATCAACGCCAGCAGACAGACCGCGATCAACAACGCCCGTTCGACCCGGCTGACATTCAGGAAAAAACTCAGCGGAATCAGGATGACGTTGAGCAACACCAACTGGCGAAACGCCGCCTCGCCAGTGAAAGCCGCGCGCAGGCCATCCAGGGAATAACCGCCTGCGTTCAGAATACGTTTGATACCGGTTTGACCTTTGAAAGGCGACATAGAGTAGGCAACTGCAAAAAAAGGAGTGGGGAAACTAGAGCACGCAAAGTCAAAAAAGCGTGAATGTATACCGTCTTACTGTTGTGAAATTGACTCAAGTTGTTGCAAGAGCAGCGCCGCCTGGGTTCGTGTACGCACCCCAAGCTTGCGGAAAATCGCCGTTACATGAGCCTTGATGGTCGCTTCGGACACGCTCAGCTCGTAGGCAATCTGCTTGTTCAACAACCCTTCGCAAACCATGGTCAGCACCCGGAACTGCTGGGGCGTCAGGCTGGCCAGGCCATCACGTGCGGCCTTGGCTTCATCGGAGACGTTGATCTCTTCGAACGCTTGTGGCGGCCAGGAGACATCGCCGTCCAGCACCATGCGCACAGCTTTTTGAATCTCTTCCATGGAACTGGATTTGGGAATAAAACCGCTGGCCCCGAACTCCTTGGAGCGCACCACCACCGATGCTTCTTCCTGGGCCGAAACCATCACCACGGGAATCTGCGGGTATTGCCCGCGCAGCAGCACTAGCCCCGAAAAACCATAGGCGCCAGGCATGTTCAGATCCAGCAACACCAGGTCCCAGTCGGATTTTTCGGTGAGGCGGGTTTCCAGCTCGGCAATACTGGCGACTTCGACCAAACGTACCTCCGGCCCCAGGCCCAGGGTAACGGCCTGATGGAGTGCGCTGCGAAATAGTGGATGGTCGTCGGCAATCAGGATTTCGTATGTGGCCATTTTTCAAATGATCCTGTTTTTTATGGGAGCACCGATGGGTTCAGTGCTCGCCAAGGCAACACAAGGTGTCTGCAAGGCAGGCACCACAGGGCACGTTCAACGCCAAAAGCACAACTCACGACGTTTGAAATTTACGGCGGTGCCCTAATCGGCGCCAAGCATGCCCAGCGCAGCCTAGGTGGTCAAGCGCTACGCCCGTGGGTATTTTACCGGGTACGACGGTTGCCTTGCCATCATGCCAAGGTCCTCTGGCCAGGATGCCTATAGATAAGGTGTCAGGCGTGTATGAACAACGTCCTGCGGATCCAGCGCCAACTGAAACTTGGCAGCCAGATAGTGAGTACTGAAGACGTCCAGATAAGCGTCCAGCACCTCGCTGGCCGGCTGATCTCCCGCCAGCTCAAGGCACAGGGCAGCGACTTCTGCGGTACAGAAGTGATCATCACGCTTGGAGCGCCGCAGCTTGTAGCGCGATAGCTGCTCAGGTTCCAGGCTCAGTACCGGTAAGTGCTCAAGGTACGGGCTCTTGCGAAACATCTTGCGTGCCTCGCTCCAGGTTCCGTCCAGCAGGATGAACAGCGGACGCTTGCCAGGGGCCAGCTTGACCTTGTTGACCACCCGTTCAGGGGCCACGAACTCACCGGGAAACACGATATAAGGCTGCCACTGCGGGTCTGCCAACAGCGTCAGCAGTTCAGGCTCTACCTCGGTTCGCGACCAAGGGAACGCCGTCGTGTCGTCGATCACATCCGCAATCAGCCAGCCGGTGTTACTGGGTTTCATGGGTTCCACGTCATGCATCAACAGGCACATGGCCGATTTGGCCTGGACCTTCGGCCGCCAGGCACACAGGCAATACTCGGGGATGACCCGGCAGCCTGGACAGCGCTCGGCGCGAGAACCACGGGCGACAAAAGGCTTGATGGCCCGGGCCAGGCGCTGGGTGCGCAAACGGGAGACGGCGTGGCTCATCGGGTGCGCCAACGCAAAGCAGTGAAGATCAACACAGATAGAACTCGGGAAAGGCATAAAGTCGCGGCAGTTTACCAGAGCCCGCCACCCTCACCTGCACTTCCCGCAATACGCTGGCCGTACTGGCCCAGCGTCACCTATAATCCCGCGCCACTGAACGCACAGCGCAGTGGCTGGTCATAGCACCAGTACCCGAATCAGGAGATTTCCATGCTGCGTTTCATGCTGCGTTATGCCGCCCCCTCCATCGCCCTCGCGTTGGTTTTGCCCGTGGGCGCCCAAGCGGCTTCCTTGCTGGAACTTCAACTGAACAAGAAGCTGCAGAGCGTTGCGGCGGAAAGCAACAAAGATCTGCCAAGGGAGCTGGATGAAAAGACCCTGGAAGTGGCCTACACCGTGGAAGGTTCGCAACTGATTGATCATCTCAGCGTCCAGACCGACCGTGCCGAACAAATGCGCGCCAACCCGAAGGCTGTGTATTTCCAACTGGGCCAGAGCGTTTGCCTGAACAAGGGTTATCGCGAACTGATGGCCAAGGGTGCGGTGATGCGCTACGAAATCACCGAGAACAAGACCAATCGTCCTGTAGCCTCGGTCAAGTTTCAGGAAGCTGATTGCCCGGCACCGGCTGCAGCGAAGAAGAAAAAGTAAGCAATGCCCTTTCGCACGCCGCTGATCAGCGGCGTGCAATACCCCCTCCGTAATGCCCCTCTGCTCTGTTCATATCAGCGACTAAACTCCGTGATGAGTGATCAATAAGCTGTTGCCAGCCAAGACTTTATAGGCTCATGATCAAATCATCCCGAAAGCCAGCAACCTGCGGCTTTTATGTTGTTCTGTAACATTTTCAGGGCAAAAGAGGATTGCTTCGCCTGGCTTGCAGTGCAAAGGTTTTTAATCACAAGGAACATACAGAGCCTGTTTCGCCCACCTCGCTCATCAGAGGCCTGGCGAACCCCGTGTAGAGCCCGGCCATGCGCCGAGGCCAACAGCGACACATGCAGTGTCGTGGCCCCCCGACGAATCTCTCGTCGGCACCCTGGGTTCTGTGAAGAAGGAGAAGTTGAATGCCTTACGAACCGAATGACCTCCTGCTCCGTCACTTTCAAGAAAACGGGACCGACCTCACGCAGCAGGTCGACGCGCAACTCAACCTGATTGCCCCCAATAGCCCGAATATTCCTCTTTATCGTGACATGATCTTCACCGTGTTGCGCATGGCGCAGGACGATCGCAGCCGCTGGAACGCCAAGATCACCCTGCAGGCGATCCGCGAACTGGACCATGCCTTCCGAGTCCTGGAGCAATTCAAAGGCCGGCGTAAAGTCACTGTCTTCGGTTCGGCGCGTACCCCCGTAGAAAGCCCGCTGTACGCATTAGCCCGGGAAGTCGGTGCTGTCCTGGCACGCTCAGACCTGATGGTCATTACCGGTGGCGGTGGCGGCATCATGGCAGCGGCCCATGAAGGTGCCGGCCTGGAACATAGCTTGGGGTTCAACATCACCCTGCCCTTCGAACAGCACGCCAACCCGACCATCGATGGCACCGAGAACCTGCTGTCCTTCCACTTCTTCTTTACCCGCAAGCTGTTCTTCGTCAAGGAAGCCGACGCCTTAGTGCTGTGCCCAGGTGGTTTCGGCACCCTGGATGAAGCGCTGGAAGTCCTGACCCTGATCCAGACCGGCAAAAGCCCGCTGGTTCCGGTGGTACTGCTGGATGTACCGGGTGGTGGTTTCTGGCAAGGGGCGCTGGACTTTGTTCGTAGCCAGTTGGAAGCCAACCGCTACATCTTGCCCACCGACCTCAAGCTGGTGCGCATGGTGCACAGCGCCGAGGAAGCGGTAGAGGAAATCAACCAGTTCTACGCCAACTTCCACTCCACCCGCTGGTTGAAGCGCCAATTTGTGATCCGTATGAATCACCCACTGAGTGATCGCGCACTAGCACATCTACAGGAAGCGTTTGCCGACCTGAGGCTCAGTGAGGACTTTCATCAACATGCTTATGAAGGCGAGGGATACGACGAGCCACGCTTCAACCATCTGACGCGGCTGGTGTTCAACTTTAATGGCCGTGATCAGGGCCGCCTGCGGGAGTTGGTGGATTACATCAACTTGCCGGAGAACTGGGCACAAGCTCAAGGGAAAGCGCAGCAGCGGGTGACAGAACCGGCATAAGCCAAACGCAAAAAGGCCCGCTATTTTCATAGCGGGCCTTTTTGTATGGTGTCGGTGTATTCAGGTGGAACGAGTGTGGGCTAGGGCCGCTACGCAGCCCAACGGGGGCAAGCCCCCTCGCCACAGAAGCCCTTCACCGCGGCAAAGTCGTTAGCCATAGGACACTCAATCATCCATGTCCCGACCGCTTAACAAGCGGCTGATCATTTCCATCGAGAATCCGCGATAACTCAGGAAGCGACCTTGTTTCGCCCGCTCCCGAGCATCGATGGGCAGATGACCGGCAAACTTTCGACGCCAAGTGTCTTCCAACTGCGTCTGCCAACTGATGCCGCTCTCACGTAACGCGAGTTCGATATCAGCACGTTGCAGGCCGCGCTGGCTCAGCTCCTCGCGAATCCGCGCCGGACCATAGCCGGAACGAGCCCGGTAGGACACAAAGCTTTCGAGGTAACGGGCTTCCGAAAGCAGCCCCTCTTCCGTTAGACGGTCGAGGGCTGTTTCGATCATTTCAGGAGGAGCACCGCGCTGACGCAGTTTACGCGTCAACTCAACTCGACCGTGCTCGCGTCGAGCGAGCAGGTCCATTGCAGTGCGCCTTACGGCGACGAGTGTGTCCAGTACAACTGTCATCGTTTGGCTCAGATGTCAGCGTCGGCCATATCGTCAGCGGTTTCTCGGGTTGCAGTCGATTTGACGTCGGCTGTCGGAGTCAGCAGCTTGTCGCGGATCTGCTTCTCAAGGGTCGCAGCCACATCAGGGTTATCCTGCAGGAACTTGGCCGAGTTGGCCTTGCCCTGACCGATCTTGCTGCCGTTGTAGGCATACCAGGCACCGGACTTCTCAACGAAACCGTGCAACACGCCCAGGTCGATCATCTCGCCGTTCAGGTAGATACCCTTGCCGTAGAGAATCTGGAACTCAGCCTGACGGAACGGCGGAGCCACCTTGTTCTTCACGACTTTAACGCGGGTTTCGCTACCCACAACCTCGTCACCTTCTTTCACCGCGCCAGTACGGCGGATGTCCAGACGGACCGAAGCGTAGAACTTCAGCGCGTTACCACCGGTGGTGGTTTCCGGGCTGCCGAACATCACGCCGATCTTCATCCGGATCTGGTTGATGAAGATCACCAAGCAGTTGGCGTTCTTGATGTTACCGGTGATTTTACGCAGGGCCTGGGACATCAGACGGGCTTGCAGGCCAACGTGCATGTCACCCATTTCGCCTTCGATTTCAGCCTTGGGTACCAAGGCCGCCACGGAGTCGATGACAATCACGTCGATGGCGTTGGAACGCACCAGCATGTCGGTGATTTCCAGCGCTTGTTCACCGGTGTCCGGCTGCGATACCAGCAGGTCGTCAACGTTGACGCCCAGCTTGCCAGCGTATTCAGGATCCAGGGCGTGCTCGGCATCGACGAACGCACAGGTGGCGCCCATCTTTTGTGCCTGGGCAATCACCGACAGGGTCAGGGTGGTTTTACCGGAAGATTCTGGACCGTAGATTTCAACGATACGGCCTTTTGGCAGGCCGCCAATGCCGAGCGCGATGTCCAGCCCCAGAGAGCCAGTGGAAATAGCAGGGATCGCCTGACGGTCGTGATCGCCCATACGCATTACGGCACCCTTGCCGAATTGACGTTCGATCTGACCCAGGGCCGCAGCCAAGGCTTTCTTCTTGTTGTCGTCCATTAAAGTCCTCACGTAATCAATAAGGCCTGACGGCCAACACCTGTATAAGTAGACAGTATTGTTCCACAAAGATCCGGGATCGACTACCCCTGTTTTTCTATTTCGAGTGCAGCTCGTCGCAATAGCCCCTCTAACGCGGCCTTTACCGTTTGTCGGCGGACCTCGTCTCGATTACCGGGGAACTGCTGGCGTTCCGCCGTAACCTCATCACCCACACCCCAGGCCAGCCACACCGTGCCCACCGGCTTGTCCGGCGAGCCACCGTCAGGGCCGGCCACACCGCTGACCGCCACGGCAAACCGCGCCAGGCTTTTCTCCTGAGCACCCTTCACCATGGCCTCGACCACCTCCCGGCTGACAGCGCCGACTTTGGGAAACAACACTTCCGGCACATTCAACTGCCGGGTCTTCTGCCGGTTGGAATACGTGACATACCCCGCCTCGAACCAGGCCGAACTCCCGGGAATACGGGTGATTGCTTCAGCGATACCACCACCGGTACACGACTCGGCAGTGGTGACATGGGCATTGAGCACCTGCAAGCGGCGGCCAAGTTCAGCGGCGAGTTGGGTAATTTCCTTCACGGTCGTCTCCAGGAGTGGGCGGGCGTTTGCCTACCCTACAGGAGCCCATCGGTCATGCAAGATACAGACAGGGACAGGATGCTAATGAATGAGGGCACGTATATAAGCCTGACAGGCCCGCAACCGTCATTATGTCAGCACATTCAACGCCTGCTGATACAGCACCCGGCGAGCCGCCGCGCCGTTCGGCGTTCTGCCTTTACTACCGGTATTGATAATGCTGCCGATATTCTGGATATCACTCACGTCAGCCAAGGCGTTGAGCCGGTTGACCGACCAGAACCATGCCGCCGACATGACGGCGTGCCATGGCTGCCCCAACAACTCAGGATGACTGACCAGATCCAACCCCAAGGCATCTCCACACAGACGATAGTTGTGCTTTCCCGTGACCTGAATCAGCCCACGACCGCGATATTTCCAACCGTCGCCAGGGGCGGTATTGCCCATGCGACCGGCATATACGTCGCAGGCAATCAACTCGGCTTTTCCGGCAAGGCCCATGGCCAAGGCGTTCGGTTTGTTACGCACCGTATTGTTCATCACCGTTTTGACGTAGCCGCCCTTACCGTTCGGCTCGGCGTAACGGTTTGGCCAGGTATTGGCCAAACCGTTGGCGCTGTAGTTCAGATTTTCCACCAGACGAGTCAGTTGGCTCGACTCATGACCGATCTGAGCGATGAAAGCCGCACTGCGTAGCCTGGTAATAATCTGATACTCGCCCATTGCCGCGCTAAGGGCTGGAGCAAAAACGCCGGCGATTCGGCCGGCGTTCGGAAGGATGAGCAGCAACTGCTGCTCGGTGATGGACATGGCATTCTCCAGAAATAAATGCGCTCGTGGGTGTTCCACAGCTCAGGGCGCCAGCCCGCTCGCCATGATCGAACTGCGGTAACTTTGCGTCGGGTCAATGGTGTGAATCACGGTGGTGATCGACCAGCGGCCCTGCATGTACAGGGGCCAGGTTTCATCCAGCAGCAACAGGCCTTCAGCGGACAGTTGCGGGTTGCCCGGACAATCGATGGTCAGCTTCAGCCCTTCGCGCCCAACTCGGCGCAATTCACCTTGCGCCACCGCACGGGCTTCGTCTTCGTTCTGGCAACGCTGGCGCAGGATCTTGAACGGTGGATTACCGATCTCGACCTTGCGCTGCTTACCGCCGCCGGCATCCCACCAATTGACACGGCAACCCTGGTATTTGGCCCGGGCGGTGTCGTCGAGCTTGGCGCTGATAAAGGCCTCGTCGCCGGGGCGATTGTCGTGAGTTACCGACAGTCGAACATCGGGCAGTGGCTGGTCGGTGAGCGACTTGACCTGCCCACGCTTGGCCAGCACATACAACTCGTTAACCGGCTTGGTCACCGCGTCGTAGCGGGCGGCGAGCCGGGTGATAAAGCCCATGTCGGTTTCGTTGGACTGGTCGATATGGGTGACCGGTATCGCGTCCAGGTCCGGCGCCACTCGGGGAGAAAAACCGTGGCGGGTGGTCAGTTGCCGAAACAGTGCACCCAAGGTCGTCGGCCCGTAGCTGGCGGATCGGCGCTGCCTGAAGCCGCTTTGATCGGCCACACTGAACGGCGCCGCCGAGGCCACGATGGCCAGGCGCATGGGGAACAGATGCGGGGTTCGCTGGGTGATGATGAACTCACCTTTTTCTACCAGCCCCGACTCCAGGTAACCGACCCGCAAGCCGACTCTTCCGCCGAGGCTGGGCAAGCCGTCGAGGCCCTCGATGTTGATCATCAGCTCCAGCCGGTCGGACTCGATACCGGCGGCGTCGGTGTGTTTCCACTGCATCAACCGTTGATTGAGCAGCGCCGCATTGGCGCCGTAAATCTCAATGGCCGGGGTATATCCCATCGACATGTGGCCTCCTTAATCCCAGGCCGAAATAGCCCGCACGGCAGCAGGCCGAGCGTCCACTTCGGGCACGATCACCCAGACACCGGCCGGTAACACCGGGCCATATTCGGCAAGCCCGGGATTCAAACGCCAGAGGATTTCTTCGGCGGCGTCATCACAACGACCAAGCTCACGGTAGAGCAACAGGTTGACCGAATCACCTGCAATACTTCGTACCCTACGCATTGACGAACTCCTCCAGCACCAGCGTCCAGTTGATCACCATGGCGGTGCCGTCATCGATCACATCCGTTTGGTTTTCCACCACCGAATTGATCCGCCACAAACCCCAATTACGCCCGATACCATCTACCAGCGGCAGGGGCATCCGTGCATCCTGCAGGGCCCGTAACTCGTCCAGACGTTGCATGCCCAAGGCCTGCATCGCACTGCCGGTAAACGTCAGGCTTTGCAGTTTTTGCCCGCCCTGGCGCGACTGGGGTTTGCTGGCAATGATGTCCAGGTTGACCCAGCCACCATCCGACTGGCGCTGCAGCGTCTTGTACGCAAAGCCTCGCGACAGCCCGAAAATGAAGCTGCCCAACACCATTTGCTGTCGCATCACGCCACTCCATCGGTCAATGTCGCGCTGCGTCGAACCGCCAGCGCATCGGTCATCATCGGCATGCATTGGTTCTGCAGGGTTTGAATCACCATCGTGGCAACCTGCTGGGCGCTGTTGGGGTCCAGGCCGCTGATATTGATCACCGGACTGAGGGTGATTTGCCGGTTATCCGCCGGCGTATTGTTGGTGAGCTGTTTGCTGACCTCGTCCGGGGAGCGCAAGCGGTCGACCATGCCTCCCAGTTTGTCGCCGAGCCAGGCACCGGCATCGCTGCCGAAGAATCCGCCCAGCGCGCCACCGACGGCGGTGCCGATTCCCGGAAGGATCAAGGTGCCGAGAGCTGCACCTGCGGAGGCTCCGGCCCAGGCGCCGCCGGCGGTGCCGAGGCCCGCACCGACGGCGCGCAGGTCTCCGTTTTTTGCGCCTTGTACAACGTCAAACGCCGCAGTGGCCAGCCTCATGGGCGATGATCGGCGAATGCCGGCAGAGCCGAGCTTGGCCATCGTTCCTGTCAGGCGGCTGGTGGATATTTTTGTTGCGCGAGCGATGGAGGATTGACTCTGGACAGGCATCATCGACGGAGCAAATCCGACACCCAGAGCGGGTGGCGCTCCACGGATAACGCTCTTACTCGATACCCCAGCAGGCGGCTTGGCTGCGGCGTTACCCAAGGTCAGCCTTTTAGGCTCAAGTGAGCTGCCGACCGATCGGGTAACTGTGCCTTGCGTCTTGCCCGGCTTAGCGGTCCTGACAGTATTGACGGACCGGCTCTGTTTACCTTGTGTACGGGTCTTGGACGGCTTCATAGGTTTGCGCGGGGTTTTCGGCCCATAGGACGGAATGCTGGAAATTTTCGCTTCAGCAGGGCAACAGCAGTCGCCTTTTTTCCCTTCATCCTTCCCTTTCAGCAAGTCACCGAGCCCTTTGGGCAAGCGTGCCGCCACTGCGTCGAGTGCCTTACCTGCGACTCGAGTCTTGGCCTCATCCAGTACAGGTCCGAGAACACCGCTGACAATCGGCCCCAAAGTGGCGCCCACTGACTTAAGGGTTCCGGCGATCTGAGGTGAACTCTCGGCGAACGAGTTTGCACCGTCGGTCATCCAGCTCAGTGCTTTGAACTTCGTGTTTTCCAACAGCGAAGGCGATGTGTCCATGGTGTGGACCAACCGCTCTTTACTGGCCTCGTAGGCTTCACGATTGGCCTGTACCGAATTCTCGGGTGCAGCGGGCTTGCTGGCGTCAGGACTTGGCAATGCAACCTGCCCGGGCGCCGAAGCCTTGGAAACCGTAGTTTCTGCATGACGCTGTAACGTCGAGGCAACATCCATCAACCGCGCATTCAGCGTGAGGCTGGTACCCGAGCTTTCTGTCCAGGACGCTTGATCGTGGCTTTGCCCACGCCCTGATCCTTCAGCCGTAAGAGCCAAAGCGCCAGGGTTGATCACGCTAATGGCGCCAGCCATCACACTCTGGTGGGTGATGGTCTTCAGGTCGCGTTGCTGGTTGACGAGGTTCAACAACAGATTCAGACCGGCGACGATCATTTCCAGCTTCACTACTGGCGAGGCTTCATGTTTATTGCCGGGTTCGTCCGTAGAGCCTGCGACCGCGCTGCCATCCTTCTGCTCTAGCAACGCCAGTTGCGATGACAGCGTGTTGTTGAGCGATACCAGGCTTTCCCGCAGCAGTCCTTGCTCCAGGATAAAACCATTGATCTGCAACCCCGCATTAGCCAAGGCCAGGCTCAAGCCCGACAAGGGCTCCTGGACGGCGTCCAGGGTGGAACGTCCGGCGAAGTGCTCAGGCTGAGAGAGGCGCCCGAGACTCGCATCACCATCATCAAAACCGCCCCGAGCTTCATCGAGCAGGGCGAGCTTGAGCGAATAGTTATCTTGCATCCCGCTCTACTCCTGTTTGACGCCAAGGCGAGTGATCGCGATGTCGTAGCGGCGCAATGCTTTACCGACTTCCCAATCGAGGATTTCCGCTTCATTGACCGAGTAAATGAGCGGCACGACGTCGAGGATTACTTCGATGTCGCGCTCCGAAAGAAGGCCGCCGGTTTGTTTAAAAAATCGTCGATGCGCTCCTGCAGTTCGGTCCAGTCGGGCACGGTCAGGCTGGCCAGGTCGGGGATCATCAAGCCGGTGCAGTGAGAGGTGATGAACTCGGCACGCTCCTTGGCCGTGGTGAGTTTTTTCATCACCTTGGTGGCGCGCAGGGCCGGCATTTCCAGGGTGACCGACGTCAGCGAGCGGCCAGCGGCGTCCAGTGGCAACAGCAGTTGCACCTGTTCGGTGGTCAGCGACTCGGAGGATTCGTTAGCCGCTTCGCCGAGCTCTTCCAGGAAGTACGATGCCGGGCGGGTCGACATGTCATGCACGTATTGGGCGATGCTGACGTAGTCCGGGCGTTTGAGTTGGTCGAGCTCTTTTACCGACAAGCCGGTGGCCAGTTTGGCCAGCTCGAAGAACTGATCGTCCTCGTCGTCACCGGCGCGGGCCAGGGCTTCTTTTTGTGGGGCGTAGAACAGCGGTTTGAGCTGAATCTGCTCGATCGTGGCGCCGGTGTCGGCGGTGATCGGGGACAGCAGGACGTGCAGCGGGGGCATCCAGGCCATGGAACAATTCCTTGGTGAGTAAATATCTGTGGGGGCGGGCTTGTCCGCGGTTGCGGCTGTAGCCGCTGCCGAGGCACGAGGCTGCGATGGACTGCGTAGCGGTCCCAATGGGCGGTCCTGCGGACACGCATCGCAGCCTCGTGCCTCGGCAGCGGCTACAGAGCAGCGACAGCCTTACGGCATCAGCACCGCACGGCGGGCGTCACCCAGAATGTCCACGCCGTTGAGCACGAATTTCTGCGTGCGCACGTCGATGTCGATCACGGTAATACCGTTGTCCATGCGGTTGTAGGTGCGGCAGGACAGTTCCAGGGTGGTGGTGGCCTTGTCGCCCATTTTCAGCTTCGCCTCCTCCAGGGATTTGAGCTTGCCGCCAACGGTGTGGTAGGTGAAGAAGGTCCGACCATCCTGATCCTGGCCCGCTTCGCGAACGTTCAGCAGGATGTCTTCACCCAACTTGACGCCCAGGGCCAGCATGATTTCCGGACCGGCACCTTGCAGGATCAGCTTGGCATTCAACACCTTGCCGCTCTTGGCCATTTCCTCGCCGATAAAACGGCCGCCGGTCATGGGCTCCATGTCGAATTCAATCTTCGGCGGGGTGAACTCCTCCACGGTGGCGGACAGCGGCAGGCCTTGGAGGGTGGCCGCAATGGCCTGTCTGACTCGGTTGGTAAACATTAGAGAACGTCCTCCAGGAATTGCTCGATGATTTCATCGCGGGCGTTGAGTTGATAAACCATGTGTTCGTTCGGCGCGTAGCGGCCGTAGTCGATAACGATGAACCAGGTGCCGTTCTTGTACTTCTCGACGCTGTTCAATTCCGGGTGCAGGTACACGCTGCCGCCGGGGATGGTTTCGTCGGCCACCAGGGTTTGCAGCCAGTCGTTGATGCGCTTGACCTCCTGATCCATGAACGACTTGGTCAGGTTCTTGGCCATGGCTTTCTGGCCGGCCTTGACCAGTTTGCGGCTGATGGCGTCTTCCAGGCCGACGTAGCTGATGAACTTGCCGGTGATGGAACGGTTGCCCAGCAGCGAGAAACCGCCAAGGATAGTGCGGGCGTAGTAGCTCACGCCGTAGCGGTTGAGCAGATCGCCTTCGGTGGAGGTGTCGAGGATGTTGTACTCAACCACGCGGGAAACGTCTTCGGCGAAGGTCACCTGGTTACCCGGGCTTTCCCACTGCTTGACCTTGGCCAGTGCAGCGATGGCCAGGGACGATGGCGCCAGGAACACATTCTTCTTCGCAGCCTTGGAGTATACCGACGGCATGTTGTGCACCAGCAGGCAACGGTCGAAGCCCAGATCGGCACCGCCCAGTTCGCCGCTGTAGGTCACTTGATCAGCAACCGATGCGTCCTTGCCATCCAACACCACACGGGCCTTGATGCGCTTGCCGAAGGAAGCGAATTCGCCCGCCACGGCCTTGGTGCCGGTGAAGCCTGGGGCGCCGATGATAGTCAGGTCTTCCGGGACGCTGCTCAAGGCAGCGAGGCCCAGTTTGCGGCCGGTCACAGGCTCGTTGCCGCCGATGACATTGTTCAACGTGTCGGCCGGAGTCGTGCCCTCCTCGACGATCACCACGTAGACCGGCACCTTGACCACTTTGAGGATCTGGTACACCGCGTGATACAGCGTGCCGGCTTCAGCACCGGTAGGGTCCAGCAGTGCCTGAGCGGTGAAGCTGTTGATGCGGAACGGGGCGTTTTTCGGGATCGACAAATGCGCATTGGGCGCGGTGCCGACCAGACCGATCACGTTGTCGCCCAGGCCACCCATGGCCTCGGGGGATTCGGTGGCATTGACGGTGATACCGTTATGCTCGAAGTTCAAAACCTCAGCCATGATTATTCAGCCTTCTTGGTGGCGGCCTTCTTGGCCTTGGTGGTGTCCAGGACGCTGGTCAGTTCCAGGCGGCCGGCGGTGCGTAGAGCGGATGCTTCGACGTCCAGCAGGTCCAGTTCCTGGCCGACGGTGGACCAGTGGCCACCTCCAGTGGGGAATGGGACGAGGACGGTGTAGGTTTGGCGGTTTGCCATGGATGAAATTCTCCAAGTTCAAAGCAAAGCCCTTTTACGAGGCTTTCTGAGGACGAAAAAAAACCGCTTTCGCGGTGTCGGTAGTTACATGGCATCACTCGCCGGACAACGGGTAACGAGCCTTAATTTCCTCGACCTTCGCGCGCCATGCTTTTTCTTTGATTTCGGTCTGGTCATATTGCCACTCCATATAAAGCGGATCAGAGTCAGTTCGATAAGCCAAACGTCTATTAAAGTCTACGTCGGCGGCTTCTTGTGTCTTTAAAGCAGCGTCAATGTCGGACCGTAAAAAACCCATATCAGACAATTGCTGAGCGGTAACATTATAAATTGTCTGACCGCCATATTTAAATTCCTTGATCATTGCTGACTCCCATCCGCCACAACATTACTAATATTACTAAGGAAGTTAGACAAACTTCCGCGCGAGTCACGCACTACGCCTTTAACCAAATGTGCCCAAGTCTTATTCCCCGTTATCGTAGAGGCAACCGTTGAAAGAACCATCGTGCCACCAGTCAGGTCCGCAAAAGAACTAGAGACACCGGTATCAATCGTCGTCATATTAATGTCGACTCGATAATTTGCCGTGTACCCGGAGTAAAAAATATTTCCGATTCCCAGTTTTAATTTCGAGCCCGAAAATGAAACCGAACCCTGCACAGTCGACTCTAAACCGTGGCCTCGATAGAAAAGCGAAGAACCAAAGTAAAACCAACCTGAGGTTCCCGGTTTCAAGACGGTCGGCATAACAACATCTACCGCTCGATAGTAAACAGAACCACCCTCAAGGGAGAGAAAATGCAGGTTTGAGGTCCCTGGCGAGTATTCGCCAACTCGGGGGGTAAAAATTGGATTATCCCCACTTCCCCACCGAGCAAAAACCACCTTGTTTGATACCGCCCGATAACACATCAGTTCATTTGGGCCAGAAAACTCATGAGCCTGAGAGGCTTTCAAATTTATCATTACATAGGGTGTTGTTCCCGTCCTAGACATAGCCTCGCCAATTGTCTTCAATGGTGCCGTGGCCGTACCGAGTGCCAAATCGCTACCATCCACAGCATCGACAAATAACTCCTTCGACATATTCGGGATTGTACGAACCGCCGCCAATACCGAG
The DNA here is from genome assembly GCF_012935695.1 of Pseudomonas sp. ADAK18. Lineage (NCBI taxonomy): Bacteria > Pseudomonadati > Pseudomonadota > Gammaproteobacteria > Pseudomonadales > Pseudomonadaceae > Pseudomonas > Pseudomonas sp. ADAK18. The sequence continues at coordinate 4,247,609 of NZ_CP052859.1, forward strand.
TTATCAATTTCGGTAATTTTATTATTTACCGCCGCGGTCAAGCCATTCGCGGCACTTACAAGGGCTGCAATTTGCTGTTCTGTACTCAAGATTAGTCTTCCTTATTTCGTGTTGATCTTTTTTCGCACCAGCATTAAATGCTGCCACAAGACATTGATAGTTATCAGCTACTACATCCCCAGCACTACAACACTGCCTGCACAGTCAAAATAACTTGGAGCGTTGCCACCGAGTAGACTTGAGCCAGCTGCCTTTTCTATATTAAAAAAGAACCGACTACTTACTGCGACCATCGTGTACGTCGTTGCCTTTGCTGCAAGCACAGTCAACTTCGTCCGAAAGAAGTTTAGGGCGTGTCTGATCATCGCTGCACTTTTCGAAAACTGATCAGGCGAATCCAACGCGATTTTCGTCAGAGCCTTAAACCCCGTATTCATCTAGCTCCAGCCTTAGCCTCTAACGCCATCACCCGGAACAAAATATTAAGACCCCGAGTCATATTGTCGATGTTTGCAGCGGACATAGCGGCCAACTCTTCAGTCAACAAGACATTAAGATTTTCAGAGCCGACCACCACCGTCACGCTATCCGCCGGCAACGGCGAAATATCCAACGTAAACTTCTGCAGTACCCGCGCCGCCGCTGCCTTGTACGTCAACAACTTCCCGGCCACCGAATACACGGCCAACAGCGTCCCACTGGCGAGGTAAAAGCCGAACTCGCCAATCTCATATTCGCCCTCGCCATCAAACAACGCGGCCATCCTGAGTTGGCGGTCGCCCAGGTCCTCGTAATCCACAATTGCCACCCGCTGGCGTTCATCCCGCAGGGCGGTTTCAGTACCGTCTGGGTCATAGCGACCCGTACCGGCGCCGATGTGGGTGATCTCGCCTTTCAAACCCTGGTTCTTTGCCTGCAGCACTTCATCCAATCCCTTGGAGGTGAAGCGCACTAGGCGCGTAATGTCTTCTGTCATGGCTGCGCCCTGAGGTCGTAGTCGTTGATGGTGTAGTGCCGGGCAACCCCGACACTGTTAAGCCGGGCAGCCAGCCCGAGTTCGGGCAGTGCGCCCCACAGAAACAGCTCGCCGTCACTCAACGGGGTATGGGCCGCACTGGTTAATGAAAATCCGCCGCGCAGTTTCACTTCAGGCAACACGCCCGGGTGGCTGTCGTCACTGATGCTTAGCCCTGGGTCAGCTGCCGCCGCAACGCGCAAACCACCCCGGGTCTGGTGAACGATGGTGATCGTCGCCTGATCCCGTTCGCTCTTGGCCGCGTTGATGCGGCGGATCAAACGGTTGTGGTCGCCGCTGGACCAACTGCGGCCGATGATCGCCTGCACGTCGAAGGTGTAAGGCAAACCCAAGGGGCGTTGTTGGTACCAGGCGCTGATATTGGGAGTGAACCCCAGCGACTCGACGGCGTAGCTCAATGCTTTGGGGGTACCTGCCTGGCGCTGGATCTGCCAGGACAGGGCAACCGTCAAGCGCTTTTCCGACTCGCTGGCGGCAGCATCCCATTCGCTGACACCACGGTCGGCAGCGAGGTACGGCAAGAATTCCACCGGTGTCTCGAGCGGATTCATCAACGCAGGAAATGGCGGCGTGACCCGATCGAGCAACTGGCCCAAGCCTTGGTCCAGCGCTTTCTCCAACGGTGAACTGTTGGCGGGCAACAAGCTTGGTTTGGGCTCACTCATAGCGTGCGCACCTCCACCTCGACGCCCGTGCAATACGGGGCCTGGAATGCCGTGGTGACGATCGGCTCCAGCGGTTCAAGTATCTGCAACTGGGCGGCACCCGCCGTATGGATGGTGTAGTCAATCCAACTCGGATCCACTCGCCCTTCCAGCCGATGGCAGGACTCGGCATAGGCTTGCAGCAATTGCTGCGCCGCTACCTGCGTCAGCCCTGAATCCGGCCCCGCATTGATCTTCGCCACCACCCGGATTTTGTAGCGCAAGATCTGCGCACCCTGCACCGTGACCAGATCGGTTTCCGGCCGCACATCAGGCCGGGTGAAATGTTGACGAACGCCGTCGAGCAAGTCAGCCGATGGTGTGCCGTCCCCTTCTCGGGACAAGACGGTGACCATCACCTCGCCGGGGGCGGTTCGACGGCCATTGCCATCTTTGACCTGGGCGGCATACCCGTCCGGGTCGAAGGTGTAGGTGACCGTCACCACGCCCGGCGCCGCGCTTTGCACTTTCACCGCAGGTCGCTCACCCAGGGTGAAGACCTCGCGGCGGTACTGCATCCGCGAGCCCGCTGCCGGAGCATGAGGCGCCAGGTAGTAGCGCAACCGAGCATCGTCGTCGCTTTCCAGGGTCGGCGGGACCGGCGGGAAGGCCGCCGGGTCGCCGGGGTCCAGCACTTGGCGTTCCAGGCCCATATCGGCAAGGCGTGCGTCAAGGTTGCTGCCGTTGGCCCACCACGCCAGCATCTGCTTGATGCGGGTGTTGTACTTGCGTTCGTGGGTTTGCAAGCGTACGCAAAAAGCTTCCAGCGCCAGGGTCAGCAACTCGCTTTCGTTTTCCAGGCTGACCTTCAGCTTTGCCGCACTTTGCGGCGAGCGGTCGGCAACGTAACTGACCACGAATGCCTTGAATTCAGCCAGCAACGGTTCGAACTCGTCGACGGCAATGATCGCCGGCTCGGCCAGTTGGTTCTGGCCAGGTATCAGCATGCTCATGTCACTACCTCGAAGGATTGTTTGCGGTTTTTCCAGGTGCCAGCGAAGCGCAACAACAGCCCGGCGCCCTGACGGCTGGCGACGATCACCTGCGGTTCAAAATCGGCGATGCCGTTCTGCGGGTTGTAGAACGCTTGGGCGGCGTGGCTTTGGGCAAGAATCAACAGGTCATCCCCCAGGTTCTGCCCCAACAGTTGCGGGATCATCGAACCGTACAGTGGACGCTTTTGCCGGGTGCCCAGAGGGGTGGTCAGTGCCCGGGTGGCGCGCTGCACGAATTGCAGCCAGTCATCCACCGTGGCGCCGGTATTTCGATCGATTCCGATCATGGGAAGTCCTTATCTGGGGCTGATGACCCGGCCCAGGTGATCCACCACCGGGCCACTGAAGTGAACACCGCCGGCATCCAGCAACATGCCAACCGCGCCGACTTTCAGTTCGAGGCTCTGGGCAGTCATGGCCAGACTGGTTGCGCCGATGCTCACGTCGACCCGGTCGCGGGAGCCCTTGAAGACCGTCGGCCCATTGCTCCAGTTGAAGACATGGCTGGCATCGTCGTAGTCGCTTTGCGTGCCGTCCTGATGACGGCGGCGGGTCAACGTGGCGACCGTCGAGACCGGCGGAAAGCGGTCGCTGTGCAGGCCAAACAAGGCCACTGACTGCGCCCCGCCCTCGCCGCCGCCATAGTTGAGCAACAGACATTGCTCGCCCACCGAGGGAATACGTGTCTCGGTCTGCGCACCCGCACTGGGATTGAAAAAGCGAATGGATGGGGTAAGCAGTTCGCCGTGACTGACCTTGCAGGTGTTGCTGGCGGCATCCACCTCCTGGCACACGCCGATCCGGCAGAAGCTTTCGGCACGCCGGTAGAGGTCTTCGAACTGGGTTTCCATTTCCGCCAGACGCTCGACAATCGGCGCCAATTGCATGCGTAACAGCGCGTCAAACATGGGCTACCCCGGCAGTGCCTGATATTGATCGGGGTCATCGATGTTCGAGACTTCCCACGTGCAGGCAAACACAGGCTTGCCTAGAGGGTCGTCGAGCAACGGCTGACCGAGATAAAGGGTTTGGGTGAAGGAGACGGTCCAGGTGTCGTAGTCGGGTTGTGTGCCGAGCAGTGTTGGCACCGCAACGATGCTCGCTGGCAAATCGCACTGCGCGGACGGCAGGCCCCAACGGTTGTCGAGCACCAGATCCATCAGTTGGCTGGCCAGATCACAGGCATCAAACGGCAATGATCCGCGAGCAACCATGGCCTTGAGCGAGATCGCCATGACATGGGCTTTGCGCCCTTCAAGGGAGCGGACCCCGGGGCCATTGCCTTCGACCGTGATCAATACGCCGGTCTTATCCTCTGCTCCCTGGAAGTCCTGGTTGCTGCCTATCCGCAAATCGGGAAAGGCACGGTGCAGCGCTTCTCCGATGGCCATCGGCAACTGGGAAGGTTTTTCGATAAGCATCATTTAAGTAGCTTCCTTGCAACGGTCACGGCTGGTTGGGCGGTGGGCCTTCGTTGACCCCGATCCGCTTGGCCGCCCAGCGTTCATACAAGCCGATGGCCACGTCGGCACCGGCCATGGCGGTCAGGCAGCCAATGGCGCCGGCGGTCCAGATCGACATGCCGGCGGCATAACACAGCATCAATGCCGAGACTCCGCAGACCATGCACGCCCCGGAGCGTAGGGCCAGACGGCGAACCAGCGACCATCCACGGGCGCCCTCCTTGTCGGCGCGCCACATTTCTCCGGAAACCCCGCCGATCACCGCTAATACGATGACCAGCCAGATAGGCATTTCCGCTAACGCTTGCTGCTCGTTTGTCATGTCAGGCCTCCTGGAATGAGTGATACCGGCCTGGCGCCGGTGCGTTGATTAATCCGTATGAGTTTCAAATCCATTGCGTCTCAAAGGGCGCCTTCTTCAGGTAGGCATTCCAAAAAGCCCGGTTGCCCGGGCTTTTCAGTAATGCGGTCCTTGACCTTTCGGCGCTACTGGCGCGGTACAGGTCCATTTAAATTGTTAGTTCCGACCACGATCCCTGTCTGCCGGATAACTGCTTCTGGTGCTTTACGCTGCACACCCGGGTCAGTTGCCAACCCTCTGAACCGTTAAGGCCGGTTCATCGCTGCCTGTTGTTGGTAAAACGGTGGAACTAAAGAGCGTCGGCATCCTTGCCGGTATTGCCTGGCATCCGTGCCACCTTGGGTGGCGTCCTTGCCAATGTTGCGTGCCGTCCTTGTCTTCCCTGGCAGCATCCTTGCCGCCTCCACCAGACCTTATTGGCTGGCTTGAGATGAAGAATATGCATGTATGCATATACAGTCAATGCACAAATGCATTTATTTTTGCGAAATAAATGCATAGCCGCATAAAGGCCTTGCAGGTAAAGGGTTTGCCGGGTTTGCACAGGCGAAAAAAAACCCGCTCGATGGCGGGCTTTGTCTTACAGAGGAAGGTTAACGGGCGTACATGCCCCACCAGAAAACGTGACCGAGGATGCTGATTTGCTCTTCCTGGATTTCCTGGAAACTGTAGTCCTCGTCCGGATGTTCATCGCGATTGAAGCTGCGCAGGCGAATCCCCGAAGGCAGGCGATAGAGCTGCTTGACCCGCAACTGGCCGTTGTGATTGATGGCGTACAAATCACCGTCGACGATGTCGCCAATCCCGCATTTTCCGGCATTGACCCCCACCGTCGCGCCGTCGCGCAGCACCGGCAACATACTGTTGCCACGTACGGTCACGCATTTGGCCTGGTCAAACTGCACGCCGTTATGCCGCAGGCTGCGCTTGCCGAAACGCAGGCTGGCCTTCTCGCTTTCCTCGATGACGAATCTTCCTGATCCAGCAGCCAATTCAACCTCGCGCAGAAAGGGGATCGACACCTCGTCATCGTTGACGGGGGTATCGTCGTCCCACAGGCTTATGTCCTTGAGTTCCGAATGCATCGGGTCGCGCTCGTCTTCCCGCGACGCTACCAATGCCGCGCGCCCGCGCAGTTGATCAGTGCTGACGCGAAAGTAGTCGGCGATGCGTGAGATGTGTTTGTCCGACGGATCAACGATCTTGCCGCTGAGAATCCGGGACAGTGTGGATTGAGGCACGCCGGTACGCCGGTGAAGCTCCGTGGGGGAGATCCGGTCGCGATCCAGCAGCTCTCTTAAGACGATAGAAACGTTGCGTTTTTGCATAACGCGGATATTGAAGGCAGTTTTCGCGGATGGCAAATGCTATTTTGCATATTTATGCATTAGCCGTGCCTTTATACCGCGTCTTTGTGAACTGCGAAGCCCCGACCTTGCGTGTTAACCTTGCGCCCATCGCAAAAAATGCTGGGCCAAGCGCCCCCTTTGCCCCATCACTTCCAACGAATTTGCTAACTATCCAATGAGTAAAAACACTTCCGATCTGTCCTCCCACACCCCGATGATGCAGCAGTACTGGCGCCTGAAGAACCAGCACCCTGATCAGTTGATGTTCTATCGCATGGGCGACTTCTACGAGATCTTCTATGAAGACGCGAAGAAAGCGGCCAAGTTGCTGGACATCACCCTGACCGCGCGCGGGCAGTCGGCCGGGCAGGCGATTCCGATGTGCGGGATCCCTTATCACTCGCTGGAGGGTTACCTGGTCAAGTTGGTCAAGCTTGGCGAGTCGGTGGTGATCTGCGAGCAGATCGGCGATCCGGCCACCAGCAAGGGCCCGGTGGAACGCCAAGTGGTGCGCATTATTACCCCGGGGACGGTGAGTGATGAAGCCCTGCTGGATGAGCGTCGCGACAACCTGATCGCGGCGGTGCTGGGGGATGAACGGCTGTTCGGCCTGGCAGTGCTGGATATCACCAGCGGCAACTTCACGGTGCTGGAGATCAAGGGCTGGGAGAATCTGCTGGCGGAGCTGGAGCGCGTCAATCCGGTGGAGTTGATGATTCCGGACGATTGGCCCAAAGACCTGCCGGCGGAACGCCGCCGTGGGACCAAGCGCCGCGCGCCGTGGGACTTCGAACGTGACTCGGCGCTGAAAAGCCTGTGCCAACAGTTCTCCGTGCAAGACCTCAAGGGCTTTGGTTGCGAAACCCTGACCCTGGCCATCGGAGCCGCCGGCTGCTTGCTCAGCTACGCCAAGGAAACCCAGCGTACCGCCCTGCCCCATTTGCGCAGCCTGCGTCATGAGCGCCTGGACGACACGGTGGTGCTCGATGGCGCCAGCCGACGTAACCTGGAGCTGGACACCAACCTGGCCGGCGGCCGCGACAACACCCTGCAATCGGTGGTCGACCGTTGCCAGACCGCCATGGGCAGCCGTCTACTGACCCGTTGGTTGAACCGCCCGCTGCGGGATTTGACGGTGCTGCAATCGCGCCAAACCTCGATTACCTGTCTGCTGGATCGTTATCGCTTTGAAAAGCTGCAACCGCAGCTCAAGGAAATCGGCGATATCGAGCGGATCCTCGCGCGGATCGGCCTGCGCAACGCGCGGCCTCGTGACCTCGCACGCCTGCGGGATGCCCTCGGCGCCCTGCCGCAGTTGCAAGTGGCAATGACTGAACTGGAAGCGCCGCACCTGCAACAGCTGGCCGTGACCACCAGCACCTACCCGGAACTGGCGGCACTGCTGGAAAAAGCCATCATCGACAACCCGCCGGCGATCATCCGCGACGGTGGCGTACTGAAGACCGGTTACGACAGCGAGCTGGACGAACTGCAATCCCTGAGCGAGAACGCCGGGCAGTTCCTGATCGACCTGGAAGCCCGGGAGAAAGCCCGCACCGGCCTGGCCAACCTGAAAGTCGGCTACAACCGCGTCCACGGCTACTTTATTGAGTTGCCGAGCAAGCAGGCCGAGCAGGCACCTATCGATTACCAGCGCCGTCAGACCCTCAAGGGTGCCGAGCGCTTTATCACCCCGGAACTGAAAGCGTTCGAAGACAAGGCGCTATCGGCCAAGAGCCGCGCCCTGGCCCGCGAAAAGATGCTCTACGAAGCGCTACTCGAAGACTTGATCGGCCAACTGGCACCGTTGCAGGACACCGCTGCCGCTCTGGCGGAGCTGGACGTACTGAGCAACCTGGCCGAGCGCGCACTGAACCTTGACCTGAACTGCCCGCGCTTTGTCAGCGAGCCGTGCATGCGCATCGTCCAGGGCCGCCACCCGGTGGTGGAGCAGGTATTGACCACGCCATTCGTGGCCAACGATCTGTCCCTGGACGACGATACCCGCATGCTGGTGATCACCGGTCCGAACATGGGCGGTAAATCCACCTACATGCGTCAGACCGCATTAATTGTGCTGCTGGCCCATATCGGCAGCTTCGTGCCGGCGGCCAGTTGCGAATTGTCCCTTGTGGACCGCATCTTCACCCGGATCGGCTCCAGCGATGACCTGGCCGGCGGCCGTTCGACCTTTATGGTGGAAATGAGCGAAACCGCCAACATCCTGCACAACGCTACCGAGCGCAGCCTGGTGTTGATGGATGAAGTCGGCCGTGGCACCAGCACCTTCGACGGTCTGTCGCTGGCATGGGCGGCGGCTGAGCGGTTGGCGCACCTGCGGGCCTATACGTTGTTCGCCACTCACTACTTCGAGCTGACCGTGCTGCCGGAAAACGAGCCGCTGGTCGCCAACGTGCACCTCAATGCCACCGAGCACAACGAGCGCATCGTATTCCTGCACCACGTGCTGCCAGGGCCAGCCAGCCAGAGTTATGGCTTGGCCGTGGCCCAGTTGGCCGGGGTGCCCACGGAGGTGATCACCCGTGCCCGCGAGCACCTGAGCCGCCTGGAAGAGACCGCCCTGCCCCACGAGTTGCCGGTGGCCAGCCCCGCGAAAGCTGCCAGCAAATCCAGCGCTCCGCACCAAAGCGATATGTTCGCCAGCCTGCCCCATCCGGTTCTGGATGAGTTGGCTAAGCTTGACTTGGATGACTTGACGCCGCGCAAAGCGCTGGAAATGCTCTATGCACTGAAGACACGGATCTAACGCAGACGCTTGCAAGCTGATAGAATCTCGCGCGGTTTGGGATGCTGCGGGCTTTTAGCCTGGCCCGCAGACTATCGCTCCCGAACCTCGCGAGCCCCGCCACAAGGGGTTTCGCTGCCGCCGCCTGAGGAGAAAATTAGAAATGACCTTCGTCGTCACCGACAACTGCATCAAGTGCAAGTACACCGACTGCGTAGAAGTCTGTCCGGTGGACTGCTTTTACGAAGGCCCGAACTTCCTGGTGATCCACCCGGATGAGTGCATTGACTGCGCGCTGTGCGAGCCAGAATGCCCGGCCCTCGCCATTTTTTCCGAGGACGAAGTCCCGGAAGAAATGCAGGAGTTTATTCAGTTGAACGTTGATCTGGCCGAAATATGGCCGAACATCACTGAGCGCAAAGACCCGATGCCAGATGCTAAAGAGTGGGATGGCAAAAAAGGCAAGATTGCAGACCTCGAACGCTAATAGCGTCGACGCCCTCCAAAAGGCCCTTTGCGGGCCTTTTTGCGTTTCTGCCTACGGGGTTTCACTTTTCTACAGGCAAAAAAAAGGGGCGGTATGACCCGCCCACATTTTTTCCCTAGTCCCTGTGTTCCTTTTCATCATCCTGATGAATCGCATCCTGCGAGGTTCCCTGAGTCATCGTTCCTTGATGACTGTGTCAATCCGTGGACACAGGGCTGATCTTAGAGAGTTCCCGATTAAGTTCAACGTGATCCAATGGACAGAATCCAGGGTCTTGCATTTAAAAACCCAATAAATAGTTATTACATTTCAGCTAGTTAGAAAACAGTACCTGCCATTCGAGCTGTCCGCGTCTGGTAAAAAAACCAAACACTTACGAAAAAGTAAGTAAATGCTTACACCAGCAATTACGTAAACGCCAAACGATCTCTATTAAGTGCTCTTCAGACAAGAAAAAGCCCCGACACAGTCGAGGCTTGCCTACCCGCAGGTGAATCAGTCGTCGCTGACCGTGATAGTCGGCATTGCTTGGGCGCCTGCCTCTTGCAGGACAATCCGTGCACCAACATGACGGGCCAGTTCCTGGTAAACCATGGCAATCTGGCTGTCAGGCTCGGCGACCACGGTAGGCTTGCCACCGTCGGCCTGCTCACGAATCACCATCGACAGCGGCAACGATGCCAGCAGCTCGACACCGTACTGGGTCGCCAGCTTTTCACCGCCACCTTCACCGAACAAATGCTCGGCATGGCCACAGTTGGAGCAGATGTGCACCGCCATGTTTTCCACAACGCCCAACACCGGGATATTGACCTTGCGGAACATCTCCACGCCTTTCTTCGCGTCCAGCAGCGCCAGGTCCTGGGGCGTGGTGACGATCACCGAGCCGGCCACCGGTACCTTTTGCGCCAGCGTCAGCTGGATATCACCGGTACCCGGTGGCATGTCGATTACCAAGTAATCCAGATCGCCCCAAGCGGTCTGGGTGACCAGTTGCAGCAGGGCACCGGAGACCATCGGCCCGCGCCAGACCATCGGCGTGTTGTCATCGGTCAGGAACGCCATGGACATCACTTCCACACCATGGGACTCGATGGGCACGAACCACTTCTGGTCCTTGATCTTCGGCCGGGTACCTTCGGCGATGCCGAACATCACGCCCTGACTCGGCCCATAAATGTCTGCGTCCAGAATCCCGACGCGTGCGCCTTCACGGGCCAGGGCCAGGGCCAGGTTGGCGGCGGTGGTGGATTTGCCCACGCCACCCTTGCCAGAAGCAACGGCAACCACGTTTTTGACGTTGGCCAACCCTGGAATCTGCGCCTGGGCCTTGTGCGGCGCAATCACGCACTGAATATCGACGGTGGCTGCGCTGACACCGTCCAGACCTTCAATGGCCATTTGCAACATCTGCGCCCAACCGCTCTTGAACAGACCTGCGGCATAACCCAGTTCAAGTTGGACCGAGACCTTGTCACCCAGCACATCAATGGCGCGAACGCACCCGGCGCTGACCGGGTCCTGGTTCAGGTAAGGGTCGGTGTACTGGCGAAGAACGGCTTCCACCGCTGCGCGATTGACGGCGCTCATGGGCTACTCCCGAAAAAGACTGACTAAAACAGGCGGCTATCCTAACCGTTCCTGACGGCCTGCGGCATGCTTTCGCGGTAATGGAAAACGCTGAAACAACGCCACGGGGTGAAATAAATTTCCCGGCGCTTTATAGTGGCCGACCTCCGTTTCATCAAGTAGCCGAGCCCCATGTCCGAGCCACGCAAGATCCTCGTCACCAGCGCCCTGCCCTATGCCAATGGTTCAATCCACCTTGGCCATATGCTTGAGTACATCCAGACCGATATGTGGGTGCGCTTCCAGAAGCATCGCGGCAATCAATGCATTTATGTCTGCGCGGACGACGCCCACGGTTCGGCCATCATGTTGCGCGCCGAAAAGGAAGGCATTACCCCGGAACAACTGATCGCCAACGTCCAGGCTGAACACAGCGCCGACTTTGCCGAGTTCCTGGTGGACTTCGACAACTTCCATTCGACGCACTCTGAAGAAAACCGTGAGCTGTCGAGCCAGATCTATAAGCGGCTGCGGGACGCCGGTCACATCGCCACGCGTTCAATCACGCAGTATTTCGACCCGGAAAAGAAAATGTTCCTGGCCGACCGCTTCATCAAGGGCACCTGCCCGAAATGTGGCACCGAAGATCAGTACGGCGATAACTGCGAGAAATGTGGTGCTACCTACGCGCCCACCGACCTGAAGAATCCGAAGTCGGCGATTTCCGGCGCCACCCCGGTGCTCAAGGACTCCCAGCACTTCTTCTTCAAGCTCCCGGATTTCCAGCAGATGCTGCAAACCTGGACCCGCAGCGGTACCCTGCAGGACGCCGTGGCCAACAAGATCGCCGAATGGCTGGATGCCGGCCTGCAACAGTGGGACATTTCCCGCGATGCGCCATACTTCGGTTTCGAAATTCCTGACGAGCCAGGCAAGTACTTCTACGTGTGGCTGGACGCGCCGATCGGCTACATGGCCAGCTTCAAGAACCTTTGCGACCGTACGCCGGAGCTGGACTTCGACGCGTTCTGGGGCAAAGACTCCACCGCCGAGCTGTATCACTTCATCGGCAAGGACATCGTCAACTTCCACGCCCTGTTCTGGCCAGCAATGCTCGAAGGTTCGGGCTACCGCAAGCCGACCGGCATCGCCGTACACGGCTACCTGACCGTCAATGGCCAGAAGATGTCCAAGTCCCGTGGCACCTTTATCAAGGCGCGCACCTACCTGGATCACCTGTCGCCGGAATACCTGCGCTACTACTACGCAGCCAAGCTGGGCCGCGGCGTCGATGACCTGGACCTGAACCTGGAAGACTTCGTACAGAAGGTCAACTCGGACCTGGTGGGCAAGGTGGTCAACATCGCCAGCCGTTGCGCAGGCTTTATCCACAAGGGCAACGCCGGTGTGCTGGTGGCAGAAAATGCCGCGCCAGAGCTGACCGACGCGTTCCTGGCCGCCGCGCCAAGCATTGCTGACGCCTATGAAGCCCGCGACTTTGCCCGCGCCATGCGCGAGATCATGGGCCTGGCCGACCGTGCCAACGCCTGGATTGCCGACAAGGCACCGTGGTCGCTGAACAAACAGGACGGTAAACAGGATGAAGTCCAGGCCATCTGTGCCACGGGCATCAACCTGTTCCGCCAGTTAGTGATCTTCCTCAAGCCGGTGCTGCCATTGCTGGCGGCCGACGCCGAGGCGTTCCTCAATGTACCGCCACTGACCTGGAACGATCACGCGACCTTGCTCAGCAACCATCAGCTCAATGAATTCAAGCCGCTGATGACCCGCATCGACCCGGTGAAAGTCCAAGCCATGACCGACGCGTCCAAAGAAGATCTGGAAGCCAGCAAGACTGACACGGGCGAAACCGCGCCTGCCGGTAATGGCGAACTGGCTAAAGACCCGCTGTCTGCGGAAATCGATTTCGACGCGTTTGCCGCAGTCGACCTGCGGGTGGCGCTGATCCTCAAGGCCGAAGCCGTGGAAGGCGCCGACAAGCTACTGCGCCTCACGTTGGACATCGGTGATGAGCAACGCAACGTGTTCTCCGGGATCAAGAGTGCCTACCCGGACCCGGCCAAGCTGGAAGGCCGCTTGACCATGATGATTGCCAACCTCAAGCCCCGGAAAATGCGTTTTGGCATCTCCGAAGGCATGGTGATGGCAGCCGGCCCTGGCGGTGAAGAGATCTATTTGCTGAGCCCTGACAGCGGCGCCAAGCCCGGCCAGCGCATCAAGTAACCCTACCTGTGGCGAGCGGGCTTGCCCGCGTTGGGTCGCGAAGCGGCCCATAAAAAGGGACTGCTGCGCAGTCCAACGCGGGCAAGCCCGCTCGCCACAGGGCTAGTGCCCCCTCCTCGCTTGCCGGATAATCGGATTCTGTTTGCTTAACCCGGCATGCCCATGATCGATATGCTTCTCACCCTTGTCAGCACGGCCCTGATCAGCAACTTCGTGCTGCAGATGCCGCTGGCTGTCGACCCGGTGCTGGCATCACCCACTGCCCCACGCAGACAAGTGCATGCCCTGGGCATTGCCACCACCTTGCTGATGGTGCTGAGCGGTGTCATCGGCTATCTGCTTGACCACTATGTGCTACAGCCACTGGCGCTGACATCCCTGCGGTTGTTCGTGTTTCTGCCGGTGACCATTCTGTTGATTCAACCGCTGCTAAGCGTGCTGTCCCGCCAGCTACCCAAACTGTCATTCGATGGCCTGTGGCCGTTGATCCTGGGTAACGCCGGGGTGTTGGCCGTGCTGCTAATGGGTACACAGGACAATAGAGGGCTGGCGCATATGACAGCCTTGAGCCTGGGCGCTGGCCTGGGTTTCTGGCTGGTGCTGAGCCTGTTCAGCGACCTGCGCCAACGTATCGCCGATAACGATATCCCGCTGCCCTTTCGAGGCCTGCCCGTGGAGCTGATCAGTGCCGGGCTGATGGCTGTGGCTTTTCTGGGTTTCAACGCAATGATCAAACCATGAGCCTGATTCAACGTATCGACGCGCTGCTGCCACAGACTCAATGTGGCAAATGTGGGCATCCTGGCTGCAAGCCCTACGCCGAAGGTATTGCCCAAGGCGAGGCCATCAATAAATGCCCTCCGGGCGGGCAAGAAACTATCGTCGGACTGGCGCAGTTGTTGAGCGTCCCCGTGTTGGACCTGGACACTTCCCGTGGGGATGCCCCGGCGCAGATCGCCTTTATTCGCGAAGCGGAATGCATTGGGTGCACCAAATGCATCCAGGCCTGCCCGGTAGACGCGATCGTCGGTGCCGCCAAGCTGATGCACACGGTGATTATCGACGAGTGCACGGGTTGCGACCTGTGTGTCGCGCCCTGCCCCGTTGACTGCATCGAGATGCACCCGCTGGTCATGGTGCTGCCGATTGTGGGTGGCCTGGCGTCCAACGACCATGAGCGCCAGGCACGCAGCGTCAAGCGCGACCGCGCCCGGCGGCGCTTTGAACAACGCAACGCACGACTGCTCCGAGAGGAAGAACAGAAGCTCGCCGAACGCCTGTCCCGCGTCAAACGCCCTACGGCGGTTGAGACGGTGACAGTCGACCCGGTCCAGGCAGCCATCGAGCGGGTTCGCGCGCAAAAAGCAGCTGACATGGACGCTGCCGTGAAAAAGGCCAAAATCAACCTGGCCATGAACCGTGCCCAGCTACACAAATCCCTACAAGCCTTCGGCCATCCACCTACCTTTGAACAGCAGTCGCAGTTGATCATCCTGCAGCGGCAATTCGAAGCCGCTGAACAGGCACTCGCGGCGCTTGACGTGAACAGCACACCGCCGCCGACTCCGAACAAGGATCCAGAGCTGAAACGGGCGAAAATACAGCTGGCGATGCGTCGTGCTGAACTGCAAAAAGCCCAAAACCAAAACGCCGACCCGCAACAACTGACGGCATTGAGTGCAGCACTGGCCACAGCCGAACAAGCCTTGCATGATGCTGAAGCCGTTTCCGATCAGCCCCGTCCCGACTTGCAACGTGTGGAAAAGCGGCCAATCGATAGCCAACTACGCCAACTGAAAACCTCCCTGGCCTATGCCCGTGCTGACCTGAGCAAACTTCAACGTCAACCTGGCGCCAGCGAGGCCGAGTTGGCCGATGCCCAGCGCCGTCTCGACGATGCCCTGCGTTTGGTGAATAGCCATGTCACCGGGTGAAACCGTCGACCGCCAGCAACAGGCGATGAAACGCGTGCTGCTGGCGACAGTGCCAGGCTTACTGGCCATGTTCTGGCTATACGGCTGGGGCATGTTGATCAATCTGCTGTTGGCCGGCACTTGTGCGCTGGTGCTGGAAGCGGGTGTGCAGCGGTTGCGCCAGCGCTCTGTCAACGATCTCAGCGGCTTGGTCAGCGCTACGCTGCTGGCCTTAGCGTTACCGCCTTATTGCCCCTGGTGGCTATGTGTGGCGGCAGTAGCCAGCGCATTACTGCTGGGCAAACATTTGTATGGTGGCAACCAGAACCCGTTCAACCCGGCCATGGTCGGTTATGCATTGATGCTGGTGGCCTTTCCACAACCCATGACTCACTGGCCCGCGTCTCACGGCATGGACCTGCTGGCGGGCCTGCAACAGGTACTCGGCCTGCATGGCAATGCTCCGGATGCCTGGGCCCAGGCCACTGCCCTGGATGTCCTGCGCATCAACAAGAGCCTGACCATCGACGAACTGTTTGCCGCCAGCCCAGCCTTCGGTTACGTCGCCGGCAGGGGCAGTGAATGGGTCAACCTGGCGTTTCTTGCCGGAGGACTGTTTCTCTTGCAGCAACGGGTGTTCAGTTGGCATGCACCGGTGGGCATGCTCGGCAGCTTGTTCATCATCAGCCTGGTGTGCTGGAACGGCTCGGGGTCGGATTCCCATGGCTCGCCGTTGTTTCATCTGCTCACTGGCGCCAGCATGCTCGGGGCATTTTTTATTGTTACCGAGCCTGTGTCCGGCCCTAAAAGTCCACGGGCGCGCCTGATGTTTGGCGCGGGGGTGGGCTTACTGACCTACCTGATCCGTACGTGGGGCGGTTACCCTGACGGTGTAGCGTTTGCAGTATTGCTGATGAACCTGGCAGTGCCGACACTGGAACGCCTGTCGACACCAAAACAGCCAGCGGTGACCTCATGAAACGCACCCGAGGCCTGCTGATTGTGTTGCTGATCGCCGCCGCCGGGATTGTCCTGACCATCCTCGTCCAGCAGTTGACCGCCAGCCGCGCTGCCCAGGAACAACAAGACCAACAACGCCGTGCCTTACTGGACATACTGCCCGGTGGCAGTTACGACAACCAGCCACTGGAACATCCGCTGGCGATGAACCCGCAGGTATTGGCAAACAGTCAACTGCTGGGCGGTTATCTCGCTACCCTGTCGAGCCAGCCCAATGCGGTTCTGCTGCGCTCCCAGGTCAGTGGCTACGGAGGCCCCATCGAGTTGCTGATCGCCATTTCCCACACTGGAAAGTTACTGGGGGTGAAAACCCTGAAGCAGTCGGAAACCCCTGGTCTGGGTGGACATATTGCCGAGGACAACAACCCTTGGCTGGCCGCCTTCAAGGCACGCTCTCGTAACGATCCAACGGATGCGGACTGGGCTTTGAAGAAGGACCATGGACAATTCGATCAAATGGCTGGCGCTACCATCACCTCTCGAGCGGTAATCCACGCGGTGCATGACGCCTTGCGCTATTTTGATGAGCACCGGCAATCGATGTTGGAGCAAACTGCCCGTGACTAAATCACCTGGCCTCGCCGGTGCATTGATGCTTGCGCCCCTGATTGGCGTCAGTGACACGCTGCCCAAGGCCGTGAGCTTCTGGGCGCTTTCGGTGTTAATCGTGACGCTGTATGGCGTGGGCATGTGCGGCGTGCGAAACCTTCTCGGTGAGCGTATGCGACTGATCGCCAGCCTGCTGCTCGCCGCTACGTTGGTCAGTTGCGTACAACTGATCTTGCAGGCCTTTGCACTGCCCCTGTATCAACAACTGGGCATTTACCTGGCGCTGATCAGCGTCCAATGCGTGCTGCTGGAGCATTCAGGCGGATTCGACGCAGGCCAGGGCAAAACGCGATTGCAACTGTTCGGCCTGTTTGGCCTACTGCTGATTACCCTTGGTTTAGTGCGTGGATTGATCGGCAGCAGCACCATCACCACACTCGCGCCAGGCGGATTTATCCTGCTCGGATTATTGCTCGCAGGCCGACAGGCCTGGGCTCACTTTTCAAAACCACACTGACCGTCTGCAAGGAACCGCTCGCCCCATGAATGCCGCAAAACGCCTGGAAATTTTCCGTCGGCTTCACGAAGACAACCCGGAACCGAAAACCGAACTGGCCTACTCCTCGCCGTTCGAGTTGCTGATTGCCGTGATTCTCTCGGCTCAGTCAACGGACGTCGGCGTCAACAAAGCCACCGCCAAGCTGTATCCGGTAGCCAACACGCCTGCGGCTATTCACGCCCTCGGGGTTGGAGGGTTGTCCGAGTACATCAAGACCATTGGCTTGTACAACAGCAAGGCAAAAAACGTCATTGAGACCTGTCGGTTGCTCGTAGAGCGTCATGCTGGCGAAGTTCCACAAACACGCGAGGAGCTCGAAGCGCTGCCCGGTGTCGGCCGAAAGACCGCCAACGTCGTGCTCAATACCGCTTTCCGCCAGTTGACCATGGCTGTGGATACGCACATTTTCCGGGTCAGCAACCGAACCGGCATTGCCCGGGGGAAAAATGTGGTGGAGGTAGAAAAACAACTGATGAAGTTTGTGCCCAAGCCCTATCTGCTTGATTCACACCATTGGCTGATCCTTCATGGACGCTACGTCTGCCAGGCCCGCAAGCCCCGCTGCGGCAGTTGCCGCATCGAAGATCTGTGCGAATACAAGGACAAGACTTCCGACGATTGAGCAACCATTGCTTTTTTTGATCAGTCGATTGAAAAAATCTTTTTTACCCGCAACACGATAATCGTTATAAGGAGCGCCAACGGCAGTCTTAGCCTGGAGTTAACCTTATGAGCACTGGCAAAGAACAATTGGATGTAGAAGACGAGCTTGTTGGCGCTGAATCCGACGACGATGCAGCGGAAGCACCTGTAGAGGTGGCCAAGACCAATTTAAGCAAACGCCGCACCATCGACAATCTTCTGGAAGAGCGACGCTTGCAAAAACAGTTGGCCGATTACGATTTCGATCTCTGATCGAACCGACACCGGTAGCGATCAGAAGCCTCCTTTACGGAGGCTTTTCTGTGTATACACCACTGAGCGAGTGGGCCTTCCCTATACCAGGCCGTTGCGTTGTGCCAGTTCGATCAGGTCTACCAGGGAACGCGCATTGAGCTTGAGCAGCAGGCGCGTCTTGTAGGTGCTCACGGTTTTGTTACTCAGGAACATGCCATCAGCGATCTCCTTGTTGGTCTTTCCTCGGGCCAGCTGTTGCAGCACCATCATCTCTCGACCTGAAAGACGCTCGACCATATCGGCTTCACTGGCGTTCCCCATGGTGGAGCGCACCGAGTTCAGCGCCTGGTTAGGGAAGTAGCTGTAACCGCAGAGCACCGCCTTTATCGCGCTCAACAGCTCTGTCAGGTCCTGTTGCTTGCACACATAGCCAGCAGCCCCTGCCTGCATGCACCGCATGGAAAAATGACCGGGCGCCTGGGACGTCAGCACCAGCACCTTGAAAGGGTGCGCCTGTTTGGTAGACGACAGCCGACATATAACTTCCAGACCGTCGAGTTTGGGTATTCCAATATCCAGTATGACAATATCCGGCATATGCTCCCGTGCAAGTTGCAACGCATCGACACCGTTATCAGTCTCGGCAACGACCTCATAACCATGACGTTCCATTAGCATACGTACAGCAAGACGAATGACGGGATGATCATCCACGATCAGCACTTTATTCATGGGCAAGTCCAATTTCGCTGTTCGAATTATTTAGAGCAAGCACAATAGCCTAGTCATTTCCTCCTTGGCATAGCACTCCCCCCCAAGCAACAGCAAGCAGAGACCCACCCCACAAAGAGATAGGACTTAACCTACAAAAAGACACCACAACAGATGTATCGAGTTTTGTTGGGGCTTTCAGAAGTTTCCGAGGAAAAACATATCTTGAGTGAAAAGTCCTCAGAGTAATCGCCAAAGGTAAACATCCCGCACACTGACTTCAGGAAATGCCCCTTGTTTAGCAGCAACATTCCGACGCACGCCCAGCAAACTCAAGCGCTAAAAAGTTCCAACCAGAATATTTTATTGCATAGTAATTTTCTGACAGATCATTCAATAAACACCGCCTGAATGACGACTAATTGAGTGAAATTTCCGCAATACAATTCCCTACGCACTGAATGAAAACTACATCATGATATGTCGTAACGACCAAGATCAATCTCTCGAGTGGGCCGACACATCGCTTCGCGACAAACTAAACGAAGGTTAAACTTATTGAACGACACAAAGTCGCCATATGTTTAAAGCATAAACAGAACTCAAAAAAATGGCCCCTTAAGCAAGGGGCCATTTTTCATCGCAACTTAAATCACTCAGAACAACTTGCGGCCTTTGTTGGCTGCAATACGCATACGCAATGCGTTGAGCTTGATGAAACCAGCAGCATCCGCCTGATTGTAGGCGCCGCCATCTTCTTCAAAGGTGGCGATATTGGCATCGAACAGCGACTCATCGGACTTGCGTCCGGTCACGATCACGTTGCCCTTATACAGCTTCAGGCGCACAACGCCGTTCACGTGAGCCTGGGACGCATCGATCATCTGTTGCAGCATCAGGCGCTCAGGGCTCCACCAGTAGCCGGTGTAGATCAGGCTGGCGTACTTGGGCATCAACTCGTCTTTGAGGTGAGCCACTTCACGGTCCAAGGTGATGGATTCGATGGCGCGGTGGGCGCGCAGCATGATGGTGCCACCCGGGGTTTCGTAGCAGCCACGGGATTTCATGCCCACATAGCGGTTCTCGACGATGTCCAGACGGCCGATACCGTGCTCGCCACCGATACGATTCAGGGTCGCCAATACAGTGGCCGGGGTCATTTCGACGCCGTCCAGCGCGACGATATCGCCGTTGCGGTAGGTCAGTTCCAGGTACTGGGCCTTGTCAGGAGCGTTCTCCGGGGAGACGGTCCATTTCCACATGTCTTCTTCGTGCTCGGTCCAAGTGTCTTCCAGCACGCCGCCTTCATAGGAGATATGCAGCAGGTTGGCGTCCATTGAGTACGGGGACTTCTTCTTACCGTGGCGCTCGATCGGGATGTTGTGCTTTTCAGCGTAGTCCATCAGCTTTTCACGGGACAGCAAGTCCCACTCACGCCAAGGAGCAATCACTTTCACGCCTGGCTTCAAGGCGTACGCGCCCAGTTCGAAACGCACCTGGTCGTTGCCCTTGCCGGTGGCGCCATGGGAAATGGCATCAGCGCCGGTTTCGTTGGCGATTTCGATCAAGCGCTTGGCGATCAGCGGACGTGCGATGGAGGTACCCAGCAGGTACTCACCTTCGTAGACAGTGTTGGCGCGAAACATCGGGAAAACGAAATCGCGGACGAACTCTTCACGCAGGTCGTCAATGTAGATCTCTTTCACGCCCATGGCTTGCGCCTTGGCACGTGCAGGTTCGACCTCTTCGCCCTGACCCAGGTCAGCGGTGAAGGTCACCACTTCACAGTTATACGTATCCTGCAGCCACTTGAGGATCACCGAAGTGTCCAGGCCGCCGGAATACGCGAGAACGACCTTGTTTACGTCGGCCATGCCATCACTCCACGGGGTTGTACGGAAAGGCGTCGATTCTACCGACCAAAACCGTGAAATTACAGAGGCGCGACAGCAAATGAAGATAAAGCGACAGATTATGTCGAGCGGGCGACGAATTACCGCACCTTACGACGTGGTTGCCGCGTTGCTCGGAGCAGTGGCCTGGGGCGCCGGTTTTTCAGGGGTTGCCACCCGTTCCAGATGAATATTGACCCGCCGGTTCTTGGCCCGGTTGGCGGGATTGGTATTGGGCACCAACGGGTAGCGCTCACCGTGAAAACGCAGGGTAATCTGGGACTCCGGAATGCCGTTGGCCTTCAGATAGTCCATCACTGCCAGGCCGCGACGACGGGACAAGTCGCGGTTGGTCAGCCGATTACCGCTGTTGTCCGAGTGACCGTCCAACTCGATATGGTTGACCGTCGGGTCGGCTTTGATGAACTCCAGCATGACCGACAGCTTCTTCTTGGCAGCGGCATCCAGCTCGATTCCGCCGCCAGGGAAGCCCACTTCAGCTTGTTTGACCTGCTCGAAATTCATCGGCAGCAGCTTGGCGGTACACAGTTGATAGTCGCTGTAGGCTTTGTTGAATTTCACCGGCAGCAGGCGTATCTCGGAGTAACCGCCGTCACGGGCGTAGTGGCGCACCGTTGGGCTACGACCCTCAAGCAGGCCGGTGAACAAGCGCCCGGCCTGGGCCTGGGAACTGTTGAACAGCACATCGCCACTGCCAACGCGTACCGCCCCCAGATTGATGTCACCACGCCCCGGCTGCCACGGCGCGGCCGCGGCCAACAGCGTCGCAGAACCGGCGCCCAGCGAACCGTTGTAGGCTTTCAGACGAAATGTCGCTTGCTCGCCGGCCCGGCGCACGAACTCGCCCGAACCAAAATCGGTGATGGGTTGGCTCAAGCGGCACTCGAACTTATCGCCCTCCACCTTCCACTCAATATTCTCCAGACGTGTCTGGAACGTGAGGGCCATCGCGGGCAGGCTGGCGAACACACTGAGCAGGGCTAGATAATGCTGGCGCACGGGAGGCTCCACTGGTTTCTACAACACATCAAGGCGTCATACATCGTTAAGGCATACCCAGGGATATCGGTCGCCGCCCGCAAAACTTGATAGCGAGTGCCTGCAAGAGTCTTTTCCGGTAGCATTCCCACCAGATTGACCCGCCTGGAATCCCCAATGTCCGACCGCCTGACCCTGCTGCGTCCCGACGACTGGCATATTCATCTTCGCGATGGTGCAGCGTTACCCCAAACCGTGGCCGATGTAGCGCGCACGTTTGGCCGCGCCATCATCATGCCTAACCTGGTACCTCCGGTGCGAAACGCCGCGGAAGCCGACGCCTATCGCCAGCGCATTCTTGCTGCGCGACCGGCTGGCAGCCGCTTCGAGCCGTTGATGGTGCTTTACCTGACCGACCGTACCCAGCCCGAAGAAATTCGTGAGGCCAAGGCCAGCGGTTTCGTCCACGCCGCGAAGCTGTACCCTGCTGGCGCAACCACCAACTCCGACTCTGGCGTGACCAGCATCGACAAGATCCTGCCGGCTATCGAAGCTATGGCAGAAGTCGGCATGCCGTTGCTGATCCACGGTGAAGTCACCCGTGGCGATGTCGATGTGTTTGATCGCGAGAAGATCTTCATCGACGAACACATGCGTCGCGTCGTGGAGTTGTTCCCGACCCTCAAGGTGGTGTTCGAACACATCACCACCGCTGATGCCGTGCAGTTCGTCATCGAGGCTTCGGCCAATGTCGGCGCGACCATCACCGCTCATCACCTGCTGTACAACCGCAACCACATGCTCGTGGGGGGGATTCGGCCACACTTCTATTGCTTGCCGATCCTCAAGCGTAATACCCACCAGGTAGCGCTGCTGGATGCCGCCACCAGCGGCAGCGAGAAGTTCTTCCTCGGCACCGACTCGGCGCCTCACGCCCAGCACGCCAAGGAAGCAGCGTGTGGCTGTGCCGGCTGCTACACCGCCTATGCGGCGATCGAGCTGTACGCCGAAGCGTTCGAACAACGCAATGCCCTGGACAAACTCGAAGGCTTCGCCAGCCTCAATGGCCCGCGCTTCTACGGCCTGCCGGCGAATACCGACCGCATTACCCTGGTCCGTGAAGACTGGACCGCCCCTGCCAGCCTGCCATTTGGCGAGCTGACCGTCATCCCGCTGCGCGCCGGTGAAACACTGCGCTGGCGCCTGCTGGAGGAACACCCGTGAGTGAAGACCATTTCGACGACGAACACGAAGGTCATGGCGGTGGCGGTTCACGCCACCCGATGGCTGAACGTTTTCGTGGCTACCTGCCAGTGGTCATCGACGTAGAAACCGGCGGTTTCAACTGCGCCACTGATGCATTGCTGGAAATTGCTGCCACGACCATCGGCATGGATGAACAGGGTTTTGTGTTCCCGGAGCACACCCACTTCTTCCGCGTCGAACCGTTCGAAGGCGCCAACATCGAAGCCGCTGCCCTGGAATTCACCGGGATCAAGCTCGATCACCCGCTGCGCATGGCCGTCAGTGAAGAAGCCGCGATGACCGACATCTTCCGTGGCGTGCGCAAGGCCTTGAAGGCCAATGGCTGCAAACGCGCGATCCTGGTGGGGCATAACAGCAGTTTCGACCTGGGCTTCCTCAACGCCGCAGTGGCACGCCTGGACATGAAGCGTAACCCGTTTCACCCGTTCTCCAGTTTCGACACTGCGACTCTCGCCGGTTTGGCTTATGGCCAGACCGTACTGGCGAAAGCCTGCCAGGCAGCCGGTATCGACTTCGATGGTCGTGAGGCTCACTCCGCCCGCTACGACACCGAGAAAACCGCCGAGCTGTTCTGCGGCATCGTCAACCGCTGGAAACAGATGGGTGGCTGGGAAGATTTCAACGACTGATTTCTCACCCATAAAAATCTATGGTCACCCCCATTTTTGCAATACTGATTAACGGGTGGTGTGGTTGGCTTGCTTAAATCTATCCGGCGTCTGTTTGGGGCATGCCCCAGCGCCACGATGAGAGTCGCGCCTGACGATCCTTAAAAACCCGTCGGCTTCTGAAGCCGATTTTTATGTCAGGATCTTCGCCAGGCCGGTGTGCCGTTCACATCATCTGTTGTTCAGCTATCGCAAAACCTGAAGGTGAATCGTGGTACTGCAACAACCGCGGGGTCAGGCGTTCAAGGCGTCTGGCCCTGCTTCATATTGCGTATGGTGAGCGGCTATCGCCCAAGCGATACGCGCCAGTTTGTTAGCCAGGGCACAGGCCACGACATTCGAATGTCGTCGACTTAGCAATGAGCGCACCCAATCGGCCAAGGCGCCTTTTTGGTGCTCCAGATTTTGCATATAGACCCTGGAACACTGCACCAACAGTTGTCGCAGGTGCTTGTCACCACGCTTGCTGATTCCCAGCAAGTTGGCCTTGCCACCGGTGCTGTACTGTCTGGGCACCAAGCCCACTGAGGCGGCAAAGTCCCGACTGCATCGGTACTGCTTGCCGTCGCCCATTTCTACAGCCAGCAGGCTGGCGGTGATCGGGCCGACACATGGAAGACTCAGCAAACGACTGCCCAGATCATCGTCGGCCAGTTGGCCCGCCAGCTCTTTGTCCAAGACCTTGATTTGCTCATCCAGGTAGGCAAAGTGGTCGTGCAGGCGTTGCAACAATATCGTCAGACGAACGGGTAATTCATGCTCGGCCAAGGCGCTCGCCAGACGCTTCATGATGGCCAACCCTTTGGGCAGACTGATCCCAAACTCCAGCAGGAAACCGTGCATCTGATTAGCCGTTTTGGTGCGGTCATGCACCAGCGATTCGCGCATCCGGTGTAGCACGGACAGGGTTTGCTGGGATTCGGTTTTAGGCGTGACGAAGCGCATAGATGGGCGCGAAGCGGCTTCGCAGATTGCCTCAGCGTCGACAAAGTCGTTTTTATTGCCCTTGACGAAGGGCTTAACGAACTGCGGAGAAATCAGCTTGGCCGTGTGCCCCATTGCCGCCAACTGACGAGCAACATAGTGCGACCCCGCACAGGCCTCCATCACCACGATACAGCTCGGCGAGTTGCCGAAAAACTGCATCATTTGCGTCCGTGAGCATTTTTGCGAAACACCTCACAGCCCGACTTATCCTGGCCGTGCAGGTGGAAAGTATGTTTGCCGAGATCGATACCGATCAGTGCTGACTCGCTCATGATGATGGCCTCCGAAAACAAAACACCCCGTGAAAGCGTAGCCCTCACAGGGTGTTGGGGGTGACCATCTCATTAACCCGGCTCAGTGCCGGGTTTTTTTATGCCTTGAACGTGGCTTACAGCTTGCCAGCGTTCTCGGTCAGGTAAGCCGCGACGCCTTCTGGCGAAGCGTTCATGCCCTTGTCGCCTTTTTTCCAGTTGGCAGGGCAAACTTCGCCGTGCTCTTCGTGGAACTGCAGCGCGTCAACCAGACGGATCAGCTCTTCCATGTTACGGCCCAATGGCAGGTCGTTGATGATCTGCGAGCGGACAACGCCCTTGTCGTCGATCAGGAACGCACCACGGAAAGCTACGCCACCTTCGGACTCAACGTCGTAGGCCTTGGCGATGTCGTGCTTCATGTCGGCAGCCATGGTGTATTTGACTTTACCGATGCCGCCATCGTTGATGGCGGTGTTGCGCCAGGCGTTGTGGGTGAAATGGGAGTCGATGGAAACGGCAACCACTTCAACGTTACGCGCCTTGAAGTCTTCCATGCGGTGATCCAGAGCGATCAGCTCCGATGGGCAGACGAAGGTGAAGTCCAGCGGGTAGAAGAACACCAGGCCGTATTTGCCTTTGATGGCTTCAGACAGTTTGAAGCTGTCTACGATTTCGCCATTGCCGAGGACGGCTGGTACGTCGAAATCTGGGGCTTGTTTGCCGACGAGTACGCTCATTGGATATCTCCTGGTGTGGTAGCTGAAGTAAAAGGACCGGCCTCAGTGTGCCTTGGCTAAACGACAGGCCTGTGACGCGGTCACGCTTCGTGAAGACCGACCATCATACACCGAAAAAACCGTTCGTCAGCGCGAGGCTGCGTAACCACAAAGGCCGGAGAAACTACTTTGACAATCATTCTCGTTAACATTAAGATCCATCGCACTTAAGCCTCAAACCCGCGATGGTTCTCCCTTATGTATGTCTGCCTCTGCACTGGCGTCACCGACGGACAAATCCGCGAAGCAATCTACGAAGGTTGCTGCAGCTACAAAGAAGTACGTGAAACCACCGGCGTTGCCAGCCAATGCGGCAAATGTGCCTGTCTGGCCAAGCAAGTGGTACGGGAAACCCTGACGCAGCTGCAAACTGCCCAGGCTGCGATCCCCTACTCAGCAGAATTTACACACGCGTAATTGGCGTGTTTTAAAGAACCGGACTTAATGTCCGGTTTTTTTATGCCTTGATTTCAATCAGTTAGCGTCAAGACGCGGAACACAAACATTCTTATTCCGATTAATTTTCATATATTATTCAATAACTTAGGTTTGACAGTAGTAATTGCTCGGCTCAAACTCCGCCCTATATACAGCGAATACAGGGCAGGACCCCAATCATGAAAGGCGACATTACAGTCATCCAGCAACTCAACAAAATCCTTGCCAATGAACTGGTCGCGATCAATCAGTACTTCCTGCATGCGCGCATGTATGAAGATTGGGGCCTGGAAAAGCTGGGCAAGCATGAGTACAAAGAATCCATCCACGCCATGAAAGACGCAGACAAGCTGATCAAGCGCATCCTGTTTCTTGAAGGTCTGCCGAACGTCCAGGACCTGGGCAAGCTGAACATCGGCGAGCACACCCAGGAAATGATCAACTGCGACCTGGGCTTCGAACGCAAAAGCCACACCGACCTCAAGGCCGCCATTGCTCATTGCGAAAGCAAGGGCGACTTCGGCAGCCGCGAACTGCTGGAAGATATCCTTGAGGATCAGGAAGAACATATCGACTGGCTGGAAACCCAAGTGGGCCTGATCGATAAAGTCACTATCGAGAACTATCTGCAATCGCAGATGGGTGAATAAGCCTTAATTCTCGACCACTAAAAAGCCCCGCTCTCTTATGGAGAAGCGGGGCTTTTTATTACCGCAGCCTAAAACAAATCAGGCTTCGGTCTTCGCAGCAGCTTTTGCCGACGCGTCTTTGATCAGCGCTTGCAACGAACCATCAGCCGCCATCTCGGTGATGATGTCGCTACCACCGACCAACTCACCCGCTACCCACAGCTGCGGGAAGGTAGGCCAGTTGGCGTACTTTGGCAGGTTGGCGCGGATTTCCGGGTTCTGCAGGATATCCACGTAGGCGAACTTCTCGCCACATTGCATGATTGCCTGGGAAGCCTTTGCGGAGAAGCCACACTGAGGGGCGTTAGGCGCACCCTTCATGTAAAGCAGAATGGTGTTATTGGCAATCTGCTCTTTAATCGTTTCGATGATATCCATGGAACACCTCGGCTGGAACTTTCCGACTCATGGGTCGGCACGGTGGCGCATTGTAACGCAAAGCCCAGCATGACGCTCGGACTCCCCGACAGACACTCTTCAAGCTGCCGCCACCTGCACCGGCACACCATTCAACGCGGCGTTGCCCGATAACTCATCCACTTGACGCTCATCCGTCAGGTCATTGGCACTCGCCCCGGGCTGGCCACTGGCAATCGTCATCTGCACCCCTGGACGGCCATGACCCCAACCATGAGGCAGGCTGACCACGCCAGGCATCATGTCCAGGCTGGCCACTACTTCCACCTCAATCATGCCAATCCGTGAACTGACGCGTACCCGCTGGCCATCGCTCAACTGGCGCCGAGCCAGATCGTCGGGGTGCATCAACAACTGATGCCGGGGTTTGCCCTTCACCAGACGGTGATAGTTATGCATCCACGAGTTATTGCTACGCACGTGCCGTCGCCCGATCAACAACAACTCATCGGCCTCAGGCAGCGGTTGCGCGACGAATCGCACCAGGTCCGCCAGAATCACTTCAGGCGCAGCCTGCAGGCGACCATTGGCGGTTTTCAAGCGCCCGGCCAGATTGGCGTGCAACGGCCCCAGGTCCAGGCCGTGGGGATGATCAGCCAGTGCCGCCACTGAAAGTTTGTGACTGGACGCATCGCCATACGCTCCGGCCCTTATGCCAAAATCGATCATCTGCGCCGGCGGCATGGTTGGCTTGAGCGTGTTGCCGGTCTTCGCTGCAAATGCCTGGGCCAACCCGACAAAGATTTCCCAGTCATGCAGCGCACCTTCGGGCTTGGGCAGGATGGCGCGATTGAACCGCGTGACATTACGCACCGCGAACATATTGAAAGTGGTGTCGTAATGATCGTTTTCCAGGGCCGAGGTGGACGGCAGGATCAGGTCTGCATAGCGCGTGGTTTCATTGATATACAGATCGATGCTGACCATGAACTCCAGACCGTCCAGGGCTTGTTCCAACTGCCTCCCGTTGGGCGTAGACAGCACCGGATTACCCGCCACCGTCACCAGGGCGCGGATTTGTCCTTCGCCGTCGGTGAGCATTTCTTCGGCCAGCGCCGACACCGGCAGCTCGCCGCTGTATTCAGGGCGACCGGAAACCCGACTCTGCCAACGATTGAAATGACCGCCGGAAGTGGCCGCCACCAGATCGACCGCAGGTGTGGTGCATAAGGCGCCCCCCACTCGATCCAAGTTACCGGTGACCAGGTTGATCAACTGCACCAGCCAGTGACACAAGGTACCGAAGGCCTGGGTCGAGACCCCCATCCGCCCATAACAAACTGCCTTGTCGGCAGACGCGAAGTCCCGCGCTAACTGGCGAATCTGTTCGGCAGACACCGCGCATTGACGGCTCATGGCGTCGGCCGTAAACCCGGCAACGGCGCGGCGCACCTCATCCAGGCCATCTACCGGCAAGTGGCTGTCACGGGTCAGGTTCTCGGCAAACAGGGTATTGAGCAGCCCGAACAACAGTGCCGCATCACCACCGGGACGCACGAACAGATGCTGGTCGGCGATCGCCGCGGTCTCGCTGCGTCGGGGATCGACCACCACCACTTTGCCGCCACGGGCCTGGATGGCCTTCAGGCGCTTCTCCACATCCGGCACGGTCATGATGCTGCCGTTGGACGCCAGCGGGTTACCACCCAGGATCAGCATGAAATCGGTATGGTCAATGTCCGGAATCGGCAGCAGCAGGCCGTGGCCATACATCAGGTGACTGGTGAGGTGATGAGGCAGTTGGTCCACCGACGTGGCGGAAAAGCGATTGCGCGTCTTGAGTTGGCCAAGAAAGTAATTGCTGTGGGTCATCAAGCCATAGTTGTGCACGCTGGGATTGCCCTGGTACACCGCCACTGCGTTCTGCCCATGACGCGCCTGGATCCCCGCCAACCGCTCCGCCACCAGGGCAAAGGCTTCATCCCAAGCGATGGGCTGCCACTCGCTGCCCACCCGCAACATGGGCTGGTGCAGGCGGTCCGGATCATTCTGGATATCCTGCAGCGCTACGGCCTTGGGGCAGATATGACCGCGACTGAAACTGTCCAGCGGATCGCCCTTGATCGAAGTGATTGCCAGGCTGCCGTCTTCGGCCTGGGTGGTTTCCAGGGTCAGGCCGCAGATGGCTTCACACAGGTGGCAGGCACGGTGATGGAGAGTCTTGGTCATGGCCAGTCTCTTTTTTATGGGCAGCGTTGTCGGGGTGAGCGCTTTGCGCAAAACTATGGCCCGCCACCGCCCCTTACGCCAGCAACGTTCGTCGTGTGAATCCGCCGCCATCAGGCCCGACCATGGTGAAGCATTAGGAAATGTTTCAGAACCGGCAATCCCACCCTTCGCCACCTGCCCAAACCGACACAACCTGACCTACGCCCGCCCTGACGCGTTGCAAAGTTAAGCAACGCCAGTGTACAAATGACCCGCTGCTGTCAGGAAACAGGCTTCAAAAGCGCTCTCCTCGCGTCCTTGAACACCCCTAAAAACCGTAGCCTATTGGTAAGACGCGACATTTAGTGTCAATATCGCGCCTTCCCCTATTTCGTCGCCCCGTGCGGCTTTCGCCGCAGGTCTCGCCCGTTTTCCCAATAAACAAGGCTTTGAGTATCTGCGGTCTGTTGCAAAAGGTAGTTAATGATGAGCGCAAGGCACTTTCTCTCCCTGATGGATTGCACGCCCGAAGAGCTGGTCAGCGTGATCCGTCGAGGCATTGAGCTTAAAGACCTGCGTAACCGCGGCGTACTGTTCGAGCCTTTGAAAAACCGCGTGCTCGGGATGATTTTCGAGAAGTCGTCCACCCGCACCCGCCTCTCCTTCGAAGCCGGGATGATCCAGCTCGGCGGCCAAGCCATCTTCCTCTCGCCACGGGACACCCAACTGGGTCGTGGTGAACCTATCAGCGATTGCGCCATTGTCATGTCGCGCATGCTCGATGCGGTGATGATCCGTACCTTCGCCCACAGCACCCTCACCGAATTTGCCGCCAACTCCCGGGTACCGGTAATCAATGGCCTGTCCGATGACCTGCATCCCTGCCAACTGCTGGCCGACATGCAGACGTTCCTCGAACACCGTGGCTCGATCCAGGGCAAGACTGTGGCCTGGATTGGTGACGGCAACAACATGTGCAACAGCTATATAGAAGCGGCAATCCAGTTCGACTTCCATCTGCGCATTGCCTGCCCTGAAGGCTACGAGCCCTCCGCAGAATTCCTCGCCAAGGCCGATGGCCGTGTACAAATCGTGCGCGACCCTCGGGACGCGGTCGTCGGCGCCCATCTAGTGAGCACCGACGTCTGGACCTCCATGGGCCAGGAAGACGAAACCGCCAAGCGCCTGGCGCTGTTCGCACCGTTCCAAGTGACTCGTGCCCTGCTCGACCTGGCCGCACCGGACGTACTGTTCATGCATTGCCTGCCGGCCCACCGGGGTGAAGAAATCAGCCTCGACCTGCTGGACGATCAGCGTTCGGTAGCCTGGGACCAGGCGGAAAACCGTCTGCACGCGCAAAAGGCCTTGCTCGAATTTCTCGTCGAACCGGCGTACCACCACGCATGAGCCAGCCATTACTGCTGAATCTTCGCAATCTGGCGTGCGGTTATCAGGATCAACGGGTGGTGCAGAACCTCAACCTGCACCTCAACGCTGGCGACATCGGTTGCCTGTTGGGTTCCTCAGGCTGCGGCAAGACCACCACCCTGCGGGCGATTGCCGGATTTGAGCCGGTGCATGAAGGGGAAATCAGCCTGGCGGGCGAAGTCATCTCCAGCGCCGGTTTTACCCTGGCCCCGGAGAAACGTCGGATCGGCATGGTGTTCCAGGACTACGCGCTGTTTCCTCACCTCAGTGTGGCCGACAACATCGCCTTCGGCATCCGCAAGCACCCGCAAAAAGACCGAGTCGTTGCCGAGCTGCTGGAACTGGTCAACCTCAAGAACCTGGGCAAGCGCTTCCCCCATGAGTTGTCCGGTGGCCAACAACAGCGTGTTGCCCTGGCGCGGGCATTGGCGCCGGAACCACAGCTACTGTTACTGGACGAACCCTTCTCCAACCTCGACGGTGAACTACGGCGCAAGCTCAGCCATGAAGTGCGCGACATCCTCAAGGCTCGAGGCACCAGTGCGATTCTGGTGACCCATGACCAGGAGGAAGCGTTCGCGGTGAGTGACCATGTTGGCGTGTTCAAGGAAGGTCGCCTGGAACAGTGGGATACGCCCTACAACCTTTATCACGAACCACTGACACCGTTCGTCGCCAGCTTTATCGGGCAGGGTTATTTCATTCGCGGGCGGCTGACAACGCCGGAATCCGTCAGTACCGAGCTGGGTGAGTTGCGCGGCAATCGCGCCTATACCTGGCCGACTGGCGGCGCGGTAGATGTATTGCTGCGCCCGGATGACATCGTCTATGACCCGGACAGCGCGTTGAAAGCACGGATCGTCGGCAAGACCTTCCTCGGTGCGTCGACCTTGTATCGCTTGCAACTGCCAACCGGCGCCCAGCTGGAGTCGATCTTCCCCAGCCATGCTGATCATCAAGTAGGTGCTGAGGTTGGCATCCGTGTGGCGGCCGAGCATCTGGTGCTGTTCCAGGCCTCGGGCAGCACAGCGGCGCAGATCCCTCAGGTCGAATCGGGCGTTCGGCGTCACAGCACCGCCAACTGAAGAAACCGAACACAAATGTGGGAGCGGCGATGCGACGATTCGACTCGCTCGCGAAGCAGCGGATCAGTTGATGCATACTTGGCTGACACTCCGCCTTCGCGAGCAAGTCGAATCGTCGCACCGCCGCTCCCACATTAGATCTTCATACCCGGCCAATCTGCGCAAACTTGGCCTGGGTATGCTCGGCCAACACCGCCGCAGCCAACTCCACCTCAAGCCCCCTCCTCCCCGCGCTGACAAAAATTGTCGCAAAAGGCTGCGCCGTCACATCAATGAATGTGCGCAAACGCTTCTTTTGCCCCAGCGGACTGATTCCCCCCAGCAAATACCCGGTCGATCGTTGCGCGGCCGCCGGGTCGGCCATCTCGACTTTCTTCACCCCTGCCGCATGAGCCAAGGCCTTTAAATCCAGACTTCCGACGACCGGCACCACCGCCACCAGCAACTCGCCTTTTTCGCTGCTGGCCAGCAAGGTCTTGAACACCTGAGCAGGGTCAAGTCCCAGCTTTTCCGCGGCCTCCAGGCCATAGGACGCCGCCTTGGGGTCGTGTTCATAACTGTGGATACGATGTTCGGCGCGAACTTTTTTCAACAAGTCCAATGCGGGCGTCATGAAGGCTCCAGGCTTGGCATCAAGGTGGAAAAACGGATCACCAATTCTAGGCCAAGCCCGCGCAAAAGGCTCTAGTCCGACCCGCCCTGCGACGTATCCGAACAGGGAGTGACAGCCCTTTTATCAATCTCCTTCGCGATCATTCACCACACCAATAGTTAGAAAATGACCGATGGTTCACTTTCGACCTTTGACAGCCGTGTTTCTTGTCTATATTTTTTCGTTTCCGAATACTATAGAAACAGTCCTTCGGTACCCCAGCAGCAAGCCGCGAACAGGATGGGGATCCTCGCCACGGTGAAAATCGCCTCTTGCCCGTTATGACAAGACGCCGGACAACAACAAAAACAGAGGTTTTCAATGACAACTGCTCTTCAACAGCCTCCACTCTCAAGCCAATGCATGGCCGAATTCCTGGGGACCGCGTTGCTGATCTTCTTTGGTACCGGATGTGTTGCTGCGCTCAAGGTCGCGGGTGCCAGCTTTGGCTTGTGGGAAATCAGCATCATCTGGGGGATCGGCGTCAGCATGGCGATCTACCTGAGCGCCGGTATTTCCGGGGCTCACCTCAATCCGGCCGTGAGTATCGCGCTGTGTATTTTTGCCGATTTCGACAAGCGCAAACTGCCGTTCTACATCATTGCTCAAGTGGCGGGCGCCTTCTGCGCAGCCGCGTTGGTTTATACGCTTTATAGCAACCTGTTTTTCGATTACGAACAAACCCACCATATGGTCCGCGGCTCCCAGGCCAGCCTGGAATTGGCGTCGGTGTTCTCCACCTACCCACACCCACTGCTGAGTACTGCCCAGGCATTCCTGGTGGAAATGGTCATCACCGCCATCCTCATGGGCGTGATCATGGCCCTGACCGACGACAACAACGGCTTGCCCCGTGGCCCGCTGGCCCCGCTATTGATCGGCTTGCTGATCGCGGTAATTGGTAGCGCCATGGGCCCGCTGACCGGGTTTGCGATGAACCCAGCCCGTGACTTCGGCCCCAAACTGATGACCTTTTTCGCCGGTTGGGGTGAAATGGCCTTCACTGGTGGGCGCGATATCCCTTATTTCCTGATTCCGATTTTTGCACCCATTGTCGGTGCCTGCCTCGGCGCTGCCGCTTATCGCGGGTTGATTGCCCGTCACCTGCCTGGCGCCGCACCTGCTACAACTGACGCAGAAAACGCCGACACTGGCAAAACCCGAACTTCCTGACAGCGGTAGCCTGGGTGCTCCTGCCCTTTGCGACCCAGGCTATTGACCCACTCCTTTTTTCCGTCCAAGGCAATCGACATGACCGACACTCAGAATAAGAACTACATCATTGCCCTCGATCAGGGTACGACCAGCTCCCGAGCGATCATTTTTGATCGTGACGCCAACGTGGTCTGCACCGCCCAGCGCGAATTCGCCCAGCACTACCCGCAAGCCGGCTGGGTCGAACATGATCCGATGGAAATCTTCGCTACCCAGAGTGCGGTGATGGTCGAGGCCCTGGCACAAGCCGGCCTGCACCATGACCAGGTTGCTGCCATCGGCATCACCAACCAGCGTGAAACCACCGTGGTCTGGGACAAGGTCACCGGCCGCCCGATCTACAACGCCATTGTCTGGCAGTGCCGCCGCAGTACCGAGATCTGCCAGCAGCTCAAGCGCGACGGCCATGAGCAATACATCAGCGACACCACAGGCCTGGTAACCGACCCGTACTTCTCGGGCACCAAGCTCAAGTGGATCCTCGACAACGTCGAAGGTAGCCGCGAGCGTGCGCGCAACGGCGAGCTGCTGTTCGGCACCATCGACAGCTGGCTGATCTGGAAATTTACCGGCGGCAAGACCCACGTCACCGACTACACCAACGCCTCGCGCACCATGCTCTTCAACATCCACACCCTTGAGTGGGATTCGAAGATGCTGGAGATCCTCGATATCCCGCGTGAGATGCTGCCGGAAGTTAAGTCTTCCTCGGAAATCTACGGCCGCACCAAAAGCGGCATCGCCATCGGCGGTATCGCCGGTGACCAGCAGGCGGCGCTGTTTGGCCAAATGTGCGTAGAACCGGGCCAGGCAAAAAACACCTACGGCACCGGCTGCTTCCTGCTGATGAATACCGGCGACAAGGCCGTGAAGTCCAAGCACGGCATGCTCACCACCATCGCTTGCGGCCCGCGCGGCGAAGTGGCCTACGCCCTGGAAGGCGCTGTATTCAACGGTGGCTCCACCGTGCAGTGGCTGCGTGACGAACTGAAGATCATCGCCGATGCCACCGACACCGAATACTTCGCCAGCAAGGTCAAGGACAGCAACGGTGTGTACCTGGTCCCGGCCTTCACCGGCCTGGGCGCTCCGTACTGGGACCCGTACGCCCGTGGCGCGCTGTTCGGCCTGACCCGTGGTGTACGCGTGGATCACATCATTCGCGCAGCCCTGGAGTCGATTGCCTACCAGACCCGTGACGTACTCGACGCCATGCAGCAGGACTCCGGCGAGCGCCTGAAATCCCTGCGGGTAGACGGCGGCGCCGTGGCCAACAACTTCCTGATGCAGTTCCAGGCCGACATCCTCGGCACTCAGGTTGAGCGTCCGCAAATGCGCGAAACCACCGCACTGGGCGCCGCCTACCTGGCAGGCCTGGCCTGTGGTTTCTGGGGCAGCCTGGACGAATTGCGCGGCAAGGCCGTCATCGAGCGCGAATTCGAACCTCAGCTGGACGAAGCCGCCAAGGAAAAACTCTACGCCGGCTGGAAGAAAGCCGTCAGCCGCACCCGCGACTGGGAACCTCACGAGGGCGCTGAATAAGCCAACGGCTGGACCTATATAGGGTTGTAACTGGCAGGGAGCAGATTCCTGCGTCATCATGGGCCACTTTTTTGTACGGCAGCCCAAAGGACGCCCCATGAATCTGCCTCCCCGCCAGCAGCAAATCCTCGAACTCGTCCGCGAACGCGGCTATGTAAGTATCGAGGAAATGGCGCAGTTGTTCGTTGTCACCCCGCAAACCATCCGCCGTGATATCAATCAACTCGCCCAAGATAATCTGTTGCGTCGCTACCACGGCGGCGCGGCCTATGATTCCAGCGTCGAGAACACCGAGTACGCCATGCGTGCCGACCAGATGCGCGACGAGAAACAGCGCATCGGCGAAGCCATTGCCGCGCAGATCCCCGATCACGCCTCGCTGTTCATCAACATCGGCACCACCACCGAATCCATCGCCCGGGCGCTGCTGAACCACAACCACCTGAAAATCATCACCAACAACCTCAACGTCGCCACGATGCTCAGTGCCAAGGATGACTTTGATGTGCTGTTGACCGGCGGCAACGTGCGCCGTGACGGCGGCGTGGTGGGCCAGGCCAGCGTGGACTTTATTAACCAGTTCAAGGTCGACTTTGCCCTGGTGGGTATCAGCGGTATCGATGAAGACGGCAGCCTGCTGGATTTCGATTACCAGGAAGTGCGAGTGTCCCAAGCGATCATCGCCAATGCGCGCAAGGTGATCCTGGCCGCGGACTCCAGCAAATTCGGGCGCAATGCCATGATTCGCCTGGGACCTATCAGCTTGATTGATTGCTTGGTCACCGATCAGCAGCCGGTTCCAGCGCTGGTGCAGTTGCTCAATCAGCACAAGATTCGGCTGGAAGTGGTTTAACTCTCCGTCAGCTTCATCGCCTGTTCCACCGCCATCGCGGGCTTGCCCGCGATGGCGGATTAGCTCACGAGACATTTCTTGAGTCGGTCTCCCGACTCACGTTCACAAATTTTCCTTTTCCTGCCCTTCGATCAGTATTTTCAATCGAAGTCGGGTGGCTGTGCCCGCGTTTATAGGCTACCATTTTCGCAAATGAACATTAATGTTCGAATTCCAATACGAAAAAGATTGCGAGGCCAGCCGATGAACCCTTCTACCTTGCCTGCTCCACCGCTTGCCGAAGTCTATGACGTCGCCGTTATTGGCGGCGGGATCAACGGCGTCGGCATTGCAGCAGACGCAGCCGGTCGCGGTTTGTCGGTATTCCTTTGCGAAAAGGACGACCTGGCCAGCCACACCTCCTCAGCCAGCAGCAAGCTGATCCACGGCGGCCTGCGCTACCTTGAACATTACGAATTCCGCCTGGTGCGCGAAGCCCTGGCTGAACGGGAAGTACTGCTGGCCAAGGCCCCGCACATCGTCAAGCAAATGCGTTTTGTCCTGCCGCACCGCCCGCACCTGCGCCCAGCGTGGATGATTCGTGCCGGCCTGTTCCTGTATGACCACCTGGGCAAGCGGGAAAAGCTCGAAGGTTCGAAAAGCCTCAAGTTCGGTCCGGACAGCCCGCTGAAAAGCGAAATCACCAAAGGTTTCGAATATTCCGATTGCTGGGTCGACGACGCCCGCCTGGTGGTACTCAACGCCATGGCCGCACGGGAAAAAGGTGCCCATATCCACACCCAGACCCGTTGCGTCAGCGCTCACCGCAGCAAAGGCCTGTGGGAAATGAACATGGAACGGGCTGATGGCAGCCTGTTCTCGATCCGCGCCAAGGCGCTGGTGAACGCAGCCGGCCCTTGGGTTGCCAAGTTCATCAAGGACGACCTGAAGCTGGACTCGCCGTACGGCATCCGCTTGATTCAGGGCAGCCACCTGATCGTGCCGAAACTGTACGAAGGCGCCCACGCGCACATTCTGCAGAACGAAGACCAACGCATCGTCTTCACCATTCCGTACCTGAACCACTTCACCATCATCGGCACCACCGACCGCGAGTACACCGGCGACCCGGCAAAAGTAACGATTACCGAAGGCGAAACCGACTACATGCTGAATGTGGTCAACGCTCACTTCAAAAAACAGCTGAGCCGCGACGATATCGTCCGTACCTATTCCGGCGTGCGTCCGCTGTGCAATGACGAGTCCGATAACCCATCGGCCATCACCCGCGATTACACCTTGTCGCTGTCCGGCAACACCGGCGAAGCGCCTCTGCTGTCGGTGTTCGGTGGCAAGCTGACCACCTACCGCAAGCTGGCGGAGTCAGCGATGGGTTATCTGGCACCGTTCTTCACACAGATGCGGCCGAGCTGGACCGCGAAGGCGCCATTGCCCGGCGGCGAAGACATGACCACACCAGAAGCCCTGGCCGCGGCGATTCGCAACAAGTTCGACTGGGTCCCGAGCGAGATCGCCCGACGCTGGTCCACCACCTACGGCAGCCGCACCTGGCGCCTGCTGGAAGGCGTGCAGTCGCTGGCGGACATGGGCGATCACCTCGGTGGCGGCCTCTACACCCGGGAAGTCGACTACCTGTGTGCCGAAGAGTGGGCTATGCACCCTGAGGACATCCTGTGGCGCCGCAGCAAGCTAGGGCTGTTCACCACCCCGGAGGAGCAGGCAAACGTGCAGCACTACCTGGACAAGGTTGAACAGAACCGCAGCAAGATTGAAGCGGCCTGACATACCCGCCACGACAAAGCCCCTGCGCCGAAAGGTTCAGGGGCTTTTTTATGGCCATTCAAATAGTCGGTTTTCCGAACACCATGCCATCGCTGATTCGGTTTGCCGGATCAGGCCCTTGAAAGCCTTCAGTCATATAAAGTTAATATTGTTATAAATCATACAGTTAATAACTTATTTAAAGCCTGGCACGACTCATGCTCTACACTCGTAGTGCGATTGCCTGAGGTGCCTCAGGAGCCGCCATAGGCATTCGCTGTACAAATAAGGGCCGTCTTAACCGGCTTCATAAAAAAAACAAATGTCGAGGAAGTATTGATGCGCATCGTTCCCCATATTTTGGGCGCAGCTATCGCTGCTGCTCTGATCAGCACTCCAGTTTTCGCCGCCGAACTCACCGGCACGCTGAAGAAAATCAACGACTCCGGCACTATCACTCTCGCTCACCGCGACAGCTCCATTCCGTTTTCCTATATCGCGGATGGTTCGGGCAAACCCGTGGGCTACTCCCACGACATTCAGCTGGCCATCGTTGAAGCCCTGAAAAAAGACCTGAACAAACCCGACCTGAAGGTCAAGTACAACCTGGTCACCTCGCAAACTCGTATCCCGCTGATTCAGAACGGCACCGCGGACGTCGAGTGCGGCTCCACCACCAACAACGCCGAACGCGCCCAACAGGTGGACTTCACGGTCAACATGTTCGAAATCGGCACCCGCCTGCTGGTCAAGAAAGACAAGGACGGCAAGCCGTCCTACAGCGATTTCGCTGACCTGAAAGGCAAGAACGTCGTGACCACCGCCGGCACCACGTCCGAGCGCATCATCAAAGCGATGAACGCCGACAAGCAGATGGGCATGAATGTCATCTCCGCCAAAGACCACGGCGAATCCTTCCAGATGCTGGAAAGCGGCCGCGCCGTAGCCTTCATGATGGACGACGCCCTGCTGGCAGGTGAAGAAGCCAAGGCCAAGAAGCCCGATGACTGGGTTATCACCGGTACTCCACAGTCCTTTGAAGCTTACGCTTGCATGGTTCGCAAAGACGATCCGGCCTTCAAGAAAGCCGTGGATGACGCCATCGTCGGCCTGTACAAATCCGGCGAAATCAACAAGATCTACAGCAAGTGGTTCGAAAGCCCGATTCCACCTAAAGGCCTGAACCTGAACTTCCCGATGAGCGACAAGGTCAAGGAGCTGATCGCCAATCCGAGCGACAAGCCCGCGCCTGACGTAAAAATCTGATTTCTGACTAACCTTATCTCCTGAGGGAGCCAACCCTCCCTCAGGCGTCTGTTACTACCTGCTGGCTTTAATTTTGGAACACTCGACCTGGCGGTTTTCGAGCCGATCGTGTGTGCCTGGCGTTCACCGTCAGGCGGGAACGGATCTTCCCCAAGCGGGTGCTTGTACATTGATCGATCTCGAGGGGAGACCCTAATGAATTACAACTGGGACTGGGGCGTGTTCTTCAAGTCCACCGGCGTTGGCAGCGAGACTTATCTCGACTGGTACATCGCCGGTTTGGGCTGGACCATCGCCATCGCCGTCGTGGCATGGATCATCGCCTTGCTGCTGGGCTCAATACTGGGCGTCATGCGCACCGTGCCAAACCGCCTCGTATCGGGCATCGCGACCTGCTACGTGGAACTGTTTCGTAACGTACCGCTGCTGGTTCAGCTGTTCATCTGGTATTTCCTGATACCCGACATGCTGCCGCAGAACCTGCAGGACTGGTACAAACAAGACCTGAACCCGACCACCTCGGCCTACCTGAGCGTTGTCGTGTGCCTGGGTCTGTTCACCGCCGCACGTGTTTGCGAACAAGTACGCACCGGCATCCAGGCACTGCCACGTGGCCAGGAAGCCGCTGCGCGCGCCATGGGCTTCAAGCTGCCGCAGATCTACTGGAACGTGCTGCTGCCCCAGGCTTACCGGATCATCATTCCGCCGCTTACCTCCGAGTTCCTCAACGTCTTCAAGAACTCCTCCGTGGCGTCGCTGATCGGCTTGATGGAGCTGCTGGCGCAAACCAAGCAGACCGCCGAGTTCTCCGCCAACCTGTTCGAGGCCTTCACCCTGGCCACGCTGATTTACTTCACCCTGAACATGAGCCTGATGCTGCTGATGCGTGTGATCGAGAAGAAAGTCGCAGTGCCCGGCCTGATCTCCGTGGGGGGTAAATAATGGAATTCGATTTCAGCGGCATCATCCCCGCCATCCCCGGCTTGTGGAATGGCATGGTCATGACCTTGAAGCTGATGGTCATGGGCGTGGTTGGCGGGATCATCATCGGCACGATCCTGGCGTTGATGCGCCTGTCGTCCAATAAACTGCTGTCCCGCGTGGCCGGCGCCTATGTGAACTATTTCCGTTCGATCCCGCTGCTGCTGGTGATCACCTGGTTCTACCTGGCGGTGCCATTCGTACTGCGCTGGATCACAGGCGAAGATACGCCGATCGGTGCATTCACCTCCTGCGTCGTGGCGTTCATGATGTTCGAGGCGGCGTACTTCTGCGAAATCGTGCGGGCCGGCGTGCAATCGATCTCCAAGGGCCAGATGGCCGCCGCACAAGCCATGGGCATGAGCTACAGCCAGACCATGCGCCTGATCATCCTGCCCCAGGCGTTCCGCAAGATGACCCCGTTGCTGCTGCAACAGTCGATCATCCTGTTCCAGGACACCTCGCTGGTATACACCGTGGGCCTGGTGGACTTCCTCAACTCCGCCCGTTCCAACGGCGACATTATTGGCCGCTCCAATGAGTTCCTGATCTTCGCCGGTGTCGTCTACTTCATCATCAGCTTTTCCGCCTCGCTGCTGGTCAAGCGTCTGCAAAAAAGGTTTGCCGTATGATCTCTATCAAGAACATCAACAAGTGGTATGGCGACTTCCAAGTGCTGACCGATTGCAGCACCGAGGTTAAAAAAGGCGAAGTGATCGTGGTATGCGGGCCGTCCGGCTCCGGCAAATCCACCTTGATCAAGTGCGTCAACGCCCTGGAGCCGTTCCAGAAAGGTGACGTGGTAGTGGATGGCACGTCCATCGCCGACCCGAAGACCAACCTGCCAAAACTGCGCTCACGCGTCGGCATGGTGTTCCAGCACTTTGAGCTGTTCCCTCACCTGACCATCACCGAAAACCTGACCATCGCGCAGATCAAGGTGTTGGGCCGCAGCAAGGAAGAAGCCACCAAGAAAGGCCTGCAACTGCTGGAGCGTGTCGGCCTGTCGGCTCATGCCCACAAGCATCCTGGCCAGCTTTCCGGTGGTCAGCAACAGCGTGTGGCGATTGCCCGTGCGTTGGCGATGGACCCGATCGTCATGTTGTTCGACGAACCGACTTCGGCTCTGGACCCGGAAATGGTCAACGAAGTGCTGGACGTGATGGTGCAACTGGCCCACGAAGGCATGACCATGATGTGCGTGACCCACGAGATGGGCTTTGCCCGTAAGGTCGCGGACCGGGTGATCTTCATGGACGCTGGCAAGATCATCGAAGACTGCCCGAAAGAGGAGTTCTTCGGCGACATCAGCGCCCGCTCCGAGCGTGCGCAGCACTTCCTTGAGAAAATCCTGCAGCACTAAAAGCACACCGCTCTCACTGCCGAAACCGGACAAATGTGGGAGCGGGCTTGCCCGCGATAGCGATTTGCCAGTCAATCTACTGGCACCTGACATACCGCCATCGCGGGCAAGCCCGGCTCCCACATTTGATCTTCACTGTTTCGCAGACCGTGTTCGGCTTGGTTGAGCTCTGGTTGACCCAAGGCATCTGTGATGAAATGCGACCCCACCCTCTATCGCGCCGCACCGCCATCACTTGCCGTGAAGCCTCGTCTGATTCGCCAATTGTTCCTGCCGCCACTGATCATCCTGCTG
The DNA here is from genome assembly GCF_012935695.1 of Pseudomonas sp. ADAK18. NCBI lineage: Bacteria > Pseudomonadati > Pseudomonadota > Gammaproteobacteria > Pseudomonadales > Pseudomonadaceae > Pseudomonas > Pseudomonas sp. ADAK18. The sequence continues at coordinate 4,289,186 of NZ_CP052859.1, forward strand.
ATGATCGGCCTGGGTTTTATCGGCCTCTGGATCAGCGAATACTACGGAATCCGCACCCTGAGCGAGAACGGCGAACGTCAGCTGGAGCTGCACGCCCGTACCGTCGAGAGTGAGATCAGTAAATACACCTACCTGCCCAGTCTCCTGGAGCTGGAGTCCAGCGTCTCCAAGTTGCTGGCCGACCCGTCTGCGGAACACCGCAAGACAGTCAACGATTACCTCGAAGGCCTGAACCGGCGCAGCCGCAGTCGGGCCATTTATGTGATGGACACCACCGGCCGTGTGCTGGCCACCAGTAACTGGCGCGATGCCGACAGTTACCTGGGGGAAGACCTGTCCTTTCGCGCCTATTTCCAGAATGCGGTGCGCGGCCAACCCGGTCGGTTCTACGGCATCGGCAGCACCAACGGCGAACCCGGTTACTACCTGGCCCATGGCCTGGAAGAACACGGCAAGATCATCGGCGTCGCGGTGGTAAAAGTGCGCCTGGAAGCGTTGGAAGAGCGCTGGCAACGGGCGCGCCTGGAAGCCTTCGTCAGTGACGAGAACGGCATCATCATTCTGTCCAGCGACCCGGCGCGCCGCCTCAAGGCCGTGCGCCCCTTGAGTGACGACACCAAGGAGCGCCTGGCCCGCAGCCTGCAATATTACTGGGCAACCCTCAACGAGCTGGAACCCCTGGCCCGCGAGCGCCTCAGCGAGGGCACGGAAAAACTGACCTTCCCGGCCAACAGCGAAGTGGTGGCCGACGACAACGAAGTCAGCTACCTGGCCCAGACCCGGCCCCTGAGCGACACACCGTGGAACTTCACCCTGCTCACGCCCCTGAATGACCTGCGCCGGGCAGCGGTCAATCAGGGGATTCTGGTAGCCGTGGCCTTTGCCTTGGTAGCCTTCCTGTTGATCGCCTGGAATGAGCGGCGCAAGGTCATCGCCACCCGCCTCGCAGCACGAGAAGCCTTGCAGGAGGCCAATAACCAGTTGGAGCGGCGGATCGCAGAGCGCACCACCGATCTGCGGGCCAGCAACGAACGGCTCAAGAGCCAGATCCGCGAACGGCGCCAGGCCGAAGAAACCTTGCGCCGAGCCCAGGATGAACTCGTCCAGGCCGGCAAGCTGGCCGCCATCGGCCAGATGTCCACCAGCATCGCCCATGAATTGAATCAACCCTTGGCCGCCCTGCGTACGCTGTCGGGCAACACCGTGCGCTTCCTGGAGCGCGGTGCCCTGGACACCGCCAGCACCAACCTCAAGACCATCAACGAACTGATCGACCGCATGGGCCGTATCACCGCCAGCCTGCGCTCCTTTGCCCGGCGCGGTGACGACCAAGGCGAAGCGAGCCTGGGCAAGGCGGTAGACGCCGCCTTTCAGGTCCTGGGCAGCCGCCTGGACAGCTTGCCGCTGACCTTGCACCGCAACTTCACACCCGCACAATTGCAAATCGACCAGACCCGCCTGGAGCAAATCCTGGTCAACCTGATCGGCAACGCCCTGGACGCCATGCAGGCGCAACCGGCTCCCGAGCTGTGGCTGGAGGGTGATACCGTCGATGGTAAATACCGCCTGCGAGTACGCGACAACGGGCATGGTATTGACGCGCAAACCCGCAAACATTTGTTCGAACCTTTTTTCACCACCAAACCCGGCGAACAGGGACTGGGCCTTGGCCTCACCCTGTCGGCCAGCCTCGCGGCGGCCACCGGCGGCACGCTTGCCGTCGAGCCCCCGGTCAACGGTGGCACAGCCTTTGTCCTGAGCTTGCCCCTGGCAGGCCCTCATCCCGGCGAGTCGACATGAATACCGAACACAACACCGACCTGACCGTCCTGATCGTCGAAGATGACCCCCATGTACTGCTCGGCTGCCAGCAAGCCTTGGCCCTGGAAGACATTCCCAGCGTTGGCGTAGGCAGCGCCGAAGAAGCCCTGACCCGGGTGGGTGAAAACTTTGCCGGTATTGTCATCAGCGATATTCGCCTGCCAGGCATCGACGGGCTGGAACTGCTGACCCGTCTCAAGGCGTTGGACAAAAGCTTGCCGGTGGTACTGATCACCGGCCACGGAGACATCTCCATGGCCGTCGGCGCCATGCGCAACGGCGCGTATGACTTCATGGAAAAGCCCTTCTCCCCCGAACGCTTGGTGGACGTCGCCCGCCGCGCCCTGGAGCAGCGCGGCCTGGCTCGGGAAGTCTGGTCGTTGCGTCGGCAACTGGCCGAGCGCGACTCCCTGGAAGGCCGGATCATCGGCCGCTCACCCGCCATGCAGAACCTGCGGGAGTTGATTGCCAACGTCGCCGACACTTCAGCTAACGTGCTGATCGAAGGCGAAACCGGTACCGGCAAGGAATTGGTCGCCCGTTGCCTGCACGATTTCAGCCGCCGCCATTCCCACCAGTTCGTGGCCTTGAACTGCGGTGGCCTGCCAGAGAATCTGTTCGAAAGCGAAATTTTCGGCCACGAAGCCAATGCCTTTACCGGCGCCGGCAAGCGGCGGATCGGCAAGATCGAGCACGCCCACGAAGGCACGCTGTTCCTCGATGAAGTGGAAAGCATGCCGCTGAACCTGCAGATCAAGCTGTTGCGGGTCTTGCAGGAGCGCACCCTGGAACGTCTGGGTTCGAACCAGAGCGTGGCGGTGGATTGTCGGGTGATCGCCGCCACCAAGTCCGACCTCGATGACCTGAGCCGCGCCAATCAATTTCGCAGTGACCTGTATTACCGCCTCAACGTGGTAACCCTGGAACTGCCGCCCCTGCGCGAACGCAGGGAAGATATCCTGCAACTGTTCGAACACTTTCTACAACAATCGTCCCTGCGCTTTGACCGCACCGCACCGGACCTGGACAACCAAACCCTGTCCAACCTGATGAGCCACGACTGGCCGGGCAACGTGCGCGAACTGCGCAACGTCGCCGAGCGCTTTGCCCTGGGATTGCCGGCTTTCAAGAAAAGCGGTGCCAGCAGCGGCAGTAACAGCTTGGCCTTCACTGAAGCGGTGGAAGCCTTCGAGCGCAACCTGCTCAACGACGCCTTGCAGCGCAGCGGTGGCAACCTGACCCAGGCCAGCCAGGAGCTGGGCATGGCCAAGACCACGCTGTTCGACAAGGTCAAGAAGTACGGCTTGAGTCACTAGGAGCGTATTGTGGATTTATTGCTTAAGGCTGCGCTGGGTGCGGGGGTAGTGCTGATCCTGGCGGCGCTGGCCAAGACCAAAAACTATTACATCGCAGGCTTGGTACCGCTGTTTCCGACCTTTGCATTGATCGCCCATTACATCGTCGGCAAGGGTCGGTCGGTGGAGGATTTGAAGACCACCATCGTGTTCGGGATGTGGTCGATCATTCCGTACTTTGTGTACCTGACAACGTTGTACGTGATGGTGGACCGGATGCGGCTGGAGGCATCACTGGCCGTGGCGGCGGTGGCGTGGTTGATGGCGGCTACGGTGTTGGTGAGCGTGTGGGTGCGCATTCACGCCTGACGTTCAGACTCACCCCAATCAAAAATGTGGGAGCTGTCGAGCTTTAGCGAGGCTGCGATGGGATCACCTCGGTGCACCTGTCAGACCGCAGCGATCCCATCGCAGCCTCGCTAAAGCTCGACAGCTCCCACAGGAGATCATCGTCGCCAAGATTCAGCGAATGATCTTTTCCACCTGAATCCCCAACTTCTTCAACCGATACCAGAAGCTGCGCTCGGAAATCCCGATCTTCTGGGCTGCCGCCGCCTGCACGCCGTTGCTCTCCTGCAACGCCGCCAGGATGTACGCCTTCTCCACCTCGGCCAATGCTGCATCCAGGTCTTGAGGCACGCCGGGCCCTTCGCTGAGAACGGCTCCCACGCTGCTGTCTGCCGGGCGAGAAGCAAACAGATACGCCGGCAGATCAATGTCTTCGATCACTGCGCTGGCGGCCACGATGGTCGCCCGCTCAACGCAGTTCTGCAGTTCACGGATATTGCCCGGCCAGCCGTAGGCCGCCATGGCCTGCAACGCCTCCGGACTGAAGCCGGTGATGCGTTTACCGGTGGTGGCGCTCAAGGTCTGGGCAAAGTGTCGGGCCAGCGGCGCGATATCTTCCACGCGCTCACGCAGGGCCGGCAACGGGATCGGGAAGACGTTGAGACGGTAGTAGAGGTCCTCGCGGAACTCCTTGTTGGCCACCGCCTCCAGCAAGTTCTTGTTGGTGGCAGCGATCACCCGCACATCCACCTTGCGCTCGCGTGGATCACCCACCGGCTCGATCACCCGTTCCTGCAGAGCGCGCAGAATTTTCGCCTGCAACGCCAGGGGCATATCGCCCACTTCATCGAGGAACAGCGTGCCCTTGTCGGCCTGCATGAAACGTCCGACCCGATCCGCCACGGCGCCGGTAAAGGCACCCTTGCGATGGCCAAACATCTCGCTTTCCAGCAAACCCTCGGGAATGGCTGCGCAGTTGACCGCCACAAAAGGCCGGTCGGCGCGGTTGCCATGTTTGTGGATAGCCCGGGCGACCATTTCCTTACCGGTGCCGCTTTCGCCTGTCAACAGGATGGTCGCGTTGCTGTCGCGGACCGAATCCACCGCCTGCAACACCCGGCGAAAGGCCGGGCCATCGCCCACCAGGCTGTCGAACTGGGCATGCTCGTCCAGCTCGGCGCGCATCCGCGCGTTGTCGCGCATGATGTCGCGAAACTGCAATGCCTTGGCCACGGTGATGTCCAGCTCATCGATGTCGAAGGGCTTGGCGATGTAGTCATAAGCGCCGTTACGCATCGATTGCACGGCGTTTTTCACGGTGCTGTAGGCCGTCATGACAATCACCGGCAACTGCGGGTAACGCACTTTGATTTCCGCCAACAGCGCCGGGCCATCCATGCCAGGCATACGCCAGTCGCTGATCACCAGGTCGATGTCTTCCTGCTCCAGCACCTTGAGCGCGTGCAAGCCGTTGCCCGCCGTGAACACCTGGATGCCGCTCTGGCTCAAGGCCGAAGACAGCAGGTCACACAGCTTGGGCTCGTCGTCGACCACCAATACGTTATGTGTCATCACCATCCTCATCAAAACCGTCGTCTTCACCGTTAGCCGGAATGTACAGGCTGAAGGTGGCGCCGGCATCTTTCTCGCTGGCACATTCGATACTGCCGTCATGACTCTCCATGATCGAGAAGACTTTGGCCAGGCCCAGGCCAGTGCCTGAAGCCTTGGTGGTGACGAACGGCGTGAAGATGCGCTCGATCATGTCTGCCGGAATACCCTGACCGGTATCGGCAATGCTGATCACGGTGTTTTCTCCCACCGTACTGATACCCAGGGTCAGGCAACCACCGTCTGGCATCGCATCGATGGCGTTGAGAATCAAATTGAGGCAAGCCTGTTTGAGTTGCTTGGCATCCGCGTAGATGGTCGCACCGGGCGCGCGGTCGTCGATTTTCGCATCGATGTTGTGGGTGGACAGCTCCGGGCCGCAGAAACCGAGAATCTCCTCCACCAACGGCCGCGCCAGTTGCAGGGTACGCAGCGGCGCACTGGGTTTGGCGAAGTCAAGGAACTCGGTGATCAGGTCATTGATTCGGCTGACTTCGCTGATCACGTATTCCAAGTGACGCTTGTCGGTTTCCGGCAGATCGGCCCGGCGGTGCAACAACTGGGTGGCCGTTTTGATGATGCCCAGCGGGTTGCGAATTTCGTGGGCCAGGCCCATCGCGACTTCGCCCAGGGCATGCAGCCGGTCGCGACGGCGCAACTGCGCTTCCAGGTGATGCAATTCGCCCAGGCGTTCGGTCATGTGGTTAAAGGTGCTGCTCAGCTCGGCCAGCTCATCACCGCCGCTGACCGGCACCCGGTGTTGATAGTCACCTGAAATCACCGCCCGTACCCCTTCAGACAGGTTGCGCAGCGGGTGAGTCAGGCGCTTGGACACTAACCAGCCGGCACTCAGCGACAGCGCCGAACTGACCAGAAAGATCAGCACGAACAGGTTGCTCTGGTTGACCAGGCCCACCAGGCTGGAGTGACGCAGCAAGCCGCTGAAGATCACCCCTTGCAACTCACCGGAATCATTGAATATCGGCCAGTACAAACCGCTGTAGCGACTGGTGAACTGCTCACTCGGCTGCTTGGTCGAGCGCATCATGGCTTCGACCTGGCTTGGCACCTTGCTGGGGTGGTCCTCGAAACGCTGGGTGGCAAAAATCTCCGAGAAGCCAGTAGGGTTGGCCAGGTACAGGCGCAAGTCCAGGGAGTGCACATCGGCCACGCTGGTGAGGAAGCTGTTATCCAGGAAGGTCGCGATGACCAGCATGTAATCAACGCCCTCTTCAGTGGTCTCGAACGTCGAGACCACTGCACCGGTGGACACGCCACTGATTTGGATAGTCTGCAGGACCGCGTTGGACGACGTGCTGATCTGCCCGACAATGCTGTCAGCCACGGTGCTGAACGCCACCTTGTGGTCGCTTTTGCGAATCAGCGCAACCATATCGATGCCCATGGCATCGGCGATATCGGCCGTCAACTTGTCGTGCTTGGCCGAACTGCGAGACGTGGGCGGACGGGTATAGCGCAGGAACAACTGCGCCGCACGGGCGTTGTCGTGAAGGGTTTCACTGATCTCATCCTTGACGATCTTGGTCGACTCTTGCAGCCAGATACGCACGTTGCTGTCGAAAATCTGCGACAGGGTGGTGGCCGCCAGCTCAGCGGCAATCATGGTCGGAATGACGCTGACCAGCCAGAACGCCAGGACCAGCTTACGCTGGACGCTCCAACGCGAAATGGCAAAGGGGCGGGCTTTTTGGCGGGTCTTGGTGATCATCAGGTTTCGCTTATCGCAGCAGCCATGGCGGGGTCGGATCGATCCGGACGAATAAACACTTTTACGACTTTAAGCAGCATGTTGAGCAGCCAATTGCGATGGCGGAAAAACACACTATTACCCTCGAACTTGCAGCCCAGGCGCAGCTTACTGGCATACCCGGCCTGACCACACTCATACCGCGCAATATTGTTCTGAATACAGTAGTCGACGTTGGTCAGCCAACTACGAAAGTACAGGTTGTACTCCCGGCTGCGGGCCAGGTCATGGGCGAAGAATTTGTCGATCAACCGATCCTGGTTCAGCAGGATCAGATTGAAGGCCACCAATTGCTCGTCCACCCAGTAAAGAACACAGACCGCACGCTCTCCCAACTGTTCGAGGATACCGGTGAAATACCCGCTCGGCAGGCGTTCGAATTGCAGGTCGGCGCGTTCCAGAGTGGCTTCATACAACCGCATGATCTCTGGCAGCACGTCGTCGATAGTGCGTCGCCACTCCACCCGCGGGCCTGGCGCCCGCAGTTTGCGGCGTAGGTCCTTGCGGGTGGATTTGCCCAGGGAACCCAGGTAGGCGTCCACTGAACCAAAAGGGATGGGCAACAGCGCCGATGGCAGGCTGGGCATGCTTTGAAAGCCCGCTGCCTGGCAACTGTTGGCCCAATGTTCGTCATTGGTCGGCGCGTCTTTCACCGCCAACAGGCCAATGCCGAAGTCATCGGCATCCCGGCGCGCAGCCTGGAGCAAATGCTCAAGCAACGCTTGACGCCGGGACTCGGGAATATGGCTGGCAGTACCCGCGTCGCACTGCTCGGCCACCGGCGAACCAATGGCGTACAGGCCCAATTGCAAAACACCCGGCCACAGTCGCTCCAGGCGCTCGGTAAAGCGCTTGCCGATACCCGACACAGTGGTGTCGAGGCGGTAATGGGTGATAAACGCCGGGGCAACTGCCACCAGCGTTTCACCCTCGAACACCGCCAGATAACGCCACTGAAAATCATCGATGGCCGCTTTTTCCACGGCCACGTAATAGTCCCAATCCTCCAGGGCACCAGGAAAGCAGTCGTTCCAGGCACTGCGCTCGATAGCACCAATGGTCGAAAAGGCTTGGGCGGTAATCACGTCTCTTCCTTAAGCCAGGGCTTGCTGTCGATAATCTTCAGGGGCCTCGATGGCCTGGGCATGTTGTTGGATAAAGTCGGCGCTCAACTCGATCACCCGACGGTATTGCAGGTCGACGGTGATCATGTGGTAGCAGTTGTCCAACAGGACCTTGGTCACCTGGCCGCCGAGATGGCGTTCCACGTAATCGGCGTTCCAGCGGCTGGTGATGTCGTCCTCGATGGAATGCAGCACCAGCGCAGGGGTCTTGATCGACGGCATGCGCTTCTTGACCACGGCGTTCATGCGGTGCAACTCGCGCACCGTCACGCCCTCCATGGTCAACAAACCGGCCTGGCTGCTCTCCCCTTCCTTCATCTGCCGCTCGACGATCGCGCGCAGGCGCTCGTTCTTGATGCCGTAGGGGGGCTTCTCCTCGAAGACACAGATGTGCACGCCGAATGGAATCTTCATCAGCAATGGCGTCAGGAACGCCAACTTGTGGATGTTCCAGCCGTCGTACTTCAACGTCGTGGAGTACATCAGCAGGCCGGTGACCTGACCCGGAAACTCCGAAGCCAGGTACATCGACATGACCGCGCCCATGGATAAACCACCGACAAACACTTGCTCATGCCGTTGCTGCACGCCGACGAACGTTTTGCGCACACCTTCGTACCAGTCCAGCCAGCCGGTGGCTTGCAGGTCGCTGTTGTCCCCGCAGTGCCCGGCCAAGGTCGGCACGTACACCGTGCAATTACCCACTTTGGCCAGGCCCTGGGCCACCCGACGGAGTTCCGTCGGGGTGCCGGTCAGGCCGTGGATCAACAGGATCCCGACCGGACCTTCGCCGAGAACGAAGCCGGCATCACCTTCACCGAGGTCGATCCCGTGCTGGTTCACCGCTTGGTCGCCCGCACCAGCAGTTGTTCGAGCAGCTTCAGACCCAGGTCGATTTCCGGGTAGCTGATTTCCAGCGACGGTGCCAGGGTGATCACGTTCTTGTAGTAGCCGCCCACGTCGAGGATCAGGCCCAGTTTCTGCCCGTCAACCACCATGTCGCCCTTCATGCCTTCCTCGACCATATAGTCCAGGGTGGCCTTGTCCGGAGTGAAGCCGTCGGCGGTGCAGATTTCGCAACGCAGCGCTAGGCCCAGGCCGTCGACGTCGCCGATAATCGGGAAGCGCTTTTGCAGCTCTTGCAGGCCGGACAGGAAGTATTTGCCCTTGGCCATGACCATCGCGCCGTAGTCAACTTCGCTGGTCATCTTGAACATTTCCAGGCCTACCGCAGTACCCAGTGGGTTCGATGCGAAGGTGGAGTGGGTGGAACCTGGTGGGAAGATCTTCGGGTTGATCAGCTCTTCACGGGCCCAGATACCGCCCAGCGGGTTCAGGCCGTTAGTCAGTGCCTTACCGAAAACGATCACGTCAGGTTTGACGTCGAAGTGTTCGATCGACCACAGCTTGCCGGTACGCCAGAAGCCCATCTGGATTTCGTCGCAAACCATCAGGATGCCGTGCTGGTCGAGGACGTGCTTGAGCTCGCTATAGAAGTTCATCGGCGGGATCACGTAGCCGCCGGTGCCCTGGATCGGCTCGACGTAGAAGGCTGCGTATTCACACTGATTGGTTTTTGGGTCCCACACGCCGTTGTATTCAGTCTCGAACAAACGAGCGAACTGCTGCACGCAGTGGCTGCCGTATTCTTCCTTGGTCATGCCTTTCGGGCCACGGAAGTGGTACGGGAACGGGATGAAGTTGGCACGCTCGCCAAAGTGGCCGTAGCGGCGACGATAACGGAAGCTGGAAGTGATCGACGACGCGCCGAGGGTACGACCGTGGTAGCCGCCTTCGAAGGCGAACATCAGGCTCTTGCCGTTGGAAGCGTTACGCACCACTTTCAGGGAGTCTTCGATGGACTGCGAACCGCCGACGTTGAAGTGCACGCGACCGTCGAGGCCGAACTTGTTCTTGGCATCGACTGCGATCATTTCCGAAAGCTCGATCTTGCCTTTGTGCAGGTACTGGCTGGCGATTTGCGGCAGGGTATCGATCTGCTGTTTCAGCGCGTTGTTCAGGCGCGGGTTGGCGTAACCGAAGTTAACGGCCGAGTACCACATTTGCAGGTCGAGGTAAGCCTGGTCTTCGGTGTCCCATACATAGGAGCCTTCGCAACGGCTGAAAATGCGCGGAGGGTCGATGTAGTGAACGGTATCGCCGTAGGAGCAGTACTTGGCTTCTTTATCCAGAAGAACCTGGTCTTCTGCGGTAGCGATGCGGATATCAGACATGGTGGAAGAGTTCCTGATTATCAGAAGAAGTGTTGAAAGAGGTGGCGTTGGCGGCCATGCCCTGAGGCAGTTGGGCCAGCAGCGCAGGCACTTCGGCAAAGGTGTCGAAGCGCGCGTAAGGGATGTTGTTGGTTTCGCAATACTCGGCCAGGCTGCCTTTGGCGAAGACGAAGTCGGCAGTGGACGCCACACACATGTCTGACTTGCCGTCGCCGATCACCAGCACGCGTTTGTTGCGCGGGGTGGATTTGCACTTGCAGTTACCGGACGCGGCACGGCAGGCGTCGCTGGAGTACGGGAAGTCGATGCGCCAGCTGTTCTGGTCGACCTGACGCAGGCGGTTGGCGAGGATCGGCAGCAAAGTCACGTAGTTGCGCGACAGAATCCGCGCAATGCCTTGCTCGATACCGTCGCTGACCACTTCGATGGAGGCACCCAGGCCGATGACGTGATCGACGAAGTCCGGGAAGTCGGGATCGATTTCGACGCTGTCGAAGTACGCCAGCAATTCGGCCGGGGTCGCCTTGATCAGGGCCAATTGGCGGCTCAGGCATTCGCGGGAGCCGATATGCCCATCCAGCCATTCCTGTTCGATGGTTTCCCACTCGGGGCCGGCGAAACGTTGGAGGACGTTGTCGATGACATCGGTAGGGGTGATGGTCCCGTCGAAGTCACACACGATATGCCAGTGGATCATCTGCATTTACCTATTGGGTAGGAACGCGCTGTTGCGCTTGCAGAGGGATAGAGCATGGAGTGTGCCAAGTGCGCCAACACCTGATAACACGGGGCTCGCGGGGCTTTTTCTTTTGAATGTGTCGTAAACAGCTACAATTTTTGTAGCTTGCTACAAACAAGATGAGTGCTTGCACAGGTAGCGCCCTTCGCGCGTTCATGCGCGCATGTTCAGATAAGGAAAACGTTCCATGTTCAGGGTTACCTCTGCTGTATTCGCCGGCCTGCTTGGCCTGTGGGGCTTTTCAGGCACCGCAATGGCGGACGGGATTACCGGTGAAGCAGGCCTGGGTATCAGTTATCAGCCCCACGATCCCACCGGCAGCCGTTATGAAACCGTGCCTGTTCCGTATTTCGACCTGGATTGGGGAGATGTCAGTCTTGGTACCGACGACGGCTTGACCTGGAGCGCCCTCAACACCAACGGTCTCAGCGCCGGCCCCTACATCAATTACCTGCCGGGACGCACCGCCAACGGTTCGCTGCGGGGCTTGCGCAACGTGTCGAACATGGCCGAGATCGGCGGCTTTATCCAATACGCGCCCGCCGACTTTTGGCGGGTCTACGCCCAAGTGGGTCGGGCCGTCGGCGGTGGTCATGATCAAAGTGGCGTGCTGGGCAAGGTCGGCGGCGAACTGGGTTACCCCCTGGGTGGCGGGATCATCGGCAGCAGCAGCCTGATGGCGCACTTTGCCGATGGGCGCCAGGCCCAGACCTATTTTGGCGTCGACGCTAACGAATCCGCGGCTTCCGGCTTTCGCCCCTACAACGCCAGCGGCGGCTTCCAGAACCTGACATTGACCCAGAGCTTCGAGTTTCCCCTCGCGCCCAACTGGTCGCTGCTGACCAGTGCCAGTTGGGTACACCTGGTGGGTTCGGCGGCAGACAGCAGCATCGTCAAGCAGACCGGGGATGTGAACCAGGGCCAGGTACAGACGGCCATCAGCTACAAATTCGATTAATACATAACTTTTTACAAATTGGTCTGAGCTTTGCAACGACGCCCCGGAATTCATTTCCTCAGGACGTTATTCATGGCTCGCCCCGCTTATCGCCTGCTCGCCCATTCGCTGTGGGACCTGGTTCCCATTGCGCTGGGCGTGGCGCATTTCGCTTTTGTCATCTGGTTGGTAACGGCTTTCCACAGCCTGTCCTGGTGGGCCATCGTGCCCCTGGCACTGGTGTATGCCGTCAGCCTGTCGTGGAGCATCAACAGCATTTCCCATAACCAGATTCACAACGCCTACTTCACCCAGGCCTGGATGAACCGTGGGTTCGATCTGCTGCTGTCAGTGACCATCGGTTTCTCGCAAACGCTCTACCGTGATATCCACAATCGCCATCACCGTGGCAACTCCGACCTGCCGGGGCCGAACGGCCAAACCATCGACCCGCTGTCGATCTACTTGCGAGGCAAGGACGGCCAGCCCGAAAACCCTTGGGCCTACACGTTCCTCAGCTTTTTCCGCGACGACCCCAAGCCGTTCTATGAGGAAATGAAGCGCAAACGCCCGGCGGATGCCCGCTGGGTCAAAGTGGAGATCTACGTGACGGTGGCGTTCTACATCGCCCTGGCGTTTTACAACTGGCAGGCGGTGCTCTGGCTGTTGCCGTTCTGGTATTTGGGCCAATGCCTGTCGTCCCTCAACGGCTACTACGAGCACTTCGGCGGCAACCCGGACTTGCCGATTGCCTGGGGTGTGAGTTCTTACAGCGTGCTGTACAACCTGATCTGGATGAACAACGGCTACCACGCCGAGCACCACTACCGGCCGAAGATGCATTGGACGAAAATGAAGGCGTTTCACCGCGAGATTGCTCAGCAGCAGCGTGAGGCGGGGGTGAAAGATATTCCGGTGTCCCATGGCCTGGGATTTTTGGTGGCTCACCGTAAACCCTGATCTGAAACCGCTCCCATTGTGGCGAGCGGGCTTGCCCGCGTTGGGCTGCGAAGCAGCCCCATTAAGCCCCCCGCATTCATTCAGATAGAGCTCGGTATCAGGTTTTAGGGCTGCTGCGCAGCCCAACGCGGGCAAGCCCGCTCGCCACAGGGATCGAGGTTAGTTCTCTTCACCCTCAGCCAACAACACAATCCCGCCGATAAAATGAAGGCGTTTCACCGCGAGATTGCCCAGCAGCAGCGTGAGGCGGGGGTGAAAGATATTCCGGTGTCCCATGGACTGGGTTTTTTGGTGGCTCACCGTAAACCCTGATCTGAAACCGCTCCCATTGTGGCGAGCGGGCTTGCCCGCGTTGGGCTGCGAAGCAGCCCCATTAAGATCCCAGCATTCATTCAGATAGAGCTCGGTATCAGGTTTTAGGGCTGCTGCGCAGCCCAACGCTGGGCAAGCCCGCTCGCCACAGGGATCGTGGTTAGTTCTCTTCACCCTCAGCCAACAACGCAATCCCGCCGATAAAATGAAGGCGTTTCACCGCGAGATTGCTCAGCAGCAGCGTGAGGCGGGGGTGAAAGATATTCCGGTGTCCCATGGCCTGGGATTTTTGGTGGCTCACCGTAAACCCTGATCTGAAACCGCTCCCATTGTGGCGAGCGGGCTTGCCCGCGTTGGGCTGCGAAGCAGCCCCATTAAGATCCCAGCATTCATTCAGATAGAGCTAGATATTAGGTTTTAGGGCTGCTGCGCAGCCCAACGCGGGCAAGCCCGCTCGCCACAGGGGTCGTGGTTAGTTCTCTTCACCCTCAGCCAACAACACAATCCCGCCAATAATCACCGCCACGCCCACCCAGTGTAGAAAGCTGATGTGCTCACCCAGGCCCAGCCAGGAACCGAGTAACACCACCACAAACACCAACGAACTCAGCGGAAACGCCAGGGACAGGCTACTGCGGCGCAAAATCAGCATCCACACAAAAAACGCGCCGATATAGCTGCCAATGGCCGCCAGGATTCCCGGGTTTCTCGCCACATCCCACAACCATTGCAGGGTGAAGTCCATCTGCCCCAGTTGATCGCCGGCCACTTTGGTGAATAGTTGCCCGGCACTTTCGGTACAAATCAGCAACGCCCACAGCACCACGGTACCCAGGCGCCCGTGCAGCCAGCCCTCGGGGCGAACGGGGCTCATGGAAATATTCTCTGAGTTCATGCTTGCGTCCCTGAAATAGCCACCAGCATGACGCCGGCCGTGATCACGAAAGTGCCCAACCAGCGTCGGCGGCTGACGGTTTCCCCGAGTACTACCTTGCCGGCAAGCACTACGCCGCAATACGCCAGCGCCGCTGCCGGAAACAGCAGGCTCAATGGCGCGCGGGACAAGGCTTCGAGCCAGACAAAAAATTCAATGGCGTAGGCGGCAATACCCGCCCACAGCAAGGGTGCGTTAAACACCTGCCCCCAGAATGCATTCAGGCGAAAACCGCCCTCCAGTTCCGGCAGGCGATCCAGGCCCAATTTGAAACACAGTTGACCGATCACATCGAGCACGATGGAAAAGGCCACCAACAGCACCACAGTCAGGGTCACGGGAACAGCTCCTCAAACAGATTGATCAACGCTTCGTTGGTCGCCGAATTGCGCAGCAAGTCTTCATCACTCCAGCGTTCGGCGGGGGGTTGGTCAGACTTGGCTTCCCAGCGTTTGAGCGCATTACTGAAGGCCGGCTGGGCAAACTCGCCACACACGTCGATGCCGATGATCCGCTTGCTCGCCGCCAGTGCCCGCAGGGCTTGCAGCAAATGGGTCAGGCGCATGCCGCCTTGATCCCAGTTGGTGGCAGCGTCTTCGCTGGCGAGCACGTCCTTGTCGATGGTGATCCAGATCGCCTCGGTGGGCAGACTGGCGATCATCTGCGTCAGGAACGTAGCCCAGTCCAGCTCAGCCAGGTTGCGCCAATGCAGATGGTCTTCCTGTTGCTCGTGGCCTGCGCCATCGCCGACCCGGCCCCAGACTTTCGACGGCGGGTGCTGCCAGGGAAATAGCTGCAAATCCCCGCGTTTCAGGGCGCCGAGATTGCCGCCACGCAGTTGTGGGTTGTGCAAATCATCGCTGCACGGCCCGAGCGTGACGATGCGCTTGATGGCCGGCATTTTCAGCGCCCGGTTGACCCATGAGCCGCAGTGGCGACGAGGCGCAAAACGGACCCAGTCGGGGTGGTTATCGAAGTGAATCAGGCTGATGGGTTCTTTGAGATCAGCGAGAAAGGCCGGTGTCAGGTGATGGTAATCACCGGACCCGACGAAGAAGATTTCCGGCCTTGCGCCGGTAGGCCGGGGCCGCTGGGCCAGACGTTCGGCAAACCGCTTGTAGGTTTTTTCGGTGGACCACAGGCGCAGTTTCGGGCCCAGGTCCAGCAAGTCCATGCGCGTGGCAAGGCCACTGGCAAGACGCCGGGCAATCGGATCCTGAGCCGTGAGGCTGTGGTCGAGGTCAAGAATGTTCAAGGAAATATTTCCCCCTGGCAGCGCCCCTCCAGACACCGGCTTCATCACTCATGAACGCCGGCCGAATGGGCTTTAGGGGATGAATGCAAGGGACGGGCCAGCGGTGAAGCAAACGCTGCTATGGAGAACACCGGAGATCAAAAAGTGTGGGAGCGGGCTTGCTCGCTCCCACATTTTGATCTCCATGGATCCTCAGGCCTTGGCTTCGCTGATGATTTGCCGAATCGCACCGACAAAAGCTTCCGGCGGCTGACCGCCGCTGACCGCGTACTGGTCGTTGAAGACAATGGTCGGCACTGAGCTCACGCCACGGGACACCCACAACTGCTCTTGCTCGCGAACATCGGCGGCGTATTCATCGCAGGCCAGGATTTCTTCTGCACGCTTGCGATCAAGGCCGACACTTTCAGCAATCGTCGCCAGGGTAGCGTGATCGGAAGGATTCTGCTGATCGGTGAAGTACGCCTTGAACAGCGCCTCCTTGAGGTTGTACTGCAAGCCCTCAAGCCCGGCCCAATGCAGCAGGCGGTGGGCGTCGAAGGTGTTGTAGATACGGCTTTGGCCATCGGTGCGAAAAGCGAAGCCAACTTCGGCACCCCGGTCGCGAATCATCGCCCGGTTGGCCTGGGACTGTTCGGCAGTGGAGCCGTACTTTTCAGTGATGTGCTCGGTGATGTTCTGCCCTTCGGCAGGCATGTTGGGGTTCAGCTCGAAGGGCTGGAAGTGGATCTCGGCCTGCACCTCAGGCCCCAACTGGTCCAGGGCCTCGGTCAGGCCACGCAGGCCGATGATGCACCAGGGGCAGGACACGTCGCTGACGAAATCGATTTTCAGGGGAGTACTCATTTAGGCAACCTCGCAGGCTAAAACGCGCCGGAAAAGTTGCACCATACACCCGCCCCCTACCTCACAAAAGGTTCGCCGGCTCCACTGGATCAATTCGTGCCCAATGCGCCGTGTCTTGCCGATGGGCTTGCAGGTACGGCAACACCGCCGCCAGCAACGGCGCCTTGAAGGCCTCCTGGAATCGATGAGCCAGGCCCGGGATCAGCCGTAACTGGCTGCCCTGGATGTGCGCCGCCAGGTGCACGCCATGCATCACCGGCAGCAACGGGTCAGCGGTGCCATGGACCACCAGGGTCGGCACTCGCAATTGATTGAGCAACGGCACCCGGCTGGGCTCGGCCAGGATCGCCATGATCTGGCGCTTCACGCCTTCGGGGTTAAAGGCACGGTCATACGACAGCGCCGCCTGATGCAGGAGCATCTGGCGATCGTCCTTCACCTCAGGGCTGCCCAGCGCCGCCAGCAGGTCGGCCTGTTGCTCCAATGCCACTTCGCGATTGGGCGCGCTGCGCCGCGACAACAATTGCACCAGTGCCGCACTCGGCGCCGGCAGGCCTTCAGCCCCGGAGCTGGTCATGATCAGCGTCAGGCTTTCTACCCGCTGGGGCGCCATGGCCGCCAGGTGTTGGGCAATCATCCCGCCCATGCTGGCGCCCAGCACGTGGAACTGCTGGACTTGCAGCGCATCCATCAGCCCCAGGGCATCGTCGGCCATGTCGGTCAGGGTGTAGGGCGCCGCCACCGGCAAGCCTAACTTGTAGCGCAGCACTTCAAACGTCAGATTGGCGCTGGCCGGCGCCTGGCGCCAGGTAGACAAGCCCACATCACGGTTGTCGTAACGAATCACCCGAAAGCCTTGCTGACACAGGGCGACCACGACTTCGTCGGGCCAGTGAATCAGTTGCCCGCCCAGGCCCATCACCAGCAGCAACGCCGGGTCCGAGGCACGGCCAATACTTTGGTAAGCCAGGCTGACTTGTGGCAGGTCGACCCGTTGGGTCGGGACATTGACATCACATCGAGAAGCCGCAAAGGACGGCAGGCCGAACAACAGCGCGGCCAGAAATAACACTACACGCATGGAAAACACCGAAACGCAGAACCCCAGTAGAGCGCGAGTCTGATGAAGTTTGTTCAAGCGCGCTGCCACAGTTGCGTGACAGTTTGATGAAGGGCGCCCAACGGTCATTGGGGTTAAAGCAGGGCTCGAATGTCGACACCGACGACAACATGAGACAAACTCACCCTATTCGTCTTTATCACAAATTATATTCATGGAGTGCCCGTGCTCGAAATTCGTCACCTCAAGACCCTGCACGCCTTGCGCGAAGCCGACAGCCTGGTGGAAGCCGCCGAACGGCTGCACCTGACCCAGTCCGCGCTCTCCCACCAGTTCAAGGAACTTGAGGAGCGCCTGGGCATGCAGCTGTTCGTGCGCAAGACCAAACCCCTGCGCTTCACCAGCGCCGGCCTGCGCCTGCTGCAACTGGCGGACGCCACCCTGCCCTTGCTGCGCGGCGCCGAGCGGGACATCGCACGCCTGGCCGGAGGCACGGCCGGGCGCCTGCACATGGCCATCGAGTGCCACAGTTGCTTCCAATGGCTGATGCCGACCATCGACCAATTCCGTGACGCCTGGCCGGAAGTCGAACTGGACCTGGCCTCCGGGTTTGCCTTCGCTCCGCTACCGGCCCTGGCCCGTGGCGACCTGGACCTGGTGGTGACCTCCGATCCGCTGGAGCTGGCGGGCATCACCTACGTACCGCTGTTCACCTACGAAGCGATGCTGGCGGTGGCCAACCAGCACCCGCTGGCAAACAAGCCCTATATCGTGCCCGACGACTTGCTCAACGAAACCTTGATCATCTACCCCGTGGAGCGCGACCGCCTGGACATCTTCACCCGCTTCCTGGAGCCGGCCGACGTAGAGCCCGCCCAGGTACGCACCTCGGAACTGACGGTGATGATGATGCAGTTGGTAGCCAGCGGCCGTGGCGTTTGTGGCATGCCACATTGGGCGCTGCATGAATACAGCTCGCGGGGTTATGTGAAGGCCAAGCGGCTGGGAGAGAAAGGCCTGTTTGCCACGCTGTATGCGGGGATTCGCGCCGATATGCTGGACGCGCCGTACATGCGCGACTTCTTGCTGACGGCCAAGGACACGTCGTTTTCAACATTGGACGGCGTCAGCGCCGTTCGCTAGACGGGGGCATAACGACAGCTCCCACACAAATCTGCTTCGCCGCTGAATAATCAGTCGACTTGCAACTCACGCCACATGTGAATCTTGTCGAAGTAGTCGACTCCCACCCGCACCGCCAACGGCTCCAGCCCGTACTGAATAAAACCGCACCGCTGATAAAGGGCAAACGCTGCCTCATTGCCGGCGGTGACGGTCAACTGAACCAACTTCACGTCAGGATGCTTGTGCGCCTCAACAAGCGCCGCTTCAACCAGCCGCCGGCCCAACCCGCGCTGTTGAAACGCCTCGGCGACGTACATCCCGAATAGCGTCACCTTGTGCCGAGCCTTTTCCCGAGGCTCGAACGCCAGGCCAACAATGCCCGCCAATTCCGCCCCTTCAAACCCGCCAATCACCCGATCCAGCGGACTCTCCAAGCGCTTCTCCCACCAGCTCAAGGGCATCGCTGCACGCTCGGTAACGCTGGAAGTAAACGCCTGTGGATAAGTGCCATAAGCCTGGAGCATCAACGCCCGATAGGCTGGGGCATCGCCGGCGGCCAAACCTCGGATATTCATGCGCTGCGCCGCTGCTCAAGCATCAGCCGAACGGCCAAGGCTGCCAGCACAAACCCCATGAAATAGCGCTGCACCGCCAGCCAGCTCGGGTTGTTGATAAACCAGCCGGCAATGGTAGCGGCGAAGAGCGAGATCAGCAGGTTCACCATGAAGCTCACGCTGATCTGGGTCATGCCGAGCATCAGGCTCTGGGTAAACACCGAACCGTGCTCCGGGGTGATGAACTGCGGGAACACCGAGAGGTAGAACACGGCAATTTTCGGGTTCAGGGCACTGGTGAGAAAGCCCATCAGCACCAGCTTGCGCGAAGAGTCCGGCGGCAGTTGCTGGGCCTCGAACGGCGAGCGCCCCCCCGGTTTGACGGCTTGCCAGGCCAACCACAACAGGTACAGGGCGCCGGCCCATTTCATTGCTTCATAAGCCATCGGCACCGCAAGAAACACCGCCGTCAAACCAGCGGCGGCGGCGAACAGGTGGACGAAGAATCCCGCCACCACGCCCAGCAGCGATATGACCCCGGCCTTGCGGCCCTGGCAGATCGAGCGGGAGATCAGGTAGATCATGTTCGGCCCGGGTGTGAGCACCAACAGCAGGGAAGCTGCAGCGAAAATCAGCAGGTCTTGGGTCGCAATCACGGTTCAATCCTTTGAGCCTGTGGGGGTCAGGCAGTGGCCAGAGATGAGCGATAAAACGGCAGAATCAGGTCCCGTGTCAACGGCGCCAGCACCAAGTCGCCGTCACCGGCCGGATCGATCCAGCGCACCTCTTCAATCTCGGCAGCGGGCGTCACTGGCACGTCGATATTGACCTGGAACAGCTCGGCCTCCACGACGAAGCCCGGCTCGTTGGCGGCGGGCGCCGAGAATTGGCCGAGGTAGATGGCCGCCGCCGGATCGATGCGCAGCCCTAACTCTTCGTGCAGCTCCCGGACCAAGGCCTCGGCTGGCTGCTCGCCTGCATCGATCTTGCCGCCCGGCTGCATAAAGGCCTGGGTACCGCGCTTGCGGACCAGCAGGGTTTGGCCATCGCTGCCGATCAACAGGGCGGCGGCGATGTGGATAGTTCCGGACATGAAGTAAACGCCTCTGAGTAAAGGCGGCAAGGATCACATGCGCGTCAACGGCAGGCAACCGAATCGCCCTGAGCTGTACGAAGCGCCAGCGTGGATACGCCACCCGCGTCGTTTTTTTATCCGCCATACATGCACCGCAACACCCATTACTGCCAGCCATAGACTCAGAACACATAGTCAATCGGGCGCGCCGCATCCTGAGTGCGTTGCGCCTCATTTATACGGGTTCCAACATGCACATTTCATTGCTCCCCTCCCAAGACCAACAGGGTGACGCCCCTGAACAGATCCAGGTCGCCACTGTGGCAGCCCATCCCTTGCAGCCCGTGACGCTGCCGGTGGTAGCGCCTGCGCAGCTATCGATCGACGAACAGCAAGCGCACCTTATTCGCGAGCTCGGCAATCTTAATGCCCGAACCGACGATCTGATGCACGAACAGCCGAGCCTGGAGGCTGTATATCAGCAGAAATTGGCCGCAACATTTCCCGATTTACCCAGGCCCATCAACCCAAATAGCATCTTTTACAGTCGTTACCGCGAGGACCGCGAGGGGCAACGACAACTCCTGTCTTGCGAACTTCTGGGGTCGCTATTGAACAAGGTACGGGCTCCTGGTGGGGGCGCATACCTGACAGAGACCGGCGCCTTCTACCGGGAACGCAACACACTGGAGGCGGACAAAAGCATCTCAGCAATCGGTTCGCCGGCGACAATCGCCAGCGCGCTGGAAATAGCCTTCACGATGAGCCTGAATGAATTCTGGGGGGCTCGCGAGGACGAACAACCCAACACTGAAGAGCAGTTGCTTGCCCTGCGCCGACAGGTCCTCGCCCATCAGTTGGCATTGCGCACGGTCGACGGCACGCTGTCGGCCGACGGACGGACGCTGGCAGATAACCTACTGAAATATCCGGACGCAACAGCACGGGAAAAGGCGTTCGCCGCCGGCAACAGGCCTGGGGTATATCGGCTGACATTGGAGGACGGCAGTGAATTCGCTGGCGCATTTATCCTGAGTGCCAGAGATGGAACGCCGCCAGCGGGCAACGTGATGCTGTACAGCCCAGGCGAGGGATTTGAGGAATATGAAAATCTCAGTCGCTTGAATGAAACAGTAGCGGCACGCGTACGTGACAACGGATCAGCAGGCAAGCTGCTGGCCGGTAGCCTGCCTGCAGCGGCTCGTACTCAATTGTCCCGCCTGCCCGTGTTGGCAACGCGACCACCCAAAATAGAAGCCGATGTGATTGCAGACAGTGTCCGCTCACTGCGGATCCGGCAACACTTCCGTATCCGCGAGGCCCTGCGTGGGGAGACATTGCCGGTAACAGGCGAACTCGATCTGGCTGCTGATCTGACGCCGCAACTGGATGCCTGCGCGGCCCTGGCGGCTCGCAACCTACGCTTGGTGGAGCCGCACGAACCCGACTGGCTGATAGCTGCCAGCCCAGTAGATCAAGTTCGGTACAGGCAACTGGAAAAGGCGATGATTGACAGCAACGAGGTGCTCATCCCTGTGCTTGAGAAGATCTCGACACTGAAATCGTTTTCAGAAAACGAAACCCACAACGTACTGAAAATACAGAAACCGGCGTATGCCGATGTGGATATTGCCCCCTATGACAGCCTGGTGCATCTGCGCTTGATCGCCACTAACACATTCGATGTGAAGGGGTATCGCGACGAGGAAACCGCAACCGTCTATATCTGCGAGGACCCAAAGATAGACATCCCGCAGTTTCTGAAGAACCCATCATTGAAACGAGGCTCCTGGAAGACCAAGGACGTCGTGGATTTGCGGACCCTGGGAAGTTACGCCCGGCGTAACGTCGACCCTTGGTCCGCCCATGAGGTACACAGAACAATCACCGCTACCGCCGACATTATCGACATCTCGGGAGAAAAGAGAGGCACGCTCGGCAATGCGGATTTACGCGTTCTCGCCCAGCAGGCCAATATTGCCGAAAAATATGACGAGTATCTCAGGTCAGCCTTCTCGCCGAGCGGCGCGGGAAACATCTTTGCCACCGCCTGGCAACGCGCCAATGCAGCGAAAATGAACAAGGATGCTCTTGAGAGCCGGCTGAATCCTGCAGCCTACAGCCTGTTTACTTTCAAGACGCCCGGCAGCGGATTTGACTGGATAAAGGCGATAACGGAGCACCCCGATTCGGCAAGCCGCCCCCAGGTCAGCGGATTCGATATTGAGGGCAACCTGTTGATGATAGGCAGCGCGCTGGAAGGGGGTCAGGGAGGACAGGTCATCAATGGCGTCGCGGTCATTCAGCGAAAAGGCACCGGCACCGGCGGAGTCAGCGTCCTGTATACGCCGGATGCACCAGATGGCGTGGCATTCAGAGAGCTGGTCGATGGGCTGACGCAAGTGGACACGCTGAAGGCAAAGCCCGAATGGCGAGCCTATTTGACTCAACGGATGGCGACAAACGATGTACAGGAGCTTGCTCGGATCTTCAGCGATACACGCGGTGTGCACCGTTATGCCTTGAAGCCGATAACCGGTAATTTTCAGGCGTACCTGTATGCGGCGCAACTTGGCTTTCAACTCGCGCACGCGGATTACCGCTCCCGAAGTAACGAGGAAATTTCACGAGAATCGACGGTAAATGCTTTTATGTTCGCCGCTGAGGTCACCGATTTTCTGATAGATCTAGTGCCGGCCAAGGCAGCACTGTCGTTTTTGCGCAGGGGAATCATGGGCGCGCTGCACAAAGCTCTAAAGCTGGGGCACCGTATCCCCGGGCTTGTCAACAAAGTCAGCGGAGGCCGAAAAGCCAGCATTGAGATCGGAAAAGCATCGATCCGGCCGCTGGAGCCGGCCTGGGTCAATGTCACAGAGTATCGGTTACCTAAACAGATCGACCCGCTCTTTGACGTGGAGATGTTTGCACAGACGAACACTTACAAGTGGTCGCGCAGTACGGGAAGCGCACCTTACTTTATCGACAACCGAAATAACCAATTTGTCGCGATGAGGGATGAAGCGGGGCGCTATTACCTATACTCGTCCTATATGAAGGACGGCGCGCGGTGTATAAAAGACCCCGCTGGGAGCAAAGTGGACTTTATCGTCGTGCCGGGAGACGCAAAAAGCTGGAAGCCGCGTTTCGAGAGGACAGTAACAGGCGGAGGGTTAATCTGGAGTACCCTGCGCCCTCTCACGGCGGCACAGCAAGTGGATAATGATCTGATCTCGGCGCTTCGCATTTATTCAACAGAAACGGAAATGCCACACTTCGTAGAAATCCTCAAAGAATTAAGTGATCCTCAAAAAAAACAACTACTTGATAACGCTCGACAACGGTTGGGTACCGATGTAGATGAAACTGAATTTCGTCGCATGGTATCGAGACAACGGAGTTTAAGCCAAAGCGCTAAAACCAAATTACGTGATGCGCTGCTGACTCTACGATCTGACACGGACATTTTCAGCCACATCAACAGATCAACTAGCTTCCTGACCCCACCACTCTCCCCCTCAAACAAGGAACAACTTTATAGAAAAATAAAAAGAATCATTGGGAAAAATGATGACTTTTCAAAACACATCAGATCATCCATTAGGGTTCTAGACCCCGAAACAGGAGCACACTTTGTAGGTTATGCCATTACGCCCAAGCAGTTGAGCAACCTGAACAAATTTGATCAAAAATACAAACTTTCAACTTGGGCGACCGACAGCCTTAATGACTTTCTAAACGAAAAGGGACGACGACAAATCCTTAGCAATATAGCAGCCGATAACAAAATCACACCGCAAGAGGCACTGGAACTGCTTGTATCGTCGCCCATAATACAAGAAGCATTAAAAACGTTTAAAACAGAAAAATTCATAGAAAAGCTACGAAAACTCGGCGTAGATTCCTTTTCGGGGGATCTGAAAAAATCCGGCGTGCCTTATATCGCACTGTCCCATGGCAAACAAACAAGCGTCGACCCTGGCGTAAAAATGGTCGACAGCGTAGCCGTCGCTGAGTTTGAAAAAAACATCCCCCAATTCTCAACACCTTTAGAGTTCCCCACACCCCGAGCTCAAACCCACAGAGTTGATAAACCACCACTTACACCCAGCACTTCTGTTCCCCAAAGACCACCAGCCATGCGAGATCCAGCAATTAACATCGTGAAACTGGATGAGCTGGCAGAAACCCAAATCCCGCTACTACCCGATAATGCCAGAGCCAAAATTGAGGAAATTATTCAGGATATTCAAGCAGGTCGTGTTACCCGAAAAAAAATAGGCAAATACACCTATGTTGATTTACCGCAAGTAGAAGTTGGTACTGGACGTGGTCGATGGCGAGTAGCTTTTGAGAAAACCGGAAAAGAGGATGAGAAAGATATCTTCATACTCAGGGGGATCATTGATTATCACGGTAACAAGCAAATAGCCTGGGGAATATAGGAGGTAACACGTTGGAGCTTTATCTTCAGGTGCCCCTGCACGGCACAGGAAAGCGAACGCCGCCTCGCCGGGGCCCGACCGTTGCAGGCAGCTAGGCGAGAAGCGGCGCCTCATCGGGCTCTTTGATAAACACGCTGTACTTGGCCCCTTCCATCGCCTCAAAGGCAATCAGCTTATCCACCAACGGCAGGTTCAGCACCTTGCCGGCGTTGAGCAGCAACATACCGTTGTCGGCGTTGAGGTTGCGGGCCAACACCATGCCTTCGGCCAGTTCGCGAGTGCTGAGCACCTTGACGCTCGGATCACCCAAGGTCACATCGCTGAGGAACGCAGCGCAGGCCTGGATGAAATCTTCCACCATGTCCGGATCGTAGAGGCGCCCGGCGTATTTGCGGATGTACAGCAGCGCCTCATCGCTGTTCATCTGCCGCTCCAGAATCAACCCGTGTTGCAGTTCTATGAAATCCACCGCCAGTTTCAGCAATCGCGAGCCGAATGGAATCGCCTCGCCCTTGAGGTGATCGGGGAAACCCGTTCCGTCCCAACGTTCCTGATGATGACGGATCAGCCGGGCTGCATCTTTCATCGGCTCCAGGGTCATCAGCAGCGACTCGCTCTGGGCCGGATACGCCCGATAGCGCTCGCGGTCGGTGCCGTGCAGCATATCGGCCGGAGCGATCATCATGCTGTCGCTCCAGCTGAGCTTGCCGATGTTGTAGAGCGCGGCGGCCATGGTCAGGTCGCGGTTGCTGGCTTCATCCAGACCATGGGTGTTGCACCAGGTGCGTACCAGTTCGATGGTCTGCCGGTTGGTTTGCTTGCTGCGGGGCAGGCGCAGGTTGGCCAGCAGCGAGAACACTTCAGTGCCCGTTGCATAGCTGTGTTTGAGTTCTTCATAGGCCAGGTCGAGCATATCGGCGGTTTGCTGCAACTCACTGGTACGTGACGCTACGTGCTTTTCCAGGGAGGCGTTCAGATGCTTGAGCTCGTCATTCTGTTGGCGAATCAGTTGTTCCAGTCGCAGACGCTCACGCTCTGAATGTTGGTGGGCCAGGGATTGGCGCAGCGCCAGCAGCAACTCTTCGTCCTTCCAGGGTTTGCTGAGGTAACGGTAGATCTGCCCTTCGTTGATCGCCTTGATGATCAGGGTCAGGTCGGTCTCACCGGTCAACAGGATGCGCACGGTGTGGGGATAATCATGATGGATCTGCGCCAGCAATGAGGCGCCATCCATATCCGGCAGGCGCGCAGCGCTCATCACCAGATCGACGGGATGGCGAGCCAGAATGTCCAGGGCTTCGCCTGCGCGGGTGGCGCTGTACAACTCGAAGGGTTCCAGGCTCAGCAACTGTGTCAGGCGGTCAAGAACGTCCTGATGCGCATCGATCAACAACAACACCGGACGGTTGGCATCTGAAAAGGGAAGGGACTCTCCCATGGGGCACCTCGGATCGCGTCGGTATGCGCTTCCTACGGTCAAGGTAACAGCCTCCTGGCAATTACCCAGTAGTTTAGTCAGCTTTCGTCAAAATGATGGCCTTATGACACTGGTCCGTCAACCGAGCATAAAAAAGCCGCCTCACTGAATGAAGCGGCCCTGAGGTGAAGCGCTTGCTGATCACGCCTCGACGTTTTTCGGGCTCGAACCAAACGAGGCAAAACGCTTGTTGAACCCGGCAATCCGGCCTTCGGACTGGGTCTTGCGTTGCTGTCCGGTGTACACCGGGTGCGAAGCGCTGGACACGTCGAGAGCGACGTAAGGGTAAGTGTTGCCATCACTGTGTTTGTGGGTACGGTCACTGTCGACAGTAGAACCGATCAGGAAGAACACATCGGCGGCGGTGTCGTGGAACAGCACGGTATGGTAGTCGGGATGGATACCAGATTTCATAAGGCCTCCGGGGCGTCTGGGTGATTTCAATTTGTTATACAGTAACACAAATATCACACCCAAACGAGAACCGATTGCAATAAGAATAGAACCATCGGTGCTGGTTGCATTAACTCAACCATTCGCTCACCTGCTTCAATGCCTCTTTGACAGACTCCGGTGTGGCTTCGTTCTTGATCATCGTTTCTGCATACCCCTTGACCATTGCCTTGACATCACCACTGGCTGCGCCGGCCATGGCCTTGTCAAAACCGTCCGCCCGGGTCTTTTCAATGCCGGCCTCCACGCCCGATTTAACGCCTCCAAGACCTCCCTCAGCGTTTCCAACCCCTTGCAATATGTTGCTCAATCCGGGGACGAACCACAGCGACTGACCCGCCTGGCTGGCGAGTCCCTGCAGGTTGCCCTTGTTGGTACCGTTGGGCCTTACATAAGGGTCTTTTGTAGCGTCCAGCCGGTGGTCGTCCCTCAAGGCGGTATAACCTTGCTCTGTGAAGTCTTTCCACATACCGGCAGGAGTACCGTGTCGGGCGTCACCACTGCTGGTAATCCCTTCAAGATCCCCATTGTTATGCGCCGTGCCACGCTGCTGACCTGAAGCCGATAACGATGTATCAATGTAGTTGAGCACCTTGGCGGCGTTGAACGCAGCATCGGCCCTGGCGTCCGGGTCTTTGTTTTCCGCGCTCCAATCACCTAATCGGCTATACGCCTGCTCACGATTGATGTCTTTTTGATGACCAAGATTCTTGAGGATGGGATTGTCATTAATAATCTGCTCGGCACTGCGTTTGTCCCCAGGTGGACGCCCCGTGGCGAAATCCGGCTTGAGCCTGACGTCCTGTTCCGGCTTATCGATACCCTTCATCAATTGAAGGGCCCTCACGACTTGTTCTGGCGGTACGGCAGGCGTCTCAATAACCCCGGAAGAGCTTTGCGGCACTGGCCCTGTAGAAGAAACAGCAGTAGATAGCGTCATACACGACTTACTCACAGACGTATTAATCGAGACTTCCTGTTGACCGTTGCATCCTTGCCTTGTGTATCAGCCCCACAAAGGCTTGGCCATAAGTGGCGTCGCTGAGCTGAACAGTTCCTCGATCGGCCTTGGTGCGCCGCAGAGCGCTCAATCCTTGTCCACGGTTTCAGTACTGGCGCAGAATGCGTGACCGACCTGATGAGTCCGAACCCAAGGAAACCGTATGAGCCTGTCTTTGCTAAGCCGTTACGCCTTCTTTGCCGTGTGCGTTATTTTCACCCTTGCCAGCCTCCCCTTTGTCGAACATGACTGGCTGTGGCCTATCACGATAGTCACCGGCATCCTCAGCCTGATCGGCATTTTCGACCTGATGCAAAGCCCCCACGCGGTGCGCCGCAACTATCCGATCCTGGGTAATATCCGTTACCTGGTGGAAGGCATCCGTCCGGAGATCCGCCAGTACCTGCTGGAATCGGACAGCGACGCCCTACCCTTCTCACGCGCCCAGCGCTCGTTGGTCTACTCCCGGGCCAAGAATGAAAGCGCCGACAAACCGTTTGGCACCTTGATCGACGTGTACCAGTCCGGTTTCGAATTCATCGGCCACTCCATGCGCCCTGCGCCATTGAGCGACCCCAGCGCCTTTCGCGTGATGGTCGGCGGCCCGCAGTGCACACAACCGTATTCGGCCTCGGTGTTCAACATCTCGGCCATGAGCTTCGGCTCCCTGAGCGCCAACGCCATCCGCGCCCTGAACCAAGGTGCCAAGCTCGGCAACTTCGCCCATGACACCGGCGAAGGCAGCATCAGCCCCTATCACCGGGAAAACGGCGGCGACCTGACCTGGGAACTGGGCAGCGGCTACTTCGGCTGCCGCACCAGTGACGGCCGCTTCGACCCGGAACGTTTCGCCGTGCAGGCGCAGAACCCGCAAGTGCGAATGATCGAAATCAAGATGAGCCAGGGCGCCAAGCCCGGCCACGGCGGGATCCTGCCCAAACACAAGGTGACCAAGGAAATCGCCGAGACGCGCGGCATCATGATGGGCGAAGACTGTATCTCGCCATCGCGCCACAGCGCGTTTTCCACGCCTATCGAAATGATGCAGTTCATCGCCCAGTTGCGTGAACTGTCTGGCGGCAAACCCGTCGGCTTCAAGTTCTGCCTGGGCCACCCATGGGAATTCATGGGCATCGCCAAGGCCATGCTGGAAACCGGGATCCTGCCGGACTTTATTGTGGTCGACGGCAAGGAAGGCGGTACCGGCGCCGCGCCCGTGGAGTTCACTGACCACATCGGCGTGCCCCTGCGCGAAGGCCTTCTGTTCGTCCACAACACCCTGGTGGGCCTGAACCTGCGGGACAAGATCAAGCTCGGCGCCAGCGGCAAGATCGTCAGCGCCTTCGACATCGCCAGCGTGCTGGCCATCGGCGCCGACTGGGCCAACGCGGCCCGGGGCTTCATGTTTGCCATCGGCTGCATTCAGTCACAAAGCTGCCACACCAACAAATGCCCGACCGGCGTCGCCACCCAAGACCCATTGCGTCAGCGTGCGCTGGTGGTACCGGACAAAGCCCAGCGGGTGTTCAACTTCCACCGCAACACCCTCAAGGCTCTGGCGGAAATGCTCGCGGCTGCGGGTCTCGATCATCCATCACAGTTGTCGGCCAAGCACTTGGTACGGCGCATGTCGGCGACCGAGATCAAGTTGTTCTCGCAGTTGCATGTGTTCCTCAAGCCCGGTGAATTGCTCACCGGCGAAGTGAACGGCGAGTTCTACTCGCGGATGTGGCAGATGGCGCGTGCCGACAGTTTTGAGCCGCATGAAGAAGCGGCCGCTTAAGCACCATTGCGGCGCCGGGCACGGCGCCGCTCAAAGGATTGACCGCATGTTGAAAGTGATCGCCGAAGACTTCATCAAACCCGAACACCTGGACACCGTGCGGCCGTGGTATGCAGAACTGGTAGAAAAAACCCGCCAGGAACCGCTGTGCATCGCCTACGATTTGTTCGTTGACCAGAAAGACCCGGGGCACTTCATCTTCATCGAGCAATGGCCCGACCAGGCCGCGCTGGACACGCATTGCCAAACCGAGCACTTCACCCGGTTGGTGCCGCAGATCAACGCGCATCAGGCCAAGCCGTGCCGGGTATTGCTGATGGATGCGTTCTAGCCATCACTCCCTGCTGAACCGGACCACCGACGGCATTTTTGAACCAAGGAGATTCACCATGCCGTTACTCGACTTCGCCTCGCTCGCCGAGCATCTGCCCGACAGCTGGAAATCAACATGCGTCGGCCAGGTCGGTCCCGCGCGAATCAAGGTCCTGCGTATGAACGAGCAGGCCTACGAAGAAGAAACCCACGACTATAACGAAGGGCTACTGGTCATTAACGGTCACCTGCGTTTGTCCATTGGCGAAGAGGAAGTCAACGTGAGTGCCGGCCAGATGTACCTAGTAGAAGCCGGCATCGCCCACGGTGTACTCGCCGGCAGCCACGGTACATTGGTGATCATCGATGTCTAGCCAGACAGGATGAGACATTCAGTAATACCCACGCTTTGCAATTGCTTACAAATACCGCCAACCTGCGCCCGCCCGACGTACGGTCCGACCAATGCCGACGTCCACTTGTCATTACTAAACCCACTGTTCAAGAGCCCGCAGCCATGTTTAACGGACGCGACCCACGCATCGATTTTTTTCGCGGTCTGGCGCTGATCTTCATCTTCTGGGATCACGTGCCCCACAACCCTCTGGGCCAAATCACCCTGCGCAACATCGGTTTCAGCGATGCGGCGGAAGTCTTCGTGTTTCTCGCGGGCTTCGCGGCGGTGTTGGCCTACGGCAAGATCCTGCAGCGCGAAGGGTATTGGATTACCTGCGTGAAGATCCTGCGTCGTGCCTGGGTACTGTACGTGGTGCATATCTTCCTGCTGGCGATGCTGATGGGCATTGTGTTCTTTGCCAACAGTCATGTGGAAACCCGCGACCTGGTCCAGGAAATGGGCCTGACGCACTTCATCAGTAACCCTCAGCAAGCGCTGACGGATGAGTTGCTGTTGCGCTTCAAACCGAACCTGATGGACCCGTTGCCGCTGTACATCGTGCTACTGGCGGGCCTGCCGCTGGTGCTGCCGTTGCTGGTACGCAAGACCTGGGCAGTCGTTGCCGTGTCACTGGCGGTGTACCTGCTGGCGCCGAAGCTGGGCTGGAACCTGTCGGCGATTGCCGACGGTGTGTGGTACTTCAACCCCGTCACCTGGCAGTTGCTGTTTGTACTGGGCGGCGCGGCGGCGTTGCACAGCCAGCAACCCCGGCCGGCGCAACGCCGACCGCTTTCACGCCAGCCATTGTTCATCGCAGCCGCCTGCTACGTGGTGGCTGCCGGCATCATCACCGTTTCCTGGCGCTGGCCCGAGATCCACGATGCAGTGATGCCCTCCGCCCTGAGCGACCTGTTGTACCCCATCAGCAAGACCGACCTGTCGCCGGTGCGTCTGCTGCACTTCCTGGCCTTGGCCTACGTCACCGCCAAATTGTTGCCAGGCCGTGGCTGGACGCAAAACTGGCTGGCACAACAAACCTGCCGCATGGGTCGCTACTCCCTCGAAGTGTTCTGCCTGGGGGTGTTGTTGGCGCCGTTGGCGGACATGGTCAACGCCATGACCGATGATGCCTTCGCCATGCAGATCTTCACCGCGCTGGTAGGCGCCGGATTGATGGCCTTGCTCGGCGCGTGGCTGGACTTGAACAAGCGCCTGACCCAACCGGCGCAGGTCGCCACGGCCTGACCTTCGACATCGCAAAAACAAAAGCCCCGATCAATTGACCGGGGCTTTTTTTGTTGACCGTGTACGTATCAGGACGTTGAACGCACCGAGCCTGGGGAGGCATTGGTCGGCTGCAACTTGAACACGTAGAACAGCACTGTCAGGAACAGCAGGAACACAGGCCCGACATACAACGCAACACGGGTATCCGGGAAGTACGCCATCAGGCCCACCACCAGCACCAGGAACGCCAAGGCCAGGTACGAGCTGACCGGGTACAGCCACATGCGGTATTTCAGGGCTTTCTGTTCGGCGGGGCTCAAGCTTTTACGGAACTTGAGTTGGGCCAGCAGGATCATGACCCAGGTCCAGATCGCGCCAAACGTGGCGATCGAGGTCACCCAGACAAAGACCTTGTCCGGTACCAGGTAGTTGAGCAGTACGCCCAGCAGCAAGGCGAAAATCGACAGCAGCAACGCACGGCGCGGTACACCATTGCTGGAGGTGCTGGCGAAGGTCGCCGGGGCCTGGCCGTTCTGCGCCAGGCTGTAGAGCATGCGCCCGGTGCTGAAGATCCCGCCGTTGCAGGACGACAGCGCGGCAGTGATCACCACGAAGTTGATGATGCCGGCAGCGGTCTTGATGCCCAGACGCTCGAAAGTCATCACAAACGGGCTGCCTTGGGTGCCGATTTCATTCCACGGGTAGATCGACAGGATCACGAACAACGCGCCCACGTAGAACAGCAGAATGCGCCAGAACACCGAGCCGATGGCGTTGGGAATGGTCTTCTGCGGGTTCTTCGCTTCACCAGCGGTCAGGCCGATCATCTCCACGCCCAGGTAGGCAAACATCACCA
Organism: Pseudomonas sp. ADAK18; assembly: GCF_012935695.1. NCBI lineage: Bacteria > Pseudomonadati > Pseudomonadota > Gammaproteobacteria > Pseudomonadales > Pseudomonadaceae > Pseudomonas > Pseudomonas sp. ADAK18. The sequence goes on from NZ_CP052859.1 coordinate 4,321,131, forward strand.
TTTGCAGCGACATCAATACGCCCTGCACACCGTTGGGCAGGAAGCCGCCGTGGGCCCACAGATTGGAAATCCCCAGCGCCACGCCGTCGTTGCCAAAGCCGAACGCAATGATGCCGACGCCGCCGATGACCATCGCAATGATGGTGACGATCTTGATCAAGGCGAACCAGAACTCGAACTCACCGAAGGCTTTCACCGCGATCAGGTTGATGGTGCCCATGCTGATCAGGGCGGCCAGGGCCCAGATCCAGCGTGGCACATCGGGGAACCAGACGCCCATGTACACGGCGACGGCGGTGATTTCTGCGACGCAGGTTACCAGCCACAGGAACCAGTAGTTCCAGCCGGTGAGAAAGCCGGCCAATGGGCCTAGGTAGTCTTGGGCGTAACGGCTGAACGAGCCGGCGACGGGGTTGTGCACCGCCATCTCGCCGAGGGCGCGCATGATCACCAGGATCGCCAGGCCGCCAATGATGTACGACAGCATGATTGCCGGGCCGGCCATCTCGATGGCCTTGGCCGAACCCAGGAACAGGCCGACACCGATACAGGCGCCGAGCGCCATCAGGCGAATATGCCGTTCGCCAAGTTCGCGTTTAAGCGGACCGCCCGAAGCGGTCTCGCCGTGGGGCAGGTGGTTGCCAGCGGGCATAGGGGTACAACCTCATTTTGTTATTGGATATGAACCACCGAGTGTTCGACGTCACAGCGGGTCGCCACGACGCCCTCCTGCCAGGCCTGCCTTTTGGGTAAACCTGCCTGGCCGTACAAACCGGGCCAGCTCAGCGGGGGTGCAGTATAAAAAGCCATGAGCAGGGCTTTTCACTCTATAAACAGCAAGATTCAGCGAGAAGTCTCGGTAAAAGCGCCTTTTGCGGAGGGGCATCACCTGGGCAATGTAGGAATTGCCTTTAATTAGCGGCGGCGAGTATTGCACAGGGAGGGTGCACCGTCATGCCCCTACCTTTGGTGGATTTACCTGGGGAAGAGGCTCTAGAACGCACCTATTGTGGCAAGTGGCTGGATTGTGGCCAGCGGGCTTGTTGTGACCCGCTCACTTGTTGTGGCGAGCGGGCTTGCCCGCGTTGGACTGCGCAGCAGTCCCAAACCTGGCGACCGTGGTTTGTCTGCTAGAACTCGGGGGTCCTACTTGGGGCGGCTGCGCCGCCCAACGCGGGCAAGCCCGCTCGCCACAACAAGCCCTCTGGCCACAATAAGCCTGCTCGCCACAGGGATCAGACGGTCGCAGAGACATCTGCACACTGATTTCAGGATCGCCTCCCAGCACTCAGTACTAGCGTCAATAAGTCACTACATCCATTAAGGAGCAAAGGATTGCCTCGCCAACCCAACTCTCACCTATTACGCCGTGGCCGCTATTCAGAGTCGGGTCACGCTTATTTGATTACTGCTGTGGTTCATGCCAGACGCCCCTTGTTTCGTGACTTTCATCTGGGACGATTATTGGTGGCCGAACTAAAGCGAGCCCACGACTTTGGCTTGGTCAACTCACTCGCCTGGGTCGTAATGCCAGATCACTTTCATTGGCTATTTGAACTACGGGAAACGGAGCTGGCGCAAGTAATGGGGCGAACCAAGTCCCGGAGCACTCTGTCCATCAACCGTGCTTGCGGCAGCTCAGGTGCTTTCTGGCAACGGGGCTATCACGATAGGGCAGTGCGTGCAGAGGAAGACCTGCGCAAGATTGCCCGCTACATCATCGCCAACCCCCTGCGCGCCGGACTGGTGGAAAATATTGGCGACTATCCCCTTTGGGACGCCGCCTGGCTTTGAGTCAGACATCCACCCCAGTTGACCCGCGAGCCTATTGTGGCGAGCGGGCTTGCCCGCGTTGGACTGCGCAGCAGTCCCAAACCTGGCGACCGTGGTTTGTCTGCTAGAACTCGGGGGGCCTACTGGGGCGGCTGCGCCACCCAACGCGGGCAAGCCCGCTCGCCACAACAAACCCGCTCGCCACAAGAGCCTGCTTGTCATAAACACTGTCCTGCTACACAAATTTTTCCTACACGCTCACCACCGTCTAAGCTTCAGACAAGTCCGATCAATCTGCGTGAATGGATCAATCGACTATGGGCGCTTTATGGCAAACCGATTCGACCAAGGCTACGGTGCCAACCGACAGCGCGGATGAACCGCCATTGCCACAAAAGCCCCGAAAACGCCGTTTTATCTGGCGTATGTTCTGGCTGTTGCTGGTGATGGGCCTGATCGCCCTGGGTTATGCAGCGTCCAGGGAAATGCGCACTTCTCAGTGGCAAGCCCGGGAGTTCAGCCGTGTGGCGGCCACTTTGACCTATGACCTGCAACCCGGCCCCAGCGACGCCATCGTCTACCCCGGCGCAGGCCCTTTCGATCAGCGCCTGGGCTACAGCGCACTCGGTGATTTCCTGCCGCGCCTGCTCAAACGCGACTACCTGATCCAGTCACAAACGCGCTTCTCCGATGCGCTGATGGACTACACCCGCCACGGCCTGTTCGTGCCCTATGCCGAGAAAATCCAGGCGGGCCTGTCGATCACCGATTGCCGCGCCACATCGCTGTACCAATTCAGCTACCCCCAGCAGTTCTACCCGACCTTCGCGTCCATCCCACCCGTGGTGATCAACAGCCTGCTGTTTATCGAAAACCGCGACCTGCTGGACCCCGCCCAACCCCGCGCCAACCCGGCAGTAGACTGGCCACGGTTTGCCAAGGCCGCCTGGTCCCAGGTGGCCAAGCTGTTGCACTTGCCGGGCCAGACCGCAGGCGGCAGTACCCTGGCCACCCAGTTGGAAAAATACCGCCACTCACCCGACGGCTTGACCCTGTCCGGTGGCGAAAAGATTCGCCAGATGATTTCCGCCAGCGTGCGCACCTACCAGGGCGGCCCCGACACATTGAAGGCCCGGCAGAACATCGTGCGTGACTACCTCAACAGCGTGCCGCTGTCGGCAGTGCCCGGGCATGGTGAAGTGCATGGCATGGCCGAAGGCTTGCGGGTCTGGTACGGCGCTGACTTCAAGCAGACCAACGCCATTCTGGCCAGCACCGATGCAAAAAACCTGGCGCAGAAGGGCCTGGCCCTGCGTGAGGTGTTGTCTCTGATGATCGCCCAGCGCCGACCCTCTCACTATTTGTCCAAGGGTCATGATGAACTGGCACAACTGACCGACAGCCACATCCGCCTGCTCGCACAAAACGCGGTGATCGACCCCGCACTGGCCAGCGCCGCCCTCGCCAGTAAAGTCAGTTACCGCGACTGGCAACGACAACCGACCCTGCAACCCATCGAAACCAGCAAAGGCATCAGCGTCGCGCGCAGCCGTCTGGCCACATTGCTCAAGCGACCTCTGTACGACCTGGACCGCCTCGACCTGTCCGCCACCAGCACCCTGCAAAATGACCTGCAAACTCAGGCCACTGAGTACCTCAAGCACTTGGCAGACCCAGCTTTCGCCGGCCAGCTCGGGCTGCTCGGCCCACGCCTGCTGACCCCGGCCAGCACCGCTCAGGTACGTTACAGCTTCAACCTCTACGAGATGACACCCGATGGCGCCCGAGTACGGGTACAGACCGACAACACCGATCAACCCTTCGACATCAACGAAGGCAGCAAGCTGGAATTGGGCTCCACTGCCAAGCTGCGTGTGCTGACCACCTACCTGCAAATCATCAGCGAACTCCATGACCGCTACGCCGGCCAAACACCCGCCGCGCTGAAGAAAGTCAACATTGATGAGCAGGATCGCCTGTCCCGCTGGGCTGTGGATTACCTGGCGCAAAACAGCGACCAAAGCCTGCCGAAAATGCTCGACGCGGCCCTCAACCGGCAGTACTCCGCCAGCCCCGGCGAAAGCTTTTTCACCGGCGGCGGCCTGCATCACTTCCATAACTTTCGCAACGAAGATAACGGCCGCAGCCCGACGTTGCGGGACGCCCTGCGCGAATCGATCAACCTGCCGTTCATTCGCCTGATGCGCGACCTGGTGCGTTACAGCACCTATCATGGCGCCAACAACAGTGCCGAGCTGCTCAAGGACGACAACGATCCGCGCCGCCAGGAATACCTGGCCCAATTCGCCGACCGCGAGGGCACGACCTTTCTGCTGCGCTTCTGGAAAAAATACCGCAACAAGGACACCCAGGCCCGACTCGACACCTTCCTCGACGGCATGCACCCCACCGCTATCCGCCTGGCCGCCGTGCATCGTTACCTGCTGCCCCAGGCCAGCCAACAGAGCTTCAACAGCTTTGTCCGTGCCCACTTGACCAGCACCAAGGCGCCAGAAAAACTCACCGATGAGCGCCTGGAAAAGCTCTATCAAAATTATGGCCCCGGTGCCTACGACCTGCCGGACCAAGGCTACATCGCCAAGGTCCATCCCCTGGATTTGTGGCTGCTCGGCTACTTGCTGAACAACCCCGAGGCCACCTTCACCCAGGCCGTCGCCGCCAGCGAGCATGAGCGCCAGGAAGTCTATGGCTGGCTGTTCAAGAGCCGGCACAAAAGTGCCCGAGACAGTCGGATTCGCACCATGCTGGAGATCGAAGCGTTCCTCGACATTCATCAACGCTGGCAGGCGGTCGGCTACCCGTTTGACCACCTGGTGCCGTCGCTGGCCACCGCCATTGGCAGTTCGGGCGACAAGCCCGCCGCCCTTGCCGAACTGGTGGGCACCATCCTCAATGACGGCATACGCCAGCCAACCCTGCGTATCGACAGCCTGTACTTTGCCGCCGGTACTCCCTACGAAACCCGTCTGATCAACGACCCGAACCGTGGCAAGCGCGTGATGCCCAGCGAAGTCGCCAGCGCCTTGCGCACAGCGCTCTCGCAGGTGGTGGACGCCGGCACCGCCAAACGGGTCTCAGGCAGTTTCAAACTGGCCGATGGTACGCCACTCGCCATGGGCGGCAAGACCGGCACCGGGGATAACCGCATTGAAGCCATCGGTGCCGGTGGGCGAATTCTCAGCTCCAAGTCAATCAACCGCACGGCCACCTTTGTTTTCTATATTGGCGAACATCATTTCGGCACCCTCACCGCCTTTGTACCCGGCGCCTCGGCCCAAGGTTTCAAGTTCACCTCGGCCTTGCCCGTCCAAGTCCTCAAGGGCATGTCTGCGATTCTGACCCCCTATCTGCAACCCGGTGCCCAAAGTTTGTGCCTGCAACCGACCGCCCGCCAATAAGGGCGTTATATAGCTGTTTTTCAGTCCTGAATAGTGCATCGGACGCGCGCTGTTCCTAGCAACATTTCAACCTTTTAAACCCGCGTACCTGGCAGATAATCGGATGCTCCAAGTCTTAATAAAAGGTCATCCAACTCATGTCAGTCACGCTCATGGACCGAGCCATTTCGGCCGCCGAAAAAAAACCGGTTCATTACGATTTCATCCAGCAACAACTACCTCGATGGCTGACCGATACAGGGTCGCAACGAATAACCTCACTGAAAAATCTCACGCCTGACATCGCCCTGATCCACGCCAACGCCTTGCCATCGGCGCAACACAATTCACTCAAACAAGCCCTGGGCAACCATTGGACAACCCAGAACGCGCTGGACAAAAAGCTCGCGGCCCTAAGCGACATCAAGGCATTTGCCGAACCGCTGCTCAAAGATGCCCTGAAAGACTACGGCGACATCGACATACTCCACACCTGGATCCGCGTCTACGCACCTGCCAAATTGGCGTGGTGGGCAAAGAACGTGCTGCACGGTGTCACCAGCAGAATCACCACCCTGCTCGACGCGGCGCTGCACAATTTCTCGACAGAGGAAAACTTCGCCGAGTTTACGTTCCTGTCCGACGAGGACATTCGCGGACAACGCCAACTGTTGACATTCCAGCACAAGGAAACCGGCCAGGCGCTCACCACCGAGGATTTCAAGACCCTGTGTCGGAACCTCGATATCGGCGCACGCTATCAACAAAAAATACGCGCCACACTGGGGTTCGATGACGCGGCAATCGCCGCCCCGCTGCACCTCGACATCATCAGCAACCTGAAGGCAGCGTTGAACAGCGCCGCCCATCTGGGGCTGGCGAAAAAAGACATCACCCAGGATGCCTATGAGCTCGTTCAAGCCCTGCTGCGTGGAGACTCCCGACTGGAACTGAACGGCCAACCGATGGATTTCTACACACTGGACCTGCTGGAAACACGCCTGATCGGCGTCCTGGTTATCGCGCCTACACAGGTTGGCCCCGAGACCATGAGGATGCTGGCCTATATTCCCGAGGACCCCGAGCATCCGCTCAAGGAATACGCTTCGTCACTGGACTTCGTCAAAGAGCTGACCAGCCAGTTACGTGACAAAAACCCTGTGCCTGAATCATCACGTCCCAGCTATCAACAATTCTTCAGCCAGTTCATTGCCCACCAGGAACGTGGCCGTTTTTTTAACCAACTCAACAGCGTGCTCTCCCCCCTGCGCTGGCTTCCCAGGGAGCGTGGCGATAGCCGTCCGAGCTGGCGAGAAACACCGGAGCAGGCACCCAACCTGCAGTTTCACATCGAGGCGGTACGGGATGACACCGCCCACCGCGCCAAAGATCCGACCTACGATGACCTCTGGCACTACCTGTACCGGGTCAAACTGAACAAGATCGTCAATGATGCTCAGGAAATCGCTATTTCCACGGCCTACGCTGACCGCATGGCTCGCTGGAACTGGTGGGATAACCTGGAAAACATGCTCACGGACATTTTCAACGCGGCCCTGCTGGTCGTGACCCCGTTCGTGCCCTTTCTCGGTGAGTTGATGATGGCGTATACCGCCTACCAGGTACTCAACGACGTCTTCGAAGGTATCGTCGACTGGGCCGAGGGCCGCCAACTTGAAGGATGGGAGCAAACCCTGGCGGTGGCAGAAAACCTCATTCAACTCGGCCTGTTCCATGCCGGCGGGAAGATTACAGAAGTCGCCAGGTTGAAGCTGTCGCCCTTTGTCGACGGGCTCAAGCCCGTACAGACGCCCACGGGCGACACTCGCCTATGGCACCCCGACCTAACGCCTTATCAGCAAAGGTCCCTGCGCCTGCCGCCGACAATCGTCCCTGAAGAGAACGGCCTGCACCCGCATCAAGGCAAGCAGATTCTACGGGTGGACAACCGTCACTATGAGGTCAGGCAAGACCCCGCCAGCGAGACCTTTCACCTCGCTCACCCCAGGCGTTCCGACGCCTATCGTCCCCAGGTGACCCTTAACGGTAGCGGCGCCTGCGTGCTTGAAGGCGAGGAACCACGAGCCTGGAGCAACACGCGCTTGATGCGCCGCCTGGGGCCTCTGGCAGAGGGGCTGAGCGCTGGTGAGCTTGAACAAACGCGCGTCATCAGTGCTGTGGATTACGGCGCATTGCGCCAGATGTACGTCAGGAACGAGCCGACCCCAGCCTTGCTGGCCGACACGTTGAAACGCTTCAACAATGAGAAGCGGATCAAAGACGATGTCGAAAAAATTCGCACGGCAATGCCGCTCGATCCTTCGTCGTTCTGGTTTGAGCAAACGGTCACTGAGCTTGCTGGCTGGCCACAGGACAAAGCACTGCTTGTCTATCAGCGCTCGGACCTGACCGGTGATTTCCGGCGTTATGGCAGTTCAACGGCCCAAGGCAACGACGCGCTGGCCGTTAGTACCGCTGAAGTCATGTCTGGTCAGTTGCCGGAAAAAATCGTGACGTTCCTCAGTCAACGACAGGTCAGCGGCCTGCTGGGCGAAACCTTGCCCGCTTCAGAGCAGCAAAAGGCACTGCGCGAGCGGCTTGCCGAACATGTCGTACAGCAAACCGATTCGATCACCCGGCACCTGTACATGGAGCAGGAAAGCTCCAGCGATCCCCATGTCCAGTTACTGCGCACCCAGTACCCCGAGCTGCCCCTGAGCATCGCCCAACGCCTGGTCAGGCATATCCGGGCCCGTGACCTGAACGTAATGAGCGAGGACAACCGCCTGCCGCTGGACGTCAAGAACCAGGCCCGTGAACTGCATTTCGAAGCCGAAAGCACCCGCGTCTTCGAACAGCTCTATCAAGGTAAAAACCTCTCGGCACAGGCCGAAAGCCTCGCCCTCAACACCCTGAGAATTCACACGGATGCACTGTCGAAGCTGCGCATCGAAGTTCGCGAACGAACGCCCACAGGCGACATACGGATTCAGGTCGGCGCGCAAGACGCCCCGAACGTTCGGGTTCTGGTTCGCAACAGAAACGCGCAATACCGGGTCTTTAACGCCCAAGGGAAATTGGTACACGGGACCACGGACTTCTACACGGCAGTCTTCCAGGCCTTGACCAACGACGAGCGCTTCACTGATGGCGAAAGGTTACGTGCATGGCTTGTCGACAAAACCAAAGTCCCTGCGCAACGACGCCTGGTATTGGCTGAACCGCCGATCCGAGCGCAGGCCGAACCCGAAACCCTCATCCTTCTGGGTGGAGGTTTCGTCAGTACCTTACGTGGCGCGCCGGCGGACGAGATATCCCCCCCAACCTTGCAGCAACGCATTAAAAAGTGGCTACCTGCAATGTCCGAACAAAGCGTGAGGAGCTTTGCCCAAAAGGCGGAAAGCCCCGATGGGCTCAAGGTACTGGAGCGCCTGGAAACCGAAAGCGCAGCGTTTGAAAACACGCTGGACACCTATGTCCGGTCCAAAACCCAGTGGCGCGATGACAGTCCATTGGCGGCCGAAGTTCGAAAACAAAGGGCGGATTTTGCCACTCTCCTGTTTGACGCTTGGCGCGAGGGCTATACACGATTGCATGACGAATCAACGCCTAATCGCGGTGCCAGACTGGACCTGTCTAGAATGCAATGGCCGGACAAATTACCCACGCTCCCCACCGAAATGCGACAAGTCACTCGCTTGTTTATGAACGACAGTGAAATCACTTCCGAACGTGCCAATTTCCTGAAGTATTTTCCCCATCTTAAGGTGCTTGACCTGTCGGCCAACCATTTGGAAACCCTTCCGCCCGCTATTGCCCACATGCGCTTGCTCAAGCAACTGAGCCTGAGTGGAAACCGAATTGTTCTGGACGCTCCCGCCGTCGAACGCCTGCGCAACCTGACGCGTCTGACCCTGCTCAACCTCGCCAACAACCCATTGGGTACGGCGCCCGATATCAGCCTGATGCCGAACCTGAACACACTGCTTCTGGCCAATACCGGTATCCGCGAATGGCCCACCGGCCTTTTTGCGCAACCGCGCAACGACGAATTTGTGCTGGAGTTGCAACGCAACCCTATTACCACGGTGCCCGATGTCGCCAGAAACTCGGAGTCAGCCATCACTATCGCCCTGACCCGCCTGGACCGCGCCCCTCTGAGCATCGAGGCCTTGAACCTCTTTGAAGGTTATAGAACCGCCGTTGGGCTCGACCCCTATCGAACGTATGAACCCCAAGGCAGAAGCGATTTCTGGCTTGAAGGGCTGGGCGATGAAAACCGCTATCTCTATCACGAACTCTGGATGGACCTGGAGCATGAAGACGGCTCCCAGGGTTTTTTCGAAGTGCTCAAGGCCCTGGAGCCAGCGGAGGTTTTTGAAGACCCGATCGACGAAGCGCTCTATGCGCAAAACAGCACACTGCTCAGATCACAAGTGCGCAGCATGCTGTTGGCCATGGACGCAGACGGTGACTTGCGCCAAACATTGTTCCGCATGTCCAGTTTCCCGGGGTTGTGCCCCGACGCCGGCATGCAAATCTTCAACAGCATGGGCATCGAAGTTGAAGTCAGCCAGGCCAGGCTCTTCAGCCGAACGCCCGCCGAGCGTGAGGAGCGAACGGTCAAACTGGCCAAGGGCGCTGCCCACCTCAAGCTGCTGAACCACGTTGCCCGCGCAGACATCGCCAACCGCCTCAAGCCCGTTGCCGAGGGCGGTCTTGGCCTGCGCCTGAACTCAGACATGGTTGATGGCGAGCCCGGTACCGTCGATGAAGTGGAAGTTCACCTGGCCTATCAGACGCGCCTGGCCCGCAGGCTCGGTTTACCCTGGATCAGCGAACATATGGTGTATCGCGAAACAGCCCAGGTTCCTGAAGCCTCCATCACCCAAGCGCACACGGCGGTACTGCAATTGAGCGAAGGTGACGGCCTGGTGGATCAGATGCTACTCGAACCCTACTGGGAAAGCTTTCTCCAGGAACACTACGCGAGCGACTATGAGGCAAACGAAAGCAGCATCGACGACCAGTTCTCGCTCCTCGATCAACTGCACAGCGAACAGCAGGCGTTGGTCCAATCGCCGGACCTGACCGACGCACAGAAAGCTGAAAAACGTGAACATCTGAAAACGCTGGTCGAGCAATTGCAGGTCGAGGACCGGGTAGTGCCTGACGAGCTGATGTCCGATGAGCTCTACAGCCAACTGCTGAATGATCTGGGCGAGCGGCGCAAGGAATGGCTGCGTGAAATGACCCGACAGTCGCTGAAACGGATTGACGAGTAAAGCGCCAAGGCGAGCGCGTATCCAGCGCTCGCCTGCGATAAAAAACAACGGTATTAGTTATCTATATTTTGCATTTGAATATTGAAGAACAGGCACACTTAAACCTTGAATAACCCCCAACATTTTGAACTTTTGTTCTCAACCTCAAAGGATACGCTAGTGATTAAAACCACTTAACGAGTTTAATTTCATGCCCGAACTTTCAACCCTACCCAACAGGCCGACAGCGCTCTATAAAGGCCCCCATTATGACCTGATCAAACAAAAAATTCCGGATTGGCTTTCCACAACTTCCCTTGCGAGAGCCAGTCAGTTGAACAGCGCAGCCGTTTCTCGGCCAGCCTGGTACACCAGCGCCTCGACTGAGCAACATCAAGCGCTCAAGACTGCCAATGCCGAAGGTTGGCGCACACACAATACCGTGCAGGGGAAACTGCGCGATGTGCAGGACGCGTATGCGTTTGCCGAACCGCTATTGAAAAAAGCCATCCTGGATCAGTACGGCCTCGATCTGGACGTCAATACAACCTTCCTGAACCTGTATATCGCCAAGGATTTACCGTGGTATGCCGTCAATTTCTTTTCGGCAACCATCAGCCGAAAGATGTCACTTCTGGACGCCGCACTGCATAACTTTGCCAAGGGCGAAACGTTTGAAGCCCACTCCTGTTACATCAGTCCACCCGACTATCGCGGTCACTTCGCGATCCTGCCGTTAGACGACACGATGTCCATCGACCAGTTCAAGACATTGTGTCGTGAACTGGATATCGGCGCCCGCTATCAACAACACTTGAATAACCACCTTCTGCCGACGAACCTTGTCGCTCGCGCCGAGTTGAAAAACCAGATCACCGCCAGCCAAAAAGCGGCACTCAAGGCCGCAGCGCAACTGGCCTGCCTGAAAACCGATGCTCAACAGAACCCGGACCTGGGGGCAGGCGCCTATCAAGTGTTGATGCGCGCGCTACGAGGCGAACGAGGCCTGATGCAGTTCTACCAACTGAATATTCTGGACGCATCACTGACGGGCATCCTGCTCATTGCGGCCGACCTGGATAAGATTTCCAGCGTGTCGAAATTGATCGCCTACATACCCCACGACCCCGAGAGCCCCGTCAAGGAGTACAACTCTACCCTTGAATTCATGCGCGACCTGACGCGCAAACTGCAAGCCAATGCGCCCCTGCCCTCTCGCCAGCAACAGACTTATCAACAGTTCTTCAGCCAGTTTGTCGATCATATTCAACGCGGGCACTTCTTTGCCGGGCTGGATCAACGGCTCTGCCAGGTTAAGTGGCACCAGAAAACGCCACTGGATCCTCGCCCTCAATGGCGGGAAGCGACGCTCGAAAATCCCAACCTGCAGTTTTCCTTACCCAAGATCGAAGATGATCTTTGGGAGCACCTCTACCAACAAACCCTCAACAAGATTCTTAACGATGGGCGCAGCATCGCCATCCCTACAGCCGATGCGGACAGCGCGTACCGCTGGGCCTGGTGGGACAACTTCACCAAAATCCTCTCGGATATTTTCAACGTCGCCCTCATGGTCATCACGCCGTTCGTGCCGGGCCTCGGCGAACTGATGCTGGCCTACACCGCCTACCAATTGGCCGATGATGCCATCGAAGGTGTTGTCGACCTGGCCGAAGGCCAGTTCAAGGAAGCCGCTGAACACCTGATCGCGGTGACGACCGATATTCTCCAACTGGGAGCCTTCGCCGCAGGTGGAGAAGTGGCGAGCGCCTTCAAACGTTCGCCCTTCGTCGATGGTATGAGAGCAGTCCGTGTCGGTGACGAACAACGCTTGTGGAGCCCGGACCTTGGGCCTTATGCCAAGGGCGACCTGCAGCTGCCAGCCGACTCCCGACCCGATGCACTCGGCCTGCACTCCCACCAAAACCAAAAAGTCCTGCGCCTGGATAACCAGCACTACGTCGTCGAGCACGACGAAACCGCCAATACTTACCGGGTCAAACACCCCACCCGCCCCGACGCCTATTCACCCACGGTCGATCATAACGGCAGTGGCGCCTGGATCCATGAAGGGGAGAACCCTCGCACCTGGGACAGCGAGACCTTACGCAGCCGCCTCGGCCCAGTGGTGGATGGACTCACCCCCACTCAACTCGAACAAGCCTGTGAGACCAGTGGCACCCACGACGGCGCCTTGCGCATGATGTACGCCAACCGCGATACCCCGCCGCCTCTGTTGGCCGACAGCCTCAAACGCATGAAACTACGCGTGGAAATCGAGGCGACGCCCGAAAAGATCCGCACAGGGGCAGCAACTGACCTGCCAACCAACTGGTCGGCGCAAACCACCAGTGAACTTCAGGGCTGGCCGTCGAACAAAGCCATCAAGGTATTCATCGGCGACGACCTGGTGGGTGACGCCATGCCCTACGGAGCTATGGACGCCACCGATGCCAACACCCTCAAGATCAGTCACCAGGATGTGCAAGCGGGCAAGCTGCCCGAGCAACTCAGCGTCTTTTTGAGTGAAACAGAACTCAGCACCCTGCTGTCCGCCCCTGTACCTGAAACCGCTGCGGGACGAATCAAGGCATTGCGCGATCTCCTGGCCAATACGCTGGAGCAGGAAAAAGCCGCCGTCTTCAACCACCTCTACAGCACCCAGGAAGTCAGCGACACCCCCCATGGCCGGCTGATTCAACAGCAGTTCCCGCAACTGCCCAAAGACCTTGTGGCAACACTGCTGCTACGCACCTCACCGCAAGAGCTGACAGTGATGAGCAGCGAACAGCGAATCCCCCTGCGCTTGAAAAACCTGGCCAGGGCACTGGCAAACGAAGTGCGGGCCAGCCACGCGAGCGAAGGCTTTTACAACGATGCCTTGCTGACACCGGACACCGAGCGCATGGCACTCAATATCGTGCGCCAGCACACCGATGCACTGGGCGACTTGAACATTGCCATTCATGAGCAGACCCCCGACGGTGCCTTGCGTTGCCAGGTGGGGCCCGCCGAGGCCGGTACGAAAAAAATACTGGTGTACAAGGGTCAGGGGCGTTACCAAATCCACGAGGCCTTCCCTCAAGGGCACCCACCGCAGTACAGCTTCTACGAAGCCCTGTTGCGCGCCGTCCCTGCGGAAAAACTTGACTACCTGCCGGGCCAGGGAGGGATCTTCAAGGAGTGGCTCAAGGACCAACTTAAACCACTGGCCGAACGCCGCACGGTGCTGCAAGTGCCGACTCGGCGCGCAGGCGATGAGCGCACGACACAAATCCTCCTGCAAAAACCCATGTTCGGTGGCCTGCGTCGTTTGATTCTTGGAGAACCACCGAGGCAGCCACCGACGCTTAAAGAAACATTGGCCACACTGTGCCCCCGCTTGAGCGAGGAACAGATACAGGCAGTGACGCCACACCTGAACACCCCGCAAGGAGAACGGTTGCTGAAAACGCTGGAAGCTGACCGCGCAACGCTGGACGAAGACATGGACCGTTTTCGTAAAAAAAGGCCATCACTCGACAGGGCAACGCCTAATTGGGTGCTGAACGAAAAACTCATGCGCGACCTGATCATTCTTGAATTGAAAGTCTGCTGGGAAGAAGGTGCCTACCTGCGCATGCTCCCCCCGGAACCCAGGCCACGCGGCACCCTGCTGGACTTGAGTGAGTTGGTCCTGGGTCGCTACATACGCGGCCTGGAACCCCTGCGAGCAGACTTCAGCCACGTCACCCGTTTGAATCTCAATGGCACGAGATTGGATATTCAGGATGTGAAGTTTCTCGATAATTTCCCCAATCTGCGAGCCCTGGACCTGTCAGGCAATGAGCTCGACGAAATTCCATGGCGACTATCGAAGATGAAGGACCTGACGGCCCTGAACCTGAGCGACAACCCAATCACATGGTCTCCCGATGACTACAAAGTCATTAAACAATGCCCGCAGCTTCGCTCATTGAGCCTGGAAGGCCACACCAACCTGACCATCCCGCCGAATCTCACCCTGATGACCGAATTGCGCCGGCTGGTAATGCGCAGGACCAGCGTTATCCAATGGCCCACAGGAATGGAAAGCCGAAGAGGTTCCATCCCGGAGCTGGACTTCAGCAACACGCCGCTCAACACCGTGCCCGACGTCGCTCCAGACTCTGTGGCAGCTCGAATAGTGGCCTACAGTTGGCTGGATCGTGCAAAGCTTGGGCATCTGGATGAGGACAGGTTCGTCAGCTATCGTCGCAACTTCGGTATTGACCCTTACCGCACCGTGCCACGAGGGGGCAAGGCCGCTAGAGAGTACTGGATGTATTTCATGGCAAGTGAAGACCTTGACTACGCCGTACAGATTTGGGATGACGTCGAAAAAGAGCACGGTTCCCAGGGCTTCTTCGACGTGCTCAAACTGTTGCGCCCACCCGAGCAGTTCCAGACAGATACCGATGTGCAGCTGTTTCAACAGGGACGTGAGGACCTCACCACACGGGTCTGGCAGGTGCTGTTCGCGGTAGATGAAAACCCGGAGTTTCGCGACCGGATGTTCAGTTTGGCCGGCACGCCAGCCAACTGTGCGGACGCCGGCGCCCATATTTTCAACCGCATGGGCGTTGAAACCCTACTGGAAAACATTCGCAACGATGACACCCCATTGGGGCTCGCGACCCGCGAAAGCAATCTGGTAAAACTGGCCAAACAGTCCTGGCGTCTGGACCAGGTCAACCAACTTGCCCGCAAAGAAATCCAGCATCGTGTCACCCCAACGAACGAGGGCGGGTTGGGGCAAGCATTTGGCAGCGGTCCGAACCAGGTCGATGACGTGCAGGTGTACCTCGCCTACCAGACCGGGCTCAAGACTCGCCTCGACCTGCCGTGGCTGTCCAAACACATGGTCTACCGCGACACCGCCAGGGTGACGCAGACCCACCTCGATACTGCGTTTGGCGACATCACCCAGCGGGAGCAAGGCGACGGCCTGGTTAATGGACTGCTTGAACAACCGTTCTGGAGCGACTACCTGCACGACGCGTACCTGGAAGAGTTCAACACCCAACGTGAGAAGCGCGCAAACGCCGGCAGCCAACTGGAAGATTTACTGGAGGCACAACAGGAATGGGCCAGCGCACAAGTGACACCCGAACGTAAAGCAAGCCTGCGCGAACAGCTCATCACATTGGCCGATGAGTTGGTTATCCCTCACACCGTGGTGTTAGCCGAACAGCCGTTATCGGACGCTACCGTGCGAGACCTCTACGATCATATCCAGCATGATTACAACGAACTGGGCCGACGCCTGACCCGTGACGCGTTGCAAAACGCAGGCCTGTAATACCCCGCTTCAAAGCCACTGCCGGCAGCAGGCCGGGCAGTGGCCCAACCGGTCACACCTCTGAATCCCAGATCACCGTGACCATCCCCGAATAGGTACTGCCCGGCTGATTGAGCATTTCGGCCACATCGTCCCTGGCCACCTCAAAGTGCAGGGTGCCGGGCCGATCATTGACGTAATACCGAGGCTGGAACAGCTCAGTACCGACACCGTCCAGACGTAATGGACGCCGGTTGACCGCTTGCTCATCCTGACCGGCCACCCCATAGGGCAGGCTGACGGCCACCTGCAGGGGCACCTCATCGCCATTGCCATTGCGCAAGCCACAGGTGTTGTTCGAGACAATGGAGCACTCAAGCTGCATCTTGAAACGCGAACTGGCGGCGATGATGAAGGTTTGGTCACGGAACAGCCGCGACGGCACACGCCCATGATTCAGCCAGGCTTGCCAGCCGCCTTGGGGCACCAATTCGATGCGGTTGCCGCCTGGAGGAATATCGACCTTGAGGGCATGTTCCACACTCAGGACAAAATCAAGTGTCGCCGTGTCGATACTGGGGGTCAACGCATCCCCCATATCAAAGTCCCCTCCCCTACCAACGGAGTAAGACAACGTGCCGCGGTACTCACCGGCGCTCATATTCAGTGGGTTTGGGGTGCGCAGTTCATACACATAATCGATGCCACTCCAACGGAAGTAGGGAATCGTCACCGAGGGTGTCCTGGCACACGCCCCCGCGCCCTCGGGCACCAGCCAGAAAAACTGCGCAAAAGCGGCACCCGCCAACAGAAAACCGGTACTCACGCAGGGGGCTGGGGCGGAACTCCACCTCGCTTGCCAGGGAATCCCTGGGCCGGCCCAAGCACTCACTCCGGGTGGGTGAGACATGTTCCAACCGCCACCGATGCCGGCAATACGTATCTGCACGACCTCTGTGTCACCGGAGCTGTGGCGCACATCAACGTTCCGCCAGTCCGAAGGCACGGTCAGCATGAACCCTTGTCGCGGATCTGTATGGTTAGCTTCAATCGGCTGCTGCGTCACGAACGAAAGCTCGGGAAGCCTCAGACTGAAAATCCCCAATGCCTTGCAGCGGGCAGGCATGAACGAAACACAGACCCCCGCTTGAGGCGTTTTATTTTCAAATCGGTTGACCATCGGGTTAGTCGGATCCGGAACAAAGGTCGCCCGAATCTCCTGCACCGCAGCCTGCGCCGGCCACGCAAATACCGTGGCCACCAGCATCAGTGCGGTTGATAGTTTTGTGCGTACTCGCATCGAATTCCTCACTTTGCCAATAAACACCCGAGCCGAACATGTGGGAGCTGTCGAGCCCCAGCGAGGCTGCGATGGGGATCTGCCAGGCAGATAAACCGCTATCGCGGGCAAGCCCGCTCCCACAGAGGGTTCAATCAGCCTCAGCCTGTGATCTCAACCACCTTCTCGGTGCTGCCTTCCAGCAGGAAGAACCGATAAATCCGACCGGCCTGTTTTTCAAAGCTGAACACCCGACCCGGGAAAATATGGTTCTTGGTGACGGGCGCGCAGTCGGTTCGATCATTGATCGCACAGTCTTTGAACTCATCTACCACCACCACGGTATTACCGGCGTTGCGCAGGGTGTAGTTGCGGCCGCCGTTCTCGACCCGGGTATCAAAACGGCTTTGCGTCGGGCGCACGAAAAACACTGTGCCGTATCCGGACATGACCCGCACTCCCGCCGCCAGCGAGGCTTCATAGGCCTGGCGTTCTTCTTCGCTGACCCCGAACTCATCGTCTTTTTCCGGCGCCACCGGCAGGTAGCGCACCCGGAAGTAGCGCTCTCGGTCGCGCTCGCCCATAAACAGGAAACGTGTGCTTTGCATGGCACTGGCCGGCACGATCAGGCGCGCCGGGCTGGCCATCAGGCCATCGCGCACAATGCCGTCGTCCTGGTTTTTGAGCGGCACTTCGTCGTAGCTGCCATCGGGTTTGTAGAGCATTTCCGTGACATTGATCTTGACGAACGCGGTGCTGGTCCCGCCGTTGAACACCCGCTTGAGGTAGGTGCTTTTGTCGCCCGCCATGTAGTCGTAAAAATCGCCGACATTAATCGCCGGCCCAGCCACGGCACTGGCCGACCACAGGCACATGCCCAGTACTGCACACAGGTATTTCATAACCACCTCATTATTACGGTCTCAACGCATCGAACATCAGGTGCACGCTGCCGAAATAGTCGCCCGGCACATAACCGTCCACGGGTTCAACGGCAGCAATTTCCAGCAACACCCGCTTGCCGGCCCGCGCCTCGGCGGCCGGTACCACCAGGGTTTCGTCCAGGTTCAACACCTGGCCATTGAACGTGACGTTCAACACAATCGAACGCCGGCCGTTGGACAAAGTCGGCTCCTGGCCCAGGCGTGCAGCGATGCCTCCTGCGCTGTTCTTGACGTCGAAGTGTTCGCGCAAAGGGCTCAGGGTCCTGGCCACCAGGTTCCAGGCCAGTTCCTGCTCACGCTCCAGGAAGCCGGGTTTGATCGGCAGCACATAAAAGTCGCTGGTGGGGATGGTCACCGAGACATCGAACAGCTGCACTTCACGAATCGCCCAGGCCTGCGCACTGAGCAAGGTCCCGACAATCAACAGCAGCGTTACCACGACGACTTTGAATAACCTGCCCGGCCGGTAGCCGGTCCCATGGGTTCTCTCACTGATCATCAGCCTTTGACCTCATGTTGTTTTTTCTCGCTGCCCTCGACCAGGGTGAAGCGGTAAGTGCGCCCGGCCTGCTTGGGAAAGCTGAACGCACGGCCGGGCAGAATGTGGTTCTTGGTGGTGGGCTGGCAGTCCTGGGCATCACCTGCGGCGCAGTCCTTGAACTCGTCCACCACGACCACGCTGTTACCGTTGTTGTGCAGCCCATATTCGCCAGCGCGATCATCGATACGCGTGGCAAAACGGGTGTCTTTGGGCCTGACGAAAAACACCGTGCCAAACCCCGCCAACACCGTGACACCCGCCGAGAGATTGTTTTTGTAAGCCTCGCGCTCTTCGCTGGAGACGGTGAATTCGTCCTCCGGCTCCGGCATTACCGGCACGAAGCGCAGGCGGAAATAGCGCTCTTTTTCCCGCTCACCCAGGTACAGCAAGCGTGTGCCCTGCATGCCATCAGCCGGGACAATCATGCGTGCCGGTGTGGCCATCAAGCCATCGCGGGCGGTGTTGTCGGCGTTGCTCTTGAGTTCGACTTCTTCGGAGGTTCCATCGGCGTTGTAGACAATCTCCATCACCGAGACCTTGATAAAGGCCGTGCTGTCGCCACCGTTGAATACCCGTTTCAGGTAGGTACTTTTATCGCCGGCCAGGTAGTCGTAGAACACACCGACATTGATATTGGGAGCCGCGGCTGCCGACAGGGGCAACCAGCAGAGCGCACACAGCGCCAACAACTGTTTCATCTCTATAAACCTCATGCTATCGACACCGCTTAGAGTTCCGAATCCCAGATCACCGTGACCTGGCCCGCGTAGGTGGTACCGCCCCGACTGACCATCTGGTCGGCATAGTCTTTCTTGACCTCGAAATGCAATGTCCCAGGCCGCCGATAGACGTAGAAGCCCGGCTCGAACACCTCGGTACCGGCACCACTCAATAACAGCGGCTGGCGAATCACCGCAGCGCCGTCCGGGCGGTTCAGGCCGTGAGGTAAGCTGACGCTGACATCCAGCGGCACTTCGTGGTTGTCGGTGGTGTTTTTCAACGCGCAGGTGTCACCGATGGTTCGTTCGCAAGCCATTTGCATCTTGAAAGGCGACGACACGGAGAGGTTGAAGGTCTGGTCGCGGAACAATCGTGACGGTTTGCGGCCCTGGTTCAGCCAGGCTTGCCAGCCGCCCTGAGGGACCAACTCAATGCGGTTGCCACCCGGAGGAAGCTCGACCTTCAGGGAGTGCTCCACGCTCAGTATGAAGTTGAGCGTTAACATGCCGTCGTCGGGCAGCATGACGTCCCCCATGTCGAAGTCCTGGCCAGGGCCAATCAAAAAGTTATGGGTCCCTTCATAGGTCCCCGATGACATACCAAGGGGGTTCGGGGTGATCAGTTCATAAGAAATACTCATGCTCGAGTATTTGAAGTCCGGGATCATGTGCGTAGGGCGCTTGAAACAAACACCGGCGCCAGGAGGTACTCGCCAGAAAAACCCGTAATAGTAAGAGGTCCCATACCCTACGCCGCCATATTGGCAGGGAGCCGGGGCGTTGACCCACGTGTTGGTTTCCCATGACGCCGGATACAGTGGCAGCGTCTGCTCATGGGCCCCGCCTATGCCGGTGATCCGCAAAAAAACCTGTTCTGTATTTCCCGTTTCCCGGTGAGTCACAGTCACCGCCGTCAACGACGATGGGACTTGGAACATCGGCCCCTTACGTACCTCATCCAAAGGTTGAATCGGAGCGACAGCATTGAAGTCGATCGGAAAGTTGATGCTGAACACCCCATCCTGACAATAAGTCGGGTGCTCACGGCAATACCCTCCAGGTGGCGTGGTGTTCTCGAACGTGTTCACCATGGGATTGCCGGGGTCCGGGCGGAACACTGCCGTGATCTGTTGAGTAGCAGCCAACGCTGAAGCGCTGAACAGCACGGCCGCGCTTAGGGCCCCCAGACGGGCGATCAACACAGTAACGGGCAACAGGCCTGAGAGCATTCGTTCAATGGGTTTTGACGTGGACACCGATTTCACCTGATAACAGTGGAGGCTGGTAACTGCCCCCTTAGAGTTCCGAATCCCAGATCACAGTGACCTGGCCCGAGTAGGTGGTACCGCCTCGACTGATCATCTGGTCGGCATGTTCTTTCTTGACCTCAAAGTGCAACGTGCCCGGCCGCCGATTGACGTAGAAACCCGGCTGGAACACCTCGGTGCCGACACCGCTCAATAGCAGCGGTTGACGATCCACGGCCGCGCCGTCCGGGCGGTTCAGGCCGTGAGGCAAGCTGACGCTGACATCCAGGGGCACTTCGTGGTTGTCGGTGTTGTTTTTCAAGGCGCAGGTATCACCGCTGACGCGCTCGCAGAGCATTTGCATCTTGAAGCGCGATGAGGCGGAGATGTTGAAGGTCTGGTCGCGGAACAATCGCGCCGGCTTGCGGCCCTGGTTCAGCCAGGCTTGCCAGCCGCCCTGAGGGAGCAACTCAATACGGGTGCCGCCGGGGGGCAGTTCGACCTTGAGGGTGTGCTCCACGCTCAGGCTGAAATTGAACGTCAGGGCGCTGTCGTTGGGCATCATCACGTCGCCCATATCGAAATCCATACGCGGCCCCACCGTGTAAGTCAGGCTGCCTTGATACTCGCCCGAAGACATGCCGAGCGGGTTGGGTGTACGCAGTTCATAGGCCAGGTGGATCGAGGTGTAGCGCAAGTTCGGCACTTGATACCGTGCCTGCTTTACACAGGTGCCGTCGCCTTCAGGGATTCGCCAGAAATAGGAGAAGCCCGTGCCCGTCGCTGACTGATCGTTAGTTCGAATGCATGGCAGTGCATCCCGGGCCCACCAGCCGCCAACCCATACATTGTTATGGTTGCCACCTCCGCTGATCTGCGACGCCGAGGCACCCAGTTCATGCCATCCGCCCAATGCGGCAATGCGCATTTCCACCGTTTCCTGCTCCCCGGTCCTGATGTGAGTCACCTGGACCTGACGCCATTGCGAGGGCACCTTGAACATGGCGCCCTGGCGCATTTCATTGTTGGCCACAATCGGCCCATTGGCGCTGAAGGTCAGGGTGGTCAACAAACTGAACAATCCCCACCCCGCACAAAAAGCCGGTTGTGTACCGCAATGGCCGGTGATCGGCGTGGTGTTGGTGAACTTGTTCACCATGGGGTTAGCCGGGTCTGGCACGAAGACCGCGGTAATGTTCTGTACCGCCGCCCAGGATGCCGAACTGAATAGCAACGCCGCGCCTACGGCCCCCAGCCGTGTAATGAAGGTGGTGTGTAATCTCGTCATGACGTTCAACCAGCGCTCTGAATTGTTGAGGTGGAATCGGCCAGGGTGTCCGGCGTGCAGCGCAGGTCGCCGATCATCAGCACATCGTTTTCATTGCGCGCATTGGCGGTGTCGAGACGGAACTGGCACAGCAATTGGTTGTTGCGCCGCACTTCGAGGGTGGGAGAGCTGGCATTCATTTCCAGGGAGAAGAACCCGTCGACCTCACTCACCCCACGGCTGGCGTGGTTGATGATGTGGTGGCCCTTGAGCGGTTTGCCTTGGGGGTCGACCAGGCGCCCAAGCACGGTGACGGTGCGCATTACGCTGATCTTGCGGTAGTCCACGCCGCCCTTGTTCAGGTGATAGGCGGTGCGTGGCGGCTGGATACTGGCCGCCGGCGCGTGGTTGCCTTCGAAGTCGAAACTGACCGAGCTGCCTTTGTAGGCGGTGATCGGGATGAAGTTGCGCCCAGGCCGCAAGGTGGTGCTGCCGCCACTCAAGTCATCGGCACGCAGGAGGATGTCGTCGACATCGGTTTCGACATCCACAATCATCCCCGAGCCGCCGCCGTGGTACTGGCTGGTGAGCACCATCTGCTGGCCGCCGATGGCAAACGTGCTGTCCAGGTTCAGGCCACCGGTGAGGTCGTTGTTGAACGAGGAGCGCTGCACGAAGCCGTCGCCGTTGAGCGCATCGGTCTGGAAGCTGGCCATGCCGGACAGGCCGACGCCATAAGTGTCGCCCAGCACGGTGCCCGAGACGCTTTGCAGCACGTGGTCTTGCAGGTCTTTGCGGTAGGTCAGCGAGCCGTTGTGATCGCGCCCACCGTCGCGGGAGGTGCGCGTGCCGATGCTGGCAGACCATTGCTCGCCGGGGCTGCCCAGCGCCAGGCTGACACTCAGGTCGACCCCGCGATTGCGTTTATCTCCCGTGCTGGAGCTGGCCGGGCGGTCGAACAACGAGAGTCGCCAGTTGGCGTCGCTGCCAAACAGATGGGTGCGTTCGTTCCAACCCAGGTCCAGGCCAACCCCTTCGGAGTTACCTTCGCTGTAGGACAGCCGGGCGCTGATGGAACGCAGGTTACTCAGGCGATGGTTGAGCGAGAGTGACGACAGGCTGGTCTGGCCGATAAAGACATCACGTTGGCGAATGCGGGTGCCGTCGGGCAGGGTTTCGTAGGTGTTGCGGTTGTCGAGCCAACTGCGGGTGTGGTTGAACACCACGCTGCCCAGGCCGTAGTTGTAGAGGCTGTTGAAGTCGACACCGGTGCCGTAGTTGTCGGTCTGGTAGACATTGGCGTAGAGGCTGGCGTTATTGGCCAGGGTCCAATCGATGGACGTGCCGTACTGCATGCTTTCCTTGACCTGGCGCCCGGACAACCCCAGCACCACCCGCGGGTGAGCCAGGTAGTTGACGGAGGCACCGGCGGTCATGTCGCCGCTGGACTGCTCATCCCAGTTGCTGAGCAGCTTGCTTTCCTGGCCGGCAAACACGTTGTAGCGCCAATGGTTGTCGAGGTTGCGCCAGTTGTTGGGCTTGTACACCAACTCCTGGGTGGTGCTGGTGACCTGGCCGTCTTCCACCAGGCGCACTTCCACCTCATAGATGCCGCCCGGCAAGGGCCGCGTGTCCAGGCTTTGCAGGCCGGTGGTGACCGCCTGGGTGTTGATCAGCAGGCCATTGCGGTAGATCTCCACCGAAGCCTGGCGGTTGGCGGTGACGTAAATGGGGTAAATGCTTGGCTTGGGGTTGCTGATCATCAGGCTGTCGGAGCTGCCGTACATCACGCCCACGGCGGTGTCGGGGCTGGCGCCGAAGGTGCGTAATTGACGGGTCAGGCCTTCGGCGTTGGGGGTGAAGTAGCCCAGGCGCAAAAAATTGCCGTGCAGTTCACGTTGGGAGTAAAGCGAATACACCGCATGGTTGAGGGCATCGTCTTGCGGCCCGCCCAAGCGTGAGAACTGCATGTTTACCACCTGGCTCCAGTTGCCCAGGCTGCCGCTGGCGTCCAGCCCCAGGCGACCGCCCAGGTCCTGCCCCTGGCCACCGCTGAGATTGAGCTGATTACGCACGATCAAACCGGTGCTGCCGCCGGTGGGCAGGGAGTAATACTGCGACTCGAGCCCATCACGCTCGGCGTTTTCGGTCAGCAGCGTGACGATGGATTTTTCAAGGTTGTAGTGCACTGCCAACAATTGCTCCGGACAGTTGCCTTCGCATGTCCCCAGCGACACACCTTGCTTGAGGTAGTCGCCCCAGCGATCGCGCTCGATGTCCTTGATCACACTGCCCTCGTGGTCGGTGAAGTCCAGCAGGGTCAGGCGGTCATCGCGGGTCAGGACGATCATTGCCTCGGACACGAATTCCTGATCAAGCTCAACCCGTACCGCCAGGGGCACATCAAAAAAATGCTCTTCAAAGTCCGCAGGCAAACCCTTGGCCTGGGACAGCAAACTTCTCGGGGTTGTGCCAGTTGCCGCGTCTGCTGCAAACGCACCCGTAGCAAACAACAGGGCAAGCGCTGCCGCGATGGGAATCATCGGGAACATGAACGGATACTCTGAATACACACGAGGAATACTTGAATGCCGATCAACCAGCAGCGGTTGCTACCAGTCGATCGGAAGTTGGCACGCAATAAGCCAACGCTTATTGATCAAGCCAATGCTTTCACGGCGTGACGCGCGGCTCGTGGTCAAACACCACCACGTAGTTGGTGGTGAACAGCCCGGAGACACCGGCTGCCGGAGTTGCGGCCGCGATCACCATGTCGGCCTGGGTGCCTGGCGTGGAGCTGGCGTCGTCGACCACTTCCAATGGCGAACCGGTCAGGGTGACGCCGTTGAAGGTGGTGGTCAGGGCAATGGAGTCCGTGCCGTTGGTCAGGGAAGCCGGGCCGCCCTCGATGTAGGCTTTGATCGAACCGTCGGTGTTTTTCACCGCGTAGGTGGCACGCAGCGGGCTCAGTTGATTGGTGACCGTGTTGTAGGCCATGGTCTCGTCGCGACCGAAGTTTGGATCAACAGGCTGAGCATGGAACTGGGTGGTAGGAATGGTTGCCTTGATGTTGATGACGCTGGTGGCTTCACCGGCGGCAAACACGCTGGAGGAGGCAGCGGCCAGCAGGGCCAGTGGCAGTACTAGAGCAGTTTTTTTCAGCATCATTAAATACCTGTCATCGCATTAAGTTAGTTAAAAGCTCGATGGGAATCGAAGCTTTCTGGCACGTCTAAAACCTGAACTTATCGTTGTTCAATACAAGTCCTAAGACGCCAGTAAATAATTAACCGAATTCAACTTAAAGTAAGCCAGTGGATTCCGTATGACGCGTAGTTATTACCCTCCAGTCCAGACGGATAAAACATCGAAAAATCAATATCTAACAAATCACCTGTCAGCTGCAGCACACCCACAGTAAAACCTTGACCGACACAAGTAACACCCTCATCCGTAAGAGAAGTATTACAGGGCGCTCTCCGATCTAGCATTCAAACTAATTAGAGCAGTTACTCCACAAGACTAGTTAAGCTTTACTTCCCATTCCGTCAACTAATTTCGGTGAGCGATGAAGCGGAGGATGCATCGGCTCCGGTATCCGACGATGCCTTGCCGTTCGTCAGGAGGTCTTGCTCAACGATAAAGATATATCTTACGTTATGTCTAAACCACACACAGAGAGCACGACAATGAGAGACCATCATTCCCACCGTGAACCCGGTGACGGCCGCGACGGCTTCGAGAAACGCCCAGGCCGCGAACGCGGCGGCCGTGGCCCACGGGTCTTCGCCCCCGGAGATTTGAAACTGTTGTTGCCGGCGCTGATCGCCGAACAGCCCTGCCACGGCTACGACCTGATCCGCCAGATCGAAGGCCTGTTCGACGGCGCCTATAGTCCCAGCCCCGGGGTGATCTACCCCACGCTGACGTTCCTTGAAGAAAGCGAATTGATCAGCGGCGACGCCGAAGGCGGAAAAAAACGCTACACAATCACCGACGCCGGACGTCTCTTCTTAAGTGAACAAGCCGTTGCCCTGGACGGCGTGCGCATGCGCATCGACGTCAGCAAACGTTCGCTGCGTGGCCATGATCGGCCGCCGGAAATTCACGAGGCGGTGCACAACCTGCGCCATGCCCTGCAACTGCACCACGGGCGCTGGAGTCCGGAAGAAATTCACCGGGTCAGCGAGCTGCTCAATAACACCGCCAAAGCCATTGTCGACGGCCCAGCCGTGCAACCTTCATCGGAGCAAGCCGAATGAGTGAATCCAACAAGTTGGAAATCCACCGCGTCATGCATGAAATCAAGCGCCGTCGCCTGGACGTGCTACGGGTGGTCGACATTACCCCGCGCATGCGCCGCATCACTCTGGGCGGTGAGCAGTTGGCCGGGTTTATCAGCCTGGGCAGCGACGATCACATCAAGCTGCTGTTCCCACAGAGCGCTGCCGAACAAGCCGCGTTGGAAAGCCCGACGTTCAGTATCAAGGGTGACGGCCCGCAGCCGGCGATGCGCGACTACACGCCGCGACGTTTCGACCTGGCCATTGGCGAGTTGGACATCGACTTCGTACTCCACGGCGACGGACCTGCATCCACGTGGGCCGAACAAGCAGCCGTGGGCCAACACCTGTACATCGGTGGGCCTCGTGGCTCGATGGTTGTGCCGGATATTTTCGACAGCTACCTGCTGATCGGCGATGAAACCGCCCTGCCCGCCATTGCCCGACGCCTGGAAGAATTGCCGGCCGGGCGTAACGTACTGGCGGTGATTGAAGTGGCGAACGCGGCAGAAAAACAGACGCTGGAGAGTGCGGCGGATGTCGAGGTGATTTGGGTGGTGCGTGGGGCGGATGACTTGCTGACAACCGTGGCGCAGTTGCAGGTTCCGGGCGGTTCGCTCTACGCATGGGTGGCGACCGAGACCAAATTATCGCGCCAGGTTCGCCGGGTACTGCTCGATACCCACAAGCTCGATGACAGCTTCGTCAAGGCCGTGGGTTACTGGCGTGCGGACGGCAGCGACGAGGAATAGGCGTCACACGGTCAACCTGTGGAGCGGGCTTGTGTGGGAGCGGGCTTGCTCGCGAAGGCGGTGAGTCAGTCAGCACATGTATTAACTGACTCACCGCCTTCGCGAGCAAGTCGAATCGTCGCACCGCCGCTCCCACATTATCCCTGCGGTGATTTGACGATCTTGTCCAACCCGACAATCGCCAAGGCAATCACCACAAACCCCGCCAATATCCCTGCGGCATTCACAAACACCTGTGGATAACCCAAGGTATCCACGTCAATAAACGGATATTGATACTGCCCCAGCAAATGCCCGCGCAGCAGCACATAGGCGAAGTACACCAGGGGGTAAATCACCCACAGGCCAATGTGCGTGAACCGCAACGTGCCCTTGGGCACACAGAACCACCAATAGCCAAGAAACAGCAGCGGCATCACGTCGTGGAGCAGTTCGTCGGCGATAAACTGGAACCCCTGGGGGCTCCACAAATGCCGTAGCAGCAGGCTATAGGCCAGCCCCACCACGACGATGCTCACGGCAACCCCACTGCTGACAGCAGGCTGCAGGAAAAACCGTCGCCCGGCTGAAGGACGACTCACCCATGCATAGCTCAACACCACCACCGCCAGGGTATTGGTGAGTACCGTGAAGAAGCTGAAAAAACTCACCAGGCCGCCGAGCAAACTGGCGTCGATGGTCCAGCGCGAATAGAAAATCAGGTACTGCTGAATCGCCAGGCCTGCCCAGCCGGCCAGCGCCGTTACCGTCACATACCCACGCAACCTGCCGCCCATGTCATCAATCCTGAGGACGTTTGGTACGCATCAGCTTGACATACAGCCCTTCGACTTTTTCTCGCGCCCATGGCGTCTTACGCAGGAACGACAAGCTCGACTTGATGCTCGGATCGCTGGAAAAACAGCGGATGTTGATGCGTTCGGCCAACCCTTCCCATTGGTAGTGAGCCACCAGCGCGGTGAGTACTTGTTCCAGGGTGACGCCGTGCAAGGGGTCGTTGTTCGTTGCGCTCATGCCGGGCCTTTTTGCCAAAAATTGAAGAAGAAGCCGCGCACCTTAGCCGAGGGGCCAAGCGGGTGGAAGCAGTGCCTTCACTATAGCCACACAAACCTGTAGCCGCAGCCTCGTGCCTCGGCAGCGGCTACAGGGATTTGGGGAAAGTTCCCCTTTCCAGAGTAAAAAGAGATGTTATATTGTAACAACAACTATCAAAGGTATCGTTTTCGTTACCGCGTTCAGCCTTCTCTTTTCGACTCAGGGTGCCCTGGTGTGCGCCCTCCAAGGAATGACCGATGTCCCTCTTCCCTTCTCGTCCCCTGCTATGGCGCCTCACCCCGCTGGCCGCCGCTCTGCTGATCAGCTCCCAGACTCAAGCGCTGGAGCTGCAACCCCAAGTGATCACCGGCAATCCTCTGGGCAGCCAGCAACTTGCCTCGCCGACCACCGTGCTGGAAGGCGATGACCTGACCCTGCAACAAAAAGGCAGCCTCGGCGAAACCCTGAATAAGCAGCCGAGCGTGTCGTCGTCCTACTTCGGTCCGGGCGCCAGCCGCCCGATCATCCGTGGCCAGGACGGCGACCGCATTCGCATCCTGCGCAATGGCGTGGGTGCACTGGATGCCTCGTCGCTGTCTTATGACCATGCCGTGCCGCTGGACCCAGTCAACGTCGACCGCATCGAAATCGTCCGTGGCCCGGCCGCCCTGCTCTACGGCGGTAGCGCCATCGGTGGCGTGGTCAATACCTTCGACAATCGCATCCCCACCGAGGCTATCGAAGGCATCCATGGCGTCGGTGAGCTGCGCTACGGTGGCGCCGCGACCACCCGCAGCAGCGCCGGTAAACTGGAAGCCGGCAACGGCACGTTCGCCCTGCACCTGGACGCCAATGCCCGGGAATTCAACGACCTGAAAATCCCCGGCTTCGCCCGCAGCCGTCATGCACCTGAAGGCGAAAACGGCGACGGCAAGCGCGGTCGGCTGGGCAACAGCGATGGCCGGCAGGACGGTGGCGCAGTCGGCGGTTCCTACACCTGGGACGACGGTTACGCCGGTCTTTCCTACAGCAACTACGACAGCAACTACGGTTCGCCCGCTGAGCAGGACGTGCGGATTCGCATGAAGCAGGATCACTACGCCTTCGCGTCCGAGATCCGTAACCTGCAAGGTCCCTTCACCTCGGTAAAACTCGACGCCGGCTACACCGACTACGAGCACCGGGAAATCGAAGGTGGCGAGACCGGCACCACGTTCAAGAACAAGGGTTATGAGGCCCGTATTGAGGCGCGGCATCAGCCACTGGGGCCGTTCGACGGCGTAGTGGGCGCTCAAGTGACCCGCAACGAATTTTCCGCCCTGGGTGAAGAGGCCTTCGTACCAAAGACCGACACCAATGCCGGCGCGCTGTTTATCCTCGAAGAAATGCAGGCCACCGAACGCCTGAAACTGAGCCTGGGCGGGCGCCTGGAACACACCACCGTCGACCCGGACAGCAAGGGCAACGCGCGCTTCGCCAATGCCGACAAGTCCAACAACTTCACCGCCGGCAGCCTGTCGTCCGGGGCGGTCTATACCCTGACGCCGATCTGGTCCCTGGCCGCGACCCTGGGCTACACCGAACGCGCCCCGACCTTCTACGAGCTGTACGCCAACGGCGCTCACGTCGCCACCGGCACCTATGAAGTGGGCGACGCCAACCTGTCCAAAGAAAAGGCCGTATCCAGCGACCTGGCCCTGCGTTTTGACAACGGCACCCACAAGGGCAGCTTCGGCGTGTTCTACAGCCGCTTCTCCAACTACATCGGCCTGCTGGGCAGCGGTCGCACCTTGAATGACGAGGGCGAAGAGGACGCTGGTGGCCATCCTGAATACAAATACTCTGGCGTGCGCGCCCGATTCGCCGGCTTTGAAGCCCAGGATCACTGGAAGTTGGGCGAAGGTGCCTACGGTAAGTTCGCCCTGGAACTGTCAGGCGACTACACCCGTGCCACCAACCTGGACACCGGCGAAGCCTTGCCACGCATTGCCCCGCTGCGCTTGAACAGCGGCCTGCTGTGGGAACTGGACCGCTGGCAGGCGCGTATCGACGTCGAACACGCGGCAGGTCAAGGACGTGTGCCCGATAACGAAAGCGGCACCGACGGCTACACCACTCTGGGCGCCAGCGCCGGCTATCGTTTCAACGTCGGTGGCAGCCAGTGGCTGGCCTTCGTCAACGGTGAGAACCTGACCAACCAGACCGTGCGTTATGCCAGCTCGATCCTGCGGGATATCGCGCCAGCGCCGGGGCGCAGTGTGGAGTTCGGGTTGCGTACTACCTTCTGACGCAGACCTTCCAGGCAACGAATAACCTGTGGCGAGTGGGCTTGCCCCCGTTGGGCTGCGAAGCAGCCCTAAAACCTGCTACCTCGGTCTATCTGAAAAAACTCAGCGATCTTATTGGGGCTGCTTCGCAGCCCAACGCGGGCAAGCCCGCTCGCCACACGAAACCGCAATCCTCAAGCTCGGGTGTCCCAGCCCCACTGTTACCAAATACGAAACGATCCATCTTGCGAATGCCCCTTTCTCTCCCCGACAAGTGGCTTTATCCTTGTCAGTAATAACCTGAAACGTTTCACCCCCAATCTGCCCCCCACTTTTCGTGTCCAGGCCCTCGGCCCGATCACGCCGGGGAGCTGTTGTCCCACTTCCCTCAACGCGGTTTATCCTTGTCAAGGTCGTCCCTGAAAAACATTCCCAGCCCCACAGACAGCGCTGTCTTTACAACAGTGGAGCACCAGGACCGACGACCGCCCGAGCCATCGACCGCGAAGACGAGAAAAAACAACACTTTTGCAGCTGAACCAAGCCCGCGCCAGATCGTCATCTACAGTGAACAAGCGCGGGACTACATTAAACGTCACGGAGAACAACACTATGAGCACTGATGGTGCTTCAAGCCCAAGCCGCCTGCTGCCCAGGCTGCTGGGGATCTTGCTGCTGATAATGGGCCTGGCCTTGCTGGCCGGGGGGATCAAGCTGAGCATGCTCGGCGGGTCGCTGTACTACCTGCTGGCCGGTCTCGGCATCACGCTGACCGGTATCCTGCTGATGGCCACCCGCCGTGCGGCGCTGGGCCTGTATGCAGTGGTGCTGTTTGCCAGCACCGTCTGGGCCTTGTGGGAAGTCGGCCTAGACTGGTGGCAGTTGGTGCCACGCCTGGCACTGTTGTTCGCCCTCGGCATCGTCATGCTGCTCCCGTGGTTCCGCCGTCCGTTGCTGCGTGGTCAAGCCGCGCCGCTGGGCACTGGCGCGCTGAGCGTGGCCGTGGTTTTGGCAGGTGCTGCGGCACTGGCCAGCCAGTTCACCAATCCGGGCGAGCTGGTCAAAGGCCAACTGGACCGTGATGCGGTCCCCGGCATGGCCAACGCCGCGCCAACCCAGGCCGATGGCGACTGGAACTCCTATGGTCGCTCGGCCTTCGGTGACCGTTACTCGCCATTGGCGCAGATCACGCCAGAAAACGCCCACAAGCTGGTGCCCGCCTGGACGTATCGCACCGGTGATATTCCTGGCCCAGGCGATCCCGGTGAAACCACCGCGGAAAACACCCCGCTGAAAGTCAACGGTATGCTCTACGTGTGCACACCTCACAGCCAGGTGATTGCCCTTGACCCGGACACCGGCAAGGAAATCTGGCGTTTCGATCCGAAGATCACCACCCAGGGTGCTGAAAACTTCAAGGGCTGGGCGCACATGACCTGCCGTGGCGTGTCGTATCACGATGACGCCGTCTACGCCTCCGCGCAAAGCCCGACTGGCAGCGCCAGCCCAGCAACCGCGCCAAATGCCTGCCCACGCCGGATCTTCGTACCGACCGCCGACACCCGTCTGATCGCCCTGAACGCCGACACCGGCAAGATGTGTGAAGACTTCGGTGACAAAGGCCAGGTCGACCTGCGTGCCAACATTGGCAGCTTTGCCCCAGGCGGTTACTACTCCACCTCGCCACCTGCGGTCACCAAGAACCTGGTCGTCATCGGCGGTCACGTCACCGACAACGTCTCCACTGACGAGCCAAGCGGCGTAATCCGTGCGTTCGACGTACACACCGGCAAGCTGGTGTGGAACTGGGACAGCGGCAATCCGGATGACACCACTCCGTTGGCCGAGGGCAAGACCTACACCCGTAACTCGCCAAACATGTGGTCCATGTTCTCGGTCGACGAAAAACTCGGCATGCTCTACCTGCCGATGGGCAACCAGATGCCCGATCAGTACGGCGGCGACCGTACCGAAGACTCCGAGAAATACAGCGCTGGCCTGACCGCCCTGGACATCGACAGTGGCCATGTGAAGTGGACATTCCAGTTCACTCACCATGACCTATGGGACATGGACGTGGGTGGCCAGCCTTCGCTGGTCGACATCAAGACCGCTGACGGTGTGAAACAAGCCGTCATGGCGTCGACCAAGCAGGGCAGCATCTACGTGATCGACCGCAGCAATGGTCAGCCAGTGGTGCCGATCAATGAAATCCCTGTGCCCCAAGGCGCAGTGGCCGGCGATCACACCGCACCGACCCAACCCAAGTCCGACCTGAACTTCATGCCACCGCCCCTCAAGGAACGTGACATGTGGGGCGTGACGCCGTTCGACCAGATGCTTTGCCGCATCGACTTCAAGTCCCTGCGTTACGACGGCCCGTTCACCCCGCCATCGCTGCAAGGCTCGATCGTTTACCCGGGTAACTTTGGCGTGTTCGACTGGGGTGGCATTTCTGTCGACCCGGTTCGCCAGATTGCTTTCGTGAACCCGAGCTACATGGCGTTCAAATCGAGACTGATCCCGGCGGCCGACATCGCCAAACAAGGCCCACGTGTCAGCGAAACCGAAGGCGTACAGCCGAACAAAGGCGCGCCATATGGCGTGATTCTTGAAGCGATGCTCTCGCCACTGGGCCTGCCGTGCCAAGCGCCGGCCTGGGGTTACGTGGCAGCGGTCGACCTGACCAACCATAAAACCATCTGGATGCACAAAAACGGCACCGTGCGTGACAGCTCGCCGGTTCCAATCCCTCTGACCATGGGCGTCCCAAGCCTGGGCGGGACCTTCACCACGGCCGGTGGTGTGTCCTTCCTCAGCGGTACCCTTGATCAGTACCTGCGCGCCTATGACGTGAAAAACGGCAAGCAGTTGTGGGAAGGTCGCCTGCCAGCAGGCGCTCAAACCACACCGATGACCTACACCGGCAAGGACGGCAAGCAATACGTGCTGGTCATGGCCGGCGGTCACGGTTCCCTGGGCACCAAACAGGGTGACTACGTGATGGCGTTCAAACTGCCGGATTAATTCACCGACAGCAGTAAAAAGAAGCGGCTGCCGAAAGGTAGCCGCTTTTTTTTGCCCACGGCCCTTGTCCCCTATCCTCGGGTCAGTGCCAAAAAAAAGCCGAGCCTGTCACGAATAAAGTCGATCCAGCCTGCTTTACTGTTTCCCCTCGAAACGAACAGCAAAGGATGGCTGCATGCACACTCTGGATAGAGTCCCCAGCAAAAACACCCCTGCCCCAACCGTCGACAGAAGAATCCTGACCCTGGAAAAACTCAGTCGACATAGCCTGCAGCAACTCATCGACGGTGAGGTGCTGGCCATTCGCATTCCCGACTACTGTGACGAAACGATCGCCGCGACGCTGAATCAACACATCGACTCCAGCACCCAACTGCGCCCCTACACCCACGAGGTGTATGAAGAGGGGCAAGTCGTGCAGCACTTCTACGGCGTCCATCGTTGGGGGACTCCGTTCAACAGCACTTACGGCAAGGCATTGGAAGAAGACGCCAGGCAGAAATACTATGACGACGCCCTCCACATGCAGCGCTTGATGGAGCGCCTTTGCGCACCTCGGCGCACGCCCATTCAGACACTGATCGAGGAATTCAACGCCCATTGGCCCACGGGTGCAGCGATTGCGGGCTTTGAAGGCAAGCCGATGTACGCAGGGATTATTCGCGCCATGTTTCCAGAAACGGCGCACCTTTCAGAAACCACGCCCCATGTCGATTGCTTGCCCCAGGCCATCGTCCCACTGGAGCAGCAGTTCAGCGCCAATATTTATCTTCAAACCCCACCCTCGGGCGGAGAGCTACGTATCTGGGACACCGAGCCATTTTCCTTCGCTGAAATCGAACAGTTTGAAGGTGAGAACCTTCCGCAGGAGCGGCTGCTCGAACCCTTGCGGATGGTCCCGCAGAAAAATGAGCTGATCATCATGAATACCCGCCGCCCTCACGCCATTTGCGGGTTTGAGTCCGGCAAGCGCATCAGCATTCAATCCTTTATTGGCTACGTGACCGGGCAGCCGTTTCAGTTCTGGTGCTGAACACTGATCGACGTTTCACACCGAAGCCCGCTCTCGACGCATCCACATCTCGAACGCCATGGCATTCAATGGCCGACTGATCAGGTAGCCCTGGGCGGTATCGCACTTCCACAGCTTCAGCAGTTTCAGGCTGTGCTCGAACTCCACGCCCTCAGCCACCACCTTGAGCCCCAGGTTGTGGCTCATTTCGATGGTCGAGCGCACGATCACCCCATCGCCGCTGGTGCTGTCGAGGTTGCGCACGAAGGACTTGTCGATCTTCAGTTCCTGCACCGGCAGGCGCTGAAGTTGCGCGAGGGATGAGTAGCCAGTGCCAAAATCGTCCACCGACAGGCTGATGCCACAATCGCGCAGTTGCTCCAACACACGCAGGGCCTGCTGCGGGTTGTGCATGATTGCGCTCTCGGTGATTTCAAACACCAACTGCTCCGCCGGTACGCCGTAGTGCGCCAGCCGCTCAGTGACGCGAGTGGCCAGGCTGTCATCGCTCAGGTCATCCACCGAGATGTTCACCGACAGTTGCACCTGCCACCCCCGCACATCCCACTCGGCCAATTGGCGGATGGATTCCTCGATCACCCATTGAGTCAAGCTGCCAATACTGCCAGTGCGTTCAGCCAAGGGAATGAATTCGGATGGCGAGACCAGCCCCAGGGTTGGGTGCTGCCAACGCAACAATGCCTCGGCCTGGCGCACATGGCCGTGGTGCAGGTCGAGCTTGGGTTGGTAACACAGGAACAACTCGTTCTCCACCGCTGCCCGGCGCAGATCTCGGATCAGGGTGATCTGGCGCTGGTGGACCAGGTCACGGTCCTGCTGATAAATCTGCAAATAGCCGGGCAGCGCCGCAGCATCGTGGCGAGCAATGGACGCACGACTGATCAGTTCCTCGACGTGTTGCCCATCAGCAGGATAAGCGGCGATACCGATGCTCACTTCATGCCTGAGCTCATCACCGCCAATGTGCTGGGGCTCCGTCAGCAACCCATACAAACGGTCGGCCCGAGCCACGGCGCGGTCGATCTGGGTGTTTTCCAGCAGCAGCAAAAATTCAGTGCCGGTGATCCGCGCCGCCGTGTCGCTGGCCGACAGGCTGCACAACAAACAACGGCTGGCCTCGCGCAGCATCTCTTCCACCCCTTGGGGGCCAAAGCCTTCGTTGATCACCCGGTAGTTTTCAATCCCCAGGTACAGCAACACCACCGGCCGGCCGGCGCTGATCGCACTGCCCAGGCGCTCCATGGCCAGGGCGCGGTTGGGCAGGCCTGTCAGCGGATCATGCAAGGCGTTGTGGGCCAGTTGTTGCTCGCGCACGGCAATGCCGCTTTGCATGGCATTGAACGCATGGGCCAGCAGGCCGAACTCATCCCGACGGCGCACCACGACCGGCGTGCGGTAATCACCGGCACCGATACGCTCGGCGGCCCGCACCAATGTATTGAGCGGGCGCGAGACCCGCCGCGCCATGAACAACACGCCCACCGACGACACCACCAACGCCGCCAGGGCGATGCCGAGAAACTGCCCATCAAGGGGCGCGAAGGATTGCAGTGAATGGTCCAGGGGGCTTTGCAGCAACACCTGCACCGGGTTGCGGTCACGGTCGTCGGTGTTGGCCAGTTGCAGAGCCTGGTTGAGAAAACGCTGCCCGCCCAGGACGCTCATTTGTGCGGGCCGGTTTTGCGCAGAGTTGTTCCGCGAATCCTGCATGACGCCGGTAATCGCCGCCCAATAGGCATGGGGCTGGGTGCTGAACAGTTCGCCGGGCTGCCGGTCGTGTTGGCTCATGAACGACACTTCGAGGTTGCTCATGGTGCGCAGTTCGCTGGCGAAGATATCGTCCATGCGAAACCCCATCACCACACGGGCGATGGGCTGCGGGTCGAGGACCTCATCCTGCACCAGCAGGAAGGGATGGCCGCCGATGGTCACAATCAACGTCTGCAAGGCGCTGCGCCGAGCCTGGCGCAAAGCATCGGTGTAGGGGAAGGCTCGGTCCTGAGGGACGGCAGGCAAGGTACTGGCGATGACCTGGCCACCAAGGCCCAGGACAAACACCTCACTGGCGCGAATGCCCGTGCCGTGCCGACGCAACGCGGCGAGAATCGGCGCCGCTTGGCCTCCCGCGACAGCGCGGCGAAACTGCGAGTCCACCGTCAGCCAATCAAGGCCATATTGCAGGCGTCGACCGCGCAGCTCCAGCAACCGCTCGAACACCCGGCTACCGGTTTCCAGTTGCACCTGCGCCTGGTTTTCCACGGCATGGTAGGTGGCGGTTTTCATCGCGAAGTACACCGCGCCCACTACCACCAACAATAACAGCGCCAGCACACCGGCAATCCGCGCCTGGAAGGTATGGCGCCATTTCATGCCCACGCCCTCTTCAATGAGCCGAAAAACCCCTTGGTCATCTGCGTCCCTCGCAACAACTGAACCCGGCGTCAAAAAAATGCCCTTCCAGGAAGGACACTTGGATTTTCCAGATTAGCCTTGGATGAGCAGAAGCACACGCAATAAAACAGGGACGTCGACTGTCATTAAAATGGCGTTATTTTTTTGTGGTGCTTAACTTCTTGCCCGCATGAAATCACCCCAACGCCGCACCAGGTAGTTGTGCTCGTCCATCACCGAGTTCCACACCGCGATATGGCCCATGCGCTGCTCGTAGGAGCCGCCGTCGCGCACCTCGCCAATATCGATCAACGGCAAGCCGTCGCTACCCAGCAGCTCTTCCCGGGCCGGCTTGCCGGCGTACCAGTAATCCCATTCGGCGCTGCTCAAGTGGTCACGGGTACGGGCCGGGTTGCCAATGTAGTAACCCTGGCGAGCCATCACCGCGCCCGGCCAACCGGACAGCCACCAGTTGAGGTAGGCGTAGGCCGCATCCAACACCCGGCCCTTGGCATGTCGCGACAGGGACAGGCCGCCGAACCAGGCGCGATAACCTTCCCGAGGCACCGCCAAACGGTATTTGACCCCGGCGCGGTGCAGGCGCATCAAGGTCGGCGACCAGAGGCTCTGGATATCGACATTGGGGCTGAGCATCAATTGCGCCGCTTCTTCGTCATCGGACCAGAACGCCGCAAAGTGCCCTTCCTTCTGTTTGCGTACCAGGATGTCGGCCAGCACATCGATCTCCTCGATGCTCATGTTGCCGATGTCCTTGAAGCTGGCCAGACCCGCGCCCTGTACCGCCAACGCCGCATCGAGGGCGCCGATGGCGGCGTCGCTTTGCAATGCGGTGCGGGCACTCCAGGCCGGATCCAGCAACCAGCCCCAGCTTTCGTTGGACGGGCTGAAGCCGACGGGAAGACGTTCGGGGCGGTAGGCAAAGCTGTCGGCGTTGTGGGTCAAGGGCAGCATGCTGATACGGTGGGTGGCGGTGCTGCCGAGGCTGCCGTCGTGTTGCACGAACAAGCGCTCGCTGGGCACGCTGCCGCCGCCCAGACGGTCGTTGGCGGACAAACGGCCACGCTTGGGCAGGTCATTGATTTCATGCCATAGGGCGATGCGCTGGGTGTCGATGGGCTGGATCGCCCGCGCCGGCCAGACGAAGTCGACGTTGTGAAACCACTGGTCGTACAGGTCATAGCTTTCGGGCTGCATCACTGCAATGCGCTGGGCCTTTTCGACGTCGTGCACTTGATAGACCAGGCGAATCCCCAGTTCCTGTTCGGCGCGTACGCGCAAACACTCAAGCAACGTCACCGACGTCCCCAGCACACGCAACGTAATCATAAGTTGAACCTACGAGAGAACACATCAAAGGAGCGGCGCAGCAACGCCGGGTCAAGGCCCCGCAGGATAAACACCAGCCGCGACTGCCGATCGGTACCCGGCCAGGCAGGCAAGTGGACCGGCGCATGCAGGCAATGCTGCACGCCATGAATGACGATGGGAGCTTGGCTGGCGTTCACGTTGAGCAGTCCTTTGACGCGAAGAATGCGTTCGCCATGGCATCTTAGCAGCATCGAGAGCCAGACCCCGAAACCCACCCAGTCCAGTGGCTGGTCGAAGGTCAGGCAGCAGACTTGCGCCGCGCCATGGGTGGTGGCGGTGGTTTGATGAAGTTTCCAGCGGCTCACTTCGGCGGCGGGATCGGCACTGCGCAGGCCTTCGCCCAGCAGCAATTGATCGCCGCTGTCGATCTCATGGGTATTGAGGATCGGCGTGCCGGCGTTCAGCGCCTGCAAATGCTCGCGTAACGGCTTGCAGTCCTCGATCCGATCGGTCTTGCTCAACAACAGACGATCCGCCGCCGCCACTTGCGCCAGCCACTCCGGGTGCAGGCGCTCTTGCAGTGCCGCGTGGCAAGCATCCACCAACGTGATCACCAAGCCGATATGAAAGCGCCCGCGCAGTTGCACGTCGTTGTTCAGGGTGGCGAGGATCGGCGCCGGATCAGCCAGGCCGGTGGTTTCCAGGATCACCCGCTTGAAGGCGGGAATCTCGCCCCGGTCGCGACGTTGCAGCAGACCGAGCAAGGCGTCTTTCAACTCACCGCGAATGGAGCAACAGACACACCCGCCGGGCAACAATACGGTGTCCGGTGCCACTTCTTCCACCAGCAAATGGTCGATGCCGACGTCGCCGAACTCATTGATCAGCAGCGCCGTATCGCCCAGGCTTTCGCCTTGCAGCAGGCGCTTGAGCAAGGTGGTCTTGCCGCTGCCGAGGAAGCCGGTGATGACGTTGAGGGCGATGCTCATATTCTTAACTCCATATCGACCTTGTAGATACCGTCTTGCGCGTCACCAGGCAAGAGTCCTGTCAGGTCATACATTTGGCCCGTTGTAGCCGCTGCCGAGGCACGAGGCTGCGATAAGTGCCGATCGCAGGCTGCGCCAGCGGCTACAGGTGATCGACACGGCCTTGGCTGCGGCTACAGGGATTGTTCCAGATGATCGAGCAGTGTTGGGTCCAACGGATCCAACGGTCGGCCGAGCATGGTTTCCGCTGCCCGCCACAGCTGATCCAGACCGCTCGCCAGTTCTTGCTTGCCGGTAGCCCCCAACAGCAGATAAGACGCGCCCTGGAAGTCCTCGACCTTGAGCCGGAACACCGCCAGCACCTGATTGATCGCCGCGATCCGGCGCAGGCGTTCGCGACGACGGGGCAGTTCATCGCCCAGAGGGTCGCTCCAGTGCAGGTCTTCGCCCAGCAGTCCGCAGAGTCCACACATAACTTATTGCTCACTCATGGCATGACGTCGCCGGAGTTCGGGCCAAGGGTCTGGCCGACGAACAGGTTGCCGCCAGGTTCGCTGGCAAGCAGCACGGCGGTGGGGGCAACTTCGTCCGCCAGACCAAAACGGCCCAAGGGTAACTCGGCAGATTTGGCACGCTTCCAGGTGTCACTGATACCGCCGACCAAGGGCGTTTCGATCGGGCCGGGGGCGATGGCGTTGACCAGCACGTTATCTTTCGCCACTTCCAGGGCCAGGGACTTGGTGAAGCCAATCACGCCGGCCTTGGCGGCTGCGTAATGGGTCAGTTCGGCGCCGCCCTTGATGCCCAGTTGCGAGGCAACGTTGATGATACGTCCCCAGCGCTGCGCGAGCATGTGGGGCAAAGCGCGCTGGCTGGCGACGAAGACGCTGGTAAGGTCGACGCGCAGCATGTCGTTCCACATCTCGATACTCAGATCGACGCAACGGGCCTGGGTCAGCATGCCGGCGTTGTTGACCAGAATGTCGATACCGCCGTAATGCGCGACGCACGCATCGACGCTGGCCTGGGCCCCTTCGACGGTGCCGACATCGGCCACGCATTCGAAGACTTCGGCGCCCAGGGTGCGGCAGGTTTGGGTGGTTTCGGCCAAGCGGGTGGCGTCGCGGTCGGCCAGTAGCAGGCGTGCGCCTTCGACGGCGTAGGCACGGGCGATGGCGGCTCCGATGCCGCTGGCGGCGCCGGTAATGACGGCGCGGCGATTAGTGAGTTGGGGCATTGTTAGCCCTCCTTTGATGAATGAACACCATCAAGTGTGGGAGCTGGCTTGCCTGCGATGCAGACACCTCGGTGTATCAGCCGAACCCGAGGTGATGCCATCGCAGGCAAGCCAGCTCCCACATTGGATTGTGCGTGGATTGAAACTGGGATTAATCCGGCCAGCGCACCGTCAGCCCGCCATCAATCACAATGCTCTGCCCCGTCAGGTAACTCGACTCCTCACTGGTCAAAAACCGCACCAGGGACGCCACTTCATCCGCCCGCCCTACCCGGCCCAACGGAATCGCCCGCGCCGCTTTCGCCAAGCCCTCAGGCCCCAAGGAGTTCTTCGCATCCAGCGACTGCGGCGTTTCAATCAACCCCGGAATCACCGCATTGCAACGAATCCCCAGCGGCGCCAACTCCACCGCCAGCGACCGGCACAACCCCGGCACGCCGGCCTTGGCCGCCGCATAATGTGAATGTTCCTGCCAGCCATACACCCCACCGGCAATCGACGATATCGCCACCAGCGCCCCACCTTCACGCATATGCCGGGTCGCCGCACGGAAAGTGCGCATCACCCCCGTCAGGTCGACATTGAGCATCTCGTTCCACAACTCATCGGTCATCTCCAGCAACGGTGCGCGGCGCAGCAGGCCGGCGTTGGCCACTGCGTAATCGAGACGACCAAAGTGCTGGATCGCCTGGGCGGCCAGGTTATCCACAGACGCGGTATCGCCCACGTCCAACGGCAGCATCAGGCATTCACCGCCGGCCTGCTCCACCAGCGCGACGGTCTGATGCGGGTCATGGGGATCGGCCGGGTAATAACCGCCCACCACCGCCACACCGCTGCGGGCATAGGCCACCGCGAGGGCCTGGCCGATGCCACTGGCAGCACCGGTAATCAAGGCAACTTTACGACTCATCAACTGAACTCCTTACTGGACGGTTTCCGGACGCACATGGCGCGCGGCAAACATCAGCGCACCGGAGAGAAAGCACGGCAGTGCGCCGAAATACAGGGCTGAGGTCTGCCAATCGCCGCCAGCCGACAACACCGATGTGGCACCGAAACCTGCGACCACGGCCCCAATCGGCCCCATCGCGTGAATGATCGCGCCGCCGGTGGCGCGGATGCTGGTGGGAAAACTTTCACTGATGAAAAACAGTGCCGCCGAGTACGGCCCGATCAGGAAGAACAAGCCCAGACTGTAGAGCCCGACCACCATTGGCATGTTGCTCGGGCCATAGAGCATCCCGGCAAACGCCAGCCCGCCGAGCATCCAGCCCAGGCCGATCACATTGCGTCGGCCGATCTTGTCGCCCATCCAGCCGTGGCAGAGGTAACCGCAGTAACCCACCAGATTCGACAGCACCAGAATGATCAGCGAGTTCTCAAACGAGATGTGGTGCACGCTGACGATCACCGACGTGCCCAGCACGCTGAACACCTGGATCGCTGCCCAGTTGAGCAGGATCGCCGCACCGATCACCAAGGTCGCGCGACGGGCCGGGCCACGAAATGCAGCTTTGAGGCCAGCCTTGCTGTGTTCGTCATAGTCCACGCCGTAGGTCATGGCGACATTTTGTGCCTCTGCCACCGCACCGCTTTTACGCAGTTCGCCGATGCGCTGGTGGATCTGGAATTGCGGGCTCTCCTTGAGCTTGCGAGCCATGATCGCGATCACGATCGCCGGAATCGCCGCAAACACGAAGCAACCCTGCCAACCAATGATCGGCAGCAGCAACGCGGTCAACCCCGCCGCGATCAACGCCCCCACCGGCCAGCCGCCCTGCACCAGGCTGTAGATAAAACCACGCCGCTTGGCCAGCTTCGGGTCATCAGAGGCCGCGTACAGCTCGCTCAGGTACGTGGCGTTGACCGTTTCCTCGGCATATCCCAGACCGCCCAACGAACGGATGAAGATCAGCGGCGACTTGCCCCACGCGCCGCCGATGGCGGTCAAGGCGGAGCAGATCGCCGAACCCGCGACAGTAAAAATAATCCCTTTGCGCCGCCCGAGTTTGTCTACCAAAGGCC
Source organism: Pseudomonas sp. ADAK18 (assembly GCF_012935695.1). Lineage (NCBI taxonomy): Bacteria > Pseudomonadati > Pseudomonadota > Gammaproteobacteria > Pseudomonadales > Pseudomonadaceae > Pseudomonas > Pseudomonas sp. ADAK18. The sequence goes on from NZ_CP052859.1 coordinate 4,363,233, forward strand.
CAATGGCCAAGGCCACCACGGCGGTGCCCACGGCGACCCAGGTGGCGATTTCAGCTTGCTCCACTTCACCCCAACCAAAGTGCCGGCCGATCTCCGGCAGCAGGGTGCCGAAAAGGATGAAGTCATACACCGCAAACACCCAGGCGAAAAACGCGATCCAGGTGGCAAAACGCACTTCCTTGGGCGTCAGTTGCCGGGGTTTCCAGCCAGTCAGATCAAGCTTGTTGTAGATAGACATGAGTCGCGCCTCGATGGGAGCAAAGGGTCAGGTACGGGGTTGGCGGCGGATAAAGTCGTCGGCGATTTCGTCGAAAGTGACAAAGCGCACGCCGGCATGGCTCTGGATGTGTTCGATCAGTCGTTCGAGCATCAGCAGCACTTGTGGGCGACCGGACACATCGGGGTGGATGGTCATGGTGAACACGGCATGTTCGTGTTCGCGGTAGACCCAGTCGAACTGGTCGCGCCACATTTCTTCAAGGTGGCGCGGGTTAACGAAGCCGTGGCTGTTGGGGGCCTTTTTGATGAACATCATCGGTGGCAGGTCGTCGAGGTACCAGTTGGCCGGAATCTCCACCAGGTCGGTTTCTTCGCCGCGTACCAGAGGTTTCATCCAAGTGTCGGGGTGCTGGCTGTAGTCGATCTTGGTCCAGCTGTCGCCCTTGCGCACGTAGTAGGGATGGAAGTCGTTGTGCATCAGGCTGTGGTCGTACTTGATGCCTTTTTTCAGCAGCAGTTCGTTGGTGACTTTGCTGAACTCCCACCATGGCGCCACGTAGCCGGTGGGCCGTTTGCCGGTGACCTGGGTGATCAGTTCGATGGACTTGTCGAGGACGATTTCTTCCTGCTCGGCCGTCATGGCGATGGGGTTTTCGTGGCTGTAGCCGTGCACGCCGATTTCGTGGCCGGCGTCGGCCACAGCCTTCATCTGCTCGGGGAAGGTTTCCATCGAGTGGCCGGGGATAAACCAGGTGGTGCGCAGGCCGTAGCGTTCAAACAATTTCAGCAAGCGTGGTGCGCCGATTTCACCGGCGAACAGGCCACGGGAAATATCGTCTGGGGAATCTTCGCCGCCGTAGGAACCGAGCCAGCCGGCGACCGCGTCGACGTCGACGCCAAATGCACAGAGGATGTCTTTAGCCATGATGTGTCTCCTTATTGGATAAGTGCGGTTTCAACCGAGAGCGCAGCTCTTAACAGCCGCGCGTCTTCGCCGCTGGGGGCGCTGAGTAGCAGGCCGGTAGGCAGGCCCAGGGCGTCGCGACCGCTGGGCAGGGTTACGCCGGGCATGTCCAGCAAACTGCCGGGCATGGTCAGGCGCAGGGTGGCAAGGTTGGTGCTGACGAACAGTTGGTCGTCGGCTTCCAGCGGTGCCAGGACCGGGGCGACATGGGCCACGGTTGGGGTGATGAGGATGGCGCCGTCGAGTTCGTCGATCAGTTGCTGTTGCAAACGGCGGCGGGCGTCGTACAGGCCCAGCAGTTGGCTGGCAGGTAGCGTGCGCGCGGCTTCAAGGCGGCGGCGTACGCGGGGGTCGAGTTGCTCGGCGTCGGGGCTGTCGAGCAACGCTTCGTGTAAGGCAAAGGCTTCGAAGGAACCGAGCCAGCCTTGATGCTGGATCAGGTCCAGCGTGGCTTGAAAAACCTTCGAAGGACGTACATCAATCAGCGCACCAGCAGCCTTTAACTGGTCGATAGAGCGGTGCAGGTTATCGCGCACGCTCTGCTCGACCCTGGCGTCTTCCAGCACGCTTTGTTCAACCTGGAACCGCTGACCCTTCAGGCTGCGAGCCGAGCGTGGCTGGCGCTGGTCGCGGCCATTGAGCAAGTCATCAATGGCCAGGGCGTCGCGCACACTGCGGGTCAGCGGGCCGAGGCTGTCGAGGGTGTGGGCCAGGGGAAACACGCCGTCGCGACTGTAGCGTCGGCAGCTGCTGCGGTAGCCAACCAAGCCGTTGAAGGCGGCGGGAATGCGGATCGAGCCTGCAGTGTCGGTGCCCATGGCAACCGGCACGATACCGGCCGCCACGGCGACAGCCGAACCTGATGACGAGCCGCCGGGAATGCGCGGCTGATCAGTGCCGAGCGGGTTGTGGGGCGTGCCGAAATGCGGGTTCAGGCCCAGGCCCGAATACGCCAGCTCGCTGAGGTTGGTCTTGCCCATGCTGACCATGCCGACGCGGCACAACTGGCTAACGACCGGGGCGTCCAGCAAGGCAGCCGACGCTTGGCGGCGATAGGCGGCGCCTGCCGTCGTAACACTGCCGGCGACATCAAACAGATCTTTCCAAGCCAGCGGCACGCCATCGAATACACTCAAGGGCTGCCCGGCACGCCAGCGGGCAGCCGCCGCTTCGGCTTCGCGGCGCGCGCGCTCGGCGGTCAAGGAAATAAACACGCTTGGGGCCAAGTTCGCGTGAGCGAGTGACTGTTCAAGGGCTTGCACCGGATCACTGCGACCGCTGGCGAAGTCCTCGGCCAATGAGGTGGCGTCTGACATGAAAGGACCCCTAAAAATGTACATATTAATAAAATGTACATTTTACAAAGGCAGCATTCGTGCCAGTCTCATCGTTATCACGGTGCACCACTCGCAGTTGAAGACCTGAAGCTGGTGTAGATATACGGGCTAGATGGGTTTACATCGTTAAAAGAAAAACCTGCCGGTGCGCCAAAGGTGACCTAGAATGAAATAATGTATCTTTTACTAATAGATCCATTTTGGTGCAGAAAAGTAACATTCCTCTATTGATGCCCCCAAAAAAGTGCCGCTAACGTGGCGCAGAGTGACAGGGGCATCTATGAGAGAATCCCCGGCCACCGTCCCTGCTCTAGAGAACCCGATGAAAGCAGTGTCAGCTTCGGCTTCCCGTTACGCGATGATCCGCCAGGTCTTGCGTGACGCTATCGTCAACGGCACCGCACGCCACGGCCTGGTACTGCTGGAAGCGCCGCTCGCCGAGTTGTTCGGTACCAGCCGGGTGCCGGTGCGCAAGGCCTTGGACCTGCTGCACAGGGAAGGGCTGATCTGCCGTTTTGATGGCCGGGGTTACCTGATCAGCCCGAATGGCCTGGCGCTGGAGCCATTGCGTCTACCTTTGAGCCATGCGCACCTGGGCCTCAACGGTGACGATGAACTGGTGGACATCCGGCCATTGGGCGAGCGAATCGTCGAGGAAATTGGCGCGGCGCTCTCTACCTGTATCGCTTTCGGCCACTACCGTTTGGATGAACAAGCCGCCGCTGAACACTACGGTGTCAGCCGTGCGGTGGTGCGTGAAGCGCTGATGCGCCTGCGGGATCGCGGCCTGGTGGAAAAAGAACCGTACTCCCAATGGCTGGCCGGGCCGCTGACCGCTCGGGAAGTCACCGAAGACTACGAACTGCGGGCCTGCCTGGAGCCGGAAGCCTTGCGCCAAAGCGCCCCGAACCTTGCGCGTGAAGTGCTGGAAGCCATGTTGCAGCGGGTACTCGACGCGCAAAACAGTGCCCATTGCAGCCTGGAAGAAATCGAACAGATTGAAGACGACCTGCACCAGCACTGCCTGGCTGGCCTGCAAAACCGCAAGATCGCCGCGCTGATCCGCCAAGGGCAGAGCCCGATGATCATCAGCCGGATTTTCTACCGCCTGCTGGGTATCGGCGCAGATCCAGCGATGCTGGCCGAACACCGTTTGATCCTGGAGTTGCTGCTGCACGGCGCCATCGATGCGGCGGCCATGAACCTGCGCGAACACCTGCAACGGGCACGGCAACGGATGTTGCAGCGGTTGAAAGTGCTGTCGGTGCTGCCAGAACAGCCATTGCCGGGCTACCTCAGCAAAATCAGCTGACTACACACACTCCAAAATGTGGGAGCTGACTACACACACTCCCACAAAGGAATTGTGGCGTGACGAATATCATGCAATTTGTTGCTAACTGATCCCGGCCATTGAAACCACCGCTGACCCGCCCCATCTAACCTCCATACTTCCTTATGCAGGTGCCCCATGAGCGACCAGCAAGAATTCCCTGAAGACTTCACCGAATACGCCGACCCCGAAAACGCTGAACACGAAACGTCCTCCAACAAAGGCCTGGCCCTGCCTGGGCAAAACCTGCCGGACAAGGTCTACATCATCCCGATCCACAACCGGCCTTTCTTCCCGGCGCAGGTGCTGCCGGTGATCGTCAATGAAGAGCCGTGGGCCGAAACCCTGGAGCTGGTGAGCAAATCCGATCACCATTCCCTTGCCCTGTTTTTCATGGACACACCGCCGGAAGATCCACGGCATTTCGACACCTCCAGCCTGCCGCTGTACGGCACACTGGTGAAGGTCCATCACGCCAGCCGCGAGAACGGCAAACTGCAATTCGTCGCCCAGGGCCTGACGCGCGTACGGATCAAAACCTGGCTCAAGCACCACCGGCCACCGTACCTGGTGGAAGTCGAATACCCGCACCAGCCCACCGAGCCGACCGATGAGGTCAAGGCCTACGGCATGGCGCTGATCAACGCGATCAAAGAATTGTTGCCGCTGAACCCGCTGTACAGCGAAGAATTGAAGAACTACCTCAACCGCTTCAGCCCCAACGACCCATCCCCGCTGACCGATTTCGCCGCCGCGCTGACCTCGGCCACCGGTAACGAGTTGCAGGAAGTGCTGGACTGTGTGCCCATGCTCAAGCGCATGGAAAAAGTCCTGCCGATGCTGCGCAAGGAAGTCGAAGTCGCGCGCCTGCAAAAAGAAATATCTGCGGAAGTTAACCGCAAGATCGGCGAGCACCAGCGCGAGTTCTTCCTCAAGGAACAGCTCAAGGTCATCCAGCAAGAGCTGGGGTTGACCAAAGATGATCGCAGCGCCGATGTCGAACAATTCGAACAACGCCTGGTGGGCAAGGTGCTGCCGTCCCAGGCGCAAAAACGCATCAGCGAAGAAATGAACAAGCTGTCGATCCTGGAAACCGGCTCGCCGGAATACGCGGTCACGCGCAACTACCTGGATTGGGCCACCTCGGTGCCGTGGGGCGTGTATGGCGAGGACAAACTCGACCTCAAGCACGCCCGCAAGGTGCTCGACAAGCACCACGCTGGCCTGGACGACATCAAGAGCCGCATCCTCGAATTCCTCGCCGTCGGTGCCTATAAAGGCGAAGTCGCCGGTTCCATCGTGCTGCTGGTGGGCCCGCCGGGCGTAGGCAAAACCAGCGTCGGCAAGTCTATCGCCGAGTCCCTGGGCCGACCGTTCTACCGCTTCAGCGTCGGCGGCATGCGCGACGAGGCCGAGATCAAGGGCCACCGTCGTACCTACATCGGCGCCATGCCAGGCAAACTGGTGCAAGCGCTTAAAGATGTGGAAGTGATGAACCCGGTGATCATGCTCGACGAGATCGACAAGATGGGCCAGAGCTTCCAGGGCGACCCGGCTTCGGCCCTGCTGGAAACACTGGATCCGGAGCAGAACGTCGAATTCCTCGACCACTATCTGGATCTGCGCCTGGACCTGTCGAAAGTGCTGTTCGTATGCACCGCCAACACCCTGGATTCGATCCCGGGCCCGTTGCTGGACCGCATGGAAGTAATTCGCCTGTCGGGTTATATCACCGAAGAGAAAGTCGCCATTGCCAAGCGTCACCTGTGGCCCAAGCAACTGGACAAAGCCGGGGTATCGAAAACCAGCCTGAGCATCACCGACGGCGCCCTGCGCGCGTTGATCGACGGCTATGCCCGGGAGGCCGGGGTACGCCAGCTGGAGAAACAACTGGGCAAATTGGTGCGCAAGGCGGTCGTCAAGTTGCTGGATGAGCCGGACTCGGTGATCAAGATCGGCAACAAGGACCTGGAAAGCTCCTTAGGCATGCCGGTGTTCCGCAACGAGCAGGTCCTGTCGGGCACCGGTGTGATCACTGGCCTTGCCTGGACCAGCATGGGCGGCGCGACCTTACCTATCGAGGCGACGCGCATCCATACACTCAATCGTGGCTTCAAACTCACCGGGCAACTGGGCGATGTGATGAAGGAGTCCGCCGAGATTGCCTACAGCTACATCAGCTCCAACCTGAAGTCGTTTGGCGGTGATCCGAAGTTCTTCGACGAAGCCTTCGTGCACCTGCACGTACCGGAAGGCGCCACACCGAAAGACGGCCCAAGTGCCGGGGTGACTATGGCCAGTGCGCTGCTGTCGCTGGCACGTAACCAGCCGCCGAAAAAGGGTGTGGCCATGACCGGTGAACTGACGTTGACCGGGCATGTGCTGCCGATTGGCGGGGTTCGCGAAAAGGTGATCGCGGCGCGGCGGCAGAAGATTCACGAGCTGATCTTGCCGGAGCCCAATCGCGGGAGTTTCGAGGAGTTGCCGGAGTATCTGAAGGAAGGTATGACGGTGCACTTTGCCAAGCGCTTTGCGGATGTGGCGAAGGTGTTGTTCTGATGGTTATGTAGTGCCTGGGCTGGCCTCTTCGCGAGCAAGCCCGCTCCCACATTTGACCGAGTCCACCCTTTGGAATGCGGTCAAATGTGGGAGCGGCGGTGCGACGATTCGACTTGCTCGCGAAAGGGCCGGTACAGCCAACACCCCTCCCATCTTGTCACACCCTGTCTCATCTTCGGTTATGCTCGCCCTTCGTCGCCAAACAACGGAGCCCCCATGACCGCTGCCCGCCTGCTTCTTCCCCTGAGCCTCATGTTGCTCGCCGCTTGCGCCAGTGCACCGAAGCAAAATGTCACCGTGGAAAAACAGAGCACATGCCCTCTCGTCCTTAAAACCGGACAAAACCTGATCCTGACCTTGCCCAGCAACCCCACCACCGGTTATCGCTGGGCGATCCAGGACTCAGCCGGCGGCGTGTTGCGCAGCCTCAGCCCTGAGGTCTACACCAACCCGGAAGACACTGGCCTCGTCGGTGCCGGCGGCAAGTCCACCTGGCGCTTCCAGGCCTTTGCCCAAGGCCAGGGCCGCTTGCGCCTGACCTCCCAGCAACCCTGGGAGCCGGAAGCAGAGCCGGCCGAAACCTTCGACTGCGCCATTACGGTGAACTGATATGCCATGGCTGATTCTCGCTCTGATGGGCGCCGGCACCTTTATCTATGGGCTGACCACCCACGCCGCGTTACTGTGTCTGCTGGTCAAACCCTTGCCGGTGCTGGCACTGTTGGGCTGGTTGCATGACGCGCCACCCACCGACTATCGACGCTGGATCAGCCTGGGTCTGATTTTCTCCCTGGTAGGCGATGTATTGCTGGCATGGCCCGGCGACCTGTTTATCTTCGGCCTCGGCGCGTTTTTGTTCGCCCATTTGGCGTACCTCAAAGCCTACTTGAGCGATTGCCGCCGTCTCGCGCTGTTGCCGCTGGTACTGGCGTTGGTGGTGGGCGCGATCTTGCTGAGCATCTTGATTTCCCATGGCCTGGGCGAGTTGCTGGTGCCTGTGGTGATTTACGCCCTGGTGATCAGCGCCATGCTCTGGCGAGCGTTGGCGCGACTGGGCAGCAATGTGCCCAAGCGTTCCGCGATGCTGGCGGCAGCGGGTGCGGTGTCATTCGTGTTTTCCGACACGCTGATCGGGATCAACCGGTTTGTGGTGGCGTTTGAAGCAGCGCCGTATTTGTTGATCGTCAGCTACTGGCTGGGCCAGTGGGGGATTACAGCATCGGCGTTCCATCAGACAACCCGCGCATCCCACGACCAACTTGGCTAAAATGCCGGCTTTTCCCCCTTCGTCACCGGAACAGCCGTGAGCAAAGAACCCGATCGCCTATTCGCCCAGCCCTTGCCCCAGGTGCCAGACTTCGCCTTCAACGAAGACGTGGTACGGGTGTTCCCGGACATGATCAAGCGCTCGGTGCCCGGCTACCCGACTATTGTCGAAAACCTCGGCGTACTCGCTGCACAGTTTGCCCAACCGGGTAGCGTGCTCTACGACCTGGGTTCGTCTCTCGGTGCGGTAACCCAGGCCCTGCGCCGTCACGTGCGCACCGACGGTTGCCGGGTGATCGCTGTGGATAACTCGGCGGCAATGGTCGAGCGTTGCCGGGAATACCTTAACGGCCAGGACTCGATGTTCCAGGAGTTGCTGCCGGTGGAAGTCGTCGAGGGCGATATCCTCGCGCTGCAATTCCAGCCGGCCTCGGTGGTGGCGCTGAACTTCACCCTGCAGTTTATTGCTCCCGAAGAACGCCTGGCGTTGCTGGGGCGGATTCGTCAGTCGCTGCTGCCGGGCGGCGCGTTGATCCTCTCGGAAAAGCTGCGTTTCAACGACCCGCAAGAACACGCGCTGCTGACCGACCTGCACATCGCCTTCAAACGCGCCAACGGCTACAGCGAACTGGAAATCGCCCAGAAGCGCAGCGCCATCGAAAACGTCATGAAGCCCGACAGCCTCGAAGAACACCGCGAACGCCTATTGGCGGCCGGGTTCTCGAAAGTCGTGCCGTGGTTCCAGTGTCTTAACTTTGCCTCGTTGATTGCCTTGCCATGATTGATCTGTCTCCCCTCGCCCGCCATCTGGTCGGCACTCCTTTAGCTGTTTGGGCTCAAGGCCTGCAAGCGCAACTCGATAGCAAGATGGAAAAGGGTCATGGCGACCTGGAGCGCTGGCAGAGTGCGCTGGATGCACTGCCGAAGATCATGCCCAGCGAAATCGACCTACTTAACGGCCTGATTCTGGACACTGAGTGCGACGACGAAACCCGCGCGCAGATGCGTACTGCGCTGATGGGCTTGTGCCCGTGGCGCAAGGGGCCGTTTGACCTGTTCGGCGTGCATGTGGATACCGAATGGCGCTCGGACTGGAAGTGGTCGCGAGTGGCCCCGCACTTGGACCTTAAAGGCAAGCGCATCCTCGATGTTGGTTGTGGCAACGGCTATTACATGTGGCGCATGCTCGGTGCTGGTGCGGACAGCGTGATTGGTGTTGACCCGAACTGGTTGTTCTTCTGCCAGTTCCAGGCGGTGCAGCGTTACTTGTCAGCGCCAAACGCCTGGCACTTGCCGTTCCCGTTTGAAGACCTGCCGCCGAATATGGAAGGCTTCGATACGGTGTTTTCCATGGGCGTGTTTTATCACCGTCGCTCGCCCATCGAGCATTTGATTGCGCTCAAGGATTGCCTGGTAAAGGGCGGCGAGTTGGTGCTGGAAACGTTGGTGGTTGAGGGCGATCAACAACAAGTGCTGGTACCGGAGGACCGTTATGCGCAGATGCGTAACGTGTGGTTCCTGCCGTCAGTGCCGGCGTTGATGCTGTGGCTGCGCCGTGCAGGCTTCAGTGAGGTGCGCTGTGTGGATGTGAGCGTGACCACGGTCGAGGAACAGCGTGGGACGGAGTGGATGAAGTATCAATCCCTCAGCGATTTCCTTGACCCTGAGGATCACAGCAAGACCATCGAAGGGCTGCCGGCGCCGATGCGGGCAGTGATTGTCGCCAAGAAATAACACCCGGCTCCTCCTGAAAAATGGAGATCAAATGTGGGAGCTGGCTTGCCTGCGATAGCATCACCTCGGTTTGCCTGATACACCGAGGTGTCTGCATCGCAGGCAAGCCAGCTCCCACATTGATTGGGTTATCACATTGAGGTTTTTGGGGGTTGCTTAGAGAGCAGGTTTGGCTCTTCGCGCCTTGAAGAACTCGCTCAACACCGTCCCGCACTCCTCAGCCAACACCCCGCCTTCATACAACACCCGATGATTGAGAAAGCCTTGGGTAAAGAATTGCCCCTGGCTTTGCACAATCCCCGCTTTGGGCTCCAGCGCGCCATACACCACCCGGGCGATCCGCGAGTGGACGATCAACCCAGCGCACATGCTGCATGGCTCCAGCGTCACATACAGGGTGCTGCCCGGCAGGCGGTAGTTGCTGACTGCCTGGGCGGCAGCACGGATCGCGACCATTTCCGCGTGAGCGCTGGGGTCGTTGCCGCTGATGGGGCAGTTAAAGCCCTGGCCGATGATTTCACCGTCCTGCACCAGCACCGCGCCCACGGGCACTTCACCCAACGCTGCGCCTTGGGCTGCCAGGGCCAGGGCTTCACGCATGAAGTCCTGGTCGCGGCTGCGATCGATAATCGCCGTTGGGCGAAACTGGCGCATCACGCTACCTCGATGGCGGCCATAAGGCCGGTTTCCATGTGATCAATGACATGGCAGTGGAACATCCACACGCCTGGATTATCCGCCACCAGGGCAACACGGGCGCGCTCGTTCTTGCCCAGCAAGTACGTGTCGGTGAAATACGGGATCACCTTGTGCCGGTTCGAGGCAATCACCTTGAAGCTCATCCCGTGCAGGTGAATCGGGTGTTGGTACTGAGTCATGTTCTTCAATTCGAAAATGTAGCTCTTGCCCTTTTCAAGCTTGGCAATTGGGCGGTCGGCGCAGGTCTTATCGGTAATATCCCAGGCCTGGCCGTTGATCTGCCACAGGCTTGGCGGCTTATTGTCCACGTTCACCGAAACCGATCCAACCCATTCGAAATTGAAGTTGAGTTTCTCGGCATTGGCCAGGTCCGGCTCGGCAATCGGGTTGGCCGGCAGCGCGGGTGGCCATTCGTTCGGCGCATCGGTGTTGGGCACCGAACGGAAGGTACCGAGGCGCACCGGGCCATTGCGAATAGACAGTTCCTCTCCGGCAGGTGGGGCCTTGATCGCCAGACAAATGCGCATGCCCGGGCCTAACCAGTATTCCTTGCCTAACGGCCGTGGCTCGATGGGATTGCCGTCCAAGGCATAGATCTGCGCCTCGACGTCGGGAATGTTGATGCGATAGGTCAGGGTGTTGTCGAGGTTGAGCAAACGCACCCGAGTGATCTGCCCAGCCGGCAAATCGATCACCGCCTGGGACACGCCATTGATGGTCGACAGCCGCCCCGCCGTACCGCCACGCGCAGCTTCACGCGGGATACTGAAGGCCACAAAGGCGCCCTCTTCGTCCACGTGCCAGCTTTTCAGGCTCAAGGTGCGTTCGTGTTTGAAACCGGTCGGCTCGCGCTCTTCGATGATCAGCGGGCCCACCAGGCCACGGCCGAGCTCTTCGCTGCTGTTCACATGAGGGTGATACCAGTAGCTGCCGGCATCGGGCACGCGGAATTTGTAGTCGAAGTACTCACCGGGCAGTACCGGCAGTTGCGAGACATAAGGCACACCGTCCATTTCCAGCGGCAGGCGGATGCCGTGCCAGTGAATAGTGGTGGCAACCGGCAGGTGGTTGATAAAACGCACCCGCAGCCATTCACCCTGGCGCACCCGCAACTCGGTCCCCGGCGCCGATGGGCCAAAAGCCCAGGCTTGGGTCTTGTGTCCCGCCACCAACTCCACGTCCAGCGGCGCGGCAATCAGCTCGTAATCATGCCCAGCCTCGGCCTCGGCCACTTTCCCCAGCCAATAGCGGTAGGCGCCACCGGCACCGACGCCTACTACGGCAAGACCGGCCAGACCACCGAGGATTTGTCGACGGGAAAAAGATCGGGACACAACAACCTCACGTTTCTGCCGCGGGTCCAAGCCCCGCAAAGGGCTGATACGATACACCTGCATCGGCTAAACAGTAAGGCTTCGCATTGCCGCTCCCACACAAGCCCACATTGGATCTTCGTTGTTACTTCAGGCCTTGGCGGCGGCCAGGATCAAGGCTTTCATCTCGGCCACGGCGCCTTTGAAACCGACGAACAGCGCGTGAGCGACCAAGGCATGGCCGATGTTCAGCTCGTTGATGCCTTTGATCGCGGCCACGGCTTCGACGTTGTGGTAGTGCAGACCGTGGCCGGCGTTGACGATCAAGCCTTCGCCCAAGCCGCAATTAACGCCATCGATGATGCGCTGCAATTCGTCAGCGACTTCGGTCGGTGTGGTGGCGTCGGCATAACGGCCAGTGTGCAGTTCGATGGCGGGAGCACCCACGCGTTTCGACGCTTCGATCTGCCGCTCATCGGCGTCGATAAACAACGAGACTTCACTGCCGATCTTCGACAGACGCTCTACCGCTGCCTTGATCCGTGCTTCCTGGCCAGCCACATCAAGGCCGCCTTCGGTGGTCAGTTCCTGACGGGTTTCCGGGACCAGGCAGATGTGCGCCGGACGGATGCGCTCGGCGAACGCCATCATTTCTTCGGTGACGCCCATTTCGAAGTTCATTCGGGTTTGCAGCACGTCCTTGAGCAGCAACACGTCGCGCTCCTGAATGTGGCGGCGGTCTTCGCGCAAGTGCACGGTGATACCGTCGGCGCCCGCTTCCTCGGCGTCTAGCGCGGCCTTGACCGGATCAGGGTAACGGGTGCCCCGGGCCTGGCGCAGGGTGGCTACGTGGTCGATGTTCACGCCGAGAAGAATGCGATTGCTGGTGGTCACGAAAAACGCTCCTGAAGAGGGAAGTAATCGCTGCACAGCATACACGGGGATGTCAGGGCTTTCGAAACAACTCGCGACTGACCAGCGGCCGACCGCCCAAATGCACCGCCAGGGCCTGGCGCATCAGGCGCTTGGCGGCGGACAAGGCACCTGGAGCACTCCAGTCGGCCTCGCTCATAGCCAACAGCTCAGTGCCCTGGAACAGGCCGGGTTGCAGCAGGTAGACCCGCTCCAGGCCCGCGTCCACTTGCAGACGGTACATGCCATCGGCAGCGATGGGGTCGCCGTGCACGTCCTGGCTCAGTTCAAAGCCGTAGCCCAGGTCGTCCAGCAGGCGCCATTCGAAAGCGCGCAGCAGCGGTTCCAAAGGGCGGCCTTCGGCCAGGGCAAGCAACGTGGCGGCGTAGTGATCAAAGACTGCCGGGTGCGGATCTTCGGCCGGCAGCAGACGAATCAGCAGTTCGTTGAGGTAGAGGCCGCTGAACAGCGCCTCGCCGTTGAGCCAGTTGGAGGCTCCGGCGCTTTCCATGCGACCGACGTTCTTCAGCTCGCCACGCCCACGAAACTCCACTTCCAGGGCCACGAACGGCCGTGCCAAGGTCCCCGCCTTGCCTCGCGCGCTGCGCAAGACTGCACGCAGGCGGCCTTGGGGCGTGAGGAAGTCCACCAAGGCGCTGGTCTCGCGGTAGGCGCGGCTGTGCAGGACGTAAGCGGGTTGGCCGGTGGGTGGGGTTTGGGACATGAGATGGGATATCTCTAAAGAAGGACCAATGTGGCGAGGGGGCTTGCCCCCGTTGGGCTGCGAAGCAGTCCCAATAAGACCACCCGGTTCTTTCAGGCAGAACTGGGTGTGGTTTCAGGGCTGCTTCGCAGCCCAACGGGGGCAAGCCCCCTCGCCACAACAAGCCCCTCATCCACAAAACCGGTCACGGTTTACAGGTCGCCGTAACCCAACGAACGCAACGCGCGCTCATCATCAGACCAACCACCCTTAACCTTGACCCACAGGTTGAGCATGATCTTGGAGTCAAACAGCAGCTCCATGTCCTTGCGCGCTTCGGTGCCGATACGCTTGATACGCTCGCCCTTGTCGCCAATGATGATTTTCTTCTGGCCGTCGCGTTCGACGAGGATCAGCGCGTGGATATGCAGGGTCTTGCCCTGCTGCTTGAACTCTTCGATTTCAACGGTGATCTGGTACGGCAGCTCGGCGCCCATCTGGCGCATGATTTTCTCGCGCACCAGTTCAGCGGCAAGGAAACGGCTGCTGCGGTCGGTGATCTGGTCTTCCGGGAAGAAGTGCTCGTTCTCCGGCAGGTGCTGGGCGATAACCCGCTCCAACGCTTCCAGGTTGTGACCGTGCTGGGCCGAGATCGGCATGATCTGGGCGTTCGGCAGTTGTTCCTGCAGCCAGCTCAGGTGCGGCATCAGCTCGGCCTTGTCTTCGATGCGGTCGGTCTTGTTCAACGCGACGATCAACGGGCCAGTCACGTATTGCACACGCTCAAGGACCATCTGGTCTTCGTCGGTCCACTTGGTGCGGTCAACGACGAAGATCACCACGTCGACGTCTTTCAACGCGGCCGAGGCGGTCTTGTTCATGTAGCGGTTGAGAGCTTTCTCGCCACCTTTGTGCATGCCTGGGGTATCAACGTAGACCGCCTGGATATTGCCTTCGGTCTTGATGCCCAGCATGTTGTGGCGCGTGGTCTGCGGCTTGCGCGAAGTGATCGCAAGCTTTTGTCCCAGGATGTGGTTCAGCAGCGTGGACTTGCCCACGTTGGGACGGCCGACGATGGCAACATAGCCACAGCGTGTTGCGGTTGAATCAGTCATGGCCATTCTCCACGCCCAGGGCAATCAGTGCTGCGGCGGCCGCTACCTGTTCGGCAATACGACGACTCACACCCTGACCTCGGCTTTTTTCATTCAGTAAGGTGATTTCACATTCGACGAAGAACACTCGGCAATGTGGCTCACCCTGGATATCCACCACTTCGTAACGTGGCAGTTCACACCCGCGGGACTGCAGAAACTCTTGCAGGCGGGTCTTGGGATCTTTGTTGGTGTCCACCAGCGTCAGGCTTTCAATCTCCGAAGCCAGCCAGGCCACTACCCGCTCCTTGGCGGCTTCCATACCGGCATCGAGGTAGATCGCACCGATCAGGGCTTCGAGGGCATCGGCCAGAATCGACTCGCGACGGAAACCACCGCTTTTCAACTCGCCGGAACCCAGGCGCAGGTACTCGCCAAGGTCGAAACCACGGGCCAGTATGGCCAGGGTCTCGCCCTTCACCAGGCGGGCACGCAAGCGCGACAACTGGCCTTCACGGGCCAGGGGGAAGCGATCGAACAGGGCTTCACCGGCGACAAAGTTGAGGATGGCATCACCGAGGAATTCCAGGCGCTCGTTGTTACGCCCGGCAAAACTGCGGTGTGTAAGGGCAAGGATCATCAGTTCCTGATCCTTGAAGGTGTAACCGAGCTGACGCTCGAGACGGCTTAGAGAAACGCTCACGGTTTACCCACATTCAGTTCGTGGCGCCAAAGGCCTACGACGATTAACGCTGTGTTCAAATTCAAATCCTGGTGGTTGCTGCATGAGGCCGGACAATTGTCCAAGCCCCAGAAAAGCATTCGGCGCTGTGTTCACAGCGCCGTATGGATTACTTGATCAGCCCGACCCGCGAGAAGTTCGGCAGGTGGCTGAGCTTGGGTTCCGGCCAGCTCATCCAGACCGCGAAGGCCTTGCCGACGATATTCTGGTCGGGGACCATGCCCAGCAGGTCCTTGGGAATGTTGGGGTCATCCCAGTACCGGCTGTCATTGGAGTTGTCGCGGTTGTCGCCCATCATGAAGTAATGCCCGGCAGGCACTGTCCATTGGTTATCAGGCGGCGAACGGTAGCGGCTCATTTCCTTACGGATTTCGTGCTCTACCGCCCCGAGCTTTTCCTGGTACAGCTCTGCGCTGCCCAAGGTGTTCGGTTCGGAACCGATCAGTTTTTCCGCCACCGATTCGCCATTGACGAACAGGCGCTTGTCGCTGGTGTAGCGAATCACGTCGCCCGGCAGGCCCACCACACGCTTGATGTAGTTGACGTTCGGGTCGCTTGGGTAGCGAAACACCATCACATCGCCGCGCTGCGGATCGCCGATCTCGATGACTTTCTTGTCGATCACCGGCAAGCGGATCCCGTAGGAAAACTTGTTCACCAGGATGAAGTCGCCCACGTCCAGGGTGGGTTTCATCGATCCCGAAGGAATCTGAAACGGCTCCACCAGGAACGAACGCAGCACCAACACGATAAACAGAACCGGGAAGAACGACTTGCCGTATTCAACCAGCAGCGGTTCCTTGTTCAGTTTCTCGACCACAGCCACATCAGGCTGGCTGACGCTGCCCTGATAGGAGGCAATGGCCGTGCGCCGACGCGGGGCGAAGAACACCAGATCAAGCAACGCCAGGAGACCACAAACGGCAACGGCGATGACCAGCAACAGCGGGAAATTTAGTGACATAGGACCTAACTATCCAACCTGAGCACCGCAAGGAAGGCTTCTTGTGGAATTTCCACGTTGCCCACTTGCTTCATGCGTTTTTTACCGGCCTTTTGCTTCTCAAGCAGCTTGCGCTTACGGCTGACGTCGCCACCGTAGCATTTGGCCAGTACGTTCTTTCTGAGTGCCTTGACGGAGGTCCGTGCAATGATCTGCCCGCCAATGGCGGCCTGGATCGCGACGTCGAACATCTGGCGCGGAATCAGTTCCTTCATCTTCTCGGTCAACTGGCGACCTTTGTAGTGCGCGTTATCCTTGTGCACGATCAGCGCCAGGGCGTCGACCTTGTCACCGTTGATCAGCACATCCAGTTTCACCAGATTAGCTGACTGATAACGATCAAAATGGTAATCCAGCGAAGCATAGCCGCGACTGGTGGATTTGAGACGGTCGAAGAAGTCCAGGACCACTTCGTTCATCGGCAAATCGTAGGTCACTTGTACCTGGGTACCGAGGAACAGCATGTCGTGCTGCACGCCACGCTTTTCGATACACAGGGTAATGACGTTGCCCAGGTGCTCTTGCGGCACAAGAATATTGGCCCGCACGATCGGCTCGCGCATGTCTTCGATGGACGACAGGTCCGGGAGCTTGGACGGGTTGTCGACGTAAATCGTTTCACCGGTTTTCAGCAACAGCTCAAAAATAACCGTTGGTGCGGTGGTGATCAGGTCCAGGTCGTATTCGCGCTCGAGGCGCTCCTGGATGATCTCCATGTGCAGCATGCCGAGGAAGCCGCAACGGAAGCCGAAGCCCAGGGCGTCGGAGCTTTCCGGGGTGTACTGCAACGATGAGTCGTTGAGCGTCAGCTTTTGCAGGGCTTCGCGGAAATCTTCGAAGTCGTCGGAACTGACCGGGAACAGGCCGGCGTAAACCTGCGGCTGGATGCGTTTAAAGCCCGGCAGCACGTCGACGTCAGGGGTGGAACTCAAGGTCAGGGTGTCACCGACCGGTGCACCGTGGATGTCCTTGATACCAGCGATGATGAAGCCTACTTCGCCGGCTTTCAGATCAACGGTCGCAGTATGCTTGGGGTTGAATACACCGACGCTGTCCACCAGGTGGATCTTGCCGGTGGACTTGACCAGGATCTTGTCGCCCTTCTTTACACGGCCGTGGCGCACGCGTACCAGGGAAACAACGCCCAGGTAGTTGTCGAACCAGGAGTCGATGATCAACGCTTGCAGCGGATCTTCGTAGTTGCCGGTGGGGGCGGGAATGGTTTTTACCAAGCGCTCAAGCACTTCGTCGACACCCAGGCCGGTCTTGGCGCTGCACTCGACGGCGTCGGTGGCGTCAATGCCGATGATTTTTTCGATTTCTTCTTTCACGCGGTCCGGATCGGCCTGTGGCAGGTCGATCTTGTTCAGCACCGGCATGACTTCCAGGCCTTGCTCGATGGCGGTGTAGCAGTTGGCCACGGACTGGGCTTCAACGCCCTGCCCCGCGTCCACTACCAGCAACGCACCTTCACAGGCCGCCAGCGACCGGCTGACTTCGTAGGTGAAGTCAACGTGGCCGGGGGTGTCAATGAAGTTCAACTGGTACTTGATGCCATCGCGGGCGGTGTAATACAGAGTAACGCTGTGGGCCTTGATGGTGATCCCGCGCTCGCGCTCGAGGTCCATGGAGTCCAGCACCTGGGCTTCCATTTCACGCTCGGCAAGGCCGCCGCACATCTGGATGAATCGATCGGCCAGCGTCGACTTGCCATGGTCAATGTGGGCGATGATGGAGAAATTGCGGATATGACTCAAATCACTCACGGATCAACACTCAAAAAGGCTGCAGGCAGACTGCCCGCTGAAAAATAGCCGGGAATTGTACCTGATGCTCAGGCCAGACGTCATCTTTGGCGACCAAGAACAAAAATGCCCCGATCTGTCGAACGGGGCATTTTTTATTCATAAGCAGGTAATCAACCGGCTCGGCGCAACAACCAGAACCCGGCCACCGCACAAATGAGCGTGGGTACCAGCACTGCAAACAGCGGCGAGAAGCCGAATACCAGGCTGGAAGGGCCCAACAAGTCCTGCGCGATACGGAAGGTGAAGCCCACCAGCACGCCGGTAAACACCCGCTGCCCCAACGTCACGGAGCGCAGCGGGCCGAAGATGAAGGAAATGGCCATCAGCACCAGCGCAGCGGTTACCACCGGCTGCAATACCTTGACCCAGAACGCCAGCCAGTAACGGCCATTGTTCAGGCCCTGGTCGCTCAAGTAGTGGATGTAACTCCACAAACCGGCAATAGACAGGGTTTCTGGGACCATCACCACGGTATTGAGCAAATCCGGGCTCAAGGCAATGTCCCAGGTTTCTTGCGGGGTGTTGACCACCTCGGTAGTCGATGCCGGACCGGTGCCGATACCACGGAAGAAGGTGGTGGTCACATCACTCAACAGCCACTTCTCGTCGCCATACTGCGCACGCTTGGCAAAACTTGCCGACAGCATGTGCCGCTCCTTGTCGAAGTGATAACGGGTCACCCCCAGCAGCAAGCCGCCCGGTTGCACGGCGTTGATGTGGATAAACTCGTCACCCTGGCGGTGCCACAGGCCGTGCTTGGCGCTTTGTGCGTCGCCCGACCCCTGGGCCAGGGCTCGATTGGCCTGGGCCTGGCTTTCAGTCGGTGGCACCACGTATTCGCCAATCAACACGCCGACCACCATCAGCACCAGCATGGGCTTCATGACCGCCCAGACAATACGGCCGATGGACACACCGGCGGCGCGCATGATCGTCAGTTCACTGTTGCTGGCCAGGCTGCCCAGGCCGATCAGGCAGCCGATCAGCGCCGCCATCGGCAACATCTCGTAGAGACGACGCGGCGCGGTGAGCATCACGTAGCTCAGAACGTCGGTTACGGTGTAGCTGTCGGTGACGTTACCCACCTCGTCGATGAACGCGAACAGCAAGGCCAGGCCCAGGATAATGCCCAGTACAGCGAGGATCGCCATCAACACGCTGCTACCGATGTAGCGATCGAGCTTAACCACGAGCCATCTCCTTCATGCTGCGACGACTCGCCATTTTCAAACGCAACGGTTCCCAGTACAGCAGCCCCAGGCCGATGACCAGGAAGACCCCGTGGACCCACCACAACCCCAAGCCCAGCGGGATCTTGCCCTTTTCCAGGGAGCCGCGGGCGGAAATCAGGATGGTCAGGTAAGCCATATAAAGCAGGATGGCCGGCAACAACTTGAGGAATCGGCCCTGGCGCGGGTTCACGCGTGCAAGTGGCACTGCCATCAAGGTCACGATAAACACCAGCAGCGGCAACGACAGGCGCCACTGCAACTCGGCCACGGCACGAGGCTCCGGGTTGCCCCACAGAGCGCTGGTGGGCATCGCGTCACGGTCGGTCACTTCGTTGCTGATTTCAGGCTTGGCCAACAGTACGCCGTAGGTGTCGTACTTGATGGCCCGGTAATCCGCCTGGCCGGGGCTGCCGTCATAGCGATAGCCGTTTTCCAGGATCAGGTAGCGGTTGCCGTCCGGACGGATCTCCTGGCGACCGCTGTCGGCCACCAGCACCGAGATACCACGGTCCTTCTGGTCCTGGCCCAAGCGCTTCTCGGAAATGAATACGCCACCCAGGCTGGCGCGATCTTCGGTCATCCGCTCGGTGTAGGTCACCCGCGAGCCGTCATTCAACGCCTGGAAACGCCCAGGAACCAAGGTATCGAACTCGGTCATCGCATCTTGTTTATTAAGCAGCAGCTGAAATTGCATGGAGCCTTGAGGCGCCAGGCTCAGGCTCAACCAGGCAACCACCAGGGCCACGCCGGTCGCCGGTACCAGGGTCATGGCCAGCAAGCGCTGTTGGCTCATGCCGGTGGCCGAAAGCACGGTCATTTCACTTTCGAGGTAGAGCCGACCATAGGCCAGCAAAATACCCAGAAACAGCCCCAGCGGCAGAATCAGCTGCAGGAAGCCGGGCATCCGAAAGCCCATGATCAAAAACAGGGAGCCAGGATCAAGGGCGCCGGAGGCGGCTTGAGCCAGGAACTTGACGAAGCGACCACTCATGATAATGACCAGCAATACCGCACTTACGGCACTCAGGGTCACCAGGACTTCGCGGGACAGATAACGGAAGACAATCAAACCAGACACTCCAGGGTTGTCAGGCTAAGCGGCCAAACAAGCAAGCATATCGAGTCGACCCATTGGCACAGGTCGGCTAAAAAGATGGCGCATTATCCTGTGATTGACCGCGCCTGTCACTGCGCATGCTCAAGCAGGCGCACAAAGCTGCCTGCAAGGGTTGTCAGCCGAACGTTGCGAGGTTCAAACTGCGGCCTTTGTCGCAGGCCGCCTACAGGTGGCCAGGCTTATAAAGCCGGGGGTACAAACGCCTGGCTCTCAGACCTCATCAAGGGACCCGAAAATGGAACTGGTTGTAAAAAGCGTTAGCCCGGAAACGTTGAAAACTGCCACCCTCGTGGTCGCTGTCGGCGAAGGCCGCAAGCTTGGCGTAGCCGCTAAACAGCTGGATGAATTGAGCGGTGGCGCCATCAGCGCCGTACTCAAGCGCGGCGACCTGGCCGGCAAAGTCGGTCAGAGCCTGCTGCTGCAAAGCCTGCCCA
Organism: Pseudomonas sp. ADAK18; assembly: GCF_012935695.1. NCBI lineage: Bacteria > Pseudomonadati > Pseudomonadota > Gammaproteobacteria > Pseudomonadales > Pseudomonadaceae > Pseudomonas > Pseudomonas sp. ADAK18. The sequence goes on from NZ_CP052859.1 coordinate 4,383,702, forward strand.
ACCTGAAAGCCGATCGTGTATTGCTGGTGGGCGTGGGCAAGGAAGCCGAACTGGGCGACCGTCCGTTCCGCAAGATCATCAGCGGCGTGCTCAATACCCTCAAAGGCCTGGGTGGCAGCGATGCAGCGCTGGCCCTGGACGAAATCGTGGTCAAGGGCCGCGACAGCTACGGCAAGACCCGTCTGCTGGCGGAAACCCTGGCTGATGGCGAATACACCTTCGACCAGTTCAAGAGCCAGAAAGCCGAGCCCCGCGCCCTGAAGAAAGTCACCCTGCTGACCATCAAGGCCGCCCAGGCTGAGGTTGAGCGCGCCGTGACCCACGCCCAGGCGATTGCCGGCGGCATGGCCTTCACTCGCGACTTGGGCAACCTGCCACCGAACATCTGCCACCCAACCTACTTGGGCGAGCAAGCCAAGGCGTTGGGCAAGGCATTCAAGGGCCTGAAAGTCGAAGTCCTTGATGAAAAGAAAATCAAGGAGCTGGGCATGGGCTCGTTCTATGCCGTGGGCCAGGGCAGCGACCAGCCGCCACGCCTGATCGTCATGCAATACAACGGCGGCAAGAAGTCCGAGAAGCCATTCGCCCTCGTCGGTAAAGGCATCACCTTTGATACCGGCGGCATCAGCCTCAAGCCTGGCCTGGGCATGGACGAGATGAAGTACGACATGGGCGGCGCTGCCAGCGTCTTCGGTACCCTGCGCGCCGTGCTGGAACTCAAACTGCCGATCAACCTGGTGTGCATCCTGGCCTGTGCCGAGAACATGCCGAGCGGCGGCGCGTCCCGTCCGGGCGACATCGTCACCACGATGAGCGGCCAGACCGTGGAAATCCTCAACACCGACGCCGAAGGCCGCCTGGTGCTGTGCGACGCCCTCACCTACGCCGAACGCTTCAAGCCACAAGCCGTGATCGACATCGCTACCCTTACCGGTGCCTGCGTGGTCGCCCTGGGCGCTCACACGTCGGGCCTCCTGGGTAACAACGATGAGTTGATCGAGCAACTGCTCAGCGCCGGCAAGCAGGCCGACGACCGCGCCTGGCAACTGCCGTTGTTCGACGAGTACCAGGAACAGTTGGACAGCCCGTTCGCTGACATCGCCAACATCGGCGGCCCGAAAGCCGGCACCATCACCGCGGCCTGCTTCCTGTCGCGCTTCGCCAAGAACTTCAACTGGGCCCACCTGGACATCGCCGGCACGGCCTGGACCAGTGGCGGCAAGGACAAGGGCGCCACTGGCCGTCCCGTTCCACTGCTGACCCAGTACCTGTTGGATCGCGCCAAAGCCTGAAACTGAAAACGCCGGGGCGGCCATTACGGCGCCCCGGTCGTAGCAGCTGTCGAGCGCAAGCGAGGCTGCGTCAGCGGAGTACCTGACACACCGCAACGCAGCCTCGCTTGCGCTCGACAGCTGCTACGGGGTTTTCGTGATGAGCGATTAGACGGTATTTACAATTGCGACGCGGCTATCCGGAACCACAATGACCCAAGTCGACTTCTATATATTGCCCAGCGCCGATCCTTCGGCACGCCTGGACTTTGCCTGCAAACTCACTGAAAAAGCCTGGCGCATGGGCCACCGCATCTACCTGCACTGCAGCGATGCCACCCAACGCGACGAGCTTGATGCCCGCCTGTGGCGGTTCAAGGGTGAAAGCTTCGTGCCTCATGGCCCCGCAGAAGTAGAGCCCGATGGTTTGGTTGTACTGGGTTTGGGCGACAATTGCGGCGATCACCATGACCTGCTGGTCAACCTGGACCTGAAAGTACCCGCCTTCGCCAAGGGGTTCGCCCGTATAGCGGAAGTGGTGGTGGAAGATCCGGCTATTCGTCAGGCCGCGCGGGAGAGTTTCCGTTTCTACCGCGAACAGGGCTATCCTCTGCAAGATCACCGATTACAGCGACTCTGAGCACACGATGGACACTCCAAACCCGCTAAAACCGTCTGACCATCTGCTGGACGACCTTGAGTCGATCCGCCAGTTGTTGGGTGATGATGACAACCTGCAAACACCGTCGCTGACCGAACCAGCCAGTGATGTACAAATTCCCTTGCTGTTCGACATGGTCGGCGGCAAACCTGCGCCTGTCCCGGTCGAATCGCCCGTTGTAGCAGCAGACCCGATCCCGGCCGCCGCGCCAGCACAAGCTCCGGCCGCCGAACCCGAGGCCGCAAAAGCCCCGGACGCCCTACTGCTGCACCTGGACAACGAACTGCGCGCCGCTGCGCAATTGATCATGCAAGACGTGATCGACGATTTTGCCCCGCACATCGAAACCGAGATCAAGCGTCGGCTGGATGCGCGCATGGAGCGGCTGCTGAGCCAATATCAGAACTGAGCCGTGAGCACACATTCCTGTGGGAGCTGGCTTGCCTGCGATAGCGGTGTATCAGTAACAGAAGATGTTGGCTGAGAAACCGCTATCGCAGGCAAGCCAGCTCCCACATTGGTTTGCATGTGCCTTAAGCCCGTCTTCAACTCGCCCTCTCTCCTATCCCCCGTTATACTTGTCGGCTTTCCTGAATTAATGCCAACTAGGGTCCCGCCGCGCATGGATAAGACCTACCAGCCGCACGCTATTGAAACTTCCTGGTACCAGACCTGGGAGTCCGAGAATTATTTCGCTCCGCAAGGCGCGGGCGATTCCTACACCATCATGATTCCGCCACCGAACGTCACTGGCAGCCTGCACATGGGCCATGGCTTCAATAATGCGATCATGGATGCCCTGATTCGTTTCCGCCGCATGCAGGGTCGCAATACCCTATGGCAACCAGGCACCGACCATGCTGGTATCGCCACGCAGATGCTGGTGGAACGCCAACTGGAAGCCACTGGCCAGAACCGGCACGACCTGGGTCGCGAGAAATTCCTGGAGAAGATCTGGGAATGGAAGGATCAGTCCGGCGGCAACATCAGCCGTCAGATTCGTCGCCTGGGCTCGTCTGTGGACTGGAGCCGCGAGCGTTTCACCATGGACGACGGCCTGTCCGAATCCGTGAAGGAAGCCTTTGTGCGCCTGCATGAAGACGGCCTGATCTACCGCGGCAAGCGCCTGGTCAACTGGGACACCAAGCTGCACACGGCGATTTCCGACCTTGAAGTGGAAAACCACGACGAGAAAGGCTTCCTGTGGAACCTGAAATACCCGCTGGCCGACGGCGCCAAGACTGGCGAAGGCAACGACTACCTGATCGTCGCCACCACCCGTCCGGAAACCATGCTCGGCGACGCCGCCGTAGCGGTTAACCCGAACGACGAGCGCTACCAGGCCCTGATCGGCAAGTTCGTTGAATTGCCATTGGTTGGCCGTCGCATCCCGATCATCGCGGATGATTACTGCGACCCTGAGTTCGGCACCGGCTGTGTGAAAATCACCCCGGCCCACGATTTCAACGACTATGAAGTCGGCAAGCGCCACAACCTGCCGCTGCTGAACATCTTCGACAAGAACGCTGCTGTTCTGCCAGCCTGCCAGGTGTTCAACCTCGACGGCACGCTGAACGAAAGCATCGACGGCAAGATCCCGGCCGAATACGCCGGCCTCGACCGTTTTGACGCGCGCAAGCAGATCGTTGCCGCCTTCGACGCTGCCGGCCTGCTGGTGAGCGTTGACGATCACGGCCTGAAAGTGCCGAAAGGCGACCGTTCCGGCACCATCATCGAGCCTTGGCTGACCGACCAGTGGTACGTGTCTACCAAGCCGTTGGCAGAACCTGCGATTGCTGCCGTGGAAGACGGCCGCATCGCCTTCGTACCTAAACAGTACGAAAACATGTACTTCTCGTGGATGCGTGACATCCAGGATTGGTGCATCAGCCGCCAGCTGTGGTGGGGCCATCGCATTCCGGCTTGGTACGACGAATCGGGCAAGGTCTATGTAGGCCGCGACGAAGCCGAAGTGCGTGCCAAGCACAACCTTGGCTCGGACGTTGCGCTGCAACAGGACAACGACGTACTGGACACCTGGTTCAGTTCGGGCCTGTGGACGTTCTCCACCCTGGGTTGGCCGCAGCAAACTGAGTTTCTGAAGAAATTCCACTCCACCGACGTGCTGGTTACCGGCTTCGACATCATTTTCTTCTGGGTTGCCCGGATGATCATGCTCACCATGCATTTGGTGAAGAACGAAGACGGCACGCCACAGGTACCGTTCAAGACCGTGTACGTGCACGGCCTGGTGCGCGATGGCCAGGGCCAGAAGATGTCCAAGTCCAAAGGCAACGTCCTGGACCCGCTGGACATCATCGACGGCATCGACCTGGAAACCCTGGTGCAGAAACGCACTTCGGGCCTGATGCAGCCAAAACTGGCGAAGAAGATCGAGAAGCAGACCCGCGACGAGTTCGCCGACGGCATTGCCAGCTACGGCACCGATGCCCTGCGTTTCACCTTCTGCTCGCTGGCATCCACCGGACGCGACATCAAGTTCGACATGGGTCGCGTCGAAGGCTATCGCAACTTCTGCAACAAGATCTGGAACGCGGCGCGCTACGTGTTGGACAAAGGCGAAGACTGTGGCCAGAACGGCGAGGCCATCGAGCTATCCCTGGCGGATCGCTGGATCATCTCCCAGTTGCAACGCACCGAAGCCGAAGTGACCCGTCAACTGGACCAGTTCCGCTTTGACCTGGCTGCACAGGCCTTGTACGAGTTCATCTGGAACCAGTATTGCGACTGGTACCTGGAACTGTCCAAGCCGGTGCTGTGGGACGAGAACGCACCGATCGAACGTCAGCGCGGCACCCGTCACACCTTGGTACGCGTGCTGGAAGTCGCCCTGCGCCTGGCGCACCCGTTCATGCCGTTCATCACCGAAGAAATCTGGCAGCGCCTTGCGCCGCTGGCCGGCAAAGAAGGCAAGACCATCATGCTGCAACCTTGGCCAGTGGCCAATGAAGCGCGCATCGATGAGGCTGCCGAAAGCGATATCGAATGGCTCAAGACCCTGATGCTGGGCACGCGCAACATCCGCGCCGAGATGAACATTGGTCCCGGCAAGCCACTGGCGGTGTTCGTGAAGAACGCCAGCGCCGAAGATCAGCGTCGCCTCACCGAGAACGATGCGCTGCTCAAGAAGCTGGCCAAGCTGGAGTCGATCACCGTATTAGCCGCTGGCGCCGAAGCACCGTTGTCCGCCACCGCACTGGTTGGCGAGTTGGAAGTGCTGGTGCCGATGGCCGGTCTGATCGACAAAGATGCCGAACTGGCGCGTCTGGACAAGGAAATCCTGCGTCTACAAGGCGAAGTGCAGCGGGTGGGCGGCAAGCTATCCAACGCGGCGTTCGTCGACAAGGCTCCGGCTGAAGTCATCGATAAGGAACGCGCCAAACTCGCCGAGGCTGAACAGGCTCTGGGCAAGCTGGCTGAGCAACATGCACGGATTTCCAGCCTGTAAGGGGCAGCCCGTTTGAAAAAAGAGACCTTCGGGTCTCTTTTTTTTGCCCAGAAAAACACTGATATTTCTCTTTGGAAACCCGATCAATGTGGGAGCTGGCTTGCCTGCGATGATATCGCCTCGGTCTGGCAGGTACACCGAGTCGCCTGTATCGCAGGCAAGCCAGCTCCCACATTTGACCGAGACCGACTCAGGAATGTGTGACAATACCCGCCACTTTTGAAACAACCCCAGAATCGACGCAGCCCATGACCGCTCCCAGCACACCCAAACCACCGCGCAAGAAGCCTAACCCTGCAACGCCGGCCAAGCCTGTCGTTGCGCGCAAAGAGGCCACTCTGCACCCGCGTAACCGCCATCAGGGCCGTTACGACTTTCCAGCGCTGATCAAAACCACGCCGGAACTGGCCAAATTCGTGATCCTTAACCCTTACGGCAAGGAAAGCATCGACTTCGCCAGCCCCGACGCAGTCCGGGTGTTCAACCGAGCGTTGCTCAAAACCTTCTACGGCATCCAGCACTGGGATATCCCGGCTGACTACCTGTGCCCTCCCGTTCCGGGGCGTGCCGACTACGTGCACTTCCTCGCGGACCTGTTGGCCAGCGTCAACGAGGGCGTGATTCCCCGTGGCGCACCGGTCAAGGTGCTGGACATCGGCATGGGCGCCAACTGCGTCTATCCGTTGATCGGCTACAGCGAATACCGCTGGCACTTCCTCGGTTCGGAAGTCGACCCGACAGCCGTGGCAGCTGCCAAGGCCATTGTGCAATCCAACGGGCTGAACAAGGCCATCCAACTGCGCCAGCAAAGCAATCCCAAGCACATCCTGCTGGGTCTGCTGGAGCCGGGGGAGCGTTTTGACCTGACCATGTGCAACCCGCCCTTCCACGCCTCCATGGATGAAGCGACCAAAGGCAGTGAGCGCAAATGGCGTGCACTGGGCCGGGCTGACCCGAAACGTAAGCTGCCGGTGCTGAACTTCGGCGGCCAGTCGGCTGAATTGTGGTGCGAAGGTGGCGAAGCACGATTTGTGACACAGCTTATTGCTGAGAGTGCGCACTTCCAGCACAAAGTACTGTGGTTCAGCACGCTGGTGTCAAAAGCATCGAACCTGCCAGCCATCCAGACCGCCCTGAAAAAAGCCGGCGCACTGGAAAGCCAAGTGGTAGAGATGTCTCAGGGCCAGAAACAGAGCCGTTTCGTCGCCTGGACCTTCCAGACCAAGAGCGAACAGCAAACCTGGCGCCAACGCTGGGTCCGCAAGGACTGATCGCCACCACATTAAAGACACAAACGGCAGGCAACAAAAAACCGTGCCCGGATCGCTCCGGAGCACGGTTTTTTTTGCTGCGTCTTACTTGTTAACCGAGTCGGTCAGGCCTTTGGCCACAACCAGCTTGATAACTTTCTTGGCAGCGATTTCGATGGCAGCGCCAGTCGAAGGGTTACGGCCAGTACGGGCAGGACGCTCGGTCACTTTCAGTTTGCCAACGCCTGGCAGAGTGATTTCGCCGCCATTTTCCAGCTGATCAGCAACGATCTGGCCCAGTTGGTCCAGCAGAGCACGCACGGTGGTTTTCGGTGCGTCTACAGCTTCAGCCAGATCAGCGATCAGTTGGTCTTTAGTAATAGCCATTGTGGTGTTCCTTCCCTATCAAATTCATTTGGATTGCAGAGTGCAGTGTCAGCCATCGAGCCCGACCATGAGGCCTGGCACCCACGGCTCTAAACCACGACAGATCGGGGTTATAGATACCTGAAACGGGGTTTGGTTCGACCTGACAGATGCTGAATGCACGCTTAACGCTGAGACTTCGCGTAAGACGGGGCAAAACTAGCACAGAGACGGGGAAATATCCGCCTCAACATGCCTATTTGGTCAGCTTTATCGCTCTAAACCGTGAAAAAAAGGCATATAGACCGTCGGACGGCGCGCAAAACACCCTTCACACCCTTCACACCCTCCGCGACCAGCGGGTGCGGTACACTGGCGACTTTTTCCGGGAGGCCGCCCTCCTCCCATTCAACCAGCCGAGAAGCCCATGCCGATCCGTCATTGCATCGTCCACCTGATCGACAAAAAACCCGACGGCACACCCGCAGTTCTCCACGCCCGTGACTCTGAACTTGCCGAGTCAGCGGCCATCGAGAACATGCTTGCCGACCTCAACGAGAGCTATAACGCCAAACAAGGCAAGGCCTGGGGGTTTTTCCATGCCGAGTCCGGCGCGCACCCGTTCAGCGGCTGGTTGAAGGAATATTTCGACGCTGGTATGGATTTCACCGCTTTCAGCCGGGTAGCGGTTGAGCATCTGCAAAAGCTGATGGAGGAGTCCAACCTCTCCACGGGCGGCCACGTACTGTTTGCCCACTACCAACAAGGCATGACCGACTACCTGGCCATCGCCCTGCTGCATCACAGTGAAGGCGTGGCGGTGACTGACCAACTGGACGTAACGCCTTCACGCCACCTGGACCTGGGCCAACTGCACCTGGCAGCGCGCATCAACGTCTCCGAGTGGCAGAACAACAAGCAGTCCAAGCAATACATCTCCTTTATCAAGGGCAAGAACGGCAAGAAGGTCTCGGAGTACTTCCGCGACTTTATCGGCTGCCAGGAAGGCGTCGACGGCCCGGGTGAAACCCGCACCCTGCTCAAGGCCTTCAGTGACTTCGTTGAAAGCGAAGACTTGCCGGACGAGTCCGCCCGCGAGAAAACCAAGACCCTGGTGGATTACGCCAGCAGCCAGGCCAAGCTCGGCGAGCCGATGGGGCTGGAAGAACTCTCGGGGCTGATCGATGAAGAGCGGCCGAAAGCCTTCTACGATCACATCCGCAACAGGGATTACGGCCTATCGCCGGAGATTCCAGCGGATAAACGCACGCTCAATCAGTTCCGCCGCTTCACCGGGCGCGCCGAAGGCCTGTCCATCAGTTTTGAAGCGCACCTGCTGGGCGACAAGATCGAGTACGACGAAGCTGCCGGCACGCTGATCATCAAGGGTTTGCCGACCCAATTGACCGACCAGCTCAAGCGCCGTAACTGATGCTGGGCGGGGTCCTGAAGAAAGTCCTGCTGATCTTGCTGGTGGTGGTGGTTTTCCAGAACTGGGGCAAGATCGAGCGGGCGTTCAACCCGTCGCAGGTGGTGTCCGAGCAGATTCGGGCCAACGCCCAGGTGACGCTGTACACCACCGACTGGTGTGGTTACTGCAAGCAGACCCAGCGCTTTCTTGATCAGAAAGGCATTCCCTACAAGACGGTCGATATCGAGAAGGATGCCGAGGGGCGCAAGGCCTATGAGGCCCTGGGTGGAGGCGGAATTCCGTTTGTGGACGTGAACGGCACGCTGATTCGCGACTACAACCCGGATGCCATCATGGCGGCACTCAAGTAACAAAGGCAATCACCTGTGGCGAGGGGGCTTGCCCCCGTTGGGCTGCGAAGCGGCCCTTATTCGATTCACCGCATTTATTCAGACAGAATAGAGTTGTAGATTTTGGGGCTGCTTCGCAGCCCAACGGGGGCAAGCCCCCTCGCCACAAAAGCTTGCTCATCACATCAGAGCGCTTACCTACTGCACCTGAATGCGAAACCCCAGCCGCGGAAAGTGCACATGCACCGTGCCGCCCTGCTCATCGGTACGACGCAGGATCAACTCCTCGCTGCCTGCGAACAGCAGCTCACCCACCACCGGGTCAACGCCATAATCCGTCGCCGAGACGCTCACCTGCTGGCCAGCCTTGAAGTCATTCGGTTCGTCAAACAGCTCATCCGGCAAGGTTGCCGGCGTGGAGTTTCGCGCCACCTCCAAGGCTTGTTCGGCGCTCATTTCAGTCGCAGAACCATGACCAAAACCCATGACGCGCGTATGCCAGGCTGAAACAGCGGGATAAAGATCGACCAGCGGAGCAGTCACCGGCGTCGCCTTGAGAAACCATAACGGGTGCGCCATGGAGAAGTCGGCGATCGACGGCTCGCCAAACAGGAAGTCCCCCTGCTCGCGCTGCAACTGCTGTTCCAGACGCCCCATGATGACTGGCCACTGATGGCGCGCCTGCTCGGCCGGTATGCGCGTAGCCGAGCCGCCTGTGAACAAGGCGGCACGGTCGGCGATAAACGCCTTGAGCGCTTCAGGCGGTAGTTTGGCAAAGCGTACCGCTACTGACTCGGGCTGGAACACGAGGCTGACGGCATGTGCGAACACTACCGAATCGGCCCAGGCGGCAAATACCTGGCTGACCAGTTCCTGCCCCTCGGGAAACAACGCGGGCGAGGATTTTTCCTGCTCCAGGCGCCGGGCAATCAACGCGGTGTCACAGTAGATATCAGCACCGACCTGCAACACCGGCGTCTTGCGGTAGCCGCCAGTCAGGGCCGTGAGGCCGGGCTTGGGCATCACTGGCGAGATGTGCACCGAGTGCCAGGACAGGCCTTTGAAGCCGAGCAAAAGCCGGGTTTTTTCTGCGAATGGGGACGCCGGGTAATGGTGGAGGATCAACTCTGACATGCTGGAATCCGCTAAACGGGTGAAAGCCCAGCTTAGCGCGCAAAAACCATCCGGCCTACCCATCGGCCTGATAGGAACTTATCAGGCCGATTGATAAGCCACGGCGCCACTGGCCACCAGGCACTCCTTCGCGCTTTTTTTCAGTTTCTTGATCAGCCGCTCCTGGCGCAGGGCTTCGCTTTTGCTTGAGCAGGCTTCGGTGTAGACCAGCGCCACGGCCGGGCTTGAGAGGAAAAAACGCGCGCCCTTGCCGCTCTGGTGGGAAGCAAAACGACGCACAGGGTCATTGCTGATCCCGCAATACAACGATCCATTGGCCGCACGGACAAGATAGACAAACCAAGGTTTGGGCTCTACGGCTTCAGCACAGCTCGACGGACTATTCACAGATTGATCTGGCCAACGATAAAGAGCCCCAATCTTATCAACGACTGGCCTGGAACGCCTTCAACCCTTTCAACGCCTGGGTACGCACCGCGTTGCGTACCAACGGCGTCCAGCCCAACAGCAGGCCCTTCGCACCGAGCGCCTGGCGCGACCAGCGCCACAGGTCGAAGTGATCGTGGTGTTCACAGATCTTGCCGTCGCGAAACACGAAGCGTGCCTGGATATCGTTGACCACCGTGTTGCCGGTCTGGCTGAACAGGTAGGTCGCCACCCAATGGGCGCTGCCGGTGATCTCGTCACTGTTCACCTGATCGAAGGTCAGGGAGAAATCCTTGGCCCGGGTGGTCAGCATGCGCCACATGTCGCCGGCATCACGCCCACGCAACTCGCCGAACGCCGGGTCACTGAACACCACGTCGTCGGTGTAGCAGGCGCTCATCGCTTCAGCGTCCAGGCGCTGGAACGCGCTGTAGAACTCGGTGATCAAGGCGTTATGGGCGTCGCTCATGGGCACCATCCGAAAAAGGGTCAGGAACCGCTTACGATAGTGCGCAAGCGCCTGGAACACTATCGGTATTTATGACAGGAATGCCACGGCTACGCCCTTTAAGGCACCATGCCGCAACTGCGAGCATAGGCGAACAAGTCCACATCGGTGGAAATACAGAGTCGATGCATGGCCGTACTTTTCTGTTTACTGATGGTGGAAATGCTGCGATTGACCCGCGCGGCGATCTGGCTGACGGTCATGCCACTGGCCAGCATCCGCACCACTTCCCGCTCCTTGCCGGACAATTGCGGCTGTTGGGACTGGTCACCGGTACCGGCCTGCGCCAGTTGCACCCGCAGACACTCGCTGGCAAATGTCCGGCCTTCGCTGACAGCCTTGATCGCCGAGGGTAGCTCCTTGGCCGATGCACTTTTGGCGACGATTGCCTTGGCGCCATGGGCAAACGACGCACGCAGGGTGGCAACGTTGGCAAACATCGTCACCAGAATCACTGGCAACCTCGGATACTGACGGCGCAACAGGCTCAGCAGCCCATAACCATCAGCCTGCTGGTCACCCGGCATGGCGAAGTCGCTAACCAGCAAATCGCAGGGCGTCGTACTCAACAACTTGAGCAATTGATCGGGCCCATCGGCCTCACCGACCACTTTGCACTTGCCGTTCGCCTCAATCACGACTCTTTGCCCGATGCGGACAATGGGGTGATCGTCGGCAATAATTACTCGAAGCATAGGAACTCACGGATGATGGCAACTTGAATCCGCGCAAAATAACCCCGCACGCGGCCCCCAACAACCGCCGGCAACCGCTGGTTTTGCGTCCTCAACCAATGTTTTGTAGCCATCAATAACAACCCTACAAAATAAAAAGAAAACACTTACATCTAACACCTTCAACACTTCAGCGTAACGCCCTACAAGCAACCAGAAAGCCGGCGACAAGTCACAGGCTATTCAAGTAAACAAGGTAACGGTGCAGGTCACTTTGAAACGCGTCCAACTGCGACCGATTCAGCAGCACACCATGGGAATGAAGTTGTTCGATCAGTTGTGAACCTCTGGACTCCAGCTCCGTCGCGCCAAGAAACGCCAGGCTTCCCACCAGCCGATGAAGCCGTTCAGCCATCAGCGACGTATCGAGGGTATTACGCGCATGATCCAGAAGCGCATTGTCTTCCCACGCTTCGGTGAGCAGGCTGCCAAGCATCTGGCTCACCACCTGAGTGCTACCGAATGTCTCGATCAAACTGTCACGCGTGGGCCAGGCGCTCAACACCGAGGATCGGTTTGACGCCGACGGCACAACAGGAAGTCCTGGCAGCCAATGCAACAAGACCTCATGCAGTTGCCCCAGAGTGAGGGGCTTGAGCAGCCAGGCATCCATGCCGGCATCGCGGCAACGCTGGGGGTCGTCATGCACCAGATTAGCGGTCAAGGCAATGATCGGAACGCGCTGGCGCTTCTTGATCTGCTCAAGCAGGCGAATCGCCCGCGCCATGCGGTAACCGTCCATGCGTGGCATCTGACAGTCGGTGATGACCAGATCGAATGGCCTTTCGCAGATAGCCGCCAAGGCAAGGCGCCCATCACTGACCAGTTCGTGGCCCAGCCCGAGCTTTTGCAGGAGCCAGCCCATCAGGGCGCGATACGTTGGATGATCTTCCGCTACCAACACGTTCAAGTGCTGCCAATGCGACAACAGCTCAATGGAGGCTGCCAGCGCCTGGGAGGGCCTGGGGCTGGAAAGTTCGCGCCCCCCCATGGTCACCTCGTGGTTGCTGGCAGTCCTGCAGCACCCGGGGTTCACGATAAACCGGCGGGACTGACGCAGCAGCCAGACGATGCACGGTGCACAAACCCCATGACATTTACATGACTGTTATCGCCAAAAAAACACTATCTTTTGAATGGCACTTTGACGATACAACAACTACGAAAAAAGCAACTTTCCTACGCCAGTAAATAACCTCCTCCCACCCCGCTCTTATTGATTTCCTGCTGCCCTGCCATTGTCGTATTTGTTGTATTTCCCCTGCCCCCTCTGCCCGTTAAATTGCTCGCACCCCGCCAGAGGGTCCGGACTCGCCGCCTGCGGCATCCCAGAAAAAAATGACTCGCCACCCGGCAACCCACTCCCTTCGCCCGTCGGGATTGCCGTGGTGTGCCTTATCTCCCGACCTTGCACTGGAACACCTAGAAATGAACAAGTCCCTAACCTTGTTGAGCACTGCCCTGTTGCTCGCTACCGCTTCACCTGCTTTTGCCGCCAGCTCCGTGGACCTGACCGTCAAGGGCCTGATCACGCCTAGCGCCTGCACGCTGGAGCTGCCTGGCGTTGTCGACTTTGGAAAAATTTCGGCCAAAGACCTGAACCAGGACCGACAGACGCGGCTTGAAGACAAAACGCTTCAGTTGACCGTGAACTGCGAGGCCAAGACGCTGTTCGCGATCAACCCCATCGATAACCGCGTGGGCTCGCCGTCACAAACCCATCCTGCAGCCTATGGACTGGGGCTGATCAATGACACGGAAAAACTGGGGATGTATGTATTCGGCCTCCGTAACTCGGTCACCGAGCCTCCTTCCACAGAAATTTTGCAATTTCGCGACGGCCAATGGCGTTCGTTCTGGATCGACGAATATGCGACGCCGAACCAATTGCTCGCTTTCGGCGGTTTTCAGGGCGATATCGGCTACTTGCCTGAGCCCATCGAAAATGCATCCGTGGAGATCTGGATCAATACCTGGATTGCACGGGCAGACACCCTGAACCTGACCAATGAGGTAGCACTGGACGGTTCAGCAACCCTGGAACTGAAGTACCTGTAAACCCTCCAGGGCGTTTCGATGACCTTTCCTGATAAAGAGCTTTTTTGCATATGAACACTTTTACCTTCCGGCTGCTGGCGACACTGCTATTCACCTCACCCGCCTTTGCCGCCAGCTCCGTCGACCTGACCGTCAAGGGTCTGATTACTCCCAGCGCCTGCACCCCAACCCTGCCCGGTGTTGTCGATTTTGGAAAAATCTCGGCCAAAGACCTGAACCTGGACAAACACACAACGCTTGAAGAAAAAACGGTCCAACTGACCATAAGCTGCGAGGCCAGTACTCTATTTGCAATCAACCCCATCGATAACCGAGCCGGCTCGGCGTCCAGCAGTAATTCCACCTATGGCCTGGGGCTGATCAACAACACGGAAAAACTGGGTCGTTATTTCTTGATGTTCCGCAACCCAGTCACCGATATCCCATCAGAAATGTTGACGTTTAGCGCCGGAAGATGGAGCTGGCTCGGCGACGACGATGCCGCAATACCTAACCAGTTAATTGCCTTCGGAAGCTTCCAGAACGATGTCGGTTACTTGCCTCACACACTTCAAAATGCAGCCGTGGAAATCGTGCTCAATGCCTCCATCGCCCCGGCGAACACCCTTACCCTGACCAATGAAGTGGCATTGGACGGCTCGGCAACGATGGAATTGAAGTACCTGTAAACCCATTCGACGCTCCGTTGACCTCTCTTGAAAAAGGGCCTTTTGCCTATGAATGCTTTTGCCTCCCGACTGATACTGACACTGCTGTTTGCGCCATCAGCATTTGCAGCCAGCTCCACCGACATGACCGTCAAGGGCGTGATTGTTCCCAATGCCTGCGAACCACTGATCTCCGGTGGAGGTATCGTCGACTTCGGAAAGATGTCGGCCAAGGAGCTGAGTGCCGATCAGCCGACCACGCTGCCTGGGCAAACTATGCAGTTGAGCGTGAGGTGTGAAGGCCCGACATTTTTCACCTTGAACACCATCGACAATCGCGCGGGCTCCTCCGCCAATCACGATGACTGGCATGGCCTGGGGATGACGCCCGAGGGTGAAAAGCTTGGCGGTAGCGCCTTCCACCTTCACACGCCAATGGCAGACGGCGTTCCCGCACACACCATCACCTCCACCGACGGCGGTGCGACCTGGCAGGTCAACAGCATGCTCAGCCACTCCATGCTGACCGCCGTGGCGATGGGTGATGGCTTGACCCCCATCGCCGTCAGCGCGTTCGATGCCCAGATCCGTCTGCACACCCACATCGCCCCGGCCAGCGGCCTGACCCTGACCGACGAAGTCCCCGTCGATGGCCACGCCACCGTGCAGGTCAACTACCTGTAACGGCTGCCAACAGACTCAATCGAAAGGAACTCGCCCTTATGAAAACCACGCTCACCGCCCTCGCCGCCGGCTTGATGCTCCTTGGCTCTGCCAACACCTTTGCCGCTTCCACCGTCGACCTGACCGTCAAGGGCCTTATCGTGCCCAGCGCCTGTAACCCCGACCTGAGCAGTGGCGGCGTGATCGATCACGGCAAGATATCCGCCAAGGACCTGCAAACCGACAAACCAACGCTGATTGGCACCCACGTCATGACCCTGGTGATGGTCTGCGACAGCGCCATTTCGGTTGCGCTGCACTCCATCGATAACCGCTCCGGCTCATCCCTCTTACCCACCGGCTATGGCCTGGGCCTGATCAACGGTGACCAGAAACTGGGGTGGTTCACCCTCATGTTGCGTAACCCAGTAGCCG
Source organism: Pseudomonas sp. ADAK18 (assembly GCF_012935695.1). NCBI lineage: Bacteria > Pseudomonadati > Pseudomonadota > Gammaproteobacteria > Pseudomonadales > Pseudomonadaceae > Pseudomonas > Pseudomonas sp. ADAK18. The sequence continues at coordinate 4,399,085 of NZ_CP052859.1, forward strand.
ACAACGTGCAGGTCCAGCCGATCGCGTCCCTGGATGGTGGCAATACCTGGTACGGCGAAAGCACCTGGGATGCGGGCCTGTTCATGTCGATGGCCAGCATGAGTGACGACACCCAGCCGGTGCCGATGAAGGAGCTGGCGGTAGAACTGGTGGTGAACACCTCTATCGCCGCCACCGACAGCCTTGACCTGAGTAACGAGGTCACCCTCGACGGCTCGGCCACTCTGGAAGTGAAGTACCTGTAACACCCCCGGTAGCCCGTGCCTGACAGATACTTTCGGGCATGGGCATGGTTGCGTATCGGCCGTATTTCCCTTTGCCAGTGGCCCCATCGATGAACACGTTCCCTCGCTTTTTGGCGGTACTGCTCTTGCTGACGTCTATCCAGCCGGTTGTTGCTGCATCCTTTGTCGATGTCACGGTAACCGGCCGACTAACGCCGGATGCCTGTCATGTCTCGCTGTCTGACGAGGGCACAGTCGACCACGGAAAAATCCCCGCTCATACCCTCAGCGCCACCGAGTTCACCGTGCTGCCCAGCCGGATGTTGGAGCTGAGTGTGCAATGTGCCCGCCCCATGCTGTTTGCACTGGTGGGTATCGACAATCGCTCGGAGTCGTCGCTGGCCCCAGGATTTTTCTACGGGTTGGGCAGAAACATTCATGCGCACGACGAGCGACTCGGCTCGGTGGCGTTGTCCTATCGCGACCCGGTGGGCGACGCGCAGCCCATGCAAGTCCTGGCCTCCAGCAACAACGGCGAAACCTGGACGCCAGAGCCCAACGCCTATCCCAAATCCTATATTGGCTTCGCCCCGCCCGGTGACCGTCAGCCCGACTTCATCCGCCAGTTGACCACCCGGCTACGGATCGACACCTCGATCAATTTCTCCCGGTACCTGACCCTGGATCAGGAGGTACCACTCGATGGTTCCATCGTCCTGGATTTGCGCTACCTCTGACCTTTTTCATCTTGCCCCAATGGAACCCCCCGTCATGACGACGATATTGTTGAAAATCGCCGCCTGCCTCGGTGCCCTGGCCTTGTTGCTCGGCACCCAGGCACGAGCGGACGGCATGGTGCCGGACACCTCCGTGGTGATCGTTCACGAAGCCGATGGCGAAGCCGCGATTTCAGTGACCAACACCGACACCCAGTTGGCGCTGCTGCACGTCACTCTGGAAGACATTCCCGAGGACAACGAAGCGTTGCTGGTGGTCACGCCACCGTTGTCACGGGTGGAAGCGTCGAAATCGCAACTGGTGCGCTTCATCCTGCAAACCCATCAGCCACTCAAGACCCAACGGCTCAAACGAGTGATCTTCGAAGGCATGCCGCAAAACCGGCCCGCTACCGAAGTCGGGCATGCCAGGGTGGGCGTGACGGTTCGCCAGAACCTGCCGCTGATCATTCATCCCAGGGGCTTGGCGCGTAACCCCACGCCCTGGACCGGTCTGACCTGGTCGCAGGGAAACGGCACGCTGCAGGTACGCAACGACACGCCGTATGTGGTGCGCCTGGCCCAGGAGCTGCAACTGCTGCCAGGCGATGGCCGGGCCATGTTGCCGCGCACCTATGTGTTGCCGGGAGAAACCTTGAGTGTGCCCGCCACCGGTGGCGCAGCCGAGGCGGTGCGGATACAGCCGGCCACCGTGTACGGCTTTGCCGTGGCGGCCTATGAAGCCCCCATCACCCGCTGACAATCCACAGGCGCCACAGGTCAGGACGGCGCCTGAATAACGAAGTGACGGCTCAATGACCGTCACCAGGACGCCCCGTACCGCTGAAGTGATTCGGCGACGGGCTCCATCATTCGAGTGCCTTTCGTGAAAACAGTATTGAGTTACCGTGACGGCGAAGCCGTGCCCGCCATTCCTCGCCGTTGCGCCTGGCCCGTGTTGTTGCTGACCAGCGTCTTGCTGCCTGTCGAGACCCGGGGCGATACATCATCGTCCGCCAGTTTTGATGCCCGGACCCTGTCCCAGCGCGGCATCGACCCGCAACTGGCCAGCCTGCTGCTGTCGGCGCCGCGTTTTACCGCCGGCCGTCATGCGCTCAGCCTTGTGGTCAACGGCCAGCGGCGCGGGCGCCTTGAGGTCAGTTTTGATCAGCAAGGCGCCCTGTGCTTTGACCAAGCCCTGCTGGACGCCGCCAATCTACGGGTACCTGGCGACAACGCGGTCTGCCATGACTTTCTCGCGCACTATCCTCGAAGCCAGGTGCAGCCAGATCCGGCCACCCTCACGGTATCGCTGGTGGTGCCCACCGAAGCCCTGCGACCGATACCGCAGGATATTTCCGGCTATCAAACCGGCGGCTTCGCCGGGCTGCTCAATTACGACCTGACCGGTGTCCATAACCGTTTTGGCGATGACAACAGCCGCTTTGGCTCGGCCAATACCGAGGTGGGGTTCAACGCAGGCGACTGGATTGTGCGTAGCCGCCAGGTACAGACCTGGCAAGACGGTCTGTCGCGCAGCACTCACCTGGAAGCGTATGCCCAACGCACCTTCGCCAGTCATCAGGCGGTGCTGCAGGCCGGCCAGATCAACCTCTACAACCCGGTGTTGTCCGGGGCGCAGATCAACGGAGTCCAAGTGCTCACCGAACAGGCCCTTCAAGAGCAGGGCCAGGGTGCGACCATCGACGGGATTGCCAACAGTCCGGCGCAAGTCGAAATTCGCCAGAATGGGGCGTTGATTCATTCCACGGTAGTGCCCGCCGGACCGTTTTCCCTGACCGACGTGCGACGCCTGAATACCCGCTCGGACGTCGAAGTCACGGTCAAGGAAAGCGCCGGTGGCGAACGACGCTTCACCGTGCCTGCGGCGATGCTCGGCCTCGGCTTGCCGGCGCCGGGGTACTCGGTGGCGATAGGTCGGGTGCGCAACATCGGTGATGCCCGGGGTGATGATCCGTGGGTCGCCAGTGCCGGCTGGACCGGTGCCGTGCATCCGCAACTGACGATGGGCAGCGGCGTGCTGGCTTCCGACGAGTACCGCTCCGCAGGCTTGAGCCTGGGCTGGCTGCCGTGGCTGGACAGCCAGATTCAACTGTCCAGCCAGATGTCCGATGCAAGCGCACCCAATAAGGTCCGAGGGTTGCAGACCGACCTTTCATGGTCCCAACGCCTGAATGACCAGTGGTCGTTCAGCGCCGCCAACTCATGGCGCACCCCCGGCTATCGCGAGCTGGAAGAGGCGACCTACGAACCCGAAAGCACCCAGCAACGCAGCTCCCGCTACCGCGATCAGCAAAGCGCTACCCTGGGTTGGTCTCACTCATGGCTCGGGGCGTTCAGCGCCGGGGTCTCCCGCTCCGGCACCTTTGATGGCGACAGCAACAGCCGCGCCCTGGCGTCCTGGGGCACAAGTATTCGAGGGGTGTCACTGTCCGCCAGCGCCGAGTGGCAAATGGGCGGGCGTCAGGAGCAGGACAACGCGGTCTACCTGAATGTCAGCGTGCCCCTGGGTGAAAGTCGCCGGGCCCGCAGTTGGCTGCGCAACTCCGGTGGAGAAAACCGCACAGGCGTGGGGCTGAATGAGCAAATCAACGATCAGCTCAGTTATCAGGTCAGCGCCGAACACGACAGCCGCGACCACCAGGTGGAAACCACCCTCGGTGTCTCGACACTGCCGCGCTACAGCCAGCTCGACTTCAGCTACAGCCGCTCCGACGCCGAACGCTCGAGCTATCAAGGTGGCGCCCGTGGTGGTGTGGTGGTGCACGGTGGTGGTGTCACGCTGTCACCGTATCCGGTGCGCGATACGTTCGCGCTGGTTTCGGTCAGCGACATGAGCGGCATCAAGCTCAGCACCCCCAGCGGCCCTGTCTGGACCGACTGGCAAGGCCAGGCGGTGGTGCCCCAGGTATCCGCCTATGGCCGCAGCCCGGTGGAAGTCCAGACCCGCTCGCTGCCACGCAATGCCGATATCAACAATGGCCTGGCAATGATTTCGGTCGGGCGCGGCGCGGTGGAGCGTGTCGATTTCGGCCTGACATTGACCCGTCGGGTTTTGCTCACGGTACGCACTGAAGACGGCATGCCACTGCCCCGTGGCGCCTCCATCAGCACCGACAGCGGCGAGTTCGTGACGCTGGTCCAGGACGGCGGCCAAGTGTTTTTGCCCAACGTTCTGGAGCAACCGAAATTGTGGGTCAGTGGGCCCGGGATGGCGCGTTGCACCCTGCACTACGAGTTGCCGGCAAAGGGCGACCCAGAGGTGTACTTCGAAACCGCCCCCGCCCGTTGCACCCCATCATGAGGAAGACTGCCATGTTATTGATGCCTGCCCTACAACGGCTGACTGTGGTGTTGCTGACAATCGGGTTCGTTGGCAACAGCTACGCAGAGGACGAGTGCCAACTGAGCCTGAGCGAATCGCTGCTGGACTTCGGACAAATGAGCCGTATTGCACAGAGCGACAGCGCACCCGAGCGACTACTGGGTGAACGGCGCCTGAGCCTGAACTTCATTTGCCCGCAGACGGCCGACATGAGCCTGTTCTACCAGGCCTTGGCAGCGAGCCCACAGCGGCTGAAATTCACCGAGCACGGCAGCTACGCAATCCAGGTCAGCGACGGCGTGCTTGATGGTCAGGCCGTGGAATTGGGATTGGTGCCAGCGCTCGGCCAACCGCCGTCCACCAGCGGCGCCGTGCTGAACTGGCGCGCCGGCCATGGCATCGCGCCGGTGCAGGGAGGCTCAGTGCTTATGGGCAAAAGCCTTTCACTGCAACTGACCCTCAGCGCCTGGGCCGATATCGCCGCCACCCAGGTTCGGGATGCAACCACCTGGGAAGTGTCCGGGACACTCTACGGGCGCCAAAGCGGTCGCTACCGGGAACTGACCCTGCGCGCCCACTTCGTACCAGCAGCCTGTACACCGCAACTGTCCAACGGCGGCTTGGTGGATTACGGCACCTTGTCGGCCAAGGACCTGAGTACCGTCGACGAAACCCCGCTGCCCACCCGAACCCTGCAGTTCTCCGTCAGTTGCGATGGCCCCACGCGCTTCGCCTTGCTCATGCACGACAACCGCAACGGCTCGGCCACCGGCGGTACCGATGAAACCGCCTACGGTCTGGACCTGGACAACAGCCGGAACAAGATCGGCCGTTACTACCTGAACATCGACCCGGCGGACTTCACCGCCGATAGCTTCGGCACGCTTTTTCGCACCGACTCCACCAGTCACGGCGTGGCCTGGAGCAGCTCCAGCGCCCGGCAAATCCCCATCGCCAACAACAGCCTCATGGGCTTTACCGAGAGTGCCGGCAACACCCACGGGCCGATGGCGATCCAGAACCTGGGCGGCACCGTGCGCATCAAGGCCTACCTCGCCCCCACACAGTCCCTGGACCTGCGCAGCGTCGTGGAAATCAACGGCGCTGGCACCATAGAAATCATTTACCTGTAGGAAGGACTCCACACCATGAACACTCCGTGCATCACCCTGAGCATTCTGTTACTGGCCGGCGCCCAACATGCCCAAGCCGCGTCCACCGTCGACCTGAGCGTCAAGGGCCTGATCACACCCACCGCCTGCACGCCCCTGCTGTCCAGCGGTGGGCTGATCGATTACGGCAAGATTTCCCAACAGGACCTGAACCAGGATAAGGGCACGCGATTGCCGGTCAAACACCTGCAAGTCAGCGTTGCTTGCAATGCTCCCAGCCGCTTCGCCCTGCGCATGCGCGACAATCGCGACGGCTCGGCCATGGTCAACAGTGAGATTTACTACGGGCTCGGATTGGACACCAGCGGCAACCGCATTGGCCTTTACTCCATGACGTTTGATCCCAGGCAAACCGTGGTCGACAGCACCGCGTTGATCTACGGCACCGAGTCCACCACCGGCGGCCTGGCCTGGCGTACCGCCAACCTCAACCCCATCGACATCGGTGCCAACAGTTACCTGGGGTTTACCGACACCGAAGGCAGCACTGTCGGGCCGTCGGCGATCCAGGAGTTGATCAGTACGGTCAAGGTCGAAGCCGTGATCAATGCCAAACAGAACCTGGACCTGAGTACCGACACCCTGCTCGATGGCTCGGCGACGATGGAAGTGGTCTACCTCTAGAGCTTCTCGCTGGTGGCCTGCACGTACAGCGCACGGCCGGCGCCCAGCCCGGCGATGATCGCACCCAGGCCGATCACCGCAAAGATCCAGCCGGTGGCCGCCCAGCCGCCGGTCCGGTCATGCAGCAGGCCAACGGCGAGCGGACCGAGGGAAGCCAACGTGTAGCCAATGCCCTGGGCCATGCTCGACAGGTTGGCGGCGACATGGGAGTCGCGCGAGCGCAACACGATCAATGTCAATGCCAGGCTGAACGTACCGCCCTGCCCCAGGCCCAGCAGAATCGCCCAGCCCCACAAACCCTCCAACGGTGCATATAGGCAGCCAAACAGGCCGCCGAGGGTCAGCAACATCACCACCACAATGGCCAGGCGCTGGTCCTTACCGCGCGTGGCCAACCATGGCGCTGCCAGAGAACTGACCAGTTGCACGATCACCGAACCGGAAAGTACCAACCCTGCCTGGGTGGCCGTCAGGCCACGGCCGATCAGAATCGACGGCAGCCAACCGAACACGATGTAGGCCAGGGACGATTGCAGGCCCATGTACAAGGTCACCTGCCAGGCCAGTGGATCACGCAGCAAACCGCGCACGCGGTAGGCCACCTGATGCGCACCGTGCTTCTGGCCCACTTGAGGCAACCAGAACAGCGCTGCGACCAGCGCCGGCAGAATCCAGAAGCCCAGGCCGATATTCCAGCTGTCGCCAAAGTAGTGACTCAAAGGCACCGTCGAGCCAGCTGCCAACGCTGCGCCCAGACACAGGGCCATGGTGTAGACGCCGGTCATGGTGCCAGCCTGTTTGGAGAAATCGCGCTTGACGATACCCGGCAACAACACACCGATGATGCCAATGCTGGCGCCAGCCAGCAGGCTGCCAGCGAACAGTCCGGCCTCACCGAACGAGCTGCGCAGGATGATGCCAGCGGCCAACGTCAGCAAAATCCCCAGCACCACCCGCTCGGCACCAAAGCGCCGGGCCAGGATCGGTGCCATCGGCGCAAACAGGCCCAGGCACAGCACTGGCAAGGTGGTCAGCAAGCCGGCTTTGGCCGCCGAGAGGCCGAGACTGCTGGACACTTCGCTGAGCAACGGCGCCATGCTCGACAGCGCCGGGCGCAGGTTCAAGGCCACCAGAATCAGGCCCAGCAACAACAACCACGGGCGATTCACCACCGGATGGCTGTGCTGGACCTCGTCGTCATTGGCCTCGGCGTCGATCAGCAGTTCTTCAAGGGCGTTTTCTGAACGGGGCTGTTCTTTACGGAGCATGGTGTTCTCGGGTTCAAGGTTCATTGATCAGTTGCCGTGAAAGAGATTTGGCGCGCTCAGGGTCCTGTTGTTCCACGGCATCGAGCAGCTCAGCGTGCAGGTCGAAAACGGCCTGACGGCGAGGTTTGATGTTCAGCGTCTGGCGCAACTGCGCGCCGACAATGCTGGAGAAGTAGTGGTACAGCTCGCTCAAGGCCGGGTTGTGGGCGGCGTCCACCAAGCGCCTGTGGAACACTAGGTCGCAACTGATGTAGTGCTCCAGATCGCCGTGATAGTGCTCACCGCTGGTTTTTAACGCCTCGCGCAAGCCCTGTAAATCCTCATCGGTACGGCGCAGGGCTGCCAAGCCAATAGCCTCCGTTTCAAGAATCTGCCGCGTCTCCTGGGCCTGGGCTAGGGTGCAGTGAGACAAGGCCTTCATCGCCCCCAACGGGTCGGTCATCGAACGCAGGTAACTGCCGTCGCCCTGGCGGATTTCGATCAACCCGGAAAACGCCAACACCCGCATGGCCTCACGCACGGTATTGCGGCTGATGCCCAGCTCGGCGGACAGCTCTGGCTCGGTGGGCAGGCGTTCGCCGATGGCCCACTTACCCTCGGTGATGCGATGGCGCAATTGCTCCAGCGCCTGGTCGACGAGGGAGCGTTTGATCAGTGGGGCGATGACTGTCATGTGATTCGCACTTTCGTCCAATCATAGGATGAATTTTCCTACATGGTAGTCAGACTTGCCTACAAGAGCAACGCACTAGGGGGTTTAAGCAACAAAAAGGAGCAGGATTTTCGACCGTTAAAACTACCCTTAAAGGCAGCTCTTTCAAGGTCTTTGAAAAAACAGTCATTAGAGGCGCACATTGACCCTGTGGCGAGGGGGCTTGCCCCCGTTGGGCTGCGAAGCGGCCCCAATAGGATCGCTGAGTTTCTTCAGATAGACCGAGATGGCAGGTTTTAGGGCTGCTCCGCAGCCCAACGGGGGCAAGCCCCCTCGCCACAGGTCAGTGTTCTCTTTCCAAGTACGGCTGCGCTCTCAAAGACCATGAAAGGGCTGACCCTTAAAGGGTAATTTCAGCCTTAGGTGTCTTATGGAAAAGTACACAGGCGGTGATAAAGGCGGATGTCAGGCGGCGGGCATAACGCGTTCTCACGCTACGAGCTCGGTGAACTACTTCCACCCAAAGCGTTGATGCTGCTGATGCACCTGCTGGATCGATACCCGCACTTGCTCGCCGATGCAAAAGCCTTGGGTGAAGGTGCCGATCTGAGGGGAGCGTTCAAATACACAGAGCACAAGCAACCTGAAACCCTTACGGTTTCATAGGCCACAAAAAACAAACCCGGCACCAGGCCTAATGCCAGTCAGTTAAGGAATGGAGATCCAACAACCGAAGCAGATCCAGTGTGGGAGTTGTCGAGCCCCAGCGAGGCTGCGATGGCGTCGGCACCGTCAACATTGAGTTGCCTGACCCTCCGCTATCGCAGCCTCGCTGGGGCTCGACAACTCCCACCTTTGATCTTCTCTGTCTTGAGGTCTTGTGTTCGCTTAATTGATCGGCATTAGGCACAAGGCCGGGTTTATTTTTAAGCTTCAAGCATCAATCAATGCAAAATCTGACTCAAGAACAACTTGGTCCGATCATTCTGCGGGTTGTCGAAGAAGTCATTCGGCGCCGCCTGCTCCACAATCTCACCCTTGTCCATGAAGATCACGCGGTTGGCCACGGTCCGGGCAAAGCCCATTTCGTGGGTCACGCACAGCATGGTCATGCCGTCTTCGGCCAAGCCGATCATGGTGTCCAGAACTTCCTTCACCATCTCCGGATCGAGGGCCGAGGTCGGCTCATCGAACAGCATGATTTTCGGCTTCATGCACAGCGCCCGGGCAATCGCCACCCGCTGTTGCTGGCCGCCGGAGAGTTGGCCCGGAAACTTGTGGGCCTGCTCCGGAATGCGCACGCGTTCCAGGTAGTGCATGGCAATTTCTTCAGCCTTGCGCTTGGGCATCTTGCGTACCCACATCGGTGCCAATGTGCAGTTTTGCAGGATAGTCAGGTGCGGGAACAGGTTGAAATGCTGGAACACCATGCCGACTTCACGGCGCACACTTTCGATCTGCTTGAGGTCGTTGGTCAGTTCCACACCATCAACCACGATGCGACCCTGCTGGTGTTCTTCCAGGCGGTTGAGGCAGCGGATGGTGGTGGACTTGCCCGAACCCGACGGACCGCACAGCACGATTCGCTCGCCCTGCTTGACGTTGAGGTTGATGTCTTTCAACACGTGGAACTGGCCGTACCACTTGTTGACGCCCTGCATCTGAATAATGCCTTGCGGGCTCACAGGCTGTTTGATTGCTTCGCTCATCAAAAAATTTCCTAAATTGGGTACGGACTTAGCGCTTGTGACCTGTGTCGAGCTTACGTTCCAGATGCATGGAATAGCGCGACATACCAAAACAGAAAATCCAGAACACCAGGGCGGCGAACACATAGCCTTCGGTGGCCATGCCCAGCCATTTCGGGTCGGCGGCAGCTTGCTTGACGCTGTTGAGCAAGTCGAACAGGCCGATGATGATCACCAGACTCGTGTCCTTGAACAGCGCAATAAACGTGTTGACGATGCCCGGAATCACCATCTTCAGCGCCTGGGGCAACACCACCAGGCCCATGCTGCGCCAGTAACCCAGGCCCATCGCCGCAGCCGCTTCGTACTGCCCCTTGGGAATCGCCTGCAAACCACCGCGTACCACTTCGGCCACGTAGGCCGACTGGAACAGGATCACGCCGATCAATGCCCGCAGCAGCTTGTCGAAGTTCATGCCTTCGGGCAGGAACAGCGGCAGCATCACCGAGGACATGAACAGCACGGTGATCAACGGCACGCCGCGCCAGAACTCGATGAAGGTCACGCAGACCACTCGAATCGCCGGCATGTTCGAACGACGCCCCAAGGCCAGTACGATCCCCAGCGGCAAGGCGCCGGCGATACCGACGGTGGCGATCACCAGGGTCAGCATCAAACCGCCCCACTGGCTGGTCGCAACATTGGTCAGGCCGAAGATCCCACCGTGCAGCAGAAAGTAGGCAATGATCGGGTACAGCACCAAAAAGCTCAGGCCGTAGACCGCCTTGCGTTGAAAACGCGAGATGAACAACGGCGCCACACCGACGATGGCCAGCCACACGGTCATGTCCACGCGCCAGCGCAGGTCGCCGGGGTAGTAGCCGTACATGAACTGCCCGAAGCGCTGTTGGATAAACACCCAGCAGGCGCCTTCCTTGGTGCAATCGGCCTTGGTGGTGCCGACCCAGTTCGCATCGAGGATTGCCCAATGCAGGATCGGCGGCACGATCAGGTAGATCAGGTAGAACGCCAGCAAGGTCAGCAGGGTATTGAGCCAACTGGAAAACATGTTGGCGCGCATCCACGCCACCGGCCCGAAGACTTTGCCCGGTGGTGGCATGTCAGGTTTGAACGTATGCGTACTCATGCTTGTTTCCTCACCGCTCGATCAGCGCAATGCGCTTGTTGTACCAGTTCATCAGCAGCGAAATGCTGATGCTGATCGCCAGGTACACGCTCATGGTGATGGCAATGACTTCGATGGCCTGGCCGGTCTGGTTGAGCACCGTGCCGGCAAACAGCGAAACCATTTCCGGGTAACCGATACCGGCAGCCAGGGACGAGTTTTTCGCCAGGTTCAGGTATTGGCTGGTCAGTGGCGGAATGATCACCCGCAGAGCCTGCGGGATGATGACCTTGCGCAGCGTCGGCCCCGGGCGCAGGCCCAGGGAGCGAGCGGCTTCGGTCTGGCCGTGGCTGACGGACTTGATGCCCGAGCGTACGATCTCGGCGATAAATGCTGCGGTGTACACGGTCAAGGCCAGGGTCAACGCCAGCAGTTCGGGAATCAGTACCCAGCCGCCGACAAAGTTGAAACCTTTGAGTTCCGGCATTTCCCAGTGCACCGGCACGCCAAACACCAGCGTTGTCAGTGCAGGAATCACCAGCAGCAACGCCAGGCCCGCCCAGAATTTGTGGAACGGTACGCCGGTGGCTTCGAAACGCTTGTTGGCCCAGCGAGTCATCAGCACGATGGCACCGACTGCGACCGCAACACTAATCCAGAAAGGCCAGAAACCGTCAGCGGCAATCGCTGCCGGCATGTTCAGGCCACGGCTGCTGACAAAGAACGTATCCCCCAGGTTATGGGCCGCGCGCGGCCCCGGCATGGTCAGGAACACCGCGAAGTACCAGAACAGGATTTGCAGCAGCGGTGGAATGTTGCGGAACACTTCCACGTAGACCGTCGCCAGCTTGCTGATGATCCAGTTCGGTGACAGCCGCGCCACGCCGACGATGAAGCCGAGGATGGTCGCCAGGACCACGCCGATCACAGTCACCAGCAAGGTGTTGAGCAGGCCGATCACAAAGACCCGGGCATAACTGTCCGATTCGGTGTAGTCGATCAGATGCTGAGCGATGCCGAAACCGGCACTGCGCTCAAGGAAGTCGAAACCCGAGGTAATGCCCCGGTGTTGAAGGTTGGTTTGCGTGTTGTTGAACAGGTACCAGCCCAACGAGACCACCGCCACAATGGTGATGATCTGGAATAGCCACGCACGCACTTTTGGATCGCTGAAGCTGAGCTTCTGCTTTGGTGCGCCGATTTGAGTTTGCATGGAGTGCCCCAGAAAGAATGGTACAGAACATCACCCGGCGGTTGGCCCACCGGGTGATAGAACCATCAGCGATCAGCGCACAGGGGGTGCGTATTGAATGCCGCCGTTGTTCCACAGGGCGTTCAGGCCACGGTCGATTTCCAGCGGAGTGCTTTTGCCGAGGTTTTTCTCGAACACTTCACCGTAGTTACCGACTTGCTTGACGATCTGTACGACCCAGTCTTTGCGTACTTTCAGGTCCTTGCCGTATTCACCGTCAGCGCCCAGCAGACGAGCAACGTCCGGATTCTTGGTGGACTTGGCTTCGGCTTCAACGTTTTTCGAGGTCACGCCTGCTTCTTCAGCGTTAAGCATCGCGAACAGGGTCCACTTGACGATGCTGAACCACTCTTCGTCGCCACGGCGAACCACTGGGCCCAAGGGCTCCTTGGAAATGGTTTCCGGCAGTACGACGTAGTCTTTTGGCGAGGCCAGCTTGCTGCGCTGTGCGTAGAGCTGGGACTTGTCAGAGGTCAGCACGTCGCAACGACCGGATTCCAGCGACTTGGCGCTTTCGTCGGAAGTATCGAAGGTGATCGGGGTGTATTTCAGGTTGTTGGCGCGGAAGAAGTCGGAGACGTTCAACTCGGTGGTGGTACCGGCCTGGATGCAGATGGTTGCACCGTCCAGTTCCTTGGCACTTTTCACGCCCAGCTTGTTATTGACCAGAAAGCCAACGCCGTCGTAATAGGTCACGCCGGTGAACACCAGGCCCATGCCCGCATCGCGAGAGCTGGTCCAGGTGGAGTTACGCGACAACACGTCAACTTCGCCAGACTGAAGCGCGGTGAAACGCTCCTTGGCATTCAACTGGCTGAATTTGACCTTGGTGGCGTCGCCAAAAACGGCAGCTGCTACGGCACGGCACACATCAGCGTCGATCCCGAGGATCTTGCCGCTGGCATCCGGCACCGAGAAGCCCGGCAAACCGTCGCTCACGCCACACTGCACGAAGCCTTTCTTCTGCACGGCATCCAGGGTAGCGCCGGCTTGGGCGAAACCACTGACACCCAATACGGCGGCCGCGCAAACGATGGCCAGGGTGGATTTCAATACCTTCATTCAAACCTCCAGTTGCTCTTGTTGTGTCGGAGCTTGAGCCCTGCCGCACCCTTATGAGGCGAGATTGACCTGTGTTGGCTTTTTTTGAGGTCAAACGGCATGAGACTGTCGCTGTAAGTCCAGTTGCTATCCCTCAAGCGGCAGTCACTGATAGTGTTACCGCCTGAGGTAAGCGTTGACATCGGGGTTCTTATAGCAAGCCCCGTACCAGACTGCTGAGCGAGTCGTTTCAGCCGTAGGTCAACCAAAAAAGATTCAACCTTGCGACATCTTCTTAACAGATCATCCCGTCGCGCACCGTGCCGACGCACCCAATCAGCGCGCACGCACATTAATGGAGCAGATATGACCGACCCCTTGATTCTTCAGCCCGCCAAGCCCGCAGACGCCTGCGTTATCTGGTTGCATGGCCTGGGCGCCGATCGCTACGACTTCCTGCCGGTAGCCGAAGCCCTACAGGAAAAACTGCTGTCCACCCGCTTCGTTTTGCCCCAGGCACCGACCCGTGCGGTGACCATTAATGGCGGCTACGAGATGCCCAGCTGGTACGACATCAAGGCCATGAGCCCGGCCCGATCCATCAGCATCGAGGAACTCGAAGAGTCGGCCAAAACGGTCACTGACCTGATCGAGGAGCAAAAAAGCAGCGGAATAGACCCTTCACGGATTTTTCTCGCCGGATTCTCCCAAGGTGGCGCCGTGGTGTTTCACACCGCCTTCCTGAAATGGCAGGGACCATTGGGTGGCGTACTTGCCCTCTCCACCTACGCGCCTACTTTCGGCGATGAGTTGGAATTGTCCGCCAGCCAGCAACGCATTCCAGTGCTGTGCCTGCACGGTGTGGAGGATGAGGTGGTACTGCCTTCCATGGGTCGAAGCGCCTTTGAGCATTTAAAGACGCGCGGTGTCACCGTCACATGGCAGGAATACCCAATGGGCCACGAAGTGTTACCCCAGGAGATACGCGATATTGGCGACTGGCTGAGCAAGCGCCTGGGCTGAAAAACGGACATTGTGTAGCCGCATGACCAACGCACTACGCCGCGCCCGATTCTTGCATTACACTGGCCGGCGTACATTCCTTAACCAATTGATGAGATGACCGTGCTCAAAGCACTCAAGAAGATGTTCGGTAAAAGCGAGGCTGAGCCGCTCGCCCCTGTTCCCAGCGCTCCTGTCCACGCCCATGGCAGCCGCAATGACGGTAAACAGCCTGGCCGGACCGCACCTGTTGCCTCGCCAAAAAAGCCGCCGGAGCCTCAACCTGCACCGGTAGAAGTTGCTGAAGAACAGCCTGCAGAACCTGCGCGCCAGGAAAAACCTCGCCGCGAACGCGCACCGAAACCGGTGGTCATTCCCTGGAAACTGGAAGACTTCGCTGTCGAACCCCAGGAAGGCAAGACCCGCTTTCACGATTTCAAACTCGCCCCGGAATTGATGCACGCCATCCAGGACCTGGGTTTTCCGTACTGCACACCGATCCAGGCACAAGTGCTGGGCTTCACCCTGGCGGGCAAAGACGCCATTGGTCGCGCCCAAACCGGCACCGGCAAGACGGCCGCGTTCCTGATTTCGATCATCACCCAACTGCTGCAAACCCCGCCGCCCAAAGAGCGCTACATGGGTGAGCCACGTGCGCTGATCATCGCCCCGACCCGCGAGCTGGTAGTGCAGATTGCCAAGGACGCCGCCGACCTGACCAAGTACACCGGCCTCAACGTGATGACGTTCGTCGGTGGCATGGACTTCGACAAACAGCTCAAGCACCTGGAAGCGCGGCACTGCGACATCCTGGTCGCCACACCGGGCCGTTTGCTGGACTTCAACCAACGCGGCGACGTGCACCTGGATATGGTCGAAGTGATGGTGCTGGACGAAGCCGACCGCATGCTCGACATGGGCTTCATCCCGCAAGTGCGTCAGATCATTCGCCAGACTCCGCCGAAAAACGAACGTCAGACCCTGCTGTTCTCTGCGACCTTCACCGAAGACGTGATGAACCTCGCCAAGCAATGGACGACCGACCCATCCATCGTCGAGATCGAAGCACTGAACGTTGCAAGCGAAAACGTCGAACAACACATCTACGCCGTGGCCGGTGCCGACAAGTACAAACTGCTCTACAACCTGGTCAACGATAACGGTTGGGAGCGGGTCATGGTATTCGCCAACCGCAAGGACGAAGTGCGCCGCATCGAAGAGCGCCTGGTGCGCGATGGCGTCAACGCCGCGCAACTGTCCGGCGACGTACCGCAGCACAAACGGATCAAGACCCTGGAAGGTTTCCGCGAAGGCAAGATTCGCGTGCTGGTGGCCACCGATGTGGCCGGCCGTGGGATTCATATCGACGGCATCAGCCACGTGATCAACTTCACCCTGCCGGAAGTGCCGGACGACTACGTACACCGCATTGGCCGTACCGGCCGTGCCGGTGCTGCCGGGGTGTCCATCAGCTTTGCCGGCGAAGATGATTCGTACCAGTTGCCGTCGATCGAGACATTGCTGGGTCGCAAGATCAGTTGTGAAACCCCGCCGACGCATTTGTTGCGCCCAGTGGAGCGCAAACGCCCTTAAGTGGGAATGCAATAAGCTGTGGGAGCGGGCTTGTGTGGGAGCGGGCTTGCTCGCGAAGGCGGTGTGTCAGTTATACATGCATCAACTGACACTCTGCATTCGCGAGCAAGCCCGCTCCCACATTTGGTTTCAGTGTTCTCAAGTCTGCATTCCAGGAGGAAAGTATGAACCAGGCCGACTACATCATCATCGGTGGCGGAATCGCCGGGGCGTCTGCCGGCTACTGGCTATCCCGACACGCCCGGGTGATCGTGCTGGAGCGCGAGTCGCTGCCGGGTTATCACTCCACCGGCCGCTCCGCCGCCCTGTACATCGCCGCCTACGGCACCCCGCAAGTCCGCGCCCTGACCCTGGGCAGCCGCGCCTTCTTCGATCACCCGCCCACAGGCTTCGCCGAACACCCGTTGCTCACACCCCGCGCCGAACTGTTGGTGGATCTGATCGGCGACCCTGAAGAACTGCAGCGCCAATACTCGAGTGCCAAGGCCCTAGTGCCTGAAACCCGCCTGCTCGACGTCGATGAAGCGATGGCGATGATGCCGATCCTGCGCCGGGAAAAAGTCCATGGCGGGATCTACGATCCGACAGTTTGCGATATCGACACCGACGCGCTGTACCAAGGTTACTTGCGCGGCATTCGGCGTAATGGCGGTGAGATCCACACCGACAACGAGGTCCAGAAACTGACCCGAGATGGCGAAGGCCAGTGGCAAATACGCACTTCGCAACAACGCTTCAGCGCCCCGGTGATCATCAACGCTGCTGGCGCCTGGGCCGACTCTATCGGTGAGTTGGCCGGCGCCCGCAAAATTGGCCTGCAACCCAAACGCCGCAGCGCCTTCATCTTCGCTCCACCCGCTGACGTGAACATCCATTCCTGGCCGGAATTGGCGGCTCTCGACGGTTCGTTCTACATGAAGCCAGACGCTGGCATGTTCCTCGGCTCGCCGGCCAATGCCGACCCGGTGGAACCCCATGATGTACAGCCAGAAGAGCTGGATATTGCCACGGGCATCTATCACATCGAGGAAGCCACCACCCTGACCATCCGCCGCCCCACGCGGACTTGGGCGGGGCTGCGCAGTTTTGTCAGCGATGGGGATCTGGTGTGCGGGTTTGATCCGCAGGTGGATGGCTTTTTCTGGATCGCGGCCCAGGGCGGTTACGGGATTCAGACATCGCCGGCCATGGGCCAGGCCAGTGCGGCATTGGTGCGGGGGGAAAAGTTGCCAGAAGCATTGGTGGCGTTTGGACTGACCGAGGCGATGTTGTCGCCCAAACGCCTCGTCTGAGCCAACACATAACCCATGTGGAGCGGCGGTGCGACGATTCGACTTGCTCGCGAAAGCAGTTGTAGCCGCTGCCGAGGTACGAGGCTGCGATGCGTGTCCGTAGGACCGCCCCAGGGGCCGCTACGCAGCCCATCGCAGCCTCGTACCTCGGCAGCGGCTACAACTCCATTCGCAGGCAAGCCTGCTGCCATTTTTTGAGACGTGTGCCGAAGGGATTATTTCCAGCGATCAGCCGCCGCATGATCACTGTCCCGCCCTTCCACCCAGCGTGGCCCGTCGGTAGTGTTTTCCTTCTTCCAGAACGGCGCCCGGGTTTTCAAGTAATCCATCACAAATGCACAAGCGTCAAACGCCGCCTGACGATGGGCACTGGCTGCCGCAACGAACACGATGGGCTCGCCGGGCTCCAGGGCACCGATGCGGTGCAGCACTTCGAGCTTGAGCAACGGCCAGCGTTGCTCGGCTTCGACGGCGATCTTGGCCAGAGCCTTTTCGGTCATGCCCGGGTAATGCTCAAGAAACATCCCCGCCACATCGAGACCATCATTGAAGTCGCGCACGTAGCCGACAAAACTCACCACCGCGCCCACGCCCACATTGGCCGCATGCATGGCGTTGACTTCGGCACCGGGATCAAAGGCTTGAACCTGCACACGAATAGCCATGTTCAGCCTCCTGTCACTGGTGGAAAAAAGGCCACTTCGTCACCGTCCGTGAGCGGCTCGTCGAGGGCGCAAAGTTCCTCATTGCGGGCGCACATCAAGCCCGTTTCGTTGAGGACTTCAAAGCCGGGATCCGCCGCCAATGTCTGGCGCACAGCCTCGACCGTGGCGAAGTCGCCTTCGACCTCCAGCGAGTCCAGGTCCACGGCTTCACGGTAACGGGCAAAAAACAGCACCGTGATACTCATTGTTCATCCGCCTTGAAATGTCCGCTCTTGCCGCCCAGTTTTTCCAACAGCCGAATGTTTTCGATGGTCATGCCACGGTCCACAGCCTTGCACATGTCATAGATCGTCAGCGCGGCAACACTGGCCGCCGTCAACGCTTCCATCTCTACACCGGTCTGCCCGGAGAGCTTGCAGCGGGCGACGATATGCACGGCATCCACACCGTCCGCACTGAGCTCAACCTTGACGCCCGTTAGCATCAGCGGGTGGCACAGGGGGATCAGGTCGCTGGTCTTTTTCGCCGCCTGGATCCCGGCAATTCGGGCCACAGCAAATACGTCGCCCTTGGGATGGGCACCGTCGACAATCATTTTCAGGGTTTCGGGCAGCATGCGCACCCGCGCTTCGGCCACCGCTTCACGGAACGTCACGGCTTTTTCAGTGACGTCGACCATGTGGGCGCGACCTTGGGAATCGAGATGAGTCAGCACAGGGATACTCCTGATCAGGAGCCGCAATTGTAAACCCGTGGGTCAATTTTGCGCAGGGCTGTTTATCCAACAAAGAAAGGGGCGCACTGACCTGTAGCCGCTGCCGAGGCACAAGGCTGCGATGCGGGCCGCAGAACCGCCGCAAAGGGCCGCTACGCGATCCATCGCAGCCTCGTGCCTCGGCAGCGGCTACAGGGTTCAGCAAAGATCAGAAGCGGAAGGTGAATCCGGCATTGATCCCATTGTCGTTGCCACGGTTGGACAGCAAACCGCTGTAGTTCAAGGACACCAGGGTGTCCTTGGTCAGGGCCATTTCCGCGCTGGCCTTGATGATCGCGCCGTCGCGGGCTACTGGCACGCTATTGACCGCAAAGGCGTTGTCGCTGCCGGTGAATTTCAGCGAGGCCTCACGATCGGTATCGCCGAACTGGTGTGCCCAGCCCAACTCGCCGCGCAAGGTCACCGCCGACGTGCTGCTGACCGGCAGTTGGGTGTGAGCCCTCAGACCCAGGGTGGAGAGCGTCGCGTCCTGGCTTTGCTTGCTGGCATGCAAGGCTGCGGCGCCGCCTTTCTCCTTGAACGAGTCGCTCTGGTAGTTCAGGTAAGTCAGGTTGGCAAAGGGTTCGAACGCGGCCCATTGGGTGTAACCGATCTCGGCAAACACTTGATCGGTACGTGCGCTGTAGTCCGCTCGTTCATGGTCCGACTGGTTGGCGTAAACCACGCGCCGCGAGGTGTCCAGACGGTGCCAGGTAGTAGCGCCGCCCAAGCGCAGGGCAATTGCGTCAAAGCGTTTGCCGCCGTAGATCGACAGGTGATAGTTGTCGCTGTCCGCCGAGGCAGAGGACTCGCCATTGAGGTGGCTCTGGGTGTAACCGGTGGCTGCGCCCACGCGCCAGCCGTCGCCTACATCCGTGTCCAGGCCCAACAGCACACCGCTGGTGGACGAGGTGTAGCCGCTGGCATTGTTGTCACCACTGACGTTACTGCGCCCGCCCAGCAGTTGCACCCAACCACCGTTGTCGCGGGTATCGATCTGTGCGCTGGAATCCAGCGCCTGAGCTTGTTGCAGACGGCCGTTGACCGCTTCACGAATGTAGCGGCTGTCGGCCATTTGCGCCGCCGCCACGTCCGAGTGCAGTTGCCCCGACAGCTGCTTGAACGCGTCCCGCGCCTGGGCTGCCGAGTCAGACGCCAAAAGGCTTTCGTAAACCGGGTTGCCGGCGCCCAATGTATCGGCCACCGCCGCCACGGCACGTTCGTTACGGGTTTGCGCGACACTGGCGAACGTCGTCTGGTTGCGCGCCACCGCCAGGGTCAGCTGGTTCGGCTGGTAGTTCAGTTGGGTGCCAATGAACAGGTAGTTGGGCGAGATGGCCGCAAACTGGCCATTGATGCCCTGGCTGGCGCTGAGGATGTTGAACTGCTGCCCCAGCAGGCTGCGGGCCTCGGTGGCGGACAACAGATTGGGGCTGTTCTCCAGAGACACCGTCACGACACCGCCGTTAAGGGTAGCGACGCCCGTGCTCTGGATCTTGTCGCTTTGCCCGTTAGGACCGACTTCAACGGCATAGACTGAACCTGGATTGAAGGTGACATTGCCGGTGTTCAGCGTGCCGATCGAATGACCCGGCGCGACGCTACCTCCGCTGTTGACGGTCAAGGTGCCGACCGTACCGTTACCGGCCAGTATGCCGCCCTGAGTGGTCACTACGCCGTTATCCACGTTACGCGTGCCCACAGAGCTGCCATCCACCGTCACGGCAGAGGTCAGAGAGCCGTCCACCGACAGCTTACCGCCGCGCACCCAGGTGCTGCCCGAGTAAGTGTTCTTGCCTTCGAGGACCAATTCGCCGTCACCCGACTTGGCCAGGCTGCCGACATAGGTGCCGCCGGTGAGCAAATCCTTGCCTCGTGTCAGGGTCGCCTGCTCCCGTGCCGCACCAATCTCGTACTGGAACTGATCATCTGCCGAAGCATTGGCCGGCAAGCCATTAAGCCAACCTTTTTGCTGTTTGGTGGCGGTCCAGGTCGCCTGCTCAGTGGTGTCTTCTACACGACGGGCACGAATGGCTTCGTCGGAAATAGGGTTGGCCCAGATGTCCCGGGTGCCGGTGGGCAATGCCACAGCCACCGAGCCAAGGAATTGCCCCGGGCCCTGCATGGCTTTTTGCAGGTTGGGCAAGCCCCAGCCGCTGACCACACCCGGCACTTGCGGCGTGCCAGGCGCAGCATCGTGTACCGGTTGCAGGTTGTCATAGGTTCGGCCACCGGTCAGGTTGCCAACAGGCGTGTCCGGGCCGTCCGGTGCCTGCAGGTTGGAGGTGGTCAGCAATACATCGCGGGCCTGGGTGGCAGTCATGTAGGGGAAGCGCTGGATCACCAGGGCCAGTGCCCCGGAAACGCTTGGCGCAGCGGCTGACGTGCCGTTGGCGTTGGGGATGATCTCACCTTCGGGCCCGGTAGACGGGATACCCGAAACACCCATCACGCACCACCACTTCGACGTGCCGCAGCGGTTGTACACCTGGGCGCTGGTCTCGTCATAACCGGTGATCGACAGCCATTTGGATTCGATATCAGGCTTGAAGAACGGCAGGTTGGCGTTGGTATCTGGGTTGGCGCCGTGGCTGTCGTTACCCGCCGAGATGATCTGGATAAAGGTGTTTTGCCGCCCGGCGTCGGCCATGGCGTCCATCCAGGTCTTTTGCCCGGCGTGCGCCTTGTCCCAGAACGGGCGGTAAGCGGCCGTCATGTCGCGCAAATTATCCGCTGCGCTATCGCCGACGTTGCCGAAGTGGTTCTCCACGTCGTTGCGCGAGTTCTGCCCCCAGCTCTGGTTGACAATCGAGACGTTCTTCGCGGCCAGGGCGTTGTAGCTGGCCATGAACGCGTTGTAGTCGAGGTCGTTGGAGCCCTGGAAGCGGTTGTCATCGGTGCCGCCGGTGTTGGCGACAAATACGTTGGCGTCGAAGGCAATGCCGTGCATACCGGTGCCGTTGCGGCTGGCGCCCAACACGCCGGACATTTCCGTGCCATGCCCATCGTTGATGACCGGGTCGTATTCACCGGAAATGCTGAAGTGCTCGCCCTTCTGAAACTCGCCATCCGGAGTGTCGTGGAGGTAGCGAGGGTGGGTAGCGTAGTACTCGCCGGTGGAAGTCACCGCCTGCACACGGTCCTGGCCCTGGGCATTCTTGCCCTGGAACTCGAAGTGTTCGGTCAGGATGCCTGAGTCCAACACGCCGACGTTCACCCCCTTGCCGGTCATGCCCAGGGCATAGGCGTAATACGCGTTGGTACGATCCAGACCGGAGTTGACCTGGGCTTCCGGGGTCTTCCAGGTTTGCGCGTTGGCACTCCAGTCACGGGTGGCGGCGGCCCAGGAAAGGCCAGCGTTCAATTGCCCGTTCAGGTTGCTGCTCACACCCGGCTCCACGTAGGTGTAGGGCTTGACGGCCGGCAGGTTGGCGATGATCGCTTTGGAAAAATCGAGAATATTGGTGGTGTAGCGACCGCTGTTGCTGAATAGCCGGCTGCGGTAGTAATCCAGGCGCGATGCATAGTCCAACGGCCGCTTGGTGTCGCCGAGCATGGCGCCGATGGTCAGGTTTTCTGGCTGCAATTCGTAGTTTTGCTTGAGGGCCGAATCGAACTTGCCCGACTGGGCGGCGAAGTCCTTGGCGGCCAGATCCACGATATCTGAATAGGCAAACCGCAGGTTCTTGTAGACATCGGTGTCGGGGGCAAAGGATGAAACGGCTTTCCTGAAGGCCGACTCCAGCACCTGAGAGGTGTAAGGATTGCTGTCGTCTGCCCAGGCCATTGGCCCTTGGCCCAGCCATAAGGCCAACCCGAGTGCGATGGGGGTCAGGGGTATCGATGTGAGACGGGTAGCGCGTTTGCGTTTTTGAGACAGAGTGAAACCATTACCTGCTGCGTCCATTTTCCTTTCCCTTTGGATATGTGCGTCATCAATGAGCGATGTATCGGGCTTTTTGTAATAGGCAGGATCACGTTGAAGGCCAACGATGGGACTTCAAAACGTCGTCGAATCAGTGAGGTAGTTTTCCGACGGGGTCACGTTTGGTTTTTATTTTGGGTGCGGCTTTTTAAAGCGACAAAAAATGTAACAAAATAAATACAAAGACCACAAGCACCCGTGACCCGTAAAACACCGACAAATCTCGCGCAAAACAAAAACCCCGGACTTCGCGAGAAATCCGGGGTGTTTTGTGGCATTTAGCCACTAACTGCCGCGAGGATGGTTACAGATGCGACTCGGCGTATTCGGCCAGAATCGAACGTGGGACACCTTGCAGGGCGATGTGCACGCCGTTGGGGAAGTCCTTGAAGCGTTCCGTCAGGTAGGTCAGCCCGGAGCTGGTCGCGGACAGGTAAGGGGTGTCGATCTGTGCCAGGTTGCCCAGGCACACCACTTTGGAACCGGCGCCGGCACGGGTGATGATGGTTTTCATCTGGTGCGGTGTGAGGTTCTGGCATTCATCGATCAAAATCAGGCTTTGCTGGAAGCTGCGACCTCGAATGTAGTTGAGGGATTTGAACTGCAACGGCACTTTGCTGAGGATGTAATCGACGCTGCCATGGGTGTTTTCGTCATCCATGTGCAAGGCTTCGAGGTTGTCGGTGATCGCCCCCAGCCACGGCTCCATTTTTTCCGCTTCGGTGCCGGGCAGGAAGCCGATTTCCTGGTCCAGGCCCTGCACGCTGCGGGTGGCGATGATGCGGCGATAACGCTTGGTGACCATGGTCTGCTCGATGGCGGCAGCCAGGGCCAGGATGGTTTTCCCGGAACCGGCGGCGCCGGTCAGGTTGACCAGGTGAATGTCCGGATCCAGCAGCGCATACAGCGCCAGGCTCTGGTAAATATCACGCGGTTTCAGGCCCCAGGCTTCCTGGTGCAACAGGGGCTCTTGATGCAAGTCGAGGATCAGCAACTTGTCGACCTGGATCTCTTTGATCCAGCCGACGAAGCCCTGTTCATCGATGATGAACTCGTTGATGTGCACCGCCGGCAGGTTGTCGGTCAGTTGTACCTGGTGCCAGGTGCGGCCATGGTCCTGACGGGTTTCCACCTTGCTGACGCGATCCCAGAACGAGCCGGTCATGGTGTGATAACCACGAGACAGCATCGATACGTCGTCAACCAGTTGGTCGGTACTGTAGTCCTCGGCAGCGATCCCACACGCTCGGGCCTTGAGGCGCATATTGATGTCTTTGGTCACCAGCACCAGGCGCAGGTCCTTGTCGCGCGCGTGCAGGTCGATCAATTGGTTGATGATTTTGTTGTCGTTGAGGTTTTCCGGCAGCAGGCTGTTGGGTTCGCTGCGCTTGTTCATCAGGATCGACAGCAAACCCTTGGGTCCGCTTTTGCCACGCTGGATCGGCACGCCCTGCTCAACGTCCTCGGGAGAGGCTTCGCCCAGGGTCTTGTCGATCAGGCGGATGGCCTGACGGCACTCGGCGGCGACACTGTGGTGCCCGCTTTTGAGTTTATCGAGCTCCTCGAGCACGATCATCGGGATGGCGACGTGGTGTTCTTCGAAATTAAGCAGCGCGTTTGGATCGTGGATCAATACGTTGGTATCAAGCACATAAAGGATTGGCTGGTTGGAAGAAGGGTTACGTCCATGATCATCCATACTCGGTCACCTTTGTGGGAGCCAGTCGACGCAATACCGCGACAGTGCTGCGCCTCGATTTGACCATCGAACGCACCTGAGGGGCGTCAAGTGCGGTGCACACAAGAGGTGTCTTGGAAGACGCCACCTGTGTTGCAGGTTTCGGCGGTCTGTCTTCGTAATACCGCAAAACCCATGACAGGAAAAAGCACTTTGACGTTTTTTTGAAGTTTATTTTTCAGGATGACGAATAGCACTAGGCGAGCGCCCCAAGCACCGTTAAAGTCGGAAGTCCGCCTGTATCGAAATATCTCCCAATTTTTACCCCAAAAAACCTCAGCCCCAACAGGGCCGGGCGTTTTGTCATTTTCAGCGAAACGCTTCCCGGCAATCCTGCCAGCCAAGTCCACTTTCAGCCGTCGCCTGCAACAGCCAGGGTAATGCCACCCGTGCCTTGTCCTGGGTGTCATGAAAAACGATCACCCCACGACGCCACAACAGCATCAATGTCAGCACCCGTTGGGCGGATTCGTCGGCCTTGAGCTTCCCCGCCTCGTCCTCCGAATCGATGTCCCACAACGCCACTTGCAACCCCTGAGACTGGAAGAATCCCTGACTGTCAGCGCGGCGCTGGCCGTAAGGCGGGCGGAACAACGGCACGTAGTTCTCCGGCAACAGGTTCTGCACCAGGCTGGCGCTACGGGTGATGGAGTTCTGCCAATCCACCCAATGGCTGTGGGAGCGGTATTGCCAACCCTGGATGCCCACGCACTGCCCTTGATAAAGCCGCTGCACATCCGCTGGCGACGTCTTTTCCAGGCGTGTCTGCAGGCTGTTGCCAAGGGCAAAAAACGTGGCGTGCATTTTCTGTTTGCGCAGGTAATCGGCCAGCCAATCCGTATTGCCAGCGACCGGCGCCGGACCGCCATCGAAAGTCAGCAGGAACAGCCGGTCGTTGAGCTCATCACCATTACGTTCATGGTCGCCGAAGCGGGCAATCTCGCTGCTGATCTGCGGGAACAGCGCGGCCTTGCGCAATTGTTCATCCAGGTAGCGTTCATGGAATGCCCGGCTGGGTGCGGCCCAGCCTATATAGAAAGAGTTGTCGCTGATCACGAACTTGCCGGCCTGTTCGCGCAGGTCGTCCATGTTTTCCACCAGGTAGCAGAATGAGGCGTCCTGCTCGCAGCTTTGCTGGGCGAATGTGTAGTTCTCCAGCAGCCGCTGCCACAGCTGGCGACGCAGGTCGTCGATGGACGCCAGGTTGATATTTTTCAGGCCCAGGCGCTGTTTGAGGGCGGGTTCATCCAGGGTTTCGCTGGCCAGCAAGGCATGAGCGAACATCAGGATTTCTGCACGGGACGCGACGTCGAACAGGGCTGGGCTGCTGAGTTTTTCGGGCCAGGTGCTGCGGTCCAGGCTGGCCACGTCTACCGGTGCTGCCTGGGCGGTCAGGCAGAGCAGCCAGGCGGACAATATGAGTGCGATTCGCACGAAGGGTCTCCCTATCCAGAGTCGTCGGGCACTATAGCTGATCAGGCGGTTGGGTTGGGTTGGGTTGGTGTGCATATCCGTTGCTGCGGTTATGGCGGCTATTGGTTCCGCCCTTACGGCGGGTCACTTTCGAAAAGCGCGAAAGTAACCAAAGCGCTCTTGCCCCACCACTCGGTGCCTCGCCTAGGCTCGGCATGCCCTCACTCCGGCATTACTCCGTGGGCCGCCGCGACGGGCCATCCATGGCCCAACGCGGCTAAACCGGCGTCCTGCCGGTTTACCCACTCCGTAATGCCTGCGTTCAGCCATCGTGGTTTAACGGGGCGCCTAAGATCAAAGTCAAAAGCAGATCAAGAACACAGCGGCCTACCGGCCGGCTTGAGTGGTGTGAAGCGAAGGCAAAATCAAAAGCGGGCACGGTCTGCTGTGGGAGCTGGCTTGCCTGCGATGCAGGCAACTCGGTCTTTCAGGAACACCGAGGTGATGCCATCGCAGGCAAGCCAGCTCCCACAGAAAAGCAGATCTGCTTTCGCTCTGGCCCTTGCCTTTGCTTCCACCACTCAGGTCGGCTTTCAGGCCGCCGTGCTTTTGATTTTGATCTTAGGCGCCCCGTTAAACCACGCTGGCCGCACGCAGGTATTGCGTAGTGGGCACCCCGGCATGGATGCCGGGGTAGCCGCGCACGGCCATGGATGGCCGATCGCGGCGGGCCCACGGAGCAATGCCGGAGTGCGGGCACACCGAGCCTAGGCGAGGTGCCGAGTGGTGGGGCAAGAGCGTTTTGCTTACTTTTGCGCTGTTCAAAAGTGAGTCGCTGTAAAAGCGAAACCATAAGCCGCCATCACCAAAATAACGGATATGCACACCAACCCCAGCAAATCTCCACAGCCATCTATCACCATCATAGGTGGAGTCAAACCGCCCTACCCCCTAGAATCCCCCCACGATTACAGGAGACGACTTCATGCTGATGGTGATTTCCCCAGCCAAAACCCTCGATTTCGACACCCCGCCGGTGACCCCGCACTTTACCCAGCCGCAATACCTCGACCACTCCCAGGAGTTGATCGAACAGCTGCGCGAACTAAGCCCGGCGCAGATCAGCGAGCTGATGCATGTCTCCGACAAGATCGGCGGCCTCAACGCCGCCCGTTTCGGCAGCTGGACCCCAGCCTTCACCCAGGCCAATGCCAAGCAGGCACTGCTGGCCTTCAAGGGCGACGTCTACACCGGGATGAATGCCCAGACCTTCAAGGACGCCGACTTCACCTACGCCCAGGAACACCTGCGCATGCTCTCCGGCCTTTATGGCCTGCTGCGCCCGCTGGACCTGATGATGCCGTACCGTCTGGAGATGGGCACCAAGTTGGCCAACGCCCGTGGCAAGGACCTGTACGCCTTCTGGGGCACCCGTATCAGCGAGTGGCTCAATGAAGCGCTGGCCGAACAAGGCGATGACGTACTGCTCAACCTGGCATCCAACGAGTACTTCTCGGCGGTCAAACGCCCGGCCCTGAACGCGCGGATCATCAACACCGAGTTCAAGGACCTGAAAAACGGCCAGTACAAGATCATCAGCTTCTACGCCAAAAAGGCCCGAGGCATGATGAGCCGCTTTGTAATTGAAGAACGCATCAACAACCCCGCCCAGCTCAAGGAGTTTGACGTGCAGGGTTACCGCTTCAATGCGGAGCAGTCCAAGCCGGACAACCTGGTGTTTTTGCGCGATCACGCACCAGAATAAGGCCACAAGAGCGCCGAGAACCCAATGGTGGGAGCGGGCTTGCTCGCGAATACGGAGTGTCAGTCACCAAAGATAGCGACTGATCCAACCTATTCGCGAGCAAGCCCGCTCCCACATTTCGCTCCCCACTCCCCCAAAATCGTCATTTATTTGACGCCAAAAATTATTCCTCAAAATTCATAACGATTCTTTCACTCGACATTCGTCAGTTTTTTTCGTAGTGGCACCACTTTTTTCAAACAGTAGTGGCATAAAACTATACCCCTCACTCAGCACCCCATAACTACGCGCCAAAATAACAAGTGCCATCAATATAGTACTAGTGCCATCTTTGCTTATATTTCAAAAAATTTCGAGAAACAGGATGAGCGGCTAGGAACTATGCCCCAAAGTGCCGCTCATACCACCGGTAACGATTATCTCTGTTCTTGTACGAGATGACTTACACAGCGACCCAAGAGCAGCAACAAAGTTGTCATATCAACTTTGACTCAACGGTCGAATAATCAGTTATCTAGTTGAGGGTAGGCGATAACGATGCATTGCTATCTCCTATAAGGCCAAGGCTGAGCTCCCCTATATGGGTCAGTGATAAAACATAAGTGTTTGATATTCATAGAATTATAGTGAATACAACGCCCTTATGGCACTGGCGCCAGGCGCTTCCCCCCGGAAGACTGGCTGCATTTCAGGGCAAGCCCCAATAACAAGGACAAGTTGCGCACAACTTGAGTGCATTAGTTAGTCACTCGATTTTTAGTATGCCTGTACATGGCAGATCGGCGTCTATTCGCCGCACTTGCTAGTGCATGAGTGACGCCTAAAACATGAACTCCGGCCATCTAATGGCACGATTAAACACAGAGGTAAATGCGATGCGCATCAGCATATTTGGTTTGGGTTACGTTGGCGCAGTCTGTGCCGGTTGCCTGTCTGCACGGGGCCACGAAGTGGTTGGCGTAGACATCTCCAAGGAAAAGATCGACCTGATCAACGCGGGTAAATCACCTATCGTTGAACCGGGTCTGGGCGAGTTGTTGAGCCAGGGCATTCAAACCGGCCGACTGCGCGGCACCACTAATTTCGCCGAAGCCATCCGCGACACCGACCTGTCGATGATTTGCGTCGGTACGCCGAGCAAGAAAAACGGTGACCTCGAACTGAACTACATCGAGTCGGTGTGCCGCGAGATCGGTTTTGTCCTGCGTGACAAGACCACCCGCCACACCATCGTGGTGCGCAGTACCGTGTTACCCGGCACCGTGGCTAACGTGGTGATCCCGATTCTCGAAGACTGCTCGGGCAAGAAAGCCGGCGTAGACTTCGGTGTCGCGGTGAACCCGGAATTCCTGCGGGAAAGCACTGCCATCGCCGACTACGACCTGCCACCGATGACCGTCATCGGCGAATTCGACACCGCCTCAGGTGATGTCCTGCAGTCGCTGTACGAAGAGCTCGACGCGCCGATCATCCGCAAGGACATCGCCGTCGCCGAGATGATCAAGTACACCTGCAACGTCTGGCATGCGACCAAAGTGACCTTCGCCAACGAGATCGGCAACATCGCCAAAGCGGTGGGCGTCGATGGCCGCGAAGTGATGGAAGTGGTCTGCCAGGACAAGACCCTCAACCTGTCTCAGTACTACATGCGCCCGGGTTTCGCCTTCGGCGGCTCCTGCCTGCCCAAGGATGTGCGTGCCCTGACCTACCGCGCCAGTTCGCTGGACGTGGAAGCCCCGCTGCTCAACTCGCTGATGCGCAGCAACGAGTCCCAGGTGCAGAACGCCTTCGACATCATCTCCGGCCACGACAAACGCAAAGTTGCCCTGCTGGGCCTGAGCTTCAAGGCCGGCACCGACGACCTGCGTGAGAGCCCGTTGGTGGAGTTGGCGGAAATGCTGATCGGCAAGGGCTTCGACCTGAGCATCTACGACAGCAACGTCGAGTACGCCCGCGTCCACGGCGCCAACAAGGATTACATCGAATCGAAGATTCCGCACGTGTCGTCCCTGCTCAACTCGGACTTCGATGCGGTGATCAACAACTCCGATGTGATCATCCTCGGCAACCGCGACGAGAAGTTCCGCGCACTGGCCCAGGTTGCCCCTCACGGCAAACAAGTGGTGGACCTGGTGGGCTTCATGTCCAAGGCCACCAGCGTGAGTGGCCGTACCGAAGGTATTTGCTGGTAAGAGCAGCGCCGAGTTTCAAGCCGCAAGCGACACGTTCAAAGCGCTTGCGGCTTGCAGCTTGAAGCCTCCTTCACCTTCGGAAGACGCTTATGTCCAAGTTAAAACACGTACTACTTCAATCCGCTGGCTGGCTGTTCTTCCTGAGCCTGCTGATGTGTCTCGCCCTGGCATTGCCGGCGACCATCTTCGACTCCCAGTCCAAGGATTTCATATTCCTGATTGGCGCCGTGGGCATCTGGCGTTACTCAATGGGTGCCACGCATTTTATTCGCGGCATGCTGTTTCTCTATGTGGTCTACCCGCATCTGCGGCGCAAAGTGCGCAAGCTGGGCAAGGCCGCAGATCCGTCCCACGTATTCCTGATGGTCACCAGCTTCCGTATCGACGCGCTGACCACTGCCCAGGTCTACAGCTCGGTGATTCGTGAGGCCATCGAATGTGGCTTCCCCACCACCGTAGTCTGCTCCCTGGTGGAAATGTCCGATGAGCTGCTGGTCAAGAGCCTGTGGACCAAGATGAACCCGCCCGCCCACGTCAAGCTGGACTTCGTGCGCATCGCCGGTACCGGCAAACGTGACGGCCTGGCCTTCGGTTTCCGCGCCATCTCCCGCCACCTGCCGGACGACCGCGCCGTGGTGGCGGTGATCGACGGCGACACCGTGCTCGCCGAAGGCGTTGTGCGTAAAACCGTGCCGTGGTTCCAACTGTTCGGCAATGTCGGCGGCCTGACCACCAACGAATTCTGCGAAGTGCGCGGCGGCTACATCATGAGCGAGTGGCACAAACTGCGCTTCGCCCAACGCCACATCAACATGTGCTCCATGGCTCTGTCCAAACGCGTACTGACCATGACCGGGCGCATGTCGGTGTTCCGCGCCAGCGTGGTGACGGACCCAGGCTTTATCGCCGACGTAGAAAGCGACTCGCTGCAACACTGGCGCCTGGGCCGTTTCAAGTTTCTGACCGGCGACGACAAGTCCAGCTGGTTCAGCCTGATGCGCCTGGGCTACGACACCTTCTACGTGCCGGATGCGGCGATCAACACCGTCGAGCACCCACCGGAAAAGAGCTTTATCAAGGCCAGCCGCAAACTGATGTTCCGCTGGTACGGCAACAACCTGCGGCAGAACTCCCGAGCCCTGGGCCTGGGGGTAAAACGCCTGGGGGCATTCACCAGCGTGGTGCTGTTCGACCAGCGCGTGTCGATGTGGACGTCGTTGCTGGGCCTGACCGTAGCGATCATCGCCAGCTTCAAATACGGCGGCGTGTTCATCCTTGCCTACCTGCTGTGGATCGGCATCACCCGTCTGATTTTGACCCTGTTGCTGTCGTGCTCCGGCCACAAGATCGGCCCGGCCTATCCAGTGATTCTCTATTACAACCAGATCGTCGGCGCGCTGGTGAAAATCTACGTGTTCTTCCGCCTCGATCAACAGTCCTGGACCCGCCAGGACACCAAACTGACCCGCGATTTGGCCAGCTTTCAACGTTGGTTCAACACCTGGTCGTCTCGGACCATGACCTTCTCCGCCGGCAGCATTTTCGTCGCCGTGTTGCTGATGATGGTCTGACCCTGCCAAGCCTGAATTAACTAAGGAATTACACCGATGAACAGCCCAATGAGTTCCCCAGTCAACGCCAACGTCGTCCATGAGTCCGAAGCCCAGCGCCAACACGCCCGGGTCAAGATCCCGGCCAAGCTGCGCTTCTTCGGTGCCGACCGCACACCCATGGAAGTGCGGGTCATAGACCTGTCCGCCGGGGGCCTGGCGTTCAACGCACCCCAACAGCCGCTGAAAGTTGGCGATGTGCACAAAGGCCGCCTGCAGTTCGTCATCGACAACCTCGGCCTGGCAATGGACGTTGAGTTGTTGGTCCGTTCCTACGACCGCCAGACCGGCCGCACCGGTTGCCAATTCCAGAACCTCGACGCCCAGGACATTTCCACCCTGCGCCACCTGATCACCTCACACCTGTCCGGCGATATCGTGACCATGGGTGACGTGCTGGCGACCCTGCAGCGCGACAACTTCACCAAGGCACGCAAAATCAAGGACGGCGGCAGTGGCATGAGCGTGTTCGGTCGCCTGAAAGCGGTGACCTTCAGCCTGGCGATCTTCCTCGTGGGTCTTGCGGCTTTCGGTTTCATCTTCAAATCGGTGTATGGCATGTACTTCGTCAGCCATGCCCAGGCTGGCGTGGTCAGCGTAGCGGGGATGAACGTCACCATGCCCCGCGACGGCACCGTGCAGAGCCTGATCAAAGACAATGCGGTCGCTGCCAAGGGCGCGCCACTGGCAACCTTCAGCACCAGCATGCTTGATGTGCTCAAGGGCCATCTGGACGAAGACCAGCTGCAACCGGCCAAGGTCGAAGAGCTGTTCGGCAAGCAAATGACCGGCACCCTGACCTCGCCGTGCGACTGCGTGGTAGCCCGACAAATGGTCGCTGACGGTCAGTACGCCAGCAAAGGTGATGTGATCTTTGAACTGGTGCCGCGCGGCAGCCAGGCCAACGTCGAAGCGCGCTTCTCGTATCGCCAGTTCGCCGATGTGCGTCCGGGTACGCCTGTGAACTTCCAGGTTGCCGATGAAGAACAGATTCGCACCGGCACCATCGTCAGCAGCACCAGCCTCAACAGCACCGATCTGTCTTCCGACATCCGTGTACAGATCAAGCCCGATGCACCGCTGGACAGCACCTATGCCGGCCGCCCGGTGGAAGTGACCAGCGATCGTGGCCCGTCCCTGAACTGGCTGATCGACAAAGCCATGGCTGCCGGTCTTTAAGCGGAGGACATGCCTGTGAACACGCCTAAAACAACGCTTTCTCTGTGGGGACGGGCTTCTGTGGGAGCCGGGCTTGCCCGCGATTGCATCGACTCAGTGCTTCAGTCAGACCGAGTCGCCCGCATCGCAGGCAAGCCAGCTCCCACACAAAGCCGCTCGCATGCTGCCTCATACTGCGCACTGGCCCTCGCCATCAGTCTGGCCGGTTGCGCCGGCCTGCCCGACCAGCGCCTGGCCAACGAAGCCCTCAAGCGCGGCGACACGGTGACGGCTGCGCAGAACTATCAACAACTGGCGGACCTGGGTTACAGCGAGGCCCAAGTGGGCCTGGCGGACATCCAGGTCGGCACCCGCGACCCTGAGCAAATCAAGCAAGCCGAAGCAACTTATCGCGCGGCCGCTGACACCTCGCCGCGCGCCCAGGCTCGCCTCGGTCGCCTGCTGGTGGCCAAGCCCGGTGCAACAGCAGCCGAGCACGTCGAGGCCGAAGGCCTGCTGAAAAAAGCCTTCGCCAATGGCGAGGGCAACACCCTGATCCCGCTGGCGATGCTGTACCTGCAATACCCGCACGATTTCCCGAACGTCAACGCCCAGCAGCAGATCAGTAAGTGGCGCACCGCCGGTTACCCGGAAGCCGGCCTGGCCCAAGTGCTGCTGTACCGCACCCAGGACACTTACGACCAACACCTGGATGAAGTCGAAAGCATCTGCAAGGCCGCGCTGAACACCACCGACATCTGCTACGTCGAGCTGGCCACTGTGTACCAGAAACGCGGTCAACCAGAGCAACAAGCCGAACTGCTCAAGCAACTGGAAGCGGGTTATAGCCGTGGCACCGTCACCGCCCAACGGGTGGACAGCGTGGCCCGCGTGCTGGGCGATGCGAGCCTGGGCAAACCTGACGAAAAAACCGCCCAGGCGTTGCTGGAAAAAATCGCCCCCGGCTACCCGGCGTCATGGGTCAGCCTGGCGCAATTGCTCTACGACTTCCCAGAACTGGGCGATGTCGACCAAATGATGAAGTACCTGGACAACGGTCGCGCCGCCGACCAGCCCCGCGCCGAGTTGCTGCTGGGCAAGCTCTACTACGAAGGCAAGTGGGTGCCGGCCGATGCCAAGGCTGCCGAAGCGCACTTCCAGAAAGCCCAGGGCCGCGAAGTGGCGGCCGATTACTACCTCGGCCAGATCTACCGCCGTGGCTATCTGGGCAAGGTCTATTCGCAAAAGGCCCTGGACCATTTGCTGACCGCTGCGCGCAATGGCCAGAACAGCGCCGACTTCGCCATCGCCCAGCTGTTTTCCCAAGGCAAGGGCACCAAGCCCAACCCACTGAACGCTTATGTCTTCAGCCAACTGGCCAAGGCCCAGGACACTCCAGAGGCCACCGAACTGGCCACGCAACTTGAAGAACAGCTGCCGCCTGACCAGCGCGCCGAAGGCCAACGCCTGGTGCAACAAGAGCTGGCCACCCGTGGCGCCTTGAGCCAAAGCACGCTGCAACTGCACGCCCTGCAAGAAGAAGACGGCGAGGAATCCCTATGAAACTCAATCCATTCGTCAAGGCCGGTATTGGCCTGACCTTCGCGCTGTTGTGGTCATGCCCGACCCTGGCGGCCCTGACCGAAGAAAAGAACTTCGGCCTGGAAGTCAAAGTCACTGGCCAGTCCGAAGACGACCGCGACCTGGGTACCAAATCGGGCGGCGACGTCAACGGCATCGGCCTCGATCTGCGCCCGTGGATCTACGGTGAAAGCGGCAACTGGAGCGCCTACGCCATGGGCCAGGCGGTGGCCGCCAGCGACATCATCGAGACCGACACCCTGCAACAGGCCGACGGCACCGAGCAATCGAGCAATGACGACCGCAAGACCAAGAAAAACTACCTGGCCCTGCGCGAGTTCTGGATCGGCTACAGCGGCTTCACGCCCTACCCTGGCGAGCAATTGAAGTTCGGTCGCCAACGCCTGCACAACGACGACGGCCAATGGCGCGACACCAATATCGAGGCGCTGAACTGGACCTTCGACACCACCTTGCTCAAGGCCAATGTCGGCGCCGCCGAACGCTTCAGCGAATACCGCACCGACCTCAAGGAACTGTCGCCCAAGGACAAGGACCGTCAACACTTCTACGGTGACGTGTCCTACCAGTGGACGCCGGGCCAGTGGATCGGCCTGCGCGGTCATCACACCCATGACGACGGCAAGCTCGACTACCCGGAACCAGGCGTACCCGCCGATTCCCTGGACAAGCGCGAAAACGGCGACCTGACCTGGCTCGGCATCGAAGCCAACAGTGACGCTTACAACTGGCGCAACACCAACACCGTCAACTACTGGGCGAGCATCACTGGCATGAAGGGCGACCGCGACACCGTCAACGCCCTGAACGCTGACGGCACCCGCCCGGCCAACGCCAAGCGCAGCGACGACGTCGACGGTTGGGCCACCGACCTCGGTGTACGCCTGCGCCTCGACCCGCAGTGGCAAGTGGGTGCAGCTTATGCCCGCGCCAGCGCCGACTACGAGCAGAACGGTCTGCAAAGCAACCGCTCGAACTGGACCGGCACCCAATCGCGGGTTCACCGTTTCGGCGAGGCGTTTCGCGGCGAGATGAACAACATGCAATCCATCAGCCTGTTCGGTTCCTGGCAGTTGCGCGAGGACTACGACGCAAGCCTTGTGTACCACAAGTTCTGGCGCGTCGACGGCAACAAGCCGGTGGGCAGCAACGGCATTGATGCCGTGCAGAACAATACCGACGACGTCACCGGCGCCGTGCTTTCCAGTACCTCCCTGCCCTTGGCAGACGGTAAGAAAGACCTCGGCCAGGAGATGGACCTGGTGGTCACCAAGTACTTCAAGAAAGGCCTGTTGCCGGCCGCGCTCAGCCAGTCCATCGACGAACCGTCGGCCCTGGTGCGCTTCCGTGGTGGCGTGTTCAAACCGGGCGATGCCTATGGCAAACAAGTCGACTCGTACATGCACCGCGCCTTTGTCGACGTGGTCTGGCGATTCTGATGGGAGCCTGCGCAATGAATCCTCAAGCCCTCAAAGGCTCGGTCAGCCTGCTGGTCGCAGCCATGCTGCTGGCCAGCACTGCGGCCATGGCCGATGGCGCGGCGGCGGTCAAGGCGCCCACCATCGCCAAGGAACTGCAACAGGCCAAGACCTACACCATCAGCAGCCCGTCCACCGCGTCGCTGGAACTGGCCAAGCCTGCACTGCCAGACGTCTCGGGCTACACCGCCGAGGCCGTGGCGAAGAAGATTGTCCGTACCAAGGCGGGCAAGATCAGCATCCGTCGGATGATGCAGGAAGACGCCCTCAAGGACTTTATCGGCGGCGACAACAAGATGGCCGAATGGGTGGTGCGCCAGCACGGTATTCCCCAGGCGATCTTTGTCGATGACGGTTACATGAACCTCAAGGACCTGCTGAAAAAAGTGCCCAAGCAGTACCTGAGTGAAACCTCGCCCGGTGTGTTCCTGGCCAAGTTGCCGATCGTGGTTGGGCGTAAGGGCATCCTGGAAATCGACAAGCAGACTCAAGAGTTGCGCCTGTCCCAGGAAGCCGGTTCGTTCCTGATCAACGACGGCCAGTTGTTTGTACGCGATACCAAAATCACCGGCTGGCGCGAGAAGACCAACGGCCCGGCGACCTTCCAGTCGCCCAAGGAATTCCGCCCGTTTCTGCTGGCCTGGGGCGGCACCGAGACCTATATCGTCAACAGCCAGATGGCCAGCTTCGGCTACGCCAACAGTAAGTCCTACGGGGTGAGTATTTCCCAGTACACGCCGAACATGGCCAAGGTCCTCAAGCGCCCTGAACCGACCGGCTGGATCATCGGTTCCGAGTTCTCCGACATGTGGTACGGCTTCTACTGCTACGAGACCACAGGCTTTGTGATCAAGGGCAACACCTACAAAGACAACATCGTCTACGGCATCGACCCCCACGACCGTTCCCATGGGTTGATCATCACCGACAACACTGTCTACGGGACGAAGAAGAAGCACGGCATCATCATTTCCCGGGAAGTGAACGACAGCTTCATCTTCAACAACCGCAGCTACGACAACAAGCTTTCGGGCCTGGTGATTGACCGTAACAGCGTCAACAACCTGATCGCCGATAACGAGATCTACCGCAACCACACCGACGGCATCACCCTCTATGAGAGCGGCGACAACTTGCTGTGGGGCAACAAAGTAATCAGCAACCGTCGCCACGGCATCCGCGTGCGTAACAGTGTGAACATTCGCCTGTACGAGAACGTCGCCATGGCCAACGGATTGACCGGGGTCTACGGCCACATCAAAGACCTGACCGACACCGACCGTGACATCGCCCTCGACCCGTTCGACGCCCAGGTGTCGCTGATCGTGGTCGGCGGTGAATTGGCGGCCAACGGCAGCGGACCGCTGTCCATCGACTCGCCGTTGAGCATTGAGCTGTATCGCGTATCGATGCTCGCTCCGACCAAAACCAGCGGTATCAGCTTCTCGGGGATTCTCGGCGATCGCCAGGATGAAATTCTCGATTTGCTGGTGCGCCAGCAGAAAGCCGTGCTGATCGACCCTGTCGAACGCCAGACCCAAATGCAGGACTGAGGATGACCTTTATGCACCCACACATGATCAAACTGCTCAGCCTCTCGGGTTTGACCCTCGGCATTCTGGCCGCCAGCAGCGGCGTGCGCGCCGATGAAGCGCAGGCTCCGAAGTTCACTGCCGACCCGTGCTGCAACCTGTGCCCCGAGGCGCATGACGCGAAGAACTACACCACGCGCTACCAGCAGAACTTCACCACCCTGGTGCAAGCCCAGGGCGACTGGCTGTTCCGCACCCAGGAAGACCTGCGCACCGAATTCGACACCTCCCCCGCCGGCTACAAGCGCATGCAACAGTTGCACGATGCATTCAAGAGCAAGGGCGTAGAACTGGTGGTGGTCTACCAGCCGACCCGTGGCCTGGTGAACCGCAACAAGCTCAACCCCGAGGAGAAAGCCAAGTTCGATTTCGACAAGGCGCTGGGCAACTACAAGACCATGCTCGGCCGCTTCGCCAAGATGGGCTATGTGGTGCCGGACCTGTCCCCGTTGACCAACGAGCAATTGCCGGACGAACTGCCGGCCCATGATTTCTACTTCCGTGGCGACCAGCACTGGACGCCGTATGGCGCCCAACGCACGGCTAAAATCGTCGCCGCCAAGGTCAAGCAAATGCCGGAATTTGCCGACATTCCCAAGCGCGAATTCGAGACCAAACGGTCCGGCCGCATGGGCAAGACCGGCACCCTGCACAACATGGCCGGGCAACTGTGCGGCACCAGCTACGCGATCCAGTACATGGACCAGTTCACCACCGAGCCCAAGGGTGAGGCGGCCGACGGCGACCTGTTTGGTGATTCCGGCAACCCGCAAATCACCCTGGTGGGCACCAGCCACAGCGGCAAGAACTACAACTTTGCCGGATTCCTCGAACAGGAAATCGGTGCCGACATCCTCAACGTCGCGTTCCCCGGCGGTGGTCTGGAAGGTTCAATGCTGCAGTACCTGGGCAGCGATGAATTCCAGAAGACCCCACCGAAGATCCTGATCTGGGAGTTCTCACCGCTGTATCGCCTGGACCAGGAAACCATCTACCGCCAAATGATGTCGTTACTGGACAACGGCTGTGAAGGCAAGCCTGCACAGATGAGCGCCAGCACTACGTTGAAACCCGGCAAGAATGAGCTGATGGTCAACAGCAAGAACATGGACCTGCGCAACAGCAGCCATCAGGTCGACATCCGCTTTGCCGATCCGTCGGTGAAAACCTTGCAAGCCACCCTCTGGTACATGAACGGTCGCCACGAGGACATCAAGATCGACAAACCC
Source organism: Pseudomonas sp. ADAK18 (assembly GCF_012935695.1). Classification (NCBI taxonomy): domain Bacteria; kingdom Pseudomonadati; phylum Pseudomonadota; class Gammaproteobacteria; order Pseudomonadales; family Pseudomonadaceae; genus Pseudomonas; species Pseudomonas sp. ADAK18. The sequence goes on from NZ_CP052859.1 coordinate 4,437,202, forward strand.
TCAACATCCGATACAGACGGGCGTTTCGCCTTTGAACTGCGTACCGATGAAGACTGGGCCTCGCAGAACCTGCTGGCCGTGGAAGTGCAGGGCCCCGAGGCGGGTACTGCCGCGCAAAAAGTCGAAGCGAAAATTTGCACACGCAACGTATTCCCACGCGGCGGTCAACAGACCGCTCAGCTTGGGCAATGAGGTTACTTATGCAGAAGTTATTGATACCTACGTTACTCGGCCTAGCGATTTTCGCCGGTTCGGTCAACGCCGCCGCCCCACTGCGCCCGCCCCAGGGTTATTTCGCGCCGGTGGAAAAATTCAAGAGCGGTGACGCCAAGGACGGCTGCGATTCGATGCCGACGCCTTACACCGGCCCATTGCAATTTCGCAGCAAATACGAAGGTTCTGACAAGGCTCGTTCGACGCTGAATGTGCAGTCGGAAAAAGCCTTTCGCGACACCACTGCCGACATCACCACCCTGGAAAAAGACACCAGCAAACGGGTGATGCAGTTCATGCGCGACGGTCGTCCGGAACAGTTGGAATGCACCCTGAACTGGCTCACTGGCTGGGCCAAGGCTGACGCGTTGATGTCCAAGGACTTCAATCACACCGGCAAATCCATGCGCAAATGGGCGCTGGGCAGCATGGCTTCGGCCTATATCCGTTTGAAGTTCTCCGACTCCCACCCGTTGGCTAACCATCAGCAGGAGTCGCAGGTGATCGAAGCCTGGTTCAACCAGTTAGCTGATCAAGTCGTCAGCGACTGGGACAACCTGCCGCTGGAAAAAACCAACAACCACTCTTACTGGGCCGCCTGGTCGGTGATGGCAACCTCCATCGCCACCAACCGCCGCGACCTGTTTGATTGGGCCGTGAAGGAATATAAGGTCGGCGCCAACCAGGTCGACGACCAGGGCTTTTTGCCCAACGAATTGAAGCGTCAGCAACGGGCCTTGTCGTACCACAACTACGCCCTGCCGCCGTTGGCGATGATCGCCAGTTTTGCCTTGGTCAACGGTGTGGACCTGCGCCAGGAAAATAACGGTGCGCTCAAGCGCCTGGGCGACAAGGTGCTGGCCGGGGTTAAAGACCCGAACATCTTCGAGCAGAAGAACGGCAAAGAGCAGGACATGAAAGACCTGAAGGAAGACATGAAATTCGCCTGGCTCGAACCCTTCTGCACCCTCTACACCTGCGCGCCGGATGTGATTGAACGCAAGCATCAGATGCAGCCGTTCAAGACGTTCCGGCTTGGGGGTGACCTGACCAAGGTCTATGACCCGGCACATGAGAAAGGTAACAAAGGCAGCTGATACAAAACTTGCGGTTGGACTCGGTCCAAATGTGGGAGCTGGCTTGCCTGCGATAACGATACGACATTCAGCATTGATGTCGACTGATACACCGCCATCGCAGGCAAGCCAGCTCCCACACTGATTCGGTTCTAACCGTGAAATGTAATACCGCCCCCCGCGTATTTCCGTGGGGGGTTAGGGGGGGCCGTTGGCCCTTGACTGTTGGTTAAACATGGAGAGATCGGGATGGTTTTCTCGTCCAATGTGTTCCTGTTTCTGTTCTTGCCGATCTTCCTCGGCTTGTATTACTTGAGCGGGCAACGCTATCGCAATCTGCTGCTGCTGATTGCCAGCTACGTGTTCTACGCCTGGTGGCGGGTGGACTTCCTGGCGCTGTTCGCCGCCGTCACCCTGTGGAATTACTGGATCGGCCTCAAGGTCGGTGCGGCAGGTGTGCGCACCCAGCCGGCCCAGCGCTGGCTGTTGTTGGGCGTGGCCGTCGACCTGTGCATCCTCGGCTACTTCAAGTACGCCAACTTCGGGGTCGACAGCATCAACGTGATGATGAAGTCAGCAGGTCTTGAGCCGTTCATCCTCACCCACGTGCTGTTGCCGATCGGGATCTCGTTCTACATCTTCGAGTCCATCAGCTACATCATCGACGTCTACCGCGGCGACACTCCGGCCACCCGCAATCTCATCGACTTTGCAGCGTTCGTGGCGATCTTCCCGCACCTGATTGCCGGCCCGGTGCTGCGCTTTCGTGACCTGGCAGACCAGTTCAATAACCGCACCCACACCCTCGACAAATTCTCCGAGGGTTGCACGCGGTTCATGCAGGGTTTCATCAAGAAGGTGTTCATTGCCGACACCCTGGCGGTGGTCGCCGACCATTGCTTCGCCCTGCAAAACCCCACCACCGGCGATGCCTGGCTGGGTGCGCTGGCCTACACCGCACAGCTGTACTTCGACTTCTCCGGCTACAGCGACATGGCCATTGGTCTGGGCCTGATGATGGGTTTCCGTTTCATGGAAAACTTCAAACAGCCCTACATCAGCCAGTCGATCACCGAGTTCTGGCGGCGCTGGCACATCAGCCTGTCCACCTGGTTGCGGGACTACCTGTACATCACGCTGGGCGGTAACCGCAAAGGCACGCTCACCACTTACCGCAACCTGTTTCTGACCATGCTGTTGGGCGGTCTGTGGCATGGCGCGAATATCACCTACATCGTCTGGGGGGCCTGGCACGGCATGTGGTTGGCGATTGAAAAAGCCATCGGCCTCAACACCTCGCCACGCAGCTTCAACCCGATTCGCTGGGCCCTGACGTTCCTGTTGGTGGTGATGGGCTGGGTGATCTTCCGCGCCGAAAACCTGCACGTCGCCGGCCGTATGTACGGCGCGATGTTCAGCTTTGGCGAGTGGTCGCTGTCGGAACTCAACCGCGCCAACCTCACCGGCCTGCAAGTGGCAACCCTGGTGGTGGCGTACGCAACGTTGGCGTTCTTTGGCCTGCGGGACTTCTACAGCAACCGCCCGGCGGACAAAGCCAAGCCGGCAGACCCGAGCCTGATCAAGGCCGTACCGGGCGATAACCCCGGCAGCATCCACGAACCCGGCTTCACCGTTGGTACTGACGCCACCGTGCAACCGGCCTACTGGACAGCTGACTGGCCACGCTACGCCATGCGCGCCGTGGTGCTGCTGCTGTTCGTAGCGTCGATTCTCAAACTTTCGGCGCAGAGCTTCTCGCCGTTCCTTTACTTCCAGTTCTGAGGGAGCCGACCATGACCCGTTCATTACGCGTCCTCTATATCGCTTTGTTCCTGGCCGTGCTGCTCGCGCTGGGCGCCTGGTCGATGCGCAGTTTCTTCGGTTTCAGCACCAACGCCGATGCCACGGTGCTCAATGGTCGCTGGACCAAGGCCATCGAGACCCACTACGACGATCAGTTCCCGATCAAACGCCTGGGTACCAACCTCTGGGCGGCGCTGGACTACAAGCTGTTCAATGAAGGTCGCCCCGGTGTGGTGCTGGGCCGCGATCACTGGTTGTACAGCGACGAGGAGTTCAACCCCGCCGCCAACGAAGACCAGAACCTGCAAGGCAACTATGCCCTGGTGGAAGGTGTGCGCCAGAAGCTCCAGGCCCAGGGTATTCAGTTAGTCATGGCAATTGTGCCGGCCAAGGTGCGCCTGTACCCGGAACACCTGGGTGACGTGCAACCGGCGAGCGTCCATGCCGGTCTCTACCAGGACTTTCATGCGCGTATGGCCGCTGACAAGATCCTCGCCCCTGACCTGATAGGCCCGCTGCAACAGGCCAAACTTCACGGCCAGCAAGTGTTCCTGCGCACCGATACCCACTGGACCCCGGACGGTGCCGAAGTGGCCGCCAAGCAGTTGGCCAAGTTCATTGCTGACAAGACCCCGCTCAGTGGGGAACCCCAGCGCTTTGTCACCGAAGCCGAGACAACCTCGCCGCACAGCGGTGATTTGCGTCTGTTCCTGCCCCTGGACCCGTTGTTCGAAGACCTGATGCCGCCCAAGGAGCCTCTGCAAAAACGCGTGACCCATGCTGTGGAAAACAAGGGCGACGACGCCTTGTTCGCCGACAGTGAGGTACCTGTCGCGTTGGTCGGTACCAGCTACAGCGCCAACCCCAACTGGAACTTCGTCGGAGCCCTCAAGCAAGCCCTGGGCAGCGACGTCATCAGCTATGCCGAAGACGGCCACGGTCCGATCCTGCCGATGCTCAGCTACCTGAAAAGCGACGACTTCAAGAACAGCCCACCCCAGGTGCTGATCTGGGAGTTCCCTGAACGTTATCTGCCCATAAACAACGAAATCGGCGATGCCGACCCGCAGTGGGTCGCGCAACTTAAACAAGCCGGTACGCGCCAACAAAACATGGCACTCAACACTCAAGTAAATGCCCAGAAATCCGAGACGCCCAACCGGGCGCAAAACTGACAGAGAGGTAACTCACATGACTTTCACTACTAATGCGCGCCATCTCGCCAAGACCTTTGCACTGGTTGCCGGCATGAGCGTTGTATCAATGTCCGCCTTCGCCGGTGGCGACGCCGCCCTCTACGGCCCCGTCGCTCCGAAAGGCTCCAGCTTTGTGCGGGTCTACAACGCCAGCAATCAGGAAGTCAGCGCCACCGTTGGCAGCACCAACTTAAGCGACGTTGCACCGCTGGCCAGCAGTGACTTCAGCTTCATGCCGGGCGGCGACTACAGCGCCAAGGTCGGCAGCCAGACGTTGCCGGTCAAATTGGCCGCCGATCATTACTACACCCTGGTCAACAGTGGCAGCGGCCAACCGCAACTGATCGAAGAACCGCCGTTCAAGAACAAGCAGAAATCCCTGGTGCGGGTGCAGAACCTCAGCGACAAAGCCCTGACCCTGAAAACCGCTGACGGCAAGACCAAAGTCGTCGACACCGTGGCCGCGAAAAGCCGTGGCGAACGCGAGATCAACCCGGTGAAGGTCTCCCTGGCGCTGTATGACGGCGACAAGAAAGTCGGTGACGTGAAGCCTGTGGCGCTGGAACGTGGTGAAGCCGCGGTGCTGTACGTCACCGGCTCCGGTTCGAGCCTGTCGCCAGTCTGGGTAAAACGCCCGGTATCGACTCGCTGATGAATTCTCTTGTGGGAACCGGGCTTGCCCGCGATGCAGACGCCTCGGTGTTTCAGATATACCGAGGTGATGCTATCGCGGGCAAACCCAGCTCCCACAGGCTCTAACCCATACAGATTCAAGGAGAAACACCATGATTCCAGTCATCCTTTCCGGTGGTAGCGGCTCACGTCTTTGGCCGCTTTCGCGCAAACAGTTTCCCAAGCAATTCCTGGCGCTGACCGGCGAACACACACTGTTCCAGCAAACCTTGGAGCGCCTCGTATTCGAAGGCATGGACGCGCCCATCGTGGTCTGCAACAAGGACCACCGTTTCATCGTCAACGAGCAACTGAGCGCCCGAAAACTGGAAACCCAGCGCATCCTCATGGAACCCTTCGGCCGCAACACCGCGCCGGCCGTGGCCCTGACCGCAATGATGCTGGTCAATGAAGGCCGTGACGAGTTGATGCTGGTGCTGCCGGCTGACCATGTACTGGACGACCAGAAAGCCCTGCAACGCGCACTGGCCCTGGCCACGGTGGCGGCCGAGCGCGGCGAGATGGTGCTGTTCGGTGTACCGGCCACCCGCCCGGAAACCGGCTACGGCTACATCAAGTCCACCAACGATTCGCTGCTGCCCGAAGGCGTCAGCCGCGTGTCACAGTTCGTCGAGAAACCTGATGAAAAACGCGCGACCGAGTTCGTCAAAAGCGGTGGCTATTTCTGGAACAGCGGCATGTTCCTGTTCCGTGCCAGCCGCTTCCTCGAGGAACTGAAAAAACACGATCCGGACATCTACGACACCTGCCTGCTGACCCTGGAACGCAGCGAGCAAACCGCCGATACCGTGACCCTCGACGAAGCCACGTTTGCTTGCTGCCCGGACAACTCCATCGACTACGCCGTGATGGAAAAGACCCAACGCGCCTGCGTAGTACCGTTGAGTGCCGGTTGGAGTGATGTGGGGTGCTGGGCGTCGCTGTGGAGCGTCAATGAAAAAGACGCCAACGGCAACGTCAGCAAGGGTGACGTAGTGATTCAGGACAGCCGCAACTGCATGATCCACGGTAACGGCAAACTGGTGTCGGTGATCGGCCTGGATAACATCGTGGTGGTGGAAACCAAAGACGCGATGATGATTGCCCACAAGGACAAGGTTCAGGGCGTCAAGCAGATGGTCAGCACCCTCAACGAACAGGGCCGCAGCGAAACCCAGAACCACTGCGAAGTCTACCGCCCGTGGGGTTCCTACGACTCGGTGGACATGGGCGGCCGGTTCCAGGTCAAACACATCTCGGTCAAGCCGGGGGCGTGCCTGTCGTTGCAGATGCACCACCACCGCGCCGAACACTGGATTGTGGTCAGCGGCACCGCCGAAGTCACCTGTGACGAGAACGTGTTCCTGCTTACGGAAAACCAGTCCACCTACATCCCGATTGCCTCGGTGCACCGCCTGCGTAACCCAGGCAAGATCCCGTTGGAGATCATCGAAGTGCAGTCGGGCAGCTATCTGGGCGAAGACGATATCGAGCGGTTTGAAGATATCTACGGGCGCTCCACACCTATTGAGCGTGGGGTTTCGGTGAAAACTATCGCGCAGTAACGAGTAAAACAAAAAGCCCCCGTCCCACCGACTGCGTCCCCTATCCGCAGCCGGTTGGACGGGGGCTTTTTCTTGGGATTCTTTGGTGAATGTGAAGCCCTCATCGCAGGCAAGCCAGCTCCCACCTACAACCGCGTACATTATTTGGAATGCGGTCAAAATGTGGGAGCTGGCTTGCCTGCGATGACGCCCGAAAACACACCACAGAACCTCAGATAGTCAATCCAGCTCCCCCACAGTAGGATGGTTTATCCGTTCACGAGGTTGCCATCATGTTCTTTGGCGTTTTACTGATCATCACCTGGCTGATCCTGCTACTGCGCTATCCGGCCAAGGCGTTGCCGGTATCCCTGGCGGCCGCAGTCGGCCTGGGCTTGGTGGCGGTGTGGGTGGTCTGGCTGGATAACCGCGAGGCCCAGCAACTGGCGCGACTGGAGCTGCGTATCAGCTATGAACCGAAAGCCTGCCCGGCGGATCGCCCGCTAAAACTGACCTTGAACAACGGCAACAACGTGCCACTGACCGAACTGCGTTGGCGCGTCGCAGCCTATGCGCCGGGAGACACGGTTAACCTGGCCGATAACGTCTACGCCGCGCCACGCTATCGCGGTCCAGGCGAGTTGCAGGCCGGCGCCACCTGGGACGACTGCCTGCCAGTCCCACCGCTGCGCCCTGGCTATCGCCCGCAAACCCTGGAGTTCCGTGCCGAGCACCTGCAAGGCAGCTTCTCCGACTAATAACCACAAAGGATTGATCCATGCCCAACGTGCTCATCACCGGTTGCTCCAGCGGCATTGGCCGTGCCCTGGCCGATGCTTTCAAAACGGCCGGTTATAAGGTGTGGGCCACGGCCCGTCGCGCCGAAGATGTCACGGCGCTGGCCACGGCTGGCTTTACCGCCGTGCAACTGGACGTCAACGACGGGGCTGCGCTCAAGGCGTTGGCCGAGCAGGTGGGCGAGCTGGATGTGCTGATCAACAACGCCGGCTATGGCGCCATGGGCCCGCTGCTCGACGGCGGCACCGAAGCGATGCAACACCAATTCGAGACCAACGTATTTGCCGTGGTGGGCGTGACCCAGGCGTTTTTCCCGGCGATTCGCCGCAGCAAAGGGCTGGTGGTGAATATCGGCAGTGTTTCCGGTGTGCTGGTGACGCCATTTGCCGGTGCTTACTGCGCGTCGAAAGCGGCCGTGCATGCCTTGAGTGATGCACTGCGCATGGAATTGGCGCCGTTCGGCGTGCGGGTGATGGAAGTCCAGCCCGGCGCCATCGATACCAGCTTTGCGAAAAATGCCGGGGCCCAGGCGGAGCTGCTGATCAATGAACAATCACCTTGGTGGCCGTTGCGCGACAGCATTCGTGCGCGCGCCAAGGCGTCCCAGGACCGGCCGACACCGGCCAGTGAATTTGCGGCAGATGTGCTCAAGGCGGTGCAACAGAGCACGCCGCCACGCCTGTTGCGCTCGGGTAATGGTTGTCGAGCGTTGCCGTGGATGGCGGCGCTGTTGCCCAAGGGGTTGTTGGAGAAGGGGTTGATGAAGCGGTTTGGGTTGGGTGGGGTACTTTGATCGGCATAACGGCACGATGAACACCCAACCTGTGGCGAGGGGGCTTGTCCCCTCGCCACGGTCTTTTCGCAACTCATTGTGCCTTCATAAAATCAATAAACGCCCGCACCTTCAGTGGTAAATGCCGGGTATCCGGATACAACGCATACACCCCCTGCGATGCAAAGCGATGATCCGGTAAAAGACGCACCAGGCGCGCCGCCTCCAGATCCTCCTGCACCAACCACTGCGGCAGAATCGCCACGCCGTGTCCACGCACGGCGAAGGCCTGGAGAATGGCAGCACTGTCGGCTACCAGGGAAGTTTTGCCAGGACCCGGTCGATAAAGGTGTTCGGTCCCGTAAGGGTCGATCACCGACAAATCGGTCAACCGGCCATGCCCCAACTTCGGCAACTGCTCCAACTCATCCAGAGTGCTGACCTTGGCAAATTCCGGCGCCGCCACGGCAAACACCTGGAAGCTCGATAACTGCACGGCGCGATGATTGGAGTCGAGTATTCGCCCTAGACGGATAGCTACATCGAAGCGTTCGGAAATCAGGTCCGCATGGGTCGAGGATGTGGATAAGTGGATATTCAGCTCGGGGTGCAGCCGTCGGAAGGCCTCCAAGGCCGGCGCGACCACCGCCAAGGCATATTCCACGGTGGTGGTGACACGCAACGTGCCCTTGAGCTGCGCGTGTTCAGAACGTGCTTCCTCCACTGCCAACCGTGCTTCTTCCAGCATCCGCGTACAGCGCAGGTAGAAGCGCTCGCCGGCATCGGTCAGGGCCAATTGCCGGGTGCTGCGGGTCAGCAAAGTGACGCCCAGTTCGGCTTCCAGGCGCTTGAGGTTGAAGCTGACCACGGCTCGAGTCTGCCCCAGCCTATCGGCCGCCGCCGTCAGGGAGCCGGCTTCCACCACAGCCTTGAAGGTCTCGAATCGGTCCAGGCTAACCATCGGCAGCGCGCTCCTTTGTCAAAATATTTTTGACAAATTAACAGTCAAACCGATGTTTCCCAAGCCCTGCCAGAGGTCTACCCTGCCGGGACTTAACGCAGGAACGCCCCGATGACCTACCGTTCGAAAGTCACCTGGATCTTTTTACTGGGCTTCGCCCTGGACCTGGTGAACATGTTTGTCGCCACCATCGCCTACCCGGATATCGCCTTGGAGTTGCAGGCATCGGTTCCGCAACTGGCATGGATCAGCAATGCCTACATGCTCGGCCTGACGCTGATTATTCCGTTGAGTGTGTGGTTGGCGGCGACGTTGGGTGAACGGCGGTTGATTGCCGCGAGCCTGTTGCTGTTTGGTATCGCTTCGGTGCTGGTGGGCCAAGCCGGGTCGATTGAAGCGCTGATCGGCTGGCGCCTGCTGCAAGGCCTGGGCGGCGGGTTGCTGATTCCGGTGGGGCAAGCCTTGGCTTACCGGCACTTTCCGCCGGCCGAACGCAGCCAACTGACGGCCAAGGTCATGTCGGTGGCGCTGTTGGTTCCGGCGCTGTCGCCGGCATTGGGTGGCTTGGTGGTCGACAGCGTTTCCTGGCGCTGGATCTTTTACGCCAATGTGCCGTTGGCGCTGATCACCCTGCTGTTGACGTTGCTGTGGTTGCACGCAGACACGCCGTCCTCGGCTCGCCCGTCGCTGAACCTGCGTGGCGTGTTCGAGCAGATCAGCAGCCCGATGCTGCGGATCGCGATGCTGGTGTACCTGTTCATTCCCGGTGTATTTATCGGCACCAGCCTGATTGCCATTCTGTACCTGCGAAACCTGGGTTTTGACGCTACCCGCACTGGCGCGCTGATGCTGCCTTGGGCGCTCGCCTCGGCGGTGGCGATTGCCTTGGGCAAAAAGCTGTTTAACCGCTGTGGACCCAGGCCATTGTTGCTGGCGGGAATGGCGTTGCAGTTCATCGGTATCCTGCTGCTGATCGCCCTCCAACCGGCGCAACCGCTACTCGCCATCCTCGCTTATGCCTTGATGGGCCTCGGTGGCAGCCTGTGCAGCAGCACGGCGCAGACGTTGGCGTTTCTCGACATCCCCGCCGACCGCATGGGCCATGCCAGCGCTTTGTGGAATATCAATCGGCAATTGAGCTTTTGCCTGGGGGCCGCGCTGCTCAGTGCATTGCTGGCGGCGCTGGACTCCTTTACCGTGACCTTTGTGATGGCTGCCGCGCTGACCTTGTTTCCCCTGTTTGCCGTACTGCGCCTGGATGCGTCCAGGGTGCGGGCGCTTCTCCACCCTCAACCCGAGTACAGTTGATGATCGACTACAGCGACTTTATCGAAGAAGTGATCCAGACCCACGTCGAGATCGAACAATGGTTTGCCGGCGTCGCGCCCGAGGGGACGCTGGAGAGGCTGCTGGCGCGTTTCTCACCTGAGTTCAGCATGATCGCGCCGGCTACCGGAGCACGGGTGAATACGGCCGGGGTCAATGCCCTGTTCACTCGCTTGGGCGGCATGCGCCCCGGGCTGAAAATCACCTTGAGCGAGCTGACTGGCATTGATCGTCATGCGCGTGGTGCCACGGTGAGCTACCGCGAACACCAGGTTGATGACAGCGGCACCCAAACGGATCGCCGCGCCACGGTGGTGTTTGAAAAACAGGCCAGTGGCGCATTGCTGTGGCGCCACTTGCACGAGACCTATTGCCAGGCCTGATACCCGACTGTGCCTCGGCAGCGGCTACAGAGATGCGTTGGGTGTTTGGTTAACGATCACGGTGCACGTAATCCCCGCCGCCAACAGCACACCGTCCGGCACTTCATCAATGTGAATCCTCACCGGCACCCGCTGAGCCAGGCGCACCCAGTTGAAGGTCGGGTTCACATCGGCGATCAGTTCGCGACTCTCGGGGTTGTCGCGGTCGTAGATCCCCCGGGAAATGCTTTCCACGTGGCCCTTGAGGGTTTCGCCGCTCATCAATTGCATGTCAGCTTTATCACCGACTTTCACATGGGGCAGTTTGGTTTCTTCGAAGAAGCCATAGACCCAAAACGAGTTCATATCCACCACCGCCATCTTTGCCTCGCCGATACGCGCATAGTCGCCGCGATGCACGTTGAGGTTGGTGACATAACCGTCCACCGCCGCCACCACCTGCGTGCGCTTGAGGTTCAGTTCGGCAGCCTCCAATTGGGCCAAGGCATGTTGATAGTCGGCCAGGGCCGAGTCGGCGATGTTGCTGGCGTCGTCGCGGTTTTCCTTGGAAATCACCAGAGCGTCAAGATCCGCGCGGCGATGGGCGTTGACCTTGCGCATCTCCCACGTGGCCTTACGTGACGCCACCAGGGACTGCGCCTGTTTCACCGCGATCTGGTAATGCTCGGGGTCGATCTGCATCAGCAGGTCGCCCTTTTTCACCAACTGGTTGTCGCGCACCGGAACGTTGACCACCTCTCCGGTGACGTCGGCGGCCACGTTGATGATGTCGGCGCGCACCCGACCATCTCGGGTCCATGGGGTTTCCATGTAGTGAACCCACAACGTGCGGCCAATCCAGATCGCCAGGGCCAATACCAGCAGGGTCGCGAGTAGGCTGAAAAACTTTTTCATCGGGGCATTCTCAACGGTAGACGGTCAGCGACAAGGCGCCGAAAAGACAGGTGAACAGGCTCAGGCGCAGCAGCGCCGGGTGCCAGAAAAAGCGGTACAGATCAAAGCCGGCCAGGAAGCGATCCAGGGCCCAGGCCAGCCCCGCCGCGAGGAAAAACATCAGGGTCATGGTCGGCATGTAGATGCCGTGGAAGGCGATTTCACGTGGCATGGGCGGGTCCTTCAAGCGTGAGGGCAGCCAGGGGCGATTGCGGGTCCAACAAAGACGTACGGATAAAGTGCAGGTAGCTTTTCACCCGGCGCAAGGCCGAGGTATCGAAGTGCGGGGCGAAGGGTTCGTCGGTGGCCTGGACCCGGCTGATGGCGTGGTCCACTGCGATCAGGCCACGCTCCAGGTTGCTGGCGCTGGGTTGCAGGAACAACCGCACCAACGAACGGCCCATCACCCGAATGGCCTGGCGCCACGGCTGGGATTCGGCGTACGCCGGATGCACCGGCAAGATCGCCTGTTCCTTGCGCAGCTCGATGATGGCGTGGCCGACTTCCAGCACCACGAACATCCAGCGCAGCAAGTCGCGTTGCACGTGCGGTTGGCCGGCGGCCAGGCCGTAGGCCTGATGGAGCAAGTCGCGGGTGCGGCTTTCAAACCGTGAAGCCAGACCTTTGAGTTTGCCGCTGATGGCGTACACCACTTGCTCACGCAGGTCCTGCTCCAGCCGGCGCCACAACCAGCGGCTGTTGGGCGGCAGGATGATCGCGCCCGCCGCCGCACACACCAGCATGCCGATGATCATCGCGATGTAGTCGTTGATAAACGTGTAGGGGTTGTAGATCGTCAGGTTATCCGGCACCGAGCCGGTGCTGAAGAAGATCAGCAATCCCAGACCGACCCCCGCGTATTGCGGTCGAGAAGTGAGGAACGCCCCCAGTACGATCACCGGTGCGAGCATCACGCACAGCAACGGGAAACCGTCGATCCAGGGAAAGACGAAGAACATCTCGACAAACCCCACCAACGCGCCGATCAAGGTGCCGCAGGCCATCTGGAACGCCATGCGTTTCGGGTTCGGCGTGGCGGCGGACAAGCCCACCGTAGCGGCTGCGATCAGGGTCATGGTGGCGCCGCTGGGCCAGGCCGTTGCAACCCAATAGCTGCCCAGAATCACCAGGATGAAAGCAGCGCGGATGCCCGAGGCGGCACAGGCCAGCCCGTTGGTTTTCGGGGCAAAAGGTTCGTCCCAGTGTTCACGCTCATGGCTGTGGTCGGCCAGGGACGCGTGGGTCTGTGCATAACTGTGCAGGTCATCGACAAAGCGGTACAGCAACTCATAGGCCGTATGAAAATCCAGCTGCTCGGCGTCGCTAGGGTCGCTTTCCTGAAACTGCGTCCGCAGGCTGCGAACCTTGGCAGGCAAGTCTTGCTTGTAGGCCGTCAGTTGAGTCACGAGGCGCGCGGCATCCGGGCTCGTAAGGACGCGACTACTGAAGCCATCGAGCAACTCGGCCAGGTCTTGCAGGCCTGGTTTGATGGCGTCCACCACATGATCAGCCTCGTGGCCGCGCAGGCGTTCGAGCAACTGATGCAGCGCGTTGAAGCGCGTGGTGATGCCCATGAATTCGCTGTTCAGCCGACTCAGACGACCGTTGCGTCGACGCATGTGCGGGTCTTCAAATACGGTGACGCTGCGCAGCCCTTCCAGGCCCACGGCTTCGGCGATAAAGCGCACATTGCTGCTTTCAAAACCTTCGCGCTGGCTGCGCCCCCGCAGGCCATCGGTGACAAACAGCGCGAAGGTGCCGAAGCGCTGATACAGGGCGTTGCGCATAGCGGCGCTGGCGGTTTGCGGCAGGATCGCGGCACTGACCAGCGTGGCGCACAAAATCCCCAGGGAGATTTCCAGCACCCGCCACACTGCCGCCATAAAGGCACCGTCCGGATGGGCCAGGGCCGGCAAACCGACCATCGCTGCCGTGTAACCAGCCAGCACAAACCCATAGGCGCGAAAGTTGCGATAGCGCGCGGCCCCCGCCGTGCACAGGCCGACCCAGATCGCCAGGCAGCCGAGGAACAGTTCAGTGTTCTGCGCAAACAGGGCGATCAGCAACACCATCACTGCCGAGCCGGCCAGGGTGCCGAGGAAGCGATAGAAGCTCTTGGCAAACACCTGGCCACTTTGCGGCTGCATGACGATAAAGACAGTGATCATCGCGGTGCGTGGTTGCGGCAGCTCCAGGCGCATCGCCAACCACAGGGTCAGGAACGCGGCGATCAGCACCTTGAAGATGTAGACCCAGGTCACGCCATCACTGCGTGCCCAGTCGAAAAAACCGCGGCGCCACTCAAGGGAGTGCAACCAGCGCAGGGGTGCAGGCAAGGGAGTCATGACGTCCTACTCAGTGATCGAAGACGGCCAGGGCCGCCGGAGTCTTGCTCGGTAACGTCTTGTCGGCGGCCGGCACATCATTGCCAGCGCCCAGGCCGCCGCCCAATGCGGTCACCAATTCAGCATGGGCACTCAGACGCGCAGCCTGGACCTGTTGTTCGACCTGCTGCTGGCGGAACAACAGACTCTGGGCGTTCAGCACGTTGAGGTAATCGGTGAGGCCGCGTTGGTAGGCGATCATGGCGATGTCATAGGTTTTCTGCGCCGAGGCCACCGACTCGGCGGCGAAGGCCTGTTGCTTGTCCATGGATTCGCGGCGGATCAATTGGTCGCTGATGCCCTTGAGCGCGTTGACCAGCGTCTGGTTGTACTGGGCAACGGCGATGTCATAACCGGCGCTGGCCTCTCCCAATTGCGAGCGCAGGCGGCCACCGTCAAAGATCGGCAAGGAAATGGCCGGTCCGGCGGTGTAGTTGAGTTTCTTGCCGGTCAAAAACTCCAGCATCCCGCCGCCGGTAGCGACGTAGCCGAGGCTGCCCACCAGATCGACGTTGGGGTAAAACCCTGCGTGAGCCACATCAATGCCACGAGCCTGGGCCGCCACGCGCCAGCGACTGGCAACCACGTCCGGGCGTTGGCCGAGCAGTTCGGCGGGCAACGTCGAGGGTAACTTCAGGGGCGCGCCGAGGGACAAGGTCGGCCGCTGCAAGGTTGTACCCTCCCCCGGACCTTTACCCGCTAAAGCCGCAAGCTGGTTGCGGCTCAGGGCGATCTCTTCATCGAGGGCGTCCAGTTGCCGATGGGTTTCCGGCAACGGCGTCTCGGCCTGGCTGACTTCAAAATGGGTGCCGATGCCACCGGCCAGGCGCTTTTGCGCCAGGTCGAGGATCTGCTGTTGCTGGGCCAGGGTAGCGGCGACGATATCGCGCTGGGCGTAGTGCAAGGACAACTGGATATAGGCGCGCACCACGTTGTTCTGCAATTCCAGCTCAGCCTGACGTGCTTCTGCGGCGCTCATATGGGCCAGGTCCACGGCGCGTTCAGTGGCGTTACTTTCCCGGCCCCATAGGTCGAGGGCATAGCTGAAGCCCAGGGAGGCGTTATTGTCCCAGGTGGTGGAATTGTCCAGTTTGCCGGGGCCATAGAACGGGTCGCTGGGCCAGTTGTGGCGCTTGAGGGTCGCATCGCCATTGATCTGTACCGACTCGGCAGACTCGGCAACACCGGCCATCGCCCGTGCTTCGCGAACCCGTGCGGCGGCCATCGCCATGCTCGGGCTACCTTGTACAGCGAGGTCGATCCAATGGTTGAGTTGCGGATCGCCATAGGCTTGCCACCATTTTGCGGTGGGCCAATGGGCGTCTTGAGCGGCGCTCTTTATCGCGGCGTCGGTGGCCAGGGTATTGGCGGCGAGCGTCGTGCCTTGAGGGGCGATTCCTCCGGTTCCGATGCAGCCGCTGATTGCTAACGATAAGGCCCAAACACTGAGAGTCTTCAGCTCTCTGCTGATGCGACGCGGCACTGCTGCGAATTCCTGAGATGGTTTTTTGTAGGAGCGAGCTTGCTCGCGAAGAACCGTCAACGATGACGCGGGATGCCTGGAGAAACGCGGCGGCCTGGTGTCCTTCGCGAGCAAGCTCGCTCCTACAGAGGGAAGGTGGCGCAATTCTAGGGGGCCGTTCAAGCGGCGATAAGGTGGGATTCCTGTGAATCTTTATTACCGTTCAGACGATAATCCGGAAGGAGCTTGAATTTTTTCTAAACAATTACCCGCAGCGCTTGGTACATGCCCTACAACGCCCCATGCTGATTGCCGGCAAAATGGCTCACCTGACTGTTTCTACCCCACGCCAGCAGGAGAGTTTTCATGCCTTTAGCACTCAGCGCTATCTCCCCCATCGCGCCCGCCCTGGGCCCTGCCCAAGAGACGGCCAGTGCCCTGAACCGGCAGTTAAAGGCCACCACGTGTAGCCCTTGCACAGGCGAACTTCCACTTCAACGCGACGCTCGATGGATCGCCGATACCGTTAAGGAAAAGCTCGAAACGCTGCCCACGACAACTCGCGACAAGCAAGAAATAAGAGCACTTCATCAAACGCTATCCATCGGTGAACAGCGCTTGGAAGTATCACCCGAAGAGCTGCCGGACTTTTATGCATTCTTTAAGAAAGCCGAGCATATCTTTGACGGTCATCGTTCATCCAAAAAACCCAGTATTGCTGAAGACTACACATTCTGCCGCGCGCTCAAATGGCAGTTTCGCGCAGCAGTCAGCGAGCAGGAACACCTGCGCCTGACGCAGAACCTGCTCTCATCACTGAAGTACATCGACGCCGGTGGCGAACGCATCAATCACCGCCATACCGGTTATAACTTCCCATTAGACCCAACGAGACTGCTCAGTGCAGGGCCACACTTCGCAGTCGATTCGCACCTTGCCTACACCACCGACAAGCGTCTGAAAGACACGCGGGCAATGGGTCTGCTAGGCAAACTGCAGTCGCGCGCAACAGACCTGGGGCAGACTGAAAGTCGCCTCGGCGCCAGCTATTTATCGTCACGGGAATACGAGAATCTGGAAGACTACGCCAATGCCAATGGCCACTCTCTGCGCGCCTCACTCAATGAAAATCGGTGGGGCACCACAACGAAACTGCGCAGCCTGATAAAAGACTCGTACAACCTCGAAAGAAACAGGGCTTACTCAACGTTGAGCCATCCGTTTGTCAGGGAGAGTTTGGCCGCGAACGGGCTCGGCAGTGTTGAGCTCCCGCCCCTGCACAGCAAACCCGCCACCGTGATAAAAGAAAAAGGTATCGACTTGAGTCTGGGGAATCAGGTATCCATTGATTTTTTCAGTTATCTGAACTTCAACACGACTATCCAGCTCAACGCGCAATGGACTCAAAAACATAAAGCATTGGATATCCTTGGTCTGTCTGACACGGCCCCAAGCAGTGCGCTGAAGAAGCTCAATACACTGAAGTACCCAGATGACGACCCCGTGAGCCTTTTAAATGACATGAAATATCATGTCATCTCCAGTAGCCGACGCTTCAGCCACCAAGCCAGCACACCTGTATTGGCGTCAGCGTTGAACACAACACTGCATGCAAATAACCAGCAAGCCAGAACACTCCTTGAGCGCTATGTCCTGCTCAAGGCACAGCACGGTGTCGAGAAGACTGTCGATCACGAAATACGCATGCTGATCCGTCAGCACAGCACTCAACTTCGTCCTGAGGCCTTGAAGAAATACTCGATGACATCTCCTGCCCACACGGTAAGAGGGACCGTCAGTGCCAACTTTTCCACAACGACTGATAGCGCCAAAGGCAAGGGCGTGACCGTGGAACTAATACACAGGAAAGAAGATGACCCTCATCTGAGCGGCGACTACTTGGAGTTCAAAATCGCCCAGTTCAAATCCATCGACGTTGTAAGAAAAACTTTGCGCGAACTGCTTTCATCCATTGGAAAACAGGACTTCAGTTGGGATGACGTCATTCACTCTATAAGCCAATCGCTGCTGGATCATCCCAAGCGCTCATTCAGCAACGTGCTGGTAAAAGTCAAAGACCATCAACCGGTGGTTCTACTGACAACCCATACGGTCAACAAGGATTCAGCACTTAAGCTGCCTGACTTCGCCAGCATTGCCAGCGGTTTTGAAGCGCAGTCCCTGCGCACAAAGCAATATTTGCACAAAGAGCAGATAGGACCCGACTCGCTTGATTACCTTTTGCCGATTGCCCGCCGCTATTTAACGAGCCTTGAAGGCAGCCATAGCTGGGACAACTACGTCGATGCCCACGCCAGCGACTTCCAGGCCCTACTCGACAACATCGCCCGACAAGCACCCGGCTCCGTTCTGGCCGCCGAGCTCGGCGCACTCACACGCTCCAGTCCGACGCTCGCCCGAACGGTTGACACATTGATTGAACATGCACAAACGGCCCTTGACGCCCCGACACCCGCAAACAGAGCACTCGCCAAGGCCGCGCTCAAAAACCTGCTCGAGGAATACCTCCCGCCCTACAACGCTAAAGTCAGCGAGGCTTGGACGTTGTCCTGAACCGTTCACACAGAGGGCCAATGGCGACCAGCGCCCAGTGGATACACACCTGCGCGCAACTTCATGTCACAATTTGCCATCTCCCTTGAGAGCACCCCATGGACACTTTGCAAAACATGCGCGCCTTCAGTTGCGTCGCCGAAGCCGGCAGCTTCACCGCCGCCGCCGTGCAACTGGATACCACCACCGCCAACGTCTCGCGCGCGGTCTCCAATCTGGAAGCCCATCTGCAAACCCGCTTGCTCAACCGCACCACCCGCCGGATCGCCTTGACCGAGGCCGGCAAGCGCTATTTATTGCGCTGCGAGCAGATCCTGGCCTATGTCGAAGAAGCCGAAGCCGAGGCCAGCGACGCCCATGCGCGGCCTGCCGGGCAGTTGAAAGTGCACACCATGACCGGTATCGGCCAGCATTTTGTGATCGACGCCATTGCCCGCTATCGCCGTACCCATCCGGACGTGACCTTCGACCTGACCCTGGCCAACCGTGTGCCGGACCTGCTCGACGAGGGCTACGACGTGTCCATCGTGCTCGCCAGCGAACTGCCGGATTCGGGGTTTGTGTCCCAACGCCTGGGGATCACCTACAGCATCGTCTGTGCCTCGCCCGCCTACGTCAAAGCCAACGGCTGCGCGCAACGGCCCAGTGATTTACTCAACCACGCCTGCCTGCGCCTGGTGAGCCCGGTGATTCAGTTGGACAAATGGTCGTTCAACGGCCCGGAGGGCCAGGAAAGCGTGGCGATCAACACCTCACCGTTCCTGGTGAACTCGGCCGATGCGATGAAAACCGCGATCATCAGCGGCATGGGCGTCGGCCTGTTGCCGGTGTACGCAGCCATCGAAGGCCTGCGCAATGGTTCGCTGGTGCGTCTGATGCCCACTTATCGCTCTCAGGAGCTGAACCTGTACGCCATCTACCCATCGCGCCAGTACCTGGACGCGAAGATCAAGACCTGGGTGGAGTACTTGCGTGGCTCATTGCCGGAGATTCTGGCGGCCCATCAGGCGGAACTGGCGGCGTATGAGTTGAGCAGCAGCCTGGGTGTGGCACGGCCGGGCAACTGACAATTGCCATCAGGAATGTTAGCTTGCTTGGCATTCTCAGCCGTGTCGATGAGCCTTCCCTGCGATGAAAAAGACCGTCCTTGCCTTCAGCCGCGTCACCCCGGAAATGATCGAACGCCTGCAACAGGATTTCGAGGTCATTGCTCCCAACCCCAAGCTTGGCGATATCAACGCCCAGTTCAATGAAGCCCTGCCCCACGCCCACGGGCTGATTGGGGTCGGGCGCAAGTTGGGCCGGGCGCAACTGGAAGGCGCGAGCAAGCTGGAAGTGGTCTCCAGTGTCTCGGTTGGCTACGACAACTATGACCTGGCGTACTTCAACGAACGCGGGATCATGCTGACCAACACCCCGGATGTGCTGACCGAAAGCACCGCCGACCTGGCCTTCGCCCTGCTGATGAGCAGCGCCCGTCGCGTCGCCGAGCTGGACGCCTGGACCAAGGCCGGGCAGTGGAAAGCCAGCATTGGCGCACCGTTGTTTGGCTGTGACGTGCATGGCAAGACGCTCGGTATCGTCGGCATGGGCAATATCGGCGCGGCCATCGCTCGCCGGGGCCGCCTGGGTTTCAATATGCCGATCCTCTACAGCGGCAACAGCCGCAAGACCGCGTTGGAACAAGAGCTGGGCGCACAATTTCGCAGCCTGGACCAATTGCTGGCCGAGGCGGATTTCGTCTGCCTGGTAGTGCCATTGAGCGAGAAGACCAGACACCTGATCAGCCACCGCGAGCTGGGCTTGATGA
Organism: Pseudomonas sp. ADAK18; assembly: GCF_012935695.1. Taxonomy (NCBI): domain Bacteria; kingdom Pseudomonadati; phylum Pseudomonadota; class Gammaproteobacteria; order Pseudomonadales; family Pseudomonadaceae; genus Pseudomonas; species Pseudomonas sp. ADAK18. The sequence goes on from NZ_CP052859.1 coordinate 4,457,109, forward strand.
AATCCAGCGCCATCCTGGTGAACATCTCCCGAGGCCCGGTGGTGGACGAGCCCGCCCTGATCGAAGCCCTGCAAAACCAGCGAATTCGCGGTGCCGGGTTGGATGTGTACGAGCAGGAGCCACTGGCCGAATCGCCGTTGTTTCAACTGAGCAATGCGGTGACCTTGCCGCACATCGGCTCGGCCACCCATGAAACCCGCGAAGCCATGGCCAACCGCGCCCTGGACAACCTGCGCAGCGCGCTGTTGGGCGAGCGGCCGCAGGATCTGGTCAACCCACAGGTGTGGAAGGGCTAGACTCCCAGGGCATGACTCGCCGAAATTCCTGTAGCCGCTGCCGAGGTACGAGGCTGCGATGCGGTCCGCAGGACCGCCGTAGGGGGCCGCTGCGTCGGAATGCCGCACCAAACCCATCGCAGCCTCGTACCTCGTCAGCGGCTACAGAAACCTGGCCTTCGGCGCTGATTGACGCTAAAGCCTGGGGCACTCAAGTCGATAACCCGCTATAGATTGTCATCCGTGATCCACAGAAGGTTTTTATGTCCGTCAACAAAGCCCGCGCAGACTCGCTCTCGCTCCTGCTCTTTACCTTGCGTAGCGGCAAGCTGATGGCGATCAATCTGCTGAAAGTCAGTGAAATCATTCCCTGCCCGCCGCTGACCAAGCTGCCGGAGTCCCACCCACACGTCAAAGGCATCGCCACCTTGCGAGGCGCGGCGCTGTCAGTGATCGACCTGAGCCGGGCACTGGGGGAAATGCCCCTGAAAGACCCGGATGGCGGCTGCCTGATTGTCACCGATGTCAGCCGGTCCAAGCAGGGCCTGCATGTGCAAGCGGTGAGCAAGATCGTCCACTGCCTGACCACCGACATCCGCCCACCGCCTTTTGGTTCCGGTGGCAATCGCTCGTTCATCACCGGTGTGACCCAAGTCGATGGCGTATTGGTACAGGTGCTGGACATCGAAAAAGTCATCCACGGTATCGCCCCGGCACAAATTGAAGCAGCGCCTACCGACCTGACCATGGAAGAGGCCGAAGTGCTCGGCAACGCCCGAATCCTGGTGGTGGACGACAGTCAGGTCGCCCTGCAGCAATCGGTGCACACCCTGCGCAACCTCGGCCTGCAATGTCACACCGCACGCAGCGCCAAGGAAGCCATTGACCGCCTGCTGGAACTGCAAGGCACCGCTGAGCAGATCAACGTGGTGGTCTCGGACATCGAAATGTCCGAAATGGACGGCTACGCCTTTACCCGTACCCTGCGGGAAACCCCGGACTTCCAGGACCTGTACGTGCTGCTGCACACCTCCCTGGACAGCGCAATGAACAGCGAAAAAGCCCGCCTGGCCGGTGCCAACGCAGTGCTGACCAAGTTTTCCTCGCCGGAACTGACCAAGTGCCTGGTGGTGGCGGCCCAAACTGTGGCTCAACAAGGCATCTAACGCGTGGGTGAGTATTTTCAGCTGCTGCGCCGCGACCTCACCCGCCCCCTTCCCTCCCCGCAGTGGCCGGCAGGTATTCGCCTGGATCACTACCGCGACGAACTCGCCCCGGCGATTCATGCCGTGTTGCGCCTGGCCCAGGACCAAGGCGGCGGTCGTGTAGGCGGCCTTGACCGATGGCGCCAACAGTTCGTCACTGACGCCGAGTTCGACCCGACCCTATGCCTGGTCGCCAGTGACGCCAACGGAATCCTCGGCGTCGCGCAATGCTGGACCAGCGCCTTCATCAAGAACCTGGCCATCCACCCCGCAGCCCAAGGCCAGGGTTTGGGCCGGGCGTTGTTGTTGCACACCTTCCAGATGTTTCAGCAGCGTAACGAGGCATTTATCGACCTCAAGGTGCGCGAATCCAACCTGCGCGCCCGCCAGCTGTATGAAAGTGCCGGCATGGTGTTTGTACTCAGGGATCTTGTACCCGAGGAATAAAGCACTGGCGCATAACTTGCTTTGCACAGAGCCAGCGCGATGGAAAGAGGTGTAAACCCGTCACCGCACGTGAGCCCTCTGACCTTGCCTGGTGACAGATCCTCCATGAACACCCACTTTTCCTGCGTAGGCTGCGGCAAATGCTGCACCGATCATCATGTGCCCCTGACCCTCGACGAGGCCCGGCAGTGGGCGGCGGACGGCGGCAATGTCATCGTCCTGGTGGAGGGTTTCCTGGGCAGCGGGCTGGGTCTGCCTGCGCTGCAGCGCGAGCACGCTGAGCGGCGCTCCGCCATCGTGCCAAGCGGTAATACCGAGGCGTATGTGGCAATCACCTTTGCCGCCTATAACGCCGGGCCCTGCCGGAATCTTGACGAAAACAAGTTATGCCGCATCTACGAGCGCCGACCGCTGGTCTGCCGGATCTACCCCATGGAGATCAACCCGCATATCCCACTGAACCCCAGCGCCAAAGACTGCCCGCCGGAATCCTGGGAGCAGGGGCCTGCGCTGATTGTCGGTGGTGAGTTGGTGGACCAGGAGTTGGCCGAGCTGATTCGCCGTTCACGGCAAGCCGACCGCGATGACATCCAGACCAAGGAAGCAGTCTGTGGGCTGCTGGGGATTCATACCACCGCCCTCAAGGGTGACGGGTTTACGGCATACCTGCCGGACATGAACGCCTTTGCGGCGGCGATCGAACAGGCCACGGAACTGCCGTCGATCGCCAATGAATGGGTGTTTCATGTGTCTGGGCTGGATATCGCCGAGCAGCTGCTGGATGCCGGGGCGCGGATTGCGACCGAGGTGCCGGCCAACTATGCGTTTATTTCGTTGCGGGCGGCTTAGTTCCTTATTCAGGGACTATCACGGGGCTCATCGTTCATCGGTTACCGCAATGCACTCAATCGCGACCGAGGCCCTGCGTGGCAGTCGACGCACCGAAAGGACGCTGCGGGCGGGCAGGCGATCCGACGGAAAATAGCTCAGATACACTTCACTGACTTGGCTCAGGTCATCCAGGTCCGTCAGGAACAGTGTGCATTTGACGACATGCCGTAGAGAAGACTGATGACGCTCAAGCGTTTCACGCAAGATGTTCATCGCTTGCTTCATCTGCGCCGGCGCACCGCCCTTCACCGGGTTGCGGCGGGCATCAAGTCCCAGCACATCCGAGAGGTAAAGGGTGTTACCAACTCTGACCACCTCGGAAAACGGCAATCCCGAAGCACTGGGATAGAACGGCGGACCATCGATTGTGCCTAGCGTTACCGAACGTTCCTCCTCCAGCAGGTACCCCTGTGTAATTCGCGTGGACTCACCGTTTTGCTTGAGCTGCTCAAGCGCGCGGTTGAGCTCATCGCGCAAGGCCGTGTCAGCCTTGCGCAAGCCGATAGACACGCCTTTGCCCAATTGCTCGCCCACCACGGCAGGTCCGGAGAACGTGAAGTCCTGCCCGTAAGGGGTATCAAGCAATGCTTCACGAATCTCAATCGTCCCCTGCAGCGTGGCATCGATATCCCCCGCCACCAGGCTGCGGATCAGTTGGTCATTGAGCCAGAAACTCTTGATGATCACCCCCGCTGGTGCCCACTGCGCTTGCGCAAAGGCCTCGCGATTGCTGCCGGCCAATACGCCGATCCGCTTGCCCCTCAAAGACCGTATGGTGGGCACCAGGCCCGAATCCTTGCGCGCCACCAGGTGGGTGGTAAGCGGGTAAAGATCCTCGGTAAAGTCGATCAGTTGTCGCCGTTGCGGGGTCGATGCCATGCCCATGATCGCGTCGAAACGCCGCTGTTCAAGGGCCGCGATACTGCCAGCAAAAACCTGGTCGACCCAGGTGCAGCGGACATTGAGCTGCGCGCACAAGGCGTTACCCAGTTCGATGTTCAAGCCCACCAGTTGGCCTTTCTCATCGCGACTTTCATAAGGGGGAAACTGGGAGGAGATGGCAAAGCGGATTTCGCTACGCGGCTGATTGTCTGCAGCAACCGTAGAAAAGCTACCCATTACCATCAAGAAGATGAGTGCAGCGCCAATCTGTGTCGCAGCCATGGGGATGTCCTTTTCCTGAAAGATCAGCGTCATCAGTCCCCGTCTCTGCCAGGCAGAATCGGGGATTGGATGGGGTGCAAGCTTTCAAGAAATGGTCGTTGGCGGACAAGGCGAAAGATCAGTAGTTGCTGTAGGCACAACTAACCCGTGCAGGGGATTTATTACCGGTACATGCCAGAGCGGTCAGCGCTTGCCCATCGAACGGCGGGTGCCAGGAGGTGCCATACCCGGGCTCTTGGTGTGGCCGTTCTTGGCACCGTTTTTGTACCAGGGCTGGCTGGCATTTTTTTCCCCGGCAAGCTCGCCCGGTTTGAATGGAAACTTGAACGCCGGGATCTCGGTTTTGGCTGCGTTTTCGACGCTTTCAGGGTTGACCTGTCCGTCAATCTCGACAGCTTCAACAGGGGGTTGTGTCGGGGAATTCATGGGAGCTCCGGGGAGTGCAAAAAATGACGCGGGACCGCCTTGCGGACCACACTGGCGCGCAGTATACCTGCGCGCCTCGGATCTTTAACCACTGCCCGTACGAATGGTCGGTGTTTGCTGACAGCGCCGTCAGTTAGCAGTCACTTTGCTGACCCGGTCCACAGGCTATAAAGAACCTTCATTCTTCTGTTTCTCTGTCCGGGCGCCGTCACCCCATGCACATTCCACGAAAATCCGCCGTGATCGTCGGCGTCCTGGTCTTGGTGGCCATCGCCGCCTGGGCGTTGATCCGACCGGCCAAGACCAAACTGGTGGCTTCGGCGGCAATCCCGGTGCGGGTGGTCAGCGTCGCCGAGCAGGACATCCCACGCTTCGTCAGCGGCATCGGTTCAGTGTTGTCGTTGCACAGCGTGATCATCCGGCCGCAGATCGACGGCATCCTCACCAAGTTGCTGGTCAAGGAAGGCCAACTGGTCAAGGCCGGAGACCTGCTGGCGACTATCGACGACCGTTCGATTCGTGCCAGCCTGGACCAGGCGCGGGCGCAACTGGGGGAAAGCCAGGCGCAACTGCAAGTGGCTCAGGTCAACCTCAAGCGCTACAAGGAATTGAGTGTCGACGACGGCGTGTCCAAGCAGACCTACGACCAGCAACAAGCCCTGGTCAACCAGCTCAAGGCGACAGCCCAGGGTAACCAGGCCGCCATTGATTCGGCACAGGTGCAGTTGTCGTACACACAGATTCGTTCGCCGGTCACCGGGCGCGTCGGTATTCGTACGGTGGATGAAGGCAACTTCCTGCGCATGAGCGATGCCCAAGGCTTATTCTCGGTCACCCAGATCGACCCGATTGCCGTCGAGTTTTCCCTGCCGCAGCAAATGCTGCCCACCCTGCAAGGCTTGATCGCCGCCCAGCAACCTGCCGACGTCAACGCCTACATGGGCGCCGACACCGATGGCCAGACCGGTGACCTGCTCGGTGAAGGCCGCCTGAGCCTGATCGACAACCAGATCAGCGCCACCACCGGCACCATCCGCGCCAAGGCCGAATTCAGTAATGCCACGCAGAAGTTATGGCCGGGGCAACTGGTGACCATCAAGATCCAGACCGCCCTCGACAAAAACGCTCTGGTGGTGCCGCCGACCGTGGTCCAGCGCGGCCTGGACTCGCACTTCGTGTACCGGGTCAACGGTGACAAGGTGGACATCGTGCCGGTGCAGGTGGTCTATCAGGACAGCGACATGAATATCGTCAAGGGCGTGCAGGCCGGTGACGTACTGGTCAGCGATGGCCAGTCGCGGCTCAAGGCTGGGGCTCAGGTGGAGGTTCTCAAGGAACCTCCACAAGTGATCCAGACCGCCAACGCACAGGTGCAGCCATGAAGGGCAGTCGCTCGCCGTCTGCCTGGTGCGTCGACCACCCGGTCGCCACGCTGCTGTTGACCTTCGCCCTGGTGCTGCTGGGGCTGATTGCCTTCCCGCGCTTGCCCATCGCCCCGTTGCCGGAAGCGGAATTCCCGACCATTCAGGTCACCGCGCAACTGCCCGGTGCCAGCCCCGATACCATGGCCTCGTCGGTCGCGACGCCCCTGGAAGTGCAATTCAGTGCCATCCCCGGCATGACCCAGATGACCTCCAGCAGTGCGTTGGGCTCCAGCCTGTTGACCCTGCAATTCACCCTCAACAAGAGCATCGACACCGCCGCCCAAGAAGTGCAGGCGGCGATCAACACCGCCTCCGGCAAGCTGCCCAGCGACATGCCTAGCCTGCCGACCTGGAAAAAGGTCAACCCGGCAGACAGCCCAGTGCTGATCCTCAGCGTCAGTTCCAGCAGCATGCCCGGCACCGAACTGAGCGACTATGTGGAAACCCTGTTGGCCCGACAGATCAGCCAGATCGACGGCGTCGGCCAGATCAACATCACCGGCCAGCAACGTCCGGCCATTCGCGTGCAAGCCTCGCCGGACAAACTCGCCGCCATCGGCCTGACCCTTGCAGACATTCGCCTGGCCATCCAGCAATCAAGCCTGAACCTGGCCAAGGGCGCGCTCTACGGGCAGAACAGCGTGTCCACTCTGTCGACCAACGACCAGCTGTTTCACCCCGAGGAATACGGCGAGTTGATCGTCTCCTACAAGGATGGCGCGCCCGTACAACTGCGGGATGTGGCCCGCGTGGTCAATGGCTCGGAAAACGCCTACGTCCAGGCCTGGTCCGGCGATACGCCAGGGGTCAACCTGGTGATTTCCCGCCAGCCTGGCGCCAATATCGTCGAGACCGTGGACCGTATTCAGGCCGAGCTACCGCGCTTGGAAGCCATGCTGCCGGCCTCGGTGGAGGTCAGCATACTGTCGGACCGGACCAAGACTATTCGCGCGTCCCTGCATGAAGTGGAAATCACCCTGTTGATCGCCGTGTTGTTGGTGGTGGCGGTGATGGCACTGTTCCTGCGCCAGTGGTCGGCAACGATGATTGTGTCCAGCGTGCTCGGGGTGTCGCTGATCGCCAGCTTTGCCTTGATGTACGTGATGGGCTTCAGCCTGAACAACCTGACACTGGTGGCCATCGTGATCGCCGTCGGCTTTGTGGTGGACGATGCGATTGTGGTGGTGGAGAACATCCACCGTCATCTGGAAGCGGGCCTGGGCATGCGCGAGTCGGCCATCAAGGGCGCCGGCGAGATTGGCTTTACCGTGGTGTCCATCAGCTTCTCGCTGGTGGCGGCGTTTATCCCGTTGCTGTTCATGGGCGGCGTGGTGGGACGGCTGTTCAAGGAGTTCGCCCTGACGGCCACCTCAACCATTCTGATTTCGGTGGTGGTGTCCCTGACGTTGGCCCCCACATTGGCCGCGCTGTTCATGCGTGCGCCGACCCATCATCCCCATGACAAACCCGGTTTCAGCGAGCGCCTGCTGGCCGGTTATGCCAAAAACCTGCGCCTTGCCTTGGCTCACCCACGATTGATGCTGAGTATCTTCATCGTGACCTTGGGGCTGGCCATCGCCGGTTACGTGTTTATTCCCAAGGGTTTCTTCCCGGTACAAGACACCGGTTTTGTCCTCGGCACCAGCGAGGCGGCAGCGGACGTGTCCTTTCCGGACATGATCACCAAGCACCAGGCGCTGGCCGAAATCATCAAGGCCGACCCGGCGGTGGAGGCGTTCTCCCATTCAGTCGGCGTGACCGGCAGTAACCAGACCATCGCCAACGGCCGGTTCTGGATTGCCTTGAAAGATCGTGGTGAGCGCGATGTATCCGCCAGCCAGTTTATCGACCGTATCCGCTCCAAACTGGCCAAAGTGCCGGGGATTGTCCTGTACCTGCGAGCCGGCCAGGACATCAACCTCAGTTCCGGCCCCAGCCGCAGCCAGTACCAATACGTGCTCAAGAGCAATGACGGCCCGACACTGAACACCTGGACCCAACGCCTGACGGAAAAACTGCGGGCCAACCCGGCGTTCCGCGACTTGTCCAACGACCTGCAACTGGGGGGCAGCATCACCCATATCAGCATCGACCGACAGGCTGCCGCCCGCTTTGGCCTGACCGCCACCGATGTCGATCAGGCGCTCTACGATGCTTTCGGCCAGCGCCAGGTCAACGAGTTCCAGACCGAGATCAACCAGTACCAAGTGGTGCTGGAACTCGACACCCAACAGCGCGGCAAAGCCGAAAGCCTCAATTACTTCTACCTGCGCTCCCCGTTAAGTGGCGAGATGGTGCCGCTGTCGGCGGTGGCCAAGGTTGATCCGCCCACCGTCGGGCCGTTGTCCATCAGCCATGACGGCATGTTCCCGGCGGCCAACCTGTCGTTTAACCTGGCACCCGGTGTGGCGTTGGGTGATGCGGTGATCATGCTCAACCAGGCGAAGAACGAGATCGGTATGCCGGCCTCCATCATCGGCAACTTCCAGGGAGCGGCCCAGGCATTCCAGAGCTCACTGGCCAGCCAGCCATGGCTGATCCTCGCGGCGCTGGTGGCGGTCTACATCATTCTGGGCGTGCTGTATGAGAGCTTTGTGCATCCGCTGACCATCATCTCCACCCTGCCCTCGGCGGGACTGGGGGCGTTGATCATGCTGTGGCTATTGGGCCAGGACTTTTCGATCATGGCGTTGATCGGCCTGGTGCTACTGATCGGTATCGTCAAGAAAAACGGCATCCTGATGATCGACTTCGCCCTGGAGGCCCAGCGCGTTCGCGGGTTGCCACCCCATGACGCGATTTATGAAGCCTGCGTTACGCGGTTCCGGCCAATTATCATGACCACCCTCGCCGCCTTGCTGGGCGCCGTGCCGCTGATGTTGGGTGCAGGCCCCGGTGCAGAACTGCGCCAGCCGCTGGGGATTGCGGTGGTCGGCGGGTTGCTGGTGAGCCAGGCGCTGACGCTGTTCACCACACCGGTCATATACTTGTATCTTGAGAAACTTTTCCACAGACCCAAACCGGCCCTTGGGCTGGCGACCACACACTGAGGCGGGGTCATGCGCGTTCTGATTATTGAAGACGAAGAAAAAACGGCCGACTACCTGCACCGCGGCCTGACGGAGCAAGGCTACACCGTCGACGTGGCGCGCGAGGGCGTTGAAGGCTTGCACCTGGCCCTGGAGAACGATTATGCGGTGATCGTGCTCGACGTGATGCTGCCGGGGATTGACGGCTTTGGCGTACTGCGGGCATTGCGTGCCCGCAAGCAGACGCCGGTGATCATGCTCACCGCCCGGGAGCGGGTGGAAGACCGCATTCGCGGCCTGCGTGAAGGTGCCGATGATTACCTGGGCAAACCCTTTTCGTTCCTCGAACTGGTGGCACGCCTGCAAGCCCTGACCCGGCGCAGCGGCGGCCACGAGCCGGTGCAAGTGACCGTCGCCGACCTGTGGATCGACTTGATCAGCCGCAAGGCCAGTCGCAACGGCATACGTCTGGACCTGACCGCCAAGGAGTTCTCGTTGCTCAGCGTATTGGCTCGGCGCCAAGGCGAGATCCTGTCCAAGACCTCCATTGCGGAAATGGTCTGGGACATCAATTTCGACAGCGACGCCAACGTCGTGGAAGTGGCGATCAAGCGCCTGCGGGCCAAGCTCGACGGGCCATTCGAACAGAAACTGCTGCACACCATTCGCGGCATGGGCTACGTGCTGGAGAACCGCAGTGTCGGCTAACTCCATCGCCCTGCGCCTGAGCGGTATGTTCACCCTCGTGGCGATGCTGATCTTCGTGTTGATCGGCGGTGCGTTGTACCAACAGGTAGACCGTGGCCTGGGCTTGTTGCCGGGCGCCGAGCTGGATGCGCGCTATAGCGTGCTGGAATCTTCGGTGACGCGTTTTGGTACGCCGGACCATTGGGCAAAGATCACCAACAAACTCAAATTGCTGGGGGAAGAAGACAAACGCATCCGTTTCTGGGTGGTGAGCAGTGATCCCACCTACGAATACGGCAACCCCGACGCACAGATTCGTGCGTTCGCCGAAGGGCCGATCGGCAAGCGCGACCTGCACCTGCCGGGGCACGCTTATCCGTTCAAAGTGCTGGTGAGCCAGTTCCCGGCCAAGGAACAGCGTCCGCCGCTGCGCTTCATGATTGCCATCGATACCGAAAACTTCCGCGCGACCCAGCATCATTTGCTGGTGGCATTGATCAGCCTCGCGCTGGTGGGTGTAGTGTTGGCGTCCTTGCTGGGTTTTTGGGTGGCGCGCATTGGCCTCAAGCCGCTGATCAAGCTGTCGGATGAGGCACAGAAACTCGCGCCACCAAAACTCTCCGGACGCCTGCAACTGTCGCCGCTGCCGCCGGAACTCAAGCAGTTCGTCAACTCCTTCAACTCCACCCTGGACCGAGTGGAACAGGCCTACTCCCGGCTGGAGTCGTTCAACGCCGACGTTGCCCACGAACTGCGCTCGCCCCTGACCAACCTGATTGGCCAGACTCAGGTCGCCCTGACCCGTGGCCGTTCGGCAGAGCATTACTTGGAGGTGCTGCAATCGAATCTGGAAGAGCTGGAGCGGCTGCGCTCGATCATCAATGACATGCTGTTCCTGGCCAGCGCCGACCAGGGCAGCAAAGCCACCAAGCTGATTGAAAGCTCGCTGGCCGATGAAGTTGCCACCACACTCGATTACCTGGACTTCATTCTCGAAGATGCTCAGGTACAAGTGAACGTTATTGGCGATGCCCAGGTGCAGATCGAAAAAGCCCATTTGCGGCGGGCGCTGATCAACCTGCTGAGCAATGCCGTACAACACACCGCGCCAGGGCACACCATCAAAGTGAAGATCGAAGTGCTGGAGCATCACGTGGCGATTGGTGTGACCAACCCTGGCGAGATAATCGCCAGCGAGCACTTGCCTCGGTTGTTTGAACGCTTCTATCGGGTGGACGCGTCCCGCAGCAACAGCGGCGCCAACCACGGGCTGGGGTTGGCGATCGTCAAGGCGATTGCTTTGATGCATGGCGGCGATGTGTTTGTGCGCAGTGAGGCCGATGGCAATACGTTCGGCATTACCCTGCCGGTCTAATCCTTCAAAACCCTGTAGATCCAAATGTGGGAGCGGGCTTGTGTGGGAGCGGGCTTGCTCGCGAATGCGGTGGGTCATTCAGCCTTCATGTGACTGATCCCCTGCATTCGCGAGCAAGCCCGCTCCCACATTTGGAATCCCACCCTAGTTACTGTTGCGATTTGGGCAATAGTCATTATCTTGTTACACTCTGTATCGCACCGCTCACCTGCGCTAATTTGTCGCAGCGATGAGCGTGACGGCGAAGACAGCTGACCCGCTCTCCCCTATTTCCCTCGACTTATTTCCAGGGCTCTACACTGGGAATCTGTCTTAAAGCCGCTGACTTCAGCGGCTTTTTTTTGACCCAAAAAAGGCCAGGCAAACCTAACGACACTGGCCAGTTTCGATTCATCCAAAGGAGCCCCACCCGGTGAAAACCCCGCTGACGTTCACCCCGTTATTCCTCGCGATTACTGCAACTATCATCCCTCTCGCCCAAGCGGCAGACCCCACGCCCGCCGACGGTTTCGTCGAAGGCTCAAGCTTCAAGATCAACACCCGCAACTACTACATGAACCGCGACCGCCGCGACATTCACACCGATGACAGCAAGGAGTGGGGCCAGGGTTTCCTCGGGATCTTTGAATCCGGCTACACCCAGGGCACTGTCGGTTTCGGCCTCGACGCCCACGCCATGCTCGGCCTCAAGCTTGACGGCGGTGGCGGCACCGACGGCTCCAGCATCCTGCCCGTAGGCTCCGGCAACGGCAAAGCGCCGGGTTCTTTTTCCACCGCAGGCGGCACCCTGAAAATGCGCGCCTTCGACACCGAACTGAAAGCGGGCGACCTGTTTCTCAACAACCCGGTTATCGCAGGGGGCATGACCCGTATGCTGCCCCAGACCTTTCGTGGTGTGAGCCTGACCAACCACAGCGTTGATGGCTGGATGATCGAAGGCGGCCAGGCCAGCTTCACCAAGCTCTACAACCAGAGCGGTCACCGCCGCATCGGCACCAGCTACGGCACCCTGCCCACGGGTGAAGACAGCCAGCACTTGAACTGGGCCGGCGTGGCTTGGAGCGGCGTCCCGGGGCTGACCAGCAGCCTGTATGCATCCGAACTCAAGGACATCTGGAACCAGTACTACTACGACCTGGACTACACCTACGCGGTCAACGACCTGGTCAGCCTCAACCCAGGCCTGCACTTCTACCATACCCAAGACACCGGCAACGCCCTGCTGGGCAACATCGACAACAACACCTACAGCCTGCACTTCACCGTTGGCGTCGGTAATCACAGCGTCACCGCCGCTTACCAGCGGGTCAATGGCAACACTCCGTTCGACTACATCACCCAGGGCGACAGCATCTACCTGGATAACTCCCAGCAATACTCGGACTTCAACGGCCCCAATGAGCGCTCGTGGAAGCTCAAGTATGCGTACGACTTTGTCGGCCTAGGCCTACCCGGCCTGACCTCGGCTGTGTCCTATATCAGCGGCAAGACTGACCTGACCACAGTCGATCCCGACAGCCGTGGCTATTCCTCCTGGTACAGCGCCGATGGCAAGAATGCCAAGCATTGGGAACGGGATATCGATTTGAAGTACGTGGTCCAGGGCGGCCAAGCCAAGAACCTGGCCGTGCGCCTGCAGTGGGCAACCAACCGGGGTGGGAATGGTTACTCGGCGGTGGATCGCGACGTGGATGAATACCGGGTGATTGTGGATTACCCCATTGATGTGTTTTGAGCCGGATCTTTCTTTTACCGGTAACCACTTAATTCACACTGCATAGAACTAAACTGCCAGCATCCCCACGCTGAAGTCAGTCCGATGAGCCCACGCTCCGCCTTTATCCGCCCTGCACGCCCAGAGCTTTTGCTGATTCTGGGCAGTGGCCTCACCGTCATCCTCATCGTTGGTATCGTGGCCGTGTTGCTGACCCGTGAACACGCCAGTGCCCTGCAGGCCGCCAAGCGCTCGACCAGCAACATCACCCAACTGATCAACGCCGATGTGCTGCGTAACGTCGAACTGTATGACTTGGCCCTGCACGGCCTGACCGCAGCGGCGACTCGCAAGGACTTGCCGCGGGTCCCGGCAGACATTCGGCATCTGGTGCAGTTCGATCAGGCAACGGCGGCCCCTTACAAGGGCGAAGTCCTGCTGCTGGACAAGACAGGCGCAGTCACTGCGGACTCATCGACGCTGACACCAACCCCACGCAACTTTGCCAACAACGATTTTTTCCAGGTACACCAACAAGACACCGATGCCGGACTGTTCATCAGCCGTCCTTTCAAAGTCCGCTGCGACTGTAATCAGGTATGGCGCATTGCGTTCAGCCGAAGGGTCAGCGGGCCTGACGCCGAGTTTGCAGGGGTCGCGGTGGCGACCATGCGCCTGGCGTATTTCGACCAGTTGTTCAACAGCCTCACGATCGGCAGCGGCAGCAGCATCAACCTGCTTAACAGCAGCGGCATTCTCCTGGCCCAGCAGCCCTTGCTCGAACGGGACATGATCGACAAGGACCTGAGCACGCGGCCGAACTTCAAAAGAATGCTGCGCGAAGGTAGCGGCAGTTTCAGAGGTGTCTCCAGCGTCGACGGCACGCCACGTTTGTACACGTTCACCAACGTCGGCACGCTGCCGCTGATCGTCGTCGTGGCGTTGTCCAGTGACGACGTGTTCGCTGCCTGGAAACGTGCAGCCCTGCTGATCAGTGGTGCTACTGGCGTGCTGTGCATTGGCCTGTTGTGGCTGACCTGGTTGCTACGCCTGGAGTTGCGCCGACGCTACCGAGCCGAAGCGGTGTTGTCGGAGCTTGCCGCCACTGATGCCCTGACCAGCCTGGCTAACCGCCGGACGCTGGATCAGCGCTTGCGCCTGGAATGGGACCGCGCCCAACGCTCGGGTGAACCGCTGGCCTTGTTGATGATCGACGTCGATCACTTCAAGGACTTCAACGACCGTCATGGTCATCAGGCTGGCGATGAAGCGTTACGCAGCGTGGCTCAGGTCATCGACAGCAGTATTCGCCGCCCTGCCGACCTGGCCGCCCGTTATGGCGGCGAGGAGTTTGCGGTAATCCTGCCGCATACCGACGGCAACGGCGCCGGGCTGATTGCCGAGCATATCCGCAGCGCCGTCGAGCACTTGCCACCGGTGGCCGGGGACACGAACCCCGTTACGGTGAGCATCGGGGTCGCCACCAGGGATAAAAACAGCCATGGTTCCCTGGAGGAATTGCTGCTCAGCGCCGACCGGGCGCTGTATGAGGCCAAGCACAGCGGGCGAAACCGCATTGTCGATGCCCAAGGCGTGCAATAACTCGGTATCAAGAACTACGCTAATTGCATTCTCGAAGCAGAAGTACGCCTGATGAGCCCAAACCCCGCTCGCCTGCACCGTCCGACCCGACGCCCGGAGTTCCTGCTGATCATGGGCAGTTGTCTCACGGTCCTGTTGATCATGGCGATTGTCACCGTGCTGCTGATTCGTGAGCATGCCAACACCTATGAGGCCGCCAAGCGTACGGCGAACAACATTACCCAACTGATCGACGCTGACGTACTGCGTAACGTTGAACTGTACGACTTGTCCCTCAAGGGCCTGATCGCTGCCACCGAGCGCAGCGATTTGCAAGACGTATCGGCCAATATCCGCCACCTGATACTGTTCGACCGTTCCGCGGCAGCCCCGTACAAGGGCGATATCCTGTTGCTGGACAAGGCTGGCGATGTGATTGCCGACTCATCACTCCTGACCCCAAAACCCGGCAACTTCGCCGACCGGGACTATTTCCTGGCCCATCAGAAAAACCCTGACGTCGGGCTCTTCATCAGCCGGCCATTCATGGCCCGCTGCATCTGCGATGACCAATGGCGAATCGCATTCAGCCGCCGGGTTTCAGGGCCAGACGGACGGTTCCTCGGGGTGGCCGTTGCGTCCATGCGCCTGTCGTACTTCCAACAACTGTTCAGAAGCCTGAACATCGGCAGCAACAGCACCATCAACCTGCTCAACCAACAAGGCATTCTGCTGGCCCAGCAGCCATTGCTGGAACGGGACATGATCGACAAGGACCTGAGCCAGCGCCCGAACGTCTTGCGCATGCTGCGTGAGGGCGAGGGCAACTTCCGTGGGGTTTCCAGTGTGGATAACCAGGAGCGCCTCTATACCTTCTCCACGGTCAGTGAGTTACCACTGATGGTCGCCGTGGCCTTGTCCACCAACGAAATCTTCGCCCCCTGGAAGCGCGCCGCCCTGCTGATCAGCGGCGCCACCGGGGTCCTGTGCGTCGGCTTGCTGTGGTTGACGTGGATGCTGTGCATGGAACTGCGCCGTCGCCACCGGGCTGAGCGAGTGCTGTCAGAACTGGCAGCTACCGATGCCCTGACCGGCGTTGCCAATCGCCGTACCCTGGACGAACGCCTGCGCCTGGAATGGGACCGTGCGCAACGCTCAAGCGAGTCATTGACGCTGCTGATGATCGACGTGGACCACTTCAAGGCGTTCAACGACCGACATGGCCATCAGGGCGGTGACGAAGCGTTACGCACCGTGGCGCACGTCATTGACAGTAATATCCGCCGCCCCGCCGACCTGGCGGCGCGCTACGGAGGGGAAGAGTTTGCGGTGGTGTTGCCCCATACCGACAGTAAGGGGGCGTGGGTCATCGCCGAACACATCCGCAGCAGTGTTGAACACCTGCCACGGATGGCCGGGGACACGATGCCGATTACGGTGAGCATCGGTCTCAGTACCTGGGACAAGAAGAGTCGTGCGTCCCTGGAAGAGTTGCTGCTGAGTGCTGACCGGGCGTTGTATGAGGCCAAGCACGCCGGGCGTAATCGTATTGTTGACGCAAAATCTCTGGCATAAAAAAAGGCCACCCGAAGGCAGCCTTTAAAAACAAAAGGAAAGAGAGTTGTTACTTACACCGCCGCAACGGGACGCATGTAAGAGATCGGTGCGGTGCTGGCATCTTCGAAGGTCACAACTTCCCAAGCATCTGTCTGGGCAATCAACTTGCGCAGCAGTTGGTTGTTCAGGGCGTGGCCCGACTTGAAGCCTTTGAACTCGCCTATCAGGCTATTGCCCAGCAGGTAGAGGTCACCGATTGCATCGAGGATCTTGTGCTTAACAAATTCGTCTTCATAGCGAAGGCCGTCTTCGTTCAGTACACCATCCGCGTCGACCACAATGGCGTTTTCAACGCTGCCGCCGAGTGCGAGGTTGTGCTTGCGCAGGTACTCGATGTCACTCATGAAACCAAAGGTACGGGCGCGGCTGACTTCTTTTACAAACGAAGTGCTGGAAAAATCCACGCTTGCACTTTGGGTGCGGTCACGGAATACCGGGTGATCGAAATCGATCTCAAAGCTCACTTTGAAGCCTTCAAACGGGACGAAGGTGGCGCGCTTGTCGCCGTCTTCTACTGTCACTTCCCGCAGAATGCGAATGAACTTCTTGGCTGCGTCCTGTTCTTCCAGGCCGGCAGATTGAATCAAGAATACGAAGGGTCCAGCGCTGCCATCCATGATAGGGACTTCGGACGCGGAGAGCTCGACGTAGGCGTTATCGATGCCCAGACCGGCCATGGCCGAGAGCAAGTGCTCCACCGTGTCCACTTTGACGTCACCGTTGACCAACGTGGTCGACATCGTGGTTTCGCCAACATTTTCCGCGCGAGCAGGAATCTGCACCACAGGGTCCAGGTCGGCACGAACAAACACGATGCCGGTGTCGACAGGTGCAGGTTTGAGAGTCAGGTATACCTTCTCCCCGGAGTGCAGACCTACACCTGTGGCACGGATAATATTCTTCAGGGTGCGTTGTTTAATCATGGCTTGGACCGCTTCAGCGCAAATTGCGAACTGGTATCAACAAAGGCTGGCGATAATAGCAGACCAGACCTTTGCTGAACACCAATCACCTTCATAGCCCTGATACATTCCATTAATCGGCCTGACGACGCAGGAAAGCCGGGATGTCCAGGTAGTCCAGATCATCTTGCGGATTCAAGCGAGTCGACGCCGCAGCACCGGCCTGAGCCTGGTTGCGCATCACGGTAGGACGATCCAGGTCACGATAGTTCACCGACGGCAGTTCCTGGCGCGAAGGCGCTGGAGCAGCAGACGCTTGGCTGGTGTGAACGGTATTGTCGATAACCTTCACAGGCTTCTCGATTTTCGCGCCCAGACCGGTAGCCACTACCGTAACGTGCAGCTCGTCGCGCATGTCCGGATCGATAACAGTACCGACCTTGACCATCGCGTGCTCGGAAGCGAAGGCTTCGATGATGCTACCCACGTCGGAGTACTCACCCAGGGACAGGTCAGGACCGGCGGTGATGTTCACCAGGATGCCGCGCGCACCTTGCAGGTTCACGTCTTCCAGCAATGGATTGCGGATCGCCGCTTCGGTGGCTTCACGTGCACGGTTCGGACCGCTGGCGCAGCCAGTGCCCATCATCGCCATGCCCATTTCGCTCATCACGGTACGCACGTCGGCAAAGTCGACGTTGATCATGCCCGGACGCTTGATGATGTCGGAGATACCGCGAACGGCACCGGCCAGTACATCGTCAGCCTTGGCGAAAGCCGACAGCAGGCTGGCGTCTTTACCGAGGATGGTCAGCAGCTTCTCGTTAGGGATGGTGATCAACGAGTCAACGCTTTCCGACAGCAGACGGATGCCTTCATCGGCGATCTGCATGCGCTTGCGGCCTTCGAACGGGAACGGACGGGTCACCACTGCAACGGTGAGAATGCCCATTTCCTTCGCCACTTCGGCAATGATCGGCGCAGCACCGGTACCGGTACCACCGCCCATGCCCGTGGTGATGAACACCATGTTGGTGCCCTGCAGCACTTCGGCAATACGCTCGCGGTCTTCCAGAGCGGCTTGACGGCCGACTTCCGGATTGGCGCCAGCACCCAGGCCTTTGGTCACAGCTGTGCCCAATTGCAGGATGGTGCGTGCACCGATGCTTTTAAGGGCCTGGGCGTCAGTGTTGGCGCAGATGAATTCAACGCCTTCAATGTTGCTCTTGACCATGTGGTTGACAGCGTTGCCGCCGCCACCGCCGACACCGATTACTTTGATAACCGGGCTTGCGGGGATGTTGTCTACGAGTTCGAACATTTTCCCTCTCCTTTCATTTCTCTAGTTTTTTCGCCTACTACTTGAAACGGTATTGCGGTAAATCTTTAGAAATTGCCTTTCACCCAGGCTTGCAACCGCTCGAACAACGGCGTTTTCGCTTCGTCGTCGCTTCTGTAGCTTTCGCGGTTGCCAATACCCGACAGGGAAATGCCGTCGGTCTGCTTTTGCAGCCCGTACAACAGCAAGCCCACACCGGTGGAATAAATCGGGTTACGCACCACGTCGCCCAGGCCCTTGACGCCATGGGGCACGCCCAGGCGGACTGGCATGTGGAAGATTTCCTCGGCCAGTTCGACCGCGCCTTCCATCTTCGAGGTGCCACCGGTCAGCACGATGCCGGCCGGGATCAAATCTTCGTAGCCGCTGCGGCGCAGTTCAGCCTGGATCAGGGTGAACAGCTCGTCGTAACGCGGCTCGACCACTTCGGCCAACGCCTGGCGGGACAGCTCGCGCGGTGGACGGTCGCCAACGCTTGGCACCTTGATGGTTTCACCGGCACCGGCCAACTTGGCCAGGGCGCAGGCGTAACGGATCTTGATTTCTTCGGCGTACTGGGTCGGTGTGCGCAACGCCATGGCGATGTCGTTGGTCACTTGATCACCGGCAATTGGGATCACGGCGGTGTGACGGATCGCACCCTCGGTGAAGATCGCGATGTCAGTGGTGCCGCCGCCGATGTCCACCAGGCACACGCCCAGTTCTTTTTCATCGTCGGTCAGTACCGAATACGCGGACGCAAGCTGCTCCAGAATGATGTCGTCGATTTCCAGGCCGCAGCGGCGCACGCATTTTTCAATGTTCTGTGCAGCGTTGACGGCGCAAGTCACCACGTGGACCTTGGCTTCCAGACGTACGCCCGACATGCCCAAAGGCTCACGAACGCCTTCCTGGTTATCGATCACGTAATCCTGCGGCAGGGTGTGCAGCACCCGCTGGTCGGCCGGGATCGCTACGGCTTGCGCGGCGTCCAGTACTCGTTCCAGGTCAGCCGAGCTGACTTCACGATCACGAATCGCCACAATGCCGTGGGAGTTCAGGCTACGGATGTGGTTGCCGGCAACACCGACAAACGCCGAGTGAATCCGGCAGCCGGCCATCAGTTGCGCTTCTTCGATGGCGCGCTGGATCGACTGCACGGTGGATTCGATGTTGACCACCACGCCCTTCTTCAGGCCCCGGGACGGATGCGTGCCGATTCCGACGATTTCCAGCGTGCCGTCGTCCGCGACCTCGCCTACCAGCGCCACCACCTTGGAGGTGCCGATATCGAGACCGACGATCATTTTGCCGCTTTGCACGTTTGCCATGGGTCCTGCCTCTTCTTAATTCTTCGCGACAGCGGGTTGCGCTGCCGTGGGCGCCGCAGCGGCCCGCCAGCCGACGGCCAGGCCGTTGGCGTAACGCAGGTCGATGCTCGCAATGTTCGTAATCTGTTCTTTCAAGGTCTTTTCATAGATGGCGATAAAGCGGCGCATCTTCTCCACCAAGTTGCCGCGTCCCAGCAACAACTCGATGCCCGGCCCAGAACTGCCGGCCCCGGTGGTCAAAAACCAGCTGCCCCGCTCGCGCAATTCCAGTCGCGCGATAGAGAAGCCCAGTGGCCGCAGCATCTGGCTCAAGGCCTGGTACTGCTGCATCACTTGCTGTTGCGCCCGTTGTGGTCCGAACAACTGCGGCAGGTGTTCGTAGTTCGCCACTTCGCGAGGCGCGAACGCCTGGCCCTGGTTGTTCAACAACGCGCCATCACCCCAACGGGCCACGGGCAGTTGTTCCTCCAGGCGGATCGTCACTTGATCCGGCCAAACCCTGCGCACTTCGGCGTGGGCAATCCACGGCATCTGTTCCAGTTCGGAACGCATGCCCGCCAAGTCAATGGTGAAGAAGCTCGCCGCCAGATACGGGCCGATCCGCTGTTGCACCGCTTGCTGGCTGATGTAGCTCAAATCACCCTGCACGCTGATCTTGGTAATCGGTCGATCCGCGTAAGGCAGCAGACGCTGGGCACCTTCGTAGGTACCGAAGCCCAAAACCACCAACAACACCGGCCAGAACAACGCTTTGAAAAAACCAAAATTGGCTTTCGGCAGGCGCGCCGACATCGGCTCTTTAGCCACCATCCGGCTGGCGCCCCGTGGCACCGGCTTGCGGCCGGGTGGCGAGGTTTGCTGATGACGAAGCGATGCGCCTTGCATGGTCTTAACCCCGCGGCTCAATGCTTGCTGCCAGAATGGCCAGCACCAACTGCTGGAAATCCAATCCGGCTGCGCGTGCAGCCATAGGTACCAGGCTGTGATCGGTCATCCCTGGTGCGGTGTTGACTTCAAGGAACCAGAAATTCCCTTGGTCATCCTGCATCACGTCTGCCCGCGCCCAACCGGCGATACCCAGCGCCTCACAGGCTTTCGCCGTGAGGTCCATCAATTCCTGTTCCTTGGCACTGTCGAGGCCACATGGAATCCGATACTGGGTATCGGAAGCCAGGTACTTGGCGTCGTAGTCGTAAAAGGTATGGGGCGTGCCCAAAGCGATAGGCGGCAATACTTGGCCACGCAGGGTTGCGATGGTGTACTCGGGACCGGAAATCCACTGTTCCACCAACACTTGCGAATCGTAGGTACTGGCCGCTTTCCATGCGTCAATCAATTCGGCGGCCGAGTTCACTTTGGCCATGCCGATACTGGAGCCTTCATGGGCTGGTTTGACGATCAAAGGCAAGCCCAGTTCCTTGGCTGCAGAAATACAATCGTCTTCGCTGCACAGCACGGCATGACGCGGGGTCGGAATACCCAGGCTATGCCAGACCTGCTTGGTACGCAGCTTGTCCATCGCCAGCGCCGAGGCCAGGATGCCACTACCGGTATAAGGAATGCCCAGGCACTCCAGCAGGCCCTGCATGCTGCCGTCTTCACCGCCACGGCCGTGAAGAATGACGAAGGCGCGATCGATTTTTTCGGCCTGCAGACGCGACAGGAAGTCATCGCCCACATCGATGCCGAACGCATTCACGCCACCGCTGAGCAGCGCATCCAGCACGGCATTGCCGGACTTGAGCGACACTTCACGCTCGGCGCTCTTGCCGCCGAACAGCACCGCAACGCGGCCGAAATCGGCAGGTTTGATCGTGGAAAACAGGGAGCCGTAGTCAATGGTCATTTCGACTTCCCCTGTGGTGCGGCAAACAGCGGGCTTGCCAGCAGTTTTGGGGCAAGGCCGCCGATATCGCCGGCGCCCTGGCACAGCAGGATGTCACCGGCACGCAGCAGTGGCTTGACCACGGGTGCGAGGTCGACACCACGCTCGATGTAGATTGGGTCCAATTGACCGCGCTGACGGATGCTGTTGCACAGCTTGCGGCTGTCGGCGCCCGGGATCGGTTCTTCACCGGCCGGGTAGACTTCCATCAGCAGCAAGACGTTGGCATCAGCCAGTACATTCACGAAATCGTCGTACAGGTCGCGGGTGCGGCTATAACGGTGCGGCTGGTAGACCATCACCAGGCGGCGCTCCGGCCAACCACCACGCACGGCCTTGATCACGGCTGCGACTTCAGTCGGGTGGTGACCGTAGTCGTCCACCAGCATCACGTTGCCGCCGTCCACCGGCAGTTCGCCGTAGACCTGGAAGCGCCGGCCCACACCGGCAAAGCCCGACAGGCCTTCGACGATGGCTTCATCGCTGACGCCCTCATCGGTGGCAATGCAGATGGTCGCCAGGGAATTGAGCACGTTGTGGTTGCCCGGCATGTTCACCGAGACGTCCAGCGGCTCACGGTCAGGGCGCAGCACGGTGAAGAAAGTCTGCATGCCTTGCTGGCGAACATTGATGGCACGCACGTCGGCGTCTTCGCTGAAGCCATAGGTCACGGTCGGACGCTTGACCAGTGGCAGGATCTCGCGCACCACCGGGTCGTCCAGGCACACCACCGCCAGACCGTAGAACGGCAGGTTGTGGAGGAATTCGACGAAGGTTTTTTTCAGTTTGTTGAAGTCACCGTCGTAGGTCGCCATGTGGTCGGCGTCGATGTTAGTGACCACGGCCACCAGCGGCTGCAGGTGCAGGAAGCTGGCGTCGCTTTCATCGGCTTCGGCGATCAAGTAGCGGCTGGTGCCCAACTGTGCATTGGTGCCCGCTGCATTCAGCCGACCACCGATCACAAACGTCGGGTCCAGGCCGCCGGCGGCGAACACCGAGGCGATCAGGCTGGTGGTGGTGGTCTTGCCATGGGTACCGGCAACGGCAATGCCGTGGCGGTAGCGCATCAGTTCGGCCAGCATCTCGGCGCGAGGCACCACGGGAATGCGGCGTTCAAGGGCGGTGGCCACTTCCGGGTTGGAGGTGTTTACTGCGCTGGAAACCACCAGCACGTCGGCCTCGGCAGCGTTCTCGGCACGGTGACCAATAAAGATCTGCGCGCCGAAAGACTCCAGGCGCTCAGTGACCGGCGACATTTTCAGGTCGGAACCGGACACTTGGTAGCCCAGGTTCAGCAACACTTCGGCAATCCCGCACATGCCCACACCGCCGATCCCGACAAAGTGGATACGACGGATGCGGCGCATTTCCGGTTGCGGCATGGCTTTCTGATTCTCAACCATGGGCCACCTCCAGGCAGATATCGACCACGTTGCGGGTTGCGTCAGGCTTGGCCAGGCGGCTTGCGGTGCTCGCCATGCTGTTCAGTCGTTCCGGTTGCATCAAAACCTCAGTCAGGCGTGCGGCCAAATCGGCGGCGCCAGTCGTTCTTTGCGGCAGCAGGAAGGCAGCGCCTTCCCCAGCCAAATATTCGGCGTTGCGGGTCTGGTGATCGTCGATGGCGTGGGGCAAAGGCACCAGCAAGGACGGCAGACCGGCGGCGGCCAGTTCACTGACGGTCAACGCACCTGCGCGACAGACCACCAGGTCGGCCCAGCCATAGGCATGGGCCATGTCTTTGATGAAGGGCTGCACGTTGGCTTCAACTCCGGCGTCGCGATAGCGTCCGGCGGTCACTTCATCGTGGTTCTTGCCCGCTTGATGGAACACTTCAGGACGCAGGTCCACGGGAAGCTGCGACAAGGCTTCGGGTAATAATTTGTTCAACGGTTCCGCGCCCAGGCTGCCACCGAGGATCAGCAAGTGCGGCTTGCGCCCAATCAGAGCCTGGCGCGCGATGGCCATGAACAGCTCGGTACGCACCGGGTTGCCGGTGGTACGGAGTTTGTCCGACGGGCCAAAGGTGTTGGGGAACGCTTCGCACACCCGGGCGGCCAACGGTGCCAGCAGGCGATTGGCGGTTCCGGCAACAGCATTCTGCTCATGGACAATCACCGGCACGCCCGCAAGCCTGGCAGCAACACCACCGGGACCTGTCACATAACCGCCAAAGCCCAACACACAGACGGGCTTCAATTCACGAATCACTTTGCGCGCTTGCCACACGGCCTTGAGCAACACGAACGGCGCCTTGAGCAGGGACAACTTGCTCTTGCCCCGCAGGCCGGTGACGTTGATCAAATGCAGCGGCAAGCCGGCATTCGGGACCAATTCATTTTCAATGCCACGTGGCGTGCCCAGCCAGTGCACCGTGTAGCCACGGGCCTGGAACTCGCGGGCACAGGCCAGCGCCGGGAACACGTGGCCACCGGTGCCGCCGGCCATGATCAGCACGTTAGCGCCCATGGGTCGGCTCCTCGGCGAAGTCGCTTTCGCTGAACTCCATCTCTTCACTGCCCAAGTGGGTCCGACTCTCCCACTCGATACGCAGCAGCAACCCGAGACAGGCGCAGCAAATCACCAACGAACTGCCACCGTAACTGAGGAACGGCAGGGTCAAGCCCTTGGTCGGCAGCAGGCCGACGTTCACCCCGATGTTGATCAGGAACTGGCCGATCCACAAGAACGCCAAGCCGTAAGCCACATAAGCTGCGAAAAACTGTTTGGCCTTCTCCGCCCACAAGCCGATGTACATGGCCCGCACGCAAACGAATACAAACAGTGCAACGGTGCACAGGGAGCCGACCACGCCCAGCTCTTCGGCGAGTACCGAGAACACGAAGTCCGTGTGGGCTTCCGGCAGGTAGAACTGTTTCTGTACGCTGTTGCCCAGGCCCACGCCCAGCCACTCGCCGCGACCGAAGGCGATCAAGGCCTGGGTCAACTGGTAGCCGGAGCCGAACTGGTCGGACCATGGGTCGGTAAAGGTGATCAGACGGGCCATCCGGTAGGGTTGCGCCTGAACCAGGATCGTCACCGCCGCCACTGCCAGCCCAACCATCAAGGCAAAGCGGAACAAGCCCACACCACCGAGGAATAGCATCGCCGCTGCGGCGCCCATCATCACGACGGTGGCACCGAAGTCCGGCTCCATCAGCAGCAGGCCGGCCATCGGCAGCAGCACGATGAACGGCTTGAAGAACCCCATCCAACTTTCGCGCACTTCTTTCTGGCGCCGTACCAGGTAGCCCGCGAGGTAGATCACCACAAACACCTTGGCGATTTCCGACGGCTGCACGTTGAACGCGCCGAAACCAATCCAGCGCATCGAACCGTTCACCTCACGGCCAATGCCCGGCAGGATCACCATGATCAGCAAACCAAAGGCACCGATCAGCATCAGCCAACCCAGGCGCTGCCAGGTGGCGATCGGAATCATCATGGTGACGATGCACGCCCCCAGACCGATCACCAGGTAAATCAGGTGACGGATCATCATGTACAGAGTGTTGCCCGACTGCACGGCGGCCACTTCCGAGGACGCCGAGGTAATCATCACCAGGCCCAGGCCCAGCAGCGCGAGGCAACCGGCGAGCATCGGGAAGTCGAGATCGATACCACGCCCGGTAATGATCGGCGACGGGTAAGGTTTGATGATGTTTTTGAGGTCGATACTCATGCCAAGGCCTCCACGGCGCGGGCGAATAGCTGGCCGCGCTCTTCGTAGTTCTTGAACATGTCGAAGCTGGCGCACGCCGGCGACAGCAGCACTGCATCACCTGGCTGGGCCAGGGCACGGCATTGGGCGATGGCGTCATCCAGCGAATGCGCACGAACCTGTGGCACCGAGTCACCCAGGGCATCGGCGATCAAGCCGGAATCTCGGCCCATCAGCACCACGACACGGCAGTTGGCCGCGACCGGATCTTTAAGGTCCTTGAAGTCAGCACCCTTGCCGTCGCCACCGGCGATCAGCACTACCTTGCCTTCGATGTCGGCACCAAGGCCTTCAATAGCAGCCAATGCGGCACCCACGTTAGTGGCCTTGGAGTCGTTGTAATAGCTGACGCCGTCCAGGTCACGCACCCACTGGCAGCGGTGTTCAAGGCCGGCAAAGGTGCGCAGGCTCGAGAGCATGGCGTCGAACGGCAAGCCCACTGCATGACCAAGAGCCAGCGCCGCCAGGGCGTTGGACTGGTTATGCGCGCCACGGATTTTCAGTTCGCGCACCGGCATCAGGTTCTGGAATTCGAAGGCCAGGTATTTCTCGCCGTTCTCTTCACGAATACCGAAGGCCTTGAAGTCTGGCTTGCTCAAGCCAAAGGTCCAGCACGGCAGGCCTTCGCCCATCAGCGGACGGCTCAAGGCATCCTGACGATTGACCACCACTTGCCGCGCACCACGGAAGATTCGGTGCTTGGCCAAGTGATAAGCCGGCAGGCCGCTGTAGCGATCCATGTGGTCTTCGCTGACATTCAACACGGTGGCCACTTCGGCGTTGAGTTGGTTGGTGGTTTCCAGCTGGAAGCTCGACAACTCCATCACGTACAGCTCGACGTCGTCGCGAAGCAGGTCCAGCGCCGGGGTGCCGAGGTTACCGCCCACCGCCACACGTTTGCCGGCCGCAGCCGCCATCTCGCCGACGAGGGTGGTGACGGTGCTTTTCGCGTTGGAGCCGCTGATGGCCACAATCGGCGCTTTCGCGTTGCGCGCGAACAGATCGATATCACCGGACAGTTTCACACCACGAGCAGCAGCGGCTTGCAGCGCCGGTGTTGCCAACGCCAGGCCGGGGCTCACGTAGAGCTCATCGGCGCGGCAGAGGAAGTCGACATCCAGCTCGCCACAACGCACTTCCACATGCGGGTAGTCACGGCGCAGCGTGACCAGCTCCGGTGGATTTTCCCGCGTGTCGGCCACAGCAAACGACGTGCCCCGGTTCGCCAGGAAGCGAACCAGGGACATGCCGCTCTTGCCGAGGCCGACAACGATGCGGAAGTGGTCAGAAGCGATCAAGGACACTCGTTTCTACCTCAGTTTCAGGGTGGCAAGGCCGACCAGGACCAGAATCACGGTGATAATCCAGAAACGGACAATCACGCGTGGCTCAGGCCAGCCCTTGAGTTCAAAGTGGTGGTGAATCGGCGCCATGCGGAACACCCGGCGCCCGGTCAACTTGAAGGAGGCGACCTGGATCACCACCGACAGGGTTTCCATCACGAACACACCGCCCATGATGAACAGGACGATTTCCTGACGGACGATCACCGCGATGGTGCCCAGGGCTGCGCCCAGCGCCAGTGCGCCGACGTCGCCCATGAAAACTTGTGCTGGATAGGTGTTGAACCATAGGAAGCCGAGGCCGGCACCGATCAGTGCGCCGCAGAACACGATCAGTTCACCCGCGCCCGGAACGTATGGGATCAGCAGGTACTCAGCGAATTTCACGTTACCCGACAGGTAGCAGAAGATGCCCAACGCGCCGCCGACCATCACCGTTGGCATGATCGCCAGACCGTCGAGGCCATCGGTCAGGTTGACCGCGTTGCTGGAGCCGACGATAACGAAGTAAGTCAGCACTACGAAACCAATGCCCAACGGGATACTGGCATCCTTGAGTATTGGCAGGATCAGGGTGGTTTCCACCGCACTTGGCGCGGTCATATAAAGGAAGATCGCTGCGCCCAGGCCGAACACTGACTGCCAGAAATACTTCCAGCGGCTTGGCAGCCCCTTGGAGTTCTTCTCGATCACTTTGCGGTAGTCGTCAACCCAGCCGATGGCACCGAACAACAGAGTCACCAGCAACACGGTCCAGACGTAGCGGTTGTGCAGGTCAGCCCAGAGCAAGGTACTGATGCCGATGGACGACAGGATCAGCGCACCGCCCATGGTTGGGGTACCAGACTTGGACAGATGCGACTGCGGGCCGTCATTACGCACAGACTGGCCAATCTGCAGGCTTTGCAGAGTACGGATCATCCATGGCCCCAGAAACAGCGACAACGACAGCGCGGTCAGCACACCCAGAATCCCGCGCAGGGTCAGGTACTGAAAGACCGCGAAGCCTTTGTAGAACTGTTGCAGATACTCAGCCAGCAGCAGCAGCATTAATGTTTCTCCGTACTTGAGCCACACAAGGCCGCGACGACGTTTTCCATCACCGCGCTGCGCGATCCCTTGATCAAAATAGTGGTGTGTTTGTCTTGTTCAGTCGCGCTCAGCGCCTGGATCAATTCGGCCTGGCTGGAGAAGTGCTGCGCACCGGGGCCGAAGGCTTTCACGGCGTGGACCATGTTCGAGCCCACGGCATAAAGAGCATCTACCTTGCCGGAGGCATAGCTGCCGACTTCACGGTGAGCTTGTTCTGCCCAGTCACCCAATTCAGCGATATCGCCAAGCACCAGGACCTTGCGACCAGCAAAACCGGTCAGCAGGTCGACGGCAGCACAGATCGAGGACTGGTTGGCGTTATAGGTGTCATCGATGACGCGCATGCCGTTGGTTGCCAACTGCGCCACGGTGCGGCCCTTGACCGGTTGCACCGCGCCAAGGCCGGTGGCGATGCCGAACAGCGACACGCCCAGCACATGAGCGGCGGCGGCGGCGGCCAACGCATTGGCGACGTTATGGTTACCCAGCAAATTCAGTTGAACGCGTTCGTCACCCTGCGGTGTGTGCAGGGTGAAAGCCGGGCAGCCACGGGCGTCGACGCTGATAGCCGAGGCGTAGAAATTGGCTGCAGTGTTGTGTACCGAGAAGCTCAAGACCTTGCGACCGGCGGCGCGTACACGCCAGGTCTCAAAGGCCTTGTCGTCGAGATTCAGTACCGCCGTACCGGAAGCGTCGAGGCCTTCGAGGATTTCGCCCTTGGCTTCGACGATTTTTTCCGGACCGCCGAACTCGCCGACGTGGGCAGTTCCGGCATTGTTGATCACGGCAACATGGGGACGAGTCATCGCCACGGTGTAAGCGATTTCGCCGATGCGCGAGGCACCCAGTTCGATCACGGCAGCCGTGTGTTCAGGCGCCAGTTCCAACAGGGTCAGCGGGACGCCAAAGTCGTTGTTCAAGTTGCCACGGGTAGCCAGCACCGGTCCGCGCGTACGCAAGATGCCGGCAAGCAGTTCCTTGACCGTAGTTTTGCCGCTGGAACCGGTCACTGCGGCAACAGGCTTGTCGTAGGCAGCGCGGTTCAAGGCACCCAACTGGCCGAGGGCCAGACGGGTATCAGCCACCAGCAATTGCGGCAATACCGAGTCCGCGACTTCGCGCTGGACCAAAGCACCGACCGCGCCGTTGGTGGCGACATCATTAAGGTAGTCATGACCGTCAAAGCGCGGGCCGGCCAGCGCGACGAACAATTGCCCTGGCTTGATGGCGCGACTATCGATGCTCACGCCGTCGAAACTGCAATCGCTGGACAACAGGCGTGCCGACAAGGCTTCGGTCAGTTCGCTGAATTTCAGGGCCTTAAGCATGGGCCACCTCCCATGCGGTCAAGGCGTGATCCGCCTCGACCAGATCCGAGAAGTCATGGCGCTCGCCATTGATTTCCTGATAGTCCTCGTGACCTTTACCGGCCAGTACCACCACGTCGTCGGCGCTGGCGCTGGCGATCAGTTGAGCAATGGCGGCGCCGCGACCGGCAACAAAAGTGACTTTCGAGGCGTCGACAAAACCTTCGCGGATGTCGTCGAAAATCTGGCTCGGCGCTTCACTGCGGGGGTTATCGTCAGTGACGAGAACACAGTCCGCCAAACGCTCGACGATTTGCGCCATCAGTGGGCGCTTGCCGCGATCGCGATCACCGCCACAGCCAAACAGGCACAGCAACTTGCCTTTGGCGTGGGGACGCAGGGCCAACAGGACTTTTTCCAGGGCATCCGGGGTGTGGGCGTAATCCACCACCACCAACGGCTGTGTGCCGCCGCCGAGGCGCTGCATGCGCCCGGCAGGGCCTTCCAGCTTCGGGAGCACCCGGAGGATTTCGTCCAGGGCGTAATCAAGCCCAAGCAACGCGCCGATGGCGGCAAGGACGTTGCTCAGGTTGAAGCGACCGAGCAAGGTGCTGCGCAAGTGGTGCTCGCCCTGAGGCGTGACCAGCGTGGCGCGCACGCCTTCATCATCAAACTGGGCGTTACGGCAATAGAGATACGCGCTGGTATCTTCCAGGCTGTAGCTGATCAACCGTGCTTCGCTTTTCTCGGCAGCCAATTGCCGACCGAATTCGTCATCCAGGTTAACCACCCGGCAGCTCAGGTCGTTCCAGACAAACAGTTTGGCCTTGGCGGCCGCGTAGGCCTCCATGGTGCCGTGGTAATCCAGGTGATCGCGAGACAGGTTGGTCATCACCGCCACGTCGAATGCCAGGGCGGTCACGCGACCCTGATCAAGACCGTGGGAAGACACTTCCATGGCAACAGCCTTGGCACCGGCTTTTTTCAGGTCGGCCAGGGTTGCCTGGACGGCGATCGGGTTGGGCGTGGTGTGCAGGCCGCTTTGCAGCGCGCCGTAGAAACCAGTGCCCAGGGTACCGACGATGCCGCAGTGCTGGCCCAGCAAGTCAAGGGCTTGCGCGACCAGTTGGGTAACGCTGGTCTTGCCGTTGGTGCCTGTAACGCCAATCAGGTTCAGGGTGCGGCTAGGGTCAGCATAAAAGCGCCCGGCGATGTCCGACAGCTGCGCCGCCAGGCCCTTGACCGGAATCAACGGTACATCGGTGATCGGCAGTACGGTGGCGCCGTCAACTTCATAGGCGACGGCTGCCGCCCCACGTTGCAGCGCATCAGCGATATGAGCGCGACCATCGAACTTGCCACCCGGTACCGCCAGGAACAAGTCACCGGCACGCACATTACGGCTGTCCAGGGTCAACTCGCGAATCAGCAGATCGCGGCCAGCGTGGGCAAAAATCTTGTTCAGGCTAAGAGACATCAGCCGCGCCCTCCATTGGCTTTTACAGCAGCGGCCGGTGGTCCGGCGTTCGCTTGTTGGGTCGGCGGCAGGTTGTCCGGCGTGATGTTCATCAGGCGCAAGGTCCCGGACATCACTTTGCTGAACACCGGCGCCGAAACCAGACCACCGAAGTAGCCAGCCTTGCTCGGTTCATCAATGACCACGACGATGGCGTAACGCGGATCGCTCATGGGGCCGAAGCCGGCGAACAGCGAACGGTAGGAGTTTTCTGCGTAGCCTTTAGTCCCCACGGCGGTTTTACGTGCTGTACCGGACTTGCCTGCCACGTGATACGCCGGCACTTGGGCGCGGAACACACCACGCGGTGCCTCGATCACTTGTTGCAACATGCCCTGCATGGTCTTGGCGACCTTTTCCGGAATGACTTGGGTGGCCTTCGGCGGCTCGTCAACATGGATCAGACTCAGTGGGACCATCTTGCCGTTGTTGGCCAGCACTGAGAATGCATGGACCAATTGGATCGCGGTCACCGACAGGCCGTAGCCGTAGGATAACGTCGCGGTCTCGGCTTTTTTCCAATCGCGGTAGTTCGGCAGATTGCCAACACGCTCACCTGGGAAATCCAGACCGGTGGGCTGGCCCAGGCCGATTTTCTGTGCCAGGCGGTAAATGGTTTCGCCGCCGATGTCGAAGGCGACCTTACTCATGCCGACGTTACTGGAGTTGATCAGGATGCCGGTCAAGTCCAGCACCGGACCTTCGCTACGGGACACGTCGCGAATGGTGTATTTGCCCAACTGCAGGGTGCCCGGATAAACCTCGACCTTGTCGCTGGGCTTCCAGCGACCGGTCTCCAGGGCCGCACTCATGGAGACGGCTTTCATGGTCGAACCTGGCTCAAACACGTCGATCATGGCGCGGTTACGCATCATCGCCGGTTGCAGGTTGCGACGGTTGTTCGGGTTGTAGGTCGGCTGGTTGACCATGGCGAGAATCTCACCGGTCTTCACGTCCATGATCACCAGGCTGCCGGCCTTGGCGCCGTTTTCGATGATCGCGTTGCGCAGTTCGCGGTTGGCCAGGTACTGCAGACGCAAATCAATCGACAACGCCAAGGGCTTACCGGCCTTGGCGTTTTTGGTGACCTGGACATCCTTGATCAATCTGCCGCGCCGGTCCTTGATGACCTGCCGTTTGCCGGGAACCCCGGCCAGCCACTCGTCGTAGGCCAGCTCAACACCTTCGCGACCGTGATCGTCGATGTCGGTGAACCCCACCATATGAGCAGTGGTTTCGCCGGCGGGATAGAAACGCCGAAACTCCTCGATGCCGTAGACACCGGGGACTTTAAGGTCGAGCACAATCTGGCCTTGTTCGGGGGTCAGGCCACGAACCAGGTAGATGAATTCTTTGTTGGCCTGGGCTTCCAGGCGTTCGCTCAGGGCTTTTGGATCCTGGCCCAAGGCGGCGGCGAGTTCCGGCCATTTGTCCTTGGCGGTCTGCAGTTCCTTGGCGTTGGCCCACAGGGTGGTCACCGGGGTACTGACGGCCAGGGGCTCGCCGTTGCGGTCGGTGATCAGGCCGCGGTGCGCAGGAATCGGGATATGACGCAGGCTGCGGGCATCGCCCTGGCCGATCAGGAAGTCACGGTCGACCACCTGCAGATCGATAATCCTCCAGGCAATCGCACTTACCATCAGTGCCAGCAAGCCCAGCACCACACGGAAACGCCACGGGTAGAGTGCGCCTTCGAGTTTCATCATGGCGCCACCATCCGCACTTCGGCCGCGCCCGGAATGTGCATCTTAAGCTGTTCAGTGGCCAGGATTTCGATGCGGCTGTGGGCCGTCCAGGTGCTTTGCTCCAGGATCAACCGGCCCCACTCTGCCTGTGCCTTGTCACGCACGCTCAATTCCCCATACAGGGAATTGAGTAACTGGCGGTTCCAGTGGGCGCTGTAGGACACCCCAATCGCGGACACCAGCACGCCGATAAACAACAGCATCATAAAGAAGCTGCCGCCCGGGAGGGGCTTGGCGAAGAGCTTACTCACCGCAACTTCTCCGCAACGCGCATGACAGCACTACGGGCACGCGGGTTGGCCTTGAGTTCTGCCTCGGAGGCGAACTGCGCTTTGCCATGGATTTTGATTTTCGGCACAAAGGCTTCGAAACGTACCGGCAGGTTGCGCGGCAGATTGTCGGACTCACCCTTGACCAGACGACGCATGAACAGTTTGACGATGCGGTCTTCGAGGGAGTGGAAACTGATCACCACCAGGCGACCGCCCACTTCCAGGGACTCCAGGGCCGCTTCAAGGCCGGCCTCCAGGTCACCCAATTCGTTGTTGACGTGAATGCGCAGGCCCTGGAATGCACGGGTAGCCGGGTTCTTGCCCTTCTCCCACGCTGGGTTGGCGACTTTCAGCACTTCGGCCAGGTCGGCGGTGCGCTCGAACGGCTGGATTTCCCGGCGTTCAACCACGGCGCGAGCCATGCGGCCGGCGAAGCGCTCTTCGCCGTACTCTTTGAATACACGCGTGATTTCTTCATGGGGAGCGGTGGCGATGAACTGCGCGGCACTGATGCCACGGCTTGGGTCCATACGCATGTCCAGCGGACCGTCGTTCATGAAACTGAAGCCGCGCTCTGGGTCGTCCAGCTGTGGCGAAGACACGCCCAGGTCCAGCAAAACCCCGGCCACCTTGCCCGCCATGCCGCGCTCGGCGACTTCGGCACCCAGCTCGGCAAAGCTGCGCTGCACAACGACAAAGCGGCCGTCTTCGGCCGCTAGCGCTTGCCCGGTGGCAATCGCTTGAGGGTCTTTGTCGAACCCGAGGAGTTTACCGTCGGAACCGAGCTGACTGAGGATCAACCGGCTGTGCCCGCCGCGCCCGAACGTGCCATCCAAATAGCAGCCATCAGGGCGTACGGCGAGAGCCTCGACGGCTTCGTCAAGCAGTACGGTGATGTGGTTAAAGCCGCTATCAATAGTCACAGGATCAAATCACGCAGTTCATCAGGCATAGCGCCCGGTTGTTGAATAGCAGCCAGGTCTGCTGCAGAAACAGCATCCCAGGCATCTTCGTCCCACAATTGGAACTTGTTCAGTTGGCCTACCAGCATCGCGCGCTTGTCCAACTTGGCGTATTCGCGCAGACGCGGTGGAACCAGGAAACGACCACTGCCATCGAGTTCGAGGTCGACGGCATTACCAATCAGCAAGCGCTGCAAGCGCCGGTTCTCTTCACGCAACGAAGGCAGGGCTCGCAACTTGGTTTCAATCAGTTCCCACTCATCGAGCGGGTAAACACATAAACAAGGATCAACGGCGTCAATCGTGATGATTAACTGCCCGGAACTTCGCGAAATGAGCTCGTCACGATACCGGCTCGGCATAGCGAGACGGCCTTTTGCATCGAGACTGATAGCGTTAGCTCCGCGAAACACAGGTGCGTTTCTCCAAATTCTAGCGTTTTACGTTCAAAAAACCCACTTTATGCCACTTTCCGCCACTTGCGCACACTATAGGAATGCGCCCACCACACCGTCAAGGCGCGGATTAAAGGAAAAGCCTTACAGAACGGAGATTTAGGAAGGTAAACAGAGGAGAAACGACAGTTTTGCGATATTTTTGACTCAACAACCACAAGCAACTCAAAGAGCTAGAGGCCGAAGTTAAAGTAATTTATTAAGAGTAAGATTTTTTTGGTATTACGAAGACACATCTGCCAATGATTTGGCAGGGAAGGATTCTTGCGCTACTACCTGGTTTCTGCTCGAGATTCGGGCAGAAGGAAAAAGGTGGAGAGTCGATCTATAAGCCGGGTTCTGTCTTGAACAGTCATTCGTCTACGATGGCCATCACTGGACATCTTTAGCAACCTACCCGGTTCCAGCGCGGGCCACGCCTTGGAACCCTATTTGGTCTTGCTCCAAGTGGGGTTTACCTAGCCACGAACTGTTGCCAGTCGTGCGGTGCGCTCTTACCGCACCTTTTCACCCTTACCGGCACCGAAATGCTTAGGCGGTTATTTTCTGTGGCACTTTCCGTAGGCTCACGCCCCCCAGGCATTACCTGGCACTTCGCCCTATGGAGCCCGGACTTTCCTCCCCCCTCTAATTTTCATAGAGGGCAGCGACTGTCCAATCGACTCTCCGCCGCGAAGATTAACGGCACGTGGCTTTCAGGACAAGCTTTAAAAGCCAACAATGCCATCATGTTCCGACGTGACGCAGATTAAAGCGCGGAACTATTCACTCTTTTGTTTATCCAGTGCGGCCTGATACAGCACATTCTTACGCACACCGGTAATTTCCGCCGCCAAGGCAGCCGCCCGCTTGAGGGGCATTTCCTTAAGCAGCAAATCGAGGACGCGCATGGCTTCGCTGCCCACGGCATCCTCACTCTCCGGTGCCGACCAGCCCGCCACCAACACCACGCACTCGCCGCGCTGCTGATTGCTGTCGCCTTCGACGAACGCCCGCAGCTCTTCCAACGGCAACCCCTTGAGGGTTTCGAAGGTTTTAGTCAGCTCTCGCGCCAGCAACGCCAGGCGCTCGCCACCAAATACCAGCTCCATGTCCTGCAGACACTCAAGGATGCGGTGCGGAGCTTCGTAGAAAATCAGCGTGCGCGGCTCTTCCTTCAACAGTTCAAGACGCGCCCGACGCCCTACTGCCTTCGCCGGCAGAAAGCCTTCGAAGATAAAACGGTCCGACGGCAAGCCGGCAGCGGATAACGCCGCAATCAGCGCGCACGCTCCCGGAACAGGCACTACATTGATACCAGCGGCACGCGCCTGACGGACCAAATGGTAGCCAGGATCGGAAATCAGCGGCGTACCGGCGTCGGAGATCAGCGCCACATCGTCGCCAGCGAGTAACCGCGTAATAAAGCGGCTACCCTCCTCACGTTCGTTATGCTCGTGACACGCAGCCAATGGCGTGGTGATACCAAAA
Organism: Pseudomonas sp. ADAK18; assembly: GCF_012935695.1. NCBI lineage: Bacteria > Pseudomonadati > Pseudomonadota > Gammaproteobacteria > Pseudomonadales > Pseudomonadaceae > Pseudomonas > Pseudomonas sp. ADAK18. The sequence continues at coordinate 4,492,260 of NZ_CP052859.1, forward strand.
TGCTGCAACAAACGCAGGGAGTGCCGAGTGTCTTCAGCCGCGATCAATTTAGCCTCACGCAACACCTTCAGCGCCCTCGCGCTGATATCGTCCAGGTTGCCAATGGGCGTCGCCACGACAAAAAGCGAGCCTGCAGTGGAATTCAAAGGACCTGGAGCAGTCAAAGCGCACACCTCGATGATTGGCAAAAGCCACATTGTAGCGTGTAGACGCCTCGAAGACAGGACATCGGGGCAGAGACCTTTTGTAGTCATCTATCAGGCCTTGCAACATTTGCACGACCTAAATAGACGGTTTTACGCCAGTAACATCGCGCCCCGGCCAGTGCTTGGGTACAATTCCACGCTAATTTGATCGGTATCAGGAACACTTACATGATCGCTTGCCTGCGGCTGCTCTCCGCCCTCTGCCTCGCTGCCCTGTTGGCCGCTTGTGCCAGCTCGCCCTCGTCCAGCCTTGGCGACCTTCCACGGACTCCAGATGCCAGTATCGAGCAACTGCTCGAACAGGCCACCTCGGCAAAAACGCCGGAAAAAGCCGCCCTTCTGCGCTTGAGTGCTGCGGACCTGGCTTACCATCAGAACAATCCTGGACGCTCGGCGCAGATCCTTGCACAAGTCCCGCTGGACACCCTCAAGCCTGCGGCACAGATTTTCGCCAGCACCCTGGCGGCCGAACTGGCGATGACCCGCAACCAGCCCAAGGCAGCATTGGCGGCGCTGAATCATCCAAGCCTGCAAAACCTGAAGGACCTGCCGCCAGAACAGCAGATCCGTACTGGTACCGTGCATGCCCGTGCCTATGAGGCCGACGGCCAGACCCTGGCCGCTGCTCGCGAGCGCGTCGCCATGGCCCCGCTGCTCAGCGGCGACGCCTATAACAGCAACCATGAAGCCATCTGGGCGTTGATTGCTGCGCTGCCTGCCGAACAGCTGCAAGCCACCGGCAATCCGACGCTCGACGGCTGGATCACCTTGGCCCTGGCGGTCAAGAGTGCAGGCACCCTGGAGCAGCAGCAGGCCGCCATCGACACCTGGCGCGCGCAAAACCCTGGTCACCCTGCCGCCTCGCAACTGCCTGTGCCCCTGACCAAGCTCAAGGAACTGGCCAGCCAGCCCCTGAACAAGATCGCGCTGCTGCTGCCCCAGGAAGGCCCGCTGGCCAACGTCGCCAAAGCCTTGCGTGAAGGCTTCATGGCTGCTCACTACCAGGCTGAACAAGCCGGGCAGAAACCGCCAGTGATCGAGTTTTACGACAGCTCGCGCCTGACCTCCATCGACGATTTCTACGCCAAGGCCCAAGCCGCCGGCGTGCAACTGGTGGTCGGTCCTCTGGAGAAGCCGCTGGTCAAGCAGCTCAGCGCTCGCCCGCAATTGCCAATCACCACCCTGGCCCTGAACTACAGCGAAACCGACCAGAGCCCGGCCCAACTGTTCCAGTTCGGCCTGGCTGCCGAGGACGAGGCGCGTGAAGTGTCGCGCCGTGCTCGCGCCGACGGCCTGCACCGCGCAGCAGCTATGGTGCCGAAAGGCGAATGGGGCGAGCGCGTATTCAAGGCCTTCCGCCAGGATTGGGAAGCCAATGGCGGCACCGTGGTCGGCGTTGAATACGTTGACCAGCCGGTAGCCCTGGCCCAACAGATCGCCGATCTGTTCCATCTGCGCCAAAGCGAAGGTCGCGCCAAGAGCCTGCAAAGCACCGTGGGAACGGATGTCGCCGCACAGCCTTCGCGTCGCCAGGACATTGAGTTCATCTTCCTCGCTGTACCGCCGCAACTGGCCCAGCAGATCAAGCCGACGCTGAACTTCCAGTACGCCGGTGATGTACCGGTGTATGCGACGTCCCATGTGTACAGCGCCAGTGGCGACAAGAACCAGTACCTGGACATGAACAACATTCTGTTCTGCGAAACGCCATGGCTGCTCAACACCACTGATCCGCTGCGCAATCAGGTTGCTGCACAATGGCCGCAAGCCAATGGCAGCCTGGGTCGCCTGTACGCGATGGGCGTTGATGCCTACCGCCTGGCGCCGCGCCTGGGGCAACTCAAGGCCCTGCCGGACACTCGTATCGACGGGCTCTCCGGCAGCCTGGGCATCAGCCCGAACCAGCGGGTCGACCGCCAGTTGCCATGGGCTCAGTTTGTCAGTGGACAGGTCCAGCGCCTGCCTGATACCCCGCGCTGATGCCCCAGCGGTCAAGTGCACAAAGCGGTAAGGATGCCGAGCTTCAAGCACTCCAGCACTTGCAACAACAAGGTCTGCGCCTCCTGGCGCAGAACTGGTTATGTAAACGCGGCGAGCTTGATCTGGTCATGCTTGACGGCGATACAGTAGTATTTGTCGAAGTCCGCTACAGAAAACACGCACAATGGGGTGGCGCGCTCGCCAGTATCGACGGGCGCAAGCGTCAAAAGCTGATACTCGCCGCGCAGTTTTTCCTGCAAAGCGAACGCCGCTGGGCCGATTACCCCTGCCGTTTCGATGTGGTTGCCATGGAAAGCACACCGTCTGGAACAGTTGATCTGAATTGGCTGAAAGATGCCTTTGACAGCTGATTCGCTGGACATCTTCACCGCACACTTTTGCTCTTTGCTTTGCGGGCTGCACATTCCTGTGCCAAACAGCCGCGCTACTTAAGGTCACACAGATGGACATGCAATCCCGAATTCGCCAGCTTTTCCAGGCCAGCATTGATACCAAGCAACAGGCGATGGACGTACTTGCACCGCACATCGAGCAAGCCAGCCAGGTCATGGTCAACGCCCTGCTCAACGAAGGCAAAATGCTCTCGTGCGGCAACGGCGGTTCGGCCGGCGATGCCCAGCACTTCTCCTCCGAGCTGCTCAACCGCTTCGAGCGTGAGCGCCCTAGCCTGCCGGCCATCGCCCTGACCACCGATTCGTCGACGATCACTTCGATCGCCAACGACTACAGCTACAACGAAATCTTCTCCAAACAGATTCGCGCCCTTGGCCAACCCGGCGACGTACTGCTGGCGATTTCCACCAGCGGCAACTCGGCGAACATTATTCAAGCGATCCAGGCCGCACATGATCGGGAAATGATTGTCGTAGCATTGACCGGACGCGATGGCGGCGGCATGGCCTCGCTGCTGCTGCCCGAAGATGTGGAGATTCGCGTCCCGGCCAATGTCACCGCACGTATTCAGGAAGTCCACCTGCTGGCGATCCACTGCCTGTGCGATCTGATCGACAGCCAACTGTTCGGGAGTGAAGAATGACCGTTAACCGCCTCAGCCTATTGGCCCTCACGCTGTGCCTCGGCATCAGCGGCTGCAGCTCGGTAATCGAAGCGAGCCGCGACACGCCTATCCAGGACGATAAAGGCACCCGCACTTTCGGCAGCAAAATCGATGACTCGCTGATCGAAACCAAGGTTTCCGTCAACGTTTCCAAGGCCGCTCCAGACCTGGGCAATGGTGCCTCGCGCATCGTGGTCGTCAGCTTTAATGGTGTTGTGCTGCTCGCGGGACAAACCCCACGCGCCGACCTGAAGGCCCAGGCTGAACAAGCAGCCTCATCTGTTCAACGGGTCAAGAAGGTCCACAACGAATTGCAGGTGATGGACCCCATCACACTGCTGGCAATCAGCAACGATGCCTTGCTGACCACCAAGATCAAGACGCAAATGCTGACCGACAGCGCGGTTCCCAGCTCACGGATCAAGGTCGTCACCGATAACGGCATCGTCTACATGATGGGCCTGCTGACCCAGGCAGAAGCCACACGCGCGGCCAACCTGGTACAGGGTGTGTCCGGGGTGCAGAAGATTGTGAAAGTGTTCGAGTACATCGACTGATGTAAATCGACTGCAACGAAAAAGGGCGCCATGCATTGCATGGCGCCCTTTTTTATTAGCGTGGGGTTACTGGTACTGCTGGTACGGGTTGCCTTGGAACTCATTGTTCTGCTGAGGCGCTTGTTGCTGCCCAGGCTGCTGGTATTGCTGGCCAGGGATCGGACCGAGATTGACCTCTACGCGACGGTTTTGAGCGCGGCCATTGACGTCTGCGTTGCTGGCAATCGGGTTATCCGGACCGGCGCCGCGAGCACTCAGGTTGGTCGGGCTGACACCCTGGGATGTCAGGTACGTGGCAACGCTCTGCGCACGACGCTGGGACAGGTCCATGTTGTGCTGGCGACTGCCGGTGCTGTCGGTGTAACCGACGATCTGGATGGTGTTCTGGTTGAACTGCTTGAGGGAGCCCGCCAGGTTATTCAGTGGCGAATAGAAACTGCTGGCGATGGCAGCCGAGTCTGTGGCGAAGGTGATATTGCCCGGCATGATCAACTTGATCGTATCGCCCTGACGCTGCACTTCAACACCGGTGTTGGCCATTTTGGCCCGCAACTCGGCTTCCTGCTTGTCGGCGTAGTAACCGTAGCCCGCCGCGCCAATACCAGCGACGGCAGCGCCAATCAATGCGCCCTTGCCCCGGTTGTTATGGTCAATGGCCGCACCGGCCAAGGCACCCGCCAAAGCACCGAGCCCACCGTATTTGGCAGTTTTGCTCATACCTTGCGAGCCGCCGTCTGCCTGCCCTTGGCTACCGTCATAAGGGTTGGGCGAGGCACAGCCGGACAACAAAGCAACAGCCGTAGCAACAACAAGCAAACGACGCGAAGTGAACATGAAGGAAGCTCCTACTTTTGCATTCTGTGATGCAGAGGACATTGGCAATGGGCCTGTGCCGACGTTGGAACACGACAAACGGTAAAAATTCCGTGTCCGATCAGGCCCACACAAAACTGATTCAACCGCATTACAACAGATGAACATGGTGAAACCCTAGCAGACACCTCCTGAATGGGAATTGTCATTTTTGCTATAAATATCGTCAGATGGTCGTCACTTGGTGTCAGGAAAAATACCCTCCTGCCCTTCAAGCCCTGACAAAAGGGTTCTCGCGCATCTCATCTCCCAACCGCGTATCCGGACCATGACCGGTTACTACCGTCGCGCCCTCATCCAGCGTGTACAGCCGCTGCTTGATCGAACGCACAATGGTCGCCTGATCCCCGCCCCACAAATCGGTACGTCCCACGCCGCGCCGGAACAATGTGTCCCCGGCAATCAGCAATTTGGCGTCGGCAAACCAGAAACTCATCGACCCCGGCGTGTGGCCTGGTGTGTGCAAGGCCACCCCACAACCGCAGGCGAGTTCTTCTTCATCCTCCAACCAGCGGTCTGGAGACGGCACCGGGGTGTATGGCACACGGAACATCTGGCACTGCATTTCCAGGTTGTCCCAGAGAAATTGATCCTCCTTGTGCAAGTGCAACGTGGCGCCGGTCTTTTCCTTCAACTGGCCAGATGCCAGGAAGTGATCAAGGTGGGCATGGGTATGAATGATGCTCACCACTTTCAAGCCGAGCGCGTCCAGCCGTGCCAGGATCAGCTCATGATTGCCGCCCGGATCGACCACGATGGCCTTTTTGCTGATGGGGTCGCCGATGATGGTGCAATTACACTGCAACGGGCCGACAGGGAAGGTTTCGCGAATCAGGGCAGGAGGCTGGGACATCAAACGGGCTCGGTATGCTGTGATGGTGCCGATTCTGGCACAAAAAGCCCCGTACCTACCCCAGCAACCCCATCTCCTGCGCCCGAGCTACCGCCTGGGTGCGGCGCTCCACCCCAAGCTTGCTGTTGATATGACTGGCGTGAGTCTTGACCGTATGCAACGAGATAAACAGCTGGTTGCTGATTTCCTGGTTCGAACAGCCCTGAGCGATCAAGTGCAGCACCGCCAGCTCGCGCACGCTCAAGGCTTCATGGGTAGGCGCAGTCTCGACACACGCCATGGCTGGCAAGAGTGCCAGCAGGCTTTGATTCAGCAGACCATGAGCGGCGCGGCCCAGTTGTTCCCGCGTCCAGTCGGGATAGCGTTCCAGTAGTCGCTCAAAAGGCTGCAACGCCCCACCCGCCGCGGCTTCAAGTGCCTGGGCAAACACTTGGCGCGCCTGAGGCTCCTGACCACTGTCCAGTAACAATTGCGTCTGCTGGGTCAACGCCATCAGCGCGATCATCTGCCGCCCACTGTTGTGGGCCTGTCGCGCCAGTTCTTCGAGCCGCTGCAGTGCAGCAGAGGGCTGATGACGAATGGCATCCAACGCGGCTTGTTGCAGTTCGATATGTTGCGCCAGGTGTGGGTGAAACTCCGGCGCGGCAGCCGCCTGCTCACCGTTATACGTTTGCCCCAGTCGTGTCAGCCAGGCGTCCGCCAAGTCTGTACGCCCCTGTGCCAGCCACAGCTCGCATTTGATCAGGGTAATCATCGCCAGGTAATAGATCGGCGGCACGTCCCAGATGTGCATCAAGCGCTCGGCTTCAGCCAATTCGGCAAACGCCAGAGGGAAATCCCCACGACGGCCTTCGAAGTTGGCGATCACGCAATGCCCAATCAAAACACTGATATCCCGACAAGCGCGGGCCTCGCTCAAACCCGCACGCAAGCGGGCAATACCTGTTTCGGGCTGACAGCGCATCAACAACAAATAGCCCTCATATAGCGCGAGCCTGGCGCGTACTGCATACAACCGCTGGGGCGCTAACCCTTGCAAACGCTGCAAGCCCTGGCGGACTTCATCCAGGGAGCGCAGGATCTCACCCCGCGCCTGCAACACACGCGCGCGGTCGTAATGGGCCAGCGCCTCGAACAGCGGGTTGCCGACCCGCTGCGCCAACTCCAGCGAATCGCGGTTCAAGCCACGGGCACGCCACAGGTCGGCATCGACAATCGCCAAATTAGACAGCGTGGACAAGCACATCAGCCGCTGGCCGTAGCGTTTCTGCGGCAGGCTCTCCAGCGCCTCGGTGCAATACAGCTGAGTCAATTCACGGTTGCCGCGTCCACGGGCAATGATCCCGCTGAGGGCCAGCCACTGGGCCAGCATCGACTTCTGGGCGGTGGCCGACGGGGCCGGGAGAAAACGGCTGAGGTGACTGGACAACTCTTCCGCTGCATCCAGTTGGCAGGCCAAGCCCAGGGCCCAGCTATAGAGCACGATCAAGCGCGGCGTGCTGATCAACAGACTGTCGGGCAAGTCCATCTTCCAGCGCAGGAGCATGCCGACGTTTTGCTCGGCCAGCAGTTGCTCTTCCGAAAGGTTTTGCACCAGGTTCGCCGCCACATCCAGATGGCCGGCGCGCAACGCCTGCTCCACCGCCTCATCGATCAGGCCCTGGGCATTGAACCAGCGGCAAGCCCGCAGATGCAGGCTGGCAATCGGCAATACGGCGTTAGCCGCACGCCGGGTACGCAGCAAGTCGGAAAACAGATGGTGATAACGGAACCAGTGACCCTGCTCGTCCAGCGGCACCAGAAAGACCTGGTGAGCTTGCAGATAACGCAGGATCTCTGCGCTGTCGTGAGCTTCGCGCACGGCGTCGCACAGTTCGCTGCAAAAGCGTTCCTGAGGCGCGGTGTCGTAAAGAAATGAATGCACTTGCGCAGGCAAGCAGTCGATCACCTCCTCCAGCAAGTAGTCGCGGATCAGTCCCTCCCCGCCGTGCAAACCTTGGGGCAAGGCGCCGTCGTTGCCGGCTTCAGAAGCGGCCAACAACCAGAAACGCAGGCCGGCAACCCAACCTTCGCTGCGGCGAATCAGGTTATCCAGGGCCTCGCCGCGCAATGAACTGCTGTGGCGATCGAGCAAGGCCAGAGATTCATCGTTGGTCAGCCGCAGGTCCTGCTCCTGCAACTCCAGCAAGTGCCGGGACAGTCGCAACCGCGCCAGGTGCCAATCGGGACGCTGGCGGCTGGTCACCATCACCAACAGCCCGTCAGGCAGATGGTTGAGGAAAAACTGCAGGCAACGGTCGAGTACCGGGCCCTGGACCAGATGATAGTCATCCAGCACCAGCAGCAAGGGCGCGCGGGTGGAAAGGTGCACCGTCAACTCATCAAGCAGCCCGTCGAGCCACTCTTCAAACGCGAACGGCTGATGCCGCTGACGCATTTTCAGCAGACCCAACGACTGGGCGCCGATTTGAGGGAAATATTGTTGCAGGCCATCGAGCAGACGCTCGAGAAAACGCCCCGGATCGTTGTCCCTGGGGCTCAAGCCCAACCACAGACTTTGCCAGTGGGCCGGCAGGCTTTGGCAGAACTCCACCGCTAACGAACTCTTGCCGAAGCCCGCCGGCGCGCTGACCAACAACAAACGCCCACCCAACCCTTCGCTCAGGCGTTCGCACAGGCGTGGTCGCAGCACGTAGCCGTCAGGCAGCGGGGGTCGATAGAAGCGACCTTCCAGGGTGGGGATCACCGCACTGGCAGGCCCTTGGATTCGGGACAGATCAGTCATCGCCGGGCTCTTGTAGAAGGCTGTTGTCGGCATTGCAGATGTCCGCAGACTAGCGGTAAAAGCGGCAGCTTTGTAGATCTTTGCAACAATTGTCTGAAAAAGACTACAACAAAACATAACCGGGAGTTTCCATTACCCGGCTGGAGTCGATATTGCAGAAACCACAAATAAAATGTGGGAGCCGGGCTTGCCCGCGATACAGGCACCTCGGTGTGTCAGATACACCGAAGTGATGCTATCGCGAGCAAGCCCGGCTCCCACACCCGAGGATGCGGCCTCTGTTACAGCAGGTTAGCGAACACCATCCTGACGCAGGGCGGCCGGGGTGAAGTCGCTGGTGGTGGCGGTGAAGCCGAAGTCATAGGCCTGTTTCTCTTCGTTCTTCATGCCCAGTGCCAGGTAACGGCCGGACTGCAGGTCGTAGAGGGTTTCCAGGGCATACCACGGCACTTGCTTGTCGTAGTAGTTCTCGGCATGAGCTTCCGCCACGCGCCACAGTTGGCCACGACCGTCGTAGTGGTCGATCACTGCTGCCTGCCAAGTATCTTCGTCGATGAAGAAGTCACGCTTGGCGTAGATGTGACGCTGGCCTTCCTTCAAGGTGGCGACCACATGCCAGACCCGACGCAGCTCGTAGCGAGCCAGGTCCTGGTTGATGTGGCCGGCCTTGATGATGTCGACGTACTTGAGCTTCGGATCGTCGAGCTTGTAGCTGTTTTCGGCGATGTAGATTTCCTTCTTGCCTTCCAGTTTCCAGTCGTAGCGATCCGGTGCGCCGTTGTACATATCGAGGTTGTCGGAGGTGCGCAGGCCATCGGCGGCGGTACCCGGGCCGTCATAGGACACTTGCGGCGCCCGACGCACACGGCGCTGGCCGGCGTTGTAGACCCACGCAGAACGCGGTTCCTTCACCTGGTCCAGGGTTTCGTGCACCAGCAGCACACCACCGGCCAGACGTGCCGGCGCGGTCACTTGCTGCTTGAAGTAGAACAGGATGTTGCCCGGGTTTTTCGGGTCGTAGTCTTTCATCTTGTCGCGGAACACAAACTGGTCGCGGAAGTACACCAGGCTGAACGAGCCGTTGGTTTGCGGCGTGGCCTGGGTCACCAGACGGGTCACGCTGCCACCACGATAGCGGGTGATGTGGTTCCAGATGACTTCGACGCCGCTTTTCGGAATCGGGAACGGCACGGCAGTTTCGAAGTTTTCCAGGCCGTTGCCGCCGGACACCAGATTGGTGTTGGTGGCGTTTTTCTTGATGGCAGCGAACACATCAGCCGGCACGGTGGCGCCGCGATGGGTCGGATAGACCGGCATCTTGAAGGTTTCCGGGTAGCGCTTGAACATCGCGTACTGCCCCGGGGCCAGCTTGTCTTTGTACTGCTCGACGTTCTGCGCAGTGATGGTGAACTGCGGCTGCTCACTGGCGTATGGATTAGCCAGGAAGCCCCGCGCGTCCACGGCGCCAGCGTTGGTTGACAGCGGTGACCATTTAGGGATGGTGCCGGCCGCGTTACCGGCCATTTCCGCGCCCATCGGGGTCAGGGTCGTGCCCAGCTTTGACGCTTCATCCGCCGATACGGCCGCCATGACGTTGGAGGCCATGATCGACAGCCCAAGCACACCTACGTGCAACAGACTTTTAGTTATTTTCATATTCTGGTCTTCCTGAAATGCATGTGCTTAGAAGTTCACGCCGACACTAAGGGCTACGAAATCGCGGTCATCCACTGTGCTGAATTTGCCACCAAAGAAGTTGGTGTAGTTCAGGCTGGCGGTGTAGGTGTTCTGGTATTCGGCATCCACACCCAGGCTGACTGCCTTGCGGCCTTCTTCGAAGTTACCGCCAGGGCCTGGCGAGTAACCTTTCACGTCATGGGACCAAGCCACGTTGGGCTTGAGGTTGACGCCGGCAAACACATCCGGGTATTCCCAGATCGCCCTGGCGCGATAGCCCCAGGAGGTCGCGGTGGTGTAACCGTCGTTGTTGCAGTTGGTGTTCAGGCCTGCGGCATTGGGCAGGCCGGCGCCGTTGGCCGTCGAGTTATTGAGGGCGGCACAGAATCCACCCGGCAGAGTGCCAGGGCCAAAGACCGGGTCGCGGCCATAACGCGCCTCGTTTTTGCTTTCCAGTCCGCCGACGTGAGTAATACCAATTTCACCGACCGTGGTCAGGCGGCTGGCGCCCATGACCTGATCGAAGAAGTGTGTAAACGTCGTCTGGAACTGAGTGATTTCCTTGCGGTTGTAACCATGCAGATCCTGGCCCGGAGAGCCTTTCAATACCGAAGCGTTGCCATAACCCGGAATTGGCGTGACGCCCGCGTAGAGGATGTCGGTGGTACTCAGTTGTACCGGCGCGTTTGGCCGATAGCTCAACTCACCACTCCAGGCGGTGCCGGTAGGCAGCGTGGTGGAGAAGCTCAAACCGTACAGGCGGATATCTTCCGGGTACTCGACGAAGTAATTGGAGCTGCCTGCCACAATCAACGGTCGCAGTGCAGCCAAAGGCCCCAGAGGCCGGGTGTAAGCCGAGCTAGGTGCGCCTTGGGCACTGAAGATCGGTGCACGGCTGTGGTAGTTCATGAAGTACGCGCCGAACTCGGTATCCAACGGTTCGAAGTTGTAGTGCATGGCCACACCGAACTGGCCGCTGTCCCGCGCATCACGGTCCGGGCCACGACGCACCAGAACCCCTTCGTCGTTCACATTCACACCCAGGGCATTGAGGGTCGGCATTGCAGCACCCGGAATGGTGGAGCGCTTGTTCAAGACCCGCAGGTTGTTGCTGCAGCCATCGGCAATAACGTCAGGCTGGGAGAAGAACGTACCGCAGTTATCCACTACGGTCTGGTCCCACTCCAACTGGTAGAACGCTTCTGCCGACAAGTTATCGGTCAGGGTCTGCGACACATAGAACATGTTGACCGGAATCAAGCCTTCCTTGATTTCAGCCCCCGGACGACGGAACGCGGACACATCGATCGGGTTGATGGAGTTGATGCCGCCGCCGATGAAGGTACTTTCACCCCAGCTCACGACTTGCTTACCGAACCGCACGTTACCCGGCTGATCGGCAATGGAATAGTTGTGGTAAACGAAGGCATCGAGAATCTGCCCGCCGGAGGACTTGGCGCCCTCTTTGCGGTTGCTGTTGCTGACGTTCTTGAATTCCAGGTCTTCGTCTTGCAACTTGAAGTCATACCAGTACTTGCCACGCACAAACACACCGGTATCGCCATACTTCAGTTCAAGATCGTGAATGCCTTTGAAGATCTTTGAAAAGGTCTGCCCGGCCTTGAAGTTCAAATGGCCGTCGTCGGAAGTCTGCGACAACCCTTTGCCGCCGTTGTTGGCACCGATCAGGTCCTTGTTGGGATTCTGAGTTGACCAACTGGCTCCCAGCGACAGGGACGAATCGAAGCTGCCTTCGATTTCACCAATGTTAAAACTGACGCCGAATGCCGGCCCGGCGAGCGTAGAAGCAAGACCGACGGCCAGGGGCAGTTTCGCCCGGCGCCAGAACTGGTTTACTGAGGTCATCGACGCTACTCCATGTGCATTATTGTTATGGCAGTGAGCTTCTTCCTGGACGCTTGTAACGGCGGGAATACAACGATTCCAATGCCGGGCGACAACCGAACCTGCGCAGGTCCGCCGCACCGCATCCGTGAAAACTCTGGGATGGACTATAGCCAGCGGGGGGTACCGCTTGATCCCTCTAAAGTGTGATTTGCATCACCAACCCGTCTGCCACAGTCGTTTCGCCATACCAGCGAGCGCCGGCGCGGCAAGGATGGCTGAAAATTTCGAATAAACAAGTTGAAGGCTTGTGTTAGAGCGTCGCCGTGCCCGCGAAGGCACGGCGAAATACCTCAGAGGGTAGAAAGGAAGGTGCTGTTGTTGGCCTGCCATTCAATGATGTCGACACGGATACGTTTTTTGTCGAGTTTTCCGACACTGGTCTTGGGAATTTCAGTAACAACGGCAATCTGGCTCGGAATCGCCCACTTGCTTAGATGGCCCAGTTCGACAAAAGGCTTGAGGTGCTCCTTGAGTTCCTTGGCCCCTATCACATGGCCATCACGCACCACCAGCAAGGCAAACGGGCGCTCGCCCCACTGCGGGTCGGCAATCCCCACCACCGCTACTTCGCGTACCGCCGGGTGACGGCTGACCAGGTCTTCAAGGGCCAGGGAAGAGATCCACTCGCCGCCCGTCTTGATCACATCCTTGATGCGGTCACGAATATCGATTACGCCAAAGGCATCGAGCGTCGCCACATCACCCGTGTGCATCCAGCCACCGGCCCACAGCTCGGCACCCTTTTGCGGTTCGTTGAAATAACCTTCGCTGAGCCATGGAGCACGCAGCACCAGCTCGCCCTGGGACTCACCGTCGGCGGGCAGGAAATTACCGTCAGCATCGATGATTGCCGCTTCCACCAACGGCCCGGGCACGCCGGCCTTGATGCGGTAGGTAGTGCGCTCGTCTTCGCTGCCGGCCATCAACTCTTCGTTGAGGTGAGCACAGGACACCAACGGGCCGGTCTCGGACATGCCGTAGGCGGCGGTCAGTTGAATACCCCGCGCCTTGGACGCCTCGTACAACGAACGATTGAGCGCGCTGCCGCCAATGACGATTTTCCAGCCACCGAAATCGACACCCTGGCCAGCCTTGGCGTTGAGCACCATTTGCAGGATGGTCGGCACGCAATGGGAGAACGTGACCTTCTCCTTGCGCCACAACTCCACCAGGTATTCAGGATCGTAGCGGCCGGGGTAGACCTGTTTCAGACCAAGCATCGTGGCCACATACGGCAAGCCCCAGGCATGCACGTGGAACATCGGCGTGATGGGCATGTAGACGTCGTTGGTGCCCAGCAGGCGCACGCTGTCGACACTGCCCATGATGGTCGCCACGCCCATGGTGTGCAGCACCAGTTGACGATGGGTGAAGTACACACCCTTGGGGTTGCCGGTGGTGCCGGTGGTGTAGAAGGTGGTGGCCACCGAATGTTCGTCAAAATCCTGGAAATCGTACTTGGGACTGGCCGCCGCCAGCAGGCTTTCGTATTCGCCCACCAGGTTTGGCAGCTCGGCGGTTTTTTCCTCACCGTCGGTCAGCAGCAGGGTTTTGTCGACGGTGGTCAGGTGCCCGGCGATGGCTTGATACAGCCCCACGAACTCGCTGTTGACCAGCACGAAGCGGTCCTCAGCGTGGTTCATGGTGTAGAGAATCTGTTCCGGCGACAGGCGCACGTTGATGGTGTGGATCACCGCGCCGATCATCGGGATGGCGAACATGCATTCCAGGTAGCGGTGACTGTCCCAGTCCATCACCGCGACGGTGTCACCGGCCTTGACGCCGGCAGCCGTCAGCACGTTGGCCAGGCGGGCCACACGTTCGATCAGGGTTGGGTAGGTGTAACGCAGTTTGTCGCGGTAAACGATTTCCCGGGTCTTCTCGTAGCGGGTACCGGACATCAACAGGCGTTTGATCAACAACGGGTACTGGTAGGCGCCTTCGGCGGGCGGGATAACACGAGTCTGCAACATACTAATCCCTTATCTGACTGCACGGTCTGGCTGAAAGACTTGCACTGTAGAGCCCTTGCGCGCCATCCAAATCAGCCAAAGGAATGATTTGCAGACTCCGATGAATGCTAGCTTTGCGCCAGCATTCCGGTTATTTCATGCTGGTAAATGCCAGCTTTACACCGATCGCAATCAGCACCGCACCCATTCCCCGATCGAACCAATGTCCCATCCGCGCAAACCCTGCCCGCACCCGCTGCTGGCTGAACAACATCGCCACCAGGCAGAACCAAAGAGCCGTAGCCACCGCCAGATAAACCCCATAACCCGCCTGGACCGCCAGCGGCGTGTGGGGATTGATCACCACCGTAAACAGCGACAGGAAAAACAGCGTGGCCTTGGGGTTCAACCCATTAGTAACAAACCCCGAAGTGAAAGCCCCTCGCGCAGTGCGCTCACCCGCTTCACGGTGCAAATCTTCCTCATTGGAAGGCTTGGCCGGCTGAGCACGCAACGCCTTGAAACCGATGTACAACAGGTAAGCCGCCGCCGCCCACTTCAACGCGTTGAACAACACGATGGACTGGGAAACGATCAGGCCGATACCGAGCAACGAGTAGCCCACATGCAGGAAAATCGCCGAACCGACGCCCAACGCTGTCCAGGTCCCGGCGCGGCGGCCATGGGTCACACTCTCACGTACCACCACGGCGAAATCCGGCCCCGGGCTGGCCACCGCCAGCAAGTGAATCAAGGCCACGGTCAAGAACTCAGTGAGGTACATGCACACTCCAGGAAGTAACTGATTATTTCATCTGATAGGCTCGGCAGATTACGCCTTCGAACCCCGCCGAAAAAGGTACAGTTGATGACGAACAATCGCCGCGCCGTCTTCCTCGATCACCCCTCCCTTGACCTGGGAGACCTCGACCTGAGCGGGTTGCGGGAGCATTTCAGCGACTTGCAACTGTGGGAGCAGACCACCCCACAGAACGTGGTCGAACGCTTGCAAGGCGCCCAAGTGGCAATCAGTAACAAGATCCTGCTCAACGCCGAAACCCTGGTGGCCTGCCCCGAGTTGAAACTGATCCTGATCGCCGCCACCGGCACCAACAACGTCGACCTCGCCGCCGCCCGCGCCCAGGGCATTACTGTGAGCAATTGCCAGGGTTACGGCACACCGTCGGTGGCCCAGCACACCCTCATGCTGCTGCTCAATCTGGCGACGCGCTTGAAGGACTATCAACGGGATGTTGATGCCGGGCTCTGGCAGCAGGCCAAGCAGTTCTGCCTGCTGGACTACCCCATCGTCGAACTGGAAGGCAAAACCCTAGGCTTGCTGGGCCATGGCGAACTGGGTGGCGCCGTCGCACGCCTGGCCGAAGCCTTTGGTATGCGCGTTGTGCTGGGGGCGATACCAGGACGCCCGGCCCGCGCCGATCGAGTGCCGTTGAATGAACTGCTGCCGCAGATTGACGCCCTGAGCCTGCACTGCCCGCTCAACGAACACACTCGTCATTTCATCGGTGCCCGTGAGTTGGCATCGCTCAAGCCTGGTGCGTTTGTGGTCAACACTGCCCGCGGCGGTCTGATCGACGAACAGGCCCTGGCCGACGCCTTGCGCAGCGGTCACTTGGGTGGCGCGGCCACCGACGTGTTGAGCGTTGAACCACCGACCGCCGGCAACCCGTTGCTGGCCGCCGACATCCCGCGCCTGATCGTCACGCCTCATATCGCCTGGGCCAGCCGCGAAGCCCGGCAGCGAATCGTCGGCCAACTGACGGAAAACGCCCGGGGCTTTTTCAGTGGCGCCCCACAGCGCGTCGTCAGTTGATAAACTGCGCCCCTTTTCAAGGAGCAGACCATGGATCCGCGCAGTGAAGTACTGCTTCGTCAGGCCGAACTTTTTCAAGGTGACTTGCTGCTGGTGGGGTTGCCCGCCGACGACCTGCTGGGTCGTCTGCCCAATGCCCATGGCTGGTGCTGGCATGCCGGCGATCAGGCTGCGCTCGACGCGCGTTTCGCCGAGCGCAGCCATTTTGGCGTGACCGTGCCCGAGCGTTCATTCGACTCGGTCGTCGTGTTCCTGCCCAAGTCCAAAGACCTGGCCGACTACCTGCTCAATGCCGTGGCCGCACGCTTGCCCGGCAAAGAGCTGTATCTGGTAGGGGAAAAAAAGGGCGGCATCGAAAGCGCCGCCAAACAACTGATCCCCTTTGGTAAACCCCGCAAGCTCGACAACGCGCGGCACTGCCAGTTGTGGCAGGTCACTGTGGTCAACGCCCCGCAAGCTGTAGAGCTGGAAAGCCTGGCCGAGGTTTTCGACGTACCACTGGCCGACGGGCCACTCAAGGTCGTGAGCCTACCGGGAGTGTTCAGCCACGGTCGTCTTGATCGCGGCACCGAACTGCTGCTGGAGCATCTGGATAAATTGCCGAGCGGGCATTTGCTGGACTTCGGCTGTGGTGCTGGCGTACTGGGCGCGGCGGTCAAACGGCGTTATCCCCACAACACCGTCACCCTGCTGGATGTGGACGCCTTTGCAGCTGCCAGCAGTCGCCTGACGTTGGCTGCCAATGGCCTGGAGGCTGAGGTGTTGACCGGTGATGGCATCGACGCCGCGCCAATGGGTCTGAACACGATTTTGAGCAATCCGCCGTTCCATGTCGGGGTGCATACCGATTATCACGCCACCGAGAACTTGCTGCGAAAAGCGGCAAAACATCTGGCAAAAGGCGGCGAACTACGACTCGTGGCCAACAGCTTCCTGAAGTACCAGCCACTGATCGAAGAGCACTTGGGCGTGTGCGCAATCAAGGCCGAAGGCCAGGGTTTTCGCATTTACCGTGCCAAGCGCCCTTGATGACTTTTTGAAAAAGAAGGCTTGCCGAATGGATTTTGCCTAGGCAGAATCCGCTCCGTCCTAGGGGAGTAGTCTCCCACGAGCCCACGCTCGTCCGGCATACGTCAACATACTTGGTCAACAGACCATGGCGTATGCGACCCAGGAGTCCGCACAGACGGACCGGGGTTTGACAAGACCTATGACACGAACACCTTACCCGGGGCGGGAAGGCTGTACGTGTCATAGCCGTGTCGACCCGCCCCTGGAACTTACCTGATGCTGGATTCTCTGCTCGTCCCTACCGCAATCGTTGCCTTGGCCGAAATTGGCGACAAGACGCAACTGCTCGCCCTCGTTCTCGCTGCACGCTTTCGCAAACCCTGGCCGATCATCGCCGGCATCGTTGCTGCGACCCTGGCCAACCATGCGGCCGCTGGTGCCGTAGGCGCCTGGTTTGGCAGCTTCTTCTCAAATGCGATGCTGCACTGGATTCTCGCCGCGAGCTTTTGCGCCACGGCCCTGTGGACCTTGGTGCCCGACAAACTCGACGATGACGAAACCAGTACCACTCGCAAGTTCGGGCCATTCCTGACCACGCTGATTGCATTCTTCCTGGCGGAGATCGGTGACAAGACACAGATCGCTACCGTCATGCTGGCGGCGCAATACCCGGAACTGTGGCTGGTGATTATCGGTACGACGCTGGGCATGCTGATTGCCAACGTGCCGGTGGTACTGGCGGGGAATTTTGCGGCGGATAAATTGCCATTAACGTTGATTCGTCGCTTGGCGGCCACGGCATTTTTCATTCTGGCAATCGTTGCTGTCTACAAGGCCATGCAGAGCAGCGGCTGGCTGTAAACGCAATCCAATGTGGGAGCAAGCCCGCTCCCACACAAGCCCACTCCCACATTCAGATTTGCATTGCAGCCTTACAGATCAGGACTTCTTGGCCTGCTGATACAACGGCATCACCTTCGGAATCGCCGCCTGCAACGAGGCGATCCGGCTCTCGGAGGCCGGGTGGGTGCTCATGAACTCAGGTGGCGCCCCTTCGGAGGCCTTGGCCATTTTGTTCCACAGGGTGATCGCCGCGTTCGGGTTGTAACCGGCCCGCGCTGACAACTCCAGCCCGATCAGGTCAGCTTCGTTTTCATTGCTGCGACTGTTGGGCAAGGTCATGCCGTAGTTGGCCACAGTATCAGCCAGCGCCAGGCTATCCTGGCCCAGGCCGAACAACGCACCGGCGCCCTGCTTGGCCATCTGGATGCCGTAGGCCTTGGACATGGCTTCGCGGCCATGCTCACGCAAAGCGTGGGCAATTTCATGGCCCATCACTGCGGCAAGTTCGTCATCCGTCAGCTTGAGGTTGTCGATCAACGCGCTGTAGACAAAGATCTTGCCGCCAGGCCCGCAGTTGGCGTTGATCTCATCGCTTTTGATCAGGTTCACTTCCCACTTCCACTGGGCTGCGTCCGGACGGAAGGTCGGTGCCTGGGCAATCAGGCGCTTGGCAATCGCCTGCACGCGCTTGGCGTTGGCACTGGTCTTGTCCACCAAGCCCTTGCCGCCGGCGTCCCCCAACGTCTGCTGGTAGGACTGTGCATACATCTGGTCGACTTCCTGGCTCGACAACATGCTGAACATGTACTGCTTGCGCTCAACGCCCACAGCACCGCCGCTGGTGGTGTTGACCGACTGACAACCGGCCAGCAGCACCGCCGCGCCCAATGCACATACCGCTAATGATTTCTTCATGACACGCTCCCTGAAAACATGGCGCGTATCGTAGGCGGTCAATTGTATCGGCGCTAGATACACGAGACGTTTAACTGACAAATTTCGGACACATCTCACAACCCAACTCAAGGTTTAACCCGGCGTCAAACACTCCGGCCCATTGAGTTTCGGGTCGTTGACCATATTGGCCAACACCCGCTCGCGCAACGCCGCAGGCTCACTGGCCAATAGTGCCTGCAAGGTATGCAACGGGGTCTCGGGATCAAGCCACGCCTCTTGCCCCGCCGCATCGAGAATCAACGGTCGCCGCTGACTCTGCGCGGCCTGGGTTACCACCGCCGTACTCAACCACACCTGCTCCTGCACCGGATAAGCTTCCCAAATCGCCGCAAAGAACAGCGTCGAACCCTCGCCCGGCGTCAGCCAGTACGGCCGCTTGCGCTGGGTACCGCGCCATTCGTAGAACCCGTTGGCCGGCAACAGGCAGCGCCGCTGACGGAACGCTTCGCGAAACATCGGTTGCTCGGCCAGGGTTTCCGCCCGGGCATGGGCCGGGGTGCGGGACAAATCCGTGAGCCATGGTGGCGTGAGCCCCCAACGTGCTCGCGCCAGGGTGCGCTGGCCGTCGGTGGTGCGTTGGATCAATACCGAATCATTAGGGGAAATATTCCACTGGGCTTGTTGGTCCGCCGGAAAGCCCGGCAAGGCAGCAAACGCGGGGTTCCAGCGAAACAGGGCATAACGTCCACACATGGGGCAACACGACTCTTGGAGAAACTGGCTGACAGCCTAACAGACCAGCACGTCAGGAAAGCTGTCGGGTTCATCTCCAGGCACAGGCAGCGCGCCATTGTAGGCGGTGATCAGCTCCCGAGCGTAGTCAGCCTGCTCGTCCTCGACCGACAGCGCCAGCAGGCCAAACACCGGCAACTCCCCCACACCACCGAGTAAATCACGGCCCACCAAGTGTGCCTTGATCCCCTCACTGGCGAGCATGTGCTGGAGCAGTTCGCCCTCCATCAGGTTTTCCGGCTCGTAGATTCGCTGCATGGGCGTACCTTTTATTCGTTCTCGCTGCGCACGTTGAGCATCCATTCGTCATCGTGAACCTGCAGGTCGAAAATGATGGGCCGGCAGCACACCGGGCAATCTTCTATATAAGTCTGATCACCACCGGACAGATCCAGCACTGCCTCCGCCGGCTCACCACAATAAGGACAATCGTACGCCTCGGTCTCCAGCATCGCAGTCTCCCAAAGTGACTTATGCGTATAATCGCCGGTCTGTTTGCAGGGCTATTTTCGTTTGATGCCATTTGCTCAGACTGCGCCCTGTCACTTATCGATCCAAACCTTTACTTACCCTAGACGTTTCTAACAAGAGAGCATGATGGGCGAATTCGATACCATCCGACCTTACAACGACAGCGAAGTCCCGGCAGTGCTGGCCCGGCTGTTCAGTGACAAGGCCTTTCTGGACATCCTGACCCACTTTCGCTTCCCGCGCTTTGCCGGCGCCTTTGGCTGGCTGCTCAAGCCCCTGATCAGTCACCGCCTGCGCCGTGAGTTCGCCGGCGTGACCACCGTGGCCACCCTGCAAGACAAAGTCGAGTACTACGTCGACCATACCATTGACCGGGCCACCGACGGCGTGACCTATACCGGCGTCGAACAACTCAAGTCCGGCATGGCCTATCTGTTTCTGGCCAACCACCGCGACATCGTGATGGACCCGGCCTTCGTCAACTATGCGGTCTACCATGCCGGCCTGCCGACTCCACGCATTGCCATTGGCGACAACCTGCTGCAAAAGCCCTTCGTCAGCGACCTGATGCGCTTGAACAAGAGCTTTATCGTGCACCGCTCCATTACCGGGCGGCGCGAGAAGATGGCGGCGTATCAGTTGCTCTCGGCCTACATCAACCATTCGATTCGCAACGACGGCCAGTCGATCTGGATCGCCCAGGCTGAAGGCCGTGCCAAGGATGGGGATGATCGCACCGAATCAGCGATCCTCAAGATGTTCCACATGAGTCGCAAGGAAGAGCCGTTTGCCGAGGTCATCCAGTCGTTGAACCTGACGCCAGTGTCCATCAGCTACGAATACGATCCGTGCGATGCGGCCAAGGCCCGCGAGTTGTACATCCGCGCGACTACCGGCACGTACACCAAGGCAGCGGGTGAGGACGATGTGAGCATTGCCCTGGGCATCACCGGCTACAAGGGCCGGGTTCATATCAACTTCGCACTGCCGATCACCGAGCGCTTTGAAGATACCAAGCTGTTGGCCATCGAGATGGACCGGCAGATCCTCGGCGGTTATCGCCTGTTTCCGGTGCACTATCTGGCGTACGCCCAGTGGAGCGACGCCGACCCGCAATTGCAGGTGCCAACCGCAGCCGAGCTGTTCCCGGCCGAGGAGTTGGCCAAGGCAAAAGCAGAATGGGAGCGGCGGCTGAATGCCTGCCCGGCGGAACATCGGCCGTATCTGGTGCAGCAATATGCGACACCGGTAAAGAACCAGTATCGGGTCAAGGCAGGGATTGCACTGTAACGACCTACTCATGTGGGAGCGGGCTGGCTCGCGAATGCGGTTTATCAGCCTATACATGTGCTGACGGCCCCATCGCCTTCGCGAGCAAGTCGAATCGTCGCACCGCCGCTCCCACATTTGATTTATGGTGTTCTTACAGGCGGGTACTGAACCAAGACGCCATCAGCGCCAACCCGAGGCAGGCAAAACCCAGTCGGTACGCAAAGCGCTGGGCACGCTGGGTTCGTACATCCTGGAACAGCATCGGCTGATCAACGGCACGCTCTTCGCTAAGCGCTGCCAAATGAGCCAGGGCTCGTTGTTCACGCAGGCGCGTGACAGACAGTAGCCAGGCGCCGGGGCAAGCGGCCAGCAATGCGAATGCGTTGAGTAGTGTTGCAGCGTTAACGCCGAGCACGGAAAGTGGCAACGACATCATGAACCTCGGTGTCACTGTGGCCTTGGTATCAAACAGGTTACAAACCTGACCGATATGCGCTGCCTGCGCGTACGTAACTGCTCCTTCCCCCATTAACGGCTAATGTATCCAGTAATTTACGCCGTCACCTGAACGTCACCTTAACAAGCCACTCTGTTGCCCTTCCAAAGCCCAGGAGCTTGTCATGCTGCACGCACAAAACCAGGACCGTCTGTATCTGATAACCCAAAGCGACGAGCAAGAGGCACTCGTCGGTGGCCTGGCGTTCAATGTCCAGGATCGGCATTGGCTGGTGTACTGCGCCCTTGGTGGACACCTGCACGCCGACCTTCCGGAGCTGGATTTACTGACCGGAGTGAGTGTGCTCGACTTTTATGTCGAATCGGCCGCATGAAGACTGCAGGCACAAAAAAACCGGACTCATTACTGAGCCCGGTTTTTTTATCCGCGCTTATTGCGAGCTGAGGAGCTGGCTGATGCTCGGATCCTTGAACAGGCGAGTCAGGGCGTCACTCAGGACATCGCCGACCAGCTTGGTATTGGTTTCCTGGTTCGGCGCCATGCCAAAGCGCTGGTCCAGGGACGCAGCGTAGCGGCCGCTGTAGCGACGGGTGCCCGCAGACACATCGGATTTGAAGGTCGCACCGATGGTGGCCTCAGTCACGTACAAGCCTTCCTTGGGCGACTGATACTTCAGCTCGGCCAGGGTCACGGTCAATTGCGGGGCACCCGGGGAGTTACTGGTCGGGGTGAACCCCAACAGGCGTACAGCCGCTTCGGCCTGGGCTTGCAGCTTGGGCAGCACGTCGGCACCGGTCACCGTGATAGCGCTGGTTTCCGGGTACAGGCCACCGCGGGTGCCGAGGGTCGGCGACGGACGGCCATCAACCACACGTACCGACACCGGTTGGCCATGGCCGACGGCTGCCAGTGGGGTGGTGATTTTCGGTTGCGGGCTGAGTTGTTGCGGGCTGTGGGCGCAGCCAACCAGGGTCAAACTGGTCACAGTGATCAAACCGAACAACAGGCGTTGCAACATACTCATTTCTCCAGGACTAGATGCAAACAGGGCGCCAGTATAACGGCGCGTGGGCGTCACTCACCAGAGATCCTGAACATTGGCTGAACTGACCGTGAAATTACAATTTTGCATAGAATCGTCATTCCAGTGTCATGCCAGACTGACAATCTTCGAGCATGTAACGGATCAGGTACACAGCCATGCGCCTTCTCAAATCATTGTTCATGTCCCACCCCACTCATCGGCACTTTGCGCTCCTCGATGCCCAAGGCTGCTGCTTGGCATTTAAACAGTGCAGCCTGCCGCCCGTCGGCGACGGCTGGGTGGAAATCGAGGAGATTCGCCTGAGCTGGATGCACCGTCCATTGCCTGCCAATGCCCGGATCAGTCCACGGGTTTCGCACGCACATGCCCGGCAAGCGTTGGCCTCCTGACCAGATGCTTAATAAAAGTCATTAAACAGGACCATTTGCGCGCATTTCTTCGCTACAATCTCCCCCCGATTATAAGGACGTCTCCTGATCGGGCCTCGCAGCATCGCTAATGCTCTGGTATTAGCTCCCCCGCACCGCCCACAGAGAGCCGC
This sequence comes from Pseudomonas sp. ADAK18, assembly GCF_012935695.1. Classification (NCBI taxonomy): domain Bacteria; kingdom Pseudomonadati; phylum Pseudomonadota; class Gammaproteobacteria; order Pseudomonadales; family Pseudomonadaceae; genus Pseudomonas; species Pseudomonas sp. ADAK18. The sequence goes on from NZ_CP052859.1 coordinate 4,515,292, forward strand.
CCACACAGATCGAGTGAAGCTGGCGAGCTTGCTGTTTTGTCTGCAAAACCACCGCCTTTACCGAATCTGCCAGAGCTGCCATTGCGCTCGGCCACTTGAGTTGTTTGCCCGTTATGCCGCGTGTCGGCAGTGGTTTCGGGCCAGGTGCCAGGCTGGGGCAGCCCTTTTTTGAGGTTCACGTCTTCAAAAGAGCGTGAAAAAACGGGTTTTCACAACTTCACAAGAGTGTGGCGAGCAAATGAATAGTTTTGCGTTTGTACAAGCACCATCAGCGTCTGGCACTGCCCAACCACACAGGACCGAGTACTCCTCAAGAACTGGAGTTTGAAGCCTGTCCGCTACGGATTTGGTTGCACGATCGGACGTACTTGACCATAAGTCGAATTGCCACAGGAGCCCTGAAATGCGTTCATACGCAGATCAGGCCCGGTCGGCAGCGTCCGCTGAAGTTGCAAAAAAATTGCGAAGAATCGGACATGGTGATCCTGGCCATGGGTAACCTGGGGCATCACGTGAACCGCCCCGTCACTCCTGGCAGCCATGCCGTCAATTTGGTGCTGCAGATTTTGGAGACGCGTTAATGGCGCATAACGAAGCAGTCGACGTAGTACTGGTAGGTGCGGGCATCATGAGTGCCACCCTTGCCGTACTGCTCAAAGAGCTCGACCCCGGCCTCAAGCTGGAAGTCGTTGAGCTGATGGATTCGGGTGCCGCGGAAAGTTCCAACCCGTGGAACAACGCCGGTACCGGCCACGCCGGGCTGTGTGAGCTGAACTACACGCCTGAAGCTGCCGATGGTTCCATCGACATCAAAAAAGCCGTGCACATCAACACTCAGTTCGAGGTGTCGAAGCAGTTCTGGGCGTACCTGACCAAGAAAGGCACCTTTGGCTCGTCCAAATCCTTCATCAGTCCGGTGCCGCACCTGAGCTTTGTGCAGGGCGAAAAAGGCGTGTCGTTCCTCAAGAAGCGCTTTGAAGCACTCAGCCAGCACCACGCCTTTTCGGATATGCACTACACCGAAGACCGTAGCGAGATGGCCGAGTGGATGCCGTTAATGATGCCCGGCCGCCCGCTGGACGAAAAAAACGCTGCCACCCGCGTGATGAACGGCACCGACGTCAACTTTGGCGCCCTGACCAATCAGTTGCTGTCGCACCTGACCAGTTCGGCAGATGCCCAGGTCAAGTACAGCAAGCGCGTCACCGGCCTCAAGCGCAACGGCGCCGGCTGGACCGTGAGCATCAAGGACGTCAACAGCGGCAATTCCCGTGATGTCGACGCCAAGTTCGTGTTCCTGGGTGCCGGCGGCGCGGCCCTGCCGCTGCTGCAAGCGTCGGGCATCGAAGAAAGCAAAGGCTTCGGCGGCTTCCCGGTCAGCGGCCAGTGGCTGCGTTGCGATAATCCGGAAGTGGTCAAGCACCACCAGGCCAAGGTCTACAGCCAGGCCGCCGTGGGTTCGCCACCGATGTCTGTGCCGCACCTCGACACTCGCGTAGTCGACGGCAACAAGTCCCTGCTGTTCGGGCCATACGCCGGCTTCACCACCAAGTTCCTCAAGCATGGCTCGTTCCTCGACCTGCCGATGTCGGTTCGCGCCGGCAACATTGGTCCGATGCTGGCGGTGGCCCGGGACAACATGGACTTGACCAAGTACCTGGTCAGCGAAGTCATGCAGTCCATGGAGCAACGCCTGGAGTCCCTGCGTCGCTTCTACCCCGAGGCGAAAGCCGAAGACTGGCGCCTGGAAGTGGCCGGCCAACGGGTGCAGATCATCAAGAAAGACCCGAAGAAAGGCGGTGTGCTGCAATTCGGTACCGAACTGGTTGCGTCCAAGGACGGTTCGCTGGCTGCATTGCTAGGCGCTTCCCCTGGTGCTTCGGTGACCGTCTCGATCATGCTGGAACTGATCGAACGTTGCTTCCCAGCCAAGGCTGCTGGCGAGTGGGCCACCAAACTGCAGGAAATCTTCCCGGCAAGGGAAAAAATCCTGGAGACCGATGCGGCGCTGTATCACAAGATCAACACGCAGAACAACATCAGCCTGGAACTGGTTGATGCAGGAGCGAGCTTGCTCGCGAAAAACGTTAACGATGACGCAGCACGCCTGGTTTAACGCGGCGCTCTCAGGTTCTTCGCGAGCAAGCTCGCTCCTACAGTAAAAGCAAAAATGCCCCGCTCTCTTTTGGAGAACGGGGCATTTTTTTGTCAGGGCAAATCAGCCGCGGGCTTTTTCGATCAGCTCGATATACTCGGCGGCGTTGCGCTGGTCCTTGATCACTTCAACGAACGTCAGGCCATGCTCATCCTGGCCATCCAGATCCAGGCCGGCTTCCTTGAAGAAACCCACAAAGCGCTCGAAGTCGTCGATACGCAGGCCACGATAAGCCTTGATCAGTTTGTGCAGGGACGGCGAAGTGGCGTCTACCGGTTCGAAATCCAGGAACAGCTTGATCTGCTCATCGCCGATCTCATCACCAATCACCTGTTTCTTATCTTTACGCATTACCGACTCCAGCCTGCAGACATTTACACGGGGCGGGCAGTTTAACTCCGCTGCTACCTCGAACGCACCGCCCCGGTGTGCAAATCCGCCCAGATATGGCCATTGGCATAGCTCAAGAACTGTACATATACTGTGTCGTTGCGCAGCAGATCGACGATCACTCGGTACTGCGTCACGGGGTAAGACAGAGTCAGGGTTTTGCTTTTGTCGTCGAACACCGGTTTTTTCAGACTTTTGCTTTCGGCATCAAAGCTGAGGATCACCTGGCTGAGGGTCGCACCTTTGTTCAGGGCCTTGCCCTTGAGGCGAATCATCAGCGACGAAGTCACTGGAATCGGCTGCTGGCTGGATTGACGCTGATTGCCCACCACCACCGAATACTCGGTGACTTGCAGCAATTGCTGCTGTTCGGGGCTTTCGGCCCGCAGGGCCAGCTCATCAGGCGGCAGGAATTGGCTGTGCAGCGGCGCGGGTGCCGCCGCCACAGGCAAACTGAGGGTCAGCACCAAGGCGGCACAAGTGCGTATCAACAGGCTCATGAGCAGGTCCGTGGAAGATGGCCCAGCACTCTAGCTCAATCGAACTGGGCAAGCATCCAGCGCTGATACTCAGCCACTTCGGCATCACCTTCTCGAGGCGCCCAACTCGCCAGTTCGCCCTCGCCGACTGGCCGATAAGGCCCCGCCTTGCATTCGAACATCACGGTATTTGGCTCCAGCACCACCACGCCGTGGAACACCCCCGGCGGCAAATCGACACCCTGGCATTCACCACCGGCCTGCATCACGCGCTTGGCCAGCACTTCACCGGTCTCACTGAAAATCAACAGACCCAGGCAGCCCTTGAGCACCAACAAGGTTTCCGCCTTGTCGGCACTCAGGTGGCGATGCGGCGGCACATAAGTCGAGGTTTGCAGGCCCACCGCCATGCGATGGCACGGTTCTTCCATCTGATGGAAGTTATGGTGATGCCGGCCACGCGGGCTGTTGGCCGCTTTCTCGGCCAACTCGGCAAACAGCGACTGATCAAGAAAGCTGGCCATTGATTACATCCCCTTGACGGCATAAATGCCGTTGGCGTTGCGCCAGTAACCCTTGTAGTCCATGCCATAACCGAAGATGTAGCGGTCGATGCACGGCAAGCCAACATAGTCGGCTTTCAGGTCCGGACGGGCTTTGCGGTCATGGTCCTTGTCGATCAACACGGCGGTGTGCACTTTACGGGCGCCCGCGTGTTTGCAGAAGTCGATGATCGCACCCAGGGTATGACCTTCATCGAGGATGTCGTCGATGATCAGCACGTCGCGGTCGATGAACGATACTTCGGGCTTGGCCTTCCAGAATAGGTCGCCGCCGCTGGTTTCGTTGCGATAACGGGTGGCGTGCAGGTAGGACACTTCCAAGGGAAATTGCAGATGAGTCAGCAATTTCCCGGCGAAAATCAGACCACCGTTCATCACACAAAAGACCACCGGGTTGGTGTCGGCCATTTCGCGAGTGATGTGAGCGCCGACCTTGGCGATTGCCTCTTCGACTTGCGATTCGGTGTACAGGCAGTCAGCCTCTCGCATGATTTGACGGATATGCTCGAGATCAGCGGACATGGCGCTCTCCAAGGGTGCTTATGGCAAGAAAAGCGGGCGAAGGTACGCTTCTGGGACGCAACGATCAAGCCTTAATGGACTAACGTACTAGATGTCTATAGGACAACACCGTCGGATAGATTAATCTAGGCCGGTTTTTTTGCCCGCTGCCGGAGCCTTTCCCCATGCCCATCCGTGAGATCCGCCATCCGCTGATCCGACACAAGCTCGGCCTCATGCGCCGCGCCGACATTAGCACGAAGAACTTCCGTGAGCTTGCTCAGGAAGTCGGAGCGTTGCTCACCTACGAGGCGACTAAAGACTTGCCTCTGGAAAACTACGAGATCGACGGTTGGTGTGGTCCCGTCCAGGTCGAGAAAATCGCCGGTAAGAAAATTACCGTGGTGCCGATCCTGCGCGCCGGCATCGGCATGCTCGAAGGTGTGCTGAGCCTGATCCCGGGCGCCAAGGTCAGCGCCGTGGGCGTGGCCCGCAATGAAGAAACCCTGCAGGCTCACACTTACCTGGAAAAACTGGTTCCGGAAATCGACGAACGCCTGGCCATGATCATCGACCCGATGCTCGCTACCGGCAGCTCCATGGTCGCCACCATCGACCTGCTGAAGAAAGCCGGTTGCAAGGACATCCGCGCAATGGTGCTGGTAGCCGCACCCGAAGGCATCGCCGCCGTCGAGAAAGCTCACCCGGACGTGGTGATCTACACCGCCTCCATCGATGAGCGCCTGAACGAACACGGCTACATCATCCCAGGCCTGGGCGATGCCGGTGACAAGATCTTCGGCACCAAGCAGAAGGACGCGTGACCATGCAGGATGAATTCAACGACCCGCTTTGGCGCCAGATCCTGTCTGGCGCACAGATGCTCTTCGTGGCATTTGGCGCGTTGGTGTTGATGCCGCTGATCACAGGTCTGGATCCGAACGTCGCACTGTTTACCGCAGGCCTGGGCACGCTGTTGTTCCAGATAGTCACCGGGCGTCAGGTGCCGGTGTTCCTGGCCTCGAGCTTTGCCTTTATCACCCCGATCATTCTCGCCAAGGGCCAATTCGGCCTCGCGGCGACCATGGGCGGCGTGATGGCGGCCGGTTTCGTTTATACCTTCCTGGGCCTTGCGGTTAAGGTCAAGGGCACCGGTTTCATCGACCGGCTGCTGCCGCCGGTGGTCATCGGGCCGGTCATTATCTCCATCGGCCTGGCCATGGCGCCGATTGCCGCCAACATGGCCATGGGTAAAGCCGGTGACGGCTCCGAGCTGATTCACTACCAGACGGCAATGCTGATCTCGATGCCGGCGCTGCTGACCACATTGATCGTGGCGGTGTTCGGCAAAGGTATTTTCCGCCTGGTGCCAATCATCTCCGGCGTGCTGGTGGGTTTTGCCATGTCGTTCTACTTTGGCGTGGTCGACACGGCAAAGATTGCGGCGGCACCCTGGTTCGCCCTGCCCCACTTCACCGCACCGGAGTTCAACTGGCAGGCGATTCTGTTTATCGTCCCGGTGGCCTTGGCGCCAGCCATCGAACACATCGGTGGCGTGATCGCCGTCGGCAGTGTGACCGGTCGCGACTACCTGAAAAAACCCGGCCTGCATCGCACGTTGCTGGGTGACGGTATCGCCACTACCGCTGCTGGCATGCTCGGCGGCCCACCCAACACCACCTACGCCGAAGTAACGGGCGCCGTGATGCTGACCAAGAACTACAACCCGAAGATCATGACCTGGGCGGCAGTGTTTGCCATCACCCTGGCGTTTATCGGCAAGTTCGGCGCGTTGCTGCAAAGCATTCCGGTGCCGGTAATGGGCGGGATTCTGTGCCTGCTGTTCGGCTCGATTGCCGCGGTGGGGATGAACACGCTGATCCGTCACAAGATCGACTTGGGGGAAGCACGCAATCTGGTGATTGTGTCGGTGACCCTGGTGTTCGGGATTGGTGGTGTGCTGGTCGGCACCGGCACGGGTCCGGACGACTTCGGCCTGAAGGGCATCGCCCTGTGTGCGGTGGTAGCGATTGCCTTGAATCTGCTGCTGCCGGGCAATGATGGCTGGAAGAACAAGAAGCCGGATGAGCCGTTGCTCTAGGCCAACAGCTTTGTGTTGCTGATGACCTCATCGCGGGCAAGCCCGGCTCCCACAGGGGTGTGGGAGCCGGGCTTGCCCGCGATGAGGCCCGTTCAGTCAATAAAGGGCTAAAGATCGCCCAACGCGTCGATCAACGCCTGATTCTGTTCAGGCGTACCAATGCTGATCCGCAGGAACTGGGCAATCCGCTCCTGCTTGAAATGCCGCACGATCACCCCTTGCTCCCGCACCTTCGCTGCCAGCGCCGCCGCATCATGCTGTGGGTGACGGGCAAAGATGAAGTTCGCCGCCGACGGCAGCACCTCAAAACCTTTTGCCTGCAACTGCCCGACAACCTTTTCACGACTGTCGATCACCCACTGGCAGGTCTTCTCGAAGTGCTCACGATCCTCGAACGCCGCCGCCGCACCAACAATCGCCAAGCGATCCAGTGGATAGGAGTTAAAGCTGTTCTTGATGCGCTCCAGCGCTTCGATCAGGTCTGGATGACCCACCGCCAGGCCCACCCGCAGCCCCGCAAGGGAGCGCGACTTGGAGAGGGTCTGAGTCACCAACAGGTTCGGGTAACGGTCCACCAGGCTGATGGCGGTTTCGCCGCCGAAGTCGATATAGGCTTCATCGACCACCACCACTGAGTCTGGGCTCGCTTTGAGGATCTGCTCCACCGCGTCCAGCGCCATCACACAACCGGTCGGTGCATTCGGGTTGGGGAAGATAATCCCGCCGTTGGGCTTGGCGTAGTCCGACGCGCGAATCTGAAAATGCTCATCCAGCGGTACCGCGTCGAAGGCGATGCCGTAGAGGCCGCAGTACACCGGGTAAAAGCTGTAGCTGATATCCGGGAACAGCAGCGGTTGATCGTGCTGGAACAACCCGTGGAAGATATGGGCCAGTACTTCGTCAGACCCATTACCGAGGAACACCTGCGCCGATTGCACACCGTAATACTGCGCCACAGCCTGTTTGAGCAGATCACCATTGGGATCCGGGTACAAACGCAGGTTGTCGTTCAATTCGGCTTGCATGGCTGCCAGCGCCTTGGGCGACGGGCCATAAGGATTTTCGTTGGTGTTGAGCTTGACCAGCTTGGCCAGCTTCGGTTGTTCGCCTGGCACGTAAGGCACCAGGTTCTTGACGAACGGGCTCCAGAATTTGCTCATGTCTCAGTTCCCCTGCTTGTCGTCAAGAATGCGGTATTCCGCGCTGCGGGCGTGGGCAGTCAGCGATTCGCCGCGCGCCAGCACTGACGCAGTTTTGCCCAGCTCCGACGCGCCCTGAGGCGAGCAGAAGATGATCGACGAACGCTTCTGGAAGTCATAAACCCCCAGCGGCGACGAGAATCGCGCGGTACCGGAGGTCGGCAGCACGTGATTGGGACCGGCGCAGTAGTCGCCCAAGGCTTCGCTGGTGTGGCGTCCCATGAAGATTGCACCGGCGTGACGAATCAGCGGCAGCCAGGTTTGTGGGTCGGCCACGGACAGCTCCAGGTGCTCCGGCGCGATGCGGTTGGCCACTTCGATGGCCTGCTCCATGTCACGGACCTGAATCAGCGCACCACGGCCATTGATCGATTTCTCAATGATCTCGGCGCGCTCCATGGTCGGCATCAACTTGGCGATGCTGGAGGCGACCTTGTCGAGGAATTCAGCGTCGGGACTGACCAGAATTGCCTGGGCGTCTTCATCGTGTTCAGCCTGGGAAAACAGGTCCATGGCGATCCAGTCCGGATCGGTCTGGCCATCGCATACCACGAGGATCTCCGAAGGGCCGGCGATCATGTCGATGCCGACCTGGCCAAATACATGGCGTTTGGCAGTGGCAACGTAGATGTTACCGGGGCCAACTACTTTGTCGACCTTCGGCACGCTTTCGGTGCCGTAGGCCAGTGCCGCTACGGCCTGGGCGCCACCGATGGTGAACACCCGGTCCACACCGGCGATGCAGGCTGCAGCCAGTACCAGCTCGTTGATTTCACCGCGCGGGGTGGGTACCACCATGACCACTTCGGTCACACCAGCTACTTTGGCCGGAATCGCGTTCATCAGCACCGAGGACGGGTAGGACGCTTTACCGCCGGGCACGTACAGGCCGGCGCGATCCAGCGGCGTAACCTTCTGGCCCAGCACCGTGCCGTCGGCTTCGGTGTAGCTCCAGGAGTCCTGTTTTTGCTTTTCGTGGTAGCTGCGCACTCGTGCCGCCGCAACTTCCAACGCTTCGCGCTGGGGAGCGGTGATGCGGGTCAGCGCCAGTTCCAGGCGTTCGCGGGGCAGGATCAGGTCAGCCATGGAGGCAACGTCCAGGCCATCGAACTGCCGGGTGAAGTCCACCAGCGCCGCGTCACCGCGCTCGCGCACGCCCTTGATGATGTCGAGCACCCGCTGGTTGACCGAGTCGTCGGACACACTTTCCCAGCTCAGCAGATGATCCAGATGATGGGCGAAATCCGGGTCGGCAGCGTTGAGTCGGGCAATTGCAGTGGACGTGGTCATAGCGAGGGCCTCAATAGAATTGGCAAAAACTCAGGCGCCCTAAACTAGCAGTCGTTTCCGCTTGGGCACCTGAGAATTCTGGCTATGAGGCGGATAGACGGGCGCGACCTAAGGCCGCGCGGGTGAGTCAGCCGCGGTGTCGAGACTCCACTGCCTTGCGCAGGGTGTCGATCAACGCCTGGATACGGGCGTGCTGCATTTTCATCGAAGCCTTGTTGACGATCAGCCGGGAGCTGATGTCGGCAATGAAGTCCTGGGGTTCCAGGCCATTGGCGCGCAGGGTGTTGCCGGTGTCGACCACGTCGATGATCTTGTCGGCCAGGCCGATCAGCGGTGCCAGTTCCATCGAGCCGTAGAGCTTGATGATGTCGACCTGGCGGCCCTGCTCGGCGTAGTAGCGCTTGGCAACGTTGACGAACTTGGTCGCCACTCGCAGGCGACCCTTGGGCTCGACATCACCGACACGGCCGGCGGTCATCAGCTTGCACAGGGCAATGCGCAGATCCAGAGGCTCGTACAGGCCCTGGCCACCGTATTCCATCAGCACATCTTTACCGGCAACGCCGAGGTCTGCCGCGCCATGCTCAACATAGGTCGGCACGTCAGTGGCACGCACGATCAACAGGCGAACGTCGTCCTGGGTCGTGGGGATGATCAGCTTGCGGCTTTTGTCCGGATTCTCGGTCGGCACGATGCCCGCTTCAGCCAGAAGCGGCAAGGTGTCATCAAGGATGCGGCCCTTGGACAGTGCGATGGTCAACATGGGAAACGTCAGTCCTTCATCAGGCTATTGCTGCCCGGTCGCAATCGGCGCCGGACACAGATCAAGGCCATTACAGCCTCGATTTGAAACAAATCCAATACCGCTCAGTTAACAGCAAACACTTTCATGTGGCGAGCGGGCTTGTCCGCGTTGGACTGCGTAGCAGTCCCAGTCTTTTTAAACAAAGAGCAGGGCCGCTTCGCGCCCCAACGCGGGCAAGCCCGCTCGCCACAATGACCGAATGTGCAGTCCCTGGAACTAGCCCGGTACGCGGCGAATTTTCGCGCCGAGCATCTGCAGTTTCTCTTCGATGCACTCGTAGCCACGGTCGATGTGGTAGATGCGGTCGATCAGGGTGTCGCCGTCAGCGCACAGTGCCGAGATCACCAGGCTGGCGGAAGCGCGCAGGTCGGTGGCCATCACTGGCGCGCCCTTGAGCTTGTCGATACCGGTGACGATGGCGGTGTTGCCTTCGACCTGGATCTTGGCGCCCATGCGGTGCAGTTCATACACGTGCATGAAGCGGTTTTCGAAGATGGTCTCGATCACGGCACCGGTGCCTTCAGCAATTGCGTTCAAGGAAATGAACTGCGCTTGCATGTCGGTCGGGAACGCCGGGTACGGAGCGGTACGCACATTCACGGCTTTTGGCCGCTTGCCATGCATGTTCAGCTCGATCCAGTCCTCACCGGTAGTGATTTCAGCACCGGCTTCCTTGAGTTTTTCCAGGACAGCTTCAAGGATGGTCGGATCAGTGTCCTTGACCTTGACACGACCGCCGGTCACGGCAGCGGCGACCAGGTAGGTACCGGTCTCGATACGGTCCGGCATCACTTTGTAGGTGGCCGAGTGCAGACGCTTCACACCTTCGATGGTGATGGTGTCGGTACCGGCGCCGGTGATGTTGGCACCCATGGCGATCAGGAAGTTCGCCAGGTCGACGACTTCCGGCTCACGCGCGGCGTTTTGCAGGACGCTACGGCCGTTGGCCAGTGCAGCCGCCATCATGATGTTCTCGGTACCGGTCACGCTGACGGTATCAAAGAAGAAGTTGGCACCACGCAGGCCGCCTTCCGGTGCCTTGGCCTTGATGTAGCCACCTTCGACGTCGATGGTTGCGCCCATGGCTTCGAGGCCACGGATATGCAGGTCCACCGGACGCGAACCGATGGCGCAACCGCCAGGCAATGCAACTTCGGCTTCGCCGAAACGGGCAACCATCGGGCCCAGCACCAGGATCGAGGCACGCATGGTTTTCACCAGTTCGTACGGGGCGATCAGGGTCTTGATGGTGCGTGGGTCGATTTCGACGCTGAGTTTCTCGTCGATCACCGGCTCAATACCCATGCGACCGAACAGTTCGATCATGGTGGTGATGTCGTGCAGGTGCGGCAGGTTGGCCACAGTCACCGGGCCATCGCACAGCAGGGTAGCTGCCAGGATCGGCAGGGCGGAGTTCTTCGCCCCGGAAATGCGGATCTCGCCATCAAGACGAGCACCGCCAGTAATAATCAATTTATCCATAAGAATCTCGACGCCTTGGGGGCTCAGGTGCGCTCGGCCCAGGCCGCGCGGCTGAAAAATTTCATAGTGACCGCATGGATGCTGCCATCGGTGATCCATGGGTTCAAATGGGCATAGATCTGCTGCTGACGCTTGACCGGGCTCAATGCCGCCAGTTCATCGCTAATCACGTTCAGCTGGAAGTTGCAGCCTTCGCCTTCAACTTCGACCTTCGTATCTGGCAGCTTTCCTTCAAGGAAGCTCTTCACTTCTAGGGCCTGCATGCTCAACCTCTATCGGCGCCCAGTGCGCGCGGGTCGCACATCATACAAAAAAGCCCCGCGCCTGCGAACCCCGCATAGCAGGACTCTGACGGGGGGCTTCTTTAATAATGTGTATTACGGATGCGCAAACAGCTCAGTAAGACCGGAAACCTGAGCGATTTCACGCATGTCTTCGGGCAAAGCCCGGACGCTGACCGGCTTTTTGACTGCCTCGGCATCGCGCATAAAACACAGCAGCAATGACAAACCGACGCTGCTGGACTTTTCCACTGCCGAACAATCCAGCACCAGCGCGGGGGCAGTACTGGCGTTAATCAGCGCCTGGCCCTGTTTGCGCAGGGCCGGCCCGGTACTGTAGTCCAGTACACCGCTGAGCAGTAATTCGCCGGCCTGGCCGAGATGGATAGCCGACTCACTCATTGGGCAGGCTTCTGTGCAGCGTCTTCGGACTGTGCCTTGGCCTTGGCGACTTCACCGGCCCAACCATTGATGGTTTTGTCCAGGTCATTGCCATTGCGCTGCATCGCGTCCGCAAACTGATCACGGAACAGCTTGCCGATATTGATGCCGTTGATGATCACGTTGCGCAGTTTCCACTCGCCGTTAATCTTTTCCAGGGTGTAGGTCACGGGATACACCGCGCCGCTGCTGCCCTTGACGGTCATGCCGACACTGGTACGGTCACCCGACTCATCCTTTGGTGCATCAACGGTAATGCCCTGGTTGTTGTACTCAAGCAGTGCATTGCCATAGAACTGAAACAGGCCGCGCTTGAAGTTCTCCTGAAAGCGGGTCATTTGCTCAGGCGTCGCCTTGCGCGAGTACTTGACGGTCATGATGCTTTTGGAGATGCCTTCGGCATCCACCACCGGACCGACGATAGTGTTCAGCGCTTCATAAAAGTCGCTCGGGTCCTGTTTGTACTTTTCCTTGTTGGCCTTCAAATCGGCCAACATCTTGTTGGTCGTGTCCTGCACCAGATCATGCGCAGAACCTGCAGCAACCGCATTTGCCATCAACGGCAGCGCTGCAAGCAGTACCAGCAGGCCACGTCGCAAGGTAGAGATCATGAACACATTCCTCATTTGGCGTCTTTATTAACGGTATTGAGCAGGAATTTTCCGATCAGGTCCTCCAGCACCAGCGACGACTGAGTGTCATGGATGGTCGAACCATCCTTGAGCAGGGCTGTTTCCCCGCCCACACTGATACCAATGTACTTCTCGCCCAGCAAACCCGCCGTGAGAATAGACGCCGTGGAGTCGGTCGGCAGATTATCCACCTTCTTGTCCACTTGCATGGTCACCCGGCCTGTGAAGCTGTCGCGATCCAGATCGATAGCCGTGACTTTGCCGATGGTTACACCCGCCATGGTCACTTTAGCTCTGACAGTCAAACCGGCGATATTGTCGAAGTAGGCGTAAAGTTTATACGTGTCAGCCGTAGGGCTGGCCGAGAGGCCGCTGACTCGCAGGGCGAGCAACAGTAAAGCCAGGATGCCAGCCAGCAAGAAAAGGCCGACACCGATTTCCACAGTGCGGTTTTGCATCAGAAATCTCCAAACATCAAGGCGGTCAAAATGAAGTCAAGGCCCAGTACTGCCAACGAGGCGTACACAACGGTCTTGGTGGTGGCGCGACTGATCCCTTCAGACGTGGGCTCACAGTCATAGCCTTGGAATACGGCGATCCAGGTCACTACAAAGGCAAAGACAATGCTCTTGATGATGCCGTTGAGCACGTCACCGGTGAAGGTCACACTGTTTTGCATGTTGGCCCAGTAGGAGCCGTCGTAGACCCCCAACCAGTCCACCGCCACCCACGAACCACCCCAAATCCCGACCACGCTGAAAATCATCGCCAGCAATGGCAGAGAGATGAAACCGGCCCACAGGCGCGGGGCAACAATGTATTTGAGCGGGTCCACGCCTATCATTTCCAGGCTGGACAGCTGTTCGGTGGACTTCATGTTGCCGATTTCCGCCGTCAGCGCCGAACCGGCACGCCCGGCAAACAGCAACGCGGTGACCACCGGCCCCAGTTCACGTAACAACGTCAGGGCGACCATCTGCCCTACCGCCTGCTCGGAACCGTAGCTGGAGAGGATATTGAAACCCTGCAACGCAAGCACCATGCCGATGAACATCCCGGAGACCACGATGATCACCAGGGACATCACGCCCACCGAATGCAATTGCTTGAGCAGCAGGCCAAAACCGCCACCGATTCCGCCGCGGCCGAGCAAGGCATGAAACAGGAAAATCGTCGAACGGCCGAGCACTTCGACAATGTCGATGCCCGAACGGCCGAAAAGGCGAACCTTCTCGATTAAAGATGTCTTGCGCATCAGCGCTTCCCCAGAAGATCTGAGCGGTAGTCCGCTGCCGGAAAATGAAAAGGCACCGGGCCATCGGGATCGCCTGTCATGAATTGGCGAATCCGCGGGTTATCAGCGTTCATCAGCTCTTCAGGCGTGCCCTGCCCCAACACCTGACCATCACCCACCACATAGAGGTAGTCGGCAATGCTCGCGGTTTCGGCCAAATCGTGAGAGACCACAATACTGGTGATGCCCAGGGCGTCGTTGAGCAGGCGGATCAAGCGCACCAGCACCCCCATGGCAATCGGGTCCTGGCCGACGAAAGGTTCGTCGTACATGAGAATCTGCGGGTCCAGAGCGATGGCACGAGCCAGGGCCACTCGGCGCTTCATGCCGCCGGACAATTCGTCAGGCATCAGGTCGATGGCACCGCGCAGCCCTACGGCCTGCAGTTTCAGCAACACAATGTCACGAATCATTTCGTCGGACAGTTGAGTGTGCACCCGCAGCGGAAACGCCACGTTCTCGAACACATCCAGATCAGTGAACAGCGCGCCACTCTGGAACAACACGCCCATGTGCTTGCGGGCATCGAACAGATCGCTGCGCGACAGCGTCGGCAGGTTCTGGCCATTGACCCAGACTTCGCCGGCACTTGGACGCAATTGCATGCCCATCAGGCGCAGCAATGTGGTCTTGCCGCAACCGGAAGGCCCCATGATGCCCGTGACCTTGCCACGGGGAATGCGAATATCCACATTATTGAAGATGCTGCGCGTACCGCGCTTGAAGGAAAGGCCCTTCAGCTCGACCGCGTAGGCGTTATCGGCACTCATCTAAACTCCTTGGGATGCAGCCTCTCGCTCAGACACCTTGTTTTCGATAAATGCTTAAGGCAAATAAAAACAAAGACCGTGCGGACCGAACTGGCGGCGAACTATATCACTGTCGATACAGCGCGCCCAAGGCCGGAACAGAGCTTGTTCAGAATCAGGACAGGTAAAAAATTGTAATTAAGAGGGTTCCCGCAACGCTGCCTGAACTAAAGGCTGACGAACTTGCGTGAGGGAATTGATCATTACCGCTATAATCGCCGACTTTTCGTCAGGCTATACGATTTCAGACATGAGCCAATCCAGCGACCTTATTCAATCCGCACAACGCACCATCCGCCTCGAGCTTGAAGCCGTAGAAGGCTTACTGGCCCATATCGACGCAGATTTCGTACGCGCATGCGAGATGATTCTGGCCAGCAAAGGCCGCGTTGTCGTGGTTGGCATGGGCAAATCCGGCCACGTTGGCAACAAGATTGCCGCCACCTTGGCGAGCACGGGGACCACCGCGTTTTTCGTGCATCCGGCCGAGGCCAGCCACGGCGATATGGGCATGATCACCCGGGATGACATCATCCTGGCCCTGTCCAACTCCGGCACCACCAACGAAATCGTCACCCTGCTGCCGCTGATCAAGCGCCTGGGCATCAAGCTGATCAGCCTCACCGGCAACCCGGATTCGACGTTGGCCAAGGCCGCCGAAGTGAATTTGAATGTGCATGTAGCCCATGAAGCCTGCCCGCTGAACCTGGCCCCGACCTCCTCTACCACCGCCGCCCTGGTGATGGGCGATGCGCTGGCGGTAGCCCTGCTGGAAGCCCGCGGCTTTACCGCCGAAGATTTCGCGTTTTCCCATCCGGGCGGTGCACTGGGCCGTCGGTTGCTGTTGAAAGTGGAAAACGTCATGCACACCGGCGACGAACTACCACAGGTCCAGCGCGGTACGCTGCTCAAGGACGCGCTGATGGAGATGACTCGCAAGGGCCTGGGCATGACGGTCATCCTGGAGGCCGATGGCCGCCTGGCCGGGGTTTTCACCGACGGAGACCTGCGCCGCACCCTGGACCGCACCATTGATATCCACACCGCCACCATCGACGATGTAATGACTCCTCATGGCAAGACCGCCCGCGCCGAGATGCTCGCAGCCGAAGCGCTGAAGATCATGGAGGACCACAAGATCGGCGCCCTGGTGGTGGTCGATAGCAATGATCACCCGATTGGCGCCCTGAACATGCACGACTTGCTGCGTGCGGGAGTGATGTAAATGACCACCGACCTGCTGCAACGTGGCAAACACATCAAATTGGCGATTTTCGACGTTGACGGCGTGCTGACCGATGGCCGCCTGTACTTCCTCGAAGATGGCAGCGAATTCAAGACGTTCAACACCCTCGACGGCCAGGGCATCAAGATGCTCATGGCTTCAGGCGTGCAAACAGCCATTATCAGCGGTCGCAAGACCCCCGTTGTGGAACGTCGCGCACAAAACCTGGGGATTCCTCACCTCTATCAGGGCCGCGAGGATAAACTGGTGGTTCTGGACGAGCTTCTTGGCCAACTCAACCTAAGCTATGAGCAGGTTGCCTACCTGGGTGATGACTTGCCTGACTTGCCGGTAATTCGCCGGGTCGGCCTAGGCATGGCGGTGGCCAATGCTGCAGCCTTTGTTCGCGAGCACGCCCATGGTGTTACCACAGCCCGTGGCGGCGAAGGCGCCGCCCGTGAGTTCTGCGAATTGATCCTGCGCGCCCAGGGCAGCCTTGAAGCGGCTCACGCCGCCTACTTATAGAGCTTTGTATGCTGAGTAAAAAGATTCGCAATTTCCTGTTATTCGCCGTCATCGCCGCGCTGTTCGCGGCGGTTGGCTACTGGAATATCAGCCCGGAACGCTTCCTCGACCAGCCTGTTGTGCAGGTCGACCAGAGCGCTATCGACTATTACGCCACCAATGCCTACAGCATCCAGTTCCTGCCCGACGGCAAGGTTCAGTATGAGATGACCTCGGAAAAGGTCGATCACATGAAGGCTTCGCAGATCACGATGCTGACCAAACCGGACATGCAACTGTATCGCGGCGCAGAGTTCCCCTGGCATGTCACCAGCGAACGTGGCGAGGTCAATCCCGACGGTACTGAGGTCGAGCTGATCGACTCGGTTCGCGTCGCTCGTACCGACGCACAGAACCGCGACACCATCATTACCAGCAGTCGCATGACCGTATTCCCACAGAAGCAATATGCGCAGACCGAGCAAGACGTTAGAATCGACGGCGCTGGCGGTGTATCGACTGGCAAGGGAATGAAAGCGTATTTGAAAGAAAGCAGGATACACCTGCTATCGAACGTAAGAGGACAGTATGAGGCTCGTTAAAACCCTCCCTATTTTGCTCGGTCTGGGCGCAGCACTGGGAAGCGTGAGCGCCTGGGCTCTGCCGAACGATAGCCAGCAACCGATCCACATTCAGGCTGACGATGCGCAGCTGGATGACAAGCAAGGTGTCGCGACCTACAAAGGTGACGTAATCATCACCCAAGGCTCGATGATCGTTAAGGGCAACACCGTGACACTTACTCGTACCAAAGACGGCGCGATTGATGTGGTCACTTCCGTGGGCAACCTGGCGTATTTCGAACAGCTGCAAAAGGTTGGCGACCCGAAACCGGTCCAGGGCTACGGCGTGACGATTCAGTACCATGCCCAGCAAAACCGCATCGTGCTGATCGACAAGGCCAAGGTCATCAATGACGGCAACACCACCGAAGGCGAAAAAATCGTCTACGACACCGTAAAGCAAATTGCCCAGGCTGGTCGTGCCAATGGCGCCACGGTCACCGAGAAACGTCCGCGTATCGACATGGTCATCCAGCCGAAAGAGAAGAAGACTCCGTAATGGCAACCCTGAAAGCCCAGCATCTGGCCAAGGCCTATAAAAGCCGTCAGGTCGTGCGCGACGTCAGCCTGTCGATCGACAGTGGCCAGATAGTCGGCTTGCTCGGCCCCAACGGTGCCGGCAAGACTACCTGCTTCTACATGATCGTTGGCCTGGTACAGGCCGATCAGGGTCGCGTACTGATCGACGACTTGGACGTCAGCCATCAGCCCATGCACGGTCGTGCACGGGCGGGTATCGGCTATCTTCCACAAGAAGCATCGATCTTCCGCAAACTGTCGGTATCCGACAACATCATGGCGATCCTCGAGACCCGCAAGGAACTCGACCGCGCCGGACGCAAGAAAGAGCTGGAAAGCCTGCTGCAGGAGTTCCATATCAACCACATTCGCGACAACCTCGGCATGAGCCTCTCCGGCGGCGAGCGTCGTCGCGTGGAAATCGCCCGCGCCCTGGCCACTGCACCGAAGTTCATCCTGCTGGACGAACCCTTCGCCGGTGTTGACCCAATCTCGGTCGGCGATATCAAACAGATCATCCATCACCTCAAGGCCAAGGGTATCGGTGTATTGATCACCGACCACAACGTCCGCGAGACCCTCGATATCTGCGAAACAGCCTATATCGTCAACGATGGGCAACTGATTGCCGAAGGCGATTCCGCCACCATCCTGGCCAACGAACTGGTCAAGGAAGTGTACCTGGGCCACGAGTTCCGTCTGTAAGCATCATCCTGCAAGCAGCATGGTGTCTGGCCCTTCGCCAAGGAGCGCAAGCAGCAATAAAAACCTCAAGATTTTTATTGTTACTGCGCTCTAGGCAAAGCCCCCGATATCAGGCATATAATTTGCTTATGTTTGGCGCTCACGCGCCCTGTCGTGGATGGCGCACTGCGCCGGCGAATAAGGTGTTAAGCCCCTGCCATGAAACCATCGCTAGTCCTGAGAATGGGCCAGCAGCTGACGATGACACCGCAGCTGCAACAGGCCATCCGCCTGCTCCAATTGTCGACCCTGGACCTGCAACAGGAAATCCAGGAGGCCCTGGAGTCCAATCCGATGCTCGAACGCCAGGAAGAAGGCGAAGACTTCGATAACGCCGACCCGCTGGCCGATAACGTCGAGCAAAAACCCAATACCGATACCCAGGAACCCTCCTACCAGGAAACCGCCCCGACAGTAGACAACCTCGAGGAAGGCGAATGGAACGAACGCATTCCCAATGAGTTGCCGGTCGACACCGCTTGGGAAGACGTGTACCAGACCAGCGCCAGCAGCCTGCCCAGCAACGACGATGACGAGTGGGACTTCACCACCCGCACGTCCGCCGGCGAAAGCCTGCAAAGTCATCTGCTGTGGCAACTGAACCTCGCGCCGATGTCCGACACCGATCGCCTGATCGCCGTTACCCTGATCGACTGCATCAATAACCAGGGATACCTGGACGAGACGCTGGAGGAGATCCTCGAAGCCTTCGACCCGGAACTGGACATCGAGCTGGACGAAATCGAAGCCGTCCTGCACCGCATCCAGCAGTTTGAACCTGCCGGCATCGGCGCCCGCAGCCTCAGTGAGTGCCTGCAGCTACAACTGCGTCAACTGCCAGCCAAGACGCCGTGGCTGGCCGAGGCCCAACGCTTGGTCACCGACTTCATCGACCTGCTGGGCAGCCGTGACTACAGCCAACTGATGCGCCGGATGAAGCTCAAGGAAGACGACCTGCGCCAGATCATCGAACTGGTGCAAAGCCTCAACCCACGCCCCGGTTCGCAAATCGAATCCAGTGAAGCCGAATATGTCGTTCCCGATGTGATCGTGCGCAAGGACAACGAACGCTGGCTGGTGGAGCTGAACCAGGAATCAGTGCCTCGCCTGCGGGTCAACCCGCAATATGCCGGTTTCGTCCGTCGCGCCGACACCAGCGCCGACAACACCTTCATGCGCAACCAACTGCAGGAAGCACGCTGGTTCATCAAGAGCCTGCAGAGCCGTAACGAAACCCTGATGAAAGTGGCCACTCAGATTGTCGAGCATCAGCGCGGCTTTCTGGAGTATGGCGACGAAGCGATGAAACCGCTGGTGCTGCACGACATTGCCGAAGCGGTCGGCATGCACGAGTCGACGATTTCCCGGGTCACCACGCAAAAATTCATGCATACCCCACGGGGTATTTATGAGCTGAAATACTTTTTCTCCAGCCATGTCAGCACCTCCGAAGGCGGCGAATGCTCGTCCACGGCAATCCGCGCGATCATCAAAAAACTGGTTGCCGCGGAAAATCAGAAAAAGCCGTTGAGTGACAGCAAGATCGCTGGTTTACTGGAGGCACAAGGCATTCAGGTCGCCCGTCGAACCGTCGCCAAGTACCGCGAGTCCCTGGGGATCGCGCCTTCCAGCGAGCGCAAGCGTTTGATGTGACGGGCGGGCCATAGCGTTCCAGTGGCAGGCATTTGCCTGCCGCTTTATGCACTGGCAACGAAGGAGAAGCTGTATGCAAGTCAACATCAGTGGACACCATGTAGAAGTCACCCCTCCATTGCGCGAATACGTCGAGCAGAAGCTGAAGCGACTTGAGGGTCATTTCGACAAGATCACCAATGTGCAGGTCATCATGAAGGTCGATAAGCTTCAGCAGAAAATCGAAGCAACCCTTCAGATACCCGGTGGCGAAGTGGTCGCCAATGCCGAGCATGAAGACATGTATGCATCAATCGATGCCTTGACTGACAAGCTTGACCGCCAACTTAAAAAGCATAAGGAAAAGAACCTGCACCTGATGCAAGGTACAGGTCGCTAACTCTCCCCCCATGATCCGACTTGAAACCATCCTGACCCCCGGCCGTTCCCTCGTGAACGTGCCGGGCGGCAGTAAAAAGCGCGCCCTCGAACAAATTGCCAACCTGATCGGCCGCGAAGTGCCCGAGCTGGATACGCAAGCTGTGTACGAGGCCCTGATTGCCCGTGAAAAGCTCGGTTCGACCGGCTTTGGCAACGGCATCGCCATTCCTCATTGCCGCCTGCAAGGCTGTGAGTCGCCAGTCAGTGCCCTGCTGCACCTGGACGCCCCTATCGATTTCGACGCCATCGACGGCGCCCCCGTGGACCTGCTCTTCGTCCTGCTGGTCCCGCAAGCTGCCACCGATGCACACCTGGAACTGCTCCGGCAGATCGCCAGCATGCTCGACCGCAAAGAAGTACGCGACAAACTGCGCAGCGCCAACAGCAATGAGGCGTTGTATCAGGTCGTCCTGGATGAACAGAACGGGCAGTAATCATGCGTTTGATCATCGTCAGCGGCCGCTCCGGCTCGGGTAAAAGTACTGCCCTCAATGTTCTTGAGGACAACGGCTTCTATTGCATCGATAACTTGCCCGCCGGTTTGCTGCCCGAGCTGGCGGAGCGCGCCTTGATCCATACAGAGCTGGCGCAACCGCTGGTGGCCGTGTCCATCGACGCCCGCAACCTGCCCAGCCACCTCACGCGCTTCCCGGAACTGCTTGAAGAAGTGCGCAGCAAACATATCCACTGCGATGTGCTGTACCTGGATGCTGACGAAGAAACCTTGTTAAAGCGTTTCTCCGAAACCCGTCGACGCCATCCCCTCAGCAGCCCACACCGCTCGCTGGCCGAAGCCATCGAGGACGAGACCAAGCTGCTGGGCCCGATCATTGATTTGGCCGACCTGAAGATCAACACCACGAACCTGAACCTGTATCAACTGCGCGATGCCATCAAGCTGCGCCTGTTGAACCAGCCGGAGCCCGGTACAGCGTTCCTGGTCGAGTCGTTCGGCTTCAAGCGGGGCATGCCGGTGGACGCCGACCTGGTGTTTGACGTGCGTTGCCTGCCCAACCCGTACTGGAAGCCGGAACTGCGCGACCAATCCGGCCTGGATCTACCGGTGGCCGAGTATCTGGCGGCACAACCGGATGTCGAGGAAATGTTCCAGGACATATCCAGCTACCTGCTCAAATGGCTGCCACGTTTTGCTGCCAGCAATCGAGCCTATGTCACCATCGCCATTGGCTGCACCGGTGGGCACCATCGTTCTGTCTATCTGACGGAGCGCCTGGGCCAGGTGTTGCAGCAAACCCTCAAGAACGTCCAGGTTCGCCACCGCGACCTTAGCTGAAAGGAACACCCCCGCGATGCCCGCTCTGGAAATTGAAATCATCAACAAGTTGGGCTTGCATGCCCGGGCCTCAGCCAAGTTTGTCGGCGTTGCAGGGCAGTTTCCTTGCCAGATCAGGGCCGGGCGCACTCCGGAATCCATGGTTGATGGCAAAAGCATCATGGCCATGATGATGCTGGCTGCCGGCAAGGGCACCAAGATCCACTTGAAAACGGAAGGCGAGCAAGAGAATGAAGCGATGGCGGCTCTGGTAAAGCTGATCAATGACTACTTTGACGAGGGTGAGTAAGCCCTCTCTTGACCTGTGATCGTTCCCGCCGACGGGAACGATCAATGGAAGCGCCCTACCCCAGCGCCGTATCCATCACCATCATCAAACAAAACCCGACACACAATCCCAAGCTAGCCAGCTTGTCGTGGCCATTACGCCGCGACTCGGGTATCACTTCGTGCGTCACTACCAGCAACATCGCGCCTGCTGCCAACGCCAACCCCAAGGGCAGCAGCACTTGCGCCAGGCTCACCAGCCAGGCACACAACACGGCAAACACCGGCTCGACCAATCCGGACGCAGCACCGATCAGGAACGCCTTGATCCGCGACATCCCCGCACCCGCCAGCACCAACGCAATCACCAGCCCTTCCGGCACATCCTGCAGCGCGATGCCCATGGCCAGACTATCTGCGTCAGGCATGCCGCCACCCGCCGACACTCCGACCGCCATTCCTTCGGGAATGTTATGGGCAATGATGGCAAACACAAACAACCAGATACGCGGCGGGATAACCGAGTGCTCCGGCGTGCCCACCAGCATTTCCGGACTGGCACCGGAGACTTTGCGATCCACCAGAAACAGCCCGAACGCCCCCAGCATGATGCCGAAACTGATCAGCCCGCTGGCCGACCAAGACGATAAACCAAGACTTTCGGCTGCGGCAATACCGGGCACAATCAGCGAAAACGCCGTCGCCGCCAACATCACCCCGGCACCAAAACCGAGCAACGTATCACTCACCGCCAGTGGCATCCGGCGAATCACCAACACTGGCACCGCCCCCAAAGCCGTTCCCAGGGCACAGATGGCCCCACCTTGCAGGGCCCGCAAAATACGCGGTTCCAGATCCAGCCAGGCCAGCCCTTGAGCCACCAGCAATGCAGTTCCTGCCAGCAGCAACAGCGAGCCAAACGCATAACGGAACATTCGCACGCTGCTAATCGCCAGTGTTTCAGTGCCCATAGTCGGCCTTAGATCTTGTTATAAAAAGGGTGTCAGGCGAGCGCAGCGCGGTACCGCTCGGCGACTTCTGGCCAGTTAATGACGCTGTAGAACGCGTTGATGTATTCCGGACGGCGGTTCTGGTACAGCAGGTAATAGGCGTGCTCCCAGACGTCCAGACCGAGAATTGGCGTATTGCCGCTCATTAGCGGGCTGTCTTGATTGCCGCTGCTTTCTACCACCAAGGTCTTTTGCGGGGTCACGCTCAGCCAGGCCCAGCCACTGCCAAAGCGGGTCAATGCGGCTTTGGTGAACGCCTCCTTGAAACTGTCGAAGCCACCCAACTGTTCATCAATAGCCTTGCCCAACGCACCGTCCGGCTTGCCTCCGCCCTTGGGCGACATGACTGCCCAGAACAACGAGTGGTTGGCATGACCTCCGCCCTGATTGATCACCGCTGCACGCAGTTTTTCCGGCAGTTGCTGGACGCTGGACACCAGTTTCTCCACCGGCCAACCCGCCCACTCGGTGCCTTCAACAGCCGCGTTCAGGTTATTGATGTAGGTCTGATGGTGCTTGGTGTAGTGAATCTCCATGGTTTGCGCATCGATATGCGGCTCCAGGGCGTCATAGGCGTAGGGCAAGGCAGGCAAGGTGTAGGTCATATCAATGTGCTCCATAGTGAGGACTGTTGCGGGTCGGCGCATCCGGTTGCGCCGCGTGACTGCCCAGCAAACGATAGGTACGGGGGTACTCGCCGTGATCGCTGATGAAATTCAACAGTTCAACGTAGGTTTTGCTGCTCTGACGCAGAGCCGCCTCTCGAAGGAGCGGGTTCAGGCGGACGTCCTGCATGGTCTGCAGCAGGCGCTGGTGAATGGCGCAGAGGTATTCCGCGCTTTCTTCCGGCTGATTCAAGCGTAGGTGCAAGTCTGCGAGGTTGTGATGGGAAATGACGCAAGCCGCCACTGCTTCGTCGGCATCCGCCCAGCGCTCAAACAACACCTGGGCCAAGGCCAAGGCCTGCAGGTAGTGCTCGCGAGCGTCCACCAGCTCGCCTTGCATAAAACAGCGATTAGCCCTTTCGATCGTGCGTTTCCAGTGCTCCATGGTGAGCCTCCAAAGCAGGGTCGGTGATTACACGCCGCCCGCCGTGAGCTTTTCCGGATCCAAGAGGATTTCCAGTTGGCTGCGGGACAAGTCCGTGTGTTCAAGCGCGACATCAATCACCGGACGACCTTGCTGATAGGCCTTCTTGGCGATCTCAGCGGCCTTTTGGTAACCAATGATCGGGTTGAGTGCGGTGACCAGGATCGGGTTTCGCGACAGCGCCTCCTTGAGCTTGGCCTCGTTGACCTTGAAGCTGGCGATTGCCTTGTCCGCCAGCAGGCGGCTGGAGTTGGCCAGCAGCTCCAGGCTACTGAGCAAGTTCTGGGCAATGATCGGAAGCATGACGTTCAGTTCGAAGTTGCCGGATTGGCCGGCGATGGTGATCACCGAGTCATTTCCGATCACTTGCGCCGCAACCATCGCAGTGGCCTCCGGAATCACCGGATTGACCTTGCCCGGCATGATCGAAGAACCGGGTTGCAAGCCTTCCAGCTCGATTTCACCGAGGCCGGCCAGCGGACCGGAGTTCATCCAGCGCAGATCGTTGGCAATCTTCATCAAGGACACGGCGATGGCTTTCAGTTGACCAGACACGGCGACGGCGGTGTCCTGAGAACCAATCAGGGCAAACAGGTTTTTGCCGGGCGTAAATCTCACCTCGGTCAAACGACTGAGCTGCTGGCTGAAACGCACAGCAAATTCCGGATGCGCGTTGATCCCGGTTCCTACCGCCGTGCCACCCTGGGCCAGGGCGTGCAGGCTCGGTAGCAAGTCTTGCAGGTGACCGATATTGGCCTTGAGTTGCTGCGCCCAGCCATTGAGCACCTGGCTCATGCGTACGGGCATGGCGTCCATCAGGTGGGTACGACCGGTCTTGATAAACGGATGAACCTCCTGCGCTTTGCGCTCGATCACCTGCACCAGGTGCAGCAATGCCGGCAGTGTTTGCTCATGCAGCACCAGCGCCGCGCTGACGTGAATCGTGGTCGGGATGATGTCGTTGCTGCTTTGCCCGCAGTTCACGTGGTCATTGGGATTGACCGGCTCGCCCAGCAGACGGCTGGCGAGCGTCGCGATGACTTCGTTGGCGTTCATGTTGGAGCTGGTGCCAGAACCGGTCTGGAAAATATCCACCGGAAAGTGCTGCATGAAGTCGCCTTCCAGCAACCCCAGGGCGGCATCGACGATGGCCTTGCCTTGGGCTTCGCTCAACTGCTTCAGCTCGACGTTGGCCTTGGCCGCGGCAGCTTTGGCGAGGATTAGGGCACGAATGAATGGCGCCGGCATGCGCTGGTGACTGATGGGAAAGTTATTCACTGCGCGCTGTGTTTGCGCGCCATACAAGGCTTCGGCCGGTACTTGTAGTTCACCCATGCTGTCGCGTTCGATACGGGTATTACTCATCGGGAAATCCTTGCATCAAGTCAGAAAAGGAAATGGAAGGCAGCAACTCACAGGTCGCCAGTTGCCAGGCAAAAGTCTGCCAGCGCTTGAGGCGGCAGGCACAGTGGGATAGTTTTTCCAGGTCGCGCAGGGGGCGCCAGGCCTGATCCATGCACATGGATCGCCAGTGCCAAGGCAGCGCTGTATCGGCAGCGGTATCCAGAAGCAGACGGAATGAGGTTTCGGCGATGGTCCAAGGATGGGTCGCCGTACAGCAGGCCAGATACCGACCTTCAGCCAGGTAATGTTCGATCAGGCGCGGCTCATCAGGATCGAGACCGCAGCGAATCTGACGACTCATCCAGCGCCAGCTTTCCAGGTAGGGATCCTCATGCAGGACAGAACTCATGATCCACGCTCATCCGGTAATGATATTTATTATTAAATGATGTTGAGAATCAAAACAAGAGTCTGAGCAAAACCCTCGAAATTGCAGCCACAAAAAAGGCGCGCCACCCAATGGGTGGCGCGCCTTTTTTACAGCGTTGACGGATTAGCTACCGGCGACCGTCATCTTCTCGATCAGCACTGAACCGGTGCGGATGTTGCTGCGCAGCTCAAGGTCATTACCCACTGCAACAATCTGCTTGAACATATCGCGCATATTGCCGGCGATGGTCACTTCCTGGACGGCGAACTGAATTTCGCCGTTTTCCACCCAAAAACCTGCCGCGCCTCGGGAGTAATCACCGGTGACCATATTCAGGCCCTGCCCCATCAGTTCGGTAACCAACAAGCCGCGCCCCATACGCCGCAACAGCGCCGCCTGGTCTTCTTCACCATGCGTCACGAACAGGTTGTGCACGCCACCGGAGTTGGCAGTGCTCGGCAGGCCGAGTTTGCGGCCGGCATAGGTGCCCAGTACGTAGGACACCAACTCACCGTTCTCGACGAACGGCTTGGCATAGGTCGCCAGGCCATCCCCGTCGAACGCCGAACTGCCCATGGCACGCATCAAATGCGGGCGCTCATCAATAGTCATCCACTCAGGGAACAGCTTCTGACCCATCGCCCCTTCCAGGAACGAGGATTTGCGGTACAGGTTCCCGCCGGAAATAGCCCCCAGAAAACTGCCGAACAATCCACCAGCCAGCTCTGCCGAAAACAGCACCGGGACTTCGCAGGTCGGCACCGGACGCGCACCCAAGCGGCTCGCCGCACGTTGCGCAGCGCGCTGACCGATGCTCACCGGATCAGCCAGCAATTCGCCCTGACGGCTTACGTCATACCAATAATCGCGCTGCATCTGGCCATTGGCCTCGGCAATCATCACGCAGCTCAAGCTGTGGCGAGTAGAGGCATAACCACCGACAAAGCCATGACTGTTGCCATACACGCGGCAGCCCTGATGGGTACTCAAGGTGGTGCCATCGGCATTTTTGATTCGGCTGTCAGCGTCAAACGCTGCCGCTTCACAGGTCAGCGCCTGTTCGATAGCCTGCTCCGGGGTGATGTCCCAGGCATGGAACAAATCAAAGTCCTTCAAATCCTTGGCCATCAAGGCTTTATCAGCCAACCCCGAGCTTTCGTCTTCAGAGGTGTGCTTGGCAATGGCCAGTGCTGCGGCAACGGTCTCGCGAATCGCTTCCGGGCCGCTGGCGGATGTGCTGGCCGAGCCTTTGCGCTGGCCCACGTACAAGGTGATGCCAAACCCTTGGTCACGGTTGAATTCAACGGTTTCCACTTCTCGCTGGCGCACCGACGTCGACAGCCCTTGCTCCAGGGACACCGCCACTTCACAGGCGCTGGCCCCCTGGCGCTTGGCCTCGGCAAGGATCTGCTCGACTTGTTCCTGCAGTGCCGGTAACGCTTGCGGACCGACGCTTTGGGCTGCACTCATGGTTTTCTCCACTCAAATTCTGCTTTCGGTTAAGGCCTTCGAGCGACCGGGCCGGACAAGCGGCCCCCGACTGGTTATCATGGCGGCGTTTCTTTGCGGACTGCCACCATGGTTGATTCTTACGACGACTCCCTCGATGGGGAGAAAAGCAAAACCCAGGTCAAACGCGAGCTGCATGCTCTGGTTGACCTCGGCGAGCGCCTTACAACGCTCAAGCCTGACTTGCTGGCAAAACTGCCCTTGACCGACGCTATGCGCCGGGCCTTGGCCGATGCGCCCAAGCACACCGCGAATATCGCGCGTAAACGGCACATCATGTTTATCGGCAAGTTGATGCGCGATCAGGACACTGACGCCATTCTGACGTTGCTCGATCAAATGGATGCCTCCACGCGCCAGTACAACGAACGGTTTCACAATCTGGAACGCTGGCGTGACCGCTTGATCGCGGGCGACGACGCCGTTCTGGAGAAGTTCGTCCTGGACTACCCGGATGCCGACCGCCAGCAACTGCGCTCCCTGATCCGTCAGGCCCAGCACGAACTGGCGCAGAACAAGCCACCGGCCACCAGCCGTAAAATGTTCAAGTACATCCGTGAGCTGGACGAGACTCAACGCGGCCTGCGCTGATCCTCTTCCCCGGGTGGCGGCCTTCGCCACCCGAAGCTCCCGTTCTTACGACCCCGTGCCACCCACGGTGATCGCATCAATTTTCAAGGTTGGCTGGCCGACACCCACCGGTACCGACTGTCCATCTTTCCCGCACGTCCCCACACCACTGTCCAGCGCCAGGTCGTTACCGACCATCGACACCTTGCTCATGGCTTCCGGGCCGTTACCGATCAGTGTTGCCCCTTTGACCGGCGCGGTAATCTTGCCGTCTTCGATCAAATACGCCTCGCTGGTGGAAAACACGAACTTGCCACTGGTGATGTCTACCTGCCCGCCGCCGAGGTTGGCGCAGTAGATACCGCGTTTCACCGACGCGATGATTTCGGCGGGATCACTTTCACCACCCAGCATGTAAGTGTTAGTCATACGCGGCATTGGCAGGTGCGCGTAAGACTCACGACGACCGTTGCCGGTACGGGCCACGCCCATCAGGCGGGCGTTGAGTTTGTCTTGCATGTAGCCCTTGAGCACACCGTTTTCGATCAGGGTCGTGCATTCGGTAGGCGTGCCTTCGTCATCGACGCTCAACGAGCCACGACGCCCGGCCAACGTGCCGTCATCGACAATGGTGCAGAGTTTTGAGGCAACCATTTCGCCCATGCGACCGCTGTAAGCCGAACTGCCCTTGCGGTTGAAGTCGCCTTCCAGGCCGTGGCCCACCGCCTCATGCAGCAGAACCCCGGACCAACCCGAGCCCAACACCACCGGCAAGGTACCCGCCGGGGCCGGAATCGCTTCCAGGTTGACCAATGCCTGGCGCAGTGCCTCACGGGCATAGCCCATGGCGCGGTCTTCAGTCAGGAAATAACAGTAATCGGTACGCCCGCCACCGCCATGGCCGCCGCGCTCGCGACGGCCGTTTTGCTCAACGATCACGCTGACGTTAAAGCGCACCAATGGCCGCACGTCCGCTGCCAGGCCGCCGTCAGTGGAGGCCACCAGGATTCGCTCCCAGACGCCGGCCATACTCACGGTGACTTGCTGGATACGTGGGTCCAGGGCGCGGGTTGCCGCATCCACACGCTTGAGCAGCTCGACCTTTTCGGCACGGCTGATCACTTCCAGTGGGTTATCCGGCGCATACAACTGGGCCACATCCTGAGTGCTGAACGCCTGCACCGTACCGTTTTGCCCGGCACGGGAGATCGAACGAGCCGCTCGGGCGGCCAAACCCAGCGCCTCGAGGGTGATGGCATTGCTGTAGGCAAAACCGGTTTTTTCACCGGATTGCGCCCGCACACCCACCCCTTGGTCCAGGTTGAAACTGCCTTCCTTGACGATGCCGTCCTCCAGGGCCCAGGACTCGGAGATCTGCCCCTGGAAGTACAAATCGGCGGCGTCGATACCCGGCCCGGCCAAATCGCCCAGCACGGTTTGCAAGCTTTCAATGGTCACGCCACCGGGCGCCAGGAGGTGTTCACTGACTGAGGACAACAACTCGCTCATAGGTTTGGCCTTAAATTCATCGTTCTGAAGCAGGTCGCTGCGCGCCCTGCGAGAAAAAACGCCGATGGTTCACCACCGGCATGCGCGCCCGTATCGACGCCTGTTCACTGCTATCGCGTTCGGCCAGCAACACCGCTTCGCCTTGATCCTGTTGTGTCAGCACTCGCCCCCAGGGGTCGACAATCGCCGCGTGGCCGAAAGTTTCCCGTGGCCCCGGATGCACGCCGCCTTGAGCGGCCGCCAGCAAGTAGCACTGGGTTTCGATGGCCCTGGCACGAATCAACACGTCCCAATGTGCAGCCCCGGTCACCGCCGTAAACGCGGACGGTGCGGTAATCAATTCAGCCCCGGCAGCACGCAATTCGCTGTACAGCTCCGGGAAACGCAAGTCGTAACAAACCGTCAGCCCCAAACGGCCCACGGGGGTATCCGCCACCACCACCTGGCTACCGTAAGCATAGTCATCGGATTCCCGATAACGACCCCGGGCATCAGCCACGTCGACATCAAACAAATGCAGCTTGTCGTAACGGGCGACGATTTCACCGTGTTCATTGATCAACAACGAGCAGGCATTGGACTTGGCCGTCGACTGCCCCTCGGGCGGCAACGGCAAAGTGCCGGCTACTATCCATAAGGTGAGGTCGCGGGCGGTCTGTTTCAACCAGGGCAGGATCGGGCCTTCGCCCAAGGCCTCGGCACGGCCGATATCGGCGACGTCACGACGGCCCATGGCGGCGAAGTTCTCCGGCAGGACCGCCAGCCGAGCACCGCCGGCGGCGGCCTGTTCAAGCAGACGACGTGCCTGGGCCAGGTTGGCCAGCACGTCGCTTTGGCTGACCATTTGAATGACTGCGATGGACATGACGGGCTCCGGTATTCGAGACGGATAGACCATGACACTATAAGGGCGGTCCTGCGGACCGCATCGCAGCCTCGTGCCTCGGCAGCGGCTACAGAACCTTATCGTGACTTTTCAAATGGCTTGTCGAAGGTGATTTTCGGGTCCTTCCAAGGGCCTTGCACCGTGTATTGCACGCTGGCGAAACGAGAAACCCGGTCACCAATCAGCTTGTCGATCAGAAACAATGCCCCACCAATAGCCGGCGCCCCAACAATCAGTGCCGCAATCGGCAGGTTGTTGGTCACCGGCAAGGTCACCAGCAGCTTGGCATCGACCCGATCAGCCACCAGGTCCAGGGTACCGTTAATCTCCAGATTGGTGGATGGCCCGGTCATGGTGATTGGCTCACGGGTGACAAACACGCCGTTACTGGCCGCCAGCAACCCCTTGACCCGGTCATAACTCAAACCCTTGCCGAGCAAGTCGGAAAAGTCCAGACGCAGGCGTCGGCCAATGGAGTTGAAGTTCAGCAGACCAAACACCCGCAGGGCCTGGGCCCCACCTTCCACTTCAACGAACTGGCCTTTGCGGAAACTGGCGTCCAGGCTGCCGGAGAAGCGCTTGGGCCCGACCCAGGCCGGCGAACCCGGCCAGCGTCCGTCCACATCCAGGTGGAAATCCTCGCTGGTCACGGTCGGGGCAAAACCCCAGCCCTTGAGCACATCAGCAATGTTCTTGCCGTCCAGGCGCCCTTTGTACCAGCTGCTGCTGGCGCCCGGCGCACCTTCCCAGCCACCGGCACCTTTCAATTGCATGCCCTTGAGACCCAGGTCGAGGCTATTGAAAGCCATGCCCTTGGCCGTCGGCCGCACCTTCAGCGACCAGGCACCAATCAAGTCTGGCCCCTGGAACAATTGATCAATGGCGATATCCAGTGCCGGGATCTGCTTGGGATCCACATCTGCCAGCGGATCTGGCGCATTTTCATCGGCCTGCACCGACGGGTCGACCGCCGGCAACTTCACGTACTGCAAGTTGACCGCAATCGGTGCGCCTTTGGCATCCGGCAACCCCACAGTGCCTTTGGCTTGCTGGCTGTCGAGTTGCAAAGCCCAGGCTGCGGGCTTGCGATCCAACAGCAACGTTACCTGATCGAACTGAGTGCCAAAACCGGTCAGCTTGTCGACCTTGAAGTTCGCACCGCTCAACAGTTGCTTGGCACTGCCGCCCGGGTCATTGCTGGCATAACGATCCGCCAGCTTTTTCCAAGGGTCGATATCCAGCTCTGACAATACGCCGCGAATGCGCAAACCTTTGGCGCTTGGCAGCAGCGCATCGCCGTCACCCAGAAACAGTTCACCGCGACCGTCGGCGAAATTGTCCGCCGGGGCGGCAAAGGTAAAGTTGGCCAGCTCGCCATAATCAAACCAGTAACGCCGTTCCTTGCCCTGCAAGGTCATACGGAACACGGTGTCGCGCCCCTGGCTGGCGGGCATGCCGAACGGTGCCGGCAGATCAACCACCACGCCCTTGAGGTTAGAGCTGACCATCAACTGACTGTCGGCGCCGTCCAGGTTCAATTGAAGTTGGTAAGGGATATCGCCTGAGACCGGCAATGGCTGGCTGACCTTGAGCCAGTCAGTCAGCTTCTTGACCGCCACCTGCCCCTTGGCCGTGACCCGGGTGTTGAGATTGCCAGGTTTGCCATCGGCAAAAATCTGCGCCGTGATCGGCCGGTCAAACGCCTGGGCGCTGATCTTCTGACCGCTGAGGCCCTTGGCACTGTCGAAGCGGAAGTCACCCTTGAGCTGACTCAAGTCCAGCGCGGGCTCGGCCAACTGTAGCCGTGCCTTATCAGTCTTGAAGTCCACTACGATCTTTGGCTCAGTGTTCTTGGCCAAAGGAACATCCAGGTCCAGACTCCCTTGCAAATCGCCCTCGCCTTTCCAGCCGGCAAACGTCGATGCCGTACCAATCGGCGCTTCCTGAAGAATTTTAAGACCGTCGCCCAAGCCGCCGGCAAAGCCACCGGTCAGCAACAGATGACTGTCCTGCCCGCTGGGCGCGTGAGGGATATTGACGTAGATGTCCTTGACCTTGGTGTCGAGCAACTGGCCCTTGCTGGCCAGGATGCGCACGCCGGTCTCTTCGACAAACACTTCACCCGCAACCTTGCTGACATGCGGCCAGCCTGGCTGGAACGCCAACTCGGCGTCGTGCACCTTGAAAAACAGGCTGATATTGCGCGCAGCCGTCGGTGCGTCGTGGTTCAGCGACCCCTGATACTGGAAGAAACCTTGATCCACAGCACCCTTGAGAACCGCCGTACGCAGCCATTCGTCCAACGCCGGGCTCAAGACCGCCGGCAGGTATTTGGAAGTAAAACGTCCATCGCCATCGACCATGCCGACTCGCAGGTCCATGTAGTCTTCCTGGCTATGGTCAAAATGCAGGCGAATCAGGAAGTCGGCAGCGACCTTGCCCTCTTCTCCAAGTACCTTGATGTACGGCGCGATCAGGGTGAAGCCTTCTTTATCCAGCTTCCAGGTCAGTCGTGCGTTGGCCTGGATGTACTGCCAGGG
This sequence comes from Pseudomonas sp. ADAK18, assembly GCF_012935695.1. Taxonomy (NCBI): domain Bacteria; kingdom Pseudomonadati; phylum Pseudomonadota; class Gammaproteobacteria; order Pseudomonadales; family Pseudomonadaceae; genus Pseudomonas; species Pseudomonas sp. ADAK18. The sequence goes on from NZ_CP052859.1 coordinate 4,547,850, forward strand.
CTTAGCGAAAATCGGGAACAGGTGCAGTGAAAAATCCTTGCTGTCCATGCGTAGTTCGCCATGACCCAAATCGCCGCTGATGCTGCCGCTGACATTGCGAGCTGCCGGCGCGCCGAAATAGGCGTCGAAGCCGATCCGATCGAGGTTGGCGGCAAAACTCACTTTCTGGTCAGTGGTGTCCTGGGGACGATAATCCGCCATTACATTGCGCAAGGTCCCGGTCGCCTTCAGGTGTTCGACCGCCGTGGCAACGCCTTCCGGCAGGGGTGCCAGGGCATTGAGCAAAGGCGTGATGGGCGTCAGGTCCAGACGATCCGCCTGCAGGTTCCAGACTTCCTGAGCATCGCCCGTGACCAACGTCTGCTGCAATTGCAGGCGCGACTCCCAACGAGTCTCCCCCAGGTTCATCGCCAAGGAGTCGAAGAGCACCTTGAGACCACCGTCATTACGCTGCACATAGGCAGTCAGTGCCAGGTTCTCGATATGCGCCGGCCTGCGGTCGGCATAGCTGACGCGCAGTTGCGGGGCATTGAGGCGCACGACAGCGCTTTGCACCGTGCCTTGGCCCCAGTTCAGCCAGAACTCGCCACCGGCCTTGAGTTCACTGAGCTTCCATTGCTGGGTCAGTTTTGCCGGGATCCAGCGAGCCCAGTCACTCTGGGGCAGGCTCAGGTAAGCCTGAACCTCTGCGTACTTCCACTGGTCGGCCCTGATCCGGGTGCGCAGGTTCAGTGCCAGGGGCTGGCCATCCGGCAAGGTCAACCGCGCATCGAGGCGTTGACGAGAGGCACCGGTTTGCAGGTTCACGCCGACATAAGTAAGGGTGACTGGCGCCTGGCCGAACGGCTGCAAGGTCACTTGGCTATCGAGCAGCGACAGCTCCGATACCGTTTGCATGCGTGTGAACAGCTGCTGCGGATCCAGCGGTTGGTCATCCTGCACCGGCAAGCCTTGCAGCGCCCAATGGCCGTCCTTGTCCTCTTTGGCGCTGACCTGCAAGCCACTGACCTCCAGGTGCGCAATACGCACGTCCCACGCCAGCAGGCTGGCCCAGACATCCGGCACCACTTGCACCTGGTCCAGGCGCAGCGCACTGCTGCCTTCTCCGACCATCACATCGTGAGCCAGCAACACCGGCGCAAAGCCACTCCAGCGCCCTTCCAGGCTGCCAATGCTCAAGGGCATATCCAAAGCGGCCCGCGCCTTGGCTTCGATTTCGCCCCGGTATTCCGCCACCAACGGCGTCAACTCACGGCCCAGGCTGACGTAGACCGCAGCCAGAACCAGCAGCAAGGCACACAGGCCAAGGCCCCAGCGGGTCAATGCGGCAAAAAAGCGTATCAGACGCTCCATGTCAGGCGACCCTCAAGACGGTAATCGGACGGCAGATCAAGGCCTGCCCGTCTCGTTGGAAAAAACATACGCGAATCAGAGCAGCACCACGTCGTATTGTTCCTGTGAATACATGGTTTCAACCTGGAAGCGAATCGTGCGGCCAATGAACCCTTCCAGCTCTGCCACATTGCCTGACTCTTCATCCAGCAGTCGGTCGACCACTTTTTGATTGGCCAGCACCCTATAGCCTTCGGCCTGATAGGCGCGGGCCTCTCGGAGAATTTCCCGGAAAATTTCGTAGCACACCGTTTCCGGGGTCTTCAGCTTTCCACGGCCCTGGCAACTGCTGCAGGGCTCGCACAACACTTGCTCGAGACTTTCGCGGGTGCGCTTGCGGGTCATCTGCACCAGGCCCAACTCGGTGATCCCGATAATGTTGGTCTTGGCGTGGTCGCGCTCCAACTGCTTCTCGAGGGTGCGCAACACCTGGCGTTGGTGCTCTTCATCCTCCATGTCGATGAAGTCGATGATGATGATCCCGCCCAGATTGCGCAGACGCAGTTGACGGGCAATCGCTGTGGCGGCCTCGAGGTTGGTCTTGAAGATGGTTTCTTCGAGGTTGCGATGGCCGACAAAGGCCCCCGTGTTGACGTCGATGGTGCTCATCGCTTCCGCCGGGTCTACCACCAGGTAGCCGCCAGACTTGAGCGGCACTTTGCGCTCCAGGGCCTTCTGGATTTCGTCCTCGACGCCATACAGGTCGAAGATCGGGCGCTCACCAGGGTAATGTTCCAGGCGGTCGGCAATTTCCGGCATCAGCTCGGCAACAAATTGCGTGGTGCGCTGGAAGGTTTCCCGCGAGTCGATGCGAATTTTCTCGATTTTGGGGCTGACCAGGTCGCGCAATGTGCGCAGGGCCAAACCCAGGTCTTCATAGATAACGCTCGGTGCGCTAATGGTTTTGATCTGCGCGTCGATCTGATCCCACAAGCGTCGCAGGTAGCGGATGTCCATGAGGATTTCATCCGCCCCTGCGCCTTCGGCCGCGGTGCGCAAGATGAAACCACCAGCCTCCTTGATGCCCTCAAGGGCCACGCAATCGCTGACTACCTTTTTCAGGCGCTCACGTTCGGCTTCGTCTTCGATCTTCAGGGAAATGCCAACGTGAGCCGTACGCGGCATGTACACCAGGTAGCGGGAAGGAATCGACAACTGGGTCGTCAGCCGCGCGCCCTTGGAGCCAATCGGGTCCTTGGTGACTTGCACCACCAGGCTTTGCCCTTCGTGCACCAGAGCACTGATGCTTTCGACGGCCGGGCCTTCGCGCAGGGAGATTTCCGAGGCATGGATAAACGCGGCGCGGTCCAGACCGATGTCGACAAACGCCGCCTGCATGCCCGGCAATACCCGCACTACCTTGCCTTTATAGATATTGCCGACGATCCCGCGCTTCTGGGTGCGCTCGACATGCACTTCTTGCAAAACACCGTTTTCTACCACCGCCACGCGTGATTCCATCGGCGTGATATTGATCAGAATCTCTTCACTCATGGCTGGGTCTCGTTCAGGCGTTTTCACAATAGTGACCGATCGCTTAAGGCTTGGCGCTGAAATACGGCGTTTAGCGCACGGTAAGGTTTTGCCAACAGGGTATGCCGAATTGGCCCAGCAGTTCCGCGGTTTCGCACACAGGCAGGCCGACAACGGCGGAGTAGCTGCCATTGAGCCCGGCTACAAACACCGCGCCCAGCCCTTGGATAGCATAGCCGCCCGCCTTGTCTTGGGGTTCGCCGCTGTGCCAGTAAGTGGTGGCTTCGTCTGCCGATATCTTGCGAAACCGCACGCGACTGCTCACCAGCCGCGTTTCGCAACGCTGGCCGTCAAGCAGTGCGATGGCAGTAAGGACTTCATGTTCACGATCAGAAAGGGCCAGCAACATGGCCAGGGCGTCGGCCTGATCCAGCGGCTTGCCGAGGATCTGGCCGTCGAGGATCACGGCGGTGTCGGCGCCCAGTACACAGGCCTCCGAAGTATCCGACAACGCTGCACGCCCCGCCGCCGCCTTGCCACGGGCAAGGCGTTCGACGTAGGACACCGCAGATTCATCTGTCAGGGGAGTTTCATCAATGGCAGCGCCGACCACGGTGAAAGGCACGCCGATCTGGGTCAGCAGCTCACGCCGCCGGGGGGATCCGGAGGCCAGATAAAGCAAATTCATTCCAGACTCTCCCTGTGGGGTTTGATAACCAGGCAGAGCCTCGAGATCCATTCAATTGATTTTGTAGCGGCGACGCAACCCACGCAGGCCAAAGCTGATCCAGGGCCACAGTAACGCACTGACCAGTGCCGGCAGAACCAGCGCCAGTGTCGGCTGGCGATTACCGGTCAAGGCACTGAGCCACAGCTGTACCAACTGAGCCAGGCCGAATATCACTAGGATCACCAGACACTGCTGCCACATCGGGAACATGCGTAAACGCTGCTGCAGCGACAGTACCAGAAAGGTAATCAACGTCAGGATCAACGCATTCTGACCGAGCAAGGTGCCGTACAGCACATCCTCAGCCAACCCCAGGCACATCGCGGTGACCATGCCGACCTTGTGGGGCAGCGTCAGGGACCAGAACGCCAGCAACAACGCCAGCCACAGCGGGCGCAGTATCTCCATGAACTGCGGCAACGGCGAAACGCTGAGCAGCAAGCCAATGGCGAAGGTCAGCCAGACGATCCAGCCATTACGCGAATGGGTACCGGCCATTATTCCTCCCTCTGCCGAGTGGTTGCCGGGGCCGCCACCGGTGGTTTAGTGGCGGCAGGCGCTGCTGCAGGTGGCTTGGCGGCAGCAGGAGTCACAGGCTTGGCGGGGCGTGCACTGTGGGCAATGGGCTTGACGGGTGTGGCCACCGGCGCGACAGGCGCTGCCGGTACCGCAACAGGTGCAACGGCTGGAACCGGTTTGGGCACGGTTGCCGGAATAATTGGCGTGGTGCCGTTTTGCTTGTCTTCCGCTTCCTGGGCCTGGGCGGCTTCGTTGGCGCGCTCTTCCGGAGTGCGGTTATCGCTGAACACCAGCAGCAGGTAACGGCTACGGTTCAAGGCGGCGGTCGGCACAGCACGGACGATGGCGAATGGCTGGCCGGAATCGTGGATCACTTCCTTGACCGTCGCCACCGGGTAACCCGCCGGGAACCGTTGACCCAGGCCAGAACTGACCAACAGGTCGCCTTCCTTGATATCAGCAGTGTCCGCTACATGGCGTAGTTCCAGGCGTTCAGGATTGCCAGTACCGCTGGCAATCGCCCGCAAACCGTTGCGGTTGACCTGCACCGGAATGCTGTGGGTGGTGTCGGTGAGCAACAGGACGCGGGAGGTATACGGCATCAACTCCACCACCTGGCCCATCAGGCCGCGGGCATCGAGCACCGGCTGGCCCAGGACCACGCCATCGCGCTCACCCTTGTTGATGATGATGCGGTGGGTGAAGGGGTTGGGGTCCATGCCAATCAACTCGGCCACTTCGACCTTCTCGTTGACCAACGCGGAAGAATTGAGCAACTCGCGCAGCCGAACGTTCTGCTCAGTGAGGGCCGCCAGCTTTTGCATGCGCCCCTGCAGCAGCAGGTTTTCGGTCTTGAGTTTTTCGTTTTCGGCGACCAGCTCGGTACGGCTGCCAAACTGGCTGGCCACACCTTGCCATAGCCGTTGCGGCAGGTCAGTGATCCAGTAGGACTGCATCAGTACCAGCGACATCTGGCTACGCACTGGCTTGAGCAGTGTGAAGCGGGCATCGACCACCATCAGCGCGACCGATAGCACGACCAGCACCAACAGGCGCACGCCCAATGAGGGGCCTTTGGCGAAAAGCGGTTTAATAAGCCGCTCCTCCCAGGCAAATGTTTTCTTTATTCATACGGCATCAAACCGGCCTGGATGCAGATTGAAGAAGATAAACGCCAACAGGCAGCACTGCAAAGTGCTGCCTGTGAGCGAAACATGGACGAACCAGCAAAATCTTATTCGCTGGAAAGCAGGTCCATAGTGTGTTTATCCATCATTTCCAGTGCACGACCACCGCCACGAGCAACGCAGGTCAGCGGGTCTTCGGCGACGATCACCGGCAGACCGGTTTCCTGGGCCAGCAACTTGTCGAGGTCGCGCAGCAAGGCGCCACCACCGGTCAGTACCAGGCCACGCTCGGCGATATCGGAAGCCAGTTCCGGCGGCGATTGCTCCAGGGCGCTTTTCACAGCCTGAACGATGGTGGCCAGGGACTCTTGCAGAGCTTCCAGCACTTCATTGGAGTTCAGAGTGAAGGCACGCGGAACGCCTTCGGCCAGGTTGCGACCGCGAACATCAACTTCGCGAACTTCGCCGCCTGGGTAAGCAGTACCGATTTCCTGCTTGATGCGCTCGGCGGTAGATTCGCCGATCAGGCTGCCGTAGTTACGACGCACATAAGTGATGATCGCTTCGTCGAAGCGGTCGCCGCCTACACGCACGGATTCGGCATACACCACACCGTTCAGGGAAATCAGGGCGATTTCAGTGGTACCACCACCGATATCCACCACCATCGAACCGCGCGCTTCTTCAACCGGCAGGCCGGCACCGATCGCAGCAGCCATTGGCTCTTCGATCAGGAACACTTCACGGGCACCGGCACCAAGGGCCGATTCACGGATGGCACGACGCTCCACCTGGGTGGACTTGCACGGAACGCAGATCAGCACACGAGGGCTGGGCTGCAGAAAACTGTTTTCGTGAACCTTGTTGATAAAGTACTGCAGCATCTTCTCGCAGACGCTGAAGTCGGCAATCACACCATCCTTCATCGGACGAATGGCAGCAATGTTGCCCGGCGTTCGGCCAAGCATGCGTTTGGCCTCGGTGCCAACGGCAACGACACTTTTCTGATTACCATGGGTCCGAATAGCCACAACCGATGGCTCATTCAGGACGATACCGCGCTCGCGCACGTAAATAAGGGTGTTGGCAGTGCCCAGGTCGATGGAAAGATCGCTGGAAAACATGCCACGCAGTTTCTTGAACATGGGAAAGGGACCCTAGGCAACGCGTGGGTAAAAAAGTGCGGCAAACTCTAACAACGACAGGGATTTTGGGCAAGGCGCCAATATGTTAAATTGACCGACTTTCTGTGCACCAACCCCCACAATCGCGGCCTTATGACCGTAGAAATGCGGTAGTGTTCCGACAATCTAACACACGGATAGCTTCCGTTCTGTTTTCCACTGGAGAATCCCATGGCGCTTGAACGCTCCGACGTGGAAAAAATCGCTCATTTGGCCTGCCTTGGCCTCAATGAAGCCGATCTTCCACAGACCACCGCAGCCCTGAACAGCATTCTCGGGCTGGTCGACCAAATGCAGGCCGTGAATACCGACGGCATCGAGCCCCTGGCTCACCCACTGGAAGCCAGCCAGCGCCTGCGCGCGGACGTCGTGACCGAACGCAATCATCGCGAGGCCTACCAGTCCATCGCACCAGCGGTCGAAAACGGCCTGTACCTGGTTCCGAAAGTCATCGACTAAAGGGAAAGAGCCTGCAATGCATCAATTGACTCTGGCCGAGATCGCCCGCGGTCTCGCCGATAAAAAGTTTTCTTCCGAAGAGCTGACCAAGACCCTGCTGGCACGTATTGCCGAGCTGGATCCCAAGGTCAACAGCTTCATCAGTCTCACCGAAGAACTGGCCCTGAGCCAGGCCAAGGCCGCCGACGCCCGCCGCGCCAACGGTGAGAACGGCGCCCTGTTGGGTGCGCCGATTGCCCACAAGGACCTGTTCTGCACCCAGGGCATTCGCACCAGTTGCGGCTCGAAGATGCTCGACAACTTCAAAGCGCCTTATGACGCCACCGTGGTCGCCAAGCTGGCCGCTGCCGGCGCCGTGACCCTGGGCAAGACCAACATGGACGAGTTCGCCATGGGCTCGGCCAACGAGTCGAGCTACTACGGCGCGGTGAAAAACCCGTGGAACCTTGCGCACGTGCCAGGTGGTTCGTCCGGTGGTTCGGCCGCTGCCGTTGCCGCGCGCTTCCTGCCAGCCGCCACCGCGACTGACACCGGCGGCTCGATCCGCCAACCAGCCGCCTTCACCAACCTCACCGGTTTGAAACCGACGTACGGTCGTGTTTCCCGTTGGGGCATGATTGCCTACGCCTCCAGTCTCGATCAGGGCGGCCCTTTGGCGCGCACGGCTGAAGACTGCGCAATATTGTTACAAGGCATGGCAGGCTTCGATCCACAAGACTCCACCAGCATTGATGAGCCGGTGCCGGATTACAGCGCCAGCCTCAACACCTCGCTCAAAGGCCTGCGCATTGGTGTGCCAAAAGAGTACTTCAGCGCCGGCCTCGACCCGCGTATTGCTGAACTGGTGCACAACAGCGTCAAGGAGCTGGAAAAGCTCGGCGCGGTGATCAAGGAAATCAGCCTGCCGAACAACCAGCACGCGATTCCGGCCTACTACGTGATCGCCCCGGCAGAAGCTTCCTCCAACCTGTCGCGGTTCGACGGCGTGCGCTTCGGCTACCGTTGTGAAGACCCGAAAGACCTGACCGACCTTTATAAGCGTTCCCGTGGCGAAGGCTTCGGCGCGGAAGTGCAACGTCGGATCATGGTCGGTGCCTACGCTCTGTCGGCCGGTTACTACGATGCGTACTACCTCAAGGCGCAAAAAATCCGTCGCCTGATCAAGAACGACTTCATGGCTGCCTTTAATGAAGTCGACGTCATCCTCGGCCCAACCACGCCGAACCCGGCCTGGAAGATTGGCGCCAAGACCGGCGACCCGATCGCCGAGTACCTGGAAGACCTGTACACCATCACCGCCAACCTCGCGGGTCTGCCGGGCTTGTCCATGCCGGCCGGTTTCGTCGATGGTCTGCCGGTTGGCGTGCAACTGCTCGCTCCGTATTTCCAGGAAGGCCGCCTGCTCAATGTGGCGCACCAGTACCAGTTGAACACTGACTGGCACACTCGCACCCCTACCGGCTTCTGAGGAGAACACTATGCAATGGGAAGTTGTGATCGGGCTGGAGATTCATACCCAGCTCGCCACCCAATCGAAGATTTTCTCCGGTAGCGCCACCACGTTCGGCTCCGAGCCCAACACTCAGGCCAGCCTGGTTGACCTGGGCATGCCCGGTGTATTGCCGGTGCTGAACCAGGAAGCAGTGCGCATGGCGGTGATGTTCGGCCTGGCGATTGACGCCGAGATCGGCCAACACAACGTGTTCGCCCGCAAGAACTACTTCTACCCGGACCTGCCCAAGGGTTACCAGATCAGCCAGATGGAATTGCCGATTGTCGGCAAGGGCTACCTGGATATCCCACTGGAAGACGGCACCATCAAACGTGTCGGCGTTACCCGTGCGCACTTGGAAGAAGATGCCGGCAAGAGCCTGCATGAAGAATTCAACGGTGCCACCGGCATCGACCTGAACCGCGCCGGCACCCCGCTGCTGGAAATCGTGTCCGAGCCGGACATGCGCAGCGCCAAGGAAGCGGTGGCTTACGTCAAGACGATCCACGCGCTGGTGCGTTACCTGGGCATCTGCGACGGCAACATGGCCGAAGGTTCTCTGCGTTGTGACTGCAACGTGTCGATCCGGCCAAAAGGCCAGGTCGAGTACGGCACCCGCTGTGAGATCAAGAACGTCAACTCGTTTCGTTTCATCGAGAAGGCGATCAACACCGAAGTGCGTCGCCAGATCGAACTGATCGAAGACGGCGGCAAGGTGATCCAGCAAACGCGCCTGTACGACCCGAACAAAGACGAAACCCGCGCCATGCGCAGCAAGGAGGAAGCCAACGACTACCGTTACTTCCCCGATCCGGACCTGTTGCCGGTGGTCATCGAGGATTCGTTTCTCACTGAAATCCGCGCCACCCTGCCGGAATTGCCACCGCAAAAACGCGAACGTTTCCAGGAACAGTTCGGCCTGTCGGTCTACGACGCCAGCGTTTTGGCCTCGAGCCGCGAGCAAGCCGACTACTTCGAAAAAGTCGTGAGCATCGCCGGCGACGCCAAACTGGCGGCCAACTGGGTCATGGTCGAACTGGGCAGCCTGTTGAACAAACAGGGCCTGGAAATCGACGAGGCACCCGTGTCGGCCGAGCAGTTGGGCGGCATGTTGCTGCGGATCAAGGACAACACCATCTCCGGCAAGATCGCCAAGACCGTGTTTGAAGCCATGGCCGCAGGCGAAGGCAGCAGCGATGAGATCATCGAGAAGCGCGGCCTTAAGCAAGTCACTGACAGCGGCGCCATTTCGGCGGTGCTCGACGAGATGCTCGCGGCCAATGCCGAACAGGTCGAACAATACCGAGCGGCGGATGAAGCCAAGCGCGGCAAGATGTTCGGCTTCTTTGTCGGCCAGGCCATGAAGGCCTCCAAAGGCAAAGCCAACCCGCAACAGGTCAACGAATTGCTGAAAAGCAAACTCGAAGGCTGATAGCGGTTGTCTCTCTGCAGGAACCCGCCTGTGTGGGAGCTGGCTTGCCTGCGATAGCATCACCTCGGTGCGTCTGAAAGACCGAGGCGCTTGCATCGCGGGCAAGCCCGGCTCCCACATGAGCGGGTTCCTGCATTAATTTCGGGGACACCTTTAATGAAGCGTCTACTCGGCCTCCTGGCCCTGTTCTCCTTGCTAACCGGCTGCGCCAGCGGGCTCATTGACCCCAACGGCTACGACGAAACCGGCACTGCGTCCTACTACGGCGCCAAACACCACGGCAAACGTACCGCCAGCGGTGAAGCCTTCAATCAGAACGGCCTGACCGCCGCTCATCGCCGCCTGCCCTTTGGTACGCGGGTCAAAGTCACCAACCTCAATAACGACAAAAGCGTCGTGGTCCGTATCAATGACCGTGGCCCCCACACCCGTGGACGCCTGATCGATCTTTCGCGCAAGGCCGCCGAGCAATTGGGTATGCTGCGCAGCGGGACCGCGCGCGTTCGTGTGCAAGCCCTGAGCAATTGACCGACGGGAGCCCTGACCATTTTCGGATTAACCGCCCTATCGCCCTTCAGTCTGATCGAGCTGATCAGTGGCCTGGTGTTGCTGATTCTCGGTGCCGAAGTGCTGGTGCGCGCTGCCATCCGCCTGGCTGCCAGCCTCAAGGTGCGACCACTTATCATCGGCTTGAGCATCGTCGCCTTTGGCAGCAGCGCGCCGCAGATGGCCGTCAGCCTGCAAGCCACCCTGACGGACAACACCGACATCGCCGTGGGCAGCGTAATCGGTAGCAGTATCTTCAATATCCTCGTCACCCTCGGCCTGTCGGCGTTGATCATTCCGTTACGGGTCTCACGCCAACTGGTGCGCCTGGATATCCCGGTGATGATCCTCGCCAGCCTGCTGGTGTTCGCACTCTCCGCCAACGAAATACTAACCCCGGTGGATGGCCTGCTCTTGCTGACCGCACTGGTGGCTTATCTTGGCTTGCTGCTATACCAGACGCGCCATTCCCGTCGCCCTCGCACCCGTGACACAGTGGTGCAGGCGCCATGGCTGAGCAGCGTGCTCTGCATGATTGCCGGCCTGCTGTTGCTGGTGTTTGCCGGGCACCTGTTGCTGGGGGCGGCGGTAGAAGTGGCCAGTGATCTGGGCCTGTCCGAGCGGGTTATCGGCCTGACCATCGTCGGTGTCAGCACCTCGCTACCTTGCCTGGCAACCTCACTGATCGCCGCTCTGCGAGGGGAACGTGAGATTGCCGTGGGTAATGTGATCGGCAGCAATCTGTTCAACCTGTTGGGCGTCCTGGGTTTTACCGCCCTGGTGGCGCCTTCGCCGCTGTCGGTATCGCCCAATGCCCTGGACTTCGACCTGCCGGTGATGCTCGGCGTCGCGGTCTTGTGCCTGCCGGTGTTTTATTCCGGTTACCGGATCACCCGGGCCGAAGGCTTGCTGTTTCTGGGGCTATACCTGGCCTACGGGCTGCATGTGATTTCGTTCACCACCGGTATGCCCCTGGCCAACAGGCTGGAACAACTGATGCTGTATTACGTCCTGCCAGCGCTGGTGGCTTTCCTGTTGTTCACCTCGCTGCGAGCCTGGCGCCGCCAACACAAGAGGGAATCGCAATGACCGATCAAAAAAAGCCCGGGGTTGAAATGCGTCGCCAGGTCATGGGCGATATGTTCGTCGATCGCGCCTTGGGGAATGCCACCGAGTTCACCCAGCCGCTGCAGGATTTCGTCAATGAGCATGCTTGGGGCAGCGTCTGGAATCGTGACGGCTTGCCGCTGAAAACCCGAAGCCTGATCACCCTCGCCGCCTTGACTGCGCTCAAGTGCCCGCAAGAGCTCAAAGGGCACGTGCGAGGTGCGTTGAACAACGGCTGCACTGTGGAGGAAATTCGCGAGGCGCTGCTGCATTGCGCGGTGTATGCCGGCGTGCCAGCAGCCATTGATGCATTCCGCGCCGCACAGGAAGTCATCGACAGCTACCAGAAAAGCCCCCTGTAGGAACGAGCTTGCTCGCGAAAAACCTTAGGGCACCGTGTTCATCCAGGACACACGCGTTATCGTTAACGCCTTTCGCGAGCAAGCTCGCTCCTACACCCAGCCACCCGCCTGCAACACAAAGATTCCGATATTCGTGGTCACTGCCGCCATCAGCGTGGTGATCACGATAATCGCCGCCGCCAGTTCATGATTGCCTTGCGCCGCGCGGGCCATGACGAAACTGGCTGCCGCCGTCGGAGCCCCGAAATACAGAAACAGAATCCCCAACTCCGGCCCACGGAACCCGCACAACCAGGCACCGAGAGTCGCCAGCACCGGCAAGCCAATCATCTTCACCAGGCTGGCGCTCAACGCCATGTCGCCGCTCTTGCGCAAGGCCGCCAATGACAATGTCCCGCCAATGCAGATCAAGGCCAGGGGCAAGGTCATGTCCGCCAGGTACTGCCCCGAAGCTTGCAGCCAGTTGGGCAAGCCAATCTGGAAATAAGCGAAGGGCGTCGCGGCAATCACGCTGATGATCAGCGGGTTGCTGATCACACTTTTGAAGATGCTCCACGGATCGGACTTAATCACCGGGCTGTACACCGCCAGCACAATGGTCGACAGCGTGTTGTAGAACAGGATCACCAGCGCTGCGAGAATCGCCCCGAGGGAAATCCCATAATCGCCATACATGCTGGCCGCCAGTGCCAGGCCGATCACCCCGTTGTTACCTCGAAATGCGCCCTGGGCGTAGATACCACGGTCTTCCCGTGGGCAGCGCCAGATCGCCCAACCCCAGGCCAGGGCAAAGCTCAGCAAGGTGGCGACGGAAAAATAGATCAGCAGCGCCGGCTTGAGCGCCGAGTGCAAGTCCGCATGAATAATTCCGAGAAACAGCAACGCCGGCATGGTGACGTTGAACACCAGGGCCGACGCGATGTGGATGAAGTTGTCGTTGATCCAGTTGATGCGTTTGAGCAGCACACCGAGAAACAGCATGGCGAACACTGGCGCAGTGATGTTCAGGGTCGCGAGGAAGATTGCCAGCATGCCGGGGGGAACCTTGGGTGAGCGTCGGTAAGTGGCAATGATAAGCCAGCAGGGGCAGGCTCGTCTGGTCGAACACCTCGAACAAGGAGATGGCTTTTGTAGCGAGGGGGCTTGTCCCCCGTTGGGCTGCGCAGCAGCCCCAATAAGATCGAAGCATTCCTTCAGGCAAAACCCGTTAGCTGGTTTAGGGCCGCTTCGCAGCCCAACGGGGGACAAGCCCCCTCGCCACAAAAGCATGCCCCACAATGTTCAGGTGATCGGCGCCGGATTGAACAACGTGATGTCATTGTGCAGTTTGTGCCGCTCAGCCCAGGTCTGCTTCTTGCCGCTGGCCACGTCCAGATAGAAGTGGAACAACTCCCAGCCCAGCTCCTCAATCGTCGCCCGCCCCGTCGCAATTCGCCCCGCATCGATGTCGATCAAATCCGGCCAGCGCTGAGCCAGTTCGGTCCGTGTCGAGACCTTCACCACCGGCGCCATCGCCAACCCATAGGGCGTGCCGCGACCAGTGGTGAATACATGCAGGTTCATCCCCGCTGCCAACTGCAAAGTACCGCAGACAAAATCACTGGCGGGCGTGGCGCAGAAGATCAGGCCCTTGTGCTTGAACCGCTCACCCGGGCCGAGTACGCCATTGATCGCGCTGCTACCCGACTTGACGATGGAGCCCAGGGATTTCTCAACTATGTTCGACAACCCGCCCTTCTTGTTCCCCGGCGTGGTATTGGCGCTGCGGTCAGCCTCGCCCTTGGCCAGGTAGCGGTCGTACCAGTCCATTTCCCGTACCAGTTCCTGAGCCACTTCCTTGCTCTGCGCGCGAGCAGTCAGCAGGTAGATGGCGTCACGGACTTCAGTCACTTCGGAAAACATCACCGTCGCGCCCGCCCGCAACAACAGGTCTGACGCATAACCCAACGCCGGGTTGGCGGTGATACCGGAAAACGCATCGCTACCGCCGCATTGCATGCCCAGGATCAGCTCCGAGGCGGGTACGGTTTCGCGCCGCCGCAGGTCGAGCTTCTTCAGTCGGGTTTCTGCCAGACCCATGATCTGTTCGATCATCTCGGCAAACCCGTGGCTGGAATCCTGAAGGCGATACAGCCAGGGTTCACTCAGATCCACAGAGCTGTCGTTGTCATGCATCACCTGCCCAGCCTGCAATTTCTCGCAGCCCAGGCTGATGACCAACGCCTCGCCACCCAGATTCGGGTTGCGTGCCAGGTTGCGCACCGTGCGGATCGGGATGTAGGCGTCGGTAGCAGTAATCGCCACCCCGCAGCCGTAGCTGTGGGTCAGCGCCACCACGTCGTCGACGTTCGGGTACTTGGGCAACAACTCGTTCTTGATGCGCTGGACCGCATGGTCCAGCACCCCGGTCACACATTGCACGGTGGTGGTGATGCCCAGAATATTGCGCGTGCCGACGGTGCCGTCGGCATTGCGGTAACCCTCGAAGGTGAAGCCCTCCAACGGTGCCTGAGCCTCGGGCACCTCTGTGGACAGCGGCAAGCTGTCCAGAGGCGGCGCGGTAGGCATGCGCAGTTGATCTTCCTTGACCCAACTGCCCCGGGGAATCGGTTGCAAGGCATAGCCAATGGTCTGTCCGTAGCGAACGATCTGCCCGCCTTCGGGAATATCTTCCAGCGTGACCTTGTGGCTCTGGGGGATGAAATCCACCGTCACCAGGCCGTCCGGGAATTCGGTCCCGGCAGGTACGCCCTGGTCGTTGACCACAATCACCACGTTATCCCGCTCGTGCAAACGGATGGAGCGTGGTGAGTCGGCATGTTCAATCAACTGCATGACGCGGGCCCCTTCAGGAATGCGCTTGGGAAAGTTTAGTCAGCTCAGGGCCTTTGGTCGGTGGTTCCTTGAGCACCACGCGCTTGATCGGACCGACGATCACCAAGTAGCTGAACACCGCCACCAGGGCATTCGCACCGACGAATACCAGCGCCCACTTGAACGAACCGGTGGTGCTGATGATGTAGCCGATCACAATCGGTGTAGTGATCGAAGCGATGTTGCCGAACATGTTGAACAAACCGCCGCTCAAACCAGCGATTTGTTTCGGTGAAGTGTCGGACACCACCGCCCAACCGAGTGCACCAACGCCTTTGCCAAAGAAGGCCAAGGCCATGAAGCCCACCACCATCCATTCGATGTCGACGTAGTTGCACGCCACGATGCTGCTGGAAATCAGCAGCCCACCAATGATCGGCGCCTTGCGAGCGAAGGTCAGCGAATGCCCTTTGCGCAGCAGGTAGTCGGAAATCACCCCGCCCAACACGCCACCGATAAAGCCGCAGATGGCCGGCAATGACGCAATGAAACCCGCCTTGAGGATGGTCATGCCGCGCTCCTGCACCAGGTACACCGGAAACCAGGTCAGGAAGAAATAGGTGATGCCGTTGATGCAGTACTGGCCCAGGTACACACCGAGCATCATGCGGTTGGTCAGCAACTGGCGGATGTAATCCCACTTCGGTCCATCGACTTTCTTACCCTTGCCCTTGTCTTGATCCATATCGACCATGCCACCGTTGTCGGCGATGTGCTGAAGCTCGGCGTCGTTGATCATCGGATGCTGGCGCGGGCTGTGGATAACTTTCAGCCAGATCAGCGAGAACACAATGCCGATACCCCCCATGACGACAAACACGTGCTGCCAGCCAAAGGTGTAGACGATCCAGCCCATCAACGGCGCGAACAGCACCGTGGCGAAGTACTGCGCCGAGTTGAAGATCGCCGACGCTGTGCCGCGCTCGGCCGTCGGAAACCAAGCAGCGACGATCCGCGCATTGCCGGGAAAGGATGGCGCTTCGGCCAGGCCCACCAGGAAGCGCAGCATGAACAGCGCGACGATGGCGGTTGAAAGGCCAAATTCACCGACATAGCCCTGCAGCACAGTGAACAGCGACCAGGTAAAGATGCTCAGCGCATAGATTTTCTTCGAGCCAAAACGGTCCAGCAGCCAGCCGCCAGGAATTTGCCCGGCCACGTAGGCCCAACCGAATGCAGAGAAGATATAACCGAGGGTGACCGCGTCGATGCCGAGGTCTTTTTGCAGGCTTGAGCCGGCGATGGCGATGGTGGCCCGGTCGGCGTAGTTGATCGTGGTCACCAGGAACAGCATGAGCAGGATCAAATAGCGGACGTGGGTCGGCTTGGTCGCTTGCATGTAGATGTACTCCCACTAATTATTTTTTTTGCGGGTAATCGTTTTGATGTTGCGTGCTGAGGCTCAGACCTGCCGGGATTTGCGTTATGTGGGAGCCGGGCTTGCCTGCGATTGCATCACCCAGGTGTTCCTGAAACACCGAGGTACCTGCATCGCGGGCAAGCCCGGCTCCCACATAAAGCAGCCCCTATCAGCCAGCGCCTACAAAGGTGTTGCTGTTACGAACCGATGTAGCTGGTTTTCACCACGGTGTAGAACTCTTGCGCATAGCGACCCTGCTCACGCGAACCATAGGATGAACCTTTACGGCCACCGAACGGAACGTGGTAATCCACGCCGGCAGTCGGCAGGTTGACCATCACCATCCCGGCCTGGGAGTGGCGCTTGAAGTGGTTGGCGTACTTCAATGATGTGGTGGCAATGCCTGCCGACAAACCGAACTCGGTGTCGTTGGCCATCGCCAGCGCAGCCTCGTAATCCGCCACGCGAACCACGTTGGCCACCGGGCCGAAGATTTCTTCACGACTGATACGCATGGTGGCTTCGCTGTCGGCAAACAGCGTCGGCGCCAGGTAGTAGCCCTCAGTGTCGCAAGTCACCAGGCCACCACCGCTCACCAGCCGCGCACCTTCGCTCTGGCCAATGTCGATGTATTTCAAGTCCTGATCCAACTGCGCCTGAGACACCACCGGGCCAATGTCGGTGCCGGTTTTAAGGGCATGGCCAACCTTGATCGATTTCATCCGTTCAGCCATGGCAGCGACGAACTGGTCGTGAATCCCGGCGGTGACAATCATGCGGCTGGACGCCGTACAACGCTGGCCGGTGGAATAGAACGCGCTCTGCACCGACAGCTCGACGGCCTGTTTGAGGTCGGCATCATCAAGAATGATCTGCGGGTTTTTGCCGCCCATTTCCAACTGCACTTTGGCTTGACGCGACACGCAACTGACAGCGATCTGCCGCCCAACACCCACGGAGCCGGTGAAGCTGATGCCGTCGACTTTCGGGCTGTTAACCATGGCATCGCCAACCACACGACCGCTGCCCATCACCAGGTTGAACACACCGGCGGGGAAACCGGCGCGGGAAATAATTTCCGCCAGAGCCCAGGCACAACCCGGAACCAACTCGGCAGGTTTGAGCACTACGCAATTGCCATAGGCCAACGCAGGGGCAATTTTCCAGGCCGGGATGGCAATCGGGAAGTTCCACGGGGTGATCAGGCCAACCACACCGAGGGCTTCACGGGTGACTTCGACATTGACGCCCGGACGAACCGACGGCAGGTAGTCGCCGGACAGACGCAGGCATTCACCGGCGAAGAACTTGAAGATATTACCGGCGCGAGTCACTTCGCCGATGGCTTCGGGCAGGGTCTTGCCCTCCTCCCGTGCCAGCAAGGTACCAAGCTCTTCGCGGCGGGCGAGGATTTCACTGCCGACTTTGTCCAGGGCGTCATGACGCGCCTGGATACCCGAGGTCGACCAGGCCGGGAACGCAGCGCGGGCAGCGTCGATGGCGGCGTGGACTTGAGCGAGGTCAGCCTTGGCGTAATCGCCAATGACATCAGACAACTCAGACGGGTTGATATTGGCCGAATAGTCGGCGCCAGCGACCCATTGGCCGCCGATGTAGTTGTCAAAACGTTTGGCTTGGGACACGAATCTTCTCCTGACGCAAAAAGCCGCTGATTGCTCAGCGGCTTTGGTGATGGGTTATTGCGCGCCTTGCTTGTCAATCAGCGCGGCCAGGGCTTCGTATTCTTCCGGCAGCAGATCGGTCAACGGCGTGCGCACGGGGCCGGCGTCGTACCCGACAATTTTCGCCCCGGCCTTGACGATGCTCACCGCGTAACCGGCCTTGCGGTTACGGATGTCCAAGTACGGCAGGAAGAAGTCATCGATGATCTTGCCGACGGTGGCGTGATCTTCACGGGCAATGGCGTGGTAGAAATCCATCGCGGTTTTCGGGATGAAGTTGAACACCGCCGAAGAGTACACCGGTACGCCCAAAGCCTTGTAGGCAGCGGCGTAAACCTCTGCAGTCGGCAAGCCACCCAGGTAGCTGAAACGGTCTCCAAGGCGACGGCGGATCGACACCATCAACTCAATGTCACCCAAGCCGTCCTTGTAACCGATCAGGTTCGGGCAACGCTCGGCCAGGCGCTCCAACAGCGGCGCGGTCAGGCGGCAAACGTTGCGGTTGTAGACCACCACGCCGATTTTTACCGATTTGCACACGGCTTCAACGTGGGCGGCGACGCCGTCCTGGCTGGCTTCGGTCAGGTAGTGCGGCAGCAGCAACAGGCCCTTGGCGCCAAGGCGCTCGGCTTCTTGGGCGTATTCGATGGCCTGGCGGGTCGAACCGCCGACACCGGCGAGGATTGGCACGCTGGTGGCACAGGTATCAACGGCGGTTTTCACCACCTGGGAATATTCACTGGCCGCCAGGGAGAAGAACTCACCGGTGCCGCCGGCGGCAAATAAGGCGGTGGCGCCATAAGGGGCCAGCCATTCCAGGCGCTTGATGTAACCCGCCTGATGGAAATCGCCTTGGGCGTTGAAATCGGTCACAGGGAAAGACAGCAGACCGGAGGAGAGGATGGACTTCAGTTCTTGTGGATTCATTATTCGAACACCCTGGGCAAAGACTATCTGTTGAGAGATTGCTGATGGTTATTTGTTAATGTCGTACGTCATCGTACAACTATAAAAGTATTCGTCAACTGCAATTCATCAGGCTCACGGGCAGACCGGGTTTTGGCGGCGTCTAAAACGGGCTTCTTGACGTAGGAATTTATTCCTCTATGATCCAGACAGCTGTATATACATACAGTTATTAAGGAAGAGTCCTACGACATAGCAAGGAGCTAACATGTCAGTACTTGAATCGGTAACACGCTCGAAAAATCCGTCCCTACGTTTTGAAGGTGGCGAACACACCGCCATCGGCGACGACACTCTGCTGCGTTTCGCCAAGGACGCACCGGCGATCCCCGCCCGAGAAGTTGAGTTGCATCTGCCCAATGGTCTCGCCCTGCGGTACGGCCAGATCATCTCCCTGGGCGGTGATTTCTACGGCATCCCTGGCCAGGCCATCAGCGATGGCGCATCGGCAACCGACCGCGTGCAACGGTTTACTGCGGCCTTCAACTCCCTGGCAGTCCTGCCCGCCGCACGCGAGGAAGCAGGCAAGATCCTGGCGGTCATGCAAAAGGAGATCAATGCGGTCAACCAGGCTATCAAGGACGGCAAGCAGCCCCATGAGGCTTACGATGCGCTCGGAGATACTTTGTCCGAAGAGTGGAACCGGATTACCGGTGGTGGCAGTGCCGTGTCGGCAATGGTTCCGCTGGGGCGTTACCTGAAACTGGCGGCGGACAACGCTGACCATTTCGGCGAATGGGCGTTGTCAGCTTATTTGGCAGGCCATACGGCGGCACTGCAACAAGCCGTCGTGGCGCATCAAAGTGGTACCGACCAGGCGTTGGAATTGGCTTATGCCATGAACAGCTTTGCGGATCACTTTTTGACCGACCTGTTTTCCGCCGGCCACCTGCGCGTACCGCGCAAGCAACTGGCAGCCGTGGTGACACCGGGTGAGTTGGGGTCGCTGATCAGCCGCTTCATGCACGACGAAGACAGCAAGTTCGGACTCAACGTGCGCAATGCCCTGGGTGATGAATGGCACGCCTACGGTGATAAACGCTATTTCGATACCAATGACGCTGCCAATCGGGCCCAGGTTAAACGCGCGGTGCAGGCGTCGGCAGATGAGATCTTCGAGACGTTTACCAGTGGCATCGCGCCCTCCCCGGCCAACTTCAAGGCACCACTTTATGTGCCGGATTTGAATGCCGCGAACAACCCGAGCAATAACTTCTCGCCGCTGTTCAAGGCCGAGGGTGACAAAGTGCTACGCCGCACAGACGTCAACAACCTCAATGACAAGCACTGGACCAACGATTGGTGGGGTTGGAGCACGTATCTGTTGCTCAAGGACTACAAGCCAAATCAACCCACCTGAAGCACATGAGTTAAGCCTGGAGCCTTAACCTGTGGCGAGGGAGCTTGCTCCCGTTGGACTGCACAGCAGCCCCAAGAAAAATACTGGGTTCTTTCAAACAGAACTCGGGAGAATAGATTTGGGGCCGCTGCGCGGCCCAACGGGAGCAAGCTCCCTCGCCACAATAAGCGTTCATGGCATTCAGCCCCGCTGCGCCTCTGCCTCTTCATGAGCATGACGCAACCGCTCACGACTGTTGGTCAGGTGCAACCGCATCGCCGCTCGTGCCGCATCCGAATCCTGACGGGCAATGGCGTCGTAGATTTCTTCGTGTTCGCGGCTCAGGCGGCTCATGTAGTGTTGCTGGTCATCATGAGCCAGGCGCGCGGAGTTCAAGCGAGTGCGCGGGATAATGCTGGTGCCCAAGTGGGTCATGATGTCGGTGAAATAGCGGTTGCCGGTGGACAAGGCAATCTGCAGGTGAAACTGAAAGTCCGATGCCACCGCATCACCGGCGTGGGCAGCGCTTTCGTTCAACGCATCCAGGGCGGCGCGCATGGCCGCCAACTGTTCGTCACTGCGGCGTTGGGCTGCCAGGCCGGCGGATTCCACTTCGAGGCTGATGCGCAGTTCCAGAATCGCCAGCACATCACGTAATGTCACCACCGTGGCCGGGTCGATCCGGAAACCGCTGGGGCTTGGCGTATCCAACACAAAGGTGCCGATGCCGTGACGGGTTTCCACCTGCCCTGCCGCCTGCAGCCTCGAGATGGCTTCACGTACCACGGTACGGCTGACGCCATGGGCATCCATGATCGCCGATTCGGTAGGCAATTTATCACCACGTTTGAGCTGACCGTCGCGGATCTGCTCGGACAGCACCGTGACCAATTCCTGGGCAAGGCTGCGACGCTTGCGGGGAAGACGAGGGGCGGCGCTGGAGTTTTCCATGATGAATCATCTATCTCGGCGAACTAAAGGGGCATCATAGCCCAAGCCGGTTGTACGATCACCGTTCTGTCAGCACTTTCATCTGCAACCTGCGGGCTTTTGCAGCGCGCAAAAAAATACCCCGGCAAAGCCGAGGCATTTTTCAACACTTGCCCGAAGGCTTGTGTCCTGTCACTTCACCACTTTCAGACTCGGACGACCGCTAGGACGCGGCGGCTCGGAATCAGGCGGCGGCACATCATTGTCATCTTCGAGCTCGATCGCGTCGTCGTCCTCAAGAGGCGACTCCAGATCAAACACCATGCCCTGGCCGTTCTCCCGGGCATAAATCCCCAGGATGGCGCCGATGGGCACGTACAGCGTATGCGGCACACCGCCGAAACGCCCTTCGAAACTGACCGCTTCATTGTCCATGTGCAGGTGTCTCACGGCACTGGGCGAAACGTTCAGGACGATCTGTCCGTCACTGGCAAAACCTTGTGGTACCTGCACAGCAGGAAACTCGGAATTGACCAGCATGTGCGGGGTGCAATCGTTGTCCACAATCCACTCATAGAGCGCGCGGACCAGATAAGGTCGACTGGAGTTCATCAGCGGCTCCTTAAGCCTTAGCGCATATCACGTTCGACACCAGACAGACTCGCCTGGAAAGCCTCACGCGCAAACTGGCGCTCCATGTAATCAAGCAGCGGCTTGGCAGGCCGCGGCAGTTCAATGCCCAGAATCGGCAAGCGCCAGAGTATGGGTAATAGGCAGCAATCCACCAGACTTTGTTCCTCGCTGAGGAAAAAAGGTTTGTCGGCAAATAACGGCGAAACACCCGTCAGGCTCTCACGCAATTCCTTGCGCGCCTGAACGCGAGCCGCTTCTTTGCTGCGCGAATCCAGGATCAAATCGACCAGGCCACACCAGTCACGCTGAATCCGATGGATCAGCAGACGGCTGTTGGCACGTGCCACCGGATACACCGGCAACAAAGGCGGATGCGGGTAACGCTCATCCAGATATTCCATCACCACGGTTGACTCCCACAGCGCCAGGTCACGATCAACCAGGGTGGGCAAGCTGCCGTAAGGGTTCACTTCGATCAGTTTCGGCGGGTGACGACCGGCCTCCACACTGATGATCTCTGCGCTGACACCCTTCTCTGCGAGCACGATGCGTACTCGGTGGGAATAGTGGTCGGCGGGGTCGGAGTAACAGGCCAACCGATTGGTCACGCCCATGGCGGTCCTCCTCGCTTGTTGAAATTATTGAAACGCTCAAAAACGAGCGCGCCCAGAGAGCATCTCCGTAACGCCTGGATCAACCAGACCGTTACCTGTTCAGAGATGCCGCTGGGCGCGCAAGATTAACAGCAATTGCTTACGGTTGGATCAATGCACGTCCTTCCAGTATTCGCGTTTGAGTAAATATGCGAACACGAAGAAGAAGGCCAGGTACAGCAACACATAGGTACCAATGCGCTGATGCTGCAGCTTCACTGGGTTGGCCGAATAGGCCAGGAAGGTCACCAGGTTCTTGACCTTCTCATCAAACTGCTCTTCGTTCAACGCACCGGTTTTTGGCATTATGGTCAGTTGATCGCACGCTTCATGAGTCAGCGGCGTACCGGTCAACGGGTCATATTGCTTCTTGCCGTCTTCAACGATCTGAACCTGCTTGCATCCTACCACTTGGCGACCCTGCAGGCCGACCAGAACGTTAGGCATACCGACATTCGGGAACACCTTGTTGTTCACGCCGTACGGGCGCGACGGGTCTTCATAGAAGGATCTCAGGTAGCCGTAGAGCCAATCGGTGCCACGAACGCGCGCCACCA
This sequence comes from Pseudomonas sp. ADAK18, assembly GCF_012935695.1. Classification (NCBI taxonomy): domain Bacteria; kingdom Pseudomonadati; phylum Pseudomonadota; class Gammaproteobacteria; order Pseudomonadales; family Pseudomonadaceae; genus Pseudomonas; species Pseudomonas sp. ADAK18. Next base: position 4,570,667 of record NZ_CP052859.1, read on the forward strand.
GGGTCAGGTCCGGCGGTGCCGCCCCGAACCAGGTCTTGGCATCGGCAGGTTGCATACCGATGTTCATGTGGTCTCCGATCTTGGCGCCGGTGAACACCAGGTTCTTGAGCATCACGTCATGGGGAATGCCCAAATCATCGGCAACCCGCTCGTAACGCTGGAACTTGGCGCTGTGGCAGCCCATGCAGTAGTTGGCGAACGTACGTGCGCCATCTTGCATCGCAGCCTTGTCAGATACGTCGATATCGACTTTTTCCAGGTCCGGGCCATGCTCGGCCGCGAAGGACAGTATCGGCAGGGCCGCAAGAATCAATGCAACGAATAATTTTTTCATCAGCCAGTCACCCTTTCCGGAACCGGTTTGGTCTTCTCGAGCCTGGTGTAGAACGGCATCAGAATGAAGTAGGCGAAGTACAGGAACGTGCAGACCTGCGACAGCAGCGTACGCTCAGGGGTCGGCGCCAATACGCCCAGTACGCCCAGGATCACGAACGAAATGCAGAACACCCACAGCCAGATCTTGCTCATCCAGCCCTTGTAGCGCATGGATTTGACCGGACTACGGTCGAGCCATGGCAGGACGAACAGCACGGCGATGGCCGCGCCCATGGCGATAACGCCCATGAGTTTGTCGGGAATCGCCCGCAAAATGGCGTAGAACGGAGTGAAGTACCAGACCGGGGCAATGTGTTCCGGGGTCTTGAAGGCGTTCGCTTGTTCGAAGTTCGGCTTCTCGAGGAAATAACCGCCCATCTCCGGGAAAAAGAACACGATCGAGCAAAAGATGAACAGGAACACCACCACGCCGACGATATCTTTCACGGTGTAGTACGGGTGGAAGGCAATGCCATCCAGCGGTACGCCGTTCTCGTCCTTGTGCTTCTTGATGTCCACGCCGTCCGGGTTGTTGGAGCCGACTTCGTGCAGCGCCAGGACGTGCAACACCACCAGGCCGAGAATCACGATCGGCAAGGCCACCACGTGCAAGGCGAAGAAGCGGTTCAGGGTAATACCGGAAATCAGGTAGTCACCACGAATCCACTGGGTCAGGTCGTTGCCGATGACAGGGATCGCACCGAACAGCGAGATGATCACCTGGGCGCCCCAGTAGGACATCTGGCCCCACGGCAGCAGGTAGCCCATGAAGGCCTCAGCCATCAGCGCCAGGTAGATCAGCATGCCGAACACCCACACCAGCTCGCGAGGCTTCTGGTACGAACCGTAGAGTAAGCCACGGAACATGTGCAGATAGACCACGATGAAGAACATCGAAGCGCCCACGGCATGAAGCAGACGCAAGATAGCGCCATGATTGACGTCGCGCATGATGCCTTCGACGGACGCAAAGGCCTCTTCCGCCGACGGGGTGTAGCTCATGGTCAGCCAGACACCGGTAACGATCTGGTTGACCAGCACCAGCAGTGCCAGGGAGCCAAAGAAGTAGAAGAAGTTGAAGTTCTTCGGGGCGTAATACTTGCTGAGATGGTCTTCCCACATCTTGGTGGCGGGGAAGCGTGCATCAACCCAATCCATGAACTTGCTCATCAGACTTTCTCCCCCTCGTCGACGCCAATGACAATGACACTGTCAGTCTCGTAGTGATGTGGCGGAACTGGCAGGTTCAAAGGCGCGGGTTGTGACTTGTAGACGCGGCCGGCCAGGTCGTAGTGGGAACCGTGGCACGGGCAGAAGTAGCCGCCGACCCAGTCCTTGCCCAAGTCCGCGGGCGCCACTTCCGGGCGGAAGGTGGGAGAGCAACCCAAGTGGGTGCAGATACCGATCAGCAGCAGAATCTCTGGCTTGATCGAGCGAATTTCCTTATCGACGTAAGCGGGTTGGTCGGAATTCTTCGAGTCGGGGTCAGACAACTGGCCTTCGATCTTCTTCAAATTTCCCAGGATTTCCTCAGTACGACGAACGATGAACACTGGCTGACCGCGCCATTCAGCAATCATTTGCTGGCCTGGATCGATCTTGCTGACATTCACCTTCACCGGTGCACCTGCGGCTTTCGCCTTGGCACTGGGAAACCATGACCCCACGAACGGGACCGCAGCCCCCACCGCTCCTGCAGCACCCACCACGGATGTGGCTGCTACCAAGAAGCGACGCCGGCCTGCATTCACGCCGTCATTGCTCATTCAGTCCTCTCCCATCAGCTTTGTGGCCTGTTAAATCAGGCGTCTACTAAGTGTTAAATCTGAACTTATAAAAATTTTGCCGAATGGTAATGAAAAGCCCCACCTCTGACAAGGTAATTACCCCCGGCCCCAGCTCCAAGCCTTTGAGTATAGGGGGTCTACGGATGTGGCAAGTTGTCACGGTAAAAAATTGCCTATAAATCGCAGACAATAAAAAACGCCCAGCTCCGTGAGGAGGCTGGGCGTTTTCTGGAACGTAAAAGCGAATTAACGCTTCGAGTACTGCGGACGCTTACGCGCTTTACGCAGACCGACTTTCTTACGTTCAACTTCACGAGCATCGCGAGTAACGAAGCCAGCTTTGCGCAGAGCGCCACGCAGGGTTTCGTCGTACTGCATCAGAGCGCGAGTGATACCGTGGCGGATTGCGCCAGCTTGACCACTTACACCGCCACCGATAACGGTGACGTAGATGTCGAACTTTTCAACGGTCTCGGTCAATTCCAGCGGCTGACGAACTACCATACGGGCAGTTTCGCGACCGAAGAAGTTTTCCAGAGTGCGGTTGTTGATCGAGATGTTACCAGTGCCCGGACGCAGGAAAACGCGTGCGGTTGCGGTTTTGCGACGGCCAGTGCCGTAATTTTGAGTCGCCGACATAATGAACTATTCCGTTAAAACTTCAGTTCTTGGGGCTGCTGAGCAGCATGAGGGTGAGCAGCGCCCGCATAGACTTTCAGCTTGCGAAACATATCGCGACCCAGTGGGCCCTTAGGCAGCATACCTTTGACCGCGATTTCGATCGGGGCTTCAGGCTTCTTGGAAATCAGGCCTTCGAAGTTCGAAGACTTGATACCGCCTGGGAAACCGGAGTGACGGTAGTACATTTTGTCTTGCGCTTTGTTGCCGGTAACACGTACCTGCTCAGCGTTGATGATCACGATGTAGTCACCGGTGTCAACGTGAGGGGTGTATTCAGGCTTGTGCTTGCCACGCAGACGGCTGGCGACTTCAGTGGCCAGACGACCCAGGGTCTGACCAGCGGCATCGACGACAAACCAGTCGCGCTGAACTGTTTCCGGTTTTGCAGTAAAAGTTGTCATTCTTTAATAGCCTCAGGGGCCGCCCTGTAAATTAGACGGCGGATCTTACTGAATAGTGCGTACTTTGACAAGTCAAAGGCAGCCGGATACAGACGCTATCGGGGGCTCGGGTCAGCGCGTCCGTTCAACGGCAAGATTCTTCGGCAGGCGGCGCATCACTTCCACTGCAGAAAGAGGTGGGCAATTATGCAGATTGCCAAAAAAAATTCAACCTGCTTTTATGATTGTTTTCCCCGAAGGAGTACCCGATGGATTATCGACAACTGGGCCGGACCGATCTGAACGTGAGTGCGATAGCCTTGGGGACCATGACCTGGGGCGAGCAGAACAGCGAGGCAGAGGCCTTCGCACAGATCGAACGGGCCAAGGCCGCGGGGATCAATTTCCTCGACACGGCAGAAATGTACCCGGTGCCACCCAAGGCAGATACCTACGCCACCACCGAGCGTTATATCGGTAACTACTTCAAAAGCCGCGGCGACCGTGCCGACTGGATCCTCGCCAGCAAGATCGCCGGCCCCGGCAACACCATCGACTACATCCGCGATGGCAACCTCAAGCACAACCGCAAACACATCGTCGACGCCCTGGACGCCAGCCTCAAGCGCCTGCAAACCGATTGGATCGACCTCTACCAACTGCATTGGCCGGAGCGCAGCACCAACTTCTTCGGACAATTGGCCTACAAACACAAGGCCGAAGAAAACCTGACGCCGCTGGAGGAAACCCTCGAAGCCCTGGACGAACAGGTCAAGGCCGGCAAGATTCGCCATATTGGCCTGTCCAACGAAACCCCATGGGGCACCATGAAGTTCCTGGCCCTGGCCGAAGCCCGTGGCTGGACCCGCGCGGTGTCGATCCAGAACCCCTACAACCTGCTCAACCGCAGCTTTGAAGTGGGCCTGGCGGAAATCGCCATTCGCGAGCAGTGTGGGCTACTGGCCTATTCGCCATTGGCGTTCGGCATGCTGAGTGGCAAATACGAAGGGGGCGCACGTCCGGCAAAAGGTCGCCTGAGCCTCTACAGCCGCTTCAGCCGCTACTTCAACGCACAATCGGAAGCCGCATGCAGCCGTTACGTGGCCTTGGCGCGTGAGCACGGCCTGGACCCGGCGCAGATGGCGCTGGCCTTTGTGACGCAGCAGTCCTTCGTGACCAGCAACATCATTGGTGCCACGACGCTGGAGCAACTGGACAGCAACATCGCCAGCGCCGACTTGAAACTGTCGGATGAAGTGCTGGCGGGGATCGAGGAGATTCAGAAGGATCACCCAAACCCTGCGCCTTGATTGACCGGCAAGGCTGACACCTAACCTGTGGCGAGGGGGCTTGCCCCCGTTGGGCCGCGAAGCGGCCCCAAAACCTGCCATCTCAATCGACCTGAAAAAACGAGGTGCTGTTATTGGGGCTGCTACGCAGCCCAACGCGGGCAAGCTCGCTCGCCACATAAAGCCCATACGATTTTCAAAGCGCCCGCGCAATAATCTCCTTCATGATTTCATTGGTCCCCGCATAAATGCGCTGCACCCGCGCATCCGCCCAGGCCCGGGCAATCGGGTATTCCCACATGTAGCCATAACCGCCGTGCAGCTGCACGCACTCGTCGAGCACCTTGCATTGCAGGTCAGTGGTCCAGTACTTGGCCATCGCCGCCGTAGGCACGTCCAGCTTGCCTTCCAGGTGCTGCTCCAGGCACTTGTCGACAAACACCCGGCCGATCTGCGCCTCTGTTGCAATCTCCGCCAACTTGAAGCGGGTGTTCTGGAAATCGGCAATCGGCTTGCCAAACGCTTTGCGCTCGCGGGTGTATTCCAGGGTCCATTGCAATGCCGCTTCCGCTGATGCCAAGGCGCCAATTGCCACGGTCAAGCGCTCCTGGGGCAATTCCTGCATCAAATAGGCGAAGCCCATCCCCGCCTGCCCCAGCAGATTTTCCTTGGGCACCCGTACATCCTGAAAAAACAGCTCCGAGGTGTCCTGGGCCTTCATCCCGACCTTTTCCAAGCGCTTGCCCTTGTCGAAGCCTGGTGTATTCGCCTCCACCAGGAACAAGCTGGTGCCCTTCGCGCCAGCCTTCGGATCGGTCTTGGCCACAACGATGACCAAGTCTGCGAGGAAGCCATTGGTAATAAAAGTCTTCGAACCGTTGATCACATATTCATCGCCGTCCAGCACGGCGGTGGTCTTCACCCCCTGCAGGTCGGAGCCGGCACCCGGCTCGGTCATGGCGATGGCCGTGACCATCTCCCCGGAGATCAGTTTGGGCAGGTACTTCTGCTTCAGCGCTTCGCTGCCGTAATGCAGGATGTACGGCGCCACGATGTCCGAATGCAGGGAGAAACCGATCCCGGTCAACCCCAGCCGACTGATCTCCTCGATCACCACCGCGCTATAGAGAAAGTCCGCCCCCAAGCCACCATATTCTTCCGGCAGGTGAGAACAGAGCATTCCCGCCTCCCCCGCCTTGTTCCACAGGTTGCGATCAATATGCCCCTGTTTTTCCCATTGCCCGTGGAACGGCGCAGCGTCTTTTTCGAGGAAGGTGCGCACGCTCTGACGGAAGAGTTCGTGCTCCGAGCTGAACAAGGTTCTGGGAATCATGGGTCACCTGTGAGAATTGTCAGACAAGAACAAGATCACAAAGCCTAAGCCTGCGGGACGTCACAGGACACTGGACACATGCGACAAAAAATAAGACGATCCAGCCGTCTGGTGACCACTTTCCCCTATAAGAATAAATGAAATTATGTCTACCCAAGTCTCCACGCCCTTGCGGCGCGTCAGCATTTTGGCCATTGATCGGGTATTTGCTTCCACCCTCATGCAAGCCAAGGATTTCTTCCACCTCGCCAGCCTGCGCTATGGCAAACAGCTGGGCCAGGGCCTTACTCCCGCATTCGAAACCCGCCTGGTCAGCCCTGATGGGCAATCGGTGCGCAGCTTCAGCGATGTGATCATGCCGGTGGACGGCGGGCTGGAAAATGCCGACATTATTGTCCTGCCGGCGTTCTGGGACGACTTTGACTCCCTGTGCGGCCGTTATCCGCAGATCCTGCCTTGGCTACGGGAGCAACACGCCCGTGGCGCCGTGCTCTGCGGCGAAGCCACCGGGGTATTCTGGCTCGCTGAAGCGGGACTGTTGGACGGCAAGGAGGCGACCACCTATTGGCGCTTCTTCAACGCGTTCAGCGAGCGGTTCCCCAAGGTACAACTCAATCAGGACAAGCACCTGACCGACGCCGACAACCTGTACTGCGCCGGCGGTACCACCTCGGCCTGCGACCTCTACATCTATTTGATCGAACGCTTCTGCGGCGCCAACATCGCCCAGGCCGTGGCGCGCGACATTCTTTATGAAGTGCAACGCAGCTACGCCCCCGGTCGCATCGGCTTCGGCGGCCAGAAACTGCACCAGGACGTGATCATCCTGCAGATCCAGCACTGGCTCGAAGAACACTTCGCCGACAAGTTCCGCTTCGAAGACGTCGCCCGGGAACACGGCATGAGCATCCGCAACTTCATGCGCCGCTTCCAGACCGCCACCGGCGACAAGCCCCTGCACTATCTACAACGCCTGCGCATCGAAACCGCCAAGGGCTTGCTTTCGGGCAGTCGCAAAAGCATCAAGACCATCAGTTATGAGGTGGGCTATGACGATGCGAGCTTCTTTGCGCGGTTGTTCAGGCAGCACACCGAGCTGTCGCCGAACCAGTACCGCCAGCAGTTTCAGCAAGCCGCCTAAGCAAAGGGTATACACAGTACAAAGTGGGAGCTGGCTTGCCTGCGATGGCGATCTGTCAGGCACCAGATGCATTGCCTGACAGACCGCCATCGCAGGCAAGCCCGACTCCCACATTTGATTTCTGCTGATCTGGAAATTTTGTATAAAAAAGGCCTGCATCGCTGCAGGCCTTTTTCATTTCGATCACACCACTTACGGCTTATGCGCCCGCGACAGGAACTCGTGGGATTGCATTTCCAGCAAGCGGCTCAAGGTCCGTTGGAACTCGAAGTTCAAGCGACCGCCGGTGTAGAGGTCCTTGAGTTCAACTTCGGCCGAAATGATCAGCTTGACGTTACGGTCGTAGAACTCATCGACCATGTTGATAAAGCGTCGGGCGATGTCGTCGGTGGTGACGGTCATTTGCTCGACGCCGCTCAAGATAACAGCGTGGAAGATCTTGCCCAGCTCGATGTAGTCGTTCTGGCTGCGGGGGCCGTCGCACAGTTCGCGGAAGTCGAACCAGGCCACATCGTCGCAAGTGCGCAGGGCGATGATTTCGCGGTTTTCAATAATCAACTTATCGTTTTCCACGGCCTGGGTGCATTCCGGCGTCAGGGCGCGGAAGCTTTTGCGCAGGCTTTCCTGAGCGGCTTCGTCGAGCGGGAAGTGGAACAACTCCGCTTGTTCGAGGTGACGCAGGCGGTAGTCGACGCCACTGTCGACGTTGACGATGTCAGTGTTCTGCTTGATCAAGGCGATAGCCGGCAGGAAGCGCGCCCGCTGCAGGCCGTCCTTATACAGGCCGTCCGGCACGATGTTCGAGGTAGCGACCAGGGTCACACCGTTCTTGAACAGTTCTTCCATCAGCGTGCCGAGGATCATGGCGTCGGTGATGTCAGAGACGAAAAACTCATCGAAACAGATCACCCGCGCCTCATCGGAGAAACGCTTGGCAATGATGGTCAGCGGGTTTTTCTCGCCGGGAAGGGTCTTCATCTCTTCATGCACACGCTTCATGAAGCGGTGGAAGTGAGTGCGGACCTTTTCCTTGAACGGCAGCGCTTCGAAGAACGTGTCCACCAGGTAAGTCTTGCCCCGGCCCACGCCACCCCAGAAATACAGGCCCTTGACCGGCGCTTGGTCTTTCTTGCCAAACAGTTTGCTGAACATCCCCGGCTTGTTCTGCGAGGCCTGGACCAGATCGTCGTACAGGCGCTGCAAATGACGCACCGCAGTTTCCTGGGCGGCGTCATGGAAGAATTCGGGGCGCTTCAGATCAGCTTGATATCGTTCTAGGGGCGTCATAATTCGTTAGCAAGGCAACAAAAACGGGCCGCCACTGTAACGACGGCCCTGAAGAATGGCAATCAACCCTTGGTCGGGTTAATCCTCGATTGGCGTCAGCGCTACGCGCAACGCCTCGATGGCGGCATCGCGCGATGCGCTGTCGGCGAAGGACGGACTGTCGGCCACGGCCGCACCTTCCAGCCAGACGCTGAAGCTCAATGCTTCGCTGCGTACGTCCAAGTCCTGACCCGACTGCAGTTGTTTGGTCACGGCACCCGCCGCTTTACCATCGGCAAAGTTGCGCGACAGCAGCAGTTGCTCACCTTCGGCTGCCAACAGGCGGAAGCGGAAGCTACCGTCATCTTCGCGGAAACTGACGAAGCGCGCGGCTTTCGCAGCCTTCTTCTTGGTGCTGGCGGCAACCGTGGTCTGGTTGACAAACGAACGCAGGCCAACTGCTTCACGCAGTTCGCTGAGGAACGGAGCGGCCACGGCACGGGCTTTCTTGGCACCGATCAACAGCAGATCTTCCATGTCCGAAGGGCGCGACATCAACTGGTGATAACGCTCGCGGGCTTCGCCCAGTTGGCCGTCCAACAGCTGGAACAGACGGTTCTTCGCCTCGCCCCAGCCCAGGCCTTGCAGCAGTTCGCCACGGAATTCCTCTTCCTGAGCCTTGGTGGCAAACGCCTGGAACAAGGTGAACAGGTGGGAGTTGTCCGGATCTTTTGCCTCGCCTGGCGCGCGGGAGTCGGTGACGATCCGCGAGATGGCATCTTTCATGTCTTTGGCGCTGGTGAACAACGGGATGGTGTTGTCGTAGCTCTTCGACATCTTGCGGCCATCCAGGCCCGGTAAGGTGGCGACGCTTTCTTCGATCAGCGCCTCAGGCATGGTGAAGAATTCTTTACCGTTGCCGAACAGATGATTGAAGCGCTGGCCGATGTCCCGAGCCATTTCCACGTGCTGGATCTGGTCACGACCGACCGGCACTTTGTGGGCGTTGAACATCAGGATGTCCGCGGCCATCAGCACCGGGTAGCTGTACAGGCCCATGGTGATGCCCGCATCCGGGTCTTCGCCATTTTCCAGGTTCTTGTCCACCGAGGCCTTGTAGGCGTGGGCGCGGTTGAGCAGGCCCTTGGCCGCCACACAGGTCAGCAGCCAGGTCAGCTCGGGGATTTCCGGGATGTCGGACTGGCGGTAGAAGGTCACCCGGTTCACATCCAGGCCACCGGCCAGCCAGGTCGCGGCGATTTCCATACGCGAGCGCTGGATGCGCTGCGGGTCATCGCATTTGATCAGGGCGTGGTAGTCGGCCAGGAAGTAGAAGGAGTCGGCGTTGGCGTCCTGGCTGGCAAGGATCGCCGGGCGGATGGCGCCCGCGTAGTTGCCCAGGTGCGGCGTGCCGGTGGTGGTGATGCCGGTGAGGATACGGGTACGAGTCGTCATGGGTAATCGCTTATCAGACTGCTATCAATTCGAAAGGCGCGGCAGCACCAGATCCTTTAGATCGGTCAGCTTGCCATGAAAAAAGTGTCCGCATTCTGCCACTTTCAGCAGCTCATGGGGGCGATTCAAGGCCGCGGACCAGTCGTAGACGGTCTGGGGGTCGACCACTTCGTCGGTTTCAGGCTGGATCAGAGTCAATGGGCAGTTCTGCGCCAGCACGTCCTGATCGCGCAGGCGCATGACCGCAGCCGCCACCATGAACAGGTGCGCAAGTTTTTCGCCCTTGGCTTCCAGGCGGCCGCCGAGACTTGCCGCAACATACCCACCGAAGGAAAAACCCAGCAGGGTGATAGGCAGGTCGGGGTGTTTTTCACGCAGCCAGGTGGCGGCCGCTTCGGCGTCGTCCACTTCACCGGTGGACATATCGTGGGTTCCGGCGCTGGCGCCGACGCCACGATAATTGAAACGCAAAGTAATCAAACCGGCATCGCGGGCAGTGCGTTGCAGGGTCGAAACCACTTTGTTGAGCATGGTGCCGCCCTGCACCGGGTTAGGGTGGCAGATCAGCGCCAGGCCACGTGGCTCGGGGTGATCCAGATACAGGGCTTCCAGTTGGCCGACCGGGCCATCGATCAAAACGGGGGTTTCACGCATCAGCAAGGAAGGAACTCCGTGACCTCTCAAGGGGTCGACTCGTCTAGCTAAAAGTCTGTGCATGGCATCATTGCGAACTTAATCGCGGTATACAGCGCAGGTCCGAGCCGTTAACGTAAAGCAAAGCCGTTTATAGAGGAAGGACTCGTGGAACACTCGCTCTTAGTTTGGTTGTTGCCGACTCTCGCCTTGGTTGCCGGTGTCGCCATTGGATTCCTGGTTGCTCGCCTGCTGCCCAATGCGGCGCCTAACCGCACGCAGCGTCAGTTGGATGACATTCAGGAACGTTTTGACAGTTATCAGAACGAGGTTGTTACCCATTTCAACAGCACCGCGACCCTGGTGAAAAAGCTCACTCAGAGCTATCAGGAAGTACAAGATCATCTCGCCGAGGGCGCCAACCGCCTGGCCCTGGACGACATCACCCGTCAGCGTCTGCTGGCCGCGCTGCATTCCGATGTGCCGCAAGCTCCACGGGAACGCCTGACCCCACCACGGGAAAATCAGGAACCGCCTCGGGACTACGCGCCAAAAACGCCGAACGCCCCAGGCATGCTGGATGAGCATTACGGCTTGAAGAAGTAATACACTTTCAAGCGACATAAAAAGCCCGGCTGATCGATGATCAGCCGGGCTTTTTGTTGGGGGTACGGTCTGCCAAATAGCACAAAACATGCGGGAGCCGGGCTTGCCCGCGATAGCGGCATATCAGATTACATCTCTGCTGCCTGACATACCGCTATCGCAGGCAAGCCAGCTCCCACACTGACCGTGTCCGGTCTCAGGACACCGGTTGTTCTTGCAACTGCCCCTGCTCAATCCGCACATGCCGCCCATGGAAGCGCTTGAGGCTACTGCGATGACCAACGCTGACGATGCTCAAGCCAGGCAGCTCATCAATCAACGCCTGGTACAACGTCGCCTCATCCTCTTCATCCATGGCCGAGGTCGCCTCATCCATGTACAGCCATTGCGGCGCGAACAGCAGCGCACGAGCAAAGGCCAGCCGCTGTTGCTCACCCGGCGAGAGCATGCGTTGCCAGTGATTGGCTTCATCAAGACGGTTGACCAAATGCGGCAAGCGGCAGGTTTCCAGGACCTGTGCATAACGTTCAGCGCTATAGACCGAGTCTTCCTGTGGATAACTCAGCACCGCCTTCAACGTGCCAATCGGCAGATACGGCTTCTGTGGCAGGAACAGATAACGCGCCGCCGGCAGGCGAATCGCGCCATGACCGTTAGGCCACAGGTGCCCCATCGCCCGCAGCAACGTACTTTTGCCACTGCCCGAGCGGCCGCTCAACATCACCCGCTGGCCCGGTTCCACCACCATGTCGGCTTGGGTCAGCAAGTGACGGCCGTCTGCCAAATCCAGCCCGAGCCCTGTCACCGCCAGCTCGGCACCTTGGTTCTGCACCTCAATCGCCGGCTTGCGCGCCTCGTTGTCGCTCATGGCCTGATGGAAACTCAACAGACGATCGCTGGTAGCACGCCACGAGGCCAGGTCGGAGTAGGCACTGATAAACCAGCTGAAGTTCTCCTGTACGTTGCCGAACGCCGAGTTGATTTGCATCAGCTCACCCAGTTCGATCTTGCCGGTGAAATAGCGCGGCGCCGCAACGATGAACGGGAAGATGATTGCAATCTGGCTGTAACCGGCGGTGAAGAAAGTCAGGCGCTTGGACACTTTCATGATGTCCCAGAAGTTGAGCCACACCTTGCCGAACCGTGTGCTGAGGCGCTGATTCTCGTTGGGCTCGCCGTTATACAAGGCAATGCTCTCGGCGTTCTCTCGCACCCGTACCATGGAGAAACGCAAGTCAGCTTCGAAGCGTTGTTGTTGGTTGTTCAGCCCGATCAACCGGCGACCGATCAAGTGAGTCAACCAGCTGCCGACACCGGCATACACCAAGGCACACCAGAACATGTAGCCGGGAATCGTGACGCCGAACACTTCGATGCTGCCAGAAACGCCCCACAGAATGATGGAGAACGACACCAGGCTAACGACGTTGCGCAGCAGCCCCAGGCCGAGGCCCAGGGTACTGGTAGTGAAACTGTTGAGGTCTTCGGAAATCCGCTGGTCCGGGTTATCGGTATAGCCACCCTGCTCCAGCTGGTAGTAGTTCTTGTCGGCGAGCCAGCGTGCGAAGTGCTTTTCGGTGAGCCAGGCCCGCCAGCGAATCGTCAGCATCTGAGTCAGGTACAGGCGATATACCGCACCCAGGATTGCCACGGCGGCAATCGCGCCGAAATAGCCGATCAATTGCCAGAAGGCGGCGGTGTCTTTCTTCTCCAGGGCGTTGTAGAAATCCTTGTACCAGTGGTTGATCCATACGGAAATGGCCACGCTGAACAGCGACAAACCAATCACGGCGATCAGCAACAACCAGGCCTTGCCCTTCTCTTCACTGCGCCAATACGGCGTGACCATTTGCCAGACTCGGCGGAAAAACTGCCCGCGCACAGCATCGTTGACCGCGGAATATTCAGCGTTCTGATTCATGGATAAGGCTCGATAGGGAAAAGAACACACACAAGCCGATCATAGTGGATCGGCTCGTGCGGTCGAGAGCGGCGCTGATATTTGTTCAGCGCGGGTTCAGCGCCGAACCGGACGCTTTTGCAGCTTGCGCTGCAAGGTCCGGCGGTGCATGCCCAGGGCGCGGGCGGTGGCGGAGATATTGCCTTCGTGCTCGGTCAGCACCCGTTGGATGTGCTCCCACTGCAGGCGGTCGACAGACATCGGGTTTTCCGGCACCAGGGTGTCGAGGTCGGCGTGCTCGGAGAGCAACGCAGCCAGCACATCGTCAGCGTCCGCCGGCTTGCACAGGTAATTGCAGGCACCCCGTTTGATGGCCTCGACGGCGGTGGCGATGCTGGAATATCCGGTGAGGATCAGCACGCGCATTTCCGGGTCCAGCTCCAGCAGCTTGGGCAACAGCACCAGGCCGGAGTCGCCGTCCATTTTCAGGTCCAGTGCCGCGTAGTCCGGCAGGTCGGCCGTAGCAATGGTCAGACCTTCTTCGGCAGAACCTGCGGTACTCACGCGAAAACCGCGACGGCTCATGGCCCGCGCCATGACGCGGGTAAAGGTGGCGTCGTCATCTACCAGCAGCAGGTGCGGCAGTTCTTCGCCTTCGACTTGGATCTCGTCACTCATCGATGTCTCCTCGTGCGACACGGGGCAGGCGCAGCTCGGTGAGCGTGCCACCTTCCTCATGACTGTAGAGTTTCACTGAGCCGCCAGCGCGTGTCACGCTGGCCTTGCTCAAAAACAGGCCCAGGCCGAAGCCTTTGCCCTTGGTGGTAAAGAATGGCTTGCCGATCTGCTCGGCAATGGCCAGCGGCACGCCGGCACCGTGGTCGCGAATACTGATGGTGAAGTTTTCCTGGTCCCAGTCCAACTGCACTTCCAGCCCTTCCGGACAAGCATCGGCGGCGTTGTTCAGCAGGTTCAGCAGTGCCTGGGTCAAATCCGGCGGTGGTGCCATGCGCGGTACTGTGCCCTGCCCCAGCAGATGGAAACGGTAACTGGCTTCGGGACGCATCAAGTGCCAGCGGTTCAGGGCTTCGTCCAGCCACTGGGTGACATCTTGCATCTCTATCGCCAGGCGACGGTTGGCTTCGGCGGCACGCACCAGCTGCTGCAAGGTTTGCTTGCACGCCTGGACTTGATCCTGCAGTACGCTCAAGTCGTCCTGCAAGTCTGGATGATGGTGGTCTTGGCGCATTTCCTTGAGCAACACGCTCATGGTGGCCAACGGCGTGCCCAACTCATGAGCCGCGCCGGCCGCCTGGGTGGCAACAGCCAACAGTTGCTGGTCCCGCAGGCCTTCCTCACGGCGGATCGCCCGCAACTCTTCCTGACGGCGCAGCTCTTCAGCCATGCGCGCAGCAAAGAACGTGATCACGGCGGCGGACAGCGCGAAGCTCAGCCACATGCCATAGATCTGCAGGTTTTCCCGAGCGATCGGAAAGGTTTGCAGCGGATAGAACTGGGCCAGCAGCAGGGTGTACAGGGTCAGGGCGATACCGGACAAAATCACCGAGTAACGCCAAGGCAACGTCACCGCAGCGATGGTCAGCGGCACCAAATAATAAGAAACGAAGGGATTAGTGGAACCGCCGGAGAAATACAGCAACACACTGTGGATAAACAGGTCGCAGGCCAGTTGCAGGGCGTATTCCAGCTCGGTCACCGGCCACGTGGTGCGCAGGCGGATGACGGTAAAGGCGCACAACACCGTGGAAAAGCCGAGGGTCACGGCCAGTTGCAGCCAAGGCAGCGGCAACAGGTCGAGCCAATAGGCCAGGCCCACAGAACCGGCCTGTGCGGCCAGGACCAGGGTGCGGATGAAGGTCAATCGCCACAGGTTCTGGCGAGTGGCGGAAGTCAGTTGTACGGGGGCGAGCATGAGCTCTCCTGATGAGCGCTCCAGGCGGATCGCACCGAGTATAAACGAAGCGACAGCGCTGGCACGGCGTGTGTGGCTCTTTGACGCAGGCCTTCCACATGACCGTTCGTCGGCACTCCCGCTATTTGTAGAGAATGTGTAACCCGCCGAACCAGACCATCACGTCTACAGTCATACCGATTACGATTATCTCAAGGAGCTTCTATGTCACGTTTCATTCGCAGCGCAGCCGTTATCACCCTCGGTGTCGGCACCCTTGCCAGCCTGCCGGCCCTGGCCGCCGATGAGCTGCACTACAACCAGATCTCCCTGCGCGCCGAAGTCAGCCAGGAAGTGGCCCGTGACCAGATGATCGTCACCCTTTACACCGAATCCCAGAACAGCGACCCAGCCAAGCTCGCCGCTGAAATCACCACCACCATGAACACAGCCCTGGCCCAGGCCCGCGAGGTCAAGGCCGTGACCCTGCGTCAGGGCAGCCGCAATAGCTACCCGATCTACGACAACAAGAACCAGAAGATCACCGGCTGGCGTGAACGCGCTGAGATACGCATGGAAAGCTCGGACTTCGCGGCCCTGTCCAAGCTTACCGGTGAGATGCTGACCAACCTGAAAATGGACAGCATGGACTTCGCCATCGCCAACCCGACCCGCAAGGCCAGCGAAGACGCCCTGCTCAAGGAAGCTGTCACCGCGTTCAAGGCCCGTGCCCAACTGGCTACCGATGCGTTGGGTGGCAAGGGCTACAAGATCGTCAACCTGAACTTCAATACCAACGGCTATCCACAGCCCTATGCCCGTGGCGGGATGATGATGAAGGCTGCGGCCATGGACTCGGCGCCGGCCCCGGAAGTTGAAGCGGGTACCAGCCAGGTCAGCATGAGTGCGGATGGGGTGATCGAAGTCCTGCAATGACCGCGATGCACTGAAACCAGAAACGGCGCGGCCCAAGGCAAGCGCCGTTTTTTTTCGCCTGTAGATCCGGACAACTTTACCAACACTCTGCTAATCCCCCGGAACAACAGGTGCACAACCTATTCATACACACCCCTGTCACTTTTCCAGACACTCCCAAGGGAATGGAGAGCTTGATTGTCGTTACTCATCACTAGCAATGCCCATAGATGAATGGACGCGTGTGCTGCGGGCAATGCCTTCTGATGACTATCGAGAATAAACACGATGACCTCCATCACCCGCACACCGTCTCCTTTGTCTTTTTCGCAACCCTATAAATCCGTTGCCGGGGCGATCCCAGCACAAATAAGCATCGAAAAACCACTGACCGCCCGTGAGCAGGGTGATCGTCAATTAGCGACAAACATCCGCAACGCACTGCATCCCCAAGACCGCCAATACAACACTCGCGTTCAAATTCCTGCCAACTCCACCTTGGGGCAGTGGCAACAGCAGTTGGCAAGGGCATTGCTGAACCCGGCGTTTCAAGACTGGTTGAAAGATAGCAACATCAACCCCTCAAGTGTCGTCGTGCATCCGGACACCAACAGCATCTCGGTCATCGTTAATAACCAAAGAGTCAGCTTCAGAACGGGCAATGACCTGGCATGGAATGCTGCAGCAGCACCTGTATTGGACGCAGGCAAGGTCCTCGCCGCCGGCAACGGTATTTCCCTGAGCTACGACGATGCCTTCAGGACTAATCTTGAACTGAAGACAGTAGGCCAGTTTTATGGCCTACAAACCTCCGCCGACTATGACCAACTCGATCGAACCCAAACCTTCCCGGCGATCGCCGCATCAGATCCGTACAAGTCGGACAGAATCCGCGGCGAAGATCAGTTGAAAAGCCAGCGAGGAATTGTCGATCATCTGTACAAACTCCAGGACACGCCCTCCAGCGCCAACGCACAGCAGGCACAAACCTATAAACACCTGGCACTGACGGTTGCCGATGCGCTGCCAAACGTGCGCGTACACGCAAAACGATGGGCGGAGTCCCTCATTTTCCGACTGACCGGCAAATTGGTGGACGCCGATACACTTTATTTGAACCGTTTCAACGGCTCGCAAAGCGCTTCAACTGCTACCGGCTGGGAGCACATGAACGAAGAGCCAACCTCCTCCCTGCGCCTGCCCGATGCGCTGCTGAAGAACTTCTCTGAAAACGATTGGGTCCCCGGCAATCTGGACTCGGAATCCGGTATCTATAAAGACGGACCTGGGCAGAGTAAAACGGGAGGATACGGTACGCATAACCAATTTCCCCTGGCCCCATCGACACTGATGCATGCCAGTTGGAAAACCGACTTCCAGGCGAAAATGACGCAAGAAATCGGCAACTTCTGGAACGCCCACAGCGATGACTACCAAGCAGCGATCAAAGGGGAGTTCGCCTATCAAGCTCGAAAGCAACTGAAGACCGTTGAAGCCAGGCCTCCCGCAGAGCAAGCTCTGCAAGCCCCCGAACATCGATTCACCCGTGAAGACTACCGTTTGGTCATGGGCGCGGCGTCCAATCTTCCACTCGACGAAAATGCACCGCTCAACGTCGAACAGCTCAGGGCCAAAGCCCCGGTAAAAGGCATCGTCCAGGCGCATGCTTTCAATATCAAGGGCTTCTTGTCTAACGACATTGTGCGTTTCAGTGCTGCCGACGGTGGCCGGCAAGCCCTCTACATCCCTGGCGCCGAGCCAGCATTTCTCAGGTTCGACTCCCTGGAGAAACTGGATCAATGGGTTATCGATCAAACCAAGGACCCCAAAAAGCGCGAGTCCCTGGTCGCTCATTTTCCGTTGATCAGCCGCCAAGACCATGAGTCGGGCACCATTGAACGCTTGGCGAAAGTGTTCATGCCCGTCTTGTGGTTTACGAATGTAGGCACCAAAACGGAAGGCCTGGACACGACTCTCGGCAAACTCTCTTCTGGAGAACTGAAAGACCCTACGTTTAATGGCGATGGATCGCACATTGAGGGGGATGTCTTCTCGGCCATGACGTCCGCCAGTAAAGAGCGCATGACAAGTGACGCCGATGTAATGATCAAGTCCAACAGTGAGGTGACGCGAGACACCTGGCTTAACGACATCACCGTCGCAGCAGGTTTGCTTGCCAAACTGGCGCCTATTGCTGCGCCCGTTGCCGCCGCCGCAGTCGTTACTGGGCTGACCGAGCTGGCGCTAGGGGAGGAAAAACAATACTCCGGCGATACGCTGGCTGAACGCAACGACGGTGCATCCAAGGCATTCGATGGCTTGTTGAACACCTTGTTCTCGGTCGGCGCCAGTGGAAGGGTTGAGGACCCGTTCACTCCCCCAGAAGAAACATCGGCCAACCCCAAGCCAGGCGAGCCTCCTCAGATTGAAAGCCCGCAGTCAGTACCTGGCATTAACCGTTTGCAGCCCAGCCAATCGGGCAATATCAGCCAATACGCAGTGCAGAACGGTGAACAACTCATTGAAAATGCCACACGTAACGCGAAGGGTATTTACCAGGTTAAAGATGCAACAACCGGCTCAGATCAATGGTTTATTCGCTATACCGACACAACCGGTGTTCGCCAGGTGTATGAGATAAAAGGCGACTTCAAATTGAGCAATGATTATATGCAGATCATTGATCGTGATACGGGCAAGCCAGTACTGACGGTGCATTCAGGCGGCGATGGTGAGTGGATTCGCACGACTGGAAATGGTGGGGCCAGGTGGCCATGGCAACGCACCCCATCGCCAACCCCAAGTAATGACTTAAAGATCTCGCCAAAATTCTCGGATCAATTCGTTGAATTGGACGGTTCAAAAATGACGGGAGCCGACAGGGTCGATAAATACTTGAAAGTCAACGAGGGGGGCGCCTATGAGTTCTCCAGTAGAAACTATGAAGAAAACGCCATAATCAAAAGAAACCTCAACGTGTCCTGGAACATCGATGAGCGTGGGTTTTCAGTTGAATCTGGAGAAAAGGCACAATTTACGGAGCACAGTACAAACGAGTACTCCCCAAACTTTGTGCTCGATATAAATCGCAATCCTTACACCGTAATCACCAAAGAAAACGGACGTGAGGTGAGCGTGGCGCTGGATGGCACGGCAGATTCTGCCGAGGGTATCCGCCAAAGCCGACTAAAACAGTTTGAGGCTGCAATTGCGCCTGCTGATCTGCGCGCACGCATTTCCGAGGTAGCCCATCAAGGCTCCATAGCGCCCGCCACCATTAACTTGAATGGAGAATCGGTGCTACAGGACGGCTACTACTTTGGCGCTGACGATACCCATTTTTACATCGAGCATGACCCATCAAAGGACCTGACTCAGGTCAGGATCATTTCCAAAGGGCATCTTTCAAATCCAGAACAAGATATCAACCATGTTCCAGGTGTAGAGGTCACCATCAGCAGAACGTTTACGATACGGGAGAGTAACGAGCTGGAAGGGTCGTTTGCGATCGACAAGAATGCACCTACCCAAATTGAAGTATCGGTTCAAGCGCAGTAGCAAACTGCGGGGCCTTCCCTCTACCTCATAAACCCCAACGGCGGTAACCTCGGTAGCCGCCGTTTTCGTTTGGGCAGCCTTCACCTGCCACTTCAGGGGTATCCATGGAAAGAATCGCCTTAAAAACGCTGCTCCTCGCCGCCGGCTTGCTGGCCCTTATGCCGATGGCCCAGGCGGCCAGCACCCTGGTCTACTGCTCTGAAGCCAGCCCCGCCGGCTTCGACCCCAGTCAGTACACCAGCGGCACCGATTTCGATGCCTCCGCCGAAACCGTCTTCAACCGCCTGACCCAGTTCAAGCGCGGCGGTACCGAAGTTGAGCCAGGCCTGGCCACACGCTGGGACGTATCCCCGGATGGCCTGACGTATACCTTCCATCTGCGAGAGGGCGTTAAGTTCCACACCACCGACTACTTCACCCCCACCCGCGACTTCAATGCCGACGATGTGCTGTTCACCTTCCAGCGCTTGCTGGATGCCGACAGCCCGTTTCGCAAGGCCTACCCCTCCGAGTCGCCGTACTTCACCGACATGGGCCTGAACACCACCATCAAGAGCATCGACAAGATCGACGACCACGCCGTGCGGTTCAGCCTGAATAACGTCGATGCCTCGTTCGTGCAAAACCTGGCCATGAGTTTTGCCTCGGTGCAATCCGCCGAGTACGCCGCGCAGTTGCTCAAGGAGGGCAAGGCCGCAGACATCAACCAGAAGCCCGTCGGCACCGGGCCATTCGTGTTCAAGCGCTACCAGAAGGATTCGCAGATCCGCTACAGCGCCAATAAAGAGTACTGGAAGCCCGAGGATGTGAAACTCGACAACCTGGTGTTTTCCATTACCCCGGACGCAGCTGTGCGCCTGCAAAAGCTCAAGACCGGCGAGTGCCAGGTCAGCGGCTATCCTCGTCCTTCGGACATCGAAGTGATGGAGCAGGACCCGAACCTGCGGGTGCTCAAGCAAGCCGGTTTCAACCTGGGCTTCCTCGCCTACAACGTGACCCACAAACCCTTGGATCAGCTCAAAGTGCGCCAGGCCCTGGACATGGCCATCGACAAGCCGGCCATTATCAAGGCGGTGTACCAGAGCGCCGGGCAATTGGCGCAGAACGCACTGCCGCCGGCCCAGTGGTCTTATGACCCGACAATCAAAGACGCGCCGTACGATCCGGTCAAGGCCCGGGCGCTACTAAAAGAAGCAGGGGTTGCACCAGGTACCACCATCAATCTTTGGGCCATGACGGTACAACGGGCGTCCAATCCCAACGCACGGATGTCGGCGCAAATGATCCAGCAGGACTGGGCCAAGATCGGGATAACCGCCAATATCGTGAGCTACGAGTGGGGTGAGTACATCAAGCGGGCGAAAAATGGCGAGCACGATGTGATGATCTACGGCTGGACCGGCGACAACGGCGACCCGGATAACTGGCTGGGTGTGCTCTACAGTTGTGCCGCAGTCAAGGGCAGCAACTACGCAAAATGGTGTAACCCCGAGTACGACAAACTGGTGCAGCAGGCCAAAGTCAGCAGTGACCGTGAGCAGCGCATCAAGTGGTATCAACAGGCACAAAAAATCCTTAAGGAACAAGTACCTATAACACCTATTGCGAACTCGACGGTTTTCCAGCCACTTCGAAAGGAAGTCCAGGACTTCAAGATCAGTCCATTTGGGCTGACACCCTTCTATGGCGTGAGTCTCCATAAGTAACAGCCCTGCGCCAACCGGGTGCGCCAGACGCTCCGGTTGGTCATTTTTGGTGCGCTAAACGCACCGAAAAGACCCTCCAAAATGTCTATTTGTGTCGAAACTTACATCAATGCGACATTCCTGTACGTTCGTACCACTGTTTAGCGCTTGCAGCCTCTCAACATCTTGCATTGGGTATGGGCCCTGCATAAGTATCCGCAGGTCGACTCACGAGGTCGCCCTCACTACCAAAAATGACAACAAATCATGAGGCCAACATGCTTAAACACGCAGTCATTCCGTTATTAGTCAGCGCCGGTTTAATGGCTGCTGCACCTTTCGCCCAAGCGGCGACTAATCTGGTGTTCTGCTCCGAAGGGAGCCCGGCCGGTTTCGATCCAGGCCAGTACACCACCGGAACAGACTTCGATGCTTCGGCCGAAACCATGTTCAACCGCCTGACTCAGTTCGAGCGCGGCGGCACCGCCGTAATTCCTGGGCTCGCCACCAGCTGGGACGTTTCCCCGGATGGCCTGACGTATACCTTCCACCTTCGTGAAGGCGTCAAGTTCCACACCACCCCGTACTTCAAGCCAACTCGTGAGTTCACGGCTGACGACGTACTGTTCACCTTCAACCGGATGATCAATAAAGACGATCCGTTCCGTAAAGCCTACCCTACCGAGTTCCCGTACTTCACGGACATGGGGATGGACACCAACATCAAGAACATCGAGAAAGTCGATGACCACACCGTCAAGTTCACCCTTGGCACCGTGGACGCCGCCTTCATCCAGAACCTGGCCATGAGCTTCGCTTCCGTCCAGTCGGCTGAATACGCCGCTCAACTGTTGAAGGAAGGCAAGGCACAGGACATTAACCAGAAGCCAATCGGCACTGGTCCGTTCGTGTTCAAGAGCTATCAGAAAGATTCCAACATCCGTTACACCGGCAACAAGGACTACTGGAAGCCTGAAGACGTGAAGATCGACAACCTGATCTTCGCTATCACCACCGACCCGTCGGTACGTATCCAGAAGCTGAAGAAAAACGAATGCCAGGTAACCCTGTTCCCACGTCCAGCCGACCTCAAGGCGCTGGGTGAAGACAAGGACCTGAAACTGCCGCACCAGGCTGGTTTCAACCTGGGCTACATCGCCTACAACGTGATGCCGGTGCTCAAAGGTCAAACCGCACCTAACCCGCTGTCCGACCTGCGAGTACGCGAGGCACTGGACATGTCGGTGAACAAGCAGCAGATCATCGACTCGGTTTATCAGGGCGCAGGCCAATTGGCCGTCAACGCCATGCCGCCAACCCAGTGGTCCTATGACACCACCATCAAAGATGCCCCGCACGATTTGACCAAAGCCAAGGCTTTGCTCAAGGAAGCAGGCGTCAAGGAAGGCACCGAAATCACCCTGTGGGCGATGCCGGTTCAGCGTCCGTACAACCCGAACGCCAAGCTGATGGCCGAGATGCTGCAGAACGACTGGAAACAGATCGGCCTGAAGGTCAACATCGTCAGCTACGAGTGGGGCGAGTACATTAAGCGTTCCAAAGGCGGCGAGAACCAGGCCATGATCATTGGCTGGAGCGGCGACAATGGTGACCCGGACAACTGGCTGAACGTGCTGTTCGGCTGCGACTCCCTGGCCGGCAACAACTTCTCCAAGTGGTGCGACAAGAAATTCGACGGCATCGTGAAAGAAGCCAAGGCAACTTCCGACGTAGCCAAACGCACCGAGCTGTACAAGCAGGCGCAACATATCCTCAAAGATGCAGTCCCGATGACACCTATCGCGCACTCGACGGTGTATCAACCCATGCGCAACAACGTGCAGGACTTCAAGATCAGCCCATTTGGCTTGAACTCCTTCTACGGCGTGAGCGTAAGCGGCAAGTAAGGATCCCTGGCGGCGACGTGTAAAAACGTCGCCGTTATTGCATCCGCCAAGACCATAGGAATCAGACTACATCCGCACCTGCTGCCGTCCTACGGCAACAAACTGCGAATCACTCGTCCGCTACCTACAAGGTCTGTCAGATTCGACGCATTTACTGCCCGGCTCCCGACTCATAACGTCGTGGCACGGCAGAGGCTTCGTACCTGTAGGGCATTTGCTGAATGTGGGGTCAGTGTTGTTTCCATGCCCTGAACGGCCTGGCGATTGCTCACTGACGACAACAACAAACAAGGATTGGGGACTGTCATGCGCCATACAACCGTTCTATCCGCGATTTTGGGCACCGGCCTGTTAATCAGTGCGTCACTGAGCCAAGCGGCTGACAAGAAAAGCCTGGTGTTTTGCTCCGAAGGCAGCCCCGCTGGCTTCGACACCGCGCAATACACCACCGCCACTGATAACGATGTAGCCGAGCCGCTCTATAACCGTCTGGCTGAGTTCGAGAAAGGCGCCACCACGGTAGTCCCCGGTCTTGCAACCTCATGGGACATTTCACCGGACGGTCTGACGTATACCTTCCACCTGCGCGAAGGGGTGAAGTTCCACAGCAACAAGGACTTCAAGCCGACGCGCGATTTTGACGCCGACGACGTGCTGTTCACCTTCAACCGCATGCTTGACCCCGAGCACCCTTTCCGCAAGGCCTACCCCACCGAGTTTCCGTACTTCACCGGGATGAGCCTGAACAAAAATATCGCAAAGGTCGAAAAAACCGACCCACACACCGTGGTGATGACGTTGAACACGGTAGACGCCGCGTTTATCCAGAACATCGCCATGAGCTTCGCCTCGATCCTGTCGGCCGAATACGCCGACCACTTGCTCAAGATCGGCAAGCCTAGCGAAATCAACCAGAAGCCGATCGGCACTGGGCCTTTCGAGTTCAAGAGTTATCAGAAAGACTCCAACATCCGCTACGTCGCCAACAAACACTACTGGGCGCCGGACCGGGTCAAGCTCGATCAACTGATCTTCGCCATCAATACCGACGCCTCGGTGCGGGTGCAGAAGCTCAAGGCCAACGAATGCCAGGTCACCCTGCACCCTCGACCGGCAGACGTAGACGCCCTCAAAGCCGACCCGAAATTGCAACTGCTGACCAAACCTGGCTTCAACCTCGGTTACATCGCCTATAACGTACGGCACAAGCCTTTCGACCAGCTCGAAGTACGCCAGGCCCTGGACATGGCGGTGAACAAGCAGAGCATTCTCAATGCGGTTTACCAAGGCGCGGGGCAACTGGCGGTCAACGCCATGCCGCCAACCCAATGGTCCTACGACGACACCATCAAGGACGCCGCTTACAACCCGGAAAAAGCCAAGGAACTGCTCAAGGCCGCCGGCGTCAAGGAAGGCACCGAAATCACCCTATGGGCGATGCCGGTGCAACGGCCGTACAACCCCAACGCCAAGCTGATGGCCGAAATGCTCCAGAACGATTGGGCCAAGATCGGCCTCAAGGTCAAGATCGTCAGCTACGAATGGGGCGAGTACATCAAGCGCACCAAGAATGGCGAACATGACATCAGCCTGATCGGCTGGACCGGCGACAACGGTGACCCGGACAACTGGCTGGGTACCCTGTACAGCTGCGACGCCATCGGCGGGAACAACTACTCCATGTGGTGTGACCCTGCGTACGACAAGCTGATCAAGCAAGCCAAGGTCGTCACCGACCGCGAACAAAGGACTGTTCTGTACAAACAGGCGCAGCAACTGCTTAAAGCACAGGTGCCGATCACGCCAGTCGCCCACTCGACGGTCAACCAGCCGTTAAGCGCCAAAGTCGAAGGTTTCAAAGTGAGCCCCTTCGGCCGCAACGTGTTCTCGGGCGTCAGTATCAACCCATAAGAAAGTAACCGGATTGCACAGGGCGAAGTTCGCCCTGTGGCAAACGTGCAGCCTTAATTCAGTGGTCCTACGGCAAACGTTTGCAAAGGCTTGAACGAGTTACACACCCAATAGCCGGTTCACCTAAAAAGACCGGCATTAAAAAAAGAGAACCAAAGGAGCTTCACCCATGAAACTGAGCAGCACCGCGCTACTGGCCTTGGCCATCAGCAGCATCACGGCTAACGCCTATGCTGACCCTGCAAGTCAGGACTTCGTTCCTACCACTCTGGCCGGCTCCAGCGCCCAAAGCGAGGCCAAAGGCTTTATCGATGGACAAAGCCTGGGCGGTACCACCCGTAACTGGTTCTCCAACGAGCAGAAATTCCGTGGTGGCAAGTTCACCTACCAAAAACACGGTGAAGCCCGCACCGACGCGTACCGTACCAACTGGGTACAAGGCACCATCCTCAACTACAGCTCGGGCTTTACCCAAGGCACCGTAGGGGTCGCTACCGAAGTCGCGGCCTACAACGCCGTGGTCCTGGACCGCAGCAAGCGCGATATCAAGGGCGGTTCCAACCGTACCCTGGCTGACTCCAACGGCGACGCCGTGGACCAGTGGAGCAAACTGGGTCTGGCCAACGTCAAGTTCCGCGTCTCGAACACCACCTTGACCGCCGGTCGCCAGAACTTCAGCAGCGGCATTGTCGACACCATCGGCAACCGTGCACTGCCTTCGAGCTTTGAAGGTGTGAGCTTCAACAGCGAAGAGTTCAGCAACCTGTCGTTCCAGGGCGGCGTGTTTGACCGCGTTTCGCCACGGACCGAGCAAAGCCTGTCGAAATTCCGTACCGAATACGGCAATGGCGCTGAAACCGACAAGGTCAACACCCTCGGTGTGAACTACCAGCCGTTCAAGAGCCTGAAAACCAGCCTCTTCGCCGCTAACGTGGAAGACTTCTGGAACCAGTACTACTTCGGTGCAACCCACGAGTTGGGCGACAGCCAGACACTGGCACTGACCACTGGCCTGAACTACTACAAAACCGTCGATACCGGCAAAAAGTTGATGGGCACGATCGACAACGATACCTACTCGTTGTCGCTGGGTCTGACCCACCAGGCTCATAGCCTGACCTTCTCCTACCAGGCCGTGAACGGTAACGAGTACTTCGACTACCTGCACGAAACCAACGGTATCTACCTGGCCAACTCCCTGACGTCCGACTTTAACGGTCCGAACGAGAAGTCCTTCCAGATCGCCTACGGCCTCAACATGGCCGAATACGGCGTGCCAGGCCTGAAGTTCAACATCTACTCGGCTCGCGGCTGGGGTATCGACGGTACTCACTACACCGGCGACGGCGGCCGAGCAGGCTTTGCCTACAACGGCATTCAGGCCCAGGACGGCGAGAAACACCAGGAATACGGTATCGGTACCTCCTACGCCGTGCAGAGCGGCCCGCTTAAGGCCACCGCTATTCGTGCGACCTACGTCACTCACCGTGCCACCGAAAACCAGGCTGACGGCAACATCCGTGAGTTCCGTCTGGTCACCACCATTCCGTTCAACATTCTTTAATTAGCGCCAGGTGTACGGCGGGCTCAGGACGAGCCCCCGTACACGCTTGTCTGGTTCAATCGATTGCAGAGGGCTCTCAATGAAAATGCTCCCGTTACAAGCTGCCATTGCCGCTGCGCTGTTGAGTGTGGCGATTGGCGTTTCGGCCAAACCGTTGATCGTCTGCACCGAAGCCAGCCCTGAGGGTTTCGATCCAGTTCTGTACAGTACGGCAGTCACCGCAGATGCCGCCGCAGAAACCATGTTCAACCGGCTGGTAGACTTCAAACCGGGGACCACCGAAATCGTCCCGGCGCTCGCCAAATCCTGGGATATCAGTGAAGACGGGCTGAGCTACACCTTTCACCTGCGTACCGATGTCAAGTTCCACACCACCGATTACTTCACGCCCACCCGCAACATGAATGCCGACGATGTGCTGTGGAACTTCCACCGCCAGATGGACCCGAACCACCCGTGGCATAACAAGTCCAGCACCGGCTTCCCGTATTTCGAAAGCATGGGCTTCAAGGAACTGATCAAGAGCGTCGAGAAAACCGACGACCACACCGTGGTCTTTACCCTGACCCGTCGTGAAGCACCGTTCCTGGCCGACGTCGCCATGCCGTTTACCGCGATTCACTCCGCTGAGTACGCCGACAAATTACTCGCCGCCGGCAAGACCGACGAGCTCAACAGTAAGCCGATCGGCACTGGCCCCTTCATCTTCACCCGTTATCAAAAAGACGCTCAGGTGCGTTTCAAGGCCAACCCGGAATATTTCCGTGGCAAGCCACCCGCCGATCCACTGATCCTGTCCATTGCCGTCGACAACAACACCCGGCTGCAGAAGCTCAAGGCCAACGAATGCCAGATCGCGCTGTATCCCAAGCCTGACGACATCCCAAGCGTCAAGGCCGACCCGAACCTGAAAGTCTATGAACTGGCCGCCATGACCATGGGCTACATCGCCATGAACACCACGCACAAGTACATCAGTGACCCGCGGGTCCGTCATGCGATCAATATCGCCTTTGACAAGGAAGCCTATGTCAATGCCATGTATGGCAAGGGCAACGCGGTGGTCGGCACCGGTCCTTATCCACCGACACTGCTGGGATTCAGCGAGAAACTGAAAAACCCGCCCCGCGATCTCGACAAGGCCCGCGCCCTGCTCAAGGAAGCGGGAGTGCCTGAAGGCACGGTCTTTACGCTGTACACCCGCAATGGCGGTGGCCCGACCAATCCCAACCCCCTGCTGGGTGCACAGATGATGCAGTCGGACCTGTCCAGGATTGGTCTTAAGATCGACATCCGTGTCTTCGAATGGGGCGAAATGCTCAAGCGCTCGAAAGCGGGTGAGCATGACCTGATGTCGGCCGGCTGGGCGGGGGATAACGGGGACCCGGACAACTTCCTCACGCCTAATTTGAGTTGCGACGCCGCACAAAACGGCGAAAACTACGCCCGCTGGTGTAACAAAGAGTTTCAAGCCCTGATCGACAAGGCTCGCGAGGGCACTGAACCGGCAGCTCGGGCTGCGCTCTATGAACAAGCACAGGAGGTTTTCGAGAAGGACCAACCGTGGATCCCCATGGCCTACCCGAAAATGTTCACCGCCTTGCGTAAAAACGTCGAGGGTTTTACCCAAAGCCCCCTGACCAACAATAACTTCGCCACCACCCAGGTGAAGTAATAAGAGACGCCCGGCACCGTCGACCTGGACGGTGCCGGACCTGCCTAACCGGCTGATTGAGGTACACAACAAGATGTTTAGTTTTATTGCCCGCCGATTGGGGTTATTGATCCCCACGTTTTTCGGCATCACCTTGCTGACGTTCGCGTTGATTCGCATGATCCCTGGCGATCCCGTGGAAGTCATGATGGGCGAACGACGAGTCGACCCCGAAATGCACGCTCAGGCAATGGAACGCCTTGGTCTGAATAAACCCTTGTATGCGCAATACTTTGACTACGTCGGCAAGCTTGCCCACGGCGACCTTGGCGAATCCCTGCGTACCCGTACCAGCGTGTGGACTGAATTCACCGCCCTCTTCCCTGCGACCCTGGAACTGTCCATGGCCGCCCTGTTGTTCGCCGGCGTCCTGGGCCTCCTGGCCGGGGTAATCGCGGCCTTGAAGCGAGGATCCCTGTTCGACCATGGGGTGATGGGCATCTCCCTCGCGGGATATTCGATGCCGATCTTCTGGTGGGGCCTGATCCTGATCATGTTCTTCTCCGTGAGCCTGGGCTGGACCCCGGTGTCCGGACGTATAGACCTGCTCTACGACATCGAGCCGCGCACCGGCTTCATGCTGATCGACACCCTGCTGGCGGATGAACCCGACGCGTTCTTCGACGCCCTGCACCACCTGATCCTGCCGGCCATCGTGCTCGGCACCATTCCGCTGGCCGTGATCGCGCGGATGACCCGCTCCTCGATGCTCGAAGTGCTGCGTGAAGACTACATCCGTACCGCCAAGGCCAAAGGCCTGTCGCCGGCACGCGTGGTGTTCGTCCACGGCCTGCGCAACGCGCTGATCCCGGTACTGACGGTGGTCGGCCTGCAAGTCGGCACCCTGCTGGCCGGTGCGGTCCTGACCGAAACCATCTTCTCCTGGCCCGGCATCGGCAAATGGCTGATCGAAGCCATTGGCGCACGGGATTATCCCGTGGTGCAAAACGGCATCCTGTTAATCGCCTGCCTGGTGATTATGGTGAACTTCGTGGTGGATATCCTCTACGGCTTTGCCAACCCACGCATCCGTCACCAGCGCTGAGATCATGACCATGACCACTCCAACTACTTCGGTAGCAGTCGATCAAAGCCTGCTTTATCCGTCCCCGTACAAAGAATTCTGGCAAGCCTTTTCCAAGAACAAGGGCGCGGTTGCCGGCCTGTTGTTCATGTTGCTGGTGATATTTTGCGCACTGTTCGCCCCTTGGGTGGCGCCGCACAACCCGAGCGAACAGTACCGCGACTTCCTGCTGACCCCGCCAGCCTGGCTGGAAGGTGGGCAGATGCAATTCCTGCTGGGCACCGACGAACTGGGCCGTGACTTGCTGTCGCGCCTGATCCAGGGTTCGCGCCTGTCGTTGCTGATAGGTTTGTCTTCGGTCGTCATGTCGCTGATCCCGGGGATTCTGCTGGGTCTGTTCGCCGGCTTCTTCCCACGCTTGCTCGGCCCGACCATCATGCGTTTGATGGACATCATGCTGGCCCTGCCATCGCTGCTGCTGGCTGTGGCGATTGTCGCCATCCTCGGCCCTGGCCTGATCAACACCGTGATCGCCATCGCCATCGTGTCCCTACCGTCCTATGTCCGCTTGACCCGCGCTGCGGTGATGGGCGAACTGAACCGCGACTACGTGACCGCCGCCCGCCTCGCTGGCGCCGGCCTGCCCCGCCTGATGTTCGTCACCGTGCTGCCTAACTGCATGGCACCGTTGATCGTGCAGGCAACCTTGAGTTTCTCCTCGGCGATTCTTGATGCCGCAGCCCTTGGCTTCCTCGGCCTTGGCGTACAACCGCCAACCCCTGAGTGGGGCACCATGCTGGCCTCGGCTCGCGACTACATCGAACGCGCCTGGTGGGTAGTGAGTCTGCCTGGCTTGACCATTTTGCTCAGCGTGCTGGCAATCAACCTGATGGGCGACGGTCTGCGCGATGCGCTGGACCCGAAACTCAAGAATGCCGCCTGAGGAGATTCCCATGTCACTGCTAGAAATCAAGAATCTCAATGTCCGCTTCGGCGACAAGACCGCCGTGCCGGTGGTCGATGGCCTCGACATTTCCGTCGACAAGGGCGAAGTACTGGCGATCGTTGGCGAGTCGGGCTCGGGTAAATCCGTGACCATGATGGCGCTGATGGGCCTGATCGAGCACCCCGGCATCGTCACCGCCGACGCCCTGAACTTCGACGGCAAGGACATGCTCAAACTGAGCAACCGCCAGCGTCGGCAGATCGTCGGTAAAGACCTGGCGATGGTGTTCCAGGACCCGATGACCGCGCTGAACCCTAGCTACACCGTGGGTTTCCAGATCGAGGAAGTGCTGCGCCTACACCTGAAGATGTCCGGCAAGCAAGCCCGCAAGCGTGCCATCGAACTGCTGGAAAAAGTCGAAATCCCAGGCGCTGCCAGCCGAATGGACGCCTACCCCCACCAGTTGTCTGGCGGCATGAGCCAGCGCGTGGCCATCGCCATGGCGATTGCCGGCGAGCCGAAACTGCTGATCGCCGATGAACCGACCACTGCGTTGGACGTAACCATCCAGGCGCAGATCATGGAGCTGCTGCTGGCCCTGCAGAAAGAACAGAACATGGGCCTGGTGCTGATCACCCACGACCTCGCGGTCGTGGCCGAAACCGCCCAGCGCGTGTGTGTGATGTACGCCGGCCAAGCCGTGGAAGTCGGCCAGGTGCCTGGCCTGTTCGACGTTCCGGGGCATCCGTACAGTGAAGCATTGCTGGCGGCGATTCCGGAACACAGCATGGGCGCGGCCCGTCTGTCGACCTTGCCGGGCATCGTTCCCGGTCGTTATGACCGTCCACAGGGCTGCCTGCTGTCTCCACGCTGCCCGTATGTCCAGGACAGCTGCCGTCAGACCCGCCCGGGTCTGGACCCTAAAGCCCACAGCCTAGCGCGCTGCTTCTACCCCTTGAACCAGGAGGTGGCGTAATGGCCGTCGTTCTTACCGCCCGCGACCTGACCCGTCACTACGAAGTGTCCCGTGGCCTGTTCAAGGGCCATGCCTTGGTGCGTGCGCTCAATGGTGTGTCGTTCGAACTGGAAGCCGGCAAGACCCTTGCGGTCGTAGGCGAATCCGGTTGCGGCAAGTCCACTCTGGCCCGTGCCCTGACGCTGATTGAAGAACCGTCCTCCGGCTCGCTGAAAATCGCCGGCCAGGAAGTCACCGGTGCCGACAAGGCCCAACGCAAGCAACTGCGCAAAGACGTGCAGATGGTGTTCCAGAGCCCTTATGCGTCGTTGAACCCACGCCAGAAAGTCGGTGACCAACTGGGCGAGCCGCTGCTGATCAACACCAACCTGTCCGCCGCCGAGCGCCGGGAAAAAGTCCAGGCGATGATGAAGCAAGTGGGCCTGCGCCCTGAGCATTATCAGCGCTACCCGCACATGTTCTCCGGTGGTCAGCGCCAGCGGATCGCATTGGCCCGGGCGATGATGCTGCAACCCAAAGTGCTGGTGGCGGATGAACCGACCTCGGCACTGGACGTGTCGATCCAGGCCCAGGTGCTCAACCTGTTCATGGACCTGCAGCAGGAGTTCAACACCGCCTACGTGTTCATCTCTCACAACCTGGCGGTGGTGCAGCACGTCGCCGACGACGTGATGGTGATGTACCTCGGCCGCCCGGTAGAAGTGGGTCCCAAGCACGACATCTACGCGCGTCCACTGCACCCCTACACCCAGGCACTGCTGTCGGCGACCCCAACCATTCATCCGGACCCGAACAAACCGAAGATCAAGATCGTCGGCGAGTTGCCCAACCCGCTAAACCCGCCATCTGGCTGCGCGTTCCACAAGCGTTGCCCGTACGCCACCGAACTGTGCAGCACCGAAGAGCCGGCCTTGCGGCCACTCGATAACCGCCAAGTGGCTTGCCACTTTGCAGAACAGTTTGTCGGCTGAGGCACAAACCCAAAAAACCTGTAGGAGCGAGCTTGCTCGCGAAGAACCTGAGAACGCATCGGAGCATCAGGCTCCCAGCGTTATCGTTAACGATCTTCGCGAGCAAGCTCGCTCCTACAGGGGCTAGTGTCTCACTTGAGTTCTACAGCCCTTCCCATCAGGTTGCGCATCAGCCTGGTAGGAGGGGCTTTTTTGCCTGTACTACTTATGTATCGCTGTCACCGCCATCATCCGGGTCGTCATTGTTATCCGGCCCGCCGGTGGTGCCATCATCATCGTCTTTGGAGCCGCCCTGGCCTTCATCACCGCCTTCAGACTCGCTCTTGGCCAGTTGCAGCACGCTTCCCTGCACCGTCTTCGCCGCCACAAACCCCGAGTCATGGCCTTGCACGGCCGTATTAGCCCACGCTGCCGACATGCCCAGCGATAACATCACCAGCACTTTGATCAACAGCACCAAACGTTGAAAGATACTCATGGTCGATTTCCGTCCAGTCAGTTGGTGAATCCCGCACGACCTGTGTCTTCGGCTTACGCCGACTGTCGCCCTTTCTCAAGCTAGTAGCGTTATGGGGTTTTCGCCATCTCGATCACCGTTGCCGAAGGAATTAGCACTTCGCTTATAGAGCTGTTTGGAATAATCATTATTCCAATACCAAAACTCACCCTCCTACCGACACTCCCCATAACACCTGCTATAAAAACCGAGCGCTCTTACACAGAAAACCACATTAACGCTCACCCCATGTAGAAATTATCTGGAACTTGTAACAAGTATGTTTCGGCAATTGCACAATTCAAAGCTTGAAGACTAAAGTCCGCCCTCTTCAACTAGTTACTTACAGGTTAATGTTATCTATGAGAGCCATTTCCAAATCCCTGGAAAAGTTACTGTCGGACATTTATGAAGATGGCGACGTGTCGATGGAGGAGTTCAAGTCCCTACAGGCCGAGTCAGATCGCCGCTGGGAGGCCGTAGTCCATGAACTGGGGCCAAACAACACATTGCTGACGTTTCAAAGTTCCATGGATGTAGCCCTGCACTTGTTGCACCTGAGCGTGAGTCATATCAAGAATCAGGAGCTGACTGACGTGGGCGAAGCAATCGTCAAGGATGCCATTGTTGCGCAAGTTGAAGCCGTACGCGTGGGAGCAGAACTTTCGTTAAAGCAACTTCGGGTAGGGCCGAACAGCCTTTAATTCAATAGTTATCCGCCACAAAAAAGGGCGAAGCCATCACAGCTTCGCCCTTTCTATTACCGCCAGACCTTAGTGATGCTCACGGGTCGCGCGGAATTTCACATCCGGCCAGCGCTCTTCCATCAGCGCCAGGTTGACCCGCGTCGGGGCCAGGTAGGTCAGGTGACCTCCGCCGTCGATCGCAAGGTTTTCCACGGCCTTGTTGGAGAACTCTTCCAACTTCTTCTTATCGCTGCAATCGATCCAGCGTGCGGAGTACACGGTGATCGGCTCGTAGGAGCACTCGACCTTGTATTCCTCTTTCAAGCGGCTGGCGACCACATCGAACTGCAGCACACCGACGGCGCCGAGGATGATGTCGTTGCTGCGCTCAGGGAAGAACACCTGGGTCGCGCCCTCTTCCGCCAGTTGCTGCAAGCCTTGGCGCAGTTGCTTGGACTTGAGCGGGTCACGCAGGCGTACGCGGCGGAACAGTTCCGGCGCGAAGTGCGGGATACCGGTGAAGCCCAGCACTTCGCCTTCGGTGAACGTATCACCGATCTGGATGGTGCCGTGGTTGTGCAAACCGATGATGTCGCCGGCAAATGCCTCTTCCAGTTGCTCACGCTCGGAGGAGAAGAACGTCAGGGCGTCGCCGATACGCACGTCCTTGCCGGTACGCACGTGGCGCATCTTCATGCCTTTTTCGTATTTGCCGGAGCAGATACGCATGAAGGCGATACGGTCGCGGTGTTTTGGGTCCATGTTCGCCTGGATCTTGAACACGAAGCCTGCGAATTTCTCTTCCACTGGCTCCACGGTACGTTCGTTGGCGACACGGGCCAGCGGTTTCGGCGCCCAGTTCACCACGGCGTCGAGCACGTGATCGACACCGAAGTTGCCCAAGGCGGTACCGAAGAACACCGGCGTCAGTTGGCCGTCGAGGAATTCCTGCTGATTGAACTCGTGGCAGGCGCCCTGTACCAGTTCCAACTGATCGACAAAACGGTCGTACTCGTCACCCAAGTGGGCGCGGGCTTCGTCCGAGTCGAGCTTCTCGATGATTTTCACATCGGTGCGTTCGTGACCATGGCCGGCTGTGTAGACAATGATGTAGTCGTCGGCCAGGTGGTACACGCCCTTGAAGTCGCGGTAGCAACCGATCGGCCAGGTGATCGGCGCGGCCTTGATCTTCAGGACGGCTTCGATCTCGTCGAGCAATTCGATCGGGTCACGGATGTCACGGTCGAGCTTGTTGATAAAGCTGACAATCGGCGTATCCCGCAGACGGCAAACGTCCATCAGCGCGATGGTCCGTGGCTCAACGCCTTTACCGCCGTCGAGCACCATCAGTGCCGAGTCGACCGCAGTCAGGGTACGGTAGGTATCTTCGGAGAAGTCTTCGTGGCCCGGGGTGTCGAGCAGGTTGATCATGTGTTCGCGGTAAGGAAACTGCATGACCGACGTGGTAATGGAAATACCCCGTTGCTTCTCCATCTCCATCCAGTCGGAGGTGGCATGACGGTCGGATTTACGGGATTTCACCGTGCCGGCCACTGCGATCGCCTTGCCCATCAGCAGGAGCTTTTCGGTGATGGTGGTTTTACCGGCATCGGGGTGGGAAATAATGGCGAAAGTGCGGCGTTTCGCGACTTCGGCGGCCTGGTGGGTCATGGGAAATCGCCTGGCAGGTGAGTCAAAAAAGGGCGGCGAGTATAGCGTAAACCCGGGGTGCCGGACCACCGTTCACCCAGTTAGGGGTGGCTAAAAGCTCCCAAGTGTGGAACCTTTTAAAAGGTGGAGGCGTCCACTCTCCTGTTACAGCATTCGTACCAGGGGCTGAAAAATCAGCAAGTTAGCCTGACGAGGCTGCGCTCATAGCTCGACCTCATGCCGTTTTGCCGGCATTGGCGAGCTGCTTTTCGCGACCACATTTGCCGACAGCCAGGAATGGCATTGCCGCTCGGGAATGTGCTCGCCGACTGAAATAAGGAGTCCGCCTGTGGCTATTCGCTATGGCAAAGGGCTGATAGGAGGAGCGGTTGTCGTCGCTCTCCTGGCCCTGCTGGTCCATTGGATTGGCATCAACACGATCGAACTGTACCGCGACGATTTGTTGTTTTACCTGCAAGCTCACCTGATTCTTGTCCTTGTCTCCATGCTTGCCGCCCTGATTGTGGGCATCCCCGCCGGTATTCTGCTCAGCCGACCGAACATGGTCGGGCGCGCAGAACGCTTCATGCAGATCTTCAACATCGGCAACACCGTCCCTCCCCTGGCCGTCCTGGCCATCGCCCTCGGCGTGCTCGGCATTGGCAGCGGCCCTGCGATCTTCGCCCTGTTCCTCGCCTCCTTGCTGCCCATCGTGCGCAACACCTATGAAGGACTGAAAAACGTCCAGAGTTCCTTGAAAGAAGCCGCTGTCGGCATCGGCATGACCCCGCGCCAAGTGCTGTTTCGCGTGGAGTTGCCCAACGCCGTGCCGATCATCATCGGTGGTGTGCGCGTGGCCCTGGCGATCAACGTCGGTACCGCGCCCCTGGCGTTCCTGATCGGCGCCAACAGCCTGGGCAGCCTGATCTTCCCTGGCATCGCCCTGAACAATCAGCCGCAACTGCTGCTCGGCGCCGCGTGTACCGCGCTGCTGGCCTTGCTGCTCGACGGTCTGGTGACCATGGCCAGCCGCCTCTGGCTGGAACGCGGGTTACGTCCGTCTTAAGGCTTGGCAAAGGAATTCACATGAAAAAACTGACTTTGATATTGAGTTGCGTCCTGCTGTTCGCAGGAATTGCGCAAGCCGCTGAAAAACCGGTCATCCGCATCGGCGCCCGGGTGTTCACCGAACAAACCCTGCTGGCCGAAATCACCTCCCAATACCTGCGCACCAAGGGCTATGACACCCGTGTGACCGGTGGCTTGGGCAGCAACCTGGCGCGCAGTGCCCAAGAGAGCGGGCAACTGGACCTGATCTGGGAATACACCGGCGTGTCGCTGGTGGCCTACAACCATGTCGACGAGAAGCTCGACAGTGAACAGTCCTACGCTCGGGTCAAAGAACTCGACGCGAAGAAAGGCCTGGTCTGGCTGTCACCGTCGAAGTTCAGCAACACCTACGCCCTGTCCCTGCCGGAGAACGTGGCCAAGGAATACCCGCAGATCAACACCATCAGCGACCTGACCAAGGCCCTGGCCGAGGACACTAAGGATAACCGCCTGGTGGCCCTGGACACCGAGTTCGCCAACCGTTCCGACGGCATGGCCGGCATGGTCAAGCTGTACGGCATGAACCTGACCCGCAAAAACACCCGGCAGATGGACGCAGGCCTGGTCTACACCGCCCTGCGTAATGGCCAAGTGTTTGCTGGCCTGGTCTACACCACCGACGGGCGCCTCAACGCCTTCAAATTGAAGCTGCTGGAAGACGACAAGCATTACTTCCCGGACTACACCGCCGCGCCCGTAGTGCGTCAGGTTTATCTCGACGCACACCCGCAACTGGCCGCAGAGCTTGCGCCGCTGGCCGCGTTGTTCGACGACGCAACCATGCGCCAACTCAACGCGCGGGTGGATGTCGACCATGAAAGCCCATCCGCCGTTGCCGCAGACTTCCTGCGCCAACACCCACTCAACTAAGGAGAAGACATGGAATTCCTGAACGCCTTCTCCCATCTTGATTGGGCACTCGTCCTGCAACTGACTTGGCAGCACATCACCCTGGTCGGTATCGCAGTCATCCTGGCCATCGTTGTTGGCGTGCCGCTGGGCGTGCTGATGACCCGCTTCCCGACACTCGCCGGCCCACTGCAAGCCAGCGCCACGGTACTGCTCACCGTACCGTCCATCGCCTTGTTCGGCCTGCTGCTGCCGTTTTATTCCAAGTTCGGCCAGGGCCTGGGGCCGATGCCGGCGATCACCGCCGTGTTCCTCTACTCCCTGCTGCCCATCATGCGTAACACCTACCTGGCCCTGACCGGCGTGGAACCGGGTATTCGCGAAGCCGCCCGTGGCATTGGCATGACCTTCGGCCAGCGCCTGCGCATGGTCGAGCTGCCCATCGCCGTGCCGGTGATCCTCGCCGGTGTGCGCACCGCCGTGGTGATGAACATTGGCGTCATGACCATCGCCGCCACCATCGGCGCCGGCGGTCTGGGTGTACTTATTCTGGCTTCCATCAGCCGCAGCGACATGTCGATGCTGATCGTTGGCGCCGTGCTGGTCAGTCTCCTGGCCATCTTCGCCGACCTGCTTCTGCAATGGCTGCAACGCACGCTGACTCCAAAAGGACTGCTCAAATGATCGAACTTCAAAACCTGACCAAGACCTTTCAAAGCAACGGCAAGACCATCACCGCCGTTGATTCCGTGAGCCTGACCGTCAACGAAGGCGAAATTTGCGTATTCCTCGGCCCGTCGGGCTGCGGTAAAAGCACCACGCTGAAGATGATCAACCGCCTGATCAAACCCACCTCGGGCAAGATCCTGATCAACGGCGAAGACACCACCGACCTCGACGAAGTGACCCTGCGCCGCAACATCGGCTATGTGATCCAGCAGATTGGCTTGTTCCCCAACATGACCATCGAGGAAAACATCGTGGTCGTGCCCAAGCTACTGGGCTGGGACAAGCAGAGATGCCATGACCGTGCCCGTGAATTGATGAGCATGATCAAGCTCGAACCCAAGCAGTACCTGCACCGCTACCCGCGGGAACTGTCCGGTGGCCAACAACAGCGCATCGGCGTGATCCGCGCCCTGGCGGCTGATGCGCCATTGCTGTTGATGGATGAGCCGTTTGGCGCGGTCGACCCGATCAACCGCGAGATGATCCAGAACGAGTTCTTCGAGATGCAGCGCGCGCTGAACAAGACGGTGATCATGGTCAGCCACGACATCGACGAAGCCATCAAGCTGGGTGACAAGATCGCCATCTTCCGCGCCGGCAAGCTGCTGCAGATCGACCATCCGGACACCTTGCTGGCACACCCTGCCGACGAGTTCGTCAGCAACTTTGTTGGCCAGGACAGCACCCTCAAGCGCCTGCTGTTGGTAAAGGCCGAAGATGCGGCGGACAACGCACCGTCCGTCAGCCCGGAAACCCCGGTGGCGGATGCCCTGGAGTTGATGGACGAACATGACCGTCGCTATGTGGTGGTCACCTGTGCCGAGAAC
This sequence comes from Pseudomonas sp. ADAK18, assembly GCF_012935695.1. NCBI lineage: Bacteria > Pseudomonadati > Pseudomonadota > Gammaproteobacteria > Pseudomonadales > Pseudomonadaceae > Pseudomonas > Pseudomonas sp. ADAK18. The sequence continues at coordinate 4,608,943 of NZ_CP052859.1, forward strand.
AAGGCGCTGGGTTATGTGCGACGTCGCGACCTGCACCGTCAGACCGGTACCTGCGGGCAATACCTGCGAGAATTCAACGCCACGGCGGCGTACGACGAGCATTTGCGCATCCTGTTGTCGCGGATGTACGAGTTCAACCGCTCGTGGTTGCCGGTGATGGATGCGGAGCGGGTGTTCCTGGGGGAAGTGACCCAGGAATCAATTGCCGAGTACCTGAGTTCCGGTAAGTCGCGTGGGGGCAAGACCAGCATCGTGTCGCCCGCCGAAACTGCGTTGGCCTGATAGATCGCTATCGCAGGCAAGCCAGCTCCCACATTGAATTGCATTCATCTGTTGGAATGCATTCCCCTGTGGGAGCCGGGCTTGCCCGCGATGAATGCGCCGCAAATCCCGCTGAATTGCCCCATCCGGGGAACATCAATCCGTCATCCCCGTCAGTTACATAAGTAGCTGCACGGCACCACACGACGAACGCGTGCAAAAACGCGACATTTTTAGTTGATCTAAAGCCCCTCACGTCCTAAAGTTCGCGCCGAACGTCCATGCTGGAAACGATCCATCCGGCTCAAGTACTGACGACGAGACAGCAAGGCCAAGGGAAGCGGTTGATCCCATGGCCTTTTTGCTTTCGGCGACATGCCTTGGGAAGTAGGCGAACCAAAGTGGGGATACGGAGGACGTTCATTTGCACCCATTGATCAATCTAGTTTGCCAGTAGGAGTTCCCAGCATGTCGATCCAGGTCGAAGACTATTACGCGCGCGAAACCTTCCAGAAAATGAAGGCCTTCGCCGACACGCAAGAAACCCCGTTCGTGGTGATCGACACCGCGATGATCAGCAAGGCCTATGACGACCTGCGCGCCGGTTTCGAATTCGCCAAAGTCTATTACGCGGTCAAGGCCAACCCGGCCGTCGAAATCATCGACCTGCTGAAAGACAAAGGCTCCAGCTTCGACATCGCCTCGATCTACGAGTTGGACAAGGTGATGGACCGTGGCGTCAGCGCCGACCGTATCAGCTACGGCAACACCATCAAGAAATCCAAGGACATTCGCTACTTCTATGAGAAGGGCGTGCGCCTGTTCTCCACCGACTCCGAAGCCGACTTGCGCAACATCGCCAAGGCCGCGCCGGGCTCGAAAGTCTATGTGCGGATCCTCACCGAAGGTTCGACCACCGCTGACTGGCCTCTGTCGCGTAAATTCGGCTGCCAGACCGACATGGCCATGGACCTGCTGATCCTCGCCCGCGACCTGGGCCTGGTGCCGTACGGCATCTCGTTCCACGTGGGTTCGCAACAGCGTGATATCAGCGTGTGGGACGCGGCGATTGCCAAGGTCAAAGTGATCTTCGAGCGTCTGAAAGAAGAAGACGGCATCCACCTGAAGCTGATCAACATGGGCGGTGGCTTCCCGGCCAACTACATCACCCGCACCAACAGCCTGGAAACCTACGCCGAAGAAATCATCCGTTTCCTCAAGGAAGACTTCGGTGACGACCTGCCGGAAATCATCCTGGAGCCGGGCCGTTCGTTGATCGCCAACGCCGGGATCCTGGTCAGTGAAGTGGTGTTGGTCGCACGTAAATCGCGTACCGCCGTCGAGCGTTGGGTGTACACGGATGTGGGCAAATTCTCCGGCCTGATCGAAACCATGGACGAAGCCATCAAGTTCCCGATCTGGACCGAGAAGAAAGGCGAGATGGAAGAAGTGGTCATCGCCGGCCCAACCTGCGACAGCGCCGACATCATGTATGAAAACTACAAGTACGGGCTGCCGCTGAACCTGGCAATTGGTGATCGTTTGTACTGGTTGTCCACCGGTGCGTACACCACCAGTTACAGCGCTGTTGAATTCAATGGTTTCCCACCGTTGAAATCGTTCTACCTGTAACGCAGGCAGCAATAAGCAAAAGCCCATGACGCGTCATGGGCTTTTTTTTGCATCATGAAAGTGCTGCTGCGCGCGCCTGATAAGCCAATGCCATCGCCTTGATCTGAGGGTCATCGGCGCTCTGCAAGGCCACCTGTGCCACCCGCAAAAACTTCAGATTCCCGCCTGCCAGCGCCTTGCGCAGCCACTCCAGTGCAGCCTCGGTCTGGCCTTGATCCGCCAACACCGCCGCATAGCTGAACTGCCCGCGAAAATCCCCGCCGATGGCTGATTGTCGATACCACTCAACCGCCGCGTTTAAATCCTGTGGGCAGAATTGCCCCTCTTCCAGATAACGCCCCAGCAGGTTCATCGACTTGGCGTGCCCCAGTTCTGCCGCCTGTCGGTAACACGTCAGCGCTTGCAGCTGATTGCAAGCCACACCCCGACCAGTCGCCAGCAGGTTCGCGTAGTTGTACAAACCCCAATCCAGCCCGGCTTCTGCCGCCAAGCGATATTCCCGAGCGGCCGCACCGGCATTCGCGTCGCAACCCCAGCCATGCTCAAAACACCGACCCGCCATATTGCGCGCCATCAGGTGACCGCCTTGGGCCGCAATCTGGAACCAGCGCAGTGCCAGGGCCTCGTCGCGCTCGATACCGCGCCCTTCCAGCAGGATCTGCCCGAGCAGCGCCTGGGCATCGATCACGCCCTCTTTCGCGGCGATCAGGATCGCCTGGGCGGCGCGAACCGGGGATTCGTCGAGCATCGCTCGCAGTTGCTCGCCGTCCAGCACTTCTTCACGGCGCAGATGAAAGCCCATGGTCAGACCTCGACCCAGCGGCGCAACAAGTTGTGGTAGGTGCCGGTGAGTTGGATCAGCGCCGGGTGGTCGGGCACGTCTGCGGTCAGTTGCTGAATCGCGCCGTCCATTTCAAACAACAGGGTGCGCTGGCTGTCTTCACGCACCAGGCTCTGGGTCCAGAAAAACGAGGCGTAGCGAGTACCACGGGTGACGGCGTTGACCTTATGCAGGCTGGAGCCTGGGTACAACACCATGTCCCCAGCCGGCAACTTGACCCGCTGCAGACCGAAGGTGTCCTGGATCTCAAGCTCGCCACCGTCGTAGTCGTCGGGGTCGCTGAAAAACAGCGTGGATGAAAGGTCGGTGCGTACCCGCTCGTGGCTGCCCTTGGGCTGGCGCACGGCGTTGTCGATATGGAAGTCGAAACTGCCTCCAGCGGTGTAGCAATTAAGCAGAGGCGGAAAGACTTTGTGCGGTAACGCCGCTGACATAAACAACGGATTTTTCCACAGGCGTTCCAGCATCGCTGCACCGATTTCCTGCGCCAATGGGTGACCTTCCGGCAGTTGCAGGTTGTGCTTGGCCTTGGCCGACTGATGCCCGGCGGTGATTTTCCCATCGGCCCAATCGGCCTGCTCCAGGGCTTCGCGGATGCGCAGCACTTCCTCGCGAGAGAACAGGCCGGGAATGTGCAGCAACATGGGGCAATACCTGGGGCAGAGGGATGCCAATGGTATTGATTCTTATTGAATGTGTAAAACACTGTTCTGCACCGGTGACGAACGAGAATGCAAAAACCGTAAGGCAAAAGTGTAAAGAATGTAAATTCAGTGCGAATAGTAATGTATCGCAATTGATAGAAATACTTGTTCACCCTATATTCCGCGGCTTCACATCCTTGGGGAAAGGACACGTCATGTCGCGCACTTCTATAAAAACACCGGTCAATTCACCTCGCTTGCTGGCCTCGGCCATCGGCGTTGCCATCAGCGCCAGCTCTGCAGCCCACCTGGCTCAAGCGGCCGAAAACACCGACCAAAAAAACGAGCGCAACAGCATCTCCCTGGGTGCCACCAGCATCACCGGGCAAGAACAAGACGCGACGTCCTACCAAGTAGAAAAAGCCTCTTCGCAAAAGTACACCGCGCCGCTGGTGGACACCCCACGCTCGGTTACCGTTGTACCGCAGCAAGTCCTCAAGGACACCGCCGCCACCTCGTTGCAGGATGCCTTGCGCACCGTACCGGGCATTACCTTTGGCGCCGGTGAAGGTGGCAACCCGCAGGGCGACCGTCCATTCATTCGCGGCTTTGACGCCCAAGGCGACACCTACCTCGACGGCGTGCGCGACACCGGCGGCCAGAGCCGCGAGATCTTCGACATTGAATCCATCGAAGTCAGCAAAGGCCCGAACTCTTCCTTCGGTGGCCGCGGCTCGGCCGGCGGCAGCCTCAACCTGGTGAGCAAGACGCCACAGGCGCGGGACTTCACCAATGGCGGTTTCACCTACGGTTCCGACCAGACCCGTCGCTACGTGCTCGACGTCAACCGTCAGTTCCTCGACAACGCCGCGTTCCGCCTGAACCTGATGAGCCACGAACAGAACGTGGCCGGCCGCGACACCGTCAACTACGACCGTTGGGGCGTGGCCCCGTCGCTGACGTTTGGACTGGGCACACCGACCCGCGTCAACTTCAGCTACTACCATATGGAAAGTAACGATCTGCCGGATTCGGGGATTCCGTATGGCTACAGCTCACCGACTGCAACAGCACACGTTCATGACAAACCCACCGATGGCGGTGATAGCAACAACTTCTACGGCCTGAAAGACCGCGACTTCCGTAAGACCCGTGCAGACATCGCGACGTTCTCCATCGAGCACGACCTGAGCGACAACATGACGCTGAAAAACACCCTGCGTCATGGCAACACTGGCCAGGATTACATCCTGACGCAACCGGACGACAGCAAGCGCAACGTTAGCCAGTTCGGTACCGTTTGGCGCCGCGCCAACGCACGAGTGTCCACCACTGAAACCACCACCAACCAGACCGACCTGTTTGGCAGTTTCCAAGCCTTGGGTTTCAAACACTCCTATTCCACAGGCCTGGAATTCACCGGCGAAGAAACCCGAGTCAGCGGCTATAACTTCGGCACGTCCAACGACGCACAAGTCTGCAACCCGGGAAGCATTCCGAGCTGCACCTCTCTCGCGAACCCGAATCCTGATGATGCGTGGAACAGCAGCATTGCACGCAATTACAACGGTACCAACACCAAGGCCACCAGCCGCGCCGCCTACGTATTCGACACCATCGAACTCGATCCAAAATGGCTGCTGAACGTAGGCCTGCGTTATGACACCTTTGATACTGTCGCCAACACCAACGCCGTACCAACCGCGACCACTCCAACTCGCAGCAAGATCAAGGACGACAGCCAGTTCTTCAACTGGCAGGCTGGCCTGGTCTGGAAGCCGATGGAAAACGGCAGCATCTACACGTCGTATGCCACATCGGCATCGCCAGCTGGTGGCCTGGTGGGTGAAGGTCAAGAAACTAACGGCTTCGTCACTGGCATTAACACCAGCGACTTGAAACCCGAAGAAACCGTCAACTATGAGCTGGGCACCAAGTGGGACCTGCTCCACAACCGCCTGTCCCTTACAGCGGCAGTGTTCCGCACTGAGAAGAAAAACGCCCGGATTCTGGTGGACTCCAACACCTATGAAACGACAGGCGAATCCCGGGTAGATGGCCTGGAACTGTCAGCCAGCGGCAAAATCACAGATCAATGGCAGGTGTTCGCCGGTTACAGCTACCTGAAAAGCGAACTGGTGGACCCAGGCAAGAACGGCAACCGTCAGGGCGTAGTCACTGCCGGCTCCAACAAAGGCAACGAAATGCCCAACACGCCGAAGAACACCTTCAGCCTCTGGACCACGTACGACGTGACGCCGAAGTTGACCATCGGCGGCGGCGCGTTCTATGTCGACGAAGTCTACGGCGACGCGGGCAACACCGTTTACGTGCCGTCCTACACCCGCTACGACGCCATGGCCAGCTACAAGCTGACCAAGAACGTCGACCTGCAGTTGAACGTGCAGAACCTGACCGACAAGACCTACTACGACAAAGCCTTCGCGGCGCACTTCGCCAACCAGGCAGCCGGTCGTACGGCGCTGTTGACCACCAGCTTCCACTTCTAATCCGCGACCCTGTAGCCGGTGCCGAGGAACGAGGCTGCGATGGGTTTGGGCGGCATTCCGACGCAGCAGACCCCGAAGGGAGGTCCTGCGGACACGCATCGCAGCCTCGTGCCTCGGCAGCGGCTACAAGGCGGCGATATCCGGTAAAACCCCACGCATCGGATGCGTGGGGTTTTTGTGTGTAAAACAGAATGTTTCTCGACAACCCACGGCATAATGCGCGCCGTGACGAATATATTCAGATAAACGAGGCAGTCCGACGTGTTGAAGAAAACCCTGTTCCAGTTGCATTGGTTCTTCGGCATTACCGCCGGGCTGGTGTTGGCCTTGATGGGGATCACCGGCGCCACGGTCTCGTTCCAGGATGAAATCCTGAGGGCGCTCAACCCAACGGTGCTGACCGTCGAAAAGCGCCCGGCCGGGGTGCTGCCGCCCGCTGAGTTGGTGCGCAAGCTGGAAGCCACCGAAGGCAAGGTCGTCTCGATGCTTTGGGTGGAAAACGAAAGCGGCAACGCCGCCCGGGTATTCTTCACCCCACCACCCGGTGAGCGTCGCGGCCAGATGCGCTACTTCGACCCATATACCGGCGACTACATGGGCGACGCCGTCGGCCAGGATTTCTTCGGCTTCATCTTGCAGCTGCACCGTTTCTTGGCCATGGGCGATACCGGCCGGCAGATCACCGGGGCCTGCACGCTGATCCTGGTGTTCTTCTGCCTCTCCGGCCTGTACCTGCGCTGGCCGCGCCAAGTGGCGAGCTGGCGTGCGTGGCTGGCCCTGGACTGGCGCAAAAAAGGCCGCAGTTTCAATTGGGACCTGCACTCGGTATTCGGCACCTGGTGTTTGCTGTTCTACCTGCTGGCGGCGTTAACCGGCCTGTCCTGGTCCTACGATTGGTACAGCCAGGGCCTCAATAAATTGCTCTCGGACGCTCCGCAAAACGAGCGAATGCGCAAGCGCGGCCCGGCCTCTGAAGGCCCGGCGCCAATTGCCAATTACGAGGCGATGTGGAGCAGCATCTACAGCAATGCCGGACCGAAGCTAAGCGCCTACAACATCCGCATGCCAGCGGTCGCAGGCCAACCGGCCACTGTGTTCTATCTGTTGCAGGATTCGCCCCATGACCGGGCACTGAACCAGATCAGCCTGGATCCGGCCACGGGCGAGGTCAAACGCCATGATCAATACGCCAGCAAAAGCTTCAAGGCTCAATTGCTGACCAGCATTTACGCACTGCACGTCGGCAGTTATTTCGGCTTGGTGGGACGGATCATCCTGACCATCACGGCCCTGTGTATGCCGCTGTTCTTTATCACCGGCTGGCTGCTGTACCTGGACCGTCGCCGTAAAAAACGCCAGGTCCGTGATGCCCGTAAAGGCCTGAGTGAAAACCCCAGCGACGCACCAACCTGGCTGATCGGCTTTGCCAGCCAGAGCGGTTTTGCCGAACAACTGGCCTGGCAGACCGCCGGGCAATTGCAGGCCGCCGGTTTGCCGGTAAAAGTCCAATCCCTGGGCAGCGTCAGCGAAGACGACTTGCGTCAGTCAGAGAATGCGCTGTTCGTGGTCAGTACCTTCGGCGATGGCGAGGCTCCAGACAGCGCTCGCGGTTTCGAGCGTGCCGTGCTGGGCCGGGACTTATCCCTCAAAGGCTTGAACTACTCGGTGCTGGCCCTGGGCGATCGGCAATATCAGCACTTCTGCGGCTTTGCCCGACGCCTGCATTTCTGGCTGACCAACCAGGGTGGCAACCCGTTGTTCGCCCCGGTTGAAGTCGACAGCGGCGACAGCGACGCCTTGCTGCACTGGCAACAACAACTGGGCCAACTCACCGGCCACACACCGACGGCCGCATGGGCCAGCCCCTGCTACGAAAACTGGACCTTGAGCCAACGCGCCCTGCTCAACCCGGACAGCAGCGGCTCCGGCGTCTATTTGCTGGGGCTGACGCCACCGGCTCCACGAACCTGGCTGGCCGGTGACCTGGTCGAAGTGCTGCCGCGCAATGGTCCCTGGGCTATCGAACACTTCCTCACCGGCCTCGGCATTGCCGGCAGCGACGGTGTGCAGGTCGATGGCCTGCTGCAAACCCTCGACCAAGCGTTGGCCTGCCGCCAGCTCCCGGATAATCGCGCCCATCTGGTGGGCTTGCACGCCCAGGCGTTGGTGGATGCACTGGTGCCGTTGGCCATGCGCGAATACTCCATCGCCTCGATTGCCAGTGACGGCGTACTGGAGCTGATCGTGCGCCAGGAACGCCACCCCGACGGCAGCCTCGGCCTGGGTTCCGGCTGGTTGACCGAACACGCGAACATCGGCTCAGGCATCAGCCTGCGTCTGCGGCGCAACAGCGGTTTCCATCTGCCGAGCGAACCGGTACCGCTGATTCTGCTGGGCAATGGCACCGGCCTCGCCGGGTTGCGCAGCCTGCTCAAGGCGCGAATTGTCGACGGCCTGCAACGTAACTGGCTGCTGTTTGGCGAACGCAATATCGCCCACGACTATCACTGCCGGGACGAGTTGCAAAGCTGGCTGGCCAGCGGTGATCTGGCCCTGCTGGACCTGGCGTTCAGTCGGGATCAGGAGGAAAAAATCTACGTTCAGGACCGCCTGCGCGAATCCGCCGAAGTACTGCGCAAGTGGCTGGCAAACGGTGCGGCGATTTATGTCTGCGGCAGTTTGCAGGGCATGGCGGCGGGCGTGGATCAGGTGCTGGTGGAGATCTTGGGCAGTGAGGCCGTTGAGCGCCTGATCGAGCAAGGCCGTTATCGCCGGGATGTTTACTGACCGCAAACCACCGAAGGTCAAATGTGGGGCTTGCTGTTTCCCGTAGCAGCTGTCGAACCCCAGCGAGGCGGCGTAAGGCGCGACGCGGTTCTGTGTCTGCCCCGATAGAGGCGGTACGACCAACGCAGCCTCGCTGGGGCTCGACAGCTGCTACGTCGGGAACGAACCGGACCGCGCCTGTCCGCTCCCGCCGGATTACCAGCGATAGGTGGCAGAAGCCACGGCCGTACGCGGGTTGCCAAACAGGCAGCGCGTGGCGTCATAGCAGCCAGAGATGTACTCGTCGTTAGTCAGGTTGGTGACATTGAGCGCCAGCTTCCACGGCCCGGTCTGGTAGTGCGCCGAGGCATCGAACACGGTGTACGACGCCACCTCCAGCGAGTTGTCGGCGCCACCCGGGTTGGCGCCGACATAGCGCACACCCGCCCCAACTCCGAAGTCCTTCAGCAAGCCGTCCCGCAAGGTGTAGTCCGCCCACAGAGAAGCCATGTTGCGTGGGATAGGAATGAAGGTCGGGGTCTTGCCCTGGCTGACATCGTTGGCCTTGGTGATCTTCACATCCTGATAGGTGTAGCTGGCGATCAAGTCCAGTTCACGGCTCAGGCTGGCGGTGCCTTCGAGCTCAAAGCCACGGGAACGGATCTCGCCGGTTTGCACATTGAAATTAGGATTCAGCGGGCTGGGTGTCGTCACGTTACTTTGGGTGATCTGGAACACCGCTGCCGTGACCGAGGCATTGCTGTCCTTGGGGCTGAACTTGATCCCCGCTTCGTACTGCTCGGACTCCGTAGGGTCAAAGGGTTTACCGTTGGCATCGATGCCTGAGTTCGGCGTGAAGCCCGTCGAATAACTGGCGTAAGGCGCCAGGCCGTTATCCGCCAAATACACCACGCCCACCCGGCCGCTGAGTGCCTCGTCCTTTTGCTCGACGTGGGTGCCGGACACACGTTCGTTGGTTTCAGAAGTGGCCCAGTCATAGCGACCGCTTAAGGTCAGGCGCCAGTGATCATCCAGCTTGAGTTGGTCTTGCAGGTACAGGCCGGTCTGGTTCAGGGTCGAATTGGGACGGTAGCGCGAGCTTTTTTGCGGATCATTGAACACCGATGGATCGAACGGCACGAACACCGGATTGTAGAGATTCAACGACGGTGCAGCCGCAGCAACATCCCGTTCGCTGCTGTTCTGGTGCTGGTAGTCCAGGCCGATCAACAGTGTCTGGTCGATACCGCCGGCAGTGAAATCAGCCTGGGCCTGGTTGTCGACGGTCCAGCGTTTGTAGGTGAAATCATCGATCTCGGCGGACCGCGAGATGGTGGTCAGCGAACCCGGTTCAAAGCCGGTGCCGTAGATCATGTTGTCGTCCAGATCCAGCCGTGTGTAGCGCAGGTTCTGGCGCACTTGCCAGGTGTCGTTCAGGCGTTTGGAGAACTCGTAACCCAGGGAAAATTGCTTCTTCTCGTACTTCTGGAATGCCTTGTCGGCGGGGAATACGTCGCGACGGATATGGCCGTTGGGGTTGAAGGTGACGGTCCCCGCTGCCGGGTAAAAACCATCGCCGGAGTTGCTGTCGTCGTAAAGCCAGGACGCCAACAAGGTCAGGCGCGTGTCCTCGTCCGGCTGGAACGTCAGGGACGGCGCCAGGGACTGACGCTTGTCCTGCCACGGCGTGTCCTTGATGTTCTGGTCACGCAGCACACCGACCATGCGGTACGACCACGCGCCCTGCTCATCCAGCGGCCCGGTGCTGTCGAAGCTGACCTGCTTGCGCGCATCGGTGCCGTATTGCACCTGCACTTCGTTGGCGGCAATCGTACTCGGGCGCTTGGACACCTGGTTGATCACACCACCGGGGTCGCCCTGCCCATACAGCACACCGGCCGGGCCACGCAGCACTTCGACCCGCTCGAGCATGTACGGGTCCACCATCCAACTGGCGAGGTTGGTGGTGGTTGGCAGTTGCAGGCTGTCCAGGTAAGTGGTCGGGGTAAACCCGCGAATCACCGTGTACCAGTCGGAGCGATTGTTGGCGCCGTAGCTGGAAACCCCCGGCGTGTAGCGCAGCGCCTCGTTCACCGATTGCACGCCCTGAGCGTCCATGCGCTCGCGGGTGATCACCGAAATGGATTGCGGGGTTTCGTGGATCGGTGTGCCGGTCTTGGTCGCGCTGATGCTGCGCTGGGCGACATAGCCGTCGACTTCGCCCAGCGGCGTTTGATCAACCTCGGGCGCCGTGATCGACAGGCTGTCCAGTTGCAGCTTGCCATCCCCTTGCGGCACCACTTGTAAACGATAGGTGGCGCCGACCTGCACGGCTTCCAGTCCGCTGCCGGCCAACAAGCGCGCGAGGGCAATCTCCAGGCTGTAGCTACCGCTCAGGCCCGCTGTCTGCTTGCCACGGGTCAGCGCCGGGTCGAACGCCTGGGCCACACCGGCCTGCTCGGCCAGAGTGCTGAGGGCGACGCCCAATTCACCGGCCGGGATGCGGAAGTTTTGCACGCGACTTTGCTGCGACACCGATTGATCGGCAGCCGCCGGCAACACACTGCCAGCAAGGAAGATCGGAAACAGCGCAGCCGCAAGAGGATGCAACCGGACAACAGGGCGGGTCATGGGGCGATTCCTGGAAGTTTTGTTTGGGTTTCTCAGGCCATGACGGGCGAGATGGGCAAAGGGACAGTGAGCGCTGAATTTATTTATCGGACTTGATCACAACGAGCCAGTCGGTAAAGCGTTGCAGGCGAATCGGCAGGCTGGTCTGCAACGCGGCAAGGGCGGCGTCGCTGTTGTCCAGCGGGAACGAGCCCGACACCCGCAACCCGGCCAGTGCCTGGCGGTCGTAATGCAGGACACCACGGCGATAGCGCGCCAGTTCATCGAGTACTTCCAGCAGCGGTCGATCATCGACTTTGAGCACGCCACGGGTCCAACTGGCAGGGTCAGCGGTGCCGAGGGTGGTCAGGCCATCAACGTGATCGGCGTACAGCAGCGCCTGCTGTCCGGCGGCCACCCGCGCGGCTGCACTCGACACACGGGCAGGTTGAGCAGCGATGGCGGATTCGAGCACGGTGACGCGGGTCTGGCCGTCTTCGCGACGCACCAGGAAACGCGTCCCCAACGCCGTGACCGTGCCTTGTTCGGTACGTACGACAAAGGGACGCTGCGGGTCTTTGGCCACTTCGACCCATAACTCTCCGCGCCGCAGGTCGATCAGCCGGCGCTGGCCGTCAAACTCAATGTCCACCGCTGAATCGCTGTTGAGCTGCAACTGGCTGTGGTCTTCCAACATCATTGAGCGACGCTCGCCCACGCCGGTCCGCTGATCTGCCAGCCACACAGGCGCCTGACGTACGCCTTGCCAGGCCACGGCTGCCGCGACCAATAAGACCAACGCCGTACCGGCGCGCCGCAGAGCCGGCTTGCGCTGGGCCGCGAAGGCTCGCTCCAGGGTTTTGCGCGAGCGGGAAGCGGGCAAGCCGTCAAAACGCCCCCAGAGAATCTCCAGCCGCGACAATGCGAGGGCATGCCCCGGATCGGCATCACGCCAAACCGCGCAGGCCTGGCGCTGGCTTTCATCGGCCTCACCGGAATGCAACACCGTCAACCACTGGGCGGCCGCAGCGACTTGCTCGGGCGTGGGTTCGGATCGGTTCACGGCGTTGGCACGTACAGCAGCGTGTAGCAATGCACCATGACCTGGGCGATGTACTGTTTGATCATGCTTTTCGAAACGCCGAGGTGCTCGGCGATTTCCGCGTGGGTCCAGCCGTCCAGGCGGTTGAGCAGAAAGGCTTGCCGGGTTTTTTCCGCCAGACCATCCAGCAGGCGGGCGACCGACTCCAGCAACTCGAGAATTTGATGCAGTTCTTCAGGGCTGATTGCCGCCGCGTCGGCGCTTTCATGGGCCAGCACCGCCAGGTAGGCGCGTTCGAGCTTGCGTCGGCGTTCGCCATCGATCAGCAGGCGAATCGCCGTGGTGGTGAGGAAGGCGCGTGGCTCTTGCAGGCGCTCGGGTTCGGCGAGGCTCAGAAGGCGAATAAACGTATCTTGTGCCAAGTCCGCCGCGCGCTGGGAGCAACCGAGTTTTTTGCGTAGCCAGTTGTGCAGCCAGCCGTGGTGGTCGCTATAAAGCAGACCGACCAGGCGATTGCGCGGCGAGTCGGGCTGCATAAGGGGGTGATGGGCTGGCACTGCGGCATCCTGAAGGGGGTGAACCTGCATGAATGCGAATATATTTCATTTGGTAACGGGTGTCACTAAGCCTGGTTGGGGGTGGGCTTTGGGGCGATGTACGGCTTTAGCCCCCCTCCAACGCCAATTCGCCAAACACCTTTTTGGCTAATGCCGATCAATTAGGAGCCAACAATACCCCTGTGGCGAGGGGGCTTGCCCCCGTTGGGCTGCGAAGCAGCCCCAATAAGACCGCTGAGTTTTTTCAGATAAACCGAGATGGCAGGTTTTAGGGCTGCTCCGCAGCCCAACGGGGGCAAGCCCCCTCGCCACAGGTCAGTATTCGCTCTCCAAATACGGCTGATTTTTCAAAGGCCTTGAAAGGCATAGCCCTCACACCGGCTGCAACTTCTGCTCAAACACCGACACCCCATCCAGGTCCCTCAAAATGACCGTCAGCTCCGCCGTCTGACCGTCAATCTGCACTTCCCCAAAAAACTGAAACCCGGCAAACGGCGAGGTGTTCTGCGCCGGTGGCGCTTTCTCGAACACCACCTGCGGCCCGAAGGTCTTGTCCAACGGATTAGGCCCAAAACTCCCCGCATTCAGCGGCCCCGCAACAAACTCCCAGAACGGCTCGAAATCCTGAAACGCCGCCCGGTCGGGGTGATAGTGATGGGCCGCGCAGTAATGCACATCGGCGGTCAGCCACACATGATTGCGCACTTTTTGCGCCCGCAGGAACGCCAGCAGTTCAGCGATTTCCAGCTCACGGCCTTGGGCCGGCCCCGGGTCGCCGTTGGCGATGGCTTCCCAGCGCGGCACGCCTGGGCTGACTTCACCGTCGGGCACGCCGAGGCCGATGGGCATGTCGGCAGCAATGACTTTCCACTGGGCCTTGGAGGCCTTGAGTTCGCGCTTGAGCCAGTCCAACTGCTCACGCCCGAGAAAAGGTTTTTCGCCGCCCAGGTTGTCATCGTTGGGCCCACGATAGCTGCGCATGTCGAGCACGAACACATCCAGCAGCGGCCCGTAACTGAGCTTGCGATAGATGCGCCCACCCTGGTCGGCACTCTGCAGGCGCATCGGTGCATATTCGAGCCAGGCTTGGCGCGCGCGACCTACCAGAGTGTTGATGTCTTTGGTCTGGTAACGATCATCCAGTTGCTTGCTCGGCGACCAGTTGTTGATTACTTCGTGGTCGTCCCACTGCCAGATCTGCGGCACTTCGGCGTTGAAGCGGCGGATGTTTTCGTCCATCAGGTTGTAGCGATAGTTGCCGCGATATTCATCCAGGGTTTCGGCGACTTTGCTTTTGGCCTCGGTAGTGATGTTGCGCCAGATACGCCCGCCTTCGGTGGGCAACTGCGCCGGCACCGGGCCGTCGGCGTAGATGGTGTCGCCACTGTGGATAAAGAAGTCCGGCAGGCGCAGGCGCATGGCTTCGTAGATGCGCATGCCGCCGATGTCCGGGTTGATGCCAAAGCCTTGGCCGACGGTGTCGCCGCTCCACACAAAGCGGATGTCCCGGCGCTGTTGCGGCACGCTGCGCAAGTGGCCGAACCACGGTTCGCTGGCGACGCCGGTCTGGGCGTCTTCAAACTGCACGCGGTAGAAAATCGCCTGGTCGGCGGGCAGCCCCGTCAGCTCGACCCGGGCGGTAAAATCGGTGCGCCCGTCAGCCAGGGGTGAGACGAATCGGCGCGGGTTGCTGAACACGCTGCGGGTATCCCACTCCACCACCATCCGCGCCGGGCGGTCACTGCGGCTCCAGATCATCGCCCGGTCGCCCAGCAAGTCACCGGACTGCACACCATCGGTGAGTTGCGGGCGGTCCTTGACCGAAGCAATCACCGCCGGCGCCAGGCCGGGCAACAACAGACCGGCCCCGACGGCTTGCATCACACGGCGGCGACCGAGATCGAAGTGGCTCATGGCGGGTTCCCCTTTTGCTGGATCAAAAGGGAAACTTAAGCACGCCAGGATGAAAAACATATGACACCTGTAGCCGCTGCCGCCAGGCTGCGATCGCCTCGCAGAGGCGCAACCTATCAAGACCGCTGAAGGCCTTCGGCCTTATCGCAGGCTACGCCAGCGGCTACAGTGGTTTTGGTTGGGCAATGGGCAGCTCGATCAGTTCGGGACGTTTGATCAACGCATACACCACCGCCGTCAACACACTCCCGGCGACAATCGCCAGCAAATACAACAGCGCGTGGTTGATCGCATTCGGGATCAGCATCACAAACAACCCGCCATGGGGCGCCATCAGCTTGCAGCCAAAATACATCGACAGCGCACCGGTCAATGCACCGCCGGCAATGCTCGCCGGAATCACCCGCAATGGGTCCTTGGCCGCAAACGGAATGGCCCCTTCGGAGATAAAGCACATGCCGAGAATCAACGCCGCCTTGCCTGCCTCGCGTTCGGTCTGGGCAAACTTGCGCCGCGCCAGGAGCGTGGCGATGCCCATGCCAATCGGCGGCACCATGCCGGCCGCCATGGTCGCAGCCATCGGTGCACCGCTCTGTGCCGCCAGCAACCCGACGGAAAACGCATAGGCCGCCTTGTTGATCGGCCCACCCAGGTCGACACACATCATCCCGCCCAGCAGGATCCCCAACAGCACCGCATTGGCCGTGCCCATGTTGCTGAGAAAGTCCGTCAGCCCGGTGAGCATATGCGCCACCGGCGGGCCTACCAGGTAGATCATCACCAGCCCGGTGAACAGGCTCGCCAGCAACGGGATGATCAGGATCGGTTTGAGGGCTTCAAGGCTTTGCGGCAAGCGTACCGCGCGGCTGATCAGTTTTACGCTGTAGCCGGCGAGGAAACCCGCCAGGATCCCGCCGATAAACCCGGCACCCAAGGTGCTGGCCAGCAAGCCGCCAATCATCCCCGGCGCGAGGCCAGGGCGGTCAGCGATGGAGTAAGCGATGTAACCCGCCAGCAACGGCACCATCAGCATGAATGCCTGGTCACCGACGGTCTTCAGTGCTGCGGCCAACGTGCCTTTTTCTTCGAACGCGTGAATACCAAAGACGAAGGACAAAGCAATCAGCAAACCGCCTGCCACCACCATCGGCAGCATGAATGACACACCGGTCAGCAGATGTTTGTAGACCCCTGTCTTCTCGGTCTTGGCGGCGACACCGCTGGCAGCGCTTTCCTGCTTGCCTTCAGCCAGTGCTTTATTGAGGGTGGCTTCCGATTGCTTGAGGGCAATGCCAGTGCCGCAGCGGTAGATTTTCTTACCGGCGAAACGCTCGGTGGCGACTTCGATATCGGCTGCCAGCAGTACCACGTCGGCGTCACGAATCGCTTCCGGACTCAGCGGGGTACGAGCGCCCACCGAACCCTGGGTTTCCACCTGCAAGTCGTAACCCAAGCGCTTGGCCGTTTGTTGCAAGGCTTCAGCAGCCATGAAGGTGTGGGCAACGCCGGTTGGGCATGCGGTGATCGCGACAATACGCGGCGCGCTTTTGGGTGCGACCACAGCCTCGCTCGCGACATACACCTGGGCCTCTTCGGCGCCCCTGCGCAACACGGCCTCGACATCTTGCAACGCTTGCGCCGGAGTGCTCTGGAACACGCGCTTACCGACAAACCGCTGCTTATCCACCGGCGTACTGCTGACCAGCAACACCCACTCGGCCGCCTCGATCGTCGCCGCCGACAATTGGCGTTCCGGATGTTGTGTGTCGACCACTTCGACACTGGTGCTCCAGCCCTGGCGCTGAGCGGCGGCGTCCAATAAGCGGGCGCACAGCACACTGGTGACCATGCCGTTGGGGCAGGCAGTAACAATGGCTAACTTCATGACAAACCCTCTTATTGTTCTGTCAGCGTGCGCACGTGGACGCCGCTTTCGAGACGCGCCAACTGCGCGTCATCGCTGATACCAAAACCGATCTGCGTCACCGCCATTGCGGCAATGGCCGTGGCCCGGCGCAAGGTGGTTTCGGGCACATCGAAACTGAGCAAACCGTGGAGCATTCCCGCCAGCAGTGAGTCCCCTGCCCCTACGGTGCTGGCAACCGTGACCTTGGGCGGCGTAGCGTGCAGTGCCGTGCCGGGACTGAACCAGTTAACGCCGTCGGCACCGTGGGAAATCACCACGTGTTCGACACCTTGGGCATGCAACCGCACGGCGGCCTGGGCCTGTTGCGCGACCGAGTCCGCCGGGCAATCCAGCGCTTCAGCCAGTTCTTCGGTATTGGGTTTGATCAACCACGGGCCGGCTTTGAGCCCGGCACGCAAGGCCTCGCCACTGGTATCCAGCACGACTTTCAAGCCCAGGCTTTTCAATTGTTCCAGCAAGCCTTGCAACCACTGCGGGCTGACGCCACGAGGCAGACTGCCGGCGACCACCACTGCGTCGTACCCAGGAGCAATCCGCGCCAACTGATCGAGCAATGCCTGTTGCGCCTGCTCACTGACCACCGGGCCTGGGCCGTTGATGTCAGTGACACGGCCGTCCTGCTCGGCGATCTTGATGTTGCTGCGGGTTTCGCCGGGGACGCGGATGAAGGCATCGACGAAACCACGTCGAGCGATCAACACATCGAACGCTTGTGGATTGTCTTCACCGAGAAAACCGCCCACGGTCACCTGATGGCCCAAGTCCGCCAGCACTTGGGCGACATTGACGCCCTTGCCGGCCGCGTGGGTGAGCATGGCTCCACTGCGATTGACTGCGCCCGGTTCCAGGCGCGCCAATGGCACTGTCAGGTCCAACGCCGGGTTCAGCGTCAGGCTTAAAATCCTTGCCATTTACACGGCCTCCACAAGGGCACGCACTTGCGCGGGAGTGCCCATCGCCAGCGCTTGTTGAGCCAGGCCTTGGGCCTGGCTCAAGGTAAATTCACGCACCCGCGCCTTGACCTCGGGGATGCTGCGGGCAGAGACGCTCAGCTCATCAACACCCAGGCCAACCAGCACCGGAACGGCCAACGGGTCTGCCGCCAGCTCTCCGCACACGCCAACCCATTTGCCATGGGCATGGGCCGCACGCACGGTGATGTCGATCAGTTGCAACACCGCCGGGTGCAAGCCATCGGCCTGGGCCGAGAGCGTCGGATGGCCACGGTCGATGGCCAGGGTGTACTGGGTCAGGTCGTTGGTGCCAACGCTGAAAAAGTCCACTTCCTTGGCCAGCACCGGCGCCAACAACGCGGCGGACGGTACTTCGATCATGATGCCCAACTGCAAGTCGGCCACCGGAATTTCCAGGCGCAGGCGCTCGGTCATGTCCCGGGCCTGACGCCACTCATCGACGCTGCCAACCATGGGGAACATGATCCGCAGCGGACGCTTATCCGCCGAGCGCAGCAGTGCGCGCAGTTGCGCTTCCATGATCTGTGGGCGTTGCAGGGTCAGGCGAATGCCGCGCACACCGAGGAAAGGATTTTCTTCCTTGGCGATCGGCCAATACGGCAGCGGTTTGTCGCCACCGACATCCAGGGTTCGCACCACCAGCGGACGACCACCGAGACCGTCGAGTACACGGCGATATTCGGCTTCCTGAGTGGCCTCGTCCGGCGCCTGTTTGTGGGCCATGAAAATCAGTTCGGTACGCAGCAGACCAATGCCTTCGGCGCCCTGCTCCACCGCGCTGGCAACACCGGCGCTTTCACCGATATTGGCGAACACTTCCACGGCATGGCCGTCGCGCGTCAAGGCTGGCTCGTGGCGCTGGGCAGCAGCGGCTTGCAGGCGTTGCTCGCGGGTATCGCGCTCCTGAGTGGCGCGTTGCAAGGTGGCCGCGTCGGCGTCCACATGCAGACGGCCGCGCTGACCATCCAGCAACAGCGGTGTGCCCGAGGCCAGCAGCAGCACCGACGCACCTGCGCCCACCAGCGCCGGAATGCCCAAAGCACGCGCGACGATGGCGCTGTGGGCTGTAGCGCCGCCACGGGCGGTGAGGATGCCGGCAACGCGTGTTGGGTCAAGACGGGCCACGTCCGACGGGCCGACTTCGTCCATCACCAGGATGTAGGGTTCATCAGGCTCTTGTGCGGTTTCGACGCCGCACAATTGCGCCAATACTCGGCGGCCAATGTCCCGCAAGTCGGCGGCACGCTCGGCCAGCAGCGCGTCCTGCAAAGATTCCTGCTGCTTGGCGGCGGCTTCGATCACGCTCATCCACGCAGCTTCGGCGCTTTCACCTTGCTTGAGGCGGGTGTCGACTTCGTCGGTCAGTTCCGGGTCGTCGAGCATTTCCTGGTGGGTGATGAAGATTTCGCGAATGGCTTTGGATTTGCTGCGCTCGATCAGGCCCTGGATATCGTGGCGCACATCCGTCAGCGCAGCGTGCAGGCGCTGGCGTTCAATAGCGGTCGTTTCACCACGCAGCGGGTACTCGAAGGGTTGCAGCACCTGAATATGCGCCGGACCGATAGCAATACCGGGCGCAGCGGCGATGGCCTGGATCAGACTGCCGGATAACGGCGCGCTGATCTGCGGTTCGATATCGATGACTGGGTGTGCGGTGTTACCTACAGGCAGCGGCTCGACTTCTTCTCCGAGCCCTTCTTCCACTGCTGCCAACAAAGCGGGTAATGCATCGCCGGCGATGGCTGGCTCGGCGACAAACTCCAGTACCTGGCCACGCCGGGCGCCGAGGCTCAGCAGCTTGCTCAGGCTTTTCACCGACACGGTGCCGCCTTGGCCGTCGACGATACGCACGCGGATTTCACCGTCAAAACTTTTCGCCAGTTGCGCAAGGATCTTCGCCGGACGCGCGTGCAAGCCATGGGCGTTAGCCAAGGCGATTCGTGCGCTGGGCCAATCGGCGGGCAGTTCACCACCGAGCACTTCCAATACTGCACGGCTGCTGGTGGCGCGGCCCAGTTCCTGGCCCCTGCCCTCTATCAGCAAGGCGCACAGGCGTTCTAGCAAGGCTTGATGAGCTTCGCCGAGACTGGCCAGGCAGAACAGGCCACTCAGGGGCTGGCCCAAGTAACGCATGGGCTTGTCCGGGGTGACGAAAGCCAAGCCAGGACGCTTGACCGTTTGCTCGCTGTGCAACCACCACAGGCCATCGCCCAGCGGCAGCGCATCAACCTGTTGCAGCACGGCGGCAAAGCCATTGCTCACGCAATCGGCCTGGCGCAACAGGCGGGCGCCGCGCCACACCAGCTCTTCAAAATCATCAGCGGACACCCCGAGGCCAATCATCTGCGCATCCAGCGCCAGTTCCTGCGGCGCGCCTTGCAACAACTTCAGCAGGGCTTCGGCGGAACTGGCGCGACACAACGCCTGGCCCAGGTCGGTTTCACCGAGGGCACGGGTCAGCAGTTGCAGCAGGCGCAGGTGTTCGTCGGATTTAGCGGCAATGCCGATCGCCAGGTAGACGATCTGGCCATCACCCCAATCCACGCCTTCAGGGAATTGCAGCAGGCGCACGCCGGTGGCGAACACTTGGTCACGGGTTTCGGGAGTGCCATGAGGGATGGCGATGCCTTGACCAAGAAAGGTCGAGCCTTGGGCTTCACGGGCTTGCAAGCCACTGAGGTAGCCTTCGGCGACCAGGCCATCAGCCACCAATTTATCTGCGAGCAAGTGCAAGGCAGCAGACTTATCCACAGCCGTCTGGCCCATGGATATCTGCTCTATGGTGAGCTCAAGCATGCCGTTCTCCTAGTTAGTGCGCCGGGCGCACTAGGTATTATTTTGAATAAATCAGTGCAAATGCGTTCGAAAAAATTGACTGGGTGGTCAGTTGGCAGAACCAACCCGGTCGCGATAATCGTAAAAATACGCCTGCTGAAACGTTTAATCTAGAATTTATGGCAGGTTACGCGTTAATTAAGCATGCTTGAAGCGCCACTCGGCGCTTGAGCTGAGACAATGGTCGTCTGCTGGAATCGGTTACGATTGGACAAAATGTCGGGGCAAGCTCTAAAAAACAAGGAAATCCCGGTTTGAAACTCAGTGATATCGCGCGCATAGCCGGTGTGTCAGTCACCACCGCCAGCTACGTCATCAATGGCAAGGCCGAACAGCAACGCATCAGCAGCGCAACCGTCGAGCGGGTGCGTGCAGTGGTTGAAGAACACGGCTTTACGCCCAACCCTCAGGCCGCCGGGCTGCGCAGCCGGCACACCCGTACCCTGGGTTTTATTCTGCCGGACCTGGAAAACCCCAGTTACGCACGGATCGCCAAGCTTTTGGAACAAGGCGCGCGGGCGCGTGGCTATCAATTGCTGATCGCCAGCTCCGACGACGACGCCGACAGCGAACGTCAATTGCTGAAACTGTTCCGTGCCCGGCGCTGCGATGCGTTGTTCGTCGCCAGTTGCCTGCCGGCCAGCGACGACAGCTACCGCGAGCTGCAAGCCAAGGGCCTGCCGGTGATTGCCATCGACCGGGTGATGGAGCCTACCCAGTTCTGCTCGGTGGTCAGCGACGACCACCAGGCGTGCCAGCAATTGACCAGCAGCTTGCTGCAACCCGTGCCCCGGCAGATTGTACTGATCGGCGCCCGGCCAGAACTGAGCATCAGCCAGGAGCGCGCTGCAGGCTTCAAGGAAGCCTTGAACGGCTTCACCGGTGAGGTGCTGATCGAACACGGCGAGGCCTTCAGTCGCGACTGTGGCCGACAGTTGATGGAAGAATTACTGCAACGCCTTGGGCATTTGCCTGACGCGCTGGTGACCACCTCCTACGTGCTGCTGCAAGGTGTCTTCGACGCGCTGCATGACTTCCCACTCAGGTCCCGGCCGTTGCGCCTGGGCACCTTCGGCGATACCCAGTTGCTGGACTTCCTGCCGTTGCCGGTCAACGCCATGGCCCAGCAGCACTCGTTGATCGCCGATACGGCGCTGCGCCTGGCCTTGGCGGCCATTGAAGAAGAACAGTACCAGCCGGGCGTCCATGCCATCGGCCGCACGTTCAAGCAACGGATTCACGAGGCCTGAGCGTGGAGCTGATCGACAGCCACACTCACCTGGATTTTCCGGACTTCGATGCCGATCGCAATGAAGTCCTGAACCACAGTCGCCAGTTGGGCGTACGGCGAATGGTAGTGCTGGGGGTCTGTCAGCAAAACTGGCAGCGCGTGTGGGACCTGGTGCAGCAAGACGCGGATTTATATGCGGCCCTTGGGCTGCATCCGGTGTATCTCGATGACCATCGACCGGCCGACCTCACTGAACTGGGGGACTGGTTGACCCGCTTAAAAGGGTATCGACAGCTGTGTGCGGTGGGTGAAATCGGCCTGGATTACTTCCTCGAACATCTGGACCGTGAACGTCAGCAAGCCTTGTTTGAAGCTCAACTGAAACTGGCGGTGGACTTCCAGTTACCGGCGCTGCTGCACGTTCGGCGCAGCCATGCCGCCGTCATCGCGACCCTCAAGCGCATTCGCCTGCCACGCGGCGGCATTATCCATGCCTTCGCCGGCAGCCAGGAGGAAGCCCACGAATACATCAAGCTCGGTTTCAAGCTGGGTTTGGGAGGGGCAGCAACCTGGCCTCAAGCCTTGCGCATGCACAAGGTGATCGCCCAGTTGCCACTGGACTCGGTGGTGCTGGAAACCGATTCACCGGACATGGCGCCCGTCATGTACCCCGGCCAGCGCAACAGCCCTGAACACCTGCCGGACATCTGCATCGCCCTGGCCGAGCGCATGGGCATCAGCCCATCAGCCCTGGCCGAGGCGAGCACGCGCAACGGGTGCGAGCTGTTCAACTGGTAAGTCCCTGACCGGATTGATCGCCTGCAGAGTCAATGTCATGTGCTGACGGTGACGGGCATAACGCAACGTCAGAAAGTAAATCAGCACCGCCACCAAAGACACATTGAGCTGCCCGATCACACTGATCAGGCCTGTCCATTCCGCCACCAACGCCACCAGCAGGGCCACGCTGGTCAACACAATCATGCTCGGCCGCAACAGCGCCAGGTTATCCAGGGACTTGAGCTGCTTGAGCTGTTTGGGACAACACAGCTGCAAGACTTTGTGGCAATACTGGCAATCAAAGGGCTCATTGATGGCAATGGCGTTAAGCTGCCAGGGCTTGAGTTCAAAAATAATGTCGCAGTGGGCGCAATGCCCTCTGACACCGACGATTGCCGCCGTCATGGTTGAGCCTCCGAGACGCAGTGGATGTGGTGAAATAAATTCTCACCCATTCTGCCGGAGAAAAAAGGTCAACGGACGAAACAGGACATACGCCACACACCTTGAGAATCAACCCTACAGCTTTTCCCTACACCCGAAACGCGCCGATCAGTTGCTTCAACTCAACAACCTGCTGTGACAATTGCCGACTGGCCTCTTCAGTCTGATGCGCACCCTGCGCGGCATGCTCTCCTGCACGATTGATCGCAACGATGTTCTGGTCAATGTCATGGGCCACGGCGGTCTGCTGCTCCACGGCTGCCGCAATCTGCTGGTTCTGATCGACGATCATGCCCACGGCGCCGAGGATGTTTTCCAAGGCCTGCTGGACCTTTTCCGACTGCCCGACCGTGCCATTGGCCATTTGATGACTGCTGCCCATAGCTTTCACCGCCGCGCCAACACCGCTGTGCAGCTTGGCGATCATCTGCTCGATTTCTTCGGTGGAATGCTGCGTGCGTCGAGCCAGGGTCCGCACTTCGTCGGCGACTACGGCAAATCCGCGTCCCTGCTCGCCCGCCCGCGCCGCCTCGATGGCTGCGTTGAGCGCCAGTAGGTTGGTTTGTTCAGCGATGCTCTTGATCACTTCCAAGACGCGGCTGATGGACTGGCTGTCGAGGGCCAATTGGTTAATCACCCGTACCGACTGATCAATTTCCGACGCCAGCAACGCAATGCTGCCCTGCTGGGATTGCACCAAGCCACGGCCGCTGACGGTTTCATCATTGACGCTGTGGGCGCTGCTGACGGCGGCGGCCGCGCTGCGGGCCACTTCCTGGGCCGTGGCTGACATCTGGTTCATGGCAGTGGCCACCTGTTCGATCTGGCCGCGCTGGTCCGACACCGCCTGGTTGCTACGGGCTGAGACTGTCTCCACCTGTCCGGCCTGGCGCTCTACCTCGCTGACGGTGCGCCCTACTCGCTCGATCAGGTCATGAATTTTCGCCACCGTGCCATTGAATACCTGGCCCAAGTCCCCTAACTCGTCGCGGCTGTGGGCCTTGATGCTGACGGTCATGTCACCGGCTGCGACCTTGTCCATCATTGCGCCCAGACGCTGCAGAGTGGTCCGAGTGGAGGCGTAGAAACCACCATACAAGTAGAAGATCAGCAAAAACACGGCGGTCAGGGCCGTGACCAGCACCACCATGTGCGTGCGATTCTGCGACAGGCGCTGCTGCAACTGCTGCTCAAGAAAGGTCAGCGTCGCCTCATCCAGTTGATAGGTCTTGGCCATCAGGCCACTGACCTCGTCGTAAAACCCCTGCCATGGCGCGTCCAGCGCTTCAGCCATCACCACGTGCTCTTCGAACAACTCACTGCCCTGCTTGAGGCTGGCTTTGCTGGCATCGGCCAGGGTATCCAACGCGGCATGGGCGGCTTTGCTGGAACCCAAGGCGTCCTGCAATTTCAGGCCATATTCAGCCTGGAGCTTTTCCAACTGCTGCAGCAATTCATCAAACCGAGTGCTGGAAGCGGAATTGAGAAAACCCTGACCAAGGGAATAAGCGCCCATCGCCCGGCCTTCACCCAAGGCCTGGGTGACTTGCGGGATGATGCTGGTGATCAATTCGATCAACTGGCGCAGGTCACTTTGCGGGTCACGGCTCAAGCCCGACTGGCTGGCGATGATCTGGCTGAGCATTTGCGCCTTATTGAGCAGCTTACCGATCAGCGCGCTTTTGCTAAGCACAGAGGATTCGCTTTGCTGCGCTTTGAAGGCCGCGATCATTTCGTCGCGCTTACCGTCAAACACCTTGACCTGTTCCGGGTCGGCGACCATGGCCTGGAAGCCTTGCAGACGCTCCAACACACGTAGCTCCAGAGCGCTGATCTTGCCTTCAAGATCACCGGCCTTACCCGACTGGCCCAAGGTCGCGTTTATCTGTACCTGGTTGTTCAGGGTTTCCAGATCACGTCGCAAAACCAGGCTACTACCCAACAGATCCAGGCTTTGCAGTTCGATTTGCGTACCCTGGAATTCACGCCAGGAATCGCGCACCAGGTAGTAGTTGGTCACCAGCATCGGCAGGAGAAACAACACGCTGATCAAGCTGAACTTCATGCCGAAACTCAGGCGATTCATCAACGCGATGGCGGGATAGAGCAAGCTCTTCACAGATGGACTCCCTTTTCTTTTATTTTTATTGAGCGCAGGAGGTAAGGCAGATAGCCAGTACTTGGCGCTCTGTCTGTATAGCTCAATTCGAAAGGGAGTTTTGTAACTTAAGGTTAACGGTAGGAGCAGGCTCCCACCGTTACTTCATCAAGGAAGGACGGTCCAGATGGCAAACCCGGCATACCACAGCACGGCGGCCCGCAGCAGCAGCTCCCAGATACGATCCAGGCTGTTGATGCCATCGGCGCCCACCACTGGCGGCGGGATTTCTCCGGCCACCAGACCGACCTTTTCCACCAGTTGTGCAGCGCTGATATCCCAGTTGAGCAGCTCATGGAGCATCACCCGGCTGACCCCGACAAAGTTGCCCACCAAGGCAAAACTCGCCGCCAGCAAGCGCACCGGCAACCAGTCGAAGGCATGACGCAGTTGCGTTGCGCGCTCCACCACCAACGGGTTCTTGCCGTGCTCACTGGCCAGCGCCAGCAGGCGATAAGCCAGGGCAGCCACGGGACCCAGCAGGAAATACCAGAAAATCACCGCAAAGAAACTTTGATAGGCCTGCCACAACAAGTGGCCTTGGACCCGCTCCAGCAGTTGTTCGCCACTGTCGGCACCGATGCTCAGGTCGCGTTCGGCCACGTGCTCGGCGGCTTGCAGGTCGCCGCGGCGCCAGGCATCACGAAACGGACCGAGACCGGCCAATAGATCGCCGCGCCCCAGGGCATAAATCACCACCAACAAATGCACCGGCAACGCCAGCAAACCATAGGCCACGGGTTCCAGCACCAGTAACAACAGTCCCAACAGCGCGACCGGCAACAGCACCAACACCACCAGAATCAACCAGGGCTGTTTGCCCATGCGTTCGCTGGATTCGAGTTTGGCCAGCTCGCGCAACCAGGCGCCATCACGCTGCACTCGATGGCGCAAGGCCGAAAACTTCTCGACCCATACCGCCAATACCAACACCAGAAAACTCATTGTGCTTGTCCTCCATCCTGCAAGGCGTCGCGAAAGCGCACCCAATCAAAAGCCGGTCCAGGATCCGTCTTGCGTCCCGGGGCGATGTCACTGTGGCCACAAATGCGCTGGCGGGTAATGTCCTTGTAGGCAGCCAATAACTGACGGGTCAGCTCAATCAAGGATTGGTACTGGGCATCGGTGAAAGGCAAGTCATCCGTGCCTTCCAGTTCGATCCCCAGGGAAAAATCATTGCAAACCTCACGCCCTTCGAAACTCGACACCCCTGCATGCCAGGCCCGGTCCAGGCACGAGACAAATTGCGTCACAACGCCATCACGCTCAATCAGGAAATGCGCAGACACGCGTAGGTCAGCAATACCCTCAAAGTAGGGATGTTCCGTGACGTCCAGACGATTCTGGAAGAATTCATGCACCTTGCCGGTGGCAAACTGTGCCGGCGGCAAACTGATGTTATGCACCACCAACAGGGAAATCTCGCCGCCGGGGCGCTCATTGAAGTTAGGCGATAGGCAATGACGAATGCCCTGGCACCAACCACTGGCGGGGTCCAACTGCATACAGGTTCCTTGAACGAGGCTGAGGGACTCCAGTATGCCGCGTTCAGCCCGTTGGTTGCGATCACTTGGCGTGATTGAGTTGCCGCAGGCTGCCAATCACAGAGGCCAGCGCCCGGTCGAACAACAGCGCATCATCCAGGGCCCAAACCCCGCCGCGCTTGAACTCCAGCGCCAGCTCGTTGCCGGTTTTCTCCAATACCTTGAGGCCCGTGCGGTTGACAAAAATATAGCTATTGGCCAGCGGGATGATCGCCGTCAGCTTACAACGCAGGGTATTTTCTTCATCTTCCTGGAACTCGACCCAGCAGCCGATCCGCAGTTGACGGACCTTGAGTACGTCCGGGTCATCATCTGGCAGGCTCACAATCTCGGCGCGGGCAGCAGGACTGAGTACGAACGCCTCACGTACCTCGATCAAGGCGCCGACCTTCGACAGCGACGACTGGCCGCCCGCATTCGCCTGGAACGACTGGAGATGCAGGGCTTGCAACTGGGTGAAAAACTCACGGGTGATAAACGGATCAAATGCGGCAGCGCTCAACCCATCGCGCAAGGCCTTGAGCAAAGCCGGCAACTGTTCCAGCAAATGCCTCCCGGCTTCAGTGTCCTCGCTCATGCCGACGCTCCAGATCAACTCGTCCATGGTCTGCAAACTGCCCTGCCATTGCGCTGATTGCTCGCCGTGCTTGAGGCCGACCAACAACAGCACCTGGCTCCATGCTTGCTGCAGGAACTGCACCACCACTTCGGGCAAGACTTTCCCCAGTAGCCTGACATTGAGGGCGTCGGCCACGCGCTGACGGGCGATTTCGGTCCGCGCGCGCCCTTCCTCCGCGTCTCGGGTGCGCTGCTCAAGTAACTCGCAGCGACGTCGCTCGTCGTTGGTAAAAGCGCTGAACTCCGCCAGCAACTGGGAAAAAATCGCCGGATCGTCGACAAAATCGTTCAGTAGTCGCTGCACAACCTGCTCAATACGCAGGTACAGGCTATCGCGCTGGTAATTGTCACACGTGCCCCACCCCATGGCGGCCGAAGCGATTTCATTGAACAGACGTCGCGCCGGATGGCTACGGCGACTGAAGAAGCTCTTGTCCAGCACTGCCACTTTCAGCATGGGAATCTGCAAGCGAGCGATCAATACCTTGAGGGAATCCGGCAAGGAGCGATCGTCGAGGATGAACTCGAACAGCATGGCAATCAGGTTGATCACGTCCTCGTCGGCGTCGTCGACCACCCGTGACCTGCCACTCTTGACGCTGACCCGGGTCAGCAGTTGTTCAAGTTGGTTGCGCAGGTCGAAATCGTCCTCGACCTCGGGCTCCGGAACGTATTGCTGCAAGTGGGAGAGCAGGCGCAACAAGTCACGGGTAGAAATCGGTTGAGTCTGAGCGCTGGCTTCAAGGGTCGGACAGACACTGCCGCGCACGGCGAACAACAGTTTTTGCAAGGCGGCAAAGGCGACCAACGAACCCTCATCGGTTTGAGGATCGGCAGCGGGCACAATGTCTGCTGTCGGGTGGGCCTGAACGTCTCGCTCACCAGGACGCCGGGACGGGACAGCCTTGAGCCCGGGCAAGACGCCGGTGGCAATCAGCAGTTGATTGGCTTCGCCATACAACTGGTCGGCGTCACTGAGAACGTATTTCTCAAACAGTTTGAGGATGATCAGCTTGACCCGGATCTCCATCCCCAGACTGCGGCCGGCCTGCAGGAAGAACTCACAGAGCATCGCCGGGCCGAGGGGGTTTTCCCGGTCATCCAGGCGCTTGCCAAGCAGCTCGCTCAAGCGCGCGGAGAGTTGCCCCAAGGCCAAACCATCGCGATGCTGCACCTTGCCGAGCATGGCTTCCAGGGCCACGCCTTTTTCCAGTTCGTCACCGGACGCGCCGGGCAATGCCTCGTAGGAAACCACGGGCAGCAACTGCAGCTCACCACGTCCCACCTGCCCGATGTTGGCGAAGGCATCAAAGAGCTGTTCCATAAAGCTGCGCTCGAAGTTCTTGCGCTTGAGGCGCAAGTCACGCATGGCTTCGAAGAAAATGTTGTGGTCGACGCTGTTACGGGCTTTGTCGGCCATTTCGAACAAGGTGTCATCGGCGTTATCGAACAGCTCCTGCAACCCCTGATTGAGCTGTTGGGCCGCCTTATCACGGACCTGGAGCAGAACCACTGGCAGGCGGGCGAGCGGTGACGGCATCGCTTGTGCCTTATTGATCGGCACCACCTTCCCGTCATTGTGCATCCTGGCCCTCCTGAAACGGCGATGTTCGGTTTTGTGAAAGATCGGTACACCCTGGGTGAAACATCCATGGGCACAACGATTATCGGGGTATCACCGAGACGTCAAAGCTATGACGCCAATTGCAAGGCGCGAGATTATCTTGCAAACAGGGGCAATTGCGCCAGCAAACTCTGTAGCGGCTTTGTAAAAGGACGCTCGATCCCGGATTGGCAGCGCTTCGCGCCTTGGGTTGCAGCGCGCCCTGCCCCTATAATCGGTGCACTTTGTTTGTGGAGCCCGTTATGCCGAATCTACGTCTCGCCGACCTGACCGCCGAAATCGAAGCCAACGTGCGTCGCGCATTGTTGGAAGACATCGGCAGCGGCGACATCACTGCGCAACTGATCCCTGCCGAACGGCTGGCCAAAGCCACCATCATTACCCGCGATGCCGCCGTTATCAGTGGTACGGCTTGGGTGGATGCGGTGTTCCGTCAACTGGACCCTCGGGTCGCTGTGCACTGGCAGGTAAGCGACGGTGAGCGCGTCAGCCCCAACCAGGCGCTGTTTCATCTCGAAGGCCCGGCTCGCTCACTGTTGAGTGGCGAACGCTGTGCGCTGAACTTTCTGCAGTTGCTGTCAGGCGTTGCGACCCGTGCTCAGTACCTGGCGGACTTTGTCGCCAGCACCCAAGTCAAGCTGCTGGATACCCGCAAGACCCTGCCGGGCCTGCGACTCGCACAAAAGTACGCAGTGACCTGCGGCGGCTGCCATAACCATCGCATCGGTTTGTATGACGCCTTCCTGATCAAGGAAAACCATATCGCTGCCTGCGGCGGCATTGCCCAGGCTATTACCGCCGCCCACAAGATCGCTCCGGGAAAGCCGGTGGAAATCGAAGTGGAAAGTCTGGAGGAGTTGCGCGAAGCACTGGCGGCAGGTGCCGATATCATCATGCTCGATGAGTTGAGCCTGGATGACATGCGCGAAGCCGTGCGCCTGAATGGCGGTAAAGCCAAGCTGGAAGCCAGCGGTGGAATTAACGAAAGTACCTTGCTGCCTATCGCAGAAACCGGGGTGGACTACATCTCCATCGGGGCGATGACCAAGGATGTGAAGGCAGTCGATTTGTCGATGCGCCTCAGTATCTGATGGACGCCTGCGGGAGCGAGCAAGCTCACTCCCGCAGTTGCTCGATCAAATCGCGAGGTTATTCATCCCGCAGTACTCGTTCCAGTCGACGCCAAGCACCTCGGCGGCCTCTTTGTGCAAGACCAGGCGTGCAGCCTCGAACTCTTCAGGAGAGGACGTGTACTTGAGGGTTAACTCCCACGGCTGGAGGCCCTGAGCCTCGGCCTCATCCTCAAATGCCCATTGGATCTGGTCCTTTTGATCGTCGGCGCTAAGATCTTTGATCTCTTCCAGGAGTTCCGGCGACTCCGAGACATACTTTTTGAGGGCCGCTTCGTGCCGTGCTTCCTGGGTCATTTCTTGTATGGTCATGTCGTTCTCTTTGATCTAGGAATGGGGATGCATCTGGGTCATCAAGGTCGCGCAGATACAAAAGAACAGGCATGAATACCGGTTCGTCTGGCCTTCAGAACCATTCTGGGATCATCTGAAAACTGTGTTGCCTTTGTGCCCGAGACAGGAATCGAACCTGCGACCTTCGCGTTACGAGTGCGCTGCTCTACCGGCTGAGCTACACGGGCGGTGGACTAAAGCTAGCACTGCCTTGGGCGTCCGGCAACTCACTGCTTTTCGAGGGCAATGACCCCCTGAGTCCAGAACCGTGGCTGCAGGAGTACGTTGCTGGTACCGACATAATGATGCTGACGCTCGCCGAGGTGAGGTACGTCGCGAATAGCCACGAATATCAACAGACCGACCGCCAGGATGCTCGCCGCCATCCATGCCCTACGCAGCAACGGCCGCGAGGCGCTTGTGGGCGTTCGCCACACATGCAGAGCCATCAGCCAGCCCACCACCAGTGCCAACCATAATTGCGAGTTGGGCATCACGATTACACCATCCACCATGGCTTGGGTCATGGCCCCGACCAGCGCGGCGAACAGGCACAGGCGCAGCAGGTCGACAGCCGCCACCGACAGGACACGCTCACGCAACACACCCAAGGTCGCCCAACCCGCCCGCGTCGCCATTACCACCACACACAAGGCCGATGGAACACCCCATTCGCTGGCCCATTGCAAAATCGCCTGGTGCGGGTGAGCGGCGATATCGTTGGCGATGTCGGCAAAATGCATTGGCCCAAAGCCCAGCCAAGGCCGCTCACGAATCATATCCCAGGCTTGCCACCAGATCGGACCTCGGCCTGAAAGGGAGGTGGTCAAGCGGTCGCTGGCAACCTGGGTCAATTCGAGCCCCAGATACCCTGCCAACACCGTGAACAGCAGCCAATACAAGACCAAGCCGGTGAGCAGTGCCGCCAGTTGCCAGCCCAGCCAGCGACGACCCGATGGCCCCAAGAAAACCACGAGTAAACCGGCGACGCCCATACCGAGCCATGTACCGCGGGTCCCGCCACCTATCGCAATCAGCCACCAGATACACAGCAAGGCGAATACCAACCCACGCACTGTACGCTTGCTAGTAGGGAGCAGGAGTGGAAGCGCCAACAGCGGCAAAGTGAATGTCTGAAATTGACCGTAGAAGCGCTTGTTGGAGAACCCCGACAGCAGCAGGTCAGTGTTCAACACCGACTCACCGCTGGTAAAGGCGAGCACGCCGGCGTGCAGATACTGAATACTTTTGATCAGGCACAGCAGTATCACGCACAGAATCAACGTCCGATCCACGGACTCGTCGCCATTGCGTCTGAGCACGGCAAAGGCAAACGCAATGGCGCCGCAGGTGATGAACAACGCCAGCTCGGTCAACGCCCATATCGGTTGATGGGCCAGCGACGAAGAGACCAGGCCCAACAGGATAATCACTGCCAGCCCGATAGCCGTTGGCCTGTCGACAAGCCGCGTGGTGCACGCAGTCGATGAAACCAATAGGCCATAAATCACCGCACACAACCCCACGGCAATCTGAACCGCACGCTGCCAGTCATGCCCGCTGAACGGCGCGCAAATCGCCAGCGCCAACAGACAGACCGCCACCACTAGGAATACGTTTCCTCGCTGCTGCACGGATAGCGCCATAAGTGACTTCAACTTCCTTGTGGATCGTTGGTATCAAGCTTGACCTGATGCTGCTCAGTTAAGCAAACCTGGGGCGAGCTCACTCCAGGAAGATGCCTGATCACGCCCGGCCAGCAGTACAACCTTTCGCGGCGTACTGCTCTTCGGCATCCGTCGTGCAGCTCCAGCCCTTGGTAGCACTGCGGGTCAGGGTGATGGTCTTACCCAGCACCGGCGCAGGCGCATCGAGGATTTCACAGGTAATTGTGCCCGCACCTGTGGCGACATCGCCGGTCGCCTCGATCTTGCAGTTGGCGGTCGGGCTGGTCCCGCCGATCAAGGCTACAGTTGGCGCAGTGCCTTGGTTGAGTGTGTCTTCAAACCCGGCCTTCAACGCGGAAATTTCCGCCAGCCCTGCCGTAAACTTGGCTTTGGCCTGGTGCTTGGTATAGATGGGCAGGCCGATTGTGGCCAAGATGCCGATGATCGCCACGACGATCAACAATTCGATCAAGGTAAAGCCTTTCTGACGTATCACGCTCACTCTCCAGAATAAGACGGGGCTCAGCCCCCACAGCAAGGCGCGTCCTGCGCCCTGTCCTCAGCAACCGCGCCAGTGTACTCATCCCGACTGGCGCAATCCCGTACAAGTCGCACAATCTGACATTTTTTCGTTCGTATCCGCCCTGTCCGACGCCCTCCCCTGACTAAGCTCTAAATCTTCAACTGCTCGTGTACGGTGCTTCGAAATGAACAATGTGCTCTTGAGTATTACAGCCCGCAATGAGGCCATGGGATGACCGAAGCTTCAGTGATCTATGCTTGGGAAGGCACCAACCGCAAAGGTCGCAAAGTGTCCGGAGAAACACGTGGACACACGCCGACGCTGATCAAGGTGCAGTTGCGCCAGCAGGGGATCAACCCCGGTCGGGTATGGAAAAAGTCCCGCACCTTGTCGAGCTTGCGCCGGCCAGTCAAAGCGGGCGATATCGCCTTGTTTACCCGCCAATTGGCAACCCTGCTGAAGGCTGGAATCCCCTTACTGCAGGCATTCGACATCATCACTGAGGGCTTTGATAACCGGCACATGCAGGCGCTGATACAAGGCTTGAAACAAGAGATCGCGGCAGGCAGCAGCCTGGCCGCAGCACTGCAGAAACAGCCACACTATTTCGATGATTTGTACTGCCACTTGATCGCAGCAGGCGAACAGGCCGGCGCACTGGAAACGCTGCTGGAGCGCGTGGCCATTCATCTCGAAAAGAGCGAACAGCTCAAGGCCAGAATCAAGAAGGCTATGACCTATCCACTGGCGGTGCTGATGGTTGCCGCCATTGTCAGCGCGATCCTGCTGATTCACGTTGTGCCGCAGTTCCAGGGACTATTTGCCGGAGTCGATGCCGAACTTCCGGGGTTTACCTTGATGGTCATCGCCCTGTCGGAGTTCATGCAGCACGCGTGGTGGGCGTTGGCCATAGGCCTGGGCGCCAGTGCTCTCGGACTGCGCAAGGCTTACCGGCTCTCGCCCGACTTTCGTCATCGGATCGATACGGGTTTGTTGAAAATGCCACTGGCAGGCACACTGCTGAAAAAGTCGGCTGTCGCCCGCTATGCCCGAACGCTCTCGACCACGTTCGCAGCTGGCGTGCCGCTGGTGCAGGCGCTGGATTCGGTGGCCGGCGCCGCTGGAAATGGACTGTTCAAACAGGCGATCAATCGTATGCGTCAGGACGTATCAACAGGCATGCAGCTGAATCAAACCATGGCCATCAGCGGCCTCTTTCCGGGTATGGCCATTCAGATGACCGCGATTGGCGAAGAGTCGGGCACTCTCGACAGCATGCTGGAGAAAGTCGCCAGCCACTATGAAGCGGATGTCGACAATCAGGTCGACAACCTCACCAGCCTGATGGAGCCACTGATCATGGTGGTACTTGGGGGTATTGTCGGGGCACTGGTGGTCGCCATGTACCTGCCGATCTTCCAGCTCGGTACAGCGTTTTGAGCCTGTCATTGAGTGACATGCTGGCCCAGCAGCCATGGCTGTTCATGTGGGGCGCGCTGCTGCTTGGCCTGATCGTCGGCAGTTTTCTCAATGTCCTGGTATGGCGCCTGCCAAAAATGCTGACGCGGGAATGGCGCGCCCAGGCCCATGACATCCTCGAACTCCCTGCGGAACCGAAAGGCCCGACCTACAACCTGCTGCTGCCTCACTCTTGCTGCCCTCACTGCGCGCAGCCGATTCGACCATGGGAAAATATCCCACTGTTCAGTTATCTGCTGCTCAAGGGACGCTGCTCCCATTGCCATGACCCCATCAGCCCGCGCTACCCGCTTACGGAGTTGGCGTGTGGACTGGTCTCGGCGTACGTCGCCTGGCATTTCGGCTTCGGCTGGCAGGCCGGCTGGGTCATGCTATTGAGTTGGGGCCTGCTGGCGATGAGCCTGATTGATGTTGATCACCAATTGTTGCCGGATGTACTGGTTCTGCCCTTGCTCTGGCTGGGGCTGATCCTCAATCAGTTTGGTTTGTTCGTCGCACCGGCGGATGCGCTCTGGGGCGCGGTCGCGGGCTATCTGAGCCTATGGTCGGTGTTCTGGCTGTTCAAACTGATCACCGGCAAGGACGGCATGGGATACGGTGATTTCAAACTGCTGGCGCTGCTCGGCGCCTGGGGTGGCTGGCAGATTCTGCCGATGACGCTGTTGCTGTCCTCACTGGTGGGTGCGATATCGGGGCTGATACTTTTGCGTTTGCGTAACGCCCAGACGTCGGTACCCATGCCTTTTGGACCTTATCTGGCGATTGCCGGCTGGATTGCATTGCTCTGGGGTGGTCAAATAACCGACTTCTATTTGCAGTCTGTCGGTTTCAAATGATGACGTGTGCCTCAACACCCTGGATTCTTGGCCTCACCGGCGGCATCGGTAGTGGCAAAAGTGCAGCGGCCCAGCACTTTATCGACCTTGGCGTCGATCTGGTGGACGCCGACCACGCCGCCCGCTGGGTGGTCGAGCCCGGTCGCCCGGCACTGGCGAGTATTGCCGAGCATTTCGGCGCAGGCGTGTTGTTGCCCGACGGCCAACTGGACCGTGCAGCACTACGCAAGTTGATCTTCGAAGTCCCCGAGGAACGTCGCTGGCTCGAGGCCCTGCTGCACCCGTTGATTGCCGAGGAAATTCGCAGCCACCTGGCTCGCGCTCAATCGCCTTACGCGATCCTCGTGTCACCCTTGCTGATCGAGTCTGGCCAATACACCATGACCCAGCGCATCCTGGTGATCGACGTGCCGCAGTCGCTGCAGATTCAGCGTACCCTGCAACGCGACGGCATCAGCGAAGAGCAGGTTCAGGCGATCCTCAAGGCCCAGGCCACCCGAGAAGATCGTTTGCGCCAAGCCGACGATGTACTGATCAACGACCAAGACCTTGCCTGGCTACATGGCGAGGTCGAGCGACTGCACCACTTTTACCTTACTTTGCGTGGAGGCCGATCATGAGCCAACCCTTGACCGTTGAATGCCCAACCTGCGGCGCGCCTGTGGAATGGAATGCGACCAATCCCAACCGGCCATTCTGCTCGGACCGTTGCAAACTGATCGACCTGGGTGCCTGGGCGTCGGAAGAACACAAGATTCCGGTCAGCCCGGATGCCGAAGACGAACTGTTCTCGGAAGATCTGCCCCCACGCGCCCATTAAGGACGCATAAAACCGTAGTCCTGCTGGTCATCGAGGTTCTGCGCAAGAAATTGCAACTCGTCGGCCAGGTCTTCGGCACTGCGCACGCCCTTGCTCTGCTGCACCACCGCACTGAGCAAGGCGCGCAGGCTCAGGCCCGGGTCAAAACCGATTTCCTGTGCCGCGTCCTGACTTCTGCGCATTTCCTGCCTTGCCCATTCGTACACACTCATGATCCGTGCTCCTGGAAATTTCCCAGAGCATGGGACCGCCAGGCCGTGCAGGATTTGACCTGGATCAAGGGCGAGAGTCGTCGTCCTTCCAGGGCGCTGAAAGGTATCGGGTGCGGTTGAACGTCTCCAGCCACTCCGGGCAAAACACCACCAAAGCGCTGATGACCATCCCATTGATAAAAGCTTCGGGAAAGATGATCAGCCACAAGTAGCCGACGAAATCCTCCAACCACTCCGGCATCACGAAGCGGCCGTCAAACCACAGCAGTCCCAGCCCCGCCAACAGGCACAGCAACGCCGAGAGCCCCGCAGCAAAGAAACCGGAGCAGAAGATGTACACAAAGGGATTACGCGGTTTCGTCCGCTCCACCAGCAGCGCACAGACTTCAGTGATCAGCACCGGCAACAAGACCAAAAGCATGCCGTTGACGCCCACCGCTGCCAAGTCCTGGCGACCGAGCAACACCAAACCAAGCTGGGCGATCAACCCGCCGACAATTGCCAGGGGCCAGTCGAGCAAGAGGGTCACCGCGGTCATGCCGATAAAGTGGTAAGACACACCGGTATCGAAATCCCGGCGCACCAACCACAACATGAACAACGCGAACACCGTGCCAAACAGCAAATGCTGACGCCGTCGGTCGGCAAACAGCTCAACCCAGGGCGAGCGCAGAATTGCCCACATCACCACCGGCGCATAGAGCAGCCAGCCGATGCTGAGGGTTTCCGGCGCCAGCACCGCAGCGCTGATCACGGCTGCACCTGCTCCAGGGCTTGGCGAAGTTGCGTCGCGGAGTCATATTCGTGACGAGCCACCAGCTTGCCGTTGTCCAGTTGCAGCCACAGCACTTTATCCACAGGTGCTGGATAACGCGGGGAAATCCGTGCATCACGATCGAGCATGACCCGGTAGTTGTAGGCCTGCATGGCCGGTACGGCGAACAGCCTGGCGATCAGCCGGGGCATGCGCTGGATATCGGCGATAAACACCGCATGGCGTGCTTCCAGATAGCCTTTGGGCTGGCCTTGCAACGCCACGTCCACCTGTTTGGCGGCGTCCATGCTGCGGGCCACCAACAAGACTTGCACCTGATCATCCAGGGTATAGGCTTGGTCAAACTGATCCAGCAAGGTCCAGGGGGCGAGCCGCTCCCCTACTTCGACGGCCTGAACCCACAGGGGCAAAAGGCTCAAGAACAGCGCCACCCAATACTTCACTGCACACTCCTCATTCCGGGATAAACGCCCCGTGGTCAGTCTACACCGACCGGTTGATGACTCCAGTGAGCCGTCATCACCCAGCAGTTACCTTCCATCATTTGAGAAGTAGATTGATCATCCGCCTGCCTGCGCGCGAAAACATACGCACGACGCCGGCGCATCTGCGTCAGCACAATGCCCGGAAACCCCGGTCAAGATCGGCGATCAATGAGTGAACAGCTTCCAACCCAATGTGCAAACGCAGAAGATTGCCTCCTGTCGGGTAGCGGGTACTGCGCTCAGACAGGTTGACCGGGCAGACCAGGCTTTCGAAACCACCCCATGAGGCGCCCAGACCGAACAACTGCAGAGCTTCTACAAAAGTATGCACCTGGTGAAGACTGGCCGTTGCAAACTCAAACGTAAGCAATCCATTGCAACCTTGGAAGTCGCGTAACCACAGTTCATGCCCAACGTGCGTGGCCAGTGCGGGATAATAGACACGGGCCACTTCCACCCGGTCCTCCAGCCACTGTGCAACCTCCAACGCCTGGCGCCCGTGGGTTTCAAGGCGGCAGGCCAGCGTACGTGCGCCCCTTAATATCAACCATGCATCGTCGGGGCTGACTGTGCTCCCGAACGTGTCGCTCATACGCGAAAGCGGCATGAAGGCGGCCTCAGTCGTGCACACGCTGCCCATCATCGTATCGCTGTGCCCACTGAGGTACTTGCTTAGCGCCATGATCGAAATATCGGCCCCCAGCGACAAAGGCTGATAGAGATAGCCGCCCCCCCAGGTGCTGTCGACCGCCAGCAAAATGCTGCGGGTTTTGCAGAGACGAGCAATGGCGGGCAGATCAACAATTTCGTAGAGCAGCGAGCTCGGCGTTTCGGCATAGATCATCCGTGTAGTGGGCTTGATCATCGATGCCAAGCCGTGGCCATCGGCAGGATAATAATCGACCTCAATACCGAATGGCTGGAGGAACTCGCGGGCCAGACGTCGAACCGGCGAGTAGACCCCTTCAGTGATCAGTACATGCTCGCCTGGTCGCAAATAGGCCAGGAAGACTTGGGCAATCGCGGCCATCCCCGTCACAAACAATTTGCTGCGATAGCCCCCTTCAAGCTCCGTGACCAGGTCCTCCAGGGCGAACGCGGTGGGATTACCACGCGCCCCGTAACTCAAGACTCGCTCATCGTCCCGGCGGTCCTGCGCATCGCGCATCTGCTCAATATCATCGAACAATACTGTGCTCAGTCGCGTCACGGGAACGCTAACCCCGTGCGGTCCGGAGGCCTGCTGATTGCGCCCCGCATGAATCAGGCGGGTTTTCATCAGTGGTGCATCACGGCATTGAGCCTAGCGGGCGTCACCACCATGATGAACGGAATTATGAGCAGCGCCGTGCAAACGGCAAAGACCGCGAACGCGATACGTATGCCAAAGAACTCGGCCAGTACGCCAACAAGTGCCGCACCGATCGGCATCGCGCCCCAGCTGAACAGCCGTGAGGCCGCGCTATAGCGGCCGAGCATGCTGCCGGGTACCAGATGCTGGCTGATGGTTCGAGAGTTGACCGTCCATAACGTGCCGCCCAGCCCGCCAAAAAATGCACCGGCACTGACTGCCCAAAGATTGGTCGTTACGACTGGAATCGCCACCATGGCAAAGGTACCGATTAGATCGGCGAGCATCACGTTACGGCGCCCAAACAGTCGATTGAGGGTTGTGGTACTCACCGCCCCCATCAAGCCACCGACACCGAGGGCACTGAGCATGATCCCATAGCCCTTGGCATCAAGCCCCATAGCGGTTGTCGCGAACAGCGGCATCAGTGCCAGCCAGGCGCCCCAACAGGCACACAACACGCTGAGCGACAAGGCCATGAGTCGCAGGAGTTTTTCATTCCACAGACATTTGAGTCCCTCGACGATTTGCTCATGCACTGAAACCGGCTTGGCGCTCCAGACGGGTTCTACGCGGAACTTGCCCACCAGCAAGAGCAGCACCAGAATGCCTGCCACGTAACCGCCAAACACCACACCCAGGGCAACTGCAGTACTACCTGCCACAAGAATGCCGCCGATCAGAGGCCCACAGAACTCGTTACAGACGGTCTCGGCCCCCGCCACCCAGGCGTTGGCACGCTCTCTGCCCGGGCGCGCGACAGCATCAGGAATCAACGCCGACGCTGCGGTCTGTGCCACCACCTCTGCGATCCCAAGTGTCAGGCCGCCGATATAGAGCAACGGCAACGTCACGCCCTCAGTCAGCACCATCGCCAACAGGGCGGCGACCACAACAAGTCGGGTGATATCCGCGATCCAGAGCAGCACACGTCGATCGGCGCGGTCAACCAACACCCCCACATGCAAAGCGACAAGCAACCAGGGCAATGTGAGTGTCACCGATACCCCCGCAACCAACGCCGGTGAGGCCGTGAGCATCGTGGCCATCAACGGCAGAGCCACTTTGGTCACACCATCGGCCAAGTTGGTCAACGCGGTAAATATCACGAGGACGCCGGTGTTTCTTGAACTGACCTCCTCAATGGTTTTGGTGGGTTTGATGATCGTGGTCAAGGCAATCTCCCTCTGCTCTATGTCACGTAGAGTCTTTTATTCTGCGTTATTTTGATTGCTAGCTTGAAACATGCTGTTGATCGACAGCAGCGGGGTCAAGCACCAGTTCCGATAGCGCATACCTGCAGCGACGACTCACTTCAGCATGCACGACATGGCGGGTCGTCTTTGCCGGATATGGCCGACGCTGCAAGCCCCGGGCAATCACATCTTCAGGGCAAATGTCGAGACCCGCCCGCCACGATCCCAGTTCGACTTGTGAATAATCGAGCAAAAGACAAGGCACCCACAGCAGCGAGTGGCGCTTCGCGAATTCCCTGCGATGATGACCATCCATGATCACCAGAGACGTGCGCTCAACCAAAATAGGCTCCAGCCAGAACCCCTCCCGAATGATGTCGCGGCTCACCTGCAGCACACGCTCTTCGATGAACTCTTCGGTCGGTAACAGTTGTTGTGGCGCCAGCAAGACCATTCGATCATGAGCCATCACTGTCTTGGCACACCCTGCATCAGTCATTCTCCGTTCCTCCATCATCCTGTAGAACGTCGCCAGGAGTGCCAGCACGGGCACACACAGGACGGATAAAAAGCTGAAAGACCATAGGCATTAAGCCACCTCTTGTGCCAAGAGCGAGGCGATGGCGCGACGGTCGATTTTGCCGTTCACGTTCAACGGGAAGTGCGTGAGAAACGTCACCCTTCGCGGAACCATATATGACGGCAGTTTCAGCCGTAATACGTTCAACAATGCTGCCGTATCGATAGGTTTCCCTGTGTAAACAGCTTCCAGGTCAATCTCGGTGTCAGCACCGGGAACGGCGAGCACAACCGCGTCGATAATCCCGTCGTGTTCGCGCAGCACCGCCTCGATCTCCCCCAGTTCCACTCGGTAGCCCTTGACTTTGATCTGTTCATCCAGACGCCCCTGATGCACCAGACCCCCCTGGACGTCAGTCACCCGATCCCCCGTGCGATACCAATGCTGAGGCGTCAGCGGTGTTTGACCATCGTAGGGAACCGCAATACCCGTGCTTAGATCGAAAAAGCGCCGGACATTGTCCCTGGGGTCCAGGTAGCCCGGGAAACGCTGAGGACCGCGCATGCATAACTCACCCTCGGTTGCCGGTTCGCCCGAGGCGCTGACGATGACATGCTCCATATGCGGATAAACCGTGCCGATCGGGACCGTGCCGTTCGCCGTGCGGGGCCAATCGTCCTGGTGCGCAGGCAAACGATATTCGGCGCAGGTGATCGTCAGCTCGGTCGGACCGTAAAAATTTTCCACCACGGCATTGGGTGCCGCTAATTGCCAGGCTTGCGCCTGTTGCAACGTTAACGGCTCCCCCACGAACAGGCTCAGGCGCAGGCTGGGCA
Source organism: Pseudomonas sp. ADAK18 (assembly GCF_012935695.1). Lineage (NCBI taxonomy): Bacteria > Pseudomonadati > Pseudomonadota > Gammaproteobacteria > Pseudomonadales > Pseudomonadaceae > Pseudomonas > Pseudomonas sp. ADAK18. Next base: position 4,650,018 of record NZ_CP052859.1, read on the forward strand.
TCGCACCAGGGCGCAACGCACGCAGCCTGCGCGCGAAGGAAATCACCGACGGCACCGAACACCAGTGGGTGATTTGACGAGCCGTCACAAAACGCACCGGCGCCAATACCTCGTTGCGCGTCGGCACCACCAGCGTGGCGCCACTGCCCCAAGCGGCGAACATATCAAACACCGACACGTCGAACGTCGTGTCGAACATCTGCGACAACCGAGCACCAGGCCCCAGCTCATAACGCGCGATCACGTAGTCGAGATAGGCACTCACATTCATATGGTTGATCGGTACACCCTTGGGAGTGCCCGTCGAACCCGAGGTGAACAAGATATAGGCCAGGTCATCTGGGCCAACCGCATTTGGCGCAAACTGCAACTCACTGTCGCGTACCCCGACCAGAGGCACCAGAGGCATTGACAAGCCTTCGATGCCCTCGGATTCGCTCAACACCAGATCAAGCCGCGCAGCCTCGGCAATAGTGACGTTGCGCGCATCCGGGAAGGCGGGATTCAGAGGCACTGCAGTACTGCCCAGGCGCTGAATCGCGAGATACCCCACGTAGGTTGCCAGGCTTCGGGCCGCCAACAGGCCGACCCGGCGTGGCACCTGTCCTCCCGCCGCCTGGACGAGCATCCTGGCCATGGACTCGACACGTGCTGCAAGTTCGTCATAGGTCAAGTAATGGTCGTCAACCTCCAAGGCATTCACAGAGCCATGACGGGCAACTGCCGATGAGAACCAATCGTATAACGTCCTTGCCTTGTTCATTGAGAGGCTCCCTCCTTAGTCAGCGTTGAAGAAACGATGTGCTCAAATGCATGGGTGATCAGCGCCGGGCGCGGACGTCCCCGGTCTGCGGACTGAAGCGCAAAACTCAACGTCCGTGGCAGCTCGCCCCACGCCGCACTGACGCTCGCGTCCTGGGCGAAGCGGTATTGATAATGGCGACTGGCGGCCCAGAGGTCCTGGGCATGGCGACGCAACAGATCGGGGTCTTGCGCGAATCGTTCAGCCAGATAACGCAAGGCTGCCGCGCCCTCGACCCATTGCCCGCCATGATCCGCGCGATCATCAACACCCCGCGCCAGCCAGCGATAGCAATCCGGTGCAGGAACATTGGAAGTATCGCCGAGGGCATGTACATCACGATTACGTAGCTCGCAGGTCAGCTGGGGTAAAGGCGTGAGCATCTTCGCCAGCTCCTCGTCGTTGACCCAGCCATCGTAGGGGTGCTGCTCACCTTGAGGCAGTACGGCGCTGAACTCGTCAATCACCCGCCATTGATTACCGCGCCGCTCGGACAAGCGAATCCAGTGCGGCACGTCTTCGACGCCATACGTCGGGCTCCAGGGCAAGTTGCGGGTGCTCGCCACGACGATCACATCGTTGTTTCGCTCGAACTCCTCCAGCAAGCCTTTTCGCGCCGTCTCCCAGGTATCCGAAGTGCTATAGCCGAGCAAAGGTCCCACTCGACGATGTTGAGTAAATGCCAGGGCACCGTCCTCAAGGTCGGTGCGCACCGACAAATTGATGGCCTGCGCAAACTCGCCTTCAATACCCGGCGTGTCCCTGCGCAAATGACCGATGAGGTTGGTCGTATAACAGCTCAGCATAATGCCTCTCCTAATGCGCAACTGATGGGTAACTCAGTGTGGTGACGCAGCGTGGTCCAGGAGATCGCTCGCCACGTCCCTCCCTGCGGCCTCAAGGGAACGTCGATGGCCCAGGGACGCCCCGATATGCCACTGCCGTCGCACTTGACGCAGGCTTCCTGCACAGACCACACCCATGCGAACTCCAGGGCCTGTTCGGCCGCCGGCAGTGACAGTAATTCTGCTGCCCGATCGCGTAGACAACGACGCACCATGCGCTCGTCCGGTTGTGCCACAGGCAGCTGAATATCAACCCCCACCTGCCGCCCCATACTGACAGCGACAGCAACGGCATCGCTGTCATGGGACCAACTGACTCCCACCTGCGGCCATCCCACGAGGACCGGCTTGCCATTCGCACCGGGAACCAGTTCAGCATCGGCACACGCCGGTGCGACCTCAGCCAGAAGTGCCCGCAGCAAACCTCGGGCGGTGAGCATTTCCGAGCGACGCCACTGGGGCAGCCCCGATGCCTGGCCCAAGTCCGCCGGGTGAGTGCTTTGCTCAACATCTCGACCGAAGTCCACCCAGGTCGCCGGAGCAATCTGCACGCTCATCGGCACTTCTCTCGCGATTCAAGCGGTGAGAGCGCCTGGAGCAGGCTATCGGCCTGATCGGCAACGCTGCCCAGGACAATTTCCGTTGAGCCTCCCGCGATGGCGAATATCGCGGCCTCGGTCCGCAACCGTTGCATGCCATCGTTGGCAAAACCCTGGGCTCCGTACAGATGGGCACAGGTTTCAAGTACCTGATTGACGGTAATCCCGGCGGACGCCTTGAGCAGTGCCGCAGCCGCGTGATCATGCTCGACGGCAATACGTCGAGCGACCGCGCTGGCCAGTGCATCGAGCTGGCGGGCTTGTACCAGCGCCCGTGCAAATCGCTCACGCACGCCGTTCTGCTGCCAGATATCACCACGTGCCGTGAGCCAGGCTTTGGTCGCACACAACGCACGATGGCACATGGCTGAAGCCCATAAGCCGCTGGCCAGTCGCTCGACCGCAATGTGCCGGGCGAACAGCGGCAAGCCTCGCCCTGCTCCGCCAATCACTGCGCTCAGGGGCAACGAAACCGCCTCAAGCCGAATATGGCCGACCCCTGCATTGGGAAAGAGCGCGCTGTCAACCGGCTCGACCGATACGCCAGGCGTATCGACCGGAATCAACACCCAACTGAAGTTGGTGAAGTGAGGGCCTTCACGGCGCCGTGCCAGGACTAACAACCAGTGCGCCGTGGTGGCATTAGTGATCCAGCGCTTCTCGCCGCTGACCACGACCCGGTCATCAACCACCGTCGCCGTGGTGGCGAGCGCGGTAAGATCGGAGCCCGCACCAACGTCGGTCGCCGCCCAGGCGGTGATTGCAGTACCCGCCAACGTTGCAGCAGTTGCTGGCGAATCAGGTGCCATTTCGGCGAGTAACGGCAACGAACTGGCTAACTGAACACAAGCACTGAGCACAATGCCCGCGTCATCGCGAGCGTCCAACGACCCCAGTAAGATACGTAGCTTGTCCGGGTCTACGCCACGCTCCGGCCTGCCGTCACGATAGACACCCGCGATCTCCCCGCTGGCACCCAACTCGGCCCAGATCCTACGCCCTGCTCCGGTGCAGGGCGGGGTCATAGTCAAGTCAGTCAAAGCGCACCTCGGGGTCCAGCAGAGCCAGCTTGCCGTCAGCCAGACGCAGCCGGTCGTTGTTATAGTTCAAGGCCGCCGAACGCAGATCCCGCAGTGCCCGTTCCAGATGGGTCGGTGACCCACGCAGATAACCGTGCTGCATGCCGATAAGGGAAATGAGGTCTTCTATCACCGCATGACATTGCTCCGATGCGGTGACTTTGAGGCCATTGATCAGCAGTTGTATTCGCGGGCGACTCAGGTCCGGCTCGGTGTCCACCACCTCAGCGCAACGCCAGAGCAGCGCGTGCACCACCTCAAGCCGCTGTCGTGCAGTAGCCAGGCGGGTCAGCAGCAACTCGGAATCCAACTTCGCCGAGCCTCGTGCCCGGCTGTCGCGGAGCACGCCGATCACTCGGGACAGAGCACCGCTGGCGGTACCGAGCCAGGCGGCAGACCACCCCAAATGCGCTATCGGGCCGAAGATCGAGGACACAATCTCGCGGAAGCAGCCGTGCTGGCCAATTACTTGATGGGCAGGCAACTCACCCCGCAGATGCAAAGGCCCACTGTCGCTGGCGCGCATGCCCAGCGGCTGCCAGGTGCCGGCCGGTGTGACCTCGATCTGATCACGACGGGCGTAGACCAGCGACACTTGATGAGCCGACTCGGCGTGAGGGTCTTGCATCGTAATCAGGTAACCGTCGGCGTGGAGCCCGCCCGTGACGATGGGCGCAAAACGGTCAAGGATCAGATTATCGTTGGCGATGCCGAGCCGGGACACCGCACCGAGCAAGTTCCCACCAGTACCGACTTCGGTGGTCACCGATGCCAGATAGCAGCGCCCCTGGGCAATCTGCGGCAATAATTCGCTACGTAACTCACCGGCGGCATAACGGGTGATCGCAGCTACCTGCTGGCAATGCATGGCGAAAATCATGGCAACAGACATGTCTTCACGTCCCAGTTGGGTCGTCACCCGGAGCACGTCCGCAATGGTTCCGCCCAACCCACCAAACTCCTCAGGGACCAGCAACCCCAGAAGCCCGGTCTCCCGCAGTGCCTGCAGCGCTTGAGTCGGGAATACCGCATCGAGGTCAGTGCGCTCGGCATGCTCGGCGGTGATCCTCGCCACTTGCTTGACCAAGTCGGCCAATTCGGGTCGTGACAGCAACAACGTAGTCACGAGACAACTCTTGCGCTGAGCGCGACCGAGATCGCGTTCCACAGATTCCCTGCGGTCGCAAAGGTATGATCGTTGAGGTCTTCATCCGCCAGGGTGATCGCGAACACATCCTCGATACCGAAGAGCAGATCAATGGACTTCATCGAGTCCAATCCCAGCTCCCGTAACCGCATATCCGGGGTGAGAGCTTGATTGCGCAGCAGAGGAAGAAACGGCGTCAGCAGTGTTACGAAATCAGCGTTCATAAGTATTCCTTGCGAATCAATTCCAGTTGGGAAAGGTGGGTGACGCGACCGCCATCAACGACGACCTCAGTCGGTGCCGGGTGCCCAAGGAAGGCAATAAGACTGGCGTACAGACCGTAAGCACCGACGTTCGGCACGCTCAGCACGTCGCCACTGCTCAGGGCTGGCAACTGGGCGTTCCTGGACCAACTGTCCAGCGGTGTGCAGAGCGGCCCGGTGACAATGAACGGGGTCGTCGGCCCTTCTTGCTGCTGCCCGACGAGATAGGGGTTGAGCGGCGGAAGCCGGCGCAACCCGGACATGCCTCCCAGGTGATTGATGCCCGAATCCAGGACTACAACATCCTTGCCATGGGATTTTTTGACATCGAGCACCCGCGTCAGCAAGGTGCCCGCAGTGCCCACCAGATAACGGCCAGACTCAAAAACAATGTGCGGCGAGCCTTCGCGCCATGTCCTGAAATGCTCATCGAAAAGCGTCGCGAGGCCCTCGTGCAATCCCTCCAGATTGATGGCTTGCCCTTTCTGAGCGAAAGGCGCACCGAAACCGCCTCCTAGATCAAGGGTCTCGATCTGCACGCCCTGACCGGCGAGTACCTCTGTCAGACGCGCCGTCGTGGCGAGTGAGTGTGCGAACTGCCCGAGCAAGTCGTGCACATTTGTCAGGTTGGTCCCCATGTACAGATGCAATCCGCTGACGCGTACGCGCTTGCGATTAGCAAATCGCTGCGGCTCGGCGAGCACCCACTCCAGGTCCGCACCGAATTGCGAGGGAACGCCCGTCATCGTCAAACCCTGGCCCGCAACCGGCTGATCATCGTTGATGCGCAACAGACTGCGGACATCGACATCTGCGTGTTCGGCCAATCGATTCAGTTGATCCAGCGCCATCCCCGAGTCGACGGAAAACTCACGCACCCCGATCTTCAACGCGTAAGCCACATCCTCGTCGCGTTTACCCGGGCCGGTATAAAGCACCTCGCTTGCCGGCCATCCGGCCGCAAGTGCCTGGTCCAACTCACCGACAGAGCACACCTCCGGCAGCGCGCCCTGGCTACGAACTGTCGCAAGTATCGCCGGATGCGGGTTGGCCTTAAGCGAGTAATAGATACCGTTGAGCCGAGGCAAGGCCGAGCGCAATCGCTCGCAGTTGGCCTTCACTTCATCCAGGTCATACAAATACGCTGGGGTCTGGACCCCGAGCCTCATTGCGGCGTCGACCGCCACGCTTGCGGCTTCGCTGACGGGGTCCGCCAATGCACTAGACATTTGCGACCTCCTCACGAAGCGCTTTACGGTTGATTTTTCCGTTGTTGGTCAACGGCAATTCGTCCAGCACCACACAACGCTGTGGAATCTTGAACTCCTCGATTTCCTCGCGCAGCATCAGCTTCACGTCTTCTGGGCTCAGGTCACCGACCACCACCAACAACGCCGGCTGGCCGCCGTGAGGCGGCAGTACCACTGCGGCCTCAACGCCGGCCAGGCGTCTCACCGCGGCCTCAACCTCAATGGTGCTGACGCGAAATCCGCGCTCTTTGTAAATGTCATCGTCACGACCGGCGAAGTAGACGTAACCGTCCTTATCCTGCCAGCCTTGATCACCGGTACGCAGTTGCGGGAAGAGCCCGTCCTGACGATGAAAACGCTGCGCAGTGAGTTCGGGGCAACGCCAATAACCCGCCATCACATTCGGGCCACGCACCACAAGCTCGCCCACTTCACCAGGCGGCAATCGATTGCCGGCGCTGTCCACGACAAACAGCTCCGTTCCGGGCAACGCGAGGCCGCAGGCACCCGGCCGTTCAAGATCGGCATCCGGTGGCATGATCGCTGCCCGCTTGCACTCGGTCAGGCCGAACATCAGTTGAACCCGCAAGCCCGGGATCGCCTCACGCAACGTGACCAGCGGCTCGGCCGGCATGGCCGCTCCCGTATTGGTCAGCAACCTGAGCGACGAGGGAATCACCGCAGAACTTCGGCGCAGCAGTCGGGCCAGGTTTTCGGCAACCGCCGGCACCGAGGCGAGAATGGTCGCCTTCGCTTCGATCAGGTTGGTCAGTATGGAAGGCCCAACCTCTGCTGGCAGACCAAGCCGAACATGCGCCCCGCTGAGAGCACCGAGAAAGACCTGATACATGCCGTAGTCGAACGAAAGAGGGAGCGGGCAATACACGACGTCTTCGGTCTGGTAGGCCAGTACCTTCTGGATGGCGTGGATCGCAAAAAGCGCCTGTTCATGGGTACTGACCACCGCTTTGGGACGCGCCGTGGTGCCGGAGGTGTAAATCAGGCACAACGGATCGACCGAGATACCCGCTGTCGGCGTGGTCGAGTACGCCAGATCCGGGGCGACGAGCATCTGCTGGCGCAGGGCCTGAAAACTCACGGCCGGGATGCCACGCTGGCGAGCCAATTCCAACGCCGCCTCCTCAGCCGCAATCAACAGTGCAGGCTCGGCATCATCAAGCACGTGTGCCAGCGCTTCACCGCGGGTTTGCTCATGCAGCAATGAGAACGTCGCGCCCATTCGGGATGTCGCGTAGATGAGCACAGGCACCGACACATCGGTAGGCCCGACCACGACTAGCCGTTGCCCACGACGCAACCCCAGGTGCAGTAGCCAGTCGGCGGTCAGTCGGCTGGCAGTCGCCAACTCAAGGTGAGTAAAGGACGCGGTCTTGGTCGACACCGCCAACCGGTCCGGCCAGCGCTGTGCCGCAGCATCAATCAAGTTGTGCAACAGGTTCATTCAAGCTCTCCTCTGGCTGGCGCGCCGCTATACGGCATAAGTCGTCGATACAGTGCAGGTTCTCCGGTACCAGATCGTCGGGGTCGAACAGCACCCCCAATCGATCCTCAAGACACTCGACAATCTCCACGACTCGGAACGAGCTGAACGTGGCAAACGAGGGAAAAGGCGTGCCGGCAAGAATGTCGGCCCTGGCGACATCCAGGACCTGTGCCACAACGTCGGCAATCCGGTCACGCAAGGTGGCCACGGCAAATACCCGGACATCCCCGACCAGCAACTCAGCGAGGCGTTCGAAGACCACCGAGGGTGCGCTATTGCCACGCAGACTACGGCGGTACGCCAGGTAGGTATGCTCGACTAGCAGCCGCCACTGAGTGAGGTGCTCAGCAATCGCCTCGCCATCCGTTGCACCCACCTGATGGTGCAACGCCGCATGCAACTGGCGGGATCGCGCCATCAGCCAGGTTTCCAGCGTCAGTCGCTCCAGGGCTTCTACCTGATCGGGGTGTTCACGATAGGCCCGCAGGTAGGCGCTGACACATTGTGGGTCCGCTACCAGAACCAGTGGTTCAGGCAACGCGTCATCCGGGAGTACCTGGGGAGCCAGCGCAAAAGCGCGGGCGCCCTCGGGTAATGCCTCGGCCAACTGCTCTGCCGATAACGACCAGGTACCGGGGCGTGCTGGTCCCCACTGGGTGTCGTTGTGGTAACCGTCCGAGATCAGGACGTCCTCATCCCGGACCTCGAGGAGAAAACTGTGCTCCATGTGCTTGTGGCCGAAGTAAGGCACCCAGTGCAGATGGAAGGCATCGGCGACCACATACAGGCAACCGTGCTTGTCACACAACGCAAGCAGTTCCGACGCCGAGCCAACGTCTCGACATTCGACGACACGTAGCCCCAACCAACGCTCGGCGGCGTTCAAGTAGTCCTGCTGAAGGGGCTCGATCGTCGGCAGCCCACCGTCACCCTCCCGGGGTTCGAATCGCAGCACCGCACCCAACGCCAACGAACGCTGCACGCCATGATGGCGCTCGGCGAGCAATGCCAGGTTGACCTGCATGCAATCGAGTTGCTCAGCACCGACGCCGATCATGACTGCCTCGCCGGGCTATCCACCGGGGCCAATCCCGAAACCGCCGCCAACAAGGCTGCCGGACTCGGTGCCTGGTCACGCAGCGTACCGTCGAGCAGTTGTTGGTAGGCGCCCAGGTCCAGATAACCATGCCCGCTGACACACACCAGGATTCCACGCTCGGCACGCAGATCACCGGCGCCGCTGGTGGCCAACCGAGCTGCAGCCGCCAGTGCATGGCAGGACTCCGGTGCCGGCAGCACCGTCTGGGTCTGGGTGAAGACTCGACCGCACTCCAATGCCGTCACCTGGTCTACCGCCACGGCGTCAACATACCCCTGGTGTCGAAGTGCAGAAATAAGTTTCGCCGCACCGTGGTAACGCAAACCGGCAGAGTGCGAGTCAGGAATCGAATAGTCACTGCCAATGGTGTACATCGCCTCAAGCGGAGACGTACCCGTGGCGTCAGTTTTGTCATAGGCGTAGACGCCCTTGGTCAGTTTGGGCGTGCTACTGGACTCGGCCGCGACCAACCGTGGCATGGTGCCCCCCGACGCTTTGGCCTCGGTGTAGAACGGTAGCGCCAGGCCGCCAAAATTCGATCCCGCACCCACGCAGCCGATGACCGCATCGACCTCGGCTTCGTGCTCGGCCAACTGTTCGGCTGCCTCGAGACCGATCACCGACTGGTGCAGAATGCTGTAGTTTTCACCACTGCCGATGCAGAAAGCCGCCCCGCTGGTACGCGCGGCATATTCGACCGCTTCACCGATGGCGAGTGAAAGACTATTACCCTGGCCTCCCGACTGCCGAGCAACGTCGGTAAGCGTGGTGGGGCTGGCATGCACCTCGGCTCCCAGCAAGCGCATCAGGACTCCCCGATAGGGCTTGCGCTCCAGGCTGGTGCCGACCATAAAAATCGTGCACCGCATCCCGAATAGCGAACACGCCGCAGCCAGCGCGGTTCCCCATTGTCCTGCGCCCGTACCGGTTACCAGCTCGCGCACGCCGGCTTTGTGGTAGTAGTAAGCCTGCGCCAGCGCCGTATTAAGCTTGTGGCTGCCGGAGATATTTTCACCTTCATATTTGACCCAGATCGGCACCCTTGAACCGATCGCCTGTTCGAACCGACTGGCGCGCCACAGAGGCGTCGGGCGAAAGGACCGGTAGGCCTCCTGTACCGGTGCGGGGATATCCCAGAACTCTTTCTGCTGGATGCTCTGGCGCGCCAGTTCCATCGGTAGATTGACCTGTACCGAGCCCCCCGCTCTCGTCTGGGGCGTGCGGTCTTCGGGCAAGCGTTCGTCAAGATAGGGCAACGCACTACGCCACTGCGCAGGAACCTGAATACTCATGCGCTGACCTCCGAATGGTTTTGGATAACGTCCACAAGATCAGCCACCGTGGTGAAGGACCGGCCTACGAACAGGTCGTCGCTCAGCGTGACGTCCAACTGCTCCTCCAGTTGGATCAGCATGCCGACGAACCCCAGCGAGTTGATCCTGAGCAATGCACCATTGAGCGGCTCGTCATCCGCGACCTGGTCGGGACTGATCGCCAGGCGCGACTCGGCAATGACAACTTTTTTGACGGCCTGCGCGACGCGGCCACGATCCAGCTTCAGAACGGACATGATGTACTCCTGTCTGCGCGCAAGGCGCCTTTGGCGTCGACTACCCAGCTATAGGTCAGCAATGCGGTAAGGGTCACCGAACCACGCACGTGCAAACGGCCGGTGCTGATGGATATTTCCGAACCGAGCTCCAGCGTCGGACCATCGTGCAGGCGCAGGGAGCCGTTGATGACCACCGCCGCCGCATCGATCAGGGCCACAAATTGGTCAATGACCGCCACCTCGTTGCTGATGATGCCTTCGGTGTGTTTTGAACCGTACCGACGAATATGGGCCACTGCTTCGTCGAGTCCGGACACCGGCAGCACACCGAGTGTCGCGTCGAGAAACTCACGCCCCAGATCGTGTTCACCAAGGGCCTGCACGCTGACGTTGGCCCTGCCGTGCGCTTGCAACCCGGTCCCCAATCGAAGTGTGATCGGGCCCTCTGCCGCCGTACCCGCCTTAATCAGTTGCTCAACGAAGGCGTCAGCGACTTGCGCATCCACCAACATCAATTCCACCGTATTACACGCTGTCGGCTCCGCAAGTTTGCTGTCCAGCGCAATCGCCGCGGCCAGTTTCAGGTCGGCACTGTGGTGAACGTAGATATGATTGACCCCGCCACCACTGGCGATGACCGGGATCGAGCTCACCGAACGGCAATGCTCGATCAGCGACGGGCTGCCTCGAGGTATCAATACATCGATGGCGTCATGGCGCTTGAGCAATTCACGCAGGACCGAGCGATCCGGATCGGAGACGATCGTCACCATGGATGCCGGCAAACCCGCCTCAAGCAGGGCACGGTGGATGATGTCCGCCAACGCCGCGTCGGTCGCCGCCATCTCCTTCCCTCCGCGCAGCAACACAGCGTTGCCTACCACCACTGGAATCAGTGCACCCTCGACCGTCACCGTCGGGCGGGCCTCATACACCATGAACACCACGCCCAAGGGTTTGGGCACACGACGTAAGGTTCCCCAGTCATCGACGTTCACCCATTGCGTGGACACCGTCGCAGCCGGCAGTTCGCGCGCCACTTTCTCGGTCAGCGCAACCAGGTGGCGCAGTTGGCTCTCGCCCATGCGCAGCCGTTCTACCAGTACCGATGGCAAGCCTCGTCGCTCGGCCTCCTTGAGGTCATGGGCATTGGCCTGCAGAACCGACGCCCACTCTTGCGTGAGCAAGCTGGACAACACTTGGCAGTAGCGGGCATAGGCCGGATCGCCTACAGGGGGGGATGTTTCAAAGGCATGTCTTGCGTTGCTTAGCAGTTGCTCAACCATCAGGTTCTCCTTACCACATGAATTGGCCGCCATCGACGATCAACTTTTGTCCCGTGAGATAACTGCTTTGCGCGCCAATCAGAAACTCCAGGGCGGCTGCGATATCCTCGGTAGAACCGAGGCGCCTTTGTGGAATCTGCGCCAGCACCTCCGCCAGCTTGTCGCGGTCATCGAGGTGGAACCGAGTACGTAACTCTTCGGTATCGGTCATGCCCGGTATGAGGCAGTTGACCCGGATCACCGGGGCCAACTCGAGGGCGAGGCATTTGGTCAAATGCAACAAACCCGCCTTGCTTGCGCAGTAATTAGCCCCATCCAGGCGTGGGCGAATTCCCGTAGTTGCCCCAATGTTCACCACCGAGCCGCGCCCGGCCTCGAGCATCGCCGGGGCAAATGCCCGCGTCAGATAGAAAGGTCCGGACAGGTTGACCCCGATGACATGGCTCCAGTCCTCATCCGTCAGCTCTAGAAACGGCCTATCCCGGTTGACTCCCGCGTTGTTGACCAAGACCTGTGGCACCCCATACCGGGTGATGATCTGGTCAGCCACGGCACGAACCGCGTCCGGATCGGAGACATTGACCTGTATCGCGACCAGGGCGTCGCCCCATTGCATCTCGGCCTGCCGCGCAGCGTCGGCATCGCCCTGATAAAGCGCGATGACTCGATAACCCAGGCTGATCAATCGCCTGCTGAGCGTCAGGCCAATGCCTCGCGTGCCCCCACTCACCACAGCAATCCGTAGTTCAGTCATGGCCTGCCTCCGCCACCCGGGAGGCGGCTCAAAGCGCCACCTGCTGTTCGATCCAATGACGAAACTGGCCGACGGTCCGCAAGTCGACCAGATCACTGAGATCAATTTCGCTGTCGCTCTCCGGAATCAGGGTCAGGATCAGGCGAACGGCTGCCAAAGAGTCGATACCCAGCTCTACAAGCCGCGAGTCATTTGTGAAGTCCCTGCCGACAGCCTTGCGGATAGCCGCTGTTACATCGGCATCAAGTTTTCGATTGGTCGAGCCCATCAATTCCCCCCCCAACACGTAGCAACATAAATGAGTTCCCAATGCAAATAGAAAAAAACAACGACTTGGTAATTGAAGCATTATTGTTTTATTTATTTTTCTTCCGCACTCGAACGCCGACAGGCTTGCGCCCACCATCAGAGTTTAATAACTAAACGTTACCTGTTGGGTTAACCAACTTCGTATTACGTTACTTGCACACCCGCGAGAGACTTATCAATTAAGCCACCTAATTTTTTTCGATTAGATGCATCTTCCAGCATTGAATAATGGTCACCTGGAGCGGCAATACATTCCAACAAGGAGTGATCGACGACTTGCCCCCAACCTAAGGTTGAATGGGCGCTGCCATGTTCTATCGTAGAGATCGCATAAGGAGAGAGCTCCTGGGCGCGGAACAAATGAATTTTTACCGGCGGCACACCAATAAGATATTTATCCACGTTGCGTTCAAAACCTCGGACCTGCTCCCAACGCACTCGCTCAAGGCTTGGGTCCAACCCTCGGGGGTAAAGACCCAATTTTTGGGCGGCCTCAATCAGTTGCGTAAAACCGACTGTTGCGACTTGCTGTTGTAAACACTCAACGGCTTCCCGTTGTGCAAGGGTCGAGCGCGCGGCGATATCCTCGAAAAACGTGTTCTGCACAGGTTGGCCAGTCGCTTCCAGGCTTGGCGGCGCTCCATCGATAATGCCCAGAAAGTCGACCTCATGGCCCAAGTCCGACAGAACCGCTGCGATGGCATAGGCCAGCACACCCCCGGCTGAATAACCGATGACCCGGTACGGTCCGGTGGGCTGGATGGCCTGCATGAAAGCAGCCATCGTGGTGGCCATCGACTCGATCGTTTGCAGTTCAGCCTGCGCGGCGGGCGGCCAAGGCAGCGCATATATCGGGTGATTGGCAGCGATATGAGGCGCCAGCGAAAAGCTGTACGAGTAATCGCCCAAGCCACTTGGAACAAAGAAAATCGCCGGTTCATCCCCTTCCGCACGTACCACCACGCTGCCCGATTGGGCTCCGGGAATCGAGCCTCGGGCAATCTGTGGTGCCAGGTGGCTCAGTACGGAGTACTGGAACAACTCGTTGAGCGACAGCGAATAGCCCAGGCCGGCCAACTGGCTGATCATTTGCACGGCGAGCAGTGAATGACCGCCCAATGCGAAAAAGTTGTCATGGCGGCTGACCTTGTCCAGTTTGAGCAACTGCGCCCATACCCCCGCGAGTGCCACTTCGACCTCTCCCTGCGGCGCTTCATAAACCTGACGGGCGAAAGCATCGTCGTCTGGTACGGGTAGCGCCTTGCGGTCGATCTTGCCGTTAGGCGTCAGTGGCAGCGCGTTCAGCCTGACAAAGGCCGCAGGCACCATATACTCCGGCAACCGTGTGGCAAGATGCGCCCGCAAGGTGCCGGCCAGTGATTCGGCGGGCTCGGCCACCACATAAGCCACCAGTCGCCTGTCGGCGCCATCACCTACTGCAATCACTGAGGTTTCGAGCACCTGTGGGTGCTCGGCCAGGCGTGCTTCAATCTCCCCCAGTTCAATACGGAAACCGCGGATCTTGACTTGGTGATCGTTACGCCCAAGGAATACCAAGCTGGCATCCGGCAGATAACGGGCCAGGTCGCCAGTCTTGTACATCCGCGCACCAGGGACCGCACTGAACGGATCATCGACGAAGACTTGGGCCGTCAGTTCCTGACGATTCAGGTAGCCCCGTGCCACGCAGGCCCCGCCAATGTATAGCTCACCCGCGGTGCCCAAAGGCACCGGCTGGCCGTCCGCAGTCAAGACATACGTGCGGGTGTTGGCAATCGGTCGACCGATGGAGTGCATGACATTGTCGGGAAACACCTTCAGCAGGGTCGCATTGACCGTCGTTTCAGTTGGCCCATAGGCATTGAACAACGCCGGACGATGCCCTTTACGGCTAAACCAGGCTTGCAAGGCTGGAGGGTATGAGGCCTCACCACCAAAGACGATCTGGCGCAGGGTGGCCGGCAGATCAATTTCAGGTTGAGCAATGGCCAGCCGAATGAAAAAAGCGCTGGGTATGTTGAGGTACGTGACCTTATTGACAGCACACTGCGCCGCGAAGTCGTACTCGGAGTTCAGCCACTGGTCTGTGCGCAGAACCAGTGACGCCCCGCAGGTAAGAGCAACGAAAATATCTTCCACGGACATGTCGAACGAGATCGATGCAAACAGCAGCAACCGATCTTGCTCCGTGACGTCATAACGATGCTGCAATGCCGCCGCCTGGCTGATCAGGTTACGGTGTTCGACCATGACGCCTTTGGGTTTACCAGTGGAGCCCGAGGTGTAAATAACATAGGCCAGGTGCCGGGAGGTCAGACCGGGCACCCGCACATTGGTCTCGGGCAAGTCGGGCAGCACATTCGGATCGAGCACAATATTCGTGGTCAGGGCCGTTTCACCCAGGACATCCCGACCGGCCGAATCGGTCAGCAAGGCAACGGGCGAGCAATCCTGCAAAATGTCCACCAACCGCTCCGACGGATAGTCGGGATCCAGGGGGACGTACGCTCCCCCTGCCTTGAGCACGGCCAACAGGCCAACCAGCAACGCAGGCGATCGCTTCATGCAGATCGCCACCCGCGCGTCAGGCTTGACGCCCAGCGCGATGAGTTGATGGGCAAGTCGGTTGGCTCGGGCGTTCAGTTCGGCATAGGAGGTTTGCTGACCTTCGTAGATCAGCGCGACTGCGTGTGGCCGCAGTTCGACCTGCTGCTCAAACAGACGATGAACACACGCATTTTCGGGGTACTCGATCGTATGTTGATTCCATGTATCGAGCAGCAGCTCGCGCTCGGCGGGCGCCAGAATATCCACCGTCGCGACAGCACGTGGCGTATCCAGCGCCATGGCCTGCAGTATCGACTGCAAATAACCTGCGTGGCGTTCAATCGTTTCGCGATCGAACAGCGCGGTTGAGTAATCCAGCGTTCCGACGATCTCCCCGTCCACCAGCGCTAGGCTCAATTCGAGATCGAACTTAACGGTGTCATAAGCTTGCTTGGCAGGTGAAACCTCCAGGCCAGGCAGGCTCCATTGGCTCACGTCAGTGTTTTCCCAGACGAAAATCACCTGGAACAGCGGCGTGTGATCCGAACGGCGTGGCGGCTGCGCGATCTCGACCACCTGCTCGAAAGGCAAATCTTGATGCCCTTGGGCACCCAGTACCCTATCGCGTACACGCTTAAGCAATTCACCTGTATCCGGCGCGCCGGACAGATCAACACGCAACGTGAGCATATTGACGAAAAAGCCAATGAGCGATTCGACGTCCTGGTGCCTGCGGTTGGCCGTCGGCGTTCCGATCACCAAGTCATCCTGCCCCGAGAGCCTTGATAGCACTGCCGCCCAGGCAGCCAGCACGGTCATGAATAACGTAACGCCGTGTTTGCTGCTCAGCGTGCCGAGCGCTTGGGTAAAGGTCCGATCAAAGTGGATCGGCACCTGGGCCCCGACAAACGATTGTTGGGCGGGACGTGGACGATCGGTTGGCAAATCGAGCATCGTCGGCATGCCGGTCAGGGCCGTGCGCCAGTAATCGCCTTGCACTTGAAGACGTTCATTCGATAACCATTGGCGCTGCCACGCCGCGTAATCGGCGTACTGAATCGTCAGCGGCGCCAGGCCATGCGGCCGACGCTCCAGAATCGCTGCATAGAGCGTGCGAAGCTCGGGCAGCAACACCCCAAACGACCAACCGTCCGAGACGATGTGATGTTGGGTCAGCAAGAATACGGATACCTCGTCGCTCAAACGGATCAGGCGAGCGCGCACCAGTGGGCCTTGAGCCAGGTTGAACGAAAGGCGTGCTTCTGTCGCGCTCATGCTATCCAACTCGGCTTGCGGATCAGACACATTGCGCAGATCCTGTTCGATCAGCGGCAAACCGTGCGCTGGAGGCAGCAGATTGACCCAGGGCTGGCCGTCACGCGTGACAAATACCGACCGTAATACCTCATGCCGCTCAAACAGGGTATTGAGCGATTGGCGCAACGCCTCAACGTTGAGCGAACCTTTGAAGTACCAGGCCATCGGGATGTGGTAGGCGTCACTCCCGCCGTCGAACTGCGCCAGCAGCCACAAACGTTGCTGAGCGAATGACAACGGCAACAGCCCGTTACGCACAAGGGGTTCAATCGGTAATAACGAAGTGCCTCCTTGTACCTGGTGTTGCAGGACTTCTTCAGCCAGCCCGACAAGCGTGGGCGACGTAAAGAGCGACGCCAGCGGTAACTCTGCCCCCAGGTCCGTAACGCGGCTGACCAGTTGCATGCCGAGCAGCGAATGCCCACCCAGCTCAAAGAAGTTGTCGTGACGACTGATACGCTCCAGTCCTAACAATTCGCTCCAAATCGCTGCCAGGCGGCACTCGATCTCACCTTCCGGCGCAGCATAGACCTGACGTACAAACGCATCGTCCTCGGGCGCCGGCAGTAACTTCTGATCGACTTTGCCGTTACCGGTCAACGGAAGTGCATCAAGGCGCACGAATGCGGACGGCACCATATAATCCGGCACCCGGGCAATAAGATGTGCAAACAGCTCCGCGGCCAGTAGATCACCCGGCTCCGCCACCACATACGCGATCAGACGCCGGCTCTGCCCCTCCCCAACCGCCAATACCGTCGCTTCAGTGACAGCAGGATGCTTGAGCAAAGCGCCTTCGATTTCACCAGGTTCCACGCGAAACCCACGAATTTTGATCTGATGATCGTTGCGACCGAGGAAAACCAACCACCCCTTCTCATCACGCAAGACCTGGTCGCCCGTGCGGTAGCGGATAGCACCTGGCACATACGGATCGTCGATAAAACGCTCAGCGGTGCGTTCCAAGTCATTGATATACCCGCTGGCCGGGCAACGCCCGCCCAGCAGCAGTTCACCGACCACCCCTCTGGGCGCCAAGTGCCCGGTACGATCAATCACCTGAGCAGTCACCCCAGTCAATGGCAGCCCGATGGGCACATAGGCCGGCCACGGAATATCGGTCGCAGCCAGCCGGTGAGTGGTGACAGCATGGGTTTCCGTCGGCCCATAGAGATTGACCAACTGCACGTCCGGGTGACGTTCAAAGAATGCCTGGGTGTTCTCATCGACAATCAGTTGCTCACCGGAAACGCACAGATACCTCAGCGCAGTCAGGTCGAAGTCTGCAGCTGCCTGCACAAAAGACCGAAGTGCCGCCACCGGCAGATAGACATGCGTCAGGTCGCCCTGGCGTACATGGTGCGCGATACCCGGAAAATCTCTTCGATCAATGCCCCCTCTGGACACCACCGCACCGCCCGCCACCAGTGTCGGCACAATCTCCTGGAACGACACATCAAAGCCCAGCGGCGCGTACTGAAGAAACCGGCTGTGCTCATCAATGCTCAATGCATCCAGCTGCCAGGCGGTCAGGTTCACCAACGGCACGTTATGCATCAACACGCCCTTGGGTTTACCCGTCGAGCCTGAAGTAAACATGACGTAAACACCGTCTTCCGGCCTGCGCGCTCCCGTGGGTGGATTCAGCGCACCCTGCAACTCTCCAAGCTCGAATACCGTAATACCCGGGTCACCCACACCCACGGCAATCCGACAATGTGCCTTGTCGGTCATATACGAAAGACGCTCAGCGGGAAGGCTCAAGTCCAATGGCAGGAACACAGCACGAAGCTTCAGCACCGCGAGCATGGCAATGATCGTGTCAATGAGTGTCACGGTCGTCAGGCCGACCACGTCGCCGCCCCGTACATTTCGCTCATACAACCCTGCGGCTGCCTCATCGACACGCTGATACAGATCGCGATAGGTCAGAACCGAGCCGTCCTCCTCAACCGCTACCCGATCTGCGTGACGCACCGCGCTGGTCTGCAACCAGGTATAGAGATCGCCGACGGCAGGCTCATGCCAATAGCCGTCGCTCCTAACACTGTCATCCAGCGAGGAGTCGGCAAACAGGTTGGCCAAGGCAACGCCAGGATCACGGACCACCGCATTCAGCGCGTCCAGGATCGAACCATGGATACCGTCGGCAACTTGCTGGGGCAACAACGTGGTGTCGTGCTCCAACTCCAGTAGCCAGCCGTCTGACGTCGGCGTGACACCTAGCCATAGATCAAACTTTGCAGTGCCCGTGCCATGCTCACGTACCGATTGCACCGGACCGTCGGGCGCGACGGCTGTCGAGTCCTGCATGGCGAGCATGCTCGAGAACAGCGGGTTGCGATTGCTGTCGCGGTTGGGTGAACAGTAGCGAACCACCCGGGTGAACGGAACGGCCACCGAACGCTTGAGCTGATCGACCTCGGTGCTGATCGTCGATCGCAAATACTCGTCGAAACCGACCTGCCAGGGAACCTGGGCGATAAACGGAAGGGTATTGACAAAGAATCCGCACAGATCATACGAAGCGAGCGTCCGACGAGCCGCGAGGGGCACACCAAAAGTCACCACTGGGACGTCGGCATGACGCCCGAGCGTCGCAGCAAAAATACCGGCAAAGAAGGTAAACGGCGTGACACCCAACTCACTCAGCGTTCGGTCGATGCCTGCGTTGAGCTCATGACTGAGCTCAATTCGGCGACGCTGCCCCGAGAATGAAGTGACGAGAGGGCGGCCTGGGCGAGGAAAAAGAACAGTTGTCGGTGCTTCCTGCAGGCGTGCACCAAGGGTACGAGCGGCATCTTCTACACGGGCTTCATTCGCGGCGCGGAACTGGGCGGCGAGTTCACGCTGAAGCGCTGCCTCCCTTGCATGACGCAACGTGTGGGTATCGAGATTGCCTGCAAGGGCCGAACTGAAATCACGGATCAAAGGCTCTATAGACGCTCCGTCAAATACGGCGTGGTGAATCACCAGCAATAACGACGAACGCTGGCCGTCGGCAGCCACAACATGGGTAGCCCGCAATAACGGCGCCTGGTCCAGTTGAAACGAGGTCTTGGCCAACACCTCCAGCTCTGCGTCTACCGTCGACTCAAAAGCGTCTTGCGCAACGATTTCGCGCAATGGGAGGTCGGCAATGGATAGAGGGCTGACAAGTAACGCTTGTAAATCGCGGAACGCCAGCCTGAGCGCAGGCTGAACTTCAATCAAACTAGTAAGAGCATACTTAACTGCGTACGTAGTTACCGTCGAAGCAAGCGACAACTCAATCAAGATATTGTAAAGATGAGGCACCGGTATAGATTTTTGTACGACGACCAACCCCAACTGGGATTCCGTCAGCGGTGCTGACCAATCTTCCATGATATTACCCTCGATTTGTTGACCATCCCTGTTGCTGTCAACTCGGGTTATTATAAATAACTCAGTAAAACGCCCCTCAGCGAAACCGTATTGAAAGACCATCGATAGGCTTTACTCAATACAGATCCTAGAAAAACACCGCCCGCAATTTTTATAACTGCCACTCAAAGTGTCCTCACATCGTAGTAGCGTTTTTTCCCTGCGCAAGTTTTTTTTAGACTTTATTTTCGATGCATAGAGCACTCTCCTTATAAGGCTAGAACCAGAGGTTTACGGAGCATCTAATCGTGACAAAAGCATGACAAGTGCAACGCTTATTTAACTCACAACTGTGACTAGCGCAAAGAATAGGGCCGTGGTATGGCGAGAAAGACGGAACGTCCACCATGAGCATCAGAAACGCTTCGGGTAGAGCGGCCTGCGTGCTTGCAAAAAACCTCATAAACCCGGCATGTTCTATTTTTACGATCACATTTGGACGCTAAGCTTGCCTTATGGATGACTCCGATTATCTGCGCCTGCTCACCATAGCGGCCGAACAAGCCAATGCGTTCCTGTCCAATGCCCGCAAATGGGAGCGTGAGCGTTGGGTCTGCCAACGCCTGCTGCAAGGCCTGAACGTGCCCTATCGCGCCGAAGAGTTTCACGCCGCCGGGCAAGAGCCTCCAGATGTACTGTTTCGCGACGCCAGCTTCGAGGTTTTTTTCGTGCTGGATGAGGGCCGACGCCTGAATGATGAATGGCGCGACGAACTGCTGCGCCGTCGCAGCGCCTTTTCCCTGAGCCAATTGGTACGGCGTGAAGCCAAGCCCAAGCGCATTCCCGCCCATGAGTTCCTTCTGCGTCTGGCGCCAACCCTGCGCAAGAAAGCCCACAACTACAAGGAACGCGGGATGGACCTGGGAGAGCTGGATATCATTGCCTTCGCCAGCCTCAAACGCGAAGTGCTGGACCTCAATAGTCACTTCCCGCCACCCACCGAATACCTGCGCCAAGGGTGGCGCTCGCTGTCATTGGTGGGGCCGACCTTTGCCCGGGTGCTGTTCGCCCACCCTGACGCACCGGATTTTCTGCGCAATAACCTGGGGCGCAGCATTGTCTTTGACGTCGGTATCAGCCTATAGGCCCGACCGCCGGCATGGCGAACTCCCAGGCCGGGTGATACAAAGAGCAATCAATATTTGCCTGCTGATGGCCAGTGAACGAAGGCAGCGCGGTTCAGCGACTATGCTTCTGGCAATGCCGCAGATCACACACCTGTAACGTTCACTCCTTTTGCAACGTCTACCTGACGAGGCCTTTATGACCAGCCGCCTGAACCCCGACGACCAAAAGCATGTCGAAGAGTACCTGCAACTGTCCCAGAACCAAGTTGAGCGCAGGCCTTTCCGGCCATGGCTGCTCCTTGGCGTGGTACTGGTGGCCGTGATCGGGATGGGCCTGCTGAGCCGACTTTTGAGTTACCTGACGCTATGAGCTGCCTTGCGCTCGCTCGGGTAATTGCACCGATTTCTTTTAGCCTTGCGAGATATCCCCATGACCCATCGTATTATTATCGTCGGCGGCGGCGCCGGCGGCCTGGAGTTGGCTACCCGCCTGGGTAAGACTCTGGGCAAACGCGACACCGCCAGCATCACGCTGGTGGACGCCAACCTGACCCACATCTGGAAACCGCTGCTTCACGAAGTCGCCGCCGGTTCGCTGAACTCTTCGGAAGACGAACTCAATTATGTTGCCCAGGCGAAATGGAACCACTTCGAGTTCCAGTTGGGGCGCATGAGCGGGCTCGACCGTGAACAGAAGAAGATCCAGCTGGCCGCGACCCTCGACGAACAGGGCCTGGAACTGGTCCCTGCCCGCGAACTGGCCTATGACACCTTGGTTATCGCTGTCGGAAGCACCACCAACGACTTCGGTACCCAAGGTGCGGCAGAACACTGCCTGTTCCTCGACACCCGCAAACAGGCCGAGCGCTTCCATCAGCAATTACTCAACCACTACCTGCGCGCCCATGCAGGGCAAACCGATGTGGTGGAGCAGATCAGCGTTGCCATCGTCGGCGCTGGGGCAACCGGCGTTGAGCTGGCGGCCGAGCTGCATAACGCAGCCCACGAACTGGCGGCGTATGGCCTGGACCGGATCAAGCCGGAAAATATGCACATCACTCTGATCGAAGCAGGCCCCCGGGTATTGCCTGCTTTGCCGGAGCGCATTGGCGCCCCAGTGCATAAAACCCTGGAGAAACTTGGAGTCACGGTGCTGACCAACGCAGCCGTCAGTGAAGTGACTGCTGACAACCTGATCACCAGCAGCGGCCAGGTGATTCCTGCCAGCCTCAAGGTCTGGGCCGCTGGCATTCGTGCACCGGGCTTCCTCAAGGATATCGACGGCCTGGAAACCAACCGCATCAATCAACTGCAGGTGCTGCCAACCCTGCAAACCACGCGCGATGAAAATATCTTCGCCTTTGGTGACTGCGCGGCCTGCCCACAAGCAGGTACCGATCGCAACGTACCGCCACGGGCGCAAGCCGCTCACCAACAGGCTTCGTTGCTGGCCAAATCATTGAAGCTGCGGATTGAGGGCAAGACCCTGCCGGCCTACAAGTACACCGACTACGGCTCGCTGATTTCACTGTCGCGTTTTTCGGCGGTGGGTAACTTGATGGGCAACCTGACAGGCAGCGTGATGCTGGAGGGTTGGCTGGCGCGGATGTTCTATGTATCGCTGTATCGCATGCACCAGATGGCGCTGTATGGCTTCTTCCGCACAATGATGTTGATGCTGGGGAGCAAGATTGGGCGCGGCACTGAGCCTAGGCTCAAATTGCACTGACAACGGGTCCAGGATAGGGCCTGATTTCTGTGGGAGCCGGCTTGCCCGCGATGCAGACACCTCGGTACTTCAGGTATACCGAGCTGATCCAATCGCAGGCAAGCCAGCTCCCACAGTTGTTTTGTGGAAGGCTCAATATTTTTGCAGGCAAAAAAAATCCCCGTATCTTTCGATCCGAGGATTTTTAATATGGTCGGGGTAAGGGGATTCGAACTCCTGACATCCTGCTCCCAAAGCAGGCGCGCTACCGGACTGCGCTATACCCCGGTAAAAAAAAGGCGACCTTTCAGTCGCCTTCTACGATCAGTGCTTTTGGCCTCTGATCTTAAGATTCGATTCCAGCGCTAGCTGGTTTCAAAAATGGTGGGTCGTGTGGGATTCGAACCTACGACCAATTGGTTAAAAGCCAACTGCTCTACCAACTGAGCTAACGACCCAAATATGGTCGGGGTAAGGGGATTCGAACTCCTGACATCCTGCTCCCAAAGCAGGCGCGCTACCGGACTGCGCTATACCCCGGCTTGAAATTGGCTCCGTGACCAGGACTCGAACCTGGGACCCAATGATTAACAGTCATTTGCTCTACCGACTGAGCTATCACGGAACTACATATTTCAAAGTACAACTTTACTGCTTGTTACCCTCTCTTCAACCCGTCCGTATCGCTACGTTCACGTCTCTGAGGCGCGCTATTCTACAATCTTAAAAACCCCTGTCAACCCTTTAAATTGCTTTTAAGACAATGATTTGCGCTTCTTTCTGATTTCTTCTTGGGGAGAAGAAACCCGTGGGCTGACGTTGCTGCGGGGCGCACTTTACAAGCCTTTGCCTTACAGTTCAACGCCCTATCGAAAAAAAAGGCCCCGCAATGCGGGGCCTTCTCTTATAACGGTACAACCTGGACTCAATGGAAGACGATTTCGTCGTTCTCCACGGTCGCCGTGACGCTAGTGCCCGGCATAAAGCTGCCGGACAAAATCAGCTGCGCCAACGGGTTTTCGATCCAGCGTTGGATCGCACGCTTCAACGGCCGTGCGCCGTACACCGGGTCGTAACCCACGGCAATCAGCTTGTCCAAGGCTTCGCTACTCAGCTCCAGCGACAGCTCGCGCTCGGCCAGACGGCTGCGCAGGCGACCCAACTGGATCTCGGTGATGCCAGCGATCTGATCCCGCGCCAGAGGCTCGAAGATCACCACTTCATCCACCCGGTTGATGAACTCCGGCCGGAAATGGCTGGTCAACGCATCCATCACCGCCGCACGCTGGGCTTCACGATCCCCCACCAGCTCTTGGATCTGCGACGATCCCAGGTTGGAGGTCATCACGATCACCGTGTTGCGGAAATCCACGGTACGCCCGTGACTGTCTGTCAAACGACCATCTTCCAACACTTGCAGCAACACGTTGAACACATCCGGGTGGGCCTTCTCGACCTCATCCAAAAGGATCACTGAGTAAGGCTTGCGCCGCACGGCTTCGGTCAGATAACCGCCCTCTTCGTAGCCCACGTAGCCTGGTGGTGCCCCGATCAAGCGAGCCACGGAGTGTTTCTCCATGAACTCGGACATATCGATTCGCACCATGGCCTCTTCAGTATCAAAGAGGAACTCGGCCAACGCCTTGCACAGCTCGGTTTTACCGACACCCGTCGGGCCGAGAAACATGAAGGAGCCGCTCGGACGGTTCGGGTCGGACAACCCGGCCCGGGAACGCCGTACCGCGTTGGACACTGCGACCACCGCTTCTTCCTGACCGATGACCCGCTGGTGCAACAGGCTTTCCATTTTCAGCAGCTTGTCACGCTCACCTTCGAGCATTTTCGACACAGGAATACCGGTCCACTTCGACACAACTTCGGCAATTTCTTCCTCGGTCACTTTACTGCGCAGCAACTGGTTCTCGCTTTTGCCGTGCTGATCGACCATTTGCAGACTGCGCTCCAGGTCCGGGATCACCCCGTACTGCAACTCGGCCATGCGGTTCAGGTCGCCCTTACGGCGAGCAGTTTCCAATTCTTGACGGGACTGCTCGATCTTTTGCTGGATCTGCGCCGAGCCCTGCACTTCGGCTTTTTCCGAAGTCCAGATCTCTTCGAGGTCCGAATACTCACGCTCCAGGCGAACAATTTCTTCCTGGAGTTTCTCCAGGCGCTTGATTGCCGCCTCGTCCTTTTCTTTCTTCAGGGCCTGGGATTCGACTTTCAGTTGAATCAGGCGCCGCTCCAGACGATCCAGCACTTCCGGCTTGGAGTCGATTTCCATACGAATGCGGCTGGCCGCTTCGTCGATCAAGTCGATAGCCTTGTCCGGCAGTTGACGGTCAGTAATGTAGCGATGGCTCAATTTGGCCGCCGCAATGATCGCGCCATCAGTGATCGCCACCTTATGGTGAACCTCGTAGCGCTCTTTCAGGCCACGCAGGATCGCGATGGTGTCTTCTTCGCTCGGCTCCTCCACCAGCACCTTCTGGAAACGACGCTCAAGGGCAGCGTCTTTCTCGATGTACTGGCGATATTCGTTGAGCGTGGTGGCGCCAACGCAGTGCAACTCACCCCGCGCCAATGCCGGCTTGAGCATGTTACCCGCATCCATGGAACCTTCGCCTTTACCGGCGCCGACCATGGTGTGCAGTTCGTCGATAAACAGAATGATCTGCCCTTCCTGCTTCGACAGTTCATTAAGCAGGGATTTGAGGCGCTCTTCGAACTCACCACGGAACTTGGCGCCGGCAATCAGCGACCCCATGTCGAGGGACAGCAGACGCTTGCCCTTGAGGCCATCCGGCACTTCACCATTGATGATGCGCTGGGCCAGGCCTTCGGCAATTGCAGTTTTACCCACGCCAGGTTCGCCGATCAGTACCGGGTTGTTCTTGGTACGACGTTGCAGCACCTGGATGGTGCGGCGAATTTCGTCGTCACGGCCGATCACCGGGTCCAGCTTGCCTTCTTCGGCACGCTTGGTCAGGTCGACGGTGTATTTATCCAGGGCCTGGCGGGACTCCTCATGATTGGGGTCATTCACCGCTTCGCCGCCACGCAGGTTGTTGATGGCGTTTTCCAGGGCCTTCTTGCTCACGCCCTGGCCCAGCAACAATTTGCCAAGCTTGCTGTTGTCGTCCATCGCCGCAAGCAATACCAGTTCGCTGGAAATGAACTGGTCGCCCTTCTGCTGGGCCAGGCGATCGGCCTGATTAAGCAGGCGCGCCAAGTCCTGGGACATGTTCACGTCGCCAGTGGGGTTCTGGATTTTCGGCAGTTGGTCGAGCTCTTTGCTCAACTCCTTGCGCAGGCTGTTGATGTCAAAGCCCACCTGCATCAGCAACGGCTTGATGGAACCACCTTGCTGTTCCAGGAGCGCTTGCATCAGGTGCGCGGGCTCGATGGCTGGATGGTCCAAGCCAACCGCCAGGGATTGAGCATCCGATAAGGCCAACTGTAATTTGCTGGTTAAACGATCAATACGCATTAGTCACCTTCCTTTTAAGCAGGCCGGAGCTATAACTTCCTGAATGAAGAAACCTGCCAGATACGCCTATAGATGTGGTCGATTCTGGAAGATTCAAGCGGTCAACGATTGATGCAGGTCAGGAGAGTCTAGCGTTCGAGCCAGATAAGGGAAGCAAACCGACCCGTGCGCGGGCTGCGCCGGTAGGAATAGAAGCGGGGATCGGTCACGGTGCAAAAACCGCCACCGTATACGGCTGTGATGCCGTGTGCAGCCAGACGCAAGCGCGCCAACTGGTAGATGTCGGCCATGAACTTGCCCGGATTCAGACTGGGGACGAACGCCCGCGCCGTTTCCGGAAGTTGCCGCATAAAGACTTCCCGTACTTCCGGGCCGACTTCAAAAGCGTGTGGGCCAATAGCTGGGCCTAGCCATACCAGTATTTCGGCGGGCGCAACGCCCAGGCTTTTAATGGTCGCTTCCAGCACGCCGGCTGCCAACCCACGCCAACCAGCATGAGCGGCCGCGACGCGAGTACCGTCACGATTACAAAACAAGGCTGGCAAGCAGTCAGCCGTCATCGCAATGCAGGCGATGCCGGGGGTACCGGTCCAACTGCCATCGGCTTCGGCAATCTGGCCAGGGTCGGCTTCAACCACGACAACACCATGAACCTGGCGTAACCAGGCCGGCTGGATATTGAAGGCATCGGTCAAGCGTCGACGATTTTCGCTGACAGCTTCTGGGCTGTCCTCGACATGATCGCCAAGGTTGAGGCTGTCGAACGGCGCCAAACTGACGCCGCCCGCACGCGTGGTGACGCAGGCTTTCACCCCGGCCGGCGCGGGCCAGTCAGGAATCAGCCAGCCACTCATCCGATAAATGCCTCACGATCCTGCTTGAGCAGCGACAACAACCAGACAAAATCGTCCGGAAGTGGCGATTCCCAGCTCATCCGCTTACCGCTCGTCGGATGATCCAGCTCCAGGAAGCGCGCATGCAGCGCCTGGCGTGGGAAGGTTTTCAGTGATTCAACCATCGTGACACTCGCCGCCGGCGGAATACGGAAGCGGCCGCCATAGGCCGGATCTCCGACCAACGGGAAGTTGATGTGTGCCATGTGCACCCGAATCTGGTGAGTACGACCGGTTTCCAGCTTGACCCGCACGTGAGTGTGGGAACGGAAACGCTCCAGCACACGGTAGTGGCTGACGGCCTGCTTGCCGCCCTCCATAACCGCCATGCGCTGGCGCTGCTGGCCGTGGCGACCGATGGGGGCATTGATCTTGCCACCCGCCACTACCACGCCGATCACGATACATTCATAGATGCGGCTGACACTGCGGCTCTGCAACTGTGTGACCAGTTGCGTCTGCGCCTGAATGGTCTTGGCCACCACCATCAAGCCGGTGGTGTCCTTGTCCAGACGGTGCACGATGCCGCAGCGCGGGACATTGATGATGTCCGGCACATGGTGCAGCAAGGCATTGAGCAAGGTGCCATCAGCATGCCCAGCGGCCGGGTGAACCACCAGTCCTGCGGGTTTGTTGATCACCAGGATGTCGTCGTCTTCATAGACGATGTCCAGTTCAATGTCCTGGGCGATCCATTCTCCCTGGGCTTCCTGCTCGGCAGTCAGCTCAAGAATCGCACCGCCATGGACTATGTCTCGCGGGCGGATAACCGCTCCATCCACAGTCAGGCGGCCGTCTTTGATCCAGGCGGAAAGGCGCGAGCGCGAGTGCTCAGCGAATAATTGTGCGGCGACTTGATCGAGGCGTTGGCCGCCCAATTCGGACGGCACCTCTGCGCGAAGTTCAATTTTATCGGACATGCTCAGACTAGGCGTGGCACAGCCTTTGGTTTCGGCTGCGCGCTTGTGGTTAAATACGGCGTCTTTTGCCCCGAGGCTTTCAACGGGGCGCTCATCATAACAGGACGGCCCCGCCCAAGACAGCGGCCGTCATAGGGACGCAAGCCGCCATGCAAGTGAAACACCTGCTGCTGATCGCCATCCTCGCCATGACTGCTGCTTGCTCGTCAACAAAGGAAGTCGTCGACGAAAACCTGAGCGAAGTCGAGCTGTACCAACAAGCTCAGACCGACTTGGACAACCACAGCTACACCAGCGCCACAGCGAAGCTGAAGGCACTGGAGTCGCGGTACCCGTTCGGCCGCTATGCCGACCAGGCCCAGCTCGAACTGATCTACGCCAACTACAAGAACGCCGAGCCGGAAGCTGCCAAGTCCGCCGCCGAGCGTTTTATCCGCCTGCACCCGCAGCACCCGAACGTGGATTACGCCTACTACCTCAAGGGCCTGACCTCGTTTGACCAGGACGTAGGCCTGCTGGCGCGCTTCCTGCCGCTGGACATGACCAAGCGTGACCCGGGCGCTGCCCGCGACTCCTACAACGAGTTCGCCCAGCTGACCAGCCGCTACCCCAACAGCCGCTACGCGCCGGACGCCAAGCAGCGCATGATTTACCTGCGCAACCTGCTGGCCTCCTATGAAATCCACGTGGCCCACTACTACCTGACCCGTCAGGCCTATGTAGCAGCCGCCAACCGTGGTCGCTATGTGGTGGAGAACTTCCAGGAAACCCCATCGGTAGGTGATGGCCTGGCCGTGATGACTGAGGCTTACCAGCGTCTGCACCTCGATGCCCTCGCCGCCACCAGTCTGGAAACCCTGAAGCTGAACTACCCGGACCACCCAAGCCTGGTGGACGGTCAGTTCGTGCCAACCGTTGCCGAAGCGGATAACCGCTCGTGGCTGAGCAAGTACACCCTGGGTCTGATCGAGTCCCGTCCACCGCTGCCACCAGGCGAAACCCGCGCCAATCAAGACGTGATCAAGCAGTACCAGGATGCCAAGGACGCTATTCCTTCGGACCTCAAGCCTCATGACGAGAACGGTGACGTGATCGAAGAGCAGGCTCCCGAAGCCTTGGGCAACAACGAAGATCGCTCGTGGTTCAGCTACATGACCTTCGGTGTTTTTGACTGATAGGTTGATGCAGCACAAAAAAGGAGCCCCTCAGGGCTCCTTTTTTATTGCTCACCTTTATTCCGCTGTGCGCCTGTCACGTCCTTGGCTAAACTGCCTAATTCCTTGTCGAGAAGCTGCCCACCATGGTCCGTTTACTGTTCTGGATTGCCCTGATTGCCGCCGCCGTATGGTTTTGGCGCAAATTCAAGCGTCCTGTGCCGATGCAACAACGGCCCAGCGAGCAAGGTGCAACCCCCATGGTTCGCTGTGCCCATTGTGGCGTGCACTTGCCACAGGATCGCGCCCTGAGCTCTCGTCAGGAGTGGTATTGCACACAGGCGCACCTCGAGCAGGGGCCGACGCCTATCGAGCGTCGGTAGCTGCCGCTAGATCCGTCCTGCCGGCGCATAAGGCGCCGGATCAATGATCGGCTCACGCTCCAGCAACAAATCGGCAAACAACTGACAGGATGCCGGAGCTAGAACCAGGCCATTGCGGTAATGCCCACAGTTGAGCCATAACCCTTCAAAGCCAGGTACTTTACCGATATACGGAATACCTTCAGGCGACCCGGGCCGCAACCCTGCCCAGTGCCCCACCACCTGGGCATCAGCCAGAGCCGGAATCAGCTCCACCGCCGAGGCTTTCAGGCTTTCCAGTGCCGACTCGGTAGGCGTCTTGTCGAAGCCCTCATGCTCCAAGGTACTGCCAATCAGAATGTGTCCGTCTCGCCGGGGAATCGCATAGCGGCCTTTGGCTAAGACCATGCTCGACAAAAAGTCCGAAGCACATTTGTACAAAATCATCTGGCCCTTGACCGGCTCCACGGGCAGCACCAAACCCAGACTACCCAGTAACTCGCCGCTCCAGGCACCAGCAGCGAGCACCACATGATCACCACGGACTGGGCCAAGTGCAGTATTTACACCGACAACCTTTCCGTCTTCCTGAATGAAACCTTCTACTGCGCACTGCTCATGAACCGTCACATTGGGTAAAGCCAGCAAGGCGGCCTTGAGCGACTTGACCAGGCGCGGATTGCGTACGTTGGCCACATCAGCCATGTAAATAGCCCGGGAGAACCCCGGGCCCAGTACGGGAACCGTGTCATGGGCCGCAGAAACATCCACCTTGCTCAATGGACGGCCTTCGCGGGCAGCCCAGGCAAGCGCTTCGGCTTCATCATCCAGGTCCAACCAAAACAAACCGGTGGTATGAACCTCGGGGTCGACCCCGGTAGCATCGAATAACCGCTCGCCCAACTGCGGGTAGAAATCCTGGGACCAATGGGCCAGCGCGGTAACCGCAGGACTGTAACGCCACGGATAGAGCGGCGAAACAATGCCACCGCCAGCCCAGGAAGACTCCTGCCCCACCGCCGAACGGTCCAGCAGCGCTACCGCCAGCCCTTGGGTTGCCAGATTGAACGCCGTCAACAGACCGATAACCCCGCCGCCGACAATCACTACTTGCTGTTGCTGATTAGCCATCTTTCGATCCAGCCGATAAAAAGAAAAGAACGCATCTGGCGCCCAATCATTCACGATCCTCATCATCGCCCCCAGCAGGCCTTGCGTGACATCCCGGGCGCGGCTGTCGGATTGGTCGCAACACCGCTGCTGGTCAGGCTGAAGTCACCACACAGATCGCCCATCATCACTGACCCGATAATGGGCGTAGCTACCAGAATGAAATCCTGAGGGTTCAGTGCCACCGCGATTCTATAGCGATCATTGCCCGCACTGACGCCGCTTGCATCAATAAAGGTGCCGTTCCTCGCATAATAACGCTCAAGGTACTGGGCCTGCTCAGTCAGTAGCCCGGCTATTTCGGTGCGATACGCCCTTTTCATATGGCCGGTGTATCCGGGATACACAATGCCGGCCAAGGTCGCGACGATCGCCACCGCGATCAATAATTCGATCAGGGTAAAGCCCTTACTGCATCTGCTCATCACGCCACTCGCCTACAGAAGTTGTCGCCACATGACTCGTCGGAAGCGGCCCCCCTGCCCGTCATCCAGCACCACTCGCGCATACACCGTCTCCAGCACCGTCCGTGAGTGGCCACTGATGCCCACTGCGGTCACCCGGTACAACGTCGCCGGAGTTTCGGGTGGCAGATGAGCCAATCCAACTCCGCGCCCCAGGTTTTGAATGCCATAGACACCACTCTTCGTGCCCACCCAAGTGATCGTGGATACAGGATCAGTCCCTGGCCCGGTTACCTGAACAGATTCACTTGGAGCACTGCATAACGCAGTAGTCCTGCAGGGGCGCAAGTCAAATCCCGGGGCCTGCACCGCAGACTCGCCCAGCCTCAGTCCACTTTCAGCACTTTGAAATGACTGGTTGCGCAGCCTGACACTGCCGGTGATCTTTTCCTGGGAGATTGCTCCCTGCATCGAAGACAACCCGATAAGCGCCAACAACAGCAGGAACACCAGACTGATTGGCAGCACCACGCCGGCCTGCCACGAATGAAACCGAAATTGACGTCGCGGCATAGGGCTACTCCAGACGATTACGCAACGCCGCCACGACGCTGTACGTCTGATCTCTCACCCTCCCACCGGGATCCTGGAGCGTCAGGAGGATGCGCACACTGCGTATCAAAGCTTCGTCAGTAGGGCTGGTGTCATACCGGGTCACAACGCTTGACCCCGCCTTTGCGGCCATCCCGAAACTGAGATCGAATGCCCGCACGTTATCCACCAGGACCGCCTTGGCCGGAGCTGCGGGTGTGCTCAGCCTTAACTGCCCTCCTTCAAAGGTGTATGTCAGCTTGCGAACAGGGAAGCTGGTATGCCCAGGTGCAGGCTCCGAAATGGTTCCAGCATAGGCTTGGGCAACGCTGGTGCAATCGGAGAGCACCGTCCAGTCGGCTTTACTGCCAGTGTTTCCAGCATCCGCAGTGACCAGTGTCAGGGTCTTTGAGCTCCCAGCAACGCTCCAGCCAACAGGCCGTGAAAAGTCCGCCGGAGCGTTGACGATGGATGCAATGGACAGACAACCAAACATGCCCGCCAGACGGATCTCCTGAATCAGCTTACCCAGGATAAACCGCGCATCGTCCTGCAAAAGCGCAGACGCATTCTGGCTGGCATAGGTACTGCGAGCGCTGATAGATATCTGGACCAGCCCTATAACCAGCACCAGCCCAAGGGTCAACGCCAACAGCATCTCGACCATCCCGAAACCACGATCACGGCGAGTCATTGCAACGCCTTCGGGTCGACTGCAACACGACTGGTCAGCGTGAACGTTTCTCGGGCGCCGCTGGCATTCGTCCCCCGGGAGTCGTCCCAACTGATACTGACGGTCACCTCTCGCCGATTGATGGAGACCGAACCTTTGGCGCTTTCACCAGCAAACCCGAGGATATTGGCCTCAAAATCATGCAGGTCGAGGTCACGAACACTGGCCATCACGGTATTGGCAGGAGCACTTTCCAGCTGCCCCCATGAATAGTCGACTCCCGAATTGGCGCGAATCCGGTCCAGCATGTCATAGGCGATAAAGCTGGCCTGGCTGGTCATCCTTGAGCTGTCGGTGTACTTCAAGGCCTTGAGTTGGATCAGCGCCGCTCCCAGCAATCCAACGGCGAGGATCAACACCGAAACCAGGACCTCGATCAAGGTCATACCGACCTGCGATGCTGGGGAGGGTTGGGCGTAAGACGTCATTGGGCAGGCGTGCATACCATCGTCATCCGTGTCGAAGGGTGTCAAAAGGCAGGGAGAAATCTCCTCTGCGGCCCAAGACTAGCGCCTGTCCTGGAGCTGCGCTGCACCTCGGAACAAAGCGAAATACTTTGGACAGGAAGGCCACCATTCATCACTTCGAAGCCGACGCTATAACTATGTCTGCCAACTGGCCGCCTGAATTCCGATGAATAAGGCCAACCACGACAAGAACGTCCACGGAGGGACGACATATGAAACAGTATGGTTTTACGTTGATCGAACTACTGTTCGGCCTGATCCTCAGCGGTTTCCTGGCTCAATTGGCCATGCCCAGTTTCAAGGGGCTGCTTGAGTCACAGCGCCGTCAGAGCGCCGCCGAGTCTTTGGTCGGAGGACTGCGCTACGCCCGAACCGAAGCCATCGCGCGCAACCGCCCGGTCATCATCCATGCGTTGGACGATGACTGGAGCCTGGGATGGAGGGTCATACTCGACCTGAGCGGCCGCGGCCATCTGGACAATAGCAATCCAGTGCTACTGGAGCGACAGGACACCGGGCAGGTACCGATTGTGGGCAATACGCCGGTGAGGACCCAGATACGCTTTAGCGGACTGGGCGAACCATTGCTGTCAGCAGGAGGTTTTCGAGCCGGCACTGTGCACGTTTGCGCAACAGACCAGCCACTGAGCGTGCACCAAGTGGTGCTGGCGCCCACCGGCCGCATCAGCCTGCGCAATGACAAGACCGAACAGGCGCTATGCCGGAGTTACACCGGCACGCTGGGCCTTAGAGCAGCGAGCGAACCCGCAGCTCCTTGGGCATGGAGAAAGTGATGTTTTCTTCACGACCGGCCAACTCATCCGCGCCGGTGGCGCCCCAGGCTTGCAGTTGCTGAATCACACCACGCACCAACACTTCCGGGGCCGAAGCGCCAGCAGTGATGCCGATACGCTCGACGCCATCGAACCAGCTGCGTTGCAAGTCTTCAGCACCATCGATCAGGTAGGCCGGGGTAGCCATACGCTCGGCCAGCTCCCGCAGACGGTTGGAGTTGGAGCTGTTGGGACTACCGACCACCAGCACCACATCGCACTCGTCGGCCAATTGCTTGACGGCGTCCTGGCGGTTTTGCGTGGCGTAGCAAATATCGTCCTTGCGTGGCCCACCAATCGCCGGGAAGCGCGTGCGCAAGGCATCGATGACACGGCTGGTATCGTCCATGGACAAGGTGGTCTGGGTGACAAAGGCCAGCTTCTCCGGATTGTGCACTTGAAGTGCGGCCACATCTTTTTCGTCTTCCACCAGATAGATCGCACCGCCATTGCTGGCATCGTACTGACCCATGGTGCCTTCGACTTCCGGATGACCGGCGTGGCCGATCAGGATGCACTCACGACCGTCACGGCTGTAGCGTGCAACTTCGATGTGAACCTTGGTCACCAGCGGACAGGTGGCGTCGAACACTTTCAAGCCACGGCCGGCCGCTTCGGTACGCACAGCCTGGGAAACACCGTGAGCACTGAAGATGACAATGACATCATCCGGCACTTGATCCAGCTCTTCGACGAAAATAGCGCCGCGAGCCCGCAAGTCCTCAACCACGAATTTGTTGTGGACCACTTCATGACGCACGTAAATCGGCGGCCCGAAGACTTCCAGGGCGCGGTTGACGATTTCGATCGCCCGGTCCACGCCGGCGCAGAAGCCACGGGGATTGGCGAGTTTGATTTGCATGCTGTGCCTCGTGTCTTTGTGGGAGCTGGCTTGCCTGCGATGCAGGCGACTCGGTGTATCAGCTACTCCGAGGCGATGCTATCGCAGCGGTGCGACGATTCGACAAGCCAGAGCCCACATAAGCCGGTTCGTCAGTTAGATAGCTTTAACGTCGATGATTTCAACATCAAAGGTCAAGGTTTTACCGGCCAACGGATGGTTGAAGTCGATGGTCACCTGGGCGTCGTCAAAGATTTTGACCACACCCGGCAGCTCGGTATTCGCCGCATCGTTGAAAATCACCAACAGGCCTTCCGACAACTCCATATCCTGGAACTGCGAACGCGGGATGATCTGTACGTTTTGCGGATTTGGCTGACCAAAAGCGTTTTCCGGCAGGATCTGCAGGTTGCGTTTGTCGCCAGCCTTGAAACCGAACAGTGCCGCTTCGAAACCCGGTAGCAGGTTGCCATCGCCGACCTTAAAGGTCGCCGGGGCCTTGTCGAAGGTGCTGTCGACCGTGTCACCGTTCTCCAGGCGCAGTGCGAAATGCAAGGTGACTTCCGTGTTCTGGCCGATGCGTTGCTCAGCCAATACCTGTTCAGTCATGAACGGTTTCTCCGGTTTTCTTACTTTTGAACATATCCAACGCCAGCATGATTGCACCGACGGTGATGGCGCTGTCGGCAAAATTGAACGCTGGGAAATACCAGCGGTTCTGCCAATGCACCAGAATGAAGTCGATCACATGGCCCAAGGCAATGCGGTCGTACAGATTGCCCAGCGCGCCACCGAGCACCAGAGCCAACGCAACCGCCAGCCAGGTGTCATTACGGCCAAGACGCTTGAGCCAGACCACCAGCACCGCACTGACCACTACCGCAATCAGGGCAAACAGCCAACGCTGCCAGCCGGAGCTGTCAGCCAGGAAGCTGAAGGCAGCACCGGTGTTGTAAGCCAAGGTCCAGCTGAAGTAGTCAGGAATGACCACGATCTGCTGATACATCGACAACGAGCCCTCGAAGTGAGCCTTGCTGAGCTGGTCAATGACCAGCACCAGCACGCTCAGTACGAGCCAGCCCAGACGTCCGAAACGACCGGCAGCATTAGGCATAGTGACGAACCTCGCCAGCGCCGCTGATGTTGTCGACGCAACGACCGCAGATTTCCGGGTGCTCAGGATTCACGCCAACGTCTTCACGGCAGTGCCAGCAGCGGGCGCACTTGGCGAAGGCCGACTTGACCACTTTGAGCTTCAGGCCCGGCACTTCGGTAGCCACCGCATCGGCCGGAGCCTGGACGAATGGCGCCAGGCTGGCAGTCGAAGTGATCAAGACAAAGCGCAGCTCATTACTCAACTTGGCCAGGTCGGCGGTCAGGCCCTCCTCAGCAAACAACGTAACTTCGGCCTGCAGGTTGCCGCCAACGGCCTTGGCCGCACGCTGGTTCTCCAGCTCCTTGTTCACGGCGACCTTGACGGCCATCACGCCTTCCCAGTACTCGCGCCCCAGCTCGAAGTCAGCCGGCAGTTCGGTCAGGCCTTCGTACCAGGTATTGAGCATGACGGACTCGTTACGCTCACCCGGCAGGTATTCCCACAGCTCATCTGCGGTGAAAGCCAGGATCGGAGCAATCCAGCGCACCAGCGCTTCGGAGATGTGATACAGCGCGGTCTGCGCCGAACGGCGGGCCTTGCTGTTGGCGCCGGTGGTGTACTGGCGGTCCTTGATGATGTCGAGGTAGAAACCACCCAACTCCTGCACGCAGAAGTTATGGATCTTCGAGTAGACGTTCCAGAAACGGTATTCGCCGTAGTGCTCTTGCAACTCGCGCTGCAGCAACAAGGTACGGTCCACGGCCCAACGATCCAGGGCGAGCATGTCCTCGGCCGGCAGGATGTCAGTGGCCGGGTTGAAGCCGGTCAGGTTCGACAGCATGAAACGTGCGGTGTTACGGATACGGCGGTAGGCGTCAGCGCTACGCTGCAGGATCTGCTCGGACACGGCCATCTCGCCCGAGTAATCGGTAGAGGCGACCCACAAGCGCATGATGTCGGCACCGAGCGTGTCGTTGACCTTTTGCGGAGCGATCACGTTGCCTAGGGACTTGGACATCTTGCGGCCGTTTTCGTCGACGGTGAAACCGTGGGTCAGCAGTTCGCGGTACGGTGCGTGATCGTCGATGGCGCAACCGGTCAACAAGGACGAGTGGAACCAGCCGCGGTGTTGATCCGAACCTTCCAGGTACAGGTCGGCGCGAGGACCGGTTTCGTGGCCCATTGGGTGCGAACCGCGCAGTACGTGCCAATGCGTGGTACCCGAGTCGAACCAGACGTCGAGGGTGTCACTGATTTTGTCGTACAGCGGCGCTTCGTCGCCGAGCAGCTCGGCAGCGTCCAACTTGAACCAGGCTTCGATGCCTTCCTGTTCAACACGCTGGGCCACAACTTCCATCAATTCGACGGTGCGCGGGTGCAGTTCGCCGCTTTCCTTGTTCAGGAAGAACGGGATCGGCACACCCCAGTTGCGCTGGCGGGAAATGCACCAGTCCGGACGGTTGGCGATCATCGAGTGCAGGCGCGCTTGGCCCCAGGCCGGGACAAACTGGGTATCTTCGATGGCCTTGAGCGCGCGTTTGCGCAGGGTTTCGCCGCTGGTCGGCTCTTTGTCCATGCCGATAAACCACTGCGCGGTAGCGCGGTAGATCAACGGGGTCTTGTGGCGCCAGCAGTGCATGTAGCTGTGGCTAATGGTTTCGGTGTGCAACAACGCGCCGACTTCCGACAATTTGTCGATGATCGCCGGGTTGGCCTTGAAGATGAACTGGCCACCGAAGAACTCCAGCGATGGCGCGTACACGCCATTGCTTTGCACCGGGTTGAGGATGTCATCGTTGACCATGCCATAAGCCTTGCAGGTCACAAAGTCGTCCACGCCATAGGCAGGCGAGGAGTGAACCACACCGGTACCAGCACCCAGTTCGACGTAATCAGCCAGGTACACCGGCGACAAACGGTCGTAGAACGGATGGCGGAAGTTGATCAGCTCCAGGGCCGAGCCGGTGGTGGTCGCAATCACCGAACCTTGCAGGTTGTAGCGGCTCAGGCACGACTCAACCATCTCTTCTGCCAGTACCAGCAGCTTGTCACCGACATCCACCAGGGCATAGGTGAATTCCGGATGTACGTTCAGCGCCTGGTTGGCCGGGATGGTCCACGGGGTGGTGGTCCAGATCACGATGGAGGCTGGCTTGGCCAAGCTCGCCAGACCGAAGGCTTGCGCCAGCTTGGCTTCGTCAGCGATCGGGAAGGCCACGTCGATGGTTGAGGACTTCTTGTCTTCGTATTCCACTTCCGCTTCAGCCAGGGCCGAACCGCAGTCAAAGCACCAGTTCACAGGTTTCAAGCCCTTGAACACGAAACCGCCCTTGACGATTTCGGCCAAGGCACGGATTTCACCGGCCTCGTTCTTGAAGTCCATGGTCTTGTACGGGTTGGCCCAATCGCCCAACACACCCAGACGGATGAATTCGGACTTCTGCCCTTCGATCTGCTCGGTGGCATACGCACGGCACAAC
This sequence comes from Pseudomonas sp. ADAK18, assembly GCF_012935695.1. Taxonomy (NCBI): domain Bacteria; kingdom Pseudomonadati; phylum Pseudomonadota; class Gammaproteobacteria; order Pseudomonadales; family Pseudomonadaceae; genus Pseudomonas; species Pseudomonas sp. ADAK18. Next base: position 4,687,985 of record NZ_CP052859.1, read on the forward strand.
TCGCGAGTTTTGTCGGCGCCCAGGTTCTTGCCGTAGGTCACTTCGACTTTGTGTTCGATCGGCAGACCGTGGCAGTCCCAACCCGGGACATAAGGCGCGTCGAAACCCGAAAGGGTTTTCGAGCGGATAATCATGTCCTTCAGAATTTTGTTCAGTGCATGACCGATGTGAATCGTGCCGTTGGCATAAGGAGGGCCGTCGTGCAGGACGAATTTCGGACGATCCTTGCCAATCTCGCGCAACTTTCCGTACAGGCCAATACTGTCCCAGCGCTGCAGAATCTGCGGTTCGCGCTGTGGCAGGCCGGCCTTCATTGGGAAGGCGGTGTCCGGAAGGTTTAGCGTGGCTTTATAGTCGGTCATTTAAGGCTCTTCATTAGCGATGGGCGCTAGGTGCGGCTAGTGCACGGGCGGCGGCGACATCCGCATTGATCGCCGTTTTCAACGCCTCCAGAGAGGCGAAACGCTGCTCTTCACGCAGCTTTTGGTGGAAAACCACCGTCAAACGCCGGTCATACAAATCCCCGGCAAAATCCAAAAGGTGAACCTCCAGGTGGGCCTTGCCATCACCTGCAACCGTGGGTCTGACGCCTATATTGGCGACTCCTGGCCACGATTGGCCGTCGATGTCGACACTCACCAGGTAAACCCCAGTCAGTGGCACGCGACGGCGCTTGAGTTGCACGTTGGCCGTTGGCGTGCCCAATTGGCGCGCCAGCTTCTGACCGTGCAAAACCCGCCCGGCAATCCGGAACGGGCGACCGAGCAAACGCTCGGCCAAGTCGAAGTCGGCAGCGGCCAGTGCATTACGCACCTGGGTACTGCTCACGCGCAGGCCGTCCAGTTCGACGGTTTGCGCGGCTTCGACAGTAAAACCTTGAGTCACGCCGGCCTGTTGCAGGAAGTCAAAGCCTCCTATCCGGTCACAGCCAAAGCGGAAGTCGTCACCGACCTCCAAGTGCTGCACACCAAGGCCATCCACCAAAATGCGGTCAACGAACTCGGCGGCACTGAGACTGCGCAAACGTTGGTTGAAGGCCAGGCACAAGACACGGTCCACGCCCTCTTCTGCCAGCAACTGCAACTTGTCTCGCAAGCGCGCCAAACGTGCCGGCGCTGTCTCCGGGGTGAAGAATTCACGGGGTTGTGGCTCAAAAATCACCACGCAGCTGGGCACGCCCAACTCAACCGCACGCTCACGCAGCCGGGCCAGGATAGCCTGGTGACCACGGTGAACACCGTCAAAGTTGCCAATAGTGGCGACGCAGCCCCGATGCTCAGGGCGCAGGTTGTGGAGACCTCGAACCAGCTGCATAACGCGCTTCTTGCTCATAAAGTGGTCGATTATAACCACACCCGGCCCAGGACGACAGGCAACAGCGCAGGCCAATTGCTCGAATCGATAAAACAACCGTCTTATCGACGAAAACTCCTTAACTCAGCGACTTGCGATTGAAATCCCGCAAACGGAAGCCCATCAGCAGCAACATCCCGAAGTACACCACCACCCCGGCGACCACCAATGCTCCCAGGCGCATGAATCGCTCCAGCATATGGCCTTGATCCCAAGCCGGCATCAGGTGCATCAGCCCCAGCAGCACAGCCGACATCATCGCCACCGCCACCAGCAGCTTGAGGGCAAACAGGCCCCAGCCCGGCTGAGGCTGGAACATCTGCTGTTTACGCAGTTGATAAAACAGCAAGCCCGCGTTGATGCAAGCGCCAACACTGATGGCCAATGCCAGGCCGGCATGCGCCAAAGGACCGATAAATACCAGGTTGAGCAGTTGCGTGACGATCAAAGTGAAAATTGCGATTTTCACCGGCGTACGAATGTTTTGCTGGGCATAAAAGCCCGGCGCCAAGACCTTGATCACGATGATGCCCAGCAGACCAATGGAGTAGGCGATCAGGGCACGCTGGGTCATCGAGGCATCAAACGCGCTGAATTGACCGTACTGGAACAACGAAACGGTCAACGGCTCGGCCAGGATTCCCAGGGCCAGGGAGCACGGCAGCACCAGCACAAAACACAGGCGCAGGCCCCAATCGAGAATTCGCGAATACTCGTGACGATCTTTACTGGCGTAGGTGCGAGACAGCGTCGGCAGCAAAATAGTACCCAGGGCCACGCCCAGAACGCCGGACGGCAACTCCATCAGACGGTCGGCGTAGTACATCCAGGACACCGAACCCGAAACCAGCAACGAGGCGAAAGCCGTGTTGATGATCAGCGAAATCTGACTGACGGAAACACCGAGAATCGCCGGCAGCATGTTTCTCATCACGCGCCAGACCCCGGCGTCCTTGAGGTTCAGGCGTGGCAGCACGAGCATGCCGATCTTTTTCAGGTGCGGCAGCTGGTACAGCAGTTGCGCCAAACCTCCGGCCAGTACCGCCCACCCCAAGGCCATGACCGGCGGATCAAAATACGGCGTGAGAAACAGCGCAAAAATAATCATGCTGACGTTAAGCAAGGTCGGCACGAACGCCGGCACCGAGAAACGGTTCCAGGTATTGAGGATCGCGCCCGCCAGGGACGACAGGGAAATCAGCAAGATATAAGGAAACGTCACCCGCAAGAGATCGGCGGTCAGGGCGAATTTTTCCGGCGTATTGGCAAAACCGGGGGCGGTCGCCCAAATCACCCAAGGCGCCGCGAGCATGCCGGCAATCGTCACCAGCATCAGAACCAGGGTCAGCAAACCCGAAACGTAGGCAATAAAGGTGCGGGTCGCCTCCTCGCCCTGCTGGGCCTTGTACTCCGCCAGAATCGGCACAAAAGCCTGGGAAAACGCCCCCTCGGCGAAGATTCGCCGCAACAGGTTGGGCAATTTGAAGGCAATGAAGAAAGCATCCGTGGCCATGCTGGCGCCGAAAATACGTGCCAGCAGCGTGTCACGCACGAACCCAAGAACCCGGGAAATCATGGTGATGGAGCTGACAGCGGCCAACGATTTGAGCAGATTCATTGAAAGAGTTTTTGCCTATAGATAAAGAGCAGGCGAACAAAGCGCCCACATATGCGATACTCCGCGCCTGCAACAGCACAGAGCCAAAGCTCGCGAGTTTACAGGTCAAGCGCCGGAAATAAATCACCCGCCTCTTAAGATCGACCACTCAGCAGTTCGCATCAGCCGCCCTTGACAAGACTTCAACTCATCGGCATGATTCGCGGCCTATTTTGTTTGCTATTTCCTAAAAAGTCTTTCGAGGAGCTCGACGGTGGCCAACACACCTTCCGCCAAAAAACGTGCAAAACAGGCTGAGAAGCGTCGCAGCCACAACGCCAGCCTGCGTTCCATGGTTCGTACCTACATCAAGAATGTAGTTAAAGCCATTGACGCAAAAGACGCTGAAAAAGCTCAAGCTGCTTACGTTCTGGCCGTGCCAGTTATCGACCGTATGGCCGATAAAGGCATCATCCACAAGAACAAAGCTGCTCGCCATAAAGGTCGTCTGAATGGCCACATCAAGGCTCTGAACCTTGCTGCTGCAGCCTAAGCGATAAGCTTGTTAAAAAACCGACCCTAGGGTCGGTTTTTTATTGCCTGCAATTTTATAGGCACCCCAAAACAAATGTGGGAGCGGGCTTGCTCGCCCCCACATACAGCAGAGCAGCGCTGTCGAGCCTATTGCGCAGTCGGCCACGGCAAGATCGGAATCGCCGTCACCGCATTCTGCGGACTGCCTTCGATCAAGCGATCGCTATAGACCAGATAAACCAGCGTATTGCGCTTCTTGTCGAGGAACCGCACCACCTGCATAGTCTTGAACACTAGGGACGTGCGCTCCTTGAATACCTCGTCACCATCCTTCAATTCACCCTTGAAGCGAATCGGCCCCACCTGACGACAGGCAATCGATGCCTCAGCGCGATCCTCAGCCAGACCGAGACCACCCTTCACCCCGCCCGTCTTGGCGCGAGACAGGTAGCAAGTCACGCCATCCACCTTCGGATCATCAAAGGCCTCAACCACAATCCGATCATTGGGGCCGACAAACTTGAACACCGTCGACACCTGACCAATCTCTTCAGCAGACGCCAACAACGGCATCGCCAGCAGCAACCCGAGCAACCCCTTAATTACGCGCATCGAGACTTCCCTTCACTTAAACCAGAATCAGGTTATCCCGGTGAACCAACTCCGGCTCTGCCATATAACCCAACAAACCGACAATCGCCTCGGACGACTGCCCAATAATTTTCTGCGCCTCAAGCGCACTGTAGTTGGCCAGACCACGGGCAATCTCACGACCGTCCGGCGCCACGCACACCACCATTTCGCCACGACGGAAGCTGCCCTGGACCAACTTTACGCCCACTGGCAGCAGGCTTTTGTTGCCTTGGGACAACGCCGACACAGCCCCAGCATCCAGCACCAGAGTGCCGCGCGTCTGAAGATGCCCCGCCAGCCACTGCTTGCGCGCTGCCAGCATCCCGCGCTCAGGTGACAGCAGCGTACCGATACGCTCACCAGCCCTCAGGCGATCCAGCACTCGCTCAAGGCGACCACCAACGATGATGGTGTGAGCGCCCGAGCGCGCCGCCAGCCGCGCCGCGCGCAGCTTGGTCTGCATACCACCTCGCCCCAATGCACCACCAACACTGCCGGCGACCGCATCCAGCGCCGGATCATCAGCACGCGCTTCATAAATAAGCTGAGCATCAGGGTTATTGCGCGGATCAGCGTCGAACATGCCGTCGCGATCCGTAAGGATCACCAGCAAATCAGCCTCGACAAGGTTGGCCACCAGCGCCGCCAAGGTGTCGTTGTCACCAAAACGGATTTCGTCGGTGACCACAGTGTCGTTCTCGTTGATCACCGGAATCACTTTCAGCTCGACCAGAGCACGCAAGGTACTGCGAGCATTGAGGTAGCGCTTGCGGTCGGACAGGTCATCATGGGTCAGCAGAATCTGCGCCGTATGGCGACCGTGCTCGGCAAAGCTGGATTCCCAGGCCTGCACCAAGCCCATCTGGCCAATGGCTGCAGCGGCCTGCAGCTCATGCATCGCGCTGGGTCGCACGGTCCAGCCAAGGCGGCTCATCCCGGCAGCAACCGCCCCGGACGACACCAACACCAACTCGACGCCAGCCTCATGCAAGGCCACCATCTGGTCTACCCAGACGCTCATGGCTGCACGATCCAGCCCCTTGCCATCCGCCGTCAGCAGCGCGCTACCGATCTTTACGACCCAACGCTGCGCACCCGTCACCTTGCTCCGCATCATCTTCAACCTTAGATAGAGGGCCGCGCGACCCAGCGCCGCCCATAACGTTATTCGTGACTACCGATTTCCAGATACCAAAACGCCGCTCGATTGAGCGGCGCTTAAGTTTACTGCAACGAATCAGTCGCGCACGTAAATGATTTCCGGGCCATCTTCATCATCCACGTCTTCCTCGTCCCAATCATCGTCGCCGATATCATGGACCGACTTGACGCCGCTGCGGCGCAGGGCACGCTGGTCATCCAGCGCCTGCAACTGAGCACGAGCCTCGTCTTCGATGCGCTGATCCAGCTCTGCCAGCTCTGCCTTGTAGACAGGGTCAGCAGCCAGACGATCAGCACGATCTTCGAGGTAGCGCATGATGTCGCGCGTCAGACGCTCAGTGCCTTCTTTGGCAATCGCCGAGATCACGTAGACCGGACCAGTCCACTCCAGGCGATCAACGATCTCCTTGACCCGCGCCTCATGCTCTTCTTCAAGGATCTGGTCGCACTTGTTCAGCACCAGCCAGCGGCCACGCTCAGCCAGAGACGGGCTGAACTTGGTCAGCTCGCTGACGATCACTTCAGCAGCGTCAGGTGCACTGGTGTCATCCAGCGGCGCCATGTCAACGAGGTGCAGCAACAGGCGAGTACGGGACAAATGCTTGAGGAAACGAATCCCCAGGCCAGCACCGTCGGAAGCGCCTTCGATCAGACCCGGAATGTCGGCGATCACAAAGCTTTTCCAGCGATCGACACTGACTACACCCAGGTTTGGCACCAGCGTGGTGAACGGGTAATCGGCCACTTTCGGCTTGGCAGCAGACACCGAGCGGATGAATGTACTTTTGCCAGCGTTCGGCAGACCCAGCAGGCCAACATCAGCCAGAACCTTCATTTCCAGCTTGAGGTCGCGCTGCTCGCCCGGCTTGCCCGGCGTGGTCTGACGTGGCGCACGGTTGGTGCTGGACTTGAATCGGGTGTTACCCAGACCATGCCAACCACCTTGAACCACCATCAAACGCTGACCAGCCTTGGTCAGGTCACCGATGACTTCTTGGGTAGCGGAGTCGATGATCGTGGTACCCACCGGAACCCGCAGGACCAGGTCTTCACCTTTTTTACCGGTGCAATCGGTGCTACCACCGTTGGAGCCACGCTCGGCATCAAAGTGCCGGGTGTAACGGTAATCCACCAGGGTGTTGAGGTTTTCGTCGGCCATCATGTAGATGGAACCGCCATCACCGCCGTCGCCGCCGTTAGGACCACCGTTTTCGATGAATTTTTCCCGACGGAAACTCATGCAACCATTACCGCCGTCGCCAGCTTTTACTCGGATCGAAACTTCATCAACAAACTTCATAACAAAACGCCTCTCGTCGCACGGACGAGCTTAAGAAACCAAGACATAAGACTCTTGCAAAAATGAGCGCAGCGACCTCAAGCAACGACCGCAAATCCAGCTGCTTTCGCCCATCACAAACAGCTTTGCAAGAGACTCACCCCACAAACGAAAAAGCCCCGTCGCGAGACAGGGCTTTTCCAGCAACTACGTAATTATGCCGCGACGACTTCAGTCTTCGGGACAATGCTCACGTAACGGCGGTTGAAAGCGCCTTTTACTTCAAACTTGATCACGCCGTCGATTTTAGCGAACAGAGTGTGATCTTTACCCATGCCAACACCGTAACCGGCGTGGAATTGGGTGCCGCGCTGACGCACGATGATGTTGCCCGGAATGATAACCTGGCCGCCATACATCTTCACGCCAAGGCGTTTGGCTTCTGAGTCGCGACCGTTACGGGTACTACCACCAGCTTTTTTGTGTGCCATGAGTCAATTCTCCTAGTGAGGAATTAGGCTGAAATTAAGCCTGAATACCGGTGATTTTGATCTCGGTGTACCACTGGCGGTGGCCCATACGCTTCATGTGGTGCTTACGACGACGGAACTTGATGATGCGGACTTTATCGTGACGACCTTGGGAGATCACTTCAGCCACAACGGTAGCGCCAGCAACAACTGGAGCGCCGATGTTCACGTCATCGCCATTGGCGACCAACAGAACGCGATCAAAAGTAACGGATTCGCCGGTAGCGATTTCCAGTTTTTCGATCTTCAGGTATTCACCTGGGGCGACCTTGTATTGCTTGCCACCAGTAACAATTACTGCGTACGACATGGTATTTCTCCGATAATCCTGCTCACCCAGCTCTTTATAAGAAGAGGTATTGGCTGGCATGGCTGCATAGGGCTGGAAGGCCTGATTGCAATTGCGTAAGGCAGGTGCTGCCCAGGAAGTTCAGGGTGCGCGATTGTACGCAAGCTAAAGAGGTGTTGCAAGTAGCCGTCTATCGCGCCTTGACACTGCGGGACGTGGGTCCTAGCATGCCGCGCAACCCTTCTGGAGCGACTGTCGCTGATGCAACCCCAAGCTTTCTACCGCGCGGTGGCGGACGATTTTAGCGCCGTCGACGGCATCATCAAGAAGCAGCTGACTTCTAAAGTGCCGCTGGTCTCCAAAATTGGCGACTATATTACCTCGGCGGGCGGCAAGCGCCTGCGTCCTTTATTAGTGCTGCTGTGTGGCAAGGCCTTGGGCCGCGAAGGCGATGACCTGCGTCTGTTGGCCGCCACCATCGAATTCCTGCACACCGCTACCCTGCTGCACGACGACGTGGTCGACATGTCCGGCATGCGCCGTGGCCGGGAAACGGCCAACGCCATGTGGGGCAACGCGCCAAGTGTGCTGGTGGGCGATTTCCTGTACTCGCGCTCGTTCGAGATGATGGTCGAGCTGGGCTCGATGCCGGTGATGAAGATTCTTTCACAGGCCACGCGCATCATCGCCGAAGGCGAAGTGCTGCAACTGTCGAAAGTACGCGACGCCAGCACCACCGAAGAAACCTACATGGAAGTGATCCGCGGCAAGACCGCCATGCTCTTCGAAGCCTCGACCCACAGCGCCGCAGCCCTGTGTGAGGCGACGCCCGAGCAAAGCGAAGCCCTGCGCACCTTCGGCGATCACTTGGGCGTGGCGTTCCAACTGGTGGACGACCTGCTGGATTATCGTGGCGATGCCGAAACCCTGGGTAAGAACGTCGGTGACGATCTGGCTGAAGGTAAACCGACCCTGCCGCTGATCTACACCATGCGCGAAGGTACGCCGGAGCAAGCCGCCCTGGTGCGCAAGGCGATTCAGAAAGGTGGAATCGAAGACCTGGAAAGCATCCGCGAAGCCGTGGAAGCCTCCGGATCACTGGAATACACCGCCCAACTGGCCCGTGACTACGTAGCCCGCGCCATCAAATGCCTGGAAGCCCTTCCAGCCAGCGAATACCGGGACGCCCTGGTTGAACTGAGTGAGTTTGCGGTCGCGCGTACTCACTAAAGCCGCTTTAAGCGGGAGCTGGCTTGCCTGCGATAGCTTCGCCTCGGTATCCCTGAAATACCGAGTCGCCTGCATCGCGGGCAAGCACGGCTCCCACAGAGTTCCGGCTAGCCCGCCCTTCCTGCGTTAAAACCCTATACAATGTGCGCTTTTTAGCCATCCTGAAACTCAAGGAGCCTTAGTGAGCACGTTGCCACCCTGCCCGAAATGCAATTCCGAATACACCTACGAAGACGGCGCCCAACTGATCTGCCCGGAATGCGCCCATGAGTGGGCCATCGGTGGCGAAGCCGAGGCTGCCAGCGATGAAACCGTGAAGAAAGACTCCGTGGGTAATGTCCTGCAGGACGGCGACACTATCACCGTGATCAAGGACCTCAAGGTCAAGGGCACGTCTCTGGTGGTCAAGGTCGGCACCAAGGTCAAGAACATCCGCCTGTGCGATGGCGACCACGATATCGACTGCAAGATTGACGGCATCGGCCCGATGAAGCTCAAGTCCGAGTTTGTCCGGAAAGTCTGATAGAGCTGTCTCCATCTCGCGCCCTGCGCGAGATGGCGCTTCACCCTCCCCGCACCAACCCTCTTCCGATAGCAAAAGGCCAGACCTTTTGATCGAAAACACTATCCACACAGAAAAACCCGGAAACCGCCAATAGGCACTTGCTATTCTACGAATAAGAATTATTCTCATTGAAACCTATCAAGGAGATGCGACCCATGACTTATTTGATCGATGCCTGGCTGGACCGCCCACACCCTTACCTGCGGATCCTTCATCGGGAAACCGGAGAAGTCTGTGCTGTGCTGGAAGAAGAAGCCTTGAGTGAACTACAGGACCAGGGTGACCTGGACGTCAATGGCTTAAGTTCCAGTGAGCCGGGCGTGCTGAAAGAGGTGGTCCGTAACTTGTTTCTGTTTTGCTATGCCCGAGCGTTGCGCCCGGTGACGGATCTCAATGGCAAGTTTCATCCATGAAATACCAGCAGAAACTGGCTGCACCGGCCTCATGTGGGAGCTGGCTTGCCTGCGATAGCATTACCTCGGTATTACTTCAGACCGAGTCGTCTGCATCGCGGGTAAGCCCGACTCCTACATAAAGCCGGCGCAACAGTCAGCAGGTCTTACAGAACGTCGAGCAACTCGACGTCGAATACCAGAACGCTGTGCGGCGGGATGCTGCCAACGCCTTGTGCGCCGTAGGCCAATTCGCTAGGCACATACAGACGCCATTTGCTGCCGGCATTCATCAGTTGCAAGGCTTCGGTCCAACCAGCGATCACGCCGCCAACCGGAAACTCTGCAGGCTGGCCGCGCTCGTAGGAGCTGTCGAACACAGTGCCGTCGATCAGGGTGCCGTGGTAGTGGGTGCGCACCTGATCTTCACGGGTAGGTTTGGCGCCTTCACCTTGAGTCAGCACTTCGAACTGCAGGCCGGAAGCCAGAGTGGTAATACCGTCACGCTTGGCGTTATCAGCCAGGAAAGCCAGGCCTTCGCCCGCCGCCGCTTCAGCCTTTGCAGCCGCTTCGGCTTGCATGATTTCACGGATCACTTTGAAGCTGGCAGCCATTTGCTCTTGGTCAACGCGGCTTGGCTTACCGGCGAACGCGTCGGTCAGGCCAGCCAGGATGGCGTCCAGGCTTACACCCGGTGGCGGGTTGTCGCGCAGTTGGTCGCCCAACTGACGGCCAATACCGTAGCTGACGCGGGTTTCGTCGGTGGACAGATTAACTTCGGACATGGAATTGCTCCGCTGTAGGACGGCAACACTCGCCGTCCAAACTAAAAGGGCGAGCAGCCTAGCACACAAGCCGTGCCCTTGATGAGCCCTGCGCTGGAGAGCGCCGGGGGGGGTAATTAATGCTTGGTGACTTTGTCCAGGTAGCCCATGGCAAACGCCGAAACCACGAAAGTCATATGAATGATCACATACCACTTCAGGTGCTCGGGATCGACGTTCTTGGCGTCCATGAAGACCCGCAGCAAATGGATCGACGAAATCGCCACGATAGACGCCGCGACCTTCATCTTCAGCGACGAGGAGTCCATGGTCCCCAGCCAGTTGAGCTTCTCTTTGCTTTCGTCGATGTCCAGTTGGGAGACAAAGTTCTCGTAGCCGCTGATCATCACCATCACCAGCAAGCCGCCCACCAGAGCCATGTCGATCAACGACAGCAGCACCAGGATCACATCCGACTCGCTCATGGAGAACACCACGGGAATCACATGGAACACTTCCTGGAAGAACTTCAGCCCCAGCGCCAGCAGCCCCAGGGACAAGCCGAAGTAGATCGGCGCCAGCAGCCAGCGTGAGGCGTACATTGCATTTTCGATAAAACGTTCCATTGAATCTCACACAGCTTGGCCAGAAATGGCGGCGAGTATATCAGCCGTGCCCAAAGGCCAGAAACCACCGAGAAAACTGATCTGCACCGCATCTGTTAAAGGCTTTTTCTGCTAGTGTCGAGGTCATCAACTCGGCTCGATGACGTCGGACAGGAAGACTCAGATAATGGATGTGCGATCTCCTTTGGCCAGCCTTGGCCTGTGCGCGGCGTTGCTGATGGGCAGCGGCTGCTCCCCCAGCGATGAAAAAAAACAGACCAGCCTCGAAGAGCGAACCGCAAAGTTCGAGCAGTCCCTGGATACAATTCAGGACCCCAAGCTCAAGGATGCCGTGGCTGACCTGGGTGGCTCGCTGCTGTTGCTGGAGCGTGCGCGGGCCAAGCTCAGCGCCAAGCCCATCGAGACCGAGTACGGCGAAGACACCCTGGCACTGCTCAAGCACTACCCAACACCCCAGGCGCTGGTGGACACCTACATCAATGGCCTGTTTGTCCTGCGCAAGGCATCCCATTCGGACTACCTGACGGACCTGCAGCCGGTCTTCCCCTTCAGCTTCAACATGCCCGACCAGTTTCCCTTCCCACAAGGCCTGGAGTGGCAGTCGGTGACCTTGAGCAACAACAAGGTCATCCCCTTCCAGCCGGAATGGTCAGAAACCGATCCTGGCATCCAGCTGAGCCCCACCAGTTCCAACCTGACCAACCCGGATGACCTGACGGTAACCTACCCGTTCATCGAAGGCATCGAGACCGAAAACAAGAGCCAGCCGCAACCCGTCACCCTCAAGGGTCAGATAGAAGTGATCGCTCCGCGCAAGGTCTTCACCTTCGATCTGTCAAAGAAGGACGTGGGCCGTAAACGCACCGAAGAAAACGTCACCGTCACCCTGCTGACCCTGGAAAATAACTACGCCGAGATCGAGCTGAGCAATAACGCCCCGTTGGCACCGGACGTCGGTGAAGAGTCCCCCAACCCGCTGCTGGTGCAGGCTCAGGACACCACAGGGCAATTTCTGTCACGCTCGGGCTCGATCAACGAGAACGCCGCCCAACTGGCGTTCTATGAGAAACAATTGGCCGAGATGCAGAAACAGAAAGCCTGGTCCGACGCGTTTGAGAAACAGCTGGAAGATGAACAGAAGGCCTTTGAGCACAAGCAAAGCAGTCACTACGCCAAGGTGTACTTCAACGGCCAGATCAACAATCTGCAGGTCAACGTCCTCGACTTTTCCCAGGCCACGGTGACTCACAAGGACCTGGAGCTGCCGGTCCGCCGCTTCGACAAGAACAGCCTGGAAAAAACCGTACAAAGCCTGCCCATGCCGGTGACGGTGTATGACGACCAGATGACCGACTGGCTCAAGGACGCCACGCTGTCCGAAGACCAGTTGAAAAGCAGCGTCAGCGTCAGCCAGTCTGTGGAAGACGCCAGCGCCGCACGCATCGAGTTCGATCACCCCTTCACCTTCAACGATGACCTGCTGGGTAACTCGCGCAATGGCGGCGACGCCCCCATCACCTTCTTTGCCGCCGATGATGCGGGCAAGCGTGGAGAGCCGATCGAACTGCCCGCCGAAGCCTTCGAAGTCGATCCTGGCCGCGGCACTATCACCTACGACCTCAACCTGTTCCCCGAAAACCCTGCCTTCGTGGTCGGCTCGATCCCGCTGTTCCTGGCCAACATCGAAAAAGGCACGCTCTCCGCCGGGCAACTGCCCAAAGGCCTGGAACGGCAAGGCAACGCATTGATTGTCGATCAGAAGGCGTTCCCCTCCGATAGCTGGCGCTTTTTTGCCAAGGACGCCAGCGGTAATTACTTGAAGGAGATTCTTGCTGTCAGCCACCGCGCCGAGGAATACGGCACCGCGTTGTTTGACGTGCATTACTTCTACGGCCAACCGACCACCCTGGAAACCTACCAGCGCACCGATTTGAATACCGTGGAGTATGGCTTTGAGGTCAAGCTGGATAAACCTGAGGCAGCGCCCGTTGCCAAACCATAGGCTCGACAACGGCTACGGGTTTATCGGATATCGCTGAGCACCTGATGGCGCCCACCATTGAGCTGACGCAGGTGCGCTTGCAAGTGCAGACACCAGATTTGCGGAGCATCGGCCAACTGATAGCCGTGCAACGTCAGGCTTTCAACGATGGACTCAAGGATGGTTTCAGCGACGAAGGGCCCATGAAACGGGCCTTGTGACTTGACGGTCGAGGGCTGCTCGCCGTTCATGCCGGCGGCAAACAGTAAGGTCCACATCCCGGTATCCCCTGCAAGGGGGCGAATGGAGCATTCGATACGGGTCACCAGGCCCAGGCACTGGCGGGTGAGGCAAAGGTTGCGCGTCATGGCGGCGCCCCTCGGTAGATCGGTGTTCAGCCTCACGAAGGCGAGACTGTTTCTATCCAGCGACTCCTGTTGATATCCCTTGAGCTGAGAGTAGAAGAAAACCGCTACAAACCAAGGTGGCAGGGACCAACGGGCATTTGCCCTTGATCACTGAGTCAACATTGTGGCGAGAGGGCTTTTCCCCCATTGGGCTGCAAAGCAGCCCTCGAACCAGAGATTGCGTTCTTTCTGGAAGACCGTGGCGACTCTATTGGGGCTGCTTCGCAGCCCAACGGGGGCGATACGGCGATCCGGCAAGCCCCCTCGCCACACCCCTCTTACACAGTCCGGATCAGCTCGGCTTGGCCTCGGCCAACGCCTGTTGAGCCAGCTCCTTCTCCGCTTCCTTGAGATCATCCTCGCTGATCATCTCGGCAATCGCCCGTAGGCGCTCCACCACCCGTGCATTGACGCTGCCTTCCGGGAATTGCCCCTCCTCGTCGGGCGCACCGGCCGGCTCGCCCACCAGCAAGCTCAGGGCCTCGTCGGCCTGGCGCACGGCGTAGACATGGAACATCCCATCCCGCACAGCCTGCAATACCTTCTCGTCGAGCATCAGCGTCGCAACGTTGGCCTGGGGAATGATCGCCCCTTGCTCGCCCGTCAAACCACGGGCCTCGCAAAGACGGAAGAAGCCTTCGATCTTCTCGTTGACCCCACCCACCGCCTGCACTTCACCAAACTGGTTGATGGAGCCGGTGATGGCAAAGCACTGCTTGAGCGGCGTCTTGGACAGGGCCGAAATCAAGGTGCAGGCCTCGCCCAGGGATGCGCTGTCGCCATCGACATAACCGTAGGACTGCTCCAGGGCAATGCTCGCCGAGATCGCCAACGGGAATTCCTGGGCATAACGGCTGCCCAGGTAACCCGTGAGGATCATCACGCCTTTGGAGTGAATCGGCTGCCCGAGGTTAACTTCGCGTTCGATATCGACGATGCCACTGCCGCCCGGGTACACCGAGGCGGAAATCCGCGCAGGCACACCAAAGGCCGAATCACCGACCTCCAGCACCGTCAGCCCGTTGCACTTGCCCACGGCCGCACCGGCAGTATCAATCAGGATGACCCCGGCGAGCATGTCGTCGAGAATCCGCGCCGACACCCGTCCGGTACGCGTGGCCTTGGCCTTGAGCGCGCGCTCGATATGCCCGGCATCGGTCCGCTCATCACCCGCCAGGTGACGAATGAAATCCGCCTCGCTGACCAGTTGGAACAGATCACCGATCCGCGCCGACAGACGCCCCTGATTCTCCGCCAGCCGCGCGCTATACGTGGCCAGCCGCGCAACCGCATCAGAGGTCAGCGGCGCCATGCCCTCTTCCGAGGTACGGGTTTTGAGCAACTGGGCGAACTGCTCCAGGCTTTCGTCGACCATCGGGATGTCTTCGTCAAAATCCACCAACACCCGGAACATCTCCTGGAAGTCCGGATCGGCGTCTTGCAGGGCGTAATACAACTGACGCGAACCAATGATGATGACTTTGAGCTGCAACGGGATCACTTGCGGGTTCAGCGTCACGGTGGCCAGGCGGCCCATCTCGCCCAACGGCGACTCCATCTTCAGTTTGCGCGACTGCAGGGCACGCTTGAGGGCGTCCCAGACAAACGGCTCGCTGAGCATTTTCTCTGCTTCGAGGATCAAGAACCCACCATTGGCACGGTGCAAAGCACCCGGGCGCAACTGCCGATAGGTGGTGTACAGCGCACCTTGGTCAGTGCTGTATTCGATCCGGCCGAACAGATTGTCGTAGGTCGGATGAGGCTCGAACACCACCGGCGCGCCACCATTGACCGGATGACCGACCACCAGGCTCGGGCAGTACTGTTCTTCCAGCAGCTTGCGCGCCTGGGCGTCGGTTTTCGCGTCGTCCACCAGTTGCTCAACCACCGTTTTGAGCATGTAAACCTGCATCGCCTGCAGGTAACCGCAGACGGCGGCGTTCTCCGCGTACTTCTCGGACAATGGCGCCAACAGTGGCTGCAAGGCCAGGGTGATGGTTTCTTCGTTGAACTGGCGCATCTGGTTATTCGATTCGCGCTTCCACTGGGGCAGGCTGGCGAGTTCTTCGTTGAGGCGTTCTTCCAGTTCGGAAATATCGGTGTGGAAGCGCTCACGATCAACTTCCGGCAGTTGCGAGAACTCCGCCTCGTCCAGCGCCTTGCCATCGAGCATCGGCGTAAACGCAATGTTGGTGCTGTCGCGGTACAGCGCCACGTCTTTTTCCAGGGCCAGGCGCTCGATCACGTCCAAGGCACGGTCATAGCGCTGGTTGAAGGCACGGTCGATGGCGCTTTTGCGCTGTTGATAAGTCGGGTGTTCAAACACCGCCGGGAAGGTCGCCACCAGGTTGTCGATCAGCCCGTTGATATCGGCGATGAACGCCGCTGCGCCACTCGCTGGCAACTCCAACGCACGAGGCTCGCGTGGCTCATCGAAATTATTGACGTAAACCCAGTCTGCCGGGGTTTGCAGGCGTTTGCCTTCGGCTTTGAGGTAGCGTTTGACGAACGAAAAGCGCCCGGTCCCGGGTTCACCCATGACAAAAACGTTGTAACCGGGGCGTGGCATGGCCACACCGAACTGCAAGGCTTCGACCGCACGCTCCTGGCCAAGCACACCGCGAAAGGGCTCCAAATCATTGGTGGTCGAGAAGCTGAACTGTTCAGCGGAGAAAGGACGAGTCAGCGCTTCAGGCGCTAGACGCAAGCTGGCAGCAACAGGATCAGGCATCGGGCTTCCTTACATCAGGCGGGGCAGATGACGGCATTCTGGCGCCGGGTATGGCTGGCTGGCAAGGCGCGGCTTAGGGAAAGCATAGACACAGGTTCAGGCTTGCAAAAAAACCTCACCGTTCTCGATTGTTTTACAAAAACCCACGGAACCCTTGGATCGTGCCTAAACTCCAAACTGCGCGGGTTGGATTAATAACCGACTCCTAGGGCGCCATGAGGTGCCTGAACCCTTGTCCATTGGTTTGCACACAAAGAGAACAAAGCTATGAAACGGATCCTTCTCGGTACTCTCTTCACCGTCGTCTCCCTCAATGCAATGGCTGAAGCGCCAGGTGGCCCGAACTGCGGTTGGGGCAACATGCTGTTCGAAGGCCAGCGTGGTACACCCGCTCACTTCCTGGCTTCCACCACCAACGGCACCTCCGGTAACGCCACCTTCGGCATGACCTCGGGTACCAACGGCTGCAGCACCAACAGCAAACTGACCTATGGCGGCAAGTCCTGGATTGCCATGAATGGCATGATGAACGAGCTGTCCGAAGACATGGCTAAAGGTAACGGCGAAGCGCTGACCACCTACGCCGTCGTACTGGGCGTTGCGCCAGAAGACCGTGAGCACTTCGCTGCTGTGACTCACGAGCACTTCCAGCAAATCTTCAGCAAGGCTGACGTCACCGCCGAAGACGTGCACACCAATACCCTCGCAGTACTGAAAAGCGACACCCGCCTGGCGAAATACGCTACCCAGGCTTAAGCTCGACCTACCCGTGCCTTTCGAGGCACGGGTTTTATATTTTTTGGACCCGCCTCTTCCTTGGGTCTTTTTTATTTCGACTTAAGTTGCCCACATGCTCAAACGCCTTGCCTGGATGGCTCTCTTCGCCTGCGCCCCGCTGTACGCGGCCCCGCACCTTGATGATCAACGTTTGCAGCAATTGGCCAATGACCCGTTCTGGTTGTCTCTGGGCCATTACGAATCAGGCAAGTTCGAAGGCTGGCGCAGCTACGTCAGTGATAAGAAGTTCTTCCTTGCCGAAGACGGTGCCCATCATCCCGACGCCGAACTCAAGGCCACCGTACAGGCACTCTATGCCCCGGCCAGCCTCGGTGAACAACACGCCCAATGCGTTTACCCGGCCCGCACCCGATGGCTCAAGGATCAGTTGCACCTGACTGACTTACCGGCCCTGGACTGCACAGAATTCAAGCAATGGTTCAAGGACGTCGCGCCCCACAGCGCGGTGATGATCTTCCCGGCGGCCTACCTCAACAGCCCGTCATCGATGTTTGGCCATACCCTGCTGCGTATCGATCAGGCTGATGTGCAGAGCAACAACACCGCCCTGCTCAGCTATGCCATCAACTTTGGCGCCTATATCGAAGGCTCGGACAACAGCATCCTCTACGCCTGGAAAGGCTTGATGGGCGGCTATCCGGGCCTGTTTGCGCTGGTGCCGTACCAGGAAAAACTCTCGGAATACCGCAGCCTGGAAAACCGCGACCTGTGGGAATACCGACTGAACCTGACCCAGATGGAAACCGAGCGCATGGTCGAGCACGTCTGGGAGCTCAAGCAGATCCAGTTCGACTACTTCTTCTTCGACGAAAACTGCTCTTATCGTCTGCTGGAACTGCTGCAAGTCGCCCGGCCTGGATTGCGCCTGACCGAACAGTTCCCGCTGACCGCGATCCCTACCGACACGGTAAAAGCTGTAAAAGACGCCGGGTTAGTAGAGAAAATAGACTACCGCCCCTCCCGTGAACGTGAGTTGCTGGAACGCGCCAAACCGCTGGACAGTGACGAGCAGCAATGGGTGCTGAAGATCAGCGACGACCAGAAACAACTGCAGGACCCAACCTTCACGGCCATCGCCAAAGACCGCCAGGCCCTGATCATCGATGCCGCCTACCGCCTTGGCCGCTACCGCGCCAATGGCCTGGAACGCGACACCGAGCGTTCTCAACGCAGTTTCGAACTGCTGCGGGCGATCAACCAGAACCCGCCGCCGGAGCTGAAGATCGAACAGCCTGGCCTTCCGGAGAACGGCCACGAGTCCCGCACCTGGCAAGCCGGAGTCGGTACTCGGGGCGACAAGGCGTTCGGCGAATATGGCCTGCGCATGGCGTACCACGACCTCAACGACAACGCCGAAGGCTTCCCCCTGGGCGCTCAGATCGAAATCCTGCAAATGAAACTGCGCCAGTACGAAGGCAATCACTGGCAATTGCAGCAACTGGACCTGGCGACCATTCGCTCACTGACGCCGCGTAACGAGCTACTGCAACCTTGGTCCTGGCAAGTCACCGGCGGCCTTGAGCGCGTGCCGGGCAAGCATGACGACCAGAGCCTGGTCAGCCACGTCAACGGCGGCGCCGGCGGGACCTGGCAATTGCGCGACGACATGCTCGGCTTCGCCCTAGGCACGGTGCGGGTGGAACATAACAGCGACTTCGACGAATTTATCTCCCCCGCTGCCGGTTTTAACACCGGCGTGCTGTGGAGAAATCCGCTGGGGAATCTGAGCCTGGAAGCCAAGGGCGACTTCTTCACCAATGGCGAAGTGCGGCGCAGTATCAGCCTCAATCAACAGTGGGAATTGTCGCGAAACCTTGGGCTACGCCTGAGTGCACAGCGCGAATTCAGCCATTTGGCCACGCCAGTGAATGAAGTGATGCTTGAGGTGAAGTGGTATCACTACTAAATCGTCTGCCCAAAAAGGAGTTTCAACCGACATGGCCGTTACCTGCACCAGCCTTGAGCAAGTCCGAGAAAACATCGACCGTCTTGATCGCCAGATCGTTACGTTGCTGGCCGAACGCGGCGGCTTCGTTTCCCAAGCCGCACGGTTCAAAAAAGATACTGATGGGGTCAAGGCACCTCAGCGGGTTGAACAGGTGATCGCCAAGGTTCGGGATCTATCCCATGCGGTTGGCGCCAACCCGCAAGTCACTGAGCAGGTCTACCGGGC
The DNA here is from genome assembly GCF_012935695.1 of Pseudomonas sp. ADAK18. NCBI lineage: Bacteria > Pseudomonadati > Pseudomonadota > Gammaproteobacteria > Pseudomonadales > Pseudomonadaceae > Pseudomonas > Pseudomonas sp. ADAK18. The sequence goes on from NZ_CP052859.1 coordinate 4,707,028, forward strand.
GATGATTGCCGCCTTTATCCAGCAAGAGCTGGCAGAGCACGCCTCCCTGACGACTACTCCATAGGTATAAAACCTGCACCATCACCTGTGGCGAGGGGGCTCGTCCCCCGTTGGGCTGCGCAGCAGACCTAAAACCAGGCGCAAAGGTGACTACGCCGAGGCGTTCTGATTGAGGCCAGCGGCGGATCGGGGACTATTTTAGTCATGATGTGTCTCTAAGTGAAAAAGGGACCACCGCGACACGTCGCTAAACATGAAGGGGTGGCAGCTGTACGCAGGTTAGCGAACCGGTCACCTAGACACCCGGCAGATCCGAAGATCTCCCGCGCACAGCCGCCATAACACGATATGGGCGGACAAAAACCGCCAGCCAAGTGTAATGAGGAGAGTTGCGTCTTGGTGGTTCGGGCCGCTAAACCCGTTCGCTGATTCTGCAGCGAAGTCAGGAGGCTGGTGACCCAAACCCTAAGGCGCAAGAGGATGGAGATTCTCTAGGAATCGTCCTGCAATTTAAAGGGAATCATCGTTGATGGCCCTTCAGCCCCACACATTTCTCACAGCCCTTTCACACATCCCCAACAAAGCCACTTCTAGACTTCCCCCATCAGCCGTTCAACGGCCAAGGAGTCTGAGATGTGGCGGTATGCGGTAGTGCTGGGCGCAGTGATGTTGTTATCCGGTTGCCAATCAACCCACGAGGATTTACTGGCCAAAGGTTACCCACCCGCCTTTGCCGATGGCTTCGACGACGGTTGCAGCAGTGGCCGCCAAGCAGCAGGTGTGATCACCGGAGAATTTCGCAAGAACGTCCCCCGTTATCTGAAAGACCGGACCTATGCCGAAGGTTGGGAAGATGGTTTCCGCCAATGCAAGGCCATGCGCGAAAACGAAGAGCTCAATGACTACAAGGACCACCACTGGGACGAACGCGAGCGCGCCTGGCAGCAGGAGAAGGACCGCGACGCGGCCAAGGCTTATCGCTCGCAATAGGTCGCTTTCAGACATCCATCGAAACTAAAAGGCGGCGACCATGACCTAAACTCCATAGCAGGAGATTGTCATGAGCCGAGCTTTCGTCAACGAAGACAGCGCCGCTGCCCAGGCCAGCCAACCGGTGGAACGCCAGGTCAGCGCACAACCCAATCACCTCACAGCCCAGGGCCTTGCACAACTGCAAGCCAAGGTTGCCCAGCTTCAGCATGAGCACAGAGACGAATCCGCCAAGGGCGAGCAGGCGGACAAACAGCGCCAGGCCGATCTTGAGCGGGATTTACGCTACTTCAACCAGCGCCTGCAAAGCGCCCAGGTGGTGGCGCCGGCTACCTCTACCGACAAGGTGCAGATCGGCAGTTGGGTGACCTTTGCCAATGAGCAAGACGAAGAGCAGTGCATTCAGTTGGTAGGTGAGGACCAGGCAGATGCCAGCGCAGGCCTGATCAACTGGGGCTCGCCCCTGGGGCGGGCGTTGCTGGGTGCCCAGATGGGCGACGAGGTGCTGTGGAAGCGCCCCGCCGGCGATCAGTTGATCGAAATCCTGCGCATTGAGCCCCAGACCTAGACGATGCCCTGGGCCAACATCGCATCCGCTACCTTCACGAAGCCCGCAATATTCGCGCCCTTCACGTAATTGACCCGGCCATTCTCTTCGCCGTAGTGCACGCACGCATGGTGGATCGACTGCATGATGTTGTGCAGCTTGCTGTCCACTTCACCAGCCGTCCACAGCAAGCGCATGGCGTTCTGCGACATTTCCAGGCCGCTCACCGCCACACCGCCGGCGTTGGAGGCCTTGCCCGGGGCGAACAGGATGCCAGCGTCGATAAAGATATCCACAGCCTCAAGAGTGGTGGGCATATTGGCGCCTTCGGCCACGCACACGCAGCCATTGCGCAACAGCGTGCGCGCGGCCTCGGCATCCAGTTCGTTCTGGGTGGCGCATGGCAGGGCGATGTCGCAGGCCAGTTCCCAGGGGGTTTTGCCGGTACGGAATTCCAGGCCAAAGCGCCCGGCCAATTCGCTGATTCGGCCGCGCTGGACGTTTTTCAGCTCCAGCAGCGCCGACCATTGCGCTTCGCTCAAGCCGCTTTCGCAGTACAGGGTGCCTTCGGAGTCGGACAGGGAAATCACCTTGCCGCCCAGGTCCATGACCTTGCGGGCCGCGTATTGGGCAACGTTACCGGAGCCAGAGATGGCCACACGCTTGCCTTCGACACACTGATTCTGACGTTTGAGCATTTCTTCGGCGAAGTACACACAACCGAAACCAGTGGCCTCCGGGCGGATCAGGCTGCCGCCGTAGCTCATGCCCTTGCCGGTCAGCACCGAGGTGAACTGGTTGCTCAGACGCTTGTACTGGCCGAACAGAAAACCGATTTCCCGGGCGCCGACGCCGATATCCCCAGCCGGCACGTCCACATCCGCACCGATATGGCGGTACAACTCACTCATGAACGCCTGGCAGAAACGCATGACCTCGGCGTCACTCTTACCCTTGGGATCAAAGTCCGAGCCGCCTTTGCCGCCGCCCATGGGCAGCGAGGTCAGGGAGTTCTTGAAGGTCTGTTCGAAGGCGAGAAATTTCAGGACTCCCAGGTTCACCGACGGGTGAAACCGCAGTCCACCCTTGTAGGGACCGATGGCACTGTTCATCTGGATACGGAACCCGCGATTGACCTGAACCTTGCCGTGATCATCGACCCACGACACCCGAAACACGATGGCACGTTCTGGCTCGCAAATGCGCTCCAGGATGCCTGAGGCCAGGTAGTGCGGATTCGCTTCAAGAAACGGCCACAAACTGCGCAGGACTTCTTCCACGGCCTGGTGGAATTCCGGTTGGTCCGGGTCACGTTTTTTGAGGCGGGCAAGGAAGGATTCAACGGATTCGATCATGAAAAGTCTCGGCAAATTTATTGTCGTTAAAAGGAGATTTGAGCCGGACTTTAACAATTCATGTTGCACCGTGACAGGGCAAAATGTCGCATTTGTGAATTTAAATGGTGCGATAAATATAAATAAGTGACTTTTTTGCACCTAAATGGGGATTTAAATCAAAATTTTGCACCAATAGATAAACCGTCATCGCAGGCAAGCCAGCTCCCACATTTGACCGGGTGCATCTGCTGTAACGCGGCCGAATGTGGGAGCTGGCTTGCCTGCGATGAACCCACCTCGGTCCACCTGAAAAAACACAAAAAAAAGCGGAGCCGCAAAGGGCTCCGCTTTTTCAAACCACCAACCCGAATCAGGCCAGTTTCTTGTGCCGCACACGGTGCGGCTGGGCAGCTGCTTCGCCCAAACGCTTCTTGCGATCAGCTTCGTACTCGGTGTAGTTGCCTTCGAAGAAGACTGCTTGTGAATCGTCTTCGTACGCCAGGATGTGAGTGGCCACGCGGTCAAGGAACCACCGATCGTGAGAGATCACAATGGCGGCGCCCGGGAAGTCCAGCAGGGCTTCTTCCAGGGAGCGCAGGGTTTCAACGTCGAGGTCGTTGGACGGTTCGTCGAGCAGCAGGACGTTGCCGCCCTCTTTCAGGGTCAGGGCCAAGTGCAAGCGACCGCGCTCACCACCGGACAGGTCCTTGACGAACTTCTGTTGGTCGCCGCCCTTGAAGTTGAAACGGCCGACGTAGGTGCGCGACGGGATTTCATAGTTGCCGATGCGGATCTGGTCGGAACCGTCGGAAATCTGCTGGAATACCGTCTTGCTGCCGTCGAGGTCGTCGCGACTTTGGTCAACGCACGCCAGTTGTACGGTTTCGCCAACTTCAATGCTGCCCGAATCCGGTTGTTCCTTGCCCATCAGCATGCGGAACAGGGTGGATTTACCCGCACCGTTACCGCCGATCACGCCAACGATGGCACCTTTAGGCATGGAGAACGACAGGTTGTCGATCAGCACGCGATCGCCATAACCCTTGGAGACGTTCTTGAACTCGATAACCTTGTCACCCAGGCGCGGGCCAGCCGGAATGTAGATTTCGTTGGTTTCGCTGCGCTTCTGGAATTCCTGGGATTGCATTTCCTCGAAGCGTTGCAGACGCGCCTTGGATTTCGACTGACGCGCCTTGGCGCCTTTTCGTACCCATTCCAGCTCGTCTTTCATGGCCTTTTCATGGGCCGACTGTTGCTTGGATTCGGCAGCCAGACGGTCGGACTTGGCTTCCAGCCAACCGGAGTAGTTACCCTCGTAAGGGATACCCGCACCACGGTCGAGTTCCAGAATCCAGCCGGCGACGTTGTCCAGGAAGTAACGGTCGTGCGTGATCGCGACCACAGTGCCCGGGAAGTCATGGAGGAAGTGTTCCAGCCAGGCGACAGAGTCGGCGTCCAGGTGGTTGGTCGGTTCGTCGAGCAGCAACATGTCGGGAGCCGACAGCAGCAGGCGGCACAGGGCCACACGACGCTTCTCACCACCGGACAGGTGTTCGATCTTGGCGTCCCACGCCGGCAGACGCAGTGCATCGGCAGCGACTTCCAGCTGGCGTTCCAGGTTATGGCCGTCGCTGGCTTGCAGGATAGCTTCCAACTTGGCCTGTTCAGCGGCCAGCTTGTCGAAGTCGGCATCCGGTTCGGCGTAGGCGGCGTAGACCTCGTCCAGGCGAGCCTGGGCGTTCTTGATCACGCTGACCGCCTCCTCGACCACTTCACGCACGGTCTTGGTGGGGTCCAGGATCGGCTCCTGAGGCAGGTAGCCGATGTTCAGGTCGGGCATCGGGCGGGCTTCGCCCTCGAACTCGGTGTCAACGCCGGCCATGATTTTCAGCAGCGTGGACTTACCCGAACCGTTGAGGCCGAGCACGCCGATCTTGGCGCCGGGAAAGAAAGACAGCGAAATGTTTTTCAGGATTTCCCGCTTCGGCGGAACTACTTTTCCCAGCCGATGCATGGTGAAGACGTATTGAGCCATGGTGAACCTAGCGTCAGTGACTGATGAATTAAGCGGGCGAAGCCCGTGCCAGGCCATGCGCGGCGCGGGCCGTTGATCATGATCAATGCCTGCGTGCGGAAAAAGCCTGATTGTTTGGGGCTGGAACGCCCTCGCGTAACCGGCAAAGCTACCTGAATGCGTGTGGGCAGTCCAGCCAAGCGGGGCTGGCACTTTGCCACAACACAAGGCATGCTAGCCGCCCTCCGGGCGTCCGGCTTATAGTGCACGTCGCGCGCCAGTCCAGCCAAACCGCAGGATCACAGCTTGTCCAACGTCACAACGCCCACTCCCCTGCGCGCCGCGAATATTGCGCCGGGAGCGCCCCTGCACGGTACCCTCAAGGGCGCATTGGCGACGCTGGTCTTGATGCTGCTCGCGTTATTGTTCTGGCAACTGCTGGACCAGTTACAGCAGAGCCAGAAGAACCAGCAGCAATACACCATCGACTACAGCGCCGACCTGGCCGAACAAATCAGCCTGAACATGGCCCTGAGTGCGCAGATCGCCCTCAACCTGCTGCCCATCGTCGAGCAGCCACGCAGTACTGAACAGCAACTAGCACTGATGCGCACCTTGCAACGCTCGCTGCCGGAACTGCGCAGTGTTGCCCTACTCGCCCCCAGCGGCGCGATGCTTAGTGATAGCGCCAATGACAGCCAGGACAGTGCCTGGCTGGCAGAGCTGGTCAAGCGCAGCCACGCCCAGTCCTATTATTTGAGCAACAACAACGATGGCACCGTCATCTACATGTTGCTCAATCAGCCCAGCGGCGGGGACAAGGTGTACTGGGCCTTGCGTCTGGCGCCTAACTACTTAGCCAACCTGACCCGCCAGGATGGCCTGGGCCAGCGGCCAATGTGGGTCGTTGAAAACCGCCTGAACCACCGGGTCGTCAGCCGCGACAATGGCATGCCAGCCCAATGGGCTACGGCGCTGACCCCGGACGAATTGAACAAGAGCGTCTTGGTCACGCCCCTGAGCAAAAGCGACTGGCAGTTACGCGGCCTGTTTGATCGCGCCGCCGTGCTGGAACAACTGCTGCCGGCCTTTATTGGCAAATGCCTGCTGGGTTTGGCGTTTTCCCTGGTCCCGTTGATCGTCCTGCTGAACATGCGCCGTCGCCAGCGCCAGGTCCACGAGGGGCGCCGCCGCTATCAGGATATTTTCGAAGGCACCGGCGTGGCGTTGTGCGTGCTTGACCTCTCAGGCCTGCCGACCTACTTCGACAAGGCCCGCGTGCAAACTCGCGAGCAACTGCAGGATTGGCTGCAAAACAGCCCGGAACAGCGCCAGCAACTGCTCAAGGAGCTGCGCATTACCGAAATCAACCAGGTGGCGGTGCGTCTGCTCAATGTGGCGTCTTGCGAACAGGCCTGGGAACGACTGATTGACGGCTGCCCGCTGAACCCCACCGCCATCGGCTATCAACTGCTCGAGGCAGTTCTGACCCAGCAGAAACAACTGGAGATGGAGATCCAGCTCAGCGATATCGACGGCCACGATCAGTACCTGTGGCTGGTGATGCGCCTGCCGGAAGAACAGCACGACTATAAAGCGGTCATCCTCAGCATCAGCGACATCACCAGCCGCAAGCTGATCGAGTTGTCGCTGGTCGAGCGCGAAGGTTTCTGGTCGGACGTGGTGCGTACCGTGCCCGACCACCTGTATGTGCAGGACGTGATCAGCCAGCGGATGATTTTCAGCAATCACCATCTGGGACACACCTTGGGTTACAACAAGCCCGAGTTGCAGCAGATGGGCGAGTACTTCTGGGAAATCCTGCTGCATCCCGACGACGCCCAGCATTACCACGACCTGCGCCAGCAGCAGCGTGAAAACGGCTACTTCAGCCAACTGCAATGCCAACTGCGCTTCCGCCACCGCAACAATCAATGGCGACGCTTTGATATCCGCGAACAGGCCCTGGCCCGGGACAAATCCGACCAGGTCACGCGCATTATTGGCGTGGCCAAGGACGTCACTGACCAGATCGAAGCCAGCGAGTCCCTGCGCGACAGCGAACAGCGCTACCGCATGCTCGCGGAAAGCATCAGCGACGTGATTTGCTCCACTGACAGTCAATTGGCCCTCAACTATGTCAGCCCCTCGGTCAATGCGGTGCTGGGCTATGACGTGGATTGGATCTTCAAGAACGGCTGGCAATCGATCATCGCCAACCCTCAGCAACTGACAGGTATCTACACCCTGGTGGAGCAGGTCAGCCGCTCTCTGGGTGACCCCATGGCTCTGGCCAAACTGCGCGATGCGGTGCAAACCCAGCTGTTTCTGTTCGACTGCCTGCGGGCCGATGGACGCAAGGTGCCCATCGAACTGCGGCTGGTGCTGGTGTGGGATGAACATGGCGCCTTCGAAGGCATCCTGGGTGTCGGTCGTGATATCAGCCAGCAGCGCCGCGCCGAGAAAGACCTGCGTATGGCGGCCACCGTATTCGAGCACTCCACGTCGGCGATCCTGATCACCGACCCGGCCGGCTACATTGTCCAGGCCAACGAAGCGTTCAGCCGCGTCAGCGGTTATGCAGTGGCGGATGTGCTGGATCAACTGCCGAACATGCTCACCGTCGACGAGCAGCAGGAAGCTCATCTGCGTTACGTGCTCAAGCAACTGCACCAGCACAGTACCTGGGAAGGTGAGGTCTGGCTCAAGCGCCGTAACGGCGAGCATTACCCGGCCTGGGTCGGTATCACCGCCGTGTTCGATGACGAAGGCGACCTGGCCAGTTATGTGTGTTTCTTCAGCGATATCAGCGAGCGCAAGGCCAGCGAGCAGCGCATCCACCGTCTGGCCTACTACGACGCCCTGACCCACCTGCCCAACCGCACACTGTTCCAGGACCGCCTGCACACCGCGTTGCAGTCGGCGGAACGCCAGAAGTCCTGGGTGGTGCTGATGTTCCTCGACCTGGACCGCTTCAAACCGATCAACGACTCCCTGGGCCACGCCGCCGGCGACCGCATGCTCAAGGAAATGGCCACCCGCCTGCTGGGTTGTGTGGCGGAAGACGACACCGTGGCGCGCATGGGCGGCGACGAGTTCACCTTGCTCCTGCAACCGCGGGTCAGCCGCGAAATGGCGCTGAACCGGGCGATTCACGTGGCCGAGCAAATCCTCGCCAGCCTGGTGAAACCGTTCGTGCTGGAAGGCCGCGAGTTCTTTGTCACCGCCAGTATCGGCATTGCCTTGAGCCCTCAGGACGGCAACGAACTGAGCCAATTGATGAAGAACGCCGATACCGCGATGTATCACGCCAAGGAGCGCGGCAAGAACAACTTCCAGTTCTATCAGGCGGATATGAACGCCAGCGCCCTGGAGCGCCTGGAACTGGAAAGCGACCTGCGCCATGCCCTGGACCAGAACGAATTCGTGCTCTATTACCAGCCGCAATTCAGCGGCGACGGTAAACGCCTGACCGGCGCCGAAGCCTTGCTGCGCTGGCGCCATCCGCGCCGCGGGCTGGTGCCACCAGGAGATTTCATTCCGGTGCTGGAAGAACTTGGCTTGGTGGTTGATGTGGGCGACTGGGTGATCAGCGAAGCCTGTCGCCAACTCAAGACCTGGCACCAGAACAAGGTGCGAGTGCCCAAGGTCTCGGTGAATATTTCTGCCCGGCAGTTCTCCGACGGCCAACTGGGCACACGCATTGCCACCATCCTCAAGGACACCGGCCTGCCGCCAGCGTGCCTGGAGCTGGAGCTGACCGAAAGTATCCTGATGCGCGAAGTCAACGAAGCGATGCAGATCCTCGCCAGCCTGAAAAACCTCGGCCTGAGCATTGCAGTAGACGACTTTGGCACCGGTTATTCATCGCTGAACTACCTCAAGCAGTTCCCGATCGATGTGCTGAAAATCGACCGCACCTTTGTCGATGGCCTACCGTCCGGCGAGCAGGACGCGCAGATCGCCCGGGCGATTATCGCCATGGCCCACAGCCTGAACCTGGCGGTGATCGCCGAAGGCGTGGAAACCCATGAGCAGTTGGACTTCCTGCGTGAGCATGGTTGCGACGAAGTGCAGGGCTACCTGTTCGGGCGGCCGATGCCGGCGAATCGGTTTGAGGTGCAGTTCAGCAATGATGCACTGTTCATGTTTGACTGAGATTCTGTAGTGGTGCTGATGGCCTCATCGCAGGCAAGCCTGCTCCCACACTTGAATGTGTTCGCAAATCAAAATGTGGGAGCTGGCTTGCCTGCGATGAGGTCCGCGCAAACACCACCCATCCGCAGATGAGCCCCACTTGTCCGCGACATGATGTCCTTTCATATGCCATCTAAAACCCATTGGGTTAGAATGCGCTTCTTTTCTGCCCCCGATCCTTGAGGACCGCCATGTTCAGCCGTGATTTGACTATTGCCAAGTACGACGCCGATCTCTTTGCCGCCATGGAGCAAGAAGCTCAGCGCCAGGAAGAGCACATTGAGCTGATCGCTTCGGAAAACTACACCAGCCCCGCCGTGATGGAGGCTCAAGGTTCGGTTCTGACCAATAAGTACGCCGAAGGTTATCCGGGCAAGCGTTACTACGGCGGTTGCGAGTTCGTCGATATCGTTGAGCAGCTTGCAATCGACCGCGCCAAGGAACTGTTCGGCGCCGATTACGCCAACGTTCAGCCACACGCTGGCTCCCAAGCCAACAGCGCCGTTTACCTGGCCCTGCTGCAAGGCGGCGACACCATCCTGGGCATGAGCCTGGCCCACGGCGGTCACCTGACCCACGGTGCCAGCGTTTCCTCCTCCGGCAAGCTGTACAACGCCGTTCAATACGGTATCGATGCCAACGGCCTGATCGACTACGACGAAGTCGAGCGCCTGGCGGTCGAGCACAAGCCGAAAATGATCGTGGCCGGTTTCTCTGCCTACTCGCAGATCCTGGATTTCCCACGCTTCCGTGAAATCGCAGACAAAGTTGGCGCCTACCTGTTCGTCGACATGGCCCACGTGGCCGGTCTGGTTGCCGCTGGCGTCTACCCGAACCCGGTGCCATTCGCTGACGTAGTGACCACCACCACCCACAAGACCCTGCGCGGTCCACGTGGCGGCCTGATCCTGGCTCGTGCCAACGCCGAGATCGAGAAGAAGCTGAACTCCGCCGTATTCCCAGGCGCTCAAGGTGGCCCGCTGGAGCACGTAATCGCCGCTAAAGCGATCTGCTTCAAAGAAGCACTGCAGCCTGAGTTCAAGACCTACCAGCAACAAGTGGTGAAAAACGCCAAGGCCATGGCCGGTGTATTCATCGAGCGCGGTTTTGACGTGGTTTCCGGCGGTACTGAAAACCACCTGTTCCTGCTGTCGCTGATCAAGCAGGACATCTCCGGTAAAGACGCTGACGCCGCTCTGGGCCGCGCCTTCATCACCGTGAACAAGAACTCGGTACCGAACGACCCACGTTCGCCGTTCGTCACCTCCGGCCTGCGCTTCGGCACCCCGGCTGTGACCACTCGTGGCTTCAAGGAAGCAGAGTGCAAGGAACTGGCTGGCTGGATCTGCGACATCCTGGCTGACCTGAATAACGAAGCCGTGATCGATGCTGTTCGTGAGAAGGTCAAGGCCATCTGCAAGAAGCTGCCGGTGTACGGCGCTTGATTGCAGTTGTTTGAATAAAAAGCCCGGCTCAAGAGCCGGGCTTTTTTATGCCTGAAACCTCTGCACCTTCAACCTGAAATGCTATCAACTGTGGGAGCTGGCTTGCCTGCGATGGCGGCCTTTCAGTTGATAGGTCTGTGGCTGACACACCGCTATCGCAGGCAAGCCAGCTCCCACAATTGAGCGCGTTTCAAGTCAGGATTGGTGAACCCGCGCAAAACCCTCGCGAATCTTCTCCTCGGGTAATTCGTCGGCAATAAACACGATCACACTTTCCCGTGTGTCGCCCTCAGCCCACTCAGTGTCCCAGTCAAACCCGTAAAGCTTGAGCACGCCCTGAAACACCATGCGCCGCTCTTCCCCGGCGATGTTCAACACACCCTTGTAGCGCAGCAGCTGTTTGCCGTGGTCTTCCAGCAATTCGTTCATGAACTCACTGAGCCGGTCGATATCCAGCGGCTGGTCAGTGCGCAACACCAGACTGGAAATCCGGTCGATGGAGGGCGCCTTGCTCACCGGCCGCAGGCTCATACCTGCGTTCAGGTTGAAACCACGTACATCCAGCAACTCGGCCAGGTCGATCTTGCCGTGCTCCACCACCCGAATCGGCGCCCGGCGGTTGATGCGGGTCAAGCGCTCGCTGAGGGCGTCAAACGTGACGTCGTCCACCAGATCGCGCTTGCTCACCAGCAGCCGATCGGCGAATCCGATTTGCGCTTGGGCGATGGTCTGGGTCAGGTGGTGCTCGGCGTGGGCCGCGTCCACCAGGGTAATGATGCCGTCGAGGATATAGCGCTCGCGCAGTTCTTCATCAATGAAAAAGGTCTGGGCCACGGGGGCCGGATCGGCAAGACCAGTGCACTCGATCACCAGGCGGTCGAAGGCAATCTCACCGCTGTCCAGGCGCTCCAGCAACAGGTACAGGGCCTTGGTCAGGTCGGTGTGGATGGTGCAGCAGACGCAGCCGTTGGACAGCGTCATGACTTGCACCGGCTCGTCGCCCAACAGTTGGGTGTCGATACCGGCGTCGCTGAATTCGTTTTCGATCACGGCGATTTTCAAGCCGTGTTCAGCCTTGAGCAGGTGGCGCAACAAGGTGGTCTTGCCAGCACCGAGAAAGCCGCTGAGGACGGTGACGGGAATGGGAGAGGACAAAAAAGAAGTCTCCTTTCTGATGAAATAACTGAAGGAACACAAACCAAATGTGGGAGCTGGCTTGCCTGCGATGCAGACAACCCGGTCTTTCAGTCAGACCGAGGTGATGCTATCGCAGGCAAGCCAGCTCCCACATAAAGCCCTGCTCCCACAGGGGAACTGCGTTAACCCGGGTTACCGGGTTAGCAGCACTTGGGCCCACCCTTGCCGCCGTAACGGGCTTCCTGGCGTTCGCGGAAGAACGCCTTGTAGTCCATCATCGGCTTGTCCGGGTGTTTGGTTTGCATATGCTCGACGTAGTTGTCGTAGTCGGGCATGCCGACCATCAGGCGCGCGGCCTGACCGAGGTATTTACCGAGGCGACTGATGTCATTGAACATGATTGCAATCCTCTATCAAGCGTCCGGGATGGCCTGGTATGGCGCTTCTTTATCCGTACGTTCCTTTTTGCCCCAGGCGGCAATGCCGACCTTGAGCGCATAGAACAGGATGCTGAATACCACGAACAGGAACAGCCCCGTCAGCGTTGCGTTGGTGTAAGCGTTCCAGATCACGTGTTGCATCTGGTCGATATTCTTGGCCGGAGCCAAGATCTGGCCGCTGGCCAGGGCATCGCTGTACTTCTTGGCAAGCGACAGAAAACCGATCGCCGGGTTGGCGTCGAACAGCTTGATGAAGCCTGCGGTCACGGTGCAGATCAGCAGCCAGACAGCCGGCAGCATGGTCACCCAGATGTAGCGCTGGCGCTTCATTTTGATCAGCACAACGGTGGCGAGCATCAGTGCGATACCGGCCAGCATCTGGTTGGAGATACCGAACAGCGGCCACAAGGTGTTGATGCCGCCGAGTGGGTCGATCACGCCTTGGTACAGCAGGTAACCCCACATCGCCACACAACCTGCGGTAGCGATCAGGTTGGCCGTCCAGGACTCGGTACGCTTGAGCGCCGGCACGAAGGAGCCGAGCAAATCCTGAAGCATGAAGCGACCGGCACGAGTACCGGCATCCACTGCAGTAAGGATGAACAACGCTTCGAACAGGATCGCAAAGTGGTACCAGAATGCCATGGTGTTTTCACCCGGCAGCACGCTGTGCAGGATCTGCGCGATACCGACCGCCAGGGTCGGCGCACCGCCGGCACGGGCCAGGATGGTGGTTTCACCGATGTCATGCGCCACTGCCTGCAACGCTTCCGGGGTAATCGCAAAACCCCAACTGCTGACAGTTTGCGCAACGGTCACCACGTCGGCGCCAACAATGGCGGCCGGGCTGTTCATGGCGAAGTACACGCCTGGCTCGATCACCGAAGCGGCAACCATCGCCATGATGGCCACGAACGACTCCATCAACATGCCGCCATAACCGATGTAACGGGCGTGCCCTTCACTGGCCAGCAACTTGGGCGTGGTGCCCGAGGCGATCAGTGCGTGGAAACCCGAGACCGCGCCACAGGCGATAGTGATGAACAAGAACGGGAACAGGCCGCCCTTCCACACCGGGCCGGTGCCATCGATAAACTGGGTCAGCGCCGGCATTTTAAGGTCGGGCATGGTCACCAGGATGCCAATCGCCAGGGCGATGATGGTGCCGATTTTCAGGAAAGTAGACAGGTAGTCACGTGGCGCGAGGATCAGCCACACCGGCAACACGGCAGCAACAAAGCCATAACCCACAAGCATCCAGGTGATCTGGATCCCGGTGAAGCTGAAAGCCTTGGCCCACACCGGGTCAGCGGCAATCTGCCCGCCCAGCCAGATCGAGCCCAGCAGCAACAGCACGCCGACAATCGAGATTTCGCCGATGCGCCCAGGTCGGATGTAGCGCATATAAATGCCCATGAACATCGCGATCGGGATGGTTGCCATCACCGTGAAAATGCCCCACGGGCTTTCGGCCAGGGCCTTGACCACAATCAGCGCCAGCACCGCGAGGATGATGATCATGATCAGGAAGCAGCCAAACAGCGCGATGGTCCCGGGAATGCGGCCCATTTCTTCGCGAACCATGTCACCCAGGGAACGTCCATTGCGACGAGTGGACAGGAACAGGACCATAAAGTCTTGCACCGCACCGGCCAGCACCACGCCGGCAATCAGCCACAACGTACCCGGCAGATACCCCATCTGCGCCGCCAATACCGGCCCGACCAAAGGACCTGCGCCGGCAATCGCCGCGAAGTGGTGACCGAAAAGAATGTGTTTGTTGGTCGGCACATAGTCCAGACCGTCGTTATTGAGCACGGCGGGGGTAGCCCGCATTGGATCGAGCTGCATCACATTGTTAGCGATGAACAGGCTGTAGTAACGGTACGCAACCAGATAAATGGCCACTGCCGCGACCACAATCCACAAGGCGTTGATCGCCTCTCCGCGACGCAATGCCACTACGCCAAGGGCGCACGCTCCTACGATTGCCAGCAGCAGCCAGGGTAAATGGCGTAGCAGGCTATTATTATTTTTCATTTTTATATTCCAGCCAGGGTGGACAGAAAGAAAGCCATCCCGAGTTTAGCGCTACTGGCTTTAAAGACCACCCCCCTACGTTGGTCTAGAGCCTTGCCGGGGGCGAAAAAAGCAGAAAAAACTGCCCCATGATGGCGCAGGGCTACAATCCCTTTATCCACAGAGGGTTTCACCATGAGCGAGCAGCCTTCAGATCGTCGTCGTTTCCGGCGCATTGCCTTCGATGCCAGGACCGAACTTGGGCAAAACGGCCAGGTATGGACGGTGCAATTAGTGGATTTGTCGCTCAAGGGTTTGTTGGTGCGCAAGCCGCAGCCGTGGCTGGGTGATGGTGCAGAGCCGTTCGATGTGGATATTCATCTCGACGAGACCACCGATGTAAAAATGCAGGTTCGGCTGACCCATGATGATCACAGGCAGTTAGGGTTTGTTTGCGAACATATCGACCTGGACTCGATCAGCCATTTGCGGCGGCTGATCGAGCTGAACCTCGGGGATCAGGCAGAACTTGAGCGAGAGTTGGGTGCATTGCTGGAGACTTAGGTATCAACCTAAATCAATGTGGGAGCCGGGCTTGCCCGCGATAGCGGTGTGTCAGTTGGCATCTCTATCAACTGATATACCGCTATCGCGGGCAAGCCCGGCTCCCACATGGGTTTTGCGGCGTTTCTGATTACTCGAACAAGGCATCCAGCGCCTGCTCCAGACGCGTCACCCCAATCACCTGCAATCCCGGTGGCGCCTCCTTCGGCGCATTCCCTTTGGGCACGATGGCCCGCTTGAAGCCATGCTTGGCTGCCTCTTTCAAGCGCTCCTGGCCGCTGGGTACAGGGCGCACTTCACCAGACAGCCCGACTTCGCCAAACACCAGCAAGTCGTGGGGCAGCGGCCGGTTGCGCAGGCTGGACATTACCGCCGCCATCAATGCCAGGTCCGAGGCGGTTTCCAACACTTTGACCCCGCCCACCACATTGAGGAACACGTCTTGGTCATGGGTGGGGATCCCGCCGTGGCGGTGTAATACCGCCAGTAGCATGGCCAGACGATTCTGATCCAGGCCCAAGGTCACGCGGCGCGGGTTGGCCATATGGCTGTCATCCACCAACGCCTGGACTTCCACCAGCATCGGCCGGGTGCCTTCCCAGGTTGCCATCACCACACTGCCCGGTACTTCCTCCTGGGCGCGGGTAAGAAAGATCGCCGAAGGGTTGGAGACTTCTTTCAGCCCCCGGTCAGTCATGGCGAACACACCCAATTCATTGACGGCACCGAAACGATTTTTCACTGCCCGCAGCAAGCGCAACCGCCCGTCAGACTCACCTTCGAAATACAGCACGGTGTCGACCATGTGCTCCAGCACCCGTGGCCCGGCCAACGCGCCTTCTTTGGTTACATGCCCCACCAGGAAAATCGCCGTACCGCTCTGTTTCGCGTAACGCACCAGCAACGCCGCACTTTCCCGCACCTGGGACACGCCACCGGGTGCCGATTGCAGTTGCTCGGTGAAGATCGTCTGGATCGAGTCAATCACCATGACCTTGGGCTTTTCCAGGCGAGCCGTGGCGATGATGCTTTCAATACAGGTTTCGGTCATGACCCGCAGTTGGTCCTGGGGCAAGCCCAGGCGACGGGCACGCATGGCCACTTGTTGCTGGGACTCTTCGCCCGTGACGTATAGCGCGGGCATGCGGCTGGCAATGCTGCACAGGGTTTGCAGCAGAATGGTCGATTTACCGATGCCCGGATCGCCGCCGATCAGCACCACCGACCCGTCCACCAGACCGCCGCCGAGCACCCGATCCAACTCGCTGGAGGCCGTGGAGAAACGCGGGATCTCTTCGACGCTGACTTCGGCCAGGGTCTTGATCTGGGTTTGTTGCCCGGTCCAGCCCGAACGACCGCTGGGTGCAGCTGCACCACCGCTTTCCACCATGGTCTCGGTCAGCGTGTTCCACGCACCGCACTCACTGCACTGGCCGGCCCACTTGGGAAAGGTCGCGCCGCAGTCCGTGCAGCCGTACATGCGCTTGGCCTTTGCCATCCGAGAACCTCCAACCGAAAAACCGCGATGATAGCTCAGCGCGGCGCTGCGGTACGGATTTCACCACTGGCCAAGCGTGAGGCACTGTTGCCGACCGGATCTTCGGCGTTGAGGTCCGCGCCTTTGGCCTTCAACTCGTCCAGCAGTTCGACCCGTTTAAACAGCCCGGCGTACATGGCTGCCGTCTGTCCGGCACCGTTGCGCTGATCCGGGTTGCAATCGGCGGCCAGCAACCGCTGGGCGATTTTCAGCTCGCCTTTGAAAATCGCACCCATCAGTGCGGTGTTGCCTCTTCTGTCCTGCACGCAGGCGTCAGCGCCGGCGGCCAGCAAACGCTCCACGAACGGTGCCTGGCCGTGATAGGCCGCCAGAATCAGCGCCGTGTAGCCCTTGTCATCCTGGGCATTGAGGGAATAGCCGGCGTCGATAAAGGTGTTGAGCATTTCCACGTCCCCCCGGCGGGCAGCGTCAAAGTAGTAGTCCTGCAGTTGCGCCTTGACCGCGTCCGGGTCGGGCGTCTCGGCGTGGGCGGCAAAGGCCAGCCACGCCATGAATAAACCGATGTAGATACGCATGGAATCACTCCTTCCAAGTGTCGACGCCCAGCTCGAACGCCAGGCGTCGACCGGCTCAAGCCATCAGTCAGTCAACTTTTCCGCCAGCGCTTTCACACGCGTCAAGTCGCCCTTGGCTACCTTGGTCACACCGGTGCCGTACTCGGGATCAGCCTTATAGAGGAACGACAGGATGATGTGCTTGCTCTCATCATCGGTGGTGGCCAGGGAGCCGCCGAAGTTGTCGATCAGGTCCTGACGTTCTTTCTTGCTGTAGGAACGGTACAGATCACCGGCCTGCTTGAAATTCTGCTCACGCTGGATCTTCGCCTGCTGGGTGCTGCCCGACAGGGCCATCTGGCTGTAACGGGCGCTTTGCGGCTCTTCCCGTGGCAGCAGGCGGCTTGGCTGGTAGTTGACGCCGCTGGTGGTTTTACCGAAGTTCATCGCTCCGTCCTGGTTCCCGTTGTTGACGGTTACCCGTGGGGCGTTGATCGGCAGTTGCAGCGCATTGGCGCCCAGACGGTACATCTGCGTATCGGCGTAGGAGAACACGCGGCCTTGTAACAGACGGTCTTCCGACGGTTCGATGCCAGGCACCAGATTGGCCGGGGCCATGGCCACCTGCTCGGTTTCCTGGAAGACGTTGGCCGGGTTGCGGTTCAGCACCATCTGCCCGACTTTGCGCTCAGGTACGTTAGGCCAGATCTTGGTGGCGTCCAGTGGGTCGAAATCAAACTTGGCCAGGTCTTCCGGTTTGAGGACTTGCACATACAGGTCCCACTTGGGGAAGTCGCCCTTGTTGATATGGGTGACCAAGTCATTAGTCATGTGGCTGTAATCACGACCCTGGACTTCAGTGACCTGTTTAGGGTCCAGGTTCTTGATACCTTGCAGGCTCTTCCAGTGAAACTTGACGTAATGCACTTCACCCTTGGCGTTAATCAACTTGTAGGCGTGAACACCGTTGCCGTCCATTTCGCGGTAACTGGCCGGCGTGCCGGAGTCCGAGTACAACTCGGTCAGTGTGCGAGTGGATTCTGGAACATGGGAGAAGAAGTCGAAACGACGGGAGTCATCGTCCAGGTTAGTACGTGGATCAGGTTTGAAGGCATGCACCATGTCCGGAAACTTGATGGCATCACGAATAAAGAAGGTCGGGAAGTTATTGCCTACCAGGTCCCAATTACCTTCTGCGGTATAGAACTTAGTGGCAAAACCGCGAGGATCGCGCAACGTTTCAGGGGAGTGATTACCGTGAACAACGGCAGAAAACCGTACAAAAACGGGAGTTGCTTCGCCGGCAGCGAAAACCTTGGCTTTGGTCAGGTCGCTCAAGTTATCGGTGACGGTGAAGGTGCCATGGGCACCGGTACCCCGGGCATGGACCACACGCTCTGGAATACGCTCACGGTCAAAGCGCTGCAGTTTCTGGATCAGTTGCACGTCTTGAAGTAATACCGGGCCCGTCGCGCCAGCAGTTTGGGAATTCTGATTGTCGCCGACCGCCGCGCCATTATCGCGGGTGAGGTTAGCCGCGTGTACCGACAGAGAAAGCAGGCTGGCGGTGACGATGAACAGTACATGTCGTGCAGCAATAGGCCCGCGGTTAATAGGGTCTTTCATCGGGGTGTCCTCTAGTTTTTTTAATGCACATTGAGTTGTGCTTGCTAGAGGCTAGTGACCCGCGGGTCAGAATATAAATAGAAAACCCGTACCGACCCGATTAAGAAAATAGCGTGGCAAATACCTGAAATAGCGGGTATTTCGCGCGCGATTGATGGCACTTTGAAAACTATTTACGATTTAATGTGTCGATAAAGTCGAACAATGTTAGCAGTTGTGTCGCGCAAGCCGTGCAAGACTGACTTACACTGTTCCCACCTCATCTCAACTGTAACAAGGAATAACCTATGGGCGTGATCAGTGAGTTCAAGGCCTTCGCGGTCAAAGGTAATGTGGTCGACATGGCCGTCGGTATTATCATCGGCGCCGCCTTCGGCAAAGTTGTATCTTCCTTTGTAGGCGACGTGGTGATGCCCCCAATCGGTCTGCTGATCGGCGGGGTGAATTTTGGTGATCTGGCGGTGACGCTCAAGGCAGCCCAAGGCGATGTGCCTGCGGTGGTCCTGGCGTACGGCAAATTCATCCAGAGCATCATCGACTTTTTGATCATCGCGTTTGCGATCTTCATGGGGATCAAGGCCATCAACCGCCTCAAGCGCGAAGAGGCCGTGGCGCCTAGCGAGCCGCCGGCTC
Source organism: Pseudomonas sp. ADAK18 (assembly GCF_012935695.1). NCBI lineage: Bacteria > Pseudomonadati > Pseudomonadota > Gammaproteobacteria > Pseudomonadales > Pseudomonadaceae > Pseudomonas > Pseudomonas sp. ADAK18. The sequence goes on from NZ_CP052859.1 coordinate 4,726,029, forward strand.
CGACCAAGGAAGAAGAGCTGCTGGGGGAGATCCGCGATCTGCTCAAGGCACAGAACAGCAAGCCCTGATAAATGGGCAAGCAGAAAGAAGGCGCCTCTCGGGGCGCCTTTTTCTTACCAGTAGTTTTCCACGGCCACCTGCCCCGGGCGCCGGGTCAAACTCAACTGCATGTCCCGTTGTTTGAGCATCTGGCGCGTGTCATCAATCATCTGCGGGTTGCCGCAAATCATCACCCGGGAATGCTCGGGTGTCAGTTCAACACCGGCGGCCCGCTCCAACTCACCACTTTCGATCAAGGCGGTGATCCGCTCATTCAGCGCTCCCGGGTGCTGTTCGCGGGTGACAATCGGAATGTAAGTGAGTTTATGGGCGTGCTCGGCCAAGTAGTCACGCTCACCTAGTTCATGGATGAGCGATTGATAGGCCAGTTCCCTGGCTTCCCGCGCGCTGTAGACCAAAATGATCCGCTCAAACTTCTCCCAGACTTCAAAGTCCTGCAGGATCGATAGAAAAGGCGCTACCCCAGTGCCGGTCCCCAGCATCCACAAGTCCCGGCCATCGACAAAGCGGTCCAGCGTCAAGAAACCAGTGGCTTGGCGCTCCACCAGCACGGTATCGCCTTCGCGCAAGCGGCTCAGCTCACTGGTGAACTCCCCGCCGGGTACGACGATAGAGAAGAAATCCAGGTGTTCATCAAAAGGCGAGGACACGACGGAGTAGGCCCGCCACACAATGCTGCCATCGGCCTTGATCACCCCTAGACGCACAAACTGGCCGGCCCGAAAACGAAAGCCAGGATCCCGGGTAGTGCGCAGGGTAAATAGGCTGGGGGTCAGCGATTGCACATCGAGCAAGGTCTGGCGTGTGTATTTTTCAGCACTGGCCGTCATGAGGGACTCCATTTTACAGATGCCCCTAGTGTCCCTCAAACCAGCGCATGGAAACACCGGCGGTTTGTAGTGACATCGCCGTGGGCAAAACCTGCCCCTGCTGTCATTTTTTACTTATTCAACAAATCTGCCGGAGTGGCCATTTAATTGCACCACTAACTATTTAGCTATCGAGCAGCCTTCAAGCAAGTTATTAGGCGAGGGAATCAACCCGCCATTAAGGCTTATTAATTAATACCAAATAATTGAAAACCAAATGAAAAATCGTTCACCACCGAATATTACTTGTACATCCCACCCAAAAATGTACAGCAAGACATACCAAACATCACTAAACATGGAGAAAATTTTACTTTCGCCAAGCAGTCCATGTCCTACACTCTTTTCCGTGCCGAACTGGGATCCCGGACGTACCCAGGCTACAGCAAGACTCATGGAGATTTACCAATGGCCAACTGGCGAGATACCCGTCTACCCAAGCTGGAAGATGAAAGCGAAATAACCAGCACCTTTGAAGCAGCCCTTAACATCACTTATGAGCTCGACTTCCAATACTGTGCGTTTACGATGAGCTCTCACCACCCTCAAAATCAAATAAAACCTATTTACATCAACAACTACCCAAATGAATGGAACACACTTTACAAACAAGAGAATTACTTCGAACTGGACCCTGTAGTTGCTCATTGCAAGCGTTGTGTATTACCGATTATCTGGGAAGAGAAAGCATTTTCTGCCGTTCCGGACTTATGGTGCCATGCCCAATCCCACGGGTTGAATTTCGGCTGGACCCAGGCCGTCCATGATTTCCAGGGTGTATTCAGCATGTTGACCTTGGGGCGTAAATCCGGCCCCGTCAGTCCCGAAGAACTTTACGAAAAAGCAGGTCAGGTCCTTTGGATATGCCACGCCATGCATGCGGTGGTGGCACAAAAGTTCGCCGAAAAGCCTCCTGTTCGCCCTGCCAGCACACTGACACCACGCGAGACCGAAGTCTTGCAATGGTCGGCGCTGGGCAAAACCGCAGCCGATATCGCCCAGATTCTTTGCCTGTCCGAACGCACCGTCGGCTTCCATATCAGCAGTTCGATGAAAAAACTGGGCGTCAATAACAAGATTGCTGCCGTAATGACGGCGGTAAAAGCCGGACTGTTTTAAGCCGGGTAAAAAACACCGAATGTAATCCACCCGAAAAAAAAGTAACATTTACGATCAGTTCTGAGCGATGGCGCGGGCCTCCACCGCCCGCGCCGCAGTTCACTCAGATGGTTCCTCATGTCACCTGTGGAACACCCCTCGATTACCCAGAGCTCCCCCGCCATGCCCCTGCTCGACAGCCCCTTCGCCCAACTCGATCTGATCCGCCAGCCAGAGCAACAAAATGAGCCGTTGCAAGCCTTTGACGCGGCCGATGAGTACTTGCTCAACTACTTGGCGGAGCAACAGCCGCCCCTCGCAACCCGCGTGCTGGTGCTCAATGACAGCTTCGGCGCACTGGCAGCCAGTCTCGAAGGGCGGGTACAGGTGACCTCCAGTGGCGATTCGGTCCTTGGTGCCCAGGCTCTGGAGAAGAATCTGGTGCGCAATGGCAGGGCGTTTGACGCCGTGTCGATGGTGCCGGCCAGCCAGACGCCCACCGGGCCCTTCGATCGCGTGCTGATCCGCGTACCAAAAACCCTGGCCTTGCTGGAGGAGCAACTGATTCGCCTGCAAGGCCAACTGGCGCCAGGTGCACAAGTGATCGCCGCAGCCATGGTCAAACACCTGCCTCGAGCAGCCGGTGAGTTGCTGGAACGTTACATCGGGCCAATGCACGCCTCTCTGGCGGTGAAAAAAGCCCGCCTGCTGATCGCCACCCAGGCTGAGCGGCCTCAGGCGGTGTCGCCCTACCCCACCCGCTATCACCTGGAAACACCGGCCATCGAGTTACTCAACCACGCCAACGTGTTTTGCCGCGAAGGGCTGGACATCGGCACCCGGGCCTTCCTGCCATACTTGCCGCAAAACCTGGGCACCGCCCGGGTTGCGGACCTGGGCTGCGGCAACGGTGTACTGGCGATTGCCAGTGCGCTGCAAAACCCTGACGCGCACTACACCCTGGTGGACGAGTCGTTCATGGCTGTGCAGTCTGCCGCCGAAAACTGGCGAGCGGCGCTGGGTGAGCGGGAGGTAGTGATTCGTCCCGGCGATGGCCTGGCCGATCAGGAGCCGCAATCGCTGGACGTGATCCTGTGCAACCCGCCCTTCCACCAACAGCAGGTAGTGGGGGACTTCCTGGCCTGGCGTATGTTCCAGCAGGCCCGCGAAGCCCTGGTGGTTGGCGGTGCGTTGTATATCGTGGGCAACCGTCACCTGAGTTATCACAGCAAGTTGGCGCGATTGTTCCGGGGTGTCGAACAAGTGGCCGCCACGCCGAAGTTCGTGATCCTCAAAGCCCGAAAATGAAGCAAAAAAAACCCTCCGTGAGGAGGGTCATAAAGCCGTGCTGCAAGGCGACGGGATGGGATGTCAGTGGGTGGTCAGGCCCGCTGCGTTCATGAACATGCGCATCAGGCTGGCCACCACGAACAGGGCCAGGACGCTGCCGGTCCAGATCATCGCCAGCCAGCCCAGACGCTGCCAGAGCGGCTTTTTCTCGGCCTGTTCGATGTCGTGCAACGAAGGTTTGCCGGACATGAATCAATCCTCCTAGTGATAACCGTCTTCGTGGGTGACCTTGCCGCGGAACACGTAGTAGCTCCAGAAGGTGTAACCCAGGATGAACGGGATGATGAACAGCGTCCCCACCAGCATGAAGCCTTGGCTCTGCGGTGGTGCGGCGGCGTCCCAGATCGAGATAGACGGTGGCACGATGTTCGGCCACAGGCTGATGCCCAAGCCGCTATAGCCGAGGAAGATCAGCACCAGCGTCAGCAGGAACGGCGTGTAGTGGGCGTTGCGAGCCACGGCACGAATCAGTCCGTACAGGGTCACCAGCACTAGGATCGGCACCGGCAAGAACCAGAACAGGTTCGGCAAGGTGAACCAGCGCGAAGCGATTTCCGGGTGGGCCAGTGGCGTCCAGATGCTGACGATGCCAATCACCGCCAACAATACGAACGACAACGGACGCGCCAAGTCATGCATCTGCAACTGCAACTTGCCTTCGGTCTTCATGATCAGCCAGGTGCAACCCAGCAACGCATACGCCACGATCAGCGCCACACCGCAAAACAGGGTAAACGGCGTGAGCCAGTCCAGAGAGCCACCGGCAAACTGGCGGTTGACCACTGGAATGCCGTCGATAAACGCCCCCAATGCAACGCCCTGAAAGAACGTCGCCGTCAGCGAGCCGCCGATAAAAGCCTTGTCCCACAGGTGACGTTTGTCGTCCTTGGCCTTGAAGCGAAACTCAAAGGCCACGCCCCGGAAGATCAACCCGATCAGCATCAGGATCAGCGGGAGGTACAGCGCCGAAAGCACGACCGAGTAGGCCAGCGGGAAGGCCCCGAACAGTGCCGCGCCCCCCAGTACCAGCCACGTTTCGTTGCCGTCCCAGACGGGAGCGACGGTGTTCATCATTACGTCACGGTCGGTCTTGCCCGGGATAAACGGAAAGAGAATCCCGATTCCCAGGTCAAAACCATCCATGACCACATACATCATGACGCCGAAGATGATGATCACGGCCCAGATCAGTGGAAGATCAATACCCATCTCAATTCCCCTTGTTCAGGCTGTCGCCGTGATCGGCGTCATGGCTGTCACCGGCCGCAGACATCGGACGAGCCGGTGTGCGTTTCCGGCCAGGGCCACCGTGGCTGACTTCCGCACCTTCATTGATGACAGGGCCTTTGCGCACCAGTCGCATCATGTAGCCCAAACCGGCGCCGAACAGCGCGAAGTACACCACCACAAACAACACCAACGTAATGCTCATCTGCGCGAAGCTGTGGTTGGAAGACGCATCCGCCGTGCGCATCAGCCCGTAGACCACCCACGGCTGACGACCGATTTCAGTGGTGAACCAACCGGCAAGGATCGCGATAAGGCCGGACGGTCCCATCCACAACGCCAGGTACAGGAACGGCCGCGAGGTGTATAGCTTGTCGCCCTTGCGCAGCCAGAGGCTGAACAGGCCGGTGAATATCATCAGGAAGCCCAGGCCAACCATGACCCGGAATGACCAGAACACGATGGTCGAGTTGGGACGATCCTCAGGCGGGAACTCCTTGAGGGCCGGTACCTGTTTGTCCAGAGAGTGGGTCAGGATCAGACTGCCCAGGTAAGGAATCTCTACGGCGAATCTGGTCTTCTCGGCTTTCATATCCGGCCAGCCGAACAGGATCAGCGGCGTCGGTTCGTCACCGATATTTTCCCAGTGGCCTTCGATAGCGGCAATTTTCGCCGGCTGGTGCTTCAAGGTGTTGAGGCCGTGGAAGTCACCGATGACCGCCTGGATCGGCGCCACGATCAACGCCATCCACATCGCCATCGAGAGCATGGTGCGAATCGCCGGGTTGTCCTTGCCCCGTAGCAGGTGCCAGGCCGCCGAGGAACCGACGAAGAACGCCGTGGCCACAAAGGCTGCGGTAGCCATGTGCATCAGGCGGTAAGGGAACGATGGGTTGAAGATCACCGCCAGCCAATCCACCGGGATCACTCGGCCATCAATGATTTCAAAACCCTGAGGCGTTTGCATCCAACTGTTGGAAGCGAGAATCCAGAAGGTCGAAATCAGTGTGCCGACGGCTACCATCACTGTGGCAAAGAAGTGCAGCTTGCGTCCGACCTTGTTCCAGCCAAACAGCATCACCCCCAGGAAACCGGCTTCGAGGAAGAAAGCCGTGAGTACTTCATAGGTCAGCAACGGGCCCGTGACGGCGCCGGCAAAGTCCGAGAAGCGGCTCCAGTTGGTGCCGAACTGATAGGCCATGACCAACCCGGACACCACACCCATGCCGAAGTTGACGGCAAAGATCTTCGACCAGAAATGGTAGAGGTCACGGTAGGTATCGTTGTGGGTCTTCAGCCACAAGCCTTCCAGCACCGCAAGGTAACTGGCCAGGCCGATGGTAATGGCCGGGAACAGGATGTGGAACGAGATGGTGAATGCGAACTGAATTCGGGCGAGATCTAGCGCCTCCAAACCGAACATAAGTCTTCCTCTGTCAGGTAATACCGAATGCCGGCTGCCAGCTCAGCATCCACTGGCCCCACGGATATGGAGTGTGGCGAATTCAAATTCGTTTCTTTTTTTAACCAGCCACGCAGGGAGTCTGGCCTTGCGGCCGCCAGACCAATCCCCGTAAAGGTTTTGATCTGGATCAAGCATTGCTGAAAGAGTAGTCCCATTTTCGGCATTGGCCTGTGTGGTCTTTTGCCGCGTGACAGGTTGCCTCAGCTCGAGGCTTTGGGATTACCGCAACTATTGGTTACAACTTGGTGATAACCTCGCTTTTCCCCCGAGCCAGACCTGTCTCCCTCATGCCCAGTGAACCCGCGCTGCTATTACGCCATCACCGCCCTTTCATCGCGTTCTGGCTGGCGCGAATCTTCACCGCCAGCGGCTTCCAGATGCTTACCGTGGCCATCGGCTGGAACCTCTACCAGCTCACCGGCAACGTGCTCGACCTGGGATTGGTGGGCCTGGTGGAGTTCGCGCCTCGGGTCTTGTTCATGCTCCACACCGGTCATGTGGCCGATCGCTATGAACGGCGCAAGGTCGCGGCCATCTGCCAGACGCTGCAAGCGCTGATCGCGCTCGCGCTGGCCATCGGCGGCCTGACCGGCAACGTCACCCGCGAGCTGATCTTTATCCTCGCCTTCCTGCTGGGGGCGGCCCGCTCCTTTGAAATGCCCACTACCCAGGCGCTGCTACCCAGCATCGTACCCAGCGGGCTATTTCCCCGCGCCGTGGCCTCGTCACAAGCTGCTCAACAATTGGCGACCATCGTTGCCCCTGCCTTGGGCGGCCTGCTCTATGCCTTCGGCAGTGTGTGGGTGTATGGCCCGACAGTGCTGCTGTACCTGATCGCCTGCGTGCTGACCCTGAACCTCCCCGCTCGACAAACACCGCTGAACAAAGCCCCCGCGACCATGGACTCACTGCTGGCCGGGATTCGCTTTATCCGCAGTCGACAGGACATCCTCGGGGCGATTTCCCTGGACCTGTTCGCAGTGCTGTTAGGCGGCGCCACAGCGTTGCTGCCCGTGTTCGCCAAGGACATTCTGCTGACCGGTCCCTGGGGCTTGGGGCTGCTGCGTTCGGCGCCGGCGGTGGGCGCGTTGTTAATGTCGTTGTGGCTCGCGCGGTTTGCCGTGGAGCGCAAGGTCGGGCGGATCATGTTCACCGCCGTCGGTGTGTTCGGCGTGGCGACCATTGCCTTCGGCCTGTCCACCTCGTTCTGGTTTTCCCTGGCGGTACTGGTGGTGTTGGGCGCCGCAGACATGATCAGCATGGTGATCCGGGCGTCCTTCGTGCAGTTGGAAACACCCGATGAGATGCGTGGCCGGGTCAGCGCAGTCAACGGGCTGTTTATCGGGGCGTCGAATCAGTTGGGCGAGTTTGAATCGGGGATCACCGCCCATTGGTTCGGCACGGTACCGGCGGTGGTAATGGGCGGGATCGGCACGCTGGTGGTAACCGGGGTCTGGATCAAACTGTTCCCGACACTGGCCAACCGCGACCGTATGCATGAGCCGGTGTAGCCGCTGCCGAGGCACGAGGCTGCGATGCGTGTCCGCAGGACCGCCCTAGGGGCCGCTTCGCAGCCTCATTCTTCGGCAGCGGCTACGGATCAGCGGATGGACAACCTGGCCACCAGAGTATTCTGCGGCGGGTTGATCGAGCTGTTACTGAACTGAAAAGTGCCACCGGCTTGCAGGTTCAGGTCAAAGCGGTAGATGTAACCCATCAGCACACCCGCGCCGTTGCAGGCCTCGCTAATCGTACCCACCTGGCACACCGCCGTACGAGTGCCCGACAGTTCGGCACCATCAAGAGAAGCGTGGGGATTATTGCCCAGGCCGACCTCCATCACATACACCTGGGTCGGGCCACGATGGGCGCACATCTGGGTAACGGTGGAACGTTCGGGAATAGCTTCGGTGCAATTGGCCGACTCGACCTTAAATACCCGTACCTCGCTCAACGCCGGTGCGGCCGCGCTCCAGGCCGGTGCAGCAGCCAACCACAAGCCCACACAACCGAGCAGACTCAAGCTCAAGGCAATGGTTTTTTTCATGCTGTTGATAACTCCCCACAAAACGTCGGCAAAGTATGACTCAAGCCTTCGCCAACCAGAACTATACTCGACAGCCACTAAGCCCCAGCTGCTGGTATGATGCGCCGCTTTTTCCGAACCTCTGCGAAAATGCACGGCGCTTGGCGCAGTTTGTGCTTTGACTTAGAGGTCAACAATTCACGGCGCCGAATGCGCCACAGGGAGCAGAAATGCTGGAAAAGCTGTTTCAACTCAAAGCACACAACACTAACGTGCGCACCGAGATTCTCGCTGGCATCACGACCTTCCTGGCCATGGCCTACATCCTGTTCGTCAACCCGAGCATTCTCGGTGAAACCGGCATGGACAAGGGCGCTGTGTTTGTCGCCACCTGTCTGGCGGCGGCCATCGGCTCCACCGTGATGGGCTTGATCGCCAACTACCCGATTGCGTTGGCACCGGGCATGGGCCTGAACGCCTTCTTTACCTATACCGTGGTCCTGCACATGGGCCATACCTGGCAAGTGGCGCTGGGCGCGGTATTCATCTCCGCGGTGCTGTTCTTCCTGTTGTCGATCTTCCGCATCCGCGAATGGATCATCAACAGCATCCCGCTGCCCCTGCGCTCAGCAATTGCCGCCGGTATCGGCCTGTTCCTGGCGCTGATCGCCCTGCACAACGCCGGCATCGTGGTCAGCAACCCGGCTACCATGGTTGGCTTGGGCGACCTGAAGCAACCGGCACCGATCCTCGCCACCCTTGGTTTCGCGCTGATCGTGGCGCTGGAAGCCCTGAAAGTGCGTGGCGCGGTGTTGATCGGCATCCTCGTGGTCACCATCGCTTCCATCGCCTTGGGTTTCACCCCGTTCGGCGGCGTGATGTCGATGCCACCTTCCCTGGCACCGACCTTCCTGCAACTGGACATCAAGGGCGCCCTGGACATCGGTCTGGTGAGCGTGATCTTCGCCTTCCTGTTCGTCGACCTGTTCGACAACTCCGGCACCCTGATCGGCGTCGCCAAGCGCGCCGGCCTGATGGGCAAGGATGGCCACATGCCGAAAATGGGCCGCGCACTGATCGCCGACAGCACCGCCGCCATGGCCGGTTCCCTTCTGGGCACCTCGACCACCACCAGCTACATCGAATCCGCAGCCGGCGTCAGTGCCGGTGGCCGTACCGGCTTGACCGCCGTAGTGGTTGCGATCCTGTTCCTGCTGGCGCTGTTCTTCTCGCCACTGGCTGCCAGCGTCCCGGCCTTCGCCACCGCACCGGCGTTGCTGTTTGTTGCCGTGCTGATGACCTCGGGCCTGGCGGAAATCGACTGGGACGACATCACCGTCGCCGCCCCGGTGGTCATCACCGCCCTGGCAATGCCCTTCACCTATTCCATCGCCAACGGCATTGCCTTCGGTTTCATCGCCTGGACCGCCATCAAGCTGCTCTCGGGCCGCTACCGTGAGCTGAACCCGGCGCTGGTGATTCTGTCGATTCTGTTTGTGATCAAGCTGGGCTGGTTCAACGCATGACTTTTGACGCCGCAAACTACACCGTCCAACTGGAAGAAAAGGTCACGCGCTTGCGTGACCTGCTGGCGCCTTTTGACGCGCCCCAGCCGCAAGTCTTCGATTCGCCACTGCAGAACTTCCGCCTGCGGGCCGAGTTCCGCCTGTGGCGCGAAGAGGGTCAGCGCCACTACGCGATGTTCTCCCAGGACGACAAGCGCACACCGATCCTCATCGAGGAGTTCCCCATCGCCAGCCTGCGCATCAACCAGTTGATGCCGCAGCTCAAGGCCGCCTGGCAAGCCAGCGCCGCCCTGAGCCACAAGCTGTTCCAGGTGGAGTTCCTGACCACCTTGGCGGGCGATGCGATGATCACCCTGTGCTACCACCGTCCGCTGGACGAGCATTGGCACACGGCAGCAAACAAGCTGGCAGCCGACCTGAACGTCAGCATCATCGGACGCTCAAAGGGCAAACGCGATGTGATCGGCCGCGACTATGTAGTTGAAAAGCTCGACGTTGGCGGTCGCACCTTCAGCTATCGCCAGCCGGAAGGCGCCTTCACCCAGCCCAACGGCACGGTGAACCAGAAGATGCTCAACTGGGCGTATGAAGCCTTGGGCGATTGCCCCGACGACTTGCTGGAACTGTATTGCGGCAACGGCAACTTCACCCTGCCCCTGGCAACTCGCGTGCGCAAAGTGCTGGCCACCGAGATCAGCAAAACCTCGGTCAATGCTGCCCTGAGTAATCTCGATGAAAACGCTGTGGATAACGTCACCCTGGTGCGTTTATCCGCCGAAGAACTGACCGAAGCCCTGAACGAAGTACGGCCGTTCCGCCGTCTGCACGGCGTTGACCTCAAGAGCTACGAGTTCGGCAGCGTGTTCGTCGACCCGCCGCGTGCCGGGATGGACCCGGACACCTGCGAGTTGACCCGGCGTTTCGACAACATCCTGTACATCTCCTGCAACCCGGAGACGTTGGCAGCGAATATCGCGCAGTTGCATGACACCCATCGCATCACGCGTTGCGCCTTGTTTGACCAGTTCCCGTGGACCCACCACATGGAATCAGGTGTGTTGTTGACCCGGCGGTAAACGCTCAAGTGCCACACAAAAAAGCCGCCCTTGAGACGGCTTTTTTGTGGGTGTCTTTATTGTGCCGGGTCAGCCTTGCGTGGCCATCAGGCTGACAAACATGTCCATCAACATGGCACAGCCCAGTCAGGCCGCAAATGCCCAGTCCTGCGCAACATTCTGTGCGCCCACCAAAGCCACAGCACCCGCGTCTGGAGTCGCGTGACCCAGACCGGCTGCAGCCAGTTGGTCGAAGGTCGATGCAGTGGACAGGCCGAAGTCGTCCAGCAGGTTATTGAGCACGGTTTCCAGGGCGCTGGTGTTGCCCTGCATCAGGTTGAAGATCACATCCTGCACGCTGTTGCCAACGCGGCCAGCACCTTCGGCAGTGGACAGGTCCAGACCGTTGAAGGCCACCTTGTAATCGCTGAGGTTGAAATCACTGCCATTGCCGCCGCTCAGGTTGGTGCCCAGTTCGACGTTGTCCAGTGTGCCCCACAGGTAGTGGTTCAGGTTGCTGCCGGCAGGCAACGACGGGTTGTACATATAGTGCAGGCCTTGGCTGGTGTTGCTGTCGGCAATGAATGCGTAATCGGAGTTGTTGGCCCCGTGAGTCGAATACTGGTCACCGCTGAACGTGCCGTTGCTGAAGCCGCCCGTGTTGCCTTGGCCGTGGCCGGCCGTCTGGAAGCCCGTTGTCCAGCTGGTCAGGTAATCCGACACCGAAATAGAACCGAGAGCCGACTGGTAATTAACAGAAATAGTCATCACTGAACCTCGTTATAAACAACGCTATTGATCAGCACGCACGTGGGGCGCACTTTTTGCCCACCCTTGGGCAAAACCGGTTCGATCAAGCAACTGCCCGATCAAAATTTGTATTCGAGCATCCCGCTCAATGTGCGACCGCGGGCCAGGCTCAGGTTATTGGCATCGCCCATGGCGACGAAATAGGCTTCATCGGTGGCGTTTTCCAGGGCCAGGGCGATGTTCAATTGGTCGGTCATCCAGTAGCTGGCGTACAGGTCGTAGACGGTGTATTTGGGCCACGTCGCCTGGTCGATGAACTGGTAACCCTGGCTGTTCAGGTTTTCACCGTTGCCCGAGCTGTAGCGCACGCGCATCCCGGTATCCAGGCGCTTGTCAAGGAACCGCGCACCCACGGTCAGCGAGCCGCGATCAGCGGGCATGTAGGTGGCGTTGCCCATGATCCGGCCACAACTTTCCTTGGCGTTGGCCACCGAGTCATCCAGCACTTCATAGGTGGTGACCGGCCTGATACCGATGCGGCCGTTGGGCAATGTATAGCGTTCAAGCCGGGTGGTGCTCGGGCCGTTTTTCTTGGCGCCACCCAGGTAATAATTCTTTGAGCAGAAGTCATTGCTGCCGATCATATGGGTGTAACTCAGGTTGGTATAAGCGCGCCCCATGTCGTAGTTGAGCTGGTATTCCACGCCTTTGAACCGGGTGTCGTTGAGGTTGTTGGTGTACGCCATGATCCCGGTGTAACCGCCCGAGTTGGTGTCCGGCAGACTCACGCTGGTGTTGAGGAAGGAAAAGTTTTCGATCTTGGTATCAAAGTACGCCACCTTGATGCCCAGTCGGTCGTTATTGAAAAACAACGATTCCTTGAACACGTTCAGGCCCACTTCCCAATCGCGGGATTCCTCGGGCTTGAGGTAGGGGTTGGGAAATACCCGCTCGCCTGCACCACCGCCATGAGGGCGGCCACTCATGAAGGTCTCAGTGACCGCTGGTGGTCGCCAGCCCTTTCCCCAGCGGGTATAGAGCTGCAACCAGTCGACCCCGGGCTTGATGCCGATGCCAAACGTGGGGAAAAACCGTCCTTCCTCACGGTCGATATCAAAGATGTCTTCGACCCGCTTGGCGCCCACTGTGCTGGAGTAGAAACGGTCGCGCCTGTAGAGGGTCATGCCGGTGACGCCTTCCAGCCGATAGCGGTCGTAGCGCAGGCCCGCGTCCAGGGTCAGCCAGTCGTCGTACTCGTATTGCAGGTTATTGAACAGGCTGGCGATGGTGCGTTTGCCCGCCGGATCGACGCCGGCGGCATAGGGCAATGAGCCAGAGCTGGTGGTGTTTTTGGATTCGACCTTGTTGGTGCGCGGTTTGAATGTGTCCTGGTACATCTCCAGGCCGTAGTTCCAGCTCAAATGGCCAAAACGCTCCAGGTCGAATCGTGAGGTGTTGTCAGCTTGCAGGCCCCAGGTGTCGGTCTGGAAATGGTCGGTATAGCCCGGGGTGTAGTTGCCGGAACTGAGGGACGCAGTATTCGGCGAATTGGCCCGATCCAGTTGCGTGCTGACATAGTAGGCCTTGGCCTTGAAATCGATCAGCGGGTTGTCCGGGCTGTAGCTGTAATCCAGTGCGACGTTTTTTGCGTTGAGGTTATTTTTGCTGTTACGCAGGTAATACGTGCTCTGCAAATCGTCGGCGATATAGCCCCAGGCATCATTGCTGTCGCTGTCGTTTTCCAGGTAGCTCAGTTGCACCCGTTGATCGTTGGGCAGGTTGAGGCCGAACTTGGCGATCTGCGATCGGGTCACGCTGCCCGTGTCACCGACTTCGCTATTGAGCCAATCCTTGAACGCCTCGGGTGCATACTTCTTGGCCCGCAGGTTGCTGCCCAGGTTGTCGGCGTTGTGAGTGCCACCCCGGTAATTGCCAAAGTGTCGCTCGCTGTAACCCAGCAAGACGTCACCACGCTCATCGCCAAAAGCGAACACACCGCTGCCGTTGAAGTTCGTGCCATTACCCATTTCACCCATACCGTTGCCGGCACGAATACGCCCGCCGTACTCCTTGCCATCGGTGAGAAACTCGCTGGCATCCAGGGTCTTGAAGGTGGCGATCCCGCCGAGCACCGCCGCACCGCCCATGCCCGATTGACTGCCTTTGTCGATCTCCACACTGGAGACAAATTCCGGGTCGATCAGCATCGTGCCATTGCGTTGCTGGTGGCCGTTGACGTTGAAGTTCTGGCGCATGCCGTCGATGTTCATGTTGACCCGACCGTAGTCCTGCACCCCGCGAATGTTCACGGACAGGCCCGGGTCGCGCTGATTGACGGCGGTGTAGACGCCAGCGGTTTCTTCCAACATGTCGGCGGCGTGCCGGGGTGGACGTTTGTCGATCTGATCGCGGGTGATCACGGCGACGGAACGCGGTGTCTGGTACACCCAATCGCTGGCCTGCCCCTCGTTGTGGCCGGTGATGGTGGTGGTACCCAGGGCCATCGCACCATCATGCTCGGCACTGACGCGACTCAAGGTGACCCGGCGCTCACCGGTAAACCGGTATTCAACAGGCGCGCTGCCCAACAAACGGGCCAAGCCTTCCTGCGCGCTGTAACGGCCCTTGAGCGCGGAGCTCTGCAGACCGTGAAGGCGTGCGCTGTCGAACAACACTTGCAAACCGGCCTGGTCAGCGAAGGACAGCACCGCACTGCCCAGAGATTGAGCGGGGACGTCGAACATCAGCTTGGCAGGCCGCGAAACAGCCGATTGTGGGTCGGAGGCATACGCCTGACCCGCCGTGACAAACAGCCCCAAGTGAATGGCGAGGGCCACCCGGCTACCGGCGGTGCGCCCCTTGGTGATTGCAGACATCTTCGTTATCCCTTCGCAGATCGCTTTTATGCGAATACTTCTCAACTAGAAAGACGTATCGGGCGGAGGAAGTCAGTAAGCATTTACGAAGTTTATTTTTGGCTGGCGATAAACCACCCGAGCGAGGCTCGGCTGGACTGCGAATTGAACGTCATTAATAAATCAAGCTGACACCCGCCAGATCGAACCGCTTGACCTGCAACTCTTCGGTCAAGGTACCCAAAGCGACATCGAGCATGTCCAGACGGAACACCCCGCTGACCTCACGATCAGCCAGGTCTGCGTTGGTCAACACCACGCGACCGGGGCGATAGCGGTTAAGTTGCTCGATAACCTTGGCCAACGGCTGGCGATCAAATACCAGCACGCCGCGGCGCCAACTGGTGGCCCGCTGCACGTCCAGATTGTCGAGGGCCATCACCCCATCCCGAGGACTGTAGCGTACCGCCTGCCCCTCCTTGAGCACCGCGTCGGTCGAGCCTTTTTGCGGCGGCGCATGCAACGTGACCGCCACGCTGTGTTGCAGCACTCCGACCCAGGCCCGCTGATCGTCCTCTCGCCCGACCACAAACCGCGTGCCCAAGGCGCGGGTTTGCCCGCTGGCACTCTGCACCACAAAGGGCCGGGTTTCCTGGCCTGTCATCGGCGCCACGTCAAAAATCGCCGAGCCAGCCAGCAGGCTGATGCGCCGTTGGGTCGCGTCGAAGTCCAGGCGAATCGCGCTGGCAGAATCCAGCTCAACAGTGCTGCCATCCGCCAAGTGCACGGTGCGGACCTCACCCTTGTGGGTCAGGTAGTCAGCTTGCATCTGCAGCAACGCCTCGGGCCCGCGCACCCAACCAACACCGGCCACCACCAACAACAGCGCCGCAACGCCTGCCATGCGCCAGGGTCTACGGCGATGGGAACGTCCCACCGGCGCACTGACAGCATCAGGACGCTGGCGATAGGCAAGTGCCGCCGGATTTTGATGCGCTTCACCCAACGCGGCCCAAGTCTGCTCGGCATACCGCAGGGCCGCTTCGTGGCGACTATCCCGGGCAATCCAGTGCCGCAATTCGGCTTGTTCGTGCTCATCAAGGGCACCGGCGTGCAGGCGCACCGCCCAATCGGCGGCGGCCTCAGTGATGCTGTGCTGTTGCGGAGCCTGGCTATTCACGTGTGAATCTCGAATTCTCGTTATGTACGCTGTGACGTTTGACCCTGGATTTTTCGGTAATTCATTCGTCGGCTGACATTAGCTCTTCGTCCTGCAAGCGCTGCATGACATAGGCTAAGGCCTTGGCCAGATGCTTTTGCACTGAACTGTCGGAAATATCCAGGTGCCGGGCGACCTGAGCGTGGGTCATGCCTTCAATACGATTGAGACGGAAGATCTGCCGGGTTCGCTCCGGCAGTTCCGCCAGTGCCTGCTTCAATGCCTGTCGCTGTTGCTGCGCCATCGCCTGAGCCTCCAACCCGGCCACATCATCTTCAATCTCGGCCAGCGCCTCGTGGGGCACAGAGTCAGTCTTGCGCCGCGTTTCCTGGCGAATATGGTCGATCAGCAGATTGCTGGCCGTTCGATAGAGATAGCCCTGGGAGTTGTCGATGCGCTCGCCTACCGGCTTTTGGGCCAGGCGCAGGAAACTTTCCTGTACCAGGTCCGCAGCCAACTGCGGGTCCCGCACCCGGCGCGACAGATACCCGCGCAGGGCATCAGCGTGCTTGAGAAACAGGCCCTTGAGATCCACGTCCGACAAACCGACTCCCTGGTATGTAAACGAAACAGGCGGGCATCTTAAGCATTGTCGAGAATGATTTTCAATTGATATCGGCTCGTGACTGACGCGAAGCTAGTTTTTATTCACCGTTCGATAATCGAACAATTACTCACACCTAACGTCGCAATAATTAACCATCTGGTACATTTTATCTCCACAGACTGACGCCGTTCAGTCCAAGCCAAAAACAACAGTGGAGACGCCCCTTATGCCCCCCATCGTGCTGGTGCTTAACGGCCCCAACCTGAACCTGCTCGGCACCCGCGAGCCCGCCACTTATGGCCATGAAACCCTCGCCGACATCGCCGCCCTGTGTGGCCGCAGCGCCGAACAGCTGGGCCTGAAAGTGGAGTTTCGCCAGACCAATCATGAAGGCGAACTGCTGGACTGGATCCACGGCGCCCGTGCCCGTTGCGCCGGGATCGTGATCAACCCGGCCGCCTGGACCCACACTTCGGTAGCGATCCGAGATGCTCTGGTGGCCAGTGAAGTGCCGGTGATCGAGGTGCACCTGTCCAACGTGCATGCGCGGGAAGCATTTCGTCATCACTCCTTCGTCTCACCGATTGCCAAGGCTGTGCTCGCCGGTTTCGGCAGCCACGGCTATCACCTGGCCCTTGAGCATTTCAGCCAGGCCTTGAAGGGATGAGCCTCATGCCCCAACGCCGAATTCTGGCCGGCCTGATCGGCGCCGGCATCCAGGCCTCGCGCACCCCCGCCCTGCACGAGCAGGAAGGTGACGCGCACGGCTTGCGCTATCTGTATCGCTTGATCGACCTGGATCAATTGCACCTGGACACCACTGCCCTGCCCGACCTGCTCAGCGCCGCCGAACAAATGAGCTTCACCGGTTTGAACATCACCTACCCATGCAAGCAGGTGATCCTGGCACTGCTCGACGAACTTTCGCCCGAAGCGCGGGGGATTGGCGCGGTTAACACGGTCGTGTTCCAGGGCGGCAAACGCATTGGTCATAACACCGACTGCCTGGGATTCGCCGAAGGGTTTCGCCGAGGCTTGAGTGGCGTGGCGCGCAAGCAGGTGGTGCAAATGGGCGCAGGCGGTGCAGGTGCGGCGGTGGCTCATGCATTGCTGGGGGAAGGCGTCGAACGATTAAGCATTTTCGATGTGGACGAAGGCCGTGCCCGAAGCCTGGCCGATAACCTCAACCAGCATTTCGGCGCTGGCCGAGCCCAGGCGGGCAGCGACTTGCACCACGCCATGGCCGAGGCCGACGGCCTGGTGAACACCACGCCCATGGGCATGACCAAGTTGCCGGGTATACCAGTGCCGCTTGCAACGTTGCGGTCCGAGTTATGGGTGGCGGAGATTGTCTATTTCCCGCTGGAAACCGAACTGCTGCGCAACGCCCGGGCGCTGGGTTGCCGCACATTGGATGGCGGCAACATGGCAGTGTTTCAGGCGGTAAAGGCGTTTGAGTTGTTCAGTGGCGAAGTGGCCGATGCAGGGCGAATGTTGGCGCACTTCCAGAGCATGAACAGCCCTCTGTAGGAACCGGGAAAAATGTGGCGGGCTTGCTCGCGAAAGCGGTCTTTCAGTTGGCACATCAGGTGATTGACACACCGCTTTCGCGAGCAAGCCCGCTCCCACACAAGCCAGCTCCCACATTGGGTCCGTGTTGCATTCAGGCCTGCAGGTAGCGCAACACCGACTCGCAAATCATCGCCCGATGCCGCTGCTTGACCGCCTCGTCCGACAATTCGATCTGAAAGATCTCACTGAAGGTGTGGCGGTTGGACACGCGATAAAAGCTGAACGAGTTGATCAGCAGATGGACATCCAGCGGTTCCAGGCCTTCGCGAAACACCCCCAACTCCGCCCCACGGCGCAAGGTCGCGCCGAGGGCCTCAAGGATGTTGCTGTTCATCGCCTTGATCGCGTCGGACTGCTTCACATACTCGGCGTTGTGGATATTTTCGATACTGACGATCCGCACAAAATCCACATTCTGGTCGTGATGATCAAAGGTAAATTCCACCAGGCGCCGGATAGCTTCCCGAGGCTCCAGCGCTGTCAGGTTCATCCGCGCTTCGGTGTTACGAATATCGCCGTAGAGCTTCTCCAGCACCTCGACATACAGCTGTTCCTTGCTGCCGAAGTAGTAATAGATCATGCGCTTGGAGGTGTCGATGCGCTCGGCGATGGCGTCTACCCGGGCGCCGGAAAGGCCCTGCTGGACAAACTCGACAATGGCCTCCTGGAGAATATTCTCGCGGGTCTTCTCCGGATTGTTCTTGCGTCCCTTGCGTGGCGTCGATGACGTTGCTGGGAGTTCGGAAGTCGAGTTCATGGTGCGCTCACGGCCATTTATGCAGGCCGTGATTATGGGCCGCTGCGCACGGCGAAGGAAGCGCCAAGGCCTTACAACTTGGCCTGGCGCACGGCGCCGCTGCGGGACTTGGCCATGGCCGCCAGGCGTACTGCCACGTTGGCTGCGCCGTAACCGGCATAGCCGTTCTTGCGCTGGATGATCTCGAAGAAAAACCGCCCTTCGAACGGTTCGGTGTACACATGAAACAACTCGCCGCCCTGGGCGTCACGGTCGTAGAGCACGTTGTAGTAGGCCAGTTCGCTGAGGAACTGGTCATCGAAATCAAAGCGTGCGGCCAGGTCATCGTAGTAGTTAAGCGGGATATCCAGCAGCGGCACGCCGGCCTCTTTGGCCCGGCTGACCTCGGCGAAAATGTCCGCGCAGTCGAAGGCAATGTGATGCACGCCTGAGCCGCGATAGCTGGACAATGCGTGGGAAATCGCCGTGTTGCGGTTCTCGGAGATATTCAGCGGCAGGCGAATCGAACTGCAGCGGCTGCGCAGCGCACGGCTTTTCACCAGACCATAAGGATCGGGCAGCACCACTTCATCGTCGGCCTCGAAATCCAGCAGGCTTTTGTAGAACAGTACCCAGCTGTCGAGGCTGTCGGCTGGCAAAGCCATCGCCATGTGGTCGATACGCAACAAACCGCCGCCATCCAATACCGGGGCTTGCAGGTTAAAATCGGTGTCATAGATCCCACCTTGATCCTGATCCACCAGATAAATCAGGCTACCATCGGGCGCACGCACCGCCGCCAGTTCCAGCTCGTTGGGGCCGACCAGCCCGCGATAAGGCTGACCCTTGTAGGCCACCGCCCGCTCCAGGGCCTTGGCGCTGTCCTTGACCCGAATCGCCGTAGCGCACAACGATGGCCCGTGGGCTTCGAAGAAGTTGTGGGCAAAGGAATAGGGTTCACAGTTGAGGATCAGGTTGATATCGCCTTGGCGCAGCAGACTGACATGCTTGGAGCGATGCTCACCGGCCTTGACGAAGCCCAGGCGCTGCAACCATTGCGTGAGCTTGGCGCCGAGGTTTTCATCCACGGCAAACTCCAGAAACTCGATGCCGTCGTACTCGCTGGCGGCCGGTGTTTCAAACAGTGCTTCAAGCTGGGCGGCCGGCGCGGCCTCCTGTGCCAGGCGCTGGCGGGTCTTCTCTTCCAGGTACAGCAGCGAGCGCAAACCATCGGCGGCATTAGCTCGGGTTGGCGCGGCGCGAAAGCCGTCGTTGAAGATTTCCAGGGACAGAGGTCCGGTGTAGCCGCTCCTGATAATGGGCGCGAGAAAGCCTGGCAGATCGAACTCACCCTGGCCCGGGAAGCAGCGGAAATGCCGGCTCCACTCCAGCACATCCATCGCCAGGATCGGTGCATCGGCCATTTGCACAAAGAAGATCTTGTCCCCGGGAATCTTGGCGATGGCGCTGGGATCGCCCTTGAGGGACAGGGTGTGAAAACTGTCCAGCAACACGCCGAGGCTGGGGTGATCAATTTGTCGCACCAGATTCCACACCTGCTGCCAGGTGTTGACGTGCCGACCCCAGGCCAGAGCTTCATACCCAATGCGCAAGCCACGCCGGCCGGCGCGTTCGGCCAGCAGGCTCAAGTCGTCCAGCAGAATGCGTTCATCGCCGAGCGAATCGGCTGACGCGTTGCTGCACACCAGCACCAGGTCGGTGCCCAGTTCCTGCATCAAGTCGAATTTGCGCTCGGCTCGCTCCAGGTTGTGTGCGAGGCGCTCGCGGCGGCAGCCTTCAAAATCACGGAAGGGCTGAAACAAGGTGATCGCGATACCCAGGTCGGCGCACATCTGCCTAACTTCCCGCGGGCTGCCGTCGTAATACAACAAGTCATTCTCGAAGATTTCCACGCCATCAAACCCGGCGGCGGCAATGGCTTCGAGCTTTTCCGGCAGGGTTCCACTCAGGGAAACGGTGGCAATGGAACGTTGCATGGGGTAACTCCCGGCAATAAAGGCAGGTCTTGTTTGCGGCAAATTATTGGCTTCGACTGTCCTCGCCGTAAATTAAAATGTACCAACCAGTTAGTTTTATGGGCGATTATCGAACACAATGGCCATTGGCGAATTGACGATTTTTTAGCCACTGCGCACCATCGACCGCACCTTGAACCGCGCTTTCATTGGACGGGCTCAAGGGATCAAGACCCAGAACACACCATAAAAATTTCAAAAAACGGGTACCTCATCATGCCTTCGCAAAACTCCGCCGTGGCCGCGCGCCCTGGCATTCCCCATAGCGGCATCGGCGACAAGATTCGTGGTGCCCTGGCCGTCGGCAAGACTCGCTGGGGCATGCTGGCCCTGGTGTTTTTCGCCACCACCCTGAACTACATCGACCGTGCCGCCCTCGGGGTGATGCAGCCGATCCTGGCCAAGGAAATGAGCTGGACGGCGATGGATTACGCCAATATCAACTTCTGGTTCCAGGTCGGCTACGCCATCGGTTTTGTGCTGCAAGGCCGGTTGATCGACCGGGTCGGCGTCAAGCGCGTGTTCTTCTGCGCAGTGCTGTTGTGGAGCATCGCCACCGGCGCCCACGGCCTGGCCACCTCAGCAGTGGGTTTCATGGTGTGCCGCTTTATCCTCGGGCTGACCGAAGCCGCCAACTACCCGGCGTGCGTCAAGACCACCCGCCTGTGGTTCCCCGCCGGTGAGCGAGCAGTGGCCACCGGGATCTTCAACGCTGGCACCAACGTCGGCGCCATGCTCACCCCCATGCTGTTGCCGCTGATCCTCCACGTGTGGGGCTGGCAGGCGGCATTCCTGTGCATGTCGGCGCTCGGGGCAATCTGGCTGATTTTCTGGGGTTTGAAGTACTACAACCCGCAAGAGCATCCGAGCGTTAAGCAATCAGAACTGGACTACGTGCAACAGGAAGTCGAGCCGGAACAACCCCCCGTGCCGTTCAGCCGCATCCTGCGCATGCGCGGCACCTGGGCCTTCGCTCTGGCTTACGCGATGACCGCGCCGGTGTTCTGGTTCTACCTGTATTGGCTGCCGCCGTTTCTCAACCAGCAATACAACCTGGGGATCAACGTGACCCAGATGGGCATCCCGCTGATCATCATTTACCTGACGGCAGACTTCGGCAGCATTGGCGGCGGGATTCTGTCTTCGTTCCTGATCGGCCGCGGGATGAACGCTATCAAGGCGCGGTTTGTGTCGATGCTGCTGTTCGCCTGCTGCATCGTCGGGGTGATCATGGCCGCCGGCTCCAGCCAGCTGTGGGTCGCGGTATTTGCCATCTCCCTGGCCATCGGCGCGCATCAGGCCTGGACCGCCAACATCTGGAGCCTGGTGATGGACTACACGCCCAAGCACATGATGAGTACGGTGTTTGGTTTTGGCGGCATGTGCGCGGCCATCGGCGGGATGTTCATGACCCAGATCGTCGGGCATATCCTCACGGTCACGAATAACAACTACACGGTGCTGTTCACCCTGATTCCGGCGATGTACTTCATCGCCCTGATCTGGATGTACTTCATGGCCCCGCGCAAGATTCCTACCGTCGACGCCTGATTCGACTCAACTGCGCCGCTGCTGCCAGACAGCGGCCAGACCGCTCAAGCAAATCACCCCGATCCCGACCACCGTGGTCAGGTTCGGGGTATGCGCGAATACCAGCCAGCCCAACAACCCCGCGAACACGATCTGACAATAGCCAAACGGCGCCAGCAAGGCCGGTGCCGCAAAGCGGAACGCCTTGGTCAGCAGCAAGTGCGCGGTCATCCCGCAAGTACCCAGCGCCAGCATCAACACGCCATTCCACAGGCTCGGCACTTGCCAGAAGAACGGCACCAGCGCACTCATCACCAGGGTGTTGCACAGCCCGGCGAAGAAGTTGCTGGTGGTCGGGCTGTCGTACTGGCTGAGGATGCGGGTGAGCAATTGGTAGAAGCAGAAAAATAGCGCGGAACACAACGGCAGCAACACCGCTGGCGTGAACAGTTCACCGCCCGGGTGAACGATGATCAAGACACCGACAAAACCACAAATCACCGCCAGCCATTGGCCACGGGTCACGTGCTCGCCCAGCAAGGGCACCGACAACGCCGTCACCAGGATCGGCGCCAGGAAGTTGACCGCAGTAGCTTCGGCCAACGGAATAAATTGCAGGGCCGTGGTGAAGAACAGGCTGGTGCCCAGCAGGCACAAGGCCCGCACCACTTGCAGCCCCGGCCGTTTACTGCGCAACACTCGCAGCCCGGATTGCGGCAGGAAGATCCCGGCCATCAGCAACGTATGCACCATGTAGCGGGCCCACACCACCATCACGATCGGATAGAAACCGGCCAGGTATTTGGACAAGGCGTCGTGGCTCGAAAACAGAAAGGTCGCCACCACAATCAGCAAAATGCCTTTGAAGGGGTGGTTGACGCCGGAAAGTGGAGTACTGAGGGTCATTGTGTTCTCTTGAGTGGCAGGCTGAAATGACCGCCGCAAACGGGGCACAATCTAGAGCCGTGCGTACGTCTAGCTCAAGAGCATAACCAAACACTGTTCGAACAGCGCACTAAATCGCGGGAATCGAGTCGAACGCTGCATTCAGCCCTGTCATCGCGCGTTTTTTAACCAAGGCTTTTCATCATGAAAAAAACACTGTTGATTCTGTCCGCTCTTGCCCTGCTCAGCGCCTGTAACAAAGAAGCCCAGGACAATAAGCCCGTCCCTAAAGTGCCTCCTGCCTCTGTTCAAGCCACCCTGGTTCCCGAAACCCTGCCCACCGACAAATGGGTCGGCAACTGGACCGGCGTCGAAGGACTGAACCTGACCATCAGCAAAGATGACACCATCGGTCGCGGCCACTACGTACTGACCATGCAATACGGCCTCGATGCCGATGACTCCGGAACCTTCAAAGGCGTGGCCACCGAAGACGGCATCAACTTTACCCGCCCCGACGGCCCGCAAATCCTGCGTGCCGGCGATGGTGAAGCCACCGGTTTGAAGTGGCTGGCCGATAAAAAGAACTGCCTGGTGGTCAATAGTGGCGAAGGCTATTGCCGTCCGTAACATCCCTGGGCTTAGATAGCAGCGTCAGACAGCCGGACTGGCGCCAACCCGACTCACCAACAACACTGATCTGCACGTTTATAAAGAGGATTGCCACATGCTATGGAAAAAAGGCCGACGCAGCGACAACGTAGTCGATGCCCGCGATGACAGCGGTGCTGGCGGCGGTGGCGGCATGCGCTTTGGTGGTGGCAAGGGCCTGAGCCTGACGGCGATTGTGCTGATCGTCGGCATCGGCTGGCTCACCGGCCAGGACCCGATGCAGATCCTCGGGCAGCTCAGCGGCCAGATGACAGAGCAAGCGCCTTCGGTCAGCCCGCAGACGCGCCAGGCCCCGCCAGCCAATGATGAACAAGCCGACTTCGTCCGCGCCGTGCTCGGTGACACCGAAGACACCTGGGCCCAGGTGTTCCAGGAAAACGGCCTGACCTACAAGAACCCCAAGTTGATCCTGTTCCGCGGCCGGGTGAACTCCTCCTGCGGGGGTGCCACCTCCGCCAGTGGCCCGTTCTATTGCCCGGCTGACCAGCAGGTCTACCTGGACCTGGACTTCTTCCGGGAAATGTCCCAACGCTTCAAGGTAGCCGGCGATTTCGCCCAAGCCTACGTGATCGCTCACGAAGTCGGACACCATGTGCAGACCTTGCTCGGGATTTCGGCGAAGATTCAGGCGGCGCGCCAACAAGGCCGTCCGATGGAAGGCGACGGCGGCTTGCTGGTACGCCAGGAGCTGCAAGCCGACTGCTTCGCCGGGGTCTGGGCCAATCGAGCGCAGAAGCGCCTGAACTGGCTGGAACCGGGAGACATTGAAGCAGCGCTGAATGCGGCCAATGCCATCGGTGACGACCGTCTCCAGCAACAAAGCCAGGGCCGTGTCGTACCTGACTCGTTCACCCACGGTACTTCTGCACAGCGGGTGCGCTGGTTCAAGACCGGTTTTGCCAATGGCCAAATCAACCAATGCGACACCTTCACCGCCAAGAGCCTCTAAATGAATAAACGATCGGGATTGCTGCTGGGCTTATTGATCACCTGTTCCTCCAGCTGGGCCGCCGAACATGGGGTCAAGGTGGTCAGCCCCGATCGGTTTCACCTGGATGCCGGGGACCTGAGTCTCGGTTTGAGCCAGGATTGGCGCCAGCCACTGCCTCAGGTGACCCGCGCACTGATCATCGTTCATGGCAGGTTGCGCAATGCCCAGACCTACCTGAAGAGTGGCGAAGAGGCCGCCCAAAGCGCAGGACAAAACGCCAATACCTTGGTGATTGCGCCGCAGTTTCTCAACGAGTCCGATGTCAAACGCAACCAACTGAACACCCAGGTATTGCGCTGGCATGGCAATGACTGGATGGCCGGTGAGCCATCAATCGGGCCTGGCCAGGTCAGTTCCTACGGGGCGCTGGACCAGATCATCAAGCACTTGGGTAATCGCAAGCTGTTCCCGGCCTTGAAAGAAATTGTCGTCGCCGGCCACTCAGGCGGAGGTCAGGTCGTGCAGCGTTTTGCCCTGACCGGCCACGAGCATCCGACCTTGAAAGCCGAAGGCATCAGCCTGCGTTATGTGGTCGCCAACCCGTCGTCCTACGCGTATTTCAGCCCGCAGCGTCCGGTGAAATTCGAGGTAGCCAGTTGCCCTGAGTTCAATGACTGGAAGTACGGCATGCAGAAGCTGCCGGACTACGCCAAGGGACAAAGTGCCGAGGTGCTTGAGCAAACGTATGTGGCGCGCGACATCACGTACCTGCTGGGCCAGAGGGACACCGACCCCAATCACCCGGCGCTGGACAAGAGCTGCGCGGCTGAAACCCAGGGCCCTTACCGGCTGATTCGCGGGCACAACTACTTCGACTACCTCAAGCAACGGCATCCGCAGTTGAGTCATAAGTTGGTTGAGGTGCCGAGGGTTGGGCATGACGGGGATAAGATGTTTACCTCGCCTGAAGGGCGCAAGGTGTTGTTTCCATAACCCCTGAAGAAACCGAATCAAAAATGTGGGAGCTGGCTTGCCTGCGATAGCGGTGTAACAGTCAACATCAGTGTTGAATGTTAGTCAGCCATCGCAGGCAAGCCAGCTCCCACATTGGACTTTCATCGCCTGGTCTAGATCATCCCGCGCAACGCCGCACAATCCTCGGCATGCCAATCGGCCAACTCCGGCCATGGATTCTCGGGAAGATTAACCAACACGGTTTTAGTCCCCGCCGCCCGACCACAATCCAGGTCAAACCGGTAGTCACCCACCATCACCATCTCAGCGGGCGTCACGTCCCAGGCCTGTGCCAATTTCAGCAAACCACCCGGATCAGGCTTGGGCGGCGCGTCGTCACGGCCCAGCACATCCTCCACCGCAAAGCAGTCCGCCAAGCCGATGGCTTGCAGCGTCACATGGGCCAGTTCCCGGGCATTGCGGGTCAGGATGCCCAGGCGATAACCACGCTGCGCCAATTCCCGCACCAATTCCACGGCACCGGTCGCGGCAACAGAACCCACCGCCAACTCCCGCTCATGCTCCAGCAACCAGGCATGCTTGGACGCCGCTTCAGCAGCAGGCAACGCCGCCAGGTGCGTCAGGATGTCATCGGTTGCCGGAATATCCAGGGCCACGCGAATCGCTGCAAAGTCATGCACCGCGACGGTCAGGGTGCCGTCCATGTCGAACACCCAATACTTAACGTCACTCAGGCTCACGCCCAATCCTTACGGTGGCGAATCAAGCCTTCCTGGGTCACCGATGCCACCAGTTGCCCAGCTCGGTTGTATACGCTGCCACGAGAGAAACCACGGGAATTACCGGCCCATGGGCTGTCCATGGCGTAGAGCAACCAGTCATCGGCGCGCAGATCGGCGTGAAACCATAGTGCGTGGTCGAGGCTGGCGACTTGCATGTCTTTCTGCCACACGGTCTTGCCATGGGGCAGCAGTGAAGTGGTCAGCAAACCGAAGTCCGACGCATAGGCCAGCAGGTATTTATGCAACGCCGGCGAATCGGCCAAGGCGCCATCAGCGCGAAACCACACGTACTTCACCGGATCAGACGGCTGCGGATTGAACGGATCCTTCTCGGTCACCGGCCGCACTTCGATGGGCTTGGGGCACAGCAACTTTTCACGCATGTGCTCCGGAATCAGGTGCGCCCGCTGCTGGGTCAGCTCCAACTCCGAGGGCAGGTTTTCCGGCCCGACCACCTGAGGCATAGTCGTCTGATGCTCGAAGCCCTCTTCGTCATATTGGAACGAAGCACTGCAAGTGAAGATCGGGTTGCCCTTCTGAATCGCCGTCACCCGGCGCGTGCTGAAGCTGCCACCATCGCGCACCCGGTCAACCTGATACACCACCGGTAACGCTGCATCGCCTGGGCGCAGGAAGTAACCGTGCAGGGAATGCACATGTCGCGTCTCTTCAACAGTCTGACTGGCCGCCGACAACGACTGCCCCAGTACTTGGCCGCCGAACAGCTGGCGAAAGCCCAGGTCCTGGCTGCGGCCGCGAAAGAGGTTTTCCTCGATCGGTTCCAGGGTCAGCAGGTCCACCAGATCTTCCAACACTTGGCTCATAAAGCAATGCTCCTACAACAATCTATTGGGCATTCCGGGCTGCTTATCCGTGCAGCGTATCCAACCATTGGGCGCGGGTGATGCGGTACAAAACATGATGGCGCAACGGATCATCCGCTGCGACCTTGGGGTGTTCAAAATCTGCCGACGGATCGTACTGCATGCCGATGGCCTGCATGACTTTCTGTGACGGCAGATTGGTTTGGGTGGTGAACGCCACGACCTCATCCAGCTTCAGCCGGTCGAAGCCACAACGCAACGCGGTCCAGGCCGCCTCGCTGGCGTAACCCAGGCCCCAATGCTCCTTGGCCAGGCGCCAGCCAATCTCCACCGACGGGGTGAAGTCCGCATCGAAGCTGACATTCAGCAACCCGGTCAGGCCGATAAACTCGCCACCGTCCTTGCGCTGCAAGGCCCACAGACCAAAACCATACTCGGCGAAATGACCCCGAATCCGTCCGATCAGCGCGGCGCTTTCCAGGCGACTCAGGGTGGCCGGGAAATAACGCATCACCTGCGGGTCGGCGCACATCCGGGCAAACTCCGGCAGATCGGCATCGCTCCATTGGCGCAACACCAGGCGTGCGCTTTCCAATTCCTGTATCGGCTCCATTGATCCCCCTCCCCTGCCATGTGCGTAAGTGTACCGCGCTGTTAAGATCCGTCGCTGGTCCCCGTCAGAAATTGCCATGCCTTTGCCACTGATCTACCACGACGACTACAGCCCTGAGTTCCCGGCGGACCACCGCTTCCCCATGGATAAATTCCGCCTGTTGCGCGATCACCTGGTGGACAGCGGCTTGACCCAGGACAGCCAACTGCTGCGCCCGGAACTGTGCCCGGCAGAGATTCTGGCCCTCGCCCATGAACCTGGGTATATCGAGCGCTACATGAGTGGCGAGTTATCCCGCGAAGACCAACGGCGCCTCGGCCTGCCCTGGAGCGAAGCCCTGGCCCGACGCACCGTGCGCGCCGTCGGCGGCTCGCTGTTGGCCGCCGAACAGGCACTGGAACACGGCCTGGCCTGTCATCTGGCCGGTGGTACTCATCACGCCCACTACGACTATCCGGCAGGTTTCTGCATCTTTAATGACTTGGCAGTAATCAGTCATTACCTGCTGGAAAGCGGCCGGGTCGACAGGGTGCTGATCTTCGACTGTGACGTGCATCAGGGCGACGGCACCGCGCGCATCCTCGAACACACCCCGGACGCCATCACCGTGTCCCTGCACTGCGAAAAAAATTTCCCGGCACGCAAGGCCCGCAGCGACTGGGATATCCCGCTGCCCATGGGCATGGGCGACGCCGATTACCTCAAGGTGGTGGACGATGCCCTCAACTACCTGTTGCCGCTGTATCAGCCCGACCTGGTGCTGTACGACGCCGGTGTCGATGTACACAAGGACGACGCCCTCGGCTATCTCAAGCTGACCGACCAAGGCGTTGCCGCCCGCGACGAAAGCGTGATGCGCCATTGCCTGGGCCGCGACATCCCGGTGATGGGCGTGATCGGCGGCGGCTACAGCAAGGACCGCCCCGCCCTTGCCCGCCGTCACGGCATTCTGCATCACAGTGCACAACGGGTATGGACGTCATCAGGTTGTCATTAAAGTGTGAATGTTTACCCACAATCGCTGTGGAACTGCCTGTGGATAACCTGAGTGAAACCTTCTGTAAGCGAGCAGCTACATAGCCTGTAGGAAGCTGTACGTTTTTTGATCAGGCAGTATCGGCATCCTCGGGTAGAATGCTCGGCCTACTTTGCCGAACCGCAGTCACTCCCATGCCTCAGTCCCACACCCAGTCTCATCACGTCATCATCATCGGCGGCGGCCCCGCCGGGCTGATGGCCGCCGAAGTGTTGAGCCAGGCTGGGGTCAAGGTCGACCTGTATGACGGCATGCCCTCGGTGGGCCGCAAGTTCCTGCTGGCGGGCGTGGGCGGCATGAACATCACCCATTCCGAAGCGCAGCCGGCGTTTCTCTCGCGCTATGCCGAGCGCGCGCCACAGATGGCGCCGTTACTGCGCCAGTTCGGTGCCGAGGCGCTGTGCGAATGGATTCATGGGTTGGGGATTCAAACCTTTGTCGGCAGCTCCGGCCGAGTCTTTCCTACCGACATGAAGGCTGCCCCGCTACTACGAGCCTGGCTCAAGCGTCTGCGGGACCAGGGCGTAGTTATCCACACCCGCCATCGCTGGTTGGGTTGGAATGACGACGGTAGCCTGCTTATCCACAGCCCCGAGGGCGATAAAAGCCTGCGTAGCGACGCGGTACTGCTGGCCCTCGGTGGCGGCAGTTGGTCGCGCTTGGGTTCCGATGGCGCTTGGCTCAAGCTGCTGGAAGATAAAGGCATCCCTTACGCGCCACTGCAACCGAGTAACTGCGGCTTCGAGGTGTCAGCCTGGAGCGAGTTGATGGTCAGCAAATTCGCCGGAGCCCCGTTGAAAAACGTCGCCATCGGCCTGGCGGATGACAAGCAGCGACTGGGTGAATGTGTGATCACCGCTACCGGGATTGAGGGCAGCCTGATCTACGCGCTGTCGGCGCCGATACGCGAGGCGATCAATCGGGAGGGAGCGGCCACGGTGCATGTCGACTTGCTACCGGGCAAACCGTTGGACAAGGTTCAGGCAGCACTGGCCAAACCTCGCGGGTCGCGCTCGATGAGCAAGCACTTGCACAGTCAGTTGGGGTTGGATGGCGTGAAAGCCGCATTGCTGCGGGAGTTGGCGCCCGCCGAGCATTTCAATGATCCGGTGCAGTTGGCCGTCGATATCAAGGCGCTGCCTCTGACGCTGGCGAAAACCAGGCCCATGGACGAGGCCATCAGCACGGCGGGCGGTGTGCCGTTTGAGGCGTTGGATGAGCGGTTGATGTTCAAGCAATTGCCGGGAGTGTTCTGCGCGGGCGAGATGCTGGACTGGGAAGCGCCGACGGGCGGGTATCTGCTGACGGGGTGTTTTGCCAGTGGGCGGGCCGCTGGGCAAGGCGTTCTGGAATGGCTAAACACACAACTCCCGCATTGAAACACACGCCAATGTGGGAGCTGGCTTGCCTGCGATGAGGCCATCGCAGGCACCTTAAAACTTACTTCTTCTTACGCGGCCCGGTATTAAACACCGGCACCTTGCGCACCGGCTTGAGCGAAGGCTCCGCCACCGACACTTCACTACTCTCCACCCATTTGCCCAGGTTGCGCTTGCCACCACCCGAGGTCTTGGGTTTCTTCGGCTTCTTCGGCTTTTTCACCACCTGACCACTGGAGTCCGTGTCCGGTACCCGATGCTCCGGCTCGAAGTCCTGCTCCATATGCCGGGTCAACGTCTGGCGGGTCAGCATCTCGATGGCCGACAACATGTTCACTTCGTCGGCACACACCAGGGAAATAGCCTCACCGGTGTTGCCCGCACGACCGGTACGGCCGATGCGGTGGATGTAGTCTTCGGCCACGATCGGCAAGTCAAAGTTGACCACCAGCGGCAAGTCTTCGATGTCCAGGCCACGGGCTGCCACATCGGTGGCCACGAGGATCTGTACTTCGCTGGCCTTGAAACGGTCCAGGGCACGCTGGCGGGTCGCTTGTGGCTTGTCGCCATGAATGCCGTCAGCGTTGATACCCAGGCCCTGAAGTTTTTCCACCAACGCGTCCACGCCGTTGCGGGTCTTGGCGAACACCAGTACCTGCTTCCAGCGCCCCTTGCGCATCAGGTGCACAAACAGCTCCGCCTTGCGCTTCTTGTCCACCGGCACCACCCATTGCTTCACGGTGTTGGCGGCGACGTTGCGCGGGCTGACTTCGACGGTCAGCGGGTCAATGAGCATCTGCCCGGCCAGCAGGCGGATCTCGTCGGAGAAGGTCGCGGAGAACAGCAGGGTCTGGCGCTTTTTCGGCAGCATGCGGTAAATGTTCGCCAGTTCTTCGGAGAAGCCCAGGTCGAGCATGCGATCGGCTTCATCCAGCACCAGGGTTTGCAGCTGATTGAGTTTCAGCGCGTTCTGACGGAACAGGTCGATCAGGCGGCCAGGCGTGGCGACCAGCACATCGACGCCTTTGCGCAGCTTCATCATCTGCGGATTGATGCTCACGCCGCCATACACGGCGTACGTGGTCAGCGGCAGGTGTTGGGCGTACTCAGCGACGCTGGCGTGGACCTGCTCGGCCAGTTCGCGGGTCGGGCACAGGATCAGCGCGCGCACCGAGTTGGCGGTAACTTTCGGCCCTTCCATCGTCAGCAGCTGCAGCAGCGGCACCGCAAAACCGGCGGTCTTGCCAGTGCCGGTCTGGGCCGCGGCCATCAGGTCGCGACCGGCCAGCACCGCTGGAATGGCTTGCGCCTGCACCGGCGTCGGGGTCTGGTAGCCGAGCGTCTCAAGGGCGCGCAGCAAGGGTTCGATCAGGCCAAGGGTGGCGAAAGTCATGGAAGTACCGTAGGAAAAAGTCAGCGCAAGGTCGCAATGCGCCGCAGTTTACCCTAAATCCGGTTTGGGCTTGCGCCACTGTGGCAGGCTGATCAGCAGCACCGCGCTGATGATCACCAGCATCGCCAACGCTTCCTCCATGCCAATGGTCTCGCCGACAAACACAATCCCCAGCAACACTGCTACCGCCGGGTTGACGTAGGCATAGCTGGTGGCCGCCGCCGGACGCACGTGCTTGAGCAGGTACATATAGGCGTTGAAGGCGATGATTGAGCCAAACACAGCCAGGTAGGCCAGGGCCAGCCACCCTTCAACCGGAGGCATGGCGTCGAGGTGTTCGCCCTTGAGTGCACTGCCCACCAGCAGCACCGCACCGGCGATCAGCATTTCTGCCGCGCTGGCCATGGCACCCTGAGGCAACGGCAAGTGCTTGCTCCACACCGAACCGAACGCCCAGGAGGCAGCGGCAAAAATCAGCAAGGCAGCGCCGAGCGGGCTGGATTGCAAGTTGGAGCCCATGTTGAGCATGGCGATCCCGATAATCCCCAGCACCACCCCAGCCCACTCAAGACGGGTATTACGCGCGCCCCAGAAAAAACCACAGAGCAAGGTAAACAGCGGAACCGTCGCCACCGCCAACGCGGCGACGCCGGATGCCACGCCGGTATGCTCCGCGACAGTGACCGCGCCATTCCCAAACGTCAGCAGCAAGATGCCGATCTTGCCGGCAGCCTTCCACTGCACCCAGGTCGGCGCCGGGGCCCCGCGCCAGCGCAGATAGCCGTACATCAGCGCGCCCGCCGCGAGAAAACGAATCCCGCCCAACATCAACGGCGGCCAGTACTCCACACCAATACGAATCACCAGATAGGTTGACCCCCAGATCACGTACAGCGCAAAAAAAGCGGCGATTAACGGTAAGGGAAAGCGACGTGGGCCAGGCATGGGGGCAGCTCTACGGCAGGACAAGGGAGGCTTATTCTAGAAAGGCAGCCTCGTAAACATAAGTTACAAAACCTGTTTAAAGCGCCGGTACACTTTTCAAAGCATGGTTATCAAGGCTATAACCCATGCTTTCGAAAGCCACGCGTTCCCGGAGCCTTACCATGGACAGATACGACCGTATGCTCCTCAACGCACTGTTGGAAGATGGCCGCGCGTCCTACGCACAACTGGCCCGCACGGTGAACCTGTCCGCCCCGGCCGTGGCCGAACGGGTCGCCAAACTGGAAGCCAGTGGCGTGATCACCGGTTATCAGGCCAAGGTCGACCTGTCCAAGATCGGCCTGCCGATTCAATGTGTAATCGAACTGCGCCTGACCAACCACGGCAATCAGAAAGTCTACGACGCCCTGAGCGAAATCCCGGAGCTGACCGAGTGTCACCGGGTCACGGGCGACCCGTGCGTGATCATGCAAGCGGCAGTGGGCTCGATGCCGGAACTGGAAAATCTGATTAATCGCGTGGCGAAGTTTGGCTTCAGCAAGACCTCGATCATTCTGTCGAGTGCGATAGAGCGGCGGGTGCCGTTGGGGCAGTTGGAGGGGAATGGCAAAAATGGCGGCTAATCACAGCATTCAATTCCAAAAGATCATCAGCCTCAGCCACCCAATCACACGGACAATCCCGCTATGGCCCGGCGACCCACCGGTAGCGTTCGAAGAGGTCGCCTCAATAGAAAAAGATGGCTATTACCTACGACGCTTCAGCATGGGGGAACACAGTGCGACCCACATGAATGCACCCAATAGTTTCTACGCCGATGGCCTCGGGATAGAAGGTTACCCACCAGAAGACTTGGTGCGACCCGCGGTGGTTATCGATGTACGGAGTAAAACCCGAAATAACCCCGACTATGTGATCAGTGTGCAAGATATTGAAAACTGGGAGCACGAGCACGGCCTTATAGAACCCGGCTCAGTGGTATTGATGTACACCGAATGGCAAAGCCTGTGGAACGACCCGGCAGCCTTTTTCGGCGAGGACGAACAGGGCCTGCATTTCCCAGGCATCGGTGAATCAGCAACCCTGCTGCTGCTTGAACAGCGCGGGGTCGCAGGGGTAGGCATTGATACTCATGGCGTCGATCCCGGCCAAAGCAGCAGGTTCGCGACCAACCATCTGGTGCTGGCCAGGAATGGAATTGTGCTGGAGTGCTTGACCAACCTGGACCAATTACCGGCCAAGGGCACAACACTGGTGATCGGTATTTTGGGCTTGCAGGACGGGTCGGGGTCTCCGGCGTCAGTCATGGCGTTTATTCCCTGATTGCATGGGGACGGGGTGTGGCAGTCACTCTTCTGCCTAATTGGAACGTTGAACAATCAGGTCGATGATTTGTTTGATCGTGGTGATGCTGTTCCAGTCTTCCTGAGTAGCGCGCAGATTGAATTGCCACTTGATCTGCATGACGAAACAGGTCAGGTCGTCATCAATGATTTTGAAGTCATGAATAAAGTCCGTTTGCTCTGTCACTTGGCTACGGTCGATAAACCCAATGATATCGATGAAAAGCTGAATGACCTTGTCGCTGACCTCTGCTCTCGTCGGGTTACTTTCCATTTCTTGCCTCATAAGCGCACTTGCCAATACTGACTAGATCAAAGACAGCCAAGCCTGCAGCGACAAAGGGAATACCTCGTCCAATAATGCCAAATACTCGAACCGTACCAAAGGTTGCCTTGGCCATTTTGGCCAATGTCGGTTGCCTGATCAGCGTCCGAGGGAAGAATCGCATACCGATATAGCTTGTCAGGTTGGTCGTTTTGCTGGAGCCGACGTGAACCCAGGCGCCCACTGATATTTTACTTATCGGTATTCCAGCAGCCCCAGTGATAAGGGTTGCTGCCGTCAGGCCATAGTGCTCTTGTGTGCATTTCCAAAGGTCCTCGATAGTCGTGTTGGGAATACGAGGATCAGCGTGAATTGCCCTCAGCATCTGGTAATTCGGAATGTTGATGGTGCCCATCTGGGTAGGTAACAACATGACAGCCGGGCAACTAGTCATCGTGTTATTCATATCAAACGCGATGCGTGAGAAGGGGAGCCCAAATTGATCTTGTGACGTCTGAGTTCAGACTCACTCTGCATAATCGCCCGGTGAAGATCACTTTCCTGCATGAAGACATCCTTACGAGTGAACGACATGCGGGATGTTAAGAGACTGAGAGGACGAGAATTTGAAAGCAATGGAAAATCAGACACGGCCTACAATTTCTGTGGAATAGACTTACATAACATTCTTAATGTCGGCAGAAGCCTCTGTGGTGAGCGCATTTTTTAAGGGCCAGCAAGACTGGTCCCTTTCATTTGCAGGACCTTTCCTAGAGAATTTCAACGCCTTGTTTCCGTCGGATCAGGTAGTTAGTCTCGCTCAGTCATCGAACAATCGGTGACCGGACGTGCAAGTCCGACGGCAATAAGACTCATAAATCAACCTACAGCTTAACGCCCAGCTTTTTATGCTTTGCGTTGCCCGTTATGGCAGCTGTGCGTGGGAGACCTTCGGGTCTGCTGGGTTTTGCTTCTTGCCCCGGTCTTGCACACCTACGTACAGTTGCCACCCTCATTCGCGTGCAAGCGGACGGTGGTAGCTTCTTCCTTAGCAAGAGGTGTTCACCATGGTCAAAGTCACTCCCGATCCACCCCACTTCCTCAGCGATAGCGCCCTCACCCGCCGCGCTATCAATTACTACCTCAAAGCCTCCGCCCCAGATGGAGCGCCCTTCGTCCTTAACGACAACCTGAGTTTCGAAGATGCCTTGGCACGTGCTGCTGACTTGCTGCATTGCGCAGTGGTGACCGCCCAGACACCCGGCGAGCCCATGAACGGGCAGCAGCGGGCAGTGATGCATTTGGTGGAGATGGCGAAGGTGATGGTGGATCGGTCTTTGGACTGTTTACAGCCTCGATAGCACCGCAAAACTAGTGTGGGAGCGGGCTTGCTCGCGAATGCGGTGTGTCAGCCAATACATGTGCTGGCTGATACACCGCATTCGCGAGCAAGCCCGCTCCCACATTTTGAGCTTCATCAGATTGAAGATGGCGCACGGCGCAGCTGATTAGAACCCGCGATGCTTTTTCAAATGGTCATTGATCTTCGCCGCCGGCACTTTCTGCAAGCTGCACAGCAAGTCGTGTGACAGCTCCCGCAAGCCGTGGTGACGGCGCAGTTCCTGGGCCAGGTGGGCCGTCAAGTTGGCCGCCATTTCCGCATCGGCCATGGCCCGGTGAGCCTTGCCGGTGTGGGGCAGTTGGGCGAAGGAGGTCAAGGTGCCAAGCTTGTGGTTGGGCGCCGCCGGCATCAGGCGGCGGGCCAGCAGCAGCGAACAGGCAAACTTTTGCAGGCGCGTACGGCGGATCAAGCCCAATTCGAAGTCCCAGAACTTCTGGTCGAATGCCGCGTTGTGAGCCAGTAGCGGCGTGGTCCCGACAAACTCATTGACCTCATTCATCACCCGCTCCGCCGGTGGCGCAGTGCGCAGCATAGCGTTGCTGATGCCGGTCAGTTGCTCGATAAATCCCGGCACCCGCACGCCCGCATTCATCAGGCTCTGGTAACGGTCCACGATCTGGCCCTGCTCCAGGATGACCACGGCGATTTCCGTGGCCCGGCAGCTGCTGCTCGGCGAGATGCCGGTGGTTTCAAAGTCGATGACCGCTATACGTTCCAAACCTGTTCCAACTCCGTCTAAAAATCTATTTGAGCAACAGCGCGCCTTCAATCGGCACGTAGCGGCTGGCAGCGCGAATCAATGAGTTGGCCGTCAGCCCTGGTACGCCGTAGGCGACGGCTTCGACGCCATGCTTGTTGATGATGCGGTCCAGCAGCATGTCGAAATCACCGTCGCCGGAAGCCAGCACCACTTCGTCGACATGGGCGGCGGCGTCCATGATATCGATGGTAATGCCCACGTCCCAGTCACCCTTGGCCGAGCCATCACTGCGCTGGATGTAGGGTTTGAGTTTCACGGTAAAACCGAGGTTGCGCAGGATCTGCTGGAATTGCTGCTGCTTGCTGTCGCCACGGTCGATGGCATAGGCGTACGCCTCGACAATCTGCCCGCGTCGGCTGATGTCAGCCCACAGGGCGGCGTAGTTGAAGTGGCAGCCATAAGCCTGGCGCACGGTGTAATAGAGGTTTTGGACATCGGCGAACACTGCAATTTTTTTCACCGTAAATCCTCATGGCACAGGCTGGGACCCCGGACTCAAGGGCCCGGAAAGGTTGCCAGTATGCCAGTCAGGAGGAAGTTTCCGAGAAAAATCAGCCCGGGGCGACGAAGCGCCCCAGATGAATGTGCATCAGACGAAGGAATCGTCATCGCCAAAGGAAGAGGAATCGTCGGAATAGTCGTTGTCGGCGAAGCTATCCGAGTTGTTGCCTGAGCTGTCATTGCCAGCGAAACGCTGGTCGTCATTGTTGCCCCAACCACTGTTGTCACTTGCCGGGGCCGGCTCTTCGCGGATGATTTCTTCCACCACCTGCGGTTGCTGTTGGTTATGGCTGAACAGGCTGCTGATGCCTTCCGCCAACATCACACCACCGGCCACGCCAGCGGCGGTTTTCAGCGCACCACCTAAAAAGCCGCTGCCGATAGGGGCTGCTGTCGGCTGCTGGGGCTGCTGGTAATTCTGCTGTGGTACGCCGAAGTTCTGTTGCGGCGCCGGTTGGCTGTTGAAGCCAGGGCGGGCCGGTTCACGCCAGCCACTTCCCGAAGCAGCAGGAGCACTTGCAGCGGGCTGCGGGTCGCGGGAACCACCGCCAAAGATACTCGACAGGAAACCACCGCTGCTGGGTGCAGGCTGCGCGGCCTGGGATTTGGCTTGTTGCAGTTCGTCCTGCAATTGCTGGATCTGTTGCGCCTGTTGCTTGTTCTGCGCATCAAGGCTCTTGATCGCAGCCTCTTGCACCAGAATCGCCTGGGTCATGAAGTACCCGGCGGCCGGCTGGCGAGTGATGTGCTCCTTGATCCGCGCTTCTGCCTGGGCGTCGCGGGGGGCTGAGTCCGTTTCGGCTTGCTGCAACCGTGAAAACAGTCCATCGATCAGGGTTTGCTCTTCGCTGTTCATGGCGACCTCGTTAGATTGCCGGTAGAAATCTTCGTCCTGCCAAAAATAGGCCGGGTACGTACCAGTAATGGGGCTGCCTTCCAAGGTTTCAATGGTCTTTACGCAAGGTTTACGTTTGCCAGTGATCGGTTAAAGTGTGCCCCTGCTTTTTTGGCCTGTGATGACCTTGATGAATCCGTTAAACGTACTGCGCGACTCCTTCTATTTTTTCCAGCGCAACCTGGGCGCCATCGTTCAACTGTGCCTGCCGCTGGTGATCCTGGAGGCACTGCTGCAACAGGTGCTCGATCATTCGCTGGGGCCTGATGCGTTTCCCGGTTATAGCGTGGTGGTGGGGTTGCTGGTGTATCCGCTGTACACCGGGGCACTGATCCTGTTCCTCGACGCCCGTACCCGTGGCGAATCGCCGCGAACCCTGGACGTGCTGGCCATGGCCGTGACCCTGTGGCCACGCTTTGCCCTGCTGACGGCCATCAGCACACTGCTGATCCTGCTGGGCTTATCGCTGTATTTCCTGCCGGGTTTGTGGCTGATGGTTACCCTGGCCTTCGCCGAGTACCTGCTGGTGCTGCGGGGCATGTCGGCGCTGTCGGCCATGAAGGAAAGTTTTCGCCTGACCCGTGGGCATTTCTGGCGGATTCTGGTGTGCCTGCTGTGTGTGATGACACCGCTATGGCTGCTCAAAGGCGCCACAGTGGCCATCTATCCTGACCCGAATCCGGTGCTGGGCGTGCTGATCGACAGTGCGCAAAGCTTTCTGCAGTTGTTTACCAGCGTGGTGCTGTTTCGCCTGTTCATGCTGATCGGTGGCGATGCTGACGCACGGTGATATGCTCCATCCCTATCCTGGAATGCCATAAGCCGAGCCGATGACCCGTTTATTGCGCATCACCCTGGTGGGCCTGTTGATTCTCGCAGGCCTGCTGGCCGCCCTGACCTACAGCCTGACCTGGCGCCCCGACGATAAGGAAACGCTGCCCATTCGCTGCGTCGCCCCCCGGGCACCGACCCTGCTACCGGGCCAGGCACTCAAGGTGATGACATGGAACGTGCAGTACCTGGCCGGCAAGAACTATGTGTTCTGGTACGACACCCCCGACGGCAGCGGCCCGGACGATCGCCCCACCGTCGAAGACATGGCCTTCAGCCTTGATGAAGTGGCGCGCGTGATTCGCGACGAGCAGCCCGACATCCTGATGCTGCAAGCGTTGGACGAGGGCGCCAAGCGCTCCCACTATCAAGACCAACTGGCATTGCTCCAGGAGCGCGTGGCCGACCTTTACCCCTGCAGTACCCAAGCCTTCGACTGGAAGGCCGACTTCGTCCCGGACCTGCATATCTTCGGCAGTGTCGGTCGCAAACTGGTGACGATGAGCCGCTACCAGATCGAACACGCCGAGCGCCTGCAATTGCCTGTGGCCTCGGCCAATCTGATCAGTCGCCAGTTTCAGGCGAAACCAACGCTGCTGCTGACCTACCTGCCTTTGAGTGATGGCGGCCAACTGGCAGTCCTCAACACCCGGCTGGACAGTTCAGCGCCCGGAAGCAGCGCCGTACTGGAACAGGTGCAGATGACCAGCAAGCTACTGGATAAATTCGAGAGCCGTGGCACGCCATGGCTGATTGGCGGGGATTTCAATTTGCTCGCACTGGGACAATTCCTGCGCCTGGATGCGGGCAAGCGCGGGCAATACTCCCCCGACAGCGAGTTGCATCTGCTGTGGGACAAATACCCGATGATCCCGAGCAACAGCGAGTCCAGCGGGGTGGACCGAGCCCAATGGCTGACCTACTTCCCCAATGACCCGACTGTAGACGGGCCGGATCGTACGCTGGACTATCTGTTCTACAGCCCGCGGATCAAAAGGGTCGAAGCCCAGGTTCGGCAGGCCGATACCTTGCGCACCTCCAATCACTTGCCGATGATTGCACGGTTTCTGTTGCCGGCGGCGCAGTAGCGCGCTGCTCCGGATTACTTCCTCGGTTTGATCCGCGCTGTGGCCTCTGCCACCAACGGATCATCCGGCCAGTAATGCTTCGGATAGCGCCCCTTCAAGTCCTTCTTCACTTCGGCGTAGGTACTGCGCCAGAAGTTCGCCAGGTCCTGGGTCACCTGCACCGGCCGCCGCGCTGGCGACAACAGGTGCAACTTGACCACTTGCCGCCCGCCGGCAATACGTGGTGTGTCCGCAAGCCCAAACAACTCTTGCAAGCGCACCGCCAGGATCGGTGGTTGCTCGCTGTAATCCAGTCGCACCGATGAACCCGACGGCACCTTCAGATGATGGGGCGCCAGTTCGTCCAGGCGTTGCGGCAACGGCCACGGCAGCAGGTTATGCAGGAAACTGGACAGGTCCAGGTTGGCGAAGTGACTCAGGCGCGAGACTTTGCCCAGGTACGGCATCAACCAATGTTCAAGGCTGGCGAGCAAGGCGCTGTCGCTGACGTCCGGCCACTGGCTGTCTTTACCGGCATCCAGTTGGCGCAACAACATCACCCGTGCCTGCCACTGACGCAATTCCGGGGTCCAGGGCAGCAACTCCAAGCCCTTGCGGCGTACCAGGCTGACCAGCGCCTGGCTGCGAGCGGCTTCATCGAGGCCCGTCAGAGGTTCTCGGCCGAGTACCAATTCGCCCACCTTGCGCTGGCGTTCGGCGCGCAATACACCTTCGCGCTCGTCCCAGTCCAGTTGATCGACCACCCGTACTTGTTCGGCCAACACTGAGTCAAACAGTGCCGGATCAAAGTCCGCCGCCAGGTAGATCCGTTCTTCCCGCTGGCCCTGACGACTGCCCAGATCGGCGATCACCAACCACGGCTGTTTCATCAAGCTGTCAGCCTCGGCAAACAGCGCCGCGCGGCCATTGGCCAGACGGTATTCGGCGCCGCCGGCACGACGCTGTTGCGCAACGCGGTCGGGGTAAGCCAGGGCCAGCAAAGCGCCCAGCCAGCGCGGATGATCGGGGTCGGCAACCGCCTGCTCGGCTTTGCCTCGCAGGTAGCCCCGGTATTGCCGAGCCAGTTGCTTGGCCCGCTGCACGCCGCCTTGAGTGCCACGCGCGCGCTCTTCGCCCGACAACAACACCAGGCGACTGTGCAAATCCGCGCCGGCACCGCGCAAGATATCGCGCTCGCCCAACAGCGCGGCCACGTCACAGGCCATGCTCGCCAACCCCAGGTCCTGACCGCGCAGCAACAAATGAGCGATACGCGGATGGGCCGGCAGCTCGGCCATTTTCTGACCATGTTTGGTTAACACACCTTCATCCAACGCCCCCAGGCGCACCAGCAAATCCTGGGCCTGGGCATAAGCGGCCGTCGGCGGGACATCGAGCCACACCAGTTGGCCAGGTGTCACCCCCCAGCGAGCCAGTTGCAAGGCCAGCCCGGCCAGATCGGCCGCGAGGATTTCCGCACTGGCATACGCCGCCAACGCTTCATGCTGATCCTCGGACCACAACCGATAACACACGCCCGGCTCCAGCCGCCCTGCCCGCCCCGCACGCTGGGTGGCGCTGGCGCGGGAAATACGTTGGGTGTCGAGTCGGGTCATGCCGCTGCCGGGATCGAAACGCGGCACCCGCGCCAGCCCGGCATCAATCACCACCCGCACGCCATCGATGGTCAAACTGGTCTCGGCGATATTGGTCGCCAGCACCACTTTGCGTTTGCCCGCTGGCGCCGGGTCGATCGCCGCCCGTTGCGCCGCCAGGTCCAATTCACCATGCAGCGGGCACAGCAGCACATCGCCACGATCCCCCAGGGCGTCAGCCAACTGCTGATTGACCCGACGAATCTCCGCCTGGCCCGGCAGGAAGACCAACACACTGCCAGACTCGTCGTGCAAGGCTTCAAGAATGGTCTGCACCAACCGTGGCTCGATAAATTCACCGGGCTGGAACGGCCGGCCCCAGCGCATCTGCACTGGGTACATACGGCCTTCGCTACGCAGGATCGGCGCGTCATTCAGCAGGCTGGCCAGGCGTTCGCCTTCAAGCGTGGCCGACATCAGCAGGATCTTCAGCGGCTGCTCATCGCGAAACAGATCACGGCCATTAAGGCTGAGGGCCAGGGCCAAGTCGGCATCCAGGCTGCGTTCGTGGAATTCGTCGAAGATCAGCAAGCCCACGCCGTCCAGCGCCGGGTCATCCTGCAAACGCCGGGTGAGGATGCCTTCGGTGACCACCTCAATGCGGGTGTTGGGGCCAACCTTGCTGTCCAGCCGAATTCGGTAGCCGACGGTTTCACCAACCTTCTCACCCAACTCACTGGCCAGGCGCTCGGCGGCCGCACGCGCCGCCAGACGCCGGGGCTCAAGCATCAGAATGGTTTGCCCGGCGAGCCAGGTTTCATTCAACAGCGCCAACGGTACTCGCGTGGTTTTACCGGCGCCGGGCGGTGCTTCGAGCACGGCTTCATGGCGCGTCGCCAAGGCTTCACGCAGGGCGGGTAAAACATCATCGATTGGCAACGAATTCATACTGGCTCCAAAGCAGAGCGGCGAGTATAACGGCGAACTGCCGGGTGTCGGTGGTGGTCTGAACAACACATCAGGATCCGAGTGTGAACGCGGTCAAAGGTGGGAGCTGGCTTGCCTGCGATGGCAGTGATTCAGTGCCTCAGAAGCTGGCTGACCCAGCGTCATCGCAGGCGAGCCAGCTCCCACATTAGACGGCGTAGCCTGGCAGATCTGGCTTATAGTTACCCTTCAAGCGTGTTCAGGAGAGTTCCATGCGTATTGCTTCCCGTGTCATTGGCGGTGTTCTGGCCGTCACCCTACTGAGTCAGCTAACGGCCTGCGGCTCGATTTTC
Organism: Pseudomonas sp. ADAK18; assembly: GCF_012935695.1. Lineage (NCBI taxonomy): Bacteria > Pseudomonadati > Pseudomonadota > Gammaproteobacteria > Pseudomonadales > Pseudomonadaceae > Pseudomonas > Pseudomonas sp. ADAK18. The sequence continues at coordinate 4,768,324 of NZ_CP052859.1, forward strand.
TACCCCGATCGCCGTGGCCAGATCGATGGCAAGGTCGACCCGGCGATTGCCGTACTCGATGCGATTGGCCTGTTGTTCTACGTGATTCCCGGCCTGATCGCCTTCGGTGTCGACTTCGCCACCGGCGCCATCTATTTCGAGCCTGGCAAGACCGCCCAGGTGGCCCCGGAAAAACTGCAACAAGCCATCGGTGCCGACGGCAAAGTCGACAACGCCAAGCTGCAAACCATCATCCAGAAGGAAACCGGCCACAACCTGCCGCTGGACGACCCACGCATGATTCAGTTCAAGGGCAGCGTTCAACAGCTGGCTACCCTGGGCCTGCAACCCGCCGCTTGAAGGATCTGAGCACCTTATGACCAGCACTCCCGAACACGCCCGGCTGTTGCGCCTGGCCACTCGCGCTTCAGTCGGCGTGGCCTGTGTGCTGATTGTGACCAAGGCCATCGCCTGGTGGCTCAGCGGTTCGGTGAGCATGCTCGCCGGGCTCACCGACTCGCTGCTCGATGGCGTGACCTCACTGCTCAATTTGCTGGCGGTGCATTACGCCCTGCGCCCGGCCGATGACGATCACCGTTATGGCCATGGTAAGGCGGAGTCGCTGTCGGGCATGGCGCAAGCGCTGTTCATCGCCGGCAGTGCGGTGTTGATCGCATTCCAGGCGTTCCAGCGCTTGCAGCATCCGGAGCCGGTGGGTGCGCCATGGCTGAGCATCGGCGTAATCCTGCTGTCCCTGGCCCTGACCGTGGCCTTGCTGATCCTGCAACATCGGGTGATTCGTGAAACCGGATCGAACGCGGTACGCGCTGACTCACTGCACTACCGCTCAGACCTGATGCTCAACGGCAGCATCCTGATAGCGCTGATACTCGCCGGGTTTGGTTTTCATCAGGTCGATGCCTGGTTCGGGCTGGGAATCGCCGCCTACATCCTGTGGAGCGCGGTCCAGATCGCTCGGGAAAGTTTTGCGGTGCTGATGGACGAGGAACTGCCGCCCGACGTCAGCCAACACATGCTGGAACTGGCTTGCAGCGTGCCCGGCGTGCTCGGCGCCCATGACTTGCGAACACGCATCTCCGGCAGCCACTGGTTTGTGCAGTTGCACCTGGAGTTGCCGGGGGAATTGAGTCTGTCAGTGGCCCACGGCATCAGCGACCAAGCCGCCGACGCCATCCATCAAGCCTACCCGCGAGCCGAAGTGCTGGTGCACGCCGACCCACAGGAAGTGGTCAAGGGCACCAAGGCCTAGTACTGCACCTGATACCCGCGACTGCTCAGGCAGTTGCCTTGGGCCTGGCGGTAGGTTTGCACCACCGCCGGGTCGGGGGCGTAAGTGACGGTCCGTGGGTCGAAACCACTTTGTTGCACCGCCCAACGGTAGCAGTCGTACCCGTCTTGCTGCACTTGCGCCGGTGATTGGCCGTTGGCGGGATAGGCCACCACGTCATAACCATTGCCTTGGGGCGCAGGTTGCGGTGCGGGGACAGCGGTCGGCGGCTCAACCACCACGTACTGCTGGGAAGTGGCCTCGTAGGTGTAATAGGCACCGGCGGCGAGGAAAAACAGCGCGCTACCCACCCACACTTCCCGCGCGTAATCCGGCAGGTAATGCACCCGAATCCCGTAAGGCGGCGTCACGATGACGTAGCGTGGGCCTTGAGGGCGGTACCAATAGCCGCCCGAGAAGAAATAATCCTGGCCACGATAGGGCACACGGTAGTTGCGGTCGGGGAAGCGGTCGACGATATAACCCGGACGATGTTGCGGGCCTGGGCCCCAGCCATTGCCATGCCCGTCGGGGCGGCCTGGCCAGCGGTTGTCATTGGGGTGCCCACCGTTGTAACCGGGCCGCTGGCCTGGTGCATTGCCGGCCTGCCAATGCTGATTGCCATCATTACGGCGCGGGATGTCCTGGTAGTTGCCGGGACGCGGTTCCTGGGTCTGGCGAACGGTGTCGGGGCGGCCCTGGATCGGCAAGTTGTTAGCCGGCCGGGGCTGCTCGCTACCTTGGGGGCGCCCTTGCCACTGACCGCCGCCATTCTGGCCACCGCGATCAACATGCTGATTCTGCGGGCGCGGCTGATTGTTTTCGAAATGCTGATTCTGTGGACGGGGCTGGTTGTTCTCGGGACGAGGAGCCTCCGGGCGCGGTTGGTTATTTTGTGGCCGTGGCTGATTGTTGCCACCTGGTCGCCCGCCTTCCGGCCCCCGCTCATGTTGGCCACCGCCCTCAGAGCGTTGTCCGTTATCTCGTTCGTCGGCCATGACCTGCGTGCCAACGGTCACCATCAGCAAACCAACACCTGCCAAACGCCAGATGCGCTTCATGCTCTTCCTCACTGCGGATTAGGGCCTATACATGAGACTGGAAAACAGGGGCCCGGTTCTGCAACAGGTTATCAGTCACGAGAACAATTTTCGCAGGCAATAAAAAGGGGCGACCCGTCGGTCGCCCCTTGAGAATTTCGTCCTGGCTCAACGCTTTTGACGTTGGCTCACCTCACGCCGTCTTGTGGACAGTGTGCAGCCCGGGGGCCGGCGCAACCCGGTGGGGTTGGCGGGCCGCAGCCGGCCTGTTGGGCGGGCTGCAGTGGACTCTATGTCCGGGCAGTGATTCTGTTGGTAATCATAGGCGTGAGGTGCCGACAGATGATTGCGAAGATTGCGTCAATAAACAGTGCTTGCGCAATTTTTAACCCTGGATAGATAATTCGCAGCAATAGTTACGACAAAGGCCAGCCCCATGAGCAAACTTGACCGATACGACCTGAGTATTTTGGCGGAATTACAGCGTGACGCGAGGATCTCCAACCAGGAGTTGGCCGAGCGAATCGGCCTGTCGCCGTCACCCTGCTCGCGCCGGGTCAAGCAACTGGAAGACGACGGCTACATCGCGCGCCAGGTGGCGTTGCTGGACCGCAAGATGCTCGGCCTGAGCCTGACGGCCTACGTGCTGATCGGCATGGACCGACACACCCCCGAGCGCTTCGAGAACTTCGAAGCGGCCATTCGCACCTTGCCGCAAGTGCTGGAATGCAGCCTGGTGACCGGAATGGACGCTGACTATCAGTTGAAAGTGGTGGTGCCGGATATGGATCACTATCAGAAACTGCTGCTGGGGCATCTGACCCGCATCGAAGGTGTCACCAGCGTGCGCTCCAGTTTTGTGCTGAACCAGGTACTCAACAGTACCGAGTTGCCGCTGACGCACCTGCGCACCTGAGGCCGCCGCCGAACTGATGTGGGAGCGGCGGTGCGACGATTCGACTTGCTCGCGAATGCGGTATGTCAGCCAATACATTTGGTGACTGACACTCAGCTTTCGCGAGCAAGCCCGCTCCCACATTTTGATCGTGCTTCAACAATAGGCTCGCATGCGACTGACCGACGCAGGTCAATATCCAGCTGATTGCCCTGTCGTATACTTTGCACCCCGCCCCTGCCGGAACAGCCCAATGAACTCCATTGATCCCGCCGTATTTGAAGAATGGATGATGACCGGCCTGGTCACGATCCTGATCATTTTCATGGGCTTTATCGTCTGGGACCTGGCGAAGAAATCCAAGGCCGGGCGCTTTGGTTCCTTCATCCTGTTCTTCGTGCTGGGCCTGGGTATAGCGGCGTTCATCATCAAGAGCGTGGTGATCGGCCTTATCGAGTCCGGCGCCTTATAAGCGCGCCGGCACTTCTTTCCACTGGCCTTGATCCAGGCCATCGATCGACCAGTCACCAATGCGCACCCGCACCAGGCGCAAGGTCGGCAAACCGACAGCGGCTGTCATGCGTCGTACCTGACGGTTGCGCCCCTCGCGAATCACCAGTTCCAACCAATGAGTCGGCACGCTCTTGCGAAAACGCACCGGAGGATCGCGCGGCCACAGTTGCGGCTCATCTAACTGCCGCGCTTCAGCGGGCAGGGTCATGCCGTCGTTGAGCTCAACGCCATCACGCAGGCGTTGCAGTTGTTCCTCGGTCGGTTCGCCTTCTACCTGCACCCAATAGGTTTTCGCCAGCTTGTGCTTGGGGTCGGCAATCCGCGCCTGCAACTGGCCGTCATTGGTCAGCAACAATAGGCCTTCACTGTCACGGTCCAGCCGGCCAGCAGGATAGATACCGGGGATATCGATGAAATCCTTGAGAGTCGCCCGCCCTTCGCCGTCGCTGAACTGGGTCAGCACATCGAACGGTTTATTGAACAGGATCAACTTCGGCTCAGCCGGTGGCGCCTTGGCCACACGGCGCGGGGCTGACGAGGTTTGTGGACTTTTCACACTGGGGCGGCGGGAAATGGGACGGGCAGGACGGGACATGGCAAAGGAACATCTAACGGTCAGGACCGACAATGCTAGTGGCCTGACCGTTAAATAACCATCCCAACCGCTTAGCGGAACGGCGGCTCGTCGAAGCTGCGCAGTTTGCGCGAGTGCAGCGAATTGAGTTCGGTGCGCAATAAATCCACCGCCTCGATACCGATCTTCAAGTGCTGGCTGACCGCACGCTCGTAAAAGGCGTTGGCTGAACCCGGCAATTTGATCTCACTGTGCAACGGCTTGTCGGAGACACACAGCAAGGTGCCGTAAGGCACGCGCAAACGGTAGCCTTGCGCAGCAATGGTGCCGCTTTCCATGTCCACCGCCACGGCGCGGGACAGGTTGATCAGCGGGCGCTCCTGGGCCCAGCGCAGCTCCCAGTTACGGTCGTCATAGGTCAGCACGGTGCCGGTGCGCAGGCGTTTCTTGAGTTCTTCGCCCTTCTCGCCGGTGACATTGGCCGCCGCTTGCTGCAAGGCCATCTGCACTTCGGCCAGGGCCGGGATCGGAATGTTCGGCGGCACTACCCGGTCAAGAATCCCGTCGCGACGCATGTAGGCGTGGGCCAGGACGTAATCGCCGATGGTCTGGGATTGGCGCAGGCCGCCGCAGTGGCCAATCATCAGCCAGCAATGTGGGCGCAGCACGGCCAAGTGGTCAGTGATGTTCTTGGCATTGGAGGGGCCGACGCCGATATTCACCAGGGTTACGCCATGACCATCGCTGGCCTGCAAATGGTAGGCCGGCATCTGGTAACGGTGCCAGACCACGCCGGCGGCAATGGCAGACGCTTCGCCATGGTCCATACCTTTATCGATGATCACATTGCCTGGCAGCACCATGCGGATGAAACGCGGGTCGCTGCGCAACTGCTCCAGACCGTGGACGATGAACTGGTCGACATAACGGTGGTAGTTGGTCAGCAGGATCCACGGCTGCACATGGCGCCAGTCGCTGCCGGTGTAGTGCACCAAGCGGCGCAGGGAGAAATCGACGCGGGCTGCATCGAACAGCGCTAGGGGCAGCGGGTCGGTGTTTTCCCAGTCGTACAGGCCATCGGCGATACCATCGGTTGCGGCCGACAGGTCGGTACTCGGAAAGACGCGCGCCAGGGTCGCGGCGGTGACGCCGGAACCGGCCAATTCGTCGCCCTGCTCTACCACGTACGGGTACGGAATATTCTGCTGGCTGACGCCCACTTCCACCGTCACGGTGAAGTCGTGCATCAGCGGCACCAACTGCTCCAGCAGGTATTTGCGGAAGGCTGACGGGTGGGTGACGGTGACACTGTAAGTGCCTGGCAACTGGACCTTGGCGTAGGCCCGGGTGGTCTGTGGGACTTCGCCCTGGACCAGGTAGGTCAGGCGCAGTTCCGGGTAACGAAACAGCGCTCGCTGTTCGGCGTCGGGCTCAACGCGGTCTTTGAGGTAACGCTTGAGGGCCTGATTGAGCGCGCCAGTAGCACGCTCATGCAGAGCCGCCAGCCGATCCACGGCCTCTTCAGCGGTTTGAACAACAACAAAAGCTTCGGTCACGGTAAGCATCCTGTGTTCTGACTTGCAGGCCTTCATCTTGCCTGTATCGCTGCTTCACTGGAACACTGAATTGGAATCCCCCCGCAAGAAGGGCACGACCCCTGTGGGAGCCGGGCTTGCCCGCGATGCAGGAGGCGCGGTTTATCAGTGAACCCGAGGCGATGCTATCGCGGGCAAGCCCGCTCCCACATTTTGACCGAGTTCGGTCAGAACCCTTGCGGTGTGGACCGAGCGACAATGGCCTCCACATCGACACCTCGCGGCAAGGTGCCATACGCCCGCCCTGATGACTCACCCAACCGGCTGGCAATAAACCCATCACTGACGCTGCTATTGCCCGCCTCTAGTAGCAACTTGGCCTGCAAGGCCAACGCAATATCCTCGGTAAGTTGCCGAGCGCGGTATTGAATATCCTGAGTGTCCATGAACGCTGACTTGAGCTGTTCAATATGTCGGGCCAGGTGCTTGTCACCATGACCATCGCCCAACTCGACAAACAACGCCTCCAGCACGCCGGGCTCTTTCGACAGCGCCCGCAGCACATCCAGACACTGCACGTTGCCGGAACCTTCCCACGTCGAATTGACCGGTGCCTCACGGTACAGTCGCGGCAGGATACTGTCCTCGACATACCCGGCACCGCCCATACACTCAGCCGCCTCGTTGATCATCGCCGGCGCGCGTTTGCAGATCCAATACTTGCCCACCGCCGTCATCAGCCGGGCGAATTTGGCTTCCTGTTCATTATCGAGATGGTCCAGCGCCCGGCCCATGCGCATGCTCAAGGCCAGCGCCGCTTCGCTTTCCAGGGCCAGGTCGGCCAGCACGTTTTGCATCAGCGGCTGCTCGCTGAGTACCCGACCGCCCACCAAACGATGAGCACAGTGATGGCTGGCCTGAGTCAGCGCCTGACGCATCAACGAACTGGAGCCCACCATGCAATCGAAGCGGGTCATGGCGACCATTTCAATGATGGTCGGTACGCCGCGCCCTTCTTCTCCGATCATCCAGGCCAGGGCTCCGCGAAATTCCACTTCACTGGACGCGTTGGAGCAGTTGCCGAGTTTGTTTTTCAGACGCTGGATATAGAACTGGTTACGGGTGTCATCCGGACGGTGCCGGGGCAGTAGGAAACACGTCAGGCCCTTGTCGGTCTGAGCCAGGGTCAGGAAGGCGTCGCACATAGGCGCCGAGCAGAACCACTTGTGGCCCACCAGCTCATAGGGCTGGCCCGGGCCGCCGGCGCCCACCGGGTAAGCCCGGGTGGTGTTGGCGCGCACGTCGGTGCCGCCCTGTTTCTCGGTCATGGCCATGCCGATGGTGGCGCCGGCCTTGTGGGCGATACCGACGTTACGCGGGTCGTATTCGGTGTTGAGGATTTTCGGCAACCAGACGTCGGCCAGGTCCGGTTGCAAGCGCAGGGCTGGAACACAGGCAAAGGTCATGGTCAGCGGGCAGCCGGTGCCGGCTTCGGCCTGACTGTGCAAGTAGGTCATGGCCGCGCGAGCGACATGCGCGCCAGGTTGCGGGTGGGCCCAGGGCAGCGACGGCAAGCCATGTTCGATGGCCGTACGCATCAGCTCATGATAAGCAGGATGAAACTCCACCTGGTCAATACGATGGCCATAGCGGTCATGGCTGTTGAACACTGGCTTGTTCTCATTAGCCAGGAACCCGGCCGCCATCAACGGCCCTCCCGCCAGCGCACCATAGGCATCGATCCGTTCCTGGGCCCAACCGGCACCGAAACGGCGGGACCAGTCTTGCAGGGGCAAATCGATGCGGTACAGGTTGGTGCCGTCCAGGGACGGCGGCTGGTTGGTGACGTCGTGGGTTTCGGCGAACTGGTGCAGATTCATGACGGGCCTCCTGAAAAAGTGGCCTCGTTGCCTGAAGCCTGAATTTCAGTTAAGCACCGTCGCCGGCGTTAAAAAAGTGGCATAAGCGCCTAACTGTCGGCGCTTTCGCCCTCAACTGCAGACGACAGCCGACGTTCCAATACCGCTTGCAAGGCTTCAAACCGTACCGGCTTAACCAACCGGTCAGTGATGCCAACGCCATGGCAGTGTTCACGCTCGGGACTTTGCAGCGAAGTGCTCAAGGTAATCACCGGCAGCTCACCGCATCCCGGCAACGCGCGGATCTGGCAACACAGGGAAAACCCGCCCTCCGGTACATCCAGCAGCACGGCATCGAAGGTGCCGTCCTGCAACAACGCCAACGCCGCCGGCCCGTTGTCGACCGTCTTCACTCGGTAGCCGAGCTTGAGCAGCATGCCACGCACCACCAACTGCGCCACGCTGTTGTCGTCCACCAGCAACACCGTGCAGTCCTGAGGCGCACGCGGGGGGTCGGACACACGACAAGGTGCTGAAGGCTCGACCGGAACCGGGCTGACCTCCAGTTCTAATTGGAAGCGGCTGCCCCGGCGAGGTTCGGAGTGATGGGTCAAGCGCCCACCCAATAGCTCGATCAGTTGCCGGCAGATCGCCAGGCCGATGCCCAAGCCGCCGTATTCGCGGGTCATGGAGCCATCGAGCTGGAAAAAGCGCTGATACAGAGTCGCTTCGTCCAGGTAGGCGAAGCCGATACCAGTGTCGGTGACAATAAAAGTCAGGCGCAGGTGGCTGTCCGCGGTAATCAGCCCGACCACCCGCACCCGCACAGTCCCTTCCCGGGTGAACTTGAAGGCGTTGTCCAGCAGGCATTCCAGGCACTGCACCAACTTGTCCGCGTCGCCCTCCACGCGATCGGGCAACTCGTCTGCGACATCAATGGAAAATTCCAGCCCCTTGCTCTGGGCATTGGCCAAAAACCGCTGACGCAAGGTGTCGAGCAAGCCCCGCAAGCTGAACACCTGGGACTGAGCATGGAGGCGACCGGCCTGCAGCTCAGTCAGGGTGAGGATGCCGTTGACCATGCGCATCATGTCTCGCGCCGAACCTGCGGCAGTTTGCTGGTACTGCGCCAACTCTCCGTCCAGCGGCTCGGTCTGCATCAGTTCCAGCGAGCCGATCACACCATTCATCGGCGTGCGCAGTTCGTGGGTCAAGGTGGCGAGAAACTCGTCCTTCAACTGGTTGCTGCGGGCCAGTTGCTGGTTGAGCGCTTCGAGCTTCTGGCTGGCATCGAGCAGGATTTGCGCTTGCTGCTCGCGCATCGAGTTAATGCGGTCCGCCAAGGCCAGGGATAGCAACGCGACTTCCAGGGCTGAGCCGATCTGGCTGGCGTACATGGTCAGAAACACATTTGGCAGGTACCCCAGCACCATCAACGTATTGACCACCCCGCCAACCAGGAACGCCGACCAGGCGATGATGAAGTAACGCGCCATTCGCTGGCCGCAGTACCAGGCCTTGATGGCCGCGACAAAGATCGTCACGGTAAAGATCAGCGCCAGGCCAGTGGCCAGCCGCAACGCCAAGGCGTAGCTGGTCAGCAATGCCAACACCATCACCCCCGCGCCACACGCCGCCAGCCCCACCAGCAGCCGGTTGAGCCAGCGACTGTAAAGCGCGGTATGCAGGAAGCTGCGAGCGAACAGACTGCCAAAGAGCGCAGCCGAACCAATCAGAAAGGGAACCGCAGCATTGGCCCACCATGGACTGTTGGGCCAGAAATACTGCACGGCGACGCCGTTTACCGACAGTTGGTACAAGCCGAACGAGGCGATGTAGAGGATGTAATAGAGGTAACTGGTATCGCGCACGCTGAGGTAGATAAACAGGTTGTAGATCAGCATCCCCAGCAATACGCCGTAGATCACGCCCAACACATATAAGCGCAGCGGTTGCTGCTCCAGGTACGCGGTACTCGACCAGAGAGTCAACGGCGCCTGGATCGAGCCCTGGCTTTGCAGGCGCAGGTACAGGGTTTCCTGCTGATCGGGGGCAAACTCCAGCTTGAACAGATAGTTGCTCTGGCGAATCTCACGGCTGGAAAAAGGCATCGCGCTGCCCGTGCGAGCGGCCAGACGATAACCACCCGCGCCATCGGTTTGATACAGATCCAGGTGATTCAGCGGCGGATAGGCCAACTCCAGCAGCCAGGTGCGTGGCGCGTGAGGACTCTTGGGGAGGTAATGCAGGTTGACCTTGAGCCAGAACACCGAGCGCGAATAGCCGGCATTGAGGGTGGCTTTGTCATGGGGTTTGAATCGGTCGGCGTTGCCTTGGGAACTGACATCCTTGATGTCGAGGTTGCCACTCGGGTCTTCGAGCACTTGCATCACCTGGCCCAACGGCAGGCTTCGGGTGGTGTCTGTGAACTCGACTGCGCCGGCCAGCATCGGCAGCCCGCACCACAGTAACATCAGCAAATAGCGCATAGAGCCCCAGCGTGGCCTGTCCGGTTCTGTCAAAAGCCCCCATTCCTTTTGAGAAGACGTATACCGGCATTACAGTTATTGTTTGAAACCACTCTAGCATAGCCGGTAAAGGCCAATGGACACCATTGAAATTAAAATTTGAAAGGCTCTAGGACGGGCGTTCCATAACGTTTCCCGCCAGTTTTTGATGACTTCCCAGGACCGCCCACACGCCTTTTCGGCAGTGAAATTCAACCCGCGCCCAACAGCCACGCAAAAAGCGTTTGGTGGTAAGCTCGCGCACCATGAATATCTACAGCTCCCGCCCCGTTGTCCTCTGTCTCTCCGGCCATGATCCCAGTGGTGGCGCCGGCTTGCAGGCAGATATCGAAGCCCTGCTCGCCCAGGGCTGTCATGCGGCTCCGGCCGTCACCGCGTTGACTGTGCAGAACACCGTCAATGTCAGCGATTTCCGCGTGCTTGACCGCGAGTGGGTGCTGGCCCAGGCCAACGCCGTGCTCGGCGACTCCCAAGTGGCTGCGGTCAAGCTGGGCATGCTCGGTTCCACAGCCATGGTCGACACCGTCGTCGAGTTGCTCAAGGAGCACCCGCATCTACCGGTGGTCTGCGACCCGGTGCTGCGCGCCGGTGGCGGTGGCAGCCTGGGCAAGGATGAAGTCGGCTACGCCATGCGTGAACGGCTGTTGCCACTGTCGCTGATTGCCACGCCCAATCTGCCGGAAGCCCGCATCCTGGCAGAACTGCCCGAGGGCAGCGCCGACGAATGCGCCGAGAAACTGCTGCCGTTCATCAAGCACCTGTTGATAACCGGTGGCCATGGCGACGAGCATGAAGTGCACAATCGCCTGTACAGCCGCGATGGCAGCTACCGGACCTTTACCTGCCAGCGTTTGCCCGGCAGCTATCACGGGTCCGGCTGCACCCTGGCCAGCGCCCTTGCCGGCCGCCTGGCCCAGGGCGAAGGCCTGGTCAGCGCGGTAGAGTCAGCGCTCAATTACACTTGGCGCACCCTGCGTGATGCTGAACAACTCGGCCAGGGGCAGTTTGTTCCCCGTCGCCTGCCGTTGGATTTCTGCTCGTAACACCAAGAGGCCTGCCTGATGAAACTACGTGGCCTTTACGCCATTACCGACAGCCAACTGTTGGCCGGCAAGTTCCTGGCCTACGTCGAAGCGGCGTTGGACGGTGGCGTGACCCTGCTGCAATACCGCGACAAAAGCAGCGATGAGGCGCGCCGCCTGCGGGAGGCCGAGAAGTTGCGTGAGCTGTGCTCACGCTACAAGACTCAGTTGATCATCAACGACGACGCCGAATTGGCCGCACGCTTGGGTGTCGGCGTGCACCTGGGCCAGACCGACGGCCCGCTGACGCCAGCCCGTGCACTGCTGGGCTCCAAGGCAATTATCGGTTCCACCTGCCACAGCCAGATCGAACTGGCCGAGCAAGCGGCCAAGGAAGGCGCCAGTTATGTCGCCTTCGGCCGCTTCTTCAACTCCAACACCAAGCCCGGCGCCCCGGCGGCCGACGTTGAACTGCTGACCCAAGCCCGCGCCCGGTTGCATCTGCCGATCTGCGTGATCGGCGGCATCACCCTGGAAAACGCCGAGCCCCTGGTGGCCCACGGTGCCGACCTGCTGGCGGTGGTCCACGGCCTGTTTGGTGCCGACAGCACTGCAGAAGTGACGCGCCGCGCTCGCGCCTTCAACGAACTGCTCAAGACTCAATAATCGATTTCAGAGAGCCCGATCATGTCCCGTTCCGAAACCCTGTTTGCCAATGCCCAGAAACACATCCCCGGTGGCGTGAACTCGCCTGTGCGGGCGTTCAAAAGCGTTGGCGGCACGCCGCTGTTCTTCAAGCACGCCGAAGGCGCCTACGTCACCGATGAAGACGACAAGCGCTATGTCGACTACGTCGGCTCCTGGGGCCCGATGATCCTCGGCCACAGCCACCCCGACGTGCTGGACGCGGTACGCAAACAGCTGGAACACGGCCTGTCCTATGGCGCCCCGACCGCCATGGAAACCGAGATGGCTGATCTGGTCTGCGCCATCGTGCCATCCATGGAGATGGTGCGGATGGTCAGCTCCGGCACCGAAGCCACCATGAGCGCCATTCGCCTTGCCCGGGGTTTCACCGGTCGCGACAGCATCATCAAGTTCGAAGGCTGCTACCACGGCCACTCCGACAGCCTGCTGGTCAAGGCCGGCTCCGGCTTGCTGACCCAGGGTGTACCAAGCTCCGCCGGTGTGCCGGCGGCGTTTGCCAAACACACGCTGACCCTGCCATTCAACGACATCGCCGCCGTAGAGCAGATGCTCAGCGAAGTCGGCCAGGAAGTGGCGTGCATCATCGTCGAGCCTGTGGCCGGCAACATGAACTGCGTTCCACCGGCCCCGGGTTTTCTCGAAGGCCTGCGGACCCTGTGCGACAAGCACGGCGTGGTGTTGATTTTCGATGAAGTGATGACCGGCTTCCGCGTTGCCCTCGGCGGCGCCCAGGCGCACTACGGCGTCACGCCAGACCTGAGCACCTTCGGTAAGATCATCGGCGGCGGCATGCCGGTCGGTTGCTTTGGTGGCAAACGCGAAATCATGCAGCACATCGCACCGTTGGGCCCGGTCTATCAGGCTGGCACCCTGTCCGGTAACCCGCTGGCCATGGCCGCCGGCCTGACCACCCTGCGCCTGATCAGCCGCCCGGGCTTCCACGCCGAGCTGACCGACTACACCGCCCGCCTGCTGGACGGCCTGCAACAGCGCGCCGATGCGGCTGGCATCCCGTTCGTCACCACCCAGGCAGGTGGCATGTTCGGTTTGTATTTCAGCAACGCCGATGACATCGTCACCTTCGACGACGTTATGAGCAGCGATGCCGAACTCTTCAAGCGCTTCTTCCACCTGATGCTGGAAGGCGGTGTGTACCTGGCACCGAGCGCCTTTGAAGCCGGTTTCACCTCGATCGCCCACGGTGATGCCGAGCTGAAACTGACCCTCGACGCAGCCGAACGCGCCTTCGCCGCCCTCAAATAAACACGCCTGAAACCTGACGTCGCCCATGGCGGCGTCAGATTTGCTACTTTGCTTACAGAACTTTCCTTCTTTTTCCGAGAAATCACCTGCAAACCGGCAGATAACTTGCCCACGCAGCAGAAAAACGAGTAAAGACTTTGTAAGCAGGGGCCTGCTTATTTCATAATGCGCGCTTATTGGATCCCCTGCGGGTCCGCGCGCCCCGTCAGAGGTAAGTCGATTCCCATGAAACGCACCGGCCGCACCCTGGTTCTGGGCTGCCTGTTGCTCCTTCAGCCCCTGCTCGCGCATGCACAAGCAGGCGGCAACTCGTTGTTAATCCCAGCGATGGGTCGTTGCACCCTCAATACCCAGCCAGAAAGCCAGGCCGAAGCCCTGAGCGCGTGCCAGCAACTGGCCGACGGCGGGGATGCACAGGCGCAATACGAGTTGGGCGAATTCTTCCACGACAGTAAAAACCCCTCCCGCGATCTCAACAAAGCCTTGAGTTACTTCGAGAAGGCCTCGTTGCAGGGCCACGCCCAGGCACAATTCCAGTTGGGCACCATGTTCTTCAAAGGCGAAGGCGTGCCGGCCAATAACGTTCAGGCGTATATCGTGCTGAAAATGGCCGCGGTCAACGGCGCCGAAGATGCGCTGGATACCGCCGACGAAGTCGCCGAGCATATGCAGCGTGATGAGCTGGAAGTGGCGACCCAGGTCCTGGGGCAGATTTTCCGTAACTACCTGCAGGAACTGCAGAGCGCGGATGGGCGGTCGCCTTTCTCGCCACTGCCCTGAATTCTGTAGCGCCTTCACTGACCCCTTCGCGAGCAAGTCGAATCGTCGCACCGCCGCTCCCACATTCGACCGAGTCATTCCTGACATACGCGGTTAAATGTGGGAGCGGGCTTGCTCGCGAAGGGGTCAACTCGATCTAAAGCCTTACTTCTCAGGCATCGGCATCGGAAACGGCATGACATTGCTCATGCCCCGGGCTTCGCTGATTTTCGGCGTGCCCAGGCGCTCGACTTCATCGATGCGCACGATCGAATGCATCGGCACAAAACTGCGCACCACGCCTTCGAACTGGGCCTTGAGCTTTTCCTCGCCCGGGTCGACGACCAGCTGTGTGCGCTCGCCAAAGACGAACTCTTCCACTTCCAGGAAGCCCCACAGATCACTTTGATAGATCTGCTTGGCGTACATTTCGAACACCTGGCCCTGGTTAAGGAAAATCACCTTGTAGATTGGAGCTTCACGTTTGGTCATGGTGGGCGGGTAACACATCGGGGATATAAAAGAGGGCGCGAACTATAGCATGGCACCCGATGCACAGTGCTAGGAACCTATCGGTATGCCCCCTATAATGCGCGGTTCTTTACCACCAGTTGACGATCCCCATGGCCAAGAAGCTTTACATCGAAACCCACGGTTGCCAGATGAACGAGTACGACAGCTCGCGTATGGTCGACCTGCTGGGTGAACATCAGGCCCTGGAAGTCACCGCTCGCGCTGAAGATGCCGACGTGATCCTGCTCAATACCTGCTCAATCCGCGAGCGAGCCCAGGACCGCGTGTACTCGCAACTGGGCCGCTGGCGTGAATTGAAACTGGCCAACCCGGACATGGTAATCGCCGTCGGCGGTTGCGTGGCCAGCCAGGAAGGCGCCGCCATTCGCGACCGCGCACCCTATGTGGACGTGGTCTTTGGCCCGCAGACCCTGCACCGCCTGCCGGAAATGATCGACGCCGCCCGCCTCACCAAGCTGCCCCAGGTTGATGTCTCGTTCCCAGAAATCGAAAAATTCGACCACTTGCCCGAGCCGCGCATCGACGGCCCAAGCGCTTATGTGTCGGTAATGGAAGGTTGCAGCAAGTACTGCACCTTCTGCGTCGTGCCTTATACCCGTGGCGAAGAAGTCAGCCGTCCATTCGATGACGTACTGGCGGAAATCATCCACCTCGCCGAGAACGGTGTGCGCGAAGTCACCCTGCTGGGCCAGAACGTCAACGGTTATCGCGGCCAGACCCACGACGGACGCATGGCGGACCTGGCGGAACTGATCCGCGTGGTCGCCGCCGTCGACGGTATCGAGCGAATTCGCTACACCACTTCGCACCCGCTGGAGTTCTCCGACAGCCTGATCCAGGCCCACGCCGAAGTACCGGAGCTGGTCAAACATCTGCATTTACCGGTGCAGTCGGGTTCGGACCGTATCCTCTCGGCCATGAAGCGCAACCACACCGCTCTGGAATACAAATCCAAACTGCGCAAACTGCGTGCTGCGGTACCGGGCATCTGCATCAGCTCGGATTTCATCGTCGGCTTCCCTGGCGAGACCGAGAAAGATTTCCAGCAGACCATGAAGCTGATTGAAGACGTCGGTTTCGACTTCTCCTACTCGTTCGTCTACAGCCAGCGCCCGGGTACCCCAGCCGCCGACCTCGCGGACGAAACCCCGGAAGAGCTGAAAAAGGAGCGCCTGAACGCTCTGCAACATCGCCTCAACCAGCAAGGCTTCGAGATCAGCCGCCAGATGGTGGGCTCGACCCAGCGCATCCTCGTCACCGACTACTCAAAGAAAGACCCAGGCGAGCTGCAAGGCCGGACCGAGAACAACCGGATCGTCAACTTCCGCTGCGACAATCCGACCTTGATCGGGCAGTTCGCCGACGTGCATATCGATGCGGCCCAACCGCACTCGCTGCGCGGCTCGCTGATTAACTGAGACCCCGACCTCAAGACAAATGAAGATCAAATGTGGGAGCTGGCTTGCCTGCGATAGCATCACCTCGGTGCACCTGATACACCGAGGTGCCTGCATCGCGGGCAAGCCGGCTCCCACGCAAGCCCGTCCACAGTAGAACTGCGCCGCACTCCGACCATTTAAGTGCTTTCGCGCGCCGGCTGCTGGCGTTATCCTTGATTCCATCTTAATTGCCCCAGGGCGGCTTAAAACGACCTTGAACGCACCCATAGAACCACATCGTTTCCTCCTCGAGCCCTTTGAGGCTCGCCGTTTCGCCAATCTGTGCGGACAGTTCGACGAGCATCTGCGCATGATCGAACAGCGCCTGAGCATCGAGATCCGCAACCGCGGCAATCAGTTCGAGCTCATTGGTGAACCTCAACACACCACGTCTGCGGAAAACCTCCTCCGGCGCCTCTACCGGGAAACCAAAGGTAGTGAGCTATCGCCGGAAACGGTACACCTGTACTTACAGGAATCCGCCGTGGAAGACCTGGCCAACAACCCCGTGGCCGAAGCCAGCGTCGCATTGCGTACCAAAAAAGGCATGATTCGCCCACGCGGCTTGAATCAGCAGCGCTACGTCAAAGAAATCCTCGGTAACGACATCAACTTCGGCATCGGCCCGGCCGGTACCGGCAAGACCTACCTGGCAGTGGCCTGCGCGGTCGACGCCCTGGAGCGCGAGCAGGTGCGACGCATCCTGCTGGTGCGCCCGGCGGTGGAAGCCGGCGAAAAACTGGGTTTCCTGCCCGGCGACCTTGCACAGAAGATCGACCCTTACCTGCGCCCGCTGTATGACGCCCTCTACGAAATGCTCGGCTTCGAATACGTGGCCAAGCTGATCGAGCGCCAGGTGATCGAAATCGCCCCGCTGGCCTATATGCGCGGTCGCACCCTGAACAACAGCTTCATCATTCTCGACGAAAGCCAGAACACCACCGTTGAGCAGATGAAGATGTTCCTGACCCGTATCGGCTTCGGCTCAACGGCCGTGATCACCGGTGACGTCACCCAGGTCGACCTGCCCAAGGGCACCAAGTCGGGCCTGAGCCAGGTGATCGAGGTGCTCAAGGACGTTCCGGGAATCAGCTTCACTCACTTCATGCCCAAAGACGTGGTGCGCCACCCACTGGTCCAGCGCATTGTCGAAGCCTACGAGCGCTTTGAACATCGTGACGACGAGCCGGCCAAGGACATTCGCCGCGATGCTTGAGCTTGATCTGCAGCTGGCCACCGACGCGCCCGCCCCCAGCGAAGAACAATTCCGCCAATGGTGCACACTGGCCCTGCGCCAGCGCACCGCCGACTCGGAACTGACCATCCGCCTGGTGGGCGAGCCCGAAGGCCGTGAACTGAACCACACCTGGCGCCAGAAAGACTACGCCACCAATGTGCTGTCGTTTCCCGCTGACGTACCCGATGAGTTGCTGGATATCCCGCTGCTGGGCGATCTGGTGATTTGCGTCGAAGTGGTGGAACGCGAGGCAAAGGAACAAGGCAAGGAACTTGAGGCCCACTGGGCCCATCTAGTCATCCACGGCTGCTTGCATCTCTTGGGTTACGACCATATAGACGATGAGGAAGCCGAGGAAATGGAAGCACTGGAACGAACGTTGCTTGCAGAACTGGGTCATCGCGATCCGTATGCAGACGACGAAAACTGATCGACACACACCTGAAACAACACTTAACTGAAACACATAAGGATTTAGAGTAATCGCTATGAGCGAAGACCGATCGAGCAACGGGCAAAAGTCATGGCTGGGGAAACTCACCCAGGCCTTTGCCCACGAGCCGAAAAACCGCCAGGAGCTGCTGGAGCTCCTGCGCGAGGCCCATCAGAACAAGTTGCTGGACAGCGAAGCGCTGGCCATCGTCGAGGGCGCCATCCAGGTGGCTGACCTGCAAGTACGGGACATCATGGTCCCGCGCTCGCAGATGATCAGCATCAAGGCGACCCAGACCCCTCGGGAGTTCCTCCCGGCCGTCATCGACTCGGCGCACTCGCGCTACCCGGTGATCGGAGAAAGCCATGACGACGTCATGGGCGTCCTGCTGGCCAAGGACCTGCTGCCGCTGATCCTCAAGGAGAACGGCGACAGTTTCAACATCAAGGACCTGCTGCGGCCGGCCACCTTCGTTCCCGAGTCCAAGCGTCTGAATGTGCTGCTGCGCGAGTTTCGCGCCAACCACAATCACATGGCCATCGTCATTGACGAATACGGCGGCGTGGCGGGCCTGGTCACCATCGAAGACGTGCTGGAACAGATCGTTGGTGATATCGAAGACGAGCACGACGTAGAAGAGGACAGCTACATCAAGCCGTTGCCCAGCGGTGATTTCCTGGTCAAGGCCCTGACGCCGATCGAGAACTTCAACGAGTTCTTCGACAGCGAATTCTCTGATGATGAGTTCGACACCGTCGGCGGCCTAGTGATGAGCGCGTTCGGGCATCTGCCCAAGCGTAACGAAACCACGGAAATCGGCGCCTATCGCTTTCGCATCCTGAATGCCGACAGCCGCCGGATCCATCTGATCCGCCTGACACCTATTGCCCGCTAAGGACTGACATGCGCCGTCTCACCGCACCCGGCTGGCCCGGTAACTTGCTGGCCGTGGTGGCCGGCGCCATCACTACCCTGGCGCTGGCGCCGTTCGATATCTGGCCGCTGGCGCTGGTGGCGGTCGGGTTCTTCTATGCAGGACTTCGCGAGCTGACACCACGCCAGGCCCTGGGCCGTGGCTGGTGTTTCGGTTTCGGCCTGTTTGGCGCTGGCACCAGTTGGATCTACTACAGCATTCACCATTTCGGCGGCGCCTCGGTGCTGCTGGCCGGGTTGCTGATGCTGGCGTTTACGGCGGCGATTGCCTGGTTCTTCGCCCTGCCGGCCTGGCTATGGGCACGCTGGCTGCGCCGTAATGAAGCGCCGCTGGCGGACGCCTTGGCGTTTGCGGCCTTATGGGTTGGTCAAGAAGCCTTTCGTGGCTGGTTCCTCACCGGCTTCCCTTGGCTTTACTCCGGTTACAGCCAGCTCGATGGCCCCCTTACCGGTCTCGCGCCGCTGGGCGGGATGTGGCTGATTTCCTTCGCGCTGGCTCTGACGGCCGCACTGATCTGCAACCTGCCGCGCTTGCTGGCAGCCAAACGTAATGTGTTTGTCGGTGCAGGCCTGGCATTGCTGGTGGCGCCATGGGCCATCGGCCTGGCGCTCAAGCATCACGCCTGGACCACGCCCGCCGGCCCGCCGCTGACGGTGGCGGCGCTTCAGGGCAACGTGGCACAAAGCATGAAGTGGGACCCCGACCAGCTCAACGCACAGTTGGCGTTGTACCGCGACATGAGCTTCAGTTCCAAACGCGTCGACCTGCTGGTATGGCCGGAAACCGCGATCCCGGTTCTCAAGGAATCCGCCGAGGGTTACCTCGCGATGATGGGCAAGTTCGCCGCCGAGCGAAATACCGCGCTGATCACCGGCGTGCCGATTCGTCAGGAAGTGCATCACCAGAAGCGCTACTTCAACGGTATCACCGTGGTCGGTGAAGGCGATGGCACCTACCTGAAGCAGAAGTTGGTTCCGTTTGGTGAGTACGTGCCGCTGCAAGATCTGCTGCGCGGCCTGATTGCCTTCTTCGACCTGCCGATGTCGGACTTCGCTCGCGGTCCGGCCGATCAAGCCTTGCTGCAAGCCAAGGGTTATCAGATTGCGCCGTTCATTTGTTATGAAGTGGTCTACCCGGAATTCGCCGCCAGCCTTTCGGCTCGCAGTGATTTGCTGCTGACCATCAGTAACGACACCTGGTTCGGCACCTCTATCGGCCCCTTGCAGCACCTGCAAATGGCCCAGATGCGCGCCCTGGAAGCCGGCCGCTGGATGATTCGCGCCACCAACAACGGGGTCACCGGCCTGATCAACCCGTTTGGCCAGATCACCGAGCAGATCCCACAGTTTGAACGTGGCGTCCTCTATGGCGAAGTGGTGCCGATGCACAACCTGACGCCCTACCTGCAATGGCGGTCGTGGCCACTGATCATTGTATGTTTGGTGCTGTTTGGTTGGGCGTTGCTGGCAGGCCGGATGTCCAAAACGGTGTAACAGAAACACCCCCGATCTAATGTGGGAGCTGGCTTGCCTGCGATAGCAGACTGCCGGCCACCACGTCAGTGACTGACACACCGTCCACACCGTCATCGCAGGCAAGCCAGCTCCCACATTTGCCCTGCGGTGTTACCTATAAAACATCCGATACCCCACCTGCCCAACCGCCTCATTCAACAACTGCCCGCTCTGCCATACCGACTTGAACTCCGGCATCCAGCCGCCCAGTGGCCGGGCATTGTCCTCGCCCAGGAACCCGACAGGCGCCGGAACCACGGTGAAGCCGGCCTTCTCAAAGCTCCAGCGGGAACGCGGCATGTGCCAGGCCTGAGTCACGACCACCACACGCTTGATTCCCTGAGGCAATAGAATCTGCGCGCTCATTTGGGCGTTTTCCCAAGTGGTGCGACTGCTCTCCTCCTTCCAGCGCACGGTGACACCAAAGTCATCCTGCATCGACACTGCCATCAATTCCGCCTCGCTGGGCGGCGTGCCATAGTGCAAACCTCCACTGGTCAACACCGGCAACCCCGAAGCTTTGGCCAACCGAGCCGCATAGCGCTGGCGCTCAAGGCCTATGCCGGTCGGCTGATCAGAGCCCCAGGCCGGGTCACCCCGCTCGCGACCAGAGCCCAACACCACAATGGCATCAGCTCGCTGCGCCAGGGTCGCCCATTCGTCGCGGGCCAACGGCGGCTCGGTCTCCAAGGCCTTAGCGCCCCATTGCACCACCACCGGCAAACTCATCAACCACATCCCGCCCAACCCCAAGGCAAAGCATGCCCCGGCCAGGCGCGGACGGCTGCGACGAAACCACCAGGCAAGGGCCAACAACAGCAAAAGAATGCCGGGCGGCAACAACAATTGTTTTATGAAATAACGAAAAGGCATCGGGCATCTCCAAAGATGCCCGAAGCCTAAGGTGTAACGGTATTGCGCGACAATCTTTACAAGCTTTACAAGAACCAAGCAGCCTCAAGCTGCTGGATGCCACCGAGAAAGCAACAGATAACGCCATGCTTTACTTGAACCGCGCGGACCGAAGCTTTTCCGGGCTTCGACCGGCCGACAAGTCTTTAAGCCACACCACCTTGGCCGAGTGCAAAGACTCCGGGGCGGGCGGGGAAGCCACCCTATGAGCCCCATTGCGCTCGTTCAACTCCAGATAAACCTTGATCAATTCAAGCTCTGCCTGGCTCAAGCCACGCAGTTCCAGCTCCACAGGCCTCTCGTCACGCAATCGACCTGCCGTTTTTGCTGCATCCAATGCCCGACCCAAACGATCGATCAGTCCTTCATACAACTGCGGTTTCGTTAAAGTTCGCTGCGAATCAACCATCCCCTCACCTCATTGAAGATAAGTCTCACTCCCCAATAAACAGCGTAGCTGCGCAGGCGACACCCGCCTGGCGCCGCGACCAACGGCCTTGGGCGCGCAATCAGGGTTTCCCTCGATAGAGTGGGGTCATGTATGCTACGGCGCTTCCTGTAACTCCACTTCCAGCAGGGTTTGGGCCTGGACGCGCCGTTTCCGGTGTCGATCACCCCGAACATTGCATTGAAGAGGATTAGGCCACCCCTATTCAGTTCAAAAGTAGCCATGCACGAACATTACCAGCCCCGTGAAATAGAAAATGCCGCCCAGTCGTTCTGGGACGAGCAAAAGTCCTTTGAAGTCAGTGAACAGCCAGGCAAGGAGACTTTCTATTGCCTATCGATGTTCCCTTACCCCAGCGGCAAGCTACACATGGGGCATGTGCGTAACTACACCATCGGCGACGTGATCTCCCGCTACCAGCGCATGCAAGGCAAGAACGTCCTGCAACCCATGGGTTGGGACGCCTTCGGCATGCCGGCGGAAAACGCCGCGATGAAGAACAACGTAGCGCCCGCTAAGTGGACCTACGAAAACATCGCCTACATGAAGACCCAGTTGCGCAGCCTGGGCCTGGCCGTGGATTGGTCTCGCGAAGTGACCACCTGCAAGCCTGATTACTACCGCTGGGAACAATGGCTGTTCACTCGCCTGTTCGAAAAAGGCGTGATCTACCGCAAGAACGGCACCGTTAACTGGGACCCGGTCGACCAGACCGTCCTGGCCAACGAGCAAGTGATCGACGGTCGCGGCTGGCGTTCCGGCGCGCTGATCGAAAAGCGCGAAATCCCGATGTACTACTTCAAGATCACCGCCTACGCGGATGAACTCTTGTCGAGCCTCGACGACCTGCCGGGCTGGCCTGAACAGGTCAAGACCATGCAGCGCAACTGGATTGGCAAATCCAAGGGCATGGAAGTGCAGTTCCCGTACAACATCGACACCATCGGTGAAGCGGGTACCCTGAAAGTCTTCACTACCCGTCCGGACACCCTGATGGGCGCGACCTACGTCGCCGTGGCAGCTGAACACCCGCTGGCCACCCTGGCCGCACAGAACAACCCCGAGCTGCAGGCGTTCATCGCCGAATGCAAAGGCGGCAGCGTCGCCGAAGCTGACGTCGCCACCCAAGAGAAAAAAGGCCTGCCGACCTCGCTGTTCGTCGAGCACCCACTGACAGGCGAGAAGTTGCCAGTCTGGGTCGCCAACTACGTGCTGATGCATTACGGCGATGGTGCAGTAATGGCCGTGCCGGCTCACGACGAGCGCGATTTCGAATTCGCCACCCAATACAACCTGCCGATCAAGTCCGTGGTGCGCACCAGCTCCGGTGACACCAACCTGGCTCCGTGGCAAGACGCCTACGGCGAGCACGGCGAACTGATCAACTCCGGCGAGTTCGACGGCCTGGACTTCGAAGGTGCCTTCGACGCCATTGAAGTAGCGCTGATCAAGAAAAACCTCGGTGCCTCGCGCACCCAGTTCCGCCTGCGCGACTGGGGCATCAGCCGCCAACGCTATTGGGGCTGCCCGATCCCGATCATCCACTGCGACACCTGTGGTGACGTGCCGGTGCCGGAAGACCAGTTGCCAGTCGTACTGCCGGAAGACGTGGTGCCAGACGGCGCAGGTTCGCCATTGGCACGCATGCCCGAGTTCTACGAGTGCAGTTGCCCGAAATGCGGCGCGCCAGCCAAGCGTGAAACCGACACCATGGACACCTTCGTCGAGTCCTCGTGGTACTACGCCCGCTACGCCTCGCCGCACTATGAAGGCGGTCTGGTAGAAAAATCGGCGGCCGACCATTGGTTGCCGGTAGACCAGTACATCGGCGGTATCGAACACGCCATTCTTCACCTGCTCTATGCGCGCTTCTTCCACAAGCTGATGCGCGACGAAGGCCTGGTTAGCTCCAACGAGCCGTTCAAGAACCTGCTGACCCAGGGCATGGTGATCGCCGAGACTTATTATCGTCGTGAAGCCAACGGCAGCTACACCTGGTTCAACCCAGCGGACGTTGAGCTGGAGCGTGACAGCAAAGCCAAGGTTATTAGTGCCAAGCTGATCGCCGACGGCCTGCCGGTGGAAATCGGTGGCACCGAGAAAATGGCCAAGTCCAAGAATAACGGCGTCGACCCACAGTCGATGATTGACCAGTTCGGTGCAGATACCTGCCGACTGTTCATGATGTTCGCCTCGCCGCCCGACATGAGCGCGGAATGGTCCGACTCCGGCGTAGAGGGTTCGCACCGCTTCCTCAAACGCGTCTGGCGTCTGGCGCACGCACATGTCAGCCAGGGCTTGCCAGGCAAACTGAACGTGGCGGCCTTAAGCGATGAGCAGAAAGTCATTCGCCGCAGCACGCACCTGGCCATCAAACAAGCCAGCCAGGACGTGGGCCAGCACCACAAATTCAACACTGCCATCGCCCAGGTGATGACACTGATGAACGTACTGGAAAAAGCACCGCAGACCACTGAACAGGACCGTGCACTGGTACAGGAAGGCCTGGAAACGGTCACCCTGTTGCTTGCACCGATCACGCCGCACATCAGCCACGAACTGTGGAGCCAACTGGGCCACAGCGGCGCAGTAATCGATGCCCGCTGGCCAGTACAGGATGACAGCGCACTGGTACAAGACACGTTGCAACTGGTGATTCAGGTCAACGGTAAACTGCGTGGCCATATCGACATGCCTGCCAGCGCCAGCCGCGAAGAAGTCGAAGCGGCCGCACGCAGCAACGAAAACGTGCTGCGCTTTACCGAAGGCCTGACGATCCGCAAAGTGATCGTGGTACCCGGCAAACTGGTCAATATCGTCGCTAGCTAATCGGATCGGGCGTCAGGGCATAACCCTGGCGCCGAACAAAACCTCCAGGGCCTCGATAAGGCCCACATGGTTTCAAGGGGAGCATCAAAATGATCAAACGCAATTTGCTGGTTATGGGCCTTGCTGTGCTGTTGAGCGCCTGCGGCTTCCAGCTGCGTGGTACTGGCACCACCGAACTGACGATCAAGGAACTGGACGTCAGTGCCCGCAACGCCTACGGCGAGACCGTGACCCAACTGCGCACTACGCTGGAAGGCAGTGGCGTGAAGGTCTACACCGGCGCGCCTTACAAACTGGTCCTGGTCAATGAACAGGAAACCCAGCGTAACCTCAGCTACGCCAGCGCAGGCCGTGCCTCGGACATCGAGCTGAACACTACGCTCAATTACGAGATCCAGGGTCACGACAACCTGCCGCTGACCGGTGGCAAACTGGAAGTACAGAAAGTCGTGAGCCACGACGGCAACAACCTGGTGGGTTCGGACTCGGAAGCGATTCAGGTACGCAAGGAAATGCGTCGCGACCTGGTCCAGCGTATGGTGCTGCGCCTGCAACAATTTAGCCCGACTCAACTGGACGCCCTGCAGCAAACTGCAGACGCCAAGGCCAAGGCAGATGCCGATGCTCTGAAAGCTGCGCAAGAGTATGAAAACAACACGCCGAAGCAGTCCCCAGTAGAAGTCCCTGCCGAGTAAGCTAAACGGGGCGCATCATGCGCCCCGTTCGCCCCGACTATGAAACTCGCCCCCGCCCAACTCGCCAAGCACCTGCAAGGCAATCTCGCGCCCGTCTATATCGTCAGCGGAGATGACCCGTTGCTGTGTCAGGAAGCCGCCGACGCTATTCGCGGCGCCGCGCGCCAACAGGGCTTCGACGAACGCCAGGTATTCAGTGCCGACGCCAGTTTTGACTGGGGTACGTTGCTGCAAGCCGGCGCGAGCATGTCGCTGTTTGCTGAAAAACGCCTGCTGGAACTGCGCCTGCCCTCGGGCAAGCCTGGGGACAAAGGCGCAGCGGCGTTGATGGAATACTGCGCGCGTCCCGCCGAGGACACGCTGCTGCTGATCAGCTTGCCCAAGCTCGATGGCAGCGCGCAGAAAACCAAGTGGGGCAAGGCGTTGGTGGAAGGTCCGCAGACCCAGTTCATCCAGATCTGGCCAGTGGAGGGTAATCAACTGCCCCAATGGATTCGCCAGCGTCTGTCCCAGTCCGGGCTGTCCGCCAGCCAAGACGCAGTGGAACTGATTGCCGCACGTGTCGAAGGCAACCTGCTGGCAGCCGCGCAGGAAATCGAGAAGCTCAAATTGATGGCCGAAGGTGGACAGATCACCGTCGAAACCGTGCAAGGGGCCGTGGCCGACAGCGCACGCTTTGACGTGTTCGGCCTGGTGGATGCAATCCTCAATGGTGAAGCCGCTCACACCCTGCGCATGCTCGAAGGCCTGCGCGGTGAAGGTGTGGAGCCACCGGTAATTCTCTGGGCCCTGGCTCGGGAGCTGCGGTTGCTGGCTAATATTGCCCTGCAATACAGCCAGGGCACCCCGCTGGATAAGGCCTTCAGCCAGGCTCGGCCACCGGTATGGGACAAACGTAAACCGCTGATCAGCAAAGCCCTGCAACGGCATTCTGCGCAGCGCTGGGCGCAACTGTTGCTCGAAGCCCAGCGCATTGATGCGCAGATCAAAGGACAAGCGGCGGGATCACCGTGGATGAGCCTCAGTCGTTTGTCACTGCTTATGTCCGGCCAGCGCCTGACATTGCCAGCCGAATAACACTGTAGCCGCTGCCGAGGAACGAGGCTGCGATGTGTGTTCGCAGGACCGCCCTAGGGGGACACTTCGTCGGAATGCCGCCCAAACCCATCGCAGCCTCGTTCCTCGGCAGCGGCTGCAGGGCTGGACAGAATCGACGATTGGGCAGATGATTTGCGCCGCATCACCCACCCAGAGAGTACTCGTCATGAGCAAAAAGCCATCCAAGCATGGCCCCAACAAGGCCAAGTCCATCATCGCCCAACCCCTGTTCCGCAGTCGCCAGGAACGCGCAGGCAAGGGCAAAGGCAGCTACCGCCGCGAAGCCTTCCAGTCTAATAGCTGGGAGGCTTCTTACTTTCTGGCTGCCTGAAGGCAAGCGCCCCTCTGGCATGATAAGGTCTGCACCTGATTCGTATTCCCTGGACCTGTGCATGCCCTCTAGTCTTTCCCGTCGTTGGCACCTTCGCCAATTGATCGCTGCCTCCAGCCTCATTCTGTTAGTCGCCTGTGCGGAAAAACCCACCGCCGCAGACGCTCAACCCTTGCCTACCGTGCAAACCGCACCGGTGGCCGCCCCAGCCGTAGTTGCGCCGTTGGCGGTGGATAATCTCGACATCCAGCCCACCCAGACCTTCGCCGAATGGCAAGCAGGCTTTCGCATTGAAGCCTTGAAGGCCGGCATCACACCCCAGGTGTTTGACACCGCCTTTGCCAATGTCACCCCTGACATGGCGGTCATCCGCGCCGACCGCAGCCAGCCAGAGTTTTCTCGCCCTGTGTGGGAATACCTCGATGGCGCCCTGTCGCCATTGCGGGTACGTAATGGCCAGTCGCTACTGATCAAGTACGCCGACACCCTGCAGAGCATCGAGCAACGTTATGGCGTCGACCGTCAGGCGCTGGTGTCGGTGTGGGGCATGGAGAGCAACTTCGGCCAGTTCCAGGGCAACAATCTGGTGATCCGCTCATTGGCCACCCTGGCCTATGAAGGTCGTCGCCCGGCGTTTGCCCTGGCGCAACTGCTGGCGGCGCTGCAAATCATCCAACACGGTGACATCCAGGCCGACCAGATGCGCGGCTCCTGGGCCGGGGCCATGGGCCAGACCCAGTTCATCCCCACCACCTACAACACCCACGCGGTGGACTTCGACGGCGATGGCCGCCGCGACATCTGGAACAGCCCAGCCGACGCCCTCGCCTCCACCGCGCACTACCTGCAGAGCTCCGGCTGGCAGAAAGGCCAGCCGTGGGGCTTTGAGGTACAGCAACTGCCGTTGAACTTTGATTACGCCCTGGCCGACGGCGCGGTGCGCAAGACAGTGGGCGAATGGCTGAAACTGGGGATCCAGGTGCCAGCCGGCGCCAGCGTACCGCCCAATGTGGACCAGCTCTCTGCCGCCCTGCTACTGCCTGCTGGCTATCGTGGCCCGGCGTTCCTGGTACTGGATAACTTCCGCGCGATCCTCAAGTACAACAATTCGTCGTCTTACGCACTGGCGGTTGGCTTGCTGTCGGAGCGGTTCAGTGGCGGCGGGTTGATTCGTGGGGCTTGGCCGAAAGACGAGCTGCCGTTGACCCGTTCCCAGCGCATGGAATTGCAGACGGTGCTCAGTACGCATGGTTACGACGCCGGAAACCCGGACGGGATCATTGGCGCCAATACGCGCAAGGCGATTCGAGCGGCACAGCAAGCGCTGGGCTGGCCGGCGGATGGGTATCCGACGGTGAAGTTGTTGGAGTCGTTGCAGAAACGCTAAACCAGCGCATGGCGACCGCCGCCTTCGAGAGCAAGTCGAAGGCGGCCTAAAGATCAACGAAGCCCTCAGGCCTTGAACACCACATCCT
The DNA here is from genome assembly GCF_012935695.1 of Pseudomonas sp. ADAK18. NCBI lineage: Bacteria > Pseudomonadati > Pseudomonadota > Gammaproteobacteria > Pseudomonadales > Pseudomonadaceae > Pseudomonas > Pseudomonas sp. ADAK18. The sequence goes on from NZ_CP052859.1 coordinate 4,796,166, forward strand.
GCTCCAGCACCAACCTCTTCTCTCCCGCATCCAGCCTTACTCGCGCACCCATCGGCAAGGTCAGGTTCGGGTTGCAATGCCCGCTGCGCCAGCCGGACAGCACCGGAATGCACAACGGTTCAAACGTTTCCTTGAGCAAGCGTTCGAGCGCCACGTTATCCACGCCCGCCACATCCCCCACCAGCACACCGGCCAGTTGGGCCAGCTTGCCCGCCAGGCGTAAATGGGTGAGCAAGCGATCAATGCGATACAGCGGCTCGTTAACGTCCTCGATAAACAGAATGATGCCCTCGGCATCAATCTCGTAAGTCGTGCCCATGACCGCCGCGATCATCGACAAGTTACCCCCCAGCAAACGCCCACAGGCGATGCCTGGCTCGATCGTGGTCAATGGATAGGCCACCGGGTGGACCAACTGGCTACCCGCCCTCACCTGCCCACGCAGCATGCTGAACAGCGACGACTCGGTAGGTTGCTGTTTTTCACCCAGCAAGTCAGCGTTGAGCATCGGCCCGTGAAAGGTCACAAAACCGGCGTAGCGGCTAATCGCTAAGTGCAAGGCGGTGATGTCGCTGTAGCCTACAAAAGGTTTGGGGTTGGCCCGCAGCAGGTCGAAGTCCAGGCGGTCAAGCAGGCGCGGTGTGCCGTAGCCGCCGCGCAGGCAGAAGATGGCATCGATTTCAGGGTCGGCGAAGGCGGCGTGCAGGTCGCGCAGGCGCACTTCATCGCTGCCGGCCAGGTAGCCGTCACGTTCATACACACCAGAGAAGATCCGCAGTTCATGACCACGGGCGCGCATCCATTGCCCGGCCTTTTCCACGTCCAACGCGGCGGGGCCGGCGGGTGCGATCAAGCCGATCACGCCTTCGGCGCGCAGAGCAGGTACGGCGGCCGCGAGTTGAGTCGTCATCCATGGTTCTCCTTATCTAGATAGCCAAGGCACTCTAACCAGCAACGGTGACTTATAGAAGACACAGAAACAAATGTGGGAGCTGGCTTGCCTGCGATTGCATCACCCTCGGCATGATTGATACACCGAGGCGTCTGCATCGCAGGCAAGCCAGCTCCCACACAAGCCCAGCCCCACATTGGATCTGTGGTGCGGCTTAGGAAACCAGGCTGGCCTTGACCAACTTGGCCTGCTCATCGGCGTGGTACGAGGAACGCACCAGCGGGCCCGAGGCAACGTTCTTGAAGCCCATCTTGTAACCTTCCTCGGCGAACCAAGCGAAGACGTCCGGATGCACGAAGCGCTGCACCGGCAAGTGGCTGCGAGACGGCTGCAGGTACTGCCCGAGTGTCAGCATGTCGATGTCGTGTTCGCGCATGCGCTTCATGACTTCGATGACTTCTTCGTCGGTTTCGCCAAGGCCCAGCATCAAGCCGGATTTGGTCGGAATGTGCGGCATCATCTGCTTGAACTTCTGCAGCAAGGTCAGCGACCACTGGTAATCCGAACCAGGACGCGCGGCCTTGTACAGACGCGGCACGGTTTCCAGGTTGTGGTTGAACACATCTGGCGGCTCGGCGGCGGTGATTGCCAGGGCAACGTCCATCCGGCCACGGTAATCCGGGACCAGGGTTTCGAGCATCACATTCGGCGACAGCTTGCGGATTTCGCGGATGCAATCGGCAAAGTGCTGGGCACCGCCGTCACGCAGGTCGTCGCGGTCCACCGAGGTGATCACCACGTACTTGAGTTTCAGGTCGGCGATGGCAATGGCCAGGCTTTCCGGCTCATTGACGTCCAAGGGCTTCGGACGGCCATGGCCGACGTCGCAGAACGGGCAACGACGGGTGCAGATGTCACCCATGATCATAAAGGTGGCGGTGCCGCCGGAGAAGCATTCGCCCAGGTTCGGGCAGGACGCTTCTTCGCAGACGCTGTGCAGCTTGTGTTTGCGCAACAGCGCCTTGATACGGTCGACTTCCGGCGAAACCGGGATACGCACGCGAATCCAGTCAGGCTTTTTCGGCAGTTCGGTGGTCGGAATGATCTTTACCGGGATGCGTGCAACCTTCTCGGCGCCGCGCAGCTTGACGCCGGCTTCCACCTTGGCACGCGGGGCCGGACGCTCGGTGATATCCAGCGTCGGGATCATGGTTTGCACTGCATCAGTAGTCATAATCAGTCGATTCCGCCCGTTAGGGTCGTCTGCTCAGCATAGTCGAGGTGTTTGACGAGCTGCGCGCGCAGCCGGGCACTTACCTCGGCAAATTCTATCGGACCTGTGTGATCGCGCAGCTGGGTCATCGCCAGCCCGGCGTAGCCACAGGGATTAATCCGTTGAAACGGGGCCAGGTCCATGTCCACGTTCAAGGCCAGGCCATGAAAGGAACAACCGTGGCGGATCCGCAGGCCCAGGGAGGCGATTTTCGCGCCATCGACATACACACCGGGCGCATCAGGCTTGGCCGCTGCGGTCACGCCGTAGCTGGCCAACAACTCGATCAGGCAGGTTTCCATGCGGCTGACCAGGTCACGCACACCGAAACCCAGCTTGCGAACATCCAGCAGCAGATAAGCCACCAGTTGGCCGGGGCCATGGTAAGTCACTTGGCCACCTCGGTCGACCTGCACCACCGGAATATCCCCCGGCAACAGCAGATGTTCGGCCTTGCCAGCCTGCCCTTGAGTGAAAACCGGCGGGTGTTCCACCAGCCAGATTTCATCATCGACAGCAGAGCCGCGCTCATTGGTGAACCGCTGCATGGCATGCCAGACAGGCTCGTAGGCCATCCGGCCGAGCTCGCGAAAGCCCAGGATCTGCGACATCACAACACCATGTGTACGAAGCCGGTAGCCCGCAGTTCGCTGTTGATGTTGTAGAGCTGGTCCTGATCAGTCGCAACGATGTGCAACTGAATAGTGGTGTACTTGCCGCTGGAGCTGGAACGCTCGTCCACGCGGTTATCGTTGATCGTCGCGTGTTTCCTGACGATATCAATGATGATGTCCTTACGACCTACACCCGTATCGCTGATCACTTTGATCGGATAATCAGTCACCGGGAATTCGATCTTTGGCGCCTTTACTTCGGTATCGGTCATGGCGTAACGGCCTCGTAAGCGGTAAGCCGTGGCGACGGGCAAAGCCCCGCGTCGGATCAACGCGGGGCTTTGCAGGTGCACACTATCAGTTGAACAAGCCGTAGAAGAATAGACGGATGCTATCCCACACGCGGCGGAAGATACCACCTTCGTCGACAGCGTCGAGGGCGATCAGGTCGGCACTGTGCACCACCTTGTCGTCCAGCTTCACTTCGACCTTACCAATGACATCGCCCTTGGCGATCGGTGCGACCAGTTGCGGGTTCATGCTCATGCTGGCAACCAGCTTCTTGAGCTGGCCTTTAGGCATGGTCAAGGTCAGGTCTTCAGCCAGGCCGGCCTTGACTTGATGGGTCGCGCCTTTCCACACCGGGGCTTGAGCCAGCTCGGCGCCCTTCTGGTAGAAGGTCTGGGTTTCGAAGAAACGGAAACCGTAGGTCAGCAACTTTTGCGTCTCGGCCGCACGGGCCTGCTCGCTGTTGGTACCGAACACCACCGCAATCAGGCGCTGGCCGTCACGTACGGCGGAAGACACCATGCAGTAGCCAGCTTCCTCGGTGTGACCGGTTTTCAGACCGTCAACGGTCTTGTCACGCCACAGCAACAGGTTGCGGTTAGGCTGCTTGATGTTGTTCCAGAAGAACTCTTTCTGCGAGTAGATCGCATAGTGCACCGGGTCGACACGAATGATCGCGCGAGCCAGGATCGCCATGTCGTGAGCCGACGAGTAATGCTCAGGGTTCGGCAGGCCGGTCGGGTTCATGAAGTGGCTGTTGGTCATGCCCAGATCAGTCACGGTTTTGTTCATCATGTCGGCGAACGCATCTTCGCTGCCGGCGATGTGCTCGGACAGTGCCACGCTGGCATCGTTACCGGACTGGATGATGATGCCATGCAGCAGGTCGCTGACGGTCACTTGGGAGCCGACTTTGATGAACATCCGCGAACCGCCGGTGCGCCAGGCGTTTTCGCTGACGGTGACCGGATCGTTTTCGCCGATCTGGCCGCGACGGATTTCCAGGGTTGCGATGTAGGCTGTCATCAGCTTGGTCAGGCTGGCCGGTGGCAGGCGCTGGTCACCGTTGTTCTCGACCAGCACGTTGCCGCTGGCGGCATCCATGAGCACCCAGGCCTTGGCGGCCAGTTGCGGTGAAGCCGGCACCATTTCAACCGCCCAGGCGGCCGGAGTGATGATCAGCGGGACAAGCAGGCACAGGCGTTTGGCTAAGGTGGTGATGTTCATCCGTCTCTCGAAATTGCTTATGGAAACTTGCCCTTGCGGGCAAAACTATTCAGACAGCCCGTCTCCAGACTGTCGCGTGTTCGGTTGCCTGCTCACCCCTTGCCCCTGGGTTTTTATTGTTCCACGAGCCAACAACCAGGGTCCTGGCCCGCATGCGAGCCTGAACCATCAATCCGATAACTGCTTATTCCGCGCTGACCACACTAGGCTGGCCCAGATTGGCCAGGCGCACGCTGTTCTGCACTTGCTGGATCTCGCCCGGCGAACCGATCGGCCCCAGGCGAACCCGGTGCAGGGTCTGCTGATTACGCACGATGGAGCTGATAAAGACTGGCGCGCTGACCATCCCGCTGAGCTTGGACCTTAACAGCTCCGCCGCATCCGGGTTGGCGAAAGCACCGACTTGCAGGTACTGACCACCTGCTGCATTGCCGGGTGCCGCTTGTGGCACGGCCACCACGGGTGCCGCGTGTTGCTGCGGCGGCGGCGTCCATTGCTCAACCTTGCCCGCCTGGGCGATCTGCGGCTGCGGGGTTTGCGGCTCGTTGAGCATCAACGGTGCCGGTTTGCCACGCTGGGCCCAGTACTGTTGTGGATCGATGCCCTCGACCTTGACCCGGGCGGTGCCCGTTTCGGCGTAACCGAGTTTTTTCGCGGCCGCGTAGGACAAGTCGATGATCCGGTCCGAATAGAACGGCCCACGGTCATTGACCCGCAGGATGACCGTGCGGTTGTTGTCCAGGTTGGTCACCTTGACGTAGCTGGGCAGCGGCAAGGTCTTGTGGGCCGCACTCATGCCGTACAGGTCATAGACTTCGCCATTGGCGGTGTTCTGGCCGTGGAACTTGGTGCCGTACCAGGACGCGGTGCCCGACTGCACATAGGTCTTGGACTCTTGCAGCGGAAAGTAGGTCTTGCCCAGCACGGTGTACGGGTTGGCCTTGTAGGCACCGGTGTGCAGGGTCGGCGTGGCATCCGGGATACGTGAGACATCAACGTCCCACCACGGCGCACCATCTTTGTGGGCGCGGTTGATATCCAGGCCTGGTTGAGCGCGGACGACCGCACCGCCGGTTTTTTGCGCAGGAGCACGACTGGTGCTGGTGCTGGTGGAACAACTGGCGACCAGCAATGACAATGCAGCAAGCGCCACCAGCTTCAGGGGTTTATTGATCGGCGATACCGGCATTACTTGACGCCCCGTGCTTGGACCAGCATGTCTGACAGCTGATGCACGGCCATGGCGTACATCACACTGCGGTTATAACGCGTAATTGCGTAGAAATTCTTCAAGCCCATCCAGTATTCAGGGCCATCTGCGCCTTCCAGGCGGAAAGCCGTGACCGGCATATCATCGCGCAGCGCATCATGACTTGACCAGCCCAGCGCCCGCAACTCCCCGACGGTCTTGACCGGCTCAATGCCCTGGGTCAGGCCTTCATCGGCGCGATCCCCGGTCACATCGGCACGAATCACCACCGGCTCGCCGGCTACCCAGCCATGGCGCTTGAAGTAACTGGCCACGCTGCCGATGGCATCATCGGGGTTACTCCAGATGTTGATATGGCCGTCGCCGTCAAAATCCACCGCATAGGCGCGAAAGCTGCTCGGCATGAACTGCGGCAGCCCCATGGCACCAGCGTAGGAACCCTTGAGGGTCAGCGGGTCGACCTGCTCTTCGCGGGCCAGCAGCAGGAATTCGCGCAGTTCCTTGCGGAAGAACTCGGCGCGGGGCGGGTAATCGAAGCCCAGGGTCGACAACGCGTCGATCACCCGGTAGCTGCCGGTGTTGCGCCCGTAAAAGGTTTCAATGCCGATGATCGAGACAATCACCTGGGCCGGCACGCCGTATTCCTGTTCGGCGCGAGCCAACACCGCTTCGTGCTGGCGCCAGAAGTCCACGCCCCGGGCTATGCGGGCATCAGTGAGGAACATCGGACGATATTCCTTCCACTGCTTCACGCGCTCGGCGGGACGGGAAATGGCGTCCAGGATCGACTGCTTGCGCTGGGCTTCGCGGAACACGCCCATCAGCTGTTCACCGGCGAAACCATAGTCACGGGTCATCTCACCGACAAACTCGGCGACCTGGGGCGAACCGTCATAGTCGCCGGCCTGTGCTTCCTGAGCAGCGCCCAGCAGGCCTATCAGGCCCACACAGGACGCGTACCGAGCAGCCCAGCCGCGCATTGCTTGCATTGACATCTTCACCTTATTCAAACCTGTGCGATCCACTTACGATGGGTATGGATCGACATCAAAACCCCAAACGCTGACATCAATGTGACCAGCGAAGTTCCGCCGTAGCTAATGAATGGCAACGGCACCCCAACCACCGGCAACAGGCCACTGACCATACCGATGTTGACGAAAACATAAACAAAAAACGTCATGGTCAGGCTGCCGGCGAGCAATTTGCCGAACAACGTCTGTGCCTGGGCGGTAATCACCAGGCCGCGACCAATCAATAACAGGTAGATCAGCAACAGTGCGCAAATGCCCACCAGGCCGAACTCTTCCCCCATCACCGCGATAATAAAGTCGGTATGGCTTTCCGGCAAAAAGTCCAGGTGCGACTGGGTGCCCAGCAACCAGCCCTTGCCGAATACGCCGCCAGAACCGATGGCCGCCTTGGACTGGATGATGTTCCAGCCGGTGCCTAACGGGTCACTCTCCGGGTCGAGGAAGGTCAGGATCCGCTGCTTCTGGTAGTCGTGCATGAAAAAGAACCACATGGCCACAGCCACCGGTATCGCCGCCGCCAATACGCTGAGGATCCAGCGCCAGCGCAAGCCGCCCATGAACAGCACGAACGCACCGCCGGCCAGGATCAGCAGCGAGGTGCCAAGGTCCGGCTGGCGCACAATCAGGATAAATGGCACGCCAATCAGGATCAGGCTGATCCCCACGTGCTTGAGCTGCGGCGGCAAGGTGCGCTTGGACAGGTACCAGGCAATGGTCGCCGGCATCAGGATCTTCATGAATTCCGACGGCTGGAAGCGGATCACCCCCGGAATGTTGATCCAGCGTGTCGCGCCCATGGCGTTGTGGCCCATGACGTCCACCACCACCAGCAGCAACACACCCGCCACGTAACCTAACGGAACCCAACGTGCCATGAAGCGCGGTTCCAGCTGGGCAATCACCACCATCGACAACAGGCCTAGGCCAAACGAGGACGCCTGCTTGATCAGCAGGTCCCAGTTCTTGCCGCTGGCCGAATACAACACGAACAGGCTACCGGCGGCCAATGTCAGCAGCAGGATCAGCAACGGTCCATCAATGTGCAGGCGCTGCAGCAAGGTGGCGCGACGGCGCATCACATCCTCGCTGGAGAGGATGCGGTCAAAATTACTCTTCACGGGCCGTAGCCTCCGCGCTTGAAGGGTTGGCGTACTCAGGCTTGAGTTTGCCGTCCTGGTCCAGCAACCAGGCATCCATGATCTGGCGCACCACTGGCGCAGCCACGCCGGAGCCGGACTCACCGTTCTCGACCATCACCGCCACGGTGATCCTGGGGTTGTCGGCCGGGGCAAAACCAACGAACAAGGCGTGGTCACGATGGCGCTCCTGAACCTTGGAACGGTCGTACTTCTCACCCTGCTTGATCGCCACTACCTGGGCGGTACCGCTCTTGCCGGCAATCCGGTACTGCGAGCCGGCCGCCGCCTTGCGCGCAGTACCCCGCGCGCCGTGCATCACTTGCTGCATGCCGTGGTTGACCTTGTTCCAGTCGGACGGATCGCGCAGGACAATGTCCGGAATCGGGTTTTCATCGACCGGTTTTTCGCCCTCGATGGTCTTCGCCAAGTGTGGGCGGTTCCATTTGCCTTTGCTGGCCACCAGTGCCGTCGCCTGGGCCAGTTGCAGCGGAGTGGCCTGCATATAGCCCTGGCCAATCCCGAGGATCAGGGTTTCACCCGGGAACCAGGCCTGACGACGAGTGGCGCGCTTCCATTCACGGGAAGGCATCAGGCCGGGAGACTCTTCAAACATGTCCAAGGACACTTTCTGACCGAGGCCGAACTTGCCCATGTAGGTCGACAAACGATCAATCCCCAACTTGTGGGCCAGGTCATAGAAGTAGGTGTCGTTGGACCGCATGATCGCCGTGTCCAGGTCCACATAACCGTCACCGGTACGGTTCCAGTTACGGTACTTGTGATCGTAGTTGGGCAGCATGTAGTAACCGGGGTCGAATACCCGACTGGACGCCGTGATAACACCGGAATCCAGGCCGGCAATTGCCACCGCAGGCTTGATGGTCGAACCCGGTGGATACAGGCCGCGCAGCACCCGGTTGAACAGCGGCCGGTCAATGGAATCGCGCAGCTCGGCGTAAGCCTTGAAGCTGATCCCGGTCACAAACAGATTCGGGTCGAAGCTCGGCTGACTGACCATCGCCAGGACTTCGCCAGTGCTCGGATCCAGCGCCACCACCGCGCCACGGCGACCGCCCAAGGCCATCTCCGCCGCTTCCTGCAACTTGATATCCAGGCTCAGGACAATGTCCTTGCCGGGAATCGGGTCGGTGCGCTTGAGCACCCGCAGTACCCGGCCGCGGGCGTTGGTTTCAACTTCTTCGTAACCCACTTGGCCATGCAGCTCCGGCTCGTAGAAGCGCTCGATGCCGGTCTTGCCGATATGATGGGTGCCGCTGTAATTGACCGGATCGAGGGTCTTGAGCTCTTTCTCGTTGATCCGCCCCATATAGCCGACAGAGTGGGCAAAGTGCGCGCCTTGCGGGTAGTGACGCACCAACTGCGCAACCACTTCAACACCCGGTAAACGGAATTGGTTCACCGCAATTCGGGCGATCTGCTCTTCGGTCAGCTCAAACAGGATCGGCACCGGCTCAAACGGACGGCGCCCCTGTTTCATACGCTTTTCGAAGATCGCCCGGTCTTCCGGGGTCAGCTGCAGCACTTCGACAATGACATCGAGGACCTGCTGCCAGTCGCCGGAACGCTCGCGGGTCATGCTCAGGCTGAAACTGGGCCGGTTATCCGCTACCACCACGCCATTGCGGTCGAAAATCAGGCCACGGGTCGGCGGAATCGGCTGCACGTGCACCCGGTTATTTTCCGACAATGTGGAGTGATAGTCGTACTGGATCACCTGCAGGAAATACAGGCGGGCGATCAACACCCCCAGCAGTACCACCACCAGAATAGCGCCGAACACGACCCGACCGCGCACCAGACGTGCGTCTTTCTCGTGGTCCTTGATGCGGATCGGCTGGGTCATCAGGCAGGGCGCAGACTATTTGTGGTAAGGGTGCCCGGACAGAACTGTCCAGGCGCGATACAGCTGTTCACCGATCAGAATCCGCACCAGCGGATGTGGCAGCGTCAGGGGCGACAGCGACCAGCGCTGATCGGCCCGTGCACACACTTCCGGCGCCAGCCCTTCGGGGCCGCCGACCATGAAGTTCACTGTGCGCGAATCCAGGCGCCAGCGATCCAGTTCCACCGCCAACTGCTCGGTGCTCCACGGTTTGCCATGCACTTCCAGGGTGACAATCCGCTCGTTGGGGCCGACCTTGGCCAACATGGCCTCGCCTTCCTGACGGATAAAGCGCGCCACATCGGCGTTCTTGCCCCGGGTATTGAGCGGTATTTCCACCAGTTCCAGTGCCAGCTCCGAGGGCAGACGCTTGGCATATTCGTGCCAGCCTTCTTCCACCCACTTGGGCATGCGTGAACCAACAGCGATCAGACGCAGGCGCACAGCCGTTCCTTATTCCTGGTCTTTGTTGAGCTTAGTGAAGTGCTCGTGCTGGCCTTCAGGGCTGTGGTGCTTGCCATCGGCGGCACGGCTCTGCTCGGCACCTTTCCACAGGCGCTCCAGGTCATAGAACTGGCGAGCATTGGAGGTCATCATGTGAACGATCACGTCGTCCAGGTCCAGCAGCACCCAATCACTGTCGCCCTTGCCTTCTTCACCCATAGGCTTGACGCCCTTTTCTTTGACCATCTCGCGGACCTTGTCCAGCATCGCGCCGATCTGGCGGTTGGACGTACCGGTAGCGATGATCATGTAGTCAGTGATGCTCTGCTTATCGCGGACATCGATGACCAACACGTCCTGCGCCTTGACGTCTTCCAGGGCAGCTACAGCAATCTTGACCAGCTCTTCGCCTTTGAGGGGCTCGCCGCTGAGTACTTTTTCCGGCAACGGAGCGCTCTTGAACGTGCCTTTGCGCTTAACTTTGCTTACGTCTTTGTTCGTCATATAAAACTCGTTTTACTCGTATGTTCGGGCGCTTCAATACACGTCTATTCGTGCCTTCAAGCGCGCCTTTTCAGTTCGACGCACGGTAAAGCCCGTGCGCATCGATGTAGGCCAGGACCGCGTCAGGCACCAGGAAACGTACCGACTTCCCGCTGGCCAGCAGTTGACGGATCTGGGTGGCAGACACCGCAAGCGGCGTCTGCCAGACGAATGCAATATTCCCGCTCGGCCCGGTCAGAGCCTGCGGGTCACTTACCGAGCGCGCTGCCAGCAGGTTGCGCAAGGCATCCGGCGGTTCGCTGTCGGCATCCGGGCGTTGCAGCACCAGGATGTGGCAATGCTGGAGCAATTCTTCCCAGCGGTGCCAAGTGGGCAGGCCGCAAAATGCGTCCCAGCCCAAAAGTAGAAACAACTGGTCATCCGCAGCCAGTTCGGCGCGCATCAGTTCCAGGGTGTCAACAGTGTAGGACGGTTTGTCGCGCTTGAGCTCGCGGTCGTCCACCACCAACGGTGCAATGCCGGCCACAGCGAGGCGCACCATTTCCAGGCGCTGCTGCGGTGACACCTGCGGTGTGTCCCGATGAGGCGGCCGGGCATTGGGTGCTAGGCGTAGCTCATCCAGTGCGAGGGCGTCCGCGACTTCCAGCGCACTGCGCAAATGGCCAATGTGCACGGGGTCGAAGGTACCGCCGAGCAGCCCGATGCGTTTACCCATCAAGTGCGCACATGACCGTCACCGAACACCACGTACTTCTCGCTGGTCAGGCCTTCAAGGCCAACCGGGCCACGTGCGTGGAGCTTGTCGGTGGAAATGCCGATCTCGGCGCCCAAGCCGTATTCAAAGCCGTCGGCAAAGCGCGTCGAGGCGTTGACCATCACCGAAGCGGAATCCACTTCGTTGAGGAAACGCCGGGCATCGCTGAAGTGCTCGGTGACGATGGCGTCAGTGTGCTTGGAGCCGTAGGTGTTGATGTGTTCGATGGCCTGATCCAGGTCGTCGACGATGCGGATCGACAGGATCGGCGCCGTGTACTCGGTGTACCAGTCTTGCTCGGTGGCTTCGATCACATCGCTACCGAGGATCGCCCGGGTACGCTCGCAGCCACGCAGCTCGACGCCCTTGTCGCGATAGATGGCAGCCAGCGGCGGCAGCACGCGATCGGCAATGCCGACGTGCACCAGCAGGGTTTCCATGGTGTTGCACGGCGCGTAGCGGTGAGTCTTGGCGTTGTCGGCAATGCGAATGGCCTTGTCGAGGTCGGCAGCCACGTCGATGAATACATGGCAGACGCCGTCCAAGTGCTTGATGACTGGCACCTTGGCATCACGACTGACCCGTTCGATCAGGCCTTTGCCACCGCGCGGGACGATCACGTCAACGAACTCGGGCATGGTGATCAGCGCGCCAACGGCAGCGCGGTCGGTGGTTTCCACCACTTGCACCACTTCGGCCGGCAAATCAGCCACGGCCAAGCCCTGCTGGATGCAGACAGCGATGGCACGGTTGGAGTTGATCGCCTCGGAACCGCCACGCAGGATCGTGGCGTTGCCGGACTTGAGGCACAGGCTCGCGGCGTCGATGGTCACGTTCGGCCGCGACTCATAGATGATGCCGATCACGCCCAACGGCACGCGCATCTTGCCGACCTGGATACCCGACGGCAGGTAGCGCATGTCGCGGATTTCACCGACGGGGTCAGGCAGCTTGGCCACCTGACGCAAACCTTCGATCATGTCGTCGATGCGGGCCGGCGTCAGCGCCAGGCGGTCCAGTAGTGCTGGTTCCAGGCCATTGGCCCGACCGTTGGCCAGGTCCAGCTCGTTGGCAACCGTCAGCTCGGAGCGCGAAGCATCCAGAGCATCGGCGGCAGCCAGCAGGGCACGGTTCTTCTGCGCGGTGCTCGCACGGGCGATCAACCGCGAGGCCTGACGGGCAGCGCGACCCAGGCGGGTCATGTAGTCAAGAACGGACTCAGTCATGGTCTGGTGGGGTCTTGGCAAAGAGGAAAGCGGCAGATTATAGCTGTCGCGCAGTCCTACGGACAGCGGTGAGGGGCGGATGGTCGAAATGAACTGTAAATACTCGACGTTCAGCAGGAATTAAGGCTGGAGTTGTTATCATCCTGTCACATTTAGCCGCTCTTACCTTGATCACCATGTCCAGCTTTTCGCCCCTGATCCCCGCCAACGCCCTGCCCGACGGCTTTTTCGACCGTGACGCGCAACTGCTTGCCTGTGATTTGCTGGGAAAAGTGATCCGTCACCGTGTGGGCGATTTGTGGCTATCGGCACGAATTATTGAAACCGAAGCCTATTACGTGGCCGAAAAAGGCAGCCATGCCTCACTTGGCTACACGGAAAAGCGTAAGGCTTTGTTTCTGGATGGCGGCCACATCTATATGTACTACGCCCGTGGCGGCGACTCGCTGAACTTCAGTGCCCAAGGGCCAGGCAACGCTGTGTTAATCAAATCGGCCTATCCGTGGGTTGACGAACTGTCCGGGCCGGCCAGTTTGGCGCAGATGCTGCTGAACAACCCGGACGCCAGTGGCCGCCCCCGTCCCTCCCAGAAGCTGTGTGCCGGGCAGACCCTGCTGTGCAAGGCACTGGGCCTGAAAGTACCGATGTGGGACGCCAAGCGCTTCGATCAAGAACTGTTGTTCGTCGAGGACGTAGGCCAATCACCTGCGCAAATCATCCAGACCACCCGCCTGGGCATCCCCAGTGGCCGAGATGAACACCTGATGTACCGATTCGTCGATGCCAGCTACGCGCCCTACTGCACACGGAACCCGCTGCGTCGGGGCCAAGTCGAAGGACGCGACTATTTTTTGCTTTGAAATAACCGAACCGGCCACGCGCGCCACACACCAATGGAGTTGATTGTATGGGCCCATGGCTCGATAGCATTACCGGCTGGCTGACCCTGAACCCGCAATGGCTGGCCGTGGCGGTGTTTATCGTGGCGTTCGTGGAGTGCCTGGCCATCGCCGGCCTGATCGTGCCCGGCACGGTGTTGCTGTTCGCCATCGCCGCGCTGGCTGGCAGCGGCGCGCTGTCGTTGGGGGAAACCTTGTTACTGGGATTCCTCGGCGGACTGCTGGGCGATGGGGTTTCCTACTACCTGGGGCGCCATTTCCACCAGAACATCCGTCGCTTGCCCGGCCTGCGCCATCATCCCGAATGGATGAGCGGTGCCGAGACCTACTTTCATAAATACGGGATCGCCAGCCTGCTGGTGGGACGTTTTATCGGACCGCTGCGGCCGATGCTGCCGATGGTCGCCGGCATGTGCGACATGCCGTTCCCGCGCTTCGCTGCCGTCAGCCTGCTGGCCGGCGCCGGTTGGGCGGTGGTCTATCTGCTACCCGGCTGGGCCACGGGTGCGGCATTCCGCCTGCCATTGCCCGAAGGTTTCTGGCCTGAGGCCGGGATTGTCGCCGCCTGCCTCGCCGTATTCGTAGGCCTGAGCCTCAACAGCAGCCTGCGCGGACATCGACGGGCAACCCTGTTGATCGGCTGCCTCAGCGGGGCGTTGTTGATCGCGCTATTTATCGGCTATCCGTACCTGAACCATTTTGACCAAGGGCTGATGGCCCTGGTCCAGGAACACCGCAGCCCGGTGATGGACCAGGCCATGGTGATGGTCACCCAGCTCGGCGAATTCAAGAAGATGTTCGTGGCGAGTGCCGTGCTGACCGGCCTGCTGGTGCTGTTGCGGCAATGGCGCCAAGCGATTTTCGTCGGAGCCACACTGTTGGGCGCAGCGTTGGTCAACACCGGAACCAAGCTGTTTTTTGCGCGGATGCGCCCGGAGGTGCTGAGCGACCCATTGACCAGCTACAGCATGCCCAGCGGCCACGCCTCCGGTTCATTTGCGTTTTTCCTGGCCCTGGCAGTACTGGCCGGACGTGGTCAACCCACCCGCTTGCGTCTGACCTGGTTATTGCTCGGCGCCATCCCTGCCGCGAGCATTGCCCTGTCCCGGGTGTACCTCGGCGCCCATTGGCCGACAGACATCCTGGCTGGCACCCTGCTGGCGATGACGGCCTGTGCTTTCAGCCTGACCCTGAGCCAGCACAAAAGTGTATTGCCGCCCATGGCACCGAAGGTCTGGTGGCTGATCTTGCCGGCGTGCGTCCTGGTGCTCGGCATCATTGCCTTTACCGGCACCGCCCATGCACTGCTCAGGTACGCCTACTGATCTAGGCCGGCCCGATCCAGTCGACAGGCGAGCCGCGCCGCTCAATGCATCGCTCACGCCGCTCCAACAACATTTCATCAGCAATTTCGGCGGCACGCTCGGCGATGTACTCCGGGCCCCGCTGATTACCCTGCTGAATCACTTGCGCCGTGACACTGACAAAAAAAGCATCCCAGACCGCCTGCTCCGATGGTGATAGTCGAATCATGTTCGTCCCCTGATCCTGGTTAGGTGATTGCCAACTATTTCAGGCAACACGATCAGAACAACGACGAAAAATCCGAGAACAGTGACGGATAATTCCGAATATCAAGCTCAGGTGAACAGTTCACCTTGCAGTTCATCCAGCAACAGCTGAATCGCATCCAGCCGTTGCTGCGGGTCATCGAGTTGCAGCAGGTCGACCTTGTCGGCCTCGGTGAAGGGCAATAGATACGCAAGCTGATTACCCAACGCTTGCTGGCCATCCGCGTGAGTGCCCATGTCCAGCGAAGCGACCATCGGGTGCTCGGCCAACGCCTGGAGCAGCGCCAACAGGTCAGCGTCCTCCTCCTCCAGCGGTTGCTCCGGCAGTTCTTCCAGCCATTGCACTTCGGCTACCAGCAACTGGTCACGCTGGACACCGGCCTCCCACACGCGAAACCTGCGGCCACCCTCGACCCGAATCCCCAGCAAGCCGTTGTCCTGCTGCTTGAAGTCACGGATCAGCGCTTCACAGCCAATCAGCGCATAACCATCCGGGGCCTGTCCCACTTCCTTGCCGTCGAGGATGCACACCACACCAAAGCTTTCGCCCTTTTTCATGCAGCGGCTGATCATGTCCAGGTAGCGCACCTCGAATATCTGCAGATCAAGGGTGCACCCGGGGAACAGCACGGTATTGAGCGGGAAAAGCGCCAGACTCATAAAGGTTTCCTTAAACCCGACTTAAACAACCAGCGACACGGCCAACGGCAGAAATACCGCCGTGGCCACGCCCATCAAACTCATGGCCAACGCCGCAAAGGCGCCGCACTCTTCACTTTCCTGCAAGGCCACCGAGGTACCGACCGCGTGGGCCGTCATGCCCAGCGCCATGCCCCGCGCCTCAGGGCTGTGGACACCAAGGCGCGACAGATACGCCGGCCCAATCATCGCCCCGATCACACCGGTGATCAGCACAAACACTGCCGCCAACGCTGCCACACCGCCAATCTGTTCAGCCACCAGCATGGCAATCGGCGAGGTCACCGACTTGGGCGCCATGGTCATCAACATCATGTGCTCGGCGCCAAACCACCAACCCAGCAACACACAGAGACCAGTGGCCAAAACACCCCCCACCACCAGCGTAGTAAAAATCGGCCAGAACAACTGGCGAATCCGTCGCAGATTCAAGTAAAGCGGCACCGCCAGGGCCACCGTCGCCGGCCCCAACAGAATGCTCATGATCTCGGTACTCTTGCGATACTCGGCGTAGCTCAGGCCGCAACCGAGCAAGATGCCAATCACCAGCAGCATCGACACCAGCACCGGCTGCAGGAAGACCCAGCGGGTTTTCTCGAAGCCCGCCAACACCAGTTGATAGGCACCCAGGGTGATACCGATGCCGAATAATGGATGATGAATCACAGCGGCCCAGGCACCTTGCCAGTCGAAGGTCATTGGCCCTCCTCCCGACGTGACTGGCGTTTGATCAGCCGCTGCATCAGCACCCCGACAAAGCCCATGGCGATCACCAGAGACAACACCAACGCACCGACGATGGCCCAGAAATCGGCGGCAATGTCCTTGGCATACACCATCACGCCCACGGCCGGCGGCACCAACAGCAACGGCAAATAGCGCAGCAAACTGCTGGCCGCCAGGCTCAGGGGCTCGCCGACTTCGCCGTTCCATATCAGATACGCCAGCATCAGCAGCAGGCCGACGATCGGCCCCGGCAGCACCGGCAAAAACAAGTGATTGATCGCCGTGCCCAGCAATTGAAACAACACCAGCCATGTCAGACCACGTAACAGCATCCGCCCTCTCCCCCAGAAATCACGCCCCGCATTATAAGCACGCCGCTTCTATGGACCGGCATTCGCCAAAAGCATGGTGGGTTGACCGAGCCAAATGCCCATGATGATCTACATTGGTTCTTCAGGGGCCTGCCCCCACACCCGAAAATTATAAAAACCGATGAACCCAAGGAGAGTCGCAATGCCCTCAGTCCCCGTAGCGCAACTCAAAGATTATGTCGGCAAGGAACTGGGACGTTCCGACTGGCTCACCATCGACCAGGAGCGCATCAACCTGTTCGCAGAAGCCACCGGCGATCATCAGTTCATCCATGTCGATCCGGTGAAGGCCGCCCAGACGCCGTTCGGCAGCACCATCGCCCACGGGTTCCTGTCGCTGTCACTGATACCGAAGTTGATAGAAGACATCCTGGTCATGCCCGAGGGCTTGAAGATGGCCGTCAACTACGGCCTGGACACCGTGCGTTTCATCCAGCCGGTCAAGGTCAATTCCAAGGTGCGCCTGGCGGTCACCCTGACCGATGCCACCGAGAAAAAGCCTGGCCAGTGGCTACTTAAAGCGACCTGCACCCTGGAGATCGAAGGTCAGGAAAAACCTGCGTACATTGCCGAGTCGTTGTCACTCTGCTTTGTCTGAGCCTTCCTGCAAATGAGAGGGCTCCCTGTGGCAAGGGGGCTTTCCCCCTCACCACAGCAAGCCCCTCACTACAATTCATGTAAATTTATGTATAGATCTCGTAGCTGCGGCATACTCGGCGCTCAATTATCCGGATCCCGCTATGCGCCCACTCGCTCCCCTTGCTCTTGTCCTGTTGCTCACCGCTTGCGGCGACGGCGAATCGCTGTTGCCGCCCGATGCGCGACTGCCCTACGGCGGTCGTTATCGGGGCGATGTGGTCAACGGTTTGCTGCAAGGCCAGGGTCGGGTGGACTACCCCAATGGCAGTTGGTACGCCGGGCAGTTCGACAAGGGCCAGTGGCATGGCCAGGGCGAATGGCACGGCAGTAATGGCGAGGTCTATAAAGGCCAGTTCCAGCAAGGCCTGTTCGACGGCCAAGGCACACTGACCACGCCGGGCAGCAGCTATGTTGGCGGTTTCAAGCAAGGGCGACGCAACGGCGAAGGTACTCTCAAAGAGGGCCTGATGACCTATCGCGGCGAGTTCAAGGACGACCAGTATTCCGGCCTCGGTCGCCTCGAACTGCCCGACGGCAGTCAATACCAGGGTCAATTCACCCACGGCAAACCCAATGGCGAAGGCCAGCGCAACGACGACAGTGGCAACCAGTTCAGCGGCCACTTCGTCGACGGCCAACTGGAAGGCAACGGTACCTTCAACAGCGCCGACGGCGACATGTACGTCGGCCATTTCAAACAAAACCAGCTCAACGGCAAAGGTCGCTATGAAAACGCCGACGGTGACGTGTGGATCGGCGAATTTAAAGAAGGCGCGCTGAGCGGCAAGGGCGAATTGATCGGTGTCGACGGCAGCCACTACGTCGGCCAGTTCAGCGATTGGCGCTTCACCGGCCAGGGGCGCCTGAACCTCACCGACGGCAGCTTCTACATTGGTGGCTTTGACAGCGACAGTTATCAAGGCAAAGGCACGTTGGTGCTCACCGATGGCACGGTACAAGCAGGGATCTGGGTCAACGGCATGCGCGTGCGCAACGCTGATGGCAAATTGCTGCCTGACGCCCTGGAGGTCGGGATACTGGCCCAGGGCCGCCTACTCGACCAGGCCCTCACCGCGGTGCCTGCGTCCACTCCAGCGGTTGAGCTGTACACCTTGACGCTGGCCGGCGACGGCAAGCAAAGCGTATTCCTGCGCGAAGCCGACTACGTCAGCAACATGCTCTTCACCCGCTTCGGCGCCTACGGCCAGATCCGCCTGGTCAACCACCGCGACCATATTGCCGACCGCCCCATGGCCACGCGGGAAAGCCTGCGCCGCGCGGTACAAACCCTGGCCGAGCGCAGCGGGCCAGAAGACCTGGTGTTCATCTACCTGACCAGCCACGGCACCCACGAGCACGAGCTGGTGCTGGACCAGCCGCGTATGGAGCTGGCCGACCTGCCAGCCGATGAGTTGGCGGCCGTCATGGCGCCGCTGAAAAACCGCGACAAGATCATCGTCATCTCAGCCTGCTACTCCGGCGGTTTCATCCCCACATTGAAAGATGAACACACCCTGATCATGACGGCCTCCCGGGCCGACCGCGTCTCGTTCGGCTGCTCCGAGGAAGCTGACTTCACGTACTTCGGCGACGCCCTGTTCGCCCAGGCCTTCAACCAGACCGACGATTTGCAGCAAGCCTTCAAGCTGGCGCAAATGCATGTCACCGAACGCGAAATGGCGGAGAACTTCGAAGCCTCTGAGCCGCAAATCTGGGCTCCCAAAGGGGTGATCGCCCATTGGCAGCTACTGCGTAAACAACAAGCACGAAAGGCACTGGAAAGCGCCTCTATAAATAGCAAGGAAGCGAAGAGCAACTAAGCTGAAATAGTATCAAGGGGGAAATATCATGTACTTGACGCCTCAGCATATCTTGCTTGCCGGAGCCTCTGGCTTGACCGGGGAACATTTGTTGGACCGCCTGCTCAACGAGCCCACCGTCACGCGTGTGCTCGCGCCCAGCCGTAAACCGCTGGCCGAGCATCCACACCTGGAAAACCCGGTGGGTGATCCGGCGGTGTTCCTGCCGCAACTGAGCGGCCAGGTGGATATCGCCTTCTGCTGCCTGGGCACCACCATCAAGCAAGCCGGTTCCGAAGCAGCCTTTCGCGCGGTGGACCTGGACATGGTGGTGGCCTTTGCCAAGCGCGCACGGGAAATGGGCGCGCGGCACCTGATCGTAATCAGCGCGATTGGCGCCGACCCGAAATCCTCGATTTTCTACAACCGGGTCAAAGGGGAGATGGAACAAGCATTGAAGGCCCAGGACTGGCCGCAACTGACTATCGTCAGGCCTTCTCTGTTGCTGGGGGAACGACTGGAACCACGGCTGGCCGAGCAATTGGCCGGACCGTTATCCCGATTGATCCCCGGCAAATACCGCGGCATCGAAGTGTGCGAACTGGCGCGAGCCATGTGGCGCCTGGCACTGGAAGAGCAGGATGGCGTGCGGGTTGTGGAGTCGGATGAGTTGCGCAAGCTCGGCAAGTGATTTTGCAGTGGGTCGGCTGGCGTCATCGCAGGCAAGCCAGCTCCCACATTTGAATGCATTCACACATTCAAAATGTGGGAGACGGGCTTGCCCGCGATGAGGCCGGCACAAACACCCTCTATGTTGCAGGCTACAACCCACCCGTCGCGTTAAACCCAACTCCCAGCACCGTCAACACCGACAGCGGTAACAGCAGCGTGTCGAGCAAGGCGCTGGCTGGCAGATCAACACCGGGATAGCTCGGCGCCTCGGCACCAAACCGATCCATCGCGCAGCACCCGCCCTGCATTGCATACAGATCCAGCCGCGTCCCGGAGTACACCACCGGCGCGCCGAGTTGCGCCGCATTCAGGGTACGCGCCGTGGCACAACCACCCAGTTGCAGCGCCAGCACTACCATGAGTGCCTTATTCATCGCTGCTCAAATGGTGTTCACCCCAACGCGGCAGCATGTCCTGAGGAATATTCAGCAGGTTGAGAATCCGTGCCACCACAAAATCCACCAGGTCATCGATGGTTTGCGGTTGGTGATAAAAGCCCGGCGACGCCGGCAAGATGGTCACGCCCATGTTGGACAGCTTGAGCATGTGCTCCAGATGGATGCTCGAATACGGCGCCTCGCGCGGCACCAGAATCAGTTGCCGACGCTCCTTCAATGTCACGTCTGCCGCACGCTCGATCAAATTATTGCAGGCGCCCGTGGCAATGGCCGACAACGTCCCGGTGGAACACGGAACTACCACCATCGCCGCCGGCGCGCCGGAGCCCGAGGCCACCGGCGACATCCAGTCTTCCTTGCCATAGACCTTGATCTGCCCCGCCGCCGCACCGGTGTATTCGGTGAGGAAGGCCTGCATCATCTGCACCTTGGCGGGCAGCGCGACGTCGGTCTCGGTGGCCACCACCAGTTGCGCGGCCTTGGAGATCAGAAAGTGCACCTCGCGATCTTCCCGTATCAGGCAATCCAGCAGCCGCAGGCCATAGGGCGCGCCGGACGCGCCGGTCATCGCCAGGGTGACGCGCTCCGGGCCGCTCACTTCAGGGCCTCGGCCAGTTTGCCGTGCAGGCCACCAAAGCCGCCGTTGCTCATGATCACCACGTGGGTGCCGGGCTTGGCCTGGTGTTTCACGTGTTCAATGATGCCTTCCAGCGAATCGCTGACCATCGACGGCACCGTACACAGCGCGGCGATGGCGGGCAGGTCCCAACCGAGGTTGGCTGGCGCATACCAAACCACCTGATCAGCATCGTTCACACTTTCCGGCAGGCCGTCACGGTGCGCGCCAAGCTTCATGGAGTTGGAACGCGGCTCGACAATGGCGATCACTTGAGCATCGCCGACACGCTTGCGCAGGCCATCGAGGGTGGTGGCAATGGCCGTCGGGTGGTGGGCAAAGTCATCGTAGATGGTGATCCCATTCACTTCGGCGACCTTTTCCATACGGCGCTTGACGCTTTTGAACGCGCTCAACGCCGCAATCCCCATGGACGGCACTACGCCAACGTGTCGAGCGGCCGCCAGGGTGACCAAAGCATTGGCGACGTTATGTTGGCCGGTCATGTCCCAATCGACGATGCCTTGGGCAACACCTTCGAACAGCACTTCAAATTTGGAGCCGTCTTCGCTCAGCAACTTGACCTGCCACTGCCCGCCCGCGCCGGTGGTCTGCACTGGGGTCCAGCACCCCATCTCGATCACTCGCTGCAACGCAGGCTCAGTGGTCGGATGGATCACCAGGCCTTCGCTGGGGATGGTACGGACCAAGTGGTGGAATTGCCGCTCGATGGCTGGCAGATCGGGGAAGATGTCGGCGTGATCGTATTCCAGGTTGTTCAGGATCGCCGTGCGCGGGCGGTAATGAACAAATTTCGAACGTTTGTCGAAGAACGCGCTGTCGTATTCATCCGCTTCGATGACGAAGAATGGCGTGTCGCCCAGGCGTGCAGAAACCGAGAAGTTCTGCGGCACACCGCCAATCAGGAAGCCCGGGCTCATGCCCGCATGCTCCAGGACCCAGGCCAGCATACTGCTGGTGGTGGTCTTGCCATGGGTACCGGCCACAGCAAGTACCCAACGACCTTGCAACACATGGTCCGCCAGCCATTGTGGGCCGGACACATAAGGCAGGCCTTTGTTCAGCACGTACTCGACGGCCGGGTTGCCGCGGGTCATGGCATTGCCAATAACGACCAGGTCCGGGGCTGGGTCGAATTGCGCCGGGTCGTAACCCTGTGTCAACTCAATGCCCTGGGCCTGCAACTGCGTGCTCATGGGCGGATAAACGTTGGCATCGGAGCCAGTGACATGATGGCCCAGCTCTTTGGCCAGAACCGCCATCGACCCCATGAAGGTGCCGCAAATACCGAGAATATGAATGTGCATAGTCGACCTCGTAAAACATCGAGGCAGGTTAGCGTAGGGTGGGATAAATCGCACTCTTTAGCTGTAGGACCTCAGCGGGTAATCCCATGTTTACGCAGCTTTCTATATAAGGTGTTGCGGCTTACACCCAACTGCTCCGCCGTATGACTCATGTGCCAGCGCTGCTGCTCAAGGGCATTAAGCAAAGCCAGCCGCTCAGCATCACCCAACGGCGAGTCCGAAGGCTCATCCACCGCTATTGCTTGCGATCGCGCCTGGCGAATCATGACAGGCAAGTCCTCAAGCCCGACGCACCCGTCTTCACATAAAGCCGCCAACGTACGTAACACCGTGCGCAACTGCCGCACATTCCCCGGCCAGGCAAATGCCAGCAGCGCCTGACGCGCCGATGCATCCAATAACACCGACTGTTCCCCTGCCTCTTCCGCCAGCAGAAAATCCAGCAACTGCGACTTGTCAGTACGCTCACGCAGCGGCGGCAGGGAGACTTCCAGGCCATTGAGCCGGTAATACAAATCTTCACGGAAACTGCCGTCCTGCACCCGCTCCAGTAAATTGCGGTGAGTGGCGCTGATGATGCGCACGTCCACCGCCTGCGGCTCACCACCGATAGGCACCACCAGGCGATCCTCCAGGACCCTTAATAGACGGGTCTGCAAAGCGAGGGGCATATCGCCGATTTCGTCGAGAAACAAGGTCCCGCCGTCGGCCTGTTGCAGCTTGCCGCGCATACCTTCCTTGCGGGCACCAGTGAAACTGCCGCCGCGATAGCCGAACAGTTCACTTTCGATCAGGCTTTCCGGAATCGCGGCACAATTGAGGGCAACGAACGCCTTGTCCGCCCGCAGACTGGCGTGGTGTACCGCTTTGGCGAAGGCTTCCTTGCCGGAGCCGGTTTCACCGTTGATCAGCAAAGGTACGTCGCGCTCGAACACCCGCAGTGACTTGCGAAAATCCTCTTGCAGCGCCGCGTCCCCCAGGCAAATGCCCGACAACCGTGGTCGTTCAACACCCGGAGGTGCCTTGACCAGCGGACTCGGCACACTGCGCGGCTGCCCTCGCAACACTGCGAACAACCCGCGCCCATCACGGGTACGCAGGGGCCAACTGGCGCTGGCATTGGCGCTGGCACGACCGAGCAGTTCATCCAGCGAGCAGTCGAAAAACGCCTCCACCGGCTGCCCCAACAAGCCACCGCGTATTTGCCCCAGCAAGTTCAGCGCGCTCTGGTTGACCGCGCAGATCCGCCCTTCGCCGTCGAACGCCAGCAGCCCTTCGCTGAACAGCCCCACCGACTCGGCTTGCAAATGAAAACGCAGCAACCAGTGGTTCTCGAAATGCCGCAGGAAGTAGCAACTCTCGATCATCTTCGCCGAGAGGTTAACCAACGCCATGGTGTGAAACTGACTTTGCCGCGACACAGCTTCCCGGGCCGAGGACACATCGAGCACCGCCAGCAGTTCGCCATGAGGGTCGAACACCGGGCTGGCGGAGCACGTCAGGCCGGTGTGCCGGCCACGAAAGTGTTCGTCGCGATGGATGGTGAGCGACTGACGCTCAACCAGGCAGGTGCCGATGCCGTTGGTACCTTCGCAGGCTTCGCTCCAGTCGGCGCCGAGCCACAGCCCGGCGCGTTCGAAAATCTTGCGTTCGCTGGGGGCGGTGACACAGTTAAGGATTACCCCACGCGCATCCGTCAGTAGCACCGCGTGGCCGGCACCGGATAGCTGTTGATGCAGGCTGTTCATTTCACTGCCGGCGATGCGCAGCACTTGTTGCAGGCGTTCGCGACTTTCCAGCAGACGGCCATGTTCCAGAACCGTCGGGGCGATGGTCAGGGCAGGGTCGAGGTGATAGTCCTCCAGGCAACGCAGCCAGGAGCGGGCAATGGATGGGTCGCTCCCGGGGCCGTGCAAAGGGTCCTGACCGCGGGTGACGGTCAGCACTTGCTGGGCATGGCGACTGAAATGATCGTTGTGCATGTTCTTATTGTTCTCCTGCTGCGTAATACACGTCGCGAACCGGGACGCCCAGCATCCCTCACCCTTCCCGCCATTGCAATCCCGACTCGACCCACCGGTCACAGGCTGTATCGCTTGTGGCACAAACTGTCACTCAGGCTGTACCAGTCCTGTCACAGCAGCTCCCCGCAACACACCACAAAGCCTTGGTTTACCTGGCCTGCACGGCACTGGCCCGACCTTTGCTCTACGCTTTAACAAGCACAACAGTGCGTCCTCCAATAAACACAAAAAGCCAGGAGATACCCACCATGCGTTACGCACACCCCGGTACTGAAGGCGCTATCGTTTCGTTCAAGGCCAAGTACGGCAACTACATTGGCGGCGAATTTGTCGCGCCGGTGGATGGCAACTATTTCACCAACACTTCGCCGGTCAACGGCAAGCCAATCGCCGACTTCCCGCGCTCCACCGCCAAAGACATCGACAAAGCGCTGGACGCCGCCCACGCAGCCGCTGACGCCTGGGGCAAGACCTCGGCCCAGGACCGCTCGCTGGTGCTGCTGAAAATCGCCGACCGCATCGAACAGAACCTCGAACTGCTGGCCGTCACCGAAACCTGGGACAACGGCAAAGCGGTACGCGAAACACTCAACGCCGACATCCCCTTGGCCGCTGACCACTTCCGTTACTTCGCTGGCTGCATCCGCGCCCAGGAAGGCAGCAGCGCCGAGATCAACGAACTCACCGCCGCCTATCATTTCCACGAGCCATTGGGCGTGGTCGGCCAGATCATCCCGTGGAACTTCCCGCTGCTGATGGCCGCCTGGAAACTCGCGCCAGCCCTGGCCGCCGGTAACTGCGTGGTGCTCAAACCTGCCGAGCAAACCCCGCTGGGCATCAACGTGTTGATGGAGTTGATCGGCGACCTGCTGCCGCCTGGTGTGTTGAACGTGGTCCACGGTTTCGGCAAAGAAGCCGGCGAAGCCCTGGCTACCAGCAAACGCATCGCCAAGATTGCCTTCACCGGCTCCACGCCTGTGGGCTCGCACATCATGCACGCGGCGGCCGAAAACATTATTCCGTCCACTGTTGAACTGGGCGGCAAGTCGCCGAACATCTTCTTCGCCGACATCATGAAAGCCGAACCGCAATTCATCGAGAAAGCCGCCGAAGGCCTGGTGCTGGCGTTCTTCAACCAGGGCGAAGTCTGCACCTGCCCATCCCGTGCGTTGGTGGAAGAGTCGATCTACGACGACTTCATGAAAGTGGTGATGAAGAAGGTCGAGTCGATCAAACGTGGCGACCCGCTGGACACCGACACCATGGTCGGCGCCCAGGCATCCGAGCAGCAATTCGACAAGATCCTGTCCTACCTGGAAATCGCCAAGGGCGAAGGCGCCGAGCTGCTGACCGGCGGCAAAGTCGAGAAGCTGACTGGCGACCTGGCCACCGGCTATTACATTCAACCGACCCTGCTCAAGGGCACCAACAAGATGCGGGTGTTCCAGGAAGAAATCTTTGGCCCGGTGGTGAGTATCACCACCTTCAAGGACGAAGCCGAAGCCCTGGCGATTGCCAACGACACCGAGTTTGGTCTGGGTGCAGGCCTGTGGACCCGTGACATCAACCGCGCGTACCGCATGGGTCGGGCGATCAAGGCCGGACGTGTGTGGACCAACTGCTATCACCTGTACCCGGCGCACGCTGCGTTTGGCGGTTACAAGAAGTCGGGTGTTGGCCGTGAAACCCACAAGATGATGTTGGATCACTATCAGCAGACCAAAAACCTGCTGGTGAGCTACGACATTAATCCGTTGGGCTTTTTCTAACTCACCAACAGACAACCCGCTCCCACATTTGAAATGCAATTAAACATGTGGGAGCGGGCTTGCTCGCGAATGCGGTGTATCAGTCATATATGCATCAACTGACACACCGCATTCGCGAGCAAGCCCGCTCCCACATTTGATCTTCACAAGTACTCAACATCTCATCCGGCTCAAGTAAGTCGGGATAAAACAATAAGAACGAAAGGTACTTCTTCATGCCTAGCGAACCCACTGGCGCCCCGGCGTCTGGATCTTCCGTCGACTTCGAAAAAGTCGGCTCCGACTATTTCCAGCAACGTGAACTGAAAAAAGGTGCCGCCGGCTGGGTGCTTTTAGTCGGCCTCGGCGTTGCCTATGTGATCTCCGGCGACTACGCCGGCTGGAACTTCGGCCTGGCCCAAGGCGGCTGGGGTGGCATGTTCCTCGCCACATTGTTGATGGCCACCATGTACCTGTGCATGTGTTTCTCACTGGCCGAACTGTCTTCCATGATTCCTACAGCGGGCGGTGGCTACGGCTTTGCCCGCAGTGCATTCGGGCCCTGGGGTGGATTCCTCACCGGCACGGCGATCCTGATTGAATACGCCATCGCCCCCGCCGCCATCGCGGTGTTTATCGGTGCCTATTGCGAGTCGCTGTTCGGCATCGGCGGCTGGATGATCTACCTGGCGTTCTACATCATCTTTATCGGCATCCACATCTTCGGGGTCGGTGAAGCGTTGAAACTGATGTTCGTCATCACCGCCGTCGCCGCGATTGCCCTGGGCGTGTTTTTGGTCGCGATGGTGCCGCACTTCAACGTCGCCAACCTGCTGGATATCCCGGTGACCGAGGCCAAGGGTGCCAGCACCTTCCTGCCGTTTGGTTATGTCGGTGTGTGGGCAGCGATTCCCTACGCGATCTGGTTCTTCCTTGCCGTCGAAGGCGTGCCGCTGGCGGCCGAAGAAACCAAGAACCCGAAACGCGACCTGCCACGCGGCCTGATCGGCGCCATTGTGGTGCTGACCAGCTTTGCCCTGTTGATCCTGGTGATCGCCCCCGGCGGTGCCGGCGCCCATGCGCTGATGGCCTCGGGCAATCCGCTGGTGGAAGCCTTGTCCAAGGCCTATGGCGGCTCGACCTGGATGGGCAGCTTCGTCAACCTGGTGGGCCTGGCTGGGCTGATCGCGAGCTTTTTCTCGATCATCTACGCCTACTCCCGGCAGATCTTCGCCTTGTCCCGCGCCGGCTACCTGCCACGCAAGCTGTCCCAGACCAACAAAAGCAAAGCACCGGTATTGGCCTTGATCATCCCCGGCATCATCGGCTTTGGTTTGTCGCTGACCGGGCAAGGCGACCTGCTGATTCTGGTGGCGGTGTTCGGCGCCACCATCTCCTACGTGCTGATGATGGCCGCGCACATCACCCTGCGCATCCGTCGCCCCAAAATGGACCGTCCGTACCGCACACCGGGCGGCATCTTCACCTCCGGCGTGGCGCTGGTGCTGGCGTGTATCGCCGTGGTGGCGGGCTTTCTGGTGGATCCGCGGGTGGTGATTGGCGCTGCGATCATCTATGGAGTATTAATTGCTTACTTTGCTTTCTACAGTCGGCATCACTTGGTAGCAGGCACGCCGGAAGAAGAGTTTGCGGCGATCCAGGCCGCAGAGGCCGCCTTGCACTAAACGCCGTAAACCTCGGTGCGCACATCAGTGCGCACCGTCATGGAGACTCTGTATGGCAAGTTTTTCCCACGCGGTTGGCGCATTCACCTACCGCTTCGACAGCCTCAAGGACGTCCTGGCCAAGGCCAGCCCGGCACGCTCCGGGGACTTCCTCGCCGGTGTCGCGGCGCAGAACGATGGTGAGCGGGTGGCGGCGCAAATGGCCCTGGCCAATATCCCGTTGAAATACTTTCTCGAAGAAGTGCTGATTCCCTATGAAAGCGACGAAGTCACCCGGCTGATCATCGACACCCACGACAAGCAGGCATTTTCGGTGGTCAGCCACCTGACGGTTGGCAGCTTTCGCGATTGGCTGCTCAGTGACGCGGCCGATGAACAAAGCCTACGCGCCCTGGCGCCAGGGCTGACACCGGAAATGGTCGCCGCCGTGTCGAAGATCATGCGCGTGCAGGACTTGGTGTTGGTGGCGCAAAAAATCCGCGTCGTCACGAAGTTTCGCGGCACCATGGGCTTGCGCGGACGCCTGTCCACGCGCCTGCAACCGAACCATCCGACCGATGAACCGGCCGGCATCGCCGCAAGCATTCTCGACGGCCTGCTCTACGGCAACGGCGACGCGATGATCGGCATCAACCCGGCCACCGACAGCATCGCTTCGATCTGCGCCATGCTGGAAATGCTCGACGCGATTATCCAGCGCTACGACATCCCGACCCAGGCCTGCGTGCTGACCCACGTCACCACCTCCATTGAGGCCATCAACCGCGGTGTGCCGCTAGACCTGGTGTTCCAGTCGATTGCCGGCACCGAGGCAGCCAACGCCAGTTTCGGTATCAGCCTGAGCGTGCTGCAGGAAGGCTACGACGCCGGCTTGAGCCTCAATCGCGGGACCTTGGGGCAAAACCTGATGTACTTCGAAACCGGTCAGGGCAGCGCCTTGTCGGCCAACGCGCACTTTGGCGTTGACCAGCAAACCTGCGAAACCCGCGCCTACGCAGTGGCCCGCCACTTCAAGCCGTTTTTGGTAAACACCGTCGTCGGCTTTATCGGCCCCGAGTACCTGTACAACGGCAAGCAGATCATCCGCGCCGGCCTTGAAGACCACTTCTGCGGCAAGCTGCTGGGCGTGCCCATGGGTTGCGACATCTGCTACACCAACCATGCCGAAGCCGACCAGGACGACATGGACACCCTGCTGACCCTCCTGGGAGTGGCCGGAATCAACTTCATCATGGGCATCCCCGGTTCCGACGACATCATGCTCAACTACCAGACCACCTCGTTTCACGACGCGCTGTACGCCCGGCAAACATTGGGTTTAAAGCCGGCGCCGGAATTTGAACAGTGGCTGGCGAAAATGGGCATCTTCACGCAGGCCGATGGCAAGGTGCACTTCGGCAACAGCCTGCCGCCAGCCTTCCGCCAGGCCTTGGCGCAATTGGGATGAAGGAGCCGCCTGTGCCTATCGATACCCCTGACACCATTCCGGACAACCCGTGGCTGGAACTGCGCCGCCTGACGCCCGCGCGAATTGCCCTGGGCCGCACCGGCACCAGCATCCCTACCGGTGCGCAGCTGGACTTCCAGTTTGCCCACGCTCAGGCGCGGGACGCCGTGCATCTGCCTTTCGACCATGCCGCCCTGAGCACTCAACTGACAGAACGCGGCCGCGATAGCCTGTTACTGCACAGCGCCGCCGTCGACCGTCACAGCTACCTGCAACGCCCGGACCAGGGGCGGCGCCTGAGTGACGAGTCGGCCCAAACCCTGCGCGATTACGCCCAAGCCAACCCGGGCGGTGTGGACCTGGCGGTAGTGGTGGCCGATGGTTTATCCGCTCTGGCGGTGCATAAACACACGTTGCCATTTCTGACGCGCATGGAGGAACAGACCCATGCCGAAGGCTGGTCGCTGTCGCCGGTGATTCTGGTGGAGCAAGGCCGGGTGGCGGTGGCCGATGAAATCGGTCAGTTGCTGGGGGCAAAAATGGTGGTGATCCTGATCGGCGAACGGCCGGGGCTCAGCTCGCCGGATAGCTTGGGGCTGTACTTCACCTACAACCCCAAGGTCGGGCTGACCGATGCCTATCGCAACTGCATTTCCAACGTGCGCCTGGAGGGCTTGAGCTACGGCATGGCAGCTCACCGACTGTTGTACTTGATGCGCGAAGCCTGTCGCCGACAGCTGTCCGGGGTCAATCTCAAGGATGAAGCCCAGGTTCAGACGATCGAATCGGACAATCCAGACCTGATGAAAGGCAACTTCCTGCTCAGCCCGCCGGAGGACTGATCGCGACACGATTGCGATTTTTCACAGCTTTAGGCAGCATCAAGCCACGGCCGCTCGTGTCGTCATAGCCCATTGGAAGTTGAGGCCTAGCATGCGGATTACTCAAGCGACCCTGGAACACCTGGACCTGTTGACTCCGCTGTTCGTCAAATACCGTGAGTTTTATGGGGCGCTGCCATTTCCTGACTCGTCTCGGGCCTTTCTGGAGAAGCGTCTGCGACGCAAGGAGTCGGTGATCTACCTGGCCCTGCCGGATGACGATGACAGCAAGTTGCTCGGGTTTTGTCAGCTGTATCCGAGTTTTTCGTCGCTCTCGCTGAAACGGGTGTGGATCCTCAACGATATCTACGTGGCCGAAGATGCCCGGCGACAGTTGGTCGCCGATAACCTGATGCGTACGGCGAAGAAGATGGCCAAGGAGACGAACGCCGTGCGCCTGCGGGTGTCGACCAGCAGTGACAATGAAGTGGCACAGAAGACCTATGAGTCGATTGGGTTTCGGGAAGACACGGAATTCAAGAACTATGTGCTGCCTCTCAGTGATGAGTAACCCCGATTAATCCAACACTGGAGGCTATTCGCGATTGCTTGTAGCCGCTGCCGAGGCACGAGGCTGCGATGGGTTGCGAAGCGGCCCCAAGCGGTCTACGGACCCGCATCGCAGCCTCGTGCCTGCGCAGCGGCTACAAGCAGCGACAAGAACACCCCGCGACATCCCCCGCTACAAAACCAACACGCTTTTCACCTCTCTATCCGTATAATGCCGAGCTTTCTGGGGCGTAAGAAATACGGTAACCCCGTGTAGCCTTATTACCCGAAGCCTCCGCACAGGTCCGCTGAGTCGGCCATTCACACAGGTGCCATCCATGGATTTCAACCCGCTCGACCTTATCCTGCATCTCGACGTGTACCTCGACATGCTGGTAACCAACTACGGTCCGTGGATCTACGCCATTCTGTTCCTGGTGATTTTTTGCGAAACCGGTCTGGTGGTCATGCCATTCCTGCCGGGTGATTCCCTGCTGTTTATCGCCGGCGCCGTAGCCGCTGGTGGTGGCATGGATCCAGTCTTGCTGGGCGGCCTGCTGATGCTGGCGGCGATCCTCGGCGACAGTACCAACTACGTCATCGGACGAACGGCCGGGGAACGCTTGTTCAGCAACCCCAACTCAAAAATCTTCCGTCGCGACTACCTGCAAAAAACCCACGATTTCTACGACAAGCACGGCGGCAAAACCGTGACCCTGGCGCGCTTCCTGCCGATCCTGCGGACTTTCGCACCGTTCGTCGCAGGCATCGCCAAAATGCCTTATCCGCGATTCTTCGGTTTCAGTGTCTTCGGCACCGTCATCTGGGTCGGCGGCCTGGTCACCCTCGGCTACTTCTTCGGTAACGTACCGTTTATCAAGAAAAACCTGTCACTGCTGGTGGTGTTTATCATCCTGCTGTCCCTGGTGCCGATGATCATTGGCGTGGTCCGCAGCCGTTTCAGCCGCACCTCGTCCGAAGCCAACACGCACTGACCCACGATGTGGTCCCTCAGCGCCTGGCGTCGCCGGCGCCTTCTGGCCAAGCACCCGATTGCCGATGACACCTGGCAGCGGGTGCGCCAGCACCTGACCTTTCTCGACGGCATCAGCGTCGAGCAGGATCAATGGCTGCGTGAAGCCTGCGTAGTCTTTCTGGCTGAAAAACACCTCACTGCCCTGCCCGGCGTCGAACTGCACCAGGAACAACGCCTGCTGCTCGCCGCCCAGGCGCAACTGCCGCTGATGAACCTCGGTGATCTCGACTGGTATCAAGGCTTCCACGAAATCGTCCTCTACCCCGACGACTTCCTCAGCCCCCAGCGCCACCGTGACGCCAGCGGCGTCGAACACGAATGGAACGGCGAACACAGCGGCGAAGCCTGGCAGCAAGGCCCGGTAATCCTGGCGTGGCCCGGCGTATTGGCCAGCGGCAACTGGGAAGGCTACAACCTGGTGATCCACGAACTGGCCCACAAACTGGACATGCTCAACGGCGACGCCAATGGCCTGCCACCGTTGCACAACGACATGCGTGTGCAGGAATGGGCCAGCGTAATGCAAAGCGCCTACGACGACCTGAACCGTCAACTTGACCGCAACCCCGACGCCGAGACACCCATTGACCCCTACGCCGCAGAGAACCCGGCGGAGTTCTTCGCCGTCACCAGTGAATATTTTTTCAGTGCCCCGGATTTGCTGGTCAGCACTTATCCACAGGTCTACGCGCAACTGAGCCGCTTTTACCGCCAGGATCCATTGGCCCGCCTCACCCAACTGCAAGCCAGCGACCCACGCTATCAAGCGCAACACTGACGGCTGTACGACGTCTGGCGCATGGCATCAGCCGCAGAATATGCCTATAATCGCCGCCACTTTCAGGCCAATCCGGCCAAGTTTTATGGCCAACTACGGGGGCAACGCCCAATGAGCTACAGCAAGATTCCGGCTGGCAAAGACCTGCCGAACGACATCTACGTCGCGATCGAAATTCCGGCCAACCACGCGCCGATCAAATACGAAATCGACAAAGACAGCGACTGCCTGTTCGTTGACCGTTTCATGGCCACCCCAATGTTCTACCCGGCCAACTACGGTTTCATCCCCAACACCCTGGCTGACGACGGTGATCCCCTCGACGTGCTGGTCGTGACTCCTTATCCGGTCACCCCAGGTTCGGTCATCCGCGCTCGCCCGGTTGGCATCCTGCACATGACCGACGACGGCGGCGGCGATGCCAAAGTCATCGCAGTGCCACACGACAAGCTGTCCCAGCTGTACGTCGACGTGAAGGAATACACCGACCTGCCGCCACTGCTGCTGGAACAGATCAAGCACTTCTTCGAGAACTACAAAGACCTCGAAAAAGGCAAATGGGTGAAGATCGAAGGTTGGGGCAACGCAGACGCCGCCCGTGCCGAGATCATGAAGTCGGTAGCCGCCTACAAAGGCTGATACCTACTACTCATTGCGCAAGCGATAAAAAAAGCCCCGATCATTCGGGGCTTTTTTTGTGCGAAAAACACAAACATCCACTCAACTAAATAAACAAAAACCAGTTCAATGTTTAACTAATAACATGGAGAGAAAGATCAATCATGCAATAAGGAAATACCTACAAAAGCATCTCAACGCATAGTTTATTTGATCTAGTTTTCCGGCCAGTAAACTCTGCGTTTATGAATACATCAGGTGATCGCTTAAGAGCGCTACTTCGGGAAGTTCATCTTTCCGCTTCCGACTTCGCCAAGAACCGCGGTGTCACGCCCCAGCACGTGAACAACTGGTTCAAACGCGGCGTCCCCATGGGCCGACTTGAGGAGTTCGCCGAACTGCTGTGCGTCACCAGCCGCTGGCTGCGCACCGGCGAAGGCCCTAAACATCCACTCATAACCTTCCAACCGATAAACCCCGACGCCAGCAACGCGCACCCCGCTCGAGAAGACAACGGCAACTACCTCGTCACTCCGGCCTGCGGACCGGAAAAAATCGACGTGGAAATCCCCCTCCACAGCTCCTTCAATTCACAAGAAAGCATCCGGCTCTCGCTGCAAACCCTTGAAACCCTCAACGTCGCTCCCGAACGCGCCTTGGGCGCCTACATGATCGGCAATAGCATGATCGACATCATCCAGGACGGCTCCACCCTCGCCATCGATCGCGGCCGCACCCGAATCATCGACGGCGCAATCTACGCCCTCGAACACGACGGCATGCTGCGCATCAAACACCTCTACAACCGACCCGGCGGTGGCCTGCGCTTGCGTAGCCACAACAGCGCCGAGCATCCCGACGAGTTTCTGACCTACGACCAACGGCACGAACAGAACCTGAATATCCTGGGTTGGGTATTCTGGTGGTCCACCCTCAATCATTGCCTGCCGCCCGTACCGCTGGATGAGCATCTACTGGGCTACGAAGGCTCTAAATCGGATCTGAAGCTGGGAAATTGAAGCGAAGGTGGGTATAGTGCGCGGCACATTTGGCAGGGGTTGGCGTGAAGCCGAGCGCCCTGCCCGGCGATGCGGAGGAGTTCCCGCTGATGCCCCCTATCACCCGGATGAGAGTCAGGGTGAATGATTTGAAGGCTGGTGAGGTTTACCAAAAATAGATTGAACCAGTCCCCGAGAAGCCGGCCACAAGCCGGCTTTTTAATTGTCCGAAATAATCCTATCCCATCCAAGAATCTTCCTGATAGCTTAGCTATTCCGGGGCTTTCAGGCATCCCCCTGTCCGATGGTGTTCAACGCCATTTGACCTCATCCGACGATGAAGTGGGGGGACAGTTGGGGGGACAAAAGGGACGACAGGGGAAAACCGATGGGTAAGCTGAATCCGAAACAAGTCGAAAACCTGACCGACCCCGGCACCTATGAAGATGGTGATGGGCTTCGCTTGGTCGTCAAACCTACCGGGCGTAAATCCTGGCTGCTTCGCTTCCAACTGGCGGGCCGTCGTAGAGAGATGGGGCTGGGCTCATTCCCTGAGGTGAGTCTCAAGAAGGCCAGGCAAGATGCCAGTGCTAAACGCAGCCAACTGAGTGATGGCATCGATCCCTTGGCTGCCAGAGACGTAGAGCGAGCGACCCAACGGGAAGCCCAGCGTGCAAGTGAAGCCAAGCAACTGAGGTTCGAAACGCTCGCAATGGAATACCGTGATGCTCACGGTGCCGCGTGGTCAGAGAAATGGCGTAAAGGCTGGCTGCGAAAGCTGGAGCTGTATGCGTTTAATCAAATAGGCAAGCTGTCAGCCGAAGACATCGGTACTCCCGAAGTACTCAAGGTTTTACAACCTATCTGGGCCACCAAGACCAGAACCGCTGACGAGGTTCGCGGCCAGATTGAGCAAGTTCTGGATGCAGCCAAGGCACGCAACCTGCGACAGGGTGAGAACCCTGCTCGCTGGCGCGGGCATTTGGACAACCTGCTGAGCCGTTCTGAAAAGAGGAAGGCTCGGAAGCGTGAGCACTTTGAAGCCTTGAGCTGGCAGGAAGTGCCCGATTTGATAATAAAACTCAGGGCAAACTCAACACCTCCGTCTCAGGCGGCTCAACTCCTGATCATGACGAGCGCACGCGCCCACATGGTCAGGTTTGCTCGTTGGGATGAGTTTGATCTAGCGGCCGGAACTTGGTCACTCCCAGATGAGCGAATGAAGATGCGAGTAGCTTTCGTGATTCCGCTTTCCAAAGAGGTCGTAAAGCTGGTGAGGAGCATTCCGAGAAATGAAGGAAGCGCCTTTTTATTCCCTGGTCAAGGCAAGACAGGTGTCATGCACGCAAACGCAGTACGAACGCTCTTACATGGCATGGGGTACAAGCACATCACAAGACACGGCTTTCGTTCCTCATTTCGAGACTGGGCTGGGGAATGCACCAATTACCCACGCGAGGTATGTGAGATGGCGCTTGCGCATGATGAACGTGACCAAACCGAAGGAGCCTACTCACGCTCGGATTTTCTGGATAAGCGTCGCGCCCTGATGAACGACTGGAGTGACTTTTTAAACACTTCCATAAAAGCCTCCAAACCCTGAGCGTGATTCGCCCCCCACTATCACCTGTAAAAGTAGTATGTTGCTCTCCAAAACCACACAAACTAACGAATTGCGCGACACTGTATCAATGAGCATCGCCAAGGACTGCACTATGACCAAAGCAACTCAGCCACTATTTCCACCACATCAAATCACAGCGAGCATGAATGAAAGCATAGGCAACACTACAGTTGTTGAAGCTATTGCTAGAAACCACAGCATGCTTCGAGATCACTTTTTTGATTCGTTACTTGACCTCGATCACTATATTCAACTACTAGAGGGCATCCGCGCAGTCACAGGTAACCCAGCACTACAAGCCGAACTAGAGACTCGATGGGAAAACGAAGACATACAGCAGGATGAAGAATTCAACACACTGTTGCATCAAGTGAGATATGCGTGCCTTTACCTTGAGCTGGGGAGCACCGCTGAGGCACAAAAAAACCGTGATCGGGCATGGGCTTTCACCAACTATGCCAGTGTAATGGTCGGCGAGATCATAGAAAAATCTGCAGCCTTCCAAAATGCAATCGAAGCAGATAATCGTTCGAGCCAGAACAGTAGAAATGCTCAAGCACGAAACAAATCTATCCTTCTGGTAAAAGACGAGGCAGCAAGACTACTAGTGGAGCGACAACCTGAGGATGGGTGGCCAACAAAGATTAAAGCCGTTTACCACCTTGAAGATCCTTTGGCCGAGTTTATTGAAAAAAATAACATTCCTGCTCTAAAGATCTCAAATATTGAGAAATGGCTGATCGCGTGGCTACGTGAAGATATACTCGTTAATCAGGCTTGGGAAAAAACCAAGCATGCTAAAGCACGATAAAGTCTAGATTAGCGGCATTGAATTTTATTCATCGACCAGACTGCCTTCAGCGCCTCTAGGGGGCCTCTGCGGTGATACCCCTAGACCATGCGCTCCCTTGACGACGAAACAGCCCTTGACCTACCACGGGTGCCTTTGGGGGCAGGGCTTAACCCTTTGCCCATACCCCGGCCTTGAGTTTGCAGCTTCATGTAAAGGTCCGTTTTCGTGAGGTAGATCACCGCGCCTCGCAAAGCCTCACGTAACGCGGACTGAGTATGGTCGATCATCCCGACCCCACAGGTCTTGTAGGCGTGCTTGTTCGCATTGCAGTTGAAATACAGACCACGCCCTTTCGTGACTACATCCGCCCAATACTCACCCACCCGCCTAGCCAGGGTCACGTCTTCTCGAACCTTGGATCCATCAAAGAAAAACATCATGTGGTAATGGAAGCCCTTCTCCGGTCCGTGTTCCAGCTTCCAGATGTAACCCACCAAATCGTCAAACAATTTGTTCGACCTGGCGTTCCCGAACAGGCGCTCTCGATCTTGCTTAGCAACTGCCTGCGTAGTTTTGGAGTTCTCTTTCGAGTAGGAAAGATCAACCCTCAGCACCAGCAGCCTGGAGTAGCGCTCAAACAAAGAATCAACGTACCCGGTGAGCTCCTTATAGTTTTTGTTGCTTGATCGCTGATAGCTATTGAGCCGAGCTTGGAAAGCTTTAGTCTTGACACTTTTACGAATCTGACTCACACACTCATTTAAATGCTTCACGAGCATTTCAGCTTCATTAATAGGCCTTTCAAACCTCCAGGTCATGCAGTGGTAGTACAGATCAAACTCTTTAATCTTACTCATCGCCATCTCCAGATATGGCTCAAGCGTATAAAGAGCGTTGAACCAGTTATCGTCCGGCATGTGTAGCCTTACCAACCTGAGCAACAATTTACCGGAAGGGTAGCTTTCCAGACTTGCGTTACCAAACTCATCTGTCGCAGTTAGTCTGAACGCATCTCCTTGCGACCTCACTAGCCTTCCTACAATGGAAGAAGCGTCTTTCAATGTACAGATCAATCCTGCGTCTACAGCTCCTACCTGACCAACACCCTCTACGTTTACGTCCATCTTACTCACGAGCGCCGTATAGCGCTCCTCAATGTCAACACTCATAAGCGCACACCATCACTTCTCCAGACACTCGGTATTCAATTGAATACCACTCACTTACTTGATTACTGATCAACCCTATACACTTCGTTTTTTTACACACCTCCTACTCACATACTCGTGCTCATCAACAGTCAAAGGTTGTCATTAAGACATGACAACACCAACCTACTAACAAGATGACTACCATTACAACACTGCTAACTGCAACACCACCTATACTAACGCCACCCACAACACTGGCAATTATTATCATCACCACTAAGTGGTAATCACTGACACTACTACCCCACCAATACTACTAATTATTAATCTAATTACTAATAACATATAAACCAGAAATAATAATGCGATAAACCCCTAATCAAAGCACTATCAACAACGGGTAATTCAATCTAAACAGAGCAGAATTTCATATACAGAGTTAGTGCGAGATCTCAACACAAAATAGCTAAGGCTTTTTCAGCCCCCACAACTTAATAACGTTCCAGTTCAATACTCAGCGCGCCTCCTTAACAGACATGCGCTGCTCAATCCAGGTGGTGATTTCGGAGTCAATCCAGCCGATAGCCGCAGCCCCCAATTTGATCGGTTTTGGAAACGTAGCGTCGTACCTTGGTGACTGGGCGTCCATGCGGTCATAGATCGTTGACCGGCCTAGACCTATGCGTTCGCTCAGCTGCTTGAGACGTAAAATTCTCGGGTAGGGAACAGATGTTGAATTTGTCACTTGCCTTCTCGCTGTTGGCTTGGGAGTGATCGAACTTTAAATCTCTCTCAATCCAACAAAAAGGTCGGCAGCGACGAGTATTTTTTTCCTGAGCTTGGGATAGATTTTCTGATTCAAGCTGAGCAAGTGCTTCGCTGTAGAAGTCGTATACCGGCCTGCTGCTTGCAACGACGATAGGTCACCTTTACCGTGGGTCTCTGGGCCCTGGCATGCCTTGAGCTGCCCCGGACACTCAGCAGCTTCTCGTGCATCCAGGCACTGCTCAGCTTTATGGGGGCTGCTCTGATCTTTCAGGTGGATGACTTAATGTGGGCCGGTGCGTATGCCATAACGCATCCGGGTAGTTTTTTCCCTGCGAATCACGCCAGCCGAAAATGCAGTCAAAAAGCGCCGCAAAGGCGAGCAAAGAACTAACTCTGCACATCGAGCACTGGAGTCGTTTTCAGCAGGAACTAACTCCGTATAGCATTTACAGAAAATTGCCGGTTTTTGGCACCGCCACAAGGTGCACACCTGCTCCTCCCCGAAAATTAGAACGGTTTTTAAGCCTATATCACGACACTGACATCCACCGTGGAATCCAAAACCATGTCATTTCAGTGCCCTCGCTGTAACTCCAAAGAGATTGCTTTCCTCAGAACAGCCATGACGATCGCGGCCAGTGTTGGTGCCGTAGGCGGTGCTGCACGAGGAGCAAGTACCGCACTCGCCGGTAGCCAAATAGGTGCAACTGTCGGTACTCTTGCCGGACCGTTTGGCATCACCATCGGTACAGTCTCTGGCGCCATCCTTGGCGGACTGGCTGGCGGTGTCGGTGGTTGTGCCATTGGCGCCCAGCTCGGCGAAAAACTGGATCGCCATGTATTGGCAAATAACCACTGCTTGGTCTGCGGGCATCGCTTCAACCTGCCCACTTAAATAGCCCCCTCTCCCCTAATGCCGATCAGTTAAGCCTTCTCGCTTGACCTTTGGCCGCAAGAAATCAAAATCCGATGCCTGTACTGGCATCGGATTTTTTTATGCGTCTCGCTCGGGCACTGGAACTGACCCATAACATCGCCTCCACCCCCAACTCAATCGAGGGACTGGACGCTTTACTTGATCCTTCTTTGGTCGAACAGGCGCTTGAACAGGCCGGCGTAGCAACCCTGCGCAAGCGTCGCTTACCCTTGGAAATGATGCTCTGGTGTGTGATCTCCATGGCGTTTTTCCGGCGCATGTCGGCGTGGGACGTGGTCAGTCGCATGAACATCATGCTGCCGGGCCAACGCCCGTTGGTCGCCCCCAGCGCCGTAGTCCAAGCCCGTCAGAGATTGGGCAGCGAAGCTGTACGACAGGTCTTCGATCTGACTCAGAAAAGTTGGCATGAAGCGGCTGGCCATCCGACGTGGGCCGGTTTGCGCTTGCTAGGCGTCGACGGCGTCGTCTGGCGAACACCCGATACACCGGAAAACAGAGCCCGCTATGACTCGGCCAGCAACCAGCATGGCGACACTGGATTTCCTCAGGTGCGCATGGTCTGCCAAATGGAGTTGACCAGCCATTTGCTGATTGGCAGTGCATTTGACGGCTATCGCAGCAACGAAATGAAACTGGCGGAGCAACTGATCGAAACCACCCCCGATCACTCGTTGACCTTGTTCGATCGGGGTTTCTATTCGTTAGGTTTACTGCATCAGTGGCAGCAAGCAGGCGTTGAACGCCATTGGCTAATGCCGCTGAAAAAAGGCTCGCAGTATGAGGTGATCCAACGTTTGGGGCGTCAGGATGCAATTGTTTTGCTGAGCACTTCGCCGCAGGCCCGCAAGCAATGGCCGTGGCTGCCGGAGAGCCTGACGGCACGACTTCTGAGCAAAACCATCAAGGGTAAGGTGTGTCAGATCCTGACGTCGATGGCCGATCCGCTGCGCTTTCCGCCAGACGAAATCGTAGATCTGTACAGTCAGCGCTGGGAGATCGAATTAGGCTTTCGGGAAATGAAACAGACCCTGCTTAACAGCAGCTATACGTTGCGCAGCAAGACGCCAGAGATGATCGAGCAGGAGTTGTGGGGCGTGTTGTTGGGCTACAACTTGTTGCGTTATCAGATGGTGGAAATGAGCCGCCATTGTCCTGGCATCTACCCGTGCGAATTGAGCTTCACGGCGTGCACCTGGGCGATTCTCGGATTTATTAACAGCGTCTCCGCCGACCGCTCCGGGAACATCCCCAAGTACTTGGCCGAGCTTCACGCTTTAGCGCCGCACTACGTGCTGCCGCATCCGCGCGAGGAGCGTGTTTATCCTCGGGCCATCCGGCTGAAATCACCGAAGTATCCGGTCAAAAATAAAAATGCCAGTCAGCTTAACTGACTGGCATTACCCCTCTCCCCACACATTAATCCCGGATCGTGCTGCGCTCTGCGCAGTGCTTATGCCGACCTGCATCCAAAGGAATCTTTCCCATGGCTCACCTCATTGAACAAATGGCTTACGTTGGTGCTACCCCTTGGCACGGCTTGGGCAGTCGCCTTACCGAAAAACAACCGCTGGAAGTCTGGCAGCAAGAAGCGGGCATGAATTGGCAGATCCAGGACAGCCCGGTTCATTTCAAAGCCGAGGCCGCCGGTCACTTGGGCAGCATTCACACATTCCCGGAGCAAAAAGTGCTGTATCGATCAGACACCAAAGCACCGTTGTCAGTGGTCTCCAATCGCTATCAGGTTGTGCAACCCCGTGAAGTGCTGGAGTTCTACCGAGACCTGACGGATTTCTCAGGGTACGAGCTGGAAACCGCTGGCGTGCTCAAAGGTGGACGCAAGTTCTGGGCTCTTGCCAGAACTGGTCAGGCTGCAACGCTGAAGGGTAATGATCAGGTCAATGGCTATCTGCTGCTGGCAACCTCCTGCGACGGCACACTGGCGACCACAGCCACCCCTACCACTGTTCGCGTAGTCTGCAACAACACCTTGAGCATTTCGCTCAACGGTGCCACTCACGCCATCAAGGTGCCGCACAGCACGCGCTTTGATCCTCGAACGGTCAAAAAGCAACTGGGCATCGCCGTCTCGCAATGGGACGAGTTCATGTATCGGATGCGTATCCTCGCCGAACGCAGAGTTCAGTCGAAAGAGGCCCTAGGCTTCTTTATGGACGTGCTGTGTGACACCAGCCTCCACGACCCCATTCCCGAAGTGCTACCCAACAAACGGGCAATGGAGAAGGTGCAAAGCCTGTACGAAGGAAAAGGTCGAGGTGCTGATCTACGGTCCGCGCGCGATACCGCCTGGGGTTTGCTGAACGCGGTAACGGAGTACGTGGATCACGAGCGACGAGCCCGAAGCTCGGAGTACCGAATGGATTCCGCCTGGTTTGGCCAAGGGGCGGTGATCAAACAGAAAGCGCTGAATGCTGCGCTGCAACTCGTGGCGTAAGCCAAAGAGCAACGCTCATAAACCTGCACAAACTCAACGCGAGCGATACTGCTGGCAACCCGGAACACAGCTATCTCTAGAGATCCAATCCAGCAAACACCTCCCTTCCGTCACTCACACTTTAAACGTCCTATTACAGGAAAAACGTCCATGTCAGTACTTCGATTTTTTCTCACGCTGTTCATGTTCATTTGCCTGCTCGCTGGTAGCAGCGTCGTGGTAACGACCCTCTGCCTGATGTTGCGCTTTCCACCCCTGCTGTTCGCCGTTGTGCTGGCTTGCGCTCTGCTGGTCATCGTCCTGAGACAACTTCGCAGGCATAACCCCGCGACCGTTTGATGCCCACGGCGGCGTGCTCAACACTGCATTCACTCTCCAGATTAGAGATCCAGTATGAACCCAAACTGTTTGATTTGTGAGTCTTCAGCCGTCCTTAGCCAGGACAATGCCAAGGCGATCGTTCAGCTCTTTACGGTGCTAAAATGGCTTCGCCCGTGAATGGCGCGCCCTCCAACCCTCCACCAAGAACCCACACCCAGTGGCGCCGATGGCGTGTTTTCTGCAAACCATGACTGCTGCTGTGGCGAACACCGCCTCCGCGCTGCGCGACAGTGACACGTTTATTCAGGATATGCAGAAATATCAGTTCGGCGAATTTACCTGTTTGTGTCTGCGTTGTGGCGCCCGCTTCGATGCAATCGCCCCATGATCACGTTTTCAGTCGGTTGACTAAACGCTCGACCAATTCGACCACCAACTCTCTATCGGACTGATCCAACGACACCAATAAATGGTTGATCCGACTGGCCTGGTCATCAACGAGTGGGCTCACCTCACTCAGCAGCTCAGCCGCCTCGCAGCCAAAGATGTCGGCGAACTCCAAAAGCCGAGTGATATTCGGCATCACAATCCCTCGCTCGATACGAGAAACCGCCTCGTTCCCCACGCCCAAGCGCTCCGCAACCGCCTCCTGGGTTAGTCCGCTAAGCACCCGCTGTTTCGATATGGCACGCCCTACGGTGCCCGCCAATTGCTTCTGATCAATTTCAGCCATGTTGCTCTCCCATCTCAACCTAGATGGTTGGGCATCACCTCATTGACATGAAGAACATCAAAAGTTGAAAATCAACCTTAAAGGTTGTTATTCATCTTAAGATCACAAATCAACACCACTCGATAAGGAACATCCATGAATACGAAAACCCTACTAATGGTGGCGTTTAGCTGCCTGGCCGCGAATACCGCCTCTGCCGGAACCAATACCTGGACTGCGGGCTGGGCGATGGGCACCAACGAATATGCCGTTGACGACGGCAATGGCAACGAATTGGTGATTGCGTGCCCGAATGATGACGACCGCTATATCTCGGCCAGCGCCACAGTGAACGGCCAAGGCTATAGCTCAGAAAACGGACAAGGTTTTGACCTCATCGTGGATGGCAAAACCTTCCGAAACCCGTTCTACACCGACTGCCGTGCATGCAGCAGCATCTTCACCCATGAGTTCTGGGGTGCCTTGCGCAAAGCCAATCGATTGCAGTTCAGCGCTCAAGGCAAGATCTTCAACCTACCCACCAAGAACCTCAAAGCGGTACTGCCGACACTGAACGACAAAAACAATAGCTGCCAGGCTGCTTGGTAACTGACTCGACCAATCATCACAAAAGGAGAATCACATGTCTCAACAAGGCAAGAACCCACAGAGCGGCGTCAACAAAGAAGGCGACAACACAAGCGGCATCAGTCCAGCCATGATTGGCTGGGGTGTGGCAGCGGCGGTGTTGGCAATAGTGAGCGTGACCTTCAACACGTCGCACATGGCATTGGGCGCAGGCTGGTTTGCTAAATGCGTGGCCGTTCTGGTCGGTGCGTTTCTGGGCTGGCTGGGAGCCCTGGCTGGCGATGCCATCCGTAAATTCGCTCATCCAGATGCAGTGTTCACCAACGGTGGCATCCTGAGCCTAATTTGGATCAAGGTGTTTTGGGCGGTTGGCCCACAAGTACTTGGCTTGTGTGTGGGTGTATTCTTCGGCGGCGCCATGGTGCTGCGCTAATTCTCGGAGCCTGCCTACCCCCTGAGATGTAGCGCGATCGTCTCATTGCTGCTACAGGTGGGTTGTTCCGATGAAAACTCGAAAGCCAGGGGGGGGAGTTCCTTTCTGGCTGCGTACAAAGCGGAGCGTCGAAAGCTATTGGCGCATGTACTTTTCAGAAACTGGAAGTGAAGTACTCACCAGCAGAGCTTCGCTCAGGTAGATCAGACAAACTACTCCAAGTAGTAATAACCTCTGCAAACGCCTGCGGGAACGAGTGACCAGCAAATATAACAATAAAAGAAACTACCGGACGAAATCATTACCGTGCAATAAAGCCTGAAGATTCAATCCAAAGGGCGATAGCTGCAACCTGACAATTGACGGAGGGAGAGATCATGTAAGTCGAGCCAAATTACCTGGTTTATTTACCGTTTTCGTCGGACACAAACAAAAACTGCCCTATGGAGTTCTGCAATATTCTAGACAAGACGTAATTGGTCTGTAACCGTCCGGGCAACACACCTTCCTGATGCCATCGCTTAAGGCGATGGTGTCCACCTAAATTTAAGTGGACACCATTTTTAGCCTTTTTAAGCGGACGCCCATGCCACAAGAACGCCGTTCCTATTCCAAGTCCTTTAAGGCCCAGGTCATCGCCGAGTGCGCGCAGGCTGACACCTCGATTGCCAATGTCGCCTTGACCCACAACCTCAATGCAAACCTTGTCCATAAATGGATTCGGGTGCATGCGCAGAAAAACCTGGCACTGCAAACTGCCTTTATTCCGGTCAAGGCATTGTCTTCGACAGCGGCCCCTCAAGTTCTTCCGGCCACGATTCGAATCGAAGTGCCTCATTCAAAAGGCGTAGTCGTGGTGAGTTGGCCGGCAGAAAATGCAGCGGCATGTTCCGCTTTCCTGCGAGACCTGCTGCGATGATTCGCATCGACACCATCTGGCTCGCCATCGAGCCCATGGACATGCGCGCCGGCACTGAAACCGCGCTGGCACGAGTTGTCGCGGT
Source organism: Pseudomonas sp. ADAK18 (assembly GCF_012935695.1). Lineage (NCBI taxonomy): Bacteria > Pseudomonadati > Pseudomonadota > Gammaproteobacteria > Pseudomonadales > Pseudomonadaceae > Pseudomonas > Pseudomonas sp. ADAK18. Next base: position 4,840,939 of record NZ_CP052859.1, read on the forward strand.
GTTCGGTGCGGCGAAGCCGCACTGTGCTTATCTGTTCGCCAACCGCCGTGCCAATCGTATGAAAGTGTTGGTGCATGACGGCGTGGGGATTTGGCTTGCAGCCCGGCGCTTGAATCAAGGGCGCTTCTTTTGGCCAGGCGTGCGACACGGCTCTGAAGTCGAGTTGGATGCAGAGCAACTTCAAGCCTTGGTGCTCGGTTTACCTTGGCAACGCGTCGGTTCCGGAGGCGCCATCACGGTGCTCTAACTCGTCTGCCATGGCGCGCTTGCCAGCACAATTGGCCCATCAGTCTATCGCCGCCACTAGCCCTCTCTGGCAAAATCGGCGGCATGACTTCGCATCCGAATCTCGATCAATTAAACCCTGAAGAACTGCGTGCCTTGGCGGCGCAGTTGATCCAGCGCGTCGAAACGATGGACAAGCAAATCACTCATCACAAGTCGGTCAACGAGAAACTGGCCCACGAGATCGCGCTGCTCAAACGCTTCAAGTTTGCCAAGCGCAGCGAGCAGTTGAGCCCGAATCAAGCCAGCCTGCTCGACGACTTGATCGATACGGATATCGCCGCTATCGAAGCCGAACTTGAGGCGCTGCAACCGGCACCTGTCGAAGCCAAAGTACGCCAGCAACCCAAGCGCGCACCGCTGCCACCGCAGTTTCCTCGCACGCTGATCCATCACGAACCGGACAACAGCCACTGCCAGTGCGGCTGCGCCCTCAAGCGCATCGGCGAAGATGCCAGCGAAAAGCTCGACTACACGCCCGGCGTGTTTACCGTCGAGCGCCACATCCGTGGAAAGTGGGCCTGCGAACAGTGCGAAACGCTAATCCAGGCGCCGGTACCGGCGCACGTCATCGACAAAGGCATACCGACAGCGGGCCTGCTGGCCCACGTCATGGTGGCCAAGTTTGTCGACCATCTGCCGCTGTATCGGCAGGAGAAAATCTTCGGCCGCGCTGGACTGCCTATTGCTCGCTCGACCTTGGCGCAGTGGGTGGGCAACTGCGGCGTGCAATTACAGCCGCTGGTTGATGCGCTGCGCGAAGCCGTGCTGACGCACGGCTTCGTCCACGCTGACGAAACGCCGGTACAAATGTTGACGCCTGGCGCGAAGAAAACTCATCGCGCTTACGTCTGGGCCTATGCCACCAGTCAGTTCTCCGATCTGGCGGCGGTCGTTTACGACTTCAGCCCGAGCCGTGCTGGCGAACATGCTCGAAACTTCCTCGGCCACTGGAACGGGAAGCTGGTCTGCGATGACTTCGCTGGCTACAAGGCAGGCTTTGAACTGGGCGTCACGGAGATCGGCTGCATGGCCCATGCACGCCGCAAGTTCTTCGACTTGCACGCGACCAACAAGAGCCAGATCGCCGAAAAAGCGCTGCACTACATCGCGGCCTTGTAAGAAGTTGAACGAGAGACACGCGAGCTGGAGCCGGGTGTCCGGCAGCGAATACGGCAGGAAAAAGCAGCGCCGATCATCGACGCACTTCATACCTGGATGATCGCCCAGAGGCAGCTGGTGCCTGAGGGATCGGCCATCGCCAAGGCGTTGGATTACAGCCTCAAACGCTGGATAGCGCTGACGCGCTATCTCGATGACGGTGCTGTGCCCATCGATAACAACTGGTGCGAGAATCAAATCCGGCCGTGGGCTCTTGGGCGCTCGAACTGGCTGTTCGCGGGCTCGTTACGTAGAGGTAAACGGGCGGCGGCGATCATGAGTTTGATCCAGTCGCGCGGCTCAACGGGCATGATCCGTATGCTTACTTGAAGGATGTTCTCACACGCCTGCCGACGCAGCGTGCGAGTGAGATTGCCGAGCTGCTACCGCACAGGTGGGCGCCCGTTTAATCACGCAAGGTGTGTTGGGCGGACGCTTACCTTTAAAATTCAGATTTATAGGGCCATTGCCTACGATCGTGCCAGTTCTGACGAATCGATATTCTAAATTACCTATGGGCACAACGGGCCATGAACTTTCATTTTTTTATCGTAGATAAAAGGGATTCTACCGAACTGCGACGAATTGTAGATGCTGACGCCGATGCCCTGAACTCCGGTTGTGTAAACGCTAAAAAAGCCTTTCTCCTCCTGCATCACGCTATCTGGTGCTATGGCATACCTTATCTTAAGTTCGGCAACGTCTGGGGACATAAAACTCCCTTGTAAACCGGCATTTCGGCTATACCATCTATATACGTTTTGCCCGTGGTGCCCATGACCTGACCGACTTCAACCATTTTGAGATCAACTTTGGACGGCAGGCGCGCGGTCAAAAAATGATGGCTTTCTAAACCGGTGTGCTTCCAATAGCACTTGTCGGGGTTTGCCGCCCGAGCACTACAAAATCCCGACAAACTAAGTACGGCTGCCAACAATAGAATTATCTTTTTCATGGTTTATTTTCTTAGTACGCGCAGATCACGACCACCCGGTCATAACTAAGCATTTGGGGCCATCGAACAACCAGACCAGGAAGGGCTGGCGCTAGTTGTATTCAATGATGTAGTTGAGCACCGCGTCCGCCCTGCCTACGGTGACCGGGGTACCAGGTTTCTGGATATAGCGGGCCTTGGCCGGCAGGTTGTAAATCTCCCCTTCCGCGTCGCTTCTCATCCACTCCATACTCATGGCTCGGCTCTGTGAGAAAGGCAGCTCTGCACCCATCGCATTTTGCAGGGAGATTTCCACTCCTGTGGCTCCGCCGGAAGTCAGGTTCAAGCGCCCATCCGAAGGCGAATCTCCTTCGAAGTAGACCTTGACCGGCAGCTTGGTGCCGGCCGGCAGACCTGTGCAGCGCACATTCAGATCAAACCCTTCAGTGCGCGCACTATTGGACTGAAGTTCACCAGTCCAGGTTTTGCTCATCAGTACCTTGATGTCTTTTCTTACCCCGGCACACCCGCTGAAATAGCTATCGGTCTCGACCGGGATGTCGCCGCTTCCGTGGATCGTTGCCGCGTGCCAGTCATTGAGTCGAAAAGCGATCTTGTAATCTAATTTAAGCGGGCCGATGTCCAATAACTTAGAGGTCCTGACGAGCTCATAAGCGAACTGTGCTGTGACTAGGACCGACACTGAGTTCCCGTTACGAGAGACACTCATGCTGGGGACCACCCCGTACGTGCTCGTTTTGAACCTTATACCGACACCTTTGAGCCCAGTTTTGTAAACGTCCGTGTAACCATCCTCCAGTTGTGCTGCGCTATCATGGGCCATTTCGTAGGCGATCTTCACTTCGGGAACCATTTGGTACGGGCATTTAGCCCCACTCCACACGACTCCTGGCGCCACCACGGCAAAATCTGCACGGGCCATGATCTGGCCAACACCCACAAATTTGAGTTTTATATTGGACGGTATCTTTGCGCTTAAGTCGTGGTGCTGGGCGCTGCCGTCCATCCTCCAATAACATTTGTCGGGGTTATTCGCCCACGCGCTACAAACGCCGAACAAACTGAGTACTGACACTAATAGCAACGTTATCTGTTTCATGGCTTATTTCTCAACAGGTTGAACTGTGCAGACCACAGCCACTCGGTCATAAACTGCACTTTTGTCCACTTCGGGCAATCGGTAAGGGAAGGTGCAACCGCCTTCGGCCCAAATCACACGGAGTTGCCCCAACTCCTTGATCCCAAACACCAGCGCACGGCTCAGGTTGTCCACCACCGCCAGTTGCCTGCCCTGCTCATCGAGCACTTGCGCGCCAAAGGGAATCGGCGTGACCGACGCATGGCTCAGCTCGAACTGCACCCGCCGCCCGGACTCAGCCTCGAAGCGCGCCTTAACGATGGCGCCACGGCGCGGCACCAGCATCTTCGAGCTCTCGCTGAGCTCCACGTCGCTGCCCAGGGTCTGGGTATCCAGGTTCGCCCAGTTGTAGCGGTAGGGCTGCGCATAGCTGCTGACGATGTACCCGGCGCTATCGGAACGAGCGTTAGAGCCCTGCAGGCCCGCGCCCTTGACTCCCGGCACTTCGATCAAGGCGAAGGTTTCCCCCACCGGCTGGCCAAAGGTCACGCCGCCTGCGTGGGCCACCACCGAGCCCGAGGCAGTGAGGTCCATATGACGGTTGTCACCCGTACGCGAATAGTTGCCCGCGACCCGTGCCGAAGGCGCGTCCCAGCCTAGGCCGATACCGGCAGAGCGGTCGGCCTGAGTCACTCCGGCCTGGGCCGAGTAGGACAGGGTTGCCGCCTCATTGAGATAGCCGCTGACACCCGACTGCAGGCTGCGCTGGCCATTGCCTGCCGAGGTCATGTCGCTGTAGAAGCGATGGGAGCGCCCCGGACCGCCAAAAGGCACGCTGAAGGACAGCGAGACCTGGTTGTCCGAGCCTTGGGAATTACTGGAACTCTGGGTGCGCAAAACCGACAGGCTGTAGCTCACATCCTTAACGTTGCCGCTGTAGCCCATCTGCAGGCGCTTAGTACGGCCGAAGCGGTTCCAGTAACTGGTTTCACCGGCGCTGAAGAACAGCGAACCACGCCCCCGGAGCGACTGATTGACGTTCAGGTCGATGCGGCTCTTCTGCCGGCCGAGGCTGTAGCCCCCACTGCGTCCGGTCACGTACTCCTGCTCATCCACGTGTTGGCTCAAGGTCCGATAGCCCTCGGTGGAATAACGGTAGCCGACCATGGTGAAGGTGGTGTCGGTCTGGTTCAGGGTCTTGGAGTACAGAAAGCGCACACTCTGCCCTTGCTTCCTCTCACCCTGATCGGGCTGCGAGCGGCTGTTGGTCACGTCCACCGACATACCGCCCACGGAGGTATTGAGCCCCAGGCCCAGGTTCAACGCGTCATAGCCCTCGGAACGCAAAAAACCACCATAGGTGGTGAGGTTGTCGGTGGCGCCATAGACCCCAGTGGCTTGCACCAGGCTCGGTGAGGCGCTGCTTTTGGCATCATATTGCCCCGCCGCCACACTATATTGCAGGTTGCCGCGCCGGGTCATCACCGGCAGGTAGGAATAGGCCTGGGAATAGCTGCGCTCGCGGCCATCGGCTTCGATGATCTTGATCTCCAAGTCGCCGTTGGAACCGCCCGGGTAGATGTCGCGGATCTCGAAGGCCCCCGGGGACACGGCGGTGGAATAAATCACGTAGCCGTTCTGCCGCACCTCCACCGTGGCGTGGGTTTCGGCGATGCCACGGACCACCGGCGCATAGCCGGTCTCGTTGTCCGGCAACATGCCGATATCCGTGCCCAGCAGCACCCCGCGAATCCGCGTGCTGTCGAAGATTTCACCATTGGTGTACAGCTCTCCGGCGGAAAACCGGCTCTTAAGGCTGGAGACGTCGCGCTCCACATAGCTGCGGTTACTGGAAAATTCCCGGGCCATGTCAGTGCCTTGGGTCAGCGACGACTCGTTGCGCAGGCGCCACGGGCCGATGTTGAAGCCGTTGCGCAGGCCCAGGTAGGCGTAATCGCTTTTGAAGCCATTGCTGCTGTTGCGGCTGAAGTTGGCCTGGTAGTCGCTAAAGCCTGCGGTGATGCCTTCGTCCCACAAGGACGGGTCGACGTAGCCACGGGAGTTACGCTGAATGTAGGTATGGGGAATGCTCAGCAGCAAGGCCAGATTCGCCACCTCGAGATCAACCGAAGCGCTTTCGATACGGTTGATGTCGTAGTTCTCGGCGTCATCGCTGCCGGCCGTCAACAAGCCGTCCTGCTCCAGACGCTGAATATCCACGCCAATTTCACGAAGCAATCCGATAGACAGCAGGGGGCGCACCTCGCCACTCTCGGTGTCGGCTTCGAAAGTGATTTCCTGGCGGCGGCTGAGGGACTGGTTCAGATACAAGTCGACGTTGTAGGTACCCGGCAAGACACCGCTGCCCCGTTCAAAAAAACGCAGGTCCACAGCCGCTCCTTTATCCTTGAGAAAGTAAGGATTGAACTGGGCGGCCAGGACGCTGGGCGAACTTAACAAACCCGCCGCCGCCAGCCAGGAAAAACCTGCTTGAGGACTGAACTTCAAGTCCCGATTTTTTCTTACATTCGACATGGGTCCATCCAGCAGCAAACCACGCTCCGTTGGAGAGTGCGTTATTCGAATAGAGGGGGAACAGCGAGAAGCGAAGGCTTTATAAATATATCTGACTTACGCTACTTACTAACAGACGTCTCATGTTTGATAAGGCCACCATAATCATTAATGGCTTCCCAATAGAGCTTGGCAGTACCAAGTGGTAAACCGTTCAACTTTTTTATCTTCATGTAAGTGGTACTTTTGGGAGCCAGCATTTGTTCTTCCACTGCATAGTCCCGTTGTCCACTGTTCAACTTTAGAGTGCCCAGGGAAATATTCAGAGCGGAAGAATTCTGCACTTCCAACTGGCTGGCGCCGTCACGAGTTACCAGGCGCCATTGCAACTGCGCGGACGCTTCGGTCGGGGTCCCAGTGATACCCGCCGGGCGATAGAACACCTTGATCCGCTGCCGGAAAGCCACCTGCAGGGTGTTGTCTTCCTTGGCCTGTTGGGGGATTTCCTGGATGTTGAGCCAGAACACCGACTCACGATCTTCAGCCAGGCCCTTGCCGTGATAGAAGATGCGCAGCATCTGCTGCTTGTTGCCGCCCATACGCGCCAGCGACGGGGTGATGGCAAACGGTACATCCGCCTCCTTGTCACGGGTATCGGGCTCCATCCAGGACTGAATCATGATGTCCGCCGAACCCTGGTTGCGCACCAGGATCGAGGCTTCACGGTCCGCCGCCGGATAGACGACACGGGTGCCGCCTAGCTGGATACCCGCCGAGCAGACACTGGAAAACACGCACAGGGCCAGAGCCAGGCAATAACGCATAGCAAAAATAGATTTCATGGGCACCTCGCTGTTAGTGGGGGCATTGCGCCCCCACTGGACGGACGTTTACTTGTACGACAGGGTGAACGGCAGGGTACCGTTGGCGGTACCAACGTCCAGCTTCTCACCGTTGGCGACATAGGCCGCACGCAAGTTCAGATTCGCGGTGTACTTGGCGCTTGCGTCTTCGCCGGACTTGATCAGCGGAGCGTCGAAGCTTTCGTTGCCGGCCAGGTTCAGCAGGGTGTTGTCAGCGTTGTAGATACCGATGCCCACACCGGTGGCGCCGCCAACGGTCTTAAGCAGCTTGTTGTTGTGAGTGTCAACGCCGGAACCGGACATCGGGTCGAAGTTGACGCTGACGGTGGACAGGCCCGCAGCGGTATTGCCACAATCCAGGTTCAGGTTGATTGCGGTGCCACCGACAATACCGGCTTCGCTACCGCTATCCAGAGAGTCCAGGCTGACCTTACCGAGCGCGACATCGATGATCTGCTGGCCGGCAGCGCCACCGACAGTGGTACCGGCACCGGCGGATGCCACGCAGGAGGCAGCGATGATTTCACCGCTGAAGTTGATGGTACCGTCGGCCGCTATTGCACTATTGGTGAATGCGCAGATTACCGACGATGCCAACAAGCATTTGAACATTTTAAATGCCACGATTTTTTCCTTGAAGATTAGAGTTCATCAAACTAATGAGCGACACCATCACTGGTGCCCAACAAGGATAAAAGTACCCGGACACTCAGACCATAAGCGCCATCTCCTTATCACCCAAGAAATTTCTCGGATGTGTTTAATGGCATGTATTCATGTCAAAAAAGTTGCCCGCTTGCGGCGCAACCGGAGCGTGGGCCGGGGGATATTTGCTCGTCCAGCGCGTGCCGAACCATTGAAAACCATCAGTAGAAATGAGATACGAAGCTGGACCATTACTATCGAGGGGGGAGAGCAGCGATGAATATGGATTACGCAAAGTACATTGAGGACGTAACGGAAGACATCAAAACCTGTATCGGTGATATGGCGTGTCAGCCCATCCTGTTCATGGGCTCCGGTTTCACCAAGCGCTATCTCAACGCCCGAACTGGGAGGAGCTGCTCAAGGACCTCGCCGCGCGATGCCCGGAGATCCGTCAGTTCGCCTACTACAAGCAGCGCTACCCAGACTTCGTTGATATGGCACCCAGTTCTCCGAAAAATACAATGACTGGGCTTGGGGAGCCGGCCAAGATCAGTTCCCCATAGAGCTCTACGACGAAGCTAGCTCGCCCCAGATTTACATCAAGCACACAGTTGCTGAGATCTTCAAAGAGTTGCTTGCGTCGGGTGAGCATAAGCTGGATGAAGAGATCGAGCGGCCACACTCGGTGATTACCACCAACTACGATCAGTTGCTCGAAGAATGTTTCCCCGAGTACGAGACGATCGTTGGACAGAAGATTCTTTATGCCGACCATTCGAGCATTGGTGAGATCTTCAAGATCCATGGCTGCGCATCCCATCCCGAGAGCATCGTACTGACGCGTGCAGACTACGATGAGTTCGTGAAGCGCAAGAAGTACCTTTCCGCGAAGCTGCTGGCCTTCTTTGCCGAGCATCCACTTCACTTGTGTTCATCGGGGACCGGCCGAAGATCCAAACATCAAGGCGATCCTCGCGGATATAGACGAAATTCTTTCGGAGGATGGTAAGCTGATCCCAAACAGCGTCACCAGTCCCGCCAGATCACTGCCCAACACGGCCGGCAGTTCTGCGCCATTGCGTACTCGGCAAGTGCCGTGATGGTCAGCGCGCGATGGCGTCAGATACATTGTCGGTAGTGGCTGACCCAAGCCGATGAGGCTATGAGCGTTTTTACACACTCTGGGCCAATTGCGGCCGTACGATCCAGGTTGGTTTCTGGCGAACAGCAATAGCCAAGCACGTTGAAATGTTCTTTGCTTGGCGCGCAAGATTATAGCGCTCAATGATTGTCCGAGAAATACGCGTATAGACAATTTGCATGGCAATTCGATATCGTCTCTTCTTCAAAAAATGCACCCACAAATTCTGTAACCTAAATTAAGTTTATTGGTCAGTTCGGACAGTAGAAGGTGCACCTCTCATGGTCCTCAAGCATCTCTAATGACTTCAACCCTATTACGGCCCCAGGAATGCCGGAAAAATATGGATATAACATGAAAATATTGCTTGTAGCTGGAAATGGCTTGTCTATTTCAATGTTGAATCAGATACACAAATGCGTCGATCTTTCTAATCTTTTCTCGACGGGATGTGATGCGACATGACCCGCAACGGGAAAACCTGGACTCCTTAGCTATGAACATTGCCCAAGTTTGTGGGAACTCGGCGCTCGACAAACAACTTCGCCACAAAACTCATATGATGTAATAGAGCAGGCTATTACCGCCGTAAATGCATGCTGCCTAGCCGACCCAGCTTCACTCGAAGATGGAATATGTATACGTGCATACAAAGAGCTTGTAGCTTAACTGAGGTATCTGTTTGTGCATTATGATACAATTTTGCTATCAGAAAACTTCTTTTCCAGTGATGATGCCAGCCAATTGATTGGCTTATTGAGGCCGTAAAAGATGACAATATAAGCAGTGTTTATATAATAAGTTTTAATTGCGGCGCTTTTCTTGAGAGGACTCTTCAAGCAAAGGGTATCGCGTTTTCAACACCCCTACTTGATGAAGATCAAAACTCGAAAATTACGATCCACAAGCCCCGTGGCTCGATTACTTTTTGCGGGAAATCAGCCATTGATAACACTGCATTCTCGGTTAATTATGAAGCTAGTTTTACTGAAGGGGGCATAGACGAGCTTGCGGTGAAATATGAGGATTTGGACAAGCACTACCCATTAGTCAGGATATTGCCTCCAGCGGGAGAGTCAGACAGATTTGGGATAAAGCTATTGAGGCAGCAAAGAAATTAGAAGAGAATGACATTGTTATCATTTATGGTCTAAGCTATTGGCATGTGGGCCGTAAGGAGATAGACATGCTTCTAGTGTCCTGTCTCCGAAATAAGTTTCTAGTCTGAGCTATGCTTCTGTGGTCAGTCAGTGCATGGAATGATCACATGAATTTTCAGGACATTGTGCTCAGTGAAGCCGAACAAGTTGAACTGAGTCGGCGCATAAGATCCGCCACGATCAGTCAGCGCGACGGTCGTCGAGCGCGGGTGATTTTGCTGGCGGCTCAAGGTCGTTCGCGTAACGAGATTGCCCAATTGACCGGTCTTTCCGTTGTTTCAGCAAGCGTTTTCAAGAGCTGCGTCTACAAGGCCTGGTGGATCTGCCCGGACGCGGTCGCAAGCCATCCTTGCCGGCCGAAGCATTGAAACGAACCCTTGAGCAAGTCACTCAACCGCGTATCGGTCAACCTCGCTGGAGCTGCCGAAGCATGGCGCGAGTCGCCGGCATCTCTCCGGCCAGCGTCCAGCGCATATGGGCCGCCAACGATATAAAGCCGCACCTGACACGTACCTTCAAACTGTCCAACGATCCAAACTTCGAAGAGAAATTCTGGGACGTTATTGGGCTGTATCTGGATCCGCCGGATAAGGCACTGGTGCTCTGTTGCGATGAAAAAAGCCAGGTTCAGGCCTTGGAGCGCACTCAGCCTGGACTGCCTTTGGGGATCGGTCATATCCGCACGCAATCGCACGATTATATCCGCCATGGCACCGTCACCTTGTTCACAGCGCTGGACTATCTTCAGGGACGCTTGATCAGTTCCATCGGGCGACAACACCGGCATCAGGAATGGCTGGAGTTTCTCAAGAAGATCAATCGCGAAACGCCCAAGCACCTTCAGCTGCATTTGATCGTCGACAACTACGCCACGCACAAGCATCCAAAAGTGAAGGCTTGGCTGGAAAAACATAAACGCTTCCACATGCATTTCACCCCGACTTCCAGCTCGTGGATGAACATGGTTGAACGCTTCTTTCGCGACATCACGGTGTACCTGCGTGACGGAAGTTTCAGTTCGGTTCGCGAACTGGAAAGCTCGATCACCACCTTCCTGGCACTGCGAAATGCGCAGCCGACTCGCTACGTCTGGAACGCCAAGGGGGAAGATATTTTGAACAAGATACAGCGAGCCCGTGAGGCAATGGTCTCACAGGGATGAGGAGCTTTATTTGTGAGACGGCACACTAGATGTGCCAGATGTAATTGGGGGGTATGAGTACCGTATGAGCTGAAAAATATTTAATGCTCGGATTTGTCTGCGCTACCAGGATTTTTTTGGGCCAGCGAATGATTGAGGTCGTGCAACGACTGTTCCACCCGGGCCAGCGCGGTCTCGGTACCGGCGCGCATGTCCATGGGCTCAGTGGCGAGCCAGATGGCGTCGATGCGGATCATCGCAACAGGTCTCGAAGGAAAGCGGCGCAGGCAGCAGCACTTTCGGTTGGCCAGTTCACTTTGACGGTGCCGCGCGGGTGCAGAATCTCAACGCTGATATTCGATGAAGACAGATGCGCCGTCGTTTGCATAGGCAATGGGATGAATGCAGTTTGTAGCGCCGTGCTTTTCTGCGCTTGCCCCCGAATCCATTTGTGGATGAGGTTAGCGTTGAGGCTATGGCCGAGGGCGATACTGGCGATTGAAGCGCCGGGCTGGTCGCACTCTTGAATGATCTGAGCCTTGAAGGATTTGGAATAGGAACGGTGTGCTGGCTGCATGAAATACCCGCTTAAAAGGCTAGAACTGGTGCCCACTTAAATTTAAGTGCACACCATGTCCGCGCATTGCGGGGTTGGGTAGATGACTTGGCCAGACGCATACACTCAAACTCATCGGTGAGGACGTCAGCGAGAAGCTAAACTCGAATCCCTGCGCATTTTTCGCCATCTCCTCACTGGTCTCGGTCAGCGCATTGATGCTGATGCTCTCACGGCGACCAGGCATAGACAGCGAAGGGGCGGCTGCACATGGTCAAGCATGAAATGCATGCTTGTCTATGAGTCGGAACTCGGTAATCAGGCGATTAGTTCAGCTATTTGCGCCCTAGCGTTAGCTAGTCCTTTCGCCACCCCATCCGGTCTCATATCCATTCCCTCGGCATAAACAAACTTCACATCGGTAATGCCTATCAAACCGAGTACCGCGCGCAAATAAGGGGTGACCGCATCTGTGTCCTGGCCGACATGCGCACCACCACTGGAGCTAATGACTACGGCACTCACGCCGTCAACAAGCCCCTCCGGGTACGTTTCGGCATATCTAAAAGTAACCTTGGCGCGGGCAATTAGGTCGAACCAATTTTTCAACTGAGTTGGCACATTGAGGTTGTACATCGGGGCCCCAATCAACAGCAGATCACTAGCCTTGAGTTCAGAGACTAGTTCGTCAGATAGAGCCACCACGCGTTGAGCATGTTCGCTCAAATTTTCCGCTCCCCGCAGGGCAAAAAAAATCTCATTGTCTAGCACCGGCAGATCAAGCGCGACTAGATCATGTACCACCACTTGGTCAGCGAGCCCCTGCTTTTTGCGCTCGGCCAGAAAGGTTTCAATCAGGGCATTTGTCTGAGAGTTACTGCCCATGATGCTGGACTTGAGGGCGAGAATTTTGGTCATGAAAGTAAGCTCCGAACTCATTGGTTTATGCAATACACAAAGATTATCATCGTCTTTTTATCCCCAGTAGCGATAAAATTTCTCATCATTGATTTCTAAATGGCTACAATCATGCGAATAAATCTGAACGGTATTGACGTCTTCGTGGCAGTCGTAGAGGCGGGTAATTTCGCCCAGGCTGCTGAAAAGGAAAACGTCACTCGCTCGGCAATAAGTAAGAGCATCGCCCGCCTGGAGCACCGGCTAGGGGTTCTGCTGTTTCACCGGACAACACGCAGTCAAAGCCTCACCGATGAGGGGCTGTTGTTCTATAAGCATTGTTTACGAGGCCTTAAAGAGATCCGGGCAGGGGCAGTTTTACTGGAAAGCGGTAAAGAGCAAGTGAGCGGCCGGATACGAGTTTCAATGCCAGTCCTGTTTGGCCATCTGTGCATAGCGCCCATCCTGATCGAACTAGCGCAAGAGTATTCTGGCCTGACCCTGGAAATGTCATTCAACGACAGGATGGTGGACTTGACCGAGGATGGATTTGATCTGGCTATCCGTATCGGCTCATTACCGGATAGTAGCAGTCTCGTGGCCCGCAAGTTAGGTGAGCATCATATGGCATTTTGTGCTTCGCCAACCTATCTGCAGCGACACGGGGAGCCGAAAACCATTGAAGATCTTAGGCAGCACGATGCGGTGTCCTATATGCGCTTCGATCGGATACACAATTGGCAGTCACGCCTTGATGTTCAGGCTCAGGAAATCATGCCTAAAACTCGTTTGCTAATGGACGACATGCGGGCGGTGACAGATGCCACGCTCGCTCACCTAGGCATTGCATGGCTTCCGTACTGGTTGGTCCGAGATCATCTTTTGCGCGGTGAGTTACAAGAAGTTTTACCTAAGCACCCGAGCGCAACCTTTGCGATTAACGCGGTTTGGCCGCACACGTCTCATCTTCCATTGAGGACACGAGTGGTAGTGGATGCATTACTGGAAAAATTGCCTAGTCGAATGGCCGCGGTTGAATCACGAACTGTTTGAGATGACGTGACACTCAACGAGTCCGATAGTGTTCGGATACGCCTTTGAGTTGTAGGAATTTTCCTACAGATCGGCAGGACAATTCTTCTACAGCCGTAGGTTGTTGTTCGGCACAGTTCCGCTCATCAGCAATGGTCGGGTTGAAATAGATGATTGAGGGGTGTGTTCTCGTTGTAGAAAGTCATGCTTTACAGCGCAGTGTGTTGGTTAACTGGTTGTTGAATCTGCAGGTCGCGTGCGTTTTGTCGGCAGGGAACGCTTTACAAGCAGTCGATCATATTTGCCGCCAGGAAATAATCGATATCATTTTCTTTGACCTGAGTGACGGATCAATCAACAATCTTGATTTTCTTAGTGTCGGCAGCAAATTGGGCAACGTACGAACTTTGGTCGTGCATGGAGAGTTGCCATTGGCGTTGCTACGTTCGGTTTCCAGATTGAGTTCGTTGTCTTCTATCCGTTTACTGGGTGTACTGGACAAACCTCTGCAACCGCAAGCCTTGCAAAAAATATTGTCTGCTTTCAAAACACACCACAGTGCTTCACTCAGAGAACCGGCAGCAAAACTCGAGTTGACTCCTCATGCTGAGGTGCTGCAAGGGTTGATTGCTGGAGAGTTTCAGGCTTGGTATCAACCCAAGTTCAACCTGCATGATGGCCGACTGTTTGGTGCCGAGGTGTTGGTGCGCTGGGAGCACCCCAAGAAAGGGCTTTTGATGCCCTCGAATCTACTGGCGACGGTAGTGGCTTATGACTTAATCGATGATATGTTCAAACAGCTTTTGGAACAAGGGCTCGAATTCATGAGCCGTCAGCGGGAGCAAGGGCTTGATCTGGGGCTCGCATTCAACCTGACGGCCTCTCAGTTGGTACGCGATGACTTGGTCGAGCACATTGTCCAGCGCTTGGATCAATATAAAATGCCCGGCTCAGCGCTCATGTTCGAAGTCACCGAAAACGGCCTGCTGGATTTGCCTCCGTCTGCTGTAGAAAATTTGCTGCATCTGCATCAAGCCGGCTGTGGTTTGTCGATTGATGACTTCGGTATTGGTTTTTCCTCGTTGAGGCAGTTGGCACATCTGCCCTTCAACCAACTCAAGCTCGACACTGTATTTGTCCGAGATGTTGACGACCTGGGTAACCGGGCGGTCATTTCAAGCAGTGTAGCGTTAGCCAAGGCATTACGGATGGACCTAGTGGTCGTGGGCATTGAAAATGCACACGAGCTTCACACCCTCATCAGCCTGGGCTGCTCTTTTGGCCAGGGCTTTCATCTTGCACTCCCCATGACGGGCGCTGATTTTTCCTTGTGGCTGAAACTTCATGCTCCGGCCGTGTAAAAAACAAATACTACAATTGCGCCTGGAGCGATATGCGCTACATTTTGATGAGGCTCAAAATCGCAACGATTGTGTCCGGCTTAAGGTGCGCTGCTTTCTCTTCTAGAGGTTCACATGTTCAAAGCATTAGTCGTTGACGACCATCCGTTTATTCGTGCTTCCGTTAAGGCGTTGCTTGGGGCAGAGCAGTTTGAAATAGTGGCGGAGGCGGGTAATGGTGTAGACGCTTTGCACTTGGCGCGTGAGTATGTCCCCGACCTGATTTTACTCGATATATCCATGCCGCTTCTCGACGGCATAGACGTTATCAGCCGCATCGTTGCCTCGGGTTTGCCCTGTAAAATCCTGGTGCTGACCTCCCTGGATGCGTCTTTTTACGCTTGGCGTTGCATGAACGCCGGAGCGTCTGGTTATGTCTCCAAGACCGGAAATCTTGCAGAGCTGACCCGGGCGATCAAGGCGATTATGGATGGCTACAGCTATTTTCCAGTGCTCGCCAACAGTTCGGTACGCACCGTTGATTACCAAGCCAGCGAGCATGACTTGATTCGAAACCTGTCCAACCGTGAACTGACCATTTTGCAGCAACTGGCTCGGGGTTTCAGTAACAAGGAAATTGGTGACGCCATGCTACTGAGCAACAAGACCATCAGTACTTATAAAACCCGACTGATTGAAAAGCTCAACGTCAAGTCAGTGGTCTATCTCGCTGATTTTGCCAAGCGCAACAATCTTCTCTAAACATGAAGTGGCCATTCGGGATTCTGATCGTTTTACTGTGTATCAACCCCTTTGTTCAAGCGGCGAACTTTCCTGACGATTTCGAACCACTGAAGTTGTTGGGACGTTCCCAGCTCACAGGTGTGACCCTGAAGTTGTCAGAAATTGACAGGGGCTTGTTGCGCGAAAAAAAAATAATGCGAGTCGGGGTTGTCACCACCGACGCCTCACCTTTGGGGTTGAGTACGAGTACTTACGATTACGAGGGGATTGCAGCCGACTACTTGGAGCTGATTGCCGGCTTGTTGAATGTCGAAATTCAGATTCAACGCTATCAAGCCCGTATACAAGCGGTAGAAGCGCTCAAAAGAGGCGAGGTGGACCTGTTGGGGATCGCTTCCGCCGTTGATGCAACGGATCCTGAACTGGTGGTTTCGAGGTCCTATCTCGATGACCAACCTGTGTTAGTCAGCCGCAGGGACAGCAATGCGATCCTGCCGAAGGACCTTGCTGGGCAACAATTGGCAATGGCTGAATATGACCCGTCTGTCTCCTTGGTCAGGGCGCATTACCCGTTGGCAAAGCTGCAGTTGTATCCGACAGATCTGGATGCCATCAGCGCTGTAGTTTTTGACCAAGCTGATGTTTACCTCGGTGGAGCGACGACTGCTAGCTACCTGATCAATAGAAACTTTCTGTCCGATGTTTATCTGACGGACTTCGCGAGCCTGGACGTGACCAGTATCGGTTTTGCGCTGCGGGTTGAAGATCAGCAGTTGTTGGGTATTGTCAACCGGGCGTTGATAACCATCCCAGCAGAAGAAAGCACAATAATCAAACGGCGCTGGGGGGTAGAAACGATCACTGTAAGTGACCATGATAAGATTGAACTCAGCCCGAATGAGCAACGCTGGCTGGCGAACCACCCCCACTTGAGGGTAGCGGTACTGGAGAACAGTCCACCGTTGGCCTTTTTCGATCAGCAGGGAAGTTTTCGCGGTATCAGCGCTGATCTGTTGGCCGTGCTTCGTCGTCGTACAGGTCTTACCTTAGAGGTGACACGTGCCTACTCGCTGGATGGCCTTGTAGAGTTGGTCAAAAATGGCAAGGCTGACTTCATTGCGGCGTTCAATCCAAACGCTGCTAACAGCGACCTGCGGTTTACCCGATCCTATTTGACCACACCCTATGTACTGAGCGTTCGTACTGGCGATGAGAAAGTCGGCAGTTTGGATGATCTGGCGGGGAAGCGTCTGGCAATCAGAAAAGGTGGTGATGTACGGGGTTATATTGGTCGGTATTATCCGCAGATAATTTTGGTTGATACAGCAGATGCTACTGATGCCTTATCGATGGTCGCGGAGGGTAAAGCCGATGCCGCCGTCACTACTTGGGTCAACGCCCGCTATCTGATTGCTACTCGGTACCAATCCCGTGTTCGGGTGAGTCGAACCGTTGGTTTGCAGCCCGCGCAAATAGCACTTGCCACTGATCGCGGGTCGTTAGAGCTGTATTCAATTCTGGACAAGGTGATGATGAGTCTCTCCCCGCAGGAGTTGGATGAGCTTACCAGTCGTTGGCGTAATGAAGTCGTGGTGGACAATAAACGCACACAGGCCAATCAATCGGAAATCATACGAGGTTCGGCTATCGCCGCGATTTTGTTACTGGCGGCGTTCGGATGGATTATCTACTTGCAGCGCCTGATTCAGAGACGTGAGGTGGCCGAGCAGGCGTTGAATGAACAAATGGAGTTCATGCGGGTACTGATCGATGGGTTACCTCACCCTATCTACGTCCGAGACCGCAAGACACGGATGCTACTGTGCAATCAACGTTTTCTGGAGGCGGTTGGAAGTACTCGCGAGAAGATTATTGGCACACGGTTATCCGAAACCGGGATCATCGATTCAAGCCTCGGGGCCGTGTTCGAACGGCAATACCTAGAGGTCATGGAAGGAGGTCAGGAATTGATTGCTGACTGCCAGCTGTCGTTTCCCAATGGCCAGGTTATTACGGCTTATCATTGGATACTGCCGTTTCGCGACAACTCGGACGAGGTCAAGGGCATTATTGCCGGGTGGATTGATATCAGTGAGCGCGAGCGCTTGCTCGAGCAGCTTACAGACGCCAAGAAGGACGCGGATAAGGCCAATCGAGCGAAAACCACTTTCCTGGCAACCATGAGTCATGAAATACGTACCCCGATGAACGCTGTGGTGGGGATGCTGGAGCTGGCCATGAAAAAGGCTGACCAAGGCATTCTCGACCGTTTTGCCATTGACGTGGCATCGGGCGCTGCGCGAGGACTTCTGGAACTGATTGGCGACATCCTGGATGTGGTACGCATCGAGTCTGAGCGCTTGACGCTGGTACCGCAACGGGCGGCGCTCAAAGAACTTGTGGTGTCGGTGGTACGGGTATTCGAAGGGTTAGCCCGGCAGAAACAGTTGAGTCTTGTGTTGTCATTCGATGAAAAAGCCAACAAAGACGTTCTGATCGATCCGATACGGTTCAAGCAGGTACTGTCCAACCTGATCGGTAACGCCATCAAGTTCACGAGTGTCGGGCAGGTGCAGGTCTGTGTAAAGGTCACGCATTCGGCCAACAACCAAAGCATGGGTGTTCAGGTGTTGGTGCGCGATACCGGGATAGGTATTTCCGTGGACGATCAGCAGCGGCTATTCGTGCCATTCAACCAGGCCAGCCATTCGAGTGCGGGAGGTTCAGGCTTGGGGCTGGCGATTAGCCGCAAACTGTGTTCGATGATGCAGGGTGAGTTGAACCTCGCCAGCGTGTTAGGGCAAGGCACACAGACCGAGGTGTTGCTGGAACTGGAGGTTCTTGCTCCATTGCCGCCCACCAGACCGGAGCCCGTGTTACCCGAAGTTGGCAAGGTATTGAAAGTGCTGGTGGTTGATGATTATCCAGCCAACCGTTTGCTGTTATCACAGCAGTTGAGTTACCTGGGGCACACGGTCGATGACGAGCCGGACGGTGCCCATGGCTTGTGTGCCTGGCGCAATGGTCATTTCGATGTGGTGATTACCGACTGCAACATGCCGGTGATGACAGGCTACGAACTGGCCAGGGCGATCCGCGCTGAGGAGGCTGATTCGGGCGCGGCGCGTTGCTTGATCCTGGGGTTCACCGCCAACGCGCAACCGGAGGAAAAGGATCGCTGCCTGGAAGCGGGCATGGATGATTGTCTATTCAAGCCCATCAGTATGAAGGACCTGACTGCGCGCTTGTCCGGTGTGGAGTTGGTGTTCGATGAAACAGGGGACGCTGATGGCTCAATACCACTGTCCGACGACATTGACCTCAGGAGCCTCGAACAACTGGCTCATGGTGACCGAACGCTGGTTAACAGCTTGTTGCGGGATCTGGCCAGTAGCAACGAAGAGGATTTGTTACGGCTGCTCAAACTCTACAGTGATCACGACTTGAGCGGGCTGTCCGACCTGGGCCATCGGGTCAAGGGAGGAGCACGTATCATCAAGGCGCATCGCCTGATCCAGTGCTGCGAGCAATTGCAAACTGAATGTAATGGCCATGACGCGGTGCGGCTGACCCAGGCGGTGGATGCTCTGCACGAGGCCATGGAGGCATTGGCGCAGCGTCTGGAGGCGTGTATTGACTAGCTAGCGCGTCAGGAGAGCCTGGTGTATTTGCGAATGGCGGGGAAAGCTTGGGGAATGGCCAACGACCCCACTGTATCAATGGGGCGTTGGCGTTGTAGGGCATGAGTCGCTCATCGAGCAGGGCTGATGATCACTGATAAACGATGTTCAGCGTGGCGGTTGCCCTGATCTCGCCACTGGTAAGTTCAGCGGGGTTGTAAGGGAAGTAGTAAGCGCCCATGCCAACTGAGAAATTGCTATTAACCACAGCACCTGCAGCGGCACTGAAAATGGAGGTGGCACTTCCGCGGTTTAAGGTGGAGGTGGAAAAGACAACCGGTGCGTTGGGAGTGTCGCGTTTGGCTACCTTTATACCGACGCCTTTCGCCGAGCCAGGCGTGCTGTCCATCAATACGCTATTGTCGGATGGAAGCAGGTTATTGCTGGATAAAAACATGTCGATTGCGCGGTCGGTGCTGCCGTTAGCCAGCAGGTTGTTACAGCTGAAATTCAATGTAAATGGCGTATAACCCGGTTGAGGGATTTTTGTCAGCTGCGCAACACCTATTTTAGGAAGATTCACCATCAACCCTGCGTTGTTGAAGTTGCAGGTAGCCATCTTAGGTGTATAAGTGATGATGAGATTTTGTGAGTACATATCTCGTTCATTTAGAGGCCAGCCCGTGAATCCCTTCAGAATCCACACGGCGACATTGTAAGCAAAAACAGCTGGAGATGCTGCCCACTCCAACCAGCCCATTCCAGACGTATCTCTCACAATTATTAAGTTACTAAACTGCCCCGTATTACCGCTGACTTTAGCATCGTCAGGCCCGTTGCTCATCAGGGAGAAACGCATGGTGATTGGCGTGTTCAACTCTGAGGATGTATGTCCACCACTTGATAACAGTTTACCTTGTATCGGCCCTACAACCTCCACTCGTACCCAGTGTTTTCCATCTTCCAGTCCAACAGATATTACCTTGGAGGTATCTGACAGGGGAGAGAAGTAATCAAAATTGGCATCTGTCGAACAATTGAAGCCAAATGCCCCCAAGTCGCTGTTAATTGTTTGTGTCCAGACACGGCTTCTTTCGCTTAGTTTGTCTGAAAGGTCGATTGCCATAACTGAACCATATTCGGTAGGTCCATTATAACAGGTTGCGTAACTGATCGTGCTGAACAACCCAGACACCAAAAACACAATAATAAATCTGTTCATGATAATTAATTTTCTCATATTAATGGCAGACATTTTGAGAAGTATCCGTAGCCAAGTCGGGCTGGCGGATAATGCAGCTACCGTTACTCAGTCGAACCTCAAGGTGCTCCGGTTTTTCTTCGGATTTTATGTACAGGACACTGGCCTGACCGACAAAGCCGACAGACTCGCCTGATTTATCCAATACCTCTGCACCAAATGGCATAGGGCTACCATCTGCCTTGCGCGCCTGAACGGTGTAAGACTGACGTTGGTCTGTCTCAAACTTCACATGACTAACCGTGCCGGCAAAAGGCACAGTGTTGGCAATATTTCCGATAATCTCTGCGCCGGAACTGTTACCGCTGTCGGACAACGTAACTGAATTCAAGCGGTAAGGTGTCGCGTATGGAACCAACGCCAAGCCATCTTTGTTGGTCACAATACTTTGGTCTCCATTGACCATAAGGCCTTTGGCTTTGGGAGCCTCAACTACCATCATGGTGCTGCCGATTTCATTGGAGGCCAATATATGCCCAGGAATCATCACGATACTGCCTCGAGCACCTAAGCCGGTTTGCCGATAATCGGACGACTCACCATAAGAGGCACCCACTGTTGAAACATTGGTACGGTAGGAGGTATTAACGCTGGCGGTGTTATTCCCTCCGTTTTGATTGCTGGCAGCTACGGTGTAACTCAGGCGGTTTGATTCCAGTGCATTGCCACTCACGCTAACGTTACTTTGCTGATAGCGCGAGTCCACCAGTGATGCACCACTGTTGAGATACGCCCTGTTGCCGGCGATATCAAAGGGCATGGTCATTGAGAGATAGAATCGCGTCTCTTCATCACGGTTTGAGTTTCTGACGCGGTTGGCAGAGAGATTGTAATTAACCTGCCCTACAGCGTTTGTGTAACCAAATTGGTACTCACGACTTTTAGTGTTATTTGTCCAGTAGTCGCGTTGTGTTCCGGAAAAAAACACGGTGCCCCAGTTATCTTTCAAACGCTGGTTCAGACTTAAATTAAAGGTGTTACGTGGGCGTGCGCTTCGCAGGGCATCCCAGGTATTCAAGTCGAGGATCGGAGCATCATCTTCGTCAAGTGTGTTTCGATAGTCGTTGATTTGTCTTTCGAGTTCACGGTAGCCCTCTTGGGAATAAATGGCATCGCTGAAGCTGTAGTAGCCTTCGGTAGAATAGCGATACGCCGCCAAGGTAAAGTTGGTGGCCGTTACATCCAGGAATTTACTGTAGGAAACGCGTACACTTTGCCCGCTTTTGCTTTGGTTCTTTAACTGAGTATTCGATTGGGTCACGTCAACAGAGACGGCACCGATCGGCAGGTTCAAGCCGCTGCCGACAAGATAGGCGCGGTAATCATTGCTGAGGGTTGTGCCTGCATATCCGGTCAACAGATTGTTGAGCCCATACTGCAACGTACCCTGCACAAAACCAGGGCTATAGTCGGTATTGGTCTGGTTAACTTTACCGGCCACCAAGCTGTACTTACTGATCCCTTCCTTGAGCATATTAGGCACGGCAGAAAACGGTACGTTGAACGACTGCTCGCGACCATCGGCCTCGTGGACCACCACCGTCAGGTCGCCAGCGGACCCGGAGGGCTGGATATTGTCGAAGGTAAAGGCGCCAGGAGGTACGCTTTCCTGATAAACCACGTTGCCGTTCTGCATGACTTTTACCAGGGCATTGGTTTGTGCAACGCCACGCACAATGGGCGAGAACCCTTGTTTGGAGTTGGGCAGCATATTAATGTCGGACGTCAACGACACACCGCGAACTCTGATCGAGTCAAAGAGATCACCTGCCGAGTAGAAATCACCGAGCTTGAAGTTGGACGTAATAGAGGAAATATTTTTCTGAAGATAGCGTGTGTTGTTTTGATACTTGAAGTTATCCGAGGAGCTTTTTCTTAACGAACTATTTTCACGGAATTGCCAGCCAGCAAAGTTAATGCCGAAATCCAAGCCAGAGTACAACTCGTCGTTAGATGCCCCGCCATTTTTCGATTGTATGCTGTAATGCATGGCATTGTAGCCGAATAAAAATGCGGGCACGCCATGATCCCAGAATTTCGGGTCGACATAACCGGCCTCCGAGCGATTCACATAAGACTGGGGCACAGTCAGCTTCAGGCTCAGGGTGCTGATATCTAAAAGAAAAGAACCGCCTTGAACCAATTGGCTGATTTGTAGACTGTCCTCGCCTGGTTGCACAGGGGGCAAGCCACTCATGTTGATCCCAAGAAGTGCGCTATCTTCATAGCTGATCTTGATATCGTCTTTTACGCCGCCAAATACTAATGAATAGCGGCCTTTCCAGGTGCTATTGACATAAATATCAATATCTTGTTTGCCCGCAGGTATCTCGGAGCTCGCATAAAAGCGTGAAAGATCAGATTCCCGGGACTTGCCGGCCATCAGCGAAGTGTCAAAGGTTTCTGCATAGGCTTTGTCCAGTAGAAACAGCAAGGACACTGTGAGGGCTTTAATAAGGGTTTTGTGCTGTTTCATTCTTGGGTTTTACCTTAGTGCGATACTACAGCTTTAGTTTTGTAAGCACCCAAATCATCGATATACATCATGGTGTAGGGTGCATTTTTACTGACGGACTCTTTACTCTCGACGAATGTAGAGGAAAAAGGAGCGATCATGACTGAGTCAACGAGCAGATGTTTTTTGTCGTGTTGATCAATGTTAGCGAGTGTGAAGAAGTACGCGCTTTTATTGATCACGTTAAAACCTTTCGCGACCGCTTGCAGTTCGATTTTTTCGATGCTGCTGCTGGCCTTTTCCTTTAGCCCGCTCGGGCGATAGAACATTTTTATGCGAGACTTGATCGCCAGCTGCAGTGTGTTTGCTCCCTTTAAATTTTCAGGGGTTGGAGGGATGTCTAGCACATTTAAAAAGAAAACAGACTCCCGATCCGCAACCAGTGGAGCGCCGACTTTAGTAATTCTGAGTTGTTGACCGCTTTCTCCAGAAACTTTGACAACTGGCGGAGATAGGAGGAACGGAACATTGGCTGTTTCCGGCGTGGAGTTGATGTCGCCATCATCTATCCATGCTTGAACCAAGGAGGAGTCACTTCCATTATTGATGAGTTGAACTATTACATCTTTGTTTGCTCCTGGATAAATAACACGAGTGCCATTGATGACAATGTTGGCCTGCGCAGACACGGAGCTGAGTAGTAATCCTGCTAAAACTAGTTTCTTTATCATGATATTTTCCTGAACCAGGCCCATGGGATGGGCCTGGTACACGGGCTGTATTACAAGTAGGAAATGGTGTAGGTCAGATTGGAACTAAGGGCGCCAACTTTGGCGTCGGCGGCATTGGTTTTGTAGTAGTACGCATCAAGCACGAGTGTTTCAGGTGTTGTACCTGCTCCGCTGATGCCAGTGTCGAGCGGCACGTTCAATTGGATTGGCGCGATAGAGCCTGGCTTCGCCAGTGAGAAACCGACGTTTTTGGCAACATCAGCATCACTTTCGTTGACTGTGTTGTTCAGCAAAAACTTACCGTCTGTGGAAATGTTATCTGCGGACGAGAAATACATTTTCAATGGAGTGCCAGCAACTCCTGCGGCTGGGGTGCAGCCCGAGAAGGTCAAAGAAAACGATTTTTTGTTTTTGGTCAGCGGGCCAACGGCGTTACCGGCGTCAATCACGGAAATAGGAGACAGCGCAACGGTGAAATCTGCACTTTTACCGCCATTGATAGTGCAAGTAGTGTCGGTAATCGCGCCGCTGAAGGAAATAACACCGCCGGCAGCGTTATCATCGGCCATGACGTTTGCGGAAGCCAGGACAGAGGCCAGTGCTGCCAGAGAGAAAGCGTGCTTAATCATTAGAACTCCGTTAATTCGTTAATGTTTATTAATGTTGCTGTTGCCAAAAACTCAAAGAAAATATTTGTCTTATACAAGAATTTTTTTGAGGTCAGTATCATGTTGCGCTTGCACAATGGGGCAAACATCAACGATAAATTCAGTCAGGTGCGACACTACATGTGCAGCACAGTCCTACAATATTGTCGATGTGGTCACCTCGTTTTTCATCCTGCGAAACCAATCAGTTTCTGCAGAGTAGAAAATTAGAACTCGAAATGAGCTGGTCATAGTTTGTCTAGGTGCAAGGAAGGAGCCTGTAGGATCGATCTCTATGCCGTGTAGGAAATTTCCTAGGGTGTTTCGAGGTTGCTTGAGTGCCGTGCAGAGCTAAAATTGGAAGGAAATTTCCTACGTGTTGGTGGGATTTTTCGAGGTTTTTGTGCGCTGAACAAAGGCGAATATATGGCAATCCAGCTAAGTTATATCAATGCATCGTTTCGCAAACTTCAAGCTTGAAATATGGCGCTACTGATGTTGAGCGTAGTGTATGGATCATGTTTAGGATAAGGAGGTGCTTTAGAAAAGCATTTATGAAAAAGGAATATCGAGAACTGAAGTTATGCCGTATTCCGGAGAGTTATCATGCTAGTGTTGCCCCTACGCGTTTTTGTCCTGAACGCGAATTTTTTTCAGCGAGCAACTACTGTCAATATGTTGCGGCACCTGGGGTGTGATGTCGTATTCAGTGCGTCGTCCGCCAGTCACGCGTGGCATGCTCTGTACAACGTCGGGCCGGTAGATATCGCTTTCTGCGACTTGCGTACGGAAGGGCTAGATAGCCTTGATTTTTTGCAACGTTCGGCGAAGAGCGGGCTGGTGCGATCGGTCATCATCAACAATTCGCTCGCTGAAGATGTACAGCGGGCAGCGAGACAACTGATGCCCCTGTTGGGGCTGAAGATGTTGGGTGAGATGGGTAATCCTCTACAGCTTGATACGCTGAACGGTCTTCTGATGAGTTGTTTGAACCAGTCTGCGGGCCCGGTGGATTCCACCGGTGTGAACGTAGTGGTCAGTGAGGAAGAGATCCGCTCGGCTATGGCGAGTGGCCAAATGGAGACCTACTTTCAGCCCAAGATCAATCTGGTGAACAACCAAGTCTCGGGTGTCGAAGCGCTTACTCGCTGGAACCACCCAAGAAAAGGGGTCGTTTCGCCTATAGTGTTTATGCCGACTATTGAGCGCTGTGGCTTGCTTAATCAGTTGTTTTTTGCACAGCTCGATCATGGGTTGCAATTGCAGCGCCGCTGTCTGACGCGTGGTCAAATTCTAAACGTTGCGTTCAACCTGCAACCTTCCCAGTTGTCCGATGTGGCATTGGTTTCCAGGATTAAAGCAGCCTTGGCGAGTTTCAAATTACCGGCGGCCGGAGTGACCTTCGAGTTGACCGAAACCGGGTTGGTGGAAGCGTCGGCCGGGTGCATGGAAAACCTGGTGCGACTGCGCATGATGGGTTGTCGATTATCCATTGATGATTTTGGTTCCGGTTTTTCATCGTTGCAACGCTTGTGTCAGTTGCCCTTCAACGAGATCAAGCTGGACGGTGAATTCGTTCAGGCAATGGACGATGGGCCGCGTCCCCGGGCCGTTATCAGCAGCACCATTGCTTTGGGTGAGTCCCTGGGTATGACGGTAGTGGCTGAGGGTATCGAAACACAGAAGCAACACAACCAATTAGTGGCTCTGGGCTGCGTGCATGGGCAGGGCTACTTCTTTGCCAAACCGATGACGAAGCAAGACCTGGATTGTTGGCTTCAATCAGGGGGCCCACACGCTGGGGAGAGTGGGCAGTATTCGACCATTTCTCCATGACATTTCGGCCTCAGTATGTAGATCGACATCGCTATCTGCAGCCTCTGCTTGCTCGTGTAATATATAAGGATTAAAAATGCCAACCCCCTCTTTACGTATCTTGATTGTTGACGATCAACCTGCGCAGCGGTTGAGTATCGAGAAAATGCTGAATCAGCAGGGTTATCACCGAATCGCACCAGTGGCGACATTTGCGGAGTTGTTGGCAATGGTCGAAGGCGCCATCGAGCCCTTTGATCTGTTGGTGATCAATAGCGCTCTGGGAGCAGATGCAACGTTCAATCTGGATGATTTTTTTCGCAACTGTCCGGCTATTCGTCACACGCTGGTTTATGACGGTCTGCCGCGCGGTGAACAGGAAATAGTCTTGGTGCCGGGATCAAGGGTAATTAAAAGGCTCTTGCAAACACCTGATGAGCAGACGATAAGAAACCTCATGCTGGCTATTGATTCGCCAAAGGGGCATCCCACACGCAGCCCTTGTCTGCGTTGGGTGCCTTGAGCCTTAGGCCGTTATCGTGCTATTCCCTGGTTCGTGTTCGGCGTCGTGTTTCAAAGGCGCCGAGGATCTCTTCTTTATTTTCCATTAGCATAGATTCGGACATCGCTTACGAACTGTCTTGTGCGGTTGTGGCTTTCGCCGCAGGGAAACGCTCAGCCGTGTCCGGTCTCAGGGATAGGCAAGCTCCGGGCATTAGCGCTGTACCATGGCGCCGTCGAAGAAGACGCCCACACACAAGCAAAGTACTTGTGGGGCAACCGCCCAAAATACCTTGATCCAAACTAGTCCATACGATGAAGTTTAGATTTCACACATCTGAACTCTGTCGGATGAGATGGAGAGAATATCAATGAGCGACGGACACCTTCGTTTCACAGCTGGGCTGCATACCATAATCGACAACACTGGATCTTATTCCCCTTTAATACCATTAAACTATTTCACTAGGCGCAGTCTGCTCAAGGGTTGCATAGCCGGGATGGGCACCAGCGTGTTGTCACCTTGTTCGTTGTGGGCGGCATCTTCGGGGAGCCTTATTAACGATGTAACGCAACTCAACCCAATCTGGGTGCGTCAACTGTTCGTTCCGCGTACAACCGACGATATACGGCGGGTGCTTACTACATGGCCAGGTCCTGTCAGTATCGGTGGTGGCCGTTTTAGCATGGGTGGACAGATTGCTACCGAAGACAGCTTGCACTTCGATATGCGTCAGCTCAATCAGGTAATACATTATTCGCCCGAGAACAAGGTCATACGTGTGCAGGCAGGAATACGCTGGCGAGACCTGCAGTCTGTCATTGATCCGCATGATCTGTCGGTGAAAGTTATGCAGAGCTATGCCAACTTTACCGTCGGTGGAGCGCTGTCGGTAAATGCTCATGGACGGTATGTCGGTGCTGGTCCAGTAAGCAACTCGGTACGTGCCTTGCGGTTATTGCTTGCTGACGGTTCAGAAGTAGAAGCATCGCGCAATGTAAATACCGACTTGTTCTACGCTGCCATGGGGAGCTATGGCGCGCTGGGGATCATCACTGAAGTTGAATTAGATCTTGTGCCAAACGTCAGCATGGAGCGTCAGGTGCACCATATGTCAGTTACGGATTATCCCAAGTTTTTTAGTGAGCAGATTCGCGGTAACGAGCAAGCTATTCTGCACAATGTAGACTTGACACCACCTTATTTTGATCAAGCCACTTCTATCACTTGGCGTATGACGGACAAAGAGCTAACAGTTTCCGACAGGCTAGTGGCACCGGAGCGCTCGTACAAATTCGACCAGGCCATTATGTGGGGGGTGTCCAGACTTCCCGGCGGCCCGTCAATTCGTAAGGATATAGTCGATCGTCTGCGCTATTTCAGCCAACCGGTTGTGCGTCGCAATTATGAGGCCAGTAGGGACGTTGCTTCGCTCGGGCCTATCGCAACTCGAAACAGCACCTATGCTCTGCAAGAGTATTTTGTACCGCGAGCTCATCTAAGCGTCTTCGTGACGCAGATGGCTAGTATACTGCAAACGCACAGTGTTAATGCCGTTAACATATCCATTCGACACTCGCCGCCCGATCCATACACGTGTTTGTCATGGGCACGCGAAGAGGTGTTTTCGTTCGTACTCTATTACTGGCAACATGTTAGCCTAGCTGACCGCGAGGAGGTCGGCGTATGGACACGCAAACTTATCGATGCGGCGCTTTCGTTCGGGGGGTGCTACTATCTGCCTTACCAGTTGCATGCGACGAAGGAGCAGTTCTCACGTGCCTATCCCAGCGCCCTGCGCTTATTCGCACTTAAGGAAAAATTCGATCCGCAAATGCGATTCCGAAACAAACTATGGGACAAATACCACCTTGGGTAGTACAACGCGGACGCCGGAGAAACAACCCGATGTAGCCTAGCCAAAGATCGGGCTTGCCCTATTCATAGCGTTCAACGCCGAACGTTTGGACGAGCTGATTAGACGTTGGTGGTTCGTAATGGCCGCACATCAGATGTCTCCTGATAATTGGCGGCCATGCCCTACGTAGTGGCCAAGGCCAAGTGAATTGATCCTTATTGCAGAGCCGCCCGAGGCTTGAGGAAAGTTTCAGTCTTGTCGTCTGCCAGTTGGAAAATGAATCGCCCCGGATTCTCTAGGGATGCTCCGATCAACTTGCCGTATGCCGTCGGCCAGTCGCATTTCTCCCGAAGCGCACCGCTATTTGCTGAAAAGCGAACGGTGCTTCGGGCATTGAGGGCTTTTCAGCCCAGCTCCCCGCGTTACACGCGTAACTCGCCCATACCCATCAGCTGTTTTCGAGCCATCCAGAGGTTCGACAGAGCAAACAGCGTGGTCAGTTGAGCAGTGTTTTTCATCAGCCCACGAAAGCGCACTTTCACATAACCAAACTGGCGCTTGATCACCCGAAACGGAAGTTCGACCTTGGCCCGCGTCAGGGCTTTGCAGTACTCGATTTTGCGCTTGGCCTTGTAGAGCTGGCTGCGTTTATTCAGTCGTGAATAAGTGCTACGTCGCGCCGCGATCTGCCAGATCACTTCACGACTTTCGTGCTCATCACGCTTCTCGACGCCGGTGTAACCGGCGTCCGCATAGACCGCGTTTTCCTCGCCATGTAGCAGCTCAGCAACTTGGGTTACGTCGGCCACATTCGCAGCTGTGCCGTGGACATGGTGAACCAGGCCTGACTCCACATCGGAGCCGATGTGGGCCTTCATTCCAAAGTAGTATTGGTTACCTTTTTTGGTCTGATGCATCTCAGGATCACGCTTGCCTTCCTCGTTCTTGGTTGAGCTGGGAGCATCGATGGTGCCCTGGCGCAGGGACAGACCTTTTTCCTGCAAATAACCGTTGATGACAGCCAGGATCGCAGGCGCCAATTTATGCTTCTCCAGCAAGTGCCGGAAGTTCATGATCGTGGTGTCTTCAGGGATCGGCGCACTTAATGTACGACGGGCGAACTGACGCATGGGAGTGATTTCATAAAGCGCTTCTTCCATGGCCGAGTCGCTCAGCGAGAACCAGTTTTGCAGCAGATGGATGCGCAACATGGTCTCCAGCGGATACGGTTTACGGCCACCACCAGCCTTCGGGTAATACGGTTCGATCAACCCCAACACACCACTCCAGGGCACCACCTGATCCATTTCGGCAAGGAAGCGTTCACGGCGGGTTGGCTTGCGCTTGCCGGCGTATTCAAAGTCGGAAAAGCTCATCTGGCTCATGCGTGGCTCGGGCCAGGTGGTGAAGGTGTATTTCAGCACATCTGAGGACTTGTTCGGAGTTTCCCTAAACGCCGGGCATACTCAGGCGAAACTCCATAACGTTCTATGATCAGAGCACCGGTCTTCCCTTCGCCTCGCCAGTGAGGGTGGATGCGTAGCGGTAAAAGAGCAGGGCTATTAAGTCTGCGCGTATGAATGGGCATGGTCCATATACCCATTTTAAGCACGTGATGTTGCTGCTAGGGCTCTGCACTAGCGAGGTTGGGCAATTACTCCCTAAAGTTGATGCCGGCTTCACCTGCGCAAGGTGTGTACCCCGTTCACTTAGATTAAAATCGCCACTGAGTCGTTCATGAAGCGATTCGTCGAGGGTGAGGCGCGGACTGGAGTGACGTTGCTATCCGAGTGCCTAGAAGCATCCAGCAAAAGAAAATATGCCGTAGGAAAGGCTGTTGAGAAAACATCGGCAATGGCGCGAGTGGCGCGTAGCTTAGCCGCCCTCACCATTGGTAACCAGCACCTACTGATACAGCCGTATCCCCACGCGAGTTTGTTGATCCTTGCAATTTACTAACCCACTTCCCATTTGACGATATATGGGAAATGCCGATGGCCAGAGATGACTGTCCTCGATAGTTTGCTGCACCTCCTGAGATCATACTCGCACCTGGGGCGTAGGGTTGCGGCAGGGCTGCCATTGCCATGGCCCCCGCGATACCTGCACTGAGATCGCTATCCAACGCCTTAATATCTTTTCGCAGGCTATTAATTGCCTTGTCAGTGTATGCGTTTGAGTTATTTGTTATTTCAGAGATGCTATTATTTAACTGAGACAAGTTAACGGCATCTGTACCTGAAGTGCCCGACGCGACATTAGTGACTTGACGTTCACTACCTGCCGCCCCAACAGAAACACTATTTTCACGATCAGCAACAGAGCCGCTACCTAAAGCAACAGAGTTCTCGGCACTGGCAGAGGATCCATCACCCAGAGCAACGGAGTGATTAGCCGCAGCATTAGAGTTGGTTCCTATAGCAACACTATTATTACCTGACGCCTTTGATCCGGCTCCACCTGCAACAGAATCCTTACCTGTCACTACAGGCTTGGGATTGCCAGATGCGTTATTGACTTGGAACATTCCATCTTTGCCATTTTGAATACTGCTAACATCTCCCTCAATATTTGTTACTCTATTATCAATATTATTGATGCTGTTCGTAATATTCGTTACACCATCTGTTATATTACTAATCGAGTCATCTGTATATTTTTTCGCTTCTGCAACCGCTCCGTCTAGTTGCCCAAGATTAACCACGTCATTGGCTTCCTTGCCGTCAGCGACATTACTGATTGTTCGATTTTCACCTGTGTCAGCGTTACCGACAGAAACAGTGCCGGTCGTAGTATTGTCTTCCCCAGAGTATTTTCCTTTATACGTTTCAGCCCCTCGTCCGCCGTCACTCGAATTGGCTCCTATCGCGACACTGCCGTCGGCAGACGCGTTAGCATTTTCGCCCATGGCTATAGAGGCTGCTCCGGACGCCTTTGCTTCATTGCCGGACGCTATTGAACCGGTACCTGAGGCGATAGACTTAGGACCCATTGCAACGGCATCAGTACCACTTGCAATTGCACCGGTTTTAGTAGAGTTCGATTGGAAAAATTTAATTCCGGCACCATTGAAGTTATTTTCAATATTGGTCACGCGATCACCAATATTGTTAACCTGACCGACTAATCCAAATAACTGTGACCCATTAACTGCGTCGTTAGACGTGGAACTAATAGTCCCGTTCGCCACATCAGTGATTTTGTTGGGTCCTTCTCCCTTATGTTTAGCACTGAAGACTTCGCGAGTTTGATCCCACTGCAATGAGTCTTCTGCCATCAACGCGACACCTTTTAGCTGTGCAATATTTACAGCATCCGTATCCTGAGTACCCGCGGCCACATTGGTGATTTGTCGGAGCATACCAGTCTTGGAGTTCCCCACGCTAACTGCACCAAGAGTTCCTGTAAAATCAAAAATTGAAGACCCTGCGACTGCAGAGATACCGGTTTTTGGGTCATAGCCGCTTATTCCTCCATCGCGATCGGAAGTAGAGCCGCTGCCTAATGCTACGCTACCTATTGCATTAGCAGCTGATCCACCGCCAATTGCTGTACTATTTTTATTACTTGCTAAAGAACCTTCCCCGACAGCAATACCTCGATATCCTAGGGACTGAGAGTTAGCACCGACAGCAATACTGAATGTACCAGAGGAAACAGATCTACTGCCATTTGCGATACTGTAAGAACCGGAAGCGTTAGTCTGAGTGCCGATAGCAGTGCTTGAGACCCCAGATGCACTCGCATGTGATCCTATAGCATTACTCTGCTCTCCGGCAGATATTGCATCTTCCCCCATTGCAAGGCTAGAACGTCCTTCAGATACTGCACCATATCCAAATGCGGAACTACCTTCCCCTCTGGCTTGAGCCAATACGCCAACAGCCGAGCTACTATACCCGGAGGCATTCGCTCCGTGGCCAATCGCATTACTAAAATCTCCCGAAGCATTAGTATTCATACCTAAGGCCATAGAATACTTTCCTATTGCCGTTGCTGACTCGCCAAAAGCGATAGCCCTTTCCCCTGATGCAATTGAAGAGTAACCTAATGCCATACTTCTCAATCCGGATGCATTGCCTTCTGTCAATACTCGAGGATAAATACTCAAAAAAGACATTGTTTCGGGGTTCTTTGTATCTACTTCTGAATCCTTTGATTGCGATGTTTTCAATATATTCATTTCGGGGAGTCGGCCTTCCCCAGCTTTCGCTATGCTGGCTAACCCCGGAGTATGATCCACTACAGTTTCTAAATCAGAACGATGGATTTTATAATTAGAAGTCTCTACTTCAGGCGGAGATTCAATTATCTCATCTGCCTTAGCGTAGCTCGACAGCGTCGTGAACAATATTAGCAAGAAGGTATGTCTTGTCTTTTTTAAAGGCTTATAAATTTTCATGTTTAAATTACTCTTAAAGTTTGCTTTTTGGATGCCCTTTAAACTTTAAGTTTTTTTTCTTGTAAAAAAAACAAGGATGTTCTTTGATACAGCCAAGAATTTTCTTGCTTTCACCTGGCGCTAGAAATATTCTGTAACGATTGGCAGACTTTAGAGTGGTTGATCGTAATCAAGATATATGCAGGCGACGGAAAGTCATAAGTTTTAGCGGCCGTATAATAACTGTCGCTATACGGTAGCCCAAAAGGGAATAGATCGCCGGCTATAAGGTGCCGCAGATTACTTAAAAATCTTGTATGGTTTGCAATATTGTTGTTTAGAATGTTTGTGTTGCTTGATAGTGGTCTTAAGTGAAATATTTTTTCGATCTTTCATGATGATTTGCAAGTAAATGCATTGAATCCTTCTAGTAAAAGTCAAGCGGCAGCCAGTTTTTCTTATTGTCAGTAGGGCTAAAGTCAGCGAGGACCTGATTCCGAGAGATTTCTTAAGCTAACCAAGCTCTTTCTTGGTTAGGGAAACTCCGATCAACATCGCGATGTGCGTGTTGTTAGTCGAAACGAAAACGAATTTCAGCGCTGCTTAGCGCAGAAAGGCCCGTCCGCACTGCTTCGTCGGGCTTTTTCAGCCCAGCTCCCCGCGTTACACGCGTAACTCGCCCGTACCCATCAGCTGTTTTCGAGCCATCCAGAGGTTCGACAGAGCAAACAGCGTGGTCAGTTGAGCAGTGTTTTTCATCAGCCCACGAAAGCGCACTTTCACATAACCAAACTGGCGCTTGATCACCCGAAACGGAAGTTCGACCTTGGCCCGCGTCAGGGCTTTGCAGTACTCGATTTTGCGCTTGGCCTTGTAGAGCTGGCTGCGTTTATTCAGTCGTGAATAAGTGCTACGTCGCGCCGCGATCTGCCAGATCACTTCACGACTTTCGTGCTCATCACGCTTCTCGACGCCGGTGTAACCGGCGTCCGCATAGACCGCGTTTTCCTCGCCATGTAGCAGCTCAGCAACTTGGGTTACGTCGGCCACATTCGCAGCTGTGCCGTGGACATGGTGAACCAGGCCTGACTCCACATCGGAGCCGATGTGGGCCTTCATTCCAAAGTAGTATTGGTTACCTTTTTTGGTCTGATGCATCTCAGGATCACGCTTGCCTTCCTCGTTCTTGGTTGAGCTGGGAGCATCGATGGTGCCCTGGCGCAGGGACAGACCTTTTTCCTGCAAATAACCGTTGATGACAGCCAGGATCGCAGGCGCCAATTTATGCTTCTCCAGCAAGTGCCGGAAGTTCATGATCGTGGTGTCTTCAGGGATCGGCGCACTTAATGTACGACGGGCGAACTGACGCATGGGAGTGATTTCATAAAGCGCTTCTTCCATGGCCGAGTCGCTCAGCGAGAACCAGTTTTGCAGCAGATGGATGCGCAACATGGTCTCCAGCGGATACGGTTTACGGCCACCACCAGCCTTCGGGTAATACGGTTCGATCAACCCCAACACACCACTCCAGGGCACCACCTGATCCATTTCGGCAAGGAAGCGTTCACGGCGGGTTGGCTTGCGCTTGCCGGCGTATTCAAAGTCGGAAAAGCTCATCTGGCTCATGCGTGGCTCGGGCCAGGTGGTGAAGGTGTATTTCAGCACATCTGAGGACTTGTTCGGAGTTTCCTTAGGGTCTTTGATTTTCGTCTTCAAAGGGAGTAAAGCCGCCAACAAACAAGAACTTTCTTGCCGCCCAGCGAGGCTGATCTTGACAAGCATCCAGTTCAATTCTGGTGACCGCGAACCGCTAATCTTGCATCATTTGCCGGTATTAAATTCCAGAAAACAGCCTCGCAACGAGACAAAAGATCAACCACACTCCTGTTGTTTTAGGCCAACGCCCCTTCCCGGGTGTCGTTTCTACTATTGCATGGTGATTTACGCTGACCTCGTTCCCTCTTACCTCAACCATGGACACCACGGCATGAGCATAAAAGTACTGATCGTCGACGATCACCCAGTGATCTGTCAGGCCATCCGCTACGCTCTGGAACCTCACGATTACGTCATTGTTGGCGAGACCGGCGACGGTCTCAGCGCACTGGGGATGATCGAGTCGCTCAAGCCAGATATAGTCATCCTCGATATTACCCTGGCAAAACTCGACGGCCTGTCGGTGCTCAACCGCATCATGCGCGAGAAGCACGATGTTCGAGTGCTGGTGTTTACGTCCCAGTCCATCGATACCTATGCTATGCGCTGCTTTCAGGCCGGCGCCAATGGTTTTGTCAGCAAAAACGAATCCATCACCCGACTGTTGAGGGCTGTCGAGACCGTCGCCGAGGGTTACGTATTTTTCCCCAAACGCTCCATCCCCTTCCATGAAAGCGAACGTAGAACCGGTTCCGACGGTGTCCTGAGCGAGCTGACCAACCGCGAACTGCAAGTGCTCAAATTACTTGCCGAAGGCCTGAGCAACCTGGACATAGCCGAGCGCTTGCACTTGAGTAACAAGACTGTCAGTGGGCACAAAATCAATCTCCAGAGCAAGCTGGGGGTGTCTACGGTGGTAGATCTGGCGAGTATCGCCCGACATAACAACCTAGTCTGAGCGTCTTTATCTTGAAATCACTGATACGTTCGTTGTTCCTGCTGCTGGCTCTGCTCTGCGTGACCGCCACGGCGTACAGTACTGACATTCAGATACGTGCACGTCAGAACCTGGACACCCTGCAAGTGCACCTCAGTATCGAGGAGCAGGTTTGGTTGCGACACAAAAAAAAACTCGTGGTGGGGATCCTCAACAGAAACCTCCCTCCTTATCAGATGATCAACGAACGCCAGGAACTGGAAGGTATTGGCGCCGATTACCTCAGCGCCTTGCAACTTGAGCTGGGAGTCCCCGTTCAATTGCAAACTTTCCCTTCCCCGGCCGCTGCCTATAAGGCGCTGAAAACCGGACAGGTGGATCTGGTAGACAGCGCCACCCAGATAGAGGCCGAGGATTATCAGGTTACCCTCAGCCCACCTTATGCATTCACCGAGCTGGCGCTGTTTGCCGAAAGTGGCGATCTGCGCGACTACGCCCGCAATATGCCCAGCACTCGAGTAGCTGCCAATGATGGCATGGCCCTCGAACTCTATCAGCGCACGAGTGGACAAGGCCGGATCCAGCGCTATCCATCACCCCTGGCCGCGATGGCCTCGGTACTGAACGGCGAAGCGGACGTGTATCTGGGAGACACCTTTGCCACCTATTACGTGTCAAACCAGGTGTTCAGCAATCAACTGGTGGTCAATCACAGTGCCGGGCTGCCGGAAATTCAGGTCGGGTTTGCGATTGCTCCCGATAACCTGTTATTGCAGTCAATCCTTCAGCGCACGCTGGGCAACCTCAAACGCTGTCAGGTCGTCTCGGCCCTCGCTAAATGGGGAAGCACAGAGAGCTGCGACCTCAGCAGTTTCCGAGAGCGCCTGGCGGTACCCGAACGCATCTGGCTGGATCAGGCCAAGCCGCTGCGGCTTGTGATCAGCGAAGACCTGGCCCCTTATGCCTTCTTCAATAGTCGGGGACGGTTCAATGGTATTGCCTCGGACGTGCTGGATATCGTCCGGCGTAAAACCGGCCTGCGCTTCGAAATCATCCGGGTTACTTCCCAAGGTGACGCGGACGCCCAATTGCGCAACCATCAAGCTGATCTCAGCGTCTTGACGCAAGTCGACCCCGAGCATCCCGCCTACCTGTTTACCCGGCCTTTCGTCACTACGCCTTATGTGCTTTTGCGAAAAAAAGATACCGCCCACATAGAGCTAAACGAAGGTTCCTCCGGCTCATTGGTCTTCGCTAGCGGGCAACTCCTGAGTGGAGACCTGGCCAGGAGTTATCCGCATCTGCGTTTGGAAGAAACCCGAACCATCGCCGAGGCTCTGAACCGGGTACGCGACGGCCAGGTTGACTTCACCATAGCACCAGCCAACCTTGCGCATTATTACCTGACCTACAAGTACGAAAATAGCGTGGAAATCAGCGGCATGCTTGCCATCCCCGATGCCCGGATCACCTTTGTTGCCCCCAAAGAACAGGCCCTGCTGGTTTCGATCATGGACAAGGCCCTGGCCGAAGTACCGCCCCAGGAATACCTGAAAATCATTGGGCGCTGGCGCGCAAACTCAGCCACCGACGACAAGTACTGGGAAGGTGTCGCCTCGTTTATCTGGAAATCCCTGGGTATCCTCTGCCTATTGCTGGCGGTGGCTGGCTATTGGATTTTCACGCAGCGCCGACGAATCATCCGCAAGCGCCAAGACCTCTTGCAACGCCAGCTGCTGCTCGACCAAGTGCAGCTGGCCAAAGAATCTGCGGAAAAAGCCAGCCGCAGCAAGAGCGTGTTTCTGACCACCATGAGCCATGAAATCAGGACCCCACTCAATGCCATCATCGGCATGCTGGAGCTGGTACTAACCCGCAAAGACAATGCCGAACTCAACACCCAATCGGTGCATATTGCCTACGAGTCGGCCCACACCTTACTGGCCTTGATCGGCGACATCCTCGACATCTCACGCATCGAATCCGGCAGGCTGACTCTGCGCCCGGAGCCCGCCAGCCTTCAGGAGCTGATCGGAGCGGTTGCCAACGTGTTCAAGGGGTTGGCCCGTCAAAAGAACCTGAGCCTGCACCTGAAACTGGATGATTTAGCACGTCAACCTGTGTGGATTGACGCCCTGAAGTTTAAGCAGATCCTGTCCAATCTGGTGAGCAACGCCATCAAGTTTACCGATCAGGGCAGCGTCCTGATCCTCTGCCAGGCCAAACCTGCAAAGGACGGTTCAATCAACGTCAGCGTCAGTGTGACCGACACGGGTGCAGGCATTGCGCCGTCGCAAATCCGGCAAGTCTTCAGTCCCTTCTTCGAGCTCGATAGTGCGGTTAACAACTCCAACACCGGTGCCGGACTGGGCCTGTCTATCAGCCAATCGTTGAGCCGCCTGATGAGCGGCAGGCTGAGCGTTGAGAGCGAGGTCGGCGTCGGCACGCGCATGCTGTTCACAGCACGCTTCGAACGTGTCAGCGAGAAGAGCCGCGATCAGGCCGGCCCTAAACAGCCTTCTGCAACACCGGATATCGACTTGCCGCTGACGGTGCTGATTGTCGAAGACCACCTGCCCAGCCAATACCTGCTGAACCAGCAGATCAATTACCTGGGCCACCAGGTCATTACCGCCAACAACGGCGTCGAAGGGCTGGCCCAGTGGCAAGCGCACGATATCGACATCATCCTCACCGACTGCAACATGTCCGAGATGAACGGCAACGACATGACCCGGGCGATCCGGCGCCTGGAAACACAGGCGGGCCTACGCCCCTGCACCATCATCGGTCTGACTGCCAGCGCCCAGCAGGAAGATCTGGAGCGCTGCCTGAGCTCGGGCATGAGCCATGCCCTGACCAAGCCGATCAATCTGGCGGGTTTGAACCGGGTCATCCCCAAGCTCCAGCACTCTGGAAAGGCCAATGAGTCAGTGGGTGCTTCCTTGAACGAGGACATTCAGTCCGCCCTGGCCGAGCGGGTCATCAGTAGCAACCGGCAAGAGCTGCTTGCCCTTTGCACAGCCCGGGAACAGAACAATCGCCCGGCCTTCGGTGCTATTGCTCACAAGCTCAAAGGTACGGCTTACCTGCTCAACGCCCAAGATCTGCTGGAGCTATGTCAAAACCTCGAGGAATTGATCGCCGAGGATGCTCATCAGCAAGCCTTGCACAGCGCCGTTACTGCACTTGAGGAGGCGTTGCTGACACTCAACGAATCATTGCAACCACTCTAAAAACCATAGGTCCTTGCCGACGAAGGCGATTCAATTACCTACCAAGCCGCCTTCGCTGGCTACAACCATACCCAACCTACCTCTAGTCAAAAACTTGATAGCTCTACCTGCTGCCTAATCCAAGCCTCTATGCTCTCTTCTAAGAAGCCCACAGCGGATAGACCAATTTTCACCGGACGAGGAAAGGTGCAGTCATATCTAGGTGAGCACCGATCCAATCGGTCGTGAATTGTTGACCGCCCTAATCCAGTACGCTCCTGAACTTGTCTAATACGCAGCATTTTTGATGGTGCTTTATGCTCGTAAAGCATCGCTCGATTCCTTGATCTATATCGGAGACCAAAGTCTTGCATGCTTAAGCCTTTCAACACATATGCTTTTGCTGAGCAGAAGCAACATATTTCGGAGACAAATCGCTGTCGGAGAACTAACTTTTTTGGGGAGTACTAACTGTCAGAGCCCCTGCCGCCAACCCGAACGTACGTGTATGCGATACGACCCCCACTCCCATGCCAATCCTTGCGATCAAGCACATCGACTGCTCTATCCCCAACTCTCCCTCCTCAATAAATCGGGTCTACACCGATCAGAACGGCAACAAAACTTTGCAGCGTGTTGATGGACGACGCATCGTCAACTGCGACAGCGCGGGGAAGCATGCCGCCTGAAAGCTGAGAGCCATCGCGATAAGAAAACACGCGCTATCAAGATGGGGGGACAATTGGGGGGACAGAATCATTAACGCTGTAAAAACCCAGCAAAGCCTGGATAATTTTCGAAAATAACGCCGCCCACAAGCCGGCTTTTTAATGCCTGAATGAAAGTAACTACCTAACAGCTGCCAGACCTATCCTCCGGACCGTCGCGCCGCTTGACTCTCCCCCTAAGGTCACACCTCATCCTGAAGCCTACTTTTTCAGGACCTCGTCCCATGAGCCAACGCATCTTGGTCATCCTCGGCCACCCTTCCAACACCAGCTTCTGCTCCGCCCTCACCGACGCCTACATAGCCGCTGCCAAAACCGCCGGTCACAACGTACGTCTCCTACGCGCGGCCGACCTGAGCTTCGACCCGATCCTGCACAACGGCTATACCCAGATCCAACCTCTGGAACTCGACCTGCTCAGCGCTCAATCCGACATTCTGTGGGCCGAGCACCTGACATTTATCTTTCCCATTTGGTGGGGTGGTATCCCGGCATTGATGAAGGGGTTTATCGACAGAATTTTCCTGCCCGGCTTTGCCTTTAAATACCGC
Organism: Pseudomonas sp. ADAK18; assembly: GCF_012935695.1. NCBI lineage: Bacteria > Pseudomonadati > Pseudomonadota > Gammaproteobacteria > Pseudomonadales > Pseudomonadaceae > Pseudomonas > Pseudomonas sp. ADAK18. Next base: position 4,880,811 of record NZ_CP052859.1, read on the forward strand.
GAAGGCAAAGCATTCCCTGACAAGCTGTTGCAGGGTCGAACCGCACACCTGCTGGTGACCCTGGATACACCTCCGTGGTATTACAGATGGTTCTACCGCATGCCCGGGCTGCATCAAATGCGTAAGACGACGCTCGAGTTCTGTGGCATCAGGCCGATCAAGACGTTGCTGTTCGGGCCGGTACTGGGCTCCAAGCCCGCGCAGCGGGACAGATGGCTGAAGCAAGCCGGAGCACTCTTTGGGAAAGGGACTTTTCATGTACATCGGCAAAGCCGCGCAGTTGTCGGGCACCACGATCAAGGCAATTCGTCATTATGAGGCCATCGGCCTGTTGCCACCGCCGCAACGGGAAGGCCGCTACCGCATTTACACGCCACAGAGCGTAGAGCTGCTGACGTTTATCAAGTGCGCTCAGCAGTTGGGTTTCAAGCTCAAGGAGTTGCAAATGATTCTGCAGGGGCATTCAGTGGATGCGTTGCCCTGGCAGCGGGCACGCAAGGCTATTGCGGACAAGAAGCGTGAATTAATGCGCCAGCTTGAAACGTTGCAGACCGTATATGCAGGACTTGAGACGTTTGAAGCCAGCCTTGAGGATGCACAGGGTCAGTGTCAGCTCGAGCGCCTTGCTGGGCGGTGACGCGCTGATCAATAAGGCTTCTCGGTATTTTGTGTAGCCATGGACAGCGGTTTGATACGAAAAAACGCAGAACCTGAGGGCAACAGAAGAGAGCACGCCCTTAACCTGTAATCGGCTCACACCCCAGCCAAAACCCACCCCCTCATTTGCCCCAATCCCCCATGTCTGCTAGTGTCGCGCCGGTTTACCGTCAACCGGAATAGCCGCCATGGCCCGCAAAAAAGTTGCACTCGATTTCGAACAATCCCTCGCTGACCTGCAAGCGCTGGTCGAGCGTCTGGAGAACGGCGAGTTGTCGCTGGAAGACTCGTTGACGGCATTCGAGCAAGGCATCGGCCTGACTCGTGATTGCCAGAGCGCGCTCGCGCAGGCTGAGCAGAAGGTTCAGGTGTTGTTGGAGCGTGACGGGGAGTTGGCCGAAGAACCGTTTGATGCGGAACAGCCTGAATGATCGCGGCCTATCAGGCCAGCAGCCAGGCCCGGGTCAATGCTGCGCTGGAAACCTTGTTTGTCGCCCCAAGCCCTGAGCTGAACCGCCTGTATGATGCCATGCGCTACAGCGTGATGAACGGCGGCAAGCGTGTGCGACCACTGCTCGCGTACGCAGCCTGCGAAGCCTTGGGCGCTCCGGCGGAACAGGCCAACGGTGCGGCGTGTGCGGTGGAACTGATTCACGCGTATTCCCTGGTACACGACGATTTACCAGCGATGGACGACGATGATCTACGTCGCGGCCAGCCGACGACTCATAAAGCCTTCGATGAGGCTTGCGCGATTCTTGCCGGTGACGGCCTACAAAGTCTGGCATTCAGTGCCTTGCTGGATCCGCAACTGAGTGGCGCGAGCGCCGAGACCCGTTTGCGGATGGTCTCTGCCTTGGCTTACGCCGCCGGCCCTGCCGGCATGGTGGGCGGTCAGGCGATCGATTTGGGCTCGGTGGGCCTGAAGCTTGATCAAGTAGCCCTTGAATACATGCATCGCCACAAGACCGGTGCACTGATCGAAGCGGCTGTTCAGCTCGGCGCCTTGGCCAGCGGCCGTGCCGACGCCGCGCAGTTAATGGCGTTGCAGACTTATGCACAAGCCATTGGCCTGGCGTTTCAGGTTCAGGACGACATTCTCGACGTCGAAAGCGATACCGCGACCCTCGGTAAACGCCAAGGTGCCGATATCGCACGGGACAAACCGACTTATCCTTCACTGCTCGGGCTTGAGGCCGCCAAGGCCTACGCCCTTGAGCTACGTGATCAGGCGTTGCACGCCCTGCGACCTTTCGACGCGGCAGCCGAGCCATTGCGTGACCTGGCGCGGTATATCGTCGAACGCCGCCACTGAGATCACTGGCCGTTTGCACCGCATATCGGCCAACTTCAGTGCACCGCGTGGGCAGCTTGCGATGCTTGAGGTAAACTGCCGCCTCTTCTATACCTATAACGATTCGCCTGATGCCCACGACGTTTCAAGAGATTCCCCGCAAGCGCCCGTCCACGCCCCTGCTCGACCGTGCTGATACGCCGGCCGGCCTGCGCCGTCTGGGTGAAGCCGAGCTGGAAACCCTGGCCGATGAGTTGCGCCTGGAATTGCTCTACACGGTCGGTCAGACCGGTGGGCATTTCGGCGCCGGCCTGGGCGTCATCGAGCTGACCATCGCGTTGCATTACGTTTTCGACACCCCGGACGACCGACTGGTGTGGGACGTGGGTCATCAGGCTTATCCGCACAAGATCCTCACCGGTCGTCGCGAGCGCATGGCTACCCTGCGCCAGAAGGACGGCATCGCTGCCTTCCCGCGTCGCTCCGAGAGCGAGTACGACACCTTTGGCGTTGGCCACTCCAGCACCTCCATCAGTGCAGCCCTGGGCATGGCGATTGCCGCTCGCCTGCAAAACAGCGATCGCAAGGCGATTGCGGTGATCGGTGATGGCGCGCTGACGGCGGGCATGGCTTTTGAGGCGCTGAACCATGCGCCGGAAGTCGATGCCAACATGTTGGTGATCCTCAACGACAACGACATGTCGATCTCACGTAACGTCGGCGGGCTGTCCAACTACCTGGCGAAAATTCTGTCCAGCCGTACCTACGCCAGCATGCGCGAAGGCAGCAAGAAAGTACTGTCTCGTCTGCCCGGCGCGTGGGAAATCGCCCGTCGTACCGAAGAGTATGCCAAGGGCATGCTGGTCCCCGGCACCCTGTTCGAAGAGCTGGGCTGGAACTACATCGGCCCGATCGATGGCCATGACCTGCCGACCCTGATCGCCACCCTGCGCAACATGCGCGACCTCAAAGGCCCGCAGTTCCTGCACATCGTCACCAAGAAAGGCAAAGGCTTCGCCCCGGCGGAAGTCGACCCGATTGGTTACCACGCAATCACCAAGCTCGAACCGGTGGACGCTCCCGCCGCTGCGCCGAAGAAAGCCAGCGGGCCGAAATATTCCGGTGTGTTCGGCGAATGGCTGTGCGACATGGCCGCCGCCGATCCGCGCCTGGTGGGCATCACGCCGGCGATGAAAGAAGGTTCCGATCTGGTGGCGTTCAGCGAACGCTTCCCGCTGCGTTATTTCGACGTGGCGATTGCCGAGCAACACGCCGTGACGTTCGCTGCCGGCATGGCCTGCGAAGGCGCCAAGCCAGTGGTGGCGATTTACTCCACCTTCCTGCAGCGCGGTTATGACCAACTGATACATGACGTGGCGGTACAGAACCTCGACGTCCTGTTCGCCATCGACCGTGCAGGTTTGGTGGGTGAAGACGGCCCGACCCACGCCGGCAGTTTCGATTTGTCCTTCTTGCGCTGCATCCCCGGCATGCTGGTGATGACGCCGAGCGACGAGAACGAGCTGCGCAAGATGCTCAGCACCGGTCACCTGTACAACGGCCCGGCGACGGTGCGCTACCCACGCGGCACTGGCCCGAATGCGGTGATCGAGAAAGACCTGGAACCGATCGAGATTGGTAAAGGCATCGTCCGCCGCCAAGGCAGCAAAGTTGCGTTGCTGGTGTTCGGCGTGCAACTGGCCGAAGCCCTGAAAGTCGCCGAGAAAATCGACGCGACCGTGGTGGATATGCGTTTCGTCAAACCATTGGACGAAGCCCTGGTTCGCGAGATTGCCGGCAGCCATGAGCTGCTGGTGACCATCGAAGAGAACGCCATCATGGGCGGCGCCGGTGCGGCAGTCAGTGAGTGCCTGGCGCGGGAGAATATCCTCAAGTCGGTGCTGCACCTGGGCTTGCCGGATGTGTATGTCGAACATGCCAAGCCGGCACAGATGCTGGCGGAATGTGGGCTGGATGAAGCGGGGATTGAAGCTTCGGTTCGTCAGCGCATGGCACTGCTGGGTCTGTAGCTCAGACGCCCAAAAAAGCGGATCAAATGTGGGTGCATCTACAAAGTTGCGCCGTGGTCTGGTTTCTGTAGCCGCTGCCGAGGCACGAGGCTGCGATGCGGGCCGCAGGGCCGCCCCTAGGGTCGCTACGCAACCCATCGCAGCCTCGTGCCTCGGCAGCGGCTACAGAACTTTCGGGGAGCCTACATCGCAGGCAAGCCAGCTCCCACGTTGATTTTGTATTGTTCTTGAATGCTATGGAAAGCCCATGAGCCGCCTTCGCTTCGCCCTGCCCCTTCTTCTGCTATCCGCCACTGACCTGCTCGCCGACAGCTTTGAGCGCGACGACGCCCTGAAGCTGCCCGATGTGGTGATCAGCGCCAACCGCCAAGTTCAGGCACGTAATGACAGTAGCGCGGCTAACACAGTGTTCACCCGTGATGATATCGAGCGCTTGCAGCCCACCAGCGTGAGCGACCTACTCAGCCGGGTGCCTGGCGTACAGGTGGCGCAAAGTGGCGGACGTGGCAGCCAGACTAACGTTTACATTCGCGGTACCGCGACGGCCCAAAGCCTGGTGCTGGTGGATGGCCAACGTATCAGCAGCTCAACCTCCGGCACCAGCAATCTGCAATACCTCAATATCCAGCAGATTGAACGCGTGGAAGTACTGCGCGGCTCGCGCTCGGTGATCTACGGCAGCGATGCGATTGGCGGGGTGATTCAGATTTTCACCCGACGTAATACCGAGGCTGGCGTACAGCCAACTATCCACGTCGGCTTTGGCAGCAACCAGACGTGGGAGCGTAGCCTGGGCCTGTCCGGCGGTGATGAACAGACCCGCTTCAGCCTCGGCGCCAGCCTTGATGACACCGCCGGCATCAACCGCACTCACACCTCGTACCCCAGCGATAACGATCATGACGCTTATCGCAATCAGTCCGTCAGTTTCAGCCTGAGTCATGCCTTCAATGACAACATTGAGGCGGGCCTGAATGTGCTCGATAACCGTGGTAAAAGCGAATTCGATAACCCGTTTGGACGCTATGACGCGAACTATCAGGTTTTCCAGCAAAAGCCTTACACCCACTTTACCGTAAGCGGCGTGAGCAGCTACGTCGACGCTCGCATCAACGACGTCTGGAAGTCCCGCGTAGAGTTGGGCCATAGCGAAAACCGTGAGGAAACCCTCGATAAGCTCAGCGACGACCGGAGTGTGTTCAATACCTACCGCAACTCGCTGAACTGGCAAAACGACCTGACCCTCAATGATCAGAACAGCCTGATCCTGGGCGGCGATTGGTATGAAGACCGGGTCAACAGCAGCACCGTGCTCGCCGAAGACAGTCGCTGGAACCGTGCTGCGTTTATCCAGCACCGCTTTCAAGGGCAGTATTTTTCCACCGAACTGGGACTGCGCCGTGACCAGAATCAGCAGTTTGGCGGCCAGAACAGCTGGAGCGGCACCCTCACCTTGCCCCTCAATGCCGACAATGACCTGCTGTGGAGCTACAGCGAGGGGTTTCGTGCCCCAACGTTCAACGACCTCTACTACCCGAACGACAATGGCTTTAAAAACAGCAACCCGAACCTGAAACCCGAAACGTCAAAAAGCTACGAAGTGCAATGGCGCAGCCAGCTCAGCGACACCAGCCGCCTGGAAGCCTCGCTGTACCGGACCGACATCAAAGACGCGATCGTGTTCGGCAGCAACGGCCCGCAGAACGTTGCCACAGCACGCATCAACAGCTTCGAAGCCGCGCTCAAGCAAGAACTGTTCGGCTGGCAGAGCAGCCTCGCAATCGCACTGATTGACCCACGAGACCGCGACAGCGGGCATACCCTGACTCGCCGTGCCAGACGCACCTTGAGTCTGGACCTCGACCGTCAGTTCAATCAGTTTGGTGTCGGCGCTAGCTGGCAAACGGTGAGCAGCAGCTACGACGACCCGAAGAACCAGCAACCTATCGGCGGATATGGCTTGCTCGGACTACGGGGCAGTTGGACGCTCAATCGTGAGATCAAACTGGACATGAAGGTCGATAACCTGTTGAACAAGGAATACACCCGCGCGCTGTATCAGTATCAAGGTACGCAGTATGGCTACCGCGAAGAAGGTCGGGCGTTGATGTTTGGGGTGACCTGGACGCCGCAGCTCTAAGCTGATGGATCCGCTGCCTGGGCTGACGCTATCGCGGGCAAGCCCGGCTCCCACAGTTGATCGAGTTGCCTGGACGTGTGGGAGCTGGCTTGCCTGCGAAAGCGGTCTCAAAGACCCGGCGCAATTACCTGACACAACCTGGCCACCGCCTCCAACATCTGCCCACTGGGCCGTTCCAGCCCCTTGTCCGGCACCAGCAACAAGTGCCCTTGGGCCACCGCCGCCACCTGCGGCCAAGCCTTCCACGCATCCAACTGCACCTGGTCACCCGCCAGAATCACCTCGGGATTGCGCTGCAACACCGATTCGATACTGACCTGCGGCGCCGGCAGCTTGAGGTCATCGAACACATTACGCGCCCCGCACACGCTCAACGCATCACTGATGATCTGCCCACCGCCCACGGTGTACAGCGGCTGATTCCACACCTGATAAAACACCCGCAACGGCTCTGCTCGATGGTAACGCTGACGCAATCCATCAAGACGCTGGCGCAATTGTGCAGCCAGTTGCCGGCCGGCTTCAGCACGCCCCAATTGCTGGGCAATAGCTTCGACCTGAGTGGTCAGTTGTTCGAGGCTATGGGGCTCGGCCACGTAGACCGGGATATTGAGGCGCTGGAGCTGCTCACGCTGAGCCGGTCCGACGCTGCCGGGCCACAGCAGTATCAGGTCTGGTTTGAGGCTGAGGAGTTGTTCCACGTCCAACTGGCCGTAACGCCCGACAGAGGCCACGTGCGCCAGTTGTGCAGGCCGATCACCGGCATCGAGCACGCCCACCAGCAAATTGGCAGCGCCCAACTCAACGACGATTTCAGACAGGGATGGAGCGAGGCTGACCACGCGCTGCACAGCGCCGGCCGACACGCTGACGGCCAGCAGCAAAACCGCCAGCCAAGCGCGCATCAACCCAACTGACGCGGAATGCGGTAGAGGTAGAACAGCACCAGGGTCGACAGCGCCAATAGAAACAGCGGCACCGCTTCCAGGCCGACGAATACCGCCAGCGCGCCGATCCAGGCCGGCAACGCAGCAATCAGCAACGCCATGCGCCGACGGGCCGCCAGAGTGATCCAGGCAGCCGGCTCTTCAGGGGTATCGAGGGCTTTTTGCGTATTGATCAGCGCGTGTTTATAGCCATTGAAATAGCGCAGGCTGACAAACATCGACGCCACCCCGGCGATAAACAACGGCATGGCCAGCACCGGCAACAGCGGCTCGGTCTTGCCAAACACCAGGTTGATCACGAACAACGGCAGCAGCGCCAGGGCCAGGTACTGCCACCAGTTGACGGAAAGTCGCCGCCGGACTTGGCCACGGGTCACGCCCGGTCGGCCTCGCCCTGATGTTCGTTGCCCATCATGTGGTCAAGCTTGCTGGCCTTGGTAGCCAGGTAGAGCTTGTTGTGCGGGTTGTGGCCGGTGTGCAGCGGCACACGCTCGGCAACGGTGATGCCCATGTCCGTCAAGGCTTTGACCTTGCGCGGGTTGTTGGTCATCAAGCGCAGGGACTTGACGCCCAGGTGCTCAAGCATCGGCAGGCAGATGGCGTAGTCACGCTGATCGGCGGCAAAGCCCAGGCGCTCGTTGGCTTCAACGGTGTCGGCGCCGCCGTCTTGCAGCTCGTAGGCGCGAATCTTGTTCAACAGGCCAATGCCACGGCCTTCCTGGCGCAAATACAGCAACACGCCACGGCCTTCGCGGGCAATGGCCTGCATTGCGGCTTCCAACTGCGAGCCACAGTCACAACGCTGGCTGAACAAGGCATCGCCGGTCAGGCATTCGGAGTGCAAACGACCGAGCACTGGGGCGCCGTCGGCCACATCACCCAGGCTGAGGACGACATGTTCGCGCCCGGTGGCTTCTTCAAGAAAACCGTGCATGGTGAACTGGGCAAAGGGGGTAGGCAGCTTGGAAGCGGCGACGAAAACGACGGGCACCGTGTGCTCCTGATTTCAAATTACACAGAGGCGTGCATTGTAACAGCACGTTCCTACAGACGCTTAAGCTGAATTATCGCTGATAAAGATCAATACGTTTGATTGGCCTTTGTCCTGGTTCTATGGGCGTCAGAACGGGTACGGCTGGTTCCAGCGCTCGAAAATAGGCTTCAACTCGCCATTTTTCACCAGGACCTCCATGCGCAGGTCAAACAGCGTGCGCAGTGCCTGGCCCCGTTCATTGTCGGCAAACCCGAGGAACAACGGCAGTTCGGCGATATGAGTGAGTTTGAACAGTGAGGGGTCAGGAGCCTGAACCAGGAGGAAGCGCGCCTCGGTCAGGGCGTCGATATAGAAGTCAGCGCGCCCGTACTGCAGCATCGACAAAATGCCGTTGCGACGCTCGATCTGCTTGAAGGTGTGGATATTGGGCAAGTACTCGTTGTACTTATAGCCCCGCACCCAGGCGAGGCGGTAGGTGCCCAAGGTGGCCAAGGTCGGTGCCGGGGTGGTCGCCAACCCCAGCGCATAAATATGATCGGAATCGAAGTTCCAGTGAGGGTACAACACACCCGTGGCTTCATCACGGTAGGAGCCGACCCACGCATCCACCTCGCCCCGCTGGGCCAGACCGACCGAACGCGTGTACGGTTCGGTACGCGCCTGAACCTTGACCCCAAGCGGCTCAAAGATGTGTCGCAATACATCCCAGGCCAGACCGCTGCCGTCGGCGTTGGTGTAGTCGTTCCAGGCTTCGCTGGCCAGACGGATCTCACTGGGCACCACAGGAATTTCATCCGCCCACACCGAAGACACCCCTACACACAGCAGGATCAACAGCCAGCGGCGAACATCCATATCAATGACCTCACGTAAAACACCACACATGCCGAGCATCAGCCAATAGCACTACGTAACGCAACAAAGGGTAGCGCAACCGGCGGCCCTCAGGCACCCGAGGCCTTGGGCAGGGTGACCGGTTACAGCGTCTCGCGAAAATGCTGATAACCGCGAATGGCGGGAGTGATGTCTTGCCCGGCGGCATCCAGCAGGGCCACGCCCTGTCCCGGTACCACACGGCCGATCACATGAATCGGCCAACCGCCGGCCAGCAACGGCGCCAGCTCCGCAGGTGGCAAGGTGAAGGCCAGCACGTAGTCGTCGCCACCGCTCAAGGCCGCGTCACGGGCGCCATCGTCGCCCAGAAACGCCAGCAGCGGCGCGGACAACGGCAGTTTCTGCCGCTCGATGAGCAAACTGACCGATGAGGCCTTGGCGATATGCCCGCAATCGGCCAAAAGACCGTCGGAAATATCCAGCGCGGACGTAGCCTTCCCGCGTAAAGCCAGGCCCAAGGCCAACTGTGGTTGCGGCGACCAATAGTGAGCGAGCAGCGGCTCAGCAATGGATGCCTCCGCGCTGCGTTGCCCCAGCACCAGCGGCAAGGCACCGGCGGCATTACCCAGTTCACCGCCAACACACAGCAGGTCACCCGGCCGCGCGCCGCTACGAGTCAACGCCAACCCCGCCGGCACCCGGCCAAACACCGTCAGGGTCAGGCTCAGCGGCCCACGGGTGGTATCACCGCCCACCAGGCCCACCCTGCAACTCTGCGCCATGGTGTTCAAACCCTGGGCATAGCGTTGCAGCCAATCGGCATCAACCGTCGGGGAGGTCAGAGCAAGGGTAAAGGCAAGCGGATGGGCGCCCATGGCCGCCAGATCGCTGACTGCCACGGCCAGCGAGCGCTGGCCGAGCAGAAACGGATCGCAGGGGTCGGCAAAATGCACGCCAGCCACCAGGGTATCGGTGGAAATCGCCAGCTGTTCCCCAGGAGGAACCGCCAGCAAGGCGCAGTCATCGCCGATCCCCAGTGCAATGCCTTCGCCGCCTTGCGCACAGGGCGCGGCAGCGAAGTATTTGCGGATCAGCTCAAACTCGCCCATGGCTGATACAAGCGCTGATTAGCGCTTGTACGCCTTCACTTCGGCTTCACGCAGGCGCGGGGCCAGCTTGTCGAGCACGCCGTTGACGAACTTGTGACCGTCGGTAGAACCGTAGACTTTCGCCAGTTCGATGCCTTCGTTGATCACCACGCGGTACGGAACGTCGACGCGCTTGAGCAGCTCCCAGGTGGACAGGCGCAGTACGGCCAGTTCAACCGGGTCCAGCTCTTCGATGGTCAGGTCCAGGCACGGCGTCAATGCAGCGTCGATCTCCGGCAAGTTGGCCGGAACGCCGTGCAGGATGTCGTGGAAGTAGCTGGCATCGGCCAGGCTGAAATCGTTGTCGACGCGAAACTGTGCCTCGATTTCGTTCAGCGAGGTTTTCGCCATGTGGCGCTGGTACAGCGCCTGGGTCGCGAGCTGACGCGCCGCACGACGCTTTTCGCTCTTCGATGGCTTGCCGGCGTCTGCTGGGCGCGGGTCCTGGGGGTTGAACTGATCGCTGTCGTCGCTAATCACTTGGCCTCCAACTGCGCCAGCAGGCTGACCATTTCCAGGGCGGACAGGGCAGCTTCGGCACCTTTGTTACCGGCCTTGGTGCCGGAACGTTCGATGGCTTGCTCGATGGAATCAACGGTCAGTACGCCAAAGGCGACCGGCACGCCGAACTCCATGGACACCTGGGCCAGGCCCTTGGTGCATTCGCCAGCCACGTATTCGAAGTGCGGAGTACCGCCACGAATGACCGCGCCCAGGGCGATGATCGCCGCGTATTCGCCTTGTTGTGCAACTTTCTGCGCAACCAGTGGAATTTCGAAGGCGCCAGGGGCACGGATAAGGGTGATGTCGCTTTCGCTCACACCGTGGCGAACCAGGGCGTCCACGGCACCGCTTACCAGGCTTTCAACCACAAAGCTGTTGAAGCGGCCAACCACTAGGGCATAGCGGCCTTTGGGGGCGATGAAGGTACCTTCGATGGTCTTCAGGGTCATTCGACAAATCTCTTAAAGAGCCGGGGCGCGCTCAGTGCGCGCCCCTCAGTGATATTTGAACCGCGAACAAGGGGTAAACAACGCCGGCCTTTATTCGGAGGGCACGTATTCTACTACTTCCAGGTCGAAACCGGATATGGCATTAAATTTCATTGGCGCACTCATCAAACGCATTTTACGCACGCCCAGGTCCCGAAGGATCTGCGAACCGGCACCGACGATGCTGTAGGTGGTCGGTTTTTTCACCGGCACGTGTTCGCCCGTTTCGCGGATATGCGCCAGCAACACGTCGCCATCCAGCGGGTGACCGAGCAGCAACACCACGCCACTGCCGGCCTCGGATACTGCAGCCATCGCGGCCCGCAGGCTCCAGCGACCAGGTTGCTTGACCATCAACAGGTCCCGCAATGGGTCCATGTTGTGCACGCGTACCAGGGTCGGCTCTTCGGCGCAGATGTTGCCCAGGGTCAGGGCCATGTGCACGTCGCCTTCCACCGAATCACGATAGGTCACCAGGTTGAACTGGCCCAGTTCGCTGTCCAACGGCTGCTCGGCAATCCGCTGAACGGTACGTTCGTGGATCATCCGGTAGTGAATCAGGTCGGCAATGGTACCGATCTTGATGTTGTGCAGGGCCGCAAACTCTTCCAGTTCGGCGCGACGGGACATGGTGCCGTCGTCGTTCATCACTTCGCAGATCACACCGCTTGGCTCGAAACCGGCCATGCGCGCCAGGTCACAAGCGGCTTCAGTGTGACCGGCGCGAGCCAGGGTGCCGCCCGGTTGGGCCATCAGCGGGAAGATGTGACCGGGGCTGACGATGTCTTCGGCCTTGGCGTCTTTCGCGGCGGCCGCTTGCACGGTACGGGCACGGTCGGCGGCGGAGATGCCGGTGGTGACGCCGGTGGTAGCTTCAATGGACACGGTGAACTTGGTACCGAAACCCGAACCGTTGCGCGGTGCCATCAACGGCAGCTTGAGCAACTCGCAGCGCTCGCGGCTCATGGGCATGCAGATCAAACCACGAGCGTGCTTGGCCATGAAGTTGATGTGTTCAGGCTGGCAGCACTCGGCGGCCATGATCAGGTCGCCTTCATTCTCGCGGTCTTCGTCATCCATGAGGATGACCATCTTGCCTTGGCGGATGTCTTCAACCAGTTCTTCGATGCTGTTGAGCGCCACGCGGCACCCCCTTGGGTCAGGATTTGAGGTAGCCGTTGGCGGCTAGAAAGCTTTCGGTGATGTTCCCGGACGTTGGCTCAGCGGCCTTGTCACCCAACAACAGGCGCTCCAGGTAACGCGCCAACAAGTCCACTTCCAGGTTCACCCGGCGACCTGGCTGATACGACGCCATGATGGTTTCGCTCAGGGTGTGGGGAATGATGGTCAGTTCAAATTCGGCGCCATTGACGGCGTTCACGGTGAGGCTGGTGCCGTCGACGGTGATCGAGCCTTTATGGGCGATGTACTTGGCCAGCTCTTTGGGCGCGCGGATACGGAATTCCACGGCACGCGCATTTTCGCTGCGGGCGACGACTTCGCCGACACCGTCGACATGACCGCTGACCAGGTGCCCACCGAGGCGGGTGGTCGGAGTCAGGGCTTTTTCCAGGTTGACCGGGCTGCCGCTCTTGAGGTCGTCCATCGCGGTGCAGTCCAGGGTTTCCCGGCTGACATCGGCGGCGAAGCCGTTGCCAGGCAACTCGATAACAGTCAGGCACACGCCGCTGACGGCGATGCTGTCGCCCAGTTTGACGTCGCTCAGGTCGAGCTTGCCGGTTTCAACCAGCAACCGCACATCGCCGCCTTTTGGGGTCATTGCACGGATGCTGCCAATGGATTCGATAATGCCGGTGAACATGGAGTCCTCCTGGGGAGCTCGGCGCAGGCCGGGAATTATACGCCCGCTGATGGGACAGGAATGGCAGTGACTCGCCAGTCGTCGCCTACAGCGCGCATTTCAGTGATCTTGAGTTGGGGGGCATCCGCCAATTTCTCGAGCGGCCAGTCCAGCAAAGGCCGGGCCGCGGAGCCGAGAAACTTGCCGGCGACGAAAATCACGTACTCGTCCACCAGGCCCTGCTGAGCGAAGGCACCGGCCAGACTTGGGCCAGCTTCCACCAGTACGTCGTTGACGCCACGGACTGCCAGGGCCACTAAAGCGGAACGCAGGTCCACCTGACCGTCAACACCCGGCACCACCAGGCACTCTGGGCCGGTGGGGTATTGGTTTTCCGGGTTCACGCAGGTGATTACCAGCGCAGGGCCAGCCTTGAAGAACGGTGCGTTCAACGGCACTCGCAGGCGGCCGTCGATCAACACCCGCAGTGGCGGACGAGACATGGCCAACGCTGTGGTTTCGTCATCCAGGCCCAGTTCGGCGGCGCGTACGGTCAGGCGAGCACCGTCGGCCAGCACTGTGTCGGCGCCGGTCAGCACCACGCTGGCCTGGGCGCGCAGGCGTTGCACGGCAGCACGTGCCGCCGGGCCGGTGATCCATTGGCTTTCACCATTGGCCATCGCGGTGCGACCGTCCAGGCTCATGGCCAACTTGACCCGCACAAACGGCAGGCCATGCTCCATACGCTTGAGAAAGCCGGGGTTGAGTGCCCGCGCTTCGTTCTCCAGCATGCCGCTGTGGATCTCGATCCCGGCCTGGGCCAAACGCTGCATGCCACGGCCGGCGACTTCCGGGTTAGGGTCCTGCATCGCCGCCACGACCCGCGCCAAACCAGCGTTCACCAGGGCATCGGCACAGGGCGGTGTGCGGCCGTGATGGCTGCACGGTTCAAGAGTCACATAGGCTGTAGCGCCACGGGCTTTGTCGCCAGCCGCGCGCAGGGCGTGGACTTCGGCGTGGGGTTCACCGGCACGCACGTGCCAGCCTTCGCCAACAATCTGCCCGTCACGGACAATCACGCAGCCCACCCGTGGATTGGGATGGGTGGTGTACAGGCCCTTGCGCGCCAATTCCAGGGCGCGAGCCATGTAATGGGCGTCGAGGACCGCCTGTTCTGCCGAAGGTGGGTTCATTCTTTGACCGGCTCACGGGCCAGGCGGTCGATCTCTTCGCGGAACTCATTGAGGTCCTGGAAGCGTCGATACACCGAGGCGAAACGGATATAGGCGACTTCGTCGAGCTTTTGCAGCTCGCCCATCACCAGTTCTCCAACCACCAGGGATTTGACTTCGCGCTCACCGGTCGCCCGCAGCTTGTGCTTGATGTGCACCAGCGCCGCTTCCAGCCGCTCGACACTCACCGGGCGTTTTTCCAAGGCGCGCTGCATTCCGGCGCGCAGTTTTTCTTCGTCGAAGGGCTGGCGACTGCCGTCAGTCTTGATCAGACGTGGCAATACCAGTTCGGCGGTTTCGAAGGTGGTGAAACGCTCACCGCAGCCAGAGGCCAGGCATTCACGCCGGCGACGCACCTGTTCGCCCTCGGCGACCAGACGCGAGTCAATGACTTTGGTGTCGTTGGCACCGCAGAAGGGACAGTGCATGGTGGCAGGCAACAAAAAATGGGAGGGCCATGGTAGCGCATCCCCGTGGCAAGACAAGCCATAGCCTTTACGGTATATAGGCTGACTATTATGTTTCATATTTTTTAAGCCACGGATTTTCGCCCTTTTTGGAGCCGTACATGTCGCTACGACCGCTTGTCATGCTTGCTTTGTTCAGTTTCCTGGTCGCCTGCAGCAGCCATGCCCCGAAACCGGCCGCCCCACAACCGACGCCCCAACAGGAGAAAAAAATCCCTGGTGTAGAAGAATTGGGCCCGTTGCCGGCGTACCAGCGTGAAGTCAGCGGCACCCTGAACGGCGTTCCCGCTGGCGCGGAAGTCGAACTGGCAATGATGGTCATTGACGACCGCAACCGTCCGCAACAACTGCTCGCCAGCAGTGTGTTGATCGGCAACAACAAACCCTTGGCCTTCCGCCTGCGCTTTAACCCCGAAGTCTTTCCTGCCGGTGCGCGGGTTGAATTGCGTGGTCGCGCCAGCCAGTCCGGCCAGTTGATCCTGCACCTGCCCGCCGTGCGTATCACCCAGGCAATCACCCAGAGCACCGGCCCCCTGCAATTCGTCAAAGCCCCATGACTCCACCGCTGGACCTGCAACGGGCCTTGAGTGAACTGATCGGCGACGCCCACCTGGTGCCCTGCCCGTTGCCGGGCACCGAGTTGTCGCTGTGGCTGCTGGACGCCGACAACATGGACCGGGCCTTCAGCCAGGAAGAAACCCGACGCATCCTCCATGAACCACCGTACTGGAGCTTTTGCTGGGCCAGTGGTTTGGCGCTGGCCAGGTATTTGGCGGCTAATCCCGAGTGGGTTGCGGGCAAGCGGGTGTTGGATTTTGGCGCGGGTTCCGGGGTTGCAGGGATTGCGGCGATAAAAGCCGGCGCGCTGGAGGTTGTCGCATGCGACCTGGACCCACTGGCGCTGGACGCCTGCCGGGCCAATGCGAAACTCAATGACGTGGTGCTGACTTACTCGGATGATTTTTTCGCCGAGGCGGATCGTTTTGACCTGATTCTGGTGGCCGATGTGCTGTATGACCGGGCGAACTTGCCGTTGCTGGATCAGTTTCTGACCCGAGGGCGGGAAGCATTGGTGGCGGATTCGCGCGTAAGGGATTTCCAGCACCCGGATTATCAGCGGCTGGAAATCCTGGATGCCCTGACCTTGCCGGACCTGGCCGAGCCCTGGGAGTTTCGCAAGGTCAGCCTGTACCATTCGCAGCGGCCTTGAAGCTGGTGTAGCCGCTGCCGAGGCACGAGGCTGCGATGCGGGCCGCAGGACCGCCCTCAGGGGTCGCTTCGTCGGAATGCCGCACCAAACCCATCGCAGCCTCGTGCCTCGGCAGCGGCTACAGGGTTAAAGAGATATGTCGCGCCCCTGCCCGCTTTCAGCCAACCCCGCTAGCCCTTATAGTTGCCCCATCCCACGCTTTGTTCGAGATACCCCATGAGTGAGCCCACGCCGTACATCTTCGACGCCACCACCGCCACCTTCGACCAGGCGGTGATCCAGAACTCTTTCGAAAAACCCGTGCTGGTGGATTTCTGGGCCGAGTGGTGCGCGCCGTGCAAGGCGTTGATGCCGATGCTGGCGCAGATTGCCGAGAGTTATCAGGGCGAGTTGCTGCTGGCCAAGGTCGATTGCGATGCCGAGCCGGACGTGGTTACGCGCTTTGGCATTCGCAGCCTGCCGACGGTGGTGCTGTTCAAGGACGGCCAGCCGGTAGATGGCTTTGCCGGTGCGCAGCCGGAGTCCGCCGTGCGGGCGATGCTGGAGCCGCATGTGCAAATGCCGCCGCCGGCCGCTGCTGACCCGCTGGAGCAAGCCCAGGCGTTGTTTGCCGACGGTCGCATCAGCGATGCCGAAGCCGTGCTGGTGGCCTTGCTGGGCGAAGACAACACCAACGCCGCCGCGCTGATTCTCTATGCACGCTGCCTGGCCGAACGCAGTGAGTTGGATGAAGCGCAAACCGTGCTCGACGCGGTCAAAAGCGACGATCACAAAGCCGCGCTGGCCGGCGCCAAGGCGCAGATCACCTTCTTGCGCCAGGCCACTGACCTGCCGGATGCCGCCGAGCTGAAAAGCCGTCTGGCGCAAAACCCGCAGGATGACGAGGCGGTGTATCAACTGGCCGTGCAACAACTGGCACGCCAGCAATACGAAGCTGCGCTGGATGGCCTGCTCAAACTGTTCATCCGCAACCGCAGCTACAGCGAGGGCTTGCCCCACAAGACGCTACTGCAGGTGTTCGATCTGCTGGGCAATGACCACCCGCTGGTCACCGTGTATCGCCGCAAACTGTTCGCCGCGTTGTATTGATCGTTATTCGATCCAACTGTACAGCGGCGTATCCCCGCCGCTGGCCACCTTGACCTTGGCGCTATGGCGCAAGCGCACCAGCAAGCGCTTGCCCGCCGAGGCGCTGCCGGCCAGCCCTTCAAGTTGATCCAGCAACTCCAAACCGCTGAGTTGCCCGGCCTTGCGCAACAGGTCCTGGGCGGCCTGCCACAGGCTCTCGTCCAGATTACCCGGAGCCGGCGCAACCACTGGCTCGGCATTCGGCACTTTGCTGGCCTGCAACTGCGCGCCCAATCGGGCCCAATCGCCGTCATCCAGCTCCAGGGTCAAATCCACTGGCAAGTCGCCGATGGTTCCACGAATTCTCAACATCGCGCGCTCTCCCGTACTTTTTCTGACAAGCATGCTCCCACGCGTCTTGCGCTACGCCAAGCGGGCGGTCAAACTCGCAGCTATATTGTTATAAGATCACATAACAAAATATTCATCTTCGCCCGGGAGTTTCACCATGCGCCGTTTGTTGCTCGCTTTGCCGTTCGCCCTGTTGCCACTGGCCATCGCCCAGGCCGCTGACGAGCATGATCATGAACACGCCAGCCTCGGCGCCCACGAACACGGCGTCGGTCGCCTCAATGCGGTGCTCGACGGTCAGGCCCTGGAGCTGGAACTGGACAGCCCGGCGATGAACCTGGTGGGTTTCGAACACCTCGCCACCACCGCTGCCGATAAGGCCAAAGTCGCCGCCGCGCGCAAACAACTGGAAAAACCGCTGGCCCTGTTCAATCTGCCAAAAGCTGCCGGCTGCGTAATCAGCACCCAGGAACTGAACAGCCCGTTGTTCGGTGACAAGCCTGAGGCCGATCATGACGACGACGATGCCGACCACGCCACCGATGGCAAAGGCGCCGCCGCCCACGAGCATCATCACGACCACAGCGAAATCCACGCCCACTACCAATTCACCTGCGCCACGCCAACCGCGCTGAGCAACCTCGACCTGACCCACGTGTTCAAGACGTTCCCCGCCACTCAGAAAATTCAGGTACAACTCATTGGCCCAAGCGGCCAGCAGGGTGTCGAAGCGACGGCTGCAGCCGCCACCCTCAAGTTCTGAGTTCATGACTCGGTCAATGTGGGAGCTGGTTTGTCGAATCGTCGCACCGCTGCGATGCAAGCGCCTCGGTACTTCAGAAACACCGCAGCGATGCCATCGCAGGCAAGCCAGCTCCCACATTTGAACAGTGTCATCCTCCAAATCGAGCCAGACCACTGATTCCCTATGACCCAAGCACTTATCGAGCTGTCCGACCTGGGCTTCAACTGGCCCGGTCACCCTCAACTGCTGGATATCCCGGCGTTTCGCCTTGAGCCAGGGGAAACCCTGTTCCTCAAAGGCCCCAGTGGCAGTGGCAAGACCACGCTGCTGGGCCTGCTGGGCGGTGTGCAGAAACCCAGTCGCGGCAGTATTCGCCTGCTGGGCCAGGAGCTGACCGAACTCTCGGCCGGTGCCCGTGACCGTTTTCGCGTCGACCACACCGGCTACATCTTCCAGCAGTTCAACCTGCTGCCGTTCCTCTCGGTGCGCGAGAACGTCGAACTGCCCTGCCACTTCTCCAAGCTGCGGGCGCAACGGGCGATCCAGCGTCACGGCAGCGTCGACCAGGCCGCCGCAACCTTGCTTGCCCACTTGGGCCTGAAGGACCAGAACCTGTTGGAGCGCCGCGCCGACGCCCTGTCCATCGGCCAGCAACAACGCGTAGCCGCCGCCCGCGCGCTGATCGGCCAGCCGGAACTGGTGATCGCCGACGAACCCACTTCAGCGCTGGACTACGATGCTCGGGAAGCCTTTCTTCAGTTGCTGTTCGCCGAATGCCGCGAAGCCGGCGCCAGCCTGTTATTTGTCAGCCATGACCAGAGCCTGGCACCGCTGTTCGACCGCAACCTGTCGCTGGCCGAACTCAATCGCGCCGCCACGCCCGTAGAGGTTTGAGATGTATTTGTTTCGTCTAGCCATGGCCAGCCTGGCTAACCGCCGCTTTACCGCGATCCTCACCGCCTTCGCCATCGCCCTTTCGGTGTGCCTGCTGCTGGCGGTGGAACGGGTGCGCACTGAAGCCCGCGCCAGTTTCGCCAGCACCATCAGCGGCACCGACCTGATCGTTGGCGCGCGCTCCGGTTCGGTCAATCTGCTGCTGTATTCGGTGTTCCGCATCGGCAACGCCACCAACAATATTCGTTGGGACAGCTACGAGCACTTCGCCGCCAACCCTCAAGTGAAATGGGCAATCCCGATTTCCCTCGGCGACTCCCATCGCGGCTACCGCGTGATGGGCACCAACGAATCCTACTTCGAGCACTACCAATACGGCCGCAGGCAGAACCTGGAACTGGCCAGTGGTCGCGCCTTCGCCACCGACCCTTTCGAGGTGGTGCTCGGCGCCGAAGTGGCTGATGCGCTGCACTACAAACTCGGCGACAAGCTGGTGCTGGCCCACGGCGTGGCGGTGGTCAGCCTGGTCAAACACGATGACAAGCCATTCACCGTGGTCGGCATCCTCAAGCGCACCGGCACACCGGTGGACCGCACGCTGCACATCAGCCTCGGCGGTATGGAAGCGATCCACATTGATTGGCACAACGGCGTGCCGGCGCAAGGCAAAGGCCGGATCAGCGCCGATCAGGCGCGCAACATGGACCTCACGCCGCAAGCCATCACCGCGTTCATGCTCGGCCTGAACAACAAGATCTCGACCTTTGCCCTGCAACGGGAGATCAATGAATTCCGTGGCGAGCCAATGCTGGCGATTCTGCCGGGCGTGGCCTTGCAGGAGCTGTGGAGCATGATGGGCACCGCCGAAAAGGCGCTGTTTGTGATCTCGTTGTTTGTGGTGCTGACCGGGTTGATTGGCATGCTCACGGCGATTCTCACCAGCCTCAACGAGCGTCGTCGGGAAATGGCAATCCTTCGTTCGGTGGGCGCACGGCCTTGGCATATCGCGACCCTGCTGATTTTTGAAGCCTTCGCCCTGGCATTCTCCGGCGTCGTCGCGGGCGTTGGGCTGCTGTACGTGTGCATCGCCGCCTCGCGGGGCTATCTGCAGGCTAACTATGGGCTGGACTTACCGTTGTCCTGGCCGAGCGAATATGAGTGGACGCTGCTGGCCGGTATCCTTGTTGCCGCCCTGTTGATGGGCAGCGTGCCGGCCTGGCGCGCCTACCGACAATCACTGGCCGACGGCCTGTCCATACGTTTATGAGGAAGGTTTTAATGCGTCGTGCCCTGCTTGCGCTGTTATTGCTCCTGGCCTTGCCCGCTTGGGCGGCCGAGCAGCCCAAGGACCTGTCGTGGCAGGAGATGATTCCGCCGGATGCACCGCCGGAAATCCCCAATATGAAACCGCTGCATAACTTGTCGGGCATGGCCGATGCACTGTCCGTCGAGGCCGCACCGGCGGCCAAGCAGGACCTGCCCAATGCACCGGTGGTGCAGAGCCTGAACGGCAAGCATATTCGCCTGCCGGGCTATATCGTGCCGCTGGAAGTCAGCGAAGAAGGCCGCACCACGGAGTTTCTGCTGGTGCCGTATTTCGGCGCCTGCATCCACGTGCCGCCACCGCCGTCGAACCAGATCGTGCATGTCAAAAGCGAAGTGGGCGTGAAGCTCGACGAGCTCTATCAGCCGTACTGGATCGAAGGCCAGATGCAGGTCAAACCGTCCAGCAGTGAGCTGGCGGATGCCGGGTATCAGATGGATGCCGAGAAGATTTATGTGTACGAGCTGCAGGAATAACGCGTGATCACCGTTTCATTGAGCTGAGTCAAAGGCTCGAACGGAACGATCTTTACCATTGGACGTATCCCTTTTAATACGTCCTTTG
Organism: Pseudomonas sp. ADAK18; assembly: GCF_012935695.1. Lineage (NCBI taxonomy): Bacteria > Pseudomonadati > Pseudomonadota > Gammaproteobacteria > Pseudomonadales > Pseudomonadaceae > Pseudomonas > Pseudomonas sp. ADAK18. The sequence continues at coordinate 4,901,503 of NZ_CP052859.1, forward strand.
GAGCTCCCATGAACAAGTCCCTGCTCAGTGCGTCTCTCTTCGCACTCGCCCTCGCCGCCCCCGTTGCCCATGCCCACGAAGCCGGGGATATCCTGGTGCGTGCCGGTGCAATCACCGTCAACCCGAAGGCCGACAGCGGCAGCGTAAAAGTTGACCAGGGGCCGTTGGCGGGTACCAACCTGGGCGGCAAGGCGACCATGAGCAGCGACACTCAGTTGGGCCTCAACTTTGCCTACATGTTCACCAGCCACTGGGGTATCGAACTGCTCGCGGCCACGCCGTTCGAACATGACGTGAAGCTCAAGAACACCGCCTTGGGCGCCGCCAACGGCAAGCTCGGTACACTCAAACACCTGCCGCCGACCCTAAGCGTCGTGTACTACCCGCTGGACAGCAAGTCGGCATTCCAACCGTATATGGGCGCGGGTATCAACTACACCTGGATCTACGACGAACACGTTGGCAGCCGCGCCGAGCAGGCCGGTTTCAGCAACTTCAAGGCCGAGAACTCTTGGGGCTGGGCCGCACAGATCGGTGCCGACTACATGATCACCGACAAGTGGATGATCAACGGCCAGATTCGCTACATCGACATCAGCACCAAAGCCACCGTCGACAACAACGCCCTGGCCGCCGGTACTCGGGCCAAGGTCAATGTGGATGTTGATCCGATGGTTTACATGGTCGGTATTGGCTACAAGTTCTAAGCACGCCTTAAGTAACACCGCCTAACGAAATGTGGGAGCAAGCCCGCTCCCACATTTTGTTTTGTGTTGTATTCAGCTATGCCGGTAAAACCGATCCAGCAACGCGGGCAATCCCGCTCGCCACGCCCGAGGCTTGATGCCGAAGGTATGGAGAATCTTCTTGCAGGCCAGCACCGCATGTTGCGGTTCTTCACTAGCATCCGGCCGTGCGGCGTGAGCCTGGGCGGTAGGCGATTCAATCGCCAGCACATGGAAGTTGCGTGCCTCAGTCAGAATCGCCTGGCCCAGGGCCAGTGGCGTGGTCGCCTCATGTCCGGCGTAGTGATAGGTCCCCCACAACGGCGCGGCGCAATCGAGTTGCTTGAGCACGGAAATGATCACCCGAGCGGCATCGTCAACCGGCGTCGGATTGCCACGGCGGTCGTCGGCCATCAGCAATTCATCGGGTTTCTCGGCACGGACCAGAAAGCGTCCGAGGGTGCCATCGACGCTGTCATCCAGCAGCCAGCCAAAGCGCAGCAACACATGCTGCGGGCAGGTGGCGCGTACGCTCTGCTCGATGCGCCACAACGCCTGACCGCGCAGCCCCAAGGGCACTGGTTCGTCTTTTTCGCTGTAGGCAGTGGCACGGGAGCCATCGAACACGCGGTAGCTGGACGGTTGCACCAGGGTGATGTTGTGGTGCTGGCAGAGTTCAGCCAGACGCTCGATAGCGAACTCCTGCCCGGCCAGCCGCGTTTCGCTGACGGTCTCCGCCTGAAACCAGTCGAAGTAGTAGGCGAGATTGATCAAGGCATCGGGACGGGTGTCGTCGAGCAATTGGGTGAGGCTTGCGGCATCCCAGCCGTCTTGGGGCGGTTTAGGGGCGAGGAATCCGATGTCTTCCTCCGCACCGAGGCGAATCAGCGCCTGCCCGAGGGCATTCCCGCCGCCCAGTAACATAAGGCGCATTCGCATAGATTGAGCAGGCCCGGTCTGTTTGGAACGATGGTTATTATCGACAGGCTTGTGAGCCGTGCCGTTGGCATTTGCCAGAATCGTTGCATTTTGCGGGTTTGTAGCGCAACCGTCACTTAGAAAGTGTGGGGTTGCAAGTTACCCCGGCCGGCCGCATAAATTGTCCCATGAACCTTCCTGAATCCACGGACACGGTATTGAAGGGCTTCCACCCCGCCGTCAGTGCCTGGTTCCGCAGTACATTCCCCTCGGTGACCCACGCCCAGGCCCAGGCGTGGCCATTAATCCGCCAGCGTCGCTCGACCCTGATCGCGGCGCCCACCGGTTCGGGCAAGACCCTGACGGCCTTCCTCGCCGTGCTGGACGACCTGGTCCATCAAGGCCTGGCCAATGGCGGCCAGTTGCCAGAGCAGACCCAAGTGGTTTACGTCTCGCCCCTCAAGGCGCTGTCCAACGATATCCAGATCAACCTGCAAACCCCGCTGGCCGGCATCACCGAGCACCTGCAACGCCAGGGCCTGGCACCGCTGGAAATTCGCACCGCCGTGCGCACCGGTGATACCCCGCAAAAAGACCGCGCACTGATGCGCAAAAAGTCGCCACATATTCTGGTGACCACCCCGGAATCGCTCTATGTGCTGCTGGGTTCGGACTCCGGCCGCCAGATGCTCGCCAGCACCCGCACGGTCATCGTCGATGAAATCCACGCTATCGCCGCCAGCAAACGCGGCAGTCATCTGGCCCTCAGCCTGGAGCGTTTGCAGGGACTGTGCAGCGAACCGCTGACCCGCATCGGTCTGTCGGCCACGCAAAAACCCATCGAGGCCGTATCACGTTTTCTGGTGGGCACCGACCGCCCTTGCGAGATCGTCGACATCGGCCACGCCCGCCCCCGCGACCTGGACATCGAAGTCCCGTCCGTGCCGCTGTCGGCGGTGATGGCCAATGATGTCTGGGACCTGGTCTACGACCGTCTCGCCGAACTGGCCCGCGCCCACCGCACCACACTGATTTTCGTCAACACTCGGCGCCTGGCCGAGCGTCTGGCCCGGCACCTGAGCGAACGCCTCGGCAAGGAGGCCGTGGCCGCCCACCACGGCAGCCTGGCCAAGGAGTTGCGCCTGGACGCCGAGCAAAGGCTTAAAAGCGGCGCGCTACAAGTGCTGATCGCCACTGCATCTCTGGAGCTGGGGATTGATATCGGTGAAGTCGACCTGGTGTGCCAGATCGGTTCGCCCGGTTCCATCAACGGATTTTTGCAGCGGGTCGGTCGCTCCGGGCACCAGGTCGGCGGCACACCCAAGGGCCGTTTGTTCGCCACCACCCGCGACGACCTCATCGAATGCGCCGCCCTGCTCGACTGTGTGCGCCGGGGTGAACTGGACACACTGCTGATCCCGGTCGCACCGTTGGACGTGCTGGCCCAGCAGATCATCGCCGAGGTCAGCTGCCAGGAATGGCAGGAACAAGCGCTACTCGATTTGATCCACCGCGCCGCGCCCTATACCGAGTTGGACGATGGCCATTACCAAGCACTGCTGCACATGCTCGCCGAAGGCTACAACGGGCGCCAAGGAATCCGCAGCGCCTACCTGCACCGCGACGCCCTGACCCGCACTCTGCGTGGTCGCCGAGGCGCCAAGCTGACGGCCGTGACCAGCGGCGGCACCATCCCCGACAACGCCGACTACAGCGTGTTGCTGGAGCCGCAAAGCCTGAACATCGGCAGCGTGAATGAAGACTTCGCCGTGGAAAGCATCGCCGGGGATATCTTCCAACTGGGCAATACCTCGTATCGCATCCTGCGGGTGGAAACCGGTAAGGTGCGGGTCGAAGACGCCCACGGGCAGCCGCCGACCATTCCGTTCTGGCTCGGTGAAGCACCGGGGCGCAGCACTGAGTTGTCGTTTGCCGTGGCTCGGTTGCATGGGCAACTGGATGAGCTGCTGGCCGCCACGCTCGGTGATCTGCAACCTGCCCTCGACTGGCTGACGGGCACCCTCGGGTTGAACCTGGCCAGCGCCGAACAACTGGTGGATTACCTGGCGCGAGCGCGGCTGGCATTGAGCGCCTTGCCGTCCCAGGACACGCTGATCATGGAGCGGTTTTTCGACGAGTCCGGCGGCACCCAACTGATCATTCATACGCCGTTCGGCAGCCGCATCAACCGCGCCTGGGGCCTGGCCCTGCGCAAGCGTTTTTGCCGCACCTTCAACTTCGAGTTGCAAGCTGCCGCCAGCGAGGACGCCATCGTGCTGTCGCTGTCCACCAGCCACAGTTTTGAGCTGGATGAAGTGTGGCGCTACCTGCACAGCAACAGCGCCGAACACATCCTGATCCAGGCCGTGCTGGATGCGCCTTTGTTTGGTGTGCGCTGGCGCTGGAATGCCGGGGTGGCCCTGGCGTTGCCGCGTTACAGCGGCGGGCGCAAGGTAGCGCCACAGATCCAGCGGATGAAAAGCGAAGACCTGATCGCCAGCGTTTTCCCCGACCAGATTGCTTGCCTGGAGAACCTCGCCGGCGAGCGGGAAATACCCGATCACCCACTGGTGGAACAAACCCTCGATGACTGCCTGCACGAGGCCATGGACAGCGAAGGCTGGCTGGCCCTGCTACGGCGCATGGAGCGCGGCGAGATTCGCCTGATCAGCCGTGATCTGCCCGCACCCTCGCCGCTGGCGGCGGAAATTCTCAGCGCCCGCCCCTACACCTTTCTCGATGATGCACCGCTGGAAGAGCGCCGCACCCAGGCCGTGCTCAATCGGCGTTGGAGCGACCCAAACAGCACCGATGACCTCGGCGCACTGGATGCCGATGCCATCGCCGGAGTACGCGAAGAAGCCTGGCCGGCGCCCAATGGCCTGGATGAAATGCATGAGGCGTTGATGAGCCTGGCGTGCATCGCCGACGCCGAGGTCACACCACAATGGAACGAATGGCTGCAATCCCTGGCTGACAGCGGACGCGCCAGTCGTTTGCAGATCAGCGCCGGGCAGGCCGTGTGGGTCGCGTTGGAGCGCTTGAGTTGTTGGCAGGCGATCTACCCGAACGATCTGCCGTTGTTACCCGGTTTCGATGAGCCCTGGACCTTTGACGAGGCCATGGTGGAAGTGCTGCGGGCACGGCTAGGCGGCTTCGGCCCGTTGACCCTGATCGAGATTGCAGCGCCCTTGGCATTGCCGGTGGCCGCAGTGACCCAGGCCTTAGCGCAACTGGAGCGCGAAGGTTATGTGCTGCGTGGTCGGTTCAGCCCAGGCGCGCGCGAAGAACAATGGTGCGAACGGCATCTGCTGGCGCGAATTCATCGCTACACGGTCAAGCGCCTGCGCCGGGAAATCGAGCCGGTGGCGTTGCAGGATTTCATGCGTTTCCTATTCGATTGGCAGCACCTGTCCGAGGGCACACGGGGCCAGGGCAGCGCGGTGTTGGCGCAGATCGTCGGTCAATTCGAAGGGTACCCCGCCGCCACATCGGCGTGGGACAGTGATGTGCTGAGTGCACGGATCAAGGACTATTCGCCAAGCTGGCTGGACGAGTTGTGCCGCAGCGGCAAACTGGTATGGATTCGTCTCAGCGCCAAGGCCAGCACGGTTGCGCTGCGCAGTACGCCGGTGGTGCTGTTGCCTCGTAGCCAAGTGGCGCTGTGGAGTGGATTGACCGAGGCGGCTGACAGTCTGGAATTGTCACCCAAGGCGCAGAAAGTCCATCAGGCCTTGCGTGACCACGGCGCGCTGTTTTTCGATGAACTGATCCACGAAGCCCATCTATTACGCAGTGAGTTGGAAACCGCTTTGCAGGAACTGGTGGGCGCCGGATTGGTGAACGCCGACAGCTTCGCCGGGCTGCGCGCGCTGACCACGCCGGCGAGCAAGCGTCAGGCGCGCAGCAGTCGTCGTGGGCGCGGGGCGTTTGTCGGTGGGATGGACGACGCCGGGCGTTGGGCGCTGGTGCGCAGAGCCCCGGTAAACGACGGCACACGCCCGGCGGCGCACTCGGCCGAGACCCTGGAGCATGTGGCGATGACACTGCTGCGTCGCTACGGCGTGGTGTTCTGGCGCCTGCTGGAGCGTGAGGCGGATTGGTTGCCCAGTTGGCGGGAATTGCTGCGCACCTTCCATCGGCTGGAGGCGCGGGGCGAGATTCGCGGTGGACGGTTTGTCAGTGGCCTGGCGGGCGAGCAGTTCGCCTTGCCGGAAGCGATCCCGTTGCTGCGCGAGGTTCGGCGCCGACCCCATGACGGTAGCTTGATTGCGGTGTGTGGGGCCGATCCGCTGAATCTGGTGGGCACGTTGTTGCCGGGCAGTAAGGTGCCGGCGCTGAGCGGTAATCGGTTGGTGTTCCGCGATGGTTTGCCGGCGGCAGTGGAGATTGCCGGCAAGCAGCAGATGTTGCTGGAGCTGGATCAACAGGCGGCGGGGTGGGTGCGGGAGAAGCTGATCAGGCACTGACGCTTGAGTTGCCTTTTGCTGGCGCTATCGCACGCAGGTGCCGACTTTCTGTAGCCGCTGCCGAGGCGGGAATCGTGCAGGGCACCAGATTGATCCTCGATACGTGCGTTCCAGGCAAATATCAAATGCCAATACCTATCTTTTTCTACACAAGCCCAACCTCGACACTGCGCTCCTGTTTGAAATCCACCGGAGTTGCAGCCATGCCTATTGCCTTGCTGGCGCTGACCCTCAGCGCTTTTGCCATCGGGACGACCGAGTTCGTCATCGTTGGCCTGTTACCCACCATCGGTGCCGACCTTGGGGTCGACCTGCCATCCGCCGGCCTGTTGGTCAGCCTTTACGCCCTGGGCGTTGCCATCGGCGCACCAGTGCTCACCGCCCTGACCGGCAAAGTGCCACGCAAATTGCTGCTGTTGTCGCTGATGGTGCTGTTCACCCTCGGCAACTTGCTGGCCTGGCAGGCGCCGAGTTATGAATCCCTGGTGCTGGCGCGGATCGTCACCGGCCTGGCCCACGGGGTGTTTTTCTCCATTGGCTCGACCATCGCCACGAGCCTTGTGCCCAAGGAAAAAGCCGCCAGCGCGATTGCGATCATGTTCACTGGCCTCACTGTGGCACTGGTCACCGGCGTGCCTCTGGGGACATTTATCGGTCAACACTTCGGCTGGCGTGAAACCTTCCTCGCCGTTTCGGCCCTGGGTGTGATCGCGTTTATCGGCAGCCTGATCTATGTGCCAAATAACATCGCCCACAGCAAACCGGCGTCATTGCTCCAACAGTTGCAGGTACTGAAACAACCACGTTTGTTGCTGGTGTATGCCATGACCGCCATCGGTTACGGCGGCTCGTTTATCGCGTTTACCTACCTGGCACCGATCCTTCAGGACATCTCAGGCTTCAGCGCCGGCACCGTCAGCCTGGTGTTGCTGGTCTACGGTATCTCGGTTGCGGCCGGGAATATCTGGGGCGGCAAGCTGGCCGACAAACGCGGCCCCATCAGCGCGCTGAAAATCGTCTTCGCCCTGCTGGCCGCCGTGCTGTTCATCCTGACCCTGACCGCCAGTAACCCATGGTTGGCACTGGCCACCGTTCTGGTCTGGGGCGCGGTCGCCTTCGGCAACGTGCCGGGCTTGCAGGTGTATGTGGTGCGTCAGGCCGAACATCACACGCCGAATGCGGTAGACGTGGCCTCGGGCCTGAACATCGCCGCCTTCAACCTCGGGATCGCCGGTGGCGCTTGGGCCGGTGGGCTAATCGTCGCTCACATGGGCCTGATCCACACTGCGTGGATTGGTGGCTCGGTGGTGTTGGTGGCGTTAGCGCTGACCGCCTGGAGCGGTCGCCTGGATCGCTTGGGCCCGGTGTATGCCGAGAGCACCAACCGGGTTGTGGCCGGGCACTAAGTTCACTCCGACTGAATAATACTGAGGCGCTCACCCACCACCATCTCAGTAATCCAGTCCACCAGGATCGAGGTGTAGGCCTGCTGGGATACCGGATCACTCAGGGAGTGATCCGCGCCATCAATGATCCGGTGAGTCAGGGAGTGAGTCTGCTGGCAGGCGGCGCGGTAACTCATGATGGTGGCGTGGGGCACGTGGTCGTCGGTTTCCGACTCGACGATCAGCACATCCCCAGTAAACGCCGCGCAGGCATACAGGGCGCGGTTCGTCTGCGAATGGACCAGCGTGCTGCGGTAATCCATCAAGTCGACCTTATCCAGATCGCGCTTGGGCTTGAGCCATTCCTGATCGCGATACAGCGCCGGTACTCGCAACGCCAGCCAGCGTACCGGACGCAGCGAAGTGAGGATGGCCGCCAGGTATCCACCGTAACTGGTGCCCACCACCGCCACCGCCGAGGTGTCGATGGCCGGGTGCGACAGCAAACGGTCGTAGGCCGCCAACAGGTCCCGCAGGTTGTCTTCGCGGGTGACTCTGGACAGAGGAATGCCATTGCCGGCATGGCCGCGCAAGTCGAACGTCAGGCACACGCAACCCAAGCCCGCGATGCCTTTGGCCCGTTCCAGATCCCGCTCCTGACTCCCGCCCCAACCGTGGACAAACAACACCCCCGGCACCTTCGATTTAGGACTGAGAAAGGTGCCGCTCATCTGTTCGTCATCGATATCAATGGCGATGCTTTCGCTTCTAGCCGTCATAAGGTCTGACCGTTACGTACTTGAGAAGAAAGTCGCTGTGTTCTGCCGGCCCGCGATAGACCTCAATGGCGTCGGCTGGCAACGGCTGGTCTCGGTAGGTTTCCACCGATGACACGTGAGTCGCCCGCAACCCAGGGTTGTTGATGAAGCTTTGCAGCGCCGCGACTTCCGCGCTGCTGGCCCCGCCCATGCGCCAGGATTGTTCCAATACACCGCTGCGACGCTGACCATCATTGTCCAGGCCCTGGGCGATATCGTAATTGCGCCGCGAGGCATAAAAACCAGGATAGGCCTCATCCGCCGCACTATCGAAGATCTGTGCTTGTTCGATGGCCAGACGCACGCCATCGGGCAGCTCGAGTTTGAGCAGGTCGTCGTAGTAGCCTTTGACCACCAACAGGTTGGAGCCACCGTAGACTTCTTCGCCCTGCCCGTCCTCGGTCAAGTATTGATCACCGCAGTAACTGAAGACGTGATCGCCGATAAAACTCTGGCCGACACTGTGGGTGGTCACCTCGCGCAGGTCCTGCTCAAGCACCACGCCCTCGGTGAACAGTCGCGCCACATCGGGCCGCGCCAGGATGGCGTCGAATTGGTCGATGCTCTTGATCACTTCTTGACCGCGACCGGCACAGGCGTGCACGGGCTTCAAACGAATCGGGCCGGTATACAGCAGGTGAGCGGCTGCCGACCGCGCCTCCTCGAGAGCAAACACGCTCAGGCCGTCCAGCACCACATTGCGGATGCGCTCTGAAAACAGCGGCGACCAACCTTCGGGGGCAAGCGCATTTTTATTCAGCAGCCCATGGCTGATGGCTTTGGTACAGATGAAGTCGTAATCGACATATCCGCCCCACAGGTCTTCGGGACCTTTAACGCCCAATTGCCGCGCCTGGGCCGGGCCGACGAGGGTCTGGGTGGGCAACAGGTATAAGTCCAGTCCGGCGTGTAGATCGGGGTTATAACTACCGCCGTATTTGAGCCCCAGTATCTGCGCCAGCCACCGGGCCAGGGCGCGGTTGGTTTCGACTTCATGGAGCGGCGCGTCCGGTCGTACCGAATGGGCAACCACCATTTTCTTGCGATTGTTCAGGGTCATGCATCCCCCTTGGCCATCCCGCCATGTGTGTAAACGGAGAGATGCAGGGATCAGGCCAAGGCACGACGAGACAAAACCGGTCTGGAATCAATCGGTTGTTGAAAACGCGATAGCACTTGGCCTGTCTTATTCTGCACGACGCGCCCCTTATGGCGCGGCGTTCTGCACGATGGCGGCTTGGCCCCGGGCATTGGCCGAAGTCACACCAAACCGACTGCGGTAATCAGTCGGCGCCAGCCCGGTGATTTTCTTGAAGATCGCCCGAAAAGCACTCGGGTCCTGATAACCCACGGTCCAGGCAATGTGATCAATGGTGTCGTTGGTGAACTCCAACATTTGCCGCGCCTTGCCCACCCGCAGGTGCTGGCAATACTCAGTGGGTTTCAAGCCGGTGGCGCTGCGAAAACGCCGCAGGAAAGTACGTTCCTCAAGGCCGGCGGCCTGGGCCATCGCCACCAATGAAACATCCACCGCGCCGCTGGCCTGTAGCCAGTGCTGAACCTTGAGGATCGCGGCGTCGCCGTGGCCGAGGATTGGTGCGAAATTACTTCCACACTCGCTCGCGCTGTCGCTGTGCTCGATCACCAGAAAACGTGCGGTGCTGGCGGCAATGCTTGGGCCGAGCAGGCGGTCCACTACGCGCAAGCCCAGCTCGGACCAGGCCATGAGCCCGGCAGTGGTGATCAGGTCGCCGTCGTCGACGATGGGTTTGTCGGCTTCCAACTTGATCGCCGGGTAACGCGCGCTGAAGGAGGTGGCCGACGTCCAATGGGTGGTGGCACTGCGACCGTCCAGCAAGCCGCTTTCGGCCAACAGGATAGAGCCGACACACACACCGCCAAGGACCGTACCGGCACGGTGCAATCGACGAAGCCACTCAAGCAGTGCCTCGGATGCCTGGCCTTCGGAAAAACCGGCAATGGACGGCGGAATCAGCAGGGCGACCAGCGACTGGTCAGCGCCAGGCAGGCTGTCGAACGCCCGGCTTGGAGGCTCGTCGGCATCGGCCCGCCAATGGCTGAGACGCAGCACCGGCAGTTGCCCCGACTGATGTTCCGCGGCTATGCGATTGGCCACACCGAACAGATCGGTCAACCCATGCACGGCAGCCATCTGCGCCCCGCTATAGATCAGGATGCCCAGCTCGACGACTGTACGCTGCAACACCATTGTCAGTTTTCCCCCTGCTATTGTCGGTGCGGCCAATCCCCAAGCCGCACGCCAGCCACGATACTGGACGCCTCAACCCTTCACGAGAGAACAATCATGACCCAGCAAGCGCTCATCCTAGTCGATATCCAGAATGACTACTTCCCCCACGGCAAATGGCCGCTTAGTGGCGTGGACGCAGCGGCAGACAAGGCGGCGCAAGTGCTCCAGGCGTTTCGCCAGGCGGGCGACTCAGTGATCCACATTCGTCACGAGTTCACCTCCGACGACGCGCCCTTCTTCACACCTGGCTCCGAGGGTGCACATTTGCATCCCAAAGTACTTAACCAGGCCGATGAGCCGGTGGTGCTCAAGCATTTCGTGAATGCCTTTCGCGAAACCAACCTGCGTACGCTGCTGGAACAGCGCAGCGTGACCCATCTGGTGGTGGTCGGCAGCATGAGCCATATGTGCGTCGACGGTGTCGTCCGTGCCGCAGCGGACTTGGGCTATACCGTCACCGTGGTCCACGACGCCTGCGCTACTCGGGACCTTGAATTCAATGGCACCACCGTACCGGCGGCCCAGGTACACGCCGCGTTTATGTCATCGTTGGGGTTTGCTTATGCGAACGTGGCGTCGGCAGAGGAATTCTTGAAGACTCAAGTGGCTGCCTGAGCGCCACTTGATCGGCTGATGACTATCGAGTGGCGATGATAAACAGGCGCGGAAACGGCAGCAACACCGTGCCATCAGCCAAGGCTGGATATGCCTGGGTGATCCGCGCCAGGTAGGCATCGAGAAAGGCACTCTTCTCGGTGTCATCCAGAGGCGCGAGGAACGGACGCAGCGCCGAGCCCTTGAACCACTCCACCACTGCAGCATGACCGCCGGCCAACGGATGGTGGTACGTGGTGCGCCACACATCAACGGTGCTGCAGTGCTTGCTCAGCAGTTCGTAATACACACTCGCCGTATGACGCTCATTGTGTTTGATCGCACCGATCTTGCTTGCCCATGGGCCCTGCGCCGCTACTTCCCGAGCTAGTCTGTGAGCAGGCTCATCGAGGTTGTCCGGGGTCTGCACCGCCAGGGTTCCGCCAGGCGTCAGTTGATGCACCAGATGCGGATAGAGCGTGGCGTGATCCGGCAACCATTGCAGCGACGCATTGGCCAGGATCACATCGAATGTCTGTGTGGGGTGCCAGGTGCCAATGTCGGCCAGCTCGAAATTCAGCGCCGGCAAGCGTTCCCGGGCATTGGCCAGCATATCGTCGGAGCTGTCCATGCCCGTCACCGTGGCCTGCGGGAAGCGCTCGGCCAACACTTCAGTGGAATTGCCGGGGCCGCAACCCAGGTCAACAGCGGTGCGCACATCAGCATCAGGAATCGCGGCGACCAGATCCCGGACAGGACGCGTGCGCTGTTGTTCAAACATCGAATACTGCTTGGCTGACCAGGTCATCACGGCTTTCCTTCTTCTTTGAGGGGTTGGAGGCAGCCTAAATCTTGTGAGCCATGAGAACAAATGCCAGGATTGACCACCTCCCATACCCGAGAAGTATCCCAATGCTGGAACTTCGACAACTCAAAGCCTTCGTGGCCATCGCCGAAGAAGGCTATATCACCCGTGCCGCCGAGCGACTGGGCATGCAACAACCGCCCTTGACGCGCCTGCTGCAAAGCCTGGAAGCCGAACTGGGCGTGGCGCTGATGGAACGCCTGCCACGAGGCGTGCGCCCTACCACGGCCGGCCTTGCGCTGCTGGACGAGGCCCGGGGAATTCTGGCCCAGGTTGATGGTGTAACGGATGTGGTGCGCCGGGCGGCTCGCGGTGAACGGGGCCGGTTGGCGATTGGCTTTACCAGTTCTGCGGCGTTGCATCCGTTTGTTCCCAGCGTATTGCGCCTGTTTCGGGAAACCTTCGTGGGCGTTTCGGTGGTGCTGGAAGAGGCCGGCACCGGCGAACTGCTGGATGCGCTGCTCCATGAAAAACTCGATGCCGCGTTCATTCGTTCACCGCTGAGTGGTACCCAGGCCTTGCAGGATGAACCGATCCTGGTGGAACCCATGTTGCTGGCGTTGCCCACCGATCATCCGCTGGCCCTGGATGCCACAACGCCGCTGCCCTTGGCGAACTTGGCGACAGAAGCTTTTGTGCTGTATCGCCGTCGTGTGGGCCTGGGGTTATACGACGCGATTCTCGTGGCCTGCCGCGAAGCTGGGTTCAGCCCGCAGGTGGTTCAGGAAGCACCGCGCATGACGGCCACCTTGAGCTTGGTGGCGGCGGGACTTGGAGTGTCGATCGTGCCTTCGTCCATGCAACGGCTTCGCGGTGATGGCATCGTTTATCGGGAGCTTTCGGAGTGTCGCAGTCTGGTTGCGCCGCTGCATCTGGCTACGCGCCTTGGCGATACTTCATCAGTACTGGATCAGTTTCGCAAGTTGGTGACGACGACCGCCTCTACAGAGGCTTAGCACCTTGCCTACAACTTGCGCCAAACCGAGCTAAAGTCAGTTTGGGTCAGCAGGAGAGCCTTCTATCTGCTGATCCATGATGCATGTGCCAGCGCAGTGTCCACGGACGATTTTCTGGCCATCCGCCACGAAAATTCACCCGTACACACGTCAATGGGAGATGCCTCATGCCTTTTCTGAAAACACGCGAAGGAAACGACCTTTACTACAAGGACTGGGGCACTGGCCAGCCGGTGGTGTTCTGTCATGGCTGGCCGTTGAACAGCGACAGTTGGGAATCCCAGATGCTGCACTTCGCCAACAACGGTTTTCGTGCTATCGCACACGACCGCCGAGGCCATGGCCGGTCTAGCCAACCCTGGGACGGCAATGACATGGACCACTATGCCGACGATCTGGCCGAACTGATGGAGCACTTGGCCCTGACAAATGCAATCCTCTTTGGCTTTTCCACCGGCGGTGGAGAGGTCGCACGCTATATCGCCCGCCATGGCACAGCACGCGTGGCCAAGGCGGGCCTGATCTGCTCCGTGACCCCGCTGATGCTGAAAACCGATACCAACCCGGAAGGCTCGCCGATCGAAGTCTTCGACGACATGCGTGCCGCCTCAATGGCCAATCGCTCGCAGCTCTATCTGGACGTCGCCAGCGGCCCGTTTTTCGGCTTCAACCGCCCGGGTACCGAGCCGTCTCAAGGATTGATCAACTCCTTTTGGAGTCAGGGCGTGATGGGTGGCCACAAAAATACGTATGACAGTATCAAAGCGTTCTCGGAGACCGACTTTCGCGCTGATTTGCGCAAGTTCAGAATGCCCACACTAATCATTCATGGCGATGATGATCAGATCGTGCCGATTCAGGCATCTGCCATTGCCAGCAAATGGTTGATCCCCCACGCCGAATTGATTATCTATGAAGGAGCACCGCACGGGCTGACAGACACCCATAAAAGCCGGGTCAATGCGGATATGCTGCGCTTCGCAAAAAGCTAGCCACTGCACGCGGCAACAAAAAAACCGCATTACCTTATGGGTAAATGCGGTTTTTTTGTTGCAGCGTGAACGACTGTTCTTAGAACGGAATATCGTCATCAAAGCTGTCGAAGTCTGCTGCCGGCTGCGGTGCGGCCTGCTGTGGCGCTGGACGCGACTCACGCTGTGGCTGCTGGCTTGGCTGCGGACGGGACTGCTGTGGACGCGGTGCCGAGTTGGAGTTGGACATACCGCCCTGGCCCTGTTGGTCGCCCTGTGGACGGCCACCCAGCAGTTGCATGGTGCCTTGCATGTCGACCACGATTTCGGTGGTGTAGCGCTTGATACCGTCTTTTTCCCACTCGCGAGTCTGCAACTTGCCTTCGATGTAGACCTGCGAACCTTTGCGCAGGTACTCACCAGCGATCTCGGCAACCTTGCCGAACATCGACACGCGGTGCCATTCGGTTTTCTCGACCTTCTGGCCGGTTTGCTTGTCGGTCCACTGTTCGCTGGTCGCCAGACTCAGGTTGGTCACGGCGTTACCGTTAGGCAAGTAGCGAACTTCGGGATCCTGGCCGCAAGTACCGACCAATATGACTTTGTTAACCCCACGGGCCATAACGTTCTCCTAGGCTGGGCGCGCTGTCGGCACTGGGTTGACCAGTTGCTCGAGCGTCGCGCGATCCAATAATTCGGTGTCCAATTTGATGTAAATGGCGGCTTCTTCAGCCACCACGACTGCATCCGTTACCCCAACGACGGCCTTCAGGCGCTCTACCAGACCAGCTTCACGAATCGCTTCGGGCGATAACGGCAGGCGCAGGCTTGTGACGTAAGGAGGTTCGCGCATGGTAACAGCAAAGGCTAGCCAAAGTGCAGCCAGCCCGGCGCATCCAAGGAACACAACCGACAAACCGCCATGCTGGAACATCCAGCCGCCCATGATCCCGCCCAGCGCCGAACCGAGGAACTGGCTGGTGGAATACACCCCCATCGCCGTGCCCTTGCCGCCGGCCGGTGAAACTTTACTGATCAGCGAAGGCAACGAAGCCTCCAGCAGGTTGAACGCAGTGAAAAACACCACCGTGCCGATTACCAGCGCTCGTAGGCTGTCGCCGAACTGCCAGAAGAATAGCTCAGTGAGCATCAGTGTCGCGACGGCGCCCAGCAGAACTCGTTTCATTTTGCGTTTCTTTTCGCCATAGATGATGAACGGGATCATGGCGAAGAACGAAATCAGCAACGCGGTGAGGTATACCCACCAGTGCTGCTCCTTGGGCAACCCGGCTTTTTGCACCAGGGCCAGGGGCAAGGCAACGAAGCTGCACATCAGCATGGCGTGCAATACGAAGATACCTAAATCCAGGCGCAGCAGGTCTGGGTGCTTGAGAGTTGGCAGCAATGCCTGTTTCGCGACCCCCGACTCACGGTGCTGCAACGGCCCGGTGGAGTGCGGCACCATAAGGGCAACGACCAGGATGCCAAATAGCGCCATACCGCCGGTGGCCAGGAACAAGCCGTGCAAGCCAAACGCGCGAGTCAGTAGCGGGCCGACCACCATGGCCACGGCGAACGACAGGCCGATGGTCATGCCGATCATTGCCATGGCCTTGGTGCGGTGTTGTTCGCGAGTCAGGTCAGAAAGCAGTGCCATGACCGCCGCAGAAATCGCCCCGGCGCCTTGCAGGACACGTCCTGCGATCACGCCCCAGATCGAATCGGCATTAGCAGCCAACACACTGCCGAGGGCAAAGACGATCAGCCCCAGGTAAATAACGGGGCGGCGGCCGATGCGGTCGGAAATGATCCCGAACGGAATCTGGAAAATCGCTTGGGTCAGGCCGTAGGCGCCAATCGCCAGGCCGATCAGTGCGGGGGTCGCCCCTGCGAGATCCATTCCATAGGTCGCCAGGACCGGCAACACCATAAACATGCCAAGCATACGGAAGGCGAACACCAGGGCCAGACCGCTTGCCGCGCGGGTCTCGCTGCCACTCATGCGTTCGCTGTGGGGATCGTGCATGGAAAAACCTCGTGTGAACCGGCGGCGATTCTACCAGTCCCATCGATTGAGAGGGTATATGCGGCGCTTTGCCGCGCAGCTTTCATCTAAGGCTGCATCCGGCCATTTGACAGTGTATATTCATCCAGTCTTTAGCCGTATACTCCTGCATTATTTACGCCCGCCGTGCGAGGCCATCTTGGACAAGATCCTGATTCGTGGGGCTCGAACCCACAACCTGAAGAACATCGACCTGACCCTGCCCCGGGACAAACTGATCGTCATCACCGGCTTGTCCGGGTCCGGTAAGTCGTCCCTGGCCTTTGACACGTTATATGCCGAAGGCCAGCGTCGTTATGTGGAATCGTTGTCGGCCTACGCCCGACAGTTCCTGTCGATGATGGAAAAACCCGATGTCGACACCATTGAAGGACTGTCGCCGGCGATTTCCATCGAGCAGAAATCGACGTCCCACAACCCGCGCTCTACCGTGGGCACTATTACCGAGATCTACGACTACCTGCGCCTGCTGTACGCCCGCGTAGGTATTCCGCGTTGCCCGGATCACGACATCCCGCTGGAAGCCCAGACCGTCAGCCAGATGGTCGACCTGGTGCTGGCCCAGCCCGAAGGCGCCAAGCTGATGTTGCTGGCTCCGGTGATTCGCGAGCGCAAGGGCGAACACCTTTCCGTTTTTGAAGAACTACGTGCCCAGGGTTTCGTCCGTGCACGGATCAACGGCAAGCTCTACGAGTTGGACGAAGCGCCCAAGCTCGACAAGCAGAAGAAGCACTCCATTGACGTGGTAGTCGACCGTTTCAAGGTGCGCGCCGACCTGCAACAACGTCTGGCTGAGTCGTTCGAGACCGCATTGAAGCTGGCAGATGGCATCGCTCTGGTGGCGCCGATGGACGACGAGCCGGGCGAAGAAATCATCTTCTCCGCACGCTTCGCCTGCCCGATTTGCGGCCATGCCATCAGCGAGCTGGAACCCAAGCTGTTCTCCTTCAACAACCCGGCCGGCGCCTGTCCGACCTGCGATGGCCTGGGCGTGAAGCAGTTCTTCGATATCAAGCGCCTGGTCAATGGCGACTTGACGCTGGCAGAGGGTGCAATACGCGGCTGGGACAGGCGCAACGTCTATTACTTCCAGATGCTCGGCTCCCTGGCATCGCACTATAAGTTCAGCCTGGAAGTGCCGTTCAACGAGCTGCCGGCAGAGCAACAGAGAGTCATCCTGCACGGCAGCGGCTCGCAGAATGTCGACTTCAAGTACCTGAACGATCGTGGCGATATCGTCAAACGTTCCCACCCGTTCGAGGGCATCGTGCCGAACCTGGAACGTCGCTATCGCGAGACCGAGTCGGCCAGCGTGCGCGAAGAACTGGCCAAGTTCCTCAGTACCCAGCCATGCCCGGATTGCCGTGGCACCCGCCTGCGTCGCGAGGCGCGTCATGTATGGGTGGGTGAGAAAACGCTGCCGGCGGTGACCAACCTGCCGATTGGCGATGCCTGCGAATACTTTGGCACGCTGAAGCTGACTGGGCGCCGCGGTGAAATTGCCGACAAGATCCTCAAGGAAATTCGCGAGCGCTTGCAGTTCCTGGTCAACGTCGGCCTCGACTATCTGTCGCTGGATCGCAGCGCGGACACCCTTTCCGGTGGTGAAGCGCAACGGATTCGCCTGGCCAGCCAGATTGGCGCCGGCCTTGTCGGGGTGTTGTACATCCTTGATGAGCCGTCCATTGGCCTGCATCAACGGGACAACGACCGCCTTCTCGGCACGCTGAAACACCTGCGTGACATCGGCAACACGGTGATCGTGGTTGAGCATGATGAAGACGCGATTCGCCTGGCGGACTACGTGGTCGACATCGGCCCGGGCGCGGGGGTGCATGGTGGGCATATCGTTGCTGAGGGCACACCGGCTGAAGTCATGGCGCATCCTGACTCGCTAACCGGCAAGTACCTGTCGGGACGCGTGAAGATTGCTGTACCGGCCAAGCGCACTCCGCGCAACAAGAAGATGGCGCTGCACCTCAAGGGCGCACGCGGCAACAATCTGCGCAACGTCGACCTTGAGATTCCGCTAGGACTGCTGACCTGCGTGACCGGTGTATCCGGCTCAGGCAAATCGACGCTGATCAACAACACGCTGTTCCCCCTCAGCGCCACCGCGTTGAACGGTGCAACCACCCTGGAAGCTGCCGCACACGACAGCATCAAGGGCCTGGAGCTTCTGGACAAGGTGGTTGATATCGACCAGAGCCCGATTGGCCGTACGCCACGCTCCAACCCGGCGACCTATACCGGGCTGTTCACGCCGATTCGCGAGTTGTTCGCTGGCGTGCCGGAGTCCCGCTCCCGTGGCTACGGTCCTGGGCGGTTCTCCTTCAACGTCAAGGGCGGGCGTTGCGAGGCTTGTCAGGGCGACGGTTTGATCAAGGTCGAGATGCACTTTCTGCCGGATATCTACGTGCCGTGCGATGTGTGCAAGAGCAAGCGCTATAACCGTGAGACCCTGGAGATCAAGTACAAGGGCAAGAACATCCACGAAACCCTCGAGATGACCATCGAAGAGGCGCGGGTGTTCTTCGATGCCGTCCCAGCATTGGCGCGCAAGCTGCAAACGTTGATGGATGTCGGCCTGTCGTACATCAAACTGGGGCAATCGGCAACGACTCTGTCCGGCGGTGAAGCACAGCGGGTGAAACTGTCTCGCGAACTGTCCAAGCGTGATACCGGCAAGACCCTGTATATCCTCGACGAGCCGACCACGGGTCTGCACTTCGCCGATATCCAGCAATTGTTGGACGTTCTGCATCGCTTGCGCGACCACGGCAACACCGTGGTGGTGATCGAACACAACCTGGACGTGATCAAGACCGCCGACTGGTTGGTGGATCTTGGGCCGGAAGGGGGCTCCAAGGGCGGGCAGATCATCGCTGTAGGAACGCCGGAGCAGGTATCCGAGATGCCACAATCTCACACCGGCTACTACTTGAAACCGTTGCTGGCTCGCGACAAGGACTGATTTTTTGGCCCCATGAAAAAGCCCCTGTCACCGCAAAGTGACAGGGGCTTTTTTGTAGCCGGTGGAATCAGAACTGCGATTGCAGGTAATTCTCCAGACCGATCAGCTTGATCAGGCCCAACTGCTTTTCCAGCCAGTAAGTGTGATCTTCTTCGGTGTCGGCCAACTGTACGCGCAGAATTTCGCGAGTAACGTAGTCGTTGTGCTGCTCGCAGAGCTCGATGCCCTTGCAGAGCGCGGTACGGACCTTGTATTCCAGGCGCAAGTCGCTGGCGAGCATCTCAGGCACCGTGGTGCCGGTATCCAGGTCGTCGGGACGCATACGTGGCGTGCCTTCGAGCATCAGGATACGGCGCATCAGCGCGTCGGCGTGCTGTGCCTCTTCTTCCATTTCGTGGTTGATACGCTCATAGAGCTCGGTAAAGCCCCAATCCTCGTACATCCGCGAGTGAATGAAATATTGGTCACGAGCTGCCAGTTCGCCCGTCAGCAACGTGTTGAGGTAATCGATTACGTCGGGGTGACCTTGCATCGCCCTACATCTCCCTGCTTTAAAGACTGTAGTTTGAACCATGATGACTCGGAGGTCACGGGACCAACGGCAGAAAAGTGAAGATTTTCTGAGAAAAGTGGCTTAAATAACGCAAAAACCGCCCAAATGAGGGCGGTTCTGCTTATCACTTAGAGTTAGTTAAGCGATACACCCAATGCCTTTGCGATCCCTTCTCCATAAGCAGGGTCTGCCTTGACGAAGTGCTGTAACTGGCGCTGAACCACATCGCTGGAAACACCAGCCATGGCGCCGGCGATATTGTTGATCAGCAGGGTTTTCTGATCATTGTTCATCAGGCGGAACAGCGCACCGGCATGGCTGTAGTAGTCGGTATCTTCACGGTGATCATAGCGATCAGCCGCACCACTCAAAGCCAATGGAGGTTCGGCGTACTGTGGAGCTTGCTTCGGCGCATCACCGTAGCTATTGGGCTCATAGTTAGGAGCCGCACCACCATTACTGCCAAATGCCATGGAGCCATCGCGCTGGTAGTTGTTAACCGGGCTGCGTGACGCATTCACCGGCAGGTGCTGGTGGTTGGTGCCGATACGGTAGCGGTGGGCATCCGCGTAGGCAAACACACGGCCTTGCAGCATGCGATCCGGGGACAGACCAACACCTGGCACCATATTGCTTGGACCAAACGCTGCTTGCTCAACCTCCGCAAAGTAGTTCAGCGGGTTACGGTTCAGCTCCAACTCACCCACTTCGATCAGCGGAAACTCTTTCTGCGACCAGGTCTTGGTTACGTCGAAGGGGTTCTCGAAATGAGCGTTAGCCTGAGCTTCCGTCATGATCTGGATGCAGACGCGCCATTTCGGGAAGTCGCCGCGCTCAATGGCACCAAACAGGTCGCGTTGAGCGTAATCGGGATCGGTACCGGCCAGGCGCGCAGCGTCAGCAGGCGCCAGGTTCTTGATGCCTTGTTTGGTTTTGTAGTGCCATTTCACCCAATGCCGCTCGCCCTTGGCGTTGATCAGGCTGTAGGTGTGGCTACCGAAGCCATGCATGTGACGGTAGCCGTCTGGAATACCCCGATCCGAAAACAGGATAGTGACCTGGTGCAGCGCCTCAGGAGAGTGCGACCAGAAATCCCACATCATCTGCGCGCTTTTCAGGTTGCTTTGCGGCAGGCGTTTTTGGGTATGGATAAAATCAGGGAACTTCAGTGGGTCGCGAATGAAAAACACCGGGGTGTTGTTGCCAACAATGTCCCAGTTGCCTTCTTCGGTGTAGAACTTCAAGGCGAAGCCCCGTGGGTCGCGCTCAGTATCCGCCGAACCACGTTCGCCACCCACTGTGGAGAAGCGCAGGAACGTCGGAGTCTGCTTGCCCACGGACTCGAACAACTTGGCGCTGGTGTACTGAGTAATGTCTTTAGAGACGGTGAATGTACCGTAAGCGCCCGAGCCTTTGGCATGGACACGACGCTCAGGGATATTCTCACGGTTGAAGTGGGCAAGCTTCTCGATCAGGTGAAAATCGTCGAGCAGCAAGGGGCCGCGAGGGCCGGCGGAACGGGAATTCTGGTTATCAGCAACAGGTGCGCCGCTGGCGGTGGTAAGCGTTTTATTCTGGCTCATGCTCAATCTTCCTCAGTCAGTCTTGGAACTGCCGGCTAATCGGCTTGGAGGGAGTATTGACCATCAGGATGAAGCCTACAAATTCATAAAATTGCACGCTTCAATAGAAAAAAACTACCAAATGCTCCCTCTCTATAGCACCAGTATCGACATAGAGGGAAACGACATAAATAGGATTTGTCCTACTTCACAAACAAAAAACCGGGCACTAGGCCCGGTTCTTCGTTTCAGACTGACGTCTTACTCGGCGGATACAGCTTCGCCAGCAGTAGCACGATCAACCAACTCGACGTACGCCATAGGCGCGTTGTCGCCAGCGCGGAAACCGCACTTGAGGATGCGCAGGTAGCCACCCTCACGGGTAGCATAACGCTTGCCCAGGTCGTTGAAGAGCTTACCAACGATAGCTTTCGAACGAGTACGGTCGAAAGCCAGACGGCGGTTAGCCAGGCTATCTGTCTTGGCCAAAGTGATCAGCGGCTCAGCAACGCGACGCAGTTCTTTAGCTTTCGGCAGTGTAGTTTTGATCAGCTCGTGCTCGAACAGCGACACCGCCATGTTTTGAAACATGGCCTTGCGGTGCGAGCTGGTACGGCTCAGGTGACGACCACTTTTACGATGACGCATGGTTCATTCCTTACCAAACTCACGTTCGGTGATTACGACGATCAGGCAGTCGCCTTGTCGTCCTTCTTAAGACTTGCAGGCGGCCAGTTGTCGAGGCGCATGCCGAGGGACAGACCGCGGGAGGCCAGAACGTCCTTGATTTCAGTCAAGGATTTCTTGCCCAGGTTCGGAGTCTTCAACAGTTCTACTTCGGTACGCTGAATCAGGTCACCGATGTAGTAAATGTTTTCCGCCTTAAGGCAGTTAGCCGAACGTACAGTCAGTTCCAGATCGTCAACCGGGCGAAGCAGGATCGGATCGATCTCGTCTTCCTGCTCGATTACCACTGGTTCGCTGTCACCTTTGAGGTCGACGAACGCAGCCAACTGCTGTTGCAGAATGGTTGCAGCGCGGCGAATAGCCTCTTCAGGATCCAGAGTACCGTTGGTTTCCAGATCAATAACCAGCTTGTCCAGGTTAGTACGCTGCTCGACACGGGCGTTTTCCACCACGTATGCGATGCGGCGAACCGGGCTGAACGAAGAGTCAAGCTGCAAGCGACCAATGCTGCGGCTTTCGTCTTCATCGCTCTGACGCGAATCGGCCGGTTCATAACCACGACCACGAGCTACGGTGAGCTTCATGTTCAGGGCGCCGTTAGACGCCAGGTTAGCGATTACGTGATCGGGGTTAACGATCTCGACATCATGATCCAGCTGAATATCGGCAGCGGTAACCACCCCCGAACCCTTCTTCGACAAGGTCAGCGTAACTTCGTCACGGCCGTGCAGCTTGATAGCCAGACCTTTAAGGTTCAACAGGATTTCAATTACGTCTTCCTGTACACCTTCGATGGCGCTGTACTCGTGGAGCACACCGTCAATCTCGGCCTCGACTACTGCACAGCCGGGCATTGAGGACAACAGGATGCGGCGCAGCGCGTTGCCCAGGGTGTGGCCAAAACCACGCTCGAGAGGCTCGAGAGTGATCTTGGCGCGGGTTGGACTGACAACCTGCACATCAATGTGGCGGGGTGTCAGGAACTCATTTACCGAAATCTGCATGGATGCACCTATTTTCTAGCCCTTACTTGGAGTAGAGCTCGACAATCAGGCTTTCGTTGATGTCGGCGGACAGATCACTGCGAGCAGGAACGTTCTTGAAAACGCCCGACTTCTTCTCAGTGTCTACTTCTACCCATTCTACGCGGCCACGTTGGGCACACAGATCGAGAGCTTGGACAATGCGAAGTTGGTTTTTTGCTTTCTCGCGAATCGCGACCACGTCACCAGCACGAACCTGGTAAGACGGGACGTTAACGGTTTGGCCGTTTACGCTAACGGATTTGTGCGATACCAGCTGACGGGATTCGGCACGAGTCGAACCAAAGCCCATACGGTATACAACGTTGTCCAGACGGCATTCGAGCAGTTGCAGCAGGTTTTCACCGGTTGCACCTTTCTTGCCAGCTGCTTCTTTGTAGTAGCCGCTGAATTGACGCTCGAGAACGCCGTAGATACGACGGACCTTCTGCTTTTCACGCAGTTGGGTGCCGTAATCGGACTGGCGACCGCGGCGTTGGCCGTGGATACCAGGTGCTGCTTCGATGTTGCACTTCGATTCGATCGCGCGCACGCCGCTCTTCAGAAAGAGATCGGTGCCTTCACGACGAGCGAGTTTGCATTTTGGACCAATGTAACGAGCCATTCTTTACAATCTCCTGGATTACACGCGGCGCTTCTTCGGCGGACGGCACCCGTTGTGCGGGATTGGCGTCACGTCGGTGATGCTGGCGATCTTATAGCCACAGCCGTTCAATGCACGGACAGCAGACTCACGACCTGGACCTGGACCTTTGACGTTGACGTCGAGGTTTTTCAGGCCATATTCCAGCGCAGCTTGACCAGCACGTTCAGCAGCTACTTGAGCAGCAAACGGGGTGGACTTGCGGGAACCGCGGAAACCCGAACCACCGGAGGTAGCCCAAGAAAGCGCGTTACCTTGACGGTCGGTGATGGTCACGATTGTGTTGTTAAAAGATGCATGGATGTGGGCGATGCCATCAACCACTGTCTTTTTAACTTTTTTACGAGGACGAGCAGCAGGTTTTGCCATGATTAATTTCCTGTCGATTCGCGTGGGCGATTACTTGCGGATCGGCTTACGCGGACCTTTACGGGTACGCGCGTTAGTCTTGGTACGCTGACCGCGCACTGGAAGACCACGACGATGACGCAGACCGCGGTAGCAACCGAGGTCCATCAAACGCTTGATTTTCATGTTGATTTCGCGACGCAGGTCACCTTCAGTGGTGAACTTCGCCACTTCGCCACGCAACAGCTCAATCTGCTCGTCGCTCAGATCTTTGATCTTTGCGGCTGGGTTTACCCCAGTGACTGCGCAAATCTTCTGCGCAGTAGTGCGACCAACACCATAGATGTAGGTCAGCGAGATAACAGTGTGCTTGTTATCTGGAATGTTAACGCCTGCAATACGGGCCATTCAGTGGGACTCCAATTGACAGCTACCTACGCCCCGGAAGCCAAGAAATAGGGCGCGAGATAATATCGCTGTAATAACAAATAATCAACCCGGCAGCGCACTAGCTGCCGGGCTTCAAGCGGATCACACTCAGCCTTGGCGCTGTTTGTGACGCGGTTCCGCGCTGCAAATTACTCGAACAACACCTTCGCGGCGAATAATTTTGCAGTTACGGCACAGCTTTTTCACCGATGCACGAACTTTCATCACCAACTCCTCGAACCTTATGGGTACTCAGCGCAACATGCCGCTGCCGTAACCCTTCAGGTTGGCTTTCTTCATCAGGGATTCGTACTGGTGCGAAACGAGGTGCGATTGTACTTGGGACATGAAGTCCATCACAACCACGACCACGATCAGCAACGAGGTCCCGCCAAGGTAGAACGGAACGTTTGCTGCGACCACCAGGAACTGGGGCAACAAGCACACGGCCGTCATATATAGAGCACCGAACATGGTTAAGCGAGTCAGAACGCCATCAATGTAGCGCGCAGACTGCTCACCTGGACGGATACCCGGAATAAAGGCACCGGACTTCTTCAGGTTTTCCGCTACGTCTTTCGGATTGAACATCAACGCCGTATAGAAGAAGCAGAAGAAAATAATCCCTGCACTAAACAGCAGAATATTCAACGGCTGACCAGGAGCGATCGACTGCGAGATGTCCTGCAACCAGCCCATACCTTCAGACTGACCGAACCAGGCACCCAACGAAGCCGGAAACAGCAAAATGCTGCTCGCGAAGATAGCAGGAATAACCCCGGCCATATTCACTTTCAGCGGCAAGTGGCTGGTCTGCGCGGCAAAAACCTTACGGCCCTGCTGACGCTTGGCGTAGTGAACAGCAATACGACGCTGACCACGCTCAATGAACACCACAAAACCGATAATCGCTACTGCCAGCAAACCGATAGCAACCAAGGCAAAGATATTGATATCACCCTGACGCGCAGACTCGAAAGACTGCCCAATCGCTCTCGGAAGACCGGCGACGATACCTGCGAAAATCAACATCGAGATACCGTTACCAACACCACGCTCAGTAATCTGCTCACCCAGCCACATCATGAACATCGCACCAGCCACAAATGTGGATACTGCGACGAAATGGAAGCCAAAGTCACCAGTGAACGCAACACCCTGCCCTGCCAGGCCAACGGACATGCCGATAGCTTGGACCAGGGCGAGGATGACAGTGCCGTAGCGGGTGTACTGGCTTATCTTGCGACGGCCAGCCTCACCTTCCTTCTTCAACTGCTCCAACTGCGGGCTGACGGCGGTCATCAATTGCATGATGATCGATGCCGAGATGTACGGCATGATCCCCAGTGCAAAAATGCTCATCCGTTCCAGCGCGCCGCCGGAAAACATGTTGAACAAGCTAAGAATGGTCCCCTCATTCTGTCGAAACAGGTCTGCGAGTCGGTCCGGGTTGATACCTGGAACCGGGATGTGTGCGCCTATTCGGTAGACGATAATCGCCAGGAACAGAAAACGCAGACGAGCCCAAAGTTCAGACATACCGCCTTTGCCGAGCGCTGAGAGAGCACCTTGCTTAGCCATTTATTCCTCGAACTTGCCGCCAGCTGCTTCGATAGCCGAACGCGCACCTTTGGTGGCGCCGATTCCCTTGCCGATAGTGACAGCGCGAGTCACTTCACCGGACAGCATGATTTTCACACGCTGCACGTTGACGTTGATCACGTTGGCATCTTTCAGGGTCTGCACGGTAACGATGTCGCCTTCCACTTTAGCCAGCTCGGACAGACGCACTTCTGCGCGGTCCATGGCCTTCAGGGAAACGAAACCGAACTTCGGCAGGCGACGGTGCAGCGGCTGTTGACCGCCTTCAAAGCCTGGAGCAATGGTGCCACCGGAGCGGGAGGACTGACCTTTGTGACCACGGCCACCAGTCTTACCCAAACCACTACCGATACCACGGCCCGGACGATGCTTTTCGCGACGGGAACCCGGCGCTGGACTCAGATCATTGAGTTTCATCGATTAACCCTCGACACGCAGCATGTAGTAAGCCTTGTTGATCATCCCGCGATTCTCGGGAGTATCAAGTACTTCTACAGTGTGACCGATGCGACGCAGACCCAGACCCTTAACGCACAATTTGTGGTTAGGGATGCGGCCGGTCATGCTTTTGATCAGCGTTACTTTAACGGTAGCCATGATCAGAAGATCTCCTTGACGCTTTTGCCACGCTTGGCGGCAATGGATTCAGGAGACTGCATAGCCTTCAAACCTTTAAAAGTGGCGTGAACCACGTTTACCGGGTTAGTCGAGCCGTAGCACTTGGCCAGAACGTTCTGAACGCCAGCAACTTCGAGGACAGCACGCATAGCGCCGCCAGCGATGATACCGGTACCTTCAGAAGCAGGCTGCATGTACACCTTCGAAGCGCCATGAGCGGACTTCATTGCGTACTGCAGAGTGGTGCCGTTCAGATCAACTTGGATCATGTTGCGACGAGCAGCTTCCATTGCCTTCTGGATCGCAGCAGGCACTTCACGTGACTTGCCACGGCCGAAGCCAACACGCCCTTTACCATCACCTACCACGGTCAACGCGGTGAAAGTGAAGATACGGCCGCCTTTAACGGTTTTGGCTACGCGGTTAACTTGAACCAGCTTCTCAATGTAGCCTTCGTCGCGCTTTTGGTCGTTATTTGACATAACTTAGAACTCCAGCCCAGCTTCACGAGCAGCATCAGCCAGCGCCTTGACGCGACCGTGGTACTTGAAGCCAGAGCGGTCGAAAGCCACCTGCGAGACGCCAGCGGCTTTAGCACGCGTAGCGACCAGCTGGCCAACCTTAGTGGCCGCGTCGATGTTGCCAGTGGCACCATCACGCAGTTCTTTATCCAAAGTCGAGGCGCTTGCCAGGACTTTGTTGCCGTCGGCCGAGATGACCTGGGCGTAGATGTGCTGCGACGAGCGGAACACGCAGAGACGCACGACTTCGAGTTCGTGCATTTTCAGGCGTGCTTTGCGAGCGCGACGCAGTCGAGTAACTTTTTTGTCGGTCATTTGCTATGCCCTACTTCTTCTTGGCTTCTTTACGACGGACGACTTCGTCCGCGTAGCGCACACCTTTGCCTTTGTACGGCTCTGGTGGACGGAAGTCGCGGATCTCAGCGGCCACCTGACCTACCAGCTGCTTATCAATACCCTTGATCAGGATATCGGTTTGGCTAGGGGTCTCAGCGGTGATGCCTTCCGGCAGTTCGTAATCCACTGGGTGCGAGAAGCCAAGGGCCAGGTTCAAAACCGTGCCTTTTGCTTGCGCTTTGTAACCAACACCGACCAGCTGGAGCTTACGCTCGAAGCCTTGGCTTACGCCTTGGACCATGTTGTTTACCAACGCACGAGTGGTACCGGCCATTGCGCGAGTTTGTTGATCGCCATTGCGAGCAGCGAAACGCAGCTCACCAGCTTCTTCAACGATCTCAACGGACGAATGGATGTTCAGTTCTAGAGTGCCCTTGGCACCCTTCACCGAAAGCTGGCCACCTGCGAATTTTACTTCGACACCGGCTGGCAGCTTAACGGGGTTCTTAGCGACGCGTGACATGCTTATCCCCCCTTAGAACACTGTGCAAAGAACTTCGCCGCCGACACCGGCAGCGCGCGCAGCACGATCCGTCATCACACCTTTATTGGTGGAGACGATAGACACACCGAGACCGCCACGAACTTTCGGCAGATCTTCGACGGACTTGTACTGACGCAGGCCTGGACGGCTAACGCGCTTCACTTCCTCGATGACCGGACGGCCTTCGAAGTACTTCAGCTCGATGGACAGCAGAGGTTTGATTTCGCTGCTGATCTGATAACCCGCAATGTAGCCTTCGTCTTTCAGGACTTTGGCAACAGCTACCTTCAACGTGGAAGATGGCATGCTTACGACGGACTTTTCAGCCATCTGGGCATTACGGATACGAGTTAGCATGTCCGCTAACGGGTCCTGCATACTCATGGCTAGACGCTCCTAATACAAAAAAATTAGCCTTGCGGCCATTACGTGTCGCCGAGAATCTCCGAGCATAAAACACACGGGCTCAGGCGAGCCGCGTATTTTAGACACACTCCGGAAATGAAACAAGCCCCAAAAGGGGCTTGTTCCAGATTCAAGGCCACCGGTGGTCAGTATCTTGCGATCCTGAGCACCGAGACTTCGAAAGTACTTACCAGCTGGCTTTAACCAGACCTGGTACGTCACCACGCATTGCCGCTTCGCGCAGTTTGTTACGGCCGAGGCCGAACTTGCGGTAAACGCCGTGTGGACGACCGGTCAGGCGGCAGCGGTTACGCATGCGCGAAGCGCTTGCGTCACGTGGCTGCTTCTGCAGGGCAACTGTAGCTTCCCAACGTGCTTCTGGACTTGCGTTCAGATCAACGATGATAGCTTTCAGTGCTGCACGCTTCTTGGCGTACTTGGCAACCGTGAGCTGACGCTTCAGCTCGCGGTTTTTCATGCTCATCTTGGCCATTTTCCTACTCCAATCAGTTGCGGAACGGGAATTTGAAAGCACGCAGCAGTGCGCGACCTTCATCATCGTTCTTAGCAGTGGTGGTCAGGGTAATGTCCAGACCGCGGAGAGCATCGATCTTGTCGTAGTCGATTTCCGGGAAGATGATCTGCTCTTTAACGCCCATGCTGTAGTTACCACGACCATCGAAGGACTTGGCATTCAGGCCGCGGAAGTCGCGAACCCGAGGCAGGGAGATCGACAGCAGACGATCTAGGAACTCGTACATACGCTCACGGCGTAGAGTCACTTTGACGCCGATCGGCCAACCTTCACGGACTTTAAAGCCAGCGATGGATTTCCGAGCGTAAGTCACAACGACTTTTTGACCGGTGATCTTTTCCAGGTCAGCAACAGCGTGCTCGATGACTTTTTTATCACCGACCGCTTCGCCCAGACCCATGTTCAGGGTGATTTTGGTAACGCGTGGAACTTCCATCACGTTCGAAAGCTTAAGTTCTTCCTTAAGTTTCGGTGCGATTTCTTTCCAGTAAATCTCTTTTAGTCGTGCCATGGTCTTCTACCTAGCAGTGTTCAAGCATCAACCGCTTTTTGGGTCGACTTGAAGACACGAATTTTCTTGCCATCTTCTACTTTGAAACCAACGCGGTCAGCCTTGTTGGTTTCGCCGTTGAAAATGGCGACGTTAGAAGCGTCCAGTGGAGCTTCTTTTTCGACGATACCGCCTTGCACGCCCGACATCGGGTTAGGCTTGGTATGGCGCTTAACCAGGTTCAGACCACCAATAACCAGACGGTTATTTGCGAGAACCTTAAGCACCTTACCGCGCTTACCTTTGTCTTTGCCGGCGATCACGATGATCTCGTCGTCACGACGAATCTTTTGCATGTCGGATCTCCTTACAGCACTTCTGGGGCGAGCGAGACGATCTTCATGAACTTCTCAGTACGAAGTTCACGGGTCACTGGCCCAAAGATACGGGTGCCGATCGGCTCTTGCTTGTTGTTCAGAAGAACAGCAGCGTTGCCATCAAAGCGGATAATGGAGCCATCTGCACGGCGTACGCCGTGACGAGTGCGGACTACAACAGCAGTCATCACTTGGCCTTTTTTCACTTTACCGCGAGGAATTGCTTCCTTCACGGTAACTTTGATGATGTCACCGATACCAGCGTAACGACGATGGGAGCCACCCAGCACCTTGATGCACATAACACGGCGAGCGCCGCTGTTATCGGCCACATCGAGCATGGATTGAGTCTGAATCATATAATTTCTCCGACCCCTAGTCCTTAGACTTCCACAGCGCGTTCGAGAACATCAACCAGCGCCCAAGACTTGGTCTTGGCCAGCGGACGAGTTTCACGAATAGTGACCTTGTCGCCGATGTGGCACTGATTGGTTTCGTCGTGCGCGTGCAGCTTAGTCGAACGCTTAACATATTTACCGTAGATCGGGTGCTTAACGCGACGCTCGATCAAAACGGTGATGGTTTTGTCCATCTTGTCGCTGACAACACGGCCAGTCAGCGTACGGACAGTCTTTTCGGCTTCAGCCATGATCACTTACCTGCCTGCTGGTTGAGCACAGTCTTCACGCGAGCAATGTCACGCTTAACTTGCGAGAGCAGATGAGACTGCCCCAACTGGCCAGTTGCTTTCTGCATACGCAGATTGAACTGGTCGCGCAGCAGGCCGAGCAGTTGCTCGTTCAGCTGCTGTGCGGATTTTTCACGAAGTTCATTCGCTTTCATCACATCACCGTCCGTTTAACAAAGGCGGTGGCGAGCGGCAGCTTTGCAGCAGCCAGGGCAAAAGCCTCACGCGCCAGCTCTTCAGTTACACCCTCGATTTCATACAGGACTTTGCCTGGCTGAATCTGGGCTACCCAGTATTCCACGTTACCCTTACCTTTACCCATACGAACTTCGAGGGGCTTTTTGGAGATCGGCTTGTCCGGGAATACACGGATCCAGATCTTGCCGCCACGTTTAACGTGACGGGTCAGTGCACGACGCGCTGACTCGATCTGACGAGCGGTGAGACGACCACGAGCTACAGACTTCAGCGCGAACTCGCCGAAGCTGACTTTGCTACCGCGCTGAGCCAGACCACGGTTGTGGCCTGTCATCTGCTTGCGGAACTTCGTACGCTTTGGTTGCAACATTTGGCGTACCCCTTACTTAGCAGCTTTTTTACGAGGCGCTGGTGCTTGTGGTTTCAGTTCTTCTTGGCGACCACCAATTACTTCGCCTTTGAAGATCCAAACCTTTACACCGATCACACCGTAAGTGGTGTGAGCTTCGTAGTTGGCATAGTCGATGTCGGCACGCAGGGTGTGCAGTGGCACACGACCTTCGCGATACCATTCAGTACGTGCGATTTCAGCACCGCCGAGACGACCGCTCACTTGGATTTTGATGCCTTTGGCACCAATGCGCATGGCGTTCTGTACAGCGCGCTTCATAGCGCGACGGAACATTACGCGACGCTCCAGCTGCTGAGCTACGCTCTGCGCAACCAGCATACCGTCGAGCTCCGGCTTGCGGATCTCTTCGATATTGATGTGCACAGGCACACCCATTTGCTTGGTCAGGTCCTGACGCAGTTTCTCAACATCTTCACCTTTCTTCCCGATAACGATACCTGGACGAGCGGTGTGGATGGTGATACGTGCAGTTTGCGCCGGACGATGGATATCGATACGGCTTACGGACGCGCTTTTTAGTTTGTCTTGGAGATACTCACGCACCTTCAGATCAGCGAACAAATAGTCCGCATAAGTCCGACCGTCTGCGTACCAGACGGAGGTGTGCTCCTTGACGATTCCCAGGCGAATGCCAATGGGATGTACTTTCTGACCCATCTCTTCGACTCCGTTACTTGTCAGCAACCTTGACAGTGATATGGCAAGACCGCTTGACGATGCGATCAGCACGGCCTTTGGCACGCGGCATGATACGCTTCAGCGAACGCCCTTCGTTGACGAAAACGGTGCTGACCTTCAGGTCATCAACGTCTGCGCCTTCGTTATGCTCGGCGTTGGCTACGGCCGACTCCAGCACTTTCTTCATGATCTCGGCGGCTTTCTTACTGCTGAAAGCCAACAGGTTGAGCGCTTCGCCCACCTTCTTCCCGCGGATCTGGTCGGCGACCAAGCGGGCTTTCTGGGCGGAGATTCGAGCGCCCGACAACTTAGCGGCTACTTCCATTTCCTAACCCCTTAACGCTTGGCTTTCTTGTCTGCCACGTGCCCACGATAAGTGCGGGTACCGGCAAACTCGCCTAGTTTGTGGCCGACCATGTCTTCGTTCACGAGAACTGGGACGTGCAAGCGACCGTTGTGTACAGCGATGGTCAAACCGACCATTTGTGGCAGGATCATCGAACGGCGCGACCAGGTTTTCACCGGTTTGCGATCGTTCTTTTCCGCCGCCACTTCGATCTTCTTCAGTAGGTGAAGATCAATAAAAGGACCTTTTTTCAGAGAACGTGGCACTGTCGTATCCCTCTATTTACTTGCGACGACGGACGATCATTTTGTCGGTACGCTTATTACCACGAGTCTTCGCGCCCTTAGTCGGGAAGCCCCATGGCGATACCGGATGACGACCACCAGAGGTACGACCTTCACCACCACCGTGTGGGTGGTCAACCGGGTTCATGGCAACACCACGAACGGTTGGGCGAACGCCACGCCAGCGTTTGGCACCAGCTTTACCCAGCGAACGCAGGCTGTGCTCGGAGTTCGAGACCTCACCCAGGGTCGCGCGGCATTCAGCCAGCACTTTACGCATCTCACCAGAACGCAGACGCAGGGTCACGTAGACACCTTCACGAGCGATCAGCTGAGCCGAAGCACCAGCGGAACGAGCGATTTGCGCGCCTTTACCTGGCTTCAATTCGATGCCGTGTACGGTGCTACCAACTGGAATGTTACGCAGTTGCAGAGCGTTGCCCGGCTTGATCGGCGCCAAAGCACCTGCGATCAGCTGGTCGCCAGCACTCACGCCTTTAGGGGCGATGATGTAGCGACGCTCGCCATCTGCGTACAGCAGCAGAGCGATGTGAGCAGTACGGTTTGGATCGTATTCGATACGCTCGACAGTGGCAGCGATGCCATCTTTGTCGTTGCGACGGAAGTCGACCAGACGATAATGCTGTTTATGGCCACCACCGATATGACGAGTGGTAATACGACCATTGTTGTTACGACCACCAGTCTTCGATTTCTTCTCGAGCAGCGGTGCGTGAGGAGCGCCTTTATGCAGCTCCTGGTTGACCACCTTGACCACAAAACGGCGGCCAGGGGAAGTCGGTTTGCATTTAACGATTGCCATGATGCACCCCTTCCTTACTCAGCACTGCTGCTGAAATCGAGATCTTGGCCTGGCTGAAGGGAGATAACCGCCTTCTTCCAGTCATTACGCTTGCCCAGACCGCGAGCAGTGCGCTTGCTCTTACCCAGAACATTCAGGGTAGTAACACGCTCAACTTTCACGCTGAACAGGCTTTCGACGGCCTTCTTGATTTCCAGCTTGGTTGCGTCAGTTGCAACCTTGAAAACGAACTGGCCTTTCTTGTCAGCCAGAACCGTAGCCTTTTCGGAAACGTGCGGGCCAAGCAGAACTTTAAATACGCGTTCCTGGTTCATCCCAGCAGCTCCTCGAATTTCTTCACGGCCGACACGGTGATCAACACCTTGTCGTATGCGATCAGACTAACTGGATCGGAACCTTGCACGTCACGTACATCAACATGTGGCAGGTTGCGAGCAGCCAGGTACAGGTTCTGATCAACAGCTTCGGACACGATCAGGACATCAGTCAGACCCATGCCATTCAGCTTGTTCAGCAGATCTTTGGTTTTCGGCGCTTCAACAGCGAAGTCCTGA
Source organism: Pseudomonas sp. ADAK18 (assembly GCF_012935695.1). Classification (NCBI taxonomy): domain Bacteria; kingdom Pseudomonadati; phylum Pseudomonadota; class Gammaproteobacteria; order Pseudomonadales; family Pseudomonadaceae; genus Pseudomonas; species Pseudomonas sp. ADAK18. The sequence continues at coordinate 4,935,191 of NZ_CP052859.1, forward strand.
ACCACGACCAAACGATCAGTACGCACGAGTTCAGCAAGGATGGAGCGCAGTGCTGCGCGGTACATCTTCTTGTTGAGCTTCTGGGTGTGATCCTGTGGACGAGCTGCGAAAGTGGTACCGCCGCCACGCCAGATTGGGCTACGGATAGTACCGGCACGAGCACGGCCAGTACCTTTCTGACGCCAAGGGCGCTTACCGCCACCACGAACGTCGGAACGGGTCTTTTGCTGCTTGCTACCTTGACGGCCGCCGGCCATGTAGGCCACGACTGCTTGGTGAACCAGCGTCTCGTTGAACTCGCCGCCAAACGTCAGTTCGGAAACTTCGATCGCTTGAGCGTCATTTACATTTAATTGCATGTCAGCTTCCCCTTAACCGCGAGCCTTGGCCGCCGGACGTACAACCAGGTTGCCGCCAGTAGCGCCAGGAACAGCACCCTTGACCAACAACAGATTGCGTTCAGCGTCGACGCGCACTACTTCGAGGGACTGCACGGTCACGCGCTCAGCGCCCATATGACCGGACATTTTTTTGCCCTTGAATACACGACCAGGAGTCTGGCACTGGCCAATAGAGCCCGGGACGCGGTGGGAAACGGAGTTACCGTGAGTGTTGTCTTGGCCACGGAAATTCCAACGCTTGATCGTACCCTGGAAGCCTTTACCTTTGGACTGACCGGTTACATCAACCAGTTGACCAGCAGCGAAGATTTCAGCGTTGATCAGATCGCCAGCCTGGTACTCGCCTTCTTCAAGGCGGAATTCCATTACGGTACGACCAGCTGCAACGTTTGCTTTTGCGAAGTGACCTGCTTGAGCAGCAGTCACGCGCGAAGCACGACGCTCGCCGACAGTGACTTGCACTGCACGATAGCCATCGGTTTCTTCAGTTTTAAACTGGGTGACGCGATTCGGTTCGATCTCAATGACCGTGACCGGAATGGAGACACCTTCTTCGGTGAAAATACGGGTCATACCGCATTTACGACCGACTACACCAATAGTCATGTTGTAAACCTCATGAGTGTACGGGGCTTTCACCCGCTATGGCCGCCCATTTCAGAGCGTTACACGACTAAGACCCAAGTCTTAGCCGAGGCTGATCTGTACTTCCACACCGGCCGCCAGATCTAGCTTCATAAGTGCATCAACGGTTTTATCCGTTGGCTGGACGATGTCCAGTACGCGCTTATGAGTACGGATCTCGTACTGGTCACGCGCGTCTTTGTTGACGTGCGGGGAGACCAGAACGGTGAACCGCTCTTTACGGGTAGGCAGTGGAATTGGACCACGCACTTGAGCACCAGTACGTTTCGCGGTTTCCACGATTTCCTGGGTGGATTGGTCGATCAGGCGATGGTCAAAAGCCTTCAACCTGATACGGATTTGCTGATTTTGCATTGGATTTCAGACTCCGGCTGCTATTCCCACCGGACGCAATGCGCCCGTTAAAAGGAGGCGCAATTCTATAGACGCCCCAGATAGGTGTCAACCCAATAAAAAAGCCCCCGCTAGGCGGGGGCTTTTTCAAGTCATCGCTTATTAAGCGATGATTTTGGCTACGACGCCAGCGCCGACGGTACGACCGCCTTCACGAATAGCGAAACGCAGACCATCTTCCATTGCGATGGTTTTGATCAGGGTGACAACCATTTTGATGTTGTCGCCCGGCATTACCATTTCAACGCCTTCCGGCAGTTCGCAGTTACCGGTCACGTCAGTGGTCCGGAAGTAGAACTGTGGACGGTAGCCTTTGAAGAACGGAGTATGACGGCCGCCCTCTTCTTTGCTCAACACATACACTTCAGCCTCGAAGGTAGTGTGCGGCTTGACCGAACCTGGCTTAACCAGAACCTGGCCACGCTCAACGTCGTCACGCTTGGTACCACGCAGCAGAACGCCGCAGTTCTCGCCCGCACGACCTTCGTCGAGCAGTTTACGGAACATTTCAACACCGGTGCAGGTGGTGACAGTAGTGTCACGCAGACCAACGATTTCCAGTGGATCCTGAACCTTAACGATACCGCGCTCGATACGACCAGTTACAACAGTACCGCGACCGGAGATCGAGAATACGTCTTCGATTGGCATCAGGAACGGCTTGTCGATAACACGGACTGGATCTGGGATGTAGCTGTCCAGAGTCTCAACCAGTTTACGAACGGACGTGGTGCCCATTTCGTTATCGTCTTTGCCTTCCAGAGCCATACGAGCAGAACCGATGATGATCGGAGTGTCGTCGCCTGGGAAGTCGTAAGTGCTCAGCAGATCGCGCACTTCCATCTCAACCAGTTCCAGCAGCTCAGCGTCGTCTACCAGGTCAGCCTTGTTCAGGTAAACCACGATGTACGGAACGCCAACCTGACGGGACAGCAGGATGTGCTCACGGGTTTGTGGCATCGGACCATCAGCGGCCGAACAAACCAAGATAGCGCCGTCCATCTGGGCAGCACCGGTGATCATGTTCTTCACATAGTCAGCGTGACCTGGGCAGTCAACGTGAGCGTAGTGACGGATCAGCGAGTTGTATTCAACGTGAGCAGTGTTGATGGTGATACCACGAGCTTTTTCTTCTGGCGCGCTGTCGATCTTATCGAAGTCAACAACAGCCGAACCGAAAATCTCGGAGCAAACACGAGTCAGAGCAGCAGTCAGCGTAGTTTTACCATGGTCAACGTGACCGATAGTGCCAACGTTGACGTGCGGTAGGGAACGATCAAATTTTTCTTTAGCCACGACAATTAACTCCTTGCCTAAAGGACTGAATCAGCCTTGTTTTTTGGATACAGTTTCAGCGATATGCGCCGGAGCTGTGTTGTATTTTTTGAATTCCATAGAGTAGCTTGCGCGACCCTGAGACATGGAACGAACGTCGGTCGCATAACCGAACATCTCGCCCAACGGAACCTCGGCACGAATTACTTTGCCGGAAACCGTATCTTCCATACCCAAGATCATGCCGCGACGACGGTTAAGGTCGCCCATCACGTCACCCATGTAGTCTTCAGGCGTAACGACTTCTACTGCCATGATTGGCTCAAGCAACTCACCACCGCCCTTCTGGGCCAGTTGCTTGGTTGCCATGGAAGCAGCCACCTTAAACGCCATCTCGTTGGAGTCGACGTCGTGGTAAGAACCGTCAAAAACGGTCGCCTTCAGGCCGATGAGCGGATAGCCGGCAACAACACCGTTCTTCATCTGCTCTTCGATACCCTTCTGGATAGCCGGGATGTATTCCTTAGGAACAACACCGCCCACTACTTCGTTCACGAATTGCAGACCTTCCTGACCTTCATCAGCAGGTGCAAAACGGATCCAGCAATGACCAAACTGGCCACGACCGCCGGATTGACGAACGAATTTGCCTTCGATTTCACAGCTCTTCGTGATGCGCTCACGATAGGAAACCTGAGGCTTACCGATGTTGGCTTCGACGTTGAACTCACGGCGCATCCGGTCAACCAGGATGTCCAGGTGAAGCTCGCCCATGCCGGAGATGATCGTTTGACCAGTCTCTTCATCAGTCTTGACGCGGAAAGATGGATCTTCCTGAGCAAGTTTGCCCAGAGCGATACCCATTTTTTCCTGGTCATCCTTGGTCTTAGGCTCAACGGCAACCGAAATAACCGGCTCCGGGAAGTCCATGCGAACCAGGATGATTGGCTTGTCAGCGTTGCACAAAGTCTCACCAGTGGTGACGTCCTTCATGCCGATCAAGGCCGCGATGTCGCCAGCGCGCACTTCCTTGATTTCTTCACGGGCGTTTGCGTGCATTTGCACCATACGACCCACGCGCTCTTTCTTGCCTTTAACCGAGTTGATCACGCCGTCGCCAGAGTTCAACACGCCCGAGTAAACGCGGACGAAGGTCAAGGTACCCACGAATGGGTCAGTGGCAATTTTAAATGCCAGAGCAGAGAACGGTTCTGCGTCGTCTGCATGACGCTCCAGCTCGATAGTCTCGTCATCCGGGTCAGTACCCTTGATGGCAGGAATATCTACTGGTGCCGGCAGGTAGTCGATCACAGCATCGAGAACCAGGGGAACGCCCTTGTTCTTGAACGAGGAACCGCAAACAGCCAAGACGATCTCACCAGCGATAGTACGCTGACGCAGAGCGGCCTTGATTTCCACGTTGGTGAGCTCTTCACCTTCGAGGTACTTGTTCATCAGCTCTTCGTTGGCTTCGGCCGCAGCTTCAACCATGTTGTTGCGCCACTCGTCAGCCAGCTCCTGCAACTCTGCAGGGATAGGCTTGCGAACAGGAACCATACCCTTGTCAGCGTCGTTCCAGTAAACAGCTTCCATGGTCACCAGATCGATCTGGCCCTGGAAGTTGTCTTCGGAACCGATAGCCAACTGGATTGGCACTGGAGTGTGACCCAGACGCTGCTTGATCTGACCGATCACGCGCAGGAAGTTCGCACCAGCACGGTCCATCTTGTTTACGTAAACAAGACGTGGAACACCGTACTTGTTGGCTTGACGCCATACGGTTTCCGACTGAGGCTCAACACCGGAGGTGCCACAGAACACAACGACAGCGCCGTCGAGTACGCGCAGGGAACGCTCAACTTCAATGGTGAAGTCTACGTGGCCCGGGGTATCGATTACGTTGAAGCGGTGCTCATCTTTGTACTGCTTCTCGGAACCCTTCCAGAAGGCGGTAATAGCAGCAGAAGTAATGGTAATACCACGCTCCTGCTCCTGAACCATCCAGTCTGTGGTCGCGGCGCCGTCATGCACCTCGCCCATCTTGTGACTTTTGCCAGTGTAAAAAAGGACGCGCTCGGTGGTGGTGGTTTTACCAGCATCCACGTGAGCGACGATACCGATGTTACGGTAGCGACTAATCGGAGTAGTACGAGCCATAAAGCCCTCGCAAAATTAGTGAAGCTAGAATTAGAAGCGGTAGTGCGAGAAAGCTTTGTTAGCTTCAGCCATACGGTGCACGTCTTCACGCTTCTTAACAGCAGCACCTTTACCTTCAGCAGCGTCCAACAGTTCGCCAGCCAAACGCAGGGCCATAGACTTCTCGCCGCGCTTACGGGCGAAGTCTACCAACCAGCGCATTGCCAGAGCGTTACGACGGGACGGGCGAACTTCAACCGGAACCTGGTAAGTAGCACCGCCTACACGGCGCGACTTCACTTCGACCAGCGGAGCGATGGCGTCGAGAGCTTTCTCGAAGATTTCCAGGGGGTCGCTGTTCTTGCGTTCTTTAACCTTTTCCAGCGCGCCATAAACGATACGCTCGGCAACGGCTTTCTTGCCGCTTTCCATCACGTGGTTCATGAACTTGGCCAGAATTTGGCTTCCGTATTTTGGATCGTCAAGCACTTCGCGCTTGGCTGCTACGCGTCTTCTTGGCATGGATAAGCCCTCAAACGGTCTTCAGGTTCGTTCGGAATCGGTGCCCTTTCGGGACGCCTCCGACCTTACTCTTATCGACTCAGAAAATAAGATGATTCAGTTTTACAAAAAGCCGCTACTACTTAGGCTTCTTGGTACCGTACTTCGAACGACCCTGGTTACGACCTTTAACGCCGGAAGTATCCAAGGAGCCGCGTACGGTGTGGTAACGAACACCTGGCAAGTCTTTTACACGACCGCCACGGATCAGTACCACGCTGTGCTCTTGCAGGTTGTGGCCTTCACCGCCGATATACGAGGAAACCTCGAAACCGTTGGTCAGACGCACACGGCATACTTTACGCAGTGCCGAGTTAGGTTTTTTCGGCGTAGTGGTATACACACGAGTGCATACGCCACGACGTTGCGGGCAGTTCTGCAGCGCAGGTACGTCGGATTTCTCGACGATACGCTTACGCGGCTGACGTACCAGCTGGTTGATAGTTGCCATCTACTAGCTCCACTGTTGTCTTGCGACGCTATTGTCTTGCAAGAAAAGCAAAATGGCAGGAACGAATTCCCGCCAAATTTAGGGGTACAAGAGTCTAAAGAGGATCTTGTCCCCAGTCAAGGCAAGGCCCCGACCTCCCCTTCCATCGAACCGGGACAAAACTGTCTCGATCCGACGAACGGGGCTGCCAGGGCCCAGTCTTATTATCGCAGAACTCAGTTACCGCTTGAGTTCAGCGCTTCGGTCAGTGCAGCTTCCACTTCACTGGCGCTTACGCGCAGCGGCTTGTCGAGTTCACGGCGGCGCTTACGCTCACTGTGATAGGCCAAACCGGTACCGGCTGGGATCAGACGACCCACAACCACGTTTTCTTTCAGGCCGCGCAGGTAATCACGCTTGCCGGTTACCGCTGCTTCGGTCAGTACACGAGTGGTCTCCTGGAAGGAGGCCGCCGAGATGAACGACTCAGTGGACAACGACGCCTTGGTGATACCCAGCAGTACACGAGTGAACTTGGAGACGAATTTCTCGTCGCCAGCCAGGCGCTCGTTTTCTACCAGTACGTGAGTCAGTTCCATCTGGTCGCCCTTGATGAAACTCGAATCGCCGGATTCAGCGATCTCAACTTTACGCAACATCTGACGCAGGATGGTCTCGATGTGCTTATCGTTGATCTTCACGCCTTGCAGACGGTAAACGTCCTGGATCTCGTTAACGATGTACTTGGCCAGCGCACTCACACCCAGCAAACGCAGGATGTCGTGTGGATCGCTCGGGCCGTCGGAGATAACTTCGCCGCGGTTTACCTGTTCGCCTTCGAAGACGTTCAGGTGACGCCACTTTGGAATCAACTCTTCGTACGGATCGCTACCGTCGTTCGGGGTAATGACCAGACGGCGCTTGCCTTTGGTCTCTTTACCGAACGCGATGGTGCCGCTGACTTCAGCCAGAATCGACGCTTCTTTCGGACGACGAGCTTCGAACAAGTCGGCAACACGCGGCAAACCACCGGTGATGTCACGGGTCTTCGAAGTTTCTTGCGGGATACGAGCGATAACATCACCGATCGCGATCTTCGCACCATCCGCAACACCGACCAGGGCGTTGGCTGGCAGGAAGTACTGAGCGATAACGTCAGTGCCTGGCAGCAACAGATCCTTGCCGTTGTCATCAACCATCTTCACAGCAGGACGGATATCTTTGCCTGCAGCTGGACGGTCTTTGGCGTCGAGTACTTCAATGTTGGTCATACCGGTCAATTCGTCAGTCTGACGCTTGATCGTGATGCCTTCTTCCATGCCCACGTAGGTCACGGTACCTTTCATTTCGGTAACGATTGGGTGAGTGTGCGGATCCCACTTGGCCACGATTGCGCCAGCGTCGACCTTGTCACCCTCTTTAACCGAAATCACAGCACCGTACGGCAGCTTGTAGCGCTCACGCTCACGACCGTAGTCATCAGCGATTGCCAGCTCACCAGAACGAGATACAGCAACCAGGCAGCCATCCACTCGCTCAACGTGCTTCAGGTTGTGCAGACGGACGGTACCGCCATTCTTCACCTGAACGCTGTCGGCTGCGGAGGTCCGGCTTGCCGCACCACCGATGTGGAACGTACGCATGGTCAGCTGGGTACCCGGTTCGCCGATGGACTGGGCAGCGATAACGCCGACCGCTTCACCGATGTTCACCTGGTGACCACGAGCCAAGTCACGGCCGTAGCACTTGGCGCAGATACCGTAGCGGGTTTCGCAGCTGATCGGCGAACGAACAATCACTTCGTCGATGCTGTTGAGTTCGATGAACTCGACCCACTTCTCATCTACCAGGGTGCCGGCAGGAACAATAATTTCCTCGGTGCCTGGCTTGAATACGTCACGGGCGATTACTCGACCCAGTACGCGCTCACCCAATGGCTCTACAACGTCACCGCCTTCAATGTGCGGAGTCATCAGCAGGCCATGCTCGGTGCCGCAGTCGATCTCGGTCACAACCAAGTCTTGTGCAACGTCTACCAGACGACGAGTCAGGTAACCGGAGTTAGCGGTTTTCAACGCTGTATCCGCCAGACCTTTACGAGCACCGTGCGTGGAGATGAAGTACTGAAGTACGCTCAAACCTTCACGGAAGTTCGCAGTAATCGGCGTTTCGATGATGGAACCGTCCGGCTTGGCCATCAGGCCACGCATACCGGCGAGCTGACGGATCTGCGCAGCAGAACCCCGTGCGCCCGAGTCGGCCATCATGTACATCGAGTTGAAGGATTCCTGGTCAACTTCGTCGCCATGACGGTCGATGACTTTCTCTTTCGAGAGGTTAGCCATCATCGCCTTGGAAACTTCGTCGTTGGCCTTGGACCAAAGGTCGATCACTTTGTTGTACTTCTCGCCCTGTGTAACCAGGCCCGAGGCGTACTGGCTTTCGATCTCTTTCACTTCGTCAGTAGCAGCACTGATGATGCGGGCTTTTTCATCCGGGATAACGAAGTCGTTAACACCGATGGAAACGCCGGAAATGGTCGAATAAGCAAAACCGGTGTACATCAACTGGTCAGCGAAGATCACGGTCTCTTTCAGACCAACCACGCGGTAGCACTGGTTGATCAGCTTGGAGATCGCCTTTTTCTTCATCGGCAGGTTGACGACGTCGTAGGACAGACCTTTTGGTACAACCTGGTACAACAGCGCACGGCCGACAGTGGTGTCGACGATACGGGTGCCGCTCACGCTGCCACCATCACGGTCGTTGACGGTTTCGTTGATCCGCACTTTAACCTTGGCGTGCAGTGCGGCTTCGCCGGCACGGAACACACGGTCAACTTCCTGCAGATCCGCAAACACACGACCTTCGCCCTTGGCGTTGATCGCTTCACGAGTCATGTAGTACAGACCCAATACAACGTCCTGCGACGGAACGATGATTGGCTCACCGTTGGCTGGCGACAGAATGTTGTTGGTCGACATCATCAATGCACGCGCTTCCAACTGGGCTTCCAGTGTCAGCGGTACGTGCACGGCCATTTGGTCGCCGTCGAAGTCGGCGTTGTACGCAGCACAGACCAGCGGGTGCAGCTGGATAGCCTTACCTTCGATCAGTACCGGTTCAAATGCCTGGATACCCAAACGGTGAAGGGTCGGTGCACGGTTGAGAAGAACCGGGTGTTCGCGAATCACTTCAGCGAGAACGTCCCAAACCTCTGGCAATTCGCGCTCGACCATTTTCTTGGCGGCTTTAATAGTGGTAGCGAGACCACGCATTTCCAGCTTGCCGAAAATGAACGGCTTGAACAGCTCGAGAGCCATCTTCTTCGGCAGACCGCACTGGTGCAGACGCAGGGTCGGGCCTACGGTAATTACCGAACGACCGGAGTAGTCAACACGCTTACCGAGCAAGTTCTGACGGAAACGACCTTGCTTACCCTTGATCATGTCAGCCAAGGATTTCAGGGGACGCTTGTTCGAACCGGTGATAGCGCGGCCACGACGACCGTTGTCGAGCAGAGCATCGACAGCTTCTTGCAACATACGCTTTTCGTTGCGCACGATGATGTCCGGAGCGGACAGATCGAGCAGGCGCTTCAAGCGGTTGTTACGGTTGATCACGCGACGGTACAGGTCGTTGAGGTCAGAAGTCGCAAAGCGACCACCGTCCAACGGTACCAGCGGACGCAGGTCTGGCGGCAGAACCGGCAGAACGGTCAGCACCATCCACTCTGGCAAGTTTCCGGAACCCTGGAAGGCTTCCATCAACTTCAGACGCTTGGACAGTTTCTTGATTTTGGTTTCGGAGTTGGTTTGCGGAATTTCTTCACGCAGACGGCCAATCTCGTGTTCCAGGTCGATAGCGTGCAGCAGTTCGCGGACAGCTTCGGCACCCATGCGGGCATCAAAGTCGTCGCCGAACTCTTCCAGCGCTTCAAAGTACTGCTCGTCGTTCAGCAGCTGACCTTTTTCAAGGGTGGTCATGCCTGGATCGATAACGACATAGCTCTCGAAGTAGAGAACGCGTTCGATATCACGCAGGGTCATGTCCATCAGCAAGCCGATACGGGACGGCAGCGATTTCAGGAACCAGATGTGGGCAACCGGCGAAGCCAGTTCGATGTGCGCCATGCGCTCACGACGAACCTTGGCCAGTGCAACTTCAACGCCGCACTTCTCGCAGATCACACCACGGTGCTTCAAGCGCTTGTACTTACCGCACAGGCACTCGTAATCCTTTACCGGGCCAAAGATCTTGGCGCAGAACAGGCCGTCACGCTCAGGTTTGAACGTACGGTAGTTGATGGTTTCCGGCTTTTTAACTTCACCGAACGACCACGAACGGATCATCTCAGGCGATGCCAATCCAATACGGATGGCGTCGAACTCTTCGACTTGACCCTGGTTTTTCAGCAAATTCAGTAGGTCTTTCAAGGCCTTTCCTCCTGGCGGAGCAGAGAGCGGGCTAAACAGCCCCGCTCTCGATTCGCGTCACGTGTTATTCGGTTTCCAGATCGATATCGATGCCGAGGGAACGAATTTCTTTGATCAACACGTTGAAGGACTCGGGCATGCCCGGCTCCATACGGTGATCGCCGTCCACGATGTTTTTGTACATCTTGGTACGGCCGTTCACATCGTCCGACTTCACTGTGAGCATTTCTTGCAGAGTGTATGCAGCACCGTATGCTTCCAGTGCCCAGACCTCCATCTCCCCGAAACGCTGACCACCGAACTGAGCCTTACCACCCAGCGGCTGCTGGGTAACCAGGCTGTACGAACCGGTAGAACGAGCGTGCATCTTATCGTCTACCAAGTGGTTCAGCTTCAGCATGTACATGTAGCCAACAGTAACCGGGCGCTCAAACTTGTTGCCGGTACGGCCGTCGAACAGCTGCATCTGGCCGCTTTCTGGCAGGTCTGCCAGTTTCAGCATGGCCTTGATTTCGCTTTCCTTGGCACCGTCGAACACCGGGGTAGCCATTGGAACGCCGCCGCGCAGGTTCTTCGCCAGATCCAGGATTTCCTGGTCGGTGAAGGTGTCCAGCTCTTCGTTGCGACCGCCGATCTCGTTGTAGATCTCGTGCAGGAACTTACGCAGGTCAGCGACCTTGCGTTGCTCTTCGATCATACGGTTGATCTTCTCGCCCAGACCTTTGGCCGCGAGGCCCAGGTGGGTTTCAAGGATCTGACCAACGTTCATACGCGAAGGTACGCCCAACGGGTTGAGGACGACATCGACCGGGGTGCCATTGGCATCGTGCGGCATGTCTTCAACCGGCATGATCACGGAGACCACACCTTTGTTACCGTGACGACCGGCCATCTTGTCGCCCGGCTGGATGCGACGACGGATTGCCAGGTAAACCTTGACGATTTTCAGCACGCCTGGAGCCAGGTCATCGCCCTGCTGCAGTTTGCGCTTCTTGTCTTCGAACTTATCGTCCAGCAGACGGCGGCGATCAACGATGTAGGCCTGAGCCTTCTCAAGCTGCTCGTTCAGAGCATCTTCAGCCATGCGCAGTTTGAACCACTGGCCGTGCTCAAGACCGTCGAGTACTTCGTCGGTGATATCCTGACCTTTCTTCAGGCCTGCGCCGCCTTCGGCCTTATGACCTACCAGAGCGGAACGCAGACGTTCGAAGGTCGCGCCTTCAACGATACGGAACTCTTCGTTCAGGTCCTTGCGGATCTCGTCGAGTTGGGTCTTCTCGATGGACAGTGCACGAGCATCACGCTCAACGCCGTCACGGGTGAAGACCTGTACGTCGATGACAGTGCCCTTGGTACCGGTAGGTACGCGCAGGGAAGTGTCTTTAACGTCGCTGGCTTTTTCACCGAAGATGGCACGCAACAGCTTCTCTTCCGGAGTCAGCTGGGTCTCGCCTTTCGGAGTGACCTTACCCACTAGGATGTCACCTGCGCCAACTTCAGCACCTACGTAAACGATACCGGCTTCGTCCAGCTTGTTCAGTGCAGCTTCACCCACGTTCGGGATGTCTGCAGTGATTTCCTCTGGCCCAAGCTTGGTGTCACGTGCCACACAGGTCAGTTCCTGAATGTGGATCGTGGTGAAGCGATCTTCCTGAACCACACGCTCGGACAGGCAGATGGAGTCTTCGAAGTTGTAACCGTTCCAGGCCATGAACGCGATGCGCATGTTCTGACCCAGTGCCAGCTCACCCATATCGGTGGAAGGACCATCAGCCATGATGTCGCTGCGCTGAACCCGATCACCCTTGCTCACCAGCGGACGCTGGTTGATGCAGGTGTTCTGGTTGGAGCGGGTGTACTTGGTCAGGTTGTAGATGTCGACACCGGCTTCGCCAGTTTCAACTTCGTCATCAGCAACACGAACCACGATACGGCTGGCATCAACAGAGTCGATCACGCCACCACGACGAGCAACGACGCAAACGCCGGAGTCACGGGCTACGTTACGCTCCATGCCGGTACCTACCAGCGGCTTATCAGCACGCAGGGTGGGTACAGCTTGACGCTGCATGTTGGAACCCATCAACGCACGGTTGGCGTCATCGTGTTCCAGGAACGGGATCAGCGACGCAGCAACCGAAACTACCTGCTTCGGCGATACGTCCATCAAGGTGACGTCTTCCGGCGCCTTGACGGTGAACTCGTTCAAGTGACGAACAGCTACCAACTCGTCGATCAGCATTTTCTTGTCGTTCATCGTGGCCGAAGCCTGAGCGATCACGTGATCAGCTTCTTCGATGGCGGACAGGAATACGATCTCGTCGGTGACCAGTGCGTCTTTCACCACACGGTACGGGCTCTCGAGGAAGCCGTACTGGTTAGTGCGCGCATAGGCGGCCAGGGAGTTGATCAGGCCGATGTTCGGACCTTCCGGCGTTTCAATCGGGCATACACGACCGTAGTGAGTCGGGTGCACGTCACGAACTTCAAAGCCTGCACGCTCACGAGTCAAACCGCCCGGGCCCAGTGCGGAAACACGGCGCTTGTGGGTGATCTCGGAGAGCGGGTTGTTCTGGTCCATGAACTGCGAGAGCTGGCTGGAACCGAAGAACTCTTTCACCGCCGCAGCCACTGGCTTGGCGTTGATCAGGTCTTGCGGCATCAGGCCTTCACTTTCAGCCATCGACAGACGCTCTTTGACCGCACGCTCAACACGTACCAGGCCAACGCGGAACTGGTTCTCGGCCATTTCGCCTACGCAGCGAACACGACGGTTACCCAGGTGATCGATGTCATCGACGATGCCTTTGCCGTTACGGATGTCGACCAGAGTCTTCAGGACCGCAACGATGTCTTCCTTGCACAACACACCCGAACCTTCGATCTCGGTACGACCGATACGACGGTTGAACTTCATCCGGCCGACCGCAGACAGGTCATAGCGCTCTGGGCTGAAGAACAGGTTGTTGAACAGGGTCTCAGCAGCGTCTTTGGTTGGCGGCTCGCCAGGACGCATCATGCGATAGATCTCGACCAGCGCTTCCAATTGGTTGCTGGTGGAGTCGATCTTCAGCGTGTCGGAGACGAACGGACCGCAGTCGATATCGTTGGTGTACAGGGTCTCGATGCGAACAACCTGGGACTTGGCAATTTTTGCCAGGATTTCGGTGTTCAGCTCGGTGTTGCATTCAGCCAGGATTTCGCCGGTGGCCGGGTGCACGATGACCTTGGCAGTGGTGCGGCCCAGGACGTAGTCCAGAGGCACATCCAGAGTCTTGATACCGGCTTTTTCGATCTGGTTGATGTGGCGCGCAGTGATACGACGGCCCGCTTCAACGATGACCTTGCCTTTTTCGTCCTGGATGTCCAGAACGGCAATCTCACCACGCAGGCGCTGAGGCACCAGTTCCAGGCTGAGGGTTTCGCCGCTCAGGTGGAAAACGTTAGTGGTGTAGAAGGCATCCAGTACTTGCTCGGTGGTATAGCCGAGCGCGCGCAGCAGTACCGAGGCCGGCAGCTTGCGACGACGGTCGATACGCACGAACACGCAGTCTTTCGGGTCGAACTCGAAGTCCAACCACGAACCGCGGTACGGAATGATCCGCGCGGAGTACAGGAGCTTGCCGGAGCTGTGCGTCTTGCCGCGGTCGTGGTCGAAGAACACGCCCGGGGAACGGTGCAGCTGGGAAACGATAACACGCTCGGTACCGTTGATAACGAAGGTACCGTTCTCAGTCATCAGGGGGATTTCACCCATGTAGACTTCTTGCTCTTTGATGTCCTTGATCGCTTTGTTCGACGATTCTTTGTCGAAAATGATCAGACGGACTTTTACCCGCAAAGGTACGGCGTACGTAACACCGCGCAACACGCATTCTTTGACATCAAATGCCGGTTCGCCCAGGCGATAACCGACGTACTCCAGCGCAGCATTGCCGGAGTAGCTGATGATCGGGAAAACGGATTTGAAGGCCGCATGCAGGCCCACGTCGCGGAACTGATCTTTGGTCGCTCCCGCCTGCAAGAATTCACGATACGAATCCAGCTGGATAGCCAGAAGGTACGGGACATCCATGACGTCCGGCAACTTGCTAAAGTCCTTGCGGATACGTTTTTTCTCAGTATATGAGTAAGCCATCAGCGTTCCCCAGCTTGGTCACCTGCTTGTTTGGCCCCTCCCGACGGGAGCAGCCAGAAAATCTCGCAAACCCCATGGTTTGCACCACCGCATCGGGTGGCTACAGCGCGTTAATGGCGGCGACCGAGTCGACAGCCAAGAACGGAAAAAGGCCGGTGGCAAGAGCCACCAGCCATCAGCCTTCAGCTTAACGCTTGGGCTGGAGACGCAAGGTCGATGCTTACTTCAGCTCGACTTTAGCGCCTGCTTCTTCCAGCACTGCTTTAGCTTTGTCAGCTGCGTCTTTCGACACTGCTTCCAGAACCTGGGCAGGAGCACCGTCAACTACAGCCTTGGCTTCTTTCAGGCCCAGACCGGTCAGTTCACGTACTGCCTTGATCACGTTTACTTTCTTCTCGCCAGCTTCCAGCAGCATGACGTTGAATTCGGTTTGCTCTTCAGCTACAGCAGCAACAGCGGCTGGGCCGGCGGAAGCAGCGGCAGCGGAAACGCCGAATTTTTCTTCGAAAGCTTTGATCAGCTCAACAACCTGCAGAACCGACATTTCAGCTACGGCGTTGAGGATATCGTCTTGGGAGATAGACATTGCTGTAATTCCTGAATTGGGGGACGGCCTACGCGGCCATCGAAATAAACAAAAATACGCGAGAGAAAATGCTCAGCCTTAGGCTGCGGCAGCTTCTTTTTGCTCGCGAACTGCGGCCAGAGTACGAGCCAACTTGCTGGTAGCGCCTTGAATCACGCTCATCAGCTGAGAAATAGCTTCGTTACGGGTCGGCAGTGTTGCCAGTACGTCGATTTGGTTAGCTGCGAGGAACTTGCCCTCGAACGCAGCTGCCTTGATCTCGAACTTATCCTGACCCTTGGCGAACTCTTTGAACAAACGGGCAGCAGCGCCAGGATGTTCGTTGGAGAATGCAACCAGGGTCGGGCCAGTGAACACGTCGTTGAGCACATCATATTGAGTGCCAGCAACGGCGCGCTTGAGCAGGGTGTTACGCACAACACGTACGTATACGCCAGCTTCACGAGCCTCTTTACGGAGTCCGGTCATAGCGCTTACTGTCACACCACGGGCATCAGCCACGACAGCGGACAGAGCAGCTTTGGCAGCCTCGTTGACTTCAGCGACGATGGCCTTCTTGTCTTCGAGATTAATTGCCACGGGTTTAACTCCTGCTTGTTACCGTTTCATCTAGCCGAAGCCGGATGTCGTTTTGGTGTCTGATTCGGTAAGGAACCGGGAGCACCATCTGCGTAGGCTTGTGGTTTAAGGCTTGCGCCGCCTACGGTCTTGGATAGCCCCCGCCAGGCAGGGACCCCAATCTTTCAATTGGCGCAATTACTTGCACCAATTTGTGTCTTATACGTCCAGCGAGCCTTGGTCGATGACCAGACCTGGGCCCATAGTGGTGCTCAGGGTAACGCGCTTGACGTAGATACCTTTCGAGGAAGCAGGCTTGATACGCTTCAGATCAGCGATCAGGGCTTCAACGTTTTCCTTCAGCTTGACGGCATCGAAGCCGACTTTGCCAACGGAGGTGTGAATGATGCCGTTTTTGTCGGTGCGATAACGAACCTGACCAGCCTTGGCGTTTTTAACCGCGGTAGCTACGTCTGGAGTTACGGTGCCGACTTTCGGGTTAGGCATCAGACCACGTGGACCAAGGATCTGACCCAACTGACCTACAACGCGCATTGCGTCCGGGGAAGCAATTACTACGTCATAGTTCAGGTCGCCGCCTTTCATTTCGGCAGCCAGGTCGTCCATGCCAACGCGATCAGCGCCGGCGGCCAGAGCAGCTTCAGCTGCTGGGCCTTGGGTGAAGACAGCAACACGTACAGTCTTACCAGTGCCGTGTGGCAGCACAGTAGCGCTACGAACGACCTGGTCGGATTTACGCGGGTCAACACCCAGGTTTACAGCAACGTCAACAGACTCGCTGAACTTGACAGTCGACAGCTCGGTCAGCAGAGCAGCAGCGTCTACAAAATTGTAGGACTTGCCCGCTTCGATTTTGCCGGCGATAGCCTTTTGGCGCTTGGTCAGCTTAGCCATTACACACCCTCCACGTTAAGGCCCATGCTACGAGCAGAACCGGCGATGGTACGCACGGCCGCATCCATATCAGCTGCAGTCAGATCCGCGTTTTTGGTTTTCGCGATTTCTTCCAGCTGAGCACGAGTTACGGTGCCAACCTTAACGGTGTTCGGACGAGCGGAACCGCTAGTCAGACCAGCAGCCTTCTTCAACAGAACCGAAGCCGGGGTCGACTTGGTTTCGAATGTGAAGCTACGGTCGCTGTATACAGTGATGATCACTGGAGTCGGCAGACCTGGCTCAATACCCTGAGTACGGGCGTTGAAGGCCTTGCAGAATTCCATGATGTTCACGCCGTGCTGACCCAGAGCTGGACCGACGGGTGGACTTGGGTTGGCCTGAGCGGCCTTCACTTGCAGCTTGATGTAAGCGGTAATCTTCTTGGCCATGAGGCACTCCAATTACGGGTTCGAACGCCTCGAAAGGCTCCCCGGTTACTTGCGCGTTTATCCCAGTGACGACAAAACCCCACAGCCTAGGCTGCGGGGTTGGGATGCTTGCTCAGCTAGACTTTTTCGACCTGGCTGAACTCTAGCTCTACCGGAGTAGAGCGACCGAAAATAAGCACTGCCACTTGGATCCGGCTCTTTTCGTAGTTAACTTCTTCGACCGTGCCATTAAAATCAGCAAACGGACCGTCGGTGACACGAACGACCTCACCCGGCTCGAACAACGTCTTCGGCTTAGGTTTGTCACTACCATCAGCAACACGACGCAGAATTGCTTCCGCCTCTTTGTCGGTGATTGGCGCAGGCTTATCAGCGGTACCGCCGATGAAACCCATGACGCGAGGAGTGTCCTTGACCAAGTGCCAAGTACCCTCATTCATATCCATCTGAACCAGCACATATCCAGGGAAGAACTTGCGCTCGCTTTTGCGTTTCTGGCCATTACGCATTTCCACCACTTCTTCAGTGGGGACCAAAATTTCGCCGAAGCCATCTTCCATGCCTGCCAGCTTTACGCGCTCTAGCAAAGAGCGCATGACATGCTTCTCGTAACCCGAGTAAGCATGCACAACGTACCAACGCTTAGCCACGGGACACCCTTAGCCAACAATCAAGGAAACAAGCCAACCGAGCAGGGAATCAAGACCCCACAGCAGCAACGCCATAACCAGAACAACAGCCACTACAATCAACGTGGTCTGCGTGGTTTCTTGGCGAGTCGGCCAAACGACTTTACGTATCTCGGTGCGAGCTTCCTTTACCAGGACCGCAAACGATTTGCCTTTAGCAGTCTGCAGGCCAACAAAGGCAGCAACAGCAGCAAGGGCAAGCAATGCGAGGACGCGGTACAGGATCGGCGACGCAGAGTAGTACTGGTTTCCGACAACGCCTACAACCACAATAGCGACTACTACAAGCCACTTAAGCAGATCGAAGCGAGAGCCTTGAACTTCAGCCTTAGGAGTCATCTATGAAGATCCTGTGAAAAGAAAGCCAGACACACCAAGTGAATCTGGCAGGTCAGGAGGGAATCGAACCCCCAACCTACGGTTTTGGAGACCGTCGCTCTGCCAATTGAGCTACTGACCTAAAACAAAATCAGGCCGACAATTATGCCGATCTGAAAAAGACTTTACAACAACAAACCCCAGAAGACCTGAAACCTACCTAAAACAAATCACGATAGAAGCAGAGCCAACCAAAGGTAGCTGTTAAAACAAAGGCAGATATTTTCATATCTGCCTTGTTATATGGAGCTCTTGAGCGGATTTGAACCGCTGACCTCACCCTTACCAAGGGTGTGCTCTACCAACTGAGCTACAAGAGCGAAACAACCTGCACAACCTGCAAACTTGGAGCGGGTAGCGGGAATCGAACCCGCATCATCAGCTTGGAAGGCTGAGGTTCTACCACTAAACTATACCCGCGGAGCTTGCAGCTCACGCTAAAATGGTGGAGGGGGAAGGATTCGAACCTTCGAAGTCGTAGACGTCAGATTTACAGTCTGATCCCTTTGGCCGCTCGGGAACCCCTCCTAAGCGAGCCGGCATTCTACATCACGCCGACCTTCTGTCAAGCATTTTCTCATTAAAAACCTGAGGTTAGCTGCGTTGACCTTCGCCTCGCCTTGTCGACCTCAGAGGTCTTCACTGCGAAGCGGGCGCCATTCTATGCAAACTATTCGACAGTTGCAATGCCTTCGCACAGCATTATTTTATGTTTTAACTCATTGAATTCCTTGGCAAGGTTTTCAAAGGGCAAGTCATCAGCCAGACGCCGGCTTTCAGGAGCAACCCGCAGCCAGTATCCATTGGCGTCGGGAAGACTTAGCGATTGGAGTCTGACCTTGATGTCCAGACTCGTAAGCCGCTGCTCTACTGACTGAGCCTCCTTCAGGCTGGCAAAACCACCTATATAAAGACAAGTATTTTGCACCTCAGGAGCTTTTGCTCTATCTCGTCGCACCATCGCATCAGCGGATTCGCTCAGCAAGCGAATATCCTGCTGCGAGTCACGATACAAGGCCAATGGCGTCACATCCTTGGCTCGCAATGGGGCCTCCTGCTGATGCCAGACGTAATAGAACGCATTGAGAACCAGCAACAGCAAAAACAGCCAACGCATAAAAACCTCAAGACAAGGGACACGCCATCGCCAAACCGACAAAAACCAGATCCGGAACAAGCCGCGCTCCGGGCGCAGCATCAGAGATCAGCTCAGCATCTCCACCCGTAAGAAACACGGAGAAATCACTTCCCCAGTAACTTCGCGCCAATTCGAGCTGAGTCAAAACGAACCCTCTTAACATTAGCGTGCAGCCACGCTCAACCGCCTCCACGGTAGTACGACCAGGCACCAAGCACTCCAAGGCACGCTCGGCAGAAACATCGTCGTAGCGGATCTTGCGAGTGTGCGTACGCAGCTGGTTGCGCATCAACGGCATACCAGGACAAATAAAGCCCCCTAGATGCTCACCATCAGCGGCGATGAAGTCAGCGGTCGCCGCCGTACCAAAATCGAGTATCAGACAAGCTCCCGACGCCAACTGAAAGCCACCCAGCATCGCCAGCCAACGATCAAGTCCCAGACGTTCGAAATCCTCGTAGCCATTACGCACCCCTGCCATCTGACGGGAGGAAGCAGCGCACGCCACGGTAATACCAAAGGTGTCAACAAGCGCCGCCACCAGCTGGCTCGTCTCCTCCGAGGCACGCACACTCACCAGGCGACAATGCTTCAATGTGAGTCTCGTAAGCGCCAATAGACTATCGATCAACGCAACATCAGAGCCAACGACTCCCTCCGCGAAAACATGCGCTTTACCCAACTCAAGCACTCGCCACTTGATAAAGCTATTCCCACAGTCGAGCTCAAGAATCATCACGCAACCTCAGGCTTAACTCACCACCGCTGTATTTTTTTTCGACGCCGTCCACGCTCAAACGCAACGCACCTTGACCATCGATACCCAACACCACGCCATCAATCTGATTGACACCTGCAATCAGCGATACCGGCTTGCCTTGCCAAAGATGATTTTGCTCCCACTCCACCTGAATAGCAGAGAAGCCCGACGCCTGATGACGATCAAGATAAGCTTGCAACTGCGCCCCTATACGCGCAACCAAGTAGTTACGATCAACAGCACGACCTGTCTCTAACTGCACCGAGGTCCACTGCTGATCGACCTCTACCGTTTTTTGCATATTCACGTTAATCCCGATACCAAGGACAACGTGACAGACATCTGCGGGGTCACCAACCAACTCCAGCAAGATGCCCGCGATCTTTTTTTGCCCCACCAATACATCGTTTGGCCATTTCAAGCCAACGCCCTTCACTCCGACCTCTCGCAAGGCCTGCATGACCGCGAGCCCGACAACCAGGCTAAGCCCTTCCAGCCGTCTTAACCCCCCGTCGATTCTCAGCACAAGGCTGTAATAGACATTTTGAGCGAAGGGGCTAGCCCACTTGCGCCCTCGCCTACCTCTGCCAGCAGTCTGTTGCTCCGAAAGAACAAGAAACGGAGCAACTCGCCCACCCTCGACAAGGCGCAATGCCTCCGCGTTGGTGGAGTCGATTGAATCGGAAATATAGACAGGCCAAGTAGGAGATAGAGCATTTGCCGAAATGTCATCAGCACTCAGCAACACCAAGGGCGCAGCCAACTGATAGCCACGGCCACGAACTTTATGTATGGGCAGATTCAACTCCGCCTCAAGATGTTGAAGCTGCTTCCATACAGCGCTGCGGCTGACTCCCAGGGCCGCACCCAGCGCCTCCCCAGAATGGAATCGGCCATCTTTTAGAAGTTTCAACAACGTCAGCATGCAGGTCTCGCCTCACAATGAGGCACGCATGATAGCTATGCGCAGGGCCATTGCATAGAAAACCGGGGCTTTCGACAGACAGACGCCCACGGATACTTTTCAATCGAGCAAAACAAAACCCCATCTGCTTTCGCAAATGGGGTTTCGGAATTTAATCTTGACGATGACCTACTCTCACATGGGGAAACCCCACACTACCATCGGCGATGCATCGTTTCACTACTGAGTTCGGGATGGGATCAGGTGGTTCCAATGCTCTATGGTCGTCAAGAAATTCGGGTACTGAGTCGTGGCCTGTTGGCCTCGCTTCAGCAAATTGGGTATGTAATAGATTTGTGTGTTGTGCAAACTTTCGGTTTGTATCGTCTTCACACACCGCAATCTGGCCTTTCGACGCAAATTGCTTGGGTGTTATATGGTCAAGCCTCACGGGCAATTAGTATTGGTTAGCTCAACGCCTCACAGCGCTTACACACCCAACCTATCAACGTCGTAGTCTTCGACGGCCCTTCAGGGGACTCAAGGTCCCAGTGAGATCTCATCTTGAGGCTAGTTTCCCGCTTAGATGCTTTCAGCGGTTATCTATTCCGAACATAGCTACCCGGCAATGCCACTGGCGTGACAACCGGAACACCAGAGGTTCGTCCACTCCGGTCCTCTCGTACTAGGAGCAGCCCCTCTCAAATCTCAAACGTCCACGGCAGATAGGGACCGAACTGTCTCACGACGTTCTAAACCCAGCTCGCGTACCACTTTAAATGGCGAACAGCCATACCCTTGGGACCGGCTTCAGCCCCAGGATGTGATGAGCCGACATCGAGGTGCCAAACACCGCCGTCGATATGAACTCTTGGGCGGTATCAGCCTGTTATCCCCGGAGTACCTTTTATCCGTTGAGCGATGGCCCTTCCATACAGAACCACCGGATCACTAAGACCTACTTTCGTACCTGCTCGACGTGTCTGTCTCGCAGTCAAGCGCGCTTTTGCCTTTATACTCTACGACCGATTTCCGACCGGTCTGAGCGCACCTTCGTACTCCTCCGTTACTCTTTAGGAGGAGACCGCCCCAGTCAAACTACCCACCATACACTGTCCTCGATCCGGATAACGGACCTGAGTTAGAACCTCAAAGTTGCCAGGGTGGTATTTCAAGGTTGGCTCCACGCGAACTGGCGTCCACGCTTCAAAGCCTCCCACCTATCCTACACAAGCAAATTCAAAGTCCAGTGCAAAGCTATAGTAAAGGTTCACGGGGTCTTTCCGTCTAGCCGCGGATACACTGCATCTTCACAGCGATTTCAATTTCACTGAGTCTCGGGTGGAGACAGCGCCGCCATCGTTACGCCATTCGTGCAGGTCGGAACTTACCCGACAAGGAATTTCGCTACCTTAGGACCGTTATAGTTACGGCCGCCGTTTACCGGGGCTTCGATCAAGAGCTTCGCGTTAGCTAACCCCATCAATTAACCTTCCGGCACCGGGCAGGCGTCACACCCTATACGTCCACTTTCGTGTTTGCAGAGTGCTGTGTTTTTAATAAACAGTCGCAGCGGCCTGGTATCTTCGACCGGCATGGGCTTACGGAGCAAGTCCTTCACCCTCACCGGCGCACCTTCTCCCGAAGTTACGGTGCCATTTTGCCTAGTTCCTTCACCCGAGTTCTCTCAAGCGCCTTGGTATTCTCTACCCAACCACCTGTGTCGGTTTGGGGTACGGTTCCTGGTTACCTGAAGCTTAGAAGCTTTTCTTGGAAGCATGGCATCAACCACTTCGTTACCTAAAAGGTAACTCGTCATCAGCTCTCGGCCTTAGAATCCCGGATTTACCTAAGATTCCAGCCTACCACCTTAAACTTGGACAACCAACGCCAAGCTGGCCTAGCCTTCTCCGTCCCTCCATCGCAATAACCAGAAGTACAGGAATATTAACCTGTTTTCCATCGACTACGCTTTTCAGCCTCGCCTTAGGGACCGACTAACCCTGCGTCGATTAACGTTGCGCAGGAAACCTTGGTCTTTCGGCGTGGGTGTTTTTCACACCCATTGTCGTTACTCATGTCAGCATTCGCACTTCTGATACCTCCAGCAAGCTTCTCAACTCACCTTCACAGGCTTACAGAACGCTCCTCTACCGCATCACTTACGTGATACCCGTAGCTTCGGTGTATGGTTTGAGCCCCGTTACATCTTCCGCGCAGGCCGACTCGACTAGTGAGCTATTACGCTTTCTTTAAAGGGTGGCTGCTTCTAAGCCAACCTCCTAGCTGTCTAAGCCTTCCCACATCGTTTCCCACTTAACCATAACTTTGGGACCTTAGCTGACGGTCTGGGTTGTTTCCCTTTTCACGACGGACGTTAGCACCCGCCGTGTGTCTCCCATGCTCGGCACTTGTAGGTATTCGGAGTTTGCATCGGTTTGGTAAGTCGGGATGACCCCCTAGCCGAAACAGTGCTCTACCCCTACAGTGATACATGAGGCGCTACCTAAATAGCTTTCGAGGAGAACCAGCTATCTCCGAGCTTGATTAGCCTTTCACTCCGATCCACAGGTCATCCGCTAACTTTTCAACGGTAGTCGGTTCGGTCCTCCAGTTAGTGTTACCCAACCTTCAACCTGCCCATGGATAGATCGCCCGGTTTCGGGTCTATTCCCAGCGACTAGACGCCCTATTAAGACTCGCTTTCGCTACGCCTCCCTATTCGGTTAAGCTCGCCACTGAAAATAAGTCGCTGACCCATTATACAAAAGGTACGCAGTCACCCAACAAAGTGGGCTCCCACTGCTTGTACGCATACGGTTTCAGGATCTATTTCACTCCCCTCTCCGGGGTTCTTTTCGCCTTTCCCTCACGGTACTAGTTCACTATCGGTCAGTCAGTAGTATTTAGCCTTGGAGGATGGTCCCCCCATATTCAGACAAAGTTTCTCGTGCTCCGTCCTACTCGATTTCATGACTAAGAGATTTTCGCGTACAGGGCTATCACCCACTATGGCCGCACTTTCCAGAGCGTTCCGCTAATCTCAAAGCCACTTAAGGGCTAGTCCCCGTTCGCTCGCCACTACTAAGGGAATCTCGGTTGATTTCTTTTCCTCAGGGTACTTAGATGTTTCAGTTCCCCTGGTTCGCCTCTTACGCCTATGTATTCAGCGTAAGATAACCATCTTATGATGGCTGGGTTCCCCCATTCAGACATCTCCGGATCAAAGTCTGTTTGCCGACTCCCCGAAGCTTTTCGCAGGCTACCACGTCTTTCATCGCCTCTGACTGCCAAGGCATCCACCGTATGCGCTTCTTCACTTGACCATATAACCCCAAGCAATCTGGTTATACTGTGAAGACAACATTCGCCGAAAATTCGCAATTTAACTCACAAATTTTACCTTAGCCTGATCCGTTACCAGTGAAAGTAACGTTCAGTCTATCTTTCTATCACATACCCAAATTTTTAAAGAACGATCTAATCAAAGACTAGAAATCAACATTCACCATCATCACGATGGAATGCTCATTTCTAAGCTTTACATGACAGAAGCAGTTAGTGGTGGAGCCAAACGGGATCGAACCGTTGACCTCCTGCGTGCAAGGCAGGCGCTCTCCCAGCTGAGCTATGGCCCCGTATTTCTACAGGCGTTTCCCACACAAAATTGGTGGGTCTGGGCAGATTCGAACTGCCGACCTCACCCTTATCAGGGGTGCGCTCTAACCAACTGAGCTACAGACCCAATTTCGGGCTGCTTCTTTATCGTCTTCTTCAATGAATCAAGCAATTCGTGTGGGAACTTATGGAGCAGCTGATGTCGTCGATTAAGGAGGTGATCCAGCCGCAGGTTCCCCTACGGCTACCTTGTTACGACTTCACCCCAGTCATGAATCACACCGTGGTAACCGTCCTCCCGAAGGTTAGACTAGCTACTTCTGGTGCAACCCACTCCCATGGTGTGACGGGCGGTGTGTACAAGGCCCGGGAACGTATTCACCGCGACATTCTGATTCGCGATTACTAGCGATTCCGACTTCACGCAGTCGAGTTGCAGACTGCGATCCGGACTACGATCGGTTTTGTGGGATTAGCTCCACCTCGCGGCTTGGCAACCCTCTGTACCGACCATTGTAGCACGTGTGTAGCCCAGGCCGTAAGGGCCATGATGACTTGACGTCATCCCCACCTTCCTCCGGTTTGTCACCGGCAGTCTCCTTAGAGTGCCCACCATTACGTGCTGGTAACTAAGGACAAGGGTTGCGCTCGTTACGGGACTTAACCCAACATCTCACGACACGAGCTGACGACAGCCATGCAGCACCTGTCTCAATGTTCCCGAAGGCACCAATCTATCTCTAGAAAGTTCATTGGATGTCAAGGCCTGGTAAGGTTCTTCGCGTTGCTTCGAATTAAACCACATGCTCCACCGCTTGTGCGGGCCCCCGTCAATTCATTTGAGTTTTAACCTTGCGGCCGTACTCCCCAGGCGGTCAACTTAATGCGTTAGCTGCGCCACTAAGAGCTCAAGGCTCCCAACGGCTAGTTGACATCGTTTACGGCGTGGACTACCAGGGTATCTAATCCTGTTTGCTCCCCACGCTTTCGCACCTCAGTGTCAGTATCAGTCCAGGTGGTCGCCTTCGCCACTGGTGTTCCTTCCTATATCTACGCATTTCACCGCTACACAGGAAATTCCACCACCCTCTACCATACTCTAGCTCGTCAGTTTTGAATGCAGTTCCCAGGTTGAGCCCGGGGATTTCACATCCAACTTAACGAACCACCTACGCGCGCTTTACGCCCAGTAATTCCGATTAACGCTTGCACCCTCTGTATTACCGCGGCTGCTGGCACAGAGTTAGCCGGTGCTTATTCTGTCGGTAACGTCAAAACAGCAAAGTATTAATTTACTGCCCTTCCTCCCAACTTAAAGTGCTTTACAATCCGAAGACCTTCTTCACACACGCGGCATGGCTGGATCAGGCTTTCGCCCATTGTCCAATATTCCCCACTGCTGCCTCCCGTAGGAGTCTGGACCGTGTCTCAGTTCCAGTGTGACTGATCATCCTCTCAGACCAGTTACGGATCGTAGCCTTGGTGAGCCATTACCTCACCAACTAGCTAATCCGACCTAGGCTCATCTGATAGCGCAAGGCCCGAAGGTCCCCTGCTTTCTCCCGTAGGACGTATGCGGTATTAGCGTCCGTTTCCGAACGTTATCCCCCACTACCAGGCAGATTCCTAGGCATTACTCACCCGTCCGCCGCTCTCAAGAGAAGCAAGCTTCTCTCTACCGCTCGACTTGCATGTGTTAGGCCTGCCGCCAGCGTTCAATCTGAGCCATGATCAAACTCTTCAGTTCAAACATCTTTGGATTTTTAAGAAACCCTAAACTTGGCTCAGCAATCGTTGGTTACATCTTTGATTTCTCGCGGAGTAACTTGTGATGCTGATAATCTTGTTGACTATCAGTCTGACTCCACAAGCACCCACACGAATTGCTTGATTCAGTTGTTAAAGAGCGGTTGGTTAAGATCTTTCGTCTCAACCGAGGCGCGCATTCTACAGCAGCCCCTGTTACTGTCAAGCGATTTTTTTAAGAAGTTTTCAAAGTTTCCTTTGTAACTTCAACCACTTGCGCTTCCGATCTCTCGTTAGCGGGAGGCGAATTCTACAGCGTTACACGCTGCTGTCAACACCTCTTTTTCTCCGCTTTCGACCGAGAAGATCGAACCGTTGACAGGGCTAAACAACACCGCCTTATCAACTCCTTCTGGGCTTCGATGATCTGAAGCAGCTCGCTGTCGAAACCTACATAACTCTTTGTTTACCAAGGAGTTTTCCGTTTCGACTGCGCCGGAAGTGGGGCGAATTATAGACAGATATAAATCGCCGTCAACAGTTAATTTCAGGTTTATTCGGATTTAAGCGTAATACGCGCAAATGCCTTCTTCCCAGCCTGGCAAACGTGAGTAGCGCCCAGCTCGTATATAAAGGTGCGATCCACCACCTCACCATCTATACGCACGCCACCGGAACCCAGAAGGTCGCGCGCCACTGCCGAGTTCTTCACCAAACCAGCCTTATTAAGGACAGCGGCAATCGGCATAGCCTCGGTAGCGGCCAGCTCGATCTCAGGCAGATCATCTGGCAACTCGCCATCCTTCATACGGTTACCCGCAGCACGGTGAGCATTGGCCGCAGCCTCTTCACCATGGAAGCGTGCAACGATCTCTTCAGCCAGCTTGATCTTGACGTCCCGCGGATTGGCTCCAGCTTCGACATCAGCACGCAACGCATTGATCTCATCCATCGAGCGGAAGCTCAACAGCTCGAAGTAACGCCACATCAACGCATCCGGGATAGAGACCAGCTTGCCGTACATCACACCCGGCGCCTCCTGGATCCCCACATAGTTGCCCAGAGACTTGGACATCTTCTTGACACCATCCAATCCCTCCAACAGCGGCATGGTCAGAATGCACTGAGCTTCCTGCCCATACGCACGCTGCAGCTCACGCCCCATCAAGAGATTGAACTTCTGATCGGTACCGCCCAGCTCGACATCCGCACGCAACGCCACCGAGTCATACCCCTGAACCAATGGGTAGAGGAACTCATGAATAGCGATCGGCTGATTGGTGGAATAGCGCTTATCAAAGTCATCGCGCTCGAGCATGCGAGCAACGGTGTACTGGGACGTCAGACGAATGAAATCCGCCGGCCCCATCTGGTCCATCCAGGTGGAGTTGAATGCAACCTCGGTCTTGGCCGGATCCAGAATCTTGAACACCTGAGTCTTATAGGTCTCGGCATTATCAAGGACCTGCTCACGCGTCAGTGGCGGGCGCGTAGCACTCTTGCCGCTCGGATCGCCGATCATCCCGGTGAAGTCACCTATAAGGAAGATCACCTGATGCCCCAGCTCCTGGAACTGGCGCAGCTTATTAATAAGCACCGTATGACCCAGGTGCAGATCCGGCGCCGTCGGATCGAAGCCGGCCTTAATACGCAGGGGCTGGCCGCGCTTGAGCTTCTCGATCAGCTCAGCCTCGACCAACAGTTCTTCCGCACCACGTTTGATCAGCGCTAGCTGCTCTTCAACCGACTTCATAACAGACCCGCAAGGCTCAGATTCAAAAGGGAACCAACCATACAAGATCGGGGACTAATTACAAGTTTTGCCCTGCATACGGACACCGCTCAGCAAGCCCAGCGTTCACAGACTTGCACCACGGATGATTTGGTTATATTTTATACAGTTATTTCATCTTCATCATGTCATTCATCTTTTCCATTTCATCTTTTCAAAGTCAAAATTACTTATGACCACTGAACCGTCTAAAGCGCCGCCGCTTTACCCGAAGACCCACTTGCTCGCCGCAAGTGGTATCGCCGCCCTTCTCAGCCTGGCACTCCTGGTATTCCCTTCCAGTGACGTAGAAGCCAAACGAACCACCCTGAGTCTTGACCTGGATAGCCCGGTTGAGCAACTGACACAAGATCAAGACGCATCCGACGCCCTCCAAGCCACAAATGGTGCAGCCGAGTCGCCGTTCGCGCAGATAGAAAACAGCACCGAAGACACCAAGGAAGCCGCCCAGCCACAGCCTGCACCTGTGGTAGCAACCGCCAAAGGCCCTCAGCATAGGGAAGTACTTGTTGCTAAAGGCGATACCCTTTCGACCCTGTTCGAGAAAGTCGGCCTGCCGTCATCCACGGTTAATGAGGTGCTGGCCAGCGATAAACAAGCCAAGCAGTTCACCCAGCTCAAACACGGCCAGAAGCTTGAGTTCGAACTGACCCCCGATGGCCAGTTGAACAAGCTGCATAGCAATGTCAGCGACCTGGAGAGCATCGCGCTGACCAAAGGCGCCAAGGGGTTTGCCTTTAATCGAGTGACCTCCAAGCCGGCCATGCGCTCGGCCTATATCCACGGAGTAATCAACAGTTCGCTGTCACAGTCCGCCGCCCGTGCCGGTTTGTCCCACAGCATGACCATGGACATGGCCAGCGTATTTGGCTACGACATCGACTTCGCCCAGGATATTCGCCAAGGTGACGAGTTCGACGTGATCTACGAACAAAAGGTCGCCAACGGTAAAGTCGTCGGCACCGGCAACATTCTTTCGGCGCGCTTCACCAACCGTGGCAAGACCTACACCGCCGTTCGCTACACCAACAAGCAGGGCAACAGCAGCTATTACACGGCCGATGGCAACAGCATGCGCAAAGCCTTCATCCGCACCCCGGTGGACTTCGCCCGTATTAGCTCGCGTTTTTCGATGGGTCGCAAGCATCCAATTCTGAACAAAATTCGCGCCCATAAGGGCGTGGACTATGCCGCGCCCCGTGGTACGCCGATCAAGGCAGCCGGTGACGGCAAGGTATTGCTGGCCGGCCGCCGCGGCGGTTACGGTAATACCGTGATCATCCAGCACGGTAATACCTACCGTACGCTCTATGGCCACATGCAAGGCTTCGCCAAAGGCGTCAAAACGGGCGGCAACGTCAAACAGGGCCAGGTGATCGGCTACATCGGCACCACCGGCCTGTCCACCGGACCGCATTTGCATTACGAATTCCAGGTCAACGGTGTGCACGTCGATCCACTGGGTCAGAAACTGCCAATGGCTGATCCCATCGCCAAGGCAGAGCGCGCGCGCTTCCTGCAGCAGAGCCAACCGCTCATGGCACGTATGGACCAGGAACGGTCCACTCTGCTGGCCTCGGCGAAGCGCTGAGCCATGGCTCTCTATATAGGTGTGATGTCCGGGACCAGCCTTGATGGCCTGGACATTGCGCTGATCGAGAAAGATACAGCGATCAAACTGATCGCCACCCACTACATCCCCATGCCTGAATCCCTTCGTACCGAGCTGCTTGGTCTTTGCGCCAGCGGCTCGGACGAGATTGCCCGATCGGCGATTGCCCAGCAGCACTGGGTGACGCTCGCCGCCCAAGGCATTCACGCACTAATCAACCAACAGAAACTAAAGCCCCAGGACATTCGAGCGATTGGTAGCCACGGGC